>NZ_CP054698.1:0-5042500 GCF_014023275.1 Nostoc edaphicum CCNP1411
GTTTAATATTAGAACGTAACAGAACACTATCACATCCAGCTAGAGAAGCCCACTGTTCAATTTGGTGCATCAAAAAACGTCCAATTCCACTATGACGATAATCTTTATCTACAACTAATCCCAAAATAATCGCTGGAGTCGGAATAACTATTGATTCACAAATATGAGCGTGCGCCCAACCAATTACATATTCATCTTCTACAGTGGCGACATACACAATATGAGTATCGTTATTTTTAATTTTAGTAAGGCGTTGCTCTATTTGTTGATTATTCACAGAATATTCAAGTTGTTCGCAAAGACTAGCAATTCTCACTAAATCTTTAATCTTAGCTTGTCTAATTTGAATTTTATCACCTACACTAACTTTATTTGTCATAATTTAATTTTAAATTACAATTATTTAGTTATCCAGCCTTGCACGGATAAAACGATAGCCTATATCAATCTCTGTCAAATTGTGAATATCACCATATTTTTTGCTCCATTCTCCACTACTTAAATCTGCTGCAAGTAACTTTACTCCTTGCTCTGCTAAATCTTGATTAGCTAAAGCAAAAGATGATATTCCTGCACGTACTTCTGGTTGAAGATATAACTCTGGTCGTCTCCAGCCTGCTGCTGCGAATAAATCAGATAAATCGTATGGTAACAAAAGGGGTATCGCTTCAATATGCTTTTTAGTATTCCTCTGAATTAAATTAATCTGTTCGTTAAGTGGTAAAAATCGTAAGGCATCTTCCCACAAAAACGGAAAATAATCATAAAGCCATATCTTCTTAGCGAATCTAATATCAAAACTTAGCAAAACTATTGTCCCATCTCTAATTGTTCTGTGCATTTCTTGAAACGCCTTTTCGAGATGATAAAAGTGATGAGTTGCCAGGATACTTATAATGCCATCAACAGACTTATCTGGTAAAGGTAAATTTTCTGCATAGCCAGTAAACCACTTAATTTGCTGATGTTTTACTGCTTGTTTTTGCATAACTACAGAAGGTTCAACAGCATTAACAAGAAATCCTTTATTCGCTAGCGCTAGACTGTAACCACCAGTACCAGCGCCGATATCAGCAATAATACTACCTTTGGGTAAATTGAGTAAATCAATTAATTTGTTGACAATACGGATATCAGGAACGCGAGTTTTTGAGTATTCTTGACCAATTGAATTATATATAGACATATTAGAAAATTTATCAAAATAATTTAAAACAAACTATTTAAAATCTAACTTTAGATTTATCAATCAAAATCCTGTTAGTTAACAAACTCCAGCAACTTTAAGAGTTCACTTATCATAAACTTTGGTTGTGCTTCTGGTGGTAAAACTTGGTTTTTTCGGTTGTAATAGCAAAAATCAATATTGACTTGTATTGCTCCCAGATAGTCGTGCTTTAGAGAATCTCCAACGTAAAGAACTTCTGCTGGTGTTAAATTTAACCTAGATAAAGCATGATGGAATATTTCAGGAGATGGTTTAGCAAAACCAATTGCTTCAGAAACTACAACTGCTTCAAAAAAATGCTCAATTCCAGCAGCTTGCATTCTTGGTAGTTGCGCTGATACAAACCCGTTTGTAATTACAGCCAAACGATAATTGCGTGCGAGAACAGTTAGCACTTCATTTACATCAGGTTCGATGACGCCCGAATGATTAAAAATTTGCCAAAAACTTTGACTAAGATTGCTGATTTGATCTGTTTGTATATCTAATTGAGCAAGTGTACTTCGATAAGACTTCTCGATTAACTCACGAGGAGAAAAGATTTCTCGCTGTCTCCAATACTTGGAATTATAAGTTTCAAAGACTTGAAGAAAAAAAAATCGCTTATTCCATTTAAATCTAAAGATATTGTACAAGCTTCCAAGGCACCAAGAATAGCTTGACGTTCACATATTTCAAAATTTAACAGTGTATTATCGAGATCGAAAATTATGGCTTTATAACTCATTCAATTCTTTAATTCACGAAAATGCTTTCTTCCATAGTCGAAAGTTTTCTAATTATTTTTAGTATTTCTCTGAAATCTTGACTATAAAGTTTATAATTTTTATCATTAGGCTTCCTGACTAAAATTGCTTGTATATCCGCCCGTAATGCTCCAGCGATATCAGCATTGTAGCTATCACCTATCATTACACATTCTGTTTTTTCAATCTTTAAATCATTGATGACATGAGCATAAAATTTGAGGCTGGGCTTTTCATATCCAATTTTTCCAGACGTATATATTGCTTCAAATTATTCTGTAATATTTAATTGGTCTATAATTTCGTGTAGTTCTGGTATATGATTTGAAAGTATTATATTTTTATAATTATGTTTAATTGCATCTCGCAAAGTAGGAATTACATCATCATATAAATGCCATTTTTCCAAATTTTTATATTCATTCTGGACTTGGGAAGCATATTTTATCGCCTGAGTTTTATTTATTCCTACTTTTTCATATATTTCTGTAAAATATTCATTCATGTACTCCCACCATGTTTTCCCATTAAACAATAAATTATGGGGAGTTTCTGGAGAGTGCCAAGTAAAGCCAATATTTACAAATGGTCGAATATCTTCTAAATCTATATTGTGGATTCTATGACGTTTCAATATTGAATGTAAAGTTTCACTCCACATTCCATCACGATAACCTAGTGTCTGATCAAAATCCCAAAATAAATATTTCATATTTATTTCACTGCTATATCATAAATTTCATGATGTAAATTTACATCCACAATGTAAGGATCTACAGGGCGTTTAAACAATACCATTTCCCCTAATTCATTTTTCTTTAAATTGACATGGCAAAACCATTCATCATCATTTTTTTCGGGATAATCTAAACGGTAATGATAAAGTCCCCAACGAGTTTCTTGACGATATAATGATGCTCTGGCTGCCATTTCTGCACAGTCGCGAATAAAGTGAACTTCTAAACTACGCATCAATTCATGAGGATCACGAGCGCCCATTAAATCTAATATTTGTTGATATTGCACAAAATGTTTCAAGCCAATATCAATTTTGTTACCTGATTTTGGTGGTTGTAGATAATCATTAACTAAGCGTCTTAATTTATATTCTACCTGGGTGTGAGGTACACCATTCGGACGAGTTAAAGGTGCATAAATTCTGGCTTTTTCAGTTTCTAAAAAATCTGTATCTGGTTCAATAAAATCTAAATCTTGTATATATTCAATGGCATGAGTTCCGGCTATGCGACCGAAAACAAATGCGCCAATCATATAATTATGGGGAACGCTGGCCATGTCTCCGGCTGCATATAAACCTGTGACGGTTGTTTGAGCGTTTTCATTTACCCACACACCAGAAGCACTATGACCGCTACATAAGCCAATTTCAGAAATGTGCATCTCTACGCCGTGAGTGCGATAATCTTCATTTCTACCTTGATGAAAACGTTCTCTACTGGGTCGTTCATTCGCCCACAGTATAGATTCAATTTCAGCGATTGTATCTTCATCAAGATGGGTCATTTTCAGTTGGACTGGCCCTTTTCCAGAATTTAATTCTTTCCAAATTTCCAACATCATTTGACCACTCCAATAGTCACAGCTAATGAAGCGATTTCCTTCGGCGTTGGCTGTATGTGCCCCAAAAGGCCCGGCGACATAAGCACAGGCGGGACCGTTGTAATCTTTGATTAAAGGATTAACTTGAAAGCATTCTATATTACTAAGTTCTGCACCTGCATGATAAGCCATTGAATATCCATCCCCGGCATTGGTGGGATTTTCATAAGTGCCGTAGAGATAGCCGGAAGCAGGTAATCCTAATCTGCCACAAGCACCTGTACATAAAATGACTGCTTTAGCTTGAATGACAATATAATCACCGTTTCGGACATCAAATCCTACTGCACCAATAGCACGTCCTTCTTTGACTAATACGCGGGTTGCCATAACGCGATTTGTCACTTTGACCTTGTGGCGTTTGACTTGGCGAGTGAGAATTGTTTTGAGGTCTTTTCCTTCTGGCATGGGTAAGACATATTTACCCACACGATGCACTTGTTTTAGGTCATAGTTGCCTTGGGCATCTTTTTGAAATTTCACACCCCAGCTTTCTAGTTCTTGGATGACTTCGTAACCTAATTTGCCTGTTTGATATACGGCTTTTTGGTTGACAATACCATCGTTAGCAAGGGTGATTTCGCGGACGTATTGTTCTGGGGTAGAATGACCGGGAATAACTGCGGTATTCACTCCATCCATACCCATTGCGATCGCACCACTCCGTCGGATGTTAGCCTTTTCTAAGATCAGCACTTCTGCATCTGGATTCGCTTGTTTGGCTTTAATTCCAGCCATTGTCCCGGCTGTACCGCCACCTATGACAAGTACATCAGTTTTTATTTGTTGGGTGTTGATGTCCATAAGCTTTTAGAAGTTGGGAGTAGGGAGTGGGGAGTAGGGAGGAGCTTTTAGGATTTATTACCGTTCCAAACGATTTCTTTCACCTGGATTTGCTTGGGAACTAGCTTGATTTTGTGAAAAGTATCAGCAATTTTTTGTTGCTGAGTGATGACTTCATCTGTTAGCGGTAAAACGCCATACTGTCGGCGTTTTTCAGCAATTTCCAAAGCTGCTGCTTTAATACCTAATTCTGGTTCTAGAAACTTGGCAACTTCCTCTGGACTATCTGCTGCCCATTTATCTATTTTGCTGATTTCATCTAAAAGAGTTTTCAACAAATCTGGGTGAGAATTAACAAACTCTTGACGAGCAAGATAGTAACCCCGATTGGGTGCTAAATTCGTTGCATCTGTTAATATCCTGACATCTAGATCGTGTTCAACGGCTGCTAAGTAAGGGTCCCAAATTGCCCAAGCATCAACGTTACCGCCTTCAAATGCTGCACGGGCATCTGCTGGTGTCAGATGTGCTGGTTGGATGTCACTATAGTTTAATCCGGCAGCTTCTATAGCTTTGACAACAAGATAGTTAGTGTTCGAGCCTTTAGCAAAGGCTACTTTTTTACCTTTAAGTTCAGCAACACTTTTAATTGGTGAGTCTTTCGGAACAATAATTGCTTCGGCTTTGGGACTCCAAGGATCATAAGCAACATAAAGCAACGGAGTACCGGCAACTTGGGCAAATATTGGTGGTGATTCACCTGTATAGCCAAAGTCAATACTACCTACATTCATTGCTTCCAGCATAGGTGGGCCGGCAGGAAATTCTGTCCATGTCACTGAAGCACCAGCAGCAGTTAAAGTTTGCGCTAAACTGCCTCGGTTCTTGAGAGCGTTGAGAATAGTAGCCGCTTTTTGATAGCCAATACGAACTACAACACCTTGAGTTGCTGTCTGCGTTGCGGCGGAGTTACTTGTGTTGTTGGGAGAACAAGCCGAGATCACCAGAGTTAAACCTAATCCGACAGCAAAGAATAAGGCAAATGTGCCAATTCTCGATATTCCATAATTCTGAAGAAAGCTGGTAACAATCTTCATCAGTCGATGTGGTAAATACTTACTAAACATACGTACATTAAACTACAAGCAATAACAATACTACGATAAATTGAGCAATTTACCGTACTTTGCTGATAGAATATTCACATAGATAAGCCGCAAATGCAAGATCCGAAAAAGTATGCCTACAAGGAAAACTATTATGGTTATTACGAATTAGTGCATAAAATTTTAGCGGTTTTTAAACGCAAAGGTTCACCAAGGGAAGCGCAGAGGTATGCGGAGAATTTTTAAGAGGCGTTGGGTTTGATGCGTTGTAGGAAATCGATGTTTAAATTTAGCTTATTTCCTAGCCATAAAGAATGTGCTGTATGATCTGTGACATCATCACCCGTCTCAGGGTGGACGAGAATATCTAACCCTTCACGGTTGAGCATTAACCAAGGGACGACTTGCGTAAATTGGTTTGTTGAAAAGGCAATTTGATACATTGCTTGTGGATGCGGGCCAATGGGTTGATCGTGCCAGCGTCCAAATTTTACTTCAAATATAGCTCCTAATCCTTCACGTATACGGGCAGCAGTCTCACGAGTCTCGGTATCGTAGTAGACATGAGCATGAAAACCAGTGATGATACTATTTTCCTTCATTGCTCTATCTAGATTATTTTTATCACCCTAATAAATATTGTCTCAGAAAAGCGTTCACCTCATTGGCGCCTAACCCTACATGAACTATCTTTCCTGCTTTTCTAAGAATTTCCAATCCTTGACCATTGTTGCGAGGATCTGGATCAAGTAGAGATACATGTATTTCCTGTATACGAGTATCTTTAGCAATGCTTAAAGCACAGGCAGGGGTACGTCCATAAAAAGAACAAGGTTCAAGAGTTACGTACATTCTTAAGAAGTCGAAATTTTTTCCTTGAATATGGTTGAGCGCATTAGCCTCAGCATGAGGTTTCCCTGGTGGTTGTGTATATCCTTATGCTACTATTTTTTCATTCTCTACGATTACGCAGCCTACTGGTGGGTTGGGCAAACACTGTGGTAATGCTTTTCTACTTTGAGCTAAAGCAGTCAGCATAAATATTTCATCCATATTTTACTTGTAAATTCAGTTTCTCAGGCTTGAAAGATTGTCAGATAAGCCCCTAATATTAAAAATGGCTAAAATTACAGCAGTCTTTTGATTAAGAGACTATACCTGTCGAATTGCGATACCTTCTCTACGAGAGGCTACGCCAACGGTGAGCTTCGCTAACCCAGAATTCTTATAATAAACAGGTTCATTTCCTGGCTTCCATTTGATATTACAACCAATACTAGGTTTTTGTTGCCAAGTCACAGCCCGACCTCTCAAAACAGTTTCAATTGCAGCCCACAAGTCTTTTCCAGTCACAGGAATTTCGCTTTGGGGGCGACTATCATCTAGCTGTCCCCGATAAACCAGTCTTTGGGTAGCATCGAATAGAAAAAAGTCGGGAGTACAAGCAGCAAAAAAGTTTTTCGCGGTTTTCTGAGTCTCATCAAACAGGAGTGGATAAGCTAAATCCAACTCTTGTGCAAAGGCTTTCAAAGATTCCGGTGCATCGTCAGGATGGGTAGTAGCATCATTAGCACTAATTGCCACAATACCAAGATCACCATCTGTATTTTGTGTATAGTCCTGACCCAGTTTTGCTAATTCAAATTTGATGTGCTGTACATAGGGACAATGACGACTCAAAAATATAACTAGCAAGGCTTTCTTATTAGCAAAGTCTGAGAGTGAAATTGTTTTACCAGAAACTACATCTGGTAAATAAAAATCATGTGATAAAGTACCTAAAGGCAGCATTGTTGAAGAAGTCTTGACCATAAAATAAAAATCCTTTAATTGCTCAAAACAACAGTAAAAGCCATAAGTTGGTTTTACATCATGATTACAAATTACTAATTACCTAAAGTGCTATTTCTGACTAATCATAGTTTTAGGTGTAATAGCTGCATATTGTTCAGGTGTCAGCATTGCTTCTTTTACATCTATAGATTTAGGAATCACTTTTTCTTGGGTAAATAAATCTGCAATTTGTTGCTGACCTACCATAATTTCTGGAGTAATTGCTCTTAAGCCATAAGCTCGTCTTTTAACTATTTCTGCGACAATATCCTCATCAATTTTGAGGTGAGGAGTCGTTATTTTGACAACTTCCGCTTGGTTTTGTTCAGCCCATTTGTCTACTTTATCTATCTCCTCAAGCACTAATCGCACTAATTCTGGATTTTCTGTAGAAAACTTTCGTGAAGCCATGTAATATCCACCCTGGGTAGCGATACCCCCAGCATTTCTCAAAACTCTGGCATTTGCAGTTTTTTGTGCTAACGCTAAATGAGGGTCCCACGTCACCCAAGCATCAATTTGCCCTTGAATAAAAGCACCACGCGCTTCAGATGGTGGCATACTCAGAGCTTGAACATCACTATATTTCAAACCTGCTTCTTCTAAAGCTTTAACTAATAAGTAATGGGACGCCGACCCTTTTTGAAAAATTATTTTCTTGCCCTTAAGTTCAGCTACGCTTTTAATTGGTGAATTTTTTTGAACTACGATACCACTGCCTTCACCTGTGCCAGGGCTACGGTTAGCAATATAAACTAAAGATGTACCAGCAGCTTGGGCAAAGATAGGCGGAGTTTCTCCAACAGAGCCAATATCAACTCTACCTACATTCATTGCTTCCATTAATTGTGGGCCTGCTGCAAATTGTGCCCATTCTACAGAAACACCCAAGGGTTGCAGACGTTTTTCTATTCCCCCTCTGAGTTTAATGAGGTCTCCAGCACTTTGATATCCTATGCGGAGAGTTGTTGTTGTAAAGCCATTTGATTTATTTTCTGTAGTTGGAGTTTCGACTGAGCAGCTAATTAAAGTTGTCGAAATAGTCAATAATCCAGGCACTAACAAAAAGGAAATTTTCTGAAATAGGTTAATTTTTGGAAATGTTTTAGATGAAAGTCTCATGATTTTTAGGTTGCTATCACTGTGATTAAAATAGTTAAAAATTACCTTTTCGTTCGGGTATTTTTTAAAATACTGTATGCCGAAATAATTGCCGTAGATTAAGGCATTCTACACGAAATTAAGTAAAAAGCAACTCCCTATTCTTGAGAGTTGGAAATATTCCTTTTTCAATTTTGGCTATAGGATTTTCCTGTGAGTTGCTGACTAGAAAGTAAAGGTAGTGCGGATAAAATTTACCTACCCAAATCGGATCTTTGACATCATTAATGTTCGGGCTTGGTTAAGACGACTTGCTCACTAATTAAATATAGGAATCCGCTTTGATTCCTGAAATTATTTACGTAGGGAGGGAACAGGGAAGAAGGAATAAAAGTGTACTGAGTTTTTTTCAAAAATCAAATACGAGTCCTATAGCAGTCCGAAGTTATCAATGCTGGTAGCAATTAACTTGAGGACAATATTTCTCAGATAGATTGTTTTACAGAGGTTTCTTGATGAAGAAAAACTTAGAAGTCTAGAATTCAGGAGGAATTCTGTACCAGTGGCTGATAAATGTTGGTTGATAATTTTTCTTTATTAAAAATCTACCCATAAAGAGATGGAGTTTTCATCGATTCTGAATTCTGGTTTATGGACAGCTTTTGGCAAAGATTAAATGGTCTTAAAAGATGACAGACGAGCCAAGAAAGGCTCACAGTGGGATGTCTGAGAACTTGGTCAACCTAAATTAGTAGTTGCCACCAAACTACTAAAAATTGATCGGTATTTTGTAGTTTTTACTATTGATTCTGGATATTTGCATAAAACAAAATAAAAAGCAAGCCTCCTAAGACATAATTTTAAAAAAATATTAGCAAATTTGTGTTAAGGGCACTTGCATTTTTCTTGTAAGTATGAAAAGCTTTGTTACAGAGTAAAGTACGGTAAATCAATCAAGTTATAGTATTTTGTGAGGAATACACTACAGCATTTCATTTACTGGCTGACTGACTTGAAAATAGGGACTGATGACGGATGACTGGGCAGAGAAATATTTTCATGCCCTCGTTGTGTGATTTATCACATGAGTATCTAGTTTAAAGTGCTGAGTGCTGTAGACGTTTCTGCGGCTTATAGCATGGTGTAGCCACTGCATTGGGGAGACAGCACCGTGGGTGTGTTCCCCGAATTGTAGCAATTGGCGTTGCTGAGTAAAAGTCAATGAGTCAGTAAAGTGGACTTTCATCTAGTGTATACAGTTCATGATGACTACTTAGCTAGAGCCACAGAATAATAAATAATGAGTAAAACACGCAAGTTTCGTTTAGGTGCATTCATTCAAGCCACTGGACATCACGTTTCTGCCTGGCGACATCCAGATGCACAGATAGACGCTGGATTCAATTTTGAGCATTACAAGGAAATTACCCAGACTGCCCAACGGGGCTTGTTCGATGCAGTTTTTCTGGCGGACAGTCCAGGAGTTTGGGGTGGTGCTCCAGAAACTCAAAAACGCAATGGTAAACTTGTCCATTTCGAGCCAGTCACACTCTTTTCGGCCTTGTCTTCTGTAACCCAAAATATCGGTTTCATCGCCACCGCTTCGACTACCTACGAAGAACCCTACACCCTGGCGCGGAAGTTTGCTTCTTTGGATCACTTGAGTAAAGGGCGGGCGGGCTGGAATGTAGTTACTACAGGTAACGAGAATGCCGCACTTAATTTCGGTCTTGAGCATCATCCAGAACACAGCCACCGTTATGAACGTGCTAAAGAGTTTATGGAAGTGGTGAAAGGATTGTGGGACAGTTGGGAAGATGATGCCTTCATCCGTGACAGAGAATCTGGTATCTATTTTGAGCCGGACAAACTGCACGTACTCAACCACAAGGGCAAACATTTTTCTGTCAAAGGCCCCTTAAACGTCGGTCGTCCGCCCCAAGGCTACCCAGTGATTGTACAGGCTGGAGCCTCTGAAGCCGGACGGGACTTAGCTGCGCGGACTGCTGAGGTAATCTTCACCGCCAATCAAACCCTAGCCGATGCCCAGGAATTTTATGCTGATATCAAAGGGAGATTGGCGCAATATGGGCGTTCTCCAGAGGATCTGAAAATTATGCCTGGGGCTTTCCCAATTATTGGGCGTACTGAAGAAGAAGCTCAAGAAAAATACGAATTTCTGCAATCGTTGATTCATCCCGATGTAGCTTGGGGTATTTTAAAGAACTATTACAAGGGTGTGGATCTATCCAAGTATTCTCTAGATGATCTAGCTCCTGAACTGCCTAGTGACACTAACAATAACAAGAGTCGTCTGAAACTAGTTAGAGATTTGGCTACTCGTGGGACTCTGACGCTGCGTCAGTTGTATCTGTCTCTAGCTACTGCAAGAGGTCATCGCACTATACTTGGTACTCCCGAAAGTATTGCCGATCAACTAGAAGAATGGTTCAACAACGGTGCAGCAGATGGTTTTAATATCATGCCGCCAATTTTGCCTACAGGATTGGATGACTTCGTGAACTTGGTCGTTCCCATCTTGCAGAAACGCGGACTGTTCCGTACTGAATATGAGGGTAGTACTTTGCGGGAAAATTTGGGTTTGCGTCGTCCGGCTAATCGTTTTAGCGCTAAACAAGTCGATGAGAGATTGGTTTTGGCATGAAGAGTACTGAGTTGAAAAACCGCCGAGAAGAGGCGGGGTATCAACCTTCTCCTGATAAATTGTTCACTGATGATTAATCCATACTTCATAAAAGCCACATTCTGTAGATCGCCGCCAGATGCTCTACAGTAGCCTGAAAATCGTAGCTAAAAGCTTAACCAGCATCCAAATAGTGCTGGATAAAACCTGTAATTTTTTGTTCGCATAGCGTGCCATAGGAAAGGAAAAAAACATGACTGAATATAGCAGACTGAAAACTTCCCGTTCCGCCGCAATCAAGGCAAAGCTTAATTATCCAATAATTGATACCGATGTTCACACTAATGATTTCACTCCGGCGCTGGAGGATTACATTGCTAAATACGGTGGCTCAAAACTCGTAGATGAATTGCGGAAAGCAGAAGCTTCTCGTCTCAATTCCAAGAGCAATGGTAAAGACTGGTATCAACAAACTCCTGAAGAACGTCAATACAACCGGACAATTCGATCGCCTTGGTGGGCTAGAGTTACCCGCAATACTTTGGATCTGGCTACTTACACTCTTCCTGGACTATTCTATGAGCGTCAAGCAGAGCAAGGATCAGATTATTCGGTGTTGTTTCCAAATAATGTTCTTGCACCAGCGGGAGCCAGTAAAGAGAACCGTCAAGCACTGCAACGGGCGGTCAATCACTATCATGCTGACTTGTACCGGAAATATAGCGATCGCCTGACACCTGTAGCTGGTATCCCGATGGGTAGTCCTGAAGAAGCCGTTGAGGAGCTAGAATTTGCAGTAAAAACACTAGGGCTGAAGGTGGCAAACATTCCTGGTGGTGTGAAACGGCCAATTAAGGCGATCGCTGAGAAATATCCAGCAGATCAATATCCTGAAATCGCCAAATATGCATCCTACATTGATTTTTACGGATTGGATAGTGAATACGATTACGATCCATTCTGGGCAAAAGCAGTTGAATTAGGTGTACCCATTACTACCCATTATGGCAGTCAAGGTTGGACTGGACGCTCCTCTATCAGTAACTACATGAATAACCACATCGGTCATTTCGCCGATGGCTCCCAAGCATTTGCCAAGGCGTTGTTCTTTGGTGGCGTTACCAAACGTTTCCCACAGTTGCGTGTAGCTATGCTCGAAGGTGGTGCAGATTGGGGCGCTCACGTCTACATTCATTTAGTAGATCGTTTCTCCAAGCGCAGTCTGAAAGGACTACAAAACTACAACCCAGATAACGCCAATGCTGATGAGTTGTTCGTGTTGTTTGAGCGTTTTGGTAGCGAGTTCCTACAAGAACATCCTCTGAGTAAAGAGGAACTGAAAAAGAGTGTCTTGGGTTCTTCCTTCAACCGTCATAGCCGCTCACCCGTTGGTAGCGAACTAGAAGATTTTGCCGCAGCCGGGATTGAAACAATTGAAGATATCCGCGATCGCTGGGTAAATAGTTTCTTCTTTGGTTCCGAGTCTGACGATCGCACCATCGCAGCCGCATTCAATGACAAAGCCAATCCCTTGGGTGTGAAAATCAACGCCATCTATTCCTCAGACGTTGGTCACTGGGATGTGCCAGATTTGACCGACCCACTAGCGGAAAGCTGGGATTTGGTACAAGAAGGTGTGATTTCTGAAGCGGACTTTAAGGCTTATGTATTCCATAATCCTTACAAGTTTTATACTCAAGCTAATCCCGACTTCTTTAAGGGTACGGTGGTTGAATCTAAGGTAGCTAACATCGAATCTCCACAAGCAGATAAGAATTTGGTAACGGCGTAAGAGATTAGTAGTCTGTCAAAAGAGGCAAGGGAGCAGGGGGCAGGGGGCAGGGGGAAAACTGAGACGGAGCTTGTACTCCGCCCCAGTTCAGGCGTCCTGGAAGGACGGGGCTTGATACCCATGTTCCGCTCCGCTCCACGGCTCAGGGGCAGGGCTTGCTCCCCCCGCTCCCAGCAAGAACTGCCCCTGAGCCTCTTCGGTCAAATTCATTTTGACGGTTAGAGAGACGCGATAAATCGCCGTCTATACTCTTAATTTATCCATCAATTATTTATTGACAGACTACTAGGAGGAGATCAGGGAATAACTTCCTTGCTCCTCTACATTTCCTACTTCAGTAACTAAGGATACACGCATCGCGTTTTACCCTCGAAGATTGACATGACAACAACAACTGACCCTAACTTTGGTGCGCGTGAGGCGCTACGCCTACTCGGCCCCTATCCTGATAACTGGGTATCTGATCGTGCTGGTGTTGACCACAATGTGACCATAGTTGGTGGTAGTGGTACAGGTATTACCTTTGCCTTTGCACTGCGACGGGCTGGTATCGGCCGGGTGACAATTATCGATGAGGCTAAAGATGAAGCCCATGCTGGGATATGGCTAAATCGGGCGCGGATGAACAAGCTACGCACGCCCAAGAATCTGCCAGGGCCGGAACTGGGTATTCAAGGGTTGTCATTTCAGGCTTGGTATGAGGCTCGACATGGTGCTGAGGCTTACGCGGCGATTGACCGGATTCCTCGCTTGCTTTGGGCTGAATATCTCAGTTGGTATCGGCAGTTTCTAGAAATTCCAGTGCGTTACCAAACGAAGCTGGTGCGGATTGAGCCTGCTGAAGGTTTCTTTCGCCTGCATTTAGAAGTGAACGGTATTCCCCAGGTGGAAACTACCCGCAAAATTATTCTGGGCAATGGTTTTGTCGGTGCTGGTGGCCCATACGTGCCTTCAGTCTTGGCTGCTTTACCCCGAATTCTATATGCACATACCGCTGATGCTATCGACTTTAATGCACTGCGAGGTAAAACTGTAGCGGTGCTGGGTGCTGCGGCTTCGGCCTTCGATGCTGCTGGAGTCGCCCTGGAATCGGGAGCCAAAGCAGTACACCTGTTCTCACGACGGTCAGAGGTCGCATCACTGCCAGTAATTCGTGTGCGTGGTTATCCTGGTGCTTATAACAACTATTACCAAATACCTGATGCAGATCGCTGGTTCCAGGCTTGGCGTTATCGTCAATTTGGCTCCACACCACCAACCGATGCAATTGAACGGGCGATCGCATTTCCGAACTTCCACCTGCACCTATCTGCACCCTGGAGAACAGCCCAGGAACAGGATGGCCAGATCATTGCTCAAGTCAACGATGATGTTTTCCAGTTCGATTTTGCGATCGCTGGTACCGGCTACTTCGTTGATCCGGGGGCGCGGCCTGAACTTGCCGACTTTGCCCATCATATTGCCCAGTGGAGCGATCGCTACCAACCACCATCTGACCAGAGCGACGAAGAATTAAGTGTTTATCCTTACCTTGGTAGCGCCCATGAATACCAAGAAAAAGTACCCGGTAGCGCACCTTACCTGAAGGATATCCATGTCTTTAACCCATCTGGCTTCCTCAGTTTCGGATTGCCAATTGGTGACATACCCAGCATCCGCCGCGACGTGCCAGCAGTGGTAGAACGTATTAGCCATGACTTATTCTTTGCTGATTGGGCGCTGCATGAAGCCCGTATTACCAGCGACAACGTTGCACCAGACTTCGATAACTCACTGTATGCAGATGCAGTCTGGAAACAGAAAGTGTCAGTCAGTTGAATCTAGTGGTCTGCCAACCCAAAATTGTTAGGTGAGGGCTGAGGAAAGGGTAAAGGATTTAAAACCTTTCCCCCTTACCCCTTACCCCGCCAAGTTTCCTTGGCGAACTACTAGTGGTCTATCGCATTAATTTTGCGAGATAAAGAAGCGTTCGCGTAGCGTCTCACAGAGAAGAAAAAAGAAAATCAAAAACTTATCTATACTTCCCAAACTTTAGGAGTCAGAACTATGTCCGTCGAACACCACTCCTTTAACACCAGTAATGGTTCCTTGTCTTATCTCCTCTCGCCTGTCTCAGACAATATTAAGCAACCCGCGCCCCTGGTATTGTTTCTACATGGCGCACGCGATCGCGGTACAGATATAAATGTGCTGCTGAAATGGGGTTTACCTCGTTTCGTGGATTCGTCCAGTTCCTTACCTTATGTCTTTGCAGCTCCCCAGCTTCCTGAAGGACAAACCTGGGTAGATCGAGAATCTGATGTAATTGCTCTGTTGGATAATCTCATCATCTCCCAACCCATCGATCCGTCCCGTGTGATTTTGTCTGGATTCAGTTTAGGTACGGCTGGGGCATGGCATATTGCTGCTTCTCACCGCGATCGCTTCGCTGGTCTGGTAGCGGTGTCTGGTCGTGTACCCAAAACATTAGAACCAAGCCAACTAGCTGCACTCAAAGAAATTCCTATCCAAATATTCCAAGGTGGAAAGGACGAAAAACTACCGATTGAAGATACACAGCAGATTGTCGATACCTTGCGCGGACTGGGGGGAACAGTAGATTTTACTGTACTGCCGGAAGGCGATCATTTTATTGCCGATGAAGTGTACAGTGACTCGAAATTGCAACAATGGTTCGTTTCACAAAACCGTCGTCAAGCGTCTGTAGTAGCCTAAGAGCTTGTTTGAAAAGTAGTTATACCGTTTTTTTGTGAAGCTGCATATAATTCACCCCCCGCCTATCGCCGTCCCTCCGAGGCAAGGGGGGACTACAGGGAGGTATTATTATGTGCAGCTTCATACAAATATTGGTATTACCTGTGATTTTAGGGACTTACTGATCCCCCCTAAGACCCTTAAAAAGGCTACGGTGTACACACATTCTGGTAATGAAGCCTACACTCTAGATTTACCCCCCTTAATCCCCCCGATGCATTGGGGGAAACTGGAAAATCTAGTTCCCTCCCCTTTGCAAGGGGAGGGTTAGGGTGGGGTAAAATCCAGATTCATCAGGCATTTCAGATTTGTGTATACACTGTAGCCTTAAAAAAGTGGAGAACCAGAATTAAAGTCCCCCAATTTATAGGGGGATCTAAAACGTTTTGTTACCAACAAGAGGATTTTTCAAACATCCTCTAAATAGAATTCCTTTCCTCTTCTAACATGACATTACCAACAACTAAACTCGGTAAAACCGGATTGACTGTCTCGCGCCTTGTTCTGGGTACAATGACTTTCGGATTGCAGACAGATGAAGAAACTTCCAGACAAATCCTTGACACCGCCGCCGATGCTGGCATTAACTTTTTGGATACAGCCGATGTTTATCCACTTGGGGGTGGGCTAACTACGGCTGGAAGTACTGAAGAAATTATTGGGCGCTGGCTCAAAGGCAAACGCGAACATTTTATTTTGGCTACCAAAGCTGTAGGTAAAGTTGGCCCTGCACCTTGGGATCAGGGTGCTTCGCGCAAACACATTTTGGATGCGATCGATGCCTCCCTCAAACGACTGGGAACTGATTATGTTGACCTGTACCAATTGCACTCTGACGATGCCTCAACCCCTCTTGATGAAACCTTAGAAGCATTAGATACAGTAGTTCGCGCTGGCAAGGTACGCTACATTGGGGTTTCTAACTTCTTGGCTTACCGACTCGCCCGCGCCTTGGGTCGCGCCGAAGTGCAAAATTTAACTCGCTTCGTCTCGATTCAACCCCGCTATAATTTGTTGTTCCGCGAAATTGAGCGAGAACTTTTGCCCTTGGCGAAAGAAGAAGGATTAGGTGTCATTCCTTACAATCCCTTAGCAGGTGGTCTACTCACCGGCAAACACAATCTGACTCAAGGCCCCACCGCAGGTACACGTTTCACCTTGGGTGCTGCCGCAGAACGTTATCAAGAACGGTACTGGCACGATCGCGAGTTTAATACTGTCAAGGAATTAAGTACAGTAGCAGATTTGGCTGGATTGTCGCTCACTACTCTAGCAGTAGCTTGGGTACTGGCTAATCCGATTATTACTGCTCCCATTATTGGTGCTAGTCGTCCAGAACAACTGACTGACACCCTCAAGGCTGTAGAACTAAAACTCGACGACAGTTTGAAACAAAAACTCGACGACATCACCGCAGAATATCGTAGGGGAGATTCTCTGCGTTAGTTTCTCCGGCCTTGACAAATTACAAACTTTAACCTTTTCAATCCACAATATCTCATCTATCAAACAACTATGATTAAACGCCGTCGTTTTCTAAATGTTGCTACATCTAGTCTGGGCGGTTTTTCTATGGCATATTTGTTGGGAAGTTGTAGCCAACCAAGCCAACAAAATGTAGCAAGTACTAGTGGCAATTCAATTTCCCTTGGGATAAAAACGAAAGTTCTCCGCATGGGTTATCAGAGTGCGGGGGATCTTTTCAGAAATCGGCAAGTTTTAGAGAAACGCTTAGAGCCACTGGGTATCAAGGTAGAATGGGCACAATTTGTCCAAGGGCCTCAACTCATGGAAGGCATGGCTGCGAAAAGAGTTGACGTGGGATCAGTTGGAGAAACGCCACCAATTTTTGCCCAAGTCGCTGGTTCAGACCTGGTTTATGTCGTCGGTACACAAAGAACCGAAAGAACAGGAACAAGTAGTGTGATTGCTGTACCTCCAGAGTCTCCCCTTCAGAAATTTGAGGATATCAAGGGGCAAGAAGTTTATTTTCAAAAAGGCTCGGCATCGCACTATTTTATTCTTAGAGCTTTGCAGTCAATCGGCTTGACAATCAACGATATCAAAATCAAAAGTATGGCGACTATCGAGGCGCGGGGTGCGTTTCTCGAAGGGAGAATTCCCGTTTGGATGACAGGAGATCCCCACTATGCGATCGCTGAAAAAATGGGTCGAATTCGTGTCCTCAGAGATTCTGTCGGGCTAGATTCTCCTGGGGGCTACTACATTGCTGATAGGAAGTTTGCCGAAGAAAACCCAGGCTTGCTCAAAATTATCATTGAAGAACTTCATGCCCTTGATAAGTGGTCAGAGGCGAATCGAGATGAAGTCAAAAAGTTAATGATCACAACACAAAAGCTCGATCAGGATGTGGCCGATAAAGTAATGTCTCGTCGCACTTTCGCAGGACGTAGAGGACTCAGTCCGGCACTGATAGCGGAACAACAGCGTGTAGCAGATTTATTCTTTCAACAGGGTGTCATACCCAAGAAAATCAACATTCAGGATGCTTTACTTGCACCTGATTTGTATGCTGCAATCACACCGCCAGAAATTATGGTTTAGTATACTTTCTTGATTACGAATTACTAAGCAATTGGTACAACATGATGCTAAAAGAGCGATGTTCATGACGAAAAAATCCAGAAAATCCCAATACTTTCAACGTGCTGCCGATGCGCCTAACTTACCTGATACGACCTTCAGGTTCATTTGCTATTTCGTTAATCATTTCCGGTGGTGGTACGTGGCAATGGTGATTCTGGAGGTAATACACGCAACCTGCGGCATCATGTTACCTTATGCCATTGGCGAGATCATCCGGGGTGTGACGCGACAGACAGGCGATAGCAAAGCCATTTTTGATGCTATGAGCCAACCCCTGATGTTGTTCACCGCTTTGAGTGTGGGTGAAGTGATATTCGGGCGATCGGCTGGACTTTTGCAGACTATCCTCCATCCGATTCACCGACAGCACATTGTCCGATCGCTATATGCCTACTTACAGCACCATTCTCATCGTTACCTCAGCAGTAGTTTTTCCGGAGCATTAGCACATCGGATTAGCGAAACTTCTTTAGGTGTGACTCAGACGATGCAAATGCTGATTACTGAATTTATGCCAGTAATCATCGTGTATACTGTCACGACGATATTACTGTATCGCGTCTATCCTCCACTCGCTGGATTCGTAGGGTTGTGGGCAGTTCTTTTCATCAGTATTTCGTTCTGGCTGGCAACTCGCTGCCGAATTTACTCGCGAAAAGCCGCAGCCGCACGAAGTGAAACAACTGGCATCATTGTAGATGCGGTAACAAATCTCACCAGTAGCAGACTGTTTGCTCGCCTGGGTTTTGAACGACGCTATTTGAATGAGCAATTAAGGGACGAACTCAAAGAGGTGAGAAAGTCCAACTGGTACTCGGAGCGAATCCGCTGGTTTCAGTTTATCTCAGCAGCAGTTCTGAAAATTGGCACTTTGTATTACTCGCTCTCACTTTGGAGTCAGGGGACGATCGCAACTGCGGATTTTGTCGTAGCAACCAGTCTGTCGCTGTTAATTATTAGTGAAGCCCGCAATTTAAGTAAACGGTTTCTAGAATTTTTTGAACATATCGGCAATATTGCCAATGGTGTCTTCACTATTATTCAACCCCACGAAATCATTGATCGGGATAGTGCGATCGCTCATTCAATCACTCAGGGACAAATTGAGTTTCGGCAAGTAAATTTTAGCTATTCCCTTGGAAAAAAAGTATTCGACAACCTGTCTATCAGTATCCAACCAGGCCAGCGTGTCGGACTGGTTGGCTTTTCTGGCTCTGGGAAATCCAGCTTCGTGAATCTGATTTTGCGTCAATTCGACCCCCAATCGGGACAGATTCTTATTGATGGGGTGGATATTCGAGACATGACGCAAGATGCCCTACACTCCCAGATCAGCTTGATTCCTCAAGATCCGTCTTTGTTCCATCGGACATTAATAGAAAATATTCGTTATGGACGACTGGATGCCAGCGACGAGGAAGTGGTCGAGGCAGCACGCCAGGCCTATGCTCACGATTTTATCGCGCAGATTAAGGAAGGGTATGATTCTTTGGTTGGTGAGCGCGGTGTCAAACTTTCTGGAGGGCAAAGACAAAGGATTGCGATCGCGCGAGTGATCCTCAAAGACGCACCAATTCTAATTCTAGATGAAGCTACCTCCAGCCTTGATTCCATTACCGAAAAAGCAATCCAAGACACTCTAGATTTAGCAATGGATGGAAAAACGGTCATCGTGGTGGCTCATCGACTTTCTACTATTGCCCATCTAGACCGCATTTTGGTATTTGACCAAGGGCGCATTATCGAAGATGGTACTCATGCCAAACTGCTGGCACGCCGTGGTGCTTACTATAGGTTATGGAAAATGCAGGCAGGTGGATTCTTACCTGTAGAAGCAAATAATCAGAATGTATCTGTTTGAAGAATAATAAGGGGAATGGGGAATGGGGAATGGGGAAGAAAAAATCTTTACCCTTGACCGAATGGCACTAAGTTAAGATATAGTCCTTGCCCTCGCTGGTTCCCAGCCTGGAGGCTGAGAACCGATCCTGAGAGGCTCCGCCTCTAGTGCCTTGACCAGAGGCAACACACGACTTTGGGCTTATCTTAGTGCCATTCACCCTTTACCCTTTACCCTGGGTAGATATTACTCTGTTTTTTCAAACTCTTGTAATGCTCCTAGCTTGGCAATTCCCGGCCAGATTGCAGCTACAGCAATCACCACTGCAATTGTGCCAATCCCACCACTAACTACTGAGATAATTGGGCCAAATAAAGCAGCTGTCAACCCTGATTCAAAGCCGCCTAACTCGTTAGAGGCACTAATAAATACACTATTGATCGCCGCAACCCGACCGCGTAAATTATCTGGCGTTCTAATTTGCACTAAGGTATGGCGAATCACAACGCTAATAGTGTCTAGTGCGCCACTTAGCACCAGCATCAATAATGACAGCCAAAACCAACGCGATAGCCCAAAGATAATCGTGACAACGCCAAAGCCAACTACTGACCAGAGTAATGCTGGCCCAGCTTGGCGTAAGGGTGGTAGATATGCCAGTAAAACCGCCATAAATAAGGCGCCAATAGATGGGGCTGCTTGTAGGTAACCCAACTCTAATGGCCCTACTTGCAAAATATCCTTGGCAAAGATGGGTAGTAGTGCGATCGCTCCTCCCAACAAAACTGCAAACATATCTAAGGTAATTGCTGCTAAAATCAACTGGTTTTCCCAGACAAATTTAGCTCCAGCCGAGAGTGCTTTAAGTGAGATTGGTTCTGTAGAACGAATGGTTTCTTGTTTTGAGATTGCCACCGTTAAGATAAAACATAGCAAACCTGCGATCGCAGCCAGCACATATACCCCTGTAGCACCTCCCAAGAAGGCTATACCAAATCCTCCCAAGGCTGGGCCGATAACTGAGGCTAACTGAAAGCTACTACTATTCCAAGTGGCTGCATTTGTAAATGCAGTGACAGGTATCAATTGCCACATCAAGGCATCACTGGCAGGTTTTAAGAACGCCCTGGCAATACCTGTGAATACCAAGCAGGCATAAATTAAAACTACTGTACCTTGAGTCCAAGAAAGTACAGCCAAACCTAGAGAACATAAGACCAACAGCAACACTGACAACAACATTGTCAATTTGCGATCGCGGCGATCGGCTATATCTCCACTAATCAACGTGAGGACAATCATGGGTAGGACTTGGGCTAGCCCAACACCACCTAATGCCAAAGCTGAATTTGTGCGATCGTAGAGTTCCCAGCCAATGGCCACAGTCTGCATTTGTGACCCGATGAATAAGAGTACACGCCCAATAGTAAATAGTCGATAATCTCGAAACCTCAGTGCCGCAAAAGGATCGTGTTTTGCAGACTTAGTGTTACTCCCGTTTAATTTCTGTTTGCTCGAAGACATTTTTTAGTAAAGCCAACCCTTTTTCAATATTGGAAACTTGCTCTGGTGTAAAACCTTCCAAAAGGTCGGCAATATGAGCGCGAGTTTGGTCTTGCGATTGTTTTAATTTGTCGATACCACCTGTAGTCAAGAATCTGATTTATCGAACAGAATTTAGGAGTCAGGAGTCAGAATGAGCTAAACGCCCCACTACCGCTAACAGAATGAATTTTGACCGAAAAAGCGGCATAAAGCCTTCTCTTTCAGAGACGCTAACGCGAACGGTAGCGTCTTGATTCTGACAGGAGGCGGAGCGTCTCCGGCTCCGCTCCTGAATTCTGACTTCTGAATTCTTCTTCAAGTTAGTTCAATTCCGCTATTTCTATGCGATTACCACCAGGATCGCGGATAAAAAAACGATTGTATCCGCTTAGAGGGCGATCGCTAATAATTTCTACCCCATGTGATTGGATATGTTTGGCAAATGATTCTAAGTTGTGAACCCGGAAACATATATGCCGCCTAGATATTTCATTATTAGCTTGCTTTTCTATACCGATGTGGATTTGGATATTTCCGAGTAAATACCATGCACCTCCATTACCTTGGAAAGCGTCTGGTTTAGTAATTTCGGAAAGTCCCAAAACTTGGTTGTAAAAAAACAGCATCGCGTTTTCTACTTCAGGTGGTGATGTCACCTGAATATGATCGATTCCGTTTAGCCACACTTTGACTTACTCCATTTGTTTCATGCTTCGTTTGCCTTTCTTACTTAGTTGTGAAATGATGTCTTATATAAAATACGGTAAATTTATCTACTTACCGTAATATATCAATATATATCAAGAAAAATCCACTCTCAACGAGATTGTAGGCTACGTACTAAAATGACCAACACAGAAATTCGCACAACTCAAGTTAAAGTCCCAAACGGTGATTTGCAAATTGATGCTTACCTAGCTGAACCTGCAAAAGAGGGAACTTTCCCCGCCGTGGTTGTGATTCAGGAAATCTTTGGGGTAAATATTCATATTCGGGAAGTTGCCGAGAAGTTTGCAAAGGAGGGGTATGTAGCGATGTCTACGACGGGCTACGCCTACGCTCCCGCACTTTATCAGCGCACTGCTCCCGGTTTCGAGGCTAAATATACCCAAGAAGATATCCAGCGTGGTAGAGCCTATAAAGAGCAGACCACAGCAGAGGAAATATTGAGCGATATTCAAGCAGCGATCGCCTATTTGCGAACTCTGCCAAATGTCCAAAAAGATGCGATCGGCTCCATTGGCTTCTGCTTTGGTGGTCACGTTGTTTACTTAGCAGCCACTTTGCCAGATATTAAAGTGACGGCATCCTTCTACGGTGGCGGGATTACCAACTCTACACCCGGTGGTGGTGAACCCACTATTACCCATACTTCCAAAATTAAAGCCCCCATTTACGCCTTCTTTGGTACAGAAGATCAAGGTATCCCTCTAGAACACACAGAACAGATTGAGGCAGAGTTAAAGAAACAACAGATTCCTCATAAAATCTTTCGCTATGAAGGTGCAGGACATGGCTTTTTCTGCAACCATCGCGCCAGCTACAATCCCGAAGCCGCCGCTGACGCTTGGCAACAAGTCTTAGAACTATTCCAAAAAAACCTCCAACTGCAAACAGTCTAAATCTCAAATACTCTCTGCGCCACCCTGCGGGTTAAGCGCGTCTCTGCGTGAGACAAATTCATATAGCGCTTCTGGGTTGAGTCCAATACAGACCTAACCCCCACGTTGGGGAGCAAGATTCAAAGCCTCTCTCCTTTTAGGAGCTACGGTGTACACACAAGTTATCGAATCACTACACCGCTTGCGGTTAGCGGGAGAGCATCACTTTTCTCTACCCTCTACAAATCATTATTATTTTTCTCTCGTTGTATGAAACCACCCCAATACTGCTCGGTTAAGGATTTTTAACTCGGAATTGGGTTTGGGGAAAAGGTTAAAGGGTAAAGGTTAAAGGTTTTTTCTTTCCCCTTTCCCCCGCCCCTTATCCCCAGAGGGGGCCCCACCTTCCCCTTTTCCCCAAAACCCGACAAGTATTGGAAACCACCCTGCCTCACCTCCTTCATCCCCCCTGTTGTGCTGTTAAGATTTCTTACCAAATTACGAATTACTTTAAAGCATTTGCTGTAAATATTGCTCATAGCCTAGTTGTTCTAGTTTTGCTTGCTTTGCAATTACTGATTCACATAGGGTTTGGCGATATTGTTGCACTTTTTCTAACAATTCTGGTTGGTGAGTTGCGAGGATTTGTACTGCTAAAAGTCCGGCATTTTTGGCATTACCGATCGCTACTGTCGCCACAGGAATACCAGCAGGCATCTGTAAAATAGAATACAAAGAATCTACACCTTGTAAATTCCGGGTGGGTACAGGAACACCGATCACAGGAAGGGGAGTTAAAGACGCTACCATTCCAGGGAGATGGGCAGCACCACCAGCGCCAGCAATAATTACCTTAATACCGCGTTGGTGTGCAAGTTGAGCATATTGCACCATGCGTTCTGGGGTACGGTGAGCCGAAACGATCGCCACTTCACTCTTTACACCAAATTCTTCACAAACTGCGATCGCATCTTTCATAGTGGGCAAGTCGGAATCGCTGCCCATGATAATACCAACTAAGGGAGTCATAATAATTCAAAATTTAAAATTCAAAATTCAAAATTATTTGAGCTAGCCTATGAAAGCTAGGTAATGCCGATCATCATCTCATCTATTGGCATTGTTTGAATTGATTTATTGAGATTGGTTGCATTTAAAATCAGATTTAGCTATCTTCTCGTCAGTGTGATGACTCAAGCAACACAAAATCCTGTAGATATTATCAATGCTAAAGTGCCAGGGTACAAAGATTTGCAGATGCTCTTGGTTAATCAAGAGGGTATTGACCAAATCTTGCCAATGAGTACAGTGGGGGCACACAGCCGTGCATCCGTAATAGATGTAGTAGGCGACTGGATTTCATTGGGTGGCGTTGATTTGCAAATTAACGGTGCGTTGGGTTTGGCATTTCCTGATTTGACGGCTGAAAATGCTCATATACTCCAGAAAATAACGAAATTTTTGTGGGATGTCGGGGTAGATGGATTTTTGCCGACACTTGTGACAACTTCAATAGAAAAGATTCAGCGATCGCTTGCAGTCATTGCTGATATTATCCCCAGTCAACAAGCAGGTGCCAAGATTCTCGGAGTACATCTAGAAGGCCCATTTTTGAATTTTCAAAAGCGCGGCGCACACCCGGCAGAGTACTTGTTACCACTGACAATTGACGAGGTAAAGCGGGTTTTGGGAGATTATGCCCACGTTGTAAAAGTTATCACCTTAGCGCCGGAGTTAGATCCCACAGGCGAAGTAATTCCATATTTGCGTTCTTTGGGGATTACCGTTAGTTTAGGACATTCTCAGGCAACATTTGCCCAAGCGCAACTTGCTTTTGAACTCGGTGCAACGATGGTAACTCATGCTTTCAATGCCATGCCACCATTACATCACCGTGAACCAGGATTATTAGGGGCAGCAATCACCCATCCTAATGTGATGTGTGGCTTTATTGCTGATGGTGAACACGTTTCACCCGCGATGCTGCAAATTTTGCTCCGCGCTAGCTATCAAGAAAAAGGGCTATTTCTTGTGAGTGATGCCCTTTCACCTCTGGGACTACCCGATGGGGTATATCCTTGGGACAGTCGGCAAATTGAAGTTAAAAACGGTACGGCGCGACTGGCCGATGGTACTTTATCAGGGACGACTTTACCCTTATTAGTGGGAGTGCAGAATTTGGTGCAGTGGGGGATTTGTGATGTGGAGACTGCCATTTTATTGGCTACCAATGCACCTAGACAAGCAATTGGTTTGCCTGGAATTGTCAAGAATCAACCCGCTAATTTATTACGCTGGCATTGGGATGAAGTGACACAAGAACTAACTTGGCAAAGATTATTGGGGTAAATTCAACAGCAGTAGAACCAGCCCTTTCAAGGTGTCTGTTTTTAAATATTATTTTTGGGATAGAATTTTAGCTGTAGAAACATGGGGTCGTCTGGAAGGACAACCAGCTACGACAACAGAAAGGATATTGTAGGAAAGCAAGGCAACGCAAAAATTTATGTAATAGGGAACGCTCTTGAGGATGAGCATCAACAAAGAGGAAAACATCAATTGCCAGCATTAGAGATGGGTCAAGTACCACCAATGATTGCCCACCGCTGCCCCAAAAACCTTAGAATAAGTAGGGTGTATTTAAATCTGTAACAAATATTTATGCCTCCTCGTTGGCCTCGCAAACCCGATCGCAAAGACCCTGATTACCGCAAGATCGATGACCGGATGAATTTTGCCGTGCATGTAGCGATCGCTTCTACTGTTAATTCTGGGTTATGGTTTTTCCACATCTTGAAAGGCACTACCTGGGAGTGGCTGCCGTTGTTGACTGCAAGTTGGACAGGAATAGTTTTGGTGCATCTGATTTATATTAGTGCGATCGCTAACTACAGCGAAACTCCACCCAAATCCACCTGAAGACGGACAGCTGATGCTGGGCTTATTGTAACCTGTGGTAGTAGAATCAGCCTTTTAAGTGAGCGATAATGTAAAAAAGCCTGAGATTTCGCACTCTTTCTTAATGTAGGGTTATTTTTATGGCTAAGACTAACACCACGGAATTACTAGAAGCCCTAGCAGCTGAAATTGGCGAAAATGTCTACATAGACATTGCCAAATGGCATCTTTATTTATCTAATGCCAAACTGCATACCCTTGTTGCTGAACAGTTGTATCCTTTAATTACTTCCAACAATGTAAATGAAGACCAAGTTATCAAAGTCTTAGAATCAATTCCAGTCAAAATTGGCGGCGGTAGAAGTGAACTTCCTTTAATCGATTTCCTGCCACTGCAATGCCAGGTCACTCTAGTAGATATTTTGGAAAAATATCAACGCGAAATCTAATCTCTAAAACCAAGATTATTTGAATTAAACCATTTTCTCGGTCAGCATTCCCTGATTAAATTTGGAATGCTAAATTGAGGATTTGTTTGCTGTGTCAATTTTATAAAAATAAAAACCACAGATACACATAAATGAATCTCGTGTCATTTATGCGTGGATATCTGGTAAAAATTTCCTTTAACGATTAAGGAATCTCAACGTTCTAAATCGGTTGAGATGTGAGTGAGTTTATATTGAAACTCGCTTCCAATTTTCATGCAAACTTATTGAGGCAATTTCGATGCTTTTACAAATCAAAAATTCTGGCGAATTGGTAAAAATTATGGAAATTCAAGAACTGCTTGACCCGAATAGCGATATTGTTCACGGACGAGAACAAGAAGGTGAAGAAGAACAGCCACCTGATACTTTTAAAAAAGAAAATCTTGTTTTTCCTTCTGGTGAAGTTCTACCACGCTGTTGGTTAGATGCCGACTATAGACATGACAACGCTTAATGATTTTCAAATTAGGTAATAGGTAATGGTAGTAAATTATTGCCTATTATTAATTTACCTAATATGAGTAGGGGCGCACATCTGTGCGCCCCTAATACTATGTACCAGTTGATGATACTTCTGACTTTTCACGGCATCTGGAAAACCTCTCTCTAAATCTCTCTCCTAAAAGGAGAGAGACTTTGAATTTCCCCCTTCCCGATGCGGGAAGGGGGTTAGGGGGTTAGGTTTTTCGTGGATTTTTCCACATAACGTGAAAAGTCAAGATGATACTTCTTGTTCTGCTACTGTCGCCGTTTCATTCTGCTGAAACTTGGGAAAAAATGTCTTAGTAATCCAGTCAGTCAAAATGTGAGATAGTAATCCCAAAGGCCCAGCAAACAAACATAAAGCTAGGGAGTGAATTGTCCAAGTACCTGTTTTCTGCCCTTCCCAATAAATCCACCGACCGACAAATAAATCCATCACTAAAAAATGAATCCAACCCGTTGCAGCGACTTTTTCATCTGCAAAAAGTCGAGCAACATCAGCTAATTGTATATTCGAGAAATCTTGGGCATTTTCTGGCGTAATGCTGTTGACAAATAAATACACATACGCTCCAGCTAACAGCAAAAAGGGTAGATATGATGACATTATCTGTCGTGTGATTTTCCAGTTTGGCAATAAAATCATCAAAGCCCAAAATGGCAATACGAAAAGATTAGCAACGTTAAATAGTTGAGAAATCGTCATATTTGTGTAAAGTAATTTTTTTCGCGCCACTTGCGGGCAAGGTTTTAAACCAATATTCATTACCCAGTCGTACAGAATTCAATTCTGAATTCTGACTCCTGAGTTCTGAATTCTTATTATAAAGCTACAAGTTGTGATTCAATTTCTGAAGACTTCAAATCACGACCGATGAAAACTAAGCGCGTTTGTCTGGCTTCTTCTGGTTTCCAGGGGCGATCATAAAATTTCTCAAATCGGGTTCCCACGCCCTGCATCACTAGGCGCATGGATTTATTTGGCACTGCCACAAAGCCTTTAATCCGGTAAATTTCTTGTTGTTGTGCCAATGTTTGCAACTGCTGTTGCAGCTTTTCTGGGTCAAAGGTACGATCCAAAATTAAATTAGCTGAGGTAATTTCTTCGTCGTGGTTGTGATCTTCTTCAGTATCGTGATGACTAGGACGAGAATCTAAGTTGTCTTCGACTGCGGCTTGAAATCCTAATAATATAGATGCATCGAGTTGAGAACAATCGCTCTCGACAATCTTTACCAGTCTGGGCAACTCTTGCTTAATCAATTCCTCAACTCTGGCTTTTGTCTCGGCATCTACCAAGTCGATTTTATTCAACACTACCAAGTCTGCACAAGCAAGTTGGTCTTCAAACAGTTCTTGCAAGGGTGTTTCATGTTCTAGATTATCATCTGCTTGCCGCTGGGCTGCGATCGCTTCTGGATCACTAGCAAATGTCCCCGCTGCTACCGCCGCACAATCTACCACGGTAATTACAGCATCCACAGTGGCGGCGTTACGAATTTCTTGCCAGCGAAAAGCCTTCACCAGGGGTTTTGGTAAGGCTAAACCAGAGGTTTCAATCAAAATACAGTCGATGCTGTCTCGCCGCTTGATTAACTCTTGCATCATCGGGTAAAACTCTTCCTGCACCGTACAGCATAAGCAGCCGTTGGTTAATTCAAAGATATTAGTGTCACCCTCGCCATCTTCCGGGCAAATTTGACAAGATTTCAATAATTCGCCATCAATACCGAGTTCGCCAAATTCATTGACTACAACGGCAATGCGGCGTCCTTGGTTGTTTTGTAGCAGGTGGCGAATTAGGCTAGTTTTTCCACTACCTAAGAAGCCTGTGATCACTGTGACAGGAATTTTCGGAGCCATATTTTTGCCTGATTTACTCAGTATGGTAAGTTTTACGGGTTACAAACTTAAATACTGAGATTAAGCTTGGTTTGAAGATTTACTTAGTTATTTTAAGCTGAAAGTCTATGAGAAGCCTGAAAATATTGCCGTTGCTGTTGAGTTTAGGTTTGGCGTTGGCTCCTCAAATCAGTGTGGCGCAAACAGTGGAGGAGTTGGAACAAAAAGCGACATCTGCCGAAGAAGTAAAAAATTATGAAGAAGCCGCTAATATTTGGCGGAGTTTCATTCAGAAGGATGCCAAAAACAGTTACGCTTACGTCAAGCTGGCAGATGTCCTATCTAAGCAAGGCAAGATTGCAGAGACGATCGCTACTTATCGCCAAGCTTTACAATTAACTCCTGATGGGGACATTTACCTCAAACTAGGCAATTTCCTGACAGAGAAGGGACGAACCACTGAAGCGATCGCAACTTTTCGTCAAGCTATTAAACTTAACCCTAACAGTAATAAGTATTACTACTACACTTTAGCGTCACAGTTGATGGAACTTGGTAATACAAAGGAAGCGCTCTTGGTTTACCGTCAAATCGTTAAACTTGAGCCAGATGCAGAGAGTTACAACATTTTAGGTAATGTCTGGCGTAAATTAGGCCAACGAGAAGAAGCGATCGCTGCTCATCGAGAAGCCTTGAAAATTGATCCCAAGAGTTATCTGGCTTACCACTATCTGGGTGAAATGATGGAATATCAAGAAGCCGTTGCTATCTATCGTCAAGCAAGTAAAAATGACTCCAAAAATGAAGTCTACTATGAGCATTTGGCATCACTTTCATTACAGCGTGGTTTTGTTAATGAAGCGATCGCAGCCTACCGCCAACTAATTAAAATCGAGCCTGAAGCTTCAAGGTATGTAGAACTGGCCGATGTGCTGATGACACAAGAAAAACACCAAGAAGCGATCGCTCTTTACCGCCAAGCCGTTGCCAAAAAACCCACTGATGATTATTACAGTAAATTAAGTCAAGCATTAGCTCAACAGAACAAACTAGATGAAGCTCTGGCAATTTGCCAAAATGTGGTAAAAACTGGTGAAGGCAGTTATGAAACCTGCTCCAATATAAATTTGCCACTTTACAAGCAAAAAGGCTTTAGTGCTGTCATGGCTTTTTATCAGCCACTAGCGAATATGATTCCACGTCGCAAAATGGCTGAACTTTACATCAAACTTGGCCGAGATATTTCCTATGGTGAATCTGGTGATGGCTCAAAACAAGAGGCAGCGGCAGTTTTTCAGGAAGCGCTGCAAATAGATCCAGAAAACACTGATGCTAAAGATGCTCTCAAGAATTTAATCGCTAATTAAACATAATTGAGGGGCAATTTCCCCATGCTTGCTTTCACGAATCAAAAGCAGTCACAGGGCTATTGCCCCTAAATATTTTGAGCGTTGTTCGCTCTTTCTCCAGAAATACCTATGAATTATCCTTCATTAGGCTGACTGGACTTATGATTCCACACACCATACTCCGCACTCATTACTCATTACTCATTACTCAGCACTCAGCACTCATTACTCATTACTCAGCACTCAGCACTCAGCACTCAGCACTCATTACTCATTACTCAGCAGTGACGAGTTCAGTACTACCACGTGTCCGTCGTCGTGTGAGGCTGTTGAACAGCATTACACCGATCGCCTTGATTAAATTACCTTCCAATTCTTGGAACATTTTCATGTTCGTACCAAAGGCGGCATTAGCTTCATCAACGATGCGATCGGTTGTCGCTTCGTCAAGAGGTAATTCATCCAAATTTTGGCGATATTTCGCTTTGAATGCCTTTTCGTCAGGAATCTCTGGAAACTCATAAAAAGCTGTTCCTTGCCCTTCCGACAAATTCATCGCCGTTACAGCAATATTTTTGAGAATTTGTCCCCCAGATAAGTCGCCCAAATAACGAGTGTATGAATGAGCGATTAACAATTCCGGTTCTGTGGCAGATATTTCTCGGATGCGCTTTACATAAGCTTCACCTGCGGGAGATAGTTTAATTTGCTCTCTCCAATTAGCACCAAAGTAATAAGCTAGGTCTTGCTCTAAGGTATACTTGCGGTTTAGCTGAGGAAAGTTAATTTTAGAAAGAATTGGGTGCTGGCTATGCTTTTCCATTTCTTCTTCCATCGCTGAGTAGACGAAGTAGAAATTAGCAACTAGTTTCCGGTAAGAGTTTTTCTCGACGACTCCTTTTAAAAAGCACTTGACAAAACCTACATTTTCTGCCATTGTGTGGGCTTTCTTAGTGCCTACACGTAATTTGGTTGCTAAATTGCTGCTCATATCTAAAATTCTCAACTTTAAAAAGTTAACTGCCGGAGTTTTGATTCACTAACGGCTAAAAAAGCCATTAAAAGGTTACCTTAAAACTATTTGATGAGAATTTATATTAAAATTTTTTAAGCCGCGATGATTTTGTAGTTTTTTACACAGCAACAAGGCTATGAAAATAGAACTTTAAATTTCGGTGTTTTGGTTTTTGGTTCTTATTAGCTTAATTTTGCTTTCATTCTCAGCTTTCCTGAAAAAAGCTTGTGATGAGATTAGGGTAATATTTATTACATATTTTTTTGGTTATTAAGATTGCCAAGTGTAAACTAATACAGATAAAAATCAAGACTAAAGTTGAGGGCATAAAAGAAATAATTAGCTAAAATGTGGAAACTTTGTTGATAATGTAAAAACCAATACTGACTTTATGAAAGATTTACATTTGAAGAGGCATAGCTTAAGTATTATTACGTAAGTTAGTCGAATCTAGAATGAATTTCTTAAAGAGAAAAAGCATGTCGAAATTGCTGAATAAAGTCTTAAGTGCTATTTTCCAGTGTGATTGTGTGGAGTGTTTAAAAATATGGTTTCATCTATAACTCGGACATCGGGCATTTCTGGGGGTTCTGCTTCTGAAGGTGAGGGATTGGGGAAAGGGATTGAGGGCAGTTTTGGGCTGAATTTAATCCCACTACCAGCAAATCCGTTATTTGGTACAGATGGGATTCGCGGACGAGTCGGAGAATTACTGAGTGCGCCCCTAGCATTGCAAGTTGGTTTTTGGACGGGGATTGTTTTACGTAACCATGCTACTCAAGTAGGGCCAGTCATTCTCGGACAGGATTCTAGAAACTCCAGCGATATGCTGGCAATGGCTTTGAGTGCAGGGTTAACAGCAGCGGGGTTAGAGGTTTGGTATTTGGGATTGTGTCCTACTCCTTGCGTTGCCTATCTCACCAGCATCAGTGATGCCATCGGCGGAGTGATGATTTCTGCCAGTCACAATCCCCCAGAAGATAATGGCATTAAAGTTTTTAGTGCTAATGGTGGGAAGTTACCGCAAATATTGCAGGCAGAAATAGAAGCGGGACTGCGTGGGAAGATATCACCTATTGCTAGAGTCAGTAATTGCGGACGGCATCACTCACGTTTTGAGTTAGTGGGGCATTATAGCTCGGCGTTGAAAAAACCCTTGAACAGTGCCTTAAATCTTCAGGGAATGAAGATTGTTTTAGACTTGGCGTGGGGAGCAGCAGTTGGGTTAGCGCCATCAGTATTTACAGAAATGGGGGCAGAGGTAATCTGCTTGCATAACGAAGCAGATGGCGATCGCATTAATGTTAACTGCGGCTCTACCCATTTAGATATTCTTGCAGCCACAGTACAAGAACACAACGCCAATATCGGCTTTGCCTTTGATGGCGATGCCGATCGCGTCTTAGCCGTAGACAATACAGGAAGGCAAGTTAACGGCGATTACATTCTCTACCTGTGGGGACGCCACTTACAACAAAACCAACAATTGCCAGATAACCTGATTGTATCTACAGTCATGGCCAACTTAGGCTTTGAAAAAGCTTGGCAGCAAATTGGTGGTAACTTAATTCGTACCGCAGTTGGTGACCAATACGTGCAAGCCGAAATGTTGCGGACTGGGGGAATGCTAGGCGGGGAACAATCAGGTCATATTCTTTGCCGTCATTATGCCGTGACTGGAGATGGCTTGTTAACAGCATTACATATCGCAGCTTTGGTGAAAGAAGCGGGTGTTCCCTTGAGCGAATTAGTAGATCAAAGTTTCCAGACCTATCCACAATTATTGCGGAACGTGCGAGTTGTCGATCGCGATCGCCGTTTAGGATGGCAAGATTGCGAACCAGTGCAAAAAGCGATCGCTCTTGCTGAAGCTGCAATGGGTGATTCTGGCAGAATTTTGGTTCGCGCCTCTGGTACAGAACCAGTCATCAGAGTAATGGTGGAAGCAGCCAATGCCGAACTTACTAACTACTGGACAAATGAACTAGTTTCACAAGTCCAACAGCATCTAATGGACTAAATTAGCTGAATATCTCAGCTTTTAAAAAACTTCAAATCTTATCACAGCTTCTACACATAACCCAGCCTGGGTTATGTGTAGAAGCTGTGACATTTGTATTTAGATAGTCTTGAAGAAGAATTCAGAAGTCAGAATTCAGGAGTCAGAATCAATCAGTCTGGGATTCAGACCCGCGACTGATTGAAGACCACCAAGTTGAAAATTTGGTGGGGGTCTTAAACCCGGTTATTCATCCGCCAGTCATACAGAAAACATTGCTGAATTCTGACTCCTGACTCCTGAATTCTGTTCGATAAAAGAGCGTTAGTCCTAACATCAGTCTGAATGTGTTATTATTTGCTTCGAGATTATTAGTTATTTCTTCTGACAAAACACAGTGCTTGTTTTTGTGATTCCACTCAAAAGTGCACAAGTTTCCAATTCCTGGGAACGTGTTACACAATTATTTGAAAGATGCATTAAATCAGTTTGCAATCAAACCTCACCTAACTTTCACGTTATTGTTGTTTGTCACGAAAAGCCCAAAATAGAATTCACTCATCCTCATATTACATACATTACAGTTGATTTTTCTCCTCCAAATGAGACTAACCCTGTAGCAAAAGGAGACACAGATAAAGGGCGTAAAATATTAAAAGGATTGATTTATGCTCGTCAATTTTCACCCACCCACACTATGACTGTTGATGCTGACGATTGTGTTAGTAAAAAGTTAGCCAAATTTGTTCAACAACACCCAGATTCTAATGGATGGTTTATAAATAAAGGTTATAAATATCAGGAAGGCAGTAATTATATATATATTAAAAGAAATAATTTTTATAAGATGTGCGGCAGTTGTAACATTATTCGATATGATTTGAATTATTTGCCCGAAACAGCAGAATATAATCGTGGCTATGGATACTATAGATATTATATAGACCATGCCAAAGTCAGAGAGATTTTAAAGAACAAAGCAAAAGCGATTAAATCATTACCATTTCCAGGCGCAGTTTATATTTTGGAAACAGGAGAAAATCTTTTTGATAATTCAAAAAGATTAAGATTTAGCATTTTTAATCGCAAATTATTAAATCAATCAGTTAGAGATGAATTCGGATTGTGCTACTTACAGCAATCCAAAGAAATTTGTCAACTATAATAGATTCTCCGAGGCTGATAGACGACAGCACCACTATGCCAAAACTAAAGTCAAAATCTAAGCAATCTAAAAACTCGAAAAAACAGACTAAAAAGGGAAATTCCGCCCTTGACCTCAAAGAACAGTTAGCCCAAAAGCGCAAAACAGCCCAAGCACGTAAAGAACTCACTAGCTTACTCACCACCGCCACCTTTAGCGGTGTTTTTGTTGGCATTCTGCTTTTTTTCGTAGCTGGAATTAAAGTAGCAGTCCCTGGAGTCTTGGGAATAATAGTCATATCCCTTTCCTACAAATACCCGCGCCAAGCGCTATATGCCTTCATAATTTACGTACCTATTGGGGGTACTATCACTTACTACTTGGGCAATAGTCCCGTACTTCAATTAGCTAAAGATGCTTTTTATGTTCCAGCCCTAATTGGACTTTGGCAGACTTGCCGTAAACAGGGGCTACCCTTAATTATCCCCCAAGGTATTAAAATCCCACTTTATATTGTTTTGGGTTGTAGTCTGCTAACGCTGTTATTTGTTAATGGTGGACAGCAGTTTAACCCGCCTAGCGTCGGACTATTAGAAAAAGCACCCAAAGAAATACCTTTAGGTATGGGCATTCTGGGACTGAAAGTATTTTTAGGCTATGTCCCCTTGATTGGTTGTGCCTATTATCTAATTCGCGATAAGCGAGATTTTCTACTTTTATCGCGCCTCCAGATTGTCCTGATACTGATTTGCTGTGTACTGGGATGTATTCAATACCTGCTATTACTAACTGGTATATGTCAAGGCACTAGAGGTCTGGAAGGAAATGCCCTATTTGTCACATCACTAGAAGCCCGGTGTTATTTTGGTGGAGCGCTCTTATATAGTCCCGAAGAAGGGGTTATTCGCTTACCAGGGACATTTGTAGCCCCTTGGCAGTGGGCATGGTTCTTGATTTCCAGCACCTTTTTTACCTTTGCTACTGGCTTCACCGACCCTTCTATAGTATGGCGGGTAATCGGTTTAAGTTCTTTAGTGACAGTCTTTATCAATGCTGTAATTTCTGGACAGAGAATTGCCCTAGCTTTAGTACCAATCTGCTTCGGGATTTTGCTATTGCTCACTGGACAACTTGGCAATCTTAAACGATTTATCCCCATAGGGATAGGACTTGCTATAGTTCTGGGAATTGCGATGGTGAGCAACCCTGCTGTCGTACAAGAGAGAACCGAGAGTTTTACCAGTCGTTGGGAAGCTTCACCACCTCAAGATTTTATCGTCCAGCAATTTGAAGAAAATTGGAAAAATGTAGACGGGCCACTAGGAAGTGGCTTAGGACGAGCAACTAACTCTGCCCGTGCGATGGGTAAAACTAAGCTTGTGGAAACCTATTACCCCAAAGTACTTTATGAAGTTGGAATTCTTGGAGTACTAGCTTTTCTGGGTTTAGTAACAAGTTTAACAATTATTAGCTTTAAAACCTATCGCTCCATAAAAAACCGTAATTTCCGCAGTTACGGAGCAGCTTTATGGGTGTTTATATTGTTTATTAGCTACAACACCTACTACTATCCTCTGGATGTTGATCCTGTTGCTGTCTATTATTGGTTTTTTGCGGGAGTTCTTTTTAAATTGCCAGAACTGGAGAAACAAGATAAAGAAGAAGCCAACCCTCAGCTAAAAAACAAGAAAAAACGTCTTAAAACAATTTAAATCAGATAAAAATGGCAAAAATTATCGTATGCGGTCAGAACCACATCAGAACCCCTAACTTACCGCGTAACTCCAGGCATACACTAATCCAACTCAAATCTTTTCCTACAGGCAGATATCCTATAGAAAAACTTTGGTATCCTTTAGCAAGCTTTATGCCTTGGCAACCTTTATGGGAAAAATACCAGGCTATTCATTCTTTCAACAGAATTTTATATACAAATAAACCTTGGTTTCTCACCTTTGAGGATCATCGGGTTTTATATAGAAATCCTAAAAATAAACAAGAGGCAGTAATTTATGACTTATTAAACAATCGTTTAGCGTTAGACAATTGTCAAAAACTGATAGCCATGTCAGATTATGCAAAGTTGAGATTTATTAACCGGATAAAAGGCTGGAAAATAGAAGAAAAATTAAGTAATAAATTGGATATAATTCATCCAAATTTTACTACCAGAGTTGATCAACCTAAAACTTATCAACCAGACCAAAATTTACAGCTTGTTTTCGTCGGGCATCACATTGCTAGAAAAGGTGGAGTTGTTGCTTTAAGGTTAGCAAAGAAAGCTGAAAAATTAGGTTTACCTCTTACCATCCATATCATATCAGGACTGGGGCATGGTTCAGGAGTACCTACAGATTTTCCTGATACCACCAAATATTTGGAAGATTTAAAGTTACTGGATTTAAATAACGTTGTTTTTCACAAATATATCCCTAATAATAAAGTTCTTGAGTTACTATCGCAAAGCCATTTTCAATTAATGGCTACGCTACACGATACTTATGGCTTTAGCATCATCGAAGGATTTTCTGTTGCCACCCCTGTAATTACAACAAATGTATGCGCCTTGCCAGAGTTTGTCCGTCACGATGAAAATGGTTATATTTTAGAATTACCAATTAATGAAATTAGGCACTGGAGTAATTGGCTGCACGGTGAAAAAACTAAAACTAATGAATATTGGCAAATTCTGAATAGTACTTACGATTATTTGGCAGAGGAAGCATTGCAACAAATAATCCAATTTCTTGATAGAAATGATAAACGAGAACATTATGAATTTTTAAGTGCAGGAGCATTAGCTCAAGTACAAATTGTGCATAACTCCGAAAAGCAAAATGAGTTCTTTGATAATCTCTATGCAGCAGCAGTATGAAGAGTTCTGTTAGAGGATGTTTGAAAAGTCCTCTTGTCGGTATCAAAAATTTTAGATCCCCCTAAATCCCCCTTAAAAAGGGGGACTTTGATTCCGGTTCTCCCCTTTTTAAGGGGGGCTAGGGGGGATCTAAAAGTGCCTAAAGTCACAGTGAAACACTTTTCAAACAACCTCTTAGGGGTAGTGGGGCGTTGAGCCAGTGCTGAGTTTGGTAAACAATTGATTGAATGTAATTGAAAAAGAATTCATAACTCAGAATTCTTTTTCGATAAAAGCAATGGTAGCTTACTGAATTTCATGAAAATTAATTTTTACAAGGCTAATATAGAAGTAGTAAAATTACTTAATAGAAATCATGAATAATTGGCCATTAATTACTGTAGTAATCCCGACCTACGGACGGGAGGAAGCACTACGAGATAGCGTTGTGGATGTCTTAAAACAGGACTATCCAAATTTTGAAGTTTTAGTTGTAGACCAAACCGCAAAACACCAACCAGAAATTCAAGCTTACTTAGAAGAGATGGCGGAGGCAGGTAAAATTAAATGGTTGCGTTTGAATTGGGCGAGTTTGCCAGGGGCGCGTAATTATGCTGTCCGGCGGTCATCTGGTGAAATAATATTATTTATTGATGATGATGTTCAGCTAACCCCTGGATTGTTAGCAGCCCATGCAAAAAATTATTTCCAAAATCCAGAAGTGGGGGCTGTCGCCGGTCGGGTATTTGACAGAATGAAATTGGGTGATTCTGGGGGAGATTTAGAGATTGAATATCTGCCTCCCCAAGCTATGGACCCAGGAATTGCTTGGTATCATATTGATTTAGTACATACCATCAAACCCCAGCAAGTGCTGACAGCGAGGGGTTGCAATATGTCTTTTCGCAGCGAAATTTTTACTAAGTATGGGCTGAGATTTGATGAGAGGTTTCGCGGTAGTGCAGTACGCGAAGAGTCAGATTTTTGTTTGCGGGTGAGGCAGACAGGATATAAGATTTGGTACGACCCAGAAGCCCATTTGGTGCATTTAGGCGAAGAAACAGGGGGTTGTCATGATATTAGTATGCGATCGCTAAAATATCAACTCACCTTTTACCACAACCATTTTTTACTAGGGCTGAAAAACCTCACTGCGACTCAAGCTTTACGCCTATACGCCCGTTTATTTGATTGTCACGTCCTAGGACGCCCACCTTGTCACAAAAGCGGTTCCCCCATCAAAATTGCCACTCGCGCTATTTTCTACATTTTAGGTTTTTTCAAAGCCTTGGGTACTGTTATCCAATCAACATGGAACGATGGTCAAATTTACAGCCGATTGGATAAACAAGTTTAGTCATGGGTCATTTGTCATTTGTCATTGGTCGTTAGTCAATAACAAAGAATAAATTAAAAATGAAAATTTTAGTTGCTAGTCACACTTATATCGTAGACCTCAACTGTGAAAAATTACGTGCTTTATCTCAACTAGAACCCGACATTGAAGTGACAGTTGTAGTCCCAAAGCGCTGGAAACCAGGTGGTGTGCAAAATAGAATTATTGAAACTGAATACCGCGATGAAGGCACATTTAGAATAGTTCCAGTTTCTAATTTTAGCCAAAATCACCAGGGACTCCTTACCTTTGGTGCTGATTTGATCTCTTTGTTAAAACAATTTCGTCCCCAAATCATTCAGGTAGAACAAGGGTCTAGAGCCTTGGCTTATACTCAAATGATTACCTTAAATAAGCTATTAGGACTCAAGGCAAAAAATTTATTTTTTACCTGGTGGAATCTTCCATATAATCTGAAACCACCAATTGCTTTATTAGAAAAATATAACCTCAACCACAGCCACGGCATTATTTCTGGCAATCAGGATGGAGCAGAAGTTTTGCGACAACGAGGATATCAAGGTGCAATTAAAGTCATGCCGCAACTGGGTGTAGATGAAAGTCTATTCACTCCCAAAGCCCAACCAGAATTAGCAGCTAAGTTAGGCATTGAAAAAGAAGATTTTGTGGTAGGTTTTGTTGGGCGTTTTGTACAAGAAAAGGGGTTGTTAACACTTTTAGAAGCCTTAATCAGTTTGAAAAATAAATCTTGGAAGTTATTGCTGCTGGGACGGGGAGAGTTACAAACTGAATTAATGAAAATAGCGTCAGAAAATAATATTAAAGAACGGTTAATTTTGGTAGAAAGTGTTCCTCATGACGAGGTTGCAAACTATATTAATTTAATGAGTACTTTGGTACTGCCTTCAGAAACAACTTACAAGTTTAAAACCTTAACTTCTGCTGGCTGGAAAGAACAATTTGGTCATGTGCTAATTGAAGCAATGGCTTGCCAAGTGCCTGTGATTGGTTCTGATTCTGGTGAAATTCCCCATGTAATTGGCGATGCTGGTTTAGTATTTCCCGAAGGTGATGCTCAAGCCCTTGCTAATTGCTTAGTTCAATTAATAGATAAACCATATTTTGCTCACAGTCTGGGTGAAATGGGTTATCAAAAAGCAATGATTAAATACACAAATAAAGCCTTAGCTAAACAGCAATTAGAGTTTTATCAAGAATTAGTTAATAGTCATTAGTCATTGGTCATTGGTCATTAGTGAATAACAAAACAAATTACAAATAACAAAGGACAAAGGACAAATGACAAATGACAAATAACAAAGGACAAATGACAAAAAAATGAAAATATTACAAATTGTTCCCTCAATTTCTCTGATTTACGGCGGCCCCAGTCAAATGGTACTAGGATTAGCTCCTGCGTTGGTAAAAGAGGGAGTAGAAGTTACAATTCTCACAACTGATAGTAATGGCGATAATGGTCAGATACCTCTCGATGTTCCTTTAAATCGCCCAATTAAACAAGATGGCTATGAAATAATTTATTTTCGTTGTGCGCCGTTTCGTCGCTACAAATTTTCCCTAGATTTATTAAAATGGCTAAAACGTCATGCTCATGAGTTTGACATAGCACATATTCATGCTTTATTCTCACCAATAATTAGTGCTGCTGCGATTGTGTGTCGTCAGCAAAAGCTACCTTATATTTTCCGTCCTTTGGGTACTCTCGATCCGGCTGATTTAAAGAAAAAAAAGCAATTAAAACAGCTTTATGTCGCAATTATAGAACGTCAAAACTTAGCGGGTGCGGCAGCAATTCATTTTACCAGCGATCAAGAAGCTAAAATATCAGAACGGTTTGGAGTATCTACGCCAGATTTGGTGATTCCCTTGGGTGTAATTCCCCCTCAATCTTCTTTTAAAAATATATGTAGTCAGTTAGAAATACCAAAGGATGTGCCTTTAGTGCTGTTTATGTCACGAATTGATCCGAAAAAAGGGTTAAATTTGTTGATTCCGGCGCTAGAGAAGCTGTTAGGGGTTGGTTATAAGTTTCATTTTGTCTTAGCTGGGACAAATCCCCAAGATCCAGATTACGAACAAAAGATAATATCCCAAATTCAAAATTCACCACTGCGATCGCACACTACAATTACTGGCTTTGTCACTGGTGAACTCAAAGTTAGTTTACTACAAGCTGCTGATTTATTTGTCTTGCCTTCCTACTATGAAAATTTTGGGATTGCTGTAGCTGAAGCGATGGTAGCAGGTGTACCCGTTGTGATTTCTGATCAAGTGCATATTTGTCAACAGATTCGTGATAGTGAGTCGGGTTGGGTGGGTGCAACAGATGTCCAAGCATTGGTAGAGTTACTGCAAGAAGCTTTGCAAAATCCCGCAGAACGCCAACGACGGGGATTAAACGCCCAAAAATATGCCTTGGAAAATTTTAGCTGGGATGCGATCGCAAGGCAAACAATCCAAACCTACCAGGAAATTTTGGCGAACAAATTAATTTAATAAGAAAGAATTCAGAATTCAGGAGTCAGAATTCAGGAGCGGAGCCGGAGACGCTCCGCCTCCGGTCAGAATCAAAACGCTCTCTACGAGACGCTATGCGAACGCGGACTCGCTAATGCTGCACTATCCGCCAGTCATACAGAATACCTTTCCTGTATTCTGACGACTGACTCCTGAATTCTGTTCGATAAATCTAATGCCGATTAGCTAACCTGACTTTTCACGTTATGTGGAAAAGTCCACCAAAAACCTAACCCCCTAACCCCCTTCCCGACGCGGGAAGGGGGAAATTTCAAAGTCTCTCTCCTTTTAGGAGAGAGATTTAGAGAGAGGTTTTCCAGATGCCGTGAAAAGTCAGATTAGCTAACAAGTTCCCCAATTAATTCCGCAACAGACATCATACATTCGGCACGTCCAGCATTACTCCCAGCAAAAACTAGACCGTTTTCCACATCACCACGAGCAGCTTTATCTAATGCCTGAATAATACAATAGGTTTCTTGATGATCTCGGCATTGACAAACCTCTAAGCAGTTAGCGATACAGCGCTTTTCTAAATCTGGAGAATGAGCGATCGCTTTTTCCACAAAAGTATTTTTTAATGCCCTTCCCGGCATTCCCACAGGAGAAGGTACAATTACCACATCTTCGGGACTGGCATCAAGATGAAACTCCTTGTAACGAATATCTGCATCACATTCATCGGTGGTAATGAAGCGAGTCCCCATTTGTACCCCTTTCGCCCCCAAAGCCAACATCCGATCAATATCAGCACGGTTCCAAACGCCACCTGCTGCAATCACTGGAATATCTGTACCCAGTTCCGAATGCAGATATTCCACCAATTCTGGAATTACTTGCTCCGCATTTAAGGCAACATTACCTAAATCTTGGTATTTTGCACCCAAATGTCCCCCCGCTGTATTCGGGTTCTCCACTACAAAGGCATCAGGTAAACGTCCATAATGACGTTCCCACTTCCGGCAAATCACCTTAGCAGCACGGGTACTGGAAATAATTGGCACTAGTGCCACATCTGGATAGCTCTCTGTATATTCAGGTAGATGCAATGGTAAGCCAGCACCAGAAATTACTAAATTAACACCATGTTCCACGGCTGTACGTACCAGAGTTTCATTATCTCGCGCTACCACCATTGAGTTAATCCCAATCACCCCATTTGGACTGATTTGACGAGCTTTCTGGAGTTCATCAATTAACGCCAAGCGATTTGCTTCAAATAGCTGATGTTTTCGCTGTTTAATCGCAAAATAAGGAGAATTGAGTCCTAATCCCACGGCAGATACAATACCAATGCCACCTGCATTAGCCACAGCCCCAGCCAGATTTGCGCCAGAAATTCTGATTCCCATTCCTCCTTGAATAATCGGGTAGCGGGCAATATGTTTACCAATAAGTAGCGATGGAAGTGTTGTCATATTTAATTTTTAATTTCTTAACTATGGAGTTTTAAAAGTTACCAGCAGTTGAAGGAGGCAGGAGGAGCAAATCATCCGGGGATTCGACTCCTCCTGAATTGATGCCACTGTTGCGTTAGTTTCCCGCAGGGTACGAAAGTTCAGTGTGTGATGCGTCATTTTAGTGCCTTATCGCAAGCGAACATCTAAATGGCTGCTCATGGTGAATACCTTGTTGCTAAAAATGTTGTTATTTTTGAACAAAAGTCACATTCGTCCAATCGTGAGGCTGGAGAAAAATTTCGGTGAGCCGTGCTTCGGGTGTACCTGGTTCTGGCTCATAGCAATATTCCCAGCGTGCTAGAGGTGGTAGAGACATCAGTATGGATTCTGTTCTACCATTGGTTTGCAGACCGAAAACCGTTCCTCGGTCATACACCAGATTAAACTCTGCGTAACGACCCCGACGGTACAGTTGGAACTGACGTTGGCGATCGCCATATTCTATTTCTTGCCGTTGTTCTACAATGGGCAAATAGGCAGGTAAAAATGCTTGACCGCAAGACTGAACAAAGGCAAAGATATCTTCCCAGTTACGAGATACCGTTCCTACTTGCTGACTGTAGAGTGCTGCTGGACTATCTGTTTGATCGCCTACATAAAGCTTGCCGCTAGCATCCTGATAGTCAAAGAAGATGCCGCCAATGCCTCGCTGTTCTTGACGATGTTTTAAGTAGAAGTATTCATCACACCAGCGTTTAAAGGTTGGATAATATTCTGGATGGTGGACATCACAGGCATTTTTGAGCGTCTGATGAAAGTGAACTGCATCTTCTGCAAAGGGGTAGTATGGCGTTAAATCAGCCCCACCACCAAACCACCAAATCGGGCCTGCCTGAAAGTAGCGGTAGTTCAGATGCACTGTTGGTACGTAGGGATTACGGGGATGCAACACCATTGAGGTTCCTGTGGCAAAAAATTCATGTCCTGCGGCTTCTGGCCGTTGAGCCAAAATTGCCGGCGGTAGACTACTTCCCCAAACTGCCGAAAAGTTTACACCACCCTGTTCAAACACCCGCCCTTCTCGAATCACGCGAGTACGCCCTTCTCCACCTTCTGCTCGTTCCCAGTAGTCTTCTTGAAAGCGTGCTTTTCCATCAAGTTGCTCTAAGGCTGTGCAAATTTCATCTTGTAAATTCTGCATGAATTGCTGCGATCGCTCCCGTGAATCCTGGGGTATTGTGTTGGTAGGTGATGCCAGCAATGTTGTGTGATTTCTAGATTCTTGCAGAGAATTATCGGAATGACGACCCATGTTAAAACCTCTGAAACTTTCAGTTAAATTAATTTAATAGCTATATAACCATAAAGCAATAAAAAGATTTTATCTAGAGAATTTTCAAAACTTAACGCTTCGTGGATTCAACACCGTACTTAATTGGGGCCACCAAATTTATAATTTGGTAGGGGGTCTTAAACCCAAGTTCGCTCTGGTCACGAGCTTCAGCGCAGGAATCAGAATTCCCTTCTGCCAACTGAGCCTCCTGCCCTCTGCCTTTCTTGATAACTCAATCATGAACAGTACCATCAGGCATGATTGCTCCCTGGAGATCGGTATTTGTGAGAATTGCCCCTGTTAAGTCTGCACCTTGCAGATTTGCTTTTCGCAGAATGGCACTATCTAGATTTGCATAACTCAAGTCTGCACCTTGCAAACTAGCCTCACTTAAATCCGCCGCTAAGTTACCCCACTGTATTGTTTTAGACAGATTAGCGCGACATAATTTTGCTTTATCTAAGTTGGCATGATGCATAGAAACAGCTCTGAGGTCAGCATAACTTAAATCTGCCCAACTCAAAACCACATATCCCAAATCTGTACGCTGGTCAGAACTGGGGCGTAAGTCTGCTTGAAATAACAGAGAACGAGATAAATTTGCACCATGCAAATTAGCACCACATAAACTAGCTTTGATTAAATTTGTTTCTTCTAAGCGTGTCTTGATTAATTTTGCCCCCGTTAAATCAGCTTCTCGGAGAACAGCACGATATAAGTCTGCTTCACTCAAATCTATGCCCCAAAGGATAGATTCACTCAAGTCTGCTTCGTGTAAGCAAGCTCGGCTAAGATTAGTTCTACCAAGTCGTGTTTGACGTAAATCAGCATAGCTAAAATCTGCGCCTATGAGGTTGGCATTTGTTAATTCGGCTTCTTGCAGATTTAGTCTTTGAAAGTTTCTTGCTCCAGCAGCATAAGATTTAAGAATTTCATTTATATCCATATTAAAAATTTTAAGTTCAGGAGAGGGTATTTCATGCGATCGCAGTGTGATTCTTCATACGGGGTTTTATGATGCCGTTGGTTAATGCAAGCAAAAAATAACCAAAAGTTCTCTGAAGTCTATTAGCTGGAACAAATTCAGCTAAGTACGCACCGAAAATTGTTCCTACAATAGCAACCACAATGAAAGACAACCTTATCAAGTTCCAATTTAAAGAAAGATATTGATCAAAATCTATAGCAAGCTTTGGTAAAAAATGAGACTTACCCCGATTAATGACGAATGTCAGTATACAGCTTAACTATGATTAAAGTAATCCAAGCTGCCCCTTGGCTGCATTGATATGCTCATTCATGTTTGTTTTAATGGCAAAAATGGCGTAATTTAAGGGTGAAGCTGAATGGCGCTCTACAGAGTGCTCAAAAATATTGTCCCATACCTTTCCTCCAAACTTTTTATACCAAAATATTAAATCCCTCAAACTTTGTTCTCCGAAAACAGCAATGTGTCCTGAAAAATCAACAGATGGGTCACTTACTTGCCCCTCTGACCAATCAATAATTCCGCTGACTTCCCCGTTCTTATCAGCAAGAATGTGGCCTGCGTATAAATCGCCGTGAATGAAAGTAGAAAAATTAGGCCAAAGGCTATCGGCATCCAACCATCTTCGCCATCGGGTTTCCAGTTCAGCACTTATTCCTATTTCTCGTTTTACACTCTCAATATTACTCAAAACTTCTTGTCGAACCATTTGGGGTGTTAGTAATTTTACGCCTATTGAGACAGCCTCCCGGACTGGGATCTGATGGAGTTCGACAAGAACTTTAGCCAGTGATGAAACAATGCTGGTATCTTTTTGATCAATATTCCATGTAATCTCATGTGTCTCAGGGTTGAAAGTTATAACGGGCTTATTCTCCAATAAGGGATACGCCACCAGCTTTGGACTTACAATTTTCCAATTGGGAACGGAAATAGATAAGTGTTTTTTTGCTAGATTTAAAATATTTTTCTCTTGTTCAATTTGTCCAGCTAAATTTTCACGACGAGGTATTCGCAATACCCACTTGTTACCGTCGATATCAGTGGCAAACGCCACTTTGAAATCAATCCCCATTTCATTAAAGAATATATCGTCGCCAAGTTGGAGACCATAGCTAGCGGCCAGATTCAGAATGTCATTTCTTTTCATATTCCGCCCTTCCGTGAAAGAAAATCTCCCAATTCCCGCTTGACGCTTCAGAGAGTGCCTAACTATTTATTGTACGGGAACTTTATTTTAGTTTGGTGAGAGTCATCAAGCAAGCAAACCACAGTTGTGTTAGTATTCAGATGAATCTCGGTTCTAGTGGGGAACAGCCGCTAGAGGAAACGGGGAAAGTCCGGTGTAAATCCGGCGCTGTCCCGCAGCTGTAATCAAGGCTTGCCTTGTGAGTCAGAATGCCCGCCGAAGTAAACTTGTAATTTTGTACATCTGCGAGGCACAGATAAGTATTTTATGAAAATTTCTGCAACTAATCAGCTTGACGTTCTCATAGCCCCACGTATCAAGACGCTACAGATTACAGCTTTCTATGAGAGGGTAGGCGGTTAATTTAGGGTGCAAATCTTGTTTTTAGATGCTGCGATCGCTACCCCAGATGAGAGTATCGCTTGCAAATATTGTGTATTGAACTAACAGATAGAAGTTGTTCAAAACAGGTAAAAAATGGCGTGTGTGACATACATATTCCTGTTCTACTACTGAACAAATGCTTTCCCAGTTAGCATAAAAATTGCTAATTCACTACACTATTACTTCAATTAATCATCATGCCAAAATTCTATATTCACCGGGTTGGAAAAATTCCCACTGCTGTTCATCCCTTTGTCAAACAAACAGCTGTCCCCCAAGATAAACACAAGCCCAGTCTACTGCAAGGGAGAATTATTCAAGATGTTCAAAACATTGCAATTTCGATGTACAGGATGATTTATATTGCGTTAGCTCCGCTCATCGTAGGCATCTAATCTGGTGGGCGATTACGACATCGCGCGTCTAATTCGGGACGAACAGCAATGAGTAAACCGTTAGATCAACTCAAATAGTTGTACAGAAAGGTTCAAAAAAATGGCAACTTTATTATATTCTGTAATTGGTTTTCTTCTGATTTTGGTGATTGGAATTGCGGCTTATCTCCTGACCGCCCGCAAGTATGAATCCTCCGCTACAGTCGCCAATTCCTACGATCAATGGACTCTTGATGGCATCGTAGAGTTTTATTGGGGAGAACACATTCACCTCGGTCACTACGGTTCGCCGCCACGACGAAAGGATTTTTTGGCTGCTAAATCTGACTTTGTACATGAAATGGTTAAATGGGGTGGAATAGAAAAATTACCTTCTGGCACTACCGTCTTAGATGTTGGCTGTGGTATCGGCGGCAGCAGCAGGATTTTAGCGCGAGATTATGGGTTTGCGGTCACAGGGATTACGATCAGCCCACAGCAGGTAAAGCGTGCCCAGGAGTTAACACCCGACGGGCTAAACGTCCAGTTTGCGGTCGATGATGCAATGGCACTGTCGTTTCCAGATGCCAGTTTTGATGTGGTCTGGTCAATCGAAGCAGGCCCCCACATGCCAGATAAAACCGTCTTTGCTAGAGAATTAATGCGGGTGCTAAAGCCTGGTGGAGTGTTGGTTGTAGCTGACTGGAATCAGAGGGATGACCGCCAAAAGCCGCTAAATTTTTGGGAGAAACCAGTGATGCGCCAACTTCTCGATCAGTGGTCTCATCCAGCTTTTTCCAGTATTGAAGGCTTTTCCGAACTTTTAGCAGAGACAGAATTAGTCGAAGGGGAGGTAATTACGGCAGACTGGACAGAACAAACGCTTCCTTCTTGGCTAGACTCCATCTGGCAAGGAGTTGCTCGACCACAGGGATTGGTGCGTTTTGGTCTATCTAGTTTCATTAAATCTCTGCGTGAGATGCCGACGTTTTTGCTGATGCGTTTGGCGTTTGGTGCAGGCCTGTGCCGATTTGGAATGTTCCGCGCTGTACGGGCGAACGGTAGTACAGAATTGAGCGATAGAAACTTTGCCAAACAAACTCCCTCAAGCTTGATTAGGTAGCCAATCCGACATAACTTTAACTAAGTACTGATTTGCGTAAAATCGTGGGGAATTGAGGATTGAAATTTAAACGCAGAGGGACGCATTCGCGGAGCGTCCCGTAGGGAAGGTTAGCGCAGAGGGATATCTGTGGTTTGAACAACTTCCTACACATTGCAAGATTAATCAACAAACAAGATACTTTCTAATATGCAAAAAATTCCCGTCACAGTAATTACAGGATTTCTAGGCGCAGGCAAAACAACGTTAATTCGCCATTTACTCCAAAACAATGAGGGACGACGCATTGCTGTTTTGGTGAATGAATTTGGAGAAATCGGAATTGATGGCGAACTTTTACGTGATTGCCGAGTTTGTGACGATGAAGAAGACTCTAACAGTAATATTGATTGTTGAACTCACCAACGGTTGTCTGTGCTGTACAGTGCAAGAAGAATTCTTACCAGCGATGCAAGAATTACTGAAGCGACGCGCCAGCCTAGACTGTATGTTGATTGAAACCTCTGGACTAGCACTGCCAAAACCATTAGTGCAAGCATTTCGTTGGCCGGAGATTCGCACAGGCGCTACAGTAGACAGCGTAATCACTGTGGTGGACTGTGAAGCTTTAGCAACTAATCAATATGTAGGTGATTTAGCAGCCCTCTTAGCACAGAGACAAGCTGACTCTAGCCTAGAACACGAAACACCCATTGAGGAACTGTTTGAAGATCAGCTGGCTTGTGCTGACCTAGTATTGCTGACTAAGAGCGATCGCGTTGATTTCCCAACGCAAGTTAGAGTACAGGAGTGGTTAAAGCAGAACTTATCCCCTGGTGTAAAAGTCATTCCTTGCCAGGACGGTAAAATCAGTGGCGATTTGTTACTCGGTTTCAACGCTGCGGTAGAAGACAACTTAGATAGTCGTCCCAGTCACCACGATACTGAAGAAGACCACGAACATGATGAAGGAATTAATGCAGTGCAACTACTGTTAGACCAAGCATTTGAGCCGACTGTCTTAGTCAAACGCTTGCAAACATTAGTGCAACAGCAAGAAATTTATCGAATTAAGGGATTTGTAGCAGTTCCCAACAAAGCCATGCGTCTGGTATTACAGGGGGTTGGTAATCGATTTGACTACTTTTATGATCGTCCTTGGCAACCCCAGGAACCCCGTCAAACGCGATTAGTATTGATTGGACGGGAGCTTGAGCAGGTTCGCATTGAGTCAATTGTGTTGGAGGAGGAAGTCGATGCGACCATCTAATAGTGTTTGGCAAGGAAATTTCGGCTACTGGCAAAACAACTTTATTCATAATAATCTACTGGTAATTGGTTACACAGGATGGAAAGGATTTCAGTCATTTGGGCGGGGAGTTGTCATTTGTGATGTAGATACTAAAGTTACTCACCCTACAAATACAAGTGTTGATACAGTTCCCTTCACCCTGCAATTTCTACCCTCTGATTTGATTGGGTTTTACTTGCGATCGTTTCAGGATGGCGGATTTATATCGCAATCAATCTGCTCCCCTATGATTTCATCAATTTTACCTGCGATCGCAACATACAATCCCCATCAAGATATTCTTTTGGTGCTAAAGGCAGATCCTCAATTTGAGGTGAATTTTTTACACCAACTAAAAATTACTCCACCCGATTGCTACGAACAAGTTTGCAATCGCTGGTCAGAATTTAAACCAAGCCTAATGCCCTAGAAGATATACAGGATATCAACATATATAGTTGCACTTTTTAAAGTTGGAGTATAATCGATTGCTATCTCTCTAGCAAGTAGCTATGTATTAAGTATATAAAACAGGAAAATCTCCTGTTTGGGAAATAAATCAATGTAAGAGATACAAAGTGAAAAATAAAAGATTTTACTTGGATTTTTTGCAACTATTTTTTCAAGAATCTGTGAATCTCAGATAGCAATTTATTTTCTGGTGTATATTATGGGTGAATTGCTTCGAGTATGCAGGTTTTTAGAAAACATCATTCCCCTACCAAGCTGAGAGAACATTAACCTTAATTGTCAACCTCCTTCTAGGACAATTGCATGAAGAAAGTTTTAATAACTTTAACTACCAAATCAGCAGCTTTGATGTCCCTAGCATCATTGGTAATGACCAGTAAAGTCACCACAGCTGGTGAACCAGTAAATCCGCAACCAGTAGACCGTCCTAATGCTGCTACTAGACCAGTATCAGCATCAGACCAAAAAGCTTGTGTAAGACATCCGAAACTCGGTAAGTTTTTCTGCGCTCATGCTGAAGAATTATCTCATTTGCAAAAAGGTGTAGCAGAGATTGATGTTACATCGGATGACAGCGAAAAGGCTCTGCTTGGGGTTACGGATGCAGAAAGTGATGCTGCTGTAGCTATGTTTGGTTGTGATTGTGCTGCATCGATAAATTGTTTACGCCGTCTGCGGAATAGCCTACCCTAGAATCTAATTTCCTGAGTTTTTCATCTTCCCAAAAGCAGGGAATATGGGAAGAGTTTTTCTCTCTTCCCTCACTCTTTTACAGTTTTGTGTTTAGAAGTTTCAGATAAATATATTGCTGATGTTGTGGTGATAGCAAAGCTCTACGGCGAAACGCCGAACGCATTCCCACCATTATACACACTCGGTCGTTGGGCATTTAAGCGTTGGCTGGAAAGGTCGGTTGTCGAGGGGTTAGCAGCGCATACTATTTTTGAAAACCATCTGTGTTATTCCGTTCAACTTTGGCAGTTATCTAAAGGAGTTTAATTGAAAATGACCACAGAAATAAACACCCAAGATTGGCAACAAGCTTTTATCGCCACCAATATATTAGCAATTGCTTACAACGCTTGGATCGGTTATTTAGGAGGAGAACGTGGTGTCGTAATTTGCAGTACCAATTCTCCGCATTTAAGTATGGCTGGTGAAACATTTAAAGCGCATTTTATCCCGCGTAAAAATCTCGCAGCTTTCTTAAATGCTTGGTTAACAGCACCAGATACCGTACTGTTGCAAAGACACTTCATGAATGCTCATATTCTTGAAGCTGTAGATAAGTATAATCCCCAAAAAGATATTGTATTTTTGTTGGAATACGGTAATCAGGCTGGGTTTTTCTATTTAACTAATTTACCAATTACACCACCGCAATGTTACCACACTGTACGCAAAGAATGGGCAAAATTCCAACTTCCGCACACCCTTTTAACAGGAGCAAAAACACAATGAGACTCATCCAAAAGCAAAAACAAGCTTTCTAGTTTTACCGCTTTTTCCCCATTGCTATGTATAGAGCTTTAATAGCAAAATTAAAGCCTTGTACTACCTCTTATGACTGTAATACTCTGGACAAAATTAAATCTAGAGTGTGAAAAAATTACCTTATCCTGATAGTTATGGTATTTATTTTATGAGTGTTAACTCTAGCACAAATATAATTCTATAGGAATCATATTTGATTTCTGAAAATATTTGAGTAGGGTGTGTTATGCCGTAGGCTAACGCACCATCCGAAGATTTTGGTGCGTTACGGAAGCCGTAACACACCCTACATATACTTAGATTTTTTCATAAATCAAATACTAGTCCTATATATCCAGTAAGTAATATGGAGAATTAAAATTATTATCGACTGAATTTACATATAGACAGTAATTATGGTAATGTGACACATAACTGTCGGTTCTGATGGGGAGCAGCCATCAGGCGCAAGGGGGAAAGTTCGGTGTAAATCCGGCGCTGTCCCGCAGCTGTAATGAGACGAATATAACGTGTCTCTTAGTCAGAATGCCCGCCGACTCACTCTAGACACAAAACATTTATCTGCGAGGCACAGATGATACATTTGATTAATAAATTTCATGGGTACAGATACTGTTTTAAGACGGTACCCTCTGCAAGTTTTACTAATTCGCTTCGCTGTTAGTAACGACACTTAATTTTTGGTTGTCTTATAGGAATTTGGGTATCCATAAGGAATACCACAAAGTCTTTTTGCTATCAAAATAGTATCCACCATGATTTAGCTATGGCAATGCATTGTAGCAAGCTAGTACCGCAAGGCGGAATTAAAAATTAAAAATTAAAAATTAAAAATGAAGACAGCGTAAGGGTTTTGTTGATTGGGAATGGGTGGTTTATTTCCGCCGTACTGTACTAGTTAAACCCTAAATCTTAGAAATTCAACAGCACAAATAAATACCTGCATTTACTGAAAACGAGGAGTTTCATGTCCACTTCCCGCATAGTTACTTATTGTGAATTTTTCTCAAAAATCTTCGTTTTTACCGCAATTTATGGGATGGTCGGTGGAGGAAATGTAGCAATTGCTAATCAAGTTGCACAAATATCTGAGTTTCCTAAGTATGAAGGTTCTGCAAGAGACTTACAACCAGTTGCACAAGTAACACCTGAAAATACTCCAGCCTCCACAACAGAAACAGAACCCGATATTGAATTAACAGTCATCGACAAGCTATTGAATGAACCTGTATTTTCACCTTTTCGCCGCGAGGGGACAGTGAAAGATTCCACCCGTCCAGTTTACGTGATTACAGGTGAAGAAATGGAAGCGCAAGGTGCAAGAACTGTCAAAGAAGCACTGCGATTTCTTCCTGGTGTCTTGGGTGATGGTACAGTTGGCACAGAAGTTAATGCCCAAAGTGGTCAATTTATTCGCGGTTCTAACACCGGTCAAGTATTAATATTGCTTGATGGTAGACCGATTAATAATCTTGGTGGCGGTGGTTTTGACCTTTCAGAATTTACCACCAATAATATTGAAAGAGTTGAAGTGTTACCAGGAGGAGGTTCAACACTTTATGGTTCTGATGCGATAGGAGGGGTAATTAATATTGTCACTCGTCGTCCCACAGAGAAAATTACAACAGAAGCCAAAGTTAATATTGGTGCTTATGGACTAAACCAACAAAGTATTCAAAATAGTGGGAAAGCAGGTGCAATTTCTTGGGTTGTAGGTTACAACCGTACCCAAGCAGAAAATAATTATCCTTTTACAATTCCTGAAGCCAATTTTACAGGAACTAGAACAAATAATGATGCTCTATTTAACAACTTCAATGTCAAACTAGAGGCAGATTTAGGAACACGCAATACCTTAAGTCTCTCAAGCCTATACTTAAGCAAAGAACAGGGAGTACCAGGAGGAGTAGCAATTCCTGAACCCCAATTTGGGCAAGGTTTTTTCAATTCTCTCACCGACAATAATCGCAAATACACAGACCAAGTTCTCACTGATTTAACCTGGAATTCCAAATTAGGGAATGGGAATGATTCACTTTTAACAGCCAGAGTTTATACTGATTTTCTCAATACTCGTTTTGATAACCGTAGTGGTGCACTTTCATCTCAAAATCGGTTTGATTCTAACCAAGTTTCTTACGGTATTCAAACCACACATAGTTGGAATCTTACCAAAAATCAGATTTTAGTTTATGGCTTTGATTACCGGAATGCAAATGTGCGTAATACTACCTTTAATTATGGCACTAATGTAAATAGAGAAAATTACGACAACGGTATTAGTCAGGGAGCCATTTTCGCCAAATATGAAAATAATTTTACTCCTAGTTTCAGTATCAATTTAGGAGTACGCCAAGATTTTAGTAGCTTGGTAAATGGCTCATTTACATCACCATCTGTAGGTACAAAATTAGCAATCTCTGACTCCACAACACTCAGAGCAAACTACATCAGAAACTTTCGAGCGCCAACCATTGCCAATTTATTTAACAATAATCCTACTAATATTGGTAATCCTGAACTTAAACCAGAAAAGGGTGATAGTTTTGATATTGGCATTGACCAAAAGTTAGGTAATATAGGCTTATTACGTTTGACGTTCTTTAGTAACACAGTATCCGATACAATTGCCTTTAAGCGGTTGACACCACCCGTGAATGGCAATACAGGTACTTTGGAAAATATCGGACTGGTTAGAACTACAGGAATTGAAGCTTCTTTAAACTTACAGATAGCGAAAAATTTCTATGCTTTTGCTAATTATACAGCTAATGATCCACGGATTTTAGAAAGTTCTAATCCGGCGGAAGTTGATAAAGAGTTGCGTTTTGCAGGTGCGGATAAATTAAATTTGGGTGTTTCTTATGAAAATCCTCAAGGTTGGTATTTAGGATTGCTCATGAATTCTTTGAATGGGTATCCAACGAATAACGATAATACAGAGTTTTTGTCTGGTTATACTACTTTAGATTTCAAAATGCGCGTCCCTTTAAGTGATAGTTTGATACTGATATAGGAATCATATTTGATTTCTGAAAAAAACTACGAGATAATACGGACAGAATATTTGTCTAATAGCTAACAATGATAAACCAGCATCTACAAGCCGCGATCGCAGAACTACAAGAATTTATAGATGATCGCCCAGATGCGCGTGAGGTGAGGAAAGCGTTGGCAGTCAAATTGGTTTATCAAGGCTACAAGTATGAGGAAATTCAAACAATTTTAGATGTGTCACTGGGTTCGATAACAAGCTGGAAGCAAGCTTATGAGGAAGATGGAATTTCGGGACTGCGCCTGAACCACAAGGGAAAAAAAAGTTACTTAACTGCTCAACAACGAGAAGAAGTTTTAAGTTGGTTGCAAACAAAAGAATGTTGGGAACTTGGTGAACTCGAATATAAATTGGCTTTTGAATATGATGTAACTTATGAGTCAAAGCGGAGCTATTATGACTTATTTGATGCGGCAGGAATTAGTTGGAAGAAAACTACTTCTTTAAATCCAAAAGCTGACGAGGACGCTGTTGCTGCAAAAAAAAAAGAGATTGAAACACTATTGGCAAGGCATCGGCAGGAAATTGAAGAAGGAAAGTTGAGAGTATTGCTGCTTGATGAGTGTCATTTAATGTGGGGAGATTTAAGTGGGTATGTCTGGGGAAAAACTGACCAAGAAATAGCAGTGAGAGTTGTTAATATACGAGACAAACAGACATACTACGGGGCAGTTGACTATCTGGAGGGAAGCTTACTACTAAAAGCGTATAACGCAGGTAACTCAGAAAATACAATTGATTATCTACGTTATTTATTAGATCAGTCCCCCAATCAAAGATTACTTCTTTTTGGGATGGTGCTTCTTACCATCGTTCACATCTGGTTCAAAACTTTTTAGGCGAGGTAAACCAAGATTTGTCTCAAGAGGAGTGGAAAATTCACTGCGTCCGCTTTGCTCCTAATTGCCCGTCACAAAATCCAATTGAGGATATTTGGTTACAAGCTAAAACCTGGGTGCGGCGTTTCTGTGCCTTGATTCCTTCGTTCTCACATCTCAAATGGATGTTTGAGTGGTTTATCCGGCACACTACCTTTGATTTTGCGACTCTTCAAATGTACGGAGCTTTTTCAGAAATCAAATATTAGTCCTATAAGTAGTGTAGATAATATCTTTAACCAGCGTTATCAGTTGTTTCCGGGTTTTCCTGATGGGGGGAGGGTTTTTCAGGTTGGGTTGAGTTCTAGGTTTTAAGGTTAAGAGTTTTTTCACGCACAGGAGAATTGAAGATGAGTGAATTTAATTGTTTGGTTACACCAGTAAATCAAGTTGTGACTGAGGCGTTGTCTACAGGTGGAACAATTGAGTATGAATATTTTGATTGTGGAAGTGATGTTTTGTCATCGTTACTTTACACTTTATTTGAGCAGAATTGGCAACAGGTAGGGGTGGGGCATATTGTCCAAGGTAGTGTTTTGGAATTAGAATTTAATGCTGCACCAAAACTTTGTATTCTCTACGATGGATATTTGACGGTAGCGACAGAAGGTTGGCATTTACATTTGTGTATTGATACTAATTTTGGTGGGCCTCTTTGTAGAACCCCTGTAGAAGTCAGGAAGCAGCGTCAAGTTAGTCGTGCGGCTTTTTATCGTCGGTTTAATGCAGAAGGCCATCCCAGAAGTTGGGGAATTCAATTTTGGAATGGTGCAGATGAACAATTGATGACGATTTTATTACCTAATCCTTTCGTTGATGGTGAAAATTTATTACCAGAAGGTAAACCTGATTTATCAAAGTTAGCTTTGTATCAAGAATTAAGAGATATTTATGTATTGGGTATTCAAGCAATCCCGTTTAGCAAAAATCCACTGAAGCATTCTTATATCTCAGTTTGTACTTCTACTCGCTGTCTTCCTTCACGCAAATGGCAACCCACATTTGATGCTTTAAAATCAGCAGTTGAAAATGCCGGTTTAGATATAGAAGTGAGAACATCTGGCTGCTTGGAAGTTTGCCAACAAGGGCCAGTAGTATTTTATTCTGATGATAGAACTTGGTACACTCGCGTTAACTCAAGCGTAGCTGAAACTATTGTCAATGAACATTTGCTAAAAGGTAACAAAGTTATTGAACATTGCTATCCACCAGATTCCCCATAACTTCTATTTTTACAAATCTCACGCAAAGACATAAAACAGATTTTATTTAGTTCATCTTCTTTTCTCTTCTTCTCTAACTCAATACGGTTCAGTTAAGCATTTCTTTCTTCTCTTTGCGTCCTTTGCGGTTCGTAAAAAAATTGACTTTGGCAAAGAGTTGTAGCCTTAACTGAACTGTATTGTTCTCTAACTCTCTGCGCCTTTGCATCTCTGCATGAGAAAAATTCTCTTTCCTCAAACCCCATGAAATTGGTAAAACTTCCTCACTCAAAACCCATTATTTTTTTATGCCAATTCTTCTTAATTGCCACTTTAATTATTGCTTGCAATATTACACCAATGAACACATCTACAAATACCAATAATAACGGCTGCATTCAAAAATATGACCCCAATACTGATTACTTCCCTAATAAAATCAAGATTACTCATGCAACAGGCTTCGCAGTAGAGTATCATAAACACTACAAAATAGTCACTATAAAAAATTCTTGGCAGAATGCCAACACAAAGTTTCAATATGTTTTAGTCCAATGTGGAACTCCTACACCAAAAGAATTTAATCAAGCGCAGGTAATTACAGTTCCTATTAACTCCATAGTTTCTCTATCTACTACTCATTTACCCCACCTAGCGAAATTAGGTGTAGTTGATAAACTGATTGGTATTAGTAATACTAAACAAGTCAATACTTCTGATGTAGTCGAGAGAATTAAAGCTGGAAAGATAGCACAAGTAGGGAATAATTCTAATGTGGATATAGAAAAATTATTAGAATTAAATCCTGACTTGGTGACAACTTTTGGTACTGGAAATTCCCAAACTGATAGTTATACTAAACTCACAGAGGCGGGTTTGAAAGTGGGGATAAATTCTGAATATATGGAAGACACACCACTGGGAAGAAGCGAATGGTTAAAATTTACTGCCTTGTTTTTTAATAAAGACGAACAAGCAGAAAAAATATTTAGTGAAATTGCCAATAAATATGCACGAGTAGCTGAAAAAGCTAAATCTGTAAAAAATCGTCCAACTATATTTGTTGGGTTCAATTTTAAAGGAACTTGGTATATGCCTGGGGGTAAAAGTTACGTAGCCAAATATCTGGCTGATGCAGGAGCAGATTATCTCTGGAGTGATGATAAATCCTCTGGTAGTTTACCTTTATCTTTTGAAGTTGTTTTAGAACGTGCAGCCAATGCTGACTACTGGTTGAATTTTAGTCAATCTTGGAAGAATTTAAAGGATTTAGTAGCTGAAGATAATCGCTATGCTGATTTTAAGGCTGTGAAAACAGGCAATCTTTACAATAATAATGCTCGTGTTAATGAAAGTGGAGGTAATGATTACTGGGAAGGCGGAATTAGTAACCCAGATATGGTTTTATCTGATTTGATTAAAATACTACATCCAGAGATATTACCTAACCATAAACTATTTTATTACCACAAACTTAATTAATAATGTTAAGCAAAAAGTATAAATTTAAAATTCCCCTAATAACCCAAAAAGCTCTGGTTTTTAAAACCATTACTTTTCTAATTATACTTGTAAGTTTAATCTTGGCTTTTTTATTAGACTTGGCTTTAGGTTCAGTTGCTATCCCTATTGATGAAGTAGTCAAAATTTTGCTCGGACAAGAAGCAGAAAAAGTGACATGGACTCATATTATTCTCAAATTTCGCCTACCTAAAGCCTTGACTGCAACTTTAGCTGGTGCAGCTTTAGGCGTGAGTGGCTTACAAATGCAAACCCTATTTAAAAATCCCTTAGCTGGCCCTTTTGCATTGGGAATTAGTTCTGGTGCAAGTTTAGGTGTAGCGTTAGTTGTGTTGACAGCAAGTGCTACGACACCAACATTATTAGCAGATTTGGGGATAATTAGTGATTTTGGTTTAGTCATAGCAGCAAGTCTCGGCGCAGCATCAGTTTTAGGGATGATGTTAGTTGTTTCTCGCAGAGTGCAAGATACTATGACGTTACTAATTTTAGGTTTATTGTTTGGCTATGCTACTAGTGCAATTGTTAGTATTTTGTTGCAGTTTAGCTCAAAAGAACGCATTCAAAGTTATATTATGTGGACTTTTGGGAGTTTTGCTGGAGTGACTTGGAAACAGTTAGTTGTTTTAATTCCAGTGATACTTTTGAGTTTATTGGGAGCAGTGTTGCAATCAAAATCTTTGAATGCACTTTTACTTGGTGAATCTTATGCACGTAGTTTAGGTTTAACGGTGCAGAAAACTAGATTTTCTATTATTACGAGTGCGTCTATATTAGCTGGAGCAATTACCGCTTTTTGTGGCCCCATCGCATTTTTAGGTGTAGCAATTCCTCATCTTTGTCGTAATCTTTTTAATACTTCCGACCATCGAATATTAATTCCTAGTGTAACAATGATGGGTGCAATCTTAGCATTGTTTGCAGATTTGTTTTCTCAACTTGCGGTAAGTCAGATGGTTTTACCTTTAAATGCTGTTACTGCTTTGATTGGAACTCCTGTTGTGACTTGGGTAATTCTGCGGCGTAATTCCCAAAAGTCTTTTTAAGATTTTTGAAACGCAGAGGTACGCAAAGGTAAGCGCAGAGGTACGCAAAGTGTTTTTAAGGTGAAGTTTCTCATGAGTAACTCGATTTTAACAACTCATAACTTGACTATCGGTTACAAGACATCCCGAAAAACTGTTCGGTGTGTTGCATCGGATATTTCGGTATCTCTGCAAGCTGGGGAACTGGTTTGCTTACTTGGCCCTAATGGTGCGGGTAAATCTACATTACTGCGATCGCTCGCCGGAATGCAACCCCCAATCGCAGGTGAAGTGCGACTCTTAGGCGAAAATATTTACAAGTTAGCACCACAAGAATTAGCCAAATGTCTGAGTTTGGTACTCACTGAGAAAGTTGATGTGGGAATGCTATCAGCCTACACCTTGGTAACTCTGGGGCGATATCCTTACACTGATTGGTGGGGAAATTTGACACCCGAAGATGAAGCTATAGTAACTTGGGCAATAAAATCTGTAGGAGCATTATACTTAGCACAACGCCAAGTTAGTGAATTAAGTGATGGTGAACGCCAAAAAATTATGATTGCGCGTGCTTTGGCTCAGTCGCCTATTGTGATGTTACTTGATGAGCCAACAGCATTTCTCGATTTACCGCGACGGGTGGAAATTATGCAGTTGTTGCGTCAGTTAGCACAGGAAACGAATCAAGCAATTCTCCTTTCTACCCACGATTTAGATTTAGCTTTGCGCCTCGCAGATAAAGTTTGGCTATTAACAGCTAATGGGATTTTACACGTTGGCGTACCGGAAGATTTGGTGTTAAGTGGTGCATTTGCTGATAGCTTCCGTAGTGAAGGTGTGGAGTTTGATATGTTTTCTGGTGAATTTAATCTCCATACATCCCACAAGGGAGACATTAACTTAATAGGTGAGGGTATCGCCTCCGTGTGGACTACTCGTGCTTTAGAACGTGTAGGATTTCAAGTTTATCAAGGTAAAAATGACTTACCAATTTCAATAGAAGTAATATCAAATTCAAAACAATTTCTGTGGAAAATTACCAACAACCATAATACATATACTTGTAATTCATTGTCCGAAATAATTAAGTTTTTAAATTTATTATAGCGATCGCTGCTATAATTTAAATGTACATTGATAACATAAATCAAGAAGTTAAATTACTTCTATTGTGCTGGCTTTGAAATCCTTTACTATTGCCGTAATACACAGTCTTGAATTCCACTTGATTTGTACCAGGGTTATAGAGAGTATAGGTCGCTTGTCCTGGTGTGCGTCCCACGTTACCCACTCCAATAACTTGACGCGGTGTAACAGTAAAAGTTTGAGGAGATACTTGCTTATCGAGAGTAGTAAGTCCAGTAGTAATAGAACCAGTTTGTAGTTGATACTGAAAAGTTAAACCAGAACGACCGCAGAATAAGTTATTTGCTTGCATCCGCGACAGTCTATCAAGCATTTTGATTGGGGAAGTTTCTGGAGTCAGTTCGTCATCCACACTTACCGTTGAGCCGTGGATTAACAAACAATCTAATTCAAAAAAACCAAAATCGAGGTTTCTCAACCATTCTACTGTCTGATGGGAAACATACTCCCATAACAACTTTACTGTCTCTCCTCCATATTTTGCGATCAATTCAGGAGCATCCCCAGTCGCCCCCAGACCATGCAGAATAAAACACTGTTCTTCCCACCATCCCTTACAAATCAGGGGTTCTAATTCTCCCTGGCGTGGGTTAAGCACTCGTTCTACTAACTTCTCTGCTTCTGGTCTTGGGCCTACTAAATCGCCTAAAATATACAAAGCTTCTACCTGATCACCCTGACGTTTAATATCAGCCATTACAGCTTCATAAGCTGCTAAGTTAGCTTCAATTCCACTCAAAATTGCCCATTTATTCATATTTCTTTTTTTTTAACGCAGAGGTAGACGCTTTGCGGCTTGCCGTTCGCGTAGCGTCTCCGTTCGCGCAGCGTCTCCGATAGGAGAAGGAGAAGGCTACGCCAAGGAAAGCGCAGAGGAGGAGGGGAGAGAGATTACCTTGTGCAAACATGAGTTGGGTCATCCGCCCGTTCTGCATACTCCAACCCATGCGCTAAACGCCAAGCAAAAATTGCAGGTAAACCTTTTTCAATAATCGCGACACAGGTTTTTTGATGGTCGTAAGCTACTTCACGTAGTTTGACTTCTTGGGTGTCTGTGTCGTAAATTACATAAGTAGCATTAGGTCGTCCATGTCGTGGTTCTCCCACCGAACCCACATTCACAATCCGTTTGAGAGGAGATGTAAAGCTGATTTCTTGTGTTTTTTCTCCTCTGGCAACACTAACTTGTATGTGACCAGCATCCAAAGTTCGGGCATAAGGTACATGGGTATGTCCACAAAAAAGCACATCTGATTCTGTGGAAAGTACTCGCTCTAGTGCCACGAAAGCGTCTAGTTCAGGTAACAAATACTCATGGTTGCTATGAGGACTACCATGAACAAAAGCTAAATTTCCCTCTTTGAGGCTGTAGGGTAACTTGGCTAAGAATTCGCGGTTTTCTGGGTGAATTTCTTTATTAGTCCACTCATGAGCCTGTATTCCTCTTTTTTCTGCCAATAAAGAGGGATAACTGCAATCACAAGCGTTTAATCCTTCCACAATATCTTCATCCCAACAACCAACGCAGGTGGGAATATCTAAAGAACGAATTTGAGCTATGACTGCATTCGGTTGCGGCCCATATCCTACTAAATCGCCAACACAAAAGATTTTTTCAGCTTTTTGCTGGTCAATATCTAGTAATACAGCATCAAAGGCTTCGTAATTGCCATGAATACATGAAATGACGGCTATTTTCATACTTGTGCCCCTTCTAATAAAATCTCTTTTACCTGTTGTTGGTATTGCAAAATCGCAGCATCAGATAAACAACAATCTGATAAGGTTTGCCTTAAAGTTGCTTTATCCAAGTTTTCCCCCACTACTTCTAGTCCACTGAAACGCTGAGGTCTACCTTCCAAGTAGCGCGGTATGTCTAACTCCAGAAAATCCGTTTGGGGAACACCAGCAACAAAATCACAGTAAAGTGACCGACCATCGTTCACGTCAAAAATGCCTTTGGCGCGAGTTACGATACCGTAAGCATCGTGGGTGATTTCGTACCAAAATTCCTCTAAACTGTTTTCGTCAATGACTTGCCCGTTGCTTGCTGCCCGCCATAAAGTTTCGCCAGTGCTGCTTTGGGTTGGTGCGCCGCGTACAATCTCTTTTGCCCAAGCATGGTATTCGGAGTCTTTGAGGTCAGGTGGTAAGACTGCAATGGTACGGTAAGTAAGATTTTCTAATAATTGTGCGATCGCTCCCAACTCCAGATAAAACCCCCATTCAATATAAACGGCGTTTGCTTTGGGTATTTGGTTCAGAAATTCGACTTGTTGAGCATCGCTAAAGACTTGTAAATCAGGAAATTCAGTAGCTATGCGGTTTTGGTCAATGGGAACAGTCCCAGTACCAGGGCTGTAATAAATTATCTTGTCAACATCAGCGATATCTCGCATCTGTTGGCAAACCCAGGTAGTTTTTCCAGCCCCAGATGAACCAGCAACGACAATAATGTTTGGTACAGACATAAATATAATGATAATCATTTTTATATAGTTTGGAATATAGTAGCAAGAAAATTGCTAACTTTACAAAAAAAGTCAGGAGGCAGTTCAAGAGAGAGGAAAACTGCTCCACGCTCTCTACGAACCGCTGCTGTGATTACGCTATCTATTTCCTGCTGCGATCGCTCTGGGTCTAAGATCCCCACTGTTGCGTCAGCTTCCCGCGAAAGTTCAGTGGCCTCAATTCAAAAGGGCCCAATACGCTCAAAGATTAGAAGCGATCGCATTTGAATCTTTCTCAATGAGTGAATTCAGAAATGTCCACAACTGCAAATCAGTAAAATCTGGTATTGCCATAAATGCGCCGATTTCCTGCAAAACTTGGGGATTATGGGTAGACGCTATGCCAATGGTGCGGATATCTGCGCTCACCGCTGAACGAATACCAGAAGGAGAGTCTTCTAAAGCGATCGCTTCTTCTGCTGTAATTCCCAATTTATTCAAAGCAACTTGGTAGGGTGCAGGGTCGGGTTTACCTGCAATACAATCATCCGCTAAAACAACTGTGTGAAAAGCTTCTTTTATTCCCAAAACATCTAGCATGAATTCTGCATTTAATCTCGGAGCATTAGTAACTAATGCACGTTTTAGTTGATGTGTATCTGTCCAAGCTAGTAGTTCAGAAAATCCATTCAAAGGTTTGAGATTTGGGGCGAGTTTGCGGAAAAGTGCCTCTTTTTCATCGGCAAATTTTTGCCCCTCTGCTGCTGATAATTGTGGCAGAATATCCTTAACAATTTCTGGATTTAGCCCCCCACTAATTCGGGTTTTATAAAATGTTTCGTCAATTTCTATGCTGTAATTTAACAGCATTTCCTGCCAAGCTAGGTAGTGTATAGGATCAGTGTTGACAATAGTGCCATCTAGGTCAAAGAGAATTGCAGCCAGCATGATTTTTGGGTAAAATGTAAATAATTGTTAACTTAATTTAAATAGTTTACATTGTTTTTTTGTCCTTAGTGATTGTTCCTTGGTTAATACAGGGTAAAAAGTGACAAATAATCTGCTAAATCCTAAAACTGTAAGGGCAGATAAGTAGAGCCTCCGGGCAAACTGCCGTATAATTGATAACCTTCCATGTAAGCAAATGCTAGCTGATCCAAACTTTTTTCGCGTTGATGATTTACTGGTGCAGATTTACAACTCTGAAGTCGAAATGGCCCAGGATGTTGCCGAAATCGCACAAAAGTATTTACAGCAGGTTCTCAACGAACAAGATACGGCTGCTGTATTGTTAGCAACAGGTAATTCCCAACTCAAATTTCTTGATGCTTTAATTGCATTGGGTGGCGTAGATTGGTCACGGATTATACTGTTCCATCTAGATGAATATTTGGGAATTACTGCTGACCATTCAGCCAGTTTCCGGCGCTATATGCGAGAACGTGTAGAGAAACGGGTTATTCCTAAAGAATTTCACTATCTAGAAGGTGATACATTGCAACCAGTGGCAGAGTGCGATCGCTACACCAAATTATTGCAAGCACAACCAATTGACTTATGCTGTCTTGGTGTTGGCGAAAATGGACATTTGGCTTTTAACGATCCAGCAGTAGCAAATTTTCAAGATCCTTATAGTGTGAAATTGGTGAAACTGGATACAGTGAACCGTCAGCAACAAGTAAGCACAGGTCACTTTCCAAATCTAGAAACTGTTCCACAATATGCTTTTACTGTCACCATCTCGGCGATTTGTTCAGCTAAAAAAATTATCTGCCTTGCTCCAGAAAAACGTAAAGCGAATGTGGTAAAAGAAATGTTGCAAGGAGCTATAACTACAGATTGTCCGGCTTCTATTCTCCGTCAACAATCCCAAGCGACGTTATTTTTGGACGTAAATTCTGCTAGTTTGCTTTCTTGAAAAGGGAGTAGAGAGTGAGGATTAGGAGAGAATTAAGCTGTTATTGCTCAAGTTCTGTGTGGCGCGGCTTTGTCGGCAGAAGTCTTTGCTTGTGCTGCCTTTGGAGAAAATGTTCTGAGCTTGTTTCACTTGAATGAGCAAATAGTCATGGTGACGGAATACAAGATTGAAGATGGCGATACTCTCAACGGGTTGCTTTTATCTGAAATAGCCTATGGATACAGTGTTTTGCCGATTCTCTACCAGAAATATCAGCAAGACAATTACTCCTTCATGCCTTGGTATGATGTTAAGCTTGATGCTGGCGATCGCTTGATTGTTTTAGCCACAAGTAGTAGTTTGCAGCGAATTGAATGGGGTGAAATGCTGCCTCGCCTTTGGCAGGTGCAGATTGAAAAAGCTCTAACGACAAATGCCATTATATATGGTGCTGAAGAGATACTTTTAATTACAGGATGTAGTTCTACTACTGCTAGGCAATGGATGAATAATTTGCCGAGAGTTTTGCCAATAGCACTTTATAAACATCAAGCTCAACGTCTCGTGCGCGAGTTAGCAAAAGTACAAGTTTTGGCAAATGTAATCTTCATTGGGCAACCTTGAACTTCCTATGACTATAATTTAATTTAAAATAAATAATTCATAATTATTACCCCACGCATATAGCTTGCCCGTTGCGGTATTCCCTTGCTCTGAAATATCAATGCGCCGTGCATTTTTCTTGGTCAATATTGTTTGGTTTAGCAAGTCGTAATTTGATTAAATCTCACATCTGAGAGTGTCATCGCAAAAAAATTCTGTTACCAAAAATGTTACGAGTGTATTGTACTTGGGCTGTTACTTTATCATGATATATAGTTAAGCTCCTCACACCACACGGAAAGCCGTGAAACAAACACTATGTTTCACGGCTTTTTCCTTTTCAGAAATAATTTAATTTACAGTGAAACACAACCTTTAGTGGTTTTCCATGCCTGACACTGTATAAACCCAAGCGGTGAATTTCTTGTCCAGAGATCAGAAAATTACCGTGAATTTTTTCTAGTATGCTTGTTGTTCTCTATGGGGATCTGATTCGGCTCTTTGCGAGGCACATTGTTCATCTTGCGGCGAAACTCAGACACCTTCTCGTAGATGAGCAGTCGCGATCGGTTCATCGAACCCAAGGGCCGATGTTCGGGTAAGGAATGCCAGGGCGTGAACGCGAGGTTCTCTGCCATCTCTACCCTACCGTTAGCGTCAATGTCTTGCTTCGGGATGCGAATGATCGCGACCTTTTGAAAGGGAGATACCATTTCGTCCCACAGTTCCAGAGGATCTTCTACAGGCATCGTCATTGGATCGGCTTGGATCTGGACAGCAAACTCGTAATAAACGTCTTCTGATCCGACCTGTTTCTTCATAACTTCTCTCAGGAAGTCTGGCCCCATCGTCTTTGGCTGGCGGTTAGTGCTCCGGGAAATCGGGGCAGCTGAGAACTTAATTGCATTCGGCCCTAGCAAGTATGGCGTCTGACTCCAGTAGCGAATCTGGACGGGATTGAACAATGGCTGCGATCGCATGGACATGATCGCCTTGAGTTCCGTAGGTCGGCTCTCAAAAAACTTCTCAATTTGACCCTTCAACATCTGCTGATGCAAGAGTTCATAATCCTTGAGGTTTCTTACGAAGAAGGTTGGGAAATTGATCATCACGAAATCTTGCGTCTTAGCATCCTTTTGCGATTCAAGCAGTTTCTCGCCCTCGACTCCGAACAGTTTGATTGCCATTCCGGCAGCCTGTGGTACTCTGTCCTCTTGAACCTCGACATTCCCCGCAGAAAACCGGATCAGGGCATCAAACGTGCGCGGCGTCTTGAACACGCCGTAGCGCAATTCTTTTGGGAGATTATCGAGCACGATGAATTCGGCATATACCAAGCCGTGTGCTTTCGGATGCGCGTCGCGCAAGACTGGCCGAGTACCGGGCGGAAACTGGGTGTGCAATCGTGCCAGCGACGCGTTGAGGATCGAATCAATGAGATCCTTTTCACCCGGCTCGATGGATTCTTGGGCTAGAGCAGGGACGACTGGCTTTTGCACCGATATCTCCTTGGATGCGCCGTCGTCAGTACCTAGGTTTTTGAGGTGGAAAAACGTCTTATCTTGCCCAGCACGAATAGGATCTTTCGTCCCGTCCAATGCAGTGATCTGTCGAGGTTGGTTAGAGAAAGAAGGGAGCGTCAACGCCAGTGCAATCACCCCACTGGCTAGCACCAGAAGAACGATTCTTATCAGCTTGCTCATTAATCCCTCCTAAAAGTGACAATTTCGCCTGGGTTGATCGATTCTTGGGCTAGAGCAGTCTTTGTCGTTGAAGCCGGTGACAACTGGGGTGCGCCGTTGTAAGTGCCTGGGTTTTTGACGTGGAAAAACGTCTTATCTTGCCAAGCACGAATAGGATCTTTTGGCCCGCCAAATGGAGCAATCTGTCGGGACTGGTTCGGGATGGACTTCATGTACTCGACCAATGCCCAGCGCTCATCCTCAGTCAGCAGTCGTCCGATAACCCCTTTCCCGGTAGGTCTGTTCTCAAACGAATGTCCAGCGTTGGAATTGCCGACCAGCGAGGTGTCAAATAGGAACTTCCCAGATTTCCCAGACGTGTCCACGCCGACCTTCACCGGATCAAACTCTCGCCCGATGAAGAACGTTTTAGACCGCTCATTGTCTGGAAGCAGCAATTCGTAGAGATTCGGCACTGAGCCATTGTGCAAGAAGGGCGGTGAGGCCCACATACCTTCAGCCGGGTTAGCCTTGTAGCCGATCGCCGGAATCGGCTCGGACGGCTCTGGATAAGAAGCCCGATAGCCGTGTGCCGAGACGAGTTCCTCATCGCTGAGTTTGAGCTTGGCTACCGCCTTGTCAAAGATCCCACGTTGTATCGCCTGGAAGACAACGGGCGGTGGAGCGATCGCAGCCCCAGTGTCCGGCGCCGGCAGATACTCACTCATCCGTCCAGTTTTCACCGTCGGGTTGTTCTCGAACTGCGGACTTGAGAACTGCCCCGGATCGGTTCCGATAACATCGACGGAGACGATCGCATTCTCGATAAATCGTTTGCCTTGCTTTTTGGGTTCGCTCCAACGGTGCGGCCAGGTGGAGTGGCATCCGGCGCAGTTTTGCACAAACAGTTGCGCTCCCTTGGCGGCCTTCTCTCGATCGATCTTGCCGAGAACACTTTCGGGCCATTGAGGTGGTGCAAGTTTCCGTAGGAGAGCCTCGCTGGCAATTTGGCCCTGAAGGTCTACGGTGGAGTCGAACAGCCCTAACTTCGGCGTCTCCGACGTTAAGTCCATCCTCGCAAACACCCCCAGAGATTCACCCTGATTGCGGAGGATGGGGTCAAACAAGACGCCACTCCACTGCGCCCAGGCTGACTGCGGTATGTTCCAGACGAAAGACGGCTTGACTGGTGCGATCGGCGCTACCCAGTTTTGCGGAATGTCGAGCCAACGGGACTGCACCTGATTGTGAATCAGGCGGAGTGCATCCATGCGTCCCGGGCCAACAACGGTTGGTGTTACCGCAAGGATGCCGCGATAGCCATGAACTGCCGCCGCTTCCTCTTTCAGGCGCTTGCGTAACGCTTCCTTGCCGACATCATCACGCTGTCCCAGGTTCTCTGCTAGCCGAGCGAACTTTTGCGGATCGGCAGCCGTTGCCGCCAGGGTTTCATCCAGTCCCTCAATGAAGGCATGAACATCAAGTGTTGTGTTGTTACCGCCTGAAATACTGATCTTGGTTCCCTTGTGTTCGATCTGTCCGTTATGACACGCGGCACAGCTCAATCCGACCCACTTGCCTTTCCATCGTCCGTCCGCTACCACCGTATTGGTTATGCCTATGGGTAGTCCGTCCGGGTTGTATTTGGGATCGGCTGGTTGGGGGACGAATCCATACTTGGCAAGGTTTTCGTCGGCACGGAACAGCCTCTGATTATTCGCCGCCTCAAGGTTTAGGAAGATGTCGTAAGACACCGCAGCCGAACCCTGTGAGGTGTAGTAATAGCGTAGCCGATCCTCTTGAGACCAACCTTGATCAAGGTAGACGACTTTCGCCTTTGTCGGTCGGTCTTGGGCAAACGAGGCGAGCGTGAACGCCAGTGCCATCACCACACCGGCTAGGGCGAGAAGAACGATTCTCATCAGCTTTCTCATCGGTTTCTCCTAAACGTGATGATTGAACCATCTCCCTGCGGCGGAAACGATTAGAACTATGTCTCTGGCTCTCTTATTACCCCTAGTTATGAGAGTTTTACTTCAATATTTTTTTATTTAATTGCTTTTAATCTCTTAATTTCTCATCCTACAAGATGTCTCTTGCAAAAAAATTTTGCGGTAGAGTAAAAGATTTACCTACTGTAAATTTAATCGTGCGATGTACAAGCGTGCCCGAAAACTATCTAGCCGCTTTCTTCAAGCGATACCTGGGTGCTGGCCTAATTCCCAGTCCCTTGTATTTGCGAGGTTGTGTAAAAGGGACTGGGTGGAATACCAATTCAATTAATGATTGCAACACATCCTTGAGTAAAGACGCGATGAATCGCGTCTCTACAAATGGTCTATTTGTCGCATTCTTTTTTCAAATTAGTATAAAATCGAAAAATTATGGTGCTTGCTCTTACCCACCACCAAATTTTAAAAAACAATTCCTGGTACCCATTACCCTAGTACACACAAATCGAATTACCCCCCTTAATCCCCCCTTGCAAAGGGGGGAAAAAAGAAATCTAGTTCCCTCCCCTTTGCAAGGGGAGGGTTAGGGTGGGGTAAAACCTTGCTTAATTGAGCTATTTCAGACTTGTGTACACCGTAGGTACCCAGTAACCGGAGCGGCGACCAGTTGAAAAGTCTAAATTATTACTTGCCTCTGCGACTAGAAGTCGCGGCTACACATACAAAACCCGCCTACGCGGGTTATAAAACTCGATTTTCTGCTAGTCCACGCAGGTGAACTTAGCTTGTGTAGTAGCGAATTATATTTGCTCAAAACTTTTCAAACAACCTCTTGTATCTCAAGAAGAAGTTAGAAGAAATTTATCTTCAGATCATGACATCCTGTGTCTGAATAATTTCCTTGTTGGTAATGACTTGGCAAGGATTACGCCGTAGTAGATTCGTGCCACGAATCTACTACACAGTTTCCCCGGAGACTGTGCCTAAATCTAGTCTCCACTCCTGTTTGAGCAATTGCTGGAAAGTCGTTTCCCGAATTAGCATCTGCTCATACAGCACAAGCAAAAACTCTTGAGCTTGTTTATGGGACATCTGTTCCACTTTGTCGGCAAAGCAACGGATACTAAATTCTTGTTCTAATGATAATTCGATAGGTTGATTCATTCTTGGCTCCTGCATTAATTGGGGGCGAAAACGAGAAGCTCGATACTAGCGTTTTTGATATGTTTAAATTACCAGAATCCAGATTGAGCCTCTCTAATCACCGTTTCAGACTTTTAGTTAGTAACTAACCTGTTTACAGAGAGTTATTGAAATAGGTTGCCCAAAGAGTTCCAGTTACTCCAAGAGCGATTAACAGGTATGTAAAAAATTTGCCTAATTCAGGTTGTTGTCCTAGTACCTTATCTTCTTGACCACCAGTGAAAAATAATGACCAAGCTTGATTGGCATTGATTTTCTCAAAGTTGTTAAAACTAGGTCTGAAAACTACTGCTCCAAGCAAATTTTTATTGGGAAAATCAAAATCGGTTTTCATGATGTTTTCTCTATTGTTTTATTGATTTGATCAGGGGATTCTTGTTATCTGTTAACTAAATTCTGATATCAGGTATTTTTACCCCTCTTAGATTAGCCATTAGGCTGATTTTTTTCAAATCTGCCTGAGCATATCGGTCTAAAACTTCATTGGCATCCATATTGGTTGCCTCGCAACGAGTAGCGTTGTCGCTGGATGTTTTTATTATAGCTATATTTCGGAATATTGAGTTTTATTTCAAATTGCAAAAAAATATTAAGTTAATTTTTCTATATATACCTTTGAGATGCGTAGGCGTATCGCGCTTGTCACCAGACATTGCAGTTTTGCCTCAGAAATAGCTCTGTATCTACCCTCTTGCGGTAAAGTTGCATAAGAACGTGCATCTAAAGCCAGGAGGAAAGAGTTGTGAAAGCAGTCTTGATGACGGCAGCTGGCAGTCCCGAAGTTCTGCAATTACAGGAAGTGCCAAACCCTGCTGTTCCTGTAGGTAATACTGAACTTTTAGTGCGTTTGGTAGCGGCTGGAATTAACCCCATTGACACTAAACTTCGTAGTCGAGGCACTTTCTACCCCGATCGCACGCCGACAATTTTAGGATGTGATGGTGCGGGTATTGTCGAAGCGGTGGGTGCTGGTGTTCAGCGTTTTCGTCCAGGTGATGAGGTATATTTTTGCTATGGTGGTTTGGGCGCACACCAAGGCAATTATGCTGAATACACCGTTGTGGATGAGCGGTTTGTGGCACGTAAACCCGCGTCTATTTCCTTTGCTGAAGCAGCCGCAGCGCCTTTGGTATTAATAACTGCCTGGGAAGCTTTATATGAACGGGGACGATTGGAACCTGGGGAACGGGTTTTGATTCATGCGGGGGCTGGTGGTGTCGGTCATGTAGCAATTCAATTGGCTAAACTCAAAGGTGCTACTGTTTCTACCACAGTCAGTTCTGAGGAAAAAGCTAATTTCGTCAAAGAATTGGGTGCTGACCATGTAATTTTTTACAAACAAACAGACTTTGTGCAAGCGGTATTAGATTGGACTGGCGGCGAAGGCGTAGACTTGGCTTTTGATACCATCGGCGGCGAAACCTTTCACAAAAGCTTCCCCGCAGTGCGAGTCTATGGCGATATTGTGACGATTCTCGAACCAGATGCCAATACTGTTTGGAAAACTGCTAGGCTACGCAATCTCCGCATTGGTTTAGAATTAATGTTGACACCAGCGTTGCTAGGATTGGAGGAAATTCTCCAGCACCATGCAGAAATTCTCGAACAATCTGCCACTTGGATTGATGAAGGCAAGTTAAAAATCCATGTTAGTCACAAGTTTCCTTTGAAAGAAGCGGCTAAAGCGCACCAATTAATTGAAAGCGGGTCTGTGGCGGGTAAAATTGTTCTGCTGATTAGCGACGAATGATCCAACAATTTGCATAAATTATTTTTTAAACGCAGAGGCACACAGAGGTTAAACGCAAAGGTATGCAGAGGGGTTTCTCTGCACTCCTTTGCGTTTATTTGCGTTTTTTTAATTCTTCTCCTCTTCCTCCCCCTACCTGCTTGGGCAGCACAAACGCAGCCAGAACGCACACCCTTAACTCTGGAATTATTACAAGAACGACTGCGTACACCCACACTCCGCGAAGGCAATTTGACTGTCGATTTGCAGAAGATGGTGATTGATTTACGTCCAGAAAACGCCAGCTTTCGTGATGCTTTTTACCAATTATTGCGAAAAGAATTAGGTACAAAACCTTTAGGTTTAGACCTCAGCTATGCTTTGATTTTGGGTGATTTTGTGGGCAGCGATTTGGGTTTAAGAACACCCTTGTATGTAAAAGCGATGTCTGGCGACAAGCCGCGAGGCGTCTACGCTCCCATTTTCACTGCTACCGAACAAGAAGAACTAGAACGTTTACGCTTTGTTTGTCTAGAGTCACTTGCAATCGCTTTACCCAACTCAAAAGATTGTCGATCGCTTTTAGGAACAGAGTCAACCCCAGCCAGTGAAATCGATGTCTTTCGTGGTGCTTTGACACTGGTGCAAACTCGCTTCAATGGCGAAGTGAAGTTCTCCAATACATTTTTTCTTCAGTCTGTGGATGCCCAAGGTGCAACTTTTCTCCAACCTACTAACTGGACTGAAAGCAGATTCGCTCGTCCCGTTAGTTTCACCAGCGCTAACTTCCGGCAACCAAGTAATTTTCAGAGCAGTATTTTTTTTGAAAAAGCTAATTTCAAAAAAATCAAATTTCAGGAACTTGCTGATTTTCAAGGCAGTATTTTTGAAAAAACTGCTAACTTTAACCAAGCAACTTTTAAACTTTTGGCTAAATTCAGTAGTGTGCAATGGCAAGGAAATGCTGATTTTTCTGATGTGTACTTTGCTAATCAAGCCCAGTTTACTAAAGCAGATTTTAATCAATTCCTCCTTTTAACAGAAGCGACTTTTGAGCAAGCTGTAAGCTTCCGGGAAGCGGATTTTAACAAATTGGTAAATCTGCAAGGTGCGAACATTCTTAACCAAGCAGATTTTAGTGATGCGATATTTGCTACAGAGGCTTGTTTAAGCGTACCTGGTTTAACTTTTAACTCTAACCAAGCGAAAATTTTAGGTAATCCCGGTCAGATTGGTAAGATGTTCTGTATCCCAACATTGCAAGGTAATCAAAATATCTTGCGGAATTTGGGGCAAAATTTTCGTCAGCAACAGCAAGTTGCCGATGCTAATGAACTGGAATATACAAAACAACGACTGCGATTAAGAGAGTTCGGCCGTCGTCTGACAGCTACAAATATTAATAGTGCTTCTGTTGCAAGTTTGATTAACCTGGGTTTTTCTGCAACTCAAGCCCAAGCGATCGCCCAGCGTCGTCTGCTAAAATCCTTTCGCAACAGTAGTGAGTTGCTCACCATAACAGACATCGATTTAGAAAAATATACCCAATTAAGCGATCGCTTAATTGTTGGCGAAACCCTTTCTATACTTGGCTGGTTACTGCAAGCTTGGAGTTGGTTGGCGTTGAGTGTATTGCTGTTGTTGAGTGGCTATGGTACAAATTTTTGGTTAGTCTTTGGCGTGGGAGGATTAGCGATCGCTTATTTCGGCTTACTATTTTGGCTGGTGGATCGCTATCGTCGGCTGCATCCCGTACCAATTATTCCCACATTCTACGAAACCATTTCGATATTAATCAGTTTTAGCGTTTTAGAATTCTTCAGCTTACTAGCGATCTTTCGGAATGCTCAACAACCTTGGCTGACGTTGGGGTGTCTTTTAATAATTATTGTCCCCGTCCCAATGGCTTTATTGATCCGACTTTATCAACAAGGTCGTTATCACGATTTAATGGACGTTTCTTACTTCACAGAAGACGGTACATTTCGCCAGTTACGATTATTGATTGGGCGTTTGCCAGTGATACCAAGGAATCAGACGTTTCGGGAACGATATATGCCCTTGTTGTGCGATCGCCGCTGGAACTGGCTTAACTACTATGATTTTAGCCTCAACAACCTAGTTAAATTAGGATTTAACGACATTCGTCTACGAGATGAACATTTACCAGGTATCATCTCTGCACTTGCTTGGTATCAATGGAGTTTCGGTTTAATTTACATCACCCTAGTTTTGTGGACACTTTCCCGCACAATTCCGGGATTGAATTTGCTGATTTATCTGAAGTAAACCTCGTCTACCTTGAGAACCGTAGTTTTGTAGGTTGGGTGCAGCGATAGCGTAACCCAACATAAAATTTGGTGGTAATGTTGGGTTGCGTTTCACTCCACCCAACCTACATAAATATATCTTTTAAAAAACTCTAGGTTTCAACATAGATGAGGTTTAGCTATTTAACATCTTCGGGCTGCCACTGTCGATTGTAAACTTTAATATAGCAATCCTAAATGAGTTGTGAAAATGCGCGATGTCCAGATCCCCGACTTCTTCGAGAAGTCGGGGATCTAATTTTTCACGAATGATTTAGGATTGCTATATATTGATAAATTGGGTGCTAAATCAGTAGTGGTCGAATCCTCTACTGATTTACTCCTCCTGCCTCCTTCAATATGATTACAGCAGGGTTACACCGCCATCCACAGGCAAAATAACTCCTGTTATGTAGGGATTGGTGATCAAACTTAATACAGCTTGCGCCACTTCTTCTGCTTGCCCAAGATGCTGGACAGGTAAGGATGCTTCAGCCCACTTTGTTAGGTCTGAGCGTTCAGAATCGCTTTGACTGCTCCAAATACTGATATCTTCTATCAGTCCGGGGGCAATTACATTCACCCGAATCGGTGAAATTTCTAACGCCAGCGATCGCCCAAAAGTGGCAACGGCAGCATTTGCGGCTGCGATCGCAGAAATCCCCCCCATTTTTGAAGATTTGAAGATAGTGACACTGGATGTTAGGGTAATAGAGCCGTCAGTCGCTATATTTTTCAGCGATGCACGCACAGCAAAGAACGTTCCCCAGAATTTATCCATCCCACCTTGAGCAGTTTGTGTGGTCATCTCTGCTAAAAGCGATCGCGGCATATTTCTGTCTCCCATAGCCGTTACAACCAAATGATCGAAGTTTCCAATCTGCTCAAAAAAAGCATTAACTGAATCTTCGTGCAACACATCAACAGTTTTGCCCTCAATTTCTCCAGAAATTAATGCGATCGCCTCATTTAATTTCTCTTGAGATGAGTGGGTAAGTATAACTTTTGCCCCTACTTCTACCATCTTTTGGGCGATCGCCAGATCGACCCCTGAACTGATGCCAAGAATCACCACTTTCTTGCCTGATAGCAACTTAAACATTGTTTCGCCTGATAAAAGTAAAAAGTATACAATCTATTTTTCAATCAAAAAAAATTTATCTATAGGAGTCCTATTTGATTTTTGAAAAAATTCAGTACAATTTGAAAAGGCTTGTTTCTTATTCCCTATTTCCTATTTTCTACCTATTGTGTACGCAAATAATTTCAGAAATCAAAGCTGATTCTTATATAAAATAACTGTTACCCAACTCAGCACTCAGCACCAGCACTATTCATTGGCTTCTTTGCTGAAACTAATAAATAACCTATAGATGAAGTATTTAACAAACCATCTATCGCACTCACATTTGCCTGATAGCTTTCTTCATCTATATCTTTGGCTTGAAATTCCTCTGCCAACCAAGATTTTAGATGTCGGTAATGTGTTAGCCAGCACTCATCTGTTGCGTCCACAAATTTTAAGAGTTGGAATCCTGCTTGTTGATAAAGATTTTTATACTCCTCAATATCTTTATCTTTGATGATATTTTCCTGTGGAACAATCCAATCACCGAAATACTGTATATTTTCAAAGATGATATCAGAGAGGATGAGATGGCCTCCTGGCTTCAATACTCGCCAAGCCTCTTTGAGAAACTTCTCCCTGTTATTAAAGTAGAAGGCTGCTTCAACACAGATGATGTTATCAAATGAATTATCCTTAAATTCCATCTGTACAGCATCCATGCAAATAAATTTGCACTCTGGGGTGTTAACTGTACTTCTTTCAATTTGTTGGGGCGAAATATTAATGCCCACAACATCAGTAGGCGAGTAATATTTGAATAGATAACCAGTAGTTGCTCCTAAACCGCAACCCACATCCAGGATACTTCCCTTCTTTTCTGGAATAAATTCCAAAAGCTTTTCCATCAGGTTAAAACAGGCTGACTGCTGATTTTGAGTATCCGAGAGCCAATAACCTACATTGAAAAACTCTTGTTGACCATATATCTTTCTAGTCCCCGGATTTAGAATTAAACTGTCAAAGTTGCTGATATATTCGCTTTTATCCATTTTTACTCACATGTTTTTTTAGAGTGGGTAACTCGTGTTGAAAATTCTATTCATTGGAATTCCTTAAAATCCTGAAAATCTTTAGTTATAAAAATACCAATAATGTGAAAACAGAGCCTTGATAATCAAAGAAATATATTTCCCAGCTTAGATTAACTTGCTCCCTGTAGCAGTGTTATGATTAGAGGTATTAAACAGTTTTCTCTGGCTAACAGCTAGCTTTTACACGAAGATAATTCTCGCTCTTATGAGCATGAAATTAGCTATAGACAATAGTACTTATTGCTTGAGCGAGGTATAATAAATCCACCCGCAAGCGAGAAGGGAATTATTATGTACCTCATGTCAATTAGGAAACTCTATAAATAAATTATCTTCAAACTTAGTTGAGATGAACTTAAACTGTTTTTGGAATCTAAATCTCTTGTGTCTCAGTAAAATTTTCTGGGCTAAGTTCATTTTTCAGTTTGAGTTTTAGCTCATCTGAAATTGGTAAATCTTTAATTTCTTGAAGAAGAACTTGAACAGATTCGGTTTTGCTACGTTCTTTATAAATAGCATTAACAATGGCTTCAAGTCCGTATCCTGCTACAGCATCCCCTACAACTGTTATCAGACCAAGTAGGGCTATACCTCCAACTATGCCAAAAGGCCCTCCTAACGCTGTAATGGCAGCTGCTACTGCGGCAGAGCTACCTCCTGATGTAACCGTTAGAATCACCAGAATGACACCAGGAAGACCCAGACCAGCAAGTTTTTTAACGATTTCGTCCATTTTAATCAACCTCAATTCCTTATATACTAGTTAAACATTACCAAGGGCAATAAAATCTATTTAGCCTAATTAAAAACTAAAATTTTTCTCTATTTATTGTTTTTGTAGTCATCTAATTAAACAGATAATCTCAGTTTTATCAATAAAATGCAATAGCAGTATAAGACGGTTAAATGGACAGTTAAGACAGTTAAGTGGACAATTAAGACACTTAAGACAGTTAAGCGGACAGTTAAGACACTTAAGACAGTTAAGCAGATAGTAAAAATATTTAAAATAGTTAATGAATAATAATTACTAACTTTCAGGAGGCACGAGGCAGAAGCAAGACTGCCCTCTGCCTCGTGCTCTTATCTACAACCAGTTACCAACGAGAACATAAGCAGCCCAATACCCTGGACGGCTGTAGTTTGGATACTTTTGTAAAAGGGTTACTTGAGCGCGACGCAGAGCTTCTGCTTTTGTAACTTTGGCAGAAACTAACTCACGATAAAACTCACCAACTAAAATTGCAGTGGAGCGATCGCCAACATTCCATAGACTTGCTATTGTACTCTTTGCACCTGCACGCACAGCAACTCCTGCTAACCCCAGTGTGGCCCGATTGTCTCCCTCTGCTGTCTGACAAGCACTTAAAACGAGGAGTTCTAAGGGTTGTGAGTATATTTCATCTCGACGGCGTAATAGTAAATCAAAGTCAGTAACATTAATTGGCCCATCCGTCGCCAAAATAAATGTATCTTCAGGACGAGAACTGAACTGTCCGTGAGTTGCCAGATGAACAACATTAAATGGAGTAGAGTTAATCTTTCCTTCTAATGCCTTACTAGTGAAATCTTGATCTAAAAGTTTTATGGTTGCTATCCCTGCTTTTGCAATCAAGTTAAACTCAGATTTGATTTCTGGTAAAGGCGGAAATTGTCGAAATTGGGATGGAGGTTGTACCAATCCTCCAGCAAGAACCTGCAAATTTTCTTGTGCTAAAAAATTGGGTTTTTGTAGTTGCAATCCCAAATTTAAAGCAACAGCATATTTCTCAACTAAATATTGTTTGCCATCATATAATACTGCCATTGGTACATTTCGCAATGCACCATCTAATACAAAAACTAAAGTATTGACATTACTATCTTGTAACTCAGACTCGATTGGTTGAATCAACCAACTATATACTTGCTTAGAAAGTATTTTAACTTCCTCTATTCTGTCTGGTTCAGTCAAATACTGCCGCAGTTCCCCTAAAGTTTTTTCTACTTCAACTTGAGATTTATTTACTGAGTAGCGTCGCAAATGCTGCTGAGGAATTTTGACAATGACTTGTAATTCTTCTGGCAGAATAATCGGATAAATAACGGCAGATGTAGGATTATCTCTATCTACTACTTCATCTAATAAAACCTTTGTGACATTTAAGCAGGCTTCCCGAAAAAAATTATCTAAATCTGCTAATTGAAGTGCTTCAATTCGCTGGCGTGCTTTATCTAATGTTTGTTCGCTTTGCTCTCCTGGCGATAAAAGCAATGCTACTGATTCACGATAAATAGGTTCTACACTTTCCTTAAATGAAAATTGTACATCTCGATTAACTCCAACTAGGTCATTTCTGAGAGCTTGTAACTCATTAACAGCAGCATCATAAGCTGCGATCGCTCCTTTGGTATCTCCCTGCTGTTTTAACAAGCGTCCTAGTTGCCAATACCAGTTGTAGGCGATATCTGGTGCATTTACAGATTCAGCTAACTTAAGTGCTTGCTGTGTCAGATTTTGGGCATTCAACCACTGTTTATCCTGTTCATACAGCTTTCCCAGAGTTCCGATCGCATAAGATTCTGCTCGTTTATCACCAAGTACTTGTGCTAGCTTTGTTGTTTTAGCGAGCATTTTAGCAGCAAAATCTTTTGAGTCATTGGCAGATTGCTGTTTTATCAAGCTTTGAGCAAAATGAATTCTGGCATAAACTGCTACTTGAGAGAGTGGCAAACTATCTAACTCAGTAGGAATTTGCTTTAAGAGAGGTTGGGCAATTTTCCACTGTTGTGTATCTAATAGGATAGTCAGAAGATTTATTTGTGCCTGGACTTTGGTAAGAGATGAAGGAGTTTTAGCTATTGCTTGTTGATAAAAGGCGATCGCACTTTGATAATCTTCGGCAATTCTAGAAGTATTGCCCAAACTGAGGAATGCTGCACCGATTGCTGGAACAGATTGCAATTTCTGGGCAGTTTGTAAGCTTTGTTGTAAAACTTCACGGGATTTTTCTAAATCTCCAGTTAATTGGAGTGCATCTCCTAGCGATCGCAATTCTATAACTTTGGTGAGCGAATCTGGTTGAGATTGTAAATTTTGACTGACTTGAGTCAACATTGTTAAGGCACGACGGTAGAATCCTATTACCTGCAACGCCTGTGCTTGATTAATCCGACTGCGGTTGATAGCACTGCGTTGGCGTAGCTCGTCGTAGACATCGCTAGTTGCAGTATATTCTGCCTCAGCTTGTTGCCAAGTTTGTAATGCCTGTTGGGCTTGTCCTTGCTCCAATTGTATACTCCCTTGAATTTCCAGGGTTTGAGCAAGAACGTGCAAGTATTGTTTTGAGTTTTGAGTACCTAGCAGTTGCAAACTGTCATTAATTGCCGTATTTGCTTCGGCAAACATCCCACGCTGTTGATAAACCAAGGCAAGATTACTCAACGTTACCGCTTGCCTCAGCTTGTCTCCCAACGCTTTATATTCTTGAAAGACCTTCTGTAAAACCTGTTGCGCTTCTACTAACCTTCCTGCTTCATACAGTGCTTTTCCCTGTTCTCCTAAATCTTTTAAGCTTTCTTCTGGCCTATAAAAATGTCCAATTGGCAAATCAACTGCATGAGATGCTCTTAACACAGGTGAAACGGTAACAAAAATAAATGCTGTGACTAGCAATAGCAGGAGATACCGAGATAAAGGGAAGGCGTTCCACATTCTACTCTTTCCTTGTTGCTGTTTATCTTTACTATCAATGCAAGAGACTCCATAAGTTGGACTCACACGGAGTAATGAAAATTTATTTTCCCTACTCCCCACTCCCCACTCCCTGTATTTATCGAAAGTTTTTTGTGCTGCTCTCAATAGGTTTTTGACTACTTCAGCAATTTTTTTGCTGAAGTTTGCATAGACTTCAATATCCCACGTATGGATAAGTGTGACAACTAATTGCTGAAGATAATATGAGTTCCCAAATACTCATACTAAACAGTCTTTACTTTACTTGTTGCATTCTCAAATCCTGAAATTCAATTGCAGATTACTTTGTGCTGAAACCCAGACAAAAATTATATCTGCTGTTGTTAACTTGACCAAATTACTATCAACACCCTAACTAAAGGAGAAAAAAATGGCTACTTTTAATCTTGGTACAGTAGGCACTACCCCTGTTGTGAGAAACAATTTCAGTTTAACTACATCCGATCCCACTGATGTCTTTAAGTTTCAAATTAGTGGTACTAAAAACATTAATTTGTCTCTGACAGATATCAGCGCTGGTGATGATGCCGAGTTATTACTTTTTCGAGACAACGGTAACGGTATCTTTGATTCCGGCGACCAACTGGTGAATTCTTCCGCTAATTCTCGCAACAGAGATGAGTCTATTAATGATCGAGAAAATACAGGGACTTATTTTGCCCAAGTCCGTCGCTTTGCTCCTGGTAGTTCCGGCACTGTAAGTTACGATTTTGCTGTGTCTGCGACTACACCCAATTCAACAGCTGGTTTCAGCAATCTTTTACCTAGAGAATTTGAACTTGGTAATTTGTCTGCCGATGTTAGTCGCTCTAGTTTAATCAATGATGGCGACACCACAGATACTTACCAGTTCTCTCTAGGAACATTTGAAGGTGTCAATATTACGCTGAACAGACTCCTAGCTGATGCTGATATTCGACTGATTCGAGACTTTAACAACAATCGCATTGTTGATGCAGGCGAGGAAATTGCACGTTCTACTAGAGGTGGTACTACGGCTGATGTAATTTCTAACATTAGACAATCTGGTGACTACTTCTTGCAAGTTCAGCAATTTACTGGCAATACTGGCTACGACCTGACTTTTGACCACTTCACTACCCCTGAGGCTTAACATTGGTAAGTGGTACTTGAAAGCATTGTCAGGCAATGCTTTCAAGACAGAAATCTTGCAAGCGGTACAGAACTTTACCTGAACTTTGCCGCTTGCATTCCTCAATTTTATAACTACACGGATAAAATATTTCCACAAATATGAGTAAAGTTTTACAAATAAGTGGCGCGATGCCTGGGTTGGGCTATGCCAACATACCTAAAGAAATTATCCCTTTTTTGGCTAGTTACAACCTGATTCCACAATTGTTATCTCAGAGCATTATCGAATTAGCAATCGCACCAATCACCTGCACACAAGCAGAAATATCTCATGCCCTAGAGCAATTTTATCAGCATTGGGATTTGACAAGTCCAGAAAAAATTGAAGATTGGTGCTTGCGTTACGGTTTGACTCCAGAACAATTAGAACTTTTGGCAACCCGAAAGCTGAGAGTAGAAAAGTTTAAAAAAATAACTTGGGGACATCAATTAGAATCCTATTTCCTCAAACGCAAAAGATATTTAGATCGAGTTATTTATTCTTTGATTCAAACTGAAAACAAAAGTATTGTCAACGAGCTATTCTTCAGAATAGCAGAAGGAGAAGATTCCTTTGCTGAATTGGCACGAGAATATTCTCAAGGTTCGGAAGCTGATAGATGTGGCATTATCGGCCCAGTGGAACTTGGTAGTATTACTCCGAATTTTGCTCAACTACTTTACACAAGTCAAGTCGGCGTTGTTCAACCACCCGTAGCTTTTGGAAATTCATGGCTGATTGTGCGTGTGGAAAAAGTAATTTCTGCACAGTTAGATGATTTTATGCGCCAAAGATTACTGCAAGAAAATTTTGAAGCTTGGTTTCAAGAACAATTAAATAAATTGTCGCCAGAGGAAAAAATCTGGATGGGAATTAATACTAAATCTGACCAGGTGCGAGAAGTTGCATAGTAATAGTGAACGAACCGCGAAGGACGCAAAGAGCGCGAAGTAAGAGATGAAAAATACAACAGTAAATCTTCAAGAATTGATTGCAAGTTTGTTTCCATTTAATAACTTGCCAGAAAGTATTTTGGAAAATTGGCTGAGTCAGGCGCAATTTTTACGCTACCGCATTGGACAGGTGATAGTAACTCAAGAAGCTATGCCTACTCAAATTAGTATTATCTATGAAGGGCAAGCTCGATTGTTAGGGTACAATGCTCACAAACCGAATCCTGTGACACTCAAGCTGCTTTCGCCAGGAGAAGTTTTGGGTTGGTTAAGTTATGTGCGGGGGATTGCATGTGAAACCGCGATCGCTTCTACTGAAGTTATCACGATTAATCTACCCATTGCTGATTTTCTCACATTACTCAAGCAAGAGTCAGCTTTTACTCAAGCCTTGCATCAGCAGATTACACTTTTAGAGGTATACGAACTCCTCACAGAAGAACTCAACCGTCGCGCAGATGGGAGCAAAAATTTAGTTAAGCTTGCTCAAGCTGCAACGGAAGCTGCTGTTATTCAAACATTCCCTGCACGTAAAATATCTCACAACCAATTAGATTCAGAATTATTATGGTTAGTCAGTAGTAATTTTAATCCAGAATTTCCTGTAGGGAGTTGCCTAGAATTGGATGATGTTAATCCCACGTTGAAATTTAATACAAGTATGCGTTTAGTGGGGTTACCGAAGTCTTTATTTGGAGAAAATTCCACATCTACAGCACTTTTACCCGCAGAGATTCCCTACGCTTGCGAAATTACCATTACAGAGGAATCAACCACCCAAGTTAAACAAAAGAAGTATCCTTATTTTCGAGGTAGAGGCCCGTTAGATGGTTCTTTAGCTTGCTTTGTCATGTTGAGTCAGTACTTTAATATTCCCTTGCGTCGAGATGTATTGCGGCGAGTTCTGACAAAGCAACAGGAACACAAAGGTAGTATATCTCTACAATTTTGTGCAGCCGCGGCAGAATTAATGGGATTAACAACGCAAATGGTAAAAGTTCCCGCCGTTGCGGTTAGTCGCTTGCAATTACCAATAATGATTGCTTGGCAAGATAGTTTTGCAATTATTTACAAAAATAGCAACCAAGAGTTACTTGTTGCTGTTCCAGAGATGGGATTGTTGCGCTATAAACTGCGAGACTTTGCAGAAAGCTGGGGACAAGAAGGAGAAGTTTTACTCCTGCAAACTACTAAAAATACTCCCAAGTCGCGGTTTAATTTGAGTTGGTTTGTACCTGCAATCAAACGCCACCGCAAAGTACTGATTGAAGTGCTAGTTGCTTCGATTGTAATTCAAATTTTTGGGCTGGTAAATCCTTTAGTCACACAAGTAATTATTGATAAAGTATTAGTTGGTAATAGCCCTGATACTTTGGAAGTTTTTGGGATATTTTTGTTAGTAGTAGCGGTCATTGAAGCCATACTAACCACAGTTCGCACACATTTGTTTGTGGATACAACAAATCGTATTGACTTATCCCTTGGTTCAGAGGTGATTAATCATTTGTTGCGTCTGCCATTATCTTATTTTGAGCGTCATCCTGTGGGGGAATTGGCAACGCGCATTCATGAATTAGAAAATATTCGCTCTTTCTTGACTGGTACAGCCTTAACTGTGGTGATGGATGCAGTGTTTTCTGTAGTCTACATTGTGGTCATGGCATTTTATAGTCCAATTCTTACCTTAGTAGCATTGGTAACAGTACCGTTGTTTGGCTTGCTTAACTTGATAGTATCGCCTTTAATGCGGCGACAATTACAAGAAAAAGCCGAACGCAATGCTGAAACTCAATCTTACTTAGTAGAAGTGATGGGAGGGATGCAGACAGTCAAGGCGCAAAATTTAGAAATGCGATCGCGTTGGCAATGGCAAGAACGTTATGCTCGTTATATCAGCGCTGGTTTCAAAACAGTCTCTACCCAAACTACTGCCAGTTCTTTTAGCAGTTTCTTCAACAAGTTTTCCAGTATGTTAGTCCTGTGGGTAGGCGCTTATCTCGTCCTCAATCAACAACTCACTCTCGGACAACTCATCGCTTTCCGCATCCTTGCAGGTTATGTAACTAGTCCGCTATTACGCTTGATGCAACTTTGGCAGAACTTCCAAGAAACAGCTTTATCTCTGCAACGCCTTGCTGAGATTTTAGATTCTCCTCAAGAAACGGAAACAGAGACACAAAATATTCTCATGCCTAGCATTCAAGGTAATGTCCGCTATGAAAATCTTTGTTTCAGCTTCCGCGAACACGGGGCGTTACAACTTTCCAATATCAATTTAGATTTACCCGCTGGCTCTTTTATTGGCATTGTTGGACAAAGCGGTTCTGGCAAAAGTACATTGCTAAAATTGCTACCCCGGCTTTACGAACCCAAATCTGGCAAAATCTTGATTGATGGCTATGATATCGGCAAAGTCGAACTCTATTCCTTACGCCGTCAAATTGGCATGGTGCTACAAGATACCTTATTATTTGACGGGACAGTGCGGGAAAACATTGCTTTGGGAAGTTCTGAAGCCAGTGATGAGGAAATTATTGCCGCTGCGAAGATAGCATTTGCCCACGACTTTATTATGGACTTGCCAAGCGGCTATAACACCCGTGTAGGTGAGCGTGGTGCTGGGCTTTCTGGGGGACAAAGACAGAGAGTAGCGATCGCTCGTACAGTCCTCCAAAACCCCCAATTGCTCATCCTTGATGAAGCCACCAGCGCCCTAGACTACAACGCCGAAGCTCAAGTTTGCCGCAACTTAGCAACAGCTTTTGAAGGCAAAACAGTATTTTTCATCACTCATCGCCTCAGCACAATTCGCAATGCCGATGTCATTCTCATGATGGAACAAGGTGCCGTAGTAGAACAAGGCACTCATGAAGAATTAATGGCGCGTAAAGGTTATTACTACTGTCTGTATCAACAACAAGAAGCGCAGGTTTAGTCATTTTTCACGCCCCATGCCCAATGCCCAATGCCCCATTCCCATTTATTATGAACATTCAATTCGATCAACCAGTTCTTTTACAACAAACTCCTACTTGGTCAAGAGCGATCGCTTGGACTATTGTTGGAGTTAGCGCCTTCACAGTAATTTGGGCATCAGTGTTCAAAATTGAAGAATCAGTCCATGCTACTGGTAAACTAGAACCACAGGGTGCAGTTAAAGAAATTCAAGCCCCAGTTAACGGTGTAGTTAAAGAGATTCTAGTTAAAGATGGTCAGCGAGTCAAAAAAGGTGAAATCCTCATCAGCCTAGAACAAACAACTTCTGCTGCTGAACTAACTTCATTGAAACAAAGCCGTGCTGCTCAGTTGCAATCAAAACAGTCTTTAGAATTAGAAAACAACTTCTATCGCCGTCAGCTACAAGGCAATATTTCACAGCAGCAAGTAGCACAGCAAACAACTATTTTAAAAATTCAACCAGAACTAGCTTTATTAACTAAAAATCGAGTTGCTATTTTTGCTGAAAACGAATTATATCGCGCCCAATTAAACGGCACAACTACTGGAGTAACTCTCAACCAAGAGCAACAGTTACGCTTGCAAAATCGCCAAAAAGAGTTAACATCGCGCTTGGCAACAGCTAAATTAGAGACTCAACAAACACAACAGCAAGTACTTCAAACACAGGCACAATTAAACAGCGCTCAAGATGTGCTAGCCATTAATCGTCAAATTTACCAAAATCTGAAAACTTTAGAGAAAGAAGGTGCTTACCCCAAGATGCAGATCATGAGGCAGGAACAAGAGGTAAATTTGAAACAAGCCGAAGTGATTCGCCTAACTCAAGAAAAGCATAAATTACAGTTAACAGTTGCTCAAACAAATGAGAAATTTATAAATACTGCGGCGGTGTCTCAAGAAGACTTACTAGCCAAAATTACAGATAACGATAAAAGAATAGCCGAAATTGACAGTCAATTAACCAAAGTAATTATTGAAAATCAGAAACGACTTTATGAGATTAATAGTCAAATTGGTGAGATTGACAGCAAGTTAGCTCAAGCACAACAAACTCTCAAATACCAGAAAATTACTGCACCTGTAAATGGAACTGTCTTTGAACTCAAAGCTCAAGCAGCAGGGTTTGTCGTCAACTCCAGCGAACCGATTCTCAAACTTGTTCCTAGTGATAACTTAGTTGCTAAAGTTTATATCACCAACCGCGATATCGGCTTTGTTCAAGAAGGGCAACAAGTAGATGTGAGAATTGATTCCTTTCCTTTTCAGGAGTATGGTGATATTAAAGGCGAATTAATTGAGATTGGCTCTGATGCTTTACCTCCAGACCAAGTTTATAATTTCTGGCGTTTTTCAGCAAAGGTACGCCTCAACGGACAAAATTTACTGATTACTAATCAACGCCAAATTCCATTGCAATCAGGGATGTCCATTAATGGCAATATTAAATTGCGTCAACGTACTGTTATGAGTATCTTCACTGATTTCTTGGTGGATAAAGCGGAAAGCTTGAAGTCTGTCAGATAAACGAATGCAGGTCGATGCAACTAAGGTGCAGGTCGATGCAACTAAGGTGCAGACCGATGCAACTAAGGTGCAGGTCAATGCAACTAAGGTGCAGACCGATGCAACTAAGGTGCAGGTCGATGCAACTAAGGTGCAGACCGATGCAACTAAGGTGCAGGTCGATGCAACTAAGGTGCAGACCGATGCAACAAAGAGCGTTAAGCCAAGAGACGCGATAAATCGCCGTCAAGACAAAGGATTGATTATTGTAGAGACGGCGATTTATCGCGTCTTTGTGATTGAGAATTTTCATCAAAAAGCCCTAACCAAACCGTATTGGGTGCAGGTCGATGCAATTTTAGTTTCAGCTTAAGAGACAATTGTTAAACAAGGTTTTTATTAAGAACGCTGGCTAAAAACTCCGTGTTTTCAAGCTGGGGATAAAATATGCAACAAATCTATTGGCTGCAAGGACTAGGAATTACTATAAGTAGCGTCACAGTTTTTTGGTCAAATTACTCACTTGCCCAAATTACCCCAGATACTACTCTCTCAAATAATTCCAATGTTACAAGAGACGGTAACACCAGTATTATTGAGGGAGGAACTCAAACCGGAAGTAATCTTTTTCACAGTTTTCAAGAGTTTTCTGTGCCCACTGGCGATACAGCTTTCTTTAATAATGCTACCAATATTCAAAATATTATTAGTCGGGTAACAGGTGGCTCAGTTTCTAACATTGACGGATTAATCCGCGCTAACGGTACAGCCAATCTATTTCTAATTAATTCTAATGGAATTATTTTTGGGCAGAATGCACGGTTAAATATTGGCGGTTCCTTTGTCGGCAGCACTGCTAATAGCTTGAAATTTGCTGATGGCTTTGAGTTTAGTGCAACGGCTCCACAAAAAACACCCTTATTAACAATAAATGCTCCCATCGGCTTGCAATTTGGGGAGAATCCTGGAGATATTCGCGTGCAGGGGATTGGTGGTGTCAGAAGCCGAGATGAGGGGCTGGGACTGAGAGTACCTTTAGGTAAAACTTTAGCTCTTGTAAGCGGTAATGTCACAATAGATAGTGCTTTTCTATATGCTCCAGGGGGAAGAATTGAATTAGGTAGTGTCACTGGAGTTAATCAGGTCAATCTCAACCAAACAAACCAAGGCTGGACGTTAAATTATCAGAATGCCAACAACTTGGGAAATATTCAAATCATTAGAAGTTTTGTAGATATTGCTATTGAAAGAGGCAGCAATATTCAGAGTCAACAAGAGCGTGGCGCAATCTCTATCCAAGCTTCAGAGTTAGACGTGAAAGGAACCTCTGTTGTCAGAGCTAGTACTTTCACCTCAGCACCCAGTGGAAATATCAGCATTAATGTCCAAAGATTAATTATACAGGAAGGAGCATCTGTAATAACTCAAGTCTCTGGCACGGGTTCGGGAGGAGATTTGACTATAAATGCCTCAGAGTCGGTGCAATTAATTGGCACTGACCCTGATTTTCCATTTCCTACCGTCTTATCTACTGAGACTGATGGAGGAGCAAAGGCAGGTTCCTTAACAATTAATACTCCTGTATTGCTCCTTCAAGATTATGCACTAGTAAGTGCTGCTACATTTGGTGCAGAAGATGCGGGAGACTTGACAATTAATACTGGTGAGTTGGTGATTAAGAATGGGGCAGCAGTAGATACTGGTACATTTGGTGCAGGCAAAGGCGGGAATTTAACTATCACAGCCAATAAAATACAAGTCATCGATCGCGATGTCAATGGTCGGCGCAGCGGCATCAGTGCTAGTGCTGAAGCAGGCTCAACCGGAAATGCCGGAAACTTAAACATTACCACTAATGAGTTGCTGATTCAAAATGGGGCACAGGTAGCTACTGCTACATTTGGTGCGGGTAAAGGAGGGAATTTGAATGTAAAAGCAGACACAGTGCAAGCGTTTGGCAACCCTACCGTTGGTGTTCGAGGTAGCAGTTTCTTGAGTACTCAAGCTACCGAAAGTTCAACCGGAGATGCGGGAGACATGACGATTAGCACTGGTGAGTTGCTTGTTCGAGATGGGGCACAGGTAAATACTGCTACATTGGGTGCAGGCAAAGGAGGAAATTTGACTATCAAAGCCGATACTGTGCAACTGAGTGGTCAATCTCCTATCGGCAGAGCCAGTAGTATATCTACTAGTGCTGAATTCAGTTCAAGTGGAACGGCTGGAAATCTGACGATGAACACCCGTGAGCTTTTGATTGAAGATAGAGCTGGAGTGTTTGTTAGAAGTCAAGGAACAGGGAATGCCGGAAATTTAACTATCGATGCGAGTTCTGTTCGTTTGAACAATGGCACTTTGACGGGTGACACTCGCAGCGTTAACACTGACCCCAATCAACCACAGGCAACTATTAACCTACGTGTAAAAGACTTAATTTTGTTGCGTCGTAATAGCAACATTACTGCTAACGCTACTGGCGAAAATGTGATTGGTGGCGATGTTAATATTGACACTAAATTCTTAGCCGCAGCTGAAAATAGCGATATCACAGCCACCTCTGATGACTTTCGTGGCGGTCGGGTGAGAATAAAAGCTATCGGCATCTTCGGCACGCAGTTGCGGAATGAACGTACTTCCGAAAGTGACATTACTGCTAGAGGTAAAACTCCAGAATTGAGTGGCACTATAGAACTTAACACACCCGATGTTGACCCCAGTCGGGGATTAGTGGAGTTACCTGTAAATTTAGTTGATGCTTCACAGCAAATCGCTCAAGGCTGCACTCCTAGACGTGGGCAAAGCAATAGTTTTGTTATCACCGGACGTGGAGGAATGCCTTTAAGTCCCAGTCAACCATTGCGTCCAAGGGGAGTTATTACCCAATGGGTGACACTGGATGAAGGGATAGAAAACGAAACAGACGCCCAAGCAAAACCAACTTTAACTGAAAATCAACAGCCAATTATCGAGGCTCAAGGATGGGTAGTAGATAAACGAGGTGATGTTCAGTTTGTGGCTCAAGTACCAAATGAAATGAGAATTCAGGAGTCAGGAGTCAGAAGTCAGAATAGATTTTGTAGTGCTGGCTCGTGAAATATGGATTTGTCTCACGCAGAGACGCAGGTCTGGGGAAAGGGGAAAGGTTAAAGGTTAAAGGGGAAAGGGGAAAGGGGAAAGGTAAGGCTTTATAATGCTCTGCATGGGAATGAGATCAACATTTAGATATGCTGGTTTTCCAGAAGGTGAATACCCTAGTACCGCAAGGCGGAATTAAAAATCAAAAATTAAAAATGAATACAGCATAAGGGTTTCGCTGATTTGGAATGATTGGTTTATTTCCGCCGTGTTGTACTAGTTAGTAGCTAGTTTGTCTGGTTTTTTTGCAGATGGCGATCGCGGCGATTTACGTCCAGAGATATCATGTAGTAAACCCATAAGTGCGGGTACAACAGTAGGTGTCAAAATAGTAGAAAAAGCCAGACCACCTGTTAAGACAATGCCTAATCCCTGATATAACTCTGAACCCTGTCCGGGTAGAACTGCTAGCGGTAACATCCCCAAGACACTAGTTCCAGCAGACATAAAAATTGCCCGTAAGCGATCGCTTGTCGCATTATATAAGGATGCATCATAATCCTCACCTGCTTGCTGGAGTTGCAAGGCGCGATCGACTAGTAGAATGGCGTTGTTCACAACCACACCCGTCAGAATCACGAATCCCAACGCTGTAATCATATCCAATGCCACATTCATTCCCGGAATCATGTTGGCAATTACTAGACTCAAGAGTGCGCCACTCATACCCATCGGCACTGTGGCCATAATTACCACTGGGTAAAGGAATGAGCGATATAACGCCACCAGTAACAAGTAAGTAATCAAAATCGAAATTGCAAATGCAGCAGCTAATTGACCAACAGTTGTAGCCAACTGATCTGCTGAACCTGCTAGTTCTAAGCGATAGCCCGTTGGTAAACTCGCACGCAGAGGAGTCAGAATTTCTTCTTCGGCACGTTCTACCAGGGTAGCAAGGGGGGCATCTGGTGCAAGGGAGACAGTGAGGCTAATTGAGCGCTCTAAATTAACGTGGTTAATGGCATCGGCTCCCGTAGTTTCACGGATTTCGGCGATATCGCCCAGTTGCACTTGTCGTCCTTGTGCATATAGAGGCAATTGGCGCAGTTGTTCTGGCGTTTCCACAGCAGTATTTTGCAGTTCCACTGAGACATCTAGTTCTTCTTTGCCATCAATGTAATTGGAAACAACTCGACCGCCCAATGCTGCTTCTACCATTGAACCAATTTCCGCTTCCGAAAGTCCTACTTCGGCGATGCGTTCGCGGTTGGGAATCACTTGCAATTCACCCGCACCCAAGACAAAGTTTGAGCGGACATTCTGCACCCCAGCAAGCGATCGCAATTTGCCGGTAATTTGCTTTTCTAAGTCACCAATTTGGTTTAAATCAGCCCCAACAATATCGACTTCAAATTCTTTCCCCGGATCGCGGAATATAGAAATCCGCGTTGGGATGACGAAGCGGTATCCAGCAAAGTTACTACTTTGGGCGCGTAACCGATCCACCATATCAGCCAGTCCCGTAGTGGTGGCAAATTCTGGTTTTAAAATAGTTGCAATACCGCGTAATGCTCCTGGACGGTCAACATACATGATGCGCTCAACTTCTGGTTGCGATCGCAGAAATTTTTGTACAGGTTCCGATTGCCGAATCGCTTCGGGTATACTGGTTCCAGGCAAAGGTTCCGCCCGCAACACCACTAAGTTACGATTTCCTTCGGGTAGATAATCGGCAGGTGGTAAGAGAAAAATACTAGTCACGAGTAAAACAATCGGAATCGCCAGCACAATTAATCTGCGCCCAATACGCTTACGTCCCAGTGACCAACTAACAGTAGCGACGAGAAAGTTTTCCAGTTTGGTTTGGAAATGACGAAACACCGCAGAGGTTTTAGCCACCATCCGTTCAAACCAATTACCGCCCCGATATTCACCACCCTCCATCATTTGCATGGCTTCCGATTGCTTGAGGAACAATCCCGATAGCATTGGGACTAAAGTTAATGCCGCAAACAGGGAGAATAAAGAAGAGGCAGAAAGAGCGATCGCCATATCAGCATAGAGTTGCCCAGCTTCACCCGTCACCATTAACAAGGGTACAAAGACCACTACGTTGGTTAAGGTGGAACCAAGCATTGCACCCCAAACTTCTTGAGTACCTTCAATGGCTGCCCGCATCGCACTTTTACCTTGCTGCATGTGGGTGAAGACATTCTCAATCACGACGATCGCATTATCTACGACCATACCCACTGCAAACGCCAATCCCGCCAAACTGATGATGTTTAATGTGCGTCCAAATGCAGACATGACAATAAACACCATAATCAGTGTAATGGGAATTGTGATTGCCACGACTGCAACGGTACGCATGGAACCAAGGAACAGAATCAAGACAATGGTTGCTAACAGTGCCCCACTAACTAAGTTGCCTTGGACAAATTCAATGGATTGATTGATGTACTGGCTCTCATCATAGTTGTAGACAAAGCGAATGCCTTGATTTTGCTTGTCAAACTCAGTTTGCAGTGCCGCAATTTCCGCCCGAATGCCTTTAGCCACCTCTGGCACATTCGCCCCAATTTGCCGAATTACACCGACTGCTGCCCCAGGTTTGCCGTTGAACACCAACGCACCATCTTGGGGTTTGCGTCCCATCTGGACTTTTGCTACATCTCGCAAGTAAACAGTGCCCGATTGATCGCGTCGCAACACAAAACCTTCAATTTGCGATAAATCTTGCGATCGGCTGATTGTACGGACTCGATATTCCCGTCGTCCGAGAATTAATGGCCCACCCCGAATATCGCGGTTGTTTTCTTGAAGAACTCGGACAACATCACCAATTGCAAGGTTGCGATCGCTTAATGCTTTTGGATCAACCTTCACCTCAACTTCTCGTTCTTGTCCACCTACTAACAAAAATTGTCCAGTTCCCTCGACTCGCCGCAAACGGGGAATTACTACTTCTTCTGCTAAATCTCGATAACGGTCTGCATCCGGTTGAAATCCGTCTTTGGTATCAAACGGAATCCACATCATCGGAGAACTGTTACCACCTACCAGTTCCACACTCGATTCCTGCGCTTCTGGCGGTAAGCTTCCCACCTGCTGCAAGCGGTTGAGAACATCTACCATCCGTTCTCTGGCGTTGGCATCTTGAGCAAATTCCAAGGTGATGCTGCTGCGTCCAGCACGAGAGGTACTAGTAATTTCTTGGACACCTAGCACCTCTTCCATTTGTTCTTCGATGGGGCGGGTAATTAGGTCTTCTACTTCTGTTGGCCCTGCACCGGGATAGGTAGTTGTAATAGTAATTTCCGGGCGATCGCCTCCTGGTTGCAATTCTAGGGGTAACTTTAGTAGGGAGAATACCCCGAACATTGCCAGCAAGCAAAACAAAACAAAAGTTCCATGTCGCCAACGAACGGCGGTTTCAATAAAGTTCATATTAATTGGTAATTCAGAAAATCATATTTAAACTGGGTTTCGAGTCTTTTGAAGGAAAGGTTAAAGGAGAAAGAGACGATTCTTCCTCTTTAACCAACTTCTGCAAGAAGTCTATGGAGTAGTACAACCTATGTTTTAACCAACTTTGGGGGTTTAAATACCAGCCACAAAACGTAATTGCGAATTGCGAATTGTTTCAAGTTGGATCAACTATCTTTACAGGCGCACCATCTTGCAATCCATCACCGCCACGTAGCACAATGCGTTGACCGGTGCGTAAAGTGGGATGATAAATTGCGACATTTTTACCCATGTCAGAAACCATCTCGACTGGAATTTGTTTAGCTTTGCCATCTGCAACTGCAAAAACTAGCCACTCGTTTTGTCTTCTGGTTAAGGCATCTCGTGATACCACAAAGCTGGAGCGGTTCGAGGGCATATTTAAGTTGCCTGCGATCGCCATTCCTGGTATTAATCCTGACGGGGGTTTGTTAATTTGGACACGCACCATCTGGCGACGAGAGGCTGTATTGGCAGAAGGGACTACAGCAGTAATAGTGGAGCGTTGTTTCCATTGCGGTAGGGCGCGAGTTGTGAGATCGATTGTCATCCCTGGGGTAACTTTACCACTGAGTTCTTCAGGTAACTCTAGGAAAATGTCGAAGCGATCGCCTGCTACTAAGGTGACAATTTCACCAGAACTTTGTACCAAATCACCATTGCTGATATGACGAGTCTGCACTATCCCCGATTCCGATGCCAGAATCCGCGTGCGCTGCTGTGCTAATTCTGCTTGAGCTAAACTGGCTTTAGCTGCTTCTACATTTGCCCGTTGAGCGGCAATTTCTTCTTGAATCGGCCCAGCTTTCGCTTCGGCAAGTTCTGCCTCGGCTTCTAACCGTTCTCCTTGAATATTATTCAATTGTGCTTGGGCTTCCACTAACAATCTTTGAGATAAAGCACCCTCTTTCACAAGATCGCTGGTGCGTTTCAGGTTATCCTGTGCTTCCAGTTCTCGCGCCTTCGCAGATGTGACAGCCGCTTGCCGTTGAGCAATGATTTCAGGACGAGTACCGACTTCCAAACGTGCCAAATTGCTCCGTTGTTGTGCCAGTTGCGCTCGTGCTTGGGTAATTGCCAATTGCTGATCGGTATCATCCAGTAAAGCGATCGCCATTCCTATTTTGACGCGATCGCCTGGTTGCACCGAAATTTGCTTGACAATTCCACCAGTTTGAGCGCGGATTGTTGACTGCTGAGTTGCTTCTACTTGTCCCAACAACTGGACACTTCTTGTAGCACTTCCAGTTGCGAGGGAGATTGTTTCAATTGGTTTTGGAGGTGGCCCCTGTTGTTGTGCAACAGAGGAGCGTGGTGCGCCACCAGGAGCGAACATCCGCCATAAGATAATGCCACCGGTTGCTAGAAATAGAATCAGCAATCTCCAGAACCAAGGTTTACCTGAACGAGTCGGTGCTAACTCAGAAGGCACAGAACTATCTGATTGGGTTTCAACCTTTGAAACTTCAGTTTCAGAAGTATCCATAGCGATTAACGGTGGGCTACTGAGGGTTAAGTACTAACTATTAACCGTTGAAAGTGAACAATGAATAGTCCAATGTTCGCTATCAACAGTCAATTATTTTTAGATAAAAGTAAATTTACGTTACCTTTTCTGTAGTTTATTGCATAAATATGACAAAGAAATGTCAAGGATAGTCATTGGGAATTGGGCATTGGGCATTGGGCATTGGGAATTGGGCATTGGGCATTGGGCATTGGGCATTGGGTATGGGGCATTAGCCATTGGTCATTGGTCAAAAAGTTTCCTACTGCTTTGACTCAACTATTAGTTCTTTAACGCGATCGCGCGGTAAACCTAACTCTTGACTAAGAGCGGCTTCAAGTTGGCTTATATCTGTGATTGGAAATTCAAATACTATCCTTGTGAGAACTGAGTTGTTGGTTTTAACGTTCACCCGTGAAATTCCTTTTTCGGGGAGAACTTCCACTTTAATCGCTACTATCCTTTTCATAATCTGTCGTGCCGATTGGGTATCTGCTAGCAGATATTTTTTGGTGAGATTGGAGTGACTTAAAATCCGATCTCCAACAAAGCCGCTTCCCAGCCAAAAAACTAACCCAATCAACGGCAAGGACAACCAAAACACAAAGCCTAACGATCGCAACGCTTGAAAAAATTGAAGTTGCTGCATGGAAGGTATCAGGTTGAGTGTTTCCCGTCACTTTTGCGTTATCCTTTTACCTTAATCTAAAATTAGCAAGGAAAAATTACGGCAACCTGAGCAAATAGGATGTTGATCTTACTAGTCGAAGATGACACATCGCAGTTAGAGCCACTGCGGGCAGCCTTATTGAAGGTGGGGCATACAGTCGATGCGATCGCTGATGGGGAAACAGCACAATGGTTTGCCTTTCGCAAAGACTATGACTTACTGATTCTAGATTGGATGTTGCCTAAAGTCAGTGGCGTAGAATTGTGTCAAGTATATCGACGCGCAGGTAAGCTGACTCCTGTATTGATGCTGACGGCAAAAGACACGGTTTTAGATAAAGTAATGGGTTTAGATGCTGGAGCCGATGATTACTTAGTAAAGCCTATAGATGTTCTAGAGTTATTGGCACGAGTCCGGGCACTAGGAAGGCGATCGCCTATGTGGCAAGGAGATATACTTAGCTTGGGCGATTTGCAACTTCATTTATCCAGTTTGACGCTCGAACTTGGTTCATTGACAACTCAACTTTCTAGCCGGGAGTTTCAATTGATGGAGTATTTAATGCGTCATCCCCGCCAAGTATTATCTCATAACCAGATTGAGCAAGCCCTTTGGAGCTACGGAGAGGAACCAGAAAGTAACGCAGTCACTACCTTAGTTCGCCGCTTGCGCCAGCGCCTACAAACCATTGGTGTCAAAGATTGGATAGAAACAGTCCATCGGATGGGCTATCGAATAAATCCGCCTTTCTAAGCCGTTAGGAGGCAGAGGGCAGAGGGCAGGGGGCAGGGGGCAGGGGAGCAGGGGGCAGGGGAGCAGAGAAGGAAAAACTAATGACAAATGACAAATGACAAATGACAAATGACAAATGACAAATGTTTGATCATAGCCGTCGTAATCTCGCTCACTGGTTTGCCCTGTCAATGGGTGGAATTTTGTTCGCTTTTGCAGGGGTGGGCTATTGTCTGAGTGTCGAAGAACAGTTGCGGGTTTTTGATGACGAACTGTTTTCACAAAGTAAAGCCTTTGCCGTCAAAACCCAATACTCGCTTTATCAAAGTCAATGGCGAAATCAGCGCGGCCAGACTCCTGTAGAAAGCGGTGTATCATTGAATGGCGGGCTAATGTATGCGCGGTGGTATAACTCTAATAAACAACTTTTGCAGTTTGTTGGTTCATCGGGTGGCAAACAGTTGACCGCAGAACCCGGATTTCAAACGATAGAAGCACCAATAAGCTCAGAGTTACCTACTACAAAAACCTGGGTTCGCCAAGTTACACTCCCTGTTTTGGAAGGTAAGGTGCTAATTGGCTATTTCCAAACGGCAGTTCCAATGAACTCTCTACGCGTTGGACTAAACCAAGCCCGCTTGTTTTTAACTTTTGGGGTTCCTGTGACTTTTGGTGTAATAGGCATTACAGGTTGGTTTTTGGGCGGATTGGCAATGCGGCCAAGCCTTCGTGCTTATCAGCAATTGCAGCAATTTACAGCCGATGCTTCTCATGAATTACGCGCACCCGTTGCTACGGTATTGAGCAATGCCCAAGTTGCCCTGATGCCCCCCGAAGACCCCGTGGAGCAAAGATTGCGGTTGCAAAATATCGCTCAAACTGCTAAGTCCATGAGTACGTTGATCAATGATCTGCTTTTCCTGTCGCGTCATAATGGCTCCCTTGCAGAAACCGGATTAAAACCTGTTGATTTGTGTGAGATATTGCGATCGCTTACCCAGGAGTTCGCCACCCAAGCTCCCGCCCAAAATCTCAATTTCGATGCTCACCTTCCAGAGCATCCCATCATGTTAAAAGCCGATGCTAATTTGCTCAAACAAGCTGTAATTAATCTACTAACTAATGCCTTCAAGTACACACCAGCAGACGGTAAGATACAATTGTATCTTTTTACCCAGTCTCACTCTGCGGTAATTCAGGTCAAAGACAACGGGATTGGCATTCCATCCAGTGATTTGCCACATATATTTGATCGTTTTTATCGTGTAGATACTGTCCGATCTCGGCAAACAGGCGGCTTTGGACTCGGACTTGCGATCGCTCAACAAATTGTGCAACGATACGGAGGGCAAATTACTGTAAATAGTACTCTAGGTCAAGGCTCCACCTTTCAAATTAGCCTTCCCCTAAAACTTTGACAAAAATCATTCAAATTGAAGAAGAATGCAGAATTCAGAATTCAGAATTCAGAATCAAGACGCTCGTGACGCTCTTCGCCCTTGGCGTCTCCCCTTGGGAGAAGACTCGCTTGCCGCCGGCGCTATCCGCCAGTCATACATAATTCATTCTGAATTCTGACTCCTGACTCCTGAATTCTGTTCGATAATTTGACCCAAATCACCCAAAACCCCGACTTCCTTGCCTCTTTTTCAACTCCCCTCAAGGCACTTACAATTTAAGATATTTCCTACAAAAAACTATGAAAGCTGAAGCAGAAAACCATCTCAGACTTACTTGTGAAGTAGAAACTACCTTAAAGGTGATTGGCGGACGCTGGAAAGTTTTGATTATTAGAGAATTAATGACTGGCGTCAAACGGTTTGGTGAGTTGCAACGGTCTTTACCTGGAGTTACCCAAAAGATGCTAACCCAACAACTCAGAGAAATGGAAGAAGACGGCATTATTCATCGAGAAGTTTATCCCCAAATTCCACCAAAGGTAGAATATTCGTTGACGCCTTTAGGAGAAACTTTGCAACCAATTCTCTATGCTATGCATGAATGGGCTATTCAACATTTAGCTCGAACAAATCACCATTAATATTGATTAATACAGAATAAATAATATTTACTAAATTTCAATTCGAGCAAGCAGATTTATCTGTATGTTCTTGAATTTTGAATTTATTCGTTGTTGCGTAAATACTCAATCGCGGCCTCTAATTTTGAGGAGTAACTTTCAGCAAACCTTTCAAACCAAAGTCCTTCAGACGAGAGTGGATCTACTTTTGCTAACCATTTTTTTGCTTCCACTTTCAAAGCCTCTAATTGTTTGGCTTTGAGTTGTTCTTGTCGAATTTGTTCCTGTTCTAATTCTTGCTGTCTTTTTAACTCAATAGCAGCATCCTCTTCGGCAAAATCAGCCTTAACTTCTGCCAAAAGGTTATCCATAAAAGATGCTGACTTTGGCGATGCTGGAATAAAGGATTTTGCTGTAGCTGATTTTGACTGCTGCTGTTGTGGTTGAACTTCTTTGTATTCAGTTTGAAGTTCAGCTAATAGCTTATCAATGGAATCCATGTTTGCAATTCCTAATAAATGGTATAGCTAATACCGCTTTGTGTAATTCGTAATTCGTAATTTGTAATTTGTAATGGGCTACGCCCCGCTATGCTAACGTAATTACCACTGCGTAGGGTTTTAGATATTAAAACGCGTGGATTATTTCCGCCGAACTGTACTAGTCATTAATGGCATTGAGTAGCACTTCCGATAGACTCAAATCTTCCATATCTTCCATAGTAATGGTGTCACAGATATCAAACTTAGCACCAGCACTTTGGAGTTCATCGTCTAAGACTTTGAGAAAGCGGGTAGCTTGTGGATCTGTGCCGACTTGAATGAAGGAAATGGCTAATTCTTCATCTCTATCTATGCGGCGAGAAGCTTCAATAATTACCCTCATGACTGCTTTGCGATCGTCCGGTTCACCATCAGTAACCACTAAAATTGTTTCACCATTTGGCTTTGTTTGACCGGCTGCTTTACGTTGTAAGTAATCATCAGTTGCGTGTTTTAACACACCAGCTAAATCAGTTGTACCAGAGGGGTCATTTTCTCGGAAAATTTGCCCTACTATGCTGGATGTGACATTTTCGTACCGCTTAAATTTACCAGAAAACAAGTAAATAGTTATGCCATCTGGGTCAAATTGCTCACACTTGCTAGCTAAAGCTAAAGTAGATTCCTGTGCTGCAAACCATCTACTTCTACCACCCTTTTGATCTTGGGTTGCCATGCTGCCGCTTTTGTCGATAATCAAGGTATAGTCACGATTTTCTAGCATGATTAAATTCTCCAGTTAATAGTTAAAGAGTTACTGGACTATAGGTGGTCAACACATTAGTCAGTTATGGCATTCGTCAATACATCGACAAGACTCATTTCTTCTAAGTCATCTAAAGTGACGGTATCGCAAATATCAAATTTAGCGCCGACACTTTGCAATTGATCATCCAAAGCTTTCAGAAACTTAGTTGCTTGGGCATCTGAACCTACTTGAATGATCGAAATTCCTAATTCTTCATCACGTTCCATCTGGCGAGTCGCATGAATGATCACTTCAAACACAGCTTTGCGATCGTCTGGTTCACCATCGGTGATGACTAAAATTGTCTCTCCGTTTGCCTTGGTTTTACCGGCTGCTTTGCGTTGAAAGTAGTTATTGAGCGCATCTTGAAGTACACCTGCTAAGTTTGTCGTCCCAGCAGGGTCATTTTCGAGAAATATCTGTGCAACTTTGGCTGAGGTGACATCATCGTAGCGTTTAAATCTACCAGCAAAAACGTAAACGGTGATGCCATCGGGGTCAAACTGTTCGGCCTTTCTTGCCAAAGCGAGAGTAGACTCTTGGGCTATCTCCCATCTACTTCTACCACCCACTTGGTCGGGTGTAGACATACTACCGCTTTTGTCAATGATTAAGGTATAGTCGCGATCGCTCATCATAATCTTCCTCTGATTGTTACCTTGTAATTCTAGTCTAACTCCGTTTTTTTACCTGTAAGCAAGGCTTTTAAGCTTTTGTATCAATTCTACTAGTCAACAAAACATACCTCATTAGATAAATGCGATCGCTAGTACCGCAAGGCGGAATTAAAAATTAAAAATGAATACAGCGTAAGTGTTTTATTCATTTGGAATGGGTGGTTTATTTACGCCGTAATGTACTAGTACGTCTTTGTTCCCGCAGTTTCACAGTCCCCAATACCCTAGAAACACTAAAAGTTAGAGATGGGTTTGCTTGTTGTATCCATATTTAGTCTGGGAATAATAAATACTAATCATGCTGATACACACTGAGCTAAATAAACGTGAGTTCGACAAATCTCGTCTTTCCTTGAATTTCCATTTGTATCCCTCTCGCCCGTCGGAGCTACGGTGTACACACAAGTCGAATTACCCCCCTTAATCCCCCCTTGCCAAGGCTACCGTGTATACACAAGTCCATCCAGAGCGAGTTTCCAGCCGATAAAGATGGATTCAAATTGTCTTAAACCATGAACAAGGGTAGGCATTCCAGGAGGCCTACCAGAGGTATAACCAGACCATCCACCAAGTCGAGCAATGATCCAAGTAGCCCAGGGCAAACAACCCCGTGGATAAGGATTTTGTAATTTTTTGGTATCGCCTTCAACAGAAGATTGAAGTCCTAATAAGCATTGCTGCTGCTTTTGACAAAAGGTAAGCTCGGCAGAAAGTTGAGTATTATTGCGTCCCTCAACCATTTGTAAGGTTCGCACGGCTACGGACAAAGCAAGGATTGTTAGGCGTTGAATTGCAATACTAGACTCTAACTGAGTCGCTTCGATATTCAATCCAGCTTTTTTGAGAGTGGCAAAAAGTTGTTCAATCTTCCATCGCCATCCGTACCACTTAATGACTCGCAGTGCCTGTTCCAAGCAGACAACAACGTGAGTTGTCAGCAACCGCCAATGAATCGGTTCTTGTCCTGCGGGTGGTTGGACTTCCAGAGCTTCAACAGCAAAAAGGGTAACACTAGGAGGATAGCCAAAAACGCCTAATTTATCGGGGCGTTGAATCTCAACTTGTCCACAACGAACAATAAGCATTGCTTCTCTTGGCATTCGCTTTCGACGTGAGTCTGCGGGAACGTTAATTATATAAGTACCTTCACAAGGCTGCTGACTTAAGTAGTCGAATAGTGATTCAGACCGCCCTAACAATCGACGATCTTGGCAAGCTCTTATCAGTAAATGATTGTTTTTATTGGGTACAGTTGCAAATTCCTCAAATAAATCCGATTCGCGGTCGCCAATATGAGTTACCATTTTTGCTCCACCCACTTCAAAGCATCGCTTACTACTTTCTGCCGATGCTAACCATTTGTAAGATTCTTTCTCCTCAATTGGTAAATTTTGATAGTCACGAGTTATGTTTATCTGCATGGTTTATAGCTCGGCTCCACAGTTTTACTGTGCTTAACCCCAGTGGAAATCCACTCTCACCATCTAATACCAATGTTGGATGGATATAAAACCCGACATCTGTGTTATTGCCTACTACTCCTAATCCTGGCGGTGACAGCCTACCTGCATGAGACTGCAAGTTAATCTCGCTAGTATCGCTAATCGCTAATACGTGTCGTTTTGCCAGATGAAACTCGCAATCATCCGAAAGGCTACGTACTAGTTCTGATAGTGTTACGTTTTCATTCTCCAAAAACCGATAATAACCCATCTGTTCTGCCCAATTTCGACTTATTTGCCGGATATTTATCGATTGGTGCTTACGAATCGCCTCGTATAATGCTGCCCCCTTTTTATCAGCCTTGGGTCTCCAAATGCCGTTCCTGGTGTCGTCGAAGCGTGAATTAAGATTGGATTATCCATAGTTTTTGCTTCTCAAAAATCCTCTGCACCTACTTTACATCCGACTTGTGTATACACGGTAGCGATGTATTGGGGGGAAATAGAAAATCTAGTTCCCTCCCCTTTGCAAGGGGAGGGTTAGGGTGGGGTAAAACCTTGGGTTTTTCAGCGATTTCAGACTTGTGTGTACACCGTAGCCCGTCGGAGAGGGACGGTTTTACGTAGTAAAACCAGGGAGAGGTTTCTTTATTGCTTAATTTTAGAGATAAATTCTGGTATGAACCATCCTAGATTCTTAGATAACCCCGCGCAAAAGCAAAACACGCAGCCGCAAAACTTCTCCTTGGTATTTCTGCATCAGATGATCAATGGTATGTCTGACCCAATTTTTGTCAAAGACCGTCAACATCGCTGGGTATTACTCAACGATACTTACTGTGATTTCGTCGGTCATAGCCGAGAAGAATTAATTGGTAAGTCAGACTATGATTTTTTTCCGCAAGCAGCAGCTGATGTGTCCCGGCAAAAAGATGAGCTGGTTTTCACGACAAATATTACTAATGAAAACCAGGATATTTTTACTGATACCCAGGGTATAACTCATCTCATATCTACAAAAAAATCTTGCTTTGAGGATGAGACTGGTAATAAATTTTTGGTGGGTAGTATTCGAGATATCATTTTACAGAATGAAGCCGAGAAAGTTTTGGGTGTGAGTGGCAGAGCTAGTGATATTACTGGACTCATGCAAAATAGTGAGATGCTTCGGGAAACCCTCGAAGAACTCCAGATAGTTGAAGAAGAACTGCGCCAAAAAAACGAAAAATTAGCGATCGCTCGTGAAACGGCAGAATTAGAGCATCGGCGTTATCAGGATTTGTTTGATCTCGCCCCAGATGCATACTTGGTGACCGATGTAGCTGGCATCATCAAAGAGGCTAACTATGTAGCCGCAGCCTTACTATCTGTGAGACAAAACTATCTGATAGGTAAACTATTCATCCTCTTTGTCGATGAAGCAGACCACCAAATTTTCATCAGCCAACTGGCAAATTTACAGCAGGTGCAGGATTGGGAAGTCCATCTCAAGGCACGAGGAGGTACAGTTTTTCCCGCTAGTGTCAAGATGGTTGCGATGTATGATTCACAGGGTCAGCAGGTCGGCTGGCGTTGGTTGCTTCGCGACATCAGCGAACAGCAAGCCATACTAGGCTTACGCCAGCAAGCAGAGTCAGACCTACACCGCATGAATGCCTTACTCCAAGCTCAACAAGAAGCTTCCATCGACGGAATTTTAATTATTGATGAAAATCGTATAGTTACATCATCAAATCAGAAATTCTCCCAGTTATGGCAAATTCCTGCCGCACTGCTTCAAACAGGCGACGATCGCCAACTTCTGAAATGCGTACTAGACCAACTAGTAAAGCCAGACGAATTTCTAGCTAAAGTGGAGTATCTTTACCAGCATCCAGAAAAAAGCAGTCGTGATGAAATTTTCCTCAAGTCTGGAAAGATTTTTGAGCGCTATTCTGCACCCGTGCATAAATACCAAGGAGCTTGTGGTCAGACATCAGCTTTAAAAGACTATTACGGTAGGATTTGGTATTTTCGCGACATTACCGAATACAAGCAAGCAGAGACAGAACTCAGGGCTTCACAGCAAAGACTGGCGTTGCTGATTGAACAAACACCTTTAGCCATTGTTGAATGGAATACCAAGTTTGAGGTTCAGACCTGGAATCGGGCAGCAGAAAGAATCTTTGGATACACCACAGAGGAAATGCTGGGGAGTAGTTTTGAGACCATAGTACCTGAAAACGCCAGAAAGCAAGTAGATGAGATTATAACCGCCCTATTAACACAACGTGGAGGAAGTTTGAGTGTCAACGAGAACATCACTAAAGATGGTAGGACAATAGTTGGTGAGTGGTATAACAACCCGTTAGTGGCTCCTGATGGCCAGGTGATTGGTGTTGCTTCACTGGTGTTAGACATCACAGAACGTAAACGCGCTGAAGAGGAACAGCAAAAATTTGTTGCGTTGATTGAAAACAGCAGCGACTTTATTGGCATTTCTTCAATGGAAGGGCAAGTTCTCTATGTGAACCCCGCCGGACTCAAGATGGTGGGACTTATTAGCCTGGAAGAAGCCAAAACTAAATTATTGGTTGATTTTCATTCACCAGAAGCTTTTGCAGAGTTGAAAGAGCAAATTATTCCTTTGATGCTTGAACATGGTTTCTGGCAAGGCGAGTTTCGCCATAGGCATTTTCAAACAGGTATAGAAATTCCTACAGATTGCAGCCTATTTATGGTTAAACATCCTGAAACAGGAGAGCCTTTCTGTCGGGTAGCTGTTGCTAGAGATATCACAGAACGTAAACAAGCCAAAGAAGCCCTGCTAAAGTCGGAAGCGCAACTCCGACAACAGGCCGAAGAACTTAAAGAAGCACTCCGCGAACTTCAGTATACCCAGACTCACTTAATTCAAAGTGAAAAGATGTCCAGCTTAGGTCAACTAGTCGCAGGGGTGGCACACGAAATCAACAACCCGGTCAATTTTATTTATGGCAACCTCACTCCTGCCCAGGAATATACCCAAGATTTACTTTCACTTTTGCAACTCTATCAAAGTCATTATCCTCAACCTGTGCCAGAAATTGAGGATTTTGTAGAACTAATCGAACTGGAATTTTTGAAATCAGATTTACCACAAATAATTAACTCAATGAAAGGTGGGGCAAACCGGATTCGAGAGATTGTGCTTTCTCTACGAACTTTCTCACGCTTGGATGAAGCCGAAATGAAAGCTGTTGATATTCATGAAGGAATTGACAGTACTCTGATGATTTTACAAAGCCGCCTCAATGCTAATGACCAACGCCTAACAATTGAAATCATCAAAGAATACGGCAAACTACCGCTGGTTGAATGTTACGCTGGGCAGCTAAACCAAGTATTCATGAATATTTTGTCAAACGCGATTGATGCTTTAGAGGAGTCATTTGTCATCTGTCATTTGTCATTAGAAAACAACTCTAAACAAAGGACAAATTACAAAGGACTAATGACTTCTCCAACAATTTGCATTTGCACCCAACTACAAGAGTCAAATCAAGTAACAATTACAATTGCCGATAATGGATTAGGAATAACAAAAGATGTTAAAAAACAGCTATTCGACCCCTTCTTTACCACCAAGCCTATTGGCCAAGGTACGGGGATGGGGCTTGCCATCAGCTACCAGATCATTGCAGAAAGACATGGCGGTTCTTTAGAATGTATTTCACAGCCAGGACAAGGTGCTGAGTTTGTGATTAAGATTCCTCTGATCCAGGATTCTTCAACATAATTCGTAATTAATAATACTCCCCTCTAGCAACAAGCGATCTACGTAATTCGTAATTTTAACCCGTAAGGGACTTCCAAATAAAAAAATATCCAATTAACTCCTGTGGGGTGGGCGACACAAGATCCCAGTTTATATGGCGGGCAAGATGCCCACCCCACAATATTGGATAATTTATTTCTTGGAGTTCCCTAAGTAAAAAACAAAGTATTTCTACTGCCGATAGCTACCCCTTCTGAAAATATTAATTACGAATTACGAATTACGAATTATCTAAATGCCTCAACTTCTTCAGGAACTTTCATTTGGTCGAGAATTCCCCAAATTTCTTGTAGCATTGGCTCTAATCCGGTGCGAGTAACGGCTGAAATCACAAAAACCGGGGCGTAGGAGAGATGATTAAGTTGGGTGGCTAACGCTTCCAAATCGACAGTTTCCCGATCAACTGCATCAATTTTGTTCAGCGCCAAAATTTGCGGGCGTTCTGCTAAACCCCGTCCATAAGCTTGTAATTCTTCCTTGATTGTGTTATAGTCCCTAACCACATCATCACTAGTGGCATCAATCAAGTGAAGTAGCACTCGCGTCCGCTCGATGTGGCGCAAGAAATCATGTCCCAGTCCTGCACCGTGAGCTGCTCCCTCAATTAGTCCGGGAATATCGGCGAAAACAGTACCATCGCCAGTAGGTTTCCGCACTACACCCAAATTTGGGATCAGGGTAGTGAAGGGATAATCTGCGATTTTTGGACGTGCCGCTGATAAAGATGAAATTAAAGTGGATTTACCAGCATTTGGTAAGCCAATAATCCCCACTTCTGCCAAAAGTTTCAACTCCAGGCGCAGCTGCTTTATTTCCCCTGGTAATCCTGGGAGAGCATATTCTGGGGCGCGGTTACGGTTACTTAAGAAATGCTGATTTCCCAGTCCGCCTTTACCACCTTGAGCAATCAGCAAAGTTTGCTTAGGCTCAGTTAAATCTCCCAGCAATTCGCCAGTTTCAGCATCATAAATGGTTGTACCGCAGGGAACTTCGATGATCAAATCCTTTCCTCCTGCTCCGGTGCAGTTACTTGGCCCACCACGAGTCCCCTTTTCTGCCTGAAAGCGATGGTTGTATCTGAAGTCCAACAAAGTTTGTAGGTTTTCATCGGCAACAAAAATTACCGAACCGCCTCGTCCTCCATTACCACCAGAGGGGCCACCAGTCGGCACGTATTTTTCCCGCCGGAAAGCGACAATACCATCGCCGCCCTTACCAGCTTCAACTTCAATTTTTGCTTGGTCGATAAATTGCATATTTCTAGAGTCCTGTTAGCGGATAGCTAAGGTTGAGCTAGTGCTGAGTTATTAGTTGCGAGTTATAAATTATAAGTTTTAAAACCTCATTTCTCACTCTTTACTTGTAACTCACACTCGCTACTCCCCACTCAGCACTCCTCACTCAGCACTCAGCACTCCTCACTCAGCACTCAAATATATGGTGAAACATCTTCACCACATTTATCTGCCAGATAAGAGAGGGCACGGAAACGTAAGCCCACCAGTTGATCATACAAGGGATTAATTTTACACATCGGCGGGATGTGGACAATCTTGCGTCCAAATAAGGTGACATCCCGCTCAAAGGGACACTGGGAGGGAATCATTTTACACAAAAAGCGGGCTACTCTTGGGTCTTGGATATCTAGCCCATCTAGCCACTCGCGTAGGGGGTGTAGTGCATCAATTTGACGTTTTGTAAGTCCATTTGTGAGGGGAGTGGGGGTAATTTTCTCTGGGTGTTCCAGGGTGTGGCGAAGGGCTTCCAGGAAATTCTCCGGCTGTTCTAAGGCTTGGCAGAATTGTTGCAGAACTTGATCTTCGCTGGGAGAATAAGTACCATCAGCGATCGCTACCATCACCGCTGTCCTTAAGAAATTTTCCGCTGCTGGCGTACTTTTACCCAAGACTGCGGCCAATTCTTCTGGCGTAATTATCTCTAGTGAGTCCCATTTAATCTTAGGAGCTAATTCATCTTTGGTGATGTTGGCAATTAATTCCTGTTCTTGAGCATCAAAATTACCATCAGCCCAAGCAATAGTAAGCAGCCCACGCAACCAAGCGGCAATCTGTTCGCTGCTGTAGGGGGATTGAACGGTACTTGTCATAAACTCACGTCTCAAGCTTTCCTCAGTCACTACTAAGCTACCCTACACAGTGACTATGAAGATAGTGGGGACAGCAAAAATCAAGAAAGTGCGTAAGCGTAGCCCCTCAAGAAATCAACCAGAGAAGTTTTCAAATCGCAACAGTCGGTCTTGGGGTAAAATCCATTTGAGAGTAATCTTGAGAATTTTTTCTACTTAAACTGAAAAGGAGATTTAATCTGTGCTGTGGAGATATTCATGAATAAAACCAAAGTTAACCTTGGCATCATTCAAGAAACACTACTAATTACCCTCTGGGCTAGAGCTTGTGAGCTTCAGGCAGCAGATCCAATTATAGTAGATCCTAAATCATCTGAGATTCTTGCAGCGCTCGACTACGAATTTGATAAATTTACTACTGCTAAATCTTCTCAGATAGGCTCTTGTTTACGAGGAACTATCCTCGACAACTGGGTACGCAACTACCTCAATCAACATCCCCAAGGTTCTGTTATCGAGATTGGTGCAGGACTGAACACACGCTTTGAGCGAGTAGATAACGGCAAGGTTTACCCACTCAGTGCTGAGTGCTGAGTGCTGAGTGCTGAGTAAATTTAAGAAGTACTTAGTACTTTCGCACTACGGTAAAAGCCCCGCAAGAGTGTGGGCGGTCTTTCAACTCAGCACGGGCTAAACGCCCCGCTATCCATGTACAGCACTTGGAACTCAGACACTCTTCATCGGATGTCATGGTTCTGCGACGACAGTTTTTTGAGGAAACGGAACGCCGTAAATTAATCGCATCTGATGTTATTTCCTCCTCTGTGCGATTCGTCTCGTTTGGCATTAGTTAAATTAGGTTAAATCTAAGAAATCAAGAGATATATAATGTTTTCATTTGGCATTGAGCATGAAGTCGCTTTCCTCAACCAAGAAGGAAAGTTTGCTGATTTTTCCCACACAAAATTTGCTGATTTAAATCAAATTATTGAAAAGCTACCCACATACCCTAGCGATTATCCTCAACTACGGGTTGGGGATGCGGGTATTAAGATGAAAAGATGGTACATTGAGGGATTTGAAAGATTTGCAGATTCCGACAAGGTGATAGACTGTCATGTTAAAGGTATCGAAATTAGAACAACTATACATTCTGATATTCAAGGTGCGATTACTGAATTATCAGAAAGTTTTAACTTGCTACGTGAGATTGCCGCTAACTTTGGTTTATCACCAGTTTTGGTAAGTTTTAATCCCTACAATCCAGTTTTTGATCCTCAACCCCCATTAAATGATTATGAAATCCAACAGCTAGAGGCTTATCCTGACGAACAAACTGCTAATATTCACATGGTGTCTTATGGGCCAGATTTAAATATCTCAGTAGCAGATTTATCTACTGAAGATGTAATTGATATTGGCAAAAAGTTCACCTATTACAGTCCCTATATTGTCCCTTTTAGTTATAGTTCCCCTTTTTATAAAGGAGGTTTATGGGATGGATTATCGGTACGAACGTTTATCAGAACTGGAAAAAGACCAGCAGCCCTGGTTTTTATTCAGGAGCAGGAACAACTGATTAATAGCATACCTTCCTTGACAAAAATTGCCCGCATTCCGGCTGAAGTGGGACGCATTGAATTTAAAGCTTGTGATAGTTGTGATGATTTTTCTATCTATGCGGCTTTGCTGACATTATTGAAAGGCTTGGTGTTAGATAAAACCTTGCTGGGTAGAGCAACTGTACCGAATGCAATGTTACACCAACTTTCTGCAAAAGAAGGGTTTGACAATGAGGATATTTTTGGGAATGCGACAAAAGTCTTACAAGCAGCCGAAGTTGCTTTAGGAGATGACCTAGATGTTCATTATTTAACGCCGTTAAAAGCGCTGCTGGCGAAGCGAAAAACAAGATCCCACGAATTAATAGAAATGTTCCATCGCTTAAGTTCAATAGAAGAAGTAATAAGGCAGACTTATCAACTTTAAGAGGTTATTTGAAAAGTGGTTGGCTGTAATTTTAGGCACTTGTTGATCCCCCCAACCCCCCTTAAAAAGGGGGGTAAAGTCTCTAAAAGTCCCCCTTTTTAAGGGGGATTTAGGGGGATCTAAAACGTTTTGCTACCAACCAGAGGACTTTTCAAACAACCTCTAAAGGTAGGATTCATTTTCTCCCTCCTTTAAAAAGCTACCGTGTATACACAAGTCTAGTTGAGAATCAATTGGACTTGTGTATATACCGTAGCTTAAAAACCGGGGTCATGGGTGATATTTATATAACTTGATGCTTTACAAATATCCTCTAAGGTGCATAGCAATTAGATTCCTTTGATTGGATAAAGTTGAGCTAAATGAACATAAATAGTAGAGGCATTAGCCAGCTAAAACTATATTAAGTCGATATGCCTAGAGACTGATTTTATTGCAACTACAGATATAGGAAACTTCATTCTAGAGATTGATGCAGACGTTAGCGTTTTCAAAGTAAAAGTATAAACAGGGAACCTGGAAAGAAGAACGTCAATATGAAGTGTAATCATTTTGCTAAAGAATTAAGGTGGTATTTGCCTATTATCCCAAGCTAATTCTTATATGCAGAAATACTAAAGACAATTTCTTCCTTCGTCAGGTTCGTTTTTCAATAACTTTCCTATTGCAGTGTAACTTGCTAGTTTTATTATTGCTCAAATTTGCAAAATAAAGTTACTTGCTTCCACTCTTTCAGTGAAAGTTTTGCGTTGTTAAAGCTGTTATTGAGGACTTCAAATGAAAATTGTTGCTTCTGTTTTATCTGTGTTACGTCCAGTACGTGTTCTAGTTGTCGCTTTTACTTGCGCCTTACTATTGTTCTCTAATGCTTTTCCTGCTTTTGCAATGGATAGCTACCAAAGTAACCCCACTGAAGGTACTACACAACTGCTTGACATCCAGCGCAAAACCGATGAAGCCGCTAAAGAACCACCACAAGGATTGAAAAAGGTTCAAAAGGAGTCCAATCAAGGACTCAATGAGGTTCAGGGAGCTGCTGATATTGACAAGCAGAAACGTCCTGAAAATTCACAGGGTGCAACCTCAGTGGAAGAGAATGTAAAGAATTTGTTGGAAAAAGTTACAGGTAAGTAACAGAGTTAATACCTTGGTAATTTTTTGGTAGTAATGAATGGGTGATTGCTTAAAAGCAGTGACCCATTACTACTTAGTAACGTTAATTTCCCAACTTCAATTCAATATAAAATAAAAATGACAAACAAAAATCCTGACTTATTTGAGAAGTTGGGGTTTTTAGGGTTTTAAATATTACAAATCAAATAGGACTGCTATAGCTAATCATTAAATTTGCTGAATAATACTACCTATTAAGGCATAGGTATAACTATGTAATGTGATAATTAATCTAAACTCATAATGTTTCCTTTGGTTGATGTGGATTAGGTGGGAAATTTGAGAAGTTAATAAAGAAGTTTGCTTAGGGATGGAAAACAATGCGTGCGATAAACATTGGTTTGACCGAAGAACAGCGTCAAGGTGTAATTAATCTGTTGAATCAAGATTTGGCAGATGCCTATTTACTGTTGGTGAAAACCAAAAAGTACCACTGGGATGTTGTCGGCCCTCAGTTCCGCTCTTTGCATCAGCTTTGGGAAGAACACTATCAAAAGCTAACTCTAAATATTGATGCCTTAGCAGAACGGGTTCGTACTTTGGGCGGTTATCCAGTTGGCACATTAGAGGGATTTCTCAAGCTTGCTACCCTGAAAGAACATGGTGGTAATGTTCCCACAGCAACAAAAATGGTAGCTAATCTAGTACATGATCACGAGCAGGTTATTCGCAACTTAAGAGACCATGTAGATCAGTCTGGTGAAGAGTTTCACGATCAGGGAACTGCTGACTTTTTAACTGGACTACTAGAACAGCATGAAGAGATAGCTTGGATGCTGCGTTCATTTATTGAAGGGGAAGCAATAGATCCAGATGGTAAACAGCCAGCAACAAAAGGTAAGACTGCTGTGGGTGTGTAGCTCATAACGTTTTTTAAGACCCCAATTCTATTTATCTCCCCAGAATCCGAGAGGCTTTGATTCTTTCCCTGCTTTTGGCACGCTGCACGAACGTAGGGAAGGGGTTGGGATTATGTTTGAGAGAAAGTTGCACACAGGGTTTAATCTGCCTGCATCTACCTATTCACCATATTTATTGCAAAAACAACATAATACAAGGAGTATTTAAGTGGCAGAAGTTTATAAAGCAGAACGTACCATCTCTGCTGTATTCAAAGAACAGAAGCAAATTGATGATGTGATTCGACGTTTACTAGACAGGGGTGTGCCTAGAGATCATATTTCAGTGATGGGCAGAAATTTCCAGTCGGAAACGAGAATTGCTGGCTTTATTAGTAAGAAAGATGTGATTCTGGGAGGTTTGAGAACAGGGGCAGTTTTTGGTTCCTTGTTTGGTTCCTTTCTCAGCTTGCTTACGGGTGTAGGCGTATTGTTTATTCCTTTTGTTGGCCCAATCGTGGCAGCAGGACCCATAGGTGCAGTGCTACTAGGGGCTGCTAGTGGAGCGATCGCAGGTAGTGCAGGTGCCGGTCTAGTATCGGTTCTAACTACTTTGGGAATGCCAGAAGATAAAGCGGCGATCTACCAAACCCGCTTACAAGCTGGCGAATTCTTATTGATGGCAGAAGTTCCGAGCGATCGCACTGGCGAATTTCAATTGCTACTCGAAAGTGCTGGTGCCGAAGAAATTAACACGATTGAAAAAACCTTTGCTCGCCCTTGTCCTGGACAGTGCAACAGTCCAGAAGATTTGTCTCCAGAGGTTCGCGCTCATCTTTCTAATGAAGCTCAGAGTACATTCATTGAGTGTTATAACACCGTCTTCAATGAGAAAAATGACGAGTTCACCGCTGAACAAGCCGCCTGGGAGTCTGTTCATCAGCAATATGATGAAGATCAAAATGGCGTTTGGTCAAAAGCTAAGGTTAAAGCTTAAGAATTTCCAAGAAGACAAGAGGACTTTTCCAACAACCTCTAAAGGTGGGCATCTAGCCCACCTTTAGAGGTTGTGTTAGTCCGTGTTTGTCTGCGGTTTTAAATGCTTCACTTATGGCAATTTATAGCTACCAACACGCAGATTTAACTGACCTTGGCGCGGATTTTTGCTAAATATAAATGCTCCTTCTTCACTTTCCCCACTAGATAAAAAGTCGATCTGTTGCTCTCCTGTTTCTGTAACTTTACCGTCAATCAGCAACTCAGCCATAATCTGAACTGACTCAGCCGTATCTCCTCCACTATTAACTACTTCAAAGGGAACATAAAATTGTCCATCAATTTCCCTAATTGTCTCTTTTTTAGTAACAGAAAGGATGGGAGGTTGATTCTTTTCGTTCAGCCAAGTGTAGCCTACCAGACTGACAACGATTGCTAGGATAAATGAAGCGATGCTGAATGTTACCCACTCAGCCATTGAGCGCTTTGGTTGTTGTTCTGTTTTAGTCATATTGCTAACCTTCCGGCTGCACCGCCAATAGTTGCAGGTAATCCCAGTATCAAAGTGTGATCTAACCACATTGTCCAAGGGTCACTAAAAGTTAACTTTTGAAAGAACCACAGCATAAAAGCCCCTGCTAGCAGTGAAACTAGGTAGGACATAATAGTTTCGCTAGATGGTCGTTGGAAAATTCCCTTTTGCTGTCTTCGCTTTTGCTGATCAGAAAAGCCTGCCTGAAATACAATGCCATAAGAAATCAACAAAGATGCGGCAATCATTGCTAATTCCCAAGGTGCCGAAGTTGCGGCTGCTAACATGGGAATTTCATCTGTTGGAGCAATGTTAAATGCAATTACAGTTGCACCAATTAGAGTTGCACCCAAATCTGCGAAGGTGGCGTTTAACTCACCCCCTTTGTTCTTGGTTATGCTGTTGGTTGCTTGTCCTTCTGCATTGCTGTTTTCAATATCTCCCAAAAGTTGGTTGGCTAATGCTACACCGAGAGCAAAGGGCACACTTTCAAAGATGATTTTCCCTAAAGACTCCCTTAGGGAAGTTTCTGGTGTCAATTCTCGTAGTAGTAACAGTACAAAGGTAGAGCAAGCTAGTCCGATCGCGATCGCTTCTACAGTATCCATTGCGGCTTGATGAGCTAGCCCGGTATATCTGCGTTTCCGAAAGCCTTCTATCTGATTAAGCAAGTAAACTACAACAAACATCAATGCGATCGCCATCATCATCAATTGTGGTTTTGCCAGCGATCCAATCCACCAAACCTCCATTGTGTAAAGCAAGGGTATGCCAAATAAAAATCCTCCACAAGCACCCCGAATGATGTCATTAATCTCACTCCTCCAGACATTTTTTTGACGTTTTGTTGGCACTCCTTTACTTTCCTTTTATTTAAAAATTTGCTTTGACTTACTTATCTCATTCTCTATGAAGATGCATATAGCAGTCATAAATACTTCGTGAAAAGTTAGATCCCCGATTTCTCGAAGAAGTCGGGGATCTGGACATCGCGCATTTTCAATATATTAATATTTTTTTCATATTTTTTTTACTTGCGTACTCATGTAGCCTTCCGTATCTATCTTAAGATACATAATTTCCCAAATTATTCTATCGGTTGATGGAAGTTAAAAACAATACTCTGTTGTTAATTTATGTAATAGCTGAATCAACTACAAGCTGGAAATAAAACCATGAGTGCCGAAAAAAGAGTAGAAGCTACTGCAAAAAATATTGAAGGAAAAATTCAAGAGGTTGTGGGTGAAATAACCGGTAATCCACAAGATAAAGCCGAAGGACAAGCAAAGCAAGCTGAAGCCCAAGTTAGTCACACTGTAGAAAACATTAAAGACGAACTTAAGAAAGCTTTAGATTAATCGAGTTTTTGCAGTGCAAATAGCATTACAAACAATGATTCATTACTAATAGCCTTACATTAATTACTCCACTAACTTTTAGAAAGTGGAGTTTGTAATGTATGCGAAATCTGAAAATGGTTAATCACTAACAACTTGGCCCTAAACATGATTTTTCTACAATTTAATTCAACTAATAACTGGTACGCCCAGCTAATAAGTTCCATAGAAAGATAGCAATTATTGCGCCAATGACGGCAACAATTACACCGGGGATACTGAGGGTTGCAGCAGTTAATTGAAATCTTCCTGTCTCTAAGAGAGTAACTAAAATTCCCCCAATTACAGCACCGACGATACCTAAAATCATCGTTGAAACCATTCCACCACCTTGACGACCAGGATAAATAGCTTTCGCTATAGCTCCAGCAATCAAACCCAGGATTATCCAAGCAATAATGTTCAGCATAATTTCATCCATCAGAAAACTTCATAACTAGCTTAGAAATTACAATATTGTTTTCCTTCTACCCGAAGATATAGCTATGAAACCTCAATAAAATTTAACAAAATCATGGCTCCTATACTGACCTGTATTGGAGATGGATATGACGGAATTTAGAATATTATTCGTGAATTTACTCCCCCGATTGAACACCGCGAAATACTCTTTAAGTAAATGGTGACAAAACACTTCCCAACTTTTCACGCCCCAAAATATCCCTCACTTTACCTCGACAAACAACCTGAATCCCATTAATATAAACCCCTTGCACAATCTCATCCGAACCGCGCTTAACCATTCGAGGTTCACCATCTAAAACTGGATCTGATATCTGCACTTGTGGGCTAATTGGCTGATTTAAAGCATTGGGATCAAGTAAAACTATATCGGCTTGAGCACCAACTTTTAGAACTCCCGTATCAAGACGAAACCAACGAGCAGGTTCTCCGGTAACGCGGCAAATCGCAGCTTCAGGTGAAAGGAACTTCGTTGCAACTGCTTGTTTGAGCAAAGACAAAGCTCCATCATAGTAGCCCAGGTTACGGACGTGAGCGCCAGCATCGGTAAAACCAGGCAAAATATGGGGATGCTGCATCATCGCCAAACGGGGTTTTAAGCGATCGTTCGCTCCTGTCGCCACCCAGCGTAAATCTGTATCGTATTTTTGTAATGCGTGGATAAATAAATCTACTGGTTCTTGTTGGTTTTGACGAGCAATTTCCGCAAAACTTAACCCTTGCCAATTTGTTTCGGGACAGTGAATAACTTCCATCAAATCTAATCGGCGATGGAATGATTTACGCCGTTTACTGAGCCATTCTTGGCGAAACTGACGACGAAAAATTTCCGATGCCCATAGTTGTTGCCTTTCTTCTCGTGACTGACAGCCATTGAGTTGTGCACCTGTGGAAAATTCTTCAAATAAGGGAGTCACAGATCCATCAGAGTAAATGGTGAAGGGTTCAGTTAGGGTTTGAAAGCGGACATTACCATTTAGAAGCCGATTCCAAATAAAAAGTAGGGGGGAAAATATTCGCCATAGTTTGCGATCGTGTACGGCATCTAAGGCTGAGAGGACAGTTAGCCGCAGGGGTTTTTGTCCAATCCCTGAACCCATCCGCAGAATATCTACAAAGGAAGCAAGTCGTTGTAAATTGGGTGTGACTTGAAAAACGCGATCGCACCGCCGACATAAATCTGCCAACATTGCATATTCTTTAAATTTGGCGTGTTGAGAAGGAATTGTGCAGCCTTGCCATTCTCCACTCATCCGATGCCAAGGAAACATATCAATAGAAATGCCAATAAAGCCAGCATCTATTGCATCTCTGGCTATGCGCTGCATCAGTTTTAGTTCAAATTTTGTCGGCTGAACGGTTAAGCTGCGTTCTAATCCCATCACATGAGCGCGTAAGGCACTGTGTCCAAACATTGGGGCAACATTGGGGCCAAGGGGTAACTGTTGCAAATGTTGTAAATATTCTGCTGGTGTCTGCCAGGAAACCGATTTTTTCAACCATTTTGCAATCAGGCGATGGGAAAGTGTCTCTACCCTCTGAAAAATATCAGCCAGGATTTGGGGTTGAGCGATCGCAACAGACAAGCTACAGTTACCAATAACCACGCTGGTAACACCATGACGCACTGATTCGCTCAATCCTGGTGCAATTTCTAACTCTAAATCGTAATGAGTATGAATATCTATAAATCCAGGTGTCACCCATAAACCAGAAGCATCAACCACTTCACGCGCTGGGGTAGTTAAGGAGGGTGCAAGGGTGACAATGCGGCCGTTTTGAATGCCGATATCTCTGCGAATAGCTGGAGAGCCTAAGCCATCGAAAATTAACCCGTTTTGAATCAGCAAATCCAACATGATTTTTTTTGCCCTTTGGTTGTTATTGGATCTATCGAGAGTCATTTGAAGAAAGGGAAGCTGTAATATTTTGGTAAGGGATGCGAATTCCCCATGCCCCTCAAGAGTGCTGAGTGCTGAGTCATGAGTGTTGAGTGGGGAATCTCACTTTTTTACTCAGAACTCAGAACTCGGAACTATTTTGCCCCATGCCCCATGCCCAATGCCCAATGCCCAATGCCCAATGCCCAATGACAAATGACAAATGACAAATGACCAAATTCTGTGACAATGATTAACAACAAGCCAGAATACTGTATTTAAGCTACTCATGAGCCAAAGTTCTCAAAACAGCCCTTTACCAGGCAATCCTGTTCCATCATCTTTCAATTGGTTATATGCTTTCTGGAAATTCTCTCGCCCTCATACAATTATTGGTACAAGTCTAAGTGTTTTAGGTTTATATTTAATTGCCATTGCCATTAGTACAGACGCAATTAATCATATCTCTACAGACGCGATTCATCGCGTCTCTACAAGTTCTCTACTCCCTGTCTTCGGCGCATGGATTGCTTGTCTGTGTGGCAATGTCTACATTGTGGGGCTGAATCAATTAGAAGATGTGGAAATTGACAAGATTAATAAGCCTCATTTACCGTTGGCATCTGGTGAATTTTCCCAGCAAACTGGGCAATTAATTGTTGCCTTTACTGGGATTTTGGCGCTAGTTGTGGCGTGGCTAACTGGGCCGTTTTTATTGGGTATGGTGGCTATTAGTTTGGCTATTGGTACTGCTTATTCTTTACCGCCAATTCGCTTGAAACAGTTTCCCGTTTGGGCGGCGCTGTGTATTTTTTCAGTGCGCGGTACGATTGTTAACTTAGGATTATATCTGCATTACAGTTGGGCGTTGCAACAAAGCCAAACAATTCCGCCTGTGGTGTGGGTGCTGACGTTATTTATTTTGGTGTTTACCTTTGCGATCGCTATCTTTAAAGATATCCCCGATATGGAAGGCGATCGCCTCTACAATATTACTACTTTCACTATCAAACTTGGGCCCCAAGCTGTGTTTAATCTGTCTCTTTGGGTAATAACTGTCTGCTATCTGGGAATCATTCTGGTTGGGGTGCTACGCGTCGCCTCCATTAATCCCATATTCCTGATAGTTACTCATTTGGGGCTGTTGGTTTGGCTGTGGTTGCGGAGTTCGACAGTAGACTTACAAGATAAAAGTGCGATCGCTCAATTCTACCAATTTATCTGGAAACTCTTTTTTATGGAATATCTAATTTTTCCTATCGCCTGCCTTTTGGCTTAGACAATGCTAGAAACCTTTCCCACTAGTTCTCTTATCGCTGCTCTTGTAGTTGTTCTCAGTCTGTCAATCCTGGGCTATTTCGCTTGGAAAACTTTGATTACCTCAGACTTGTTTCAAAAAGGAATCAATCTTGCTCAAGCAAAAGATTACCAAGGTGCAGAAGCAGCCTTTCGCAAGGTGATTTCCATCAACTCTACTAATGATGTGGTGCGCTTGTTTTTGGGAGATGTTTTAAACCAACAAGGCCAAGTAGAGGAAGCAACAGAATTATTCCGAGAAGTAATTCGCCGCAGTCCGAAAAATCCTGATGCTTACTTGCGTCTGGCAAATATTCTCATGCAGCAAAAGCGAGAAGAAGAAGCTAAAACTAACCTGTTACAAGCTAAAGATTTATTACAAAAACAGCGCCAACCTGAAAAGGCTCAAAAAATCACTCAACTGTTAGATAAAATGAGTGCTAAGTCAAGTGAATCTTAAGTTGAGTGAGAGTTGCGGAGATTAAATTTTCCTGTTCTGTCTCCTAATTTTTTACCATTTTCATCATAATGATGAGAATGGTTTTTATTTTGAAATTTGTAAAAGTTCAGAATTTATAAAGAATTTAGAATAATTAGTATATTTATCAAATGTTCTTCTGATTCTTTAACTATTCTGACTCCTGAATTCTGACTCCTGAATTCTGACTCCTGAATTCTGACTCCTGAATTCTTCCTGAAATTTACCAGTGTTTACTGTAGTTATGTCCACAATTTTCGCAAGTTTCACCACTCCCTTCATAACCTTTACAATTGCAACCTGATGCGCTACAAGCACCATAACCACAATGAATTAATTTAGATTTTAGACGAGAAAATATTGGGAGTTTTAAAAGCTTATATTTTCGCAAAACAGCGATGCTACTAACAGGTTTTTTGGTTTGTAAAGGCATATTATATTCTCCTTAAGCAGTAGAGGAATTATACACACCATATCAAGAATGTTTTAGTACTAGAATAGTATCAAGTGAGGACAGGAATTTAGTAGTAGATTTTATAGATTAAAAAAAATCAAGTGTTTATGTCAGATATAATATCAGAATTGTGGACTAATTTTTTTACACCAGGATCATTTATTCCACATGGGCACTGCTATCTATGGCAAACAAATTTAGTTTGGTTACACATATTATCTGACTCGCTAATTGCACTAGCTTATTATTCGATTCCAGCTACACTATTTTACTTTGTGCGTAAGCGGCAGGATTTGCCCTTTGATTGGATTTTTCTGCTGTTTAGTGGATTTATCGTAGCTTGCGGCACCACACATTTAATAGAAATTTGGACACTTTGGCATCCAACCTATTGGCTGTCGGGGTTTGTCAAAGCAATAACTGCCACAATATCTTTAATTACAGCAGTAAATCTTGTGTCTCTAGTTCCCCAAGCACTGGCATTTACTAGCCCCGCTCAACTAGAACAAGCAAATCAAGAACTTCAAACCCAAATAACCGAACGTTTACGGGTAGAAAAGGAGCTGCTAAAATACCAGAATCATCTGGAAGAAATGGTTGCTGTTCGCACCAATGAAATTACCAAAACTAACGAACAATTACAACAAGAAATCCTGGAACGCCAACGCATCTTAGAAATTCTTCGACAAAGCGAAGAACGCTATCGTTACTTAGCTGAGGCAATTCCTCAACTTGTATGGACAACTGATGCTAACGGTGAATGTGATTTTTTTAATCAAAATTGGTGTGACTACACTGGGCTAACATTAGAGCAGTCTTTGGGTTCTGGTTGGTTGGCTGCATTGCATCCAGATGATATTCAAAGTGCTGATGAGGTGTGGTCTAATGCTGTCAAAGAAGGCACTATATATAACAACGAATATCGCTTCAAACGGGCTTCTGATGGCTCCTATCGTTGGCAATTAGCGCGAGGTTTACCACTCAAAGATGAGCAAGGTTTTGTAGTTAAGTGGTTTGGAACATGTACAGATATCCACGAACAAAAACAAATACTTGAAGAACGGGCGCACCTACTGGAATTAGAACAAATAGCACGAGCGAAAGCAGAAACAGCCAATCGAATTAAAGATGAATTTTTAGCCGTCCTTTCTCACGAATTACGCACTCCACTGAATGCAATTCTCGGTTGGTCAAAGTTGTTGCAAACTCGCAGGTTAGACCAAGTAAAGACATTTGAAGCACTAGCCACAATCGAGCGGAATGCCACTTTACAGGTTCAACTCATTGAAGACTTGCTGGATATCTCCAGAATTTTACAGGGCAAACTGACGCTGAATATTACGAAGATTAACCTAGAGTCTACGGTATTGTCGGCATTAGAAACAATGCAGTTAGCGGCAGAAACAAAGTTGATTGAGGTGAATACGGCATTTGAACCGGATGTGGGAGAAGTTCTGGGCGATTCTACTCGTTTGCAGCAAGTTGTCTGGAATCTCCTTTCTAACGCTGTCAAATTTACACCCAAGGGAGGAAAGGTAGAAGTGCGATTAGAGCAAGCTGATGGCTATGCTCAACTTGTAGTTAGCGATACAGGTAAGGGAATTAACGCTGACTTTTTGCCATTCGTGTTTGATTATTTCCGCCAAGCGGATAGCACCTCTACGAGAAATTTTGGTGGATTAGGGCTGGGATTGGCAATTGTGCGTAATATCATTGAAATGCATGGCGGTATGGTCAAAGCAGAGAGCCACGGTGAGGGAAAAGGGGCAATATTTACTGTGAGCTTACCGCTTCTGGCAGATGAAAGTCCAAGTCTGACAGATGAACAAAACTACCCTGCTTTTTTAGCTCCTAACTCCTTACCTCTGAATGGCATCCGAGTTTTAGTTGTTGATGATGATGCTGATTCACGAGATTTTGTTGCTTTTGTATTAGAGCAAGATGGGGCTTTTGTTATTGCGGTATCTTCCGCTTATGAAGCATTACAAACCCTAGCAGAGGTAAAGCTAGATGTTTTGGTCAGCGATATTAGTATGCCCGATATGGATGGCTATATGTTAATACATCAAGTGAGAAATTTGATACCAGAACAAGGTGGACAAATTCCAGCAATTGCCTTGACTGCCTTTGCGAGAAATGATGACCAGCAAGAAGCCTTAAAAGCTGGGTTTCAGATGCATTTACCCAAGCCTCTTAACCCAGAAGAATTAGTTGCAGCCATTGCTCAACTTCTTGACATAAAAGTGTCAGAAATTACCTAAAAAAAACTTTTTACTTCTAATAAAGCACCATCTATTTTGTACAAATGGACAGTTGCATGAGACAAAACTTGTATCAAGTTGGGTTAATAACTTATAATTCCTGCTAGAACCCGGATAAAGCTGCGCTTTTGCTCCCTGCCCCTAATCCCCAGAGGGGGCGACGAGTTCCCCGTTTGCGGGACTGAGAGTTGAGTGTTTTTACGATGACAGCCGAACTCAATATTACATGTAAACCAAGCAGGTAAGGTAATGAAAATGCTGAAAAACAAGAATATACTGGTAGCAGCTATTATCTGCTTGTGTTTGAGTAATGGGAATACTGTCTTTGGTAAAAATTTTGGCGTTGTTTTATCAAAAATTCCAAACTCAAATCAAGCAGCACTTCCTCAGAACAAAAACGCAGTTGCTAACTTCGAGCGAGGAGCCAATCTCCAAACACAAGGAGATTTAAAAGGAGCAGAGGCAGCTTTTCGGAAAGCAATTGAACTAGAACCAAAATTTATCCAAGCTTACATTGCTTTGGGAAATACTCTCGACGATCAAGGCAAACTCCAAGAAGCGATCGCACAATATAATAAAGCCATCAGCCTTGATCCTAAGTATCCTCAAGCCCACTTTCACTTAGGAAATGCACTGTACGATCAAGGCAAACTCCAAGAAGCGATCGCCCAATATAATCAAGCTATTAGCTTCCATCCCAAGTATGCAGACGCTCACTATTACTTAGGGAACGCTTTGTATGCTCAAGGAAAACCAACAGAAGCAGTCGCCGAATATACAGCAGCCATTGCCTTCAATCCGAAAAATTCAGCCGCTTATAACGCCTTGGGAAATGCTCTGTACGCTCAAGGGCAACTAGAAGAAGCGATCGCTCAGTACAAAAAAGCCATAAGTTTCGCTCCCAAGTATGCAGACGCTCACTATAATTTAGCAAGTGCTTTATACGCTCAAGGAAAACCAACAGAAGCAATCGCTGAATATACCCAAGCGATTCGCCTTGATCCGAAACATGCACAAGCTTACACAGGTTTGGCAAATGCGATGGACGATCAAGGCAAACCACAAGAAGCGATCGCACATTACAAAAAAGCCATTAGCCTCGTACCCAACGATGCTTATGCTTACTATAATTTGGGCGTCACTTTGGGAAGGCAAGGACAACTAGAAGAAGCGATTTTCAATTTCAAAAAAGCCAGAGAGTTATTCCAAGCAGAGGAAAACAAGGAGATGCTTGAGCAAGTTGATCAGCTAATCCAAAAATTAACGCAATAAAGGGATTGGGGACTAGTACCGCTAGGCGGAATTAAAAATTAAAAATTAAAAATTAAAAATTGAAAATGAATACAACGTAAGCGTTTCATTGATTTGGAATGGGTGGTTTATTTCCGCCGTGCTGTACTAGGAAAGAAGCAGGGGGAGCAAGAGAAGAATGACAAATGACAAATGACAAATGACCAATAACAGAGGTAAAGTCTACCTCGTAGGTGCTGGGCCTGGAGATGCGGCATACCTAACAGTAAAAGCTTACAATCTTTTAGCTACGGCTCAGGTGTTAGTCTACGATGCTTTAGTAGATGCTCAATTATTGCAGTGCGTACCAGATGATTGCCTAAAGTTAGATGTCGGCAAACGCGGTGGCAAACCCAGTACAACCCAAGCAGAGATTAACAAGTTACTGGTAAAACACTGTCTGCAAGGAAAACAAGTTGTACGACTCAAATCAGGTGATCCGTTGATTTTTGGGCGTTGCGCTTCCGAAATTGAAGCGTTGAAAGCATCAGGTTGTGATTTTGAACTAGTACCAGGAATTTCCTCAGCCCTTGCAGCACCTTTGTTAGCAGGAATTCCCCTGACAGATCCAGTTTTAAGCCGCTGTTTTGCAGTATTTACAGCTCACGAACCAGAGGTTTTAGACTGGGAGGCACTGTCACGCTTAGAGACACTGGTAATTTTGATGGGAGGGCAACATCTACCAGAGATTGTACATAAACTGCTGCGACACGGGCGATCGCACTTAACACCCATTGCGATCATCCGTTGGGCAGGAACTCCCGATCAACAAATTTGGACAGCGCAACTGGGCAATATTTTGGAACAAACCACCGGATTATCCCTTTCTCCGGCGGTAATTGTGATTGGCGAAGTTGTTGGGCTACGCAAGTACTTACAACCTGAGAAAATAGATTGTCAGGATTCAACTACAGCCAAAACTTCTAGCCTCCCTGTTATGTCAAGCAACTTCTTCCTCTCTCCCCTTCCCCTTACTGGTAAAACAATCTTGGTAACACGTTCAGTTGGCCAGTCGAGTCAATTTAGCGATCGCCTCATCGCATCAGGTGCAACAGTCATCGAAATGCCTACCTTAGAAATCGGCCCACCTTCCAGTTGGGAAGCTTTGGATGATGCGATCGCTCATTTATCTGACTTCGACTGGTTAATTCTCACTTCTACCAACGGCATAGACTACTTTTTTGAAAGGCTAACCGCCCAAGGTAAAGATGCCCGGGCCTTAGCTGGCGTCAAAATTGCCGTCGTTGGTGAGAAAACAGCCCAAGGTCTTAAACAACGCTCTCTCCAAGCAGATTTTATTCCCCCCAACTTTATTGCCGATTCTTTAGTGGAAAAATTTCCAGAGAAACTGGATGGTAAAAAGGTTTTATTTCCCAGAGTTGAAAGCGGCGGAAGAGAAATTTTGGTTCAGGAATTAACTCTCAAGGGAGCAAAGGTGATAGAAGTTGCGGCATATCAATCTTGTTGCCCTAATGGTATTCCAGATGCGGCAAAGTTAGCTCTCCAAAACCGCAAGGTAGATGTGATTACTTTTGCTAGTTCTAAAACTGTACAATTTTTCTGTCAACTTACTAACAATATATTTTCCAACAACTCTGATCCTAGCCAATTATTAGAAGGAGTTTGTATTGCCTCTATCGGCCCCCAAACCTCCAAAACTTGCCATTCTTTATTTGGGCGTGTGGACATAGAAGCTGAAGAATATACTTTAGACGGTTTAACCCAAGCACTGATCACATGGGCAACCAATTCTTAGATCTAACTTTTCACGGTATCTGGAAAACCTCTCTCTAAATCTCTCTCCTGCAAGGAGAGAGACTTTGAATTACTGGTTTGGAAGTTAGATTTTCCGTGGACTTTTCCACATGACGTGAAAAGTCAGATTCTTAGATGAGGAAGCAGGCGAGAATAACAAATGACAAATGACAAATGACAAAACGCATAATCGGCTTAACTGGCGGTATTGCTACAGGCAAAACCACCGTCACAAATTATTTGGCTAGCGCTTATAACCTGCCGATTTTGGATGCAGATATTTATGCTAGAGACGCAGTATCTTTAGGTTCGCCGATTCTGGGTGCGATCGCTCAACGTTACGGCGAACAAATTTTACTACCAGATGGTAGCCTCAACCGCCAAAAGCTAGGCGAAGTTATCTTTAATCGTCAAGATGAACGCAACTGGATAGATGATTTGATTCATCCTTATGTGCGCGATCGCTTCCTCACAGCAATTGCCCAATCTTCCTCACAAACACTGGTGTTAGTAGTGCCTCTATTATTTGAAGCGGGAATGACTGATTTGGTTACAGAAATTTGGGTAGTGCATTGTTCCCAAGAGCAACAACTACAAAGATTGATACAAAGAAACCATTTAAATAGAGAACAGGCAGAAGCCAGGATCAACAGCCAATTATCTATCGAAGAAAAAGTTGCTCATGCAGATGTCGTTTTAGATAACTCCTCTACCCTAGAATTACTACTGAAACAGGTAGATATAGTCCTAAAAGCCAGGAGTGGAGACTAAAGTCTATTTGTCTTAAAAAGTTACATAGACGACATTCTTAAGACATAAAACATTTATAAATTAATATTATATTTCTAACAAAAAAACACTCATATCTGACCAAATATTGTTCAATAATTCGGTGATTTTACAGTTGAATCTGCGGTTCCTAGTACTGTAAATTTAAGTAAATAGTAAAACAATAGCTGCTATAACATCTGGTGTTGTATGAAATACTGAAGATTAAAGGTAACAAACTAGTCAATAATATGAAAAATAGTGAACTTTTACCTAAAAAACAGCATCATATTGACATCAATGGTTTATCTTACAGAAGATCCATTTAGTATAAATTAAATATTAATATCTCAGAATTGAGTCTTAAACAAACTGACTTTTGAACTATTATTTCTATTTCCCAATTTTTTTAAGTGCCTTCTCTTCAATCAGAACAGGTATGAACTTAAGTTTTAGTTTTTTAAATAAATTATCTTTGGTTAGCTTTCCAGCTAATCCATTAAAACAAAAGAATAAAATCCATGATTATAGCCAACAAGTTTGGGGAAGCGACTACGTATTTGAGCGCCTCAATGAAGGAATGATCGGCTACATGACTGGAGTAGGGAAAGGCATAAAACCCTGCGATCGCATTATTTTACGAGAAGGTTGTGAATCTTATCAATATCAAGTTGAAGAAGTTGATTACTACTCCGATCCGTCTGATATGTGGATAGCTTTGCTCAAACAAATACCTATTGACTAAATATTAAAGTCAACCAGTTACTTCAATTCCAGATGTGAAAATTCTTCTTCTCTTGCTACATAATGAGAGAAGTTAGTTATTTATTTTAACGTGAGTTCGACAAGTCTTATTTGACCTCTCCCCCAACCCCTCTCCGACACGGAGAGGGGAGCAAAAGGCTTAATTTTTCGTTGCTCCTCCCTTTCCGTTTCGGAGAGGGAGGCTGGGAGGGAGAGGTTCATCGAACTCACGTTATTTTAAATTGATCAAAAAATGAGCTATTAAAGTATTCCTTTCGTAGGATAGCAAGTAAAGATGCAAAAGATTTGGGTTATTTTTATCAAGGTGCATTACTGAACCATCAACTGCTAAGTGGTGATGATCTATCCAACGCTCCTGTGAATCTAGTAAAAAACTGAAGTAGGGGCTGACATCTGGATGATTTTTTGTTAATTCATCGTAGCTTTGATAAAAAGGAGGTATCCCAATTCCCATTGGCATATATAAGCCGTTAGGATACTCTTGTACAGTCAATTGAGGGAGTGTTTTGAGATTAACCCCACTAATGAATAATCTATTTTGTTCACTAGTCTTAGTATCTGTGAACAGTAACTCAATTTCCTGTAAATTTTGTTCAACACCAATCGGTTTAATGTTCCTTAAAATAGCTTTATCAAATTTGCCTATTCTCCAGTATTGATTTCCCCAAGGCTTATTTTGATCATAAAATCCTGGTGGTCGAAAACTTGCAAATTTAACTTCCTTTTTAGCGTCGTAAAAATCTCCCCATTTTGTGACATTAGTCGCTAACGTAGTTCTAACTTTTCTACCTTGCTCTCCCGATACAATTATCCTTTCATCCAGGGGAAACTGAGTAGCAACTTCTTTTTCATCAATTATATTTCTCAGAAGATTAGTCTTTAATATTGTGCCACTTGGGTCTTGCCAGTGTTCTAATTTCCACCAATGCTTCCAATAGGAAATATTATTAATTTTTTCAAAAATATTTTTGTAATGCCCCATCGGAAAGGTAAACCAGCTTTGATAATAAAGGGATTTATTGCTATCCTCTTTAGTGAAAAGCAAAATTTCCCAAAATCCGGCATTTAAGCAATTATTAGCTAAAGCGACCTCTACGAGGTTTTGCTTTTCAAAACCATCTCCTCCAACAATTTCTATATTGTTGGAATTAGCTGGAAAACTAATTTGTTGTCTATTCCACTCCCGGTCTGTAAAAGCAATTATTTCTAAACCCTGATCTTTTTTAACCCATTCGGGTGCTTTTGGGACTAATAGCTCTAAATCAACATTTTTTATAATTATTTGTGCCGTTTTGTTGTCTGTTGGCTCAAGCACAAAATCAAAATGCGTATCATCTCTCTTAATAATTGTTAATTTTCTCTGAGAATATCTTTGAAAGTTTTTGCCTAAAGGTGCGGGATTAACTGGATAATCGACATTCGATAATTCTTGTAGCTTTACACTCATCTTGTCATCAAATTTATATCTGGACTTAAACCAGAAACCACCTATTCCCAGCAAACCAAGGCATAAAATAAGGGTACTGAATAAAATTTGTTTCTTCGTGACTCTAAAATTAGCTTTGCCAAATCGGGAAATGCCTGCATTTTTTTCCTTCGCAGAATTCTTTTTCATTAGACAAATTTATTTTTATCAGAATGCCGCTTAATAGCATACTGTTCTATGCAACTGATTCCTTATTTTTCCGCGGAAAGGTCACATTATTAAACAATTATCTGGAATGAAGGGGGTTAATGCTCATTTACTGCGGATGCGGAATGCTACGTCTCTCTTAGAACGAAAATTGCTCCTCTTGGGTAAACTACAAGAGGAGCAATTTTTTGCGCTTAAGTTTTAATCAGGCTCTAAGCTCGACTTTATCCATTTTTTTCGCAACGCGATCGCACAAATAATTAAAGATTTATAGTGGGGACTTTAGTCCTCATAATTAAAGTAGGCTACTTCCCTTAATTGGATAAAGTAGAACTAGGCTGTCGAAGAAACTCAATATTCAAATCTAGCTTTTTTCCTAACCATAGAGAATGCTCGGCATGGTCTGCTACAGCATCGCCTGTTTCAGGGTGGACGAGAATATCCAATCCCTCACGATTGAGCATTAACCAGGGAACGACTTTATCAAACTGGTTTGGTAAGAAAGCAACTTGATACATTCCTTTTGGGTGCGGCCCGATGGGCTTGTCAAACCAGCGTCCAAGTTGCACGTCAAATCTAGCACCCACTTCTTCCCGTACATGCGCAGCTACATCCCGACTTGCGGTATCAAAGTAAACATGAGCATGAAAACCAGCGATCTCGATAGTATCTTCTTTCATAGATCCACTTTTCGCTCTCAACTCTAATTTTCTGTAGCGGAATTCTCACTGAAAAAGCGATGTCTACGATGGCTACGCCTACGCTTAATTTTAGCCCAATACCGTACAGTTAAGGATTAGTTGTTGAGATTGACTCTACAGAGATCATCTATTTAAGTAAATTCTGGGTAGACGAGAATAAACCAAATTCAGAATTTAGCTGGCTAAGATTTATTTTTTAATTCTGCATTATTCTTCAAGCAATCTTAGTAGCTAGTTAATGCTTAAATTGCTTGTAGTTTTTTGGACAACTTCATCTTTTTTAGGAGTAACTGAAAGATGCACAATATGTACTGAACAAGGAGCATGGTGAAGGACGTAGTTACTCACACTACCGAGAAATAGTTCCATCAGTCCAGAATGACCCCGACGCCCCATAACAATCAGGTCAGCACCATAAGTACGGGCTAAGTCACAAATAATCCGACCAGGATTACCAACATTTTGTGTAAATTCCGTAGTTACACCTGCTGTATTAGATTTAACACAAAAAGATTGCAACATCTGGATTCCTTGATTTTTAAAGGTATCCCACTGCTTTTGATATACCTCAAAGCTTTGATGACTCAATCCCGGATAGTAGTCAAAATTAGACAGCATAGGGCCGTAAGGACTACCCTCTTCTTCGGGAGATAGGACATGCAATAGCATTAAGCTAGCTTGTGTTAACTTTGCTAAACTCAATGCTTCCTCAAAAACCTGTTGTCCCATTTCTGAGCGATCTAATGCAACTAGAATCTTTTTAAACATCATATAGACCTCCGATTTCATTGGTTATTGGTCTTTACGGTTTCGGGTTTCCAGATGTTGGATTGTCAAAAATGACCAAACCCTCAACTATGTTTAGCAACTTTTGAATTTTAAATTTCTTAAAAGTTTTCGCCCCATATTTATGTTTATAGCAAAACAATTTGAGGAACTTGTGAGGAAAGCAGGGTTTCCCCTTCTACTAATACTGCGTGTAGTCTGCATCCCCAGTATTAACAGTGTGCTCTCTTTTGTCAAGAAAGGCAGAGGGCAAAAGGCAGGAGTTTCAGTTGGAATACTGTTTTCTGCTCTTTGCCCGTGAAAATCATCGAACTTGCGGTTTAAGAGGATGTTTGAAAAGTCCTCTTGTTAGTATCAAAACATTCTAGATCCCCCTAAATCCCCCTTAAAAAGGGGGACTTTGATTCCGGTTCCCCCCTTTTCAAGGGGGTTAGGGGGGATCTATAAGTGCCTAAAGTCACAGCAAAATACTTTTAAAACAACCTCTAAGACAAGAACACCAAATTTTCTTGTTTTGTGGCCCCAATTAAGTACGGTGTTGAATCCCCTTCTAAATTGAACCTTATGCCTCCTGCCTTCTTCAGTAAAATTACTACCCTTATCTGTAGAAAAGACATTTGCCATGTAGTATATCTTTCCAGGGCTTCCCAAAGAACGTAGCTTCTCTAGCTCACTTTGGAGGTCTTGGAGAAAAGCAAGATTATTGTATTTCTTTATGTCCTATAAAATGAAGTGCGGAATGTGGGTAGTAACATTAAAAAAATTATCGGTAAGCGTCACTTAATCTACAGGTTTTGTATATGATCAAACAGAAATGGACAAGCATAAACAAATACACTCAGCTACTTTGGAGTGTTTTGTTAATGTTAGTAATTTGGAATCTACCCCAATACGCTCTGGCAGATGTAAATCCACAGGAGATAGATGCAATTATTCGCACACGGGATATTGCGCTGCAAGCCCTAAACACTCGCGATTTTGCCAAAATCGAGCCTTACTTGCATCCAAACTTCACCATAACAACAGTTGATAACCAGATTTTTCACAAAGTTCCTGAGTTTGAAAAGTACTGGAATCAGCAGTTTTCCAGTTCCATTAAAGATATCAAAATGCAACTAAAGGGAGATAGTCTCAGAACATTTATCACTCCAGAGATAGATGTTGCTTATGGAGAGGCGATCGCATCTTTTTCTTTCAAAGATGGCAAAGCGGCTGATATGGCGTTGCGATGGACAGCAGTGCTGCAAAAACTTCAAGATAAATGGACGATTCAATCGCTGCATTTTTCCTCTAATCTGCTGAATAACCCGGTATTGAATTCTGCTCAACAATTGGGGCAGATTCTAGCAGTTGCAGCAGGGGTGGGCGGTTTTATTTTGGGAGTGGTGACGATGCTAATATTACGTCGCAGGAATAAGCAAGAAACCGAAACCGAAAAGATATAGCAAATAAAGTGGGAAAAAACACTGATCAGCCCAGTAAAAACATTAGCTTTCATCGCCGTCTCAAAGCAACCATAATAGTTTTATTGGTCTGGGGTGGCGTGAGTTTGCTGCACTGGCTACCAGAAACACAATGGTTGACGCTGGGATTAACGGCAATCTTAACTGTGCAAACGTTACGAATGCTGCTATCAAAACCAGCGGCGGCGGTGATGGAGAGTGAGATTTATTTACCGCCAGTCTCGATTTTAGTTCCGGCTAAAAATGAAAGTCTAGTCTTGGCTGATCTAGTTTACAGCTTATGTCAATTGAATTATCCAAGCGATCGCTTAGATATCTGGGTCGTTGATGACGGCAGTACCGATGAAACCCCCCAAGTTTTGAGGGAATTACAAACTCAATTTCCAGCTTTACAAGTTCATCGACGGGAATCAAAAGGTGGTAAATCAGGGGCATTGAATGCGGTTTTTCCCTTTACAAGAGGGGAAATTATCCTAGTTTGTGATGCGGATGCTCAGTTACCTACTAATTTTCTCCGGCAAACAGTACCTCTGTTTCAGAAGCAAACTATCGGTGCGGTGCAAGTGCGAAAAGCGATTTCTAATGCTAATACCAACTTCTTAACGCGTTGTCAGCAGATGGAAATGAATTGTGATAGCTTTCTGCAAACCCATCGCATTGCTATTGGTGGAATGTCTGAACTGCGCGGTAATGGAATGTTAGTTCGTCGGGAATTGTTAGAAAAGTGTCAAGGTTGGAATGAGAACACTGTCACCGATGATTTGGATCTTTGCTTCAAACTCTATTTAACAGGTGCGGAAATTGAGTTTGTTACAGTTCCATCAATTCAGGAGGAAGGTGTAACTACTTGGGAAAAACTTTGGAATCAACGCTGTCGTTGGGCTGAAGGTGGCTATCAGCGTTACTTAGATTATTTTCCGCAAATTCTGACTTTAGGTTGGGCAAAAGAAATTGATTTGTTATTGTTTTTTCTATTGCAATTTATTCTGCCAATTGGACTAATTCCCGATTTACTTTGGACTATATTTTATAACCATCGTCCAGTTCTGTTTCCCCTCCAGACACTACTCAGCATCATTTTAACGGTTGCCTTTATTGCTGGACTTTACCAATTTCAAAGTTTACGAGGATGGTCTTTGCTTTGGGCAACAGTTCAAGGGTCATTGTACATGGTGCATTGGATTCCTGTGATGATTGTGGCAACTTTAAAGATGTGTGTGCAAAAGGAGCGATCGCACTGGGTGAAAACTGAGCATCGTGGTAGAAATTATTACAGTGATTCTGGCAACTATTGACACTCCACCGCCCTTTTAGGGTGAGGATTCTTGGTTCAACGGGTCGCGGCAGGAAGAAAAGGGCAGTTTTCCCTCTGCCCCCTACCTTCTACTTATTGCCGCACAATAAGCCAAACCGAACTAACCCGCGCTCATAACCGCGACGCATCAACCCCAGCGATAACGCCCCTTGAATAGTAGTCCAACCGGCATTTAGTAAGCCCCAAAGCGCTTGGGGAGTGAATGCCGAATCAATGACTACATTCCAAAAGGGGGCGACAGCCTGCGACCAATCGGCGGTGCGAATATTGTTTAATGGAAGTTGAAGTGCGATCGCTTCGTACTCTGGTAAAGAAATCACATAAGGCAAACAATACACCCGATAAATATCCTGCAAATGCTTTTCCTCATCTGCCGTCAGTGGTAACTTATCAGTCGCTCGATGACACCAAGTCACCATAATTAACTTGCCACCAGGTTTCAACACCCGATAGCACTCCTGGAGAAACTTAGTTTTATCTGGCATGTGTTCACCGCTTTCCAGTGACCAAACCAAGTCAAAAGAATCGTCAGCAAAAGGCATTGCTTGAGCATTGGCTACCTGAAACTGAGTTCTTAGACTCAAATTTGCTTCCATTGCACGTTCCGTTGCTCTCGCAGCTTGCACAGGACTCAAAGTAATCCCTGTAGCCTTAGCATTAAACTTTTCTGCCAGATATAAAGAACTGCCGCCAATGCCACAACCCACATCCAGGATGTTTTCTGCTGCTTGTACCCCTGCCCAATTGAGCAATTCTTCGATTAAATCAATTTGAGCTTGACGACGGTCTTTTTTCTGGCTGCCATCAGCACCGTAGTAGCCGTGATGCATGTGTTCGCCCCAAATCTGTTCCCACAGACCAGAGGAAGCATCGTAGAACTGCTGAATTTGCTGGTAAAGTGTTGCACTCATGAAAAAAGTAGTATTGAGATGAAGTAGAATTCAAAAAAAACATACAGGTAGGCTACCATGTATGTTTTTAATTAAATAAGGTGTTTTTGTTTCCAGAGAGGGTGAACCCCGGTTTATCTTCCCTGGAAAAAATTTTATAAATTTTACCTTAATATGACTGTTGCTCGCACAATTTGTTTGGGGTTTCTGGCTGTCATCGCTGTTGGTACTATCCTGTTGATGATGCCTTTCTCGACTAGCAATGGTACATGGGATAACCTGATTGTGGCACTATTCACCTCGACATCCGCAGTTTGTGTCACAGGTCTATCAGTAGTTGATCCTGGTACTCATTTTTCTTTTTGGGGTCAGTTATTTATTGCGCTATTAGCTCAGATTGGCGGGTTGGGCTACATGACAACTACCACATTTCTGATTTTGCTGATTGGTCGTAAGTTTGATATGCGGCAAAAAATTGCTATTCAACAAGCTTTAGATCGACCGGGAATGAGTGGTAGCTCTCAAGTTATCCGTTCAATTATTGCCACAACTTTAATTTTTGAAATTACAGGAGTATTCTTACTTCTACCAGCTTTTGTTCCAAAATATGGCTGGAGTCAAGGAATTTGGTTAGCCATTTTTCATAGCATTAATGCTTGGAATAATGCTGGTTTTAGTTTGTTTAAAGATAACTTAATTGGCTATCAATCATCCTTCTTAGTAGTCTTCACCGTCACCATGTTGATTATCTTTGGGGGGATTGGCTATCAGGTAATTATGGAAATGTATCTTTGGTTGCGCGATCGCGTCCTCAGAAAAACTCATAATCAGACATTTTCCTTAGATTTCAAAGTTGCAACTAGCACCACTATTATATTATTAGTAATAGGGTTAGTTGCCTTTTTCTGTATAGAGATTAGAAACCCTGAAACATTTGGCTCTCTAAACTTTCGTGACCAAATATTAGTAGCTTGGTTTCAATCAGTTACTCCCAGAACTGCCGGTTTTAACACCATCGATATTAGCAAAATGACTACCGCTGGACTATTCATTACGATTGCGCTGATGTTTATTGGTGCAAGTCCAGGTGGTACAGGAGGAGGAATGAAAACAACAACTCTGAGAGTCTTAACCAGTTGCACTAAAGCAATTCTCCAGGGGAAAGAAGACGTTTTGTTATACGATCGCAAAATAGCAATAAATTTAATTTTGAAAGCTGTGGGTGTGTTGGTGGGTTCAGTGGCAACCGTGATTTTAGCCACCATTTTAATTAGCCTTACAGATCCAAGATTAGATTTTATTCAAATTTTGTTTGAAGTGGTATCAGCCTTCGCTACCGTGGGTCTTTCTACAGGCATTACAGCAAGTATCTCCACAGCCGCAAAGCTCATCTTAATTCTCACTATGTACGTTGGAAGAGTAGGTGTTTTACTACTAATGTCCGCTGTACTAGGAGATCCTCGCCCTACCAGAATTCACTATCCTGAAGAAAATTTACTCGTGGGATAGTTAGGGAGAGGGAGTAGGGAATGGAAGAGAATAATTCTTGACTAATGACTTAATGATTAATGACTAATCAAGAAACTGATAAAATATACATTTGAAGGCAAAAAATAAAATTTTTAATTCAAGCGGTATAAGCGTTTTTTGCCCTAAATACAGGGAGCCATAATAAGGATAACAAAGGTGAATCTTTCATCATTAAGTTTTTTTCGCAGTTTACGTAAAGATAACCATCAATTTGCTGTAATTGGGTTAGGTCGTTTTGGTCGATCTGTCTGTTCCACCCTGCACAATTTTGGTTATCAAGTGCTGGCAACAGATATTGATGAAAAACGAGTTTCAGAAGCATTAACTGAGGGAATAGTTGGTCATGCTTTACAACTAGACTCTACAGAACCGGCTGCACTTAAAGAAGCTGGAATTTTTGAATTTGATACTGTGATTATAGCGATAGGCAACTATGTTCAGGAAAGCATCATAACTACCCTAAATGTGAAAGAGGCTGGTGTTCCCCACGTAGTTGCCAAAGCTTCTAGTGAAGTTCACCGTAAACTGTTGCGGCGAGTAGGGGCAGATCATGTTGTTTTTCCTGAGTATGAAGCGGGTTGTGCCCTAGCGCGTACTCTTACCAAACCAGCAATCCTAGATCGGTTTGACCTAGACCCAGATAACAGTATTGTAGAGTTGATTGTGCCTGATGAATTTCACGGCAGAACAATCACCGAGTTACAACTTCGTAATCGCTACGGTTTAAATTTGCTAGCAGTAAGTCAGGATGGTAAATTTCAAATTAATCCTGACCCTACTAAGCGTTTAGAGCGTGGTTCAGCAATGGTCGTTATTGGTTGCAATAAAGATATCAATCGTTTGCCGATTTAAAAAAGTTAGAAGTAATTCAATTTTAGATTTGAGATTTGAGATTTGAGATTTTTCATTCAATCTAAAATTGGCAGAGTTAGAGATTATTAATTTATTCCTAACTCTGACTTTTTTATAAGAGGAATTCAGAATTCAGGAGTCAGGAGTCAGAATGAGCGTATGAATTCTGTACGAGTGGGTGACAAATATTGGTTAAAACCGTACTTTGTCCCGCTAGGCTAACGCCCGAAGTCAAGCGAAAAAAATTAAAATATTCTCACCTTAAAACTCTATCCCTTTATGGGTGGAGCATTCTGAATTCTGAATTCTGTATTCTGACTCCCGTTTTATTGTCCAGGACTCGTTGAAGTAGATTGTGGTTCAACTGAGACAGGGACATCGCCAGGGTTGGCTGGCGTTTCTGGTTGATTCGGCGTGTTTGACTGAGGTGTTTGTACTACATTACTTGTAGAATCTGAACTCTGAGCAGGAGTAGCTGTTTGACTGGCTTGAGGTTGCTGTTGTCCAGCCTTCTGGGCAATTTGCTGCATTAGCTGTTCAATTTTCTCAACTTGTTCAATATTGCCTTGCTGACGATATTCGTTATAAGCGCGTTTCAAGACTCCACTAGCTTTTTTGATGTCGCCCTGATTATATAAAGTGACTCCCAAGTTATAGTAAGCTGAGGCATTTTTAGGATTTTGGCGAATAGCTTGCCGATAAACAGAAATAGCCTCTGAAGCTTGACCATGAACTGCCAGTAAACTTGCCATATTGTTGTAAGCCGTGGCATTTTTCGGATCTAGTTGCAATACTTGGCGATAATTGGCGATCGCAAGCTCTGTTTGACCTTGTTGTTGCAAGGCGATCGCTAAGTTAAAATAAGCATTGGCATAACTGCTATCTAGATTGATTACTTGCTGATATGCTGCGATCGCTTCTTGTAGTTGTCCTTGTTCATAAAGCACCAAACCCAGATTATATAGCGCTGCTACCCTTGTGGAATCTATTACAAGGCTCTGGCGATAAGCCGTAATCGCTGCATCTTTTTCTCCTTGTCGGTGCAACACTAATCCTAAGTTGTAATAAGCTTCACTCAAATTGGGATTAATCCTAATCGCCTCTGTATATTCTTGTAAAGCTATATCCAGGCGATTTTGCTCCATGAATATATTACCCAGATAATTTCGCGCTGCCCCAAGGCTAGGATCTCGCTGTAACGCTTGGCGAAAGGCATATTCCGCCCCCTGTAAATCTTTGCGATTATAGCGCGTCACTCCCTGCTGGAAAAAGCTAGCTGCTTGAAGATCCTGAGAAATTGCGGTTTCTCCTAGCAGCTTGCTTCCGGAGAAATTAGTAATTGTTGGTGTAGCCAAGACCAAAAACGTAGAACAGCCAGCGAGTGTCACCTGGCAAAATAAATTTAACCAATGAGAAAATAGGTATTTTTCAGACATAAATAGCAGACCTGTACTTATTTTTAACTCCTCATAAGTCAGAGTACCCACCACGACAAAAAAAATTCCAAATTCCCAACTTTTAACTCCTAACTCTCCACTCTCACAGCTTCCGGTAAAATTAGCATGGCATCACCAAAGGAATAGAAGCGATACTCTGAAGCGATCGCTTCAGAGTATATATTTAATAACCGTTGTCTGCCAATTAGCGCACTTACCAACATCAGCAAACTGGAACGCGGTAAGTGAAAATTTGTAATCAAACCATCCACCACCCGCCATTGGTAGCCGGGATAAATAAACAAGTCTGTTTTCCCGCAAAATGGTTGTAAATTCCCAGTTTTAGCCGCCCCTTCTAAAGCCCTTACTGCGGTTGTTCCCACAGCAATAATTCGACCGCCAGCTGCTTTAGTGGCGCGGATTTGCTCTACTGTGGCGGCGGGAACTTCAATCCATTCTTCGTGCATCTGGTGGGTAGTTACATCCTCCACTTCCACAGGGCGAAATGTGCCTACACCAACGTGTAGCGTTACAAAAGCTTGATTGATTTTGCGATCGCGCAACTTTTCTAATAATTCTGGGGTAAAGTGTAATCCTGCCGTTGGTGCTGCGATCGCTCCTGGCTGTTTGGCATAAACTGTCTGATACTGTCCGTCAGCAGCTTCTGAAGTAGTAATGTATGGTGGTAGCGGGATTTCACCAAACACCTCTAACAATTGCACCAAAGACTTTCCCTCTGGCACATCAAATTGCAACAACCGCCCCCCAGTTGCTACATCTGTTTCTATAACTGTAGCCGTTAGCTGGGGACTGGGGACTGGGTAGGAATCTTCCTGATCCCTAATTCCTAATTGCCTTGGTTCAAAAATAATCTTAGCTCCCTGTTTGAAGCTTTTTCCTGGCTTAACTAAAGCTAACCAACAGTTATGCTGCCGTTCTTCCAACAGCAACACCTGGATTTTAGCACCAGTAGATTTATGACCATAAAGCCGCGCTGGAATGACTCTTGTATTGTTCATAACCAACAAATCACCAGAGCGCAGCAGTGCAGGCAAATCATGGAAAATGTGGTGTAGGGGTGCTGTTTCGATGCCTGTAGTAGAAGAATTAACTACCAGTAATCGCGAACTATCTCTAGGAACTGCTGGGTTTTGGGCAATGAATTCTGGAGGTAGTTCGTAGTCATAGCCAGCTACCGAGCAATCTAATTCCAAATCTTTTTCTTGTGGGCTAGATGTATCTTTCAAATTGGCTTGTACTAGTTTTTGCTTTATCTAGTATTTATACTCTCTTAAAAAGGCTGGGTTAAGTTTTCCCTTCTAAAGGAACTTTAAGACATTTTCGCTCAGTTTTGTCGCTAGGCTATAAGATTGTTACTATTAAGTAACACGGAAAAATTAACATAAAAATTGGGTAAACCTCCCCATCTAAAAACGGGGGCTTTTACCCTACCGGGAAGAGGCACTGATTGACGAAGATAGATATGTAGGATTGGCTTTGATCCCAAGCACCAACAAACATGGAATACTTGTACTATCTGGCAAATGCCAGTCTAACCCTGAGGGTCGTTCAACACCTCCACGCTAGACCCCAGACACCAGTTTCGTTCGTCACCGTAATTCATCAAATTGATGGCTGGGTGGTTAGGATCAAACTCAGAGGTCAAGTCTCGCCCCAAGAAGATGGCGACTTTCGGGCTTTTCTAAACGAATTAGGAATTAGCTATGAACCGCCAATGAGGGTGCAAATGGCACTTTGGAGTTTGGAAGCGGGACAGTGCCCTGTGGACGTAATGCGTCGCTATCAGGTAGCGATCGTTTCTCATGGTAGTCCAGAGAGAGACGAAATCGAGGCCTTCCGGCAACAGTTTGTCCGGGGCTTAGGTTACTGCCCAGAAACCTTGGCGTGACACTATTTGGTTGTAACGCCACTACAAAATTATTGGTCATTGGTAATGAAGATATCTTATCCATTACCGATTAACCATTATCAATTGAAGAGTCGAAAGCTGCCGGAATGTATTCTTGCAGCTTAAACTTATATCCATCTACTGATGAAGTAGCTAGAGCTTCCTGGCTTGCTGTAATCCCAGTCAGATTTTTTGATATTCTTTGACAGTAGACAATAGCAACATCAAATCTACAAGAATAATCTGCCTTTTCAGGAAACTGGGCTAAAAATATTCCAGCTGTACGCCAAATTTTTGCTTGCTTTTGTGTGGTGATTGCACTTCTTCCCCCAGCATCCCAACTACCTGAACTGCGGGTTTTAACTTCAACAAATGCCAATAATGAGTGCTGAGTGCTGAGTGCTGAGTGCTGAGTAAGGAGTTTTTCCTCAGTTCGTCCATCATATTGGGCGATGATATCAATTTCTCCCCAGCGGCTAGAAAAGCGACGATGCAGAATTATCCAACCTGTAGATTGCAACCATTGGGCTACTAGGTCTTCTCCTAAATGACCAATATCTGGATAATGGGATGGAGGAAGGTTAGCCATTGACTAAAAATATCATGAATGCTACGAATTCTAGGTTAAGCGATGCCTGCGGTGGGCTACGCCTACGCACAGCGGGTTCTAAACTCGACTCATCCCGAACAAAGTTGGGGTTGAAACATAAAACAGACCATCGAATTTGGGCAAGCATACTCAGCTTATTCCTCTGGGGAATGATTGTCATCACTGCAACAGTCGGTTTTGCTCCAAAAGCTTTGGCACTCGAATATAATAAAGAGATTTTGGTTGAGGCTGATTTCTCAGGACGTGATTTAACAGACTCCAGCTTTACCAAAGCTAATCTTCGCCAGAGCAACTTCAGCCACGCTAATTTGAACGGTGTCAGCTTCTTTGCAGCAAATTTAGAATCTGCGAATTTGGAGGGTTCTGACTTGAGAAATGCCACTTTAGACTCGGCTCGTTTAGTCAGAGCAAATTTGACAAATGCACTGTTGGAGGGTGCTTTTGCTGCTAACGCCAGATTTGACGGTGCAATCATTGACGGGGCAGATTTTACCGATACGCTGCTGCGTTCCGATGAGCAAAAAAAATTGTGCAAACTTGCCAAAGGAACTAATCCCATTACAGGACGAGATACGCGTGACACCTTGTTTTGTCCTTAGTATTTTCTACCTGTATATTGATTGGGCATTGGGCATGGGGCATGGGGCATGGGGCATTGGTATTTAGTGATTAAGTTTATTCTCTATTCCCTATTCCCTATTCCCCATTCCCCATTCCCAACTTATAAAATATTTAGCACCTACCAACCACCTGCACCAATCTTTTGACAAACAATTTGCATTCCTTTTCCTGGTGAAGAATTAGCTACAAAAGGTATTTCTCCTTTCTCCTGATCTTCTTGAAGTAGTTGTCCATCCAACCCATAAATGGCAATGCGATTGAGAAAAAGCCGCGATTCTTTGCACGAAGCATCGAACGTAGTCTCGAAGATGCCATCTCCATAGATACCGTAAAGCTTGTATGTAGTTCCCTTAATAGTTTTTGTATCCAGAGCTACACTGTTTCCTAGTTTATCATGTCCTACAGTGAGATATCTTTGTGCATCTTGAGCAATGGCACTACCATTACTCAATAAAATAGCGATCGCTCCCACAATCCCGCCTATTTTAAAATACATACAGTTTCAAAATATCAGATTTCATATATTTCTACCCGCGATCAAAGGAGTTCTGGCAGGGTAAAAGCACTGAAATCAAGACAGAGCAAGGTGTTATACTAGTAAGTAACACTTTATGGGAAGCGTCAAGCACTAAACAAAGAGCTGCAATACTTTTCAAAGTATGAGTGAAACACTTGCTGATATTGCCATACCGCCCCAGTTTCCCGATCACACTCAACTACCAGAGTCTGATGGTACGTTTGTGAAAAATTTTCAAGAGCATCCTCAAACCGTCATTCTTACAGACTCAATTGCTCAAGCTTTGCAACGCTTACATCCTGATGGACAGTATTGCATTGGTCAAGATTGTGGTATTTACTGGCGAGAGACTGAACCACCAGAAAAAGGAGCAGCAGCACCGGATTGGTTTTATGTCCCTGGTGTACCACCAAGACTAGATGGCAAAAACCGCCGCTCTTATGTTTTGTGGCGGGAATACATACCGCCATTAATTGCTATAGAACTAGCTAGTGGTAATGGCGATGAAGAACGAGATGTCACTCCTTTACCTCTAGCTGGTGGTCGGGAAGGCGCAAAAGTAGGTAAATTCTGGGTATATGAGCGAATAATCCGAATTCCCTACTATGCCATTTATGAAATTAGTAATGACAAACTGGAAGTTTATCATCTGGTAGATTTTTCTTACCACAAAATGCAGCCTAATGAGCGAGGCCACTACCCAATTACTCCTTTAGGAGTGGAACTAGGGTTATGGCAGGGAAGCTACTTGAATAATCCTGAGCAATTTTGGTTGCGCTGGTGGGATTTAGAAGGAAATCTGTTACTGATTGGTCAAGAAGAAGCTGAGTTGCAAAGGCAAAGAGCCGAGCAAGCAGAACGAAAAGCTGCACAATTAGCAGAACGGCTCAGGGCAATAGGTATCGACCCAGATGTAGAGTAATATTTACCCAGCTTTTCAGTAAATCAGCGATGTCTACGGCGGGCTACGCCAACGCACCTTTCAATAACTTGAGGGCTGTTTTTGCTATCTTCTACATTGCTCTTTTGTAAGCTACTTGCAAAATTGTCAAGGTTCTAAACTAAAATTGTTTACATACGTGCGATCGCTAAAAAAGCGAATTATGAATACTTTTATTGTCAAAGTAAGCGCTTTTTGGGATTCTGAGGTTGATGTTTGGGTAGCTAGCAGTGATAATCTACCTGGGTTGGTTACAGAAGCTTCTACTATTGAGGTGTTAACAGCAAAACTCAAAGCTATGATTCCAGAACTTATTGAATTAAATGGAGTTGAATCTGGCAACAAAGATTACATTGATTTATACTTAATAACCCATCGTCATGAATCAATCAAAGTGGCTGGCTAATGAGTGTTTCCTTTACTCCTGAAGTTAAAAAGCTTTTAACAGAAGCTGGATGTTATTTTAAAAGGCAAGGGAAAGGAGATCATGAAATTTGGTATAGCCCAATTACACATAATAACTTTGTAGTTGATAGTAAAATAAAATCACGTCATACTGCAAATGGCGTGTTGAAACAAGCTGGTTTAGATAAGTATTTTTGAGTTTATTAAGAATTTTGTTCCCTGTTTAAGCTGCTAGATTTTTCACTTCATTGTAGAGCAGAAGCTACAGAGGTTAGAGAGCAATGCTTGATTCTGTAGGAATTGGGAGAGCGATCGCACCAAAGCAGCAAATAGTAAAAAAGCTTGAACAATGACTAAAGTAAGAAACTTTTGCACGGCATTTCTTACTCAATGGTCGGCAGAGTCTAGCGATATCAAAGTTTTTAAGAGCCTCTTTCCTTTCTGGCACCTTTTTTGCTCAGTATTGGCTTATTGCTGAATTTGAGTATTCTTGCGATGTACTCGTAACTTAAAAAAATAAAGTGCTTAGAATATGTTAGCTAGATGGAAAAATAACTGAAGATAACTTTAATCAAAGTAAAGATAGTCGCAATCATTGGAATTTTAGGGAGAAGCCTTGAAATTACGCTAACTCCTGATAAACTTATGTTAGAAACGAAAAAATTGAATCATACTACAAATTATTGCCTTTTAATACTTTCATCTGTTCAGAACAGATATTTGGCCATAATAAATCATCATTATCATTAAACCAGCAGATATTGATTTCTCTGTCTTTGCATAAATATTCTGTTATCCAAGGGATTGAATCGGGGCTTTCCGGTAATACAAGGCATAAGGAAATGTGGTTATCGTTAATTACGGACTTATAACGATACTTGTATTCGTAAAGTTGACTAAGCCCCTTTCTAATCTGTTCTAATAAGCTTTCTCCTCCGCTTTTCATTTCAAAAATAAATGAGCCATCGGATGGTATTTTCGCAAACAGATCAATATGGTCATTCTCTTTCGGTTGTGCGCCGATCTTTCGTAACCAAGAATCCATCTTATCAATTAATTCTTTATGTATTAAATTTCGGCGCTGTCTCTTAATTTTTGTTATTTCAGGATCTGCCATCTCACGCCTCCGATCATACGGTTTTATAGGTGACAAAGAAGATGTTCTATCTCTAAAAGGATATATTTCCGCAACTGGCTGCGTCATCACTTCGGATTCTCTAAGCGTAACCGGTTCAAGCATCATACTTGATTCAAGTGCTTTTTCGGCTGTTAGCAACTCAACAATCTGAGATGGTAAAACTCTTACGCCATCAAAGTAATTTCCCCATGCACCGCTAGAAATTACATCTTCAATGTTTTTACCAGTAATGCAGTTATCAAAAGCGTTAAATTGAGTTTCAATACTGCATATTGCATCTAATCGTCTTATCAACTGATAGCGATCAGCTTGGTTTACGGTATCCCGAAGTTTAATGCAGCGCTTAACATCGAACATTTCTGTATGTCGCAAGATATGAAATCTGCTTTCAAATCTTTCAGGCACTAAAGCCTTTCCTTGCCGAATGCTATCTAATGCTACTATAACGTTTTCGATATTCGGTAAAGCTTTTCGGTTTACACTTGGAGAATTAGCCAATCCAAATATTTCTTTAAAGGTTACAGTAGCACTAAAAATTTCGACATTACGTAATATGGCATCTGCCTTCAATGCAACTGATATAAGCCGTACAGGTGAAAAATGAATGCCTTGTCCTATAAATCCTAATGTTCGATCTCTTGTATTAGTTTGAATTCGGAGATTGTTAGAGTAGCTTGTGTAAACTGCTCCCATTGCATTTGGATATTGGAACAAAGGCAATTGAAGGCGAAGAAACGAGGCGACATCAGGTTCCTCTCTCAACAAGAAACGTTTGGTTGTCTCACTAACTCTAACCACCCACCCAGATACTGATTTCTCAAGAAAGTAAAGCCCTAAGTACGCTGGATAAGCACTTATTTCATCACGAAACTTTGATACATCTAACCTACCAGCTTGTGTCAAAGGTAATGCAGACACCGCTTGTGTTAGATAAGATGCACGTGGACTAATACGTTGTAGACGGCTTTCAAATGCAGAACGATCATAAAGCTGTCCATCAAATTCACCAAATATTGCTGCCAACTCTGCTAATTTCTCAGGCCATTCATCGCCGCTTGAATGTATTTTATGGCTGAACAAATCAATAATCATGAGCTACGATTTTTTATTTATTCTTGAAGATAATCAAGCCCTAAGATTTCTATAAAATCCTCATAGCTCCTTTGTTTTTGTCCCTCAAAAATATGCACACGCAGATGCTCTGCCAGAAGTGTAGCGAAAAGGGGAGGAACCGCATTTCCGACTTGCCTAATAACGTGCCGTCCAGTACCATAAAATTCCCACCAATCTGGAAAAGTCTGCATACGTGCTGATTCACGTGGCGTTACTTCTCTCGGAACGAATGGATGAATATGACCTTTACCACCACCTTTATCAGAACCAACAATTATCGTAAAGCTTGGACGCTCTGGATGTAGTTTATTTATTCTCGTTTTTGGATCGCGCTCTCCAAATTTTAAGTTTTCATACCGAGAGACAATTCTTGGGCTATGTTTTCGTCCGATGTGATTAAGAACTGTACTGAATGTTCCTGGCTCAGGCAAATATCGGAGCGCCTCCCTAACAGTACGGTAATTCTTAGGTGCTAATAATGATTCCCTACCATGCGTTGGAAGCATTCGGGGGACAATTGACCCATTTTGTGATCCTATAACAAACACCCTTTCACGGAATTGAGGGATTCCATATTCAGCCATTTGATAACTATGTGTAGATATTGCGTATGTACCGCCTATTGTTAATTCACTCAGTATTTCTTCAAACAACTTTCCATTATGAATAGATTTTAAGCCAGGTACATTTTCAAAAACAAATGCTTTAGGTTTGATTTCCTGAATAATTTTTAGATATTCCCATACTAAATTACCGCGTGGATCATCTAGCCCTTTACGACGACCAAATATAGAGAATGCTTGGCATGGTGGTCCACCTAAAACAATGTCAATTTTGCTATCAGAAAGCTCTGCCTTTCTTAGCAAATATTCTGCTGAAATTTCTCTTATATCAGCAGTTATTGAGTACGCGTGGTTATAAAATATTTTTCTTCCATTGTTGAGTATTAGCGTTTGACAAGAAAATGAATCTATGTCAGTAGAGCATCCAACTCTAAATCCTGCTGCTGAAAATCCTAAATCTAATCCCCCCCCTCCAGAGAATAGAGATAGTGCCATCAATTCTTTTGTGCCAGCATTAAGTTTATTCTCTATTGCTGTCATTTCTCTAATTTTTAGAGAATTTATTTTTTTTTCTAATACGATAGGTTCGTAATTCATTTTACTTCTTTTACTAAAGATAAGAGTGCTTGCATTAACGCACATTGTTTTAGATAAGAACCATATCAACTAACTCACTTTCCTCAAAAATAATCCTTAATCAATCACGCTATTCAATCCCCGTTTTTTAACTAGGTGCAACAGCTTAAGAGCAGTGCCACTGGGACGCTTCTGACCGATTTCCCACTTTTGAACCGTTGATAAACTTGTATTTAAAATCGCAGCAAATACTGCCTGACTGACATGAGATGATTCGCGTATTTGCTTAATTTGCTCAGGTTCTAGCGGTTCAATTTCAGACAAGCACAGACGGTCGAATTCACGCAATGTAGTCTGATCCATAAGTCCAGCCTTGTGCAGCCCCGTAGCCGTTTCGTGAACGGCTTCAAGAATCGCTGATTTCTTCTTCGGCATTGCAAATTACCTCCATCAATTCATCGGGTTTTGTAAGTTATCATGCTATGGTCATTACCTTCGCTTATTATATAGCACTAAGTGCTATGCTTGGCAATACACTATAAAAGTCAAAAAGCTTAAACAAAGACCGATCGCAACATTGAGCAGCAACTAGCTAAAAAATAGCGATCGCACTCCACCAAATACAATGATGAACTAGTGTTTTACCTCCAAATTTATCTCACGCTCCGAAACCACTCCGTAATCCCCTGAGCGATCGCATCAGCCATTTTTTTCTGTTCTTCTGGGTTCACTATCTCCTCAAATTCATCAGGATTACTCATAAAACCCAATTCCAGCAACACTGATGGCGCAGCAGCGGGACGTGTCAGCGCTAGGTTGTTCCAAAACACGCCATAATAAGGTCTACCGAGTTTTTGGACTACATAGTTCTGTAAAAATATTGCGGGGCTGTGAGCTTGGGGATGATACCAAAACGTGCCGAATCCCTTGGTTTTTTCGGCATCGCCATTATCAGGTAGGGAGTTGTGGTGTATGGAAAGAGCGATCGCAGGTTCTTCTTGACTGATAATTGCCTGACGTTCTACTAGCGAAACTTCGCGATCGTCCTCCCGCGTCATCACTACCGTTGCTCCCCGCTTCACCAACTCGTCGCGCAACAACTTAGATATCACCAAATTCACATCTTTTTCTAAATATCCAGTTGGGCCACTGGCACCAGATTCTTTACCGCCATGCCCTGGATCTAGTACAATCTTGTAATTAGCTAAAGGCTTGCGTCTTGTGTTCCCAATTTTAGGCGGATGACGCAAAGCTAAAACCAGGGTTGTTCCGTCGTATCTCAGCTTATATCCCCACTGTTGAGCTTTTTTGAGGTTAAAGGTGTATTTTACTTGTCCTGGAGCTTCCTGTTGCCAGTCTAGGCGCTCAATTAGGGGGTCATCATCCAGGCGAATTATGTCCGTTTGGGCAGTGGTATTGTAGAGGGTGAGAGCGAGAGCTTGCTCACTTTGTTGTACGCTCACAGGTACGGGAACTTGCAAGGGAAAGACTATCTCTGTCGCACCAGGGATTTGACGGTATCCGACACTGCGAATTATTGTCTGTGGCGGAATTGCACCAGGTAAAATGCGCGTTTCTTTACTATTAATCCAGGTGCCATTGTCGAGGCGTAACCATTCACTTTCTCTACCTGTAACTGTTGCTCGTGTGCCTTTGGGCAGTGGTGTGAGTCGAGAATAATCGGTACTCGGGCCAGTTCGAGCAACGCCTGCGTCTGCAATTACCTCAACAACTGGTAACTTTGCTCTTGAGAGGATTTGAATTTTACCAGTTCCTGGTTGAGTTATCGTCTTGCCATTGAGCGTCAGTTGAAACTGAGGTTGTCCCAAATCTACCTCTTGACTTGAGTCTGGGACAACAGCACCAGAAATGATGTTGTTACCGTAAATCAGGCTGAAGGAATCAGGATCAGGTTGTTGCACTGTGGTGCAACCTTTGTAATTGCCTACGCTAGACTGGGCATGAGGCTGATTTTGCCCTGTCAAAGCTGCCAAATTACTTGGTAGTTGTGCCTGTTGGGGTTGAGGTGAAAGGGCAATCGTTTGATTAGCTAGTTTGACAGAGACATTAGCGTTAGGGGGTGCGATCGCGCTAAAACAAATTAGTTCTCCCGGTAGTCTGGCAATGTCAACTGCGGGAGTCAGGGAATCTTTAGCAAAGGCTAACCCCTGTGGTAACTCAGGGCCAGTGGCAAGCCTTGTAACTTTAATCTGGAGTTCTTGATTTTGGTGACGCACTGTGAAAAGATTCTCCCCCAACTGCAAGGGTAAACTAGGGGAAAAATGACCAGCTTTGCTGCGGGTAATTGGCTTACTATTGATCAAAACCTGACCATCTGGTGGTGCAGTGCCCAGAAAGAAGATTTTTTCGGCACTTGTCTGGTAGTTTGTCTGGGGAAAAACGACTATAAGCGATGGCTCTGCCGATGCGACTGAGGAGGTGAGAATACAGCCCAATATTACTAATCCTAGAAGGTTTTTCACAGCAAAATCACAGAATAGTACACCACAATAACTGTGGCACAATGACGGGATGTATTTTTAGAAGTTGTTAGAAATTCAAACTACTATGACTAAGTTTATCTTTGTTACTGGAGGCGTAGTTTCCAGTATTGGTAAGGGCATTGTAGCAGCAAGTCTAGGGCGTTTGCTCAAGTCGCGCGAATATTCGGTGTCGATTCTCAAACTCGACCCTTATATCAATATCGATCCTGGGACGATGAGTCCCTTTCAGCATGGGGAAGTATTCGTTACCCAAGATGGTGCGGAGACAGATTTGGACTTGGGGCATTACGAACGCTTTACCGATACTTCGATGTCGCGGTTAAATTGTGTAACGACTGGCTCGATTTACCAGGCGGTGATCAATAAAGAGCGGCGCGGAGACTACAATGGCGGCACTGTACAGGTAATTCCTCATATTACCAATGAAATTAAAGATCGGATTCTGCGAGTTGCTAAAAGTACAAATCCCTCTGTAGTAATTACAGAAATCGGCGGTACGGTGGGAGATATTGAATCACTGCCGTTTTTGGAAGCAATTCGCCAGTTCCGCAAAGAGGTGGGACGGCAGAATGTGCTGTATATGCACGTAACGCTAGTGCCGTGGATTGCCTCTGCGGGTGAGATGAAAACTAAGCCAACACAGCATTCAGTTAAAGAACTGAGATCGATTGGTATTCAACCAGATATTTTAGTTTGTCGGAGCGATCGCCCCTTACCCAAGGGATTAAAGCAAAAATTGTCGGGATCTTGCGATGTGCCGGAAGAATGCGTCATCACTTCCCAAGATGCCAAAAGTATCTATGAAGTACCGCTAAATCTGGAACGGGAAGGAATGGCAGAACAAGTGCTGAACTTGCTGCACATGGAACAACGTAAACCAGATTTGACGCAGTGGCAAACCCTGGTACAACGGTTACATAGTCCCAAGCATGAGGTAGAAATTGCCATTGTTGGTAAATATGTGCAATTAAGTGATGCCTATCTATCTGTAGTGGAAGCGCTTAACCATGCGGCAATTTCCACTTATGGCAAACTGCGCCTACGTTGGGTGAACTCAGAAAATTTGGAAGTTGAACCAGCCGAAAATTATCTTGCGGGTGTCGATGGCATAGTTGTACCAGGAGGTTTCGGGGTTCGGGGAGTCGATGGTAAAATTGCCGCCATTAGATACGCCCGCGATCGCCAAATTCCCTTTTTGGGTTTATGCCTGGGAATGCAATGTTCTGTAATTGAGTGGGCCAGAAATGTAGGGGGATTAACAGGTGCTAACAGTGCTGAATTTGACGCCTATACAACTAATCCGGTAATTAATTTATTGCCAGAACAGCAGGAAGTCGTTGATTTAGGGGGTACAATGCGGTTGGGACTATATCCTTGTCGTGTTCTCCCTGATACTCTAGCTTTTAAGCTCTATCAAGAAGATGTGATTTATGAACGACATCGACATCGCTATGAGTTCAACAATGCTTACCGCGATTTGTTGTTAAAGTCGGGCTATGTGATCAGTGGTACTTCTCCCGATGGACGCTTAGTTGAAATTGTGGAATTAACCAAGCACCCATTCTTTCTTGCTTGCCAATTTCATCCAGAATTTCAATCACGCCCCAGTAGCCCTCATCCTTTATTTAAAGGGTTTATTCAAACAGCGATCGCTCTTTCTCTTTCGACATCTAGCACGCCAACACCATTGGAGGTGTCATAACAATTTGTAATTCAAAATTCAAAATTAATTTTTTAGATTTTGAATTGGTGCATAGCAACATTAACTTAAAGTTTCAATAGATTTGGACATCCAGGGTGCATCATTCGTAAATTTCGGACTTGAGGAGATGTTGTGGCGTACTGGGTGAAAATCCTTTACGAGAGGAGAGAATATGTAGTGAATTTTGAACGTGTCCATGCTTTTTGTTATGAACTGAATGGCAGAGTTACTTTTTGGCTACCCGATAGTGCCATTCCAATAGTAATTCACCCGCAAACTAACTTAGAAGATTATCAAAAGATCCTCGATTATTTAGAATGTGTGACAGGATTAGAATTAGATCATGCCCACTGGGTGAAAATTATTTACGAAAAAAACGAATATGTAATTAATCTCAACTGCATCAGTTCTTTTTGTCATGAACCGAACGGCAGAATAACTTTTTGGTTGCCAGATGGAACTATTCCCATCATCATCAACCCTGTGAGTAACCCTGAATCATACCAAAAAGTTGTGACATACGTTAAGAAAGCAACTGGATATTCTTTGTCTTAGTGTGAACGAGGAACTTACTCTTGCTAAACTTTTAACTAAAGATAACGATGTTAGCAATAAAGGCACGAGGGAAGATTCAATGAATACTGTTGTGCTGAATCTAGAACCGATTGCTCATTTAACCGATGAACAATTTTATCAATTGTGTATTGCTAATGGCGATTTAAGCCTGGAAATGAATGCAGCCGGAGAATTAATAATTGTGCCACCAGTAGGAGGAGAAAGCGGAAATCAAGAAGCTGAACTAATTACCGATTTAGAAATCTGGAATCGTCAAGCTAAGTTAGGGAAAGTTTTTAGTTCTTCAACTATCTTTATACTTCCAAATGGTGCAAAACGTTCCCCTGATGCATCTTGGGTAAAGTTGGAACGGTGGGAAGCTTTAACACTAGAACAACGAAAAAAATTTCCGCCACTTGTACCCGATTTTGCAATTGAACTTCGTTCCGAGACAGACCGGCTTGCACCTATCCAAGCGAAAATGCAGGAATACATAAAAAACGGTTTGCGTTTAGGTTGGCTAATTAATCCTCAAGATAAGCAAGTGGAAATTTACCGACTCGAAAAAGCTGTAGAAGTTATGCAAATGCCGGCGATTCTTTCTGGAGAAGATATATTACCTGGATTTGAGTTGCAAGTATAGTTAGGCGATAAGCGTCAATCCCTAGTTATCAGGGGGGAAAAGCACAATTAATTCTCCAAGGCGCTTTAATATACTGAGTACTTGGTGTAGTTCTGAATCACGTTCAATTGATAGTGCATAAGATCGGGCATACCAAGGGTGTTCTTGTTGAATCATTTTGACAAACACAAATTCTCTACCGTTGATTAGTAAACCAAAAGTCGGTTGTGCAGAATTTGGACGATCAAGCATATAAGCAAGTGCTTGAGGTAAGGCTGTCATCACATCAAATTTACTGCTTTTAGATTCGATGACAAGTACCCAAAAATATTTTTGGATGACAAGAACATCAATGTTTCCTTTAACGATAAAGCTCTCGTCTTCGGCAGAAATCTCCACAGAAGTCTCGGTTTCAATCTCAAAAGGAGGTTGATAAAACCCAGCTAAATCTAGTAAAGGAGATAGCACTACCATTTTTACCGCCTCTTCTGACATCAGACGGTGCTTATTCAAGTTTAAATAGTTGCTTTTGACTCGTGCGATCGCTTGCTTCTCTGCATCAGTCAGAGTTGGTAAATTTTCTGTCCATTCTGTGAAAAAGTTGCTGTCTGTGGAAAGTTGTAAACCAAATTTTTCTTCTAATTCGTAAAGACTTATATCTCTCGCTGGGATTGTTTGAACCATAATCTAACATTCCGAATAGCGTTGCCATGCCAACTTTGCTGCACCTACTATCCCAGCAAAATTGCCTAACTCCGCTGGCAATATTTGTAAACCCGCTCGTGATAAAGGCTGTACTCGCTTCTCAATTTCCGCCTTCACTGCTGGTAAGAAAAACTCAAAGCTACCACTGATACCGCCACCAATGACGATCGCTTGCGGTGTTAATACATAAATCAAACTCGTCAAACCAATTCCCAAATCTTTACCATAGTCTTGCCAAAAAGTCAATGCTGTGGGATCTCCTCGTTGGGCAAGAACACCTAATTCGATGGGTTCCTTGAGAGTGCGGCGGCGAATTGCAGTAGCACAGGCATATTGTTCCAAAGAGCCTTGATTGCCACTATTACAAATTGGCCCATCTGGTTTGAATGAAATTAAACCTAATTCCCCGGCGGCTCCTTGATGTCCAACAAATAGTTTTCCATCAAGGATAATTGCGCCACCAACCCCAGTACCTAAAGTTAGCAGAATCAGATTTTGAAAGTGACGACCGGCTCCTAGCCAAGCTTCTCCCAAAAGAGCGCAATTAGCATCATTAGCGATCGCAGTAGGTTTGCCAGTTTTAGCTTCTAACCAGTCTGCTAAGGGCACATCGAGCCATCCAGGTAAGTTAATGGCGATTTTGGCAATGCGTTGTGCGGCATCGGATGGGCCAGGAGTACCCACACCAATAGCCACAGCTTGATTATCTGGATCAATTTGCGCGATCGCATCTAAGATCACCGCCAGCACCGCCTCCGGCATTGTTGGTTGAGGAGCCGCCACAGTCAAAGATTGCAGACAAGTACCATCTGCTGCAAAACGCCCCAACTTAATCGCTGTTCCCCCTACATCAATGCCAATTACTTCATTTGTCATTTGTCATTTGTCATTTGTCATTTGTTATTGGGCATTGGGCATTGGGCATTGGGCATTGGTAATTGGTTAACAGCTATTCCCTATTCCCTATTCCCTATTCTCCAGTTCAAAATCAACAATTTGTCAGGGTTTTAGGATTTTGGCACGAAAAAATTCTAAATTTTCTGTCTTATTGGGTGCGAGTCGTAAATCAGCAACAGTCTTGGTACGGAAACTCGATTGCTCCTGCCAAGCTGTAACTGGAGTACCTCTTAAGATACCAGCAAGGGCAACGGAAAGCATAAACCCACCAGTAGCGGCAGCAATTAACGTTAGATTATCTTTCATACAAATCTCTCTATTGTTTATTTGTCATTTGTCATTGGTCATTTGTCATTTGTTCCTTGTCCTTCGTCTTTTGCTAATGACTAATGACCAATGATTACTTTCGGATTCTATTTTCTCTCCGCAAACGGGGATTGACAAATTCATTTAACCCCTCACCGAGTAGTGATAACCCTACCACCATGAATGTCATGGTTAAACCGGGGAAAAGTGTAGTCCACCAAATGCCAGTAGGTAGAGCTTCTAGGGCTTGTTTTAAATCATGTCCCCATTCTGGCACTTCTTCGGGAAGTCCTAGCCCCAAAAAACCTAAACCGCCCAACACCAAAATTGCATCAGCGGCGTTGAGCGTGAATAGGACGGGTACACTTTGAATGACGTTGAAAAACAGGTAACGAGAAAGCACAACCCAAGTGGAAGCGCCCATTGCTTGAGCAGCTTCGATAAACACTTCAGTTTTCACGCTCACGGTGTGGTTGCGAACAACGCGGTAATATTGGGGAATGTAGGCAATGCTAATAGCGATCGCTGCATTTAATATTCCCCGCCCTACCACAAAGGCCAGTGTCACAGACAGCAGTAGCCCTGGTAGAGTGTAAATGCTATCCATGATAAACAGCAACACTTTATCCAATTTCCCGCCGAGATAACCACTCAGCATCCCCAAAGGTACACCGATAATCATACTCAGCGCCGTTGCCAAAATTACCACCTGCAAAGCAGCTTGAGCGCCGAACAATGTCCGGGAGAACACATCATAACCCAGGCGACTAGTACCAAACCAATATTTAGCTGAGGGTGGCTCGTGAATTGGATTAGAGAGAAAATCTTTAGGGTTTTGCAGCCATCCCCAAGCCTGGAATACGGGAGCTAAGAATGCCAGGAAGATGAAAAATAGGGTAATGGCTAACCCGATGAGCATGAGTTTTTGGGAAAGATTGAGACTTTTGCCAAACTGTAAAAATGTCGGTAGTCGCCGTTTTGTAATGGCCATGTGCGATCGCCTGGAGCAAAGCTTGATACGCTGACTATTTTACATATTAGATAGGGGATTGCGTAAACATCCTGAATAAAAGTCCGACTGCTTCACGGTGTATACAGAGCTAGACTGAGTTAGAGGTTAAATTATGCCTTATTCTTGCTAGAGCATTGTAGTACTATTCAGAGTACTACAATGCTCGTGATAATGCTTATCAACGAATCAGTCATCTTAATGATGCAGCCTTTGATTGTTTTTGACACACTTTCAGTATTTTAACTGTTGTCTTAGCGGTTAATACTTACTTAATATGTTGCACAATATTTTTCATTATCTTAGTCATTGTGAAACCTCTTTTACAGACTTACTTAGAACAAGAAATCTGGATACTAGTAAGAGATAAGTGGTATCTCGCCACAATTATCGGAGTTTGGGATGATTTGTTGTGGTTTAAACATAGAACTTACAACAAAGATACAGAGGAAGATACTTTCTGGGAAATGGTTGTGAAAATCAGTGAAGTAATTGCTATTGATAAAGTTAAGTCTATTATTAGTAGAAAACCAGACATGCTTATTTCACGGCTACTAGAAACTGAGCAAGATACAAGCGAGCATCCTAAGGATAATGAATATTAATTAGCTCAATAGTTAAAAATACAAGTTTTTATCCTAGACTAACTCAGCAGTCAAGGAGGAATGGAACAGTTTCGGGGTAGGCTCATCATTTGCAATTGTCTCAAGGTGCAAATGATGAGCATTAAAGTTATAGGCTATGGCGCAATACAGTGGAATGAGCAACAAAACCCTGATGTAGAGACGCGATTTATCGCGTCTTCAAAGACCAAAATAACCTTTAGCTGAACAGTATTGGGCTATCGTGGATATTGGGTATTGAGCAAAGTCTTTTCCAGTCACCAATACCTACTAAGTAAGTGGGCGTAAATAATTAAAGGTTTGTAGTGGGGACTTTAGTCCTCTCTTAAGGGCTAAAGCCCTTACTACGAGCTAATTAAATTGAATTTTACATTACTTAATATAGTTTGATTTATTCTTGCCCACTTACTTATAGCAATCCTAAATGAGTTGTGAAAATGCGCGATGTCCAGATCCCCGACTTCTCAGAGAAGTCGGGGATCTAATTTTTCACGAATGATTTAGGATTCCTATATCTCAAAGACTACTTTCAATCAACTGGCGGTATTCGCTCTTTTGCTTCACACCTTTGACTTCCTTCACCAGTTCCTTATTTTTGAACAATTGAACTGTTGGCGTTCCTGTCACACCAGCATTTTCAGCAATATCTCGGTCTTTGTCGATGTCAATTTCCACAAAGTGAATTTTGCTGTCAAATTCATCCACCACTTTATTTAAAATTGGCTTCAGGGTATGACAAGGGCCACAACCAGGAGAGACGTATTTAACAAGGAGTAAGCGATCGCTTTCATGGAACAATTTCCGTAAAGCATAACCTCCCTCATGGCGCGTCCCATCCAAGTTAAATCCAGCTTCTTCCTCGGCTTCAGTCTTTTTGGCTGGCTGATGTTCTAATTCATTGTCTGCTGTTTCTGGCTGTTGATGAAATTCTTGAATCAAGCCACTGGATGACAACCAACGTTCTGCCAACATCGCCGCCATACAGCCAGTACCAGCAGCCGTAATTGCTTGCCGAAACTCATGATCTTGTACGTCGCCAGCGGCAAAAACCCCCTCTACACTAGTTTCTACAGTACCGTGCTTAGTGACAACGTAACCCACCTCATCCAATTCTAATTGCCCTTTAAATAAAGAGGTATTGGGAGTGTGACCAACGGCGTAGAATAAACCCTTAGCGTGCAGTTTGCTCTCTTCACCAGTTTTAGTATTGCGGATTTTCACCCCTTCCATGTGACTGTTACCGAAGATATCCACGGCTTCTGTGTTCCAATGCACCTGGATTTTCGGGTTGCTCAAAACCCTGTCTTGCATGGCTTTAGAAGCCCGCATTTTATCGGTGCGTACCAACATGTTCACCTTGGAACCGTATTTGGTGAGGTAAATTGACTCTTCCGCCGCTGAGTCGCCAGCACCAATCACAGCTAATTCTGCACCGTGGAAAATTGGTGTTGCACCATCGCAAATTGCACAAGCGGAGATACCCCGACTCCAAAATTCGTGTTCGCTGGGTAAACCTAAACGCTTTGCAGTTGCACCAGTAGCAATGACGATGCTGTTAGTTTTTATTTCCCTTTCTTGCGATCGCACTGTAAATGGACGCTGACTCAAGTCAACTGATATAACATCTTCAGTATAGAGTTCAGCCCCCCAGCGCTCCGCCTGAGCCTTCATCTGATCCATCAGTTCCGGCCCGGTAATTCCTTTGGGAAATCCCGGAAAATTCTCAACTTCTGTCGTTGTCATTAATTGCCCACCAGGTAAACCACCGGCTTGGAAACCTTCAAATACAACGGGTTTCAGGTTAGCGCGTCCGGCATATATGGCGGCTGTGTAGCCTGCTGGCCCAGAACCGATAATTACCAAGTTTTCTACAGTTGGGTTAGTCATGACAATATATAAACTCATAACGACTACGCTTAATATAGCATAACAATTTACGATTGGCTATGGCAGATGGTAAGCGATGTCTAAGGGCGGGCTACGCCTATGCCAAATGCCTACGGTTACTACTCTTAACCGCTAAAAGTTTTCTTGGGAACTGGCAATATCTGTGAGTTTGAATAAGGCACTCTTACAAACGAAGTTGAGAATCTCGCCCTTGGTCAATACCATTGGCTCAGTATGTTTGTGCAATTTGGAATACAAGGATTCTGAATTGTGTGACTGTATCTCCCCAAACTTTATTTTCTGAAGGTGATAGGAAAGCGATCGCACTTGGGTAAGTTACATCTAGAACACCCAACCACTTCCTACCCCAGGAAAACACTTATGAAAACCGAATTAAAAGCCAAGTTTCTCCAACACATCCTCAACAAAAAGAAAGAAAATGAGGGTTTTACACTTATTGAATTACTAGTAGTAATTATCATCATCGGTATTTTGTCTGCGATCGCACTACCTTCTTTCTTGAACCAAGCTAACAAAGCCAAGCAGTCAGAAGCTAAAACCTATGTAGGTTCCATGAACCGCGCCCAGCAAGCATTTTACCTAGAACAGAATGCATTTGCATCTTCAGGTGAGTTTGGTAAGTTAGGTCTTGGTGTTGCAACACAAACCACAAATTACATATATCAAGTTACTGGTGGTGGTAGTGGTGCTAGTTTTGTAACTAATCAAGCAAGTACAGTAGTTGCTACTGCACCCCTCAAAACTTATGTTGGTGGTGTGAGTGTAGCAACACAAGCTGCTACCAGTGAAGCTACTACTATAGCTATTTTGTGCGAAGCCGATAAAGCAAGAGTTAATGGTGGTGCAGGTATAGCAGCAGTTACCGCTGGCGCAACAGGACCTAGTTGCCCCACCGACTTTACTCCTTTGAGATAAGTTGAAACGTAAATTACTACATGAAAATATAGTTTGTCTAAGCCACTTCATCTCAAAGCTAATTCTTCATGTAGTTTGTATTGAAATAAATTAGGTCTTTTTCAAAGTGGGTAGGTTCTTCTATCCACTTTATTTCTATTATGTGAGTTATTCACAATATATTGCTCATACACTTTCCCCAAGAATCACAATGATTACTAATACATATAATTGGCAAATTCAGGCTGAAGAATACTTCGTTCAAGAAAACTATTTCCAAGCATCAAAATTATATGAGCAAGCAATAGCGATAGAACCAAATACTATTTCATATTATTGGCACTTAGGATTGATACTATTATTACAAGGGCAAGAAGCAGAAGCTCAAATGACTTGGATGCTGCCAATGACAGAGGCAGATGAAGAGCAGTTACAAATTTGGACGAATGAACTGTTTCAAGTTTTGCAAATAGAAGCAGAAAGGCGCGAACATCTCAGTGAATACTCTATAGCCTGGTTAGTTCGCCAGCACATACGAGAAATTAATCCTAGTGAGATCAATAATTTACTTCACATTTTGCTACTTTCCCTCAAACTTGAAAAGTTTGAAGATATTGAGGATTTGCGTGAGTGGGGATTAATTAAATTTTTAAATGAGCAGCAAAGCACAAATATCAGTGCCGAACTATTAATACAAGTTTTAAAGGAATTTTTAAGTAATGTTCCTTTGCATCCAATCAACTTAAATTTAGCTGAAGCTTGTTTACCTTACTTTCCTGATGCTTATCAAAGCTTCGATTTACTACTTACATCTGCTTTGAAAATTGGTCATACTTTACTACAGCCTGTACTAGCATCATCTCTTCTAGAATTGCATTTGCGACTAGAGCCAAAAAATGTAGAGATTTTGCGACATTTAGCGACTTTTTATCAAGATGCTCGTAATTATTCTCAGGGTATAGAGACAGCTAGGTTGTGTTATTCGCTATCAGAAGGTTTAGCCGATAAAATTTTTGCACTCCATTTGCTGTTAAGAGGTCTAATGTCAGCAGGAGGATATTGGCAAGAGATATGTACAACTTGCCAAGAATTAGAAGCTGTATGTCAACAGTTTATCCAAGCTCAACCAATTGCTTTAGAAGAGGCAAGAATACTACGCTTGCTTTCACCATCTTTTGCTATACCTCACATTAAAGATGCTCCTGTTGAATTTCGAGCTATTCATAATAAGGTAGCTGAAATTTTTAATAATGATATTCAAGCGCTTGCTCAATCACAAGGAAAAAACTATGTACGCCAAATTGTTCAACCTAGAACATATAAATCTAAAAAATTAAGAATTGGTTATATATCTTACGCTTTAAGAAATCATTCTGTTGGTTGGCTAGCTCGCTGGTTATTTCAACATCATAATCGAGATAAATTTGATATCCATACTTATTTTGTTAACTACAAATTAGTAAACGACTATCTCCAAGATTGGTATCTAACTCAGGCAGGACAAGCTCACATATTAGGCATGAGTGGTTTAGAAATTGCTGACCAGATATATCAAGATGAAATTGATATTTTAATTGACCTTGATAGCATCACTCTAGATGTTACTAGTGAAGTGATGGCACTCAAGCCAGCCCCGATTCAAGTTACTTGGCTAGGTTGGGATGCATCAGGCATACCTGCAATTGATTACTTTATCGCAGATCCTTATGTACTACCAAATGATGCACAAGATTACTATACAGAAAAAATCTGGCGATTACCCCAAACTTACATAGCAGTCGATGGTTTTGAAGTTGGTGTACCAACTCTCCGCCGCGATGACTTGGATATTCCTATAGATGCCGTTGTCTATCTCAGCGCCCAAAGAGGATATAAGCGCCATCCAGAAACGATAAAGTGGCAAATGCAAATTATTAAAGAAGTACCTAATAGCTACTTTTTGATTAAGGGGCCTGCTGAGGAAGAAACAATTAAACGCTTCTTTTACCAAATTGCCCAAGAAGAAGGTGTAGATTGTTCTCGGTTACGATTTTTACCACAAGTTCATTCCGAGTCAGTTCATCGTGCTAATTTAGGCATTGCTGATATTGTATTAGATACATTTCCCTACAACGGAGCGACAACAACCTTAGAAACATTGTGGATGGGTATCCCCTTGGTGACGCGAGTTGGTGAACAATTTGCAGCGCGTAACAGCTACACCATGATGATGAATGCAGGAATTACAGAAGGCATCGCCTGGACTGATGAAGAGTATATTGAGTGGGGTGTGCGCTTGGGGAAAGATGAGGCTTTACGCCAGCAGGTAGCTTTGAAATTGAAAGCATCCCGGCAAACAGCACCGTTGTGGAATGGTAAGCAGTTTACCCGTGAAATGGAAAAGGCTTACGAGCAGATGTGGCAGAGGTATATTGAGAAAAAATAAGCTATTAGTGAGCGCTTAAGCACTCAAATTAAACTCTAAGACGATGTTTGAAAAGTTGTTTGTGATGTATCAAAGACTTGTAGATCCTCCTAAATCCCCCTTAAAAAGAGGGACTTTGATTCCGGTTCCCCCTTTTTTAAGGGTAGGAGGGATCTTTATACAACTTGATACTTTTCAAACAATCTCTTATAGCAATTTCTAGATAAATGAATCATATATTACCGTAACATTAAGGCAGCTTATATTTATGAGAGAGATGCTTACCTATCGTGCATGACGGGCTAAAGAGGTAATATAAAAATAATAAATACAATTGTAGATAGCTATGTCTGCTAAAGATGTCTTTCATGGAGTTGTCAAAAAAGCTTTGCAGAAGGATGGTTGGCAGATTACTCATGACCCGCTCTCAATTAGTGTAGGTGGTGTGAATGTCTCTATTGATTTAGCTGCTGAAAAACTCATTGCGGCAGAACGGTAGGGAGAAAAAATTGCTGTTGAAGTCAAAAGTTTTTTGGAGAAATCTTCTGCAATCTCAGAATTTCATACAGCATTGGGACAGTTTATCAACTATAGAGGCGCATTAAGGCGACGACAGCCAGAGCGGGTTTTGTATTTAGCAGTACCTTTAACAACTTACAAAACATTTTTTCAGCTTGATTTTCCCCAAGCAATGATTGACGAGAATCAAGTCAAAATGATTATTTATGATGTAGAGCAAGAGGTGATTTTTAAATGGATAAACTAGCCCAGTATCGGCAGATTGTACAACAGATATTACAGGGGTATAGTGAGGAAAAGCCCTCCGGCGGTAATATAGATGTTGAGAATATTTTTGATATAGAACGTGACCATTACCAATTAGTCCATGTAGGCTGGGAAGGTCAAGATTGGGTACATAGTTGTATCCTCCACATTGATATTGAGGGTGGAAAAATTTGGCTTCAGTGGAATGGTACAGAAGAAGATATTGCAGAAACTTTGGTTAGGATGGGAGTTCCTAAAGAAGATATTGTGTTAGGATTTCAGTCTTCTTTCATGAGGAAGTTTACAGAATATGCAGTGGGTTAGACCATTTCTTAGAAAGCAGGCATCATCTCTAACTTGGATGCGATCAAGCTATCTACATCAGAGGATGCAAGTGTTTCTGCTTTTGCTTGTGCGATCGCAGATTGATTATCTGTTGCTAAAGTAATTCGAGTATGAATTCTAGGCAAAAGAGTTTTCCATTGTGTATGACTCATTTTCCCTAGCAGAGAAATTTCTGGCCCCTCAGTTATATCTACATCATCTTCCATGAGCAAATTCATGGTCAAAGACGATAAAAGCATATCGGCTTCTTCGTCAGAAATATTTTGAGTATCTATCAAGAGAGTTAAGCAGCTTTTATCTGGGTGAGTCGTGAGACTAGAAATTACACTTGCTAAATCTTGATATAGTAGGTCTTCTGGCTGTAACCAGTCTGGGAAAATAATTAGGTTAATATCTCCTAAGCGGAAATTTTGACTCAGAGTATCTGCAAGATATTTACTAAATAGTTCTTGGAAGAGGCTACCTATCTTAGCTGAGTAAGCGCGACTATCCAAGAAACTAGGATTACCTTGCATTTTTTCCTTGATTTGTCCGCTCTTTTGTTGGCGTAATTCAGGGTTTTTGCCAAGTGCGATCGCTAATTGTATATAAGACTCTTCACTATCGGCAACTAAATCGGGGATATCCAGTACTTGCACCATTGCGGCTCCCATCGCAGAACGAAAGCTACTTCCCTGTCTAGCAATTACTGGTAAATTAACCTGTAATGGTTCTATCAAAGAAGTTGTTCCAGCAAATGGAAAAGAATCTAGATAAACATCGGCAATTTTGAAGTATTCTTTAACTTCTTCGCGGTTTGGCACTGGCTGAGGATCTAAGACTATCAGTTTGTCTGCTGCTATTCCATACTTTGAAAATACTTTATTTAAGTGATTTACAAAAGCTTTCTTAGGATAACTGTTTGACCAATTCGGGCCAAATGGCAGAAGTACTAAAACGGAGTTAGGAACTCCAGAAATTATTTTTGTCCAAATATCAATTAGTTCAGGGGTGATTTTAAAGAAGTTAGCACCAGAGATAAAAATAACTGTTTCTTCAGATATACCCAAACTTTCTCGAGCAACTTTGACAGTTACACTTTCTCCTTTATTACCATAACTAAAGCAATGAGCAGTTCCTTCAAGTTTCACTAACTTTTCTTGATATTGCTGTTGTGCCGTTGCCGATGGATCGGTTAGCGTACCAGAAATGTAATAATCTATGTGCCGCATTCCTGTTGTCACCACAGATCCGCCACTTGTGACTTGTATTCTAGCTAACCGATGCATTGATAAGAAGCAGATTTGATTGGTTACTGCCGTCACATTGGTAGCAATAAATAATATATCGAGATCATCAGCACGAATAATATTTACCTGTTCTACTAAATCTTGTGGTAATAGTTTAAAGGAGTTGGCACAGCTTTGACAATATTGCTCTAGTTGATGACCAGTTTGATTAAGAGAGTACAAAATTACTTCAAAATCTCTACTGATATACTCATAAATAGGTAGGTAAGCAAATGTTTCAGAACCAGGTAGAAAATGTGCCGCTAGGACACCCAAACGAATTTTTTTTCTGGTTATAGGTCTATCAGCAAACTCGTAATCTACTTCATAACCCTTGATTTTTAGTAAAAATTCTATAATTTCTGCACGTTTAACATAGATATCTTTAAGATTATGCTCATTAAAATATAAGGGAATAAAATTAGAAATGGACACAAAATTATTAACTATTGTATCCCACGATTGAGAATCAGGATTTTGTAATATCCATGTGTGTAAATAATTAATCCATCCTTGCATAAAGTAATAGTAATTATCTGCCTCACCCGGTTCTTGAAAGTGAACTGGGGAAGAAAATAGGAATTGTAAATAGTCCTGAACTAACCAACGGGGTATGTGAGAGAGGTCATGCTGTAATGGTAACTGGTCAGCACGGCGATACAGCATAGCTGCTAGTAAACTCTGAATTGCTTTTGGCTGTTCAAAACCTTGAGATATACTTGTAACGATATTATTAACAAAAATTTGTTCTTTATTAGCCAGAATTTCATATTTGATGCTACTATTCACTAACATTTTATATGTTTTACCTAGCAGACCTACATACATATCTTCTATATTATCATCTGAAATATTCAAGCATTCTTCTGCTATTTGTTTTCGCAACTTCTGCAATTCTGCATTTTCTTCGCTCAAAGCTGCGTATCTATAAAGGGCTTGTTGTCTCGTTGCTTGAGGATATCGTTGATCGCTGTAAATTGTCTGAAACAATTTTTTATAATCTAATAAAATAGCATCCTTTAACGCAGCATTTCGACGAGTTTGTTGTTGTGGATGTATCCTAAAGTGAGACAATACTTGATCAACAAAACCAATTTTATACTGACTCATAATTCTGAGCCACATTTCCAAATCAACAAGTTGACAAAACTCAGAATTAAATAATCCTACTTTTTCAAAAACATCTTTTCTAATAAGGACTGTGCTTGGTTCACCAATTTTATTAATTGGATTGTCAAGTATATTTGGATCTAGCAAAAGTTTCTGTCCTGATTGAATCAGCTTTAATGTTGACCAAGCTTTGTGTACATCCTTAGCTTCATGATGCATTAAAAAGTTTGAATCATACTTAGTATCGCCAGTATTGCTGAAGATTGTTCGAGGTGAAAAAACCAAACCTATCTCTTCATCTTGTTCAGCCAAATTGACCATTTCTTCAATAGCGGTTGGCTCCAGTAAATCATCCTGAAATAAAAATTTTATATATTTACCTTTAGCTTGAGAAATACAAAAATTCCAATTCTGGCATAGCCCATACTGTGTATGTTCGAGAATTAAGAATTCAAAAGATGATTTTTGTTCTAATGATTTAGCAATATCAACCGTTTTGTCAGTAGAATTATCATCAGATAAAATTATTTCTATATTAGGATAGGTTTGACAGAAAGCACTGGCAATTACTTCGGCAACAAATTTCTCACCATTATAGGTAGGTATACAAATACTAACAAGAGGTAATTTATTTGTTATTTGTTGTTCTACTTTAGTTCTAATATTTATTTCATTTAAGTACTGTTGCTTATCATAATAGTTTGTTTGTACAGGTTGATTATTTTGTATTCCTAAAGATAGAACATCTTCAATTAAAGATGGGTTTGTAATAGCAAAGAACTGATCAAAAAATGATTGTAAATCATTTTTGTAGTACGGCTTAAGCTCATCTGGAATAGGCGTTGTTTGTCTTAATTCAATTTTTGTTAGTAACTTCGGTAATATTTTGGGAACATGATTTTTTTGATAATGTCTACTCGAATAAACAGATTCTGTCTTTAATGCTTCAGAGCTAATATTTTTTAGGTATCTATAAAGTTCGTCAGGTGTTTGCCAGCGAAAAGCTTCTGGATAAGCAAGATCCGTACTACAAAGTTGGCGAGAGCGATAATTCTTATGAACTACAATTGGTGTACCAGATGCCATAACCTCAATACCTGCACGACCACCTCCTAAAGGAAATGACTCTAAATATATATCAATTTTATGTTCGGACATTGCTCTCCCTAAGCTTTTAACCCAGGGAATGTGAATAAATCTTTCTAAACTAATTCTAAATTCTCCAAGTCCTCTTTCTATAACACTAAGCGTATGCTGTGATAAATCTCCAATATGTATATGAAATCCACCAGTAGATGCAATTATTTTAGGTACTTCATGAATATAAGAATATAAATAAGGAATTTCTTTAAACTTATTTTCACTACCAGAAGAACAAGTTCTTAGTTGACCGTTTGAAACAAAAGAAGAGGAATACCTATCAGGAATATTATCAACCACTAACGGAAGATAAATATTGTTGGAAATTCCTAAATTATGACGACAGTTATAGAAAGAACCGGGGTCACTATCTATATGTTGTGCATAGGAAAGATATACACCAAGACAAAGAAGATGACCAGCATGATGATAAAAAATTAAGTTTGGTGTTAAATTCGGCTGTACTGCTGCTACTGCTACAGCATCCTGTGGATGATTAAATAGAAATACTTGATTGGCAAGATTGGCTATTAAAGCTTGCTGAAGCCACCTTAACTTGTCTATAGATGTGCCGTTTGTTGCCCAAATAATCTGCACATTCAAGGCTCTAAATCTATCTTCAACTGCTGGACGATCAGTTGAATTAAAGGTATCAGTAATCAGAATTAAATGTTTCTTCTCTGGTCGAGCTTTTATCAAATCCTCAATAACGGCAGTGTGTCCTCCAGTTTTATATAGTTGAGTAGCTATGTATATAATAAGTTCATCATCTGGGTTATATTGATTTTCTAAAAAAGGTTTTTGGATTTGAAGAAGTTCGCTACCAATGCGTTGACATAATTGATCTAAAATAACTGATCCAAAGACATTAGTTATCGTAATTACACTTGCTTTCCCATAGGCTATCTTATGAGCAAAGTGAATAATTAGATTTAGAGCAGAATTTAAATCACCTGCATCTATGGTTTTTAAGATTTCTGATTCAAACTCTGCTAATGACATAGTATTATTTCCTTTGTAGAGCTAAAATAATTAATAAATCAAATCATTATAAATGTATTGATTTACAGTAGTATAAAATTTTTACAGTTCGCTTTTTTAGATCAACCAGATAGTAGGCTTTTTAACGCCAAATAATTATATTTCTTCCAAAGCTGGGTACTTACTGATTTATTATTTACTTGATGAAGCCCATTTTTGTAATACTTCTATTACTCTGTCTAAGAGTTTATTAGAAATATGAGATCCCATAGGTAAACTAATGATCCTTGTTGATATATTTTCTGTAATTGTTAGTACCCCTCTAGTCCATTCATTGTCAATGTAAGCTTTAGACAAGTGAGGAGGAATAGGATAATGAATTAAACTACCAATGCCAGAAGTATCTAAATGATTTTTTAGATTGTCTCTTTGAGGATGAGTGATGACAAATAAATGCCATACTGGTTCAGCCCATTCTGATACGTAGGGTAATTTTAAATCTACAACTTCTTGCAATGATTGTAGATAGTATATAGCTATTTGTTTGCGTCGTTCATTCCATTCATCTAATTTCGTAAGCTTCACTCTCAAGAAAGCAGCCTGTAATTCATCCAATCGGGAATTAAATCCTTTGACTTCATTCTCATACTTAACACGAGAGCCATAGTTACGGAGGAGACGAATTTTATCAGCTAAGTTAGCATCGCTGGTAGTAACTGCTCCCCCATCACCAAAAGCTCCTAAATTTTTACCAGGATAAAAACTGAACCCTGCTGCATCTCCTAAACTACCAACTCGACGATTTTTATAACGTGCGCCATGTGCTTGAGCCGCATCTTCAATAACCTTAAGATTATGTCTACTAGCAATTTCATTGATAAAATCCATATCTGCTGGCTGACCATAAAGATGAACTGCTATTATTGCCTTTGTTCTGGAAGTAATAGCTGCTTCTATTTTCTTGCAGTCAATATTGTAAGTATTGATATCTGGTTCAACAGCTACTGGTATTGCCCCTGCATAAGAAACTGCTAACCAAGTGGCAATGTAGGTATTAGCTGGAACAATTACCTCATCACCTGCACCTATTTCCATAGCTCGTAAAATTAAATGCAAGCTTTCTAAACCATTACCTACTCCAACGCAATATTTAGTTTCACAGTAAACTGCAAACTCTTCTTCAAAAGCTTCTACTTCCTGACCAAGAATATACCAGCCAGACTCCATGACGCGCTGATAAGCTGCATCAAGTTCTTCTTTTAGTTCCAGATAAGGAGCTTTTAAATCAAGAAATGGAACTTTCATTATCTTTGATCCTCACTGCTTTAATGAATTCTTCATAATGACGGTAGTAATCAGACTCGTCATAAAGTTCTGAAGCTAAAGCCATACATACCGCTCCAGAAGAAAAATTATCAATTTCTCTCCAAGTTAAAGGAGATATATAAAGTCCATAATAAGAGCGATTCAAATGATAGTTATTTTTTTGGAATCCGTCATAAATGGTAACGTCGAAGCTACCGGACATTGCTATCAAAAACTGATGACATTTATTCAGCGCATGACCTGCACGATTTGAACCACCTGGCACATCATATAAATAGAAAACTCGTTTGATGTCAAATGGGATATGTTTATCACTTTCAACAAAAGTTAAATTTCCGCGAGAGTCTTGGATTTTGGGAAGTTCAATAAGCTTACATCTGGATATATTCATGATGTTGATAATTATTTATTTATTTTTAATTTGTGCTACTACGCCGATATTAGCTAATAAATCTTTGGAAATACTATTTGATATTTCATTTAATGCCATCAATAAATCTTGAGAATATTCAAGCATCATAGAATTTGGTAGAACTTTCAGAAAAAAACCTGTTGTATCTATTACATGATAATCAGTAGCTTTTATATCTGCTTCAAGCGTTTCTAAAGAATATACTCTCTGATGTCCCACCAATAAGTCTCTTTGACTTAAAGTATCTAATGCGGGTTGTAAACCCATGATTACAGCCAATTTCCTATGAATAGAATTTTGATTGGGTACAATAACTATTATTACGCCATCATCGTTGATCCATTGTTTCATTTGGTTTAATAAAACTCTAGGTTGATCAATATGTTCTAAAACATGCAGTGCTAGAATTGCGTCGAATTTTTTGACTGGCACGTAGTCTTCAAATAAGCAATGAATATAATCAACTTGTTGACCAAAATTTTCTTTTGCTTTATCTATTAGAACAGAAGATCCTTCAACTAAAGTCACGTTATAATTATCATGTACTAAAGCATTCGTAAAAATACCTTCACCATACCCTAATTCGAGAATTTGTGTTTTCCCTTGAAGGTGTTTTTTAACCCATTCAATAGTATATATCTGACCCAAATCTTCTATGTGTTTGTCTGGAATATTTTCATTCATGTGGTAATCTAAGGCAATTTTATTTAGTTCTTCTTTTGATATTCCCATTTTTTAAATCTCCATTTGTTTAGCAACCTGTAAGCCCTGGATTATTTGATCATTTAAAGATGACGACATAAAAGCAGAGGCATTTCCGATAAGTTTAATATCTGGAAATTTTCTTAATACTATAGATTTCTCAGCATTGAAGCACTCATAACTATTTTGGCTGGGAATCATTAACGAATGTTTCCAGTGCTTGCAATAAAAATACTGAATATCAGTATTCGATTCTATAACATGTAATTTAATTAATTCAGATTCTATTCTAATTTTGATTTGTGCTTCATCTATAACTCCTATTGATGTCGCAAAATCAGTATTAAATTCTACTACTATTTTAGTGATAGATGAACTGCTTCGTGAACATATATTTTGATTAGTTACCCTATAAGAAAGAAATTCTTTATCCAAAATCAATAAAGTGCTAAACTCCCTATTTATCATATTACTTAAAATTCCTATAAAACAAATGCTTATAGATGCTTTATCATAATTTAGTGGCTGCTGATTGTCTTGAATAAGTTTGATTAGTGGAAATAGGTCTAAGCCCCACACAAGATTATTAGTCTCAACAAAATGATCGTTAGCTAACTGTAATTGATAACAACCATTAAAAATGAGAGATGTTATGGTTGTATTTTCAATATTAATTCTACGATTATTCTGAGCTTTCATTAATAAAGCATTAACAAAAGTACCTGCATATCCCTGGTATGGATAATAAAATTCTGTATATTTTAAAATTTGCGGCTCTATTTCAAACTGAGATAAAATAGTCTCAGGATAATAAAGTGGTAGCCATACACCTCTATGGTAAATTCCTAAAAAATCCGTAGTACTTTTATATATGATTTTTTTACAAAAAGATTCAATAAAAAGATTGTGAAAAGTTGTGCCATGATTTGCTAGCGATATGGCATTAAAGTTATTAGTAAAAAATAAATTACTTTTAAGCTTATTTTTAGCATGAAGTGAAGCGTTAGGATTTATTGTTATTTTTAACAGTTCTTTTTGAATAGCTTCTTTAATTTCAATACTAAGTTTTTTAAAAATACTTAAGTCATTAGAAATTATCAAATCACCAAATATTTCCCCATTAAAAAACATTTTAGGCTGAGGAACTACTTTTGTTAGTATTAAATCATTCACATAATTTTTTATTAAAGAAGTAAACCTTCCAGAATCATTTCGTAAATTGGGATTGTAATTCAAAACCTCATCAGATTGATACTGATGAAACGAATCGAACTCAAAAAACGTCATCCCACAATCAAAATGATCGTTGTGAAACGTTAAACCGCCAAAATGCCCGCCCCAACTAGATAATGGATTTATTATCTTTACTTTCCAACCTTGATCTGCTAAGGCAATTGCAGCTACTAGACTAGAAACATTATTTCCTATGATTGTAGCTTGTCTTTCCATCATTTATTTGCCTTAATATTAACAAAAATTTCAGAACCCATTTCTGGCATATATTTAACCATCAGATACAATCCATTTAAAATTTCTTTTGTAAGAATATTCTGAGTATACATTTTTTGCATTTGTTCATGAGTAAACGGCTTAACAAAGTAAGATCCAGATTCAATTACAGAGAAGCCATGACTAATTACGAAAGATTTTAAATTTTCCAAATCAAAAGTTTTAAATTGCTGCATTTTATTTTGGGTAGCAGATTTTTCAAAAATATTACTTATTAAACCCATTTCATAAGCTAGTATGCGATGAAATGATTTTGCATTTGGAACATTAACATGGATTACAGTATTAGCAGAACTTATTTGATGAACAGACCTTAATAACTCTTCTGGATTTTCAACTTCATGTAAAAGACTACTCATGACAATATAATCAAATTTTTCTTTGGAAAGAGAAGCAATGTTATCTTCTAATTTACCTAAATGTACTGTGACATTACTTTTACTCTTAGCCATCACACAAGCATTGTCATAAAATTCCAATATCGGTTCAACAATGTGTATACTTTCAAAGCTGCTTATGTAGTTAAATAAAGGATCTAAACCGCAACCAATTTCACATATTTTTTGAGCCTTATATGTCACCAAATGTTCCAGTATTTTTTTTCTTCTATAAGAGATTTGAATCTCTTCAAAAGGAAGACTAAGATAATCTTCGTAATATTTTTTTAGATTTCGAATTTCCATATTTTTTATGATTTTATTGATTATTTGTAATCATTGTTTTAGAATTTTTTGAAAAAGATAATTTCAGAGACTCTTGACATCCTAAATTTTTTTTGAATTGCATTAAGCCAATATTGGGTTCTCCTAAAATTGTTGATGTACCAAGATCAAGGAGTTGAAAAGCTTTTTTCTGGGCATATTCATATATGTAATTAGCTAGAAGTGTTATTGGGCTATGGTTTTGCATATTATCTATATCACCCCAAGCATAAACATAAAGTATTAAAGGACTAATTACCACACATATACTGCTACATACAATTGTCTCTTGATTAAATACACCAAATAGTTTTATTTGTTCGGGAAATATATTAACCATTTGCAAAATTTGTTCATAGTTCATCGAAAACATGAATCCTCGCCTTCTCCTATTTTCTAAAATAACAGAATAAGCTTGTTCGTAAACTGAATAATCAATTTCTTTAGCTATAAGTCCCTCTCTTAAACATTTATTCAACCTTTTTCTATTGCCATGATTAATTTTTGCTGGAAAGCATATATCATCCACAACTAAATTATAATTTATTTCATGATTTTCAACTGTATAGCCCAGCCTTATCATAATATTATAGGTAACAGAAAATAAAGATGGATTATGACACATAGGTTGCATTAGAACTTCTATTCTCCTAGCACCTATACACCATAAATAATCATCAACATTTTTAATGAACTGTTCATAAATGTTGAAATCGATATTTTCTTGGATTACAAATCCTCCAAATGTTCCTTTTGCTGGACTTTTGAATACATCAGAGGCAATTTCTGTAAAATGTATTGTACCCAATACTATCTGAGAATTTTTTTTACATAATTGAAAATAGAAAGCCCGCTCAGTTTTATGAATATTAAAGAAATCAAAAGTATTGAAAATATGATTGACTTCGCTCTCGATAAAGTAATTTACCTTAATTTCATATTTATCATCAATAGATAAAATAAAGTGTTTGTTCATTATTTTTTATGATTAAAATATGAATAACTTTCTGTAGCCGTTTTTGGTGCATACTCAACGCTCTAAGGCTGTATTAACCTGTCTTCTTACTTACTAGTCTTTCGCGGCGATAAATGCTTGAGAACTAAGAAAAGCTTTTACTTTTCCATTTTCTTCTTAACCTGCTCTAATACAACTTTGTAATCTTGCCGTTCTGGATGCAACTTCACTAGCTTCTCTAAAAGTTCCATCGCACCTTTCGTATCCTTCAATTGCAACCGCAGCAAAGACAGTTTCTCTAAAGCAAGTTGGTTTTCTGGTTCCCGTTGTAAAACCAACTCGTAGCCCTGCGCCTGTTGCTGTAATCCTGACTCAGGAGAAGCAGACGCAGTTGCTGGCTTAGGTTGGGTAGCCTGTTGGATTGCGGGAATAACTGCAAATACCGTAGAACCAAAAAACGAGAACATCGACACTATCGTGACAATTTTTTGTCGCCGCTGAATCTGCTTTTTGCGGGTAATTAGGTATTCTTCATCTGAACCAGCCATGCCTGACATACTTGCTGTGGTAAATACTTAGGTATTAGCAAGCCTCCCGTTCTGAGGATACCCATCTACTCAACAGAAACTAACATCTTCGCTAAAAATTTTTTACACAAACTTCAAATGCTGACTCTGAAGACGAGGGAACTTTATGGTAAACCCATGCTGTACCGACATTTTCCCATGCGTAGTTTACCGCCGTAGGCATCGCTCCCCTACTTCAAAGCAAAATCCTCTCCCGCATCTAGACAGAGCTAACCCTCTAGGTCTTCTTCTCTGAGCAAAACATTAAAATTATATAAAGATTTGCGATGATTCTACCTAATGACAGATGTTTGCGATATTCTGAATAACGTTTAAATAAACAAAAACAGTAGCTATTTCTACTCAATTGCAAACTTGCCCGTAAGTCAAAAACTTTCAAACCAGCCCTTGTCATATAGGTTGTTCAACAAGCACACACATTTTTTGTGATTAAAACAAATAGAATTTTCCTAGTCGTCCTTAGTCACACTACTTAGTGAAACTTCACAGACGAATAATGATTCTGCTCAGTGTCCAGAATATATCTCTTACAAAAGGTAGTGTTGTAATCTTGTGGAAAAAGGCTAAAGGTAAAGAGGAAAAAGAAGACAGGGAAAGATTAAAGGGAAAAGGGGAAACAGAAACATCCCTTAACCCCTCATCCCTTAACCCTTTCCCCTAAACCTTTGCTTAGTTTCTGCAAAAAGTTTAAGGACTACTTGGTGGAATTGGACTTTTGTGGTGGTAATTACCGTACAAAACCGAATTTACCAGTAACTTAGTAGAGTTTGTTATGGTATAGTTAGAAAGTTAAGACTAGCTTTGCCAAAATTACACCACTCTACGGGCCGGCAACAATTGCAGAATGGAAAGCAGTTTTAATTAAGCATTTACCAACAAAATTTGAATTCAATCGAGGTTATGACTCAGAAAGTGATTCACCCAATGGTGAAATTGCAGCGCAACGTGCAATCACTCATAGAATCGAACATTATTAAGCCAAGCGATAGCATCTGGAAAATCGCTTTGCTCTATGGTAATGAATGGCAGCACTGGAAACAAGAACTGCTTGACTTTGGCTTTAGTATGCAAGACCCAGTTAGTGAATTGCTAGCTGTAGAAACTTGGGATGAGGAGTAGGGAATAGGGAATAGGAATTTTTAATATTCACCACTCCCTTACTACCCACTCTCTAAACTTTGCAGGCAGCTAAAGCCCCAGCTAATTCTTTTGCAGTTTGATAGCGATCGCGTGGCAATGGTTCTGTAGCGCGATCAATCACATCTCTTAATTGGGAACTAATGGTGGGAACTTTTGCCACATCAAACCTGAAGTTTCGCCCTCTTTGGCGATAATACTTGAAAGGGTTTTCGCCTGTGAGCAGAAAAATCAGCGTTGGCCCAATTGCATACAAATCAGATTGAGTTAAAGGTTGTCCTCGTTCTTGTTCAGGAGCGCAATAACCTTCTGCACCAATTCGAGTACCGGGCGCTGTGCCAATTTCCTTAACTGCGCCAAAATCCAGCACCACTATGCGATTTACTGCACTTCGCACCATTAAGTTGGCGGGTTTAATATCGCGGTGAATCAGTGGAGGGCTTTGGCTATGAAGATAGTCTAAGATATCGCAGGTTTGGATCATCCAAGCGATCGCCTGGCTTGGTGTTACAGGGCCAGTAGTATAGACACGTTTCTCTAAATCTTGACCGTGGATTAGTTCCATTGCCAAGTATTTTTTTCCGCCTTCTACAAAGAAATCGTAATACTTGGGAATTCCAGGATGGTTAAGGGATTTGAGAGTGTACGCCTCTCGCTCAAATAATTCTTGAGCTTTGGCAATTCTTAGCATATCAGCATTCATTTGCTTCAACACCAGCAGTTGTGGCATACCCGCAATCAGACCAGCCGCATCCCAAGCGAGATAAGTAGTACCCATACCTCCTTGCCCAAGAGTTTGCAACACCTGATAATGGCGAATCCTCTGTTGCACCAAGAGAGGTTGACCGCAGTGGATGCAAAACAGATTGTTTGGGGAGTTGCCTTCGTGGGTGCAAATGTAGGATGAATTTGCTATACCTTGGGCTGAGTAGAGTGTTGCAGCAGCATTTTCTTCTGTGCCTTGCATTTGTTGTTGCGATCGCAAACCAGTTTCCAGTACTGTTACATCCTGAAGTTGGAATTGCAGTATTGGGCCTCCCTGTGCCAGTTGCAAAAGGGAATTATCTGGTAATGGACTCTGAATTACAAGGATACCGTTGAGGAAAGTCCCATTTGTACCTTGACTAATCAGCCGCCAACCACCATCATTGCCGGGAGAATCGACTTGCCTCAGTTCTAGATGATGCCGCGAAACTAAACTATCAGTTAAAACAACGTGATTATCTGCCGCTCGACCAATCCGAATTATGGAGGAGTTCTCAAAGCACCACTGCTGGAGGGGCGTTTTCTGTTGCGGTTCTAACAGGGTCAGACTAACCACAATACAACCTACAAGGTAAATGGATTAGGAATTGGGCATGGGGCATTGGGCATTGGGCATTGAAAAGAGGTAGAGGGGCGGGGTGCGGGGGGCAGGGGGAAAACTCTTCTCCCTTGCTCCCTGCTCCTCTGCTTATTACCCATGCCCCATGCCCTATGCCCATTTTTTCAACTTTCCAGATTTGGGCGTACTTTTGCCCGAATCAGTATACCAGTAATGTTGTCATGACCATTGTGCTGGTTTGCCAAATCAATTAAGTCCGTAACGCCCCGTTCTAAGTTAGCGCCAGAACTAAGTAAGGGTTCTAAGTGAGTCTGCCAATGGGTTTCTAGTAAATCATTATCTGATAGACCGTCCGATGCCAACAGCAGAAGAGTATCTTCATTAAGATCGAAAAAGCCAACATCAGGATCAATGGAGCTTTCGTCACGAGGCCCCAAGGCTTGAGTGAGTTGGTACGCATCCGGGCGGGCATAAGCGATGCTTGCTTCCACTCCGCGAGTAATTTCCCGTTGCCCAACTTCATGATCTACTGTGACTTGTTCTAGTCCCCGCTTGCGCGTCAGACGATAGAGACGGCTATCTCCCACATGAGCAACTGCTGCTTCAGTATCTTGAATTAAGAGCATTACCAAAGTTGTACCCATACGCCCAACTCCAGAACGGGCATCTTGTTGATTGAGCTTGAAAATCGCCTCATTAGCTAAATACACTGCCTCACGAATGCTCTCTTCTGTTGGCAGTTGGTTGGCAATCCAGTGTTCTTGAAAGTATTGCCGTAGGGTGTTGACTGCTAACTCACTGGCTATCTCGCCGCCAGCGTGTCCACCCATACCATCACAGAGAATATACAAACCATGCCCTTCCAGGACTCGACTTTTGGGCAACTCCAGTTTATGGATTTTGGTTTCAATACCAAAGTAGTCTTCGTTATGATGACGTTGACGCCCCACATCTGTGCGTCCCGCATCTTCTAAGCTACTTAACTGCATTGCCAACACAACAGTTGGCATATCATCAGTTTTGCTAATGATATCTTCTGGCTCATCTGATTGCGGGATAGTGGGCACAGCCGTGTTTTTCTCCTTTATTGGGGGCAAAGTTGGGGTTCCTAGTGCTTCTAGTTCAATAGAGATTTCCTCCAAACGCGATCGCAATTGTGCGATCGTCTGAATCTTACCTACATCTAAATCCCCTAACATCTGGACTACAGAGCCAAATTGAGTACGTTGAGATTGCCTAAATAGCGATTGCCAAACCCGCCCCAAAGCTTGGATAGTTAACGGTTCCTCTGGAATATCAGATGTTTGGGCTTGGGTATTTTCTGGCGACTCGCCGATAGGCTGAGAATTCGATGATTCTACATACAATCTTTGTAGAGCCAGCGTTTGGTCTTCATCCAATCGCAAATTCGACAAATCTAAAAGGCTTTGACGACAATTTACTGGTTCCAATACTGCCCAAAGTTGGGCCATTTGATAACACCAGTGTAAAATTTTTAACGAACTCGTTGTTTCTTCTTGCCAGCGATCAAGTAAATGCTGCCAATTTGAGCGGTCTTCGATTATTACTACCTGTATATCACCCTGCTGCCATGCATCGTGAATTGGCGGTATTCCCCGCTCACCTTGGGATTGTAAGGCAATATAAAGTCTAGCAAGGTGAGGAATTTCACTCGTTTCTACTGATGGCGTTAGCAAATCTGATTGCTGACTTGCTAGTATTGCCTCAATCGGTGATATTTGATACGGTTGGCAGTCTAGAACTCTCACACCTACATCAGTAATAGGGGTAGTTTCCGTTTGGATAGGTAGCGTATCTAACAATTGATAGCGCTCTTGGGAGTCTAAATAGGAGCCTAATGCAATCTGAAAACTAGGGGATACAGGAGATGAGAAGGGTATTGCTTCCTCATTTCCGTCTACTCCCACATCTCCCTTATCTCCTTCATCCCCCTCTACTCTCAAAGCTTCCCCACTCGTTTCTTTAGCAATAATTGCCCAAAACACTGTTCCACATTCCGTGTCACAGTTATGACAACGTAGTGCATTCACAGGTACATCATCGGTACTGCATTCAGGACAGACCTTGTGAGTCAGGGAAGTACCACAGTTTTGACAGAATTTGTTGCTATTGGGGTTTTCAAATTTACACTGAGGGCAAATCAGCATAGTGGAAGTTCCTTTATTCCCGTTCCAAGGTGCTTCTAGCCACTAAGATCCAAGGTGCCACAATTGGCTGTCCCTGACTACAGTAGACCTACAAGAGATTGTAGTTTATCAATGAATTTTGGTGGCAGTATTAATTGTGACGCATATTAGATAAATATTTCATATATTGGCAGCCAATTGCTTATAAATGGGGATTGGGGAATAGGGAATAGGGAAGAGTTTTCTCCTCTGCCTTTTTTCAATGTCCAATTCCCAATGCCCAATGCCCAATGCCCAATGCCCAATGCCCAATGCCCAGTGCCCAATGCCCTATTGCCAAGAGTCTGGCAATTCTGGAGGTTCAGCGTTAAACCATTTTTGATAAATTTGCTTGTAAGTGCCATTGGATAACAAAATCGCTATACCTTTGTTAATTGCATCCAGATGAGGGGAATCTTTGGGGGTAGCAATTCCGTAGTATTCTTCAGTGAGTAGATCGGCGACAACTCTGATGCCTTTGAGTTTGTCATTTTTAATCGCATATAAGGTAGCGAAAGCATCGCTAACTACAGCATCAACATTGCCATTGAGTAAGTCCTGGAAAAATTCTGGCCCAGAATTAAACGTACTAATTTTGGCATTGGGGATGGTTTTGGCAAAATCTGCCCCAGTGGAACCAATTTGTACAGCAATTTTTTTACCTTTGAGACTGTTGAAGTCTTTAATATTTTGGTTGTCTTCGCGTACAGCGATCGCTAGTCCAGCTTTAAAATAGGGTCTGGAAAAAGCAATTGTTTTCAGGCGTTCAGCGGTAATTGTAATCCCACTAATGGCTGCATCGACTCTTTTGGCTTGCAAGGTCGAGATCATGCCATCAAAAGGCAGAGTTTCAAACTGGACTGCAAAACCTGCTACTTTAGCGATCGCATTCATCAAATCAATATCAAAACCTTCTAAGTGACTGCTAGCCTTTTGGATTTCAAAGGGGATAAAGGTGGGATCTGTCGCCACTTTGAGAGGTTGAGCACCTGGATTTGGAGTTGGATAATACTTGTTACAGGCAATGATCAGTAGGAAACAGCCTAAGCTCAGAATTAGCTGCTGCCATTTCAAGTTCATCAATTTCACTATAGTCATTAGTCATGCCCACACCTATTAAAAATATTTTTTGAGCTACCAAATTGCTCTGTATAAATTTTAGATTTTAATTTCCGGAGGGGTTGATTAAGGGTAAAGCAATGAAATCCTTGCGCTATCTGAATTACAAATTATGAATTACGCGCAGCGGTACTAGTATGTCAAAATAAAAATACCCGATACATCAAGGTGAGCGATCGCTCCCAAAGCAAGATTAAAGGATTGACCTGAGCAATGGCAGACCAAACCAATCAAAATCAAGCGGGAGAAGTAGCTCCCACCACTGCTGATAAGCAGGTTCCTAGTACAAAATCACCCGAAGCCACAGACCTTCCTACTGCCAACACGCCAGATCCTAAAGCCGCAAACCCTGAAGATAATCCCAATGCTGCTAAACCAGTTGCAGTACCACCCAAGCGAGAAAAACCCGCAGCCGCAGATAAAGCCGCAGTAGACGAAAAACCAGCCGCCGCAGCTAAAGCCGCCAAAAAGGAAAAAGCTCCATCTGTTGAAGACAAGCCATTTGTAGAGTTCATCGAGCAAGACTATTTGCCAGCTTTACAAAAAGCGATCGCTCAACAAGGTGTGCAAGATTTACAGGTGTCTTTTGCCAAGCAGAAAGTGCCAATCACTGGCTTTGAATCTGCCGAAGAATGCTGGCAAATTATCGGCAGTTGGAAAGAAATAGGTCTGCGTCAGTTTAATCTGTATTTCCCCGAAGAAGATATTCAAGGGAAAAAGGGATTTTCCTGTAATGAAGGCAAAAAACCTAGTACTCTTGAGTCATTCTTAATCGATGAGCGCAAAATTACCCTAGATTTGTTGGTATTTGGCTTGGTTCAGCGCTTGGACGGTCAAAAGTGGTTAGGTATAAATTAGTCATTGGTCATTAGTCATTAGTCATTAGTCATTGGTCATTGTTTTTTTTACAAATGACAAAGGACAAATGACAAATGACAAATTAAAGTTCATGGAAATGGTAGGTAACGGCTCCAGTATTGGGGTCGTTATCAATTTTTACATAACCTGATTTGTACATTTCATTGAGAGTAGCTTCCACTTCAGCAAAGCTAGCTCCCGTGAACTTTACCCCTTGAGTGACAGTTAAAAAGCCACCCTTACTTTCCGCCGCTTCAATTAGTTTAATCATGAGCTGGTTGCCTGTTGGGCGGTGGACTTGAGAAGCAACCACTGCTTGATTCAACGGCACACCCAAGGGAGATACACCCGCTTTTAATCTCAAATTGCGTTCGTATTCGTCAACCATGTTGGGGATGAGAAGCAGATCCACCGTCTGCCCTATGTAAAACAAACCAAAAGTACACAGCCACAACAAACCCGTCCCTATTTTGCCATTGTATAAGCGGTGCAGCCCTCCCAACCCGAAAAATCCAACTGCACACAAAATGTAAGAGACAAGAAGTCGGTCTTTCTGTTGATTGTTTTCAAGATTCATCTTGCTTTTCAACCCTTTGGATTTGCTCTTGTTGTCTAAGATGGGTTTTCCATGTTGTAGTAGCAACTACAGAAAATTACTGAGATAAAAATGCTTTAATAATACAACAAGTGCGTACTACTCCACTTGCTCAAAACAGTGCTAATCACTGAACTAAGTTTATTTGACTACTAATCCGCGATTCTTGGTTCCGCAAACATTGAATGATTGTTGCAACTCTTAATCTTTTGCTTACAAATTTCTCACCCGCACCTTGGTAGACTGAACTTTATACAATTGGATTATTGTGGGCTGTTACGTTTTAACAGAACATTACCCTTGGCTTTCTGGTGAAGCAGTCGCTCAGAGGATGTTTTCCCGATGAGGAAGTGCCAAACCCGAAGGGTCTACTTAAGATAATAAAGACGAAAGAGCAATCAAGACATGGTAGATTCCCTCAAAAAACCAGGCTTTGAAGAAATCCGGCCAGGGATTAAAGTCCCGGCAAAAGAAACCCTGTTAACACCTCGGTTTTATACTACCGATTTTGATGAAATGGCGCGGATGGATATCTCCGTCAATGAAGACGAGTTACAAGCCATTCTCGAAGAGTTCCGCACCGACTACAACCGCCATCACTTTGTTCGGGATGCCGAGTTTGACCAATCCTGGGATCATATTGACGGGGAAACTCGCAAATTGTTTGTTGAATTTCTAGAACGTTCTTGTACAGCAGAGTTTTCCGGCTTTTTGCTGTATAAAGAACTTGGTCGTCGCTTGAAAGGAAAAAGCCCCGTCTTGGCAGAGTGCTTTAACCTGATGTCACGGGATGAAGCACGTCATGCTGGCTTTTTGAACAAAGCTTTGTCGGACTTTAATCTGTCCCTAGATTTAGGGTTTTTGACTAAGAGCCGCAGTTATACCTTCTTTAAGCCGAAATTCATCTTCTACGCTACTTATCTTTCTGAGAAGATCGGTTATTGGCGCTACATCACTATTTATCGCCATTTAGAAGCACATCCCGAAGATCGGGTTTATCCAATCTTCCGGTTCTTTGAAAATTGGTGTCAAGATGAAAACCGCCACGGCGATTTCTTCGATGCCATTATGAAATCCCAACCGCAAATGTTGAATGATTGGAAAGCACGGCTGTGGAGTCGGTTCTTCCTGTTGTCGGTGTTTGCGACCATGTATCTCAATGACATTCAACGCAAGGACTTTTATGCCACCCTTGGGTTGGATGCACGAGAATACGACATCCATGTAATTCAGAAGACTAACGAAAACGCAGGTCGCGTGTTCCCGCTGATGCTGGATGTAGAGAATCCAGAGTTTTATGAGCGATTAGATATCTGTATATCCAATAATGAGAAGTTGGGTGCGATCGCTAACTCCAGCACTCCCAAATTCCTGCAAATCTTCCAGAAATTGCCACTTTATATCTCCAATGGCTGGCAATTATTACGGCTGTACCTGATGAAACCGATTGATACTTTTTCTGCTCAAGGGTCAGTTCGTTAAGTTATAACAGGTTTGCGAAAGCTTTAGTGGTTCTGTAATCAACAGAACCACTTTTATTTTGTCCACAAGATTACCCTATGGGGTACTATCCGTCAATAAGTCTAGGCAGTTAAGTTTGATATGTAGTTTCTCTGTAACAAAAAGATGACAGACATATCAAACGGAATTGGAATTATTAGACAAAGACCAACTTTAGTCTCAACCTTTGAACTGCTAGTAAAGCCAATTACACCTGTTACCGCTCCTGGTGGCGGGGCTGTTGCTCGCACAGTTGTCCAAGGTTATTTTTTAACCATCGCCAATACTAGCAACTCCAATGTCAGATTGACGCTGCAATTCACTGCAACTACACCGCAATTAAATGTAGCCGACACCGTAACAATCAGCGATGTCACAGGAGCTAACAGTTTCAGTGATCTAACCCCTGTTCCAGGCGATCCGAACAGATTTACATTCAATGTGGGCATTTCAGCCAATGACACAGCTTTAGTTACCTTACTACCTGATGTCACCAAGCCAGAGATATTACAAGCAGCAAAACTAGAGATTCGCGGATATGTAGAAATCTTAGTCAATTCTCCTTCTGCGGCAAACCCAGTTAATCTGCTGTTGACGCCTGAACATAGAGGTACATTCCTACCTCAAGATTTAACTGCTCGCAGTCTTGACTTCGATCAATTGGCTTATTCTCTGCCCACATCTACTGGTGGAAGCTTGTTTACACTGACAGGGCCGCCAGTGTTGAAAAGTAACAAGGAACTGAAGATAGAAGTCAAAGAATTTGAGAAAGTTCAGAAAGATAAAGACTTTGAGAAAATTCAAGCTGAAAAACTCCCTGAGACAAGTCAAGTTGAAAATCTGACTTCAGCAGATGGTTCAAATGACCTACAGCGGCTAATCGGTCTGATGGCTCAACGTCTTGATCAAATAGAACAGGCAAATGGGCAATCTTTCATCCAGCCCCAAGAACGCCCAAATGTCGGTCAACAAGTAGTTAATCAACCAAGGAATTAAGTAAGCGTGTTGGTTATTGTCGCCAGTCGTCATGACAAAGCCGCCGAGGCGCTGGTTGCTAATTGGGCGGCTCATGGTCATAGTGTCAGCCTACTGACGCCTGAAGATTTGTCAGTGGTTGGATGGCGACATTACTTGAGTTCTATTGATGTGGGAGATAGGGGAGAAAGTACTACCTCATCTACCTCATTCTCCTCAGCAGTGGTAGGTGGGGTTGCGATATCTACGACGGGCTGCGCCAACGCTCTCGATCAAATCACTGGCGTTTTGACTCGCCTACCTTCTATTTTTGAACAGGAACTTCTGCACATTGTCCCTGATGATCGAGCATACATTGCTACGGAAATGAATGCCTTTCTAATTGCTTGGTTGTCCAGCTTAAAATGTCCAGTCTTAAACCGACCAACCCCAACATATTTATTAGGGCCTGCTTGGCGACCTGAACAATGGGTTTATGCGGCTGCTCAGTTGGGTATTCCAGTACGTCCGGTGCGACGGCAAAGTTCGATGTCGGCAAATGTGTGTGCCCAGGTTCTCGAAAAATCTTCGGTAAAGGTGACAGTGGTAGGCGATCGCTGTTTAGGGGAAGTTGAAAAAACCCTAGCTTCACACGCCAGACGTATCGCTGATGCTGCTGAAGTTGACTTGTTGACTGTTCATTTTAGCAGCAGCGAATCTCCAGCAGAGTTTTTGGGCGCTGATTTGTGGACTGATATTTCTGCACCAGATGTAGGCGATGCCATACTTGAGTATTTGAGTGGAGGTGATGCTAAATGCTGATTTTGTTGTGGGGTATTACCGAAGAATCTCCTTTAGCAGCAGTTCACTCAGAACTAACTAGTCTAGGCATACCGTCAGTATTCCTTGATCAACGAGATATTTTAGATACTGAAATTGAACTATCTGTAGGCAATATTTTAGATTTACCAGTCCAAGGGCAAATTCGCACTTGGTATCAAAAAATTGATTTGAGTGAAATCACTGCTGCTTACTTACGCCCCTATGACTCGCGCCGTCTTCCTCAAATTGCCCAAGCGGGTGTAAATAGTCCAGCTTGGCAACATGCGATCGCAGTTGATGATACCTTAATGTCGTGGTCGGAAATGACACCCGCCTTTGTCATTAACCGTCCGTCTGCAATGGCTGCTAACGGCTCTAAACCTTATCAGTTAGAGCAAATTCGCTCACTCGGTTTCAAAGTTCCCGAAACCCTTGTCACCACAGACCCCGAAGCTGTGCGATCTTTTTGGAAACTCCACGGCGATATTATTTATAAATCCATCAGTGGTATTCGTAGCAAAGTCTCGCGTGTGGGAATTGAGCATCTTGAACGCCTTGATAATGTATCTTGGTGTCCGACTCAGTTTCAGCAATATATACCCGGTAGAGATTATCGCGTTCATGTTGTCGGGACAGAGATTTTTGCCAGCGAGGTAATTTCCCAAGCTGATGACTACCGCTATGCAGCAGAGAATGATGAATCCACAGAAATCCGTGCTTGTCATCTTCCTGAAGAAGTAGAACAGCAGTGTAGAGTCTTGGCAAAAGCAATAAATCTACCTCTTTGCGGCATCGATTTGCGCCGCACACCTGGAGGTGATTGGTATTGCTTCGAGGTTAATCCTTCACCTGGGTTTACTTATTACCAACAGTTTACAGGTCAGCCGATTAGTACTGCGATCGCTAATTTGCTAGCAGGCAAAAATCGGATTTGATGAAAAATTAATTTAATTAATTTCATCTTTTGAGTATGCAGTTCTTAGGGTAAATTTCGGAATCACTGCTCATTTCAACCGAAATCTAATTATTTTTCAGTACGCATAAAAAGAGACACAGTTATTCCCAAACCAATTGCTCCCCAACCTAACCAATTAATCATATTGGAAGAATAATTTAATTGAATTGGTGAAGCATTGGGATTCTGGATTAAAAAATTAATCTGTCCTGCGATCGCTTGCGCTTCCGTGGGATCTTTTCCATCTTGACCAATTTGGTAACTAATACCCTTTCTTGTTACTCCTAACACCCGAAAAAACTGTATATCCTCAGTAGAATCCTCTGTAAATCGTGTAGCATTAATTATCACAACCTTTCCCTGTGTAATATTATCAATAATTTTCTCTTCAATTATCTGTTGACTAAATGCTAAACGTTCAGTTATTGTGCAAGATGCTGTTTTCGACTGAGTAGCTTTGCAGCTAATAATTAAACCCCCTGAGCCATACCGAAAAATACCTATACCAATTCCAGCCAAAGCAGCACCAAAAAATAAGCGCAGCAATATATCCGGTAAATTTTTCATACTTATGCACCTATCTTGGATGGCACATGACGCTTATAATCCCTTTGTTATAATTCCCAAATAAGTGCCAAGCTGTAACACTCATGACCTGTTCACAAGTGCAATGGCATCGTTAGTGTAATCCAGTACGGTTAATATTCTTTACTTTAAAAAACCGTAGGTTGGGTGAAGCGGAGCGCAACCCAACACATTGGTGTCAACGGTGTCAATTTAACATCAAAGCAAGTCATAACTAGCTTTTAGATCGGCTCGTTCCCAGTCGGAGACTGGGAATACCCGTCGTTGGGGCTGCCGCTTCCCTTACTGGCGACTCTGCCGCCAGGAGCAGCATTTCCAGCCAGAGGCTGAAAACGAGATTTGAAGAGGCTTTTAGCTTAAGTTGACACCAATGAACCCAACACATATACAGGATGTTGGGTTACGCAAAGTCTCCACCCAACCTACAATTTTTTTAGCCTTGCCACGCCAGTAGGTGTGTAGCTGTCAGAGTCCGGCACTATTTCAAGTTCTATAAGAATTGCAGGTTATTAAATTTGCGTCGCTTACATAACCACTTCCCCTAACGGGGATAAAAGCAAGCTAACTAACTTTAGCGATCGCATTACTTATCAGTCCACGAATACTCATGTTTTGCTGTTTTGAAATGGATAATCTTTGCCCTTTCTTCTCTACAAGACACGCAAGAGAGAGACAAATTTAATGCTTTTTCACTCAGCACTTGTTACTAAGTACTGGCTCAACGCTCCGCTATCCATGTACAGCACTGTTTTGATAAGAAAGGTTTTCGTGAGTTTCTACGGATATAACAGAAGCCGACATTAGTATAGACTGGCTTTGAATACACCTGAAATTCATCAGGGACTTAGTTTGTCGCTGCTGGTGACTTGCTTGCTGGTATCTTATTGCTTTTGACTGTATGAAACTTACTCTAGTCCACGGTAAGTCTCCCTCAAAAAGGTTTCTTAGCATTTAAAACGACCCCACTGTTTTGAGGCTATAGGCTTAGAATATTTACAAGCTTTACTTACGAATTAGCTCTCTCTAGAGAAAGTACCGTTTTTGCTGTCTAAGCTGACATTCATCCTATTTCTATCCAGATTTGTGTAGCTTATTAACAAATCAGCGGATTTATTAATATTAAGGCTGCTTTAGTATTTAGTTTCTTACCCTGACCTATTAGACAGCTAGAGTGTTCATTTCATTTTGTTCAATAGCTTTTAGCCCTTATCGCTCCCATGCTGACCCATCACCGCAAGCCCGTGTGCTTATCACTGATTTCCACTGACCTACCAATCTGGTCTGTTGTCGAAACTGCCGCAACATTGTATCAAAAAGATACTGATAGATTCCATTTGTTACTTACCGCACCGCCCCTAATTAGCTGCGAAGTAGAGAGTGTAGTAAGTCCACAGGACAGACTTCCCCAAACTAAGAGCAAAGCTTACGCCCCTAACAGTCCCAGAATTTTGTGGCTAGAGATTTCCCCTTATCGCGTCATCATGACTATGCAAGGTAACGCCCAAGTGAGTTACCGTCACTTTTGGGAACAGGGCGTTTATGGCATTAGTCGCTATTGGTTGCCAACTGAGTCATTGCAACCTAACGATCCTATTCGTTTGCGAAATTTTACTAGTAGCCTAACTCTCAACGGACATCCCTTACCAGAACATTTGCGTCTGGAATATGAATTGTGGGCAGAAAAAGTCCAATTAGGATGCTACATACTGAATTTGGAAATTAAACATTGATGGGAGTGGGGATTAGGGAGTGGGAGGATGAGGGAGCAGGGGAAGCAGGAAAAGCAGGGGAAGAAAGAATAACTAATACCCCGTGCCCCATACCCAATGCCCCATGCCCCATGCCCAATGCCCCATGCCCCAATCCCTTTTAACCAAAATAACTGGGTTGGTTTCCAGGTTTCCATTTAATATTGCAACCAACACTCGGCTTTTGTTCGTTTGTAACAGGTTTATCTGCCAGCACTGCTTCAATGGCTGCGCGTAAATCTGCACCAGTCACAGGTTTACCATTACTGGGACGGCTATCATCCAATTGTCCCCGATAAACTAGTTTGCGATCGCTATCAAATACAAAAAAATCTGGTGTGCAAGCTGCTGTGTAAGCTTTTGCTGTTTCCTGACTCTCGTCGTAGCATAAGGTAAAATTAAACCCTTGTTCTGTGGCAAATGCTTGTAACGACTCTGGCGCGTCATCTGGATAATTGTGTGCATCGTTAGCACTGATGGCAACGATCGCTAAATCACCTGTAAAATAATCTTTTCCTAACTGCACTAATTCTTTTTGAATGTGCTTTACAAATGGGCAATGCCGACAAATAAACATTACCAACAGTGCTTTTTTATCTGCAAAGGTAGAAAGTGAAGTTGCTTTTCCAGATACTACTTCCGGTAGATTAAAATCTGGCGCTTTCGTGCCTAATAGCAACATCGTTGAAGCAGTTAAAGCCATATTTCACCCAATATTTTTACGCTGATAACTGCTTTGGCTATCAGTATATTTTCACTCTAGCACTAAGTTTTACATAAATTAAGAGACGGTAAATTTACCGTCTCTTACGTTTGTTGATAATTAAGTTATAAAAATTAGTTTTTACAAGACTCTGTGCTGAGTTTTGAAGTTGAGTACTCAGCACTCACCACTCGGAACTCAGCACTCTTCATAGGCTTGCCAAAACACCAACGATACCGTGTCCGGTGAATACTTCTAATGCTATTAGAGAAACAAAACCAATCATTGCTAGACGACCGTTGAGCATTTCTGCATAAGGAGTGAAGCCAGTGCGATCGCCTTGCTCATCTACATAAACTCTTGGCTCGATCGCAAAGTTGTTCAGTTTGCCTTGGTCGTCAACTATAGCAGTGTTTGTACGCATTTGATTTTCCTTTTGTTTTCTCTTATGTAAACAACTGTAACAAAGTTATTAATATTTGTAAAGTATCTGAATCTGCTCAAGTAGAAATCCAAGCCAGAGATATGATAGTGAATCGAGTTCAAAGCCATGTCTAACGAACAGGCTCCGCTCCTTCTGCGTAAGCACTTTCATTCACAAATCCGTTCCCGATAAGCTAATGCATCGATTTCGAGTAGAGGTTATTGCCAAAACACCAAACCCGCAGCAGGTGATTTATGCCGCGATGCACCAGGACTATACTGATGGGTTCGTGTTTGATGAGCGTGACTCCTGGCCCTCGGAGTCACAAAGTGGCGAAGTTATTGTTAAGCGACTTTTAGCGGGTGAGAGGGGACACTATGGACCTCTAGAGCATCCCCAGATTGTTTTCAACTGTGGTTACTTTCCCCACAATGTGATGCAGCAAGCCCGTACTCATCGTGTAGGCGTATCATTCGATGTCCAATCTTTTAGATACACAGGCAACCAATTTATTGATGTAGTAGAAGGCAAAAAAGACATAGAAGATGTTTTTTACCTACGTCCCGTTGGTTATTACACTGATAGACAAGGCAAAAAATACTATTATTCACCAGAGCAACGAGCAGCAGACTTGGAGTGGTGTCTAGAAGCAGCTAAACGATATAAAGCTGATTTTGAGGCTGGAATGTCTGAAGAACACGCAAGAGGTAAAGTGCCTTTTGATTATCGCCAGCATTTTGTAGTTAGTTTTAATTTAAGGTCTTTCTTGCATTTTTGTGATCTGAGAAATAAGAAAGATGCTCAACTGGAAATTCAAAAGTTGTGTGAAATGATGTGGCCTCATTTTGAAGATTGGGCACCTGCGATCGCACAATGGTATGAAAAGCAGCGTCTAGGTAAAGCCAGACTTGCACCATAATCATTTTTGGGGCAATTCATACTGAATTCTGACGCCTCGGCGGAGCGTCTCCGGCTCCGCTCCTGAGTTCTGAATTCTTCTTATAAAAAATTTGTAAAATACTTTCATGCGTCGAGACTCAATATTTTACAAACTGTTTCAACAGTCTCCAACTCTGCTGTTTGAGCTATTGAGCAATCCTCCAAATAATGCAGATAGTTATCGTTTTGATTCAGTCGCCGTCAAAGAGCCGAAATTTAAAATTGATGGAGTATTTCTACCACCGGAAACTGATGGTGCTGGAGTTGTATATTTTTGTGAGGTGCAGTTCCAGAAGGATGAACAACTTTATGAAAGAGTATGGGCTGAATCTTCGTTATATTTCTACCGCAACCATGCCAGATTTAGCGACTGGCAAGCAGTGATAATCTACCCGTCACGCAGTATTGAGCAAAGCGATATTCATCCTCATCGCTCATTGCTAAACGGCGAACAAATACATCGGGTGTATTTAGATGAATTAGGGGATATTCGTCAGTTACCTATATGGGTAGCGCTGATGGTATTAACTACAGTAGATGAAGAACAAGCACCAGAAGAAGCAAGGTATTTGTTAACAAGAACTACCCAAGAAGTGCTATCACCATCGAGTCGCGCCATAATTGAATTAATAACGACGATCATGGTGTACAGATTTGAACAATTAACTCAAGCTGAGGTAGAGTCTATGTTAGGAATCACGCTTAAGGAAACGCGAGTTTACCGAGAAATTAAGGAGGAAGGACGTGAGGAAGGACGTGAGGAAGGACGTGAGGAAGCAACAGCTAATCTTATTCTCCGGCAATTAACTAAGCGATTTGGGGAACTTTCTCAAGAAATACGCTCCTCAATTTCTGGTTTATCTTTGCCTGTTCTAGAAGATTTAAGTGAAGCACTGTTAGATTTTACTAGTTTGGCTGATTTACAGGCTTGGCTAGAAGCGCAATGAAGGTTTAAACTATCTCATATAGACTTTTCCAGGACGATGGATATTCAAAAAGTTCTATGCGATCGCCGAATTATTTCCTCTGACCCAGATATTATGAGTAGTACTCCTGTGTTCGTTACGTCAGACAAGGGCTTACTATATCAGCAAAATTTTCGAGTTATTACACTTTAAATTTTAAGGAATGTCTGCAAGAGATATTTTCCATAATTTAGTTAGATTGGCTTTGCAAAAAGATGGCTGGACAATTACACACGATCCACTATCTATTGATTTAGCAGATGGACAATTACAAATTGATCTGGGTGCAGAACGGTTAATTGCTGCCCAAAAGCAAGACGAACGAATTGCTGTAGAAATCAAGAGTTTTGTTGCTCCCTCTGCGATTTCTGAGTTTCATACAGCTTTAGGACAATGTTTAAATTATCGAGTAGCGCTAAAACTAAAAGAGCCAGAGCGAGTTCTCTATTTAGCAGTTCCACTAGCAACTTATGAAGATTTTTTCTCACGGCAATTGCCACAGATGAGTATCCACGAATATCAATTGAAACTGCTAGTATTTGACCCGGAAAATGAGGTAATTGTACAATGGATAAACTAGCGCAGTATAGACAAATCATCCAGCAAGTTTTGACAAGTCATGCTCAGATTAAACCTGCCTATGGTGAAATCGAACGACAAACTATTTTTGATTTACAACAGGATCATTATCAAGTTGTGAATACGGGTTGGGAAAATCGGCATCGGGTTTATGGCTGTTTAATTCATCTAGATATTCGAGATCATAAGATTTGGATTCAGTATGATGGGACTGAGGTTGGCGTGGCTAATGAATTAGTGGAGTATGGTATTCCAAAGCAGGATATCGTGCTGGCTTATCAACCTCTTTATATGCGAAAGCTGACAGAATTTGCAGTGGGATAAAGTAAGCGATCGCACTCTGATTTGTGGGTATGATTTAGAGCGATCGCACAAATTTTTGAGGTAATTACGGTGATGATAAAAATAAAATAGTGCTACGCTGCAATCAATAAAACCTAGTGAATTAGATAAAAATTAGCTCACACATGAGTACATTAAGTGACCAAGATATCAAGCGAGAATTGGGCAGGGATATACTAATATATCCTTTTAATGAAAGCAACCTTAAAGGAGCAAGTTACAATTTGACAGCAAGTAAGCTTGCGTGGAAAATCCAGGATGGAAAAAGTGCTTATGATAGTTCTGTAGAGAGAATTATTATCCCTAAAAATTCTACGGTTTAATTCAAACTAATGAAGCTATTTGGGTTTCAAAAAGAATCACTGGAACATATCATTCTAAAGTTGGTTGGGTTTCTCAGGGTATAGGACATATTGGTACAACTTTAGATCCTGATTATATCGGGAATTCTTTAATAGCAGTTCATAACCATAGCGACAAATCTATACATCTGAAGCCAGAAACAGATACTTTTGTCTCTCTGATGTTTTATTATGTTAAAACCAAATCATCGATTCCACATACTAATGATCCTGGTAGACCAGATAAGCTGTTACGCAGCTAAATTTAATAAACAGCATTACCTTTATTTTTAATTTTGCGTTCCCATTTAATAATAAGACCTCCTTCATTTAACAATTTATTTAACAACTCTTCTAGCTGTGATACTGACTCGAACAATCTATGAGCTATATATTCTTTTGCTGAATGCCAAACCAATTCAATCAAATTATAATCTGGACTATAAGGTGGTAGAAATTCCAGGATAATATTTGGCATTTCTGCCTTGATACGAACTAAAATATCTTTTCTTTTATGGAAGCTGGCATTATCTAAGATAATCACTATTTTCGCAGAACATTTATTGAAAGTCTCAATTCTATTTCCTTGCTCTATCCATTCTTGCAATAGAAAATTATTCAAAGATTGAAGCTGCTCATAAAATACATCGGCATTTCCTTTTTTAATCACAAAATTCATTCTCTTCTTGTCGTGATAACGTAACCCTCCCATAATATTTACTCTTCCTCTTCTTCTTTGACCTGTGATTTGTTTCCTTGTACCTTTCTTACCCCAGTTTTTTCTTCTTATCACTCTTAAACTAAATCCACTCTCATCCCAAAACCATACCTGTAAACGCTCTGGGGCTTCCTTTGTTATTCTTAAGTATTCTGACAATTTTTCTTTAAATGCCTTACGCATTTCAGGATTCTGTTTGTCCCCTAGGCTGTATTTTGCCCAAAGGTAAACGTACTTTTTTCGCTCTAATATTCTCCCAACTTGTGAACCACTTAACTTAATTCCTGTTATCTTTTCGAGGTATGTAGCTAGTCTTGCTGCTGTCCAACGACCAAATTCATACCCATACTCTAGTGGCTCTTTTTCAATTATTTCTAATAATAAATCCTCATATTCTTTGGTAACTTTGCGGAAGTTCCCTTCTCTTCTTCCATCTAAAAAACTTTCTAGGTTATCTGGATCGCCGTGAACTGCCCAATATGCTACTGTTGGATATGCAATATCTAAAAACTTACTAATCTCTTGATAAGTTTTTCCATCATTCATTAATAATAAAATCAGAATCTTTTCTCTTACGTAGGGATTTTCATGCTCTTTTAGCGTTTTTAGTAGCCTTTCCTTCTGCTCTTGGGAAAGATGATTTTTTGCTGGCATAGATGGCTGATACTAAATTAATTACTTAATCTAATATTATACAATCTAGCTGCGTAACAGCTTATACTAAATGGCGTTCAGCGTAGTGAAGAGGAAAGACGCTGGCTTGATGAGCCTTTTAGAAAAAATGAAACACTTTTAAGAAAACAACTAAAAGAATCTGAAGTTTTCAAAAAGTTTAAAAAAAATTGGTTAGACAATTTGCTTTATATGCTCCCATATATAATTCTAATATTACTTACAATTTTAAGTTTATGCTTTTATCTTTATCTAGATGCTAATAGCATAGTTCTCTCACAAAAAAATTGGTATAATACAGTAAGGTCTATTGCTGATCGAACGACGTATTTAGCATTTGGTGCATTAATTGTATTAATTACAAATGATTTGCGTAGAAGCTAGAATATAGAACAAATGATATTTTGAGATCAAAAAAGATGAAACTGAAGATACGAAAATTACACCAATTAGCTATAGTTCCTAAATACGAACATTCAAATGATTCTGGACTAGATTTATTTTCCATAGAAGAAATAAAAATTCCTTCTGGAGAAAGTAGGTTAATACATACTGGTATTTCAATAGAATTACCTCAAGGAACTGAAGCTCAAGTTCGTCCAAGGAGCGGTCTAGCTCTTAAATATCAAATTACAGTTCTTAATGCTCCCGGTACAGTAGATGAAGGTTATCGCGGAGAAATAGGTGTAATTTTAATAAATCATGGCAAAAGTCTTTTTAAAGTTACGGAAGGAATGAAAATTGCCCAAATGGTCATCACACCAGTAATTCATGTTGAAGTGGAAGAAGTGGATAACCTCAGTCATACATCTAGAGGAACTGGTGGTTTTGGTTCAACAGGAATGACTGCAAAAATGTAAAATTGCATACTATTTAGATTATATGCGAGCCAATGTAACAATCTCTAGCTGATCCTGATATTTGCCCTGTCTTGCTTCATAACTAATAGCGCAGGGTTCACCCTCTAAAAATAGCAGTTGCACCACGCCTTCATTGGCGTAGATGCGACAGTCGGCGCTGGAAGAATTGGAAAATTCTAAAGTTAAATGACCCCGCCATGCAGCCTCAGCAGGCGTTAAATTTGCTATTATGCCACAACGTGCATACGTAGACTTACCTATACAAATTACTGTAATATTCTCAGGAACCTCCAGTTTTTCTAGAGCAACCCCAAGCCCATAGGAATGAGCCGGTAAAATAAAGTAGCTGCCACTGGCATCTGTGTGCAGTGCTGTTGGCTCCAGATTTTGGGGATTAAAGTTTTTGGGATCAACTACAGTTCCGGGAATGTGGCGAAAAATGCGGAACTCAGCCGAGGAAAGGCGTATATCGTAGCCATAAGAAGACAACCCGTAGCTAATTACAGGTTGAATCGCTACAGACTCATCTTTTTGCACTTTTCGGATTAAACTTGGCTCAAAGGGTGAAATCAAACCCTGTTGAGCCATTTCAGTAATCCAGATATCGTTCTTAATCACAAGTTCGTTGCTAACGTTAATTCAAACAGACTTGATATGGTAGCACGAACTGAGTATTTATGTTTAAGGTCGATAACTCCGGCGGATTTCTGTAATTTGATCTGCCACATCTAAGAGAGATTTTGGCATCTCTGGCCCTGTGAGAATGATATCGACGTGGGGAGGGCGTTTTGCCAGAAACGCTAAAACCTCCGTTTCAGGAATTAAACCAAAGTTAATCGCTAAACTTAACTCATCTAAAACCACGAGAGAATACTTACTCTCGCACACTACCTGTTGTGTATACTGCCACAGCTTTTGTAAGGCTTTATTTTCCGTATCATCAAGATGTGGTGTATCGATACAACGAGGCAAATCACACCGAATCCAATCTAAATTTTGTCCTAATTGTATAGGCCTTTCCTGTCCTTGGCGAATACCTCCTTTGAGGAACTGCACTATTAATACTGGCGTTCCTTGTCCAGCTATTCTCAGTGATTGAGCCATCACGCTCGTAAAAAAATTGCGATGGGAGCTAGTAAAAACTTGCACTAGCCCTTCAACTGGATATGGTAGGGTCAGGGTTGAATTGATACTTTGAGTTTCTAGCTGGGCAACCATAAAGTTAAGTTTAAAAAAATACAATAGATTAAGAGTTTTTGCTGGCGGGAATTATTGCAAATCTGTCTGTATAATCAATCTGTTTTTCAGAGGTGTGGTGGATTTGGCAAATTGCATTCTTAGTCAAACACTACCTTTGTATTGAAGTCAAGAGTTGTTTTGATTTAAATTTTCGTTTTTACTCTGAAAGTACTTGTAAAAATTAAAACATAAGAGTTACAGTTCCAATTATTTAAAAAAGCTAGGTGTAAGTCTGAAAATCGCTAAATGTTAGATTTGCCGATTGTTTGGGCAAAACAGACTTAGGAAGTAGTGAATTTGACAGGATGAGGAGTTAATTGTTGTGAGATTGGTGATTCTGGGAGGTTCAGGATCGGGGAAAAGCACTCAAGCACAAAGGCTTTGCAGATACTTTGAGATTCCTCTGATTTCTACAGGTGAGATTTTACGGGAAGCAATATCTGGCAATCAGCCCCTGCCGGGATTTCGATGGTCGGAAGCTGATCCCCGGACTTCTCTTTCGGTTTACGCTAGCCTGAGTGAACTAGGATATCACGCACGACCCTATATGCAAAAAGGGGAGTTAGTTCCAGACAAAATGATCATTGAATTGATCCAAATTCGCCTCAGACAACCAGATATTCAATGCGATTGGGTGTTAGAAGGCTATCCCCGTACTGCCTTCCAAGCTGAAGAATTAGATTTTTTATTAGATGATTTAGGGCAAAAGCTAGATTGGGCAATTTATCTCCAAGTTCCAGAAGCAGTTATGGTTAGTCGATCCTTGGGGCGATCGCTACCAGATGACCAACCAGAAATCGTGCAGCGCCGTGTAGAATTATTCTACGATCGCACCATTCCCATCCTAGAATATTACGACCGTCGTCGCTGCTTGTTGACCATCAACGGCGACCAATCACCAGAGATGGTGCAGCAAAATATTTTGACTCTGTTTTCAGTTCCTTGAAGAGTGCTGAGTAATGAGTGATGAGTGCTGAGTGCTGAGTGGGAGAGTTAGGAGTTTGGAAAATTCTTGCCAATGCCCAATGCTCAATGCCCAATGCCCAATAACACTAAGGTAATCTTAAGTCAGTATTGTAAAACTTGAGGCAAATCCAATGGCTTGGCAGCGTCCTGACGGTCGTCTTCCCTACGAACTACGTCCGATCAGTTTTTACCCTAGTTTCACCCGCTTTGCCCCTGGTTCTGTTCTCGCAAGATGCGGTGATACTCAGGTACTTTGTACCGTTAGCGTTAATAAGGGAGTTCCAAAGTTTCTCGAAGGAACTGGTAAAGGCTGGTTAACTGCTGAGTACCGAATGCTACCATCTGCTACCCAAAAACGCCAAGAAAGGGAATTATTGAAATTATCTGGACGGACGCAAGAAATTCAACGTCTAATTGGACGCAGCTTACGTGCAGCAGTGGATTTTGATGCACTGGGAGAACATACGCTAACTGTGGATGCTGATGTGTTACAAGCCGACGCTGGAACCAGGACAACAGCCATTACAGGCTCATTTGTGGCGTTGGCTCATGCAGTTTCTCAATTGTTGCAAGAGGGCGTGTTGGAGCGATCGCCTTTATGTGGACAGGTAGCAGCAGTTTCCGTAGGATTACTGGAGGGAGAGCCATTTTTGGATCTAAATTATATCGAAGATGTGGCTGCAACCGTAGATTTTAATGTGGTGATGAATCAACATTTGGGAATAATTGAAGTCCAAGGAACAGCCGAAGAAGGCAGCTTTAGCCGCACTCAGTTGGATCAACTTCTAGATGTCGCCCAAAAAGGAATTCAGGAATTGTTAATTGCCCAACGTGAAGCGATCGCTAACTGGGAAGCCTTGGTTGTGATTAATTAGTTTTATTAATTTTCAATAAGAATTAATAATTGTATCCTTTATGGCGTTAATCAACAAAGTATCAAGTAACTGGGTGTGAATAAATAATCATGAAAGTGATTAGTAGTTAGTGCGACTGACTACTGACAACTTGCCATTGAAGGTGATAAGGAGCATCTATTTTTTCCAGCCTACCTAATCTGTGATGTTAAATGTTTCAAAAGTTAAAAAGGAGGATTGTAATAAGTTCGGTATTGTATTGCTGGAAGCCAGCAATATGATGATGAAGCCATGAACAAAACCGTTGAAGTTCTACCGGATCAGCCAGCGCTGGTTGCACGAGCGCTAGAATTAATTCTGTCCAAATTAGAAACTGCCATTGAGCAGCGTGGACGGTTTACCATTGCCTTATCTGGCGGCAGTACACCTAAACCGTTATACGAAGCAATAGCTACTCAAAAACTGCCTTGGGATAAAATTCATATATTCTGGGGGGATGAGCGTTATGTGCCACCAGATCACCCCGATAGCAATGAGCTGATGACGCGTCGTGCGTGGCTAAATCGTATTGACATCCCAGGGGCTAACATTCACCCCGTACCAACTTTAGAAGCCAATCCAGAACTGGCTGCTGATAAGTATGAAAAACATCTCAAAGAATTTTTCAATTCTTCTGGGGTTGAGTTCCCCGCGTTGGATGTAGTATTACTAGGAATGGGTGATGATGCACATACCGCATCTTTGTTTCCCCATACAGAGGCTCTTAAAGTACGCGATCGCCTCGTGACTGTGGGTAACAAAGACGGAAACCCCAGAATAAGTTTCACATACCCCTTCATCAACTCTGCTCGTAGCGTGATTTTTCTGGTTGCTGGTGCTAATAAACGACCAGCTTTAGCGCAAGTCTTTGCACCTGTAGCCGATGACTTCACTTACCCATCCCGCTTAATTCAGCCCCAAGGTGAACTTTGGTGGCTGCTAGATACGGCAGCAGGTTTGGAACTCCAACATTGAATAATGGGGAATTGGGCATTGGGCATGGGGCATGGGAGAGAGGTGGGTAAATTATCCCTTGTTCCCCTCATCGTCCCTTTCCCCACCTCCCCGTATCCAATTCATCGTTCTATCAGCAGTAATTGCTAGAATCTAAAACTAGGGCCGCCTTCTGCTTGCCAGTCCTACTACTTTGTCAAGCTAATTTTGAGGGTTTGTAGTAAGCACAAAGTGTGCTTAGAAAATAAGGACTTTAGTCCTTACTACGAACTTGCTTACCCATCAATTTAAACTTGACAGATTACTACTTATATCTATGATGATCTTGAACAAAGGCTAAATATCGATGATCGTCTGCCCTAATTGCAATCATCCCAACCCTGATGGCGCTGTCCAGTGTGAAGCTTGCTATACACCGTTACCCGCAACTACTAACTGTCCCAGTTGTGGGGCAACTGTGCAAGCAGATGCTGCATTCTGTGGCCAGTGTGGCTATAACCTTCATTCAGCAGGAGTTCCACACGTTCATCCCGCAACAGTAGCTACAACAGTTACTCCCGATGTTCCTGTGGAAGTGCCAGCGTTAGTTCCACCCGATCCACTGTTAGAACTTTTGCAACCAGATTCATTGGGAATAAGCGGTTCTACTAACTCCCATCCTCCTAGTTCATCTTTACCACCAACAGAGGTGGCAGTTCCCCCAGAACCAGCGCCACAGGTATCTGTTTCATACAGTAGCCCCCCAGAACCTGCACCAACCGTTGCAGCTCAACCTGTAGTCTCTGTACAAAGTATTCCTACTCCACCACCCTTAGAACCAGCGCCCGCCCCTGGAGCCAAAGTACCCCCACCAGCAGCACCAGCACCAACTGTAACTGCTGCCAGAACGCAATTGCAGCAGGTTACAGCGAAGTTAATCCACGTTCAAAGCGATTTGCTAATTGAATTGCCGCAAAATCTCTCTGTAATTCATATCGGCAAGTCCAATGACCGGATTCCACCAGATATAGATGTTTCAGGATTTCCCAATTCAGAAATTGTCTCGCGGATTCATGCAGATATTCGCGTCGAGGGAGATGCTCATTATGTAGAGGATGTGGGAAGTTCTAATGGTACTTACATTAATAATTTGCCACTTTTACCAGGAAACCGTCATCGCTTGCGACCAGGCGATCGCATCAGCTTAGGTAAAGGAGACTTAATGACATTTCTCTTTCAACTTGCTTAACTGATTCTTGATCAATTGTGACATCAGTCTAAGCATTTTCTGCCCACCCTCTGGCATCCTTTTTGAAGGATCAACAAATAAACCGCATCGAACAAGCGACGGATAACTATGTTGTTCTTGATAGCGCCATAGTTGACAGCCGTCGCTTCGAGGTGCGAATTGTTGCATTGCCCAGCAACTCCATTACCTTAATAATTACACTAGGATGGATGAAAATACACTGCCAATTTTAGATTGTGAATTTTTCAGAAAATCTAAAATCCAAAATCCAAAATCCAAAATTGAGTGACCTATGAGGGAACCAAGTAAAAATTTTGAAACCTTGCTCACCAAAGAAGCCCCGCCAGTTGTTGAACGCATGGGGCTAACCTGGCTAATTGCAGCAGCGATCGCAACTGCTTTACTGTGGCAAGTACCAGGAGGAGACTATATCTTATACCCGTTTACAATTCTGGCAACTTGGTTTCATGAAATGGGTCACGGCCTAATGGCACTCCTGTTAGGGGGACAGTTCCAGAAATTACAGATTTTTAGCAATGGTTCTGGTGTCGCAACTTATGGTATTCGGTCATCATTGGGGCCAATTGGCCTGGCATTGATCGCAGCCGCAGGCCCAATGGGGCCACCTCTTGCCGGTGCAGTTTTGATTCTGGCTTCCCGCAGTTTTACAGCAGCAACCCTCTGTTTGAAAATTTTAGGCGGTTTTTTGCTGTTTTCCACATTAATTTGGGTACGTTCCTGGTTTGGATTGGTGGCAATTCCCTTGTTGGGTTTAATAATCTTGGGTATTGCCCTGAAAGCACCTCGTTGGGCGCAAGGATTTGCTATTCAATTTTTGGGTGTACAAGCTTGTGTGAGTACCTTCCATCAACTTAATTATCTATTTAGTAGTTCTGCTGGTTCCCTTGGACTCTCTGATACAGCGCAAATGCAGAGGTATTTGCTTTTACCTTACTGGTTTTGGGGCGGGTTGATGGCGATCGCATCTCTGGTGATTTTAGTCCAAAGTCTCCGCGTTGCCTATCGTTCGGAGTAAAGGTAACAAAGCAATGCAAAAAAGGCAATTGAAAATTGCCAGCCTTAGAGATTGCTATTTGTGCAAGCAATTGAAGAACTAAAGGAAAAATTTATCAGTATAATAGCCTGGATATTGTTAAAAAAATTCGCCTTCGTCGCTAATAACTCTTGCCTTAGCGTCCTTCGCGGTTCGATACCCTAACCATGTCCACCCAACCTACAATTCAAAGCATATACACCGATGGTGCTTGCACCGGTAATCCTGGCCCTGGCGGCTGGGGTGTTGTTGTCTACTTCAGCGATGGCTCAATCCACGAAATGGGCGATGCATCCCCTCATACCACTAATAATAAAATGGAGATGCAAGCTGCGATCGCAGCCCTCCAATTTTTGCAAACATCTGAACAAGCCCAACCCATTACCCTGCATACCGATAGCGAATACCTGATTAACTGCGTTACCAAGTGGGTGAAAGGCTGGAAAATGAAAGGCTGGAAAAAATCAGATGGTAAACCAGTCCAAAACCAAGACCTTTTAGAAATTTTGGATGAACTCAATACCCAACAGGTAAAATGGCAACACGTCCGAGGACATTCTGGTAACATAGGTAACGAACGTTGTGATGTGATCGCTCGCACATACGCCAGTGGCAAAACCCCTTCCCTGCAACAATTATCTCCCAAAAATCTTTACAAATCTTTACCCTCCAAAAATGAACTAAATGTAGCAAAAGTAGCTGATTATGAAAAAAACTCTAGAATAACTAACCAAAGTCCTCAAGAAATCAGTACTTCTGCACCAGAAATAACCGTTATGGAACCATCAACTGGCCCAACTGCGGCCGCAACAGATGAAAAACCGCCAGAAATGAGGGTTTCGCAACTCCGCAGCTTGGTCGAAACTCTGCGTATTGCTGATGAAATTTCTGAAAAAGGCTACTTAATCACCAGTTCTGAGTTAGCAGACTTGATGGATGTCCACGCTAGCGCTGTCACTAGTCGTGGAGATCAATGGCGCTGGCGAAACTGGATAGTGTCACGGGTACGTCGTGAAGGAAATCAAATTCTTTGGGAATTGGAACGTGGGGATCAAGTAGGAGGTGAAGAGGATTAAGGAGTGCTGAGTGCTGAGTTGTGAGTGCTGAGTAGGAAGTTTAGAGGGAGTAGTGAAGAGTTTAGAGTGAGTAGTTAAAAATTCACAACTCAGCACTCAGCACTCATCACTCAGCACTATATTTGCGTCCTCGCCACTCGCGCGGGGTGCGGAACGCAGATAAGAATATTCGTAGTACCGCTAAGGGATCGGCTAAAGGGGAAAGCCAGAACAACCAACCGCCTTTAGCGTTTGTGCGATCATAAGAAGGTGCGATCGCTATCAGCATAGCAAAGCGAATCACCAGCAGGAATAAATTCAGTCCCAGCAGGAGAAGTGTGGGGATGGGTAGAGACGCAATTAATCCCGTCTGTAGCAAGTGTGAGAGTGGGGGAGAAATCAACAAGTAAGTGAGGACAATTAAAAGGGGTAGACCTTGAACAGATGTGAGTAGCCATAAATCTCCCCACAACTGAGAACGAGAAGTTGCATCTTTGAGATCGAGACTGCGCCCCCATTCCTTCCACGTCTCCATCGCCCCTTCATACATCCGTACCTTCAAAACCTTTGCGCCATCTAAAAAGCCCACTTTATACCCTTGAGTAGCAATATTCCGTGCCAAGGTAACATCATCACAAAAAGAACCACTCGCACTGCTATAACCACCCACAGCAGCTAAAACGGAACGACGACACAAAAAGCACTGCCCATTAGCCATAACCCGTTCTGGCTGATTTGTATTGATCCCCGCTGGATCAAATCGGTAAAGCAGAGTCATCAACAAAGCAGGTTGTAGCCAGCACTCTCCTGGATATTTAAGTATGAACTGGGGTGAAAGGGAAACCAAGTCATAGCCTTGCGCTTCGGCCGTCTTCAGCAAACCAGCAACTAAACCAGGATGTGGTTGGATATCAGCATCCAGCCCCAGAAACCACTGACTAGCCTCTGAGCTATATAAAAAACCGTTATGCAATGCCCAAGGACGCCCCACCCAACCATCGGGTAAGGGATCGTCTGTCATGATGCGAAAGCGCGGATCTTTCTGCTGTGAGGCTTTTACCAAGTCGGGGGTACCATCACTAGACTTACTGTCTACCACCATAATTTCCCGAACTTCATAGCTTTGTTGACTTAAACCAGCTAACAGAGGGCTAATGCGAAGCGCCTCATTTAGTGTGGGAACGACGACGCTAACTCTACCCAAAAGCTCTGGTGTCGGCTGTTGGGGTTCTATTGGAGGATGGCGTCTTGGCCCTTTTAACAGGCGCGAAAATAGAATCGCCGTTGCTGGTACTTGGATAAGTAGCAATAAAAAGGAGATAGCACTTTCTACTATCAAAGCGTTGTCATTACTCATTAGGCATGGGGCAAAACAGTTATGTGAGCGGTAGCGGAGAGTTGAGCCAGTTCCGAGTTCTCAGTGCTGAGTAATAAAGAAGTTAAATTATTCACTCAGCACTCATTACTCAGCACTCAGCACTACTACTTTCCCATTCCCTAATTTATCGCCTTATTTCAAGGCAACTTCAACCTTTGCTACTGATACTTCTTTGCTTACTGATTCAACAGCAACTTGGGCGGGTGTGGTAGAACTCATTAACCACAGCGCCACCGCCGGAGTTACACCTAGCAATAAACCGAGCAACACAGGTATAGAGAATCCAGCTGCCAAACTGAGTCCGGCGGCGAAGGCAAAGTTAGTTAAATAAACGACTAAAGGCAGATTGAGTTGCGATCGCTCTAATTTAATCGAAGCGTTTCTCCACAATAATCCTGCCACACTCATAAACAGTGCGCTAGTACCAAACCAACCAGCATAGTTCTGGTACGGTGTCCCAAAGAAAGCTCCTGGTTGTTCCCAATACCAGAAAGGCAAAGAAGATTGACTCATAGCTGGCTCAAGAGCAAAGTCCCAGCAAGTAAAGAGCAAAGCACCAACGGCAATAGAAGCAATATGGCGTCCCCAACTGGGTTTTTGAGCTACTTTCAACCCAGTTCTAGCAATTAAGTAAGACGACAGCCCAACATAAAACCAAGATAAAGGAATAGTGAAAGGAACTAGCCCGCCAATCTTATAACCCAAGCCACTTAAGTAGCTATAATCACCAAATGGAAACCCTGTACTAGTTCCCAGTAGTTCACTCCCCAAAGATATAAACACAGCAGGCAGCATAAATGCTAGCCAATTTCCTAATCCCAAGGTTCGGTAGGCATAAATAGAAACAGCTACTGTCCCCAAGATAATATCAACAACACCTCCACCAGCCATACTTAACTGTATGGCAGTTTCTCCAACCTGCGATAAGTTGAAAATTATTTCAGCATTAGGTACTACCAGTAGCATCCCTACCAGTCCAAAGGCTTTTGACACGATATGACCAATGAGGCATACGCGTTCAGCAATAACAAGTTGTCTCATGATAATTCCTTAACAAGATGTGACACGCGGCTACTCGGCTGCTAACAGTTTACAAATGTTTAACAACATATTTAACTACTTTGTACCGCAATTCTCTACAAACTTGTTTGGCTTTTTTGGGAACAGCATAACAGCCTATTGATTGAAGCTATAAGAAATATGATGTTAAACTTACTAGTCTAAGCCATATACTCAAAATCTACATAATTTCATCTCCAAGAACTTCTAGTTTCTCGTCTTATTGATATCCACATCGTGAAAAACTCCTTTTATACTGGGATATCTTTGAGGGAGGACAACCATCATCAACTGAGCAAGCCCTCAAGCAAAATAATGTCTTGAGTTACTAGACTTAGTTATGGGATCTTGACCCTGTACTAGAAATATAAACCCATGTCAATTTTGCAAAGAGTTCCTTGGGTGTCGCTGGCACTAGTACTACTGAGTTACAGTACTTTGGGCTGGGTAATATCTGAAACACGTGCGCCTCTGTTTGTGTGGGTGGCAACTGTAGTTGCTATCTTGCTTTTAGTAGTAACGTTGACTGCTCCTTGGCCGAAGATGACATATTACTACAGTATTTTGCTTCAATCAAATACCAGGTCTTTCGGTGTTGCCGTCTTAGCAGCTTTCTTATTCTTTCTCATGATTGCCTGGTTTCGAGTATTTCTTGATACCTTACTCATCATTTCAGCGACTATATTAGTCAGGATAGATTTTCAAAGAGCGGGTCTTAGGGAAGGACTAGCCTTTTACACTGCGTCTATTTTTTCATTGGGAGGTTTAGCTTTGGGTGCGCTAATCTACAAGTTAATATATTCCCAAATTCCGCTAACGTGATCAAATATAACCGATAAAGCTAGTGATGCCTGGGTTGGGCTGCGCCAACGCTTCAGAATCACTATTACTTACCCATAACTTCCTTTTTTGCTCAGATTCCCAACTTCTTAAATAAGTCGGAAATCTTTTTATTCTCTTGTTATTCAACAACTTAGGTTCAAAATGCAGGCTGTTCAAATAGCATTAGAGAGAGGAAAAAATCCATAATAAAAATTGACACCCAACTAGTAACAACTGCTTTTGTTGCCGATTCTCCTACTTCCTTTGCTCCCCCTCTAGTAGTTAAACCCCAACTACAGCCAATGACAGCAACCAGCACTCCAAAAATAAACCCTTTTAGCAAAATAATAAACAAATCTGACGGTTGTAAAAAATTTCTGACTGATTCTAAAAATGTTTCAGGAATAATTTTGTAAAACTGTGATGCAGCAAAAACTCCGCCGATGATGCCCATAACTAAAGCCAAAACCGTCATCAAAGGCACCATCAAACAACAAGCAATTACTCTAGGAAGTACTAGATAATCAATAGGATCAGTTTTGAGCATATAAAGTGCATCAATTTGCTCGGTAACTCGCATTGCACCTATTTCTGCTGCAAAAGCAGAACCAACTTGTCCAGCCATAATACTAGCGGTCAAAATTGGAGCCAATTCTCTGCAAAAAGCTAAGGCGAAAGCACCTCCCACAGCATTGACAGCACCAAATCGTACTAATTCTCTCGCTGTCTGAATAGTAAAAATCATTCCGGCAAAACCGCTGACAAGGAGAACTGGAGAGATAGAACCTGGCCCAGCAGTCACCAGATGTTGCAGAATCTTGCGATAGTAAGTTTTTCCTTGGAGTAAATGTAGCCACACTTGACCGAAAAGCAATACTGCTGCAAAACAGCGTGTAATCCAAGGTTGCTCAAAATTTGTTTTTGGTTGCAATTTTATCGTCCTTACGACTGACTTTTTTTGCACATTATGTTGTGTCAACTCTCCAAAATAAGACTACATACAGATACAAATGGCGGAAACCCAGCCAGATGTAATCTGACTTTCTCAATTACGTAGACGTACAAAGTGCTTCTTCCCGTTCGCGTAGCGTCTCCTGTAGGAGAAGGATATTAGGAATTGGTATTAGGGTATGGTACATGAACAGACGCACTAGATGTTTATCCTCAAAGTAGAGGAGGTGTTTGGGCATGGTTCAATTTAGCTTAGTAAACTTTAGCCGAAAATAGCACATAAAACATGTGAGCTTTTTTGCTGCGGCTCACATGCTTTGTGTGCTAAGGAGTTACAATCTCTGGTCTATCAAACAGGGAAAAGTAATTGACTCAACTCAAAGGGTTTAAAAATTTAATAATATTTCCAAATAATTCCAAATAATTTTTTATGAAGAGGATTACATACATAGCATACGCGTTATTATTAATACTGAATTTCTCCGTGGCAAATCTGGCTTTAGCATCTGTATGCCGCAATTACAATGTCTACGACGGGCTACACCACAAGATTTGTATTCTCAGTATCAGCCGAAGTGCCAAAAATTATTGGGAATACAGGGCAACCGTTAGCGTAGATGGAGTAAAAAGACCCACCGAGGTTTACAATTGTCGTGAACGAGTCAATGTTCAACAAAGTGGGACTGTTTTACCCTTTGAGCAAAAAGGCCCTCGTGAGATGATATGCAGCTTTTTTAATTCTTCTCGGCGGTAAATACGCGCCAGATAATGAAGACGGTGAAACCTAGATAGGCGAATACTGTTAGCCATTCTTGCCAGCTACCAAATGCATTGTTCATCAGCAAAAGCCGGAAAATTAATATTTCTCAATGCTACACGCTAACGTTACCAGTTGCTTGCTGTATCTTGGGAGACGAAGGAAGGCTACTCAAAAATTCTGAGTTAATTTTTCCGGAATCGATAACAATGGGGTGGTAGTACATATCAAGAGCATCGATATTATACTGAACCTCTATAACTAACCTTCGGGGAATATAGCCCCATAGCTTCCACCAAAAACCCGGTCATTAAAACCGGGTTTTTGATTTTACTTCTATTTTCGGTTTATTTGACTAGTTCAATCCTTCATTTAGGCTTGTCGTGACTATCGTTATATTTTGTACTGTTTGAATTCTCTGGGATTTCTGAATCATCTGTGTTATTAGACTTATTAGTATTTCCTTGGGTCTTAGTTGTGCCAAAAAAATAAACGACTGCAATTTTCACAATATCAAAGTATGCAGGGCGATTGCTCGGATCAACAATTGCCAAAGAGAGCGAACCTGCTACTAAGATCACTAATATAGGATGAAGCTGTTCTTGTCCAGAAAAATTGCTGTGTTTTTTTGTCATTCTTACTTCTGTCTCCAATTTCTAATTTTTTGGCTGATTTTTGACAAAAAAGTAATGTGTGAGATTGATAAAATCTTCAAGCACACAGGGATACTTAGAAACGAAACGTTTCACAGCCATAAAAAGCTTTGCAAAGGAATTCAGACTTTCACACTAGCAGCAACATTGCTTATTTAGAGTGTATGAGGGTATTCGTTGAGAGTGATTGAAGATGCGAAAGTCGAATATTATTTGTGATATTTTAACGAACAGATTCCAAAATTACTGTCGTCAATATTAAGCAAAGAAGAATAAGTCCGCACCGAAAAATAACCCAATAGAAAACAAAGGGTAGTAGATTCATCGCAATATGTGAGCTTCCGAAAATAGCTGATAAAACGTAAGCGATCGCTAGACCAAATAATCCCAAAGCAAAATATTTAATGAACTGAGAAGTCAAACGAAATAAAAAGCTGTGACGATTCGTATCCATATTTCCCTCCTGATAAATAAATACAAAATAACAGGGTTGATGTGACACTTTTTAGTACCATATCAACCCTGTTGTAGTCTTTTTCTAGACTCTCTTGGGCTGGAGAATTATTCACTTGTTCACCTCAAGAACGAAAACAATTTTCTACTGTTTCTCTAAAACTTGAGATGAAATTACTAGCTGATAATTGGTTAGAGCAATCAATAAAAACAACCAAACTCAGTCAATATCTAACAATTCAGATACCATCCAGCCAAATATCGGCGCGGTATTTCCCTTCTTGCATTTAGAAAAGTCTAGGCTGAGTAACCCAAACCCCTTCTTTAATAATCCCCTCAATCCCACTCGAAAGCGATCGCGATAGATAGATACCTGACTTTGCGTATCTGTCGGTAACTCCTCTAAATACCTATTTAGATCCGCATGAACGCAACGAAAAGAACCTCGGAAGGAGATGACACGCACCTCAAACTCTTCGGTTCCGATCTTGCGGATACTCACTTCAATTATTCCATCCTTGCAAGTGTGACAGGCAAGAATATCTTTCTCAAGTAACTCAAATAATTCTTGAGCAGAATTTGAAGTTTCAGGTGTTGGCATAGTGTGGTGTACCTCAGTGCTAGTTAGTTTAGCTATCCTCGCGATTCACACCTAATTTGTTATCGATTTTACATTTATTGTTATAGATTCTACATTTACTTGATTAATCTTGTCAATCAAGTTGATAAACAAAATTAACAACTTGATAACAATTGATAATTTAGAGTATAGTTAGTAGTGGCTTGTCAATACGCTTTTCTGTATAAATGCTAGGCGATGTCTATAACGGGCTACGCCAAGGCACGGGACTAGGGAGTAGGAAACCCGATAAACTTATAAAGGTTTGCGGTTGAGTCCAATACAGACCTAACCCCCAACCCCTTCCCTACTAGCGTTGGGGAGTAAGAATAAAAAGAGCAGATTTGAGTATAAAGCAGTAAGAATATATCTCACATCTACCTCACATATATATAAAAATAGTTTTGGCTGGAGAAATTTACTTCATGACGGAAATTCCTGAAAGTTTCTTGAGAGCGGTTACAGCCGAACACAATGTATCTGAGGCTGAGGTAAGTGCCTTACTTCTAGCTTTAGCTGGCCAAACGGCAGAATCTATTGCAACCACTCTCGAAATTAGTGCAGCCGCAGTGCGAAAGCGACTTGGTTCGGTTTACCAAAAGTTTGACATTGCTGGGAGTACTCCTGGGAAATTAGAGGTAATCAGGAGTATCTTCCAGGAAAGATATCAGTTATCAACAGTAGTTAATGCCTCATCCTGTTATGATTTTGGCGAAGCGCCTGATGTCCCGGTTTTCTTTGGGCGTGAGTTGGAGTTAGATGTTTTAGAGGAATGGATAAATAAAGACCGTTCCCGACTGGTAGCAATATTTGGGATGGGGGGAATTGGTAAAACAGCGTTATCTATCAAGCTGGCACAGAAAATTCAGGGACAGTTTGAGTATGTTGTCTGGCGATCGCTACGTCATGCACCCTCTGTTAAGGAGATTTTTGCAGACTTGATTGAGTTTTTCTCCAAAAAGAATGAGCCTAAAGAAGTAGGAATTTCGCAATTGATTGCGTTTTTGCGGAAACATCGCTGTTTATTGGTACTGGATAATGTCGAGTCAGTTTTGCTTGGAGGTGATTATGTCGGTCAATATCGAGAAGGATATGAAGAATATGGAGAATTTTTCCGACAAGTTGGGGAAATGCCTCATCAAAGCTGTTTAGTCTTAACCAGTCGTGAAAGTCCCAAAGAAATTATCACTTTAGAAGGAAACAATCTTAAAGTTCGATCATTGCAGCTAAGTGGACTAGAAAACATCGCGGCAAAAAGCATATTTGTAGGCAAAGGTGATTTTCTGGGTTCAGAGAAAGACTGGAACAAGTTAATTAATCAATATGCAGGTAATCCTTTAGCCTTAAAAATCGTTTGTAATACTATCCAAGAAGTTTTTGGTAGCAATATATCAGAGTTCATTAGTTGTGATATTTCCGTGTTATTTGGAGATATCCGCAATCTATTAGAACAGCAGTTTAATAGGTTATCAAGTTTAGAAAAGGAAATTTTATACTGGTTAGGAATTAATTGCAAACCTACTTCTTTTGTAGAATTACAAGCAGATATTATTTCAACTACATCACAACCGCAATTAATTGAAGCTTTAGAATCGTTACGACGGCGATCACTAATCTTTAACGAGAAGGGTTTGGCGAAATTTATGCTCCAGGCTGTAGTAATGGAATATATCATTAGTCAATTTGTTAATCAGGTTTGTGAAGAAATTGTTTCCGAGGTTACTCTAGAAAATATTTCCTTGTTAAAAAATTATGCCTTACTCAAGGCGCAAACAGAAGGAAAGACTAGAAATGCTCAAATTCGTTTAATTCTAGAACCAGTTGTTGAAAAGCTAATTAATAAATTTGGCAATAAAGACCGGATTAAAGAACATCTCTTAAAAATTATAAAATTGCTGCAAATAAACACTCCGTTGACATCCGGTTATGCTGGGGGGAATATTATTAACCTCCTTTGTCATCTGGGAATTGATTTAAGTGAATGTGATTTTTCTACTTTAAAGATATGGCAAGCATACCTAATCAATGTGAACCTGCATCATGTAAATTTTGCGAACTCTGACTTATCTAAATCTGTATTTACAGGAATATTCGATAGTATTTTATCAGTGGCATTTAATCCTGTAAATGGAGAAATTGTTGCTACAGGTGACGCTGATGGTCGCATTATTTTTTGGCAAGCTACTTATGGTGAGCAACTATTTCATTGGAAAGCACATGATAATTGGGTAAGAACTGTTGCCTTTAGCCCCGATGGTAAAACTTTAGTTAGTTGTAGTGATGACCATACTGTAAAACTCTGGGATGTTGCTAGCCAAAAACTTCTCATAACTTTTGAAGAACATACTAGCTGGGTCAGGTCTGTTGTCTTCAGTCCTGATGGCAAATTTGTCGCTAGTGCTAGTAGTGATAAAACTATTAGACTCTGGGATCTGGATACCAAAAAATTCTGGAAAATTTTCAAGGGACATAGCAATTTTGTTCGTTCTGTTGCCTTTAGTCCTGATGGAAAAATACTTGCCAGTGGTAGTGCTGACAAAACTGTGAAATTGTGGGATGTAAAAACAGGTAAATGTTTGAAAACTCTTGAGGGACATAAAAAATTAGTCCAGTCCGTAGTTTTTAGTTCTGATAGAGAAATACTTGTCAGTTGTAGCGATGACAAAACTGTAAAACTCTGGGATATTCAAACAGGGAAGTTATTAAAAACTTTAGAAGGACACACTAATTTAATCAATTCTATAGCCTTGAGTCCGATCCCCTCTTCACAAGGAAGAGAGATCATCGCCAGTTGTAGCGACGACAAAACGGTAAAACTCTGGGATATTCAAACGGGGAAATTATTAAAAACTTTAGAAGGACATAGTAATTATATTCAGTCTGTTGCATTTAGTCCCGACGGAAAAACACTTGCTAGTGGTGGTTATGATAAAACCGTTCGGTTTTGGGAGATCGGAAATTATCAATGTGTCCAAATCTTGCAGGGGTACACCAATTGGGTACACGATCTAGCCCTGAGTCCAGATGGGAAGAGAATTGCTAGTAGCAATGATGATAAAACCGTTAGGCTGTGGGATGTTCAGACTGAAGAATGTATCAGTACTTTAGAAGGACACGCTGGCCGCCTTTGGTCTGTTGCATTTAGTCCGCTAGGTGGGGGACTATTAGCTAGTGGTAGTGATGACCAAACCATCCGTCTTTGGGATACTCTGAGTGGACAGTGCGTGAAAATTTTGCCAAATAGCGATCGCATCCGCTCTATTGCTTTTAGTCATGATGGTCAAACTCTAGCTAGTGGTAGTATTGACTGCAATATCAAACTCTGGAACATTCGCACTGGCCAATGCTTTGAAACATTACAGGGACATACAAATTGGGTGCAGTCTGTCAGTTTTAGCCCTGATGCTGAAATCCTCGCCAGTGGAAGTGATGATCAAACATTGCGGCTATGGAATGTTCATACAGGAGAATGTATTCGGGTTTTGGAAGGACATACTATGCGAATATGGTCTGTTGCTTTTAGCCCGCTCCTCCCTTCAAAAGGGCAATTTGGAGGGCTATTAGCTAGTGGCGGTGATGACAAAACAGTACGACTATGGGATGTTCAGACTGGCGAATGTTGCAAAATTTTAGTCAATAATGATTGGATACGTTCTGTTGCTTTTAGTCCTGATGGTAAGATTATTGGCTGTGCTTGTGTTAATCACACTGTTGAAATTTGGGATGTTGACACAGGTAAACGTCTGATTATTTTGCAAGGACATAATAATTGGGTTCGTTCTGTTATCTTTAGTTCTGATGGAACTTTGTATAGTGGTTCCCAGGATGGAGCTATTAAGCAATGGAATGTCAAAACTGGAGAGTGTATCAAAACACTCATGTCAAAAAGACCTTATGAAGGAATGAATATCAAGGGTATTTCCGGTCTAGGGGAAGAACAAAAAAATACACTTAAAGAATTGGGTGCTATTGAAGATTAATTGGCTAATTAATCATAATGCTCTTTAATTGCACTATTTTAAATGTGTATTAGTTTCTTTTTGTTAAATCTCATTATTTTTTTGTGAGGATTGCCATTATGCCAAATTATATCGGTTGGATGATTTACCAAAATAAACTTGTTTTTATTATAGTTTCCAGATAATTTTTGTATTTTATATAAATTCAAAATAATAATTAAATGTCACAACTTAAACCTAAAAAAATTGAGCTATATGAAATTAAAGATATAGATCGGCTGCCTCAACTGCAAAAATTTTCAACAGCAGACCGCTTGGCAATGAAAGCAGTTGCCCAAGTATTGCCGTTCCGTGTCAATAATTACGTAGTAGAAGAACTAATTGACTGGGAAAAAATTCCCGATGATCCGATCTTTCGCCTGACTTTTCCTCAAAAAGAAATGTTGGCTCCTGAATCTCTAGACAAGGTTATTTGGCATCTGCAAAATTCTACACCAGAAGACCTGCGTCAAGTAATCAATAGGATGCGATCGCAACTCAATCCTCATCCAGCCGGACAAGCAGAACACAATATTCCCACTTTAGACGGAAAACAAGTACCAGGAATTCAACATAAATATCCCGAAACAGTCTTAATTTTTCCGACAGCAGGCCAAACTTGTCACACATATTGCACATTTTGCTTCCGTTGGCCACAGTTTGTGAAGATGGACGGAATGAAATTTGCTACCCGTGAATCAGGACTTTTCCAAGAGTATCTCCGCCAACATCAGGAAGTCACAGATGTTTTAATTACTGGCGGAGATCCAATGACAATGAAAGCTAAACATCTGGCTTTATATATTGAACCACTGCTAAATTCTGATTTTGAACATATCCAGACAATTCGGATTGGTACTAAATCGATCGCTTACTGGCCTTATCGCTTTGTTACAGATGAAGATGCTGATGATATCTTACGTTTGTTTGAGAAAGTGACTAGTTCAGGCAAACATCTGTCGATTATGGCGCACTACGATCATCCGACAGAAATTAAAACTGAAATTGCTCAAGCAGCGCTCCAACGCATTCGTAGTACAGGCGCACAGATTCGCACCCAAGGGCCACTGATGCGGGGAATTAATGATTCTCCGCAAGTATGGATAAAGATGTGGAAAGAACAAGTTCGTCTTGGTTGCATTCCCTACTATATGTTTATGGAACGAGATACTGGAGCAAAAAATTGTTTTGAAGTACCAATTATTCGAGCTTGGGAAATTTATCAAGCAGCAATACAAAAGGTGTCTGGTTTAGCTCGCACGGCTCGGGGCCCAGTCATGTCAGCACTACCGGGTAAAGTTGCAGTGGATGGCGTAACTGAGATTTATGGCGAGAAAGTATTTGTACTTTCTTTTTTACAAGGACGCGATCCCAATTGGTGTAAACGCCCTTTCTTTGCACGTTATGACGAGAAAGCAACCTGGTTAACTGATTTAGTTCCAGCGATGAGAGAAAAGGAATTTTTTTATGAGAATAAATTAAAGGAAATTCTGAAAATACAAAGTTGAATTGGGGATTGGGGATTCAGAACCGTCACCAAATAGGATAATAATTTATACCTCTTTCCAGAAACTTTTAAGAGATTTTATTGGTCTGGTTCTCCAAATTCTGCAAAAATCAGCTAATGTCATCTTCTGCTCAAGGTATTCCCGGATTACCCGATTTGACGCATCCGATTGAGCTTGTCCAATTTGGAACCGAAGCGCTCAAAGCTTCACTGTTATTAGTATTTTTGATCGTAGCTTTGGGAATTGCGATCGCACTGATCAGTTTTTCCCTGCGTCGCAGTCAGCCTGAACAACTTATATTCATTGGCGAGTGGGCTGTTCGTTATTCCCAACTGTTGCGGGGATTGCAGCATTTAACTCTAGTATTAGTTCTGTTAGTACCAGGATTTTTTCTCTGTTCAACTTTAAGCAATCGCTACCACCACTGGGAACAAGCAAAGGTGGCTCAAGTAGCTGAAAGTGTTGCTGGTGAGAAGCTCGAACAATTTGCGCCTCAAGTCCGCTACTCTATTCAAGAGCCATACTCATACACCACTCAAGTTGATGGCAAAATAGTTAAGGTAAATGAGACGCGAGAGATCAATCGCTTCTTAATGCTGGCTGGTTCGCAAATTCAAGTCAAGCTTGACCAAAGTGTAGATGTTCCAGGTCGTAGCTCAATTTATCGCGCAGATTATACTGCTGATTATAAAGTAGTTAACCAACTCAAGGATATTAATAATTTTTTCTTTGAAGCACCACCACCCAACGGCTCTATACTACTTAAGAGCTACAAAATCGAGCGTGACGGGACTAGGTTACAACCAACCAATCCGGGAGACTATGGTTTTCCCTTCCGGCTGCAACCAGGGGAAGAAACCACCTTTCGAGTTACATATCAGGCTAGAGGCGGGCCTCGCTGGGTTTATAGTGCAGGGGGACAGATGCTATCTAACTTCCGCCTTATAGCAATTGCTAACTTTGCTCCGGCTAATTTTGCCAGTGGTATTGAACCTGATGAAATTAAATCTGACGGACGCAGTACGCAATTTACTTGGAAATTCGACGATAATGTTTCAGTCAAAAATCCATTTGGAGTATTTACCAACACCGAGCCTATTGGTAACACGGGGGTAATTCCGCGTCTTTTATTACTAGCGCCAGCAATATTTTTATGGTGGATATTGTTGTTATATTTGTCACTGCCCATGAGTTTCAAAAATGTAGCGATCGCTGGTAGTATTTTCTTTGCTTGTCTATTGACTTTGACCTATCTAGCTCGCGTTATCAATGCTCAGTTGGCTTGGACTTTAATTTCCATCATTTTACTAATTTTAACGTGGGGATTAGGAGCTAGCCGCAGTGCTTCTCTGGCTGCGATCGTCGCCACTATTGCTGGAGCAGTGCTGCCTATTTTTGGATTACTAGTACCCTTCAGCGGACTCACCCTTAGTTTAGCGGGTTTGCTTTCAGCGGTTTGGCTAGCAGTTCGTCACTGGTATAGTTGGTACAATTTGCATCCAGAAGATCAAAGATTGTAGGGCTGTAGAAAAACGCTAAAGATTAGGTGATTCCGCTATGATTAGTGAAGTTTTCGCACACTTATGATTGAAGAAGAATTCAGAATTCAGAAGCGGAGCCGGAGACGCTCCGCCTCCGGTCAGAATCAAGACGTTCGCGGACTCGCTAACGCTGCGCTATCCACCAGTCGTAAAGAATTCATGCTGAATTCTGACTCCTGAATTCTGACTCCTGACTCCTGACTCCTGAATTCTGTTCGTTGAACTTTAGTGTTCTTGTCCTGTTGGTCGGATAAGGATTTCGTTGACATTAACGTGCGGTGGTTGGGTGAGGGCGTAAACGATCGCAGCAGCGATGTCTTCGCTTTGCAGAGGTTGAATTGACTTGCGTCGTTCTTCGATCCGTTGTTTGGCAACGGGATCGGTAATTTGGTTGTCAATTTCTGTATCTACCAAACCTGGTTCGATAATAGTGACGCGGATATTTTCCTTGTGGACTTCTTGACGCAATGCTTCCGAGAGGGCATTAACACCCCATTTGGTCGCATTATAAACACCGACGCCCGCCCGCGCTGTCCGGCCAGCCACTGAGGAGATATTGACTATATGCCCCGATTTTTGCGCCTTCAACAGAGGCAAAACAGCATGAGTAGCATATAGCAATCCTAATACGTTGAGGTCAAACGATCGCCGCCAGTCTGAGCTATTTCCCGCTTCAATGGTGCCAAGTAAGGCGATCCCCGCATTGTTGACGAGGATATCAACCCTTCCCAATTCTGCATTTGCCTTTGCCACCAAGTTATTTACCTGGGTTTCATCAGTCACATCGGTGACAATGGGTAATGCCTTGCCACCACTAGCTTCGATGCGTTCTGATAATGCCTGAATGCGATCGCCACGCCTAGCAGCAAGTACTACTGTTGCTCCAACTGAAGCCAAAGCGATCGCAGTTGCTTCTCCAATTCCCGCTGAAGCACCAGTGATAATTGCTACTTTTCCTTCTAATTTACCTGTCATTTATCTAACTCCTTAGTGATTGCTAATTGGGGATGGGGCATTGGGCATTGAAAAGAGGCAGAGGGGCAGGGTGCAGGGTGCTGAGGAGAGGAATTTTCACCAAGAAGCTCCGCGCCATAAAGGGCGCTCTTATTGGGGCGGAGTACAATCGGGCGCTCAGTTTTCCCCCTTGCTCCCTGCCCCCTGCTCCCCTGCCTCTTTTGACCCTGCACCCTGCTCCCTGCTCTCCTGCCTCTTACTGATCCTTAAAACAGATGCAACTGCTGCGCCACATAGTATTAGGGCTGCAAAACGAAAAGTTCCTTGGAAGCCTGCAACGATCGCATCAGGAGGGGCAACAGATACATCTGCACCCGCAGACATGCTAGCGATTAACGCTCCAAATACTGCCCCGATTAGAGAAACTCCTACGGTGTTACCTGAAGTACGTGATAAAGACAGCAGCCCAGAAGCAATCCCTAGCCGCTCCCTCGGTACTGCTCCCATAACAGTGCTGTTGTTGGGCGATTGGAATAAACCTAATCCAATGCCGTAAATAAAATAGCGCGATACATAGCCAAGCTCAGTAATTTGAGCATCAAAAGTGCTAATCCCCAAACAGCCGCCAATCATCAACCCCAGTCCAATTGAACTGATCAGTCGCGCACCAAAGCGGTCTGAAAGTATTCCAGCTAGAGGGGCAATTAACCCACTAAGTATAGGCGATACGGCTAGTAGCAGCCCCACTTTTAGCGTCGGATATTGCTTGACCCCTTCTAGAAAGAAAGGGACGATGAGTAGCGAACCACCAATGACAGTGAATGCTAGCCAGCCACTCAGTAAACCCATACTTAATTGAAGATTTCGAAACAGGTGCAGTTCTAGTAATGGCTGCTCTAGGATCGCTTCAACTACCAAAAAAGTTGTAAAACTCACGGCAGCGATCGCTAATAATACTAATGAATTGATACTGCTAAAGCCTTGGCTTTGCCCCTGTGTCATACCCAGCCCAAAACTACCCAGAGTCAATAAAGCCAATATGGCTCCAAAAAAGTCAAATTTTTGTTTGCCCTGAATACCTACAGAAGGTGGTACCACCCTAGCTATTAAGAAACTAGCTATGATCCCCAGCGGTACATTGATGAAGAATATACTATGCCAACCTGACCAGCTTAAGAGCAGTCCGCCAGCAGAAGGGCCAAAAGCAATTCCCAGTGATACTACACTACCGATGACACCAACAGCCCGGCCTCGTTCGGAAGTGGGAAAAACTTCTGTAACTATTGCCAAACCAAGCCCAGAGATGAACACAGCACCTAATCCTTGAAGTGCCCGAAAGCCGATCAACCATTCAATACTAGGTGCAAAACCACACAACAGCGAACTGAAAGTGAAGAGAATAAGTCCCCCTTGGTATAAGGACTTCTTGCCCCACATATCACCCAGGCGCGTTGCTCCCAAAACTAAGCCAGAACTGACCAACTGGTAACTCAACACAGCCCATTGGGTTGTAGGGAAACTGGTGTCAAAGGCTTTTACCAATGTGGGCAAAGCAACATTGATGATGCCCACATCTAAGGTAGACATGAACACCCCAAGTCCGACACCGAGTAATACCCAATTTTTTTGAGAGCTTGACAAAGCCAGAGGTTGTGCTTGGAATTGTGCCAACGTTTAGCCTCCACCTTTGACTTTACGGTTATGAATAGTTTGCATACGTATATTCATTGTAGGGTGCTATTCTCATTACCAAGTTTAGGAAACTAAATTAGCCGCTTCCATCCAAGACTATCTATGTATTTCATCCCTCCCATCAGTGATTTTGTTCACAGCGAGCTTCGTCCATAACGTAAATACGGCATCTTGATAAAGATACTGTGCTTAATGCTAATTAGCAAACTATCATAGGCAACTCTAGGAAGCAAGCTTTAGAGGTAATGCGGATTAGGAAATATCAATTATTAAAGTCACAACTGCAACAAATTATCAGTGTCGTATAAAAAACAACTCAATAAGCTCTTTGCTTTACCCAAGCAGAAGAACTCGTCCGAAATCATCAGTGTTTCGCCAGGTTTCAATTATGTGTATATTATTAATTACTTGGGAATAATAGATTAGAAAACAACAATAATACTATTTGCGTTACCCAGAGGATGTTTAAAAAGTAGCAAAATATACTATAATACCCGCTTCCATTCCCTCATAGGGAAGGCTTGCTCGGTGGTTAGATTTGTGAGGTATTGCTGTTACCAACAATACTTTTCAAACATCCCTTCAGTGACTAAACATAAAAAGGATTTATGAAAATGGATACCTTCGGTATTTACACCCTTGCGAATGATGTGGTGTTTGATCAACTAGTAGCTTTGCTTAACAGCATTGAAGTGAATGTTAGCGCAGATATTCCTATTTGTATTATTCCTTATGATGAGCGACTAGACTTAGTTAGACAAGAAGTTAATGCCCGAAAAAATGTAATTCTGTTTGAGAATTGGGAGGTAATTCAACGCTGGGAAGAATTTGCTCATCAGGTTTGGGCTGCTCATTCCAGGCAACAAGATACAAAAATATCACACTCTAGCTGGTACAAAAGTCATTTACAAAGAAAGTTTGTTGCCTTTGAAGGGATTTTTGATAAATTTGTATTTTATGATGGTGATAGCTTGGCAATGAAGCCACTCAATAATGTAATTGACAAGTTAGAAACATCCGATTTTGTTTTTGATGACTGGGAACACCTTAAGGATAGACCTGTTGCAGCTTTAAATATTTCAGTTATAGAAAAAACTGGACTGTATAAAGAAGCAGATATACGTCCTAAGCTGCATTGTTCTAGCTTTTTTGGATCTAAACGGGGGTTATTTACTGTTAAAGAAATTGAAATAATGAAGGAGCGATTAATTACCCATAGGGAAGTTGAATGGATTAATGGATACGGCTGGTGGGATGATGCTTTTTTGTTTAATTATATGACTTTGCGCTGCGATCGCCCACTATTTAACTTTACACTTAGCCCTAATGGCGAAGATAGAACAGGTAACTGTGCCAATGCAGATCCCTTCGTTAATATTAATAATGTTCTTTACAATCAAGATGGCTTAAAACCAATTCACCGCATCCATTACATGAGCTATTCTGCTCGTGATTTCGCCCACTTATCTCAAGGTAAAGAGGTTAATATCTGTTATGCAAAAGAGTTTTTACACTATCGCTTTCTCAAACAGCCAGAACAAAGACCAAAACAGCTAAGACCACTTAGCATAATTGCGAAAACTAATATTTTTTTCAACAAAACAATGAATAAAATTCAAAGAACTATCCGCTAAATATAGCCTTATTGGCGATGTATTAAATTAGCAATTGATATGATATAAAAATTCTATTTTCTATATTTTTAAGTTATTAGTATACAATATGCCTAAAATTACTGTTTGCATTCCTACTTTTAATCGTGTTCATCTCCTCCCTTATGCCATTGACAGTGTACTCAATCAGTCTGAGCAAGATTTTGAGCTAATTGTTTGTGATGACGGTTCTAGCGATCGCACACCCGAATTGATGTCACAATACACAGACGATCGGATTAAATATATCCGTCATCTGCAAAATATTGGTAAAAGTAATAATATGCGCTCTGGCTTTGATGCAGCCACCGGTGAATATTTTATTAAATTTGATGATGATGATCGGCTAACACCCGATTTTCTCGCAAGTACCGCAGCTATTCTTGCTCAAGACTCTAGCATTGATTTTGTTGGTACAGACCATTGGATAATTGATATTAACAATGTGCGGGATGAGGAAAAAACTCAAGAAAATACTCGACGCTGGGGTAGGAAGAATTTACCAGGGGGTATTGTAAATAATTTGTTAGAAGTTGTATTTATTCAGCAAAGCTTTCAAGTGGGGGCGACATTATTTCGCCGTAAAACGTTGCAAGAATTAGGATATATGCAACCAAATCTCCAAAATTGTGAGGATAATGATTTATTTGTGCGTCTCGCTTTAGCTGGGAAAAATGGCTATTACTTACCAGAATTATTGATGGAATATCGCTACCATGCAGAGCAACAAGGTATTAATCGAGCTATTCCTTATTTATTTGATAAAATCCGCTATTTAGAAAATTATAAATTTGAGTCTGAAAAAATAGAGACAATCAGAAAAAATCGTCTAACTGAAACACAATTATTATTAGGTTTGCGTTTAATTGAAAAGGGTGAAACACAAAAAGGCAGAGAGTTAGTTTTAGCAGGACAGTCTTTTTCGACACCTAAAGCTTGGACTGGTTTAGGGTTATCATTGTTACCAGTTGGATTGCGAGGTAAGGCATTTAATGCACTGCGACAAGTGCGGGGTTAGAGATTGACATATTGTGCAACTGAATTTTCACCTCATATAGAAAAGAACAGGCCGAAACCGCAAAGGGGTTTGCAAATCTACCTATTTTGTGGAATGGTTGGGGTAGGTTGGTAAGTTGAGTTGGATCTTAGTTGACTAATCACGAAGAATGTACCAAGAGTTAAGGCTATAGATACAAGTGCGATCGCTAAAGAGTTAGTCTTCCAAAAGCTTAGTTTTCCTTGTGTATAAGCGGTATTGACTATATTCACTTCCCGCCTAGCTTCTTCTAAAATTGATTGGAGAGCATTTATTTGCTCATCTTCTAATTCTGCATATCTATCTTGTCTAAAGGCATTTTCTAGAATTTTTATCTTTTCCTCAGAAGATACTTGAGCAAGTTCTCTTTTGACAACTTCATAAGGATTAGTTTGCTTTACTGGTTGTGAGGATGGAGTTTGAGGGGTTGGTTGAAAATGTTGTTGATAAAATTTCTCCAGTTTTTCATGTTTGACGGGTTGTGAGGATTGATTTGGCAGACTTGGTGGTTGAATCGGAGTATCTTGTCGAATTTCTTTTTTGGTAAAACTGTAGACGTTATTTTGCGTTACAGGTTTTGATGATTGTTTTTGAGGTTTTGAAGGTTGAGTTGGAATACGCTGATTATTGCCTATTTCATTTGTCTTCAATGACCATTTATACTCACTATCTTGGACAACCATATTCTTCAATGAAGAATATAAATAATGGTTGACTTCGCGTCTTTCAACTCCCAGCATTTCAGCAATTTTTACTGCTCTTATGGGAGTGCCACGTTTTAAAATTTCAACAATTTTAGATTCCAGACTATCCATGTTAGCCACCAATTTTAACTTTATAGAATAAAGTCAGACACTACCCTCTGCAAAACTGTCGATAATCTTTAGCATTGTTTTGTCACCTAAGCCTTTGATCCGATCTACGACATTGCTAAAAGATTTGAATTTCCCATTGTTACGCTCACTGATTATTTTTTCAATTATTTTAATATTGATACCAACCCGTCTCAACTTAGAGGTAAGCTCAGATAAACTCAAGGTATTAAGTGCCTCCAATGGTTCCATTGGTTTTGGAATTCGGTTTTCAATTTCTTTCAGTCTGTCATTAATATTTTTAATTTCAAGCCTAAACTCTGTCTGTAATTCAATAGTGCGGTTTTCAAAACGTGATTCAAGATTTGTCATGCGAGATTCTGTGTTGATAAATCGTGATTCCGTATTGATTAAGGGAGATTCGATACCATCTGAACTAACAGATATATTCTTGGCAATCAGAGCTTTTGATTTTCTAAATAATTTAACTTGCTTAGTTAAAGTCTCCTCATTTTCAGACTCAATGATAAATACCCCAATCATTTCGCCCTTACGAGGATCTATCTCTCTAGCCCTAACAGCAGCAAAATATTCAAAGTCTCCATCTACTACCTCGTATGATTGCAGACTTGTTCTGCGAACCACTATGGGATTAATAACGCCCTCAGAGTCTAAAATTAATCGAGCAGCCTGTTCTAGTTCATCATCTGCGAAAATTGAACGAAGTTTGCTTGAAGTAATTTTCTTTACAGCAACAAGTGATGTAGCTAATTTCATTAAGGCAGCCCTATTTTTTGTAAAACTTCTATTGCTAATAACTCAAATTCATGTGCCGAAGTTGAGTCTGGTTTAAAATCTAGTACTGATATTGGATCAGCTATCTCAATATCTCCAACAATCTGAATTCTTTCAGCGCATTTTGCCAAATCTTCTCTTTCATAAATTACAGCATCCATCACGTTTATACCATATCGACTATAAATCTTTTCTAGACGATTTTTTAAAGTTGATTGCACAAATTTCGCATTTGTTGATATTTTACAAGCTAGGACTCCTATAATTTGAATTGGTGGTTTTCTGATTTGTTTTCTAAATCCATTAATAGTTTTTATAAATTCTTTAACATTCGTTAATCCTTGGTTAGCGAAAGGTTTTAGATCAGATGGAATAATAAGAAAATCTGTAGCTATCAAGGCAATTTTGGCATATAGGTTTAAAGAAGGTGGCGTATCTATTAACACAACATCATATTGGTCTTTTACTTTCTCTAGCTTTTCAATCAATATTAGCCTACTATAATCAAGTGCATTGAGTTCTGTTTCTAGTCTTATCAAATCAATGTGTGCAGGGACTACATAAATTTCTGGATTACTAAAATTAGATTTTCTCGCTACCTCTGCAATAGGATAAAAATCTTCTGATTGCAATACATGAAAAATATTAGAATCTTTTATATCATCAAACTCTTCATCATCAAATTTGACTAAACCAGTAGCAAATGTAGTATTAGCTTGGCTATCTAAATCAATAACTAGAACTCTTTTTCCCTTCTTCCTAAGAGCGGCGGCTAGATTAACTACAGTTGTTGTCTTACCAACGCCACCTTTATTATGGTAAACCGCGATTGTTTTCATTGAATGTTCCCTTTTCGTTTCAATATTGGAATTATTTTCAGTTATTTGAACTTCTGGTTTATCTACTAACTGTCCCTCTTTCAAACTCTCTCTACCAATTAAAATTTTAATTTGATCTAACTTTATCTCAACTTCCTTCCCAGAACACTGAAATAATAGCTGAATATCGTATTGCGATTTTTGATAAATTCTAATCTCTTTGCCATTAGTCAACAATCCATACCTGACATTCAAGCTGGTTAAATAATGCCTGAGTCGGGGGACATGATTATTTAAGTTTTGTTTGGGATGCTTTGCCTCCATGACGACACTCAGCGGTGAATTTGCATCTAAGACAAAGGGAATCACCTGTGCGGCAAATGCTAAGAAATCTAAGCGGATGCTACCAACGGCAACTTCTTGATGCCAGGTGTCAGGAGTATAACCTAGCTGCGGTAGCAAATACTGCACTATGAGTTTGCTTTCAACTTCGCTTTCGTTACGGCATAGCTCAGGATTAAAAGGCAATATTTTTCTACCTCTAAATATTTATTGGACTTAGGATAAAACCTCATATTTGCTAGATTATGACATAGCCTGAATTATTTTGAGTGATAGAAATCACTTAGGAAAATATAAAAAATCATCAGAAAATTAGTACTTTTACTGATAAAATAACCATTTCTGAGAACTAGCCATATTCAAAATTAACCGGCTACGTATGTATTTCCCCATTACCCTGGTAAATGGCTAGAATCAAAGTGTTTACCTATTTGTGCTAAAGGTTTTGGCTACTGTATCTTGTCCCCGCTGCCATCAACTCGTTGATAGTCAAGCTATTAGTTGTCCCTATTGTCGGACAACACTCAAAGCTTACGGTCATCCCGGTATTCCATTGCACCGCGCCACTGGGGACGGGTATCTGTGCGACACCTGCACCTATCACGCTGATGATACTTGCAATTTTCCCCAGCGTCCCTACGCCAAAGACTGTACTCTCTATCAAAATATTGAAGAGACAAAGTTAGAGTTGCAACAGCAGCGTTACACTAACAGTTTTGCAATAACTGTGAAAAGTTGGGTAAAACGTAATCAGGCTTTGCTGTTGCTATTAGGTTTATTATTGGTCTGTTTGTTGTTCGTTATATTAAGGTCTTGATTTGTGTTAGGGAATGGGGAATGGGGAATAGGGAATAGCAATGTCCCTGCCCCATACCCAATGCCCAATGCCCAATCCTTCAAACTGTGGTGATTTTGGATGCTTCCGCAATCGCTTCAACTTGTATCGGTGGTGCTTTTTCTTCAAAGGCGGCTAAGTCGAACCAAAAAGTTGTGCCTATACCAACTTCACTCACCAGATGGACTTTACTACGATGTCTATCGATGATATTTCTGACAATCGATAAACCTAAACCCGTACCTTCTAGGGTGTGAACTCGGTTTTCTACGCGGAAGAAGCGTTCAAAAATTGAGTGTTGATCTTCTGTGGCAATGCCAATTCCAGTATCGGAAATTTCAATCCGCACTGGACAAGATTGGGTGTGATTGGGTATGAAATCCAGTTGGTAGGCGCGGATTGCTACTTTCCCACCAGCTTTTGTGAATTTAAGGGCATTACCAATCAGGTTGCCAAACACTTGTACTAACAGATCATAATTACCCATTACCAGGGGCAAATTAGGAGCAACTTCTTGAATGAGTTCAACACCTTTATCTTTAGCATTGAGTTGATAAGTACGCAGTGTTTGTTCGATCGCTTGGGCTAAATCTACGCCATCGAAGCTGTAGTTACGACCAGATTCTAGTTTTGACAAATCCAAAACATCGTTAACTAGGCGGGTTAGGCGATCGGTTTCATGGTTCACAGTTTGCAGAAACTCTTGCCGTTCTTCTAAACCTAAGTCTTCGCCGTAGTCATGCAGGGTTTCAATATAGGTTTTGATGTTGAATAGAGGCGTTCGCAGTTCGTGGGAAACGTTGCTGATAAATTGGCTTTTTGCATCGTTTAATTCCACCTCACGGGTTATATCTTGGACGGTAATTGCAATACCTTTAATGCTTTCCCTTTGCAGGTTGAGTACTGTAGTCAAGAGAATGCGGATTGTCCGTGGAGTGGGTTGGTTAATAAAAATTCGGAATTCGGCGCTTTCACATTCGCCTGCGGCCATTTCGTACAAGGGACGGGTGATTTCCATTTGTACTGATGAGGGCAAGTGATGCAAAACATTGTGGCCTACCACATCAGCAGCTTCCCAGCCAAAAATTCGCTGCGCTGTGGGGTTGACTAAAATCACCTGCATGTTGTTATCAATCAACACGGCACCATCTGCGATCGTCGAAACTAGGGTTTCTAGCTTGGCTTTTTCTGCGGTCAGTTCCTCAATATTCTGTTCTTCATAGCGCTCTAATCGCTCTGCCATCTCATTAAAGCTTAAAATTAACTCCCCCAGTTCGCCCCCTAAAGGTAAATCAATACGCTGCTTGAAATTCCCGGTAGCAATTTGCTTCACCCCCACTAGCAGTTCTTTAATGGGCTTGGTGATGGTCAAGGCGTTAATCACTCCTGCCAAAATTACCATTACCCAAATCGTGATAAAAACGGCAATGGTGACATCGCGGGTAAAATTGGTGGAGATAACAGCGGTCTGATTGGGATTGATCCCGATCGCTAATACACCTAAGTATTTTTGATTTACGATCAGGGGAATAAATACATCTGTAACTGCTCCATCTGGAGTCATGTGTTGCCGCACCATCGGCTTTTCCCCATCACCAGGGTAATCTTCAGGCAGTTGTATTCGCCGTTTAATGGTGAGGGAATTTTCTACCTCGGCATCCCAAAAAGGAATGCCAAAAAAGATTTCCCCAGTCTCATCGGCGTAGAGCATATAACGCACGCTAGAGGTGCTGCTATAAAAACGTTGGGAAAATTGGGCAACCTCAGTGAGATTATTGTCAGCGACTAGGGGCGCAACGTTGGCAGCAAGCAACAGCCCCAAATCACGACCGAAGCGGGTGTCATTCATCCGCGCATCCTGCTGAATTGTATTCACAGCCCAGAAGGTCAGACCACTCATCACCAATGAAACCACCAACGTGGCAACAGCCAGCAGTTTGGTCTGGAGTGTGAACTCTGACCACCAACTAGCGATCGCATGTCGAATTGTTTTTAACAGAGTTATCATCTTAAATAAAGTTGTTAGTAATCTTTGTTATAAAGCCCAACAACTAAAAAATTAACAGTTAATTTGACAAATATGTTAGGGAAATGGGGCATTGGGAATGGGGCATGGGGCATTGGGCATTGACTATAAGGCATTAGTTATTGCCTCACATTCAGCGCTCTCAACCCTTAACTCCTAACTCTATAACCAATATCTCGCCGATAAAATATCCCATCGAACTGAATATATTTGATACCAGCGTATGCTTGGGCGATCGCTTGCTCAAAATTTTCTCCAATTCCAGTCACATTTAATACTCGACCCCCATCTGTGACTACTTCTTGTTGCTGATTCAACTTCGTACCTGCATGAAATACAGTTGCTCCTGTTGCCTCTGCCTCACCAATACCAGTAATGATCTGGCCTTTCTCATATTCTCCTGGATAACCACCTGAAGCTGCAACGACAGTGGCAGATGCTCCCCCTTTCCAAGCAATGGGCGGCAATTCACTTAATCGTTGTTGTACACAGGCTAGAATTAACTCTTCAAGGGGTGTTTCTAACAGTGGCAAAATCACCTGGGTTTCTGGATCGCCGAAGCGACAGTTAAATTCCAAAACCTTCAAGTCGCCATCGGGTGCAATCATTAATCCAGCATACAGCACGCCTCGGTAATCAATGCCTTTAGCTCGTAAGGTGGCGATCGCTCTTTCTAAGACTTCTGTTTGAATACGTGCCATCAACTCTGGGGTAGCAATGGGTGCTGGGCTGTATGCTCCCATCCCACCAGTATTTTCCCCCGTATCGCCGTCACCAATCCGCTTGTGGTCTTGAGCTGGCAGCAAGGGTCTAATTGTTAACCCATCGGTCAACGCTAAAACTGAAACCTCTTGTCCAATCAAACATTCTTCAATGACAACAAACTCACCAGCACTGCCAAATTGTCCCTGAAAAATCGCATCAACGGCACTTTCTGCTTGTACAACTGTTTCAGCAACCGTTACACCCTTACCAGCCGCCAAGCCATCAGCTTTGACAACAATTGGCGCTCCTTGAGATTTGATGTAAGATTTTGCTGCTGCTGCCTCCGTAAATACCGCAGCCCGTGCCGTCGGAATCCCTGCTTCTTGCATCAAGGCTTTTGCCCAAGCTTTACTCGCCTCAATTTGCGCTCCCACTCTGACTGGGCCAAATACCATCAATCCTTTGTCTTGGAGGTAATCTGTAATTCCCTTAGACAGGGGGACTTCTGGCCCAACTATTACCAGAGTTATGCCATGTTCTAAAGCATATCGGCTCATGCCCTCAAAATCATCTACTGCTAAGGGCAAGTTCTGGCAACGTTCCATACTTGCCGTGCCCCCATTCCCTGGTACACAGATAACTTGCTCAATTTGCTTAGATTGCAACAGTTTCCATGCCAGAGCGTGTTCGCGCCCCCCATTACCGACAACTAAAACTTTCACAGATTTCCTCGTGCGTTCCTTGCGAAACGAGAATACCTTAGCGGTTCTCGCGGATCAATTTTTTCATCAATTCTTACACTTGTGCAAGCCCTTTATATTTAAGTATATAGGCATAAATCCATATAGTTATTCTAAAAACTTACTCTATTATGCATATCTAACTTTAATTATTCCAATCTGCTGACCTATTTTAGCTATTGAGTTTTAATTATATTTATTTTGAAAATTATCAATTCACTAATTACTGAATTGATAATTTTTATTGTTAGTTATTGCTCAAAAGACTTAATAATGTATTTGGAATGCAAGTATATTAATTTGATTATCTGTTATGTTGATAGACCGATAATCATAGATTAAAAAAATTTCAAATAATAGCAAAATATTGATTATAATTATTAACTTGTCAATATAGAGATAAATCGGGATATAAAGAATAGGCGACATGGCTAAAATTATCGTTACTGGAGCCGCAGGCTTTATTGGTTCTCATCTTGTAGAAACATTGCTACAACAAGGAGAAGAAGTGATCGGGATTGATGAATTCAATGATTATTACGATCCTACATTAAAGCGTAACAATGTTGAACACTTACATCGGTTACCTGGCTTTACATTAATTGAAAGAGATATTCAGTTTTTAGATTGGCAGAAACTCCTACAAGATGTTGATGTAGTTTACCATCAAGCGGCACAAGCAGGTGTCAGAGCAAGTTGGGGTAAAGCTTTTCGAGATTACACAGAACGAAATGTTAATGCTACACAAGTTTTGCTAGAAGCAGCTAAGGATGCTAAACACCTGAAAAGATTAGTGTTTGCCTCTTCGTCAAGTGTATATGGTGATGCGGAAACATTACCCACTCACGAAGGGATTTCTCCTCAACCAGTTTCTCCTTACGGTATTACTAAGCTAGCAGCAGAGTTTTTGTGTGAACTATATCACAAAAACTTTGGCGTGCCTTGTGTGACATTGCGCTATTTCACTGTTTATGGCCCCAAACAGCGTCCAGATATGGCATTTCATAAGTTTTTTAAATGCATTTTGCAAGATGAGGCAATTCCTATTTACGGTGATGGACAACAAACGCGGGAATTTACTTTTGTTAGTGATATCATCGCCGCCAATTTAGCTGCCGCCACTGCACCCCAAGCAGTGGGAAAAATCTTTAATATTGGTGGTGGTAGCAGAGTGGTTTTAGCAGAAGTTTTGGATATGATTGAAGAAATTGTTGGGAAAGCAATCAAAAGAAACCACATAGAAAAGGCAATGGGAGACGCCCGTCACACCGCTGCTGATGTATCTAAAGCGCATAAAATTCTGGGATATGAGCCGCAAGTCTCCCTGAGAGAGGGTTTGGCAGAGGAATGGGAGTGGATTAAATCTTGGTATTCCTAATACTATTTCCTGAAATTATTGTTACAAATATGTTGGTAGGGGCGTACAATTTTACGTCCCTACAGCCGATTAATTTGTTGCAAATATTTTTATAAACTGTATAGGAAAATTCCGGCTTGATTACTTATTAACAAACCGCAAAAGACACAAAGAAAAATCACCTTTAACTAACTCTTACTCTGCGTAACTACCCTGCGGTAAGGCAAAGTGCATCTGCGTTAAAAAATCTCATCTAAATGATTTTACATTCTTTCTAACACCTGAATTCCTAACAAAGATAGTCCCAACTTCAGGGTTCTAGCAGTCAAATCACATAAAACCAAGCGGGATGTCCGCTGTGGTTCCTCCGCTTCTAACACCTGAACTCCCTGATTGCGATCGTAAAACTGATTAAACTTTTTACTCAGTTCATACAAATACTCACATAAACGGTTGGGCAGCAAGTCTTGCTCTACACTACTAATAATTTCATCCAGTTGAAGTAAATATTTTGCCAGCGCTAATTCTGTTTCATGCTGCAACAGGACAGCATTGTTTCCCAACTCCTTAAAGTTAATATCACCCTTGCGGCTAATCCCCTGAATCCGGGCATAAACATACAGCATATAGGGCGCAGTATTACCTTTGAGATCCAGCATTTTGTCGTAGCTGAAGATGTAGTTACTGGTGCGGTTTTGGCTTAAGTCTGCATATTTAACTGCACTGATGCCAACTACCCTAGCCACTTCATTAATAAATTCTTCAGTTTCTTGCCGTTCTTCTTCTTGTAATCTAGTTTTTAAGTCTGCATGGGAACGAGAAACAGCTTCATCTAACAAATCTCGCAACCGCACAGTATCCCCAGAACGAGTTTTGAATTTCTTACCATCTTCTCCTAACACCAACCCAAAGGGAATATGGACTAATTCCACATCATCAGGAATCCATCCGGCTTTGCGTGCTACCTGGAAAAATTGGGCAAAGTGGTTTCCTTGTCCAGCATCGGTTACATAAATTATCCGCTTTGCTTGATCCTGCTGAATCCGGTAGCGGAGAGATGCTAAATCTGTTGTGGCGTAGTTATAACCGCCGTCTGATTTCTGCACAATTAAGGGTAAAGGTTCACCTTCTCTATTTGTAAACCCTTCCAGAAAAACGCATTTTGCGCCTTGGTTTTCTACTAGTAATCCAGATTTATCTAAATCTTCTACAACACCAGATAGTAAAGGGTTATAGAAAGATTCTCCGCGTTCAGTTAACTTGATATCCAGCAACTCATAAATTATTTGAAACTCCCTACGTGATTGTTCACACAGTAGTTTCCAAGCATGGAGTGTATCTTCTGCACCTGCTTGTAATCTGACAACTTCCTGGCGTGCTGTCTCTTGAAAAGCTTCATCTGCATCAAAGCGTTGTTTGGCTTTGCGATAAAAAGAGACTAAATCACCAATATCTAAAGCATTTGCGGTAGTAAGCGCGTCTGGGTAAACTTCCCGCAGATAGGCGATTAACATGCCAAACTGCGTACCCCAATCACCTACATGATTTAACCGCAGTACATCGTGTCCTTGAAATTCTAAAATCCGAGCGATCGCATCGCCAATAATTGTAGAGCGCAAGTGTCCAACATGCATTTCTTTGGCAATATTCGGACTGGAAAAATCCACAATTTCTCGCTTCGGCGTTTTCGCGGCTGGAACTCCTAGTCTGGGATCTGCTTGAATCGCATTGAGTTGTGCTTCTAAGTATGCCGTTTTGAGTTTTAGATTGATAAATCCTGGCCCAGCGATTTCTGGCGGTTCGCAGATTTCGGATACATCTAGTTTCTCAACGATCGCACCTGCGATCGCTCTTGGTTGCTTTCCTAACTTTTTACTCAGGGATAAAGCCACATTCGCCTGATAATCCCCAAATTTAGGATTGCTAGCAGGAACCAAAATTGGATCTACTCCAGCGAAGTCAGCGCCAAAAGCCGCGACTAAAGCCTGCTCAACCTGCTCTTTTAGTTGTTCTTGTGTAGCATTCATATATAAATTTTATCTGGGAGAAGGGGAATGTAGCTCTGGAAAAGCTTGATTATTTTAACCTTAAAATATATTCATCAAGTCCAAGCAAGAACTGTCATCCTAAAATACAACCCCCAGATTGTCTACCATCCTTGGCAGAACTTACAGATTCTGACGATAAGTAAGTCGGTGAGAAAAATTCAATGTATATGAAGAAATATAAATTAGCTGTAGGGTGTGTTATGCCGTAGGCTAACGCACCTGAGATTGTTGACGGTGCGTTGCGCTTTGCGACAACACACCCTACATTAAAATTCCTTAACATAGTTGGAAATATTAGCACCGACTTACTTAGACGAATACTACTTCATCAAGTCAACGAAAGTGTGTTACGTAGTAAACACTCCAGTGCTTCCGGCGACGACTTCAGTCTTGACTACAAACTTATTTAATCAGGTTTCCTTGACTCGATCGACTACTAAGTTTATCAACGTAGGTACGGAGATAAACTCTGTTTGTATATTGGTGAATAACCTTCGCCAAAGCTTAAGTTGACACGCACGACAGTACACACATACCTATTTACCTCATTCAAATGAAAATTCTTATAGATTAAGCTTTTAGCTTTTTACTAGAGAAATTGCACATCTTATTTTCATAATAAGTATAAGTTTTTCATAAGTTTTTCATCATCTATCAGTTTAATTTCTAAGTACTAATAACAGTGTATTAACTGATATACAATAGTCTGTTTTAAGTGGAATTACTTTAAATAAAGAGCTATTTAAATATACCAATAAAGGCTAAATTATCGATTGACTTTGCAGAAGAATAGCTGTTAGAAGTAAGAGACGACAGAACACAGATAGTTGCTCCCAAGAGCATTATCTAAATTGTTTTCCCTACTAATGACTCTAGATATGAAACTTAATTTACTCACTGCCTTGATTGCCGCTACAGCTACCTTAACCGGATTAGTTTCCAAAGTAGAAACTGCATCTGCTGCTGATTTTAGCTGGGATAATTCCTGGACTCAACCAACGGTATACAATAAGTCTCAAACTGGTTTTAACGACACTCCTTTTCAACAATTTGTTCAAGCTGAAAGCGTTGTTCTCCCAAACAGTGGACAATTTAAATTAGACCCCACTCAATTAAACCTAAAATACGACCATGATGTTTCTGTTTACTTTATCAATGAGGGCGCAGGTTATAGAAACCAGTTAGCCTTTAATGCCACAGGAACTACTAACAAGTCTGGGCTGCTTTTTAATGATATTTCTTGTGAAGGAGACGGGTGTGTTGGTGGTTGGGGCGGTAATGCCCTAAAATTTGGTGATGGGGTCAATATTGGCAATGTTACCGCAGGTACTCAACTCGACTTATGGTTGAGAGCTGATGGTCTCAACCGTGGCAACTCTGCCAATATATTTGGTACTGAAACTGCCTCTAATGCTGACGGACTACAGCACGCTGTTGCTTATGCTTACAACAACTACATCATACTGGCATTCGAGGATTTATACGGTGGTTTACACGCTTCAGGGGTAGATTCTGCAACTGGCAAGTCGAACGAAGGTTCTGACCGTGACTTTAATGATGTTATTGTCGTTCTTGATGTCGGTGAGGCAAATGTTAGAGAGTTAATTGGTGCTACCGTTCCTGAACCATCTGTTACTCTGTCAATGTTCGCAGTGGGAGCAGTTGGTATGTTTGGATTGCGTCGTCGCCGTCAAACTCGCACTTCTAACTAAACTTTAAAACGTTGTTAATATAGGGTGCGTTTAAAATAAGAAGTGATTGATCGCATATTCACCCGTACAAGTGTATGGGTGAATTTACGTTTGTAGTGGCATTTATATTTTATCTACCGCGATCGCGTTCTAAATCATCAATCACTTTTTGCAAATACCACTCGTCTGACATCCCAGGATAGTAATTCTGCTTTTGCTCAATTAATCGTTCGGCAATCTCCCAGTATCCCCCCACCATTCGTAAAAGTCGCTGACGTAACAGGTTATATTTTTGCTTTTTTGACTCTGGACTAAATTTCTGGATTTTTTCTAGGCTACTTAAAACTTGTTGATAATTTCCCCAATCTTCTTGTTCACAAAAAATACTCGCCGCCTGTTGATAATTCTCCACGGCGTTTTGCATTTCTTCTAAGCAAGTATAGGCAATACCGCGATTGTAGTAAGCATGAGCATCATCAGGATTAATTTGCAGCGCTTGGGTGTAATCTTGAATTGCATCGATATAATTGCCCATTGCCCGATAGGCATTACCTCTGGCAATATAAACTAAGGCATCTTCGGGTTGTATTTGGAGTGCTTGATTAAGGTCTGCGATCGCTCCTTGATGATCTCCCAATACAGAACGGGCTTTGCCTCGGTTGCGATAGACAATGGCATCTTGGAAATTTAGTCGCAATGCTTGATTAAAATCTGCGATCGCTTCTCGATAATTTCCCATTTTACAACGGACAACACCACGGCAGCAGTAAGCTTGGGCATCTTGCGGATCGGCTTTTAATACCCAGTTTAAATCGGCGAGTGCCTCTTGGGTATCTCCTTTTTCAGCCTTGTCTAATAATTGCGTGAAATATTCCTTTGTGGATAAAATTGGCGCATTAGTGGAATGTGGTTGCTGTACAACAGATTTTTCTGGGGGTTGTAGCTGTTTAATTAGTTCCAGACACAGACGACAATTCTCTTTATCCTGTTGTTCTAGATATAATTGTGCAGCTTTTTTAAAGTTAGCGATCGCATCTTGAATATAACCCTGTTTGCGCCGCACCATCCCCCGTAAATTATAAGCAGCAGCATAATTGAGATTAAGACGAATAGCCCGTTCCACATCCTCCAGCGCCCCCGGCAAATTTTTCAGCGCCACCCTGGCTAATCCACGACAATAATACGCCTCTACACTCTCAGGATTCAACTTCAGGGCTTCGGTATAATCTGAAACAGCCTTAAGGATTGCTCCTGAGTCATAATATGCCAAACCCCGTTGCAAGTAAGCTTCGCTAAAGTAAGGTGTCAGTTGTAAAGCATGGTTAAATTCCTCAATTGCTCCAGCGTAGTCTTTTCGCCTAGCCTTTTCCAATCCTCTATTGTAGAATTCGTCATTCATGGCATTTGTTTGGTTGATTCAGTTAGTTGAATTCCAGCAAGCTTGCTTCATAGCCTAAGAGGTTGTTTGAAAAGTCTAATTTATTACTCACCGAGCGACTAGAAGTCGCGGCTATACGAGACTTTATCCACCTCCGTGGGTTAAAAACTCTTAATTTTGTATTAGTCCACGAAGGTGGACAATGCTAGTGTAGTAGCGAATTTTCGCCCAATACTTTTCAAACATCCTCTAACCTATCTACTCACCCTTAATATTCTAAGTATCCAGCATAGCTTTGCTTAATTTCAGATTTTTTGTTAAATAAAAATAACACACTACCCTAAGTTGTTATAAATGTAATTCACCCAATGGAATATTTTACACCTCCAGATTTTATAGTTATATGTAGTGCAAATATCAATCATAATTTATAGCAATGAAAATTAGAACTATTACAACAGGTATATCACTTCAATCTCTACAAGAACAGGAAAAAATTAAGCAAGCTGCTGAATTTAATCGGCAAGCGCAGATTTTTTTGGAAAAACAAGGATATGAGGTACAAACAACTAGAATTGCCACTAATACCTGGGAAGAATATCTGCAAGAATTCTCCAAAACCGAAATTATCAATCAAATTCAAACTCTAGAACAACTTTGCCAAAATCAGAATATCAGCTTTTTCAATATTGGTTATGCCAGCAAACCCGAAACCATAGATATAATTCCAGATATCAACAAAAATACATCGATTATTTATTGCTCTAGCAAAATTGGTGACAAGGAAAAGGGCATTAATTTTGAGAATGCTAGGGAATCCGCTAAAGCTATTAAACGTATTTCCCAAGAAAGTGAAAATGGCTATGGTAACTTTCGTTTTTGTGTATGGGCAAACTGCCAGCCACATATTCCATTTTTCCCTACTGCATATCATACAGGCAATACATCTTTTGCTATAGGATTAGAGTTAGGCGACTTGGTAATGCAAGCATTCTCACAAGCTAACAATATTACAACAGCAGAGCAAAACCTACACTTAATTTTAGAATTAGAATTAAATAAAATCGCAGCTATTGCTGAAAAAATATCTGATGAATTTAACGTAGCATATAAAGGAATTGATACATCTATAGCTCCATCTTTAGACAAACAAAATAGTATTTCTTTTGCTTATGAAAAATTGATGAGTGGCAAGTTTGGACATTCAGGAACTCTTGCAATTTCTGGGATGCTGACTCGTGTATTGAAAAGCGTATCAGTAAAAATCTGTGGTTACTCTGGACTGATGCTTCCAGTTTGTGAAGATGTTGGACTAGCTGCAAGAGCTAATGAGCAAACCTATGATATTACAAATTTATTATTATATTCAGCAGTTTGTGGCTGTGGACTGGATACAGTCCCGATTCCAGGTGATATAACCATAGAAAAAATTACAGCTTTATTAATTGATATGGCAACTTTAGCCATCAAGTTGAATAAACCACTCTCAGCCAGATTATTTCCGATTCCAAATAAAAAAGCTGGGGAAATGACTACATTCAATTCCCCATATCTCGTAAATTGTAAAATATTTACACTTGACTAAAATTATTCTGAAAGCAAACTGGGAGAAGTCAGCACAAAAACATCGAAACTCCCTTGAGCGTCAGTTTGTGGTTTTATGGGATTGGCAAAGTGGAAAAAATCACGGTCATTGATCAATAAGAGTTCACCCGGATTTAGAACTTTGCTAAACACAGGTTTTTCTTTTTTGGCAGTATAGAGATGTGTTTCTCCACCTTGAATATTATCTCTATCTACGGAAAATATGCCAATAAAATCAGTACCATCTTGATGGATACCTTCAGGTGCTAGATTACTAAAATTATTTGGTGAACAACTAATTCTAATTTGATGAACTCCGATTTCAGCTTCAGGATGAAGTTTACAAGAATCACTAAATGCTAAAACAAGATTTCTAAAAATATCAAGCTCTATGAGTGCATCATCTAATTCTGCAAACTCTCTTTTTATATCGCCCAACAATGGATTATGTTCTTTACTTTGAAAGAAGTAGCCATGAGGTAATTTGATTAACTCATTTCCCGAAACGGTGAATCGAGATAATCTTCTAGAACGATAGTTGCCTTTGATATAAGGATCAACAGGCATATTACTAAAAAATGGTTTGAAACCTTCTAGATTTATCGAATTTACTTTTCTAAGAGTAAAAAGAAAAGCATATTCTAATTCCGTTGCTGTCCACACTTTTTGCATAGGATTTACCTCCTTGCATATTGAAATTCTCCCGGATTTTTTATGGGAGACTTATAATACTTAGTATATGATACTTTTTATTACTATGTTGTTAATTTAACTACAAAAATTGACAATCCATGATATATAAAGTTACTCAAATTCTCTCACAGGGCAGAATAGCTGCTGAAAAGATTTGCAGATATGGGTTCGGTGGGTAAGGAATCGACGTATATTGACTAGCAGCAACAAGGTTTCATAATGATAGATTGGCTTTACCGTTACCCACCTTTATATCCAGGTATTCTGCTAAAACGCTACAAGCGGTTTTTTGCTGACGTTCAACTTACTTCTGGCGAGATAGTTACAGCACATTGTCCCAATACAGGGCCGATGACTGGAGTCTCGACTCCCCAAAGTGCGGTACAGCTTTCCAAAAGCGATAATCTTAACCGCAAATTGGCTTACACTTTAGAACTAATTCAGGTACATGATAATGAGCCGACTTGGGTAGGCATCAATACTTTTTTGCCCAATCGAGTGGTGAAACTAGCTTTGGCGAAACACCTTTTCCCAGAATTGGGCGACTATAGCCAAATCAAGGGCGAAGTGGTTTATGGGTTAGATAAAAAAAGTCGAGTGGATTTTTTCTTGACGGGGAGTGATGAACAACGCCCGATTTATTTAGAAGTGAAAAATACAACTTTGTCTGAAGGGAGATTAGCCCTATTTCCTGACACCGAGACTACAAGAGGACAAAAGCACTTGCGAGAACTAATGGCGCTACTACCTCTAACTCGTGCAGTGATGCTTTACTTTATCAATCGTAGTGATTGTACTGAGTTCTCCCCTGGCGATCGCACAGATCCTGTCTATGGTAAATTATTACGGGATGCGATCGCTCTCGGCTTAGAAGTCTTACCTTGCCGTTTTGACATTTCCCCCGAAGGTATCCGTTATTTGGGTTTGGCAAAACTAAAAATTTGATTACATCTAAATAAAGAGAGACTAGCAATTGCAACGTCCCTACACCAATAAAACAATAAATCCATCTAGACAGCATCTAGATGGATTTGTTGGTAGTTGGTGTTTACTAAAAAACATTCAACCAGACTGTAATAGAGAAACGACTATTAGGTAGTCGCCGTCCTACAAATAGCATTCGCTATTGTGAGGTTTGCTTATGCAGGAATCAAAACTGTGTCAATTACGTGGATGACACCGTTATCAGCAGCAACATCTGCGGTTGCAACTTTTGCATCGTTTATCTTGACGCCATTAGAAGCATCAATTTTCACATCTGAACCTTCAACTGTTTTAGCTGTCTTCAGTTTAGCCACATCAGCAGCCAGCACTTTGCCGGAGACAACATGATAGGTCAAGATTTTCTTGAGTTTAGGAATATCTTTCAGTAACGCGTCTACTGTACCTGCTGGAAGCTTATTAAAAGCTGCATCAGTGGGTGCAAAGACGGTAAATGGGCCAGCCCCTGTCAGTGTATCTACCAGACCAGCCGCTTCGATTGCTGCAACTAGTGTCTTGAAAGAACCATTATTAGTGGCAGTGTCAATTATGTTGGCCATGTGTTTTACCTAGTTCTGTGTAACCTGTTACAAATCTAAACCATGTTTACATAAAATCTATCTATCGTTAGGCTTATATCAAATTAAAATTTTTATTGATATCATAAAAGTTTATATATATTTTTATACAAATAAAGAATTATATGTACATCTTCTGGGTGGATGATTTACAAGCGCTTCTAGATGCGATCGCTTGTCACCAGTATTAATGCAGTGAGCTTTTACCAAAAAAGTTAGTAGTAAGTAGGAACATTACCCCCCAGCAACGAAAAAGTTGGTAAAAATAATTTAACTGCATTTACACCAACAATTTCGGTTAATCACTGCTATAAAACAATTTCTGTAATTCTTTTACTTATTTTTGTCAGGGATTTTTAACCAAATAAGTTGGTATAAACTTATTTAACTGATATTATTTCATCACTAAATACATTTCACTTGCTGTTTGTGTAATTCTACGTGGAAATAATAAACGGCTAATCACGCTAATACTTTTAGCAATCGTGATTGTCCATTTATTTCCAGAGTTTATTATGCGTAGGACTTACGCCAAAACTCTCACTAAATCAAATTTATCCATATCCTCAGGCTTCTCTGTGGTTTCTTTTTCCATTGCCTGTGCGTAAGTCAACCATGTCAAAAATGAGACTTTTAGGTAAAATTTTTCCCAAACTATAACTTTAATGAACAGAAGAAGATTTATTGCTTGGATTGCTACGGCAGTTACCAGCATGATGCTGGTAATAGGCTTCCAGTTTGTCAATTTATCACCAGCAAGCTCTGTAACTACACTTAACGTATATGCAGCTGTCAGCTTAACAAACGCTCTGAATGCCATTAAGACTCAGTACCAAAGTGCTAACCCAAGCGTCAACGTTGTTTATACGTTTGGTGCTTCTGGTACCTTACTGAGCCAAATACAAGCAGGAGCACCAGCAGATATTTTCATTTCTGCTGCAACAGATCAAATAGATGTCTTGCAGAATTCAAGCCCTAGTAAATTGGTTTCAGGTAGCCGTAAGAACATTGTCAGAAACCGTCTAGTTTTGATTGCTCCAACAACACCTCCTGTTAGTGCTGGTAGTGCTGCTCTCACTAGCTTCAATGGTTTGACCAATGCCAATATTAGTGGTGTTGCTATAGGTGACTACACAGGTACTCCTCCAGTGGTGCCAGCAGGAAATTACACTAAACAAGTTCTCACTAGTAGAGGTATTTTCAGTACTCTTACTCCTAAATTATACCTTGCTAGCAATGTGCGTAATGTTTTAACTGCTGTTGAAAATAAAGCTTCTGTAACTATTGGAGGTGTAAATAAAACTATCGACGCAGGTGCTGTTTACAAAACTGATGCCGCCATTTCTAACAAGGTAAGAGTTGTACAAACTGCCCTTACAACAGAGAGTGATCCGATTGTCTATCCACTGGGTATACTCACCAGAACTACAGTTTTAACGACGGCGCAGAGTTTTTCTAACTATTTAACTGGTACTACTGCCCAGAATATCTTCAGAAATAATTATGGGTTTCTTGCGCCTTAATCACCACAAAGTAAATCAATTTAAGTAGTTGTAGTTGTCGTGAATTTTGAACTATTTGGAGTAATGTCTCGTGAAGTTCACTAAAAAACTCTCAATCATTGTTTGCAGTTTGGCCACTGCCTTCCTTTATACTGCTGTAATTACCAATACTTATAAATCGGCAGCGCAAGCAGAAGGACAAGAACTGATTATTAACGGGGGATTTGAAATCGATCCTCTGGCGGATTCTAATGATCCCAACATTGTAAATGCTAATGTTACAGCATGGGTTAAATCCGGTGATCCGATAGATATATCAGGTGTTACAATTAGCAACTTTCCTCACACTGGCAATCAAGGTTTATCGCTTGGTGCATTTTCAGGCGTTAGCTACATATCACAGAATATCCCTACAGTTCTTGGTCAACACTACCAACTTACTTACTATTTTGCATCCATAGAGGAGGCACCTAACCTTAAGAATAAATTTAAGGTTTTTATAGGTGGAAAGAAGGTTTCTGTGAAAAAGGATACTCCTTACCAACCCTACACGCGATACACCTTAGATTTTAAAGCCAAAGGAGCATCCACAGAGATCAAGTTTGGTTCCAAAGCCAAGTATGCATTTTTATATTTGGATGATGTGAGTGTGAAAGCTACACCTGAACATCCAGGAGAAAACTATGGGGATGAAGTGATAGATGATGAGGATGATTAAACCTTATGTAGAAATCTGTCAATTTTAATTCGTAGTAATAACTTTAGTTCTTTATTTTATAAGCTCTAAAGTGCTTACTACAAACCCTAAAATTAGCTTTAAAAATTGACAACTTAATAAGTTGTAACTATCAACTTGTTTGAATTTTCAGAATTTAAAATTATTTGGAGTCAAGTTTCATGACGTTAACTAAAAAACTCTCAATTATTGTTTTGAGTGTTACTACTACCTTAGCTAGCACTGCTGTGATTATCAATACTTATAATACAGAAGCACAAGCGGTAGAACTTGTTAGAAATGGAAGTTTTGAACTCGATCCTCTCGTAGATCCTAACAATCCCAACGTTACGAATCCTAATATTACAGACTGGATTAAATCTGGTGATCCAATAGATACATCTGGGATTAGAATTAACAATTTTCCTCAGTATAATAGGTATCCGCTCAATAAATCGGGGTAGTAGAAAAAATAACAAAGTAGAGAGATGCACATAGGGTCGTAGAATATATGACATGGCGCAAAAGCAATCTCCAGAAAAACAAGTAGAGGCATTGTTGCAAACCATCGACCCCTCAAAGTTTGCAGACGAATCCTTGCGCCAGACATTAACTGTTCTGCTAAACGTCATAGAGCAGCAACAATCAGAGATAAAAGAATTACGTGAAGAAAACCAAAAACTACGGGACGAAAACAATCGTCTGAAAGGCGAACAGGGGAAACCAGAAATCAAGAGCAATCAGTCGAAAGGGTTCAAGAGCAATCATTCATCCGAAAAAGAACGACACACTCCCAAAAAAAACATACGAAAAGTAGCAAAAATCAGAGCATAAAAGTAGACAGGACATGCATTCTGGATTATCCGGCGAGTGAGCTACCGCCTGATGCACAGTTCAAAGGCTATGAAGAGGTAATCATTCAAGATATTTCACTGTTAACTGATAACGTATTATTCCGGAAAGAAAAATATTACTCGCCTAGTGTTGGAAAAACGTATTTAGCATCTTTGCCACCTGGTTACGATGGAGAATTTGGTCCGGGAATAAAAGCTCTAGTAATTAGCTTATATTACGGCGGTAATATGACCCAAGGTAAGTTGCTAGAGTTTTTAGAGAATATTGGGATCTCAATGTCGGCTGGCTATTTATCAAATCTACTCATCAAAAACTTAGGCGATTTTGAAGCTGAATATAATCAAGTTTATACATCTGGGTTAGAAAGTAGCTCGTGGCAGCATATAGACCAAACAAGTGCCCGTGTTAAAGGAGTAAATCAGACCACGAATGTAATTTGTAACCCCTGGTACACAGTCTACTCAACTACAGCTAAGAAAGACCGACTAAGCGTAATTGGGGTCTTGCAAAATAGACAAGAGCTTGAATATGTTCTAAATGGGCTGACTTACGAGTTGCTTACAAGTTTTAATGTCCCAACTAAATGGCACAATCAAATGAAATTGTTGCCGCAAGAAACAGTTTTGACTGAATTAGAGTTTAATTCATTGCTGGATACGTATTTAAGCAAGCTAGGTTCTCAATACCGGACTCGTGTTTTGGAAGCTGCTGCAATTTCGTTCTATCATCAGCAATCTCAAATACCAGTGGTAGAATTTCTGGTCTGCGATGATGCACCCCAATTCAAATTAATTACAGATAATTTGGCTTTATGTTGGGTACATGAAGCCAGACATTATAAATAATTAAGTCCATTTGTTGGTTTTTGTCAACAAACATTAGACAAATTTTTAGGGGAATTTTGGGATTACTACCGAGAATTAGTCGCTTACAGAAATTCCCCTTCCCCAAAAACCAAACAGGAATTAAAGACTAAATTCTGTCAGCTATTCGGTACTGAAACTGGATATAAACAATTAGATGAGCGAAAAAAATTAACGGCAGCTAAAGAGTCTGAACTACTGCTGGTCTTAGAGTATCCAAACTTACCTTTACATAATAATCCGGCGGAATTAGCTGCTAGGACTATGGTGCAGCGACGAAAAATTAGTTACGCCACTCAAACGAGTGAGGGTACTAAGGCATGGGACATTTTTATGTCTCTTGTTGCCACTACTCGTAAATTGGGAATCAGCTTCTTTGAATATATACATGACCGGATTTCTCTCTCTGATAAAATCCCCGAATTGGACACTATTATTCGCTCAAAATTTTCTATTAATCCTCAACCTTTATAGTCAAGCGTTTGCATTCAAATAGAATCCCTGCGTTAGAACAATCTAGTTAACTCTCAATAAATTGGATGTTAGCAAGTCTTTTTACTTTTATTCGCTACCCCGACTTATTGAGCCGATACTCAAATCCTGTATTGTTTAATCTCTTAAATAAATCTCGCATACTTGTTAAGCTATTATCCAGAGCATAGGATAGCCAGCACTCAAAGAATAGACGACTATTCAATACTGGATAATCATTTTTTGGCAGGCTTTTCAAGATATCTTTGACAATTTTGGGAAATGAATTTATAATCACAATCAAACTAATATAGTTTAAGCCTTCGCCCAAAAATACCATATTTTGGGCTATTTTTATCGGATTTTTCTTACCGTTCAACACTTCTGGTTATTTAGTTAATTCCACTAACTATTTATTTTTGTCTCGCCTCAAGCCAATTAGTCAAAAATGTAGTTATTCCTCAAGTTTGTCAATAAAAGCAGAATACTACTTATTGAATCAAACTTCTACACCAAGAATGCATAAGTGATCCTTGATTAGTTGTTTGCCTAAATGCATTGGATATGGTGAATGAATATTACCCATAGACCACGCTGGTGAGATTCGTAAGTAGTGTGGCACTCGGCAAAGTGATTTTAGGTTTTTTTCTGTTTTTTGGAAATCTGGATGAACGAAAAAGGGTAATATTTCTAGCATCTGCTGGTGCTTGAATGCAATATTTACACCATATTCGTCATTTTGCGAGTCGAGCATATAGAGTTCGCGTGTTGTTGCGGTATCTTGAGCTTTCTGTGTTTTCGGTAATCTTCCAATAGAGAAGTAGTGGAGCAACTCAGGTATCGATGTATCATAAAAACCACTTAAGTGAATTAAATCTCGTGCTGGAGAATTCTCATTCCAAGTTTGTCGATTGGTGATGTATTGAGTTGTCTCGTCGCCAGCGCGAAAACGAATTATTCCCAGCAGGTTCCTAAGTTGGTTATGGTCACGAGGATATACACAAGCATGACCTGGAACGTGTTGGAAGTCTAAGATATTCCGGTTTGCAAAGAGATATTCATTTTTTAGTTGGAACCAAGCTTGACCTCCATTTTCTTCACCACGCTCGTTACGCCATACATCTGCTTCGATTAAGGCAATAGTAGGACAATCGCCTACTTGTGTTAGTACATCCGCCGCAAATTTTGCAAGTTCTATTCCCTTTAACTGAACTGTTTTGTAATTGCGATCGCACCGCGCCCGTGAGAAAATTTGTCCCAGTTCAATCCCCGCGTGTGCATAAGGAATCCAATTGTTGCGATCGGCAAATAACACATCAACTGAACCGGTTGCCCGCAGACGAACAGCCAAGGCATAGTGAATATTATCTTGTCCTTGAGTAGCTTTTCGGCGACAAAGGGCAATTACATCGAGGTTTTGGGCGATTTCCTTTGGTATCCCTGCCCGTTCGTAGACTTCTGAGGGTAGTCCATAGAGTGCCCCAACCTGGCGTAGCGTTACATCCAGTACAGCATTTAGAATACGTCCTTCCGTCTTCTTGCTATAAGATGGCGATGTGTCTGTGCTTTCATCTTCTTTGTCAGATGATTTTGGTTTAACTGTTTGCACCATTTGGGAACCGATTTTTTCTAACACACAAGCTTCACGAACTACTCTATAGATGCTTTGTTTAGGATGAACTCCTTTCTTTTTTGTTTGTCCAATTTCAACGATCGCAAAACAGTATGGCTTAGTAGTTGAGTCAATTGAAGCAATAACCTCATGCTTCAAAAAGTCGCGCCATGCATCAAGTTTCATTTGATGCTGCTTGCGTATTTGTTTATCAAACTCTTGACCATCTTTAGGTGCAAGTCCGGCTGTATCGAGTGGTTTCAAAAGATTTGGATCATTAATCCACACAGATGATACTTTGACATGCTCTGGAAAATTTTCTCCTTCATTGAGCAGGAAAGCATCACGCAATGTCTGGCAAGTTACATCATAGGTATCTCGTTCGCGCCACAGAATAAAAAGATGTATGGGTTTTCCTTGCAATGCCCGCTCAATAGCGTCAGCAATGATCGTTTGTCTTTCTTGACGACGGTTATCAACACGTTGCTTAATTTCTTTTTCAGTCAGCTTTTCTTTTTGTTGTTTTGTAAAACTTGGAAGTTGAGAAATATGTTCGTAATCACGCATCGCCAAGGGTGTTTTTTGACCAGATGGAGCAGGAATATCAGATTGCATTGGATTATCTGATATTAAAACACCGTCTAGAAGCTCTAACACTTGAGCAACGATATCACCACGTTCCTGTAAACTAAATCCTGGCTTAATACTATGTCCTCGTCCTCTTTTATGATTTTCATGTTCATACTTATATCCTTCAGTATGAACTAAATAATATTCATCTCTATTCCAGTTAGAATGATTATCTAAATTGCCGTATATAAAAGGATTGCAACGAATACTATCGGTTGTTTCAAGGGGACGCGCTTTGAATGCAGCTAACAGATTTGGTAATTGAAATTTCCACAGATTACTATCTTCTCTTCCATTGTTCTCAATGGTAAGACGTATCAAAGTTGAATCTACTTCGTAACCAGATAAACGTTCCTTATTCATCCCCATCAGCACAGAGATATCACGACCATAATTATTTTCAATTAATGGCTCATGAGCATATCGTTGACAACTTAAATGCAAAAAAATCCACGGTTTAAGCTTGCCATTTTGGTTAAATCGCCCTGCTTGAGTCTGAACGTGAAAATCCAAGCGATAAACAAAATAACCTTCCCTTTCGTTGCCATAGTCATCTGTGTACAGTGCCGGAAACGCTTGACTGACTAAGAATAGTCCAGTACGACCTGAGCCATCGCCTTGTACCTTGCGCCACTGGATTTCTTGCTCTCTTTGCCCGGAGCGAATAATACATTTTTTTTCATGCAGCAATGTTGCTAAGAAACTAGGAATAAGCTGTTACGCAGCTAGATTGTATAATATTAGATTAAGTAATTAATTTAGTATCAGCCATCTATGCCAGCAAAAAATCATCTTTCCCAAGAGCAGAAGGAAAGGCTACTAAAAACGCTAAAAGAGCATTAAAATCCCTACGTAAGAGAAAAGATTCTGATTTTATTATTAATGAATGATGGAAAAACTTATCAAGAGATTAGTAAGTTTTTAGATATTGCATATCCAACAGTAGCATATTGGGCAGTTCACGGCGATCCAGATAACCTAGAAAGTTTTTTAGATGGAAGAAGAGAAGGGAACTTCCGCAAAGTTACCAAAGAATATGAGGATTTATTATTAGAAATAATTGAAAAAGAGCCACTAGAGTATGGGTATGAATTTGGTCGTTGGACAGCAGCAAGACTAGCTACATACCTCGAAAAGATAACAGGAATTAAGTTAAGTGGTTCACAAGTTGGGAGAATATTAGAGCGAAAAAAAGTACGTTTACCTTTGGGCAAAATACAGCCTAGAGGACAAACAGAATCCTGAAATGCGTAAGGCATTTAAAGAAAAAATTGTCAGAATACTTAAGAATAACAAAGGAAGCCCCCAGAGCGTTTACAGGTATGGTTTTGGGATGAGAGTGGATTTAGTTTAAGAGTGATAAGAAGAAAAAAACTGGGGTAAGAAAGGTACAAGGAAACAAATCACAGGTCAAAGAAGAAGAGGAAGAGTAAATATTATGGGAGGGTTACGTTATCACGACAAGAAGAGAATGAATTTTGTGATTAAAAAAGGAAATGCCGATGTATTTTATGAGCAGCTTCAATCTTTGAATAATTTTCTATTGCAAGAATGGATAGAGCAAGGAAATAGAATTGAGACTTTCAATAAATGTTCTGCGAAAATAGTGATTATCTTAGATAATGCCAGCTTCCATAAAAGAAAAGATATTTTAGTTCGTATCAAGGCAGAAATGCCAAATATTATCCTGGAATTTCTACCACCTTATAGTCCAGATTATAATTTGATTGAATTGGTTTGGCATTCAGCAAAAGAATATATAGCTCATAGATTGTTCGAGTCAGTATCACAGCTAGAAGAGTTGTTAAATAAATTGTTAAATGAAGGAGGTCTTATTATTAAATGGGAACGCAAAATTAAAAATAAAGGTAATGCTGTTTATTAAATTTAGCTGCGTAACAGCTTAGCTTGGTATCCCAGTCCTTTTTCAGCATTGATGTTTTGAATGAGCGTTTTTGGAGTAATAGGTTGCCAATTCCAATTAGTAGGAATTATGGCGATGTTTTCAAGAAAGCGATCGCAAACACTATTCACCTGATCCGTTTTACCCTTACCATCAAATTGCTTTGCCCACTCCTGCGCCCAAATCATCACTAACTCATGTATTTGCTCAGGTGTTGGAACTCGCAACGGATTTTCAACCGTTCCCACAGCTAATGCTCGATAATCGCCTGTATCAAGGTATTCAAAACCATGTGTCAATGTTGATGCACAGGCAAGCAATCCATTGTTTAACTGTCGATATGGTATCCAGACCTTTTTCTTACGATTAGATGAGAGAACTTCTTCCATACTGTTACGAAAGTCCGCAACAATTTCTGCAAATGGAAACTCAAGTACCGCAATTTCTAAATCTGTAAGAGCATCTTCTACAAGATTCATTCTGGCAGGTAAGAGAATAGGAGATTGCACGTCTTTTTTAGGAATTATGAATTCCTTTATACAAAATAATTTACCAATGCAGGTCTTCGATTCCTTCCAGTGCATCGGCTAGAGGCTTGTAAAGCGCATTTCCTACTGTATTTTCCTCGCTGGCGTAATCGCAGATTCGTAGAAGCATCGCAACCAGAAGACTTGTCTCTTCTGTATCTAGTTCAGATAATTCTGGATTGGCTTTCCTTGCAGCACTCTTGGGTGCCCAAGCCGCATCGACAAAATAACCACGAAATGGGACACCTCCACGCAAAAGACGACCAACGGCTTGAATAACTAAGCCAGCAGTAGTTGCAGCAAGGTCAAATCGGGGAAAAGCAAGTAATTCTTGATTATCGCGCAGGGTTTTATAGTAAGAACGTTGCTCAACCGATCGCCAATAACGCGCCGCTAGTTGGCGCACCTTTTCAGCACGTTGTACAATTCCGTCTCCTTGTTGCCATGCAAGAAAGTCTGCTCTATCTGCCCACTCTAAAGCGCGACGGTTCATTTCTTGGGCGATCGCTTGTGTATCATGTGGATGTGGATATGGACGAGTCAGAAAGTAAATAGTACCAAATGCGGCTTTACCGTTGGCATTCAAAATATTGAAACCACGCCCGATCGCATTCATAGGAGCAACAAGAATCTTTCCCTTAGTTTGCCCAAAAGTTTCAATATCTGCACGATTGAGCGCACCCTTATCAGGTGGTTTGACAAATTTCGCTAGCTCATCAAAGTTCCCTTCTGTGTAAGTGTCTATATTGTCAGGAACTAGGTGATAAACAAAGTCCTGCATACTTGACCAGCAATTACGAATTTCGTTTGCTGCCCAATGAGCTTGATCGTAGGAGTTGACGAGTAGAAGAAGGCGATCGCGATCCTTCCAATGGGTACTTAAATCATTTTCGCCAAGATGTTTTAATTCCCTAAGTTCTTGCCCTAAATGTCCTGTACCGTTACTACCAACAAGCGATCGCGCTATTTCTTGAAACAAGCCCATTTTCTGCCGTTCCGGGCTACCAGAAATGCGGAGGGGTTTTTTCTTTTGGTTGAATTGGGGAAGAAATTTGAAATGACTTTGAGCGATCGCATCTCTCGCCCCCTGTTCTGGCATTAAAACACCTTGGGGATTACCAACGTGAAAGCTGGTAGAATCTGGTAAGTAGGATGTTCCAGAAAGTGCTAGCACATTGGGGCCACGTTGACCGTTAAAATCTGTAAATAAACGATGAAAGTTTAAAATGTAGCAGCGTCCAATATTGGTGTAGGCAAACAACGTCAGTGCATTATTATTGCTGCCATTTCTGGAGCTTTTATTGTCGTCATTTCCTCTGGAATAATAAGTGCCAAACTGTCGTCCTGTGGGAGGCAATGGCAAAATATTCAACATTGCAGCAGGCATTCGACCATGTGGTGATTCGTCGTTGATTGATGTCGGTCGATTGTGCCATTCATAAAAGACAATTCGAGTGTGCCGATCTAAAAGAGCGATCGTCAGCGCAAATTGGAGGCGATAAGCCAATGTTTCAACAGTATCTACATCTGGCTCATCGCCGTTCGGTGAACGTCGCTGTTGTTGAGAACTTTGATTACGATTCTCCAATTCTGTTCGCAGTTGCGCTAAACGCCGTTCTGTATTTCGGAAAAATTCGATAATCCAAGCTCTGCAAGCCCTGTAGATATGCTCATCTGAAGCACTTTCTCCAGTACTATTGATTTCTTGCATAAGACGCGCAAGGCGAAAGACTGGATCTCGGTTTGGGTTAGATGAAGGCTGCATCCGCAAGGGATCGTTCTCGTTAAGCAGTGCATCAAAATAACGCACAATTGGCTGAACAAGTCGAGTATTTGCTCTTGAAACTGCCTCAGATGTATCAGAAGGTTCAAATTCTTCTAAATCCAGCAAGACGACGCGCAAATTTGAACAGAAGAGAGTTAGGTGTAAAGTAACCTCGCTTGATCCAATTTCGGAGAACTTGATGTCCAACCTGTTTATCGAGTAGAGTCAATGTTGCTGTAATAGCTTTTTGTGCATCACGTTCTGCGCCAGTCCATCGTTGTGTTGATGGAGTCATAACACGGTTAGTTTTTGAGAATTGTTCTGTTTTCACACCGATATCATCAAAAACGCCGTTATTACCACCGTCAGTCAAAACAACTTCCTCAGCATAAGTATCATCAAACCACTTGATGACTGTCTCGACCTCATCAAAGACCACAAAATCTGATTGTTCATTAACGAGTTCACCGATTTTGATCGGGCGCAAGTCTAAATGACGTGGTAATCCTGCCATTGCCATCGCGCCAGGAGTTGTAATCCAAACACGAGCATTTGGCATATCACGATAAACCTGTTGGGATGGGCATTTATCAAAGAATGGACACAAATAGGATGAACCGAGATTTTTACCTCGCTTGCTGCGATCGCTTTTAGGCATTTCTTTGAGAGTATGACAGGGTTCAATTCCCGGTTTAAGAGCTTTGCCGTCTAGAAGTTGAATAAAATCACGCTCTTTTAGCTGACCTTGGAGAGGACAAGCAGTGCCTAGCCAACGCTCACCCCAGTGCGGCTGTCCGCGTTGTCGATGTTCTTGATAATCTTTTGAAGCAGAGAAACTCTGAAGGTGTGCATCGCGTTTACTGCGCCCCAAGATTGGCACTGCTACTGGATCATCATTCTCTGGATCGTTACAAAACCACCAGTTAATTTGGTTTGCTAGTTTAATCGCTGATTGCACATCACTAACGACTAAAGTTATGCGGCGATCGCAATGATGCCGCAGAACATTAACACTGAACAACTGCGAAACCGTAGTTTTTCCAGAAGCAACCATACCTGCAATGTTGGTGAAGCCATCTAACTCAAGAATTTGCTCCTCTTGCGGAAACAGTGTTCCGTTTTCCTGAACTTTGTGGAAGTTGATTTTGCGAAAGCGATCAACCCAGTGTCCTCTAGCAGTTTGATCCCAGCCATATTGACGCGCTAAGGTTTCTTCTCGCTCATCAATCCATGCTGCATCTAGCTCTAAATCTGAAATACGAAGCGAAAACGCAGTACGAGAACGAGTTGTAGCAAACCAAGGTAACGGCTGTATTTGTGCATTTCGTACCTGCTGCTGTGTAAATCTGACTGGTACTATAACCGTCTCTTCTCCTTTCTTTGCCTCAAATTGATAAGTAGTTTTGGCTTCTACTCGTTTAACTTTGCGAAGCCGGAAATCTAAATTGCTATTTAAACAACGTTCGTACAAATCTTGATGAACTTGATGCCGGAGATTTTTGGCAGCATTAATAATATAGCTATCCCAGTTTTGCGGAGTGAATTCGTGATAGTTACGCCAATCTAAAGGAATCCTTAGATAAGAACGCAATGCACCTAACCAAGCGAAACGGGCAGAAAAGGGAACTATTTGGCGAGTATTGGCGATCGCTCGACGTTCCATCTCAGTCAAACTCTGTAAACGTGGATGTCTCAAAGGCATTCCACTCAAGATTGCCCAAGGTGCGGTGACTGGCTCATCATCAAGTTCCAAATACTCCATGAGAGCAAAGCCAAGCTCTACTTGAAGCAACAATTCAGCTTGAGTACGATCCAAACCTGCTTCCTTCAACTGTTCGAGGCGGTCTTTAAACTCGGTCGGTACTTCAAATAAGTTCATCTGGCTCATGGACTATTTTTCTTCCCGCAACTGCTCAATTTTATGGATAACTCTTTCCTCAAATACAGCATCACTCAGAAGATGGGTACTGCTAGGTAGCTTTGTCGCCTGTTCACGAAGAATTTCGATGTAGTCCTCTCTTTGTTGTAGGCGTTGGATAGGAATGACATAAAAGCTCTCGTCATAACGCAGATCACCCTCACCGAATAGAGGTGTAAGCTTTGGTGCTAAATTGTAGGGGCTTCGGTAATCTTTAATATCCACAGCCCAGGTTGATTGGTCACAGAAGCGTAGTTGTAAGTCATAGCGATCAATACCAGGATAAAGATTGATGGCACAAAGCTCATCTGAGTATTTGCTTTGAAATTCTTCCAACGCTTTAAATAAGCGCATCTCAGGTATACCCGGTAAACAAATACGCAAATGGATACCAAACTTCAGACGACGCAGCCCTTGTTTCCAGGTGATTTGTCGAATAAACGGCAAATTTTGGCGATGAGCGTTGCAAGCACTGGGTTTAATACCACGTAACTTTCCATACTTTTTAAACAAAGGGCCGCAGCGATCGCAATTCCAACAAGGCTCATTTTCTTCACACTCATCGTAGAGTTCGCCAACTTCTTGAATAGAAATATGTCGTGTCGTAGAAAAGGCTTTACGAAGCTGTGCCGGAGTTGTGTATGGATTCTCAATCAAAAATAGACGCAGCAAAACATACTCCTGCTGAACGCGCTCAGGCTCGCTATCGTTGTTGTAAAGTTCTTGTAACCGTTCCAAAATTCTCTGAAACTGGAAATTCTCTATGGCAATTTGCTTGGTTAAAGTGGTGGCAAACTCTGACAACTTGGTTTTTTCAAGCAGTTCCTCATATAAGTATCGACTTGCTTCTTCACTTAACACCCCTTCATAGAGCAGACCAAAATCAGAGTCAAACTCTTTTGGCACTAAGCGGCCTGGATACCAAGTTTTTACAGGTTTTTCGAGTAATGCTAAAAGACCAGTTAGAGTCCGCGGGTATGTGACAGCAGTTAACTCTAAAGCTAGTTTATTAAGAGCATGACGGAGCAGTTCAGGATATGGATACCTGCCATCTCGACGGACAAACTCTGCTAAACCAAGGATGAGATTATCAAATTCATTACTTCTCATTGAAGGTAATCCTTCATTTAGAGGATTTTTTAACAGCACGAACTTTCTCATTCGTGATACATTTGTTTCATACAATTTACAGCATTATTTATTTTGTGTCAACTAAGAAACGATTTATTCTTTTGTGATACAGGAGCAAAGGAATGGGAAGTTATCTAGATATAGAACGGTTAGCAAGCCTAGTCCGCAAAAAACGCGGTAGCAGAGGACTACGGGAAACATCGGCGGAGATTGGTAATGTCAGTCCATCAACTCTTTCAAGAGTGGAGAGTGGCAAAATGCCGGATATGGAAACTTTTCTGGCACTTTGTAACTGGCTAGAAGTACCACCTGCGGAGTTGTTTAGAACCTCAGAGGATGATCAACTGGATACGCCAGAAGCGATCGCTATTCAACTACGCGCTGACAAAAATCTTGATCCAGCGATCGCGAATGCTTTAGCATCTTTAGTTAAAGCAGCGTATCGTGATCTCTCTCAAAATGATGGCGAATTAAAGCAAGATCCCTAAAGATATGTCATTAATTCAAAGTCTATCGCCGGAATTTAGACAACGCTGTGAAGCGATCGCAACTGAACAACGAAGCTTACTTCGAGTGCGATCGTTTGAACCGTTATCCGCAGATATTCTAGCAACCAAGTTAGGAGCAAGACTTTTTACACCAGATCGGGTTCCAAATTTGGAGCCAGAGCAAGTAGCAGTATTACTTGCTAGCGATGAGTGGTCAGCAGGGATTATACGCTATAACCCACTATGGATTGTATACAACCCACGTCATGCACTTACACGGCGTGAATCAAATTTGATGCATGAAATAGCTCATGTATTGCTGAATCATAAGCCTGTAGGCTTTGATCCTGTCACTGGACTACCAAAACGTAAACAAAACAACGAAGATGAAGCAACTTATCTAGGGGGATGCCTTCAAATTCCTAAACGTGGTCTACTGTGGGCGACACAACGCAAGATGCTGTTACCTCAAATTGCAGGACATTTTGGTGCTAGTGAGGCTATGGTGCAATTTCGCAGCAATGTGACTAATGTGCCTGTGAAATGCTGATAAGATTTCAAGATAGCTAGTTATAGAAAAATCCCAAAAGGGCTGAAAAAGGTTTATTCTCATACTCCCCACTTCCTTTTTTAAGGTAGTGATCAAAAAGTATTGCTGTCACTTTGGTTGAAAGCTAGATAACATTAGATTCGGGCGTGTTTACTGTTCGGGAGTGCCAAAATGTCTAAACAGCTGGGTCAAAAAATCGCACCTACACCTATATCAAATGATATCAATGTGGTGGATTTGATTGATCAATACTTCACCGCTTACAACTCAGCGCGGTTGCGGGAAATCTGCCAGCTACTGAGTCGCGATGTGCTAACGGAAGGCGTCACGGTGGGAGTTAGCCTTTCCGGTGCGATGACGCCAGCAGGATTCGGGGTTTCAGCGCTTGCGCCCTTAATTCGCAACGGCTTTATTGATTGGATGATTAGCACTGGTGCAAATCTTTATCACGATATGCATTACGGATTGGGTTTTGAACTCTTTGCTGGTAATCCGTTTTTGGATGATGTGAAACTTCGCCAAGAAGGCACGATCCGCATTTATGACATTATCTTTGGTTACGATGTGTTGCTAGAAACTGATGCGTTCATCCGCAAAATTCTCCAAGGAGAAGCCTTTCAAAAGCGGATGGGAACGGCTGAGTTTCACCATTTGCTAGGTAAATATGTCCGAGAAGTAGAAAAGCAATTGGGTGTGCAACATTCTTGCTTGTTAGCTACAGCTTATGAGTATGGCGTACCTATATATACGTCTTCTCCAGGAGATAGCTCAATTGGGATGAACGTGGCAGCTTTAGCATTAGAAGGTTCGCAGTTGGTGATCGATCCATCAATTGACGTGAATGAGACAGCAGCGATCGCATATAATGCCCGTGAATCAGGAGGTAAAAGTGCGGCTGTAATTCTCGGTGGCGGTAGTCCTAAGAACTTTTTGCTACAAACTCAACCGCAACTTCACGAGGTCTTGGGATTAGAAGAACGAGGACACGATTACTTTGTGCAATTTACCGATGCGCGTCCAGATACAGGCGGTTTATCTGGAGCAACCCCATCGGAAGCCGTTAGTTGGGGTAAGATTGACCCAGAAGAGTTACCTAACACAATCGTTTGTTATACCGATAGTACGATCGCTCTACCACTGGTGACAGCGTATGTGTTAAATAAATGCCAGCCTCGTCCACTGAAGCGTCTGTACGACAGGCGAGAAGCCATTTTAGCGAAACTGCAAAAAGACTATCTAGCAGCCAAAACCCAACCATCGGATCAAGTTCCAGCAGCAGTTGCTGAAAGTGCTTCACAGCAAACAGCGACTTATCCCTGTGGCCGACTGATTCCGAATTCTCATTAGGGGAGTAGGGAGTAGGGAGTAGGGAGTAGGGAGTAGGGAATTTTAATATGCACCACTTCCCACTCCCCTTTCATCCCTTTTTTCCAATCAACAAATAAGTTGTCATCTTCCCTTTGCCTTGCTAACTTTTGCTTTAAAACAAGCCTGTCGGTAACATCTTCAACGAAGACTATTGGAATCAACTAAATATTGCCGTAGACAGGAATTGCCGCACCTCGAATATCTTTAGCAGCTTCTGAACCTAAAAAGCAAATTATTTGCGCCAAAGATTCAGGTTTAACCCATTTGTCGGAATTTTCTGCACCCATTGCTTTACGGTTGTTGGGGGTATCAATTCCATGTAGCGAGAGGGGTGTATACCTTGTGAATGTGTTGCTTCTATGCCCGCAAGTTGGTTATTAGTAATACGCTCAATAAACTCAAGGCTGCACTAATGATAAACATAAACGTATATCCCGTAGCACTGGCGATCGCACCACTCAGAACTGAAGCAGCAATTCCGCCAAGGTATACTACTGATACTTGAAGTGTATAATCAGTAGCGGCTGTTGCTGGTTCGCATTTATCCATCATGGAACTTAGCAATGCAGTATATGCCATACTTTGGGCTGCATTGACTGTGATACTAACAGCATACAGCACAGGTAAACTACTGATACCAATTGCAGGTATGATATATAAAAGCGTCATCATACTGGCAGTAAAACCAAATAGAGTTAGAGAACGTAATCTTCCCAAGTGGGTAATCAAAACTCCTGCAATCAAAGCACTAACAATACGAACACTGTAACTGACAATACCCAACATTAAGCCAATATCTGAGAGCGACAAACCTCTATCAACAAAAAGTGGACGGAGCATTGTAGCTGACATCATTTCACATCCCATATATAGTAATACTACCAAAAGCCACGGTAATGCTTTGGGACGCGAGAGAAAGTTGATAAAAGGTTGAAAATAAGATTTAAAAAAGTTTGATTTCTGAGATTTATTACTAACTTGTTCTTTATACAATATTACTGGAATTAAAGTCAGTAAAATTACAACTGACATAATTATCAAGCTATACCGCCAGCCGATTTTATCTAGTAGAATCAGCACTCCGCCCCCACCAATAATAGCGCCAAAAACATTTCCCCCAGCTTGAATAGCGTTTCCTAATCCTCTTTCTCGCGGTTCGAGTAAATTTACTGCTAACGCATCAGTGGCAATGTCCTGGCTGGCGGAGAATAAAAAAGCGAGAAACATACAAAAAACTAAGATATTGAAATTCTCTTGAATATCAATAAATCCACATCCAAATGTTACAAGTGCTAACAAAAGTTGAAAACAAATAATCCAACCGCGATAATGTCCTAACTTTGGCAAACTGTAGCGGTCAATAAAAGGCGACCACAGAAATTTTAATGCTGAAGGAAGAATGAGAAAACTTAACAACCCGATAGCATCCAGCGACATATTTTGTTGTCGCATAAAAACAGGTACGGTTTGGATAAAAAAGGTTGTAGGAATGAATTGAGTAGTATAAAGTGCAGCAAGCAGGATTAATTTAGCAAGCATGGCGATGTGCGGAGGATAACAATATGCGGAGGATAACAAATCAAAAATAGTGACAGTAAAGATAATTTTTACCAAGTTCCGTGGGTTTAAGTCCCCTAGTTTTATAACCAGTAAGTTTTGTGTTGGGGTTAAATCCCCATTAAAAAACTTAATTACGAATTACGAATTACGAATTATAGCGCTTCTCGGTTGAGTCCAATACAGACCTAACCCCCAGCCCCTTCCCTACAAGGGAAGGGGAGCAAGATTCAAAGCCTCTCTCCTTTTAGGAGAGAGGTTTGGAGAGAGGTCAGAGTGTATTGCATCCACGCGAGAACCGCTATATTTAACATCGCTACAACCATTAAATTAGAAATTAGCTTTAATTTGCACGCCATAGGTTACGGGATCGCCAAATCCTGCTGTTCCATCTGGTACTGGGAATAAGTATCCAGAGGTGATGTAGCGAGTATCAAACAAGTTATTTGCATAGAGGTAAATGCCATATTTCTCAGCTTCGTAACCAATGCGGGCATTTACTAAAGCATACGGTTCTTGCTTGATTTGGTTCTCATCATCAAAATAAGTAATACCATAACCACGCAATTCTGCACGAGCAAATAAGCCGGACTGACTGCGATATTGAGCAGCTAAATTGTAGGTAAATTGTGGTGCTAGGGGAACTTGATTATTGCTTAGGTCTACACCTGTATCGGAATTTAGGTAGTTTTTGTATATACTATCTACATAACCAACTGATGCAGTTAAATCGAATCCTTTAGCTGGTTTTGCTTTCAGTTCAAATTCTACTCCAGTGGCTTTGAGGTCAACGTTGTTCACTCTGCCAAAAAACCCACTCTCATCATATTGCAAAACTTGATAGTCATTTACATCGTTGTGAAAGATTGATAGGTTAGCAATTAAACGATTATCCAGCCAAGAAGATTTCAAACCGACTTCATAACTCCAGGTTTTTTCTTCTCCAAATCTCAGTTCTGCTTCGCTATTGGCGCGGTAATTCAATCCACCCGGTCTGTAACCTTTGGCAATAGTCGCGTATCCCATTAAACTAGGATTGAATTGATATTTCAAACCGAAGCGGGGAATCAATTCACTGTTGCTGACTTTTTCATTGTTAAATGCCGGACGCTGTGGGGTGAGAGTTCCGTCAGAGTTTACTGATTCATAAGTACTATCTGAAGAGGCATCACTAGATTCGTAACGCAAACCAGCAAATACAGTTAATGGTTCTATAAGCTGATAATCTACTTGTCCAAATACCGCGTAGGTTTGCCGATTATCGTCTCCAGTACGTCGAAATCTTCCAAATCCAGGAAAGTCGATTTGAGAATCATCAACGTTAAAGTCACGAGATTCGTAGTAACCACCTAACAACCATTGAAAACGCTCCGCCGTTTCTGGAGATTGGAAACGTAATTCTTGCGTCAATAAAGTAGAGTCAATACCATCAATAATTTGTATTGCTCCTGTGCTTCCTGGAACAACGTTTTCTTGACGGGTAAAACGACGTGCGGTGATGGATGTGGCTCGAAAACCCTCGCTGTTATAACCAACTTTGAGAGCTTGAGTATTTGTACTGAGCTTACTGTATCCTTCAGTTTGTAAATTAACCTCGAATGGGTCAGCAGGATTTAACTTGTTGTAGGTTGGATTACCGTCATCTGTAAAGCTGTTATAGCTATTAAAAGCTACTGTCCAGTCGGGTGTAGGTGTCCACAAAAGTTGCGCTCGTGCAGCTAGGCGCGAGCGCTCGCCTATTTCATTACCTGTGGCGAGGTTGTTAATAAATCCATCCTGTCCTCGGTAAGCTCCCGCAATTCTCAGTGATAGTTTATCGTCAACCAAAGCATCGTTGAGAGAGAATTGGAATTCGCGGCTGTTGTATCTACCGTAACTTGCACTAATTCGTGTTTCTGGTTCTGGCGTTGCTTGTCTAGAAATGATATTGACGACCCCACCAGAACTATTTCGCCCGTATAGCGTACTTTGAGGGCCTCTTAGCACTTCTATTTGTTCTAGATCGAGTAAAGCCAAGTCTAGAAAGCCGTTATAGTCAATGGGAATATCATCGATATAAAAGGCTACGCTATCCTGAGCGGTAAGGAAATTTTGATTGTTCAAACCCCGCAAACTGTAATTACTAAACTCTGTACCGCCGGAAGATGTGGGAAGAAAGTTAAAGTTGGGCGTTTGATTGGCAATATCAATTAAAGAACCAATTTGAGCATCTTCTATTTCTTGACGAGGGATTACCGTAACACTAATGGGTACATTCTGTGCATTTTCCGGTCGTTTTTGGGCGGTAACGACTAGTTCAATATCTGGTTCATTAGGTTTTTGGCTATCGGCTGATGGTTGAGTTTCAGGTGTTGTTGGTGTCACCCCTAAGACTAAACCTTCATCGCTGTCAAATAGTTCGACTTTTGGAGCTTGTATTGTCCCCACTATAGTAATTTGGATACTATTTGCATCCTGGTTTGCCGCCAATACTTCCGTAATTCCCGCAACTGGCTTTTCTTGACGGAAGGTGTTCCCACTTGCGAAACGCAGTTGTGCATTGGGAATATTTGCAATAAAGCTATTACCTTCTATTTTAGTTGTGGCTTGCAGCTTGTCAGATGCAGATGTTTCTAAAATCACTTCTAATCCACTAGCCGTCTGATTCAACTTTATCCCTGTTACTAGAATAGTAGACTGCTCTTGTTGAGCTAGCCACTCTTTAACACTTGTGTGAGTCAGCTTAATATCTGAAATTTGAGGAATTTGATCTTCTTTTGTGACAGCTAAAGCTTGTTGATTTATAAATATGGTAAGTATGATAATTAGTCCTAAATTTCCCAGTAGATACAGTTTCCTCATTTAATCCTCATACCAAAAAGTAATCTCAAATTGTCAACAAAAGGTAACAAAAATAAAGCTATTAGTAGCAAATTGACTAAAGCGTTTATGTACTAAAATTGTTTGGCTTTGTGGTAAATGTGTCAAATGACAAACTGTCAAACTTCTAAATCGCGTTCTAGCTTGAAAATTACTGATTGATTAATTATTCTTATGGTCGAAACCAGTTGATCGATATACTTCCAAAACTCTTAATCAACAAGCATTTAAGATTCATTTGACTTATTGTCAAATATCAAAGTTCTTCTATAGCAAAATAAAAATATATTAAGATTAATTATCAATAAATACACTAATAAAAAATGGTATTATTTAATACTGTAGTTTTTCTATACATATCAAAGCTTGAAAACAGATTATAGACAACTCACCTAATCTCTGAAGCTTTTGCTAGACAAGGATATTGATGAAAAAATAGCCTAAATTTTGAACTGCCCAAACCCTTGTTATTAAGGGATTATTATACTTGAGATGCGTTGGACTTCATACCTAGTGAGAGTATATTTTTTAACCTCTAATTAATTGGAAGAAAAATAAATAAATAGCTAAAGCTGATATGTAGTGCTTTATACTCGTTAAGACAAACAGATTTTAGATTGACAATACTCTAAAATCTGTATTAGCTTAAGCCCTAGTACTTAATTTTTTTTAAATAAAAATTTCAAGGCATTTCAAATTAATTGATGAAACTTAACCATAATAGTAGGTAATACAAACTTTTTAAAGCCTTAAAAAGTGTATAGAATAATGCATTAAAAGAAAGGTAAAAAAAGCAAAATCTTTACTTTACACGGCTGCTAGTAATAGATTCATATAGCTTGTTACGACTGCAAAAAAACTGAGAAATGTCGATGATGTATAACAGTGAAATAACAACGTTGGCAGATTTACCGTGCGTGCAAGCACGTCAACTTCCAGACGCTAGGGCATTAATCTTCAAGGATAAGTCACTTACCTATATACAATTAGATCAAAGAAGTAATCAGGTCGCAAATTCACTATTAGCCCAAGGAATTCAACCAAGTGTGCGAGTTGCATTTTTAGCTAAAGATTCGCTTAAAAGTTATGAAATTTTATTTGCTTGTTGCAAAACAAAAGCTGTTTTTGTACCGATTAATTGGCGTTTAGCTGCTGCTGAAATAAGCTATATTCTCAGGGATGCTAATGTTGAAATTCTTTTTGTTGGGGCGGAATTTTATCAGTTAATAACATCGATTAGAAATGAGATTGATGGTGTTAAAACCATTATTGCCTTAGAAAAAATTGACGGCAATTGCCTGAGTTACGATATTTGGTCACAGGAACATAGTGACGAGCCACCAAATGTTGCTGTTGCAGCCAATGATGTAGCCGTACAAATGTATACTAGTGGCACTACTGGACGACCTAAAGGTGTCCAACTAGGACATTACAGTTTTTTTGCGATCGCTAAAGAATTTGCTCAACGAGGCGAAACCTGGATAAATTGGAACGAAACTGACAAAAGTTTGCTTACATTATCTTTATTCCATATCGGTAGTCTCTGGTGGGCGATTCGTGGTTTAGCAGCCGGAGCAGAAAATATTGTCTTAGAAAATTTTATCGGCGTTGAGGTTCTCGAAGCGATTGAAAAGTACCGCATCACTAAGACATTTATGGTTCCAGCAATGATTCAAGTTCTTTTGAACGAACCATTATGCCAAAAAACAGATTTTTCATCACTAGAATACATTATTTATGGCGGTTCCCCCATAGCTGAATCATCACTCAAAAGTGCGATCGCTACATTTGGTTGTAATTTTGTGCAGATATATGGAATGACGGAAACTGGCAATTGTGCTGTATCTTTACCTGCACAAGCTCATACATCTACAAATAAAAACATCCTCAAAGCTGCGGGTAAAGCCTTTCCTGGTGTATCGGTAGCCATTATCAACAGTGAAGGTAAAGAACTATCTTGCTCTCAAGTGGGTGAAGTTTGCATCAAATCTCCTGCAAATATGATTGGTTATTGGAAATTACCTGAAGCTACAGCAAAAACTTTAGTAGATGGCTGGATTCATACTGGTGATGCTGGTTATTTTGACGAAGAAGGTTATATTTACATTTGCGATCGCTTTAAAGACATGATTCTTTATGGTGGTGAAAATGTCTATCCAGCAGAAATTGAAAATATTTTATACGAACATCCAGCAATTAGGGAGGTAGCAGTCATTGGTGTTCCAGATGAAGATTTTGGAGAAGCAATCAAAGCGGTTGTGGTTTTAAAAATAGGAATGAAAGCAACCGCATTAGATATTATTAATTTTGTTCGGGGTAAAATTGCTGATTTTAAATTACCTAGAAGCGTTGAATTTACTGAATCTTTGCCCAGAACGCCTAGTGGTAAATTGCAAAAGGCCAAGATTCGGGAGAAATATTGGCAAGGCTATGAACGTCGTGTGAATTGAAAATGGGGACAAGGGGGACATACTCTCTCTGCATCAGAGGATGTTTGAAAAGTCTCCTCGTCGGTATTAAAACGTTTTCGATCCCCCTAAATCCCCCTTAAAAAGGGGGACTTTAAGGATTTTCCCCCTTTTCAAGGGGGGCTAGGGGGGATCAACCAGTGCTTAAAATCACAACTAACCACTTTTCAAACACCCTCTCAGGTGCGTCTTCTTCTCCTAATGACAAATGACCAATGACAAATGACAAATGACAAATGACCAATTCTCAAGTTCCACTTTGGAAACCGCTAACTGTACGCAACTTCTTACTTCTGTACATTGGTGAGACTGTTTCGCTTCTAGGCGATCAATTTTATATCGTTGCATTGCCTTGGTTAACAATACAGTTAACTAACTCTGGGATCACGTTAGGTACTGTGTTAATGAGTGCAGCGATTCCCCGTGCCGTTTTGATGCTATTTGGTGGTGTGGTGAGCGATCGCTTTTCACCACGATTAGTGATGTTGGTTTCCAATGTTTTACGTGGGTTACTAGTCGTTTTATTTGCAACCATCGTTGCGTTGAAAATGACTCAACTATGGCATATTTACTTTTTTGCTGCGGGCTTCGGCATATTTGATGGCTTTTTTATACCTGCATCTAAATCAATTATCCCCAGTCTGGTATCAAAAGAACAGTTAATAGCAAGTAATACCTTGAGCCAAGGAACTTCCCAACTGATTTTGCTAATTGGGCCGGCTTTGGGTGGTTTGTTGATTGCAACTGCTGGTATTGGAGTAGCATTTGTCATTGATGGGATAACTTTCGCCATCACAACTATCACGCTTTTGCTGATGAAGGGAACAACAGCAAAAGCAACAGCATTGAATGGGGAATTAAATCAAAATTCTGCTTCAACTAAAAAAGCTATGAATTTGATTGCTGGTATGCGTGAGGGATTTTACTACGCATGGCACAATCAGCCTTTGAGAATCTTTTTGCTGGTAATGGTAATCCTAAATTTTCTATTTATTGGGCCATTACAAGTTGGGATGACTTCACTGGCTCATAGTCGCTTCCCAGGTGGTGCAGTAGCTTTAGGAATATTGCAATCAGCTTGGGGTGGTGGTGGGTTAATTGGGACACTCACACCTCAATTTGTCAAAAAGCTTCCTAACATCGGAGTTTTACTGCTGACTATTGCGGGTGTTCAAGGCTTTGGTTTATTTTTACTTGGCTTTATTGGCAATATAGGACTAGCTAGTATCACAATTGCAGTGCTGGGATTTTGCAGTTGTATTTTTACTGTGGTAGGAATTACTTGGATTCAGAAACAAACTCAACCTGAAATGTTAGGAAGAGTTATGAGTTTGGGAATGTTTTCTGCTTTTGGTATTGCTCCTGTTTCTTTTGCTTTAGCTGGTTTCTTAGTTAATTTAAATCTGACAATTATGTTTACTGTTGCGGGTAGCATCATGCTAATTACAAGTCTTTGTTTGGCGGCGAATCCATCAGTACGTAAGATTAGTTAACTATATAAATCCGGTTTGATTTATTAACTTTCCCGTGAAGCGAGTGAGAAAACTATGAAAGTTCAATATCAAGACAATCAGCGAATGGGAGTCGTCGTTTATGACTTTAATTACAAAACTGCTTCAGATGGAGATATTGAGGATCTTAAGCAACTGATATATGAATACAAAATTGTTGTAATCAAGGAGCAAGATTTATCACCTGATGAGTATTGCGATTTTGGGTATCGTCTTGGGGAGGTAGAAAAATACTATCAGCCAATGTATCACCATCCAGAAAGGGAAGAGATTTTTGTTTCCTCCAATGTTTCTGAGAATGGTCAGCAAGTGGGAGTTCCGAAGACTGGTAAATTTTGGCACGCTGATTATGCGTTTATGCCGAGGCCATTTGCATTTTCAATGGTATATCCTCAAATCCTTCCTAGTAAGGAGCGTGGGACTTACTTTATTAATATGTCCAAAGTATATCAAAGTTTACCAGATGATCTAAAAGCGATCGCCAATCAGTCGAGTTGTTATCACAGTGTCAGACGTTTTTTTAAAATTCGTCCTGGAGATGTTTATCGTCCGATTTCGGAAATATTGGACGAGATTGAACGAGTCACACCTCCCGCAAAGCATCCAACGGCCTTTATTCATCCCGTTACAGGAGAAACCATCCTCTACATTACTGAGGGGTTTACTTATCGCATAGATGATTTAGAGGGAAAACCGCAAGATATAAATGTTCTCCAAAGGTTTTTGACTCATTCCGGTCAGTTAGACAAAAGTTTTAAATATCCATTAATCGAACACCATGAATTTGAATTAGGGGATGTGCGGATTTGGGATAATCGCTCTCTAGTACATTGCGCTCACTATGCTGCAAATTCGGAGCCAGCGATTACATTTCGATTGACCTTGCATGATAGCTATCCTTTTTATCAGTTATAGAGCAATATTCTCACTGCGTTTAAGAGGATGTTTGAGATGTATCAAATATTTTTACCCCACCCTAACCCTCCCCTTGCAAAGGGGAGGGAACTGGATTCTCTTGTTTCCCCCCTTTGCAAGGGGGGATTAAGGGGGGTAATTCGACTTGTGTATACACCGTAGCCCATACATCGGGGGATTAAGGGTAACAGTGTAGTAAAAAATAATTTACCTTATTCAGTCATTTAATCAGGATAAAATATCATGTTAAAATTTCAAAACTCAAGTCAACAAAGCATCCACTTCAATAATGATGACATCTTACTAACACAAGTCCTCAAACCTTATAAAGCTCATTGTCAGTATCTTAAATCTGCTGAAATAACAAAAGAGGGCGATCCTCAGCATGGAGGACGTGTAATTGGACGATGTGAATTCTCGATTTTAGAATCATGTTATATCGATGACACTGGTCATTTTAATTCAGTAGAGTTCAATATTTGCTACAACCAAATGATGTATTATGTCATAGCTAAATCTGTAAAAGAAAGACTGATGGCATCATTTCAGTCGTGGACTATGGCAGATTATTGGAATAAACAGCTACCGGATGTCTATATTGTGAATTTTGAAAGTTCCTTTCGACGTGCTATGCAGTCTTCTAAATTTTGGGGTGAGATTGAGTTTACTAATATTCGGATTAAATCTGGGATGATGTATATAGTTACTAAATGTCGTTATTGGGATGATAAGGATGGTAATTGCAGTGGTAATGTGAAATTAGTTATTGTAAATTCTCCGCAATAGTTTAACTCTAATTAATCCATTTTTTCACGCTCTAGGCGCAGAGAAGAGAACGCAAATAAGAACATTATTTTGCTTAAGTAGCATGTCTAAAATCGCATTTTTTACAACTTATATTCAAGACGAAATATCTAAAGTAATTGGGATAGACACATCTGAATTGGATGTGGAAATGTCTTTAAATTATTTGGGGCTTGATTCATTAATTGCCGTCAAACTTAGAAATAAGTTTAGAAAAGACTTGGAAATAGATATTCCAGCAGTAAAATTTATGGAAGATACTAATGTTGCAAGTTTAGCAAACTTAGTCTATGAATTGAGCCAAAATGCTGAATCAAAAATAGAAAATGATGATGAGTGGTTGGAAGGAGAATTATGAATTTAGTTGAGTTTCTCACACAACTCTCGCAACATAATATAGAATTGTGGGTTGAAGATAGTAAACTGCGTTATCGTGGTCGCAAAGAAGTATTAACTTCCACAGTTTTAAATCAAATTAAGCAGCATAAAACAGAAATTATCGATTTGCTGCGCCAAGGTTTTCACACATCTAAATCATATCCCCTGACTCATGGTCAGCAAGGTCTATGGTTTTTGTATAAGCTTGCACCCACAAGTGCAGCTTATAATGTTGCTTTTACAGCTCGCATTCGCTCCCATTTAAATATTCCGGCTTTACAACAAGCATTTCAGAAGTTAGTAAATCGTCATCCAACTCTCCGCACAACATTTGCACAAAAGGATGGCGAACCTTTTCAACAGGTTGATGAATACCAAGAAGTTGATTTTGAAAATATTGACGCTTCAGTTTGGAATGAAGATGAGTTGATAAGCCAAGTCATAACAGCATATCAGCGTCCCTTTAATTTGGAAAAAGGTAATTTATTGCGGGTAAATTTATTTACTTGTTCTGAATATAATTATGTAATATTACTAACAATACATCACATTGTTATTGATGGTTTTTCCCTGGGAATTATTCTTGATGAGTTGCGATCGCTCTACGAAGCAGAAAATACAGGTCGAGTCATATCTTTACCTGCTATTAAGTACCAGTATCAAGACTTTGTACAGTGGCAGAGGAATATTTTAGCAAGTTCTGTGGGCGATGAACTGTGGAATTACTGGCGCGAACAATTAGCGGGTGAGTTACCCATCTTAAAATTACCAACAGATCGACCGCGACCACCAATTCAAAGCTATCGGGGAGCTTCCCATACTTTTGAGTTGAATCAAGAGTTGACTTCTGTGCTGCGAGGAATGGCGAAAGCTCAAGGAGCAACCCTTTATATGACTTTGTTAACCGCCTTTCAAGTGTTGCTTTATCGCTTGTCAGGTGAGGAAGATATAATTGTGGGTGCGCCTATTGAGGGGAGAAGTCAGCCGGAATTTGCCGAAACTGTGGGCTTTTTCGTGAATATGCTGGCTTTGCGGGTAAATTTGGCTGGGAATCCGACATTTTCTCAGCTTTTAACTCAAGTACGCCAAACTGTATTGGATGCGATCGCTCATCAAGATTATCCTTCTACTTTAATAATTGAGCGATCGCAACTCAACCGCGATCCAAGTCTTCCTGGTTTGTTTCGCGTTTCCTTTAATTTGTTTAAGGTAAGTGAAATTGCTCAAGATTATGAATTATCTGTATCTGATAAAACTAAAACCAGAGAAGATTGGGGTGGGTTAACTCTCGAACCTTTTGTGATTCCCCAGCAGGAAGGACAGAATGATTTAGTGTTCGACATGATGGAAACGACTGAATCATTAATTGGTATCTTAAGATACAACACCGATTTATTTGATGCCACGACAATTACCAGAATAGCGAATCATTTTCAAACTTTACTCCCAGGGATTATTGCTAATCCCCAACAGCAAATTGCTTCCTTACCTCTGCTAACGGAAGCTGAAGAAAATCATTTGTTGTGGAAGTGGAACAACAACCAAGTTGATTATCCCCAAGATAGAGTCATTCATCAGTTGTTTGAGAACTGTGTGAAGCAGCAACCAAACGCTGTTGCGGTGGTATTTCAAGAACAGCAACTAACTTATCAACAATTAAACAGCAAAGCCAATCAACTCGCACACTACCTGCGTTCTTTGGGAATAGGTAAAAATCAGCTTGTGGGAATTTGTGTCGAACGTTCCCTAGAAATGATTATTGCATTATTAGGAGTTCTGAAAGCAGGTGGAGCTTATTTACCTTTAGATCCTGCGTATCCAGAAGAACGTTTGAGCTTCATGCTGCGTGATTCTCAAGTATCGATATTGTTGACTCAACAAAAATTAGTAGCGAGTATAGCAATTGAGGAATTAGCTGTAGTTTGTTTAGATCAAGATTGGGAAGATATTTCCCAGGAAAGTGAAGAGAATTTAGTAATTAATACTACATCTCAAGATTTAGCCTACGTGATTTACACATCAGGTTCTACAGGTAAATCTAAGGGAGTGGCGATCGCTCATCGCAGTTTAGTAAATGCGTTTTATGCTTGGGAAAAAGCTTATCAACTCCAGTCTTTGACTAGTCATTTGCAAATGGCGAGTTTTGCTTTTGATGTGTTTTCAGGGGATGTAATTCGCGCTCTTTGTAGTGCTGCTAAGTTGGTTTTATGTCCGCGTGAGTGGCTGTTAGAACCGGACAATCTGTATAAAATGATGCTTGTGGAGAAAATTGATAGCGCGGAGTTTGTTCCAGCTGTGTTGAGAAACTTGGTTGAATATTTGCAAAGAACTCAGCAAAATCTCCACTTTATGAAATTGTTGATAGTCGGTTCAGATAGTTTGTATGTCCAAGAATATCAAGAATTTCAGCGTTTTTGTGGTGAGCAGACACGTTTGATTAATTCCTATGGGGTAACGGAAGCGTGTATTGATAGCACTTATTTTGAATTGGGGATTGGGAAATTAGGAAGTGGGTTAGTTCCTATTGGTCGTCCATTTGCGAACACGCAAGTTTATATTTTAGATCGATATTTACAATTAGTTCCCATTGGGGTTGCGGGTGAATTATATATTGGTGGTGCTGGTTTAGCTCAAGGTTATTTAAATCGTCCTGATTTAACTAAAGAGAAATTTATCCCCTATTCTCCCCACAACTTTATTTTGTACAAAACGGGAGATTTAGCGCGTTATCTTCCTGACGGTAATATTGAATTACTCGGTCGAATTGACGATCAAGTAAAGATTCGGGGTTTCCGAATTGAACTAGGGGAAATTGAAGCGGTTTTGAGTAGTCATCCCCAAGTACAAGCAGCAGTGGTGATGGTTCGAGAACTGCAAACTGACAATAAATCTATAGTTGCATATATTGTTTCTGGACAACAGTCATTAACAACTAGTGAATTGCGTAACTTTCTCAAACAGAAGTTACCTGATTATATGATTCCCAGTGCGATCGCCATTCTGGAAACTTTACCTTTAACCCCCAACGGGAAAGTAGATCGGCGTGCTTTACCAATTCCAGATATAGAACAGCATCGAGAAATAGAGTTTGTTCCACCACGCACCGCAACGGAAGAAGCGATCGCTAATATTATCGCTGCTGTTTTGGGACTCAAACAAGTAGGGATTCACGATAACTTTTTTGAATTGGGGGGACATTCCCTACTTGCGACTCAAGTTATTGCTCGATTAAAACAAACCTTAAATATTGAGTTACCGCTACGCTCTTTGTTAGCATCTCCCACTGTGGCTGGATTGAGTGAAGCACTGACATCTTTTACAAAGACAGAATCTTCAGTTGATTTACCAACAATTGTCCCAAATCCAGAACAGCTATATCAACCTTTTCCCCTCACCGACATTCAACAAGCTTATTGGTTAGGACGCAATGAAGCTTTTGAATTGGGGAATATTGCTGCTCATGGTTATTTAGAATTAGATTGCGATCGCCTAAATTTAACAAGATTAAATCAAGCTTGGCAAAAACTCATTTTGCGTCACGATATGTTGCGTGCTGTTATCTTACCAGATGGTCAACAGCAAATTCTCCCAACAGTATCGGCTTATGAAATCGAAGTTTTGGATTTGCAAGATTTAGAGGTGATGCGTGAGCAGATGTCCCATGAAGTCTTACCTGCGGATCAATGGCCTTTATTTAGAATTCGAGCTACACCCATAGATGAACAGCGTACCAGACTACACCTGAGTTTTGATGCTTTGATTGCTGATGCTTGGAGTGTGTTTATGCTGATGCGGGAGTGGTTAGATTTATATAATAATTCTGAGTTTGTATTACCACCCTTAGAACTTTCCTTCCGCGATTATGTGCTTGGGGAATCAACTTTAAAAAATACACCCCAATATCAACGTTCTCAAGAATATTGGTTTAACCGACTAGATACCTTACCACCAGCACCAGAATTACCCCTAGCGAAAAATCCCAATTCCATTACCAATCCTCGGTTTCAACGTCGCAGTTCTCAACTGTCTCCAGAACAATGGCGCAAATTACAAAATCGCGCTCAACAATTTAACTTAACTCCTTCGGGAGTTTTATTAGCTGCTTTTGCAGAAGTCCTCAGTCAATGGAGCAGAAATCCTAAGTTTACGATTAATCTCACCCTGTTTAAACGTTTACCTTTACATCCCCAAGTCAATGAGATTGTCGGAGACTTTACATCTTTGACACTTTTAGAAGTCGATCGCTCAATTCCTCAAAGCTTTAGCAACCACGCTCAACAATTACAGCAACAACTGTGGCAAGATTTAGATCACGGTTATGTCAGTGGTTTGCAAGTACAGCGAGAACTTAGCCGTCAACGCCAAAGTTACCAATTTATGCCAGTGATATTTACTAGTACACTAGGTTTAGAATCACTTGGTCAGGATACATCAATATTAAGTCAGTTAGGCGAACTCGTTTACAGTATCAGTCAAACCCCGCAAGTTTGGTTAGATAATCAACTCAGAGAGCAAAACGGAACTTTAATATTTAACTGGGATGCGGTGGAAGAACTTTTCCCCCCAGGTTTACTGGATGAGATGTTTGCTGCTTACTGCGATTTGCTCCAGCGACTAATTACCTCAGATTCTATTTGGAGCAAGATTAAGGGAGAATTACAACAACTTACAATTGCAAATTATCCCACCGCACCCATTTCTGAGGAAACTTTGCACAGTTTGTTTATTAAGCAAGTGCAAATCCAAGCTGATTCTCCAGCAGTCATTACCCCAGAGCGTACCCTAACTTATCAGGAATTGTACCAACGCGCTCTGCAATTGGCATCTCAACTGCGAGAATTGGGAGCAAGCAAAAACAATGCAATCGCCATTGTCATGGAAAAAGGTTGGGAGCAAATTGTTGCTGTACTAGGAATTTTAATCGCTGGTGCGGCTTATCTCCCCATCGATCCCGAATTACCAGCAGAACGACAAGCATACTTACTCGAACAAAGCCAAGCAAAAATCGTTCTGACTCAATCTTGGTTAGATAATTCTTTAGAACGCTCAGAAAATCTGACTCGTATTGACATTGATTCTCTCACACCCCTACACCCCTACACCCCTACACCCCTACACCCTCAAGATCCATCAGCTTTAGCTTACATCATCTACACTTCCGGTTCGACAGGTTTACCCAAAGGCGTGATGATTGATCATCGGGGTGCGGTGAATACCATTTTGGATATCAATCGACGCTTTGGGGTTAGATCGAGCGATCGCATCTTAGCTTTATCAGCATTAAACTTCGACCTCTCAGTTTATGACATCTTCGGGATATTAGCGGCGGGAGGAACAATAGTTATTCCCTCAGCAGATAAAAGCAAAGATCCCGCACACTGGTTAGAGTTAATAGTATCTCAGCAAATTACTCTGTGGAACTCAGTTCCAGCTTTGATGCAAATGTTGGTAGAATATCTTACCAACCAACCACAACAACCTTCATCTCTGCGTTTAGCTTTGTTGAGTGGAGATTGGCTACCTCTAAATTTACCAAATCAAATTCAAAAATTTTGGTCAAATATCCAAGTTGTGAGTTTGGGAGGAGCAACAGAAGCTTCCATTTGGTCAATTTACTATCCAATTAACCAAGTCGATCCTAACTGGAAAAGTATTCCTTACGGTAAACCACTCGATCATCAACAAGTATATGTATTCAATCATAATTTGCAGCAAACTCCTGTTTGGGTGACGGGACAACTATATATTGGCGGTATCGGTTTAGCAAAAGGTTACTGGGAAGACGCAGAAAAAACAAACGCCAGCTTTATTACTCATCCAGTTACCAAAGAAAAATTATATAAAACAGGTGATTTGGGACGTTATTTACCCGATGGGAATATAGAGTTTTTAGGAAGAGAAGATTTTCAAGTCAAAATCAACGGTTATCGCATTGAACTTGGTGAAATTGAAGCAACATTAAAACAGCATCCCACTGTCAAAGAAGCAGTAGTCACCACAGTAGAAAAAACACAACAATTAGTTGCTTATATTGTTAGCGATACACCAACTCCCAATTTAGCAGAAGCTTACCAACCATCTCAACAAGCAGGAGTATTAAGCGATGCTGGAGAACGCATCGAATTTAAACTCCAGCAACCAGGAATCCGCAAATCGGAATCATCGCCAATTACTATTCACTTACCCAAATCTGAACTTGAGCAAACAGCTTATCTAGAACGCCAAAGTTACAGACAATTTTTACCTCAAAAAATCTCCCTAGAACAATTTAGTAAATTTCTCAACTGTCTCCAGCAAATACAACTGGGTGATTATCCCATCCCCAAATATCGCTATCCTTCTGCTGGGAGTCTTTATCCTGTACAAACTTACTTATTCATCAAACCCAACAGCATCGAAACCCTTCCAGCCGGAATATATTATTATCATCCCAGCGACCACAATTTAATCTTACTCCACAGCACCAACGAAATAGACAGCAGCGTTTACCTTGAGAATCAACCACTTTTTCAACAATCCGCTTTTGCGATATATTTGATTGGGAAACTGAGTGCGATCGCACCGATGTATGGAGAAATCGCTAGAGACTTCTGTCTTTTGGAAGCAGGACACATCGGACAATTACTCATGAACAGCGCACCAACACAAGAAATTGGTCTTTGTCCCCTTGGCTATTTAGAATTTCCACCAATTCAAGATTTATTTAAATTAGAAGCCAATCAAATTCTCCTTTATAGCTTTGTTGGTGGGAAAATAGATCCAACAGATTCTCAGCAATGGTCATTAGTTAAAAATTCTCAAACTACCAAATCAAATTCTACCCAACTTCGAGAATATCTACAGCAGAAACTTCCACAATACATGATACCTGCTGAATATATTCTCATTGATACCTTACCTCTAACCCCTAACGGGAAAATAGATAAAAAAGCTTTACCAACTCCCAATATCGCAATAGCCAAATCAGCAACTTTAGTTTTTCCGCAAACTGAAACCGAAAAAACAATCGCTGAGTTTGTCCAACAAATACTGCAAATTGAAGTAGTGGGAATACAGAATAATTTCTTTGAATTAGGAATAGATTCGCTCAAACTCGTGCAGTTGAAGAATCACTTACAAAATCAATTCCAAGTTAACATTCCCATGCGCCAATTATTAGTGGAAACAACAAATATTCAACAACTAGCATTAGCGATTGATGAGCAATTAATTATCGCTAAAATCACACAAAAGCCTTTATCTACAGAACAGGAGGATGAAAAAGAAATAATTCAAATCTAATACCAATTCTGTATGAAGATGCGCCATATATAAGAGGATGTTTGAAAAGTAATGATTGATGTATCAAAGATTTTTACCCCACCCTAACCCTCCCCTTGCAAAGGGGAGGGAACTAGATTTTCTATTTCCCCCCTTTACAAGGGGGGACTAAGGGGGGTAAAAACACAATTAAAATCACAACTTTTCAGGAAAATATCAGACTGATAACTAAACTTATGAACAAAAACCAACTTTTAATCGAACTCGAAAAACGAGGAATCAAACTCTGGTTAGAAAATGACCTATTAAACATCGAAGCACCAAAAGGAACATTAACACCAGAACTACGCGATTCCCTCAAAGAACATAAACCAGAAATTATCAAACTACTAAATCTCAGCAATATAAAAACAACCTCCTTACCAATCATCAAACCAAATCCTCAGCAACTTCACCAACCATTTCCCCTCACCGACATCCAACAAGCGCATTGGTTGGGACGCAATCAAGTATTTGAATTAAGCCATGTCAGCAACCATGTTTACATAGAATTTGAAACTAATAATTTAGACATATCCCGCCTTACAGCAGCTTGGCAAAAACTCATTCAACGTCATGATATGCTACGGGCGATAGTATTACCCACAGGAGAGCAACAAATCTTAGATCAAGTTCACGATTATCAAATTACCATCTTAGATTTGCGAGAATTGGAAACCCAAAAACTCCAAAATGAATTAATAGCAATCCGCGAAAAATTATCTCAGCAAAACTTACCTTCACACCAATGGCCTTGGTTTGATATTCGAGCCACTTATTTAAATCAACAACAAATTCTGCTGCATCTCAGCATGGATTTATTACTGATAGATGCTGCGAGTATTCGGATTTTATTTCACGAATGGAATCAACTTTATCAAAATCTCGAATTATCATTACCACCATTAGAACTGTCATTTCGAGATTACGTCATCGCCAAAAATTCTCTCCAAGACTCAGAATTAGTCAAGCGATCGCAAACTTACTGGTTCAACCGTTTAGATACTCTACCACCAGCACCGGAACTACCCCTAGCTTGTTTTCCTAGTGAATTAAAAGAGTATACATTCAAACGCTATGCTGGAAAACTAGAACCCCATATATGGCAAAAATTAAAACAGCGAGGTCAAAAAGCTGGTTTAACTCCTTCTATCATTTTGCTAACCGCTTTTGCAGAAATTTTAACTTTGTGGAGTAAAAATCCTCACTTCACTCTCAACTTAACTGTCCTGGAACGTCTACCCCTCCATCCTCAAATTAATCAAATTATTGGCGATTTTACCAATACAAATCTCTTAGCAATAGACAATTCATCCCCAAATACATTTACAAATTTAGCTCTAAAAATACAACAGCAATTACTCCAAGACTTAGATCATATTTATATTAGTGGAGTAGAAGTATTGCGGAAATTGCTCAATCAAAAGCAAACAGAATTAACCGCAGCTATGCCTATAGTATTTAGTAGTGTGTTAGGTTTGGGTAATTTTTCTCAAGCAGATTTAGAATATAATTTTTTAGGAGAGGTGGTGTATGGTATTAGCCAAACCCCGCAAGTTTCCTTAGAACATCAAGTTGCAGAACACAATGGAAGCTTAATTTTTAACTGGGATGCAGTAGAAGCACTCTTCCCTGTGGGGATGTTGGATGAAATGTTTACAGTTTACTGCAATTTGGTGGAGCGTTTAGCCCAAGAAGATGAATTGTGGACAGTACCCATAGAATTATTACCACCAATCCCAATTCATCCTCATCCACCAATCCCGCAAACAGCTTTACTCCACACTTTGTTTTTTGAACAAGTATCTCAACGTCCACAACAACAAGCCATCATTAGCAGCGATCGCATTCTCACCTATCAAGAGTTAAGCGATCGCGTCACTGAATTAGCACGACAACTAGGCGATCGTTCTCAGGTGGCGATCGCTATCATTATGGAAAAAGGCTGGAAACAGGTTGTTGCTGCTTTAGCTATCTTTGCTGTTGGTGGTATCTATGTCCCCATCGATCCAGGATTACCACAGGAACGTATATGGTATTGTTTACAACAGGCAGGAGTCAAACTAGTACTGACTGAAACTTGCCTTGTTCATAGTCTGGAATATCCAGAGAACATCCCAATTTTGTGTATAGATTCATTACCAACTCCACCATCTCACCAGCCATTCCAGCAAATCCCAAAACCCACAGACTTAGCCTATATCATCTACACCTCTGGTTCTACAGGAACACCCAAAGGTGTAATGATTACCCATGAAAGTGCAGTCAACACGATTTTAGATATCAACGAACGCTTTCGGATCAGTTCTAGCGATCGCATCTTAGCTATTTCTGCTTTCAGCTTTGATCTCTCAGTTTACGACATCTTCGGCACTCTAGCAGCAGGAGGAACAATAGTCATTCCTGATGCTGCAAACAGTAAAGATCCATCTCATTGGAGTGAATTAATTACCACCCACCAAATCACAATTTGGAACTCAGTTCCCGCTTTCATGCAGATGTTAATTGAGTATAATTTAAATCATTTTAAAGTTATATTTAATACTCTCAGACTAGTTTTATTGAGTGGTGATTGGATACCCCTAAATTTACCTACTCAGATCCAAGCATTATCTCCACAAGCCGAAATCATTAGTTTAGGAGGAGCAACAGAAGCCGCCATCTGGTCAATTTATTATCCAATTACCCAACTTGATCCCAACTGGAAAAGTATTCCCTACGGAAAACCACTTAAAAATCAATATGTTTATGTTTTAAATACATCTCTGAAAAAATGTCCTTTTTGGGTGACAGGAGAATTATATATTGGGGGAATGGGATTAGCAAAAGGTTATTGGCAAGATGAAGAAAAGACAAATGCTAGTTTCATTATTCATCCCGTTACCAAAGAAAAATTATATAAAACAGGTGATTTGGGACGTTATTTACCCGATGGGAATATAGAGTTTTTAGGAAGAGAAGATTTTCAAGTAAAAATCAATGGTTATCGCATTGAACTTGGTGAAATTGAAGCAACATTAAAACAGCATCCTACCGTTAAAGAAGTTATAGTTACAACAATCCCAAAAACACAACAACTAATCGCTTACATTGTTCCACAACCAGAATCAAACATCACCACTCAAGAAATACGTTCTTTTCTCCAAACCAAATTACCAGCATACATGATCCCCTCTACTTTTGTGTTGTTAGCATCTTTCCCGCTCACAGCAAATGGTAAAGTGGATCGTCAGGCGCTATCTATTACTGAAGGTACGCAACCGGAATTAACACAAACTTTTACCCCGCCTCGTAACCAAGTAGAAGAACTATTAATTACAACTTGGGCAGAATTATTTCAACTTCCGCAAATCAGCATCCATGAAAACTTTTTTGCATTAGGTGGACATTCCTTTTTAGCACTACAATTAATATCAAAAATCAATCATAAATTTCAGATAAATATACCTCTTAGTACGCTTTTTCACTATCCAACTGTAGCCGAATTAGGAAATTTTCTGATCCAAAATAATCACGCTTCCTCAACACCTGTATCTTTAGTCCCCATTCAACCACAGGGAACTCAACCACCATTATTCTGTATTCATCCCACAGGGGGACAAGTAATGGTGTATCAACATCTTGCCACCTGTTTAGGAACAGATCAACCTGTATACGCTCTCCAGTCTCGCGCTCTCAACAACTCACTGGATGAGCATAATAGCATTGAAAATATGGCTGTGGAATACGCCAAAATCATTCGCCAACATCAACCTCATGGTGCTTATCATCTCATGGGTTGGTCTATGGGTGGAGTCATTGCTGTTAGTATTTCCAAAGAATTAGAACAGCAAGGATGTAAAGTTGATTTTCTTGGACTTGTAGATGCGTTCTTATTTCCAGATAGTACACCAACTTTTACACCCGATCCTTTATATGAATTAGCATTAGTGTTTGGTGGTACTTTTGTTGATGCTTTGATGACGCTAGATACTGTTCAACAGCAGCAACTACGAGAGCAACTCATAAGTTTAACTTCTGTTGAACGTCTGCAATTAATGATGAATTGGGGAAAATCACAAAATTTACTTTCAAAAGAACTATCAGAAGTATCAATGGAAATATTGCAAAAACAATTAGAACTAACTGAAATTCACCAAAAACTCTTGAAAAACCATCAACCACCTCAAATCCAAACTCAAATTTGTATCTGGTGGGCTGCACAACAACTCACACCTCAATTACCCCGTACCAACTGGAGTCAATATACTATCAACGCAACTCACACAAAAATCTTAGATGGCAACCATTTTACCATCATGCTTCCCCCCTGCAATACAACACTCGCCCAGCAATTACAAGATTACATTTAATTACATACGAGAAGAATTCAAACACTTGTCTCGTTGCTTTTTATATGCTTTCTGCTTCTTATTTTTAATTTAAAACAATGTCTTCATGAAAAGAATATAAGCATTGAATATATAAAATGCTTCTTTGATTCATCTTTATTATCTAAATTGAAGAATTGGCTTTATTCTAGATAGTTAAATTTCATTCCCAAATATTATTAGCAATTAAGATGCGATCGCTCGGATGACGTAATATGTAATTTAGTATCGCTACCAAAGCAGTAAAGCAGGCAAAATATAGCTTCCGGGCAACAATGCAAAAACTCCTTTTTCATGACAAAGAAAGATTTAAAGCACAGGCCCTATTCCTTGGTAAAGGTATTAACTTACAGACGCTAGATAATTACGTTTCCTTGGCGAGTATGCCAGTATTGGTTAAAGTCGGTGAAGAAGGCTACGCAGTATTGCTGGCCTATGGTGCAGTTGTCCTGTTTAACCTTGAGCCTGTAGAGAAGGTAGCCTTTTTGAGCAAACTATCTTCTCAGATTAGCGGCCCTTTTGCCAACCCGGAAACAGAAGAGGTGGAAGTTCAACTTAGTATTACGGACAGTGAACGAGCTAAAGAAGGAAAAATTTTACTGCATGAATTGAGCATAGAACGCTTGCAGATAGTGGCTGATATTCTCGCCAAGAGTGTTGTGTTGTCTCACTATGAAACCAGCCTAGCGACTGTATTCGATCAAATTGAACCGTTTGCAGCTAGTCTCCAGCGTGAAAACAGAAGTAGACACCAGAGCCGGGAATTACTGCGTCAACTAGGGACTACCTTATTAGTTCAACATAAAATTGTGGGTCAAGTAGAGATTATCGATAAGCCGGAGTTGCTCTGGGAAGCCCCACAGCTAGAAAACTTATATCTGCGCTTGGAGGATGAATACGAAATCCGTGAGCGTCACCATGCCCTAGAACGTAAACTAGATTTAATTTCTCAAACTGCCCAAACAGTGCTGGAGTTCATGCAGCATAGCAGTAGTCAGCGTGTAGAGTGGTATGTGGTGATTCTGATTGTGGTAGAGGTTTTACTGTCACTGTACGATATCATTTTCAAAGGCTAAATATTGGGGTTGTGATACCAATTCGCAATTCGCAATTCGCAATTCGCAATTCGCAATTAAAAAACTTAGATACAGCGTTAGGGGAAGTGGTTATGTAAAGTTGGTTACAGATATTTTTTCAAAAAAATATCCACCAATGTTTACATCCCCGTTAGGGGAAGTGGTTATGTAAAGTGCCAACCAAATATATGGAAGCTTAGAAAGCACAGTGTTTACATCCCCGTTAGGGGAAGTGGTTATGTAAAGCATACTATAAGCCTCGCATCACTGTATATACACCGTTAGTTTACATCCCCGTTAGGGGAAGTGGTTATGTAAAGTGAAAAAAAAGGAATCCAAATTAACGATTTGGAGTTTACATCCCCGTTAGGGGAAGTGGTTATGTAAAGTGATGTTTTTTTATTAGCGAAGGGCTTCCTTTTTATGACGTTTACATCCCCGTTAGGGGAAGTGGTTATGTAAAGTTTTCAAACCTGCGACAAATAACATAGATGTAAGTTTACATCCCCGTTAGGGGAAGTGGTTATGTAAAGGAAATTCTGGGATTATTGACAGAACCTCAGGACGGAGAAGCGTTTACATCCCCGTTAGGGGAAGTGGTTATGTAAAGCTGCTAAAGATTCTGAACACTTTGATGATTTGGCAAAAGAAGTTTACATCCCCGTTAGGGGAAGTGGTTATGTAAAGGGAATGCAAATCTTGAATAATCAGATTTAGAACAATGAAGTTTACATCCCCGTTAGGGGAAGTGGTTATGTAAAGAGTTACCTTTTGGAAACCTTACTGGGAGAGGGTTTCAGATACCCCAATCGACACACCTCTTGAAAAGTACAAAAAATTTTCAAAAAAGTATCAATTTTGCAGTCTGAAAAGCTTACTGCGTAAGGCATCGACATACCTCAACGGAATTATGCGGTTTTCAAGGTTCGGGCGAGGTGTGTAGATGAGCATCAACACATTAAAAGAAAGGGTATAGCACGTTACCTATGATTGTCAAGTATTAGGTTTATAAGAAGAATTCAGAACTCAGGAGTCAGAATTCAGTATTCAGTATGAATTCTGTACGAGTGGGTGACGAATATTGGTTAAAACCGTACAACTCTTAGAGACGCTACCGCGAACGTCCCGCGAGGCTAACGCCCGAAGTCAAGCGAAAAAAATTAAAATATTTTCACCTTAAAACTCTATCCCTTTATGGGCAGAGTATTCTGAATTCTGAATTCTGAATTCTGTATTCTGACTCCTGTTTTATTTTTGCCCTACCTCGCCAAGTGCAGTTGTACGCGCAAAATTCCTTGAATTACCTGTTGGACAGCTTCTTTACTCAAACTGCCATCTACTCGTACAATTCGTGAGGGATGGGATGCTGCTAAATGTGCGTATCCTTGCTGAACGCGCCGATGAAAAGCGATTGTCTCTTGTTCAATGCGGTCTAATCCTAGTTGGTCTGAGAGTTTGCGGGATAGTCCAACTTCGACATCGACATCTAGCCAAATAGTTAAGTCACTTTCTAAACCAGCAGTAGCAATATAGTTAAGCTGATTGATTAAACTCATATTCAGACCGCGACCATATCCTTGGTAGGCAATGGTAGAGTCAGTGTAGCGATCGCATAAAATATATTTCCCGGCTGCGAGATTTGGTTTAAGCTCTTGTTCAACGTGTTGCGATCGGTCAGCAGCATACAATAAAAGTTCTGTCACTTCTGCAACTGGTTTATCCTCTGACTTTTCTAGTAACAAGCGGCGAAGATGTAAGCCTAACTCTGTTCCCCCTGGTTCACGAGTTACCACCACAGAAACACCTAGACTTTCCAACCACTCAGAACAAAGCTGCATTTGGCTGGTTTTGCCACAGCCTTCCACCCCTTCAAATACAATTAATTTGCCACCCATGCTTTTTTGTTCGCTGCAATAAACTGATTCGCTGACGTTTGATCAAGAATAGCGCGAAGTGGAAAATCTTAACCTGCGATCGCGTAGGCGTAGCCCATCGTAGATATCGCAGTTTATGATTCAATACAGTTCAGATAAGACCAAAACACTTGTAGAGACGGCGATTTATCGCGTCTCGAAAACTATGATTGAGTCACTAAAATTTGCTGGAACTTAAACGGTATAGGATCTCCCCAGCTTTGGGCACAAGCAATATACCTTCATCCTCTCGGTTAGTCCATTCTGCGAGTCTAATAGTATCCGGGTCACGATAGTTCAAGTTATGAGCAGCACAGCGTTCAGCAGAAATACCAGTAGCTAAAGTGACACGAATCCGTGCTTGTTCCCCTTCTATAGGATCAAAAGTACCCATCCCTTTTAAATGAGTACTATGAGCCAGTACTCCAGCAGGATACTCTTGGAATTTATCCCACTGTTTGAGAAAGTAATCCCGCACATGATAGCCAACTTGGGACAGAATTTCGCCGTGTGTATAGCTAAACTCGGTAATATGAGGAGCATATATAATTACCTCGCCTCCATCAGCAACTACAGGCTCTAGTTTGTACATTCCTTTAGCTGCTGTCCAAATGTCATCGTACATTTGGGGCATGACTGAAAGCACTTGTTTAAAAGGCTGATCTACATATTTAATATGCAGTTTAGCTGATAATTGTGCAGCAGCTTCCCAGGCTGACTCTGGTTGATCTATATAAAGTCCAGCTAGCTGATTTGTTTTTGGTGCGACCACCATCGCCAAACAAAGCTTTGGGGTAGAAATCAGGCTAGCGGCTCGGTTAATCAAACGCCGGACTGGTGTTATTCCGAGTGTACCAATAATTTCGTAACAAGTGATTAAAGCACCTAACCAGTGTGAGAGATTAATTACTTCTTGACCACTAATGCCAGGAAAAAAATATTTATTTCCACCAGAGAAGCCGACAACTTCGTGAGGAAAAACTGGGCCGCAAATCACGATCAAATCATATTCGTTGACAAGCTTATTCACACGCACATCAACTTCTTGATGTAGCATTCCACCGCTAATTTCTGCTATCTCATCTGCCGAAATTATTCCACAAGAAATAAAGGTATCTGGCTCATTCCAAAGATGGTTAAAAATGCGAACTTTCTTAAAAGTTGTCTCTCGTTCCTCCGGTGTCACTCCCACCAAGTGATTGATTTGTTCTTCACTCATGGGATTATGTGTACCCAGAGCAATTAAAAAATCTAGAGCCGCTACTCTTTTACCCAACTCCTGATGCAGCAATCGAAACATTTGAGGGATGGGAGCAGTGCGGGTACTATCTGGAATTAACACTAAGATGCGCTGTCCATCTAACTTAGGGTCTGCTAAAGCTTGATGAATTAGCGCAGAAACTTGCTCATCTGAAAGTGTGCCGTTATTTACAGCCAGTGAATACATGATTAAACTCCACTGTAGATACTAAATCCACCGTCTACCGGCACGACTACCCCGTTAACGAAACTAGCACCAGAACTACATAACCAAATCAAAGTACTGAGTAATTCATCTGATTTTCCAAAACGTCCGGCGGGGGTATGCTCAATGATTTTTTGCCCGCGAACGGTCAAACTACCATCAGAATTTAAGAGTAAATCTCGATTTTGTTCGCCAATAAAGAAACCTGGTGCGATCGCATTTACTCGCATTCCATCACCATACTTTTGGGCGAGTTCTACCGCTAGCCAGCGAGTAAAGTTATCTATCCCGGCTTTAGCGGCTGAGTAACCAACCACGCGGCTAATCACTCGGATAGCAGACATGGAGGAAATATTGACAATGCACCCGTGGGGCTGATTTTTTTCCGCCATTGCTTGACCAAAAACCTGACAAGGTAGTAGAGTGCCAAGTAAGTTGAGGCTAACTACTTCCTCAAAGGCTGCATGTGGCATATCAAAAATAGTCGCATCAGCAGTAATTGTGGCAGCCGGAATATTCCCACCAGCCATATTTACCAAGATATCTATTTCACCCCAACACTGTATAATATAATCCCTAGCGATTTCTAATTGAGAGCGATCGCTAACATCTGCTACCACAGCCATACTTTCTCCACCACCAGCAGTAATCTCAGCCACCACCGCCCCCGCCCGTGCTTCATTGCGACCCAAAACCACAACTCGCGCTCCCGCTAGAGCCAAACCCTTTGCCATAGCCCCACCAAGCACACCAGAACCACCAGTAACTACCGCTACCCGCTCCTTCAAACTAAAAAGTTTACTTAAAATTAACTCTGCCATCACCCATTCCCCCAGTAAAACTCTCTGCGTACCTCTGCGCTTCCCTCCGCGCCCCTTTGCGTTTAAACTCCCCCTCAATTCCCCTCAATTCCCCTCAAACTTATAAGCAACCTTAGCGAGGTCATAAGCCAAAGCACGAGCCATCTCATACCCTTCCTCCTCCTCAACCAATCCCCGCGCAACCAATCCAGCCAACCAATTACAAGCTACCCGTCGCCAGACATTATGACGAGCCGGAATCGAAACAAAAGCCCGTGTATCATCATTAAATCCAGCAGTATTATAAATTCCAGCAGTTTCCATTACCTGATTGAAATAACGCTCCATACCATTTACGCTGTCGTGAAACCACCAAGGCGGCCCAAGCAATACAGTAGGATAATGACCAGCTAACGGAGCCATCTCGCGGCTATAAGTGCTTTCATCCATACCAAAAATGATTAAGCAAAAGCGCGGATCGTTACCGTAAGCTGACAACAACGGGCGCAGATTTTGAGTCCACTCTATTTTTACGGGAATATCAGCACCTTTATCAGATCCAAATCTCTCAAATAAAGCCGGGTTATGGTTACGCATCACACCACAATGCATTTGCATCACCAACCCATCTTCCACACTCATCCGCGCCATTTCCATGAAGATATGACCGGTAAAGTTTTTTACATCACCTGGATTCAGCTTGCCGGCTAATGCCCTAGCAAAGATAGCTTCAGCTTCTTGGTCAGAAAGGCGTGCGGTATAAGGTGTAGCTGCACCTTGATCGGTAGCTGTCGCTCCCATTTTTTTAAAGAAAGCTCGACGTTCTTCTAAAGCTTGCACAAAATTGGCGTAAGTACTAATTTCTCTACCGATAGTGCTTTCCAATTTGGTAAGATTTTCGCGCCAACCAGGAGAATCTAGGTTAACTACTGCATCTGGGCGAAAAGTTGGCCTAATTTGAGTAAAACCTTCTTCGTGGAGCGATCGCTGATTCTCTAGATTATCACTGGCGGCATCGGTAGTACAAAGCACTTCGATGTTAAAGCGTTTGAATAAAGCACGAGGGGAAAACTTAGATGAGGCTAACAAACCTTCCAGATAATCATAGATATGTGCGGCGTTGCGAGAATTTAAAGGTTCATCTACGCCAAAAACGTTAGTTAGTTCCTCTTTTAGCCACAACCCAGACGGAGTACCCTGGAATAGATAAAAATGGTCTGCGAACAATTGCCAGATTTTGCGGTGGTTGGTTTCTACTGGTGAACCATCACTAGTAGGTATACCCAAAGCTTGCAGAGGTACGCCCCGACTGTAGAGCATCCGCAAAAGGTAGTGGTCAGGAATAATCAGTAATTCCGTCGGCGAACCAAAACGAACTGCGGGATTAGCTAACAAAGCTGGATCTACGTGTCCGTGTGGGCAAACTAAAGGTAACGCAGATATACTGTCAAAAAATTGATGGGCTAGTCGTCTTTGAACTGGTTCTGGAGAAAAACAGCGATCGGGAGATAAACTCGGTTTTTTAGTTAACATACTTTTTATTTGGTTAACAGTTTCAATTGAAGAAGAATTCAGAATTCAGAATTCAGAATTCAGGAGTCAGAAGTCAGAATAAATCAGTCGGGGATTCAGACCCGCGACTTTCTTGTTGACCACCAAATCTACGATTTGGTGGGGGTGCAAAAACGCCGGTTATTCAGAATTCAGAATGAATTCTGACTCCTGAATTCTGTTCGATAAATTGTCTTCAGTCTTAAATTGTTAATAATGCTGCACTACTACCACGCTCTACTAAAAAAGGAGATAAAACGCGGTTTTCTACAGTTTTTTCTTCTAATAAATCGAGTAACATTTGCATGGCATAGCCACCAATTTCTAACATTGGCTGGCTAACTGTGGTCAGTGCCGGTGTAACGTAAGAGCCTAGAGCAATACCATCAAATCCGACGAGACTTAAATTTCGCGGTACTAAAATACCTAATTCTTGACAAGCTAACAGAGCGCCAACCGCCACCATATCGTTGTAACAAAATATGCCTGTAACTTCCGCAGATAATAGTTTAGACAGCATATTTTTTCCGGTGTTCACATCACTGGTTCTGGTATCATATTCGTCACTAATTGAAACCCAATCAGTATTTGGTGGAATACCAGCTTCCGTAAGGGCCATTTGATATCCTTCTAGGCGCTGCTGGTTTGACCTGCTGCGATCGCCTACACCAAGATAACCAATAGCAGTGTGTCCCAGACTTATTAGATGCTCTGTGGCTAATTTAGCACCTAAGCGATCGTCTATTGCTACTGAGTGTAATATTTCCGATTGATCTTCGGTCTGACTATTAATCAGAACTGTTGGCACAGCAATTTGCGTAAGTTGTTTGATATGCTGCTTACTAATTCGTGAGTCGGCTACTAAGATCCCGTCTACTCTCCGGCGATGAAAAGTATCAATAGCTGCCATTTCCTGCTCAAAATTTCGGTGTGAAGCACTCAACAAAACACTTAAGCCTGCTGGTCTGGCTATCTTCTCGATTCCCTCTACTACCTCAGCAAAAAAGGGATCTGCGATTGAAGTTACTACTACACCAATAGTATTAGTACGCTTATTTTGCAAACTTTGAGCAATAGCATTCGGCACATAGCTCATCTCCTGCGCCAGTCGCTTAATTTCTTCTCGCACTTTCGGGCTAATTAGAGCGTTATCTCGCAAAGCACGTGAAACTGTAGAATGAGAAACCCCTGCTCTGCGGGCAATATCTTCAATTGAAATTCTTCGTTTATTCATTTTTTATCTTAGTAATTAAATATTGCACACGTGTGCATTTGTATGTATTATAGAAAATAATCGTTATTTGTCAAGAGATTTATACAACTCACATTTTGCATGGAAAGGAGTTAAGAGTCCTGACTTTTACCTCCACCCATAACTACAACTACGAATTAGGAATTACGAATTAGCTTAACTTTTCTTAATAAAAATATGATTCAGCAGTCAATGATTATTATCGTCATGGGTGTATCTGGTTCTGGCAAAACTACCATCGGAAAACTATTAGCAGATTCGTTAGAATGGGAGTTTAGCGACGCTGATAATTTTCACTCGCCAGAGAATGTTGAGAAAATGCGATGCGGTATCCCTCTGAGTGAAACAGACAGGATGCCTTGGTTACAAGATTTGCAAACAGCGATCAAGCAATGGTTGCAAGAAAATAAAAGTGTGGTGCTGGCGTGTTCGGCTTTAAAAGATAGCTATCGGCAATTTTTGCTACTGGATAGCGATCGCTCCGCCAACGCCAAGGGCGATCGCATCAAGTTAGTTTACCTCAAAGGATCTTATGAGTTAATTCAAGCACGGTTACAAGAGCGTAGCAATCATTACATGAATGAAAAACTCCTCGGCAGTCAGTTCAATACTCTTGAAGAACCGTTAGATACCATATCTATCGATGTTGCACAGCCACCCCAAATAATTGTCCAAAACATTAGAACGGCTTTGGAAATTTAGCTTATTGATGACAACCATAATATTAAGATTAATCACGTCTCTACGAAAACACGAACTTTTGGCAACTAAATTACATCAGATGTAAGTCTAAAGAAATTATAAAAGCAACCACATAAACTGGAGTGGTAGGAGAAAACTAGTGTTTCTAAGATTAGCGCAACAACATCAAGAATTCGTCCAAGACTTGGTAATGAACCTGCAAGCCTTGACAATTATACTTGAGCGACGTGGTTATACTGCGTCTTGTTATACATGCGGCGACCAAATGAAGAGTGCTTCATTTATAGTTAGCCTCAGAGAAAAACACCTAATTCGGTTTTTAGTCTCTGATTACGGGATTACTTGGATGGAATTGTGGGACGATCGCGAATTAATGAAGTTGGAGGGTGCAGAAGCAATAAATCAGCTAGAAGAGTTGGCTAATCTTGTTAAGTATTCCACTGCTGTGCAATTAGCAATTTGATACCCCCTGCCTGAGTCCGACAACAAAAAAACATAAATATAGGTTTTGCACAGGTGTGTAATACAAAAGATTAGCTTATATTAGTCAATTCATACACAGGTGTGCAAAAAGCAAAAGTACCATTTTTCTTCGGAACCAAAAAGATCGAAGAAAAGCGGGTGAAGTAAACCATCGATATCCATAGAACGGTCTACAAATGCGAAATGAAACTTAACACACAGGTTTGCACACGTGTGCAAAAATAAAAAATAAGTTTAAGACAGGTTTTGCACACCTATGCATAAGGGAGCGCAAAAGTACCATTTAATAAATCAATATCGACAAGTAGGAAGATATGTCTCAAACTCTAAATAATGTCATTGCTCAAGCTCAAAACAATCCCTTACATTCCCTAGAAGAATGGGAAGAAGACTTACTTAATCGCTATCCCGATCCGGAAAGCATAGTTAAAGAAGGTAAAACCACCGAAGAGTATAGAAATTATGAAACGACTATTAGAGATACAGTAAAAGAGTTTTATTGCTTAAACCATATTAATCAAACATACGATTTTGTACTTCAAAAAGAAAAAGAATTTTTAAAGTTTGACAAGAAAGAAATGTCTGTTTGGGATGCAGTCGAATTTTTGAATCAATTGGTTGATGATTCCGATCCTGATACAGACATGGATCAATTACAACATTTATTGCAAACATCAGAAGCTATTCGCGCCGATGGTCATCCTGATTGGATGGTACTTATCGGCTTCTTTCACGATATGGGGAAAGTGCTTTGTCTATTTGGTGAACCTCAATGGGCTACCGTAGGCGATACTTATCCTGTAGGTTGTGCCTTCTCTGATAAAATTGTTTTTCCAGAATTTTTCAAAGAAAATCCTGATTATAAAAACCTTAACTACAACACTAAATATGGTATTTATGAGCCGAAGTGTGGATTGAGTAATGTACACATGTCATGGGGCCATGATGAGTATTTTTATCAGATGATGAAAAACTATTTGCCCGAACCTGCGTTGTACATGCTTCGTTATCACTCATTTTATCCTCAACATCGTGAAAATGCGTATGAACATTTGATGGATAAATACGATCAAGAAATGTTTAAATGGGTGAAGTTATTCAACCCCTACGATTTATATTCCAAAAACCCTATTCCTCCTGATTGGCAGAAATTAAAACCATACTATGAAGATTTAGTTGCTAAATATTTGCCTGCAACGTTAAAGTTTTAAACTGCTTGAAGAAGAATTCAGAATCCTTGATCCATGAAGGGATAGAGCAAGAACAAGATATTACATCTGTAAAAGTATAAAACAGATATGTAAATTTTCTTTATCCCTAATCAGGCTTAAAAGTATTATCTTGTTTACTCCTCTATTGCCTTTAAGTGATGGAGGAGCAATAACAAATAAATACTCTTGACAAGCAGATTTGAGTCAACTTAGAAAATTCAATCAAAGGATGTTTACATTTCTTAAAATATAGCATTCACAATCCAAGAGTTATCTACTGTAACAGTATCTTTTCTGAAGGAGTTTGATTTAGAAATGTTAACGGATTTAACATTAGATCAAATATTGAATAGGTTGATTTATGCGAAGGCTTTGAAATCAAGACATGGGTTATATCGAGAGATTTAAAATCTTTTACATTTGTAAAGTTCGATAAACAAAATTAATTTTTGCACTGGAGTCGGGTAAAATGAAAAAAGTCAAAATGAATAAAAGTTTACAAGTTTAATCAAATCAGTTTTTGGAAGTTTCACTTAAAAGCTGTTTTCAGACCACACACTACTACCGAAGTAATTTCACCAAAAAATAATGCGATTATTTGAAGTAGTGTAATGTTCATGATTTTGCTTTAAAAAAAACATCTAGTTTCGTGAAACTAATAGCACTAACTCCAATTGCGTCAAAGCAGAAGACATTTGGAGTTTAAATTCCAAAAGCTATTAGTATCACTTGGTTAGGTCTAAAAATTTCAGACCTAGTTCATATTTTGATGACTGTGCAGATTTATATTCTGCTGATCTTTCTCAAATTTAAATCCGTTGTTAGAAATAAATATGAAAAGAGTTTCGCTCATAGTTGGCATATTAGGTTTTGCGGTTGTTGGTTGCACGAATGGCGCTCAAAATGGCAACACTGCAACTAATACTACTAACACTGCTACCAATATAAGTGCAGAGAGTCTTGGTACTCCCAATAGAAAATTGCAAACAATCGGCGTTGCGTTGGGTGACTTAGGCAATCCCTTTTATAATGCAGTGCAGAAGGGGGCTGAGACAGAAGCCCAGAAACTTGGGGGTAATATCAGAGTTAATGCGGTTTCCAGTGGCTTTGACTTGAACCAACAAAGCAACCAAATCGAAAATTTCACTGCTGCGAATACTGACCTAATTATCCTCAGCGCTGTTGACAAAAAAGGAGTTAAACCAGTTATTGATCAAGCAAGGCTTGCAGGTAAGGTTGTGATTGCAGTAGATTCAGCCGTTGATGCAGATGTGGATGCAATGATTAGCTCCAACAATACCCAAGCTGGTGAGGTTGCTTGCCAATATATTGCCGATCGCCTCAAAGGTCAAGGTAGTGTTGTCATCCTCAACGGGACTCCGATGGACTCAATTAATCAGCGAGTGAGTGGCTGTGAGAAATCATTATCCAAATATCCGAATATTAAACTCATCTCTAAAGAGCAAAACGCTGAAGGGACAAGGGATGGAGGACTAAGAGTCATGAGCGATTTGCTGACAACCTTTCCCAAAATTGATGCCGTTTTTGCTACGAACGATCAAAGCGGTGTCGGCGCAGATTTAGCAGCTAGACAAGCAAGACGCAATGAATTTTTTATTGTTGGGGTTGATGGATCGCCTGATGCAACCAAAGCAATGGAAGATAAAGATGGTTTATTTGCTGCAACTGCGGCTCAAAACCCCGCAGGGATGGCTCAAAAAGCGGTTCAGATTGGCAACGATATCATTCAGGGTAAAAAACCTGAGTCATCTGAGATTCTAATTCCAGTCAAGTTGGTTACTAGAGAGAACCTCAGCAGCTATCAAGGCTGGTAATTTATAATTCGTAATTCGTAATTCGTAATTATAAAACACAGAAAAAGGCTTGATACAGGAGGGTTAAAACATTTTACCCTGGTTTTTTAATACATCGTTTTCAAATTTGTGTGAGTAAGAATGACTTGTAGGAGATATATGAATGTGAAAAAGATTGCGTTCACCTCTGGTGTTACGCGAAGCGTAATCGCAGCTAGCTTACTTGGTATCATCAGTGGCAGTCTTATAGGCTGTACAAATGGTTCTCCCGATGACAACACAGCTACTAACACTGATACTAAACCTGCTACGAATATTAGTGCAGAAACTAAAACCGCCACTGGGAATAGAAAGTTGCGATCGGTTGCCTTCACTGTTGGCGATCTAAGTAACCCTTTCTTCGTCGTTATGGGACAAGCAGTTGAGGCAGAAGCTAAGAGAATTGGCGGAAAAGATGTCAATGTTATTATAGCTTCCAGTGCTTATGACCTTAACCAACAAGCCAATCAAATTGAAAATTTTACTGCTGCGAATACTGATATCATTGTTTTGAATGCTGCTGATAAAAGTGGAATTAAGCCCATAGTTGAAAAAGCTAAACTTGCAGGTAGAATTGTCATTGCTGTAGACACAGGTGCTGAGGGAGGTGTGGATGCCACCATCACTACTAATAATATCCAAGCTGGAGAAGTTAGTTGCAAATATATTGCTGACCGCCTTAAAGGCAAAGGCAATGTAGTAATAGTTAATGGCCCGCCAGTGGACTCGGTGATTCAACGAGTTAGTGGCTGCGAGAGTGTATTGTCTAAATATCCCGATATCAAAATCCTCTCTAAAAACCAGAATGCAGACGGTAGTCGGGATGGAGGACTCAGAGTTATGACTGATTTGCTCACAACCTTTCCGAAAATTGATGCTGTTTTTGCCATTAACGATCCGAGTGGAGTCGGCGCAGAACTAGCGGCTAACCAAGCAAAACGTAAAGATTTCTTTATTGTCGGGGTTGATGGTGCGCCAGAAGCAATAACTGCGATCGCCAATAAAGATGGTTTATATGCAGCAACTGCTACTCAAAATCCGCGAGGGATGGCCCAAAAAGCAGTTCAAGTTGGGAATGACATTTTAAATGGTAAGAAACCTGCTAATCCAACCATTCTGATTCCAGTTAAGTTGATCACAAAAGATAATGTCAGCACAGAAAAAGGCTGGGAGTAATAAAAATTGTGAATTTGCAATTGAAAATCATGTCTTTTGATATAACTCCTTTGGCGCATTTGTAAAGTTTTTGCACACACCTAGAATGTCCGACAGTTTTCATTTAAATTAATACCAAACCTCATCTTTATGCCTGTTTTTTATTTAATAGAAAAATGGGTTTAGAAAGAGGTTAAAACTCTGCTGCACCGAATCGAGAACCGCTATGTATGTGCATCAGTGGAAAGTTTGAGTGTGCATTTATAGCACTTAGACTTTCACAACAATCTTTATAAACTAACGTTAACAACAAAGGATGAAAATATCTCTTTTCCACTCCTAGTCAGCTTTTAAAACATGATTTTGCGAACAATCAAATATGAATTTATGAATTTCTAATTTAGGTTCGCAAACTTTAAATCGTTTTTACAGGTTTTGCTCATGACAACAAATATTGAAACTTCATTTTCTGATGCACCAACCACCACCCCGGTGTTAGAAATGCAAGGGATTACAAAACGATTTCATGGTGTATCTGCGCTCCAAAATGTTAATCTCACCATTTATCCTGGAGAAGTTCACGCCCTCATGGGTGAAAACGGCGCAGGTAAAAGTACATTGATGAAAATCCTGGCTGGGGCTTACATTGCCGATGAAGGAGAAATTCGCATCAATGGTCAACCCTTGAAAATTACCGATCCGGCGACAGCACGGAAGGCGGGTATTAACCTCATTTATCAAGAACTGAATGTTGCACCGAATTTAACCGTTACCGAAAATATGTTTATGGGTAGCGAGTTGCGGCGAGGTCAGCTTTTAGACCGCAAAGCGATGCAACTGGAAGCAGAGGAAGTACTGGAAAGCCTTGGAGCCAATTTTACCGCGCAGACTATAGTTGGTACTTTGTCCATCGCCGAACAGCAGCAAGTCGAAATTGCCAGAGCGCTGAAAGATAAAAGCCGCGTTTTGGTGATGGATGAACCAACAGCAGCCTTATCTGACCGCGAGAGCGACCATTTATTTGAGGTCATTCGCAAACTACGGCGTGATGGCATTGCCATTATTTACATCAGCCATCGGATGGAAGAAATCTATGCCCTAGCTGACCGGATTAGTGTGTTGCGTGATGGTCAATATATTGGTAGTCTGACACGCAGTGAAATTTCTCCACAGCGATTAGTGCAGATGATGGTCGGTCGCTCCATGCAAGACTTTTACGAACATCAACGGCAAATGCATCCTGGCCCAGTGGTGCTGTCAGTCAGAAATATGAGCGACGCCCGCAAGAAAATTGAGCCGGCTAGTTTTGAACTTCATGCTGGAGAAATTCTGGGTTTAGCGGGGCTGGTTGGTGCAGGACGCACAGAACTATCCCGGCTGATTTTTGGTGCTGACCGCAAAGCCAGTGGTGAAGTATTTCTGAATGGCAAAAAACTGGAAATTAATACGCCCAGTGATGCGATCGCTGCGGGAATTGGCTACGTCCCAGAAGACCGCAAAGACCAAGGTTTATTTCTGGAGATGAGCGCCCGCAAGAATATTGCTATCAACACACTCAAGCAGGATGCCAAAGCTGGAATTGTTAACTGGCCTTCAGTGAATCGGCTGTCAACAGACGCAGTGGAAAACTTTAATATCCGCCTAGCCAATTTGGAAATTAGAGCGCTCGATCTTTCTGGTGGTAATCAGCAGAAGCTACTGCTAGCGCGTTGGTTAGCCATTAAACCGAGAGTATTGATGTTAGATGAGCCGACACGCGGCGTAGATATCGGTGCCAAAAGTGAAATTTACCGAATTATGAGCGAATTAGCAGCACAAGGTGTTGCTATTTTAATGGTTTCCAGCGAACTATCAGAGATTGTCGGCATGAGCGATCGCGTCTTGGTGATGCGAGAAGGACAGCTGGTAGGCGAACTGGATGGCAGTCTTGGTAAAGAAATCACCCAAGAAAAGATTATGCATTATGCAACTGGAGCATCGGAGGTATTAGCATCATGAGTCAAACAGTCAGACCACCTATCAATAAATCAGCCAATAATTCCGCAGCTCGCAACCGGAAATCAATCAGCACTCTGTTAGAAGTTGCGGGTATTCTGCCAATCCTAGTAATTATCTGCATCTTATTTGCATTCCTTTCTCCCAACTTCCTCACCGGCGGTAACATCATTAATATCTTGCGTCAGTCATCAATTAATATTGTGCTGGCGACAGGAATGACCTTTGTAATTCTCACCGGCGGTATTGACCTTTCAGTTGGGTCAATCTTAGCTGTTTCTGCCGTAGTTGCCCTCCTAGTATCGTTACTGCCGGCTTTAAGTTGGGCAGCCGTACCTGCTGCGTTGCTTGCAGGATTGTTTTTGGGCTTACTCAACGGCGCTCTCATCACCTTTTTAGATGTGCCACCTTTTATTGTCACCTTGGGTTCACTTACAGCCTTGCGGGGTGTGGGCTTCTTGATTGCCAAGGGGACAACATTAATTAACCGGGACATAAATTTTGCTTGGGTGGGTAATAGTTATGTCGGCCCCCTGCCGTGGCTAGTGATAATTGCGCTACTGACTGTGATAGCTAGCTGGTTTGTGTTGCGGCAAACTGTTTTAGGAGTGCAGATATATGCCGTTGGTGGTAACGAGCGGGCAGCCAGATTAACTGGAATTAAAGTTAATCGGGTATTGCTATTCGTCTATGGTATTAGCGGATTACTGGCAGGCTTAGGAGGAATCATGAGCGCCAGCCGTCTTTATAGTGCCAGTGGTGTATTGGGTCAGGGTTATGAATTAGATGCGATCGCAGCTGTTATTCTAGGTGGAACCAGCTTTACAGGTGGTATTGGTACCATTGGCGGCACACTTTTAGGTGCATTAATTATTGCGATTCTCAACAACGGTTTAACCTTGTTGAACCTCTCTTACTTCTGGCAACTAGTCGTCAAAGGACTAGTAATTATTTTGGCAGTAATGATTGATCGGTTACGCAGACGTTCTAGACGTTGAAAAAGAGGCAGAGGGGCAGGGTGCAGGGTGCAAGGGGGAGAATGAAGAATTACTCTTTCTCCCTGCTCCCATGCCCAATGCCCAATGCCCCATGCCCCATGCCCAATATATAAACTATGTCATCTACTACTGTTCGTCGTAAATCCAGCACATTCTATGTAATTTTAATTGCTGGTGCTGCTGCCCTCGGCGGTTTTCTGTTCGGTTTTGATACTGCTGTAATTAACGGTGCAGTTGGAGCCATTGCCAAAGACTTTAACGCCAACAGCGTACAGATTGGTCTTGCCGTATCGCTGGCATTGTTGGGTTCTGCGATCGGAGCCATTTATGCAGGCAAGATTGCAGACCGTTATGGTCGAGTCAAGGCAATGGTAGCATCTTCGGTATTGTTTACCATCAGTGCCATTGGTTCCGGGCTTCCCTTTGGAATTTGGGATTTTACCTTTTGGCGGGTATTGGGTGGGATTGCAGTCGGTGCTGCTAGCGTTATTGCCCCAGCATACATTGCAGAATGTTCTCCCACTCATTTACGCGGAAGACTAGGATCTCTGCAACAATTAGCGATCGTAGTTGGGATTTTCATTGCACTGATATGCGACTACTTTATTGCTGTGTCCGCAGGTTCAGCCGAATCGCCGTTTTTGTTTGGCATAGCTGCTTGGCGCTGGATGTTTTGGACAGAAATACCTCCAGCCGTGCTTTACGGAATGTCTGCTTTAATGATTCCTGAATCTCCTCGATACTTGGTTGCTCAAGGACGAGAACCAGAAGCCGCTAACGTTCTCACCAAGATTTTGGGGGGTGACGTGCTACCAAAAATCGAAGAAATTCGGCAGACAGTGCTTCGTGAACGCCAGCCTAAGTTTTCTGACCTCTTAAGCAGAAGTGGTGGACTCCTCCCAATTGTTTGGATAGGAATAGGCTTATCTGTATTACAGCAATTCGTTGGGATTAATGTAATCTTCTACTACAGCAGCGTTTTGTGGCGGGCAGTCGGGTTCTCAGAAAAAGATTCCCTATCAATTACGGTGATTACAGGAGCCGTCAACATTATTACAACATTGATTGCGATCGCCTTTGTAGATAAATTTGGTCGCAAGCCCTTACTCATACTAGGGTCGATTGGCATGACCTTGACCTTGGGGACGATGGCTTCTATTTTTGGTACTGCTCCCCTCGATGCTGCTGGAAACCCCAATCTCACCGGAAGCGCAGGTACCGTGGCTCTCATCGCAGCCAACCTCTATGTATTTTGCTTCGGTTTCTCCTGGGGGCCAGTAGTTTGGGTGCTATTGGGAGAAATGTTTAATAACAAAATTCGAGGCGCTGCACTTTCAGTTGCTGCTGCCATGCAATGGGTTGCGAATTTCATCATTTCCACAACATTTCCTCCCATACTGCAATATTTTGGTCTAGGTTCTGCCTATGGACTTTATACAATTGCGGCAGCAACCTCATTCTTTTTCATTCTCTTTTTTATTAAAGAAACCAACGGAATTGAGTTAGAAGATATGTAATTTGTAGTCTCATCAAGTTTGATTTAGTTCGTAGTAAGCACTTTAGTGCTTAGATGAGAGCTAGAGCCAGCCACTACGAACTTATCAAAATTAATTTGCTGAACTAAATACAAACCCTCGCTTCAGTCAATCAATAAAAACATGGAAACTATCAATACGGCTCTTTGTTCTTCTGGTTTATCTGGCATAGTATTTCATGCGCCGTTTATTGATTTGCATCCCGGATTTAAATTAGCCGGTTCTTGGGAAAGAAGCAAAAAGCTAATACAGGAACATTATCCTGATGTCAAAAGCTATCCTTCTTTAGAAGCATTGTTAGCAGATGATCAAGTAATCTTGGTAGTAGTAAATACACCTACTTATACCCATTACGATTATACTAAACAGGCATTGCTTGCAGACAAACATGTAGTGGTAGAAAAAGCATTCACCACAACAGTAGCAGAAGCCGAACACCTGAAAGAATTGGCACAAAAACAGGGAAAAAAATTATCTGTATATCACAACCGGAGGTGGGATAGTGATTTTAAAACAGTAAAAAAAATTGTCAAAGAAGGCTTGCTAGGTGATATTGTTGAAGCAGAATTTCAGCTTCAAAAATATAAACCAACCCTCAGCCATAAACAACACGTAGAAGTTCCAAGTCCGGGGGCAGGAACATTAAACAACTTAGGGCCGCACTTAATAGACCAAGCTTTGCATTTATTTGGAATGCCTAATGCTATTTTTGCAGACATCCGCATAACTAGGCTGCGATCGCAGGTAGATGATTATTTTGAGTTGATACTATACTATGACAAGCTGCGCGTCAAATTAAAAGCAAGTTTTCTTGTGCGTGAGCCTGCACCTGGTTATATCATACATGGCACTAAAGGCTCTTTTCTCAAAAGCAGAGCCGATAAACAAGAAGAGTATTTAGTAGCGGGTATGAAGCCTAATACACTTGATTGGTATACAGAGCCGGAAAGTGAATATGGTTTGCTTCATACAGAAAAAGACACAAAAGTAATTCGGGAAAAAGTTAAAAGCTCACAGGGCAGTTATTTAGGTTATTACGATGCGGTGTATAAATCCATTGTTAATAATCAGCCAATTGCTGTTACTGCCGAAGATGGAATTAATGTAATGCGAATTATAGAAGCGGCTATTAAAAGCAGCAATGAGCAGAAAGTCATAGCGTTGCTTTAAGTGACCTAAAACCTAAACTCAAAATATCTAACTTAACGCTGATTAACTCATAATCTCGAAGTTTTGCTTCGAGTGTAATCTCTTTGGCCACAAAGTCAGAATTCAACCATCTTCAACTAATAAGTCAATGATCAAAACTCTTTTTTATAGCTTTTTTCTTCTATTTTTGGCAATTCCAGCAGTTTGGGCAGCACCTCCAGAAGATGATTCTAATATAAATTTGCAAGGACAAGTTACTTCTGTTTCCCAGTTTTCTGATGTACAACCAACCGATTGGGCATTTGGCGCATTGCAATCACTGGTGGAACGCTACGGCTGTATTGCAGGTTATCCCAATTCTACCTATCGCGGTAATCGTGCCTTAAGCCGTTATGAGTTTGCCGCAGGTTTAAATGCTTGTTTGGATCGGATTAATGAGTTAATTGCCACAGCTACTAGCGATTTAGTTAATAAGCAAGATTTGGCAGTGCTACAAAAGTTACAGTCAGACTTTGCGGCAGAATTGGCAACTCTGCGTGGGCGAGTGGATACCCTAGAAGCACGGACAGCAACACTGGAGGCGCAGCAGTTTTCCACTACTACTAGGTTGAATGCTCAAATTATTACTGCCATTAGTGATACTTTTGGTAATAGGGTAGGTGGCGAAGATGATGAATCCAATCTCTACTTTGCAAACCGGGGTCGTCTCAACTTAGAAAGTAGCTTCACCGGCAAAGATTTATTGCGAGTCCGGCTGGAGTTTGGCAACTTTGCAAGTTCCAACGGTGCAAGCCAAATTGCCGCAGCCACAGGCACGGGAATGACACGCCTGAATTTCGACAATGACAACAACAATACACTGATAATTCCCCACATCCGTTACTACTTCCCGGTTAGTGATTCCCTTTCCTTCGTCGTCGGCCCCACAGGCATTGGCTACAACGACATCACAGATAACGTGACTCCTGCCACAATCGCCGATGATGGTAACGGAATTCCCTCACTATTTGGCAAAAATAGTCCTCTCTTCGAGCGGGGTGGCGGCGGTGCAGCTGCTAACTTGAATATCAGCCAAAACTTAGTTCTCACCTTGGGCTATTTAGCGAACAATCCCAACGTTCCATCAGCGCAAAATGGGTTATTTGATGGCGGCTACAACGCCCTTGCACATTTGGTATATTACGGCAAGCAAGGATCTATTGGTGTCGCTTACTCTCATGGCTATACCCCTGCTGGCTCTGTAGATATCACCGCCGGTAGGGGCAGTGCTTTATCAGGCGCTCCCTTTGGAAACACCATTGCTACTTCCAACAGCATTGTTGGTGCACAGGGATACTATCGCTTTTCCCCAAATTTCCAGATTCACTCTTGGGGTGGTTATATCTGGTCAACTGCCAAAAACTCTGGTTTGAGTGATATTTCCAATGGCAGAGGTGGAACAGATTCTCTCTTCGTGAACAATGGTGATAATGCCAATGCCTGGTTTGGGGCGATTGGTATGTCGTTTCCTGATGTGGGCGGTAAGGGAAACTTGCCGGGAATTCTCTTTGGTATACCGCCGCGTGTCTCTAACAGTGATGTTCGTCAAGACCGAGACAACGCTTATCATATCGAAGCATTTTATCGTTATCGACTAAATGACAACATTTCAGTAACTCCTGGTTTTTGGGTGATTCTCAACCCAGAAAACGACAGCAGAAATGATACGCAGTATGTGGGTGTGCTTCGGACAACGTTCGATTTTTAACTGCATGTCAATGGCTACGCGATCGGATTCTGGGTTTACCTCTAATGGTGGCAGCAGTATTAACAAGTTGACACCAATGAGCAGTGCTAAACCCCTACGAAAAATCTATATGTATCAAGATTTTCGTGAAATGGTATAACTTACGGTTTTCTGATAGCCTTCTCTGTTGACTTATGACTCTTGACTCCTGCCCAAACGGTAAGTGGTTGCCCAACTTTCTTATACAGTAGACTCTCCAAAATAACACCGTTATTATTGGCGGTAAGAGTTTTATTTGGCTGACGCAGAGACTCATAAAAACCGTTGTACCAACCTTCTTTAGACTGAAGGTTGCCTTGAACGAAATCAAATAGCTGGCGAGTATAATCAGTGTTATAAAGTACATGCCACCCGATCGCAGCTTTGGCACTGAGGAATCGCAAATTGTTATGTTGTTCTCTAGTATCTGTAATAGTTGCCCAAGGTTTTCCGTTGACAAATAGGCTGCTGTAAACGAAGTATGGCGGGCGATCTAAGTTATCTTCGGTGACGGCGGTTAATTGTTTTGTGGCTTCATAACGTGCTGCTTGAGCAGCTAAAATCCGATCCGCATAAGCTTTAGGCAAAGCTTGAAATCCAGTTTCAATACCATCTAAGATATAAGGTTCGCTAAGAACATAGTTATTGGCTCCAGAGTTTTTATAGTCACGTTGATCGTAAGGAATTCCCTGTCCGTAAAGATCAACAAAGGCAGCATTGGACTGATAATCTAAGGCTTTATCAACATCCAAGCCCCAAAGCTTCAGACCATAAGCAGCATAATTCTCATAACCCAAGCGACCTTCTTGGTTGTACTGTTCTTTACCTTTGATAACGGCAGTACCATACATTTGCCCTCTTTTGGTCAGACGCTTGACTTGCCAATGTTTCCAAACTTCTTCTGTTTGCGATCGCATTTCTGGATACTTGGCCCCGACAATCTTCAACCAAATTGCCATCCTGCCCAAATCGATGGCTGACCAACCAATTTCTTCCCGTTTTTCTAGTTGACCATAGTTAACAGGGACGAGAGTTTTAGCGTTGTAAACCTTATTGGGTAGTTCTCCTTTGTATAGAGGCATTGATGCCAGAGTTTTCAACATTTTGGTCATTTTTGCTTCAAATTCAGCCGCAGGCACGATATTGAGTTCTCTAGCACTGACCAAGGCTGCGATCGCTGCTGTCTGATCCCACATACTGACAGAGGCAAAGCCATCAACGGAATTTACCAAGCCAGTTTCATCGTTCCAGTTACGCTGGAAGTATGACCAAGCCTGACGAGCAGTTGTCGTTTCCCCTGGAGTCAGCTTTCCAACTCCAGGAGCAACATAAGGAATTATGGCTATCGTTAGTTGATTTTTAGGAATGGGTTGACCTGGCAACACTACAGATTTAGCATCAAGGCTGGCAATTATTTCAGCTTCTTGAGTAGAGATCGGGCTTTGGATTTTATCTGGTTGTACCAACTGCTGTGAGCCAGTTTGGTCTACAGAAGTTTTAGGAAGTTGCTTAGACCAAACAGTTAAAATTGCGATCGCGATCGCAACGGTAAGCACTCCTCCTATAGAAGCTAGTATGGACAAGCTCTTAGGTGGCGGTTGAAAATCAGAACTCATACTGATTAAAGCCTTATTTTGTAATTCAGGGTTATTTGCGTAGTTTCACCAAATACATTCTTCCCAACTTTGAAATCTAACTAACACCCAGAAGTCCACCTGACTACTACAATAAAATAGTCACGCACCCGATCTCTGGAGTTCTAGCAGTGGGCTTATTTGATGATTTGAGTCGGTTTCTAGAAAACCGTTTAGAAGAATTCTTGCGTAACAATCCACATTTGGAGTTAGAGGCGCTGCTAGAACAGCTGCGTGAGCAAGAAGAAGATACATTAAAGCTGATCGCAGATTTAAAATTACAAGAGAAGCGATCGGAAGAAGAAATTCTCTCCACCGCTCAAGAAATTCAGCGTTGGCATATCCGGATTCAAAAAGCCAAAAACGCTAATAGAGAGGATTTGGCAGCGGCGGCGGGTGAGCGAGAAGCAGCCCTATTGCGCGAAGGAAATCAGCGCTGGGGACACATGCAAGGGCTGAAAGAACGCATTAACCAATCTCAAGAACTACTGCAAAAAATTCAGCAACGGCGACAGGAAGTGCAAGCTAAAGCGGCCGAAGCACAGACAGCCCGTGCGAAAGCGCAAACCCAGCAGCGCTCAGAAAGCATTGGTTGGTCGAATAAAACTAGTAGTTATTCTGGTGGTTTTGATGACTTAGAAGAGAAGTTCCGTAGCTGGGAAACTCAGGATGAATTAGAACAAATGAAGCGGAATATGCAGAAGTAACGCCTATTGGCTAAAATACGCCGAATTAACAAATGCGATCGCCAGAAATAGCTTACTCACTTGCTTTTTCGCGTCAGTTTTACCCCACCCTAACCCTACCCTTGGAAACCTACGATGTACACACAAGTCCTAAAAACCTTGACTTTCCTCGTTCCCAGGCTCCGCCTGGGAATGCATTCATTGAGTCTCTGACTCAATATCTGACTGGAGACAGAGCCTAGTACCGCAAGGCGGAATTAAAAATTAAAAATTAAAAATGAAGACAGCGTAAGGGTTTTATTGATTGGGAATGGGTGGTTTATTTCCGCCGTGCTGTACTAGGGTGTTGATTTTGTACCTTTTCAGGGGTTAAAAATTCATTCACAATCCTTGCTGAGTAAAATTTGCATTGGGAAAAGTTATTTTTCGCGTTCTTTAAGTAATAAGTAATAAGTAATGAGTAATGAGTAATGAGTAATGAGTAATGAGTAATGAGTAAATACCCATTACTTATAAAGTAAAATTGAATTACCACATTCTTTTTTACTCATGATTAATTATAACGCCAATATCAGTATTCAAGAAAGAACAGAAAATTTTGACATAAGAGTTATCAAAGCTTATTCTGAGCTAAATAAAAGACCTTTTGACGACGCTGGTAAAATCTTGTCTAAACAATTTTTAAGAAGCCGGACATCAATAGGCGCAAACTGTTCAGAAGCTAAATATGCACAATCAAATAAACACTTTATCAATAAGTATTCTATAGCTTTAAAGGAAGCCAGTTAAACCCTTTATTGGATAAAAATAATGATAAAATCGGAGTTAGTATCAAAATCAAAATTTCAAAATCTGATAGAATAGAATGAAATAATTATTAAGATATTAACAACTTCAATCAACAAATTGAAAGAACAATAAAAAATAGTCCACTCATTACTCATTACTCATTTTGGTAGTGCTATTCGACAGCATTGGGGTATTGAAAATTCTGTTCATTGGACATTAGATGTCACTTTCAATGAGGATCAATGTCGAATTCGTTCTCTGCACAGTCCACAGAATTTTTCTTTGCTACGTCGCATCACTCACCAAATTTACCAGCAGTGAACCTGCAATACTGGAGAGTAGCAGAGGTTGAGAAAGTATCAGGGCGATCGCATTAATCAAAGTAGATTTACCAACTCAGTGCTGAGTCCTGAGTGCTGAGTGAATCAAGAATTACTCAGTATTTATTTACTAAAAGCCCCGCCCGAAGTCAAGCGGAATCATACAGTCAGGAGAAGGTTGATACCCCACCCGCAAGTGGCGTGGTCTTTTGCCCCGCTATCGGTAACAGCACTCGGAACTCAGCACTCTTCATTATTACTTCACTTCACTGGGTTCAAACTTAGTCACCTTACCTTTTTTTACGGCAACAATCACATCGTAGTGTGAACAGTAAGCAAATGTGACATTATTGGCTTTGTTATAAAGGTTAACTACATGACCTGCACCACCTGGCTGGATACCAATTGGCTCCAAGTCAGTAAAAAAGAAACGACGCAGTTGATCGCCACTACCAATCTGACCTTTATTCTTAGTGAGCAAGTCTAATTTCTGTGCTACAGACAATTCTTCGGCTGCTGATGCCTGCACTAATAACGGATTAATCGCTTTTAATGGTGCGTCCCAAACTGTGAAAAAACCAACCAAAGCAACACTTGTAAGTAGGGGTGCGAGTTTCATTTGCTACTTCTCTTTTTTGTTTTATCCTGAACATCCAAAGCATCTCAGGAAGGAGTGAGAGCTTATTGAAACTTGACCACTATTTTCATGAATTTATCCCTTGAGAAAATTTAGTTAATTCTCAGCAATTTCTCAGGCAATGATGGTAGCTCAAAGTCACAGCATAATTTAAGTATTTTCTCAACCAAACCTCATTTTGAACTGGATGAGGACAACTTAATATAATGAGCAATGCTTTCATTGCAGTAGTGTTATTGTGACCAGACCCAGAAGACCACATCGCCTAATCCATAGAATTCCCGGACAAACATATCTTTGGCTAGCAATGCTAATTTTTGGAGCATCTAGTGCCGTTACCCGGAAGCTAACAGAAATTGGTGCTCAACATTTCATCGGCAATCGCAATCCAATTTCTTTGTGTAATGTTTTATTCGTGGGAAACCTTTGCGCCTTGATACTTTTGATCCTAATCTATGGGCGACAGTGGAACAAGGCTACTTTGAAGCAACTTTCAAGGAAGGATTGGGTCAGTCTGACAGTAGTAGCTATTTTATCGGGAGCATTGGCCCCTGGCTTAATTTTCCAAGCACTGGCACTCACAGGGGTGAACAATGTCATCTTGGTAGGACGCTTGGAACCGCCTCTAAGTCTGGCTTTATCAGTGTGGTTATTGAAGGAACGGGTAAATATTTGGGAATTTATCGGAGCGATCGCAGCCTTTATTGGCGTTATCCTAACTATTATCCTTCAGCCTCCAGGAGAAACCATGATGAACATGGGAGGTTTCGGTTTAGGCATAGGGGAACTTTTGGCAGCAGTGGGATCTGTGGTTATAGCTGTTTCTACGATTATTGGCAAAAAACACCTTTCACAGATTCCTCTGGGAATCTATAGCATCTTTCGGACTGCACTAGGAACCGTAATCTTTTTCCTCATTGCTTTAGTCCTCTATGGCAGAGATCATTTCGCTGATGTCTTATCACCATTCTTATGGCAGTGGATGTTTCTCTATGGTGGGTTGATTGTAGTGGTAGGCCAATCTTTTTGGATTAAAGGCTTGAAAACTTCTAATGTATCTACGGCTTCCTTAATTGGTTCATTTGGCCCAATTGTAGGCATCTTAGCAGCATATTTAATTTTGGGTGAAGCCCCTAACCTACCTCAATATATTGGCGGTAGCTTGATTTTAGTAGGCATATTCTTGAGCCAAGTTGGTACATGGCTTCAGACTTCTAAGAGAGTTGCATCTGATAAGGTGAATTCTACTACAACACAGCAACAAGTAGAAAGTAGTATGGGATTCAAGGGAACTTAAAGGTTTCCAGCCAAAAAGCGCAGCATTAGCGCCGCTTACTCCTTGTCTTGTAGAGAGCATCATTACGAATTACATTGGGATACAATATGCCTTCTTCCGCTGTTCTTTTTGATCTTGACGGGACTTTGACAGATCCTAAGCCTGGAATCACTGGTTGCATTCAGTATGCGCTCTCTGAACTCGGTTACAAACCACCGAATGCTGATGAATTGCATTGGTGTATTGGGCCTCCATTGAAAGACAGCTTTTCGCAATTACTCAACACCTTAAATGGCACTTTAATTGAACAGGCTATTTTGCTGTATCGTCATCGCTTTGCCACCATTGGATTGTTTGAAAACTCCCTTTATCCCCAGATTCCAGAAATTCTAAAAGCCATTCGTTTTGCTGGTTATAAAACTTTTGTTGCGACTTCCAAACCATATATTTATGCTACGCAGATTATTGAATATTTTGACTTAGCATTGCTTTTTGATAGCATTTATGGTAGTGAACTTGACGGAACCCGGAGCATAAAAGGCGACTTGATTCATCACATCTTAGTGACGGAAAATCTTTCATCTTCTAGTGTGGTGATGGTAGGCGATCGCTCACATGACATCATTGGAGCCAAGCGCCATGACATCGCTTCCATTGGCGTAACCTATGGTTATGGAACTGAAGAGGAATTAAAAGCTCATGGTGCTGATTTCATTGCCCATTCTCCAAGTGATATTCTCAGACTTTTAGGGGATAGGGGATAGGGGACTGGGCAAGAAAATATGAGTAAGATTTGGTGGGAGCAACGCGAAAAAGTTAGATCATCGTGAAAAGAGCAGGGGAGGCAGGGGATGCAGGGGGAGATTAATGATTTCTCAACCAAGGGGATGGATTATTAATCATATTCACCAAACCGGATAAAACTTGGTTGTAATTTGCATAAACTTCTCGTCCTACTTCTACATTCATGTAGTTGCATTTGACAGCAAATTCAATCCAAGTTTGAGTTTCAGCGGCTTCAGCCTCACAATCATTTAATTTAGCGACAAAAGCTGCTTCATAACGTCGTTTTCTCCATGCTTCAGCTAAATTAGCACAAACAGAGCGTGATAGCGAAGCGGTAGCGAGTCTTCGAGCGTCGGATCTACGAATTTGATCAGTTAACGAATATCTCTCCTCCACAGGGAACTTCTTTGATAGCTCAAAAATTTTCATTGCTGCTTCAAAGGCAATTTTATAAATCCCCAAATCTTTATGATCTTTAATTGCTTCTTTATTCATTGTTTTACCTCCCCTGCATCCCCTGCGTCCCCTGCATCCCCTGCCCTCTTCATCATAATCCCACTTTTTCCGGTTGCTCCCATTCCCCAATCTCTAACAAACAAATTAGTGCCTCTACTAAAGCCTGATTTTGCTCATCAGTACCAACAGTGATGCGTAATTTATCGTCTAGTCCAGGTTGCTTGAAGTAGCGGATTAAAATTCCCCGTTCCTTCAGTTTTTGATAAAGATATTCTGCGTTTCCCTCTTTTGGCTGTGCCAGCAAAAAGTTAGTTTGGGAATCCCAAATATGAAAACCTAATTGTTTCAGGTCTTTTGCCAACTTAATCCGTGATTCCTTAATCTTTGCTATACAAGCATTTTTATAAGCTTGGTCGGTAATAGCAGCCGTGCCAATTGCACAAGCGATCGCATCAATGTTATAGCTATCCTTCACCTTAAACAATCCCTGCAATAGTTTGGGATTTGCCACTCCAAACCCCAATCGCAATCCTGCTAACGAGTACCCCTTAGATAGTGTCCGAATCACGATGACGTTTTCGTATTCCTTCACCAAAGCCAATGCATTATTGTCTTCGGTAAAATCTATATATGCTTCATCTATCACTAAAACTCCAGATAACTGGCTGGCTAATTTTCGCAAGTCATCTGTTGTGACTACGTGCCCCGATGGACTATTGGGTGATGCAATAAATGTCACAGCCCCATTGGCAGCAACTAGTTCTTCCAAAGGTAAGCTGTAGTCTTCGCTGTAGGGAATCTCAAGAATTTCTGCTGCTTGCATTTCTGTTAAAGTGCGATATAGGACGTAAGTTGGCATCGGGTAAACAACTTTCTTCCCAGGTTCTGCACAGGCTCGAATGATTACACTCAACAATTCGTCACTGCCATTTCCGACAATGATCCAATCACTAGGAACTCCTAAAACGTTACTTGCAGCTTGTCGAAACTCCCCACCGAAAGGTTCTGGATAGCGCCGTAACCACTCACCATCGATATTTCGTAAAACAGCTAATGCCGCTGGGGAAGGAGGATAGGGGTTCTCGTTGCTGTTAAGTTTTATGATCTGTGTGCCGCGTTGAGGCTGCTCACCAGGAACATAGCTAGCCATTGCGTCAACATTAGAGCGAAAGTAATTGGTCATCTGACATTAGATATGAATTTCAGTAAATCGCCAAGCTTTACTCAAGAGCGATCGCAAGCATAGGTAAATATCGTACTCATTTAGGTATTTTTTTAGCAACCAATTCCACAATTCCAAACTGTTGCGGAGTCTTATCCAGATAAGTGAGGGATATACAACGCGAATACGCTAGACGTTTAATCATGCTTACGAGTAAAATACGGTAAGTGTATCGCCTTACCGGCTTTTACATGTAAAACCGCAGAAAAACCCGTTAGAAGTTGATTTTAGCAGAGCAACTGACCCATAAGCAGTTATCAAAGCCTGTTTCAGCTAAATGTTAAGTTGTCATGCTTCCAAAAACTTTCAGACAGGTTTTAAGTTGTCCAGGAATCCTCTGCCCTAATTTTTAGCTGGATAACCTTTGTGTCACTCATCTCTTGAGAAACACAATAACTTGCCATCACTAGCTCTGTCTACCACTGGGCTATAGTTTGGCTGACTTGATGCTCTTTAGCTAACTTTCAGTTCTAGCTGCTCGTAGTTAAGTCAGTGAACAGTTATCAAAGCTTCCTTGGGGGATTTTAACCCTAACCGAAACTGCTCACTTATAGAAGTCGAAGGCTCAACAGGACTCTGATAACTGATAACTAATTGTTGAAACCCCAAAGATTATGCACTATTTGTTACTACCATTCTTAAGCTTTTTTGTTGGCATCATCGTTGGTTTAACAGGAATTGGCGGAGCCTCTCTCATCACCCCAATGTTGATTTTTGTCTTTCAGGTTCCGCCTTCCATCGCTGTGAGTTCTGATGTTGTGGCTGCCACATTGATGAAGATTGTTGGTAGCGTCAAGCATTGGGAACAGAAAACCCTTGACACAGAAGTTGTCAAATGGTTGGCATTTGGGAGTGTTCCAGGTTCACTCTTCGGGGTGGGAATTTTGCACTTCATTAAACGTACAGGTGAGTATAACCTGGATAACATCTTGCTCCGTTTACTTGGCGGGATGATTTTGCTAGTCACAGTATTAGCACTAGTGCAATTGTTGTTATTGACTTTTTTCCCAAAATTTAATTTACCCGAACTGCCAAAGTTAGATTTAGAAACTAACTTTGGTCGCTTCCTAACAATCACCTTGGGAGCAATTTTAGGCTGTTTTGTCGGTCTAACTAGCGTCTCATCAGGTTCAATGTTTGCCTTAGTGCTGATTGGGTTTTTCCGCCTTGATGCACGGAAATTAGTGGGTACAGATATTTCGCACGCAGCGATTTTACTGCTGTTTACAGCCCTTGGTCATCTCAGTTTAGGAACAGTTGATTGGAGTTTGGTACTACCTATATGGTTAGGTTCTGTACCAGGAGTGTTACTAGGTGCTAAAATCTGCCAGATAGCCCCACAACGCCCACTACGGTTTATCATTTACGCTATTTTGATGATGGTAAGTTGGAAATTAGTTCATCAGGTATAAGCAATTTGAGATTTTAGATCCTAAATCCAACATCCAACATTGATTAACTTCTCATCCAAGGTAGTAGAGTGAATGTACCTCGCTCATACATAATGAACAAACCCAAACCAATTAACACAAAAGGTACGACAGCCCGACCATAGCGACTTAAAACATAAGCAATGGTAGGTTGACGGCTTAAAAAATAAGCGATCGCACACCAAACCCCTACCATGATAAAAAATATACCTAAAATTACTCCCAAGCTGGCAAGATCCTGACCAGCGAACAAAGGGATATATATACTGATATTGTCACCACCATTTGCGATCGTTACTGCTGCCACTTTATAGGTTTGGGGATGCAAAACGCTCAAAATAAAAGACAATACTGGGTTAGTTGGTGTGGACTGTCTAAAATCACTGCTGACTGTCTGAACTGATATAGTTTCTTCTTTTCTAGATACTAATTGTTGAATCCCAATTCCTACTGGTAGCAGTCCTAGTAATCCTATCCATTCTCGCTGTACAACCAAACCACCAAAAAATCCTGGTAAGCTGGCGATGATAATGGCTGCAAAACCTACATATTGACCTAGCAAGATATGCCGTCGCCGAAAATTAACATTTACTTGTGAAAAAAAGATTAACAAGATAATGATGTCATCTATGTTAGTGGCGATGAAGGCAATTATCCCTTCACTGAAGGCTGTCCCTAGCTTACTCATCCTGAATTTTTAGAACCTATGATTTATCCTGACTTTTCACGGTATCTGGAAAACCTCTCTCTAAATCTCTCTCCTAAAAGGAGAGAGACTTTGAATTTTCCCCCTTCCCGCGTCGGGAAGGGGGTTAGGGGGTTAGGTTAATCGTTACCTTTTCCATATGCCGTGAAAAGTCAGATGATTTACCACCATACCAAATTCACTAATTCGTAATTCGTAATTCGTAATTATTGGGGAAATCCTCACGCTTCTAGCACAACTTAGATTTAAAATTACACAGTAATTATTACTGACTCCTGAATTCTTCTTTATCTTAAAATATGAACGAGTTAGTTACTGCAATTACTACAGGGGCAATTGCGTTCATTGCCACTAACATAGATGATATTGTCATTCTATTGTTGTTTTTTTCTCAAATAAATACTAACTTTCGTCCCCGGCATATAGTTGCTGGACAGTTTTTAGGTTTTACAGTCCTGTTAGTCCTTAGTCTTCCAGGTTTATTTGGTGGGTTAGTTTTATCAAAAAGCTGGATTGGATTACTTGGTTTACTCCCAATTTCCATAGGTATCAGTAGCTTAGTAAATCGGGAAGAAGATTCATCCAGAGAAGTTGTAGCTGCAACAGAAGAAGCTGAAGCATCAACAATTACTAGTTTTTTCTCTCCCCAAGCTTATAGCGTGGCAGCCGTTACAATTGCCAATGGTAGCGATAATATTAGTGTCTACGTGCCTTTATTTGCTAGCAGTAATTTAGAGAGTTTTGTGGTAATTATCGGATCATTCTTTATCTTATTAGGACTTTGGTGCTACGCTGCATACAAATTAACTAACAATAGAGTCATAGCTGATATATTGACTCACTACGTTAATAATCTTGTGCCTTTTGTTCTGATAGGATTAGGCACTTTTATTGTATTAAAAAATGAAGCTTTAAGTCCAATAAAGCTAGCTGCTAGTGGTGTCTGTTTGATGATTTTGGTGAAAAATAATCAAAGTACCGATGAAATTGGTGAAAATTCTAGTAGATGATTAAACCGATTTTAGATTTAGATTTAAGTAAGTAGATAGAATTCAACATAAAATAAAATGCTAGTTCGTAGTGAGCTATTCATCGCTCAAAACAATGATTATCAGGACTAAAGTCCTTACCCTTCGGGTTCGTTAGTCGCTCATGGGGGAAACCCCCAAGACCGCGCTAACTCACTACAAACTTTAATTTATTTATGCCTAGCTACTTAGATCAAAAATCTAAAATCTAAAATTGGTATGGAAAATCAAACTTTACTCAACCACTCATTCTCTTCTGGGTCTTTGAACAGTGAGGTGCTGAGGTAGCGTTCACCGAAGCTAGGCTGGATCATCACGATTAGGCGACCTGCATTTTCTGGCCGTTGTGCTACTTGAATAGCGGCGTATAAAGCAGCGCCAGTGGAAATACCCGATAGTAATCCTTCTTCTTTTGCTAGACGACGGCTGTAAGCGATCGCTTGCTCATCCGCTACCTGAATCACTTCATCTACCAGTTCTGAACGGTAAATTGCTGGGATAAACCCTGCACCGATACCCTGGATTTTGTGAGGGCCTGATTTACCACCTGTTAATACCGGACTATTGGTTGGTTCAACTGCGATCGCTTGAAAACTCGGTTTCCGTTTTTTTATAACTTCTGAAACTCCTGTAATCGTCCCACCAGTACCCACTCCCGCCACCAGAATATCTACCTCTCCATCGGTATCATCCCAGATTTCTTCTGCTGTGGTTTCGGCGTGAACTTTTGGGTTGGCGGGGTTGCGGAACTGCTGCAACATGTAAGCATTGGGCGTTTTAGCTACAATCTGCTCCGCATGAGCGATCGCTCCTCGCATCCCTTCTACCCCTGGCGTTAACTCTAATTGAGCGCCATAAGCTTTGAGCATCGATCGTCTTTCGTGGCTCATTGTGTCAGGCATCGTTAGAATAAGATGGTATCCCTTGGCGGCCGCCACCATCGCCAGCGCAATTCCTGTATTTCCAGAAGTCGGCTCGACTAAAACAGTTTTTCCAGGGTGAATCAAGCCTGCTTCTTCCGCCGCTTCCACCATACTCGCGCCAATCCGGTCTTTCACAGAAGATGCTGGATTCATGCTTTCTAGCTTCACCACAATCCGAGCAACCGCTCCTGAAGCTTGGGGAATTTTATTTAATTGAACTAAAGGAGTTCGTCCGATTAACTCTGTGATATCTTTCGCTATCCGCATGTGGGTACTCCGTCGTGTCTAAATATAATACATCGGGCTTTGCTGGGCGCGAGTTTCTCTTTCCTCGCACAAGTCTTGGAGTGTATAGCGACCCAAAACTTCAATTGAGGCAGCGTTAGCTTGCTCCCAAACTTCATAAATCAGAGTCTTTTCCAGAGTCGTAGAGTCAGAGGTATCTTTCTCTTTCCGCTCACCTTCAACCAAAGTGACAATTTCAAGTATTGTAATCTGCCAAGGTTCACGAACTAAAACGAAGCCTCCTTTAGAGCCGCGTTGACTCTGCACCACACCAGCACGCCGGAGGTTGGTCAAAATTTGTTCCAAATAGCGTTCAGGTATGGGTTGCTTGGCAGTGATCTCGCTCATGGTTAGAGGAAGTTTTTTTCCGTGGTGGCTTGCCAGTTCTAATAGTGCCAGCAGCGCGTATTCCACTTTGGAAGACAGATCCAAGAGAGCGTAGTTTTGGCTATTCAAGACTGTACTCAACATACTACGGTGAATTGAGGGACTTATCGCAGTTTATGCGAAATTAATTTTTTCCAAGTGTGGAATGTGATAGCATCCCACTTACTACCCACAAAAACACTATATTCTATCGACTTACCGTAGATTGCTATTTTACACAATTCCCATAAATAATTTGATCTTTTTGTGGGAATTATCCTGAGTTTCTGTTTTCAGAGCCTCACTTACCAACAAAAATCTCAACAGAGTATGCTATTAACCGATTTGCGAACCATTTTTGAGCGCGATCCAGCAGCACGTAACTGGCTAGAAGTATTGTTCTGTTACCCTGGACTCCAAGCCCTAACATGCCATCGATTGGCACACTGGCTGTACAAAATTGGAATTCCGTTTATACCAAGGTTTATTTCTCATATTAGTCGGTTTTTAACCGGAATTGAAATCCATCCTGGGGCATTAATTGGCCAGGGAGTGTTTATTGATCACGGGATGGGAGTAGTGATTGGTGAGACTGCGATCGTGGGGGACTATGCACTGATTTATCAAGGTGTCACCCTTGGCGGGACTGGGAAAGAAAGCGGCAAACGCCATCCAACTTTAGGCTCTCATGTCGTTGTGGGAGCGGGTGCAAAAGTTTTGGGAAATATTCAAATTGGCGATCGCGTCCGGATTGGAGCCGGTTCTGTGGTGCTACGAGATGTCCCCAGCAATACTACTGTGGTTGGGATTCCAGGACGCGTGACTCGTCAGAACAACTTGTCTAGCAATGTTCTAGATCATGATAAAGTACGCGACGTAGAAGCTGAAGTAATCCGCGCTTTATTTGAACGCGTCAAGTCTCTAGAGAAACAGTTTGAGCAGTTGCAAGATCAATCAAGCTTGTCCCCAACGGAGCCTTGCAACAAGCCTAAAAGCAAAAATTCTGATGGGATGATTGAAGATTTTCTTGATGGTGCGGGAATTTAATTTGGGGCATTGGGAATTGGGCATGGGGCATGGGAAATAGGCAGAGGGGAAAACTCTTTTCCCTTGCTCCTTGTTCCCTGCTCCCCTCTTTAAAATATCCATAGGTTCTTAGAACCTGATATAAATATAATACTACGGTTAGTTTATCGGAGAGCAGTTTTATATAATATGGTGTCTTTGTACACAAGCTTATCTAGCTCCAGCAGTAATAATACTAAGCAAATTTTTGCCCGTAGGTCATTTCTACCAGAGCATCAAAACGGACTTTGGAAGATTGAAACGGGTTTTGTCCGAACTTTTACCTATCTGGAAGATGGTACAACTGTCGCTCTGGGATTGTGGGGCCCTGGAGATGTCGTTGGTAGAACTTTGTCAAAAATAGAACCTTATCAGATGGAATGCCTAACTAAAGTTGAGGCAACAGTCTTACCTTTAGAAGAGTGGACTGAACTAACAGAAACTCTACTTGCCCATATTCAACAGGCTCAAGAATTGATGATCATTCGTAGCCATAAAAAAGTGGATACTATGCTCATCAAGCTATTGGCATGGTTATCCAAAAAGTTTGGTTCGGAAGTTGAGAAGGGACGTTTAATAGATATGCGTCTGACTCATGAAGACTTAGCAGAAATGCTCGGTTCAACTCGTGTGACTATCACTCGTGTTCTTGGGCAGTTTGAGCAAGAGGGCTTGATTGATCGTCTCTCCCTGCATCGAATTGTGTTGCGAGAAGAAGAAATTTGGTACTACGAAATTTAGATTATTTCAGCATTCTGAATTCTGGCTTCTGAATTCTTACCTTAGCGATCGCTATAAACGCTAGACAAATCTAGCCAAATCGGTAGCCCCAGTTTTTCTAAATAACTCAGGCTAGAGTACAGTTGCTTTGTTCTCCCCCATAAATCTAAGTCAAACCAGCCGTCATCTTCCGTATCGGGTTGAAGTATAGCACTGGTAATATTAACTGTTAGTCCATAACGAGAAACTAACTCGGAAATCACTGGTTCTTTGTAATAGGATTTTAATATACACAGTTGCAAGCGCAATCGATTGGTTTGACCCAGAGAAATCCACTGCTGGAATTGTTCTTGCCATTGATTTGTCAGCCATGCAGAGTCTTTGGGATTCAGTTTGCTAGCTAGATTTGGAAAAGGTAGAGAGTGTTGGTTGAGTTGAATGTGGTTTGCGATCGCTAGTTGCAACAAATTCACTCCCAATCCTTGCAAGTAAGATAGGCTATTTGTCAGCTTTTGAGGATTTCCCGAAAGTTCCAAATCAAACCAGCCATCGCTGTCACTGTCTGATGTCAGAGATGCAGCTTTGATATTGACAGTTAAACCATAACGAGACACCAGTCGAGAAATTACAGGTTGCCTGTGATACCGTTGAGGCACGAGTATTCGACTGTGGACTGAAGCAGGTTCTACAGATTTACTCTGAGACATCAGATTAATTCCAATACTATTCGGTTAAGCATTTTAAACTCAGAATTTGCAATCCACCTATTGATTCATTTGTCAACTTGACCGAAGAGGCAGGGGAGCAAGGGAGATGAGGGAGACGAGGTTAAAGGGTAAAGGGTAAAGGGTAAAGGATAAAGAAACAAACCCTTTCCCCCTTTTCCCTTCCCCTTTACCCTTCTTCATAATGCCCCTTGCCCCCTGCCCCTTGTCCTCTTCTATGACTCTTGTTCATGGTTTAAGACAATTTGATTCTATCTTTCTTGGTTGGAAACTCGCTCTGGGTGGACTTGTGTATACACGGTAGGGGGGAGCAACAAGTGCCTAAAATTACAGATTACTACTTTTAAAACATCCTCTTAGAGGATGTTTTAAAAGTTTTGAGCGAATATAATTCAATACAGTTCAGATAAGACCAAAACACTTGTAGAGAGGGCGATTTATCGCGTCTCGAAAACCTACAATTTTGTACAATTAGCCCTTAACCCAAGCGTATTGGAATATAATTTGCTACTACACAGGCAAAGTCCGCTTGTGCGGATTAACACAAAATCAAAGATTTTCAACCCACGGAGGTGGGTTTTGTCTGTATAGCCGCGATTTCTAATCGCCCAGGCTATGTTAAATAAACAACCTCTTAAAAAATAGTCAATCTATATTTACCACGTTCCTGTGGATTCTTGGAAGTTACAACTATATAGTAAGTATCATCTTCAGGCAACCTAGCTCGGTCAATTAAACCAGTGTACACACCATTTTTGTCTTTGTCTTTATCGATAGCGATCGTCTGTCCTTGAGAATTTAGCAAAGCTACATAAGGAGAAAACTCTTCATCAACACTATCTACACGAATACTAACAAGCTGATTTTTTCTCCCTTGAAAATTGGAAATATTATAAGCGCCGCCATTTTGTTTTAGAGTTGAGCTTTTAGCAGTTAATTGACCTGCTTCATCCAAAGTATAACTAGCTCTATCATTCCTCAGAGCCAAACTATAGCGACCTATCTCACCGGAATCTCGGCTAGTAACTGCAATCTTATATGTGCCGGTGACAGGCAGTCGTGCAAAAATGAATGCATCATCGCCACCACCATTTTTATCCGAAGTGCCTTTTTTGACGATGATATTATTATCAGGATCGTGCAAAAACAACAAAGGATTTAAACTCAAGTTATTTGTTCTGCGTGTGTCATTACTGCCAATCAGCCGAATTTGGACTAATTGATTTTCTCTACCCTCAAACTCATAGAAATGAAAATATCTACCTTGAGATTGAAAGTCATCCTTACTTAGAATACCCAATGCCACATCTACAAAGTTAATCTCCTTGTAAGTAGGTGTCGCAGGTTGAGAAACTGGTGGACGGTTGGCACTAGCTTGGCGACGTGTACCTGAATTAGAGCTAGCCTGACGACGTATCCCTGAATTGGAACTAGCTTGGCGACGTGTCCCTGAGTTGGAACTAGCCTGACGACGTGTCCCTGAGTTGGAACTAGCCTGACGACGTGTCCCTGAGTTCGCACTGGAACTATTGGATGTTGGCTGGGAATTTTCTGGCTGAGACGATACACGAGGAGACTGCTGTACTGGTGACTCAACAGATGTCTTCGGTCTTGGAGATATTGACGCTTGAGAAGCAGGAATTTGCTCAATTCCTTTCTTTACTGCTTCTGGTTGTCTCTCATCTGGTGATTTAGCAATAAGAAAGTCTTGATAATTTTGCGGTCTTCCCAAAGCATTGATAGGCAGCAGATGACTCGTGACCAAAAAACTACTACTCAAGCAACAAATAAAAATGCGGCTTAATTCGCGACGATACTTGTTGTTTTCTAATAGCATAATTACACTCCTAATTTTGCTGACTTTTTGTCTTTAAGTGATGGAATTATTTAATTTTCCATTTCCTGTTTCTTTCCAGCAAATAAACCTGACTTATTTTGAAGACTAAACTAAAATTTAGCCTTTGCCCGTCACCAATTTAATGTGCATCTACCATACAGCCCAAATTTTTGTCACCATTAAGCCAGAAAAACTATATGCTCAATTGAAACTTCTAAAGTAAATCTCAATTTTGTATGTATATACTGAGCTACAAACTGAAATTTCTATTTTTCGGAATTTAGCTCATATATTTGTGCAAAACTGAGGCGGATGCTGCCGGAATAATAAATTTCAAGCACAATTCGATTAGACGCCCATCAATTCGTTACAAGGCATCGCTCAAGCACAACTTTCTCCAAGTTATTTAAATTGTTCAATACCTGATGAGGTAAGGAAATTGGGGATTTGTATGGTGTCTAAGTGATATTTACTAACAAGAGAGATTATACTGCATGACTTAAAATGAATATATACCCCAATTGAAATGGATTCCCAGTATGCTCTGTTGTGTGAATCCCGATTGCCAAAAACCCCTAAATCCTGACAAAAACAACTATTGCCACAGTTGTAAAGCGGAATTAATACCCTTACTGGGAGGTCGCTATCGACCTACTCAGGTTTTGTCAGACGAAGGCGGATTTGGTAGAACCTATCTGGCGAAAGATGTACACAAACTCAATGAATGCTGTGTTGTTAAGCAATTCGCACCAAAACTTCAGGGAACTGGGCCACTAACAAAGGCCGTTGAATTATTTAAACAAGAAGCTAGCCGACTTCAAGAACTGGCAGAACACCCGCAAATTCCAACTTTATTGGCTTATTTTGAGCAAAATAGCTATCTATTTTTGGTGCAGCAGTTTATCGATGGGCAAAACTTGCTCAAAGAATGTGAAACGCGGGGAACCTATAACGAAACAGAGATTCGCCAACTTTTGCTAGATTTACTGCCGGTACTGAAGTTCATCCATCAGCGGGGAGTGATTCATCGAGATATCAAGCCACAGAATATTATTCGCCGTCACAGTGATGGGCGATTAGTGCTAATTGATTTTGGGGCTTCCAAAGTGCTGACGGCAACAGTGCAAACTAAAATGGGCACTGTTATTGGCTCACACGGTTACACTGCACTTGAGCAGATGCAAGATGGAAAAGCTTATCCAGCCAGTGATTTATTCAGTTTGGGGGCGACTTGTTTTCATCTACTGACTGGGGTTCGCCCATCTCAACTGTGGATAAAGCAAGGTTATGGTTGGGTTGCGTCTTGGCGGCAATATTTGACTAACCCAGGTAGGAATGAGATTTCTGTGTCTATAGAGTTGGGTGAAGTTTTGGATAAGCTGTTGCAACTAGAAATCCAAAAGCGTTACCAATCGGCTGATGAAGTCATCACTGACTTGACATCTCAGCTATCACCATTGTCATCAGTTCCCCCAACTATACTTACACCAACATTTACAGCTACCGCAGCAAACAAAGGGTCAGTTTCATCAAAAATAAATATCAAGCTGAAAAGTCAACTGCTGTTAGGTTCTAGCATTTTAGCGTTGGGATTAGGGGGAGTTTGGTATTTCCAGACTCGCCCCCATACAATAAGCGAATATTCTCCGTCTATTCCTGAACCTCTTTCTGAGCCTATTCAGTCCCAAAAAAGCAAAAGCGTCTCGGAAAATTATTTTCTACCCAAACCCCTCAAGGGACATTACAGCGATGTGAATTCCGTAGCTTTCAGTTCTGATGGTACAACCCTGGGTAGTGCCAGTGATGATAAGACAATCAAGCTATGGAATCTGGCAAGTGGACAGGAAATCCGCACCCTAAAAGGACATTCCAATTGGATTTGGACTGTAGGCTTCAGTCCTGATAGCAAAACCCTCGCCAGTGGTAGTGCGGACATGAAAATCAAACTGTGGAATTTGGAGACAGGAAAGTTAATCAGAACTTTGGAGGGACATAGCGACGGAATTACTTCCGTCGCTTTTAGTCCTGATGGCAAAACCCTTGCTAGTGGTAGTGCTAGTAAGGACATGAAAATCAAACTATGGAAGCTAGAGACAGGAAAGTTAATTCGCACCTTAGAAGGACATATCAATGGTGTTCCATCTGTAGTTTTCAGTCCTGATGGCAAAACCCTCGCTAGCGGTAGCTGGGACAAGACGATTAAATTGTGGAATGTGGAGACAGGAAAGTTAATCCGCACCTTAGAAGGAAATGCAGAGTCGATTCTTTCAGTCGCTTTTGCTCCCGATGGCGTCACCCTTGCCAGTGGCAGTAGAGATAAGACAATTAAATTGTGGAATGTGAAGACCGGAAAGTTAATCCACACTTTAAAGGGACATAATGATAAGGTTAATTCTGTTGCTTTTTTGCCAAGCAAAAGTTCAGATGGTGTCACCCTTATTAGTGGCAGTAGTGACAAGACAATCAAATTTTGGAATCCAGTCACAGGAAAGGAAATCCGCACTTTAGAGACGGGTTCTGGATATATTTATGCTGTTGCCATTAGCCCAGATGGACAAACTATTGCCGGTGGTGGCAGTGGTGAGAACATTCTCAAGATTTGGCAGATGATTAATTGAAAAGTGCTGATAGTGAAGATTCGGGATAGGTGTCCACTTTTTCGCATTCCATCCCATAATATTTATTTAGTTTGGCTAAAACCTCAGCTAAGTCGTAGCTTCAAGAGATGGTATTAGCGAGGACTGTTTTATGATAATATTCTTTACGTGATCAGGATTTTAGCTTAAAAAATATCACCATCCCTTTTTCAATCTACCTGCAAGTGTGGGTTGAATATAGGTTTTTTGCTGTCAAAAAATATTCACAACTAAAAGGTTATGATTAATATATTTTTCCTGCTAATACTATTTTCTTCACTTCTAGGGCGAATTAAATTTCCGGGAATAAATATTGGCATTCATTATTTATTACTTCCTGCATTTAGCTTTGGGATAATCAGTTTATCTACCAAAAATATACCAGAAATTTTAAGAAAGCATAGAATCATTTTGATATCTATCAGTCTACTGTATTTGTGGATGTGGCTCTCCTCATTCATGAGCCAGTTTCCCAATACTGCAATTCTTTATAGTATTAAATATACGACTTACTTCATATTATTTTTTGCTTTTTTAGTTCTAACTTTCAGAAATATAAAAGCCTCATATTTAACATTTTACTATCGGTGTATATTATACTTACTACAAGTAATTGCAGCTTTTGGTTTTTTAGAAGCTTTATTCCCCAATCACTGGATTTTTGAATTATTAAAATTTCCAAGTTATTATCCCCAGATTGGTTCAATCATGCAAAATCCTAATCAGTTTGGAGTAATAGTCGCCATTGGATTATGTTTGAGCCTAATTTTAGAAAAACAGAATAATATATCTAAACTTGAATTGTACATAAGCGAATTCGTTTTTCTCATTTCTCTAGCTTTATCTGCTAGCAGAAATGCTTGGTTAGTTTTGATTTTTGGGATGTTTCTTTTATTGATATATAAAATCATCAGTATTAGAAAAATGATTTTTATTATGAGCTTATGGCTTTTATGTATCGTATCCATACCAGTATCTACATATAGAATTGGTTTGGGAGATAGTAAAATATTTCCCTTAATTAATTTATTTGTAACCAATACCAATGAAATAGAGCTTCCTAGTCCTGTAGGAACAGCTTTGTCAAGGTTTTCACTTTGGCAGGCAGCTATTATTGAAACTATTAAAAGACCGATTACTGGTATAGGTGTAGGAGTTTTTGCAGAACATATAGGAGTGAAAGTTTTTGGAGTTAAAGGTTATCACGCACATAATATATTTTTAAATGTGTTGGTAGAACAAGGAGTTATTGGATTATTGTTATTTACTAATTTTTTAGTAAGAGTAGCATCTTATCTTAAATATACTAATCCTGTTACTATCATTCCAATTATGATGTTTTTAGCATCTCAAATGCCAGACTTTTTTGCTGAAGACTATACTTTTACAACTATTGAATTTTATTTTCTGGCAGCAGCTATCAATTCTCAAAAAGATTTTGTTATTGAATCAAAACCTCAAACTATTTACAATGTTCAAAAAACCCGCAATTGATAAACGTCATTTCAACTTAATATTTCCGAATATATTTGGTTTTAAGGGAGGTATCCAAGTTTACTCAACATTTTTGCTGAAAGCTTTACAAGATGTGTATCCTGATGCTGAGTATGATGTGCTTCTCAAGTATGACAAGCACAATTCAAGACAGCCACAAGACTTGCAATTTTTACCTTCAACAAGATTTCATTATTTTGGAGCTTTCCCAAGATTATTACAAACAATTTTGTTTGCCATAAACATAATTGTTTTGGCTATTTTTAAACGTCCTACTATAGTCATATCAACTCATGTTAACTATGCCGTTGCTTGTTATATTCTAAAACTTTTGACTGGGACTCCTTACTGGGTAGTTGCTCATGGCTTAGAAGTTTGGGATATTGAAAATAATGCTACAAAGTTAGCATTACAAAAAGCAGATAAAATTATTAGTGTTAGTAATTACACTCGCCAGCGCTTGCTTCAATCTAATAATATTGACTCAGATAAAGTAGTCATTTTACCTAATACGTTTGATGCCAGTCAATTTAAAATAAATCCTAAACCAACCTTTTTACTCAAACGATATAATTTAACAGATGAGCAGCCTGTAATTCTAACAGTAACGCGATTGGGACGCATGGCAAAATACAAGGGTTATGACCAAATACTTCATGCTTTGGTTAAAATCCGTTTTTATGTCCCTAATGTTCATTTTATTCTGGTAGGTAAAGGGGATGATTTACCTCGAATTAATGCTTTAGTCTCCAGTTTAAATCTACAAGATTGTGTCACTATTGCAGGGTTTGTACCAGATGAAGAATTATGCGCTCATTACAATCTCTGCGATGTTTTTGCTTTGCCTAGTAAAGGGGAAGGATTTGGTATTGTTTATCTAGAAGCTTTAGCTTGTGGTAAACCTGTGTTGGCGGGTAATCAAGATGGTTCTATAGACCCTTTGGCTGAGGGGAAGTTGGGATGTTTAGTTGATCCTGATAACGTAGAAGAAATTGCCCATAATCTAATTAAAATTCTGCAAGGAGATTGCTCTAACCCAGTAATTTATCAACCAGAGTACTTGCAACAAAAAACTATTGAGTCTTATGATTATAGTAATTTTCGTGCGAATTTAGCAAGATTAGTTGTAGATATTAGCGTCAATTAAAAGAAACATTTTGGAAAAATGGACGATTCAGTATTTGTTATATTTCTGGCTTTTGGGTGTATTTGGATTTTGATGGGAGTTGTAGGTTGGATTGCATTTTTAAAATCTGAGGGTGAGGAAATTAAGTTTGGTAAGTGGGGACTTATAGTTGCTATTCCAATCCTAATACCAATAATTGTTTCTCTTATTATTGGTGTATTTTATCATTAGTAAAAATGATATAGCGGTTTCCAATACTTTTCGGTTAAGGGGGAAAGAGGAAGGGTTTGAATTTACTTTTCCCCCTTTCTCTTTGACCTTTACCCAGGCCAAGAGAGATTGTTGGGTTTATCCAATCTGGTTAGCTACACAAGGTTTGTGGAATTGATGCCTTGGAGCTTAATATTACTGTGTAGCTTTTTGCACATACTAACAGGCATATCACGGGAATTAGCTTTATCGATTCAACTCCAATAAATGTTTGTCATAACTGTCGGGCACATTCCCATAAAGTCTTTGAAGGGTTAGTTGGATGGGGTAAAAATTCCGTGGGTTGGCATTATGGCTTTAAACTACATTTGATTATTAACGACAAAGGAGACTTACTTGCTTTTAAGCTCACTCTTGCTTGCGCTACCTCCTGCACTTTTTTAGTCCTATCGAACTCATGTTAATTTACGAACTGGTTCAGGCTAAACCTTAGAACAATTTAAATATCTTCTCATCAGGAAACGAAATTAAAATTGGGGAATGAGGTCATTGTCTCCGATACACTCCCCAAACACAAGAATAAAAATAGCGATTGATAAGGCTTTTTGTTGTCGATGAAACTTTCATTAGTAGTTTGGGAATAATAAATCGTGCCTGAGAAAAATTTTAAAGAAATCTCAGCGCATTAGGTGTGTTTTCTCATCGGCAATTCCAGGAGCAAATTGTTAATGAAAGTAAGTTCATCAGGGATTAAACTAGGTTGTGCAATTGTTAGCAGCACTTGTTTAGCAGCAGTGACAATCGCTTTAAGTGGAGCAAGTGCTTTTGCTGCTCAATTCATCACAATTCAAAGCACTGGTACATTATCAGGAACTATCGAACTTCCCAGAAACAATCCCAATTTCAATCAAAGTACTACTCGTATTGATACGGATGACACTGGAACTTATTACCGGAACTTAGGAACTAATAATAATCCTAATTATGTTCCTGTATACCAGTCAGACTATTTAAAGGTAGAAACACGCTCTGATGGAAGTCTGCATTACTTTGTTGACTTTAAAGGCATTCCAATTGTCTCGTTTGATGGTGTTCTTACATCGCCGGTTCTCTCTGGTGGTCAGTTGACTGCCTTCCTTTACCAGGGACAATTGCCAGGAACTACATTTCAAGGAGTAGTTCAGGATGAATTTAATCTCACAAAAGCCTTCTACACTGGTACTGTTATCGACCCAGACACCGGAAAACAGTATCAAGGCACTTTTGAAGTCAGTGGATATGGGGTGCGATATAGCGATCGCAATGGTAGTTCAACTCCCACAGTCTTTGATTTCCAGTCTGATATCCCAGGTTTGCCCAGTGTAACATCCTTGACCATCACTAACGCTACCTTGGCAAGTTTAAGAATCAAAGTACCTATCGATGAAACTTCTATTCCAGAACCCGCTAGCATTCTCGGAACCCTAATGGTAGCTGGTTTTGGTATTGTTTTGAAAACGAAGAAAAGACAACTCCCCTAAGCTCGATTTTATCCATTTTCGCCTTCGGGTCATCACTAGGTCATGCGATCGCTAAAAAATGCAGTTTTCCTGCATACATAACATTTAAATAAAGTCTTGGACTGGTTACTTGCACAATACACTGAGACTGCAAGATATTCATCAGTAGCCAGGATGCAGAATGAATTAAAGTAGTGGCGTATTGCAATACGCCACTACTTTTGAATAAAGGGGTTTAAGTAGCTAGCTCAATCTACAATTTAGTGGTTTTCAATTATATGGTTTGCCTGAATTCCCCGGTAATTAACCTCGTCTGAATTCTGAATTTTGACTACTGTATTCTTTTTGAACGCCGTATTAGCACCTACCAAGTATCAGCTGTACGCTTATCATAAGGCTCACCTGTAAAAGGTTGTACGCCAATAACAGGATAAGCATCATCCGTAGGGCCAAAAATCCGCATTGCAGCTTCAGAAATATATTGGGTGATGTTAGCAATGATTTGGGAAATAGCCATAATATTTGGACTCCTTATTTTTGAGTCGCTTTAATTGTGCTACCTCTACTCTAATACTGATATTTAAGGCTGGCTCTAATTCTCAATATATTGAGAATATATGCAATGTTTATTCAGATAACTTCGCAATACTTTAGCTTGTGAAAAAACCAAACTTTGCTCACTAATTTTAATTGTAACATAGTTATTTCTTCAACCCCAGTCGGGAAAAGAGCGAAGCAAAACAAACTTTCTCTTAAAGGATATTGTTTCTTTCCATTAGCCGCCCTGTGAGATTAACATTATTGCCAGCTTTTACTATTAAAAAATGTTAAGTACTTTATAAAGTTAGTATTAATTTGCCTATCAATCTACTGATATACGGCAATCTCTGAAAATATACTTGCCAGGAGTTGACATTATTTATGGTAAATATTACCATAAATAAAAGAAGCATCTTGTAAGGAAGCTCTTGCATGACCACTTTGCCAGATTTGGACTATGTATATAAACAGCAAAGCCAGCAGAACCAGGAACTAAACCTGTCTGCGGATGACTACAGCTTACTGACCGACCTTTACCAGTTGACAATGGCAGCTTGTTACACAGGTGAAGGTATAGAACAACGACGGGCAAGCTTTGAATTGTCTGTCAGAAGATTGCCAGAGGGTTTTGGTTATTTAATTGCAATGGGGCTAACGCAAGCATTGGAATATTTAGCCAAAATCCGCTTTAGTTCCGCGCAAATTGCGGCATTACAGGCAACGGGAATTTTTACTCACGCAGGCGATCGCTTTTGGTCACTTTTAGCTGAGGGAAAGTTCACGGGTGATGTTTGGGCAGTACCAGAAGGGACAGCCGTCTTTGCCAATCAACCACTGTTGCGGGTGGAAGCACCCCTTTGGCAAGCGCAATTAGTGGAAACTTACCTTCTGAATACGATTAATTACCAGACTTTGATTGCCACAAAAGCAGCACGGTTAAGGGATGTAGCGGGGGAATCAGCAACACTTTTAGAATTTGGCACAAGACGAGCATTTAGTCCGCAGGCTTCCTTGTGGGCGGCGCGGGCGGCCTTGGCAGGTGGGTTAGATTCCACCTCCAATGTGTTAGCAGCGCTACAACTGGGACAACAGCCAAGTGGTACTATGGCACACGCCTTAGTGATGGCGTTATCAGCAATAGAAGGCACTGAAGAACAGGCTTTTAGTGCATTTCATCGATATTTTCCGGGTGCGCCATTGTTGATTGATACTTACGATACCGTTGCTGCTGCCCAGCGCTTGTCCGAAAAAGTAAATTCCGGGGAAATGCAATTAACAGGAGTGAGATTGGACTCAGGAGATTTAGTTACCTTATCAAAACAGGTGCGATCGCTCCTTCCCGATGTGCCAATTTTTGCCAGTGGCGACTTAGACGAGTGGGAAATTGCCAGATTAAAAGCCGCTGGGGCCGAAATTGATGGTTACGGACTGGGAACACGACTAGTTACAGGTTCGCCCGTAAACGGAGTTTATAAACTTGTAGACATTGATGGCATCCCAGTGATGAAAGAGTCGAGTGGTAAGGTTACTTATCCAGGGCGCAAGCAGATTTTTCGCTCGTTTACGGGAGGTAAGGTAAAAGCAGACAGATTAGGACTTTTAGGTGAAAGTCTTCTAGATGAAGAACCTTTGTTGCAATTGGTAGTGCAGGAAGGTCAACGGGTGCAACCGTTAGAGTCTTTGGCAACAATTCGTCAACGTACCGCAGCCTCAGTTGCCAGTTTGCCACAACAAACACGGCTTTTGGATCATCCTGTGGCTGTAGAAGTGGAGATTTCTGAGGCGTTACGAGTATTGACTGAAGAAACTAAGAAACGTAGACGCACCAGCGGCTTGCCGTAGGCTACCGCAGAGGCACAGAGAACACATAAGTAAAAGTACTCTTTCAGTCTGTCTTAATTACGAACTACGAATTACTATGAGAGTTGCTTTGTTTGGAACGAGTGCCGATCCACCAACTGCGGGACATCAAAAAATTCTGAGTTGGTTGTCTGAGCGTTATGATTGGGTAGCAGTTTGGGCAGCGGATAATCCATTTAAGTCCCATCAAACACCCTTAGAACATCGGGCGGCAATGTTGCGATTGTTGATTGCGGATATAGACGCGCCACGGCACAATATTGCTTTGGAACAAGAATTGAGTAGCTTTAGAACACTGGAAACAGTGGAAAAAGCGAAGCTTATTTGGGGTGAAGACGCTGAATTGACGTTGATTATTGGTTCAGATTTACTGAGTCAGCTACCACGTTGGTATCGCATTGAAGATTTGTTACAGGAAGTGCAACTACTGATTGTACCGCGACCCGGATATGCAATAGATGAATCTAGTTCAGAGGTAGTGCAAAAGCTGGGAGGGAAGATTGCGATCGCTAGTCTGATCGGTCTAGATGTTTCCTCAACAGCGTACCGCGAACATGGAGATTCTGAAGCCCTCACAGCCCCTGTAGTTGCCTATATTAATCAAGAGCATTTGTACGAATGCCAGGACGTTCACAAAAAAAGATACCAACTCCGTTAAACCAACAACCTTTGGCCGATTTCAAGGTTGGTGTTGATAATGTAATTTTTTCTGTAGATACTGCCCAAAATCGGCTGTTAGTTCTACTAGTAATGCGACAGCAAGAACCATTTTTAAATCATTGGAGTCTTCCCGGTACTTTAGTGCGTCCAGGAGAGTCTTTAGAAGATGCCGCTTATCGCATTATGGCGGAGAAAATTAAGGTCAACAATCTCTACTTAGAACAACTGTATACCTTTGGCGGGCCGAATCGCGATCCACGGGAAGCAACTGATAGTTATGGCGTGCGTTATCTATCAGTTAGTTACTTTGCCCTAGTGCGATTTGAGGAAGCCGAATTAATTGCCGATCGCATGACTGGCATAGCTTGGTATCCAGTAAAACAAGTGCCACAATTAGCTTTTGACCATAATGAAATTCTGGCCTATGGCCACAGGCGATTACGAAATAAATTAGAGTACAGCCCAGTGGCTTTTGAAGTCTTGCCAGAAATGTTTACTTTGAATGATTTATATCAGTTATACGCCACAGTTTTAGGTGATAACTTTTCTGATTATTCTAATTTTCGGGCGCGTCTACTCAAGTTAGGTTTTTTATGCGATACCGGAATTAAGGTATCACGGGGTGCTGGTCGTCCAGCTAGTTTGTATAAGTTTGACGCGGAAGCCTTTGCCCCCTTAAAAGATAAACCCTTGGTGTTTATTTAATCAATCACTTGAACGTAAGTTCGATGAACCTCTCCCTCCCAGCCTCCCTTTCCGTTTCGGAAAGGGAGGAGCAACGAAAAATTAATTCAGCTTTTTGCTTGCCTCTTTGCGTCGGCTACGGTGTATACACAAGTCTAATTACCCCCCTTAATCCCCCCTTGCCAAGGGGGGAAATAGAAAATCTAGTTCCCTCCCCTTTCCAAGGGGAGGGTTAGGGTGGGGTAATTCGAGGACTGGTAGTATCGATAACTTGTGTGTACACCGTAGCTTCGTGTCTGTCGCAGAGGGGCTGGGGGAGAGGTCAAATAAGACTTGTCAAACTCACGTTACTTTGCAGAGTGCAAAGTCCTGAGTAACTTATTTTGACTCTTGACAAATGACCAATGACTAATGACAAATAATATGAAAATTGCGATCGCTCAAATTAATCCGACAATCGGTGATTTGCTTTTAAATGCCCAAAAAATTCTAGAGGCGGCACAACGCGCAGCATCTAGTGGTGCGCGTTTGTTGTTGACACCGGAACTTTCTTTATGTGGCTATCCACCAAGAGATTTATTACTAAATCCTAGTTTTGTGGAAGCAATGGGCATCACTTTACAAAACTTGGCCCAAGATTTACCACCAAATTTAGCTGTGTTGGTAGGAACTGTTGAACCGAATATCAAAGCACATATTAGTGGTGGTAAAACTTTATTTAACAGCATAGCTTTGTTAGAAAATGGCAAAGTAAAGCAAATTTTTCACAAGCGACTTTTGCCGACTTACGATGTATTTGATGAACGTCGCTATTTTGAACCAGGTTTGGAAGCTAATTATTTCACTCTAGATGATATCCATATTGGCGTAACTATTTGCGAAGATTTATGGAATGATGAGGAATTTTGGGGCAAACGTAGTTATACAGTGAATCCGATTGCTGACTTAGCAATTCTGGGTGTAGATTTGGTTGTAAATTTATCTGCTTCTCCCTACACGGTTGGCAAGCAGCAGTTTCGTGAAACAATGCTCAGGCATAGTGCAGTACGTTTTCAACAACCAATTATTTACGCTAATCAGGTTGGTGGAAATGATGATCTAATTTTTGATGGACGTAGTTTTGCTTTGAATCGTCAAGGTGAAACTATATCTCGCGCTCATGGGTTTGACACTGATTTATTAGTAGTTGAATTTGATGAAACACAGCGGGATTTACAGCTAGGTTCTGTAGAACCGATGTATGAATCGGAAGATGAAGAAATTTGGCAAGCTTTAGTTTTAGGAGCCCGAGATTACGCTCGCAAGTGTCGCTTTTCTAAAGTAGTGTTGGGTTTAAGTGGCGGGATTGACTCTGCAATAGTCGCTGCGATCGCGACAGCTGCACTTGGTAAAGAAAATGTCCTTGGTGTTCTCATGCCTTCCCCTTACAGTTCGGAGCATTCCATCAGTGATGCTTTGGCATTAGCCGAAAATTTGGGGATTAAGACTAATCTTTTACCAATTGGCGAGTTAATGCAAGGCTTTGATCAAACTTTAGGTGATTTGTTTGCGGGTACTGAGTTTGGACTGGCAGAGGAAAATATACAATCCCGGATTCGGGGTAATTTATTAATGGCGATCGCTAATAAATTTGGCTATCTGCTTTTATCTACCGGTAACAAGTCAGAAATGGCAGTTGGTTACTGTACTCTCTACGGCGATATGAATGGCGGGTTAGCAGTGATTGCAGATGTTCCTAAAACCCGTGTGTATTCACTTTGCCATTGGTTAAATCGCGATAATGAAATCATCCCGCAAAACGTCCTAACTAAAGCACCCAGCGCCGAACTCAAACCAGGTCAAGTGGATCAAGACTCTCTACCGCCCTATGAAATTTTGGACGATATTTTGCAAAGGCTGATTCACAATCACCAATCAGCAGCACAAATTGTTGCAGCCGGTCACGATCCGGTGATCGTAGACCGAGTAATCCAAATGGTAGCGCGGGCTGAATTTAAACGGCGACAAGCACCCCCCGGCTTAAAAATCACCGATCGCGCCTTTGGAACTGGTTGGCGAATGCCGATTGCTAGTAATTGGGTTGGTGTCAAAAACGCTTACCAGACTCAAACCATAGCGACACCTACCTTAGTCTGTTGGGATGGACAAGGTGCTCATCCGCAAATCAAATAATTTTTGTGGTGTATGTATCTAATAGTAAACTGTAGTCAGTACCACCCAGATGGGCAATAATTTCACCTTGCTGCACTTATCAGGCGAGACTTTTTGACTGAATTAGGTCAAATGCCGACTTTAATGCCTGTAAGCGGCTTTCTACCTGACTAATTTGGGCTGACAAGGTGACAGAAGACAAATCCTGTGTGTGGTGAGGCTTACAGAATCGCTGCAATTCAAGCTGGGTAATCCGCCGTTCCACTTGTCCAGGGGTGATGACCATCCAGACATGGCGATGATGAGCGATCGCATCTTCGACTATAGATTCAATCGCCAGTGCCGCTGTGATCCCAATACTGGGGACTTCACTCAAATCTAATACTAGTGCATGATAGTCTTGCACCAACGACATCCGGCGGGAGATACTTTTGGCTGCACCAAAGCTCATTGGCCCTCCCAATTTCAGTAGCAAAATATCCCCTCCGGCTTGGGTGAGGATTTCCTGCTCGACGGGAGTGAGATTGTGATGCCCAGTGGAGTCAGTAATGACTTGGATATTATCACTTTGGAGATCGGTTAAGCGTTTAATAGTCAGTACATTGGCAATAAATGCTCCTACTAGTACCGCCGTAATTAAATCCACAAATACGGTTAAAAACAACACTAAATACATCAATCCCGTACCCTTTAAAGAAATACGGGGCGCACGTTTGATAAACCCCCAATCGAGAATATCAATACCTACCTTCAACAATAATCCCGCCAACACTGCATTGGGAATTTGCGCCGTTAACGGCCCCGCCCAAAACACGACCAACAGCAGTACCAGAGCATGAATCATCCCGGATAGGGGCGTTTTCCCCCCGGCTTGGACATTCACCACCGTCCGCATGGTGGCTCCTGCGCCAGGTAAACCTCCAAATAGCCCCGCCAACATGTTGCCAATCCCCTGCCCAATCAACTCCTTGTCAGAATCATGCTGAGTACGGGAAATACTATCAGCTACCAAAGAGGTTAACAGAGAATCAATCGCCCCCAACACCCCTAACATCAGCCCATACCGCAGCATATCTGCTAACTCGCGGATACTAAAGGTGGGCATTCGTAAGGTGGGTAATCCTCTAGGAATCTGACCAATACGAGCCAGATTTGCATCTCTAAATACGACCACTGAGATAATTGTTACTGCCACCAATGCCAATAGGGGGGACGGTAAAATCCGATTCAGCTTGGGTGGAACGGCAAAGACAATTAGCAAGGTTAGTAATCCCAGCCCTACAGCAACCCAGTTGGGATTACTCAGGTAAATGGGTAGTTTTTGTAGGGTTGTCACTACGCCACCCACTCCGGCATGACCCAACAAGGGGGGTAATTGGAGCAAAATGATTATTACGCCAATTCCTGACATAAAGCCAGAGATGACGGTGTAGGGCAGGAGAGTGATGTATTGTCCCAGGCGCATCACCCCAAATAGGATTTGCAGTAGCCCACCCAACATGACAATAGTAAATGCCATTGCTAACCCCGTATCGGGATGACGTGCTACCAAGGTAGCAATCACGGTGGTAGTGACAACAGTCATCGGCCCGGTAGGCCCAGAAACTTGGGCTGGTGTTCCGCCAAAGAGGGCAGCAAAAAAGCCGACGATGATAGCACCATACAGTCCAGCGATCGCTCCAGCACCGGAAGCAACCCCAAAGGCTAGGGCTAAGGGTAGAGCCACAATGGCAGCAGTTAAGCCCCCAAACAGGTCGCCGCGCCAATTGCGAAAATGAATTTTGTTGATTGGGTTGATGGACACCTTGTTATTACTCTCAATTAGAAAGATTTGAACACAATCAGGCTAAGTAGTTAAATAATATTTATTTTGAAACTCCGCTCCAGTTTGAAAGGTATAAGCTGTTACGCAGCTAGATTGTATAATATTAGATTAAGTAATTAATTTAGTATCAGCCATCTATGCCAGCAAAAAATCATCTTTCCCAAGAGCAGAAGGAAAGGCTACTAAAAACGCTAAAAGAGCATGAAAATCCCTACGTAAGAGAAAAGATTCTGATTTTATTATTAATGAATGATGGAAAAACTTATCAAGAGATTAGTAAGTTTTTAGATATTGCATATCCAACAGTAGCATATTGGGCAGTTCACGGCGATCCAGATAACCTAGAAAGTTTTTTAGATGGAAGAAGAGAAGGGAACTTCCGCAAAGTTACCAAAGAATATGAGGATTTATTATTAGAAATAATTGAAAAAGAGCCACTAGAGTATGGGTATGAATTTGGTCGTTGGACAGCAGCAAGACTAGCTACATACCTCGAAAAGATAACAGGAATTAAGTTAAGTGGTTCACAAGTTGGGAGAATATTAGAGCGAAAAAAAGTACGTTTACCTTTGGGCAAAATACAGCCTAGAGGACAAACAGAATCCTGAAATGCGTAAGGCATTTAAAGAAAAAATTGTCAGAATACTTAAGAATAACAAAGGAAGCCCCAGAGCGTTTACAGGTATGGTTTTGGGATGAGAGTGGATTTAGTTTAAGAGTGATAAGAAGAAAAAAACTGGGGTAAGAAAGGTACAAGGAAACAAATCACAGGTCAAAGAAGAAGAGGAAGAGTAAATATTATGGGAGGGTTACGTTATCACGACAAGAAGAGAATGAATTTTGTGATTAAAAAAGGAAATGCCGATGTATTTTATGAGCAGCTTCAATCTTTGAATAATTTTCTATTGCAAGAATGGATAGAGCAAGGAAATAGAATTGAGACTTTCAATAAATGTTCTGCGAAAATAGTGATTATCTTAGATAATGCCAGCTTCCATAAAAGAAAAGATATTTTAGTTCGTATCAAGGCAGAAATGCCAAATATTATCCTGGAATTTCTACCACCTTATAGTCCAGATTATAATTTGATTGAATTGGTTTGGCATTCAGCAAAAGAATATATAGCTCATAGATTGTTCGAGTCAGTATCACAGCTAGAAGAGTTGTTAAATAAATTGTTAAATGAAGGAGGTCTTATTATTAAATGGGAACGCAAAATTAAAAATAAAGGTAATGCTGTTTATTAAATTTAGCTGCGTAACAGCTTAAAAAACTTAGGGGATTTAATAAGGACGTATTTTTCCTTGCGCTGCGCGTCTCGGAAAAAATATGTTTATTTTTTTTCATAAATAAATTTACTAGGACTTACGCATTGACAGAAAATACCAAATATGAATTATTTGAAAAAGCACGTCTGTCGTAAGGGTTTAGCAATGCTCATTGGTGTCAACTTAACGCGAAACCGCACGTCCGCCAGGGATTGTAAATCCCTGGCGGGTGAATAACACCCAATCAGTACGCTATTTTTGGCAAAAGTAGACACCAATGAGCAATGCTAAACCCCTACATCTGACCGTCAAAGAACGATTAAAATATAAATCAGAGAAAAAGACCTGTAACAAACTCTACTAAATTACGGTTAAAAATCCGTTAACTTAATGAAACCGATAAATGTAATTCAGGCTACATAAAAATGCGCCTAGAGCAGTTGCAAGCCTTTTTAGCGATCGCCCAAACCGGCAGCTTTCAACAAGCAGCGCGAACGTGTGGTATTACCCAATCGACGATTAGTCGCCAAATTCAAGCATTAGAAGCAGATTTAGGGACAGAACTGTTTCACAGAACCAGTCATGCGAAATTGACGTTGGGAGGTGAACTTTTACTACCCCGCATCCGCAAAATTTGCCAAGAATGGCAGACAGCTAAAGAAGAATTAGCCGATTTAATCGCCGGAAAGCAACCAGAACTTTGCATTGCCGTGATTCACTCGCTTTGTGGATCTTACTTACCACCAGTGTTGCAAAAATTTTGTCACGATTATCCAGATGTGCAATTGCGAGTGACTTCATTAGGAAGCGATCGCGCTCTGAAAGTCCTCAAAGATGGATTAGTGGATTTAGCAATTGTGATGAATAATCGCTTTTTAACCACCAGTAGAGAAATGGTGGTAGAAGTACTTTACGATGAACCTATAGAAGTTTTAACCGCAGCTAATCATCCCCTGGCACAATATGAATTCGTTCCTTGGTCGGAGCTAATTCGTTATCCCCAAGTGGTTTTTAAAGATGGTTATGGGATGCAACGCTTAATACAAGATAGATTTGAGCGAATGGAAGCTACACTCCAGTCGGCTTTAGAGGTAAATACCCTAGATGCCTTTCGGGGAGTCGTGCGCCAAGGAGAACTGATAGCTTTGCTACCTCAATCAGCATTACTGGAAGCTCGTCTTGACCCTACCCTGGCGATTCGTTCCTTAGCCAGCAATAATACTAGTGGTTTAGCAGATGCTTCCAGTTTGACTCGTCGAGTAGTTATGGTGACAACTCAAGACCGTTTGCAAATTCCCCCAATTAAGCACTTTTGGCAACTCGTGCGGGAAAATATTCCACTGCAAATTGACCAGCAGCGATCGGCTTCTTAATTGCTCGTGATTTACTGGCTATCTCTTCATCCGGCGGCGGCTTACAATTCCAGTTTTTCCGCCAGCCGTGTCCACTGTCGGCATCGCACTCAGCGAAGAGTAGTATAAATAGAATCAGATTTTTGATACACAGATAAAAGCAGACATTCCCAAACTAGCCTTGGTTGAGCGTAAACAAGTAAGTATTTACGAGCTTGTTCTAGCTGATTTATAATACTAGATTGATGCCACTGTTGCCAGTAAAACTGCTGAAGATAATCAACTAACCACAATTGTGCTTCTGTATCTAAATCCTGATCAATTTTCTTGGCTAACTCCAAGGCGTTACGGTAAGATTTAGGCGCTTTTTTCAAATCTTCGAGTAATTCCGGGGGAATAGTTTGTAATTGCTCATAAGATGCGATCGCAGTTCCGGCACTACCAGATGCTATGCTCAAAACTGCCTGATTTTGCAAAATTTCTTGATGACCTGTTTGCGTAAGTACAACAGCTAAAGACTGTGCATCTAAACGATAAAAAGGAATGCGTTGACACCGTGAAACTAAAGTCGGCAACACAGACTCAGGTGTAGGTGCAATTAAAATTAATGTCGCCTGTCCCGGTTCTTCCAAGGTTTTGAGTAAAGCATTCGCTGCGGCTTCTGCCATTGTTTGAGCTTCCTCCAGCACTACTACATTCCTCGGCGCTTCCAAAGGCGGACGACCTAAAAACTCAGTAATTTCCCGAATTTGCTCTAGCCGAATTACAGGTGGCGCTTTACGCTTCAGTCCTTTCTCGGCTGCTTCTGCTGCTGTTAATCGTTGTCCCTGGTGTTGGTACGTTGGTTGCACCCACAACAAAGCTGGATGGTTCCCCTGGCGCAAACGGTTTTGTAAAGACGCAGTGACTCCCATTCCACTAGAAAATAGCAATTCCACAAAGCATCGGGCTGCTAAACTTCTTCCTACACCATCTGGCCCCACAAATAGGTAGGCTGGAGCAACCCGGTTTTGTCTAACAGCCTGAGTCAGTAATTCTATACCTTGCTGTTGTCCTATAAGTGGTGTAAATGGATCATTAGTCATTAATAATTACTTAGGAGTTAGGAGTTAGGAGTTATTAGAGACTTCCAGAAATTAAATTATTCAATTTTGGAGCGAAGATGATCATTAGATTCTTCCTCCCCTGCTTCCCCTGCTTGCCAAAGCGATGGGATATTTTTTTAGTTGGAAGTCCCTTATTCCTCTGCTCCCCTGCCTCTCTGCTCTCCTGTATAGTTTTAGCTAATTCATAATTTAAGTCAGTTTTTATGAAGAAAAGCAAATGTTGTCAAACATTTTTTTATAGTTTCGATAATCTGAATACATAAAGGATAAAGAAAAAAGCTCAGACTCTTAAATTATCGCCTACTAATCTGCAAGTTTTCACGGTTATTGCAGCTAAATTTTGTGGTTACTTTAAATCAGTGAACAGTTCAACTGCTCCTTGCCTTTTGTTCAACATTCTTCAGGGCATCTAAATGTTAGCTAGTTATTTAGCGAACATTTACCGCAGCTAAATATCAAAATATTCGGTGATGGTGCAGTGACTACTATCAACGATAAAAAACCTTACACCTTCTATGAATGTTTCTTCTATCTGATTTTCATTTACTGAAAACTACAAAGCTAGGTAAAGAACCGCTGAGTAATTTGGTCTTTTTACTAGTAAAAAAATGGTGAAATAAATCCATAACACCGAAATCAAGAGAAATCAAGATTGCCAAAGGAGACTGATATGGAAATCTTCGATTATGTAATTCTGGGAGCCGGACTAGGCGGACTTTCAGCCGCAGCCTGTTTAACTCGACAAGGTTATCGGGTAGCAGTTTTAGAACAACATTATTTACCTGGTGGATGTTGTCACACCTTTGATTATGGGGAATATAGTTTTTGTGCTGATGTGCATTACATCTCTCAATGTGGTTCTGGTCAGACTATAGCCCAATTTCTTGACTATATTCACCAAGATATACCCTTTAATAGCCTCGATCCTGACTGCATCGATCGAGTCATCACACCAGAGGCAGATTTTAAAATTCCCTTGGGATGGGAGAATTTGCGATCGCGTTTACTCTCCACATTTCCCGAAGAAGCTAGTGCTATTAACCGTTACTGCAATGAAGTTCAGCAACTCCACCAAGAAATTCGCAACCTAGTGCACGAGGTACACTGGTTTGATCATAAGTTGTCTGACTGGTTGAAGTTACCAAAATATTTGAATTTATTTTGGAAGCGGAGTTGGACTCTACAAGATTTGTATAACCATGTCGGGTTATCGCCTAAACTGCAAGCAGTACTGGCGGGACAAAGTGGCGACTATGCACTACCACCCCAAGAAATTGCCCTACTCACGCACACTTCCCTTGTTTGGGACTACTCAGAAGGTGCTTATTATCCAAAACATCACTTTAAACACTTTGTTAACACCATTGCAGATGTAATTACCGCAGGTGGAGGTGTCATCAAATACTTAACCCCGGTAAGCCATATTCAAGTTAGTAACCACGCTGTTCATAGCATCCTTGCCGATGGTATCAGCTATCGCGCCAGCAAAGCTTATATTAGCGACCTCGACCCGAAATTAACAGTGAAGTTGATGCATGATTCTCAAGCATTGAGTCAAAAAGAGCATCAACGTCTCACTAGTTACGAATACTCAGCCAGTGCTTTCAATATTTACCTGGGTTTAGATAGTCGCTTCGATCCCCAACGCTACGGCATCGGTAACTGGAATATTTGGTATTATCCCACAGGCGACCTAAACAGAGAATATCAACGACAATTGGCAGGTGACTTCAGTCATCCGTGGATTTTCCTCTCTTGTCCGACAATGAAATCCAGTGAACCAGGGGTGGGGCCAGAGGGACATCACGTTTTAGAGATTGCTACTGTCTGTTCTTATGAACCATTTGAACATCTACACAAAACTGATCCAAAAGAGTATAAAGTCAAAAAGCGGGAAGTTTATCAGCAGATTATGACAAGTGTACGAGAGTTAATTCCAGATGTAGACAACTACGCCCGGATGAAAGTTTACGGCACACCTACCACCAGCGAATTTTATCTGGGACAACCGCAGGGTAATATTTACGGCGCGAAATTAATACCTAAACAGGTTGGTTTAAATCGTCTGGGATATACTACAGAATTATCTAACCTGTTTTTAGTAGGGGCAAGTGCTGGGTATCCGAGTGTACCAGGTGTAATTGGGAATGGGATGGATGTTGTAGAACTGCTGACAGGGCAATCTGTATGGCACAAAGCTGAAATATCTCAGCCTTTGGTGGCAGTTGGTTCATGAGTGCTGTTAGCGGTAGCGGGGCGTTTAGCCCGTGCTGAGTGCTGAGTGCTGAGTATGATTTTTACTTTTTTACTCAGCACTCTTTAGGTTAAGTCATAATTTGATGGAAATGCCTTACCTTCACACCTTAGACGTGAGAAATCTGGATATCTCCGCATGTGCTAATACAGCCGCAGGTTCGCGCTGGAGAGCATTGTAATACTTTCTCTCGAAGGTATTGCCTGTCTCTAACGGTACAATCAGTGTGCGGACATCAGTAATCAACTTTTGGAAATCGTCCAGCGATATCGGTTCATCTGCTTCGAGCATTTCATCAACTTGCACAACCACTTCAGAAATACGATGTAGCCAAGCAAATTGTTCATGAGCAATGACGAGCTGAAGAAGTTCTCCGTTTGATACTCGTCCACTAACCTGTTCGTAGGCAATACGTTCTGTCTCTAGCAACATCTTGTGAAGGTAGAGTAATTTGTTTCGTAAATCACGCAGATATTGATGTTGACGTATTCTTTGTGAAAGTGTGTTAGAAGTCAATGTTACCCATCCTCTCGTTACAATAGTCTTTGATGGCTTAAATAATTTCTGCGTCAGTATTAATCGCGAGTAGACTATACCGAACAATTACTTCGTGAAGTGATACGCTAGCGATGAGTAGCATCTCCAATAGTGGCGTAGACACTCGCTAGAAGACTTGCAGCTCTTATCATAACTTCTGCTTGCTTTCTCTTCTTTACGAGAGGCTGAACCAACAAGAGCAGCACTCAAGATACATCGCTAACTTTCTCACTGTCTTGTGCAAACAGCACCATTTGCCATCTACCCAACCTCAGTTTATATATTTGGTTTCCTTGCTAAGAAGCATTACGATCAACATATTTTTTTATAGTCGTTATATCTTATATCTGATTAATCATATATTAGCATAAACTTATAAGAAGTACATAGTGTAGAACCTATCGAGAAAATATCAATTATGGGAAAACCGTCTTAATGTCTCTAGCATACGTAATTCTAGGTCTTCTTCAGCAGCAAGAAATGACGGGCTACGACCTCAAAACGAGCTGCTTTGATCAATGCATTGCCCATTTGTGGCCAGCAGACCAGGCACAAATTTACAGAACTCTCGATAAGCTAGTTGAGCAAGGCTGGATTACCTGTACGATTGAGATTCAGCACGATCGCCCCAACCGCAAAGTCTACAGTGTGACGGAACCTGGTAAAGCCGAATTCGCCCAATGGCTTGGGATTCATCAGCCCTTGCCGACTTTACGAGAGCCAATGCTAGTCCAGTTGCATTTTGCAGATCAGTTGTCAAATGAAACCATTATTCATCTACTGGAACAACAATTGGCGGCTCGAAGCAAAAAACTTGCTGAATGTGAAACCATCGATTTACCATTACTCAGTGATGAGTCTGCCAACCGTGAGCAGGTGATGCAAAGGCTTGTGCTGGAGTTGGTAATCCGAAGAGAACAGACTTATATTGATTGGTTGAAAATAGCGATCGCACTTATCAGTCAGCAAAAGCCATTACCCTACTCTACTACTGGTTCATCGCATTAGTTCTGAGGTGTTAGCGGTGGTCAGATCCCCAACTTCTTCAAGAAGTCGGGGATCTTGCAGCCCATCAAAATTAATTTTACCTCAGCAATCTCAGACCACTGAGGGTAACTAATACTGTAGAACCTTCATGGCCAATGACACCGATGGGTAGGTTAATATTTCCCAGAAAGTTGCCGACTAAAAGCAACATAATAAAACCCAACGCTACGACTACATTTTGTTTTACTATGAGTTGCGATCGCCTACCTAAATGTATCGCTACAGCAATTTTTTCTAACCTGTCTGCCATCAGCACTATATCTGCGGTTTCCAATGCCACATCACTACCAGATACTCCCATCGCTATACCTACAGATGCTTGGGCTAAAGCTGGTGCATCATTGATTCCATCACCTACCATTGCCACAGTTTGATATTGTTGCTGTAGACGGCGGATAACATCGAGCTTATCTTCTGGTAAAAGTTGAGCATATACCCGATCAATTCCTACTGCTTTGGCGACACTGTGAGCAGTTTCCTGATTATCCCCGGTTAACATGACAATTTGTTCAACTCCCAATTTCTTTAACCGGGTAATAGTTGCAGCTGCTTGCGATCTTACTTGATCTGCGATCGCAATTACACCAATCACCTCTGCTTCTCTGTTTCCCTGTGCTACCCAAACCACAGTTTTACCTTCTTGTTCCCAAGATTGAACTATTTCTCGCAATTCTTCAGGTAAATTTGTCACATACTGTTGGACAAAAACGGCGTTCCCCACAATTACCTGTTCTTCTTGGGCAATTCCCACAATTCCCTGTCCAGGTATAGCTTGCACTTGGATTGCACCAACCCAATCTAAATCACCAGCCGCTTGTACAATTGCCTTACCGATGGGATGTTCGGAAGATGATTCGACACTAGCAGCCACTTTTAGAACATCATATTTAGTGTATTTACTAACTGAAATTACCTGAAATACCTGCACCTGCCCTGTTGTTAGAGTACCAGTTTTATCAAATGCGATCGCTCGGACTTTGCCAATCTTCTCCAACTGCGCCCCATTTTTAAACAAAATCCCCTGTCTTGCACCATTGGCAATTCCTGAAAGTAGGGTGGGCATAATTGCAGCCATCAGCGCACAGGGAGAAGCCACCACTAGGAAGGTAAGAGCGCGATAAATTGTTGTTTCCCAATCCCAACCCCAGAGAAATGGCGGTAAAGTTGCCAGTAATATCCCGGCTACTACAATGACTTTGGCATATCCTTTCTCAAAGCGATCGATAAACTCTTGGGAAGGTGGTGCTTCTGTCTGCGCTTGTTCTACTAGGCGAATCACACGCTGAATCAAACTGCTTTGGGCTGGTTTGTGTACCTTAATTTGCAATGCACCATAGCCGTTGAGTGTGCCGGCAAATACTTCTTCGCCTACTGTTTTCTCTACAGGTAAAGACTCGCCTGTAATTGCAGCTTGATTGAGGGTGCTGTAACCAGATAAAATTATTCCATCAGTAGGAATTAGCTCTCCGGGTTTGACGACAATCTCATCACCCACTTTTAACTGACTGATAGCAACTTCCTCTTCCCTGCCCTGATGCAAAACCCTTGCTGTATCTGGTGTCAGACTCATCAAACTGCGGATACTCCGCTCAGTGCGCTGCATAGCATAGCCTTCTAGTGCGCCACTGATGGCAAAGATGAGAATCAAAATTGCTCCATCAATAATTAGATGATATTCTCTTCGCCATAAGCCGAGACTAGCAGCACCAATCGCTGCCACAATCATCAGCAAATCTACATCGAGTTCTTTTTCTTTGAAGAGAGTAGTTAATCCTTCTCGCGCACTTTCGTAACCACCAATTACATAAGCAGCAGGTAGCAGCAGGAACGCCAATCCCAACCATCCGAGATGTAAGGCGAACCATCCGAAAAATAGCAATAAGCCACACAAAAGGGCTGCTACGGTATCTGCGTGTTCTCTGGTGAATTGGCCGAAACGTTGGGGGTAGAGCATGAGAGGTGAATTAACAAGGACTCTCTCACGCTAAACCTTGACATTAATGTTAATGTCAAGGTTTTAACTTAATCGCCTAACCCATCCACGGCGGTGGCTCCCCAACCTAGGGCAATACTTTTCGGTTAGGGACTTCCAAAAAATAAATTACCCAATCTTGTGGGGTGGGCCGAAAAGCCACTGGTGTCTACTTTTGCCAAAAATAGCGTACTGATTGGGTGTTGTTCACCCGCCAGCCAGCCAGGGATTGTAAATCCCTGACTAATTGCTCAAGTCTACTGAAGTAGACTGAAAATTTTTGCGCTCTAAAGTCTTCTTCAGAGGACTTTAGCTATGAGACAGGGATTTACAATCCCTGGCGGACGTGCTGCGGACGTGCGGTTTCGCGTTAAGTTGACACCAATGGCGAGACGCCCACCCCACAAGAAGTAGTTGAGTATTTTTTTATTTGGAAGTCCCTTAAAGGTAAGAGAAAAGGTTTGAATTCACCTTTCCCCTTACCCTTTAACCTTTTCCCAGACCAAAAGATGAGATTGTTAGGCTTATCCGAAAAGTATTGCAACCTACGGGAGTTGATGGTGCGATTTGGTGATTTGTCTAATCGGAATTTCAATCCAAAATTCTGTTCCTAACCCCGGCTGAGAATCACATTTAAACACACCACCGTGTTTATCTACGACAATCTGGTAACTAATTGACAACCCCAAGCCAGTGCCTTTTCCCACTGGCTTAGTAGTAAAAAATGGGTCGCAGATTCTTGCCTTCAAAGCTTCGGGTATTCCTGAGCCATTGTCTGCAATGCGAATTACTACACTCTTGACATTGCCTTCAAGTTCTCCAAGAGCAGTACTGATGGTAATTTCACTGCTATGAGGTTGTGATTGAGATTCCTTGTAATCTTCTAGAGCATCGATCGCATTGCTTAAAACATTCATAAATACTTGATTCAGTGGCCCGGCATAGCATTCTACCAAGGGAAGGTCGCTGTATTCTTTGACTAATTTAATCGCCGGACTTTCCGGTTTTGCTTTCAAGCGATGCTGCAAAATTAGCAAGGTGCTATCAATGCCCTCATGAATATCAACTGGCTTCTTTTCTGCCTGATCGAGGCGAGAGAAATTCCTTAAACCCAAGACAATCTGCCGGATACGATCAATGCCAACTTTCATAGAAGATAGAGTTTTGGGCAAATCCTCCATGATAAATTCTAAGTCGATCTCGAAGGCGCGATCGCGAATCTCAGGGCTGGGGTTAGGGGCATTTTGCAAATAAAGGTCTAGTATACTGAGTAAATCTTGGGCGTAATCATTGACATGATTGATGTTGCCATAAATGAAGTTGACGGGGTTATTAATCTCGTGGGCAACACCAGCTACCAGTTGACCAAGTGAGGACATTTTCTCAGTTTGAATCAGTTGGGTTTGAGTTTGCTTTAAATCATGCAAAGCTTGAGCTAACTTTTGGGTCTGCTCTTTGGTTTGATTATGTAATTGGGCTTGTTGGAGCGCAACCCCAAGCTGATTGGCAATTTGAGTAATAAACTTAATTTCCGAAGCTTCCCAATGGCGCGGTGCAGAATTTTGATATGCTGCTAACAAGCCCCATAGCTGTTGCCCAATAAATATAGGTGCGATCGCATAAGCCCTTGCTTGAATTTGCTCTAAAATTGCAACGTGGCATTGAGAGTGGCCAGCTTCATAGATGTCATCAACTACAAAAGTTTCATTGTGACGATATCGCCCACCTTGGGTTTCTTGCAAATAGCTATCTTGCCAAATTGTTTTGATATGGTCACTTACTAGCTTTAACCAGCCATTGCCCACAAACTCGGCGATATATTCACCACTCCAATCAGGCTGGAAGCGGTAGACTGCAACTCGATCAGCTTGTAGTGATTTACAAATTTCTTGGGTGGTTGTCTGAAAAATCGCATCTAGATCAAGAGATTCCCTAACTTTCGCCACAACTTCAAACAATACCCGTTGTTGTTCTGCTGCTTGTTGCAAATCTAACGTTTGTTGTCGTGTCTGAGTGAGTAATTCAGCTTGCTGGAGTGCTACTCCCATTTGGGCAGCAATCTGACTGAGAAAGTTAACTTCAGAAGCTTTCCATTGCCGAGGGCCGGTGTGTTGATAAGTTGCCAGCAAACCCCAAAGTTTTTGCCCAATAAAAATCGGAGCAAGCACAAAAGCGTGAATTTGAAACTGCTCTAGATTGTCGATATGACACTGAGTAAACCCCATACTATAAATGTCATCGACTGCAAATGTTTCATTGTTGCGGTAACGTCCTCCCTGTGTGTCTTGTAAGTAGGTGTCATTCCAAATTGTATTAATACCTAGTTCAGACTCATTCGACCAGTATGGACTAGCAGCCTCGAAGTCCCCAACAAATTCACCACCCCAACTAGAATCGAAACGATAAACAGAAACGCGATCGGCTTTGATTAATTGACAAACTTCTTTAGTTGTGGTTTGAAAAATCGTATTTGTGTCCAGAGATTCCCGAATTTCGGCAATAACTTTAAACACAGCCTGTTCTTGTTCAGATGTCCGTTGTAACTCAACTGTGCGTCTTTTAACTTGTTTTTCTAAATTTTCATTGAAGACTTGTACTTGTTGGTGTAGTTCATACTGCTGAACTGCTGAAGCAAAGTGTTTACCGAGGTTTCTAGCCAGTTCAATGTCTTCAACCGTCCATTTTTGAGCTTGTGCTTTTTTAGATTCGCGCCAAGCCTCAAAAGATCGCCGGGGGTAAAGTTGCCTGCGATCGCACTCATACTGCCCCGCCCATAAAGTTTCTATATCTACTTCGTTGCGGAAAATACTTAAGTAACCTAGTAACTGCTGACGATACTGGAGTGGAATTGTCAATATGCTGCGAATTTTAGTTGGTTGAAAAGCAACTTGCAAACTTCGCAAGTCAGAAGTGTTATATATATCTGAAATTGCCCAAACATCGTAGTTACTAGACTTATAGTGTTCTTGCCAGACACTATACTGCTCTATGAGTGGATATATAGTTTGTTCTGGCATCACAGGTTGTTCTCCACAGATATAAAGCTTAATACAGGTATTTCCTGGTATTAAGCATTCTGTCAAGCTAGTGATGTTGCCACTGTGGAAATCAAAAGCTGCATTTCTAATACAAAGCCTGCCACCAACACCATTAAAGGCAGCAACAGCCGCTTCTAAGGCTGGTTGTAATACAATCGTCGGCAGTGAATGTAGTAGAGTCGCAATGCGGTTAACGATCGCTTCCCGTTCGGCTGTTTTGCGGACTTGAGCAAGAAGGGTACTTTGAGCGATCGCTACTGACAGTTGATCAACTACCGTCTGTACTGCTTCTAGTTCATATTCTGAAATCAAATGCGCTTGGGAATTATGAGACACCAGCAGCCCCCAAAGTTCATCTTGATAGAGAATAGGCGCTACTACAGAAGACTTTACCCCCATTGCCGTCAAATATTCAATATGGCAGGAATCTACAGGGCGGTAACAGATTTCCTCTGATATTGTTTCTCCATTTTCCAAGTCACGCAGATGAATTTGACCAATTTCTTGAGTATCAAGATTTACAACAGAACACATCCGTGATTTGATAAATAGTTCACGGGCGCTGAGGGGAATATCGTCAGCAGGAAAATTTAGTCCTAGTAATGATGGCAACCGATTTTCGTAAATTGACTCAGCAATCACTTGACCACTATCATCGGGATGAAATTTGTAAATCATCACTCGGTCAGTTTTTAATAGCGATCGCACCTCTGCCGTTGTCACTGTGATAATTTCTTCCAACTCTAAGCTACGTCGGATACGGTTTGTAATGCGACGTAGTAAACTTTCTTCATGGCGACATAAGGGCAAATGTTGTTCAATGTTAGAGGTCATTGCTTATAATATATTCAATTAATAATTTACAAAACAGAGATAATTAAATCTAATGACATTTTCAAATTTATTTCATCAATTTGTCTTCAGTAAAACTACGGCAAATTACTAATAAAAATATTTATTTGCTTTTTATGCAAATTCACCAAAAATTATAAAAACAGACGCTAATAAAATTGCGTCTGTTGCACTTGCGATAAATGATTATTGCTGTTTATTTGTAATGTTTTGCTGACAGAAAAACGCCCAACAAAATTAAGTTTTTGCGTTGTCAGCAAAGCGGATTTTTAGATAATCGTTTTCCATCTTTGCCCCTGCTGGTTGTAGTGCTGCTAAGGCTTGTGGCAAAACTAAATTACGACGGTGGTTGCCAATTGTAATGTTTAATTCGTCTCCCGTTTTACTTAATTGAACTTGGTCTTTAGGAATACCAGGTAAGTAAAGTTCTAAGCTGTATTGGTTTTCCTCTTGCACAACTCTAAGAGTTGTTTCTTTGTAATAAACCTGAGTTGGATCTTCATCTTTGTAAAGGGTTTCCTTCAGGCGTTCTAAAGAAGCTAAACCGCACATCTCCTCGGAAAATAAAGGAACTTCTTTCACAGGTAGAGGGTGAAAATCATCATGAATTTCCCGGCGATATTGTTCCTGACTTTCCTTCCAACGTTGGAAAAATGGATCTTGGACTTCACTTGGAATAATCCGATTAGCCACTACTAAATCTGTTGCAACATTATATAAACTCAGATAGGCATGGGCACGGAGAGACTCTTTAATCACCATCTTTTCAGGATTAGTGACAAGACGCACTGAGGTTTGAGTATTATCTGTTAGTACTTTTTCCAGAGCTTCAATTTGTTCGTAAAACTCATAGGGTGCATCCATTACCTCTTTATCGGGTAGCGAAAAACCGGCAATTGGTCTAAACAAAGGTTCCACCAGAGGTCGAAGTGCTACCGAGATGTTTTGAAATGGTTTGTAAAAACGGCGCATATACCAGCCACCGACTTCAGGCAAACTTAGCAAACGCAGTGCTGTGCCGGTGGGGGCCGAGTCGATAATTAAGACATCAAACTCACCTTCATCGTAATGGCGTTTCATCCTTACCAAGCCAAAAATCTCATCCATGCCTGGTAGAATAGCCAATTCTTCCGCCTGTACGCCATCTAATCCCCTTGCTTGTAAAACTTGGGTAATATAACGTTTCACAGCACCCCAGTTTCCCTCCAGTTCTTGTAGCGCATCCAGTTCCGCACCCCACAGATTTGGGCGAATTTTTTGGGGTGCATGTCCCAGTTCCATGTCAAAACTGTCTGCTAGGGAGTGAGCAGGATCTGTACTTAAAACCAATGTCTGATAGCCTAGTTCCGCACAACGGAGTCCAGTTGCAGCAGCGACGGAAGTTTTGCCCACGCCGCCTTTACCGGTCATCAAAATTACACGCATAGATGCTTCTATCCTGCCTGAGGATTTTTTACATTTATTTACATTATCGACTGTTTAAGGAAAATAAATGTTGTTTCAACACGTCTAGGCATTATTATGAACGTTTACCCTAACTCGTCCGTTGGGTTTTGCTGCAATAACTGATCGAGTTTAGTTTCCAGTGCTGAGAGTTTTTTGAGAATTGTGGGGCGATCGCCATCGAGAGAAACTAGTAAATTGGTTATTCTCTCTTGTATGTTGGTTAATTGTGCTACTGCATTCTGGATTTGGAGCATTCCTTCTCGGAGTTCTTGGCGTTCCTGACGTGCTTCCGCCATTTCATCTAGCATAGCTTGGACTGTTTTAGCGTTACTCTCAAGTAGATGTTTGAGTTCTTTATCAGTCATTGCGATCGCGCTTTGGAATTGAGTTTATTATTAACTCTAAAGTATTGAGGGATTTTGTTCAGCAATTCCAAATTCAAATTTTGACAACGGGTACACTCTAGCTTGAGGATATAACCCGTATTTCTCACAAGCTTCAGGCGTTTGATAAAGCAGAGGGGCGGAGGGGCGGAGGGGCAGAGGGGAAAGAACTTGGTATTTGAACTCTCCCCTGCTCCCCTGCTCCCCTGCTCCCTTTTTCTGCACCTTCTTGACAAATGTGCAATTATCCTGATATTTCACTGATAGTCACTGTACAGCTTTTTCTCACCATTTAGTCTAAACTTCAGTCATAAATATATCTTGGGTGAAAAAGTACTTAAGTTCTGTGCTAAATCTATCTTTGTCTGTAGAGGAATTTGGGTATGCTAAGACGTAAGCGCGGAGTTATACTCACTTCTGTTGGTTTACAGAAGTTCGAAGAAGCAAGGCACAAGTTTGAGTTTCGAGATAATTTTGGCAAGAGATTCACTCTTGAAGAGTTAAGCTACCGCACTAACTTAGACCCTCTAACAATTAGAAAAGTTTTAAACCGTAGGAAGGGAGTTGACAAGCGAACACTTGAGGCTCTCTTTCTTGGTTTTGATAGCCGCCTTTGCGAAGGCTACTATTCGACCTCAGACCCCAATTGCCGTCAAGATTGGGGGGAAGCTGTTTCTGTCTTAGCATTTTACGGACGTACAGAAGAACTCAGTACTCTGGATGAGTGGTTGCTGAAGGATCGCTGTCGATTAGTGACCATTCTCGGAATGGGTGGGGTAGGGAAAACTAGTCTGTCAATCAAATTGGCAGAACTAATGCAGGACAAATTTGATTGTATTGTCTGGCGATCGCTGTATGACGCTCCACCCATTGATACATTCTTGGGTAGCATCATTCAGTTTCTGTCTGACGAGCAAGAAACTGAGGCAGAATTGCCGGAAAGCGTTAGTGAGAAGATTTCCCTGCTGCTTAACTACTTTAAGGAAATGCGCTGCTTGGTCGTGTTCGATAATGTAGACGCTGTGTTACGTGGTGGAAGTCGAGCAGGACAATATAACCTTGGATATGAGCAGTATGGCGAACTCCTCAAACGAATAGGTAAATCAGACCACCAGAGTTGCTTGCTACTCACAACGCGAGAAAAACCTAAAGAGGTTGCCTCTCTAGAAGGAGAAGCCTTACCAGTGCGAACTTTGAGATTGGGTGGACTCAAAGAAGGAGAGGGAGAGGAAATTCTTAAGAGTAAGAGGCTCAAGGGTTTAGAAACTCAATTTAACGCACTGGTCAAACGCTATGGGGGCAATGCCTTAGCCTTAAAAATTGTGGCAACTACGATTCAAGATTTATTTGATGGTTATATTTCTGAGTTTTTAAAAGAGGAAACCACCGTATTTGGCGATCTTCGTGATTTATTAGAGCAGCAATTTGAGCGCTTATCTGATGAGGGAAAAGATGTAATGTACTGGCTAGCGATTAATCGGGAGCCAGTAACCCTCTCCAAATTACGAGAAGATTTAGTATCGCCTTTTCCCCAACTCAATTTAATTGAAACGCTGGAATCTTTGGGACGGCGATCGCTCATCGAACGAGATACAGCCTACTTCACCCTACAGCCAGTCGTGATGGAGTATGTGACAAGTCGCTTGATTGAGCAAGTTTGTGAGGAGATTGTTAAGCAGGAGTTTTCGCTTTTTAGAAGCCATGCTCTGATCAAAGCTACTGCCAAAGACTACATCAGAGAGACTCAAATTCGTCTCATTCTTTATGCCGTGATTAACCGATTAATTCCACTGTTGCAAGGCAAAAAAAACTTGGAATATGAACTGACTCAAATCTTACTCAAACAGCAAGAGAAATCCCCCTTGGAGCCAGGATATGTAGCAGGTAATATTCTTAACTTACTCAATCAGCTAGAAACTAATTTAACAGGCTATGATTTCTCTGGCCTAAGTATTTGGCAGGCTGACCTCCGAGATGTAAATTTGCAAAATACGAATTTTGCTTACGCCCATCTAGTGAGGTGTACGTTTACTGAAACCTTTGGTGCTATTCATGCGGTAGCCTTTAGTCCTGATGGAGAACTTCTGGCGGTAGGTGACAGTAATGGAGAAATTCATCTGTACCAAGTTAGCGATGTGCAACCAGTTTTCATCTGCACGCGACATAAAAGTTGGGTAACATCACTGACGTTCAGCCCTGATGGTAAGATTCTCGCTAGCGGCAGCACAGATTACACAATAAAGCTATGGGATGTTAGTACTGGTCAGTGCCTTCGCACCTTAGAAGGGCATACAAATGAGGTTTGGTCGGTTGCATTTAGCCAAGATAATTGCACATTAGCAAGTGGCAGCGATGACTGCACCGTGAAGCTATGGAATAGCAGCACTGGAGAATGCTTCAAAACACTCCAGGGACATCTTAGTTGGGTACTCTCTGTTGTCTTTAGGGGAGATACTCAACTGTTGAGTGGTAGTGACGATCGCACTGTTAAATTGTGGGATATCAACACTGAACAGTGTATGCAAACGTTTGAAAAACACCATAATAGTGGAATACGGTCAATAATCCTCAGTCCAGATGGTCAAATACTGGCAAGTGGCAGCGAGGATCAAACTATTAGGCTATGGAAAACTCAAACGGGTGAATGTCTCAAAACACTTCTGGGGCATTCAAATCGAGTTTTTTCAGTGGACTTCAGCCCGCAAGGTGACCTTTTGGCTAGCGGTGGGCACGATCAAACTGTGAAACTATGGAGTGTCGATACAGGTGAATGCCTCAAGACGCTTCAAGGACATTTCAGTTGGGTTTTTGCAGTTGCCTTCAGTCCCCAAGGTAGGCTTTTGGCTAGCGGTGGACACGATCAAACCGTGAAGCTATGGAGTGTCGATACAGGTGAATGCCTCAAGACCCTACAAGGATATACCAATCAAATACTCTCTGTTACCTTTAGTCCTGTTAGTGCTAGCTTACCAAGCATTGGTCAAATTTTTGCTAGTAGCAGCCGCGATCGCACTGTAAGGTTATGGGATGCCGCAACTGGTGAATGCTTGAAAGTGTTAAAAGGACATTCCAACTCAGTTCATTCAGTTATCTTTAATCATGAAGGAAATATCCTAGTCAGCAGTAGTGGAGATAAAACACTAAAAATATGGGATGTCCCTTCAGGTAAAACCTTAAGAACCTTACAGGGACATCGTGCAGCAGTTTTGTCGATTGCCTTTAGTCCCGATAGCCAGACGATCGCCAGTGGCAGTGAGGACTGTACTATAAAATTATGGGACGTTCGTTCAGGTCGAACCTTAAGAACCTTACAGGGACATAACGCTGCGGTTTGGTCAGTTGCCTTTATCTCTCAAGGAGAGATATTAGCGAGTGGCTCCTGGGATCAAACGATCAAGTTATGGGATATTCACACGGGTAGCTGCCTCAGAACCTTGGCAGGACACACGAGTTGGATTTGGGCAATTGCGATCGCCCCTGATGGTAATACCTTGGCAAGTGCTAGTCCAGATCGAACAATCAGACTGTGGAATCCGCACACGGGTGAGTGCCTCAAAGTTTTGCAAGCAGACACAAACTGGTTGCAATCGATCGCCTTTAGCCCTGATGGCAAGATACTGGCTAGCACGAGTCACGATATGACAATCAAGTTGTGGGACGTTTGCACAGGTGAGTGCCTGAAAGTTTTGCACGGACATACAGGCTTGGTTTGGTCAGTTGCCTTTAGTCCAGATAACCAAACCTTGGTTAGTGGCGGTGACGATGAAACGATTAGACTTTGGGATATCGGAGCAGGCAAATGCTTAAAAACCATGAGAGCGACTAAGCCCTATGAGCAAATGAATATTGTCGGAGTTAAAGGTTTAACTGAGGCGGCAACTGCCACGTTGACCTCTTTAGGAGCAGTTATCTAAGCTCAAACCATTAGCCTAGTAGTTTGCCAAGTTCACTTGGCGGGGGGAAGGGTAAAGGTTAAAGGTTAAAGGGAAAAGATTTTGAGTTTTTTCCCCTTTACCCCGACAAATGCCAAGAAGTTCACTGAGACATGACTGTTCGGGCTGCTTCGAGGGTGCGATCGATGTCTGCTTCGGTATGAGCTAAAGAAGTAAATCCGGCTTCAAATTGAGATGGAGCTAAATAAACTCCATGTTCTAACATACCGCGATGGAAGCGAGCAAATTTACTTAAGTCAGACTTTTTAGCATCCTCATAATTGCGAACCGGGCCTTCGTTAAAGAAGAAACCAAACATGCCGCTAATCTGACCACCGCAGGCGGCATGACCTGTTTCTTTGGCAATCTCCAGCATCCCCTCTGTGAGTCGCTTCGTAATGCGATCGAGATGCTCGTAAGTTCCAGGTCGTTGCAACAACTCTAACGTCTTAATCCCTGCCGTCATTGCCAGTGGATTGCCCGAAAGCGTTCCGGCTTGATACACGTTTCCGGCTGGAGCAACCATCGACATAATTTCTTGGCGACCACCATAAGCGCCGACTGGCAGACCGCCACCGATCACCTTACCCAAGGTAGTTAAGTCAGGAATGACACCAAATTTCTCCTGCACTCCACCGTAAGCGATCCGAAAGCCTGTCATCACTTCATCAAATACCAGCAGCGCTCCATGCTCTTGCGTCAGTTTTCGCAAACCTTCAAGGAAACCCGCATCAGGTGGAATAAAACCTGCATTGCCAACAACAGGTTCAAGAATTACACCAGCAATTTCATTGGGATTTTGCTCGAATAATACTTTTACTGCTTCTAAATCGTTGAAAGGAGCGGTCAGCGTGTTGCTAGTCACAGATTTGGGCACACCAGGAGAATCGGGCAAGCCGAGAGTGGCAATACCAGAGCCAGCCTTAACGAGAAACATATCGGCGTGTCCGTGGTAGCAGCCTTCAAACTTGATTGCTTTCTCCCGTCCCGTAAAAGCTCGCATCAGACGAAGAACAGCCATACAAGCTTCCGTGCCGGAGTTGACAAAACGTACCATCTCGATACTGGGAACAGCATCGATTACCATCTGTGCCAGTACATTTTCTAGATAGCAGGGCGCACCGAAGCTAGTTCCTTTTTCCAGGGCATCGTGGAGAGCAGCAATGACTTCAGGATGAGCGTGACCGCAGATAGCTGGTCCCCAACTGCCGACATAATCGGTATATTGATTGCCATCCACATCCCAGATGTAAGCGCCAAGGACGCGATCGAACACGATTGGCTGTCCACCAACAGATTTGAAAGCCCGCACGGGGGAACTAACTCCTCCTGGCATTAATTTTTGGGCAGCAGCAAAGATTTCCTCCGATTGGGTGGTTTTTAAGCGAGTCGTTGCAATCATGATTTTTTCTCCTGAGATATTTGACTTGATGCGATCGCGAAGAGTGAGAATCTAGTAGTCTGTCCCATTAATTTTGCAAGGTTTGTTGTAAGCACTTAAGTGCTTAAAAATCCAGGACTAAAGTCTTTACTACAAACTTTTATAACCCTTCAGAACTAATGACATAGACTACTAGTTATTAAGAGTGACAAGCAAAACGTGCAGATATTATTTCAATTCGAGCATGACTTCATTGTGTCTAAATGCGGGCAAGATGAATGGAGAGTCATAAAAAGCATAAATCGCTTTACCTTTTGTCTCGATACCTTGCCGAGCCAGAAAAGCAGATAATTTGGCTTCGTTTTCTTGCAATTGTTCATCCTCAGCTAGACCGGAGAAACGGATTGCCGCGACTTTGTTGCTGGGAACTTCTTTGATAGTAATGCGAGAGTCTTTTGGTTTTGGCAGCGTTGCTAGCGTATATTCTGAGGGCATCACGAACTGTACCGCCCAAGCGCTTGTGGCGATATTTTCTGCCGCTTCTTGTTGAATCACGGGCGCAGTCATGGCGATTTTTTCACTTGGCTGGGATTGCGTGACAGGCGCAGTCATGGCAATTTTGGTTACAGACGTGTTTTCACCAAATATGTAAGCGGCAAGAATCGAAAATGCAGCCTTGTTTGCTCGATCTCTTTCAGTTTGAATGACTGTTTCAGCAACAATTTTTGGCTCGTATTGCCGGATTTCAATATCATCATAAGATTGCAATACGGAATATTTTGGTTCTTCGGTTTGACTCATAAGACTTTCACAAATAGCTAAAATTAATGCCAATAAAAAATCACGTTCTCACTAGCTAAATTAGATACTTCCTTGTTTTCCCACTTCTTGTACTAAGCGTCCATCTTCCATGTGGATGATGCGATCGGCAATATCGAGAATTCGATTATCGTGGGTGACTAGTAAAATGGTACAACCCTGCTCTTTAGCTAGACGCTGCATGATATCTACAACATCGCGACCCGACTTTTTATCGAGAGCAGCAGTCGGTTCGTCGGCAAGAACAATTTTAGGACGACTGACTAGGGCACGAGCGATCGCAACTCGCTGCTTTTGCCCTCCAGAAAGACTGTCTGCATAATAATCGATGCGATCGCCTAAACCAACACTTTTCAGAGTATCCGTTGCCAGCTGATCCATATCTTGCTTTAGGTACTCATCGTGTAATTCCAAAGACATTCGGACATTCTGCTTTGCTGTTAAAAAGGTTAACAAATTGTGTGCTTGAAAAATATAACCAATCTGCCGCCGCACTTGCATCAGTTGCCGCTTACTAGCCCCAGATATTTCCTGTCCCAAAACTTTCAGGTTGCCTTCCCGCGCGGATCTCAATCCACCTATTAGTGTTAGTAAAGTGGTTTTACCAGAACCGGATGGCCCAGTCATAATCACAATCTCTCCCGAATAAATGTCGAGATTAATATCAAACAAGACTTGCTTGCAGAGTTCTCCCCGACCGAAGTAGTAATCGAGATGGCAAACTGAAATAACGGGTTGTTGGGAAGTGTTTTGAACTTTGAGTTTTGAACTTTGATCGAGACTAATTTTTTGCAACATGAGAGTTCAACCGTAAATTTGGGGACTTCCAAATAAAAAATATTCAATTATTTATTGTCGGGTGGGCGTCTCGCCCGCCTTTGTTTATTGGGCGGGCAAGATGCCACTGGTGTCAACTTAAGCCAAAAATAGCGTACTGATTGGGTGTTGTTCACCCGCCAGTTCACCCGCCAGGGATTGTAAATCCCTGACTAATTGCTCAAGTCTACTGAAGTAGACTGAAAATTTTTGCGCTCTTTAGTCCTCTTCAGAGGACTTTAGCTATGAGACAGGGATTTACAATCCCTGGCGGACTGGCGGACGTGCGATTTCGCGTTAAGTTGACACCAGTGGCAAGATGTCCACCCCACAATATTGGATAATTTATTTCTTGGAGTTCCCTTGGGCTTGGTTCTAGAAAACTGGTAGGGCTAGAAAACTATGAGTTTTAAAATGCGATATTTTTCTACACTTCAACTCAAAATTCATCACTCGATTGCTCAAAACTTAGAAGATATCAGCCGGATCGGCTGCTCGTAACTTTTGCATAGCGATCGCTCCGGCTCCAAGACACATGACGAAAGTCAAAACTAGCACAGTTACCGCACGAGCTAGTTTCATCGTAGTCGGTAAAAACGTCACAGACTGGAAAAAGATGTAAAATCCACTCGATAGCAAAAAACCTGGAAGAAAGCCCAAAAGCGCTAAAGTAAAAGCTTCTTGAGCGATAACTCCAATCAGATATCTATCGCTGTAACCCATTGCTTTTAATGTTGCATATTCTGGCAAATGATCGGAGACATCAGTATAGAGAATTTGATAAACAATAACTGCTCCGACTAAAAAACCAATTGCAACACCGAGGTTAAAAGTCGGGCCAATAGAGGAGCCTGTAGACCAATATGCACTTTCACGGGCAGTGAATTCAGCGAGGTTTAGTACTAATAAATCATCCGGTAGCTTGGCTCGTAAATCAGCCTGGATTTGCTCGATCGAAGCATTTGGTTCTACGTCAACAATACCCAGATCGATTTCGTTTGATCGGCGTTGGGGAAAGAGCCGTAAAAAGGTAGAATCGCTGACGATCAGATTGCCGTCAGCAGAAAAAGAAGAACCGAGCTTAAATAATCCAACTATTTGAATTTTATAATCGTTAGCTTGAACAGAAAGCGGATTCTGTTTTTTCAGCAAACTAGGAACGTCCCCAAGTTGAGGAACCAATCCGGCTCTGTCAAACAACGCTCGATTCAATAACTTTAGTTTATTCAATTGTCCATCGAGTTCTGGTAAGTCAAATGCTGGCTGATTCGGATCGATTCCGTAGACAAAAATTTGACGGCTAGCTCGATTTTCAGGATTTCGCCACGATGCTTGACTCACATATAGCGTCGCCAGGGATTTTACACCGTTAACACCTGCTATTTTATAGAGCTTATTTCTGGAAAAACTTTTGATAGATTGCAAGTTATCAGACAGTTTATTGACTAAAAATAAATCTCCTTTAAGGGTGGTATAAGGGGTAACTTGCGAATCAAAGAGTGCATCCCTAACTCCCAGTTGAAAAAACATCAGAAAATCAGCAAAAGCAATTCCTGCTATAGCAACTAACAAACGAGTCTTTTGACGGCTCATTTGCCGCCAAGCAAGTGGGGTTTTGCGGAATAATTTACCGAATATAAATGTTTTGATAGTCAAGTCGCTTCGCTCCAATTAAAAATTATAAATTCAAAATTCAAAATTAAAGAGTAGAGAGTGGGGGCTTGAACCTGCCACGCGATTCAAAATTCAAGAAACAAATCTTAATTTTCCCTATTGCCTATTGCCTATTCCCAGTCCCCTCTTAATTGTTATTTGGCTGAATGGCAACCTGTACTTGCAAGTTAGTTAAGTTCGCAACTCGTTTGCTATCTTGGGGATCGAGTGCAATTCTCACTTCAATGACTTTGCGATCGAGATTTTCTCCAGGTTCGCCGCTAGTTACTTCTTGTTGAATCACCTGTAGTCCAATGAGCCGAACGGTTCCGCGCAACTCTGGGGAAAAAGACTCACTAGAAATTGTTACCTGTTGACCTTCACGAACTTTGCTAATATCAGTTTGATATATCTCTGCGATCGCTTGCATCGAGCTGGTTTGTCCGAGTTCGGCAATGCCTTTCTCACCAACAACTTCTCCGGGTTTGGCCTTAATATCGAGAATGCGTCCTGCTATGGGGGCGCGAATATAAACTTCAGCGAGATCGGCTTCAGCCTTTTTGACTGCGGCGATCGCTTTGTTAACCTCGGCATCAGCTGCTTGCACGTCTACCGGACGTACCTCAGCAATCTCATCTAAGGTTGCCTTAGCTTGCTTGATCTGCTGCCGTAGAGTATCTACACTCTTATTTTGGTTAGCTCTCGCTTCGGTAAGCTGTGCTTGTGTTGTTTCCAGAGCAAGTTGTTTTCGATCTACTTCCACCGCAGAAATCGCTCCGTTTTGGTAAAGCGAGGAATAGCGATTGTATTCACTATTGGCAGTTTTAACTTCGGCTTGCCAGCGAGAGATAGTGGCATCTCTAGTAGCTATTTCGCCCTTTAACTCTTGTTCAAGGCGAGCGATTTCAGCTTTTTGGGCGGCAATCTCTCCAGATTTTGCGCCAGCTTGCACCTTGGCTAACTGTGCCTGGGATACTTTGACTTGTGCTTGTGCTTCCAGTAGAGCATTTTGCAGCCGATCGCGCGAATCCATAATGGCGATCGCTTGACCTGCTTTAACGCTACTTCCACGCTGTACGAGGAGTTGGGCGACGCGATCGTTGCTTAACGTAGCAGGTACGGATACTTTGATGACTTCCGTTGCTGGTTCTATCCGTCCTAAAGCGGTAATTTCCTCAATCTTTGGTCTGGTTTGCACAACTTCAACGGGTTTGCTGGTTGGTTTTAATTGAGAATTTGATTGAGAAATACCGTAGAAAGCGATAATTCCTGTAAGGGCAGTACCACCGACAACTACAGCCAGCGTCCATTGCTTTGAAGGTTTCGAGAGCAATTGTAAATTCATGTCAATCCTTCAAATTTCAGTGAAGACTTTAGTAAAATTGTCCTTGGTCATTAGTCATTTGTCCTTTGTAAATACGAATGACTAATGACAAATGACAAATGACATGTCTTATGTTTTGACGGCAAAAGTTAAACCAGAAGCGATGTCAGGCTTGCCCAATCTTGAGGCTTTAAAAATACTTGGTATAACTCGGCTTCTGGGGTGTTGGGTTCGGGTTGATAGCCGTACTCCCAACGCACTAATGGAGGTAAAGACATCAAAATTGACTCCGTGCGCCCGTTAGTTTGCAGTCCGAAAATTGTGCCGCGATCGTAAACTAAATTGAATTCAACATATCGTCCGCGCCGATATAATTGAAAATTACGTTCGCGATCGCCATACTCCATTGACTGCCGCCGCTTGACAATTGGCGTGTAAGCAGGTAAAAAAGCTTTACCACAATCCTGCACGAATGCAAATAATTCTTCCCAATTGCGGGTTGCTGGTATGCCAACGCGATCGCTGGTAATTGCTGCTGCACCTTTGGGATCGGGGCCTCGATAAAGCTGACCTTGACCGTCTTGATAGTCAAAAAAGATCCCGCCAATGCCCCGCATTTCTTGACGATGTTTGAGATAAAAATACTCGTCGCACCAAGGTTTAAACACTGAATAATATTCGGGATCGTGCGCGTCACAAGCCTGCTTTAATGTGTAATGAAAATGGGCTGCATCTTCAGCAAACGGATAGTAAGGCGTTAGATCGATGCCGCCGCCAAACCACCAAACCGGGCCAGCTTCAAAGTAGCGGTAGTTAAGATGAACAGTTGGCACGTAAGGATTGCGCGGATGCAATACCATTGAAGTTCCGGTGGCATAAAACTGATGTCCCTCCGCTTCAGGACGTTGTGCCAAGATTGAAGGCGGTAGGTGAGAACCCCAGACTTCAGAGAAGTTAACTCCACCTTGCTCGAATACTGCACCGTCGCGGATGACGCGCGATCGCCCTCCACCTCCTTCAGGTCGTTCCCATGCATCTTCCTGAAACGTGCCTCCGCCATCTAGCTGTTGCAAACCCTGAGAGATTTCGTCTTGCAACTGTCGCATCAATTGACTGACTCTAGTCTTGGCATCAACTGGGGGTAGAGATTTGGATAGAGTTGCTTGAGGAGTTAAAGTAGTTTTCATAAGATCAACCTATTTTTCCTATTTCCTAATAACGAACATTTTTGTTTAGCCTCCTAACTTTTTAGATTCCCCTAAATCCCCCTTAAAAAGGGGGACTTTAAGAGACTCTTTGCCCCCCTTTTTAAGGGGGGTTGGGGGGATCTAAGACTTTGAAAACACGCCCTAGCCCTTCTTAAAAAGGCTACCGTCTACACACAAGTCTTTTAGAGTTGTTGCGTAACGTAGGGAAGATTAATTTTTGCAGGGCGATGCATCAAAGGTGCAGGGCGATGCATCAAAGGTGCAGGGCGATGCATCAAAGGTGCAGGGCGATGCATCAAAGGTGCAGGTCGATGCATCAAAGGTGCAGGGCGATGCATTAAAGATGCAGGTCGATGCATTAAAGGTGCAAGTCAATGCATTAAAGGTACAAGTCAATGCATTAAAGGTACAAGTCGATGCATTAAAGTTTAATTACCAAGTTTCGCTAACCAACGAGCAGCATCTTTGGCGTGATAAGTCAAAATCAAGTCAGCGCCAGCCCGTTTAAAACCAGTCAACGTTTCCATTACTACCCGTTCTTCGTCAATCCAACCGTTGAGGGCAGCAGCTTTAACCATCGAGTATTCGCCAGAAACGTTGTAAGCAGCAACGGGTAAGTTGCTTGCTTCCTTAACGCGCCAGATAATATCCATGTAGGACAAGGCTGGCTTGACCATTAACATATCTGCACCTTCGGTAATGTCGAGTTCGATTTCTCTTAAGGCTTCACGACTGTTACCGGAGTCCATTTGGTAGGTTCTGCGATCGCCAAATTGCGGTGTTGAGTCGGCGGCATCGCGGAAAGGCCCGTAATAAGCCGAGGCATACTTGGCGGCGTAAGATAATATTGGCGTATCTTGGTAGCCTGCTTCATCTAAACCCGAACGAATGGCTTGGACGAAACCATCCATCATTCCAGATGGCGCGATGATATCTGCACCAGCTTTGACTTGTGAAACTGCCGTTTTTTTCAGCAATTCCAGCGTTGGGTCGTTGAGAACGCGCCCGGTTAAATCACCTACTTCTAAATAGCCGCAGTGACCGTGACTAGTGTATTCGCACAAGCAAGTATCGACGATTACAATTAAGTCGGGTACGGCTTCTTTAACGGCAGTAGTGGCTTTTTGAACGATCCCGCAATCGTGCCAAGCGCCCGTTGCATCTGAATCCTTATCTTCAGGAATACCAAATAAAATAATGGCTGGAATGCCGAGGTCGTAAACTTCCTTTGCTTCTTCGACGATTTTATCTACAGAAAGCTGGTAAACTCCAGGCATGGATTTGACTTCGTTCGCGATCGCCTCACCCGGTACGGCAAAAAGAGGGTAGATTAAATCGCTAGTTGTCAGGACGTTTTCGCGCACCATCCGCCGCAATTGGGGATGGCTTCTCAGCCGACGCGGGCGATGAATTGGAAACATAGTATTAAAATGATGAAAGCCTTTAATTAGCCAATAGACTTCTTGCAAAAGTGGGGAAAAGGGTAAGGGGTAAAGGGGAAAGCGGCTCAGAAAAAATCCTTTCCTTTCTCTTTAATCGTATTTTCCCCCTGCTCCCTGCTCCCTGCCCCCCTGCCTACTTAGTTGCAACTCCCTAACTCTAACTACGCTGGACTATCTGGAAAATTTCAGCCAAAATCTCTGTAGCTCCCTGTTGCCGCAATTTATGAGCTAATTGAATACCTAAATTTTCTGCCTCGCTAGCAGTGCCCGTAACAGAATCTTTGACTAGACGTTTGCCATCGACGCTGGCGACTAACCCTGTTAATGTCAGTGTATTTTCGTCTAGCTGCGTATCAACACCGATTGGTACTTGGCAACCACCTTCTAGTTCTCGCAAGAAAGCACGTTCGGCTAAAACGCGATCGCGGGTAGGGATGTGTTCGATTGCTTTGAGTAATGACAGCACTTGCAAATCGTCAGCGCGGCATTCAATCCCTAACGCTCCCTGTCCGACAGCATAAAGAGAGAGTTCGGTGGGCAAAATTTGATGAATGCGATCGCTCATTCCCAATCGCTGCAACCCTGCGGCTGCTAAAATCAGCACATCGTACTCTCCATCATCCAACTTTGCCAAGCGCGTATTTAAGTTGCCGCGCACATCCTTAAAAGTAAAATGGGGGAAGTGATAACGCAATTGGGCAAGGCGGCGCAGCGAAGAAGTGCCGATAACTGTGCCTTCTGGCAGCGTATCGATTTGCTTATCTTTGTGCTTTTGATGCACAACTAAAGCATCTGCTGGGTTTTCCCGTTCTGTTACGGCTGCTAACGCTAACCCCTCTGGCAAGCAAGTTGGCAGATCCTTGAGAGAGTGAACCGCAAAGTCAATCTCCTGATTGAGCATTCCCAATTCAAGTTCTTTGGTAAATAATCCCTTATCGCCAATCTTGGCTAAGGCCACATCCAAGATGTTGTCGCCTTGGGTGGACATGGTGTGGACTTCAAAGGAAATATCGGGAAAGCGTTGCTGGAGTTGTTCTCGAACCCAGTAAGTTTGCACGAGTGCGAGTTGGCTTTTACGAGAACCGATGCGGATGGTGCGAACGGGACTGGAAATGTTAGATGAAGCGGGTTGCACTGAAGTCATAGCTTTTAGTTGAGATTGTTTGACGCGTAGTTGAGCTGCTTGACTGTCTCGAAAAAGAAAGCAACATTCTCTTCTGGAGTGTTCGGTAAAATCCCGTGACCGAGATTGAGGATGTGCTTTTGATTCCCCGCTTTGCGGATTGTGTCCAAAATGCGATCGCGGATTAGCTCTTTAGTACCGAACAACACGCAGGGATCGATATTTCCTTGCACTCCAATATTTGCGCCGAGTCGCTGCCGCGCTACTGCCATATCTACAGTCCAGTCTACGCTAATGATATCAACACCCGATTGCGCCATTAACTCTAGGATTCCAGCACTGTTGTTGATATACAAAATCAGGGGCGTGTCCGGGTGCGTTGCTTTCACCTGTTGCACGACTCGTTGCAGGTAAGGTAGAGAAAACGTTTGGAAATCTTCAGGGCTGAGTTGTCCTGCCCAAGAGTCAAACAGTTGCACGATTTGGGCACCGGCATCAATTTGGTAGCGGGCGTAAACTGCGATCGCATCTGCCAGTTTCCCTAAAAGTTGATGTAGCATCGCCGGTTGACAGAAAGCCATCCTTTTGATAATGGCGTAGTCTTTCGAGCTTTTACCTTCAATTGCATAGGCAGCTAGCGTCCAAGGAGCGCCAACAAAGCCCAAGACGGTAGCTTGACCGTTAACTTCTTGGCGTAGCGTCTTCAGAATTTGCTGCACGAAGGGTAAAGAAGCTTCGGGATCGAGGTCAGTCAGCGCTTCAATTTGGGCTGGCGTGCGGATTGGCTGCTCAAATATTGGCCCTTTACTTTCGATAATGTCAAAGGAGATACCCATACCAGGTAAAGGCGTGAGGATATCTGAGAACATGATCACCCCATCGGGTTGGAATGCACGGAAAGGTTGCAGCGAGATTTCCACGGCTAAATCGGGGTTCTCGGAGCGATCGCGGAACGAAGGATACTTCTGACGCAAGTCTCGATAAACTTTCATGTAGCGACCTGCTTGGCGCATCACCCATACCGGAGGGCGATCAAGTACCTCACCTCGCGCCGCTTGCAGTAACGTATAATTCCCCATATATTTCTCCCTGGATTTAATAATTGTCATTTCAAGAATTTGGGATTTGCAACAATCCAATCTTGTGGAGTGGGCCGAAAAGCCACTGGTATCAACTTCAGCCAAAAATAGCGAACTGATTGGGTGTTGTTCACCCGCCAGGGATTGTAAATCCCTGACTAATTGCTCAAGTCTACTGAAGTAGACTGAAAATTTTTGCGCTATGAAGTCCTCTTCAGAGGACTTTAGCTATGAGACAGGGATTTACAATCCCTGGCGGACGTGCTGGCGGACGTGCTTGCGGACGTGCGGTTTCGCGTTAAGTTGACACCAGTGGCATCTTGCCCGCCCTAGTTATGCGAACTCTAAATTTAGTTCTTCAATAAGATAGAAGCTGTTCATGAGCGATCGCCCACTATGGCTGAAACAAACCATTCTGTTTTCTCAGGAGAAGGTGGCATTAAATTTCCGTTCGAGTCGTCTACTTGGTTCTGATAAGGTTTCATACCCCATCCCATAGCCAAACATTTTTGCCGAAGTTTGCGATAAGCAAGAGATAAGTTATCGCAAGGAACGTGAACTTCGTCTGACAACTTATCGGGGACTGCCATCGGATATTCGGACTCAACCACTCCCTTATCTTCCATTACAACTTTGTAAGCTGCTCGTTGAAAGATGCCATCGGCCCAAGGGAAAGTTAGAAAACTGCGAAACTGAATTCGCTTGGTAATAGTGGTGCGATCGTCAACAGGAACGTGGACAGTAAAATTAACTAGCTTGCCACGACCGAAGTCAACCACTAACCGAGTGATATTAGGCATATAAAAGCCTAGAGTCACCTTCACATTGGCTTTCAATGGGCGAAACACAAAGGCGAAAAGGTCTTTTGCTTTGGTATAATCTCGGACATTAACTTTAGCGTGACCTTCCCACTCCCCTACATTCAGCTCGTAATCTTCCATTTTTTGCTCTAATGCAAACCCATTCCCGAAAGACTTGGAATGAATAATAGATACGTGAGACATATCCATATCATTCTCTAGCGTGCGGGTGTAGTGAGCATTCAGTTCGTATTCAAAGAAAATTTTCTGTAGGCTTGGGTCTTCAAATTCTGGCAAGGGTGGGATTGGCGGACGTTCTTCTTCTGGTAAGTCTCCATAAAATAGCCAGATAAAACCGTATTTTTCCTGTATTGGATAGCTATCTACACGAGCATTCTTGGGAATAGGAATTCCGGGTTGATTAGCAGGAATATTAATACATTTCCCATCTGCTTGAAACTTCCAGGCATGATAGGGGCAATGGATACAATCATCTTTTACCCAACCGAGAGATAAGGCAGCACCACGATGGGGACACCGATCTTGGAGAGCTATCAGTTGTCCTTTAGCGTTACGGTAAAAGACTAATTTCTGATTTAATATCCGCACTTGCTTGGGATTTGTAGTAATTGCGGCGCTGAACTCACAAGCGTACCAGAAGTTTTTTAACATGCTTACTTCCTGTTATTGCTATTAAGAATCATGGATTTTCTTAAGTTACGCTTTGAGCAATAACTTCTTCAACTTTTGCATGGACTTCAATACTTTCAAGTCTCATTTGAGCAACTTGGAAATGTTCCCGGTTCAGTTGAGCAAGATTGATGTTTTTTGCTGCTATCTCTACGGTACTTATTGATAAGGAGGATGTTTCGGCAACAAAATTAGATCGCACCTCTCCTGTCTCTAGATTAAACAACTCTTGCAGAACTTGGAGGACAAGGCGTTGAGCTTCTACATCTCGCTGCGTCCGCAGTTGCACCATCGGTTCGTGGAGAATTTTGTTGATAATCCTTTGAGTTAAGGCTTCAACGGCTTCTTGATGTTTTTTAGCAAAATCAGACCCCATACGGGACAAAGCTTTTTCTAACTCTTGTTCGCGAATTTTTTCGAGTTTGTCCCGTAAACAGCTAATAATGGAAACGGTTTCTCGCGATCGCAACCAAGTCTGAAATGCCTCTAAATCCTCTTGGATTAATACTTGCGCCTCTATTGCCATTTGCCGACGACTTTCTTGATTCTGGGCAACGACGGTTTTTAAATCATCAACATTAAACACTTGCACGTGAGGTAACTCATTAACGTCCGCATCAACGTTACGAGGCACTGAAATATCAAACAGCATCAAAGGCTGTTCGGGTTGCAATGCAGCTTTGAGTTTGGCTTTATCGAGTAAGGGTTCAACTGAAGCAGTGCTGGTAAAGACCAAATCCGCAGCTGCCACTAATGACATCAACTCAGCGAGGGGATAATATTGCACTCCAGCATCACTAAATTGATTCGCCAATTCCTCAGCTCGTTCAATGGAACGATTGACAATTGAAATTTGGGTTGCGCCTTTAGAGATTAGATGTTGCACCAGTCGCCGAGCCATGTTGCCAGCGCCGACAATTGTCACTCGGCAAGCCGATAACTTCTCTACTTTGATTTGGGCTAATTCTACTGCCGCAGAGCTAACCGAAACCGCACCCGTACCGATTGAGGTTTGGGTTCTAACCCGCTTTGCAGTGGTAACGGCTTGCTTGAACAACTGATTGAGGATGCGTTCGCCCTGATTGTATTGCTGAACCAGTTGGAAGGTGTGTTTGACTTGAGCTAGAATTTGTCCTTCTCCCAACACCAAGCTATCCAAACCGGAAGCAACTTGCATCAAATGCTTAACAGCATCTTGCTGTAGCAGAGTAAACAAGTATTGATGCAAGTCTGCAAAAGGCAGTTTACTGTACTCGCAAAGAAACTCCGTCACCTCTTGAGCTGCCCGATCTATCTTGTTTACAATTACGTAAATTTCTAAACGATTGCAAGTGCTAAGAATGGCAGCTTCTTCAATGTGAGAGTATTTACACAGCTGGGCGATCGCGTTTTCAATTCGTTCTTCTGGAATACTCAGTTTTTCCCGAATTTCAACCGGAGCTGTTTTGTGACTAAGACCTACAAGTGCGATATTCATGTTTCCTCTTTTGAAGTTTGTCTTCTTCTAGAGCCTCGGTCAAGTAATATGGATTGACATTTTTCTTTTCCCAGAGTGACAGAAGCTGTTCATGAGCGATCGCCCACTATGGATGAAAGAAACCATTCTGTTTTCAAGATGATTGAGAAGTGACTTATACTGCGATCGCAGACTTAGTAGCAACATTCTCAACGAATCGCACGTTTTCCTGTGGTGCAATCGCCGGATGGGCAATCTGTTCGTACTCAAAAAAGCCAGAGTTAAATATTCCTTTGGGATCGTACTTACTTTTGATTTGATTAACTTTTGGCCAGTAATCGCCAAATTGGCTTTGCCACTGTTGAATAGTAAAATCTATCCAGCAAGTTAGATATCTTTTTCCGCCCATCTCTAAACTTAGGTTACTAAGCTTTTTCAATTCAGCTAAGATGGGTTGAACTTGCGATTTCGGAATGCTGGGATAAATTCCAAAACCAATAATCAGTTCTTCCTCTTGCGGTAAACGAAACATCGGCATCTTGTTATTGCGATTTACCAAGCAAAAGCAGCCCATTTGCGCTTTACTAATATCAAGAAAAGAAGGCAACTGTTTGAGAGCCGTTTCGATGTAATTTTTAGCCGATGATGCGGGAAGAAAAACATCCATCCAAGGGTGAGCGATATCCTTGCTATCTACTTGAATCATCGGTTCGATGAATTGTGCAAATCCCAGGTCTTCAGTATGGATATGACGGTAAAAATTTAAGCCAGCAAGGATTTCTTTGTCATCAATAGCTTCAATAGAATTTGCTTCAACAGTAATCCGCAACGTGTAAAACCATTGAATCAAAGGTTGCATTATTCCTGTTGCTCTGGATACTCCTTGCAAACAGGGAACTGGGAAAGATACGAGATGATCGACCCTTTGTTCGGTTACTAAAACCCGTTTGTCATCTAAAAGAGCATCTAGGTTGTCATAGAACAACAAATATGTGCGAGTTTGGGAAGGGTAAACTTTGAGTTTGTGCTGAACTTGGGTAATAATTCCAAACTGACCGTAACCGCAAAGTACGTGATTAAAAAGTTCGCTGTTTTCTTCAGGCGAACACCAGAGAATATCACCTTCTGCGGTTACGACTTCTACACCAAGACAATTATCAGCTTGATTTCCGTAGCGAAAAGAGGCTGCACCTATACCACCCGCAGAATGAGTTCCTCCGACAGAAACACCAAAATAATTGGTTAATACGGGAGGAACTAAACCATCAGGAATACAAGCATCGATTACTTGATTCCAAGAAGTCCCCGCATCAGCTTTAAACCAGAGTTGGTCTTTTTGGATCTCTCGAATTTTATCGAGATTCCTCATATTTAAAACGATTCCATCTTCGTTTAAAGACTGACCGCCTAACGAATGTCCCGCAGCGCGTGAAGAAACTACTAATCCTTTTTGAGCGGCATATTTAACAGTTTGGGCAATATCGTTAGCGTTTTGAGGAGTGACAACAACTTGGGGAGACTTTTGAAATATACCACCAAAATCTTCGGAAACTTCTGTCAAAATTTCTGAAGCGTTGCTGACTTCACCTGCAATCAAATGCTTGAGGTCTTGAACAATACCATTCATAAAAGTTACGATCCTTTAGAAAGAGACGTTTTTAAAAGATTCATCCCAATCTGCAAGATTTTAGGAGTCAAGCGAATCAAATCGAGAATATGAGAGAACAAGCTCGGTGTTTTTTGTGGCTTTACTTCTACCCCTTTGGCAGGTCTTTCATACTTGAACATACAAACGCAATCACCATCTGCCTGCTTGCTAATAATTGCGGCTTTCATCCCAGGAAATGCTCTCCTGGTTGCTTCTTGTTCCATCTCGCAAATAACTCGGCAAGGGCTTTCAAGTCCATATTCTTTGGCAATTGAAAGAACTGGGCAAACTCGTTGAATTTCTAGTGCAGCATCTTTTCCTTCTTGGGAAATATCTACGACTTGCATTTTGAAGCCCATGATCCGAAAGATCGGAATTGCATCGGTAAAGCCTTTGGCTATGGTGGTATTGTCAATGAAAGCACCCATGAACGCTTTTTGATGAGCAGGGTAGGCTAACATCATTTGTTCAAAAGCTGCATGTTCTCCAATTTCATCTGCCAGCTTTTTGTAGGCTGCAAATCGATTCCTAAACATACTCACTGCTTTGGAGGAATCCATTTGCATCACATCGTTCATGGTAATGTCGCCAATACCTGTAACGTTATCCATTGCCAGTTCTCCGTGTTTTTTATTCATTTGAATGACTTAGAAAAGCGAGCTAATCAATGGCTGATTACTGCTAAATTTCAGACAGCGATCGCCAGAAACTTTTTTGCTCCTATAATCCTACGATTGACAACATAAGCTAATCGTCATTCATTTTTCCAGAATGATTCGCTTGTAGTAAGGGCTTCATCCCTGCTTTTATGCAACTTAAATGCCGATTAGCTTAAACAGCAATTTGTCTCCTGACTAATTCAGGGCTAGCATGTCCTTGGTGATTCAGGACTAGTATGAATTGAACTCCATAAGTATAGTAAAATTATCGTCAACGTTAGGTATCTGCTAACAAACATACACAGGAATACAATGTCAACTTCTTGCAGTTGCTTGATGGAGAGATGACTCAACCATTGAACCTGGAAAAACTTGCTAATTTCAGTTTTGAAATTGGCGAATTCAGTTGAGTTATACCAGCGAAATAATTTGTTAATTTTTAGCAAAATACTTGTCGGCAATTTTTCCATAAACACCTTGTTACTTCCGATTTAGAGGCTATCTCTAAAGAAATATAAAGAGTAAAAAGTAGGCGCTTATAATACCATTTAACTCAATTCTTGATACAAATTACTTTTCTTACTTTCCCTGGCTCAAGAGCCTGCCCTACTCAAGAACAGGCTGCCATCTGTATCAATCTTTAGGTGAAACGGTATTAGCCCTCTTTTTATCACTTTGGGAGAACTAAATCAATGAAATTTTTTCAGAGCTTTAATCTCCAGGTTTTGGTTACAAATTTTAGTTCCTGTTAGAAAATAAACACTCAAAGCTTGACTCGATCAAAGTTTCGGAATCTTGCTTCGATTATTGTTTTCCGAGAGTAACAAAACAGGGTTAGGATTTGGGTAGCCAACATTTTTGATCAGCTGCTGTTTTCAAATCTGCTCTTGACCGTCTTTACACCCATTCCTGGGGATTTCTCAGTACCTCTAGAAGCTTTGCTTCTTGACTATCAGCCGTGGGTTGGTCATTATAGTTCCAAAAAGCTTCTCCAGGCATACAATTAAGAACACTTTGTGTACTCACAATGCCGCTTTCCAATCCGAATCGAACACCTCTATCATGCAGTAGAATAAATTCGGCATAACGTCCGCGTCTGATCCGCTGCCAATATTTCTCCTGTTCCGTAAACTCCATATCCTTACGTTGTTTGACAATCGGAAAATAAGCAGGGATGAAAGCTTCAGAACAAGTTTTTACGAAGGAAAGTAAAGTTTCGACATCGGAATGTTGTAAATTGTCAAAGAAAATTCCACCTACACCTCTACACTCACTGCGATGAGGAAGATAAAAGTATTCATCACACCACTTTTTCAAGCGTGGATAGAGTTCTGGATCGTGCTGATCGCAAGCTGCTTTATGTACTTGATGAAAATGAACTGCATCTTCTTCAAATAAGTAAATTGGTGTTAAATCACCTCCACCGCCAAACCACCAAGAACCAGGTTCAGTGCCATCACCCAATTGAAAGTAGCGATAGTTAACGTGTGCTGTCGGTATCATTGGATTAGATCCATTAATGACAACACTGGTACTCGTAGCGAAGAAAGAAGTACCTTTTTGATCTGGCGTTATAGTTGTTGGGTCTGCCATCACAACATCCGATCCTCGGAAAGTCACACCAGGAGGTAACTCACCCTGCATCGATACGTAGTTGATACCTACTTTTTCAAATACATTCCCGTTCCGCAGCGACTTGTCGATATATATAGCACCATTACTGTTTTCACCTTGTACCCATTGGCCTCTTTCATCTCTTGTCCAGCGTTGTTCGTCAAGTTTACTTCCATCTATTTCCTCAATAGATTGGCAAACATTATCGAACATATCTAGCAAAAAACTTTCAACTCTATTACTAATTGGTGGTTGCTTGACTGCTGGATTTTCAAGAATTTGAACCATGACAACTGACCTCGTAGTGACTAAATAGTTATTTGCAAAAAAGGAATTTTGGAATCTAGAAAAATTGGAAGTTGCTTCTCAACCTTTCATCTTGAGGTTTCATTGATTAAGTATGTTTGCTTTGTAGCAAAAGTCTGGGAAGGAAAGAGCTAGAATTTCGCGTTAATTACTTTTGGTTTTCGCGTTACCTAAGTCCTTTCGCTATCTATCTTTTTACTTTAGTCAGGTTTTTACTAGTGAAGATATAGAATTTTAGGAAAATTATAAAGAAAATATTAAAAACGCAACTACCTAGTTTGGAGAAGAAAAATAGGATAACTTCAATAGCTATAACCAGTCACACTTCAAATCAGTGTTTTACATTATTTTGACTTAACTAAAAAATAAGTTATTTTTAGCTAATATTTAACTTAAACATAATCAATATCTCAGTCTTTAGATAGAAGACAGACTATTATTGTAAATTTTTGGTGTTTGTACTATTTTTTTAGCTTTTTCAATATTCGATGCTTCCAGAAAATAAAATATACGTTTACTGAAATGATAATCATTTTTGTAAACGAAAAATATGCAAGATAAATATCTGCACTCAAGAGCAACTTAGGAGCAACCGCACAAGCGACGCACCACCTACTACGAATGAAATAAACACTTCCTTTCCCTACTCTCCATATTTATTGAAAGTGCAGTAGGACATGGCTTTTTTAGTTAAATGCATCCATAAAGGAAGTTTGACTGACTAACTTGACAACTGGATACTTATCATACCCAGTCATAGTTTTAGCAAAATATAATGCTGTTGAAACCCCATCAAAAATATTTTTATTCTAATGATTCTCTAAAATTCAGTTTCGGGTATTTTTTTGAGGTTTAATTTTGGCAATCGGTTTGAGGCAATACCCTAAATTATTTAACTTTACACGAATTGTTTCCGAAGTTGGTAATTCTTCATCATTATAACCAAACTTATCAATTAATTGCTGTCTCACTTCATTAGCAGAAAGAGGTGTATACAGTCTTTGGCTTTTACAACTTGGGTCTATTTGGCTTTGTAAATCGACAATTTTTTTGATATCTTCTAAAAGATTTGGCAGTTTTGCTTCTGCTTTACAACGCCCTCTACTCCGATAATTATCTACACAAGTGATATTAGTGGTTAATTCTTTAATTCCTTTACTAATAGTTACACGATTCCATCCTAACTCTCGCTCCGCTAGAGACTGTCCCCCGTGTCCTAATGCCACAACTGTTTGTGCTATAAATTTACGTTTGTCCGCACCTTTTAATTGCTGTGCGGTTTCCTTCAACAACTTTTTCAGTGAATCCGTTAATTGTATTGACACCTCTATCTACCCAAAAATTAAATCATCATTAATTTACTACAAAAAGGGGAGGGAGAGGCTAAGAACGGCAATCTCTCTCGTCCTTACATAATGATTATCATTGTTATAATTGTATATTTTATTTTCTGGCGTCTCTCTAAAATACATGTAGTGTTGTCACTACTAAATAACTTTTTTCTTAACTTCACTAGTCTTTACTGGTGAAATTTTTTAGAAAACTTACCCTAGATCACAAAGGACTTTTGAACTTTCGTTTTTTTTAACCTGGATGTATAAGGAGGAGCAAGAGTCATATACGGTGATTAAAGGTAGTATGCCGAAAGCGCTTAAGTTTCGGTTTAAAGCGCTCTGTGCACAATATGGATTAAAGATGAGTGAAGTCTTGGAAGTATTAATCAGCGAATGGGTAAAGGCTGATGGCCCAACTTCTTCTTTCATGACTAACACCTTAGATGAAGACCGAGACAGTATCACTCATATCAAGGCATACATTCCCTCCTCCCTGAAGATACAATTTAAAGTTCTTTGTGCTCAAAGAGAGGTTATGCAACGCTTTATCCTCCACAACCTTATTCGTGAATGGGTAGAAACAACCCATGAAAATGAAAGAAACTTGCCATGAATCTATTATTTCGTTCAACTAACATCGACAAACCCAACAAAAGTAGCCAATTAAGTCTAAAGAGTAGTAATCCCTTTATCCAACTGATATTTAACAGGGACACTATATCTGAGACTCGCAAGCTTCTAGATAGAGCTATAGTATCTGCTGCCAAAGATACATTACCCAACTGCAAGCCACCTGCCTTAACTCCCTCCCATTGGATCTGGCAACTTGCCGCTTCCTACCATTTAACTCACTATACTGCGCTATTAATGGAACAAGCCGCTGGGCGCTTTGCTGTATTGGGACGCTGGAGTTTAGCACAGTGGGCAGCACAGAAAGCTCGTGAAGAACAAGGTCACGATCGCCTCGCCTTGCTTGATATTCAATCGATGGGATATGATGCCGAAGCTGTAGTCAAAGCACTCCTCCCTCCGACTGCTATGGCTTTGCTGAGTTTCTTCACTCAGAGCGTACAAGCAGCAGATCCAATTGGTTGCGTTGGGTATTGCTATACAATGGAACGTCTAGCAATGAATATCAAAGCAGAGCATATCCAACAGGTAGAAGCGATACTACCACCTAATACTTATGCTACTCGCTGCCTGCGAATGCACAGTAGTTTAGGTAGTGACGTAAAGCACGTGGATGAGACAGTTCAAATAGTGGCAGCACTAACTTCAGAGGAGCGCACTAACATAACTGTCGCCTGCTATGAAACTGCACTGTTGTACTTCAACTCGCTTAAGGAGAAGTATATATCAGAAGTGGAATTACAGCAGCTATTGAATCAGTTGAGGTTAGATCCTTGTAGTCAGAATAATTCTATTCCTCAATATATTTCCTAGTGCAGAGAGCGCTGAACAATGATTAATTTGTTGGCGTTGCAGAGAAAGCGGAATGATTTAGCAAATTGTAAAATCTCTCCGTCTGCTTACCCTGTACAAGAACTTTCATCCACTTGTTGTGGAACGCCAATTTGTTTAACCAATTCTTAATCACATACTTGAAACAACCTGAGGAAAATACAATGAACGTCGCAATTACAAGCATTGGACAGCAACTTTTCGGCTGGAAATCTTTCGGTTACTTCTTGAAGCACAACTTCGAGACTTGGTTTCAAGTTCCGAATGACGACGAAATTGAACTGGAAGACTTTTTGAAAGATCAATTCGACCAAGGACTATTTTTTAATATTCCTTCCTCTTTCTAAGCTCTCGTGAGAGGTTAAGATAAAGCGTATTTTGTCAATCAGTCAAAATACTCTCTAGGCCTCAGTAGAGCGAAAATAGCGATCGCTTGGGCGCGGGCACTCCGCGCCATCACTCAATTATTAAAGCAAATAATAAGTATCTAGGCATAAATAAATTTAAAGTTTGTAGTAAGGACTTTAGTCCTGATAATCCTTGCTCTGAGCGATAAATCGCTCACTACAAACTAGGAGTTTATTTTATATTTAATTATGTCTACCTACTTATATAAGTTTTTCATCTTATTTAGTTGATTATCTGAAATTAGATAATCAACTAAATGATTACTAGATGTTAACGCAATGTTTACAGCTTTTTAACCTCTCTTTATACAACCATAGCTATATTGCGATTGGTAAGTTTTACTGAATTTCTGTAACTTTAGCAGAAACAATTGTAGTTTGTTTAGACAAATAAATAGTAACAAATGAAGAAGTCTGATTTTCTCAGGGCTATTCTAACTATTGCTGTACCAACAGCAATATCTTTCACTCTGATTAATTATCTACAAAAGCCACTAACAGCCCAAACCTCAAGTGTTCATCTAAGAATGGGCAATCCTAGTAATGCTGGCAGTAGTTACAGTAATCTTTTGTTGAGCAAATCTCAATATGCAGTTTCTCACAATTGCTATAGAGGGACACCAAATTGGGTAAGTTGGCAGCTAAACACATCATGGCTAGGAAGCGCACCTCGCCAAGATGATTTTCGTGCAGATACTACATTACCTTCAAGCTGCTACCGAGTCACTTCTTCCGATTACACTGGTAGCGGTTTTGACAGGGGACACATGACTGCTTCAGCAGATAGGACAAATACAGTTACCAATAACTCTGCTACTTTTTTAATGACGAATATAATTCCTCAGTCACCTGATAATAATCAGGGGCCTTGGGCTGCACTAGAAAACTATTCTAGAGACTTAGTAAACCAGGGGAAAGAACTCTATATTATTTCGGGTTCCTATGGCACTGGTGGAACTGGGTCGAATGGAACAAGAAACACAATTGCTAATGGTAACGTTACAGTTCCGAACAGAACATGGAAGGTTATTGTAGTATTAAATTCATCAAATTCTAATGCTAGCAACGTCACTACTAACACAAGAGTAATTGCAGTGAATATGCCTAATTCGCAGGGAATTAGAAATAATAGCTGGAGAAACTACAGAGTTAGTGTTGATTCCATTGAAACAAACACTGGTTACAATTTGCTCTCTAATGTTTCTTCGTCTGTTCAAAGTGTAATTGAGTCTAGAGTTGACAATTTGTAAGGATACTTACTTCACTTAAAACTTGAAACCTGTCTGTAATTCAATACGCTTCGGTTAAGGGCTAATTGTACAAAAATGTGGGTTTTCGAGACGCGATAAATCGCCGTCTCTACAAGTATTTTGGTATTATCTGAACTGTATTGGTCTATAAATTATAGACAGGCTGATGTTTGATTAGTTAGGTTTCTACAACTTTTGTCGAAATTCCGCCTAAATCTTTATCTGGAATTTTACCAACAATATAGATATCAATACTTATCGTACCTATGCGATAAACTTTGAGATTAGTGAGGTGATCTCTTAGTGTTTTGACAAGTGTTTTAAACTTTGGCACATTTTGTTTTTGTATTTCATCGTGCCATTCTTTTTCTTGGGCACAGTTCCGAAAAAAATAATCTAGTTCTACTTCTTCAACTGATGTTTCTTGAGGATGTCCTGTTAACTGGAGAAGTTTTTGAGCGGTCATTGGTTCTTGCGCTTGATTAGACCACAAAAAAGCTTCAAAAGGATACTCTGATTCACTTATCATTAACAAACCATCGGAGGCTTGTTTAAGTTTTTCCGTAATCTCGTTAGTCATAAAATTTATTTATGGTTATGAGCATTGATTTTTGAGTTTGCCAATCAGAGAATTAAGATTAATTTGGGTAGGCAAACCTTGAGGAAGATTTCCAGAATTATATCCTCTGTCTTTCAATCGTTGAATAAAAAATTACCTATTTCTCCTCTGCTCCCTGCTCCCTACCTCTTTTCAATGCCCTATGCCCCATTCCCCATACATGATTCATCAACCTAGTGGATGAGCTTTTAATCTTTCTCAGTTAAAAATGATTCATCTTTTTGATAGAGGGAGCAAATATATCCACTTGTGAACATGGAAAGAACCTTTAGAGGTGGATAAAAATGGCTAAGGCAAATCCAGTTGAAATACAAAAACACTTGAAAGGTGTTGACTATCCCGCGAATAAGAAAGAATTGACTAAGCACGCTAAAAAGCAAGGAGCAGATAAAGAAATTCTCTCTCTGTTAGAGAAACTGCCAGATGATGAGGAATTTGATAGCCCAGCCGATCTCAATAAAGCTATAGGTGAGATAATCTAGGTTCTTGCTCTGGCGGGGAATAATCTCCTGATTTCCCGCCACTCTTACTGATTAAATGAATTGATTCAATTTGAATCGATTTTTCTAAAGCTTTTGCCATATCGTATAAAGTCAAGGCAGCGACAGAAACGGCGGTTAAGGCTTCCATTTCTACACCAGTTTCAGCTTTAGTTTTGACTGTGGCTTGAATTTGATAACCAGGTAGTTGCGGGTCGGGTATAATTTCGACTGCGATTTTTTGCAAAGGTAAGGGATGACACAGAGGAATTAAAGTGGCTGTTTGTTTAGCTGCCATAATCCCAGCCAATCTTGCAGTTGCCAAAACATCACCTTTTGGCAGATTTCCAGCTTGAATGGCAGCGAAGGTGGCTGGCAGCATCCGCACATTAGCAGCGGCTACTGCTTGGCGAATCGTAGGTGCTTTATCAGACACATCTACCATCTGTGCCTGTCCGTGGTGATCTAGATGGGTTAAGCTGGCAAAATTAGATGGAAAATTATCTTGCGTCATTTAGTTAGAACGTGTTAATATAGATTGTCGGTGAGGGCGTGTAGCTCAGTGGACTAGAGCACGTGGCTACGGACCACGGTGTCGGGGGTTCGAATCCCTCCTCGCCCGTTTTTGAAGGCTAAGAGTTAAAAGTTAGGAGTGAAGAGTTAAAATTCTTCACTCCTAACTTTTAGGTTATTCAATGAGTAGGCATCTGGAGCGCGACCTAGTGCAAAGCGCAGGGAGTTGGATAGGTTTTTGCTCGACTGGGTGAGGAAGATGACAAGGGCTAGAGAAGTCATCACAGCACCATAGCCAAACATATCGCGGTAGCCTACAAGTTCTGCGATGGTACCCAGAAGAGGAGCAGCGATCGCAATTCCCAGGTCAAGTCCAGCTATGCATATAGCAAAAATTTTCCCCCGTTCTTGCGGAAGTGAGCGGTCTGCCATCATGGTGATCATCATCGAGATCAGTGTACCACCACCAGCACCTTCAACGATCGCAGCCAGTAAGAAAACGATCGCACTGTGAGCTTGCCACAGCAATATTAACCCCAAAACATAGCAAAAAATACCAAAGGTAATAAACAAACCACGACCTAAGCGATCGCTTGCCTTACCAGCAAACACCCTGATACTAAAACTAGAAATTGCCGCAACTGTAAAAAACAGTCCACCATTGAAGTCCACCTCAGTGGATTTTAGGAACAACGACACAAAGGTATGTACAGCACCGACGGACAAACCAACTAGCAACATAACTATAGTTGGAACTCTCACCTGTGGACTGCTCAAGGTTTGCCAAAAATTGTGATTTTCTCCCTGAGTTTGTTCCTGTGTCTGCACTGGTGGATTATTAACTTGGACAATCCCCAAGAGGGCGCAAAAACCCAATTCAGCAGATAGCAGAAATAATATCCCGTAACCACTTGTAGCTTCTAAATACCCTCCCAAGGCGGGGCCAATTGCTAAACCAAGGGGAGTTGTGAGGCTCATGTAACCAATGATTTCACCACGAGTTTCAGCCGGAGCTAAATCTGCGATTAAGGCACTGTAGCCAGTGGTAAAAGCAGCTACGCTAATGCCGTGAAAAATCCGCACCAGAATCAGTAACCCAAGTGATTGGGTTGCCAAGTAACCAAAGGGTGCGATCGCAGCTACTATCGTACCAATCAACAAGACAATTTTTCGGCCACGTTCATCGGCTAATCGTCCCAACATCGGGCGAGACAGCAATAACCCAATAGCAAAACTACCCATCACAATCCCAATTTCTTGATTGTTTGCGCCCACATGATCGATGTAAAGCGGTAGGGTTGGTAAGAGCGAAGACAAGCTCGACCAGAATAATAAACCTGCTGTAAATAAAACCAGCAGGTTGCTCCGTAGTTCGGCATCAAAGGTATTAAATGCTTTCAAGGTAGATGCAATTGAATGAGTTTTTTGTTATTTGTCATTTGTTATTTGTCATTTGTCATTTGTTATTTGTCTAGAGTCAACCAAATATTATTTAACGCCGTGTGCGACTTTCTCTCAGACCTAACCCCCAACCCCTTCCCTTGTAGGGAAGGGGAGCAAGAATCAAAGCCTCTCCCCGTTTCGGGGAGAGGTTTGGAGAGGGGTTTCAAGAATAAGTCGCACATCGCGTTATTTACTTCTAACTATTTACTAATGACCAATGACTAATGACTAATGACTAATGACCAATGACTAATGACCAATGACCAATGACCAATGACCAATGACCAATGACAAATCAATACCATTGTTACCTTAGTTAACCTTTTTTGCTACCACCTCTCGCACGCGATAGATAGGCCTTCCTTGGGATTCATGGTATGTACGCATGAGCAATTCTGCCAAAAGACCGAAGCAAAACAACTGCACTCCGGTTACTAGCAGGAGAACTGCCAAAATTAGCAAAGGACGATTGCCAATCATTTCACCTAAAGCCAATTTGACAAAAGTCAAGTAAATTCCGATCCCCGTTCCCGAAACCATTGAAATCAAGCCCAACAGTCCAAAAACGTGCATCGGGCGGGTGAGGAATTTTTTCATAAACAGAATGGTTAACAAATCCATCAATACCCGGAATGTCCGCCAAATTCCATATTTACTGCGACCAAAGCGGCGGGCGTGATGGCGCACAGGTACTTCAGTAATTCTAGCTCCTTCGATGTACGCCAAAGCGGGTAAAAATCGGTGTAGTTCCCCGTAAAGGTTCATATCTGCCAACAGTTCGGCTCGATAGGCTTTCAGCGAACAGCCATAATCATGAATATTCACGCTAGTGGTGCGGCGAATTAGCCAATTGGCTATTTTGGAAGGAAGTAACCGATTTACAGCACCATCTTGGCGTTTTTGCCGCCAACCACTGACCAAATCGTAACCTTCATCTAGCTTTGCTAATAACATGGGGATATCAGCCGGATCATTCTGGAGATCAGCATCTAAAGTGACGATCGCTTTACCGACTGCATAATAAAACCCAGCAGCCATCGCCGCAGTTTGTCCGTAGTTGCGACGCAAAATTACCACTTTTAAATTAGTACGAATTTGCGCCTCTTTCTTGAGAAATTCCCCAGAACCATCTGTAGAACCATCATCCACGCAAATAATTTCATAATTTACCTGACTAGAGGATAAAGTAGATGCGATCGCTTCTAGTAAAAGCGGCAAACTTTCCACCTCGTCATGTATCGGCAGCACCACTGAAACATCTGGGACAATTGCTGAAATAGCCCCATTTTCCTCACTTAACCCTTGATTAACCAACCCACTCCTCATATACCTGTGCGCCCTCAGCGTCTCTGTGGTTCGTAACTCTTGATAACTCTACCAGCACCTCGCAGCTGCTGATAGTACGACTGACTAACCGCATCTCCCTGTTCCGAAAGAATATCAATCCCAATCCCATCCCGTCCCTGATCTTTCCCAGAACTATGGATGTAATAACTATCGGCCAAATAAAGTCCGACATGGGTTGCTTTTTGGCTAGTTCCAAAAAATACTAGATCCCCGGCTGCTAATTCTGCAACAGTAATTGGTTTCGTGAATCCTTCCTGTTGATAGGCATCTCTAGGTAGCCAAATACCCACCGAAGCAAACGCCGCCTGCATTAACCCAGAACAGTCATAATTTGGCTCAACCGTACCACCCCAAAGATAATAATTTGATTGTTGCATCGCTTTTTGGGTAAAGGCGATGACCTCTACTAGGAGTTTTTTAATTTCAGCTTCAGAAAATGTTGCAGCCTGATAAGGTACAGTAGCAGATTGTAATGAATCCAAATCGGAAAAGGATACCCATCCCGGATAGTCATCTTCACACAAACACACCTCAATCGCTGAATTTTGATGATTTGATGTTACCCATAAATGTCGCCCAGATGCGGCTTGAGTTGCCAAGCGTGTACATTCAGGAGAATCATATAAATTCAGGTCAGCTAAACACTGATACTCCCCTGATTTTGGATTTTGGACTTCGGCTTCGCTCAGTCGAACCATTTTGGATTTTAGATTAAAGGACATTATTAGAGAATGATTTTTTTTAATAGAGACGAACAACTCGAAAATATTGGTAATGGCATTTTAGATGCAACTTGGGCAGCATTTCCGACCTTAGCCCGGAATCAAATTGCCCTGACTTGGGTTGTTTACGATCCCCCAGTGCTAGTAAATACTGGTGGAGCGCTGACTCCCAATGCTTTTTGGGATCATCCAGTTCGTGGTTTTACTTATCGCGGTGTTGAACGAATTTATCCCGCTAGTGTAGTCAAGCTATTTTACCTGGTGGCGGTAAACGAATGGCTAGAAAAAGGCATGAGTCAAACCTCCAAGGAGTTGGAGCGAGCCTTACGGGATATGATTGTTGATTCTAGTAATGATGCTACCAGCTTGGTTGTGGATATTTTGAGTGGCACTACATCAGGGCCAGAATTACCAACCGGGCCCTTTGAAACCTGGAAATATCAGCGTAATATTGTTAACCGCTATTACCAATCTTTGGGTTGGGAAGAATTGGAGACGATTAACGTCTGTCAAAAAACTTGGAGTGATGGCCCTTATGGACGGGAACGGGCGTTTGTGGGGGAGTTACTAGAAAATCGCAATATGTTGACCACAAATGCGATCGCAAGGTTACTGCATAGTATTGTAGGTGGAGTGGCGGTTTCAAGTGGGCGATCGCAAACAATGATGGCTTTACTGAAGCGTCCTCTCAACGATTTGCCCACTGACAGAGAGGAAGATCAGGTAGCAGGTTTTTTAGGCGGTGGACTCCCTAAAAATGCTCAAATTTGGTCAAAGGCAGGTTGGACAAGTCAAGTTCACCATGATGCCGCGTATATTGAATTACCAGAACAGCGCCCTTACCTCTTAGTGGTATTTACTGAAGGGAAAGCGCAGGCTAAGAGTCGGGATATTTTACCCTTTGTTTCTAAACTAGTTGCCGAAGCGATCGCTAGTTTATGACACAATACAGTTCAGTAAGCAGTCAAAATATAAAACAGGAGTCAGAATACAGAATACAGAATTCAGAATTCAGAATACTCTACTCATAAAGGGATAGAGTTTTAAGGCGAGAATATTTTAATTTTTTTCGCCCACTAAACACTCGCTTTTAACCATACTGAATTCTGACTCCTGAGTTCAGAATTCTTCTTATAAACCTAGTACTGACAAAAAAGGTAGGAGGCAAGACGCAGGGGGCAGGATGAAAGAAGTATTAATAAGAACTGTAGTTGTGCTACTGCGATCGCAGTTCCTCGAAAGTCTGGTTATCGGTGTCAGCCAGGAGTAATGTTGAAACGATTGGCAGATGCGATCGCTAATGGAAATTATGGCACAAGCGATCGCAGACATTAATCCTGAAACTATGTTACTTGCCCAATCAGGCTTTGTTCCCGAAGCGTTGCGTTACGCAAAAAAAGCGATAATGCTATGATATTATAGGGAATGCATTAACATTTCTCTCAATTCATGACATTTGAATATAAAGTAGACACTCAAATGTGTGAATAAATACCTGGAGAGGTGTCCGAGCGGTTCATGGTGACGCACTCGAAATGCGTTTTGGGGAAACCCAACGGGGGTTCGAATCCCCCCCTCTCCGTTTTAAAAAATTACTGAAAAACTAGTACACTGTGGTGGAAGTTTGCTTATCTTTAACGAGTTGCTCAAGTAGGGGCAATTCATGAATTGCCCCTACTTGTCTCTGACTTTTCAGCGCATGTGGAAAAGGTAAGGATTAACCTAACCCCCTTCCCGATGCGGGAAGGGGGAAAATTCAAAGTCTCTCTCCTTTTAGGAGAGAGATTTAGAGAGAGGTTTTCCAGATACCGTAAAAAGTCAGACTTGTCTAATTAATTGAGACGGTATCTGGATTCAAACCGTGCTGTACTGGTTCATTATTTGCAACTGAGATGAGATGATGTTTCAGTGCTTACTTAGTCAAGTATTTCCCAAAAAACACTAAAATATACACAGCCAACACAGTTTTTTGGGATAATTGGGATAAACTAATGCCATCGTGTGAGGAGTGAACGATGGTAGATCGCAGTCTGGGGCGAGTACTCTCATTTAGTTTTATCAGCATTTGTTTATATCTGGGTATTAGTATAGGAGTCATTATCCGGCTTGGACAATCACAGCGATTAAACGCTGCTACTACACCTACTGAGCCGGTGCAATTTCCATTAGCTATCCCTGAACTTACGCCATCAACAACAGAACAAAAAACCTTTCCAAATACTATTACCATCAAAGCCGTTGGAGATATTATTCCCGGCACTAATTTCCCCAACCATAGATTACCTCGTTTTCGAGATAAATTATTACCAAAATCAGTGAGAACTCACTTGCAAGGATCTGATATTTTATTTGGTAATTTTGAAAGTAGTCTAACTAATCATCCCTATACTGCCAAAGATATTAGTCGAGGCCAAGTTTTTGCCTTCCGCTCTCCACCTGCATACGCCAAGCTATTTGCTGAGGCTGGTTTTAATGTGTTCAATATGTCGAATAACCATGCAATGGACTTCGGCCCTGTAGGATTCAAAGATACAAAGAAAAATCTTGAGGCTGTAGGCATTGCAACATTAGGTCATAAAAATCAAATTCTTTATTTGGAAGCTAACAATATCCCCGTAGCGATGGTTGGGTTTTCTCCTTATGAAATGTATAATTCCATTCATAATTTAGGAGCAGCCCAAGCACTCATAGCAGAAGCCAAAAATAAAGCCAATATTGTAGTAGTCTCTATGCACGCTGGAGCCGAAGGAACGGGGGCGCTACACGTTAAGAATCAGACAGAGTTTTTTTATGGAGAAAACCGAGGTAATTCGATCAAGTTTGCTCGAAACATGATTGATGCGGGAGCAGACTTAGTACTAGGACATGGGCCTCACGTTCCGAGAGCGATGGAAATTTATAAAGGAAAAATCATTGCCTATTCTTTAGGAAACTTTTTAGGATATCGGACTTTATCTACAAATGCTCAAACAGGTGACTCAATGATTTTAGAAGTTAAACTCAACCCGGCAGGAGATTTGGTATCAAGTAAAATTATTCCTGTTCGGATGGATAGACAGGGAATCCCTCAGATTGATCAGAGTTTTCGGACTGTTAAACTTATGCGTTATTTGAATAATCAAGCTTTTCCCAAGAATCCGGTGAAGATTAATAAGAAAGGGGAAGTTGTTGTACAAAATAGGCTTGCTCCTCGCTAACCCTCTTTAAAAGAATTCGTAATTCGTAATGACGCTCCTGCGGACGCTCGATGACTCGCTAACGCTAACGCTGCGCTATAGCGTTTCCTTGTCTGCTGAGTTACAAATCTCTGCGTACCTCTGCGCTTTACTTTGCGTTTCAAAATATTATCTGTACCTCACTTAACTGGTAATCGCTATAACGTAATTCGTATTTCGTTAAGAGGAGCCAGTACTATGCTGGATTCATCGCGCTGCTTCACCAAAATCCAAAATTAACTAGTTATTGATTTTGTAGCTTTTCCTCAAACTTTTGAACGTTCTGGGGTTGAATATTAGTTGGTTAATTTTGCTTTTCTAGTGTTGGTACTACTACAGCAGAAGGATCTGATTGTCTGGATTCCTTTGGTGGCAATGGTGGTATAACCACAGGGTTTGACGGACTCACGGGTTGAGGAGATACAGAATCTTGATTAGAAGCGGGTAAGTTATTTTGGGGCAAGGGTGCGGGAGAAGCATTCCGAGATGAGCGGATTGCCCGTAGTTTCTCCACTAGCGAGGGTGTGGGTGAAACACTAGGTGAAGGTGTAGATTCTTCAGAATTGCCGCTTTGTGATTCTTCTGTAGGGATGCTACGGGGAGATTCTTCTTGGGAAGAACGACGATTACGCCGACGCTGTTTGGAATTAGAGGCGGGTGCTGATTCGGTTTTTGAGGTGGTGTTAGTGTTTTCACCCGGAGATGACGATGTACTATTGAAGTCAGGTACTTTCGCGTCTGGTTGTTGAGTGGGTTGTTCAAAAAGCGGCTTTGCAGTTGGCTGCTGCTGAGATTTGGGTAATATGCTCGTGATTCCAAAACCTGCTGTAGCAGCAACTAGGGCTACACCTATACCAATAAATACCTGAGATGACCCCAGCTTTTTAGCCAGTACAGGTTCCTTAGCGATGCCTGGGTTAGGCTGCGCCAACGCAGATGGTCTATGATTACGATTTTGGCCAGTTTTCCCAATTAGAGTTGCTGCCTGCTGGGCAGATAAATTAACAGTTGGCACTGCGTAAGTGGGTAAAACTTGCGGTGTTCCATTCACCCCATTTCCAGGTAGCAATTGCAGCCACTCTGCAACTGTCGCTGGCCGAAAACGAGACTCTACCGCCATACCGCGCATTACCGCCTGGTTGACAGCAGCGCTCAAATGTGGTTGCAGTTCACGGGGGGAAGGCATTTGTTCGCGATCGCGCAATAATGCTGGTATGGGAACTTGGGCTGTTAATAGTGCATACAAGGTTGCTGCTAAACCATAAACATCTGTGGCGGGTGTACGTGGCGCTTGCGTCAAATACTGCTCAATGGGAGAATACCCTTCAGAAACCAGACCTGTGTGAGTTTGCCTCACACCCCCATTAAATTCCCTGGCAATGCCAAAATCAATTAATACTACTTCCTGCGTTCCAAAGCGAAGGATAATATTATCTGGTTTGACATCGCGATGTAACAAACCATTGTTGTGTACTACCTGCAACGCTGCCCCAATTTGCCGGATGTAATGAATTGCTGTGGCTTCTGGCAAAGGTATTCCTGGTAATACAAATGCGTCTCCCAAGGTTTCGCCAGGAATGTATTCCATCACCATATAAGGCAGTCCAGCTTCCACAAAAAAGTCACTAACTCTGACTATATTTGGGTGAATACACGTAGCTAATCGTCTAGCTTCATCTTGGAATTGGCGCTCGAATTTAGCAAAATCAGGATGTTGTCGCAGCCTTTCATTGATGGTTTTCATCACCACCTCCTGACCCAAGTAGTGATGCGTAGCTTTAAAGGTAATGCCAAAGCCACCCCGCCCTATTTCTTGAATTAGGGTATATTTTCCATCCTGCAAAATTGTGCCTGCTAACATAAAGAGTCCTGAGTCCTGAGTGAGCAGATAAGTAGCGAGTCCTGAGTCTTGAGGGATTTCCCAAAAATTTTCCCATATTTTTATCAAGCAGGGTTCTTGCCTGTCTATCCTACGGGATGATTTCGTTGTTGGAATTCCTGAAGTGAGAAAGACCTCCCCATGATCACAACAGTTTTATCTTTCTCAGATGATAGCGCGGGAATGCGGCAAGCCTAAAGCGGAAGACGAGCTAATACCAATTTTGTATGAACTTTCATCTTGGCATTACCAATGGATATAGAAGAAATTTCTTCTATAACAGTCATGAATTTATACCTGATTCATGAAAATTCTGATTCAATTGCTCCCCCAACTTGCCTAATTGTATAACTCCTGAAATATAACCTACGGTAATTTTATCGGCAAAAAGTATAATAAGCTCTAATCATCACTAATTCTATCGACAAACCGTATATTATGGATAAAGCAATAAAATAACCTACTTCAAAAGACAGATTTTGAAGTAATCAGGCAATATCTTTTGATATTTGGCTAATTTTGCCGTTTTTATTTGAATATCTTCTTCTTAAAGCTTGCTTCATTAGAGTATTTACCAAGCTGGAAGACATTAGAAAGTCAAAAGGAGTGAATGTGATCAACGCCATACAGATTAACGAAAACTTGACAACTACAGGACAAGTCATACCAAAACAGCTTGAGCAAGCTATCCAAGAAGGTTTTAAATCCGTTTTAAATTTGCGATCGCCTGATGAACTAGGATTTTCTAAGGATGAGCAAAAAGTCGCGGAAGCATTGGGGCTGTATTATCAAAATGTTCCACTCAAGGTGGATCTGAAAAATTTGAATGAAGAAGTGATTACCAAAATCCTCACAACACTCGAACAAATCCCGAAACCAGCGGTTGTGCATTGTGCCGCCGGGATGCGATCAACTGGAATTGCGCTATTGAGTATCGCTATCCAGGAAGGATTAACACCAGAGGAAACCTTAGCAAAAGCGAGGAATCTGGGCTTTGGATTCTTTGAACACGCTGGCGTTAGTCCCCGATTGAAGGAATTATTTGTGGACTACGTTAATAAACACAGTAAAATAGCTGTACCTGCTAGCTGATCTTAAGTGTTAGTGATTTCTAATTGTTATGTCCGAATAGACTAGACGGCTGCTATACAAATCATTAAATTAAAAACTGCTCTTGCCGAAAGTAGACAAGAGCAGTTTTTAATCGCAAAGCCCAAAATAAGAATTTAGGCATCTTCAAGTTCAAATTGAGCTACCGTAACGGCGTTCAAAGCAAAAGCTAAAACTAATGGCATCGGCGAGTGAAACCAAAAGGTAAAAAGAATAGCTAGGATTGTGCCAATTACTGCTGACATCGACCACAGTCGTTCTTCAATAGTCAGTCCTTTTTCGGCTTTAATCAATCTAAGAACATGAACTGGGATTGGTTCTGGCATTACCCCACCCGGAGGGAAAGCCCAGAAGTTGTTACGTCGTTCGACAAATAAATCTGTCCAGCCATTTTCTTGGCACCATGCCTCAATCCATTGAAGTGAGTAATGATTCATCATCGGGTTTCGGAGTTTGGTTTGTGAAAGTTGTGTACTTGGTGAATGTAAACTCTTGGAGATTTCTGAAGAACTAACTAATCGCTATAAAATTAACGCTAATTATCCAACTTTTAAGCTTTGTTAAGCAATTGAGACGCATATAATTACGCTCAAACCTTGCTTTCATTAATTAAAAGACTAACAGTTGATCGGGGCTGTTGAATTTAAAAGACAATAAACTTTACTTGAGAAATTGAAAGTCAAGAAACGTAAATAAGTTGGTGAGTATTACTGCTCAATAAAACTCTTTATATCCTGAAATTTAAATCTAAGAATAAAGAATTGTGAACAAATCAATAAGCGTAGACAGAGTTCGTTATATGGATTGCTTTATCCAGCTAAACTATTCCTTTAGAGTTAGAAATCTTAAGTTTTACCTGCATCAAAAGCGATAGGTTATGCTCCCCATCTATGTTTTGCTAAAGCTTGCTTGCTGTGACAGGTAATTTATACTTAGTCATTGTGATCTATTGTCGCGATATTTAATTTTAGTGCGATCGCAAATTGCTGCTCTCTACCTCAAGTAGCACGGATAATTTTGCTCAAGGTGAGAAGCTGATGCTCTTTTTGCGTTACAAAATATTAAGCAACGGAAATACACGTTCTCCAAGTCCAGTAGTCAGGCTGCGAGTCTCAATTAGGATGATCCAGTCTTACTAATATTCAAATGCGGTAATAAAATGCAGCGATTAGACACCAAATTAGCTCTCGATAAATTTTGGCACCAAGGGTTGGCGTTCCTTCTCGGAATTATTATCTGGTGCGTGGCTGATCCCGCATTGGCAGTAGACTGGACTCATCCCCTTTCATTTAGCAATGCAGAGTTGTCAAGACGCGATTTTTCTGGTGAAAGCTTGCAAGCAGCGGAGTTTTCTAACGCCAATATGGAACTGGCTAACTTTTCAAACGCTGACTTACGGGGAGCAGTCATGAGCGCTTCGGTGATGACAAAAGCAAATCTCCACGGAGCGGATTTAACGAATGCAATGGTTGATCAGGTAAACTTGACTAAGGCAGACTTGAGCGATGCAGTTTTCAAAGAAGCTCTTTTGCTCCGCGCCATCTTTAATGATGTGAATATAGACGGTGCAGATTTTACAGATGCAATTTTGGATAGGGCGCAAATCAAAGAACTGTGCGCGAAAGCCAGTGGTGTGAATTCCAAAACAGGCGTGCAAACTCGTGATTCTTTAGGATGTCAATGAAACGTGTTGGTGTAATTGGTGGTGGACAACTTGCCTGGATGATGGCGGATGCAGCACAGAAGCTAGGAGTAGAATTAATAGTACAAACTCCAAGCGTTCACGACCCGGCCGTGTCAATCGCTCAGGAAACTGTTTTCGCGCCAGTTGATGATGCAAGTGCTACAGAAATATTAGCTAAAAAATGCGATGTCATCACCTTTGAAAACGAATTTGTTAACCTGCAAGCTTTATCTGGTTTAGCACAGCAAGGCGTTTGTTTCCGTCCAAAATTAGAAGCTTTAGCTCCTCTTTTAGATAAATATCATCAGCGTTGCTATTTACGCGACTTGGACTTACCAGTTCCTCAATTTTTCGCCCTTGACGAGGTGGAAAATATCAAATCAAAAATAGAATATCTAGGTTTTCCAGTAGTTTTGAAATCTCGCCGTCATGGTTATGATGGTCAAGGTACTTTCATAATTCAGGATTTTGCTATTTTAGAACAAAAGTTAAGTGATGAAAGCACAACAAAGACTTTAAATCAATCACTATTCTTGTTAGAAGAATTTGTCCCTTTTGAAAGAGAACTAGCAATAATTGCAGCTCGTTCTGTGGAGGGAGAAATTGTCACTTACCCAGTAGTGGAAACCCAACAAGAACAACAAGTGTGTCGGCGGGTGATTGCACCAGCCGAGATTACGCCCAATCAAGTAGCAGAAATCCAAGCGATCGCACATACTCTATTAAATAGCCTAGAAGTAGTGGGAATTTTTGGAATTGAGCTATTTCTCAGGGCTGATGGCAAAATCCTGGTAAATGAAATTGCGCCCCGTACCCACAATTCTGGGCATTTTTCTCTTGACGCTTGCGAAACTTCTCAGTTTGAGCAACACCTCAGAGCCGTTTGTGGTTTACCTTTAGGAAATCCAGCTTTGCAGTGTACTGGTGCTGTGATGGTCAACCTGCTGGGGTATGAAAATTCTCACAGCGACTACCAAAGCCAGCGTCAACAAATAGCGGAGATTCCCCAAGCGCATGTTCACTGGTATGGGAAGACAGAATCACGACCTGGGCGAAAGTTGGGACATGTCACTGTTTTGCTGGATAATCAAAATCAAGAATCGGCGACTGCATACGCCAACGACATCGCCCACACCATAGAATCTATCTGGTATCCCAGGTAAATTGAGCAGAAACTTTTGATATTGAACACACAACATCTTTTGAAAAGCTATAATGAGTGAGTTGCACTACGACGTTGGTGACTGCCATCAAGTTTTTTGATCTATGCCTTTAATGACAAGGGAGTCAACTGTTCTCGTGGCAGTATACCGGGCATGTACCCGGAAACTTTAAACGAGGAATTTAGGTTCCCACCTGGATAAACCCAGGTCATAAACTTAGGTAAAACGGCGTCGCGGTGAACTTAAAATTATTAGCTCCCAAAGTCAGTTAGAATTTGGGAGCTTTAATTATCTAACAGAATTCAGGAGTCAAGAGTCAGAATGGGCTAAACCTTAGCTATCCGCTAACAGAATGAATTCTGTACGAAAAAGTGGATAGCTAAGGTTTAGCGAGTATTTTCGAGTCGTGTCTGAATAACTGGGTTTAAGACCCCACCAAATTGAAAATTTGGTGTGCAACAATTCTATGGCGGATCTGAATCCCCCACTGATTTATTCTGAATTCTGAATTCTGTATTCTTCTTCAATTAAATCAGTTTAAAATAAGCAAACTTGACAGTAAAGATTGCCATGTTTTTGGGAAACCTAGATACTGAGGTTTCAAGAATTAAGCCCTATGGTCAGCATTCCCGGATATCACGTTAGCAAAGAACTCTACAACGGTTCTCGAACCTTGGTTTATCGCGCTAATCGAGAAACTGATCAAAAGTCTGTGGTGATTAAGCTGATGAAAACCGCTTATCCCAGTTTCAGCGAATTGATCCAGTTTCGCAACCAGTTCACCATCGCCAAAAATTTGAATCTACCTGGAATCATCCAAACCTATAGTCTGGAACCCTATCAGAATGGCTATGTGTTAGTGATGGAAGACTTTGGGGGAATTTCTCTAAAGCAGTGGCAAGATAGAAAAGAGAATAGAAGAATAGGGGAAACACCACAAGCTCTCATTGAGTTTTTACAAATAGCGATCGCACTGTGCAATACATTAGATATTCTAATTCGTTCTCGGATCGTTCACAAAGATATTAAACCTGCCAATATTTTAATTCATCCAGAAACTAAAGAAGTTAAGTTAATTGACTTTAGTATTGCATCTTTATTGCCACGAGAAACTCAAAGCCTCATGAGTCCTAATGTATTAGAAGGGACACTTGGCTATTTGTCTCCAGAGCAAACTGGAAGAATGAATCGGGGGATTGATTACCGGACTGATTTTTATTCTCTGGGTGTAACTTTTTACGAATTACTAACAGGGCAATTACCATTTCAATCACACGAACCAATGGAATTGGTACATTGTCATATTGCCAAACTTCCACCACTTTTAGGGGAGAGGGGACAGGGGACAGGGAATAGGCAAGAGATTCCTCAAGTTCTCTGTGACATTGTGATGAAATTGATGGCGAAAAATGCTGAAGACCGCTATCAGAGCGCATTAGGACTGAAATATGATTTAGAAAATTGTTTAGCTCAACTCAAGGAGACGGGGAAAATTGTAAGTTTCCCAATTGCTCAACGGGATGTGTGCGATCGCTTTATTATCCCAGAAAAACTCTATGGTCGCGAGCATGAAGTTGAAACTCTGCTCAAAGCATTTGAACGCGTTACCAACCCCCCTGAATCCCTTACCAAGGGGGGACTAAGGGGGGTAGAATTAATGTTGGTAGCTGGTTTTTCTGGTATCGGTAAAACAGCAATTGTTAACGAGGTTCACAAACCGATTGTCCGACAGCGGGGCTACTTCATTAAAGGCAAATTTGACCAATTTAATCGGAATATTCCCTTCTCTGCTTTTGTGCAGGCTTTTCGAGACTTAATGGGACAATTACTAAGTGAAAGTGATGTCCAATTGTCAACTTGGAAAAATAAAATTTTACAAGTGCTGGGGGATGAGGGGCAAGTCATTCTTGAGGTAATTCCTGAACTAGAACAAATTATTGGTCAACAACCACCTGCAACGGAACTTTCACAGAGTGCAGCCCAGAATCGCTTCAATTTACTCTTTCAAAAGTTCATTCAGATATTCACCACAAAAGAACATCCATTAGTAATTTTCCTCGATGATTTGCAGTGGGCTGATTCTGCATCACTCAAATTTATACAGTTGTTGATGAGCGAGTCAGGAAGTGGCTCTTTACTTTTAATTGGGGCTTATCGAGACAATGAAGTATCTACCGCGCATCAGTTGATGTTGACTTTAGCGGAGATTCGTAAAGCCAATGCGACAATTAACAGCATTACTTTAGCTCCGTTAAGTAATGCTAGTTTAAATCAATTAGTGGTTGATACCTTGAGTTGTTCGAGTAAAACTGCTCAACCCCTAACGCAACTCGTCTATCAAAAAACTCAAGGAAATCCATTTTTTGCAACCCACTTTCTCAAAGTATTATATGAAGATGGGCTGATTACTTTTAATTCCGAGCTAGGGTACTGGCAATGCGATCTTGTTGCTGTGAAAGCACTTGCCCTTACCGATGATGTCGTAGAATTCGTAGCGCTACAGTTGCAAAAGTTGCCAGATGCAACGCAAAATGTGTTGAAATTAGCTGCATGTATTGGCAACCAGTTTGATTTGCTAACCTTAGCAATTGTTTCTGAACAATCGGAAACCGAAACAGCAGCATCTTTATGGAAAGCTTTGCAAGAAGGGTTAGTTTTACCTACTAGTGAAGTTTATAAATTTTTTCAAGATAATGAACATAATTCTGACTCAAACCCCTTAAATTCTAATTTCCAAGTCCCTATCTACAAATTTTTACATGACCGGGTGCAGCAAGCGGCTTACTCTCTAATCCCAGATGAAGAGAAACAATTTACCCATCTTAAAATTGGTCAATTACTCTTACAAAATACCTCTGAATCACAGCAAGAGGAGCGAATTTTCGAGATTGTTAGTCAGTTAAATCGAGGAATACTACTAATTATCCAACCGACTGAACGTCAACAATTAGCTCAGTTAAATCTGAATGCTGGTCGAAAAGCGAAAGAATCTACCGCTTATAGTGCAGCAATTCATTACTTCTATTCTGGAATTCAACTGCTACCGATTAATAGTTGGGAAATCGCCTACGAATTGACTCTAAGTTTATACGAAGAAGCTGCCGAAGCAGCCTTTCTCAACAATGAATTTGAGCAAATGGAATCTCTAATCCAGGTTGTCATCGAAAAAACAACCACCTTACTGGATAGAGTAAAAGTTTATGAAGTGCAACTCCAAGCTTATCAGGTGCGGAATCAATCATTCAAAGCGATCGCAACTGGGCGTGAACTGCTGGCTCAACTTGGGGTAACATTACCTGAATCAGTAACACCTCCAGACATTCAGCAATATGTAGTCAACACGCTCTCCACCTTGGCTGGCAGAAGTATTGAGGGCTTAGTTGATTTGCCATTGATGGATGATATCAAAGCTTTGGTTGCTTTGCGGATTATGGCTAGCATTGCTCCCGCCATCCACCAAACTGCCCCTTATCTGTTCCCAATTATTGCCTGCGAAGAGGTGAATTTATCTCTTAAATACGGCAATGCACCACTTTCTGCACCAGGATATGCAGATTTTGGAATTGTACTTAATATTTGTAACCAACTTGAGTCAGGCTACGAATTTGGCCAGCTAGGTTTAATGCTTGTGGATAGACTTCAAGCAAAATCTGTTCAAAGCATGACTCTATTTAAGGTGGGTGCATTGAATCAATTTAATAAACAACATATTCGCACCTCAATTAGTTTATTACAGGAATCCCATAGTCTTGGATTAGAAACAGGCGATTTTTTTCACGTGCTGGCATCGATGATTTTTAAGTTATTCTATGTCTATTTAAGTGGCACAGAAGTTTTGGAAATTATCTTAGCAGATATCAAAGCCTACGAGTCTAATTATGCCAAAAATCAACGCTTATTAAATTGGTCTAATATCGTCTCTCAAACCATTAAAAATCTCACCGAGTATAGCGACTATCCAGACTCCCTGATTGGTGAAGATTGTCAAGAAGAAGAACTCTTATCTGCGCTCCTCCAAGAAAAGGACGAATTAACACTACATATATTTTTCTTAAGTAAGTTAACACTTAGTTATTTGTTTGAGAATTTTCCGGCAGCAGTTGAAAATGGAAATCAGGGAGAGCAATACCTCGATGGTGGCGCAGGAATGCTATCTGTGCCTGTTTTCTACTATTACGATTCTCTGTCTCGGCTGGCTGTCTATCCAACGGCTGAACCATCTCAACAAGAACAATTACTCTTAAAGGTTGGCGAAAACCAGGAAAAATTGCAGTTTCGAGCCAAATTTGCACCGATGAATTTCCAACACAAATATGATTTGGTGGAAGCCGAACGGCATCGGGTTTTAGGTGAAAAAATAGCAGCAATAGAATTATACGATCGCGCCATAACTCTAGCGAAAGAAAACCAATATATCCAAGAAGAAGCCTTGAGCAATGAGTTAGCTGCCAAGTTCTACCTCGACTGGGGCAAAGAAAAAATCGCCCAAGTTTATATGCAAGAAGCTTATTACTGCTATGCTCGTTGGGGCGCTAAAGCCAAAACTGAAGACTTAGAAAAACGCTATCCTCAACTTCTTGCTCTCATCTTACAAGCGCAATTTAATCACTTTCAACTGAGTTCAACCGTCGATGGATCATCATTCCCACATCAAACCATCCACACAAACCTTTCTAGCAGCAGTATTTCGGAAGCCCTCGATTTTGCCACCATTTTTAAAGTCTCACAAGCTCTCTCCAGTGAAATTCAATTAGAGCAATTGCTCACTACCCTCTTGCAAGTGGTGATGGAAAATGCTGGAGCGAAAAAAGCTGCCCTACTTGTACTCGAACAGGGCAACTTAGTGGTTAAAGCTGTAGCTACCATCAATGAAGGAGTTACTATAGTATCTGTACCATTGTCAAGCAGCCAAAACATTCCGATCGCATTGGTAAACTATGTCAAACACAGCTTAAAAACTGTGGTGCTGGATGATGCAACAGCAAAAAACGATTTTATTACTGACCAATATTTCATGCAGGAACAACCCAAAAGTGTGTTGTGTACGTCGATTTTGCGTCATGGCCAATTAATCGGGTTACTATATCTGGAAAATAAGTTGACAATTGGTGCATTTACAAGCGATCGCCTAGAAGTTATCCAACTGCTATGCGCTCAAGCTGCCATTTCTCTAGAAAATGCCCGTCTTTATCAAGAATCTCAAAATTATGCCCAACAGTTAGAGCGATCGCTACAAGAACTTGAGCATACCCAATTACAAATGGTGCAAAACGAAAAAATGGCAACCTTGGGCAATTTAGTTGCTGGGGTGGCACATGAAATTAATAATCCCATTGGATTTTTGAAAGGCAGCCTTAACAATGCCGAAGAGTATATTCAAGACTTATTCGCCCATATCCAATGCTATCAACAACATCATCCCAATCCGGCGATCGCAGTCATTGAGCATGGCGAAGAAATTGACCTAGAATTCTTGACTGAAGACTTACCAAAGCTAGTAGGCTCAATGAAGGTGGCTTCAGAAAGGATCAAAGATATTAGCATCAGCCTCCGCACCTTCTCCAGAGCCGATACAACCGAAAAAGTTGCTTGTAACCTCCATGAAGGGATTGAGAGTACCCTGTTGATTTTGAAGTATCGCCTCAAAGCTAACGAAAAACGTCCAGCAATTGAAGTCATCACTGAATATGGAAAATTACCACCAGTTAAGTGCTTTTTAGGACAGCTAAATCAAGTATTTATGAACATCCTCGCTAACGCCATTGATGCCTTAGATACTTCTTGCGAGGGGCTTTCTTTTGCCCAAGCGCAAGCCAATCATCACCAAATACTGATTCACAGCGAAGTATCCAGTGAGCAAAACATGGTGGTAATTCGCATCAAAGATAACGGTCAAGGGATGCCAGAGGAGATTAGATCGCGGATATTTGATCACCTGTTTACAACAAAAGAAGTTGGGAAGGGAACAGGATTAGGACTCGCGATCGCTCGTCAAATTGTCGAAGAAACCCATAATGGACGGTTGAGTTGCAATTCTGTGCTTGGCGAAGGAACAGAATTTGTCATTGAGATTCCAGTGTTTTAACTAATTCGCGATTTTTCTCTCAATGCATAACACTCCTAACTTTTTGGTAGTGCGGAGAACAGCAATAGCATAATTCTACAAATCTGTATAACTTGATTCTAAATTAGGTATCGTTCAGAGTTAAGATGACACAATTGCGTCAAATTGTGGTTAAAGCTACAAAAATTGTTAAAACAACTAACTAATACCGTATTTCCAGCCTCAGTCTTCCGACTAGAGAGTGGTTTAACTTTTATTCATCAAGAAATTCCCACCACTCCTGTAGTTGTGGCGGATGTTTGGGTGCGTGCTGGAGCCAGCCTAGAGCCAAAACCGTGGTTCGGTATGGCGCACTTTTTAGAACACATGATTTTTAAAGGTACGGCAATGCTACCCCCTGGGATGTTCGATTCCAAAGTTGAAAACCGGGGTGGCGTCAGTAATGCGGCGACAAGCTATGACTATGCTCATTATTCACTCACCACAGCTGCCCCTTATTTAAAAGATACTCTGCCCTACTTGGGAGAACTCTTGCTGAATGCGGCAATTCCAGAAGATGAATTTAGCCGCGAACGAGATGTGGTACTAGAAGAAATTCGCTCTTGTCAGGACGATTCCGACTGGATAGGATTTCAAGCGCTGATTCAAAGCATCTATCCGCATCACCCTTACGGACGTTCGGTATTGGGTACTGAGCAAGAACTAATGCAGCAATCGCCAGAAGCAATGCGCTGTTTTCACCGCACTCACTATCAGCCGGAAAACATGACGGTGGTAATTGCCGGAGGTATAGGCCAGAAACCAGCTTTGGAAATGGTAAATCATTCCTTTGCTGATTTTGCCGAACGCTCGAATTGTCCGCAGTTTGAGAAAGTGGCAAAGCCAGTAATAACAGGAATTCACCGCCAAGAACTGTGTTTACCACGCATAGAGCAAGCGCGATTGTTGATGGCGTGGCTTGTACCAGGAGTAGAAGAAATTCGCACTGGCTACGGTTTAGATTTGTTGTCAGTGTTATTGGCAGAAGGGCGGACTTCGCGTTTAGTGCGCGATTTGCGAGAAGATTTGCAATTGGTACAGGGAATTTACAGTAGTTTTTCTCTACAACGAGAATCAAGTTTATTTACAATTACTGCCTGGTTGGAACCAGAAAATCTGGAGGAAGTAGAGTCCTTGATTTGCGCTCATTTGGATGATTTGCAGACTAGAGGAATTAGTGAACAGGAACTTGCCCGTACACGCAGGCTGCTATGTAATGAGTATGCATTTTCTACCGAAACGCCAAATCAACTTACAGGGCTTTATGGATATTACAATACCATCGCCCAAGCTGAATTAGCTGTGACATATCCCCAACAGATTCAGTCTTTTGATGCCAAAGAACTGCAAAAATTAGCTAAACAGTATCTCTCGCCGGAGAATTACGCGGTTACTGTACTTAAACCGTGTTAAGTATTGGGTATTGGGCATTGGGCATGGGGCATTGGGCATGGGGTATTAGTTTTTGACAAATGACAAATGACGAATGACAAATGACGAATGACAAAGGACAAATGACAAATGACAAAGGACAAATGATAAATGACAACCTTGCTGCAAAAATCGCCTATGCATCGCACCGTCTTGAACAATGGCATTGTCGTGCTGGTGGCAGAAAATCCGGCTGCGGACATTATTGCAGCGCGAATTTTTGTGCGTGCCGGTAGTTGTAACGAAAACCGGGAGCTAGCAGGGTTGGCACATTTGTTATCGGCAGTGATGACAAAGGGATGCGATGGACTTTCTAGCTTGGAAATTGCAGAAATCGTCGAGTCTGTAGGGGCGAGTTTAAGTGCGGATGCTGGCACTGATTATTTTTTGCTATCTTTCAAAACGGTAACATCCGATTTTGGGGAAATTTTAACATTGGCAGGGCGGATTTTGCGATCGCCTACTTTTCCCGAAACTCAAGTGGAATTAGAACGGCGTCTAGCACTCCAAGATATTCGTTCGCAAAAAGAGCAACCGTTCACCGTCGCCTTTGAACAAATGCGGCAGGTCATGTACCAAAATCACCCATACTCTATGTCAGTGCTGGGAGATGAAACCACCATGAGTCGCTTAACTCGTGAGGATTTAGTAGAGTATCACCAAACTTATTTCCGTCCAGACAATGTAGTAATTAGTATTGCTGGTAGGGTTACACCTACAGATGCCGTGGCATTGGTGGAAGAAGTTTTTGGTGATTGGCAACCTACAACCCAAGCACTGCCAATACTGAATTTACCTGAGATTAAGGTAGAACCGCAGGTAAGAGTAAAGCCAGTACAGACACAACAATCAATTGTGATGCTCGGTTATTTGGGAACATCGGTGAGTTCTATTGACTATGCCCCACTGAAGTTGCTGTGTACCTACTTGGGAAATGGGCTTTCTAGTCGCTTGTTTGTGGAATTGCGGGAAAAACGAGGTTTAGCTTATGAAGTATCCGCTTTTTACTCCACAAGGCTATTTCCAGCCTCCTTTGTGGTTTATATCGGTACGGCACCGGAGAATACCAGCATTGCCCTAGAAGGGCTGCGTACAGAAGTAGATTTACTCTCAACGACCGAAGTATCCGAAAGCGCACTCCAGGCTGCGAAAAATAAAATTTTGGGGCAATATGCTTTGGGTAAACAAACGAATGGGCAAATTGCTCAGATATACGGCTGGTATGAAATTTTGGGATTAGGAATTGATTTTGACACCAGATTTCAAGAATTGATTGCGGCTGTGAGTGCCCAGGATGCGATCGCCGCAGCTTGTAAGTATTTAAAAGAACCTTACTTGTCTTTAGTTGGGCAAGAAGAAGCAATTAATCGTGCGATCGCATCATAGGCTTGCTCTCTAACCCTACTTTTTGAGAAGGGTTAGAGAGCAAGCCTATGGGATTATGCGCGTAGCCCAGCAAAGACATCGTAAAATGAAGCAGCTGTTTTTTAGACCAAGCGGCTGTACCATTAGCATGAGAATATTCTGGGAGTAAATTCCATGCAAAGCAGCTTGACAGCAAGTATTTTGAGTTACTTAAAATTACTAGACCCAACTGTAAACCGCTGTAGAATGGAAAAACGGCAAAAGGGTTGGTGGCCAAAGAGGTCTAAATCTTTATCAGCCATTGAAATACTCTTGTTCTCCACTACGCCTCTGCTCATTGCCTCAACGGCTGTAGTATCGATAGCAGCACCGCAAAAAATTGCCCAAGTAAACCCTGGAAATAGCATCAACCGCCCTATCCTTAAAGTTGGTAGCCAAGGCGAACGTGTGGCTGAACTTCAAGCAGCTCTAAAACTTTTGGGTTTTTACTCTGGTGCTGTAGATGGTACATATAGTGAGAATACAGCCAGCGCTGTTTCCCGATTTAAACAAGCCGCTGGCTTGAATCCAGATGGCATTGTTGATGCCAGCACTTGGCAACGACTTTTTCCTAGAGAACCAGTAGCAGCATCAACAGTCCCTTCATCCCAGCCAAGATTTAACTCAGCTACAAATTTTCCTGTCCCAACCCAAGCTAGCAACCTCACTAATGTTGCAAATCCTAACCCCAACCCCCCCAGGCAAGCTGTAACGCAAGTTCCGACTAGCCCTGAACCAAGACCTGCAACTCCAAGACAAGCTGTAAGACCAGTTGCAACTAGCCCTGAACCAAAACCTGCGACTCCAAGACAAGCTGTAAGACCAGTTGCGACTAGCCCTGAACCAAGACCTGCCACCCCAAGAAAAGCTACAACTTCAAGCACACAGAAAACGCCAAATCGTACTACATCAACTACTCGAACTCAGTCAAACACAACTACCAAGCGAACCCCTGGTATTCAATACACCTCAGAAGGATTACCTATTTTGCGTATAGGATTACGTGGTTCTGAAGTTGTAAAGTTGCAACAACAACTGAAAAAGCTTGGTTTCTTGAAAGGCGATGCCGATGGAGACTTTGGCGTGACAACGGAAACTGCTGTAAAAGCTGCACAAAAGCGCTATGGCTTAGAAGCTGACGGCGTAGTTGGTGGCTCTACCTGGGAGGTTCTTTTGCGGCGTTAACCGTATCCTTACTCTTCAAGTTAAGGCAAAAGACGCGATAAATCGCGTCTTTGTGATCTAAAATTTTCATCAAAAAGCCTTAACCGAACCGTATTGGCATCTTAGTCATCAGTCAATACTTGTCGGGTTTTGGGGAAAAGGGGAAGGTGGGACCCCCTCTGGGGATAAGGGGCGGGGGAAAGGGGAAAGAAAAAACCTTTAACCTTTACCCTTTAACCTTTTCCCCAAACCCAATTCCGAGTTAAAAATCCTTAACCGAGCAGTATTGAGTCATCAGTAACTAAAGATACGGGCAATATGCCCATCGGACAAAACTGGATAATTTATTTTTTGGAAATCCCTAATTACAGAGGTTTCTCTAAACCGAGAAACCTCTGTAGGGGTTTTGCGATTCACACCATTTTTTATGAATTCACTGCGGTACATCCTGCAATACGATAAAGATACACTGATTAGAAGTATCTCTCTTGCCAACACTGAAAAATTACATTGCTTTTAGGCTGACAAAAGATGATGGCAACTTTAGGAGTCAAGTACAGCGACACCTGATAGTGTTATGGATCACAACTGGCAATAGTGAAATTAATTAAACTTACTGCTAATTCCTCTAAAAAGACTTATGCAACACTTTTTATTAACTTGGCTCGGTACTGCGGTGGCGTTATTTCTTACTGCTAATATCGTTCCGGGATTCCTGATCAAGAATTTTGTGACTGCCTTGGTCGCTGCCCTTGTTATTGGTCTGGTTAATGCATTTATTAGACCAATTTTGCGGATTTTGACGTTTCCGATTACCTTACTCACTTTTGGTTTATTTACATTAGTGATCAACGCCTTAACTCTTTGGCTGGCAAGTGCCCTAACTCCTGGTACTGGTTTTGAAATTCAGGGCTTTTTACCTGCTTTGTTAGGTTCAATTGTGCTAGCAATTGTTTCTAGCATAATTAACTATTTGTTGAGAGTTGCTACCTAGAAAATTAGTGAGATTCTGTAATACTAATATTTGAAGCTTGGGCAACAGCTAATGTTACTGCTCCTGCTTGCCCTTGTAGCTGAAAAATTTGTTTAGGAACTAAAAACCTTACGGGTAATTGCTCCATACTTGTGAAGGGAAAAACAGTCAACGATGTGAGTTGAGCGGCTGCAAGAATAGCAGCTGCCTCTGCTACGCTAGGTGTACCTACTTTGAGGTTGGTAATTGTGGCAGGGTTGGGGACACAGACAGAGCCAAGGATTTCCGCAGAAAAGGTTTTTAGGGGCAAATTGCGTAGATGGCAAAATTCTACTAAGCCAACTTCCGAGGCTTTATTGTCAATGGTAGCAATCCCTGCGATCGCACTTGGAAAAAGTTGATTTTCTCGAAAGATTTCCTCAACCGCCCAATCAATCAACTGCCATGAAGTTCCCCGTTTACAGCCAATTCCTACCCATAAAACCTGTTCTACTTGGTTTATTTCCTTATTCAGTTCGTGTATCCTCTAAGAAACATTATGATACCACTGGAGTTGCCCTTAAGCGTGTTGCTGTGCTTTTGCGAATGCGATCGCTTTTGCGAACACCACCCGCCATTTCATATTCACGGCTATCCTTGCCGTACTTAAAGGCAACTCCAAGGAGCATTTTTCCAGTCAAGTCGCTCAAAGTTGTTTCCAACTCTTTCATCTCATTTGTGTAAGAGTCAATCACAGCCAGAGTAGTATTATAAGCATCTATTTTGCTACGGTACTGCTGAATTATTTGTGTAAGATTTTGCAAGTTTCGAGCATCCCCAAAATCCATGCTGGGATCAATTGCTTTGAGTCCGGCGATTCTCAATTCAGCTTTCTCTAGAACGCGATATGTACGCTTTTGCCGAGGCATAATTATCTTCTTTTTATGGTGTTCTAGAGCTAGCTTGCCCTACTAAAGCCTAATTTTGGTTGGGTAAAATCCACAAATATTAGTATCTAATGTAACTATAGACTCAGCAATATCAACGAAAATTATGATGTTTGTAATGAAAATTGTAGTGCTGGTAACTAAACTCGTAACAATGTAACAAAAATAATGATGTTTGTAACAAAAATCGTAGTGGTGGTAACTAAACTCGTTACTTTAGTAACAAACTCGTAACAATGTAACAAAAATAATGATGTTTATAACAAAAATCGTAGCGGTGGTAACTAAACTCATTATTTTAGTAACTTAAAGTGCAATGTTAGTGGTGATAATCTAGGTTTTTTTAACTTAAATTGCGAAATTTATAACAAAAGCGGTGTGGTAATAAATAAATAAGATACACATAGTCAAGGCAGGATATGATACTTGAAACTGCGGCGATCGCTGTTGGCACTATAATAGCCACCAAAGCCTTAGAAAAAACGGGCGAAAAAGTAGGTGAAGTTTTATGGGATAAGACTGGTAAGTTTCTCGTCACCCTCAAAAAACAGTCTCCCCAGACTGTAGTTGCGATTGAGAAAGCGCCAGAGCAACCACTTGACTATGGAAAGCTTTACTAGAAGTGGAATCTGCGGCTAAAGCTAATCCTGAAGTGGCTCAAGTAGTCAAAGAATTGGCAGAAGCAGCAAAAGCAGAACCAAATCCTAAACTTGCAGAAATTCTGGCTATGCCTAACCTAGAGAAATTGGCAGACAAAATTGGTCAGGTTGTTATGCCAGGTGGAACAGGAAATATTGAAAATATGTCCTTTTAAATTATCAGCAGTTATTAGTTATCGTGTGACCTAACCCCCAACCCCTTCCCTACAAGGGAAGGGGAGTAAGATTCAAAGCCTCTCGACCTTTCGGCTACGGTGTACACACATCTTGGTAATGAAGCCTAAATCCTAGATTTACCCCCCTTAATCCCCCCTTGCAAAGGCTACGGTGTATACACAAGTCTAATTACCCCCCTTAATCCCCCCTTGCCAAGGGGGGAAATAGAAAATCTAGTTCCCCTCCCCAATGCATCGGGGAGGGTTAGGGTGGGGTAATTCGAGGACTGGTAGTGATTCGATAACTTGTGTGTACACCGTAGCTTGCAAAGGGGGGAAATATCCTGTTCTCCCCCTTGCCAAGGGGGAGTTAGAGGGGGTCAAAAGGACTAGTGTATACGCATAGCAATTTCGGAGAGAGGTCTTTCAGTTTTTGTGAACAGCAAGATTTAACTATGTATGGCTGAAGACTCTGGGAAGTTTGCCGAAAAAATTGGTGTTTACGTCGCTCCTGGTGGTCAAGCTTCCATTGGCACTCAAATTATTGAGGGGCAAAAACAGTTAACTCCCACAAAATCTATTCCTTATCGCGGTTCCGTCCATTTCGTCGGCCGAGAAACGGAACTGACAACGGTACATGAAGACTTGCAGCGCGGAAATTATGTAGCAATAGCGGGAATGGGTGGCGTGGGCAAAACTGAATTAGCCACCCAATACGCTAGACGATATCAACAAGATTATGGCGGGATTACCTGGTTTAACGACAGAGAAACCAATCTCGCCGCCGAAGTTTTAGAGTTTTTTCAGTTGCAGTTTGGTTTGGAGATTCCCCAAGAATTAGGAGGAAGACTTTTAAGCCTTAAAGAACAAGTCGCCTGGTGTTGGTCTAAATATCCCGACTCTCCCTTGCCGATTTTAATCATCTTTGATGATGTAACTGATTTAGACAACCTCCGCCAAGTCGTTCCCAACAATAATTGCTTCCGAGTCTTAATTACTACTCGACTGCGGCATTTAGACCCGAATTTTATTCAAGAGATTCCCTTAGATGTTCTCTCGCCCCAAAAAGAACCAGGTAAAGCCTTAGAACTGTTAAAACGACTGTTGGGCGAAAAAGATAAGCGAGTCGAAAACCAACCACAAGCTGCAACAGCAATATGTGAATGTCTGGAATATTTGCCCTTGGGGATAGAGTTAGTGGGAGGTTATTTAGTACGCGACCCGGACATATCTTTAGATATCATGTTTGGGCGATTGCAAGAACGTAAATTAGCAGAAGCAGCTTTACAAGACCGGGAAACTCTCAACTCAACTCAATTGGGGGTCAAAGCCGCCTTTGCTTTAACTTGGGAAGAACTCGACCCACTGGCGCAACAACTAGGAAAATTTTTGAGTTTATTTTCTCCTGCACTGATTCTTTGGGAATTGGTTATTTGGGTAGCGACAGGTGGAAAGGAAGCAAAAAATCAGGAAGAAAGACAGCTAACTTGGTCAAAAGATGAATTAAACGCAGCTAAAAAGCAACTCTACGGGCGCAACTTGCTACAACTGGTAGAAGAGAGAGAAAGATGTTATAAAATTCATGCCTTAGTGCGGTGGTTTTTGCAAGAGGAGTTAGCCGATGCCGGCGAGATGAAATCAGTTTTGGAAACAACCTTCGCCACCGCCATGATAACCGTTGCCCAAATCCTTCCTGGTTCACCTACTTCTGAGCAAATTGAAAGCATCAGAGATATCGTTCCCCATCTCGAAGACCTGGGTAAACGCATAATTGCAGAGATAAAAGAAGCAAAAGAGACACAGATAATTTCTTTAGCATCAGTCCCCAGCGATGAAGTAATTTGGGTATTTGTAAAGGTAGGAAGATTTTACGAAGGACAAGGATTATATCAATTAGTAGAACTTTGTTATGAGGATTGCGTAAATGTTTGCCAATCTTTGTTTGCTGGCGACCATCCGGATGTCGCTACTAGCTTGAACAATTTAGCAGCACTCTACAATAGCCAAGGTAAGTACAGCGATGCCGAACCTCTCTACATTGATGCTTTGGCAATGACAAAGCGCCTGTTTGCTGGCGACCATTCCAATGTCGCTACTAGCTTGAACAATTTAGCAGTACTCTACGATAGCCAAGGGCGGTACAGCGAAGGCGAACCTCTCTACATTGATGCTTTGGCAATGACAAAGCGCCTGTTTGCTGGCGACCATCCTGATGTCGCTTCTAGCTTGAACAATTTAGCAGCACTCTACAATAGCCAAGGGCAGTACAGCAAAGCCGAACCTCTCTACATTGATGCTTTGGCAATGAGACAGCGCCTGTTTGCTGGCGACCATCCGGATGTCGCTTCTAGCTTGAACAATTTAGCAGCACTCTACTATAGCCAAGGGCGGTACAGCGAAGCCGAACCTTTCTTGATTGATGCTTTGGCAATGATAAAGCGCCTGTTTGCTGGCGACCATCCGGATGTCGCTTCTAGCTTGAACAATTTAGCTTTCCTCTACAATAGCCAAGGGCGGTACAGCGAAGCCGAACCTCTTTACATTGATGCTTTGGCAATGACAAAGCGCCTGTTTGCTAGCGACCATCCCAATGTCGCTACTAGCTTGTACAATTTAGCAGCACTCTACAAAAGCCAAGGGCGGTACAGCGAAGCCGAACCTCTTTACATTGATGCTTTGGCAATGACAAAGCGCCTGTTTGCTGGCGACCATCCCTATGTCGCTTTTAGTTTGAACAATTTAGCAGTACTCTACAAAAGCCAAGGGCGGTACAACGAAGCCGAACCTCTCTTGATTGATGCTTTGGCAATGACAAAGCGCCTGTTTGCTGGCGACCATCCCAATGTCGCTACTAGCTTGAACAATTTAGCAGCACTCTACAAAAGCCAAGGGCGGTACAACGATGCCGAACCTCTCTTGATTGATGCTTTGGCAATGACAAAGCGCCTGTTTGCTGGCGACCATCCCAATGTCGCTACTAGCTTGAACAATTTAGCAGCACTCTACAAAAGCCAAGGGCGGTACAACGATGCCGAACCTCTCTTGATTGATGCTTTGGCAATGACAAAGCGCCTGTTTGCTGGCGACCATCCCAATGTCGCTACTAGCTTGAACAATTTAGCAGTACTCTACGATAGCCAAGGGCGGTACAGCGATGCCGAACCTCTTTACATTGATGCTTTGGCAATGTGCCAACGGGTGTTAGGCGTTAATCATCCCACTACAGCGACAATTCGAGAAAATCTAGCAATCCTACAACGCCAGTCTACTCCCCGTGCTATCTGGAAACGTCGGTTAGGTCAGTTTGTGCAAACGTTAAAGGCGATATTAATTTTCCCGTTTTCTCTGCTGTGGCGATTGGCTAAAAAAATAATTCGTAATTAAAAGAGCGAGTCCAGGCGATAGAGTTTGCAATCTAGTAGTTTTGAGCGATCGTCGAAGATGTTGCCGTTGGCGAAGTCTCTCGAAGAGAAGGCATCGCTATTTTCTCATCAACCAAGGTGCGATTGCTAAACGTTTCCTCAAAGACAACGCCTAACAACCTTGATAAGATGGAAAAAATAGTTTAACCTAACTACCAAGGTTATGAGTAATATTAATATTTCCTTGCCTGAGTCGATGAAAGCCTTTATTGAAGAACAAGTGGCTCAAGGTGGCTACGGTTCAGTTAGCGAATATCTACAAGAGTTAATCACCCAAGACCAAAAACGCAAGATGCAAGAACATATAGAAGAACTTTTAATTGCAGGACTTGAAAGTGGAGAAGCAATAGAAGTTAATGATGAATGGTGGCAGCAAAAACGCACAAACTTGATAAACCACCTGCATCAAGAGAAATAATGACAAAGCGGATAATCATTACACCCAAAGCCAGTTTAGATATTGATGATTATTTTGCTTACATTGCCCAAGAAAACCCCGACACGGCTCTTTTATTTTTTGACTCTGTAAGAGAAACTTTTGCACAGTTAGGAAGAATGCCTGGAATGGGTAGCCGTTATCCCGTGGATAATCTTCGTTTACAAGGTTTACGTAAATGGGCTGTTAAGGGATTTAAAAAGTATCTAATTTTTTACTTTGAGCAACATGAAAGCATTGAAGTTGTGCGGATTCTCTATGCAGGGCAAGATATAGAAAGGATTTTAGAACAGGAATGATATTGATTAGCGATCGCTTGTATGATTATTTTGGTGGAGCGATGATTTAAGGCTGGCATATCTCAACTAACTTAACTGCGATCGCTGAGAAACTAAACCAGGTAACCGTACACTCAAAAGAGATACAAAAGTTATAGCTTGGCAAAGTCTGAAACAACGAGAATTATTGACGAGTCAAGTATATACACAATACAATTATTGTAGTAGAACCTCACGATAGAGTTAATCAAAATATTTTTCCCAGAGAATAATAGACAAGCAATATTAAAGATAATTTGGACAAAACTAATGAACGCCAAAATTATTGCTTTCTTGGGGATTACGGCAGCCTTTGCAAACTTAGGCAGCCCAGTATACGCACAGTCACCAGCATCAAATTCAAATCCAGGAGAATACAGACTAACTGGTGATTCTCTAGTTGGAATTGATCAAAGAACAGCCCAAGATGACTTTGGAAGATTTTTTGAGCAAACTAATCCAGCAAGCATCTCTAACAATAATAGAAGAGGCAATAAAGCTCCAGTCAAAATCCGCTTTAACGAATCATTATCACAGCCAGACACTTCTATTTTCTTAACACCCGCTCAGTCTGAAAGTGACAATGATGGATTGCAAGTACAGTTGGATCTGGGGAGAGAATAACCAAATATAAAAGTTGACGCTCTAATATAGAGTGTATTATCGCCAAGCGCCGCACCGTCAACAATCGAAGGTGCGTCAGCCTACGACATAACATTGGTGTCAACTTAAGCTCAAACGCTAATTCCACAGGCATTTTACCCCACCCTAACCCTCCCCAATGCATCGGGAGGATTAAGGGGGGTAATTAGACTTGTGTGTACACGATAGGCTTGCGGGGAGCAAACCCTACAGCTATTTTTGCTGCTTATTCTACGTCCCCTACAAGAGTAAAATTGCCCACTTGACTAAATCCGCCTTCCTGAGTCGGTAATTCTGCAATCATTTTGCAGTAAAATTAATCGTCTAGATACAGGAGGGCTTTGAGATGACTCGTGTCATCATTGTGCGCCACGGTCAAAGTGGTTATAACACCGAACGGCGTATTCAGGGACGCACTGATGCGTCAACATTAACCGAAAAAGGTCGTAACGATGCCAGTAAAGTTGGCAAAGCCCTCAGCAATATTTTATTTAATGCTATTTATAGCAGTCCCCTGCAACGAGCGAAACACACAGCAGATATTATTCATAGTGAGTTAGCTGCTCATCCTGAACAATCTGCTGTAATTCAAGTTTCTGATTTACTGCTAGAAATCGACCTCCCCGTATGGGCAGGGCTGATAACTGCCGAAGTCAAGCAGAAGTTTGCCGAAGACTACCGCACTTGGCATCAGCGCCCCGACGAACTGCGGATGCTGATAAATGATGTACAAGGGACAAGAGAACATTTTCCTGTTCTTGCCATATATGAACAAGCGCGGCAATTTTGGCAAGAAACTTTGTCCCAGCATCAAGGCGAAACTATTCTTATAGTGGGGCATAACGGTATTAATCGCGCCCTCATTAGCACAGCCTTGGGAATTTCCCCAAGTCGCTACCATTCAATACAACAATCTAACTGTGGCATCACCGTACTAAATTTTGCCGGTGGATTGGGCGAACCAGTCCAGCTAGAATCTTTAAATCAGACGCAACACACGGGAGAGACTTTACCCTCATTGCGACCGGATCATAAAGGAATACGATTGTTATTGGTGCGTCACGGTGAAACCGAATGGAATCGCCAAACCAGGTTTCAAGGACAAATTGATGTCCCCCTTAACGACAACGGTAGACAACAGTCGCAAAAAGCAGGCGAATTTCTCCAAGAGGTAGCGATTGATTTTGCTGTCAGTAGCACAATGCTGCGCCCTAAAGAAACAGCAGAAATTATTTTAAAACAACATCCGAATGTAAAGTTAGACTTGCAAGATGGTTTAAGAGAAATCAGTCACGGACTCTGGGAAGGAAAATTAGAAACAGAGATAGAGCAAGAGTTTCCAGGAGAGTTGCAGCGCTGGCGGCTAGTACCAGCCCAAGTGCAAATGCCTGAAGGGGAAAATTTGCAAGAAGTGTGGGAACGCAGCGTCGCAGCTTGGCAATCTATTGTGCAAGCTGCATCAACTAATCAATTCAAAACTGTATTAGTAGTAGCTCATGACGCTACTAATAAAACCTTACTTTGTCATGTTCTAGGTTTATCGCTAGAAAATTTCTGGAATTTCCGTCAGGGTAATGGCGCAGTTAGCGTTATCGACTACCCGTCTGGAATCGATGGTTTACCAGTATTGCAAGCAATGAACATCACCACTCACTTCGGTGGAGGCGTACTAGATAAAACAGCAACGGGGGCTTTGTGAGTACTGAGTGCTGAGTGCTGAGTGCTGAGTTAGGAATGAGAAGTAAGGAGTTAGGAGTGAAGAGTAAGGAATAAAGTTAGAAGCAATGACTGAAGAAAAAATAACTCATAAGTAGCTAGACGTAAATAAATTAAAGTTTGTAGTAAGGACTTTAGTCCTAATAATCCTTGCTTCGCTCAATGAATTGCTCATTACGAACTAGGATTTTACTTTATGTTGAATTATGCCTACCTACTTAACTCCTAACTCATAACTCATAACTCATAACTAAAAACTTTTATGACTGAACTGCTGCAAAAAGTACGGGTGATTGACCCAGTTTCTAAAATCGATGAACTCTTTGATGTGCTGATTGCTGATGGTTATATCCAAGAAGTGGCTTCACACATTTCTGACATCACTTCTGATACTCAAATTAGAGATTGTCAGGGATTAGTTCTCGGCCCTGGGTTAGTGGATTTGTACAGCCACTCTGGTGAACCTGGCTTTGAAGAACGAGAAACCCTCTTGTCTTTCTTACAATCTGCTGCTGCTGGCGGCTTTACCAGAGTTAGCATTTTACCCGATACATCCCCAGTTATTGATAACCCTGCTCTTGTGGCACAGTTGCAGCAAAAGAGAGAAGGAAAAAGGAGCAATTTTTCTCCCTTGTCTCTCCCTCTCCCTCTGCTCCATATTTGGGGTGCTATCACCCTAGATGTTGCTGGGAAGCAATTGACGGAGTTGGCAGATTTAGCGGTGGCTGGAGTTGTTGGTTTTACCGATGGTAAGCCGTTAGAAAATTTGGCGCTGGTGCGGCGAGTATTGGAGTATCTTCAGCCGTTGGGTAAACCAGTAGCATTTTGGCCTAGCGATCGCCAGTTAGCAGCAAATGGTGTAATGAGAGAAGGGGCGAATGCTCTCCGTTTTGGTTTACCCCCAATTCCTGCCAGTGCTGAAACTACTGCGATCGCAGCTATGCTTGAATTGGTTGCAACTATAGGCACACCAGTCCATATCATGCGTGTCTCTACAGCTCGCAGTGTGGAATTAATCGCTTCAGCAAAGGCTGCTGGTTTACCCATCACCGCCAGCACCACCTGGATGCACCTTTTACTTGATACCAAAGCAATTAAGAGTTATCACACCAGCTTGCATTTAGACCCGCCTTTAGGTAATCCCAGTGATGTCGCGGCGTTGCGTGCAGGGGTGCGTGCGGGTGTGATAGATGCGATCGCTATTGATCACACACCCTATAGCTATGAAGAAAAAGTCCAAGCTTTCGCCGAAGCACCAGCCGGGGCAATTGGTTTAGAGTTAGCATTACCTCTGCTGTGGCAATATCTCGTTGAAACTGAAGAATTTACAGCTTTAGAATTGTGGCGGGCATTGAGTACTAGATCCGCAGAGTGTTTAGGGCAAAAAGTAAGTGCAATTCTACCTCATCAACCAGCGGAACTTACTTTATTTGATCCCCAGCAAACCTGGAAAGTCGAACGGAAAAGTCTTTATACACTTTCACAAAATACACCTTGGTTAGGACAACAGTTGAAGGGTCATGTTGTGCAAACCTGGTGTTAAAAAAGCGCACTTAAAACTATGGAATATAACTAATCCCCTAAAAGATTAAGATAGATTTCCTTTACTCCCTGAATTGCTATTTTATAATATTTTGTAAACTTATATTTTGCTGTAGTTATATTTATAAGCATCTCCTAGCAAGGCAAACTAACACTTACAATAGTTCCTTTTTCAGGAATGCTAGCAATTGTAAATTCACCACCATATAATTTAACTATATGCTGAACAATAGCCAACCCTAAGCCAGAACCTTGTTGTTCCCATAACTTTCGATTAAATTGTACGAAAGCTCCAATTTTATTAATCTCTTCAATTGCCATACCTTTGCCATTATCAATTACAGACAAATTAAATTTATTACCTTCTATCTTACTAAGAACTTTAATTTCGCTGCTTGGCAAAGAGAATTTAAAAGAATTCTCCAGTAATTCTTCAATCAGAATACTAAAATTTTCTTGTGGTAATTGTACGGTAGATTCTTGGATATCCAGCTTTAAATCTTTTTGTCTACAGTTTTCTATAGCTTTTTTGAGAGCGATTTCACTAATAATTTTCTCAGCAAGACATTTATCTTTTTTATCTTGGATTTGACGGACTTTTTCGGGATTTTTAGATATTAATTCCAGGTCACTATATAACAAAAATCTTTGAACTAATGCATTCAATCGATTGGCAGATCTGTAAATTAATTCTGCAATTTCGACTTCTTCAGAGTCAGGCATGACACTACAACTTTCGATTAACAACTGTGACATACCGAGAATGCCATTTAAAGGCGTATTCAATTCGTGAGGTAATGAGTGAGCAATATTCATTCTGAGTTCGTCTAGTTTGGCTTGAGTTTGGCGCTCAACTGAAGCGTGTTTATCAAGACGAGAAGCGATCGCATTGAGTAGTTCTTCAGGAGTAAACGGTTTAGTCAAATAATCATCAGCCCCAAAATCCATTCCCTGACGAAAATCTGAACGCTCTGCTTTAGCAGTAACAAATATTAAAGGAATATTGATAGTTGCTTCATTTTTACGTAAAGCAGACAGCACGCTATAGCCGTCTAATTCAGGCATCATAATGTCACAGATAATTAAATCTGGTAATTTTGATTGAGCAATTTCTAATCCAATCTTACCGTTTGCAGCTATCAAAGTTTCAAAATCAGAAAGTTGTAGAATCTCCTGAATATTTCCCCTGACTTGGGGTTCGTCTTCTATAATTAAAATTGTGTTCATCTATGATTATTAAAGATAAAAATATCAATTTTATGCTATTGGTATAGCATGAAATAGTAGAGCAATTTTCGATTTTGCTAAACTATATTATTTGTTATTGTTAAACACATTGAAGCTTTGCAAAATTTTGGCATTTTCTGGAGTTAGTAATGTTTGTAAATTCTTCATTTCATTCAAAAACATCATTTCTCTAGCATACTCTTGTTGTAAGATACTCAAGTAGCGATCGCGCTCAACATCTGATTGAGCTTTTTTCAGCATATAGATCGCTATATTAATATTTGAAAGCGGATTACCTAAATCTTGTAAAAGTTTTTGTATAACCTCGTTGCATATTTCTGCCAGGTGTTGGCTCTCTTGCAGTTTTTGTGAATTTATCTCTATCTGCTGCTTCAATTTGGTATTTTTTTGATGTTCTTGCTCATATTGTTGTTTGATTAAAGTTGGTTTTTCTACGCGTTCTAATCTGACCTTAATTGCCTTTAAAAGTTCTTCTGTAGAGAAAGGTTTTGTAAGATAATCATCGGCTCCTAACTCCATACCTTGGCGTAAGTCACCGCGGTCTACTTTTGCAGTCAGAAAAATTACTGGGATAGATTCAGTTACCGGGTCTTGGCGTAAGGCTGTCAGTACACCGTAACCGTCAAGTTCAGGCATCATAACGTCACAACAAATAAGGTCTGGTTGTTCTGTTTTAGCAAGTCGTAATCCTTCTAAACCATTATTTGCGGTAATAGCATTAAAGTCGGAGAAACTTAGAATTTGTTGAATATTTGAACAAATTTGAACTTCATCTTCAATTACTAATATTTTTTTGTTCATTGGTTTATTTGAATAGTGATTCTGATTAGGCGATTTTGTGATATCTATAGACCAGTAAATGCAGTTGCTAAAACTGATTATTCAGCTTAACAACTTGGTAATTTACATTAGATTCCAAAAAATCTCTTGCAGTTTATTGTTCCCTAAAATTATTTACTAATAACACATTAGATATTTTTCATGGAGTAGGTCACTTGTCATTAGTGGTAGTTCTACCCTAAATGTCGTACCAACTCCGACCTGGCTAGCGAAGGTAATTCTTCCTCTATAAAGGTCTATGCAATTTTTGACTATTGCTAAACCTAATCCAGTTCCTGGCGTATTACCAACATTGCTAGCTCGGTAGAATGGTTCAAACAAGTTCTGTTGCTCCTCTGGTAAAATACCAATACCCTCATCTTGAATTAGAAAAACTGCGCTTTTATCTTGAACTAACAGATCAACTTCAACATTGCTACCGTCTAGTGAATATTTGACAGCGTTTGAAAGCAAATTGCTCAATATTTGTCGCAAAAGCTTCTTGTCTATACAAGCCATAAAGTGATCATCTGTTGATGAATTACCCAAGTACTGGGGAGAAAAGGCTAGGGTATGATTCGGAGAACTGAGTTGAATTTCATCTACCAAAGAACGACAGAAATTAATCAAATTAACACAAGTTGGTTCAAATGCTAATTTTCCAGCTTCAGCCTTATTAATTAGCAAAATATCATCTAATAGTTGAGTAGTGTGTTGAACATAAGTCTGAATGCACTGGAGATGTTTATTCTTTTGTTCTTCATCTAATTTATGGCTAAAACTTTTTAAGATTCCAGCAGAGGAAGCAATCACAGCTAAAGGAGTTCGGAACTCGTGGGAGGTCATAGAAATGAAACGAGATTTCAACTCACTGAGTTCTTTTTCTTTTACTAAAGCTTTACAAATATTTTCTTCAGCTTGTTTGCGCTCGCGTATGTCTTTAACTACACCGATCACGTAAATGGGTTTACCACTCGGATCTCGAATTAGAGAAACCGTGAGATTTATCCAAATTACATCAGCATTTTTATGTAAATAGCGCTTCTCAATGGAGAATGTTTCTAGTTTTCCTGCTATTAATTTTTGCAACTGATTGAGATGGATTTGTATATCTTCTGGATGTGTGATATCTCTAAAGTTTTTCTTTAGTATTTCTTCTTGGCTATAGCCTAAAATTTCACACAACTTTTGATTAACTTTCAGAAAATGACCATCTAAACTTTCTAGTTTAATTCCCACTGCTGCTTGATTAAAAATAGCTCTAAGTTCTGCCTCACTTTGTTGTAAGTCTAAAGTACGTTGCTTAACCCTGACTTCTAAATCTTGATTGAGTTTTTGTAAAGCTTCTTGCGCTCGTTGCCTTTGCAGTTCAGCAGATGCTCTGGCTGCAAATACTTTGAGAATTCCTTCAAATTTATGTTGGTCAGGTATGGGTTTGTCATCTACTATGCATAGTGAGCCAATTGGTTGACCAAAATCATCACTCAAAATAACTCCCATAGAACTTTCACCTTCCATAGCAGCTAATCTTTTAGCATTAGGAAAAAGTTGCTGAATTCTCGAACTACAGTGGTAAAATCCTTGCTTGAGCAAAATTTCACATGTAGTTAATTTTGGGTCATAGCAAAGATTGGGTTGTAACTGCCCATCAGACCAAAATCCTAAAGTGTGAGCTTGCTCATCAATTAACTCACTGACTAAGGTGTTACGGACATCTAAAGTCGAAGAAATATGCTCAACTAATGCTGGAAAAAAGTCACGTCCAGTCGTAGAAGCTGTGCTTTCTATCAAACTTTGTAAGGCTATTTCAGCTTGTTTGCGTTTTGTAATATCGATTCCGATAGCAACGGCGGCTGTGTTTTGTTGATATTTTTGAGCTACGAGCAAATAATTGCATGTTTTATTATTAATTTGGACATCAATAACCTTAGAATCTGCTACATCTTGCCTATCTAAAAATTCATGCATAAATTCTGTAAATTGCGGGCTGTTTTCCATAAAGCCCAATTCTTGACCAACAAAAGCATCGGTAGTCAAGTTAAAACTTTCAGCTAAATGGCGATTAACCCCTAAATAATATCCATCATCATTTACCCAAGAAACAAACCCAGGTACTGCATCTAAAACCGTTTGTAATTGCTCTTTTGCTTGTTGCAGATTTTTTTCTGCTCGTTTATATTCTGTAATGTCTTCGGAAATACACAACAGGTATTCGGGTTGTTGGTTTTTGTCATACAAAGGAATTTTAGTTGTATGTAAAATTCTTCTGCCAAAACTAGGACTGTCAATAGGTTCTTCAGAAATATCTTGAGGTACGCCGCTAGCAACAGTTGCTAGGTCTTTTTGACAAAAAAAGTCTGCTTGTTCTTTCGGGAATAATTCGTAATCTGTTTTGCCAATAGCCTGCTCTGCTGTAATACCAAAGATATTTTCACAGGTATGATTCCAGAGCTTGACTGTCCCAAAACTTTCTGATTTGGCATCTTTAACAAAGACGGCTACAGGCAGATTATTAATCATCGACTGTAAAAAGTTGCGAGTCTGCTGGAGTTCCTCTTGTGCTTTTCGGCTTTCAGTAATGTCAATGCCTGTACAGACGATATAATCAACTTGATTGTCCCGATTAAGTAAGACCTTATTTGACCAAGAAATTAAGCGTTGCTCACTATCTTTAGTTACTAAAGAAGTTTCGTAACGTTGAGGAAATTCTCTATCAGCTAAATTTTGAAAAATATCTTTGATACATTTTGTTGTATCAGGTAACAGCAGCACATCCCAAACAAATCTTCCATTAACTTCATCAAATGCGTAACCTGTAGCTTGTTCACAAGTATGATTAAAGCGAAGAATCTTTCCCTGACAATCTAGTACTATAACTAGAGCATCTGCTAGATTCAAAATGGTAGAAATAAAATTACGCTCTAATCGCAGTTCTGCCTCAATTTTCTGGCGTTCTACAAATTTAACTCGTGTATAATTGTAAAGTTCGGCTTGTAGAATAGAAACTGTCAGCAGACTGCTAGGAGTCACTAATCCAATTAATTCTCCTTGATCCCCAATAATAGGCAGATGACAAATTCGATTTTTTCTCAGCAGATGTAATGCAGCAAAAACATCTTTGAAATCTCTTAGTTTCAATGTTATTAACTCTCTGGTCATCACTTGGGCAACACTGACATCCTCTATATTTTTACCTTGTGCTGTTAGTTTAATTAAATCTCGTTGCGTAATTATACCCACCAAATGCGAGTTTTCTAGAACTAAAACACAACTAGTAGCTTGAGATATGTTGCTAGCTATATCTTTACCTGAATGAGGCAAATAATTGCTATCTTTAATTGACCAACTATCATGATTACCTGATGCTTCATTGATTAGTGCAATCACATATGGAAGCATAACCTCAGAGCTAACAACGAGCGGATGACGAATGATTGTCTGTTGTAAATTATCAGAAATGAGAGAATTAATGAACATTATGTATAGATGCCTGGAATAGAATTATCTTTGACAAAGAGATAAATAATATTTTTACTTATAATTAATTAAACAGCCTCAGTGTTTTCTGTGATTATTTTTTATATTCTTATAGGGATTTTATATTATTTTTAACAAGTCCCATTTATTTTGAAACCTGATTTCTTTAGTAGTGGATATTATTTTTTAATTATTTGAGTTCTGAGTTGTTCCTTAATTTAAAAAAAACGGTTTTTAAGGTAGATGCAGCTTAACCGTAATCCAAGTAATTAGAAGTAAGTCAAAAGTAAGCTTTGAGCAAAGGACTCAGCTTTAAAACGTCGGATTATGTTCATAATCCCAACACTTGCTATCCTGCCAGGTTCTACTACTGTATTGACAGTCAAACTTATTGTCAATCCAGGGAATTGATGTCGGATTAGTATCTGAAGATAAAATGATCGAACTAACTGAAGACAATACATAAGAAGCGATAATAAAGCTAGAGCTTCCTAGAATAATTGAAGCTACTAGTAACAACACAAAATTAACAGGATTCAATTTGTGATTTACAGCTTTTTTAAGGTCTAGCTTATGTTGGAATCGACGCTCTATACCTGCTAGTGACATTAGATTAAAACTCCTTTGGCGATTTGACGTAAGCATGAAATTTTTAAATACTATAAACTGACTACAAACAAATATTTTTGAGTAATTATTGTTTGTAATAGCTTTAGTATTCAGGATTTAAATGAAAATGTAATCGAGGGAAAACAGGAATTTTTTTTTGGTTAAATTGAGGGTATTTACTTGAATGGCTATTTTGAATTCCTGAAGAAATACTGACGTTGCAACTACAGATCATCCGTAGGATAGAGGAAATTTTATAGAATAAGGGCACAGAACAAGCCAATAAAATCGATGATGTGAAACTTGAAAACAGTCTGACTAATGATAAAAATCACTGCCAAACAGAGGTTTGAGCGTTGCTCTTGCGGCTATTAATGGATGAATTTTGAAGGTCGCAAATTTACTGAAGCTCTGAGGAGGTGTTTAGGTAAAATTGCGAATCCTATTTGTTTACAACACCCAGTTGTAAAGCGATTAAAGTGCAAAAAATTTAAGAGATTTGAGCAAGACATCGCGCTGATGGGCAATATAAAGGTATCTCAAGTATTTTGCCTGTTCTATATTTTTCTTGTCCAAGCGTGATTCGATTTACATCAAGCTATTAACACGATGATATCGAGCTATAATTTTTTTGAAACGCGATCGCGTTTGTATTTTTAACTTATGAGTCATTCTTCTTGCCTCACAATCCTGCTGATTGATAATTGCGCTGAAGATCGGGAAGCATATCGTCGCTTTTTGGAGCAAGACAGCCTGTATACCTACCGCTTTTTGGAGTTTGAAACGGGAACGCCAGCACTGAAATGGTGTCAACGGGAGATACCAGATATCATTTTGCTGAATTTTTTGTCACTCGATGGTGATGGGCTGAAGTTTATTCAACAGTTTCGGGAATGCCATAGCAATACTCAAACTGCTGTGATTATGCTGACAGGACAAGCGGATGAAATTACTGCTGTCCGGGCGATGAAAAGTGGTGTGCAAGATTATCTGGTTAAAAAGAAACTTACACCTGAAGTTCTTCAAGGTGCAATTCATCATGCCATTGAACGGATGGATTTGACTCGACAGTTAGAACAAAGTCGAGAACAACAACAACTGATTGCTGCGATCGCTTTACGGATTCGTCAGTCTCTCAAATTAGAAGAGATTCTGCATACCACAGCTACAGAAGTGCGGCAGTTTCTCAAAGCAGATAGAGTAGTTATCTATCAATTTCAGCCGGATATGAGCGGCACAATTAAGGCGGAGTCAGTGCTTCCAGGTTGGACTGTGGCTTTGGGGCAGCAGATTTTGGACACCTGCTTTCAAAAGGGAGCCGGAAGTGACTATCGTCAAGGGAAAAAACGAGCAATCGACGATATTTATCAAGCTGGTTTAACGAATTGTCATTTGCAACTTCTAGAACAATTTGAAGTCAAAGCTAATCTGGTAGTACCTATTTTGGTCAAAGAGCAATTATGGGGATTATTAATTGCTCACCAATGTAGTGCGCCTCGTCATTGGCAATCTGTAGAACTAGATTTGTTGGATCAACTAGCGGTGCAAATAGCGATCGCCATTCAACAGGGAAGTGCATATCAGCAATTAGAGGCAGAACTGGCAGAACGCCAACGGACACAAGCAGCCCTAAAAGCCAGCGAAGAGAAACTCAAACTTACCCTGAGTTTTGCTGGTATTGGCTATTGGGAATGGAACCCAATCACCCATCAAATATTTGCTAGCGAGAATGCAATTCGCTGTTTTGGTTCGGATCTGAGTGATGTGAACTGGACTTATGAAAAGTGGCTCAATCAATTATATCCAGAGGATCAAAAATGGGTTGAGCCGGAACTGAGGCAAGCGATCGCCACCCAAACCGATTATGCTGTGGAATACCGAGTTGTCTGGCAAGATGGCAGCATTCACTGGGTATCGGCAAAAGGACGGGGAGTTTATGACGCAACCGGAAAACTGCTGCGCATGCTGGGCGTGCTGATAGATATTACAGAACGCAAGCTCTCAGAGGAGGAGCGGCGGCGGGCCCAAATGCTGCGAATTGAATTACATCTTTTGGAGCAGATTCTTGAAGTCGGGCTAGCAGGTTACTGGGATTGGAATATTCCGGGCAATCAGGAGTACTTGAGCTTAACCTTCAAGCAGATGTTCGGCTATGAAGATCATGAGTTGCCAAATACACCAGAGAGCTGGCAAAGCTTGGTTTTTCCAGAGGATTTACCGGGTGTTCTGGAACTTTTCGAGCAACACGTCCAAAGTCGCGGACAAATCCCCTTTTACAATGAGGTGAGATATCGACATAAGGATGGTTCTACCGTTTGGGTAATTTGTTCTGGTCGCGTCATTGCGTGGGATCGAGACGGCAATCCCCTGCGAATGATTGGTTGCCATATTAACATTACACAGCGCAAACAGGCAGAAGCTCAATTATTAGCGATCGCTAATTTGCAGCAAGCCATTTTAGATGGTACTGACTATGCGATTATTTTTAATAACTCAAATGGCATCCAAACCTTCAATGCAGCCGCTCAGAAAATGTTGGGCTACACAGCAGATGAAGTTGTTCGGCAAATAAATCCAACTACATTTCACGACCCGGAAGAACTCAACCAACGAGCAGCAGAACTCTCGTTGAAATTGGGTAGGGAAATTGCACCTGGTAGGGAATTTTTTACTATCGTCACTCAAGACGGAAGCACCTATGAAAACGAATGGACTTACATTCGTAAAGATGGCTCGCGGTTCCCTGTATTTCTGTCAGTAAAAATTCTCCAGGATCTAGAAGGAAACAATATCGGCTTTCTGGGTATTGCCAAAGATATTACCCAGCAAAAACAAATAGAGACAGCCCTTCGAGATAGCGAACTCCGTTATGCAAATTTGGCAGAAGCGGCTCCTGTAGCTATTTTCCGGCTGGATGCCCTTGGTAACTGCATCTATGCTAATGACCGCTGGAGTGAGATGACTGGTAGACCAACACAGGAAGCATTGGGGGTGGGATGGATACAGGCTTTGCACCCAGAAGACGCCGAGCGTTTGGGGAGGGAATGGTCTCTAAAATTTGAGCAAGGACATGTTAACCCAAGGGAATTTTATCAGAGTGAGGGCAGGCATCTACGCCCAGATGGCAGCATCAACTGGTTTTATGTCCAAGTGCTACCCGAAATTAACACCAACGACACCATTATTGGCTACATCGGCACACTGACAGATATCAGCGATCATAAACTTGCTGAAGAACAGTTGCATCACCTATCCGAACGGCTAACCATAGCCATCCGCTCTGGAGGATTTGGTATTTGGGAATATGATTTCGTCCAAGCAAGGCAGATTTGGGACGATCGGATGTACGAACTGTATGGAGTGAGTAAAACTGATTTTAACGGTTCTTTTGATGCTTGGTTTAACTGCCTATACCCGGAAGATCGCCCTTATCTGCTGGAAACTATGGAGCAAGTTATCCAAGGAAATCAAGAATATAATGTCGAGTTCCGCATCGTTCAACCAAGTGGAGAAATTCGTTTCCTCAAAGGCTACGGTATTCTCAAACGTGACCAGCAGGGTGAACTTGTACGGATGATTGGGGTTAACTATGATATTAGCGATCGCAAACAAGCCGAACAAGAACTCATCCACAACAGGGATTTACGAGAAGCAATTTTTAACGAATCTGCTGATGCCATCTTTCTGGTTGATCCACAAACCCTGCTCACCCTGGATTGCAATCGGCAGGCAGTGGAACTGTTTGAGGCGGTTGACAAAGCTGAATTAGTCAGTATCAATGGTCAGACACTCCAACTGCGTCCATTCACTGCCAGCGAAACAGATGCGATCGTCAGAGATATGCAGTCAAAAGGTGTATGGAGCCGAGAGATTGAATATATTACTCTTCAGGGTAAGATTTTCTGGGGAAACATCGCAGCCAAGACGATTACTGTAGCCGGACGTACCATGAATCTAGTCCGGATCGCTGATATCAGCGAACGGAAAGAGGCACAAGAGGCATTGGCGAAATATGCCCATGAGGTCGAAGATTTGTACGATAATGCTCCCTGTGGCTACTATTCCCTCGACAGCGAAGGCCGATTGCTTAAGGTCAACGAGACTGAACTGCAATGGTTGGGTTATACCCGTGAAGAAATGATTGGCCAAACCCTGGTAAATTTTTTAACCCAAGCCAGTCGCTTGTCCTTCGAGCAAAACTATCCTCGCTTCAAAAAACAGGGTTCGTTGAAGGATTTGGAACTTGACATGGTTTGTAAAGATGGCACAGTTTTCCCGGTGCTGGTAAGCGCTACTGCTGTCAAGGATGCTGAGGGAAACTATCTATACAGCCGCACCACCCTATTTGATATCCGCGAACGCAAACAAACCGCGCAAGAACTGGAAGAATCACGCAAAATGCTGCAAACGGTACTAGATACATTTCCGCAACGTGTTTTCTGGAAAGACCGCCAATCGCGGTTTATTGGTTGCAATCCAGCATTTATCCGCCATTCTCAACTGACAACTGATGAGATTATCGGCAAGACCGATTTTGAATTACCTTGGGCAAAGTTGGCACACCTCTACTGTACAGACGATATGATGGTGATGACCACTCGAATACCTAAACTAGGCTATGAGGAGCCATTTGAAGGGGCTAATGGCGAACAACTCTGGCTACGAACGAATAAAGTTCCCCTGACCAATAGCGCAGGAGAGGTGATTGGCATACTGGTATCTCATGAAGATATCACAGAACGCAAACAAGCCGAAGCACAATTACGGCAAACGAATGAGCAGCTTGCTAACGCAAATATGGAACTTGCCCGCGCCACTCGCCTCAAAGACGAATTTCTCGCAAACATGAGCCATGAACTACGAACACCTCTCAATGCAATTTTGGGGATGTCAGAGGGCTTACAAGAAAGTGTCTTCGGCTCCATTAATGAAAGACAAGTAAAAGCGATCGCTACTATTGAGCGCAGTGGTAGACATTTGCTAGAACTAATCAACGACATTCTAGACTTGTCTAAAATCGAATCTGGCAAACTGGAACTGCAATTGAGTGATGTTTCTGTCAGGAGCCTCTGTGATACCAGTATTGCCTTTGTTAAACAGATGGCTTTGAAAAAGAATATTCATCTTATTACTCATATTTCTGAGCATATTGACAGCATCCAAGTAGACGATCGCCGCCTGCGTCAAGTACTGATTAACCTGCTGAGTAACGCTGTCAAGTTCACACCAGACGGCGGATCTGTAACGCTAGAAGTCCGGCTGGAAGGGGAGGGGGGCACAGGGGAAGAGAGGCAGGGGGAGCAGGGGAGGCAGGGGAAGCAGGGGGAAAATTCCTCTCCTCTGCACCCTTCCCCCTGCCCCTCTGCCTCATCTCCCTTGTCCCCCTCATCCTCCCCAAACCTCTGCTTCCATATCATTGACACCGGCATCGGTATCGCCGCTGGAGAAATTGGCAAGCTGTTTCAGCCTTTTATCCAGCTTGACAGTAGCCTTAACCGTCAATACAGTGGCACTGGTCTAGGTTTGGCACTAGTACAAAAGATTGTAGCCCTACATGGAGGAACGGTCTTAGTTAGGAGTGAAGTTGGAGAGGGAAGTTGTTTTACCGTCTACATTCCCTACCATGCTAGCGACAATATGTCAACAACACAGGTAACTACTTTATTGCCCAGCTATCACTTACCTGCTGAGAATGCTCAAGTTTTAATTATAGAAGATTCTGTTGCGGCGGCTGACCAAATTACTCGCTACTTCAGCGAAATGGGAATGCAACCCATCATCTATCCCAAAGGTGAAGGAGCCGTAGAAGAAGTGCTGCGCGTTCAACCTGCTTTGATTATTCTGGATTTGCAACTACCGAACCTATCCGGTTGGGAGGTGCTCAATCAACTCAAGACCAACCCAAAAACCAAATATATTCCAGCGATCATCATTTCAGTTGTGGATGAGCGTAGCAAAGGACTAGCTCAGGGAGCGTTTGAATATCTGGTCAAACCCATTACCCGCACTCAACTTCAAACAACTATAGATAAACTACAACATTCTGCCCTTTCTAACCCACCAAATCTAATTGGCGTACCAGAAGCAGTTCTAGACACTCCTTTGATTTTGCTGGCAGAAGATAATCAAGCAAATATTGATACTATGTCCGGCTATCTTGAAGGTCGAGGATATCATCTGATTCTGGCAAACAATGGACAGCAAGCTATTGACCTTGTTAGAGTTCAACGCCCCGACTTAATTGTAATGGACATTCAAATGCCGGGAATGGATGGCTTGGAAGCAATGCGGCGTATCCGTAACGATCAGCAATTTGTGCATATTCCGATCATTGCACTAACGGCCTTAGCCATGCCTGGCGATCGCGAAACTTGTTTAGCCGCTGGAGCTAACGAATATTTGACCAAACCCGTAAAACTTAAACAGCTTGTAAGCACAATTCAACAACTCTTAAGCAGGTAACGGAAATTTTCGATGGATATTCAAACCTCTATTTTAGTGATCGACGATCAACCCGATAACTTTGACGTTGTTGAAACCTTACTGGATGGTGAAAACTACCAGCTTTACTACGCTCCTAGTGGTCAACAAGCTCTAAATCGCCTCGATAGTTTTCAGCCCGATCTGATTTTATTAGATGTGATGATGCCCGATCTTGATGGGATGGAAGTCTGCCGGCGCATCAAAGCCGATCCACAATGGCAAGCAGTGCCGATTATTATGGTGACAGCATTAACTGAGAAAGAAGATTTGGCTCGATGTCTGGCGACGGGTGCAGATGACTTCATTAGTAAACCCGTCAACGGTGTGGAATTACGAGCCAGAGTTAATTCCATGTTGCGGATTAAGCAGCAGTACGACAGTATGCAAGTATTGCTCAAGATGCGAGAAGACATGGTAAATATGATTGTGCACGATCTGCGAAATCCACTTACCACTATTATCTTAGGAGCAGAGATTCTTCGGTTGGCAGGTTTGTCACCGAAACAACAACAAGGAAAAGTCGATCAAATTTTACTTGCTGGACAACAACTACAATCGTTAATTGATAGTTTGCTGATTATGGCAAAGCTGGAATCTGGCAAAATGGTTCTCAACTACACAGAAGTGGATCTTTGTGCGCTATGTATATCAGTTGTAGAAGATATTGAGGCGATCGCTACTCAAAAAAACCTGACCCTGATACGTGAATTTCCCGAACCTGGTGGCATTGTTGTAGTAGATGCAGTGATCTTTCGTCGAGTGCTGGATAATTTGCTCTCCAATGCCATTAAGTTCTCCCCCTTCAATTCTCAAGTCATCCTCCGAGGAGAGTATTTGGCAGCAGGTGGTGCTAAAGTGCAAGTCGCTGATTCCGGTTCGGGAGTTCGTCAAGACTTACGGCAAATCATTTTCGAGAAGTATGAAATTGGAACTATGATGCCAGAAATTTCGCAAATTGGTTTAGGATTGGCTTTCTGCAAAATGGCGATCGAGGCACATTCCGGTACAATTACCATCGAAGATAATCATCCAAATGGTAGTATTTTTACTGTATTATTCAAAAATAAATAATTCACTTTAGTCTAAATTAATACTTGCCTCTGCGACTAGAAGTCGCGGCTACACATACAAAACCCGCCTACGCGGGTTATAAAACTCGATTTTCTGCTAGTCCACGTAGGTGGAATTAGCCTGTGTGGTAGCGAATTATATTCGCCCAAAACTTTTAAAACATCCTCTAATTAGAAATGACCTCTAAACTGTTTTAATAAACTACGCTTTGTAAAAGTCCCAGCCAAATAAATTTGGCACATTCGCTTATATCCCCCGGTTAGAAACACGGGGGCTTTACGCATCACGACTCGTAATGGTGATATAGTTACTCAAATCGGTTCTGATGGGAAGCAGCCATCGGACGCAAGGGGGAAAGTCCGGTGTAAATCCGGCGCTGTCCCGCAACTGTGAACCAAAATTAGGTGAGTCAGGATGCCCGCCGGTTAGAATCAATTCGTTTACATAAATCTGCGAGGTACAGATTCATGAAAAGAAAAAAACAGGCGTTAGTCAGTCTAACCCTGATGGGAGTTATCAGTTTTTATCTAGTCATTGGTTTACCCAAACCCGCCTACGCCATGCACATCATGGAAGGTTTTTTGCCAGTGCAGTGGGCAATTTTTTGGTGGATTGTGGCATTACCATTTTTTCTATTAGGATTGCGTAGTCTGACTCGCATTACCCAAGCTAACCCGGAATTGAAACTACTCCTGGGCTTGGCTGGTGCTTTTACTTTTGTGCTGTCAGCTTTGAAAATCCCTTCTGTCACAGGTAGCTGTTCTCACCCAACAGGGACAGGGTTAGGTGCGGTGCTGTTTGGCCCCCTTACTATGTCGGTTTTGGGTAGCTTAGTATTGTTGTTTCAAGCTTTGTTACTGGCGCATGGCGGCTTGACGACGTTGGGGGCAAATGCTTTTTCGATGGCGATCGCTGGCCCTTTCCTAGCTTACTGGATATATAATCTGACAATAAAGTTAGGTGGTAAACAACAAATCGCCATATTTTTAGCAGCTGCGATCGCAGATTTACTCACCTACATTATCACTTCCATCCAACTCGCCCTAGCTTTCCCCGCACCTGTTGGTGGGTTTATCGCTTCATTTACCAAGTTCGCCGGAATTTTTGCCATTACTCAAGTTCCCTTAGCAATTAGTGAAGGATTACTAACTGTGTTGGTGTGGAACTGGCTGCAATCTTATAATCCTCAAGAATTAGAATTGTTGAAATTAATCAAGCGAGGAAGTGGCAATGAGTCAATCTAAAAAAGGGTTGAGTAACTGGCTGTTGGTATTAGGAGTTATCGCTTTAGCAGTTGCACCGCTAATATTTGTGCGAGGTGGGGAGTTTTCCGGTGCTGATGGCAAAGCAGAAGAGGCTATTAATGAAATACAACCCGAATATAAACCCTGGTTTAAATCATTTTTTGAACCAGCTAGTGGGGAAATAGAAAGCTTATTATTTGCTTCGCAAGCGGCTTTGGGTGCGGGAGTAGTTGGTTATGCAATTGGATTGTATAAAGGACGTTCCCAACAACAAAAACCTAAAGAATGAGCCTACAACTAGACACTTTAGCTTATACCAATCGATTGCGAAGATTGCCACCAGAGCATAAACTAATTTTTGCATTTACTACTCTGGCTATTTCCCTGGCTAGCCATCCGCTAGTGCAAATATTGATGGCACTTTGGATGGGTATTTGGACAGTTATTTATGCAAGAATTCCCGCTGGTGTTTATTTTAAATTGTTAACATTTACCATAGTTTTTTGTTTGACAAGTTTGCCAGCACTTATGGTGAATGGAGTTACGATTAATGATTTGCCAAACGTACAATTAGATTCGTGGTATGGATTAACTCTCGGACATTTCTATATTTATATCAGTCATCATGGCAGTATTCAAGCATTAGGAATTTTAACCAGAGCATTAGCCTCTGTTTCTTGCTTATATTTTCTCATGTTAACCGTCCCTTTCACGGAGATATTACAAACTCTGCGTTACTTACGATTTCCAGTGCTTTTAACCGATTTGTTATTACTAATGTATCGGTTTATTTTCATCCTACTGAACACAGCCGAGGAATTATGGACGGCACAAAATTCCCGTGGTGGTTACCGTACTTGGCGTAGTGGAATGAAAAGTTTAGCACTACTAATTGGACAATTATTACAGCGAACCTTACAACGATATAGTCAGTTTTCTCTGGGATTGCAATCACGGGGTTTTGTGAGTGAATTTCGAGTTTGGCATCCCCGCCGCTATCGTCCCCAAGCGCGATATATCATCGAAGCAATTTGCGGCTGTGTAGGATTAATAGGATTAGAATTTTGGCGAAATGCAGGAATATTTACTTGAATTTGAGCAGGTATATTACACCTATCCAGGCGCACAAGAATCAGCTTTGAATGGTCTAACACTGAAGATTCCATCTGGTAAAAGGTGTGCGTTAATTGGGCAGAATGGTTGTGGTAAAACGACGCTATTTTTATTAGCTAACGGTCTTTATAAACCTGATTCTGGTATTGTACGTTGGCGTAATGAACCGTTAAGTTATAATCGCAATTATCTTAGTAACTTACGGCAGAAAGTTGGACTAGTATTTCAAGATCCAGAACAACAATTAGTAGCTTCTACTGTTGAAGAAGATATATCTTACGGTTTGTGTAATTTGGGTTTACCAGAGCCAGAAATTAAAGACCGAGTAGAGCAAGCATTAGTGGAATTTGAACTGACTGCTTTAGCAGAAAGACCAGTACATCATCTGAGTTTAGGACAAAAAAAGCGAGTTTCTATAGCAGATGTGATGGTATTACACCCGGAACTATTGGTGTTGGATGAGCCAACTGCATATTTAGATGTAAAACATACTCGTAACTTGATAGCGACTTTGAAAAGGATTCATCGAGATGGAACCACTTTGTTGATGGCAACCCATGATTTGGATTTAGTTTATCGTTGGGCAGATTGGGTTTTTGTCATGGATAAAGGGCAGCTGATGCTAGAAGGTAAACCACAACATGTATTTAGTCAGCGTACACTTTTAGAAGAGTTAGAGTTAGGCGTACCATTGATATATGAGATGTTATTTGATGGGCTATCTACTGAAGAGGAAGTAATTATAGAAAGAGTGCGACAGCGGATATTACAGCTATTTCGTAATTTTTCCTGATTAACATAGGATTTACGTAAAACTAAACGCCAACCTACACAGTTTAAGGTTTTTGGCGTTAACCCAAGCGTATTGAAATATAGGGTGGACAAAAATTTGCCCACCATATAACTAATTTACACCTCGCAGCTTGCGAGTATTATCAACTAAACTCTGAGCAAATTGATCAAATCTTTGAGATAGCTTCTCATCTAGTAGCTTGCCTTCAGGACTGAACGCACCCCAAGCTTGTCCAATCGCAATTTGTTCAGGGATTGCCCAACAATGCACCCATCTGGTAATTAACCGTAGTTCGTTCAGAGCATTACTATTAGACTGTCCACCTAAGACACTAATAAATCCTGCCACTTTATCTGACAGTTGATCAAAGCTCATCAAATCTAGAGCATTTTTGAGGACACCACTAACGCCACCATGATACTCAGGTGTCGCTAAAATTAATCCATCAGCCTGACTAACAGTATTTTGCAACCGCAGAACATCTGGGTACTCTGGATACTCCTTCGCGCCAGTGCAAAATGGTAGCTGCAACTGCCGTAAATCGAGAATTTCTACCTCTGCACCCAAGGCTTCTACCCTTTGCACTGCTACTTGTAAAGCAAGCTGGGTATAAGAGTTGGATCTTAAGCTACCGCCAATACCAATAATTCTCACCATAATTAACCTACAAAGTATTAACTAGCTCTTAAAAAGCGGAATCGTTATGACTATGTTTATCTTAGCGATTTGTGTCAGAATGTGTCAAATTAATATCTGCTGGGCATTGGGCATTGGGCATTGGGTATGGGGCATGGGGCATGGGGCATGGGCATAGGGCATAGGGCATAGGGCATAGGGCATGGGGCATTGGTGACTCTTCCCCATTTTCCTGTGGATGGAGTTTTTCATGGAGGAAGGAATAGCCTGAAGAAACTTGGGAATGCTTTTGTGTGGAAGTTAGACTAGATAAGAAAAGTGTAATTTCCAGTTATTACAATTTTTAATAGAAGAATAGGCATAAAACCAGCGCTCAAACTTGTGCCAGCAGACAAAGGGTAACTATTATGACAAATTTGGGAAAAAAAGCATTGATAAAAAGTCAGTCGTCAAAGCGCGTTGCTTGGGTTGGTGCGTTGGCAAAACCCGCCGTAGGCATCGCAGCTAGTTTAATTATGTTGCCAGGAATTTTCGGTAGTACTCCTGTCATGGCACAAAAAGCAGAGAGCACCCCTCTAAATTATGGCCAGTTGATCAAGAAAGTGAAGGCGGGAGAAGTTGAAAGAGTAGAGCTTGACGAAACTGAACAGCTAGCAAAGGTTTATCTCAAGGGGCAAAAGGAGAATACACCACCGCAACAGGTGAGACTTTTGGCGCAAAATGCAGAGTTAATTAACATTCTTAAAGAGAGGAATGTTGATTTTGGTGAAGTTTCCTCTGCTAATAGTCGAGCTGCTGTTGGGCTGTTAATTAATTTGATGTGGATTTTGCCACTGGTGGCTTTAATGCTGTTGTTCCTCCGGCGCTCTACAAATGCTTCTAGCCAAGCGATGAATTTCGGCAAATCCAAAGCTCGCTTTCAAATGGAAGCCAAAACTGGAGTCAAATTTGAAGATGTCGCCGGGGTTGAAGAAGCTAAAGAAGACCTTGAAGAAGTTGTTACTTTCTTAAAACAGCCAGAAAGATTTACGGCTGTAGGCGCACGGATTCCTAAAGGAGTGCTGTTAATTGGCCCCCCTGGTACTGGTAAAACTTTACTAGCAAAAGCGATCGCAGGTGAAGCAGGTGTACCATTCTTCAGTATTTCCGGTTCGGAATTCGTGGAAATGTTCGTAGGTGTGGGTGCATCTCGCGTGCGCGACCTCTTCAAAAAAGCCAAAGAGAATGCTCCTTGCCTAATATTTATCGATGAAATTGACGCAGTAGGTAGACAACGAGGCACTGGTATCGGTGGCGGTAACGATGAACGCGAACAAACCCTCAACCAACTGCTCACTGAAATGGATGGTTTTGAAGGTAATACAGGCATCATTATTATTGCTGCCACTAACCGCCCAGATGTTTTAGATGCAGCGCTGCTCAGACCAGGACGCTTTGACAGACAAGTGATGGTAGATGCACCTGATCTCAAAGGGCGACTGGAAATTTTGAAAGTCCACGCTCGGAATAAGAAAATTGATCCTAGCGTATCATTAGAAGCGATCGCTCGTCGCACACCTGGTTTTACTGGCGCAGACTTAGCCAACTTACTCAACGAAGCTGCCATTCTCACTGCGAGGAGGCGCAAAGAAGCTGTCACCCTTTTAGAAATTGATGCTGCTGTAGACCGAGTTGTTGCAGGTATGGAAGGTACTGCCTTAGTGGACAGCAAGAGTAAGCGCCTGATTGCCTATCATGAAGTTGGACACGCTTTAGTGGGTACATTGCTCAAAGACCATGACCCTGTACAGAAAGTTACATTAATTCCACGGGGACAAGCACTAGGATTAACTTGGTTTACTCCCAACGAAGAACAGGGGTTAATTTCCCGTTCCCAACTCAAAGCTAGGATTACTGCTACTTTGGGTGGTCGCGCCGCCGAGGAAATCGTTTTTGGTAAGCCAGAAGTGACCACAGGTGCAAGCAATGACTTGCAACATGTGACAGGGATGGCGCGGCAGATGGTGACACGCTTCGGGATGTCAGAATTAGGCCCATTGTCCTTGGAAAATCAGAGTGGAGAGGTATTTTTAGGACGCGACTGGATGAATAAATCAGACTATTCTGAGGAAATTGCCGCCAAAATTGATTCGCAGGTGCGCGAAATTGTTAACAATTCCTACATCAAGTCCAAAGAACTTTTGGAAGAAAACCGTGTAGTTTTGGAACGTTTAGTAGATTTGCTAGTAGAACAGGAGACAATTGAAGGCGATTTATTCCGCACAATTGTTGCTGACAATGCTCAGGTAGCAGATGCAAAGTTGGCTGTACCCCATTAGAAAGATGAGTGAAAAATAATGTAGAGACGTAGCAGTGCTACGTCTCTACAAGGGTTCTGGATAACGCATCTTTAATTTCACCAGATGTGTATTAAGGAATAGGGAAAAGCTAATAGTCTCTCAACTTTAGACTACTGAAAATCCAAATGCTAAGATTCCCGACTTATTAAAAAAGTTGGGATTTTGTTTTAAAAAAATTACAATACTACCTCAGCCTTCCCAGAAAGTAGCACACATAAAGTCTTGTCACTGCAAAGCTTAGACTATTGTATTATATATACCCAAACAATGTACTACAAGTGGACATAAACATCATGAAATATAGATTTTGGGCAAGCTATCTGCTTGCTGCTTTAGCATTTCTCCCCTTCGAGTCTGTAAGCACTACTCAGGTTTTGGCAACAGAGTCAGCTTACCAACTGGCACAAGCTAAATCTGCTTACACCCAATATATGCAACTTGGTTATAATGAAACCAAACGGAGAAACTATAGAAAAGCTTTATTGAATTTTCAGCAAGCAGAGCGGCTACGTCCTGGAGATAGATATGCTACTTCTGCAATTAGAAATGTTACAGGTTACATTCAACGTGGTAGAAATCGTATCGCTTTTGTTCCAGGTAGACCTGGTAGGGTAAGATCGGCTGGAACACGGGGAAATTGTTTTCCAATTGGACAATATATTATTCCCCTGACACCAACAGATAAGGAAGCTCAACGAACCACAGCAGAGCGTCCCACATTCTTTTTTTACATTCCTCAAACTTCGACAACAGTGCAAGCACTAGAATTTGTTTTGCGGGATGATGATAGCATTGACCCATTGTATAAGGGAACTTTCAAACCTGTTGGGCAGAATGGGATTGTGAGTGTAAATGTACCTATTGATCAGCCATCTCTACAAATCGGTAAAGAGTATAATTGGACTTTTTCGATGATTTGTGATCCTAATAACCGCGATAAAGACTCGTATGTAGAAGGTACAATTGTGCGATCGCAAGATGAAAACCTATCCCTTCAGCTAAACCAACCAAACACAGACTTGGATCGGGCAGTTTTATTTGCAACTGCTGGATTTTGGGAAGATGCTCTGAGAACTTTAGCTAATTTACGCAGCCAGCGTCCTAATGATCCCGAAGTTCAGAAATATTGGGAAGATTTTTTGAATTCAGTAGACATTAAAGAAGTTGTAAATAAGCCTTTATTGCCATGTTGTACTGCTCAGAAATAAATTAACAATTACTTAAAAACCCGGTTTTCATAGAGAAGCTGGGTTTTTTACCCTTCAATTTAAGATTAAGCGATGTCTACGACGGGCTACGCCTACGCAAATACTTATGGCGTGGACGGTATCAATTATCGCTAATTACTGCTGTAAGTCAAGCTGGTAGAGAGAACAGGATGCGATCGCCTGATTTTCTACCGACGCCAACACTCTTTAAACGCTGGCGTGTCAAAAATAACAATAATATTGTACATAGTTTCCGAATTTAGTATTTATGTATCATTCCGCAAAACCCTAAATGGCTGATTATTGCTTTCCCATTTACGAATGTCCAAGTAGAGTTGTGTCTGGTGAAAGTAAATTTCTTCATAAGCAAGCCGTAAATTACGCTCAAGACTGTTAGGTTCAACATCAGCAGCTTTGTTAGAGCCAAGTGCTTTGCGTAAACCAAACGACAAAATTTCCACCAAATGATGACCACAGCAAATTTGCCAAGGATCGTGGTTATTGCTTTTCTGGCTCTTTAGCCGTTCTTGCAGATTTTTCTCGTTCAAAGAGAAAGCTTGGGATTTATTCTTAATTTCCTGAATCAGCTTGAGTTCGTCAATTTGCAGAGTTTGCTCATTAAGAAACTTGCTAAATGTAATTCCCTCAAAGGTTAGGTTTAATCCATCAGATTTAGATATCCAAAGTAAATAACCTACCGACATCCCATTTTGAAGTAATACTAATCTTACATCTCGATTAAGCTTACTAATTTTATCTTCAGAACCAAATTCAGCGATTACTTTATTAAATGCTGGCGAGTTAATCAGCATAGTTTCAAGGTCATGGCTATCGGTGCAAAGTAGATTAGGGCTGGTGTATAACAAAGTTTCAAGGCGATCAAAATCTGCATCAACAATCGCTAAAATTCCCTGAAAATTTGATTGTTCCAAAATTTTTAAAATTTCAATAGCACGCTGCTTACCCGATGTTTCGACTAACTCGCAAACTAATGGGTCAACAAATCGCTTATAGAAAGTTTTATCAGAACTTCCTTCCACTAATAAAAAAGTTCCAGTATATGTGCTTCGTCGTAATCGAATTTGGTTAGCAACACGGTCAACTGTAAGAAAATCTCTCACTTTTGTGGCCCTTTCAGTTCAACCGTCAAATCCCAGCGATCTTGAATGATATCTGGCGAATGAGTAGCCATTAGTATATTTAAATCTGCAAGCTGGGTAATATCTTGTAAGTCCTTTAAAAACTGAACCTGCCATCCTACATGAAGAGATAATTCAGGCTCATCAATTAAGACTAGAGAATTAGGTTGAACTTTAAATAGTAGTTCATAAAGAAGAACTAACTCATGTTGCTCTCCAGATGATAAATCTATTGGCGAAAGAGCTTTTGAATCAGATAATGAGGATTTATAAAGTGTAGTGAAAACAAATCCCTTTTCTTTACTAAAGTTTATCTCTTTGTAGGAATAGGCAAATTTATTATTAATAATTTTCCTTAATAAATCGATCTTCCTTGCTATTTCAGCAAAAACACTCAGCTTCTTTTCTACATCCTCAACATATACCGACAAAGCATTTTTGGTGCTTTCCTCTATATCTTGAGGCTGAATTTGAAATTCTGCATCTTCATCTTTATCTAAAAGACCTACTTCTATTAGACGAGAGCGAGTTGCTTCAAGTTCGTTTAGATCATTACGAAGTTGTTCATTCGTCAAATCTGCGGATAGCTGTTGCTTCACCACCCTAACTGGAAAAGTTCTGTCAAGAGATTGAGATACTGTACCGTATTCCTTAAATTTATCTTGCATGATCTGAGCAAGTTCATCAGAATAAGCAGACACAGTAGACAACATTGAAGGTGTTCCACGATACGTTCTGGAAGAACGTTTAGGTACAAAATTCAGCAAACGTTGTGATTCAATGAGGCGAATATGAATATTTTTCTTCAATTCTTCTAGCCACTCAACCTCTTCTTGTTGTCTTAAATCTAAGGGCAATAAATTCTCAAAGCGCTCTACAACTTCTTCTAAAGAAAGAGTTTCTCCAGTAGGATTATACAGCCATTTTCGAGGAGCTATTCGTTCTAGTCCTGGTATCACATCATCCAAAATCCCAAGCGGAAAGTCTATATCAGAGCGAATATTTATTGGCTTTAGAGAAAAAGAAGCTGGCTCTGAATCAGGCTGATAAAATTTGAAAACAATATCATTCTTTTCCAACTCTTCTGCATTCTCGGCATTTTTTATTATTTCAACACTACTATTATTATCAAATTCAACTCGAAAATTTATAAATGGGATAGCTCTCAATTCTGCGTTTCGGGAGTTGAAAAAACTATTCAAAATTCTTAATATGGCTGTTTTTCCAAAACCATTTGGCCCATGAATAATGGTAATTCGTTCATCCATGTTCAATGGAATCACATGGTCAAAAATTCCAAATAAGCCACTGACGTAAATTTGCTTAATTCGCATAGTCATTTAGTCCTATAGCCATTGGCTTCATCGCTTTAATTCTAACTTCTATCTTTCTCTGGAAGTTCCCAGAGGGTAGCCGACACACCCTGCGGGATGTTGCTACAGATTTTCCCCTGTTTAACTGGGTTGTTGAGGCTAAAATCATAATAGTTGAGACAGTTGCAACAGCGATCGCACAATCAGGCATCATTTCCCTCTAAACTGAGTTGAGCAATTTCCAAAGCTTTTTGGTACAGTATTCTAGAAAATCCACATGACGAGAATAGGCGATCGCTAATTGCAATTGCCAGTTTATTGCTTAAAATCTAGAACGCAGTTGCTATGATCAAACGCCTGCTTGTGGTAGAGTCCCCCGGAAAAGTCAAAAAACTCAGTCAAATTCTGGGTTCGGATTGGAAAGTTCTAGCCAGTTGTGGCCATATCCGAGAACTCAGCAATGAAGGGGACGATTCCTTGGGCTTCGTCATGGACGGCAGTAATGTCCGATGCAATTACGTCCCGCGTGACCAACGAGCGAAAGAAACAATCCAGAAACTCAAGTCTGCGGTGAGACAGGTTGATGAAGTTGTCTTAGCAACTGACCCAGATCGGGAAGGCGAAACGATCGCTTGGCATCTCAAAGAAACGCTGGGTTTAAGGGAACCGAAACGAGTAATTTATACAGAGATTACAGCATCGGCGGTGCAGAGTGCGATCGCAAATCCCAGAAAGCTAGACCAAAACTTAATCGGTGCTGGGCTATGCCGAGATTGCCTAGATAAGTTGGTAGGTTATAAAGGTAGCCCTTTAGTTTGGGCATTGAATAACGGCGCTAAAAGTGTTGGCAGAGTCCAAAGCGCGACACTGCACTTGATTTGTCAGCGAGAAAATGAAATTCTGGCGTTTGTCCCCCAAGATTACTGGAGTGTCTGGGTAGATTATGCTGAAGGATTTCGGGCTTTTTATAAAGGGACGGTTGATTCTGCAAAAGATGCAGCAGAACAAGAAGCTGAAACTCATGATGACGCAAAAGTAGGTAATACTCCAGAAAAACCGGAGTCTAAGCGTGTTCTTGCCGAAGCAGAGGCCACACGTTTAGTTGAAGAAGCACAGCGGCATCCTCATCAAGTTATTCATTTTGAAGGAAAAATCGCTAACCGCCAGCCACCGCCACCATTTACAACTTCTAGCCTTCAGCAAGCAGCCGGTTCAAAGCTGAGGTTTGCTCCCGACAAAACCATGATTGTGGCCCAAAAGCTTTATGAGGCAGGGCTGATAACATATATGCGAACAGACTCAGTAATGCTGAGTCCAGAATTTTGTGCCAGCGCCCGTAAATGGTTAGAGCAAAATGATCCGCAGAATGTACCGCAGCAAGTCGCCAAGCATCGCAGTAGCAAATCGGCTCAAGAAGCACATGAAGCGATTCGTCCAACCGATGTGTTTCGTCCCTCAGTTCAATTGCGTTTAGAACTTCCTGATGATGAGTTTAATCTGTATGTGATGATTTGGAAACGGTCAATTGCCTCTCAGTGTCGGGCTGCTCAATTGCGTAAAACTTTGGTGATTACTCAGTCTGGTTCCCTACTGTGGTCAGCCAGAGGGCAAGTAATTGAATTTTATGGTTATGCCCGCTACTGGAACAATCTCAGCAAGGATAGTATTTTACCTTCATTACAACAGGGACAAGCATTGAAGCTAGAGAATGCTGGACATGAAAAGAAGCAGACTCAGCCACCACCTCGTTATAGCGAACCAAAATTGGTGCAATTGATGGAACGTAAAGGAATTGGTCGCCCAAGTACCTATGCTCCTACTGTTGCTACTTTAAAAAAACGCAATTATGTCGAGTTGAAAAAAGACCATCTGCAACCAACAGCGTTAGGGTTAGAAGTTGATGCGTTTTTGCTCAAAGCACTGCCAGATTTGCTAGAGGCGGAATTTACAGCAAAAATGGAAGATGCTCTTGATGCCATTTCCGAAGGAAAGAATTCTTGGCAGCATTATTTAACTAGTTGGAATCAGAATTATTTTGTACCAGCACTCTCCAAAGCTAAAACTGTAGTTCCAAGTTCCTCAATAGTAAAAGCTAATGTGATAAGTGAGCGGAAATACGAAACTTCCAAGACGCGATGCCCTGAATGCAAAAATTTTCTCGCCAAAATTCCGAGTACTAAGGTTAAAAAGAAATATTTCCTCAAATGCACAAAAGGCTGTGAAAATGTCGTGCTATTTTGGAGCGACTTTAACAAAACTTGGCAGCCACCACAAACTAAAACAGTCCAAGCTGAGAATCAACAAAAACCTCCTGTTAAGATTACCAAATATCCCTGCCCAGTATGTAAGAAAGCTCTAGAGGAGTACAGTTATATCAAAGAGGGGCAGAATAAGACAATGTTGCGATGTTCTGATTCACAATCCCGTAAGGATACCAAACATAAAGATGTAGCTTATTTCAATACACCAAAAGGGTGGTGGAGTCCTAAATTTGGGGAAATATCAAAACCTCACTAATTTTAGCTATTAGTGTTGCAGGTCATTCAATTTAGTCTTTTACTTCTTCAGTTTCTTTAAAAATATCCTCATCATCTTCAATTTCATCAGATTCCTCTTCGTCCTCCTCAGAAGAGTCAAGCAAATCTCTAACTTCAGCAAAAGAGTCATCTGATTCAGAAGATTCCTTTATCTGCTCATCAATAAAATCAACTTCAGGTAATATTACATGAAACTCTCTTCTCCAAGTTGAAATCGAAGCTTCATTCCAGTTGATCTCATTACTGACATCATCTTTAGTGCGTTTTATCAAATCTCTCACGCCATCAGACGAATCCAACAATATCATTTTGACAAGTTCTATACATTTCTCAGTTCCAGTTCCTGTAGTAATCATGGTTAGTTTTTCATTTGGCCGCACTAGAACATTAAACCAATGGGGTGCATTTCGGCAGAAAAAGCCATCTTTATCCATTTTAGTAATACTAAGCGATACGGCATCAAGAATCACTGGAATACGGTACTCTATTCTTATCTTAAGGAGGAACCTTGAAACAGCAGAAAATAGAATTTTTTGTCCTAGTATAGTATACAGAATATTAGAATCTCGTAATTCTTTTATACTTGTTTTTTGAACTGCACTTAATCGAGATTGTTCAGGTTGAATAGGGATGTTAATACCTACGTAGTTAAGCTGTGATACCCAATCCTTGAATGGTTGAAGTTCAGTAAAAAACCACTTAAGCAATGCTTTTGTGCCTATTACAGGAAGTTTAGGATGAGACTCATAATAGTTTGCTAAAGCTGTATCACGTTCTGTTAATGAATTAAATGATTTCTTTAAAGCTTGCTTCTGATAATCTTTCAATAGTTCAATAGTACATTGGCTAACCAAATCTAGAGTCGTTAGGTAAGGTTCTGATTGAGTCAAATTCCTTGACTTGGAAGACCATTTAACGAATCTATCTTCAAGCACTCCTTCCTCTAAAAGCTTTCTAGGAATCAATGCTGATATTTTACTGTCATCAAGCAATAGTTGAGTTTGTTTATCGATTGATTTAGCAGTCTTGTTTATAACTGTAAAGATATTGCGAGTTGCTTTAATTATCTCATCTCTTACAGTCTCGCTTGAGTCTGCATGACCAACCTTGCCAAGATCGCGAAAGACTAGATAAACGACTGGTATATCAAAAGTTTCTGAGCAATTGAAATTTTCATTTATTTGTTGAGGATTTAAAGGCTCTTTTCCAGTATGGGCATTCCAATATCTCCTTAGTGAAAGAAGTCTATGTTGACCATCAATTACAATTCTAGCTACATTCTTATATAATTTTAAATTAACCCATTTTTCAATAGGTTTTCCGTCGCTACTAACTGTAGAGAAGTCCCAAAACTCTCTTTGATCATTCGAGTTGGGTAAAAGTACGACGACAATTGAATTAAAAAAGCGAATTCCACCTTGTGCTAAGTAAGAAAATATTTCTGTATTCGCTCTGTTTTCATCTAGTTTCCTCTGAACTCGTTCAGAGAAACTCCAACTGCCTTGAATTTCATCAGCAAATCTAATATTTTCAACTGCATCACTTTGATCAAGTGTTGTTATAAAGTACCTAACATCACCAAACTTACCACTGATTGCCTTATATTCAATCGTCTCTGGAGACTGATTATCTAATTCCATTTTCTAACTCCTCTGTGTATTAAATTTAGGCTGACATAGTTGAATTAACAGGCTTTCCAATTCTCTAGAAATATTTTTTGGGCAAGGAAAACAAATGAATAAGAATTCATCATTGAGTCTTAAGTTTGCATACTTTGAGAAAAACCCATCATCTCGCTCCAAATGCTGAATGAATCTATCTCTTAAGTTGCTTGCAGTACCAATGTAATCTGGGCGTTGGAGAATGCTACATGAAATTAAAAGATTTTTTAATATTCTTCGTTCTTTAGGCTGAGAAACAGCTTTGATAAATTGATTCATTTGTTGAGACAAACCAACGGACTCTCCACAAGTATCGACAATGAACTTACTTCTATTATCTTTCTCAGAAAACTTTGTTTTAAATACCGTATTTTTCATCCGAGTATCTATATGGTCAGATAATCTATTCTCTAAAAAATCAAATGCATGATACAAAGCATAAATACCTGATGTTTCAGGAAGATAATCTGCGGCAGATATAGTTGCCGTTACTACGGTAAAGTTTTTGAAAAAGTTGTCGTGAACTGTTTCTTCCATAGATAGAAATCACAAAAAATTTAGATGAAAAAGCTCTGTTCTATCTCCATGAGCAGAAAGCTATGCCTTTCCCCAACACCTAACATTTAAGACGGCATCTACTCACGCCTTGAAGAACAAGAGTACATCTTAAAGACAAACGATGCTCCTAAAACAGAATATAGACTGTTTAGAAGTTGCAATCTGGGCTTTAGCATTAAAGAACAGCTAAAAGCTGGTGAATATGAGCCTATGTATCTTTTAACACAGTTTCCTTGCTTTAGCCGCAAGTTCTCCGGGGTTCAAATTTTCGTAGTGTTCAAAGGGTTGGTGAATCCAGGGGTTTTCAGCTAAATAATCAACATAATAATCAGGTGCTATAACTGAACAGGCTTTATACCAAAGAACGGCGGTGCGAATTTCCTCAATGGGGAAATCAATATTTTCCTTGAGCCAAGGTATAGTCTGTTGCAGTGTTACCCCAGAATCTACTAAGTCATCCACTAGGAGAATGCGCGAACCTAATTTTTCGGCAGTCATTGTCAAGTGGCGGGAGAAAATTAAATTACTTCTTTCTTGCTTGCCGGGGCCACTGTAAGATGAGGTTGCTAAAATTGCCAATGGTTGCTCATATATACGGGAAAGAATATCTCCAACTCGTAGTCCTCCTCTGGCAAGACAGATAATTTGGTTGAATTCCCAACTGGATTGATAAATCTGAATAGCCAGTTGTTCAATTTTTTGGTGATAATCTGGCCAAGAAACATAAAGGTCTGGCATAAGTCTAACGGGAGTGGTAGATAACTAGTATTGAAGGCAATTACAAACTTTTTATTTTAGTATGAGCGCAAGTTATTATGAACGATTCTGCTGCTGGCGATGCCCAACGAGATCCTCTCAGTGAAAAACTCGACTTAAAAACAAAGCTAGCTTACGGTGCAGGAGATTTAGGGCCGGCAATTACTGCCAATATCTCCGTCTTTTTTCTGCTGGTTTTCTTCACAAATGTCGCTGGTATCCCTGCGGGTTTAGCTGGCAGTATTTTGATGATTGGCAAAATCTGGGATGGCATAAATGATCCGCTTGTCGGTTTCCTGACTGATAAAACTAAATCTCGTCGTTGGGGTCGTCGTCTTCCTTGGATGTTTTATGGAGCAATCCCCTTTGGAATTTTCTTTTTCTTGCAGTGGATTGTACCGCAATTTAGTGCAAATCAGAGTGATAATCTTTTGCCGCTGTTCTGGTATTACGTCGTGATTGGGGTGATATCTCAGGTGTTTTACACAGTTGTGAATTTGCCTTATACGGCAATGACTCCAGAACTAACTCAAGATTATGACGAACGCACCAGCCTTAACAGCTATCGCTTTACATTTTCTATTGGCGGCAGTATTCTGTCGTTGATTTTAACGCAAATTGTTTTTTCTCAAATTAGCGATCGCCAACAACAATATCTCGTTTTAGCAGCAATTTGTACTGTAATTTCAATTTTAGGATTATATTGGTGCGTTTTTGGAGTCCGCGATCGCATCTTGGCTTTTGAGGCCAAACGCATCCAAGTTGAGGAACCCGCATCTCTCCCCTTCTTTAAACAGCTAAAAATTGTCTTTAGCAACCGACCTTTTTTATTTGTTATTGGTATATATCTTTGTTCTTGGCTAGGTGTGCAGATTACAGCCAGCATTATTCCCTATTTTGTAGTCAATTGCATGGGTCTTAAAGAATCAGATGTACCCACAGTCCTGATTGCAGTCCAAGGAACCGCCCTGCTGATGCTATTTGTGTGGGGTGCGTTGAGTAAAAAAGTTGGCAAAAAAATTGTTTATTTTCTAGGAATGAGTTTATGGATAATAGCAGCCGCCGGACTATTTTTCTTACAACCTGGTCAAATAGTTTTGATGTATGTGATGGCTGTCATGGCGGGTGTTGGTGTATCCACAGCTTATCTAATTCCTTGGTCGATGATTCCAGATGTGATTGAACTAGATGAACTCCAAACCGGACAACGCAGAGAAGGTATTTTTTATGGCTTCATGGTTTTGCTACAAAAATTTGGTTTAGCTTTCGGGCTGTTTTTGGTGGGCAATGCTTTGCAAGTATCGGGTTTCAAAGAATCTGTAGCCGGAAGTCCACTACCTATCCAACCGGAATCGGCACTGTTTGCTATTCGCATTGCTGTTGGACCTATACCTACAGTTTGTTTGATTTTTGGCTTGATTTTAACGTATTTTTACCCAATTACCCGCGAGATGCACGCAGAAATCATGCTGAAACTCAAAGAACGGCAAGAGAAGAGGGGGAGTTAAGGCAAAACTTTTCGGTTAACGGGGAAGACCAAAACACTTGTAGAGACGGCGATTTATCGCGTCTCTAAAACCCACAATTTTGTACTATTAGCCCTTAACTGAACCCTATTCGGGTAAAGGGAAAAGGTTTGAATTCACCTTTCCCCAAACCGTATTCGGACGGGTGGGGACACTACTGGTGTCAACTTAAGCCAAAAATAGCGTACTGATTGGGTGTTGTTCACCCGCCAGGGATTGTAAATCCCTGACTAATTGCTCAAGTCTACTGAAGTAGACTGAAAATTTTTGCGCTATGAAGTCCTCTTCAGAGGCCTTTAGCTATGAGACAGGGATTTACAATCCCTGGCGGACGTGCGGTTTCGCGTTAAGTTGACACCAGTGGTGGGGACACCCATCCCACAAGAAAATTTGGGATGTTTTTATAATCGAGCGTAAAACCCCAGCGGCAGAATACTAGTAACGCACGGCATAAATAAGCCATCCCTGACGTCATTACGAATTACGAATTACGCCGTGCTGTACTAGGGTGTTGTCTGCGGTGAATTTGTAGGATTAGGAGTGGGGATAATGGGTACAATTATCGGCTGTGGTTTTTCGCCTTGCAGTTGAATTTGGGCTTGGTTGCGGCCGTCTATTGCTTGTTGGTAATTAGACTTGTATTTTATTGCTTGATCGTAAGAAGCGATCGCATCCCGATACCGCTTCAAATTTAATAGGGCATTGCCTCTGCTATACCAGCTTTCGGAATGGTCTGGTTTATAACGAACTGCCTTATTATAAGACGCGAGCGCATCTTCGTATTTTTGCAAAATGTATTGTGAATTCCCTAGATTATACCAAACTTGATAGTCATTTTGCTTAATTGTTGCTGCTTTATTATAAGATTTTATCGCTTCTTCATAGCGTTGATTTTGATGCAGCGACCAACCCAAGTTATACCATGCTTGATAGTTTCTGGGGCTGTATTTAATTACTTGATTAAAAGATTCGATTGCTTCTGGATAACGTTGTAAATTCAGTAGTACATTACCTCTTGACAACCAAGATTGATAATAATTTGCCTTGTATTGCACTGCTTTATCATAAGCAGTAAATGCATCTTGATAGCGTCGCAAATTGACTAGTGAATTTCCCCGATTGTACCAGGCTTCCTCGTAGTCTGGTTTTAATTCAACAACTTTTTGATATGCTGCGATCGCTTCTTCGTATCGCTTAGAATTCTGTAGCGCTAATCCTTTTTTGTACCAAGCTTGATAATTGTCTGGTTTGAGTTCAATTGCCTTTTCATAAGATTGAATTGCTTGGTCATATTGGTTCAAATTACTGAAAGCTTCACCCTTAGCATTCCAGATTTCTGAGTTGTTATTATTTAATTGTAAAGCTTTGTCAAAAGAGGCGATCGCTTCTTGATATCGCTGTAAGCTTCCCAACACAAACCCCCGTCCGCTCCAAGCTTCAAAATAATCTGGACGAATTTGAATTGCTTTATCATACGCCGCTAATGCTTCTTTGTATTTTTTTAATTTATACAGCGTTTTACCTTGACCATTCCAGGCTTGAGCATGATTTGGTCGAATATTAACAGCTTTTTCATATACTGCTAGCGCGTCTTGATAGCGTTGCAAATCAAAAAGGGTATTTCCTTGTTTAGATAATTCTATGGCATTATTTGAATTAATGTGATTCCAAATCAATATTGATGCTATTCCGCTAACCCCAACGAAAAATATCGCTAGTAAAACTTTACCCAAAATGCCTTTTTTCGGTTGAGGTTTGTTTATATTTTTTGGTGGAGAAATAGGATTTAAAGCTATTGTCGGTGCGGGTGGTTGCGTTAACTCTTTCAGCGCTTTTAACGCCATCGTTGCCGAAGGATAGCGTTGCCGAAAGTCGTAGCAAACCATTTTATCTAAGAGTTGAGCAAATTCTGGCGTTACCGTGGCTTGATTATGCCAGATAATTTCATTAGTCTCAGCATCTTTTACTATTTCCTCTGGTGATAATCCTGTGAGAGCTTGAATAGCAATTATTCCCACAGCATAAATATCACTGCTTAATTTTGGCGTACCATGAGCTTGTTCTCCAGGAATATATCCAGGCGTACCTATAGCAACAGTAGCTTGTGTTTGACCTTGGGGAGTAATCACTTGAGTCGCAATTTGTTTAACTGCACCAAAATCAATTAAAATCAATTTGCCATCTGGTTGGCGTCTGAGAATATTTCGAGGGTTGACATCACGGTGAATTACATTCTGTTGATGGACAAATTCTAAGATTGCCAAAAGTTCTTCTAAAAGTGAAATTACTTGCTCTTGACTTAAGGTTTTGCCTGGTGTTATTTCTTGACTCAGGTCATCACCTTCGATCAATTCTTGTACAAGATAGAATTCGGCATTCTCCTCAAAATAAGCTAAAAGTTGGGGGATGCGATCGTGAGTTCCTAATTTATACAGAACTTGTGCTTCCGTATCAAATAAACGCCTAGCTGTCTCCAAAGTTACTGGATCGCTTGCCTGGGGTTTGAGTTTTTTTACGACACATGGAGGTGAACCAGGTAATTGGGTATCACAAGCCACAAAAGTTTCACCAAAACCCCCACCTCCCAAGTTCCTAATAATTTGGTATCTTCCTACAAGTGTGTTTCCCAGCATCTCGTTTGCCTACTTAAGTGCGATGCGATCTGATTTCAATCTTGCCACAGGTTAAGGAGTGGAGAGATGAAGAAGATGAAGAAGATGAGGAAGAAGGAGAAGAATAGGAAGAAAAACTATTGATTATTCTCCCATGCCCCATGCCCCATGCCCAATGCCCCATGCTCAATGACAAATCTATATGATTCCTATTAGTGATAATATTCGTTGTCGAAGTAAGCCGATTATTAATTACTGGTTGATTGGCATTAACCTGGCTGTATTTTTATGGGAACTTAAACTAGAATTTAGTGGTCAACTAGGTTATTTCATCAATAGTTGGGGTGTGATTCCTGCCCAGATTAGTGGAGCAGTTACAAATGCTCTCTTTTTCAACTCTGCTGCTTGGATAATTGTAATTTGGCGATTATTTTCACTACTTTTTGGAATATTTTTGCACGGCAGTTTTAGCCAAATATTGGGAAATCTACTATTTTTGTGGGTGTTTGGCAAGACTGTCGAGAATATTCTGGGACATAGACGCTATCTCGGATTCTATCTGGCTGCTGGTGTGATGATAGGGGTATTGCAAATACTAGCTGAACCGAATTTGACAGTACCATTGATTGGGGCAAATGGTGCGATCGCAGCTATTTTAGGGGCATACATTATTAAGTTTCCTAAAGCTAAAATTGACACAGTTTTGCCGCTAATAATCTTGTATATCCCCATCGAACTGCCAGCATTTTTCTATATATTTTGGTGGTTTGTGCAGCAATTATTTTATGGTATAGGTAGTTTAAATATTCCTCCTGTCGGCGTAAATCAATCGGGTGTTGTTTTTTTAGGGCAGGTTGTGGGATTATTAATTGGTGCGGCTTTCATGCGATTGAAACGATAAACTTTCTTTAGCTACTTAGAGGATGTTTTAAAAGTTTTCGACAATAGAATTCTGACTTCTGAATTCTTCTTCAATGTAACTTATATATAGCAATCCGAAATCATTCGTGAAAAATTAAATCCCCGACTTCTTCGAGAAGTCGGGGATCTGGACATCGCACATTTTCACAAGTCATTTAGGATTGCTATATGTCTTTTGGCTGAAATACCTAAGCTACGTTTGCAGAAGAAAGCATATAGTTAATAGCTAGAATAATTGCTGTGGTAATATTTTGAATTTTGAATTTATGTGCCTTTTGATGGATTGCGTTCTTGAGCTAGAAAATACATACTTATTAGACTAGGGTATGCCTACTCTTCAAGGTAATGCTATTAAGTATAATCGGTGTACAAAATGCCAAATGTTGATAAAATTAACTTTCAAATCACTGATAATTTAACAGTTCTGCGGCAGCGAGTAGCAGAGTTAGAGCAATCAGAAATATTTTATCAACAAAGGCAAGCAGCACTTGAGGAGCAATTAAGAGAACTAAAAAGAAAGCTGCCATTAGAAGTAGAAGATTCCCATATTAAAGTTGTCGAGTGGCAGATTGAGAAGGATACATCCATATTTATAAATCTACCAATAGATGTGGCAGTAATTTTACAACAACTCCAACAAGAAATTGTGGAGCGACAGCAAGTAGAAGTAGTTCTTAGGGAGAGTGAAGAACGGTTGAGGCTAGCTCTAGATGCTTCTCAAATGGGATTGTGGGATTGGAATATTGTTACCAATCAAGTAATTTGGTCGGAAAATCATGAAGTGCTTTTTGGTCTGCTTCCCGGAAGTTTTGACGGTAGTTATGAAGGCTTTTTGAAGTGCGTTCATCCTGAAGATAAGCCATTTGTCATACAAGCGATCGCTCACACTTTGGCAACCCAAACTGATTACAACGATGAATTTCGGATAGTTCGCTCAGACCAAAGTACACCTTGGATTTCTGCCAAGGGAAAATTTATCTATGACGATCAGGGACAAGCGGTGCGAATGATCGGCGTTTGTATGGAAACTACTGTATGCAAGCAAGCTGAAGAAAGTACTCGTGAACTAACTACCCAAGTTCAAGAACAGGCAAATATTTTAAATGCCATTCTCACCGCTTCAGTGGATCACATCTACATCTTTGATCGCCAAGGTTGCTATCAGTATGTCAGTAGTGATGGAGCTACTGTATTAGGTTTAAAACCCCAGGATATTGTCGGAAAAACTTTGCCAGAATTGGATTTACCCGCAGACCTGATAACGCAAGTAGATAATCAACGACAAGCTGTAATGAAAACTGGGCAGCCGTTTAAAGATGAATGTAAATATGTTACTGCTGATGGGGTGCATTATTATGAATATATCCTCACACCATTACGCAATGTTGATCAAACTATTGAAGGCGTAATCACTGTTTCTCGCGATATTACCGAACACAAACGGGCAGAAAAATCATTACGCGAAAGTGAAGCACGATTTCGGCGTTTGTTTGAATCTAATTTGATTGGGGTCGCTTTTTGGAATGTCGATGGCTTGGTTCTGGATGCCAATGATGCCTTTCTCCAACTAGCTGGCTTCACTCGTGATGAGTTTGCCACTTTAGATAGAATTAATTGGAGAGAACTTACTCCTGGCGAGTATCAGGATTTAGACGATCGCGCCCTTTTGGAAGTGCAAACCACTGGAGTTTCCAAAATTTACGAAAAAGAGTATATCCACCGCAACGGAAAGCGAGTACCAATTGTTTTGGGGATGGCCTTGCTGAATGACTCCCAAGAACATGGTGTTGCTTTTGTCTTGGACATTACCGATCGCAAATTGGCTGAAAAAGAATGCGATCGCCTACTAGAATGCGAAAGGACAGCACGTAAACAAGCGGAAATTGCCAACAAAATTAAAGATGAGTTTCTAGCGGTTCTCTCCCATGAACTGCGAACCCCACTCAATCCCATTCTGGGATGGTCGAAAATGCTGCGGACTCGCAAGTTTGATGAAAAAACTACCAACCACGCTTTAGAAACCATTGAACGCAGCGCCAAGTTACAAACCCAGCTAATTGAAGATTTGTTGGATGTGTCTCGCATCCTCCAAGGAAAATTAAACTTGAATATCTGTCCAGTAAACTTGGTAATGGTAGTTGAAGCAGCACTAGAAACAGTAAAACTAGCAGCAGAAGCCAAGTCAATTCAAATTCAGACCATATTTGATGCCAATTTGGGACAAGTTATGGGCGACCCAAATCGACTTCAACAAGTTGTGTGGAATCTACTTTCCAATGCGGTAAAATTTACACCAACAGGAGGACGGGTAGAAATTCGACTCATGGAAACTGCTAACCAGGTTCAAATTCAGGTCAGCGATACAGGTAAGGGAATTAGCCCAGACTTTTTGCCTTATGTGTTCGATTACTTTCGTCAATCTGATGGCACTACGACACGGACATTTGGTGGACTAGGTTTAGGATTAGCGATCGTGCGTAAGGTTGTAGAAATGCATGGGGGAAAAGTTCAAGCCGAAAGTTCTGGAGAAGAATCGGGTGCAACTTTCACTGTTGATCTACCGCTTTTAGTCAGAAATGAACAGGTTTGGCGTGAGGAAAATCAGTCTTTAGATTGTCAGCCGGAATCCTCGCTTCTTTCAAACACTCAAGTTCTGGTTGTGGATGATGAACCAGATATCCGCGATTTAGTCACCTTCATTTTGCAAGACTACGGTGTAGAAGTAACCGCCGTAGCATCAGCACAGGAAGCACTACAAGCGCTTTCTGAGTCGATCCCAGATGTTTTAATTAGTGATATTGGAATGCCAAAGACAGACGGTTATATGCTGATGCGTGAAGTGCGATCGCGATCGCCCCAACAAGGAGGAAGCGTACCAGCGATCGCTCTGACAGCTTATGCGGGGGAAATGAATCAGCAGCAAGCATTAGCAGCAGGATTTCAAATGCATATTTCTAAACCAGTAGATCCAGATGTATTGGTAAAGGCGATCGCTGATTTGATTAATCCAAGCTAATGCGTCTATAGGAGATAGCCTCTGGTGTCCTCCTATAGATGCATCTTTGGTTGATTCTGTCAACTACTCTGTGTCAATTACCTAAACCATCTCAAACTCTAATTGATGACTCTTAAGAAAATCATGGGTGAAATGATCCACCATATTTGTATCAGCTAATTCCAAATTATAAAAATCCACAGCTTCATGGTCAAAATAGGGGCCAGCGTGCCAAGTACCCTCATGTAGCTTAATAAAACAATTCCCCGGAATCCGGAAAGCAGCCATCTCTTCTAATGTTGGTTCATTCACATCATTATCAGGAGGACAAACTGCAATTAACCAATCCTTCCCTTCCAAAGAACCCAGACATTGAGTGCATTGCAGATGGCGAGTAATTTTGTGAAACTTTCGCCCTCTCTTTTCCAACCGCATAATATAAAATCGTGGAATCCCGTTTTGCAGGTTTAATTGGGCATCTTCTCCATCGTAACTTTTGCCATCAAGACTTGCAAAAATCACCTGTCCATAACGCTGAAAGTTTTCAGAAGTCACCCATTCTAACTGCAATTGTTGCACTGTTTTTGATATGCTCATATCAAATCTTCGAGAGAGATTAGTTAGGTTTATTTTCCCCCAAAATGACTGAATTTTATACAGTCATGATGGTGAATTCCTGAGTTTAAATACCCTAAACTATCGTAAAAAAATAACCTTAGCTAGCTAGATAACTACGTACTTGTTCCTTTTGGCGTCGGAGGAGACTGAGAGCTTTTTGCTCTATCTGGCGCACCCGTTCTCGACTAATACCCATGCGATCGCCAATCTGTGCTAAAGAAAGTTCATAGCCATCAGTAAGACCAAAGCGCAAGGTTAATATTTCTCGCTGCTGGGGAGACAGCTTTGCTAACAAGTCTTGTAAGTCTTGATGCAGAGATTCTTCAACAGCATAGTCTTCGGGAGAAGGGCCATCATCCTCCAGTATGTCCTGCAATTCTGTATCCTGTTGTTCACCAACTCGCGCCTCTAAGGAGAAAGGTTGGCGGGCCAAGTACAAACACTCTCTAACTTGGCTGGGTGTCAAAGATAACGCGCTGGCAATTTCCGCAGTAGTGGGAACGCGGCCCAACTGTTGAGATAATTCTCGCTGCACCCGTTTAATTTTGTTCAGTTTCTCAAAGACGTGGATAGGTAAACGAATTGTCCGTCCTTGTTGAGCGATCGCTCGTGTAATTCCTTGACGAATCCACCAGTAAGCGTAGGTTGAAAACTTATAACCAAGAGCGGGATCAAATTTATCCACTCCTCGCTCTAAACCTAAAGTACCTTCTTGAATTAAATCCATAAATTCCAAGTTGCGGTGCTGGTATTTCTTCGCCACTGCTACCACTAACCGGAGATTAGCCTGAATCATTTTCTGCTTGGCTTGGTGTCCTTGACTTAGCTGTTGCTTTAACACCTCAACACTAGACTCCAACTGATCTGCCCATTCTTGCAGCGTTGGTTCGTGATTTAATTTCACAGCCAATTCTTCCTTAGCAGCTAATAAATTCATCATTTGCTGCACCTGTTGGGCAAAAATAACCTCTTGTTCGCGAGTCAACAAATCTACACGCCCGATCTCTTGCAGATAACTACGCACAATATCATCTGTAACTCGAGGCTTTTTATCTGCGGCTAAACTTTTTTTCTTCGTTTTTTGAACTTCGGTAGGTGGAGATGTTAAGTTGCTCATGGTTATTTGCTCCTCTGTAACCTCATCAATTTATTGGTATCAAGTCTAGATATTCAGACCCATAGTCATTTCACACTGCTAATCAATGCAATTGGCAATACTGATGAATTTAGGTCTTATGATACATTACAAGTTAATTGTTGGAGATAATAAACCCAAAATCAACCCACCCTTTAATACTAACATCATCACCAGTCACAAATCAATTACCTAAAGTATTATCAGCATATAATTTGAAGTAATTACACTCCTTTTTTCTGGATTTTTGCATATTTTCAAACACGAATTATGTTTAGTCTAATTATCCAATGCATTTACTGGAAACAATAACAAGCTTACCAAGCAACAATTTTATTACCTAAGAGATAAATTATTAACAGCAACTATCCAAATAAATCAGAATTATTAAACAACAAAAATATTATTTATTTAAATATTAATAGTCTGGTCAGAATTTGTCTCTGTAAATCTTATCAGATATCCATTTTTTACCTCCATTTTTTACCTCTATTTTTTTACGAGATAATCCAATCATCATGAAGCTGAGTACATAGCAGGCGATTGTTAAACACAAAACAAAGCCCCTCTCCTGCTCAAGCACAGCTTTCTTTAGCAGTTTGGTCAAATACTTGTCATTTGGGCTTTAAGATAACAAAGACGCAGATATCTGTGACAATTGCACTTGTGTCATACTGCACGCAGATATCTGCATTAGATGCGGTATTATCAATTTGATTGCTTTTGGAAACATTTTATAGACTAAAAGTAGTAACAGTGGTCACATTAACACCAAGGATAATACTTGGCAAGACACCAACACCCGCGATCGCCACTAATATCCTGTTGAAGCGAAAAGATTTTTGTTTAGGGATGGGTAGCTGATTGTTGTACAGCACAACTTGAACAGCAAGATTACCCACTTTTGGAGAAGTCGTAAATAATCTGAGACTTGTAACAAAGCAACATCTCACAGTTTTCTCGCTTACTCGTTCTCACCTTAAGTTGACACAAAAGCACAGTTATGCATCAATACAGATGATTGACTTATCGCAAAGATTTTTGGAAAAATGGCACTATATTAAGGTCTTAATCTAACTCTTCACCCATCATTGAATCTGTTTAAGTGCGTCAGCCTCAGCATGGTTTTTTCCCGGTGCCCGCGTGTATCCTTGAGCTACTACCTTTTGGGCATCTATGATTACACAGACTACTGGTGGGTTCGGCAAACATTCCGGCAAAGCTTTTCTGCTTTGAGCTAAAGCAGCTAGTACCGCAAGGCGGAATTAAAAATTAAAAATTAAAAATGAATACAGCGTAAGGGTTTTGTTGATTGGGAATGGGTGGTTTATTTCCGCCGTGCTGTACTAGCATAAATATTTCATCCATATTTGAGCGTAAATTATCTAGATAAATTACACTACCGAGAATTAGTTATCTATTGTTAAAAAAGTTCCTATATTAAAATTGAGTAACTGTCACCCTAAGACCAGAATCCAGCTTAGGAACCTTGAAATACTCAATTGGCTCAGTACTTTGAGAACTTTCGGTATTTGCTGGCTTCTGACATTGCTTAAAGAAAGACTCTGGGTTATTGATGAACTCAATCGGGTTAATCTTTGGGCATCCTGGCTCTTGCACTAGCGAAATTGATTCAGTAGTTTGTTTGGGATTATTAGTCTGTCCGATAAAATTACTCCATGTAGCGTTAATCGTGGCTGGTTCTGTCAATAAAACTCCAGCCTGATTGCGATCATCTGTTGTCATGGGAACATTCTCTTGGTTAGCATAGGCACTCTGGGAGAGAGCAAGTGCGCTAATCACAACGACTAAGATAATAGAAGAGGATTTCATAATTCAATCTCTCAACATTTAATGTCAGTTTAATAATTACAATTGGCTAGATACAGAAACCAAGAAATAGCAATCTAGTTTGGGTACTTCAGATTAACACAGGTAGTAAGAAGTATGCCTAAACTTCATTAAAAATATAGTGAGATATAGAGTACATTGTCGCGAAAATTTGCCTACTTTTAACAAGAGGCTTAACCCTGATTGTTCACCACATCTTTCAAAGCCTTATAAAACCTAGATTTATGTGTTTTCCGATAAACAGGCTCAAAACCTGCTCTGGGTAAAGATTACGAAATTGGCGATCGCAAAGCTTGTGAGAAATACGGGTTAAGCACCTTGTCTGCTTAATTGGGATAGTAACTGGATTGTAGCAGTACTGTACTAGCCTGATGTTGACTAATCTATCCTACTTACCCGTACTAAATAAGTCAGCCTAAAAATTTGTCATTGCGATCAAGCAGAAAACAGAAGGGAAAAGGGTTTTAGCCTACTTTATCTTTATTTACATACTTTAGTTTTACTATGTCAACTTACTTACTAGCCGTTTATCTATCATGCGTGTTACCCTGTAGTTACACGTATAAGACAACATATATATTCTTAGAGAAATCTTGGAAGTAGTATTTTGCCTGAATTGCAGAATACAAGTAAGGTAATTGCAAATTTACAGGCAAGCCAAAAAAACCGGGATATACACCCAAGGACGGGCACTGTGTTGTAATTTTCACACATCAAGCTACATCAAAAAAGTTTTTCACCAGTCTGGGCAAATTAAATTGCTCACGAATCCTTAAAATTTCGATACTAAAATCACACAATTTTATTGTTGCCAATCCCGTATCATTTCCAAGATTGGCTATTATTCAGAGCAAGAATTAATTGTTGCTGAAAACTTTGAAGTCACTTACGTAAATATCCATATAGTCTTTCTAAATGTCTCTTTTCACTGCACAAAGCTTATCTCTAAAGTGGTTTCACTGCTTGTAGGCTGACACAATTGTTATATTCCTTACCCTGAAGGAATTAACTCCTCTTGTCTTTTCAAAATCAGTAAACCGATAGCGAATATACCAGCTTTTTGTATGAATTTTTTGTAAAGTTATCAAATTCAGTGTTCTTACATAATATGATGTTGAGTGTTAGATTACTAATCAATACTTGCATCAGTAACAACATAAAACTAAGTTAACCAAAGTTAACCAAAAGAATGAAAAGCCAGTGAATCAGGGAGAAAGTTGTGAGTTATCCTGTTTTCGATGTCAGGAGGATATCAAAAAATCTAAGTCAAAATTGAGACTACTAAAACTATTAGTTGACTTCAGATATTGAACAATCTTAGGAAAAAAAGCATTAGGTGACAATCAACGCAAATATTACCATCGCAAATTAGACTACAGTCCTACTACCAGTAAAATACTGAGGAAAATCTCCTGCAAGTAAATAGTCTGTTTTTTATAAAAGAAAGTTTGTATATATTATGACAATGGAATCTTTACCCAACTTTGAAGAAGTAAATATTCAAAAATACTTAGAAGTTATACAACGGCGCTGGTTACCTCTAGTAGGAATTTTTAGCATAGCTGTTACCTTTGGATGCTTGTATGCATTTTCATTAAAACCCTCATACAAAGCAGAAGGAAGTTTGATGATTAAAACAAATCGATCTTCCTCACTCACAGGGTTACCGCAAGACATAGGACGCCTAGAGGCTTTGAATGTAAACGACAATCCTCTGGAAACTCAGGTGAGGGTTATTGGATCAAATCCAGTGATTGAGAAAACAATTAATTCCCTCAAGCTCAAAGATAGTCAAGGCAAACCCTTATCGATTCCCGTCCTGGCAGAACAACTAAAAATAGAAGGAATCAAAGGTACTGATGTTGTACAACTTTCTTATAAAGGCGGCGATCCAGAACTGGCTGCCAAAATCGTCAATGAAGTTATCGACAGTTATATCGACCTAAATATCAAGGCTAATCAGAATGAAGCATTGACAGCCAAACAAGTTCTCGTAACGGAAGTACCCAAAGCTGAGGAAATTGTCAGAAGAGCCGAATCAAAACTGCGACTATTTAAAGAAACGAATAAAATTGTTGTCCTGGAACAAGAAGCAACCGCAGCGGTCGATACGATTTCCAAGTTAGGAAACCAAATTTCTCAAGCTTTAGCTCAATTAGATGATGTCAAAGGTCGTTTGGAACAGTTACGTAGTGAAGCTCAAGTAGATTCACAGCAAGGTGTCATCGCATCTGACTTGAGTCAAGCACCTGGGGTTCAAAAAGTGCTTATTCAACTTCAAGAAACAGAAAGTCAACTAGCACTAGAGCGAACTCGTTTTGAACCTGAACACCCTACAATCACTAACTTAGAAGAAAAGGTCACAGCTCTTAAAAGCTTGCTAAAAGAGCGGGTAGGACAAGTAGCGGGTACAGCGCAGATAACAGAGGGAAGTTTACAGGTTGGACAACTGCGCCAAAGCCTAATTGCAGATATTACTCGTGCTCAGGCACAACGGGTTGGTCTAGAAAGACAAATTGGCACACTCTTGCGACAGCAAGATGCCTACATCAAACGAGCAAATAATTTGCCAAGGCTAGAACAAAGCCAACGAGAGCTAGAACGGAAACTGCAAGCGGCTCAAACGACTTACGAAACACTCTTAAAGAAACGCCAAGAAATTGATGTTGCACAGAATCAAAAGATTCCTAATGCTCGTGTGATTTCCTATGCCTTAATTCCCGATAAAGCAGAAGGACCTCGCAAAATCTTATTTATTGTTGGTGGAGGGGGAATTGGTCTTTTCTTAGGTATCATTGTCGCCTTTGGTTTAGACTTAATAGACCGCTCGGTGAAGACCGTCAAAGAAGCTAAAGAAGTCTTGAGATATAGTGTTTTAGGAGTAATTCCGACACAAGGCAGAAATGCTAAAGATCCTTCTTCTATAGCAGGACTCGATAGAGCTATTCCCAAAATTATTGGCAGAGATATTCCTTACTTCCCTGTTGGTAATGCATACCAAATACTACAAGTTAACTTGAAGTTTCTCTGTTCTGATAAACCGCTCAAAAGCATTGTAATTACAAGTTCCGTTGCCAAAGAAGGAAAGTCTGACGTATCTGCAAATCTAGCTGTGACTATGGCTCAGGCAGGGCGTCGGGTATTATTGGTGGATGCAGATATGCGTCATCCCATACAGCATCATATCTGGGGGCTACCAAATGCAATGGGACTAAGCAATGTAATTATTGGACAAGCATCTTTAGATACGGTAGTACAAGAAGTGATGCCTAATCTTGAGGTTCTTACTTCTGGAGTTTTACCTCCCAATCCAGTTGCAATGCTAGATTCTCAACGCATGGCAACATTAATTAGTAGCTTTGGAAGAGATTATGATCTGGTAATATTTGATACTCCTCCTCTGTCGGGAATAGCAGATGCTGCTGTTCTAAGCACACTCACTGACGGTATCTTATTAGTTGTTCGTCCTGGAGTAGTTGACCTTAACAGTGCGAATGCAGCTAAAGAGTTTTTAACTCAGTCAGGTCAGAAGGTATTAGGGATAGTTATCAATGGTGTGAATACTAAAAATGAACCTAATAATTATTTTTATGACAATAAGAAACGACAAATTGAACAAGATTTAGTATCTAGCAGCCTAACAAAATTTTCCAAAGAGCGTTAAGTTATTCGATGAATTGCGAAAGCGAATCTGACTACAACCATCTAAACCAAATTTTTTGACTGTAGGACTAAATTAATGACGTTAAGCAAAAATCTCAAGCAATTCGTAAAATCAAATACTCCATTAGCTAAATGGAAAGGCTCTATTTACACAAAGGCAATAATTCTCAAAAATCATGTAAAAAACTATGACATATATCAGCAAATATTATCTCCTCAACAGAGTAATGAATTAGTTACCAATCTTATTAAAGATAGTAAACCTTTTATGATTTCTCGCTTTGGTAGCACAGAAGCTTATTGTGTACATGAATACCTAAAAGGAGGTTATAAGGGATCTATATTTGAGTCAATATCTAATGATTCTGGGTTTTTCCCAGCAGATGAAAAACATCTAGATCGATTTAGTCAACTTTTTCTAGAATCGTCAAAATCTATAGATGTTCTAGGAGTATGGTTTCAAATTGGAGAACCAGAAATTATCAGAAATTCTTGCCCAAAAGCTTCTTTTGTGGAATTAAATACGCTTGAACCTTATTATCACAACGACCCTTGGAGCAAGAATCTTGAGGGAAAAAAGGTTTTAGTCATTCATCCTTTTGCAGAAACAATTTCATCACAATATAAAAACCATAGGAAGTTACTTTTTGAAAACCAAAGTATTTTGCCTGAATTTGAACTAATTACCTTCAAAGCAGTACAGTCTCTAGCGGGAACTCAAACTCAGTTCAATACTTGGTTCGATGCTTATGATTGGATGTGTAACAAGATTAAAGATCAAGATTTTGACATAGCTATTATCGGATGTGGTGCTTATGGACTTCCATTAGCTGCTTACATTAAATCTCTTGGTAAACAGGCTCTCCACCTTGGAGGAGCAACTCAAATTCTTTTTGGCATTAAAGGCAACCGTTGGGATAAAATTCCGTTTTTTCAGTCTCTTTATAATGAATCCTGGGTTAGGTGTAGACCTGATGATGTCCCTACAAGTCCCTCAAAATATCCGGCCTATTGGTAATTATTGGTTCCAAAAATATTTTCGTCTTATTTTGTTATCTATTGAGGCATTTTGTATGGATAAAAATAAAATAAAAACATCTTGTTTAATTAATAATTACAATTATGCTGAATTTCTCTCAGAGGCGGTTGATAGCGCTTTAAATCAAACAGTTAAATTTGATGAAATTATTATTGTTGATGACGCATCCACAGATAATTCAGTAGAAGTCATAACCAAATTTACTCAAGTAGCTAATGTTAAATCTGTCTTGAAAGAAAAAAATCAAGGACAACTATCATCATTCAACGAAGGTTTTTTAGCTGCAACTGGAGACATTATATTTTTTTTAGATGCCGATGATATTTATGAACCTCAATATTTAGAAACAGCATTAAATTTTTATAAGAGACGTAGTGAATGTGATTTTGTTTTTTGTGCGTATAAAAAATTTGGAGCATTAGAAGAAATATTTCAAGCTGATGCTATCGATTTAGATTTGGGTTATTCAGTAATCAGAACTTTATATAGTGGTGAATGGATTGGCTCCATAACTTCAACATTATCAATCCGTAAAGAAATAATTAGAAAATTTTTGCCTATTCCAAATGTAGAAGATTGGCGTGTAAGGGCTGATGACTGTCTGGTATGGGGAGCTTCTTTGGTAGGAGCTAAAAAGTTTTATATATCTAAACCTTTAGTGATGTATAGAATACATAAAAGTAATCAGTATCATAACAAAATTTTTTTAGACATAGATAACAACTATGAGTATAAGAGATTCTGGAAACGCAATTCCTTATTTAATTACATTCTGCAAAAAAATAATTTGAGTTTACCATTATTATTGGCTTTCACATCTCTAAATGAGTTAAAAACAATACCATGTCCAAAATATCAAGATTTTATTTCATATTTGAAAATAATATTTTTGTTTGAGCATAACTTTTTTTGGAAAATAAAAGGCATTGTTTTCTTATTTAGCTATTTTTTGAAAACTTTGATGACTGGGAAATTAAAAGTATTGTAGGCAATATTGATAGGGATAGAGAACGTTGCATGATTAATTCATAAAAATAATGTTAAGTAAACTAAAAATTAAAAACTTATCAAAACTTAAATCTCGTTCTGGACTGCGTGCAATTATTGCCAATACAAGTTGGTTGTTTGCTGACCGTATTCTACGTATGGGTGCAAGCTTAGTCGTAGGAGTATGGATAGCACGCTACTTAGGAGTACAGCAGTATGGTGTCTTTAACTATGCTTTAGCTTTTGTTACCTTATTTAGCCCAATTTTCACTCTAGGACTGGACGACGTAGTAGTTCGCCATCTTGTGCGTCAATCATCAAACAAAGAGGAAATTTTAGGAACTACTTTTTGGCTAAAGTTGCTGGGTGGAATTGCTTCTGTCTTATTGGCAGTTAGCACTATGTTTTTCTTAGGTGAGCAGGAAACACTGAAGATATGGCTAGTTGCAATTTTAGCAATGGCAGGAATTTTTAGGGCGGCTGATACTATTGAACTGTGGTTTCAATCACAGGTGCAGTCAAAATACACTGTGATTGCTAAGAACACAGCGTTTCTGCTAAATAGTGCTATCAAAATCGGACTAATTTTAACAAAAGCACCATTGTTAGCTTTTGCTTGGGTAACATTAGCAGAATTTGCGATGAGTGCAATTGGATTGCTGATTGTTTACCAAGTCAAAGGGTCTTCGTTGTGGTTATGGCGTTGGAGTTTTTCTGCTGCCAAAACTCTTCTGAAAGAGAGTTTACCTCTCATTTTTTCGGGGTTCGCTATCCTGATTTTTATGAAAATAGATCAGGTGATGTTAGGCCAAATGATCGGAAATAGTGAGGTTGGAGTTTATACTGCTGCTGTTAGGGTTTCTGAAATTTGGTATTTTATTCCGGGGGCTATTGTTTCTTCTGTTGCTCCTGCAATTTACGCAGCTAAGGAAAAGTCTGAAAGTCTTTACTATCAGCGAATTGGACAATTACTCAGTCTAATGACATGTATATCTTTGGCAATTGCTCTTCCAATGTCATTTCTGTCTGACAAGATAATTATGGTGATGTTTGGAAGTGGATATGCAGAAGCAGGATCAATATTAGCAGTTCATATTTGGACTTCTTTGTTTGTATTTATGGGTCTAGCAACATCACCTTGGTTTATTGCTGAAGGTTTGAACCACGTTTCTTTAGGTAAGACTTTGTTTGGGGCAATCCTAAATATTATTCTTAACTTATTCCTTATTCCTAAGTATGCAGGACTTGGGGCTGCGATCGCAACAATCATCTCTCAAGCTGCTGCTGCTTTTGTGTGCAACGCATTTGACCCAAGAACACAAAAAATATTTAAAATTCAGGTGCGATCGCTTATTCCTTTTTACAAGTATTGATCATTATTATTTAACCTTGATTATGATGGAAACACCAGTAACTTTTATTGTTTTTAAGCGCCCACAAACAACAGAGAAAGTTTTTGAAGCTATTCGCCAAGCCAAACCAACAAAACTTTTTGTAATTGCAGATGGCCCACGCACTGACCGTGAAGATGAAGCAGAAAAGTGTGAAGCGACTCGGGCAATTATTGAGAGAGTTGATTGGGACTGTGAAGTTATCAAAAATTATTCTGATGTCAACTTAGGTTGTGCCAAACGAGTCTCTAGTGGTTTAGATTGGGTATTTAATAATGTTGAAGAGACAATTATTTTAGAAGATGATTGTATCCCTCACCCAACATTTTTTAGATTTAGTGAAGAACTGTTAGCAAAATATAGAAATGATACCCGAATCGCCACAATCTCGGCTCAAAATCTTCAGTTTGGACGAAAACGCACAAATTATAGTTACTATTTATCTCGTTACAATCATTGTTGGGGCTGGGCAAGTTGGAGACGTGCTTGGCAACATTATGATTTGACGATCAAACTCTGGAAAGAGGTGCAAGCAGAAAACCTTTTACATGATATTCTTGTAGACCCAAAAGCAGTAAGTTATTGGCGACGAATATTTCAGTCTGTTTATAACAATCCTACAGGTATAACCTGGGATTACCAATGGACATTTGCTTGCTGGATACAGGGTAGCTTAAGCGTTATTCCCAACGTCAATTTAATCTCTAATGTTGGTGTTGGTGCAGACGCGACTCACTTCACTTCCAACCAAGAATTTTCGTTCATTAATATGTCCATGCAAGCGATGGAATTTCCCTTAAAACATCCACCGTTTATTGTGAGGAATATAGAGGCAGATAATTTTACGCAGAAAACAGTTTATAAAGCAACTGCATTGGATATTTTCAAAGAGGAAGTAAAGAAAAGATTGAATTACTCAACCATAAAAAAATAGTGATATATTCAGTAAATTAAGAAATTAAATGTCAGCGATGAAGGTAAAATTAACAGAAAAAATATTAACTATTTTGCTATTACTTATTGCTGTAGGAGCATTAACAATACATCCTGCACAAGAAGTTTCTATGTCTACCCTGGGAGGTGATAAGGTAGATACTTTGTTCAATATAGTTTCATATTTAATCCTATTTTATTTTTTTATTTCATACTGGAAAGGTTTTATTTATGTAATTACTAAAAGTCCATTGCAGTTTTTTTTACTAGCAATAGTTCTATTTTCTGTACTGTGGTCAGAAGACATAAATTCTAGTCTTAATTATATAAAAGGTCTAATCAGAATATATTTTATTGCCATCTATTTGGCAATGCGTTATCCTCTTAGGGAACAAATGAGGCTAATAGCTTGGGCGCTTGGTGCAGCTACATTATTATCTATGATATTCTCTGCATTCGTACCAGGTTATATTCACACAGCACCTGAATTATTAGATATGTGGAGCGGAATTTATGGTCATAAAAATGAATTAGGATACATGATGAATTGGAGTGCAGGAGTTTTTTTGCATCTTGCCCTTAGTAGTCATCGGTATCGCTGGTTGATGTGGTCAATCTGTGGCGTATCTGTATGTCTAATTATCCTCACGCGTTCCACAACATCTTTGGCGATTTTATTGACAATGATATTACTTTTACCTTTCTACCAATCCTTCAAAAAGACTAATTATAAATTACAAGTTATTATGATTACTACAGCTTTAATGTTACTCATTATTGTTTCAATGTTACTAATTAATAACGCTGAAACTGTAGTTGGTACTTCTGGCAAAGACCTTACCTTAAATGGACGTTCTGATCTTTGGGAATTAGTAATAGCTAAGGTTTTGGAAAGACCTTGGCTAGGTTATGGATATTCGGCATTTTGGACTAGTAATGCTGCATCTAATCTGAGAGCTACTTATGATTGGGCAAGTAATGCTCATAATGGATTTTTAGAACTATTGTTAGAATTAGGATTTTTGGGTTTCTTGACTTTTGCCGCAGGATTTATCCGGTTCTTTGTAATGGCACTGACTCGAATCGTTTCAGTGGCAAAAAAACCGGAAGATTATTGGCCAATGCAGATGCTAGTTATTATCGTCATAGTGAATTTCTCAGAAGCAAGGTTATTAATCCCTGGTTGGAATTGGTTAATGTATCTCACCACTTCTCTATCTCTGACTCTTAGTTTTCAGCGAGCACCAATATATAAATAGGTAAATAATTTACATACTTGCATAATTGAAAGGATAAAAACATGAAAAAGTTAAATTTTGGATGTGGACACAGATTTTCTTCTGAATGGATAAATATAGATTTTAATTCTGAGCACCCTGACGTAATTGCCCATAACTTACTGCAACCACTTCCATACCCTAAAGATTATTTTGATGTAATTTATAGCAGTCATGTCCTAGAGCATTTCTCTAAGGAAACGGGAGAAATGTTAGTGAAAGAATGCTATAGAGTTTTAAAACCTCAAGGAATTTTACGTATAGTTGTTCCTGACTTAGAACGAACATGCCGTGAATATTTAAGAATTATCGATAGTATTGAAAATGAAGAATCAAGGAAACAATATGAATGGATTATTATTGAGTTAATTGACCAATTGGTTAGAACAGAACATGGCGGATTGATGAAAACTTATTGGCGACAAGTGCTTGAGAATAATGATGAATCATCTATCAACTATGTAGAAGCAAGAACAGGTGTAAATATCAAAGAAGAGGTAGCAACAAATAATACTGTTTCTTTGTTGGAAAAGGTTTTTAGTCTCAATCACAATAAACTCAGAAACAAATTTAAATATCTTTATATTGACATGGTAAAAAGGTTAATACCACGGTATGTCCGCAAGTCTATGATTGATGAAACCTCACTGGGTGAAAAACATAAGTGGATGTATGATAGCCATAGCATGAAAACGCTCTTTGAAAGAGTTGGTTTTTCGGATATTAAATTGTTAGATGCTCATACAAGTGATATTCCAAACTTTAGTAATGAAGTATTAGATATAAATGCTGATGGAACGGTATATCTACCAGGCTCGTTATATTGTGAGGGCATCAAACCAAACAAATAATATTGTTATCAAGCATGTTTTTTAAAGTTAAATAGTACTAATATGAACGTCTTGCTCCTTAGCACCCAGGATGTAGGTGGTGGTGCGGCTCGTGCTGCATATCGCTTGCACAAAGGGTTACAAAATATTGACTTACAATCACAAATGCTGGTGCAAGAAAAATCTACTGATGACAAAACAGTAATTGCACCTAATATCAGATTATTTCAAGGCATCGCCAAAGCAAAGTTGACATTTGAAACTTTGCCTTTAAAGCTTTATTCTCAAAAGCAAAATACTCCGTTTTTTATTCAATGGTTGCCAGATAGAGTAGTTTCTCAAGTGGCTCAGATTAATCCAGACATAATCAATTTGCATTGGATTAGCGCAGCTTTTATGCAAATAGAAACTCTTGCGAAACTAAAGCGCCCTTTGGTCTGGACAATTCATGATATGTGGGCATTTACTGGGGGATGTGGCTATGCTGGAGATTGCGATCGCTACCAAATATCCTGTGGAGCCTGTCCTCAACTAAACAGCAAAAAAGATTCGGACTTATCCCACTGGGTATGGCAACGTAAAGCCAAAGCTTTGAGAAATTTAAATATGACAATTGTTTCACCAGGTTCTTGGTTAGCCGAATGCGCCAAGTCTAGTTCTCTTTTTAAGAACTTGCGAATTGAAGTAATTCCGAATGGACTGGATACTCAAAAGTATAAACCTGTTCATCAAAGTTCAGCACGGGAATTACTCAATTTACCTCTAGATAAACAACTTATTCTATTTGGAGCATTAGATGCAACTAATGACCATAGAAAAGGCTTTCATTATCTGCAACCAGCACTACAAGAATTAAGCAAATCTGGCTGGAAAGATAAGTTGGAGATCGTTATCTTCGGTGCATCTCAACCCGAAAATTCACCTGAATTGGGTTTCAAAACACACTATTTGGGACACTTACACGATGATATATCTCTAGCAACTGTTTACTCAGCAGCTGATGTGATGCTTGTACCGTCTCTACAAGAATCTTTTGGACAGACAGCTTCAGAATCACTTGCTTGTGGTACTCCAGTTGTGGCATTTAATTCTACTGGCTTAAAAGATATTGTTGATCATCAGCAGAACGGCTATTTGGCTAAACCTTATGAAGTTGAGGATTTTGGCAAAGGAATTACCTGGGTACTTGAAAATGAACAGAGGTTGCAAAAGCTGTCATTTTATGCGCGTGAAAAAGTCGAACAAGAATTCACTCTGGAACTTCAAGCACGTCGTTATTCAGCTTTGTTTCAGGAAATATTGATGATCGCAAAGAAATCTTCATTTAGTAATTAGTTTAGTAAATCAATACTTCATAATATGTCAATACCTATAGCTTTTATAATTTGTACAGAACCAGGCCGTTTAGAAGGTCAATCCTTGATGCTTGCAGAAAGTATTCGTAAATTCTGCGGTGAATTGAAAAATACACCTATATATAGCTTTCATCCCAGAGTAGGTGAACCTATATTAAAGCAAACTCAACAAGCGTTTGAAGCGTTACAGGTGATCCATCAACAAATTCCGATAAATCAAGAATTTCATGAATACTATTTAGCTAACAAACCTCTAGTTTGTGCCTATGCAGAAAAAAATATCGATGCAGAAATATTAGTTTTTTTAGACAGTGATAAATGCTTTTTTTCGGAGCCAAAAGAATTTTTGTTGCCAGCAAACTGTAATGTACGGGTGCGTCCTGAGTATGGTCAAGGAATTGGTTCTACAGGTCTACAAGATCCTCAAGAATGGTATTGGCAAAAACTATATGAAGTGCTGGGAGTAAAGCGTGAGGTATTTGTTGACACACCAATTGGTAATAAGAGAATCAGAGGCTATTGGAATTCTGGTTTGGTTGCTGTGAGAAGGAGTGCAGGTATATTTACAACTTGGAAAGAGAATTTTGAAAAAGTAATGCGCCTAGATATTACTCCTCCTCAGGGTATTTATTTTGTTGAGCAGTCTGTTTTGTCTGTAACTTTATGTGCGTTGGAAGAAAACGTCGAACATCTTCCTTCTAATTATAGTTATCCATTACCTTTACATAATCGGTTATCAACAGAACTACAAATTAAACATTGGGACGATATCATATCCATTCATTATTTCAACTTATTCTTCTATAACGATTGGAATGCACAAATAAAAAGATTGAAAAAATTCAATATCAATTCAGATAAATATCGATGGTTATGTCAAGAAGTTGTCAGACTTAATATGCCTCGTGTATCAGTTTGGCATAGATATATGTTGGTGGTCAGAAGAATGGAACAAAAACTAAAAAACTTTAATTTAGATATTAATCTTAGTGGTTGGATAGAAAAGATGGTTAAATTTTAAAATTACATAAAAATATACAGAAAGTAAAAATTTGATGTTTGGATTATAAAGGTAAATTTATAAAAATTGCATAAAAGTGCATTATTCTTATGACTATTTTTGTAGATAGTAGATATTATATGAGGGAAATTAAATGAAGCAAGCAAATCTAGCTGTAATTATGACATGTTATAACAGGCGGAATACAACTCTTGCCTGTCTAAATGCTTTGTATCAGCAAAACAATCATTGTGATGTTTATTTAACTGATGATGGTAGTTCTGATGGGACTACAGAGGCTATCAAAGCAGAATATCCAGAGGTAAAAATACTTCAGGGTAATGGCAATTTATTCTGGGTAGGAGGGATGCATCTCGCCTTTGGTGAGGCAATAAAACATCAATATGATTATTATCTGTGGTTAAATGATGACACATTTCTGGAAGCCAACGCTGTGAGTAAACTATTGCAGGTTCATCAAAATTTGACAGAACTTGGTTATCCAGACTCGATTGTAGTTGGTTCAACTAGAGACTCAATGACAGGAAAAGCAACCTATGGAGGAGCAGTAAAATCTAAAAAGTGGTATTCTAACAAGTTTGAATTTTTAGAACCAAGTTCTGTTATCCAACAATGCGATGCTATGTATGGTAACTGCGTGCTAATCCCTAAAAGTATTGCCATAAAAGTTGGCAATATTGATACAGCCTTTGTTCACAGTTTAGGAGATTTAGATTATGCCCTGAGAGCGCGTAAAATGGGTTGTAAAATATGGGTAGCCCCTGGATATATTGGTACTTGTAATAGAAATTCTATCCGCAATAGCTGGGTCGATACCAATTTAAATATATTAGAACGCTTGAAAAAGGTTCTGCAAATTAAAGGATTTCCATTGAAATCATGGACTATATTTTGTAGCAGACACTCTGGACCATTTTGGATATTTTACTGGTTCTTACCCTATATCAGAGCAATTATTGGTTATAAGGATTTGGCAATTTCTCCCACATTTGCTGAGGACATCAATCAAACTAACTCAGAAGTTTAATATTCACACGAAAGTCATTAGTCAATAGTATTTGGATAATTTATAAATATCTTAATAATTTGACAAAGGCAATTTTGAATTCTTAGATTACAAAATAATCATTTTATGGGTAAACGCTTACTAATTGTCTCAACACTCGATTCTAGTCAACCATTTGGTGCATTTACTAGACCTTTTTATCTAGGACAATATCTGACGGAATATTTTGATGTTTTTCAGCTAGGTTTAGATTGTTCATCTGTTAATTATGCACCTTCTTTTTCGATTGCTTCAAGAAGCTTAAAGTCATACATTAAAGCTATAGAAAAGTGTATCGACGAGTTCTGTCCAGATATTGTGTATGCTCAAGAAACACTACCTGGATTGGCTGCTTTAATTTCACTAAAGCTTAGAAAATACAGTAGTTCCTCTCTTGTATTTGATTTTCATACATTCTCGCCATACGAATACTGGATGCGCTTGTTTTCAGTTGCTAATCCCTTCAAAGAGTTTGCACAATGTATTAAAACATATATTGCTCAGGGGACTTTGATATTCTCTGGCAGTCCAATTATTGCAGCAGGTGAATCCATTCCTAGACTAATTTCCCAATGGTATGGTAAAACTCCACAGCAAATTTATTGCATCGGAAATGGAGTGACTGAAGACTTACTAAATACTGAAGATTTTCCCGATAAAGATCCCTATCAAGCATTCAGACCAGCTAAAATAGTGGTTCTTATTGCTCCCAAAACATTTCAATTTCCAACTAATGATATGTCTGTATCAATGGCTATTGAGGTTGCTAAATCCCTTGAAAGCCATGAAAATAAATTACATTTTATTGTCATTGGTAGGGATAGTAGTGATATTTCAGAACCAATACCCTCTAATATCTCTTTTTTAGGATTTTTACCTAGGAGAGAAGATTTTGTTGACCATCTTAAATATGCAGATATCGCTTTGCTGCCATTTTCAAAACAAGCCGTAGCAGGAGGTGCTCGCAATAAAGCATTAGATTATTTTGCTAGTAAAAAGTTAGTTGTATCAACACCAGAAGGCTTGCGAGGGTTAGAAGAATTTCGCAACTTAGAACATCTGTTAGTAACAGGATACTCTAGCGAAGAAGTTGCTAGCACAGTGCTGGATGCTGCTTCAAATATTGATAAATATCAATCACTTGTAGATACAGCTTATACGTTAATTACAGAAAAATATTCCTGGAATGCAAGAGCGCAAAATATCGCGGAAATACTCATGAGAGTCAGTCCTTCTTAGTTAGATTTGTTTTTTAACATATTTAAACTAAGAAAAATTAGTCGGTTTAAATATTTCAATCCTGAAGTATTTAAACATTGCTAAAAACTAATTTTAAAATATCCCCCTTTATCATGAGATAACATCTAATACTGATCATAAGAAAAACAAGACATGAAAAATCGATTCTCTTATAAACTTCTGGGTGCTAAAGTAGATGCACTCTCTATGCTCGACTTAAATTTATTGATTCAAGAATCTATTGATAAGAACAAGAAATGGATTATTGCTAATCACAACTTGCATAGTCTTTATCTCTTCCATAATGATCCAGAAATGCAAGCTTTTTATGCCAAGGCAGAATATACCCATATTGATGGTATGCCTTTAGTGTTAATTGGAAAGCTGTTGGGTTTTCCAATTAAACGAGAACAAAGAGTAACCTATGCTGACTGGGTATGGTCTCTGATGGCGGAAGCTGCTAATAAAGGCTGGCGTATATTCTATTTAGGTTCAAAGCCAGGAGTTGCTGAAAAAGGAGTAAGTATTTTGTGCCAGAAATTTCCTGGTTTACAGATTGCTTGCGCTCATGGTTACATTGATATGGATAAAGATAGTCAAGAAAATCTCGCTACTCTGGCTGCAATTAATGCTTACAAACCCCATGTATTAATGGTAGGGATGGGTATGCCACGCCAAGAGCATTGGATTTCTGAAAATCTTGAACATATTCATACCAACACTATTTTGACTAGTGGAGCCTGCATGGACTATGTAGCAGGAGTAGTACCTACTCCTCCACGCTGGATGGGAAGATTGGGATTGGAATGGTTGTATCGTTTGTTGTCTGAACCTAAAAGACTTTGGAGACGTTACTTACTTGAGCCTTGGTTTGTTGGCACATTATTTTTACGAGAAATTTGGAGTATCTCAAGTCAACAAAAAAAAAATAAAATGCTGCTATTTCTAAGTACAAGATTTCACAAGTTTATCGCGTGAAAGAGCTTCTTAAAGCCTTACCAGTGGGTCGCTCAATTCATCCAGAATTTATGAAATACTGTACTAAGGCTTAATCATTAATTAGTCAGTGCATCTTATTCAATTTTCATGTTTGTGAGTAGCGAAGAACATCGCCACATACTTCGCTTAGAATAATTTTTAAAAAGAGCTATTTTCGCTTGGGTGGAGTATTAAGTTAACTGCTGAAAGCCTTGGCAATAGCATTGCGGGCAGGTTTAGGTTGCAGGTTCTCATCAAAGGGGAGTGGACGCAGAAATTTCCAGAGACTTGGATTGTCTCTAAAGGTTTTTCCTGGCATCCAGTCAGGATGACGTATCCAGGTATGACGGTCGGTAATCCCCCATGTAATGACAGTATCAACTTTAGCAGCAAAGCACAGATCAAGATATCGCTTGTAACTGTCGGCTACCATCTGGTCTAGTTTTTTGATACTATCAGGCAATGGGGTATCAATGATAATATCTAATTCTGTAATTATTGGTTTTACCTCAAGATCATTAAGCCGTTTTAAGACGGAATTAAATCCTTTCTCATCAAAACCGTATGCAGTAGAAAACCATAGATGCGACTGGATGCCTGCCCCATCAATTTTAACGTCACTATTCTTCAGATATTCGATCATTTTTAAGAATCGATCTGACTTCCATGTAGCGCCTTCGATGCCAAAATCGTTTAGATAAAATTTCTTGCTGCTATCAACTGAAGCAGCAATTAAAAATAAGTCTCGAATCAATTCTCGTTTTACCCCTTTACGCAAACCGTAGGTGGCATTGTCGGCTTCATTTTCATTATCAGCAATAATTTCATTGGCAATATCCCAAGACTTTAAAACCTTGCTCTTACGATAATGACCCATAACTCCTTTAACATGGCGTTCGATCATCTTCAGTGTAGGGGGATAAGGAAGCCAGTCTGGTCTTCCCATGTGCCAAAAAAGGGTATGCCCGTGCATTTCTATATTATGCTTTTCGCAGAAATTAGCGATCGCATCTGCTGATTCAAAAGTAAATTTTCCTGGCTGTGGTTCTGTGGCGTTCCATTTCAATTCACCATTCGGTGTCACAATCGAACATTCACGAGCAATCAGGTCAGCGTAATCCTTCTCTGTTTGCAAAAATTCACTAGAAATTGCTGCGCCATAACGCTTTCCTTTGGCCGCAGCTAATTGCCGAAGAGGAGAATTTACATTTGGATAATTTGCTGCAATTTCATTGGTAGTCTGGTCTTCTTTTTGCTTATCCTTCTGTAAAAACCCCATAGTCAATAGGGCAGAAAGGGTTGTATATCCCGCTCTTGTTAAAAATTTTCTCCGGTCAGGCATAAATTTTACTTAATAAAAACACACGTATTATTATATTACAGAATAAGTTTTGATACTTTTGAAGCTTAGTTCTGATTCCCACAATCATTGCATCCTAAAGAGCCAAAGCTAAACTTTGTCTACCTTTTCAGTAAACTTTACTGTGGAACGTTGCACCAACACTTACTAAAAATTGATGATGTATTACATCTAGCGCAAAACTAGGTTAAACTATAACGCATGTTCGATTTAAATCAATTAGCTATGATTTTACACCTCAGCATTAAAGATGTTATTTTAATGTATAACGAGCGTTCAATATAAATAACCTGAGTCATGCCTAAGATTGTTGACCATGAGCAATACCGTAAAGAACTGCTCGACAAGTGCTTTGATTTATTTGCCCAAAAAGGCTATGGTTCCATTACTATGCGCCAAATTGCCGAAGGATTAGGGGTTTCTACTGGTACGTTGTACCACTATTTTCCTAGCAAACAAGCTTTATTTGAGCAATTGGCCCAAGAAATATGTGAGCAAGATTTAAGTGCAGCATTGGCTGAATTGGAAGGAGCGCAAACCCTACAAGAGGGGATGGAAGCACTAGGAAGATATCTAGTAAAAAATGAAGATTACTTTATTAAGTGGACTTATATATGGATTGATTTTTGTCAACATCAAGACTCTAAAGAAATGTTGAGTAATAGTGTTTTTAAGCGGACTAATCAGCGTTATCAGCAGGCAGCCTGTGATTTTGTAGGTATTCAAGATCCGGTATTAGCTTCCTTCGTCTTGAGTTTTGTAAATGGTTTAATTCTGGAGAAATTATGGGGTGATGAAACAATTGATTTTATGGAACAATGTGCGCTATTAGGCAAAATGCTCACGGCATATTTGCCGCAACATAAGTCAGGAATTAGGAGTTATATTTAATAACTCAATAAGTTGTAAAATTAACATATATAACAATCATGAATTAATTGATTAGTAAGAAGTATTTCCTACCAATATTAGCTAAGTTGATGTAGAAAAAATTATTTTTTAGGAGAGTAAAAGAGATGGTTCAAAAGCTATCAAAAAAGACTTCCAATAAATGGTTAGTTGCATTAGTAATTGCCGCTACTGCTGTTACAGGTGGAATTGTTGTTTATGGGATTTCTCAATTTGGGTTAGTTAGTCAAGCTGAGAAATCTGAGCCAGTAGAAACCACGCCTAAAAGTCAAAAAGTGGCTGCATTAGGACGACTAGAACCGGAAGCAGAGGTAATTAGCTTGTTTGCACCCTTGGCATTGGATGGCGATCGCATTGCTCAAATTTTAGTCAAAGAAGGCGATCGCGTTAAAGCCGGACAGATGGTGGCAATTTTAGACGCCCGCGATCGCTTACAAACTGCTGTACTACAAGCCCAACAACAAGTTAGAGTTGCTCAAGCTAAACTCGCTCAAGTTGAAGCTGGAGCAAAAGTAGGAGAAATTAACGCCCAGCAGGCAAGTGTTGAACGCCTCCAGGCTCAATCCCAAGGAGACAAAACAGCGCAACAGGAAGCGATATTTCGCATAGAGGCACAGTGGGAAGGAGACAGAATCGCGCAAGAGGCAACCATTAAGAAGCTAGAGGCAGAACTCAAAAATGCCGAAGCCGAATATCAACGTTATCAGCAGCTATATTCTCAAGGTGCAGTTTCTAATTCTTTATATGACAGCAAAGGCTTAACTGTAGAAACCGCCAAACAGCAAGTAGACGAAGCCAAAGCAGTTCTCAACCGCATTAATACCACTGCTAGCAAACAATTATCTGAAGCAAAAGCAGCACTCGCCCGTACTAACGCCACTGGTAGCAAGCAAGTTAGTGAAGCCAAAGCCACGCTCACCAGTATTGCAGAAGTCCGACCTGTAGATGTAGCCGCAGCCCAGACAGAAGTTGAAAATGCGATCGCTACACTCAAACACGCCCAAACCGAGTTGGCTGGTGCTTACATCAAAGCACCGATGACAGGACAGATCATCAAAATTCACACGCGAGTTGGAGAAAAAATTAGTGCTTCTGGTATTGCAGACTTAGCGCAAACAGACCAGATGATGGCAGTAGCAGAAGTTTATCAAACCGATATCGGTAAAGTGAAATTAGGACAACAAGCAGTGATTAGCAGTCAGGCATTTGCCAGTGAACTGCGAGGAACCGTTGCCCAAATTGGCTTGCAGGTGAATAGACAAAACGTTTTTAGCAACCAGCCAGGGGAAAATCTTGATAGCCGAGTAGTTGAGGTGAAAATTCGCCTCAATCCTGAAGACAGCAAGCGAGTTGCAGGTTTCACTAACTTACAGGTACAAACAGCGATTGAAATATAGGAGGGTAGGGAACAGGGAATAGGGAATAGGAAAGAAAGCATAGATCCGTACTGAGTCTTTTTCAAAAATTAAATAGGGGTTCTATATAGAGTTGTTGTTTGTTGTCTCGTGTATTCCAGCATTTTTTATAGGGTGAATTCAATCATGATTAAAGTCATATACCTTTTGCTTTGTATACTTGGCTTCGTTCTACCTTACTCTCAATTTGTTCCATTTGTCTTAGAGCATGGTCTTGATATAAAGCTGTTTTTTGAACAACTCTTTGCCAACAAAATTTCTGGCTTTTTTGGTATGGATGTTATTGTTTCATCGCTAGTTTTATGGACATTTGTATTTTGGGAGGGAACACGTCTGAAAATGCAAAATCTCTGGGTTTACATTGCCTGTAATCTTTTGGTTGGTGTGTCTTTAGGTCTTCCCTTATTTTTGTTAATGCGACAGCGCCAGCTTGAACAGCAAACTGAAACACTGAGTTATTAAGGGTTTTTTTTAATATGTTTTCTAAACTATTTCGCAAAACGCCGTTAGCATGGCGGCAGTTAATGAAAGAAAAAACCCGTTTGGCTGTTGCAGTCGCAGGTATTACTTTTGCCGATATGCTGATGTTTATCCAATTGGGATTTGAAAGTGCGCTTTTTGATGCTGCTGTGAAACCTCATCGCAATTTACAGGCAGATTTGATTTTAATTAATCCCCAATTTCAAACTTTATTTTCGGTAAAAAACTTTTCTAGAGAACGACTGTATCAAGCATTAGGTTATGAAGGTGTTCAGTCAGTTAATTCTGTCTATATCAGCACCGGACAGTGGCGAAATCCTGAAACACGTCTTGAGCGTGCCATTTTGGTTTGGGGTGTTGATCCGGTACAACCCGCATTCAAATCGCCCGAAATTAACCAAAATCAGGATAACCTGAAACAGTTATATCAAGTTCTATTTGACCAAGCAGGTCGTCCAGAATACGGGGCGGTTGCCGATATCTTTAAGAAAACAGGCAAATTTGACACAGAACTGAATAGCAAAGCCGTCTTTGTTAAAGGCTTGTTTACTGATGGTGCTTCCTTTGCTGCCGATGGTAATGTGATCACCAGTGACTCTACCTTTCTCCAGCTATTTCCACAGCGTAAACCCGATCGCATCGAAGTTGGGTTAATCACACTTAAAACAGATGCCGATGTAGAAAAAGTGCGATCGCAACTTGTTAACGGATTACCTAAAGATGTCAGAGTTCTGACTCCAGAGGAATTTGCCAAAGTGGAGAGAACTTACTGGGAAGAAGGTACTGGCATTGGTTTCATTTTCGGTTTAGGGACTGGAGTTGGCTTTATTGTTGGCATCGTGATTGTCTACCAAATCCTTTACTCTGATGTTTCTGACCACTTGCCAGAATACGCCACCCTGAAAGCAATGGGATATACCGATAACTATCTCTTGGGAGTTTTAATTCAAGAAGCATTGTTATTAGCTGTTTTAGGTTTTCTGCCTGGATTCTTCCTTTCTTTTGGGTTGTATCAAGTCACCTACGCTGCGACAATGCTTCCTATTTTTATGAAAATGGAACGGGCGATACAGGTTTGGATTTTGACCGTGATCATGTGTAGCGTTTCTGGTGCGATCGCAATGCGGAAATTACGATCTGCTGACCCTGCCGATGTTTTTTAGTTTTTTAGACGCGATGAATCGCGTTTGTACAGAAGAAGACGCGATGAATCGCGTCTCTACAAGAATTATTTCCCTATACCCAATGCTTTATAAAATCCTATGTTGCAAAAATCTTTGCCAGTAAATTCCGATTCAACGCTTTCTACTTTAGAATCTGTAATTTCTGTTAGTAACCTCAACCATTACTTTGGTGAAGGTGGGCTTCGTAAACAAGTATTATTTGACATTAATTTAGAGATTAACGCTGGGGAAATCGTGATCATGACTGGCCCCTCTGGATCGGGTAAAACCACCTTGTTGACTTTAATGGGTGGATTGCGTTCTGCCCAAGAAGGTAGCCTTAAAATCTTAGGAGAGGAAATTTGTGGTGCGAAAAAGCAGCAGTTAACTAAGCTGCGTCGCCAGATTGGCTATATTTTCCAGGCGCATAATTTGATGACTTTTTTGACAGCAAGAGAAAATGTGCGGATGTCCTTAGAGTTGCATGACGATTTTCTCAATCAGGATATCAACGCCAAAGCGATCGCTATTTTGGAAACTGTCGGGTTAGCTGATCGTGTAAATTATTACCCAGAGAAACTATCTGGAGGGCAAAAACAACGGGTTGCGATCGCTCGTGCTTTGGTTAGCCATCCTAAAATTGTTTTAGCAGATGAACCCACTGCTGCACTTGACAAAAAATCTGGGCGCGATGTCGTGGAAATAATGCAGAAGCTAGCTAAAGAACAAGGTTGTACGATTTTGCTAGTTACCCACGATAACCGCATCCTTGATATTGCCGATCGCATCATTTATATGGAAGATGGTCAGTTGAAGACTGATAGCACAGAATCTACACTACAAGCAAGTAATACCAATTCGTAGTTCGTCAACTTACTTAAGTAAGTCGGCAGGAATAAACCAAATTATGTCACGAAACGTAAACAGCCTTAAAACCCTTACCAATGACTAATGACTAATGACTAATGACAGATTATTGGCAAAACCTTGCCAACAATTCTTCACGAGATAATTGCAAACATAAAGGTGTAAATTCCTCTGGTGGGAACTGTAACAAACTATCGATGACTTTCGACAATTCCTCGTCCACAGAACCAAATCTGTATCTCAACAAATTTTCCACAACTAAACGTTGTCCTTGCCGTACTCCTTGCTGTACTCCTTCTTGTACAGCCTGCGCTCTTGCTTCTTGATAAGCTTCCGTTAAATTCATAATTAGCTCTTGATCGTCTTCAGTTAAGTCTTGCTGGATAATTACACTGATACGCCATCTGTAAATTATTTCTAGAACATTACGGCGTACAAGGTTCTCTGGTGGAAGGGCAACTAGTTCTCTCACTGCTTGCTGCTGAACAGTTCCCCTGCCGAGAAGCCTAAACCACAGCGTGTCTAGAGTCACAGGTAACTCGTTAATCGCTAGTATCGCCGTTCTAAAAGATAAAGGTAGAAAATATACCCCTCTCATCCAGTTTTCTAGCTCTAGTTTAGCGCCAAAACTCTCTAGCAATGCCGGGGAGGCCGAAGGTGCTAAAATCCATAACCGAGCTAAATCACTCTCTGGTAAACTTGTATCTTCTCTTTTGGCTTTGCGTTGCGAATCTGCGATTACAGTAAACAGCTTTAGAAGGCAGTTTCGTACTTCTGTCTTACTGGGTTGATTGCGGTATGGTTCTAGCAAGGCTGTACTCTGCAAAGCAATTCTTCCTAGTAGTCCTAGATTTTGCGTTTGCGCTTGAGATGTAGGTGCTGGTGAAAACAAAACATCTACTTGCCGAGTCTCATCAACTACTTCTTTATTGGCTTCTACCTTGCCCAAGGGTGATAGTAGCTCCTCTAAAAACTGCTTGGCGAACTGATCGTGAGGTTTACGGGTCATATTTCATGCGTCAACTGTATTGTATTATATGGAAAAGCTGATAAGCCTGAAAACTGTGCTTACCGCAGATGTCTTTGAGCGATCGCCCTTGGTTTTGAGCTTGAATCTTAAAGGATGTTTAAAAAGTCCTCTTGTCAGTATCAAAAATTTTAGATCCCGCTAAATCCCCCGATAAATTGGGGGACTTTGATTCCTAATTCCCCCAATAAACAGCTACTGTGTATACACAAGTCTGAAATAGCTGATTAATCAAGGTTTTACCCCACCCTAACCCTCCCCTTGCAAAGGGGAGGGAACTAGATTTTCTATTTCCCCCCTTGGCAAGGGGGGATTAAGGGGGGTAATTCGACTTGTGTATACACGGTAGCTTTTTAAGGGGGGTTAGAGGGGATCTAAAAGTGCCTAAAGTCACAGCGAAACACTTTTCAAATAACCTCTAAGAAACATCAGCACTTGATTACGGTGATCTTAATAGCAGCATTTAAGAAGTCATTTATAAAGTAAAAGTAAAGATAAAGTCGAATTTAATCAGCAAAATACCTAATTGCTTTCTCAAAATGCCTGATTGCTTAATCAAAAAGCTTAAATGCTTTCTCATTTCAGTGGATTCAGCAAGTAAAAAGGTATTTTGCTTAATCAAAAAGCTTAAATGCTTTCTCATTTCGGTAGATTCAGCAAGCAAAAAGGCATATTGCTTTCTCAAAATGCTTGATTGCTTTCTCATTTCAGTAATTCACGCATTCATTTTGGTATATCGTTGAGCCGATCGCTTTCGATTCATTCAGCAAGAATTTTGCAACGGCTTACTGCTGTCTCTACTTGCTCATGGATTCAATATCAGTGAGCATCAAGGGTTTGAAGCGATGAACTAAACATTGAAAACCAAGGCAAAACAGCTTGACAATTTTAAGTAAGATATTTTACTCTTTATAGAGTGTGTTGAAGTTCATCTACACACCTCGCCCGATCCTTGAAAACCGCATAATTCCGTTGAGGTGTGTCGATTGCTCTTGTAGCAAGGGTTTCAGCCGACAAAATCACAACTTTTTTATCAATAAGCACCGTTTTATTGACAATGAAAAAAGGTGTGTCGATTAGGGGGTTCCAAACCCGCTCCTGGTAAGGTTTCCAAAAGGTAACTCTTTACATAACCACTTCCCCTAACGGGGATGTAAACTAATTCTTGCATTTACTAGTACCCCACCTAAACCGACTTTACATAACCACTTCCCCTAACGGGGATGTAAACAATTTTGCTCGTTGGTAGTTGTGCTACCAAATTGACTTTACATAACCACTTCCCCTAACGGGGATGTAAACCAGAATAAAAGCGCCCGCTAAATTTTTCCCGCCACCCTTTACATAACCACTTCCCCTAACGGGGATGTAAACGAATAGGACGTAGTTCCTTCAACCATGTCTTGGTAAACTTTACATAACCACTTCCTCTAACGGGGATGTAAACACTTTAAGAAGAGTGTCTCCATCGAATGCAGTTTCAGACTTTACATAACTCCTTCCCCTAACGGGGATAAAAACGAGATAAAAGCCCGACCCCATACCCCACAAAAAATAATCAATTAACTGAAAGCTTTATCTAATAAGTGCTTTAGCTATTGAGTACATTATTAATACATATTAATAGACGCAGTATTTCGGATGAGATACTAATATATGAAGTATTTATTTAAAGTTAACTAAAGAGCCGAAAATCATTGATAAATTCTTAGTAAGAATTCACCACCCAAAAGTCAGAAGTCAGATTTTGAAAGGAATCCAGCATTATTAGTACATTTATGTATAAATTTTTTTCCTAATTCTTTGACTATTCTGAATTCTGAATTCTGACTCCTGAATTCTGCTCTTACTATTAACACTGAGAGACGGGGACAAAAATCCAATTATGAACAAAACCTTTGCAACCATCGATGGGAATGAAGCTGTCGCCCGTGTTGCTTACAAACTAAATGAAGTGATTGCCATTTATCCCATCACCCCCTCTTCAGCAATGGGTGAATGGGCAGATGCTTGGTCAGCAGAAGGTCGTCCTAACCTCTGGGGGACTATTCCCAGCGTCGTGCAGATGCAAAGTGAAGGAGGAGCGGCTGGTGCTGTGCATGGGGCATTGCAAACAGGTTCTCTGAGTACCACCTTCACGGCATCTCAGGGATTATTGTTGATGATACCCAACTTCTACAAAATTGCTGGTGAGTTGACTAGCGCCGTGGTTCACGTTGCAGCCCGTTCTTTGGCTACTCACGCTTTATCTATTTTTGGCGACCATAGCGACGTGATGGCAGCTCGTGCAACTGGTTTTGCCCTGCTGTGTTCCGCTTCGGTGCAGGAAAGTCAAGATTTTGCTCTCATCGCTCATGCTGCTACCCTAGAGACGCGAGTCTCCTTTATGCATTTCTTTGACGGCTTTCGCACCTCCCATGAAGTGCAGAAAGTTAAATTGCTCTCAGATGATGATTTGCGATCGCTAATTCACGATAACTTAATACTCGCCCACCGCAGCCGTGCGTTGACCCCAGACCGTCCTGTATTACGCGGTACTGCTCAAAACCCCGATGTCTATTTCCAAGGACGTGAAGGCGCTAACCCTTATTACAACGCCTGTCCAGAAATTGTCCAACGGATCATGGATGAATTTGGAGAACGCACGGGAAGGCATTATAAAATCTATGAATATTACGGTGCTAACGATGCCGATCGCGTTATTGTTCTTATGGGTTCAGGTTGTGAAACCGTCCATGAAACAGTAGATTACCTGAACGCTCGTGGTGAAAAACTTGGTGTAGTCAAAGTGCGACTTTACCGCCCCTTTGATGTCCAAAGGTTTGTTGCAGTATTACCAACTAGTGTACAAGCGATCGCAGTTCTCGACCGCACCAAAGAAGCAGGTAGCGCCGGTGAGCCTTTGTATTTAGATGTTGTGGCTGCTATTCATGAAGTATGGGGAATGGGGCATGGGGCATTGGGCATTGGGCATGGAGAGAATGAAAAATTACCTCTTTCCCCTCTGCCTAAAATTATTGGTGGGCGTTATGGTCTTTCTTCTAAAGAATTTACTCCGGCGATGGTGAAGGGGATTTTTGATAATCTTGCCGAAGCTAAACCGAAGAATCATTTTACTATTGGGATTAATGACGATGTAAGTCATACTTCCTTGAGCTTTGACCCTAATTTCTCTACAGAATCGGATAATGTTGTTCGGGCAATGTTTTATGGATTGGGCGCTGATGGTACTGTTGGCGCTAACAAAAACTCCATCAAAATTATTGGTGAAGAAACCGATAATTACGCCCAAGGCTACTTTGTCTTTGATTCCAAGAAATCTGGCTCGATGACTGTCTCTCACCTCCGTTTTGGGAAAGAGCCAATTCGCTCCACCTATCTAATTGACCAAGCCAACTTTATTGGTTGTCACCACTGGGGATTTCTAGAACGCATAGATATTTTGAAGGCTGCTATTCCTGGGGCGACTTTGCTGCTTAACAGTCCATACAATGCAGATACCGTCTGGGAATATTTACCGATAAAGGTACAGCAGCAAATTATCGACAAGCATTTGAAGTTATACGTAATTAATGCTAGCCAGGTTGCTCGTGAAAGTGGCATGGGTGGCAGAATTAACACCATTATGCAAGTATGCTTCTTTGCTTTAGCGGGTGTCTTGCCACAAGAAGAAGCGATCGCTAAAATCAAACAAGCGATTGACAAAACCTACGGTAAAAAAGGTGTAGAAGTTGTCCGCATGAACTTGCAAGCTGTAGACAACACCCTAGACAACTTGCATAAAGTAAATATCCCCCAAACAATCAACAATCCAAAATCCAAAATCCAAAATCCAAAATTGCTAGACTCCGCTCCCGAATTTGTGCAAGAAGTTCTGGGCAAAATCATGGTGTGGGAAGGTGATGACTTACCTGTTAGCACACTACCAGTTGATGGCACTTTCCCCGTAGGTACTGCCAAGTGGGAAAAACGTAACGTTGCTGAAGAGATACCAGTGTGGGAGCCGGATGTCTGCGTACAATGTGGTAAGTGCGTCATGGTGTGTCCCCACAGCGCCATCCGGGCAAAGGCTTATCAAGCAGATGAGTTAGTCAATGCACCAGGAACCTTTAAGTCAACTGGTGCAAAAGATAAAGACTTTGCCAATCAAAAATTTACCATTCAGGTAGCACCAGAAGATTGCACGGGATGTACGATTTGTGTAAATATTTGCCCTGCTAAAAATAAATCTGAGCCATCGCTGAAAGCAATTAACATGGCGCAGCAGTTGCCATTGCGGGAACAAGAGCGAAAAAACTGGGATTTCTTTTTGAGTTTACCTAATCCTGATAGGCGATCGCTAAAAGTCAACCAGATTCGCCAGCAACAACTGCAAGAACCATTATTTGAATTCTCTGGTGCTTGTGCAGGTTGTGGTGAAACACCTTATTTAAAATTATTAACACAACTGTTTGGCGATCGCGCTGTCATCGCCAATGCTACAGGTTGTTCCTCAATTTATGGCGGAAATCTCCCCACCACTCCTTGGACAACCAACGCCCAAGGACGCGGCCCCGCTTGGTCTAATAATCTATTTGAAGATAACGCCGAATTCGGTTTTGGCTTCCGCCTTTCTCTCGACAAACAAGCCGAGTTTGCGGCGGAATTATTGCAAAAATTGGGGAATGGGGAATCGGGCATAGGGCATGGGGAATTGGGAATACCTCACGAGTTGGTACAATCTATTCTCAATGCCAAACAAAACACTGAGGCTGATATTTGGGAACAACGAGAACGGGTAGCGCTGTTGAAACAAAAGCTAGATGAACTTTTAGAAAAAAGGAATTACCACTCCCATGCCCCATGCCCTATGCCCCATGCCCAAATCCAAAATCTCAAATCTCTTGCAGACTACTTGGTGAGAAAAAGCGTCTGGATTGTTGGCGGTGATGGTTGGGCTTATGATATTGACTTTGGCGGTATCGATCATGTAATTGCTAGTGGTCGGAATGTCAACATCTTGGTAATGGATACAGAAGTATATTCCAACACAGGCGGTCAATCTTCCAAAGCTACGCCAAAAGCCGCAGTTGCTAAATATGCCGCCAGTGGTAAGCCTGCACCAAAAAAAGACTTAGGGATGATTGCCATGACCTACGGAAATGTCTACGTAGCGAGTGTAGCCCTTGGCGCTAGAGATGAACATACCCTGAAAGCATTTTTGGAAGCAGAAGCTTATGATGGCCCATCACTGATTATTGCTTACAGCCATTGCATCGCCCACGGCATCAACATGACCACAGGGATGAATCATCAAAAAACTCTGGTAGAATCAGGTCGTTGGTTGCTGTATCGGCATAATCCAGAGTTGCTTAACCAGGGTAAAAATCCATTGCAATTGGATATGCGATCGCCTACGCAATCTGTAGAACATTCCATGTATCAAGAAAATCGCTTTAAAATGCTCACCAAGAGCAAACCCGACGTTGCCAAGCACTTGTTAGAACAAGCGCAAGCTGAGGTTGATGCACGTTGGCAAATGTATCAATATCTGGCAAAGCGCGACACTCTTTAAACATCTACCCTGCTTTTGGTAACAAAAATCGCGATTTTTCTTAAGGAACTCCAACAAATAAATTATCTAATATTATGAACTGGGCAGGAAAGCCCGCCCAGTTCATAAGGATGGGCGAGACGCCCGTCCTATAATAAATATTGCGATATTTTAGTCTAAAGTCTTTTTAACTTCATCTTTGATATTCTCAGCGGTGTGACGGACTTGGGCTTCAGCTTGTTTAGCCTTACCTTCCGCTTTATCTTTAGGATCGCCAGTTACTTCGCCAATAGCCTCTTGTACTTTACCTTCGATGTTTTTAGCAACAGCTTTTGCTTTATCTTCGATACTCATATTCTTTGTTCCTAAAGTATTTTAAGTGTTGATTTGTTATTGCTTGCTCGAAAAGCGCTGCAATGTTTATAGATTACTTTTAGACAACTTTTAATTCTTCTATCTGACGATGCTTTTATGAAGAATATTTGTGTTCTTTGTACATAGTTATTTAACAGTTAAATTCATCTTGGAGAGTTCAAGTAACATCCAAAAGAGGGAAAGGTATCATTTTATTGTTCTATCTTGAGACAAAAACATTTATAACTTCAGGTAGACAGCGATGATGTTGAAGGAGCCAGAAGGCAGGAATAATAAGCTGTAGGGGCAATTCATTCTTTTCGGGTATTGTTTGCTTAAGTCCTGAAAACTACTGAAGCAGGGGGAAGTTATTCTCCTGCGGCTCGACTGAGCGATCGCTCCGCTTCCTCCTTTTGTTTGCTTTTGTCACAAATATTGCGCGGAAAGAAACATAATTTTTCAAGTTTTAACTGAAGAGTAATTTAGCTGGTGCAAGAAAGCACAGAAAGGTCTAATCAGTGGCTTTGAAGTGCCTACAGGCAGGGTGCTGAGGCTTCCAAGCATCAAAAATTTGGTGATCGATAGCGCAGCGTTATCAAGTCGCAAGCGTTTGGCTCTGCCATGCTGCACTAGTAGAACTTGTGACTAATTTCTGATTAAAGACAGCAGTAACAAGTATCCACGTTTATCTCTAGCTTCTTAACTTATTAATATTTAATGAAGGTATTTATGCGATCGCATTCTACTACTCAACCAACTACCAACTCCCAATATGTAGACTCTAGGATGCAAACTGTTGCATCTGTTAACATTTTCATCGGATGTTCAGTCTTGATTCTAATGATTGTATTTGCAGGGTTTAATATTTATAATAAACAGCGTGCTGCTGTTCTTTGCCAACAAGTTGCCTCTTTAGAGAAACTGTGGCATTTGAATATTAAGAAAAAAAGAGCTTGAAAAAAAGAATATAGACAATGAAGTACTTATTTATAGTTTGGGTACTGATACTCTCTTTAGTCGCTCCTAGTGCGGCGATCGCTGAAGTAAAACAGCCCTACACCTTAATATCTGGACTTGGCACAATCCACCATCCAGTTTCTACTGCTAATCTCCAAGCACAAGAGTTTTTCGATCAGGGATTAAATTTAATTTACGCTTTCAATCATGACGAGGCAATGCGTTCTTTTCAACACGCTGCCAAACTCGATCCGCATTTAGCGATCGCATATTGGGGTATTGCTTTAGCCCTGGGGCCTAATATTAACTCAGCAATAGACCCCAATCGGGAATTAGCTGCTTACCAAGCAGTACAGCAAGCCTTGGCACTTTCCACCCAAGCATCTACCCAAGAACAAGACTACATTACCGCCTTAGCAAAACGTTACTCCCAAGCTCCTGATGCAGACTTGTATCAACTAGCGGTAGACTACGCAAAAGCAATGGCAACCCTAGTCAAGCGCTATCCTGATGATTTGGATGCGGCGACGCTTTACGCTGAAAGCTTAATGGATTTGCATCCTTGGCAGCACTGGACTAAAGATGGCAAGCCACAGCCAGATACAGAAGAAATTGTAGTTGTTTTAGAATCAGTTCTCCAACGAAACCCAAATCATACGGGAGCTAATCATTACTATATCCATGCCGTAGAAGCCTCGCCTTCCCCAGAACGGGCCCTTATGAGTGCCAAACGACTAGGAACTTTAGCGCCAGCGGCGGGACACTTGGTACACATGCCTTCCCATATTTATTTTCGTGTCGGAGATTATGAAGGGGCAATGCAGGTTAACCAGCAGGCGATCGCTCAAGATGATATTTACATCAAAAAATATCAAGTCCAGGGCACTTACCCCATGATGTACTATAACCACAACGTACATTTTCTCATGGTAGCCAGCAGCATGGCAGGAAAGTATGAAGATGCTCTTAAATCCGCAGAGAAATTAGTCACCAACGTTACTGCTATTGGCCCACATATACCAATGCTTGAGGGATTCCTGGGCAGCAAAATGCTGATTCAGACACGCTTTCATGACTGGGATGCCATCTTAAAAACTCCTGCTCCCGATGCGAAACTACCTACTAGCACAGCACTTTGGCATTTTGCTCGTGGTATGGCAACGGCAGCCACAGGCAAACTTGAAGATGCAGCAAATGAAAGCAGTGCATTACTAGCCGCCAAACAGGTAATTCCCGCCGAAGCAACCATTGGATTTAGCCCTGCCAGTCGCATTTTAGACATTGCCTCAAAAGTTTTAGACGCCAAAATTGCCAGAAAAAAGCATGATTATGAATCTGCCATTCAATTACTAAAACAAGCGATAGTAGCAGAAGATGCTCTCGATTACGTGGAACCACCAGACTGGTACTTTCCCACGCGAGAGTCTTTGGGCGCTGTGCTTTTGGCTAAGGGTGACTATAGAGAGGCTGAGAAAGTCTTTCGTGCCGATCTCAAAAAGTATCCGCATAACGGGCGTTCTCTATTTGGCTTGCAGGCAAGTTTGCAGGCACTCGGCAAAGATCAGGCTGCTAAACTTGTCAAAACTGAATTGGAAACCGCTTGGAAAGGTGATGAAAAGCAACTTGACCTAGCAACTGGGGTTACTTATTAAACCCAAAGAACCCCATCCCGCCAAAGTTACGCTTTGTCTCCCCTTTTCCCAAAAGGTTACAGTGTACACACAAGTATAAAAAAGCTCAATTTCCCTTATTCTCTCGTTTATCTCGTTCATACCTGATCAGAGGCTACTTCCCCCTGCCCCCTGCCCCCTGCTCCCTGCTCCCCTGCCCCCTGCCTCCTTCAAATTTGTTGCCTGACTTTAGCTTTCGTATTAAAATTTTGGAGTAATGCTTCATGGTTAATGCAGTCAAACGTTCAATGCGGATATTCTGAAGATGCGCCCCCGTATGTCTGATTTTTTATATCACCCTACAGAATTTATCTTCTTCTATTTCCAACCCTTTTTTGTGGTGGGCAGTACTTAGAGTAGGAGGGGGCGGGCGATCGCTTAGGTGCGATCGCATCACTGGTTAACTATCTGTTAACTATCTACTGGATGCAGAGAGTTGTCTCCTATGTCATCCTATGATTAGGAGAGTTAATTCAGTGATGTCTTTGGTTTTAGTATTGAAAGGCTTTTTCCTTTTAGTATTTACAGACTTCTCAGAGAAATTAAAATCTCTACACAGTGATGATTTTGGAGAGAATCGATGTCAATTTATGTAGGTAACCTCTCTTATGACGTTACACAAGAAGATTTAAGTGGTATTTTTGCAGAATATGGTACTGTAAAACGAGTTCAAGTACCTACTGACCGTGAAACAGGTCGTCCGCGAGGCTTTGCTTTTGTGGAAATGGGAACTGAAGCTGAAGAAACAGCTGCTATTGAAGCTCTCGACGGTGCTGAATGGATGGGTCGTGACCTGAAAGTGAATAAGGCTAAACCCAAGGAAGACAGAGGTGATAGAGGTTCCTTTGGTGGAAACCGAGGAGGATACGGTGGTGGCGGCGGTGGACGCAACCGCTACTAGACCTTGGAAACAAAAAAATTTGCCTAAAGTCTTAAGGTCAGACAAGGAGTCTGTCTTTTTTTTGTAATCTTACCAAAGCAGTGCTGAGTGTCCAAGAACGATTCCTCGTCCTTATTTCAATCCTCTAGATTTATCTATGGGATCACTCAGCACTCACCACCCCTGAATGCTTGCCTAGCCATTGATAAAGTCAACTTAGTAGGAGATGTAATGACCCAAGTAATTGTCGGTGACAATGAACATATTGAATCAGCCTTACGACGATTTAAGCGAGAAGTTTCCAAGGCTGGAATTTTTCCAGATATGAGAAAGCATCGTCATTTTGAAACACCCTTAGAAAAACGCAAACGCAAAGAAGTTGCCAAGCACAGACAGAGTAAGAGAAGTTTTCGTAACTAAGAACTGATATACAGCAGAATTCAGAATTCAGGAGTCAGAATTCAGGAGTAAAACAGGCTTTCTACCTTGCTTTGAGACTTAGCTTGTTTACTTCACCTTCCTTGAAATCCGCTGTAAATATAAATGAATTGCCCTCATACAATCTATGAGGGTTTTCCTTTTGCCGATTTTAAAATCAGGAAACCTCAAGAAACGTTAAAATCAAGTCAGCCTTTGTATTGTAGCGGTTGTGTCCCACATCACTCAGAGTGCGGTTCACTGCATAAATCCTGATTGTCAACGTCCTTATCCTCAGCCTTGGGGAAACAAATTTTGTAACAGCTGTGGCGCACCGCTAGAGTTGCTAGACCGCTATGTTCCACTTCAGCCTTTGGGATCGGGAGGATTTGCTCAAATCTACACGGTTTGGGATGAAAAAACTCAAACTGAGAAAGTGTTAAAAGTGTTGGTGGAAGATTCGCCAAAGGCACTGGAATTATTTACCCAAGAGGCGGCAGTTTTATCTAGCTTGCAGCATCCTGGTGTCCCCAAAGTCGATGTCGATGGATATTTTCATGTAAACCTGTTTAATCCCAAATCGCACCAACTGCCTTGTTTGGTAATGGAAAAAATCAATGGGCGCACTTTAGAGGAGATATTAAAAAAGTTTCCTCAAGGGTGTCCAGAGGATTTGGTTTTAAACTGGTTTGCACAAGCTCTACAAATTTTACAGGAATTACACAAACGCCAGATTCTTCACCGAGATATTAAACCTTCTAATTTAATGCTGGGCACTTCTTCGCCATCTATAACCCCGCCTCAAGGGCAAATAGAGGGCGATCGCCTGGTACTAATTGATTTTGGCGGGGCAAAACAATTTAGCGCCTCTAAGCTGCGTTCTCAGTCTAGTTCCACGCGATTATTTTCTTCTGGCTACAGTCCACCAGAACAAGTGAGTGGAGGTATTGTTGGGACAGGAGCCGATTTTTATGCCCTTGGTCGAACAGTAATTGAACTACTAACAGGCAAATACCCGCTAGAGTTGGAAGATCAGCAAACGGGAAAATTGCGCTGGCGAACTGCGGTAAATGTCAACCCGCAACTAGCCGATTTGTTGGATGAAATGGTGCATGAGGATGTGCGATCGCGTCCAGCAAATGCAGCTATAATTCAAAAACGTTTGGCGAAGATTTCTCAACCATTACCGCCACCAGGATTATTTGCTCGATTGCGAGACAACGTTAAGCAAGCTTCAATACAAGCTTCCCAGAGATTTACACAGCTAACACAAGCTATTGAACAGATTTTGGCTAACTTTAGCCAAGCTGTAACTAAAACCTTTGTTTTCATTGCTCAGACAATCATCAAAATTCTACAAGCTTGTTTGGCAACGATTTGGGCGATGATCTTGGCTTATGTTGGCGCTTGTTTTGGTGCGATCGCTGGTTTTATTTTGGCATATCGTACCAGCTTGGGGCCTTTGATTGTGGAATTTCTTGGGAGTCAGCTAAACGAATTAGTGCCAAATACTCAACCCGTCTTCGGGGCAGATATTTTGGTATTCGTCGCAGCAGGTTGGGGAACTGCTTGGGGACTAACAGTATCCGGGTGTTTTGGTCAACAGCGGCGGTTTTTAGTGGCGTCGCTGATGGGCATAATTAGCTATGGCTTCGGCTGGTTAATTTTGCAATTAATCACCCCAAAAGACAGTGGCGAGGGCTTAGTGGCAGTGATTTTAGTAGCAGTTTGCCTACTCACCTTGAGCTTAGGACTTCGCAGCCACCATATAGTTTACGCTGTGTTCGCTGCCTTTGGTAGTGCGATCGCTTATGCAGTTTTGATTATTTTGAGGTTAGCACCTTCAATTTTCCAATTTACTAGTCAACCAGCCTGGTCAGAGTTACAGTTACCTCTGATTTTTTTTGGTTCTGTGGGCTTCTTTATCAGCTTTTGGTTAGGCGTGAGTTACTACCTAATTGTCCCTGGATTGCGCTTTTTAGGATGGCGATGAAAGAGGCAGGGGGCAGGGGGCAGGGGGCAGGGGGCAGGGGAGCATGGGGGAGATAAGGGAGACGAGGGAGAAATAAGTAATGCCCCATGCCCAATGCCCAAAAACAAGATCCCCCTAGTCGTCTTTTTCATCGAGCTAGGGGGATCACATATATGGTAGTCTATAATTGGTTCGGTATAGTTCCTTACGAATCGATTCTATAGCCTATATTTCAATTTGAGTAGTCTTACCACTAGAATTTATAGTATTTTTACAGCTTCTTAATGAATGCTTCATCCCCACTGTTCTTTAGGGATGCTGTATATGTAACTATGACAGTACGCAATGTGCGTAACTTGTCATTTTTGTGGATATCTATAAAAAATATGAAATTTAAGATTGTTGCTACCAGCGTCCTATTAGCTTGTTTCGGGTTTGCAGAGCAGAGCCTTGCATTAAATCAACTAGATTTGGATCAGTTGAAGGCAACAAGTGCCTGTCCTCGGTGTAATTTAAGTGGTGCTGACCTAACTCAAGTAAATCTAACTGGAGCAAATTTACGAGGGGCTGACTTGAGCGGCGCTACATTATCTCAAGCTAATCTCACGAATGCCGATCTCACTGGTGCAAATTTAGAAGGTGCGGTTCTAAATTCAGCAAATCTCAGTGGTGCTTCCTTAACAGGAGCAAATTTGAAATCAGCATCCCTGGAAAATGCCAATTTATCTTTTGCCGGTTTCATCAGCGCCAATTTAGAAGCAGCAAATTTAAAAGATGCGAAATTGGATTTTACCAATTTTCGGGGGGCTAACTTCCGACTAACAACTCTAGCTAATGGTGTCGTCACATCTGATAAGCCTTATGGCTGGTCGTTAGAGCGTCAAAATCTCAGAGAATGTAACGAGTTTCAACCCGAAAATACTCCAGGTACAACCTGTTATTCAAAATAAATTGGGGACTGGGGCATGGGGGAAAACGTTTCCGTTAGCCGTAGCGGGGCGTTTAGCTCGTCCTCAGTAAAAAAGTGAGATTCCCAACTCAGCACCAGCACTCTTGAAGGGCATGGGGCATTTCAAACTCTCCGCATCTACAACTTCTTGAAGTACCTGGCGATTGGTAACAGCCCAAAACCCAGCTTTTCATAGGTAAAACGTGCCGGGGCATGGCCAGGATCGCCTCCAGTCTCGACCATAGCAACGGACATTCCAGCAATTTTCATCCAATCAAGAGCGAATTCCACCAGAGCGGTGCCAATGCCTCGACGTTGATAGTCTGGATCGACGGCGATCATATAGATTTCTCCCAAGCTGCCCTCCGAGTGGAGTTTCACGGCTACAAAGCCCACGATTGAACTAGAGGCTCCGCCAACGGCGATCGCAACCCATACCTTTGTGTCCTCTGCCGCACAGGCTTCCTCAACAGAATTTTGCTGGCTTACACGCCAATCGGCAGGATACAGTTCCTGGTACACGTCAAGATCCATCGCTTTCTGAATCGAATCAAAGACTGGAGTCCATGCCCGAAGCGAAAGACGAATGACGGCATCAATATGATGGGAGTGGTATGGTTCAATTCGCATTTGAGTAGAGTAACTTAAAGTCAAAGCCCACTCTCATACAATAAAATAATTTTGCAAAAGGTCTTATTAATTTTCCCCTGTCTCCTGCCTTCTTTAATCACTATCCTTTTATAGCAAAAGCATTTTGTTTGTTAACAGTTCTTTATCATGGGAAAAAAGCCTATAGATTAATTGAATCAATGCTTACCTCTATTAAAGACTTAGCAGCAAAACTAGCGCCCCGGTTAATTGAAATTCGCCGCCACATTCACTCTCACCCAGAACTCAGCGGTCAGGAGTACCAAACAGCAGCCTTCGTAGCTGGTGTTTTGTCTTCCAGCGGTCTGCACGTAGAAGAAGGAGTTGGCAAAACGGGCGTTATTGGAGAACTCCAAGGCACTAAGCAAAATGACCGTTTGTTAGCAATTCGCACCGATATGGATGCCTTACCAATTCAAGAAGGCACTAATTTGGAATATGCCTCTCGCGCAGATGGGATTATGCACGCGTGCGGTCACGATGTCCACGCCACAGTGGGGTTAGGAACGGCAATGGTGCTGTCTCAGCTAGCAGAGGAGTTGGGTGGGAAAGTGCGGTTTTTATTTCAGCCAGCGGAGGAAATTGCCCAAGGGGCAAGCTGGATGGTGAAAGATGGAGCGATGGAAAATGTCTCGGCTGTATTAGGGGTTCATGTTTTCCCTTCTATACCCGCAGGATCTATTGGCGTGCGTTATGGGGCATTGACAGCCGCCGCTGATGATTTAGAAATTCTGATTATGGGAGAATCTGGACATGGGGCGCGTCCCCATGAGGCGATTGATGCGATTTGGATTGCTTGCCAAGTAATTGCTGCGCTTCAACAAGCCATCAGTCGGACGCAGAATCCTTTGCGTCCTGTAGTATTGAGTATCGGGAAGATTAATGGTGGCAGAGCGCCGAATATAATTGCGGATAAAGTGCAGTTATTGGGAACCGTGCGATCGCTCCATCCTGAAACTCGTGCCCATCTCCCGAACTGGATTGAAAATATTGTATCTAATGTTTGCCATACCTACGGAGCAAACTATCAAGTCAATTATCGCCAGGGCGTACCCAGCGTTCAAAATGATTATACCCTGACGCAATTGTTACAATCAGCCGCAGAAGAAGCTTGGAGTAGCGATCGCGTTCAAGTCTTACCCGAACCTTCCCTTGGTGCTGAAGATTTTTCTATGTATTTGGAACATGCCCCCGGTTCTATGTTTCGCTTGGGTGTAGGCTACCAAGAAAGAATCATCAACTACCCATTACACCATCCCCAATTTGAAGTTGATGAATCTGCTATTATCACTGGGGTTGTAACTATGGCATACGCCGCTTATAAATACTATCAGCAAAATTTGTAAACAAAAACTCCCAGCAGATCAACGCTGGGAGTTTTATTTAGCTAACATTTGTTAGCGGTTATAGAAAGCCTGAAAGCATCCTACACATTTGATTCGGTAACAACACCCAGTTTTTGTTGAATTCGAGTCTTAGCAGCCTTGAATTCAGTAGCAAGTTGTTCACTTTGCTCAGTGCTTAAGTTGTTGCGAATAGCAGCAAACATTGTGGTTTCTTCTTGACGAATATGATCGCCAAGAGCATCCATCAGCTGTTTGACTTTTTCTTTGAATTGCGGTGAAGATGGGCTGAGAGCCTTGATTTCTTCTAAAGCCTGCTTGGCATGAGCTTGTTCATCAAACAATTCTTGGGTGTTATCTTGACCGTAGAAAGGACGTACTCTTGGATAGACTGTCTCTTCTTCAGCTTCAGCGTGGGCACTTAGATCCTTGTAAATTTGACCGAAGTACTCTTGGATCTTTTGTGGATCGTTGCTTTGTAGTAGTTCGGTGAATAAAGTATTTACCTTGTTGTGATCGAGGCGGATAGCATCCTGGATATTTAGATCTTTTTTGTCACTGGCTTGGGTAACAGCACTACCTACCACACCACTGACTGCGGCCAAGGCGTCTTGAACACGTGCCCAAATTCCTTGATCTGCATCTTGTCCGGTGAGTTCGCGGACACCCAGAATTTCCAGAATGCCTTTGAGTTGCTCTTGGTGAGCGCGATTCTCAAAGTTAATGGTATTCAAAGGTGCGATCGCTAGCAAAACGTCAGCACCAACTTTTTGAGCAGCTTTGTGAACTATTAAGCCACTCATTACTAGTTGATGTTTCAGCAATTCATGCTGAGATACTTTTTCATACAGGCTCAACTCAGAACCTTTGAACAATTCGCGAGCTTTTGCAATGAATTCTGTAACAACTTTTTTGGGTTCAGCCTGAATGCCATACTGACCTATTACAGTTTCTAGAACACCAAGATTTTTTTCGTCATCGTTTAGGAAATTACGGATGCGATCGGCAATTTCGGCATCAAGCCCTTGTGTCAAAAGCAATCGCTCATTTTCGATCACCAATTGTTGGAGTGCTTTAAGACTTGCTAATTTTAGAGCAATAGCATTGCGTTTCGTATCATCTAATGTAGCTACCATCCGTGTTCTCCTCGGCAAAGTATTCGTAGTTCTTACTGATATAACCTTGACATAGAGGTTAGGGATATTCCATCTTTCTTTTGAGTGATCGCGTTCACAACTCTGGGTAGAAAAAGACAAATTTAGGGTTACAGAATAGAAATAAAAATTGAAGCGATCGCTTCAATTCATGGTTGCAATTCAGATAAATCGATTTAGTATGACATCCAAATTGAACAGATTACCTATTTGGCAGCAATCTATATCTTTAGAATGAAAATTAACGTCAAAAAAACTACTTCTTATTCAAGAGGGCAAAATCGTAACCAGTTCCAGTAGAGCAAGACTCACAACGCTCAATTTTGACTAGCATTGCTTCTCCTTGACGCTCACCAGAGAGAGAAAACTGAATCATTCCCGTTGCTCCAGAAGTTGAAAAATTGGGATTAGACAGTACCTTTTGTAATCCTTCACGGGTGTTGTCTTGTTTCAAGCCGGCAATAATTGCTTGGAGTGCATCATAAGCTCCCGCTGTTCTCTGATTTACCTGTGCATTCCAAAGCTGAAAGGCATTTTCCGCAAAGGGGTTATCTTTATTAGCATCACGATGCCAATACACAGGTAATACCATTCCTTCTAAATCCTTGCCATTTTGTAAAGTTGTTGCACTATACATATTTTCAGAAGCAAACAGTGGTTTTCTGCCTTTAACTTCTTGTGCTACTTTGGTGGCAAAATATATATTTCTGATTGAGGGCATTAGTAAAAAGCCACTTGCATTTTCTGTTTCTATGGCTTGATCTACAAAAGCTCTAGGGTCAAAATTCTTATCTGCCAAATTGCAAGGTGTACTAATAACGTTGCCGCCATATTTTTTGATCGCTTGAGTGTACTGTTCTACAAGTATCTGACTTGATGAGGAGGTTGAATTACTTCTTGAACTACGAGAATCACCACAAATAGCAATATTTCTTGCTTGTCGAGCAATGTAGCGAGAATGAGTATCTACTAAATTATCATAAAGCGGATTTACATGGAACAAGTAGTTAGTTGTGGAACTATTAGGTTGATTATTTATTGAATTGCTTTCTAAATTTTCTTGATTTTCGACTTGATTTGGTCGCTCGACAGGTAAAACTAACACCAAGCGATTCTCACTATAAATTGCGGCGTTACGTCTAACACCTACTGCTGCCACAATACTCTTGTCTTGAACTAATTCATTATCTATCCGTGTAGAATCTTCTCTATTCTCAGCACTTGCAATTACAATTTGCAGCTTTTTACCATTAATCCCTCCTTGGTTATTAACTTCATTTTGAGCTTGAGCTACACCACGCAAAATTTCTTCTGATAAACTCGGATCAAAGTTAATTGGAGCTATGACAGCAACTTTCAGAGGGATCGAATTATCTTGTGCAATTTTGGCATTGTTTAAATAAATTAAAGTTTCCGGATCATTGGGATTATTTTTTAGAGAAGCAGTGAACTTTTTAACAGCAGTTGTAAAATCTTTTTCAGCAAAAGCTTTAACTCCATCTGTTTTCTCAGGATACGTTTGCACTTTCACCAAAATCCTTGTACCCAAATTCATTAATGAAGGCTTATTTGTCAACGACGATGAAGCTGATATGGGGTTTGATGGTGTTATAATGGTCGAAGAAACTTTGCTAATTAACCACAAAATAGCTGCTACCATTACTCCAGCCAGACCTAGAGATATAAGCAGCCTCAAGTTATCTTTTTTATTTGTCATGAATAATTCCCCAAATTCTACAAAATTTATCTGAAATCAAGAGATTTATGAAAATTTAGCCATACTTATAATTTAAAAATATTTAGAAAGAAGTTTATTTATTATTTCAGACACACCCACGATAATCAGTGTCAATAAACCTGCAAGAATAACGAGTAACCCTACGAGCAGCAGACCATTTAGACCAGATTTCAGAAGATTATTGGTTAATAGATTTCTGAAAGTAAATACAATGAGTAGATTTGCTATTATAGCAATAATAATTAAATAAGTTTTTTCCAGAAGCGGGCGAGATTGAATCAAGACTAACCCTGCTAAAATTATCAACCACAATCCAGAGCTAATCCAAGTAGTTCCGAGAAAACTTATCAGTGCGATCGCTAAGAACGAACTACCTGATCCAGCAATTATTGCTCCAGACAATAATTTACTATTAGAAAACTGGGGTAGATATCGAGTTAATTTGTGTTGATTTTGTGGTTGTGAGCCTGATGGCAGAGTAGGTGGAATAACTGTGGGAGCTAATGTATAACTTAGCGGTGGAAGATTATTCAAGTCTTGTAAGACAGCCTGTGCAGATTGATAACGTTGTTCATGATTTTCTCGTAGAAACTTATCAAGAATCTTCTCTAATTCCTGACTTATGGGTTGCGTTAAATGCTGTCGCCAACTAGAAGTCCAACCATAGCCTTGTTTCATCCACAAAGTTGAAGGAGAAATATTAGTTAGCAGATGAAAGCAAGTTATTCCTAAACTGTATATATCACTAGATGGAAAAACTTTACCCACTTGCATTTGCTCAATCGGTGCATAACCTAATGAACCAATAATTGTTCCAATGGCAGTGTTTGTCGGTTCCGTTTTTTGCTTTGCTACCCCAAAATCAATTAGTACTAACTTCCCATCATTTTGACGGCGAATAATATTTTCTGGTTTAATATCTCGGTGAATTACCTGCTGTTGATGTATGTCTACTAGCACAGATAATAAATCATTTAAAAAATCTCGAATCTTGGCTTCATCAAAAACCCCCTGCTGTTTTAACTCTTGCAAAAGATTTTGTCCTTCGATAAACTGCTGCACTAAATAAAGATATTCATCTTCCTTAAAATATGCATACAAATTGGGAATTTGGACATGTTCCGCTAGCTCTTTAAGACGTTTAGCCTCTTGTTCAAACAACTCAGTCGCTTTTTGATGTGCTTGACTACCCTGAATACCATAAAATTGACTTAGAACTAGCTGTTTGACAACACATCGTTCGTTGAGCTTGTCAATATCTTCTGCGATATATGTGCGTGCAAACCCTCCTCTCCCTAATGGTGAGATGATCCGGTAACGATTTCTCAGTAGCGATACCAATGGTGTGCCGCAACTGAGGCAGAAATTTGCCCCGTCAGGATTTTGGGGATTCTCGCAATTAGGATTTAGGCAGCAGACCATATAATTATCGCTGTCATTTTATTAATTTTTAGAATATACCTTACATTTACTCTAGTTGTTTTTCGTAACTACTTTTAAAATATCGCTCAACAGCTACAACAGGATGGTCAAGAGGTTACATAGCAATTTTAACTTGAATTGGACTGGAGCCACAATGGTACTGGATAGGGCGGCTGAAATTGCCCAACCGTGTGCTTACCAACTAATAGTCTGCCGTTAGCAGTGCAATTCACTACTTACATGTGATTGGCTATGCAAATGTTAAAGACTGGAGTCCAATATTAACAATCGCTAATATAGATGAGATGATGAATATTTTAAGCTGTAAATTTTTAATGCAATAACTGAGTCAAATTCAGCAAAATATCGGGATGGGGAGCAAGATTTTGCACCCCCTCAGCTATATAGCAACTGTTTTAAGATTTTGGTTGTGCAGCCTGTCTAACAACTTGTTCGTCTAAACCTAACGCTTGAGCTATCTGCTCAATACTTAAACCTAACCCTAATAACTGGGGTATTACTTCTAACTTACCTTCCTGTTTCCCTTCTTGTTTCCCTTCTGCAAAAACATCTTGGTAAAATCTAGTTTGCCTTAACTCATTTGATCCAAACATTTTTCTTATTTCCTCCTGGCTTAATCTCGGTAACTTGTAGATTAATATCGTCTCTATCAATTGTATAATTTCCCTAATAGTAGCGACATCTAGAATTTGCTGTTGGGCAGTGTTAACTATTTCAATAGCTCTTGTTGTCGCAGTTAATTCGGGTTCGATAATTAGTTTAACTGTCTCAATGCCGATTGATGATGTCTCAATTGAGCTTAATTCGTCAAGATAGACGCGAGTGACTCGTTGTGAGTTGAGTAATTCTGTATATCTTTCAGTATCTCCAGTATCAACGCTGCGGTTGGGGAAGATGACAACACCACGCCAATTGTTAGTTAATTCGGTTTTGTCAAGATAATTAAAGATTTCGGTGAATAAGCGTGAGTAAAACTTTTTGTCTGGTTGAAATTGCACTTCTGCAAAATAGATGGGTAGTTCTGCTGCATTGGGGAGAAAGACGCCATCGATTCTAAAGGACAGTTGCTTGACTTCTACTGAAGAAAATTGGTAAGCACTAGTACCGCAAGGCGGAATTAAAAATTAAAAATTAAAAATTAAAAATTAAAAATGAAGACAGCGTAAGGGTTTTATTGATTGGGAATGGGTGGTTTATTTCCGCCGTGCTGTACTAGCTAGTTGCGGCGGTTGGTTAATCAGTTCAAAGAACGTGCTGGGGATACTTTGAAAGATGCGATAAAAGATACTGTCTGTTTTCAAGGGAGCTTGTTTTACAGTTGATGAACATATTTTACACTGCGATGATCCCGTGGTGAGTCTTGGGATTATACAAAAATTGGCTGGTAAAATCCTGCATATAATATAGGAATACGGTTCAGTTAAGAAAAATTACTCAAACCGTATTCCTATATATAGGACTCATATTTGATTTCTGAAAAAACTCAGTACAACTAAGAAGCCTTCTTGACTGTTGCCTGTTGCCTATTCCCTATTGCCTGCCTACGCAAATTAGTTTAGAAATCAAAGCGGATTCCTATATATGTCAACAATTCAATAAATTTTTTTTTGATTGTATCCAGCGATGATACAAAAAATATTTTTAAAATATTAGGTGTTTAAAGCTGACATTAATATTAGCAATTACCCCCTAGAATTTTAGAAATAGGGTGTTTTATATTTTAGAGACTGGGGACTAGGTATTGGGGATTGGGTACTGGGGAAAACTATTCCTTAATCTTCAGTTGCTAACCTCCAATCACCAGTCACTAAGTTCCTAGTCTCAGATCAAAAAGGGGAATTCCGCCTAAAGGACTCGAAGCCTGCGTAAATCAGTATGGCCCGTGATCAGATGCAAAACTGTGTCTCGATCATTCGTGGGCGTTGGACTCAATTCCCAATTGGCTAGAGTACGGCAGAGTTATGACCCCCAGCATTACAGATTCAGCGGTGAAAGCTGCGATCGCAGCTGTTGCATCGGAGTCAGCCTCAGCAGAGGAAAAAATCCAGATGCTGATTGAGATAGCGCAAGGCTTTCAAAAAAAGCCCAAAGCTGCCCAAGACTTGCGGAATGCAGTTGGGTTATATTACCGGGCCTATGAGATGTGTGGTGAGGAATATCCCCTGCTAAAAGCCAGGGCTAAAGTGGGCATGGCAGGGACGTTACAGGCAATACCGGATGCTGATTACCAACTGCTGCTGCAAGCAAAAGCAGGTTATGAAGAGGCGTTGCCAATCTTACAGCAATTAGCCTCACCAGAGGAAGTGGCAGAGACGCAGATGAATTTTGGGCTGGTGTTGCAGTCGCTAGTGCCATTTAATTTGGCGCGGATAACTGACAGCATCCAGGCTTATCATGAGGCGTTGCGGGTGTTTAGTTGGGAGGATCACCCCCAGGAATACGCGATTTTATATAACAATATTGCGATCGCTTATCTTTCTATGCCTTTAGCATCGGAACGGGAGTACTTGCGTCAGGGGTTAGCAGTGCAGTCATTTGAGGTGGCACTAAAGCATATTAATCTGATCGATCATCCCAGAGAATATGCGATGTTGCAAAACAACTTGGGTAACGCTTTGCAATACTTAGTGAGTTCCCATCCTGTGGAAAATAACTTGCGTGCGATCGCAGCTTACGATGAAGCGCTAAAAGTGCGTAACTCTAAAGATACACCCCTAGAGTACGCTAACACAATTTCAAACAAAGCCAACGCCTTATTCAACTTACCTGACGACTCAGAAAAACCAGAAGCGGGTAATCCTCAAAATCTGTTGCAAGCACGTGTGTATTATCAACAAGCGTTAGATATTTTTACGCAAAACCAACAAATTCAACAAGCAGAGATAGTAACCCAAGCCCTACAAGATATTGAAGTAGAAATAGCAAATAGTAAATAGGGCATTGGTTATTCTCCTTGTCTCCCTTACCTCCCTGATCTCCCTCATCCCCCTCATCCCCACTCCCCTAATTACTAATAAGGAGAACAAAACAGCATGAGAGATGTTTTCACAAACCCGACTGTAAGAGATTTTCTCACAAGTTTAGCAGATGGTGACTTGAACATAGCAACAGGATTAGTCTGGATAGTCATTGCAACAGTCTTGTCTATGGTTGGCGGTGCTATTGGTGGAATGCTATTAGCTGGGAAAGATATAGGCTATAGCTTTTCAGCAATGCTTGGTGCATTATTTGCTCCGGCTGGTGTAATTCCTGCCATCCTGTTAGGGCTTGCCATACTAAATTTATTGACAAATTATTAGGAGGAAAAATGTTAGAAATTGGATGGTTTTCAGCCAAGTTGTTTGTCAAAGGAAAGTTGCTACGCGACCCGATATATTTTATCCAGCGAACTGCTATTGCTACTGTCGTAGGTTCATTACTGCTAGTGTTATTTGCACAAGCTGACATTCCCTTTTGCCTACCAATAACATTGTCTAGCTTAGTGACAGGCATGATTATGCCATTTCTTCTCAAAGATTTCAAAATGAAGTGATTTATCATTTGTCATTGATAAATAACCAATGCCCTATGCCCTATGCCCTATGCCCTATGACAAATGACAAATGACAAATCTTGAAGAATTAGTTCAGGAAATTAGCCGCTTTGAGGCAATTATATCTGAGTGGGATGAAAGCCAACGCTGTGTAGCGGTGGGTCTAAAAAGAGCAATTGAAGCTTTGCATAAAGCAGCATTGACTAGTTTGATTAAAAGCCTCAAACAAGAATCAATGTCAAGTTTACGTCATGCTGTTACTGATGAAGTAGTATACGCAGTACTGCTTTATCATGAATTAGTAAAACCACCAAAACCACTATTAGCACAGCGCATTCAGACAGCCCTTGAAGAAGTTCGCCCAAGTTTAAAAAGCCATAATGGGGATATTGAACTAGTGGCAATTAAGCCACCAGATACGGTGGAAATTATGCTCATAGGAACTTGTAGCAGTTGTCCGGCTTCTACTTTGACCTTATCTCAAGGAGTAGAACAGGCAATCAAAAACCATTGTCCTGAAATTACCAAAGTGGTTGCAGTCAATAACAATCCTACTGTTAACACCACAAATTCTGGTTTAACTAGTCCATTTTCTCTACAGATAACTTCTAGTTGGGTAAAAGTAGCAACTATTGAGCAAGTTCCTGAATTTGGGATATTGGCAGTACAAATTGCTGGGACTTCGCTCATTTTACATCGTCAAAGTGCTAGAGTAAGATGTTACCGTAATGCTTGCGCTCATTTAGGATATTCTTTAGAAGAGGGTAAGATTGAAAACGGTATTATAACCTGTCCTTCCCACGGATTTCAGTACAGATTAGAGACAGGTGAATGCTTAACTGCACCAGATATTTCGCTTCAGTCATATCCGGTAAAGTTTAAGGAGAATAAGGTTTTTGTGAAACTGCAAAAAGTTTTTTGATGACACGCGATAAATCGCTGTCTTTACAAGAATCAGTCCTTTGTAGAGACGGCGATTTATCGCGTCTCTTGCCTTAACGAACCGTATTGAATAGACATATTGCTTTCTCATTTTGTTTAAATGCTTTCTCATTTCAGTAGATTCAGCAAGCAAATAGACATATTGATTTCTCATTTTGCTTAAATGCTTTCTCATTTCGGTAGATTCAGCAAGCAAACAGACATATTGCTTTCTCATTTCGGTATATTTAGCAAGTAAACCGCAGTTTGCTTTCTCATTTCGGTGTTTTCCGCAAGCAAATAGACATATTGCTTTTTCATTCTGAATTCTGAACATAATTTGTTCTATGCCAGGGAACGCGTTTTATTTGTTGATAAAAACATAATGCAAATTTGTTACTGTTGTTACATGCTAATAAACATTAATGTTTTTAAATAATTAACAGTGTCTATCTGCGGTTCATGGATATCCCAATCATAATTAATCCCATATCACAATTACCGTCAGAAACAACAGAAATTTCTCAATATTTACCTCTATCATCTCAGGGTGCAGAGGTAATTTTAGGCAACATTATTGAACCGCAGCAATTAGTTATACCTGTAGCACCAAGTTCTATAGAAATGTTTGGGCCTCGTGGTGCTTGTTTGTTATCAGAAACTGGCCCTTTGTGGGTATCAGATACAGGACATCATCGATTACTGGGATGGCGAAATTTACCAACTAGAGATAGTCAACCGGCTGATTGGGTAATTGGACAACCTGACTTTTATCATGAAGGACAAAATGCTAAAGGTACACCGGGAAGCGCAACCTTAAGTGTACCAACTGGGATTTGTGCTTGTGGCGAAGGATTAGCTGTAGCAGATGCTTGGAATCATCGGGTTTTGATTTGGAAAAACTTACCAGAGGATAACAATGTTCCAGCAGATTTGGTGTTAGGACAAGCTAATTTTATCGATACTGAACCCAATCGGGGAAGTCAACAAGCATCTGCCAGTACAATGCACTGGCCTTATGGTGTTTTTTATCATCAAGGACAGCTATTTGTTGCCGATACAGGAAATCGAAGAGTATTAATTTGGCATCAGTTACCAACAGAAAATGGTCAACCTGCTGATTTAGTTTTGGGACAACCGGATATGATATCTCGCAATGAAAATGGCGGTGGTTCTCCAACCGCAGCGAGTATGCGTTGGTGTCACGATATTACCCTTTGGGGAGAGAATCTGGTTATCAGCGATGCAGGTAATCACCGAGTGATGATTTGGCAGGGAATACCAACAGAAAATAATGCCCCTTGTGCAGTGGTTTTAGGACAAAAAAGCTTTGATTTTGTGGAAATGAATCAAGGAGTTTATTTGCCCAGTGCTAGTAGTTTGAGTATGCCTTATGGTGTAGGAGTAACTGAAGATTGGTTAGTAGTTGCAGATACCGCTAATTCTCGTTTGTTAGGATGGAGAAAGCCAGAATCAATTTTATCACTGCAAGGTTTAGTAGCAGACGGGTTGGCAGGACAAATGAATTTTCAAAGTAAAGGTGAAAATCGGAATTTTGGGCTGCCGAAACGAGATAGCTTAAATTGGTGTTACGGGATAAAAATTTGTGGTAATACGGCGGTAATAGCTGATTCTGGAAATAATCGAATATTGCTGTGGCAGATTAATAATTCGTAATACTCGCCTCCGGCGAGAAGCAAGCTACGTAATTTTTGAAAGTCAGAATTATATGGCGAATGAAGAAATTAGAGTTCGCGGTACTGTTCAGGGAGTAGGATTTCGCCCTACTGTATATCGTCTGGCTAAAGCTTACGGTTTGCGTGGAGATGTTTGTAATGATGGTGAAGGTGTATTAATTCGGGTATCTGGTAGTGAGGAAGCATTAACAGAATTTGTTGCTAGATTACAAACAGAATGTCCACCATTAGCAAAAATTAACGAACTAACTCGAACTCCTTACGAAGGTAAATTTAACTTTAATAATTTTGTGATTTCTAGTAGTGTTAATAGTGCAATTAAAACAGAAGTTGTTCCTGATGCAGCTACTTGTCCACAGTGTCAACAAGAAATATTCGACCCCTTTAGCCGCTTTTATCGCTACCCATTTACTAACTGCACTCATTGCGGCCCACGCCTGAGTATTATTCGTGCCATTCCTTATGACAGATGCAATACCAGTATGTCTGCGTTTGCTATGTGTTCAGAATGTGGAAAGGAATACCACGATGTCGAAAATCGCCGTTTTCACGCCCAACCTGTCGCTTGTCATGTTTGCGGCCCCACAGCTTGGTTAGAACGCGCTGATGGTAAATCGGTTACTGCTTCTATGTTTTCCATGTTGGATGATGTCGATGCTGTTTGTACCTTGTTGCAAAAGGGAGAGATTGTAGCAATTAAGGGGTTAGGTGGTATTCATCTGGCTTGCGATGCAACACAGGAAACTGTTGTACAAAAACTGCGTCAGCGTAAAAAGCGCTATCATAAACCCTTTGCTTTAATGGCGCGGGATATTGAGATAATTGAAGAATATTGTATTGTCAACGCCAAAGAAAAAGAATTATTGACAAGTTCTGCCGCACCAATTGTTTTACTAAAAGTGACAGGTAAAAAAGTAGTAGCGCCATCGGTAGCAGCAGGACAAAATACCCTTGGCTTCGTGTTACCTTATACGCCCTTACATCATTTAATTTTGCGGCGGATGAATCGCCCAATTGTTTTAACAAGTGGCAATCTTGCCGATGAACCACAATGTATTGATAACGACGAAGCAAGAGAAAAATTAGGAAAAATCGCTGATTACTTTCTCTTTCACAATCGAGAGATTATTAATCGGGTAGATGATTCGGTTGTGCGTGTTGTCGGTGATAAAGTTCAAACAATTCGCCGTGCCAGAGGATATGCGCCAGCAGCAATTAGTTTACCACCAGGATTTAACAATGTACCGCAAATTTTAGCAATGGGTAGTGAGTTAAAAAATACCTTTTGCTTATTGCGGGAAGGAGAAGCAATTCTATCTCAACATCTGGGAGATTTAGAAAATGCTGCGGCTTTCAATGCTTATCAAGAGACTTTAAATTTATACTTAAATTTATTTGAGCATAAACCAGAAGTAATCGCTATTGATAAACATCCTGAATATCTCTCAAGCAAATTTGGTAAAGAACTTGCAGAAACAAATCAAATCAAAATTCATCAAATCCAACATCATCACGCCCATATCGCTGCTTGTATGGCAGAAAATGGGATTCCTTTAGATTCACCTCCAGTATTAGGCATTGCTTTAGATGGTTTAGGTTACGGTGATGATGTTACACTCTGGGGCGGAGAATTTCTTTTAGCAGATTACCGTAAATTTCAGCGACTAGCAACATTTAAACCAGTAACAATGATTGGTGGTGAACAAGCAATTTATCAGCCTTGGCGTAATACCTACGCCCAATTAATAGCCGCTAATCTTTGGGATGATTGCGAACAAAAATATTCTGATTTAGAAATAGTTCAATTTTTGAAAAACAAACCACTAAAACTACTCAATCAACTGATAGAGAAAGGGATTAACTCTCCTCCAGCTTCCTCAGTGGGGCGATTGTTCGATGCTGTGGCGGCAGCTATCGGTATTTATAGAGATGAATGTAGCTATGAAGGACAGGCTGCGATCGCAATGGAAGCTATAGTAGATGTTAGTAGCTTAAATAATGATAAAGAAACGCTAATATATCCTTTTAGTTTTAGCTTTTCAGATAGTATTTATTGTATAGACCCGTGTCCAATGTGGCAAGCCTTGCTAGATGACTTGCAGCAACAGATTCCACAACCAGTTATGGCTGCTAAATTTCACAAAGGTTTAGCAAATGCGATTGTGGAAATGGTTAAGCATCTTTCTCAAGAAAATCTGATTTATCATGTAGCCCTAACAGGAGGAGTATTTCAAAATTGTATATTGTTAGAGCAAGTTACCAAAGGGTTACAAACATTGGGTATAAAAGTACTTACTCATAGCTTAGTTCCAGCTAATGATGGCGGGTTATCTCTAGGACAGGCAGTTATTACAGCCGCACAATTAATACATGAGTGTTGACAGTTGACAAACCTTTGTTTAGAAATAATTTCTTCTGCGGTTAGTTTATCTCGACAAATAAAAAAATGTGTTTAGGAATTCCCGGACAAATTATAGAAATTACCAATGTTAACCATAAATTAGCGATAGTTGACATTGGTGGTGTTAAACGCGAGGTGAATATTGCTTGTATCGTAGATGAACAACATCCCCCCGAAGCTTGTATTGGGGATTGGGTACTAGTACATGTTGGCTTTGCTATGAATCGAATTAATGAACAAGAAGCGGCGGAAACTTTACAACTATTCCAAGAATTAGCAGCAGCACAAGTAGGGAATAGGGAATAGGGTTGAAACTCTATTGGTATATGGCTTTATTCTGAAATTTTGTACCTCATTTACCTGTAATCTGCTGTAAATAATAGACCTTTTTTGTGTCACACAGAGGGGTAAAGGTGCAGAGAAAGAGTTTAAAAAACATACTTTTTTTCTTTCTTATCTACGAGACGCTGCGCGTTCACGTAGTGTCTCACAGAGAAAGCAGTTCGTTAAAAAACTTTCTACCACAAAAGCGAAATTAACTGATAGATAAAATTCACTACTCTTAACTTCCTATGAAATATGTTGACGAATTCCGCGAACCGGAAAAAGCTGAAGCGATACGCCGCGAAATCGCTAAATTATGCCGCCAGCTAGAAAAACCCATCAAAATCATGGAAGTATGTGGCGGACATACCCACTCTATATTTAAATATGGTATCGAAGAAATTTTACCCCAAACCATTGAACTAATTCATGGGCCTGGTTGTCCAGTATGCGTGATGCCAAAGGGGAGATTAGATGATGCGATCGCAATCTCCCAAAATCATAACGTCATTTTTGCCACCTTTGGCGACGCAATGCGAGTTCCCGGTTCCAAAACGAGTTTACTGCAAGCCAGGGCACAAGGTGCAGACATCCGTATGGTGTACTCTCCCCTAGACAGCCTGCAAATTGCTAGAGATAACCCCGACAAACAAGTAGTTTTTTTCGCATTAGGCTTTGAAACCACAGCCCCCAGCACCGCCTTCACGATTCTGCAAGCCGCAGCCGAAGAAATTCCTAACTTTAGTATGTTTTCTAATCACGTCCTCGTGATTCCCGCCCTCAAAGCACTATTAGATAATCCCGACTTACAACTTGATGGATTTGTTGGGCCTGGCCATGTCAGCATGGTAATTGGCACTGACCCATACCAATTTATTTCCCAACAATATAATAAGCCAATTGTCGTCTCAGGATTTGAACCTTTAGATATTCTCCAATCAATTTGGATGCTGTTGCAACAGCTAGTAGAAAATCGTTGCGAAGTCGAAAACCAATATAACCGAATTGTAGAAAAAACTGGAAATACAGTAGCGCTGCAAGCCATAAACAAAGTTTTCGCCGTCCGAGATAGTTTTGATTGGCGCGGCTTAGGTGACATCCCTTATTCAGGATTACAAATTAAACCTGAATATGCTCAATTTGATGCCGAACTTAAATTTACCATTCCTAACCTCAAAGTAGCCGACCATAAAGCTTGTAAATGTGGAGAAATTCTCAAAGGAGTCTTAAAGCCTTGGGAGTGCAAAGTATTTGGTACAGCTTGCACACCAGAAACACCAATTGGTACTTGCATGGTATCTTCCGAAGGTGCTTGTGCAGCCTATTACAAATACGGGCGACTCTCCACCATTGCCAAAAGAACAATCGCCCAAAAACCAAAAATAACTCAAGAACCCCTCCCCGCCTGTGGCTTCTCCTCAGAATGACACTCAGCGTACCTCTGCGCTTCCCTTTGCGTTCCTTTGCGTTTAAAAAAATTTTAATATGAATTTCCCCCCCACAAACTCAATACAAAATCCCCTATTCCAAAAAATAGAAAAAGTCCGCCGCCGCCAAAGTAAAGTGCAAGACACTCATATAACTCTCGCACATGGCAGTGGTGGTAAAGCCATGCGTGATTTAATAGATGATATCTTTGTCGGCAATTTTGATAACCCAATTCTCTCCCAACTAGAAGACCAAGCCAGCTTCAACTTAGCCCCTCTCCTCCAACAAGGAGACAGACTCGCATTTACAACAGATTCTTATGTTGTAGACCCGTTATTTTTCCCCGGTAGTGATATAGGAGAATTAGCCGTCAACGGTACAGTTAATGATTTAGCTGTCAGCGGTGCTAAACCTTTATATCTAACTTGTAGCGTAATTTTAGAAGAAGGATTACCTGTAGAAACCTTACGCCGTGTCGCAAACAGTATGAAAGCAGCCGCAGAAAAAGCGGGTGTTCAAATTGTCACTGGTGACACAAAAGTTGTACATCGTGGTGCTGCCGATAAACTCTTTATTAATACTGCTGGTATTGGTATCATCCCACGAGGAATTAGCATTTCAGCCCATAATATTAAACCTGGAGATGCCGTAATAATTAATGGTGAAATAGGTAATCATGGGACAGCAATTTTAATTTCCCGTGGCGAATTAGCCTTAGAAACTAATATTGAAAGTGACTGTCAGCCGTTGCATAGTTTAGTAGAAACTATTCTCGAAGTATGTCCCCAAATTCATGCTATGCGAGATGCTACACGCGGTGGTTTAGCCACAGTATTAAATGAATTTGCCCTCAGTTCCGATGTGGGCATTCGTCTCTATGAAGAATCTATTGCAGTGCGAGAAGAAGTCAACGGAGTTTGCGAAATTCTTGGTTTAGACCCATTGTATTTAGCTAATGAAGGTAAGCTAGTTGTAGTGGCTCCAAAAGAGAATGCTGACAAGATTTTAGTAGCGATGAAATTACACCCAGCAGGCAAAGATGCTTGTATCATTGGCGAAGTTATTCCTTCACCCCCAGGTATTGTATTGTTAAAAACAGTTTTTGGTACTGAAAGGATTGTTGATATGCTAGTAGGCGATCAATTGCCACGAATTTGTTAATATTTAATAGATTTTATAGTATGCACGAACTTGGAATTACCCAAAATATTGTGGCAATTGTGACTGAAAACGCCAAAGGCGCAAAAGTGCAGCGAGTTTTATTAGAAATTGGCAAACTTTCAGCCATTATGCCCGACGCTATCCGATTTTGTTTTGATATTTGCACCCAAGGTACAGTTTTAGAAGGGGCGATATTAGAAATTTTAGAAATTCCTGGATTAGCAAAATGTCGCCAATGTGGTGCAGAAATTGATTTAGATAAACCATTTGGTATCTGTAGTTGTGGAAGCGTGCAATTAGATTTAATTACTGGTGAAGAACTGAAAATTAAAGAAATAGAAATAGAGGAATTATGTGTGTAACCTGCGGCTGTTCTGATGATGGCGAAACCAAAATTACCAATTTAGAAACAGATGAAACGGAACATAACCATCATCACCATACTCATACTTTACCAGATGGTACTGTCATTACTCATTCCCACAGTCATGATACTCACATAGAAGCGCCTCAAATTCACGCCAAAATACACAATACAACGATATCCTTAGAACAGGATATATTGGCAAAGAATAACCTACTAGCTGCTCAAAATCGCGGATGGTTTAAAGGTCGAAATATTCTCGCCTTAAATTTAATGAGTTCTCCGGGTTCAGGTAAAACAACTCTTTTGACGCGAACCATTAATGATTTAAAACATCAATTATCTATTAGCGTCATTGAAGGCGACCAAGAAACTGCTAATGATGCCAAAAAAATTAAAGAAACAGGTTCTAAAGTCATCCAAATAAACACCGGAACAGGCTGTCATTTAGATGCCTCAATGATAGACAGGGGTTTACAACAACTAAATCCGCCACTGAATTCAGTTGTGATGATTGAAAATGTGGGAAATTTGGTTTGTCCAGCCTTATTTGATTTGGGAGAAAATGCAAAAGTCGTGATTCTCTCCGTCACAGAAGGAGAAGATAAGCCGCTAAAATACCCGCATATCTTCCGCGCTAGTGATGTAATGATTCTCACGAAAATTGATTTGCTACCTTATGTAGATTTTGATGTGCAAAAGTGTATAGAATATGCTAAACAGGTGAATCCCAAAATTCAGATTTTTCAGGTTTCTGCAACTACTGGTGTAGGTTTAGATAATTGGTATAAATGGGTAACTAAAAATTAAGACAAGAAACGCGATAAATCGCCGTCAAGACGAAAGACTGATTATTGTAGAGACGGCGATTTATCGCGTCTTAACCGAACCGTATTGAAAGCGATCGCACCATACCCTACAATCATGAAAAAATTACACCCGAAACTCAAAAATAATTTCCGGGTGTAAGTTTGTTGGCTTCAAATTATGAACTTATCAGACTAATTTCTCGAAAATTCTAGATCAGTTGGATGTCCAAACTAACCGCGAAATTAGTAGGCTTATTCTCAAGAGTTGCAAATTGAGTTCCTTGGAATAACAACGCACCAGTAGCGTCATTGTAGCTGAAAGCACTAACATCAGTAACACCAAATCCAATTTTAGAAATCTGAATCTTGTCACCTTCCACCCGACTGAAGTCCTTGATAATGTCAAGTCCTTCAAGTTTGGAATTGAAGACAAACTGATCCGCACCAGCACCACCAGTCAGAATATCATTGCCAATTCCACCAACCAGAAGATCGTTGCCAGCACCAGCAATCAGCTGGTCATTACCAGCGCCACCAGTGAGGATATCATTGCCAGCAGCACCACGCAGGACATCGGCATATTGTGAACCGGTCAGTTCAAATCGCTCAATATTACTGTAGTTGAGTACAGAATTTCCAGTCAAGCGGCTGAAGATGGCATTTTGTCCATTAAATCCGACATCAACACCAGCCCCATTATTCAACTGGCTGTAGTCTGCAACTAAAGTATCAGTACCAGCACCACCATTGACAGTACCATCTGTGTCAGTGATTCTGTCGTTGCCATCACCACCATTGAGCGTATCATAGCCAGCACCACCAAAAATCTGGTCATCACCAGCGCCACCATTGAGGATGTCATTGCCAGCAGTACCACGTAGGACATCGGCGTATTGAGTGCCTGTAATTTCAAATCGCTCAATATTGCTGTAGTTGAGTATAGAATTTCCAGTCAAGCGGCTGAAGATGGCATTTTGTCCATTAAATCCGACATCAACACCAGCCCCATTATTCAACTGGCTGTAATCTGCAACTAAAGTATCAGTACCAGCACCACCATTGACAATACCATCTGTGTCAGTGATTCTGTCGTTGCCATCGCCACCATTGAGCGTATCATAGCCAGCACCACCAAAAATCTGGTCATCACCAGCGCCACCATTGAGGATGTCATTGGCAGCAGTACCACGTAGGACATCGGCATATTGTGAACCGGTCAGTTCAAATCGCTCAATATTGCTGTAGTTGAGTATAGAATTTCCAGTCAAGCGGCTGAAGATGGCATTTTGTCCATTAAATCCGACATCAACACCAGCCCCATTATTCAACTGGCTGTAGTCTGCAACTAAAGTATCAGTACCAGCACCACCATTGACAGTACCATCTGTGTCAGTGATTCTGTCGTTGCCATCGCCACCATTGAGCGTATCATAGCCAGCACCACCAAAAATCTGGTCATCACCAGCGCCGCCATTAAGGATGTCATTGCCAGCAGTACCACGCAGGACATCGGCGTATTGAGTGCCTGTAATTTCAAATCGCTCAATATTGCTGTAGTTGAGTACAGAATTCCCAGTCAAGCGGCTGAAGATGGCATTTTGTCCATTAAATCCGACATCAACACCAGCCCCATTATTCAACTGGCTGTAATCTGCAACTAAAGTATCAGTACCAGCACCACCATTGACAGTACCATCTGTGTCAGTGATTCTGTCGTTGCCATCGCCACCGTTGAGCGTATCATAGCCAGCACCACCAAAGATTAGGTCATCACCAGCACCACCATTGAGGATGTCATTGCCAGCAGTACCACGTAGGACATCGGCGTATTGTGTGCCTGTAATTTCAAATCGCTCAATATTGCTGTAATTGAGTACAGAATTCCCAGTCAAGCGGCTGAAGATGGCATTCTGTCCATTAAATCCGACATCAACACCAGCCCCGGTTAATTGGCTGTAATCTGCAACTAGAGTATCAGTGCCATCGCCACCGTTGAGCGTATCATTGCCAGCACTACCAATCAGCACGTCATTGCCAGCACCGCCATTAAGGATGTCATTGCCAGCAGTACCACGTAGGACATCGGTATATTGTGTACCTGTAATTTCAAATCGCTCAACATTGCTGTAGTTGAGTACAGGGTTCCCAGTAAAGCGGCTGAAGATAGAATTTTTACCCTGGTATGCCACTTCAATACCAGCCCCATTATTCAACTGGCTGTAATCTGCAACTAGAGTATCAGTACCAGCACCACCATCAACAATACCATCTGTATCAGTGATTCTGTCGTTGCCATCGCCACCGTTGAGCGTATCATAGCCAGCACCACCAAAGATTAGGTCATCACCAGCACCACCATTGAGAATATCATTGCCAGCAGTACCACGCAGGACATCGGCGTATTGTGTGCCTGTAATTTCAAATCGCTCAATATTGCTGTAGTTGAGTACAGGATTTCCAGTTAAGCGGCTGTAGATGGCATTTTGTCCATTAAATCCGACATCAACACCAGCCCCGGTTAATTGGCTGTAATCTGCAACTAGAGTATCAGTGCCAGCACCACCATTGACAATACCATCTGTGTCAGTGATTCTGTCGTTGCCATCACCACCATTGAGCGTATCATAGCCAGCACCACCAAAAATCTGGTCATCACCAGCGCCACCATTGAGGATGTCATTGCCAGCAGTACCACGCAGGACATCGGCGTATTGAGTGCCTGTAATTTCAAATCGCTCAATATTGCTGTAGCTAAGTACAGAATTCCCAGTCAAGCGACTGAAGATAGCATTTTGACCCAGGTATCCGACATCAACACCAGCCCCATTATTCAACTGGCTGTAATCTGCAACTAAAGTATCAGTACCAGCACCACCATTGACAATACCATCTGTGTCAGATATTCTGTCATCGCCATCGCCGCCATACAAGCTATCGAAGCCTGTTCCACCATATAGGTTATCGTTACCAGTTCCGCCATATAGGATGTCGTTACCACCTCCACCAAGTAGGTTGTCATTACCTTCATCACCATAAATTGTGTCGTTCTGAGATTTTCCAGCTAGGTAGTCATCGCCTCCTTTTCCAGACAGTAACCAAGGTTGTCCGTCTTCGTCAGCGATAAAAGTGTTGTTAGAATTATCACCTGTGTATGTTCCCATTTGAATTTCTCCTTAATTGTTGAAAATAATGTTTTAAGTCGGGAAATATCCTGTTTTTTGGGTGCTTTACCCTTTCGTTTTTCAGGACTCCTTTACTTTAGGTTTGTTGTTCGATCGCGTCGATGGAGATAAGTTATGGAAAATTGAGGAGATAATTAAGTCGAATTTGTCTCAAAAATTAAGGTTTAAGAAGAGGACAAGCACCGTATCTGGAAAACCTCTCTCTAAATCTCTCTCCTAAGAGGAGCTACGGTGTACACACAAGTCTGAAATAGCTGATTAACCAGGGTTTTACCCCACCCTAACCCTCCCCTTGCAAAGGGGAGGGAACTAGATTTTCTATTTCCCCCCAATGCATCGGGGGGATTAAGGGGGGTACGTAAGTCCTGACTTAAATCTCGAAAGCACCTAACGCTTTGAGGACATCTTTTTGGGCTGTCGTTATTCCGGTTACGCCTGTAATATTGGTTCCTTGATAAGGTGTGTCAGGATTGAGTGTTTTCAAAGATTCGCCTGTTTGGGCATCCCAAATCTGAATAGTTCCGTTTTGGCTGCCGCTAGCGATCGCATAATGTTCTGTAGATTTGCCAAATGCGATCGCCGATCGCATGGCATGAGGCATGACAGGCAGCACTTTCAGGCAAACTCCTGTATGCCTATCCCAAATTCTCACTGTTTGATCTAAGCTGCTACTTGCCAAAATATCACCTTCTGGACTAAAGGCAACTGACCAAACACTATTACTGTGTCCCTCAAAAATATTGAGACATTCACCTGTATCAACCGACCACAGGCGCACTGTTTCATCTTCACTAGCGCTACTGAGAATTTGCCCATCTGGACTAAAAGCGATCGCTTGGACTCTACTCGTGTGTCCTTCTAAAATTTGGAGACATTCACCAGTAGAAATAGACCACAGACGAATGGTTTGGTCTTCACTACTGCTAGCGATTATTTCACCATTGGGGCTAAAGGTAACACACCAAATCCAACTGGAATGACCTTGCAAGATGTTGAGGCATTTTCCTGTATTGATAGACCATAGGCGAATGGTTTGGTCGTCACTGCCGCTTGCTAAGATTTGTTTATCGGGACTAAAGGCAACTGATTGCACCCAATTTACATGACCTCTCAAGGTTTGCAGACATTGCCCTGTGCTAACTGACCAAATACGAACGGTGCGATCGGCGCTGCTACTGGCTAGCAAATGTCCATCTGGGTGAAACGCGACGGAAGTTACCCAGCCACTATGTCCGGTGAATTTTTTTAGGCAAATTCCCGTATTGACATCCCATAGTCTCACGGTTTGGTCTGTGCTGCCACTAGCAATTTGACCATCTGCATTAAAAGCAACTGAAAATACCGAATTACTATAGCCTTTTAAAGTTTTAAAGCATCTACCTGTAGTGACATCCCATAGCTTTACGGTTTGGTCTGTGCTACCACTGGCAATGGTTTGACCATCTGCATTAAAAGCAACTGAAAATACTGAATTGCTGTGTCCTGGTAAGATATTCAGGCATTGCCCTGTACTAGTTTCCCAAATTCTGACTGTTTTATCGTCACTGGCGCTGACCAGCATTTGGGCATTGGGGCTAAAGACTACTGAGCGGACGCGATCGCTATGTTCTTGTAATATATTGAAGCACTTGCCAGTACTAACTTCCCAGAGGCGAATCGTGAAATCGGCGCTACCACTGGCTAAGGTTTGACCATCTGGACTAAAGGAAAGTGACCAGATGCGATCGCTATGTCCCTCTAAAATGCGATCGCATTCTCCACTAATTTTCCAAAGTCGAATTGTGAAATCAGCACTGCCACTTGCTAGAGTTTGACCATCTGGACTCCATGATACTGAGAGAATTCGATCGGTGTGACCCGACAAAATTTTATAACAGTCCCCAGTATTGACATTCCATAATCTTATTGTTGGTTCATCGCCTCCACTAGCGAGGATTTGACCATCGGCACTAAAGGCAACTGACCAAATCGAACTTGTGTGTCCCTCTAAAGTTCTCAGACATTTACCAGTGTTGACATCCCACAGCCGAATCGTTTTGTCACTACTGCAACTTGCCAATAATTGCCCATTTGGACTAAAGGCAACCGACCAAACCCAACCCAGATGTCCGGCAAAATTGATAACCAGTTGCCCAGTTGCAACCTGCCACAGACGAAGCCCACCTTCTGCATCTCCTGTAGCTAATAATGTTCCACCTGGGCTAAAAGCAATACCAGCAAATACCATACCAAAGGTTTCAGCAAAAACACACTGACTCAAATCAGAATATTCAAAATTAACATTATGCAAATTTACATCTTGTAAATAGGCTTGCCAAATCGTTAAATTGGAAAAATTGTAGTTAGTTAAAGTTGATTGTAATTGACAAAGTAAATTTAAAATATTACCGACTGCATATCCAGTTTTAAGTGACGATGTACCTCGTAACTTGTTTAAACATTGAGTAAGTAGGTTTTCAATTGCGAGTTCTTCACTTACTTCTATTAATAAGCGATCAAGTAATAAGCGTTCCAGAATCGGCTTTAGGATGAAACGAACTTGCGTTTCTCGCACATAGTCTTTTGCAGTAGCTCTGAGTAACGCATGAGTTTTGAACAGCAGATTTTTTTGATCAGCATTTGCTTCTAAACCTGCCAGAATTTCTTGACAAACTTGAGTAACTAATTTCTCGGTGACATATTCCATTACCATCGGCTGGAGTGAAAACTGTGCCGGATGTTTTGCAATCAGTGTCAGCTTGTTTTTCTCAATTAGAGAGCGCTGCTCTAACGATTCTAGAACGTCAATTAATTTCTGTGGCGATATCGGGGGAAAAATATCCGATCGCAGTTCTGAAAATGAAGCAGAATCACGATAGATAGCCAACCAATAAATCACTGTTTTCTCAGATTCAGAAAGCCGTTCAAATTGCTGATCAATTAGATTGCGAATATTCCCAAAAACAAACGTTTCCTGGTTAAGAAAATCAGAAATACTACCATCAAACAAGTTTTGAATCGTAGTCGCTATAATTTTTAATGCTAAAGGATTTCCTGCATAACCTTCAATTAGCCGATTCCATTCTTTTGTTGAACCTTGGAAATTCCCCTTTAACTGCAAAAGTTCTTGTGCTTCTGTTTTCTGCAATCCACCCAAATGAAAAGCCCTAACGGGTAAGCTTGCTCCTTCTAGGAGGCGAACTTCTGGGGGCTGATCTCGACTTGTTAATAGTAAACAGCTTTGATGGCGAATTTCTCCCATTTGTCTAAATATTTCGCCATAAGCTTCATAACCTTCGATATAAGATGATTTAGATTTATCGTTGTGTTGTAAGATGGTTTCAACATTATCGAAAATTAATAAACAACGCTGCGATCGCAAATAATGCAACAGCCGCGAAATTTTACCTTCAACGGTTTCTGGATAATCAATTTCTTGTTGATTGGATAATAATTTCAATAACTCGGTTAATATCTCTTGTACAGGTGGCGCATTTCGCAGACTTCGCCAAATCACCCATTTAAAATCGCTCTGTAATTGTTGCGCCAGCTTGATAGATAAGGAAGTCTTTCCCATCCCACCCATTCCTAACAAAGCCACAAGCCGACACTGGTCAACCAAAATCCACTGCTGTAATTGAGCTAGTTCTGCTTGTCTTCCGTAGAAAAAATCAACATCGATCGCATCTCCCCAATCTTGATGCGAAGCTTTCACTTCCGTAATCAGCAGATTCTCAGTGAATTTTGGTCGCGTTTTTCCTTCAAGATTATCAAATATATTCTCTTTGTCTGGAATTGATTGTGCCGTCGCATTCTCTATTTTAAATCGCCGCTCGATTGCTGTTCTAAAACTTGTTTTATTAACTTTTTCTGCTAACACCTCTGAAAGGAGTTTCCATAGCTTGGGGCCAACATCATGTTTTAAGTAAGTTGGGGAATAGCCATAAATATCGGCAATGCGATCGTAACTTTGGCGTTCCAAAGACCAAGACTCACGCAACATAGCTTGTTGGAGATCGCTCAAATGAATTCTTGACTTGGCGAAAACGAGAGAGTCTGTAAATGCGAGTGCTTGATCAATATCCATTGCTGCAATCGGCAAAAGTTAAATTAACTTTAAATTCTATAAGTAGAATGTCATAATTTATTTATCAGATAATAGCAAAAATAATATGCACTATTTTACAAATTCTTTACATAAAGCTTATGGTTCAGTCATTAATTAGTCGAATTTGGGAATCACTTTTACGCTTACTATTACAGAGAATTACTCTTGTACTCACGCTGATGTTATGTGCTGCGATCGCGATCGCAATTTCTAATATGTCTGGGCTTTCATCGAGCTTGATTGAATCCCAAGCAGTTCAAAATGCTGCCTTAAATATCCAATCATTGACTCAAGCTTTTGACCTCTATAGCGCCGCCGCCGCAGATCGAGCTAAACTCGTGCCTGGAGTTACCGTTACCCACGCTTACCTCAATACCAAGGGTGCAATCCCCTTACCCTCAACTTTTGCGATCGAGCTTGGTGAGCAAATTAGTGAAAAAAATACCGAAATGTCTGTACGACTATACAGTAACTATCCATATCCTTGGCGTAAGGCAAAAGGGGGAGCAAAAGACGAATTTGAGCGCGATGCACTCAACTTCTTGAGAGAAAACCCTCGTCAAAAATTCTATCGTCTTGAGAAGCAAAATGGAAACACCACTTTGCGCTATGCACAAGCTAGTCTCATGAAACCAAGTTGCGTAACTTGTCATAACACAGACATCAATAGTCCAAAGAAAAACTGGGAAGTAGGAGATGTTGCTGGAGCTTGGGAGATTTCTCAATCTCTCGATAATTTAGTAACCAAAACCAACCAAAGTCTCCAAGGAACCTTCGCCATGTTAGGTGGGATGTCAGTCTTAGGACTTTCAGGATTGACACTTGTTGTTGGGAAACTCCGAGAAAACGCGAGAAGTTTAGAGCATCGAGTCAGAGAACGAACCACAGATTTAGCAGAAGCCAACACGGAATTAGAAAAAAGAAACGAATTAATTCGCCAAGTTTTCGGACGATATTTGAGTGATACAGTTGTTGCTAACTTGTTAGAAAGCCCTGAAAGATTAAAACTTGGTGGTGAACGACGCAAAATTACTATCCTCACCTCTGACTTACGAGGCTTCACATCTCTCTCAGAACGCTTTCCTCCAGAAGAGGTAATTCACATTCTCAACCTCTATTTAGAATACATGGCGGATGTGATTAATCATTATCAAGGCACAATTGATGAGTTTATGGGAGATGGTATTTTAGTCTTATTTGGTGCCCCGATCGCTAAAGAAGATGATGCCCTCAGAGCCGTTACCTGCGCCTGTGCCATGCAGTTAGCAATGGGTGGCGTTAATGAAAAAATGAAAACCCTCGGCTGGCCACCATTAGAAATGGGGATTGGAATTAATACAGGTGAAGTTATAGTCGGTAATATTGGTTCTGAAAAACGGACTAAGTATGGAATTGTCGGCAGTCAAGTAAATCTCACCTATCGAATTGAGTCATATACTAGTGGTGGTCAAATTCTCATTTCCGAGCAGACTTTTAAAGAAGTCGGTTCAAGCGTCAGAATTATTGGACAAAAGCAAGTTCAGCCGAAAGGTGTGAGCCAAGAAATTACCATTTATGAAGTATATGGTGTGGGTGGACGATACAATCTTTATTTGCCCAAAGAAGAAGAACTATTTTTTCCTGTTCCTCAAGAAATTCCGCTTTTATACACTATTTTGCATGATAAGCAAATGGGGAATCCGGTCTTTTCCGGGCGTTTAGTCAAATTATCAGCAAAAGGAGCCGAATTACAGGTAGATATTCCCAATGTGATACCACCTAAATTAACGAACATTAAAATTAATCTTTTTACGTCTAAAAATTCAACACAAGTGAGTGAAGATATCTATGCCAAAGTTTTAGAAAAACTTGCAGGTAGAGGAAGCTTTTATATTCATTTTACGGCTGTTCCTCCAGCAATTGTAACTCAGTTAAATAACCTCTATAAAATGATTTCTCAATCACCTAACTAAACAGAATATCAACTAGTACCGCAAGGCGGAATTAAAAATTAAAAATTAAAAATTAAAAATGAAGACAGCGTAAGGGTTTTGTTGATTGGGAATGGGTGGTTTATTTCCGCCGTACTGTACTAGTACACCCTTGCAGAACAACAAAGAGACAATCCACCTTATACTAAAAACTCTGCGTCTCTCTGCGCTTTCCTTTGCGTACCTCTGCGTTTAAACAAAAACCTATCATCACAAAACTAAGGGACTTCCAAGAAAGAAATTGTCCAATCTTGTGGGGTGGGCATCTTGCCCGCCTTTGACTACGGGTGGGCAAGATGCCCACCCCACAATAAATAGTTGTATATTTTTTATTTGGAAGTCCCTAAGTTACAAAATCTCTCCTCAGGTTAATGAAAATTTAAAGTACTTTTTATAACATCTAAAATGCATACTTCCATTTTCCTATCTGTGTGTAAATCCTCATGGCCAAAGTTGAAGAATTGACACCCCAGCAACTCTCTGAAACAGACCTGAAACCACGAGGGAGAGTTTATCCGAGTCCTATCAGTTGGCGCGACCAGTTTTTGTACCAATTGGTATTAGATAGATTCAGTGACGACAATGAAAATCAAAGGGAACTTTTTGACCGCGCCAACCCTTCAAAATTCCAGGTTCAAGACAAAGCCAACTGGATGGCAGCAGGGACAAAGTTCGTAGGTGGTACTCTTAGGGGAGTTAAGAGTAAGTTGGATTACTTGCAACGATTGGGAGTAACTACACTGTGGATTAATCCACCTTGGCGACAACATTCTGAGTTAGAAACTTATGATAGCGATCGCATTCAAGAATTTTTAGATGTTGACCCCCACTTTGGCACTCGTCAAGATTTAAGAGATTTGATTGATGCTGCCCACGATCGCAGGATGTATGTAATCCTAGATGTAACATACAACCAGAGTGCTGATAACTGGTTCAACAGAGATGAGATAATTGCAGCTCTAGCCAGAGTTTATCAATATTGGATTGCTCTTTCTGACTGCGATGGCTTGCGGATAGATAGCCTCAAGCACGTTTCTCCAGAAGATTCCCGCAAATTCTGCACAGCTATCCGTGAGTACGCCGAATCTATCGGTAAAGACAACTTTTTACTAACTGGGGAAATAACCTCTGGTAGTATGGCTGGTGCATACATAGACATTATTGCTCGCAACCTCAGTGCTGTATTAGACATCGCACAGACCCCTAATGAATTGGCTGCATTTGCAAAAGGTTTAGTACATCCCAAGCAATTTTTCGATTTGTATAGCGAAAACAATCTCGCTGGCGAATACCGCCAAACTGGGATATATCATGTCTCCATCTTAGATGACGATGAAATGTCATCCCGTACTAACAAGCAGCGATTTGCTGCAAATAGTAATGTCCCTAATCTTTATGAGCAAGTTGCTCATGCTGTGGGTGTGCAATTAACTATGCCAGGAATTCCTGCTGTTTATTATGGAACAGAACAGGCTTTTGATGGCAATGAAGGTTATCACGATTACAGCATAGAAGGTGGCAGGTTTGCCGAAGATAGATACATCAAAGAAGCAATGTTTGGCGGTGCTTTTGGCGCATTTCAAACAGCAAACTGTCATTTCTTCGATATCGACCATCCTACTTATTTGCGGATAGCTGCGATCGCGCGTATCCGCAACAGTCACGATAAAATTGGTAAAGCATTGCGCCGTGGTCATCACTACCTACGCGAAACATCCTTTTGTAATTCCCCGTTCTCAATTCCCGGACAAGGCGAATTAGTTGCTTGGTCACAGACTTTATTTGACACAGAAGTGTTGATGGTGCTGAATACCAACGGCTTAGAAAATCGCGGTGCAGAAGTGACAGTAGATACTTACATGCATCCTCAAGACTCAACCATGACCTTTTTATACAAAAGCGATTGGAGCGATTCATATTTACGCCACCCACCCCGCGACCAAACTGTAGCTGTACAACATCATAATGACCGTCGTGCAACTGTGCGAATTGATTTACCTCCTTCGGGAATGGTGATTTTGGCGTAAGCAAACACCAGCATTTGGGCAAAGCTTTGGTTTTACCAAAATGCTTTGCCCCTGCAATTACGAAATATCTACATTCTAATTTTCATCGAAATTTTCTTAATGGTTTATGTCCTTCCTGTAGACAATTTGTTGGCAAATCATTGCCACTCACTTTAAAGTCAAAACATGATAAAAAAAGATAGTTATGACTACCAACGAAATATCCGATACAGCCAATAATTAAAGTTACCGCAATCAATTTTATAATCAGATTTTGAGAAAGCTGAACAATATCTTCATTAATAATCGCAAAAACCATGTAGAGAGTATAGGGTAGGCAAATCAGATAAACAACAATTCCTAAGCCGAGACTAAGTATTTTTCGCAAAGCACCCGTCGTAGAAATGTCATGGAAAGGCACAAAAGGCAGGATAAACCACAATGTAGGGATACTCATCAGCAGTAATCCTGGCCATCTAATTGGTGAACGGTTGCGTGGAAGTAAAAGGCACGCTAGGAGAGTTGCTGATGAAGCTACCCAAATCAAGAAGATTTTCTCAAAGAAAATAACTTTAAAAGCACCCAAGTTAAAGCTGAGATCCCACATACCTAGAGATACAGCACTTGCGTCTGTTATGAGGTACAATAAATTAAAATATAAATACCTCTAAATGAAGTCATACTCTGTCGATCTTCGAGAAAAAATAGTTGCAGCACATCTTCAAAAAAATATCTCAATCAGAAAAGTAGCTAACATATTTTCCGTCTCAAAAAGTTTAGTTCAAAAGCTTGTAAAACAACAAAAACTTGAAGGAAATTTACAATCCAAGCCGCGAGGAAAGCCACAATTTAGTCATCTAACAAATGCTGACATAGAGTTGAGAGAATTAGTTGAATCATATCCAGATGCAACATTGATAGAGTTGTGTGAATTATTTGCAGACAAGACTGGTAATTGGGTAGGTCAAAGTGCAATGTGTCGGGCGTTACAGAAATTAGGATTAAATCGTAAAAAAAAACGAAGCGGAGTACCCAAGCTCTTACTGAGAGAGTCCTGCATTTAAGATTAGATTATTGGGAAAAGGTCAAAAATATAGAGCCAGAAAATTTAGTATTTTTGGATGAAACTGGTGTCCTACTTGGGTTAGCGAGGACTCATGCCCGTTCACAAATGGGAACAAGAGCTTACTCTCTTAACCCCTTCTATAGAGGCTCAAAAGTTACAGTAATTGGAGCAATTAGTCTTAAAAAAGTAGTTGCATTAATGACAATGAATGGTTCAATGGATGGCATTGCATTTGAATTATTTATTGAGAAGTTTTTAGTACCACATTTATGGTCAGGAGCAGTAGTGGTGATGGATAATTTATCCGCACATAAACTAGATTCAATTGTGCCAATGATTGAAGCTGTAGGTGCGAAAGTTATTTGTTTATCCTCATACTCCCCCGATTTTAATCCAATTGAATTATGGTGGTCACAACTTAAATCTTTTTTACGCAATTTTGCTCCAACTACAACAGAAATGGTTGATAAACTAATCTCAGTTGCACTCGACTTAATAAATCCTCAACATTTAAGAAACTGGTTTGCTAGTTGCTGCTACTGTACCTCATAACAGCCGTAGGTGCTGTAATGTAATGGCAGCTAAGAGGAAGCTCTTGATTTTTAGCTTAGTGTACTGCTCCATTTTTTGATCATTCATCTCTTCTTTGAGATAGTGTTTTTACTTAAACATATTTCTAGCAAAAACTTTCACTAAATACCTCTAAAGATTCATGAAAAACGGGATAAATATATTCCAAAATTGAAGACTCAGATTTAAATTAGCCAAATTATATCTCCAAGTAGATAATCACCATGGACAATATAATTACTTACAACAACGATAAAGGACTCCTTGCTTACATTCAATTTCTAGCATCTAGCGCCCAAAAAATTGGAGATGGTAATACTGATAGAGTATTTGACTTCGAGGACGCACTCGACCAAACAGAAATGGCACAGCTAGCTGTTGATGAACTAAAAAAAATCCCTGAAGTCAAGGCATTATTTACAGAACGCTGGCTACCAGCACCTTTCAATTTAGATGATTTAGCCAAACTCCCAGAAGGGACTTTAGGTAATGTTTATGCCAGAGGAATGAAAGCTAGAGGATTCGATCCCTACTTTTACAAAAAAGTTCCTGTTGTTGATGACATTTCCTATCTCAAAATGCTTTGGAGATCCACTCATGACATATATCATGTAGTTGCTGGATTTGACACCGATGTAATTGGTGAAATTGGTCTACAAGCTTTTTTCTTAGCTCAGACTCCAATACCTATCAGCGTCATGCTTTTGAGTTTGAGTATGGTAATAATTAGCCTTTATCAACCGACTAATTTTAAAGCTTTAATGACAGAAATATCTCGTGGGTACAAGGTGGGTTCTCATACTCCAGGTAAGTTTATCGGGCAAAAATGGGATCAACTTTGGGATGTACCAGTGAGTGAAATTCGTGAGCATCTAGGAGTATATTCTACTCCGTAAAACTGCTATTTTAAGAGTAGATTTGTTAAAGAAGAATTCATTCTGAATTCTGACTCCTGACTCCTGAATTCTGTTCAATAAAAATTGCAACACCCTGCACTTTAGAAGTACAGGGTGTAAGACAGCTATATTTTGTGTGATTCCCAGTTTCTATTTACCTCAAAGCCAATCTCGGTAAGCTGATATTTCATTTACGCTAATTTCAAACGGCATCCCCTTGCCAAATGGCGGATAAACGCGGATTTTGCCATTGCTAGCAAACCGCTCTAACCTATTACCTAACTGGGCAATATTGCTGACAATATGCCAGTAAGATACTAAGTCAGGGCAGTCAACAATTAATGTGAGGATGCTAGCATTTGTTGTGATATACCATTGACAATTAGACAATAGGACTCGCGTAATGCGATCGCAGGCTAGATAAAAACATCTGCCAGTAGACTGTTCTAGCTCCATTTGCAGCATTCCATCCTGTTTCGTTACCTCAGTGGGAGGTAAATCATCGGGAGGAAGCAAGTATAGTTTAGAAGACATAATTTCGCACCTCTTGGTTGTAGCGCGTCAAACTGTCCAGGTTTTTTTGCAGATCCGCAGACGAGGGTTTGAGTGCTAGCGTACCTAAATCTAATTCGTCCTGAAATTTCTTGATTTTGTCTCGACAAGTCTCCACATCACCGATAATTGAGTTCTCAATCAAATAATCTTCGTCGAAACAAATATTTGTGCGATCAAATGGTTTTTGGTTGGGATTCGCACTATTTTGCAATACTTGAGCCGTATTAGCTTTCATTTTCTGGCTAAATTGGCGAACGAAAGGTAACGCTTCACTCACAGCCTCATCAAATGTTTTGCCAACAAAAAAGAAGCGTGCCAGCACCAACTTTTCCGCACCACTAGAATTTAAGGCTCGATATTTGGCAACAGTATCTTTCAATCTCTGTAGGGAAAATGGTGGCCCACCCATCAAGCTGAAGGAATGTTTAGCGGCAAACTCGATACCATCATCGCCGCCAGTGGCAACATACACTGGTATTTGACTCTGCAATGGTTTTGGGTATATTGTCAGGCGATCGCACTGATAATACTTACCGTTAAATGATACATCAGTTTCATATAACAGCTTGTGAATCAGTGCGATCGCTTCTAGCATCTTGGGACGGGCTTCACTGGGGAGTGTCGCAAAATGCTTATTTTGTTGGGGAAAGGGGCCACCTTTAGCAACTCCAAATAATAATCGTCCATTGCAAAGGTTATCCAAAGTGGCAATATCTTCCGCTACCCGAATCGGGTTATGGAATGGCAGTAACACTGCCGCCGTCCCTAATTGGATAGTTGAAGTCAATCCCGCCAAATGTGCCATTAACAGCAACATAGACGGGCTGAGATTGGATTCACTAAAATGATGCTCACTCACCCACGCTTCCTCAAAACCTAAGCTTTCAGCCTGTTTTACCAGCGCTACTTGCTCAAACATGGCACGATGAGCATCTTGGTGAAAATTATCGTAATTGCAGAAAATTCCAGTTTTCATTACTTGCGTTAATACTTTGTACTCACCGTAGGTGCTGGCTATTCTGGTTTGTAGTAAGCACTAAAGTGCTTAAATATTTGAAGACTAAATTCCTCTCTACAAACACATTTCCCCTCTTAATTAATGCGATGAATTACTAAGTTGCAACCCACTGCAACTCCAACCATAGGCGTGGGTTATTCTCTTTTACCTTCGACATCGGATCGCGCAATAATCGCTTGGCATTCATGCAGACAACCTGGATTAAACCCATATTGTCTGCTACTTCTCTGAGTATTTCTTTTTGAGCTTGCACACAGGAAATCATTTCGTCAGAGCAATAAATTCCTATATATTGCAAACGTCTGGCAGGTCGTCCCCAAAAACAGGTGATGACTTTCACATAACACCCATCCAGCAATTCCCCAACTTGCGGATAGTAATGGTTGACGACTCTTGTGAATTCTTTGGCTAAGATATCTTCAGCAATCATTGGAACTGATATTTCTGTAGCGTCCATCACGCTATTTAATATAACATAATTTTGTCAGTTAAATATGACAAAATAGCCTATTAGGCTTAAATAAAATGTTAAATATTAATTGAATAATAATTCAGGAGTCAGAATTCAGAATTCAGAATTCAGAATCAAGATGCGACGCTCGAAAATACTCGCTATTCGCTTTTTCGGTCAGAATTTATTCTGTTATACTATTTCACTAAAATTCTTGATACATATAGATTTTTCGTAGGGGTTTAGCACTGCTAAACCCTTACCCACGTATTTGTATCATTATTAAAGTGAAATAGTATTAGTTGTGCGTTTAGCCCATTCTGGCTCCTGACTCCTGAATTCTGTTCAATAAAAAAAGAGGTGTACCTTATTTAGTATACCTCCGTGCGTAAAGCATCTTTATTGTTGAATTCTAACTTTTGAATTTTAATTATTATTATCGAGCATTGCGTTCACAAACTAAAACCTCTGCTACGATATCCGGCACATTCATACAGTCTGTAAATCCTTCAGAACCACGAATTGGTGATATAAATGTATAGTTTGGATCACACTCTCCATTGTCATATACTTGAATAAACCACCTATCGGGAAATCCTTCTACACCTAATTCCACAGTGTACCAACTCTCGCCAATCAGACGAGAGTTAAATATTGTGAACCACTCTCTGTTTTCTTCTGAGATATTCCAATCAGCCATGAGCAGTTCTAAAGCTATTTGTCCTGCATCCGTTGAAGTCAACAGCATTTTTACTCCTTATTTGCAACTTCAGTATTTGCAACTTCAGTACTGGGAACTTCCGGGTATAAACCCAATTCTTTAGCTAGTTCACGCGCCACAAAAAATAAGAATTTGGCACCATCTTGATTGCCTTCATGGGCAAACATAGTTGCTACTTGTAACATTGTTTCTACGAATCCAGAATCAATCAATTCTGGCTTTGATTCCAAAATTTCTGGTTCTTGACCATTAGGGCATCTGAGTAATTCGTCAATCAGATTAAAATACAGTTGTTGGCGTTGTTCTGACATGGTATTTTTGTTGATTTGATTGGGTAAATTGTGAATAGGTTACTGTTCGATACTTTGCTGCCACAGTCTTTCCAACATTTCAACTTGTTCTTTTAAAACAGCAGCACGATGAACAAGATACCTGTCGTAAAAGAGAATCCCTAACCCAACACAAATCGGGGTTAACAAGAAGAACCATTGCAGGATAGTAGCAAATTTATATTGTTCAGCAACAGTCAGCATTTGATGAACCACATTACGATCAGAGGATTGAATGCTAGTCTGAGGGGAATGTGTACCCTCTGTCCGGGGAGCCAAGGTGGGAGCCTGTGTACTAGTATTGTTAACTTCGTAAGCTAAATTCTGGGATTTTACTAACTCCAGATGTCGCTCCCAAATTATGCCAAATACTACTAGCTCTGGTGAAAGCACTGCTAAGGTAACGACGAAAACTGTAAGGACATTTAAAAGTTTGGCTTTCATCTTGGCTCTCCCTTGCTAGGTAGTATGCACCCAGTAAGAAAATATCTTTTGCTGTTTAGCTAAAGTAGTTATATATTTCTACCTCTGAAACAGTTTTGATATTAAAATATGTGTAAACGGTAATTTTCACAATTGTTAGTTCTCAGTTATTTTTATAATCACCACTGATCACTGACTAATGAAAAGTTACCAACTTTTTCACAAAACGTAGGATTATTCAGTCAGAAATAACGCACTTAGATTCTGGAATCTGGTTACATCTTAGTCTCAAAAGAGAGATTAAGAAGTCCCCCCTAGTTCACTCAGCTTTCGCTTAGGAATGTTGGGGGGTAGAGGGGAATCTCTGCGTAAATCCTATACGATTTATATCAGCCGCTCTCCACAAAACAGTTTACCCCAGCCCTGTTAAGATTATTAAATTCATTAGAATAGTACTCAAAGGCTGTAATTCCCATCTGATAAGTCTTATAAAAATTAATTGGGGTATGGGTGCTAGTGTTTTTGAGACGAGGTGCTAGTGTTTTCGAGGTGGGGTTCTGGTGTTTTTGTACTCAACCTAAAAGCAATGTAGACAATGATTCAGGACTGTTTTTGATGCAAATTTGGACGGGTAAAATCTGCACTCAAAAGAAAATACCAATGTCTCTTGATCAAGATAGACTAATAATTTATGAAAAGCAATTAAATGTTTTGAAAGTAAATTATCTTTCCATAACAAATAGAAAAAATGGTGGAAATTATTCATATATACAGAATTACAGAAATCGAATCTCAAGCAAAGAGACAATAGTCAGCAATTCCAAATGGTAAAATAGAAGGATGCTTCCCTAGTCCTCTGCTGAAGTGAGAATCAATCGGAACATCTAATAAAAGTTCTTCCTAAACTTTCATATTTTGTGGTTTAGTTAGAATACATAGTATATGCACTCATTGACACTACACTACAAATTAAATACACAAAAGCTTATTGTTATAAGTAAATACTCTGTACTAAGATTTAGGATTTTAGGAGTTAAATAATGCGGATTGCTCAAGACATAACAGAACTGATTGGACGAACTCCTTTAGTTCAACTGAACAAGATTCCCCAAGCTGAGGGAGTAGTGGCAAGGATAGTTGTCAAATTAGAAGGTATGAACCCAGCGGCTTCGGTGAAAGACCGCATTGGTTTAAGTATGGTACTCTCAGCCGAAGCGGCTGGCTCAATTTCCCCTGGAAAGACCATTTTAGTTGAGCCTACTTCAGGTAATACAGGAATTGCTTTGGCGATGGTAGCAGCAGCGCGTGGCTACCGTTTGATTTTGACAATGCCAGAGACAATGAGCCAAGAACGACGAGCTATGCTCAGAGCTTATGGTGCGTCTTTAGAGTTGACACCAGGTACTGAGGGAATGCGGGGAGCAATTCGCAAAGCCGAAGAAATTGTCGCTAATACTCCCGATGCTTTTATGTTGCAACAGTTCCGCAATCCTGCTAATCCCAAAGTTCACCAGGAAACCACCGCCGAAGAAATTTGGGCAGATACAGACGGGGAAGTAGATATCGTCATTGCTGGGGTAGGTACTGGTGGGACGATTACTGGGATTGCAGAAGTACTCAAACAGCGCAAGCCGACTTTTAAAGCGATCGCAGTTGAACCCAGCAACAGCCCAGTTCTCTCAGGTGGTGAAGCTGGCCCACATAAAATTCAAGGTATTGGGGCGGGATTTATCCCCGATGTTCTCCGCCTAGAATTGGTTGATGAAGTAATTAGAGTCAGCGATGAACAAGCGATCGCTTATGGACGACGCTTGGCAAAAGAAGAAGGCTTATTGTCTGGAATATCTTCTGGTGCAGCTTTATGTGCTGCAATCCAAGTAGGTAAACGTCCAGAAAATGCCGGGCGTTTAATCGTGATGATTCAACCTTCCTTTGGTGAACGTTACCTCAGCACACCTATGTTTCAAGATTTGTCTTTAGAAACTGCTGGGGTGCGCTGAGGAGATAAAGGGAGGTGAGGGAACTTTTTGAAAATTTCCCCTTGCATAAATCCAAAAAAAGAATCCCACCCCGCCTTTGACTTACGTCAAAACCCTGGATTTACCCCCCATAGTCCCCCCTTGGCAAGGCTACGGTGTACACACAAGTCGAATTACCCCCCTCAATCCCCCCTTGCAAAGGGGGGAAGCCGGAAATCTAGTTCCCTCCCCTTTGCAAGGGGAGGGTTAGGGTGGGGTAAAAACCAGATTCGTAAACTACTTCAGACTTGTGTGTACACCGTAGCCCCGCTTGCGGGGTGGGGTTTTAGGAGACTTTTGTAAGAGGTCTAATGCTTACAGCCACCTTCCTTATGGTGTTTATGGCCATGATCATGACCATGACCGTGGGAGCAGCCTTGCAAATTTTCCTTCATCAGATTGTCGCTGATTTGTTGCAAGGATTCATCCACAGCTTGTAAGCCAATCCAAGCATCAATCTTTTGTACATCAAATCCGACCTCGCGCTGTTCGCCTACTTCTAACAAAGGACGGCGAATCAACAATGGCTCTTTCAGCATCAGCGCCAAAGCGGTTTGTTCATCCACTTTTTCAGGAACTACCTCACCAGATTTTACCTTTGGAGCGGAAGGATTAAACCATTCAGCTACAGGGCGATCGCCAAAAAATGAGCGCAACCGTTCAACTGTCCAAGGTTCTGTTAGCAGGTTGTATGGTATCACCTCATGACCAGCAGCTGTGAGCAAAACTTTTTGCTTAGTACCACCTTTACAGCCTGGTTTGCTATAGAAACTTACTCTTGCCATGCAATTATCTCCTAATTACTCAATTGTTTGTAGTTGGCGCTTTAGCGCTAAAGCGTCTCACTATAAACCCTGACGATTCCTAATTAAAAATTCCTAGCCTGATGAGTAACTGAGTCAAACTCAAATCTCTCATCTGGATCAGTTTCGCCGTAGATATTAAAAGTCACAGTTGGTTCATCACCCATTGCTTCTACACTGTGAATTGCATCAGGAGTGAAGCTAATAATATCCCCTGGAAAGAGAGTTATCTCTCCCGTCCGTTCAATTTTGTCCTGAAATTCTGGGTTATTAGTGCGTCGCCAAAAAGTATTTTTTTCCTCACCTTTTAACACTGCCACTATTCCCCATGTTCCATGATTATGAATGGTTGATCGGGTTCCCGGTGCAAATGTTACTGTTTGCACGGTCAACGGAAAACCCAATTCATCATATAGGAGTAAAACAGAGCTTCCTGTTTTGGGTGAAGGCTCTAAATGTTGACTTTGCACCCAGTAGGAATTTACTATCAAGCGCCTTACGAGCATCCGAATTTCTGGCAGACAATTAGCTTCATTGTCACCACTATTGAGAACATCTTCCACCTCAGTTAAAAACCGATAAAGGCGGTAATTTTCTCTCAATAAATCCCATGCTCTCACAGATTTACAGGCTTGATACTGACCGTCCCCCGTTAGCAGCCAATCCCTACCTTTCATAGATTTTAAATTGATAACGGCGAAGATTGGATGATCAGGATCGGAGAGACATTAGGAATATTACCTACAGGGAGTTTAGTAGGTATGGTGATAGGAGGAAAGATAGAGTTACTATCAGTAGCCCCTCCTAACAGGGAGTAAGAGGAATATGATCTAGTAGATAACCAATTGTTCATGATTGTTCACCTTGATTTTTGATTGCTGACTAATTAATCATCTTCTTCTGGCGGACGTGTCAAAATATCCAGCAGAATCCCAGCACCAAAATCATTCTTGTCGTCTATCTGTTTGACTCTGGTGCTGATTTCTTTTGCTTCCTCGATTGCCCCTAAATTTGCTAGTACTAATCCAGAAGCAGCATAAGCATTTAAGTACAATCGAATTTGTGGGTCTTCTTTGCGATTGACTAATATCGGCTTAAGTTGCTCCCAGTCATCAGGTAATTTTTCTAGTTCTTTAATTTTATCTAATAATTTGATTGTTGTTTGTAGTGCAAGAGAATAATTATTCTTATAATAGAAAAATCTATATGCTGCTACCAAGACATCTGTATTTTCACCAGTCTTAGCTAAAGCTTGTTGAATATACTTTTCCGATTCTGATGTATTCTCCCAGTTTTGTGCAGCTAAAACTAATAGATTTTTGATGTCTTCTGGAACCTCGAACCATGAGAATTTATTTGTATTAGCTTGCATAATTAACTCCTGAGTGGAGATAAGGAATATCAGGGATATGAGGCAATACGGTTCGGTTAAAGCAAGAGAGGCGACAAATCGCCATCAAGACGAAAGATTGATTATTGTAGAGACGGCGATTTATCGCGTCTTTGCTTTGCCCAATACCCAATGCCCCACTCCCTTTTAAAACAAAGTAAGAACGTACACCAAGGTGAATAATACAATCCAAATAATGTCTACGAAGTGCCAGTAAATTTCTGTCATTTCGATGAAAGTATGATTGGTTGCAGAATATTCACCGGGAAGACGCGATCGCCACAATACTCGTAATATCAATAACAGTCCCACAAAAACGTGCAAACCGTGGAACCCAGTCATGATATAAAAGCAGTTGGCGAAGACGTTGGTAGTCAGACCATATCCTAATGTTGAGTACTCATAAACCTGACCACCCAAGAAAATTGCTCCCATGAGTGCAGTAATTGCATACCACAGTTGCATTCCCTTGACATTATTCTTTTTAATCGCCTTATCACCGAAGTGAATCACGAAACTACTAGACACTAGAATAATGGTGTTAATCGTCGGTACAAGTAGTTCTACTTCAGTTTCTTCTGGAGGCCAAACTGCTGTAATACCTCGAAAAAACAAATAAGTGGCAAAAAATCCGCCAAACATCAAAGATTCAGAGGCGAGGAACGTCAAAAGTCCCCAAACTCTTAAATCGGGATGTTCTTCGTGTCCTGCACTGTGATCTTCGGTTGTCGTAGCTATGGTCATATTGTTTACCCTTAAAGGTGAAGCGTCGGGCAATTGAATTCTTCACAATCTTGATTCTCTTGTGGGATGGGTGTCTCACATGTCTTAGATTCAGGGCGGGCAGGATGCCCACCCCACAAGAGTTATTGCATAACTAAGCACTAGCTTCCGGCGTTGCAGATGTCTCTACTTCAGTACTATGACTATGACCGTAGTCATAAGGGCCATGAGTCACAACTGGCAAAACTTCCCAGTTTTCAATTATGGGTGGTGAGCTAGTTGTCCATTCTAATGTCAAAGCTTGCCAAGGATTATCACCTGCCAAAGGCCCCTTCAACCAACTGTAGATTATGTTGATAGCAAAGGGAATTACCGATATCCCCAAAACAAATGAACCAAAGGTACAAATTTGATTGAGGTCGATAAATTGGGGGTCATACATTGCCACTCGTCGGGGCATTCCTTTCAAACCCAACTCGTGCATGGGTAAAAAGGTCAGATTAGTGCCGATAAAGGTGAGGGCGAAATGAATGCGTCCCCAGGTTTCATTCAGCATTCGTCCGGTCATTTTGGGGAACCAGTGATAAATACCGGCGTATATACCAAACACGGAACCGCCAAACAGAACGTAATGGAAATGTCCGACAACATAATATGTGTCGTGGACGTGAACATCAAAGGGGGCTGTTCCCATCGTCACACCACTTAAGCCGCCCATGACAAACATGGATAACAAGCCAATGGCGAAAAGCATCGCACCGGTGAAGCGGATTTTACCACCCCAGAGGGTAGCAACCCAGGCAAAAATCTTCACGCCAGTGGGAACTGCAACTATAAGAGTGGAGATGGTGAAGAACATCCGCATCCAGCCGGGTGTACCACTGGTAAACATGTGGTGTACCCAGACAAACAAACCGACAACGCAGATCGCCACACTAGAATAAGCGATCGCTTTATAACCAAAGATTGGCTTGCGGGAGTGAACTGGAATTACCTCCGACATGATGCCGAAGATGGGCAGAATCATTAAATAGACTGCCGGGTGAGAATAAAACCAGAACAAGTGTTGATAAATTACAACGTTTCCGCCTGCATCTGGTTTAAAGAAGGAAGTACCAAAGTTGAGGTCAAACAACAGCAGAACTAAACCGGCTGCTAATACAGGTGTGGAAAGCAACGCTAGAATCGAGGTTGCCAAGATTGCCCAGCAAAATAGGGGTACTTGATCCCATTTCATGCTCGGAACCTTCATCATCAAAATGGTGATCACAAAGTTCAGCGAACCCAAAATTGAGGAAGTTCCAACCAAAACGATCGCAAGTATCCACATAGTTTGAGCGATTGGCGCTGTCACCAAACTCAAAGGTGGATAAGCTGTCCAACCAGATTGCGAACCACCAAAAATGAAACTACCTAATATGAGTAATCCTGCTGGTGGGTTTAACCAAAAGGCGATCGCGTTTAGCTTCGGGAAAGCCATATCCCTAGCACCAACCATCAACGGCACTAAATAGTTACCAAATCCGCCAATAGCGCTAGGAACAATCCACAGGAAGATCATAATCGTCCCGTGATTGGTCATGAAAGCGTTATACAGATTGGGGTCGAGTACGTCTGATTCTGGTGTTGCTAATTCGACACGGATAGCGATCGCCATCAGTCCGCCGATGAGATAGAACACAAAGGCTGTTACCAGGTATTGGATACCAATAACCTTGTGATCAACATTAAATGTAAAATAATCCTGCCATTTCCACGCCTTCGGATGAGAGGTGTGGCCAGCCACCATTTCCGGTTTATTTTCTTCTGGTGGAGTATTCCGTGGGAATTCTACCTGTGTCATATTTTTGTCCTTTGTCCTTTGTCATTTGTCATTTGTTCTTTGTCCTTTGTTCTTTGTCCGTTGTCATTTGTCCGTTGTCATTTGTCCGTTGTCATTTGTCCGTTACTAATGACTAATGACCAATGACTAATGACCAATAACTAATGACTAATGACCAATGACTAATGACCAATGACCATTGACTCTAGAGTTGCTGCACTAATTCCCATATCATGGGTGTGGGGCGCGAGAAACTCTGATGTTGATAAGTCGGCTGGATTAATTGCAACAACTTGATTCAGATTTTGCTGTTGAGCAATCTGATTTTCTGTCCGCCAGCTATCATATTCTTCCGGTGTGTGGACAATTACCTGTGTCCGCATGGAACCGTGATAACCACCGCACAACTCAGCACAAACTACGGGATATGTACCTGGTTTGGTGGCAACAAATCGTAGTTCGGTAGGGATACCAGGAAGCGCATCTTGCTTCAAGCGGAAGTTGGGAACCCAGAATGAATGAATTACATCTTGTGCTGAAAGGTTGAGTTGGACATCAGCACCGACGGGTATGTGCAATTCCCCAGAGGTAATGCCACTATCAGGATAGTTAAATATCCAGGCATACTGTATGCCTTTGACATCAACAACTAAATCGGCTGGTTTCCCCAGGGTTTGAGGAGATGCGCCAATCCCAATTGTTGGGGCAATTGTTGGAGCAGTTGTTGCTTCAGAAGTATCGCTGAGTGTAGCTGCAATAGCTGTTCCCGACTTATGAGCAACATGAGCTGCTGAATGAGGATGACCCGCAGGCTCAAAGCCGCCCATTTGGTTAAAAACATCTACACTGTAGATGCCCAAACCAAGGACAATCACTGTGGGAATTGCTGTCCAGAAGATTTCTAAGGGAACATTACCTTCTATTGGTAAACCATCGGTATCATCACCGCGACGGCGACGAAACTTCACCAAAAAAATCAGAATAGTTCCTTCTACCACCAAAAATAGTGCGATCGCAATGGTAAACATGACGTTGAAAAAACCGTCTACCAAAGGCGCTTGTAACGATGCCTGCACCGGCATGAGAGTATGATTCTGACCAATCCAAATACTGATTGCTGTAACTACTATCCCAGCAACCAGAGTCCATAGTGAAACAGGAACTTGTTGCATACATGCTACCTGCTTTGTAAACCGTCTTTAAAGGTGTGATTTTCTAGGTTTAGGTTTTAGGGGAGAGGTTACAGGTTACAGGTAATAGGAATTCATCTATTCCCTGTAACCTGTACTCTATTCCCTTGTTCTTTCCCCATTCCCTATTCCCCATTTCCTTTTCACTTATTAACTTTCTAACGTGCAGCCATAAAAAAAGGGGGAAACTTCCAGATTTTTTCCATATCTTTCCCCCAGAAAATTACAAATTATATTTCAACTCCTATGACAAAGTTAGCCCCCTGCTTTCAGAAAAGCTAGTTGTTCCAAGAGGGCACTGTTAGTCCTAATATTGATTAGGCTATATTAGCAGCAAGTTTAAATTTGTTAATAGCTAACATTTTGCGATTTACGGATTTGTTTACTGTGAACTTTTTATTGGTTACAGTAAATATTTAGTATTCCCCTCAAGTTACCTTGCCTAGCGCATTAGCGCTTTATACAAACAGTGCCTCCTTGAATGAACAACAATTTTGACTAACTTCCAAAACCTTAATTGTTTAATACAACATGGGTGTAGCAATTCTTGGGGCAAATCCGTGAGCAAGCTTCACAACCAATACAATTCTCTGGAGAAGTAACTGCCATTACTTTCCGTTCAATTTCTTCATCATCTTCATCTTCCACAAATTCGCCTTCTTCATTGAGCGCCTTCAAACCTAGCACATTGTAGCCGCATACTTTAACGCATCTGCCACAGCCGATACATTTATCCTTGTCAATTTCTTGAGCAAATTTTGGTGTCCAAGCCTTACCACCAAATGTCAAACCTGTTAGTTGCGCCATGAATAATTCCTCGGCAATTTTGCCTGTCAATTTGTTTGTGCATTAATCATCATATTATCCTAATCTTTTCTTTTTTTGTATTCAAAGCTTACTTTTATCTCATCAAAATTCGATGTCTATGAACACAATTGTGCATTGTTTTTTATTTCAAATAATAAATGAAACTTATTGCCAATAATTATTATACATATTTGGTTATCAACCTAACTTCTCAGCCCTTAACCCTAGCAGATAATGGGGATAATTCAAAAAATCTATCCTTATATAAAAGAGGTTTTCCAGATAAAAATGATGATATTATTTTTCAAATATATTTAGGCTGAGGCAGATAGATATAGATAAAATGTATACATAGATACAAAATAATATGTTCATGAGTTACAGTTTGATATATGCAATATGTATTTTATAAAGCAACAATTTTCAATTCGCTTTGGATTCAATTATTTAGATAAATGATGACATTTTTCTTTCATGTGAAGAAATCGAATTGATTTATGAAGGAACTGTAAATTTGATGGCAGAATATGATCATGCATTAAATATTAAAATTATTAATAAATCAGATGAAATCAAATCGTCACAGACTTAAATATGTCCTAAAAACACTCTATGGTCAAATGTAAAATGTTCATTAAATACGTAATTAAATAAATGTTAAGGTTTTTTTCTAAGCTCGACACGAACAAATTAATCATTTTTTTCATGAAATGTATAGTTAATAAAGAAGTTTTATCAGGCTCGCTTTAAAAGCCTTAAATAGCTTCCAATTGGATGCAAAGTCAAAATATGGATGTGGGCAGTGAATGTGGCGAGAAAAGATTATTCTCGCCAGAAAGATAATGTGGTGGCGAGTCATGAATAAACAGGACTCATCCAGGGGAGACCTGAGACAGACATCTCAACGATTAGAGTGGGAAAAGAGCCAAATGCCTTATACAATTCCTAACAACAGTTGCGTTGGATGTGACAACTGCCGCCCCCAATGTCCTACGGGTGCAATCAAAATAGAGGACAATGAATACTGGGTTGATCCTGGTCTTTGTAATAATTGTGAGGGCTATTATCCAGAACCACAATGTGTAATAGCTTGTCCAACTAAGTCTCCCATTCCTTGGCAGGCGAAAAAGGGGAGATGCAAAGTTGAACCGAGAGATGCTACCAGTTTAGACTTGTTTTCTAATGGTAAGAATAATCCATTTGCTTCAGCGATCGCAATTTGGGAAGCTTGTAATGTATTAGCGCAACGCACATCGCTACATTGGGAAACCGATGAGGAAGGCTACATCAGTTATGGGCGACAAGTCAATCAAGGCCGAGGTGCGATCGCTTTTCACATCCAAGATCCCTTCAAAGTTAACGACAAAGCCACAGATATAGCCGCAATTGAAGGGCTTGACATCAGAGCCGCTTGCATACATCTGATTTTTGCAGCTTATGCTACAGCTTTAGAGCAACCTTGGGAGCAAGAATTTGCGATCGATGAGCGACAAATTGAGAAATATTTGGGGATGGAGAAACGCAAAGATTTAAGCAAAGCTGCCAAACTAGCTTTAATGAAAAATCTTGTCCAGCAAGCTTGTTCCCTGGTTATCTCCATTGACTGGCCCCAACAAGGTCGAATTAACGGATTCTCTGTTACAAACAGCCGCTTATGGCATTTAGTAGACATTCAACACCACTTTCAAGAAGACAATCTCGGATGCAAATATCTGATTGGGCTAACTTTTAAAGTAAAAGCAGGCTTATGGGCGCAATATTTCTTAAACAAACAAGCATGTAAAGAGCGAACCGCCTTCTATCAATACGGCAGTCTCCCTAAGACACTGTTAACCACAGTTATGAGCATTTGGCAGCAACATGAAGGCGCAGTCCGACTAATGCTGTGGTTGCTGTTTAAAACCAAAATGGGCAAAGAACAACGCATCACCATTCCTACCTTGCTGCGTATTGCTTATGGTGAGGAAAAAGTCGCCCTTGCATCCAGACAACGAGAAGAACGCAAACGTCTGCTGCGAACTTTTGAAAGTGATTTGGAAATTCTCAATCACTATGGAATGAAACCACTTTTCGATCCAGTTACTTACCCACCAGAAATTCAACCTTTGTGGGCGAAGTTAGTCGATCTTCCCGAAGATCCAGATGAAGCATTAGAATTTTGGACTAATGACGGTGGTGCTGAAACTCGCCTCACAGACACAGGCCCCCGTGGTAAATGGAATCTGCTCATGAATGCGCGGATTTTGGCTTTTGAACTTCCAGCAGAATGGGAACAGCAAATCTCAGAATCAGAAAAAAAGCAACGACGAACTGCTAAAGCCAAAAAGAAGCCTAAAGCTACAAATGATTTACTAGGTGAACAGATTTTGGAAGCGCGAAAAAATTTGAATCTTTCCCAAAGAGAATTGGCAAAACTCACAGGTAAAAGCCAAAGCTGGATTCGAGATATTGAAAATGGCCGTTTAAAAGCCAAATTAGAAGACCAAATACTTTTAAGAAAAGTCTTAAATATGACTTAATCTCGATTCGGAATTTAAACGCAAAAGGGCGCAGTAGACGCTTTTGCGGCTTGCCGCAGGCTGGGAAACGCAGAGTTACACAGAGATTTTGTTACGAATTTGTGCAGCGTTATACTAAATTCAGCAATACTCCGCGCACCTCTGCGCTTACCTTTGCGTCCCTCTGCGTTTAAAAACTCACCTCTTCTATGTACTATAACTCATGACCTTACTAGAGGTAATCCAGAGACTACCTACAGCATATTTGGTAACTACTAACTCTCGTGTAGCATTACATGAACTCTTCAGTTGTTGAGTCTTAGTTTCGTCTTTCACAAGTTTAGCCTGGTAAGTGTAGAAAGAACCAGAAGGCTTTTCAAAACTTAGTTCAGCTAAGATAGTATTATTGTCTAAACTTTGCTCCAAAATTTTGCCTGCAACTTTGTAGTTAAACCAATCCCATCCATTGCAGAGGATTAGTTCTCTTTCCAAAACCTGAAGTGCAGCAGGTAGAATTCCCCAGCCCCGATAGACTTTATTTAAGCATTGAATATCGCCAGTCCGAGTCAAAATTGATCTAAATGAATCTATATCTATACGACCGTAATATCTTCCTTCTGGCAAGTCTATAATTGTTGGTGCAAACCGATGTCCACCAAAGTGCGATGATTTCCAAATTCGCACATTATCCAAGCACAAATCAGCATTACTCGCTGTAATTTTGAAGTAAAAAGGAGCGCCATATCTAGCACAGCACTTATCATGGCTACCGTGGGTACAAACTAAAATATCTCTAGTTGTACTAGTTTCTACCTCAGAATTAGAACTGATACCCCATAACCATTTTTGGACAACTTCTGCTACTTGCTCAATATTGCCTAGCTTAAACTCTTGCTTATGGTATCCATTACTTAAACCCTCTTTTTTTTGATAAATCAAAAGCGTAGTGTGGTTTACTTTGTGTGATACATCATTAGCAATTAAGAGGAATCTAATCGGTAATTTAGCACGCTTCACTTCATCTACCAAAATCCTTAAATTCTGGGGCACCCATTTGGAATTCAAGGCTTCTGATGTCCAAGGTAAAGGACACTCAACTAAAATATAAGTTTGATAATTGGTGGCACTACCAATAACATCTTCTCCTACTTGCTGTGAATCGTCAGAACAAAAAAAAGTATTCATCTATCTATACTCATTAGCGTATTTTATGGACAAAAGGTATTACAAACTACAATTGTGTTCTGGGCTACAATATCCTTCAGTCAAGGAGATAAAAAAGAACAATATGTATTTCCCAGTCAAAACTAGGTAGCCACTTTATAACATCATTATTGATCAAGGTCTTTCCGGTTAATAAATTCTCCACAATAGAGATAAATAGTGTCAAGATAGATTTTTCCGTATAAGCGGCGTTAATTTTGTATCTAGTTTTATTGTTATTTGGTATTTTATAAATTTTCACTTGCTGAAACTCGGCTTTTCTGAACTTGGTTTCTTTCTCCAAATCAAATATATTCAATGCTGTGTGTATACGCAAAGTGGCTTGAAAAGTTACCAACTATTAGCTTACTTGCAATATCGATGTAGCTGATACTACAATTCAAGAGATTGCTAGCAGCAACACACTTATTTAAAGTTTTGCTGAAATTATCTACATAACTAGTTACAAATCCTGTTTTTACACATAAAGATATAATTCTGTGCCGCTTTTGTGAAGAACATATTCCTAAAGGTAGATGCGGAAATATTTGATAAGTAGAGATCACTTTCGTAAGCCAATACTGTTTTAAGACTTCTTCCACACTATCTGCTCTTAATGCATCTATCGAACTGTACATATTGCAAATAATTCTCAATTAGCTGAGAAAAAATAAAAATAACAAAGTCAGGGGTAAATCCTTTACTGCCCCGTACTCCATGCGCGATAAGTTAAGAATCAAAACTAGTGACTAATTATTAGCAGCGTCGCTGGGATTAACCTTAACAAACCTAGTATTTACTTTTTTACCTAATCTAACTTCCTGAACTTAATGTCAGGGTTTGATAATAGGTATCTGCTTTGACTGTAACTGAAGTCAATTAGAAATGCAAGTATTTAGGAATCTTTATGGCTTCTTTACAGTTTGTTGCTTCCAGGAGGTTGGTGAAATCAAGCTTAACTGGCATTTGATAGTGGAGATAGCTGATTAGAACAAGTATTTATACTTTCAATATAATAGATAAATTTTTGCAATTGTGACAAATTGTTGCTAGTCAGGGCGTATAGTTGTGTGCCTCTACTAATCGAAATAACTGTGGTTATAGCGATCGCATATTTTTAATTTCATGCAGAATTGAATCATTTTTTACCAAAGCACTCCCATTTTGTTGAGGACAAAGCCTCAATCGACTTTCTTGAGCTTGGATTTTACCAAATCAGCGATCGCAAAATGGTAAAACACTTTTATATAAATACTATGAAAGTCAAAATATATTGAATCATTCCAACGGAAATTGTGAATACTTTGATAAAGTAAAACAGATGTGGAGGTAAGATTATGACCCAAGCCTTGCCCAAATTACTCACCTTCAATGAATTTAGCGAATGGTATCCCAACGATGGTAAACGCTATGAATTGCACAAGGGAGTAATTGTTGAAATGCCACCCCCAACCGGAGCGTATGAAAAAGTTGTAGGATTTATAGGGCGTAAGCTAACTGTCGAGTTTGATCGCTTGAACCTTCCCTACACCATACCCAAAACCGCATTAGTCAAAACTCCTACTGCCGAATCAGCTTATTCGCCTGATGTGTTGCTGCTAAATCTTGATAATCTCGACAATGAACCGCTTTTTCAAAAACAGTCAACAGTAAGCCAAGCAGCATCGGTTCCAATAGTTATTGAAGTTGTTTCAACTAACTGGCGAGATGATTACTACAATAAATTTAGGGATTATGAGGAAATGGGCATTCCTGAATATTGGATTGCTGATTATGCTGCATTGGGTGCAAGAAAGTTTATTGGCAATCCCAAACAACCCACTATTTTTGTCTGCGAATTAGTTGATGGTGAATATCAAATGACACCGTTTCAAGGTAACACCGCAATTTCATCACCTACTTTTCCCCAATTAAATTTAACCGCACAACAGATTTTTGATGCGGCTAACTAAACCACATCTTGCCATCATTTATAAGAAGAACTCAGAACTCAGGAGTCAGAATTCAGTATAAATTCTGTACGAATGGGTGAGTAAGTTAATAATATTTGTCAGTCTAATTGCAAACTGCTTGCACCGGGAATGTTAGCAAAATTACCAACATTTTCTGCACTTTCTTCTTGGCGATTAAAAGCATTATTAATGGGGTCATCCTCAGTCTGACCGCTAATTTCTTCCGGTTCAAGGGGAGCGGCTTCCTTATCCTCATCAAGATTGATAGAACGAGGAGGTTCTTTTGCATGAGACAAATCAATAAGTGGTTTTGGTTGTTCGGGAGTCATTATTTGCTAAATCCTGTACTTTTCTTTATGGTTAAATTTATTTTGCTTTCAAACATCTTTCTTGAGAATGAAACTACGTATAGTAATGATGTATAAAGGGCATAAAAAAGTATGACATTAATTTTAGCTCTCGATTTTGGCGGAACTAAGCTGGCGGCAGCATTGGTAAATGTTGGTTCGAGAAAGTGGTTACGTTATGAACGTTGTCTATCGCCAGTCGATGCAGATGCTAACACTGACTTAGAAATTATGCGATCGCTAATTTACTCTCTGCTACAAGATGCAAAACCTGCTGCGATCGGTGTCAGCTTTGGTGGCCCAGTGGATGCTTCCACAGGGACAGTGCGACTATCTCATCATGTCCCTGGATGGGAAAACATTCCTCTCAAAAGGTTGCTAGAGGAGGAGTTTGGTGTTCCTGTTGGTGTAGATAATGATGCTAACGTTGCTGCTTTGGGTGAACACCGTTTTGGTGCGGGACAGGGATACGATAGCCTGTTTTACGTTACTGTCAGCACTGGCGTGGGTGGTGGTTGGATACTCAATGGCCAGCCTTGGCGGGGTGCTGGTGGAATGGCTGGCGAAATTGGACACGTGGTTGTAGATCCGGCTGGGCCAGTTTGTTTGTGTGGTAAGCGGGGATGTGTGGAACGTTTGGCTTCAGGGCCTTATATGGCGCAAAATGTTAGGGAAATTTTGCAAACTAAACCGCAGAGGCGTGAAGGAATCAGAAGTGGAGAGGTTTTGAGGCGTTTGGTGGGGGATGATTTAACGTTGCTGACGGGACAGTTGGTAGCTGAAGCGGCGGCGGCTGGTGATGATTTGGCAAAGGAAGTTTTGCACAAAGCTGCTTGGGCGCTGGGTGTGGGTATTGGCAATGTAGCGAACTTGATGAATCCGCAGCGCTTTGTGTTGGGAGGCGGTGTGACGAAGGCGGGGGAGTATTTTTGGCAAGTGGTGCGTCAAGTGGCGCGGGAGACGGCTTTACCGGAAGTTGATTTTGAAGTTGTGCCCGCAGTGCTGGGGGATGATGCCCCATTGTGGGGTGGTGTGGCTTTAGCAGAAATGGGGATGGCTTGAAAGGTAAAAAGGCGATCGCTTTTCTGTAGAGATTTTATGTGGACGATTGCATTATTTAACCTAAACAAATCAGGCAAACCAGTTAGCAGTAACATACCCCTCTTCTGTCACTCTCCGAAAACATTTGCCTTTTCTAAAATCTAGAGCTTTTGTATAACAAGCGATTGCGCGATTATTTTCTAATAACAAATACAAGTCCTATTTTTTTCTAATAGTATAGCTTGTATTGATTGCCTCATGAGGCTTCTAGCGATCACTTTCCCGGAAAGTGACAGAAGAGGGATACAGCAGAGGTACAGAACCAAGGATTCACAAATCAAATTATTCTTACTTCCTCCTGCCTCAAAACCAGTGACTTTGTACCTCATGCAAAAGAAAACTGCTGTATATAATAGCAAGCAATAAAAAGTAGCGAATTACCTTCTCGGTTTTCGCCTGTAATGCCCATTTAAATTCACCAGCTTACCATTTCTCTCATAAGGCCCGATATATACATAATCACTTGTATTAGAAATTGTCTTATACTCTTTTGGCGTAATTCTTTCTTTTGTTGCCCTTCTTAGAGGCTTTGGTGGTTTTTTTTGCAGAGGTGGGTATAGTGGAATTCGTTGTACCGATTTTTGAGATGGCGGTTGAGATGAGTTTCTCAGAGGAGGTTGTGCTTCCCTTTTCGGTGGTGTGTATGGGGGAGTTGCTTGTGCTGGTTTTGGAGACTGTGGTTGAGATGAGCTTTGAGATGGTGTCTTTGTTTGTTGATTAACCCGTTGTTTGAATTTAGCGGCAGAAGTAGCTCTGATGTTGCTGACTTTATATCTTAGTTGATCAAAACCAGGAAACTGATTTGTAATCTCAGGGTTTCTGTGAGCGAATTTCCCAAGTAAATCTTGAGCCAAAGCTGAGGTTGCAATTACCTTTTGAAGTTTGTATGTATCCTCAATAGCATTTAAATCTGCTAGTTTTTCACAGGAAAATTCATAAAATAGACCGAAGCTACCGGCTAATCCTCCAAACACCACCATAGCCCAGTACAATTGAGCGAGTTGTCCCAAAGTTATATAACCGACCATACACAAAATGGCTAGTGTCCAACTCCAGTCAACTATTTCTTTAATCCGCTGAAAATGCTGGCGCAGTGATAACATTTAAGAATACTGAAAAAGTTAACTATTAGGCGTAGACTTCTTTTGAGGTACTGAGCATTTCAAGAAAATAGGTTTAGGTCTATCTGGGTTACTTTTCAAATTTAAGTCTTGCTTATAAGGCTCACAAGAATTTTTATATATGCGAACTTTAACGTAATCTGTAGTTGGTATTTGAACTCGGAAAGCGCCTAAATTATCAGTTGTATCTGTATCAGACCCACCTTCAGACTCCATTATTACTTTTGCGCCAACTATAGGAACTTGAGTCGCTTCATCAAAAACGCTAACTTTTACACTACTTGAGTTTAGTACTGTAGAAGGTTTATTTTCAGCGCTTTCTTTATCTGAGGTATTCAGCCCTGGAACGTGAGTTGCAGCCCCATAGCCTATAGTCAACAAGAGAAATCCAGTCAGGGCGTACCAAATAGGTTTCGGTATATTACTCAAATCCATATAGTTGGCAGATGCGGATGTGTATTGATTAGCAAAGTTAAATTCTAAACATACTTATACTACCGCACGGTAAGAATAGTTTATGGAGTCTTCACGAAACAAGCTCGCTTGTGAAAAACTGGTTAAGAATGTGACGAAATTTAAAAATCACTAATCGTTTCATTATTACTGTTGAATATCTTGGCGAAATTCCCTAATCGCTTCTAAGGGAGACGATAACAACAGACAACGATTGAGCAGAGATAAATCTAATTCTGCTAGCAACTCACTATTAACAACTTTCTCATATTCTTGTTCTCGTAAGCAGTAGACTTCAATTGTGCCATCTTCCCAAAACCAAACTTCCGGGACTCCCATTAATTTGTACTTCTGTAATTTTATGGGACTACCGCTAGTAATCACTACTTCAATACAGAGGTCTGGTATAGGTTTGTCGGTTCCAAAGCAATAAGATAAGTCAGCTTGATATTCTAATATCTTAGGAATAACCTGACTAAAACTCCCACTGGGGAAAAACTCAATACCCTGTTCCACGAAATACTGCCCCAAGAGCAAACCAATTAAACACTTAATCGCCTCATGAGGCTTACCAATACTCACAATTTCTAAAATTCCCTCACAATAAAACAACCGCACCCCTGGCACATTTTCAAAGCTAGCTTGAATTGCTTTAAACTGTTCCCAACTTAACCCATGTCGAAAAAAGCGTTGTTCTTCTGGTAAGTTAACAGCATTTTCTAACGTTTGAGTCATAATATTTGTACTCTCTCAGTTAGTAGTTACCAAATTTATCTAATTCCCATTTTAAGTCAAAACCAAATTATCTCGATGAATCACGGTTTCCACACCTGCATAACCTAAAATAGTGGAAATTTCTCGTGAATGACACCCACGAATCTTTTGCAGTTCATTGCTGTTGTAATTCACAAGTCCTCTGGCAATTTCGTTACCGTTGCTGTCACATAATTGCACCGCATCTTGTGTGTCAAATTCTCCTTCTACGGCTTTAATTCCAGCAGCTAATAACGATTTTCCCCCTAGAGAAATTGCCGCGATCGCACCTTCATCTAAATACAATTTTCCCGCAGGTACTAGACCGTAAGCTATCCAACGTTTACGCGCCGAAGTTGGTTCTGGTTGTGGTTCAAAATGCGTCCCAATCAGTTCACCTTGGATAATTTTTTCGATATTCCGAGGAAATCGCCCTTGGGTAATTACAGTCCGCACCCCAGCCGCAATGGCAATTCTCGTAGCCGAAATTTTTGTCGCCATCCCGCCAGTACCCCACTGAGAACCTTGGGAACCTGTTTGTATCTGTAATTGAGCTAATTCCTTAATGCTACTAACTAGAGCAATTGGCCGCGCATCTGGCACAGAACGCGGATCGGCTGAGTACAACCTATCGACATCGGTGAGCAAAAATAGCCAATCTGCTTCTACTAAACTGGCAACCAATGCCGAAAGAGTATCATTATCACCAAACTTTAGTTCGTCTATTGCCACGGTATCATTTTCGTTGACTATAGGAATCACTCCCAGTCCCAGTAGTTCCTGGAAGGTGTTGTAGGCGTTGAGATAGCGGCTGCGCTGTACCAAATCACTGCGTGTCAATAATACTTGAGCGATCGCCTGTTGGAGGGTAGTAAATAAATCATCATATATACGGATTAACCTACCTTGTCCAACTGCTGCTACAGCCTGTTTGAGTGCGATCGCTTTGGGACGTTCAGTTAAACCCAACCGCGCACAACCCACGCCCACCGCACCAGAAGAAACCAAAATCACCCGATGTCCTTGGCGTCTTAAATTACAAAGTGTCTCCGCCAAGGTAGCGATGGTAGAAAGTGCTAATTGTCCCGTTTCTGGTTGAGTTAGGCTAGATGTGCCGATTTTGACAACAATTGTTTTAGTCATTGGTCACTAGTCATTGGTCATTGGTCATTAGTCATTGGTCATTAGTCATTGGTCATTAGTAACTGACGAATGACAACGGACAAATGACAAAGGACAAATGACTAAAGAAATTGTAAAGCGCCAATCCTTCTATGGTGAAGGTTGACGCTTTACGGGTGTATATTTACTTAGTATGAGTTAGGGTCTTTTTTGGCTGACCCCATGTTATTAATACTTATGATCCCCGATTTTTGGATTCCATAAAGATTCCTTAATGATTTCTTTAGATTTACTTTCCTGACGACTTCTCAACTTTTGTGAATCTTAGTTTTCTTGGGGGTGATGGAGGCTCCCAGAATTTCAGATATCCAAACTTCAAAGTTGCGGATGGGATGAGAGCGGAGAGCCGCATCGGCATGAACAATCGGTTCAACTAAAATGGTAAACATTCCCAGGCGATTACCTGCGATGACATCGGTAAACAGGCGATCGCCTACCATTCCCACTTGATGCACTGGTAGATCCATTCCCCTAAGTGCTGCCCTAATTTTGCGTCGGGAAGGCTTGGCTGCACCCAAGTAGTAAGGCAAGTTGAGCGATCGCGCAATGCCACCAATTCGCGCTTCACTCAGATTGTTACTGACCAAGCACAATGCAGTACAGGTGCGGATTTGCTCTACCCACTCTCGTAGTTCTGGGGAAGCTATCCCGACTGTAAAGGGTACCAAAGTTTCATCTACATCCAATACCAGCCCTTTAAGCCCGTATTTTTGGATAATATCTGGTGTTAGGTTCAACACTGAACCTTCTAAAATCAAGTCAGGCTGTAAAAGATTGTTCCAGACCATAGTCAACAGTCAAATGTAGATAGCTAAGACAAATGAGCATAACCCAATATAGTTTAGTTAGTCGAACCCGATCCTGGAATATCTCCCTGAACACTTTGAGATAAAATCCCTAAAATCTTATCTATTTCTTTGATGTAATAATTACTCAAATCAATAAATATATTGTTTTCTTCTAACTTCAAAAACTTCCAAATATCCCCTGTTGTTACTGCACCATAAATTTTTCTGATTTCATTCCCTTCTTGTTGATTAAACAATTGTGCTGCCAACATGGCTGCTGCACATTGACCTAATCCACCTTTAATATTTTCATTTTTGGCTTCAATAATAACCACTACAGGCACATTAATTGTTAGTTGCTCTTTAGAACGACTGATGATAAAGTCACAATAGCCATTCAGACCCTTTTGTGGATCTACATTAAAATCTGTTCCTGAAAATAAACTAATTGGATAATTAGCCCTGCGTCTTACCTCCAACAATATTGGAGTGATAATCATTTCTGAACGAGATTTTTCAGTATTAATTGCTAAAGCCAGTTCTGTAGTTTCTTCTAAAGAATTTTTGAGTTTTTCGCTTGCCTGTAGAGGTTTTATGTCCGCACACAAATCAGTTTCTTCATCAATGCGGATGCTGAATGACTTTTTAAATTTACTTAATGTAAAGTCGCTATAAGCCATTTTCAGCACCTCATAGCAATTTTGGATAATGGAATTGAAAATCTCTGCCAACTAAAATGCTTTTTTCAGGATTTTAAACAACATTAATTGTCGCAATTTAGTGCTAGTCTTTCATTGCTTCCACATTTAATGAGATATGGTAAAAGGTTTAACTAGATTGTGATGACAATCAAAATTACCAATTAAAAAATTCAAAATGAAAATGTAACATTTTGAATTTTTTATCTTATTCCACTTCATTAAAAAGATGTTCCTCTAACAGAGGCTGCACTTGGCGGAACTCCTCTGGAGAAAGTAATTCAGGTTCACCTGTTTTTGCTATCCGTGCAAAAAACAACAGTGGATCAAGTGGTGTATAAATTGCATACTCCTGATCTTCATCATAGAAGCTAGCGAGTAGCTGTAATTGCTCTGGCTCTAAATCTTCACCTTCGTCTTCGATTTCTAAGGTGAAGAGTTCTGATTCTTCAACTGGTGGTAAATCGCCTGCAACTGTCAGAGCATAAGCTGTGTTCTTTAGTATCAGGTTCTGCTCAGATAGTACAGCTTGAGCATTAGCAAAAATTTGCTCAATTATGTTGTCGTCTTCTACTAGAACTGCTTCTTCTTCCTCATCGTCGCCTTCCCAAGAAAAAATTTCTACAGGTGAGTCTACAGGAAGAAGTAAAACGTATTCTTGTCCATCTACCTCCAGGGAATGCTCTATGTAACAGTCGAGCGATCGCCCTTTGTCATCGGTTAAAGTGATGGAACCCGCATGAGCGTTATCATTTTCTTCAGGAAATGGAGGGGAAAACATAGCCGAAATGTAAAAATTTAATAAATACCAGCAACTTTGAAAATCGCTTCACTATCATTAATGACAGATTATGTCAATCAAATAGCTTTATACGTAGATACAACTGCTGGCTAATCGTTTTCAGAATATCATGTTAAAAGGTATCAATACTCAATAACCGCCACTGAACTACGGGAACTGGCACGCTTAACATCCAGCCATTGTTGCAAAATCAAAGCGGCTGCCTTGCGGTCAATCAAACCTTTATTGCGTGACGGGGAGCGGTTTTCAGCTATCAGCAGTTGCTCTGCTTGAAATGAAGTTAATCGCTCATCCACATATTCCACAGGCAGTTTTAGTGCTTTAGCAAGTCTTGTAGTAAATTTCTGAACTTGACGCGCCTGAAATCCTATTGAGCCATCCATTGAATAAGGTAAGCCCATCACTAGAACTTGCACCTCGCGTTCATTAACTAGTTGTCGGATTTGCTCGACATCTTGCTCAAAAGATGCACGCTCAATTGTGGTGATCCCCGTGGCAATTAAACCCGTGCGATCGCACCCAGCCACACCAATTCGCTTGCGACCAAAATCTAGTCCCAAGGCTGAAATAAACGGTTTTGATTGCTCTTGGGATATCACACTAATTCTCCTGTTGTACATCTGCTGATTCAGGAATCAGCGATGCTTCCATGCTAGGGTTTTTTCCCGAAAAGTTAATCGGTTCTGACTTACTTGGCAGTGGTTTCTCTGACGATGGCAGCTTTCCTGGTTGTATCCATGACATTCCACCTGGTATAGGTTTACGTGCCGGTTGTAAACCTTGCAGCATATCAGTCCACTGGATTCCTTCTAAGGAGACGAATTTAGACTCCCGTAGCTTGTGCCACACAGAGCGAGACATAACTAATGTATGTTCTATGCGTTTTGCCCCAATTCGCTCCAAATACTCTTCTCGCTCTGCCTGATAGTCTGAAGAGGCTAGCTGTAACCCTTGCTGGGGAAAATCTTGGGCAATACGAGCCAGTTGAGATAGTAATTCTGGATACAGCCAGGTGTAAGCAGGATGAACCGTCAGCGTTGCAGCATGGGGAACTTCACCCTTACGGTCAAGTTGCACCTGAAAATAGCCGATCGCAGCTTTGCGTTGGGGTTCAAATACGTAACCACTCACCACTTCTGTTTTGGTCAGCCATTGCTTCACTGCATCAGTTAAAGCGCCGAACAAGCTGGTTTTAAAGTCGCGGGTATTGCGGTCAAAAACTTGACGCACCAAAGGTGGCATTGATGCCGTATCTAGTTGATATAGCAACTGGGCATCAGCATTACTCACTGGCATGAGGTTGGGCAAATCTGGCTCTGCTTGTGCCAATTCAGCCAGCAATTCTGGCCCAATTTCCCAGTAAGTCATTTCTGCCAGACGCTGGAATCCATTTTGTCGATATAGTGCCAGCGCCTCAACGTCGTTAATATTAACTTCCAGTAGCCAAGTGCGAGCTTCCAAAATCGATTCAAAGCAATGACGCAAAAGTTGCGAACCAATTCCTTGTTTATCGACACCACGCTCTAGTAGCACTTGATCAATCCGCCAAGTGCTGCGTGTCCGATTAAAGGGTGACACTTGAATCATGCCTAGAAGTAACCGCCCTTGCTCTGCTACATAGGCGCAGAGGCGATACTGGAGCGGGTTAGGAAACCAGCTTAAAAATTTGAGTAATCCATACCAGCGACGCAGCCTTTGCATCTGGCTGATGGCAAAACCTGCTCCCTTGGGAGTTAGGGCTGCGAATGACTCTTGAGTTATGCGCTCAATCCCGTCCAGATCCCGGTATTGGACTGGTCGGATAACAACGCTGAGGTTTCTGGGAAGTAATGAAGTCATTTTTATTCGAGCCGACATTTAGCCGTAACTAACTGCTCTTCAAAGGAACTGCTGCAATCATCTTAACTAGTTTCTGCTTTCTACTATTGTGCCAAAAGGGTGATTTTAGTAACTTAATACTTAAAGAAGCAGAAAAAGCAGACCTTGTGAGAACACCATTGGCATTGACCCAACAACATCTGCCCTTATTTTATTTGAATTTTGATTAAAATTTGTATATATTTATAGCCCTTGTCGAGAAACTAGCTTTTCAAAGTTGGCTTGGGTTTGATGGAGTAATTGCTGGCGACTATCTACCAGTGTTTGCTTCAGGGTTGGAACAAGATTGCGAGCTTGCAGAGTCATGTGAAGTTGCAGGTTGGCAACATATTCACTGAAATCTTGATTCATTTCATCTGCGCCCGCATCCGTTAATAAATTTGATTCCATTGCCACTGTGTTCTCCTGTGTTAATCCTGTGCTATCTCTCTTCATGACCAAAAACTATCACGTTGTTTAGACTAACTTCTTAATTTGCAATGAAGTTTAACGCTTCTTAGGTATAGCGATCGCTATAGGATTTTCATCTGCCCATTAAAATCTCAAACCAACACCACCCTGTACAGAGATAGCTGTACCACCGCTATCACGGTAGGCATCAAAAGCAATGATGGCGTTGCCAAAAAGCACAGTATTGCTATTTGGGATCATGTAATCAATGCCCGGTTGTAAAGCAAAACTAATTTTGTCGCCCACAGGAGAAGAACCACCACCACCAGCCAACACTAATCCAGCACCCAGGTAGGCATCAGTTTGCCAGTTCAGGGGGAAATCGTAGGAAACCGTTGGCACAATTGCCGTATTATTACCAATTAACACTTGGGCACGCAGTGAAATCGGTGCTTCCAAAAGCTTGTATCGTCCCGCTATCACCCCTCCGAGTTGGATACCATCGGTAACACCAATAGTGGGGCCTATACCGATATAACTACCATAGGCTACTTGAGCTTGTGCTGGTTTAGTAGTCGCCAGACTCAAGACCAAGCCAGCCCCCAAAACTGAAACCAAATATGGAATATATTTCATCACCTAACTCCTCACACCATTTTGAATTTGGGCATTGGGCATTGGGCATTGGGCATGGGGCATTCATTGGTTATGCGCCTTGTCCCCCTCATCTCCCTCATCCTCCCCTGCTCCCTGCCTCCTGCCCCTCTGCTCCCCCTCTCATTCTACGGGCAACGGGGATGAATGCCTCCTTGAGTACAAATGTAGGCTAATTGCTTGGCATCTAAATTTTTAGCTTGAGAAAAATCAACACCTTGGACTACGGCAGATACTGAGCCTAAATCTGGGGTTTGGACAAATTGATCTGCTGGATCTTGTTTGCTGGGGGCGAGAATTGCTCCCTTAAAATCTGCTCCGGTGACATTCGCCCCCCGTAAATCTGCAAGACTTAGGTCGGCATTTTGCAAGTTAACGTTTTCCATCTGGGCAGAACGCAAAACAGCACCAGCTAAACGAGTGGCGCTGAGGTTAGCATTGCTGAGATTAGCACGATCCAAATAGGCTCCTGATAAATCTGCCCCTTGCCAATCAGTGTTAGTTAAATTGGCAAAGGATAATTGTGTTCCTATAGCAGTGGCGCGACCTAAACGCGCGGCATACAGATTGGCTTCGTTCAATTTGGCGTCACCTAAATCAGCTCCAGTCAAGCTGGCTTTTTCCAAAACTGCGTTTCGCAGATCGGCTCCTACTAGTTGGGTGCTATTGAGTTTAGCGTCATATAGACGCGCATTGGATAAGTTAGCTCTATTGAGAGTGGCGCGGCTCAAGTCGGTACGGTTCATCAATACACGACTGAGGTTAGCATCAGTAAGATTGGCTTGCTGCAACTGAGCTTGGCTTAAATCAGCCATCACATCGTCGTAAGTATCCCAGCGTCCATCCTCACCCGCACTCCGGAAGCGGCTACCCTTAAAGCTGGCTTGGTTAAGATTTGCAGATTTAAACTTAACTCCTGATAAATCAAGGCTGTCTAGTACCAAGTTGAAGAAGGAACTTCCAGGAGTACCGCTTTGACCTAATTGGGTGCTACTAAGGTCAACGCCCTCGATTTTCCCGCTGTAAACAGAGAGAATCTTGTTGATCGTCCGCTGGTTTCTTTGCAGCCGCCCTTGCCGCAATTCCCGCTCTTTGGTTGCAGTGCTACCCACAGATTCCAGTTCGCTAACCAAAAACTGATTCTTATTTTTTAATTCAGGGATGGCTTGAGGCCCGACAGTTGTCAAAGCTTGTTGAATCGTATCCAGAAGACTAGAGTTGGTTTCACTAACTAATAAATCTGCCAGAAATTTAATGGATTGTGGGTCATTAAGACCACCCATAGCTAGAATTGCACTTTGGCGTTGCTCATTAGTCGCCCCAGAGTTGGGAGTCAATTGTTTGACAAGTTCGAGGAACTGTTGGCTATTAATTTGCTTGGTTGTTCGCTGGGATTGTTGAATTTGGATATAAACTTGAGTGCCAATTAAAGTTGCCAACACAGCAGTCATACTCGTCAGCCCTACCCCAAACAAAGTTAGATTGGGATTTTGTTGTATCCGCCGCCACAGATTAGGCGAATGGTTGGTTTGGGTTTCCGCTAATTCTTCATTTCCCTCCTGCCATTCTTCTGCTTCATCATTACCGCTGACAGATTGAGCTTGTCTGTTGCTAGCTAAGAGTACATCTATTGTATGAGTGCCTGCGAGTTGATCGTGCAATGCGCGACGCCCCCGACGTGACGGTAAGCCTATCCCTTCACCCACAATCATCAACAAAGACAAAAATGTGAATAATCCTAAATTCGGAAAAGCAAAGCTGTAGCGCCACAGCAGATAGGCGATGGAAATGGGTACAGTCCAACGCCCAACTCCTTCTCTAATCACCACTGCGCCCAAACCAGGTGGCTTTCCTTGCTCGTTGACAACCCGCACTTTTAACCAACGTTTAGGGATTGTGCTACCAGTCTTAGCTAGTAAATACAATTGCCACCATGAGAGAGTTACAGGTGCTAACAGGGCGATTGTCCACAAAATATTAGTTGGCCATGCGACGTTACGGATGCCATAGCTCACAGGCAAAGCTAAGGGTCTAGCGATCGCTCTTTCCGTGACTACCAGCACGGGGTTAAGCGGTACTCGGTTCAGATCGCTTCTAGAATTGGCATAGACACCAATGCCGAAGGGAATCAACCCACTAGTAACCACTAGTGTGATTTCAGCCGCCCAAGCAGCAAAACGCCTGCTTGCTAGCAACAGCGAATTGGCTCTTTCCGGTTCTTTTGACTGACCAGATTGATTACTTCTCCTGACAATTGGTGAGGTCATCGCATAATTTCCTTTGATATTATTTCTACGCCGTTCTCGGCACAATTAAAATAGACTAAGCTGATCAGCAAAAAGAAAAGCATATTGAAATAGACTTTAGAAGTCATAAGTCAGGAACCCTTTGTATTCTGGCTCCTGACTTTCATAACTCCGAGCAGAGTGCAAAGTAAATGCATGTCAACTTATTGCTTACGTTGAAAGCTACCAGACACAAAAAATTTGTATCCAACATACACTAACACTGCCAAAAGTGCCAGACTGATTACAGATGCAACTAGTTTAAACACTGCTTGCAGCATCGCCAAGCTCACTAGCACCGTTACACCCGAAACTACCAGCTTTTTTGTTCCAGATAAGCTGTTGAACCAAATCTGAAATCGCTCTAGTTGCAAGTTCAAGTTAGCAAAAACAGACTGAGGCGTTTGTTTTTGTTCTTGTGGTTCGGAAACCACCCCAGGTGGGGAATTAATTTCTGCCTCTAGCTTATCGAGGCGACGCTGTAAGTCTTCTTCTGGTTGAGGATTCATCAATTTTTTCTACCTCAGTTAGCACACTTATTCAACAGACCAGCCAAATTATATTTTTGGTGGTTGTCTTAGTGATTTTAGCTAATGTCTGTGCCTGTAAGACCTGTCTGCACAGGGAAAAATTATGTTTTTTTATTGTTGCCTTTCAGACATCAATATTTGTCAGGGCTTATGCAAACAATAGCTAAAACCCTTTTTTCAGGTAGGGGCAATTGATGAATTTTCCCCTACAGCATGTAGTTTTGCGTAAGCCCAATTTCTGATGTAGAGACGTTGCAATGCAAAGTCTCTACACACATCCATCAAATCTTCACAAACAATCCTTAACTGAATGGTATTACTTTATACGGCAGATTTTGGAACTAAGACGGCTTGCCGTCGTCTATTAAATCAGACCATATAACAATATTGCTCTAAAAAAAATCTGGAGCATTAATTAAAATGAAGACGCTTAGGCTACTTGCAATTGTTCCCACAGCTTTGGCGATGAGTTTGGTTTTCACTGAGGCTAATTTGGCACAAACACCAACAATCCAAATTAATCGGAATCTCCAACCAGATCCACTGATTTTGAACGGAAAGTCTGGGGGAACTGTGAAAAGCAATTGTGGCAATATTACCACTGAACCTAATCAAGTGATCCAGGTTACGGAGTCACTACCTTATTTGCGATTAACAGTAGAGAGTCAAGGGAAACCAACGCTATTGATCGACGGGCCTGGAGGGCGCTTTTGTGTACTAGCAGATAGTTACTCTGGAGGTAAGTCAGAACTTTCTGGTTACTGGCAGGCAGGAAAATACTCGCTGTACGTGGGCGAACTATCACAACAAGAGTATAACTACACCCTCTCAATCTCGCAAAAAAATAAATAGTCATTAGTCATTTGGACTTCGCTAATGACTAATGACCGATGACTAATCTTCCAGCGATTTGGCTGGAACTTCCACAGCAGTGACATCAATTGTGCCTTCTGGTGTGAAGCGCTGAAAATGACTATCTTGTACTAACAGTGACTCTCCACAGTTAGGACACTGCAACTGACTGTTGTTTAAACCTGTAAATTCATATCCACAGACGGGACACTGATCGGCAACCAAGTTGCGTTGCAGCCACCAACGAAAGCCAAAAAAAGCCACAATGGGTGCCAAAAACAGCAACCCGACAATAATTAGTAACGAATTGACCAACCAACCCAAGCCCAGTGATGCCAGCAACCAAATAACTGCCAGCAGGGTGAGCCAAGGTCGGAGATTTAAAAGGTTCAATTGAAATGACTTAAAGCTCATTTTTTAAATGTCGTCCTGCTCTCCTTCTAGGATAGCGATTTTAGTCATTTGTTATTGGGACTCAAAACTGAGGATATAAGCATTTTTTGCAAGTGCTGTTGGAAGGCATCTATGCCAAACAGAGCGATCGCTTGTTCTCGCAGCCACTTTCCATCACATCGCTGGTCATCCCCTTGAAGCATTTCTATACAAGCCGCTGCTACAGCATCAGGACTGCGGTGTGGTACTCGCCATCCCAGTTTACCATCCTGCAAGGGGTCAGCGGAACCATCGTCGTCACCAGATAATACAGGTACTCCACAAGCCATTGCTTCCAGATAAACAATGCCAAAGCCTTCTTGCGAAGGCATAATATAGGCATCAGCAAGGCGGTAATGTTCCATTAATTCTTCTGTAGCAACGAAACCAGCAAATACGACGCGATCGCTCACACCTAAATCTTGTGCTAGCTGCGCCAATCGCGGTTGGTCATCACCGCGACCAATTACCAAATATTTGACTTCTGGAAAAACCTGAGCGATTTGTGGTAATGCCCGAATGGTGACATCTACACCCTTGTAAATATCCCCTGACCATAACCGCGCTACTGTCATCAACACCTTAGCACCAGTAAAGCCATACTTCTGGAGTAATTCTGGCTGCTTGGAACCAGGTGTAAATTTATCTCCATCAATTGCACAAGGCATCATTTGTACCATTTTGGGGTTTAGACTATTCGCAACACAAGCGCGATCGCGGCTGTAGCGACTAATTGTCCAAATTCCAATTGCTGATATCAAGGCGCGGCGTTCTTGATTTTTCAGCGGTTCCCAGACTTCCTTACCATAAGTTAACACAGTGTAAGGAATGCCTAAAGGCTGGCAAAGAGTTTGTACTAGTACTGCTAAGTTAATATGACCGCAGAACACTTGCTGGGGACGGCTTTGCAACAGACATTTAAGTAAAGCCGCTGCCATTTGCAGTCTCCCCAAATAGGGAGACTGATTTTTAAAGTAATGAAATTTTAAGTTCTCGTCTTCAAACACATTTAAGCTATCAGGACTATCTCTTAGCAAAAAGACTTCTGCCTTGTAGTCTTGGCTCAATCCCAGATAAGCACGAAAAATATCTTTTATATATGATTGAATACCACCTTCGTGAGCAAAAATTTCTAAGAACACGAAGACATGGTTAGTTTTTTTGTTAACTTTATGACCTAACTTGAGGTTTTCTGCCACTGTAGTGATGTGCATATTAGATCATTTAAACTCGCGGTAAGGGTGCGATTGCACCACTCTGTAAGCGCTCCAAATCTGTTTTGACCATTTTTTCTAAAAGTTCCTCAAAGCTCACTTGGGGTTCCCAGCCGAGGTTTCTTTTCGCTTTACTGGGGTTAGCTACTAGTTGAAAATGCTCATCTTGCCGCAATAAACTAGTATTTAGGACTACATGGTGTGTCCAATCCAAGCCGACAGACTCAAAAGCTGTGGCAACTAAATCTCTAACACTATGCAGTTTACCTGTACCAATCACATATTCTTCGGGTTCGTCAACTTGCAACATCAGCCACATCGCTTCTACGTAATCTCCCGCAAACCCCCAATCGCGTTTGGCATCTAGATTACCCATTTCTAAGGTGTCCGTTAAACCCAATTTTATCGACGCGACTGCTAAAGAAACTTTTCGTGTGACAAACTGAGGTGCACGTAGAGGAGACTCGTGATTATATAAAATTCCGCTACAGGCAAATAGTCCATAGCGCTGTCTGTGATGCACCATCGTCCAGTGAGCGTGCATCTTAGCCGCAGCATAAGGATTTTTAGGACGGAAAGGAGTTTCCTCATCTTGAGGCGAGAGGAATACATCGCCAAACATTTCTGAACTGCTGGCTTGATAAAATCTGGTAGACAAACCAACTTTTCGTACTGCTTCTAAGAGTCTAGTAGCTGTACCAGTTATCAAGTCTAGGGTTCCCAACGGATCGTTCCAGGAGTCGGGGACAAAACTGGGAGCCGCTAGATTGTAAATTTCTTGGGGACGTAGTTGTTCAACTGCGGTCAATAGCGCCGCACTATCCCTCAAGTCAACCGTAAAAATTTCTACCTGATTTGCCAGTGTGCCCAGTTTTGTCAAATTCGGTTGTCGATGTGGAGGCACTAATCCTACAACACGATAACCACGGTTGAGAAGCAAATGGCTGAGATAGTAGCCATCTTGACCAGTAATTCCTGTAATTAGGGCTGTCTTAGTCATATTTTCTCCCCTGCTCTCTCTATCTCTTTAAGCACAAAATGGCATTTGTTGGAGAACAAAAAATAAGGCTCTCAACACTGCTGACAAATGTTAACAAGTGAGCTAGTGTAACTCGAATGCTATCTTTACTGTATTCACTAATTTTTTTTATACAAAAATATTCTTTGAAATTTTACAAAAAAATCATAATTACTAAGCAATTTCACGTAAAAAATACATTACTCCAATTCAAATAATTTTGAAAAAGGAGTATACTTTTATCAATCAAATAACTTTACATTTGAGCAAAGACTCCTTATGATGGTGCTTTTTAAAGTGAGTGGCTGAAATTTAGCAGCGGCGACCACAGGAGATTTTTTTGTCTTGCTGTTAAGTATAACCAAGCGAGCAAGAGCGTCTGTCTACGACACGCTGCGCGAACCTAGAGAAGACAAGTCCTCGCACTCCGTCGGTACTCTCTCCCTACGCCCCGCCTCCGCTCAAAAGCCAAAATTGGCATCAGAAGTATTCTTAACCTTCCTTTACCCTTGACTACTTCACTTTTACTTTTGTGCTTCTACAGAGTATTTGACGATGAGCAGGCAATTTCTACCATCTGTACCGCGTTCGTATACAACACGGTCTGCCAACCGCCGGAGGAGAAACCATCCATACCCGCCTACTTGTAGAGTACCTGGGGCTGGCTCTGCGATCGCATCAGGATTGAAAGGTTTTCCATAATCCCAAATTCTAATCTCTAGTCGGTCAATCCACAAATAAACATTAATCTCAATAGTTGTTTCCGGCGGTAAAGCATGATGAGCGTGACGAACAGCGTTGGTAAAGCCTTCTGCTAATGCTAAATTAAGGCGATCAAGTTGGGTTTTTGACCAGCCAAGTTGAGACAAATGTTGCAGACAAAATTGCTCAAACCATTCTTGCACCTGGTTTAGGAGCCTGAGTTCGCTCTTAACCGTCAGATGGTCTTGCTGCACTATAGTAAGCATTAACTGTGACTTGAATATAAGTAAACCCAAGTTGCTAGTTATTAAATTTTGCGCTACTCGCAAAATTTCTCTGACATAAAAAAATCTAAATTTACATATTCTGCGTACCAAAATACAAAACATGAACGATTTTGGCATTCGGAGGGTTGTAACTAGCAACTTACGTTAAGTAAGTAAAAAATGTTTGTATTTGTTGATTTTTGGTGATTTGAGATTCTGGAATAGTTTTTCCATCCAAAACTTCAAAATCCCAGATGCAATCTGAACTATTGAAGAAGGTAGAAGACAGGAGGCAGGTGGGAGGAAGGAATTTATCTCTTGCTTTCAACACACAGTCTTCCTGCTTCTCTTGTTAAAATTGACGCCTGTTAATTGTTTTCAAAAGCACATCTGCATCTGCTCTTGAAACTCACAGGCGTCAAAGCACTTTGTGGTGACTAATTTAGAATAGTCCCAAGGTCAAAGATTTATCCAATGGCAAAGCAGCACCAATACCCAGCCATACGGTTACAAGAGTACCAACAAGGAATACTGTGGTTGCAACTGGACGGCGGAAGGGGTTTTGGAACTTATTCACGTTCTCAATAAAGGGAACGAGGATTAGACCTACTGGTACGGAACCCATTGCTAACACTCCTAAAAGTTTGTTAGGAAGCGATCGCAAAATCTGGAAGACTGGATACAAGTACCACTCTGGCAAAATTTCCAATGGTGTGGCGAAAGGATTTGCTGGTTCACCAGTCATTGCGGGATCTAGCACAGCTAGAGCCACAATGGCAGCGAAGGAACCCATGATCACAATTGGAAAGACGTAAAGTAGATCATTAGGCCAAGCGGGTTCACCATAGTAGTTGTGACCCATGCCTTTAGCGAGTTTGGCTCTTAACTGAGGATCGCTCAGGTCAGGTTTTTTTTGTGTTGACATTTTGAAATGTGCTCTCCTGCTTAAGTTAAATTAAAGCATTTGTGAAAGCTATCAGCTACTAGGCAACCAGCAGGGGGCAAACAGTGTTTCTCTATCTACAGTCAGCCGCCTGGAGGGCATCTACAGCTTTAAGCTTCAGATACAAGTGTTTGTTTTTTGTAACTTATGTGCAATTAATTTCTTGTGTTTCATAAGTTTAAAACAAACAACTTGATCTGAAAACTGATAAATGTTGCCTTTTGCTAATAGCTAAAGATTACAAAGGACCGGAAATGCCTTGCTTGCGGATCATCAAGAAGTGAAACAGCATGAAGACTGCAATCAACCAAGGCAGTACAAAGGTGTGGGCGCTGTAGTAACGAGTTAGTGTTGCTTGACCAACACTCGAACCGCCGCGCAACAGGTCAGAAATCAGAACACCAACCACGGGAATTGCTTCTGGTACGCCGCTAACGATTTTCACAGCCCAGTAGCCAACTTGATCCCAAGGTAGGGAGTAGCCGGTAACTCCAAAGGAAACTGTAATCACAGCCAGGATCACACCACTTATCCAGGTTAGTTCGCGGGGCTTTTTGAAACCACCAGTAAGATAAACCCGGAAGACGTGCAAAATCATCATCAACACCATCATGCTCGCAGACCAGCGATGGATGGAGCGAATTAGCCAACCGAAGTTGACTTCATTCATGATGTATTCTACTGAGGAGAAAGCTTCAGTAACTGTTGGTCTGTAGTAGAACGTCATGGCAAATCCAGTGGCAAACTGGATCAGAAAGCAAACCAGGGTAATTCCACCCAGACAGTAAAAGATATTGACGTGGGGAGGGACGTACTTGCTAGTGACATCTTCAGCGAGCGCCTGAATTTCTAGGCGTTCCTCAAACCAGTCGTAAACGTTGGCCATACAATCTCAAGTTCCTAAAAGTCGGTTGCGGTTGATAAATCCCGAAGTTCTGAATCGGCAGAAGCCTTCGCTCAGACTTCTCTCCCAATTAGCAATTTTGGGATTTTAGTAAAGGGGAGTTTTTTAGTTTGCTTGTCAGCTTTTAGCGTGCTAAGAGACTTCAGAAACTTTACACTCTGTAAAGATAGAATATATTGCGATCTCTTTACGCCCCTACACACAAAATGGTGGACACAAAGTAGATTTTATCCTTTGGTGAGTGGATACGATGCATCAGTTGACTGAACAACTTGATGAGAAAAATGCACCACTTCTATAAAAAAAGTAACATAATCGAGAGATAGATTTCATCAACAACAGGGGAAGTGAGCATTTCTAGCCAATTTGGGTTGAGGTGGAATTGATAATGGGGTTCATGAACAAACAAGTCTTTCGGGTTGGATTTTCATTGCTAATGGCGTTTTGGTTGGCGTTGGGTACGCTCACCCAGCCGGCTCTGGCTTTGACGACGGAACAAAAGCTGGTTTCGGAAGTTTGGCGAATTGTTAATCGCACTTATCTAGATGAGACGTTTAATCATCAAAACTGGGCAGCAGTCAGGCAAAAGGTTCTGGAGAAGCCATTGGCAGACTCAAATGCCAGTTATGCGGCAATTGGGAAAATGCTCAAGAGCCTCGACGATCCTTTTACCCGTTTTTTAGATCCAGAACAGTATCGCAGCTTGCAGGTAAATACTTCTGGGGAACTGACTGGGGTAGGATTACAAATTGCCTTGAATTCTGAGAATGGGAAGTTAGAAGTAGTGGCTCCCATCGCCGGTTCACCGGCAGATAAAGCGGGGATTAGACCACGCGATCGCATTCTCAAAATTGAAGGCGTCTCTACAGAAAATCTCACCCTTGATGAAGCTGCAACCAGAATGCGCGGGCCGAGTGGCAGCCTTGTCACTTTACTGATCGAACGGGACGGAGAAGCAGAAACGGAAATTAGACTGACACGCGATCGCATTGCTCTTAACCCTGTGGTTTCCGAATTGCGTGTTTCTACGGACAATACGCCTATTGGTTACCTACGCCTGACTCAATTCAATGCCAACGCCTCAACGGAATTGGCACACGCTATTTCTAGTCTAGAAAAAAAAGGGGCTGCTGCCTACATTCTAGATTTACGAAATAATCCTGGGGGGCTATTGCAATCAGGAATTGAAATCGCCCGTCTTTGGTTAGACTCTGGCACCATCGTTTACACTGTTAACCGACAAGGCATTCAGGGCAGTTTTGAAGCCCTTGGCCCAGCCCTGACGAACGATCCTCTGGTGATTTTGGTGAATCAAGGAACTGCTAGTGCCAGTGAGATTCTCGCCGGCGCACTCCAAGATAATGGTCGCGCACAGTTGGTAGGCGAAACCACCTTTGGAAAAGGCTTAATTCAATCCTTATTTGAATTATCAGATGGTTCGGGCTTGGCAGTCACAATTGCTAAGTATGAAACTCCTCAACACCGGGATATTAACAAACTAGGTATTAAACCGGATACAGTTATTTCCCAAGCAGCCATTAACCGCGAAGAGATTGGCACTGAAGCGGATCTGCAATATCAAGCAGCAGTACAACTTTTGGTGAAAAATTCGGTGGTGGCGGGGAAGGCTTGAAGAGTGCTGAGTTCTGAGTGCTGAGTGCTGAGTAGGGAATCTCACTTATTACTCAGCATTCAATACGGTTCGGTTAAGGTTTTTTGATGAAAATTCTACCTAAAAATGCGATAAATCATCACAAAGACATAGTTAGGGCAGCGACAATTTATTTTTATCCTACAAAAACTGCAATTATCTCATTTATGCCGACAATGGTAGCTGAATCATAAATTCAGTTCCTTCGCCAAGTTGAGAATTAACTTCGATCGCTCCGCCATGTTTTTCTACAATAATTTGACGGGCGATCGCGAGTCCTAATCCTGTTCCTTTGCCAACAGCTTTCGTCGTAAATAAATGGTCAAATATCTTTTGTTTTACCTCTTGAGCCATTCCCTTCCCATTGTCAGCAATTGTAATTTTTACACCTTTAATTTCTAGTGATGTTTTAATTGTTATGCGGTTAGGATTAATCTGAATTTCCTCAAAACTCCGATTTGTATTTGATTCATCCAATGCATCAATGGCATTTGCTAAGATATTCATAAATACTTGATTTAATTGTCCAGGAAAACACTCAACTTGAGGTAAAGTGATGTACTCAGTTATCACTTCAATTGCAGGGCGTTGCTCGTTAGCCTTGAGACGATGTTTCAAAATTAAAATCGTGCTGTCGATGCCTTGATGAATATTAAACGGCACTTTATAATCTTTATCGGCACGGGAGAAAGTTCGTAAACTGGTGCTGATATTTTTTAGGCGATCGCACGCCATAGTCATAGAATCAATCATCTTGGGCAAGTCTTCTAAGCTATAATCCAAGTCGATTTCTTCGGCGTGATTAAGAATTTGATCATTTTTGTTGGGTAAACTTTCTTGATAAAGCTTTAAGTGTTCAAAAATATCAGCAACAGTGGGTTTAGCTTGCTTGAGACTAGCAGCTATAAAACCAAGGGGATTATTCATTTCGTGAGCCACACCAGCAACTAGATTCCCCAGCGCTGACATTTTTTCACTTTGGACAATTTGCAATTGGGCGTTTTGTAAATCGTTCAATGCTTGTTGCAAATCTTGTGATTTTTGCTGCAAGGCAAGTTCAGCTTGTTTGCGTAAGCGAAGCTCCTCGTAGAGATCGCTAATATCTCGCATCACAACTACCGCACCTGCTTTGTTACCCGAAGGATCGAAGATCGCTTGTCCGCTAGCTAACAAAATTCTCTTAGAACCATGCTTTGGCGCAATTACCATTTCGGCATTTTCGACTATTTCCCCTTGCAAGGCACGAAACAAAGGAATTTCGGTTTTTAATAGAGGTGTTTGACCATCAGGTTGATAAAGATCGAAGTATTCTGCCCATTGTTCTGCTGGTAATGATTCTACTGGTAAGCCATGAAATTCACGAGTTGCTTTGTTAAATAGAGTCAATTTACCATTAGCATCACAAACAACAATCCCATCTGTAATATTGTGAATGATGGCATTCAAAAACTCTCGTTCTTTGGCTAGAGATGCTTCGGCCTGTTTGCGTAAGCGTAGCTCGTTGTAGACATCGCTAATATCAATCATCACCCCATCCCAGACGATTGCGCCATCGACTTGTCGCTCTGGCCGAGCAAGAGATTGAATCCATTTTACGGTTCCTGAAGGCAGGATAATCCGACATTCTATGTCAAATGGTGTCAGATTTTGAGCAGAGTAGGCGATCGCTTGGGCAATAGCTGGTTGATCGTCAGGATGATTCATGGCGTAAAGGCTATGCGTCCCTGTCATCACTGATTCTGGTTCTAAGCCATACAAGTCCAAACAGCCAGAGCTAACGTAGGGTGTTGAAGTTGAACCGTCAGCCGCCAAACGGAATTGGTACACCATACCAGGAATATTATTCGTCAAATTTTGGAAGCGGATTTCATTAGCCTGCAATTTGGCTAGAGATTGTGTTAATTGTTGAGCGTAGTTCTGGGAATTTCGATAAAGTCGGGCATTTTCGAGAGAAATTGCAGTTTGAGCGCAAAGTAAATTCAGTAGCTCAACGCGATCGCTTGTAAAGGCTCCAGTTGCCAAATTGTTTTCCAAATACAAAATGCCCAGCAACTTACCCTGATGCAAAATCGGGATGCACAAGATACTTTTGGGCTGCTGTTGCTGAATATACGGGTCATTAATTAATTGCTGATGCACCGTAGCATCAATAATCACTGCTGGTTGTAAGTTGCGTTTGATGTTATTAATTAAGCCAATTGGTACATCAACAGAGTCTTCAACGGGCTGCGGGTTGAGCAACATCGGGAAAAAATCGATGTTGGTCGTCTGGTTTTGTACCCCGCTCAGGGAAACCTGTGCTAACGCCTGAACTAGCAACCGATCTGACTCCAAAAGTATGAATACACACTTATCGGCTCCAGCATTTTGAATGACAATATGCAGCAAAGCTGAAAGCAGTTTTTCGAGTTCGATTTCCCCAGAAAGGGTTTGAGAAGCTTTGAGAATGGCTGCTAAATCTAAAGCAACAGATACGCTGCTACTACTGGAAGTGCCGGAACTGGTGGAGGTGAAACTCTCCAATGTAAAGACAGTTTCGTTAGTTGAGAGGGGAGAACGGGTTTGCTGGAGGATGGGGGCGAGGAGTTGGGGATAGTGTCGTTCCAAGTCGGCAACTTTGGCTTTAGCGCCCCAACGAGCATAGCCATAGTAGGCTTGGGTGATGTATTCTTGGGCAATGCGCCATTTACCCCAGTCGAGGTAGAACTTAGCTGCTAGTTCGTTTGCAAGTGCTTCTTCTTGGGTGTAGCCGTGTTCTTTCGCAAGGGCAATGGCGCGATCGTACAATTCTATGGCCTCGGCTTTTTCATTTAAAACTCGACACCGTTCTGCGGCAACTAGCGCACAGCGGTGAGTCTGATTGCTGGGTGCATGAGATGCCCACTCCTGGAGTTTCTCTTGATGGGCAAAAACCCGATCTAGAATAGCTGTTTGCTCTGTCTGACTGGCTGTTGAATAAATCGCTAATCGCACCAGCGCATCGTAGAAATAGAACAGCGGAAGGTGCATGAGTCCTACTGCTGCTCCCAAATACTGTTCTGTTAGACGGGCATTTTCTAACGCTTGTTCATGTCGATGGAACAGATAGGAAAGAAGGAGTTTATTAAAATAAAGTTGACAGAGTGCCAGTAATTGATTGGCTTCGAGATGAAACTGAATCATCTCGTCCTCATCATAGTCTTTACTACACAACCGATCCGGTTCGGGCGTAGGTTCGAGCAGATTGAGTATCGCTTGGTAGTAAATACTTTGAATGTGCAGGTAGCCATCCTGACGATATTGCTGGATGATCTTGCGGTGCAAGTCCATCACTTGTTTGAGGGCAGAAAGTTCTTGTCCAGTGAAATAAGCGGTGTAGCTGTAGCACATGAGACTGAGGGCAATATATTCAATATCACCCGTTTCGAGTCCACTGGCGTAAGCTTGCAGAAATCCATCCAGGGTATCTTTGGCGGGTTCTTGCCAATGTCTGAGCGAGACGTTAAATCCAAAAATGGTTTTAGCCGCGAATTTGCGAGCATTAATGTGCTGCAATAGATTCATCCCTAGTTGTCCAAAGCGATAGCCCGCATCAATATCTTTTAAGATCGCAACCAGCATCAACCCGTACTGAACATAGCCATAGGTTGACTCTGTTGCATTCCCGTATTGCACGGATAAATCGACTTGAATAAAGGTGAGCAAGGGTAATAGGTTTGGAGCAATTTGATAAGCAACAGACATAATGTTCGATATCACAGTCATTGCCGCTTTTTGCTCCAGTGCGGTCATTTCGGGTAACTCCAACAGTGATTCAATCGATCTGTTGTCCAGGAGTGTTTGAGTATGTTGGAGCGCCTGATTGATTTCTACCTGGGTAAGTTCCTCTGGCAGATATACCCCCAGGTGTTTGAGGACTTCTCGTGCCAGCCGCAAAGCTTCTAGATATTGATTTTGGGCAATGCAAGCTTGGATTTTAGCCTGATAGGTCGTGACGCGATCCAGCCAGGAATGGGTATGAGTCAGCACTGTTTCTGCTAACTGCTCCATCTGTTCAAAATCGGTAGTCAGGTAAGCGGCTTCTGTTGCACCTTCGTAGAGGGCGAGACAGAGATTGTATTGATTTTGCCAGCGATCGCTAGGCAGCAGATCAATGCCTGTCTTCAAATAGGCGATCGCAGCACTGTAAGCTGTTGCTGATCTCGCTTTACGTCCAGCAGCAAGGTTCAACTGGGCGAGTTCCTGGCGTTGAGATGGTTGGGTAATCAAAGATTGTCCGACATTGAGATGATTGACGATATCGAACAGTTTTTCGCCCTGATCGTTAAGCGAAGTCTTCTGTAACAACAATTGCCCAATTTTGAGATGAGTTGCCTGTTTTTGGTCGTCAGGAATCAAAGAGTAGGCAGATTGTTGGACGCGATCGTGCAAAAATTTGTAACCTGTCTTTTGTCCATTGTCATTTGTCCTTTGCAAATGACCAATGACCAATGACGAATCTTGATAAAACTTGTAAACCTCATTGGTGGGAATAATCAATCCTTCTTGCAATGCTTTCCACAAGTCTGAGGCAGTTTCCATCTGTGACTTTTCAGAGACGATCGCTAACGTCGCCAAATCAAACTGATTCCCAATACAGGCTGCCAGTTTCAAAACATTTTGAGTGTTGGGTGGCAATTTCTGAAGCTGTTGTGCCATAAATTCCACCACATCATCGGTGAAAGCAAGGGATTGTACTTGCGCTACATCAAACTGCCAAAGACCTGCCTCGAAATCAAAGGTAATCAGCCCATCCTCATGTAGTGCTTTCAAAAACTGAGTTGTGAAAAAGGGATTGCCTTTGGCTTTTTGATAGACTAACTCTGTCAACGGCAATGCTTGTTCCGTTGCACAACTGAGGGAATCAGAGATTAAATGGTTCACATCTGCTTGACTCAATGGAAATAGAGTCAGAGTGTTAACGCTGGAGGATGCTTTTTCAATTTCATCTACCGTTAACATCAGTGAATGAGCTGCAAAAACCTCGTTATCGCGGTATGCACCAATAATGAATAGATAGCCGCAATCGCTCTGAGACATTAACAACTTCAGCAAATTGAGCGATGCTAAATCTGCCCACTGTAAATCATCGAGAAATATTACCAACGGATGCTCTCTGGTGGTGAAGACTTGAATAAACTTCTGGAACAGCAGATTAAAGCGGTTCTGTGCCGCACTACCCGATAGTTGGGCGAACGCAGGCTGTTTGCCGATCAGCTGCTCTAATTCAGGAATCACCTCAATCAGGAGTTGTCCGTTCTCTCCAACTGCTGCTGAAATCTGGCTCTGCCATTGCTCCAGTTGAGTATCGCTTTCATTAAGCAACTGTCCCATCAAATCACGAAAGGCTTGTACAAACGCAGACAGAGGAATGTTGCGGTTGAATTGGTCGTATTTGCCCTTGATGAAGTAGCCATTCCATCGCACAATCGGCTTATGCACTTCATTGACGACTGCGGTTTTGCCAATGCCAGAGAAACCTGCCACCAGCATCAGTTGGCAGCCACCATTGGCGACATGACCAAATGCCTCTAGTAAAGTCTGTACCTCCGATTCCCGCCCATAGAGTTTTTCCGGTATGAGAAAGCGATCGCTGATATCTCGCTGTCCTAAATCAAACCAGGTGTGTTTGCCTGTTTCTCGCCACTGTTCTAAGCAGGTAACAAGGTCATGTTTGAGTCCCATAGCACTCTGATAGCGGTCTTCGGCGTTCTTCGCCATCAGTTTGTGGATAATCTCGCCCAGCATCAATGGCAAATCGGGGTTGAAATCGCAGACGCAGGGTGGTAGTTTCGCAATGTGGCAATGCACCAACTCCATCGGGTCATAGGACTCAAAGGGCAGTTTTCCGCTCAGTAGTTCAAAGAAAGTTATACCTAATGAATAGAAGTCGCTACGGTAGTCAATGCCCTTGTTCATCCGTCCGGTTTGCTCTGGCGACAGATAGGCTAGTGTTCCCTCCAGTCCCTTGATGCTCTGGATCTCCTGGGTTTCTCGTGGTAAGAGTGAGGCAATACTGAAGTCAATCAACTTGATTTGTTTGGTGTCAGGGTGAATCAAGATGTTGGCTGGCTTAATATCTTTGTGAATGATGCGCTGTTGATGTAACTGGTGTAAAGTGTCTAGCAGTTGCAAAGCAATTGGTAAAAATTGCTCTAATGTTAGTGTTTTTCCTTGAGTAAATTGCCGCAAGGAAACACCACCAAAGTCTTCCATGACTAGAACATAGCCATTATGATAGGCTTCCAGACTATAAGGTTTGATAATGCCGGGAATATCTATGTTTTTAGCGATCGCATATTGGTTGCGAAACTGTACTAATTCACTAAAAGTCGGGTATTCTCGTTTTAAGAGCTTGATGACAACTGGCAGGCGATCGCATTCTCTAACTGCCCGATACACTTGGGTGCGAGAACCTGAATATAGTTGTTCTATAGTTCGGTAGCCAGCGATCCTTAAAGTTCCATCAACTTTGGCGCTCATAAGTTTTTACGAGAATATCTGTATACTAGCGTTATAATTCCCAGGACAATATCTTGGTTAACAAACGTTAGAAAACTGTAATTGAGCAAAACAGTTCCGAGTTCAGTTAGCGATAGCTTTAACGCACCCGACAATTTAAGATTTACTTTATAAAAGGGTTTCTTACGCTCCTATTTTGTTAATTCCAAAATTTTCTCAAAATCAAAGTTATTTACTAACTGCCTTAAACCATTAGCTAAATGAGCAATGGGATGAGGGAATTTGATTAATTAATTGCAGAATTTGCTGACCCTAAACTTTAGTTGCACAGTCACGTAATTGTGCTATCCATGCATTTGGCATAACTGCTAACTCCCTTGCTTTTAAAGTAGAGGCTCTATCCGCAACAAAGCTGGTAAATCTAGAGAGACGAGGTGTTGATAAGCTTGATCTATGACTCGCTTGCCTCTAAGAAAGCCTGTATTAGCTCCAGGACAAATATACTGGAGAGTTTCTGGTGTAAAATGTTCTAACAGTAATCGAAGACTCTGAATTTGCCTTGGCCAGTGAAAGGTTTTAGCTGTCCGCAATAATACTGGCTTGCCATACTGATTTGGGAGTAAATGGCGACCAGAAAACAATATACCTCCAAGTTCACTGTAGTAGAGGCAAGATGAGCCAGGAGAATGACCTGGTGTCCAAATCACTTGTGTTGCTACATCAAGGGTAAATTCCTGCCTAAATGTAGTTACAGTTAAGCCTGGTAATAAATAAGCTTCTTGCTCTTGAATCAGCACCTCGCAGCCAAAGGTTTGCTGAAATTCAGCAGTCTTACCAATAGCGCCGCGATGAGTGATGAATAACCAACGCACGCCTCCATGCGATCGCAAAAAATCTTGATTTGTTTGGTCTAAAGCAGGGCAATCTATGAGGATATTCCCTTCATTTCTTACAATAAAATAAGAGGTTCCCCCTAATGTGTCCCGATTGGGTGGAAAGGCAAAAATACTCTCTTGTGCGAAGTCCGATTGCAGAGAACTTCCGCTAGGAACTTCGTCAGGGAAGACAGCCCGTGGTGACTTAGTTGTATGACTTGGTTGTTGAGGTAAAGGGCACATGATCAAAGAACCGAAACTGAGGAGTTGTGGACAATCTGGTTGTAGTGTGGAAATTCTCAAGAATTGAACTGGGGATTGGGAATTGGGCATGGGGCATGGGGCATGGGGCATTTGGGTATTAGTTATTCTTGTCTCCCAGTCCCCAGTACCCAGTACCCAGTCCCCTATTAACCCTTGTGAAAACAATTGAGATTTGAGGTCTGCCTTGTAGTTAATGCTATGGTGCTGAAGCTACTGGTGGGGCGTTTTGTCAAAATTACTGAAGATAACATGGCATTTTGGTTTCTATTTATCCTCCTACTGGGGCTAGCTACTTATTTAATGGTGCAGCACAGCGTCGCTAACATCACTCGGACGCCAGTATGGTTGTTGTGGCTGGTTTTAATGACACCAGCATTTCTGTTGAGTGGATGGACGCTGATATACGGGGCGAAACCACCTCCGCCACCAGGACTGATCATTTGGTCGTTATTTGTCTGCACACTGTTGTACTGGGTGTTGTTTCACTGGGGGCGTCGAGTGCCAACAGATACACAGACCGAAGCTGAATCCCAAGCCCAAGCTTCAGAATCACAGCCGACTATCCAGCCTACCCCAGAACCAATAGTGCGTCCGATTGAGCCAACGGAAGAAACTCAACTGCGAAATTGTTTTCCTTGGTCTGTGTACTACGTTCAAAATATTGAGTATCGACCACAAGCTGTAATTTGCCGTGGTCAGTTGCGAACTAAAGCCAGCAACGCCTACCAGCAGATTAAGACTAATATTGAAGCACAATTTGGCGATCGCTTCTTGCTGATCTTTCAAGAAGGCTTAAATGACAAACCTTTCTTTGTGCTAGTTCCCAATATTCAAGCCGCTAAAGAGAGAAATACACCACGACGCGACCAGGAACGGTTAACTAAACCAGGATTAGCACTACTACTACTAGTAGCTACTTTGCTAACTACTACCTTGGTGGGAGTGGAAATTGCTGGTGTTTCTCTGCCGCCTCTCTGGGAAATTGGCTCTTTGTTCAAAGTTCTATCTAACCCAGATATCCTGTTTAAGGGATTGCCTTATGCTTTAGGACTAATGACTATTTTGGGCATTCATGAACTAGGGCATTATTTGACAGCTAAGTTTTACAAAATTCGCTCGACGTTGCCTTACTTTATTCCCGTGCCTTTCTTTTTGGGAACTTTTGGGGCATTTATTCAGATGCGTAGTCCAATTCCCAACCGCAAAGCTTTATTTGATATTAGTATCGCTGGCCCAATTGCAGGTTTTGTTATTACTTTGCCACTACTAATATGGGGTCTGGCTAATTCTGATGTGGTTGCCATTACTGAAAAAACCCGACTTTTGAATCCTGATGCCCTTAATCCCAAATATTCAATTTTACTGGCGTTACTCTCGAAGTTAGCTTTGGGAAGTGAGTTAACAGCAAAATCAGCCCTTGATTTACATCCAGTTGCGGTAGCTGGTTTTCTGGGATTAATTGTGACGGCGTTAAATTTAATGCCTGTGGGACAACTAGATGGAGGTCACATTGTCCATGCGATGTTTGGACAACGAACTGCGATGGTAATTGGTCAAATTGCTCGCGTGTTGTTGCTATTGCTGGCTTTAGTTCGGGAAGAGTTTTTGGTGTGGGCGATTATCTTATTATTTATGCCGTTGATTGATGAACCTGCACTAAATGATGTCAGTGAATTGGATAACAAACGTGACGTTTGGGGATTATTGGCGATGGCTTTGTTGATTATAATTATTTTGCCATTACCGCAAGCGATCGCTAACCTTTTGCAAATTTAAGTAGAGTATTCACCAATTCTGGATTCTGTATTCTCACTCCTGATTTATTTCCTTCATGCTGTACTAGTACAGCACGGCGGAAATAAACCACCCATTCCCAATCAACAAAACCCTTAAGCTGTCTTCATTTTTAATTTTTAATTTTTAATTTTTAATTTTTAATTCCGCCTTGCGGTACTAGTTCTATATTTGCCTTGTTACTTATCCAAGTCCTCATTCCCTCGTGCGGCTACGATTACCTGTGCTTCTCTCAAGACGCGCATGGCTCCGTCGTTACCAGTGGTATCGCCCCATAAATAACCGCGTACTACTTCCTGAATCACGGTGTTATCTGTAACATCTGCTCTTAACTCACGTCCCACAGCATACATCGTTTGGGAGTTAAAGGGTTTACCCTGTGCTGCGATCGGAACAACCCGCCGTTGTCGTAGTACTTCTAAAAGCGATCGCCTAATTAACTCTACTCCCTGTTGATTGCTGATTAAAATTTCGCTTAAAGATTCTGATATTGGTGATTTTTCAGACACCGTTGATTGAACTTCTTTACCACCAAACCACTGTTTTAGCTTTTCCCAGAAGTTTTTTTGTGGGGGAGATTTTGGTATTGAGGTAGCAGATAATGCTTCTATTTCTTCTTGCCAGTAAGTACAAGCCTGATCTAAAGCATCCAGGATACCCAGCAAATCTTTTAGTAGTTTTTCTTGCTGTTTTTCAAATTTATCCAATGCCTGTTTTTGGCTTTCTTCCAGGCGTATTTGCAGCTGTTCTTTATCTGTACGAGTTACTTCCAATGCTTGCACCAAAGCATCTTGAGTAGAACGCAATAATTTACCCTGTTGCTTAACTTCATGGCGCAAAGCAGTCCATTCTGCCACCATTTGATAGGCATCAAAAGAATTAGTAGATTCTGGCGCTTTAACCAGATACTCTGGTGGCGTTTGTTCTGAATGTAAATATTCTAAAAATTTGTTAAATAAAGCTTCTTTGTCATTTGTCATTTGTCATTTGTCATTTGTTTTCAATACCCCATTCCCTATTCCCAAACAATTAAAATGTGGCACGAATTAAATCATCTAGGCTAACTTCTAGTTGAGCGATCGCTTTTTCTCGTACCTGTTTTAATATTTCTGGGTTCAGTTCTGCTTCTAAGGGACGAATCTTCAAAAAATCCTCATTTTGGATTGTCTCTCCTTTACGAAGTGCCTCGTAAGCTCCTCGAATTGCCTTAAATTCTTCTGGATAAGTATGAGCGGGAAATTCACGCAGCTTGGAATGATATGCCGCTTTAATTTCAGCGGGGGTAGCTCCTGGAGAAATTCCTAAGTGTTCGTGGTGGGAAGTCATAAAAATTGCTGAGTTAGGAGTTATAAAAATTTTCCTCTAGCTTGTTTAAAATAAATCCTGAAAACCTCCTTTTCTTCTACCCTTTGGCTTTCTAGAGGTAGGTGGTAAGCTTCTAAAGATAAAGTCTAAGTCGATCTCTGATTCATCATCTTCTTCCTCATCATCATCCAAGAAATTAGGCATACTGTTTAACATCATTTGCTTAAGTTCTGGAAGCATCTTCTCAAACTCAGCTTGGGGAATTTTGCTGCCAAATAATTTTTTAAGCATCCCTTCTAATAAATCATCAATATTTGACATATTCAGATTGTCAAATTTCTCTGGATCTGGCATTATGCTCTGAGTTTCTTTAGCGGCAAGAAACCCCTGTTCTTCCCGAAATGCTTGTAATGCTTTGGCATCTTGTAGGCGACGAGCTAATTCAAATCCCTCTTGCTTCAATTGTTCGTATTTTGGTTGATTGAGATGGTAGGTAGTGGCTCTAGCTAATAGCAATAAAGGATTTTGTGGTTCCCGACGTAATGCTTCTTCTAAGGCAGGAATCAAGGTTGTAATCCAGCCAAAACGGCGTGCTTGCAGTTGGATATTTGCCAGAGCATTGCCTGGTTGGGGCATGGTGTCGAGGTAGGCACGCAGAGGAGATTCTAGTTTTTGGGGACTTCCTTCTTTGACAGCTAAGACAACTAAATGGGCAACTCTGGCTTCTGGGTGTTTTGCTGATAGGTTGAACAACTTTTGCAGATATTGATTTGTTAAAGCGGCGATGCCTTTTTCGCGTTTGGCGAATAGGTGGATAGAAAGAGCGATCGCTTGCAATACAGAAATTTGCTCATTTCCAGATAATTCTTCTAGGAGAGCTTCCCATGCTTCGGTGGCTGCTTTTTGGTTTAACGAGACTCGTCCGCCTGAGTTGGGAGAACTTTGTACTGCATTCACAAAAATCTGACAGGCACGCAAAGCTGGATCTTTCTGCTCTTTACCCTGCACCAAACGACTAAAGAAGGGATAACTTAGCGTAGAAATAGCATCCACCCAGGGCAACACTTCTACTTCCGATTCAATACTGAAGTCGCCAAAGTGCTTGCCAAAACGGCGACGAGCTTCATTACGTGCTTGTTTGTCTCCTAGTTCATCCCAACAACTCAGCAAGCCATCATAAATTTCTTGATAGCGACAGCCACCTTCAATAGCTTGGGTAATCAGTGCGATCGCTTCAGGATAATTTTCCTCCATTGCCGCATAAAGTCCCTTGCGCCCCAGTAATTCGGGTGATGTGGGACAGATACGTTCTGCTTGTTGTAAAGCTCCTAAAGCAGCGCGATCGCGATCCAGTGCCATGTAAGCATCTGCCATCCGGCAATGGAGGTGAGCTAAGGTTGATTTCAATCGTTCCGCAGGCCATTCTTGAGGCTTTTGTTTTCCTTCCTGCTCTAACCATTTCAATAACTGAGTCAACAAACGTCGGCGTTCTTGCTCAGAATCATTAACTTCAAAGACCTCTAACAGGTTAACTGCCAATTGCGGGTTAAAGGGTTTCTCTGTTAATAAAGGCTGCCAAAATAGCTCTGCACATTCTGCTTGTCCTTGATTAAGTGCCTGTTGACCTGCAAGGGTTAAGAGCGATGTCCGCAGAATATTTAGTTCCGGGAAACGATCTGCACACCGTTCCATCCGTAGCAATACATGGGCGGCATCATGATGATTGCCATCATTAATTAGCTGTACAATTGCCAACGCTGATATTGCATCCTGGATCACCTGATCTGATTGTTCCAGATTTTGGGGATTGAGGGGTGGTTCTCCGGTCTTTGCTTGTTGGAAAGTTGCCAACCGCTCTAAAATTGGATGTTCCAAATACTTTGGTCTGCCAAAGGTGAATCTGGATGATTGCAAACCCAATAGATTAGCGGCTGCACTCCAACTACCACTCACTTGCTGACTGTAAACAAGCCAAGCATTTGGTAAATCTCCTGGGGTGATGGGGCGTTTAATTTTTTGAAAAGATGTCAAAGCGGCTTGTGGTTGTTCATTTTTGAGAGCAATCACTCCTCTTACCCAGTGGAGTTGGGCAGCGCTGAAGCGTTTAGATTGTTGGTTGATTAACTGCTCAACTGTGGCGATATCTCCTTTGAGCAATAGGAGCTTGAGATAAGAGATGCTGTAGTCTTTGGTGAGATTGCCTGCTTCAAAAGCCTCACGGAGCAAATTCAGAGCTACGTCCAATTGATTCAACTCTAGCAAACACCTTGCTTGCCAGTAGTGAGCTTCTCCTGCCAGACCCAATTGTAGAGCGCGTCCAAAAGATTTTTCTGCCTGTTTAAAATCTTGCTTTTGGAATTCCTGTTGACCCCGCAGTAACCAAATCTCTGATTCTTTGGGAGTGAATTCAATATCAGGATGCGATCGCTGATTTTTTTTAATTTCTTCTAACGCCTGCCGATATTTTTTCTGCTTCAGCAATTCTTGCAGTTTTACCTGGAAGGGGTTTTCAGCAAGTTTTGTACCTGTGCTAGAGACGTGTTTTGGTGAGTGGTGTTTGGACTCATGTTTAGCCATCTTTGCCTCCAGTTTGGTAAAACTGTTGATACACCCTATATATATTTAATCAAGATATCAGCGATCGCGATCGTTTCATAGGTAGTTGCTGACTGAAAAAGAATCATGATTAACAATTAATTCAAAATCTAAAAAAGTTGGATGTTTTTTTACGATACTTATGTGTAAACCCTAGCCCAAAGTGAGCGCAATACGGCTCGGTTAAGGCAAGAGACGCGATTTATCGCGTCTTTGGATCTAGAATTTTCATCAAAAAACCTTAACCGAACCGTATTGAAAGTGAGCGAGGCTTTGATTTTTCCTCACAAGACAGTGGTGGTGGGTCGAAATACCCCACACTTCTAAATTCTGATAAATTCTGACTCCTGTTAGCGGATAGCTAAGGTTTAGCCCATTCTGACTACTGAATTCTTCTTCAACGTTTTGCTAATTCTGGAGTCCGCCCTTTCAAGCCAATCATCAATTTCAGCATAAACACCTTTAATATAGGTACTCGTTGCAAAAGCCATAAACCCAGGCGACGAACCAGCACCACAGGTAAGAAATTATTAGAAAACATCCGATCTAACAAATCGGTGAAACCTAAAATTGTCAGATTTTCTAACTTACGCCAGCGTTCATAACCTTTGAGAATCTGGATGTCACCAATATCTTTACCCGCTTTGTGCGCTGCTTGAATTACTTGCGCCAAAGCCGCTGCATCCCGAATACCCAGATTTAAACCTTGTCCGCCGACGGGATGGCAATTGTGCGCCGCATCACCAATTAATGCTAGTCGCGGGAGAACGTAGCGATCGCTTTGCATGAGTTGTACCTGAAAAACAAAGCGATCGCCTAGTAATTCCAATTTTCCCATCTGATCGCCATAGCGGCGGGTTAATTCTGCTAAAAATTGCTCATCATTTAAGGCACACAAAGCTTTTGCTTCTTCATGGGGGGCTGTCCAGACGATGCGGCAACGGTTCCCCGGTAAAGGTAAAATCGCAAAGGGGCCGCTAGACCAAAATCTTTCGTAAGCGGTGTTATTGTGGGGTTTTTCTGGTTTGACAAATGCCACAATGCAAGATTGCCAATATTTCCAGCCAGAGGTTTTGATTCCAGCAGCTTGCCGAATTGGCGATCGCGATCCATCTGCTGCTACAACTAATTTGCTGCGAACTGTTCTTAGCTGATCGGCAACTTTTATATCTATGGCGACTATATTCTGCTGGTATTGCGTATTTACCACTTCCGCTGGACACAGATAAGTCACATTTGGGCAATCTTGGACGAAATCTTGCAACGGCTGCAACAGGGCTTGGTGTTCCGCTACATAACCCAACTCTGCTGTATTTATATCATCTGTGGTAAATTCCACCACATTGGGATAATCGGCATCCGAAAGACGAACTCGGCAATACTTGGCGATTTGAGGCAACATTTTGTCCCAAACTCCAATTCCTTCATAAATTAGTGACGAAAGCTTGTGAACTGCATAGGCTTGTCCCTTCGCTACCGCCGCTGATGCCACTTTCGCCTCAATTAGCAAGACACTCAAACCAGAATCTTTTAAAGCAGAGGCTAGAGTTAACCCAATAATCCCACCGCCGACAATTACCAAATCATATTCATATCCCCGCTCATTTGGCGGTGTTGGTTGAGGGGAAAGAGTTTGCTCAAGCTGCGTTATGGTCATTGTTAAGTTAGGTTACAGCGTCTTAACTCTTATTTTGACGCGATCGCGCCTCCTTGAGCAAGTTAACAATTCAAAATTTTATCCATAAGCCAGGTATAAAGCCTGTTTTACTTCTGACTCCTGAATTCTGACTCCTGAATTCTGACTCCTGAATTATTTACTGACTCGATAGATTGGTCTAACCTGACGATAAGTACTAAGTAAGTCTAGAAATTTATTCCCATCAAAATTTATCGGGTCAACTTTTTTACTAGAACGGTCTACTAGTTTATGGGTAGTGATGCGATCGTCTGGGACTTGACTTTGAGCAATTAACCAAGCAAGAGAATTATATTGAGCTTCCGTATAACCGCTATGGCTTTGTTGGCTGCTAGCGTCATAACCATCTGGCGGTGTTTCCAAAGAAACGTGATAGGCAAAATTGTTCACAGACGGGGGCAAATTTGGATTAGTCTTCACAGTTTCGACTCCATCAGGACTATCAAATACTGAGTTAGCTGCACCAAAAGCCCGCTTGTCTGGCGGTACTAGATAAACCACCGTTCCATCTAACTTGATTAAAGCGTGGTAACTTGCTTGCACACTTTCATCGTCATGGGCTACTTGAAAGAAATTAATCGCGCTAGAAGCTGAATAACCAGTTTCATGGAGGACGATAATCGGTTGGTTGGTGAGAGGAACGCCGCTGACATCTTGGGCGTACCGTTCTCCATAGTTAGTTGGGTTAACTGCGACAACTTGATAATTAGGTCTGTATTGTGCAAAAGCTTGAGTGGTTACATACCTTGCTACAGGCTTGTTAGTCTTGACTGGGGACTTGATAAAATCTTGAGATTTATTTTCTGGCTCTTTCGCTGATTGCAATTCTGCCTGGGGATACTGACTCCAGGCTGTAACCTGTGGATTGGATGTATTGGATGTATCAGATATTGTCGGATTATTTTGTAATTTTGTCGCTCGTCCAATTAGCAGCACTATAATTAGAGCCATGAACATCAGCGAGATTAGTAGCACCCTAGTCGCCCAGTCTTTAAACCTCATTTTTCTGATACCCGTAAAACAGTAGATATTAATTTATAGCTAAATTTGCGTATCCTTTGTAGAGGCACAATTCTGTAAACCTCTACAGTTTATGGTATCAAAACGAGAATCGCTATAATACCTTAAGTCTAGTTAAATATACGTTACTAGTATATGTTGTAATCCTAAGTCATTGTTTTAGATGCTTCCTTTGTCTAGGAGCTATCTCAATGCTATCAAAACCATCGCTACTGGTTCAGGGAATAGTTGATGAATTGTAGAGACACAATTCAATATCGCAATTTCAAATCTAAAATAGTTAGCGTTTATACTCGGCTGCATGATGTTCGCATAGCCACAGGTAATGTCCCTCTGGAGTTAAGACTTTCTTTAATCCACCCCAGTGCTGCTGGGGATCTTTTTCTTCTAAGAGTTGACGCAAAGCACGCAAAGCTGCACCATCAGTGCGTTCTGGATCTAAATCTTCACCTCTAGCAATTTTGTCTGCTAATTCTAAATCTTCAGATTCTTTGAGTTCAGGTAATTTTGCTGCTAGTTCTTTAAATAGTTCTAAATCGTTTTTAAATAGCGTTTCATATTCTTTGGGATCTACCACACCCAGCCAAGGGCCAATTATCGGTGCAGCATATTTCAAAACTTTGAATAAGTTACCAATATAAGGTGCAGTTACTCTCAGCCATTTGGCAGGTTCATTTATTTCATATAAACCACCTTCTTGGGTGGGATGCCAACAGCCTGGTGCTTGGCAATAGAGTTGTAAATCTAATTTCTGTCCAGCTAGATTCTTTTGCCAAGCTTTAGCATCATGGGGACGCAACACAAAGATATTGGGACAGTGAGCATCTATGATTGCTTGTTCGCGACGGAATGCATTGGTAAATCCCCGTTGCGTCAGTTCTAGGAGATTTTTGAATTCATCGAGAATTACTGCTTGTCCGTCAACAACTGTTTTTTCTAACTGGTCAATGCGTTCTAGCACTGCATTTTGAGTATTCCAGTTTAAGCCATATAAGAGTTCTGGCACTGATACATCTTCCATAGCTTCTGGACATTCAATTGTGCCTTTCTTTTTTTCCCAGCGTTGCGATAGTTGTTTATAGTCAAATTCGTGGGTACATGGTTGACCATTATGACCAAAACATGGAATTGTGCGTTGAATGTCTAATCCGGGAAACCTGGCGAGAGTGAGTTCCATGCCATCTCGAAGTAGGACAAAGAAATTTAGCGGGTTAGGGCCTCGCACTGTTAACTTAATATAGCGATCGCTTTTAACAGCTTCCACTAATGCTAAATGTTCCTGCTCATAAGCAAATAAAACACCGTTACGCCAATGAATGCCGGTTGTGAAGCGGTGTTGACGCGCAATAAACCAAGTAGGAATCCCCGCAGGAATGGTATTGAGTTGAAATTTCATCGAAATTTCATTACATTCCCCTGCTTGTTTAATTTGCTGCCATTTCTGTTCATAATTAGGCGCATCGAAGGGCAAACGTTCCACAACCAGGCTGAGATCCCGATTTTCGGGAATGCGATAGGAAAGGTCAAAACGCTCCATGAGGCGCAAAAAGTGATCCCGTATGGATGGCTCTAAATCGCGCCAAAGTTGAGCCATTTCTTGACGGGTGAAAATGCCAAAGCGGTTGATTACGTCTTCGCTTTCCAGCACTTTGCTGATATATTCAGTTACCCACTGGGGCTTGAGAATAACGGTATCGTTAAGTTCTTCGTTGTCTTGGAAGTAGAGAATTTCACCTAATTCATGCAGCCATCGCGCTAGTACTTCCTTGCTGATGTCAGCAACTTGGGACTCAGCCATGATGTCCCACAATTGCTGTGGTGTGATTTGTTTTTTCGGCTGGGTGCGGATTGCATTGGCAGCGTTTAGCCACGTGGTAGGCCAGATTTCACCCATTAAAGGCAACTTAGCGGCTGATTCTGCGATTCCTTGCCGAAGTTTTTCAATGCCATTGCTGCTTTTAGAGCTAATTTTACAATGTTCGATAATCTGGGGGTATTTGCGGCGTAACTCAGTTAGGGGAAGATCGGCATCTCGCTCATCGATGTGTGTGGCGACGAGTAAAATCGGAGATTCGGGGGCTAAGGCTTTGATAGTATCTAGCCAGTAGTAGAGTTTACCTTGCTCAAATCCCAGTCGGGCATTCCAGGCGAGTAAAAATAGAGAGCGGTTGGTGAGGAAGAATTGATGGGTAGCGTGATAGATTTCCTGTCCGCCAAAGTCCCAGGTGTTCAGCTGCATGGTGACAGCTTGCGTGGGATGGGTTAATTCCAGGGATTTAATTTCAATACCGTGGGTGGTGGATTCCTGGGTGTCGAACTCTTCACCGCGCAATGCTCTTAATAATGATGTTTTACCCACACCTCCTTCACCGACGACTAGCAGTTTAGAAATCCACTGCCGTTGACTGCCCTCTAACTTTTCTCGAAGATAGGTTAAAATTGCCTGCCTTCCCTGCTCGACAATTTCAGGCGGCGGCGAGCTTAATTGTGGATTGCTATCGAGGTCTAGCCTTCTCAAGTTGGAGAGTTGGCAGATTTCTGGCGGCACGCTGCTGAGTTGATTTTCACGAAGGTATAGTTTTGTCAAGTTGGAGAGTTGGCAGATTTCTGGCGGTATACTGCTGAGTTGATTGTTATTGAGGTCTAGTCTTATCAAGTTGGAGAGTTGGCAGATTTCTAGCGGTATACTGCTGAGTTGATTGTCAGAGAGGTATAGTCTTGTCAAGTTGGAGAGTTGGCAGATTTCTAGCGGTATACTGCTGAGTTGATTGTTACAGAGGTTTAGCAATGTCAAGTTGGAGAGTTGGCAAATTCCTGGCGGCAGATTGCTGAGTTGATTGCTAGAGAGGTTTAGCTCTGTCAAGTTGGAGAGTTGGCAGATTTCTGACGGTAGACTGCTAAATTGATTGTTACCGAGGGATAGCGTTGTTAAGTTGGAGAGTTGGCAGATTTCTGGGGGTAAACTGCTGAGTTGAGTGTTGTAGAGGTATAGCTCTGTCAAGTTGGAGAGTTGGCAGATTTCTGGCGGTAGGCTACTAAGTTGATTGCTAGAGAGGTATAGTCCTGTCAAGTTGGAGAGTTGACTGATTTCTGACGGTAGACTGCTAAATTGATTGTTAACGAGGGATAGCGTTGTTAAGTTGGAGAGTTGACTAATTACTGGGGGTAAGCTACTGAATTGATTGTTACTGAGGGATAGCGTTGTTAAGTTGGAGAGTTGGCTAATTTCTGGCGGTAGGCTACTAAGTTGATTGTTATCGAGGTATAGCGTTGTCAAGTTAGAGAGTTGACTGATTTCTGGCGGCAGACTACTAAGTTGATTGTTACTGAGGGATAGCGTTGTCAAGTTGGAGAGTTGGCTAATTTCTGGCGGCAGGCTACTAAGTTGATTGTCAAAGAGGTATAGCTCCGTCAAGCTGGAGAGTTGACTGATTTCTGGCGGCAGGCTACTGAGTTGATTGTCAGAGAGGTATAGCTTTGTTGCCTTTTCTTCGACAGCTTGTTCAATAATTTGCAACAGTTCTTCGTTTGTCACCTGCAAACCTCACCAACTTTGTAGCAATATTTACTAAAGCAGTATATCGCAACTAAGCATTAGAGACTGGATTATTGTGTTCATGTGCGTAGAAACAGCTGTAATGTTTAAATTAGCAGGGTGCGTAGGCGTAGCCCGTCATAGACATCGTTACCCTCGAAATAACATTCACTCATTAATGGAGTTCTGAGCCTCATTAACGGAGCTAAAAGACTCATTAATGGAGTTCAAAGACTCATTAACGGAGTTCAAAGACTCATTAACGGAGTTCAAAGACTCATTAACGGAGTTCAAAGACTCATTAACGGAGTTCAAAGACTCATTAATGGAGCTAAAAGGCTCATTAATGCAGCTAAAAGACTCATTCACGAGTATCAAAGGTGCGTTACGCTTTCGCGCTAACACACCCTACGACTACGATCGCTTTATAATTGCAATGTTACGCCTAGGCACTACCAACACTACAGACGATCGTCTTATGGCATACATTGAATATTGTTAATCCTACTGTTGAATCTCAGGCTTATCAGGATTGGGTAAGCCTTGAAAATGATATTTACGACAAAGTATTTGCTGATGAACTTACAGCGCGGTGATGGCGATGAGCCAGTGCAGGTATTACAGTTGTCAAGACAAAAAACGCATTCAGCCCACGGACGATGAGCTTCTTGTTTGTGTAGCTGTAAATGACCTTCACCAAAGCGCTTTTACCTAACTTCAGAATAAAAGCTGCCAAAAATATCACAATTTGGGAAAATAATAAAGTAGGTCGAATATAGCGTTTATCACTGGCGTGCAGTACAGTTTTGACCTCTCTCCAAACCTCTCTCCTACAAGGAGAGAGGCTTTGAATATTACTCCCCTTCCCTTGTAGGGAAGGGGTTGGGGGTTAGGTCTGTATTGGACTCAACTGCAAGCAGCTATATTATACGACTGACCCAAATTATTCTAGGAAAATATGACTCATCCTTTCCTTGAACGCCTGCGTAGTCCAGATAGCCCAGTCCTCGTTTTCGATGGGGCGATGGGAACCAACTTACAAACCCAAAACCTGACTGCTGAAGACTTCGGCGGCCCACAGTATGAAGGTTGTAACGAATACTTAGTCCACACGAAACCTGAAGCTGTCGCTAAGGTTCACCGCGACTTTCTCGCCGCTGGTGCAGATGTCATTGAAACTGATACCTTTGGCAGTACCTCCCTGGTGCTGGCAGAATATGACTTAGCAGACCAAGCTTATTACCTCAGCAAGACAGCCGCAGAATTAGCGAAGCGTATCGCGGCGGAATTTTCCACGCCAGAAAAACCCAGGTTTGTGGCAGGTTCCATCGGCCCCACAACGAAACTCCCCACCTTGGGACATATTGACTTTGATACCATGAAAGCTACTTTTGCTGAACAAGCAGAGGCGCTGTGGGATGGTGGTGTCGATTTATTTTTGGTGGAAACTTGCCAAGATGTGCTGCAAATTAAAGCGGCGCTAAATGCTATTGAAGAGGTATTTGCTAAGAAAGGCGATCGCAGACCGTTGATGGTTTCTGTGACAATGGAAAGCATGGGCACAATGTTGGTAGGTTCAGAAATCAGTGCTGTGCTGACAATTCTGGAACCTTACCCAATTGACATTCTCGGTCTAAACTGCGCCACAGGCCCAGACTTGATGAAACCACATATCAAGTATCTGGCAGAACATTCGCCTTTCATCGTTTCCTGTATTCCTAACGCAGGTTTACCTGAGAACGTCGGCGGTCAAGCGCACTACCGGCTGACACCGTTGGAATTACGGATGTCATTGATGCATTTTGTTGAAGATTTGGGTGTCCAAGTGATCGGGGGTTGCTGTGGGACGCGTCCAGAACACATTCAACAATTGGCAGAACTTGCTAAAGACCTGAAGCCAAAAGTTAGGCAACCTAGCTTAGAACCAGCAGCAGCATCAATTTACACCACTCAGCCATACGACCAAGATAATTCCTTCTTGATTGTTGGCGAACGTCTCAACGCCAGTGGTTCCAAGAAGTGCCGCGATTTGCTAAATGCGGAAGATTGGGATGGACTCGTTTCAATGGCGAGGGCGCAAGTAAAAGAAGGCGCACATATCCTCGATGTCAACGTCGATTATGTGGGACGTGACGGCGTGCGCGATATGCACGAATTAGTTTCGCGCATTGTTAATAATGTCACACTGCCTTTAATGCTTGACTCCACCGAATGGGAAAAGATGGAGGCGGGTTTAAAGGTTGCCGGTGGTAAGTGTTTGCTAAATTCCACCAACTACGAAGATGGGGAACCGCGCTTTTTGAAAGTGCTGGAGTTAGCGAAGAAATACGGTGCTGGTGTAATCATTGGTACTATCGATGAAGATGGGATGGCGCGGACAGCAGACAAAAAGTTTGCGATCGCTCAACGCGCATACCGTCAAGCTGTAGAATACGGCATACCACCCACAGAAATATTCTTTGATACCCTAGCGTTACCCATTTCCACCGGGATTGAAGAAGACCGAGAAAACGGTAAAGCCACAATTGAATCTATCCGGCGGATTCGTGAAGGATTGCCTGGATGTCATGTGATTTTGGGTGTTTCCAATATTTCCTTTGGTTTAAATCCAGCCTCGCGGATGGTGCTGAACTCAGTATTTCTGCACGAAGCGACAACGGCGGGAATGGATGCAGCTATTGTCAGCGCTAATAAAATTTTACCGCTCTCGAAGATTGACGAACGTCATCAAGAAATTTGTCGCCAGTTGATTTATGACGAACGTAAATTTGAGGGTAACGTCTGCGTTTACGATCCCTTGGGAGAGCTTACCACAGCGTTTGCCGGGGTAACAACTAAACGCGATCGCTCTTTAGATGAAAGTCTCCCCATCCCCGAACGCCTCACACGCCACATCATCGACGGCGAACGCATTGGCTTAGAAGAACATCTGAAAAAAGCCTTAGAAGAACATCCCCCCTTAGAGATTATCAACACCTTCCTGCTAGATGGGATGAAAGTTGTCGGGGAATTATTCGGTTCTGGACAAATGCAGTTACCTTTCGTTCTGCAATCTGCGGAAACCATGAAAGCGGCGGTGGCATTTCTAGAACCGTTCATGGAAAAATCAGAATCAGGCAACAATGCCAAGGGAACCTTTATCATTGCCACAGTGAAAGGCGATGTCCACGACATTGGTAAAAACTTGGTGGATATCATCTTATCCAACAACGGCTACAAGGTGATTAACCTGGGAATTAAACAGCCAGTAGAAAACATCATCAACGCTTACGAACAGTACAAACCTGATTGTATTGCCATGAGTGGTTTGCTGGTGAAATCCACCGCCTTCATGAAAGAGAACTTGGAAGTATTTAACGAAAAGGGAATTAGTGTCCCTGTAATTTTAGGTGGTGCGGCGCTGACTCCCAAATTTGTGTATGAAGATTGCCAAAATACCTATAAAGGTAAAGTTGTTTATGGCAAAGATGCCTTTTCTGACTTGCACTTCATGGATAAATTAATGCCAGCAAAGGCAACCAATAACTGGGAAGATTTGCAAGGATTTTTGAACGAAATCGAAACGGCTGAAGTTTCGACAAATGGTAACAAAGAACCAAAAGCTACAACTGCTGAAGAAACATCTTCTGAACCAAAAGTAGTAGATACAAGACGTTCTGATGCTGTAGCGATAGATATTGAACGTCCAACACCGCCTTTTTGGGGAACACAGTTATTGCAGCCTAGTGATATTCCCATTGAGGAAATATTCTGGCATTTAGATTTACAAGCTTTAATTGCTGGACAGTGGCAATTCCGTAAACCAAAAGAGCAATCTAAGGAAGAATATCAGGCTTTCTTAGCTGAGAAAGTCTACCCAGTGTTAGAAACTTGGAAACAGCGGATTATTGAAGAGAATCTGTTGCATCCCCAGGTGATTTATGGGTATTTCCCTTGTCAATCTGAGGGGAATTCTCTACATATATATGACTCAGAAAGTCAATCACAACAGGTTACAACTTTCGAGTTTCCTAGACAGAAGTCGTTAAGGCGGTTGTGTATAGCAGATTTCTTTGCACCGAAGGAATCAGGAATTATTGATGTCTTCCCAATGCAAGCGGTGACTGTAGGGGAGATTGCAACCGAGTTCGCCCAAAAGCTGTTTGCCGCCAATCAATACACAGATTACCTGTATTTTCACGGTATGGCGGTGCAGGTGGCGGAGGCTGTGGCGGAGTGGACACACGCCAGAATTCGCCGTGAGTTAGGCTTTACTGCTGAAGAACCCGACAACATTCGGGATATGTTAGCACAACGCTATCGTGGCTCACGGTATAGTTTTGGTTATCCTGCTTGCCCAAATATCCAAGACCAGTACAAGCAACTGGAGTTATTGCAGACTGACAGGATTAACTTGTATATGGATGAAAGCGAACAACTTTATCCAGAACAGTCTACCACTGCGATTATTACCTATCACCCAATAGCAAAATACTTTAGCGCGTAGAATCCTACCCATTAATCCAATAAACTTGGGGCTAGTGATATTTTGCCCTTAAAGATCCCCCCAACCCCCATTAAAAAGGGGTTGGGGGGATCTTCACCAATTTACGAGTATTGGCATAAAGCAAATCTAGATTTTTGGCGGATGGTAAAAAAACTGAGCCAATAAAATTGCCTAAAAAGCTTTCCTGCTCTTGTGTTGGGCTATTTCGGCAAAAGCTAGGCTACCTCTTTTTTGGTGAAAGTATTAGCAGAAGGAATCACACCACCTATTATCGGCTCAATGCGATCGCAACTTCCCAGAAAAGCTCTACAATAATGATTATCATTTTTATATTTTTCTATGTTGCCTGCTTCTTCAACTACCGACAAGCCGTTGAAACCGTTTCAACGTCCTCGTCGTTTACGTCGGACTGCAACCCTGCGGCGGATGGTGCGGGAAAATACTCTGACTGTGGATGACCTCATCTATCCCATGTTTGTCACCGAAGGTAAAGCACAGAAAGTAGAAATCACCTCCATGCCAGGGTGTTATCGATATTCTCTAGATTTGTTGCTCAAAGAAATAGCAGAAGTGTCTGAGTTAGGAATTAATGCGATCGCATTATTCCCCGTTATCCCCGAAAATAAAAAAGATGACACAGCCACTCAAAGTTACAACCCAGAGGGATTAGTACAGCAAACCGTCAAAGCCATTAAACAGGCAATCCCAGAAATTGTTGTTATTACTGATGTTGCCCTTGACCCCTTCACCACTCATGGTCACGATGGTTTAGTGGATGAAAAAGGGACTATCCTAAATGACCCCACTGTAGAAGTGCTAGTAAAAATGGCACTGTCTCAAGCTGCTGCTGGGACAGATTTTGTTGCACCCTCCGACATGATGGATGGTAGAGTCGGAGCAATTCGCCAAGCTTTAGATGCAGAAGGTTATATTAACGTCGGGATTCTAGCGTATTCTGCAAAATACGCCTCCGCCTACTATGGCCCCTTTCGTGATGCGTTGGATTCTGCCCCCAAATTTGGCGACAAAAAGACTTATCAAATGGACGCAGCGAATGCCAGAGAAGCTTTAAAAGAAGTTGAACTGGATATTGCCGAAGGTGCAGATATCATCATGGTAAGCTGTTACGCAGCTAGATTGTATAATATTAGATTAAGTAATTAATTTAGTATCAGCCATCTATGCCAGCAAAAAATCATCTTTCCCAAGAGCAGAAGGAAAGGCTACTAAAAACGCTAAAAGAGCATTAAAATCCCTACGTAAGAGAAAAGATTCTGATTTTATTATTAATGAATGATGGAAAAACTTATCAAGAGATTAGTAAGTTTTTAGATATTGCATATCCAACAGTAGCATATTGGGCGGTGCATGGAGATCCTGATAACCTAGAAAGTTTTTGGGATGGGAGAAGAGAGGGTAACTTCCGTAAAGTTACCAAAGAGTATGAGAATTTGTTATTAGAAATAATAGAAAAAGAGCCAGTAGAGTATGGGTATGAATTTGGTCGTTGGACAGCAGCAAGACTAGCTACATACCTCGAAAAGATAACAGGAATTAAGTTAAGTGGTTCACAAGTTGGGAGAATATTAGAGCGAAAAAAAGTACGTTTACCTTTGGGCAAAATACAGCCTAGAGGACAAACAGAATCCTGAAATGCGTAAGGCATTTAAAGAAAAATTGTCAGAATACTTAAGAATAACAAAGGAAGCCCCAGAGCGTTTACAGGTATGGTTTTGGGATGAGAGTGGATTTAGTTTAAGAGTGATAAGAAGAAAAAACTGGGGTAAGAAAGGTACAAGGAAACAAATCACAGGTCAAAGAAGAAGAGGAAGAGTAAATATTATGGGAGGGTTACGTTATCACGACAAGAAGAGAATGAATTTTGTGATTAAAAAAGGAAATGCCGATGTATTTTATGAGCAGCTTCAATCTTTGAATAATTTTCTATTGCAAGAATGGATAGAGCAAGGAAATAGAATTGAGACTTTCAATAAATGTTCTGCGAAAATAGTGATTATCTTAGATAATGCCAGCTTCCATAAAAGAAAAGATATTTTAGTTCGTATCAAGGCAGAAATGCCAAATATTATCCTGGAATTTCTACCACCTTATAGTCCAGATTATAATTTGATTGAATTGGTTTGGCATTCAGCAAAAGAATATATAGCTCATAGATTGTTCGAGTCAGTATCACAGCTAGAAGAGTTGTTAAATAAATTGTTAAATGAAGGAGGTCTTATTATTAAATGGGAACGCAAAATTAAAAATAAAGGTAATGCTGTTTATTAAATTTAGCTGCGTAACAGCTTAAAGCCTGCTCTAGCTTATTTAGACATCATCTGTCAGGTAAAAGAAGCTACAAATTTACCAGTTGCAGCCTACAACGTCAGTGGCGAGTACGCCATGATTAAAGCCGCAGCCCAGATGGGTTGGATTGATGAAAAACAAGTAATTTTGGAATCTTTAACCAGCATGAAACGGGCTGGTGCTGATTTAATCTTGACTTACTTTGCCAAAGAAGTAGCTTTGATGTTGCTCTAGATAAGGGCAAAAATTTATTAGTAGCAATTACTAATGATATCAAATTCGGTTGATTACTTATAATAAAATCTATCAATTTAATTTGGGTTTTACTGCCATTCAAACCAACATGAGTAAGGATAAAATGTCGGTTTTTTCATCAATCCAACCTACAGATTTTATAAGTGTTTAACCGAACCTGATACGAATCCTAAAAAATGGAAATTTACGGAAGTTCGAATTGATTATGACTCAACTAACAGTACCAACTTCAAACCCAACTCTTGAAATTCCTAAAAAAGGAATGCCTGTTACTATTATCACCGGATTTTTAGGTAGTGGTAAAACTACACTGCTAAATCAAATTCTCAAGAATAAACAAGATTTAAAAGTTGCCGTACTCGTGAATGAGTTTGGTGATATTAACATAGACAGCCAATTGCTAATTTCTGTTGACCAAGATATGGTCGAACTAACTAATGGCTGTATTTGTTGTACTATCAATGATAATTTAGTTGATGCAGTTTATCGAGTTTTAGAACGAGAAGACCGGATTGATTATTTAGTTATTGAAACGACTGGTGTCGCTGACCCACTACCAATTATCTTAACTTTTTTAGGTACAGAATTAAGGGATTTAACAAACCTTGACTCCATTCTCACTGTGGTAGATGCTGAGGCTTTTAATCAAGAACATTTCCATAGTGAAGCTGCTTTAAAACAGATTACATACGGAGATATTATTCTTTTGAATAAAACAGACCTTGTGACTTCAGAAAAAATAGAAGACGTAGAAAATTTTATCCATGATGTGAAAAATGGTGCAAAAATCCTGCACACCAAACATGGGGAGGTAGCGTTACCATTAATTTTAGATGTGGGTTTAACTCCAGTAAATGAGTATACTGCCAATGATTACCAAGATACTCATGAGCATGAACACCATCATCATGAACACCATCATCATGGACATCACTCGCATCATTTAGAAAATGATGGATTTATTTCGATTTCTTTCCAAAATGATAGACCATTTGATGTCCATAAGTTTGAGAACTTTCTCACCGAAAAGATGCCACAGGATGTATTTCGAGCTAAGGGCATTTTATGGTTTAGTGATAGTGACTTGCGCCATATTTTTCAACTGAGTGGCCCTCGCTATAGCTTGCATGCTGATGAATGGCAGACTCCACCTAAAAATCAAGCTGTTTTTATTGGTAGAAAGTTGGATATTAGCGAAATTTACTCACAACTTAATGAATGTTTGGCATAATTAATAAGTGTTAATTAAGCATTACACTTGGTTAGTGGTCGTTAGTGATTATTCTCAAAATTGACTTATGACTCTTGACTATTAACTCAAGGTGTTATGTTGTTATACAGAATCATTAAACCTATCCACCCGCTGCGGGATCTTATGCAGAAGCGTTCTGAATAAGAATTGTTAAGCCCAGCTGCATGTCCTTCACCACACCTCTTATGCCAGATAAATCTGCACCAGAAATTGAACTGATACGCGCGGCTTACGCTGCCTTCAACGCGCGAGATATTGACGCCGCCCTCGCCACAACGACTCCTGATGTGGCTTGGCCGAAAGCGTTTGAAGGCGGTTATGTTCATGGACATCAAGCAGTTCGCGCTTACTGGACGAGGCAATGGTTCGGCATCAATCCGCACGTTGAGCCGATTTCCTTTCACCGGGAGGATTCCGGGCGAATTTTAGTTGATGTGCATCAGGTCGTGCGCGACTTAGCTGGAACAGTTCTTTCCGATCAGCACGTTGGTCATCGTTATACCATTGAGCATGGCTTGATTCAAACTATGGAAATCTGTCCACCTCCATTGTCCGGCCACTGAGCCTAACAAAGCGCTGCAACAAACGGCGGGGTAGTATCTGCAAAGAGGTTGCTTTTCCTCCCGCCATCGCTGTTTTTACTGGCAGAATAGACATCTCCAGGTTGTAAACGTTTGGCGGAAATTTTGGAATATTTATCTCATGATAGTGTCAATCGTTTCCTTTTAAGGGAAAGGTATGAACCCAAGGATTTATTTAATGAAGTAAAGCCGTACATCAATTTAACAGGCGGTACTGTCAGTGGAGACGATACAGTTATTGACAAGCCTTATAGTGACCCGCATTTAACAGAGTTGATTGGTTATTTTTGCTAGGAAAGCATCATCGTATAGTTAAATGAATTCAATTAATTACTTTGTATTACACCGACCTATTAGGTAAATCTGTGCCCATAAATTATCGAATATATAACAAACAAGAAGGGAAAACAAAAAATGATTATTTAAGAGAAATGATTGCTGAAGTTTTGGCTTGGGGATTACAGCCGAAGACGGTGACTACAGATGCTTGGTATTCCAGTCGCGAAAATCTAAGATTCTTTAGAAACAAGGGATTAGGACTTTTCATGGGCATAGCAAATAATCATTCTTCATTAGTTAGGTGCTGTTACTTTCACGATTGTTTTGGGAATCCTGTAGTTGTATACCCACCACATTTATCAATCCATCAGATTAGGTAGGCTTATTTATGCAACTCATCAGCTCGTTAGATATTAGAAATTCAGAATATTTATCAAAAAATCGCCTCATCAGTTACCATCACCAGTTGCGTCTAATTTTTTCGCTGGGTAATCAGGTAAAAAACGTTCTGGAAATTGGGATTTTTAATTCTCTGTTAACAGACATCTTGAAGAATAATGGATACAACGTCTCCACTGCTGATGTTGACCCCAGCCTTAAGCCAGAAATAATTTTGGATTTGACTACAGATTTTTCCTTACCAAAAGATAAATTTGATGCGATTGTCCTGTTTCAAGTGCTGGAACATTTCCCCTACGAACAGTCAGAAGAAGCATTGAGAAAACTTGCTATTGCAACTAAGAAATTTTTGGTGATTTCAATTCCCTATTGCACTCAATACCTCTCGTTTCAGGTGAAAACCTCTTTCTCAGGCAGACCAAGGCATTTACTATTCAATGTCCCAAAATTCTGGAGTACAACGCCAGTCTGTGACGAACACTGCTGGGAAATGGGTTTAAAAGGTTATCCGAAAACGCGGATTTTAAACTCTGTTGCCAAAGCTGGGTTAACTGTTAAGCAAGAATTTATCGATCCTACTTATCCATACCATTATTTTTTGGTATTGGAGAAAAATTCTAGTAATACTTAAACAGCAATCTGTGGAGAGTGGGGAGTCGGGAGTAGGGGAATCCGAATCAGAAAATGGCGGCAAACAATGCTCAAAAAAGGTGCGATCGCCTCAGCTATGCTTTTAAAATCCTAATTGGTATCATGCCCTTCTGTGTTCTCCGGGTTTATCCTGGAAAACAGATGGCTAGGTTGTATTACCTACTATCATCATTTCAGATACTAACATCGAAAACTACCAATTATGCTAGAACAAGGCACTATCAGTATTCATACTGAGAATATTTTCCCGATCATCAAGAAGTCGCTTTACTCAGATCATCAAATCTTCTTGCGGGAACTGGTATCCAACGCTGTAGACGCCATCCAAAAGCTGAAAATGGTATCCCGCGCCGGCGATTATGCTGGAGATATCGGCGAACCAGAAATTGAAATTGCCATTGACAAAGATAAGAAAACTCTATCCATCTCCGATAACGGTATCGGGATGACCGCAGATGAAGTTAAGAAATATATCAATCAGGTTGCCTTCTCTAGCGCTGAAGAATTTATTCATAAATATGAAGGCAAATCAGATCAACCGATAATCGGTCACTTCGGTCTTGGTTTCTACTCTTCCTTCATGGTGGCGCAAAAGGTAGAAATTGATACCTTATCCTACCAAGAAGGAGCGCAGGCAGTTCACTGGTCTTGCGATGGTTCCCCAGCTTTCACTCTCGAAGAATCTTCTCGGACAACTCGCGGCACAACTATTATTCTCAGCCTGCAAGGGGAAGAAGAGGAATTTCTCGAATCAGCACGAATTAAGAATCTTGTCAAGACTTATTGCGACTTTTTGCCAGTCCCAATTAAACTCGATGGCGAAGTAATAAATAAGCAAAAAGCACCGTGGCGAGAGTCTCCGAGTAATCTTACTCAAGAAGATTATTTAGAGTTTTACCGCTACCTGTATCCTTTTCAGGAAGAACCTTTGTTATGGGTACATCTAAATACTGACTATCCCTTTATCATTAACGGGATTCTGTATTTCCCGAAAATGCGACCGGATGTAGATGTTACGAAAGGACAGATCAAGCTATTCTGCAATCAAGTTTTTGTCAGCGACAACTGCGAAGAAATTATCCCGCAATTTCTGATGCCGATGCGGGGTGTGATTGATAGTACCGATATTCCTCTGAACGTATCGCGGAGTGCTTTGCAAGGCGATCGCACCGTGAAGCGAATTGGTGACTACATTGCCAAAAAAGTAGGCGATCGCCTCAAAGAACTTTTCCGCGATAACCGCGAACAGTACATTAGCGCCTGGAAAGACCTCGGCACTTTCGTAAAATTCGGCGTTCTCAACGACGAAAAATTCAAAAAACAAATCGAAGATATCATCGTCTTCCGCACCACCGCCAAATTGACAGAAAAAGTTGCGGCTGAAACGCCAGTGGTTGAAGTCCAATCTTCAGACGGTGATGCTTGGCAAGATGTGACTCCTTCACCCAGTTCTGACTCAGCACCCAGCGCTCCCTATACTACGCTGAAAGAGTATCTAGAGCGCAACAAAGAACGCAACGAAAACCGAGTTTTCTACAGCACCGATGAAGCGACCCAATCTACATACATAGAACTGTACAAAAATCAAGGTTTGGAAGTCCTGTTTATGGACTCCTTCATCGACACCCACTTTATCAACTTCCTAGAGCGGGAATATCAGGATGTCAAGTTTACGCGGGTAGACTCAGATTTAGATAATACCCTGCTAGAACAAGATAAAGATAAGGAAATTGTCGATCCCAAGACGAATAAAACCCGGAGTGAGACGATCAAAGAGTTATTTGAGAAATCCCTCAACAAACCCAAACTCAACATCCGTACCGAAGCGTTGAAATCAGAAGATCCTCAAGGTACACCACCTGCGATCGTTCTTTTACCAGAGATTCTCCGCCGCCTGCGCGAAATGAACGCCATGATGCAGCAGGGAACAGCAGAGTTTCCCGAAGATCACATTTTGCTGGTGAATACTGCTCACCCGCTAATTCAAAATCTGGCTAATCTGAACCAAGGTAGTATCATTCAAGGTGACGGTGAATCGTCTACAGATCAGTTAGTCAACTTGATTTGCCAACACGTCTACGATTTAGCGCTGATGTCTCAAAAAGGATTTGACGCTGAAGGAATGAAATCCTTCGTTGAGCGATCAAATGAGGTACTCACCAAGCTGACGGAACAAGCTAGTAAATAGTGCTGAGTGGGGCATAGGGTATAGGGCATTGGGCATGGGAAATTCTTTAATGGTTGGTTATTCTTCCCCTGCTTCCCCTGCTTCCCCTGCTCCCCTATCTCCCTCATCTCCCTCATCTCCCCACTTCTGCTGCCTAAGACCTAAAATGGAAAGGCTGTATTAAAATAACAATCTGGAGATACTTGCTATGTCCCGTCGCTGTGAACTAACCGGTAAGAAGGCAAATAACGCTTTTGCTGTTTCCCACTCCCACCGCCGTACTAAACGCCTTCAGCACGCTAATCTGCAAAACAAGCGTGTTTGGTGGGAAGCTGGAAATCGCTGGGTGAGATTAAAGTTGTCTACCAAAGCAATTAAAACCCTACAAATTAATGGGTTAGAAGCAATGGCAAAAGAAGCTGGTATAAACCTAAATCATTACTAAGTAATGTGGATTTCATCGCCCGAAACTTTTGCAGGGTGGAACATAGATAATTAGGGGTACACAGATGTCATTGGTGTCAACTTAAGCTCAAACGCTTATCCCACATACGCTTTACCCCACCCCCTCTCCTTGGTAAGGGGCTACGGTGTACACACAAGTTATCGAATCACTACCAGTCCTCGAATTACCCCACCCTAACCCTCCCCCATGCATTGGGGAGGGAACTAAATGTTCCGGTTTCCCCCCAATGCATCGGGGGGATTAAGGGGGGTAATTAGACTTGTGTGTACACCGCAGTTGGTAAGGGGAGGGGCGGTTTTGGCTTTAGACAAAGCCGGGGTGGGGTAAAGCGGTGAGTAATGTTAAGTGAATGAACTCAATATCACGTCTTGACAAGGGTTTTACATTAAGTTGACAACTATGTACAGATGTGCATCCATAATGCTGTTCTGGTTACAGTAATGTTAATTCTTTTACCTTTTCGATAACCCAATCAACACGATCCTTTCCCCAAAATCTCTCGCCTTCGACTACCCAAGTCGGGACTCCGGGACAGCCAAATTGTTCGTATTCTGCCAAAGCTGCCACTGCTGCAAGTTTTGCTGCTTCCCCGTAGATTAACTCAAGAATGCGATCGCCATTCAGCCCAACATCATTTGCAACTTTCCTAATCACAGACTCATCGTTGACATCAAGTAAGTCAATGTATGTCGCTCGAAAGAACGCGGCATCAAGCAGATGCTCCTTCCCGGTTCCACAAGCAGCGTAATACGCCCTCGCGGGAAGTTCTTCGCGGCCAAACTTCATTTTCTCCCAGCGCTTGACCCATCTACCAAATTCTTCAAATTCCTTGAGCCGAATTTCAATGCCGTACTTTTTCGCCCACCGCAGACAATCTTCTTTGTGATATGACGATAAAAGGGCGGTTTCAGTTCGTCCTTGCAGGTCAGCTACCTTTATCCCGCGCTCCTTTGGTATGTAGATTGGTCTTCGTTCAATATCAACAGGCAAACCCTGCAATGCTTTTTCGGCAAGAGCAATACCAATATATGAATTTGACGAATGGTATATCGAGTATGAGTAAACTTTGATTCGCTGCGACATCTTGGCTGGCTACCGTAGCTACCTAACTGATAATATTACGAGCTAGTGATCGCAGCAGTAGCCAATATTCAATCATCAGAGTCCCCAATCCCCAATCCGTATCTGGTTGCTACAGTCGCGGTGAAAAATATTAAGCTGGTAGATAGCACGTTTAAACTTTAGCGGAAATTCGCGATGCCTGCGGCGGACTACGCCAACGCATTCATCGGCGCTTTAGAATTCTCCATTGGCGAACTACCTGTAATTACATTATGTTTGATGCATTATCTGACCGTTTAGAATCCGCCTGGAAAAAACTGCGGGGACAGGACAAAATTTCTCAATCCAACATTCAAGATGCATTGCGCGAAGTGCGCCGCGCCTTGTTGGAAGCAGATGTCAATCTCCAGGTAGTCAAAGATTTTATTAGCGAAGTCGAAGCCAAAGCACAGGGAGCCGAGGTGATTACTGGTGTGCGACCTGACCAACAGTTCATCAAAATTGTTCATGATGAACTGGTGCAGGTGATGGGAGAAGAAAATGTTCCCATTGCTGAAGCCCAGGAACAGCCTACTATTATTCTCATGGCTGGGTTGCAAGGTACTGGTAAAACCACAGCTACGGCGAAGTTAGCCTTACATCTGAGAAAATTAGAGCGTAGCTGCTTGTTGGTGGCGACAGACGTATATCGCCCAGCAGCGATCGACCAATTGCTAACGTTGGGTAAGCAAATTGACGTACCAGTATTTGAACTAGGAAGCGACGCCGATCCCGTAGAAATCGCCCGACAAGGTGTAGAACGCGCCAGGGCAGAAGGTGTAAACACAGTAATTATTGATACTGCTGGGCGTCTGCAAATTGACGAAGATATGATGGCGGAATTAGCCCGCATCAAAGCAACTGTCCAACCCCATGAAACTCTGTTGGTGGTGGACGCGATGACTGGTCAAGAGGCAGCAAATCTTACCCGCACCTTCCATGAGCAGATTGGAATTACTGGGGCGATTCTCACCAAAATGGATGGTGATAGCCGTGGTGGTGCAGCGCTTTCAGTGCGAAAGATTTCGGGAGCGCCAATTAAATTTGTGGGCGTGGGTGAGAAAGTAGAGGCACTGCAACCGTTTTATCCCGATCGCATGGCATCGCGGATTCTGGGAATGGGCGATGTGCTAACCCTGGTAGAAAAAGCCCAAGAAGAGTTTGATTTAGCCGATGCTGAGAAAATGCAGGAGAAAATCCTGTCAGCGAAGTTTGACTTTACTGACTTTCTCAAGCAACTGCGGATGCTGAAAAACATGGGTTCTCTGGGAGGCTTCATCAAGATGATCCCAGGGATGAACAAGCTTTCAGACGATCAGCTTAAACAGGGAGAAACGCAGCTCAAGCGCTGTGAGGCGATGATTAACTCCATGACTCGCCAAGAACGCCACGACCCTGATTTATTAGCCAGTTCTCCCAGTCGGCGGCGGCGGATTGCTTCTGGCTCCGGCTATAGAGAGTCAGATGTGACAAAACTGGTGGGCGATTTCCAAAAAATGCGATCGCTCATGCAGCAAATGGGTCAAGGTGGCTTCCCTGGAATGCCGGGAATGTTTGGCGGTGGCGGTATGGGCAACGCCTTCGCTGGTGCTGGTAATCGTCCCCCAGCCCCCGGATGGCGTGGCTATGGTGGCGATGCAGGCGCGAAAAAGAAAAAACCCAAAGATAAAAAGAAAAAAGGCTTCGGCAATCTTTAATTATTGGGCATGGAGCATGGGGCATGGGGCATGGGGCATGGAGTATTGGTAATTTACAAATGACTAATGACCAATGACCAATGACTAATGACTAATGACCAATGACTAATAGCAGCAAATGCTAGGCAGTGCTAAAATTAGCATTTCGACCTCAGAATTTATCAGCAGAGGAAACTAACCCTCAATTTCTTGGCAGCAGCCAGATTTAGGTTACTTCCTCAGCAATTAGTTACTAACTAATATCTAACAACCAACGGGAGAATGATTCTTCAACCATGATCAAACTGCGCTTGAAGCGATTCGGTAAAAAGCGGGAAGCAAGTTACCGCATTGTCGCCATTAACAACCTTGCTCGCCGCGATGGCCGTCCCCTAGAAGAGTTGGGATTCTACAACCCCAGAACTGATGAAGTGCGACTAGACGTTCCCGGTATCGTCAAGCGACTACAACAAGGCGCTCAACCCACTGACACCGTCCGTCGCATTCTAGTAAAAGCTAATGTTTTTGAACAGGTCAGTGCCACAACAGCCGCATCATAATTTCGGAACAAAATTACCAACAGCTAGTCCCAACTATGTTGATTTGGTTCGGTTTTTGGTGCAGCCGTTTTTGGAATCTCCGGAGACATTAAGTGTCGATTGTGAAATTTCTCAGGCCCTCAATCGGGTTTGGGTTCGCATCGCCTTTGAAAGCACAGATAAAGGGAAAGTGTTTGGTCGAGGGGGACGCAATATTCAGGCGATTCGTACAGTAATTGCCGCAGCCGCAGCCGCAGCTGGGCAATCAACATACCTGGATATCTACGGCAGCACCACGCCGGGCCGCGAGGGTATGTCTTTTGATGAAGAGACAGAAGAGCGATCGCCACCGCCGACTAAGAGAGAACCACGTGCAAATGATGGGCCTAAACCCATTGTTAAACCACGCCTCCGCTAGGTTGAAACTAGAGAGAAAATCTGAGCGGTTGTAGTCACTTCCGCTCAGAATTTTTGTAAAGATGGAAAGCGAATAGAATTCACTGCTACACAGGCAAAGTCCGCCTCTGCGGACTAAGGAAAAATTGAGATTTTGAAACCCACCTCCGTGGGTTTTGCTTGTGTAGAAGCGGTTTCTAACCGCCAATTTAACCTTAAGTGATTAATCTGTTGCAAATATTTTTCCAAGACGTAAGTAATAAAAGCATAATTTCGCCGTTAGCGAGAAAAATTAACCTTTGTCAAATACAGATCCTCACCAATTAAGAAATACTATGGCAGGTGCTTTAACAATTCAGCTGCCAAATGTTCCCAGTGCGATCGCTCTTGTCGGAGATGGAGAAGAAAATCTCAAAATCTTATCTCGGCAAACAGGAGCCACTTTAGTGCTACGCGGACAGGAATTAGTGATTTCTGGTACCGAAGGGCAAATTGATCTGGCTTCTCGATTAGTGCGATCGCTGGAAGGCCTCTGGATTAAAGGCAATACCATCACCAGTGCCGATATTTTAACAGCCCGTCAAGCCATAGATAGCGATCGGCAAGGGGAACTGCAAGACTTACAGCGAGATGTCCTCGCCAAAAGTCGTCGGGGTGAAGAAGTCCGTGCCAAAACCTTCCGCCAGCGTCAATATATCGACGCACTCCGTAGACGTGATCTTACCTTTGGGATTGGCCCTGCTGGTACCGGCAAGACTTATCTCGCTGTTGTTGTCGCCGTCCAAGCACTCCTTGCTAACCAAGTGGAAAAGCTAATTTTAACTCGCCCTGCCGTCGAAGCCGGTGAAAAACTCGGCTTTTTGCCTGGAGATTTACAGCAGAAAGTTAATCCTTATCTTCGCCCACTTTACGATGCTATTTATGAATTTATCGACCCAGAAAAAGTACCCAGTTTAATGGAACGCGGTGTGATTGAAGTCGCACCACTCGCCTATATGCGGGGACGTACCCTCAACAACGCTTTTATAATTGTCGATGAAGCTCAAAATACTACACCCGCTCAGATGAAAATGGTTTTAACTCGTCTGGGTTTCCGTTCGCGGATGGTGATTACAGGCGACATGACACAAACTGATTTACCACTTCATCAACAATCGGGTTTAGGAGTGGCTTTACAAATTTTGAAACACGTTGAAGGCATTGCTTTTTGCGAATTTACTCAAAAAGATGTTGTGCGCCATCCTCTAGTTCAGCGCATTGTCGCTGCTTATGAACAATACGAAAAATAGGGATTGGGAATGGGGCATGGGGCATAGGGCATTGGGCATTAGTTAGGAATCATCGTTTAACCAACGACAAATGACAAATGACAAAGGACAAATGACAAATGACCACAACATTAAAAGAATTTTTAACAGCTTGCGAGACTCTTGGAACTTTGCGTTTAATTGTTACTAGCAGCGCTGCTGTTTTAGAAGCACGAGGAAAAATAGAAAAGTTATTTTATGCAGAATTACCTAAAGGAAAGTACGCGAATATGCACACCGAAGGCTTTGAATTTCACTTGAATATGGACAAAATTACTCAGGTAAAATTTGAAACAGGTGAAGCGAAAAGGGGCAATTTTACAACCTATGCTATTCGGTTTTTAGATGATAAACAGGAGTCTGCTCTAAGCCTATTTTTGCAATGGGGTAAGCCAGGAGAATATGAACCAGGACAAGTGGAAGCTTGGCAGTTTCTACGAGAAAAGTATGGGGATCTTTGGCAACCTTTACCAGCAGAAATTTAATGTTTAATTTCTGTCAGGTTACGCTAAATGTCTTAATAAGACAATCACTATTTGACTAAATTATACACTCATAATAATTTGGTAAAATAAGCTAAGTTGAGACAAGTCTCTATATGAAATGTTTCCAAATCTTGGAGATTTTTAGAATGAAATGGACACTTGAGGAAGCCCAAAAACAGCTACCCTCAATAATTAATGCGACTAGTCAAGAACCTCAGCTAATCTACACCGAAGAGGAATTGGTGGCCGCAATTCTAGATCCTGAGCTTTTTCGAGAATTTTTAAACTGGCGACAGAAAGCTACGAAAACATCTCTATCTCAAGTTTTTAAAGAACTTCAGCAGTTATGTACTGAAGAAGATTATAGCTTAGAGATACCACTACGAAGCGACCGTAACAATCCTTTTATTGAAGACGGGGATGAGTCATCTTTGTGACACTAATATTATCAGTGAGTTGACTCGTCCGATTCCAAATCCAGGGGTGATAACATGGAGCGGCACTGTGACATCTATTAATTTAAGTGTTATTACAATTGAGGAAATTTATTATGGTTTAACAGCGAAGCCTAATTCTAGAATCCAAAGCTGGTTTGAAAGCTTTCTTACAACTCACTGTCAAATTTTCCCAGTCACTTCAGAAATTGCCAAGTGTTCGGGTGAATTGAGAGGCTTTTTGAGGACTCAAGGTAAACCCCGTTCGCAAGCTGATATACTTATTGCAGCAACAGCCAAAATACATTCCATGACTCTTGTTACTAGAAATATTAAGGATTTTGAGGGTTGTGATATATCTACATTGAATCCATTTAAGCTATAACAATTGTGACAATAGAATAGTCTTATTGACATAATAAGATCGTTTTGAAGCGCTCTCACTAAAATCATACTATAGATTAATTTTTAATCAATAAATAATAAACGTTAAATATAAAATTTCTAATGTTTTTTATAAAAGCGATTTGGAGTTTTTGCTTAATTGCTTTTTTTCTGCTATGGAGTGGAGAAGCTGAAGCCGGAGAGTTATCTGAACGGTTAACCAACTTTCCCCAGTGGGAAAAATTAACTTCAGTGCAACCTGCTTCGGGTGATTTGGTTTACCCTGAATGGATGGCTGGTTCTTGGAAAGTTACAAGTACTTTAGTCGATTTAGCTGCACCTTTAGCACCAGAGATTGTAACACCAGGATTTGAAGGTAATCGCCGACAATTAAATCAGCCCGTGAGTTTTGTAGTAAGATTTGTGAAAGAGCAACCACATATTTCTGGGTTAAAAATATTACCTCAGATAGATTACAAATCCCCCGTTGTAGTAGCAGATAGAGCGTTTAATAGCTTGAATTTGGCAAGAGCTTATTTAGGGGATGAAGCAGTGTTATTAGTCAAAGTAGATCCAGATTCACCTAATCGTCAAATTACGTTCTTGCGTAGCAGTCGCCAACTAGTTTCTATTGTGACTGCAAGGGCCACAGAAATTACCCCTGATGGCAAGTTCATCACCACAGAAGTATTTCAACAACTATTTAAAGGCGGTTCACGTCCCTATTTAAATTCTGTAGAATCTACTACGGCTTATCATAAACTTCCAACATCTAATCCGGCGATTGAAGCAGATCAAGTTACTGCTGTCTATCTTTCACCCCAAGATCCAGATTACTTTAAAGCTGGTTCTCGACCAGTTGCTCTCTACCGCTATCGCCTAGAATTTGTCCCTCAAGAACTAACAACTACTCCCAAAGAGTGATTTGTTATCTAACTCTTGACTACTTTGTAATACGCTTGTAGTATATAAATTCCAAGTTTACGATCGCGCTCTTGGACGGTGTGCATCATGGCCAAATTTCAAGATATTGTCAATTACTTTCGCTCTGATTGGAAGCTGAGTCTCTTTAGTATCGCGGCATCTAGCGTTTACGAAATTATTGATTTGGTTGTTCCTTATGCGATCGGGCAGATTTTAAACGTTTTGTCTAATCAACCATTGGATAAACCACTTCAAAGTGCGATCGCAACTTTTTCTGACATCACCAATTACCCAGTTAATAAAACCCTATCTTTGGGTGTATTACTGGGTTTAATTTTCGTTGTCACCGTAGTCAGAGCGCCGACACAACCTTGGTTAACCCATTGGTTTCATTGGGATATAACCTTAAGATTGCGTCGCCAGAAAGCCCAAACAGCCATAGAAAAAATTCTTACTCTCCCACTGGAATTTTATGATGAAAATAACCCTGGACGCATTGCAGGAAGAATAGCTAGAGGTATATCTAACCACACTTTTACGTACCCCGAAGTTGCCGGACAGCTGATTCCTAGACTAGTTCGTGTGCTGGGAATTTTCGTGTTTATCTTGGTGATTGAGTGGCGAATTGCAATTTTATATCTGATTTCCTTTGTAGTTATTCTTAGCTTGAGCTTGAGGGATTTGCAACGGTTGATTTGGCACGAAACTATTCTGGATAAGTATGCAGAGGATACGGAAAGTCGGAATTCTGAACTGATCACCAACATTAAAACGGTGAAAGCATTTGCTACAGAAGCTAAGGAATTGAAGCGGCAAAAGCAACGTTTGGATCGTGAACTAATGGTGGTTGAGTATCGTGTCCACAAAGGTTATGTGAAACTAGCTACTTGGCAAAGAACTGTAATTCAGTTTTGCGTGTTTGCTATTCTGGGTTTGACTCTAGCAGCAACAGTAGATGGAAGAATTTCTCTTGGTCATTTTATCATGACCTTAACTTTTTCTAGCATGGCTTATGCCGAATTAGAACCTATTAACAATTTGGCAGAAGTGTTTGCCCGTCGTTATTCTTCGATGCTGCGGTTTCACGAATTTCTCCAAGAGCCAACTGCATCTGATTCAGCTAGTCTTTTAGAAGAAAGCAACCAAACAGAATCACCTTATAAATTTACAGGAAAAGTTGAGTTATCGCACGTCAGTTTTGGATATGATGCCAACCGTCAAGTTTTGCAAGATATCAACTTGTTGATTGAGCCATACCAAACAGTGGCATTAGTAGGGCGTTCCGGTTCTGGTAAGTCTACTTTAGTGAAATTGCTGTTGCGATATTTTGAACCGAAAGAAGGTCAAATTCTAATTGATGGTCAAGATATTCGCACTTTGAATGTAGGTAAGTATAGACGAAGGCTAGCGATCGTTCACCAAGAAGTAGACATTTTCAACGGTACTATCTTGGATAACCTGACTTATGGTAGAACAAATGCCACTTTGGAGCAGGTTCAGGAAGCCTGTAGGATTGCCAGAGTTGATGAAGTAGTGCAGCACTTACCCCAAGGTTATTACACCGTTGTGGGGGAACGAGGTGTCAGGTTATCTGGAGGACAAAGACAACGTTTGGGAATTGCGAGGGCGTTGTTAGTGGAACCAGACGTGCTGATTTTTGATGAAGCCACCTCTAGTTTAGATTATGAGTCTGAGCGTTCAATTCAGCTAGCGATGCGATCGATTCAGGGTACTTGTACCACTATTATTATTGCCCACCGTCTAAGCACAGTGCGGGAAGCCGATAAAATTGTCGTACTGGAGCAAGGAAAGATTGTAGAAGTGGGTAGCCACGATGAACTCTTGCGTCACGAGGGCATTTATCGCCGCTTGCACTCCCTGCAAGAAACAGGAGAACTCCTGAATTAGGGGACATAGGTCACATACAGTTCAGATAAGACCAAAACACTTGTAGAGACGGCGATTTATCGCGTCTCGAAAACCCACAATTTTCTACTATTAGCCCTTAACCCAAGCGTATTGGGACATAAGTAAGTATGTGGGAATAAACCAAATTATGTTACGAAACATTAATAGGCTTAAAACCCTTATCAATGAACAATGACAAAGGACAGCACCCACCAGTTAGCTTTAATTGTGCCGACTTACTTACACATTTTGGATTTTAGATTGATTTTTGATTAAATCGACCTTTGTGAATAAGGTCGATTTTTTTCAATTGTCCCCAACAGTATTTTGTACAAGACTGAAAATTATGAGCCACCAGTCATAATGTATACAATATGTGATAATAGATTTTAGATAAAAATCATTGTCTACTGAACTCTGTCCGTCGAAGTAATGCAATAAGCAAAGCTTACAAGTTGCCTATGCATAAGTAGATCAGCTGCTGGTACTATATCTGGTGCTGCTAATGAATTTGAGCATACTATTGCTGAACTGAATGCAAAATCTCATATATTTAAACAGTCTGCTGAAATATTTGCTAATAGTCATTTTCCTGAAAAATTATCAGCATCTACAGCCAATTTGACTACTATGCAAGAAAGATTTTCACAATCTACTGCAAGTTTATCCCAAACAACCAAATTGATTGAAACAGCGTTGATAGAAGTTCAGCGTTGTAGTCAAGAATTAACTAATTTGGCAGTAGATGTTAAAAAGGCTAATCAAACTTCAATTCAAGTTTTAGAGTTACATCAAAACAATCAAAACTCCCTGAGTGAAATTATTCCTCAACTAAAGCAAGGAGCTACTAGTTTTACAAAAGCGATTAACAAACTTGATAAATTAGAGCAAGGAATTGCAAACAAAGCTGATACTTTGTCACAGTTAATAGAAGTTGTTAAAAGCTATACAGATCAAGTTAATTCGGCAATCGAAGCTTTAGGCGATCGCTTGATTTTAAACTTATCTCAACAAATTGGTTCTAACAACCAACAAATTAAGGCTGTTATTGCCAATTTTGAAGAATATTCTAATCAGTTAGGTGTTAAATTTGATAGGTCTAAATTAGATTTGATAGATGTAATTCACAAAGATAATGAAAGCTTTAATAATGAGTATAAAAATGTCAGCGATCTCATCGTAAAAGGAATTATTCAGCAGACAGAAATCAATAAAAAAGGATTGGAAATGTTAATCAATAATGTTCAAGACTTTAATAAAGATGTCAATAATATCAAAGATGAAATTTACAGATTGAGGGAGGGAATAGAAAAACAAGTAGAAAAAATTTAACTGATTATATTGATATTATTTAAAATTAAAATCTTAAATTATGGCTCGTCGCTCACGGCATAATGACTACAAAGAAGACTTGAATATTTGGCCGGCTTTTACAGATTTAATGTCCAATGCCTTCATGATACTGTTACTATTATTATTAATAGCCACTACTAATTATACGATATCGCAAATATCTAATCCAGGTACGCCGCCCATTTTGCTAATTAAAGATGAAAATTCGAGGTTCGATCCAGGTAGTGCAGTAATTCCAAAGACGATGTTGGATTACATCAGAAATAAACTCGTACCTGATATAGAACAAACCACCAAATCTTATAACATTATCCCTCTTCTGTCACTCTCCGGGAGAGCGATCGCTAGAAGCCTCATGAGGCAATCAATACAAGCTATACTATTAAGAAAAAATAGGTCTTGTATTTGTTATTAGAAAAGAATCGCGCGATCGCTTGCTATACAAAAGCTCTAGAATTCAGAAATGGCAAAAGTTTTCGGAGAGTGACAGAAGAGGGATAATACAGTTGAAATTATTGGGCACACTGATGAGCAACCTATTGGCATTATCAGCAGCAATCTAGACTCTAATTTAGAAGTAGCAGCTAGCCAAGGGGGTTCAGTTAGTAAACTTAAGGCAGGTTCTAACGCTGATTTAGGATTGATGCGTTCCCTTGCAGTGGTTAAAGAACTGCTAAAAATCCAGCAACAAAATAAGATGCCAGGAGTTCAATTTCGCGCCTATTCTGCGGCACAACTAATATTACCAAGTGGGGAATTTGCTCCCATTCCCCCGGAAAGGCGTCAGCCGGAACCGAAGCGACGACGCATTGAAATTCGTTTTACGCGGTTGGGTGAAGTGCGAGAAGTAAAGTAAATAATCCATTCCCACTACTAGAATACGAATCAGTAATCAAAGTCTTCCAATAAAAAAAACTAAGATTTACTTTTATCGGCTTCTTTCTGCGCTGCCTCACTATATTTCTTATATAGCTGAGTACGAATCTTAGCTTCCTGATAACGGCTGTGGTTTTGTGGTACAGTGCCCATTAAATCTGAAGCTCGTTGCCACTTAGCAGCTATCTCTAACCACTGAGTTGAGGTTGTGGCTGTTTTACCAGATGCAGAAGCTTGGTTGGCAATTCGCACAGATATTGGAAATGGATCGTCAGATTGCTCAGAAAGGCTATTGTTAGGAGCAGGAGATAGTGTTTGGGCTTTCTTCTCGTTAGTTCCTTCTGTTGTTAAAGATTTGGAAGTTTCTAGTTGCATTAAGTTTTTCAGCTTATCACCTAACTGAGCATAAACAATCCAACTAAGCAACAACAGTGAGCATAAACCAGCCGCTACTAATAGCTTTGTTTGAGGTTTATTTTTGTATTTTTCTTTGTTAATGAGTACTAAAGGACGAGAGATTGGAGTTTTCGGAAAACTTGGTTTTCCTAGTTCAGCTTGAGCTTCTGTGAAATCTTTAATGAGTTGCTTTACAATGTTGGGCTGAATTAATGTAATTTCCTGCGACCAAAGCAATTGGTTTTCGCGATCGCTATCTATTTCCTTTAACCACAGTAATTGTTGTTCCCGAACAATCCGGCTGTTGATATTGACTCGGCGAATGTGACGCGGGGCAATGGACTCAAGAATTTGCTGGATTTGCTCTACGAGGGGAGATTGCTCAAGTTGCTCTACCCTAGCCGCCTCGCACAGAAGTTGTAAGACACCATCAGAAAACATCGCTCTAGTTCTGACACCACACTTGGCTAGCTTTTCGTTTAATAGCTGAATAATCGCCGCAACGCTCCCTTGATGGGCTTGCCAAGCGATATCGTTTATCCGGTCTACCACCTGAAATTTCGTGATAGTTCTTCCACCCTGACTGATTAACGTACTCATTAATTTAGGGACTCTTTTCTACTGACCTTGATCTTGTCTTCGATTTTACGAGTAAAAAGATGAGTTGCCAAATAATATCATAAATATAGAGCAATATAGAATTTTACTTCTCGATTCGGCAAAGACGCTCGATCGCGCTCAGTTAATTGGACACTTTCACGTCTTGAAAGCGTGGGATTTTTTGGCTGAAACTACGTTTTCAGGGTAACGCCCATGTTGGCAGACGGGTTACTTGTTTGACATAGTACATGATGATGTCTGTTTGCGTAGGCGTAGCCCGCCATAGGCATCATTTTTAGTCAGGTTGAAAAAGGATTGGGGATTAGGGACTAGGGACTGGGAAAATTTTTCGGGGATTCATACCACTACCAAGTTTTGTTGCAAGAGCGTTCGCACGAGAAGAAAACTCTTTCCGTGTCCCCAATCCCCAATTTATTGTTCAGATACTAAACAAAATAGCTGTATCGGGATACTTTTGTGAGGAATTCTCGCTTTTTTTACATTTTTGTCAGAATGGCAATACTAAATAGCACAGCGATCGCTACATTAGAAGATATATAAATAAAAATCATTGTTGATTTTTATTCGTTCGCAGTTCACACAAAATCATGAGTGCAAGTACCATTATTTTCGACAATCCGTTACTCCAAGGCACTGGTTTACCCCCCTTTGCAGAGATTAAACCAGAACGAGTAGTACCAGCCTTCAATCAGTTGCTAGAAGAACTTGACCAGCAGCTTGCCACCTTAGAGGCTAATGTACAGCCTACTTGGAGTGGTTTAGTAGAACCCTTAGAAAAGCTGACAGAACGGCTTACCTGGAGTTGGGGGGCGGTAAATCATTTAATGGGTGTTAAAAATAGCCCGGAACTGCGCGAAGCTCATGAAATCGTACAGCCACTAGTAGTACAATTTATTAACAAGCTCGGTCAAAGCCAACCCATCTATAATGCTTTTAAAGCACTCCGTAGTAGTGATAGTTGGGTAACTTTAGAATTAGCCCAACAGCGTATTGTAGAAGCCGCCATTCGAGATGCAGAACTTTCTGGTGTTGGCTTAAAAGGAGAAGCAAGAGAGCGTTTCAACGCCATCCAGATGGAGTTGGCAGAACTTTCGACAAAATTCTCTAACCATGTACTTGATGCCACGAAAGCCTTTAGTTTAACCCTGACAACAAAAGCGGAAATTGACGGTTTACCACCAAGTTTGGTGAGTTTAGCTGCCCAAGCGGCTCGTGCGGCTGGAGAAGAAAAGGCCACACCAGAAAATGGCCCCTGGCGGATTACTTTAGACTATCCCAGCTACGGCCCTTTCATGCAGCACAGCACCCGTGGAGATTTGCGTGAAAAGCTTTACAAAGCTCATATCACTCGCGCTTCTAGTGGCGATTTAGATAACAACCCGTTAATTGTGCGTATTTTGGAGTTACGGCAAGAACTCGCAGATTTACTGGGCTTTAAGAGTTATGCCGAGTTGAGTCTTGCAAGTAAAATGGCTCCTAATGTTGAGGCAGTAGAAGCACTATTAGAAGAACTACGCCAGGCCAGTTATGATGCTGCTGTCAAAGACTTAAAAGAACTCCAAGCTTTCGCCGCCTTACATGGAGCAGAATATCAAGATTTAAAACATTGGGATATCAGCTTTTGGGCAGAACGCCAACGAGAAGCAAAATTTGCCTTTACCGCTGAAGAATTGCGTCCCTACTTTCCCCTTCCCCAAGTGTTAGATGGCTTGTTTGGACTGGTTAAGCGGCTGTTTGGCGTCACTGTCACCCCAGCCGATGGCAAAGCCCCAGTGTGGCATGAAGATGTCCGTTATTTCCAAATAGCTGATGAAACTGGTTCTCCCATAGCCTACTTTTATTTAGACCCCTATAGTCGTCCAGCAGAAAAACGCGGTGGTGCTTGGATGGATGTGTGCATCAATCGTGCCAAAATCACTGAAAATGGTGAAACTGGTATCCGCTTACCTGTGACTTATTTGATATGTAATCAAACTCCGCCAGTAGATGGCAAGCCAAGTTTGATGACTTTCTATGAAGTAGAAACTTTGTTCCACGAGTTTGGTCATGGATTGCACCACATGCTCACCAAGGTTGACTATGCTGGAGCCGCAGGCATCAATAATGTCGAGTGGGATGCAGTAGAACTACCCAGTCAGTTTATGGAAAACTGGTGCTATGAGCGACCCACTTTGTTTGGTATGGCTAAACATTACGAAACTGGGGAAGCTTTACCGGAGCATTATTATCAAAAGCTCCTAGCGGCGCGTAATTATATGAGTGGTACTGCTATGTTGCGGCAGATTCACTTTAGCTGTGTTGATTTAGAACTACACTACCGCTATCGTTCCGGTAGCAATGAAACTCCGGCAGATGTGCGTCATCGCATAGCCAAGACTACTATTGTTTTACCACCACTTCCAGAAGATTCAATGCTATGTGCTTTTGGGCACATTTTTGAGGGTGGTTACGCAGCAGGTTACTACAGTTACAAATGGGCTGAGGTACTCAGCGCTGATGCTTTTGCCGCTTTTGAAGAAGCTGGGCTTGAAAATGAAGAAGCGATAAAAGCTACAGGTGGGCGTTATCGGGATACGGTGCTGGCACTCGGTGGTGGCAAACATCCAATGGAGGTGTTTAAAACTTTCCGGGGTCGTGAACCAAGTACGATCGCTTTGCTCAGGCACAATGGTTTAGTAAGTTCTGCTGTAAACTAAACAACATCTCTGTAGAGAGGCTGCAATGCAACCTCTCTACCCCAAAAGTTTTGCAAATAATCAATCCTTAACTGAGTATTTTTTCTAGTCTAAGGTGTTTCTGGAAGAATGGTTTCTCCTGCAACATCATCTAAGCGGATACTGGCTAGTAAATTCCGCCACTGTGCTTGCAGTGCCGCATCTTGAGGATTTTTTTGAAGCAGGTCAGCCAGCGTCGTTATTGCCTCGTACCATATTCCCTTTTGGGCATAGACAGCATAGCGCTTTAGAGGTTCTGTGGTTTGTAGCTCTTGGACTATGGCTGGATTCAGTTCAATTCGTTGGATTACTCCTTCAACAAAAGTTGGGGGCGAATTCTTTTCTTTGTCACAGCTAATAGTAAAAAACCAGCGGTATTGTTTGTTTACTGCTAAAGCGGGAGCAGTGGTAGGTAGAGAAATGCGGATGACTCCTGCTTTATCCGGTAGAGCGATCGCCTTTTGGTAAATCTCGTTAGAGTCCTGATCTTGCAGCACAAATTCAGCTGTATATAGCGAATCTTTGGTATATGGCACATAGAAAAACCAACTTGGGCGTTCTACCGTTGTCTGTGCCCAGACATTGATCACTGAGTTAGCTTCCTCGGTAAAGGGCACTAAAGCAGTCAGGTCAGGTTTAGTAACTGGACATGCAGCCACTTCCCCGCGCTTCGCTCCACCACGAACGCGACCTCCAGGAGGGGGGCCAGGTGGAATCGGAGGTTGGTTATAGGTTGTGGCTTGAGCAATGGTCGTTTTAGCATCAGAGCGATTAGGGGTTGGTTTCCCCTGTACTGGAGTCAAGCTAACTAGTAAACTGGTACAGCTAAAAGCGACTAATAAAAACAGTTTTATAGGTTGTGAATTTGAATTCATAAAAACCTGACCTCATACAATTTTAGATTTTAGATTGGGCATTTAGTTATTCCCCATTCCCTATTCCCCACTCCCCACTCGCACTTCTGTTTTTGAATGATAAATTGACATCAAGCCAACCATCGTGACCAGTGATAAAGCCGACGGTACAAACGGTACCCAAGCACCCACAATTAACAGACCAAAGCAAACTACATACAAAACGCTAGAGGTAACACCGACTGTCAAGACCAACCAGGGTAACGAAAGCTTGTGCCAAGCCAGGACTCCCCCCACCACAGACCAGCCCAAAATCCAGATTATTTCAATCCACAGTGACCAAGCCCGTAGTAACGGCCGCCCATCCTGGACTGCACTGAGAATCTGACTGATCATGTGAGCCTGTACCAAAACTCCTGGCATTTGCTCATCTAAAGGAACGCCATAGGGTGTAGGCCAAGTGTCTGGAGAATCTCCCTTTGCCACCACACCAATCAGAACAATCCGGTCTTTGATGGCGCTGGCGTTAACCGAATTAGATAAAAATTGCGTTAGCTTCACCTGTTGGGCTATCTGTTTTGGAGAACGGTAGTTAAGTAAGATTTGGCCGCCATTAGCGTCTATATTTTGATAGCCACCAGTTCGAGACTTTAGATTCGGAAAAATAGTTTTACCCAGCTGCAAATTCCCTTTAGGGGTGAACTTTGGTTGAATTCCGGAAGGGCGTAGATAGAGGGATGCTAGTTGTAAACTGAAGGAATAGGGAGCAGAACACAACGATGTCGCCTCCTGATTCATGAACAGAAGATGCCGACGGATCACTCCATCGCGATCGTGAATAAAGTCACTGAATCCCAAGTTTCCTGGAGGGATTTCTGGTGGCGGCTTAATGCCTTTGATATTTGCTGTGCTATCACTCCCCTTACATACGCCAACCAAGTTCGGAGTTTTTTGGAGGCGAGTAATTAAATCTGGGTCTTTAGCCTGAAAATCACGATATATATCCAAGCCGATCGCACGGGGTTGGTATTGATTCAGTTTTGCTAGGAGTTTATTGAGAGATTTTTCGGAAATGGAAGCTCCGATCAAATACTCGCCATTTTGTCTTTGAGTCGCCAAATCATCATCGTCAATTGTGATTATTAGCAGTCGCGGATCAAGTCCTTCCGCAGGGCGCGATCGCATCATCAGGTCAAAGGCTTGAATCTCTGGATTTTCCAGGAATCCCAGCAATCTCACCCCACAAACCAAGGCTGTAATCGCCAAGCTAGATAACAAACTTATCTGAAATCTGCGTCTGCTAGACAAAGCTAAATTTGGTATATCTTCAGTTTTGGTAGACCTTAATTCATCCCAAGTGGGTGGTATCTGCGCTGGATTTTGGCAAATCACTGGTAGCCAAGTTGCACAGGGAAATCGATCCTCAAGTCCTTGCAAACGTTCCCGCGCTTGGCGTACCGCTTGATATAAAGACTCTCCACCGGAAAAGCCTTCGAGAAAATACTTTAAAAACTCCTTAGCAACTTGGTCTGGGACGGGTTCGCGCATGACGATTATCTGAGGAATTTGCAAATCAGCCAATTCTCGCGCCAATCCCAATCCATCGCAGGAGTTAAATATAGCTAATTGCAAGCCGTTTTCAATAGCTTTTTTGAGAGCGTACTTTAACTCGCCAATGGTAAGACTATCAGTTTTATTCAGGTAAATTCGACCGCTTTCTCCATTCCTGTGACTAGAACTGTGCCCAGCAAAAAAAAGAATATCCCAGTTTTTTCCCCAGAGATGGTCAGTCAATTCTTTACGCTGTGGTTCTACCAGAAAGGTAACCTCTGCGTTAGGACACTGTTGCAGTAAAGCTTGATCGGCTTGGGTGTCAATCCCTTGACTATTGCCCACAATTGCCAAAATGTTGACTAATTGGTTTAAAGTGCGTGGCTTGTGAATGCGATCGTAGGATGGTGAAGAAATGGCAATTTCAGCCTTGGGATAGCGTTCTAACAAGTCCCACAGATGCCAGGGTAATAGCTGCAATTGGCTATTTTCTGTTTGCAAAATCACCCGCACTTCATCCGTGGACGACAATCTTTCTAACCACTTTTCCCTTAAAGGGCGAAACTCTTCTGCTCGCAGCCAAATATTAAAGCGTGCCCGTAAAATATGGGAAGTGTTTTCGCAGTCTTGAATCATCGATACATTCGTCACCTGCATTTGGTCAGCATGGAGGCGATAACGATTGCCAATCTGCCGATAACTAGACTGCCAATGACTATAGTAGAGCGGCATTTCCGGGAATGAAGGTAGCCTCCCCGTGATTTCTGTTGCAGCCCGCTCGTGTTCTTCACCAATTTGAAGGGTGACAGCAAACCCCTGCTCAAAACTACCCTCTCCGAATTTCATCACCACTAACTTACCCATGACCGTCACTATCTCCCTGTGCAAAACCATCCCCTGTTCTAATGTCTCATAACAAGCTCCACAAGCATTTACAGACTTTTTTAAAATCCCCAAACGCAGGCTTGAATTTTTAATCTTTAATTTTTAATTAACCAATTACCACTTAATAAAATACCGACAAAGAGGGAAGATAGCTACATATTTCAAATTCGGAAATGTTCGGTAATGCTGGTATTATCCAAGGCTACTTTAACGCTAAATTGCTCTGTGGGTTCACCACGAAACTGTAACTGAATATAATTGTCTGATCTTCTAGATTGAGCATCTAGAAATACTGCTCCCGAACTATCTAGTACAGTGAGATGAACTCCAGCTGGCAAGTAGATTTGATTCCCAGTGGCGTGTAATTGCAGATGAATACTGGTTTGTTGATCCTTTTCGGGGCTGATTTCTACAATCAACATGACTGGTTGGTTGAGAATTTGGATACCCAAATCAATCAGTTTTGCCCGTTTAGTAATAGATTCTGGTCGGTTTAGGGCATTTAGTTCCAAAGTTTCAGTACTGCGAAAGGCATAATTTGGTCTGAGTTCCGGCACATTCCACAGGGATTCAATCGTCTGCCAGCCAGTATCAAATATTCCAGCAAACCACTGACTCAAATTCACCAACGAGGTGAGTGGGGATTGGCGCAGTTGCCACAGGTGGTCAATAAACGCTTCCAATGGTTGCAGTTGACTTAAAGGCAGTGTTTCAGTTGCCACACTAGGGATAAAACCAAGCAGCTTCGCTTCTTCAAGCGATTCATCAAATTGAACTACTAAATAACCCATCCTTTCTTCCCAAGTTTCTGGAGGAATGGAACATATCCGTTGATGCAGATGGACAGGGCGACATTCTAGACGACCAATTGAGGGAATCTCTAAATCAGCGACATTTCCACAAAGGCGCATGATGGGGTTCCAGCTGTCACTAGCTTGAAGATTAGTAGGAATATCCATCATCTGCAAGTAGTCATTCACCACCCATACAGCCAGAGTATTCAGCCGGACTTGCTCTGCTTTTTCAGAATTTGGCTGCTGGTTAGCAAATTGCTGGGCAGTAATGCGAGCCATTTGGGTAATGGGTAATGTTAAAGCGAAATCGTCTAGCCGATAGGTGGAGTTATTCATAAGTCAATCCCTAGTGATCAATGCTGCTATGTAGATATCACCCGCATTCACTAAATTTATGCCATAAAACAGAGAATGATTATTAGAAAATTGGGCATGGGGCATGGGGCATGGGGCATGGGGCATGGGGCATGGGGCATGGGGCATGGGGAATAGGGAATGAGTCTTTAATACTCTTGAATTCCACTCCCCTGCCTCCTCCAATGCCCAATGCCCAATGCCCAATGCCCCATTCGCAAATCACAACCAATTGCCAATTAATACATAGGCAGACCAAAAGCTTGGCGCTCTGTAGTTGGGATGTTTTAGCAGTTGTAGCTGGGCACGGTGGACTGCTTCGGCTTTAGTGATTTTGCCACTCTTAAGTTCTCGATAGAAGGCACTCACAAACATTGCTGTTGATTGATCATCAATTTGCCACAGGGAAGCTATGGTACTACGTGCCCCTGCTCGTACAGCTGCTCCTGCTAGACCGAGTGCTGCACGGCTGTCTCCTGATGCTGTCTGACAAGCACTCAAAACTAATAGTTCTACGATGCTTTTACCCTGACTGCGGAAGAGAGTATCAAAATCCTTGACATTGATCTGACCATCAAAATCTAAAATAAAAGTGTCTTCAAGACGGGAACTAAACTGACCGTGGGTTGCTAAATGCACTATGTTGAATGAAGCTGCACCAATTTCGCTCTCTAAATTCTTTTTCTTAAAATCTCCATCCACTAGGCTAGTTGTCGAAACTCCAGCTTTGGTAATGCCGTCAAATTCAGATTTAATCGCAAGCAATGGTGCAAATTTGGGAAATCCTGGCGGTGGCTGAGTCAGTCCTGCGGTTAGCGCTCTGAGCTGCTGTTGCACCAGCGGTTTCGGGTCGAGGAGTTGTAAACCCACGCTCAGAGCGATCGCATATTTCTCTACCAAGTATTGTTTACCATCGTAGAGGGCTGCCATTGGTAAGTTGCGTAATGGCCCATCCAAAACGAATACTAAAGTATCGACGCCACTTTTTTGTAATTCTGACTCAATTGGTTTGAGTAGCCAGTTGTAAACTTCTTGCGATTGCTTTTGGACTGTCTTGGTAGCCGTGGGATTGACAAGATTTTTTCGCAGTTCTACTAAGAGTTTTTCTACTTCTGCTTGGGAAATCTTGGTAGTGTAGCTTTGCAGGCGTTGTTTGGGAATTTTGACAATTACCTGGAGTTCGTCAGGAAGAATAATCGGATAAAGGATGGCAGCCGTGGAATTATCTTGGTCTACCACTTGATCTAGGGCTACTCTCTGGCCTTGCAGACAAGCTTCCCGGAAAAAGTCGTCCAATTCTGCTAGTTGGAGTGCTTCAATCCGCTCGCGTGCTTTCTCCAATATTTTTTCATCTGATAATTTTCCTTCTTGAGATTTCAGTAGTAACTCTACTGACTGGCGGTATACGGGTTCTACGCTATCTCGGAAGTTGAATTGCACATCCTGGTTTACTACATCTTTATTCACTACTAAATCTCTGCGGAGAGACTGGAGAGTATCTACAGCAGAATCATAAGCCGCGATCGCACCATTAATATCTTTTTGTGCCCAGAGCAATCTACCTAACTGCCACTCCAAGCTATAGGTAATTTCTAGTGCATTGCTGCTCTGTGCTAAAGCTAATCCTTGCCGAGTCAGCTTTTGCGCCTCTGACCACTGTCTGGTTTCTTCATACAAGCCGCCTAAACTCTTCAGGGCATAGGCTTCTGCCCGCTTGTCTCCTAAACTGTGGGATTGCTGGATGGCTTTGGCGAGTAATACTGCTGAGTCTTTTGTGCTGAAACCTGAGTAATAACTATGACTTGATGCTTGTAATACACCACTATTGACTTTTGCTAGACTCTGTGAGTAATTAACCTGAGCGTAAATACTAGCGCGGCTGAGGGGGAGTTGGTCGAGTTTGGACTCAATCGACGGTAAGAGAGTTTGAACTTTTGCCCATTGTTGATCTTCAATGAGTAGTCCCAGGTGATTCAGTTGCGCTTGGACTTTTGTCAGGGGTGAGGCAGATGCTTCAACTGTTTGTTCATAATAGGCGATCGCCTGTTGATTTTTCTGTTGTTGACGGGCATGATTCCCCAAGCTGAATAGACTTGCCCCAATATCAGCATTCGATTGCAGATTTCGAGCAATTGTCAGACTTTCTTCTAGCGTCTGACGTGATTTTTCAAAATCGCCCAATACCAAAAGGGCATCACCGAGCGATCGCAAACCTACTGTCTTTTCTATAGAATCTGGTTGAGATTTTAAGGTTTTACTTACCTGATCGAGTGTTTTGACAGCCCGTGGGTAAAATCCTTGGGTGCGCCATGCTTGTGCTTGATTGATTTGCGATCGCACTACGCCACTTTTATTATCTGCTTGTTTGTAAATTTGTTCCGTCTGCTGCCAAGTCGATAAAGCCGCCTCAGCCTGTCCCATTAACAGTTGTAGACGACCTTGAATATCTAGTGATTGGGCAAGTATTTGCAGATTTTGGTTTTTATCCTGTCCTTTGAGCAAATTTAAGCTCTCTGTAATTGCCTGCTGCGCTTGACTCCATGCACCGAGCTGCTGGTAAGCCAGAGAAAGATTACTCAGTGTCGCTGCCAGTGCGAGGTTCTCCCCTCGCTGCTGATATACCTGGACAGCCTGTTGCAACACTTCTACAGCTTTGGCAAAGTTGCCAGCACTGTATAAAACTTTGCCCTGTTGTAGTAGTGAGGCGGGGTCAGCGGATACAGCCAGCGATGTCAGACTGTTTATTGGCGGTTGGGATGAGGAATTGATTGAACCAGGAACTTTTGCCAGCACAGGTGAACCGACAATGCATAGTAAAGCGATCAGGAAGTACAAAGGTAAATGTAAAAAGTGAGCCTCACCTGTGAGGGTCTTTTTGGTTTCTAAAATGAGTGACTGGCAAACCCCGAAGATGTAACGGAGGGAAAATATGCGACGCCCTGGCTCCTTTTGCCTTTTAACTTTTACAGAATTCGCGCCAAAAATCCTAGTTTTTTTAGGCATAAGCATGACAAGAGGTAGGTGATAACCAGGAAGGCACAGTATGAACTGTAGGTGCTTGAGCTACCAGAGTAATGTTACCATTCCCATCCCTCACCTATCTCTGAGCTTCTACAATCTTATTTATCAGGAGAGGCAGGAGGAAATACTGACTCCAGCGCTGAAGCCCGTGACCGTAACGAACTTGGGTCTAAACCCGCATTTCTCACTCTGCGGGGTCTGAATCCCTGCCTAATTGTTCCTCCTGCCCTCTGCCTCCTGCCTCCTTCACAATAATCCCTCCAATTCTGCGAATTTACGCAAACGCGGTAGACATTGGCGCTGATAAAAACTGCTTAATGTCGGAATTGACATTCCAAATTCCTCAGATAATTCTCTCCAGCTAACTTCCGGGGGTAAGCGCTTGAGAATTAACACCTGACAATTCACATCTGGACGCCCTTTAATGTAAGTACCACGCAATTCTCCATCAGAATCCGTCTTTGCCCATATCTCCAAGTCTTCTAGAATTGGAGGTGCTTGGGGGTTAGCTGGAAGATTATCTACAGGGTCAATGATTTCACTTGTTCCACCCGATATAGACTGACGAATTCTCAGAGGGACAGTAGTGGCTTGTTCCCGGTTCTGGTTCAGGTAAAAGTCTTGTAGTCTCCTTTTTAGGTAAGCATTCAGCCAGGTGATGACAGTACCATAAGTGGGGTCATATATCTGACCTGTCAAACCTTCACAAACATTGCGACAAAAATACAACCAAGTTTGTTGTAGTGCGTCTTGATAGTAGGGAGTACTTTCCCTCCAGAGTCTATTTGCTGTCAAGCGAATAATTTGCGTGAGCAGCTTCTGACGCTGAGGGCTTCCAGGTTGGTGTCCACAGGCTTCTGTAACTAAGCAGCGGAGCTGTTCATCGAATTGAACCATGACAATCTTGGCGAAGAAAGCAAGAATATCTTAGTATTGCGTATAACAACGCCCTAAAAAATTACCTTTCGTCAAGATGTTGGGGATTGGGCATGGGGCATTGGGCATTGGGCATTGGGCATTGGGAGATTTGAGTCTTTGAGGTGGATGAATCCAGTTCAAAGGTGGATGGACGAGTATCTGAGGTGGATGAATCCAGTTCAAAGGTGGATGGACGAGTATCTGAGGTGGATGAATCCAGTTCAAAGGTGGATGGACGAGTATCTGAGGTGGATGAATCCAGTTCAAAGGTGGATGAACGAGTATCTGAGGTGGATGAATCCAGTTCAAAGGTAGATGAACGAGTATCTGAGGTGGATGAATCCAGTTCAAAGGTGGATGAACGAGTATCTGAGGTGGATGAATCCAGTTTAAAGGTGGATGACTGAGGCTCTAATTCTCTTTGTCTCCCAATCCTCAATCCCTAATCCCCAATCCCCTCAATACAATCCCAGCCAGGACAAGAAATTTTCCCACCAAGAATATCTCAGATTACCTACACTCAACTTCATTTTGTTGCGAATATCTTGGATTTTCCAGTTGGTTAGTTTAGCTAAAGTTTGCGCCTCTTGTTCAAAACGCTTGGGTAAAGACTGCTTATATTCTCTACCCGCCTGACATTTGAGTTCCCCTTGGAACGGATGTTGCAAAACATAGCGTCCTTGAAAAGATTCACTGTTGGCAGTTTGTTGAAATATCAAGTCTTCAGGGAATTTGTCGCGGGTGTAGCGGACATGCAAGCGAGAAATGAAGACGTTGCTTCTAGGAAAGGGACGACGAAAGTTAGGGGATACTGGTACATTACTTGCAGAATTATCATCTAGCCAAAATACACCTGCTTGCTTGAGTTCCTCTGGGGTCAGGGGTTCAGCAGAACAGGGATCGCAACTACCCATATCCCAAGCGTATTCTAAAAAACCAACCTTCCTGTCTTCTTTGGTGTAGATAGTTTGAAACATGGATTTGTAAAATTCACCAAATTCATCTTTGACAAATATGGGAATGTTTGCGTCAGAGGGAATTTTCACCGTCCGGTAGTTAGTGATTTCTGCCTGTCCTTGGGGCGAGAGAATGTAGACAATTAAATCTTGCTCTGTCGTAGCATTGATCATGCCCAAACGAATTGGCAGCATGAATTTAGGTGACTGGTAAGAAATTTGTAGCGGACGGAGGAACTGATAGCCAGATTGCTCGAATTTATCTAAGTTGACTTTGGCAACAAAGAATTTCATTGAGGAGCGAATGTAGGGCTGAAGTAATTGTTTCGCACCTCTGGGGATTTTGTAGCCATTGCGTTTGAGCCAAGTTTCCAGTCCGCCAGATTCTTTCGCGCTGAGAATCACAATGTCGTACTCGCCCACATTGAAACGTGCTTCGACTGTCACACCTAAACTATCATCACTGCTTCTTTTACGCGCTGACTGATTGCTTGCTGCTGGCGCTGGCGCTGCTGATAACTCCCTTTCGTAAACTGGGGCACAAGGATCTGAATCAAAATATTCAACTAATCGCGGCGCACTAAAAGCATCTAGGCGCTCGATAATCTTGGGTTCTGTGACGCGAACTTGTTCTTTTTGCAGCACCGTTGGTACTGGTACTACCATTGCAAAATCTTTGACTTCGCCTTGAAAGTCGTTTGCCATTGTTAGGATAGTGCGATCGCCATCTCGCGCGATCACAACCTGAGAAGCTTTGTTATACAGTTTTGTATCAGCTTTGGCTACATAAAATCCACAAAATGCCCAAGCTGCGGGTGCAAAGCACAAAACAGCTACAATTGCCAACAATAATGGTGTTAAAAGTCGAAAAAATTTCATTATTTTATACCTCTATCTTTTTTAGTGCTAGAGACTAGAGACGCGATGAATCGCGTCTGTACAAGAGTTAGGAGTGCTGAGTTAGAAGTTCTTCCCCTGCTTCCTCATCTTTTTCTTGCCAAGCAAACCTTGGGGCTAACCAGAGAACATCTAGCAGAATGGTCAATGGTGCAAGGGCAAACAGCGCCCAGAAAACTGCTGTGGAAATAAAGAAATAATTTCGCAGGATAAAAGTTAAGCCGGCGATACAGATTGCCCAAACTACACGCCCAATTCGGGAATTGGGAATCGATCGCGGATCTGTAATCATAAATAGAGCAAACAGCAGCAAAGACCCACTCATCAATCGGTGCCAGTAAACATCCCAAGTCCAACCCAGCCAGAGATTGCGAATGGCTTCCAGCAAAGAGTAGGAACCCAAAAAAGCTGCTGTGGTGTCCCAGCGACCAACGCGCTGCAAAATCATGCCGCCAGTGCCGACAAATAATAGCCCATACCACCATTCTTCACCCCATTGTCCCGGCGAAACCCAAGCATCAGGGGTGAGAATCAAGGCAGATATGATGCCAAAATTGGCGGGATTAAAGAAATGCTTATCGCCGACTTGGAAGATAAATTTGCTAGCGATCGCAAGTGCTGCGGCTATTGCCATTGTCGTCCAGTGATCAGCCCGTAACAACAGGCCCAGTCCCAAAGAGGTAATTAGGGCACTGCGAATATTTAGGCTTTGTCCTACCCTGCGGGTTCGCCCTTGGCGTTCTCGAAGAGTAGCCGCTGAGGCGTCTATGTTCTTCGCTAATGACCAATGACTAATGACTAATGACAATATCCATTGAGTTGCAAGACAAGTGGCGATCGCTACCCCAATGAATTCTGGTCGCAGCGTCCAATCTCGTGTACCGATTCCCAAGACTAGGAATAAGCCCAGAAATAGAATCTGATAATCTCGTATATCTTTTAGCAACATTAACCCTTAATTCAGGGATTACCCGTAGATTTTTCATCAATCTAGACGAGTAATAACTCAAATAGTATTGCTGTTACAAATTTTGTTACAAAGTAGATAAACGCAAAATGCAACTAGCTCCCCTCTTCCCAATTTTCTACCGCATTCTCCAGCCGAGTTTTCCCAACTGCCTTTGGGGTGGAAATCCTCATACGAAAGCGATCGCACTCACGTTCGACGATGGGCCACATCCGCAATACACACCCGAAGTCTTGGCAGTGTTAGATCGTTACAATATTACAGCGAGTTTTTTTTGGTTGGGTATTTGTGTCAACCGTTCACCAGGTATTGCTAAAGCCGTTAGCGATCGCGGACACTGGATCGGATTGCATGGCTACGATCATCGCTCTTTTCCCATGCTTTCCCCAAATGACCTAAAGGACAGTTTAGAAAAAACCCAAGCTGCCATCTACAATGCCTGCAACCTGCAACCTGAACAAGTGCGGGATGTCCGCCCCCCCAATGGTTTATTTACACCTGCGACTTTAAAATTATTCTTTGAGTGGAATTACCGTTCAGTAATGTGGAGCGTTGTACCAGAAGATTGGGTACGACCAGGTGTCAGCACCGTAGTACAGCGAATTATGCAGCAGGTGAAAAATGGTTCAATGATTGTCTTGCATGATGGTGCTTGCGGTGGACAAGATGTTGCTGCGACAATTCAAATTCTTATTCCGCAACTGCTACAACAAGGTTATGAGTTTGTAACTGTTGATACTCTATGGCAGCAAGTTAACGCTAACTAAAGTACTATAGCGATTACCAGTTAAGTGAGGTACAGATAATATTTTGAAACGCAAAGGGACGCAAAGTAAAGCGCAGAGGTACGCAGAGATTTGTACCTCAGCAGACTAGGAAACGCTATAGCCTATCAAGTTAATAAAAATGTGGTGCTGGCGTGTTTAGTACTCATAATTTGGCAAATATTTATCTGCGATTACGACATTGCAGTGGGTAGCGCTTACCCCGCCATGTCGTCCAACCATCTGCGATTTTAGTACGACCGTTGTATTTGAGATACCAGTTATCTTGTTCTGCACCTAAATAACGAATACCTAAATCTTGTCTTTGGGTGCTGGAAAAACGTTTTCCTAGAGGAACCCAGGCACTACCATTATCACTAAACCGCCCGACGAGACGGACACCAGAAGTAGTAGAACAAACATCACCACTACAACTAGTTTGTGGGTCATCGACTACTTTCCACTGCATTTGGGCTGGTCTACCGTCAATATTACAATCCCAGAGACCAAAGAACCACTCACCAGCAACCTGACTGGCTTTAGCATGGCTAGATACCAATACCAAACTTGCAGGAACAATCGCTAAACCCAAAAGCCATTTTGTGATGTTTTTCATAATGCTTCACCAATACCTTAAGCTAATCTGTACTTTCTATTTACTTATAGGTATCAGCATCGCTGTTTATGCAGCTATTAAAGTATAAAGTTTGGCATAAGAATTTTCATCCATTTTCTAGGCGGGAGTATCAGCCTTTGGTGGCTGATATCCCAGTAACTTATGCTAGTTTCTAAAGTTGGTGTGTGGCTAGAAAAGCTTCGACTTCAGCAGCAGTAGGTTGAGAAGCGATCGCACCTGCTTTAATGGTAGTCAGCGCTCCAACAGCACTGGCATAAGTGACAATGCGTTTTGCTGTTTCTGCATCCCGCAAGCCGTGGATACCATTCTGACTCAATTGATGGATAAATCCTGCCAAAAAACTATCCCCTGCACCAGTTGTATCAATTACAGGAATGGAAAATGAAGGTAATTTTCCTTCGTTTTCACCTAAACAGTAAGTGCAACCGTTTTCTCCATCTGTTACTAGTACCCCTTCAATTGAAGCCAGACGGTAAGTGATGGCTCCGGGATCTGCGGTTTCAAATAGCCATTCAGCTTCTTCTTTGGAGAGTTTGAGGAAATCAACTCGGTTAAATAATTCTGGAATTTTTTGATGGGCGATGTTTGGCTCTTTCCAAAATACAGGACGCCAGTTGACATCCAGCACAATCTTCAAGTCGTAATGTTCTGCTAACTCTAGAGCGCGGTGAATTGCCTTTTCACTTTCAGGATAGGCTAATTCCAAAGTACCTAAAACCAGAAAATCTGCTTCTTGAAACAGCGAATCTGACAATTGTTTAGCTTGCAGGCGAGTATCGGCAAATTCTGCGGTGTCATACTGACCAAATCCGGCGAAAGTGCGATCGCCAGCCAGATCCCGTGTAACATAAACTTGCCGCGTTGGTGCTGTGGGATGGCGTTGTATCCCCGTCGTCTCTACACCTACATCTTGTAATAGCTTGACCAGTGCATTCCCTGGTTCATCTTCACCAACGGCTCCGATAAATCCTGCTGGTGTCCCCAGCTTGACTAAAGCACAGGCTACATTAGCTGGTGCCCCTCCTGGATAGGGAGTCCAGGATTTCACTTCTTCCAGCTTTAGCCCTAATTGATCGGCTAAACAATCAAACAAAATTTCACCAAGGCACAAAACACGGGGATTGCTCATCTCATTTTCAATTTTAGATTTCGATTTGGGATTAGGAATTTACAGTATAAAATCTACAATAGTTTTTGCTAATCTGTCGCCAGTCCTTCATAGAATTAAATAGCAATTTTTATTACTCTAATAGCATGTATATGCTTCTAATTCTCGCTTCTTTGAGCTAAGTGCTGAGACAATATTCTTGCGATAATAAGCTATATTTATTACTTTAAAGATTGCGTAGGTTATATTTATGTCAACTTGAAATCCAAAGAAAATATTGACAATCGTATTACTGTTAACACTTGAAACCCCTACCAACAAAAGAATCTTCTAGAATTAGAAAGAGCGATTAAGTACATATACCAAGGGAGGATAGAAATAGTCATGGCTGGTGGCAAGTCTGAGACCCCCGTTAGTCTGTCAGACAGAGAACTGCAAATTATCGACTTAGTAGCCGCTGGCTTAACTAACCAAGAGATTGCAGGAAAACTGGAGATTAGCAAGCGTACAGTTGATAACCATATCAGTAATATTCTCACCAAGACCGAGACAGAAAATCGAGTAGCCCTTGTCCGCTGGGCTTTACAGTGGGGCAAAGTCTGTTTGAATGATGTCAATTGCTGTACTCTACCTAACCAGATCGAATAAACAATTTACTAGTAGCAACGTAATTGCTTTGGTCTGGTATGATGCAAGCCCATTTTGAGTTTTACTGATTTTTCCCCTCTCACGACTAAGTTTTCAGTGTGAACACTCTACCAAAAGTTCCGAGTCCTTCACTCAGCCGGAGTTTATGTTAGTGGAGCCAGCTGACCCTCGGACTCGGAAACTATAAAGATCAGAATTACTTTCCAAATTCAGCAGAACAGATTGTAGGACTGGGGACTGGGGACTGGGAACTGGGAACTTGGGAGAACCATCTACAATAATTCCGAATTCCCAATGCCCAATGCCCCATATCCAATGCCCCATGCCCAATTCCCAATGCCCAAACAAAAAATCATCTAGAAAAATTAGCAACAATTCAGTGATGCAAGCGTTACATTTGAAAGAAATCTATGTTGCCCCATCGGCTTTGGGAGTAGTGTTCCAATGAATACTTCCGCTTATTTTCAGGGTAGCTCGTCTCCCTTTGAATTTTTTAACTTTGATTTTACGATACCTGTATCTGAGAAAGTTTCGAGTATTGAAGACCAATTTTCAGACTGTCCGCAACCTACACAAGATACCGACTTACTCAAACAGCTATCGTTTATTCCAGGTTTGAAGGAAATTTTGATGCTGCGGCAGGTTCACGCCTTAGAACACGCTACCGTTTGGGTTCTTAGCGAATCAAAAAGTGCCTATCCTGGCAGAGCAGAATCCACTAAGGTTCAACTAGATAATGAACTATTAGGCGGTTTGTCTACTGAGCAGGGATTCTACCTCTATGGTGAGGTAAATATTAGTGATTTGCGGCGTGCGGTCACACTTGCTCGATATCGCATCACCAGTGGAGAATGGGATTTGGCTGTACATCCCCGTTGTGGCACAAATTTATCAGTAGCAATGCTCTTAACGGCTGGACTAGCTGTGGGTGTGCATCTGTTGCTACCATTTCGCCCAATTGAGCAACTTATAGGTTTGGGGTTAGCAGCAACCACAGCTGCTGAACTCGCACCTGATTTAGGTTCTATGGCACAGCGTTACCTAACAACTGCTATTCCTTTTAACCTAGCAATTGAAAATATTACTCGTACACGGGATGTTTGGGGGCGTGAGGCACATTTTGTTAAAGTGGGCTGGCAAGAGTAATCTTATGGAATCAAAACCACGTACCTTCAAAGAAACCGCTAAAGAAACAACTCTACTGTTTTCAGGGGGCGCTGGCGCTGGACTAATCATCTTTGCCCTGTTCGGCGGCTTATGGCACGTCACTCACTTTTGGTGGGTGATGGCAGTAACTACAATGTTCTGCGGTTTATTAGCCGTAGTGTTCCGTCAAAACTTCCAGAAGATGTTAGATGCTTTGATGGATAATGCTCCCTGGATGTAGGAACACAAGGTTAAATATTTCCTTAAAAATTATGAGAAAACTTTACTTCTTACTTCCCGGTACAGATGACAAATTTGCCTGTGGTGGTCTTTGGGCTGAGTTAAAAGCACTTAATCTGGCTCAGAATTTCTGTAGTGCTGATGTTGTAACTTACCGTCAACGAGAAAAAGGTAAGCTTTTCATTGATGATTTACTAAAAGAGAAAAATTTAAATGATGTAATTTTTGTCATCAGTTGGGGATTTGATATAGCTCAACTTGTGGCTAAACTTAAGCAATACAATGTCGTTTACCACGCACATAGTGCAGGTTATCCATTTCGGCTACCTGCGAGTATTCCGATCATGACTGTTAGCCGCTATACAATGGGATATTGGGGAGAAAAATCACCTAATTCTCTAATTTATTATTTGCCAAATCAAATTTCTGATGAGTTTCAAAATTTAGGTCTGGAACGAGATATTGATGTTTTAGTTCAAGCTCGGAAGTCTTCTGAATATTTAATTAAAGAATTGATTCCAGCGTTGCAAAAACGTTGTAAAGTATTGGTTGTTGATTCATACGTTGAGGATTTACCTGGGCTATTTAACCGAGCTAAGGTTTATCTTTATGATTCCGCTGAGTACTGGGCACAACAGCGTGTTAGTGAAGGATTTGGTCTACAACCAATGGAAGCTCTTGCCTGTGGCTGTCAAGTATTTTCTAGTGTCAATGGTGGACTAGCTGATTACTTAGATCCGGGATTTAATTGCTATAAAATTGCTGGATATTCTCAAGAATATGATGTTCAACGTATTATGAAAGTGATTGAATCTTCAGTAGTGTTTAGCTTGTCTGAAGAGTTTTTAGTTGAGCATCGGACTGAAAATATTATTAAGCGTTTCCAAGTTATTGTGGATGAGTTGAATGAGTTTTTTGACCACAAAATCCAGCAACCATCTAATATTAAGAGTTTGACGAAAACACGTGTGGCAAAATTACTCGCGCAGAAGATATACGGGAAACTGAGGAAGAAATATTTTAAGTCATAGAAACGTAGACGCGTAGCGACTTGCCCCAGGCGATCGCAGAGGTGCTGAGAACACAGAGATTAAGAGAGGAAGTTAGATGAATCGGCGGTTATTAGTTACTGGTGGTGCGGGGTTTATTGGGGCGAATTTTGTCCATCATTGGTGTCAGGTTTATCCAGACGATCGCGTGGTGGTGTTAGATGCTCTTACATACGCGGGGAATCGTCTGAATTTGGCGCTGGTTGAGGGAAGAGAGAATTTTCGGTTTGTTCAGGGGGATATTTGCGATCGCACCATCATAGACGAGCTATTATTAACCGAAAATATTGATACCATCGCCCATTTTGCCGCTGAATCTCATGTCGATCGTTCAATTCTTGGGCCAGCTGCTTTTGTGCAAACTAATGTGGTGGGAACTTTCACGTTGCTTGAAGCTTTTCGGCAACATTGGGAGATAAAAGCACAACCATCTGATTATCGTTTCTTACACGTTTCTACTGATGAAGTGTACGGTAGTTTGGGCGCAGATGACCCAGCTTTTTGTGAAACTACACCCTACGCTCCCAATAGTCCCTATTCAGCTTCAAAAGCGGGTAGCGATCATTTAGTGCGTGCTTATTATCATACTTATCAACTTCCAACCATTATCACAAATTGCTCTAATAATTACGGCCCTTATCAGTTTCCCGAAAAGCTAATTCCCCTGATGTGCATCAACACTTTGATCGGGAAACCATTACCTGTTTATGGCGATGGTAAAAATGTGCGAGATTGGCTTTATGTGGGCGATCATTGTCTGGCTCTGGATGTGGTGATTAATCGTGGTGAACCAGGAGAAACATACAATATTGGTGGCAATAATGAGGTGGAAAATATCAACCTTGTCCAACTTTTGTGTCAGATGATGGATGAATTAGCATCTGATTTACCAGTACATCCAGCCAAGCAGTTAATTACTTTTGTCAAAGACAGACAAGGACATGATCGGAGATATGCAATTAATGCGAACAAAATTAAAACTCAGCTTGGTTGGACGCCTTCTGTAACGATTGCTGAAGGTTTACGTTTAACTGTTGAATGGTATCTCAATCATCGTGATTGGTGGGAACCGCTGCTATCTGCGGAATATCAAGCTTACTATCGCAAAAATTATTCTGTAAAATAATGACGGTACTCCTTCCAGTAAGCTTTTGCGTCTTCGATGTCCTGATTCTGTGTGCTTTTGTTGCCTCCACACAGTACGACAACAATATTTTCTGCTTTCAAAAAATCATCAGGCTCCCACAGTTTCTTCAGATAATGACTATCCTTGAATAGTAAGGGAATCAGAGTAAATTGCCAGCAGGTGTAAGATGCTGCAACCAGAACAGATATTACAAGACCGTTATCAAATTCAACGCCAACTCGGTAACAATGGAATTCGTCAAACTTGGCTAGCATTGGATTTACAAGCCTCTGATGGCGATAATTCCACTGTTGTAGTCAAACTTTTGGCTTTTGGCGGTACTGTGCAGTGGGATGATTTGAAACTTTTTGAGAGGGAAGCACAAATACTTAAACAGCTAAATCATCCCCGCATCCCTCAATATATTGATTATTTTTGTATCGACGATCGCACACTCTGGTTTGCCCTAATACAAGAATATATCCCTGGTGAATCACTCAAGGATAAACTTGCTGTTGGCAAAAGGTTTACTGAAAAGCGGGCGAGAAAAATTGCTGTTGAGGTTTTAAATATTCTCATGTATCTACATGAGTTGAATCCAGGGGTATTGCATAGAGATATTAAACCGAGTAATTTAATCTGGGGCGACGATAATCGGGTTTATTTAGTTGATTTTGGCGCAGTTCAAGATAAAGCGGCAAGAGAGGGCGTTACTTTTACGGTTGTGGGTACTTATGGTTATGCTCCAATGGAACAATTTGGTGGTCGGGCGGTTGCGGCTTCAGACCTCTATGCACTGGGAGCAACTTTAATTCATTTGTTAACTGGGACTTCCCCCTCTGATTTACCCCAGCAGGATTTGCGACTGCAATTTACAGACCGAGTTAATCTCAGTCCCAGTTTTGTCAGTTGGCTACAAAAGTTGATAGAACCCGCTCCCGAACAAAGATTTAGTAGTGCCCACCAAGCGCTGAATGCTCTCAAATCGGGACTGACTGTCAAATCTGTAAACGGGAATCAACTTTTGCCGCTAAGAGAAATAATCAACAATTCTGGGTGCGGGATAAATAATCACAATGAAACAGTTCCAGAGGAAATTCTCGGTTGGAATTGGGGGGCATTTTTGATGCCTTGGTTGTGGATGTGGCCTAATCAAGTGTGGTATGGGCTATTCTGTTTTGTACCACATGGTTGGTGGTTAATGGCGATCGCACTCGGTGCTAAAGGCAATGAATGGGCTTGGAAAAGTAGACCGTGGCGTAGTATTGAACAATTCAAAGCACATCAGAGAGGTTGGGCGATCGCTGGTATTCTCCTGGGAGCGCCTATTAGTATTATGTTGTGGATTCGAGCGATCGTTTTGCTCAAATCTGCGCTGTAAAGCAGTCTTTTGGGTAAATATCAACCGGGTTTTTTAGGCAGATAATTATAAGGGTTGAACAAATGGTTCAAATTCTTCAAGGAAAAGATATCACCCTAGCCCAACTGATTGATGAATTTGGTCTACAACTTGCAGACGACGAAGACTTTTTTTCAGAATGGCGGCATGATTTACCTGAGTTGAGTAACTTAGAAAAGGAATCTCTCAACGAAGTCAAGGCAGAATATTTGCATCTATCGAAATATCCTGTTTTAGAACCTGTAGTCAAAATGGTGGTGCTATCTCCACTATTGCGTATAGCAGGTTTTTATCAACCGCCTTTCTACATTGCCTCAGAAGAAGAGGTGAAAATCTCTTCTGAAGACGAAGGCACGATTATCAGAGGACGTATTAACATCTTGGTGTTGCATCCTCCATTGTGGGTTTTGGTTATTGAGGCAAAACGAGCAGATTATTCGTTAGTGCCAGCAATTTCACAAGCATTGGCTTATATGTTGGCAGATGCAACTTTGGCTAAACCTGTTTTTGGCTTTATCACCAATGGTAATGAATTTAGATTTATCAAACTGCTAAAAACTGAAACTCCACAATATGATCTATCTGATTTGTTTGCTTTAGATAGTCGTGATGATATATATATTGTCCTGAAAGTGTTAAAGCACCTATCTCATCTAATTCGTAATTCGTAATCTTGTAGGGTGCGTTATGCCCTTGGCTAACGCACCATTCCAATACTTTCGGTATTTTACGCATAGGCGTAGCCCGTCGTAGACATAGCTAATACACCTTATGAAACTCATCGCCAAGTGATTTATTATTAAATTGTTTAGCTGTAGATAATCAATAATATTTTGAAGTGGCAAAAATTTTATATCCATAAATAATTTAATATTATGTGGCAGCCAGATCCTCAAGAATTATTAATATTTTTTATAGTAATAATTTTATCATGTTTTTTGGGAGGAGCAATTGCTGGAATAGCTACTCTAATGATCACAAGTAAAAGAAATTTTTATATTGAAATATTTAGACTATTAATTGGGGCTATAGCAGGGTATGAAGCTGTAGTAATCTTTTTTATTTTTAATCTTGAAGACAAGAATCCAAATAAAATACTTAAATTCATTATTTCTGCTCATGAAAATTTAACTGGTTTTGGATTCTTAATTCCGAGTATGTTAGGAGTAATAGGTGCAAGTATAGCTATATTTACGATGAGAAAGGTATTTAGCTGGCGTTCATAAATTACTGAACTATAATGCAATACGGTTCGGTTAAGCCCAAAAAATAAAAATGTGTAGGTTGGGTTGAGGCTTTGCGAAACCCAACCTACAAATATTCTTAACTAAACAAAACATATCCCTCTCCGACTCGGAGAGGGACAGACTGGAACTAAAGTTCAAGGCAGGGAGAGGTTCGTCGAACTCACGTGAAGTTGACTACCCCACCAACTCTATTTCTAACTACTAACTTGCGATTCAACTACACCCACGGGACAAGAAACATTTGTCCCGCCTAAACCACAATACCCGTTGGGATTTTTAGCTAGGTATTGCTGATGGTAAGCTTCAGCGTAGTAGAACTCAGGTGCATCCAAGATTTCTGTGGTTATTTTGCCATAACCTGCACTGTTGAGGGCTTGCTGATAAGCTTCCCGCGATGCTTCTGCTAGCTGCTTTTGATTTTCGGAATATACATAAATTCCCGAACGGTATTGAGTGCCAGTATCATTACCTTGGCGCATCCCTTGGGTGGGATTGTGGCTTTCCCAAAAGACTTTCAGCAGTTCGGCATAACTAATCACTTTGGGATCAAATACAACCAACACTACTTCATTGTGGCCAGTTCTTCCACTACATACCTCTTCATAAGTGGGGTTGGGTGTTAAACCAGCAGCGTAACCCACTGCGGTGGTGTAAACTCCTTTAAGTTGCCAGAATTTGCGTTCTGCACCCCAAAAACAACCCAAACCAAAGATTACCTTCTCTAATCCATCGGGAAAAGGAGCTTTTAAGGGATTTTTGTTGACATAATGAGCCGCGGGTACTGACATAGACTGTGCCCTTCCTGACAAAGCTTCTTCAGGTGTGGGCATAACTGACTTTTTGCCGAATCCGAATAATCCCATTGATTTTGACTCTGATATATATCTTTACCTTATTTACTATTGTAAAGATTCTTGCGATCGCTTGGGGTTTTCGCAAAATTGTCAGCACAGCCATTCATTTTCCTTGAACTGTTGATCGAGAAGTTTTTCGTTACTTTTTATTAAATTCAGTAAAAATACCAAAATAAGCTATGCACTTATGATATATTCCTCGTGTTTTTACTTAATTTAACCAAAATAGAAAAAGTGTAATGTATGTTATTTAACTCCCTAGAGTTTATATTTCTGTTTTTACCAACTACTATTTTCATATTTTTCTTTCTTGGTAAATATGGTTATCAACGGTTAGCAGTCGCCTGGTTAGTGATTGCTTCTTTATTTTTTTATGGTTGGTGGAATCCAAGATACTTACTATTGCTTCTAGGTTCAATTGCCTTAAATTTTTTTATAGGTTCTACACTAAATCAAGAGTTAAACTCACCAGTCAGAAAAAAGACACTGATAATTTTAGGAATAATAGCTAATTTAATCATCCTTGGTTGCTTCAAATATGCTAATTTTTTTGTTTCAAGTGCAGCCGATATATTAGGTATAAACTTTAATTTCCAAAAGATTATCCTGCCATTAGGGATATCCTTCTTTACTTTCCAGCAAATTACCTACTTGGTTGATTCTTACTGTGGGGAAACGAAAAATACTAAATTTTTAGACTACTGCCTATTTATCACCTTTTTCCCTAAACTAATTTCTGGTCCTATTGTTCACCACTCAGAGGTAATGCCACAATTCACTGACAAAACTGTGTATCGGTTTAACTTGGAGAATATGGCAGTAGGTATTACCATTTTCAGTTTGGGATTATTTAAAAAAGTTGTTTTTGCAGATAACATTGCTGCTTATGCAAGCCCAGTCTTTAATACTGCTGCTAGTGGTATTTTCCCCACATTTTTAGAATCTTGGGTTGGTGCGCTAGCCTACACGTTGCAGCTGTACTTTGATTTTTCTGGTTATTCCGACATGGCGATTGGGATAGCTAGGATGTTCGGGATTAAGTTACCAGTCAACTTCTTTTCACCTTATAAAGCTTCTAGCATTAGTGACTTCTGGCGTAGGTGGCACATCACCCTTTCTAACTTTCTTCGAGATTACCTATACATCCCTTTGGGTGGTAATCGCAAAGGTGAGATTAGACGAAGTTTGAATTTAATGATAACCATGCTGCTGGGAGGAATTTGGCACGGTGAGGGTTGGCAATTTGTCTTTTGGGGTGGATTGCATGGAACTTATCTAAGTATTAATCATGAATGGAATGTTTTACAAAAGAAGTATGATTTGAAAACAGATAACTGGCTGAGTTTAAAACTTGGTTGGTTTATAACATTTGTCGCGGTTGTCTTCGGATGGGTATTTTTCAGAGCAGAAAACATGGCTACGGCATTCATAATTGTCAAGGGCATGATCGGATTAAATGGCTTCTTATTCAGTACTCAAATTATTGAATCAGGATTAAAAAAAGCAATTATTGATATTTCTATTTTACTTGCGATCGTCTGGTTGACACCTAATGTTCAGGAATGGATGGGTAAGTACGATCCAGTCTTTAATTATGAAAAAGTAAAAAAGCTTTCATCTAATAGCCTTTTCTGGTCTAGATTACAGTGGCAACCTAATCAAACCTATGCCTTAGTCATTTCAGTTTTAACTGTAATCGCACTGTTGCATCTTACAAAAGTTAGTGAGTTTTTATATTTTCAGTTCTAGGGAGAATCAAAGCTGATGCTTGCTTATTTGAAAACCTACTTGACAATGGTAAGTACACTTATCTCATTTATTGGAGTAGTAAATTTAGCTGTTGATCCACTCTGGTACACTCAAGGGAACAAGTTAAATCCAATAAATGTTCCCTATAATGAAAGACTGACCAAAACTAATCTATTGTTGCATAGTGATAGGCGAAAGTATGATTGCCTGATTTTTGGTAGCTCTCGTGTAACTCTGTTAAATAGTAAGGCACTCAAGAATAATGTTTGTTTCAATTATTCTTTCAGTGCTGGAACAGCTGAGGAATTTGTTAAATATGCCGAATACGTTAAAGATAAAGGAGTTAATCCTCAAAAAATATATGTGGGGATAGACGCTTACAATTTCACCTTCGACAAAAAGACAGCCTTGAAAAATAAAGTTGAGGTAGCAGAACCAAAACCCGCCTATCAGTCTTATCTATTCTCCCTAGATACTTTGCAGTTATCCTTAAAAACAATTTTTAGGCTAAATACAGAGATTAGATTCTACGATCAAGACTTCCAAGGTAAAGTTTTTGCTAATGCCCCTAAATACAAACCTGAATTTGTAGATAAAAAAACTCAAGAAAAATGTAACTTTTCTCGCATCGCCTATTACAAACAAATACGACATATATTTCCAAATGCTAAAATTGTTGGATATGTGCCACCAATATCAGTTTGGAAGCTTTTCAATGAAAGCTATGCTCGTGGTTTGCTAGACTGCGAATTACAGGCAATTTATGAAGCTTCCAAGAGTTACGATATAACATACGATTTATCATATCCTTCAGAGATAACCACCGTAACATATAATACTTATGATGGTAGTCACTACTATCCAGATGTGAATAATCAAATAGCACAAGTTCTTGAAGGTAAGCTATCAAGTCTTGGAATTCGCATCCATCAATATAATCTAAATGAATATCAGCAGTTCCATAAAAGTAAGTTAAAAGAGTATTTGTACAAAGAAGGGGAGGGAAAGCGGTGGTAGAAAACAGAGTTCACTTTGTTTGAGTAAATTTTTATCGAACAGAATTCAGGAGTCAGGAGTCAGAATGGGCTAAACGCCCCGCTACCGCTAACAGCAATGTTTTCAATGTTATGAATACTTTTCAAGGGGAACTTGGCGTCAGAAGCTACTCATGGATAAAATACCGAAAACTGACCGTCAAAGGGAGCATCAAGCGAATGAACGGACATTTCTGGCTTGGCTACGCACTTCTATTTCATTGATTGGCTTTGGTTTTGCGATCGCGCGATTTGGTATATTTCTGCGCCAGTTGAATATTACTCTTACTCAACAAGAACCTCCGGTAAGTCCATTATCTAACTCGGAAAATTTGGGTCTTGCTTTGGTAATTTTTGGAATTTTGGCTGTGGCATTAGCCGCGTGGCGATACAATCAAGTTTTCTGGCAAATTGAACGAGCAGATTATAAACCAAATAGGTTAATGGTTTGGATAATGACCGGAGTAGTAATTATTTTGGGACTTCTCAGTATTCCTTTGCTCTTAAGGCGTGATCAAGTTCCTTCTCGTTCTCCTGTTAAAACTCAACCACAGTCACGTCGCTTTGCTCCGAATTCAAAATTCAAAATTCAAAATTCAAAATTAATAATCCCTATTAATAAATTTAGTTGCTCTGTATCTTTTTCTGTTTCGGTCACGAAATTTATATTAAAAATTACTAATCATTCGTGAATAACGAGATCCCCGACTTCTTGAAGAAGTCGGGGATCTAAGCTTGAGCTATTCAATTAACATTAGCCTCAGAAATAACCGTTACACAAGCATTCACTAAGGGTAACAGTGGCCCTATTTGTTCTTGTCCATTCACGGCTAAATCGCTGTGACACAAATAAACTCTCTCGGATACACGAGAGAGTAAATCTGTCAAAATTCTTCGCAGTCGTTGTTCTTCTGCCAATTTCTCATCTTCTGCTGTCCAGGGTTCGCCTAACCTGTCTCGGAGGAAAAACGGCGCACCGAATAACGTCGCTGCACCACCTTTGGCCCATAGAGGTGAACCAGCATCTAGCCAAAAATGCCACTGGTGCGATCGCCGACTAGATCGATATTGAAATATAGTTGCTAAGGTGACGGCTTTTCTCGCTCCACCAATGGGACGCACGGGGTAAGGGTTGGCGGTGATAGTACCACGTCGCAGTAATTGAATAAATTCGATAATAGTTGTATGAGGCGTTGTCTCAACTGGGGCAATTTGTCGTAGTCTGGTGTCAATTTCCCAGTAATGTTGAGCGGTTTCTAATAATTCTCGCAGTGCTGCTAGTTGTTCGTAAGGAAGATTGCTACCATTCCACAAAAAGCGCTGAATTGCTCTGTCTAAGAGGGAAATGGGACTGGGAATTAACCGCAATTCTTGTTGCGATCGCTGCTGTTCTAACCACTGTAATATGTCATTATAGGCTGTGGTTGCTGCATAGCCGATTCGATCCCAACGCTCGAAGGCTGATACTGGTAACAAGTTGGGGCGATCGGGATGCGGTACAAAGCAGTAATCTGCAATCAAACCAGCACGTACCGGATCAATTTGAGTGCTGAGTGCTGAGTGCTGAGTGCTGAGTGAAGAGTTAGGAGTGAGGAGTGAGGAGTTTTCTGGTGGTTGTTGTTTCCTGCTTAATACAACCAGCATTTCTGCGACGGCATCCCGATCTACAAGGCGTCCCAAGCCGGGATAAACTAGTGCCAGCATGGTGAGTAAGGCGCGAATGACGGGTGAACTAATTAGGGGACGTTGGTCATTCAGCGATTCTACTGGGATATTTTGTTTGATGAGGATTTCTACTAGAGTATAACGAGCGATCGCATCTAAACCTGGTGCAATAATCGCCACTTCTTCTGGTTGCACTTGCTTTGATTGAATGGCATTAGCAATTACCTCGGCTGTTTGCCGCAATAATTGGGCGCGGGAGGTGGTTTGAATTGAATGCACAATCTCAGGTAAACTCAACAGTATCATCGGTTCTGTGACTAATTCCACCATCTGTTCAGTGAGTTGCTCACCAAGAGACTCTGGAGGCGGCCCGGTCAAGATTTCTACCCGACAACGCTCTGCTAAACCTTCTAGATAGTTGGGATCTGCTCCCAATCCCAATCGCACTGCACCATCGGGATTATAACTAAAGGCCCCGATTGCGCCTTGATCTAACAGCAACTCAAACAAAAGACGCGCTACGCTAGGATAATCATCGACATCATCTGCCAGTACCGCCTGGTAGCGTTTAGTTAGGTGCTGTTGGTAATTGCGATCGCTTAATAAATATTGACTATAGAGTTCGGTAATAATGCCATAAGTTAGTAACCCCCTTTCTAAACACCAGTTACGCCAATCTAGCAGCAAAGATGCCAAAAATTCCGGCTCTAAAGTTGTAGTATTTTCCCCCAGACCCTTTGCCAAAATCTGGGCAATATCTTCGCAAGGAGTACCACTATAAGCTGCTAATTGCAATAAATCTAGGATGCGACGCACCAGGCGAGACTCATTCACTCCCGCAATTCGTAAAATTTCTTCGTCTAATTGGGGACGCCAGAGTTTGGTTGCTAATTCTTGTTCCGTTTCTGGCCGCAATCGTACCGGAAACTGTGCTTTCAGGTTCAATGAGTTAATTAGCAACGGCCAAAATAAAATAACTTCATCCTGAAAAAAACCTAGTGGCGTCTTGGCACGAACCGGATATTTTCCCAAGGTAGATGTAACAATTATGTCTCCTAACTCTCGACGATTGTCATCATTGGCAGCTAAGACTAAAACTCCCGGCTCTGTTTGTTTAAGATATAAAAATTCGGGTACATGACCACTTTTTTTACGACCTGTTTTTTTAGTATAAAATGATTCAGCGTATTTATTCTCAGGTTCTAACCAATTACAAAATTGCTCTACCAAACGAGCCGTCTTACCACTACGGCTAGTGCCAACAATCCAAACCGAATGAGAAACCACAAACTTTCTCCTTTTAGATTTGCTAGTATACCTCGTGCGTTAACTTAAGGTTAAGAATCACCAAATAATGCTGGATGATTGTCTGCAATGAAAAACTCTGTTTTTAGTCAAAAAATCTATTCTTTCTTACTTGCTACTTATCGATGGTACTTACAGACTCCTGAACGTTCTTTACATGAAGCTTACGATGCAGCATTAAAGATTAAGGAAATAGAAGATAAGCATTTCAATGGTAATAAAATAGACATTGACTCAGCCATGTACAGTAATAGCGTGATGGATTATTTTGAGTCAGACCTTAAGAAGCTATTAAAAATTGTCAGGATGCGGTTGACGGAGTTTAGAGCAAGCCGTTGGTTTCTAAATGAAGAGAATCAAAAAGCTGCTCAGAAAGCAGATATACAGCATCTAAGTCCTTCTTTGGTTTTGGAAAAGCTCAACTTCATCGATCAAGTTACATCCAAATACACAAATATTTCCGATCAAACAACTTCTAAAGCTTTAGTAGTTCGGCCTCCAAACATAGCAGCTAACTCTGTAATATCTGACGATGATTCGCTGCTCGTAAATACTCCAACGTTACCACCAAAAATACCAAATAGAGACTCGGATAAAAAACCTAAATCAAAGCTGAAAGCTGATACAATGGGCGTTTTACCCCGCTCTATTTTAAGTACTATCAGTCGTCTGCAAGTTGAATTAGACCCTAACTCTGAACAAGATGTAATTCAGACTTTTCGTCAGACTCAAAGAAGAACAATAATATCTATCAGGTTTATTTTACTATTAATTATCATACCACTTTTGACACATCAGATAGCAAAAGCTTTCGTAGTAGGCCCAATTATTGACCGATTTAGAAGCAGTGAGCAAATGCAGATATTCCTTAATTCCGAAATGGAAGAGGAAGCCCTGGTCGAATTACAAAGATTTGAAGAAAGGCTCAAGTTTGAAAATCTGATTATCAAAGCCCCTCCACTGTTGCCTGAACAGATAGAAACTGAAATGAAAAATAAGGCTAGAGAGATTTCTGAAGAATTTCGTCGCGAAAGCTCTAATGCTATCAAAAATGTTTTTGCAGATGTTTTCTCGGTGGTTGCTTTTATCTGGCTTTTGCTTGTCAGCAAGTCTTCTATTGCTGTGATCAAAGATTTCTTTGATCATATTGTCTATGGACTTAGTGATAGTGCTAAGGCATTTATCATCATTTTGTTTACTGATATATTTGTAGGATTCCACTCTCCTCATGGCTGGGAAGTCCTCCTAGAAGGTGTATCACGCCATTGGGGATTACCAGCAAATAGAGATTTTATCTTCTTATTCATTGCTACATTTCCAGTGATTTTAGATACCATTTTCAAATATTGGATTTTCCGCTATTTGAACCGGATATCGCCTTCCGCAGTTGCTACTTACCGTAATATGAATGAATAAGGGATTGGGCATGGGGCATGGGGCATTGGGCATTGGGAAAACATTTTGGTGGTGTAAAACAAGTAAATTAGTTTTAATTTGTGATTTTTGAATTAGAGGAAAGTGGGATAATATCAAAGATTTTGAATTTTGATGAAAAAGACACTTGCTGGTTTAGGAAAATTTAACAAAATTATTGCCATCAACTTACCTGTGTTTTTGTCAATTTTGCTGGTGCGGATGCAATCTTTGGCATATTGGGAACTCAGTCCGCCAGAATGTAGGGTGAAAAAGTGGGATATACCAGTCTCCTTGACTGCTGAAAATCAAAATGCATTTCTCCAAAAGCAAAAATCACCATTGATTCAGAGACTACCAGTTACTTGTTGTCAAGGTGATAGCTCTTGTTTGGATGAAGTACTCTATGGAGAAATACCAGAGAAAAAGGCACTATTGAGTGCGATCGCACGCAGTCTCCAATATCTGCAAACAGCTAATGCGGCGGCTGCTTATCAAAACTATCAGGTGGCTGGGATTACGCGCGATCGCGTCTTAAAAAGTTTGCAAAGATTCCGCGAACTTCTATTAAAAACTAATTCTGCAACAGAATTACATCAAGCCATCGAGCGGGAATTTGTTCTTTACCAGTCAGTGGGTACAGATAACAAAGGTGCTGTTTTATTCACCGCCTATTATGAGCCACTTTACGCAGCCAGTCGCATCCCCACAGCAGAATATCGCTATCCTGTTTATCGCTTACCTCCTGATTTAAACTCCTGGCCTAGGCCTCATCCGACACGTGAAGACTTAGAAGGAGCAGATGGTTTACAAGGTGCAAAAGGGAAATTGCGAGGATTAGAGTTGTTTTGGTTTCGCGATCGCCTTGAACCATATTTAGCTCAGATTCAAGGTTCGGCGCGAATTCAGCTTCCCGATGGTACTCAGACAACAATCGGCTATGCGGGTAATATCGCTTATAACTACAAAAGCATTGGGCGAGAATTAATCAATGATGGCAAATTACCACTAGAAGGTGTAACTATGCCAACTATTCTCGACTATTTCCAAAAGCATCCCCAAGAATTAAATATTTATATTCCGCGCGATCGCAGCTTTGTTTTTTTTCAAGAAAATCACGGTGAGCCAGCCCAAGGTTCTATCAATGTACCATTAACAGCAGAGCGTTCTATTGCTACAGATAAATCTCTCATGCCCCCTGGCGCTTTAGCGTTGATTCGCGCTTCTATTCCTTTTGTTAATCCTACCGGAAAAATGGAGGAGCAGATTATTAGCCGCTATGTTCTTGACCAAGACGCTGGAGGTGCAATTAAAGGTGCAGGTAGAGTAGATTATTTTTTAGGTACTGGGAAAATAGCAGGCGATCGCGCGGGTGTTACAGTTGGCAATGGACAATTATTTTATTTATTACTTAAGTGAAATCGGCGGTTACAAACCTCGTCAAGACAGGGTTTTACCCACATACGCAGATTACAAACACTTAATTTTTCCTTAGTCCGCGGAGGCGGACTTTGTTTGTGTAGCCTCGGTTTATAACCGCCCTAGCTCTAAAATTGGGCTAATCTGCTAGGCTTCTAAATCCATTTCAGTATCATCATCGTCATGATCATAAGGAATATCGTCAAGGTCTATCATTTCTGAAATTTCTTCTACTTCAGTTAGATACTCAGATTCTTGATGTTCACGCTCGATTAGACGACCAGTTGACTTTAACCATTCCAAAAGAATAAATTCATTACTTGTACGAATTACAGGCGCTCGTTGGTTACGAGGTTCTTCACGCAAAGGACTTGTAGGCATAAAAAAAACTCACTTTGAATTACAGTTTACCGTGCAAAAACATCAAAATTGCACATTCGGGTTAAAAGTCTTGTATGAACCATTGAGTTTTTAATCTCAAGTCTGTCTAGTTACCTACCATTAAAATATCTCCGCATCAGTTCTAATCATAAATGTTCAAGCGGACGCGATCTTACAAAGCATTTGGTAGCTTGACGAGAGTTTCATACATATCAGAGGGTAATGCAGACAATCTGTTCGCTACTGCGACTGCATCAGCTAAGTTGCTAAATTGACACCGGACAATCTCTTGTCCATTTCCTGAAGGGAATCGCTTCCTAGCTTTGTTAGATACAGCACAAATAATCGCTAAAGCTTTGGCAAACCCATCTTTTGTCAATATTGTTTCTTTCGCAAACCCTTCAACAGGGATAAGGCACACCTCAAACCGATAGCCTGGCCTGGGAGAAACCGCTATGTCGATATAGGGTTTATCTTCTTTCCTGATTCGGCGTAAATATTTGGCTGTCAAATTAGTATCATGCAAATCAGTCCCAAGGGCATAAGTAAAGAAACAATCTTCTGTAAGGGACTCAGGACGGGTAATTATATCCGTTGGCATAAGTTCAAATAGTATCCTTATGTTGTCTGGGTTTGTGACACGCTATACTTGTCCATTCTTCTTAGCACATTTTTTTTGACAGTTAGATGTATTAGTGTCAAGCGACGTATTCCAATACACTTCGGCTAACCAAAATTCCAATTTTTGGAATGCTGAAGACTCTGATCTATAAGGGTCTTATACCAATTCTCTGTAAACTCGTACTTAATAATTGCTTCTTCTCTCTTGTCTAGGATATGTTGCGCCTCGCCTTCGCATAGTGTCTCCTAGAGAAGGCAGTTTGTTAAATAAAAAAGACCCGTTATAGGTCGTCATTTTCAACCTCATGAGGTCTTATTGGGTAGATTAGCAATATAAACCGACATAAAACACCTCCAGAATCAAAGGCTGTAGAGATTTAGATTCGGAGAGGCGTCCATATAGTTCAGTCACATGACCGAAAATATTTCTCAACATATCTAATCATAACATAGTTGGCAGTTGAACTTTTTCAACTATTTTGAACGATACATATCTGGTAGCTAAGAAGATTATGGTTGTATTAAACTACGACTTTTAGATAAACAAATATTATTACTAAGTAATAATATTTACTAAAAATCATAATAGTTCAAGGATAAATGATGACTGCGATCGCATCATCTTCTAAAGTAGGGTGGATACCAATTGGACTTTAAGAGCGGAGCCGGAAAAACTCCGACTCCAGTGAGAATTTTTACTTAGATAATACTCAAATTAGCTCGGACAATAACATCATTAAAATCTTTGTCACCCCCACCTGCTAAATCCTCAAAGCCAAAAGTGTTATTTCCTAACAGACGAATATGATCTACTTTGTCAGCATTAGCACCCAAAAATGAGAAGTAAACTGCTGGATCATTGTTAGAATTGCTATCTAAAATCGCATCAGGTCTGCCATTGATGATAATGAATGGTGCAAAGATAGAACCAGGCTCAAAAGTGCCAGTAGAAGTTGCCGTACCTTGGTCGTTCACCGATAAATCAATTCCTGCAACGCGCTGACGGACTGCGGCTTGGGCATAACCAGCTTGTCCAACAAGAATATCTGCCTGACCATCGCCGTTGGTGTCAATACCACCATTTTCATCAGCTACTTTATAGAATCCAACAAAATTGTTGAATTCAGCTTCTCGGTTAACAACAAAGATAGCTGCCACTTCTTGTTCAACATCTCGTAAGTCAATCAATTCTCCTTGTGGCTGACCTTGTAAACTTGTACCCAAAGGTAACGGGTCATTTGTAGGCTGAATTGTTACTACCAGATTCTGAAAATCATTAGTGCTATTACCAGAACCATCCTTCCAAGCTAAAGAGAATGCATTGTTATCTAAACTAGTAATCTTTTGGTTGGAGGGATCAGAAAATAGTACATCAGTGATTGGAGTGATATTACTGAGCACATTTTCCGTTGTACTGTTTTTGACTAAATAAAATCTCAGGTTAGTATCAGATGGGAACTCTAATAAACCATTTAGAGGACTGTTGCTGAACCCATTGGGTGGGTCGGCAATAGCTGAGAGAATTACCTGTCCTTCTTCTAAAGCTTTGCGGGCATAACCTGCTTCACCTGGAGCAATACCGTCAATTTTACCTGTAGCATCATCAACAGTATACACACCGAATTCATTCACCAGGTTAGAATTGCTGCCTGCGATCGCGACTTTGAGTGTTACCGTATCATCGTCACCTTTGATATTAAAGACATCATTACCACTGTTTGCCAGTTGTAGTTGTAGTTCTGGTTGTGGCTGCGGTTGTGGCTGCGGTTCTGGCTGTGGTTCTGGCTGTGGTTCTGGTTCTGGTTCTGGTTCTGGTTCTGGTTCTGGTTCTGGTTCTGGTTCTGGTTGTGGAGTACCAAAGATTACATAGGTTTGCCCGGCTCCCAAGGAGGCACCAGGTGCGCCAACAAGCAAATCGTCTGCACCATCGTCGTTGATATCTCCAGCAGCGCTGACTGAAATACCTAAGGAGTCAGTACCATTAATACCGTTGATGGCAAAGCCCTGGCTCTCGTCAAGGTTGGAGAGGTCAAGGTTGGCATCAAAGGCATCACTACTACCAAAGACCACATAGCTCTGCCCCGCACCCGATAAGGCAAAAGGTGCACCAATAATCAGGTCAGCGATATCGTCATCGTTGACATCCCCAGCCGCACTAACTGAGTAGCCTGCGACATCATTCCCATTAATACCCTTGATGGCAAAGCCGTTACTGCCATCTAGACTAGACAGGTCAACATTGGCACTAAAAGCGTCACTCCTACCAAATACCACATAGCTCTCTCCAGCACCAGAAACGGCATTGTACGCACCGATGATTAGGTCGTCGATGTCATCATTATTAACGTCTCCGGCATTGCTAACTGAAGCACCTGAGAAATCACTGGCATTGCCGTTGATGGCAAAACCGTTGCTGCCGTTGAGGTTAGATAGGTCGAAGCTAGCACTAAAGGCACTAGTGCTGCCAAACACTACGTAGCTTTTTCCTGTACCTGGTGCGCCAATTATGAGGTCGTCAATACCATCATTGTTAATGTCTCCAGCGCTGCTGACTGATGTCCCTGAGGAGTCTGTGCCAATGCCGTTAATGACAAAGCCGTTATTGCCATTGAGGCTAGCAAGGTCGAAGCTGGCACTAAAGGCACTAGTGCTGCCAAACACTACGTAGCTCTGTCCCCCACCCGATAAGGCACTGGATGCGCCAATTATGAGGTCGTCAATACCATCATTGTTTATATCCCCAGCATTGCTGATTGACTTGCCTGAGGAGTCTGAGATGCCATCTGAGTTAACGCCATTAATGCCGTTAATGGCAAAGCCGTTGCTGCCATCTAGGCTAGAGAGGTCAAGGCTGGCACTCAAGCTGTTGCCACCAAAGACTACGTAACTCTGCCCTGCACCCAGTAAAGCACCTGGTGCGCCAATTATTAGGTCGTCGATGTTGTCGCCGTTGATGTCTCCAGCATTGCTGACTGATGTGCCTGAGGAGTTAGTTGCACTACCGTTGATGGCAAAGCCATTGCTACCGTCTAGAGATGAGAGGTCGAGGTTGGTATTGAAAGCGTTAGTGCTGCCAAATACTACGTAGCTCTGTCCTCCACCGGAAGCGGCAAAAGGTGCGCCGATAATTAGGTCGTCAATGCCGTCACTGTTGATGTCCCCAGCATTGCTGACTGATGTGCCTGATGAGTCATTGGCATTGATACCGTTGATGCTAAAGCCGTTGCTACCATCTAGGTTAGAGAGGTTGAATATAACTTGTGGCTGTGGTTGTGGTTCTGGTTGTGGTTGTGGTTCTGGCTGTGGTTGTGGTTCTGGTTCTGGTTGTGGAGTACCAAAGATCACATAGGTTTGCCCGGCTCCCAAGGAAGCACCAGGTGCGCCAACAAGCAAATCGTCTGCACCATCGTCGTTGATATCTCCAGCAGCGCTGACTGAAATACCTAAGGAGTCAGTACCATTAATACCGTTGATGGCAAAGCCCTGGCTCTCGTCAAGGTTGGAGAGGTCAAGGTTGGCATTAAAGGCATCACTACTACCAAAGACCACATAGCTCTGCCCCGCACCCGATAAGGCAAAAGGTGCACCAATAATCAGGTCAGCGATATCGTCGTCGTTGACATCCCCAGCCGCACTAACTGAGTAGCCTGAGACATCATTCCCATTAATACCCTTGATGGCAAAGCCGTTGCTGCCATCTAGACTAGACAGGTCAACATTGGCACTAAAAGCGTCACTCCTACCAAATACCACATAGCTCTCTCCAGCACCAGAAACGGCATTGTACGCACCGATGATTAGGTCGTCGATGTCATCATTATTAACGTCTCCGGCATTGCTAACTGAAGCACCTGAGAAATCACTGGCATTGCCGTTGATGGCAAAACCGTTGCTGCCGTTGAGGTTAGATAGGTCGAAGCTAGCACTAAAGGCACTAGTGCTGCCAAACACTACGTAGCTTTTTCCTGTACCTGGTGCGCCAATTATGAGGTCGTCAATACCATCATTGTTAATGTCTCCAGCGCTGCTGACTGATGTCCCTGAGGAGTCTGTGCCAATGCCGTTAATGGCAAAGCCGTTATTGCCATTGAGGCTAGCAAGGTCGAAGCTGGCACTAAAGGCACTAGTGCTGCCAAACACTACGTAGCTCTGTCCCCCACCCGATAAGGCACTGGATGCGCCAATTATGAGGTCGTCAATACCATCATTGTTGATATCCCCAGCATTGCTGACTGACTTGCCTGAGGAGTCTGAGATGCCATCTGAGTTAACGCCATTAATGCCGTTAATGGCAAAGCCGTTGCTGCCATCTAGGCTAGAGAGGTCAAGGCTGGCACTCAAGCTGTTGCCACCAAAGACTACGTAACTCTGCCCTGCACCCAGTAAAGCACCTGGTGCGCCAATTATTAGGTCGTCGATGTTGTCGCCGTTGATGTCTCCAGCATTGCTGACTGATGTGCCTGAGGAGTTAGTTGCACTACCGTTGATGGCAAAGCCATTGCTACCGTCTAGAGATGAGAGGTCGAGGTTGGTATTGAAAGCGTTAGTACTGCCAAATACTACGTAGCTCTGTCCTCCACCGGAAGCGGCAAAAGGTGCGCCGATAATTAGGTCGTCAATGCCGTCACTGTTGATGTCCCCAGCATTGCTGACTGATGTGCCTGATGAGTCATTGGCATTGATACCGTTGATGCTAAAGCCGTTGCTGCCATCTAGGTTAGAGAGGTTGAGTAATATATCAGCCATGATTTTCTTTTATGTTTGTTGTTAGCAATGGAGTATTGTGTAAAATTTTTAAACAAATAACATTAGTATTAGTTAAAATGTAGGTTAAGCCGATTAATTATAAATATTTGGTGTTTTTATCATATGTGTTCACAAGTAGCCGTGTAGCACAAATATCTTAATATTTAGCAGATAAATAAATGGGCTTAAGACCTGTAGAAAATCTATAGATTTAGTGCAAAATAATTAGTGGTAAGTCTGACTGCCAAACTTTTTTATTTTGAATTGTTAATTCTGATTAAATGATCTGTCAATCCTAAATCATTGCCTCAATAAAACCCCAGGATGTTAAATATAATCCTGGGGTATAACCTTCATATCCTTACCAAGAGATTTATAAATCTAAAGGAGGCAAGAGCGGTTAACTCCAAAAGTCGTATTAAGGTTGAAAAACACCATCCACGTAAGTATTAACAACATTTCGAGACAGAGTTTTAATGGCATCGGGAAGAGGAGCATATCCACGAGCTGTAGCTATAGAGTTCGGGTTGATTGTCACATCTGTTCCACTAGCAGGAACAGGTGGTACTCCTAAAGCCCAGTTGATATGCGCTTTAATAGCATTTGCTATGCTAACGTTTGCGTATTTGTCATAAAATAGAAGGTAAGGTGCTGAAACAATTGGATAAGCAGTTGTACCTGTTGGATCAATAACTTGCAGTCTAATCCGCCGAGGACTTGAATCTACATCAGTTGCACCCACAAAAGCAGCTGAAATTGAAGTTGATGCAACAGCAGTATAATTACCTGCTCTGTTACGTAAGACTGCGGCAGGCAGACTTCTAGCTAAACGTGTAGCGCTGTCCACATAACCAATTGCACCACTATTGGATGTGATTGCAGTGGCTACACCTCCACCTCCTGATGCAGATAGGAAAGTAGTTGGCCAAACAACTGTATTGGCTGGTGGTGTTGGGGGCACAGTGCCTGCAACACTTATGCTACCCACTCCTCTACTCCATACAGCAGCTGCTGGAAGCCCTGGAGTGCCAGTAGTTTTACACGCAGTATTGAGATGAGTGCTTAAAACAAAAGTACTACCACTATTGTCACTACGACGTACAAATCTGAGGGGTAAGTTGGCTGCAATTATTGCGCCGCCGTTATCATTTCTAATTCTAATATCGTTCCAATTTGTAAGGGTGCCGTTCAAAATAGCACAGTAAGTTGGTCGTGAAAGCCTAAGTCCAGCTGCTGGTACAGTAAGACCAGTACGGTTGAAAGCTAAGGTGATTCCGACACCTACTACAGGCACTTGAACGTATTTGGCAGCGTCTGCGGTAGTACCACCTGCATTGTTAGGTCCGCCACTAACTCTTTCTGTTCCTGCTACGGGGTCGTCACTAGCCGCAAAAGAGACTGGGCGTAGGATAGTAAGATTGTTAAGAGCTGGTGTGCCAGTTGGTACTGGTGGTGGGGTTTGAGTGAAAAAAGCTGTTAAACCTGCGCCACTACCAACAGGAGCATATCTGAATGTGGAAACTGTATTGAGTGGGCCATAACTTCCATTTGGAAATCCGGCTAGGGCTGGGGGTACATTGTTATTGAGGGATGGAGGATTTCCAACACCGAAAACGTTAAACCATGAGCCTTTAGGGGAAAAAGGATAGGCAGTTCCTGTACCTACAAACAAAGTATTTACAGTGCTTGCACCCGCTCCATTTACGGAGATTGCTGGTGCAACAGCAGGAGATGTAGCATTCTGAGCTACAGATTTATGAGTAGCAGATTGACCCACTACTAAACTAATTGTAATGGCAAGTACAGAAATTGAACTTGTCAAATTTTTCGATTGGTGATCGCGATAAAAATCCATGTCAAGCTCCTTTAAGTTAAGTTCCGATTCAACACCCTATCAAATCAAAATCAAGTGCCAAACTAGCTATTGTAAATAAGCCTCTTTAAGCACAATAAATTGGCATAAAAAAGCTATCAGCAAATCAATAGTTTGCACTAAGCGCTGAATAACATAGAGGAAATTAAAGGCAAAATCATAAAGTATAGAGAGGCAATTAAGCTATTCCTAATCCACTCTATAAAATGATTATTTGCTAGTTAAAACTCTACATCTCAAGGTAAGTTTGTATAAATAAACATTCAGTGGCTTTAGTCTGAGACAATGGCTAACAGGTACTATGAATCATCCCTAAATTGCCAATCTCAGTCTTTTTTTAAGCCATGTTTAATTTTACCCACTTACCTTAATTTGGAATGGCAATTTAATCCAAATCCCAAAAACCACTTTCTTAAATGTAGATGCGCAACAGTTTTGCACTAACTACTACTAATTATGAAGTAAAGAAAGTAAGGATTTCATGGATTTTTTGGATTGCTATGTCTAATAACGGTTAAATTTTGCCAACGAAATCAACAGTATACTATTAAAGTAAAGCTTTAGTCATGATTCCATTATGGAATGATTAAAAAACTTAAATAAATTTCTGTAATTTAGATGTGCCTGAAAAGCAGTTTTTGTGGTGTTTTTTATTACTCCTGTCAGAGTAAAATCTGAAACTCTCGTTGATATACGCTTTTACTTATTAAACTCTTTTTTAGAGGTTTTAATAAGTCTTTATTAGAATTTATACAGTTTACAAATTTATCAGCATATATTATTTCAATGAGAATATATTGTTTTAGTATTTTATTAATTATACTTTTATTAGTTGCATAGGTGTGAGCCAACCCAATCCATGCGTTGCAAAAAATAGCTGAAAAGCCTAGTTATAATACCAAAATATATATTGCGTATTTGGTATTTTCTGTCAATGTGGGTAAAAATGTTAGTGAATAAATCTCTTTTTTAAACTCTTATCACCGAAATTCTGACGCCTGCGGTGAACTGATGTCTGTGTCTTATACGTCTATTTTGTTGTATAAATTACTTTTGAACCGCAGAGACACAGAGAACGCATAGAGAAAAGAAGAGATTTTACGAGTTACCTTGAAAGGGCTAGTAGAACCAATTTTTGACATACTCCCTGGCGTGAGTGCACGGGGATTCTACGCTCAAATAGCCACCGCGTTGCGAATTTCCCCAAGGCTGTAGCGACTGATATACTATTTTATAGTGCGTTAGGTAATCGATAACACCTAACAAAACGGTTGCTTAGAGGGATAAAATATTTTCGGCGTAGCAGAATAGCAATATGAATTAGTGCGATCTCTATGGAATGTCCAAGGTGTGCATCAACCCACATTCGCAAAAATGGAAAACAAAGAGGTAAACAAAATTACATCTGTGTGAAATGTGGTCGTCAGTTTATTGATGATTGTTTTACATTTCTACCGACTTACCCAACCTGTAGTTGAGAAAAGCGCTCAGATAGAAACAGTTCTGGTTTAAAGCTTGAAACCTAGTTTCTTAAACCAGGCACACTTATTTTTTAAATAAAAATTAATATACTATTAACTTAACTTAATAATTATATGTATATAATATAGAACTTTACTGCGAACTTCATAATTTCCTTAAAAATGGATGTTCAATCATGTTAGATTGCAAGTAGCGAGTAAAATTTTAGACAACCAACACTCATAGTACATCATAGGAAAATTAGCAAATGTCTAGACAAAGTTCTCACGAGAGAAACTTTTTCAAAGCTTTAACTGGCAATGCGGTCAAAGGATCTCATAAGTTAAGACTGGGAGTGGAATCCGGCCTGATTATTCTGGTTGAATCTGTACCTTTTTTGATTGCTTGTGCTGTACTTGTAAGCGTTATCAGTCTAAAAAGTCCTATCCTGCTCTTTTGTTTACTAGTTGGTAGTTTAATTACAGTCATCACCCAGCAAATCGGGCAGCAGGTGAATTTACCAAGGCGATCGCTAATATCATTACAGATTTTAGCAGCAGCCATTATCTTCAGTTTATTTTGGTTAGACTGTTTCGCAACCCCTGCACAAGCTCAGTTTTTTGGGGAAGCTGAAAGGTTTTTCAAAAGAAACTTAGGTGGTGCAGCAACAAATGGTGGTGGTAGCGAGACAGCAATCAGTTTGATATTTAATGTGTTGCGGGCGATTTACTTACTCTATATTGCAATTTCTCTGGTTGGTGTGATTAACGCAGTGCGTAAAGATGAAGATTGGCAAAGTATTGCCAGAACTCCACTATTAGTCGTTGTTGCTGTTACCATTGCTGATGTACTCACACGCTTTGTAATTGGCCCACAAGCGCAGTAAATAATTCAGATATTTCAAATGTCTCAAGAGCGGGAACAAGAATTTCGTCCAGTCAACCAGGTTCTGGGAAGTCAACCTTCATTAGGGCCAATTCCTGCTGATCAAATTCTTCCTTGGACGGTAATTGCCTTAGCCTCCTATTTTATGATCAATGGAATTTTTGGAGGACTTTTCCAAGAAGAATTTCAAAAATGGTTGTGGACAATACTAATGACTGGTTGGGGAATAGGAACTTGGTGGATTTTAACTGGTGGTAGGAGTTGGAGTTTTTTAAGTAAATTTATAGGTGTTCCCGCTTGGACAAGAGGCTTTGCTCGTTATCAAAGCTTACTGGAAGTTAACCATGAAGCAAAAAATCGGAAAACAAAGCGTCGGCGTCGCCGGAAATGAAGGTAGATTAACACCATTTGAAGATGCCTTGCACTTGGCGACAATGCTGCGTGTCGCAATGAATGGACGCGATATTGGCGCTTACCTTTTGACAAAAGGCACTCAAAAAGATCGGTTCTGCTTTGTTTTTGGTTTTGATTGTAAGGGAATTCATACTACCTTAAGACCTGAACAAATAGATACACTTTTTAATAACATTGAAGCTGGGTTAAAAGACATCCCTACTGGTGAAAGGATGACCCTACACTTGGGTTCTTTTAGTTCAGACAAAGAGCGTCAAAAAGAATTAGCAACCCTAATCAGAAATTCGCCATCACGAGATATCAAATATTTGTTGATGGCGGAGAGAGCCAGAGTCAAAGAACTGACTATTTCTGGTATTCGTAAGCCCAAATTTTTACGGATTTATGTCACTTACACCATTGAATCCAACTCGCAACATGCAGATGATTGGATAGAAAAGCTTTTAGTCAAAGCTGAATCATGGTGGTTAAAATTCAAAGGTGATCTCTCAGAAGTAGAAAACCAACGCATTGAAACTCTGATTACAAATGCTTACAATCAAGGTTTTCTCCGCTGGGAACAAATCTTATCTAACAAAATGGGATTGGATGTTAAACCTTTGACTGCTAATGAACTCTGGGGGGACATCTGGAAAAGGTTTAATGATACGCAGCCAATAGATATTCCCCAGTTAATGACTTTAGATGAACAAGGATTGCATGAGCAAGTTAATTCAGATTTAGCTAGTACTAAATTGCTTCTAGAAAATATCCACGGCACAACTTTGCTGATGGAATCTAGTGTACCTTGTGCCGATCGCCGCTGGGTTAATGTTAACAATCGCTATATTGGCGCACTGTCGTTTCTGGAAAAACCCGGAGGTTGGCCGAATAAATCTGCCCAACTGCGCTATTTATGGGAACTGTTAGCTAGAGAAACAGTAGTAGATACCGAAATTTTTTGTGAGTTGACTGCCGCAAATCCCGCAGTGGTGAAAACTACTCTGCAACGAGTGCTGAAGCAGTCAAATATGACAACAATTTTGGCTCAAGAAAAAAGTAAAACTATTGATGTCAATGCTCAATTAAAGTTGAAGAAATCGGTAGCAGCGCAAGAACAGTTATATGAAGGTGCAGTCCCGATTTATACGAGTGTCGCCATTTTAGTACATCGTCCCACTGTAGAGAAATTAGATGAGGCGACAAGATATATTGAAAACTGTTTTCAGCGTCCAGCTAGGGTAATTAGGGAAACTGAATATGCCTGGAAAATTTGGCTGCAAACTCTACCGATAGTTTGGGAAGGTTTATTAGCAACCCCCTTCAACCGTCGCCAGCTATATTTAACCAGTGAAGTTCCCGGATTAATGCCTCTAGTTTTAACTAAACAGGGTGATAGACAAGGCTTTGAGTTGATTGCTGAAGAAGGCGGAACACCCGTACATTTAGATTTATTTAATCAACACAAAAATTTAGCTTTGTTTGCTACAACTCGTGCTGGTAAATCGGTGTTGGTATCAGGGATTTTAACTCAGGCTTTGGCTCATGGGATTCCGGTTGTGGCGTTAGATTTCCCTAAACCTGATGGGACATCTACATTCACTGACTACACAGAGTTCATGGAGGGGAATGGGGCGTACTTTGATATCTCCAAACAATCGAATAACTTATTTGAACAGCCAGATTTGCGATCGCTAGAACCAGAACAACAGCGCGATCGCTTCAACGATTATACCGCCTTCCTAGAATCAGCCTTAATGACAATGGTTTTAGGATCATCCACTGAAAGTCAAATTTTATCGCAAACCGTGCGATCGCTACTCAACCTCGCTTTAGAAGCCTTCTTTAGAGATGAGGGTATCAAAGAGCGATATCGACAGGCGATGGCGGCGGGATTTGGTACTCTTGCTTGGCAAAAAACCCCCACTTTAAAAGATTTTCTCTCTTTCTGCTCACCAGAACACTTGCAGCTAAGTTCTTTAACAGGCAGAGTAGAAGACGCCCTCAGTCAAATTCAGTTGCGCTTGCGCTTTTGGCTTTCTAGCCGCGTAGGACAAGCCATTTCTGCACCATCCAGCTTTCCTACCGATGCCCAACTTTTAGTTTTTGCTCTCAGAAACCTATCAGATAGTGAAGATGCAGCAGTACTATCCTTAAGTGCCTATTCAGCCGCACTCCGACGCGCATTAGGTAGTCCAGCTTCCATATTCTTTATCGACGAAGCACCAATTTTATTTGAATTCGAGCAAATTTCTGACTTAGTTGGCAGAATTTGTGCGAACGGCGCTAAAGCTGGTATCAGAGTGATCTTATCAGGACAAGATCCTGACACCATTGCTAGATCTAAAGCTGCATCTAAAATTTTGCAAAACCTGACAACACGATTGATTGGACGCATTCAACCAGTTGCAGTGGATAGTTTTGCAGACATCTTGAAATATCCCCGACAAGTTATTTCTCGCAATGCCTCAGAAAGCTTTTTTCCCCGCAAAGAAGGCGTTTATAGCCAATGGCTACTAGATGATAACGGTAGTTATACATTCTGCCGTTACTATCCAGGTTATGAACAATTAGCAGCAGTTGCGAATAACCCCTATGAACAAACTGCACGTAGCCAAATGATGCAACTTCACAGTGATAAATATGAAGCAATTTCTGCATTTGCACGTCAGTTAGTCGCGAATCTACGTAGTAGTTAATCGGGTTTTGTAAACAGTCAACAGTGAGTCAAAAAGTATAAATCATAGTTAAAAAGCTAAATTCCTGACTCACTACATCATGTCGTCTACCTTTTTCAGGCACAAATGTATGCGAAAAACTACCATTTTTACTTTCACCTTACTATCTCTGGCAATACTACCAGGAATGGCACAAATTCAGACAGGTGGATTAGGTCAGGTTTGGACTGATTTTCAATCATATTCCACAGATTTGCAAAACTACCTTCAATATAATCTGAGCGAAAATTTAAAGCCTGTAGAAATACAGAGTCAAAATGCTCTGAGTAATTCTAAAGGAGAATTGAACATACCTAACCCTGTCGCTGCGGGGAAAAATGTTCGTGATAATTTGATTCTATACTCTTCTAATTCAGACTCTAGATCAAACCGCTTTGAGAATAATTCAGCAGTGCGGGGAAATTTAGTTAGCAATGAACTCAATCGTGTAATTACCCGTGGAGTAGCGGTAGGTGTTCTCGGTGAAAATGGACAAATTCGGACAAAAACTAAGTTAGAAAATACAGAGAGAAGTCTGCAAGATATTGCTGGATCAAATGATGCTACCAATCAGATTGATAGCTTTAAAAATCAACTGGAAAGTACTCAGATTGACAGAACAGTTAAACAAGTAATAAGTCTTGCTGATAACTTGTTAGGTCAGGGAGTATTAGCATTGCTAACTACTAACCAAGAAACCATTAAAATCCAACAAGAACAATCGAAAATTGTCGCTGAAACATTTGCTCAGTCATTACAAACTAATCAGTCTTTACAATATTCTAACTTAAATTTGGCAAACATTTCTCAACAGACAGAAGAGGCGAATCGTGCTAGAAGAGTAGAAACAGCTACAGAAGCCTCACGACTTTTGCGAGCAACTTCTCAACTAGATTTGTTTGGCAGAAAAGTTAATAAGTAGAATTTGAGGATAAAAAACTCTCATTTTTCTATAGATTGTTTAAAATCCTTAAATAGGAAATATAAAAAACAGCACATTAACTCAAAATGCAACTTTCTATTCAACTAATTTTTGCCCAAGTAGGCATTGACCAGATTCTCGATAATGGTACTGCAACTTCCCAAAGTGTTGCCGAAGGTTGGGATAAACAATGGCTGGATTTATTACAAAATAACACCAGCGATAATTTGTATGGAGCGCTGACAAATCTGGGGATTTTTTTCGCAGTAGGAACCCTGTTATTTTTTATGATACAATTCCTCAGAGACTTAATATCCTACGAATATACTCGTCCCATATCAGCTTTAATTTGGCCTTTTATTGTGGTAGTACTCTTAAGTAATTCAGGCAATGGAAGTATACTTTCTAATCTGACGCTGGGAGTGCGAAATTTTTTAAACACTGTAAATCAGCAAGTATTGGTAACAGCAGATGCAGAGCAAATGTACCAGCAAGCACTGAATATGAGTATTGCTGAAGAAGTAGCTGGTTCTTTGCTTCGTCCTTGTCAATCACTAACTGGCGAACAACAAAGTCAATGCTTTGTCAAAGCTGCCGAAAAAGTCAACATTCTCTGGCAGAAATATAGAGATACTTATGGAAATAAAAACTGGATAGTTAGACTACAAACTAAGGTAGATAACATCAGATATGGCACTGGAATTGTCTCAGAAACCTCATTTAACTCTTTGTTAGGTTCTACAGTCCAAACGAGCATCAAAAACTTTTTAGTTTCCTTACAATATGCCTTCCAGAATTTGATAGAAGCTACTATGTTGCTGATAGCAGCATTAGGCCCACTGGCTGTAGGTGGTTCTTTACTTCCTGTCGCTGGTAAACCAATTTTTGCATGGCTGACTGGGTTTTTATCTATTGGAATCGCCAAGATTTCATTCAATATTATTGCTGTGCTGACTGCCGCAGTTATTGTCAATGGGCCAGGTCAAAATGCTAATGTTGATCCAGATTTGATGTGGTTCATCATTTTTCTGGGAATTTTAGCACCAATTTTATCTTTAATTGTGGCTGCTGCTGGCGGTTTTGCTGTCTTCAGTGCTATCAGCAACACGGCTTCTTTAGTAAAGGAGAGAATATAAGTAGGTAAGTATAATTTCCGTAGTGAGTTATTCATCGCTCAAAAAAAGGATTATTAGCACTAAAGTCCTGACTACAAACTTTAATTTTTTACGCCTAGGTACTGAAGAAATTAAAAATGAATCAAGTTAATTTTGGCTCGTTTCCTGACTGCTGACTATATGCAAATCATCATATATAATGGCTGAAGTTTTTCGCAGGAGGAGATGATGAAATGGTGCGTTTACTAGAAAAAAGACAAAAAACGGGAAGTGTTTTGACAATTTTTGCGATCGCAACCTTTAGTTTACATATATTAGTTTTATTTTTATTCATCTTACAAGGGCTAAATATTCGCCAACTCAGTTTAAGAAAATCTCCCAACTTTGTACAATTAATTGACGGTCAACCAGTAGCTAATATTGATGATTTAGCAAGAGAACCAGAAACAATTCGCCGATTCATCAGCAAAACGATGATATCAATGTTTAGCTGGTCTGGAACCTTACCACCACAAACTATTGAAGAAGTCGCAAACCCAAAATCAGATTTAGGAATTCTGATCAATACACCTCAAGGTGGTAGTCAAAAGATTAGTACTAGCAGTTGGGTAGCTAGTTTTGCCTTCTCAGAAGACTTTCGCAAAAGTTTCTTAAGCACAGTTGCAGAAATGACACCACCAGAAGTTTTCTCTGAAAATCCCAGCCAAGCGATGACATCACAATTAGTAATTAAGAGACTTTATCCGCCAAAAGAAATTGCACCAGGTAAATGGCGAGTGGGTATGGTAGCCGACTTAATTCAAAGAAACCGAGTTGGTGGTGAAAAACTCATAACTCCTTTTAACAAAGATTTACTTGTCCGAGCAGCAGATTATTTTGGTAATCCCCAAGCTAACAATAGTACAGACTTACAAAAAGCAATATATAGTGTACGTGCTGATAAACTAGAAATTTATGAAATTCGTAACTTATGTTTGCTAGATGACTACAACAACCTGGACGAAGATAAATCCAAACAATGCGTGACTGGAAAAACATCTGATAGTTTTATCAGATAATCGATTTCTACTTCATTTGAAGATGGTTCAATTTATATAATCAATTATTAATGCAATTACTCAAACCAGAAAATAAGAAAAATAGCCCCTTACCACTGTTGGCAGTAGTAACACTTGGTTTACATCTATTCACCTTGCTGTTACTAATATTTCACTGGTCTATGTTACAACAGTTAGGTCAGCAACTCACGCCTCGAAGTTTAGTACAACTTGTTGATGGTCGCACTATAACCGTAGACCCCCAACCAAATTTAGAACGACAACCAGAAGCTATTCGCCGGTTTGTGGGTGAAACTATGAGCTTAATGCTTACCTGGTCACAGCAACAGCCGCCAACTCAAGTGTGGGAAATTACTTCCCAACTGGTAGCTGATGATTTTAAACAAAAACTTAAATCAGAACTTACTAATTTAAATCCAGATAGCCAATTTGAAAATATTAATAGAGGAGCAGAGAATGTATTAGTAATCCAAAAAATTTCCCAACCGACAAAAATAGGTAATGGGACATGGAAAGTAGAGATGCTTGCCAATCAATTAACTTTTAGCAGTTATGATAAGTTGGGAAAATCAGTTTCCTTTAATAAACAAATTTTAGTTAGAGCTATAGATGAACCAGCAACTTCACTACCAAATGCAGCCCTACCGTCGTACTTCGCAGCTTACCGCCTTGGTGAAGCCAGACTAGAAATTTATAATGTCTGTGAAATCCAAGATAAAAATTGTTCTGGAAATCCAAATCAAGCTCTACCATGACTCGATACTCAATTCCTGCCGAAACACCTCCTCAGAATGGATTTACTCTCACCACTGACGATCGCCAACCAGAAGTAGAATCTTTAGATTGGGAATCACGGATGTCAAGGTTGGTCGGCTTTGAAGAAGAATCTTCCGATTCTAGCTATACCCAAGAATCAGAAGACTCTGCAACGCCGCCAGAGTCGCTATCTCAACCACAAGAAGTTCAGACTAAGCAAGCACTCTCATCTAATCCCTTTGCAAAGTTAGGCTTGGTAGGGGCTGCTACCTTAGCGATCGTTTTGGTGGGTGGTGTATTTTTATCCCAACTGATGGGTAGCAGCAGTCAAAAGCCAAAAAATATTGTTTCTCCACCAGTGCGTGAGCAGCCCACTAATGAATCTATATCTCAGCAGCTAGCAGCTGAAGTAGATACTCTCAAAACGAAATTAGCTCTGACTGAACAAGCACAGATGGTAAAAGCTGCTCAACAACAGCTGAGAATGGCCAAAACTACGCCTAAAGTAGCCTCACAACCAGAACCGTCAGTTTCTTCCAGAGGTAGACAGACAGTGATCCCAACACCCCCACCAACAGCTTACGTACCTCAGCCAGCACCAGTTGAACGCATCGTTAGAGTACCTGCTTATCAACCTTCGCGATCAGCCCAACTACCAGTTGTAAAGCCAACCACTCAACCGGTAGTTAGTATAACTCCACCCCCTCCACCAAGCCCACTTGAAGAGTGGACAAGGTTGGCAAAGTTAGGTAGCTACGGTGAAGTAAATGCCACCGATCAACCCAGTAATATAGCAGCGGCTCCTGAACCTGCAAATAATACACAGCCGGAGCAACAGACAGAACAGACACCAAACCCCAATCCTGAGCAAACCCCACAACCAGAGACTCCTGTAGTCAGTCAAGCCCAACCGCAGGGACAGAAATCTGTACCAATTGGGAGTAGTGCGAAAGCTGTGTTGGCGACAGCAATATTTGGGGAAACTACTAGGTCAGGGGGTGGTGGTGAGGCAGGTGAAGAGAAAAATGTATTCGTGATCCGATTGAAAGAACCATTAAAATCTACAGATGGTGCGATCGCTCTACCTGCAAACACCGAATTTCTCGCTGAAATTCGTTCCCTCTCCGAACAAGGTCTTTTGCAGATGAACATAGTCAAAGTTATCTCGCAAAATGATGGCAACGTTACAGAACGAAGCTTACCCAACAATGCAATTATTCTTCGCGGTTCCCAAGGTAAACCTTTAATTGCAAATAAATTTCCTGGTCAAAGTTCGTCTATAGCCTCGATGGATATAGGGCTATTCGTTTTGGGAGGTATTGGCAAAGCCGCCGAGTTAATCAATCGTAGTGATACTGAACTCCAACCACTTACTTCACAAACTACCGTTGACGGCAACACCAGTAGCAGCACAACTCTTACTACTGTTACTAAGAATAGACGCGACCTGACAGCCGGGGTTGTGGAAGGTGGTTTGAACTCTGTAGTACCCCAGATTGCCCAACGTAATCAACAAGCGATCGCCCAAATGTCACAACAAACTAATATTTGGTTTTTACCCGCTGGCACAAATATTGAAATCTACGTTAATCAACCAACCCAATTTTAGCAGGTAGAATTTATACCAATTTTAGATATTTGCAACCATGAAAAAGAATACTAAATTGTCAGGAAATACTCCAGAACGTTCTTATTTCCTACCGATAGCTTCCTTAACTTTCTCGGTTGCTATGTTCTTGTTGGTAGGTCGCGCTGTAGCGAATAACGCCGTTCTGCGTTCTATATTTTCCTGCCAAGCACAAGGCTTAGGGGGGCTAATACCTACAATCGATATTTCGTATCAGCAAGGAACAAACTTAAGTTTTATACCCGCTGGAGAAGTAATTAAAAAAGTTTGGTTAAACGATCCATCGCAGGTAACTATGGATTTTGATGGGCCAGTATGTATGCAGTTTGGACCAAAACCTAATACTAGTGCAGAAGATTGTAAAAACTCCGCAGCGAATGTAATTCAACTCAGACGAATTCAAAAACTGAATATTCCTGGACTCCCTCCTACTGACAATACACTTTTAACAGTTATTACCGAAGGGCAAGGTAAAAATAAATTGTATACTTTTCGAGTGATATATGGAACTAATAACCCTGAATATCACACTTTAGCAATTTTTCCCGATCCTTCTGGTCAGGAAGGAGCTTGTGCAAGAGTTTCACAGTGAACTTCTAGCAAAAGCATCCAATGACAACCACTGAAGTTTCCCCTGCCTATAAGCGCTGATACTTACAGTATGTCTGCATTGTGGCTTTTCTAGAGGGGAGGTAATGGGCTTCTCGTTCGCGTAGCGTCTCCGACAGGAGAAGAGTAACCCAACATTTCCAGAGCTTTGTTGGGTTGCGCTTTGCTTCACCCAACCTACAATTTTTCTTAACTGAACTGTATTAGCTTATATCTTTATAAATCTTCAGATAAAAACTAACCACAAATCTCAAATCTGTGTGAATATAAAGAAAAGCTTAAGAGGTTACAGACTCATGGTAACTGCAAAAATGATGCAACAGCTTTGGGCTGTAATCGAGTCTACCCAGGTTAGCACTCTGCTCCAATTTGACGATGCTGCTTTAGTACAATTGCTACTCCAGCAGCTGAAAGCTAAACAGGTACTTGATTCTCAGGCAGATAGCACCCTCAATACTTATATAAAATCTAAACTGCCCCTAATTCGCGATACGGCTGAAGGCCGATTATCTTTAGGGCAAGGTGGCAATCATTAGTACGATAAATCAAGTGATTGCTCACTGCCAAGCATACGCTCAAAGTTCAAACAGTGCAATATTATGAATCACTGGCTAGTAATTGCCCTAGTAGCTTATCTAATTGGAGCAGCGATTGAAGGGGTGAGTACAGCCAGTCAGCTATCTCATTCAATGCCAGAACTAGCTAAAAGCACACAAGCCCAACCTTCAGAGTCTAGCACTGGGCCTAGTTCGAGTTGGCGAGTTGTGGCTGCCATCGCCTCAGTAAGTATTTGTGGAGCTTTTTTGTGGCCTTGCCGCCTTTTCCACCGTTTAATTAAAGGTAAAGTTAGTTCGTAAACTAAACTCCCGGATAAAGCACAGGGGTAAAAAACATATCTATTTGCGGTTGGGCAATCATACAGTTTGTTCTGGTTCTGTCGCTACATTTTGCCCAATTTTTGGCTCAGTACCAGCAAGCAGCCGTTCAATATTAGTGCGATGGCGCAAAATCACATATAGTCCACCGGCAATTCCAAACAGAATATAGGGTAAGGGTTGATGCAAAAGTACCATTAAAATGGAAACTGCGATCGCACCTACAATTGAACTCAAAGATACAATCCGCGATATAGCGACAACGACGGCAAACACACCCGCTGTTGCTAAACCTACCTGCCAACTCATTGCTAATAAAATTCCTAAGCTAATAGCAACAGATTTACCACCAGTAAAGCCCAAAAAAATTGATTTACTATGCCCCAGGATGGCAGCTAACCCAACTAAAGTTACTATCCACGGTTGCCACAGATTTACATCTACCGTTGGGGGGATATAATTTTGACTAGAGGCAAAATTGAACAACCAGTAAACTAGAGCGATCGCTAATACTCCCTTCAAAGAATCAAGTACTAAAACGAATGCTCCTGGCCCTTTTCCCAAAGTTCTTAGTACATTAGTTGCGCCAGTGGAACCTGAACCAACTTCCCGAATATCAATACCTTTTAACTGCTTCACAGCAATGTAGCCAGTGGGAAAAGAACCCAGCAGGTAAGCTATGACTACAATTGTCCCGCATAGAGTTAACCAAATAGCCATAATAAAATTCAAAATTCAAAATTTAAGAAAGTCAAGAGGTATTACTCTTGACCAATGACTAACGACTCTCAGGAATGCTGAGTGCTGAATCTCACTTTTTACCCAGAACTAGGAACTAGGAACTGGCTCAACGCCCCGTTACCGCTAACGGAACTGTTTTGCCCAATAACCAATGACAAATGACCAATGACAAATGACCAATGACCAATGACCAATGACCAATGACTAATTAAAAATCATCATCATAGTTTCTCACTGTTTTGGGGTCAGGGGCAAAGGCTAACCACAAGGGAAATTGCAGCAATGACAAACTGATTTGCTCCTCTGAATCATCAATGATAATTAAGGGAATTTGATTGGCTTTCGTCAATCTGTCTGCTTTTTGAGCGAGAGCATCTGATGCCTCGAATAATACCACACCCCGGTCGGGCCCGAAATCTGGGCGACCAATTCCCAGACAGTCTTGTAAGCCGCGCCGCCATTCACCTAATCGCTCCGGTGTATTAGCTAAGACTAAAGTACGGACGCGATCGCCATACAGCTTGTGTAATATCGAAATCGCAGATGAAGCAATTAGGATATTCTGCAAACGGCTACCCATTGTCCGCAAACCACCCCGTCCCCCTTGGGTAAAAAACCAGTTAGAAACTCGTTCAGCGTGGATTGGTTCAAAGGTACGGCGTAGTTGCCAAGGTGGGCCGTAATAATCCGGTTTATTGCGGTATTGGTCAATTAGGCGGCGAATTTGCTTTGTAGTATCTTGAAATTGCTGTTGGGCAAATTGGGGTATTCCAGGTTGAGCTTCAACTGGTTTTGCCTCTTTTACAGGTGGTTTTTCTCGTTCCACCACACTTGGCGTCAGTTGCAACTGCTCGGCGGCAACGGCCAAATCCTGTAAGCTACCTGTGAGATAGTCTTTAAAACCCTGCACCCGAATTGCCAAGTCTTGGGATGTACCAGCAAAAGTGGTTCGCATCTCGTTGCGGATACGTTCTTGACGGCGTTCTAGTTGTTCTACAGAAATTTGCAGGGTTTGTTTGCGTTGTTCTAACTGCAACAGTGACTCTTGTACAAGTCGTCCCAGTGAGGTTTGAGTTTCACTCACCTGTGCCTTAAGGCTTTCGTAAGAAGTTTGCAGCTTGGCTATTTCTTCCTTGAGAGCAGCTTCAGCGCTCTGCAACTCTGCCACTCGCAGCTCTGCTTCGGCATATAATGATTGATTTCCTGATCCTATTTCAGACCCCAGTGCGACATTTTCCGCTTCTAACTGCGCTACAAACTCGCCATTTGAATTTTCTGTTAGCTCTGTAGAATTTACCACTTCTGCATTGGAAATGAGTGGCTCAGAAGTTGTGTAGTCCTCTGATGAGCTACTGGCTCCTGTTTCTACTACTGACTCAACAGATGGATTTTCTGGATTTTCAACTGCGTTGTTCTCTTCTTGTTTTTCTGCCAACCGCTCATCAATTGGTTCTGGGGTTTGAGATGCCTCTGGGTTCATAAACAATAGTGTAATTCCTATGACGCGAATAAATAGCTTTCAGAAATATTACAATTGACCTGCCATAAAAGTCCTGAGTTATGAGTGCTGAGTTATGAGTTTAGAGCAAAACGACTCAGCACAGATGGTAATCAGCACTAAATACGCGGACAACGTTGTTCTAAACAACTTTTCAGGGTGTTGGGATCAAATAAAATCGGCAAAAAATGAATACTTTTAATTTCTTTAAAGTAAAACAGGATGGGGACTCCATTCCAGAAGATCCGCCAGTTTTGCCATTCCTGGTAAGGAAACCGCCGAATTAATTTTTCCCCTCTGTAAATATCTAAATTGGTGACGGTAAATTGCAAACGCAGCGTTAACGCCTGAAACATGAGAAACAAACCAAACAGTGTGAAAACTAAGCCTACCCACGGTTGTACCAACAGTAGTGGAATAGCGGCAATCACCAAGACTATCGGTATATTGTAACTAGGCTTGAGTTCCACAGTTGATGTGGAGCTAGGAGCGAATGAACTGGTCACAGTCTTAAATCCTGCTTTATTTAGTAGGAGGCATCTATCCTATTTTAGGAGGCAGGAGTTATGAGTTATGAGTTATGAGTTAAAACTCCTCACACTCCTAACCGGAGACGCTCCGGCTCCGGCTCCGCTCTTAACTGCTCACTCCTCAGTTTTATAAGCCTAAGAATGCACTGCCAGTCCCCTGAAACATTAACCAAGAAAGAAAAAAGTTGCTAACAAATATAATTAACAAGGCAGTCACAACAGCAGTTGTAGTTGACTGTCCTACACCTTTGGCACCTCCTGTTGTTGTCAACCCCCAGCTGCAACCGATTACGGCGATTAAAATGCCAAAGCAACACGCCTTAATCATGGCGCTAAAAATATCCCAGATTCCAAGAAAGCTACGGGCTGAGTCTAAAAATACCGTATCAGACAGGTTGTAGATATTTGTCGCAATTATTAATCCTCCAAACATCCCTGTTACCAAAGACAAGAGGGTTAAAATTGGTAGCATTAAACAGCAAGCAAGAACGCGGGGGATAACCAGGTAATCGATTGGATCTGTTCTTAACATCAACATGGCATCGATTTGTTCTGAGACTCGCATGGTACCAATTTCTGCTGCAAAGGCAGAACCGACTCGTCCCGCCAAAACCACTGCTGTCAACACAGGAGCGAGTTCTCGTGTCAACGCTACAGAAAGCACTCCGCCGATAATGTTTCCTGCACCAAAGTTGATAAATTCCCGTGCCACCTGAATGGTAAACACAGCGCCAACGAAAATAGCCGTCAACAGGGCAATAAATAGGGAATCTGGCCCAACTGCTGCCATTTGTTCTAAGGTGTTGCGCCGATGGATTTTGCCCCTCAATAGGTGAACTAGTACTTGCCCACCCAGAAAAATCGCCGCCAGCAGCCGCTGACTCCATTCCCCTAAACTGGATTTGGATGTAGTCTGGTTCAATGTTCTGTAGCTAACTCGGTAACTGCCTTAAGAATAGCGGAAGTCATGGGGAATGGGGAATGGGGCATTGGGCATTGGGCATTGAAAAGAGGCAGAGGGGCAGGGTGCGGGGGGCAGAGGGGAAAATTTCTTCTCCCTTGCTCCCTACTCCCTTGCTCCCCTGCTTCTTCACCACTCCCCGGATAAGGCGAAACATTAACTTAGATTAAAGATGCTCTCAGAAAATAAAGTTGTTATTAAACGTGCTACAAAGCAATAAATAGGTGCTAACCTTGGCTAGAATCTTGATTTTGCAAGGTGTTTTCAGATTTAAGTCATTTTTTATATCCCCAGCATGTGCTGTAACTAGTAGCCGCTTATTTTAATGAAAACTTAAGATTCTTGACAGATTGTCTGCTTCGGAGCGATCGCACGTATTGTAGAAATTGACAAACCGCTATCTAGCTCTTGTCATCTCTACTCACGGAGTTTGTCTTAAATGACTATTTTCACTAACTTTCTCCGCTCTCTACTACTGACGATCATTTTTAGTTTTGTTGCTCCCATGTTCTTTGTTGGTGGTGGATTGCTCCTTCTATCGCTCATTGGTCACTTTCCTGGCTTACAAGAGTTAACTGAGGCGATCGCTACTGAGATTATGCATTTTCTTGCCACCTTTGGCAGTGGAACTCCCCTCCGTGGATTAGTTGTAATTAGCTTGACCTGTACTTTTGTCGGCGCACTGTTTGATATGTACGTTTATTATCGGTATCAAATATTACGAATAGATTCATAAATAGTGAAAATAGCTTTTCAAAGCGCTCATGGGCTGTAGAAGATAGGAAAAAGTGATATTTACAACAGTGAAAATACTACTGGTCTTAACCTAAATAGAGATTAGTGTTGCTGAGTGAAATTGTATGAATTAAATTGAGTACCAAATTTATTGATTTAATATTTATTAATCATTAGTTATTAGTTATTAATTACTAACAACTAGTATGGGTGTTTGACCGTATTAAATTGATATTAAAAAATTTAAAAAGTCATAATACCAAGGGTTTTGAAATTTTGAATCCCGCAAAAAAGCTAAAATAGTCTGTACTAATTCATCACATTGGACGCTAAACTAGAGTTTAGCATTTTGTGTTAGCTACAATCTTTAAGGACTTGATTAGCATTCATCGAGAATATCAAAATAAAACTCACTGAAAAATATAAAAAATTCCTTAAAATTATGATGATCACAATCCCTGCTCATGTTTCTTAACAGAGAAAAACAGGGCGTCTGACCGTTGGGCATCTTATATTGAATTTATTACGAGGTATGTTGACAGCTCATGATTTGGCCGTTTAAGCCCAAGTTTAGAAAACAAATTGCGCGGATTGAAATTACTGGTGCGATCGCCAGTGCTACTCGCAAACGCGTCCTAGAAGCCCTGAAAACTGTAGAAGAAAAAAAGTTTCCGGCATTATTGCTCCGGATCGATAGCCCTGGCGGTACAGTCGGAGATTCTCAAGAAATCTACAGTGCCCTGAAGCGTTTGCGCGAAAAAATCAAAATCGTCGCTAGCTTTGGGAATATCTCGGCATCTGGAGGAGTCTACATCGGCGTGGGAGCCGAACACATAGTAGCTAACCCAGGTACGATTACGGGTAGTATTGGCGTGATTCTGCGTGGAAATAACTTAGAACGCTTGCTAGAAAAAATCGGTGTTTCCTTCCAGGTAATTAAGTCTGGCCCTTACAAAGACATTTTGGCTTTTGATCGGCAACTGACTCAACCAGAAGAAATCATCCTGCAAGAGTTGATTGACACAAGTTATCAGCAGTTTGTCCAAACGGTAGCAGATGGCCGTTCTTTAACAGTAGAAGCTGTGAAAAGTTTCGCCGATGGTCGGATTTTTACTGGACAGCAAGCCCTAGAGTTAGGTGTTGTAGACCGCCTGGGCACAGAAGAAGATGCCCGCCGCTGGACAGCAGAACTAGTTGGACTTGATCCGGAAAAAACTCTCTGCTATACCCTAGAAGAACGTAAACCCTTATTGAGTCGCCTTCTACCAGGGAGTCGTCAGTTCTCATCAGGAATTCGATCTGGAATTGATTGGCTCGAATTTGAAGTCTCTACTAGTGGTTTGCCTCTGTGGTTATATCGACCCTAATATGAGTTAGGAGTTATGAGTGAGGAGTTATAAGTTAAAAATCTTAACTTCTCATTCTCAACTCCTAATTCCTCACTTTTGTGTTTTAAGGAGGATTTTGGCGTGGACTGGCAAATGCGGGCTATTCGCGGAGCAACAACCGCTTCAGAAAATACTGTTGAGGTAATCCAAGAGGTAGTTACAGAACTACTAGATGAACTGGAAAACCGGAATCAATTCCAGCCGGGGGACATGATCAGTGTGACTTTCTCTGTGACACGCGATTTGGATGCGATTTTCCCGGCTGCGATCGCCAGAGCGCGTCCTGGTTGGGATAATGTGGCCATGTTGGATGTGCAGCAAATGCATGTTGAAGGCAGCTTACAGCGCTGCATTCGGTTTTTAATCCACGCCTATCTACCAGCCTCCGCCTCAATTCATCATATCTATTTACGCAACGCCGCTAGCTTGCGTCCCGACTGGAGTTTGCCTCAGCCGTTACAAACATCACAGCCAGCAGTTAAGTCAAAAGTGTAAATTATTTAGTCAGGTTATGTAACTTAAATCTATGACGTTATGACACTGCTGTTACTGATGAGGGCCTTAACCTGAGTTTGTGTTCATTGTTAACTTCCTGTAATATTAAGGACGAGGTTTTACTCCGCGTTTGAGGAAGCCATCAAGATGATGCCTGTGAATTTAAATTGGAGTTAAGGGAATAATTAATTTGAAAAGCAAAACTCCGTAACAATGTCACCTCGTATCATCAACGATCGCTACGTCTTGCTCCCCAATATAAAGTCAGGCGGAATGGCTGATGTCCATAAAGCAAACGATTACCAGAGGGAGGGTTGTCAGGTTGCAGTCAAAGTCTTCAAACATGGGCAGATTGAAGGAGCTATTTTAGCTGAGTCTTTCAGACGTGAAACTGAGGCACTCAAGGAACTGAAACATCCCCGGATTGTGGAGTTGGTTGACTCTGGACAGGATAAGCAAACTGGGGAAGCTTTTTTAGTTTTAGAGTGGATGGATAAGGATCTGTCAGTTCTGCTCAAAGAATTACCCCTGGAAGGATGGGATTCCTACTGGGTGAAAGTGGGACGGCCAGTGTTAGAAGCACTGGCTTTTTCACACGAACGTCAAGTTGTTCATCGGGATATTAAGCCTAGCAATATTCTAATTGGCAGTGATGGAAGAGTGAAACTGGCTGACTTTGGTATCTCCAAGCTCAGGGGATACTTCCGTTCGACTGTCACATTAAGAGAATTTGGTTCGCGTCCATTCACACCTCCAGAACAGGATGATGGCTCCTATCCTTTCACTCGTGATGTATTTAGCTTTGGGGTAGTGACGCTGAAATGTTTAACTGACGTTGATCTTGTTGATGACGACAGTGTTTTGAGGGCGATCGCGGCTCTGGATATTCCGCCTGAAGTCAGCGAAATTATTCAATGTGCTGTCTCAACTGAACCGTCTGAACGACAGCGAAACGCAGAAGTACTGTTGGCAGAATTAGATGCTGTTGGGCAGAAGCGATCGCGCCAGCAACTAACCAAGAAGCAAACTTGCTTTATCAAGTTAACATCTCAATGCTTAAGCCGCCTTCAAAATGAACTAGATATTTCTTCTGAAGCTGAAATTCAAAGCATTATTCTGAGCGATATAAATGGTGAAGTAAGTTGTGGAATTCGTCCCTATAAATTCAAGAATACTGACAGCAATTCTGATGGAAATCACTATGAAATTTATGGTATTTCCTATCGATATCATGTGAAGATAGATGATAGACAGAAGAATCATCTTGTTCTTTTCAATGCTTGGGATACACCTCATTCTCAACTTGAACAGCGCCGAGAGCTTGCTTGGGAGTTGCCTTATGAATTTAGGTTTGGAACTCCAACTTATTCTTATGAAGCCATTGAAGTTATTCAAGAACTACAAGATGCAGTCATAGAGCATGAAGCAAATCTTCAAGAGCAAACGGCTGAAGCAGAAAAACAGCGGATCTTTCGGGTATGGTGGGACATTCTCAGGGCAAAAACCGATTGGGAACAAAAGCGAGAAGAACCAATTAAATACATAAATGCCACGCCTAATGGCAATCATGTGATTTTTCAACTGGCAGAATTACCAGAAAAAGATATCACCGAACAACCCCGCCACATCACCAACTCAAAAGGATTTAGCGTTTTGAGTGGGGATGTAGTCAGAATTTTCGATGATAAATTAGAGCTATATGTTAGGTCTGGTTTTCCCGATCGCCTACCTGAAAAAGGTGAACTTAAGTTTGACACTCGTTTGGCTGAAAATGCTCTGAATCGACAAAAGAGCGCGTTAGATGCAATCCGTTATGATCGCGCCGTTCGTTCTAATCTCCGAGAATTACTGGTCAATCCCAAAGAAATTAAGGCTCCTAAATTCGACTCAGAGGTTCAATTTGTTCAGGATCTAAATGAATCCCAGAAGGAAGTTGTGAGGGCGGCTCTAGCCACAGAGGACTTTTTACTAGTACAGGGGCCACCAGGCACAGGTAAAACAACATTTATTACAGAACTGATTCTGCAAACCCTTCAGCAGAATTCTGAAGCGCGAATTCTGCTCAGTTCTCAAACCCATGTTGCCCTTGATAACGCATTGGAGCGGATTCAAGAAAAGAATCCTAATTTGAAGCTGATTAGGATTGGGAATCATGAGCGAGTCGCAAAAGGCATTCACTTGCTGCTGTTAGAAGAACAGATGGAAAAATGGCGAGAGTCGGCGATCGCTAAAGGACAAAAATTCCTTGCTGATTGGTCTGGATGCAGTGGTATTTCCCAACAAGATTTGGAGCAAGCAGTTCTATTTCAGGAGTTGAGAAATATTGCACTGAAGCTAGAGGAATTGCGGGTAGAACTGGCGAGTTGTAGGCAGGATAAAGAAAATAAATTTCCTGCATTGAATGACGAAGGAAATCATAAGTCACGACAAAAAGGAAAGATTTCTGGGGAGAAACTTGAGGAGTTTCAATTAGAAGAGAAAATTGAACAGCTAGAAAAACAGGCAAAGGAAGTACGAAATCAACAAAAGCAAAAAGCCAAAAAACTGGAAAATATCGCTGGAATTAAAGTAGAAGAAACATTAAAAATGTCTCCTCAAGAGTTTGAACAATGGAGTCAGATAGCGATTAATCCCAATGCTCCTAATGCCAAAATGCTCCAACAGCTAATTAACTTACAAACGGAGTGGTTTGAACAGTTTGGTCGGAACGAACGATTTAAGGTGCCATTGATCAAGCGATCGCAAGTGGTTGCAGGAACCTGCATCGGCATTTCCAGAGAAATTTCTGACGTTGAGTTTGATGTCTGTATTATCGACGAAGCTTCAAAGGCAACCGCAACAGAAGTTTTAGTGCCGATGGCGCGTTCTAAAAAGTGGATATTAGTAGGCGATCCGAAACAATTGCCGCCCTTTCAGGACGAAGCCAGTCGGAATGTTGAGTTTCTGGAAGAGTACGAATTAGCACGAGAGGACATTCAGGAAACACTGTTTGATCGCCTATTACGAACATTGCCGGATGGCTGTCGTAAAATGCTGACAATTCAGCACCGCATGGTTGAACCGATTGGAAAGCTGATCAGCAGATGTTTCTACAAAAATGAACTTAGCAGTAATGGCCCAGAGATTGATCGGACTTTGGGTAGAGTTCTGGAACGCCCTGTCACATGGCTTACCACATCAAAATTGCCAAATAGCCGTGAACAAGCTTCAGGATCTAGTTTCAATAATTCTTGTGAAGTCAGAGTCATTGTTCAGTGGCTTCAACAACTTAATCAAGTAGCCCAAGCAGCCCAGAAAGATTACACTGTAGCAGTTCTAAGTGGTTATGCAGCTCAATTAAAACTGCTAAACCGCAGCTTGGACACAGAACAGAATAGCCTCAGAGCGTTGAAGATCGAGTGCAATACAGTGGATGCCTTTCAAGGACGAGAGGCAGATATTGTTGTATATTCAGTTACACGATCCAACAAAAGCGGCAAAGTTGGATTCCTGAAAGATGAAGCTAGACTGAATGTGGCTTTGTCCAGAGGGCGAGTTGGTTTGGTGATTGTGGGCGATCACCAGTTTTGTCGCTCCCTGAGTAATAGTCCTCTCCATGAAGTTCTGAAGCACATTGAGCAAAACCCAACAGACTGCAAGCTGGAGGATTTTAACCCATGAATCTGGATGAACCTACATCACTTAGCTCAGAAGACTTGCGCCGCTATGATAATCGCTCCGGGTTTGATCTAGTTAGCTGTCAAGAAGTCGGATTGCCTGTTTATAAGCTTACTGTTGATGCTCTAACCCAAATTCGTAAACTAATTCCACCAATTGAAGAGTATGTTCTCAAGACAATCAACATTGGTCTTTCGTCCGAAGAAGAGATTGCTGAATTTCTGGGTTTAGAATTACCGACAGTCAGGGAGGGAATGGTAAACTTACGGATCAGTGAAGACATTGACTTAGTTGCTCCTGACGCTTCACAACTTCAAGTCTGGAAACTCACTAAGAAAGGTGAGAAGACTTTACAGGAAGCCAGAATTATTGTGCCGGAGGAAAGAACCTTTGAGATTAACTTCGATGGACTTCTGCGAATCCCGCGCTGGTATGGTCGATTAGAGAGAGGCTTGCTAAAACCGAAAAATCTGCGAGATGAGGGTCTTGTAGAAATTGAACCTTCACCCAAACGTCCTCCAGAATTGTCCGATTTAAAGCTGAAGGATATCGATAATATTATTCGACAAATTGAGGAAGATAACAACAGGAAGTCTAAAATTCGTCAAGAGCGAGATTTGCTGGCATTAAAGGCGATCGAAAAGAAACCGCCATTCTTTCAACCTGCAACAGCATTAGTCTACAAAGCAAAGGATAGCGACGAAATTCAAGTAGCATTTATTGTTGACGGCATTCCCTCCACTGAACATGAGACTGCTTTTGCTCGATCAGGTGGAGTGAAAAAGCTCAAAATTGCTGAAATGTTGACCCAGAGCGAACCACGCAAGTTAGCTGAGGAAATTTTGGGACATGAATTTGTCGCTCAAGCTGATGCCGATCGGGTTGCAACGCTAAAGAAAGAAGTGACTGCGGCTCAAGCCAAGATTCAGGCTCAAATTGAAACGACTCAGGAGAAGATTGAACAAACTCAGGATGATCAAGAGAAGCAAATCTTGAATCAGCAGCTTCAAGATGCGTTGAAACAGATAGAGCAGCTTCAAACCCAACTAGATTTAATGCTGGCATCAGTGCCTATGCAGTGGCTAGATATGTATGACCATCGTCCCTTATTGGAGCAAGCCCTAAAGGATAGTCAGGAACGACTGATGATTATCTCGCCCTGGATTCGAGCTAAATCAGTCAATCGGTGGTTTCTTCAACAATTTGAGAATCTGCTGAAACGGGGAGTGCAGGTTTTCATCGGGTATGGCTTGGGTGAGAAAGATGAGAATCGATACCCAATAGATATTCAGGCTGAAGAAAGTTTGCAAAAGCTAGCAAGGCAGTATTCCAAAACCTTTACACTTAAACGACTCGGAGATACTCACGCCAAAATTCTCATTATGGACACCAAGTTTGCTGTTAGTACAAGCTTTAACTGGTTGTCATTCAAGGGAGAGCGAGATCGCACTTTCCGCGATGAGCGAGGAACACTGGTTTCCGATCCACAGAAAATTGACGAGTTGTTCAATAATCTATTGCGGCGATTTGCGAGTGATTAAATCGCTATAGTTTGATTTGACGATTTGGTTTCTAGAGTTGTCTTTTTCACTGTTGAGTCCCTGAAACCTGATTTACTTTGAGGTTATTTTGAGGCGATCGCACAAGGAACACACTCAAAAATCTGGAATTGTGCAGCGATCACACTCAGTTGATTGTGAAGGCTAGCCATTAGTGGACGTAGGTGCAGCCTGCTGTAGGCATCGCTTTACTCAGCACTCTCTTCTTTGTGATGATGAAATCTAATCCCTAAAAAGATGTCGTAAACAAACTCAAAAAAGTCCTTTTTCTGCAACAATCCTGAAGTTTGATAACATCCTTTTTCATCTAAAAGTGGCTTCATGACATAGTACGCAGGCTGGTAATTATACCAGGGAATAGAAGGCCACAAATGATGAATTAAGTGGTAATTCTGTCCCATAATCAGGATATTGAGAACTTGGTTCGGGTAGACGCGAGCATTTTTCCAGCGATCGCGCTCCGCAAAAGGACGATGGGGCAAATAGTCAAAAAATAATCCCAGCGCTATCCCCACCACAAAAGCTGGTATAAACCAAAAATTCAGAATGTAACCCAAAAAGTTGTACTGCACTGAGATATAAACAATTACACCGACAATTAAGCGGCTGATGAACCATTCCCATAGCTCATATTTACGCCACAGTCGCCGTTGAAAGAAAAACACCTCATGGTACAAAAAACGCACTGCAATCAACCATAACGGGCCACCAGTAGAGACATAATGATCTGGGTCGTCTTTAGGATGGTTGACATGACCATGATGCTGTAAATGCACCCGCGTAAATACTGGAAAAGCAAAAGCTAACATCAACGCACTGCCATGCCCTAACATCGCATTCATCACCCGGTTGCGATGGGCAGATTGGTGACAGGCATCATGAATTACTGTTCCAGCACAATGCAAGGCAAGGGTGTTAACGCTAAAACATAGCCAATGCGGCCATTCCCAAAGCCAGTAACCAAAGTTAGATAACACCAGCATTGCTACAGCTACCAAAAACAGCAGTAGCGTGGGATTAAAATCACCAGGAGGCGCTAAAAATTCCTTTGGCGGGATTGTCAGTGGCTTTTGTGCCTCCGATGTGATCATCTCTAACATTGACTCCTTCTTAATCAAACATTACGAATATACGATAAATATTAGGGAACAATAAAGTTTTGTAACTTTTTGTATAGCAATATTTATCCACAGCTTTGCATATCAGTAGATGAATAACGCTATGATTCCAGACAAGAACTAATCTTTACTGATAAGTGGGGTATGACAATTGGCAAAAAGTTGATGGGATAAACTCTTTCGTTGGGAGGATGGATACAAGATTGATGTACTATATCTAGTCTATCCCACAGCCCCCACTCTCCCATAAACCCTCTCTAACTGTTTATATCTTATTGATATAGCAGTGACTGAAAAGGAGATGCCACTTAAGTTACGATGACTTCCCAGATAGCTCCCTAACTTCAGCCCCTATGCAATTAAGAGATTCTCTGCGCCGGACAAAAATTGTCGCTACTATTGGCCCCGCCACTAGCAGTCCTGAAATGCTCAAGGCGATTATTGAAGCGGGAGCCACGACGCTGCGGCTAAACTTCTCCCACGGAACTCATGCCGACCATCAGCGTAGTATTCGCTTAATTCGGCAAACCGCTTTTGAATTAAATCAGCCAGTGGCTATTCTTCAAGACTTGCAGGGCCCAAAAATTCGCTTGGGGAAGTTTGACAACGGGTCTATAGTTTTGGCAAAAGGCGATCGCTTCACCTTGACAAATCGTCCAGTTGTAGGTACTCAAGAAATTAGCTGTGTCACCTACGATTATTTAGCCGAAGAAGTCCCAGTTGGCGCAAAAATTCTCCTCGATGATGGACGAGTAGAAATGGTTGTGGAGGAGATTAACCGGGACAAAGGTGATTTGCATTGTCGGATCACCGTGCCTGGTAAACTTTCTAACAACAAAGGCGTAAACTTTCCTGGCGTTTACCTGTCAATTAAGGCAATGACCGACAAAGACCGCGAGGATCTGATGTTTGGTCTAGATCAAGGTGTCGATTGGGTGGCACTTTCCTTTGTCCGCAATCCGCAGGACATGATCGAAATTAAAGAACTAATTTCCAGTACAGGTAAGCAAGTGCCAGTAGTGGCCAAAATTGAAAAGCACGAAGCAATCGAACAAATGGAGGCGATTCTGGCTTTGTGTGATGGCGTAATGGTTGCCAGAGGCGACTTAGGGGTGGAATTACCCGCAGAAGATGTTCCCGTACTCCAAAAGCGGTTAATTGCCACAGCAAATCGCTTGGGGATTCCCATCATCACTGCTACTCAGATGTTAGATAGCATGGTGAGCAATCCCCGTCCCACTCGCGCTGAAGTGTCGGATGTGGCAAATGCGATTTTAGATGGCACGGACGCGGTGATGCTCTCCAACGAAACCGCTGTGGGTAGCTTCCCTGTAGAAGCAGTGGCGACGATGGCACGAATTGCCGAACGTATGGAGCAGGAAGAATCCCAACACTTAAACTTACGTTCTGTGAGAGATGCCCGGCGCTCCATTCCTAATGCGATTAGTCAAGCTGTTGGTCAAATTGCCGAACAACTAGGCGCAGCAGCAATCATGACCCTAACGCAAACTGGGGCAACAGCTCGTAATGTCTCTAAGTTCCGTCCCCAAACACCGATTTTAGCAGTGACACCCCATGTGAATGTGGCGCGGCAGCTACAGATGGTGTGGGGAGTAAAACCGCTGTTAGTACTAGGATTACCTTCCACTGGTCAGACATTTCAAGCTGCGATCAACGTAGCTCAGGAGTTGAAGTTATTGTCTGAGGGAGATTTAGTAGTAATGACCGCTGGTACACTCCAAGGAATTTCCGGCTCCACAGATTTGATTAAGGTAGAGGTGGTGACGGCGGTATTAGGTCAGGGAATTGGACTGGGACAAGGTTCAGTGAGTGGCCGCGCACGGGTGGCGAATACTGGCATGGATGTTAGTAACTTTAATCCCGGAGATATATTAGTTGCACCCCGCACTAGTGCCGATTTTGTCGAGGCAATTCGGAAAGCTGGTGGGATTATTACGGAAGATGAAAGTCTCACAAGTCACGCAGCAGTAATTGGCTTACGTCTTGGTGTACCAGTGATTGTCGGCGTGAAGGAGGCAACCCAGGCGATTCGGGATGGGGCGATTATAACGCTGGATCTACAACGGGGTTTGATTTACTCTGGGGCGGTAAGAACGGCTTAGGAGTGCTGAGTGCTGAGTGCTGAGTGCTGAGTGCTGAGTGCTGGGTGCTGGGTGCTGGGTGCTGGGTGCTGGGTGCTGGGTGCTGGGTGCTGAGTAAAGAAGTGAGGAATCTCACTTCTTTACTCAGCACTGGCTCAACGCCCCGCTAGAGCTAACGGAACTCGGAACTGTTTTGCCCAATGCCCCATGCCCAATGCCCCATGCCCTTTATTAAACAGTTGCGATCGCAACCCCAAGCCATCCAGCAAAGTTTTGCTGCTGTCTGGAGTCAGGATGCTCAACAGGTTTTACCTGATAGCGAGTGGGACGTGGTGACGCCAAGGTAATGGAATAGGTACGCAGTTCGTCTTGGTGGAAAACTGCGACTTGAATGGTATCGTTCGGTTGGTAATCTTTCAGGCGATCGCTTAAGCTATTCCCGGTTACCTTAATCCCATCAATTGCTAATAACTCATCACCTGCATCAATTCCTCCTACTTGTGCAGGTGAAGCAGTTTCGACAAATTTAATTATCTCCCGCCCATTCTCTGTATTTATTCTCACACCCAAGTAAGGTTCTTCCTGTTGTTCAGCTACTAACTGCAAACCAAAGGGTTCTAAGTACTGGTTCAAGGGCAAATCATCAGTGCCATCAATGTAGCGTTTAAAGAAATCAGTCAAATCGATTCCGGCAACAGATTCGATAACTTCCTGCAACTCTTCTGGGGTATAGCCAATTTCATCTTTCCCAAATTGCTGCCACATTTTCAGCATCACGTCATCAAGGGAGCGCTGATTGTCGTGAGTAGAGCGAATGAGTAAATCCAGCAATAACGATACCATTTCTCCTTTTAAATAATAGGAAATTTGGGAATTAGCGCTATTGGCATCTGGGCGATAGAGTTTTATCCAGGCATCAAAACTCGACTCGGAAACGGGTTGTACCTTTCGCCCCGGTGTTGTTTCATATCTGGTAATTTCCTTACCCAAGTTATTCAAATACGACTTAACATCATAAATTCCTGCCCGCAAAGGAATTAACAAATCATAGAAACTAGTAGTACCTTCACAAAACCACAATGATGGTGTGTAGTTTTCTTGGTCGTAATCAAAAACCTCTAATGCTTTTGGGCGAATGCGCTTGACATTCCACAAGTGAAAAAACTCGTGTGCAACTAATTGGATAAAGCGATCGTACTTTTCCTGAGTGCGAAATCCAAAACGTTGGTAAATTAAGGAGCAAGAGTCTTTATGCTCCAAACCGCCAAAAGCTTGGCTAAATAAATGTAGCAGAAACACATATCGTTCATAAGGCAAACCGCCAAACATCTGCGCTTCTACTTGGATAATTTTTTGGATATCAGCAATCAACTGCTGAACTTGGTAATTACCTTGTCCCCAGATTGCCAGTTCATGGGGTTTTCCCAATACCTCAAATTTATACAATTGGTGGCTACCAATCTCAAAGGGAGTATCAACCAAAGTATCAAAATCGCCAGCCAAGAAAGTATTTGTTTTCTCAGCAACAGATGGTAGAGCAGTAGTTACTTGCCATTCCGGGCGTGGTGGTACAATGGTGACGCGAATGGGTTGCTTGTCCCAGCCCGGTATTCTAAAAAATATTGCCGCACCGTTGAAATAACCGTGGGTAGCATCTAGGTGATTTGTCCGTACCGATAACTCATTGGCAAAAATGCGGTAACGTACAGTTAATTCTGAAACACCCGTTTTGTCTACCTGCCAGTGATTTTTACTGATCTTCCGCCAAGATAAAGGCTTATCCTCTGCAAAAGCCTCAAAATCCTGTAAATTTTTGGCGTATTCCCGGACTAAATAGGAACCTGGTGTCCACACCGGCAGTTTTAAATCAAGAATCGGCGAGGGATAATCTACAAGGCGTAAAGTCACCTCAAACAGATGAGTCTCTGGTTGGGACATTCCCACCAGGTAATGAATCGTTGGCTCGGTTTCTTGGATGTAGGTGTTGGGGCGAGTTGCTGTTGCTTCAGTCATCTTGTGTGCTGAGGTAATAGTAAATGAGTAATTTTTCTCATGATGACAAATTTATCTTTTAATTTTTGACTTTTATTTGCTGCGGCTGGTAGTCAGAACCAAGTTTATAAGAAAATATGCTGAAAACCTCGAAGTTAACCCCTCAAAACTTTTGGGTTTTGAGGGGTTAATGTCTTTTAAGTCGGGGATGAAAGCGAATCAAGGCGTAAACGCCTCAGTAGTTTCATAATATAGTTTATCCAACAGGTAAGGGTAATCAACCTGTCTAAAAAGCAGTTTGCTACCTAACTGTTTACAGGTGAGTGACTGCGATCGCTCCACTACCTGCTGCCTCATCAATCAATTATAGCTCTGCGCCTACATCTGCGATCGCTCTCATGCTTTCTATCCTTACATCTTTGGGGCTACCGCGATCAAATTTTGCCCGCCAAGTTCATCAACTGTTTGAAGTTCACAAGATAAATAATGTTGTTGGCGCTATCAATTTTGATCCACCCTTTTTCATGCAGCTTTTCCATGATTTTGGTGGTTTCTTCAACGCCGATTTCTGTCACCTCTGCTAAATCTTTAAAGGGAATGTTAAAAATTTCTCTTCCTAAGTCTGATTCTTGACCATAACTTTCGCCTAAACTCACTAGGGTATGGGCAAGTTTGACTGCTGGTGGTGAAGACCGCATTTGTAAGCGTAGGTTAATTTGCCGCAATCGCCGCACCATCAGTTGCAACATCCGGTGATGTAACTGCGGGTCTTTAAACAATATTTGAATAAACCGCTCTCTGGAGATACTAAGCAATTTCACGGATGAAAGAGCAATGACATCAGTTGAGCGTGGAGATTCATCCAAAATTGCCATTTCTCCAAAAAAATCGCCACGCCCAAAAATTGCCAGAGCTACTGAATCTTCCCCGACGGTACGCCGGACTTTGACCCAACCAGAAACCACAAAGTAAACGGCGTTACCCCAGGCATCTTCCATCACAACGGCTCGCCCAGATGGGTATTCATGTTCAATTGCAACGTTGAGTAGCCATTCCAAAGTCTGTGGATTGGCTGTACTCATTAAGGGGAAAAGTTCACTAAAAACCTCAGTTAGCATGAAATATTTGCAACAAATGGATTTAAGAGTGGGAAACTAACTTTGCTACTATAAGTTTGTTTAAACCGTAATCTTACTCAGAATACGATCGCAAAATTTGTATTTATTGAAGATGAATCTCTAAGGTTGATCGGTCTAGAGTTCGATTACAACATAACAATTATGTATGTGATCGAAATCAGCGGTTTCACTGACAGACTTATGATTTGCTGTTTGTTGGTGGATTGCTATCTAGTGTCAGTATTTTGATCTTTTGGTCTAAATTTTTGACTAGTTGATTCAGGGCGACCAAAGCCTCTAATTGCTGAGAATCAAGGCTGGGATTCAGTAAAAGCCTTTCTTGTAGTTCATGTAACTTTAAGCTTAGTTGCTGAGAAATTCCTAAAGCATCGCGGCCAAGACGCGCCAACTGTTGTTGTTGATAGAACTTTAATGCTGCTCCTCGTAACACTTGGAGTGTTGCTTCTTCGCCGTAGATTCCCGGCATGACTCGCAAACGCAATAATAAGCGGTTTTTTTGATATACGTATTCTTTCTCTACCTGTTTTGGTTCTGCAACTGTGGTGACAGGCAGGGAAGCAAACCGCTTTAATTCATTCAGTACTCCTTGAAAAACCGAGAGCGGCAGCTTGTCTAATACAGACTGTAAAACTCCATTATCACTCCACAGTATTCTGCCTTCGTAAGCTTGTCTTTCTAAATACAGCCGACCAATTCCCCCAGCCAGGATTCGCCCTAGTAATTCTTCTAGTAATTTCTTCGGTGGTAGTGTTGTTAGTACCTCAATCGGACTAAGTAGTTCGGGAATTTGCGTGGGCAAAATCGGTAAATTGTTTGGTGTCACTTCGGAATTTTCGCTCTCAACAGGGGTTAAGAATGTCGTAGTTTGAGATAATTGGTCTAGCTCTGGAATAGGCGGCAAGTCTACGCGCTGCCCAGAATGTTGACGTTTTTGTGTCTGAAACACCATCAATATTGGTTGTTGATTTGATTCCGATTCGGCATCTAGGAAAGGAACAGGTGTGTCAGCAACGATCGCTGGGCTATTTTTTGAAGGAGAGTCCGCTATTGGCTGATGTATTTGTTGGGCATCTAGCTGAGATGTATTCTTATGGTTGAGGTAGGCTGATAGTATTCTGCGGTGGGCATCGGCTGCGATCGCCTCAATCACCATTGTGCAATTGATACAAGACAAAATGCGACCAACGTAATCTAGCGCCTCACTGTCTTGTGGATGAACCATACCTAGCAAGAGGTTTTTGTCTTCTAATCCAAAGGGCAAAATCTGGTGGTAGAGGCAAGCTTCAAAGGACAAAAGACTATCAATCAGTTGAAATATTTGTTCGCGATCGCTTTCTTCCTCCCACTTAAATTGTGTAGCGGTTAGCACCTGGGACTCATTTACTGTAGTATCTGTTAGTTCGCCCTCTGAAGACAACATAGGTTTGATTGCTTGGTGTTTATGTATATAATATTTTGCCTCTAATTGAGTAGGTAGTTAATAAAGATACTTTGTTCGATTGTTAAAATTTCAATTATATATACCTAAGTAGACGTAAGTAGAATATGAATTTTAGATTATAGACTGTGGATAATACTGAGGATTAGGGTATGTGGTATGGGGCATTAGTTATTTCTCCCTCATCTCCCTTATCTCCCTTATCCCCACTCCCACTACAGGTTACTCTTGGGTTCTTAAAGCTTGGGCTGCAAGATAGATTTTTGTCCATTCACCTAACACTTGATGAGTTTTGAGTTTTAACTGTTGAGCTATTGTTTCTATTGAATTACCCGCTTTCCGCAAGTCTAGAATTTGCCGCCCTAGAGGAGTCAATTTTTCATCAAGTTGCTGCCATTGGTTTTGCGTTAATCCCAAGTTATGTTCTTGCAAGGAAATTGAGAGCCAGTTATCTACGAGTTCTGGTTTACCTTTGAGGGCAAAAACACGTACAGCATGGTAACTAATTTTTTCTCGCAGACGATAAACTTCTTTAGTCTGTTTATTTAGTCTCCGGGCGATATCTTCTTGGGACTTTCCTTGCAGATACAGTCGTAGCCATTCCACTGCGTCTGTTCCCAGATTTTCTTGTAAATAATTTTCAAATTCTTTTTGTACTGACTGGCGCAGCGCAAGTTGTTCTTCTAGTTGTTGTGCTTCTTGATATTCTGCGATCGCCTGACTATCGACTAAGTTAACCCGATTATCATTATCATCTGTGAGAATTTCTTCTGACACGAGTCTAACCAAGTCACGTCCAGGTACTTGGGTTAAGCCACCGCGCTGAGTGCGACGTAAATAATTCACAAATCGATAAGCTAATAGGGGTTGATTGCGGACTGGCCGCAAACAATATTCTTCTAAACTGGCAAATAGCAGAGCATCGCCCAATCGTCTATCGGTTGTATATTTGCCAATATCAGCCATTTGCTGTTGCATCTGGCTATCGCTTTGCAATAATTCTTGGAGTACTTCTTGTAACACATCTATCACACTGCGCTGGCGATCGCGGCTGAGAGAAACCCAAGTCTGAATCTTATTGCGTAATGTTACTAAACTCCCTAATCGCGTGATCAAGTTGCGATAAGCACGTTCTCGCCCCAGTCCCAAGTAGCGTTGACGTAAAATCCTCCAGCGATATTCCATCGCTTGCTTGGCGATATCGAGTTCTTTCGGATTAAACAGATCAAACCGTTTTGAGTCAGATCCCAATAGCCAGAGAATAATGCTTTGCCTAGTAGCTTCATTTTGGTCTGGACATTCCACAGCCAATCGCTTTTGCCAATCTATAGCCAGTTTTTCTATATCCATTTTCATAGTGAGATTGCATTCCTCGAAACTCAATTTTGAAGTTTGCATCACAACCCCCATTTGTCCCACCTAATTGTTTAACTGGCAGCTGCCCCGTATTTCATGAGTTTCATGAAAATAGCTCAGTGATTCTACTTTTATTACGTCTTAATTCACTCAAATTATGCAGAAACTTTCTACATTGATGTTTTGCTTTTACTTAAAAATACCCTAAACCTTTGCATATCAGGCATTTGGGCCAATTATGCTAATTTTAAATTTTCGTAAAGTTATGTTTTTAACTGAGAACAGAAATTTGCCTAGAGTGGTGAGGATACACCTTTGCGCTAGATGGATCGGGGAAATCTGACATTTTGTAACATATACGAGGAACGAATCTAATTTAACTCAATGTCAGACATTATTTCACCCGTATAAGTTTCAACACTCTATAATCCCTTACTTAGTCAAATACTTAGTTAAATGTCAATATGCTTGGTGTTAATGAGATTTGACCTCGGAAGATTCACTAACCCCTGTGATAAATTGGCTTAATTCCTTGCTTTTTAAGGAATATCAAGCCTTAACTGAATTGTATTAAGTTAATTTTGTTAAGTGTATATACGGTAATTAGCGTTTAAGATAATGTCTTATACCAATTTTGTATGAAGCTGCACATAATAATACTCCCCTGTAGTCCCCCCAAGGCATCGGCTACGGTGTACACACAAGTCTGAAATAGCTGATTAAGCAAGGTTTTACCCCACCCTAGCCCTCCCCTTGCAAAGGGGAGGGAAATAGATTTTCTATTTCCCCCCTTTACAAGCTACGGTGTACACACAAGTCCTAAAAACCTAGCTTGATAAGCATTTCCTCGTTCCCAGTCGGAGACTGGGAATGCATTCATTGAGTCTCTGACTCAATATCTGACTAGAGGCTCTGCCTCTAGTCAGGCATTCCTATGCAGAGCATAGGAACGAGATAACAATGAGAAATTGATCTTTTTTCGACTTGTGTGTACACCGTAACCTTTACAAGGGGGGATTAAGGGGGGTGAATTATATGCAGCTTCACAAAAAAACGGTATTAAAAAGTAATTGTATAGATTCTTGGATAAATAATATCGCTGTAGTGTAGAATCAGCCCCAGTATGCTATGTAGCGATGTCTACGACGGGCTACGCCTACGCTATTCTTGGTAGGAATTAATAGGCAATTTATCTTTTTTTAAACTAGCTTTACTCACAACTACGCCTCTAACATTGGCAAGTTATTCTTAACAATGAATAGTCAACAGTCAATATTGATTTTGACTATTGACTCTGATTGTTGCTTTCCCTCTGCTTAAAAATTTAACTTATGCAAAATCTAAAAACAGAAAGAATGCATTCCCCTAAAGTTTTGATAGTCAGAAGCTTGACAAGAAACTTCTCTTTAAATTCATTTATGGAGATTCTTCGTTTTAAATTTTGAATTCCCCCACACGATGTTGAATCTATCGATTGTTTGATCTAACAATGGGATTTTCTACAGATTCTCGATACCCTTGGACTTGTTCTGTGTAACCAATTGGCAGAACAGCTTCAACGTTTTCATGGGGACGAGCAATAATTACCCAGGATTCAAGTGTACCGCCAAAAACATTTTCTGCGGCTTCAACACCGGCAGCCATAGCGGCTTTTACTTCAGAAACATCGCCACGAATATTAACTGTAAAGCGAGCGCTACCTACTCTGATATAACCAACGAGGGTAACTCGACCAGCTTTTACCATAGCATCTGCTGCTGCTAGCACCGCAGGAAAACCTTTAGTTTCGAGTGCTCCAACTGCCTGTAATGACATTATTAATCTCCTGTATGAATAAACGATATGGGGGCTACAAGTTAATTGTACGAAGCTTCGCTACATATTTTGATAGCAAAATTGCTTAGAACATGCGGAAAGGTTCTGATTCTTCAGTGAAATGGATTGGTAATATGGTTTCCACATTTTCCGGGGGATTAGGAACAACGTAGTAGGTAATTACTGTACCAACCTTGACTTGCTCTCCAGCTAAAATTCCGGCTTCAACAGCTCTATTTACTTCCGAAACGTGTCCCCGGACGGCAACTAACAAGCGGGCACTTTCCGCTTGACCATAATACACAATTGTGACTGCGGCAGCTTTGACCATTGCATCTGCTGCTGCTAATACACTAGGAAAACCTAAAGTTTCAATTACGCCAACCGCCATTGGCATGGCATTAGCTCCTGGATTAAGGGATAAGCGATTTTAATTGTACGTGGCTTTAGTCCCTATTTTGACATTTTGGAAAATTTTCTTTGATGCCATAATTTTTTTGGAGAGTAGACAGGCGATTAATTGTGTCTGTCCTGTAAGCGATTAATCTCGTCTGTTGGGAGTTAGAATATTTTGATATTACCTGACTTATGTTTTATATATAAATTACAAATAATACTTCAGCATCTTAGGTTGTGTAACTTTATTGTTTAACAAAATCAGTTATGCGTGGATACAGGCTAGTACGATAAACTGAAATTTATGTTTCCGAATTTTCTTCCTACAGCAGTTGGGCAACTCACAGAACCAGCCTCGATCGCACTAGCTCAGAGTATTCAAACTGCTGCGATCGCTACTCCTTTAACTAATCAAGCAATTACCACAACATTTGTCAAGCAAGGTAGTGGTGGCACTCCTATTTTATTAATTCATGGCTTTGACAGTTCTGTATTAGAATTTCGGCGGCTTTTGCCACCACTTTCAAAAGATCATGAAACGTGGGCAGTGGATTTGTTGGGTTTTGGATTTACAGATAGACTCTCAGGAATAACCTATAGTCCAACTGCGATTAAAACCCATCTTTATTATTTCTGGAAAAGCCTGATTAACCAACCTATAATTTTGGTGGGTGCTTCGATGGGGGGTGCGACAGCAATTGATTTTACGCTGACTTACCCGGAAGTGGTAAAAAAGCTGGTGTTAATTGATAGTGCGGGGTTGGCGGGTGGTTCACCATTGAGTAAATTTATGTTTCCCCCGTTGGATTATTTAGCAACTCAGTTTTTGAGTAATCTGAAGGTGCGCGATCGCGTTTCTCGCCTTGGATATAAAAATCAAAGTCTTGCCTCTATCGATGCATTATCTTGTGGGGCATTGCATTTACAAATGCCAAGTTGGAATCAAGCTCTGATTTCTTTTACTAAAAGTGGTGGTTATAGTGCTTTTAGAGTTGAAACAATATCACAAATTGTGCAACCAACGCTAATTTTGTGGGGCGATTCCGATAAAATTTTGGGTACTGGGGATGCCATGAAATTTAAAATGGCAATTCCACACAGTACTCTTACCTGGATTCAAAATTGTGGTCATCTTCCACACCTGGAACAACCACAAATCACCGCGGAGCATATTTTAGACTTTCAAGTTGAGTTGTAGTTGGAACAGTAAAATTGGGTATCAAGTCAGCACAACTATCGATAATTTTTCTATAAGAGAGCATTTATAAAGTGAATGTTAAATTGTAGCGTGTGTTAAAGCAGCGCGTAAAGCTCCATATTCCCAGGTGCGTTACGGCTAAATTATTTACTTTATAAATAGGCTCTAACACTGAACTGTAAAGTTTTTCATCTATCGCTAATAGATTTTGTCATAGCTACTATTTTTCTCTTTAATAGTGTTATTTTCACATAATTATAGGGAACTCTGTAGCTAGAGCGATCGCAAAGCTGTCTAGCAAACAGACAGCGGTACATTAGAGTAGATTTGAAAAGACAGTCAGGTTATAGAGAACTAGCTATGAGAATGGAAAGAAATAATAGTCTGGACACCTTAAAAGCATTAAGTATTGCTTTTGTTTTAATCTGGCATTTACGACCTTTTCAATTTATTCTAAATGGTTCTACACATATTACTGTGTTTGTTTTGGCTAAAATTTTGAGGGATTTGGAACTGCAATTATCTTTAACAGCCGTTCCGATTTTTTATATTGTTTCTCTTTACTTATTTTTTCAAAAATCTGATGGCGTAGAATACTTTCAAAAGAGAATTACTAAGTTAATTAAAATTTACTTATTTTGGGTACTTGTTCAGAATATATTTTTTATGATAGTTACGAGAGAAATTCCTAATTTTTCATGGCAACTCATTACAGGATTAGAACCAAGCTTACCACTTGTTGGAGATTCAGTTTTTTATTTTCTATTTAATCTTATTTGTTTGACAAGTGTTGCTTTTTTATATCAACTGATAAAATCAGATTCTTTAAGAAAAATTATATCTTTTACAATAGGAATATTTTGTTTATTTTATTTTGAAGCTAGTTGCTTACTAAATATCAGCATTCCTTATCATTGGCTAATAAATTTTGTTATTTATGTTCCTATAGCTTTTTACTTAGCTAAATTTCCTGATAGAATATTGAGCTTTAAGTTTTACTACCTAATTGCATTTATAATGTTTTCATCCCATGACATCTATTTACGTACATCTGGCTATTACCCAAGTATCTATGGAAGAATTGCCATTATTTGTGGAGCTATGACTATTTTCTGTTATGTTAATTCTCAAAAAGAAATAAAAAATAATTTATTAATACAACAATTATCTAAATACTCTCTTGGTTTATTTTCATTACATAAATACTGGCAATACTTGTTCTTTCTATTAATTAATAATTATAAAATTGGCATGGATATAGGAATTATTGGAACTCCTTTGAGTACAATCTTTATAATTGAAGGACTTTTTGTTGTATTTTTTACTGTGTTATCAATTTATTTATTAAAATTAACTCGTTTAAAACAGTTTGTTATCTAGAGTATCAATTCAGCAATCAAAAAACAACCCTCCAGCCTCCTTCCCTGGTTGGGAAGGAGGAGCCAAGATTAACTGACTCTAGTCAAGTAACCACATCTCATTAGAACTATCGGGATACTCATTTGGTTGATTTTGAGGTTGAGCTTGAGCAAGTGTTTCCGATGATCGATGTGATTTTTTGTAGTTAAGTGGATTGTAGTGGTCTTTTACTGGTTTTATCGCACTAGTTTCTTTTACAGCTACAGCTAGTTTAGATTTATCTTCTGCTGTTTGTTTTAAAGCATTAATTTCTTCTATAAGCTGGGAATTGGCTTCTGCAAGTTGCAGGGCTGTTTTTTTGGTTTCGTCAAGTTCTTTTGTTAGCTGTTCTAGTAATGATTTTTGTTCTGATGCAAAGGTTTTTTGTTTAGATAATTTTGATTGCAAATCAGCAATTTCTTGTCCAAGAGATGCTTCTTTTTTGTGGCTTGTTTCTAGATTACTTGTCAACTCTTTGACAGTTGTTTCTAAATCAGCTTTAGTAGGACTGCGTTTAGTAGAAGCTGGCTCAAGTGGTTGTCCTAACGATTCCTCATCAGATGCAGCCTGTTCTTCGACAACTTTTTCTGCTGTAACTTCGATCGCAGATTCACCTTCTGGGGGTGTAAATTTTTGCGCCTCTTCTTGTAGTAAGTCAGAGAGACTTTGTTTCCTAGCCATTATTATTTTCTCCAATCACGCTGTAATTCATCAGCTGCACGGCGGTAGTCTAATTCCGCCTCCCGTGCATTTCCTCCTCGCCATTGAGTAATCGCTACACCTTCAAGTGCTGCTCGTTCATGAGCTTTATAGGCACGGATGAAGGTATTACAAGTAGGAATACCTAAGCGAGTCAGAGTATTTTTTGCTTCTTGTGCTTCTCCCAGACTGCGCGTATCGACTTTGGTGAGCAATACCCGATGGGGGGTTCCCAAGGGGATGACGGCTTCCTTGACTGTTTCCACGAGGATTGCTAAATCCATTGCAGATGGGGGTGTCGGCAAAACTAGATAATCTGCGATCGCAACTACCGCCACTAATGCTTCAGAGCGCAGGGCGGGAGGTGTATCCACCACTACTAAATCGTAACCTGTTATCTTTCCTAAATCACTTAAAAGTGCGGGATCGGTTTCTTGAGATAAATCAAATCCCATTCCCTGCTGACTGCGCCCAAACCACCAACTGGCAGAGCCTTGAATATCTGCATCAATCAGAAGCACCTTTTTTTTCTTCGCAAAGTTTGCAGCCAGATTGACTGCGGTAGTCGTTTTACCGACTCCTCCTTTACCGTTGAGAATAGCGATGATTTTTGGCACTGCTTGCTTCCGATGCTGCCTTTTGTTAGCGGTAGCGGGGCGTTTAGCCCGTGCTGAGTTCTGAGTGCTGAGTGCTGAGTTAAGAGAGACGCGATTAATCGCGTCTGTACAAGAGTCATTATTATCCTCTTTATCTTCTTTTCAGTTTCCAGTTTCCAGTCTCTAGTCCCCAATCATGAATATACCGCTTTCTGTAACCCTAAGTAACATGAAAACTCGTAACAATAAATTCAGAAGCCATCAATTCCACAAAATTTTATGACAGCAACTTACAATTTGCCTGATGGGCCCCAAATGCCGCGCTGGCTGCGGATGATCAAGTTTATTAGTCAGCCCGTGAAATATATAGATGATTTTGCCAAAATCTACGGTGACACTTTCACAATCAAAAGTAGTCGCTCCGATAACCATATTGTGTACTTTAGTCAACCCCAAGCACTAGAGCAGATTTTTACTGCTGATTCCAGCTATTTTGAGGTTGGCAGAGGGAACATAGGGCTAAGATTTTTGCTTGGCGATCGCTCCTTCATGTTATCAGATGGCGATCGCCACCAGCGCCAAAGGCAACTATTAGCCCCTCCCTTTCATGGCGAAAGAATGCGGGCTTATGGTCAGGATATCCGAGAAATAACCCGACAGGTGAGTAATGAATGGCAAATTGGCAAGCCTTTTAATATCCGTGAGTCGATGCAAGAAATCACCCTGCGTGTTATTCTGCGGGTTGTATTTGGCTTGAATGATGGACAGCATTTTGAGGAACTGAGGCGATCGCTAAGTGACTTACTAGACTTAATCACTTCACCTATAATGTCCAGCGCTTTCTTCTTCCGGTTCATCCAAAAAGATTTCGGGGCGTGGAGTCCGTGGGGTAGGATTCTCCAACAACGGCAAAAAATTGATCAACTGATTTACGCTTTGCTTCGAGAACGTCGGGCTGAATCCGATCAAAATCGCCAAGATATCCTGAGTTTGATGATGGCTGCTCGTTATGACGATGGTCAAGGGATGTCAGATGAAGAATTACACGACGAGTTGATGACGTTGCTAGTTGCAGGACATGAAACTACCGCTTCGGCATTGACATGGGCTTTTTACTGGATTGACCATTTACCAGAAGTGCGGGAGAAATTGCTACAAGAACTCAACACCCTTGGAGTTAACCCGGATTTAAGTAGTGTAGCTAAATTGCCTTATCTGACAGCAGTTTGTCAAGAAACATTGCGAATCTACCCAATTGCCATGAATGCTTTCGTGCGGATTGTGAAGACTCCAATTACAATTATGGGTTACGAACTGCGAGAGGGAACAGCAATAGTCCCTAGCATTTATTTAGCGCATCATCGGGAAGAAGTTTATCCACAATCCAAGCAGTTTAAACCAGAACGCTTTTTAGAAAGACAGTATTCACCTTATGAATATTTACCCTTTGGTGGCGGTAATCGTCGCTGTATTGGGATGGCATTTGCTCAGTATGAAATGAAAATCGTCTTGGCAACTGTTCTGTCAGAATTTCAAGTATCGCGAGTGAATAAACGTCCTGTGCGTCCTGTGCGCCGTGGTTTAACTTTAGCCGCACCCGCCGGAATGCGGATGATTGCAACACCTCAAGTTAAGCGTGCGAATACGCCAGCATTGGTGTAATAAAAATTAGGTTGGGTACATTAATCATTGGTGTCAACTTAAGCTAAAATCCTTTTCAAATCTCGTTTCTAGCCTCTGGCTGGAAATGCAACTCAAAAGCGGCTCTGCCGCAAGTCTAGAGGCAGAGCCTCAAAGACAGGCATTCCCAGTCGGAGACTGGGAACGAGACAATATCTAAAGGCTTTTTCTTGGCTGGCTTTCACGTTAAGTTGACACCAATGCACATTAATGCGTACCTACCAGCTATAGGATAATAATTACGAATTACGAATTACGAATTATCCTGACTCTCTTGCTTATTGGCAAGTTGTTCGTAATGTTCTTTGTCGCGATATTTAATTGTTCTCATCCGTTGATTTCCAACAATTGCTAAAGGTTCAACATTAGCAGTTACAACCGTCCCCGCCGCCACAATTGCACCATCTCCAATGGAAACTCCTGGAACAATAAGGACATTTCCGCCAATCCAAACATTGCGACCGATAACTACAGGTTTATGAATATAGACATTATGTTCATAAGGTAAATCATTACTTTGGTAGTCATGATTTGCAGAGAGAATCACAACGTTAAATCCAAGTGTTGTATTGTCGCCAATTGTAATTCCGCCACGTCCATCTAATATGACATCTTGTCCAATGTAGACTTTATTTCCCAGAGATACATTTTGCGGGTGTTCAATTCTCAAGTCTCGCTTAAATCGTAGTCCTGAGCCACTAAATTTTAATTGACTCTTCAGTTCTTGATGTTTATAGCGCCTGATTTTGGTTTCTAAGTATTCTCCCCACCGTACCAGACGAGGTACTAACCATTGTTCTAATAGTCGCTCTAATTTATTCGTAATTTTATTTTTGATCTCTTTCATAAAACCTCATGGAAGTTTAGGAACCCTCTGGCTTTCAACCAATGAGGGAAAACGACGCGGGTACTTTAGCACTCTTCACATTTATTAGGTTTCCCCAATTAGAGTATTTTCTCGCGTGTGAATAGCCTTTATTAAAAAGCTAGCTAGACAATGCCCACAATAACTTCGCAATTTGCTAAGATAATCTCCTATCCGACCAAAAACCAAAAGACACTCCTATGAAAAAATACTATGTACTAAAAATTTATGCACATAATCAGTCGTGCAAGACTTTCTGAGTTTTGGGAAAAGCACTCTAATGCACAAACTAGCCTGCGGTTATGGTACAAACTTACATCTGTAGCAGAGTGGCAGAACTTGGTAGAGTTACGCCAAACTTTTCCCTCAGCCGATCAAGTCGGTAATTTCACAGTTTTTAACATAAGTGGTAATAATTATCGACTGATTACTTTGGTCGATTACAAATTCCAAAAAGTTTTTATTCGCCATATACTGACACATGCCGAATATGACAAAGATGATTGGAAAAATGATTATTGGTTCACTTGATGCTAACGATTCTTTTGGGATACCAATTTTAAAAATACTTGTTAGGGATTAAAACCCTCAGATATATGAACAACAGCATGAACAGAATTCCTAAGTTATAATTACTTAAAATCCCCTATTAGGGATTGAAACTCTCAGATATCTGGATAGTAATATGAACATAAGTGTTTGTGTTCCAATTCATCAAAATCCCTATTAGGGATTGAAACGATCAGGAATCTGGCAAAATGACCCCTGGAACACCTGTTACTAAAACGTATATTAAATTACTCACATCTTTTCCTCCCCGTCCCGTAACTTCCGAGGAAGAATTGCTGGCTACGCAAGAAGTAATCGATTCTCTAATTGATAAAGGTGAATTAACACCAGATGAACAAGACTATCTCAATGTTTTAGGTACTCTGGTTTATGAGTACGAACAAAAACATCATTCTATAACTGATATTCATGGCGTAGAATTACTTCAAGCGTTAATAGCCGAATTTGGTTTGCGACAAAAAGACTTAATTCCTATCTTTAAAACTGAGTCTATTGTATCTGAAGTCTTGAGTGGACAGCGCAAGCTGACAGTTAAGCATATTGCTCGCCTCGCGGAGTTTTTTCACATTTCGCCTGCTGCTTTTTTTGAATCATAAGAGTGAAAACTTTACAGATTGTCATCGCGGGATTACAGCCTAGCAGAGAAGATATTTGCTAAAGCTGTAACCTATTTAGAAGAGACACTTAAAAGGTAATCAGTTTTAAAGCTTTACAATTTTAAGTATCTCGTCTCGTGCTTCTTCAGGCGATTTACTTTTTGTATAAACAACAAACTTTGCCAAATCATAATTTGAATGATGCTTAACAAAATATTCGTTCAAATCAAACCCATTACTAACAATCCCACCATTACGTTCGTTAAGTATTTGGATAGATTCTTCTAAATCTGGAGAAGGAAGAATCAAGACAACATTTATATATGGATCTAAAATTTGTTGCACCCATCTGAAAAGTTCGTCATCTTCATAAACAGAATGGCCTGCACCAAAATCGATAACACAATTGCTATATTCTGAAAGTACTCTTTCAACCGCGTAGGCTTCAAAAGGTTTCCAATAACGATAAATACCTGGAAATCCTTCTTTTTCTCTTATTTGCTTTGCCAATGCCTCATCATAATTTATTTCCTTATAATAATTCAATCGTACATCGTCCATAGAACACTGTGGAATCCCTAACTTCTGGGCAAGGAGTTTTCCAAGGGTGCTTTTACCTGTACTAATTGGGCCAATAAGAATAATATCTGAAATCTTACGACTCATTTTAAAAAGCCTGAAGATTAGAAACAACTCTGCTATACAAATAAATAAGCCTTAGTTAGTTATAGCTTCAACTCCTCCCTCATCCTCTCTTCCAGCACATCCAATAACCCATCCACATCCTTCCCAGCTTGCTCAAAACAAATCGGTGGCGCTGGTTCCGGTGCAAACTGAATTAACTTAATTTCCCCCTTCCCAATCCCAATCATCACAACTTCCACATCCGGCTTGTGATTCTCCACAATTCCCAAAATTTCCTGAAGCCGATTCTCAACTCTAATATTTAAATTCTCTATCTGTTCTTTCGGACAATAAACAAAATGCGGCGTTGGTTGCAAATCAATACCAACAGTACCCTGACTATCACCATTTGCTAACCACAATCCCCAAAACAGCGCCGCCAATTCTTGCTGATTTGCTTTGACAAACTTATCCAACTGGCGACGCCACTTAGTATCACCTGATTCTGGTTGACTATTACCAAAAAACATAAATAATTCGTAATGAAGACACAGACAATAGGCGAAACTTATCTTAAACCTGACTGTACACGCCAGAGGCTGGAATAAATTCCATCTTTCTCCAGCAATTGCTCATGGGTTCCCGACTCTACTAATTTCCCATGTTCCATGACATAAATGCAATGGGCATTGCGGATGGTAGAAAGACGATGAGCGATCGCAATTGTAGTTCTATCTACTGTAATCCGTTCTAGCGATCGCTGGATTGCTGCTTCTGTTTCATTATCCACCGCCGAGGTAGCTTCGTCTAAAATCAGAATAGGCGGATTCTTTAAGACTGCCCGGGCGATCGCAATCCGTTGTCTTTGTCCACCAGATAACTTTTGTCCTCTTTCCCCCACAATTGTCTCATAACCTTCGGGCAACTCAACAATAAATTCGTGCGCCTCGGCTATCTTCGCCGCCGTGATGATTTCTTGTTCTGTAGTCTCAAAGCTACCATAAGCAATATTCTCCGCGACAGTGCCATGAAATAGAAACACATCTTGACTCACCAAACCGATGCAGCGCCGTAAATCTTGCAAATTCAAAGTTTGCAAGTCAATACCATCCACAGTAATCCTGCCAGCTTGGACTTCGTACAACCGCAACAAAAGTTTGACTAAAGTGCTTTTACCAGAACCGGTTGAACCGACAATTGCAATGGTTTTCCCCGCCGGAATATCCAAAGACAGATTTTTAATTACTGGAAATCTATCTTTATAGGCAAAATAAACATTGTTAAATTGCACTTCACCGCGCACTTTATCTATAGGTAAGGCTACATTACCTGTATGAATAGCGATAGGAGTATCCAATAAATTCATGACTCGATTAGTAGAAGCCATTGCCCTTTGATATTGGTCAAAAGTTTCGCCTAATCTAGTTAAAGGCCACAGCAATCGCTGAATTAAAAACACTAATACACTGTAAGCACCAACAGACATTTCTCCCGAAACCGCTGCCATCCCGCCATACAAAAGTAATGCCGTGAACCCCACCAAAATCAGCATCCGAATTAACGGCACAAAAGCAGCAGAAAGAGTAATTGCCTTAGAATTACTGTGGCGATAAGCGTCACTATCTAATTCCAAACGAGAGGCTTCATAAGCTTCAGAGGTGAAACTTTTAATAGTAGTAATTCCGCTGATATTATTTGACAACCGCGTATTGAGAAAACCTACCTTTTCGCGGACATCAGCGTAGCGAGGTGCTAGTAATCGTTGATAGGCAAAAGAACCCCAGAGAATGAATGGCATCGGTGACAAAGCCATCCACGCTACACTAGGAGCCAGAATAAAGAAAGCAGCGCCAATAATTAGAACAGTTGCAGAAACTTGGATGATATCATTTGCGCCCCCATCCAAAAACCGCTCTAATTGGTTAATATCATCACTAAGGATAGACATTAATCCGCCAGTGCTGCGTTCTTCAAAATAAGCCAATTCCAACTCTTGCAAATGCTTGTATGCATCCAAACGCAAGTCATGCTGAATATTCTGAGCCAAATTCCGCCAAAGTCGAGCGTAGGCGTACTCAAAAACCGATTCTAGTATCCAAATGATTACAGTCAGGAAGGAAATAATCAAAAATTGTTGAAAGACATCCCGCACCCCTAACTGTGCAATTATGGAATCCTGTTGCTTAACTACCACATCCACCGCCACGCCAATTAAGCCGGGTGGTGCTAAGTCGAAAAATTTATTGAGGGTAGAATAAGTAGTCGCCAGCCAAATTTGTTTACGATACTGGTGTCCATACTCAAGCAAACGCTGGAGAGGATGCGCTGAATGTTTACGCCTTCTTGATGCCCGATGAGATTTTAATGCAGTAGCCACGGCTTTTTGCGATTTCGTGTCACTGATATTACCACGGAACAAAGTCTTGAGTCCTAAGTCCTGAGTCTGAAGATTGATTCAGACAGACTAGTACCGCAAGGCGGAATTCAAAATTTAAAATTCAAAATTCAAAATGAATACAGCGTAAGAGTTTCGTTGATTTTGAAGAGGTGGTTAATTTACGCCGTGTTGTACTAGTGAGAAACTAGTAACTGAGTTTATTCAAGGACTGGGGAGAAGTGGGCAAGGGGAGCAGAGGAGCAGGGGGAGAATAACAAATAACAAATAACAAATAACAAATGACCAATGACAAATGACAAATGACCAATGACAAATGACCAATGACTAACTAAATATTGGAGAGAGGAATTTGAAAAATCAGCAATTTGGTAATTGGCAAACCACAGTTTTGGGAATTGTGTTAGCAATACTAGTGATTATTGGGCTAAATTCCTTTATCATTATTAACCCAGGACAAGCAGGAGTAATTAGCATCTTGGGTAAAGCGAGAGATGGCGCTTTATTGGAAGGTATTCACGTGAAACCGCCTTTTATCACTGTGATAGATGTGTATGATTTAACAGTGCAAAAATTTGAAGTCCCAGCGGAGAGTTCCACTAAAGATTTGCAAAATTTATCTGCGAGATTTGCAATTAACTTTCGCCTCGATCCGATAAAGGTAGTTGAAGTTAGAAGGAAGCAAGGAACATTAGAGAATATTGTATCAAAAATCATTGCTCCTCAGACACAAGAAGCATTTAAAATTGCCGCAGCTAGAAGAACAGTAGAAGAAGCAATTACGAAACGAAGTGAATTGAAAGAAGACTTCGATCAAGCGTTAGGCGATCGCTTAGACAAATATGGGATAATTGTATTAGATACTAGCGTAGTTGATTTAGCGTTCTCACCAGAATTTGCCAAAGCAGTCGAAGAAAAACAAATTGCTGAACAACGGGCGCAAAGAGCAGTTTATGTAGCACGTGAAGCTGAACAAGAAGCACAAGCAGACGTTAATCGCGCCAAAGGGAGAGCAGAAGCTCAAAGACTTTTAGCAGAGACACTCAAAGCCCAAGGAGGACAGTTAGTTCTGCAAAAAGAAGCCATTGAAGCTTGGAAGACTGGCGGCGCTCAGATGCCCAAAGTCCTGGTTATGGGTAATGACTCAAAAAATGGTGTGCCCTTTATATTCAACCTTGGGAATGTCCAAAATCAACCGTAAAAGGGAAGTGGGCATGAGATAACAAGGTCTAAAATTATGGAGTTTGCTCTGACCTCAGACAAATTCTACAATACATTGGACTATTCCCAATTCAAAATCTAAAATCCAAAATGGGATAAGTTGGGCTAGTACAGGTTGGTGTAAATAAACCTACTATTTCATTACAGCCAGAAAGCCCGGAATTAAAGCATGAGTGACGAATGGCACTAAGAAAAGCCCAAAGACTTATTGTATCCTCGTTCCCAGCCTCTAGGCTGGGAACTAGTTCCGAGAGGCTCTGCCTCTTGTCAAGCTATGGAGGCGGAGCCTCCGAGAATTGTTTCCCAGCCTGGAGGCTAGGAACCAGTTGAGGCAAGGGCTGTATCTTAACTTAATGCCATTCGCATGAGTGACTTTTGACCCTTCGACTCCTTTCGACTGCGCTCAAGGCAAGTCGCTCAGGGTCAAACTTCCGCCTTGCGGTAGTAGCCCCAACTCAAACACCACAGAAAAACCAACCAGATAATAGTCGAAGTTTATGTCAACCCCTAATCCTCAGAATCTCACCGCCGAAGAAGCGAAAAAATTACTGAACAAATTCAACTGTCTAGACATTGCCCCTATCCTCAACTCATCAGAAAAAGTTGTAGTTCGTAATGCCTTAATTTTGCTCACCAAGCTTACTGATTACCAAATATTAGGAATTTGTGCAGATACAGCAGAAGAAGGAATATTGGCAATGAAAACCTATTCTCTGGCTTTGGGTTATGAACCACCAAATAATTTACTGACACCCGAAGGCCCAGTTTATATCAAATTAAATGGTAAAAATGGCTTATGTTATCTTGATTCCTATGATGGACATCATCGTGGCGTATTAGTATCTTGCCAGTCTTATGACGAAGATGGAATCAACGAAATGTATGGACACCTTCCCTTGGACTTATTTGTATAGAATTCGACAATGTAGGTAAGGTATTTACCTTACCTACTCACTAATGAAAAATAATTAATGACTTCAATCTTATGAGTATTATTACACTACAATCAGTCAAAAAAGACTTTGGCATCAAGGAAATTTTAAAAGATGCTAGCTTTAGCCTTGATGCTACCGATAAAGTTGGATTAATTGGTACTAACGGTTCTGGCAAATCAACCTTATTAAAAATGATCGCTGGGTTAGAATCCATTGATAGCGGTCAAATTTTAATTAACTCCGGTTCTAAAATTATCTACTTACCGCAGCTGCCAGATTTAGATGAAAATCATACAGTTTTAGAGCAAGTTTTCGCTGACAGTGGCGAACATACGACTTTAGTACGCGAGTATGAAGAACTTTCTGATAAATTGGTTCACTATCCAGATGATAGTCAACTCATGTCTCGCCTTTCTGTGGTGATGCAACGGATGGATACGAGTGGTGCTTGGGAATTAGAAACTAATGCCAAAATCATCCTCACCAAATTAGGAATTTCTGACTTTGATGCCAAGATAAGTACTTTATCTGGGGGCTATCGCAAGCGCATTGCTTTAGCATCAGCTTTGCTATCAGAACCAGATGTTTTGCTCATGGATGAGCCGACAAACCATCTTGATGCTCTTTCTGTGGAATGGTTACAAAGTTATTTAAATCGCTATCGCGGCGCACTTTTTCTAATAACTCACGATCGCTACTTTCTAGATCGCGTTACCAACCGGATTATTGAAATCGACCGAGGCGACATTTACACCTATACAGGTAACTATTCATATTACCTCGAAAAGAAAGCTTTATCTGAAGAATCTGCCGTAAGTAGTCAACGTAAACACCAAGGCTTGTTGCGCCGCGAGTTGGAATGGCTCAAAAAAGGCCCAAAAGCCAGAAGTACCAAGCAAAAAGCTAGAATTGACCGCGCTCACGCTCTGCGGGATACTGAGTTTAAAGAAGTTCAGGGTAAAGTTGATATTTCGACAGTTGGTCGTCGCATTGGCAAAAAAGTTATTGAATTAGATAACGTTTCTAAGGCATACAATGGACGCACTCTGATTAATAATTTTACCTACGAATTTAGTCCAGAAGACCGCATCGGCATTATTGGCGCTAACGGTGCTGGTAAATCGACTTTAATGGATATCATTACTGGACGGGTTAAGCCAGATTCCGGCATTGCAGAAATTGGGACTACAGTTCACATCGGTTATTTTGACCAGCATTCTGAAGAATTGCTCACAGCATTGAATGAAAGTCAGCGCGTGATTGACTACATCAAAGAAGAAGGAGAATTTGTCAAAATTACCGATGGCACTCAAATTACCGCTTCGCAAATGTTGGAACGGTTTTTGTTTCCTGGTAATCAGCAGTATGCCCCAATTAGTAAACTTTCGGGTGGGGAAAAACGCCGTTTATTTCTGTTGCGGGTTTTGATGGGTGCGCCCAATGTCTTAATTTTAGATGAACCGACAAACGATTTAGATGTGCAGACCTTGGCAGTATTAGAAGATTATTTAGAAGATTTTGCCGGGTGTGTAATTGTAGTTTCTCACGATCGCTACTTTCTCGATCGCACCATCGACACAGTATTTTCCTTTGAGGAAGGTGGTAATCTGCGGCAATATCCAGGTAATTACTCGATTTATCTGGATTATAAGAAGGCTGAAGAGGCACAGCAGCAAGCTGCGAACACTAAGGAAAAGCCGAAAAATACTGAAGTTCAAAATGGTGCGGCTGCACCCAAGGATGTAGAGAATACCAAGCGGCGGAGATTATCCAATTGGGAGAAAAAAGAATTTGAGCAGTTGGAAGGTAAAATTGCCGAGTTAGAGGCTGAGAAAGAAGAAACCGAGAAAACACTGGCGAATGTCTCACCGGGGAATTATAGCCAGGTGCAGAAATTGTACGATCATGTGGAAAAGCTCAAGCACGCGATCGATGTGGCGACTGAACGCTGGTTAGAATTGGCTGAGATGGAGTCTTAATTTTTTAACGTCGTGACGTGAATTAGACGAACCTCTCCCTGCCTTGAACTAAAGTTCAAGTCTGTCCCTCTCCGAGTCGGAGAGGGACGGTTTTGCGTAGTAAAACCAGGGAGAGGTCTTTTTATTCAGCGTAGGTGCGTTACAGCGTTCCGTTAACACACCTAGCACTTCATCTTTTACTTTTGAGAATCGGTTTCCTCTTTTTTATCCTGCAAGCTACGAATTTTAACCAGCACTGAAATATATTGTTGAGTCATCCAAATCAACGCCTCAATGGATGAGTTACCTTGGTCAATCTGGCTTTTAGCTTGGAAGCCAATCAAGAATAGTTGCATTGCCAGCAACAAAGCAATAATTTTACCGAGAACATCTTTTGACATTTGTTTCTACCCCAAAGAGTTGATAGATATAGGTTCTCTTTGGGGTTGTGTCCCTAAGCAAATACCCCAATGTCGCTGAAAATGCCTTAGAATCTGGATTACATGAGTTTGGGGTAGTAGTTTCAATCTGGGGTAGCCCCAAACTTCTTACTCAATTTTTTGGATGTAATGCCACGAATTACCTATGGGCCTCAAATTCAAAAGCGAGTCAAGCGTCTGCTGGAGGCGTTGCTTTGTTTTGCCGATGCAGAATTTGAGGACGATAACTTTAAAATTGAGTACGACTGGAAAGAAGCAGACAGCGCTAACCCCAAGCTGACTGTGCAGACTACGTTAGTCACATTGGAGTTGCTGACCCAAAAAGATAAATATTCTGGCAAGTTAACTAAAGCGCAAATTCGAGAAGCGCTGAATTTGCTGAAGGATTTTTTGAAGATTCTGGAAGATAACCGTCTGCAAACCAAGGGTGTTGACGAATGGCACTTTACACTCAAGCTATGGTCAAGAGATAGGGAAAGGAACTTAAAACGGTTTGATGAGGCTTGGGAAAGTAGTAGACCAGAGAAATCGAAATTAAATAACCCCTCTCCAAACCTCTCCCCCACAGGGAGAGAGGCTTGGAATTTTCCCCATTCCCTTGTAGGGAAGGGGGTTAGGGGGTTAGGTAACACAAGTATATTTCAAGCGCCACCTTTACCCACATACTTTGTAGAACGCCCAGAGTACAGCGATGATTTAAAAACTCGTCTTTTAAATGGTTCATTGTCTGATAGTCGCACTTTAGTAATTACTGCGATTCACGGTTTGGGTTCGGTGGGCAAATCTACTTTAGCGGCGGCTTTAGCCCATAATGCAGAAATACAATCTCGTTTTTGTGATGGCATTCTTTGGGCAACATTAGGTCAACAACCCAATGTGCTTGCTTTACTTAGTGGCTGGGTGCAAGCATTAGGAGACTATAGCTTTAAACCTACAAGTGTTGAAGCAACTTCCTCGCATTTGCGGACTCTGCTTTATGACAAAGCTGTGTTGCTGGTGGTGGATGATGCTTGGAATACCGAAGATGCACAAGCTTTTAATTTTGGTGGGGCGCGTTGTCAAGTTTTAGTAACTACTCGTGAAGGTCACATTGCCGATGCCTTAGCAGCCAACACCTACAGTCTGGATATAATGAAACCAGACCAGGCAATGGAATTGCTGACCAAGAAATTAAGACGCGAGATTACAGGCATAGAACGTCACTCAGCAGAAAATTTAGCCAAAGGTGTTGGTTATCTTCCCCTAGCATTGGAACTTGCAGCCGCCGAAGTTGCCTGTGGTACGACTTGGAATGAACTGTTAGCGGATATTCAGCAAGAAGTAGCCAGATTAACAAGTTTTGACCGACCGGAAGCCGAAGAAATTACTGATGAGGCTAGTTTAAAACGCCTGAGTTTAACCGCATCATTAAATTTGAGTGTCAAGAGAATGCCACCAGAAAAGCAGCAGCATTTCTCTTGGTTAGGGGTATTGCCGGAGGATGTCAACATTAATAAGATGATGGCGGCAACGCTGTGGCAGATGGATAAGCGTGATGCTGCCAAAATGTTGCAATATTTACGGAATAAAGCATTGCTATTAACAGGAGTACCGCTTGCTGATGGTATGCCTACCTATCGCTTACATGACTTATTCCACGATTTAGCTTGTAATTTGTTAACTGCTCCCTCTGAGCCAAAGCGCCCAGGAGATTTAACTGGGTTGGGTTTAAGCCTTGCTGATGTTCACGCTGCTTTTTTAAAGAAGTATCAGCAGAAAACCCAGAATGGTTTATGGCATACTTTACTCGATGATGGTTACATTCATCAGTATTTAGTTTGGCATTTGGAAAAGGCTGGACAGGTAGAAGAGATTCACTCCTTATTGCGGGAAGAGTCTGCAACTGGAAGCAATGGCTGGTATGAAGTGCGAGAACGATTGGCACAAACTGGCGGTTACATCACAGATATTTCTCGTGCCTGGGAACTAGCAGAAGTAAATTGGACTGAATCAACACTAAGCTTGCAGTGTCGTTATGCTTTGATTACTGCATCAATGAATAGTTTGGCAGCTAATCTACCAGCAAATCTGCTGGTAGCGTTGGTCAAAAACAAGATGTGGACTCCCGAACAAGGACTAGCTTATGCCCTGCAAAAACCAGAACCACAAGAGAAAATTAACTCGCTGACAAAACTAGTCAATTATTTGCCACCAAATCTTCAAGAATTAGCACTGCAAAAAGTCCTAGCTGCTGCCACGGAAATTCAGGATGAGTCTTCTCGTGCCAATGCCTTGAGTGCTTTAGCTGAAAAACTGCCACCAGAGTTATTGCCAGAAGCCCTTGCTGCTGCCAAGGCTATTCAGTCTGAGTATTATTGTGCTTATTTCTTGAGTACCTTAGCTGACAAACTGCCAGATATATTGCCACAAGTCCTTGCTGCTGCCAAGGCGATTCAGTCTGAGTATTATTATGCTTGTTTCTTGAGTGCCTTAGCTGACGAACTGCCAGATAAGCTGTTACGCAGCTAAATTTAATAAACAGCATTACCTTTATTTTTAATTTTGCGTTCCCATTTAATAATAAGACCTCCTTCATTTAACAATTTATTTAACAACTCTTCTAGCTGTGATACTGACTCGAACAATCTATGAGCTATATATTCTTTTGCTGAATGCCAAACCAATTCAATCAAATTATAATCTGGACTATAAGGTGGTAGAAATTCCAGGATAATATTTGGCATTTCTGCCTTGATACGAACTAAAATATCTTTTCTTTTATGGAAGCTGGCATTATCTAAGATAATCACTATTTTCGCAGAACATTTATTGAAAGTCTCAATTCTATTTCCTTGCTCTATCCATTCTTGCAATAGAAAATTATTCAAAGATTGAAGCTGCTCATAAAATACATCGGCATTTCCTTTTTTAATCACAAAATTCATTCTCTTCTTGTCGTGATAACGTAACCCTCCCATAATATTTACTCTTCCTCTTCTTCTTTGACCTGTGATTTGTTTCCTTGTACCTTTCTTACCCCAGTTTTTTTCTTCTTATCACTCTTAAACTAAATCCACTCTCATCCCAAAACCATACCTGTAAACGCTCTGGGGCTTCCTTTGTTATTCTTAAGTATTCTGACAATTTTTCTTTAAATGCCTTACGCATTTCAGGATTCTGTTTGTCCTCTAGGCTGTATTTTTGCCCAAAGGTAAACGTACTTTTTTCGCTCTAATATTCTCCCAACTTGTGAACCACTTAACTTAATTCCTGTTATCTTTTCGAGGTATGTAGCTAGTCTTGCTGCTGTCCAACGACCAAATTCATACCCATACTCTAGTGGCTCTTTTTCAATTATTTCTAATAATAAATCCTCATATTCTTTGGTAACTTTGCGGAAGTTCCCTTCTCTTCTTCCATCTAAAAAACTTTCTAGGTTATCTGGATCGCCGTGAACTGCCCAATATGCTACTGTTGGATATGCAATATCTAAAAACTTACTAATCTCTTGATAAGTTTTTCCATCATTCATTAATAATAAAATCAGAATCTTTTCTCTTACGTAGGGATTTTCATGCTCTTTTAGCGTTTTTAGTAGCCTTTCCTTCTGCTCTTGGGAAAGATGATTTTTTGCTGGCATAGATGGCTGATACTAAATTAATTACTTAATCTAATATTATACAATCTAGCTGCGTAACAGCTTATATTGCCACAAGTCCTTGCTGCTGTCAGGGCGATTCACGATGATGATTCTCGTGCCAAAGCCTTGAGTGTCTTAGCTGACAAACTGCCAGATATCTTGCCAGAAGCCCTTGCTACTGCCAGGGTGATTCACGATGATGATTCTCGTGCCAAAGCCTTGAGTGTCTTAGCTGACAAACTGCCAGATATCTTGCCAGAAGCCCTTGCTGCTGCCAGGGTGATTCAGGATGAGTATTATCGTGCCAAAGCCTTGAGTGCCTTAGCTGACAAACTGCCAAATATATTGCCAGAAGCCCTTGCTGCTGCCAGGGTGATTCACGATGATGATTCTCGTGCCAAAGCCTTGAGTGCCTTAGCTAACAAACTGCCAGATATCTTGCCAGAAGCCCTTGCTGCTGCCAGGGTGATTCAGGATGAGTATTATCGTGCCAAAGCCTTGAGTGCCTTAGCTGACAAACTGCCAAATATATTGCCAGAAGCCCTTGCTGCTGCCAGGGCAATTCACGATGATGATTCTCGTGCCAAAGCCTTGAGTGCCTTAGCTGACAAACTGCCAAATATATTGCCAGAAGCCCTTGCTGCTGCCAGGGCAATTCACGATGATGATTCTCGTGCCAAAGCCTTAAGTGCCTTAGCTGACAAACTGCCACCAGAGTTATTGCCAGAAGCCCTTGCTGCTGCCAGGGCGATTCACGATGATGATTCTCGTGCCAAAGCCTTGAGTGCCTTCAAACTGCCACCAGAGTTGTTGCCAGAAGCCCTTGCTGCTGCCAGGGCAATTCACGATGATGATTCTCGTGCCAAAGCCTTAAGTGCCTTAGCTGACAAACTGCCAAATATATTGCCAGAAGCCCTTGCTGCTGCCAGGGCGATTCACGATGATGATTCTCGTGCCAAAGCCTTGAGTGCCTTCAAACTGCCACCAGAGTTGTTGCCAGAAGCCCTTGCTGCTGCCAGGGCAATTCACGATGATGATTCTCGTGCCAAAGCCTTGAGTGCCTTAGCTGACAAACTGCCACCAGAGTTATTGCCAGAAGCCCTTGCTGCTGCCAGAGCGATTCAGCATGAGGATTATCGTGCCTATGCCTTGAGTGCCTTAGCTGACAAACTGCCAGATATCTTGCCAGAAGCCCTTGCTGCTGCCAGGGCGATTCAGGATGAATATTCTCGTGTTTATTTCTTGAGCGCCTTAGCTGACAAACTGCCAGATATCTTGCCAGAAGCCCTTGCTGCTGCCAGGGCGATTCAGGATGAATATTCTCGTGCCTATGCTTTGAGTGCCTTAGCTGACAAACTGCCAGATATCTTGCCAGAAGCCCTTGCTGCTGCCAGGGCGATTCGGTCTGATAATTATCGTGCCTATGCCTTGAGTGCCTTAGCTGACAAACTGCCACCAGAGTTATTGCCAGAAGCCCTTGCTGTTGCCAGGGCGATTCGGTCTGATAATTATCGTGCCTATGCCTTGAGTGCCTTAGCTGACAAACTGCCACCAGAGTTATTGCCAGAAGCCCTTGCTGTTGCCAGGGCGATTCGGTCTGATGATTCTCGTGCCAAAGCCTTGAGTGCCTTAGCTGGCAGTTTGTCACAAATGCCAGGTGCGGAACTTTTCCCCCTTTGGCAAGATACACTTCATGAACTATCCCTTCACACTCGCCCTAATTTGCTGTCAGATATCAAAGCATTGTTTCCAGTTATCTTCGCATTAGGTCGGGAAGCAGCAACAGTAGAAATTGCCCATGCGATTGTGGATGTGGGGCGATGGTGGAAATAATTCGTACCTCGGCTTACTTCGGCTGCGCTCAGTACAAGTCGCTCGGCAACCTAATTCGTAATTTAAGAGAGTTAGATTTAACTTGCATCTGTAGCCTGATTTTGGTCAATTTGGTATAAGGGGATGCAGGATCTATAGTTTTAAGCGAAGTGCGATCGCCATTTACAGCTACTCAACCATCAAGCAGGTATTGAATTTACAAACTCTCTCTGGTGTCGATGAGTTAGCGATCGCAATTAGTCATAAAATCATCAGAGAAATTGTCTAGACTGTCAATGAGCGATCGCCATGATGGGTTTTAAGCAACTTCTTTAGGTGACATTTTAATTTCCACTTTTTGATTTAAAGCTGCTGCAATCCGAGCCAATATAGACAAAGAATGTCCCTCATAGTCAGCATCTTCCAATCGAGCAATAACTGACTGGGTAGTACCGACTAAATCAGCTAGTTGTTGCTGCGTTAGTCCCGCTTCTTTACGTGCATCGTAGATGATTTGAGATACTTGAGCATTTATTGATGATTCTCTAACCATCTCTTGTAATTCTGGATCTTCTTTCATCATTCTTTTAATGATTTTCAGTGCATCATTAGTTTTTTTCATTTATAGTCACTGACTCACCATCTTTAAACTCAGCGCGAACTGCTTCAATTTCTGCCAGTGTATCTGCATCGTCTTCGTATAAAGCTTCTTCGGCTTCAAAAATTTGTTGCTCAATTAGTTCTTGAAGTTGACGTTTTTCTGTTAAATCAAGGGAAAATATTGCTTCTGCTAAAGTTTCTAAAGAGAGTTGTAGTTTAACAATAGCTGGCATTTTTCTCCTTTTGGGTGTGTTTTATTCGCATTTTGACACCATTATGCTGATTTTAACAGTTATATTTTTGCCAAGCCCAAAGTCTTTAGGTTGTATTTCACGCTTGTGGGGTCAGCGCAGCAATTAGATTTGTCTAAACTGCGATCGCACTTTTACAACACGCTACTAACTATCTATCTCTCAAAAACTGCGTAGTTTACCGCCGTAGGCATCGCCTACGCAGCCATATAGCGGTTATGAGTTGAAGCCTCTCTCCTAAAAGGACGTGTACACACAAGTCAAATTACCCCCCTTAATCCCCCCTTGGAAAGGGGGGAAAAAGAAATCTAGTTCCCTCCCCTTGTAAAGGGGAGGGTTAGGGTGGGGTAATTTGATAACTTGTATGTACACCGTAGCCTTTTAGGAGAGAGGTTAAACTGTATTACTTCCATTCGAGAACCGCTATATTCATCATCAACATTTGTTAGTTATCTTTCAGAAGTTTTAAAAATGGTTTGCTGTGATACTAACTAATTATTCAGAATGGAGAGCGTTCAAGGCAATTTCTGATGGGTGAACCACTCCGTTATCTTTTAGATTGGCTTTTTCCAGCCTGCGAAGCACGATCATGCCACGAGAGCGATTTGATGAGGAATCTTTATCTACGCAAGCGGCATATATACGTTGAATTGGGCATTTCCAAAACCGGGTATACCGTTTAGGATTTGTATCTGCAATGGTTATTTCTTGAGTTTTCGGGTCATAGTCTGCCAATAAGGAGAAGTGACCACCTTCTAAACTTGGATTTTCATGGGCAATACGGGTATTGAAGTTAAGAATGTGGACATCAGTTTCGTCACAAACGGCGGCTTCAACTTCACGGGTAAATGCTTCGAGTGTCATACTCGGTTTATCAAAATGCTCTATCCGAATGGACAAAGGTATTTCTTTTTTTTCAAGGTAAGTTCGACAGGTATCGTAGGTTTCTGCTAACGTCATGCCATCATCTAAAACCGATGCGATCGGCAGTTGGGTAGCATAAAAAATCTCATCAACAGTTGTCAGATATCCCAATGCGGTAAAGGCATAGGCAATTGCAGTGACATTACAACAGTAGATAGGTTGTTGAAACTGATGTAGTTGAATGATTTCTAAATCTCGTTTAGAAATTTGAGCTAGATTATCAAGATCCATTTTTCTGCCTTTTTTAGATATATATATCGATTAACTCAGGATTTACAGCTTTTTTGAAAACCGTGCTTGTATTATCTAGGACTCGCCATTAAAGACGCAAGGACAGTTAAGACAGTTAAGCAAATTTTTGAGGCATCCATTAGACGCTTTGCTTTGCATGTACGTACAACAAACTGAAGCGATGTTCCTCGTGCCGGGAGTGGTCTTCCTCGTGCCGGGAGTGGTCTTCCTCGTGCCGGGAGTGGTCTTCCTCGTGCCGGGAGTGGTCTTCCTCGTGCCGGGAGTGGTCTTCCTCGTGACGGGAGTGGTCTTCCTCGTGCCGGGAGTGGTCTTCCTCGTGACGGGAGTGGTCTTCCTCGTGACGGGAGTGGTGTTCTTTGTGCTGGGAGTGGTGTTCTTCGTGTTGGGAGTGGTCTTCTTCGTGCCGGGAGTGGTTTATTTTTTACCTTTATATATTAATTAAATACCGAAAAATTACTGATATAACCTGAAAATTTTATAAGCAAAAACTGCGAGTTCTGCTGAACCGAAATGCAGTTTAATTAAGCCAAGCTAGCTCTAACAGCATCTTAAAGGAGTAATTTCATGTCTCGTCAAAAACGCACATCCCGCATTCTAGAAAAAGCTCAATTAAGATCGGCTGGACTGAAATCGATTGTTCCAAGCATCAAATTTGACGAAAATTATAATTTGGAAAAACTGATTGAGTCAATTGAGCAGTTACGCAACAAACTTGATGTTTATAATACTGCTCTGTCTGTGGTTGACTCTTCTAGAACTGAAATTGAAGAGATGGAAAAAAACTTGAGTCAGCTTTCTGAGAAAATGCTAATGGTGGTTGCAATCAAGTATGGCAAAGACAGCCGTGAATATGAGATGGCCGGTGGTGTTCGCAATAGCGATCGCATCCGCAAAATCAGGTCAAGCCGCTTGAAAAATGTTACAGAACAAGCCTCAGATGAGAATAGTAAAACTGCATAGTTGTAGAGAATATGCTGTGCCCCTACAGGTGTACTTCACGTAAACGCTGCCAGATATAATATTAGATGATTCACTATTTGGTGCAGTTCAAAATCTAGCTTCTACCGTGCAATATAAAACTGCTCTAGACGAAAGCCAGAGCAGTTTTTGAGATATATAGGGGACTTTTACTGTTGTCCCCAGTTTATTCATATTAAATACCTTTATATAATACTATTCACCTCAAGCTTTGTGCTTTACGCAAAAAACGAATAATTTTTTAGTTGGCATTACAAAATTTAAAAGTAACCGCAAGGCAATCCCAAGTACTACCCCATCCATTAGCGACATACGAGACTTTGAGCAGATGCCTTGGCTTACAAATCGTTATCCCAAAGACATGGTTGCTGATGATAGTGTGCTGAGTGAGTTAGAAAGAAATCCTCATGTAGAGACGCTATTTATCGCGTCTTAAAAACCAATCATCTACACCAATAACCCTTAACTAAAGCGTATTGGGAGATAGATAACAGGAAAAGTCAGTGTGTGGATAATTTCTGCTACCGCTCCTAAATACTGCAACACCGTGCGGTGTGAAACCGAATAATTACGATAGTCTACCTGCTACAAAGCTACAAAATGCTTGACCAGCAAAGAGTCAGCAACATGAGTAAATTACTTGACAAAAAAAGCAGCAGGTATAAGACACTACTAATTAATCTGGATTTCACTTGATAGAAATGAGTTATACCAATTTTTTATGAAGCTGCATAGAATTCGATCCCCCCTAGCCCCCCTTAATAAGGGGGGAACCGGAAAAACATCCATCAAAGTCCCCCTTTTTAAGGGGGATTTAGGGGGATCAAGATATGTGTAACTTCACATTAAATTGGTATTAGTTTGATTAATTACTGCTCCTGCCAAAGTTTCTAACCTTGAACTTTTTCACATTTAATACAAGTACTTCTATTACATTTGCACTAATCAAATTTGTAAATTACGAACGATATAATTACTCAACTTAAGTATTAAATAAATAGATTACCAATAGTTTAGGAAAAGCAAAGACGTGAATCGTTTCAAAAAGCTATCCTCAATTGCGTTCCTGTTATTAGCCTTCATTTATCCGCCTGCTTTGGCTGAAGCTAAGGATAATACTCTAAATCATGTTCTCAATGAACAGAGTATTGACGCACAGACAAATTTAGTTGTAGAGCAAAGTGAAGAAATTTTGTTAGCTCGCCGACGAAATCGACGACGTTATCATAGACGGCAACGGACTGGAAGATATTATTATCAACGCCAGCGGAATCGACGACATCATTATAGACGACGCTATCGTTCCATAGGTTATAAAGGACAACGATATCGTCATGGAGAATGGGAACTTGTACGTGATCGTCATGGACGATTAATGTATGATTGGCAGCGTTAATAGCAAATTTTGCACCCAATTGTTCCAGAGAATCTTTACGCGTAAATCCTAATTTAGCCAGACTTGTTTGAGATAAGTAAAATGACTGGAAATAGGAAAACCTGAACTATATCAAGAAAATTAACTAGGCTAAAACCCTTTTTAATCTTACCTTCTGTCCTTCGGCTTGATGCAGCAATGTAATTGATAATTTAACCCCGATCTCACTGTTAGAGCGTTGCTCCCTGACTAAAGTCCTAATTTTTCTTGAACTACTGCCTCATCTCTAAAGCCGACTAGCACAGCTGTTCCATCTTTGACAAAAAGTGGACGTTTGAGAAGCATTGCATCGTGAGTGAATGCGTCAATCCACTGTTCATCAGTCCAAATCTTTTTTTGATCTCCTAAAGCGCGGTAGGATTGACCAGAAGTATTTCGCATGGGAGCAAAACCCAAAGACTTTACCCAGTTTTGAATCATCTCATGGGTTGGCGGTATATCTTTGGTGTTGATAAACTCATAGTCAATGTTGTTGTGTTGGAGCCACGTTAAAGCTTTTTTGCAAGTGCTGCAATTGGGAATTCCGTAGACTTGAATATACATAAAACAATTAAACAACAATCTCCATATATGACATAGCTGGTGTAACTTCTGCAATGCTCTTGTCCTTGAATCCCTGCGGTAGAAATACAAAGACGCGATAAATCGCCGTCTCTACAACAAACTGATTATTGTAGAGACGGCGATTCATCGCGTCTCTTGCCTTAGCGATTCATCGCGTCTTTTGCCTTAGCAATTCATCGCGTCTCTCACTTTAACCAAACAGTATTGGTTAGCACGCTAGCAAAATCAGCACATAATACATACAGCTAGCGTCCACCAAAAGCCACCCATGCAGCAAAATAACCAAACCGCCGTTGAATTCCGCGATGTTACCTTTAGCCGCAATCATCGCCCCTTGGTGTCAAATCTCAATTTCACCATCCGCCAAGGGGAAGCACTGGTGTTACTTGGGCGCAGTGGTAGCGGCAAAACCACCACAATGAAATTAATTAATCGCCTATTTACACCTACACAAGGCGAAGTTTTATTTGATGGCATTCCCACAACTGAATGGGATGAAATTAAACTGCGGCGAAAAATTGGTTACGTCATTCAAGAAATTGGTTTATTTCCCCATTTTACAGTTGAACGCAATGTGGGTTTAGTTCCTTCTTTAGAAGGTTGGCAATCTAAACAAATTAAAACGCGGGTTTATGAGTTGCTGCAATTAGTAGGCTTAGAACCAGCACAATTCGCCGGACGTTACCCGCACGAACTATCGGGAGGACAAAGGCAAAGAGTCGGGGTAGCCAGGGCTTTAGCAGCAGATCCGCCAGTGTTGTTGATGGATGAACCCTTTGGCGCACTTGATCCGATTACGCGTCTAGAACTGCAACAAGAGTTTCGGCATTTGCAGCAAGAGTTAGGCAAGACAGTTGTTTTCGTCACCCACGATATTCAAGAAGCCTTGGTTTTGGCATCGAGAATTGGTTTAATGTATGGCGGAGAATTGGTAGTATTGGGGACAACAGATGAATTTATGCGATCGCAACACCCAGAAAGTCTCGCCTTTCTTCAATGTCTGCGTTCCCTGCAAGATACTCTATGAAAAATTTCTTCCTCGTTAAGTATGCCCCAGAAATTCTTCAGCATACTCTAGAACACCTATTTTTAGTAGGCATTGCCATTGGAATTGCCATACTTGTAGGCATTCCATTAGGTATTTTAATTACACGTAAAACTTATCTCCGCCAACCAATTCTTGGCATAGCGAATATTCTCCAGACTATTCCTAGTTTGGCACTGTTTGGCTTACTCATTCCTGTTCCGATAATTGGCGGAATTGGTGCAGTACCAGCAATTGTTGCCTTGACTGTATATTCCTTGCTGCCGATAATTCGTAACACTTACACAGGTATTACTGGCGTCGATCCAGCAATTCGGGAAGCTGGGAGAGGCATGGGGATGACAGATAGACAATTGTTATTGCAAGTTGAGATTCCCTTGGCAATGGGAGTAATTTTAGCAGGAGTGCGAGTAGCAACAGTAATTGCTATTGGTATTGCAACCATTGCAGCGGCAATTGGTGCTGGTGGTTTAGGAGTGTTTATTTTTCGTGGGATATCAGTTGTAAATGATCAGCTAATTTTAGCTGGTGCAGTTCCGGCGGCAGGAATTGCATTACTGGCTGACTTTGCAATTGGCTGGATGGAGAATAAATTAAAAATTAAAAGTTAACCCTAAACTTAACCCCCAGCCCTGGCGACTAGAAGTCGCAGCTACACAGACAAAACCCTTATAGCGGTTCTCGACAAGCGTGAAGTACAATTTTGACCTCTCTCCAAACCTCTCTCCTAAAAGGAGAGAGGCTTTGAATTGTTCCCCCTTCCCGCTTCGGGAAGGGGGTTAGGGGGTTAGGTCTATTTGCACACCTGTACCTTACCGGATTGAAAGTGGCTATAATTTTTTCTTAGTCCACGGAGGTGGACTACCCTGCGGGAAGCCGCAAAGCGTCTATGTTTGTGTAGTAGCGAATTCTATTCACCCAATACTTGTATCCTCTAAAATTTAATTTATAAATTGTCTCTTATGAAAAGATTTTTAGCACTTTGTTTTTTAACTTTTGCCTTGTTATTGGTAATTACTAGCTGTACGCCAAGTTCAAATAGTAATAACGGTGGCAATATTATTCTTGCTTCTAAAGATTTTACTGAACAAGATATTTTAGGTGAACTGTTAGCACAACAAATTGAGGCGACAACTAATTTAAAAGTAGATCGTCGCCCTCGTTTGGGTGGTTCTTTTGTTTGTCATAGTGCTATTACTGCTGGCAAAATCGACGCATATATTGAGTATACAGGCACAGCTTTTACTGGAATTTTAAAGCAAAAAGCAGTTAATGACCCCAAAGAGGTTTATGAAAGATTAAAACAAGCATACTCCCAGCAATTCAATCTGGAAGTGATGCCAAGCTTGGGTTTTGAAAATACTTTTGCAATGATTATCCGGGGTGAAGATGCCAAGCGCAACAACATTGAAACTCTCTCTCAAGCTACTCAATATACACCAAAGTGGCGTGGCGGTTTCGGTTATGAATTTTTAGAACGAGAAGATGGTTTTCCAGGATTAGCTAAAACTTACGATTTACGTTTTGCCAAATCGCCCCAAATTATGGACTTGGGTTTAATATATCGTGCTTTGATTCAAAAACAGGTAGATATGGTGGCGGGTAATTCTACTGACGGACAGATTTCTCGCTTAGGTTTAGTTGTACTCAAAGATGATAAAAAGTATTTTCCGCCTTATGAAACAGTGCCTATTGTCCGACAAGAAATATTAAAAAAGTATCCTGAATTAAGAACTGCGATCGCCTCACTTTCTGGAAAGATTTCGGCAGATGAAATGCGACAGTTAAACTATTTAGTTGAGGGGGAATTACGTGATATTAAAGATGTTGTCCACGAGTTTCGGATATCAAAGGGATTCAAATAATTTGTAATTCGTAATTCGTAATTCGTAATTAAGGGTTAGTGTAACGCACCGAAAATCTGAAATTTTGCGTTACGAAAGTCGTAACACACCCTACTAGCGCGTCTAGACTAAAATGTTGCAATAAATTTTCTTGTGGGGTGGACATCTTGTCACTGGTGTCAACTTAACGCGAAACCGCACGTCCGCCAACATGTCCGCCAGCACGTCCGCCAGGGATTGTAAATCCCTGTCTCATAGCTAAAGTCCTCTGAAGAGGACTTCATAGCGCAAAAATTTTCAGTCTACTTCAGTAGACTTGAGCAATTAGTCAGGGATTTACAATCCCTGGCGGGTGAACTGGTGGGTGAACCACACCCAATCAGTACGCTATTTTTGGCTTAACTTGACGCCAATGGGTGAGACACCCATCCCACAAGAGTTTTTCTAATGCACTATTTAAGACTAGACACACCCTACTGTTGTCCATGCAAAAAGTTCTTTAACCACGTCAACTCGCATCTCTTCCATGTTCTGATAGCGGTGCCATCAGTAAAATTTCTCCTCTTCGATATTTAATGCGAGGTGAGGAGCGATCGCCTAATTGCTGACTCAATACTTGATAGTCTTGCCAGTTTCCCAAAAGTTTTAACACCGCGCCAGGTGGTAACTCAATTCTTTCTGGTGTAATTACGGTATCCATATACTTTGAGAACGTTTCCTTTTTGGCTTGCTTGCATCCCCATCCTGTAGAGGGATGGGGATGTAAGCAATATGGTTAAACAACCACAAAATTGTTGTTCGTTAGTGACAACCCAGTAGATAATTCTGCAAATTGTACCTGAGTAAATGCGCCTGCATTACCATCTTGGTCAAAGAACAATGCACCTGTGGTGGAGTTATAAATAAATCGCTGGGTGCTAGTGGTTGCGGATTCTCCAAGTGTAAACTGACTTGTCTTAAGTACACCTGCTGATAAACCGCCACCAAAACCAGCAGCCGATACTTGAATTAGTTCATTAATGGCAACGAAGTCACGTATCCTATCAAGACCTTCATCGAAACTATTGAAAACAAAGGTATCAATACCACCTTCCCCAAATAGCCTATCATTACCACTGCCACCGATGAGGATAGAATCGCCACTGCCACCTCTGAGGGTATCGTCACCATTGCCACCAATGAGGGTGTTATTACCTGAGTTACTAGAGGCTGTCAGGGAATCATCACCATCGCCCCCATCTAATAGATTATTGCCTGAACCGAAAACATTCAATATATCGTTACCATTGCCCCCATATAATACATTATTGCCTGCACTGGAAACACCCAATATATCGTTACCATCGCCCCCATCTAATAGATTATTGCCTGTTGAACTGTAAATATCCAAATAATCGTTACCAGCACCACCGTTGAGAGTGTTATCGCCAGATATGCTACCGCTAACAAAATTTCCGAATTCGTCGTAGTAAATGTCACTCAAGGCCTGTAAAGAATCATTGCCATCGCCTCCATTGAGGAGGTGATTTCCTGTTGAAAGACTAATATCCAATAAATCGTCACCAGCACCGCCATCTACTGTATCGTTACCATTGCCTGGGCGAAGCGTATCATTACCATTGCTTCCCAAAAGATAATCATCATAGTCTGTACCTGTGATATTTAATTGTTCGATATTCTTGTAGCTAAACACTGTTGTGTCCGCCGTCGAAGAAATTACTGTAATGTTAGTAGTAGGATTGAAAGTCGAAGTAATTCCCGTGGTAGCACTGCTATAACTGAAAGACAAAGAGTCGTTACCTGCTCCCCCGTCTACTGTTTGAGTGACTAACGTAGATAGGGAGTCAAAATTTAAGGAATCATTGCCATTGCCACCATTGAGGGTGTTATTGCCAGTGCCACCATTGAGAGTGTCATTGCCATCGCCACCGTTGAGAATATTATTGCCATCGCCACCCCTCAAAATGTCATTGCCACTTAAGCCTTCAAGAATGTCATCACCCCCTTGACCATTGATGACATCATTTGAATTGTCAAAGCCACTAACATTGTTGGATAGGTCGTTTAGGAAGGTGACTGTGTTCTTTTTAAAGACAGTGCTTTGGGTGGAGTTGGCATCGAAGACATCAAAGCTATCGGTGATAGTAGTTTGCCCATAAAACAGAATATTGCCCAAATCTACAGTGGCTCCAGTAGATTTGGTGAGGTTTTCCAGGTTTTCCAGGGCAAAGTTTTCCAGGATAAATCTGGTATCACCATACCCTTGAAAGCTGATTTCCAAACTTGTGCCATTCTGGGTGAGAAGTAAATTGTCGGCAGTGAAGTTACTATCGTCTTGGAATATCAGAGTGTCCACTTCGGCTATGACTGCTGCTGTGGGGTTTGTTCCTTTACCTACTCCATCAAAATCGGCGATCGTAGTAGTGCCATTATTAATGGTGTCGCTGTAGTACTCGTTGTCGTATAAGCCGTCGTAAACAAATTTATCCTTACCACCGCCGCCTGTAAGGCTATCATTGCCATTACCGCCTGTGAGGCTATCATCGCCATTACCACCATTAAGGGTGTTATTACCAGTGGCACCAGAGGCTATTAGAGTATCATTGCCATCGCCCCCAGAGAGGAGGTTATTGCCAGACGAGCGAGAGTTGAAGTAGGAGTCATATCTTTGGTAAATAAAGCCAGAGATGTCTAGAAAATCATTGCCATCGCCTCCAAAAAGCAGGTTATCGCCTGATGATCCACTAGCACTCAAGATATCATCACCATTACCACCGTTGAGGGTGTTATCGCCATCTGAGCCAGAGTCAGAGTCTGTGTACTGCTCACCCCTTACAATCCCAGAGATAGAGAGAGAATCATTGCCATCGCCCCCATCTAAGAGGTTATCGCCTAATGAACCGCTAGCATCTAAAGTATCATCACCAGCACCACCATTGAGGGTATTGTTGCCTAAAGAGCGATCGTCGTAGCTTGGTGAGTAGGCGTTGTAGTAGTTTCCGCCAGAGGTGGAGAGAAAATCATTGCCATCGCCACCATTAAACAGATTATTGCTTGAGGGGGAGTCAGCATACAAAGTATCGTCACCAACACCACCGTTGAGGGTATTATTGCCCGCGCCACCCCTCAAAATGTCATTGCCACTTAAGCCTTCAAGAATGTCATCACCCCCTTGACCATTGATGACATCATTTGAATTGTCAAAGCCACTAACATTGTTGGATAGGTCGTTTAGGAAGGTGACTGTGTTTTTTTTAAAGACAGTGCTTTGAGTGGAGTTAGCATCGAAGACATCAAAGCTGTCGGTGATGGTAGTTTGCCCATAAAACAGAATATTACCCAAATCTACAGTGGCTCCAGTAGATTTGGTGAGGTTTTCCAGGTTTTCCAGGGCAAAGTTTTCCAGGATGAATTTGTAACTAGCAAAGAAACTACTACCAAACCCTTGAAAGCCGATTTCCAAACTTGTGCCATTCTGGGCGAGGAGCAAGTTTTGGGCAGTAAAGCCACTATAGCCCTGGAAACTTAAGGTATCCACTTCGGCAATGACTGCTGCTGTTGGGTTTGTTCCTTTACCTACTCCACCGAAATCGGTGATCTTATTAATGTAGTTTGAGCCGCTGTCAAAAAAAAATATATCGTTGCCACCGCCACCAGTTAGGGTGTCGTTGTAACCGTCGTAATTAAAAGCGCCCTGTAGGGTGTCGTTACCTCTGGTTCCAATGATAATTGCCATAAGTTTTTCCTGATTGAATGGATTTTTGGAGTAAATTCAGTTGTCAATAATCGAGTTAATGCTGTTTGATGGCACAAATAATTTGCCAAAAGTTCAATCTTTCGGCATACAATATTCACTCTTTAGATAGATAGACTCGCCAATTGTTCATTAAATATTTCCCCTTTAATTCGCTTTCAAATATTACTTATCCCGGTATTGAGGACTATCTAAGTCTTAAGCACTGCACAAAATTTTAGTTGCTTTGTCAATGCATAAGTCTTACTAGTTTAAAAATAGGGAAAACTTGAGATGGCATAAAACACGGAATTGTTATGCATTCGTTGTCAGCCTAGCTTGCCGCCGTCGGCATCGCCCTTGAATTTCTATCTGAAAAATAGAAAACATCAAAATAACCTGACATCTAAGTAAATATCGAATATTTACTTAGATGTCTATCTTTTCAAAAAATCTTTGCATACTCTTCATATTTGTAAAAGACCATTTAGAAAGTAAATGTTAAATTGTAGCGTGCATTATCGCTGAGAGTACGACACCTGGGAATATGGTGCGTTACGGCTAAATTAGACTTTCTCAAACCCTCAAATTCCTACACAGCCGTAACACACCTACTTAATATTTACTTTATAAATCAATACGATTCAGTTAAGGGCTAAGTGTACAAAATTGTGGGTTTTCGAGACGCGATAAATCGCCGTCTCTACAAGTGTTTTGGTCTTATCTGAACTATAAATAGGCTCTAACCATTCCCCCCTGCCCACTGCCCACTGCCTCTTTTGCAAAGGGGAGAGCCATGCCTACGGCAGCAAGCTACGCAAACAATGGTAATCAAAATCTGATAAATTAAGTACACTCAGATGCTATATATGTATAAGTTTTTATGAGAAATGGTATAAAAATGCTTACTGTTACTCAAGCCAAGCCAGTTGCGATGCCTGCGACGCACGTAGCCATCGCAGTCTTTTCTTTCACCCTCTTTGTTTACAGCCAAGTCGCCTCGGCTGCTTTAACTTTACCCCTACGCAGCAAAAAGGGAATGGTGGTTTCAGCCCATCCCCTAGCGAGTGAAGCGGGAATTTCGATGTTACGCAAAGGTGGTAATGCAGTGGATGCAGCTGTAGCCACAACCTTTGCAATTTCTGTAGTTGAGCCTTTTTCAGCCGGAATCGGTGGCGGCGGATTTTTGCTGATGCACTCTGAGAAAACTGGCGACATCAAAGCATTAGATTTCCGTGAACGCGCACCCCTGAAAGCTACAAAAAATATGTATCTTGACGCAGAAGGAAAGGTGCGTCCCAATGCAAGTATTAAAGGTTATTTAGCAGTGGCGACACCAGGAACGGTGTCGGGACTTTATGAAGTGCATCGTCGCTATGGTAAGCTTTCTTGGCAAGAGGTGATGAAACCTGCGATCGCACTCGCTAAAGATGGCTTCATTCTGGGCGATGTAGCAACTTGGCGTTATCTGCAAACAAACCAATCTAGCCAGCCAGCACTTCTTAACAATCCAGCCCTGCGGGAAATATTCACTCGCAAGGGTGAATTTTACAAACCAGGGGACAAGCTAGTGCAGCGTGATTTAGCACGTACTTTAGCTACAATTGCCCAAAATCCCCAAAGTTTTTACACCGGAAGTATTGCTCGTGCGATCGCTTCTGATATGGTAAAAAATGGTGGTTTAATTACTTTAGAAGACCTCAAAGCCTACAAACCAATCTGGCGCACTCCCGTTTGTGGAAATTTTCGCCAAGCTAAAATTTGCTCAATGCCACCACCTTCATCGGGAGGCGTTCACCTATTGCAGATTTTAAATATTATTGGTGATACCGATTTTAAATCTTTGAGATGGCATCATCCCGACGCTATACATTTAATGGTAGAGGCAATGAAGATTGCTTACAGCGATCGCTCACAATATTTAGGCGATCCTGATTTTGTCAAAGTCCCTGTACAAGAACTGCTTAGTCCAGCTTACGCCAAAAAACGCCGTCAAGAAATTAATATGCAAGTGGCTAGACCCTCGATCGAGATCAAGCCAGTAGATTTGAATTCCAAATGTCTGCGTTTTTCCCCATCCCCTTGTCCTCGGTATGAATCTCCTGAAACCAGCCATCTTAGTGTTGTGGATGAAGAACGCAACGCCGTGAGTTTGACTTTCACGATTAATCTCAGTTTTGGTGCTGGTATAGTGACACCAAGAACTGGAATTGTCCTCAACAATGAGATGGATGATTTTGCTGCTGCGCCAGGAGTACCTAATGCCTTTGGTTTGGTTGGTAACGATGCCAATAGCATTGCACCCCGCAAAACTCCTCTATCCAGCATGACTCCCACAATTGTCACAGAAAATGGTCATTTTCGGATGGCAGTGGGTGCGCCTGGTGGTAGCACCATCATCACCCAGGTTTTGCAAGTGATTTTAAATGTGCTGGAATACAACATGGATGTTGGTGCGGCTGTTTCTGTTCCACGCATACATCATCAATGGCTACCAGATGAGTTGCGCGTCGAATCCTGGGGCTTAGATGCTTTAACTGTGCAAGACTTACGCCGTCGGGGACACAAAATAAAGGAAACTGCTCCCTGGGGTAATGGTAACGCGATCGCGGTTACACCCGATGGAACTCTAGAAGGGGCCGCCGATCCTCGCGGTGAAGGTTCCCCAAGAGGTTTGTGAGCGAGTGAGAAATTGGGGAGACGCAACGACGCGCAGAATAACTAATGATAAATGACCAATGACAAATAACAAATGACCAATGACAAATGACAAATGACAAATAACTATTGATTTTGAATTGTTGACTCTGCGTAGCTGCTGTTGCCAAACTCGTTTGCCCTTGCGCTAGGTACTAATGTCCAACCTGCTTTCAGAAGTTTTTGATAAGTTGCCCAACCTTTAGAACCACCTGGTATTTGATAATCTGGGACTGCAAAATGTCCAAAAGTGGTGTAGGGACGCCAAGGCTGATTGGGTTCTGTCTGCAAATACAAAATTTTCTCTCCATCGCCACCAGACTTAGATAACCAGCACATTTGTCGATGCATTGCAAACTCCTTTGCTTTTAGCTAATAACTAACGCATAATGACAGAATTTTGTCAAGTTACACCTCACCCTTGTGGAGTAATTTTTTGCCTAATACTTTAGACAAGGTGTAATTAATTTCTATCCATTATTAGGATAATTACTTAACAATTCATGCCTAGAGGACAGCTGTTAGTAGGACACAAAGATAAACAGTTTTCGCTCACCTTCTTGATTGGGTGAGATTTTTCTAATGTTATCCGCGTTTTTTATGATTGGGTGTAACAATAACTACTGTTTTGACTGGGGTTCGCAATCAGACTATTTGTTTTTCTGATTATATTAATCACAGATTTTGGAAATGACTTATAAAACAGGAGTCAGAATTCAGAATTCAGAATTCAGAATTGGTGAATACTCTACCCATAAAGGGATAGAGTTTTAAGGCGAGAATATTTTAATTTTTTTCACCCACTAAACACTTGCTTTTTACCAATATTCGTCACCCACTCGTACAGAATTCATCCGCTCATTCTGACCAAAGCTAACGAAAACGTCTCTGGCTTTGCTCCTGAGTTCTGAATTCTTCTTATAAATTTTTGTTGATTAGAAGTAGTGCAGGGAGAATTTGCCCAACTACAGCTAAAATTAATAAATACAATAGAATAAAGAGCAATTTAACAATCCAAAGCGCTCTATCAATCATTCAGCAAGCACTATGGAAGTCTTAGAACTCAAACGCGAAATCGAAACGTTGTCTGGCCGCCTGGGTAAAACCCAGGACTATCTTTGACGTACCTGCACTGACAGCCAAAATTCAAGACCTCGAAAAAATATCTGCTCAACCAGAATTTTGGAATGACCAAACCCAAGCCCAACAAACCCTACAAGAACTCAACGACCTGAAAGCCCACCTCCAGCAATACGATCAGTGGCACGCCAATTTAGAAGATACTAAGGCAGTTGTTGAGTTATTGGAGTTAGAAACCGATGAGGCACTACTCCAAGAAGCGGAATCTACCATCACTAAACTGAATCGTGACCTTGACCAGTGGGAGTTACAACAGTTACTTTCCGGGCCTTATGATGCTGAAGGTGCTGTACTGACCATTAGTGCTGGCGCTGGTGGCACAGATGCTCAAGACTGGGCATTTATGCTGATGCGGATGTACACCCGTTGGGGCGAAGCTCACGGCTATAAGGTAACTTTGGCTGAAGAGTCGGAAGGTGATGAAGCCGGAATTAAATCGGCAACCCTAGAAATTACTGGTCGCTATGCTTATGGTTACTTGCGATCGGAAATGGGTACACATCGCTTAGTGCGGATTTCACCTTTTAATGCCAACGGTAAGCGACAAACCAGTTTTGCCGGGGTGGAAGTAATGCCGCAGATTGATAACTCTGTGCAATTGGATATTCCAGACAAAGATTTGGAAATCACCACAACTCGGTCTGGTGGTAAAGGTGGACAAAACGTCAACAAAGTAGAAACTGCGGTGCGGATTGTTCACCTTCCCACGGGTCTTGCTGTGCGCTGTACAGAAGAGCGATCGCAACTGCAAAATAAAGAAAAAGCCCTAAATCGCCTTAAAGCAAAGCTGTTGGTCATAGCCAAAGAGCAACGTGCCCAAGAAATTGCCGAAATTCGTGGCGATATGGTGGAAGCCTCCTGGGGAAATCAAATCCGTAACTATGTATTTCACCCTTACCAAATGGTGAAAGACTTGCGTACAAACACGGAAACAACAGCGATTGGCGATATTATGAATGGTGAACTTGATACATTCATCCAAGCTTATCTGCGCCAAGAAAATAAACTAGTAGAAAACACTCCTTGATAATTGAGGGTTATTTACAAGTAGTAAGTAAATTGTTTTTAAGATTACTTACTACTTGTTATCAGGAAAGGCAGAGGGCAGGAGGCTCAGTTGGCAGAAGGGAATTTTGATTCTGGCGCTGAATCCTCAACTGAGGTAAAACAATAAAAGCCTTCTGCCTCCTGCCTTCTGCCTTCATTGATAAATTTCTCAGCAAGATACAGGCGATCGCCATTCTATCCCAGACCAACTGTTACAGTTATAAAAGAGTCTGTAGACAAATAACTATGAGCAACTCTCCTTCATCAGAACCTCAACCTAGCTACGTAAAACTCGCCATGCGAAACATGGTGCGGAAGGGTGCAACTTCCCTGAAGCATTTTGCGTTGACTGCTGTAGGGCTTTTAGCTCTCCTTGTTGGTCTTGCTTACCTAACTCACTAACGACAAATCGTAAACCTCAGACTAGGAGACTGTGTGCCCCTGAGAGTTGAACTATATGTGGAGGAGTATTTTTACGAGTTGTCCCCGACAACATCTGTAAAAATTGGGGACACCCATGCCCGAATTACTCCTGAAACTTGGGAAAATTGGTTTAATAACTGGTTGGAAATACTTCACCCTCAGATTCCGCCAGCGCCAAGTTATGAAATTGGGTTGCGTTTGACAGATGACTCGCAAATTCAAGAACTCAATTCTCAGTATCGTCAACAAAATAAGCCTACCGATGTTTTAGCCTTTGCTGCTTTGGAGGTGGATTTTCCTCAAAGCGAAGAAATGCTAACCTCTGTGCCATTATATCTAGGTGATATTATTGTGTCTGTAGATACGGCACAACGCCAAGCTCAACAACAAGAACATAGTTTACCAACTGAACTAGCCTGGTTAGCTGCTCATGGTTTATTGCACTTGTTAGGCTGGGATCATCCTGATGAAGAAAGTTTGGAGCGAATGTTAGAACAGCAAGTGAGATTGCTGAACGCAATAGGTATTACTATTGACATTGAATAGCAGTAGCTTGTGTATCCGTTAGTGTCAATTTTTGGTAATACTTTTATAATACTTCTGTGGAAAATTCCCTAAAGATTGCCTCAAAGTTAATTCTGCCATTAAGATTGGCAAATATTCCCACTGTAGCAACTCTATCTTTGTATTTTTAAGTCTATGTCCCAAAAAATTTCTCCACCACCAACGCCTACCTCGTTACAAACACTTGTGTCTAACGAACGAGAATTCTCTTGGAAAGTAGCCTCTAATTTATTTGTTAGTTTTAAATATGCTTGGGCTGGAATCAGCTATAGTTTTCAAACTCAACGTAATTTTCGCATCCATGTAAGTGTTTGTGCTTTAGCGATCGCTTTAAGCGTTTTTTTACATCTGCAAGCGGTGGAAATAGCGGTAATTGGTATAACTAGTGGTTTAGTTTTGGCATTAGAGTTAATAAATACAGCGATCGAGTCCCTTGTGGATTTAACCGTTAAGCAGACATACCATGATCTGGCAAAAATTGCTAAAGATTGTGCAGCCGGTGCAGTCCTTGTCTCTGCTTTAGTAGCGGTGCTAGTAGCTGGTACGCTATTGCTCCCTCCTCTGGTAACGTTAATTATATCGGCTTTGTAAATGTGATTTGCGGAGGCGAGCATTTACCGCAGGCATAGCCAGGTGACTCGGTAAGAGAATTACACTCTGTCCGATTTACTTTGCACAACATATTATAAGCAATTCAAAATTTACGAAGTGGCTTGTCGTAAAGTAGCCGCTTTATATATACGTGTCCACGTCAGCGTTATTTTTACACCTACCGAACAAATAGCATGAGATATTTGTCTATGCTGTTTGCAACTGATGAGTGTTAAAAACCAGGAGTGATGAGCTTTGATTATAGTTATCGATAATTACGACAGTTTTACATATAACTTAGTGCAATATCTGGGAGAATTGGCAGCAGAATTCCCAGTTGCAGATGAGATTAAAGTTTTTCGTAACGACAAGATATCCATAGATGAGATTCGGGCATTAAAGCCGGAAGCCGTGGTTATTTCTCCTGGGCCTGGTCGCCCGGAAGATGCTGGCATTTCTTTAGAATTGATTGAACAGCTAGGACAAGAGTTACCAATTTTAGGTGTCTGTTTGGGACATCAAAGCATCGGTCAAGTATTCGGTGGTAAAATAATTCCGGCTCCAGAATTGATGCATGGCAAAACCTCTCAGGTGTCTCACACTGGGGTGGGAGTTTTCCGGGGATTAGAAAATCCTCTAACCGCCACCAGGTATCACAGTTTGGTAATCGAACGTGAGACTTGCCCAGATGTGTTAGAAATCACCGCTTGGGTTGAAGACAACACCATTATGGGAGTGCGACACCGGAACTATCCTCACATTCAGGGCGTCCAATTTCACCCAGAGAGTGTCCTGACATCTTCAGGAAAACAGTTATTGCGAAATTTTTTGGAACAGTTACAGTCAAGAGCATAATTAATGAAACGACGACAGTTGATGGGCTATGCTGGGGCGGGGTTGGTCACAGCTTTAGTTACTACCTTGGGTTCTGAATCTCAAGCTGACGCACAATCTAGCGGTTTATCAGTTCAGTGGTTGGGTCATACTTGCTTTCTTTTTACTGGTGGCGGTGCAAAAATTCTTGTCAATCCATTTCGGACAGTCGGCTGTACTGCTGGATATCGTCCCCCAAAAGTGGCAGCAGATTTAGTACTGATTAGCAGTCAACTACTAGATGAAGGTGCTGTGGACGTACTACCGGGAAATGCAAAACTCATCTATGAACCAGGAGTTTATGAGTTTAAAGGTATTAAGTTCCAAGGAATTGCCATAGACCACGATCGCAAAGGTGGTAAGCAGTTTGGCTCAAACACCGCTTGGAGTTGGAAGCAAGGCGGAATTAATATCCTCCACTTAGGCGGAGCCGCTGCACCAATTACCATTGAGCAAAAAATCCTGATGGGGCGTCCCGATGTAGCATTTATTCCAGTGGGAGGCAGTGCAAAAGCCTACAATGCTGAAGAAGCAAAGCAGGCTGTTCAAGTGTTAAATCCTAAACTCGTGATTCCAACCCATTACCGGACACAAGCCGCCGATGCTGCTAAGTGCGATATTTCACCACTGGATGATTTTCTGACCTTGATGCAAGGTATGCCAGTGCGGCGTAGCAATGGAGATAGTATTTCCATTAGCCCTGGTAAATTGCCGGAAAATGGGGAAATTCAAGTTTTGAGTTACAAGTTTTGATGAGCAGGGGATGAGGGAATGAGGGAGAAGTTTTAGTTAGTTTTTCCCCCAATGCCCCATGCCCCATGCCCAATGCCCCTAAGTTTTAGAATGTATACCACTCTGGGCCAAGCTTATCTGCGTCGCTGATGGGAGTCTCAACGGCTGTTGTCTCATTTATAGTCCAAATGTTGTCTGTACCTGCTGTCTGGTCGCGCCAGTAGATATCAGTCTTGCCATCGCCGTTGAAATCGCCAAGAGATGGTGTCAAGGCCGCGTTATTAGCTGGTAAGAAAGCTTCAGTTGCAACTGTTGTGCCATCCATCAACCAAGCGGTGTTTGCACCTGTGGTTCCATTGTGCCAGAAGATATCGGTCTTGCCATCACCGTTGAAATCACCAATTTTAGAAGTCCAGGATGAGTCAAGTGTAGCCAAAGCACCTTCTGTGACTAAGATGCCATTCATCGTCCAAACCTTGTTCTCACCTGTTTGAGCGTTTCTCCACAGAATGTCTGTCTTAAAGTCACCGTTGAAATCACCAAGGTTAGCAGTCCAGGCGGCATCTTGTGATTGCAGAGCAAATTCAGTCTTTTGCGTACCATCCATAAACCAAGCGGTGTTATCGCCTGTTGTGGCATTGCGCCAGAAGATATCGCTCTTACCATTGCCGTCAAAATCAACAATGGTAGGAGTTAGTGCTGTGTCTGTAGGGTCTAGAACAGTTGCATTTAGAACGGTGGTGCCATCCATCTCCCAAATAGCGTTCTCGCCAGTTGTAGCATTATGCCAGAAGATATCAGTTTTGCGATCGCCGTTGAAATCTCCAATCTGAGGACTCCAAGCTGGATCAACGCTACTTAGAACAGCCGCACTACCAACTCTGGTGCCATCCATCAGGACAATGCTATTCTCACCGGTTGTCTTATTGCGTAATAAGAAGTCGGTTTTGCCATCAGCATTGAAGTCAGCAATTTTGTAATCATAGGCCGATAGGTCAAATTGACCCAAAGAACCCTGTTCGACAACTGTTGTGCCATCCATCAACCGAATGATAATCTCACCAGTTGAAGCATTGACCCAAACTTTGTCTGTTTTACCATCACCGTTAAAGTCAGGAGTAATCGCCGCACTAGTTAAGTAAGGATTAGGATTGGGATTTGCTGACGTTTTAACAGGCGCGGTCACCGCTTGACTTTCTAGTGCTAGTGAAGAACTCTTATTTCCAAACCCTAAATCATAATTTAAACTCTTAAGAGAAGTTGTCAAGATTTCTGATTTTGCAAAAGAATCTGATAACAATCGAGATGTATTCAAACCTAAGGGTGAGGAATTTGAATTGTCAGGCATGGTGTATTTTTATTATTGGTTGTTATATTCTTTTAACTTTCTTTGGCAATCTCTTTCTGTAACGAAATAACATTTACCAGGGTTTCAATATTTCTTTAGAACTATTTTTTATTTATTAATGTCACTCTTTGAAGATAAATGCTTTTTTGTTTTAAACTAGTACCCCAAAATTTTCAAGTTCTATATAAGCAATTACGAAATATTTTTTGTAGCTTATATATGATTGCTTATAGATAAAGAATGACTATTTTCTTTGACATTTGAAGGTTGTATCAAAAATCTACCTACGAACCAGAAATCTATTTTATGTTTAATTGAACAGACTTAATTAAACTAGAAGCGATCGCTTTTTTATTATGGGTTGAGTGGAGATAGTTTTTATACTGTGTGTTGTTAGATTTATGAAATACCAGAATTTATATAAGATAAACGTTTAAAATTTATTTCATTTCATAAATATCCTAAATTATTCAATAACAACAAGATCCCCGACTGCTTTAATAAGTCGGGGATCTAAGTCTTTCAAAATAATTGTTTATTATCCAATGATTTATAACTTGAGTGGAAACAAATATTGGTTAGAATAACTTAGATTAGCAACTATTAAGAGGCATCATCTGTGTACCTGTTAGTTGCCAAAAGTGTAAAATAACACAATACTTTAATACATACATCAGCTATGCAAGCAGAATATCGGCAGCGTCGCGAGCAATTAATGGCAAAAATTGGTGATGGTACAGCCATTTTTCGCAGTGCGCCAATGGCAGTGATGCACAACGATGTCGAGTATGTTTATCGCCAAGACAGTGATTTCTTCTACTTGACTGGTTTTAATGAACCACAGGCAGTAGCAGTGTTAGCGCCGCATCATGCAGAACATCGGTTTGTGCTGTTCGTCCAACCGAAGGATCGCGAAAAGGAAGTATGGACTGGCTATCTTTGTGGGGTAGATGCAGCGAAGGAAATGTATGGTGCTGATGAAGCGTACCCGATTAGCGAGTTAGATGAAAAGTTGCCGCAGTATTTAGAAAAAGCCAGCCGGATTTACTATCACTTAGGACGCGATCGCACTTTTAACGATCAAATCCTGAAACATTACCAAAGTTTACTGCGGACTTATCCGAAGCGCGGCACAGGGCCGATCGCTATTGAAGATACTGGCCCTGTCCTCAACAGCATGAGACTAATTAAAAGCGAAGCTGAATTAGAATTGATGCGTCAAGCAGCTGCGATCGCTACTGAAGCACACAATTATGCCCAAAAAATCGCGGCACCTGGACGTTATGAGTATGAAATCCAAGCGGAGATGGAACGCATCTTTCGAGTCCGGGGTGGGTTAGGGCCGGCTTATCCTTCTATTGTGGCTTCCGGTGTGAATGCTTGCGTACTGCACTACATTGAAAATAATCGTCAAATGCAGGATGGAGAATTACTGCTAATTGATGCCGGTTGTGCTTACGGTTATTACAACTCTGATATTACCCGGACATTTCCTGTTGGGGGTAAATTTACGCCAGAACAAAAGACGCTGTATGAGATTGTTTTAGAAGCACAAAAACAAGCGATCGCTCAAGTGCAACCAGGTAATCCTTTCAACTTAGTTCACGATACAGCAGTGCGCGTCCTCACGGAAGGTTTAGTTGAACTTGGCATCCTCAAAGGTGAAATTGACAAGTTAATTGAAGAAGAGAAATATAAGCCATATTATATGCACCGCACCAGTCATTGGTTAGGTTTGGATGTTCATGATGTGGGTGTTTACCAGCACGGTGAAGATAAACCGCAGATTTTACAACCAGGTCAAATTTTGACAGTGGAACCAGGATTATATATTGTGCCAGATACGAAATTAGCAGAAGACCAGCCAGAGACAGATTCTCGATGGGTTGGTATTGGCATTCGTATTGAGGATGATGTGTTAGTTACACCTGATGGACATGAAGTGTTAACTGCGGGAGTTCCTAAAGCGGTAGATGAAATCGAAAGATATTAAAGAAGTCGGAAGTACAGTTTTGTAACGGGGATTTAGAACAAGACTTACATCCTTGCGGCTTGATTTAAAGCAACAGGACTTAAACCTGACTTTTCACGTCATGTGGAAAAGCCCATGAAAGACCTAACCCCCTAGCCCCCTTCCCGACACGGGAAGGGGGAAAATTCAAAGTCTCTCTCCTTGTAGGAGAGAGATTTAGAGAGAGGTTTTCCAGATCCCTTGAAAAGTCAGGACTTAAACCCGCCGAATCATCACAAAGACGCGATTTATCGCGTCTTTTGTCTTAACCGAACAGTATTGGTTTGTAAAGCCCTGGTGATTGGAAATCGCGGCTACACAGACAAAACCCACCTCCGTGGGTTTGAAATCCTTGATTTTGTATTAGTCCACGGAGGTGGACAATGCTTGTGTATTCGTGATTTCCAATCACCCAATACTTTTAAAATTCCATTTCCAAAGGAAAAATGACAGTGAAAGTAGAACCAACACCTACCTGCGAGGCTAGGTTAATTTGACCTTGCAATAATTTTACCAACCGCGATACGATCGCTAATCCCAACCCAGTACTATCGGGAAGATAGGGGCGATCGCTAGCACTTACACGAAAATAGGGTTCAAATATCTGGGTTTGGTTTTCTGGTGCGATGCCAATTCCTGTATCAGAAACTGCGATCGCCCATCTCTGGTTCTCTAACACCTGACACATTATAATCACAGTCCCCGACTCTGTATAACGAATCGCGTTACTAATAAGATTTGTGATAATCTGTTGCAATTGAAAAGAATCTGCCATTACCTTTTCGGGAGCGCGATCGCAATCCACCACAATTTGTAAATTTTTTCCCGCAGCTAAAGGTTCTAACATTTCACACACATTACCAATTAATTCACTTACATCCGTAGGCGCTAATTGGATTTTTATCTGCCCCGCTTCATAGCGCGAAAGTTCTAGTACATCATTAATCAGATGAAGTAACTGTCTACCATTGCGTAGTACTCGCTCAATATGTTCTAAATTGGTAAAGTTGTCTTTTATCTCAGTCTTGCGTCGTTGTTGGCGTAAAAATAGATCCGAGTAGCCAATAATGGAAGTGAGGGGATGTTTCAATTCGTGGGCTAATTGGGAAAGATACTCTTGATTAGCGCTAATTAACCGCGTGAGTTCCTCATTATGGAGCGTTAGTGATGCTTGCAATCGGTGTAATTCCCGCAAGCGTTGCTCAAAATAACTCTTGAAACATTGAGCGATCGCTTCATCTACAATCGCATCAATCAAACGCATGGAACGAATTATCTCTGATGGGGTTCCCTTCAATAAATCTGCTTGTATAGCATCAAATATTACTGTTCGCAGCAGATGATATTCTCTGGCAATTTCTGCTGGATCAAAGCCTTGTTCGGCTCGAATCGCTCCATGCTGAAAACTGGCAATAACCATTGACTGAATATCATTATCCTGAGATTTTGAAAGAACTGTCACCATTGCTTTCAAAAGATCAGGGACGTGATCCTTTACTGCTGTATAAGATAGTTCATCAGCACTTTCAATGCGTCTATCCTTACGAACCGCTGCAATCCATTTTTTGAGGATGGTATCCGTTTTTTCAGCCAGTACTTGACTAAAATCCATTATGTTAAATTCAGCTAGGAGATAGATGAGTAAACTTCCATATCCAAATAGTTTAGCGAGTGAAATGGATATTTACCAAAAAAATCGATATGTTCCACCTACCAAAAGAAATAGATTTTACACATTCTTTCGTTGGTTAGATTAACTAACCGTAGATAAAATCTGTGCAGTATAATATATATCTTAGAGTAGACAATAAAACTCTAGCATTTAACAGGCTTGATACTTGACTTAATTAAATTGGTTAGTTTTCTGTGTAAGGAGTTCACTCACAACATAACCAAAATTAGAGATTTTCTTGATTACCGAAAAGCCAATGTAGGTACTTAACTTTAGTATTAAAAGAAACAATATTTATCATAAAACAGATGTAGTTACTAAAGCATTAATGTTATGTTCTACATATCGATGTTATAATGTGGACAATCTAGTATCTATTCGAGTAAGTCAGCCTAATCCAACGCATCACAGTGCGTGACGTTGGAGCGGAGGAACCAAATTGTGGGGCGAATCTTATAGAAAGTGAGGAGTTGAGAGTTAAAAGTGAAGAGTTTATAAATTCAACTCAGCACTCGGAACTCAGCACTCAGCACTCTTAAAAGAAGGGCATCTCTCAGCCCTAGCCCGTCAGCTAACTTCGTAGGCATTGAGAGGAGACTGAAGAGACGGCATTTTTATAATGTTCTAATCTCATCAGTGTCCAAGGCTGGTACTGCTCAGACTTTTTGTACCTGCACTTAAATCTGTTGAGGTCGTCAATGATATTTCAACTAAATTTAGCAGCGATCGCGGCGATCGCGGGGCAAGCCGTTTGGAAAAAGACCAAACCTGTCATTTTTAGAGATGTCTTCTTTTTACCAGTATTGGGCTTCTTGGGAATAATTGTCCTGTGGTGGATTATTGCACTTGCCAACCATGAATTGATGCCCACTCCACCAGAAGCGCTAATCGCTAATTTAGACTACATCTTAAATCCCTTCTACCAAAGAGGCCCAGGCAACTTGGGAATTGGTTGGTTGTTGATCGCAAGTCTGCGTCGGGTATTAATAGGCTTTTTGTTAGGTGCGGTAGTAGCGATTCCTCTAGGATTTCTAATTGGGATGTCCAGACCGGCAATGCTAGCACTTAATCCGATAATTCAAATTTTTAAACCCGTATCGCCCCTAGCTTGGCTGCCCATCGCCTTAGCAATTTTCAACTTAGCAGATCCTTCCGCCATTTTTGTCATCTTTATTACCTCCTTATGGCCGACAATTATTAATACCGCATTAGGAGTTTCTAGCGTTCCCAAAGATTATTTAGATGTGGCACGAGTGCTGGAAATGCCACGTTGGCGACGAATTACAAAAATCATTTGGCCTGCAAGTTTGCCGTATGTTTTTACAGGTTTGCGAATTAGTTTAGGGATAGCTTGGCTAGTAATCGTTGCTGTAGAAATGCTCACAGGTGGTGTTGGTATCGGCTTTTTTGTCTGGGATGAATGGAGTCGTTTAAACTTGAGTTCAGTCTTTTTAGCTGTGTTGATAATTGGTGTAACTGGGTTAATCCTAGATTACGCCTTGGGCAAACTCCAAGAATTAGTAACCCATCGCCCTAGAACTGCCAACTAACAAAATTCGGCTGCTATCAAAACAGCAAAATGTAACAATACTCTGCGCTTGAAGCGTGAGTAATTGATCACCAATGGAGCTACAAAAATGGGTGATAATAACTGGACTCGACGAGATTTTATTAAAGGAATCGGAGCAACCACAACCGGAATAGCGCTATCTTCCTGTGGAATTTCAGGAGATAGATCAGCTAAAGGACTAACTGAAGAAGCCTTAGCCGTGCAACCAGTAGTTAGATCGCAAGACCTAGAAAAATCTGACCTTACCATTGGTTACGTTCCCGTTAATGATTGTGCGCCATTTGCGATCGCCTGGAAAAAAGGTTTCTTCCGCAAATATGGTTTGAACGTTACACTCAACCGCGAAGCTAGTTGGGCTAATTCCCGCGACGGTTTAATTTTTGGTCGCCTGGATGCTTCACCCGTAGTATCCGGTGCTGTCACCAACGCCAGAATTGGTGCTGAAGGCGCACGCCAAGCCTCCTTGTGTGCAGCCATGACCATTCATCGTCATGGTAACGCCATGACAATGAACAAAGCCATGTGGGATTTTGGGCTGCGTCCGTGGTACGAATATCAAGAACAATATGGCGATGGCGCTTTGGAAGCCTTTGGGCGCGATTTCCGAGGCTATTTTGAGAAGCAGTCGTCAGAAAACAAAGTCTGGGCGGTAGTATTAAGTTCTGCCATTTATGAATACTTTGTCCGCTACGTATCCGCCGCCGCAGGTGTTGATCCTCTCAAAGAATTTCGGATCATCATCGTTCCGCCCCCTCAAATGGTAACAAACGTGCGGATTGGTGCCATGCAAGCTTACATGGTTGCAGAACCCTGGAATACACGAGCAATAACAGGTAATGAAAACATCGGCTTTACCTTCGCACAAGGTAAAGAAGTCTGGTTGGGACACCCAGATCGTTTGTTGGGAGTGATGCAATCTTTCATCGAAAAATATCCCAAAACCTATCGTTCTTTAGTCAAGGCGATGATTGAAGCCTGTCAGTATTGCAGCAAAGTAGAAAATCGCCAAGAAGTAGCCGAACTACTTACAGACCGTTCCTTTACAGGTGCTAAACCCAAAAATCAAGATGCTCCAATTGCGAAATTTACAAGTCCCGGAATTCTGGGCAACTATAATTACGGCGGCTTTGACGGCAAAGACCGCACCATCCAAGCCGATGACACCACGATTTTCTTCGATATTCCTGACAACCTTCCCAAGCAGCCAGGAGAACACTCGACATTCTTATGGAGATCGAGAAGTATCTGGTTAATGACACAAGCAGCCCGGTGGGGTCAAATTAAGGAATTCCCCAAAAATGCCGAGGAACTAGCCGAAGATGGCTGGAGAACAGATTTATATCGGGAGATAGCATCTGAAATGGGCATTGAGTGTCCCAAGGATGATTACAAGGTCGAACCACCAGAAGTATTTATAGATAAGAAAGGCTTCGATCCCAGCGATCCGGTGGGTTATCTAAATAGTTTTGCTATCAGGGCTAACGCTCCCACTAACTTTTTCATGTCGTGAAATACCCCTTTTTGCTTCGCTGAAAAAGGAGCTTCCAATTTCAACTACAGCAACGACGGTCTTATTCGTCTTTTGGGTTTCCCGTTTCATCCGCTCTTGCCACGTTAGGCATTCCTATTACTAGAAATTCGGAACTAAATCCGATGATAGCGCAGCGTTAGCGAGTCATCGAGCGTCTGGTCTTACAAAGCGTCAACAGGCAGCCGCCCGTCTACCACAGGCAGTTTGATTTTTATTTGCACAACACCGCTTGGATTTATTGCAATAGCAGACCAGCTAACAGTGTTCTTTCCCCGATCTACCGATTTATCTGCGGCAAATATCTTACTACTACTTTGAAGTTAGCCTGTCTGTTCAATACGGTCGGGTGGGTCAGCGACCATTTATATCATACGTCGCTAATGCTGCGCTATCAGCAGCCAGCATCCTTTTGATCGGAAACAATCCAAAATTGATTGACTAAATTATTTCGGGAGCATTTGATGATGGAATATACTTCATTCCCTATTAATACCCAGACCGAAGTTCTTCCCCGCACTGGATTTTTAGAAATTGAAAATTTAGTCAAGTCTTATCCGACACCTGATCAAGAGAATTTTGTCGTTTTAGATGGAGTTAATCTGACAATTGGTGAAGATGAATATATTTCTGTAATTGGTCACTCCGGTTGTGGTAAATCAACTCTATTAAAGATAGTAGCTGGTTTAGAAAAAGCAACTTCCGGCTCAGTCCGGCTAGATGGAAAAGAAATTCGTCAGCCAGGAGCCGAGCGGATGATGGTATTTCAGAACTATTCGCTGTTACCTTGGTTAACAGTACGAGAAAATATCCGTTTAGCTGTGGATGAAGTGCTAAAAAATGCTAATCGGGCTGAGAAAATTAGCATTGTAAATCAGCACTTGGCAATGGTAAACTTGACGGCGGCGGCTGACAAATATCCTGATGAAATCTCTGGAGGTATGAAACAACGAGTAGGTATTGCCAGAGCTTTAGCAATTCGTCCTAAAATGTTGCTGATGGATGAACCTTTTGGGGCACTAGACGCGCTAACTCGTGGCAAATTGCAGCGGCAGGTATTGGATATTTGGGAAAATAATCGTCAAGCAGTGATGATGATTACCCACGATGTAGACGAAGCAATTTATATGTCCGATCGCATCGTCTTAATGACCAATGGCCCGTCTGCTAGTATCGGGGAGATTTTAGAAGTTCCTTTTGAGCATCCACGCGATCGCGCCGCCATGCGAAACTCAAAAGAATATTTTGAACTCCGCAACCACGCCTTAAATTTCCTTGATCGATATTTTGCCCAAGACGAGTAAATTAGATTATCATTTTTTTTAGTGGGTAGCCTAATTCAAATTCATGAAAGCTGGATTTGGAACGGAGGAACCAATGTTTGGGGCTAATCTTGCAGAGAGCAGCAATTTAAGAGTCAGAAGTTCTAACTCAGGACTCAACACTTAGCACGGGCTAAACACCCCGCTTCCGCTAACAGCACTCCTAAGAGAGAGACACCTTCCAGTCTTAGCCCGTCAGCTAACTCCGTAGGCAATGGAAGGAACCCCCAAGAGTTTGGCTGTAATACAGTTATTATTGGGGTTTCCTTGACTGATTTAAGATTTGAGATTTTGGTTATCGTTACTCAATTTAAAATCCAAAATCGTTCGACTGAGCGTAGCCGAAGTCCAAAATCCAAAATTTGTCCCCCTGCTTCTCATTACTAATTCATTTCATTGGGAGAAGTAAAACTGTGCAAATCAAGCCAATGTTAGCACGTCTGCAAAGTGCCACAGGTCGAGATGACTTAATTGAACAAATGGTACTGCTGCCAGAACCTAAAAAACCTTTTTATAACAAACCTCAAAGCTCAAAAGCAGTTAATTTAATTGTTGCTTATGACGGATCTCCCAAAAGTCATACGGCATTAGATATTGCCTTTTGGATTGCCCATCAAACCCGTTTAGCTACTAATGCAGAAGTTACAGTTCAAGCTGTTTATGTATTAGAAGATAATCAAAGCAGTCAGGCTCCAAATATCTTGAGCTTTCCACAACAACAGCCTTCATTGGAATGTCAAGTTAGTGAAGTATCAAAGTCTGTCACACTGGTATTAACTCAACCCAAATTGCAGGCAATAGTAACTCCCTTACAACAAGCAGATATAATTCTTTGGCAAGCTCGAAGTCTAGCTGAAGAATGGCAGGGTTGCTTCAAATCTCATTTGCGCTTTGGCTGCATTTCTACAGAACTTGCCAAAGTTGTTGAATCAGAAAATGCCGATATTCTGTTTTTAGGTTGCAACTCTGTTAATCACCCAATGATTGAGGCACTAGGCTCTAATTTTCCCTGCGCCGTTTTGGGTATTCCCAGTTGTATTGATGAATAATCGCTATTTCAAATTTCAGTAATTTTTATCCAATTTTAATCACAGATAAGTCACCTATAAATAGGTGGCTTTTTTCGCTACTATTCAACCAATTAAACTTCGAGAGGTTAGGGTGTGGAAAACTGGCAAGCAATCCTTAGTGTGATTACGTTTACAAGCGTCATTTTTTTAGTAATGACGGAATGGGTACATCTCACTATTGCAGCATTACTAGGAGCATTATTGTTAGTTTTTAGTAACGTCATGACTTTACAAGAAGCTGTTGGTTACATCGGTAACAGTCATGGAACACTCGGTTTATTCTTTGGAGTTATGGTGTTAGTACGGGCTTTTGAGCCTACCAAGATATTTGATTATTTAGCTACTCAAATAGTACTCTTAGCGAAAGGACAAGGCAAACGTCTATTACTTGGTATTGTCGCTATTGTGACACCCATTTGTGCAGTCTTACCAAATGCCACAACAGTAATGTTGCTAGCACCTTTAATTCCACCAATGGCGGAGGAAATTGGGATAAATTTCGTACCATTATTGATTTTAATGGTGTTTGTTGCTAATAGTGCCGGACTGCTGACTTTAGTTGGAGATCCTGCTACATTTATTGTCGGTGATGCTGTGAATATCAGCTTTACAGATTATTTATTGAAATTGAGTTTAGGAGGAGTGATTGCCATTGTCATAGTGATTGCAACACTGCCATTTTTATTCCGTAAAATTTGGAATACACAGTTAGATAATCTTGAAGAACTGCCACACCCACAAATAAATCATCCACGTGCTTTAAGCTTCGGTGCAGTTATTGTATTTTTCGTCCTGCTATTTTTTGTCATCGGAGAATCTCTACCAGTTCCGATTTCACCTGCTGCCGCAGCTTTGTTAGGAGCAGCTTTAGCTTTGCTTTTATCTCACCATAGCAAAATCGATTCAGTTAACAACATTTTGCGGGATGTAGACTGGAGTACATTGATATTTTTCATGAGTATTTTTGTGCTAATCGGAGGACTAGAAAAAACAGGTGTAATCAGTGGTTTATCAGGAATATTGGCAGTAATTTTAGGAAAAAATATTATCCTGGGTTCTCTATTTTTATTATTTTTTGTGGGAATATTATCTAGCGTAGTGCCCAATATTCCTCTAGTGGTGGGGATGGTTCCCTTACTGAAACAATATATTGTGACTGTCGGATTAGCACCCACAGAAGTTTTAGCACAAGACTTTCAAGGACAGTTTCCGCCAGAAGTATTACCTCTGTTTTATGCCATGATGTTTGGTGCAACTTTAGGAGGTAATGGCACACTTGTAGGTGCATCATCTAATATCGTAGCCGCTGGGATTTCTGAGCAGCATGGACGCCGCATCTCGTTTAAAACTTTTCTCCACTACGGTATTCCAGTGATGCTATTACAACTAGTAGCTTCAGCTTTATATGTGTTGTTTCGGTTTTTACTTTAGGTAAGGATAGTGCTAAGTAAGTCGGCGTAAATATTTGATTTTTGAAAATATACGTAGCGGCGTGGCAAGCTTCAAATAGTGCATTAGACGTAGGTTGGGTGGAGCGGAGCGCAACCCAACATATATCTATCAAGATGTTGGGTTACGCAAAGCCTCCACCCAACCTACAATTTTTTGGAACATTTTAGCCTTGCCACGCCAGCAGAGTGCGTTAGCGACAGTATAACGCACCCTACAAATGCCTAATTTTGTTCAAAAATCAAATCGGACTCCTATAGGTTCTTAATCAGTCAGAATGACTGTGGCAGACTATTTATTAGTAACCAATTATGTGTAATACGTCGCGCAGAACGCTAAAACCGGCTAAATCCCAAAGTAAATAGGCAAGAAAGCCAATAGCTGCTAATCGACCGTTCCAGATTTCGGCTTGAGGAGTCCAGCCAAACAAAAATGCGTTGCGATCTATGCCGTTATAAGCTTTAGCAACAGCTGATAAATCAGTGGTAGGACGTGTTTCCATTTTTTTGTACTCAAGATGTGTTTGTTAACTTTAATGTAGCTATTTATAACTAAACTGCTTTATGCCTGTAGAAACAAACTATAGACACTTCTTTAGGACGATAATCAACAACATATTGGTACAGACAAATCCACCTTGAGAGGGTGACAAAAAATAGCTATGTAAATAAATACGAAATATTGTAAAGCTTATAATTCATGTACAATCAATCGCTAAAAATAACTAATTAAAAATTATAAATTAGCTATATACACATAATCTTGTCTGCCAATTAGATCAAGTTTTTCATCAAGAGACAATAAAACTTATATCTTCCGCTGGATGAGGGTTTCAGCCTTTTGATGGATGCTTTAAACAGCTAAATTCTACGATTCTGATCTAAAGAGTTAGGTATTGCCATAGGTACAAACATAAATACTAAGAGTTGCTTCTCAAGAAAATCTTAATTCCCCAAATTTAAACCTTAGAAGAAGGAAATACAATGTTCCAAAGTACGGAAATCATGCTGGGACTCTACAAGCCACTATTGTGGCTAGCACAGATTACAGGAGATCCCTCAAACGTCACGCCAGCACAGGCATCGGCTCTTGTTTCCGGGCCGCGCTTTTTTGTGGCTTTAATCTCCGGCGTGATTCTAGCCTTTGCTTTCCAACTAGTTCTAACTAATCTCTCCCTTGCAGCCGGTATTTCCTACCTGGGGCACTCATCTGATTCGGATTCAGATGATGGGGAAGTGGGAAGTTTGGGTGGCAGCATTCGCAAAATCGGCACAGCAGTGGGGATTTGGACATTAATCACTGTGACGATCGCCTTATTAATCGCTTCTTTCCTCGCAGTAAAATTGAGCCTGGTAATCTTAGATCCAGGATTGGGAGCGATTCTCGGTTTGGTGATTTGGGGTGCTTACTTTTTAATTCTCGTTTGGGTAAGTTCCACCACAGTGGGTTCCTTAATTGGCTCAGTCGTCAATACCGCAACTTCCGGCTTTCAGGCGATTATGGGGACTGCTACCGCCGCACTGGGTGCTAAAGCTGTGAATAACCAAGTGGTCGCGACAGCTGAAGCCGCCGCCGCCGCTATCCGTCGAGAATTAGGAAGCGGCATCGACCCCGTAAGTATCCGGGAAAACATTGAAGATTACTTAGAAAAGATCCGTCCTCCAGAACTCGATGTGTCAAAGATTCGGAGTGATTTTGAAAATTTACTCAACGATCCGCAATTAAAAGCGATCGCAGGGACTCCAGATATCCGCAACATCGACCGCCAAAAGTTCATCGAGTTAGTCAGCAGTCGCACCGACCTTTCCAAAAAAGACGTTAGCCGCATTGCTGATACGTTGTATAAAGTTTGGCAGCAAGTGGTAAGTCAGCAACCACCCACGGAAGACCGTTTGGGTGAGTTGATGGATTATCTGAAATCACTTCCACCAGGACAAAGCAAGACAGATGAACTCAACGCCAAGCTGGATCGTTTAGTCGCAGACAAGGGTGGTTCCAAAGGATCTGACCAAAAAGCAGCTACGGGGCCAATTCAAAGTACACTCCAGCAAGGACTATCTGCCTTAACCGGCATCGTGTTGGGACGCACAGATTTGTCTGATTTAGATGTGGAAAAAATCTTGCGTAGCCTCACCACTGCCAAAGAGAAAGTCACCCAAGAAGCAGATAAGCTAGGGTTGCCAACGCCATCGCAACCTTATAGTCCAATTCGGGCTGATGTCGAAAATTACCTGTACAACACTTATGCTTGGCAACTGAGTCCAGAAAAAATCACTCAGGAATTTCATGATGTCATCTACGACCCAGCAGCCGACCCTGGAATCGTCCGCAGGGAACTAGAACGACTATCTAGTAATGATTTCGCCAAAATCCTCCAACAGCGGGGATTGCTCACCCAAGGACAAATTCAGCGCATTGCCGATCGGTTAGAAACTGTCCGCCAAGAAGTCCTAGTGACAGTGAGAGCGATCGAAGAAAGAGAGATAGTCCAAGACTTGCAACGCGCAGTGGAAAGTTATCTGCTCGTTACTCCAAAAGCAGATTTCACAGCCGAAGGCATTGAGCAGAATTTCAAACCTCTGTTGCAAGACCCAGAGGCAGATTATGAAACCCTGACATTGCGACTGGCACAGATTGAAAGGCAGGAAATTCGGGAGATATTGCTGCAACGTAATGATGTCCAGCTATATGAAGTAGACAGCATTCTGGATGAGTTGGAAAAACAACGCGATCGCGTCTTGGTAGAATCCAAAGGACTAGCTGAACAGGCACAATATCAAGCAGAAACCCTGTGGCTGAATGTAGAATCATATCTGCGTAACACCGGAAAATCAGAACTGAATCCTGATGCCATCCGCGCCGACTTCAAAAAGTTACTGGAAGATCCCCAAGGTGGAATCACCTCAATTCGGGCACGTTTGTCTCGCTTTGACCGCGATACTTTGGTGCAATTGTTGAATCAGCGGGAAGATTTGAGTGAAGATCAAATTAATCAAATCATCAATACTGCTGAAGAGTCATGGCACAGTATTCGCCACACACCCCAAGCTTTAGCAGATAAGGCGAAAGAGCAATACGACTCTGTTACCACCACGATCGCAGATTATCTCCGGAATACTGGGAAACAAGAACTGAATCCAGAGGGTATTCAGCGAGATTTGACCAGATTGTTTGAAAATCCCAAAGAGGGAACCGTAGCACTACGCCGTCGGTTGTCGCAGGTAGACCGGGATACACTAGTGAAGTTGCTCAGTCAACGTCAAGATTTGAGTGAACAACAAGTCAATGAAATCATTGATTCCACCCAAACTTCGATTCGCAACTTTGTACGTGCGCCTCGTCGCCTTGCTACCCGTACACAGCAAAGAGTGGAAACATTCAAAGGTTATGTGGAAGAGTATCTGCGCCAAACAGGCAAAGAAGAACTCAATCCTGAAGGTATCAAACGTGACTTGCAATTATTGTTGCATGATCCACGAGTCGGGGTGGAAAGTTTTAGCGATCGCCTTTCCCATTTTGACCGCTCTACCATCATCGCCCTGCTGAAAATTCGGGAAGATATTTCTGATGAAGAAGCGGCGCGGATTGCCGACAATATTGTATCTGTAAGGGATCAATTTGTAGAACAAGTGCGGAATATTCAACGAGGTATTCAAGATGCAATTGACGGGGTTTTTGGCCGCATTCGCAACTACCTCAACTCCTTGGATCGCCCGGAACTTAACTATGACAGTATCAAGCACGATGTTCGCACATTTTTTGACGATCCCCAGGCGGGATTTGATGCTCTGCGCGATCGCCTCTCCTCTTTTGACCGTGAGACCCTAGTGGCAATTATGAGTTCTCGTGAGGACATCTCCGAGGAAGATGCCAACCGGATCATCGACCAAATTGAACGGGCCCGCAACACAGTATTACAACGTGCAGAACGCATACAGCACGAAGCCCAACGTCGCCTAGAACAGGTAAAGCATCAAGCACAGCGGCAAGCAGAAGAAACCCGCAAAGCCGCAGCTACAGCAGCTTGGTGGCTGTTTGCCACAGCACTCGTCTCCGCGATTTTCTCTGCATTAGGAGGAGCGATCGCTGTAATTGCGCTGTAGTTACAAGTTGTCTCCGCTAACTTTTAAGCCTCCCATGCCGGGAGGCTTTTTTGTACTTATACCAATTAAATTAATGATTGCAACACATCCTTGGGTAAAGACGCGATTCATCGCGTCTTTACAAATGATCTATTTGTCGTATTCTTTTTTCAAATTGGTATTGGGACTTATGCAAAACTATATGCTGTAGGGGTAATTCATGAATTACCCCTACAGCGTGTTCTGTTCCAGTTTTAATGAACTTTGGGGGTTTAAGTCCCCTGCCTCTATAGGCAGCCCGTTTTGGGTCGGGGTCTAAATCCCCGGACGCTCTCTACGAGACGCTAAAAGCGAACGCGGACTCGCTAACGCAAAACGTAATTGCGAATTGCGAATTGCTTTAATACGTAGTGGGGGCGCACAGCTAGGTGTACGCCCCCACGAATGAATGTATTCCACTGAATTGAAATATATTATTTAAATAATTGAATTGCTCAAAAACACAATGCCGATCGCACATAAAGCGAAACCAGCAATGGTAATTTTCCAGGGTAAAGTTCGGTTGATTTCTCCCATACCGATTGCAGTACCAATTTGTCTGGCACTCATGGCAACTGCAAACAGAGTTAAGATCATACCTACTATATAGGCAATTAATGGTATCGTTCCTGCCCCAATAATAGATTCATCAACAGTGTAACCCTGAAATAAACCAGCACTGATGCCCATGAGAGCAAGTACCACAAAGTTTGGTTGATTTGGCATCATCAGCATAGTACTAAAAATGATGGTAGAAATAGCGATCGCTATTTCTGCACCTGGAAAATTTAGCTGGGATAGATGAATTACAATGCCCAAGATTGCTGCTAAGACAAAGCATCCAACTATCACAGCGCCACGAATAAACACAGATGATAGTAAGCCAATAGCAACAATACCAACTAAACAATCCAAGCCAATTACTGGGTCTGCCAGTCCCCAGAGAAAGCCTTCCCAGTAGTTAGAGATGGTATGGTTAACTGGTGTTCCACTTAATGAACTCAGCAAGCTGATTAAAAGTAGAACTGCGATCGCACCAATATGGCGATGCATTAAATTCGAGGTATAAAATTCTCGTGAAGTACGGAATGATGATAATTTAGTTTTGAACATCACTATATGCCAAATTAGTTTTTTCGGTAATTTATACTACCCACCTACCCCAAAAAACTAACGTGGTAATTACGCTAGATTGTACTAGCTTCATCTGACTCAGTATTCAGGGCTGAGTAAGTTTTAATTTACTCAGCAATTACACTGAAACAGTGGTTGAAGATATAGGACAATACGGTTCGGTTAAGGCAAAAGACGCGATGAATCGCCGTCTCTACAAAAGACCAATTATTGTAGAGACGGCGATTTATCGCGTCTTTGTGATAAATTATCGAATCTTTGTGATCTAAAATTTTCATCAAAAAGCCTTAACCAAACCGTATTGAGATATAGGACTCATATTTGATTTTTGAACAAAACTCAGTATACCTTTATTCCTTCTTCCCAGTCCCCAGTCCCCAGTCCCTTACCTCTACGAGTGATTCAGAAATCAAATCAGATTGCTATATCACCGCAGTAATTCCTCAACTTGATGTTGGCTCCACAAAGTTCTGTATAAACCCTGTTGTTGTAAAAGTTCTAAATGATTTCCGATCTGAACAATTTTCCCCTTTTCCATCACAAAAATTCGGTCAGCCGCCGCCGCCGCGGATAATTGATGGGTAATAAAAATTACTGTTTTGCGCTCTGTACCACCGGAGAGATTGTTGAGGATTTGTGTGGCTGTTTGATTATCCACACTAGAGAGAGCATCATCTAAAATTAACACTGGCGCATTGACCAGCATGGCCCTAGCTAAAGCAGTCCGTTGCCGCTGTCCGCCAGAAAGAGTAATACCGCGTTCACCAACAATGGTTTCGTATTGCTGTGGAAAATTGTTAATTTCTGATTCAATTTGAGCAAGTTTAGCAACATATTCGATCTGCTCTTGTTCGCTAACTGGATCGCCGTAGCGGATATTATTTTTGATTGTGGTGCTAAATAGAAAGCTATCTTGAGGAACGTAGGCGATCGCACTTCGTAAATCTGTCAAAGCTATCTTAGTAATATCCAGCCCATCTAAAAACAACTGTCCTGATTCAATATCCAGCAAGCGCGGCAAAGCATTGGCCAAAGTAGATTTCCCCGAACCAATTGCCCCAACAATCGCTACAGTTTCTCCAGGAGCAATGGTAAAGTTAATATTTGCTAAAGCTGGAGTATTGGAACCAGGGTAATTGTAAGTGAGATTTTTAGCTGTCAGTTCCCCTTTAAGTTCAGCCATCGGTAGATGTATCGCATCGGCTGCATCTTTAACTTTCGGTGTGACAGAGAGAATAGATTCAAGGCGATCTATACTAACTTCACCCCGTTGGTAGGCAGTAATTGTGAATCCTAAAAGGGCTGTGGGGAAAACTAGACGCTCTACATAAATTAACAGTGCTAAAAAGTCGCCAACCTGAAGGGTTCCAGAAGACATCCGCGCCGCCCCTAGCCAGATAATCACCAGTGAACTGACATTAGCTAGCCCGCCAATTAACGGAAACAGTGTATTTCGGATTTTTGCTAGTTCTAAGTTAGCAGTCAATAACTGCTGATTTTTCTTAGCAAAAGCTCGACGTTCATTAGCTTCTTGGGCATAGATTTTAATTAAGGCAATGCCACTGATATCCTCCTGAATGAGTTCGCTGATGTCAGAGAGTTGCTCTTGGACTGCTGCTTGTTGTTTGCGTAAGCGATCGCTAAACAGACTCACCAGTAAGAGCATAAAAGGGTACACTGCCAGGGAGGCTAGTGTGAGATCCACACTAATGGCCAGCATTACAGGCAGTGTCAGGGCGTAGGCAAACACAGTATTTGCCAAACTCAAAACTGCAAAACCCAATAACCGCTTGATATTGTCCACATCACTGGTAGCCCGATTAATCAAATCGCCAGCAGTATTACTGGCAAAATAAGCCGGCTCCAGCTTGAGTAAGTGTTCAAAAATCCGTTGTTTCAGGTCAAATTCTACCTGACGCCCCACCCCAAATAACCAAATGCGGGATGCCATCCGCATTAGCCACATTGCCGAACTGAGTAAGACAATGATCACTACGTAATGTAGTATTTGGTTCCAACTGAAGGTTGTCGAGAGTTTATCGACACCAGCACGAATCAACCAAGGGATATAAACGCCCAGTGCATTAACAGACAACAAAGCCAGAATGCCCAAGGACATTTCTTGCCAATGGGGTCGTAGGTAAGCACCGAGTTTAGCGAGTCGTCGAGATTTTGCCATTCAAGCAATTTTGCAACTTTATCATCATAGATTAACTGCTAGTCCCAGCAGGCAGCTATGCAGAGGGAATGGGGAAGGGTAAAAACCTATTTGGGGACAGTGGGCTAACTAATTCAACCCTTTGCCCTTTGCCCTTTACCCTTTACCCCCTTTTTTTACTTTATTACCGCTGAACACGCAAGAACCTGTAAACTTCAGCGAGATAACTTTCCCAAGTTCTTGTTGTCAATAGCAACGTTTCTGAATTTGGTACAAAGTCTTCAAGCCGTAAACCGCGTGTGCGAATATCTTGAGGATTTCCTTGTAATAGGTAGGGCGGCACTCTCAAATTATAAGAAAGAATGCTATCCCCAGTCACATCAGAGATATTCGTGGCGGTGTTTTGTTGCCCTAATGCTACCAGTGTCCCAGATATTGGTGCAGCACTTGCTACATAGGTTTCACCTGTCATTGCTAGAGGTGCTCTATAAAGGAAATAGGCGACTGCTGGTGTACTTGCCAACAGCAAAATCGTCAGTGACCAACCTATAAAGTATCCTCCTGGTTTCTCTATTCCACCTGCTTTGATTTTCTGAGCGGCAAGAATCATCAGTAAAACAGAAGCTCCTAGAGGCTTGAGTGGAAAAGATATCATCCTCCACAACGACGCCACAGCTGGTTCGTTGGGGTTAAGAAATGACAGGGCTACGATTACCAAGATAACGACTAAGATTAATCGCCCTACAAAAGTTCCAGAGGGATAAAATCTCTGGAACAGAGAATATACGATAGTGCCAATCAGCAGCCACAGCAGTACCCGACTTAGCAATAGAAACATAGATTAACTCTCAAATTTTCTGGTGCGGTGAGCCAGTGTGGTGGTGAGGCAGTTCACTTTGATTGGGGTTTTCACGCCACTTCCTTCAACGGGAGGGAACCCCCGCAACGGAGTGGCTTCCCAGAAGGAACTGCCGTGCATAATTTCCCTGTATAAAACAACTGGCGACTTCCTAGTTTTAGCGACGCTATAAACGTCACCCGTAAGGGCCAACCGAGAGGTTCCGGGAAATGGATTTATTTGATTGTCAAATTGTAATCGCACTGTTTGACTTAAAATACTTCAAACCTCACACCCAAAGACTACTACCGTCGTAGTGATTTTAGTGCAATTTTTTGACACTGCGCCTATTATTTATAATTTTCCAGAAGAGTAATGTAGCACCGGTAAACTAAATTAATTGAGTAATCCACTCAAAAGGAAAAACTATGTCGCCTGGAAAGCCTACCATTTTGGTAACAGGGGGAGCTGGATATATTGGTTCCCATACAGTGCTTGCCTTGAAGCAAGCGGGTTATAACGTTGTCATACTTGATAATCTGGTCTATGGGCATCGTGAACTGGTAGAAAAGGTTTTAGAGGTAGAACTGATCGTTGGGGATACAGGCGATCGCGCTTTGCTAGATGACATATTTAAAACTCACGATATTTCTGCTGTGATGCACTTTTCTGCTTACGCCTACGTAGGAGAATCGGTGACTGACCCAGCCAAATATTACCGAAATAATGTCCTTGGTACTTTCACCCTGTTAGAAGCGATGCTGGCGGCATCTGTGAAGAAATTTGTCTTTTCTTCTACCTGTGCCACCTACGGTGTACCAGAATTCGTGCCCATTCCAGAAACCCATCCCCAAAATCCGATTAATCCTTATGGCGCTACAAAGCTAATGGTAGAGCGGATTCTCTCTGATTTTGATGTTGCTTACGGTTTCCAATCAGTGCGTTTTCGCTATTTTAATGCTGCTGGTGCTAATCCCAATGGCTTACTCGGCGAGGATCACAACCCAGAAACCCATTTGATTCCCTTGGTGCTAATGACAGCTTTAGGCAAAAGAGAATCCATCTCAATTTTCGGCACCGATTACCCCACACCCGATGGTACTTGTATCCGCGATTATATTCATGTCAACGATTTAGCAGATGCTCATATTTTGGGATTGGAATATTTATTAAAAGGTGGCGATAGCGAAGTTTTTAATTTGGGTAATGGCAGCGGTTTCTCCGTCAGAGAAGTTATTGCCGCAGCCCAACAGATAACAGGAATTTCCATACCAGTAGAAGAACGCGATCGCCGTCCTGGCGATCCCCCAATTCTCATCGGCACCAGCGAGAAAGCCAGAACAATCTTAGGCTGGCAACCTCAGTATCTATCCATCCAAGATATTGTCACTCATGCGTGGCAGTGGCATCAAAAGCGACACAAATAGGAGGGGATGGGGAATGGGGAATGGGGAATGGGCAATGGGGAATGGGCAATGGGAAAGAATAATAATTATTTGCTTCCCCTGCTCCCCCACTCAGCACTCAGCACTCAGCACTCAGCACTCCCTACTCCCCACTCCGCCTCATATTTTGCAGTACGACAACTAAGATGCCGATAAATCCGAGGATTGGAAGTGCGATCGCCCAAGTTGGTAATTTTTGAGATTCACCCTCTACCAAATCACCATTGACATCTCGTAGGTTTCGTGAATTCTGTGTAGATCCACCTGCTACAGTAACTTCAAATTTGAACTCAAAGGGTTTGAATCTTGCCCCAGAAACGGGTTTACCATTTAGTTGCAACTCATAAATCCCTGGCTTGGGAAAGACAACTTCCGCCCCTGGGATGCCTTTATAGCGTTCAGCTGACACAGGTTCTAACTGTGGTTCTAGGAGTGGTGGCTCTCCCGCTGCGTATGGTTGGGCATAAACAGCCAACTCACAATTACACTGTGAGAGGGGAATCACCCTTCCACCTCTGCGGGTAAGTGCAAACCAAGCTTGAGAGGGTTCTCCAGCACGGGGATTATCATTTGGTTCAATGTGGAGAGTACCGCCGACATCTCCGGATACTTCCACTTTATGAGCAGATGCAGGGTACAGATTAGTTATTGATATAACTAAGCAACTCAGGAATAATAAATACTTTATTGTTCCTTGACTCTGCCAAAAAATGTTTTTGAGCGGGTAACGCCTCTGTTTTTGACTCGTTGGGATGGAGCCAGAAAATAAGGATGATTTACCGCGATTTGGTTGGGGGAACATAAAACTTTTCTACGGCTAACTTTGACCAAAAAAAGCGCGATGCCTACGGCAAGGGCTTTGCCCAACGCACTATCAGTACACTGAGGATAATAATTCCCATCAGTACGGCTGCTAATTTATTTCCCCAAGTTGATTGCAAAGAACCCAGGTAATGGGAACCAATCAACACAGCATGAATGGCACTCAAGAGCAAGGCTGGCACACCCAATAGATGAATCTGTCGCCAACGCTTGCCCAAAGATTTTTGCAAAGATTCCCAACTCGTGAAAGCGGCGGGGGACATTAATACCAATGCTACAGCACCCGCAGCCATACCCCACTGAAATTCTGGCGGCAGAAAAGAAAAGGCGGCAAAATTCCATTGCAATGAGTGTTCTATCATGTGGACGGTGTGAACCACAGAAAGCACAAAAGATCCCACCCCCAAGCCCCGGCGATAAAGCAGTGGTGAAGCCCACAAGCCACTAATGGGACGCGCAATTAGCGCCAAAATTAAGCAAATTAAAGCGGCGTGTCCGGTGTAATCTACCATTGTGTCACCAGTCCGCAATAAGGTGATGATGCCGATGGTGAGCGTCACCCAACCGCCTAATCGAAACAACTGACTGCGCCTGTCTTTACTTACCAATGATGTAGAGACGCCTACCCCCAGCATCGTGGGTAGGGTTCCCAAGCCAAAAGCCAGCATAGTAGCTGTACCCATCCATAAATTGCCAGTTTCAGCGGCTTTAATTTGGGCTGCATACAGGAAACCACAGGGCATTAAACCCCAAGTCATCCCCAAAAGCATTGGTGTCCACCATTTGGTTTTTAAGGAAAGCTTAACCATTCCTGTACTGAGGCGATCGTGTAAACTACCTTGCAATAGGGGATGTAATACGGGAATGCGCGGCAGTAAATCGGGTTTTACTTGTCCTAAGCCAAACCAAATCAGCATTACACCAGTTAAAATCGCCATCCAGCGCCGGAAGTCACTGCCAACACCCGCTAGCTGTCCACCTTGCAACAATACTGAACCCAACGCCCCAATGCCAGCACCGACTAGAGCGTAGCTCAACATTCGCCCCAGGTTTAGCAGAATGTGAAATTTTAATTGCTGTTGCCAAGTGTCGGACTTTTCTAAGGTTGATGTCCGTCCCAAAGAGGCTGTTTGCGCTATTTTTGGCTGATGAGACAGGGAAAACGCCACTGTTAGAGGGCCACACATCCCAAAGCAATGTCCAAAACTCCCCAGGAACCCCAGGATTGAAATCAGCAGTAAATCTACCATAAAAAAAGTCCTGAGTTCTGAGTCATGAGTCTTGAGTGTCAAAATAAAGATTTTGAAGAATTAAGAAGAACTTTTTTCCTCTTCTTCTTTGCTTAGTACGGGCTAAACGCCCCGCTACCGCTAACAGTACTCAGTACTCCTCTAGTGCGGCACTTTAACTGAAGTTGCGATCGCTGTCAAAAGACAAAGCGTCAAACTTGATGTTTACTTATGAGGAAAGAAAAAAGCAAATATACCTGGCGATTAGAAATCGCGGCTACACAAACTAAGTCCGTGCAGGCGGACTTAAGAAATTGGAAACCCGCGTAGGTAGGTTTTGTCCCATGTAGCCGCAAATGGAATTCGCTAGGCTTTTTACAAAAGTGAGATGCTCACAACAAGCCATCTGTCGATTGATAAGTACTTTTCCCTGAGAGCCTATTTATAAAGTAAATATTAAGTAGAGTATATTACGGCTGTCTAAGTATTTGAGGGTTTGAGAAATTCTATATTTGTTGCATTTTTATTGACTTGAAAGTTTGAAACTGATATTAAATAATCATAGCTAGTTTGTTTTGCAATAAGTAATTCATGTCGAGAGTTTGAATTAATAACAAAGTTATCAACATGGCAGTAAAGTCTTGATTTTACTAAACTAAAGAAAAACTTATGTAGTAAGATTTAACTAAAACTTGAAACAATTATTTATTTAATATATATAGTCAAAATCAATGGCTTACTTAACTATAAATTAGCATATTTGTTACAGGTTAATAAATATTAGGCGAGTATATATAAAAATATAAAAGCTTTATTTATTAATTTTTGCCTTTTTCAATCAATAGTTAACAACTAAGTCTGAAATGATTTTAATACTTACAGAATTTTGCAAGTAAATGAGGTAAGTAAGTGGGCAAGAATAAATCAAACTACATTAAGTCATGTAAAACTCAATTGAATTATCTCGTAGTAAGGGCTTTAGCCCTTAAAAGAGGACTAAAGTCCCCACTACAAACCTTTAATTATTTACGCCGACTTACTTACACGATGCAGGACTTTAAATCAGATATAAACAATTTACAACTCTACCTTCTGTCTCAAAACCCGTATTTTTGCGCTTACTTTAGGCAAAAAAATTACTGCAATAAATCTTTGAGTTGCTCTTGCCCAGTCATTTGTAAAATTGCTCAAATACATGAATAAAATATTATGCAAAACACAATTTTAATGGCAGCGTTTTTCTTATTCTCATTCATGTTTACACTGAAGTCAGAAGCTGCTGATTTTGAACAGATTTATGTGTTTGGTGACAGTTATTCTGATGATGAGAATTTTTACAATATCACAAAAAGTGAATTGGGTATAGGTATTCCCCCGCCACCTTACAAAGATGGACGTTTTTCTAATGGGCCAGTCTGGGTAGAATATCTTGCGCAAGATATGGGCTTAAATCCCTCTGGTATTACTAACCTTGCTGTTGGTGGTGCTAAATCTGGGTTATATAACGTTACTATACCTCCTGTACCTGGTTTATATTTAACAGGAGTCTTATCTCAGATTAAGAAATTTACAGCAGTTAATAAGTCGGTTAACCCAAATGCACTTTATATAGTGTGGGGCGGTACAAATGATTTCCTTTACTCTCAAAGTGCTGTAAATCCTAGCCAGCCAGTTACAAATATATCAACAGCGGTGCGTGCTCTTGCCAATGTTGGGGCTAAAAACATCCTAGTGTCTAATTTATTCAATTTGGGAGACTTACCGGGTACAAGAAATAGTTCAACCTCCACACAACTCAACGATTCGGCCAGTGAATATAATGTCGAGTTGATTAAAAGCCTCAATTCTTTAAGCCAAGAACTAAATAATGTAAACATCATTTTTTTAGATGTTAATTATTTATTTAAACAACTTTTAGCTAATTCTAGACAATATGAGTTTACAAATGTACTCGACTCTTGCATAGGAAGCTCAGTTTTAATAACTATACCAGCTTCTACTCCATCATTTGAATGTAAAGCCAACCCAGATAGGTTCTTATTCTGGGACAGCATCCATCCTACAACTGCTGGTCATAAAATTATCGCGGAATATGCAGCTTCAGTGTTAAAGTCTCAACCTATCTTGAAGTCTTTTAAGAAATTAGGAAAATCTAGAAAATAGAACTATTTCTTGAAAGAGGCAGGAGGCAGAAGGAGTAAACCAGTATTTATTCGGACTCGCTGGAAGTAAAGGAACAATTTCAGCGGACACAGAACAACAAAAAACTACTGAGACTTTATGAGAAAATTTTGATGTTGATCTAGACGATGATTCATTCATTCTGCCTGGGGATTTGCGCTACCCTAAGTCTGACGTGAGTTCGATGAACCTCTCCCTCCCAGCCTCCCTCTCCGAAACGGAAAGGGAGGAGCAAGGAAAAATTCAGCTTTTTGCTCCCCTCTCCGTGTCGGAGAGGGGTTGGGGGAGAGGTCAAATAAGACTTGTCGAACTCACCCTAAGTCTGGAAGCCAAGGATAAATTACATGAAAAAATGGATTTGGCTGATGCTGTTGGTACTGATGGCCGTTGCTGTGGTGGGTAGCAGAGGTAGCACATTTTTTGAACAGCGTCCCTCACCAGAAATTGTTCAAAACATTCCAGTGGAAACACCCCAACCACAGCCAGAGTTACAGGAAGTTGACAATGCCCTACAAGTGTCTGCTGACAGACTGTTAACCCATGTCCAAAAGTTAAATTTTCAGCGCTACACAACAAAAGAGCGATCGCTTACTCGCACTTATATCACAACTGAACTCACAAAATTAGGCTGGAAACCTAAATTAGAAAAGTTCTCCGACGGTGTGAATATTTTTGCTGAACGCCCAGGAACTAACAAAGCCGCTAAAGCAATTCTTGTGGGAGCGCATTACGACACTGTTGCTTTATCCCCCGGTGCCGATGATAATGCCAGTGGTATAGCCGTATTGCTGGAAGTAGCTCGGTTACTCGGTTCTCGTCCCACACCACGGACGTTACAGCTAGCTTTTTTTGACCAGGAAGAAATAGGACTTTTGGGTAGTCAGGCTTTTGTGAGCAAGACAGCACGCTTGCAAAATTTAGGCGGAGCGATCGTTATGGATATGGTAGGTTATGCATGTTACACTCCTGGGTGTCAAAAATACCCTGCCGGATTGCCTGTTACCCCACCTAGCGACAAGGGCGACTTTTTGGCAGTAGTCGGTGATACAGAACATTTGCCTTTGCTGAATGCCTTTCAAAACTCGCAGAACGTCCCCTCAATCGCTCTGAATAAAGAAGAATCAAATCTGCCAGCAGTCTTGACAGTGCCGATTCCTTTTAAAGGTTTACTGACACCCGATACCCTACGCAGCGACCATGCACCATTTTGGTATCAAGGTGTGGGTGCTGTGCTGGTCACAGATACCGCAAATTTACGCACTCCCCACTATCATCAACCTAGCGATGTTCCAGCGACTATCGAGCGATCGTTCTTCACAGGAGCAGCACAGATTGTAGTCAATGCGACTACTGCCTTATTAGAGAAGACCGAAGTTTTGGAAACTCAACCACCAAACTGATTCATGTATTATGAATTATCTTGACTAGTACAGCACGGCGGAAATAAACCACCCATTCCCAATCAACAAAACCCTTACGCTGTCTTCATTTTTAATTTTTAATTTTTAATTTTTAATTTTTAATTTTTAATTCCGCCTTGCGGTACTAGTGTTTGGTTCAGGGAAAGTTAACGTCCAGTTATCTTTATTGTTGATCTCGAAGTACAAACCTTGGAGAATAAGCCGCAGAGCTGTTCGAGTTCTAATAAATTTCCTCACCAGATAAGTGCCTGGTTCAGCCAAGATATCATTAAAGTTTTTTCTATAACCAAATTGTTTTGAACAATAACTGCCAGCACCTTGGACTGTTAACACAAAAAATGGAGATTGTTTGTATTCATCAGGAATCATAAAGATGCCATATACATGGTGACGGCCACGCCACGGCTGAACAATAACTTTAGTAGCGCGTACTTGGAATTTTGTAGTTTTTGATGTGAGAAAAGTCTCGTAATTGCAATCAGAGTTATTCACAGGCCACCACAGTGTAATAATACTCAAGGAGAGCAGCAAAATTAAAATATAGCGGAGTCTGTGACGCATAAATCTAAGAAAAAGTTTTGAGGCGGCTGGTAGAATTTGATGAGTAATGATAATGCAGCTACAGCAGTAAGACTATCCACCTGCAACACCTCTGCAACAAGTTCTAACAGTCATTTTCATTGTTAATTGGTCATTAGCTTTTTTAAGGAGGTTAGGGAGGATCTAAAAGTGCCTAAAATCACAGTAGAACACTTTTAAAATAACCTCTCAATCGGCAGGTGGCTATTCCTTCCATCCCTCTTGTTGGGATGGGATTACCACTGATTTCTTTGACCCCATACATAAATCTAGCTACTCTGAATAAATAATTTTTGATTGTCGCTGTTACAGTATTAAACCTAGCTGAGAACCAATCGAGCTTTTGTGGCTGTTAACACTGATTTATGCTCAATTTTTTAGCTGTAATAAATTCTACAATTTGTTGCTTTTGTTATGCTTTTGATGTGGCTCTGTTTGGATTAGCAGTTACTTTGAGGAGATCAGAGCATAGGCGTAGCCCATCGTAGACATCGCAATCAAGTTCAGGAAAAAATCTACTTTTATTTTTAGGCAATTAATGGGGTAGTCAAATACACAAATATCCGTTATATTCCCGTAAGTAACACTTGGTATAAATATTTATGGGAATAAGTTGGAGAAGTCTTAAGACAGTTGCGGGTTTCTTTGGTGCGATTATACTTACATCGTTCGGGACAAATGCTTCGGCCATTGCGGCTGACACAGTTGTGGTGCGTTTGGGTTTATTTACAGAATCCATCTCTCTTGCTGAGTTGCAAAAAGCTGCAAAAACTGGAAAATTACCTGGAAGTTTGCAGCCTTATGCTAAAAGATTATCTGAAGAACAACGCCGCTTTTTCTTAGGGGCGCTGGGCATGAATATACCGATGAATGTTGTCACCATTAATCGGTTAGTTAATACTCAGATTGGCACAACTATTCTCAATGACTTTGCTACAGCTTTAGCCCGAAAGGACAAAGCTGGGGTACAAGCACTGAGAGCAGGATTAGTATTAGGCTCTACTGCACCGCAGGGTCTTTCTATACTGAGTTTTATCGCGGCTTATCCCAGTAAACGCCTAGAAATTGATTTACCACAGGCTTTTGTGGTTGCAGGGAGTTTGAATACAGCTTTTTGGCGTACTCAACAATTTATGCTAGCGATCGCTCCCCAACTCGACCCCATAACACCACAGGTTTCTTTCCCTTTTGATCCGAGTCAACCAGGAAGCGCCCAAGTAAAAATACTCAACTTAAGCCTAAATGACCAAAAGCGCGATCGCAAAATCCCAGTTGATATTTACTGGTCAACTGCTGCAACTCCCGACAAACCCGTAATTGTCTTTTCTCACGGCTTCGGGTCAGTCCGCACCGACTTGCGTTACCTCGCAGAACATTTAGCATCCCACGGTTATGTAGTAGCAGCTTTAGAACATCCCGGTAGTAATGAGGCAAATACTAACTTGGCATTACAAGGTAAAACCAGAATTGTAAAGCCTCAAGAGTTTTTGTATCGCCCTCAAGATATTAGTTTTGTCCTCGACGAATTAGAAAAGCTCAATCAAACGGCTAATAATCCCCTTGTTGGGAAACTTGCAACTACGAACGCGATGGTTGTTGGTTATTCTTTTGGTGGTGGTACAGCTTTAGCAATTGCTGGAGCCGAGTTACAACTGGAACATCTCAAACAACGCTGCAAAAAGAACTTGACTAGCTTGAGTCTGGCAGAAGGTATGCAGTGCATCGCTGAAGAATTGCCAGAAAATAGCTATCAACTACGGGATACTAGAATCAAACAGGCGATCGCTCTTAATCCAACAACTTCTCTGATTTTTGGCGAAACTGGGTTAACTAAGGTGCAAGTTCCTACCCTAGTGTTAGCAGGTTCCGTAGATAAAACCACCCCAGCTTTAACTGAACAGATTGTGGGATTTGACAAAATTCCATCCCCCAAATGGCTAGCTGGTATACTTGGCGGTACTCATCTAAGTGTAAAAGATCCCAGTACCACTTTGGATCAGGCAGGACAACCGAATACACCGATTAGTGGCGGTGAAGTTGTGGGTGAACAAGCCGCTGATGTACGTAAGTACGTTAAAGCTATAGCTTTGGCTTTTGCTGCACAGATGACTCCAGAAGCTAAAAACTACGCTGTGTTTCTGACATCAGATTATGCCCAGTTTGCTTCGACTCCCGCATTCCCATTTCGCTTAATTACCCAGATTCCTCCTGATGCTATGGCAGTGGTGAAAGAATTTGTTGATAAATAAGGGTCTTCCAATTCAAAAAATATCCAATTTTTTTGTAAGGGAACCAGTGCGTTGCCAAGAGTTGTCTGAGGGCCGTTTTCCCCCAATAGCGCAGCCTCTACTCCATGAAAGGCTGTGCCAACAAGTCTGCATACCCCTACGAAGAAGGAAGCTTTAACAGTAGGGATACGGGGAACACTAGAAGCCGCAGATCATCCAGCCTCCCCATCCCTTTGTCCTTTCAATAAAATTGGACTTAATTTTTGATATTTTACTTAAATAAAATTATACAAACTTGATATTAGCTTTATAGTTGCTGTCAAGTCAATATTAAAATTTTACAGTAAGAATAAGTATTTAGATATAAACTTTATAATTGTTTTGGTAAAAATAATAGAAGCTTAAGAGTGTAAAAAAAATTGGATCATCTGCTGGATAATACATATGTATTCTGACTAAAATGCCAAAAATTAATGAACACAAGTTGCTTGATACAAAAATATGTTTGTGTATTGATCGGCATAAATTTTTTTAAATTCACAAAAATGGGAGATAATTTTTATATGCCATAAGCCACAGATGAACCCAAAATAAGAAAAGTTCAAGGCTTTTTCTTTATTTAGATAATAATTAGTTCCCAATACATAATATTATAAAACTGATTTTGGATTCAGAATTAAACAATTATTCCATTTCACTCAAGATCATGCAACTCTATACAACTCGTGAAATCGAACAACTCCAGCAACATGAAGACCTTCCTTACTTAATTGAAATTATGGATTGGGTGAAAAATTTTTTAGGAAGACCTCATCCTAGCTTAGGGAGAACCGGTGCAGTTTGCCCTTTTGTACCTTTATCTCTCAAGTCAAATACTATTCGTCTGGCAGTTATTCGCACAAAAGATTTGTATTCAGAACAATTAGAAGATGTTGTTGGACGCTACCGAGATATCTTTCTTGAAATGGATATTAAAGAGCAGGAATTAGCAATCAATAAAGCTTTTTTACTTATCTTTCCTGACGTTCATATAGAAGACGCTACTAAACTAATAGATAGTGTCCAACAAAAACTTAAACCTTTGTTTGTTGAGTCAGGACTGATGATAGGAGAATTTCATAAACGTAATGACAGTCCTGGTTTGCACAACCCAAACTTTCGTCCACTTCGTAGCCCTATTCCCTTGTTGGCTATCCGGTTTATGGTTGAAGCTGATCTTCCATTTCTTCAGAGTCCGACTGATCCACGCTTACGTATTCGGTATCTGGAAGCTTATTTAAAGCGCTTTGGTAATAAATTTATAGATGAAACAAAGTTTAAAAATGCTCATCAAGCATTGACTTTAGCGAAAGAACAACTTCAAAAAGAAAATTTACTGAGTTATTGCACATAAATAAAATGGCCAAAGAAATAGAGCGGAAATATTTAGTGAGAGGAGATAGCTGGAGAGGATTAGCTGAGGGTAGTGTCTATCGTCAAGGATACATTGCCACACAGGACAAAGGGACTGTACGTATACGTATAGTAGGAGAAAAAAGTTATTTGACAATTAAAGGCCCTAATATTAAATATTCCAGATTAGAGTTTGAGTATCCTATTCCTCTTGAAGATGCTCAAGAAATACTTGAAACATTGTGTGAACGTCCCTTTATAGAAAAAATCAGATATAAAATAGAGTCGGGCGGTTTAATTTGGGAAATAGATGAGTTTGATGGTGTTAATAAAGGATTGATTTTAGCAGAAGTTGAACTCAGTGATGAAAACCAACAAATTGAACTACCAACCTGGATTGGAGAAGAAGTTTCTGATGACTTCAGATATTTCAACAGCAATCTAGTAAAACACCCATTTTCACAATGGTAATGGTCGAAATATTGGTGATAAGCACACCCCTATGGGGAAGCAAGCTACACGCACCATCTCTTATATAGGAATCATATTTGATTTCTGAAAAAAGCTCGGTAGTCTTGTAGTAGCCTGTCTAGGCTAAAATGGTGCAAAAAAATTGTAGGTTGGGTTGGAGGCTTTGCGTAACCCAACATCCTTATATATGTTGGGTTACACTCCGCTCCACCCAAACTACGTCTAATGCACTATTTGGCCTACACAGTCCACTACGTGCATTTCAAAAATCAAATACTAGTCCTCTAGAGCAATACAGTTCAGTTAATACTGTTTCTTTGTGAAGCTGCATATAATTCACCCCTTCTAACTCCCCCGATGCATTGGGGGAGAACAGGATATTTCCCCCCTTTGCAAAGCTACGGTGTACACACAAGTCCTAAAAACCTAGCTTGATAAGCATTTCCTCCTTCCCAGTCGGAGACTGGGAATGCATTCATTGAGTCAGAGACTCAATATCTGACTAGTACAGCACGGCGGAAATAAACCACCCATTCCCAATCAATAAAACCCTTACGCTGTCTTCATTTTTAATTTTTAATTTTTAATTTTTAATTCCGCCTTGCAGTACTAGAGGCAGAGCGGGAATTGTTTTTTCAGATAATTTACTATTTATAACTACAAAAATCTACCGACTTAGAGATGTATGCAATAAGTAAACTACGGTAAATATATCAATTTATAGGTGTTTTTGTGTAGTTAAAGCCCAGTAAAATCATCGACTTTTGAGTGAATTTACTAATGAAAATTCCAGCAAAATTAGTAATTCATTTAACTTTAACTATCTGTTTTTTATTCCTGGACAACTTTAAATTGCGTGCTAGAATTACAGCAAAATAGCCTAATAAATAGCCGATAAGCTTGATTACATTTGCTGATTTTAGAGTCTGTAATCATGCGTTTACTCAGGCTTAAATATAGGTGTTTGAAGCAAGACTCAAGAATTTGAGTCTCAAAGAAAAATCATTGAGGTAAAAATATAAATTATGAAGTACGTTACTAATTTTTTTAGTAAGCTGTTACGCAGCTAAATTTAATAAACAGCATTACCTTTATTTTTAATTTTGCGTTCCCATTTAATAATAAGACCTCCTTCATTTAACAATTTATTTAACAACTCTTCTAGCTGTGATACTGACTCGAACAATCTATGAGCTATATATTCTTTTGCTGAATGCCAAACCAATTCAATCAAATTATAATCTGGACTATAAGGTGGTAGAAATTCCAGGATAATATTTGGCATTTCTGCCTTGATACGAACTAAAATATCTTTTCTTTTATGGAAGCTGGCATTATCTAAGATAATCACTATTTTCGCAGAACATTTATTGAAAGTCTCAATTCTATTTCCTTGCTCTATCCATTCTTGCAATAGAAAATTATTCAAAGATTGAAGCTGCTCATAAAATACATCGGCATTTCCTTTTTTAATCACAAAATTCATTCTCTTCTTGTCGTGATAACGTAACCCTCCCATAATATTTACTCTTCCTCTTCTTCTTTGACCTGTGATTTGTTTCCTTGTACCTTTCTTACCCCAGTTTTTTCTTCTTATCACTCTTAAACTAAATCCACTCTCATCCCAAAACCATACCTGTAAACGCTCTGGGGCTTCCTTTGTTATTCTTAAGTATTCTGACAATTTTTCTTTAAATGCCTTACGCATTTCAGGATTCTGTTTGTCCTCTAGGCTGTATTTTGCCCAAAGGTAAACGTACTTTTTTCGCTCTAATATTCTCCCAACTTGTGAACCACTTAACTTAATTCCTGTTATCTTTTCGAGGTATGTAGCTAGTCTTGCTGCTGTCCAACGACCAAATTCATACCCATACTCTAGTGGCTCTTTTTCAATTATTTCTAATAATAAATCCTCATATTCTTTGGTAACTTTGCGGAAGTTCCCTTCTCTTCTTCCATCTAAAAAACTTTCTAGGTTATCTGGATCGCCGTGAACTGCCCAATATGCTACTGTTGGATATGCAATATCTAAAAACTTACTAATCTCTTGATAAGTTTTTCCATCATTCATTAATAATAAAATCAGAATCTTTTCTCTTACGTAGGGATTTTCATGCTCTTTTAGCGTTTTTAGTAGCCTTTCCTTCTGCTCTTGGGAAAGATGATTTTTTGCTGGCATAGATGGCTGATACTAAATTAATTACTTAATCTAATATTATACAATCTAGCTGCGTAACAGCTTACTCTATTTGTTGTCAGTACTGGACTATATTTAGTACCTCATTCGGTAGCCAATGCAGTTACCCTAAGTAATGGCGCGTTGGCGCAGCCCAACCTAGGCATCGCCTTTACCCAACCACCGCGTTTAGTTAGTGCAAGCACTCCATACACCGATACAAGTGTTTCGGATACGACGTACTATTTCACTTTAGAAGTGCCAGCCACTGCTGGAGAGCCGTTGCAGCAGGTTACCTTTAACCAGATTCAGGGGACTGAAGATATTAAATTTAATCAGAAAGATACTTTTGCTTTTGAAGGTACACGTAATAGCCAAGGTTCAAAATTGCCACTTAAAGCTGCAAAAGGCGACAAAAAACAACAGACTTTCACAGTAATTTTTGATACTCCTGTCCAACCAGGAAAGACAGTTACTATTGGTCTACAAGCTTACCGCAATCCTTTTTATGATGGCGTCTATTTATTTGGTGTAAAAGCTTTTCCCTCTGGTGAGCAAACCGCTGGTCAATTTCTCGGCATCGGTCGCTTGCAATTTTACGCACCCACAACTACAGAGAATTAATCTTATCTAACCTATTCGACGTAGAATCTGCTCTTTTAACCATTCAGGACAAGAATCATACTTGTCCTTTACTTTTTTGAGAAAGTTTTCGCCACAGACTACATTTTCTTAAAGAGAATATCAATAAATTTTAATAGCCTCTTGTTTTTTAGCCATTTGATTCCCAACTCGACTTGTGTATACATGGTAGCTTTTTAAGGGGGGAACCAGAATCAAAATCCCCCAATTTATCGGGGGATTTAGGGGTATCTAAAATTTTTGATACTGACAAGAGGACTTTTTAAACATCCTTTACGAGACACGACACAGACGCTTACGCCAGAAAATCTCCTAAGCCTGCAATGCCTTAAACCACTTATTCAAAACTGTGCTGATGGTTTTCTTGATTTGATGGTTGCGACTCCACTTTTGGAATGCCATTTCATACTCTTCACCTTTGGTTTGAAAGGTATTCCAGACATCCAGCCCTACAGGTAATCCGCAGAATAGTAAAATATACAGCGACCAAGAAATTCCGCCACCAGCAATTAAATCAACCAGTATCAAAAAGCCATTGAAAATTGCATAATTGCCTATACGCTTCTGAAATCTTCTGATACGGTATGTGTCAAAAGCTTTTCGCTGTTGAACTTGGCCCTGTTGAACTACCCAATCACGCTCTGCTAATTTTAAAGATTCAGGTGAAATTTCTAACTCAGCAGCAATTTCTAATATCTGTTCATAAGAAAATTCTGTGTCTTTGTCATCAGCTTGACGAGCGATCGCTAAGTGCAGAATTTGCTGAACATCTTCTTGGCTATAAGAGCGGAGGCTCTTGGGTTCAAATGTCGTCATAATTCTTTCTCTTAATATTACTTTCAATAGAAATTTGCTACCCGATAGATTTTCAGCAGCGACGCTAGTACTATTTCCATTATTCTTACATTAGCAAATCTAGATGCTGTCCTGCATTGAATGTATTGGATTTTTAACTTTGAGTAAAAAGCTTCTATCCCTCGTCTACTTTTGATTGTCGATAGGCATAAATATCTTGAATAACTTGTACCCAACCGTTAGAGACAGATTCGAGGATGCGATCGCCTTTTTCTTTTGTTGCGGTAGTCGCATCGCCAATTACTCCACTTTTACTGATATCTCGCGTCACCCAAGCCACAGGTAACTTACCCTCCCAACTCAATAAACTACTTTCTGACTGTTCTGGTGGATATTCTGCAACAGCTTTCTCTAGCTTCACTTGTTCTGGCAAAATCGATAACATAATGCTAGTTTCAGCGTCTCCAGCGTGCATTCCTAGCGCTGCCTCTTTCGGAGTCAATAAATCTTTAGTTATATGAGGCACGCGCCAAGTAAACAAGGGGAATACCAAAAAGTCATCATATTTAACGTGCAAATCTCGCGCCGCCATTTGCATAACTTGGGGTTGTCCGCCGTGGGAGTTCATTAACACCAGTTTTCTAAAGCCAGCCCGGTAAATACTTTCTCCCACTTCCATAATGATTGCCGTGAGAGTTGCCGTACTCAGGGTAATCGTACCGGGAAAGTGCCAGTGTTCGTTAGATTTGCCATAATAAAGATTTGGTAAAGCATAAGCGGGAATACTGGCATCCAGCTTTTCCATTGCTTTTCCCAGCACCCCCACACCGATCGCAGCATCTACAATCAAAGGCAAATGAGGGCCATGTTGCTCAATTGCCCCTACTGGCTGGATGATTACCACATTCTCCTTATCTGGCATTGCCTGAATATCAGTCCAGGTAAGGTAGGGAAAAAAGCGTTCTGGTGGAATGAAGCTATGCATATTAGTTAAATTTATATTTTAGGGCATTGGGAATGGGGTATTGGGAATGGGGCATTGGGCATTGGGCATTGGGCATTGGGCATGGGTTATTTATTCCCTTGTCCCTCTTATCTCCCTTGTCTCTCTTCTCCCCCATGCCCCATGCCCCATTCCCCATTCCCAATTCCTAATATAAAGACTCTCCAAACATCCAGATATTATCAAATTCAACAGAGCATAATAACGAAATACCAAGCCAAGCATTAACAAGGATGTAACTCAATGGTTGAAGAAAATGGATCGATTCGTACCCTATCGGTTGATATTGGCGGTAGTGGCGTTAAGGCAATGGTTTTGGATATTACGGGGCATCCTGTAACGGAAAGGGCACGTTTAGATACACCCCAACCTGCTACACCGGAGGTTGTAATTAATGCAATTGTTGTGTTGGCGGCGGCTCAAGGTGAATTTCATCGCGTTTCGGTCGGTTTTCCTGGTGTGGTGCGGTGTGGAGTCACAGAAACAGCGGTAAACTTACATCCAGATTGGATCGGATTTGATTTGGAAACAGCATTATTAAAACATTTAAACAAGCCTGTGCGGGTGATTAATGATGCAGATATGCAGGGGTTTGGTGCGATCGCAGGTAAAGGTCTAGAAATGGTGATTACTCTGGGTACGGGGTTTGGTTCGGCTTTATTTATAGATGGTAAGCTGGTGCCGAATATGGAAATGGGGCATCATCCGTTTCGCAAAGGAGAGACTTTCGAGCAGCAGTTGGGGCGTGCAGAGTTAGAAAAAATTGGTGATAAAAGATGGAATAGGCGTTTAGAAAAAGCGATCGCATCCTTGCAACATCTGTTCAATTATGATTACCTTTACATTGGCGGCGGTGAAGCTGTGAGAGTGAATTTACAGCTACCGTTAAATGTCAAACTCATCCCCAATATCACTGGTTTATTAGGTGGTATTGCTTTGTGGCGAGATGAGAAAAGGTAAAAAGTTTTTCAGTATCCATAACTAGGCGTACTAAGCGATATCTAACGACTGGCTACGCCTACACGTATTTTTTTAAGGTGCTTCTTTTCTCAACATTTAAAAATGTTATAAAAATTAACACAAGCTAGGCAAGAGAATTGTATAAAAAAATTCAGTGCCCCTATGTAATTTTGTCGTGCAGTAGTTTAAACTCTAGTTAAAATTTAAGACCGTGCAACAATGTTGTGCGGTTTCATTATCTTGAAGCTAAAGTATGCGCTTTCCGAGAAAAATTTCCTAAAAAAGTTGATATTTAGGAATTATGCCTGAAGACTTCCAGAGTTACTGAATTCTGATTTATGAATGCTGACTTCTTCTTCAAAATAACCTCTGAGAGAGGACAATTTTTTTGTAATTAACAATTGATTGTTGTTATCAAATGTTGCATTGATCAATGATTAAAAAACTGACTAAGTGAATGCAGCAGTATTTTTTGTGGCAGTATAAATATGATAAAAGCAGCATCAGCATACCAAGCACCAGCATAAGACAACTAGGCAAATTTGTTTCATGACATTCCCAGATGATCATATAGTGTGTTATTGTCTAAACCGTTGATTTAAATATCATATCTGACATATTGATGGCTGGATTAAAGATAAAAAAAGCACAAAGCTAATAATATTAGTCTGATTAAACGCAATAGGAGGTGAGGAAACATGAGCCTGATAATATTATCTGAAAAAATTAGTACATGATTTTTTTATTTGGTCAGTATGAACTATCCCGGACAACAGCAATGTTGTTAGTTAAAAGAAATATTGCTTGAAGTAAAATGAACTACAATGAGTGAAATTGGCCTGATGATGACGGGCGTATTAACAATAAGACAAGCATCTGGGGCCAATTTGCCACAGCAGCAATTATTTCAGATGGAAAATGACGTAAACCAGTCAAAACAGAGTCAGTTAGAGATGACTGCTCAAGTCACACCACCTGAATTCATGCAGACAGATGAGGTTTCCCAGACTTCTCCCTCAGCGATCGCACTAACAAAAGAACACATACTTAAGAAAATCGGCAAAAATAATCAGTTTCTAGCTTCTTCTAACTTAGGTCAGCCTAAGAAATATGCTCAGGCTGGAGGTAGAATTCGTGTAAAGGCTACAGGACGGTTCCAGAAGTTTAGTAGCCAACCTATGCCGACTCTTTATTTCGGTAGCTCTGGTGTTGCTGTTAGAGTCTTACAACGGCTGTTAGTGTCTAATGGTTATACCGTCAGAGTGGATGGGATTTATGGCGCACTGACAGAGACTGCTGTCAAAGCCTTTCAAAATCAGCGGAATTTATCAACAGATGGAGTAGTTGGTCAACGAACCTGGCGGGCATTAACAATTTAGTCATTTGTCCTTAGCCCTTAGTCCTTGGCTAATGACAAATGACAAATGACAAATGAAAAAATGACAAACTATCGATACTGATGCTGCTCTAATAGCTGTTGCGCTCTTGGCTTGTAAATTAAATAGAACAAAGCCTCAATGTACCGCAATAAATCTTCCCGATTTTCCTTCGATGTAAAGTTCCAGAAGCCGTAAATCCGTGCTAATGATAACAGCTTGGTAGTGTGAATTTTCCAGGTATAAGTGCTGTAAACCCGGTCAATTCCTCGCAAAGAAATTTCATTCCAATAGTTAGGATTTTGTTCGCATTTAGTGATAAAATCCACTATTTTTGTGGCTGTTTCTTCTAAATTCGTTGGGTTAATGTAGAAACCATTAACCTTATCTTGAATAATCTCCAATGGGCCGCCAAATTGTGTAGCAAAAGTAGGTAAGCCTGAAACCATCGCCTCTAAAATTGTCAAACCAAAAGCTTCAAATAAAGCTGGTTGGACAAAAACTCCCTGATGATCGGCAATCACTCGGTAAATTTCACCAGAATCATTTTTAGTCAGGCGCACACCCAGCCAACGAATCTTTCCGTGGAGATTGTACTGATCAATTATTTGGTAGAGTTTGATAATTTCGTCACGTTCTTCGTTGTCGCCTGATTCTTCGACGCGCAATTTACCCGCCACCAAAATTAAGTTGCAATGCTCCTGTAATTCTTTACTTTGACCAAAGCATTCAGCTAAACCCGTGAGGTTTTTGATGTGGTCAAGACGCGCCATTGAGAAGAGAGGGCGCTTGTTAGGATCGTCGAGTTTGCCAAATATTTGCGTGGGATCTTCCAGAGTAAAGAGTATTTCTGCTAGGCGTTGGCGATCGCTCTCCACCCGGTCTTTAGTCTGGGTGTAGGGGAAGTAATTATTTTCGTTTACTCCAGGCGGCACGACATTAAATTTGGGACTAAATAATTCAATGCCATTGGTCACATGATACAACTCCGGCATAGTGAAACACTTATAAGACTCGTACTGTCCCACACTATCCGGTGTTCCGACAATTTCTTGGTAGGTGCTGCTGATCACAAAATTGGCAGCATTCATCGCAATCAAGTCAGCTGTGAATTGCAAAGAAAAATGATATTTGTCCTCTAATTCTTGCCAGTAGAGGTTACTGAACAAGTATTTAGATTTTTCCAAAGCATGGGCAACATTACATTGGGTAACTTTCAATCGTCGCGCCAGCAAGAATGCCACTAAATTTCCATCAGTATAGTTTCCAACTATTAAGTCAGGTGTGCCGTGAAATTCTGCGCGTAGTTCTCTTTCTGAGTCAATGGCGAAAGTTTCTAGATAAGGCCAAAACTCAAACCGAGAAATCCAGTTTTGAGTCATGTTGGGATTAAATTCCCGTAAAGGTACTCGCAAAATCCAAGCGTTTTCGGTACCATAAACTTTTTCCAGTCGTTGATTGCACAAAGTACCATCACTGTTGGGAATTAAGCGGGTGAGAATAATCACCTTTGGCTCAACATTCAATCCCTCTAAGCCAGCTAGCAAGACATCTTCTTGTAGCTGCTTCTCTAGACTCTTTGCTTGGTCAAGGACGTAAACCACCTGACCGCCGGTATCGGGACGCCCCAAAACGCCCTCTTGCCCAAACCAACCGTGAGCTGACACCAAGACGATTCTAAAAATCATCGGGATGCGAGAAATGAAAGCTTCTAGGGTTTGAGGATCGGCAGAATCAATCAATTCATCGAGAATATTTAGGGTTTCCCGCACTCGCCCTGCGGTATTACCCCAACCTGGCTCAAAACCCATTGACTGCAATTGGAATCGGAATTGTTCGTAGGGTTCTTCTTCGGGGCGATTATTAACAAAACCGATAGCTTTTTTTACTTGCTCGGAAAGTTGCTGTTGTGATTGAATGCGATCGTTGATTAGCAGTTGCACACCGTTGTATTGGTGCAGCCGCAAGAAATTCAATAAGCTGTCCAGCAATTGTTTGGAGTCTTGAAATATTTTGCTGGATAGATAGCGGTTGAGAAATTGTACTCCCTTACCAATATTTTTGGGGTCGCGGATGACTGGGGTGTAGTCATAAAACGGGCCGAAATCCAATTCTAGCAAGCCGCCGTCGTTAGGATGAGATTTGTCCACCAAGCGATCGCGCAAATCCAGCAAATCCTGCACCGTCATCGGCTCAATGCTCAAGTCTGATGTCAACCAATAAACTTCTTGGCTGGCAATCTTAGAACGGATAATGAAACAGAAGTTTGAGTCCTCCTGAATTATTTCCTGAGTATAGTAAATAAGTTTGCCTAACTCCGAGGAAGTATAAAAAGATTCAGGCTTCTGGGACTTAGAACAATACTCACTATACACATTGAGTATGTCGTTCCGCAGCAAGTATTTTTTATCTTGTTGGCGTAATTCACTAATAAAGGAACGTAAATCACTTCTTTCTTCACTATCTAAGACTGCTTGAAGCAATTCAGACATGGCAACTCCACTAGATAACGATGTTTGCATTGTTAACTTTCAAGGTAAGACAAATAATTCTCTACCTTTTCTTAAACAAGATATAAACATGAAATAACACAGATAAATTATATTTATCTGTGTACCTACAAGTATAGACTTTTCAGCAGGCACTTAAATCATGTTCTACTTTACTTAAAGTATCTATGACTCAGTATTTTTGGATCTAACTAAAGGAATACAATTGTTATTTCTTTTGATAGATGTTAGTAAATAACTGCATAATAATATTTTGGGCGCAATCTATCATGCCCTCAAATTCTTGATTAAACTTGATTATATCAACAATTTACATCTATCTGATTATCAGCACACCGATAAGGTCAATATTTATCTCTCAAGCTCGGTAAGACTTGTAAATCAATACTTATTTTATTTTTTTAAAATGTTAACATTCCTGTACTTATAGGACTAGTTTTTAATTTTTGAAATACACGTAGGGTATGTTAGCGCAGAAAATACGGCAGCAAAAGCTTAAAATAGTTCGTTACGCTCCGCGAATTAAAATCAATTTTTGTTCAGAGATAGACTAATCTGGATTTGCCCTAGTTATAATTTCAGCAAGGTTGTTTAAATCTGGTTGATTTATATGGCTACCAATACACATAAGTTAACAACTTCCGATCACAGTATAGGCAACATTCTGATTATCTCTTTGCTTGCTTTCTGTGGGCTGACTGTTATCATTCTTCTAGGCATTTTCTAACAGTTAAATGTGTGTTCAAAAACTTCTGATGCTCATGTTAAAATTCCCGACTTTTCCAAAAAGTCGGGAATCTTGATATAAAAATGGCAATAAACTTACTCTTAAAAATAAGCAAGCTACGCAGAAGTTCTCGTAGAGAAGTGACTGATGTTCACGAAGAAGGGAAAAGGGTAAATAAGTTGAAGGGGGACACTATCCGCTTTTTCGGTCAAAATTCATGCTGAATTCTGACGACTGACGCCTCTATTCTGTTCGATAATCGAAGCCAAAGTCTAAAACTTTGATTTCATCAAGACTTAAAGCTTTATTTTCTAATAGAAACTAAAATTTATCAAGAAAGGCAGAGGGCAGGAGGCTCAGTTGGCAGAAGGGAATACTGCTTCCTGCCTTCTTCAAAGACAAAAACTGGAAAACAAAGCTTCGCAACTCTTTCGGTTATTACATTCTCTCAAAAGGAGAAAACAGGGCTAAGTCTAAATATTCAAGCGACCTGTAGTAAACATTAGATACGTTTGCCCTGCTACGGATAGAGAGATTGCTGCTACTGTTTTTGATTCCTTCTGATAGGCGCAGAAACTGACCTCGTTCTTAATTGGAGTAAGTGCTGAGTCAGGTCGGATTGAGTCAGCAAATGTAATATGGCTGGAGTACAACAAGGACAAAACAATGGTTCAAGGGGAAGCATGACTATTACTGTCTCAGATTTGTATATTGAGTTAGGCATTTATGGTGTATGTACTAACGACACCATGTATATGTCAATATGCTTGGGTTAAGGGCTAATTGTACAAAATTGTGGGTTTTCGATCGCAAATCTCATTGACCCATTGCGTTCCCAAATAGCAAAAGCTATTCTCATCAGAGAAAATCTCCCTTTTATGAAGGACAAGCACCTTTACTAGGGTATCCTCGCGCTGGGATTGCACCACAAACATTAGAAAAACTCACTCTCAGTGCTATCGTTGGTACCACAAGCGCTATCACAGGTATGCTGAGTACCATTCAATTCAGAGGTAGTAGTTGCACCGACTGCCATTACTTGAGACCATTCACTAACGCGGTTGTTATCTAAGACGGCTCGCACTCGATAACCAAGCTGAATTTTATGCATTAGCAAGATCAAATCACGGTTGAGTAATCCTTGTGATTTTTGGTTTTCATTAGATGCAGCTTGTATACGAAAGCAGCGATCGCTTTGACGTTTCAACTTTGAAGACTTCCCTTCCACAAGCACCGTTTGTAGTTCGTACTCTTTAGCTTCAGGATATGCTTCCCAGCAAAGTTGCCAGTAAGTTGACCAGCGAATTAAGTCTGGTGGTAATTCCTCGACTTCATCCGACAATGTAGAGACAAGTCCGGTGACTGAAGGTTGTACAACTTGAGGCTGATTTGAGGTGATTTCAGCAGCTATAGATGAACTGTCATCAACACCTAGTATCAATCCGAATATCAAAGTGAACAGCGCAATCAATCGTAGGCATTGTAATTGCACCGACAATATTTTCCGATTCATCATGATGCGAAAGTCAGTTGCTTACCACTCCACAGGTAAAATCAGGTTGCCGTTGTCTGCATAGATTGTTTGAGAACGGATATGCGTTCTGGGAGCTACTGTAGAGTTGAATACTGCGCTTCTTCGCCCAATTGCTGATCTGTTACCAATGCTGGCGCGGAATATAACAGAGTTCGGCCCTAACCCTACGGCATCACCTATGCTAGTTTCGGGGCCATTAGCAACACCATTGACAATCTGCCTACCGCCATGAACTAGAGCGCGAGGCCCATAACCAACTCCATTACCAAGAGTCAAACTAGTAGTCTCTAAAGCGTGAAAGACAACATCGTTTGCCATCCCAGCAATTGACCCAACATTAAAAGGTTCACCTTCATCAGCACGTAGCGAAATTCTATTAGCTAGATTGTGGTTGAGTGTTGCTAAAGAATCTTGGAAAGTAAGATTACCGATAATTCGGTTACGATAGTTAGGATTACGAGTTGGAGTTCCACCTATCTGCGGCAGACCTCCAGAGTTAAAGAAGGTGACGGGAGCATAATTAATTCCTGTTACGTTGGTCAAGTCTGCTCTGGCTAAGTCTGTATATCCATTGGCAAATGCTTCATTAACTTCAATGATGCCTTCCATTAATGCAACGTCGGCTTGTGTCAAGTTTGCCACCTTCCCTAAGATGCCGCTAGTAGCTTGTAGGTTTGTTGTAACGTTTTTACCAGGCAAGACAACTTTACCAGCAGGTAAGGTGACACCAGGGCCAACTCGCGCCAGAAAGTTTACTACTGTGTTTCTTTCTATAGTTGCACCATCTATTTCACAGTTGAAAGCGAGAAAAGTCTCTGGAACAGTGTTGCTAAACTGAGTATTGGTAACTGCGTCGGTAAAAGGCCCTGTGGAACCTTGAGTACCAATTTTAGCTGCACCTTTGACAATGGCCATGTGTGCCATAATGACACGCTCGCCAATCTGCACTCCCGTTCCTGAAGCTGTGATTTTCACTTGGTCTTGAGCATTAGAATCTGCTGCAATACTAATAGGAGCATTAGTAGCATCTAACTGGGCAAATGGAGCAACGTAAACTTTTTCGCCCAAGGTAATATTTGTGGGATTGATGATTGTTGCTGTTGGGTCAACAAAACTAGCTGATTCGGAAGGTGCGGTACTTGGGCATATAGGTAGGTTTCCCACAGTTGGATTACAAGTTCCGCCAACAGCAAATGCGGGTTGTATACATATCAGTGTGCTGATGGCAAATGCTAGGATAATTGCATTTAAGGCACTAAAAATTGTGCGAGGTTTGAACATAGCAAGAAAAGTCCTCACGGGTTATGGAATATTTGGCTATGGGATAATCTGCGTTAATAAATGAAAAATTTATTCAGGCGATGTCTGGCAACAAGACGCAGAGCATCTACACAGGCTGAGAAATTACCAAAAACTACACTGCAACAGCCTCTATTGAGACTCCTTTTAGGTATGAGACCAAGAATTAACCGCCCCAAAAACCTGCCAAATTGAAGAATATTTGTAAGACAACTGACAATAAAAAGCCTAAAAGCGGCACTGAAATTGTCGTTGTTGCTCCAGCAACTGCATCATTGTAGACAGTCTCCCAAGCATCTGGCCCGCTAGTGGAACTACCATAGACTTTAGTACTCACAGCTAACGTTAAGCTAAGTACACTCAAACCAGCTAGTATTACGCGACGTTTTAACATTATTCCTTGTTACCTAATAGTTCGCCAAGTTTATTAGGTAAGGTAAAGCGAAAAGGTACAGGACATACTTAAACTTTTCGGTTTACCTAACTTAATAACTTTCAAAGTTAATCAAGTACAAATTGCTACATACAGCAATTAACAGTCTATTGTAATCTTATTTGCTGTTTAACACTAGAGTTTTAGGTATTGAAAAAATCTATGGAAATAATAAAAATAGTATTAAATTTATAGTGGAAAACTGTATTCGCAAAAAAATAATTTAATTAAAAAAATCATCTATCTTAAGGAATAAAATTAGATTAATTGCTAGTGAAAGATAATCAGTATAGGTAAAAAATAATTTAAATTCTATCTTTGGGGGGATCAATATTTAAGCTGTATACTAATTTTCATTTAGAAAGTAGATTAGCTTATATACATCAACTTCTTGATAATATAAGCTAATTAATCATCGTGGATTTGTAACCATTCCAAGTCTATGAACTTATAGACGACAGATTCTTGCTAAAGTGATGGTTATGAAAGTTCAGAACCACAACCCACCTTTTATAGGAATATATGGATCATTATGGAATTATATAGGGCGAACGATGGGAATTGAACCCACGAATGGTGGTACCACAAACCACTGCCTTAACCACTTGGCTACGCTCGCCATTCAACAATTTGAATTATAGCAATAATTTGGCTAGCGATCAAGAGTTTTTATTCAAGGAACGGACTCAGTTGATTTAGAGTCTCTGGAATCTAACGATTTACAACGAATTTAACTTGGCAAACATGAAACCATTGACCATCATTGCATATACTGGAGCAGCAGCAGGACTCGCCGCCTTGGGTGTGACAATGGCGAAGACCAATCCCAGTCAGGTTGAATATGAAAAATATGCAGTACAAAGGTTGTCAGAATATTTAAAAACCGATGTATGCAAAAATACTACGAATATTATAGAAAATTTAATCCGTTTTAATTGTGATAAGTTGGTTGACTCGGCTAACCCGCAAATCCAAGAAATTATTGCCAGGACTACAGAAAGACAAAATTACATGATTTTTAGCGTTTACCGTACAGATTTAAAAATAAGTTCTTGGATACCTTCTTATAAATTTGAAACAGTGGGAGCTTTTGATCAATTTTATACTTACACTGCTGAAGAACAATAAGTCAAGCAGAAGGGGGAGAATTTGAAGAACAAGTCAGAATCCAAAATTCAGTATTCTTCTTCAATAATTACCAAAGAAGAATTCAGCAATTCCTGAGCCAGAATCCAGAATGGATTCTGAATTCTGTCTTCTGACTCCTTCTCATCAGGGTATCTATATACCCCCCAACTTAATATTAAGTAAGAATAGTAACTGAAAGTTCAATTTTTGCCGATGTCATCTGCCTATCTCTTAGTATCTCACGGAAGCCGCGATCGCCGCCCAGAAATTGCTATGCAGCAACTAGCAGGGCTGGTATGTAATCAATTGCCAGAAAATCTCAACTCATTAAATAGCGAACATCTGGTTGGTGTAGCTGCTTTAGAAATGAGTCCTCAGCCTTTACACGAGCAGATTCAACAATTTGCTAAGAGCGCTTTTGGCGATGATCGCAAACTACCTCAAAACGATCAGCGCCTAAAAATTGTACCGCTATTTCTGCTGCCGGGAGTGCATGTGATGACAGATATTCCCGCCGAAGTAGCCCTAGCACAACAGGCTATTGGTGAAGATATCATCATTGAGTTGCAACCATATTTAGGCTCTCACCCCAATTTAGAGAAATTACTGGCAAAGCAAATAGCTGCGACAAAAGCAGAAGCATGGATTCTCTTAGCTCATGGTAGCCGTCGCGCAGGTTCTCAAGAAACTGTGGAAGCAATGGCGGCGAGTTTGGGAGTAGTGGCTGCTTATTGGGCTGGGCCTCCTAGTTTAGAATCACGGGTGAAAGAGTTAGTAGCTGCTGGTTATAGAGAAATTGCAATTTTGCCATACTTTTTATTCGCTGGTGGAATAACTGATGCGATCGCGGCCTCAATAGAGGAGCTAAAATTACAATTTTCTGCGGTGAATTTCCAATTGGCGCAGCCCTTGGGAGCAAGTGCAGAATTAGCCGAGCTAATTTGGGATTTAACAGATAAATGAACCGCACAGAGAAACAGGAGAACAATTATTTGGGAAAGGTTTATTTAGTAGGTGCGGGGCCAGGTGATCCAGGTTTAATTACCCTGAAGGCCAAAGGTTTGTTGGAATGTGCAGATGTCGTTATCTATGATGCCTTAGTGAGTCCGGCAATTCTGGCAATGATTAATCCCCAAGCCGAGCAAATTAATGCTGGTAAGCGGAGGGGAAAACATTCGCTGTTCCAGGAAGAAACAACTCAATTGCTGATTGAGAAAGCGCAGGATCATGCAATTGTAGTACGGCTAAAAGGTGGCGATCCGTTTATTTTTGGTCGCGGTGGTGAAGAGATGGCAGAATTAGTCAAAGCTGGAATATCAACGGAAGTAGTGCCCGGTATCACATCGGGAATTGCAGCAGCAGCTTATGCAGGTATACCTTTGACGCATAGACTGTATAGTTCGTCAGTGATATTTGTAACTGGTCATGAAGCAGCAGGTAAGTATAGACCGATAGTGAATTGGAGTGCGATCGCTCACGGTTCCGAAACCATTGTAATTTATATGGGAATTCACAATCTGCCTTATATTGTCGAACAATTAAGTTTAGCTGGGTTGAATTTAGAAACGCCCATTGCTTTGGTGCGCTGGGGTACGCGCCCCGAACAAGAAGAATTGATTGGTACTTTGGAGACAATTGTAGAGCAGGTAGAGCAAACTGGATTTGGTGCGCCTGCGATCGCAGTTATTGGACAAGTAGTGAATATGCACAGTATTTTGTCTGGTTGTCGTCCAGTTTGATGTTGGCGCAAAGCTTGTCGTTTCGTATTCTCCGATAACCCTAGTACCGCAAGGCGGAATTAAAAATTAAAAATTAAAAATTAAAAATGAATACAGCATAAGGGTTTCGTTGATTTGGAATGATTGGTTTATTTCCGCCGTGTTGTACTAGTGATTTATCGCATTAAATATCATGAGTTTGTAGTAAGCACTTCAGTGCTTAAAAATCCAGGACTAAAGTCCTTACTACGAACTTATTCATTCCTCGTAACTAATGCGATAGACCACTAGTGTATGATCGATAAGGTTATTCGGTTCTGGTGGGAGTCAGCTACCAGAGGTAACGGGGAAAGTTCGGTGCAAATCCGGCGCTGTCCCGCAACTGTGAACTAATTTGAGATTAAGGAACCAAATTGAGTGAGTCAGGATGCCCGCCGAAATAGATTTATCAGTTTCACATATCTGCGAGGTACAGATGACTACGACTGTAAATATTTCCCCAACCAATCCTTTGGGTGTTGCTAATCATACTTTATTTGTTTGTAAAACCTGTGCCAGTGTTTGGCAAAATGGAAAACGCTTAGGCGAAAGTGGTGGTGAAAAACTTTTACACCAACTTCAGCAGCTTGCCCAAGATTGGGACTTACGAGATGAATTTCCGATTCAGGAAGTTGAATGCATGAGTGCTTGTAATCGTTCTTGTGTAGTCGCCTTTGCTGCCAAAGGGAAATTAACATATTTATTTGGTGACTTAGCAGTTGATGGTAGTGCTTCTGCGGTGCTGCAATGTGCTAGTCAATACTATGCTAAAGCAGACGGTTTACTGCCTTGGTCAGAGCGTCCAGAAGCACTAAAAAAAGGTATTTTGGCAAAAATTCCCCCTTTATCAAAACAGAATTCAGTATGAATTCTGTACGAGTGGCGGATAGAGTTAAGCAAAGCAAATCCGCGAGAGTTTGAGTATAGATTAAAACCTCTTTCACCGTGGGCAAAAATAAATTCAAATATTCTTCCTTGAACCTATCCGTTTATGGGTAGAGTATTCTGAATCCTGAATTCTGAATTCTGACTCCTTTTTAATGATGCGCGTTTTGATTCTAGGTGGGACGGGAGATGCGGCAGAACTAGCTGCCAAGGTTGCGACTATCCAAGGGTTAGAAGCAATCACATCTCTAGCTGGCCGCACCCGTGAACCGTCAATACCGTTGGGGGATTTACGGGTTGGAGGTTTCGGTGGGGTGGCGGGGTTGGCTAGCTATCTGCGAATCATGCAAATCGACTTATTAATTGATGCAACCCATCCCTTTGCGACTCAGATTTCCTTTAATGCAGCAGATGCCGCAACGGAAGTTGGAGTCCCCCGTCTGATGTTAATTCGTCCGCCTTGGGAAAAAGAAAGTGGCGATCGCTGGATTGAAGTTGATCGCGTTGAAGCCGCAGCAACAGCACTGCAAAACCAGGCACAGCGGGTATTTTTGACAGTGGGTAGGCAAGAACTCGCTGCCTTTGCTTATCTAGAGAAAATTTGGTTTCTAATGCGGATGATTGACCCTCCTGGCGATGAAGCTTTAGTACCACCGGGAATGGTATTGTGCGATCGCGGGCCATTTACTCTCAATAATGAAAGACAAATCCTGATTAATAACAAGATTGATACCATCGTGAGCAAAAATAGCGGTGGCGATGCAACAAAGGCCAAGATTATTGCAGCGCGAGAACTGGGTGTAAAGGTTGTTATGGTAAATCGTCCACCTATCCCGCCAGGAGAACAGGTTAGTAATGTTGATGCTGCTTTAACGTGGTTATTTGATCGCTGCTAAATGAAGAGTGCTGAGTTCCAAGTGCTGAGTGCTGAGTGGGTAAATAGGCAAGATTGATAATACTATCTTTACTTAATTTCCGTATAATACACGGGAACCTTCTACAAAATCCGCGATCGCACTAACGACTTCCATGAAAAATCTAGCTCTATATGCCATAGTCCTCGCCACCACTTTTGGATTAGTTTTCGGGACAATGCCAGCCGCCTCTGCTTTAAGTTGGAACTGGAGTTATTCTGGTACTGGCATAGCGGCAAACGGTACTTTCACCACTAATGACACCCCTAACAATTTAGGTTTTTACCTGATTACTGGAATTACTGGTACACGAAATGGTGAAATAATTACTGGTTTGCAAGCGCCTGGGACTCCAATGCCAGGAAACGAACCTTTTGATGTTGATGATTTAATTAGTCTTAATACTCAGCAGTTAACGGGTAAGGGTTTTGCATATTCCACTTCGGAAGGAAGTTATTCTAGTCCATTTTTCGCTAGTTTTTTGTCCAAACCAGGTTATCTAGAGATGTTTTCTGCGCCAACTAAACCAGGTTTGAAAAATTTAGGATTAGAAGATAGTGAATTACCCATTAGTTTTTCTGCGACCATAATCACCATCCCTTAACCCACTTCTATTTTTAGCTTACGCGTAACAAGCTATCCAAATTCACTCAGAAAAAGCTCGAAAAAGTTTCCTAAAACCATCAATAACAATTCAAAATCCTACCCTTACAGGGAAGCAAGCTACGCATAGGATCTTGTAGAGAAGAGATTTTCAGATGGGAATTTAAAGCCTGACTGAAACTTTAGCTAGGTGTTGACATTCGGTCTTAAAGCCTTAATTTTACGATAAAAATTGCGATTCTCTCTATAGTTTCTTTGAGACAAACAGATTAAAGTAATATAGCAACGGTGGTATCATTACATCCACATGATACCGTAATTTTGTCTAGATATAGAATTCTATCGCCCTGTCAACGGTAGATTATTTCTGAAAGGAGTTTGCTGCAATGTCCACAAAACCAACTACTCGATTAATTTTGGAGACTTTACTCCCCCATCTCAAAGTAGCAGCAGCCTATGCCAATTTTCTTCAACCAAAAATTGCTGCACTTCCCGCCAAAGAACAAGCAAAAAACTTTTTTGCTGCTGCACTTACTGATGCGGATGTGGCTATTCAAAACCTGGTAGAAGTAGTATTGCTGGGCACTTTCCCAGATATTCGCTTTTATGGCGAAGAATATGAAAGTTCTAACAACACCAAATATTTTCGCGCTATCGAACTCGGTTCAGAAGGTGATTACTTAGTCACGCTTGACCCGATTGATGGCACGAAGTTTTATATGGATGGACATTCTAATTATCAAATTATTCTCAGTATTTTAAATTCGGATGACTTTGAAGCAGTAATTGCCATTTCTCCTGCCCAAAACATTTATTTTTACGCCCTTCGAGGCGAAGGTGCTTTTAAAGGGACGCTGGAGATGAACTTAGAAGCCTGTGCCCCGTTACATATAACATCCGCCAAACCTTCTATTTTGTTGGGATGGGGAATGAATGCGATCGCACATTTACTAAAAGATCGATATAAAGTAATCGATATAGCGACTGATTACTCTAGTGATATTCAAATTCCTAATCTCAATGGTATTCTCAGCGGTGATTTAAGTGGAGCAGTTATTAAATCGGGTAAATTTCTTGATAGTGCTGCACTCGCTTTTATTGCGAAAGAGGCTGGCTGGATTGTAACTACTCTGGACGGTTCGCCTTTACCGCCACTGCATACTTGTAAAAACTATAGCCTACCTGGATTGATAGTAGCTGCTTCAAAATCTGTTCATCAAGACTTACTGTCAGCGATGCAAAGCCTAGCGGCTAGTGAGTGCTGAGTGCTGAGTTAGAAGTAATGAGTTAGAAGTAATGAGTTAGAAGTAATGAGTTAGAAGTAATGAGTTAGAAGTAATGAGTTAGAAGTAATGAGTTAGAAGTAATGAGTTAGAAGTAGTAGTTGTGAATCTTCCCCACTTTAAGGCTACGGTGTATACACAAGTCAAAAAAAGCTTGATTTTTCATTGTTCTCTCGTTTATCTCGTTCCCATGCTCTGCATGGGAATGCTCCTCGTTGAGGCTCTGCCTCCAATCTGGTATTGAGTCAGAGACTCAATGAATGCATTCCCAGTCGGAGACTGGGAACGAGGAAATGCTTATCAAGCTAGGTTTTTAGGACTTGTGTGTACACCGTAGCACTTTAAGGTGGGAAACTCACTACTTGGAACTGAACTGGATACCGTCTTCCACGATCTATATTTTTTCGACAAAATGAAAATCTGTATTGTTGGCGCGGGCGCGATTGGTGGATATTTAGGGGCAAAACTGGCACTGGCAGGTGAAACAGTGACCGTGATTGCGCGTGGTTCTCATTTAGAGGCAATTCAAAAAAAAGGACTAAAGTTGGTCATGGCAGATGGTTCCAGCCAAATTGCTACTCCATCTTTGGCCACTAGTGATATCCAGTCAGCAGGGCCACAAGATGTAGTAATTTTAACTGTCAAGGCTCACAGTGTTCCTGCGATCGCACCTTTTCTTCCTGCACTCTACAATTCTCACACGATGGTGGTAACAGCCCAAAATGGCGTTCCTTGGTGGTACTTTCGTCAATATGGCGGTGAGTATGAAGGTACGCGGATTCAATCTGTTGACCCAGATGGGATTATTGAAGCTAGTATAGGTGCTGACCGCGCCATCGGTTGTGTGGTTTACCCGGCAACTGAGATAATTGAACCAGGTGTAATTAAGCATATTGAAGGCGATCGCTTTACTCTCGGTGAAATTGACGGCACTAAAACCGAACGCATTCAATTATTGGCACAGACTTTAAAACAGGCAGGATTCAAAGCACCAATCCGTAATCAAATTCGCACGGAAATTTGGATCAAATTGTGGGGTAATGTGGCATTTAATCCCATTAGTGCCCTGACTGGTGCTACTTTAGAGGATATTTGTCGCTATCCCCTCACTCGTGAACTAGCGCGACAGATGATGATTGAAACTCAAGCGATCGCAGAAAATTTGGGTATAAAGTTTGGTATTACTTTGGAACAGCGAATTAATGGGGCAGAAAATGTTGGTGCCCACAAAACCTCAATGCTACAAGATATTGAAGTCGGACGCCCCACTGAGATAGACGCTATTGTTGGCGCGGTGGCAGAATTGGGAAAACTCACTCAAATCCCCACACCTTATATTGATGCTATTTATGCCAGTGTCAAGCTGTTGGAGGCGACCAAAGTGAGAATTTGACCAACGCACCCATCATTAAGGTAAGGGACTTACAACTTACAAATAAATATCTCATTGCTATGTAGGCAGGGGGGCAGGGGGGCAGGGGGGCAGGGGGGGGCAGGGGGGCAGGGGAAGCAGGGGAAGCAGGAGGAGCAGGGGGGAGCAGGGGGGAGCAGGGGGGAGCAGGGGAGGAAGAATCTAACGATCATCTGCGCTCCCAAAATTGAATAATTTAATTTCTGGAAATTTAAAATACTTAAACTGACAACCTTAGCGCAGGGTTAGCGACTGTGCGTAGCCTCATTACGAATTAGGTTGCGGTGATTTGGCGATCGCAGCCCAAACTCTATGATGAACTTCAAGAATTGGTGTGGGATATCTTGCTTCGAGTAATTTTGCCAATTCCTGGTCAAATACTTCTACCTTTTCTGGTGTCAAACTGGCTCCCACACCGGCACTAGCACGAATTCGCCCCCGCCAAGCCTCATGTGTATAAGGTACAAATACATCGTAAGAAAATGTGCGGATTTCTCTAAATCCTCCTTCGCCAATATCTTGTAACCACAGGGGATACAATCCATTACCGCCGCCCAAATTCCATGCTGGATTGTGAGCTTTGATCAGTTGTTCTGTGGCTTCAACTACATTACCTTTTAAGGGTATCCAATCAAAATGAGCGATCGCGATCGAGCCATTTCCTTTCAAGATCCGAGTAATTTCTTGGACGGCACGCGGACGATCAAACCAATGCCAACACTGTCCAGCTGTCACCACATCTGCACTTGCATCTGGTAATTCGGTATTCTCGGCAGTTGCAACTCGATAATCTACTTTGAGTTGGACAGATTCAGTTAACTGTATGGCTTGTTCTAAAAGTGACACTGATGGGTCTATACCAATTACATAAGCACCCCTATCAGAAAAACCCCGCGCTAGTGTTCCTGTTCCTGTACCGAGGTCAACAATATTCTGCCCTGGTAAACCTATACCATATTCAGACAGTTTGTTGAATAATGAACTGGGGAAGCCAGCGCGGTGTTTTGCATAATCAGTAGCAGTTGCACCAAAATCAATTTTCATACCTTCAAAACTCTTCTTGTAACAATTGTCTAGGCTAGAAATTCTCTACCCACGGACGTAGTTCTACTTCATAAGTCCAAGCACTGCGGGGTTGGTGGAGGATATTGAGATAAGTTTGAGCGATCGCATCCGGGTCAAGAGTACTATCAGGATTATCCACTGGATCTTGGCGGACTGCCGAACGAATTCCACCATCAATCACGAAATGCGCCACATGGATATTTTTTGGTGCTAATTCTCTAGCAATACTCTGAGCCAAACCGCGCAGTGCAAATTTACCCATTGCAAAGGGAGCAGACAGCGGATAACCTTTAACACTGGCTGAGGCTCCAGTAAAAAATATAGCACCGCCACCAAGTTGCAAAAACCTTTTGGTAGCAGCTTGGGCTACAAGAAAGCCACCATAAGCAGTGATATCTAGGGTTTTTGCCACCTCACCAGGGTCTAGATCAACAAGAGGCCCCCGCACCCGAAAACTAGGATTGTAAACGACAACATTCGGGGAACCGACTTTATGATCAATATCAATAAATAACTGTTCTACTTCATCGGGCTTTGAAGCATCAGCGGCGAAACTAACCGCCCCAATTTCACTGCTCAATTGAGTGAGTTTTTCAATTTGGCGAGCCGCTAAAGCTACGGTAAATCCTTCTTTGGCAAATAGGCGAGCTAAAGAAGCGCTCAGTCCATCACCTGCACCGACAATTAAAGCTGTTGTTGCCATATTTTAAACCTGTAGTGCTTATTCTGCCTAGCTTAAAGCTTTTCTTAATGCCATTCGATTAAAACATTCATAGATTAAGAATTGAGCGTAACTGAAGATAGTTGTGAATCTAATACGGTTCGGTTAAGGTTTTTTGATGAAAATTCTAGCTCGCAAAGACGCGATGAATCATTACAAAGACGCGATAAATCGCCGTCTCTACAAAGGACTGATTATTGTAGAGACGGCGATTCATCGCGTCTCTTGTCTTAACCGAACAGTATTGGGAGTGGTGGAGCAGAGATCAATATCTAAATTGATCGAGTAGGTACTTGTGAATGACTATTAAAGACTCATTCACGAGTCTTTGAGCTTCGTTGATGAGTTTTTGAACTCCATTAATGAGGCTCAGAAATCGACTTTTTTACCATCTTGTCTTATGCCCCATACCAATTTAGGAAAATTTATCCTGCATAAGGATTACCGATTCTATCCACAGAGACGTTGGAGGAGAATGGCAGACGACCTGGATTTAAGCGTGGCTCGGCTGCATAACCAACAGGAACAACAACAGCGATCGCTAAATCTGGATTATCCCCAGCCCCAATGACTTCCTTTACCTGATCCTCAACCCAACCGTTCATAAAACAAGTGGATAATCCCAGACTTTCTGCTGCTAACACCAAATGGGTAGCGGCAATAATGGCATCTTTGATGGCATATTCGCGTCGCTTGTCGCCTAGCCCAGCTTGAAATTGCGGGATGGCGGCTTTGAAATAGTTTACCGTGCCTTCATTCCATGCTCCAGTTTCGGCAGCTTGCTCTAGAATTGGGGTTAAGTTTTCTTCACCGGCATTAGGATCGGCGGCAAACACAAAGGTAACAGGTGCTTGGATAATTTGCTGTTGATTCCACGATGCTGCTGCTAGTGCGGCCTTTTGTGCGTCATCTTGCACAAGAATAATTTGCCATGACTGGATATTAAAGCTGCTGGGTGCTGCCACGGTTAACTCTACTAGTTGCTTGAGTAGTTCTGGGGCAATGGGGTCTGTTGTAAAAGTTTTGATGGAACGACGTTTAGCGATCGCACTCGGTACATCTAAAGGTTGGGTTTGGGTGATAGGACTCATGAGATTCTCCTGATAGTTGAGTGATGACCAAATAATTCGTAATTCCTAATTAGGATACAAGCCAATATATTTATTCATGAAACAAAAATAAAAATTATCGAACAGAATTCAGGAGTCAGGAGTCAGAATTCAGTTGGGTATTCTGAATGAAAAAGCGGATGAATAACCGACGTTTTTGCACCCCCACCAAATCGTAGATTTGGTGGTTTTCAATCAGTCGCGGGTCTGAATTCCCGACTGATTTATTCTGACTCCTGAATTCTTCTTCAATTCTTGTTTCAGAACAAACAACTTGGCTACACCCATATAAGACACAGCCATAAAGTCATAATTACGAATTACGAATTACGAATTACGCTTTAGCTACCGCCTCATTAGCAGCCGACCAAAATGGGTAATCTGTGTATCCCTTTTCATCGCCACCATAAAAGGTTGCTTGATTAGGTTCATTTAGTGGCGCATTTAAAGCCAAGCGTCGGGGTAAATCAGGATTTGATATAAATAATGTGCCAAAGGCAACTAAATCTGCTGCTTTGTTTGCCAGTACAGCATCGCCTTTTTCACGCGTATAACCACCATTGACGATGAGTGTACCTGTAAAGCGATCGCGTATGTGACTAGTGGGTACAATTATCCCGCCATGTCTGATGTCTGCTTCTGTGGCTTCATAAAGATGCAGATATGCCAAATTAAACTGGTTCAATGCTTGAGCCGCATAACCGAATGTCTCTAGGGGATTGGAATCACCCATATCGTTAAAAGTTCCACTGGGAGAAAAACGTACTCCTACCCGATTAGAATCCCACACACTAGTTACCGCCTCCGTCACCTCCAACAAGAATTGAGTCCGATTCTCAATGGAACCCCCATATTTATCTGTACGTTGATTGGTGCGATCGCGGAGAAACTGATCTATTAAATAACCATTAGCTGAGTGAATTTCCACTCCATCAAAGCCAGCAGCTAAAGCATTTGCCGCTCCCTGACGGTACTGTTCGACTATCTGCGGTATTTCTGAAGTTTCTAAAGCACGGGGAGTAACAAAGGGTTTTGGTCCCTCATAGGTTGCAGCCTCACCTTTCGCAGCGATCGCAGAAGGCGCCACAGGTAAAGCTCCATTCGGTTGTAAGTCTGGGTGAGAAATTCTGCCTACATGCCATAGTTGCAGAAAAATTCTTCCTCCCTCCTGATGTACTGCATCAGTTACTAACTTCCATCCTTCCACCTGTTCTGATGAATGAATTCCTGGTGTCGCTGGGTAGCCCTGTCCTTCAGGAGTTACCTGTGATGCTTCTGCAATAATCAGTCCAGCAGAAGCACGTTGAGCGTAGTAAGTAGCATTAAGTTGGTGTGGTACGTTTCCCTCACTTGCCCTGTTTCGGGTTAAGGGTGCCATCACTATCCGATTAGGTAGTTCCAGATTCCCTAATTGACAAGGAGAGAATAAGTTGATATCAGTTGTCATTGGTTATATCTCCAAATTATTTTTACTCATTGGGAATTGGGCATTGGGCATTGGGCATTGGGCATTGGGCATTGGGCATGGGGCATTGGGAATTGGGAATTGGGCATTAGCTATTTCCCTTGTCTGTCTATTCCTCATTCCCCATGCCCCATGCCCCATGCCCCACACTAAACAATCGACCGAATAACGCCACCATCTACCCGCAAAGCTGCACCATTTGTTGCTGATGCTAGCGGACTAGAAAGGTAAACTACGATCGCTGCTACTTCTTCATTAGTTGCAAAGCGTTTGATTAAGGAACTTGGACGCACATTCTGAAAAAACTCAGCCTCAACTTCCGTTGGACTAATCCCACGTTCCTGCGCCAGGTTGATAATAAACTCTTCAACGCCCTCTGAGCGGGTTGGCCCTGGTAGGACTGAGTTGACTGTGACTCCAGTCCCAATAGTCATTTCTGCTAGACCTCTTGCAATGGCTAGTTGCGCTGTCTTAGTTGTGCCATAGTGAATCATTTCTACTGGGATCTGAATAGCAGATTCACTGGAGATAAAAATTATCCGCCCCCAGTTTTGCTCTAGCTGCTTTCGCAGATATTGCCGACTCAAACGGACTCCACTGAGGACGTTAACCTCAAATATATTTAACCAGTCTTCATCAGTAATATCAAAGAAGGTTTTTGGCTCATAAATACCGACATTGTTTATGAGGATATCAACGTGAGGAACCTCTTGAAAGAGTTTCTCTACCCCTGATGCAGTGGCTGCGTCAGCAACAACACCAGAAACTTTTGCGTCCGGTGTACTTTGCTTAATTTTAGCGATCGCTTGGGTTACTCTTTCTTCAGACCGACCGTTGACAATTACTGATGCACCTTCTTGAGCTAGCCCAAGAGCGATCGCAAAACCAATACCTGCGGTTGAGCCACTCACCAGTGCGGATTTACCCTGTAATTTCAAGTCCATTTCGCTCTTTCCCCGTTAGTTGAAACAGAATGATCTGGGAGTGGGGAGTGGGGACTGGGGAGCAGAGGGGCAGAGGGGCAGAGGAGCAAATGCCCAATGCCCAATGCCCAATGCCCAATTCCCTATGCCCCTAACTTAAATTAAAGATGCTGTGCTAAGGTCTTATTCAAGGTAGTTTTTGGGACTGCCCCTACGACAGTATCGACCTGGCGACCTCCCTTAAAAACCATCAGCGTCGGAATGCTGCGAATTCCATAATGGCTGGCGACAGTAGGATTTTGATCTGTGTTCAGCTTCACAAATTTTACCTGTCCTTCGTATTCCGCAGCAACTTCATCGACGACTGGGCCAACCATCCGGCAAGGGCCGCACCACGGTGCCCAAAAGTCCACTAAGACCGGAATTTCACTTTCCAAAACTTCTTGCTTGAATGTGGCTTCTGTGACGTTTGTAATGGATGACATAAATTGCCTTCCTAATTAATTCTATAATTCGATAATATCGAATAATAAAAATATATGCCACCTGATGAGATAATGCAACTATGAAATTCCTTTATCATCCAGATAGAAAAAATATTTCTTTACCGGGCGTGTTGTATGCATTGGGCGATCCGGTGCGGCTAGAGATTGTGCGCCTGTTGGCGACTGAGGGGGAACAATGTTGTGCGAGGTTTGATTTTGCGATCGCTAAGTCTACCATGTCCAATCACTTCAAGATTTTGCGAGAGTCGGGGATAGTCTTTACACGGAAGGAAGGGACACATCACATTAACATCCTGCGGCGTGAAGATTTAGAGATGCTGTTTCCAGGGCTGCTGGATGCGGTATTGAAAGCCGCTCAACCATTGCCTGTTGTCCCTGCGAGTGCTAAACAAACAGCTTCAAGGATTTAGGGCATTGGGCATTGGGCATGGGGCATTGGGCATGGGGCATTGGGCATGGGGCATTGGGCATGGGGCATTGGGCAGAATAGTTCCGAGTTCCGTTAGCTGTAGCGGGGCGTTGAGCCAGTGATGAGTAGAAAAAGTAAGATTCCCTACTCAGCACTCATGACTCAGCACTCAGCACTCTTGAGCTACCTGTTTAAGAATCTTCTTGTTTTCTAATTTGTGTTTCTAAATCAGCAAAGATATCATGTTCTTCTCGAAAAACTCTTGGGGTGTGAGATAAACCTAAATCTGTAGAAAGTAAATCAATACCGTCGATAATTTTGGGTATCTGAGCTTGATCGACTTGTAGACCGAGAAAGCATTTCTCCCTGTAATCCGGTCTTCCCTGAAATAGTTCGATCGCTCTTTTCAAAGGGCGCATAACCTGATAGGCTTTTTCAGCCTTCTCAATTGATGCTTGAGGGATTGAAGATTGCAGCCTAAGAATTGCTAGATCGATTAAATCTCTTGCCTCTACGCTGTCATCCGCGTAACGGTCAGAATTTGATAGCAGCTTAGAGGTAAAACAGTCATTAAGGCTTAAGCAAGGAACGAGTGACCACTTCGGATATCTTGGTGGGTCTACTTGAAAACGAGTTTCGGCAATAATTTCCGTTTTAATCGGCACATCATCCACAAAAACGATCATCCGAATTCCATATTGGTCAGTTGTACTGCGTCCAACTTGGATTTTACTTAAATCCCGAAATAATGCTTCATGCCCACTCTCAAAGACTACTGTCCGCAGATACTTATAGCCTTCTGTACCAACAGAAGCAATAAAATCAACGTCCTTACTCCAGCGATATTCTTCAAACTCAAATGCAAGAAGGGTTCCGCCACCGAAGTAAGCAGAACCCTTCCTAAGTATGTCCGAATCTAAAGATTCAAGAACTGTGAGAATTTGATTATGGTGTTCAAACCTAAAGGTCATAAACAAACTTGCAACCAGGATTTATAGCGTCTGGCGAGTTCCTGAAGAAAATTGAGTTCTTCACCTTCAAGATTATTAAATAGATTGTGATACTGCCAGCCACGCTCATAGCGACTCAGCATTTGTTCTGGAGTAAAGCGATAGACATCGGCTGTCTGCCAACAAATTGATTCCAGAAAAGGCAGCTTTTCGGGGACAATAACAGGATTATGTGTTGGTGTTGCGGTTGTCATAAATCTTTTATTGAACCTCGCATGACTAAAAGTCACGAGTGTGCGGCTTGCAGAAATCAACGACTTCCGGCTTATTTTAATTTTAGCTTTCGCGCCTTATATTTGGCCACTGTAATTTGAGAAGGACAAGTCACTATAAATTATCTGGATTGGTGTAAACTCTTCCTTTCCAAGCGCCGCCGCGTCCTTGCCAGTGACGTAGTGCTGAGTCTAGAGTCATCAGGGTATAGAGAAAAGCGATCGCAGGTAAGCTAAAAGCTAACCAGGGAGAACATTTATAAAATCGGATCGTGGGGTAGTAAGCCAACGCCATTAACAGCCATCCAAATAAACCTGTAAGTGCGATCGCCCAATTACTCCAAACTGCACCCAGAATTACACACACAGGTGGAACTAGATAAATCAGAGGCATTCCTACTAAAGTTCCCAATAGTAGTAATGGAGAATAATTCAGTTGGGTATAGGCAGTACGAGCAACCATATCCCAAATCGTCGCCAGCGAGTCATAGGGACGCAAACTGCGAGTCAAGCTACTCAATCCTAGCCAGATACGTCCTTGATTGGGCATGGGGTATGGGGCATTGGGCATTGGGAATGGGGTATTTTCCTTATCTCCTCTGCTTTTCTTAACAGCCTGAGCTAGGGCGCAATCATCAATTAAAGCTTTGCGAATGACTTGAATACCCCCAATTCGCTCTAAAGCTTCACGGGCGATCAGAATAGATCCCCCAGCGGCGGCGGCTGTGGGATTGTTGGGATTATTCACCCAGCGGAAGGGATAGAGTTTTTGGAAGAAAAAGACGAAAGCTGGAATCAAAAGTTTTTCCCAAAAGCTTTCACACCTAAGTCGCACCATTACCGAAACCAGGTCTAAATCTTCCTGCACAGCTTTAGCAACCAGTCGGCGAAGATTAGCAGGATCATGTTCGATATCTGCGTCAGTTAGCAAAAAATAATCAGGTGCGAGTTTACTAGCGCTTTTTATACCTTGTTCAACTGCCCAAAGTTTACCCGACCAACCAGGAGGCAGTGATTCACCAGTGATAATATGCAACTGCTGGGGTTTACCTACAGCGTGTGCAACTCCTTCGGCAAAATTTGCTGTCCGGTCTGTGCTGCGATCGTCTACCAAAAAAACGTTGAAAGAACCAGGATAATCTTGGAGAAGGAGCGATCGCAAACTAGTTGGTATCAATTCAGCTTCGTTACGCGCCGGAACGACGGCACAAACCACAGGTAAAGATTGTAGCTGAGTTTCTGTAACCTCTAATTGTTGGTCTGTCCGCCAAAATTGTCCCCAAAAACACAGTAATCCTAACCAAATTGTCAAGGATAAGAGCATCAATCCTAATACAATTACATCCATGACCTATTGCAAATTTTCAGCGACTCAGACAGAATACTATGTCTACTGAATATAGGAAAAATTTTTTTATCGGATTGTCGTATTCAAAACTAGTGTTGGGTGTTGAGGTTAAATAGTATTTGATGCAAACACAAGACAGGGTAAAAGTCAATCAAGTCGCAGATGCGATCGCAGCCAGTCAAGAATATCTGCTTTCGATTCAAAATTCGGCAGGTTACTGGTGGGCTGAGTTGGAATCGAATGTCACCATCACTGCTGAAGCCGTCCTCCTCCATAAGATTTGGGGAACAGACCAAACCAGACCTTTACACAAAGTTGAAGCATATCTGCGTCAAGAGCAACGAGAGCATGGCGGTTGGGAACTTTATTATGGTGATGGCGGAGAACTTAGCACCTCAGTTGAAGCCTACATGGCGCTGAGGCTGCTAGGTGTACCAGCAAACGATCCGGCGATGATTCGGGCGCAAGCCTTTATTCTCCAACGCGGTGGGATCAGCAAAACTCGGATTTTTACCAAGTTGCATCTAGCCTTGATTGGCTGCTACAACTGGCGCGGTATTCCCTCGCTACCACCTTGGATAATGCTGTTGCCAAAAGCTTTTCCTGTCAATATCTACGAGATGTCTAGCTGGGCGCGTTCTAGTACTGTGCCGTTGCTGATTGTATGCGATCGCAAACCTGTTTTTATCACCGATCCAACTATCAACCTAGATGAACTATACGCTGAAGGTGTTGATCGAGTCCGGTGGGAATTACCCCAAAGTGGCGACTGGACAGATTTATTCCTCACCCTTGATCAGGGCTTCAAGTTGGCAGAAAGCCTGAATTTAGTACCCTTCCGTGAAGAAGGCATCAAAGCCGCCGAAAAATGGATTTTAGAGCGCCAAGAAGCTACAGGCGACTGGGGCGGCATTATACCGGCGATGCTGAATTCAATGTTAGCTTTGCGGTGTCTGGACTATGACCGAAGCGATCCCATTGTGGAACGAGGTTTGCAAGCAATTGATAACTTTGCCATTGAAACAGAAGATAGCTACCGGGTACAGCCTTGTGTTTCACCAGTTTGGGATACAGCTTGGGCGATGCGTGCTTTGATAGAATCTGGCTTTGCACCAGATCATCCGGCTGTGGTTCAGGCTGGAGAATGGTTATTACAAAAACAAATTTTGGATTACGGTGATTGGGCTGTAAAAAATCGCCAGGGAAAACCAGGGGCTTGGGCTTTTGAGTTTGACAATCGCTTTTATCCCGATGTAGACGACTCGGCTGTAGTGGTGATGGCGCTACATTTAGCGAAACTTCCCAATGAAAAAATCAAGCAAGCTGCGATCGCTCGGGCCTTAAACTGGATTGCATCTATGCAATGTAAACCAGGCGGGTGGGCTGCTTTTGATTTAGATAACGATCAAGATTGGCTCAACTCCATCCCTTATGGCGATTTGAAAGCCATGATCGATCCAAACACCGCAGATGTTACGGCTAGAGTACTAGAAATGCTTGGTGCTTGTGATTTGTCAATTGATAGTGATAGTTTAGAGCGATCGCTAACTTATCTTCTGCGCGAACAAGAAACTGAAGGCTGTTGGTTTGGTCGTTGGGGTGTAAATTATATCTATGGTACAAGTGGCGTTTTGTCAGCCTTAGCATTAATTGACCCTCAAAGGCATAAACTCAGTATAGAACGGGGAGCAGCTTGGTTAGTTGGATGTCAAAACCCAGATGGTGGTTGGGGCGAGACTTGCCGCAGCTATGATGATCCCAGTCTCAAAGGCAAAGGAAATAGTACTGCATCTCAAACTGCTTGGGCCTTAATTGGGTTGATCGCAGCAGGTGAAGCTACTGGGAAATTAGCTCTTGAGGTGATTGAACGGGGAATTAGCTATTTAGTGGCAACTCAAAAGCCTGATGGTACTTGGTTTGAGGCGGACTTTACAGGCACAGGCTTCCCTTGCCATTTTTATCTCAAGTATCATCTGTATCAACAATACTTTCCTTTAATAGCTTTAGGTCGCTATCAAGCATTAACGAGGGAGTAGGGAGTAGGGAGTAGGGAGTAGGGATGTGAGTATTTTCGATTCGCGTCTGAATAATCGGCGTTTTTGCACCCCCACTAAATTGAAAAATGCCCAATGCCCAATGCCCAATGCCCAATGCCCCAAGCGACGGGGCAACTATCCCTGCTCCACCCATAAGGGGATGGAGTTTCCCGTCGCTTTCATTAAACTACAACGCGATCGCGTCCTTTTCTTTTTGCTTTATAGAGTGCTTCCTCGGCAGCATTAACTAAAGTAGCAGGCTCAGTTTCTATTGCCGGAATAACACTAGCCACTCCTAAACTCACAGTTAAAACAGCAGCAGGTAAACCACCAATGCTAGGATACTCACACTTAATCCCTAAAGCTTTTACTTGATCTCGAATATGTTCGGCAATGTCCATTGCAACCGTAATCTCTACTTGAGCAAGAATGGCGAATTCTTCACCACCGTAACGAGCCACTAACACTCTACTGCTTTCTTCTCTAAAATCTCCTCTCTGGGAAATCACAAAAGCACTAGCAGTAGAAGAAATCATGCTCTTACTGTATGAAAAACTGCTATTATTTGGTGAGTGGTTGATGCAGTTACAGATAGTATTAGCGATTTGCCGTAAACACTCATCTCCTGCCGAATTTCCGTAAGTTTTATTATAAATTTTAAAATAGTCAATATCGCACAAAATCAGTGATATGGGAGTGCTTTGACGAGCGGATCTTTGCCACTCAATTTGTAGGTAGGTTTGAAAGTAGCGGCGATTAACTAATTGAGTTAGTTCATCTAAGCTAGAGAGGACAAACAACTGTTGATTTTCTTGTTTCAACCGTTCAACATAACTATTGTTGAAATGCTCACTTTTTTTCAGATATTGTCGGAAATATAAACGATATAATTCACACGCAGGAGTACTGCGTAGGCGTAGCCCGTCGTTGACATCGCCTTCTAAATTAATTAACCCTATACTCTGTAATTTATATGCCAATGCTGGCTCTAATTTCACATAACTTGTAGTATTAATTACTTCATAAAAAGCATTTCCCAATTCTGGCTCATCTCGTAGTGCTAACACATACTGCTTTAAATAATCGTGATAAATTCCGGCTTCTGTGGTTGCTTGTTGCAATAGCTGTCTTAAATCCCGTTGTAATCCACCTTTACCCACAAAGTGATACAGTGCCAATCGCACTAAATAAGGATTTCCTCCCACCATTGCCATCAAACTGTCGGCATCTTTACCATCTGTCCAATCCAAACCGTGACGTTGGGCTAAATCCTGCACCTGCTCTTTGGTAAAGGGAGGTAAATTAATTGTTAAACCAATATTAAACGGCGATTGAGTCAGTTTTGTGGGAATCAGAATTTCCGTTGAATAAACCAGAACCAGACGCAGCTTTTGCCAAATTTCTACCCTTTTGGCTTGTTCATGCCACGATCGCACTAACGGTAAAAATTCTCCAGCTATTTCCTGATACTCAAACACCCAATCCACTTCATTTAATACCAAAACAAGGGGACTTGAGAGTGCAGGCAGTAAATATTGTTGGAAATAGATAGAGCAGCTGACTTTGCTACCCATATCTTCGTGCCAATAATCATTGAGTTTTGGTTCTAGCTGTAACTCCCGACTGACGTTGGCACATAACCAGCGCAAAAATTTATCCAAACTGGCAAAAACTGCTTTATCTGCTTGCTGAAAGTCCAAAGTTACGGTGTGAAAGCCTTGTTTCTTAGCGCGTGCAAGTAACCGGAGAACCAGAGAGCTTTTCCCCATCTTCTTGGGTGCTTTGATGCAAATGACACTCCCAGCTTCAGCCATTTCTGCGTAAGCAAGTTCTTCAATTGGCGGGCGAGAGATGTAAAATCTGGAATTAAGGGATACTGACCCACTAGGAAATTCTAAGGATATCGCCGTAGCTGCTCGGTTGAATTCTTTAACTAACTGCTGATGTGCTTTGCTGAGATGATGATTTTCTAGAGTCTGACGGAAATTGGACTTATTTATCGGTTCTTTGGATAAACAGCTTAATAATTGCCATAAATGAGCAGCAATTTTCTTGACACGTTCTTCGCCGTAGTCAGCTTCACAGGCTATATTGGCATAGGTTTTTCCTTCCCACGAAGAACGCAATATCAACTCTTGGAGTGTCGTTAAACCGTTTGCTTGACTGGCTTTTAGTAGCAATACTATTTCATCTATAGTCATTACTCATTAACTCTAATTCAGCATGACGTTTTCTCACACCATTAAACTTTGCAACTCAATCTACCCTGCTTTGTATAGAGAGCAGCCAGTCTTGGTCAAAAAAGCTACAGATAAGCCTTGGCAATTTTTTGTATCCTTAAAAATTTGACGTGACTTAATCATAGAATTTTTTTTACAAAAATTTCCGAGTTTTTAGGTAATTTTATGTGATTTGAACTACTTTTTTTCGACATATCTTAGAATGTAGATGCACACAATGTAGCTATTTTTTTTTCTAAAAAATTGCCATTGCGATCGCAACACAGGTTACATTCGTCTGTTTACCTTTTTCTAAATTCCATCCCAGTTGATGATATGGGCTGATATATCTCTGAACCTAAGTTACAGCCCGATAAAACCAAGTAGACGATTTGTCCGTAACAGGATCGTCAGGGTGCTAAGACAGCGTAGAGAGAGAGCTACAGGATATCTTCCTCATCGTACCAGCAGCTATGCATATCGAAGAACCCACTACCCATGAACCGGAAGTTCCATTGTCAGTAAAAGATTCGCCGAGTTTGCCAGAACCAAAAGACTTATCTCAAGAAAATTTAGATGCTTGTCAATACTCACAAGCCGCCTTACAAATGGCATTAATCGCCAGTGGCTTGGGGTTGTGGGATTGGAATCTCATAACTGACAAAACCTATTATGATCCTCAGTGGAAGCACATTCTGGGATATGAAGTAGACGAAATCGACAACGATTATAAATCCTTTGAGCAACTTATACATCCACAAGATTTACCCAGAATTCGCCAGGTATTGCACGATTATCTCCAAGGATGCACACCAGTGTTTGAAGTTGAATTCAGAATGTTGACCAAATCCGGGGAGTGGAAGTGGATTCTGACTTGTGGCAAAGTATTTCAGTGGGATAAATCCGGGAAACCAGTGCGGATGGCGGGGACGCACAAGGATATTACTCAGGATAAGGCGATGTCTACGACGGGCTGCGCCTACGCTACTCAACAATACCAACAATTTGAACAACTCCAAAGAGAAATTGCCCAACGCCAATCTACCGAAGACCAAATTAGGGAAAAATCACAGCAGCTAGAAACTACCCTTGATGAACTCAAATATACCCAAAAGCAGTTATTGCAAAACCAGAAAATGGCTAATCTCGGTCAACTGGTGGCGGATATGGCTAACGAAATTAACAACCCGGTTAGCTTCATCTACGGCAATCTCCATCCCGCCAGTCAATATGCTGAAGACTTAATCAGAATCATAGAACTTTACCAACATCACTATCCCACACCCAGCCCAGTCATTGCCTTACATCTGCAACACCTCGACCTTAGTTTTGTGAAAACAGACTTTTTAAAATTGTTGTGGTCAATGCGAGCTGGCTCTGAGCGCGTCAAAGAAATTGTTTTCGCCTTGCAGAATTTTTCAAGCTCCGACGAAGGTCAAATGAAAAAGGTTGACCTGCATAAAGGAATTGATAGTGTTCTGAGAATTTTACAGCATCGTCTGAAAGAAAAACCTGATAGAGCCGGGATTGAAGTAATTAAAACTTTTGGTGAATTACCCTTAATCGAATGTTACCCTGGTGAACTAAATCAGGTATTTATGAATATCTTAACTAATGCTATTGATGCCTTAGAAGAGAGGATGAAACATGATTATTCTTTTACTCCCAAAATTTTGATTAATACAGAAATTGTTAGCAGTCATTTATCATTGGTCAATAGTAATGAACCTTGGGTAAATGATAAACGACTAGGAAAAAAACACAAAATTATAATTCGCATTTTTGACAATGGCAAAGGGATACTTCCCCATATCCAAAGACATATATTTGAACCATTTTTTACGACCAAACCAGTAGGCAAAGGTCAAGGATTAGGGCTATCAATTAGTCGGCAAATTATAGTTGAAAAACATCAAGGTAAACTGAAGTGTAATTCTCAATTAGGTCAAGGTACAGAGTTGGTCATTGAAATGAATACAACAGCAAGACACTATGCCGCTATGAGAAAACACGCCAGCTTTTAGGTAATATTTAAGAAATCTATCAACACGAGCGTTGCCAACAGCATCGGTTGTTCATTTTACCCCATTACCATGATGCGCCAAGGCTGCCATTCCATATTCTGAAGCACGTAACTCCTGATCAGAGATTTGTGGCTCCTTGGTATAGACCGAACTCAGTAAGATATTCAGAACTCCACTTTCTTCAGCTTGACTAACAGCGCGATGTGTAATCAATTCACCTACATTCAGAATCACGTTGTCTTCTGGGTCAAGAATGACACGGGTAACTGGACGACCCAGAGCTTGTTCAATCCGTTGCTTCTTCATTGCTCGTGTGCCGCGTCCTTGTAAGTTTTCTGCCTTCGCTTTCAAGGCTTGCCAAAAAGTGTTGAGATTCTCTTGAGCAATACTTGCCCCGTCGCGCAGTTGAACTTTGTTTTCTAACCATCTGTCACTTGCGGTAGAACCGACTGCCGTTGCCAGAGTCAGACCGACAGCGTTCAGCAATTCTGCTTCTTTACCGTAAGTCTGGGCCCGATCAAGAAGGGATTCCGTTACAATTTGCCCAGATGCCGCAATAATTAAGCCATCGTTGGCACGCACTGTTTGTACGACTCTACGCCCTCTTGCCTGCTGGATCGCCACATGTCCTACTAGCGAATCAAGCGAGTGACGCAGATTAGCGGCGCTACTGTGAGTTAGGCTCCCAATTCGATTGCTAGTAGATTCTGTTGCTGCTTGCAAATTGCGACTGATATTGACAGTCAGACTGCCACCCGTAGCTCGATAGAGTTCATCAAGGATACCCATGCGATCAGCCGCTTCTGCATCGACTAGCGTCACTTCCTGCCCCTGTAGTAGCAGTACATTCCCGTCTGGAGTCAGCACATCCCGCTCAACATACTTGCCAATCACATATACCTTTTGCTCGGCAGGATCAACCAAATTGTTTGTTAGGGAAGCAGTTGCATCTCGATTGAGGTCTTGCAGTTTGCTGCTAGTGGCATCAGTTACAGCTTGCAATTGCTCACCTGCATTCTGACTTGCTTCCTGTAGCACACGGTTCATACTCTCTACTGAGCTTTGCATCTGCTCATTCACAGTTTGAGATGCTGTTTGTAGTCTGCGATTGGTAGTCTCAGCTGATTCCTGTAATCTATCTCCAGTTGCCTGAACTGCTCCTCGGATACCACCGATCTGTTCTTCCATCATTTGAGAGGTTTCTGGAGGTACAAAGGCAACATCATAACCAATTTTCAGGGCTTCACGAGCAGGAACGAACGATCGCCCTGAGTAAGCATCGGCAAATACACCACCAGAAACTTCGTATCCTTCCACCAGTCCACTATGCTCATCGAAGAACAAATCGACCAATCCACCAAGGTCAAGTCCCTCAGTAGTCAGAATTCTCTTTTTTCTCAGCACAATATTTTGGTGCAGAATCTCTTTAATTGCAGGGACACGATGTGCTTTAACAACAGATTCTTTCGAGTTAACTACAATCGCATCTAACCCAATCGCTTGCACTTCTTCCAGAGGAATCACTTTTGCATCTCGAAATAGTCCTTTTTCTGCAACGAGAAAACCCAAAAGTTGATTGCGTTTCTGGTCAAAAATTAAATCTATAATTCGGACAACTTTCTCGCCTGTGTCGTAGGTAACGACAACTTTATCTATAACATCACTACCTTTACGCATTTATCTATCCCTTCTATATTGATTTTCTTGTTCAATCACTTGTTCGTTGGTTACTTGACCTTTAAGCTGAAAATATCGTCCCTCTCTACCAAAACTGGGAACGAGATCAATCATGCCAAAGTATTCGAGTAATACCCCAAATATGGCAACAAGGATGATTAAAACAGTTGTATTTGCTCCATTATTAGAGCGTTTTCCTATGAGTCTAGGCATTGTATTTCATTATTTATTATTGTTTTTTCTTATCGTAAACATTGCTATAAATGTTATACAAGAAATTTATATCATTAAATTTAGTTAATATGTTTATTTATTGGTATATACCTTACTTTAGATACTCTTGTTGAATCAAAAGATTCAAAGGGCATCTTTCCAAAGATAGATTTTTTAGTTAGTTCTTATTAATCTCTTATATCTATTATTGGAAAGAAATATTTTTATTAGCCTCAATACCATTGAGTAACTTAAAAGATAATGTCATTCTTCCATTCGGGATTAGTCTCGTCGAGTTATACTGAGCGCATCTCAAAGTTAGGGTGAGGGTAGTACAAACATCAGAGTAAAGTAATGTTCACCTTTAACCTCATGAATGAGAGTAATGCACACGCTTTCCTAAGTTGGCGATACGAGCCGCTCTATGATTTATATAACTACTCAGAGCCAGAAGCTAATCTACTACAACATATTCTGCACCCCCAGAACACCTTTTACAGTATTCTGGATGAGAATGGCGAGTTGGTAGCTTACTGTTCTTTTGGACAAGATGGACAGGTAAGTGGTGGTGATTACCATGAGCAGGCGTTGGATATTGGTATGGGGATTCGCCCTGACTTGACCGGACGAGGAAAAGGCGCTGAGTATGCCAATGCCGTATTGGAATTTGCAGATAGTTTATTTCAGCCAAAAGCTTTTCGGGTAACAATTGCGGCATTCAACAAGCGTGCGATACGGGTATGGCAGAAATTGGGATTCAAGCATCAGCAATCCTTTGAGCGAGGAAGTGATGGAATGCAATTTATCGTGTTGTTACGAGCAGACTGCTGTAAGACATCGCCCAATTTGGAAAATTTAGCTTAGAACAACCCTAGCTATACCTAAACTGACAGTTAAAACAGCAGATGGTAGACCATCAATGTCAGAATACTGGATCTAATGATGGGAAAATAAAGCTAAGTTAACCATCCTCAAACTTGCTAGGCTATTTAACCAAGACAGGTAAACAGCGAATTTTATCAATCAAAATTTATGAATTCGACCGTTCCTTCTCAAACTCGAAAGCCACCCACTCAAGCAATAGGAGCCAAAATTTTCCACTGGTGTAACATCATTAGTCTATTTATCATGCTCACCAGTGGACTACAAATTTACAACGCCAACCCTGTTTTTGGTGGACGTGCAGGTTTGCACATTCCTCCGATATTTACTTTAGGAGGTTGGCTTGCAGGAGGTAGACACTGGCATTTTGCAGCAATGTGGCTATTCTCCCTAAATCTCTTGTGGTATGGAATTTACATTTTAATTACCCGGCGTTGGCGACATCGGTTTGTCGGTGCTAATGACTTCAAAGCATTACAAAAAACTCAAAATTCTAAGCGTCTAATTTATGCTTGGCATCGGATTGCATATACAGCAATTATTCCTATTTTGCTGCTGGCCTTATTTACAGGAATAGGAATGTATAAACCTGCTCAGTTTCCCTGGATAGTGGATTTGTTTGGCAATTGGCAAGCATTGCGAATCGTTCACTTTGCCTCAGTACCGCTGGTTATCTTATTTGCAGTGATTCACTCTCGATTAGGGCAAAAAGCTGGAGGCACTCAACTAACAGAATCAATGTTTTAGTAAAAAAACTCTGGTCATGGAGATAAATAGACGCGGGTACTAATAACCAATGACCAACGACAAATGACAAATGACTCTTTTTTATTTAAAAAATATGAACTTTTTTGATAAATTGAATGGAAATATCTTGCAAAATCAAAGCTTACTATTTGTAGGACTTGATCCAAATCCAGAGATGATGCCTGTGCGGTATGAATCTGAAGAACTCATCGCTGGTTTGGAGAAGTGGTTACAATTCATTATTGCTGAAACTGCTGATTTCGTTTGTGCTTATAAACCAACACTTGGCTTTTACGAAGCGTTAGGTATTCCAGGTTTAGAACTGCTGTACAAAACTTTAGCAGCTATTCCAGCCCACATCCCAGTTATTTTAGATGCCAAACACAGTGACTTAAATACTAGTACTATTTTTGCTCGGACTGTGTTTACAGAATGGCAGGTAGATGCAATCACTCTCAGTCCCTACACAGGACAAGATCATGTAGCACCTTTTTTGGTCTATCCTGATAAAGCGGTATTTATCTTATGCTGTACTTCTAATCCAGGTGCAGAAGCTTTACAGCAATATCCTACAAATGAATCACCTCTTTATTTACAGGTGGTAAAAGAATCAAAAACTTGGGGAACTCCAGAACAATTGGGTTTGGAAGTGGGAACTACAAATCCTGAAGTTTTAGGACTTATTCGAGCGATCGCGCCGGAACGAATTATTATGGCGCGTAGCATCTGGGCAGAGGGTCAAAGCCTGAAGCAAATTTTAGAAGTAGGCTTGAATGCTAACGGTGATGGTTTGCTGATTCCTGTTCCTCAAGATATGTTGGGAAACACACAATTATCTGAGCAAATCCAGTCTCTACGTGCAGAAATTAATCAAATAAAAGCTGAAATTATTCACGAAAATTCCACATGTTCTGTGTGGTTTCCTGATGTTTGTTTACTCAATCAGCATCCCCACCAGGATTTGATTTTACAACTTTATGATATTGACTGCATTATGTTTGGCAGCTTTGTCCAAGCATCGGGAGCTATATTTCCTTATTACATCGACTTACGCAAAATTATTTCCAATCCTCAAGTTTTTAATCAAGTTCTCACAGCTTATGAGGATATTTTGAAAAACCTGAATTTTGATAGGTTAGCAGGTATTCCTTATGGTTCTTTACCTACTGCGACTGGTTTAGCTTTGCGCCTTCATTGTCCAATGATTTTCCCTCGTAAAGAGGTAAAGGCACACGGAACGCGGAGAGTAATTGAAGGTAACTTTCACCCTGGTGAAACAGTTGTAGTAGTTGACGATATTCTCATCAGTGGCAAAAGTGTCATGGAAGGGGCAGGAAAGTTAGAATCAGCAGGATTAAATGTTAATGATATTGTAGTATTTATCGACCATGAACAAGGGGTAAAAGCTAGATTACAGCAAAATGGTTATCGGAGTCATGCGGTTTTAACTATTTCAGAAATTACTAATACTCTGTATCAAGCAGGGCGAATAAATGAGGAGCAATTTTTAGCTTTTGCTGAAAGTTAAAATTTGGAATAGTAGGGAATGGGAAATATTTTTCTTATCGAACAGAATTCAGGAGTCAGGAGTCAGAATACAGGAAAGGTATTCTGTATGACTGGCGGATAGCGCAGCGTTAGCGAGTCCGCGTTCGCTTTTAGCGTCTCGTAGAGAGCGTCTTGATTCTGACCGGAGGCGGAGCGTCTCCGGCTCCGTTCCTGAATTCTGACTCCTGAATTCTTCTTCAACTATTTCCCCTTGTGCATATTTAGTTCTCAGGTTCAATGTAGAAATTAGAATAATTTTGATTTTAAAATCAACTATGAATTTTTCACTGAATCAACTACTTAGATGGTTAATTTTTACGCTACTATTTCCTCTAGCTTTTCTTAATGGTTGGCTAGTATTTTTACTCGTTAAAAATTTTCAACCTGTCGTCACAATTCTTGTCTTGGCTACTTTGCTGGCATTCGTTTTAAACTATCCTGTTTCAATTATCCAAAAGCGAGGACTTAAACGTGGCTATGCAGTAGCGTTAGTTTTTATATCAGCATTGATAATTATCGTTGCTCTGGGTATCACTTTACTGCCCATTATTTTAGAGCAGTTTAATGAGATGGTTAAAGTCTTTCCCCAATGGATTGATTCTAGCGAAGAAAAACTTCAGATTGTAAATGAATGGTTTTTTAGACATAGAATAAATGTGAATTTAAGTCAGTTATTAGTGCAAATTAATGACCAATTACCCAATGAATTAGAGTTTATTTCAGATAAACTTTTAAGCATTATTATAGATACAATTGATAGTGTTTCTGAGGCGTTAATCATAGTAGTGCTGACTTTTTACCTGTTGTTAGATGGCCCAAGAATTTGGGAGGGTATATTTAAGAAGTTACCTGGAAGTCTAGCTCAACAGGTAAGCCAGTCTATTCAGCAAAACTTCCAAAATTATTTGATTGGTCAGGGAACTTTAGCTTTGCTGATGGGTGTTTCAATAACATTATTGTTTTTAGGTTTTCAAGTCCAGTTTGCTTTACTTTTTGGTTTGGGAGTTGGGCTTTTGAGCTTAATTCCCTTTGGTGATGTCGTCAGTCTTGTTGTAATAACTTTCATCATAGCCACACATAACTTTTGGTTAGCAGTAAAGGTTTTTGCGGTAGCTGTTGTCATTGACCAGTTAATTGATCAGGCGATCGCACCACGTCTTTTAGGTAAATTTACTGGTATTCGACCAATATGGGTGTTAATTGCTTTGCTTGTCGGAACAAATGTTGGTGGAGTCTTAGGTTTGGTAATAGCAGTACCTGTAGCTGGTTTTCTCAAAGATGTAGCAGATGGGTTTTCTAAATCTAGTGATTCCGATAATGCTGTTAATGGTGAAGCAGCATCAGAATTGTTGGCAGAAGAATCAATCTCGCCATGAGTCGATCTTTTTTTGGCGAAGGTATTACAAAAACCTGAGCCTATTTTATCGACTCAGGTTTCCATAAGCTTACGAGAACTGGAAGACAGAACTGTTGCTTGGATCAATATTTGTACTAATGTCAGCTTGGGTAAAGGTAGTACCAAAAAGGGTGAATAACAACTGTCCAGTACCAAAATTTGCATTGTTCACGATGCCATCTCCTAATCGGAACTGACTATTACCGTTGACAATACGCACATCTATTGCAGCAATACCACCGAAAGAAAGGATATCTCCCCCTGCTCCTGTTACAAATTCGTTGATTCGGTCTTGACCATCACCCAAGTTATAGCGAATGGTATCACTGCCATTCCCTCCAGTAAGTGTGTCATTGCCAGCGCCACCATTGAGGTAGTCATTACCTGCACCACCGGTGAGATTGTCAGCACCAGCACCACCAAACAAGGTGTCATTTCCGCCACCACCAAATAGAGAATCAGCGCCTAAACCGCCGTCTAGATAATCATTCCCTGCATTACCAATTAAGGTGTCATTCCCAGCAAAGCCAAAGAGATTATCGTTGTTGCTGGTTCCGGTGAGGGTGTTGTTAAATTCATCTCCAATATCTAGACCAATTGCATCATCTGCGATCGCACCAGTAAGATCCGCTCCCACGAAAATGGCATCGGTAAAGTCCCCTTTAGACAGATTAGCGTTCCTCAAGTTGGCATCCGTGAAATTTGCACCAACGGCAAGTCCATTAAAAAAAAGACCTTCTGCGTTGGCTTGGGTAAAGTTAGCTCCACTCAAATCAGTATCAGCAAAGTCAGCCCCACTCAAGTTTGTTACTGTAACATTGCCATTGGCATCTATGAAGGAACTAAAATCAGCACCAGTTAAAATCAAATCTTCTGCGGAAACGTTGCTGAAATTCGCGCCACGAAATTTAACATTACCTGACTGTGTTGGATTTAGTAGTTCTACATCACTGATGGAGAGATCACTGAAATTAGCCAGATCAAAAATAGAGTTTTGTAAGGTAAAATCGGTCAAGTTTGTCAGACGAAAGTCAGCCCCCGTTGCATCGACGTTGACCAAAATAGTACTATCCAACTCAGCCTCTAGAAAGCTGGCATTCACGAGCGTTGCACCTGTAAAGTCAGCGGCTTTTAGCTTCGCCTTAAATAAATCGGCTCCCGTGAAGTTAGCACCTCTCAGGTTGGGGCGCTCAGATTGTTCACCACTGAGATTAGCTTCCCGCAAATTAGCATTAGTCAGGTTAGCGTTTGATAGATTGATGAATTTCGTGTTAATCAGCGACAGATTAGCCTGTCTCAAATTGGCTCCACTGAAATTGACATTTTCTAATGTCACCTTGAACAAATTAGCTGGTTGAGAAAAGTTATTATTAGGGGCAAAAATTGCACCAGATGCATTTACGTTAAATAGCTTTGCTTCTTCAAAGTTAGTGCCTCGCAGCCCTGTATTGACGAATTGAACATTTGTAAGGGTAGCTTTGAAAAAATTGGAGCCATTTAAGTTTTGACCGTTAAAATTGTTTCCGACTAGGCTCTGTTCACTAAAGTTGAAAGCTGTCATATTATGCTCCTTAAAAAAAATTAAGCTGGTTTTTGGACTTCAACTTGTTGTTGAAAAGTCTGTTGTTGTAGTTGCTCTTGTAACCAAGAAGAGAAAAGTTCGTTGAGCAACCGTTGCTGCATAGGTTCGTTAAGTTGGGCTGGTATGAGCTTTTCCAACCGCACGATTACCCACCAATCTCCGATGTGGGTTGGTGGCGATACCTGCTCTGGTTGGCTGATGGCGAGGATTCGGGCTAGTTTGGGATGGGGTGTACTCAATGCAACTGGCCCCACTAAGCCACCAGCCTGAGCTTCTCCACCTTGAGAGTATTGCCTTGCAATTTCAGCAAAGGACTGTTCACCTTCTACAAGACGGAAGTAAAGTTCTTGAGCAACAGCCGCATCCCGAAGGCGAATTAAAGAGTAGATAACATGATCAAGTTTTGGCTTGAGTTTGTAAAAGTGGGAGTCTAATTTACTACCCCAAGTGGCTTGTTTAAACTTTTCAATTCTCAGGTTGCGGGTTGCTAAATCTAAAAATTGTGTTTCAGTCATATTCTGCTGCCGCAACCAATTTTGACGTTCAGCTTCTGATGTCAATTGATGCTGTTTGCACAAGTCTTGGTAACACTTGGCTTCTTCTTCTGGTGTGCAGCTAAAGGGTGTAATTACTTCATCAATCAAAAGTTCTTCCTGGAGCTTTGATAGCAGTTGGTATCGATTCAAGAGAGGGATAATATCTTGAGTTGTTACCGTCTGGTTATGCACTTGTAAGAGTGTTGTTGATGAATTTGAGTGATTATCTTGAGTCGTGGTAATCAGTTCTAACTGAGCTTTTTTATGTAGAGAAATTAGATTACTGCTCTGATTTTCTTGCTGTTGTATCCATTGCAGATGTTGGGGTAATAACTGCGACAAGTTATAGCGCTCTAAGATTGTTTCCCTGGCTTTGACCCTAATTGAGGCCATTTTGTCTGGATGGGTGAGTGCTTCTGTAATGCGATCGCAAATTTCCTGGGGTGAAAAAAAGTCTACCAACAGACCATTAACACCATCTTGGATCACCTCAGTTACGGGAGCAGTTTTGGCAGCTACCAACAAACAACCTACAGATAAAGCTTCCAACATTGACCACGACAAGACAAAGGGACGAGTGAGATAAACATGGACAGAAGAAGCTTGGAGAACTTGCAGGTATTCAGAATAAGGTAGCCAACCTGTAAAGTGAACTCTGCTCAGGTCAAGATCATATTTTTCCAGCATCACCTCTTTGTAGGTTTTACCATCAGGTAGTTGTTTGCCGTAAGCTACACGGTTTTCTCCCACAATTACGACATGGCAATGCGGACGTTGTTGTTGGAGTAAAGCTACCGCCTCGATAAACTGGGGAAATCCCCGATAAGGCTCCATACCCCGCGCTACATAAGTGACGATTTCTTTGGCGTGAGAAAGGTCTAGATTGATGCGTGGGAGAATTAATTTTGCTCCCGGTTTGGGGCAAAAGAATTCTGTGTCAATGCCATCATGAAGGACATTGATTTTATTGTGATATTCCGAGGGAAATTGCTGACGCTGCCAATAGGTGGGAGAAAGACCGCGATCGCAACTATATAAATCCTGTAGAATCGGAGCATTTTTAATCCGAATCCGGGCTTTATCGTCAGAAGTTAAGGGTTCGCTGCGATCGAAATCTGCATCGGAGCCATGAGCATGATAAAACCACTCGAAATAGCATAGTAATTTGGCATCGGGAAAAATATCTTTGATGAATAAAGTCGGCCCCCAACCCGAATGACCATAGACAACATCGGGAATAAATTTTTGGGCTTTGAGTTTTTCTGCCAGCCTATAAACACTTTGACCCTGAAGGACAGCATTTTCTAGAGGTCTAACATAGTGATGAGTTTCGGGACGAGCTTCTCGTGTAGGGCTATAAATTACCTTATTAACGCTTGGTAAATTATCTTCCTGACGAGTAGTTCCAAAGAAAACTTGGTTATCTTTGTCTTTGGCTAAAGCAGCAGCTACATTGCGAAATTGGGCAGGAAAATTTGGATGCAGAAATAAAATTCGCATTGCTCTTTGATTATTAGTAGTTCTCCAAGGGAACTTGGTGGGTAAAGAGAAAAGGGTAAAGGTGAATAGCACTAAGAAAAGATAACTGGTTCCCAGCTTCCAGGCTGGGAATCCATTCTGGGAGGCTCTGCCTCCAGTAGCTTGAATTGAGGCAGAGCCTCTTTTAAATACATTCCCAGCCTCCAGGCTGGGAACGAGACGACACAAGCTTTTGGGCTTTTCTTAGTGCCATTCGGTAAAGGTGTTTCATCTCTTTCCCCAATCTTCACCCTGCATTTTTGGGTTGGCAGACTATTAGTCTCCTGCCGTCTTCAACTATAAAGACAGCAGGAGAGATAAAATTGAAACAATCAACCCCAAAAGTGGCTCAGTACGTTATCGTGACGCTGCGGCTGCTTTGTTGATTTTCTGGGTACTATCAGGTGTGTGCTACTTGGCTGGTACCCAAGTACACCGCCTGGTTGCCCATTTCTTACGATAGAAAATCGAACTCTGTGATCAGTGCAGGAGCCACGTTAATTACGGTCGCTAACAGTTCGCCAGTTTCAGCAATGGAAATCCGACTACTAGCTTGACCATTAATAACAACACGGCTGATTGTGAGTTCCTCAAACGGTAAGTCAACCTGGAAGAAATCTACACCATCCTGGAAGTCAGTGATAATGTCGCCTACAGGAGCAGGTACAGGTGGTTCGCCGGGATCTGGTACTTCAAACCCTACTTCTTCCAACACAAATATGTCAGTACCCGCACCGCCAGTCAGGGTGTCGCGTGCGGCTTGACCTTCTTCGGCGTCTTGTCCACCGAAGAGGGTGTCATTGCCAGCACCGCCTACAAGGCTATCAACTCCTGTTCCACCATTAAGATTGTCATCACCACCTTGACCCAGCAGGGTATCATCGCCAGAACCGCCCACTAGGGTGTCAAAACCATTCCCGCCTAAAAGGGAGTCGTCGCCGTCAAATTCTTCGGGCCCACCTTCTAAGAAGTCAGCTTCAGCGCCGCCTTGGAGAGTGTCATCGCCAAGACCACCATTTAGGGTGCTACTGCCAAGACCACCATTGAGGCTGTCATTGCCATCCCCACCATCGAGGGTGTCAAAACCATCCCCACCTAAGAGGATGTCATCACCACCTAAACCATCGAGGAAGTCATCGCCGATTCCGCCATCGAGGTAGTCATTGCCACCACCACTTAAGCTATCAGCATCGCCTTGGAGAGTGTCGTTACCATCTCCACCAAAAAGGGTATCAGCGCCAGCCACACCCAAAGTGTCATCACCGATAAGGAAATCATCACCGCCGAAACCATCGAGGAAATCATTGCCAGCGCCGCCATCAAGGGTATCACCCTCTATAAAGCTGTCACTGCCAATCAGGGAGTCAGCGCCTGCACCACCGTTGAGATTGCTCTTACCGAAACTGTTATTAGCAGTTGTCAGAGTGTCATTACCAGCTCCGCCGAACAGAGTATCCTCAAAGCCACCAAAGAGCAAGTCATTACCAGCGCCGCCATCGAGGAAGTTTTTCTCATCAAGAACATCGTCCTCACTCTGCCCACCATAGAGGGTGTCATTACCGCCCTCACCAAAGAGGGAGTCCTCGCCAGCATCGCCAAATAGTCTGTCGGCACCGGCTCCACCAAACAGAGTATCCTTATCTTCCCCGCCTCGAATGAGGTCATTCCCACCTGATCCCAATAACAGATCATCACCAGCAAAGCCACGAATCGTGTCAGCTGCACTGGTACCTTGAAGGGTATCGGAATCGGGTGTTCCATTTCTAATTGCCATAAATTAATCCTTGCTTTTGGGTTTAAAAAAAGTATTTGGCTTGTTTACAACTAAGTTAGTTGTTTTAATTCTCATCACTCCCCCTCTCCCAAGTTTGGGAGAGGGGCGATTAAGAAATGATGAGAAGATATTGGAAGAGATCATCAAATTTACACTGCATAGCTACATGATTAAGCATTTGCAAATCACATCCTTTGTTTGAATTGCTTGAACAATCACAATCTCATTCGTGAATCATTAATAGCTGTGTATTTTTGGTAATACCAAATTGTCAGAGATATTATTTTGTTTGCAAAATAATATTCCTGGCTCACCTAATGTTTACCAGAGATTTCATTGCCTTCATTTAATGTTGTAAATGAAGTTATAAAAAAATATCTTTGGCAACTTGGTATAATGCGGCATCACAAAAATGGACAGTTGTAGCTTCTGCTAACAATTAGAAGCAACAATGACCACAATTCAAATATGATGCGATCGCACACCTTAACTGATCACCTTCTTAAAGTTAAGTTTCACTAACCAGAACTCCCATTTTGGATGAGGTAAAGGTAAAGGTTATGATTTCGACTTTAGGTAAATAGGTCTTTTAACCTTTGTTTTCAAAAGAAATCAAAGTGTGCGTCAACCTTATTTGGTGATGCGTATTCTGTGTAGGACATATACTCGTTGGCAACTTAGCCACAATAGTAAATCATGACCGCACAGTTATTTGATTAGCCTGATTCATTTCAAAATCCGAATTTACATGATTACGTTTTTCCAGTTAGCTTATAAATCGATACACCACTGAACACTAGCCGATAGCCGATAGCCGAGATCGATATACACACTGAACACTAGCCGATAGCCGAGATTGATAATGAGAACTGTAGGGCTTTTAATAAAATCACTATCAGACAATAATGATCTTTTGCATTAATAGCTGCACGAACACTCTTATGCAAGCAAGAAAAGCTGCTGACTTTTCTCCAAGTACCAGAATTTTCACTCCGAAGTTTCAAAAACTTCTTAATCTGTAAAAACTTCTGACTACATCTGATGATATTTATGACAATGGATTAGTAAGCACAATCAAATTTTCATCCATGTTACATATATTTATATAGTAAGTTATTTCTGTCAATATAGGTATATAAAGTTATGTCTAAAGACAGAGAACAGAACTATTTAGTAACTTTTTTGCAGCATTTTATACTAGTTTTTAAACACATTTTTTCTTTTTGAAGAGTAAAATAGTCACATAAATCTTGCCGAAATCGACGAAACTAAATGCGTGTTTAGCTATTAAGTAAAATGACAATCCATACAGAGGGTGACAAGATGGTAAAAATTGTTTCCCAAAAAACCACATGGCTTTTTATTAGTTAAAATTTTTACTTAATAACAAAAAATCTACGTTTAGGTTTTCTCTATGTCAACTTTGGTAAGTGGTGACGTTATTACTCAATAGATGTTGATGGATTTTGCTTAACTTCAATATATTCTCAAATTTATGGTGAAAATGCAAGGACAGATAAGACACTTAAACAGCTAGTTATCACGAAATAAATAGGAGGGTACGAATAAACATAAGTATAATAAAGATTAGGTAAACGACGCTAAAAGCCTATTCACCAATGGTTTGAATCTTTTACTTCTATCTTGTTTTAACGACAAATATTTTTTTAACATCTTGAAAAGAAACAAAGATTTCGTAAATTAGTGGTCAATTGCAAGTTTAAATAGTCTATTATTTTATTTTTTGAGATTAAAATAAGGGCTAAAGATTACTTTATTAAGCTAATTAGGCGGACAGTATATAAGTGGTCAAATTTATAGCACGTTAATGCAGGAGTCTTGAGAGGATGTTTGAAAAGTCCTCTTTTTAGTCATCAAAACATTCTAGATCCCCCTAAATCCCCCTTAAAAAGGGGGAATTTGATTCAGGTTCCCCCCTTTTCAAGGGGGGTTAGGGGGGATCTATAAGTGCCTAAAGTCACAGCAAAATACTTTTAAAACAACCTCTGAGAACTAACTGTATTGTCCCCGTGTGTTGTTGTATCCAAAAAAATTACTTGAAGAAGAATGCAGAATTCAGAATTCAGAATCAAGACGCTCGTTCACCCTTGGCGTGCCGTAGGCAAGACTAGCTAACGCTACGCTATCCGCTTTTTCGGTCAGAATTCAGAATGACTCCTGACTCCTGAATTCTGTTCGATAAAAAAGCCCCCGGTATTTCTACCAGGGGTGAAAGATATAATACCATTTCACTTTATGTTTGTCGGAGATGCCCCTGCTTGTGCCTCTACTTAGATGAGAGGCTAGAGTATTTCTCAAATATTACAACAAAAAGTGATCGGGTATAAAATTAGCCAACATTTGCTAAGAGTAATTCTCGTTTTTCTAATTTTTGCACTCTCACCTTAGAGTCATCATCAACATCGACAAGCGCTGTGTCTCCATCTGTAATTTCACCTGACAGCATTGCTTCAGCGAGAGAATCTTCTAAAAGGCGCATAATTGCCCGACGTAATGGCCTAGCACCATAACTAGGGTTGTAGCCTTCTTGTACTACAAGCTCTTTGAAGCGATCGCTAACTTCTAAGATAATTCCCTTTTCTGTCAAGCGCTTAGAAACTTCACGAAGCATAATTTCAGCAATTTGCTTCACTTCATCCCTAGAAAGCTGGGTGAAGACGATAATCTCATCGAGACGGTTAAGGAACTCTGGACGGAAGTAAGCTTTCAATTCCTCATTTACCAAGGTGCGGATGCGGTTATAACTAGCGTCGGCTTGAGTATCAAAGTCAAAGCCTAAACCACTACCACCTTTTTCAATCACCTTGGAACCGATGTTGGAAGTCAAAATGATCAGCGTGTTCTTGAAGTCAACTTTCCGACCTTTGGCATCGGTAAGGTGGCCGTCATCCAAGAGTTGCAGCAGCATATTGAATACATCGGGGTGTGCTTTTTCGATTTCGTCGAATAGCAACACTGAGTAGGGTTTCCGCCGCACGGCTTCTGTAAGTTGTCCGCCTTCGTCGTATCCGACATAGCCAGGAGGCGAACCAATTAACTTGGCGACGGTGTGGCTTTCCATGTATTCCGACATATCTAGCCGAATCATCGAGTCTTCCGCACCAAAGAAGTAGGAAGCTAGTGCCTTCGCCAATTCTGTTTTACCGACTCCAGTCGGGCCAGAGAAGATAAAGCTAGCAATGGGACGATTGGGATTTTTCAGTCCGACACGGGCGCGACGGATACCGCGAGATACAGCCGAGACTGCTTGCTCTTGACCGATAAGCCGCTGATGCAGAGTGTCTTCTAGGTGCAGGAGCAACTCTGACTCAGATTCAGTGAGTTTGTTGACTGGTACGCCAGTCCAAGAGGCAACGATTTGGGCGATGTCTTCTTCGTCAACTACAGTCGAGTTGACAGGTTGCTCGGTTGGTGTGAAGGTTGCTTGCAATTGTTCTGCAAGTTTTAATTCTTGGTCGCGCAGTTGTATAGCTTTGTCAAAATCTTGGACTCTGACTGCTGCTTCTTTTTCTTTGGTAACGCCAGCGAGTTCACGCTTGAGTTCTTTGTTAGGAGAACTTTGAGAGTTCCGCAGACGAACGCGAGAACCAGCTTCATCAATCAAGTCTATTGCCTTATCTGGCAAAAAGCGATCGCTAATATAGCGATCTGATAATTCTGCTGCTGCCACAAGTGCCGCATCCAAAATCGTGACTTTGTGGTGTTGTTCATAAGCACCGCGCAAGCCGTAAAGAATTTGTACGGTTTCCTCTACTGAGGGTTCCCCAACCTTAATCGGTTGGAAACGACGCTCTAGGGCGGCATCGCGCTCGATGTGCTTCCGATACTCATCAAGGGTAGTTGCGCCGATGCACTGGAGTTCACCTCGTGCTAAGGCAGGTTTAAGGATGTTGGCTGCATCCAAGCCACCTTCTGTACCACCAGCGCCGACCAAGGTGTGAATTTCGTCAATCACCAAGATGATATTGCCCACAGTGCGGACTTCTTCCACGACTTTTTTGATGCGTTCTTCAAAATCGCCACGGAAACGAGTTCCAGCTACCAATGACCCCATATCGAGGCTGATAACTTGCTTGTCCTGTAAGGTTTCGGGAACATCCTGGTTGACAATCCGTTGAGCTAGACCTTCTGCGATCGCAGTTTTACCAACTCCTGGTTCTCCAATCAACACTGGGTTATTCTTAGTCCGGCGACCGAGAATTTGGATTGCCCGCTCAATTTCTTTCTCGCGGCCAACTACAGGGTCGAGTCTGCCTTCTTGGGCTAATTTGGTCAAATTTCTGCCAAATTCTTCCATAGTTAGCGGTTGAGTGCGCTTTTGACTACCACTACCAGCGAAAGCCGGTGCATTTTCACCCAAACGGCGAACTATGGCACTGCGGACAGCCTTGAAGTCAACCCCTAGATTTTGCAGTACTTTGGCGGCGACACCTTCACCAGCCTCGGTTAATCCTAAGAGTAAGTGTTCAGTGTTAATGTAATTCTGTCCTAGACTATGAGCTTCTTTAAACGATTGCTCGAAGAGGCTTTTCACCTTAGGAGTAAAAGGAATTTCTGGTGGTACAAAGCCAGAACCCCTACCAATAATTTTTTCTACCTCGCGACGTGCGTCTTTGAGGGTAACGCCTAATTCAGCCAGCACTTTAGCAGCAACCCCAGTTCCTTCTCCCATCAAACCCAGGAGAATTTGTTCAGTTCCTACGAAATTGTGTCCCAGGCGACGTGCTTCCTCCTGAGCTAACATAATTACTCTAATGGCTTCGGAAGTGAAGTGTTCAAACATAATGGGTTCTTGCTCCCTCGCTGCTTGGACTTTGGGTGAGATAAATTCACCCTCATCTAAAGTTTTTTGTATTTTCTTAAGGACTAATGTAACTTTATTTAAAGTTAAGTGGCAGTGTTGAGAGCCGTAAGACATCAGGTGTACTTGCCGTCTACTAGGAGTGCTGAGTACTTAGTAGTGAGTGCTGAGTGGAGTATGTAGGAAGTCAAGAGTTACAAAGTTGACAGTTAAGTTTTCGGTATTTGACAATTTTCTTTTGTCTGTCCTGTTTTTCACTGTCAGCTAAACTTAAAACTCAGGACTTAGCACTCTAAACTCAGGACTGACAATGACTGAAGCAAAGGCAGGTAAAGATCAACAACATCCACTTTATAACCGCGATCGCCCCCTTATTGATATTTTACTCGCTCAAGAGGCGACAGACTATAACTTAGCAGAATTGGCTAGACTGCGAATGCGTTATCAAGGGTTTCCAGGGGCGAGAGACATCCAAAAAGACCTAGATAAAGTCTTGCAGCAGTGGGGTTTGAGCGAAGCCGAGCTTTTTGAGAAAACTCGTCAAATTCACGATTTGGGGGGAATTTACAAAAGTCGCGGTAAGAAGGATGAACAGGATTGGAATTAATGATGGGGAATGGGGAATGGGGAATGGGGAATGGGGAATGGGGAATGGGGAATAGGGCAGGGGGCAGAAGTTTTTTAATTTTTAATTGATTTATATCTACTCTCAACTGGAATGGCGATCGCTAATTCTGGAGATTTTGTTACAAAAGTTGCCGCCCAGATCCCCAACTTCTTGAAGAAGTCGGGGATCTAAATCCAGCTTAAGTAATTGGTATTCCACCCTGCTAGCTAAATCTGCAAAATATTTTACTTAAAATTGTCAACTTGTATTGCCTCTTCCCCTGTCTCCAGTTGCTCCCGTTGCTTGCCATACTCCCGCAGCTGCTTCAAAAGGTTTTCTTGGGATGAGTTAGGGATAGATGGATTAAGGTTTGCTTCAAGGTTGGTGTCGATATTTCCAAAATTAGCCGGTGAGGGATTAATCACGTAAACGGGTAAGGACTTGTCATTAAACGTCGCCTGTTGGGTTGGTGCTGGGGTAGAAATTAGATTCTTTGGTTTGCTCACAGCAGCTTTTACAGAATCTAGAGTAGTAGCAACTTGCACTTGCTGCTGCATCTGTTGTGTAGAAGAGACTAAACCACTTAAACCATTTACCAATTGCCGCAGATTGTTTCGGAAATTAGGATCACCTGTCAATTCATCTAAATCAGATGTAATCTTTTGGGTATTTTCAAAGGTTACTCGTGCTGAATCTAAGGTTTGTTGCAGCAGCACCGCATTCTTTGGATCATTTAAAGTTTGAGAAGCATCGCGTAAATTAGCTGAGGCTTGCGCTGCATTTGCTGAAAGAGTTTCTAAATTGTTGAGTAATTCACCTTGAGTCAATCGATTCACAGATGGTGATAAGGTACTGACTGTAACACGCAGTTGGTTGCTAGTTTCGGTGATATTGTTCAAAGCACCAACCAGCGCCGAACGATTTGTTGTCAACAGATTATCCAAGTTGTTCAGCAAACGGTTTGCTTGAGTTGCAGTTGCACCAAATTTATTTACTGTTTGATTCGCGGATGTATTAAGTTGGTTTGTCGCCCGTTGCACTGAATTAGCCGTGGCGGAAAAGGTAGTAAGTTGTTGTTGTAAACTTTTGGTTAAACCTTGTAAATCCTGACTTAGCTCAGTAAAACTGGATGCTGCACCTGTGGTACTTTCTAGAACCCTATTAATATTTCTATAAAATTTTGGGTCATTGTATACAGCAGCTAGCTCAGTTGAACTGCGAATGAGTGCATCAACACTGATACCAACCTGACCTTTTAACCGAGAGCCATTACAGACTATGAGACTGGTATCACAACTTTTATCTAGGGGTTTAGCAGTCACGACCCCAGAAGGTAAGGTTGTTCTTGGTGTGATATCGATAATACTTTCGCTAATTAACCCGCTTTGATTAGCTTCCACTACTACATTCCGGGGGATAATTAGGTCAGTTTGGGCAATTTCAATCTCTACATCGATGGCATTTGGCCCTGGTCTAACCTGGGAAATAGTTCCTACCTTAACGCCACGGTAGCGAACTGCTGCTCCCTTTTGCATTCCGCCAGCGTTGGCAAATTCTACAATAATTTTGTATGAACGACCAGCAGCAGTATACCTATTTAACCACAGAAAAAGTAATCCAAATACCCCTAGTCCTAGCAAGAGTAATAACCCCACAGAACCTTCTCTAAATGTTCGCCCAGACGCGAAGCGGCTTGTCATAAGACCTCGCATTTTTTTACCTCCACCAACAACCAACAACCAATTAGGAGTTAAAAGTTAGTAGTGAGGAGTTGAATTTAACTCCTCATTCCTCATTCTTAACTCCTCACTTTTGAGTTTCTAGCCGGCGACTTTAATCGGGCCTTGAACGCTTCCACTAATAAATTGTCTGATCAAGGGATTTTCTGTGTTGTATATTTCACTAACTGTACCCTCCCACTGCACTCTACCTTCATAGAGAAATATAAGTCTATCAGCTGTACGGCGGATAGTGCTGTCTTGGTGGGTAACAACAGCATAAGTACTACAAACTCCATGTAAACATTGCAAATGGCGGATTAAATCTTCGATTACTGTTGAGGCAATGGGATCAAGTCCAGCTGTTGGTTCATCATATAGTAGAACTTCTGCGCCTTCGCTGGGACTATCGGGGTTAGACATAATTGCACGGGCAAAACTCACCCGTTTTCGCATTCCCCCGGAAAGTTCGGCGGGGTAGAGGTGGCCTATTGCCGGTAAACCTACCATCTCCAATTTTTCTTTTACCAAATCTCGGATGCGCGATCGCGGCAGCTTTGAATTTTGATAAAGTAAAAATCCTACATTCTCTTCCACTGTCAACGAATCAAATAGCGCCGCCTGTTGAAACACCATACCAATGCCAACCTGCTGGCCACCATCCTCAATCAAACCGTCTCGCCGCACTCCTTGCACATAAATTTCTCCTTCATCGGGAGTAAGTAACCCCGCCATTACTCGTAAGATAGTTGATTTACCAGTCCCCGATGGGCCAATAATCCCCAGTGCTTCTCCCCGGTAAATGGTCAAGTCTACATTATCTAGAACTTTATGGCTACCAAAGGACTTAGAAACACCTTTCAGTTCAATCAATGGTTCAGTCATTAGTTATTAGTCATTGGTCATTGGTCATTAGTCAGTAGAAAATAAACAAATGACTACTGAGAACTAACAAAGGACAAATATGCCCAATAGTGATGTCATAGTTATTGGTAGGGCATTGTATACTACATCATAAGTATATGATTAGCATTCTGATTAGCAAACTTTATTTTTTTAGCATAATATTTAGTCATTTGCGATGTTTAACGTCTCAAAATACTCTCAACGCAAGGCTGACAAAGACACCGCAGTAATTAAACGTCTCAGTGAGGGTAAACTAAGACTCTAATTTTCTGTAGACATCAGCAAAACTGTTTATTAGTACAAATGTACTTACTTGTATTATAACTACTAAGAGAAAAGCTCGACAACAAAAAGCTAATTAATAGGTTTATGCCAGATATAAAAATAAAATTTAATTTGTGAAAATCAAAATATTCAGATTTTCAACTTTTTATATATGACTCCTGAATTCTGACTTCTGAATTCTTCTTCAATAGATGATTGGAGAGTTTAATAGGCTTGTCTGTCAATCTTGGAGTTGGCAAAGTCCAAAAATATTTACTAGTATTGTAATAATTACTGTTAAAAAATCAAAGTAAAAATGATGAGTAGCCAATTAGAACAATTTGCAAGTGATAATTCTTCTGGTATTTGTCCTGAAGCACTGGAATATATGATTAGGGCAAATTATGGTAGTGTTCCAGCTTATGGAAATGATGAATGGACTCAAAAAGCCACAGATTATTTTCGGGAACTATTTGAAATTGATTGTGAAGTATTTTTTACCTTTAACGGTACAGCAGCAAATTCTTTATCTTTAGCTGCTCTTTGTCAGTCATATCACAGCGTTATTTGTCATGAGACATCTCACATAGAAACAGATGAATGTGGCGCACCCGAATTTGCATCTAATGGTTCTAAACTGTTACTTGCTCAAGGTAAAAATGGCAAATTAACATCAGAGTCGATAGAGGCAATTGTCACTAAGCGGGCTGATATTCATTATCCAAAACCTAAAGTTATTAGTATTACACAATCAACTGAATTAGGAACTTTATATTCTATTGAAGAACTTTTAAGTATTAAAGAAGTTGCGAAAAAGTATAACTTAAAGATTCACATGGATGGCGCTCGTTTTGCAAATGCAGTTGCTGCCATGAATCAAAGCCCTGCTGAAATTACCTGGAAAACTGGAATCGATGTATTGTGTTTTTGTGGTACAAAGAATGGCATGGCATTGGGTGAAGCGATTCTTTTCTTCAACAAAGCATTAGCAGAGGATTTTGACTATCGATGCAAGCAAGCAGGACAGCTAGCTTCAAAAATGCGGTTTATTTCCGCTCCCTGGTTGGGTTTATTGGAAACTGGTGCTTGGCTAAAAAATGCTAGACATGCTAATCAATGTGCTGAATACTTAGAAAATCAACTATTAAACATAGAAGGCGTTGACTTAATGTTTCCTAGAGAAGCCAACGCCGTATTTGTTAAATTACCTGAACAAATCATTCACAGCTTAAAAGCCAAGAACTGGCAATTTTATACATTTATTGGTGTAGGAGGAGTACGTTTTATGTGTTCTTGGAACACTACTCAATCAAGGATTGATGAATTGATTGGTGATATTAAAAACGCAACTCTTGACAAAAAATAAATATAAAAAATGGAAATAATGAAATAAGTACAGCAATTCTAAAGCTGCCCTAAATTAAGTAAATGCAATTAATAATAACTGGCAATATTAAGTGCTTACTTGGCATTAAACTTCAATCGCACTTTTGGTTGTTGCCATAATCCCAAGCGCTTATTTTGAGCATTAGCTTCTGCAATTAAAAATTTGGTTTTGCTCTCGTAGCAATTTTGTAAAGATTCTCGGTCAACTATAGCATTACCTGACTCTACCAAAAGGAGATTTACTGACCGATTATTCACAAACACTTCACCATCTGCGTGACCGTTTTTGAGTTGTTCTGTGTTTCTAATTACAACAGGAGTTTGAGGTGGTAGTAGCTGTTTTAGCTTTTGTGTTGCTGCTAAACCAGATGGCTGACCATTTGCCTCTGGTGCATTAATACACGCTAGCTTTATTGTGGTTGTTTGTCCTGCATTATCTTTAACCAAAATTGTGTTCCCGTCTGCAATACCAACTACTGTAGCTAGCACCAAAATTAGTTCAAGTAACTCCATCATTTTGTCCGTAATATTTTATGCATAAATATAATTTTATTTCAGTGCTTAGATTGCTAGTGTGATTTAACTCACAAGTTGTAAGTAACAGTAATAGATATTGCCTGTAGTGGTAAAATGCATTTACATAAGGAAGTGCGATCGCGTAACTCCTTAAGCTATAGGGATTCTCCTTTGGATTGAATGTATCATAACTAGACGTACATTTTTTTGTTAGCGATCGCCTACCTTTAGTCTAAGAGGATGTTTGAAAAGTTTTGAGCGAATATAATTCGCTACTACACAAGCTAAGTCCACCTGCGTGGACTAGCAGAAAATCGAGTTTGATAACCCAATACAGTTCAGATAAGACCAAAACACTTGTAGAGACGGCGATTTATCGTGTCTCAAAAACCCACAATTTTGTACAATTAGCCCTTAAATGAACCGTATTGTTTTATAACCCGCGTAGGCGGGTTTTGTATGTGTAGCCGCGACTTCTAGTCACAGAGGCAAGTAATAATTTAGACTTTTCAAACAACCTCTAAACTCCAGATTGACAAACTTTTTGCCCTTGTGGATAAAATAGCCCTGCTTTTTTAAGGGGTCGCCACAAGCAGAGAGTATCTTCCGGGGCAAAATATCACTTAGTGTTTATTTAAGTTTTTTGTGAGCAGCCAAAATAATTTTTTCGGTTTCTTCCCAGCCAATACATTTATCAGTTACAGAAATACCGTATTTTAATTCTTCCTTACCAGTAATTGGTTGACTACCTTCATATAAATGCGATTCCAGCATCATGCCAACTATTGATGTATTGCCATCCACTATTTGCTGAATAATATTTTCTAAGACAGCACCTTGTAATTTGTAATCTTTATTGGTATTACCGTGGCTACAGTCAATAACAATTCTCGGTGGTAAATTTGCCTGTTTTAATTTCTCTTCTACCACTTTTACATTTGCTACATCAAAGTTAGGTTGACTACCACCTCTTAAAATTACGTGACCATAACCATTACCTTTAGTTTGAAATACACTCACCTGTCCGTTTTGATTAATTCCCAGAAAATTATGCGGGTTTCCGGCTGATTGGAGAGCGTTCAAAGCTACTTGAATATTGCCATCAGTACCGTTTTTAAAACCCACAGGCATTGAAAGTCCACTTGCCATTTCGCGGTGAGTTTGTGATTCAGTGGTGCGTGCTCCAATGGCTGACCATGTAATCAGTTCACTAATGTATTGAGGGATGATCGGATCTAGTGCTTCTGTGCCAGCAGGTAATCCCAGTTCTGTAATTTTTAATAATAGCTCCCGTGCAATTAATAAGCCATTCTCTACATGGAAAGAATCATCCATATCTGGATCGTTAATTAACCCTTTCCAGCCTACGGTTGTTCTTGGTTTTTCAAAGTAAACTCTCATAATTAGTAGCAGCTTATCCTGGACTCGCTCGGCCAATATTTTCAACCTCTCAGAATATTCGAGCGCTGCTTTTGGATCATGGATTGAGCATGGGCCAACTACTATAAATTTTCTGCGATCCTGAAAATCTAGGATATGTTCTATTTCTTGTCTATATGCTAAAACTCTTTGTTCTGCTAATTTTGTTAAAGGTAATTTTGATTTGACTTCATTAGGAGTTAATAAAATGCGATCGTTCTCAATGTTCGCGTTGTCGATATTACTATTAAATAATGTGTTGTGCATGGGATGATTTGGCAATTTTATGTACGCACTTCAATTCAGAATTGTAACACAAACCCATGATCTTTTAAAATAGCCTGTTTTGTGCTTGACAAATTTCTAATTAGACTGTAGATGATTAAGATAATAAATGAAAAAGGGGAAATATTTTCCCCTTTTTATTTGCTATTGGACTACTGATTGAGTTGTAGTGTATATTTTTACTGCCATACAAATACTTTAGCTTCGTATGGCCCCAAGTCAGTTATGATGCCATCATCACCAGCTTCGACATCATAATTGCCTGTCCACTCATGCCATGTACCAGCACTAGGAAAGTTAGGAACATGATAGCCAGCAAGGAAGTTTTCTGAGAAATTTGCTATTACGACTACACGAGAACCTTCATCATTCCAACGAGTATAAGCTAATACTTTTGCATCTGCATTTTCGTGGATAAAATCAATATTTTCTGTGTAAAGTGCATGATTACTTTTACGCAGGTTGGTTAGACCTTTGTATGATTCAAATAAACTACGATTGAGATCATTACCTAACAGTGTCCAATCAATTTTTGATGATTCAGGTTGTTTAGGTTTGTACTCGCCAAATTCTTCTCCCATCCAAATCAAAGGTACGCCAACAGCAGTCATGAGGATGGCTACTCCTAATTTAGCCCGCCTAAAGGCTTCTTCGTTAAAAATCTCACGGTTCCCCAGTTCTACCATAATGTGGTGGTGGTCGTGGTTGGTGAGGTAATTTACTACATTGGTGGCACCCAAGAAGCCTTGGCGCTTGCAGTCAATAACATCTTTGAGACGCTCTAAATCAAATGTATCACCGCAGATATGTTCTAGAATGCAGTGATAAAAACTGTCATGCCAGCAACCATCCATTGGCCCATCTACATTAGTAATGCTGGTAGTTTCAGGAATGTGTTCAGCAACATTATAAAAAGGTTTTGCACCAGCAGTTTTTTTGGCTTCTTGAACAATCCAGTGCATGAAGTCGTAATTAGCAATTTGCCGTGCTGCATCATAGCGAATACCATCAAGATGATATTCCTCAATCCAGAAACGGATTGCCTCACCAGTAAATTTCCAGGCTGGCTTAATATCTAATTTTTCGTCATAATGTTCATAATTAAACTCAGGCCCCCAGTTGTTATCAGGGTCACGAGGTTCGTGATGATACCAATAATCGTGGTCAATTTGTGTTAAAGGAGCAGATGCTTCTGAGTGGTTATAAATACCGTCAAGAATTACACGAATGCCTCTGGCATGACACTCATCAATCAATTTTTTCAACCCAGCAGTAGAACCATAACTTGATTCTGTTGCAAAGAAATGACGTGGATTATAACCCCAGCTATAATCACCAGGATATTCTTTAAGCGGCATCAACTCAATAGCGTTGATTCCCAGTTCACACAAATAATCTAACTTTTCAATGACATGTTTGTACTTACCTCGTGCATAAGGGTCATCCTCGCCACCAGAAAAGTCACCAACATGCAATTCATAAATTACCAATTCGTGGTCAGCAGGTAAAGGCTTATCATCATGTTGCCAAACGTATGTATCAGTAATCCTTTGCCCATCTTTGATGTGGATAACACCATCATCTTTTCCACTCAGTTCATCTATATCTGTTGCATAAGGGTCTGTAACCTCAACCCATTGTTCCGGTTCAAAAAACCATGAATTTGATTGAACGCGAAATTTATATTTATAATCGCCATCTTCTAGTTCAACACTTGTACGAAAATAACCATCATCACCTTTTTCCATTGGAATTTCTTGCCAATCAGAAAAAGAACCAATTAATGCGGCTCCTTTGTTGTAAGGTGCAAATAAATTAAATTCAATTGGCTTTGCCATAGAAGTGTTTGTAATATCAAGGGTTGATAGGAGTATTCTCTGATGCTCAATTGAATTTGCAAATCGCTCTAGAGAAATAATTAGTTCAGCAGTGCTTCTATCTTCAGGAATAATTGTTAAAAACTTTATAAAAGTTAACTATGGTTTTTTGATTTTTGGCTGTTTTTAACACTTATTGATTGACTACAATACAGATTTACTGTATTGTATATTGCGCCTATAAGACTAATATTTTTAAACACCTATTACATATAATTGCAAAAATTAAGCAACTAAATCAATAGTTTTTTATTAAACTCTAATATAGTAGATATAAGACTCATATTTAATTTTTTGGCGTTGCTGAATCAAGGGATGATTCTTGTAGGGTGGGCGTCTCACCCGCCTTGAAATACAAGGGACGGGCAAGATGCCCATCCTACAAAACTAGCAAAATCATCCCGCAAATATGCAACGCCGATTTTTTAAATACACGTAGGAGAGCCAGTGCTTTGCAGAGGTTATCGACGCTCCATTACTTGCTCTAAGCGAAGACTCTCGTTCGCGTTAGCGTCTCTGAAAGAGAAGAGAAGGCTTTACGCTGCGCTATCCGTTGTGGCAACTGACTTGTGTTATACCGTAGCCTACGCACCAAAAACTTCGGGTGGTGGGCTACGTAAAAATACGCTTGGGTTAAGGGCTAATTGTACAAAATTGTGGGTTTTCGAGACGCGATAAATCGCCGTCTCTACAAGTGTTTTGGTCTTATCTGAACTGTATTGGGCTATGGAAATAACCCTAGATATACTTAAAGTTTTTCACCCAATCAAATCGGATTGGTATAGTCGTTAAAAATAGGATATTTTTTGTCAAATGACTGCTGATCAGATTACTGAATTGTGCCGTTAGTTTGTTGCAGATAACTTAACAACCAATTTGCCGCTGTTGCTCTACGAGTTTGCCGAGGTCCAAATTCACCAATCTTATATCCTTTGAAGCCCAGTTTTTCTTTTAACATTTGTTTATTTTCAGCAGGAATAGAACGAGTCAACTTAACTGTTGCGGGGCGAGATTCCATAAAATCTGGTGGTTGTGGGTAATCATTCTGCCATTCTGGTGCAACTTGGCTAGCGTCCCATTGTGCAGTTGAGGAGTCATAGCGATAGCCTAAATAATGCCATAGCAACTGATTAACTGTGGCATCATCAAATTTATCTTCAATAATTGCCCAAATCGTTTCTGTATTGAGTGGTGGCAGGTTAGACATAAACAGTTCAAAATTACAAGTGGAAAAATTGACTATTAATTAAATTTACAACAATTAGTAGGTAGTAAAAAATACTTTATCACTACCTTGCTGCAATCCCAAAGATAGGAATAATTTTATTTTTATAATGATCTTTATGATGGAATTAAAGGGAGCCGTCGGCAACCTGTAAAAGAACGTGGTATTCTCTGGAAACAGCAGTATAAAGAAGAATTACATTTCTATTCTCCTCCTTTGGCAGGCAGGAAATTAGCTAAATACTAAGTCTGCTTGAAGAGATAGGATTTATTAAAATAGTAAAAGTTTAGGAGTAAACCTCTGTCTTTACAAGTTATTACCGTTCCTAGAGCCACTTCTCAACCCCCCGCAGGTTTAATTGTTACTTTGCATGGTTGGGGAGCTAATGCTGAAGATGTAGCATCATTGTTACCCTTGCTCAACTTACCTGATTACCAGTTTGTATTACCCAATGCACCTTATCCTTATCCCTATTCCCCTGTAGGGAGGGCATGGTATGACCTGCGGGTGGAAAATATGTATGAAGGGTTGGTAGAAAGTCGGCAACTGTTAACAGATTTTTTGGAATCTTTAGAAAGTACCACTGGCGTACCTTTATCACGCACCATTTTATGTGGATTTTCTCAAGGTGGGGCAATGACTTTAGATGTCGGATCAAAATTACCCCTAGCAGGTTTAGCTGTCATGAGTGGGTATTTACATCCTGATGCCCTAACAGCAGCGAAAAGTGGGATTCCACCGATTTTAATCAGCCACGGGAGATATGATGAAGTTGTACCCCTAAAAGCTGCTTTGAAGGCACGAGAAACTGTACAGTCTCTAGGAGTGGCGGTGGAATATCACGAATTTGACATGGGGCATGAAATAAATCCACAAACGTTAGAGGTGCTACGAAATTTCGTTGTAAATCTAATTGGCTAGTCAGAATTACGAATTTTTTATAAATTCTGGTATAAATGCTAAAAATCTCACGAAATGAATCACCTCTAATGAGTAATATATATAGGGTGGCTGCGTTCAGCGCAACTTAACCCATGCTGAAAGTGCGTGCTGCATAAGGGAGGGGCAAACATTATGACAACTCTAAGCATTTCCAGGAAAGAAATTGCTGCCATAACTGCGGCAGAGGTAGAAGAACTGGCTACACGTTTGGAGCTAGACAATTATAGTAATGCTTTTGAGGGTTTAAATGATTGGCATCTATTGCGAGCGATCGCATTTCAGCGTCCAGAGTTAGTTGAACCCTATATCTACCTCTTAGACTTGGAAGCCTACGATGAAGCGTAGTTGAGAGTTAGGAGAGACGCGATTAATCGCGTCTGTACAGGAGTTAGGAGTTATAAATTAATATTCGTAACTACTTAGTCCTAACTTTTTACCATGACTAATCCAAAATTTAACAGGGTTCTAATAGGTGTAGGTGGCGGTATCGCCGCCTACAAAATTTGTGAATTGGTTTCGACGCTGTTTAAAACTGGGGTGGAGGTTCGAGTCATCCTCACCCGTTCGGCGCAAGAATTTATCACGCCTCTGACAATAGCCACTCTATCCCGTCATCCCGCCTACACCGATGATGATTTCTGGAAACCAATTCACTCTCGTCCGTTGCATATTGAATTGGGTGAATGGGCAGATGTCATGGTAATTGCTCCTTTGACGGCTAATACATTAGCAAAGTTAGCCTACGGGATGGCGGATAATTTACTCACAAATACCGTGCTGGCTTCTACTTGTCCCGTGCTGGTAGCACCCGCAATGAATACCGATATGTGGGAACAGCTATCAGTGCAGCGAAATTGGCGACAGCTATTGATCGATAGTCGATATCATGGGATGAATACAGCATCAGGATTATTAGCGTGCGATCGCATCGGTGCTGGTAGATTAGCAGAACCTCCAGAAATATTCGCTCACATCCAATCGTTGTTACACACTCAAGGTAAACGAGATTTAGTCGGTAAACGAGTGTTAATTAGCGCCGGGGGAACGCGAGAGTATCTTGACCCAGTGCGGTTTATTGGTAATCCTTCCACAGGTAAAATGGGATTAGCTTTAGCGCAAGCAGCACTTCACCGAGGCGCAAACGTTACTTTGGTACATGGCCCAGCTAATTGGGATGTACCATTAGGAGTACAAGGGATTCCCGTCATTAGTGCAGAGCAAATGCAGCACATCATGGTGGAATGTTTACCCAACGCTGATATCATTGTGATGTCAGCAGCCGTCGCAGATGTGAAGCCAAAAGATTATAGTACAGAAAAATTGCCCAAGCGATCGCTCCCCCAAGCTTTACCTTTGGAACCCGTACCCGATATAGTCGCCCAATTAGCACAACTTAAGCAGCCGCATCAGATGTTAATTGGTTTTGCAGCACAAACTGGCGATATTGTCAAGCCCGCATTAGAAAAATTACAGAATAAAAAATTAGATGCGATCGTTGCTAACCCCATCGATCAACCTGATAGTGGTTTTGGTAGCGATAATAATCAAGCGATATTTTTAGATAGCCAAGGAAATCAGGTAGAAATTGCACCTTGTTCTAAATTAGAAATGGCGCATCAATTATTTGATTTTCTTTCCATAGTCTCAAACAGATGAGACAACTAGCAACCGAGTCACCATCCACTTGGCGTTTCATCCCGATGCTTCAGACATCAGGAGCAGTGCAAATGGCTATCGATGCTTGGTTGTTCAAGCAATTTGAAAAGGGACAGCACCAACCTATCCTGCGTTTTTATACCTGGTATCCTTATGCGCTCTCCTTGGGACATCTGCAAAAACAATGGCCTGCCGAGTGGCATAATCTGATTTACCAGGGAAAGGGACTCGATCTAGTTCGTCGGCCAACGGGAGGTAGAGCTGTTCTCCATCAAGGAGATTTAAGCTACGCCCTGATTACCTCAGCTAGTACTGGAAAAAGCTGGGGTACTTATGAAAAAATCTGTAACTTTTTGATCCAAGGCTGGCAAACCTTGGGTATTGAGTTAAATTATGGTTCTGCTGGACGGGGTTACATTCACAATCCCAGTTGCTTCAATACAGCAACAGCCGCAGACTTGGTAACTGCCGATGGTAGTAAATTCATTGGTAGTGCCCAACGCAAAGGAAGAAATACCATTCTTCAACATGGCTCGATGATTTTGTCTACAGACAAAGGTTTATTTCAGGAAATCTTTGAACAACCAGCACCGTGGAATACCTCACTTTGCAACACACAGGAACAGGATGATTGGATTGCAAAAATTGTGGATACACTGACAGAGACGGCAAAACAGTACTTTGGTATAGAACTAGTTACCCAACCATTCACTGATCTCGAATGGCAAGATATCCTGAAATTGCGATCGCTTTATGAGGTGCGATTGCCTGTTCCCAAACTTTAGCTTATGTAGACAATACGTAGAAAGCCAATTCTTTTTGAGTCAAATAGCTGTACAGCGTAGTTTTGCAGTGCAAATGAAAATGCTAGAGCATAAGAGCAAATCTCACCCCAGAACAAGCCCAATAGCTGGGAAAGGAAACTACTACTTTCAATTGGGTATAACCCGTATGGTCTATGGCTTTAAGTCACTTCTATAGATTTTACAATATAAGTAAGACTTAAAAATAACGCTTCAATTATATGAAAATACTCTCATCAGAGCTAGTCCATTTGGGATTTGGCAAATATGTGCGTTCTGACCAAGTAACAGCAGTTATACCAATAGAAGAGGAGCGAGGCCCAGGGCGACGAACCTTTGTTCACATTCAAGGGCAAAGCGATCCAATTATCGCCTCTCGCGCTGAAGATACCATCGTCCGTGATTTAGTACAGGAACCACGCGAGGTTACTCAAGCCCGTCAGCAGCAAGAAATTCTTCAAGATTTATTGGTAAATCTAGGTAATGTTAATTCGACTGTGCGACGAATTAGCCGTGATGAAGGCACTTTGGATCTTGATTTGTTAGAGCGACGACTTAAGCAAGTCCTTGAAAATTAATTGCAGAAGTCAGCAAACTTTCATAACGGAGAACGATATTGCTGAATACAATTACAGACCAGGTTTCAGGATCAGATACACAAACAAGATCACCAAGGTTGTGGATACCTGAACGGGTACTGTTTACACCTGCTGCCCTAGATGAGGATTGGGGGCAGCAGATTCTTGCACGTGTGCAGTCACTCAACTTACCAATAGAAGAATTATCACAGAATCGCCTGAAGGGACTGCGCGGTGAGTCTGAGCGGGATACTTACAATATCGCCAAGCGTACCTTAGCGGTGGTTACTGCACCACCCAGTTCTTTGAAACTGAGTCCTATTCCACCTTCTGCGGATTGGCAGTTTCACCTTGCCGAAGGTTGTCCGGCTCATTGTCAATATTGCTACCTAGCTGGTAGCTTGTCGGGGCCACCTGTTATCCGCGTTTTTGCTAACTTACCGCAGATATTAGAGAACTTAGCTAACTATGAGCAACAGGGAGAAACCACGAGTTATGAAGTTAGCTGTTACACAGACCCATTGGGTATTGAGCATTTAACTGGAAGTCTTGCTGAATGTATCCGTTACTTTGGCACTCGTCCCAATGCACATCTACGTTGGGTATCGAAGTTTGATGCTGTGGATGGATTACTCGACCTACCACACAATGGGCATACTCGCTGTCGAATGAGCGTTAATGCTGCACCGATTTCTGGCAAATTTGAAGGTGGCACAGCATCCGTAGCATCCAGACTTAATGCATTGCGACGGTTGGCGTTACCACAAGAGCATGGCGGTGGCGGTTATCCAGTAGGTTTGGTGATCGCACCAATTATGCCGATAGACGATTGGCAAATGCACTATAGTTATTTATTTGACCAGATAAACGAGGCACTGGATTTTGACTGTAACCTTACTTTTGAGTTAATCTCGCATCGATTCACACCTGGGTCAAAAGAAGTTTTACAAACTTGGTATCCGCAATCAAAATTAGAGATGGATGAGGCAAAACGCAGCGTCAAGCGTAATAAGTTTGGTGGGACGAAGTACGTTTACGATAAGGACATAATGAAGGCGTTGCGTTGCTTTTTTGAGAGTGAGATTAGTAGGCGCTTTCCAAATGCTGAAATTCTTTATTGGACTTAGTAGACCACTTCGCTCAAATACAGTTTGAGCAAATTAATTATTGGGCAAGAGAGCGATCGCAATGATCGCTCTCTTTTCAGGTTGCTCAAAAGCTGGTGGGTTAAGGCTTTACCGAAACCCTACTTAAGATTTACTTTATAAATATAAATGGTGTCTTACCCTTAAAACCTAGTGGTCTGTCCCAAAAGTTTTGATGAGTTCGTAGTAAGCACTTCAGTGCTTAAAAATCCAGGACTAAAGTCCTGACTACGAACTTTTTTACCCTTCGCCTGGGTTTGGCTACGCCCACTAAAAGCCGGATAATTTGGGCAGATTACAGGCGGCGTTATACATTAATAAGTGTATCTGCAATACCGGACTTGTTCTGGCTTAGTCTCAATAGCAAAGGTTTGGAGATGTTTACTTTATCAGAAACTTCTATCCTGGCAGCAATCCTACTGTTAGCTTTAGGCATTTTGGGCTGGGGCTTTTATCGCGCCAGACCTTTTGGTAAGCTGGGAATCTTAGCCTGGTTACAGTCGGTGGTGTTGATGACTCCCTGGCTTCTATTTTTTGGATTGTTTGCCGCAGGGATTTACGTCAACATAGCGGGTATATTGTTCTTAATAGTGACTTCCGCTGGATTGTACATCTACTTGGGCAGACAGTTACGCGCAGCTGGGCAAGATGACATCCTTAAGCAACGCGCAACAGAAAGGCTTGCTGCTGCTTCCTTAATTGAAGCAAATTCCCCACAACCAACAGCAGCAGAACAAAAAGCGGAGATTCCGCCAATACCGGAAGATGACTTGAATGCAATTAAAGGTATTTTCGGTATCGATACGTTTTTTGCCACAGAAACCATCGCCTACCAAGATGGAGCCATTTTCAAAGGCAATTTGCGAGGAGAACCAGAAGAGACTCACAACCGTCTAACGGCAAGTTTACGGCAACGCCTTGGTGATCAATATCGCCTGTTTTTAGTGGAAAATACAGATGGCAGACCAGTAGTGATTGTCCTGCCGAGCCGCAATGATCCCCGTCCGCTTCAGTTATCGCAAAAAGTCTTTGCAGGTATTCTGTTGGTAGCGACCATTGCCACAAGTTTAGAAGCTGCGGGATTACTGCTGAATTTTGATTTCTTTGGCAATCCAGCGCGGTTTCAAGAAGCTTTGCCCATAGGCGCTGGAATATTTTCGATTTTAGTCGCTCACGAAATTGGTCATTGGTTACTTGCGCGGCGTCACCAAATCCGCCTTAGCTGGCCTTTCTTTCTACCCGCAGTGCAAATTGGCTCTTTTGGTGCAATTACCCGCTTTGAATCTTTGTTGCCCAACCGCAAGGTATTATTTGATATCGCCTTAGCAGGGCCAGCCGCAGGTGGAATTGTTTCTTTGTTAATGCTAGTGACAGGCTTGCTGCTTTCCCACCCAGGTAGCTTATTTCAATTGCCCAATCAGTTTTTCCAAGGGTCAATTTTGGTGGGAAGTTTGGCACGAGTAGTCCTTGGTTCGGCTTTACAGTCATCCCTGGTAAGTGTTCATCCTTTAGTGATAATTGGTTGGCTGGGGTTAATTATCACGGCTTTGAACTTAATGCCCGCAGGACAACTAGATGGTGGCCGGATTGTTCAGGCGATTTACGGACGCAAAACCGCAGGACGGGCAACGATCGCAACTTTAATTTTACTGGCGCTAGTGTCCCTTGGTAATATGATTGCCATGTACTGGGCGATCGTCATTTTCTTTTTGCAACGAGATCAAGAACGCCCCAGCTTGAATGAAATTACTGAACCCGATGATGCTAGAGCTGCTTTGGGTCTTTTGGCTCTATTCTTGATGATTACCACACTTCTACCCTTAACTCCCGGCTTGGCTGGACGTTTGGGAATAGGATAGATAGTGCTGAGTGCTGAGTGCTGAGTGCTGAGTGCTGAGTGCTAAGTTAGGAGTTAGGAGTTAGGAGTTAGGAGTTGTAGAGACGCGAGTAATCGCGTCTCTACAACTCCTACCTTTCTACGGTTTCCAACCTGCAAGCAGATTCGGGTAAGTCGTTGGTGTGGGGAAAATTTTCTGGAAGGCGAGTTGACGCTCTTGAGGCTTTTCTTTGCTCATGTTCCAGAGGGTTTCATAGAAAAAGAAAGAGACTCCGGCAAAATTGCGATCGCGTGCTTTTTGCACTTGTGTCTGAATCTGCTGCATCGGTACAGACCGATTTTTCAACCCAGCTAAAATGCCGATACTGACCGGAATATGACGCTGTGCGGCTTTTACTTCTGGGTATTCTAATTCCTTAACAAAAACATTTAAATCATCACGATAGATTTGCAAAACCAAATCTTCAACAATTCCCATCCGTTCCCACTTTTGCCAGTCTGCTAAAAAGTATTCGTAGGAAAAACGTTGAGGATTAGGAGCAACGGAAACCAGGCAATTTTTTTTGGTAGCTTTAATAGCTGTAAATACCCGTTTCATAAAGTCGGTGATTTTGTTCGCTCTCCAGCGCACCCATTCTGGATCTTTAGAGTTTTTGGAGGGAGCTTTACCACGGTGTTCTTTTTTGTAAAGCGCCACCGTATAAGCATCGTATCCTAATTCTGATGGTAAGCCAAAATGGTCATCAAATTGAATACCGTCAATATTGTAGTTTCTGACAATTTCAACGATTAAATCTTGAATAAATTGTTGTACCTCTGGGCGAAAGGGATTTAACCAAACACGATTATGTGTGCCTTCTTTGATAATCCGCGTCCCATCACTCTTACTGGTGAGCCATTGGGGACGATTTTTAGCTAATAGAGAATCCGCTGGTGCCATGAAGCCAAATTCAAACCAGGGAATCACTGTTAACCCTTTTTGATGTCCTACATCGACAATTTCTTTGAGGATATCTCGCCCTTGGAGTCCGGGTGTGGGATCGAGCGATCGCCCGATGACTTTTTGGGCAACTTTGCTAGGATACAATGTATATCCCCAATTCCAAACTGCTGAATATATGGTGTTAAAATTGAGTTCATCAAGGCGTTGTAAAGATCCCTTGAGGCGATCGCGCTCAAATAACACATCACTATCAATATTTGTTAACCACACCCCCCTTAACTCAGATGTGGGCGTTTGTGGCAGATTAATTTGAGCGTTCAAGGGGAACGATAGCATCACCGTAGCTACCACGCTCAAGGTAAGCATAACGGCAAATAACCCCGACTTTCTGCTTTGGCGAATATTCCACCAAGAAGGAAACTCAACACACCACTTTATAAACCTTTTCATCATTTGGTTACAGACATCATCAAATTATGAACGATCAGCATAAATAGCGATCGTTTCGATTGTAAGCGCTAAAACAATCGTCATGAACTGCATACACCAGAAAACATGAAAGAGAGAGTGTGGACTGGGGATCGTCAATCTTGCCCTTGCCAATCCCAGCTATCAGCCAGTGATTGTCAATTATAATACGAGCGATCGCACTGCGAAAGTTTCTGACTCTGATAACAATTTTAGGATGAGAACAATCATTTTCAATCCTAGTGAAATCTTGAAAACTATTAGCTTTGGCATCAGAGGTGATAGAAAACTACTTGAAGCCGACAAGACATTTTTTGTTAATCTCTATGATGCGACAAATGCTGCGATCGCTAATAACTCTAAATCTCAATATAAGACTTTCCTCGTTCCCAGTCTCCGACTGGGAATGCATTCATTGAGTCTCTGACTCAATGTCTGACTAGATGCAGCAGCCCCTCATAACTCATTCCCATGCTCTGCATAGAAACGAGATAAACGGAGGAAAATCGAGCTTTTTTAGGATTTTGTGTACACCGTAGCTTTTTTCGGTAGATTTAGGCGGATCTAAAACATATTACTCTCGACAAGAGGGCTTTTCAAACATCCTCTTAGTTAATTAAGTAATAATACTATAGCAGCGATTATATTTTTAGCATAACTTTGTACTGGCTTGCGTACTTATTGATTACTGAGTTCTCAATTAAATTTTATATTTTAACTCAATAAAAACAGGTTCCAATTACCGATTCAATTGAGGTATATAAGCGTATTTTTAAGCATTCGCTTCCTGTTTAGTGCTGTTTTCATTTATTCATAATCTTTGAGTTGCTAAATTTTAATTACTAATAAAAATCATCGTGTAAATACAAGAAAAAACAACTTCTAAATACCAAAATAATTTTATTGAGGAATTACAAATGCCAAATCAAAATATTGTCTTTATTGATCAAGCAGTTATCGACTATCAAAGCTTGATTGCTGGCATCCAACCAGACACTAGTGTAGTAATCCTTGACTCAAATCAAGATGGAGTAGAACAAATCACTCAAGCTTTGCAGGGTGGTAAATATCAATCAGTTCAAATTATTTCCCACGGCAGTAGCGGAAGTTTGCAACTAGGTTCAAACCAACTCAATACCAACAATTTGGATTACTACACCAATCAGTTGCAACAATGGAGAAATTATTTAACTGAGGATGCCGACATTCTGCTTTATGGTTGCAATGTGGCATCTTTTGATCAAACTTTTGTGCAACATTTGAGTGAAATCACAGGCGCAGATGTGGCTGCTTCTGATGACATCACAGGGAATTCTGAGTTGGGGGGTGACTGGGATTTAGAAGTGAAGGTTGGCTCCATTGAGTCAGATTTAGCCTTGACGCCAGAGACAATGAAGGCTTATCACTCAATTTTACCCTTATCGTTTGCAACTGCCAGCAACTTTAGCGTTGGAAGCAATCCCTCTTCTGTGACAGTGGGTGACTTCGACAAAGATGGTAACCTTGACTTAGCTGTGGCTAACTTTGACTCCAACGACGTTTCAGTGCTGTTAGGCAATGGCAGTGGTGGTTTTGGGGCTGCTGCCAACTTTGGCGTCGGAAACAGTCCTAATTCCGTGACAGTGGGAGATTTTAACAAAGATGGTAACCTTGATTTAGCCACAGCTAACTCTAGCTCTAACAGCGTTTCACTGCTTTTAGGCAATGGCAGTGGTAGTTTTGGGGTTGCCAGCAACTTTAACGTGGAAAGTTCTCCCCGTTACTTGGCAGTAGAAGACTTCAACAAAGACGGCAACTCTGACTTAGTGGTAGCTAACTTTGGCTCTAACAAAGTTTCAGTGTTATTGGGCAATGGTAGTGGTGGTTTTGATATTGCTATCACATTCAACGCGTCAAGCAGTCCCATTTCCGTTGCAGTGGAGGACTTCAACAAAGATGGTAACCTTGACTTAGCCACAGCTAATTATGGCTCCAACAACGTTTCAGTTCTGTTGGGCAATGGCAATGGTAGCTTTGGGGCTGCCACCAATTTTGGCGTGGGAAACAATCCCAATTCCTTGGTAGTGGGTGACTTCAACAAAGACGGCAACTCTGACTTAGCCACAGCTAATTATGGCTCCAATAGCGTTTCTGTTCTATTAGGCAATGGTAGTGGTAGCTTTGGGACTGCCACCAATTTTAGCGTGGGAAACAATCCCATTTCCCTGATAGTGGGTGACTTCGACAAAGACAGCAAATCTGATTTAGCTGTGACTAACTATTTATCCAATAACATTTCAATTCTGTTGGGCAATGGGGCTGGTAGTTTTGGAACTGCCAGCAATTTTGGCGTGGGAAGCACTCCCAATTCCGTAGCAGTGGGGGACTTTGACAAAGACAACGACTTGGACTTAGTAGTGGCTAACTCAAGCTCCAATAACGTTTCAGTGCTGGACAATACTACTGTACCCCCAAAAGTTGACTTTGGTGCTGCTACCTACAACACTACAGAAGGTAGTACTGCTACTGAGGTAACTATTGCCGTTACTTTAGACGCTACTCCCAACATTGATGTCACAGTTCCCATTGTCATCAACAACAGTAGCACCGCTACTAGTGGCAACGATTACACATTTTCACCCGCTAGTCTTACTTTTAGTGCTGGGGCAGCAGGTTCAAATTTAACTCAACTAGTAACTTTTACCATTCAACCAGACGATTTACCTGAAAATGCCGAAACGGTTGTACTCAATTTCGGCACACTAACGGGGGCTATTCCAGGAACAATCACTGAAACTACTCTGAATATTGCTGCTAACGATTCCATTGAATACGCAATTTCCACCACCACCCCACCTTTAACTGAAGGTAATAGCGGTACTCAATCTGCTACCTTTACCATCACCCGCAGTGGTGGTATTGGCGTGGCGAGTACGGTAGATTATGCCTTGAGTGGTACAGCAATTTTAGAGATTGACTATAACAATATTCAAGTTACAAATGGAGGAACTGCTTCATCGGGGACTTTAAACTTTGGAGTTGGAGAAACAACAAAGACAATTACACTCGATGTTTTGGGTGACTATACAGTTGAACTTGATGAAAACATTATTGTTACTCTAAGTAATCCTAATCTCACAACTGCGCCGACAAGTTCCACAGTTACCACCAGTTCGGCTCAAGTAGACATCATTAATGATGATTTCTCTAAACCGACACTCATCAACGAAATTCTGTTTGACCCCCCAAGTACAGATAGCCCGAAAGAATATATCGAACTGCGTGGCACTTTCGCTGCGACTCTAGAAGCTGGAACTTATTTAGTTGGCATTGAGGGTGATTCTGGTAATAATCCTGGTAATGTTCAAGATATTTTTGATTTGTCTGGTAAGCAGTTTGGTACTAATGGGTTGCTGGTTCTTCTGCAAAAAGGCAGTACTTATGTAGCCAAGCCTGGCGCAAATGTAATAAATAATACCGGAAGTGGAGCCGGATGGGGGAACGGAGCCTCAAGTTCAATCGGTCACACCGGTTCAACAACCGATATAGAAAGTGGGTCTGTTAGCTTTTTTCTGATTCAAACTAATACTGCACCCACCCTAAGCAATGATATTGACTCAAATAACGATGGTATTGCTGATGGTACTGTGTACTCAAATTGGACTGTGCTGGATTCCGTTTCGGTTTTAGATGGGGGAACCACAGACAAAGCCTACGGCTCGATTGTATTTCAAAAAGGTTCTGGTGGTTCAGTTCCAACGAATGCCACAGTTGTTAACACCTCATTTACAGCAGGATATGTAGGGCGTTCAGGTGACACAATCGGTTCAACAGACTCGGATTGGGTAGCAAGTGTGGTTACTGGCACAGCGCCGAATTTGACATTAGGTACTGTTGCTAACACATCACCTGGAAGCTTTGCCAGTCAAGCGTTAAATCACATTGGGGATACTAATTTTGCTCCTGCTGCTAATGTAGATTACGCCATTTCACCTGCTAGTCAAACTGTGACTGAAGGTAATAGTGGTAGCAAAACGGTGACTTTCACTGTTACTCGCAGTGGTGATACTGGCGTTGCTACTAGCGTAAATTATGTTCTGAATGGCACGGCAACTTTTAGCAGTGATTACAACAGTATTAAAGTTGCAGGTGTCACAGGTAGTTCATCTGGGATTATAAAATTCGCCGCCGGGGAAACAACAAAGGCTATCACATTAAACGTTGTAGGCGATAAGGTCACTGAGGCTGACGAAACCATTAATCTTAACCTGAGTTACCCTAACCAAACAGTTGCGATCGCACCAGCTACAATCACTATAGTTAATGATGACAACGCACCTACTATTTCTATCGCAGATAAAAGCGGCAAGGAAGATAGTGGCAATCTTGTTTTTACCGTTAAACTGTCTAATGCCAGCAATGACGTAATCACAGTTGATTACAACACTAGTAATGATACTGCGATCGCTGGCGTTGATTACACCCCACTCACAGGAACTCTGACTTTCAACCCTGGAGTTATCTCTCAAACAATCACCGTACCGATTCTCGACGATTTCATTGACGAATCAACTGAGCAGTTTTTTGTCAATCTCACCAACCCCACCAATGCCAGTATTAGCGATAATCAAGCTAGTGGTAAGATTACTAACGACGATACAGCGGGTTTCAGCATCTCTGCCACCAATGGACTCATAACTACTGAAGCTGGTGGCACTGATAGCTTCAATATTCAACTCACTAGCCAACCCACTGCTGATGTCAGCTTAAATTTAAGCAGTTCCAATATCAATGAAGGTACTGTTTCAGTTTCTAGCGTTACCTTTACCGCAGCTAACTGGAATACGCCCCAAATCATCACGGTTACAGGTGTTGATGATGGTGTTGCAGATGACAACTTTACTTACCAAATTATTACTGCCAAAGCAGTTAGTAGTGATGCCAATTATAACAATCTCAACCCCAGCGATATTGATGTCGTTAACATTAAAAGTGGCAACCAAATTAATAGCATTATCACTGGTACGTCCAAAGCTGATAACCCATTACAGGGAACTAGCTCAGACGATCTGATTTTTGGCTTTGCTGGTAATGATGTAATTGTTGGCGGGCTAGGAAACGATCGCATTTATGGTGGTAGTATTGGTACTGATAATCTCACAGGTGGTGCAGGGAATGATATCTTTGTACTTGCCAAGGGTGAAGGTAGAGATACTATCAAAGACTTCAACATTAGTGAAGATTTGATTGCTTTATCAGGTGGTTTGCTCTACTCCGGTTTGTCTATTACTCAGAGCGGCAATGATACCTTAATTAAGGTTACTGCCAATAACGAAAGTCTTGCTCTGTTAACTGGAATTACGGCATCAACTTTAAACGCTAGCAATTTCATTACTTACTAGTACAGTAAGCAATACTACTCGATTAAGCATTTTGAACCCAAAGTTTGGTTTTGGGAAAGGGTTACTGGGTTTGGGTTAAAGGTTTTAATTTCCCTTTCCCCCCGCCCCTTATCCCCAGAGGGGGCCCCACCTTTCCCTTTCCCCCTTAACCGACAAGTATTGGTACAGTAAGACGCTAATAAAACAACTTTAGCCGATTGAGCTAAATCAATTGGCTTTATCAATTTTTTATATTAATAAAATTACATAAACAGCTTTTAAAAATTTTAATTTTAGGGATTTGACTGCTAAAAAGTTTATCCTACAAGACGTTGATTAATTTAGATATGGAAATTAAAAGTATTTAAATTTCTAACTAAACTCTAAAATTTAATTTTTAGGATATTTGAGCGATCGCAGTAATAATACAGTAGAAAATATAGTATTTTTAGCGTAATTTTGTACTTACTTATCATCTTGCTTTTTGACCTCAAAACAAACATTATAACTACCGATTCAATTTAGGTACGGAAGCGGGTATTTAGCGGCTGTGTGACTAATCTCGGCTCCCTACTCCCTACTCCGTATTTTCAAGGTGGATCTAATTAATCAGAGTGCAACTGCCAGAAAACAAAACTTCTAAAACGCAAATTAATTTTACTGAGGAATTACAAATGTCAAATCAAAATATTATTTTTATTGATCAAGCAGTTATCGACTACGAAAGCTTGATTGCTGGCATCCAACCAGGCACTAGTGTAGTAATCCTTGACTCCGCTAGGGATGGGGTAGAACAAATCACTCAAGCTTTGCAAGGTGGCAAATACCAATCAGTTCAAATTATCTCCCACGGCAATAGCGGAAGTTTGCAATTAGGGGCAACCTTACTCAATGTCAACAATTTGAACTCCTACACCAATCAATTGCAGCAGTGGAAAAATTATTTAACTGAGGATTCCGACATTCTGCTTTATGGTTGCAATGTGGCATCTTTCGATCAAACTTTTTTGCAGCTTTTGAGCCAAATCACAGGCGCAGATGTGGCAGCTTCGGATGATATTACAGGTAATGCCGAGTTGGGAGGCGACTGGGATTTAGAAGTGAAGATTGGAGAAATTGAGTCAGATTTAGCCTTGGCATCAAAGGTCGTGATGGCTTACGACTCAATTTTAGCCTCCAACACAGCACCAATACTAAACAACACCGGTAATCCCAGACTGGCTGCCATTGCTCAAGACGTAACTGATATCAATAACTCAGGCACTTTAATTTCCGCCATCCTTTCTAGAGGTGCAGGTGGCGACCCCATTACCGATGCTGACACAGGTGCAGTAGAAGGAATTGCCGTCATTGGTGTAGATAATACCAACGGTACTTGGCAATACTCCATAAATGACGGTGGCAACTGGATTAATTTGGTTGTATCCGATACTTCTGCTACATTGCTCAGAGATACAGAAAAAATTCGTTTTGTCCCCAACTCTGGCTACAAGGGCACAGCGGAATTCGCTTTTCGCGCTTGGGATACCTCAGACGGCAACATTAATGGTGCTACTAACATAGTCACTGGCGCTGGTGGAGGTACAACAGCTTACAGTAGTGATACGGAGATTGCTAGCATTTCGATTATACATAACACTTTTAATGTGGGATTAAGACCCTACTCTATTGTTGTTGGCGACTTTGACAAAGATGGTAATACCGATTTGGTAACGGCAAACAAGTCCTCCAGCACCGTTTCGGTACTTTTGGGAAATGGTAATGGCACTTTTAAGTCTGCTAGCAACTTTAGTACGGTGGGGTTCAATGGCTTAAGTCCTTCTTCTGTCGCTGTAGCTGACTTCAACAAAGATGGGAAATTGGATCTGGTAACGGCAAATAATCTGTCGAATAACATTTCAGTACTGCTTGGCAAGGGCGATGGCAGCTTTCAAGCTGCTGTAAATTTTGCTTTGGATTCAGCCTCAGCACCGATATCTATTGTAGTGGGGGACTTCAACGACGATGGAAAATCTGACATAGTAACGGTAAACAACGCTTCCCAAAATATTTCACTGCTGTTGGGAAATGGTACTGGTGGTTTTGCAACTGCCAAAAACTTTAAAGTTCCCAGTCGTCCCACTTCCGTCACAGTAGGCGATTTCAACAAGGATGGAAAATCTGATCTAGCGGTGACGAGTTCTTACTTCAACAACGTCTCAGTGCTGTTGGGTAACGGTGATGGCACTTTTAACTCAGCTACCCAATTTGATGTCGGAGCAAATCCCAATTCCGTCGTTGTAGGCGATTTCAATAAAGACAACAAATTGGATTTGGCAGTGGCAAATTATGACTCTAACAATATCTCTATTCTGTTGGGTAATGGGGCTGGCAGCTTTGGAATTGCCACTAACTTTGATGTAGGGTTAAATCCTGCATCCGTTACAGTGATTGACTTCGATAATGATGGTAACTCTGACCTAGCAGTGGCAAATGCAGGCTCAGACACGGTTTCAGTGCTGCTGGGAGATGGCAATGGTGGCTTTGGAATTGCCACGAACTTTGCCGTGGGGACAAAACCCTATTCTCTCACCGTAAGCGATTTCAACAAGGATGGTAAATCTGACTTGGTAGTGGCAAACAGCGAATCTAAAAACGTTTCGCTGGTAAACGCTGATGATGAAACTTATGAACCTGTTCCCCCTCAACCGATACTTATCAACGAAATTCTGTTTGATCCTCCAAGTGCAGATACCTCGAAAGAATATATCGAACTGCGTGGTACTCCCGGTGCGATTCTAGCACCTGGAACTTATTTAGTTGGGATTGAGGGTGATTCCACTACTAACCCCGGCAATGTTCAAGATATTTTTGATTTGTCTGGTAAGCAGTTTGGTAGCAATGGATTGCTAGTTCTGTTGCAAAAAGGCAATAGTTATGCAGTTAACCCCAATACAAATGTAGTAACTAATACTGGAACTGGAGCCGGATGGGGAAGTGGAACCTCAAGTTCACTCGGTCACATTGGTCAAGCGAATGCAACTGACATCGAAAATGGGTCTGTTAATTTCTTTCTGATTCAAACTACTACTGCACCAAACCTAACCAATGATATTGACTCGGATAACAATGGTATTGCGGATGGTGCTATTTACTCAAATTGGACTGTGCTGGATTCAGTTTCGGTTTTAGATGGGGATGCTACAGACATAGCATACGGCTCGATTGTATTTAGAAAAGGTTCTGTCGGTTCAGTTCCAACGAATGCCGCAGTTATTGACACCTCATTTATTACTGGATATGTAGGACGTTCAGGTGACACTACTGGTTCAACAGCTTCGGATTGGGTAGCAAGTCTAATCACTGGCACAGCACCAAATTTTTCATTAGGTAATGCTGCTAACACTTTACCTGGAAACTTTGCTAGTCAGCCATTAAATCACATAGGGGATACTAACTTTGCTCCTTCTACTAATATCAATTACGACATTTCAACTGCTAGCCAAACTGTGACTGAGGGTAATAGTGGTAGCCAAACTATTACTTTCACAGTGACTCGTAGTGGCGATACTGCCGTTGCCAGTACCATAAATTATGCTTTCGATGGCACGGCAACTTTTGGCAGTGATTACAACGCCATTAAGGTTGCAGGTGTAACAAGTACTATATCTGGAGTTGTAATTTTTGCTGCTGGAGAAACAACAAAGAGTATTACATTAAACGTTCTGGGTGAAAAGGTGACTGAAGTTGATGAAACCATTAATCTGACGTTGAGTCACCCCAACCAGCAAGATCCTATTACCAATCCAGCTTCAGTTACTATAGTTAACGATGACAATCCGCCCACTATCTCCATCGCAAATAAAAGTGGTAGCGAAAGCATTGGTAACTTCTCTTTTACTGTCCAACTCTCCAACGCAAGTACTGATGTAATCACAGTCGATTACAACACTAGTAATGATACTGCGATCGCTGGCGTTGATTACACCCCACTCACAGGAACCCTCACTTTTAACCCTGGAGTTACTACTCAAACAATCACGATACCGATTCTCGATGATTTAGTTGCCGAATCCAGTGAGCGCTTTTTTGTCAATCTCACAAACCCCACCAATGCCACCATTAGTGATAGCCAAGCTATTGGTACTATTTCTGACAACGATATAGCAGGTGTTACTATCTCTCCTACAACTGGGCTAGTAACTACCGAAGCTGGTGGCACAGCTAACTTCAGTATTCAACTCGATAGCCAACCCACTGCTGATGTCACCTTCAATTTGAGTAGTTCCAAGGTGAGTGAAGGTACTGTTTCAGTTTCTAGCGTGATATTTACCGCAGCTAACTGGAATACGCCCCAAATCATCACGGTTACAGGTGTTGATGATGGCATTGCAGATGACAATATTACTTACCAAATTATTACTGCCAAAGCAGTTAGTAGTGATACCAAATATAACAACATTATCAATCCTGATGATATTGATGTCGTTAACATTAAAAATGGTAATCAAATTAATAGCATTATCACTGGTACATCTAAGCCTGATAACCCTATACAGGGAACTAGCTCAGACGACCTGATTTTTGGTTTTGCTGGTAATGATGTGATTGTCGGCGGGCTAGGAAACGATCGCATTTATGGTGGTTTTGGTACTGATAATCTTACAGGTGGTGCAGGTAATGATATCTTTGTGATTGTCAAAGGTGAAGGTAGAGATACTATCAAAGATTTCAACATTAATGAAGATTTGATTTCTTTATCAGGTGGTTTAACCTACTCAGGTTTGTCTATTACTCAAAGTGGCAATGATACCTTGATTAAGGTTACTGCTGGTAGCACTAATTTTGCTTTGTTAACTGGAATTATGGCATCAACTTTAAACGCTAGTCATTTCATTACTGAGTAACACAGGATTCAATACTTGTCGGGTTTTGGGGAAAAGGGGAAGGAAAAACCTTTAATACCAATTCTCTGTGAAGCTGCATATTATTTTGACCCCTCCCAACCTCACCCCTACCAACGTGAGTTCGATGAACCTCTCCCTCCCAGCCTCCCTCTCCGAAACGGAAAGGGAGGAGCAAGAAAAATTCCGCTTTTTGCTCCCCTCTCCGCGTCGGAGAGGGGCTGGGGGAGAGGTAAAATAAGACTCTTGTCGAACTCACGTCTACCAAGGCTACGGTGTACACACAAGTCTGAAATCGCTGATTAATCAAGGTTTTACCCCACCCTAACCCTCCCCTTGCAAAGGGGAGGGAACTAGATTTTCTATTTCCCCCCTTTGCAAGGGGGGATTAAGGGGGGTAATTAGACTTGTTTGTACATGTCAGGCGGTGGGGTTCTTTCTATGCGTCTTCATAAAGAATTGGTTTAACCCTTCCCCTTTAACCTTTTTTCCAAACCAAATTCCAGTTTAAAATCCAAAACCTGAACCGTATTGGAAATGAAAGTAAGGTTTTCTAGATCAAATTAACGGTATAGCCAAACACGCAATAGAGACAGCAATTGCTCGGTATCTACGGGTTTGGTGATGTAATCTGATGCACCTGCTTCTATACACTTCTCGCGATCGCCTTGCATGGCTTTAGCGGTCAGTGCAATAATCGGCAAAGATTTAAATTGATCGTTTTGGCGGATTAAGCGTGTTGTTTCGTAACCATCCATTTCTGGCATCATTACGTCCATCAAAATGACATCAATATCTGGTGTATTTTGTAACAGAGTGATTCCCTCTCTGCCATTTTCAGCATATAAAACCTGTATTTGATAACGCTCTAGCATACTAGTAAGGGCGAAAATATTACGCATATCGTCGTCTACAATTAGCGCTTTTTTGCCTGTGAGTAAGTAGTCTTGTGAATGCAGTTGTTCGAGTATTTGTCGCTTGGGTGCTGGTAAATTTGCTTGGACTCGATGTAAAAATAATGCTGTTTCATCAAGGAGACGTTCGGGCGATCGCACATCTTTAATAATGATTGTCTCTGCAATCCGTCTGAGTTCCGTTTCTTGAGTTTTGCTAATTTCTCTACCTGTGTAGACAATAATTGGCAAAGTTTTGCCGTTAGGTAGAAGTTTTATCTGCTCGATCAGTTCAAACCCGGTCATGTCTGGTAGCCCTAAGTCGAGGACAAGGCAATCAAAATGCTGTGAGCGGATGGCTTCTAATGCTGCTGCACCAGTGGCAACTGCAATGGTCGAAACATCGCTGTTGCCAATTAACTCAACAATACTCAGCCGTTGAGTGTCGTCGTCTTCCACTACCAATAAATTTTTCACCTGGCGCTCAACGAAACCTTTAATTTTGCTCAACGCCTCGGATATTGTCTCGCTGGTTAAGGGCTTTTGCAGATATGCGATCGCACCTAGTTGTAAACCGCGTTGTCTGCCTTCCTCTACGGTCATGATATGTACGGGAATGTGGCGGGTATTTGGGTCATGTTTTAGACGATCCAATACCGTCCAACCATCCATTTCTGGCAACCGGATATCTAGCAAAACGGCTGAAGGCTGGAATTGCTGCGCTAACATCAAACCTGTACTGCCGGTTTGGGCTGTTATCACCTTAAATCCATGCTGTTGCGCCATCTCTAGAAGGATACGCGCAAAATTCACGTCATCTTCGACAATTAGTAAGACGCGATCGCCTCTTTCTATAGTAGTGCGATCGTCACTAATTAGTGCTGAGTGCTGAGTGCTTAGTGCTGAGTGGGGAGTGGGGAGTGGGGGGTGGGGAGCGGGGAGTAGGGAGTAGGGAGTGAGGAGTGCCGATCTAGACTCAGCAATCGATTGTGGTAAATAGAATGTAAAGGTGCTACCTTCACCTGGTTGACTGATTAGTTTAATTTCACCGCCGAAGAGACGGGCGATTTCGCGGCTAATTGATAAGCCTAATCCGGTGCCGCCATATCTGCGACTGGTAGAGCCATCGGCTTGCTGGAATGCCTCAAAAATCACTTTTTGTTTGTCGGGGGCAATGCCAATACCTGTATCGCTGACTGAGAAGGCAATCACCATCTGGGCGCGATTTAAGGTTTGATGGTCGTTGCTCCAGCCTAGCTTGGCCACCGCAATCCGTAAGCGTACTTCTCCTTGCTCTGTAAATTTAAAAGCGTTGGAGAGGAGATTTTTCAACACCTGTTGTATACGTTTGACATCTGTATAAATGCTGTTTGGCAATTCGGGAGTAAATTCAATTGCGAAAGCAAGTCCTTTACTCTGAGCTATTTCTCGGAAGGTACGCTCAATCTGCTCACCCAACTCTGCCAATGGCATTTGAGTCATGTCAATGGACATCGTTCCAGATTCGATTTTGGCGAGATCCAAAATGTCATTAATTAACGTCAACAAGTCAGTACCGGCTGAGTAAATTGTTTGGCTGTATTCGACTTGCTTGGCGGTGAGGTTGCGATCGATGTTATCTGTTAACAGCTTGGCCAAAATCAACAAGCTGTTGAGCGGTGTCCGTAATTCATGGGACATATTGGCGAGAAATTCTGACTTGTATTTTGAAGAAAGGGCGAGTTGTTCCGCCTTATCTTCTAAAGACAGTCTTGATTGTTCAATTTCACGATTTTTGCGCTCGACTTCTTTCTTTTGTTGAGCTAACAATTCTGCCTTTTCTTCTAATTCGGCGTTGGTTTGTTGCAGTTCCTCTTGCTGTCCTTTGAGTAAATCTTCGGAGGCTTTGAGTGATTGGGCTTGTTGTTCTAAACGCTGGTTGGTTTCTCGGAGTTCGCTTTGTTGGGTTTGTAGTTCTTCGGCTAAAGATTGCGATTGCTTGAGTAATTCTTCCGTTCGCATCGATGCTGCGATCGTGTTGAGGACGATCGCTATACTTTCGGTAAGTTGGTCGAAGAATGTCAGATGTATTTCGCTAAAGCGGCGAAAGGAGGCTAATTCAATCACTGCTGTCACCTGTCCTTCAAACAGTACAGGTAACACCACGGCATTGAGAGGCGTAGCTTCTCCTAAACCAGAGCCAATTTTGACATAATCGTTCGGTACTTCCGTTAGCAGAATTCGCTCTTTTTCTAAAGCGCATTGTCCCACCAAACCTTCACCCAATTGGAAGCGGTTAGCTAGATGTCTGCGTTCGCGGTAAGCGTAGCTACTAATTAGTTTCAAATACGCGATATTTTCCCCAGACTCCATAAGGAAAAATACGCCGTGTTGCGCTCCTACCAAAGGTGCTAGTTCTGAGAGAATTAATTTAGATACAGTTTCCAAGTCTCGCTGACCTTGGAGCATTCGGGTAAACTTGGCTAAGTTAGTTTTCAACCAGTCTTGTTCGGTGTTTTTCTGCGTTGTCTCCCGCAGGTTGGCAATCATTTGGTTGATGTTGTCTTTAAGTATTGCTACTTCCCCTAATGCTTCGACGGCAATTGAACGAGTTAAATCACCTTTAGTTACAGCTGTAGCAACTTCTGCGATCGCTCTTAACTGAGTTGTCAGTGTCGCAGCAAGTTCATTTACATTATCTGTCAAATCTTTCCAAGTTCCAGCTGCCCCCGGTACTCTAGCTTGTCCACCCAACTTCCCTTCAATTCCCACTTCCCGCGCCACTGTGGTTACTTGATTGGCAAAGGTTGCTAGGGTATCAATCATCTCGTTGATTGTCTCTGCTAAGGTTTCAATTTCTCCCTTGGCATCTAGCATCAGTTTCCGTTTCAAGTCACCGTTAGCAACGGCTGTCACCACTCTGGCAATACCGCGTACTTGGGCTGTTAAGTTCCCCGCCATCGAGTTAACGTTATCTGTTAAATCTTTCCAAGTCCCCGCAACACCTTGGACTTGCGCTTGTCCGCCCAATTTCCCTTCAGTTCCTACTTCCCGCGCCACCCGCGTCACTTCACTGGCAAAGGAACTGAGTTGATCTACCATCGTGTTGGTGGTGTTCTTCAAATCCAAAATTTCGCCTTTGGCATCGACGGTAATTTTCTTGGAAAGGTCACCATTTGCTACTGCTTTCGTAACTTCGGCGATGTTGCGAACTTGTCCGGTGAGGTTCCCCGCCATTGAGTTCACGTTATCTGTTAAATCTTTCCAGGTTCCAGCAACTCCTCTGACGTAAGCTTGCACGCCCAATTTACCTTCCGTTCCCACCTCACGGGCAACTCTGGTAACTTCCGATGCAAAGGAATTTAGCTGATCCACCATTGTATTAATGGTGTTTTTGAGTTCCTGAATTTCACCTTTGACATCGACGGTGATTTTTTTAGATAAGTCGCCGTTTGCTACGGCTGTGGTAACTTCGGCAATGTTCCGCACTTGCGCTGTCAAGCTTCCCGCCATGAAGTTTACACTGTCGGTTAAATCTTTCCAAGTGCCGGCTACACCTTTAACTTCTGCTTGTACGCCCAGTTTACCTTCAGTTCCCACCTCACGAGCAACTCGCGTCACTTCACTTGCAAAGGAATTGAGTTGATCTACCATCGTGTTGACGGTGTTTTTCAACTCTAAAATTTCACCTTTGACATCAACGGAGATTTTTTTAGATAAGTCGCCATTAGCTACGGCGGTGGTAACGGCGGCAATGTTTCGCACCTGTGCCGTCAAGCTTCCCGCCATAAAATTCACGCTATCAGTCAAATCTTTCCAAGTACCAGCCACGCCGCGCACATCTGCTTGAACACCCAATTTACCCTCACTTCCCACCTCCCGCGCCACCCTTGTGACTTCACTTGCAAAGGAGTTGAGTTGATCCACCATAATATTGATGGTATTTTTGAGTTCGAGAATTTCGCCTTTGACAGCAACAGTAATTTTCTTGGATAAGTCACCATTGGCGATCGCAGTTGCAACTTCGGCAATGTTTCGTACTTGATCGGTGAGGTTCCCGGCCATTGAGTTTACATTGTCGGTCAAGTCTTTCCAAGTGCCAGCCACTCCACGCACTTCTGCTTGCACACCCAGTTTGCCTTCAGTTCCTACTTCCCGCGCCACCCGCGTTACTTCACTAGCAAAGGAACTAAGTTGATCCACCATTGTGTTGATGGTGTTTTTCAACTCCAAAATTTCGCCTTTGACATCAACGGTAATTTTCTTGGATAAATCGCCATTTGCCACAGCAGTAGTCACTTCGGCAATATTCCGCACCTGTGCCGTTAAACTTCCCGCCATAAAGTTTACGCTGTCGGTCAAGTCTTTCCAAGTGCCGGCTACACCTTTGACTTCTGCTTGAACGCCCAGTTTACCTTCACTTCCCACTTCACGGGCAACCCGCGTTACTTCACTAGCAAAAGAACTGAGTTGATCCACCATAATATTGATGGTGTTCTTGAGTTCGAGAATTTCACCTCTGACATCGACAGTGATTTTTTTCGATAGATCACCATTGGCGATCGCAGTGGCAACTTCGGCGATGTTGCGAACTTGTCCGGTGAGATTACCCGCCATTAAGTTCACATTGTCTGTTAAATCTTTCCAAGTACCCGCCACTCCCCGCACTTCTGCTTGGACGCCCAACTTCCCTTCAGTTCCCACCTCACGGGCAACTCTTGTCACTTCTGATGCAAAAGAATTCAGTTGATCCACCATCGTGTTGACAGTGTTCTTGAGTTCCAGAATTTCGCCTTTCACATCGACAGTGATTTTTTTTGATAGATCGCCATTTGCGATCGCGGTAGCAACTTCGGCGATGTTACGAACTTGACCAGTGAGATTACCCGCCATCAAGTTTACGTTATCAGTTAAATCTTTCCAAGTACCCGCCACACCTTGCACTTCAGCTTGGACACCTAACTTCCCTTCAGTTCCCACCTCACGGGCAACCCTGGTAACTTCCGATGCAAAGGAACCGAGGCGATCTACCATCGTGTTGACAATCTTAGCAGTTTGGAGAAATTCACCTTGGAGGGGTCTACCGTCAATTTCTGTTGCGATCGTTTGGGATAAGTCACCATTGGCGACTGACCGAATTACACGAGTAGTTTCAGCAGTTGGTTGAACTAAATCTGTAATCAGAGTATTGACAGAAGCAACACAATCTGACCAAGAACCACGAACATCTCCGAGAGAGGCGCGATCGGCAATTTTGCCTTCTTTGCCGACAACATTACCAATCCGTTGTAGTTCGGCCGCCATTCGCTCATTTTGATCAATAATATCATTGAGCGTATCAGCGATTTTTCCCGCCACACCAGTATGATCTATGGGCATCCGAGCCGAGAAGTCACCCTGTTTAACAGCATTCAGCGTTCTTAATAGCTGATTTAAATCTAGATTGTCGCTGTCTTTAGTTAACTGTTCGGTTGCCATAGCCTTATCCTTAATCTTGAATCTTGAGAAATTTTTTGTATTTTTTGTATCCCGTACCTAGTGAGATAACTTTTAGGTAATGCGGATGAAAATAGAGAGTAGGGAATAGAAAGTGAATTAAACTAATTTTTATGGATGCGAGTGTAAGCAGTTGATAAAGACTGCAAACTAAATGGTATTGCCGTCGTATCTGACATACCACTTAGCTAATGATAGCTAGTTGGCCTATGTTATGCAGCATCAATTGTCGGCGAATACAGCATCGCACAGTAAAACACAAGATGACAATTAACATTACGTTTTTTGATTTTTGGAATTTGAGGAAAGCAGCAAATCAACAAATTCTAACTGATAACTGAGGTTTGCTAAAGTCAGAAATATCCGGCAACTCAAAGGATTGGCAAATGGTTAGAGAGTACTCAGCCCAGAGACATCTGCCTCCGCTTGAAAGTGGCGATCGCCTAACTCGCCCTGAATTTGAACGGCGTTATGCGGCTGCACCCCAGATCAAGAAAGCAGAACTGATTGAAGGAATCGTTTATGTGGCATCTCCCTTTAGACATGAGCAACATGGCAAACCCCACAGTCGGGTGATAACTTGGTTAGGAGTCTACCAATCACTGACTCCTGGCGTTGACTTAAGCGTTGAACCAACCGTCAGACTAGATTTAGACAATGAACCCCAGCCAGATGTAGTGCTGTTTATTGAACCAGATTCAGGCGGACAAACCCGTTTGAGCCGCGACGGTTACATTGAAGGATCTCCCGAATTGATTGTTGAAATTGCTGCGAGTAGCGTGGCGATCGATACAGGCAGCAAAAAGCAGGTTTATCGCCGTAATGGGGTGTTGGAGTACGTAATCTGGCAATCTTACGAGAATAAAATTGAATGGTTTTGCCTAATTGATGGCGACTATCAATTGCTATCTCCCGGTGCAGATGGAATTATTCGCTCTCAGGTGTTTCCGGGTTTGTGGTTAGCGGTGGAGGCGCTGTTAAACAATCAGATGGTGCGAGTGTTAGAGGTGGTGCAAGCGGGGTTGAAGTCACCGGAACATAATGCATTTGTGCAGCAGTTGAAGAAATAAACAAGTCTGAAATAGTTTACTTCCCTGGTTTTTTGCGTTAGTTTTACCCCACCCTAACCCTCCCCTTGCAAAGGGGAGGGAACTAGATTTCTATTTCCCCCCTTTGCAAGGGGGGATAAAGGGGGGTAATTTGCCTTATACACCGTAGCCTTAAAAAAGAGGAACTAGTGCCCCCTTTTTAAGAGGTTGGGGGATCTCAAACCACGATAAATTGAGTGTTTGAGCTTAAGTTGACAATAAACCCCAATTGGATTTTACTCAATTCGCGATCGCACCCGACACCCCATTCATAGATCCATTTGCAGAAGAAAGCTTCACAGAATCAGCTGCTAAAGAATCGCTGAGTTTGGAACTGCCTAGTACGCTTCGCTTCTTCTTGGTATTACCCCGTCGCGCACCACCCGCCATCTCGTATTCTGGGCTGGTTTTACCGTAACGGCTGCCAACTCCTAGTAACATTTTTTCTGACATAGCCTTATTAAAGCTAGATTTTAAATGTAAAAAATAACAAATCAAGTTTAGCTTGTTTTAATAAAACGATTTAGAGTAATTAATTGGCTTGACAATATTATATTTATTCAATAGGAGTAAATTTTCATGATTAATCTTTCTAAATTAAGTAAAATTGACTTTCTGGTTTTAATTTCTGTTGTCATAATTGGTTTGATACATTTACCTTTTCCATTTTCAGGAGATCAAGCACTATTTACAATAGGTGCTTTGGAGATGCAACAAGGAAAGGTACTCTATCGGGATTTTTGGGATTTAAAGCAACCTGGAATTTATTACTTTTATTTTTTAGCAGGAAATTTGTTTGGTTTCAATGAGATTGGCGTCCATATATTTGAACTTATTTATATGGTGTTTTTCTCCATAATATTGCAACTAACTTTAAAAACTTATTTTCAGCATCGGATAATCGCAAGCTTAGTACCTTTATTAACGGTTAGTGCTTACTATATTTCTTCATATCATCGGCAATTTACTCAAGTAGAAGGACTAGTTGGTTTTCCTTTATTTATATGCCTTTGGCTGACTTATCAATCTTTTAATCATGAAGGCAAGCCGAGATTTATTCAACTTTTAATATCAGGCTTTATGGGTGGGATTGTCCTGATATTTAAATTAATATTTCTGCCTATTTTGCTTGCTTTCTGGCTAACTATCTTACTCCATTCGGTATTAATCAAACATCAAAAATTTCAAAAAATCTTTATTGAAATTTGCGTACCAATTTTTCTAGGACTTATTTTTCCTATTCTAGTTGTTGTCAGCTACTTTGCTGGAGTTAATAGTTTATCAATTGTATATAAAACATTTTTTGTATATCCCAGGCAAGTGGTTGCTGATGGCACTTTTAATATATCTAAGTTAGTTTTTGGAACAGCATGGTTCTTAAAAAATTTTGTCACTCTAGTTTTAATTGCTATTGTTGCAGTAAATGTATCCTTGCGTCAGGGTAAGAATTTATTGACTTTGCTACTTGTTGTTTGGTTTGTTTTAGGGTTGGGTATGATTGTTCTACAAGCCAGATCACTATGGAGTTACCATTATTTACTGTTATTTGTACCTACAGGTATTTTAGCAACTAAAGGTTTAGATATATTATGGCAGCCTTTCAAAGAATTGAGTTCACGACGAATTAAGGTTCTGGTGTCATTTTTATTTTTATTACCTTTATTATTAAATTTCCAATTCAAGAGTGTGGCTCTAGTTAAGAATAATTTTGCTTTAACTGAAGAGACACGATTTAAATATCAGACTGTATTTAGAGAAGACTATACATTGCTTCGTTCCGAGATTAGCTTTCTCTCTCAACCAGGAAATTTACCTGGTGAGATTTTTGTTGCTGGTGACCCGTCTATTTACTACTTATCTGGTCGTACTCAAGCAACATCATTAAATGGATGGTCACTTGAATTATTTCTATCTGAGCAATGGCCACAACTTCTACAGGAGTTAGATTTATCCAAGCCTCCTTATATATTTATTAGTGATAACGATGAGAGTCGCATTAAAAAAGGGTTTCCTAAGATTCTAGAATTAATTGAGAAAAGATATCATATTTTATCCAAAAGTAATGATGGTATTTGGTATATTTTAAATTGATAAGAGGATGTTTGAAATGTCTTCTTGTCGGTATCAAAAATTTTAGACCCCCCTAAATTATCGGATAAAAAGGAGACTTTGATTCTGGTTCCCCCCTTAAAAAGGCTACGGTGTACACACAAGTATTGAAAATTAGCTTCACAGCCTTTAGATCCCCCCAACCCCCCTTTTTAAGGGGGGCAAAAAATTCTCAAAGTTCCCCTTTTTAAGCGGGATTTAGGGGGATCTAAAAGTGCCTAAACTCACAGCGAAACACTTTTCAAATAACCTCTAAGACGTAGACGTAGGTTGGGTTACGCAAAGCCTCCACCCAACCTACAATTTTTTTGCAACTAGGACTCTGCGAGTTCCCGGTTTGATATTAAAATCAACTCTATCGCTTCCCGTAGACTTTCTCTAGCTTCTTCCAGAGTTCTTTCTTGGACATTTGCACTGGGTAACTCTTGGACGTAGCCGATAGACATCAAATGCTGACGTACACTAACATACCCAACTCACTAAACCGTCACACCTTCCAACTCCTCATCTGTTAACTCATATAATTGGCGCAACTTATCTAACTTATCAGTATCAGCTTCCCAGAAACCCCGCCCATGCGCCTCCAACATTCTCCCTAAAATATTGCGAAAAGCTTCCGGATTTGCCTTGCGTAATTTATCCGCCATTTCTGCATCTAACGCATAAGTATCAGCCGCTTGGTCATAAACCCAATCATCGGTAAAATCGGCAGTACCACCCCAACCAATTAACGCTGTCATCCGTTGGGAAATTTCAAATGCACCACCAGAACCTTGATTGGCCATCGCTTGCGCCCATTTGGGATTTACCAATTTGGTGCGATACTCCATTCGTAGCAAATCATCTAAATTGCGGGGTGTAGTATCTTTCGAGAAACTTTCCACAAAACTGGTTGTAACCTTCTTACCGCTTTGTTTTTCTGCCGCCTTTTTCAAACCGCCGGTGTTGGCGTAATATTCTTGAATATCCGTTAAACCATATTCTACCGAATCGATTTCTTGAACAATGCGATCGCTAGTTTTTAACAACGTATTCAAAACTTCCGGTCTAGCTTGACCTTTATCTTCTCTCCCATAGCTGAATACATTGCGACTTTGCCAAGTATTCCCCAACTCCTCACCAGATTCCCAGTTACCATCCACAACCCGATCATTTACCAAAGAACCAAAATCACCCGCCGGGTTAGAAAACAATCTCGCTGATGCATTTTCCACACCTTGGGCTTTTAAAGCCAAAGCGTGTTTCCTAATAAAATTCTGATCTTCCGATTCATCAACATCAGTCGCCCGTTGAAATAAATCATCCAACAATTCGATGATATTTACAAAACTATCCCGGAAAATCCCAGATAAATTACCCAACACATCAATACGGGGATGTCCAACTTCTATCAACGGTTTCAATTCATAACGAACAATTCTGCCAGTTCCTTCCTTAATAGGTTCAGCCCCCACCAATTCCAGCAGAATACCCAGAGATTCACCCTTAGTTTTAATTGCATCTAATCCCCATAACATCACCGCCACCGTTTCTGGATATTTATCATGTTCATCCAAATGCTGGGCGATAATTTTTTGAGCAATTTCTCGTCCGCGTTGGTATGCAGCAGGTGAAGGCATCCGATAAGGATCTAAAGCATGAATATTTCTCCCCGTAGGTAACACACCAGCCCCATCCCGCAACAAATCCCCACCAGGCGCAGGTGGAATATATTCCCCATTCAAACCCCTTAATAAATTCGTTAATTCATCCGTAGATTGCATTAACAAATCTTTTATTAGTCTTTCCTCTTGTTCTCTTTCTTCAGGTATTCCTTTCTCATCCCCAAAATAAGCCTCCAAATACGACGCCAATTCCTCCTCATTTGGTGCTTCTCCCAAAATATGCAACCCAGAAGAAAACAACCGATTTTCTAAAACTTGTAAATACTCATACAACTCCACTAAATAATCATCAAAAGCATGACTACTAAACATCCGAACATTTTCGGGAGTAAAGGCTATACCTAATTTTTTCGCATCTTCAAACGGACAATCTGCATCTAAACCAGAGTCCACAATTTTTTTACAAATCCCTTCCTTAAGCACATAATTCTTTTGCGGATCTTCGCGATACTCCGAGATTAAATCCCGCAATGACACCAATTCTTTATATAAACCTGCACGACCATAAGGCGGTACATTATGAGAAATCAACACACCATAACCACGACGTTTTGCCAACATGGACTCAGAGGGATTATTTGCTGCATATATATATAGATTAGGCAAATTTCCTAACAGAATATCCGACCAAGAATAACCAGTATTACCCAAAGGAGAACCAGGCAACCATTCCACTGTTCCATGCATCCCAAAGTGAACTAGAGCATCAGCTTGAAACTCATTTTGCAGCCATTTATAATAAGCAACATATTGCGGATGGGGCGTTAAATCTCGTTCAAACATTAAGCGCATGGGGTCGCCTTGTATCCCCAAAGGTGGTTGTACTCCTATCCACACATTTCCTAATTGCACACCGCCAATCTGAAATTCATCGCCATAAGTTTTAATTCCGGTTCCCGTGAGAGATTTCCATTGTTTTTCGATGCGAGATGTTTGCAGATATCCCAGCCATTTTTCTAATGTGCGAACATTTACACTATTTGTGGGGTGGGCATCTTGCCCGCCATTATCTAGGGGCAGGCGAGACGACTGCCCCACAAGAGGATTAGCTTCATCCGCTTCTTTCACCCAGCGAATCAATTCTTCTCCATCTTCCGGTAAATCCCCCACGGTATAACCTTGTTCTTTGAGTGCGTGGAGAAACTTCAGCAGACTACGCGGTACATTTAATAATGCAGCTGTGCCCACAGCGCCATAACCTGGAGGAAACCCATATAAAATTATGGCAATCTTGCGTTCTGATGCAGGTTTTTGCCGCAAAGACACCCAAGTTTTCACCCTACCAATTAATCGCTGCACTCGTTCGGGAACCAGATAAATATTTTCGCCCACCAAACCACCGAGGGGAACGGTATCAATCGCCCCATCCAATTCTGGTAACGCGTACAACACCACACTTTGCAATCCGCCAACACCTTGGCGTGTCCACGAGGAAATATCTTGAATTAATAGAGGTGCTGCAACAATATAAGGTACATTCTTGGCTGTGAGGATGCGCTTTGCTACTTCTACCTGACGCCCTGCTTCCATTGAACCAGCCGGGCCACCCACTAAAGGAAAGCCAATTGTGGAAACGATCGCATCTACTTTTACTGCTTCACTAGAAAGTGAGGCTGTCTCGATATTACCTAGTTGTCGTTGCTGAATTTCATAGTCGGTTGTCATCAAATCTCGTACCGCCACGTGTCCTTCTACGCCGTTGATGAAGATGGGTAAAGGAGTTAAGCCGGCTTTTTCAAAACTGCGAATTAGTTGCGGAATGTAGGGTTGTTTGGTGATGACGTGTTTTCGGTAGAGGAGAATTCCGATAACTGGGGAGTGGGGAGTGGGGAGTGGGGAATGGGAATTAGTCATGTTCTCTATTCCCCACTCCCTATTCCCCATTCCCTTCTTCTGATACCATTCCAAATAGTCGCGGGGGGATTCAAAAAAACCTGGATAGTCGGGGTGGAGTAATCCGATGTTGGGGGTTTCAATTAGCGGGGGAATGTCGCCGACTTTTAAATCTAAGTATTTTTCTGCCAGTGTCCAGAATAATGAAGCGACGTTTTCTGGGCCGCCAGCATTCCAGTAACCATAGATAATTAACCAGTTGCGTAAGTCTTGGACTTTTTGCACTGGGACATATTTCAGTAGTTTGGGGCCAATTTTTAAGAAGCTGATGTAACCAGCGAGTTTGTCTTCTTCTCGTCCGTTGCTAAATTTGTCGAGGATGAATTTAACTGGTTTGGGCATTCCTTTGGGTTTGTCGCCAATGGCAAAGTCACCCAGCTTGGTTAAACTCATCAATTCCAAGGCTGACTCAAAGACTAGGCGGATGGGAATTTTGGAAATGCGATCGCGCAGCCACACAACCTGGTCATAATCAAATAGGAGGCTGCCGAAAAACACATCAGCGCCATCAAGTGCTGCTTCTACCTCGGTGCGTTTGTTGGTAAGATCGCGATCGCTAAATACCCGAATATCCAACTCCAGACAGCGAGAGTTAGCCAAAAAGGCTGCTTTTCTATACAAGTCAGCGTTGAACGATTCAAACCCAGCAACCAAGACGATGCGTTTCATGCCTGTAAACTACGAAATATTTCTTTACTTAAATTTTAAACGTGCTTTCAGGCTGATTGTTAAATATCTACCCACAGATTCCGGTCATTAGTTCCTTGAAGGAGTTAGGGCTTCACTATCACCAAAGCCTTTGGGATATTTTGATAAAAGTTGTGATGTGTTTAAGCTAAATCTGATTTATTAATGAAATTATCCAGTAACTTCACAAAATTTAAAGATCCCATATTTAGCCTCATTTATTAAGCAGTCTATTTAATTGATCTCCCGCAAGTGTATAGAAGCGATCGCGTATTCGTTAATACTATGAAGAGTGCTGAGTTCCAAGTGCTGTACATGGATAGCGGGGCGTTGAGCCAGTGCTGAGTTGAAAGACCGCCCACCAAAAGCGAGTATCAACCTTCTCTCTATAAGAAGATTCCACCCACACTCTTGCGGGGCTTTTACGCCCTGTGCGAAAGTACTAAGTACTTCTTAAATTTACTCAGCACTCAGCACTCAGCACTCAGCACTGAGTGTGTAAAGTATTATGTGTTAAGCTGCTCAGGGTTAACAGGAAGCCAAGGATAAATTCTGTAAAGGGTTTACGACTCTATAAGCCCAGATTCATATCAGAAAACATGTTCGGTTTAGGGATTTGGGCATCCAACTAGGTACATTTGTCATAGCTTTCTACTTTTATAAAGAGTTATTATCTGAATAATGGAGGCAATTGCAGCATTTCAATTTATTGCAAAAATTAACTGGTTATTCCCGATATTGATAAATTACAATGGTTGTGTTTTATGTGGCAATACACTTTGAATTAGTGAATATTACCACATAAAATTTGCTGTTCAAGTTCGCACAAAAACTTATTTTGTTTACTAGCGTAGTAATGCTGAAAATAATGCAAGCGTTGCTAACAAGTACTTCAATAAATTTATTAACAAAACTTTGTCTCTATAATTGTAAAAGTTTTGACCTAGCGTAAAAATAAGTAAGTTGAGGATGAAATCATGAAATTTGGAATTGATAGTGGGCACAATTGTCCACCAGACACAGGAGCTAGAGGAATCAAAGTTGAGGATAATTTAACTCTAGATGTAGGTAATAGAGTTATAGCTAAGTTAAGAGCTTTAGGACATGAAGTCGTAGTATGTAAACCAAGTAGTGCTAGAACAGTAACCGAATCACTATCAAAAAGATGTTCTACAGCTAATGCCAGTAGAGTAGATATTTACGTCTCGATTCATTTTAATGCTTTTAACAGACAAGCCAATGGCACAGAAGTATTTGCAACTAGCGAAAATGGGAGAAAAATCGCTAAACCTGTATTAGATGAAATCGTCAAGTTGGGATTTTTTAATCGCGGTGTTAAGAGTGGTTCCCACTTGTATGTCCTGAAAAATACAAATATGCCTGCGATTCTTGTAGAATGTTGCTTCATTGATTCGCAAAAAGATATGAATCTTTTTAATCCAGAAACAATGGCCAATGCAATTGTTAAAGGCTTAACTGGTAAACTGCCAAGTGCTCCTGTTCCCCCTGTGCAAGATGAAGAAGATAATGTAGATGAAACTATTCTCAGACTGCAAAAAGCCTTAAATAGATTCAAAATAAGTGATAGAAATGGTAAGGTTTTAGTAGAAGATGGCTTCATTGGGGCTAACACAAAATCCGCCACAGAAAAATTTCAGACTATTGTTGGAGTTCAGCCAACTGGAGTTGCTGATACAGTTACATGGAATGCTATCAATCTAATTTTGGCAAAGCGAATTATTCGACCAAACCATGCCGGTGGTGCAGTTGTCAGATACTTGCAATACCGTTTAGGAGTTGATAATGATGGCGTCTATGGGCCGCAAACAGAGGTTGCAGTTAAGAACTTTCAGAAGCAAAATGGTTTAGATGCCGATGGTATTATCGGGCCTGCTAGCTGGCAGAAATTAATTGGTTAGACTAAAGCTGTTTGAAATGTAAAGCGTAAACTACCACCACTGACCTGAGTAGAGGTTCAGTGGTGTGCCTTCATGCTTCAGCTTTTAGTCGGATTAGCCACGGTTTCGTTCTAGCAGTAGCATCATCAGCAAGCTTAACAAAATTTGCTGCTCCTGGCGATCGCTGAGTTGATCCACAGCTTTGATGATAAATTTTCTGGAGAGGAAAGTGGGGATTTTTTCCAAACGCATCACAATCGTGCCATCAGCTCGGCTAACCAGGTAGACTGGGTTAAAAACATAACCAGTGAACATACCCACAATGGGGATTTCTGCAAAGAGAGCATCAGCAATTTTCACCCACGGATTTTTCTCCTGGATGTTCAAAACAGTCGTGTCACCATCAAAAATGTCATAACGCGCACGCCAAAGAGATTTTAATCCGCGTCGTTTTACTGAACCAATGTAAGTACCGTTGCTATCGGTAAAGTTATAGCGTGCCGAGAAGTCAATAATGCGATCTGCTTTGATGTAGTATATAGGAAGACTTTGTTCAGCATCAGCAAAAATTGTAATTGCTTCCTTGAGCTTGAAGAGTTTCTGTTTGACATAGAAAGCCAAATTCCCTTGAGCATCAACAACAGATATTTGTGGTGCTAAAGCCCAGAATTTAAAGGTTAGCTCCAGAGGATACTGCATAATTTTGGTTAAAACATGAAAATTATCATCCTATTAATCCCAATTCTAGGCAAAAAGTAACATTAATCCCAATACAGTTCAGATAAGACCAAAACACTTGTAGAGACGGCGATTTATCGCGTCTTGTAGAGACGGCAATTTATCGCGTCTCGAAAACCCACAATTTTGTACAATTAGCCCTTAACCCAAGCATATTGACATTGATCCTGGTGACTGCTAGCAGCAGTTAAAAAATTTTGGTCAAGGATGCATAAACAAATAAAGGTCAACCTATTAGGTAAGTGAAGAGGTTAAAACCCAAAACACACTAACACTTAAACATTAGGAAAATGACCATGAAATTCCGTCACTTAACTAGTTCTTTGCTAACAGCTACCGCACTTCTAACTATTACACTACCAGCTTTCGCCGGCCCTTTTGATGTTAAGTCAACTGGTATCTTCAAACCGGCTACTATTACGCCCGGAGCCGCTGTAGGGAATGTAATTCCTAGGACTCCAACTCCTGGCTCACCTAGCAATCCAGTTGGTAATACTGAAATTCAAGGATTAGGCGACCATCAATCTTGGGTTGACCCGAAAACACTAGCAAATGACCCCCGCGCTTTGTGCAGTGATGTTGGCTTGGGTAATAGCACCCGCAGCAGTTCTAGCAAACTTGCCTTGGTAAACTCTAGCAATACTCGTTCCAGTTCTGCCGAAAGCCACAATGACGGTGGTGGTGGAGGTTTTAGCTTTTTGGGTATTGGTGCTAGCGGTAGTGGTTCTAGCCAAGGTAGTAAAAATAATAGTAATTCCCGCGATCAAAGCAGCAACCGCACAGAGGAAAATAGTAGTAGTTCTTCAACAGTTGTTCAAGGTAGGAATTGCGATGCTTTTGTTAACTCCGCCGCTGCTAGAGATATGAATTACGAAGATAACCTCACCCAGCGCTATGAAATAAAAACTGGTCGTCGCGGACAGCAAGTCAATCAATTGTTGGAAAATAAATAAGAGTCAAAGGACAACAAACAATTGCTTTCTTTAGCCGTTAGGAGAAACTATGAAAAACAGGCTAAGAGGGAAAATTATTATCCTGACTACAACCATGTTTTTGTCCATAACATCTTTTGCAAGCGCACAAACTGCCAATCCTTATCGCACAATTCGTGAGTCTCAAATCCTTCCCTATTTGCTAGATAATCCCAATGAAAACTCATTGGTAAGAGTGCGTTGTCTTGCCATAGATAGAAAACGACAAAGTATTAGAGATAGCATCCTGCAACCTACTCCTAGCGATCGCAATCACACTGTTATCATTGAAGTAGAGGGAAGTTGTCGCAATTTCAGGATTCGCTCTCAAAACGACTCAGATTTTTCTGATGTCCCCGCCTATCATCCCTACTTAGATGATAATCATGCTGACTTTGACGACTCTTGGCTAACCCGTAAAGGTTCTGGATGGTATTGGCTATTACGTTAGTTCCCTTGACCTAAAATAATTAAAAGAGATAACCAGGGCGTAGGAAGTCACCTATGCTGTTGACAGGAATATGTTCAACTTAACCAGATTAACGTTTGATAAGTATCAATCGCATTTGGTCATAGGTAATTTCCTATCGCTCTGGTGCTTTTTTGGCGGTGAAGTTTCGCCAAAAGTATAAAAGTAAAGGGCTTTTCAAGCCTATAACAATCATTACTGCTTTATTGTATAAATGGGCACATTTTTGCTTGGCTTATTCAACGGAAATTTATATTCTTCTCAATCACAACTAATCCTCTTCATTGATTGACATTATCCTTGAGCGCCCGCCGGGCTAACTTTACGTAAGTTTTCACAGTAGCATAGGGCATCTCTAAATCTTGGGATATAACCTGCAATGATTCTCCCATCTCTCTGCGTGCTAGGATAGTTGCCCAAGTAGAAGCAATTTTATCAGTGCGATCGCCTCCTGTGCGTTTTCGTTGTGCGGTGAATACCGCTGTCAACTCATCAATGCGTTCTCCCAGTAGATTTGTTAGCACCTGAGTCGGTAAGTTTACCACTGGTTCCACCCAATCTAAGCGAGTTTGTCCCAGTCCAAAAGTAGTTTTGTGTCCGGTACCGCAATAGGGAGCCAGTCGAGCCAAAGCATAAAACAACTCGGTAAACTCAGAGTTCGCCAAAGCCGCCTTACTCAAACTACAAGACATTGCCCCTGTGAACCCAGTCACTGAACCTCGCTTGCCAGCCGCTACCTTCACCGACTCCAAGCGATGCTGATGGATAATTACCCCTTCATCTATCCAATCGAGAAAAGCTTCTTGTGCGATTGGGATTCCTGAAAAGTCATTCCAGCGACGCAGATAGCTGTGAAAGAGATTTACTGGCACCGGCAGGGGGAAATGATGACCCTTGCGGCGAAAGCTGGTAGGCGAGACAAAGCTGAAGTTGACGTTAGAGGGTTTCTCTGGCTGTGACTGCAATAATTGCGCGTAGGTAGTGGGTGGATGGGCGATACTCACCTGTTTTATTTGCAGGGGAGCACCTCTTAAGTCCAGAATTTGGGGCAGTTGGGTTAACCATTGTTTGAGAAACTGCACCACTCTTGGAGACAAAGCATTAACGTGCCAGCGGTAAATTTGCTTGGCTTCCAATTGCAGTTGTCTTCCACTGGCGAGGAGTTGACCTTCTAGCGCCGAAATATTGAAGGGCTTTTCTGACTCTCCGTCATGGAGATATGCAGAAAGTTCTGGGTTGAATTGCCTTACTTGGTCAAGAAACCAGGCATGGAGTCCAATTGTGTACTGGGAGTAGAGGGAAGTGGAAGTGGTTGGCTCAAGTTCAAACACCAATCCCACCAGTTCAGTGTCATCTGCCCATGTGGGAAGAGACTCTGGCTGTGTCTTGGTTTTGCGCCTAGTGGATATAGCTGCTTTTGGCATCGCTGATTGCTATGCAAATGATGTCAAATATTGTATCAACTTCCATCCCCTTTAGGGGAAGAAGATGCGTTAATCTAATTATTTTCATCCCCTTCTGGGGATGAGCTATGCAAAAAGTCAAAATTATGTTGTATGACTTGAGGTAAAGTCAGTTGCAAAAAACCCTTCATCAATCAACACATTTGACGCTTTTAATACTCCCATCGTCCCTGAGAGATACGATTTTCACCTGAACTGTCTGCCCTTCTTGAAGCAAACTAGCTTTCTTCGCTTCCTTTTCAGTTAGCTTAATTGTCCCCAAAATTTCATAAGTGACCTTGTTCCCATTGATTTTAGTCACTGTTGCCTCTAATATCTGGTCAACTTTAAAATTTTGGGATTTAGCAACTTTGCTAATTTCCACTTGGCGGGGTGACTCAAAAGTAGCTGTGCTGGGAGTTGAAATTTCTCCAATTGGCCCTGCATCTTTGTAGTAACGCATCAAGCGAGATACCCAGCCTAAAATTTGTAGTATTGTGTAGGCATCTTGAACATTTTTGAGATAATCACTACAAGCTTTATCGATACTGCGGTAATAATCTGTGGTTTTACCACTATGGCCAATTTGTCTACCACTACTCACTAGGGTTTTCAAATATTTGAAAAACCTGGAGGTAGGATCTGGTTGGTGGATGGATGCGCGGAGATAAGCAACTGCTTTTCCCAATTCGTTAACATCTGTATTTTCTTTTACCAGCGTTTGAGCGATCGCATGGGCAATTTCCCACTGTGCATCTGTCAAAGATTCCGAAGAAATTTCAACCATAGTCATAATTAATACATTCCAGATGGGGGTTCGCGATCGCTTGGATAGCGCAGCACAGCTTTAAGTTCGTCTAGTTGGGGTTGCTGAATCAGGCGCGAGTAAGCTGCTTTGATTTGTGTTTGCATAAACTGTTGCAAAGCATCCCCCATTAACTCATCAAACTCATTCAGTTGATAGGCAGAATATCGCTTTTGCAGACTTTGCGATCGGGCAATTTTGTCTATATTTACTGTCATAGTTCCCATCCCAATCGGCTTACCGCCACCTACTTTTAAAGCGATAGGACACTTAGAGTCTTGTCCTAAGACAATCAACAAAGTTCCTAACTCTTCTGGTAGCAAATTCTTGAAATTTAATTTAGTTTTGAAAATATATTCTCTTCCCGCTTGCTGTACAGGAATACCAGAATTTTGCCCTTTATCAATTGCTCTAATTGTGTTGTAGTAAAATTTTCGTCCTGCAACTCTACCTTGAATAAGGTATGCATTACTTTCATCTGGGCGGGGACGATACAAGGAAGGCATAAATCCTGTAGAAAAGCCCATATTTTCACATTTAGCATCGCTGAAATCAAGCAAACCTTGCCAATCTAATGCACCAAATACTCGACTAGCTGGGCAAAGTTGTTCTTTGTTGCGACAAGGTAAACGTTCGGTAGGGATTTGACTTCTATATTTATTAGTAATTACTGCTAAAGTACTGTTAGTAATTGCCTCATACACAGACCTAATGCAGCCTTTAAGGGAACTACCTTGTATTGAGAGCTTTTGGTCAATACCCTGTACCATTGTTTTGATTAAGGGAATGCGATTGTTGCCAATGTCGCTACCCATGAAAACTACCCCTGTGGAGACGTGGAGGGATGTCTGCACTTTTAGAGTAAGATATAAAGTGCCATGCAAGCGATCGCTAAAATATTTGTGATGTCCAATAGGACGCTGTAAGTTAGGGCGTTCTTTGGGAAAAGAGACGAATTCATAAGGTTTCGGTGCAAGTTCAGGCGATGAACCTCCACCACTAGAACGATTAGGCCTACTTGGTGGCTGAGGTCTTTGAGGACGGTTACTAGTCATATTTATTTTTTAACTGTGAGAGCAACAAAGTGTACCGTTGCCGTTTTTTTATCGATAAAATAGCGCTGGGCGATATCCAATTTTTTAGATGGAAAACCTTTAGGAAAACGAGTTTCAGTAGAAGAATATAAATGAGCATCTTGGTCTTGAGTCTGCCAATCTTCACCTACTATTGTAAAATCAGGATATTCACCAGCTATACTCAAAAGTAGAACTTCATAACTATCCTTGCGTTTTAGCTTCCACCTGAGTTCAAAATTTTGATTAAACATCTGACCTTCAATCATGGGAAAGTCAGTTTCTATGGGTGCTATTTCCCAATCTTTACTAAGTTTATAAGTCCAGCGTAAGAAGTAATAGCTAGGTTGAGTTGCCAATTTTGCGATTAACTTTAGCAATTTAGGTACTGATAAAGATTCTTTGCTAACACCAACAAAAGGATTCATCTTGACCCCACAAGTAGACTACTCCAAGACCTAACGCCTCGCTCAAATAAATCATTAACAGTACCTTCTCGCCAAGTGAGTTGCACGCCAAAACCTAAATCCATTTCTTGTGCAGCAACAGGTGTATCTTGGCTATCTGGTTTAGGGAAACTATATAATTTTGCTTCTTCAGATTCTAAAAATTCTCCAGCACCTAAAAGGAAAGTATGAGGCCATTGTTTTTGACTACCAAAGGCGTGAATTTGTTTATCTTTCAATTCACAACCTGGATATTGCACCACGGCTTGATTTAATTTCACCTGCACAGTACCTAATCCACGAGATTTGGCAAAACCTAAACCAAACCAGCCATCATCCAAGTCTCGCAACACTAAACCAATTAAACCTAATTGGGCTAAAGTGAAGTTTTTCAAATGAATTTTTGTGTGGAATTCACCAGCAGTACAAACTTGATAATTGAAAGGCCCAACTGCTACAGAACCAAACACTCTATCAATTGCTACACCATTACGTTCTTCAATTTTGAGAGGCTGAGATTTATCAGGATAAGCATCTTCAATTCTGACTCTGCTAGCAATGGAAGTATTGCCAAACATTTGGTCTGTAAAACTAGAGAGTTTGTAAATATCTGGTGCTGATTTTTTCTGGAGATAATCGTACTTATCACTCAACGGATCATTAGCCCAAAGTATATCCGAATTATTTGGATCGCGTCTGTCTTTACCCACCGTTCTCACAATCCGTTCTGCATGGGCGCGAATTGCACCTTTTAAACTGCTTCCAGGTAAATATATAGAACGTCCGCCAGCATGATAGGTTTCTACAAATTCCATATCAGGCTTAGTCGGATCGGCTCCTTCTTTACCTGATTTAATTAGAATTGGCCCGTCGGGAATAATGGTTAAATCAATGGTGCAATGATTAACAAATTTTTTGTGCATGACTAGATTTAGTTGGGCAAATATACAGATTAAGCTGCTACTAAAGTATTTAGCTGTGCTTCACACTGTTGGAAGACAAAATTAACAGCAGCAAATAGCTTATCTAGTTCGTAAATGGTGCAAGGAGTGACATTTCTAGTAAATATTTCTCCTTCTAATTTGCCGAATTGCCATGTCGCACCATTGGAAACAATACCAAAAATGACTATTTGATATTCTCCATTAAGTCTTTGAGCAGCAATCATTTCTGCTAAACATTGCGCCCAACCTGCTTCAAAGTTGTCTTGTTTTGCTTCAATTAAGATAAAGTATGGCTTGTCAAAGACAACTTTACCCAATGGTGAGCGTTTAGCTAAAATATATTCAGGAAAACCAGATAAATTTTCATCATAATTTAAGGATTGATGACTCCATAAAAGAAAATGATGGCGGTAGGTTTTCCAGACTTCTTTGAGTACGGGATAAATCAGATTTTCACAAATAGCAAACTCCGAGTTGTCAACGACAGCATCCCGCATCATCAGTTCTAAATCTTCGCGGAAGTAATCAGGAATATTGAATTGAACTTCACTGATGAAATTTGATTCTGTGTAGGTTACTTGAAATGCTTTGATAACTTCACCAATGGTTTTGAAACTACTAAAAGCCATGTTGACCTCTTCAAGAATTTTGTGTTGCTTTAACCGTATAACTCTTATTCACATTGTCTCTTAAATGATTGATGAGAGCATGAGTCCAAGTCTCTTTTGATTGCTTACCATCTTCATAACTCGATATGTCATCAATTGTATTACTGCTGACTAATTCTTGTAGATATGTCAGTAATTTTTCTGGATCGTTATTGACATCAAACCAGCGCATTTTGTCAATTTCTAGTTTAACGACACCCAAGCCACGCGATCGCCCCCCACCCAGAGGTATTTGTTCGGTTTCAAACTGGTGTAATCCAATCATCAACAGTCCCAATTCCCATTCTTCGGCATTTTCTACCACAGCCCGAAATTCAAACTCTGTACTAGCAGGAACTACTTGGAAATCGTAAAGTTTACCATCTGCGGCTGTTTCGGTATCTCGATCGATGGCTACACCGTCTCTTTCTTGGTATTGTCCAAACCAAGTATCAGATATCACTGTTAAATCTCGTACTTGGAATTTGCTAGCAATCCAGGGTGAACCAAAGAGAGAAGAAACTAAGTCAGTATTTTGCTGAATTACAGATGTTAAAGCAAAGTCATTATTGTATTTTTCCTTCAATTTATTTAGTTTATCTTCTGGTAGTAAATATCCGGCTTGTATATGCTGCATTACATCCTCAAAATATAAACTTATGAAATATTCTGTTTTCCACACTTGATGCAAGGTTATTAATTGTTCTAGATTCAGTTCTTTTATTTCTACAATCTGCTTCTTTATTTCATCTCCAGGGAGCAAACTTTTATCTTGAATATATTCAATTAATTTATCCAAAGATAAATCAATAAAATCCTCTGTTGTCTGAAGTTGATGCAGAATTATTAACTCTTGTAAATTAAGTCCTTTGATTTTTTTAAGCTCATTAGATGTAAGTGACCATTCTTCCTCAATTGCAGGGTTTGCGACTAATTTACGATTATTTCCAACGATACTACGAAGAAAACTTTCGAGGCGCGATCGCAATGCTCCTTTAAAGCTCGAACCCGGTATTAAGGGATTACCCAAGGCATCTTTAATAACAGGTAAATCAGATCCTATCGGTTCACTAGAGCGTCCTGAACTGATGCGTAATGCTGTAATTGTGGTGAGTTTACCTGTGATTTCTAGGCGATTTTTAAAAATGTCAGACATAATTTAATTAATTATTTTCTGCAAATTCTTTGTATAGATGCAAGGCTATAGTATTTGTTTCTGCTTTATTTCGCCCTGATTCAGTTCTTATACTCAAATAATTACTTAATTGAATCTTCTGCATACTTCAGATTATTAAATAGACTAGTACTGACTGTACAAATAAGCGTGTTTTCATAGTTTTATACCTGAAAGTTAAAAAAAATAATTTTTCTGGCATATAAGCAAGGTATTGCAATTATGCTGCACCATCGCGCTTATACTTCAAATGACGTGCGCCATAACCTAAATAACGACGAATCATTTCTAACCAAATCGGTTTAAAGTCTGTTTGACAACACTCAGCAATGATTTGAGCATTTTTCTTGATACTGCCATCAATATCTTCAATTATTTTTTCAGCTAGAGATTCTTTACCTCTTCCCCATTTTTTATCTCGTCCGACTTGATAGCGGATAAAGTTTTTAATCACTTCTGCACTTTCAGTAGTATCAGATACACGCACTAAGTTACGAAATTGAGATTCTTCTAAATCCCCATATTTTGTTTGATCTAAAGCATTCTGAATCCAGGTAACTAGATCATCTTCAGCCTGATCAATACCCTTTTTAACCTGGAGTTGTTTTTGTGGATCTAATTGTTCAGTCATTTAGCATTCTCCCTAAATACACTATGAAACTCATTACAAACCTCTACTTGTCCAAAGCCTTCACAAGTGCGATCGCCTATTCCTTTTACTTCTAAATCTTCCAAAGCTTTTATCCATAAGTCTTCGCCAGAGGTGCTGAATAAATATACAGACCCTTTATTGGTAACTAACTCCACATCTTTCATCAGTCCCCAAGCAGAATTCCAGCCAGAACGATAATCATAGCTGTTATAAGCAGCATGAAGCTCTAGGGAAGAATCAGTAACGCCTGTTAATTCTTGAAGCATTTGTGGTGAAATTACAGTAGTGCGTCGCCAGTTTTCAGAAAGAATAGTATCGGCTTGTAAATCAATGGTGAAATATACCCGATTTTTTGGCAAATCTTTTATGGGATTACCAAAGATATTCTTCCATTCATGCCAGCGTTGATGTAATTTATCATTGAACTGTTTTATTTGATTGCTGACTCTTGGTTTAATTTCTACAGGTAGCTTTGCTGTGATCTTGACTCTTCCTAATCCGCGTGAAGTTGCACCACCTAAACGTAAGTCTTCTTGATGATTATCAATAAAAACTTGTAGAGATTCTGCCAAATCATCTGGTGCAAATATTCCCCCTGTATATATGACGGGTTTTTCTTTGTGATCTTGGGATTCATTTAAGACTTCAAGGCTGTAAAGAACCCGTTCTTCTGAAGTTGCTCTGCGTCGATTGATACCAACTCGCGTTAACAAGCGGGTACTTGCAGAATTGCTGTAATATTTGTCCTGAATTTGGTAAAAGCCAGTGAAAACATCCACTCTACCTCCGTCAGCAGGGCAATTGGGATCGTAAAGATGTCCAAAGCCTTCAGCACAGAAATGGTCAATTAAGGTATCAAAAACACCGTTGTGCTTAGGGTCATCGGGTCTAGACTTAAAACCTGGCTTGTTTTTGGAACTTAAGGCTGTAGCGGGTAAAACTCTGACTTCTGACTCAACTTTAATATTTGCACAATAAGCGTTTTGAAAGATTGCCGGATTTTCACCTAAAAATAGCTCGTGAAAATTGTCACCATCACTAATAGATGTATTAGCCCATTTTAAGATTACAGCTGCGATCGCACCTCGAATTACAGAACCGGGAATATAGCTTTCGGCTTCACTCACAGAACCACCCGGTTTCTGTCGCCCAATTGCTAAAGGAGACAACGCTTTAATTTCCAAATTAATCCGTTTCATTACTCACCCCCTTTTGCCAAAAAATCCCACGCCCCTTGTTCTAACGGTAATTCAGGGAATTCCCAATGCAGCCAGCCCAAACCGGCTGATTTACTACCACCCAAAGCATGAATATGTCGCAGTCCAGCTAAAATTAATGCCCCTGCATAGATGGGCGCACCAGATAGGTGAATATGTCCTGTAAATTTGATTTGGGCATTTGCTGGTGAGGTTTCTAGAAAGTAGAGTTTTTGTTCTTCAGCGATGTGGCGGCGGCGATTAATTGTCACACCCGGACGTAGTACTTCTGGTAAATTATCTGGGTTTTCTGTGCAGATTAGGTCATCAAATATTACACGGGATGCTAACACTGGATTACCGAATACTTGACAAATCAGGCAATGATGCTGACTTTCATAACCCGATACTTGATATTGTGTCCTCTGAAAATTTTCTGTTAAACCTGCCCTTTGGGGACACATAGTTTGCGGGTTGGGAGAACTACAGACCGCCCAATGCAACCCTCTAGCAATTTTTTCGCATTCGTGGCGCAGGCGACCTTTAAGTTGAGAAGCAGGAATGAGCAAGTTTCCTTCGGAGTTACGGACAATAGGTTTATCTGCAAGTGAACCAGAAGAACCACCTGCACCAACGCACAAAGCAGTGTCAATTACAGCTGTAATTTGATATGAGGTGATGGGGTTTGATAATTGTTGAAGATAGATCATAATTCAGTCTCGGTAGTTGCCGTTTGCGCCTCAATTGCATCACGATCATCATCTGGTGAAGCGATGAAATCATATAGATCTACAACATCTCGCCAAATAGTCTCAAAAAGTGGATAGTCTGATTTGTCATACTCAAGCGCCCCATCGTCATATATCCACGGCGCTAAATTACCTTTATTCTTTGAATCTTTCGGCTGACACCAAGCTTCTTCAAACTGCTCTTGTAAATCCAAATTTTGTTTGTCTTGCTTGAGTCGGACTCGAAAATAACGATAGTTGAGAATAGCAGTTTGTTTACCTCGTTCTAATAAACTCCGAATTTGGTAAAGTTGCGACTTGGGAAATTTGGCGTTTTTCAAAGCTTCTATTACGCTGATTAAGCCTCCTAATTCATGTAAGGTGTAGGGAGCCGCATAAAGCTTTAACTTAGGTCTTAAGTTTTTTATCAATGCCTGTCTACGAAATTCCTTAATGTCAGATGAAATCATGGTGACAGATTTCATAGTTAAAAAATCTACTGTCCCACTACAATATCCAGCTTTTTTTAACTTTTTGGCACGGTCTTTAGCTGATTTAAGTAACTGTTCTGTCAAGTCTTTGGCGTAGTATATGGGGGTATTGTATGCTGTAATTAACATACCAATTGAGGTGCTTAGTTGACATTGAGAAGGTGAAGCTTCCGTAGGTTTGTAACGATGACACCTTTTCAAGTCAACTGGTTTATTGTCTTGCTTGATTTTATAATCACCAATTATTTTTTCACTTTCTGCGCTTTCTCCCAATGGCACTTTTTTGAGGAGAATTTCTTCAAATTTCTCTCCAATATTTTTAGCGATCGCCAATGCCTTATTAGCTGGTACAATCAAGATAATATCATCACCACCAATGGTAATTATTTCAAAAGGATGCACTAAAGCGCCGTTTCCTAGTGTTGATTCCTCATCATTAAAATTTTGCAATTTATGAGGATGCAGATTCTCTGCTAATGCTTGATAAACTGCATACTCCGTCGCTAATCCTACATCTCTACTAAACTCCTGATACTTTTGTGGAGTCCGAATTTTTTGTATATAACCGCCCATATTGTTGCCATCGGCATAAATATAAGCAACAAAACCTTTACTAGCATTAGCAATATGACTAAGGTTTTGAGCGATTTCAATGTCATCAGCTTTTAAAGCGGCATAATATTTTTGTTGTAAACTGGGATTCTTTTCGAGAAAGCGATTGTATCTATTTGCCCAGCTTTCAATTATGCCTCGTTCCCATTTTAGTTGAGATTCTCTATACCATTCAGGAATTTCAGGTGAACCTTTTTTTGCTCTGTTTCCAACCAGATGTTTACGAGCCAAAGCCTCAGAAAAATGAGATTCTCGAGGCAGTTTTGGTGGCTGTACAATCATCACTAACGACCTGCGATCGCTTCCATCACGCATCAAGTATGGATGAGTTTCAAACATGGGAGGATAGCGACGACTGGGGCGAGAGTGACTACTGCAACGTTGATTAAGGCTACTAGAAAAGTCTTGACCATAACCACTGCGACGTTGATTAAATAGAATTGTCAATTTTGTTGTTATTTCATTAAAACTCTTGCGGTCTGCGAAAGCATCCTCAATAGATATAGCTAAATTAGTACATCTTTCTTGTTTAGCATTTTCTATATTATTCTCTATATTGCCAAAGTAAGCTTGAACTAGTGGTTCTTTATATTTCTGATGATACCAATCTAGCCAAAGTGTATTTTCAATCGGCTCTCGGAGTAAGCCAAAGCGAATTTCTAGAAGTCTAAATGTATCTCCTACTGCACAAGAATTAGCTGTTAAAGTTTCTGAAGTATAGCGTTTTTCAATAGCATTAGCTAAATCATCAACAAATGCAGGCGGACAAAATGCCAGAATCTTGCCGCCTGTTGAATAAATAATAAGTTCAGGAATCAGAACTTCAGATAAATTGATATCTTCGTAAAAATTTTCATTTAGCCATGCTCTAACTTCGCTACACTGAGCATTATAAAGATTAGGATTATGTGAAGCTTCGTAATTATAGTTAAAAAACGCACGTAAATCAATCAGATTTATCCTATCTAACAAGGCAGATGCACCACGAATGTCTTGAATTTTTGACGATTCAAATACATATTGTTTAATCTTAGTTGCACCACCATAAACTAAGCCAATGCGGTTAGTCTGATTCCATAAAGCAGGATAATTAGTCTTTAATTCATCTAGAGTTTTTGGAAAATAATATTTATCAATGCCTTGCAATTGCTGCACTTGTTCGACAATGAGTCGCACTTCTTGTGGTACATCTTCCCCATCCTTCAAAGCCTGTCGCATTTTCTGTAATATTGCCAAATCAAACTTAGGTTTTCGCTCATTACCCCAAGCTAAACACCAAGCGATCGCAATCATCACAGAACTGCTATTTTCCATGTTACTTGTTTTCATCTCTACATACTCCTGCAATTACCCCTACCCTCAACCCCAGCAATAACCACCTCATTTACGTAATATCCCTAAATAAAATTAACGCATGAGTAGTATAAGATGCAATGGATTTCTTTTGGTCATCAATTTAGCTGCCTAAATCAATCATATTGAGAGGCAAATACGTATTTTTAACTTGTATTACTTTTTATTATGATATTTATACTGTTGTCAACAAATATTGATTGGCATTTTATCAGGCAGAGAGAGTGCGATTAATCTTATGTCATGCTCTCTCTGTACAGTCTCTCTAATTATCAATTAGTAAAGAACTCTTGCTTAGGGACTTCCAGAAATTAAATTATTCAATTTTGGAGCGAAGATGATCATTAGATTCTTCCTCCCCTGCTTCCCCTGCGCCCCCTACTTCCCCTGCTTGCCAAAGCGATGGGATATTTTTTTAGTTGGAAGTCCCTTATTCGGGCAGATTCTCACAATCCATCTGCACCACACAATTTCTTCCTTGTGCTTTTGCCTGGTAGAGTCCCTGGTCAGCAGCAGCAATTAAGGTTGCAGGAGATAATTGGCTATGAGGAGTGATGGTTGCTACACCAAGACTTAGGGTAATAAATTTACTGACCAATGAATGGGGATGAGGCATTTGTAATGCACTAATATTAGTCTGAATATCTCTTGCAACTGCAATAGCCCCTTCGATATCAGTATTCGGCAAAATGACTGCAAACTCTTCTCCACCATAACGAGCAACTAAATCAGCAGGGTGTTTAACTGTCTGAGAGATTGCCTTAGCAACCTGTCTGAGCGCATCATCTCCTGCCAGATGTCCATGCGTATCATTGTAAAGTTTAAAGTAATCGACATCACATAAAATCAAAGATAATGAGCCTTGCTCTCGTGCCAACCATTGCCAGTGTGCATTGAACGTGTCATCAAAACAGCGTCGATTTCCCACTTGGGTTAGACCATCCGAACAGGCAAGGCGCTGTAATTCCTGGTTTGCTTGTTGTAATTGGTGGTAGAGTTCTGATTGCTGAATAGCGATCGCAGCTTGACCCGCTAACTGGTTAAACAAGTTAATCTCCGATTGCTGCCATTGTCTGCTGCTACGGCATTGGTGAGCAATCAATAATCCCCACAAACGCTCTTGCTGTAAAATAGGCACGACCAGGTTAGCCCGGATTTGCAGACTTCGCAGGAGGTCAATATGACACGGCGATAGTCCCGCAGTTTCAATATCTGCGATCGCTCTGGTGTTACCTTGTTGATAGTAAGCTGCACGGGTAGATTTAAAGCACGTGTCCATGACGTGAAATCCCAAAATGGACATACACTCTTCTGCGAAGGATTCTACCGCGACCAAACCACTCCAGTCTTCCTGAAACTGATAGATCAATACTCTATCTACCTTAAATAGTTGTCGCACTTCGGCTGCTGTGGTTTGCAAAATCTCGTTTAACTCTAATGATTGTCGAATCCGCTGCGTCACAGCCGCGACAATTCGCTCAGACTCGCTTTGGTGTTGGACACGCTGCTCAATCTGCTGAGAATGTGCGGATGCTACTGTTAAGGCAATCGGATCAAAGCGAGGGGTTGTAGTGACGGGCACTGCACTGGGTTGAGCAATCAAATAGCCTTGAGCAAGAGTTGCACCTCGTTCTCGCAGCCAGTTCAGTTCCTCAATGCATTCAATTCCTTCAGCAACAGTTTGGATATTTAACTTTTGAGTAATCTCTAGAAGCTTCTCAGTAATCGAGGCTTTATAAAGGTCTTGATGCACATCTCGAATTAACTCGATGTCCAGCTTGATAAAGTCTGGACGTAACTGATGCAGCAAGTTTAGGCTGGAATAGCCAGAACCGAGGTCATCAAGGGCGACTAAAAACCCAGCATCCCGGTAGTATTGGAGCAGTGCCTTGAGATGGTCTAAATCTTGAGAATTGTCTGACTCCACGACTTCAAAAACAACCCGCTCGTGGGAAATGCCAGCAGTATCAATTGCCTCTACTGTACTACGTAGGCAGAAAACTGGGTCATAAAGTGACGTTGGTGCAAAATTGATGAAAATGTGCCCACTCACTTGATAGCGGCTGAATTGAGTGATTGTGCTCAGACGAGCAACTTGGTCGAGTTGTGGTAAGAGTCCGGCTTCGGTGGCTAACTCCAGAATCGGTGCCGGGAGCACTAAATTGCCTTCTTCATCCAGTCCCCGCAAGAGCGATTCATATCCAAAAATCTGCGATGTATCGTTAATTGAAACAATTGGTTGAAAGTAACTGGTGAATCGTTCGGTTGCTAGCATTTCAACCAGCCAGTCTGATTGGTTGAACTTAATGAAGCGTTGTAATGAGGCTATGTCACTAAAATCGTGGAGTTGAGGTTGAATAGTGCCTTGAATAAAAAGGACTTGCGTCTCTTTTAATTCTCTCGGTGCAAGTAGTTTGGCCAGGTTACGGGCAATTTCTAGAGACTGTCCGGATCTACAGTTCAAACTCAAACCTGGTCGCTCGTGCATCAGTTCATACTCAAGGGCAAACTGTTGTAAATAGGAGGTGACTTTGTTCAGGGTATGTGGAACGGGAAACCAGAGAAAGAGCCTACCTGCCTCCTTAGTCCGGCAGCGTGCAACATTACGACAAGCACAGGTTTTGGAGATAGGACATATTTGGCTCATATAACTAATTTACTTAATCCGATTTATTCTATTATTCCCACTATTTTTACTGTAAAAGATAAACTACACTTCAAATTCATGAAGATTTGATGATTTAATTAAACTAAATAATTTAGCTGATTAGGTGATTCACTAATACCTTTCCAAATCTATACTAAATATTCAAGTAATTGCTGATATATTTTGTGTGATGAAGCAAACTAATAAAGAGTTAGATGAACAATTTAAATCAAAAAATAAAAGCATAAATCAGTCAAATAAGCAAGAACTTTTAGTTGAATTTATTCAGGGTAAATATATATTTATGAAGAAGGAATCCATCTCAATACGGTTCGGTTAAGGTTTTTTGGATAAAAGTTTTAGATCACAAATCCGCGATAAATCGCCAGACTGATTATTGTAGAGACGGCGATTCATCGCGTCTCTTGCCTTAACCGAACAGTATTGAAATCTAGCTCACAGTTTTTAAATCCCTAATCCCTTCTTATACGAACAAAAAGAAAGCAATTAAAATCGCGCTGAGAACAATAGCAAACCCAATAGCATATTCAACTCTGCGACTAAAAAATCCCACAGCGGCAATCAAGGCGATCGCTAGCCCGATAATGCCAAAATACTGCTCTTTTTGTAAACTGCGGGCAATTAGTGGATCTGTACTTGGTGAGGGTGTTTCTTGAATGGTTTTTGGGGAGATATCTGATGCTGGTATTTCTTCCACGAATAAATTCATAAAATTCCTCCTGTACACATCTGCATTTACGGGGTTTATGCAAAGCAGCCGAACCTCAGCCATTTCCACTCCTGCCAATCAGAGTTGCAATTGCCTTGACTAACTCTTCTGGTTCGACAGGTTTCGATAGATGCTTTTTAAAGCCTGATTCGAGTGCTTGTTGCTGGTTGATTTCTCCTGCATAAGCAGTTAAAGCGATCGCCGGAATCTGTTTGGCTTGTTTGGACTGCAATGCCTTAACTTGGCGCATCAGCATATAGCCATCTGTCTCTGGCATCCCAATATCACTGAGCAGAAAATCTGGTTCTGACTCTGCCAATACTTGCAGTGCTTCTTTTGCTGATGCCACAGCAGTCACCCTTGCTCCAGCCTGCTCTAGCAGAAATGTATGGAAGTCGCGGGTATCATCGTCGTCATCCACAACTAAGATTTGGATGCCTGCAAGGATTTCAATCACCGGAGCAGGATTTAATGCAGCAATCTTTATATGTTGTTTTGGGGTTAAATCCTTTTTAATTAGCGGTAGTCTGGCTCTGAAAATAGATCCTTGCCCTTCACCTAAACTTTCTGCCCAAATCGTGCCGCCATGTAGTTCTATCAAATGACGGACAATTGCTAACCCTAACCCCAAGCCACCAAATTTTCGGGTTGTCGTGCCATCAGCCTGACGAAAATATTCAAACACATAAGGGAGAAAGTCAGGGCTGATTCCCTTACCTGTGTCGCTGACAGTAATCTGAGCTTGAGTGTCAACGCGCTCCAGTTGAATATCAATTTTCCCTCCTTCAGGAGTGAATTTAACAGCATTTGATAACAGATTCCAGACAACTTGTTGTAAACGACTAGAATCACCCAAAACTTGCCCCAAAGAAGCATCCAGCATCGTCTGAATTTGAATATTTTTCGCTTCTGCTGCTAAACGCACTGTCTCCAATCCTCCCTCAATTACAAGCACTAAGTTAACGGGAAACATATTGAGGTTGAGCTTGCCTTGTAAAATCCGAGAGACATCGAGTAAATCTTCGATTAGTTGAGCTTGTAATTTAGCATTCCGCTCGATGGTTGCGATCGCTTTCTTCAACCCTGCGGCGTCAAACTCACGAGTCTGTAAGAGTCTCGCCCAGCCAAGAATGGGATTTAGAGGCGATCGCAATTCATGGGAAAGCACCGCCAAAAACTCATCTTTAATCCGGTTAGCTCTTTCGGCTTCAGTTCTGGCAGCTTGCTCAAGTTCCAGGAGGCGATCGCGTTCGGCTTCTGCGACTTTGCGTTCTGTAATATCAATCACTGAGCCAATGTAACCTTTAAACTGACCGTCCATCCCAAACCAGGGATTAGCCGCATCAATGCAAGAGCGATATTCGCCGTCTTGGCGCCGCAAGCGGTACTCCAAACGGAAAGCCGAATAACTGCTACTAGCTTCCAGAAAAACATTCCTAACGTCATTGCTATCGTCTGGATGTACAGCATTTAACCAGCCAAATCCCAGACCCGTTTCCTCGTTTTGACCTGTAAAGTCATACCAGCTTTGACTGAGGTAGGTGCAGTAGCTATCGGTATCTGTTACCCAAACCATGAAGGGGGCATTGTCAGCCATGTTGCGGAATTTTTCTTCGCTTTCCCGAAGGGCTTTTTCTGCCTGTTTGCGATCGCTAATATCTGTAACAAAAATGCTTACTCCTTCTGCAAAGGGGTAGACGCGATTCTCAAACCAGCGCTGCCAAGCAGGATAAAAGTATTCAAACTGAATAACGGTGTGTTGTGCGATCGCCCACTGAACCTGAGTATAAAACTCGCTTTCGACCACATCTGGAAAAACTTCCCAAATGCTTCTACCTAGTAACTCTTTCTTTGAAAAGCCAACAACTTCTGCTACTCGGTCATTAACAAAGGTATAACGCCACTCTCGATCTAATACAAAAAATTGGTCTTGGATGCCAGCTAGGACAGTCTCTAGGTGTGCTTTTGCCACCTCAGCTTCAATTCGCAATTCTTGCTCACGTTCCATTGCCTCCTGGCGGAGACGAGCCATTTTTAGGGCTGCCTCTACCCGCGCCAACAATTCACGGGCAGAAAACGGTTTAATCAAATAATCATCGGCTCCCGCTTCTAAGCCTTCCACCCGCGCCTCTTCCCCCGCCCGTGCCGACAACAGGATGATTGGAATTTTTTGCGTCTGCGGATCAGATCGTAATTCTTGCAGCAGTCCAAAGCCATCTAATCCAGGCATCATCACATCTGTCAGTACTAAGTCTGGGACACGCCCACGAGCAGAATTCAAAGCAGTTAAACCATCTGGCACTGATTCCACCTCATAGTGCTGACTTAATAGCCGCTTGACATAATCACGCATATCTAAATTGTCATCAGCCAGAAGAATTCTGGCGCGAGAGGGTGACAGGTGATAGGTGATAGGTGATAGGTAAGATTCTTCTCTGCCCCCTGCCCCCTGTTCCCTGCCCCCCTGTTCCCTGTTCCCTACTCCCTGCCCCCCCTGCTCCCTGCCCCCCTGCTCCCTGCCCCCCTACTCCCTACTCCCTGCCCCCCTACTCCCTACTCCCTGCTCCCCTGCCTCTTCCGGTCGCCAACGCAGGGCTTCTTCTAAATAGGGTGTTGCACCTAATGCGGTTGAAGCTAAAGTTCGAGGGGCGCTAATTCGGTCTGGAGGCAAATGAGCATACCCCGTTGGAATTGACACAGTAAAGCAACTGCCTGCTCCTAGAACACTGGTAATATGAACTTTTCCACCATGCATTTGCACCAATTCCTGTACCAGTGACAATCCAATTCCTGATCCTTCAAAAGTGCGTCCTTGCGCCCCTTTGACGCGGTGAAATCGTTTAAAAAGGTGGGGAATTTCTTCTGCTGGGATACCGATGCCTGTATCTTGGACGGCGAACTCAATATGGTCATTTGCCCACTCTAAGCTGACCGCGATTTTTCCAGCCATCGTGAATTTGAATGCATTTGAGAGCAGGTTAAGAACAATCTTTTCCCACATCTCCCGATCTACATATACTGTTGCTGGCAGGGAAGGACAGTTGACTGATAATTGCATCCCTGCGCGTTCGACTGCTGAACGAAATACACTAGCTAGTTCTGCGGTGAAAGTGGCAAGATCGGTGGGTTCATAAGAGGCTTGAACTCTTCCGGCTTCGATGCGCGAGAAATCTAGTAGGCTGTTGACCAGTTTTAGCAGGCGGATTCCATTACGTTGCACCATTTCTAACTGCTCTCGTTCTTTGGCTGGAAGCAGAGTGGCACAATTGACTAAGGTTTCCTCTAGTGGCCCCAACATTAAAGTAAGTGGGGTACGAAACTCGTGGCTGACGTTGCTGAAAAAGACGGTTTTAGCGCGATCAATTTCTGCCAAGGCTTCAGCGCGTTTGCGTTCTTCCTCGTAAGCTTGGGCGTTAGCGATGCTGGCTGCAATTTGAGCCGCAACTAAATCGATGAATCCTTGATAATTGTCGTCGAATAGCCTGAAGGGGTTCAAACCAGCAATCAATATACCAGCTTTTCCCGTTTGACCCGATGGGGCAATTGGTACTGCGATCGCTTGATGGGGCGATCGCTGCCAAACACCACAAGGTAAACCACTAAAAGACACTTCCAAATCAGAAATCAGTTTTGCCTGATGGGTTGTGATCACTTCCCCAAAGGGCCAAACACAATCAGAATCGAGAGCCACTGTTTCCGGAACTGCTACGTGATTCCGATTTATACCACACGTTCCAGCCAGAAAAACTTCCTGCTTATCTGGGTCAACCAGATAAATCATTGCAAAAGGGAGGTCGTAAGGGTTGCTTTCTAGACAACTTGCACTCAACATACAGGCTTCATCGAATGTCCGCGCGTCTGCCGTCCTCGCCGCTAGTTCGCGCAAAAGTGCCAACTGACGCTCACCGATAATCCGCTGCGTGTCGTCTGTGTTGGCGCAGATAATCCCACCTGTGTCGCCCTGATCATTAGGAACTGGGCTATATGAAAAAGTGTAATAAGTTTCTTCCGGGTAGCCGTTGCGCTCCATAATTAGCAGCAGCGCTTCGTCGTAAGTGCCCTCATTCTTCAGCATCGCTGATTCGGCTCGAGGCCTAACCTGATCCCAAATTTCCCGCCACACGTAGGAAGCTGGCTGCCCAAGTGCTTCTGGATGTTTGCCGCCAATAATAGCCTTATAAGCGTCATTGTAAAGGTTAATCAGTTCCTCGCCCCACCAGACAAACATCGCCTGACGGGAAGTCAGCATAATCCGCGCGGCTGTCTTCAAACTCTGTGGCCACTGCTGTGTTGGGCCAAGGGAAGTTTTTGACCAATCTCGTTCTCGCATCCGCGCACCCATTTCACCCCCGCCGAGAAGGAAATTTACGTCAGCGTTGCTTGCTGACGTTGATTCGTTTTTCATTGATTCCTCTCGATTGGTCATGCGTTGCTTACAGTAGGGATTGGGGACTAGTACCGCAAGGCGGAATTAAAAATTAAAAATTAAAAATTAAAAATGAAGACAGCGTAAGGGTTTTGTTGATTGGGAATGGGTGGTTTATTTACGCCGTGCTGTACTAGGGACTAGGAAGATTTAGATGGGGATTCAGATCCCAACCAAAATGTTACTCATATTTTCTTGCCCAGTACCCAGTCCCCAGTACCCAATCCCCAGCACCCCCTCCCCCTTTATATCATCGATATTCCAAGCTACTAATTTCCATGCAGAACTCACAAAGCCTACTCCTCTTCTCGGAAGTATGTTTTCTTAAGAATTTGACCACGTTCACCTAACTCATTGATTAGGCTAGTAATTCGCTGTATTGCTAAAGGAGAAGGTGTTACATGTCCATTTTCCCAACGGTTAATTGTTGGGAAAGTTACACCAAATTCGGCAGCAAATTTTTCTTGAGACAGATTTAACTCTTGTCGCAGGGCACGAACTAGTTTGCCAATATTAGGTTGCTTCGCTGCAAGTAGGCTTCTACTTTGAGGCATATAGATCAAAATTTATAAAGCACTATACATTCCCAACTTTTACGACAGAGTGTTCTTTTGCGTCTATTGCTCCTGAGATAGAAATTTCCATCTCAAGTCAGAGCATCATAATAATCATAAGTTTAATTTATCATTTTAACAAAGAAGACTATTTGATTTTATTTTCAAAGTCATCTTATCCTGAAATCAGTAAACGTTTAAACTTTGAACAAATACAAACTTGGCTGGCGATTAATACAACTAAAGGCTAAGTACTTGACCCCCCAAATCTCTAGTACGATCAAACTTAGGTAAAAAAGAGGTGCAACATGAATTCTACCAAATTGCCCAAAGAAGTTTTAGTGTATCTACCTTTCAACTTTGAAAAAACAAAGGAGGACAATAGTTAAATGTTAGAGCAGCAGATTGATTGCCCCACCAGGCCAAAGACAAGTGCAATGATCATGAAAATTTTCCAAATCACTCTAGTGGTCTTAGTACTTTTAATCAACTTAGCAATTGCTTTCCCCTCTTGGGCAGAAAGTACGCATTCTTTGACTAGCAATCCTAACTACTTTGAAGTAGGGCAAAAAGTTATTTGGCTTTACAAGCCTCGCACGGATTCTAGCGATGTCCAAAGAATTCCTGCCGAAGTAGTTAAGTTAAGTTCCAAGCAAGTGCAAATTAAGGTCTACAAACACAACAACGAATTTGTCAATCGTTGGGTGAATCCAAACAAACTTGAGAATTCACAAAAGGTTAAAAAGTCAGTACTCTAAAATTATGTATACACCGGAGTCAGAGCTTGCAAATAAACTCCAATCACGGTGCAAATCATAACTATTTTATTTTTTGTAAATCAAAAAAACTGAACCAATCGGCCCAAAGTTTTCTACATAAACTTTCTGGTTATAATACAATCCTGGAGACATACCCCCATCAAATAAAATCCCTTCTTGAATCTTACCTAAACAGTTATCGCTAGCAATACCTTCTAGGACATTATCAAACATATCTGGGAATAACTCTTGATTAACTTGAGATAATTCAATCTCTGAATTACCTTTTAAGTCATTAACTAATAAGATTACATAGCCTTGATTAGTAATAGCTGCTAGAGAGCGATTAGTTGCATTTTTACAGGCAAATTCTCCCAAATCTTGACAAATATCTTTAAATTTACCCTGACGATAGAACCTACCATTTCCACCCACTAAATTGTAATTGAGAATATCGCTTTTTCTTCTGCCAGCTTGAATAGTAGCCTGTCGCTGTTGGGGTCTACCTCCTGATATTCCAAAGGAAGAACGTTTATTTTTAAATGCTCCTGAATACTCTACGCCACGAGAAATGTTTAAGCCTTGTGGTTTATCATCAGTATCTATATAATCGGCATTAATTGCGGCAATGGGTAGTTGTCCGTTTAATTTTGCATTTTCATCACCAATGAGTTCACGAAACTGTTTTGGTACATATTCTTTACGCAGTTTTCCTTTCGCATCTTTGGCGTAGAGTTTATGAGATAGACCAACATTAACTTTGAAATCTAATTCTGCTGATTTGGGATTAAATATAATTACATTGTTAATACCTCTTTGATTTTTTTTACCTTGATTATTGGTTTTAAAAAAATCAATACTGAACTTAGCATCTTTGCCAGGGCAAGTTTTAGATACTTTTGGGGCTGAATTTGCTTCAAGCTCTTGACAACCTGATAGTAAGCTCGCTGCAATGATCAAGCTAAATACCAAAAATAATTTTTTTGTATACATAATAATGCAAAAAACCGCTACAGAATTACTATAGCGGGGAATAATCTAAAATGTAAGAATTCAGAAGTCAGGAGTCAGAATCCAGAATGATTAGAAAATCAATAGTGCTATAGCTTCTTAATTTTATTCAAATTATTAAGCTTGAGTCTCAAAGTCTTCTTAATTCTGATTTCTGGATTCTGGATTCTGAATTCTTGCTTGACAATTTCAGCCTGGAGTTAATCTAACAACCAAAACTTAAGGGAACCATTCTAAAACAGCTTCTTCTTTGGTGTTAGTATTCCGAGATGGTGTCTCACGATTAAATTTCATCTGAATTGACCGGGTTTGCTCACCATCAGCAGCTACAGCCAAAATCGGATAGTCAATTAAACCATCCTGGAAGGACATTTGGAAGCGGAATGTTCCATCTGGATTTAGCTTAATTGGACGGCCGCCAATGGTTACGGTAGCATCGGGTTCGGTTGCACCGTAGACAATCAATTCAGCATCGGCAATTAACCAGAACTGGCGCGGACGCACTGGTACGGCGGAAGCCGAGAAGCCAACACCTGACATTCCTGCACCGGAAGCGGTTAAACCAGACACGGTGGGAGCTGCCCACAGACCTACACCAGATGGGAAAACGTAGGAGCTAAGGGATTGCACTCCACCTGGTACTTGATGCTGGGAGCCGAAGATAGAACCAGCCACCCGTAGCGCTTCGGCAGATTCCGCTAAACCAAAGATTTGGTCGTAGATGGGGTTGCCGTTGCCATTCACAACAGCGTTACCATTGGCGGTAGCTGCAATCTTCTTGGCAGGGGGAACTAGTTCGTATTGAGTCTTACCACGTAAATCTTCTTCAAAGTTGACGGTGATGAAGACATCTTCTATCCAGTCAGAAGGATAAACGGGAGGAATGTGTACTCTCGTAGAACGAGCTAGCACTAACCAGCGACCATCAGCAGCACGATAGCCGATATCGATCACATAATCGCGATCGCTAACTGGAACTGGTATATACCATTCTCTAGCTAGTTCATCAGCAGGATATTCTTGAATGCTGTGGGGGCTTTGATATTCGATATCGATGTCGGTGACATCATAAATCCGTAGTGCGAGTTGTTGTCCTCCTTGTCGGCGCAGTTCCTCTTTGTGTTCATTGGGAACATCCCAGTAAGTGTAAGCCCACTGAGGATCGCGCGGTAAGAGTACAATCCGGCTGTCACCATAGCCAGAAGGCAAATCTGCGAGTCCTTCATCAACATCAGCTAGAGATCCACCAGTACGATCTTCCTGACCTAATTCAAACTTTGCAGCTTCCACGGTTTCTTGTGCCTCCAATGAACGAGATGGACTAAGCAAATTTCTGTTGCGCTGTACTTCTTGTATTGATGACAGCAGTTGTGATTTACGCATTCGGCTATAGCGAGAGATACTATATTCGCTAGCAACTTTGCGTAGTTGGCGTAAGGTCATCTCCTCTAGTGGCGGGCGTTCTTTTGCCATTAATTTGGCCTCCAGTAGTTTAAGCGGTAAATGATTTCCCCTGGTTAAAGAATGCTATATAAAATCTCATCCACTCCAGATGAATTTTTTATCCTGACTCCTGGTTTTGCCCAGTTTTTAAGTTTTTTAATCTGTTTTTAAATTGAGGTCGTTCCCTTTCAATTCCTCAGTTATGCCAAAATTAGCATTTCTTTGGGATCGGAGGAGTTCTTTTTGTTAAGTCAATATTAACCACTAAGCATATCTAGGGATCAAGGGGGAACAAGTAGGTTTTTCGCCTGTTTAACGGATTTATAAGCCCTTCCGGGATCGGATTGTTATGTTTTCATGACATTTATCGCCAGTTATGATGTTGAGCAATGATATAAATGTCATATTTTCATGACATTTATTGTGGGTTAGCCAAAAACCGTAATTTACCAAACTCAGAATTCAGCACTCAGAATTCAGAATTCAGAACTCAGCACTCAAATAGATTGGGCATGAAGCATGGGGGACTGAGGAGTTAAGATAATTAGGAAAATAAGGAGTGCTGAGTTAAAAGCACTAAAGTTTGACCAAATTAAAGAAGGGCGATCGCTCCCAGCATAGACTCAAATGAATAACCTGATTCTGGTTGTAGACGACGACGATTTCATGCGGATGCATCTGAATGAGCTATTAACAGAAGCCGGGTATCACGTGGTAGAAGCGAGTAACGGTTTAGAGGCGATCGCTACCTATACTCGCCTCCACCCAGATATAGTACTGTTGGATGCCCTCATGCCGGTGATGGATGGGTTTAGTTGCTGCGCTCAACTGCAAGCACTCCCTGATGGTAAAGACACACCAGTGTTAATGATTAGCGCTTTTTCTGATCAGGTATCTGTAGAGAAAGCTTTTGCTGTAGGTGCAACTGATTTTATTACCAAGCCGATTCAATGGCCAATATTACGTCAAAGATTGCGCCGTCTTCAAGAAGCTAGTCGGGCTGTGGAGGAATTACGACAGCAAACTGCACAGGCGCAATTGCGGGAAGCACAATTCAGGATGGCATTAGATGCGGCTCGTATGGGCATCTGGAACTGGGATCTGCTGACGAACAAAATTACTTGGTCAGATAATCTCGAAGCCCTTTTTGGCTTAGAGAAAGGGACTTTCAACTACACCTATGAAGCTTTCATCAGTTGCATTCATCCGCGCGATCGCGATTTTGTGAGGCGATCGCATCAACAAGCTATTCAGAATCAAGTCAAATATAACATCGAATTTCGAGTTGTTTTAGCCGATGGGAGAATTCGTTTTTTAGCAAGCAAAGGAGTTGTCTTTGGGGATGCGTCTGGGGTGGCTGTGCAAATGTCTGGGGTATACATGGAGATCACCAAGCGCAAGCAAGCTGAGGATGCGCTAGAAGTTCATGCTAAACAGCAAGCAATGGTGGCAGAAATAAGTCAAATCGCCCTAGCTAGTACAGACTTGACTACACTAATGAACTCATGTGTGACAATGGTCGCCCAATGTCTCAAAGTTCAGTCTTGCAAAATTTTGGAGATGCTGCCAGACGATGGTAGATTACTGCTACGGGCTGGAGTTGGTTGGCAACCTGGACTGGTGGGAAAGGCTACCGTTAGCGCCGGGAGCAATTCTCAAGCTGGCTATACCCTACTTTCCCACGAACCAGTAATTGTTGATGACCTGAGCGCCGAAACACGATTTAATGGGCCACCACTGCTACATGACCATCAAGTAGTGAGCGGCATTAGCGTAGTGATTCATGGCAAAGAGCGTCCTTTTGGTGTCTTCGGGGCACACACAACCAGACACCACACTTTTACCAAAGATGATGTTTCTTGTCTCCAAGCGGTTGCCAACATTCTGGCGACAGCCATTGAGCGCCAACGGGTGGAAGACGCACTTAGAGAAAGCGAAGAACGCTGTCAGTTAGCTGTGCAGGGCAATAATGATGGCATTTGGGACTGGAACGTTAAAAATAATCAAGTATTTTTCTCAACTCGCTGGAAAGAAATGCTTGGTTACCAAGAACATGAGATTTCCAATCATTTCGATGAATGGGCAACACGAGTGCATCCCGATGATATTGGATTTGTCAGACAAGCGATCGCTGATCACTTTGCCAAAATTACCCCATTTTTTATCAGCGAACATCGAGTCCGGTGTAAAGATGACACCTACAAATGGATTTTGGATCGCGGTCAGGCAGTATGGGATGAAGATGGTAATGTAGTGCGAATGACAAGTTGCCATACAGATATCACTGAACGCAAACAAGCAGAAGAACAATTGCGTCAGAGCGAAGAACGTTTCCAAATAGTTGCTCGTGCTAGCAATGATCTTTTATGGGACTGGGATTTGCTGACTGATGAGGTGTGGTGGAATCAAGCTTTACAAACACTTTTTGGTTACTCGATAGAGCAAATAACATTGAATGTTTATTGGTGGTATGAACACATACATCCAGACGACAGGCAGAGAATCGCCTCAGAAACGATGGCACTGATAGATAGCGGTAGAACATTATGGTTAAATGAATACCGCTTTCGTCGCGGCAATGGTTCTTATGCCTATGTTTTTGATCGCGGCTATGTGATTCACGATAAGACCGGCAAACCAGTGCGAATGATTGGTGCGATGATGGATATTAGCGAACGGCAAGCTGCACAACGCGATCGCAATCGAGCACAAGCAGAATTAGAACGCCAAAATATGCGATCGCAATTGTTCGCTAATATCACCCTAAAAATTCGGCAGTCTTTACAAATCGATGAAATTCTTCAAACCAGCGTCATAGAGGTGCAAAAGTTACTGCTTGCCGACCGTGTTTTAATCCTGCGCCTACAGCCAGACGGTTCTTTTATGGCGGTGCAAGAGTCAGTAGTTCCAGGCTTACCTGTTATTCTGGGGCAACAAATTATCGACCCTTGCTTTCGCGACGATTACATTGAGCAGTACCGTCAAGGGCTAATTAGTTCTATGAACGACATCAAGGAAGCTAATATCCTACCTTGCCACGCCGAATTTCTAAAACAATTTGCCGTTCAAGCCAACCTTGTAGTCCCAATTTTCCTCAAAAATCAACTGTGGGGGCTGTTAATTGCCCATCAGTGCGCCCATCCCCGCCAGTGGACTGGCTGGGAAATTGAACTTTTACAACAGCTGGCAGATCAAATAGGCATTGCCTCAACTCAGAGCCTAATCCTAGAACAAGAAACTCGGCAGCGGCAAGAACTCGCTCGTTCCAATAAAGAACTGCAACAATTTGCATTTGTTGCCTCCCACGATTTGCAAGAGCCACTACGTAAGATTACAACCTTTGGCGATCGGCTTAAAACCACCTGTGGCGACACATTAACCGAACAAGGACGTGATTACTTAGAACGGATGCAGAATGCTGCCAACAGAATGCAGACATTGATTGAAGACTTATTAACACTTTCACGAGTTACTACCAGGGCGCAGCCTTTTGTATCAGTAAATCTGGCAAAGATTGCCCAAGAGGTATTGTGTGATTTAGAAGTGTATATCCAGCAAACTGGCGCAAGTGTAGAAATAGCAGAGTTACCCACCATTCAAGCCGATCCTTTACAGATGCGCCAATTGTTGCAAAATCTGCTTGGTAACGCCCTCAAATTCCACCGCCTCCAGACACCACCTCTAATCAAAATTTATGGTAATATTTTAAACGATCAAGCAGATAACATATCCGCTAATTCTGAACTCTGTCAAATCATCGTAGAAGATAATGGTATTGGTTTTGAAGAAAAATATCTTGATCGGATTTTCAATGTTTTTCAACGTTTGCATAGTAGCATTGAATACGAAGGTACTGGCATAGGTCTAGCGATATGCCGGAAAATTGCCGAGCGTCATCATGGAAATATCACAGCTCAAAGCATACCTGGGCAAGGAGCAAAGTTTATAGTCACATTGTCAATTAATTCTCATTCTTGATTTTTATTCCTGGAGAGGGATTAATACTAGATCCCAAAATTAGCTTAATTGTACAATTGCACCCTGTAATTTGTAGGACTCATGCATTGTACAAATCAACCATCATGTTAATTATTAATACAATTCGATAATTTCAGGCTATTGGTGACTACGACGGCAGTTTGTGATTAGATATCGCTTGCTAATAGCAAAAAAATAGCAACAGAATAAACCTTTTATATCTAAACATATAAATTGCATATTTGATTGCTTTTGTCAACGTAAGAGTTGCCATCTGTGCCAAGTTAATAACTTGATTCATACTAATCAAACTAATGCATAGTGAACGGTCGAGAAACAAACCTCACAATTTTAATGGCTGATGATGATAAAGATGACGGCATCTTAGTTCGTGAGGCCTTGGCAGAAAGTCAATTGCCAATTGAACTGTACATCGTGAGTAATGGTGAAGAGTTGATGGATTATCTGTACCACCGTGGTCAATATGCTGACCATAAAAGTTATCCGTATCCGGTTTTGATTTTATTAGATTTGAATATGCCGAGAATTGACGGTATTGAGGCACTCAAAGAGATAAAAACTGACCCACAACTGCGGCGAATTCCAGTTGTAATCCTGTCAACATCACAAAGAGAAGAAGATATATATAATACTTACGATTTGGGTGCTAATTCTTTCATTATTAAGCCAGTGGCTTTTGCCTCATTAGTTGAGGTCATGAAGACTCTAGTCAAATACTGGTTTGAAATTGTGAAACTGCCACTAGAAGCAGTGGGAGACAAACATGGACAACAGCCCTATCAAAGTTCTGTTCATTGATGATGACGAAGACGACTATATTTTGACTCGTTATTGGTTCAATGAATTTCAGGTAGCAAACTGCGAGCTGGAATGGGTTAATAATTATGAAGCAGCAAGAAATGCGATCGCTCGCTACCAACATGACATTTATCTTGTAGACTACCGTTTGGGCCCCCACAATGGACTTGAACTTTTGCGCGAAGCAATTGCCAACGGCTGTTGTTCTCCAATAATTTTGCTGACTGGTCAAGGCGACTGGGAAATAGATATCGAAGCGATGAAAGCCGGAGCCGCAGATTATCTTGAAAAAAGCCAGTTGACAGCACCGTTGTTAGAGCGTTCTATCCGCTACGCCATTGAGCGCAAACAAACAGAGCAGAAAATCCGCGAACAAGCTGCTTTACTAGATGTTGCCACCGATGCAATTTTTGTGTGTGATTTAGACGATAAAATTTTATTTTGGAACAAAGCTGCTGAGAGTCTGTACGGTTGGAAAAAAGAAGAAGCTATCAATAACAAGACACGAGTTCTCTGGCATGAAAAAAAACCGTCTCAAGTTCAAGAAGCACTCAGTATTCTGATGAAAAATGGCTCTTGGGAGGGTGAGTTACAGCAAAAAACAAAATTAGGTAAAGAAATTATTGTTGAAAGCCGTTGGACATTAGTGCATGAATTCGGCAATAAATCACAATCTTTCCTCGTTGTCAACACAGACATCACACAAAAAAAACAACTCGAAGCGCAATTCCTTCGCGCCCAGCGATTGGAAAGCATTGGTACTTTAGCCAGTGGTATCGCCCACGACCTGAATAATGTTCTTGCCCCCATTTTGATGACAGCCCAACTATTGGAGGCACAACTTCATGATGAGCGTTCTCGGCGACTGCTGCCAATATTGATCACAAACGCTAAACGTGGGGCAAATTTAGTCAAACAAGTATTATCTTTTACACGTGGGCTGGAAGGCGATCGCACAATCTTACAATTAAAGCATTTAATAATAGAAATTCAGCAAATTATCAAAGAAACTTTTCCCAAATCCATTGAGGTTTCCACTCATATTCCGCAAAATCTTTGGACTGTATCCGGCGATGCCACCCAACTGCACCAAGTACTAATGAATTTGTGTGTCAATGCTCGTGATGCTATGCCCAATGGTGGTAATTTGAAAATATTGGCGGAAAATCTCTTAATTGATGAAAATTACGCCAAGATGCATATAGATGCAAAAGTTGGTCATCACATTGTAATTACTATTAGTGATGGGGGAATTGGGATTCAAAGAGAAATATTAGATCGGATATTTGAGCCATTTTTTACTACCAAAGAACTCGGTAAAGGTACTGGTCTTGGTCTTTCTACAGTACTTGGCATTATTAAAAGCCACGGCGGGTTTATTGATGTATACAGCGAACAAGGAAAAGGCAGTCAATTTAAGGTGTATTTGCCAGCACAAGATGCGAGAGAAACTATAGAAGAACAAGAACAGGGATTACCTTCAGGCCAAGGAGAATTAATTTTAGTTGTAGATGACGAAGCTGCCATTCGGGATGTGACAAAAACATCTTTAGAAAGCCATAACTACAAAGCAATTACAGCTAGTGATGGCATTGAAGCGATAGCCTTATATGCAGAACATCAAGATGAAATATCTCTTGTATTGACTGATATGGTCATGCCATCTATGGATGGAATAACTACTATCCGCACCCTGCGAAAAATTAATCCAGATGTCAAAATTATTGCTGTCAGTGGACTGAGTTCATCTGATAAAGTGAATACAGCTTATGACATGGGTATCAAAGCATTTTTATGCAAACCCTATACAGCTAGCCAATTATTGCAAACTATTAGCACAGTCAAGAAGAGTTAAAGATTGGGCATTGGGCATTACTAATTTATTTGTCAAACTTGAGAGTTATAATTTAGTAACTCCTAACTCCTGACTCTTCACTATTTAATCCCCCATGATGAAGGATGAAGTCTTAGCGGCTAATGCAGCTTTTTATCGAGCTTTTGAAAGAAAAGATATTGAGATAATGAGTGCAGTATGGTCACAAGGAACTGGTAGTTTTTGTATTCATCCTGGAAGTAATATACTGCGAGGTTGGAAGGAGATTCGCACCTCTTGGGAGCAGATATTTAAAAACACCGCTTATATCGAAATAAACACAGATATAATTGCTACAGAGATAACTGATAATATCGCTTATGTCGTGCTGAGAGAAAATGTGTTCCAAGTAGTAGGTGGTAGAAGACTCGAAGCACAATCAACAGCTACAAATATATTTCAGTTTCTTGGTGGTAAGTGGTATTTAATTCATCATCATGGCAGTCCAATTTTGCGATGAGGTCTGGGAAACTGGGGAATGGGGAATGGGGAATGGGGAATGGGGAATGGGGAATGGGGGAATGGGGGAATGGGGAATGGGGAATGGGGAATGGGGAATGGGGAATGGGGACTAGAGAAGAGTTTTGTAATACCCAATACCTAATGCCCAATACCCAATGACTAATGACTAATGACTAATCAATTCAACTGCATCTCGTCCATCACAATTTTGTAAGTAAACTTTGACAATTTCTTCTTTAGCGGTAGGCAACTTTTTGCCAATAAAATCTGGGTGAATTGGTAATTCTCGATGGCCCCTGTCTACCAATACAGCTAAACGAATCACTTCTGGTCTACCGTAATCGTTGACTGCGTTCAAAGCAGCGCGAATTGTCCGTCCTTTGAAAATCACATCATCCACTAGTACAACCGTTTTTCCCGTAAGGTCAAAAGGAATTTCGCTTTTCGTTGGAGTCCGCAATCCAATTTTGTCGAGGTCATCTCGATAAAATGTAATGTCTAAAGCACCGACTGAAACGGCTACACCTTCCAGTGTCTCAATTTGACGCGCCAACAATTCGGCTAATAACGCACCCCTGGTATAAATACCAAGAAGTACCAGTTGAGACAAATCACGCGTCCTTTCCACAATTTGAGAGGCCAGACGAGTCAAGGTACGACGGATTTCTTCGGATGAGAGAATTTCAACTACTTTGGCAGACATAGCAAGTGATAAGTTAGGAGTGATGAGTCAAGGGTTAGAAGTTTTTATTCTTAACTCCTAACTTTATATTTATCATTACTTATTTGGGAGTATTAAGAATATAGCGATCGCTATCCCTAACCATAGCAAAAAACAATATCGAGTCAGCTGCAAAGCATTCTGAATAGAAGTTGCAGTTATGGGATAAATAGCATCTCCTAGCAGTGGTTTGTACTTAGCTACCCCACGATACCAATTTGTACCGCCCATCTGCACTCCCAAAAAAGCAGCATAGGCGCACTCACTCCAGCCAGAATTGGGACTAGGATCATTAATTGCATCCCGACGACAAATTCGCCAAACATGCATCGGTTTACCCGATAACAGCGCCAGAGTCATGACTGTTAACCGACAAGGTAGCCAAGTCAAATAATCTTCTAATCGCGCACAGAACCATCCTAAATAAGTATAGGGTGCTTCTCGGTAACCCACCATTGAATCAAGGGTACTGCTAGCTTTATATGCTAAAACCAAGGGCGTTGGCCCTATAACTGGTATAAAGACACCAATAATTGCATAAAAAAGCGGAGCCATTACCCCATCAGTGGTATTTTCTGCAACGGTTTCTAAAACGGCTCGTGAAATTTCTGCTTGTGAGAGGTTTTGGGTATCTCGACCAACATAATTACTTAAAATCTTGCGAGCCTTCTCCAAATCTCCTGCTGTTAAAGGTTGTAAAACAGCCTCCGCTGCTGCTCGCAAACTTCTACCAGCAAAACAACTAGCCAAAAGAATGCTATTTATTGCAATTCCCAACAATGGATGAACCCATTTGGCACTTTGAATAATCAAAAAGCCAACAAGGCCGCTACCAAGTATTAGGATAATACCTAGTACAATTCCAGCTAGGCGTTGTGTTAGAGAATTGTGACACAATTGGAGAAAAAATTTGCTCAGGCGAGAAATTACCCACCCCATAACTTGCACTGGATGAGGCCAATCCCAAGGATCGCCAATTAAATAATCTAAAAGTGCAGCAATTATTAAGATATAGATATTATTGGTCATAAGTCACGAGTCAAGGGTCAACCAATTTTGGATTTTAGATTTTGGATTTTGGATTGACCCCGACCACATTAGCGTCATGGTACGACAATACTTCTCGGTTAAGGGTAAAAGGGGAATGGGAAAGGGAAAAGAAAAAACCTTTAACCTTTTCCCCAAACCCGATTCCGAGTTAAAAGTGATTAACCGAGAAGTATTGCGTGGTAACAAGTCCGGGGCGGGGTATGAACGAAAAAATCTAAAATTTAAAATTCGTGGTCAAGAGGAGCCAGTTATATACGGGAGTTACCTCCGTCAAGTAAACTGGCATTCAAGGGTCAATATTTTGACTATTGACTATTGACTATTAACTCTTGACTAAACCACAAAACTAGCTTCTTCTCCAAGGGAAGCTTGCCAGCTACGAGCATCATAATAAAGGTCTGCCAGAGTAATACTGTACAAAGCTTCTTTAAGCTTTTGGTTGAGTCTCTGCCAGAGGCTAAATGTTACCCAATCTTCTGCTTGTGCAGGTGCTGGGGTGTGATGGGGTAAATGGCTAGTCTCGCCAACTGCTTCTAAAATTTGCCCTATAGATATTTGTACAGGCTCTCTTGCCAATTGATATCCGCCGATGCTACCACGAATTGATTTCACTAACCCAGCACGACGCATTTCTATTAGTAATTTTTCAAGGTAAGGAGCTGGAATATCTTGGCGTTTTGCGATCGCTCTCACAGATACAGGGCCATATTTTGGTTGTAAACTCAAATCTAGCAACGCCTTCACACTATAGTGTCCTCTGGTAGTTAGTTTCATTTTTGCAAGCTTTGTTGTTTGTCCTTTATCATTTGTCATTTGTAAATAACCAATGACCAATGACCAATAACTAAGGATCAGTTTTGCTTATCATTCTGTGACTCAGTTATCATCCTCAACAACTAGACAACTTTTTGAGCGTTAGTTTAGAAAACTTCAAACTTGTATAGTTTAGCAGTAATTCACAAACTATATATATAGTTATCAGCATTGCCAGCATTCTCTAAAATAGATTGTCTTGGCAATATTGGTAATGGCATAACAATTGTGCCTATGAGTGTAATATACTTGGCTAGGTTGAGATAAAACTAAAGGATTATGTTCCTATTAGCTCAACGTCAGCTAAAATAAAATCGATTCAAACACTTCAAACATTCATTTTCGACCTAAGTTGATGCCTAAACAGAAAAAAATTGAACCCCTACTCGGTGAAGAACTGCTCAGAAAAGTCAAAGAGCTAGAGAACGAGAGCAAGGAAGACAAAGCCAAAAAATGCGGCTACTATACCGTTACCAAAAACGGCATAGAGCGCGTCAATATGATGAAGTTCTTAAATGCCCTAATTGATGCCGAAGGCATTCAGTTGGACAGTACACCCAGTGCTAATGGGCGTGGTGGACGTAGTGCTAGCTATAGAATTAGTGTGCAATCGAATGGTAACTTACTTATAGGTTCAGCTTATACAAAACAGATGAATCTGAAACCAGGAGATGAGTTTCTGATCACTTTAGGCAAAAAGCACATTCGTCTGAGACAGGTAGATCCAGAAGATCGGGAAGAAGATGAAGCCATAGAAGCCACGGCTTAATAAATAGTCATTAGTCAATTGTCATTTGTCCTTTGTCCTTTGTGAAAACCAATGACCAATGACTAATGACTAATGACTATATCTGTGGTGGGTAAGACTGGTAAATAGTGGCGAAGTGCCTTGCGCGTCACTGCTAAATTGCAAGTTAATGCAATTTGCTCTCTTTCTAATAAACCCAAAATGCGATCGGGTTTTTCTCGTGCTACTACTGGTAATTGATGCAAACCCCGAAGACTCATCCGGTCTAAAGCTTCAGATAATAGTTCATCCTGCCATGCATAAAGGATTTCAGTAGTACAAATGTCTATGAGAGTTTGACTGGATAAATTATCTGGAATTTCAGTTAGGGAATTTGGGTATGTTTGCCAAAGATCAAGGGCACGGTTAATATCTTCCAGAGAAAGTATACCAACTAATTGCTCTGCTTCATCAATTACTAAAGCACTGCGGACGCGATCGCGGGTCATTTCTACAGCTGCATCTAACACCCCAAGAGTTGCAGGTAACTTTTTTGGACAGGGATACATAGCATCTTCTACCAAAATTTGCTGCACAATTTCTGCTTGTTCATCTTTCAATGCCGAAAGACCAATTTGTTGGAGATTAGAGTTAGAGTTAAAAGTTGGTTTAATCCTTTCCACTAGCCAAACACTCAAACCCACAGCTGCCATCAACGGTAAAACAATACGATAGTCGCGGGTTAATTCAAACAGCATTAAAATAGCCGTTAACGGCGCTCTGACACTAGCAGCCAGTACTGCTGCCATTCCTACCATTGCGTAAGCTGGGGGAGCGGCCATTTGATCGCAAATTGCTGGGAATGCTACAGCCAAAACTTTGGCGTAAGCTGAACCAAAAGAAGCACCTAAAAACATTGCTGGCGCAAACAACCCACCAATGAAACCACTACCCGCACTAATTGCAGTCATCAGTAGCTTTACTACCAACAGCACAACTAATAGATAGAGTGGAAACTCAACATCTTGAAGCATTGCTTCTACAGTTTCATAACCGACACCCAGAATTTGCGGAAAGCGCAAAGCAACAGCGCCAATTATCACACCGCCAATGATTGGATGAATCGGCTGAGGAATTCGTCCCAAGAAGGCAAAACCTGGAACATTCCCAGCAAAGCAAGCCTTTGCTAAACGAATTGATTGAGTATAAGCCAGAGAAACTAGGCTGGCCCCTAAACCCAATCCCAGGTAAAGAGGTAATTCCCAAGGACTGCGGACTTGGTAAACAGGTAAATCAAAAGCAGGTTGTGCCCCCAAACCAATTTGGGCAATTAATGCTGCTACCACCGCCGCTAGCAGCACCACACTGACCGCAGAAGTAGCGAAAGATGTAGCTCCCATCACCACCTCTAAGGCAAAAAATACTCCAGCAATGGGAGCATTAAATCCCGCAGCAAGTCCAGCCGCCGCCCCAGCACCCAACAGCAACCGCTGTCGTTCTTGAGATACATTGAGAATCACAGAGAACAACATCCCAAAATTTGCGCCAATTTCGACGCTCGGCCCCTCTGGCCCCAAAGAAGCACCGCTCCCCAAAGAAACAGATGCGGCCAGCATCTTCGTAACTGGTCTTAGTGGTCGCTTAATCTCTTTTCCTTGAGAAGCGGCGATGAGAGATGAAAGTCCAGGGCCAAAGTCTTGAGTGCGCCAGCGCATCAAGCCAACGATTAACCCGCCAAGGGTGGGAACGCAGGCTAGAGTCCAAGCACCCCAGACGCCAATTTGACCCATTAAATTTTCCAGCATCAGCTGGTGAATCAACTGGATTAAATAGTGAAAGGTGACTACACCCATACCAGTACCACCGCCAATAAGCATGGCTAAAAATAGCACTACGGTTTCTGGGGATGGTTGAAAACGATTAATTAGGTGACCTAAACGAGCGGAAGGTGTAGGAAAGGCAGGTTGTTCCGTTACCTTCCTCAGTTGAGTGGGAGGCAAGAGAGTCATTGAGAGGCGGGGTAAATGTAAGAAAAAATTTAAATTTTTATCTGTTACTTCTCATTGTGAGCCATTATTTAGCAACCAGACAAGTAGACTTTATTTGCTTGATTTACAAAGCTTTAGCAAAAAATGTCATTGTGCAAAATTTTTGTGGGGAGAATGGTTAAATGGGAGACAATTATTATTTAAGGATCAGCGATACCTAGCTTGGGCGTAGCTGTGATTAGTGGGTGCGAACGATCGCCAACACTATCCTTTATAGAGACAAAAGAGTTTTTGTCGGCTGGTGGACGCACCCGTAAACATTAACTAGGAGTCATCCTTGCCTAAATCTAGCTATACTCGTGTTGCGACCATTGGGCCATCCTTGGTAGTAATACAATGTATGTATAGTTTATTTTATGCCTGATTTCAGACCATACATTGATCCCAATTCAATATAGCTATTGTTATAGAGCGAGTAAATGGACTAGGCGGACGAGGTAAATGAATATACACACCTTTGATAATCATTATGTTACTTGCCCAATTTGCCAAAGAAATACTACGCCCAAACCAGTTAAAACGCGCATGGGCTTGTTTTGCTGTCCCTATTGCCAGGAAAGGCTAGTAGTTTGCCAGAGTGGTCATTATGTCCGCGATCCTTTTACTTGGAGACAGTTGATGATGTCTTCGGCGCTACGTCGGCAAAGCCGACCTTTAGCGAGGATTATCAGAGATTTTGTCTTGCTCAAGCGTCCTATGGTAGCCTTGGCTGTAGGAAGTGCCATTTTCTTTAGTGCGATCGCCTTGACCCAAGAAAAGACAAACTACGATCGCCAAATATCTCCCACAACAGAGAAAGTTAATGAACCAGGAAACAAATCTCAGTAAATGGATTAATTTGGTATAAATCAAATCTTACTTTGATTTTTGTAATATTATAACTAAAGACTTCTGTGAAACCGTGTCTTATTGCCCCAAATAGGACACGGTTTTATATCATGTCTGTTTAAAGAGCGAGCGCTGATTATTTGTGATCTTTTGGTTCCCCGTGAGTAGGTCAATCTAAATTAAACGTAAAATATGAAATCAGGTTCGTAGTGAGTACTTTAGTACTCAAGATAAGGATTTTCAGCACTAAAGTGCTTACTACAAACTTTTGTTTATTGCGAATTGCGAATTGGATTTATTAATGCCTATCTAGACAAGAGGGACAAGGGAGAAAAGAAGAATACCCAATACCCAATGCCCCATACCCAACATTTACAATCGATTAGTATCTTTAGTAACTAACTTCCAACCTTCAGCTTGATCAATTAGCTTCATCGAATCTAATTGAAGATTGGTGAAAGCAGATGTATGAAGTAGAAAGTAGGGTTGGCTGTTGTAGTGCCAATAATATTGGAGTTCACCAACAGAAGCGGGAATGATGATGCGATCGCTATAATAATCCAACGAGGGACGATGGTAAGGGAAAGATGTGTAAATCTTCTTCGTAGCTGGATTTGCCCGCACGATCATCGCAGCCACTGGTTTAACTGGATAAGCTTCAGATAATTCCCAAACCCAGTAGTTAGATTTCATTAACAGCAGCAGCGAAATATAACTTCCCCAAAACAAAATCTTCAGAAATTGCCCGTCGCCCCGCTCTGCTAAAATAGCTGCTAAGGTCATAGTTAAAGCTACTGCTGCAAAAATCAGTTGTAAGTCTGCTTTGGGTGTTGTACCCCAACTGAAATAAATGCTACCAGCAGAAGCAGCCACAGCAAGTATCGCCAAACCAGCAACCCAAGCACGGGGATAGGATGAGAGTAAAGGCGAATTTTCTGTTTCTGATAATTGGATACCAAAAGCTAAAGCTAAACTAGGGTAAATCGGGAATAGATACCAGGGAACTTTGGTAATCATGAAAGAAATTAGCAGCAGGTAAACACCACTCCAGGCCATTACTAGTTTTGCCCAGCTAAGATTGCGATTTTCCCAGGTTAAGCGGACAGTTTGTGGTAAGAATAACAACCACGGCCATGTGTACTTGAGAAGTTCAATCACATAGTACCAAGGTGGTTCAGAATTCCCCTCTACACCTGAAGCAATTCGGCCTACTGATGGGTTTGCAAGACCAACTTGAGCAAAAGTGTAACCATAATGGAATAGTTGGGCACCATACCAACCAACTACAGGCAGAATGCCAATTAAGATTGCGATCCACAGATAGTAACAGGTGAGTAGTCGTGGCGTATCCCAAAACAGAAATACAAGAGCGATCGCGCCTAGTAATGCGCCTAGAAGTCCTTGAGTTAGGCAAATCAAGCCAAAACTAATGCCAACACCAAGGCAATAACGTAAATCTCGGCGCGATCGCAACACGCACAACATCATCACCATCAAAAAACTTACCATCACCCCATCCAACATTGCTAACCGCCCATGACGCACCACGGGTAGCATTGTTAGGTAAATCAAAGCGCTATAAATCGCTGCCCAACGCTGGCGAAATATCTCTCGAGCAATGCAATACAGAAAAGGTACAGATGTCGCGGTTAAAATTGCTCCAGGTAGACGCGTTGTCCACTCATTTTCACCTCCCAGAGAATAAGCCCAAGCAATTAGCAAATGCATCAAAGGCGGCTTGTTATGATATGGTTCGCCTCCTAGTGTTGGGTAAAGCCAACGCATTGAACCTGCTGGTGCGTGCCAAATTTCACGAGCAACCTGTGCCACAGTACCTTCATCCCAATCTCGCAGTGGCAATCCTCCCAGATTGATGCTAAACAGTAATACTGCTGCCAACAGCAACACTATTAGCCATACCCAATCAATCCATTTGCCAACCGTGCGATGCTGTTTTTCTAGATGACTCCAAATAAAGCTTCCTTCTTGCATATTCTATGTTAATCATTTTACTTGCTGGTTTGATTACATAGAGACCAGAGCGAATCTCCAATGTTGCCACCCAGTAGCAACGTATGTTCTTAACAATTGCTAGTTTCCAAGATTAACTCAACTTTTTATAATTAGCGCTATTTTTTTTAAAATTTATCTGAGTTATTTAAAAAGCATATATTCCGAAAAAGATAAAAATAATACAGGCAAAAAATTATTTATTACCTATTCTTTATTCCGTAAATTGACTTGTGTTTTATTTTGTATGTGACGCTTAGTTTAATTTTTATCCACTTAATTGTAACTTAGCTAACTTTAGAAGAGGATGAACTAATTGCTACAGGGATTCAATGAAGCGCTGAACACTTAAAAGATATTTAAAAAACATAAAACAAATTGAGACTTATCATCAAAAGGAGTAAATAAAACTTTGAATATTTTAAGTTTAATTAAGGGAACTTTTGATTTAAATATCTGTGTTATAAAATTCTTTAAAAGCATTTTTTATAATAAAAAAAGCTAAAATTTATAGGAGCCTATAAATGAATTTACCTGTAGTCGTGGATATTACTCTGGGCTTAGTTTTTATTTACTTAATTTTGAGTTTACTAGCTTCTGAAATTCAGGAACTGATTGCCACATTTTTACAATGGAGAGCGAAACATTTAAAACATTCAATTGAATTGCTTATAGCCGGTGGTAGCGAAACTGAAGGAGCAGATATTACTAAGGCAAGAAATTTGGTGCAAAAACTTTATAACGATCCTTTGATTAATACTTTGAATCAACAGGCTAAGAGAAAAGTAGAACAGTTACGAAAAAAAGCTAAAGAGGTTGGCAAAGAAACTAAACAAGCATTAGTAGAAAAACAAAGCGGGCCTTCCTATCTTCCTTCTGAAACATTTGCAATTACCTTGTTAGATACATTAAGAATCCCCCAGTTAATTAATCATGTGAAACATCCTAGTGAAGATTCTAAAATTGACTTGCATATAATACTAGAATCTTATAAACAACTTAAAGAAGGTATTAATAATGAGAATAGTCCAAGTCACCTAACAATCAAAAAAATTTATAGAGATATTGAAGACCCAGAATTTAGAAATGTTGTTAATACATTACCTGATGATGTAACTGATAACTTAATCAAGAGCCTTGCTGTGATTGCTCAACGTAGTCGGATAAAGATTGGCGACCTCACAGAAGAAATGAATCAGTTTAAAAATGAGATTGAAACATGGTTTGATCGCTCTATGGATCGAGCCAGTGGTGTTTATAAACGTAACGCCAAAGGAGTTGCTATTTTAATTGGAATATCAGTTGCTATTTTAACCAATACTGATACATTTCACATCGTTAACAGACTGTCACAGGATTCGGCTATCCGCTCTACCATTACTCAAAGTGCAAGTCAACGAACAGATTATATCAATGACCCAGAAGCCAGAAGAAAAATCGATAACCTATTAGCAAATAATTCTCTACCTATTGGATTGCAAAATATCAATCAACAGTTTGAATTAGATACTAGAGGATTGAATGATGGTATCATTTTATTAATCAGAATTGGGCAGGTTTTTAGATTAATTGGCGGTTGGTTAATGAGTGGTTTAGCTATTGCGATGGGTGCGCCTTTTTGGTTTGATATCCTTAATAAAGTTATCAATGTGCGGAATGCTGGGCCAAAACCTACTGCCTATACTAAGGATCAACCCTCTCAGAAATAGTGTTTCTATTCAATTAGAAAACAGAGTTCAATAGTCAGTAACCAGAATTAATAATTAAATTTTGTGTGACTAGCGGATATCTGAATTCTTTTTTAAAAAATAAAAATAACTTGTAGTTTTAATTCTTTATTCTGAAAAACAATCTCAATTTGCCTGATAAATTCTCGAAAGTAAAATCGTCGCTCTGTTTCCGACAAATCTAACCAAAATTGTGGTATCGAAACAGCTTGAGCAACAGAACGCAAGTTAACTGGGGGGAGAGTTGCCAACTTTGCTTCGAGTTCAGAAATTTCCGTGCGGAGTTTGTAAGCTCTTAACTTTGCTGTTTCGGCATCTAAAATTCCAGTTTCAATTAAAGTGGGTAACTGAGCAAGTATTTCTTGCTGACGAGCGATCGCTTGCCCTAAACTATTCTTCACTGCATCCAACTGAGGAAAATTCACCCCTGCTACCGCCAGAGGTAAATCACGGCAAACCGTTTCAATTGTATGTTCTAAAACCTCTTGGTAGGGAATAGCCTTACACTTGGGGCGTTGGGGACAGCTAGTAGAACGTAAATAAAGATACTCCTTATCTTGGTTGCGTTGGGTGACACGAGTAACTGTCATGTGCGACTGACACTCACCACAGATAACCAACCCAGCTAAAGAACGCGGCGCACTGGCAGTTCGGGATGGTAAACGGCTGTTACGGCGTAAAAGTCGGTCAACTTGGGCAGCTTCTTCCTTAGAAATTATTGGAATATGGGTATTGGAAATAATTTCGCCATTTTGGTAAGCTGTATTACCGCGATAGACTGGGTTAGTCAGCCAGCGTCTTCCTGTGGTGACAGAGATTTTTTTGCTGTATTTTTTCGCCAAGTAACGAACTGAACCCCGCAGGGAACCATAGAGTAAAAAGTGTTCAAAAAAATCTTTGACCACTGGTGAAGTACTGCGGTCAATGGTATATTTTCCTTTACCTCTGCGGTAGCCGTAGGGAACTTTGCCTGGTGGCGGTGCAACCTCAAGACGATTACGGGCATGTCCTTGACGGATGCGACGACTACGTTGTTGACGTTGGATTGCGTGTAGCAAATTCAGCAAGTCAGCGCCTAGAGGGTAATTTTCGGAAGTGTAGGGCTGTTCAGTAGCAATTACTGCTATTCCCATTACTTCGAGTTCATTCAAGCGATCGCTAATTTCCTCTACAGTATCCCCCAATTCTTCCAACCGACGAATCAGGAGATAATCTGCTGGTTCAGTTTGGCAATCGGTAAATAATTGTTGTAATTGCGATCGTCCAGAAGACTTTTGCTTGCCCAAATCTTCATAAACCCGATCCACCTCCCATCCCCAATCAGCTTGATCGGGAGAAGATTCTAGTAACGGATCTGTGTAAGAGTAGGCAATGATTTTCATTTGTCATTGGTCATTTGTCATTTGTCATTGGTCATTTGTCATTTGTCATTGGTCATTTGTCATTTGTCATTGGTCATTTGTCATTTTTCATTTGTCATTTTTCATTTGTCATTGGTCATTAGTTTTCTTCCCCTGCTTCCCCTGCTCCCTGCCCCCTGCTCCCTGCTCCCTCTTGCTCCCCCTCACTGCTGACTCAACTCGATGATATTGCCATCAGGGTCTTGAGTGAAAAGAGCAGCGCGACCGGAGGCGCTGGCTTGAATGGGATAATTATGATTGAGCAATTCTTGTTTGGCGGTGTCTAAGTCAGCAACGGAGAAAGCAATGTGGGGATTGCGCCCCCATTTTTCGTTTGGATTTTCTGTGGGGACATTAGGTGCAACTATCAGGTGAAGTTGGTAGTCGCCGACTTGATACCATGCACCAGCGTATTTTAGGGAACGATCTATTTTGGATAATCCCAATACTTTGCCATAAAAGTTTTCGGAGCGTTCTAAGTCAGTCACAAGAATCGCTGTATGGAGACTTTGGTTAATCTGCATTGTTGGTAAGATGCGATCGCGTTTATTTAAATTTTGACGTAGTTTGAACTCTTTGGCGGAGTAACTAAGAAGCAGGGGAGCAGGGGAAGAAAACTAATGACAAATGACAAATGACAAATGACAAATGACAAATGACAAATGACAAATGACTAATCACCAATAACTAACGGCAGTTTAACTGTAAATGTTGTCCAGCCCTGAGAACTGGTAACTTCAATTGTGCCTTGAAGATATTTCACTAACTTCTTAGCCAATGTTAAACCTAATCCTGTGCCGCTTTGTTGCCAGCGTTCCCGTTTCGGGTTGCCGTAGGCATCGCTTTGAGGGACTCGGTAAAACGGCTCAAAAATTCGAGATTGTTCTTGTTTTGGGATTATCACCCCAGAATTGCTAATTGTAATTTGAAAGTAGGGAACTTGAAGATTATGTAATACACCAGATTCAGCATCCTCATTTCTGAGACTTTTTGTGGTGTAAATCACCTGAACATCGACTGCAATCTCTCCATCAGGCGGAGTATATTTACAAGCATTGTTGAGTAACTCTGAGATAATTTCGGTCAGGCTAGCCAAGTCTGAAACTAGAGGTGGTAAATTTGGAGAAACACTAACTTTAAACGACTGTTGCCTAGCTTGAGCGCGTTCCTGAAAATATTCGGCAACATGAGGCAGCCAGTTTTGAAGTTGAATTGAAGTTAATTCCAACGGGTAGACATCTGCATCAATCATTCGCATATGCAGCAAATTATCTACTAAATCTAGTTCTTGTTCGCACTGATCGCGCAGAATAGTTAAGTAGCGGGCTACAGATTCAGACGGAGAAAGTGCTTTTAAATTTAAAACGCCCTGCCGATCAAGAATATTTTCTAGTACGGAGATGGCCATTTTGATGTTTGACAAGGGCGTTCGCATTTCATGAGAAGTGGTTGCCAGAAAATCCTCTTTCAACTGGTTTAGCCGTTGGAGTTCTGCCACTTGAATTTCTAGTTGTTGGGCACGTTCCGCTGCAAGATTGCGTTCTTCGGCTAACCGTCGTTGCGTGTCATCCCGAAAAACTAATACGGCTCCTGTAATTACACCGCTATTATTTCTCAGGGGAGTAGCACTATCAGCTATTGGTATAGTTGTCCCATCTTTAGCAACTAGTAGGACGCCACTACCTAGATATATAAAAGTTTCTTGTTTAAGGGCTGCGATAATGGGATTTTCTACCGGAAACTGAGTTTGTTCATCAATGAGTTTGATAACTTCAGTTAATATTTTGTCCTTAGCTTCATTCCATCGCCACCCTGTCAGGGCTTCAGCTACCTGATTGATGTAATTAATATGTAATTTAGTATCTACTACAATTACCCCATCACCCATTCCTCGAAGCACAGAACTCAAAAATTGCTCGCGATTGTAGCGATTGAGTGCTGTTTGAATGGCAACGTAAAGTTCTTGCTCTTTAATGGGCTTGATAATATATCCAAAGGGAGATGTCAGCGTTGCCCGCTCCACAGTGTTTTTATCAGAATGACCTGTGACGTAGATAATAGGAATTTGCAGATGATGCCAAATTTGCTCTGCTGCCTGGATGCCGTCCATCTCACCCCGTAACCTGATATCCATTAAAATCAAGTTTGGGCGTAATTTACTTGCTCTTGCAATTGCCCCTTCTGCGGAATCGGTAATATCTAGAACAAAATACCCCAGAGACTCCAAGCTTTCTTGTAAGTTGATAGCAAGAATATATTCATCTTCAACAATAAGGATTCTAACTATCTCCTTTCTCTGTGTATTTTCTGGGGTGCTAATCATGTTTATCCGCGGCTATTTGCAAAAGTAATTTTGAACTGTGTTCCCTGTTGAGAGTCAATTTCAAGCTTTCCCCTCAGTTGCTTGACTAAACCCTGGACAAGAGTTATACCCAGCGTTTTAGCTTTCTTCCTATCAAAATTTTCAGGTAAACCAATACCATTATCTCGAATAATGAGTATCAAAATACTCTCAGGTTCTTGATAAAACTTAACCTCAATTTCCCCTCCACTATTACCAGGAAAAGCGTATTTCAAAGCATTGGAAACCAGTTCATTGATAATCAAGCCACAAGAAATAGCGGTTTCGATGTCGAGGCTAGCATTATCAACTTGAATTTTTAGTTTAATCTGGCTGGAATTAACATTATAGGAATCAAATAAATGAGTTGTTAAATCTGGAATGTATTGAGCAAAATCAATATCAGCGAGGTCTTCAGAGCGGTACAGTTTTTCATGAACTAGGGCAATGGAAGCAATGCGGTTTTGGCTATCGCGCAAAATTGCTCTCACCACAGGATCTTCTGTCCGTCTGCACTGCATTTGCAGCAAACTGCTGACAATTCCTAAATTGTTCTTCACTCGATGGTGAATTTCCTTAAGTAATACCTCTTTTTCTTTGAGAGAAGCTTTGATTTTTTCCTCGGCTTGTTTTTGCTCGGTGATATCTTGTTGGACAGCGACAAGAACGCTTCCATACTCAGGATGCCCAAAAACGGAAGTGGTCGCACTACTCCAGAATGGAGTGCCATCTTTTTTAACATTCTGAACTTCATAGGTTGCTTCACCGTGTTGAATAACAGCAGTTTTAATCGCTTGATTAACTTCTTTAGGCGTAGTACGTTCATCACCGTAGTTGACAATTGACACATGCTGACCAATTAATTCACCAGGTTCATAGCCAAACATCTGCTCAAATTTAGGATTAGTGTAGACAAACACGCCATCTGTAGCACGAACTAGGCAAATTCCCTCCGCCATGTTGCGGGTGATTACTGCTTGCAGTTCTAACATCTGTTCAGCACGTTTGCGTAAGCGAAGTTCGTCGTAGACATCGCTGGTTTCAACTACAACAATGCCTATACTAATGGGTTCATCGACTTCAGACTGAATTGGAAAGTAGGAAGCTAGCCAAGTCCGAATCACACCGGGGAGTTTTGGGGTTTCTCCAGTGATCTCCACATCCAAAATCGGTTCACCCGTTGTCAAAACATGTTGCAATACCTGCTCCAGCTTTGGTGTTAAATCGGGGACAATATCCCGTAGTGTTTTGCCAATATGCGCGGCTGCGGGAATGCCGTTAATTTCTGCTAATGCTTCATTAATAAATGAGAAACGCAGTTCTCGATCAAGAATGGTTATACCAACGGGTGCGCTATTGATGAAGGCATCCAATAATTTTTGCTTGTGAGCCAGTTCTCGTTCTAAGATCTTACGTTCTGTGATGTCGATCGCCACCCTACCGACTAACTTTTGTGCGGAAAATCCCAGAATCGGGAACTTGTATACCAAAAATTCACCAAGGCTGCCGTCTGGTCGAGGAGCAACTTCGATCGCCTCAAGTACCCGATTTGTCTGTGTGACTGTCTGAATGTGATCGAAATGCTGCCGAGCAATTTCATCTGGGTAGAGGTCAAAAATGGATTGCCCAATCACCTGTTCGGGTAGTAATTTAAATGTCCGCAGGTATGTTTGATTTAAGTAAAGTACACGCCCATCTGTATCAGTTATCCAAGCTAGTACCGGGCTGTTGTTCATAAATGCCTGGAATCTGGCTTCACTTTCTCTTAACGCTGCTTCGGCTTGTTTGCGATCAGTAATATCAATGATCACACCCAGCATCCTTACAGCTTCGCCTGCTTCGTTGTAGACGCCGCGCCCTTTCCCAGTGAGCCAGTGAACACTGCTATCGGGGTAAATTACTCGATATTCAGCTTCATAATTAGTATGTTGTGCTAGGGCGTTGAGTAAAGTCCGCTCAACTCGGTCAACATCCTCTGGATGAATGGAATTACGCCATAGCTGGTACTTCGCAGTTAATGTTTCTGGCTCCAACCCTAGCAAGCGAAAATGGTTGTCGTTCCAGAGGACTTCTCTTGTTTGAACATTCCAATCCCAAAGACCGATGTGGTTAAATTCCAAGGTTAGCCTCAATTGTTCTTCATTTTTGGCTAAGGCTGCTTCAGCTTTTTGGCGATCGCTTAGTGCAACTTCCCGTTCGGTAACATCTTGGGCAGTACCATAAAGGCGAATCACCTGTCCATCGGCGTTGAATTCTGTATGTCCAATAGCCTCGAAATAGCGATTAGAACCATCTGAGTGGGGTACACGGAGAATTTCTTTGTAGGACTCACCAGTGGCGATCGCTCGCTCAACAGCTTGGTGCAATTTCTCCCGATCTTCAGAGTGATACAATTGCAGATTTTCTTCATAGTTCGGCTCCAGAAGTGCGGGTTCTCGATTGAAGAGGTCGAAAAGCCCCTTCGACCAGGTAATTTTGCCACTACCAAGTTCAAATTCCCAATTGCCAAGGCAAGCAACTCGCTGGGATTCTTCTAGCAAAGCTTGACTTTTGCGTAGTGTTTCTTCAGTGCGCTTGAGATCGGTGACATCTACCACCAGTCCATCCCAAGCTACACGCCCATCCTTCATCTGACGTGGCGTAGAACGGAAATGCAACCATTTGAGTTGACCGCTAGGCGTTCGGATTCGCAGCTGAATATCTAACACAGATAGATTCAGGTGGGATTCTTCAAGGGCTGTCTGTAGGCGGGGAATGTCCTCTGAGATAAACTGGCGATAAAGCAGAGATGAATCTCTGAGTACATCTTCAGTCTTAACTTCTGTTAGTCTTTCAATTCCCCCACTCAAGTAGGAAAAGCGATCGCTACCATCCAATTCGCGGATCACCCGATAAACTGCTCCATTGGGCAGATTATCTCCAATCAAGTACAACATCACTTCACGCTCATGCAAGGCTAATTCGGTTGCTTTACGTTCTGTGATATCTCGCCCTTCTGGAATCAACAAAATAACTTTACCCGTCTCGTTTTGTAGCGGACGTAATGAAAAATCGATTGTTGCGACTCGGTTATTTGCGCCAAGAACATCAACTTCATAGCGGACAAACTCCCCTTGAGATGCACGGGCGATCGCTTGTTTTAATTCTTCTTGAGTTTGGGGTGAAATTGTCCACCAATGTGCTTCCCAAAAAGGACGATTGATCACATCTTCAAGCTTAATTCCGCCAAAACTGAGCGCAGTCTGGTTAGCCTCCAGTAAAATGCCATCTGGCGTTAGCAGTCCTGTAAATTGGAAGGTGTTATTAAAGATAGCGTAAAAACGGCGATCGCTTTCCTGCAATTTGGTAGTGCGTTCCTGTACTTTGGCTTTTAACTCGGTGTTGAGAGTTTGGAGGTTGTGGTAGAGTTGGGCTTGTTGAATAGCGATCGCTAGTTGCACCGTCAGTTGCTTGAGGCATTCCACCTCAAATGTCTGCCATTGTCGGGGGGCAGAACATTGATGCACAATTAATAATCCCCAGAGTTCAAGTGCTGGAGTCCCCTTGTTTTCTAATAAAATGGGGACAACTAAATTTGCTTTTACCTGAAACTGTTCCAAAAGATTAATATGGCAATCACTTAAACCCGCTTCGTAAATATTCGCCGCTGCCCAAATTTTTCCCCGACGATATTCTCTCCCTTGATTTTCCTGAAAACAGGTATCTTCAATCTCCAATCCCAAGATTGGTGTCCATTGAGGTAATACCGACTCCGCTACGACACTACCCTGCATCTCAGGCGTAAATTGATACACCAACACGCGATCAGACTTGAGTAACTGGCGGACTTCTTGAACTCTAGTGGCGAGAATATCTTGAAGCTTCAATGATTTGCGAATATCAAGAGCGATCGCTCCAATTAACTTTTGTTGTTCTTGTAGCTGTTTTAGTTGCTGCATTAGCTGTAATTGATAGCTTTTAACCTACTATTAACCAACCTTTGACCAGACTCAGTATTGAGTAAATTAAAAGTTATATCAAGTTCGGATAATTAGTTATGATTCCTACACTCATTGCATCCCACCCTTAATAGCTTGGGTCATAGGTTAGGCAAGGATAGAAACCCCAATCCCCATTCCCCCTAATCCCCAGAGGTGGCCCCGAATTCCCCAATCCCCAGTCCCCAATGCCTGAATCAGGAAATCCGGACTTTTTCTTGATCACAGACTACTATTTTTAGTCGCATAAACGCATAATAGAATAGTGACTGATCTGTTCGCCCCTTTACAATCTCTCAAACAAGGTGACTGGTTCAAGCTGATCTGCGGAGCCAGCTTCCAGCATTTGCCGGCAGTCAGAAGTTTAACGTTAGCCTATACTTTGGCGGGCGCTGACTGCATAGATGTTGCAGCTGATCCAGCGGTGATTGCGGCGGCGCAAGCAGGGCTACAAGTAGCTAAAACTCTGGCTACGGATGCCCAAAAGCGAGGCTTTGGCTACACAGGTAACTCACCCTTTTTGATGGTTAGCCTGAACGATGGAGAAGACCCCCATTTTCGGAAAGCAGAATTTAATCCTAGTGAGTGTCCTACAGACTGCCCTAGACCGTGTGAACGGATTTGTCCCGCACAAGCAATTGTGTTTAACAATAGAAAAGAAGACTTTTCGGGAGTAGTATCCGAAAAGTGCTATGGCTGCGGTCGTTGCATACCAATTTGTCCATACGATATGATCTATACATCATCGTATGTGTCAACGCCGGCAGCGATCGCGCCGTTGGTAATATCAACGGGAGTAGATGCCGTAGAAATCCATACAAAAGTTGGGCGGTTGGCAGAATTTGAGCAATTATGGCAAGCAATTTCACCGTGGGCCGATCAACTAAAGTTACTAGCCATCAGCTGTCCCGATGGCGAGGGGATGACTGACTATCTGAAAGCGCTGTATGACCTGATTACCCCACTCAAGGGTGCTTTAATTTGGCAGACCGACGGTCGTCCGATGAGTGGTGATATTGGCGATGGCACCACAATAGCCGCGGTGAAATTAGGGCAAAAAGTTTTGGCAGCAAAGTTACCGGGATATGTGCAGTTAGCAGGCGGCACTAATAGCTATACGGTTGCTAAGTTAAAGGCAATGGGACTGTTAAACAGTGCTGAGTTACCAGTTATGAGTGCCGAGAAAGATTATATTACTCAGCACTCAGCACCCAGCACTCAGCACTACATCGCCGGAATTGCCTACGGTAGCTACGCCCGCGTACTGCTGTCACCAATTCTCGAACAGTTAGAGAATAAGGAGGTAAGTAACACTAATGTGAAGGCGACTGTTCGCCTAGAAGAAGATGATAAATTACTTTGGCAAGCTGTAGAACTTGCCCATTCTCTCGTTTCCCAGATCAAGTCACAGCAGGAGCGTTAATCGCTCGTTCGGAAAATACCCAGAGCGGGTTCTCCTGCACGCAAATGTCCTCGCTATCTCTCCCATAGAAAGCATGACGATTACAGACGATCTCCAAAAGTTATTAGACATTTTGCCCCAAGACCTGCGACAAGTACTAGAGAGTCATCCCAAACGAGATATTTTAGTAGAAGTGGTCTTGGATTTGGGTCGTCGCCCAGAGGCTCGCTTTCCTAATCAAGCTGAGTATTTGAGCGAAGTACCCGTTACTCAAGAACAGATAGATGATTGCATTCAACGAGTCGGAACCTTTGGCGGAGATAATCGGGCAGGAATTGAGCAAACTTTGCATCGGATCAGCGCCATCCGCAATCGCACGGGTAAGATTATTGGCTTGACCTGTCGCGTTGGTCGAGCGGTATTCGGAACCATTGGCATGATCCGCGATTTGGTAGAAACTGGTAAATCGATTCTCATGCTGGGGCGTCCAGGCGTGGGCAAAACTACTGCTTTACGGGAGATTGCCCGTGTTTTGGCGGATGATCTGCATAAGCGAGTCGTAATTATTGACACCTCCAACGAAATTGCTGGGGATGGTGATGTTGCCCACCCCGCCATTGGTCGCGCTCGGCGGATGCAAGTGGCTCATCCAGATCAACAGCATCAGGTGATGATTGAGGCAGTGGAAAACCACATGCCAGAAGTCATTGTCATTGATGAAATTGGCACAGAACTGGAAGCTTTAGCGGCTCGTACCATTGCGGAACGGGGTGTACAGTTGGTAGGTACTGCCCACGGAAATCAGATCGAAAATCTGATTAAAAACCCCACCTTGGCTGATTTAGTTGGGGGTATCCAAGCTGTGACACTGGGAGACGACGAAGCTAGACGCCGGGGCAGTCAGAAGACTGTTTTGGAGCGTAAAGCCCCTCCTACCTTTGAAATTGCTGTGGAAATGTTGGAACGTCAACGTTGGGTAGTACACGAAAGTGTTGCTGACACCGTAGATAATCTGCTGCGGGGGCGTCAGGCTACCCCACAAACGAGAACTGTTGATGACCACGGCAAAGTTGCTGTTACAAGGCAGTTAGCTGTTGTTAACGGTCGCGGTGGACAGCTAGGGATAGTGGAGGATTCTTTTCCGCCGGCGCGGCCGTCTAATGGCTGGCGTTCATCTGGACAAATGGTCGCACTGCCACAATTGCCTGTAGAGCGGGTGACTGGACGCAGTGAGTTTGATCGTTTGCTGGATGAATCCTTCAATTATTCTGAAAGCATTGATTTAGATGCTGCTACCAGACAGCCAGGGCCCAATGGTGAAGATTTGCCATTGCACGTTTACCCTTATGGCGTTAGCCGCCATCAACTAGAACAGGTAATTAGTGTGCTAACTTTGCCGGTGGTATTGACAAAAGACATAGATAGTGCAGATGCAATTTTAGCACTGCGATCGCACGTCAAAAACCACGCCAAATTACGCCAAATGGCTAAAGCGCGTCATGTACCCATCCACATGATTAAGTCCAGCACCATTCCCCAAATTACCCGTGGTTTGCGGCGCTTATTGAACATCGACGACCCAGAAATGGCCGATGATAGAGAACTGCAACTGTTTTTACACAACGGTAGCGATGATGAGATGGATGCCTTGGAAGAAGCTAGACTTGCCGTTGAGCAAATTGTGATTCCGAAAGGACAGCCAGTCGAGTTATTACCGCGTTCTCCCCAAGTCCGTAAAATGCAACATGAGTTGGTAGAACATTATCGCCTCAAGTCGCATAGTTTTGGCGAAGAACCAAACAGAAGATTGCGGATTTATCCGGCGTAATCTCACCCCAAACCCCTCTCCAAAATGGAGAGGGGAGTATAGAAAATCAAGGGTGTGGTTTTGGATGTAGACATCTCCAGAAATTAAATATGCATTATCCAGAAGCCTTGTAAAGAAGTAGCAATACTACGTCTCTACACTTTTTTTCATATATTCTAGATTAGTATTCCCAAGTTTTCATATTATCTAAAAATCATAATGGCGTAATCCAATAAGTAATCCCCCGGACAACTTGTTTGTTAAAACCAAACAGAGGTAAATTTTCTTCAGACAAACCTACATAAGTCCAATGTGGAATATCGTTTTCTACAGTTTGAAACCAACCATTTTGATTAAGAGCTTTTCTTTGTTCTTGACTACCTACACGTAAATCAATGGCTAATCCCCAGAGATGTTGTGAAGTTCCAGGAGGTGCAACTAAACCGAGAATTTTTGTTTCTTTTCCCGCTTTAACTTTTGCCAAAACTTGATTATTAGCATATTTGTACCAAAATCTTAAATTCGTGTTGAAAGTGCGAGTACAATCACCAGAACCATAACCAGATTTTAGCGGAATTCTTTGTAGCGATCGCGCTTTATTTAAAGCCTCAGCCGCAGACTTTTGTAAGTAACAGTCCTTACTGCCATCAACATGACCCATTGTTAAAGTAGCTTGAAAATCTTGGGTTTCTTGTTCATTGGCAAAGATATGTTTTGGTGGTAGTTTCATCCCGATATCTTGATTTACAAAGACTGCACCATAAGCTCGTAGCAAAATATATTCATAAGTACCAGGCTGGGGAATTGTGGTTAAATTTCTAGCGATCGCAGATAAAAAACGCTGTTGATGATTTAATTTTGGGTTGGGAATAAATGGTTCTGATATTGTCTCTTTAGAGGTATCTGTACAAATTAATGAATCATTACTCAAGCATCCGTTTAATGGTTGGGCAGTTATAGCAACTTTGTGGTGGGTAATCTCATTGCTAGCTACTAATATAAAAATTATCAAGATAACTATACTAATGAAACTTATCTTTCTAATAATTCTATTAAGTGATTTTTTCTTTTTGAAGGTGAGTTTCATCTTTAAATAATTACTTAGTTGATTAAATAAAATTAATTAACTTCTGGGAAATATCTGTTATTGCTGAGTGAAAAAATAAAGAATAGAGATAGAGATAAATCACTGATATTTAGTTATGCTTGTGTACAACTTATACAAAAAATCTCATACATACTAGGAATCAATTATTTTGTTTTGATTGCTAACCATGTGAACAATAGCTTTGAGCAGCAACCCGGAACATTGCCATAAAATTTAAAAAATATAATCTTTTTTACTTAATACTCAAGTTTAAAAATAGAAACTTGTCTTTGATTGAGTACTAGTAAATTTGATAACTTTTTTATTAGAAAGATACATCCATGAAATCACTGGAACAGTTAAAATTGAAAAGAACTCTAAGCTTGCCGATCCTGTAAGTATGACGATGCACAATTCCGTTGAATTTCAAGACGCTTTTGATGTCATAGTCGTCGGTGCAGGTCACTCCGGTTGCGAAGCGGCTCTCGCCTCTGCACGCCTCGGTTGTCGTACCCTGCTATTGACGCTCAACTTGGATAAAATCGCTTGGCAACCTTGTAACCCAGCGGTGGGTGGCCCGGCTAAATCCCAATTGACTCATGAGGTAGATGCACTTGGCGGAGAAATTGGTAAAGTAGCAGACCGCACCTACCTGCAAAAACGTATCCTCAACTCTTCACGAGGGCCTGCTGTTTGGGCATTACGCGCCCAGACGGACAAGCGCGAATATGCAGCGGTGATGAAAAATATTGTTGAGAACCAAGAAAACTTGACAATCCGCGAAAGTATGGCAACTGACTTGGTGCTGGGCGCTAATGGTGAAGTCATCGGCGTTGAAACTTATTTTGGTGTAGGGTTCCAATGTAAAGCAGTTATCTTGACAACTGGCACCTTCCTGGGAGGCAAAATTTGGGTTGGTAACAAATCAATGCCAGCTGGGCGGGCTGGAGAATTTGCGGCTGAAGGCTTGACACAAACCCTAAATCGCCTAGGATTTGAAACCGGCAGACTCAAAACTGGAACTCCAGCACGGGTAGACAAGCGATCGGTGGATTATAGTAAAATGCTCATCCAGCCAGGAGATGAAGATGTGCGCTGGTTCAGTTTTGACCCAGAAGCGTGGGTAGAACGGGAACAGATGCCTTGCTACATTACCCGCACAACCGCCGAAACCCATCGCTTAATTCAGGATAATTTACACCTGTCGCCAGTTTATGGCGGTTGGGTGGAAGCTAAAGGGCCACGCTATTGTCCCAGTATTGAAGATAAAATTGTGCGCTTTGCTGATAAGGAAAGCCATCAAATCTTTATTGAACCAGAAGGAAGGGATATACCCGAACTTTATATCCAAGGGTTTTCCACAGGATTACCAGAAAATTTGCAACTACAAATGTTGCGGACTCTCCCCGGTTTGGAAAAATGTGTAATGCTGCGTCCGGCGTATGCTGTGGAATATGACTATTTACCAGCAACTCAGTGTTACCCCACACTGATGACTAAGAAGATTGCTGGACTGTTTTGTGCTGGGCAGATTAACGGCACCACAGGTTATGAAGAAGCCGCAGCCCAAGGGCTGGTAGCAGGAATTAACGCAGCTCGGTTTGTTCGCTCTCAAGAAATGATTGTGTTTGCCCGCGAGCAAAGTTACATTGGGACACTACTTGATGACCTGTGTACCAAAGACCTGCGGGAACCTTACCGGATGCTTACCAGTAGGTCTGAGTACCGGTTAATATTGCGCTCTGACAATGCCGACCAACGTTTAACACCCTTGGGAAGAGAAATTGGTTTAATTGACGATCGCCGTTGGGATATATTTACCGAAAAACAGGGTAATATCACCACAGAAAAACAAAGATTGCAAACTACACGAGTTAAAGAACATGATGAAATTGGAATAGCGATCGCATCTAATACCCAACAATTAATTAAAGGTTCCATTACCCTTAATGACTTGCTGCGCCGTCCGGGATTCCATTACGTTGACCTCGACAGGTTCGGATTAGGAAACCCCAACCTCAACCGCGCCGAAAAAGAAGGTGCAGAAATTGACATCAAGTATTCTGGCTATCTCGCTAGGCAACAAAATCAAATTGACCAAATTGCCCGCCAAGCGCACCGCCAGTTACCTGCGGATTTAGATTACACAACAATTGATACTCTTTCTAAAGAGGCACGGGAAAAACTGACTCACGTGAAACCACTCACTCTTGGTCAAGCTGCACGTATAGGTGGTGTAAACCCAGCGGATATTAATGCCTTATTATTATATCTAGAATTGCGTAGAAGCAAGAGCCAGTCAGAGTTTCCAGCCTTAGCTTAACACCAAGCTCATAAAGACTGAGTATAGTAGTAAGCGAGGGGATTGGTATGATAGATGACATAACTATTAGTAGTGCCATCATCAACAATCCCCAGATGAAAGTTGACTTTAATACCAACACTCGATCAACTCGTCTCAATAGGACGAGATTGGATGTTTCATTAATAATCATAATTTCCAGGCAGTAGGGGCGGCGTTTCCCCGTCCTAGCAACAACCCAGAACGTCTATGTTAAAAGAAGCCAGCACCCGTCTCATAGTACCAGAACCATCAGAAGACTTAATCGCCAACGAGCCTTGGTCGATAGAAAACTATGCTGATGGCTTAATGGATGAACTCTTTGCCGATATCGACTACATTCTGGATGTTAGTGATAATCTGCCTTCTCAAACTGTTAGGCAGAATAAATCGAGCCAGTCTTTTGCTAAGGTTTCTTCCCAATCGCCTACAGAATACGTGCCTCTGCAAACAGTTACCATACCGCAGATTATTTTACCCAACACACTGAACCAAACAGTGCAGTCAGCTGCTCAAGATAAGCACAAGCACTTGAGTACTGTTGTGTTTGACAGCGCCACTGTTAAATCAGTTAGTAGAAAGCGTCAGAAAACTAGTCCTGCTTTGGGCAAACTGCTGATTGTCGGAACAACTTTAGGCGTGGCGATCGCTAGTATGATCTACCTGGTGCAGTCTGGAGTCGTATATCTTTTAAATAGCAAATTGCCTGAGTCAGCGCTTTTAGTGCAGCAACCACAATCGCAGTTGCCCGTCAAAACAGAAATTGAGGCAGAGTTAGTTGACTACATGCTGGGAGCGCTGGCAGTTATAGATAAGCAAGAAGCCAAAAGCAATCAAAAATCTGTCAGTACGGGATTCTCCACTCAGGCAAATACTAACCAAATAGCCCTTGGTAACGGGCAAGCATCTGGTAATCTACCACCACTTCCACTTCTAGCTAACAATACACCACCAGCCCCTAACCGTTCTGGAAACGTTGTTGAGCGCATCTACGTTCCCGTTTATCAAGCGCCGTCGCCAATGCGCTATGCCCTCCCAGCGATTCCTGGGACTCCTACACTTTTACCAAAAGTTGCCAGTGCGTTACAGGCTTCTCAACCTAATGTGGTGAAAAATGCTTTGAATACAGTGCGACAAGCTAGCAAGCCTGTAAGCGTTAATATGTTAGCTGCTGCTGTACGAGCCGAACTTAAACCTGTGGCTGGGAAAACTGCACCCATTACCGTGCGGCAAACACCCAAGCCTCTACCTGCATTACCAGTAGTTCCATTGCGTGCAGCCCTCGCCCCAGATTCAGAACCAACTATTACCCAGGAACAAGTATATCCGGCAACTGCGATCGCACAGGCTCCCACCAATACTTTAGAAGGATTGCTAGAGTTGGGCAATAAATCCGCCGCTTTGTTTAAAATCGATGGCGTGACTCGCCGCATCAATATGGGTGAAAGTATCGGCTCAAGCGGTTGGACATTAGTAGATGTTAGTAATGGCGAAGCTGTTATCCGGCGTAATGGCGAGGTGCGATCAATTTATGCAGGTCAGAAATTGTAAAAGTTATTCTGTCAGCAACTCTTCCACGCACCAAACACCGGACTCTCTATTAGCTTCTGACTGGTGGGTTAATTTCAAAGTGAATATGATGATCGTGACCAATCATCTGGGTACAAAGCCCCTCTTGAATTAGCTTTTTATCGTTGAAGAAAACTGCCCCCGCCTTTACCAACTTTTGCTTACGAATAGACTTGAGAATAGCTCGCGTAGCATCTTGATCATATTCAGAACTCGACCAAAAAATGCCGCCAAAAGCCCCATTATTTTTGGGTAAGTAAACATCGCACATCATGCCAGTTTCATGCCCTTGATGGTCGGGAGTATCACCTCCATGAGGCAGACTAACATCGTTAATTGCAAAGAAAGCAGCTTTGGGATGAGTATTGCGATAACTATTTTGATAGTCTTGGGCAATTTCTTTGACCACATCAGCTAACCAGTGTGTTCCAAAATCGTGGTTATCTTGGGTGTCTTCCAGTTCACCGTTTACAAAACCATTATTAGTGTCGCTTTTTGGCATCAACTCCCACCGTGGCGCGTTAGCTGCTTGCAACCATCGATGAGTTATGCCACCAACATCAACTCGACCATCACCTTTAAGAGTACTGCGACCAGCAATAATTGATTGAAATAATTTGATTGCGTCAAATAGTCCTCTGTCTCTGTCTGCACTGTTAGGATCACCGACCCATTCGTAGCCTAGCTCATACAATCGCGCCTTAATAGCCTTAACATCATCATCTTTATTGACTCCGCCAATTCCTACACTACCACTGAGTTTAATTACCTTCGCTCCTGGTAAACTAGATGCTGTAGGTTGTTGAGTGTTCTCATCGTCCTTGTGATCGAAAGGAACGATAGCTTTAATTTTAATCTCTAGAGTTTGATCCTCAACAGCAATTATCATAGTGCGATCGCCTTCTTGTTTAAAGACTAAATCGAATTGCCATTTACCATCCTGACTAATTGCTACACTTGGGGCTGGAAATCTGTTATCGATCATCACCGATAAAATTTTGCCCCTGTCAGCTAAACGCGCTATACCTTCAACCCGGAAACTTTGTCCTACTTCCACTTCTTGAGGGGCACGAATTAGCTGTAGTTTTTCTACTGGGGAAATAACAACTACACCTGCATTAGCCAATAAATTCTGCGCCTCTGGAAGCAGATTTACAACTTTATTAACATAGTTAGGATCAGCTGAATAGCCTTTACCCTTGAGAAAACCAAGGAAGTTTTCTGGTGTATTGGTGTAATCTTCTAAGCCTTTATAGGGAGTGCGGGTTAAAAACTTCCAATAACCAACAATAAATGCATCAATATCTTGGAACTTACAAAATTCTACTTCTTCTAGCTCAGAAGGAACTTTGATTTTTAACGGTTCAGCAAAACCTTTCATGTCAGGATCTCGCCATTTTAATCCGGCAAAATTGTTAGCATTGACAGCAAGATCACTTTGACCTCTAGAAGATTCTAGTAACCATTGAGCTAGGGTAACTTCTTTAAGAATTTGTCGATTTATATCGGTAACTTTTGCATTTTCAATGCCAACTTGTGTAAATACTGTTGCTAAATCTTGATTAAAATAGGTTTTGATTAAATCATCTAGTAATGACATAGATTTGTCTCCTTAAAAAGTATTTGTAAATCCTCAACTTCTCTAAGAAGATGTTTTAAAAGTCCTCTTGTCAATATCAAAACCTTTAGATCCCCCTAAATCCCCCGATAAATTGGGGGACTTTAATTCCGGTTCCCCCCTTTCTAAGCTACTGTGTATACACAAGTCTGAAATAGCTGATTAACCAAGGTTTTACCCCACCCTAACCCTCCCCTTGCAAAGGGGAGGGAACTAGATTTTCTATTTCCCCCCTTGCCAAGGGGGGATTAAGGGGGGTAATTCGACTTGTGTATACACGGTAGCCTTTCTAAGGGGGGTTAGGGGGGATCTAAAAGTGCCTAAATTCACAGCGCAACACTTTTCAAACATCCTCTAAGCTCGACTTTATCCAAAATTAAAAACTTGGTTCTCTTGATACGGCAAAACTCTAGCTTTTTGGCAAAAACTTTTTCCATGTCACTGATTATCGGTGAAATCGAAAAAGTAAAATTACTGTCCCACAAAGCTTTTAGTGTAAGATTGAGCGTTGCAAAAAAATGGATAAAGTCGAGCTAAGAAGTCAGGGAACTGTTCTAGGTGTTAACGAATGATCTAGATATAATTAGTTAATCTTTTTCTATAACTTTACTATATCCGGCAAAAACAAAATGTTCATCTCTGTTTCCTTTACTTTTATCAGGCAATTTAACCCAATAATGGTTTTCCTCAAAACGGACATCTAAAATTGGGTAACTTCCTGGTTCAATATCAAATACAGAATCTTTTGGCAGTTCTGATGCCTGTTCTGTGGAAGGTTTTAAAACAGTTTTTGTTGTGATTTCCAGAACGTATTTTTTATCAGATTTGAGTTCATCATCATCTGAGTCACCAATTAATCCATCTTTAATTGCCTCTGCCATTTTTTCAGCATCAAAGCGATCCATATCTACTTTGGCATCACAAAAACAACATTCAATCAAAATAGCTGGCATTTGTGTATTCTTCAGAACAAAAAAACCTGCATTTTTAACTTTTCTATCATTAAATCCAAGTTTAAGAATCTCTTTTAAAACTGATTGAGCAATACCTTTTGATGTATTACTAGTGGCGAAAATTTCTGTACCATTGACTTTAGTGTTGAATTTATTAAAGTGAATCGATACAAAGACGTTAACGTTATTATTATTCGCTTTATTGACTCGCTGCCTAAGAGAATCATTTACACTACTAGCGCTTGTAGGAGTGCAATCAATAACGGTATGACCTGCTGCTTTGAGTTTTTGGATCAGTAGTGTCCCAACTGCTTTAGTTAAAGCATCTTCTTGTTTGATGCCTGTTGCTCCTGTATCGTGAGGAGGGCAATTATGTCCGATGTCAATACCAAATTTCATAGGGTTGATTTCCTTGAGAGGTATAAATGATTTCACTACACTGTATTAACCCAAATGCGATCGCACTGTCAGCCCCTAGCTGTCTTACTGGTATACAATAACGAAGTTGAAAGCTTAAAACTTACCATAATCGTTAAGGGATAAACACAAATATACTGCTTAGACAGTCAGGCTGTCAGTGAGAACACGTGAGTAGAGAACGCAAACAATAGCCGAAAAGCAGGGTATTAACCCAGAGCGCGTATAATTTTGCGTAAGTCCTACAGTATGGACTGTAAAGAAGTCTAAATATATAAACAAGTTTGACCAGATAGATTCCTGATGAGAGGGGAAAAATCTTTCTTTGATCAATAAAAGATAATAGAGTTGTCGGGAAATAAAAGATGAGTGAGACAATGCTGGTCTGTCTGCAATTTGGCTTTTCTTAAGCAGCAGTCAAGTAGAAGTTCCATAATCCTGCTGCGGTCAGCATCAAGCGGTCATCAAAGTTTTCAATTCGATTGCGATAAATCACGCTGACGGCATTGTAGCGCTTCACACCAGCAAAGGCATTTTCGCAAACTACACGAGATTGACTCAATTGGCGATTCTCTGCTTTTTGAAGATCACTTAACTCGCCCCCTTTGGGCTTTTTGTGTGGGAGGCGGAGATTGTCATACTGCTTTTGTATGCCCTGAAAACCAGAGTCTACCTCAATTGGAATTTCATCAGGTACACTGCCTGCAATGTCATCTTCGTCATGAAAGCGTTTGTCGTGTAATTTGCCTTCTCGCGCCAAGCTTTCACCGTTTCTTTGCCAATTTCGCTGTCAACAGTTTGGCCTCCTTCCAAGACTAGTCTGATGTCTAAGTTCTCATCTGGAGCATTTTTTAAAGCAGTGGCTAATTCTTGACTGACAGCAAACGTGCCGGTTGACCCGTCTAATTGAAAAACTTTTTCCCTGACCTTGAGCAAAAGTTTATCAACTTTTTTAGTAGTGGCAAACCTAAGATAGTCAGTTCTGGGATAAACATGACCTGCGGTGTAAAAATAAGAACTGGCTTGACCCGAATTTACTGTTATCAGTACTCGAATGCTCGAAGGAGTCCACAAACTAATAACTTGCTTTGAACCTTCACGGTATAAATAGCCACCTAATGAGTTGCGGTCGAAAACCCCAAGAAACTCTCCTTCAAAAGGGTCAACGATTCTCACGGGTTTCGACCAAGGCACATTCATATCAGGGGACAGTCCTGCTGATTTGACTACTGGCAAATCGCTTGATGCTTGGGCAAGGTTAGCTACTTCTTGAACAGTGAAAGCAGTACAAAGTTCAGGGGAAAGTACAGCCAAGCTAGCCCCAAAAAGCAGAACTGAAATCGTTTGCGGTAACTTCATCATAAGTCAGGAGTAATCCTCAACTAGTTCTTACTGCAAAACCGTTTGCCTCACTTCAACCGGTTCACCCGTCAAGCTAAAAGGGCGAACTTCGGTAATTTTTACCTTTACCAACTGCCCTTTGAGTTCTTGGATATTGCCATTAAAAAAGGTCAAACGATTACCGCCAGTGCGTCCCATCACCTGAGTTTGATCTTTAGGATTTTGGTCTTCTACTAAAACTTCTTCAATGCGTCCAAAGTAACGTTGCGATCGCTCTGCTACTTTCAAGTTTCCCAGATGATTGAGCCGTTGCAGGCGATCGCTTTTAATTTCTTCACTCAGTTGATTATCCCACAACGCGGCTGGTGTCCCTGGACGCGGCGAATATGCTGCTGTATTCAACATATCAAAGCCAATATCTTCTACCAGTTTCAGGGTATTTTCAAACTGTGCTTCTGTTTCCCCAGGAAAACCGACTATTACATCGGCACTAATGGAGGCATCTGGCATATATCGGCGAATGGTATCGATAATCCGACGATATTTCTCATGGGTATAACCCCGCGACATTGCCTTTAAAAGTTCATTATCCCCAGATTGAAAGGGAATATGAAAGTGTTCGCACACTTTGGGCAACTCGGCACAAGCTTGAATTAATCTCTCAGTAAAATAACGGGGGTGACTAGTAGCAAATCTTAGCCTTTCGATCCCCGGCACATCATGGACATAATACAGCAAATCTGTAAAATTGTTCAAATGCCGACCTTCTGGTGTGACTCCAGGTAAATCTCTGCCGTAAGCATCAATATTTTGACCGAGTAGAGTAATTTCTTTGTAACCTTGCCGTCCTAATTCTTCCATTTCAGCCCGGATAGCTGACGGCGTGCGAGATTGTTCGACACCGCGCACATTGGGAACTACGCAATAGGTGCAGCGTTCGTTACAACCGTAAATCACATTCACCCAAGCTGTCACTGTACTATCCCGTCGCGGCTGGGTAATATCTTCAATAATGTGAACTGCTTCGGTTGCTACAACTTGGTTGCCCTCAAATACCGACTCCAACAAATCTTTCAGGCGGTTGGCGTGTTGTGGCCCCATTACCAAATCTAATTCTGGCACTCGCCGTAACAGTGCTTCTCCTTCTTGCTGGGCAACACAACCAGCAACAATCAGGGTTAAATCAGGCTGGTCATGTTTGCGCTTCGCTTGTCTGCCGAGGTAGGAATATACTTTTTGTTCAGCATTATCCCGAATTGTACAGGTATTGTAGAGAATCACATCTGCATTATTCGGATCTTGGCACCACTCAAAGCCCATGTCTTCCAAAACGCCAGCCATGCGCTCTGAGTCAGCTTTATTCATCTGACAACCGAAAGTAGTAATGTGGTATTGGCGTTTAGAAGTGGTCATGGGCAATTCTGCTGAATCAGCGTAATGTATTTAAGGTTTATTTCTTTTATTCTATAACGCTCTTAACCTGCTTCAGGAATGCTGAATGCTGATTGAAGAAGAACTCAGAAGTCAGAATTCAGCAGTCAGAATCAAGACACGACGCTCGAATACTCGCTACCGCTTCGCTATCGAATACTCGCTCTCAGCTACTCCTACGGAGAAGCGAGCTACGCGGTAGCGTCTCCAAGAGTTGCCATGCCATTCGCGTTAGCGTCTCTGAAAGAGAAGGGTTTACGCTGCGCTATTCGTCAGTTGTACAAAATTCCTTCTGAATTCTGAATTCTGACTCCTGAATTCTGTTCGATAAAAACCTCAATAAGTTGCTACCTGCAAACGTTAGCGGTAATGAAATTCGACCTCTTTCTCCAGAATCTTGATGTCATATTTCCCAAAGAAATCGTGGCCTAGTAAGCCGATGCTTCCTTTTGGTGCGATCGCAACTTGAAGATTATTGGCTGTCACTCCACCGACTGCTATAGATTTTACCTTACTGGTTGGAAATTCTACTTCGCTACCATCAGCAATTTGAGCTTGCATTGAGCCTGTAGCCTGTAGTTCAAGTGTATTCGCCATACCTTGAGTGATAATGGTTCCACTAGCACCTGTATCTACAATCATTTCAAAGGTTTTTTTGTCGTTGAAGGTGACATCAATTACAGGAGTTCCACCAAAGCGGCGTTTGATTGAGACTCGAAAAACTCTGTTATCTGAAGGTGCGGCTATATTACTACTATTGCCACAAAGCCTTCCCAATCCAACGGTTTTGCCAGAGGAGTTTATCATGTAACATGCTCCTGGATCGTCAGCCGTTGCCCGATGAGAGAATGCTAAAAATATCAGCGTCGGCATGAGTGCGATCGCAGCCAGATTAACGGTCGTATTCCAACGCTTCCAAGCATTATTCATATTATATTAACCTACAATTTTTGTGATCTTTTTTAATAGCTAAACTCATCGTAAGTAAGTGGGCGTAAATAATTAAAGGTTTGTAGTGGGGACTTTAGTCCTCTCTTAAGGGCAAAAGCCTTTACTACGAGCTAATTCAATTGAATTTTAAATTACTTAATATAGTTTTATTTATTCTTGCCCACTTACTTAGTTGCTGCAAAATATGGTGTTAAAATCTCAACTACTTAATCTATAAAAGCAACTTTTATTAATTTACACTAAATAATAATTTTAACTTTTATTGTTTTTGATTACTATAGTTTTCTATGATATTCACGCTACTTCTGTACTTTGCTTAACCCAACCTACAATTCAAAGCCTCTCTCCTTTTAGGAGAGAGGTTTGGAGAGAGGTCAAAATGCATTGCATACAAACTGATAACTGCCATAAAAAATATTTTTATATATGTGTTTCATCAGATAAAATTGCATCTCTACTCAATACATTCTAGCTAGAATTACTGATTATAAATTAAAGATTGGGTAAAGACATGATCAAACTACTTAGAGCATATTAAATCTGGCATAATAAAGCAGGAGTCAGAATTCAGAATGGGCTACGCCCCGCTGCGCTAACAGAATTCAGAATACTCTACCCATAAACTCCAGGTTTTAAGGTAAGAATATTTTAATTTTTTCGCGCCACTTGCGGGCAAGGTTTTAAACCAATATTCATTACCCAGTTGGACTCCAATTCAATTCTGAATTCTGACTCCTGAGTTCTGAATTCTTCTTATAAAAAGTCATATCAGAGAAATTTGTTAACTTACTCAAGGTTTGCTGCGGCATTCACAGCAGTTGCGATCGCATTTTTCACAGCAATATCTATTTGTTCCAAAATGATATTTTCACCATCTGTACGCGAAGCAACTACACCGCAAATAGCTGCTGCTGCAAAATTATATACTCCTGCCATTTTGAATAGTGTGCCGGATTCCATCTCGTAATTCAAGATATTCAAGCGCCGATATTCTTCTGTAATGCCATGCAGCGATCGCATTAAATTTGGATTTGCGGAATCAGTGCGTTCTTGTCCTTCGTAAAAAGTATCAACTGATGCCGTAATTCCGATGTAATGTTCAACCTCTAATTCTCGTGCGGCTTTAACTAAAGCGACTGTCAGAAAAGGATCGGCTGCGGCTGGATATTCCACAGGTGCAATGTCATAAGCTGCACCTTGGCGACATAGTGCTGCACTGCTAATAACAACGCTACCAACTGGTATATAAGGTTGAATGGAACCGCAAGTGCCAATGCGAATAATTTGCCGGATTCCTACTTGTACCAACTCATTGACCACAATACTTAATGAAGGCGCACCCATACCACTTGTAGCTGATAAGATACTGCGACCATTCGGTAAGTATCCCACATAACTATTGAGTCCGCGATTTTCTGACAACGCGCGTACATCTTGTAAATAAGTTTGGGCAATTAGACGCGATCGCTCTGGATCGCCAGATAATAGAGCAATGCTGGGAGGTGATGAACCTAAATCATCTTGCCCAAAGCCAATGTGATAAAAGCGTTTATTTGGCATTCAATACTACTCACACGTTATTATCATTTCTTACCACTCCCATCGACCGATGTCAGGTGCCGAACCGGAGTAAGAAAGTCCTACATAAGTTCCTCTATCCACCACAAGACTGCGTGACGAAGCCGGCTTATAGTAAGAGTTCCAACGGTCGCCCGTGCTTGTAAATCTTGGATCACCCTGGATGTTTGTCGCATTAACCGCGAATTGGATCTGCCAAGTTGGCTTTGCTGAGTTCGTATTTCTGCGGAGATTATTAGTGAAAGCAATGTTCTTACCTCCTTGTACATCGTCTCCTTGAGAGTTCAAGAACACATTATTTTTGATCGATATCCTGTCTGCGGAGTCGAGTTGTAGGCTATTCCCTAAGTTATCGAATACATTGTTGTGAATATTGATGTTGGAAGCTGAATCGGGAATGAAGATGGCAGCACTTTTCCCGAAACTAAATTGAACTTTACGAGCAACATTTGCGAAAATATTATTGTGGATGTTGATGTTCTGATTTTCTATACTTCCACCCCATGCTTTCCCTCCCCAGATCGCAATACCGAAGCCCTTATCCTGAAAGTAGGAGTTGGATATCTCAACTCCGCTCAAAGCAACTTCGATTGACTCCTTAACACTCTGTCCGTCAATATCTTTTATTCGTACATTTCGCATCTTGAGATTACTTGGGTTTTTAGCTGTCGGTTGGTATTCATTCATTACTGAATGATTGACCATCGATAACCACGTATTACAGGCAACATTGTAGATTTCGTTTCCATAACTCAAATTCCAAAGTTCAATGGAAGCATCTTCGCTCCACTGGGAATCAACTTCTGGAACCTGGATGTCGCAATCGTGAATCTTCACATTACGTAGATGACCTACATGCATGAACTTTATGCCGTATCCTTTATTTTCTCGGATAGTAATGTTGTAGATGTTGGCACCATCTAGCCCTCCAAGTCTGAGGTTCCCGGTAGATCCTCCCGATACCCAATCCGCTGCGGAGTTGATAAATGTGCAATCATGTATCGTTGTGTTTTTCATCCACTTTCCCTCTGGAAGCGGCACGAACCACCACATATCGCCACGAGTAAAAACTGCACCACTGTGCTGGAAATCTTTGAATGTGACATTATGCACAGTCACATTGTTACGATTTTCTACCCAGATGCCGGCTTTGATGGTTTTGCCGTTCCCGTCTATGGTGAAGCCGCCTAACGTCTGATTACCATCTGTCGCCCCAATCATCTCGGAAGGAGGGCCATACCGAGGGCTTGAGCCGGAGTAGCTAGGCGAGACAAGCTGAATAATACTTCCATGATGCAAAAGACTCCAATTGCTACTACCTGTGTTTACTCCCGGAGCAGGAATTGCACCGTTGCTAGTGATAGTCACCCTTGATTCACCTGCTCCCTCGATATTCACTCCCGGCGGAAGTACCGTCGCTTCCGTCTCCCTATAGACACCTGGGTTCAAATAAATCGTGTAGTTTTTATTCGGTTGAACTCGTTTTGCTGCATACGCCAACGTCCTCAATGGCTTGCCTAGCGATCCATCGCCTTTAGTGTCGCTTCCTGTGGGAGACACGTAGACGTATAAGCTCGTGGTAGGTTGGTTAGCCGCGACTTTAAGATTAGTCCTTTCACCATCCTTCTCCTTAAACAAATAGAAAAGGTTGAAATTACTACTATTAGGAGGAATCTTAAAAATCAGGTCTTTATCATTTGCGCCTCCCCCATAACTCGTACCGTAAAGGTTACTATCGCTGCTTTGTACAGATATTGCCTCTGAAGTCGAACCATCGGACTTGTTACTGCTATTAAACGAGTGAGTAACGGTAGGTGTAATGTTATCGATCGCAGAAGTTTTGTGCGTAGTTACTAACTGGGTTGTGACTACAGCTACGAAAACAATAGTAGTTAAAGCTGCGTAGGAAAGAAGGGAGCGTAGAGTCTTTATCATTACTCAAAGGAGGGAAAGACGATGGACGCAAGGGAGCGGATAAATGAGGAAAGAATGACAGGAAAAAGAATAGAAGGTTTTTTACCGTAAGAAGTACTACGGCGGGAAACTCTTCCTCGTCTTTGGAAGGAGGAAGTAAAGCTACTTGAAAATTTTTATCCAGTACCTATGGATAGATAAGCTGTAAAAAACCTACCATTCTATCTTTCACCTGAGTATTAAGATTTATTTGCCTAAATTTAACGTGAATTCGGGTTAAGGAGGTTAATTCAACGTTAACTAGCGAAAATAACGCAATTAGGTTGGCAGATACCAGAATAAATCAACAATACAATAAGGGTTTCAGCTTATCCCGAACTCAGGTTACGTGAAGAAAGCAGCTATGCAGAAGGCAGAATGCAATACAGTGTAGGTCTTTAAAATGCTGTTGAAAGGCTGCACACAACAAATAACTGGGAGCTACCAATATCAATTTCAAGCTTTCATTTCCTCCGCTTGAATACCTATATTTAAACGTCAACTAGGGCAACAATCAACGGTTTTTCTGTATTATCAGCCTTGTCTTTTATCTATACTACATATATAATACAAAATATATCACCACTCTGTTGATGACTGTTTGTCGCTTGAACAAAAGGAAATTTTATGATTCCCCGAACACGCATCCGAAATATTGGTATCTCTGCCCACATCGACTCTGGTAAAACTACGCTGTCAGAGCGAATTCTCTTCTACACGGGCAGAATCCACGCTATTGAGGAAGTGCGGGGAGGCGGTAAGGGTGCAACGATGGATTTTATGCCAGAAGAAAAACTACATGGCATAACCATCACTTCCGCTGCTACCACCTGCCAGTGGCACGATACCGAAATCAACCTGATTGATACACCTGGACACGTAGATTTCACAATTGAAGTGGAACGTGCCCTGCGGGTATTGGATGGGGCAGTAATGGTGCTGTGTGCTGTGGCAGGTGTGCAGTCCCAATCCATTACGGTGGATCGGCAAATGAAGCGCTACCGTGTGCCGCGTTTGGCGTTCATCAACAAGATGGATCGGACGGGGGCAGATCCATTTCGTGTAGTACAGGGGATACGCGATCGCTTGCAACTAAATGCAGTATTGCTCCAGTATCCTATCGGCAGTGAAGACCAATTCCAGGGAGTGATTGACCTGGTAGAAATGACTGCTGACTACTTTGAAGGTGAAAACGGGGAAAACTGGGAGAAAAAGTCAATTCCCGAACCTCTTAGGGATGAGGCGCAACAGGCACGCGACAAGCTGCTAGATACTTTGTCGCTGTTCTCAGAATCGATGACCGAGATGCTATTGGCGGGTGAGGAGATTCCTAAAGAATTAATTTGGGAAACCATCCGACAAGCAACTTTGAGTCTAGAATTCACGCCTGTACTGCTGGGTTCGGCATTCAAAAATAAAGGAGTGCAAAACTTATTGGATGCAGTTACGCTTTATCTACCATCTCCCGTGGATAGGGAAGTTAAGGGAATAGGTTACAGGTTACAGGGTACAGATAATTCCCTGTCATCTATCACCTGTAACCTCTCCCCTGACCCCGATGCTTCCTTAGTGGCATTGGCATTTAAACTCACCGTTGAATCCTTTGGGCAGTTGACCTATACCCGGATTTACTCTGGGATGCTCAAACCCGGTGATACCGTCTACAACTCACGGACTGAACAGCGGGTGCAAATCGGTCGCTTGGTGAGAATGCACGCCAATAAGCGAGAAGAGGTAAAAGTTGCCGTTGCTGGGGATATTGTCGCTATGTTGGGTGTCGATTGTGCTTCTGGTGATACATTCTGTTCTGGGGAACCACTGGTATCTCTAGAGAAGATGTTTGTGCCGGAACCAGTGATTACGCTGGCGATTACGCCCAAAAAACAGGAAGATAGCGATCGCCTTTCCAAAGCACTCAATCGCTTTCAAAGGGAAGACCCTACCTTCCGGTTGAGCATCGATCCCGAATCAGGAGCAACTCTAATTTCTGGGATGGGCGAACTCCACTTGGAAATTTACCTGGAGCGCATCCAACGAGAATATAATGCCGAGGTCTACGTCGGTACTCCCGCCGTGGCGTACCGGGAAACCATTGGACAACAAGCTACCTTTGACTACCGATTCAAGAAACAGTCAGGCGGCCCCGGTCAGTACGCCCATATTACTGGGTGGATTGAACCCACAGACGAACCGTTTGTCTTTGAGAATCGGGTGGTTGGGGGTGCGATTCCCAAAGAATATATCCCGGCGTGCGAGAAGGGTTTCCGTGAGGCGATGCAATCAGGAAAGCTGCAAGGCTATCCGGTAACTGGGGTGAAAGTCGTTTTGGATGGTGGTTCATATCACCCAATTGACTCTTCAGAGTTGGCTTTCCGGTCAGCATCTCATCAAGCAATTGAGGGTGCGATCGCCAAAGCAAAACCCTACATCCTCGAACCCATAATGCTTGTAGAAGTGGAAACACCCAACGAGTTTATGGGAAGGGTTCAGGGTGACTTATCCTCTCGTCGGGGTTTGTTGTTGGGTTCCGAGACAATGCAGGGATACACGGTGATTCGCGCAGAAGTCTCACTGGCGAGAATGTTTGGGTATTCTACAGAGTTGCGATCGCTTACTTCTGGGATGGCTACTTTTACAATGGAGTTTGCCTGCTATCGCCAGTCCTAGCATCTTGAAGTAGCTTTTAGGACACAGTTAGGCTGTGTCCCTTTCAATTATTAGGAGGTTTTTGTGCCTATTTTGAGAACTCTGCAACCTGGAGATGAAGTATCGCTGGAAGCATTTCTCTTGCAACACACTGATACTTCTATGTTTTTGCGCTCTAATTGGCGAGCGGCGGGACTGCTTGACCAAGGTGCCAGATTTCAAGGAACTTATGTAGCAGCCTACATAGATGAAAGTATAGTGGCAGTTGCAGCCCATTTTTGGAATGGGATGATTGTAGTTCAAGCCCCTGTATATCTGCAAGAGGTGGTACAAGCAGTTGTGGCACAATCTGGACGTGCCATCTCTGGAATTAGTGGCCCAGCAGCACAAGTCGAAGCGACAAAAAGCATTTTGGGACTTAGCAACCGAACAACTCAGCTTGATGAGTTTGAGATATTGTTTTCTCTAATACTGCGAGACTTGCAAATACCTCAAGCTTTAGCATCAGCAAAGGTAGAGTGTCGTTTACCACATCCAGAGGAGTTGGAATTACTCACAGAATGGCGTGTTGCCTATAGTATGGAAACTTTAGGACAAAGAGATACTCCCAGTTTAAAACCTGTTTGCCGTCTCGCAATTGAAGCATATCAAACTACGGCTATGCATTGGGTTTTGGTAGCAGGAGATACCCCAGTTTCCTACTCTGCTTTCAATGCCAGTCTACCTGATATTGTGCAAATTGGTGGAGTCTGGACACCGCCAGCCCTGCGCGGTAAAGGCTACGCCAAAAGTGTGGTAGCAGGCTCGTTGTTAGATGCGCGATCGCAGGGAGTAAAACGTGCCATCCTATTTACAGGTCATAATAACCAAGCAGCCCAAGCTGTTTATCGAGGAATTGGCTTTTTGCCTACTGGCGAGAAGTATGGCTTAGTATTATTTGAAGAGACTCAGGCTTGAGAAATATTGTGTCAAACCTTGGAGGCGCTCTTGCTATCCATTTATAATTTCCCTTTTTCTGGATTCGCTGGAATTGATTTTGTAGTCTTTACTGAAATTGCTCGTAATACTTGAACCATGATCCAGTATCGCTTCAAACAGTCATTCTCTGACGATCCCAGCTTAAGCCATAAGCTTTTTGACTTGATGGAAGTCACATTTCCCGGACTCAGCAGTTTAGCAGAATGTGCAAGAAAACTAGGTGCATCCTGGGAAACAGCTTCAACTCCCTTTATCCGCTTTCATGATGATATAGCTATTACCCATGTCGGAGTGTTAGAAATTCCCATGCAAATTATGGGACAAAGGCTCACTGTGGGAGGAATTCATGGAGTAGCTACTCGTGCAGAATTTCGCAGGAGAGGGTATTACCGCGAAGTGATGGAGGAAGTGCTAGGATATTGCGATCGCGATCGCATTTACGAAACCCTGGTACTGACGACACCACAACCAGAGCTTTACTTACCTTTTGGCTTTCGTGTAATCGAAGAACACATCTTCAAAGTTAAATGTAACTCCACAGGTAGCACTGATAGCTTCAGAACACTGAATTTTACAGATATCAAAGATTACACATTGTTACACAGACTTTTGGAAACACGCGCTCCTGTCTCTAATATAGTTGGCGTAGTCAACGAAAAACCTGTGTTCTGCTTCAATGAAGGAAGTCGTACTTTATACCATGCCGAAGATTTAGATTTAATCGCGTGCATGGAGATAGAAGATAACCGACTTCATCTTTTTGATCTAGTGACAACGCAGATATGCTCTTTGAAGAATATTCTTAGTAAAATACCTCAACCCATTGAAGAAGTAGTGATTTACTTTAGTCCAGAACTTCTCGATGTCAAAGATGTGCAAGCATTCGTCCATACATTTGATGAAACAGTGCTGATGGTTCGCGGTAAATTTGCAGCAGAGGGCGAGAAATTTATGCTGCCGCGTTCTGCAAGGTGTTGAGTTACTTAAAATAAGTGAATCATAATAGAACTGAAAGTTTCATCATCAGGATTGCCAAAAGATGTATCAAACTGACCCGCCGCGATCGCCAAAAGATGTATTACCAACCATGTATGATCTTCCCAGTGAAGATTCTGAGGAGCCTGGTTTGCCCGATCAGTTTCATTTATTGCAACCTCGTCTGTTAGACGAAACCTTTCGTCCACCAAATTATCCAAGCGACGAGATATTCGTTGCTAGCGATCTGAATCTTTATTATGACCCGCGCTATCCACTTTGGTATAAGAGACCAGATTGGTTTGCCGTTTTAGGTGTTTCCCGTCTTTATGAACAACGAGATTTACGCTTAAGTTATGTCGTTTGGCAAGAGGGCGTTCATCCTTTTATTGTGGTTGAATTGCTGTCTCCAGGTACTGAAAAGGAAGACTTAGGGCAGACATTGCGAGATATCAAGCAACCACCAGGAAAATGGGAAGTGTATGAGCGGATTCTGCGTGTGCCTTATTATGTAGTATTTGATCGGTACAAATATAAATTAAGGGTGTTTAAATTAGATGGCGGTCGTTATGCTGAGATAGCACTGTCAGAGTCACGCTTCTGGATACCAGAACTAGAATTAGGCTTGGGTGTATGGCAGGGACGCTATCAAGATGTAGAACAGCCCTGGTTGCGGTGGTATGATTGGACAGGCTGCTGGGTATTGACTTCTACAGAACAGGAAAGTCAACGGGCTGAACAAGAAAGACAACGGGCTGAACGATTGATTGCACAATTGCGATCGCTAGGCGTTGAACCCGATATAGATTAGCTTTTTGTCTACCCTATAGCCCTGCAAACCACTCATAGCCCTGATCTTCCCAATAGCCTTTAGTAGGTAACAAATTACTGACGAATGTAATTTGAGTTACCCACTTGCTTTGCTTGTAACCTAGTTTAATTGGAGATGCTAGGCGCATAGGCGCACCATTATCAACTGATAAGGGTTGTCCATTCTTTTGATAAGCCATGAGAGTTTGGGGATGTATAACAGAAGCAATATCCCAGCTTTCATAATAGCCATCAGCAGATTTGAAATAGACATAGCGGACATTTGACTTAGGCTGTACCAGCGCTACTAAATCTCGTAATCGCACACCTCCCCATTGAACGATCGCAGCCCAGCCTTCAACACAGACATGGCGAATCACCATTGAAGTCAAGGGAAGTTTTTGAATATCTGTCATACTCAACTGCATCGCATTATTAACCTCACCATCAATTGTCAGGCGGAACTGCGCCGGATCAATTTGCGGAGTGAAGTCAAAGGTATTAACCAGCAATTTATCTGCTTCTATGGCGCTGACAGGAAATTCAGGTGTAGGTTTTTGAGTTAGCAGGAGTGCTTCAAGACTTTGGTTTAGTGGCTCAGATATTTGCCGCAGATTATCTGAAAACAAATTTGTTCCACAGCCACCTAGAAGAAAGCCTACCCCTGAAAGTCCTGATACTTGCAATAAGCGACGACGGGATAGGGTATGTTTGGGAAGAATCAGACTCATAAAACCTCTACAGAAACATAGATTTTACTAAAAATTTATCCCTTGAGAAAATTTAGTTAAGGGACTTCCAAATAAAAAAGCATCCCAAATTTTCTTGTGGGATGGGTGTCCCTTGACATCTGGGCTGAGGCTTTAACTTGACACCAATGGCAAAAGCTCCCACTGATTTAATAGGCGAAAAAGCGAATTCACAATTGCGAATTGGTTTGACAAATCCTGGTTGAAATGGAATGAAACAGTTTTGGGATTAAGGGGGGTAAATCCAGGCTTTGGCTTCATTACCAAGATATGTGTACACCGTATCCCTTTAAGCTACGTAGTGTACACAAGTACTAAAAACCTCGATCTCTTAAAACAACTTAACCGTTTTTATACGTAGGTGAATATATTCTCTGCGTATTTTTTATGAAAAAAAGATTCATTCCAATGTATATTTTCGCATTCTTTTGGGAATCATAAATCAAGGAAGCATTATAGACTGCAAAATATGACTTCCTGAAATATCACGTAACTTTTAGAGGATAATTATGTCTAAACGCAAGTTGCCCAAAGGCCGTAGTGTTAGTTCAGTTGCTCTAGAACCAGAAGTTGCGATCGCAATTCTTGGACTTTTTTCCGCTGCGGCTGATGGTGAAGGTATTTCTTCAACCGAAGAATATGCTTTGAGTGAATTTCTCGGTCGGGTTGAATTATTTGAAGATTATTCTGAAGAAGACTTTGAGGAATTGACCGAAAAAGTTGTCAGCTTGATTGAAGAAGAAGAACCAGAAGATTTAATCGCCCAATCCATCGAATCTTTACCCAATAGAGGTTATCGTGAAGCTGCATACATCACAGCTATCTTAGTTGTGGGAATTGACGAAGAAGTACCCGAAGCTGAACAAGATTATATCTCTGAGCTTCAGGAAGCCTTAAAAATTTCAGACGAACGCGCACAAGAACTTATAGACGCAGTGTTCGGAGAAGACGAAGAAGAGGAAGAAGAGGAAGAGGAGTAATCTTTATTGAATTGCAACCTCAGTCATCTACCATCATTAAGTTGGGGTTGCTAATTTAGAGGATGAAATAATTTTGTTTGAGTTAAGTTGTTCAGATTCCCGACTTCATGAAGAAGTTGGGAATCTTGCACATTATCAAAATTAATCCGATAGAGCAATACAGTTCAGAATGAGCAACAAAACCCTTATTGTAGAGACGCGATTTATCGCGTCTGAATTTATCGCGTCTCGATTTATCGCGTTTTGTAAACCGTATTGTCCGATCTGACTTTTCACGTTATGTGGAAAAGCCACGAAAAACCTAACCCCCTAGCCCCCTTCCCTACGTTCGCGTAGCATCTCGTTGGCGAAGCCTCTCGTAGAGAAGAGAGGGAAGGGGGAAAATTCAAAGTCTCTCTCCTTTTAGGAGAGAGATTTAGAGAGAGGTTTTCCAGATGCCGTGAAAAGTCAGATTGTCCGATAGAGGACTAATTTAAAATTGGTACATTTTTAAATGCAGCTGTATCTGGCACAAAAATGTCCAAGTTATTAACACCATCGGGAACTCTTAGCCAGATATAAGCATCTGCGGAGGCTTGTGGACGTACTTGGAACAAAGAAACGCTACCTGTTGAGCGATTAAGAGCAACTCCTTTGTAGGTTACGCTAGTCTCAGGATTGCGGGCTGTTGTAGTAGCAACCGATATAACATCGCTAGCAACAACTCCGTCTGTGGCAAGGCGACGAATTCGCATTTGCAGATTTACCACATCACGGTTTCCAGTTTCTGGATCTTTAATTCGTTTTGCTGAAAGTAATTCAACTTCTGCCTTTTTGCCAAAAGCAGGCTGCACAAATTGACCAGGGCTAATTGCTGAAGTTGTAGCACTAGCTGGGGATGGTGAGACTGTTGCTTGTGGAGAAGTTGTAGCTGTAGGACTTGGCACTTGAGTGGGAATGGTACTACTGACTGTATTAGTAGCATTTAGTGTCTGCCGCAACGTAAAAACTTCATAAGCTACATAGCCGCTACATCCCAAAGCCAAAGTAGAGAGTAATACAGCTACACCAGATAAAAATGTACTCACACCGTTGCCTCGATTTCGTATTTCTGTATATGCAGGTTGATTTAGGTTTCTATTTTGTAGTCCCATAAATTATGTTTGTGCAATCGCCCACGTATGAAACATGTGAACATCTTCCCTATACTAGTTAAGTAACTTTACTGAGCAAATTCTTCTCTCTCCGGAAAGAAGTCTTTGGCAAAGTCAAAATATCTATCTTTGGGATAAGGAAAATTGGTGAGACTTAAGACTTTAAATCAACCACTGGGTGTTTTATTAATATTTTTGACTAGCCAGATAGGATTTAGTTCTATTGCGAAAGCACAAACCCCAGTTGCACCAACAATTACCACAAAATCAATTTGCTCTACCCAACTGGGAACAGCTATAGATGCTGTAATCAATCGCCCCTTATTCAGTCGGGTGCGCTGGGGAATTTTGGTACAACCCCTCTCAACCGGGCAAACTCTTTACAGTCGAGATGCTCAGAAATATTTTACTCCCGCGTCTAACCTCAAATTGCTGACAACAGCAGCAGCATTGCAGCAATTGGGTGCTAATTTTCGGATTCGCACCTCTATTTATCAGAATGGCAATGGTGTTTTACGTGTTGTCGGTAGGGGAGATCCTAGTTTAAGTGATACTCAACTACAAAAATTGGCACAGCAGCTAAAACAAAAAGGTATTACTCAAATTCAGCAATTGATAGCTGATGATAGTTATATTCAAGGTGATATTGTTAACCCAACCTGGCAATGGGAAGATGTGCAGTCAGATTATGGTGCACCAGTTAACAGCTTTATTCTGAATCAAAATATTTTTAGCTTAAAACTTATACCCCAGGCTGTAGGTAAATCTTTACAAGTGGTATGGACTGATGCTGGCGAAGCGAGACAGTGGCGGATAATTAATCAGTCAGTAACCGTTGCCCAAAATCAACCAAGTTACATCAATGTTACCCGCGAATTATCAGGAACAATATTGCGAATTCAAGGACAACTAACAACGAATTCAGAACCGTCTTTAATAGATTTGCCTGTAGTTGATCCTAATTATTACTTCTTACGGCGCTTCCGCACTGCTTTGGCAACAGAAAAAATTACCTTGGGACAAACATTAGTACTAAATGGTGGTGTTGATCAAGAGGAGATAGCATTTGTAGAGTCGCCACCTTTAGCTGAGTTATTAGCAGAGACGAATCTAAATAGTAATAATCTTTATGCTGAAGCACTGCTGAGAGCATTAGCTGTGAAAAAACTCAGAGTGAAAAATCAAACTAGTGCTGATGTAGGTTTAGAAGTTGTCAAAGCGAGTTTAACTCAATTGGGAGTTGATCCAGCAAATTACATTTTAGTGGATGGTTCAGGTTTATCACGTCGTAACTTAGTGACACCAGAAGCTTTTGTACAAACTTTACGGGCAATAGCAAGAACACCAACAGCATATTTATATCGCGCCTCTTTACCAGTGGCGGGTAAAAGTGGAACTCTGAAGGGCCGCTTTCAAGGTACATCTGCTGAGGGCATTGTGCAAGCAAAAACAGGTACGTTAACGGGTGCAATTTCTCTATCTGGATATATGAATGCGCCGAAGTATGAACCGTTAGTTTTTAGTATTATTGTGAATCAATCAGAGCAACCTGCAAGTGTTGTGCGACAGGCAATTGATGAAGTTGTTGTGTTGTTAACGCAGTTGCAACGTTGTTAATATTATGCTTTACCACTCCTAACTTTTTTCATGCCAGCTAAAATCTTACCACCGCCCTTGAAACCTGGAGACTTACTGCGAGTAATTGCCCCTAGTGGTGCTTTGCGAGAATTTGAGGCATTTGAACGGAGTATAGAAATTTGGCGATCGCGCGGTTATAAACTAGAAATCATCCCCAAAATAGATGACAAGTGGGGTTATCTAGCTGGAACAGACGAAAACCGTCGTCAGCAATTAGCGGCAGCATGGCAAGATCCTGATTGTCGTGGTATCCTTTGTGCCAGAGGCGGTTTTGGCAGCACCCGTATCTTAGAAGATTGGAATTGGCCAAACTCAGGACTTCCCAAGTGGCTTATAGGCTTTTCTGATATCACAGCTTTATTATGGAGCCTTTATACAGCAGGAATTTCAGGCGTTCACGGTCCCGTGCTGACGACCTTGGTAGATGAGCCAGATTGGTCAATTCAGCGATTATTAGATTGGGTAGAAGGTAGTTCTTTCACCCCTCTGAAAGGTTGCGGTTGGGGTGGTGGTGTGGTTAATGGTACTTTATTACCAGGTAATCTCACTGTGGCTACTCACCTTTTAGGTACACCAATCTTGCCACATCTGGATGGTGTAATTCTGGCATTGGAGGATGTTACAGAAGCACCTTATCGCATTGACAGGATGCTGACGCAGTGGCGCTTGAGTGGTGCTTTGTCTAAAGTCTGCGGTATTGCTTTGGGGGGTTTTACTCGCTGTGAAGCGCCGCCAACAGTGCCTAGTTTTAGTGTAGAAGAGGTATTGCGCGATCGCTTGGGTGATTTGGGTATTCCGATTGTCTCTGATTTGCCTTTTGGCCACGATAGTCCGAACGCAGCATTACCAGTGGGTGTAGAGGTAACTTTAGATGGGGATGCGGGAATATTAGCGATCGCGCATCCACATTATTAAATAATTGATGGATAAATTCCTTGTAGAGACGGCGATTTATCGCGTCTCTCTAACCGTTTATCGCGTCTCTCTAACCGTAAAAATGAATTTGACAGACTACTAGTTAAACAGTCATAATCCACTCACAGAATAATCTTCTAAATGCTTTGGTAAATTCCAATTAACCTTCGGATCTGGTTGATGTTTTACTGGCTCAACATTCCCACGCCAAGCAGCGCCCATAATTTGCATAGTTTGGTAAATGATTGTGTTCCAACCTTTTTCCTTTAAGTAGTCTAAGCCTTGTGCTACATCAGGGGAAGTTAAATCATGGAACAAAATTAAAGCATCGTCCTCTGCCAATGGTTCACAAACAATCGTATCATTGAGTGGAGCCTGTGCTTCATGATCGCCATCAATGAAAATCAATGACCACTTGCGTTGTAATTGTTTAGCTAACTCCTCTACCTTTTGTGGACTATAACCAGCTACTAAATTAACTGAGTCGATAACACCAGCAAGTCGTAGGGAAGTACTTACATTTTCATAAACATCTTCTCTGGCTAAAGCCGGATCAATTACATCTAATTCCACTCCACCTAATGCCAGATGACACGCAGACCAACCCCGCAAACAACCAATTTCTAAAGCTTTTTTCCCAGCAAATTTGAGTGCTGTGTTATATAAAATATGCGTCTCATCTCGATTCAGGAACCCTATAAATGGCTCATCTTTGTCCACATACCAGTTATGGGGAATCTCTCGACGTAAATAAGACCAATAGCAATTATTTATGTCTCCAATAATCATATTGGGGAAAGATGAATCAGGATGAACTACCTCAAGATCGGGTGAAATATAGTCCCAACTAGACAATGAGATATTTGGAACAACTTCATTAGTTTTTGTCATTATTTCTTTTTCTCCAAAGATTCATTATGTACTAGTTTTGTTAGCTTTACCAATTAAATTACGTAATTGCAGGATTAACAGTAACACACTATGGTTCAATAGTTAATACTGAGATCAAGTCCAATGCCAGCAAAAGGTAATCGTCCCTAATACTGCCCTGCGGTAACTAGAGACATCTAGGCGCGGGAGAAAATAAGGCGATGCCTATGGCGGCAAGCAACGCAGGGCTTTTACTAAATGTGAATCTACCCCACCAACCTGTACTAGATTTAGTGTAGAGAAAGAGTAAATCTTCTTTGCATAATCTATGAACTGTCAGTATAGATAGATTCCAAAATAGCTTATAATGCCTAAGTCATCCTCCTTATTAAAATTTTTTGAGTGATTTACTTGTATGCCCAAACAATATGTACCTAACGTATTCTTAAAAATTGAAGATTCACAGTTATATGCAATTTTTGCTTGGAGTCAGCGAACAGCAGAAATTGTTATATCAAAATCGTGGCTGACAATACTAGAAATATTCGTTCACGAACATTCACTAGAGAATGCTTACCAAATATTTCAAAAAGTTAAATACGCTTCCATACCAGAGAAGGTAATTCAGGAATTAGATGAATACGAACAACTTCTTCAAGATGCTATAGTTTTTTTAGCAGATGGCAGCCTGACGATTTTTGGTAAAGGCTTTCGGAGTTTTATCGAAAAGGAAATGCAATTTGAACTTGGTTCATTAAGTAGAGAAACTTACCAAGTCCTGCCACAATTATTTTCTCAATATAAATTAGAAGATGACCTAGAATCTATTGAAAATATAGAAGACTTTCGTAAATTAGTAGAACACCTAGAAAATCTTGGTTTCCTATCTCCTGCGACAGGTTCAATAGATTGGGGTGACTTGAAAAAAGCAGTTCCCATTTGTCAAGCATTTGGATTGACAAGAGGTAAACCCGTTGATAGATACTATCTGAGCAAATTTCTTGAAGAAATTCAAACCCAAATCGGGGGTAATATCTTAGAAATAGGAGGAACACCAAAAGATAAAGATTTTTATAAAATTAATCAAGGCGCATCATATCAAATTCTCAACTTAGAAGCAGGCCCAGGAATAGATATAGTTGGGGATGCTCACGATGTATCCGTTATCAAACCAGAATCTCTTGATTCAGTGATAATTTTTAACGTCTTAGAACACTGTTATGCTCCCTGGGTGGTAGTGGAAAACATTTACACTTGGCTAAAACCCGGTGGTAAATGTTTTGCGATGGTTCCAAGTGCGATTAGAGTTCATGCTACTCCTGTTGATTATTGGCGTCCTTTACCTGATGCTTTCGCCTGGATGTTTAGAAACTTTTCACAACAGAAGTTGTATGTCTATGGCAATCCTACCACTGTCATAGCTAGTTATCACGGAATAGCCGTAGAAGAACTAACATCTGAAGAACTAGACGCTTATCATCCAGATTATCCTGTCGCAACTTGTATTTTGGCTGAAAAGTAAATTTAAAAGTGTGAGGAGAAATTAAATTATTTATTTATGAAAATTGCTCTTGTCGCTTGGGGTTATATTCCTAAACCTCCCCTATCACATTCTGTTTTAACTGTGATAAATGAATACAAAAACTTTTTAGAAAAAATTGGACATCAAGCCGATATCATAAACGAGAAAGATGTTAACGAAGTCATAGAATACATTAATAATAATAATTATGATTTTGTGCATTTACACGCCTACAGTTTTGTGAGTGAATTTAATCGGAACCTTAAACAGAAGTATTGTTTTACCTGTCATGATGGTTATTTGTTTAAAACAGATAAATGGAATGAAGAATTTAGAGAAGCATATCAACATTATTTCAATGCACCTGGAATAATTGCCCTTTCTCATTTAACAAAAGATTTTCTTCTGAAAGCAGGCTATTCTGGATACATATCAGTGCAAGTGAACGGTATTGATACTCAGAAAGTAAGTTTTCAAGATAAAGGGAATAATAAAGCTATTTGTTTAGGTTGGATTCAACCAAGAAAACAGCAAAAATTACTGGCAAAAATCATAGATGGAAAGATTGGAATAGATTTTGTTGGCCCTCTAGATGATCCTGATTTTGTTGAAGGAACAACGACAAAACATTTAGGTGTATGGAGTTTAGAACAAGTTTATTCCAGGCTCACAGATTATAGCTGTTTAGTTTTAATTAGTGAAGGGGAGGTTGCACCACTCGTAGTATTAGAAGCAATGGCAGCAGGTTTATGTATCGTTGTTTCCGAATCTGCTAGCGCCAATTTACATCACAAAGAATTCATCAAAATTTTGCCAGATAATATTTTAACTGACACTACACCAGAAGCTAAACAAATTGTTACCGATACAATTAGCGAGATGATTGAGAAAAACCAATATTATCGCCAAGAAATTTTAGAATATGTCCGAGAAAATTTTGATTTTAGCCGGATAATTTATAACTATAATGATATTATGCACGATTTTATAAACTTACACAGTTAAGGAGTAATTTTTTAGACTATTAATAACTTTGTTCTGTTAAACAGAGTTTAAGACTTTACTCCTCAATAATTAAAAATCCCTCTTTTGTTAATGGGATTTTTGGGTTAACAATACGATGATGATTTAACAATGGAAACTGTAGTTTTTGATTTCAATTATGAAGTATCAATTATCCTCTGTACCTACAACCGAGCAAAATATCTAAACAATTGTATTGATAGTGTTATTGCTCAAACTTTTAAAGATTGGGAACTGATTATAGTTGATGATGGCAGCCAAGATAATACTTTTGAAATTGTCAATCCTTATCTTCAACAATTTCAAAATATTCGCTATTTGAAACATCAAAATAGGAAGCTATGGTATGCTAAAAATGCTGGTATTCAAGCATCTTTCGGCAAATATATAACATTCCTGGATAGTGATGATGCTTATAAAGTCAATCACCTGGATGCGCGAATTGCATATATGAAAGCTAATCCAGAAGTTGATTTGATAGAAGGTGGATTTGCAACAGAAGAAGAGATTTTGGTTGCAGATTATTTTCAACCAGGTAAAAAAATTAATCTCCGAGAATGTGTTTTAGGCCCAACTTTTTTTGGGAAAAGACAGGTATTTTTTGAGGTGAAAGGGTTTAATCATATTGCTTATGGAGAGGATACAGACTTTTGGTATCGGGCAGCAAAAATCTTCAGAACCGAAAAAGTAACCGAACCCGAAACTTATATTTACACAAGAGCAGAAACTAGTATTACCAAAAGTGTTTTAAAGAATATTTCTTAATCTGATTAACTACCTGGCATGAAGATAATCCTTTTTCCATCCAAAATCAGCCATTATTCTCGCCGGGTCATTGCTTCTGTTTGGCAGATGTTACTTCTAGGGATTGTCCTAAGTTCGTTTCTTGTATTTTTATCTGGTTGTCAGGGAATAACACAGAAGGATGATGGAGTAATTCATTTGACTCTTTGGCAAGCAATCAATCCTCCTGCTAATCGGGATGTGTTTGAAAAACTGGTAGACAAATTTAATCAGACTTATCCTGATGTAAAGGTAGAATCTGTCTTTTTAGCTCAACCCCATTTGCCGAAAATATTAACAGCAGTTGTGGGTAATGCGCCTCCAGATATCCTGGCATTCTATCCACAAATTACAGGTCAGTTAGCAGATTTAAGGGCAATTATACCTTTAGAAGATTGGTTGGAAAAATTGCCCATAAAGTCAGAAATTAGCCCTAACTTACTTGAAGAATTGCAATTAGACGGTCATCTTTGGTCAGCCCCATTATATACAAGCAATATAGGCATTTTTTACAGACCTAAGCTTTTTGAAGCTGCGGGAATTACACAAACACCTAAAACTTGGGAAGAATTGAGGGAAGTTGCCAAAAAACTGACTATAGACCGCAATGGCGATAATCGACCAGAACAGTACGGAATTGTACTGCCTTTAGGGAAGGGAGAATGGACTGTTTTTAGTTGGTTTCCTTTTTTATTGAGCGGTGGGGGAGAAGTATTAAAAAATAAGCAGCCGGATTTAACGAACCCTGGAGCGCTGAAAGCCTTACAATTCTGGCAACAGCTATTAACAGATGGTTCAGCAATGCTTTCTTCTCCAGAGCGGGGTTATGAAGAGGATGCTTTTATAGCGGGTCGCGTTGCTATGCAAATTACGGGCCCTTGGACTTATATCACTAAATCTACAGTTGATTATGACGCGTTTCCCATACCTGAAAATGTTGCTCAAGCTACGGTGACAGGTGGCGGAAATATGTATGTAATGAAGACTACACCAGCCAGAGAACAAGCCGCACTCAAGTTTTTAGCGTATGTTTTGAGTGAAGAATTCCAAAAAGAATGGAGTATCGGCACCGGTTTTTTACCAGTTAATCTTAAAGCTGCTCAAAGTGAAGCTTATCAGCAATTCATCAACCAAAAACCTTGGTTAAAAGTGTTTATGGAACAAATTCCTCTAGCTGGCGCTCGACCGATTATTGCTGGATATAGTCGTCTTTCTGACAGTCTTGGTCGAGCTATCGAGGCGACATTGCTAGGTGAGTCTCCGGAAAAAGCACTCAAAATAGCACAAGAGCGTTTAGAAACTATTTGGGATAGCAATTAAATGAAACTGGGTAGCCTGCGGTATCCTCTGAGGTGCAGTGGCTTGAGTACATAATTAACTAGTAGCATTCGTAAGAATTCCCACAAGTACTCGCACTAATTCTTCCAAACCTTCTGGAACGCGATAAAGTTTGATATCTTGCATGATCCGTTTATCTTGGCGATAAAATATCCCAAATCGCCAATCTTCTCCATTTGTTACAGCACCATACAAAGCTGGGGTTTGAGAATCTGTCCATTGGTCGAGTGCTATCAATTCAATTGCAAGTTGAGTAAACCCCCGGCTTAAATCGGATTGCTTGGCTTCAACTACTAACAGTGAATTGGAAGATGAAATATAGTAATCAAAACTTCCTTTCAGTTGTTCGCTAACATTAATGGGATACTCAATGTTCAGTTGAGTTTGCGTTTGGTCGCAAATTTCCAACAAAATAGGAGCAATTAAAACTTCACGTTTTGCAGCTTCACTGATAGGGTTGACGCGCATGATATTGCGCCGTAAGTAACGCTGCAAAAACTCTAAATAGTCAATTACGCCTGAATATTGTGGTAGTTGTAGCGATGCGCGTTCGTAACTACATCCCAGTTCCGCCAAGATGTCTGCTGGAGTATATGGTAATTCAAAATACTTACTAAATGTATAACTTTGACCGGGTTGGAGAATGCGCGGGCGAGTCATAAACATTAAAATTAATGGAATATATTGACAAAAGTCAGGGAGAAACTTCAGTTTTGCGATGTACATTTCTTTTCAATGTACACAAACCAATTGCTGGGATGGCTCCCAAAATTATAGCTGTAAGCCCTTGTCCACTCCAATATAATATGGGAGTTCGGTAGGTTTCTGGGATCAAATTTTGCATAAGGAAAAGCAACCAAACCAAAATAGTAATCAAGAAAAAAGAGATTGAGGGTAAAAAATTCCACCACCAAATACTGGCTGTATATCGCCTCAATACCAGCCATTGGCAAATACCTAGCCAAATTCCAGAAATTATATATGCGATCGCAGATAGAAATCCTAAAATCAAAGTATCTTCAGGAGATGATGAGGCAATCGTTGAAATGTAGTTAATCCAGGCTGTAGAAACGCCATTGGCAATCAGCCAACCAACGGTAGTAGCAAATAGCCACTGCAAACCTGGTAAATATCGGTAAAGAACAAGGCTCTGGTCAGCAGCAAAAATCACGGCAAATACAACGTTACTGAGGCTTCTGACCACAATGCTCCAGCTTTGTGGTTGGATAGCAACGCTAGACGAGAGACTTTGAAGAATAATTTTCTCTAAGGCGATACTGGCAACGCCACCCACAACCCATCCGATGAGGGTCATTAAGGTAAACTGAATAAAGAACCTCTGTCGCTGCGATCGCGGAATCAAAAACTTTCCTAGATTAAGCTCATTATTAGCAGATGCAAGATGATCGGGACTGTTAGAGTCAGTTTGCATAGGAAGTTAAGGGAGTGAGGGAATAGGGATATCAGGGAGATAGGGGAGCAGGGGGAGAATAACTAATGCCCAATGCCCAATCCTCAATTAAATATTGATTCTTGTTTTACCCTATTTCTCACTTGCTAGTCCCTATTTTCCACTCACTACTCCCTTTTTTTTGATTTTTGCCTTGTTGTACTAGTAGTCTGTCAAATTAAATTCATTTTGACGGTTAGAGAGACGCGATAAATCGCCGTCTCTACAGGGAATTTATCCGTCAATTAGTTCTTGACATAGTACTAGTACCGCAAGGCGGAATTAAAAATTAAAAATTAAAAATTAAAAATGAAGACAGCTTAAGGGTTTTGTTGATTGGGAATGGGTGGTTTATTTCCGCCGTGCTGTACTAGTTATCTAATGTTTCGCAACAAACAATTTGGTTGAATACAGCTTTTTTGCGAACTCTTTAATATTTCCGCTTCATTCTGGCGGTAATTACTGTTTATAGGTGTTCGCTGAGAACCATACAATTTGGAACAGGATATTTTGTAAAGAAAGATTGCAAATAATGCTTTATTAATTTACTAACTTACTCAAAATTGATAAAGAGCGAATCAAACCACTGCGCGGAGTCACTTACTTTTTCCTGATAACCTAATGGAAAAACGTAATCCCAGAATGATAAGCTAAACAGTGGCATAAAGTAGGATGAAATAATAAATGGGTGTTTATTCAACGACTCCTCATCTCTTACGGGCTGCTCGTGGTGAAGTAGTAGATCGTCCCCCTGTATGGATGATGCGACAAGCGGGACGATATATGAAAGCATATCGAGACCTAAGAGATAAGTATCCTTCGTTTCGCGATCGCTCGGAAATTCCAGAAGTGGCAATTGAAGTTTCCTTGCAACCGTGGAGAGCCTTCCAACCAGATGGAGTAATTTTATTTTCTGATATTGTCACCCCATTACCTGGTTTGGGCATTGACATGGATATTGCCGAAGGTAAGGGGCCAATCATTCACTCACCCCTCCGTACTCAAGAACAAATTGATCTTCTGCATCCTTTAGAACCAGAAGCAGCTCTACCATTTATCAAGACAATTTTGCAAGCGCTACGTTCTGAAGTAGGCGATAAGTCAACAGTGTTGGGCTTTGTGGGTGCGCCGTGGACGTTAGCAGCTTATGCGGTGGAAGGAAAAGGTTCTAAAACCTATTCCATCATCAAAAACATGGCATTTTCAGATCCGACGATATTGCATCAACTGTTAGCTAAATTAGCAGATGCGATCGCGATCTATGCCCGCTACCAAATTGACTCTGGTGCTCAAGTTATCCAAATGTTCGACTCTTGGGCGGGTCAATTAAGTCCTCAAGATTATGACACCTTTGCTCTCCCCTATCAGCAGAGAGTTTTCCAGCAAGTCAAGCAAACCCACCCCGATACACCTTTGATTTTGCTAGTTAGCGGTAGTGCCGGTGTGTTGGAAAGAATGGCACAATCTGGCGCTGATATTGTCAGTGTAGACTGGGCTGTGGATATGGCAGACGCACGAGCCAGATTAGGTAAACAAGTCAAAGTTCAAGGAAATCTTGACCCAGGTGTGCTATTCGGCTCTAAACAGTTTATCCGCGATCGCATTCTCGATACCGTTCGCAAAGCTGGTAATTGGGGTCATATTCTCAATCTTGGTCACGGTGTATTACCAGAAACTCCAGAAGAAAATGTCGCTTTCTTCTTTGAAACGGCAAAGGAACTTAATCTTGCAGGAGTCAAGAATTAGGATTTATGAGTTATGAGTTATGAGTCAGGAGTTATAAACTATAAAGTTATCAGTTGCGAGGTGCAAAGTTATCCTTTATTCTTAACTTCTCACTTCCAACTCCTAACTTTATTAATAACTCCTGATTCGGAACTTTTAACTTTATTCTTAACTCTTTAGTTGTAACTCCTAAATTTTGAAAAATTTTCTATGAGCCAGAAACGGATTTTAGTAACTGGTGCAAGTGGTTGTGTAGGTCATTATTTAACAGAAGCCTTAATTAAAGAAACAGATCACGAACTCTATCTACTAGTTAGGAACCCAAGCAAACTGCAAATTGATACCAAGGTACGTTCGGGTATCAACGTTTTACAAGGTGATATGCAAAATATTCGCCAGTTTGCCGATTTGCTATCCACAATTGATACAGCGGTACTCACAGCCACAGCTTGGGGTGGTGATGACACATTTGATATTAATGTCGTTAAGACAATAGAATTGCTGGAACTGCTAGATCCAGAACGTTGCCAGCAGGTGATTTATTTTTCCACAGCCAGCGTTTTGGATCAGTACAATCAACCATTAAAAGAAGCCGGAGAAATTGGGACAGATTATATCCGTTCTAAATATGAGTGCTTAGAGAAAAAAGAAAAATTAGCGATCGCACCCAAAATTACCACAGTATTTCCCACTGTAGTATTGGGCGGTGATGCAAATAAACCTTATTCTGCTGTCACATCTGGCATTCCAGAAGTGACGAAATATATTAATGTGATTCGCTTTTTGGAAGCAGATGGCAGTTTTCACTTTATTCACGCACGAGATATTGCCACTGTAGTGCAATATTTAATCGATTATCCTCCCGAAAATGATCAACCACGTCGGCTTGTTTTAGGTCAAGCAAAGTTAACTGCTAATCAAGCAGTGAAAGAAGTTTGTGCTTATCTGGGCAAAAAGATTTACTTTCGCATTCCCATATCCATAGCATTGGCTAATTTGATTATTGTTCTTTTTCGCATTCGGATGGCCGCTTGGGATCGGTTTTGCATGAACTATCGGCATTTTACTTATGAAAAATCGATCAATCCCGATAGTTTCGGCTTGCCAAATTATTGTGCAACGATGAGCGATGTTTTAAAAATTAGTGGTGTTGAAAGTGTGAAGTAAGGTATTTGAAATTCTTAACGTTAGGGCAAACACATTTTATAGCAGGAGGCAGAAGGCAGGAGGCAGGAGGCAGGAGGTAAAAGTATTACTATTCCTAGCCTTGGGGTTAGTAGATAAAATGAGTCAATATTGAGGTTAATATGTATAAAATTTATCATTCCCAACCGAACTAATAAAGTAGAACAACTTTAATAAAAAGTCAATAACTCTTTATTTTCGTTAGAGTGGGATAACAATCAAAGTGTGAGGATTGATACTACATGCGAATCTTGTTAATGTATCCAATATTTCCCAAAACCTTTTGGTCTTATGAAAAAATCTTGGAGTTAGTCGATCGCAAGGTTTTATTACCACCTCTAGGTTTAGTAACAGTGGCAGCGATTCTGCCCCAAGAATGGGAATTCAAGCTGGTCGATCGCAACATCCGCCCAGCAACAGAAGCAGAGTGGGCATGGGCAGATGTAGTAATTCTCTCCGCGATGATTGTCCAGAAACAAGATTTACTTGACCAAATTCAGGAAGCAAAAAAACGTGGCAAGCTAGTCGCAGTTGGCGGCCCCTACCCCACCTCTGTACCTCATGAAGTTGAAAATGTTGGCGCAGATTTTCTGATTCTGGATGAAGGGGAAATCACCCTACCCATGTTTATTGAGGCAATCAAAAGAGGAGACACATCTGGGACTTTCCGCGCCACAGAAAAACCAGATGTCACAAATACACCAATACCCCGCTTTGATTTATTAGAATTGGATGCTTATGACATGATGTCAGTGCAGTTTTCGCGTGGGTGTCCCTTCCAATGCGAATTTTGCGACATTATTGTTCTCTACGGGCGCAAACCACGCACCAAAACCCCGGCACAACTTTTAGCAGAGTTAGATTACCTCTACGAATTGGGTTGGCGGCGGGGTGTGTTCATGGTGGATGACAACTTCATTGGCAACAAGCGGAATGTGAAATTGTTGCTGAAAGAGTTAAAAGTCTGGATGGCAGAACACAAGTATCCCTTCCGATTTGACACTGAAGCTTCAATTGACTTGGCACAAGACTCAGAAATGTTGGAGTTGATGGTTGAGTGTGGTTTCGCGGCGGTGTTTTTGGGAATCGAAACGCCGGATGAAGATAGTTTGCAAATGACCAAAAAGTTTCAAAACACTCGCAGTTCTCTAACTGAGGCAGTGCAAACCATCATCAAAGCGGGATTGCGCCCAATGGCTGGGTTTATTATCGGCTTTGATGGCGAAAAAGCAGGTGCAGGCGATCGCATTGTCCGCTTTGCAGAACAAGCAGCAATTCCTTCAACAACTTTTGCCATGTTACAAGCGTTACCTAACACCGCGCTTTGGCATCGCCTGAAAAAAGAAGGACGACTACGGGAAAATCAAGACGGCAACATCAACCAAACAACATTGATGAACTTCCTGCCCACCCGTCCTCTGGAAGAACTTGCACGAGAATATATTGAGGCATTCTGTACTTTATACGACCCAGTGCAGTATTTGGATCGCACTTATCGCTGTTTCTTGATGATGGGTTTGCCAAGCTGGAAAGCGCCAGCGAAAATGCCAGAGTGGATAGTTGTGAAAGCGTTGCTAATTGTGATTTGGCGACAAGGAATCAAACGGGAAACCCGCTGGAAATTCTGGCATCATTTGTTCAGCATTCTCAAGCGGAATCCTGGAGTTTTTGAGCATTACCTCGCTGCTTGTGCCCACAACGAGCATTTTCTAGAGTATCGCCAAATTGTCCGTGATCAAATTGAAAGTCAGCTAGCTGAGTATTTAGCACAAGGTGTAGAAAAGCCTTATGTGCTAGTGAATGAGAAAGCTGAGGAAAAAGCTGAAGCAGTAGTAAGTTAAGGTAATGGATAATAGTCCCAATACGGTTCGGTTAATGCAAAAGACGCGATGAATCGCCGTCTCTACAATAATCGGTCTTTTGTAGAGACGGCGATTTATCGCGTCTTTGTGATAAATTATCGAATCTTTGTGATCTAAAATTTTCATCAAAAAGCCTTAACCGAATCGTATTGATATGAGTCCTATATAAGAATTAATCCTGCTGTCGCCGTTCCTCCATTTCTTGAATAGAAATCATACTGCTGACCCTTTCTACATCTGCCATCATCAAAACTGCTCCTTGCATTTCCATGCCAAGTAGTGGAGTGATTGCCAGATAACATTTGATTTGTCTACCCCGGCGATTGGTAGCATCGAGGATCATTTCTTGAAACTGCTTTTTCCCGGATAAGGAGTCGCGGATGGGCGATCGCAACTGCTCGACAGGTAGCCCAATATCCAAGCTGAAGATAGACTTTCCGAAAACTTCATCAGTCCGTAAGCCCCATAAATCTTCTACCATGTAATTCCAAATAGAGATGTTAAAGCTGTTGTCAATTACGACTATTCCCGTTTGGAGACTTCTGAGAATAGAGACAAGGAAAATGTTTGTGCGATTGAGTTCTGTGGTGCGTTCGCTCAGTTCATTATTAATTGTCTGTAATTCTTCATTAGTAGATTGGAGTTCTTCATTCATTGTCTCCAATTCTTCATTGGTAGATTGCAGTTCCTCGTTGGTAGTTTCTAATTCTTCATTGGTGGATTGGAGTTCTTCGTTGGTAGTTTCTAATTCTTCATTGGTGGATTGGAGTTCTTCGTTGGTAGTTTCTAATTCTTGTTGCGAACGTTGCAGGGCATCTTGGAGTTTAATATAACGTGTGACATCATGAAAAGAGATGCTGACTCCTAAAAAACTGTTGTCTGTTTCTTGCAAAGGCGTAATTCGCACATCCAGATATTGGGTTTCTGTGTTTGACAAATAGCGCTCTACATTTGTCAGGCTGACAGGGCGGCGTTCATTATAAGCCCGTTCAATTAGCGATCGCAATTCAACTGGCCGATAGGAAAGTTCTAGATCCTGGAAGGGACGAGTTAAATCTTTGGGGGAAAGGGCGAACAAAACCCGCGCCTGCTCGTTCACCATTACTAGAGTCCCATTGATATCAATGATGACTTGGGCGATTGGTGCTGTGTCAAAACCCATCTCTCGCAGCCGGAGGTTTCGAGACAAACGGCTGCTAGATTCTTCATCTACTGAATTTGCCATGACAAGGAGGCGATCGCGTAGATTCACCGTTGATACCTTAGTAAATATCCGGTTTTTCAAGTCTAGTGGGGTAAATAAAGCAGAATGCATCAGCAGCATCTCTGCTTTACCCAAAAACAGATAGCCATTATCATTTAGTGCAAAATGAAACCGGGCCAAAATTCGCCCTTGAGTCTCAGAATTAAAATACATTAATGTATTACGGCTAACCAGTAAATCTAAGCGAGAAATAGGGGCATCCTGAAGCAGATCATGGCGACCAAAAATCACTGAGCGGCGCAAGTCTTGACGGAAGACATAGCGGTTCCCGACAATCTCAAAGTATTTTTGCCGCAGTTCATCTGGTATCGTTTGGACATCTTTTGCTGAATATACAGCTTGCCTAGCCTGGTTGAGAGCATCTTCATCTACATCTGTGGCGTAGATTTTCACTCGTTGGCGAAATTCCTCTGCTCCCAATATTTCAGCCATCAATATTGCCAAGGTATAAGCTTCTTCCCCAGAAGCACAACCAGCGCTCCAGATGCGGATTTGGTCAGAAGTTTTTTTATTTTTAATCAGTTTAGGCAATATTTGCTCTGCTATGTATTCCCAAGCTGATGAATCTCGAAAAAAAGCAGTGACGTTTATTAGAATAGTGTTGAAAAGAGAATTGAATTCATCTGGATAAACTTCTAGATAGTCTTGATATTCTTCAAAGTTTTCTACGGTTAATGACTGCATTCGCTTGCATACCCGACGGATCAAAGTCGAGCGTTTATAACCTGTAAAATCAAATCCCCGACTTTGTCTGAGATAAATCAGGAGATTTTCAAATTTAGGATCTCTTTCTGCGGAAGTCATAGGGGAAAAGGGAGAAGGGGGCAGGGGACAGGGAGAAGGGGGAGTGGAGTTTTGAGCTTCATTAATGAGTATCAAAGACTGATTAAAGGAGTTTGGAGCCTCATTAATGCGTATCAAAGACTCATTAAACCGTGGTGACACAAAGATTGCATTTACATATCTCTTCAGCCCCCTGTCCCCTGTCCCCTGCGCCTCTGCCTACTTACATTCTCCCATGACCAAAGTCATCAGGGTGTTGGAGATTTCATCAAGGGGGAGAATAAAATCTACGTTGCCAGTTTGAATTGCGGCTGAGGGCATCCCCGAAAATTCGGCGGTTTTTACGTCTTGGACAATAACAGTGCCACCCATTTTTTTAATCGCTTCTACTCCGATTGCGCCATCGCTACCCGTTCCAGTTAGCACAATGGCGATCGCTCTATCTTTGTAAGTGGCTGCAACTGATTCAAATAATAGGTCAGCCGAAGGACGTAAAAAATGTACTAATTCCGACTGTGATAAGGAAAGAGTACCATCACCGTTAACCAACAAATGACGATTAGGTGGGGCAACATAAGCCGTTCCTGGGGTAAGACAATCTCCTTCTTGTGCCTGTTTGACGGTAAGAGCCGTGCGCCGACTCAGAATTTCTGCCAAGAACGAGCGATATTGAGGGCCGAGGTGTTGCACAATGGCGATCGCGCCTGGAAATTTTGCGGGTAGAGTTGATAACACTTTAACTAGAGCAGTCAGACCACCTGCGGAAGCTGCGATCGCTACAATATCAAAAGCAGCATTATTAAAGTGAGGTAGATGATTTTTGGCATTTTCTGCCATTTGAATCACGATTTTGCGGCGATGACTATCTGCTAAACTTTTTTAGTTACAAACAGGATTAATTTAGTTACAATTTTTATCCTTGTTCAAATAAATTGTACAGTATATCTGAACTACTTTAAGATATTTTTGCCTTTACCTATCAAGTTTATAGGCTCATCTTCCTGCTCTAGAATCTGTTTAGCCTGTAAAAGTTGCTGCCTATGTTCCTCACTAACTGTCGGGTATTGCAGATTTAGTTCTTCTAATTTTGTACAGATAATATTAGCAACGGTCAGGCGGGTAAACCATTTGCGATCGGCAGGAATAATATACCAAGGGGCCCATTTAGTACTAGTGTAGTTAAAAACTTCTTCATAAGCATTCATATAATCATCCCAAAAAGCTCGTTCTCGGACATCGTTATCTGAAAACTTCCAATGTTTTTCAGGAGATTCAATCCGTTCTAAAAAGCGTTTTTTCTGTTCTGCTTTCGATACATTCAGAAAAAACTTCAGGATGATTACACCATTGTTTACCAAATATTTTTCAAAATTATTGATTTCTTCAAAACGCTGCTTCCATATTTTCTTTCCCTCAGAAAAATGGGGAAGTTGTTGTTTTTTAAGCATTTCTGGATGGACACGAACCACTAGCACTTCTTCATAGTATGAACGGTTGAATATCCCAATTCGGCCTCTTTCTGGCAAAGCTTTCATTGATCGCCACAGATAGTCATGATCTAATTCTTCTGAACTCGGCCCCTTAAAACTAAACACCTGAAATCCTTGCGGGTTAACACCAGAAGTCACATGTTTAATAGTGCTATCTTTGCCAGCAGCATCCATTGCTTGAAAAATAATCAACAAAGCATAGGTGTTTTGAGCATAGAGAATATTTTGGTAATTTGCTAGTCGTTCAATATCTGCCTGTAATTTAATTGCAGCATCAGTTTTTTCATGAAAATCAGTCTTGTAAGCTGGGTCATAGTTTTTTCTCAGAGAAATCTTTGAACCTGGCGGAACAATGAAAGCATCATGATTCATGTATAAAATCTCCTAACGGCTACTTAATACACAATCACATTTTGAAGTATTAATTACTGAAAGTTATAATTTATTAATTAAATAATAATTTTGATTCAAAATTCATCACTTTTAAGCAATTCTGTGGGTTTAACGAACTTTGGGGGTTTAAGTCCTAGCCTTTGAAGGGCAGCGCGAATTGAAGCCTAAGAGGATGTTTGAAAAGTATTTTTGGTAACATCTAAGTCTCGGAAACCTAACCCCCCTAGCCCCCCTTCCCTACAAGGGAATGGGGGTTTCAAAGCCTCTCGACCTTTCGGGGAGAGGAATGGAAGTGGGGTTTTGTCTTCATTTTTAATTTTTAATTTTTAATTCCGCCTTGCGGTACTAGTTACTTGCGTCGCTTTGGCATAGGACGCATTGCTTCACGGCCCAAGAGAAACATCCCCGTAACACCCAAACTAACAAACCAAACATATTGATACCAATATTGCCGAATCTGTTCAACTGTATTGAGTTGTGGATGCAACGTGTTTAAATACAGCAGCAGCACCAATATCATCAGCGCCCCAAAACCAACAAAGCTCAAGCCGATAAGAATTCGTGCCGGACGCAGTTCAAAATCACTAATAGTGTCTAGGTCAATTTCTGCCAGTTCCTTAAAAGAGTCATCTGCCCAAGATGAGGTTGCTTGGAATCTATTGCTAAGTTTTGGTGGCAAAATTGGTGACAGTGTTGCTACAGTTGGGCGACGTAGCAAAGCCTCTGTATCTCGCAGCAATTCTAGTGGTTTACGGGTAGTAGTTGGTTGAGCAAACTCTATATTGTCTTTAGGAGTTGGAGCATTAGCTTTGCTTTCAAAATCCATAGCACGCTTGGGAATAACCAGGATATATATACATAGCCTAGCGAATCAGAATGCAAATGAGTCGAAATAATTCGTAATTCGTAATTCGTAATTAAACCTCATCTATGTTGAAACCTAGAGTTTTTTAAAAGATATATTTATGTAGGTTGGGTGGAGTGAAACGCAACCCAACATGACCACCAAATTTTATGTTGGGTTACGCTATCGCTGCACCCAACCTACAAAACTACGGTTCTCAAGGTAGACGAGGTTTAATTTATTTATGGTAAAAGACCCATTCTTTGCTCAAAGTAAGCGAATTTATGACTGGGATAATTACAAATTATTCGTCCATCTCTTTTAACGTAGCTAATGCTGACGGAGATAAACGACTCAAATAGCGGAATATCCAGTATTTAAAAATAGTGTTTAAAATCACGGGAAATGTAGCAATAAAGAAAAATATTACATTTCTACTGGTTGGCAGACCTAAATGTTCTGAGAATCCTGCAAGCAAGACTTCCCACCCCTCTGGTGAGTGAAATCCTACAAATATATCTGTAACTAGAATAATCAAAAAAGCCTTAGCGCTATCGCTAAGACCATAGACAATGGTATCCAGAAAAGATTTGAACATCACAATTTCTCTTTTGCTCAGAGCGACAACTATACCAAAAGAAAATAATGATATTAAATCAGCAAAAACATTACTAATACTACTATTACTTTTCCTGCGGAATTCTTCAGATATTCCAACTGCTTTATTTTTAATTTTTTCTTGTATTATCTCTGAATAAAGTGGTGGAGCTTGATTAAGCAAATATTCAAATCTAAGTTCTTCTTGAAAAATATGTAAATCATGGAGAGCTTTTTTTTCCATGTCAGAATTGATGAAAATTTGAGTTGTATTATCTCCTCTAATTTTTTCTAATATTGGAGTTACTAAAAATTGCTTAGATAAATATTGAGTTAAAAGCGGTACAATAATAAGAGTTATCAAAAATCTCAAGGCAATTATTGTTCTGTTTCTAGAAACTCTATAATTCCTGATAAATTCTTCTTCTGAGCGCGGTGCAAAATCTGACTTAACTCTATTAAATGCTTTGCTTATAGACCTCTGAAACACTCTAGTATTTTCAGATTGAGGCGTTGCTTTAACATCACTTGTATTAGATAAGTCTGGCTGTTTGTTAATTTCGAGATGGTTAAGTTGTGGGGATTGAGAAGTTGGTGTTAATGCGCTGTTACTAATTATTTCATCCTTGATTGCGTACTTTTCGACAACTTCATCAATGTCCTTTAGTGTTTCTAACAAAACAGAGTTAGAAATATTGATAATCCCCCGACTCATCTGGAATTCTGCAAGTCTGATCTTGATAATAGTTAAATTTTTATCGAGGTATACTTGCCAATATGACATGACATTCTCAGTATACTTTACTGACTCTGAAGATATTTTTTTGTTATCAAAATGTTCGATCTCGATGTTTTTAATTCTCTGAGCTGCCTGTTGAGCTTCTAATAGTGCCCTTTCTGGTGTATCTAAAAACCAATGTTTAAGCGATCGCAAGTATCTTTTGAGTCTTTGGCGGAATAATGCTGGTGTTTTTGCAAATGAATTTTTCATTACATATATGATTTACGCATTGACAGAAAATACCAAATATGAATTCTTTGAAAAAGCACGTCTGTCGTAGGGGTAAAGCACATTGCTCATTGGTGTCAACTTAACGCGAAACTTCATGTCCGCCAGGGATTGTAAATCCCTGTCTCATAGCTAAAGTCCTCTGAAGAGGACTTCATAGCGCAAAAATTTTCAGTCTACTTCAGTAGACTTGAGCAATTAGTCAGGGAATTATATTCCCTGGCGGGTGAACAACACCTAATCAGTACGCTATTTTTGGCTTAAGTTGACACGCATGAGCAATGTGCTTTACCCCTACATCTGACCATCGAAGAACGATTAATAAAAGGCTGAAACGACCCATTCTCGTATATTCATACGATGATTAAGTTGTACAGTGCGTAAGTCCTAATATATATGACTATTTATTTTAAATACTAGTAGAGTAAGTCCTAGCTCTGGTTTTTGTAACAAAAAATTAACTACGAGAAATTAATTTATTTCAATATCATTAATAAGGTGTGTAGATTATCTGTCAATAGTGTGACACAGATCAAAATTACACTTTACAGCTTGATGTAGGGAAGGCAGTGTATTGGGGAGCCAGCACGCAAGGTCTTTTCCCCATTTTGGCAAGAGGTGTGAGACGATTTAGTGCATAGCGCAGCCTCTCGCCATATCGGCACAAAATAAAAGTTGGTCACTACAACAAGCAAAAAATCTGAACCGAGAATTTATTGGCAATATGAAACTCAGTCTGTGCATGATTGTGAAAAATGAAGCATCAACACTGCCTAAATGTCTGAGCAGTGTCAGAAAAGTAGTAGATGAAATGGTAGTCTTGGATACAGGCTCAATCGATCGCACTCCCAATATTGCCCAACAACTCGGTGCAAAAGTCCATCATTTTAAATGGTGTAATGACTTTAGTGCTGCTCGCAATGCAGCCCTAAAATATGTCACTGGTGATTGGATTCTGGTATTAGATGCTGATGAAACTCTGAATCCAGCCATTGTACCGCAGTTACGAGAGGCGATCGCTAGAGATGAATACCTGCTAATCAACCTCGTCCGCCATGAAGTTGGTGCAGAACAATCTCCCTATTCTCTGGTTTCCAGGCTATTCCGCAATCATCCAGATATTCGTTTTGACCGTCCTTATCATGCCTTGGTGGATGATAGTGTGGCAGCAATCTTAACCAAAGAACCCCATTGGCAAGTAGGTTATTTACCAGGGGTAGCACTTTTACACGTAGGATATCAAAAAAGTGCGATCGCTCAAAATAACAAATATGCTAAAGCTGCTACGGCGATGGAAGGGTTTCTCGCAACTCATCCTGATGACCCTTATGTTTGCAGTAAATTAGGGGCCTTGTATGTACAAACTGGGAAAATTACCCAAGGTATGGAATTACTGAGACGAGGAATCACCCTTGTTGAAGACAACTACGATATTTTATATGAACTCCACTATCATTTAGGTATTGCCTACAATCGGTTGAAAAAATTCCCACAAGCTATTTCTCACTATCAAGCTGCCATCAAATTGCCAATTTATCCCATGCTCAAATTGGGAGCATACAACAACTTGGGCAACTTACTCAAAGCAGCAGGAGATTTCAACGGTGCAAAAACAGCTTACGCCACAACTTTGAAAATTGACCCTACTTTTGTTGTTGGACATTATAATTTGGCGATGACATTTAAGGCTTTGGGTTTATTTATAGAAGCGATCGCATATTATAAAAATGCCATCGGGTTAAATCCCAACTATGCCGAAGCTTATCAAAATTTAGGCGTAGTGTTGCTCAAAGTTGGTAATCATCAAGATAGTTTAACAGCTTTTAGAAAAGCGATCGCCCTTCATGAAAGATATAATCCCGAAGAAGCGAAGAGACTACGCCAGGGGTTACAAGAGATGGAGCTGATGTAGATGTGAGGGAGATGAGGGAGTAGGGAGTAGGGAGCAGGGAGCAGGGAGAACTGACTTTTCACGTCATCTGGAAAACCTCTCTCTAAATCTCTCTCCTACAAGGAGAGAGACTTTGAATTTTCCCCCTTCCCGTGTCGGGAAGGGGGCTAGGGGGTTAGGTCTTTCATGGGCTTTTCCACATGACGTGAAAAGTCAGAAGGGAGAAGAGTTTTCCCCTCTGCCTCTTTTCAATGCCCAATGCCCAATGCCCCATACCCAATTCAATCAGCTTGTAATGAACATTTGCTGAATGCTACCTTCTACAAGGTGACACAGGATTTGGAGTGTTTTTTTTAATATGATACGTAGACACGAAGTAGCTTTTAGCTTGACATCGCTGATCAGTCTCAATTTAATATCTAGTTTAGTTGCATTTGATTCTGCGATCGCCACACCACCGAGAACCCCAGATAAAAGTGTAAATTGCGAAATCTTAGTTGTGGGTGGTGGACTTTCTGGTGTAGCCACAGCTTACGAGGGTTTGCTAGCAGGGCGAACAGTTTGCCTTACAGAAATTACTGATTGGCTGGGGGGACAAATTTCTGCTCAAGGGACATCTGCATTAGATGAACGACCAACCCAACGTTCTCAACAATTCTATTCTCGCGGTTATCTGGAATTGCGAAACCGCATTCAGCGTAAATACGGTGAACTTAATCCAGGTGACTGTTGGGTAAGTGACTCGTGTTTTCTTCCCCGTGATGCTCACACCATTTTGACCCAGATGCTCAAAGATGCCGAAAAGAAAGGCAAAGGGAAGTTGCAATGGTTTCCCAACACGGTAATTAAAGATTTAGAAATCGCTGCTGATGGCAAAATAATTAATGGTGCGATCGCAATCCAACATCAACCACCAAAAGGCGCACCACCTCTCAATACTTTGACGTTATCTCAAAGCATTGAAGATGCCTATCGCTACGAAAACTCATCTCGGTTTACTAAAACTATTGTCCGTTTCATCCCCAAAGCGGCAAAAGAGAATGCTCCAAAATGGTACGTTGTAGACGCTAGCGAAACCGGGGAAATTATCGCCCTTGCTGATGTTCCCTATCGATTAGGCATTGATGCCCGTTCCTACCTAGAACCTTCTTCATCCAGCGCCAATAATGACCCCTATTGCACTCAAGGGTTTACCTACACCTTTGCAATGGAGGCAACCAAGGAAGCGCAACCGCAGACAATGCCCCCATTTTATTTACAATATGCGCCATATTTCAGCTATGAATTAGCACGACTGGCTAACTTTGATTTAGTTTTTACCTATCGTCGCATTTGGAGTCCAAGCAAAGGTCAACCAGCAAAATTCGGCGGTGTAAGTTTTACTGCGGCTACACCAGGGGATATTTCCATGCAAAACTGGACTTGGGGTAACGACTACCGCCCCGGAACAGCCAAGGATAACCTAATTTACACTCGCCAACAGCTACAAGGTACTGGGCAATTACAGCCAGGGGGGTGGATGGGAGGACTGCGGACAGAAACCCTCCGCAGAGGTGAGGAAAATGCCCTATCTTTCTATTACTGGTTGGTAGCTGGAACTACAGATTCCCAATTAGGGGAGGGTGTAAAGCAGCAGCGAACTAATAACCGCTTTGTTTCGGGTTTAAATTCGCCAATGGGGACAGCACATGGCTTATCGAAATATCCCTATATGCGAGAAGGACGCCGCATCATTGGCCGCCCTAGTTGGGGACAACCAGAAGGCTTTGCTATCTGGGAAATTGATATTTCTCGTCGAGATTATAATGATGAGTATTATTCAAAGACTCTGCCAGCAGATATGTATCGTCGGCTACGAGCAGCAGTTGCAGGTTTGGAAGCAGTATCAGTAATTGACGGTCAAGTTACACCAGACAAGGCAATGCGACGGACTCGTTCTACCATCTTCCCCGATTCTGTGGGTATTGGTCACTACGCGATAGATTTCCATCCTTGCATGGTGAATAGTCCCCCAGAAGCCCCTGGTAACATAGAACGTCCAGGCGAAAGACGCGGCGCTGGTCAAGCTTATCCTTTCCAAATTGCTCTCAGGGCGATGATTCCCCAGAAAATCGACAATTTGCTGGTAGGTGGCAAAAGTATTGGTACTAGTCATATTGCCGCTGCTGCCTATCGGGTACATTCCTTTGAATGGTCGGCTGGCGCAGCTGCGGGAACTGTCGCTAGTTTTGCCATCAAAAATGCGATCGCACCTTACCAATTAGTTGATGACTTACCCAAACAAGAGCCACAGCTAGAAGCACTCAAACAGCTTTTACAAAAAAATGGCAACCCTACCGCTTTCCCAGATACATCTATTTTTAACCAAAACTGGGATAATTGGAAATAGGGCATTGGGCATGGGGCATGGGGCATTGGGCATTGGGCATTGGGCATTGGGCATTGGGCATTGGTTATTAATTCTTTTCCCCATTCCCCATTCCCCATTCCCCATTCCCCATTCTCCACTCTCCACTCCCCACTTCCCAGACAATAAACTAAACTAATTACTTATAGTGTAGTTTTGTAAAATCCTCTTGACCAATTGTTGTATGGTTATGATACTTTCAGCAGATGTTTACGGGATGGCCACAGCACCAACTGTAGCTCCTGAACGGTCTAATCAAGTTATCCGTAAGACTTATCCGAATTACAAAGTGATTGTATTAAACGATGATTTTAATACATTCCCACATGTGGCTGAATGTTTGATGAAATATATTCCGGGGATGACTGGCGATCGCGCGTGGGATCTGACTAATCAGGTACACTATGAAGGTCAAGCGATCGTCTGGGTCGGGCCCCAAGAACCTGCGGAACTCTATCATCAGCAGCTGCGCCGAGCAGGTTTGACAATGGCACCTCTAGAAGCAGCTTAATTATCATGGGCAAAACCCCAGTAGATCCTCTCGGAACGGCTTCGCAAAAAGCAAAAGCTGCCAGACTGGTTTGGAATCATTCGACACACCTTTCTGGTCTTATCCCTATTTTAGAACGTCTTTGTCAGCACGATGGTATCCAAACCGTGACACCGGGAGTGATTGGGCGGTCAAAAGGTCATTGTCCAAAAATGCAGCTGCGCGTCTCAGTACCCATTCGCGGAGGCTATAAAGTCATCGCTCGGCAGGGGAAAACGGTACAAGAAGTGTTTATTTTAACAACCTTACCCCAAGATGAACTAGAAACGTCATTAGCGATCGCCATGAAATCTTAACCATTCCCCATACCCAATCCCCAACAACTATTCTTCAACCCGATGTACTGCAAATTTGTGTAGCGGCAGACTAAGGATGCAAGAAAAAGTTAAGAAATATGACAGAGCCGTAGTTATTTTCAAAGTCATCAGCACAGATTCCCAATCGGGTAAAACCATTTTCTCTATGCCAAAAGCTACGCAGTAAACTAGCCAGTAACTAAAGCTCATTCTAAACAGAATCCGCTCTGTTTCTTCCATCTCATTTGTTTTTTGCTTACTATCCCAAAGTAACACCAGTCCAATAATGCAAGCGACAAAGGAAACAGCAACTACAGATTCGTGACAAAATATATTTAACGAATGCATTTGTGTTCATTCCCACATTTTTCCAGTTGAAGTTCAGTCTAAAGGAATATTCCTTCCAGAAATACAAATTATTTACAAACCTCAATAGATTGAAGACTGCTGAGTGAGAAATCTCACTTGCAACTCAGCACTCGTAACTCAGTTAACCTTCAAGACTAGTTGCCAAAAATCAAGCGTTTGCAACAATTGCTCCTTCATGTATAAGAAACGTTTAAGTATTTCCAAGAAATGTATAAGCAGTTGCTGCAAATGCTTAATACTTTGCAACAATTGCTTATTCATATATAAGAAACGTTTAAGTATTTCCAAGAAATATATAACCAGTTGCTGCAAATGCTTAATACTCTGCAACAATTGCTTCTTCATATATAAGAAACGTTTAAATTATTGCAGCAATTGTTGTAATTAACTTATGAGTTAACCTTACTTAAAAAATCAATCAAAATCTTTTAAGTAAAATTAACTGTCCTCATTCCCCAACCCCTTCTCCCAAATCGAGCTACGGTGTACACACAAGTCTGAAATAGCTGATTATTTACCCCACCCTAACCCTCCCCTTGCAAAGGGGAGGGAACTGGATTTTCTATTTCCCCCCTTTGCAAGGGGGGATTAAGGGGGGTAATTAGAACCGTAGCCCAATTTATAAAAGGAATTTAGGGCGAAGGCTTTTGATAAACATAATTTTGAGCCACTTTCCAATAGCGCGAGAAGCGTTTCAAGTCAATATAGCCGTCATAGTCAAAAAATGGTTCTACCTCTACCACTTCCACTGTTATAGAACGCTCTATTTGATTGCAGATATCATTAAACCGGGGACTAGGACTATCGGCTGTAACAACTAAATTGGCATTATGTTCTTGAGCAAAAGCTAAAATTTCTTGTGCCACATTGCCACGACGGATAACAACGGGTAACTCTAGCAAACATTCGTAGATAAAAGCGATGCGTTTGAGACTCAGTTGCCATTCCTCTATCAAAATCTCATCCCAAACCCAGATAGCTGGGGCATCGGGGTATTTTTGTAATGCAGGATTATTTGGACTGAGACAATCTCCATGTACCCAAACAATTGGTTTATTCATTTTTTACCTTTTTTTCCACGCTGCCAACTTTGGCTATTAGCTTGTTTGCTAAATTCCCCTTTGGGAAAAAGTCGCTGTTCTAATTCTTCATAACTGCCTTCAAAATCACAATGACCGTAAAGGGGACATTTCTGGCAATAAACGCTTTTGGTGTAGCGTTCTAAGTTTTCACGATTAAAAAAATACGGTTTATGACTAAAAGTGCTAGCAACCCACTGCCATGACATATTATTACTAGCAGGATCACCATCTAAAAGGTGTTCAAGAAACCATTTGGCTCCTGCTTGCCAACGAATACGCCGCCAATGGACAACATAAGCCGCTAGCCACATTCGGCCGTGGTTATGTAGATAGCCTGTTTCTTTCAAATCACGACTAAAGCTGTCGATGCAAACTCTGCTGGTACTTCCTTCTTTGATATCCTGCGGTAATTCGGGTGCATATTCACTCACAGAATAACCAGTTTTGTACTCTTCCTGGTCTTTCCAGATTTCATCCCCCAACTTCATATACAACCTTTGCCAGTAATCGCGCCAGCCTAACTCGTTAATTAGTTTCGTAGCATCATCTTGTTGCTGCACCTGGTCAAGGACATAATCTCGAATTTCTCGCAAACTTAAAACGCCATAGCGGATGTAAGGCGAAAGATGCGTGACTGCACCTGTGAAAAAATTACGTGTTTGGGCGTAGCGAACTGGGTCGATTTTTTGCAGTGCTGTTTGTGCCGCTTTGCGTCCCCCCAAAGTTTCGCTGATGTGGTCATCGCGTTGTGCGGCACCTGGGAATTGTTCGCGCAGGTAGGCTACCAACTCATCGCGGTTGGTAAATTTGCGTTGCATATCTTTAGTCATGTGAACTTTGAAGGGTGAAAATAGATAAACAAAAACACTTGTAGGCTAAGTCACTATTATCGCGAATAAATACAAGCGATCGCTCTCAACCTTATGAGAGAACTTTTTTCATGGTAAGCAAAGATGAATCAGTGCGTAGGCATAGCCCGCCCCAGGCATCGCATTGATGCCGATTTTCTTCAGCTTATCAGTAAGTAAAGCTAAGATATCAGATAAATCTGTCACTTTTCGAGACGATGAGCTTGTGCATCAATCCTAACTGCCAAAATACTGACAATCCTGATAATCTACTTCGTTGTCAAACCTGTGGCTCTGAATTGTTACTAGAAGGACGCTATCGGGTAACTCGTTTACTGAGCGATAAAGGTGGCTACGGTGACATTTATGAAGTTAGAGATCGCAGCGATATACCCAAAGTTTTAAAAGTTCTTAAGGAAGAGAAGAAAAATGATGTTAAGGCTGTAGAACAATTCCAGCGAGAAGCTGAAGTTTTAAGTAAGCTTAATCATCCAGGTATTCCACAAGGGGAAGAATATTTCAAATTTTTTCCTATAAATATTCAACAGCCAGTGCATTGTTTAGTAATGGAAAAAATTGAAGGAGAAAATTTACATGAGTGGCTACAAAAAAGAGGCAATCGCCCCATTAGTGAAAAGCTGGCAGTTGATTGGTTAAACCAACTGGCAAACACATTGCATGAAGTACATCAACAGCAGTTGATTCATCGAGACATTAAACCGTCTAACATCATGCTTCAACCGAATGGGCAATTGGTGTTAATCGACTTTGGTATTGCAAGAGGAATTAGTAAAACATACGAACAAAAAAAATTGGCTGGACAGATCACGAGAGCAGTTAGTGATGGTTACTCGCCTTTAGAGCAAGCTACTGGAAATGCCACTCAGCAGTCAGATTTCTTTGCCTTGGGTCGTACTTTTGTCCATCTTATAACAGGAATACATCCTTTTGACCTGTGCGATCAATATAGGAATCATATTTGATTTCTGAAAAAAACTACGAGATAATACGGACAGAATATTTGTCTAATAGCTAACAATGATAAACCAGCATCTACAAGCCGCGATCGCAGAACTACAAGAATTTATAGATGATCGCCCAGATGCGCGTGAGGTGAGGAAAGCGTTGGCAGTCAAATTGGTTTATCAAGGCTACAAGTATGAGGAAATTCAAACAATTTTAGATGTGTCACTGGGTTCGATAACAAGCTGGAAGCAAGCTTATGAGGAAGATGGAATTTCGGGACTGCGCCTGAACCACAAGGGAAAAAAAAAGTTACTTAACTGCTCAACAACGAGAAGAAGTTTTAAGTTGGTTGCAAACAAAAGAATGTTGGGAACTTGGTGAACTCGAATATAAATTGGCTTTTGAATATGATGTAACTTATGAGTCAAAGCGGAGCTATTATGACTTATTTGATGCGGCAGGAATTAGTTGGAAGAAAACTACTTCTTTAAATCCAAAAGCTGACGAGGACGCTGTTGCTGCAAAAAAAAAAGAGATTGAAACACTATTGGCAAGGCATCGGCAGGAAATTGAAGAAGGAAAGTTGAGAGTATTGCTGCTTGATGAGTGTCATTTAATGTGGGGAGATTTAAGTGGGTATGTCTGGGGAAAAACTGACCAAGAAATAGCAGTGAGAGTTGTTAATATACGAGACAAACAGACATACTACGGGGCAGTTGACTATCTGGAGGGAAGCTTACTACTAAAAGCGTATAACGCAGGTAACTCAGAAAATACAATTGATTATCTACGTTATTTATTAGATCAGTCCCCCAATCAAAGATTACTTCTTTTTTGGGATGGTGCTTCTTACCATCGTTCACATCTGGTTCAAAACTTTTTAGGCGAGGTAAACCAAGATTTGTCTCAAGAGGAGTGGAAAATTCACTGCGTCCGCTTTGCTCCTAATTGCCCGTCACAAAATCCAATTGAGGATATTTGGTTACAAGCTAAAACCTGGGTGCGGCGTTTCTGTGCCTTGATTCCTTCGTTCTCACATCTCAAATGGATGTTTGAGTGGTTTATCCGGCACACTACCTTTGATTTTGCGACTCTTCAAATGTACGGAGCTTTTTCAGAAATCAAATATTAGTCCTATATAACCATGATATATACACAGATGAGTTAGAGAATTGGCGACATAAAGCCCCTAAAATTTCTGACTCGCTAGCAGATTTGATAGATAAACTGATGGCACGTCCACCAAAGGAGCGCCCAGTCGATACCCAGGTAATTTTACAAAAATTAGCAGAAATTTTTGAGAGTTTATATCCTCCCAAATTATATCAGTCGAAGTCGTATACCCGAATATCTACAGTCGCTAATCCAATAATTTCTCTAGAGTACACTCTTGGAAATTGGTACTCTGGGCACTCTGACTCGATTAACTCAATAGTCATTAGCCCAGATGGGCAGACTTTAATTAGTGCCAGTAATGACAAGACAATTAAAGTGTGGAATCTTAAGAATGGAGAGGAAATTTTTACTATTACTCCAGATACAGACACAGTTAAGTCTCTGGCAATTAGTCCAGATGGACATTCTTTAGTCAGTGGTAAGATCAATGGAGTAATACAAGTATGGAATATAACTACAGGCAAAGAAATTCACACTTTTGCTGGGCATTCGTACCAGGTTTTTGCTCTAATTATCAGTCCAGATGGGCAAACCTTGTTCAGTGGCAGTAGTGATATTAAAGTATGGAATCTAGATAATAGAGAGCTAGTTCGCACTCTTAGCATACATTCAGGGCCAGTGTTTACTATAGCAATTAGTCCAGATGGCAAAACCCTTGTTAGCGGTAGTGAAGACAAAAGTATCAAGATATGGTCAATTTGTACTCTCACTGGGCATTTAGCTAGTGTCTATTCTGTAGCAATCAGTCCAGATGGAAATACTGTGGTTAGTGGCAGCTATGACAAAACTATTAAGGTATGGAATATGAACTCAAAGAAAGAAAATTTTACTCTTACTGGGCATTTAGGTGCTGTCAATTCTGTGGCAATAAGTCCAGATGGGCAGACTTTGGTTAGTGGCAGTACTGACGAAAAGATTAAACTTTGGAGTTTAAGCACTGGTGAAGAAATTTATACTCTCACTGGGCATTCAGATGCTGTTACATCTTTGGTATTTAGCCCAGACGGACAAACCCTAGTTAGCGGTAGTCGGGACTCTACAATCAAAGTGTGGCGAATACAATAGCTTCAAACTAAGAACACAGCCCTATTGACGCCAATGTGAACACTGCCGATAAATTCATCACACGAGTAAATCATATTACTTGCTTAATATATGTACAATTCTAAAGCGATGTCTACGACTAGCTACGCTTAAGCAATCCCTCACACCCCCATCATGAGCAACATTCCCCAAGTTGGACAACCAGCGCCAAATTTCTCCACCCCTGACCAAAATGGCAATTCAGTCACTCTCGACGACCTCAGCAGTCAGTGGATTGTCCTCTACTTCTACCCCAAAGATGACACACCAGGCTGTACCACCGAAGCGAAAGATTTCACCGAGTTGTATCAAGACTTCAGCGCACTGGGAGCAAAAATCTTAGGCGTAAGTCCAGATTTGGGTAAGTCCCATTGTAAATTTATCAGCAAACATAACTTATCAATCACCCTTTTAAGTGACCCAGAACATCTTTTAATCGAAGCCTACGGCGCTTGGCGCTTAAAGAAGTTTATGGGCAAAGAATATATGGGTGTTGCTCGGTCAACCTTTCTAATTTCACCTGATAAAATTATTGTCTATACTTGGCCTAACGTAAAAACCAAAGGTCATGCTCAAGCAGTTTTAACTAAATTACGAGAATTAGCAGCCACGTAACGCGGCTGGATGCTAGAAACTGTTAGCGTGATAATTAAAGTCAGGAATTAGGCTTTTCGCTGAAATAAACATGATTCAAGTCATCCAAGCCCAAAATGTTACTCTTGCCTACTTAAAGAAAAAATTTGCTCTGTATAAATCTGAAGATGAGCAATTTTTTACAGAGTGGTTTGACTATATCCCTGAAATTTCCGAATTAGAAAAGCAATATTTAGACAGAGTTAAAAATAACTATCTCAACGTCCTTGAAAATGCTCCTCTTTTAGAAGAAGCAGTAAAATTGGTAGTATTATCTCCATTGCTAGATTTAGCTGGTTTTTATCGTCCTCCTTTTTATATTGCTACTGAAGAAAGTGTAGAAATTAGTGAAGATTTTATCATTGATGATGAAGTAACTACCGAAGATACTAAAGAAATTATTAAAGGTAAAATTGATGTCTTAGTTCTCCAAGATCAGCTATGGTTACTGATAATTGAATCTAAAAGGTCTAGTTTTTCCTTGGCCAAGGCGATTCCTCAAGCACTAACTTATATGCTGGCAAATCCTCAGCCTGATCGTCCTACATATTCCTTGGTAATGAATGGAGAAGATTTCCAATTTATCAAGTTGATAAAACAAGATAAACTAATGTATGCTTTATCTGATAGATTCACTTTATATAGACGTGAAAATGAATTATATAAAGTTTTGAATATATTAAAAAAAATAGGTCAAGTTTTAAATTAATTATCTTTGCTCTTTTTATCTAGTCGTATGTCAAATTTCAATTGATAGGTAAGCAAGTTATAAGTAAGGACTAAAGTCCTTATGTATAAGCACTAAAGTGCTTACTACAAACTCTCAAAACTATCTTGTGTAATAGTGTCATAATAGTTATATTGCATTTTTGAAATAAATTATGGTTCAATTTATCCAAGCACAAAATGTCGGGCTTGCCTATTTGGAGGAAAAATTTAGCCTACAGCTAGCCGAAGATGAGGTATTCTTCACAGAATGGTTTGAAAAATTACCGGAAATTACAGATTTAGAAAAGCAAGATTTAGACAGAATAAAACTTCATTTTCTCCGTTTAGTCAAGCGTCCTCCTTTGTCAGAAGAAACAGTTAAATTAGTAGTTTTATCTCCTTTACTCAATTTAGCTGGATTTTATGATGAGCCTTTTTATATGAGAGGCGAGGAATCAATAGAAATTTCTGCGGAAGATGAAGGAGAAATCATTAGAGTTAGAATTGATGTTTTAGTTATTCAAGAACAATTCTGGTTGTTAGTAATTGAATCTAAAAGGTCTAGCTTTTCTCTTTTAGAAGCCATACCTCAAGCACTTGTTTATATGTTGGCTAATCCTAATCAAGATAAACCTACTTTTGGATTAGTAACAAATGGTAGTGATTTTATTTTCCTGAAACTTACCAAAGAGAATCAGCCAAAGTATGCTATTTCTGACCAATTCACACTTTTGAAACGAGAAAGTGAACTGTATCAAGTTCTAAGCGTATTAAAAAATTTGAGTCAAAGTTTGAGTTAATAATTATGTCTATTCGTCCTATATATCTTGATTGTCACGCTACTACAGCCGTAGATGAACGGGTACTAGCAGCAATGCTTCCCTACTTCACAGAAAAATTTGGCAACCCAGCAAGTATTAGTCATATTTATGGTTGGGAAGCAGAAGCCGCTGTGAGGCAAACGCGAGAAATTTTAGCAGCAGCAATTAACGCTACACCAGAAGAAATTGTGTTTACGAGTGGTGCAACAGAAGCAAATAATTTAGCTATTAAAGGTGTTGCCGAAGCTTATTTTAAAAAAGGTCAGCATATTATTACTGTTGCCACTGAACATAGTGCAGTTATTGATCCTTGTAATTATTTAAAAAGTCTCGGTTTTGAAATTACTATTCTCCCTGTCCAAAAAGATGGATTGATTGATTTAACTGAGTTAAAAAAAGCTTTCCGTCCTGAGACAATTTTGGTATCAGTGATGGCTGCAAATAACGAAATTGGCGTGTTGCAGCCTTTGGCAGAAATTGGCGAAATGTGCCATGAACACCAAATCTTATTCCACACCGATGCAGCCCAAGCTATTGGTAAAATTCCCTTAGATGTGCAAGCGATGAAAATTGACTTGATGTCGCTAACAGCACATAAAGTATATGGCCCCAAAGGCATTGGAGCGCTGTATGTCCGTAGACGCGATCCCAGAGTACAACTGGCTCCGCAGCAGCACGGTGGTGGACATGAACGGGGAATGCGTTCTGGTACATTGTATACACCGCAAATTGTCGGCTTTGGGAAAGCTGTAGAAATCGCTTTGGCTGAACAAGAGACAGAAACCCAACGTCTCACCCAGTTAAGACAAAGATTGTGGGAACAGCTTTCGCAAGTTGAAGGAATTCATCTCAACGGACATCCGCAACAGCGATTGGCGGGAAACTTGAATATTAGTGTTGAGGGAGTGGATGGAGCCGCACTTTTGCTAGGATTGCAGCCAGTAATGGCCATATCTTCTGGTTCTGCTTGCTCGTCAACAAATACTGCACCTTCCCATGTTCTCACAGCATTGGGACACCCCCAACAGTTAGCTTATGCCTCGATAAGGTTTGGCATTGGCAGGTTTAATACCCAAGAGGAGATTGATATTGTGGCGAAACATGCGATCGCTACCATTCAAAGTTTACAAAATAAACGGTAAGCATAAAAGCCAGCAATGCCTCTAATAAGAGGTTTACCTTTTTTTCAATAGACCTGTTGCAAAAGTCCCTAATATCCCTCCTCGCTTGCGGGGTGGGGTTCTTATGTTTTTGATTTATGCAAGAGGTCTATTGATTATTTTGCTATGGGTAACAATCAAGGCTGCGATTATAAATAATTTTTTGGGCAATCTAAATATAGCCCTTTTTTTTGCTTAAGGAACCAATTATTTAAGGAAAGAACCTTTGATAAGAGCCAATTCCAGCCTATCTGACACCAAAATACATTCCTCGCATAATTTGCTGATCAGATTTATTCTCGGTGGCACTACTCTTATTGTGAGTATTTCTGCCTATTTTAGCTATCAGGCTGCTCGGAAAATAACGCTAGAAGACTTGAGAGGAAAAGCTTTTTTAGAGGTACAGAAAGGGGTTGGTGAAATTGAAGAGTGGTTGCATGTTCGCAAAGTGGAGGTGCAAACCCTTGCTCATACTTCAACTATACGCTCCTTAGACTGGTCTGTGGCAGAACCCTATTTAAAGTCAGAAGTTGAGCGGATCAATGAATTTTTCTTTTTCCAAATAGTTAGCCCGGATGGTTTGTTTTCTAATACTAAGGTTGGTCGGTCAAATAAGAATATTAAGGATCGAGACTACTTTCAAAAAGCACTAGCCGGAAAAAGCAACATTTCTGATCCCTTTATTAGTCGTTCCACAGGCATTCCTTTAATTGCGATCGCCACCCCAATCTGGTCAAATTCTCCTACTAATGATTCACCGATTGGAGTCTTTCACGGCAACGTTAAGGTCGATCACATAGCTAAGGTGGTCAATTCGCTGCGCTACGGCAAAAACAGCTATGCATTTGCTCTGAATTCCCAAGGAGAAGCGATTGTCCATCCTGACTCAACGTTAATGTCAACGGTAGAAAAACCTGCACCCAGCCTGCTGAAAATTCCAGATCGCAATTTAACTGCGATCGCACAGCAGATGGTAAATAAACAACAGGGAATTCAGTTGATGGAAATTGACGGCACTAAAAAGTATATTGCCTATCTGTCGTTGCGAGAAGCTAATTGGTCTGTGGCTCTAGTGATTCCGCGCCAAAATATTGAATCTCGACTGCAATTCCTCGATTTCATCGCCCTAATTGTGGGGGGACTGACAGTCACGATGATTACTGTTTTGTGGTGGGTGCAAGCATTTGAACAGGCTCAACTGAAAAAGTCCAAAGCAACGGCTGATAGCGCCAACCGTGCTAAGAGCGAATTTTTAGCCAACATGAGTCATGAACTGCGAACGCCTTTGAATGGTATTTTGGGTTGTGCTCAAATTTTGCTGCGTTCCAAAGGTTTGCTGGAGTCAGAGCAATATCATGTAAACATCATTGAACAGTGTGGCTCTCATCTACTGACTTTAATCAATGACATTTTGGATCTTTCTAAAATTGAAGCGCGAAAGCTGGAACTGCATCATCAGGATGTGCATTTTCCGTCTTTTTTACAGGGGATCGGGGAAATTTGCCAGATTCGGGCAGAACAAAAGGGTATTTTGTTTGTCTATGAACCCGCGATCAACTTGCCTAATGGAGTTCATGTCGATGTCAAAAGGTTACGTCAAGTTCTCTTAAATATGCTGGGGAACGCCATCAAATTTACAGATGAGGGCAAGGTTAGTTTCAAAGTTGAGGTAATCGATCAACTTTCTGCTGATGAACAGACGGTAAAATATCGCATTCACTTTAGTGTAGAAGATACGGGAATTGGGATAACTCCAAGCGAGTTAGCCAAGATTTTTTTGCCATTTGAACAAGTAGGTGAGAAAAAGCGTCAGACCGAAGGGACAGGGCTGGGTTTAGCTATTACTCGGCAGTTAGTGCAGATGATGGGTGGCGATATCCACGTTAAAAGTCAGATCGGTCAGGGTAGTACTTTCTGGTTTGAAATTGCGATCGCCGAAGCAAGGGAATGGGTACAATCCGCTATGGTTGCATCCAAAGGACAAATCATTGGTTTTGAAGGTAGCCCCCGCACCATCTTGATGGTGGATGATCGCTGGGAGAATCGGACAGTAATTACCAACTTACTGCAACCACTGGGTTTCAATGTAGTTGAAGCTAGCAACGGTCAAGAAGGTTTAGAAAAAGCGATCGCCCTGAAACCAGACTTGGTAATTACAGATTTGCTCATGCCAGAAATGGATGGGTTTGAATTAATTCAACACCTGCGTCATACCCCAGATATCCAAAATATCAAGATTATTGTCTCTTCTGCTAGTGTCTTTGAAACAGACCAAAATCGCAGTCTGGAAGCAGGAGGTGATGCATTTTTGAGCAAACCTATACAAGTAGATGAATTACTACATCAATTAGAGTTCCACTTAAATTTGGCATGGATTTACCAGCAGTCTCAGTCTGAGCAACAAAGAATCAACTCTTCGACTACAACACGTAATAGCCCTTCAGATAAATTGATTTCTCCTTCCCCCGATGTATTGCGGGAACTGGTGATTTTAGCCAGTAAAGGTAACTTCAATGCCATTCTCAAATTGGCCGATCAACTGGAGGAAACAGACACAAACTTCGCTCCCTTTGCTAACCAATTACGGCAATTAGCTCGGCAGTTTGATGAAGATTTAATCCTCAACTTCTTGACTCAATATGGAGTAGAAACAACATGACAGCGACGATACGCGATCAAAAAAATTCCCCGAATCGCGATCCTGCCAGAGGAATTATTTTAGTCGTTGACGATAACCCCGCCAACTTACAAGTTTTATCGAGCTTTTTGGATCAGTCTAGCTTTGAAGTTTGGGCGACTCGTAGTGGTGAAAAAGCCATTCAAAGATTAGACAGCGATCATTTACCTGATTTAATTTTGCTTGATGTGATGATGCCAGGCATCGATGGATTTGAAACTTGTAAACACATCAAAAGCGATCCTCGTATCCAGGATATTCCAATCATTTTTATGACTGCTCTTTCAGAGACTGCTGAGAAAATTAAAGGATTGCGATTGGGAGCCGTAGACTATATTACCAAACCTTTTCAGTATGAAGAGGTCTTGGTGCGAATAGAGCACCAACTGAAACTGAGAAATTTGACGAAAACCTTAATTGCTAAAAACGCCCAATTACAAAAGGCTCAAACCCAACTAATCCAAGCAGAAAAGGTAGCAACTTTGGGTTATCTAACAGCAGGAATTGCCCATGAGGTGAATAATCCTATTAATTTTGTCGCTGGCAACTTAAATTTTGTGGAACAGTATGTTCAGGAGATTGTTGATTTACTCAAGCTATATCAAAAGTATCTGCCCGACCCACCTCTTGAAATTAAAAATTCTATTAAAACAAAAGATATTAGCTTTTTATTAAATGATTTATCTAAAATTATTCAATCCATGCAAGTTGGTACAGATCGCGTTACAGAAATTGTATCATCATTGAATAAGTTTTCTCGCCACAGAGAAACAGGCAAGAAATTAGCTAACCTGCATGAAGGTCTAGAAAGCACGATACTCATTCTCGGTCATCGACTCAAAGCAAATGGTCATTATCGGGCAATCAAACTAATCAAAGAATATGGAGAATTACCATTGATTGAGTGCTATCCAGGCGAAATCAATCAGGTATTTATGAATTTGATATGCAATGCAGTTGATGCAATTGAAGAAATCCAAAAAAATCAAGAATTTGAAGAAAATTCCAAATATCTTGGTGTGATTTGGATTAAAACTGAGTCAATTGGAGAACGAGTTATTCTCCGAATTTCAGACAATGGCTCAGGAATCACTGAAGCAGAGCAGATAAAAGTATTCGATGCTTTCTACACCACAAAACCCATTGGTAAAGGAACAGGGCTAGGTTTATCTATTTCTTACCAAATTATAGTTAATAATCATCACGGTAAGCTAACTTGCCATTCAACCCAAGGTAAGGGTACAGAGTTTGTAATTGAATTACCTATCCAAACTAATTAAAGAAGTCGGAAGTTGCAAGTACAGTTTTGTAACGGGAATGTTTGAAAAGTCATGATTGATGTGCCAAATATTTTTACCCCACCCTAACCCTCCCCTTGCAAAGGGGAGGGGACTAGATTTTCTTGTTTCCCCCCTTGGCAAGGGGGGATTAAGGGGGGTAATTCGACTTGTGTATACACCGTAGAGGGTTAGGGTGGGGTAAAACCTTGCTTAATAAGCTATTTCAGACTTGTGTGTACACCGTAGCCTTTATAAGGGGGGACTAAGGGGGGTAACAACGTAATTAAAATCACAGCCAACCACTTTTCAAACATCCTCTAACGGGGATTTAGACTTGCGATCGCTCCTTCATACCGACATTTCCTTGTAAGCCTCCTGTGTGTACCAGCAACAAGCGATCGCCTTTACAAAAAAATCCCTGCTTTAGTAAATCCATCACTCCGTAAAACATTTTGGCGGTATACACGTAATCGAGAGGTACGCCATGTTCCTGTGTGAACTGCTGGCTAAATAGTAGCAACTCATTGTTCACCTTTGCATAGCCGCCGAAGTGATAATCACATACCAATTCCCAGTTAGATGGTGCGGATAAACCAGAGGCGAGGTAATTTGTTAACAAACTTTCGATATCTTGGGCGAGAAATGCCCCATTTTTCAATACGGGAAATGCGATCGCTTTTTGTTCTTCATGCAACGAAAGTGCAATCCCCGCTAGTGTGGTAGCCGTACCGCAAGCTACGCATATATGATTAAATGCAATCGCATCACTAATTATCTCTGTGCAGCCGCGCACACCATTGAAATTACTCCCGCCTTCGGGAATGATAAACACCTCACCGAAACGTTGTTGCAGATATTCTTGTAGCGCTGGTGTGTTGCGCTGTCGATACATCTCGCGGTTCAGGTATACAAGCTGCATACCCTGCTGTACAGCAAAACTCAGGGTAGGGTTTAATGGTAGCCTCTCCTCCCCACGAATTACGCCGATGGTGCGAAAACCGAAAAGATTACCAGCCGCCGCAGTTGCATAGATGTGATTAGAATAAGCGCCGCCAAAAGTAAGCAGCGTTGTGAAATTTTTCTCTCTGGCTTCCAAAAGATTGTATTTCAGCTTGAACCACTTATTGCCGTTAACCCACGGGTGCATGAGATCCAGGCGTAGCACATACAGATCAACACCAGCCTGGTGGGTGATTTCGCTGTTGATTTGTTGTATGGGAGGAGGAAAAAATATTAACGACATCCATAAACATTTTAACTTAGTATTTATATCTTCTCACATTCATTATTGAAGATAAAAGTAATGATAAACATTGAGCAATTAAATGGTAAATGACGAATAAATGTTTCTGATGATTAGCTTTAGAAATTGGCATTTTACTAATTGAGTATTTCAGGTAAATATAAGAAACATAACGCTCTCTTCAGACAAAAATATTTTTGGAGAAAACAAATGGTTGCCCTCACAGAGCTTACTCAAGTTACTCCCAACTCAGGACGTTTGACGATTCAAACTGTTGAAATTGCTCCTGAAACGACTGCTATTCGTTGTCTCGACTGGGATAGAGAACGTTTTGATGTCGAGTTTGGTTTACGTAATGGTACAACCTATAATTCTTTCTTAATTCAGGCAGAAAAGGTAGCCTTAGTTGACACATCTCACCGCAAGTTTGAGCAATTATATCTTGAGGTAGTGGTGGGATTAATTGATCCAACTAAAATAGAATATTTGATTATTAGTCACACGGAACCAGACCATAGTGGGTTAGTGAAAGATATTTTGCAATTAGCTCCCTCAATTACTGTTGTTGGTGCTAAGGTAGCTATTCAATTTCTAGAAAATATGGTTCACCAGCCTTTTAAATCAATGCAGGTGAAAAGTGGAGAGCGGTTAGATTTAGGCAACGGACACGAATTAGAATTTATCTCTGCACCTAACTTACACTGGCCTGACACAATCTTGACTTATGACCACAAAACTTCCACTCTCTACACTTGCGATGTGTTTGGAATGCACTACTGTGATGACCACACTTATGATGAAAATATTACCTTGATAGAGGAGGATTTTCAATATTATTATGATTGTCTCATGGGGCCTAATGCTCGGTCTGTTTTGACAGCTTTAAAGCGGATTGAAAAGTTAGAAATAGTCACAGTTGCCACCGGACACGGGCCTTTATTACAACACTATATTTCTGAATGGCTTGGGCGCTATCAAAATTGGAGTTTAGAACAAGCAAAAACAGAGACTTTAGTGGCTCTATTTTATGTTGAAGATTACGGGTATAGTGAGCATTTAGTTAGTACCATAGCACATGGATGCGCGAAAACAGGAGCGGCAGTAGAATTAATAGCTCTCAATAGTGCCGAGCCTCAAGAAGTTCGAGAATTAGTTGCACAATCTTCTGGTTTAGTAATTGCAATGCCACCTCAATCTTCGGTGATGATTCAAGCTGCTTTAAGTACAATTTTAGCTGCTGTTCAGAAGAAACAAGCAATTGGTTTATTAGAGTCGGGAGGAGGAGATGATGAACCTGTTTATCCCTTACGAAATAAGTTTCAAGAACTGGGATTAACTGAAGCTTTTCCTCCTATCTTAGTTAAGGAAATTCCTACCCAAGCAACGGAACAGCTTTGTGATGAAGCCGGGACAGATATGGGTCAATGGCTAAACCGCGATCGCACCATTAAACAAATCAAATCTATCAATACCGAGTTAGAGAAAGCTTTAGGGCGAATTAGCACAGGCTTATACATCATAACCGCCAAAAAAGGAGAAATTCAGAGTGCAATGCTGGCTTCTTGGGTGATACAAGCGAGTCTTGAGCCTTTAGGAGTAGCGATCGCAGTATCCAAAGATCGGGCAATTGAATCCTTGATGCACGTTGGCGATCGCTTTGTTTTAAACGTTTTAGAAGAAGGCAAATATCAAGGATTAATGAAACATTTCCTCAAGCGTTTTGCTCCTGGTGCAGACCGTTTTACTGGAGTGAAAACAGTATCCGCTCAATAAATCGGGGTAGTAGAAAAAATAACAAAGTAGAGAGATGCACATAGGGTCGTAGAATATATGACATGGCGCAAAAGCAATCTCCAGAAAAACAAGTAGAGGCATTGTTGCAAACCATCGACCCCTCAAAGTTTGCAGACGAATCCTTGCGCCAGACATTAACTGTTCTGCTAAACGTCATAGAGCAGCAACAATCAGAGATAAAAGAATTACGTGAAGAAAACCAAAAACTACGGGACGAAAACAATCGTCTGAAAGGCGAACAGGGGAAACCAGAAATCAAGAGCAATCAGTCGAAAGGGTTCAAGAGCAATCATTCATCCGAAAAAGAACGACACACTCCAAAAAAACATACGAAAAGTAGCAAAAATCAGAGCATAAAAGTAGACAGGACATGCATTCTGGATTATCCGGCGAGTGAGCTACCGCCTGATGCACAGTTCAAAGGCTATGAAGAGGTAATCATTCAAGATATTTCACTGTTAACTGATAACGTATTATTCCGGAAAGAAAAATATTACTCGCCTAGTGTTGGAAAAACGTATTTAGCATCTTTGCCACCTGGTTACGATGGAGAATTTGGTCCGGGAATAAAAGCTCTAGTAATTAGCTTATATTACGGCGGTAATATGACCCAAGGTAAGTTGCTAGAGTTTTTAGAGAATATTGGGATCTCAATGTCGGCTGGCTATTTATCAAATCTACTCATCAAAAACTTAGGCGATTTTGAAGCTGAATATAATCAAGTTTATACATCTGGGTTAGAAAGTAGCTCGTGGCAGCATATAGACCAAACAAGTGCCCGTGTTAAAGGAGTAAATCAGACCACGAATGTAATTTGTAACCCCTGGTACACAGTCTACTCAACTACAGCTAAGAAAGACCGACTAAGCGTAATTGGGGTCTTGCAAAATAGACAAGAGCTTGAATATGTTCTAAATGGGCTGACTTACGAGTTGCTTACAAGTTTTAATGTCCCAACTAAATGGCACAATCAAATGAAATTGTTGCCGCAAGAAACAGTTTTGACTGAATTAGAGTTTAATTCATTGCTGGATACGTATTTAAGCAAGCTAGGTTCTCAATACCGGACTCGTGTTTTGGAAGCTGCTGCAATTTCGTTCTATCATCAGCAATCTCAAATACCAGTGGTAGAATTTCTGGTCTGCGATGATGCACCCCAATTCAAATTAATTACAGATAATTTGGCTTTATGTTGGGTACATGAAGCCAGACATTATAAATAATTAAGTCCATTTGTTGGTTTTTTGTCAACAAACATTAGACAAATTTTTAGGGGAATTTTGGGATTACTACCGAGAATTAGTCGCTTACAGAAATTCCCCCTTCCCCAAAAAACCAAACAGGAATTAAAGACTAAATTCTGTCAGCTATTCGGTACTGAAACTGGATATAAACAATTAGATGAGCGAAAAAAATTAACGGCAGCTAAAGAGTCTGAACTACTGCTGGTCTTAGAGTATCCAAACTTACCTTTACATAATAATCCGGCGGAATTAGCTGCTAGGACTATGGTGCAGCGACGAAAAATTAGTTACGCCACTCAAACGAGTGAGGGTACTAAGGCATGGGACATTTTTATGTCTCTTGTTGCCACTACTCGTAAATTGGGAATCAGCTTCTTTGAATATATACATGACCGGATTTCTCTCTCTGATAAAATCCCCGAATTGGACACTATTATTCGCTCAAAATTTTCTATTAATCCTCAACCTTTATAGTCAAGCGTTTGCATTCAAATAGAATCCCTGCGTTAGAACAATCTAGTTAACTCTCAATAAATTGGATGTTAGCAAGTCTTTTTACTTTTATTCGCTACCCCGACTTATTGAGCCGATACTGAAAACATATCCAGCGAAAAATGAATCGCCCGTTTTAGCTGAAGCTTTAGCTTACATGGAATGTGAAATTACTAGCCGTATGGATTGTGGAGATCATTGGGTAATTTATAGCACAGTCCAAACTGGAAGAGTTGCTAATTTATATGCACTTACTGCCGCCCATCACCGCAAAATTGGCAATCATTACTAAATTGGGCATGGGGCATTGGGCATTGGGCATTAGTTATTTTCCCCTTGCTCCCCACTCCCTAACTCCCAACTCCCCACTCCCAACTCCCAAAAAACTATGTATAAATCTGCTGAAAATACCCCGATTAGTATGTATGAAATCAATCGTGGGCGCGTTGTGCGAACCTTGGAATTTATCCAAGATGTGATTGTGATTTGTTTGTGTATCGGTTTATTTAGCTTCATGGTGCTTCAGGTGAGAGATATGTTTCTCTCCTTACTTCCACCTCTAGATTTTCATGCTGTTACTGCCGATATTCTCTTTTTGCTTATCTTAGTTGAATTATTCCGACTGCTGATTATTTACCTACAGGAACATCGAGTATCTATTGGGGTAGCTGTTGAAGTTTCCATCGTTTCCGCCTTGCGAGAAGTCATTGTTAAAGGTGTTTTAGAAACAAGTTGGAGTCAAGTTTTAGCAACTTGTGCCTTTTTATTAGTCCTGGGAGTACTACTGTTTCTCCGAGTTTGGCTACCCCCTACCTTTGAAGGTATCGATCCCGAACAAGAAGTATCTAAACGCTATAGAAGCCGAGTTAAGTCTGAATTAACACAAACCAATAGCCATTAAGAATAGGGAGTAGGGGGAGAGAAGGAGAATAACCCATGCCCCATGCCCAATTCCCAATGCCCCATTGCCCAATTAACAGAGGTTATTATGTCTGCAAATACTTTAACTACCAGCCATCCTAGAGATGTACAAGTTGCTGAAATTGGTAAAAATACTCTGATTCTGCGATCGCGGACTTGGGACAGACTAAAATTTGAGGTGGAATATTCCCGCCAACGGGGAACTACAGCAAATTCTTATCTGATTCAAGCTGATAAAAAGGCTTTAATTGACCCTCCCGGCGAATCTTTTACTGAAATTTACCTTGAGCAACTTGCACAACATCTAGATTTCATCTCTCTCGATTACATTATTCTCAGTCATGTCAACCCCAACCGCAGAGCAACTCTGCAAGTATTACTATCTCTGGTTCCTCAAGCCACTTTAATTTGTTCTCGCCCCGCCGCCAATGCTCTCAAAACTGCCTTTCCCGAATTTGAATCACCTATTCAAGCGATGCGATCGCAAGATACTCTAGATTTAGGACAAGGACATCTTCTATCATTTATTACCGTACCGACTCCCCGGTGGGCGGATGGACTTTGTACCTACGATCCCGCTACAAAAATACTCTACACAGACAAACTTTTCGGCGCTCATATTTGCGAAGATACTTTGTTTGATGAAGATTGGAAGGGTTTAGACGCGGAACGTCGTTACTATTTTGAATGTCTCCATGCGCCCCAAGCGAAACAAGTTGAAGTAGCCTTAGATAAATTGTCAGTTTTGGGAGCCAGATGTTATGCCCCAGCACACGGCCCGGTTGTTCGTTACAGCCTCAGCCGTTTTACCTATGATTACCGCCAATGGTGTCAAGGACAAAAATCTCAAGAATTGAGTGTCGCTTTGCTTTATGCTTCTGCTTATGGAAATACAGCAATTTTGGCAAATGCGATCGCTCAAGGTTTGATTCAAAATGGAGTTAATGTAGAATCAATCAACTGTGAACTAGCCGATTCTGCGGAGATTAACCGCATTGTAGAAATCTGCGATGGCTTAATTATCGGCTCACCGACTTTAGGTGGCCATGCACCGACTCAAATTCAAACTGCTTTAGGAATAGTTCTCTCGGTGGCGGCTAAAACTAAGTTAGCAGGGGTGTTTGGTTCTTACGGTTGGAGTGGAGAGGCAATAGATTTAATAGAAAGCAAACTTAAAGATGCAAATTATCAACTAGGGTTTGAAACCATTCGGGTGCGTTTCAGTCCGACTCCTGAGATTCTCCAGCAGTGTCAAGAAGCAGGTGCTTCTTTTGCTCAAAACTTGAAGAAAACTAAAAAACTACGGACTTCCCGCCAGGTTGTCACAGAAACTCATGTAGATCGTACCGAACAAGCGGTGGGGCGGATTATTGGTTCTCTGTGTGTTGTGACAACTCGTGATGAAGAAACCCACAAAGGCGTTTTAACCTCTTGGATATCGCAAGCAACTTTTAACCCACCAGGAATTATGATTGCGATCGCTAATGAACAGAATGCAGATTTAATGCATCATCCTGGTGATAAATTTGTGCTGAATATCCTTAAAGAAGGAAGAAATGTCCGCCGCTACTTTTCTCGTCATAGCACTTTAGGGGATAATCCCTTTGCAAATCTTGCCACAAAAACGGCTCTGAATGGTTGTTTGATTTTGAATGAGGCATTAGCCTATTTAGAATGTACAGTGCAAAATCAGCTTGAATGTGGCGATCGATGGTTAATTTATGCCGTCATCAATCACGGTGAAGTGTTGGAAACCGATGGTGTCACTGCTTTAGAGTATCGGAAATCTGGCAGCTATTATTAATTTGATTTTTTACGGTATTTGAAAAACCTCTCTCTAAATCTCTCTCCTAAAAGGAGAGAGACTTTGAAGTTTCCCCCTTCCCGCGACGATTTGGAGGTTAGGTTTTTTGTGGACTTTCCTACATAACGTGAAAATTCAAGTACACGTTCACTACCAAGGGTTTGTACAATCTATATACTTTTTTCATCGTCATCTCGTCATCATTTATCGTTAAAAAAATTGACTTTGACAAAAGATTTTAGCCTTAACCCAAGCGTATTCGTTTTTCAGGAACTTTACTCGTTGTCGGCTAATCTTAGTGCCAGTCCCCCATACCCAATATCGTGATCTAAGATTGTTGGGTATTCTATAAATTGCGATCGCCACTATACGGATGATTGAAGTTGAACATCTGAGTAAAATATACGGCTCTACCCCAGCAATTACCGATGTCACTTTTAGCGTCGAGCCTGGGGAGATTTTAGGCTTGTTAGGCCCCAATGGCGCTGGAAAAACCACAACCATGCGGATTCTCGCTGGTTATTTACCGGCAACCAATGGAAATGCCCGGATTGCTGGTTATGATGTCCATGAAAATTCTCTGGCTGTACGCCAACGCATTGGTTATTTACCCGAAACACCACCGTTGTATCCAGACATGACGGTGGAGGGATTTTTGCATTTTGTTGCCCGAATTAAAGGAGTTTCAGCAGGCGATCGCCCCAACAAGGTAACAGCCGCCATCAAACGCTGCAACCTAGAAGATAAACGAAAGGTAATTATCCGCAAACTCTCAAAAGGATACCGCCAAAGAGTCGGAATTGCTCAAGCGATCGTCCACGATCCCCCAGCAATCATTCTCGATGAACCCACAGTTGGACTCGATCCTCGACAAATAATTGAGGTGCGGAATTTAATTAAAAGCCTTGCTGGGACTCACACAATTATTCTTTCCACCCACATTCTGCCAGAAGTGAGTATGACTTGTAGCCGTGTCGCCATCATCAATCGCGGCAAAGTCGTAGCAACTAACACACCAGAAAACCTGATGACCCAATTGACAGGTGGTTCTGGGTATGAGTTGGAAATAGAAGGAGAAGCTGCCCTAGCGAAACAGGTATTGCAAAAAGTCGCAGGTGTGAGCCTGATAGAATCAATTCCGACAGCCGGTCATCAACCCCAGGCAAATCGCGCTTACCTGCGGGTAATATCGCAACCGGGAAAAGAACCAGGAAAGGATATTGTCACAACATTAGTGCGTGCAGGATTTGGTTTACATGAACTGCGGCGAGTAAACGCTACCTTAGAAGACGTATTCTTGCAACTGACCACAGAAGAAAAGAATTTCGAGACTGAGGTAGACTTAGCAGCAGATAAAGAAGGAGAGGCAGCGTAAATGGGTGTAGTACTGAGTAATATCATTGCCATTTATCGCCGGGAGTTGCAAAGTTATTTTGTATCGCCATTAGCTTATGCGATCGCAGGCATATTTTGGTTTCTCGCGGGGTTATTCTTCGTGATGATTTTGCTAGGGCCAGACGGCATTTTGCTAGGAGTCGCGGCAATAGATGCACAAGGGCAACAACTGGGAGTACCAGTACCGCCGATAGATGTCCCTTACGAATTTGTCCGAGCATTTTTGGATCGCATGGGATGGCTATTGTTGTTTATCCTGCCAATACTCTCAATGGGACTCTATGCTGAAGAACGGAAGCGGGGTACTTTAGAACTGTTAGCCACCTCACCAATCACCAATTGGGCGGTAGCTGTAGGTAAATTATTAGGCGTGCTAACATTTTTTACCTCGATGGTTTTACCCATGCTAGTGTTTGAAGCGATCGCCATCAGCGGTTCAAATCCACCAATGGCACCCTCAATTCCGTTACTGGGTCATTTGGGATTAATCTTGCTAGCAGCAGCAATTTTATCTGTAGGAATGTTTATTTCCTCATTAACAGACAGCACAATTCTTTCTGCCGTTCTTACCTTTGCAGTAATCTTATTATTGTTATTGATTGATTTAATCGGCAAAATTGTCCCTGGCCCCATCGGCGAAGCTTTAGGTTATCTATCTTTGCTAAAACATTACAACACCTTAATTCAAGGTATTTTTGATACCAGCACCTTCATTTTATTCGGTAGTTATATTTTTCTGGGTATATTTCTCACCGCTCAATCAATTGATGCACTGCGCTTTCAAAGGCAATAGTCATTCATTTGTCATTTGTCATTTGTCCTTGGTCATTTGTTATTAGTCATCTGGGACATTGCCAATTGAGTTAAGGTAGGAGTTTAATTTGGGTGCTAGTTCGTTAATGGTTGTTTTGATTGCATTTATCTGTTCGGTAGTTCAAAGGTTACGAGTGTAAGCTCGTCTTAACCAATGTCGAGTTTCATTCAAAGAACCTCTTGCTATTTTGATAAAACGTCTATTGTCTTGAAAACTACCTCTTCCTACACCTTCTGCTATATTGGCTCCAATACTATCTGCCGAACGAACAATCTGTTTACCAATAGTATCTTTTGCAAAAAAATTCCATCCCTCAACAATTTTCCAAATGTCATCAGCCAACTGTTCTGATAATTGATAAACCTGTAATTCTTGGAAACGCTTTGTTGCCATTTATTCAGTTGCATTGCTTATCTTATTTTTAATTACTCAATTTTCGTCCATATATATATTTTTACTTGTCACTATTTTTAGACCAACGCCCAATGACAAATGACAAATGACAAATGACAAATAAAATGAAGATAGTTGCAAAAAATAAACTGTGGAAATATTTATTTTGGTTAGGCCCATTCCTAATTACGGTCGGTTTAACAGTTGGATTAGTCTCTGAACAGTGGGGACTAATTCCATTAGCATTTATAATTGCAGGACTTGTGATTAGTGGGTTGGGGATAATATGGCAAAGCTACCAGAATAACTGGTGGAAGCGTCGTTCTACCCAAGCTGGAACTAATGCCCTAGTGGCAACTTTAGCAGTATTAGCAATATTGGGATTGATTAACTTTTTGGGAACTCGCTATCACTTGCGGGCAGACTTAACAGAAGCTCAATTATTTACCCTTGCGCCTCAGTCACGGGAATTAGTAAGTGCATTACCACAGCCAGTTAAGGTGTGGGTGTTTGATATTAACCAGAATCCCCAAGACCAAGAATTGCTAGAAAATTATCAACGACAAAGCTCAAAATTTAAATATGAGTATATTGACCCCCAAACAAGACCAGGACTTGCAGAAAAGTTTGGCGTCAAAGATTACGGGGAAGTTTATTTAGAATCTGGCGATAAACGGCAATTAGTGCAAACAGTCAATCAAAATGAGCGTCTGTCAGAAATCAGATTAACTAGTCGCCTGCAACAACTAACAAGTTCAACCACAGCCAAAGTTTACTTACTCCAAGGTCATGGCGAACGCCAACTTTCGGCTGGTAAAGATGCAATATCACAAGCAGTTCAGGGATTAGGCGACAAAAACTTTACAACATCTCCGCTGAATCTAGCAGAAACCTCCAAAGTTCCTCAAGATGCCGCTGTCGTCATAGTAGCTGGCCCCAAGCGAGGGCTGTTTGAGGGCGAAGTCAAAGCTTTACAAGAATATCTGAATCGTGGCGGTAACTTACTGTTGATGATTGATCCTAATACTGATCCCAAACTTAACAGCTTGCTACAAGAGTGGGGTGTTCGTTTAGATAATCGTTTAGCAGTCGATGTTTCAGGTGAAAGCGTCATAGGACTTGGCCCTGCAACGCCCTTAGTAACAGAATATGGACAACACCCAATTACCAAAGATTTCGGTAACGGTAATTCTTTTTATCCAGTTGCACGACCACTAGAAATTACTTCTGTACCCGGTGTTGAGGCTACTCCTCTGCTGCGAACCAAACCCTATCCCAGCAGTTGGGCAGAAAGCGACCTCCAAAGCGAAAAATTGGAGTTTAATGCAGATAAAGACCTTCCAGGGCCTCTTACCTTGGGTGTTGCCCTAACAAGAAAACAAGCAGCTAAATCTGCTACCACTCCCCAAGCTTCACCAACACCTTCACCCCTACCATCACCAACCACCCAAGCTCAAACTCCCCCCACTCCCCCTGCCTCCCCTACTCCTGCTCCTTCCCCCACTCCCTCATCTCAAACAGCTACCGAGTCACGGTTAGTAGTTTTAGGAAATTCTAATTTCGCCACTGATGGCTTGTTTCAACAGCAACTAAATGGAGATGTATTCCTCAACTCAGTTACTTGGCTGAGTCAACAGGATCAGCAACCCCTTTCCATTCGCCCCAAAGAACCGAAAAACCGTCGAATAACCCTGACTACTACCCAAGGCAATCTTTTAATAGTGTCGTCTTTATTGGTTTTACCCTTAATTGGGTTTGCGATCGCAGTTCTTCTCTGGTGGAAACGACGGTAAAAAGTGAGTTAGGAGTTATAAATATTAACTCCTCACCAATAACAAATGACCAATGACCAATGACAAATGACCAAAAAATGAAATTGCCACGAACGACTTTAATTTTGATGCTGCTAGCTCTGGGTTTAGGTGGTTTTGTTTACTTCTATGAAATTCGGGGCGCAACTGTGCGAGAAGAAGCAAAGGAGCAAAAGCAGAAAATTTTCTCTTTTGCAGAAGATGATGTCCAGTCCTTAACGGTCAAGACAAAAAAACTCACCTTGAATCTGGAACGTAGCCCTGAATCTAGTAACCCCAAGTGGTTAATCAAATCTCCGATATCTGGCCCAGCAAACGATGCTATTGTTTCTTATTTAATGGATTTGCTGGTCAAGGGTAATAGCGATCGCACTTTATCAACTCCAGCAAAAGAGCTTGGAGAATTTGCTTTAGATCAACCCCAAGCAACTATTAATATCACCCTGAAAAACCGACAAAGCCATCAGTTGATTTTGGGCAAATCTAACTTTAACGGTAGCTTTTTGTATGCTCACACTGACCCAGCGACAAAGCCCGATGGAAATATAAATGTACTATTGGTATCTACAGATTTTGCAAATGCTGTGAATCGGGAATTATCAGAGTGGAAGCAACCTGTAGATAATAGTCAGAAACTACCTGGACTCAGCACCCCTTTACCAACTCCGACCAATGGTAAATGAGCAATTACACTTTATGTGGTATGTTTCGGTAACGCACAGTCAACTTAGAGCCAAGGTGAATGGAATTGGAGGTTTATAGCCGTCTTTTTAACGTCAAGTTGACTTCAAATCTCACTAGTTTTTCTAAGTTACTATGACAAATCCGACAGCAACACTGCTAATTTCCTGCCCAGATCAACGGGGATTGGTGGCGAAATTTGCCAATTTCATCTACTCTAACGGTGGTAATATTATCCATGCAGATCAGCATACAGACTTTGCCGCTGGGTTATTCCTTACGCGCATTGAATGGCAGTTAGATGGGTTCAATTTACCGCGAGAATTTATTGCCCCTGCTTTTAATGCGATCGCTCAACCTCTAGGCGCTAAGTGGGAAATACGTTTTTCTGATACAGTACCACGCATAGCTATTTGGGTAAGTCGGCAAGACCATTGTCTATTTGATTTAATTTGGCGACAACGTGCCAAAGAATTTATTGGTGAAATTCCTTTAATTATTAGTAACCATTCTAATTTAAAGGTAGTGGCAGAGCAATTTAATATCGACTTTCAGCACATTCCTATTACTAAAGACAATAAATCAGAACAAGAAGCCCAACAACTAGAATTACTACGCCAGTACAAAATAGATTTAGTTGTATTGGCAAAATATATGCAGATTGTTAGTGCAGATTTTATTAGTCAATTTCCGCAAATTATTAATATACATCATTCATTTTTACCAGCTTTTATCGGAGCTAACCCTTATCACCGAGCTTTTGAACGTGGGGTAAAAATTATTGGTGCAACAGCGCATTATGCCACTGCTGATTTAGATGCAGGCCCAATTATTGAACAGGATGTGGTGCGAGTCAGTCACCGGGATGAAGTTGATGATTTGGTGAGAAAAGGCAAAGATTTGGAAAGAGTTGTATTAGCAAGAGCGGTGCGATCGCACTTACAAAATCGTGTATTAGTATATGGAAATAGAACAGTAGTCTTTGAGTAATCTTATATGCGAATGAATGAAATTTGCGGTTATACAAATAAAGTCCACGTAGGCGGACTTTAAAAATAGTTATTTCAAGAATTGCCGTAGCTGTTTTAGTTAGCTAAAACTACCTCTGTCTCATCTTTCGATTCATCTCTGATTTTAAAATAGTAATAAAGATTACCAACAGTTAGATCTGATGCCTGTTGCAAATTAGATGTAATTAATGTTTTATAACCAGTAATTCCAGCTTGTTCACTAATATAAAATTCGTACTCTCGACGTAGTTCAGGCTCAAAGAGAAATAGCAACTGGTCACGGAGCGAATAGAAATGAGATTTTTCGGCTAAACTCTCATAGACTAATTGTTCTGGCGGTTCTGCTAAATTGGTTGTGGAGTAGTGAGTATCTGAACTATTAAAATCAGCGCTACTTAAAAGCTTTAATTCTGATGAAGGAAGCGATTGCATTCAATCAACATGATTTTGCCACGAATCCAATACCGCTAAATCATGATTTTTAATGCGGATAATTTCGGGAAAGAGAAAATCAAGTTCATCATCTGATTCGCAGCGATTAATCACAGTAAGAGCATCTTCACAGATTTTATCTTGGAGTAGGATCAGGCGATCGCTGACTGCTGAAACTTCATTTTGCACTTGATAAGTTGCAACAATCGCCTGTTCAATTGCCCAAGCGCATTCAAGTCTGCGTAATTGACCAGCTGCACAGGTTTCTTCCAGTAAATGGGGATTGCTGTAATCTGCTAAAGCCGCAAATAACATTCCCCTAACGCCATCAATTTCAGCATTTCTTCGGCTGAAATCTTGCAATTGCATCGCTGAACGGAAGCGGTTCATCGCCTGAATAAACACTCCATACGCCCTCACTAAAGCTGTGCGGTGTTGTTCAAATTTGATATCTTGAGCTACTTGTTCGATTATTTGTCTAATTTCTACTCCTTGGTCTTTTAAGGCTTGTTTCAAGTCAATAAAACCGTTTTTGACTTCTAGCCTCATTTGCTCTACTTCTTTTCTTAATTTCAGTGTTTGGTGTAGATTGACTGCTGTTAATGCTACACCTGCTATTGTTCCCACGCCAATCAAAGCTGTAGTTGCTTGCAGTACACCCAAGCTAGTCTGTATAGTTTGCAAGCCATTCAGTACTGCTGTAAACCCTTGCTGAGTTTGATACATCTGCGCCCCACTGATAAGTAAATTTGAAGCTGCTACCAGTGGTGATAAAGGGCTGTTGTTGACTGTAGCACTAATAGCATGGGCAATAAACTGCCCGTTTGCTCCTCTAAGCATGCTTAAAGGTACTCCATTGCTAAAAACTTGTAGATATTTACCACTTTCAATACCAGCTTGAATTGCAGGCGCAAATTGGAACAGCATATTTTTAGGTTGCTAAAAGCTAATTTTCTTGAGCCTAACTGGTATAAAAAATTAAAGATAACCGTATTTATTCGGTATATTAATTAATTCTGTCTAAATATGGGCATACTAAACCTGAAAAACTCTATTGCCTTACATAATTTATGGATACTTCACTAGTTAGCTCTCAGACTGTTGAGCTATTGTCGCAGATTACTGGACAAAAACTGACTCAAAAGAATCTGACACCACCTGTAATTTTTCTGGCAAATTTAGTCACGGTGTTACTGGGAGTAATATTTGTAGATGGCACAGTCGCAGAGTCAGAAAAGCAACGTTTACTTACAACCCTTTATCGATTTAGTAATCCAGAAAGTGATGTGCGTAAGTTGACACATTTGATGATTAAGGGAGTCAAAGATAATCAAGTTTATAAGCAAGTTAATAGCTTATTAGTATTGGCGGCTCCACTTTCAGAGTCAGAAAAACTTTTGTTGATTGGTTTTGGCTATGAAATGTCAGCAGCAGATGGTGAAATTGACCCTCACGAGAAAAAATATTTGGAGATAGTTGCCAAGGACTTAGGCATTCAATCACAACATTTAGCAATTTTAGAAGCTGGTTTTACTCATCAAGAAAATGTGGAGCCTGTTGATTTAAATGAAGTGCATTTTTTACTCAGCCCTGCTCGCTTTCAGGAACTGGATACTATATTTGTCAAGGCTGCAAGTGATATGCTAGCCGCTCTACCTGCTAAACCAGAACACAAAATAACTAAACACCATAGCAATATATCCTATAGGGAGTTGGCAAAATTCCAGGAAAATCGTAAGCAATTAGAAACTTATTGTGGTCAAATCTCTCAAATAGTTAAAGATTGTAATGAGCGTAGCTTCTTACCTTATACTTTAATAGAAGAGATAGAAAAAGTATTTAAAAAAATAAAATTACAACGTTTTCGTTTAGCAGTTGTAGGCGAATTTAGTAAAGGAAAATCAACCTTACTGAATGCCTTGCTAGGTGAAGAAATCCAACCTGTGAGAGAAATTCCTTGTAGCGGCGCTGTGACAGTTTTGAAACATGGAATACAAAAGCGAATAATTTGTAGATATCAAAATGGAACAGAGGAAGAGATTACTTTTGAAGAATATCAACTAAAGGCAACGATTTCAGAAAATGCAGCTATAGATTGCCTAAGTGATGAATTGGCTGATTCTCAAATTGATGAAATTGTTTTTGAGCATCCTGATTTAGAGTTATGTAGTAATGGGGTAGAAATTGTAGATTCTCCAGGATTAAATGAACACCCTGACCGCACTAAGATAACTCAAAAACTTCTTAAAGATACTGATGCAGTTATTTTTCTAACTAATGCCTCATGTTCTCTAACTCAAGTAGAACGCGACTTACTCCACGATCTGAAAAATCAACTAAATCTAAATTATGGTAGAGAAAATGAACCTGTAAATAATCTTTTTGTAGTAGGAAATTTTATAGATTTAGTGCGTAGTGATAAGGGACGTGAGCAGGTTAGACAGAGAATCGAAAGATTTGTAAATGGTCAAAATCCTATACTGGTAGGTGAAAACAGAGTTCATTTAATTTCTGCTCAAGCTACGCTAGAGGCAATCTTGCAGGGAGATGAAAATGAGTATTTGAAATCCTTCCAAAATTTTACTCAGTCTATTGATAAATTTCTGACTTTTGACAGTGGAAACCTGAAAATTAAGCAGTTTATTACTCAAATAAATGCAATGTCACAAAAAAGTTTAGATGGATTATATCAATTTGAGGATATTTTAAAGGGTAAAATTCAAATTTCGGAAGCAGAAAAGCATAAAATTTTGGAAAAGATAGGAGAAGCTAGTGGGCGAGATGTCAAAATCAAAAACTTAGCAGAAATTCAACAAAAAGAAGTAATAAAACAAGCTACTCATTCATGGACTAAGTGGCGTGAAGAACTGAAAGAAAATATTATTCAACAAAGTCAACACTGGGATTCGCCACACAGTCCTGCTTTTAGTCAAGACAAACTCATTAAGGACTACATAAATCAATTTACTAAAACTGTGTCACGAGAAATAGATACATGGGGTAATACAAAAGTTAGAGATGTCATTTTACTCAAGAGTATTGAAGATTTAGATACAAAAATAGCTTATGAGCTAAATGCCATTCAAAGTGAATTTCAAAGCATAGATATGCGGATACAAACAAATTTAAGTCAGCAACTTAAACTTTCCATCAATGGCATAAATGATGATTTTATGGGTTTGGGAGGGATTGGTGGTGGTCTTGGGATTGGTGGTGCTTTAGCTGCTGGATTAATGGTATTTACAGGGTTTGGATTTATCGCTATAGTTATTGCAAGCCTGGCTGCTGCAATTGCTGGTTCGTTTGGTTTAGGAATGCTAGATTTTGATGGGCTAAAAAACAAAATAAAGGCGAAAGTAATTGAAATAGGATTTCAAAAATTTAATGATTCAATGGATAAAAATAAATTACCCACGCAATTAGATGAAATTCTCGGCTCAGTCTTTGAAAATCGAGTTGAATCAGCTAGTGGAGTAATTGCACAAGCGATCGCACTTTACGAAAATCTCCTCGAACAGCAGGAAAAGGCTCACAACGAAACCTTGGAACAACGTGAGGCTGAAAAGATGTGGATTTACCAAAAGCGCCAAGAACTTGAGCAAGTACAGAATGGGCTAGAAATCATTCTCAGTAAATGCACGATTGTTTAATCACATTCCTTTTGTAACTAATCTCGCCTCATAATAAAGAAAGATTAAGCTGCACTCAGAAAACTCTCAATGAGCCAAACTAGCCTAAATTTAGTTGCAATATCTATCTTTCTCATGACCCTATCGGTACTGTTGGGGCCGTTCTTAAACTTATCACCAGCAGTACCGGCACTTGCTACCTTCACCATCTTAGGCATAGCGACATTAGATAGCTTTAGCTTGCAAGGCAAGGGTGGTACTATCTTTGTAGATTGGATTGCTGGTTTTTCAAAAGAACACCGCGATCGCATCGTCCACCACGAAGCTGGGCATTTCTTAGTTGCTTACCTGTTGGGTATTCCCGTTACCGGCTACACACTCAGCGCTTGGGAAGCTTGGAAACAGGGACAATCTGGGCAAGGCGGTGTTAGCTTTGATGATGGCGAATTAGCATCTCAATTAGAAGTGGGTAAAATCAGCGCCCAAATGCTAGACCGCTACTGCACTGTTTGGATGGCGGGTATTGCTGCTGAAACCCTAGTTTTTAATAATGCTGAGGGTGGATCTGATGATAAAAACAAACTGATAGGAGTCTTGACAATTTTAGGCTTTTCTGAATCAGCTTATCAGCAGAAACTACGGTTTCATGCCCTCCAGGCAAAAACTCTACTGCAAGAAAATTGGTCTAGCTACGAGGCTTTAGTTAATGCCATGCGACAACGCACTTCGGTAGAAGATTGTCATGCTGAGTTAGGAGTAGGAAGTGGGGAGTGAGTACAGGCTGGCGAATGATAGATTATACCTTTTAGAATTACAGGCGATCGCACTACTACAATGTCTCAGCTAGTTTTGAGGGTTCGTAGTAAGCACTTTAGTGCTTAGAAAATCAGGAGTAAAGTGCTTACTACGAACTTGCTTCTTCAATCAACTCTGGCGCGGAGTGCGGGAGATGGAAAGAGAGTTCCAAATGCAGCTTGTCGCTCGTTTAAGGGTTCTAAAGCATCATTCCAAAGGCTTTCATAGTAAAAGAAGGTTACGCCTAAACCGCGTTCTTGAGTAGCCCGCACTTGAGACTTAATTTGCTGCATGGGAACTGGGTTATTTCGTAACCCTGTCATAATGCCAATTCCAGTTGGAATTGTTTGTTGCGCTTCTTGAATTTCTGGGCGGGAAATATTTGCCACAAAACTTTGCAGATCGGGACGATAAATTTGCACAATTAACTCGTCCACAATATTTTGTCGCATCCAACTTAGCCAATCTTGCAGGTGAAACTTGTAAGCAAAATCATAGTAATTGGGAGAAACGGAGAAAATTGCCTGGGGTTTTCTCTGCTTTACCGCTTGGTTAAGTTGTACCATGAAGGCCGTAATTTTATCTGCCCGCCACTTTATCCATGCCTGATCTTGGGGATTAGTTGGGGGAGGATTCTTAGTTTCTTTGGTATATAAAGCAACTGTATATTGGTCGTAACCAAACTCATGGGGCAAACTCATGTGATCGTCAAACTGAATGCCATCGGCATCATATTGGGTAACAGTTTCCAGCACAAGATTGGTGATGAACTGTTGCACTTGGGGATGGAAGGGATTAAGCCACATCACCTCACCCGCTGCACTGATTGAAGTTTGGCTACCATCTCGCTTTTGTGTGAACCAATCCGGATAATTCAGTGCAAGTTCTGAGGTTGGGGGAGCCATAAAACCAAACTCAAACCAGGGAATTACTAGCAATCCTTGACGATGGGCTTGAGTAATCAGGTCTGCAAGAATATCATGTCCATCTGAACCTTTGTAGACAAAAGGTTGAATACCTGCACGTTGCGCGATCGCACTGGGATACATCACATAACCAGAATTCCATACCACAGGATAAACTGTATTGAAGTTCATCCGCCGTAGTTGAGTTACCGCATCCTGCACTTTGGCGCGATTCTTGAGGGTGTCAAAATCATTAGTAGTCATCCAAACCCCGCGAATTTCCTGACGGGGTATCTGTGCGATGGCAGGAGTGAAACTGTCTACCAGTAATACCGTAACAAAGGATATTAAAATGAGAATCGGAAAAAGAGACTTGAGCGCTCGCCGCCAAATTTGAACAATAAAAGGTGATTTCATAGATTTGAATGATGCATTAGCTACCCACACACGCCATTGCTCGTTTTTATGATTGAATCTACTAACCATATAGTTTACAAGTATTTATGCTTACTACAGGATTGATGAGTTGGTAGTTGTTCGTTCCCTGCTTATGGAACTTTTGCACCAGAAAAACTAAAGCAGACAAATTAAGATAGTTGACGCAGCTAATAAGCATTTGTGCCCAATAGATATTGGTATGGGGAATTGGGCATTGGGCATTGGGCATTGGGCATTGGGTATGAGGGAAGAGATAAGGAAGGGGTACAAGGTAAAATTTTCTCCTTTATCTTCCCTTGCCTCCCCTGCCTCCCCTGCTTCCGATCTTCACATTCCCCCATGCCCTACCTGTGTCACAATAAAGAACTGTAATAAGAAAAATATTGTTAAGGTAATTTAGTGAGTCCAACTGCTCAATCCACGGCAAGTGCGCGTCGCGTAGTATTTCCTTTTACGGCAATAGTGGGCCAGGAAGAAATGAAACTGGCGCTGCTATTGAACGTGATTGACCCCAAAATTGGGGGTGTAATGATTATGGGCGATCGCGGCACCGGAAAATCCACAACTATCCGGGCGCTGGCGGATCTGCTGCCAGAAATTTCTGTGGTTGCTAATGACCCCTTCAGTAGCGATCCTAGCGACCCCGACTTGATGAGCGATGAAGTCCGCCAACTGTTAGAACAAGGGGCAGAAATTCCCGTAGCTCACAAAAAAGTCCAAATGGTAGACTTGCCACTAGGAGCCACAGAAGACCGAGTTTGTGGCACAATCGACATCGAGAAAGCTTTATCTGAAGGTGTCAAAGCTTTTGAACCAGGACTGCTGGCAAAGGCTAACCGAGGTATTCTCTATGTAGATGAAGTCAACTTACTAGACGACCATCTTGTAGACGTGTTACTCGACTCCGCCGCCAGTGGATGGAACACTGTAGAACGGGAAGGTATTTCTATTCGTCACCCAGCACGTTTCGTTCTTGTGGGTTCTGGAAATCCAGAAGAAGGCGAACTACGCCCCCAATTGCTCGATCGCTTTGGGATGCACGCAGAAATTCACACAGTAAAGGAACCAGCCTTGCGGGTGCAAATCGTAGAACAACGGGCGGATTTTGATCAAAATCCTCCAGCATTTCTCGAAAATTACAAACCCCAGCAAGAAGCATTGCAAGAGCAGATTGTCAATGCTCAACAGCTTTTGCCAAAAGTGAACATGGACTATGATCTGCGGGTGAAAATTTCTGAAGTCTGTTCAGAATTGGATGTAGATGGTTTGCGGGGTGACATTGTTAGTAACCGCGCCGCCAAAGCCTTAACAGCTTATGAAGGACGCACTGAAGTTACAGTTGATGATATCCATCGCGTAATTACGCTATGTTTGCGTCACAGACTGCGGAAAGACCCCTTAGAATCGATTGATTCTGGCTACAAAGTAGCCAAAGTTTTTAGCCGCGTCTTTGGCGTCGAACTACCAGAAAGTGATACTGCACAAAAAAACGGTACAGGTCAAAAGTTAGGGGCTAGAGGTTAAAAGTTAGGAGCGGAGCCGGAAACGCTCCGCCTCCGGTGAAGAATTAATAGTTAAGAGTTTTGAATAGAAAGCTGCTTCATATCTCACAACTTTAATTCCTCAATCAGCACTGACTATAAATCACAACTCCTAACTCTTAACTCAGCACTTAGCACTCAGCATTGAATATGAGATTTTGGTCTTTTTGGTTCAACAGCTTTATTCTATCTAGCCAATACGATCCGCCCAGGTTTGTAGAGTTATTGATGCTCTTATTAGCGATCGCTATGCTGGCAATAGGCAGTATTTTACCCGACAGGCCCTATTTAATTTTATGCTTGAGCTTAATAATTGGGTCATCTATTTCTATCTTAGTGCGGGAAGCGATCGCCCCCTCACCCCAGACACGAATTACCCAACTAACAGCATCTCTATTGCTCATCATCAGCCTATGTGGCTTTGCTGACTTAATGTATACTCTTTAAAATTAGTCATTTGTTATTTGTCCTTTGTCGTTTGTTAGTTATAAGCCAATACGCTTGGGTTAAGGTTTATTGGTGTAGGTAATTGGTCTTTGAAGACGCGATTTATCGCGTCTCTACATGAGGGTTTTGTTGCTTATTCTGAACTGTGTTGAGTTATAAACACCAATAGACTAATGACTAATGACCAATGACCAATGACTAATGACTAATCATTCCATTTTTGCATTTCTACCAATTCCATACACAACTCAATAGGATGATTACTGAATAAGCACTTCAGGTAGTTATTATCCTTTTGCTACTCATCCGCTACTCAATCAAGTGTGAAATCTTTCATTTTTAGCGATCGCAAGCAGCAATTGCGCTACTCAAATGCTACTCATTAGCGCCCAGTGAGTAAACTGGGGAATGCACATGGGAAAACAGCGTCCGCTTGCCAGTACGTCATCAACGCCTGCTAGAAGGTGACGGGCATAGTGCGGGGGAAGGTCAACTCTTCTTCAGGATGGGAGGCAGGGAATAAATACTTGTGCGAATTTTGAATTAAGAGTGAATCCCCAGTGAATCCCCAGTAGATTGAGAAGTGCGATCGCGTTCGTATTCCTGAGCAGTTTTATATTCGCACTGAAATTGCTCTAGTTCTTGTATGCGCTTCTCCAAAAGAGTATGCCTGACGCCATTGATCTGAATCATCTCGCTTATTTTGGTGTTTAGCTGATTTAGGATCAGTAGCAATTCCTCTTGATTCAAAGGTTCAGTAATTTGAGTCACAGCTATTCTTCCTGAGTATTTTCTTCATATTCTCTGATATTAAAGGTAGTGTCACGCTGCAAAAATCGCTGAATATCCCGTGTATAGAAGAGAAGGCGCTTAAATTTATGATTAATTTTTTGGTCTAACTGCCCCATTACCATTTGCACCACATCCTTTCTGTTTACATATTCTTGGATGTGTAAATCAAACCTCTTATCCAAATCCCTGATTTTTTCAGCATTGTTAGCTTGTTCTTTCAGCGCTAGTTCAATTTGGCTAATGGAAGCCGAGATACTATTCATTTTGCTAATTATGCGAATAGCCACTCCAGCCAAAGCAGAGACGCTGACCAAAATGCCCAAAAACACTCCAGTACTTTCTAGGGTTAATGTAATCCCTGGCGAGTTGGGAGGGCTAACAGCTATTGTCGAAGCTGTGTTGTTCATAAATCAACTGCCAGCTTACTATTCTTGACCTTGCCCAATTCAGAAAGTAATTGCTTCTGCAAGAAGTCTGCCGAAGCAGGTATTATCTGGTCTTGATAACATATCTCCCAATAATTTTGAGGATGACGACGCAAATAGAAACCAATGGTCAGAAACTCAAAATAGGCACAAACTGAAAATACCGATATTTCTTTAGGTGGCAGTACCTTGAGTTTCAATGATGATTGAATATTGCCATCAAGACAACTATTCAGTTCATTCTCAAACTGCTTAATCAACAATTCAGATGCCGCTTGTTCTGCCGATAATCTATAAGTCTGGATTGCACTTTCTTTCTCATTGATAGACTTCCATTGACTATCAATAGCAGCTTCAATGTTGAATCCTGGCAATATAATTTCCATATTTACTATTAATTAAGTTGTAAGGTTTTCCGCTCCTGGCTTCTTCAGGAGTTCAATAATCCTGGCTTCAAAATCATTGGGTTTAGCATCTACCCATAAATCAATGCGGTCATTCTTGCGAATGTAGCGTTTTCCGTTAATAGGAATACCGCTCCCTAAAGCACCTGGAATTTGATACTGGTTGAGAATCGTAAAATATGCCGGATAAATCTGCACAGGCTGCTTAAGGTAGCTGCCAGTGTTGTCTTCTGTCCGGTCTTCAGTGATTGTGGGTTTTTTGATTAATTCAGCTTTAGAGAGAGCTAACAAAGCTCTCATTCGGTCTTCGGCTTCATCGGCAGTAGATGCATACACCGCCATCTGCCGTCCGTTATCCAGAAATCCGGTTACGCGGTATCGCCCGTAGAGGTATCCATTTGCACCGCCACAAGCAAGCTTGATTCTTTCCCAATCTATTTTGGATGGGTCAATGTCAGGTACAGAGCAAGTAGCACTTACTAATCTGTCATTACCTCGTTTTGTCCACGGTGGAGTTTTGTTACTGAAGAATTGAATTTGCAGGCTGATGGTTCTTGGCTTGGCTCTTAAGTATTCATCAATTGGCGCTCCGACAAAAGTACCGATATCCCTAGATTCCATCAGTTGGTAATTGGTCAGCGTTTGCACAATCACTGGTCTTAATGCTTCCTGGGGCCCAGCAAGAATAATTCGCTGATCCTCAATGCTTCTATCAGGTTGGATTTCAACATAGCGAGTGCGGCCCAATGGCGGTTGATTCTGTTGCCTCAACTTTTCCAAAGCCAAGTACGAATCAATCGAATTCGCTACTACGTAACCAGCCTCTACGCATCCGTCCCAGGCTTCCTCTAGGAACTCCTCTACAAAGTTGCGGATAGCTTCATTAGGGATAGACTCAACGGCATTATCAACAGCGATCGCAAAAGACCAAGGCTTAGACCCCTCATTACCCCAAGCCTTTACTAGCTTTTCTGTATTGCTTCCAAACAATCGCCCCATCAATTGGGAATTGGACTTGATAAATTTGCGGACATTTTTGAAGCCCCACAAAATAAGCGATTGAACGCCACTCATGAAACAATATCTAACTAGTCCAGCCAAATTGGACATGAATTCTTCCGCCATTTCTTCGCCAACATTTTTGAGTACATAAGCCCCTAGAGGCTCATTGAAAGCAAAAATTGTTGCACCAGGAAGAATGCCGCAAGCAAGATACCCAGCCGAATTGCCTAAAGTTCCTCCCAGCATTCCGCTTAAAGCGTTCCACCTTTGTTGAATTTGTTGGTCTATCTCGGTATCTGTCATGTTCCAATTGAAGTTCCAAATAAATTGGGACGTGGATACAAATAGACTCCATAAACCTGTTAGAGAGAAACTTATAAACTTTCCAACATTTGCTACCAAAAACCCCACCAATCGCTTGCCACCATTCCAAAGCCAACTTAAAAGACCGCCTTCGTCTTCTTCGCTGTCTTCAAAAGAGTTATCAAAAGTGCGATCGCCAATCGCGGATCGCACAACTGTTGATTCCAATTCTTCAACAAGAATATCGGCTAGCCCCATAACTCCTCCAGCCGCACTTGCAAATTCGCGTCTGGGGTAATACCCACTAAACGGGGACGACGCCAACTGACTTTGTAAATTTCAAAATCTCGGAAGTAAACAGAACGCTCTTGGAAGTCAGCGGGGATAGGCATTTCAAAAATTACGGGGGTAGTGGCAGGGTAAATTCTAAAAGCTGCTCCCGTTGCGTCAGTGTTGGCTGTGGTGTATCGGGGGCGGATCAAGACGTAACTAGATAACTTGCTCCAGTCTGAGCAAAGGAAAGATGCTCTCAGTGTGGCATTTGCGCCGGTAGCTGTCGTTGGGAATTTTACCCAAAGTTTTTTCTCAGCTTGTACCGTGCCAAGGTCATTCCACACCCCAATGTCATCAGTCCTCGTCGTCATCGCCACATTCCTCTAGCCGTTGGTCGTATTCACCGCCCTCGATGTACTCTTCCATTTCTTCTTGGGTCACCACTTCCAAAATTCCGCTGCCACTGCGGGCGACAAACGCGAAATCAGGGTTGTGGTAGGCGAAGTTACGCCAAGCGGGGGGAAGGGTGCAATAAAGGTAGTCGTCAAAGAAAGGGTGTCCGGGGAGAATTAACCCGGACTCGGTCTCAATTACCATGATTACGAACCACCGCCACCACCACTAGAGGCAACTAGCACAATCTCCTCACTGAGAATGTCGTAGCCAGCAGTTGAAACATTTTCTGCCATGCTCGTTGAATAAAAACTTGAAAAATTAGAACCATCCGTCAACTGTTTACTAGCTCTACCAGGACGTGGCTTTGAGGAACCAGAGACAAGTTTGTTGCGTTCAGTATTGGAGATCGTTTCTGAATGCTCCAACCCCAGTTCAGCACCGTAAGCCTCAAAATCAGCCTTGTTCATTGAAAAACAGTAAAGGCTACCATCTGACAACGTGGCGACAGCTGTTAGACTTCCTCTTTGAGCGCTTGAAGCTCTTAGAGTTACGCTGCGGCGGTTTTTAGATAAATTCCAGGACTTGCCTAGTGCGGTAGCTAGCTTATCGTAAGCGCAAAAGGTAGAGACTGATTGCTGCTGCCCAACGGTAGCATTCGATATCCTTTTCGTAACTCTGGCTGGCTTAGGTGCTTGAGCGCCAATTACCAAGATTAAGCCAGATCCAGTAACCGCAGATTGAGCAGTATGTCCTAAATCAGTGGTTAGGTCTGTTTGAGAAATTCCTGAGATACTAGCCAAATTTTTGCTTTTCCAACCAAATCTGACAACAGGATTAACGGCTACAAAGATTACATCTTCTCGCTTTTTATTACGGGTATAACTTGGCATGATTTGTAAAATGAATTCAGTACACACAACTCTATGTGAGGCTGAATAGCTATTACCAGGGAACAAACACGGCTATAGCAGATATTCGTCCAAATGAATCATTGAGTATTAAATAATGCTAACAACCTTTCAAGAACAACACCTACACAAACTTTGACCCCAAGGCAAAACGATGTTACGGGCTATTAGAACCCTATGGGTGCTAAAAAAGTACGAGGCTGCCTGATGGGTAACTCTTGCCGCCTGGTAAAGGAGTGAAAACAATGGATCTTATCTGCTACCCCTTGATGGGGACGAAAAGCCAACGGTGTATGCTTCGCAGGCGTGCTAAAGGCTGGCAAGTAGGGGGTAGGGCTTACCACTACGTACCCCGATACGAACTTATCCGTCGCCTCATGGAACAAACGGGATTATCCGAGGAATCCGTTAGAAAACAGATACGAGACGAGAGGCTTTGGCTTTTACAAGAAGATTATGGAACAGGTGCAATTACCGCAGCAGATGTGTGAATTACTGCCCTTGGTCTTCGACATCACTAGTATCATTGCCAATTTCGCGGATTTTCGGGCGCTGCGCTAAAGGTCGGCTGTAGGGGTCGGTTGTATTAGTAATTCCCGGCTGGGCGATGAATCCCTGTTCAGCTTCCTCAATGAAACTGTCCCATTCATTCTTTATCGGTTTGGATGGATCTGGAGAAACAGGGGGATTGTCTTTCACAAGCCCATCAACGGACTTGGAGAGGTCAATCGCACCACTCAAAAACTCTTTGAGCTTATTGAGAGTATCGCCAGTTCCAAGATTTTTGAAGTTAGCTGCTTTCCACATCGCGGCTAACTCTAGGATTGGTGCGAGAGCGTCGTTGAGGTCTTCCTTATCGTCATTCTCCCAACCCTTTACCTTTACCTGTCCGCTTTTTAGCATTTGGTCTAGGCGAGGTTCCCCAGGCTTGAAGGTAAAGGGCACATCTTTCTCTACTTGTTTGCCCTTATACCCCAAATATTCTGCATTTCCTCTACTGTAATCAGCCGCCAGGATTGCAGATTGCTTGGCACTTCCTGCCTCAATCATGCTGTTTGTTGTAGCAATTAGATTGGCGTTACTCTCACTTTGAAGTGTTAGCAAAATCCCCATAATTTCTGCTAGCGCTTCTGCAATATTTGGCAAGGATACTTTCTTCTCTTGATCACCTTCTTGAGTTAAATCAGCATCCTTGATTTTGATTTCTAAAGGATACTTACCTGATAAAGCATCCAATTGTTTCACACTATAAGAAACGTATTGAGCTAAATTCTGAATTTGAATAATTCCAGCATCTTTTTTAGTTAGCAGTTTTGGCACACTAGCAGGTAAGTCATCCGAACCAATTTTTTTAAGAATTAATCTAAGAAGTCTTTCTAAATCAGAATTATCTGGGCAGCATCCCATCTTGCAGCATTCCTTTTTTGGCGGTGGAGGTGGGTCAATTGGTGGGGTGGCATCGGGGCAAAAGAAAAAAAGTTGGTAAATGTAAGTTTCTGTCCAAATATTTGGTGCAGTGGCTCTCTGATTGAAGATATTTTGTCTTGTCAAATTGTTATATTGGGTCTTGCTCATAAATGACATTAGCGAGAAACTGCCAATTATGTGCGAGGCTATCGGGTTTGATTTGCGGAGTACTTTTATATTCGTTTGTTTAGTAGCAGTGCTGATGTATATGACTGCATCCGTCTCTTGCTCGTATCTCCACTCTGTTGTTGGGTCAAGCACATCTCCGTCAATCGTTCCACCTTTCAGTCGCCATTGTTCAGCTCTGGATTGGATACCAAATGTCATTCCGTCGTATGCGGAATTAAAAACGAAACTATGTGTAGCAGAATAAAACACACAAAAATCCGCAGGGGTATCATATCCAACAATCTCATCACTATTATTCAAAGGATAAATTACCTTTGTTATTTTGCAAGTATTCCGTAAATCCGCCCTAGCTCCATTGGTATATCGCTGCACTGATGTTTGGAGTGGCGTAGAAATTGCTACCAGTCCATAGTCACAATTAGCAGGCATTTTAGACGAATTACCTGGTGTGATAGCTGGCTCCGGTAGCGGTGGATCTTCAGGTTTGCAATCAGGATTTCTCCAAACAATTTGAAGTGGAGGTAACTTTATAAATCCCAGAGTGCCACTAAATTGCACTCCAATATTGCATTCATCTAAAACAATCTCAACACTAAGTCCAACTGGACTAAGGTCGAAAGGATTTTCCCCACACCAAGGGCTGTCTGGATATCTATCACAATCGGTTGGATCTGCGGGGGTATCCGGTGTTGCGTAAAAAGGACTATTAAAAAGTGGTACTAGTCCTTCTTGTGGATCAACTATTTCATAATTTAAAGGATTTGGTGAATTTGGTCTTTTGGTTTTGGGTGGTTTTCTAAATTGATTTTGTGTTTTCTTTTCTAAGTTGAAATTTGGTTTTTTAGCTAGGTCTATCTTGGCAAGTCTAATCATTTTACAAATCTAACGCTCAAGGCTTTGGATTTATTATTCAAGCGCTGATACTTGTTTTTCATTACTTCAAGCTCAATCTTGCCGAAAATTCGGTAAGGCATCTTAAAGTCTCGTGGGTCATTTACTACCCCAATCAATTTGTCGTATTGTTCGTAGGGCATTAAACAAACTCTCTAATTTCTACAGAACCAGTTCCGGAGGCTATAACCCCATAAAAATGTCCTGTATAGATTTTGTTAGCTGGCAATTCATAGAATCCACCTGCGGGGATTGCAACCATATAGTTTGTGGTTGTTACACCTGCTAAAGCATCAATGAAAAGAGTTTGATTCAAGATATTGAAAATAGTTAAGCCTTTTCTATTCGTGTTAGCAGGTACAATTTCTGATGCTGTAGAAGACAATGAATTTGTTATTTCGCTAGCTGAAGATGAAGTATCAACTGGAAGGCTAAAGGTAGCAGGGGGATTATATAGCGGCATATTTTCAAGTGGTAGATTAAGTAGATTGTATTCCCAGCAATTGGCTACCGCCAGTGGAGACAGCAGATATCTCTCCTAAATAAGCAACATCGTTGATAGAAAAATCAAATGCTCCACCAGGTTGCACGGGGATACCTTCATTTAAAAGGGCTGTTCCCCCAAAGTTCAAGTAAATTGGGGAATTACCAGTGTTAGTTAAAAGTACGTATTTTCTAGTGGGTGTTGCTGGCACAGCTATTGTGCTTGCTGTCCCAATAATTTTATTAATTGGAGTTGAATTAATAATCGGAGGGATGTAGTTGGCTTCCTCGATAACTATTTCTAAAACATAGCTACCATGAATGGTAATTAAATCGTTGCCTGCTAAAGAGCCGTGCCCCACCTCTTTGATTTCTACTCCCACTCTACCGTTTTCTCCTAATTCTACTGCTAGATTATCGGTGTAAAGGTCAAGTAAGTTGTAAATGCGGTAAGGATACCCACTGGGGTTTAATAAACTTATTCCGCCTACCAAATACCAATCAGTTGTATTGTTAGATATGTAAAGATTTAATTGGAAACGTGGCGATTGCCATTCCACGTCCAGTACTTTGTAAAGTCTTTCTGTCTCGCTATCTTCAATGGAGATATTTGGCAGATTTATTGGAGGTAAGCTGGTAATTTGGGCGAAAGCTTTGAGATTTTTGATGAAAGCATTGGCTGAAAGTATCTGTCCTCCTCCTGTTATTCCAGTCAGAGAGTTAGTAATTATTGGTATTATTCCTGTTGGGGAAGTGGAATCAATTTTTTTGACAATGGTCAAAACTTTGTTGTAAGTAATGATTGTCATATTGAAATAAGCAACAACAAGTTATTATATACTAGAAAATGCTTTAAACTTTTAAGTATGCCACTTTCTCTTACTAATCTTTCTAACATTGAGCATCCTGGTTATGTTTCAGGAAGATATTATCAGGGGTTTAGAGATGCTTCTGCTGATACGTCTTCCACCGCCGCTTTTACCATTAATTTTATTACTTACTATTTGTTTACTGTCTATCATCAAATAACGCTAACTCGACTAGGCATTTATGTTGCTGGCAGTGTTAGTGGGGCAAACGTAAGACTTAGGATTTATTCTAACCAGAATGGTATCCCATTGAACTTATTGGCAGATGGAGGAAATATAATTGCTGCATCCCCTGGAGCAAAAGAAGCAATTATATCTTTGCCTTTAACACCTGGTAATTATTGGCTAGGAGGAACAACAACGGTTGCCCCTTCGCTTTACAGCGCCATAAGTTTTCTAGGAACAAATCATGATTTAGGGCAATCTGCACCTTCAAGCGTACTTGCCACCTGTGGACAAAGAAACACCATTGCTGTTTCTCCCGATGCTCTTGGATCAGAGGCTCCTACCGATAATCTCCAGTTAATTACTGGTAATATTCGTCCATTTTTTTGGTTTAAAGTTGCATGAAAATACAAACTTTTCAGGATGGAGAGTTTATAGAAGAAAGAGACATTGAGGGTTTTACTTTCCCTCCTAATATTTCTCAATTTAATACTGAAATGCTTTTTAGCCCTAGCTATATGAAGCTAATCGCTAACGCTGGGGATAACGACGCAAAAACAAGGTTAGAGTTGTTGTCAGTTCGGCTAGAATTAAAACCTCTTGTTACAAGTGAAGACTTGCAAATATTCAAACTAATTTGGGATACTTTGGTTTCGTCTGTTCCTGAAGGTGTTCTTACCCTGGGGGACGCAGCAGAATATAACCAGCTTGCAGAATCTAATAATATGCCTTTTAGATTCGGTGCTGATCTGAAGATGGAAATATTAGCCGTTTGATGGCGTGACAAACTTCTCTAGGGCGAATAACCTGAAGTTCAACAAGTATTCACAAGTTTTCTGCGCGATCGCTCTTTTAGGTAGAAGGGCGATCGCGTTTCACTCTGCCTGAAAGTTTTTGATCATGGTTTGCTGAGTTGGTTTGCTCTTACGTACTGGAATCGCCCAGAAGAGAATTCAACTTGCCATTTTCCTTGCCAGCGTCCAACTATCTTCACTATTTCCCCGCCGTACATAGCATTTCTATTTACTTGAGGTTGCCACGGCTCCTGTTTTTCAAGCCATTCTTTAGATATTTTCTTAGCACCTTCCTCAAAATCACCTGCTTGAGTGAGTCCTACTTTAATAGTGGCTTGCCCTCCAGTAGGCCAAATCCAGGTCATAGAGCATTCGTAACCAGTAGGGTTTTTAGCTGCATCCAAAATGGTTGCCTCTGGTTTGGCAGTGCAGATTATGTCTCCAAGGTGGGTGGCGATGTGAAGGCTAAGAAGTGTTGGGTTTATTAGCCAGAAATCGAAATCTTTTTTAGAACTAATGGTATTTGGTTTATCAGCCGCTAAAGCCTGATCTGCTTCATCAGTTTTTTCCTCTATATAAGTTGAGGTTACGTCAGCGCCACCCGTCACCTCCTTGTCTGGCAAGGGTTCCAACCCGTCACCTGACCCGTCACCTGACCCGTCACCTGACCCGTCACCTGACCCGTCACCTGAAGAATCACCTGAAGAATCACCACCCGTCACCCGCTCCATGAGCAAGTAATCGTATGTCGGAATTTCCAAATCTGAAGCAGTCCTTAGCCGCAGTCCTTTGATAAACTTGCCAGTTTTTGTATGGTGTTTCAGTACTGGCCATTTCAGAATTGTGTGACAAAGTTCTATTAAATCGGGGGTAAAAACCTTACTACTCTTGGGCAAGTCACCGGAAGCCTGACAATGGCGGACATAAGAGCCAAACAAGGTATGAACCTGTTCACCATTTGCTCCCTCGTTTCTGTCATTTCCGATTGGGGTAACAGCGTTGACATCATAAATAATTTTGTCGTTGATCCAGGCTGCGACAGAATCGCCCTTCATCTGGTTGTTCCAGAATTCCAACGTACATTCTGGGATTTCTTTCTTGCCCCTCAACACTGCGGTGACGTGATCATCACTGAGTGAAAGCAAGTAGTTAGTGAACGCTGCTAATTCTGGCTCAAATACCGTAGATAACTGTTGACGCTTCGCTTCGGGAACTGTGTTGTTGCATGGAACGGTGATGGTTCGACGCTTGGCACGGCTGCTGCTGCCACCACTGAAAACGGGGAAATTGGAGACTACTAAGGTCATACCCTCGTAATCAAAGTTGAAAGATTTCTTCCTTTTTTCCTCAGCCCTCACCTGGTCTTCACCAGTCAAGCTGAGGAATCTGCCTATGGTTCCTCTGTAAGGATCTTCGTCGGGGAAGATGACCAGCCGCTTACCAAAAGCGTTGGCTCCCTCGAACTGGTTGGTACACCAGATGGGGAGATTGGTTACTAAAACGTTTTGCTTGCCAATCAATTCAGTCAGCAATCTGGTGAATGTTCCCTTGCCTGTTCCACCCAATCCAATTAGGTGAAGAAATTTCTGTAAGTCATACCGTCCCTTGATGACAGCGTTGCAGTAACAAATTAGCAATTCCTTAATATCAGCATTACCAGCTGCAAGGTGTTCTAGGAATGCGCTGATATTTTCCCAGCTTCCACCTTCGGCAGAATAATCCCTTGGTAGACACCAAGTCAGCCGATATTTCGGTGAGTGTGGTAATAAATCACCTGTCTTAACTTCTGCGACTCCGTTGAGAAAAGGGAGAAAATCGCGGGATGAGACTTGATTCCACTGTCGTTCAATGAGTTCGTGGCGGAGTATTTTTACTACACCAGTGACATAATCAGGCCCAAAATTGTAAGCGCCTTCATTGCCGAGGATCTTATAAACGATTGATTCTACGTATTCCGGCGATTCATTAGACCAAACGCCATCGAAATCAGCCGCGTATCTGCGCCATTGCTTGGTTTCATTATCAAATGCCAGTAGTTGACGGTAATCTTCGGCTATTTTTTTCGCCATCTGGTCAGGCGGCGGGTTTTTGTGTTTCTCTTCCTTGGAGTCAGATGTACTGTTGGGGTGAAATTGCTTCTCTAGTCGAGCGATCGCTCGATTGTAAGCTGAGTCAAAAGCCCCAAATCCTTTGTTAACCATTAGGTCGTCTACTCCTTTGCCATCTTCCGATGACCAAACAATATCTTCTCTGTAGGTCTGAAATCCATCCCTGTCGAGGACATTTCCTAGACTTCGCTTGGCGGCGTTAACCCGATGTCTGGTTTTTTCTTTGCTGTCACGGTCTAGGGCAAATAGCCAAATTGCACTCTCCTGGTTGAATCGCTTTAAGTCGGGGATTAATTTTTCTCTGCCACCGCTGCTACAGCCGTAGAGAGGGAGGGGGACATATCCCTGAGTCAGCATGGCTAATCCCTTTTTGCCCCCTTCGCCGATGATCCGGGGAATAGAAGCGGTTTCAAACCATTCCCAGAAACTACCATCTGTGGGTATTTCTACCGCATACCGGGAAGCAATGCGTTTTCTGGTAGATGGGGGAACGGGAGGGAGATAAACGCGATCGCCATTGTCTGTGGGAGCCATATATTTGTAAGGTCGCTGTCTGTCTTCGTCCCAGACTGAGACGATGGCTTGCCAGACTGTACCATCTTCGTTCATGAAGAAAGCGGCGTACATTGGCTCTTTGACTTGTTGGGTAAATCGGCTGAACGTCCAATTTAATGCCTCATGAATGGGGGTAGTTACTTCACCGCCATAGTCAAATTCTTGGTCTTCATGAAATTCGATGCAGTGTTTAAATAGCTTTGGATCTATGCCACTACCGTCTATAAAGGTGGTTTCGACGAACTCTTTAAACTCGTTAAAGGATTGGAATCTGTTTCTGGGATTAGCCTGCTGATATTCAGCATTTAGCGCCTCAGATGCTTGCTGTGAGAGAGTTGTGTTAATCATTTCTCCCTCCAGATATGCTATAATTTAGTGAAATTGATGTTTTTTTTGTCTGAGTAATGCTGTTACATTCACTCAGTTTTTTTTGTCTGTTTTTCATATCCTAGTCCTGGTAAAAATAGTTTGTGTACTTAAAAAGGGATGCCATCAATGATGCTGTGGTCTACTTCTATTCCTTGTATTTTCATGTAATTGATAAATTCTTGAATGGCAGCATGAGGGGCATTTGTAGCTACGCCAGTGGGGAAAACAAATGACAATCGGATTATGCGTAATTCATGTGCCCATTTTGGCAAGCAAAGCATTAGGTTGAGACGTGCTGCTTCAAGCTCGAATATGAAGCGATTGAAGTGGGGTGAGTGCATTGCACCCCACTGCCAAAATCTAAAAATTATCGCTGTTGAGTTCGGTTTTTTCATTGGTGACGGGTTGGTGACGGGTTGGTGACGGGTGAGGTGACGGGTGAGGTGACGGGTCAGAATCCTTGCTGTGTAAGGTGGTGACGGGTTGGTGACGGGTGAGGTGACGGGTGAGGTGACGGGTCAGAATCCTTGCTGTGTAAGGTGGTGACGGGTCAAGCCATAATTAGCCAATTTTTTAGGCAACTGCGATCGCACTTTCAAGTTCGGTTTTAAAAAGGGTCGATCGCAATTTCGAGGCAGCCATTTATCCACTGGCTAATATCGCTAACGCTAGAAAGTGAATTAGCTGATTGCCGCAGCGCTGCTAGCTCATCTGGAAATCCTCCTGCTGCATCCCAGCAAGGGGCGTTGATGTAATGCTGGCAGTATTCAGCGATTAGGCTGATTTCTTCGGGGGAGAGTTTGTGAGAACTAAAAAATCTGAAGATTGCCGATCGCAATTTCCCTGATGTTTCATCCTTCCAGTTCAGCGGCAAGCCCATTGGTGGGCGGTAGATATTAGGTATTCGCATTTTCACCCCTCCAACTCTGGGTAGGGATGATGAGCGATCGCAGATGGCAGGACGTAACAGCAGACAACTTCCCAGTACACACCAGGGGCAAAGATGGTAAAGACTCTTTGACCCCAGACAATTACTTCGGGGTATTTGTTTTGGGAAAGAATTTCTGACTCATGGACAAGATTTCCTGTGGCTGTTTTAAGAGTGACTTTCATGTTGATTGGGCATTGGGCATTGGGTATTGGGTATTAGTTGGGAGTTAGGAGTTGAGCGATCGCACTTCAAGCAGCAGTGAAGTCAACGTAATACTCAGTCCCAACAGAAAATTGAGCCGATGCCGCAGGGTTGGTGATTTGCAATGTAATGTTACCTGCTGGTGTCGCTTGCCAAAAGAGGAGATTCTCTTGATTGGGTGGGTTGGTGGTTACTGGGGTGAGGATAACTTCTGCTGTCTGGGTTTCGTGGTTGAGAATATTTTGCTGGCAGGTGAATTTAGCTCTAATCATTGGTTTTATTCGTTGGTGGTCAGGGAAAGATTAGGGAAGGCGGATCGAGTTGGCGCTTGATCCGCCATTTTGTTTACCTAAAGAGAAAATCGAAATGAGTGATAAATATGAGCTTGGCTACCCTGAAGATAGGGCTGGCTTGAGCGATCAAGATGTTGTGTCTAATTCTGGTGGTCTTTGTTTTGGAACCCCCGACATGGCTAAGTTAAAAACATTAACAGAACGTATTCGTTCTTGGGCACATGGGACGGGTAAGTATGCCACCGCTGAATTTAAATGGTTTACAGAAGAAGGGTTTAAGTGTGAGGTTTTGCCAGTTAAGGGTGGAGGCTGGATAAAAGGAAGATTCCGATTTCGACTTGAGTTTGTTCCTGATGAACCAGAGGTGATACAACCAACAGATCCAAAGTCGCCACTCGCTGACCTCCGATCGCACCTCGATGTCTAGTCACAGATGCGTCGCCTGCTGAGAATAGGCGACATATCCATGAATAAGCCGTCCTTACCAGAGTAGGTAGGACGGCTTTATTCGTGATTATCTTCGCTGGGCGGTTGAGACTTACCCTCGCTCGAAACTAAGTTATAAATTTCTTCCTCAAGCTCCTGAACCTCTCTTCGGAAAGTTTCTTCTTCCTCTTTACTGTTATCAAGCTGAGATTCAAGAAGACCCTGATGTGCTTTGAGATATGAAAGATGCTTGTATTCAATACGTTTGAGGCGCTCTAGGATTTTCCCAGCAGGACTTCCTCCGAGTTTACCCGTTCTCCCAGGGGTATTTTTCGTTGGGCAATTAGCCTGATCAAGTCTGATCTGTTCAATCCCATTGAATGAGCTTGAATCCTGAAATTTTCCCAATCTTTCTCGCTGATCAGAAATGTTGCTCGAATTGAGTCTTCTGCCAATTTCTTGGGTCTGGCCATTTTTCCTTACCACAACAATACCCCTCATTTTAATGTATGAACAAAACTCTTCTATATGAATAAAATGCTTGACAGGTTTCATTCATACAATATACTAGCATTAGTTATATATGAAAGTAACAAGTCACGTCCACCCCAAACCAGGCAGAGATAGCAGCCTGCCAGCATTGAGCAAATACCAAAGACCTGCTAGGGGAAGCGAAAACTTACAGATGGCAACTGAAAACTTACAAAGGACAACCAAAACTGACAATACGTAGCCTTCATCCATGCTGAATGTATTAAGTAAAACTGCATTTACCCGTAAGTCGTAGCGTCGCTGGGTTAGCAGTCATTAAAAATCCAGAGCAAGAAGCCCTGGACATCCTAAATCGATTCGGTAAATAAAAACATTGAAAGAGGGGACAGCATGAATCTAACAGAAATTAACCGACTAGATATCCTCGCCCATATAACAGGGAGCTTTAACCGCGCTCAAAACACTGGGCTAAATTGCCTAATCTTTCTTGCGCTGCGGGAACAGACCACCATTGCCTACCAGAAGAAAGAATGGGGATTTGAGGATATACCCCAACAAATTATCGTTTGGTGCGATTCTCTCGAAGAAAATGACCTGATTGAACTAGGAACCGACATTGCAGCCGGCTTACTAGAGGAACTTGTCACCGATTCCAGAGATGCACAAAAAGCTAAAAGACCTACTGTGCAAGCAATTGAGCCACAAAATCAACCCACTTTATTGAGCGACTACTAACGCACTATCGAGCAAGTAATGAAGCACTCGTGACTAACTAATGAGGCACGATCGACCAACTAATGAAGTACTTGTGACCAACTAATGAGGTATTCGTGAGCCACTATGACTGACCAACAAACCACAGATCGAGCCATTACCAACGGCAAATTAGCCAGTAGAACTGAGCGTAAAGGCAAACCACGAGAGTGGAAAGAAATGGCAGAAGATCCACTTTCCGAGGGGTTCGATCCCCACCAAGCTGAATACGTAGTAGGTAGAACTCAGGTAGGCTTTAGCACCCTAGAACCAGGACAACTGTTTTCTCGCTCGAAAAGCGGTAAAACCCTTTACGTAAAACTGAATGACGGGCGGGCGGTTTGTCTTGATACCCGTCAAGCCATTGAAGTTAGTCCACAGAAGCGAAAGACTTGGCAGATATGGATTGTAACCAATTTCAATTCAACTACTGCAAGTAAAGCCGATTTTTAAAGGCGATCGCCGTCCGCATCAGGTTAGCAATCGCCGTCGTCGTGCGGCTACCAAGTAAACCACACACATTCAAATTATGCCAGAAGACATCAACAAATCCTACGTCCAGCGCTACGTTGACAAAGCCAGATCAACAGAAAGTGAAGGCGAGAAAAACAACTGCCTCTACCGTGCCGGGACTCACATGGAGGTAATCGACTGTAATGGGGATGACAACCTGACCTCAGAACAGAGGCAGGCAGTACTAGATGCCGCCGACAAATTGCTAGGGGGCAGTAAGTAGTGAACCAAGCAATCATTCTTATTTGCACCATAGCCGCTTTAGTAATTGCGATCGCAGCACTGTGTAAGCAGCAAAGCGATCGCCCTTTCTACCTCAAAATCGAGGTGCAGTATGGCAGATGAGCAAAAAATAGTAGTTGAGGTTCCGAGCGATCGCGGTCACTACTCCCCAGTTCCCAGTCCCCAATCATCCAAATTGGAGGAATTTAAAAAGGGGTGGGTGAATGCGATCGGGCTGCCAGACAATCTGCCAGACTTAGCTTATACCCTTGCTTCTACAGTGGCGATTCCCGCTTTGTTAAGTAGCTGTTGGGTGAGTATCCCCTTTCCTGGATTTATCCGGCTGGGAGTTTTGGGAGTATTAGCGATCGCTGGAATCGTCACCCTTTACTTGCGGCAAGCCGTGCCAGAGGTCAAAGATATTTTGCTATTGCGGGTTGGGTTAGTCGCTGTGGGGGTACTGCTAGGGATATGAGCAGTGATTTACACCCTTCCCAACTGCACCAACACTTACAGATGTACACCTGTGCCAAGTGGTCATTTTGGGGGAGCTTGGCTGTTAGCTGTGGCTTATTGTTCTTGGGGGCAAGTCAAAAACCAGAATCCAAGCCGTGGATATTGGGGGCATCAGTTGGCGTTCTCGAAGTAGGTCGCAGACATCGCCAAACAGCCAAGCTACTACAAGAATCACTTGGCGACATCGACCGAGCATCACGGCTCAACTTTCAAGCATGGGCAAAAGCTAACACTCAACCGACAGCACAGTTAGCGCTGACCGTTGGCAGCATCGATGTCAACTGGAAACCTGATAATCTCATTACAGATCCGGTCGAGTACATCCAGAAAAAGCAGAAACACGTTGCTTTAGTCGGTGGCACGGGCGACGGGAAGTCAACCTTTACCCAGTATCTATCCTCCAAAATCGGCGGTCGAGTTGTTGCCTATGACAGCGACGCTAAACCAGATGATTGGTCATGGCTGGATCAGAAAGATGTCATTGGCAGAAAGGGCAACTTTAAAGCCATTAACACCGCGATGGGTAAAGACTTAGAAATTCTCGAAGACCTAGTTCAGCTTAGGGGTGAAGGAGGGGATAACGCGATCGCAGGTCGTGAGAGATTCCTAATTGCTGAGGAGTTCCCCATTTTGGTGGACGAGTGCGACCACGCTGCTACTTGGATCAAGCGTCATGCCAAGCGAGGAAGGCGATACAAACAGTTTGTCTGTGCATTGGCCCAGAACGACACCGCCGAAAACTTCGGCTTGCAAGGTGATAAAGATACCCTTTACAGCTGCTTCTGCCTGGTGCGTTTAGGGCAGTTTGGGCGCGACTACGCCAGGACTAAATTAAAAGATCCTCAACTAGAGCAGTGGTTGAAAGCTGGAGGGAAAAGGCGGTTTATGGTCGATGACTGTCCTTGTGAACTTGACCTAAGCAACTGGGGAACAACTGCGATCGCACAGCCAGAAACCTCCTGCGGGGGAAACGAGGAGGTGCGATCGCAGCCAACAGCCATGAACGAGTTTGAGCAATTTATCCTTGATTGGGGTCAACAGCACCCAGGAGAGGTTTTAAAAGCCAGAATCCTGCTGCAAGCTAGCCGCTTGTTTGAGGGTATGCAGCCGGATGAAGTGCGAATTATCTTTGCTTCTATGGCTGATAGGCAGCTAGGGGAAGTGGAAGGAAATGGCGATCGCTTGGGCTGGAGGTGGTCAAAGTAATGTCTACAGTTTGCCTACAGTTCGTCTACAGGCTGTAGGCAAAGCTTTACAGGCGAATTGGTTATCCAGCTTCAAATACTTTGAGAGTTACAACCAATGCCTAAGACCTAATCACTAATTGAGTTATAGACCGTCTACACCGTCTACAATTTTTGAACCGCAAAATTTTGGCTGTAGACGGCTAAAATCTTTCCCAGAACGGGTTTTAGCAATTGTAGACAAAATTTTAGGGGTTTAAAAAACTTAAAAAATCGAAACAATTTTTAAATCTGCAATGACTCAAACAAGTTGCGGTACATTCATGAGAAGTTTTTACAAAATTGGAGGAATTCATGGAAGTTAAACTTATTGCTTACAAACGAGTCTTAAATTTAGGAAATTACGAAAACAAGCACTTAGAACTCTCTGCTGAAGTTCATGAAGGAGATGATTTTGAAGCTGAGATTTCCCACTTGATGGAGGTAGTAGAGCGCAAAATTAGAGAACCAAAAGAAACTGACATTGTGAATCGGATTAACAGTTTGGAGACAAGATCCAACAATCTCAGGCAAGAAATTTCTTATCTTCAGGAGAAATTAGGAGAACTCAAAAGTAAAAATGACAATTTAACTGAGGAGGAGCCAATCCCGGATGATATCCCTTTTGACATTGATACTACTAAGGATTTTTGAGTTAACAAAAGTCTATGAAGAAGACCGCTAAATACTCAAAAGCCTGCCAGATATTAACCTTCCCACACCAGCTTCAAGAGCAGCTTTACTCTGAGCTAAATCGATTAGGTTGGTATTGGCAGGCTGGGAAGAAGGAATGGGAAAGAGATAATACCCCAGCCAAAGCAGCAACTAAATTAGTCAGAGTTCGGGTCTGGGCTGCTAAAGAAAGCGTGGAAGATGCAGCAGAACTATTTTTAGAAAGTGCTGAAGGTAACGGGCTGAGATTAATAGAAAAATCTGCACCCTACCCATGTCGTCCGCCGAATCAATTAGAAAGCAGAATTTATTTGACTTTTGAAGATATTAATAACTCTGACGAATTATGACTGAAGATAAGTGGATTAGCTCCGATCCACGGTCAGACAAACTCTTACTGCGGTTTCGAGTCAAAGGCTTTTCTAAGCAATTTCAAATATCTACGGGGTTAAAAGACCTTAAACGCAATCGCGATATTGTGCGTTTACGCCGGGATGCCATAGCAACCGATATTTCATTGGGGCACTTTGATCCCACTTTGAAGAGATATCAGTTTAGTCCCACTGCGATCGCAACTCCCCTAATTTCCCTTCCCCCAAAAGGTGAATGCGACTTAGGGGAGTTATGGGAGATGTTTACAGAATTTCAGTCTAGGCAGATAGAAGCAACCACAATCTACTCTACTTACAGAGTGGTAAGCAGAACTATCGACCGGCTGCCATCGCGCTCACTTTTAGACGCGCCAAAAATCAGAAATTGGCTAATGGAGAACACAAGTCAGTTTATGGCTTCAAAATATTTGCTCCGATTTGACCAATGTTGCCGTTGGGCTTTAGAGGAAGGAATCATCACAGCTAATCCGTTTGAAAGCCTCAAAAAAATTAAGAAAATCAAGAATAACACCGATGATTGTAGGGCTTTCACCATTGAACAGCGAGATGCAATCATCGGAGCTTTTGATGCTGATGACCGATGCAGTCATTACGGCAATCTCATAAAGTTTCTCTTTTGGACTGGTTGCCGACACGGTGAAGCCTTTGCTCTTACCTGGAAAGATGTTTCGAGAGATTGCTTGCAGATCAGCATCTCTAGATCAAAGAACCTTTTGGGGATAGAGAAAGGCACAAAGAACGGTAAAAGCAGAATATTTCAGTGCAGCGCCGGAGCTAAATTGCATGAACTACTGCTATCGATGAAGCCAACAGCATCAGGCGATTCCCGTATCTTCTCAACAAAAAGAGGCTGTCCAATGACTAGTTCGGCGTTGAGCCATGCTTGGAACCGAGACGGGAAAAACCAGACCGGAGTAGTGAGGAAGTTATCAAATCAAGAAATAACTCCCTACTTAAACCCTTATGCTACCAGGCACACTTTTGCAACTTGGGCGATCGCGGCTGGTAATTCGCCTGACAGAGTTGCCTACTGGATCGGAGACGATGTAAGTACGGTACTTCGCTATTACGTTCACCCAGAGGCTACCAAGGGCGAATGCCCAGATTTTTGATGATTTATTCCTGAATCAAAAATAGAGCGCCTGCTACTCATCCGCTACTCAAAACACAGCCTATCAATGCCATCCGTGCATTTCCACCAATTCCATACACAACTCATTAATTTGATCTAAATCAGGTTTATGAGGTAGGGCAGATTGTTCGCAAACAATTTCCATTTCGGCAACCAAATCTTCTGCCGTTTTCATCACCTGCTCATAAGAATATTCACCCTTTAAAATAGCTTTTAAATCCTCAACATCACCAGCTATTCTTCTATCTACAATCACTTCACCGTGCCGTAATATTTCTACTCCACTGCGTAACAATCTAATGCAGTGCATCCCATGTTTGAGGTCAAAACCCGACTTTCTTTCCATTTCTGCCCTAGCCGGATTTCTATTCTCTTGCCAAGATAAGTAAGCCTTCCATTCTCTTAAAGCTATTTGATAGCTTTGACTTTTCTGAAGCAGACGAATAAAATCTTTACGGCTATTGGTTAACTTTTGGGTATATTCCAAAGTTTCATCGGGTAAAGTATATTGTTTTAAGACTCCTTTAAAATCAATATCTGCTGTCAGCAACTCATATAATTGTTCTGCTTCTTCCAAAAACTCAATCCGTCCTCTGATTAAGTTATAAAGATACTCCAGAAAAGCATTTAGCTCATCTTTGCTCAGAGGTGCTTCGTCTTCTATAGCGAAGTCAGATGGTATCGGTTTTTTTTGCGGTGGTTTTAATAACCACTTACGATGAGTTTCCATCTTTTTGATTTGGGCAAAGGCATAACCAGTGTAAGTATGTTTTACCTTTTTACTCAAAAATAACTGTTTATGATTAATTAAATGCTGTCCTACTGTGTTTAAAAAAGGATAGTTATTTAACCAGAGCAATTCTAAAACATTGGGATTCGCTCCGGCTAATAATTGGAGGATTTTTCTTAATTCATATATAACTGTGTCTTTGTTACCATCAACGAATGGAAATATTCCTGGTTCATCCCAACCAGTATCTTTTTGTTCTATGCGATCAAATCCCAAGTAGTATCTTTTGGGTGCGATAAATACTCCCCGATAATCCAAGTCTGAATCAGGACGATTTAAACCATAGCCGTGACTACCAGCCAAACCAATTAAAATAGTTCTTTGCTCAACTTCTATTCTTTTCATATCACCTGATTAAAATATAGTCATCCTAACTCATGAGTTAAGCAGGTGGGGAGATGGAAAGTAGAATTACTACATTTAACAGGAATGCCCCTAAAGGAGATGATGCAACGGTATCCCCTTGAGGAGCAAAACTTGCCAATTCAGTTGTTCCTATACTTTTGCTTTTCTAGAGCAGGAATTATCTAACTATCTAGGATTAAGGTGGCGTCTAGTCCCCCACCCTGGATTGACAATGGCGGCTAAATCTTCTTCAGACAACTTGTTGATTTCACTGTCCAGTTCTGTGATGGTGAAATCATAGCCGCGCTCTTGAGCAATCTTGATAAAAGCTTCTGGATTAGCTGTTGCTTTGAGTTTTTGTTGTAATGCTTGATCTGCTTTTACGGCTTGAAAAAGTCGGGCAGCATTTTGCTGTGTCATGACAATCCATCTCCTGTTTGAAATATCAGGTTTGAATGTGGTAATTTAATTCCTGGAGATTCACTAACTTCTGTAAAGATGTAAAGATTTTATAGATTTAGCATCTGATTACAATTTTAAAACGAAGAAGAAAAATGTGTTGATTTTGACAAGAAAGTATAACTTTTAAGTTAATACTTATGTTACTTTTTGATAAAACTCAGCCCTAAGATAGTAGTAATTTTTATCTAAAAAGTATTTATTCCGACTTGTAAAATTTTAGATATGGGAGTTTTCCCCTTGTCACCCCATCTCAAGAGTTTCCTTGTCCTCTTTGTTGACTAGATGCCAATGCCAAATCCAAAAAGCTTATTAAAGCTTGACTTAATACCTGTTAATAAAATAGTATGTTAGATTGTCTGTCTAATTCCTGCTCGGATCAGGTAGACATATTACAAAGGCTGGCAAAAGCGTCTTTATAAGAGATAAAAACCAGCTACCTGTACGGCAACCTCAAGGACAATTCCATGACCTACGCAATTATTGAAACTGGCGGCAAACAAATACGAGTAGAGCCAGGGCGGTTTTACGACGTTGAACTGCTTGCGATCGAACCAGATGAAAAAGTTACAATAGACGCTGTATTACTCGTGCAGCACGATGGTGAAGTCACCATTGGACAGCCATTAGTAACAGGTGCGACTGTAGAAGGGACTGTAATGCGACATTACAGAGGTCGTAAAGTCCTGGTATACAAAATGAAGCCGAAAAAGAAAACCCGCAAAAAGCGGGGGCATCGTCAGGAAATTACCAGACTTATGATTGACTCCATCACCCTTAACGGTGCAGTGTTTGCTGCCCAAGGTGAAGCGGAGAAGGAAACCCCCGTTGTAGATGAGACTCCTGCCGAAGAAGTTGAAACTGCTGTTGAATAATAATAATTAAGAAGAAGATACAAAAGAGGAAATCATGGCTCATAAGAAAGGAACAGGTAGTACACGCAACGGTCGTGATTCTAATGCCCAACGTCTGGGTGTAAAGCGTTATGGCGGTCAAGTTGTGCGTGCAGGAAACATTCTCGTGCGTCAGCGTGGTACTAAATTCCACCCTGGTAACAACGTCGGTATTGGTAGCGATGACACTCTGTTTGCTCTAATCGACGGTGTTGTAATGTTTGAGAGAAAAGGCAAAACCCGTAAAAAAGTTAGTGTTTATTTACCCATAACTGCTGTTGAAGCAGCTCCTGCTGAGGCAGTAGCAAGCTAGAGTGTGAGGGTGGGCATTGTTCCATTAGTGTCAACTTAAGGTTAAAACCCATTTGTCAACGATAGGTTTTGTTAGGAACGAAGTATAAAGGTGAACTTTTTTCTGACTTTTATACGCAATCTGGGAGTGATGCTAATAAACAAAGCATTAATAGTCCCTGAAAAAGTTCGTTTTTTGTCCCTTTAAAACCAAATTTTTAAGCATAAATGCTTATTGACATAGGAAGTTTGAACTTAACTTGACACCTATGGCATTATTCCCCACCATCCTCACTAGTTAACACTGGCATAATGGCCAAATTTGCATAAATATTCCTAGCAGTTGCTCAAAAGTCGCTTTGTTCCAGAAGTATTAAAGCGCAAAGGTTATTCATTAATAGAAATATACACAAATAAATTGGATTGCGTAGCTTGCCGTCGTAGGCATCAATCTATTTTTGCTAAGTCGCGTTCGTTCACTTCAGAATGAGGTTTAGCTGAAAGAATACTTAAGTTAAGCTATGGCTGACGTACCATAGATACCTGAGAAAATGCTGAGAATTAGGGACTTCCAATACCATCAACATCTTCCCTCCCAATACTGCACCTGTTTTTTCGTGAAGTTGCCCCAAATGTTTTTTGACTGCTTCTAATGTCGATGCATCTGTAATCCAGACTGCACCGAACGATGATGCCACAGATGCCCACATTAGTGAAATTTCGGTTGGATTTTTCTTGGCTGCTAGACGCTCTACAACTTGTTCAAACAGCTTGATAAATAACTGAGCAAGTAAGCTCTCTAAGCGTTGAGATAACGCTTGCCGACTCACTGACATTGCTTCTACCCACAAAACTAGCAAAATTATCCCGCAAATATGTAACGCCGAAAATTGTAAGTAAGGGTGACGAAGAGATGAACGTTTAAGCACTTAAACCAATTTGCAATTACGTTTTGTGACCTCTTTCTCTTGGTTAAGTATTAACTTCCTACAGATAGAGCCACTTGCCGATCTCAGAGGTTATCCTGAGAATCACCAACAGTCGCGTAGCAAATAAAACTCAACATTTATCAGCAACATATATTTTTTAACTGAGTAAAACCTCTTGTTTTTACAAAGCTTTAGTTTGTCAATATTAATATCGAAGAGTGAAATCAACAGCTATGCCTATTCCCAATGAACGCGAAAGCCAAAACAGTGAATTTAAGCAAGAATCTTACACTGATGCTAATGGTAATACTCACACTGACTTGACGCAAACCACTGAAACCGTAAAGAACAGCACAGCTAATCCCAACTCGTACACTAACGGTTACGTACAAGGTAGAAATACTGAGCGTAGCAATCAGCAAGCAGATTTAGCCCAGCGTGATGAAAACAATGCTAGTGGTGGTTTGCTGTTGGGTATTATCATTACTTCCCTGCTTGGTTTAGTTGTAGGTGCGGTTTGGTACTTCAACCAGCAGAATAACGCAGCCGTTGACAATACTGTGCCAGTCGTGGTTCCTGTACCAAGTAATAGTAGTGCAACACCCAGTGCATCTCCTCAACCACAAACGACGATAATCGAAAGAATTAGGGAAGTACCTGTTCCTATTCCTGCTCCACAACAGCAGGTTACACCTCCGTCTGCACCTCGCCAACCAGACATTAACATTACGATTCCACCCCAGCAACCTGCGGCAGAAAAAGCACCTTCTGTAACTCAGCCAACTCCCAATGCGTCACAGAGCCAGACCACGAGTCCATCTAGTAATACTCCGACTTCGCAGGGCGATACTTCTACTAAGACTGTCGCTCCAGACACGACAAGCGATACCTCTAAAACCACTCCACCTACATCTAATAGCGGTTCTTCTACCGCAGGTGATGCTACTACAGGTGGTTCTGCTCAATAACCGCTCCTGAATTTTCAGCCCACTTGATGTCTTCAAGCCGCACACTCGTGACTTCAAGTCATGAGTTAGGCGCTCTATATTAGGTGTGAATTTGTGTTAAAATTTAATGATATTCAGCAAATTCAAGAAATTGTCATCCATCCAAAAAGCATTTAAAGTTACTCTCATACCCACGCATAATCAAGAAGTCTTAATCAACAAGACAATTGGTTGTGCCATATATGTGTATAACCGCTTTTTGGCACTAAGACAGGAGTTATATGCCACGGAGCAGAAGACATTAAACTATAATGCTTGCAGCCAGCAGCTAACTCTACTCAAAAAGGAGATTGAGTGGTTGAATGTTGTAGATAAATTTGCTCTGCAAAACTCACTCAAGAATTTAGAGACAGCATACAAAAACTTTTTTGCTGACTTGAAGAAGTCTAAAAATAAAAAAGGTGTCGGCTTCCCCAAGTTCAAAAAGAAGCATAGTTGCAAGCAGTCTTACAAAACGAATCTTACTAACGGTAATATTCAGGTAATCAAGAATCGTTTAAAGCTTCCGAAGTTAGGGTGGGTAAGGTTCCACAAATCCCAATACATTACTGGGAAGCTTGTCAACGTTACTATTAGTCGCACTTCATCTGGCAAATATATTGCTAGTATCAATAGCGAAACTGAGATTGAGAAACATCCCCAAGTTAGTCAAAATATTGGGATAGACTTAGGCATAAAATCTTATCTCGTTACTAGTGATGGGGAAGTTGTAGAAAATCCAAAATATTACAGAACTCAAACTCGTAAGTTAGGCAAGGCACATAAGAAACTATCCCGCAGTGTAAGAGGTAGTAGTAATCGAGTCAAAGCGAAAATCAAGCTGGCTCGTACATACTCACGAATTACCAATCTCAGAGATGACTTTCTGCATAAATTGTCAACTCGTTTAATCAAAGAAAACAGCATTATCTGTATTGAGGATTTACGAGTTGCCAATATGGTCAAAAACCATAAATTAGCCCTGAGTATTTCAGACGCTAGCTGGTCAAAATTTGTCGCCATGCTTGAATACAAAGCTCTGTGGCATGACAGAATTGTGCAGAAGGTCGGGACATTTTATCCATCATCTCAGACTTGTAACTGCTGCGGTTTTGTAAACCCATTAGTTAAAGATTTAAATCTGCGCGAATGGTCTTGCTCTAGTTGCAATAGCTATAATTTGAGGGATAAAAACGCAGCACTTAACATATTAAGCGAAGGTTTGAGATTATTAACCGCCGTCGGTACGCCGGAGGTTATAAAAAGCGCCTGTGGAGGAATTGTAAGTCCTGAACTAATTCAGGCAGAGTTCGTTGAAGCAGGAATCACGCGACTTTCAGTCGTGTGAGGTTCAAAATGCTGGCATTAACGCCAATATGTAACAAGTGGGGCAATTTTTAAGCAATATTTCAGAATTATTGCGATAAGTTAATGGTACTCAAGTTTAGTAAAGATGTACCGTAGCCGAACAAACACGATGCTAGATTAAGAGCAAGGTACAAACAGGTTAAAAGTTAAACGAAAAGTTTCAAGTTAGAGCCTGTGCCTCCTGCTCTAATGTTCTTGCGATCGCTAGCTTGGTTGTGGCATCCATTGAATGTGTTTGCCTTGAGTTCAATGAGTTGTTTTGGAGGTTTTAGAACGCACAGCCAGAAAATGCCTGCCTAGTTGGAATGTAAGGATGTGCAATTCTGAGTAGAGCGATCGCGAATGCTGTCCACCTTAGTTGAGTTAGTTATTTCTGAATTCTCCAATCTTCAAGAAACCGCCTCAAGCTGCTGATACCTATCCATCGTAGCTTCTGGCGGTTTCTGCTTTGAGTTATTAAAAAGTTCAGAATTGTTAATGACTAATTAAGGTAATTACAGTTACTTCTGGCGGACAAAATAAACGTCCTGGTTTATAAGTTCCTAAACCACGATTGACATATAGTTGATTTTCTTCTACCTTGTGAAACCCTTGTGCCCACTCCCAATATCGCACTACTTTCGAGCAGTCTCCCAGGAAAAATGTTACCCAACGCCGCAATTTTTTGGGAATTTGTTTGAGTAGCTTTTTGTAATAGAGTACTAGGGGGCCAATGCCCGGAATTACGATGTGACCACCGTGAGTATGACCAGATAGTTGCAAATCTACGCGCCATTGTTGCAATATCTTGGCTGTATCTGGGTTATGGGATAAAACAATACGGGGTATAACAGAATCTAGTTGATTCATGATTGGTGCGGGGTAAAATTCCCGTGACCAATAATCAGCTAGTCCCACAAGTGGTAATTCTTTTCCTAGTGGATAGGCGATTTCATTCCAAAGCACATGCACCCCAATGCTAGTTAAAGCCTGTGTAACTTCTGCTTTGGAGTGGCTGTAATAGATATCGTGGTTGCCAAGTACGGCGTAAATACCACAGCGACTCTGCAAATGTTTTAATCGAAGCACCAGTTGGTGAATTGGCATGGGGTCATCAGTTACGTAATCACCAGTTAATAGAATTAAATCTGGTTCAGCTTCGTTAGTAACTGCGATCGCTTCTTCAAGCATATCTTCCGATAGCCGCAAACCATCGTAGTGAAAATCTGACAACTGCACTAGCGTTGTACCTTGTAAAGATGCAGGAAGTTGTGCAATCTTAACCGTTATTTTATCTACTCTTAAATGTCCCGTAAACAACCAATGCATAAGGCAACCGATACTCCTCATACCAGCGCTTACAGCTTACCAAAAATTAAAATGTAACTTGATAAAATGCAATAATTTATGTCATCTACTGTAGATACAATTAATTCATTGATTTGAATTATGTCTGTCAGGTACTCATCAGCCAGAATACCTGCTGTAATTGCATTCTTTTATATTGAATTTTGAATTAGGTTACTCACCTTGTAGGGTGATTATAGTAACTTCTGGGCGGCAAAATAAGCGTCCTGGGAGGTAAGTTCCCAAACCACGATTGACATATAACTGATTTTTTCCTAGCTGATGAAAACCCTGTGCCCATTCCCAATGGCTGACTACAGAAACATTTACTTCCAAAAATGGGAATCGACGCCGCACTTTTTTGGGTATTTTTTCTACAAGTTTTTCGTAAAACAACGCCACAGGGCCAATTCCGGGAATCACGATTTGACCACCGTGAGTATGACCGGATAATTGTAAATCGACTCGCCATGCTTGTAATATCTCCGCAGTATCGGGGTTGTGCGATAAAACGATGCAGGGTGTGTCGGGGTTTAGCTGGTTCATAACTGGTGCGGGGTGAAATTCCTGTGACCAACTATCCGCAAGTCCAACGAGTGGCAATTCTTTTCCTAGTGGATAGGCAATTTCATTCCAAAGGACGTGAATTCCAATGCTAGTTAACGCCTGTGTAACTTCTGTTTTTGCGTGTTTGTAATGTATATCATGATTGCCAAGAACAGCATAGATACCACTGCGACTTTGCAGATGTTTGAGTCGAAGTACCAGTTGGTGAATCGGCGTCGGATCGTCAGTTACGTAGTCACCAGTTAATAGAATCAAGTCTGGTTCAGCTTCGTTAGTAACTGCGATCGCTTTTTCTAGCATATCTTCCGACAGCCGCAAACCATCGTAGTGAAAATCTGACAACTGCACCAACTTCTTACCTTGTAACGATGTAGGTAACCCTCCAATGTTAACCGTCAATTCTTCCGTACTCAACGGCCCAGATAACAACCAGTGCATAAGATGTTCAATAAACTTTAATCATAGCGCTTACAGCTTAACTAAACATCGTCGGTTTGTGTGCAGCGACCAGTGCAACTTATTGAAAATTTTATGAAACCTGTAGATTTTAACGTATTTATACTTCGTGAAAACCACAAATAAATTTACTACTAAATTTATTTTGTAAAAAAAATACTACTTAATATTTAGATATTAGAGTTAATATGCGTAGGTGCAGCCCATCATACCCCTATGAGGAAGCAAGCTACGCATAACGTCTGGCAGAGAAGATATCACTTTCCAGATTCCTGTATAATTTTGAATGCGAAGTCTAACAACAAGCTCGAAAACAGAGTCTCTTCGGTTTTGCGCTATCGGTCTACGCACCTGTAATTTACTACTGTAAACGCCAAATTTGTTTCAGTCGATCAATTAGTTGTTCTTGCCGTTTATTGATAACTTCAGGTGTCCATTCCTTTTCCATCAGCACTTGTGTAGTTAGCGCAAAATTTGAAACACCTGTTTTCGTCGTGAAATACTTCTGCTTTTTCAGTTCAAAATCATAGTTCTGGGCTTGACTATTTTTATAGGAAGAGAGCAAAACTAAATTTCCTATACGATTAACATATTGATCACGTTCTTCCTGAGTGACAAACCAATTTTCCCACACACTATTAGAAATGGGATTTTGCGGAAGCACATGCTCAATAGTAATGTTATGGAAGTGATACGAAGCTTTTCCTTCCGACAATGCAGTATCTAAACGAATTAAAACATAAAGTCGAATTTTCTTCATTAAATAAAGGTCATCATTTAGTATTTTGAGAATATATTGCTTTTCTTCCATTTTCAATTGCAGCGGTGAATGAGATGCGTACAAATCTTCTCCAATCTCGATAGCATACAACAACTTGCTGTAACGTTCTATGCGTTCATTAATATTAGCCCGTTGAATCATTAAGCCTGAAGCGAGGCGATCTAAATCTGTGAAAAACCTCACTAACAATTCAGGGTTGCTGTAATTACGAGCAAGGTAAAAAATAGCTGGAGGTATCCAGTCAGAATTATCAATAAGCTGTAACCATCTAAAAAATTGGTTTACTTTTTCAGCTAAAATATCACTGTGATAAGCTTGATTATTAATTTCATAAAAAGCCTCACCGAAAGGAATTAGTATTTTATCAATTAACTGCTGAGGATCATGGATTGGTTTAATATCATTTAAGAATTCCTTAAGTATACTTTCACGGGGCTTGGATTTGACGTTAATCATTCTGATGTGAGAGAATAAGCTTTTGAACAGAAGTGTTGAACGGTAAGAAAAATCCGATAAAAATAGCCCAAAATATGGTATTTTTGGGCGAAGGCTTAAACTATATTAGTTTGATTGTGATTATAAATTCATTTCCCAAAATTGTCAAAGATATCTTGAAAAGCCTGCCAAAAAATGATTATCCAGTATTGAATAGTCGTCTATTCTTTGAGTGCTGGCTATCCTATGCTCTGGATAATAGCTTAACAAGTATGCGAGATTTATTTAAGAGATTAAACAATACAGGATTTGAGGTAGATATTTCTACTTTTTTCTAAAGCAAATTTACATCGAAGCCAAAAACAATTTCAAGGAATTTACCAAAAATTAAATGAATTAGTACAGAAGAAAATTCACAAAAAATTACACGATAAATATGCTATTTGTCCTATTGATTCAACAATTATTACCCTGACAAGTAAATTGTTATGGGTTTTGGGTCATCATCAAGTCAAACTTTTTAGTTCTTTGAATTTAGCTACAGGTAGCCCAGAAGATAACTTGATCAATTTTGGACATGATCATGATTATAAATTTGGTTCCAAGATGATGTCTAGTCTCCCAACTAATGCTGTAGGGGTAATGGATAGAGGCTTTGCGGGATTAAAATTCATTCAAGAATTGGTACAAGAAAACAAATATTTTGTTTTGCGGATTAAAAACAATTTCGTTACTAGAATTTGAGGATGCAACTGGATTAGTCAAAGTAGGTGCATCTGATGAGGCTATTGCCTATAGAGTCATTAATTTTTGTGATTTAGAAACGAAAACTGAGTTCCGCTTAGTGACTAATTTACCAAAGTCGGGAGATGCAGCTGTTAATGATGATGAAATTAGGGATATTTATCGATTACGTTGGGGAGTTGAACTCTTGTGGAAGTTTTTTAAAGATGCACTTAAAACTTGACAAATTAATTACCAAAAACGTCAACGGTATCACCATACAAATTTACGTTAGTTTAATAGCTTATCTGATTTTACAGCTTTTATCTATTCCCGCACAATGGGGACATACACTATTAGATAAATTCCGCTATTTGCAATCTTGTATGTGTCAGAAAATCAGCTATGTTCATTGGTTTGAGGAGATGATGTTATGTTGACTAATTTAGCCTTTTTAGAGTTAGTGTAACTATTTATGTAAAGTTTTGTATCAGCATTCAACATTTCTGGCTTTTGAATATATCACGTCCCAGTTTCTCTTCTAGCTCTTCCCATTTTGTAGTATATTTATCCTGGTGTTCAAGAGGAATCTTACCGATAATTTCAGCTTTCAATATATCAGCATGAGACAAATCCATTCCTCGATTATTAATTACAGAAAATATTCGATATGCAGAGTCAATATCTGGAGTAGAAACTATTACTAAAAAACATCGTTTAATTATGAATTGAGTTAGGCGTAGAAGCTGATTATTAGTAAATAGCTGTAAGCGCTTTACAAATAATAATGTATTTTCTTTTATGTTTTTATGACTATCTGATAGTTTGGCACTATGTAAGTTTTTAAGTTTCTCAATTCCACCTTCATCCTGAATATATTCTTTAAAAAACTGTGCATCTCGCTCACGCAAATTCAAACGGTAAACGTTATCATCAGGATCAAAATCATCTTTTTCGTAAAGATATCTTGTTAATATATGTATGTGTTCTTTAGAAACGCATGTCCGTAAAGCAGCTAGCAGTATAGTAAGTGTAGTCAAACGCTGTTGACCATCCACAACTTGGGCATCTCGTTTATCTCCTTTTATGAGTACAATATTTCCTAAGAAATATGGATTTATCTCATCAATTTTATCGTCACTGTCTCCTAAAGCAGTAATTAAATCTTCAAGCAGTTCTCCAGCTTGTTCGGTTGTCCACGCATAGGGACGCTGATATAGAGGAATGGTGAAGACAAAATCATTGCTAAATACTTTAGAGATAGGATAATCAGTAGCTTGAATTTTAACCGCGCTCATATATACCTTCTTTAGTCGTGTAGTAGACTGCACTTTACTAAAGTTAGTTTTCCCATTAAAAACAGCAATATTTCATGGCTTTGTAATATTGGTCAGTTTTTTATGGATTGGGAAAAAGAAGCAATTGTCAAGGACAACAGAAAAATCTACACTTAGCGATCGCTAATCTTCCTACCTGTCGAATTTTTAGCAATATCCGTGTTGAAAATGAAGGCTTTACTAACTTGTAAACACTCTCTAAGCTGCAACATAGCCTATTAGTGGGTACTGAAGACGCGATAAATCGCCGTCTCTACAAGTGTTTTGGTCTTATCTGAACTGTAGTAGCCTATTAGCTAGCGATAATTTTGATTATTTTATTACAATCAAAAAAAATAACGCCTACCTGTAATTACGGAGACGCTATTTTTTTAATTTAATTCACAGTTAAAAATAGTTAAATGAATTTGCGAAATCTTTCTCATTGATTTACCGCAATTTTACTTTTATACAGCACTGCGGTTGGTTAGTAAATTCCACAAGAAAACTGCGACAATTGCACCAAGAACTGCTACCGCAATGCCTGGAATGCTAAGACTAGGAGCTGCAAGAGCTAAGGTTCCCGTACTGAAGAATACACCTAAACTACCGCCAACAAAAGCACCGATGATTCCTAACACAATTGTTCCTAGAATTCCACCGCCTTGATGACCAGGATATATAGCTTTTGCGATCGCACCAGCAATTAGACCTAAAACAATCCAAGCAAGAATATTCATTGTTGTTAATTTTGGTAAACGTTTTTGACTTACAAATATATATTAACTATCTTCATCCATGACTCAATCTACCATCAGAATTAATTATTAATATCCATAAGGAATAGTTTAATTACTACTAAGCTTTTGGGACATGACCCAATTGAGATAGATAATCAATTAAAAAAAAGCTCCTAGTAGGTCTTTAACTAGGGGCTTATCAAACTATTGCTTGGTAATTGCAGTATACGCATTTTTAATTAGCTCTCTCCTCTACTAGAAGAATTAAGCTAAGTTTTTAGAGCCTGTCTCTAAAGTAATGTAAAGGAGGCAAAATCAGGCACACACGATTAGAAAAGCTAATGCATCAACCTGTATTGTGAATAAAGTAGCCCTTTACAAATAACTCCTCATTCACCTAAAACAAAGCAGGCTTCATCTCTGTATTTTTTGAAATCGCACTAGTAGCTATTAAGACACTGGAATCTCTATGACAAATTCTGTTCCTTCGCCAAGCATAGAATTGCAACTCAACCGCCCATTATGGGTTTCTTCGACAATTTGACGAGCGATCGCTAATCCTAATCCTGTTCCTTTTCCAACCTCTTTAGTTGTAAACAGGTGGTCAAAGATCCGTGCTCTAATCTCCTCTGGCATCCCTTGACCGTTATCTTTGATGCGAATTGTTACCGTGCCCTCGTCACTAGATACTTCAGTGTGAATCAGTATTTGCTGATGATTGGCTTGCGCTTGGGTAAAAGAAAGCCCCTCGTAGGAAGTATCTAAGGCATCAATGGCGTTAGCAAGGATGTTCATAAATACTTGATTTAGCTGTCCTAAAAAACACTTAACTGGTGGTAATTTTCCGTATTCAGTAATAACTTCGATCGCTGGACGTTTTTCGTTAGCTTTGAGGCGATACTTCAAAATCAACAGGGTACTCTCAATCCCTTCATGGAGATTACAAGCAACTTTTTCGGCTGTATCGGCTCTGGAGAAGGTGCGGAGACTGGTACTAATGTCTTTAATTCGTTCCGAAGCCACCTTCATCGAACTTACTAACTTTGGTAAGTCTTCAATCAAAAATTCTAGATCAATTTTTTCGCCATGCTCAATGACTGCGATCGCTGGAGAAGGATGATATTGTTTAAACAATTGGATATGGGCGAGTAAGTCTTGAGTATACTCTTCGGCATTGTGGAGGCTGCCTTCGAGAAATCCAATGGGATTATTAATTTCATGTGCCACCCCAGCAACTAAATTGCCCAAGGTTGCCATTTTTTCGTTTTGCACCATTTGTAGTTGGGTATGCTCAAGTTCTTGTAGCGATCGCTCTAGTTGATAGGCATAATTCTGAGATTCTTGATAAAGACGGGCATTTTCTAGAGAGATGGCGGCTTGGGAACATAGCAATTGGATGACTTCAGTGCGATCGCTCGTAAATGCACCAATTGTCAGCGGATTTTCTAGATATAGCAGCCCGATGATTTTACCCTGGTTTAATATCGGCGTACACAACACACTCTTAGGTTGTTGCCGAATGAAATATGGATCGGCGATAAAATCAGTTTCTGCTGTTGCATCATCCAGCACAACAGTTTTTAAGCTGTGTTTGACAAAGTTTACTAGTGTAATCGGAATGCCTTCGCTAATTGATAATGGTACAGATAGTAGGGTGACTCCTTCATTGATGGTGGCTACAGCTTCAACTATTAAGTTGTCCTGTTGGAGTACAAGTAGGGCAGCTTTTTGTGCCCCGGCATTTTCCATTATCACTTGTAAGAAGATAGTGAGTAATTGCTCTAATTGAATTTGACTGGAGAGAGCTTGTGAGGCTTTAAAGATGGTGGCCAAATCGAGGGCTTCAGAAATACTGCTACTAGAAAGATTTGTGTGAATGGTTTGATGTGGGAATGATGATGTATCGATGGTTGATCTCAGTTGCAAGGGATTAAGCTGCTCTTGTAAAATGGGAAGCAGGAGTTGGGGATAGCGTTTTTCTAAGTCCTCAGTTTTGGCTTTAGCACCCCAACGGGCGTAGCAGTAATAAGCTTCTTGCATGTAAGTTTGGGCGATTTTTTCTTTGCCCCATTCGAGGTATAACTTGGCAGCCAACTCATTGCTCAAGCCTTCTTCTTGGATATATCCGTTTTCTTTAGCAAGAGTTATGGCGCGATCGTACAGTTCCATTGCTTTGTTTTTTTGTTGCAAAATCCGATGCCGTTCTGCTTCAACTAAGTAAAACTTGTGTTGATGATTCATTGGGGCATGATGCGCCCATTTTTTCAACTTTTTTTGATGGGATGTTACTTTCTTAAGAATCTGTTTTTTCTGGGCAGTTGTTGCTGTTTGATAGAGAATTAATTGGGTTAGCGCCTCATAAAAATAAACTATTGGTACAACTGCCGCCGATGTTACCCCATCTAAATAGGTCATTGCATGAATTGCGGCTTCAGATGCTCCGGTATAATTTTCAAACAGGTAGCAAAGTATGAGTTCATTGGCATAGCTAAAACTCAATCCAGTGCGATCGCCTGCTTGCTGTTGTAAAGGGCGAATAGTTTGTGCATCATAAACATCACCTGATAAGTAATTAGGATTAGTAGACTGTCCCAACAAATTCAAGATGGCTTGACGAAATGAATTAATATATGTCTGAGGTTTTTCTTGTTTAAAATGGCTGTAGACTTCAGCATAGTCACCCATCTGTTTTTCTAACTCAGCCAATTCCTGCCCCATCAAGTATCCATGAAAACTACAGCTATAGCTAGACCAAGCTGCATATTCAATATCTCCTGTTTCTAAACCTACTTGATAGGCTTCAGTTAACGGTGCGATTGTGTCTTTAAGGGGTTGATGCCAGTGATTAATAAATGTTTGAACAATGAAGAAGGTTCTAGCTTTTAATTCTTTACTATGAAATTTTTCGAGGACTTGCAATGCTAATTGACCAAATTCATAACCTGTCTCAATATTTCCCAGAATGCCACACTCAATTAATCCATACCAGGCATAGCCAAATGCAGATGCAGCAGCATTGCCGTACTGCATCGATAAATTGACTTCGCTCAAAATTATTTGTGGCAATAAATCTGGACGAGCAATATAAGCCGTTGAATTCGTACTAGCTAGAATTCGGATTGCTGCCAGTTGTTTGTCCCCCGTCATGTCAGCTAAATCAATTAAACTTAAAGGAGATTTACCTAAAAATCTTAATTTGGTTTTAGCTAAACTTAATAAATTTTGCGTTTGATTCGCTTGATGAGATAGTTTTACGCCTAAGAGATTTAGCAGTGCGATCGCAGTCCGAATTGAATCATCAAAACGACTCTGAGCTAAATAAGATTGGATTTGAATCTCAATCGATTTAACCCGATCTAGTAAAGTTTTAGCATGGTGTTGCACTTGCTTAACAAACTCTTCTACCTGGTCAAATTGACCCATGAGATAGGCTGCTGAAGCAGCTTCTTCATATAATGCTAATGTGAGTGAATACTGTTGTTGCCAGCTATCTGTTCTCAATAGCTGAATACCACAATTAATATATTCGATCGTATTAGTATAAGCCGTGGATAGTTTGGCTTTTTGACCAGCTAGCAAATTTAACTGTGCTAATTTATCTCTGTCAGACTGTCTAGTGATTAGCTTTACACCAATATTCAACTGATTAACAATCTCAAAAATTCTCTCTTCCTGCTTTTTAATAGGTATTTTGCTTAATAGCAGTTGACCAATTTGCAGATGGATGGATTGTTTTTTATCCTCTGGAATTAATGCATAAGCTGCTTGTTGAACGCGATCGTGTAAAAATTTATAGTTTACAGTTAGCGAACTGTGTACTAAATCCTGTGTTTCTCGCCCGACATAAAATTTGTAAACTTCACTTTGTGGCAGAATTAATCCCTCTTGTAGTGCTTTCCAGAGGGATGTTGCGGTTTCAGTCTCGGAATTTTCAGAAACAATCGCCAATGTTGCTAAGTCAAATTGATTACCAATACAAGCCGCTAATTTCAAAATATTCTGTGTTGATGCTGGCAATTTTCGCAACTGTAATACCATAAAATCAACCACGTCGTCTGTCAGAGCTAACGCCTTTAACTGAGCAATATCACATTGCCAACTTCCGGTTTCTAAATCAAATTTAATTAGCTGGTCTTCATGCAAAGCTTTGAAAAACTGTGTACTAAAAAATGGATTGCCCTTGGTTTTTTGATATACCAGCTGTGTTAAAGATTGTGTGTTTTGTAGTGAACATTTTAGGGTATCAGCAACCAGTTGATTTAAACTTGCTTCACTCAGAGTAGCTAATGTAACTTTGTTAATAGTAGCATTAGCTTTAGCAATCTCATCTAATGTCAACATTAATGGATGAGCAGCAGACACTTCATTATCTCGATAAGCTCCAATTAATAACAAATATCCTTCCTTGGACTCATTCATTAGTAACTGGATCAACTTCATTGATGCTGAATCTGCCCACTGCATATCATCTAAAAAAATGACTAGGGGATGTTCTTTGGTAGTGAATACTTTAACAAACCTTTGTAATAACAAATTAAACCGATTCTGTGCTGCACTTGATGACAGTTGCGTTGCAGATGGTTGTTGACCAATAATTTGTTCTAGTTCTGGAATTACCTCAAGAATGACTTGCCCATTTTCACCCAGTGCTTGTAAAATCTTATTTTTCCAAGTTGACAAATGGGCATCACTTTCACTCAGCAATTGCCTCATTAAGTCTCGAAACGCCTGGACAAAAGCAAAGAAGGGGATATTACGATTAAATTGGTCAAATTTGCCTTTAATGAAGTAGCCTCTTTGCCGGACAATGGGTTTGTGAACCTCATTAACAATTGCAGTTTTACCAATACCAGAAAAACCAGCCACCAGCATTAGTTCAGTTTGGTTGTTGGTAACACGGTCAAAGGCTTTTAGCAGAGTTTCAACTTCATGCTCACGACCATAGAGTTTTTCTGGGATAATAAAGCGATCGCACACATCACGTTGAGCAATTGGGAAACTTGCAATTTTCCCCGTCTCCTTGAGTTGAGCCAAACAATTTTCTAAATCATATTTCAGCCCAAATGCACTCTGATATCGGTCTTCGGCATTTTTAGCCATCAGTTTCATCACAATGTCTGACAACACTTGCGGAATCTCTTTCCTATTCCCTGTCCCCTCTCCCCTCTCCCCTAAAACTGGTGGAAGCTTGGCAATATGACAATGTACCAATTCCATCGGATCTTGCGATTGAAATGGTAATTCCCCTGATAGTAACTCGTAAAAAGTTACACCCAAAGAATAAAAATCAGTCCGGTAGTCAATCCCCCGATTCATCCTTCCAGTTTGCTCTGGAGACACATAGCCGAGTGTCCCTTCTAGCACATTAGGACTCATCAGGATTTGAGTTTCCCGTGGCAGCAGAGATGCAATACTAAAGTCAATTAACTTAACTTCTTTAGTTTCTGGATTAATTAAAACATTGGCGGGTTTAATATCTTTGTGAATGATCCGATGACGAATTAGAATATCTAATGCATTACACAGAGCGATCGCAATTCGTAAAAACTCCATCAGAGATTCTACCCTTCCCCTCACTCCCCATTCCTTCAAGGAAATTCCCCCAAAGTCTTCCATCACTAGCGCATAGCCATTGTGATAGGGTTCCAGGCTATAGGTTTGGATGATTCCAGGTAGATTCAAATTTTTAGCAATGGTGAACTGATTGCGAAACTGTACCAATTCGCTGAAACTGGGATAAGCAGTTTTCATCAGCTTAATCACCACAGATTTTTGGTCAGTTTCTCGATTAGCGCGATAAACTAAGGTTCTAGAACCATTGTAGAGTTCTTCGCTAACGTGATATCCGGGAATGCTGACCATAGGGCTTAATCTTTGAGACCTCAGTATTTAGGTTTCCCAAAAACATGGCAATACTTACAGATGACGTCTTCTCCGCAAGACATTTCGCCAACGCGCAGCCTCTTGCAGAGAAGACGAGACCCTTGATATCTACGTTTCCATCAAACCCTCTCCAACCCTGTGGCAAAATTTATTAGAGTCCTTCCATAGTTAGTTTGCCCCGCATGACCGTAACCATTCCCAATCTTCCCAGTCTCTACGACCCTTTTTCCACTGAAGCCAAGTGGCAAAAATTCTGGGAAGACAACCAAGTTTACAAAGCTGACCCCAACAAAGGCGGCGAACCTTACTGTATCGTCATTCCACCGCCGAATGTCACCGGCAGTTTGCACATGGGACACGCATTTGAAAGTGCGTTGATTGATACTCTTGTGCGCTACCACCGGATGCGGGGGCGCAATACCCTGTGGCTACCCGGAACTGACCACGCCAGCATTGCTGTGCATAGTATGCTGGAAAAGCAACTCAAGACAGAGGGTAAAACTCGCTACGAATTGGGGCGTGAGAAGTTCCTAGAACGCGCTTGGCAATGGAAAGCGGAGTCTGAGGGAACGATTCTGAATCAGCTACGACGCTTGGGTGTCTCGGTGGACTGGTCACGGGAAAGGTTTACCTTGGATGAGGGTTTATCTAAAGCTGTTGTCGAGGCATTTACTCGTCTTTACGAGGAAGGCTTAATTTATCGTGGTGAATATTTAGTTAACTGGTGTCCAGCTTCTCAGTCGGCTGTGTCTGATGTAGAAGTAGAAAATCAAGAGGTGAATGGCAATCTCTGGCACTTCCGCTATCCTCTCACCGATGGTTCCGGTTTTGTCGAGGTGGCGACAACTAGACCAGAAACGATGCTGGGCGATACGGCTGTAGCAGTTAATCCCAATGACGATCGCTACAAACATCTCATCGGCAAAACTCTAACTCTGCCCATTCTACAACGAGAGATTCCCATTATTGGCGATGAATTTGTTGATCCCACTTTCGGCACGGGTTGCGTAAAGGTGACTCCCGCCCATGACCCGAACGATTTTGATATGGGTAAGCGTCACAATCTGCCGTTAATCAACATTATGAACAAAGACGGCACTCTCAACGCCAATGCTGGGGAGTTTCAAGGACAAGACCGCTTTGTTGCTAGAAAAAATGTGGTTTCTCGCCTAGAAGCAGATGGCTTTTTGGTGAAGATTGAAGATTATAAGCATACCGTTCCCTACAGCGATCGCGGTAAAGTACCCATTGAACCCCTCCTCTCAACTCAATGGTTCGTCAAAATTCGCCCCTTAGCTGACAACACTCTCGAATTCCTTGACCAGCAAACTTCTCCAGAGTTTGTCCCCCAACGCTGGACTAAGGTCTATCGTGATTGGCTAGTAAAACTCAAAGATTGGTGTATCTCTCGCCAATTATGGTGGGGACACCAAATTCCGGCTTGGTACGCTATCAGTGAAACGGATGGACAAATTACCGATAACACGCCCTTTGTCGTAGCGAAATCGGAAGCTGAAGCTTGGGAAAAAGCTAAATTGCAATTTGGTGAAAATGTCAATTTAGAACAAGACCCAGATGTTCTAGATACTTGGTTTTCTTCTGGACTTTGGCCGTTTTCAACTTTGGGCTGGCCGGAACAAACTCAAGATTTAGCAACTTACTACCCGACTACTACTTTGGTGACAGGCTTTGACATCATCTTTTTCTGGGTAGCCAGAATGACCATGATGGCTGGGCATTTTACGCAGCAAATGCCTTTCCAAACGGTTTACATCCACGGCTTGGTGCTGGATGAAAAAGGTCAGAAGATGTCAAAGACCAAAGGTAATGGCATTGATCCGTTGTTATTAATTGACAAATATGGTACTGATGCGCTGCGGTATACCTTAATTAGGGAAGTGGCTGGCGCGGGTCAAGATATCCGCTTAGAATACGATCGCAAAAAGGATGAATCGGCATCAGTTGAGGCATCCCGCAACTTTGCAAACAAGTTGTGGAATGCTGCCCGATTTGTGATGATGAATTTGGATGGACAAACGCCGCAACAATTGGGGAACCCAGTAGCCACAGAATTGAGCGATCGCTGGATTATCTCGCGGTATCATCAAGTTATCAAACAAACCACCAATTACATTGATAATTACGGTTTAGGGGAAGCAGCAAAAGGACTCTACGAATTCATCTGGGGTGATTTCTGCGATCAGTATATTGAACTGGTGAAATCCAGATTGCAAGCAGATGCCGACCCAGCATCGCGCCGGGTAGCACAGCAAACCCTCGGCTACATACTAGAAGGGATTATGAAACTGCTTCATCCCTTCATGCCGCATATTACCGAGGAAATTTGGCAAACTCTTACCCAACAACCAGCAGATTCACCGCAAACTTTACCATTACAAATCTATCCCCAGATAGATGCAAACTTGATTGATTCAGCTTTGGAAGAACAGTTTGAATTGCTGATTGCTACTATCCGTACAATTCGGAATTTGCGGGCTGAAGCGGATATTAAACCAGGAGTCAAAGTAACAGCGAATTTGCAAACTGAAAGCAAAAAAGAGCGGGAAATCCTTACTGCAGGACAGTCTTATATTAAAGATTTGGCTAAGGTTGAAACTTTAAGCATTACTGACAAACAAGAAAACCAAACTGTTGCTCCCAAAAAACCTCAAAGGGGTTTGAAGACAATTGGCTTAATTATTGTGGCTATTATCTTTGGTAGATTGGGTTTAGCTGTTGGGTATGCCATTGATGACATTCCCATTGTCGGAACTTTCTTTGAACTAGTTGGTTTTGGTTACACAGCTTGGTTTATTAGCCAAAATTTACTAACTGCTCAAGCGAGACTTAGGTTATGGGGACGCTTTTTCCCGCAGAGAGAATTAGAACAACCACAAGAACCAGAAAATGCGATCGCAGGTGTAATTGGTACAATACAAGTGCTAATTCCTCTCAGCGGTGTGGTAGATATTGAAGTTGTGCGTGCCAAGTTAGAAAAAAGCTTGAGTAAAGCTGAAGCAGAAGTTCAGTCGCTGAATATCAGATTAAACAATCCTAGTTTTGTAGATAGAGCTAGAGCCGACGTGGTACAGGGGGCGCGGGATGCTTTGGCAGAAGCACAAAAGCAAGCAGAAATTTTGCGCGAGCGTTTGAAGGGATTGTCGTAGCGATCGCCAACGTGGCTTAGGATAACTGTAATGGGTAATGGAATGTACAATAATTCCCAATTACCCATTACGAATGAACAAAATCAAAATATCAATATCTGGCACTTATTTTTTATTAATTTTTTATTAATTTTGAATTTTTAATTTTGAATTGTGGAGCGAAGCGACCCTCATGCTATATCTAGCCCAGGTGCGTAAAAACGATTTTTTAGACCAGCACCAGTTACGCTTATTGGCGCGTCAAGAAGCTGATAACTTGTGGGCGATAATTCCTGAAGAGGCTTTCATTCTGTTGGGAAAGGGAAAGATCATGAGTGAGAACTTGCTTGTTTTAGTGGAACTTTCCCCTACAGGCGATATTGAAAGAATAGAAGACGCCACCAACTGGGTACTCCATCTGGTACAAAGCTACCTTACCATCGGCATTACCCCAGAATTTTTGCAGCATGAAGCCGAGCGAGCAGAACATTGGCGACAATCCTTGACATTGCAAAACCAAGACTTAGCAAGGCGTTCATTGGAATTGGAAGCCAGACGTGAACAAATTCAAGCCTTAGAAGAAAGCCTCAAACGCGAGAAAAATGGTTATTCCCAAGAGGAAAGTTAAAAGTTTGTAGTTGTGTTACCTATAAAGCAATACAGTTCAGAATGAGCAACAAAACACTTGTAGAGACGGCGATTTATCGCGTCTATAAAACCCAAAATTGTTGCTAGTAGCCTTTAACCCAAGCGTATTGGCCTATAAAGCCACAGTAACCACAAGCATGTAGAGACACGAAATTTCGCGCCTCTACGTAGTTCAATACTAGTTTAATTGTCTTAGCTTTCGTTAGGCAATCACAGTAATATTTGCACTAGTAAGCGCTACCTGATTCGAGAACTGAGCTATTTGAACTTGTGCTGTACCACCAACCCCATCTTTATCAAAGAATAGGTTACCCGTAGTTTGATTGTAGATAAAGCGATCGCTTGCGGTTGTCGCAATAGTACCAAGTCGGAACAAGCCAGAATCAAGTACAGTATTCTGAGATTGACTCAGTCCGAATTCTGCCTTGGAAACAAAGATAGTATCATCTCCAACAGTAAAATCAGTAATAGTATCATAGCCACCAGTGCGGGTATCAGTCAGATATAAGCTATCTTGCCCAGTTCCACCAGTTAGCGTATCTCGACCAATTCCACCGGTGAGTTCGTCGTCACCTGCACCTCCATCCAAGATATCATTGCCTGAGTTACCGAAGAGGCGATCGTTGCCACCTTCTCCGCTTAAAATGTTAGCGCCACTATTTCCCGTAAGGATATTATTAAGGCTGTTACCAGTACCATTGATGACCTTGGTTCCAGTCAGGGTCAAGTTCTCCAGGTTATTTCCCAACACCCAACTCACCGAAGAATTGACTAAATCTGTGCCAGCATTTGAGCCTTCGACAATAATATCGCTGAGGTTGTCAACAGTGTAGATGTCATTGCCTGCTCCACCAACAAGACTGTCAATCCCTGCACCCCCATCCAAAATATCATCACCTGCACCGCTCAACAAAGTGTCATTGCCTGAGCCACCAAAGAGGCTATCATTGCCACCTTCTCCGCTCAAGATGTTAGCGCCACCATTTCCCGTAAGGATATTATCAAGGCTGTTACCAGTACCATTGATTACCTTACTACCAGTCAGGGTTAAATTCTCCAGGTTATCTCCCAACACCCAACTCACAGCAGAGTTGACTAAATCTATGCCTACACTGGCGGCTTCAAAAATAACATCGCTGAGGTTGTCTACAGTGTAAATGTCATCACCATCTCCACCAACAAGACTGTCAATCCCCGCACCTCCATCCAAGGTGTCATTGCCTGCACCGCCCAACAAAGTGTCATTGCCTGTACCACCAATCAGGCTGTCGTTACCATCTCCTCCACTCAAGTTGTTAGCGCCAGTATTTCCTATGAGGATATTATTAAGACTGTTACCAGTACCGTTGATTGCCGAGCTTCCAGTCAGTGTCAAGTTCTCTAGGTTATCTACTAACACCCAACTCACCGAAGACTTAACTAAATCTGTGCCTGCATTTAAGCCTTCAACAATAACATCGTTTAGGTTGTCTACAGTGTAAATGTCATTGCCTGCTCCACCATCAAGACTGTCAATTCCTGCACCTCCATCCAAGGTGTCATTACCTGCACCGCCCAACAAGGTATCATTGCCTGAGCTACCAAAGAGGCTGTCGTTACCATCTCCTCCGCTCAAGTTGTTAGCGCCAGTATTTCCTATGAGGATGTTATTAAGGTTGTTACCAGTACCATTGATTGCCGAGCTTCCAGTCAGGGTCAACTTTTCCAGGTTATTTCCCAACACCCAACTTACTGAAGAATTGACTAAATCTGTGCCTGCATTTAAGCCTTCAACAATAATATCGTTCAGGTTATCTACAGTGTAAATGTCGTTGCCTGCTCCACCAACAAGACTATCAGATCCCAAACCTCCATTCAAGGTGTCATTACCTGTACCTCCATCCAAGGTGTCATTGCCTGAATCACCAAAGAGGCTGTCGTTACCATCTCCTCCGCTCAAGGTGTTAGCAGCAGTATTCCCTATAAGAATGTTCTTAAGGCTGTTACCAGTACCATCGATTGCGACGGTTCCGGTCAGGGTCAAGTTCTCCAGGTTATTTCCCAATACCCAACTTACTGAAGATTTAACTAAATCTGTGCCTGCACTGGCGGCTTCAGTAATAATGTCACCGATGCTGTCCACTATATAAGTGTCATTGCCTTTACCACCAAGGAGACTGTCATCTCCTGTACCACCATCTAAGAAATCATTTCCATCGCCGCCATCGAGAGTGTCGTTATCACCTAGTCCGTTGAGGGTGTCGTTGCCCTGCAACCCTGAGATGATATCCATGATCCCTGTACCAGTCAGGTTATCTGCACCTAAAGTGCCATTAATGGGAGGCGTGACTTCATTAATGGTCAAGTTGACGGTAGCAGTGCTACTGCCTCCTTGCCCATCACTTATGGTGTAAGTGAAGTTGTCGGAGCCATAATAGTTTTCAAAGGGCGTATAAGTGTAAGTACCGTTGTTGTTGTTAACTAAGCTTCCTTGGCTAGGTTCAGTGAAGCCAGTAATGGTCAATACGTCACTAACATCGACATCTGTATCATTGCTCAACAGAGTACTAGCGCTAATGATAATGGGTGTGTTTTTGTTTGTGGTGATGCTGTCGTTAACACCAACGGGCACATCGTTAACTGCCGTAATATTAATATTTCGGGTAACAGCAGTACTATTAGCAGTTCCATCATTGACGACAAAACTGACGGTACGAGGCGTAGTACTAGGGTTATCACTGCTGTTGGTATAAGTAATAGAACGCAGTGCAGTTTGATAGTTAGCAACAGTGGCACTGCCAGTTAAGGTTAAGACGCCTGTGCTACTGTTGTAGTTGCCCATGATTCCATCTTGCTCGCTGAAGGCGAGGATGTCTTGAGCAGAGACGAAACCACTGGTAATGCTGACAGTGGCACTGGAAAGGTTGGAGGAGTCTACATCGCTGATGGTGATGCCTGAGTCGATGGCTGTAGTGGCGTTCTCAGTGTATGCCAGGACAGAGTTGCTGGCAGTAGCAACGGGCGCATTATTCACCACTGTAATATTAATATTGCGGGTAACGGCGCTACTATTAGCAGTCCCATCATTAACCACAAAGCTGACGGTACGAGGTGTAGTACTGGGGTTGTCGCTGCTGTTGGTATAAGTAACAGAACGCAGCACGGTTTGATAATTAGCAACGCTGGAACTGCCAGTTAAGGTTAAAACGCCTGTGCTGCTGTTGTAGTTGCCCATAATCCCATTCTGGCTGGTGAAGGCGAGGATGTCTTCAGCAGAAGCAAAACCACTGGTAATACTGACAGTGGCACTGGAAAGGTTGGGTGAGTCTGCATCGCTGAGGGTGATGCCTGAGTCGATGGTTGTAGTGGCGTTCTCAGTGTATGTCAGGGCAGAGTTGCTAGCAGTAGTAATAGGTATATCGTTAACTGCCGTAATATTAATATTCCGGGTAACGGCAGTACTATTAGCAGTCCCATCATTGACGACAAAGCTGACGGTACGAGGTGTAGTACTGGGGTTATCACTGCTGTTGTTATAAGTAATAGAACGCAGTACAGTTTGATACTTAGCAACGGTGGCATTGCCGATTAAGGTTAAGACACCTGTGCTACTGTCGTAGCTGCCCGTAATCCCATTTTGGTCGCTGAAGGCGAGGGTGTCTTGAGTAGAGGCGAAACCACTGGTAATGCTGATAGTGGCACTAGCTAGGTTGGGGGAGTCTGCATCGCTGAGGGTGATGCCTGAGTCAATGGCTGTAATGGCGTTCTCGATGTATACCAAGTCAGAGGCCGAACCAGAAGTGATAGTCGGGGGAACCCCACTGTTTTTGTATAGTTGGGCATATATGCCATCGCCAGACCCATCTTGATTAGTGCTTTGCCAGGAAATGACAAAGTTATCATCTTGAGCGATCGCTATTGTGGGGTTAGATTGATAGTTAGGGGTGAAGGTATTGACTTGGAATTCGACCCCTTGAGCTACCCCGGCACTGTTGTAGCGTCGGGCATATATCCCATCATAAGATGTGTCCTGACCATAGCTAGACCAGGAAATAACAAAGTCCCCAGTTGTATCCATTGCTACTACTGGGTTTTTTTGATCGTTGCTGTTGTAAGTATTGACTTGGAATTCGCCCCCTTGAGCTACCCCGGAACTGTTGTAGCGTTGAGCATATATTCCATTGCCAGACCCGTCTTGATTAAGGCTTTGCCAGGAAATAACAAAGTCCCCATCTGAATCCATCGCTACTGTGGGATTCGATTGTGATCTGTTGGTGGTGTTATTGACTTTAAATTCGTTCCCTTGAGCTACCCCAGCACTGTTGTAGCGTTGGGCATATATCCCATAGTAAGACCCATCCTGATAATAGCTTTGCCAGGAAATGACAAAGTCCCCATCTGCATCCATCGCTACTACGGGGTTCTTTTGCTGATCAGCGTTCTCAGTATTGACTTTAAATTCACTCCCTTGAGCCACCCCAGCACTGTTGTAGCGTTGGGCATATATCCCATAGCCAGAACCGTCTTGATTCAGGCTTTGCCAGGAAATGACAAAGTCCCCATCTGAATCCATTGCTAATGTGGGGTTACTTTGATCACTGGTGTTCTCAGTATTAACTTTAAATTCGCTCCCTTGAGCCACCCCAGCACTGTTGTAGCGTTGGGCATATATCCCATAGCCAGAACCGTCTTGATTCAGGCTTTGCCAGGAAATGACAAAGTCCCCGTCTGCATCCATCGCTACTGTGGGGTTCTTTTGGTCGTTGGTAGTGGAGGTATTAACTTGAAATTCGCTCCCTTGAGCTACCCCAAAACTGTTGTAGCGTTGAGCATATATTCCATAGCCAGACCCGTCCTGACCAAAGCTTTGCCAGGAGATAACAAAATCCCCATCTGCATCAATTGCCACTGTGGAGTTATTTTGATTACTAGCGTTCTCAGTATTGACTTGGAATTCAGCCATGAAAAACCTCTGAAAAAAACTAAAAATTTGATTTCAACAATTACGGTCTGATTAAACAGATTCCTTAGTCATTAGGAATCACCGCACTTGGTCGCAAATAGTTCAACACTGGTGCAGTAAATGCTTGGCGGATTTCTTTTCGTTCCTAATTCCAAACCATCGCTAACCCATTCAGGTGGCACTGATCTTCTGATACTAATTGGGAAATAAATTTGGGATGCCAGCGTGGTACAAAGCTGAAGTCTGGACTCAAGGCAGAAAAAGTGGGTGTTGACAATCCACAGCCCTTCTCTGCCAAATTCCAGGTCGTGAATGTTGAGGTTGCCTGTGAAGTATGCCATCCGTGGCAAACTAACACTGTAAAATTAATGAGACAGACCACTAAGTGTGCCATCATTGTCAAAAAACAAACCTTTCCTAGGAAAGCAATCCAAAGGAATCGCCCCCTGATGAAAGTTCGCACAGCTATAAAGCTGCACTATATTTAACTTTGTAAACATTTTGAACTTAGTTTTTTATAATGTCCTAATGCTAAGTCTTATTTAATAGACTACTGTCATAATAAAGACTATTTCTTTAAAATAAATCTGTATATATACTGAATATAAAGCTTGGTTAAAACTTCAAGAATTTGAAGCCTAGATTAGCAGCTTTTGTTTGTTATAGCCACAAAGCCCATTGTTAGGCTTGAGCAAGTGCGTAGGCAAGCCCATCGTAGACATCGCCAATCGCTGTATTAAATATTGAAGCAATATACGTGTAAATGCGATTCCTTTGCTCAAAATTAGTAGAGTAAAAGTAGCAAGACTGACACCAGTCGCCAAGCGACGCCCAAAATTCCTGCTAAAAAAGGATTATAAAAATAAAATTATTATTTGACCTGATATTATCCAAAAAAGCTTTTTTGGGTGTGCCATTTGAAGTCTACAGCGGAGGTAGGATGAGACAAAAAGAATATGGTATGACAATATGGTTCACTGGTTTAAGTGGTGCAGGTAAAACTACTATCTGTCAATTCGTAGAGAAGGAACTGCGGATACAGGGATATAGAGTTGAAGTTCTGGATGGCGACGCGGTACGTCAAAACTTATGCAAAGGGTTGGGTTTCAGTAAAGAGGATCGAGAAGAGAATATTCGGCGCATTGGCTTTGTAGCTAGCCTTCTGGCCAGAAATAATGTAATTGTATTGGTTTCAGCCATTTCTCCCTACCGCAAAATTCGGGAAGAAGTGCGCCAAAGTATTCCATCTTTCATTGAAGTGTACGTCAATGCATCATTAGAAGTTTGTGAACAGCGAGATGTGAAAGGGTTATATAAAAAAGCTAGATCCGGGCAAATTAAGCACTTCACTGGTATTGATGATCCTTATGAAATACCATTCAGTCCTGAAGTCGAATGCAAAACTAACCAAGAAAGCATTGCTGAAAGTGCAACTAAGGTTTTAGAAAAGCTGGAAGAGTTGGGTTATACAACTGCTAAAGTGAATAATTTATGAGTTAAAGAAAGTTTTTAACTCATAACTTCTACTACGTTATCAATAATTGCCGAATTAACCTGGCTACTGCTTTTTGCGTGAAGCGGCTAGCAATTTGTTGACCCAAACGCTGTACATCTGAATTTACCAATAACTGGGCAATTTGGGACGCTAGTTGCACTGGGTCAAAGCCTCTTGTTTCTTGAAGAATGCCCAATATACGTTTGATATGCTGCAACGTTTGTTGTTGCTCAACTGTAGCCGCTGGAGTTTCATTAACTGCTGTCAATCCTACTCGTTCCCGCAACAGGGAGGTAAAGTTATGCAAAACATTTTTACCTAAAGCGTCGAGTCCGTTGACAGATTCATCTACTAGTTTGTCACGAATAAAAGCACCGCGTTCAGATGACAAAAATTCTATCCCCTGATTCAGCACTAAATTAAAGTCGTAGTCTTGACTATTGCGCGCATTTTTTAATAAGTTTTCTAAGCGATTCCAGCGAAATCTGCCATCTTTAAATAGCAAATCTTGCAATGATGCTCTTAATTGCGGTGCTGGGTCGGTTAACAGGCGTTTAGAAACGTAGGGATAAGCTTCGCTGAGGACTTTAAAGTTCGGATCTATAAATATTGCAATACCTTCCAGTGTCACGAGGGAGCGAATAATTAAAGCGTAGTAGGGTGGTACGCGGAAAGGATATTCATACATCAAAGCAGATAGTTCATCGGTGATGCTTTTAATATTAAGATCGGCAACACTGGCTCCTTCGGCATCAGCAAAGACTCTGGCAAAAGCTGGGATAATTGGTGTTAAATCGGTTTCTGGTGATAAGAAATCTAACTTAACGTAGTCTTTTGCTAATCCTTCAAAGTCGCGGTTGACGACGTGGACGATCGCTTCAATTAATCCATAACGCTGTGGTGGCTTAATCTCGCTCATCATTCCAAAGTCGAGATAAGCCAATTTGCCATCTGGTGTTGCTAATAAATTACCAGGGTGGGGATCTGCATGGAAAAATCCGTGTTCTAGCAACTGGCGCAGGGAACACTGCACACCCACTTCAATTAGATAACGAGCATCTATACCTTGGGCGCTAATTTCTGCTGTCTGGGTTAATTTGGTGCCGTTAATCCACTCCATCGTCAAGACGCGACGATTGGTGTATTCCCAGTAAATTTCCGGTACGTATATGTCTTTTATATGACCATATAGCTCGAAAAATCGTTCGGCATTTTCGCCCTCATGGATGTAGTCCATCTCTTCAAAGATGCGATCGCCTAATTCATCAAGAATCCCAACTAAGTCACTTCTTACCCGTTTGACCTTTTTCTGCACCCAAGCAGCGAGGTTACGCAAGATATACAAGTCAATGGTGATCCCCTCTCTTAAGTCAGGGCGTTGAACTTTAACAGCGACTTCTTCACCAGTTTTTAGCTTACCTTTATAAACTTGCCCCAACGAAGCCGCAGCAATTGGTTGGGCTGAGAGTTCGGCGTAAACCTCTTCTGGAGGTGCACCTAGTTCTTCTGTGATAAACTGGTAGGCAATTTCGTTGGGAAAAGGCGGTAATTGGTCTTGTAGCCTAGTTAATTCTTCTAGGTATACAGGAGGAACTAGATCCGGTCTGGTGGACAAAGCTTGTCCAATTTTGATGTAAGCAGGCCCCAGTTGCGTCAGTAATTCTCGTAACTGAGTGGCTCGGCGGCGATCATTTTTGACGACAATTCCCCGTTTACTATCCGACCACAACCCAAAAGCAAAAGATAGGGTCGGCCCCAACACGGCGAAAATCCGCCGTACAACTTGCACTTTTCTATTTTGGTAATGCGCCGCTATGCCTACGGGATCGTAAAGCGTCTCCGGTTGAGCAGTTGTCCTGAGCTTTTGAGCAGCTAAGAGGGATGGTGATGTCTGCGATGGGCTACGCCTACGCACTACCAAGCCTTGTGTACCATTTTCTTCTGGCACTATATCTATAACGTCCAGTTCGCCTCGGCGATTTGTGCCGTTGCGACTGTCCTCCTGAATCAGTTGGGAACTAGGGGGAAGTGTCTTAACAATCATGAAGAAGGCTACCAGTTCAGAACGATCACATTAAGTATTGTAACAATATGTTTAGAAATTGGGAATTGGGAATGGAGCATTGGGCATTGGTTATTTCTTCCTTATTTCCTCCTGCTCATAGTACTAATAGGTCTGCTACACTTAAACGGGCATACTAGTTCAATAGTAGTAGGTATTGCTAGTTGCTGAAAAACCATACTTATTGTCTTGTAAGTTAGAAGTATCTGGCATCTGCCCTCATGGAGAATTTGGCTTGATGTTGCTCTGCCTGAGAATCGAAAACTTTGCCTTAATAGACCAACTGGAATTGGAATTTGGCGCGGGACTAAATGTGTTGACAGGTGAAACCGGCGCTGGAAAATCGATTATCTTGGATGCCATTGATGCCGCTTTAGGAGGTAAAGTTTCTAGTCGAGTCATTCGTACAGGAACAAGTCGGGCGATGGTGGAAGCGACTTTCACCTCAAACGCCCCTCTAGCGGCTTGGTTGACCGAACAAGAAATAGATTTACTTGATGAAAATTCCGTAGTCATTAGCCGAGAAATCACAGCCACTGCTAGTAATATCCGCAGTCGATCGCGGGTGAATGGTGTGTTGGTAAATCGGCAGATTATGGGAGGAATGCGCGATCGCTTGGTGGAAATTACAGCCCAAGGTCAAACGGTACAAGTAGGACAATCTGCCCAAGTCCGGGACTGGTTGGATTTATATGGCGGCGACTCTCTAATGCAGCAACGTCATAAAGTTGCCACGAGCTTTAGTACTTACCAACAGGCGCATTTAGCACTAGAAAAACGCCGAACATCAGAACGGGAAAGGTTGCAACAACTCGACTTACTGACTTATCAAGTGCAGGAATTGGGAGCAGCCAATCTCAGTGAACCTAATGAATTGGAACAGTTGGGACAAGAACGGGAACGCCTAAATCATGTCGTCGATTTGCAACAGATGAGTTACAAAGTTTATCAGGCTTTGTATCAAAACGATCATGAAACTCCCGCCGCAGGTGATTTATTGGGAGACAGTGAGGCGATATTAAATGACATGGTGGAATACGATACCCAACTACAACATCTGTTGGAATTGGTGCGGGACGCGCAAGCTGCGGTAATGGAAGTGGGAAGGCAAATTAATGCTTATGGGGATGGTTTGGAAGCCGATCCGCAGCGGTTGGAAGAGGTGGAAGAACGGATTCAGGAATTAAAGCAAATTTGCCGCAAGTATGGGCCGACACTTACAGAAGCGATCGCTTATTACCAACGTATCCAAGGGGAATTGGCCCAACTTAACGACAGCGAACAATCTATTGAAAACTTAGAACAGCAAGAAAAGGCTTTTTTTGAAAAACTTACCCAAGCAAGTAATCAGTTAACTCAACTGCGGAGTAAGGCGGCTGCTAATTTAGAATCACGTTTGATAGCTGAACTCAAGCCCCTAGCGATGGAAAAGGTGAAGTTTCTGGTTGAAATATTACCAGCTTTCCCAACTGCGATGGGAGCAGATAAAATTACCTTTACATTTAGTTCCAACCCTGGAGAACCACTGCAACCTTTAACGGAAGTTGCCTCTGGCGGGGAAATGAGCCGCTTTTTACTGGCGCTGAAAGCTTGTTTTTCTCAGGTTGATGTGGCTGGAACGATGGTTTTTGATGAAATTGATGTCGGGGTTTCGGGAAGGGTAGCCCAAGCGATCGCAGAAAAATTACACCAGCTAAGTCAACGCAACCAAGTATTGTGTGTTACCCACCAGCCTTTAGTTGCGGCAATGGCTGATCGGCATTTCCGCGTAGATAAGCAAACGATTAATCCAGGTAAGGGTAAAAAAGCCAACAATGTAAATGCTGAACAGCGTACTGTTGTCAGAGTTACTACTTTGGATAATTTAAATACTCGCCGGGAAGAATTAGCGCAGTTAGCTGGTGGTAAATCTGCAAGTGACGCGATCGCTTTTGCAGAATCTCTGTTATTACAAGCTGCGAACCACCGTCGCGGTGAGCATACTTGACCAAATGATTCGTAATTCGTAATTAATGGTACAGAGCAACTCGATAAGTTTAGGCGGCTAATTCTGAAAGGCGTAAACCAGCGATATTTTCACAGGAAAAAGTCTCTTTACCTATCCATCGGCGGCAGATTAGCTCTATTATCTGGCCTGCCCAGTTGCGGAAAAACCATTGGGACAAGGAACCATCTTCTTGAGGAGTCATAGACAAAGGAACAAAGCCTTTCTTTTGCCACACTTCTGCTGCTGCATAGATATCATCAACAAGAATGGCAACGTGATGGACTGTATTAAAACCTTGCTTGTGGAATAAGCTAGCAATCTGTTCATCTGGTGCGTTAGGTGCAAGTAGCACCAAAATCATGCCTGACGGCATTAAAGCTGAGAGAAAGTACATACTAGCATCTTCGGGCAATAAGCTTTGCTCTGGACAAAAATCATCAGGCCATTTTCCTGGCCCTTCCGTAATTTTGGCATCATGCTTGATTAGAGTCGTAGCGTACTCTGCGAGAGTTTCTGAACTAGGAAACAACAGTACATAGTGATCTACGACAACTGGTTCACCAAATATATCTATGCAAAAGGATGAGTTTAAAAATTCTGGGGTCTTGCACTCTTCTTTATACAAGAGTAATCCGTCAGTTTCAACAAAAGGAGACTCTTTACTCATCGAAGTCTCAGCTAAGTTAAAACCTTTTGCAGCTTCTGCTGGAAGATTATTGCTCATAATGCTCACCTATAAAAATGATCTAGTATTCAACATTAAGGCTCAGAAGCAGGGCTTATGTCTACATCATAACTAATACCAATTTGCTATGAAGATTCACTGAATTATTAAACCTAGATGTGCAATCCCAAATCCTCCGAAGGCTGGGTCGATGACTGAAGCTATTGCGACCCCACGAACAGCACCAGCAGTCCAATAGTAAAAGCCGATAGTCTCGAAACTTAAAAGCTGCAAAAGGATCGGCTGTGTAAACTCAGAGTTATGGGGATTTTAGTTCCGTTTTCTCGAAGACATTTTTTAGTAGAGTTAAGCCTTCTTCAATGTTGGAAATTTGTTCTTCTGTAAGACCTTTCAGCAAGTCGGTAATGTGAGCGCGAGTTTGATCTTGGGATTGCTTCAGATGATGCCTTCCATCTTCAGTTAAATTGAGCAACACCCGCCGCCGCTCTTGAGGATGAGCAATCCGTTTCACGAAGTCGCGTTGTACTAAGCGTTCTATGGTTGCTGATGCCGTGGCAGAGGTGACGCCTAAATGCTCTGCTAAGTCAGATAATGAAGCACCAGGATTGCGATTAATAAATGCTAGCGATCGCAATTGAGGTATAGATAAAAAAGCGGCACTATGGGCACGCATATCCGCTCGGATAAACCGCATCACTAATGGAACTGTCTCCATTACTCTAGCGGCACATTCTTCGGAAGTTGCACCTTGATTAGGTTTATCCAAGGTCATGGGCTTGTTGTTCTCCTGATTACATTGCCACCCGTGGATAAAGTTTTCCACCAAGGATGGCCAAAATTATTAATGTGAATAAGAGAATTGTACAATCCAGACCAAAGCCATAGATGCTAGTGCCGTTTAACAGCATGGTGCTACGTAAGCCGTCAACCAGATAAGTCAATGGATTTAAATGGGAAATGAACTTTAACCAACTGGGCATCAACGAGATTGGATATATGGCATTGCTAGCAAAAAATAACGGCATGGTTAACAATTGTCCAATACCCGTCATCCTTTCTCGGCTTTTCACCAAACAGCCAATAATTAATGAAAAAATACAAAATGTTCCCGCCCCTATTATGACTAGCAGCAGTACTTGGAGAATAGCTAGGGGATGAAGATTTAGTTTGACACCTAATAAAAATGCTAATCCGTAAATGAATATTACCTGAGATAAGCACCTCACCCCACACGCCAGGGCTTTGCCCAACACCATCGCCACGCGAGGCGTAGGACTAGCTAAAAATTTATGGACAATGCCTAAATCCCGCTCCCAGATTAGCGTCATCCCACCACTAAAAATTGCCACAAACAGAATACTCTGAGCCAAAATGCCAGCAGAAAGAAAGTCCAAATAGGGTAAGTTTCCTGTAGGAATCACGCGAGTACGTGAGAAAACTTGCCCAAAAATTAGCAGCCATAAAGCTGGTTGCACAGCTCGAACTATTAAATCAGTGGGATCGTGGCGGAGTTTACGGATTTCCAATTCCGCGATCGCCAGGGTTTTCGTAACTAGCTCTTTAATTGCAGAGATCAAATTTACTCGGACAGTGGGTGGTGATTTAACCCAACCGTTGAGCAGTACGTCTGGTTCTCGCTGTGTCACGGTAGTTCACTCCTGATGTTAACTGGTCGCCTGTATAGTGAATAAAGACATCATCCAAAGTTGCATTTGGGTTATCTAAAGAAGCTTTTAAGTCGGTTGGTGTACCTGTGGTAACGACTTCACCTTGCTGCATAATCGCCACTCGGTTACATAAGCTATCCGCTTCTTCTAAAAAGTGGGTTGTTAAAAATATAGTTGTGCCGTAATCAGCACAAAGTTGTAGTACAAGCTGCCATACTTGAGTTCGAGCGATGGGATCTAGTCCGACAGTCGGCTCATCAAGAAACAGAATTTGGGGTTGGTGTAGAACTGATATGCCAATTTCCAGCTTGCGGATCATCCCACCAGAGTAGTTTCGTACCAAGCGTTTCGCCGCATCTTGCAAACCCATGTATTCTAGAATTTCATAGATGCGGCGATCGCGTCCTTTGGCAGATATTCCATACAGCTTGGCGAAGATTAAGAGATTTTCGTAACCGGTGAGACTACCGTCAGCAGACAGTGCTTGGGGTACATAACCGATAGCCCGTCTCACAGGATTAGATTGACGAGCCACATCATAGCCAGCTAAGGTTGCTTTCCCTGCACTGATAGGCAGCAAAGTTGTCAACATTTTAATAACTGTACTTTTCCCTGCTCCATTGGGGCCAAGTAGCCCAAATACTTCGCCCTGTTCCACAGATATGCTCAGGTTATTAACTGCGGTTAACTTCCCAAAACGGCGTGTAAGTCCCTGAGTTTCAAGGATTAGCGGCTTTGGTTCGCTAGGAGGTTGCGATCGATTTATTTTTCCCGTCAGTATTGTCACAAGTTTGATGCACTTCTATTAATTAGTAAATCTAACTATTAGCTTCTCAATAGATTTGTTAGAAGTCAATAGACTTCTGGCATAAATTTGAATCAGAGTAAAAGGAAACTCAGTAGAGTGGTGGCGAGGTTATCGATGGGTGAAGTCTTACTGACAAATTAACCGCAAAGACTTGCTAAGATAGCCAATAGGTGAAGAAATGTTCAGAATGCCTACTCCTACTCACTTAGAAAGTCTATGCCACATTTAATTTTCATCAACAAGCTGCAAAACCCTATTGTATAAAGGTTCTGCCACCCAGAATCCTGCTTGGTTAATCAGAGCATCTAACAAAGGTTTCACAGCAGAAATCAGCCTTTGGCTTTTAGCTTCAACCAAAATCCCTAAAATCCCTGTGTAACCAAGATTTAGCCTAGCTGCAACCATGCGACCACGACGTTCATCAATCAAAACTTGATCTGCTTTCATTTCCAGTGCGAGAGCGATCGCTTCAGCTTCACCAATATCCAGTTCATTGCTGAGTGCTTCAACCAATGTTCGATCTTGAACTGGACGAGTTTGAATCCAGATAAAAGTTTGAACTTCAATTGCACCTGCGACTGGAAAGTTGGGATCAGTTAGTTCTCGGTAGACAGCTTCAGGAATTAAGACTGTTCCGTAAAGCTGTTGTAGTAAATGAAGATGGTTAATGGCGGCGAGGTTGTTAATGGGTGAAGTATCACTGACAATGATCACAGTCTACCCATCGCCCGCAAGTTTTCTATATCTTGGTCAAAATCCTCGACCCCATAATGTACTGAAATTTGACGACTTGCGAGTAGATGCTGAAATGCGATACTATTCATACCTGCAAACCGACTGGCTTGAGCTAGGGTTAACTTTTCTTTTTGAAAGAGCATCACTGCAATTTCCTGCTTCATTTCGCCTTCAGTCATCCGAGTTGCGGTTAATATTTCATTAGGAATGACGACGTTCATAATTATAATCCTCTCTATCACTACTATTCTAAGCAGCTTGGGCATCGCCAAGTGAGAATGAAGTAAATTTGCAGTCAGTGTTGGTAACTCAGGCTTCCACAAGTTAGGGTGTATATACAGAAATTTTCTGTACACTAAATAGCTTAGATTGCTTCATAAAGTACATGAGAAAGGTATGTATTGATGGATATAGTTATTGATGCAAATGTCATAATTGCCGATCCTTGGTTCCGCTCACAAAAGATGCGAGTGCTTCTGGACTTCGCGGAGAAGCGTTTTTCACAAGTGTTACTACTTGAACCTGTTGAGATGGAAGTTCGTGCTCATTTCAAAAGAGAAGTGACTGCGCTAGCTAAAAGTATTGAAGATGCAATTAAGAAGGCCGAACGAATAGGAATAAGAGATACACCTCAGTTTGATGCTACAGAAGTATTTAACCGCACATTTACTGCATGGGAGGAAAATTTAGAAAAACTTGTCCGAAGTAGACGTTTGTTCCGCATTCCTCTTGAACCTTCTGTTTTACGTGAAGCGATACAAAGGGCTACGGAAAGAATACCACCATGTACTGAATCTGGGAAAGAACTCAGAGATACTATTATTTGGTTATTATTTATTGAAACTTGTAAAAAACGTAGACATGGAGAACAATATGTCTTCATCTCTCAAAATACAAAAGATTTTGCGGCCTCAGACAAAACTTCATTGCGTCAGGAACTTGTAGGTGATCTAGCTCAAAATGGCTTAACAGCTTTATATTACCCTTCACCCGAAGCTTTCAACAAAGAACATGCAGAACGATTTGAACATATAAATCTTGAGTGGGTTCAAGCGAGACTTAATTTGGATGAAATTGAAAATAGCGTTCGTGAATGCTTGAAGGAAGTTAGGAATTCTTACTTTCACATTTCTGATTCTGATTATCGAAATTACTATGAGCCAATGTTTGTAGAACATATTAGGCATTTAAATGTTGAAATCACTGAGCCAGTGTTGATTTGGGATTTTGATGAGCATAGTATAGAAGTTAGTATAGGGTGCGGTATAAATGTAGAGGCGAGTGTAGAGTGTAGAAGAGTTAATGCTCCAAGAAGCACTAACTTTTATAGCGATTATTATGAAGACATAGATGATGATTTTCCATATACTCGTGTTTTAAACTGTGATGCTGAACTAGGCGCTGACATCTCAGCTACAGTGTCAGATGATTCACTTGAGTTTACCAACATTGAAGCAATCTATCCTATCTAACTGTAGGAAGCGATCGCCTATGCTAATTTTGAGAGCGATCGCATCAAAAATTATTGAGAATATGGAAATCTCTAGGGAGATGAGTAAAAATACAATCAAACTGCTGGATGTAGTAGCACTGACAGTTGATCTGCCTGAATACAACCTGTACTGTGGTCAAGTTGGGACAGTAGTAGAATTATTAGCTGGCGGTGCTGCATTTGAGGTTGAATTTAGCGATCGCTCTGGCCGCACTTACGAATCTGTCGGTTTACGCCCAGAGCAAATTATGGTGTTACATTTTGAGCCAGCATCCCCTGATTCAGTATTGTCAATGGTGACAGCCTAAGCGATAGTGCCCAGAGCGATGCCTACGGCTGGCTACGCCTACGCATTAAAAATTATTGAAAAATTGAGCGCTTGTTGACAAAATTCTTGACTGTAATCACAATGTAATTACAGTCAAGGATAAATATCCTCATGGGAACAGCAATTAGAACCCGTATTGTTAAAATCGGGAACTCTCAAGGTATCCGTATTCCTAAACTTCTGCTTGAACAAAGTGGTATTGGCGAAGAGGTGGAAATTGAAATTCAAGATTGTCACCTAATTGTCCGTGCTGCTTCTAAATCGCGTAAGGGGTGGGATGAAGCATTTTCAACAATGGCAAAGCAACACGACGATGCACTGCTCGATGATACCGTAACTACAGAGTGGGAGCATGTAGAGTGGGAGTGGCAGTGAATCGATTTGATGTGTTTTTGGTTAACCTCGACCCGACAATTGGCAGTGAGATTCAAAAGACAAGACCCTGTGTAGTAATTTCACCAGATGAGATGAATAAATATATTGCCACGGTTATTGTTGCTCCGATGACAACTAAAGGACAGTCTTATCCGACTCGTGTCACTTGTGAGTTTCAGGGTAAAAATGGGCAAATTGTTCTAGACCAAATTCGTACAGTTGACAAAACTCGATTAGTCAAAAAGCTAGGTCAGATTGACCCGGATGAACAAAAAGCAGTTTTAGATACTTTGGCTGAAATGTTTGCTGAATAATATACATAACAATCAATAAACCGGATGGTTATACCAATTTTTTATAGATACGAATTACATAACATATCTGGCAGAAATGTTGAATGCTGATACAAAACTTTACATAGATAGTTACACTAACTCTAAAAAGGCTAAATTAGTCAACATAACATCATCTCCTCAAACCAATGAACATAGCTGATTTTCTGACACATACAAGATTGCAAATAGCGGAATTTATCTAATAGTGTATGTCCCCATTGTGCGGGAATAGATAAAAGCTGTAAAATCAGATAAGCTATTAAACTAACGTAAATTTGTATGGTGATACCGTTGACGTTTTTGGTAATTAATTTGTCAAGTTTTAAGTGCATCTTTAAAAACTTCCACAAGAGTTCAACTCCCCAACGTAATCGATAAATATCCCTAATTTCATCATCATTAACAGCTGCATCTCCCGACTTTGGTAAATTAGTCACTAAGCGGAACTCAGTTTTCGTTTCTAAATCACAAAAATTAATGACTCTATAGGCAATAGCCTCATCAGATGCACCTACTTTGACTAATCCAGTTGCATCCTCAAATTCTAGTAACGAAATTGTTTTTTAATCCGCAAAACAAAATATTTGTTTTCTTGTACCAATTCTTGAATGAATTTTAATCCCGCAAAGCCTCTATCCATTACCCCTACAGCATTAGTTGGGAGACTAGACATCATCTTGGAACCAAATTTATAATCATGATCATGTCCAAAATTGATCAAGTTATCTTCTGGGCTACCTGTAGCTAAATTCAAAGAACTAAAAAGTTTGACTTGATGATGACCCAAAACCCATAACAATTTACTTGTCAGGGTAATAATTGTTGAATCAATAGGACAAATAGCATATTTATCGTGTAATTTTTTTGTGAATTTTCTTCTGTACTAATTCATTTAATTTTTGGTAAATTCCTTGAAATTGTTTTTGGCTTCGATGTAAATTTGCTTTAGAAAAAGTAGAAATATCTACCTCAAATCCTGTATTGTTTAATCTCTTAAATAAATCTCGCATACTTGTTAAGCTATTATCCAGAGCATAGGATAGCCAGCACTCAAAGAATAGACGACTATTCAATACTGGATAATCATTTTTTGGCAGGCTTTTCAAGATATCTTTGACAATTTTGGGAAATGAATTTATAATCACAATCAAACTAATATAGTTTAAGCCTTCGCCCAAAAATACCATATTTTGGGCTATTTTTATCGGATTTTTCTTACCGTTCAACACTTCTGCATATCTGGTTATCTTCAACATCTGGTTTCCACCAGGCTGTAGTTCGTATTCAACCTTTTCAATATCTATTTTGTAACCTTTTGAAGTGTAATATTTAACTATTTCATCTAAATGTTGTGAATGTTTCCACATTAAAGTTATTAAGGGAAATATTCTGACTTCTTTAGCAATACGCAACATCTCACCTACTGAATTTAAGTGAAAATCGTAATCGAGATGGTCTGAATATAAAAATAATAAATGCGAACAAAGAGCTATATCAAATTCTTGATTATCATAAGCCAATTTTGGTAATTCACCAACTGTATATCTATTACTCTTTTTGCCAGTTTCATAATCAGACAGAAATTCTTGAATAACTTTGACTCGATTTTGTCGCAAATCATCCGGGGATTTATGATAGCTCCATACCCAATCATTCGATGTAGCCTTGACTTGGTTAATTATGTTATCTACCACTTCATTAAATCTTTGCAATATTTCATCACTGGAAAATTGATAGAGTGGGTCAACAGAAACTACACTTTTACCCTGACGTGTCATTTCTGCATTAAAGCTTGCTGGCCCATCCCCAATCCCAATAATGCTTTTATTTAAATCTGCATTTGTTAAATTGAATATTTTTATATATTCATCCATCGACCTCCCAAAAGGAACTACTTTCTCTAAAAGCATTGCCATAGAATTTACCTCGTAAATAGACTTATTAAACAGGATAATAATAAAATTAAAATGTTTTATTCACTGATAGACGGCAATCATTCTGAAGCACGTTAAGTTCTTTTACAACTGTCAAGGAATTTCTACCTTTAAACACAGCAGCGATCGTGGTAAATCTCACCAATGGCAGAAAATAGCGATGGCTGCGCCAACGCTTTCAGCGATCGCAGTTTAAAAATCCCTTCACACCCGATGCTAACTAAAATCACTATATCAAAGACTTAATACAATACCTACGTATACCCCACTATCTTGCTCTAGAATGATACAGCATTGCATCCAACCTACCCAGAAGAGAATAAAGTAAATCGAATGGTAATAATAAAGTTTTTCAAGAAATTTTATATTTTTGTGAATTCTCTTGCTGGCTATACTACCTCTAACGCTTATTCTTAGGACTTTTGCAGCTTACCTAGCTACCTTCAGCTCTTACCTTGACTAATCAAGAAGGTTAAGAGAAACTAACTAAATACTGATGCATCTGCTTATAATATTAATAAGTTTTGTAAAGATTCTGAGATATATATGTTGAAAGATGGAACATTAATTAACAAATGGCAGGTTTTTATCTAAGTAAAAATGTTCCTACGGCTATATTTGTAGCCTTCTGCTAAGGCAGTACAATTTAAGCGTACTTATCCTGGTTGGCCAAAAGAATGGAGACATTAGAGTTCATAATTTATCCAGACGGTCGGGTACAAGAGAAAGTCACTGGCATTGTGGGTGCTTCTTGCGCTGAGGTTACAGCAGCAATAGAGGCACAGTTGGGGCAAGTACTTAATCATGAGCCAACCTCAGAATATTTCGCCGCGAAGGTGCAGCAATCTAATGTGGCGAATACACACACCACTTACAGCGATTGGTAAGTTTTCACAGTAGTTTAGTGTTATTAATTCACAACCACCATGTCACACTTTAGCCAAATTAAGACTCAAATCCGTAACCTTGATTCTTTGAAAGATGCTTTGACTGAATTGGGCGTAGACTGGAAACCCGGCCCACGCGAAGTCCGTGGCTATCGCGGTCAAACCCATCCTGCGGAAGTTAGTATTGAGCAGGAAAATGGCTATGACATCGGTTTTAGATGGAATGGCAAGGAATATGAACTGGTGGCTGACTTGCAATATTGGCAACAAGACCTGTCTGTGGACGGATTTTTGCGCCAAGTAACACAGCGCTATGCTTATCAAACAGTTGTGAAAGAAACAGCTCGTGTTGGTTTTCAAGTTTCTGAACAACAAAAAAATGAAGATGGTTCAATTCGCCTGGTAGTACAGCGCTGGAGTGCGTAATGGCTGATTTTCTGCCGTCGCCGGAAGAACAAGAAGATAACCGTTCCGGTTTGGAACCAGAACTAGGGGGTTTTTTACGAGATGCCCCAGAACGTTCTGGTTTGGAACCGGAATTGGGCGGTGTGCTGCGCCAAAATGGTGTTTATGTTGACGAAATCACCTGTATTGGTTGCAAGCATTGCGCTCATGTTGCGCGTAACACCTTCTACATTGAACCAGATTACGGGCGATCGCGCGTGGTTCGCCAAGATGGGGACGCTGAGGAAATTATCCAAGAAGCAATTGACACGTGTCCAGTTGATTGTATTCATTGGGTTGATTACACTGTTCTGAAAAACTTAGAAGAGGAGCGCAAATATCAGGTAATTCCTGTAGTGGGTTATCCGGTAGAACAGGCTGTGGCTGCTAGCGAACGTCGGCGTAAAAAGCAAAAGTTAAAGACCAAAAAATCCCGTTATTAAGATAAAAACAAACGTTAAATCAATATAATAAAGGACTGGTATATCCAGTCCTTTACTTTTTCGTAATATAGTTAATTTCTAACATCTTTTTAGTAAAGCCTTTTAATCCAAAATTGCTGTGACTAGCTTCATTTTAAATTTAGAGGATCGTGTTGTGAAAGCAGTTTTTCTACTTTCGCCTCGTCTAACCTAGCAGTTAATCTTCTAGTTTCGTGCAAGTCTCTAGTAGTTTTTGCCAAAGTAAAAGTTGAGCCAACAGAAAAAGCTAAACCCATACCCATAAATCCTTTCACCCAACTGTTCACAGGTAAATTTACAATACCGAAGGTAGTCATAGAAATAGAAATCACAAAAGCTGCCCAAGTTTGAATAACCCAAGCTGGACTGTCTTTTTGAGTACCAATTGTTTGCATATTTCTTATCTTTGATATGAGTTATTCGTACCAATTCGTAATTAAGAAGTATAAGATTTAATCTCAACCTCTAAATTTGTATCAGATAGTTTTGTTTTAGAGAATTGGTGTTAACAGTAATTGTATTGATAAGTAGGTTTACTGGTATCAATAGTAAGACCAGTTTGATAACTGTACTCCAAAAAGCAAGCTCAAGAGCAATTGGATTAAATAAAAACTGGCACAAAGTTTGTACCAGTTTTACAAGTGGCATTAAACAGATTAGTTTACTTATTCATCTGGAAAAGTCTGTACTTTGCCATCAGGACTGAGAACAACTCGAATTCTGACATTTTGTCCGCCTCTATTAGGGGAAACAAAAGGTTTACCCACTTCAGGCATCCCAGTGCTATCAACGAATTCTCTTGCGGGCTTATTAAGGGGAAAAATTCGTTCAACTGTGCCGTCAACGCTGACTATCAAGCTGTACTCTAATGTTTGTCCTAGACCAGTGGGTGGTTGCCAACGTTTTTTGAGGTATTCTCTAGCTTCTGCTATTTGAGGTGTATCAAATAATGTGCCAGTAGCCACTTCTGTGGACGTGGGGGGTTTGCGTCCGTCCCCTAATTGATCGATAAAGGGATTATTATCCGCAGTTCTAGAGGAGGGAAGTTGTGAAGCAGGTTTTTCTCCAGGAGAAGGTTGCTGTAGAGAATTGATTCTTTCATCTAGCTGTTGTGAACTTAGTGAGGGTGGTTGGGTAGGGGTATTGCCAGCACTATTATTGGGTATATTGCCAAGAGATGGGGGAACTACTGGTGAGATATTAGTTGGTAAGCTGCCTGCATTAGAAGATAATCTGGGTGGCAAATTCCGCAGCTGAGGGAGAGTACCAGCTTGAGGATTTGCTCCTGTAGAGTTCTGTCCCAGATTTGGTAATATGGCAATTTCCTGACCTGGGATTTTGCTCGATAGTGCGTTAGGAATCGCGGAGCGTCTCGTAGAGAAGCTCGTCGCTCCATTAGTGGGAAGGGTTGAAGTCGTCCCTGGAGGTATTGTCAGTGCATTATTTGGAAGTAGAGATGGCGATGTAGAGAAACTAGAATTAGGTGCTGTTAAGGGTGCTTGAGGCAAACTAGATGTGGAAAGTGGAGGGGTGGAACCTAGCAAATTATCTGATGGAAGAGTGATCCCGGATTCAGGCGTGGGAAAGTTTAGTGAGGGTGAAGGTTCTAAAGCAGCCTTTATCGCTTCTGGATCTGATGTTTTGGCTGTCTGCTGTTGCTTTTCCCTAATGGTATTAGCATATTGCCAAGTAACTGGTAAAAAACCTATACCTAACACTAATACTGCGGCAATAGGTGCCCAAGCTGGGAATCTCAGAGTTGAACTCGTGCTGTTGAGAGTTGGGAGTGCCATGACATCAGTTGAGTATTCATCTAAAGCACTTGCCAAATCAAATAGTTGCAGCAGACTGAGTTTAATTACGGGGCCAGATGAGTGATTGGCGAGAGAACCAAGAAATAAATTGTGAGTTAAATAGCTGCTGGGTTCTAAGTGAATATTTGCTCCTGGAATCTGGGTACTAAAGGAATTTAATGTTTTTGTTGAAGACTTTAATTCCGGCTCATCCAGTGCTGTGTTTGACTCTTGAGTACCGGAGAAACTGACCCAAAAGCTTTCTGGAGACTGTTGGAGGAATTCTTGTACATAGCTGGTGACGGCATCACATAAAGCTTCGAGTTGTTCGCGATCGCCTCGAATTGGAACTCTGTGTTCTTCTGGTAGTCGGGGATCATCAAAACGTAGCTCAAAGCTTAGGTGTTTGAGGACAGTTTTCCCCATCCAACGGGACAGAGGTGAACTTTGCGCGAATACTTCTAGCGTGCAAGTCGGCGGGGTATAGCAACGAATGACAGAATTTGATAGAGGCATGACAGGAACTGCGAAGAAGACTATTTGGGATTTTGCAAAAAATTGAACCAGTTGCTTGCAAAGAAAAGTTGCAACAGCGGATTCCTCCACTCAGAACTTTCTCAGGTTCCTTCCGTAGTCCATTGCCCAAGAGCTAACGACCATCAAAAAAGTTTCCTGATCTAGCAAACAAATCACAAGCAAATTTTGGTTGAGAAATTTCAAATCTAAAATTTAAAATTTTGTTGAACGGTCTATAAGTGCTAGCCAGAGACGGCGATGCCCACCAGGAGCACTGTAAAAAAGTAAATCTACAAGCAGTTTTAGGGCCAGGTTGGTTAGTAAATCCGTTGAGATTTGCTCGTCCTCTTCCATCCGCTCTTGGTAGGTGTTGCAAAAAGCATCAATATAATCTCCAAGTAAAGCAGCCTGGTGAGGTTCCCGGTTATTTTCTGCCATTTGTTCCAACAGTCCGACAGCGCGGCGAATCAATTCCTGGTGCTGTTTGGCTAGGTAGCAGATGATCAGAACAAGCGATCGCGCTTCTTCAACATCTAGCTTTTTTCGCCCTCCTTGACCTTTGCGTAGGGGATTTGATTGGCGCAGTCGCCATAAAGCTACGCGGTCTGGCACTCTTGACTCTAAATTCAGATCAGTTGCCGCCGAAAGCATTGCCTCTGAACCAATCCCAGTTAAGGTTTCTAGGGCCAACAGCACCAAGTCTAATTGGGTTTTGATATTGTCCCATTGAACTGTGTTTGGGGCTGGAAGCTTGATTAAATCCTCCCACTGGGAATTTGGAGTGGCTGAGTTGGCGGCCGAGTGCATAACTTTTAGCATAGGTGATCAAGCTGATAGGGGATGTTGCTGTTACCCATTTTGAAACCAGACTCTCAAGAATCAAGCTTGGTTTCCCATAGCTATGAGCTAGAGGCTTCAGCTAGATTTTTATATGAGGTAAACAGCAGGTATCTTTGTCCTACTCTAGATGAAAATTTATTTTTGACAAAGTAGAAAATTATCAATTCTAGTTAAGGTTTACCTGACTTTCGCTGCTAGCTCCGTACAAGAGTATAAATAAACAATTGTTTTGAATGCTAACTGCTAATTACCCTCAAATAATTATGTAGAATACCTCTTAATTTGTTTATGGGTTTAAATTTTGAAATTTCTTGATGTTTATTAATTGGTCTTTATGTATACATAATTACTATACAAATATTTTGGCTGTTTGCTACAGGCGCTTCTTGCTGCTGGACAGCAGTTTCACTTGTGTGCAGCCTGTTATTTCAGGACAGGCTGGGCAACATCAGGACGATTGATGCATTCTTAAAACTGATGACAAACTGAAAAATTTTATCAAGTCAGCGTTTGAAGATGTTGGCTAATTGATTACTTCCAACTTAGTTGGTATTATATCTTTAATCACAAACTACGCACATATCAAAACTCATTTATTACTTTGATGGGTAGAGATAATGGCTAACTCACTGAGTAGTAATAGTAACGCAATAATATAATAACGATGAAAAAGCATTTTTTTGCCTTTTCACTGATAGCTTGTGCTGTCAGTGTAATTCTGCCAACTCAGGTATTAGCAGTTAAGTTATACGGTGCTGGTAGTTTACGGGATAGCCTCACAGAAGTAGCTGAATCTTTTAACGAGAAATATGGGGTTCCGGTAGAAACGCGATTTGGCCCATCTGGGTTAACATGAGAATTTATAGAACAAGAATTTGTCAAAAATAAATTAATCAAAGTTAGTGCGTCTGATGATGCTTAAGCCTATAAAATTATTGGTTTTTGTGATTTAGAAACGAAAACTGAGTAACGCTAAGGTGACTAATTTACCTACTTCGAGAGACGCAGCCGTTACTGATGATGAAATTAGGGCTAGAAAGTTGAATTGTTGTGAAAGCTTTTAAAAATGCACTTAGGTTATTTCCAGAATAAAAATTACCACACAACATCATTCCATCCTAGTGGAGAACGGCTGGTCGCCCTCTTCACAAGTAAAATTATTTTGAGAAATCACCTGAAAGCTTGACAGTTTAATTACCAAAAACGTCAATGGCTTTATCAATGCTGACTTAAAAGTTAGATTATTAGGTTTAACTACGCCATCGAAGTGTCTTTTCTTTAATTGGGTTAACAAAAGAACGCCCCTGTATTTGAGATTTAGCAAATTCTGCTTTCAATCTATAATACCAACGGGCTTGGGCATCGGCATCTCCAACTAAAGTTAAAGGTGGATTATGTTTCAAGCCGATTTGTTGTTTAAGCAAAATTTTTTGATCTTGATTGAGAAAACTGCGCGTAAACCATAGTAACAATGGCTGGAGAATCGGAAACCAAGGTAAAGTTGTGTAAAACATAGTTGTTTCCTCAGTCTCAGTTTCGGAAATGGGAGTAATTGCTGTTAAGTTACAGACCATATGTTTATCAGTGAACACCCGCTCAATACGAATTCCTGGTAAACGGAATGAGATTTCAATCTGTGGATTGTGTCCAATCAAGCGATAGAACAAGGTTTGTTGTTCTAGTGGGTGCTTTCGCATGGTAAAGCCGTACAAAGATGGTTCAAAGGTTTTGACTACTTCCTTTAGTGTTTCAGGGGAACGCCACCACCACGCCTGGTGAACGAAAGCAATATGAGCAGGATCGATCAATCCGACTACGGCGTGATCAACATCACAAGAAAAGCGTATGGACTCAACGCCTTGGTGGCTTTGATCGGCAAACTCAGGGATTCGTGGGATTTCTTCTAGTATTAAGGAAGTCTCATCATTTGACATATAAATCCAAATATTTCCTTGCGCCTCTTGTATTGGATAACTTTTCGTTTCGCTTACCTTGGCAATAACTGTTCCTGAGCGATCGCGACTAAAAATTATTAGCTCATTTAAGAGGGTTTTTGAAATTATTTGTCCAGATTTTAGCTGCTTACTGGGTAATGCATAGTACCAAGTATTTCTTAAAAACAAAGGTGTTTTAGCCATATTTAGAATTGGAATTAAAGCAATTGTGCGATCGCAATTTGTGAGTCTAGTTTAAATTAATTCAGGAGAGATATGTTGCGAAAACAGTTTAAGACATAAAACACATCTGTTCTCAGTTGACGGATCACACTGCTGTTTAGTTCAATTCTAAGCAAATGAATGTATCTTATTCATTTGGATGCGATCGCTAGAACCGCACTTTGGGTTAAGCGAACCAAGCGTAGTGGTTCAACCATTTAAAAACTCAGCGCGATCGCTAAAAACGGTAGCTTATAATACTTTATCCTTTTATTGCAGATTGTTACATCGCTTAACTAATTATCTAAAACTCAAAAAAGCCTGCGTAGGCAGGCTTTGTTTAGGTAGCCCCAGACTAAAGGTCTGTGGGCGCTTTCATATTCTTGTAAGAGATTGAATGACTAATTTCAATCAACGTTTCTAACTGCCCCCTTTACTGCGTCGCCTGCATCTTCAGCTGTGCGCTGAACATTTTTACCAGCATCTTCTGTCCCACGCTGAACATTTTTCGTCAAATCTTGGGCTGCATTCTGGGTATTACCCTTCAAATTTTCAAATCCACGCTGAGTCCCCTTAACAACACCTTCCCGTAACTCCTCAGCGGAACTACCAATATCTTCACCTAGATTCTTCACTCTTTCACCGACAGGTGTACCTTGTTGAAAATTACGGCTATATTGCTCTCGGCTGTCAATTCCCTTTTGCTCAATGTTTCTTTGAGCATTTTTCACTAGCGCCTCAGCCCTGTCATTTGCTGCCTTTTCATCTCTCGCTCTAGGATCTACATCACTAAAGTTATTTATCCCACCAGCGGGAGAAGAGAGAGGATAATCTTTTGTGGAATCGGATCGTTCGATATTAGGTGCTTGAGCGCCAGGTTGTGGTGGCTGTGTTGCTACTCCCGGAGCACCACAAGCCTGCGCCATAAATAGAAATATTCCTGCTAAAAAAACAGTTAAAATTTTCACGGGACGGATGTTTTTCAGCCAATTCATTGCTTTTTTCATAGTTCTAACTCCTTGCATTTTTGTGACTAAGTTAAACTTCAACCAAGATGGTATTTGGAATTATTTTTGTATCCGAAGTCTTCAGACATAAATAATAACTTTCATTAATGATATGAATAATTAAATGAGTTTTACATCTAGCGCAAGTCACATTTTAATTAGTACAAAAATAATATTTTTATCTAACTATAGGGAGATATAAACTAAGTTAATATGGTTGTCGTCAAAAGAACTACATCAAGTTGTTTGATACTTAAAAAGCTTTGGATATATAGCTTATATACCATAAGATTTGAGGTATTTAGCCGTTGTTGCTCTACCGTTAAATTACTAAATTCATGAAACAATTTTTACGCTGGATAATTTTGGGGGGAACGCTGTTTTTTTTGGGAAAAGCTCTGAAGGATAATTGGATTGAGGTGACTGCTATCCGCATTGATGAGGTAGGATGGGCAATTATGGCGATCGCTACAGGGGTGACTTTACTAGCTCATACCTGGGCAGGCTGGATCTGGACTTGGATTCTACAAGAGTTAAATCAACCTGTATCATCTCCCCAATTCATCCAAGTTTACCTAAAAACGAACATAGCTAAGTATTTACCAGGTAATATCTGGCATTACTACGGGCGAATTGTCGCCGCCAAAAATGCTAATGTTTCAGCTGGTGCAGCCACCTTAAGCGTTTTGCTCGAACCCCTACTCATGCTAGCGGCTGCTTTAATCATCATTGTCCTATGCAGTAGCCAATTTGCGGCAGCGAATACTACCCTCGTTTTGCAAATACTACAATTGCTGAGTTTAGCTGTAGTCCTTTGTGCGATTCATCCTTGGTTTTTAAACCCAGTTATTCGCTTTTTACACAAATTAAAAGCAAAAAAGTCTGCTGCTACCATTGAACCAACTGTTCCCTTCAGTCTTAAAAGCTACCCCCTACGACCTTTGTTAGGAGAATTGGGCTTTATGCTACTACGCGCTACTGGGTTTATACTAACTATCTTCGCCCTGGATTCATTGAATGCGAATCAAATTCCTTTGTTGTTAGGGGCTTTTAGTTGCGCTTGGTTGTTGGGTCTTGTCATACCCGGTGCGCCTGGTGGATTAGGTGTATTTGAAGTGACTGCGTATGAACTTTTACGACACCACTTTCCATCTGCCCTAGTATTTAGTGCGATCGCTCTATATCGCCTCATTAGTATTCTAGCTGAAACTGCGGGTGCTGGCCTCGCCTGGTTAGACGAACGCCTTGCTAAATAACAAAACTCATTTTTTTCTATCTACCTTCATCTGTGAAAATACACGATAACCATCCAGATTTAACTGCGGATTACTGCTTTGTTCTTCTTCCATCTTAATCAAGTTATATTCCACGTTTTCTGCATAAATTGCAAACGTGATATTAAAAATTTCCATAAAATTAATTACTCCCTTACATTCCTCTTCCGAATACTTTTCATAAAAACGAATCAGATGAGCAATCCGAGTTTCTAAATGTCTGCGAGAATTTTTACAAATCAAAATAATCTTTAATAGTATAATCACCAATGTTAGAGAATGACCTTGGTTAATTAATAGTATAAATAATGATGAAGGCTCTTTTCCATTTTCTATTGTCAAACAATCAATAACTCGATTACAGGTTCTCAAAAATAGTTCTTTAGTCATAATTTCTTGATTATAATTCTTTTTCCATAAGGATAAATTATCTGCAAATTTCTGCCTCCAACTCTCTACAGATTCTTGATTTTCTACAGAAAAAAATAGATATTTTTCCAAATTTATTTTAAATTCTTCCAGAGTTTGATTTTGAGTTTGCTTGATAAATATATGGGCAATATTTTCATGGCTAAATACACCTCTTTTTAAGACAATGGCTTTTATTAGCCTCAGAGCTTGGTCTCCCAAAACACTGGGATTTTTATAGCGTGTCGTGCTTGATACAGCAGATTGAGAACGAGCAATATACATTGCTAGTTCAAACTTAAATTTGTCTTTTATCTGTTTAGAAAGCCTCCTAGCAGCCTCTTGTTGCTCTATGGGATTATTTTTATTAACAGATTGATCAATTAATAAATAGGATGTATAGCGATTAGCCCAATGACCTCTAGATGATTCCTCGTATTTAGTAGCAAATAATTTTAGTTCTTGGTAATCTTTGCTGTTGACAAAATTCTCTATCCAGTTCTTACAAATTTTTACGACTGGATGATTATTGGTCTTTATCTTCAGATTTTCATTAACAAATAAATTAACTAATTCTTGGATATATTTGTCTTTTCGGTTACTTTTCCAATTATTAACTATGATGTAGCAACACCGTTTAAGTGTATTGTATAATTCCTGTTCGTTATCATCTAAAAAAATGCTGTATATTCCAGGTATATAATCTGAATCCTCTGAATCAAGACCGTCTATAAATAAACCTTTGAATTCCCGTAAAACATCCTCTGGTGACAGTTTTTTGACAATTTCCACGAAGAAGCTATAAACCTCCTCTTGTGCAATTTGCACATTTAGCTGTCTAGAGTTAGACGTAACACAATGGGGATTTTCCTGACTGATTGATAAACTATTAGCGGTCATTTCAGTTATCAGGACAAAAAGGCTTCCTGTTCATATTATTACCAGCTTAACCTTGGTGAACAGTAGTATCAATCTATTCTTCAGAGATTCAGTAATCTTTTTACATAAATTTGATTAACTAAGACTATAAATAAAGTATTAAAGACAAATTGTTTAATACTTCATGAAATAGTTCAGTGAAATTACTTAATTTTACCTATAAAAGACCATGCATAAAGATATGGGCGAGTTAATCTATGATTAGATACAACTCGCCCATAATTTTTATGGAAGTTTTTCCGTATTTTAAATTTTTAGTGGGGGTGGAGGGACTTGAACCCACACGACCTATTACGGTCAACGGATTTTCATCCTCCCGCAGTTTTCACTGCTACCTGATGGCAATAGCCAAATCAGGTTTTGAGAATTGGACTCTCCCTTTACCCTCGGCTTTACGTTAGGGTAGCTCCCGTCGGGTCTCTGCACCTTCCGAACAGTTATGAGTTAAGAGTTAGGAGTTTTAAATTTACTCAACACTCATGACTCAGGACTTTCTTCGGCTTGGCTCAGGATTGCCATGTCTGTCACCAGATTTAGGTTTCCCTGAGTTTGAGAGCTTCCACTTGAGGGATTTCTCCTTCAAGGCTCAGTTATCTAAGTCCGTAGCGTCTACCATTCCGCCACACCCCCGCAGGTGTTTGGTAATTAACTAGATATAAACCTAGTTATTTTTTGGAGGCAGCAAATACCGCCTTATCTATTCCACCATCAATTGTGTCTTTTGTCCAACTAGATTGAAAATATTTTTTCTAGATTGTGCGATCGCTTCCCAAATCGGAAGTTTTATTCGTAATCAACCTAGATGAGTTTCTCATCTTGTATGACTAAAGCATTTGTTTGCTAGTAGATTTACGATAATAGCATAAAATTAGCTTTTATCAATCAATCTGGATAAAAAAAGGAATTTTGACGTAGTGATATTAAAAGCATCATGACTATACTTCCCTCAGTTAGGCTGTTCAGCCTATGATGGAAAACAGATGCTTAAGACTTGAAAGTTATGATTGTCGCCCTGCTGTATCTGATTTTGGCTGGAGCTTACCTTTTGGTAATCCCTATTGCTGTCTTGCTGTACCTGAAGCAGCGTTGGTATGTAGCTAGCTCCATCGAGCGTGTATTCATGTACTTTTTGGTGTTTTTCTTCTTTCCGGGTCTGTTGGTTCTATCGCCGTTTGTAAATTTCCGACCTCAACGGCGACAAGTTCAAGTTTAACGAGAATTGGTAGGTCATAACTCTCATGCGACGGATCGACGCTATTGGAATTGGCTTAGGTGTTTTTATTGCCGGCGGATTGGCTTATGTAGGATTGCAGCTAGTCGGCTTGGATAATCAGAAAGCTGGTATATGGAGCCAAGTCTTACTAGTCAGTGGGTTAATTGGCTGGTTAGCGACTTATTTTTTCCGGGCGGTGGGACAAAAAATGACCTACCACCAACAGCGGGAACAGTATGAGCAAGACTTTCTGCAAAAGCGGCTAGACGAGCTTACTCCTGAAGAACTCGCACGAATTCAAGCTGAAATAGAACAAGAAGAGCAATCTCAGGTGTAAAGTTATCATTGGTCAGTTGTTATTTGTCCTTTGTCATTAGTCATTTGTCCTTTACTAATGACCAATGACTAATGACCACTGACCAATGACCACTGAGTATTGACACTTGACTAAAATGACTGCAATTTCTGATTGCTTTGAAATCCTTGGGCGGAATCATGAGTGTGCTCTGATTCCGTTTATTACTGCTGGCGATCCAGATTTAGAAACAACAGCAAAAGCTTTGCAGGTTCTAGATCAAAGTGGAGCCGATATTATTGAACTGGGCATACCTTATTCCGATCCTCTAGCTGATGGGCCAGTAATTCAAGCTGCTGCTACCCGCGCTCTACAAAGGGGAACAAAATTGGAGCAGGTACTGGAAATGTTGCAAGGGATTACTCCCAAATTGCGATCGCCTATTGTCCTGTTAATCTATTACAACTCAATTTTGCATCGGGGAATTGAAAAATTTCTTCAGCAAATTTCCGCTGCTGGGGTCGCCGGATTGGTAATACCTGACTTACCCTTAGAGGAAGCAGCAGGCTTGCTGCAAGCAGCTAGTGAGATGGGAATTGATGTCATCTTGTTGGTAGCTCCCACCAGTTCTGCTGAACGGATAGAAGCGATCGCTCGTTCTTCCCAAGGGTTTATTTATTTAGTCAGCGTTACAGGGGTTACAGGAGTGCGATCGCAACTGGAAAACCGCGTGTCAGATTTACTTCAACAAATTCGTAGTGTTACTGATAAACCCATCGCTGTCGGCTTTGGCATCTCCGAAGCTGCACAAGCCCATCAGGTAATGGAATGGGGCGCAGATGGAGCAATCGTCGGTAGTGCTTTTGTGAAACGGTTATCAGAAGGGACACCAGAGCAAGGACTAAATGTGATCGCCCAGTTTTGCCAAAGTCTCAAGGCAGCCATCAAGACCACCAACACCAGCATAAATACTCCTCTTGATTAGACGGAGAAAGTAGATTAAAAAAGTATAACAGTGTAGTTTTTCTATCGTTGCTTGGTAGACAATTTGACCATTATGGTCTTGAATATTAACATCAGATATCATGATGTAAAAAAACTAGCTGATATAGTCGCTTATAGTTTGAGTATTATGTGAAATCAAGTAGGCATAATTTATGAGTGTGAGTGTGAGTGTGAGAGTGAGTCAGTCACAAATGATTATAGTTACGTCGCAATCGAGGAGCAAAGGCGATGAGTGAGAGTATGGCGTTTATCGGCGGGGTCGCCGTAGCTGGGCTGGCGGCTCTCGTATTGCTCAAAGGAACAAATACCCCCCTACAACCTAACTTTGCTGTTGCTCCGCAAATGCCAGGGACTGTAGTAGCACCGGGAATGCAGCCACAAATGTATTCTCCTTATAACCCTTATGCGCCGCCACCAGTGTATCCCGGTCAGCCTCAACCACCGACTGCTGCCAATACTGACCAGCGCTTAGAGATGGAGAAACTGAACGCGCAAATGCAGCTGGAGCGTTTAAAAAACGACAATGAACAGCTAAAGTTGCAAAATCAACAACTTCAAGGGCAAGTCCAAAATTTTAATACTCAGCAGCAGTGGCAATTAGCCCAGCAAAATAACCAACAAAAAACAGCAGCAATCCAGCCGCAAAGTTCTTGGTGGTCTTCACCCATGCTTTGGGCAGTGGGAGGCGCAACTCTCACTATTGGTGGTGGTGTTGTCGTCGCTGGGGTATTGGCTTTGTTCTCACCACGGCAGCGTCCAGCCCGTACTGTACAAGTTATTCACCCCTACCAAGGAAATACACCACCTTTGGTTCCAGTCCGTCGCGCTGAGTTTCTACCTGCTTCGCGGATGGAAGCAAGAAGAGTTGAAGCCCCAGAATACGACGAAATGCACTAATCAGGAAAATTAAACCACAGATCAATACGAATGCACACAGATAAATTATCTGTGTGCATTCGTTGTTTAAAATCATCAACAAAGCTTTTTGCAAGGTTTATATCTAGCCGTTTTCAAGTGTTAACGTGGTATATCATCATATTGGAACGACTCACCTAGGTGCCGTGTCTGTGCCGCATGTTGGGGCTTTGGATCTTTTGTGTTGAGTGCGATTATTGCTTTTTTTACTCAGCATAAAAGGTAAGTAATTAACCGGATTTTATATTAGAGGTTGTTTGAAAATTATTAAGCGAATATAATTCGTTACTACACAAACGAATGCGAACAGCATCTCGCAGAGATGTCCACTTGCGTGGACTAACGAGAAATGAAGGTTTTTAACCCGCGCAGGCGGGTTTTGTCTGTGTAGCCGCCCAGTGAGTAATAAAGTAGACTTTTCAAACAACCTCTTAGAGTTTGGACTATCTTTACAGATGAGTTCTTTTTATTGAAGCCGATTATTTAGATTAGCAAATGTAGCCTATGTGTTTTTTAAAGTATCCGTTAGTTATATTTTTATTAATAATTTTAAACCACTTTTTTATAAGGATCGCAAGGCTTCTATTTTCTCACTGAATTGGAAAATTTAGCCCTGGTCATTCTCGATAAAAACTCAGATTTATTCAGAATTGACCAAATATATAAAGGTTTGGGTTGATCGATAGTCATCACTCTCATAAATGTTAAGAAATATCCCGTTATCTAGCAAAAATACGCAGGCAATTGTTAATTCTTAATGAAATCTTTATGATCTTTATCTGTTACAAATAACAAATGATTATTTACAATAAACAATAAAGCATCATAAGAATTTTTGATAAATATTTTCATGCTTTTTATGGCTAGAAACAACAGGTAATCTCGCACCTAAAAGTTGTAAAACATAACGTTATTAAGCCACTCAAGTTTTCAGATGGCAGCGGGAAGTGAAAAATCAATTATCCCTGATTGTGGGCTGAAGTAAAATATTCAAAACCGAAATCAGGTAGTACAAGGTTTACGTATAATGGCTGACTTTGCACAAACGGAAATAGAACGGCGATTAACTTTATATCAGGTATTCCTCAAGTTGTATGAACACCACAGCAGCCTTCTAGATGAAATTCTTCAGCTAGAAAACCTATCTCAACCGTCCTTGACGAGAGCAAAGGCATGTTACGTACATGGTGTAGTGGATACTGCTGCTGTTTATTTGATGACGAACTTGTGCGACAATCAGACTCAAAGTTTACGACAGCCACAGCGAATCTGGACGATAGGTCGGAATCGCACCAGCGGTATTTACATTGCTGATAGTTATATGTCTCGTCGCCACGCTGCTATTCAACATATTGACGAGCAAGGCTTTTACTTAATAGATTTCAACAGTACCAATGGTTCCTTTGTGAATGGCAATCGCGCTGTTGGGCCGATCAAACTCAAAGATGGCGATCGCATTCGTCTAGGCAATATGACTTTTGATTTTTTTGTGAATTATACCTGCCGCGTTTTGCCAACTGTCGCAATGGATTTATTGATGCAACTTGTGCATCGAAAGAACAACCATACATTAGAAATGCTTACTTATTCCCAGAATAGACAAAGACCTCTAAATGAAAAACCAGATTCTAATTTAGAGACTTTCAGAAATTCCGCACTATTTGAGAAGCATGGAAATTGGTATGAGAACTTCAGCTCAGAGCAGAAATCAGAAATTTTAGACCGCTTTTTCAGCAGACAAATACCGTCTAATCTCAGCTAAAAATTTGGTAGCTCATGTCTGACCTTTTACCACTAAACTTGGGTATTTGGAGGAAATATTTGCTTGAATTTTCCCCCTCCCCTTGGTGTAACCCCATTCATTCACCAGCAGAATCATGTATTTGGGTATTTATGGGGTTCTCTCCACTGCTCCCTTTCCTCTTCTTTGACAGGAGGATTGCTAGCAGACAAACACTTAAAGGTCAAAATATAGAAAAAAAATAAAGAATGTGATTAAATATCATAGCAATCATTTTGGAGTGGCATCTCTATCTCACAATAATAAAAAGAAAGCGATTCAGGGATTGAGTAAGACAGTTATGCTCTATCCTGACGACAGGAGGATACTCAAGGTCTACCAGCAGTATCGACAAGAATAGCGGTGCGCTCCAAACATGGGTAGAAAATGCTGGCGTTATTGCCAAAAAAACCCCCAGTCAGCGTTAGCCAACCAGGGGAGTTAGTTATCAGGGTGCATCTACCAATTAAATGTTCTCAGGTTAAACACCATACTCCGGATAAATTTGTAGAAAGGTCAGTTATTTTTTAAAATAAAAAACCCCAGTTGGTGTTAGCCTACTAGGGGAGTGATTTATCAGGGTGCATCTACCAATAATCTTTACTAGGGGCAGGCAGCATCTTTCGGGGAGAATGGTAAAAATCAAGGGTGATGGTAACGTCTACGCCGAAAAAACCCAGTGAGCGTTAGCCATCTAAGGGAGCGAGTTATCAGGTTGAGTTATTTTTTAAAATAAAAAAACCCCAGTTGGTGTTAACCTACTAGGGGAGTGAGTTATCAGGGTGCATCTACCAATAATATTTACTAGAGGCAGGCAGCATCTTCCGGGGAAAATGGTAAAAATCAAGGGTGATGGCGACGCCTACGCCAAAAAAACCCCAGTGAGCGTTAGCCAGCCAGGGGAGCGAGTTATCAGGTTGAGTTATTTTTTAAAATAAAAAAACCCCAGTTGGTGTTAGCCTACTAGGGGAGTGATTTATCAGGGTGCATCTACCAATAATATTTACTAGGGGCAGCCAGTATCTTCCGGGGAAAATGGTAAAAATCAGGGTTGATAGCGACGCCTACACAACTAGAAAAAACCCCCAGTGAGCGTTAGCCAACCAGGGGAGTTAGTTATCAGGGTGCATCTACCAATAATCTTTTCTAACGTAAATGGGTCGCTACCGGATAAATTAGCAAAGGTTGAAGTGATTACTGTTTGTTTATCAGAGAAAAACCTCAGAGGGGTTAGTTATCAGGACAGACCTACTAAGTTAAAGATGGATTAGCTTACTTTCTTCATTAGGACTTACGCAAAACTACACGCGGTAGGGGCAATTAATGAATTGCCCTACGATAGAATCAGGGTTTCGGCTATTGTTTGCGTAAGTCCTATTCATAAAAAAACCCCCAGTGGGCGTTAGCCGACCAGGGGAGCTAGTTATCAGGGTGCATCTACCAATTAAATGTTCTAGGTTTAACTACCATGCTCCGGATAAATTTTTGAAAAAATTGATTGTTGTTGTGTGTCAAAAAAAACAAGAGTGGATATTAACTGCATTAGGGGAGTTAAAGATCAAGGGACATCCATCTACTAATCAAGTATTCTAGGATTAAGCACTATTTTCTGGTAGAGAATATCTGCGTCAGAAGTTGCTGTTGTTTGCCAAAATAAAAAAACCCCCAGTGGGTGTTAGCCAACTAGGGGAGTTGAAGATCAAGGTGCATCTACCAATTAAGTGTTCTAGATCCAAGTAATCCGATCCGGATAAAGTTGTAAAGGCAGAAAAACCAAAACAGCACCGAATCAGAAACATTCAGGGGTGGGATGCATCTAAGTTATTAGAGGGAGCGGAAAATCGACTTGAAACTTTCGCGTTTCAAACCAGATTTAGGAGGCGGACAGGAGAAGTTGTGACCCAGGAATTCCATATTTCCGTAACCCCAGTAGGGCAAAATGACTACTTGGTGCGGACGGAACAAGTCGCGCCTGGGGTACCATTGGCAGAGGAATTGGTGACTTGGCCTATAGCTGATTGGTTGATGGCTGCTGGGCATTTGATGAATGACCCGTTGAAGTCGGTGTTGCAAGGAGATCCATTCGCTTCTGGTGGGCATGAAAGCGATATCGCCAGAAACTCTGTGAATTTGGTGGCGTTGGGTCAACAATTTTATAACGCCCTATTTCAAGGCACTCTCAGAGATAGTTGGATTACTGCCCAAGGTATTGCCCAAAACCATCAACAAGTGCTACGTTTGCGCTTGGGGCTAAAAGACACTAGGTTAGCTCGTCTGCCTTGGGAAGTAATGCACGCAGGCGATCGCCCTCTGGCTACTGGGCCTTATGTAGCTTTTTCTCGCTTCCAAAGTGGAATTTTAGGGGCTTCTCCTTTGCGATCCCTGCGGGGGGCTACGCCTACGCGAAATATGCCCACACTGCGTGAACAAGGTAGTGTCAAAGTATTGATGGTAATTGCTTCCCCTTCAGATCAAGTCCGCCTTGATTTACAGAAACAGGAAGCTATCAAACTGCAAGCAGAACTTCAGCGTCAAACATCACGACTGGCTGAAGGTAGCAATCGGTTTCCAGAAATTGAACTGACTGTATTAGACCAGCCAGGACGGGAAGAACTGACGCAAGCTCTAGAACAAGGTAGATATCACGTTCTCCACTACTCTGGTCATAGTAACTTAGGTGTCAATGGCGGAGAAATTTATCTTGCTAGCCGCAGAACTGGCTTAACAGAAATCTTAACTGGGGACGATCTAGCAGGTTTGCTCGTCAACAATAATATCCAAATGGCAGTGTTTAATTCCTGCTTGGGCGCGTACACTGCTGCGTCCGATCCCTCTGGAGATACTGGCGAACGTAACCTGGCAGAAAGTCTGGTGAAGCGTGGAATTAGAAGCGTTTTGGCTATGTCAGAACGCATTCCTGATGAAGTGGCGTTGACCCTCACACAATTGTTTTACCGCAACTTGAGTCAGGGATATCCTGTCGATTTGTGCGTCAGTCGGATGCGCCAAGGATTAATTTCTGCATATAGTTCTCACCAGATGTACTGGGCATTACCGATTTTGTATCTCCAGCCAGAATTTGACGGTTTTCTGAGTGAGGAAAGTGAGGTATCCGAAAGTGCGGAGTCGCTGAATCAGTATGGTTCGCCTTTAGGTATAACTTCCACGATGTACTCTCCTCTGGGAGATGATTCCGAGATGCCTTTAGGAATGGAAGAAATGATTCCTGCTGGTTTGGCGCGTGACTCTTCTGGGTTAGACTGGCTAGGTGAAGATACTTGGGGCGATTTGGTTGATGAAATTGAGTATGATGACCCAAGCTATGAAGAAGATTCTGCGATAGTTTCGGATTTGTTTCGGCAGTTGGATAACCAAAAAGCTTCAACTGAACCTGATCAACAAATTCGTGAAGATAGTTTTCACCAAAGCCAGATTTCAGAGGAAATGACTTCCCCAGAAGAGGAAGCCGATTTGTGGGGAGAAGTTCCACCACCGCCACCTCAAGTTGTAGGGAACTTTGAAGGAAATCGAGAAAAATCTGAGTTTTTGCGTAGGTATAGCCCGTCGCAGGCATCGCAACCAGCACCACTAGGATCTCGTAACCGTCGCCGCAAGCTGTGGCCGATTGTGGGTGTTGTCGGAATCAGTGCGTTAGCAGCTGCGATCGCTTTAAATTGGTGGTGGCAAAATCGGCCCCAAGCAAATTTGCGTAATATACCAGCAATTCCCACCCAGTCTTTACCTATTCAAAAGCAGCAAAATATCGATTTAGAAACAGCAACTACTGGAATTGTCACCGCCAGCGCTACGGAAAAAATGAGCCAGGGTGACTTGCAAGGTGGGTTATTGGCTGTAGAAGAACTACTCAATCGTGGCGCATTGGCTGCGGCTGACACTGCCCTGAAAGTAATTCCCCCTAAACAAGCTGACGATCCATCTGTGAACTTTTTCAAGGGACGATTAGCGTGGCAGTCTATCCAAACTGGAGACAATAACTATAGCGTTGATGATGCCCGCCGTTACTGGGAAACTGCTGCAAAAGCTAAACCCGAATCGCTGTTGTATAATAACGCTTTGGGATTTGCCTACTACACAGAAGGTAATCTGAATCGAGCTAATGATTCTTGGTTCAAAGCTTTGAATTTAGCTCTTAAAGAGCAAAACTCAGACTCTAGTGCCGAAACATCTACAAATACAGCAGTTCCTCAAGATGCTTTAACTTCATACGCTGGTTTAGCTCTTGGACTGTATAAATCTGCACTTAGTCAATCTAGTGGGAAGCAGACACAGTATCTCAATGAAGCGATCAAGTTGCGGCAAATGGTTCTCAAATCTGATCCAGTAAATTTCCAGGTAGATAAATTAGCTAAAAATTGGCTGTGGACGGAGAAGGCGATCGCAGATTGGCGATCGCTCCTTCAGGAAAAGAGCGAGGAACAGTAAGATGTTGTGGTGGTGCGATCGCTTGCCACTGGTGTCAACTTAAGCCAAAAATAGCGTACTGATTGGGTGTTGTTCACCCGCCAGCCAGGGATTGTAAATCCCTGACTAATTGCTCAAGTCTACTGAAGTAGACTGAAAATTTTTGCGCTATGAAGTCCTCTGAAGAGGACTTTAGCTACTGGACTTTGGACTAAAAGGCTAGAGAAAAGCAGTCAGTGTTACTGCTGACTGCCGTAAAGTCAATGAAAGTAATCGATAAATCATTGACGTGATGATCCTGACACAACTAGAAAAATTCCGCCAAGCTATCTACGATAGTTTGGGGAAGGCCAAAGATGCAGTATTTGAATTGATGGATGCAGTATTAACAAGTCCGAGTATCCCATCATTTGTAAGCTTGTCACAAAGCCCAGTATTTCGACGGCAATGGTCGAGCATTTATGCAGCACTGCATGATAGTCGCCCACCGAAGAGGAAGTTGATGAAACTGCTGGTACAGGAGGTAGCGACGGATGAACAGCCATTTCTAGCAGGGGATCATAGTTTTTGGGCAAGACCAGAAGCGAAGACACTAAAAGAAAGAACTTTTCATGGGGACTCCAGGGGAAGTATAGGCATCGGACAAAGTTACAGCACGCTAGCGTGGATACCAGAGGCGGATGGGAGTTGGGCATTGCCGTTGAAACATGAACGGCTCACCAGCTTTGAAACGCCAAACAGTAAAGCAGCATTCCAACTTAAACAAATCACTCGTGAGTTAGGGAAAAAGGGCCGCTTGCCGCTTATGACCGAGGTTATGGCAACGCCAAGTTTGTCCAAGCTACGGAGAAAATTGACGCAGACCTGTTGTTACGTTTAGCATCTAACCGATGTGTATGGGGTACACCCAGTACTTACAAAGGACGAGGCGCACCTTGTAAACATGGTCATAAGTTTAAGCTCAATGACCCGGAAACTTAGCCTGTGGCAACTGAAACTCTAGAAGTTGAAGACCCGAAAATTGGTCGAGTTAAAGTAATGCGTTGGAGTGGGTTTCATTTTCTTCAATCCCCAAACCGGGCAATGGAAATTATTCGCGTCGAGGTCATCAAACCAGTAGGACGTAATCGTAAGTTCCAACCCTTATGGCTAGCTTGGTTGGGTCAGACAATGCCTGCATTAGAGGATCTCTGGCACAAATACTTACGCCGTTTTGCCCTTGAGCATTGGTATCTATTTGCGAAGCAGAGGTTGTATTGGACACACCCTCAACTTAGTTCTACTCAGGCAGCAGAGCGATGGAGTGACCTGATGCCCCTGTTAACTTGGCAACTCTGGCTAGCTAGAGTTGCCTGTATCGACTCCCCATTGCCTTGGCAATCGAATCAGGATACACTGTCTCCAGGACGTGTGGCACAAGCCTTTCCACTAATTTTAGCCGCAATTGGTACTCCTGCTCAACCCCCTAAAACTCGCGGTAAATCACCTGGTCGCGCCCAAGGGCATCAGCCACCTCTACGTCCCCGTTATCCCACTGTCAAAAAACACGCATCTAAAAAACCTAAAACCGAAGAATCACTTAAAAATGCTAATCTAACTGCTGCTTAGTTTCTGCTTTTTTTCAACGATTCAACTCAACTCAGCCTCTGAAAGATGTTGGGTAACTTTCTCTTAGCTTCTATTTATTGCCGCTAAATGCCAATTAGTCCAAACTCAAGTCACATTCAACATCATATTTTTGTTTAGCAAGGCGATTTCTTAAATTTTCAAGCTTATAAAAATGTGGCTCTTGGCTATCTTTGCAAGTGACACAATTACAGGGAATTAACTTGTTGTACTTCAGTCGCTGGTACGAGTCATGAATTTTATCGAGTTCATGTGTAACTATGGTCATTAAATCTCTTTTGTGACGACCTGAGACTCGAATCTTAATCTCACGCTTACCGTAATATTCAATCACCTCTGCCTTGGTTTCGTCTTTGCTCAGAACAAGACCGCTTTTCCAGATACATTGTTGTTCATTAATCGACTCATGCATGAGGACAATTAACTGGGTGAATATTTTGCACTAATCTCAACAACCGCCACAGGTTAGAAATCTATGGCTGATAGCAAAAGTCCTCTTAAGAGGACTAAATTTTTTCCAGACTTAGGTTTTAGTGCACTTGAGTGGCTTTGGCTATTGGTTCCTAGAACTTCGAGTTTCAGGCAAAGGTGGGTGTTAATTAAGAATGCTACAAGATATCAAAGCAATTTACGATTCTGTGTAGTACTACACGAGTGCTAATAATTTTTACTGAATCTAAAAAGAATTTATCATTACCAATGGTTCAGATGGGCTTGTCAACGAGTCTTTGATACTCATTAATGAGGCTCGGAACTCCGTTAATGAGTCTTTGATACTCATGGATGAGCCTTTGACACTCGCGGACGAGTCTTTGATACTCGTGGACGAGTCTTTGACACTCGTGAATGAGTCTTTGATACTCGTGGACAAGTCTTTGACACTCGTGGACGAGTCTTTGATACTCGTGGACAAGTCTTTGATACTGGCGGACGAGTCTTTGATACTCGCCGATGAGTCTTTGATACTCGTAGACGAGTCTTTGATGGTTCTTTTACTTCTTTAACCGTTTGTTACAGGGCTTCTCCAGCTTGAAAAATCTGTTCAGCAGTTAAACTAAACTCTGGGAACGCTAGCGAGTGAATGCGGTCATTTCCCCGAAATTGCCTAACTTGATACTCACCTTCAATTAATTGGTAAATCGAGATAGTTGGTTGTTTAGGATTGCCAATAAACCGCCTAGCACCTAAACCTAGATAATCTACAATCCAATATTCAGGTATTCCAACCTCTTCGTATTTACCTGCTTTGGTAAAATAGTCGTCTCGCCAGTTGGTACTTACCACCTCAATTACTAAAGGAATTGATGCCGCTTGGCTGACAGTAGATTCTTTTTTCCACAGAGGTTCATTGACTAAATTAGAGTTATTCAACAACAGTACATCTGGTGAATAAGCTGCTTCGCTCTGATTCGGTTTAATGAATGCTGTTTTGGGGATGAAATAAGGTAATTTTAAACGTTTGTATTCTGTAACTATTTCCCCAACTAAAAATCCAACAATCTGTTCATGATCACCTGTGGGAGGAGCCATTTCTACAATTACTCCGTCATGCAGTTCATAGCGTCGTTGTGAGTTTTCTGGATACCAGGCGATAAATTCATCAAATGTTACTTTTTTGGTTAAGGCTTGAGTCATACTTTGCCTCTTTGCTTTATGTCAAATTTGACCCCTTTCCAAACTTCTCCCCGACACAGGAAAGGGTTTTTTCTCGTTTTCAAGTTCTGCCAGGAATGCAGTACTCTTTAAGGCTTATGTATTTTGTTAATTAGAATAAAGGGAAGAGTTTCCTGAATTGTGTTATCTGTCAAATCCAGGAAACGAAAAATTATATAATTTCCTAGGGGTAAAAATGGAAACAAAATATCTTGCAGTGGAGCGATCGCATTTTTGACGTTTAAAGCAAGGTAAACTGGTGCAAAACTGCGGATCTTGTTTCTCACGAATGATTTGGGATTGCCATAGTTGTTAGTAGGGAACTTTTAACTAACAATTCCTAGATTGTTGTATATTTCAATGAGATTGCCATCAGGATCGCGAAAATAAGCTGTGCGGATTCCCCAGTCTGGGCGATCTTGTGGTTCTGTTACAACGATCGCATTCTGAGTTTTTACTTGCTCATAAACCTCATCCACGTTATCGACTGCGAAAATCAAGACAATTTTATCTCGATTGACAACATACGAAGGTTGTTCGATTCTTGGGACTACTTCAGCCATTAATTCTTTTTTGAACAAACCCAGCTTGAGATATCCGGTATTAAACTCAGCATATCCGCTATCTTCATCGCCCCAATCGACATCAAATTTCAGCAGATCCCGGTAGAACAGAAAAGAATCTTTATAGTTGGAGACAAGCAGTCTCAGGTGTGTTAACTGAAGCTTCATATCTGTTACCTTAGTCTACTAACTGTGAATTCTAGGTTCTGGATGCAAAGTCGCCAGCAACTCGCTTTCGACAATTGCCAATTCATCAAGCCGTTGCATGACAATTTCTCGGTCGAAATAAGTAGCAGCTAAAACCCAATATATACCGTAGTGTCGCGCTTCGGATGCCATTAGCCCACGATAAAATTTTGCTAACTCTGGCTCTGGACAGTGAGCAGCTAATAATCCCAGGCGTTCGTGAGAGCGAGCTTCTATTAAACCAGTTACTAGTAAGGAATCCAGAAATCGCTCAGGTTCTTTGGGGCGGACTTGAGCTTTTAAACCTGCGCCGTAGGGAGGCGGTGGTAAGGGAGCTAGGGGAATATTCCGGCGTTCTAACCATTGGTTAACTAGCTCAAAGTGTTCTAGTTCTTCGCGGGCGATCGCAGTTAGTTCCCGTACCATCTTAGTATTGGAAGGGTAACGAAACATCATGTTTAAGGCCACGCCCGCTGCTTTGCGTTCACAGTGGGAGTGGTCGAGTAAGATGATGTCTAAGTTAGCGATCGCTTGTTCAACCCAAGCAGAGGTTGTGGGCTGTTTTAGGGCATTGATAGTCGATAATTGAGTAAGCACAAAGTCACAAAACTCCAGAATTTAAATTTGGCTGAGTACCCTAACAAATTGATTTTAATCGTGGATGGGGCAATTTGTTGCTTTTATACCTTTTGCCCTCTCTCTTAGTCAGCACGTCATTGATTACCAAAAGCTGAAAATATCATCTAAATGGCTCTTATTTGCTGGCTTGTCCACGCACGAAATGCTTTCATTGTCGCATTCCTGCCATTGGTTTTACTCAACATCAAATATTCGGGAATCACTTTGCAAAATTGAGATGCTCCAATAATATTGGAGTAGCTCTTTTTCTGTTTTTGTTAACTCAATTTTCACATATTTACAGAGATATAGGACTCATATTTGATTTCTGAAAAAACTCAGTACAACTAAGAAGCCTTCTTGACTGTTGCCTATTGTCTATTGCCTATTGCCTGTCTACGCAAATTAGTTCAGAAATCAAAGCGGATTCCTATAGATAAAATTGGATATTCCATATTCAGATAAGTAGTGCTTAAAAGTTTGCACTTCCTCTATAATTTCCTGAATATGTCTTTTGAGAGCTATTCTTGACGGAAAATAATTACAAAACTGGTCTGCAATGCCTAGCAAAGTTACTGAAGTGTGATTTTCTATCCCTCTTCTAAGAAACCAGATTTTCTGAGGGCTATATGTTAACTGAAAGGAGTTGAAGCAAGTTTAATTCGCCGCTGTTTGGGCTTCTTGATAAATTATTTCTTGAAACTGGATCATATCTTTTTGTGGATCGGCGTGGCTAACTTTCACTACTATCTGTTCGCCCAAATTCACAGAACGTTTGAAAGTCATTGGTAACTGCAAACCCAAATCTTCTAACAAAATTAAGGCTAAGTTGCTGTCTTCCCGCAGCCACATCAACACTGTCACATCCCAGGTTTCCTCTGGATGACGGCGTAAATACTCTAGAGCATAATATCTATTAGTTTGCCGTTCCACCATCGTCAACTCTTGGGTGATGCTGGTTACATTCATCATCACTTCTTTAAGTTGTTCTGCGGAAAATGGTAAAACTTCGCCCCGCAAATGAGCTTTCAGTTGGAAGTGGGTAAGCAAGTCACTGTAGCGACGAATGGGAGAGGTTGCTTGGGTATAAGTATCCAAACCCAAACCAGCATGACGCAGAGGCGTAATGCTCATTTCACTCTTGGGCATACAACGACGCATGGCGCAGGCGCGAACGAATCCAGCCGGAAGTAGGAGTAATTCTTCGTCTGGGGGTAATTCCGGTTGCGGCTGACCGCGAAAAGGCAAAGGTATGTTGTGAGCTTTACCATAACGAGCCGCAACTTCACCGGCAACAATCATCATTTCTGCTACCAGTTGCCGCGACGGGGAATCGTCCAAAATATCAATGTTGATCTCGTCACCTTTGACTTTGATCGTTGCTTCGGGCATGGTGATGCTAATTGCCCCTTGGGCGTAGCGCCAAGCTTTGCGCCGCTGTGCCCAAGTAGCGATCGCTGCAATTTCTGGTTCTGCTTGTACTCGTAATTGCAGCATTTCATCTACATCTTCGTAGGTGAGGCGATAAGTCGGCTTAATCAAGCTGGTATGAATGCTGTAATCTTCTACTACCCCAGTACTACCTAAAATAATCCCGAAACTGAGGGCGCAACAAACCTTTCCCTGTATCAGACTCATTGGCCCAGTTGCCAATACCTCTGGAAACATGGGAATCATCCCCGTAGGTAAATAGACTGTACTACCCCGCTTTCTAGCTTCCAAATCTAATTCATCTTCCGGCACTAACCATCTAGTAGGATCGGCGATATGCGCCCAAATCCGTTCCCGTCCATCGGGGAGTACTTCCCAACTTAGACCATCGTCGATCTCTGTGGTAGTTTCATCATCAATGGTGTAGACCTTCAGATGAGTCAGATCCAGGCGGTTTGCATCTGAGTCAATCGGCGGGAAATCCAAACGCTGTTGCGCCACTTCTAATACCTTATTAGGAAACTGAATCGGAATTGAAGAACGACGCAGGAACAAGTTTTCATAAGGACTCCACCAACCCAAATCTACCAGCAGTTGAAAGGCTCCTTGGGGTGTTGTGGGTCGTCCCAGCATGGTCATAGTTTCTAATACCGGAGCGCTTGGCGGATAAGCACGAGCCAAGGAGTCATAATTTACTCCCGTTCGCACAGTGTCAGCAAGTAGCGCTGCGTATTTTTCTAGTCCTTCTAAGCGCTGGCGATCGTGGCGCTGCCATTCTACTGCTTCACCCTTGAGCGCCTGCTCTACACGAATTAAAAATTCCTGCTGTCCCTTAGCTTTGAGTGCCTCTACTTCCAGTTGGTGCTTGCGTTCTGCCACTTGAGAAGCAGTTCGGGCTTCATAAGCGTCTCCTTTTTGCTTGAAATAAAGTTTGTCGTCTGATAACAAGCAATAGGCGGCGTAACAATGAGGCGCGGCTGATTCCGAAAATAGCAAATTTGCCATCAGGTTTGGGGTGACTGTTTCCCCATCCTCAACCAGTAATTCCCAAGCTACCTCTAAGCTAGATGGGTCTACATAAGGCTTGACCTGTTCCAAAAAGCTGGCAATGTCAGAGGGCTTGTAAGTCTGTCCGGTAACTGTATAAGTTATTTGTCTAGGCGCGAGGCTGTGGGATTGACCACGTTCGTCTACCACAAACCAGCGGGTTTTACCGTCTGGACGTTCTACGATGCCCAGACGGCGATCGCCTTGAACCCTAAATTCAACTAGCGTCCCCTTCTCCACAACTCTCGCACTTTAATTTGGTGAACAGTTTAATTAAATAGTTTTAAGTTAGGAGTTAGGAGTTAGGAGTTTTGATTCTTAACTCATCACTCATCACTCATAACTCATCACTCTTTTTAGCCTTCCGCATTGATAAATGGCAACAAAGCCACAATCCGCGAACGCTTAATTGCTAATGTCAACTCTCGCTGTTGCTGAGACGTAAGCCCAGTAATCCGACGTGGCAATATTTTACCCCGCTCGGTGACAAACTTACGCAATAAATCAACATCTTTATAATCGATTGGTTCTCCTGGTTTGATTGGAGAAAGGCGACGACGGAAATAACTCATCTCTACTTAATTTCCTTGTGAACAGTATGTTTGTTGCAGTGGGTGCAGAACTTTTTCAGTTCTAGCCGGTTAGTGGTGTTGCGGCGATTCTTGGTACTGGTATAACGTGAAACACCAGCAGAACGCTTATCTGAATTTGTCCGACACTCGGTACACTCTAGTGTCACAATAATGCGGGCACCTTTACTCTTAGCCATAATCTTACAAACAGTGAAGCCTGAAGAGAATTAACACAAATGACTATCTTCTCACATTCTGCCGCATATTTTCAACTAATCTTTTGATTTTTATATCGAGCGAGTAGCCACGACGCGACGAAACGATGAAAGTTCCACAATAGCGATCGTGTAAAGCCTGCCGCATCTGGGCATCAGATAAGGCAGTCCCACAATCAATTGCTAGGGGAAGTACTAGCAGTATAGCAGTGGGATTGGCTCTAATATTGCTCAGGGCAATTGATACTAAAAGCGCACCCAAGCCGATGATTGTCTCTCGCTTCACCAGTGAGAGTAAATCTGGAATTCTGCCCATTACTTCCCCATCTTCGACTTCCAACACCTTTAAGTCGAACGCCCAACGCCCTAAACTTTGCCCTTGATTGTTGTATACTACCAGCACCCGCAAAACCAGCCAAAGTATGATAAAAACTAGAATTTGTACAAATTGAATACCGATATCGCCGCCTCCCAGTAGGGAACTGACTAACCAGACACCAAGGAAATCAAGTCCCAATGCCATACCTCGCCGCCCAATCTCAGCCTTGGGATAGTGTTTTTGGGGAAGTCGTTCGATAGTCATACAAAATAGGTATTTTTAGTTAGGGGTTGGGAAATAATTGCTCCTGTTTTTAATATTAAGGTGATGATTTGGGTTTGGCGTTTAAACTGTTATACATAAAAGTTCCATAGTTAGAGCGGGCAAGAACCCACCCACAAGAGTCTGTTTTTGGGAAATTTTGTATTGTTGTAGAAAATTAATTTTAATTAACTTGGGAGTTGTATCATGATACATCTGTTTGCTAAAACAGCTATTGGTATGGTGACGACTACTGCTTTAGCGTTAGCGATCGCCATAAGCACTAAAGACCTAGCTCACGCTGCTGAGTTCAACTTTAGCTGGGAAGGAGACACTGGTTATTCAGCTAAAGGTTCATTTAACTACGATACAAAAACTGCTCCTAGCGTTATTTCTGAAGCAGGTTTGGGAGCTACGAAGAACTTGCAATCTCTCTCAATTTCCTTCTTTGATCCATTGAGTAATCTCATAAATAGTTTCACTCCAGTGCTTAGTGGTGTATCCAACTACGGCTATTTGAGATTCAACTTTGATAACACTACTCAGCAAATCTTTGGCCCCTTTGATGTTGGCAAGGATGATGAGCTTCCTGGTGACACATGGCTTAATAATAATCTCGCACTTATAGATGAAGGTTTTAGTGATGAGGTTCTAACTAAAGAATTTGGTTTTAACAATAGAGATGCAGCAGGCACAAAGCAAATACTAGATTTAAGTAACAATTCGGTTCAGGTATCCAAAGTCCCCGAAGGAAGCATAATTGTAGGTTTGCTAGCAGTGTGTAGTTTGGGATTTATCGCTCATAGAAATCTAGATAAAGCTACCCAAGAGTAGACTCAGTGTTACTTTACAGGGATAAAGGAAAAAGTCGGAGGCGATCGCTATGTTATCAGTCGGCGATGCAGAAGCAATTATTTTAAATTTTGTGCAGCCGTTGGATCATCAGCGGGATACTGAAGTTGTAGATTTATTCGCAGCCGATAGTCGGATTTTGGCAACACCTGTCACCAGTCCGTTAGATTTTCCCCATTGGGATAATTCGGCAATGGATGGCTACGCAGTTCGCTACGAAGATGTACAGCACTCTAACGCCGAACAACCAGCCGTTTTAGAAATTGTTGAAGATATTCCGGCTGGGTATCAGCCCAAGTCTACGATTCAAACAGGGCAAGCGGCGCGAATTTTTACAGGTGCGGTGATCCCAGCAGGTGCAGATACTATAGTTATCCAAGAGAAGACACGTCGGGAGGAAAACCGCGTATTCATCCTGGATGCACCAAAACCGCAAGAATTTGTCAGACACAAAGCATCTTTTTACCAAGCTGGAACACAACTATTACCAGCAGGAATTAAGTTAAATTCCCCAGAAATTGCTGTATTGGCAGCAGCACAATGTCCAAAATTAAGTGTTTACCGCCGTCCGCGTGTGGCAATTTTTTCCACTGGTGATGAGTTGGTGACAGTTGATCAACCGCTGCAATCAGGGCAAATTGTGGATTCTAATCAGTATGCACTGGCAGCTTTGGTGAGACAAAGTGGCGCAGAACCGTTGATTTTAGGCATTGTGAAAGATGATCCAGTTGCTCTGGAGAAAGTCATTACCCACGCAGTTGCGATCGCTGATATAGTTCTTTCTTCTGGTGGCGTCTCAGTGGGAGATTATGACTACGTTGACACAATTATCGAATCGCTAGGAGCAAAAATTCACATTCGCGCTGTGGCAATGAGGCCAGGGAAACCCCTCACTGTCGCCACTTTCCCCAGTAGAAACGCGATTAATCCTACAGACGCGATGAATCGCGTCTCTACAAACTCCCCACTTTATTTTGGTTTACCAGGAAACCCTGCGGCTGTGCTGGTGACATTTTGGCGGTTTGTGCTACCAGCAATTAAGAAACTTTCGGGAATTACTGAAAATTGGGAACCAGTGTTTTTGAAAGTGCGATCGCATGATGAATTGCGATCGGATGGTAAGCGTGAAACTTACCTTTGGGGGAAATTGCATTTAATTAATGGAGTTTACCAATTTCACAAAGCTGGCGGTAGTCATAGTTCTGGCAATTTAATTAATTTAGCCCAAACCAATGCCTTAGCTGTTCTTCCAGTGGGTAAAACACTAATTTACCCACAAGAAGAGATACAAGTTTTGCAGCTTAGTAGTGGGGAGTGAGGGAGCAAGGGAGGTAGGGAAAGAAAAACTCATTGATTATTGCCAATGCCCAATGCCCAATGCCCAATGCCCAATCTTAAAATATCTGCTCAAAAGCCTCAATTAAGCTGTTAACTTCATCCAGGGTGTTGTAATGTACCATACTCACCCGGACTATTCCACCTTGCGATGCTAACCCCAAGTATTCAATGAGCCGTTTGGCATAAAAGTCTCCGTAGCGAATTCCAATAAAATGTTGGTCAATTTTTTCTGGAATAGTTGAACTATGTATTCCATCTACTATAAAAGATATAGTCGGCACACGAAATTCACGATCAGCCTTTGATTGACCAATCACTCGTACATTAGACTTGCCGTTGAGGTAATTTAGGAGGCGATCGCTAATCTTTTCTTCATGTAGGCTAATTAAATCAAACGCCTGCACCATTTGATTTCTCAAATCAGGTGCAGTTTCATTGCCATAGTGCAGTTGTGCTAATTCACTCAAGTAATCACATAAACCTAACATTCCATAACTTAATTCAAAATTGACATTACCTAACTGAAATTTATAAGGTATATCTGTCTGTTCAATAAAATAATGGTTAAGACCAGGCAATCTTAATAAATGTTCTTCTTTGCCATAAAGTAAGGCATGATGTGGCCCATAGACTTTATAACAACTCAAAGCATAGAAATCTACATCCAAATCTTGAACATCAACTAATCTGTGGGGTGCATAAGCTACACCATCTACACAAATCATCGCGTTGCGATCGTGTACAAATGCAGCAATTTCTTTAATTGGGTTGATGGTTCCCAGAACATTAGAAGCATGAGTCAAAGCTACTAGTTTGGTACGCTGACTCATCAATGGTTCTAAATCTGCTAAATGAAGTTTCAAGGTGTCTGGACGGATTTGCCACACTTTCACCTTCATTCCTTGTTTTTCAAGAGCGACCCAAGCACCAATATTAGCCTCATGGTCACAATTAGTAACAATAATCTCATCGCCAGGTGTGAAGGTTTGACCCAAACAAATTGAGAGAACTCTCAACATCATTGTAGTAGATGGGCCCATGACCACTTCTTTAGAAGAATTGGCATTAATGAAACTAGCCATTCCCCTAGTTGCTAGGGCTAATCGTTCTCCTGCAAGTTGAGAAACCCCATACGAAGCTCCCAACTGGACATCTGAACTTAAGAGAAATTCACTAATTCTATCTACTACTTTTTTCAGAGTTTGTGACCCGCCAGCATTATCAAAAAAAGTCCATTCACCAGCTAGAGCAGGAAAATATTGACGGACTTTATCAAGATTCAGGAGCATAGTATTATAAGTCCTCTAGAGAATGTTCTTTACCCTAGCCTAGCTTTTGGCAAGTTGCCTAGATGTGCCAGCCTTCTTGCTCTGTAACAATCTATCTAGAGAGGGTATACTTGGAACCCCAAAGAGTATACTACTTATATATCTAACTTCCAGCAAGGATTAATGTCTTGATTCTTCACAATTCTCGCCAATTTTATTTGATAAGTTTAAGGGAGAGTCAAAGCAGCTATTGTTTTGATTCTTAATTCCTTGATTGAAAACAAAGGAACGACCTATGAACACTACCGTTACATACGACATTGAGGTTATCAAGGAAGAAGCACTTCAACTTGTCAAAAAGGGACTTATTAACCGTCAGCAGCCAATTTATACCCTCTGTAAATATATTCCTCATCGTGACTGGGTTAATTTTGAACTTGAGTTAGAAAAAAACGAATTTCTACTCAGAGATAGAATTATCGACCTACTGAATCACGAATCGTGGGAAGACGATTATGGCTGCATTTAGAGGCTGAACCCCCATTAGCAGCATCCCAATAAAATCAAAATTACAAATCAATTTTTCAGCATTAACAACCCTCGCATTCAGTCGGGGGTTATAAATAAGAGATTATTAAAGTAAGCAATAATTGTCTATTAGTGATTACAGTGTACACAAGTCTTTTAGAGGATGTTTTAAAAGTCTTCTAGTCGGTAGCAAAACGTTTTAGATCCCCCTAAATCCCCCTTAAAAAGGGGGACTTTTAGAGATTTTCCCCCTTTTTAAGGCTACGGTGTACACACAAGTCTGAAATAGCGGATTAACCAAGTTTTTACCCCACCCTAACCCTCCCCTTGCAAAGGGGAGGGAACTGGATTTTCTATTTCCCCCCTTGGCAAGGGGGGATTAAGGGGGGTAATTAGACTTATATGTACACCGTAGCCTTTTTAAGGGGGTTGGGGGGATCTAAAAGTGCCTAAAATTACAGCCAACCACTTTTAAAACATCCTTTTAGAAGTAAACCCAGAATCCGGTCGCGTAGTTCTAACTGCTGGGAATACGGTTTATTTTATACTAGTAGTGTTAATAGCTCCTCCATCCACGCGGCGTTAGTATTGGTGTAGCCTCTCCTAGAGAAGTTTGCCACAGCCATCGCTTCGTTTTCTGGCGCTGGCGTGTTTTTATCCCGCTTGTGGTCTATATTACATGCAATTTTGTACCGCTATATATTTAATAGCGTTACAAAATTGTACTTGACGTACCTTTTTTTGTGCTGGATATTTTTAATATTCATAAGAGTAACTTATTTAATATTAGGGATTTTTGCTATTTGTACTTATAGTAGTATTTCTGCTTACTTCAACTAAAATATCAGCATTATTATGTGTCATATCAAACTTCAGATATGAACAATTATCCGGAATGCTGCTAGTTTAGTTAGTAGTTTGATTGAAATGTACTTAAATTAAGAGATAAATTCCCTAAAATCAATATATTTATTCAGCAGATTTTGTCATCCCTATTCCTGAGTGAACTAGATTAGTTATGCTCCTAGATTTAGAAAGATTTTATCAGGCTTGCAATCCGAGCAGACCTCTAATCATAGGAAACCCTAGCGATCGCCGATACTATATCGATTTTGCTGCGGTGCGGGGTGGTAAAATCATCGAAGCTTTACAGCGGACGATCGCGAGAATTTCGCCGGATATTCCCACTTGTCAGCTATTTACCGGACATCTCGGCTGTGGTAAATCAACGGAGTTGTTGCGCCTCAAAGCTGAATTAGAAGTGCAGCAATTTCATGTAGTTTACTTTGAGTCTACCCATGTCTTAGAAATGGCCGATGTGGATGTGACTGATATTTTATTGGCGATCGCAGGACAGGTAAGTGAAAGCCTAGAAGCCATGAGAATCAGTCTCAAACCTACCTACTTTACCAAGTTATTTGGTGAACTTGTGGATTTTCTGCAAACACCAATTGACTTTGGCGTAGAAGCAGAGTTGTCTGTGGGGATTGCCAAAATCACAGCTAAAACTAAAGAAAGTCCCCAATTGCGGCGACGGTTAAGAGATTATCTAGAACCCCGAACAGCAAATATTTTACAGGCAATTAATCAAGAATTGCTAGAACGTGCCATCAAGGAACTGAAAACCAGGGGAAAAAAAGGATTGGTGGTAATTGTTGATAACTTGGATAGAGTTGCAATTCGACCTTTACCATCGGGGCGATCGCTACCAGAATACTTGTTTATTCAGCGTGGCGAACAGTTACGCAAACTAAATTGTCATGTAGTCTATACTATTCCCCTAGCTCTGACTTTCTCCAACGATAGCGCCGAACTTCAGCATCGTTTAGGGGGAGGAGTTGCACCAAAAGTATTACCGATGATACCCGTGCGTCTACGCTCTGGCGAGATTTTCCCGCAAGGGCTAACAATGTTGCGGCAAATGGTTCTAGCTAGAGCTTTTCCAGACATTTTGCCTAGCGATCGGTTAGGCTTAATTACAGAAGTGTTTGATAGTCTGGAAACCCTAGATCGGTTATGCCTGATTAGTGGTGGTCATGTCCGCGACTTACTGGGGTTACTGTTTGACTGTCTGCGAGAACAAGATCCACCATTTGAACGGGAATGTGTCGATTTGGTGATTCAAAGACAGCGAGATTACCGAGCCAACGCCATCGATCCCCATGAGTGGGAATTAATCTTTCAAGTGGTGCAACAGCAGAGGGTTAGAGGCGATATAGAATACCACACTCTATTGCGAAGTTTATTTGTATTTGAATACCGCGATCATCAGGGAGCTTGGTTTGCCGTCAACCCAGTTTTAGCAGAGACGGAAAAATTTAAATCATGGTTGAACGACACCCACAAGTAGATGTAAGAGTAGCTAACGAGCGAGCTTTGCGAAGTTTGGGGAGAGCAATTGCCCTTTCTAGCGGTCAATTCTCCTTGGTTTTGGTGTGCTGCAATTATCGAGTTTTGCAAGAACTTATGCTGCAACGACTCGAAGAACTTTCTTCAGGAGTACACCAAATTCAAAAGGTAGTTCTGCCGCATAATGCTAGAAGCCTTTACACAAGTATTCATTTACAACTAGTAACTGAAGCTAATCCGCCATCGGCGTTGATGATTTTGGGTTTAGAGTCAGTAGATGGAATCGATGATTTACTGAGGTCTATCAATCATATTCGGGATGAATTTCGCAAACGCCACCCATTTCCAATGATTTTGTGGGTGAATGAAGAAGTGTTGCAAAAGGTAGTCCGTTTAGCACCAGATTTTGCTAGTTGGGCGGCGACACCGATTCGGTTTGAGATGACAACTCAATCATTGCGGCAATTTCTGCAACAAGAAACTGACTCTTTGTTTGCTACAGTGTTACCAACCGATGCTGCACAACACCAACCTCCTCAAGTTGCAAAGCATTATTCCACTGTGGAGCAAGTCTGGAAACATAGTTATGAACTGCACTTTGCCATTAAAGAGTTGCACAATCGTGGTATTACCTTAGAGCCAGAATTATACGCTAGTTTAGAATTTGTTTTCGGTCTAGATAACTATATTAGCGATCGCATCAATACAGCTTTAAGGCATTTTCAGCAAAGCTTGCAAGTTTGGCAAAAGTTAGGGGAGCAGGGGGACTTTACTTCCCCTACTCCCCCTGCTCCCCCTGCCCCCCCCCCTGCTCCCTTTACTTCCCCATCTCCTCCATCGCCTCCATCTCCCCTACTTCTGCGACAGGGAATCTTGCTATTTTATATTGGGCTGTGTTATTGCCGTTTTGCAGAACAAAATCAAACAGAAAATCGCCGCCATTGGTACACAGCAAAATCTTATTTTCAGCAATGCTTGAATATTTTGCAGATGGCTGGGCGTTTAGATATAGTTGCTGGATTTATTAATCAACTTGCAGAGGTTTTACAATATCTGCAAGAGTGGGAAGAGTTGCAGACTGTTGCTCAAAAGTCTTTGGAGTTACATCAAACTTATGGTAGTCAAATCCAATTAGCTTGTGACTACGGTTTTCTGGCGCAAGTGGCTGTGCAGCAGTCGCGGTGGGTACAGGCGAGTATATTAGCACACGTATCATTGCTGAAATTAGGGGAGGCGCAAAAGCACAATGACCCTTATAACTGCTTATTTCCCTTACTGCTGGGGCAAATTTCTTATTTAGTATTGGCGAAAGCACAGCGAAATTTAGGTGAACTAGAAGTCGCTCGTGAATATTTAGACAAGGCAACAAAAGAACTGTCATCAGCATTAGAAAGTAGTGCCCATCAATACGATGCCCATCGTTATATTCGCTTATTGCGGACACTGCGATCGCTATACTTTGAAGAAGGGCGCTATTTGGAAGCCTATTACATTCGACAGAAACGCCGTTCTGTTGAGCAGCAGTACGGGTTTCGGGCTTTTATCGGTGCAGGCCGTTTACAACCCCAAAGACAGGCGACAAACCCAGCATTGATGTCACATTCTGGAAGTAGCAGCGTTGCTTTAGAAATTGCGGCTTCTGGTCGGGAGCGTGATATTAATAACTTAATTGGCAGAATTAGCCGCGCCGATCAAAAGTTGACGGTGATTCATGGTCAATCAGGGGTGGGTAAGAGTTCTACCGTCACTGCGGGTTTAGTTCCAGCCCTGCAAAACCGAGCCATTGGCGATCAAATAGCTGTGCCTGTAGTACTACAAGTTTACACCGATTGGGCACGGGAATTAAGCAAATCTTTGAGTGAGGCGATGTCTAGTGATGCATCCCTTGCCATTTATGCCGATATCAAGCCAGAAGCAGCCATTGAAGCGGAGGCTTTGCCCTACTCTGAAACACCTATTACCATTGTCAGAATTTTACAACAACTCAAAGAAAATGCTGATAACCATCTGATCACAGTTTTAATTTTTGACCAGTTTGAAGAATTTTTCTTTGGTTATAGCGATCGCAATCAGAAGCAGGAGTTTGATAAATTTATTAGCGATTGCCTTAAAATACCTTTTGTCAAAGTCATCCTTTCCTTGCGAGAAGATTATTTACATCGGTTATTAGACTTTAAACATCTTTCGGCACTAGAAGCGATTAATAACAATATTCTCGATAAGCATATTCGTTACCAGTTAAATAACTTTTCGCCAGAATATGCCAAAGCAATTATCCGAAAATTGACCGAGCGATCGCAGTTTAATTTAGAACCTGCTTTAATTGATGCTTTAATCGAAGATTTATCTACAGAATTTGGTGAAGTTCGCCCTATTGAATTACAAGTTGTCGGAGCGCAAATTCAAGACGAGCGCATTACTACACTAGAAGAATATCAGCCATATAGACCGAACAAACTCATCGAGCGATATCTTAAGGAACTGATTAAAGACTGCGGCCCAGAAAATGAACGAGCCGCGTTACTCGTCTTATACTTATTAACAGATGAAAGTAACAACCGACCTTTTAAAACTCGTGCTGAATTAGCGGCGCAGCTAGCAGAGTTAGAAGATGGTGGCAAATTAGAGTTAGTCTTAGACATTTTAGTGCGCTCTGGTTTAGTAGTTATATTTCCCGATGTACCAGAACGCTATCAATTGATTCATGATTATTTAGTAGACTTGATTCGTTACCTGCAACAACAAGAATCTAGTTTACAGGTACAACTAAATCAGTTGCGTTACAAAGTAGAACAAAGTAAAACTGAGATTGAGCGACTTAAGAGGGAACTTAGCCAAAATAAGCAGCGATCCAAATTGGTAGATTCTCATCCTCAACAGGGATTAGATTTATTAACAGAATTGCGGGAATTACATAAACGGGAAGAATTGAGTCAATTAGAAATTGAGCAATTACGAGCTGAACTCAAAGAAAAAGAATTAACAGCAAAACTAGCAGAAAGTCAAAAGAAACAAAGACTCAGTGAAGCTCAATTAAATCGTTCGTTGAAAATCGCCCTAACTGCTTCCGTTCTCGCCATATTAGGATTAAGTGTTTCCATAGTGACAGCAGTAGATAGCGAAATTAAAACCCTCAGTGCATCCAGTGAAGCCCTCTTTGCATCCCAAAAAGGTATTGATGCTTTAAAGGAAGGTTTAAAAGCGGGGAGAAAATTACAACAAACAGTCTGGGTAGATTCCTATACAAGAGAGCAAGTACAGACGGCGCTTTATCAGGCAGTTTCCGGGTTGAGAGAATATAATCGTTTCGACGGGCATATATCTGGGGTAAATAGTGCTACATTTAGCAGCGTTCCCCCTTGGGGTTGGCAAAGCCATCGCTCTTTAATTGCCTCGGCTAGTGCAGACACTACAATCAATCTCTGGCGTCCCGATGGTAGCTTGGTCAAAACCTTGTCTGGGCATCAAGATGTAGTTAATAGCGTCAGTTTCAGCCCTGATAGTCAAATCATTGCTTCCGCTAGCCAAGATAAGACAGTAAAACTTTGGAGTCGAGAAGGTCAACTGCTTGCTACTCTTTTAGGACATCAGGGTGTAGTGAATAGTGTTAGTTTCAGTAAAGATGGTCAACTCATTGCTTCAGCTAGTACAGATAAGACAGTAAAAATTTGGAGTCAGGACGGTAAATTACTCAAAACCTTGCAAGGACATAATGGTGCAGTTTTGAGCGTTGCTTGGTCAACTGATGGTCAAACTATTGCTTCTGGGAGTGCTGACAACACCATCAAGCTTTGGAGTCGGAATGGTGAGTTGCTTAAAACCTTCTCAGGGCATAATGATGCAGTCTTGAGTCTAGCTTGGTCGCCCGATGGTCAAACTATTGCTTCTGCTAGTTTAGACCAGACAATTAAACTGTGGAATCTAGATGGTAAGTTACTGCGAACCTTGTCGGGGCATAGTGCTGGAGTTACCAGCGTCAGTTTTAGCCGTGATGGTAACACGATCGCTTCCGCAAGTACCGACGAGACAATCAGACTTTGGAGTTCTCAAGGTGTCCTGCTGGGAACCCTGAAGGGACATAATAATTGGGTTAACAGTGTCAGTTTCAGCCCAGATGGTCGTACCTTGGCTTCTGCCAGTCGGGATAAAACAGTAAAACTCTGGCGTTGGGATGATGTGTTACTGCGAAAGCCCAAAGCTAATGATGACTGGGTGACTAGCATCAGTTTTAGCCCTGGGGGTCGTACTTTAGCCGCAGCCAGTCGAGACAAAACTGTAAAACTTTTCAATCGAGAGGGTAAGCTTATCCGTAGTTTTACGGGGCATCAGGGTCAAGTTTGGGGAGTTAGTTTTAGTCCTGATGGTAAAGCGATCGCTTCGGCTAGTAAAGATAAAACAGTAAAACTTTGGAGTCGCAACGGTAAACTGCTCAACACCCTACAGGGTCATAATGATACCGTCTTGGGTGTAGCTTGGTCGCCGAATGGTCAAGTAATTGCCTCGGCTAGTAAAGATAAAACGGTAAAGCTTTGGAGTCGAGACGGTATACTACTCAACACTTTGCAAGGACATCAAGATGCAGTGAATTGGGTAAGTTTTAGCCCCGATGGTAAATTGTTAGCCTCAGCCAGTGATGATAAAAACGTGAAAATCTGGAGTGTAGAGGGTAAATTAATATACACATTAGCTGGTCATAGCCGCCGAGTAAATGGGGTTGCTTGGTCGCCTGATAGTCAAAGCATTGCCTCAGTTAGTATTGATAGCACGGTGAAGATTTGGAATCGAGACGGGAAACTGGTAAATAATCTCGTAGGCGATGGTGATAGTTTCATCAGTGTCAGTTTTAGCCCCGACGGCAAGACACTAGCAGCTAGCAGTGATGATAAAGTGAGGATTTGGAACCGAGAAGGGACATTACTGATTGCTTTGAAAGGTGATAAGCAAGAGTTAACCAGCGTTAGTTTCAGTCCTGACGGTCAGACTCTGGCTGCGGGTAGTGGTAATGGTACAGTGATTTTACAGAATTTGGCAGACATCCAACTGGAAAAATTACTAGCACGGGGTTGCGATTTGCTGCATGATTATTTGCAGACTAATCAGAAGCTAATGAAAAGCGATCGCGCCTTGTGTTCTGGTAGGTGATGCAGATTTTTAATGCAGTAGATAATTGGCGCAAGCGATCGCTAACTTCTAAGTTAGACTCTTGCGATCGCAGTTCTGGTGGTATCTCTGCCAACAAAAGCGGATTTTCTTGCAACCATTCGTTATTGGCAATCCCCGTCCATGTGCCTTGCTTTTCTCTAAAACTATCAATCAAGCCCTTTAGTTCTTGAATACAGTACGATTCAAAACCTGATGCTTCAAAAATTGCAGCACGCAAGTATTCTTCAAAAGCATTAATATCATTTTCAACTTCAAATATTACATCATCTTGCGGAGATTGAAATTCACTGGAAACATCTATAGTACTTTTTGTGACAACATTAATAATAGGTGCTACGATTCCTTTTATTCCTAAAATCTGTTGTCTTGTATCAGGATGATAGAGTAATTTATAACCATATTTTGCATATCTTTTGAGGACTTGAAAAGCGGCTTCTTCTCCCGTGTAATAGTTATCAACTATTTCAATATCTACACCAAGGCTCTTAGCAATCTTATCGCGGGCATCGCTATTAAGTGGAGCGCGAATTAATACTTCTGCTACTGGACGGGCAAAACGTAAAAATAGAACGCTTAAGCTATTTTCTAGCTTAGATAAAAAGTATTCTTCCGATTTATCAATTAATCTTTCTTTTACTTGCTTACTCCCCCACAATAATGTTGTCATATATTCGACTAAATTTAATGCCTCATCTTTCAATTCCATAGCGAGTTGTCTGGCTATAGAAGATAAAAGCTTGCTAATGTCGCCATATAAATCTTCACGCCAAGCGAAATTAGCTTTCATACGATCAAACTGTGGGAATGAATTGGCAGCAAAGATAATAGCTTTTTTTCTAAATGCTTCTTCTTTCAGTTTTTGGATTTCACTGGCTACAATTTGTAGATATCTCTCTTTAAATTTGGCGAGGCTAGTTGCAGAATTCTCGGTTAAATTATCGAGAGAGTTATTGGTAACAGAAGAATCATAAAATTTTTGGAGATCAGCTTTCTTCTCTTCCCATCTATGATTCCACCATTCGCTAAACAAAACTCGTCTACGGTCTTCTTCAAATCGTTTTGCGTCTTCAGGGTTTTCAGGATAACGTTTGCTAACTAAATTATAAATTTCTTCAGAGGTAGTTAAGATTGTATTTATAGAAGCCTCGCATCTCTTTTTTAAGATAAATACACGTTCAGTATTAATATAATTAAATATTTTTTCTTTGATTTCTGGAATTCCAGTACCTTTCTTATTTAAAGTTTCCTCATCGATAATTCCAGTTAATTTTTTTAACTGGGCTTGAATATTGTTTGCGTCACCAATCTCTAACCTTGTCTGCTCTCCAGCTAATCCATTCAAAACTAGATATGCTCCCGCAGAACCATATATAATACGTTCCTGTGGAAGTTTGGCACGTCTAAACCAATCTTGAGATGCTTCTTCAATATGAGTTTGAAGTGCTTCTGGAGTGGCTAATGAGTCAATCCGACTTAAAAATACAAAAAGTTTATCAGCAACGGTAATGTTTTTATCACCAAGTTCTGTGAATTTGATGATTTCTAGTTCCTTCTCTCTCAGGCTAGTAAAACGCTGTACTATCCCTCTTCTGTCACTCTCCGAAAACATTTGCCTTTTCTAAAATCTAGAGCTTTTGTATAACAAGCGATTGCGCGATTATTTTCTAATAACAAATACAAGTCCTATTTTTTTCTAATAGTATAGCTTGTATTGATTGCCTCATGAGGCTTCTAGCGATCACTTTCCCGGAAAGTGACAGAAGAGGGCTATAGCGTTTCTTAATCTGGTGAAGTACAGTAACAAGAATGGGTAAACCAGTTATAAATATCATTTAACGAGACTTGATTAAAAGCACTTTCAATCGCTTTTGCTAAGTCTGGATAACTTCTAGCTCCAATAGAACGTAGTAAATTTTTAATTTTTGACCAACAGTTTTCAATTGGTGAAAAATCAGGAGAATATGGTGGCAAATAAATCAATTTAGCTCCAGCAGATTCGATTATTTTCTCAATGTCTCCACCTTTGTGAATTGAACAATTATCCATGATTACATAAGCGCCTTCCCACAGCTTTGGAACTAATTTTTTGAGAGATATAAGCCTCAAATGTCAGCCCGTCATATGCTCCTAAAATACTATATTGACTAATCACACCTTTGAGAGCAAGCGCTCCAATTATGGAGACATTTTTACAGCGTTTTTGAGGTCGTGAGCCATTCGCTCTTTTACCTTTTTTAGAACGAGCGGAGTGTCTTATTAAAGATAGATTAGCTCCTGCTTCGTCAAGAAATACAAGGTTTTCCGTCGGTATCCCATGAAGTTGAAGCCAGAACTGTACTCTTAATAATTGAACTCTTTCAGTCTCTTTTTCTGCGGCGTGCAATGTTTTTTTTTAGGCTTATTTCTATCCTCTGTAACATCCTGTCTACCGTAGAGATACCGATTGTTATTCCTGTTTTTTCTTTGAGTTCTGAGCGAATTTCTTTCAAGGTAGCATCATTCTTAGCTTCAACTATTTCTTCAAGAATCTTAATTTGTTCTTCATTGAGCTTCGGAGGAGTTTGTTTTGTCCTAACTTTAGGAGCGATACTTGCTGTTTCTCTATATTGCTTTAGTAATTTCTCAATAAAACCTAAACTGACACAAAATTTGTTTGCTAATTGACGTTGTGATATTCCACCTGACAAGTATGTATCAAATATTTTTTTGCGAAAGTCGAGGGAATATGGTTTCATTTTTACCCTTGAGTAGATACACTGATTTATTTTAATTAGTGTACTTCATTAGACTGGGAAACGCTATAATATTACCGCATCGCAATCTGACAGCATTTCCTTGGCTTCATCAACGTGCTTTGCTAAACCTGAATCTAAACCAGGAACATCATAAAATACAATACCTTCAGCTTGGGCAAGTTTGTTAGTATAAAGTCTCGCTTCTAAAACAGCATGAGCATACTTTTCATCTGCTACATACTTCTTGAGTGATTCCCTAATATCGTCTAAACGAGTAAATGGAAAAGTCCGATTACCTTCTCTTATTACTTGCTGCAAAGTAATTTCATTTTCTCGGATAGTTTTGATATCTTCTTGGGCTTTTGCTGTTTCAACTTCATTTAATAAATTGATAAATTGTTCTTCTGTTTTGGCTTGTACTTCAAGCTTTTGATCGGTGTCATTTTCAACCGAATAAATTTGCGTTGTTGTAAATGTACACCTTCCTCCCTTCGCTGGAAGTAAATCGCATTCTAACCAGGCATTAATAAAAGTACTTTTTCCTGCTTTTTCTAAACCGACAACTGCAATGCGAAACTCTCGCTTTTTCAGCCTTTCAAGTTGACGACGGGCTGGTTCTGCTTCTTGTAAAAGTATTGATTTTAATTGAGATGGAACTTCAGATTGAGGTAAATTAGCTAAATTAACCGCGTGTCGCTGTACGTTTAGAGCTTCACTTAAACGAGCCTCATAATAAGAAGATGCTGTTTTCCAATCCATTTCAAGGCTCCTTAAATACGGTTAAATGCTTCTAAACCAGATAAATCTCCAAGACAAGCTAATTGTTTAACAACTCCTTGACGGTGAGATGGTAGATTTCTCTTTAAAATATATGGAACTGTCTTATCAAGCATTTCTTGTCCATCACGAATATCAATTCTGACGTAAACTTCTCTTCGTTCGCCAACAGTTAAAATATTTTCATCTGTTAAATCTAGACGCTGTTGTACTAATTCGGCATCAGCAACTTTTGTACAGAGAAAATAGGAGGCATTATCTATTAGGTTTTCTATTTCATTAGCATCGATTGGATATTGCTCTTTTAATTTATTTAATACATGGGCAGGTACAACAAGACATAAAGCTACGAGGAGCGATTGTGGTGGTGAAGCTACGGGTTGTTGTAAAGCTATAGGTTCAGAATATTGAACATTTCTGTCTTGATTCTCTCTTCCCTTACTTTTTCGCCTTTTAATAAATTGAATACATACAAATGTTCCAACAATAAAACAAGCTATTAACACAATCCATAATAATTCGGATTGCCTTTCATTGAATCTATTATTTTCATTTATTCCTAATATAGATTTAAAAACTTCTTTTGGATTAAATTGGTCTCTTGCATTCATAATTAAGCCTTCAAAAACTTTTTTATCTTCCAAGAACGTAGCATTGTTTTTTATACTAAAAAGATTACAAAAAAACTCGGCTTTTATTTGCTCTTCTTGCTCAAATATTACTTTTTCTTCAAGTATTATGTGTATAACTTTGTATAAAACACCTAGTCTATCATTTGCTATTTGAGGATAAACTTCCCTTAAAACATCATTGTATATATTTTTCAGGTTTTGGTTCATTTACTTTTAAATGTAAGTTGGTTACTGGTAAAGTTTCATAAAATTATTATTGTTGCATTGTGAGAAAGTTTTTTTAGATCTCTTAAAACAAACTTTCAAAAGAAAGTAGCTTAAAATATATATAAAAAATATAATAAAATAATTTTCCATTATTTTATTACTCATCTTTTAAATTAATACCTAAACTATAAAATTCTTCAGCAAGGTATTGAGCTTTTTGTTGCATAGGTTGCCAGACATTTTTTTGCATTTCATAATCTGTAGTGATTTCTTTGTTTGCAGTATAAAGCCTATCTTCATAACGATTGATAACATCATTCTGGACTTTCTCTACATTTTTTTTTAAAGAATCAATTTGTTCTATTAGCCAACTTGAGATTTTTTTTACTATTTCTTTATCTTCTGTTTTAACCTGAAATTGCCAATTCTCAAGTAACTGTTCTATGCTGGGAATTTCTGCATTATCGCTAGAACGAGTTTTATATTCTGTTTCGTAATACGTTTTTTTACCAAGCCACAAAGTATACCAAGTTCTTTTAGTTTTCTCTACTTGTATAGCCTCTTGCCAATTTCCTGATGTAATTGCAAAACCTGCTTTAAAACGTAAATTAAATGTGAGTTTATTATCGACTCTGATAAGTTGAGAATCTGGAAATCTAATTGCAATATTAGGTGCAATATCGTTTGTACCTTTTTCTATATGCGATAGATGACATTTAAAAAGCTCAACTACCGCCTCGTACATTCTATCTATTTCTTGACTACAAATTTGCTTTAATACGTCTTCCATCACGAGATTTAAATGAATTGCCAGTTCATTGAGTTCTTCATTCAATTGCTTAAGTTTCTTCTTCTCTTCCTCTGTTCTTGCTTCCATCTTTTTACCAGATTTGGCAACTGAAGATGTGTAGCCCAAGTTAACTAGTCTTTTTAAACAGTTACCCAACAAATTAACATTTAAAGCATTTGCTTTTTTCAAATTTGGAGTATCTAAAATTACTCTTCCATTTTCTAAAGACTTGGCTACTGATTCTAATACCTGGTTTATTCCTTTACCGATTCCCCGTCGCCACTCATAAAGTGAACATAATTTATCTCCTAATTCATTATATGCTTCAATATTATTAAGATTTCTTATATTCTTTTCTAAATAGAGTACTAAGTCATCTTCTGAATCGTCTGCTAAAACTTGCTTAATTTTGTTATCTATTTTTTCAAAAGGTTCTCTTAAGTTGTTGTCGCTAATTTGCAAGAAACTATCAAGTGTTGACCTAATCCACGAGATTTTTTCACATTCTTCTTGATAGCGTTCTTCTGAACTATTAAGGATGGCTGTTGTTGTCTGTAAAGCCCACTCTGTAATAGCATTCCCAGCAGCAACATTAAAACGTTCTATTGCTTGAGGAATAACTAACCGGGGAAAATGTTGACTAATATGCTCTCTTAATGATTGCTGAAATTCTTCTGCATAAGACTTTTTCCATAACGCATCAGCAACCCTATTTCGGTCATGTCTAGACCATTTTTCTGTTTTACGCGGTAGGTCTTCTAATATATTCTCATCAATTAACCCATTAAAATGGTTATCTGCTTTTTTACAAGCTTCTAAACTGTATATTTCATCATATTGTTTTATCTGGAGTGCTAATAAAGCAGCCCATGTACTCAGTTTTATAACCTGTAATTTCTCAATGTCTTCTGTATATTCTTTTAACTGATCGGATAGTTCATGCTTGATACTACATATCGCCTTCTCAACAAAACGATTCTCGGTTTCTGGCCAGTTTCTATCTGCTCGAAAAATGTCAATACGATTGAGAATAAACAGCATACGTGCAGGAGAACCACCTAAATCTTTTACCTGCTCAACTACTTCTTGCAGCAAGGTTCTAACTTTTTCTTTGTCGGTTTCTGCACTGTTATATGTTACCAAGCACAATGCCTCACGACACTGTTTAATCACATTTGCGTTACCTTCATCGCCTACATACGCTAAACCAGGCAAATCCAAAATTCTTACCTTTACACCTCTGGGTAATTCCAGTTTTGATTCTTTGATGAGTCTGAAAGGGTAAGATATAGTCGATTGAGGGCAAGCTAAATTAGCTTGTTTCTCTCTGTTATCGATGTAACTTATCATGACATCGTATAAGCGTTGATAAATTCGCTCATCACTAATACCTGTCCATTCTCCACACTCCCATAATGCTCCTGGAGTTTCATGGATTATTAAAGATTTTGTTTCGCTGTATTCTATGGTTACTGCTCCGGCGCTCATTTCGCTAACAGCGACAGGAACAATTTCTGCTCCACATAATAGATTTACTAAAGTGCTTTTACCACTACTGGTAGTTCCTGTTGTCGCAAGAGTAAGAGTAGGATTTTGAAGTTCATCTACTAAATTATCAATAGCTATCTCTAATTTGTTAGAAAGTTCTTCTAATTCGGCGTGATATGTCTCTGGCAAATGCTCAGATATTTCAGTAGAAAAATTATGCCAATATTTAGATAAAAGTTGGGCATTTTGTTCTACATCTTCAAAGACTTTATATAACTTATTGCTCATTTTAAAACCTATTGCTAATTTTTTATAATTACAGAACTTTTAATCTCTGTATACTTTGAATAAATTTCAGTTTTATTTAGTTAACGTGTGGCTAGATTTGAGTATTTTCGCTATTTATTTATAATCGGAAACAAGCTGAATAGCTTACGTAATTTTACGTGATTAACTATTAAATTGGTTAAAAATTTTATGATTGTACGTATACTGATCGCAACATGATTTATTGCTTGCCACTAGTTTGATGCGCGATCGCTCTTGACACGATGCGATCGCAATACGGTTCGGATAAGGTTTTCTGATGACACGCCCTAGCCTAGATCGCAAAGACGCGATAAATCGCCGTCTTTACAATCATCAGTTCTTTGTAGAGACGGCGATTTATCGTGTCTCTTACCTTAACCTATTGGGTGCGATCCTATTACCCAACCTCAAGCCGTTGTTTCAGAACTACGAAAGGAAAATAAGCCAGGACTCATAGACAAAGCTGTACATATTGGTAGCATTGAGTAAAGTACCCGTCAGCAAGAGAGCGAGGGCGATGTACGCAACCGTCACACAACCACTGACTTTTGAAGAGTTTCTTGCCTGGGACGATGGTTCAGGCAGGGAGTTTGAGCTATTGGATGGGATTCCCGTGCCATTATCAGAACCAAATGCAAATCATGAGGATTTGATCCAGCGACTGTGTGCCTATTTAGAAAATCACTGCCAAGAAAATGACCTGCCTTACGTATCGCGCCAGTCCAAGCAGATTCGGCTCAAAATAGCACCAGGCGAAAAGGAAAAAAGCCGGAAAGCAGATATTGTCATATTTGCAAGAGTTGAATGGCAGAGGATGAAAACCTTATCTAGTTCTGCTGCTGCATATATTCCACCACCCGGAATCATTGAGGTCGTTAGCAACAACTGGAAGGACGACTATCTGACAAAACTTGCTGAATATGAAGACTTGGGCGTTTTCGAGTACATCATTGTGGACTATGCCGCTTTTGGTGGCATTCGGTTCATTGGCTCTCCCAAGCAGCCAACTATTACAATCTACCAACTTGAAGGTGCAGAGTATTTACCCCCAAAGGTGTTTCGAGGGCAGGATCGAATTGATTCTAGATTGTTTCCGAATATTCCCTTAACGGCTGAACAGATTTTTACAATGAGTCGCTGATTAGCAATGAAGAAATTTATTCTAGTCGTCTTCTTGGCACAATCGCAATCGCCCAACGGTAATCAAATGTGGCGTAGCTGGCTGAATTATTTACACAAGTTGTAGATTGAGCGATCGCAACAATCAATTGAGCAGATGCAGCGTGCGATCGCACCCCAAAAATCCTTACATAATTAAATCTGCGACATTTATCTACGTATTAATACTGCACAAAAACAGCGATTGCTATCATGACAGCACAAGTGTATCCTGTATAGAAAAACACTTATTATGAACCTTGGAGTAGATTTTTTTATTTTAACTAAAAATCTAAGTAAACATACTAATACACTGTGACAAAAATTTGCTTACCTTTAACAAGGGACGGGCAATTCATGAATTGCTCCTATTTGTCTGCTTGCTTAATTGAGATGGTAGCTGGATTTGCGCCGCACTCTATTAGGCTGTGATTTGTTTATTATTCTCAGCTTAATTTCGGTCTAATAATGATCAAAAACACTACTCTAGATCCTCTAGTAACTGATATTCGGTGTGAAGAAATTTGTCAGATTTTGGGAGAGACTTACAACCAGGAACGCTGGAACAATTGGCGTTGGCAAATGCGGCATCGGTTGACTAAGCTGGAACACTTTCAGAAGTTATTAAGGCTTAGTGCTACCGAAGAAAAGGGACTTTTAATCGCACCAGAGAAGTTTGCTGTAGCCGTAACCCCATACTTTGCATCACTACTTGATCCAGAAGATCCCCTTTGCCCACTACGGTTACAAGTGATACCACGGCAAGAAGAACTAATAGTTAGTCCAGCAGACATGGTAGATCCATGCGGTGAGGATCACGACACTCCAGTACCAGGACTCGTACACCGCTATCCTGACCGAGTGTTGCTGCTGGCCCTAGATAGTTGCGCTGCTTATTGTCGTTACTGCACCCGCTCTCGTTTGGTGAGCCAAGGTGAGATGTACCCAGTAACGCGGCGGTTGGATGCGATCGCAGCTTACCTGGAGGAACACACCGAGATCCGTGACGTACTAATTTCCGGTGGCGATCCTCTATTGATGGCTGATGAACCTTTAGACAATTTGCTTAGGCGGCTGCGTGCCATTAAGCATATTGAATTTATCCGCATTGGTTCTCGCGTGCCAAGTTTCTTACCGCAGCGAATTACACCAGAACTGGTTGCCTTGCTACGTAAACATCGAGTGTGGCTATCTTTGCACTTTTGTCATGTGCGGGAACTTACCCCAGAAGTCGCACAAGCTTGCGATCGCCTCGCTGATAGTGGCATTCCTCTAGGCAGCCAAACTGTGCTGTTAAAAGGTGTGAATGATTCTGAAAAAGCCCTGAAGAATCTGTTTCATGGTCTTCTTAAGCTGCGTGTGCGACCTTATTATCTTTATCAATGCGACCCTGTTGTTGGCACTGCACATCTGCGAACAAGTGTGCAAACTGGGCTTGATTTAATTTCTAAATTACGTGGTCATACTACTGGCTACGCTGTACCAACCTATGTAATTGATGCCCCTGGTGGTGGTGGCAAAGTCCCAATTCAAGCCGAGACTCTAGTTGCTTATGAGAATGGTACAGCTACAGTGCAAAATTGGGCGGGTAAGACGTACACCTATACAGATCCAGTGGAGTAAGCTATGGGGTTATTCATTGGTCTGTGTTATGACTTGAAGGCAGACTACCTGAAAGCTGGTTTCAGTGACTCTGAGGTAATGGAGTTCGATGATGAAGAAACTATCATCGGGCTGGAAACTGCACTATTGCAGTTAGGTCATCAGATTGAACGTGTCGGTAATGGTAGAGAACTTGCTCTGCGCTTGGCAAAAGGCGATCGCTGGGATTTGATTTTCAATATTGCTGAGGGTTTAAAGGGTCGCTCTCGTGAAGCTCAAGTCCCGGCAGTTTGCGAATTATTCGCTCAACCCTACACCTTTTCCGATCCACTCACCTGTGCTTTAACTTTAGACAAGGCGCTTGCTAAAAGAGTGGTGCGCGATCGCGGTTTGCCGACAGCCCCCTTTGAAATCGTGAATACTACCGCAGAGGCAGCAGCCGTGTCGCTGCCAATACCACTTTTCCTCAAGCCTGTGGCGGAAGGTAGTTCTAAAGGGATAACTGGGCGTTCTCTTGTCAAAGAACGCGAGGAACTAGTAAATACTTATCAATTGTTACGTGAACTTTTTCAGCAACCAGTACTCGTGGAAACCTTTCTTTCTGGTAGAGAAGTAACAGTTGGCATTATTGGCAACGGGAGCAACTCACGGGTAGTAGGTGTGATGGAAGTAATTTTTACAGGAGAAGTGGAAGCTTTTGCCTACACCACCCTTAACAAGGATGAGTATCTGGAACGGGTATCTTATCCCTGTTTTGTCACTCTAGGCAGAGGAAAAGTAGAAATCAGGGTGAGACAGGAAAATAAATATTGAACTGGTGAGGTTATAAATAATAGATTGAAGTTTCGAAAAACCCAAAGACAATTGGGGAATAGGAAAAACTGTCAACCAGGGATATATTAGGTTAAATAAAGTAAAAGGTTGAATTATTAAACGGAGATTGTTAAGAATGTTCTTCCAACCCTTCCCATCATCCCACCAAGGATGAGCAGCCAATTTTGATGGAGACTTTGGTGGAGAAGACTGCATTTGTTCAGAGTGTAGACTCACCATTAAGTAGCTACTACAAACAATCTCCCACCAGCGTTCAATATCCGCATAATGAGTCAGCCGATAATCTGCCCAACCTAATTCATTCTTACTTTGCTTCAAGCCATATTCAACCCAAGTTCTTAACCCATAAAAGTTACCAACATCTCTTGGTGTAAGGTCTGCGTATTTACTCATCACATACCAAGTAGTGTTACCGGGTAATTTCTCAATGTCAGTAGTAATCTGCCAATACCTTTTTTCTTGTCGTTTACCATGAATTATTTCCCTAATAAACCGATTCTCACTACTCAAGTTAGAGAATACTCTTTTAAACTTATGCCACTTTAAATATTGAGTATGTTGTCTAGGAAGTAGCTCTACAGAATGGTTTGAGCGAATCGCCACTAGATAATTTAACCCCAGATCGTCTAATATAGATATGAAATTAGCACTACTCTCACCATATAAGCTATCTGCTAGTACTAGGTTGAATTTAAAACCCATCAACTCTAGCTTTTTCATCATTATTGCTGCTATTTGAGGCTTCGTAAGATATTTATCCCCTGGCTTTAATCTTTCGCGTGGCTTGTATACTTCAAACAGTAATGGAAAAGTCATCCCACAGAATACACCATACGCCGTGACTGCTACAATTCCATTTTCTACTTTACCCAAATTACCTATGTACTGTCGTTTCACATAATCTGTCTTATTCCCTTTCTTTTTATCTCCTGTCTCATCAATAATTAGAATGATTGGTCTACCTTTTAGAACTTGTAAAATTAGCTCTAATCGCAAGGCTCTTAACTTCTCTATATCCCAAGGTGATGTAGTTAAAAAATGGTGCAAACCCTGCTGATTGTCCAATCCTACAATTTTTGCTATTTCTGGTAGGGTTTTCCGTTTTAGTTCAGAAATACACCCTACATGAAGGTATTTAAAAGCCTCGAAGCTCCTAACATCTGGAAACAGGCTTTTATACCATTGGCAATATTCGTCCACGAATTTTACTGTTGGTGCGGCTGGACGAGGCTGTACCATACTCTGTGTCTTGGTTCTAGCGTTTGTACCTTATTATACTACTGCCAGAGTGACAAAACAGGGTTATGGTTTACTCATAGATCCTGAACCACTGGCAGCACAGGCAAGGCAACTGGCGGTGGATGCTTACCATACTCTTGGTTGCCGAGACGCTGCCCGCGTGGATCTGCGCTGCGATGCTAGCGGTGTGTTGCAGTTTATGGAGCTTAACCCATTGCCAGGGCTACATCATATCCGCTCAGACTTGCCAATTATGGGACGTTTGGGTGGTGTGACATACACAGAAATCATTGCTGAAATAGTCGAGTCTGCATGGCAAAGGTACAAAAATTGAAGTTTTTAGAGCTGTTCAATCAGAGTGACATACTTCCAGCGCCGCCCTTCTCTACGAGACGCTCCGCGAACGGGACGGCGTGGGGCTGCTGGCGAGAATAGCTTAACTCAGTAGTCAAAAGATAAAAACGCCAAGTTAAAAGCACTGCACCCATGAGTAGCCCTAGTACTAAACCCAACCATAAACCTATAGCACCCCAGCCGAAAGTGAATGCCATTAGATAACCTCCACCTAGACCTACTCCCCAGTAAGCGAACATAGTAATTAACACTGGCACTTTGGTGTCCTTCAACCCGATTAAAGCACCAGCAGCAATAGTCTGAATAGAATAAAGTATCTGGACTATTGCCCCCGCAGCCAGGAAAGAATTTGCCGTTTTAACTATCTCGATATTATCTAAATTACTGGTGTCCAAATACATTGCCACAATATAGTTGGGAAACAGCCAAAAAATTAGTGCCACAATACTCACAACAGGAGTGATAAGGGCAATGCAGACAAATCCCGCTCTGCTTGCACCCTTGAGATCATTTTGTCCTCTCAGTTGTCCTACTCTCATAGTGACGGCATAGGAAATACCTATAGATACAGTTTCGACAAAACTTTCCGTCTCGACAGTAATTTCATGGGCTGCTAATGTCTCTGTCCCAAACCAACCCATCAGTAAAGCAGTGACAGTGAATACTCCAATTTCTGCCCCATACTGCAACCCCAAAAACCACCCAGTTTGAAAGATATCTATAAACATATCTTTATCGAACTGATGCAAAGCACAATGAAGTTGATATTTTTTAAAATAGTTATCAAAGCAAATCCAACTGGCGGCGGCGATAAAATTTAGCCAAAAAATGAGTGCGCTTGCCCAACCAATACCGGCTAAACCAAGGACTGGAAAACCAAATTTACCGAATATTAGCAAGTAATTAGCAGCCGCATTTGATAATAGTCCTACCACGGTAATTACTGTTAGGAATTGGGGGCGATTGAGGGCAGAGCTAACTTCTTTTAAGATACAAAAACCGAGTGCAGCAGGAAAACCCCAAACAATAGACCGCAAATATGTTTGAGCTAATAACACATTGCTTTCTTCTTGACCAGTCAGCAGCAGAATAGAGTCAAAGTGCCAAATGACAAACATCACAGGTAAGCACATCGTCACAGCTAACCAAATTCCTTGACCGGTAGCACGACTAACTTGGTCTATTTTTCCTGCACCAAAAGCATTGGCGACACTCACACCCGCAGCGGAAAGAACAGAACGACAAACGGAAGCTAGGGTAGAAAAAGTAACAGCACCTAAAGCACCCGCAGCTAAAGCTTGGCTGTTAAGTAAGCCCATCATCACCCCATCCAATAAAGGAATGCCCGCTTCTAATATTTGAGTAATTACCAAAGGAACTGCCAATTGCAGGCAGGCTTGGATTTCTAATATCAGTTCTGACTTAAATTTTTTTGAAGTTAACTCCATTGGGGCGCGAAACTTGCAACACTGAATACATTAAGATATATTAACGCCTACAGGTGCAATCAACTCAAGCTATTAGCGATCGCTTGACCCTTGCAACAGAAAAAATAGCGTAGGCGCAGCCCGCGGTAAGCATCGCCCCACTTAAATTTGTGTAAAATGTTGCCTTTTAGCCGTAACCGATGAGAATTCAGGAGTGCTGGGTAATGGTAGGGAGTTATTAATCTCCCCCCTGCCCCCCTGCCCCCCTGCCCCCCTGCCCCCCTGCCCCCCTGCCCTCAACCAGCAAAATCACTGCTGTGGTAATTTCGGGTGTGTAGTCGAATATTTTGCTACGATGCCAGAAATCTCAGGGTTGTAAAGCCTCAGATAATTCCAGTAGTTGCCAAATACTTGACGCACATAATTTTTGGTTTCATCAAAGGGAATTTCTTCAACAAACTCGTCTGGATCTTGTGTGGTTAGAGTTTGCAGCCATTTGGAGACATTACCGGGGCCAGCATTGTAACTAGCGATCGCGAGCAAGGAATTATTGTTATATTGCTCATGGGTATGATCCAAATACCATGTACCCATCATGATGTTATCGTTGGGATTTTCTAGACTTATTGTTTTGAAATCTACTTTGATTTGTGGGGCGATCCATTTAGCTGTACTCGGCAACACCTGCATTAAGCCAGTAGCATCAGCGACAGATTTTATTTTTGGTTCAAATCGTGACTCTTGACGCATCAAGGCAGTTACTAGCAGAGGATTGAGTTGACGCTCGGTAGACCACTTTTGAATTTCTCGAAAATAGGGAAATGGATAACGGGCTTGCCAGTAGATGATTTGTTTGCTCAGAGTCTCATATTCGGTAAGTTCTGCTGGTATTTCCCGGTCTTCCAATTTAGAGATTTTGTCAATTCCGATGAGATTTTCTCCCCTTGCCAGCCGGATCAACCCTTCAGTAAATTGCTCTGCTACTGTTGGCTGAACTTTGTTTTGAAATTCTGTTTGCCATTGTAACCAGGCATCACGGTCTTGACCCAACAGATACAATTCTTTGAAAGTTTCAGAACCAGCAGGCGGTAATGGACGCTGGGGTGTGATTACTTCTGGGTTCATGACGCGCACGTTGTCAAAGTTGCCGACATTCAACCCCAGCATCGTCGCCGATCGCCATGCATAGTAAGAGTAAGGAAACTGACTAATCACATACTCATAAGCAGTTTTAGACTCCTGCTGTTTGCCTAGTGAAGCTGCCCATTTCCCTACCCAAAAGCCGGCTCTTGGAGCCAAAATACTGTTGGGGTTGTTGGTGACAATTGGTTCTGCCCATTGCCAAGCACCAACGTAATCTTTGGCTTTGGCTTTATCTGTGGCTATTTTCCAGCGGTATTCTGCGGCTTCATCAGAATTGCCGTATTTGGCTATGAGTAATTGCCACGCCGCGCTAGCTGATTTTTGATCTTTGAGGGTTTGGAGAGTTTTAGCTTTTTGTACCAGTGCAGTACCAGCTTGTTTCGGAAATTTACTAATTACCTGGTCAAGATAGGGTAAGCCGTCTTTACCTGTTTTTGTGGTTTCTGCTAACCGCAGTAGTGCAGTTCCAGTTTCTTCGGTATCTGGAAATTGCTGGACTAATTGTTTATAGGTGGCGATCGCTTTTTCTCGATCTTTGCCTCCTACTTGTAACCCCCGTGCGGTACGGTAGAGGTTGCGCGGTGTCTTGGGTGCTTTGGCATAAGCATTGGCCGCCTTGAGAAATTGACTATTTTCCCAATAGCTTGTACCAATGATTTCCCAGTCTTCAGATTTGAGATTCGGCTGTTTTACTAGCTGATCTAAAACGCCCACTATCCCTGGTTGATCGTAGGCATATTTAGCCAAAATCAGCTGTAATTGTGGCTGATTGGGATTTTCTTGTAAGCGTTTGCGGATAATTTCCCAAGTTAGAGGATTGGAAGGAAATTGAGCGATCGCGGTTTCTTGTTGCTTTGGTTGGGCAATCAGATATAGCGCTTTTACTGTGGCTGCTTCTTTGGGATACAGTCTCAGCACACTTTGCCTCAGATCCGAAGCTTTGCCATCCTCACCCAGCATATCCTCTGCCTGGGCTTGTTTCAGCAAAATATAAGGCGCGAGAACAGGATAGTCTTTCTCTAATCCTTGGAGTAAAGCCAGGGCTTTTTGCGCTTGGGTTCTTTCAATGTAATCACTCGCTAACAGATAACGAGCGCGATTCCGGTCTGGCGATCGCGATTCTTGGGCGATCGCTGCTAGTTTTGCCGCCCGTTCTGGCAGCGATTGTGATATCAGTGGAAAGACCGCTGATTGGGCAATGCTAGCCTCTGATGTTGACTCTGCTTGATTCTGACTCAGTTTGAGCCATTGTCCAAGGGATTTACCAATCTCTGGTGCTGATACCATTGCCCCGGCTAAAAAGGCAAACAGTGCCGCACCCGCAATTATCGAAATCTGCTTTTTTTGTAGTTTCTTCAGCATGAATACCCGCTGAAAAGTTCCGGTGAATTTCCTGAAACTCTAACACTCCTAACCATCAGTGTGTCCAATTTTTAATTATTAGATTTTTAATTTTATGTAGAAAAATACTAATTTTCAATCCTACGGTTGGCAGTATTGAGTTGATAGCACATATTAAATACTATTACATCTATCTTGGGTATATCTTGAAGAAGGCAGAAGGGAATTCTACCCTCTGCCTTTATTTATAATAATCATTATGAGGAAGTTGGAGACAGCACGAACTTGGTTTTCAAAGCTTCCCTGCACGCTGCATTGGGAGATGAAGTGGGATTCATCACAAACACGGCTCCTACATCTCTAGCACATTGCGAAAATATAAGAGCGCCATGTCCGAAATTGGGAAATTCTATCAATGTGCCAAATGTGGGTTTCAGCTTTCTCGGCTACCTTCTAAGACATCTTCCCAATGCCCTCTAAATTGGATTGTTTGTCCAGATAGCAACTACTTTTGACAATCTCCTGAACCCCCCGTGTAAACGATCGATTGGTAGCGTCCTTGGTCTGTTTGGATTGTTACACAGTAGTTAGTTTTGCCTTCTAGCCAGTAGCTGTAGCCCGAATCATCACTCTTGACCCATTGATAGCCTCGTTTTTTCACTGTGTTTTCTGCCTGTCCTGCCCTTGCTCCCACTAAATCACGCAATCTAGAGACGGTAGTACCCGCTTCAGGCTGACGCCTAGCAGCAGCGCTACGATTTGTGTTACCTAAGTCTTGTTCATTAGTAGATGTATTCCAATAGACAAAAATCGACTCAGTGGCGAGGCGATAAATCTGTCCCCGGTCGCCAAGTCCAGCTTGTCGATAGGCAGCATCACCATTTTGATCGCGATAATTGCCGGGTTGATTACCCGAAGGGAGCAGGTCATAGCTATTACCATTTTCCAGTTGAATGCTAACCGCACCCTGCCGTTGGGAAAAGGTACAGGAACCAGAAGATGTGGCACGGTCTTCTCCTTTTGGGAATACATCGCAACGGGCATTCACGGTATCGGCTTTGACAGATACGGGAAAACTTACCGAAGCTATCGCCAGTGCTACTGCTAAAAATGAATTTGAAGATTTCATTACCATAAAACTCCTGAGTTATGACAACGAAGATGACATTTTATATCATTCTCTAAATGTGCGTTTTATAGTTGACACTTGCAAACTTTCTTAAACTATCTTTCTTGTGTCACTTTCCAAAAACTTTTACCATTTCTGAATTCTAGAGTTTTTCTATAGGAAGCGATCACCAAATTTTTTCTAATAACCCTAAATTCTCTAAAATTAATTGATGATAGAAAATTAAAGTAGGATGATGACCAACACTAATATTAGTTACTCAATCACTTTCCCTTCCCATAGATAAGCTGTTACGCAGCTAAATTTAATAAACAGCATTACCTTTATTTTTAATTTTGCGTTCCCATTTAATAATAAGACCTCCTTCATTTAACAATTTATTTAACAACTCTTCTAGCTGTGATACTGACTCGAACAATCTATGAGCTATATATTCTTTTGCTGAATGCCAAACCAATTCAATCAAATTATAATCTGGACTATAAGGTGGTAGAAATTCCAGGATAATATTTGGCATTTCTGCCTTGATACGAACTAAAATATCTTTTCTTTTATGGAAGCTGGCATTATCTAAGATAATCACTATTTTCGCAGAACATTTATTGAAAGTCTCAATTCTATTTCCTTGCTCTATCCATTCTTGCAATAGAAAATTATTCAAAGATTGAAGCTGCTCATAAAATACATCGGCATTTCCTTTTTTAATCACAAAATTCATTCTCTTCTTGTCGTGATAACGTAACCCTCCCATAATATTTACTCTTCCTCTTCTTCTTTGACCTGTGATTTGTTTCCTTGTACCTTTCTTACCCCAGTTTTTTTCTTCTTATCACTCTTAAACTAAATCCACTCTCATCCCAAAACCATACCTGTAAACGCTCTGGGGCTTCCTTTGTTATTCTTAAGTATTCTGACAATTTTTCTTTAAATGCCTTACGCATTTCAGGATTCTGTTTGTCCTCTAGGCTGTATTTTGCCCAAAGGTAAACGTACTTTTTTTCGCTCTAATATTCTCCCAACTTGTGAACCACTTAACTTAATTCCTGTTATCTTTTCGAGGTATGTAGCTAGTCTTGCTGCTGTCCAACGACCAAATTCATACCCATACTCTAGTGGCTCTTTTTCAATTATTTCTAATAATAAATCCTCATATTCTTTGGTAACTTTGCGGAAGTTCCCTTCTCTTCTTCCATCTAAAAAACTTTCTAGGTTATCTGGATCGCCGTGAACTGCCCAATATGCTACTGTTGGATATGCAATATCTAAAAACTTACTAATCTCTTGATAAGTTTTTCCATCATTCATTAATAATAAAATCAGAATCTTTTCTCTTACGTAGGGATTTTCATGCTCTTTTAGCGTTTTTAGTAGCCTTTCCTTCTGCTCTTGGGAAAGATGATTTTTTGCTGGCATAGATGGCTGATACTAAATTAATTACTTAATCTAATATTATACAATCTAGCTGCGTAACAGCTTATGTTCCTGTTTAATCGCTTCCTCCATTCAATAATTCGGTTTGTGCTAGTCAGTATGATGACGATCGCAATGGTACTTGGTTGGAGTGCGATCGCTCACAGTCAACTACCTTCCTTACCTACCGCAGCCTCCAACGATCCGCACAAACCACCTAGTGGTGTTACCCGCCTCGGTATGTATGAAATTGCGTCTGTGCATTCACCCTTAGACAGAAACTTATTGTTTGAGATTGTCTCTCCCACTGTTTTTAATCGTAGCCAACCGCCAGATGGATCTCTTCCAGTAGAGGTACGTGCCGAAGAAATAACGCAACGGCTGATGCGAGCGCTCGCTCGAACTAACAAAGCTAAACAAACTCCTGTGGTTTCCATTGCCATTTTGAATAAGGATTTAATCCTCCAACTCAGTGACGATCAAACGACCCGTCCTTTAAGGTTGGTAACAGTAACAGAGCCAGATGCTGACTACCAGGGGAAAAATCGGGAGGAATTGGCACAGGAGTGGCAAAAAATATTACAAGCAGAAGTAGAACGCATTAATAAACTCTTCTCGCATGAGATATTGTGGCAACGAATTGGACAGGCACTGCAAATCAGCATCGGCTTAGTGTTGGGGAGTGTTGTGGTTACTGCGGCGAACTTTAATTCGCAAACAGACGGCATTGCAAGTTCGCCATCAAGAGCAGATAGCTGCGGGAAAACAGAGTGTGGTCAAGCAATCTGAGGGAGAAACATCTACAACTATTCACACAATAGACACCAGCGAAAAGAAAACAGATGCAGACACTACCGCCGATGGGCGATCGCAGTTTCTAGACACGATCCGGCGACAGTTTAGCCTCAAGCACCAACTAGGGATCTATTCTCTGCTCACATGGCTACTGTTTTGGGTATTTATTCTGATGTGGTACATCGGGATTGCGGTCATCATGTATCGCGTCCCCTACCTGATGAGATGGTGGACGGACGCTGTAGCCCGGCCCCTAGCACTACTGATTATTTGGTTTTTCATCACTCTTGTTATTCGGATCGGTAAAATTTTAATTGACCGCCTCACTGATGTCTGGACAACCCATTCCTCTCTCCCTTTGAGTGAAACTCAACGGATTGCCCTACGAGCTGCAACAGTTGCCGGGGCACTCAAAGGATTAATCACTTTTGTTTTCATCACCTTCGGTATCTTGGATTTTCTAAAAATATTTAATGTGCCTACCAGTTCAATTTTGGCAGGGGGCGCTGTGATCGGTATCGCAATTTCTCTTGGTTCCCAAAGTCTGATTAAAGATTTGGTCAATGGCTGCTTGATTTTGATGGAGGATCAATTTGCTGTGGGAGATGTAATTGAGATTGGGGATAAAAGCGGACTAGTGGAAAACCTCAACCTGCGGGTGACTCAACTACGTAATAGCGAAGGTAAATTAATTACCATTCCCAATAGCAATATCATGAATGTCAGCAATCTAACCCGTCTCTGGTCGCGGGTAGACTTTTCTATTGTAGTGGCGTATGAAAACGACCCCAAGCAGGTTTTAGAGATTCTCAAGCAAGTATGCAAACAATTGTATAGCGAAGTAGAATGGCGCGATCGCCTGCCAGAATCGCCCCAAGTATTGGGGATTGATGACCTATCCCATACAGGTATGTTAGTGCGCGTTTGGATTAAAACCGCACCTATGGAACAATGGAATGTTGGACGAGAGTTCCGTCTACGGGTACGGCAAGCTTTTGAAGCAAACAATATTCAGATTCACGCAATTACCGTTTAAATTTAGACTCTTGATTTTTTTGAGTAATTTATAAGAAGAATTCTGTACGAGTGGGTGACGAATAGTGGGCGAAAAAAATTAAAATATTCTCGCCTTAAAACTCTATCCCTTTATGGGTAGAGTAAGTAAGTGGGCGTAAATAATTAAAGGTTTGTAGTAGGGACTTTAGTCCTCTTTTAAGGGCTAAAGCCCTTACTACGAAGTAATTTAATTGAATTTTACATTACTTAATATAGTTTGATTTATTCTTGCCCACTTACTTATTCACCAATTCTGAATTCTGTATTCTGACTCCTGTTTTATTCTTTGGTAGTCCCTTAAGTTTGATGATTTTTTGCCATTAACTCGATCATTTGCAGACAATCACAAGCGATCGCATTTTCTGGGTCAAATTTGAGTGCTTGTTGCCAAGATGCGATCGCTTCTCGAAACTCTCCTTGTAATGCCCATAGTTTCCCTGCTAAGGCATGGAAGTCTGCATTGCTGGAATACAAAGCAATGGCTTGATTGTTGTGCATTGCTGCTTCAGAATAACGCCCTTGTGATAATAAATACAGTGCTTGTCTGTGATTCCAGATAGCTTGGTCGTGCAGACAGAGCAAATCAGATAAGTCTACCTTGCAGCGTTTGCAAGTTATGGATGGGGCATGGGGCATTGGGCATTGGGCATTGCTTATCTCCCTTGTCTCCTTGTCTCCCTCATTTTTCTCTGTTCCCCTGCTACCTTTTGTTGGACGATAAATTGCTCCACAGACAGGACATTTCATAGTTGTTTCATATAGATATTCAATAATTGCCATGCCCCATGCCCCATGCCCAATGCCCAATTCCCAATGCCCCATGCCCCATGCCCCATTCCCCATTTCCCATTCTCAATTCGTGCTGATATAGTAAAGAAAATCTTCCAGTTCTGTTTGTAACTGGGTTAATTCTGGGCTATTGTCAGCGATCGCATTTTCAATCTGGTCTAATAAGTCTTGTAGTTCCTCTGCTTGTTCTTCGTCTACAGTAAGAAGTGCTTGCCCCGCGCCATTTAAAAGTGCTGCCAATTCTGGAGTGATTTCTACAGACTCGATTGAATCTTCTGCGGAGATTTCAATTGTTTCATCACTTTCAAATAATGCTTCTAAATCTGCCCTTGCTTGCTTCAATTCATGGCTGGAAAGTTTCTGTATCCCTGCATTATTTACTACTAGCGTCCCTTGTTGCCCTTTGCCTTTTTCGGTGGTGGTGACGGTGAGAATACCATTCAGGTCAAAGTCAAAGTGAACTTCAACTTGAATCCCTCCTGCTGGCTTGGGTGGTAAGTTCTCCACTCTAAAGGAACCTAGAGGAACATTTTCTTCGGCGATCGCATTTTCACCTTGGAAAACTTCAATTTCTACCGCGTCTTGCTCATCAAACAAGGTGGAATAAACATGAGAGCGGGAAACGGGAACAACGCTATTGCGCGGAATAATCACACTAAAGTAACCTGGCATAATACCCATTGGTGTAGGCACAGCCGCAGCAATGCCGAGGGAATGGGGAATTACATCTACAAGAATGGCGTCCACAGATTCACCTACTAGCACCCCCGCTTGCAAAGCTGCTCCTAAAGCTACACAAAGGTCTGGTTGAATACCATCAGTAGGGGTTTGTCCCAGATGCTCTGCGATCATTTCTTGCACCAAAGGAATGCGTGTAGAACCACCAACTAGAATAATTCGGTCAATTTCATCGGCTTCCAGGTTAGCGTCTGTGAGGGCGCGGTCAATTGCCTCTAGGGTTTCTTCTAATAGTGGGCGAATCGACTTTTCAAAATCTGCTCGCGCTACTTCTGTCTCTAGATGTAGTGCAGTTTTGCCTTTACTACCCAAAAATGCTTCCCGGACTGTAGCAAAGGCATGGGAACTCAGGTCAATTTTTAACTGCTCTGCGGCTCTCAGGAGACGCGCTTGGGTTGCGGCATCATCCGGCACATCTACCCCATGCTGTTTGCGGAATAGATCCGCCAAATGGAGTTGCAAAAGCCTGTCGAAATCATCTCCACCCAAGCGATTATTGCCATGACTAGCTAATACTTCGGTGACTTCGCCCGTAATTTCAACTACCGACACGTCAAAAGTACCACCTCCCAAGTCATAAACTACAATTCGTTCTGTCTCTTCGGAGCGCAAATCATAAGCTAAAGCCGCCGCCGTGGGTTCATTGATAATTTGCAGTACTTCCAAACCAGCAATCTCACCAGCCGTTTTAGTTGCTTGTCGTTGAGCATCTGTAAAATAAGCTGGAACCGTAATTACTGCTTGGGTAATTGTTTCCCCTAAAACATTCTCAGCCCGTTGTTTCAGGGCGCGGAGAATAATAGCGGAAACTTCATGAGGTAAGTATTCTTTATCTCCAAAAGTGGTTTTATGGTCAGTTCCCATCCAGCGCTTAATTGACTTGACAGTGCGTTCAGGTGCTGCTGCATACTGACGGAGGGCTTCGCGTCCCACCAGCAGTTTCCCTGTATCGCTAAATCCCACACAGGAAGGTAAAATCAGGTCGCCATCTTCACCTGCTAATACTCGCACCTGTCCGTTTTCGACGATCGCCACTTCGGAATTAGTTGTACCTAAGTCAATACCAACTGCTTTCATAAAATTCCAAGTTAGGTTAAAAGTTATTTGCCCCTAGTTTTAACTCTGCGGTGCAATTGCGCGGAGTGCAGTGCCCTTTGGGCGATCGCAAAATATTGTATTTTTGAAGCATGACAGCTTCACCATTTAGATACAAGGTTACATGATATTGACCGCTGCGGTATAGTCGTAGCCAAATGTGACTTATTTTGTCATAATAAGCGCCACCTAAAGGATATGATAAATGCTGAAATCGAGACATAATTTGTGCTGATTCAATCAATCCTCTGAGCTTTTACAGGAATCTTAATCAGAAACTTTGTGCCTTGCCCGATTGTGGAGTCACACGAAAGATTACCGCCATGCTTCTCAGTTACAATTTGATAACTCATAAACAAACCCAAACCAGTGCCCTTGCCAACGGGCTTGGTGGTGAAGAAAGGATCAAATAGTTTAGAGCGAATTTCTTTTGAAATGCCTATTCCATTGTCAGAAATCATAATCATCACTTGGTTTATATCGAGTTGACGAGTCTGAATCCAGATGACATTGGGGTTGGCTGAAATGTCTTGAAACAAACGCCCCTGATTAGATTCTTCTAATGCATCAACAGCATTGCTCAAAAGATTCATAAACACTTGATTCAGGGAGCCAGCATCACATTCAATCAGTGGTAACTGACCATACTCTTTAATAACTTGGATTTGTGGGCGATCGGCTGTCGCTTGCAATCGATGTTGCAAAATCACCAAGGTACTATCAATCCCTTGATGAATTTCTACCGCTTTCAATTCGGCTTCATCCAAGCGTGAGAAGTTCCTCAGCGATAACACAATAGTACAGATACGCTCGGTACCAATTTTCATGGACTGAAGAATCTTGGCCAAATCTTCCCGTAAAAAGTCCAGTTCAAGTTTATCCAATTCTGCGTGCAGGGCAATAGGTGGATTGGGATAGTGCTGTTGGTAAACTTGCAATGCTCTCAACAAGCCTTGGATATGCTCAGAAAGATAAGTCAAGTTGCCATCAATGAAACTAACCGGGTTATTGATTTCATGGGCAATTCCAGCCACCATCTGTCCCAATGCAGACATTTTTTCACTCTGAATCATCTGCAATTGAGTCCGTTTGAGTGTTTGTAAGGTTTGCTTGAGAGTCGTATTCTTTTGATTTAATTCTTCTGTTCTCTGCTGAACTCGAACTTCCAGAGTTTCATTGGTTCTGGCTAATTCGGCAAAAGCTAAACGCAGCTTGGTTTCTGCTTGTGTTCGTTCTGCGATCGTTGCTGTCAGCACAAGAATGGTGAGTGTAATCACGCCAATAAACGATTGTAGTTGGAGCAAAGATTGGTTGAGATCCGCAGCGACAAAACCACCTTTGCTATTGACAGTTGCGATCACTGCGATCGCAGCCACAATAAAAGTTAACAGCGTTGCACCCGGTTGCCCCAGTCGAAAGGCAGACCAGATCAACACCGGAATCAACATATACTCCAGCTGATATCCCTCACCAAAAGCAACTTTGGTGATGAGAATGACCAACGCCATTAGGATAACTGGCTCTACAATTAACCATAATCTGAAACGGCGTGAGTTTGCTCTTGAGTGTCGAAGATGAGGGAGATTTTCAGAATCCTCTGAGATTGAACTGAGGGATAACCATTGCCCGCTTGAATGTCGGTTTTTTTGAATGAATTGTCCCCAACTAAGCAGAATCGGGCTGACGATAAAAATTCCCGAAACATTAGAAATCCACCAGGTTAACCAGACTGTCCCATACGCTGTCCAGGGAACTTTATCACTCAATGCCAAGCAAGCCACTCCCACAGTTGCATTGATGATCGGCCCCACCATGCCGGTTAAGATCAAAAATTTGAACACGTCGGTGACACGTTCCAAGGGATAGTTAAAGTTGGTAGTTTTCCGTAGCAGGAAGGCTCCCAACAGAGTCCCCAGGGTTGTTCCGATCGCAATTCCCAGAACTGGCAGCGTTGAAATCACCAAAGATAAGAAACTTGTTGGATCTCGGAACGCCCAAAAGTTGGCGAGAAATGAACCCAACAAAACACCGTATCCGATCCAGTTACCAAACAACAGAACAGCCCCAGCAGCAATCCCATCGGGGGGCCAAACTGGAGTTACATCTTGGGGTGTGGAGGCAAGATGCCGTGAAATTTCAGCCATTCCATAGTAGGCGATCGCCAAAACAACGGTGCCTCCGATTTGCCTTAGCCTATAAGAGAATATAGGGGATTTTTGCTGAATCATCTGTTTAGTGGCTGCTTGATATCAACGTTGTTTTCTAAACATAGAATGCCCTTTCCTCTTAAGACCGAAACATAAAGCAGTGATGAAAGTAGTTTTTGAAGAAGAATTCAGAAGTCAGAAGCAAAGCCGGAGACGCTCCGCCTCCGGTCAGCAATCTTGACGCTCAATGACTCGCTTTCCACAACGCTATCAGTCGGGGATTCAGACCGGCGCAGGAATTGTTGCTTAAGAACATGGTGGAAAATCTGTCCGCAGCTCCCTAGATTAGAGATAATATTTCCAAGCAATAACTCTCAAAAGCCATGACTCAAGCTATACCCAAGCTAGTAACCTTTGAGGAATTCGTCGATTGGCTACCCGAAAATTCAGCGGTTCGCTACGAACTACATAACGGAGACATTGTTGAGATGGCGCAACCAGTAGGGGAACACGAAGAAGTAAAGGGTTTTTTGACAATAAAGCTTAGTGCTTTAATTGACCGATTAAGCCTCTCTTACGTTATTCCTAACCAAGCTATAGTTAGACCTCCTGAAAAAGATTCTGGTTACTTCCCAGATGTTTTGGTGTTAAACCGTGCAAATCTAGCAAACGAAAAATTATGGAAAAAACAATCTATCGTGAGTTTGGGTGCATCGATACCTTTGGCAATTGAGGTTGTATCAACTAACTGGCGGGACGATTACTATTTAAAATACGCTGACTATGAAGAGATGGGTATCTCGGAATACTGGATTGTCGATTATGCTGGCTTGGGTGGACGTAATTTTATTGGCAATCCTAAACAACCGACAATTTCTGTCTGTAACTTAGTTGATGGAGAATATCAGATAAGTAAGTTTCGAGATAGCGATCGCATTATTTCTCAAACTTTTTCCGAATTGAATCTCACCCCAAACCAGATTTTTCAGGCTGGTGTGATGTAGCGTTTTAAGCTGATATTTCCACTCGTAAACCAAAATATGTCAAAACAAGCTCAGTTGAGCCACTATTGACAACTTCATGTACTTCTCCTGGTTCTATGGCTACGCAGTTTCCCGGAAGTAGGGGGTATTCTTTACCATCAATGTGAATTACTCCTGAACCAGCTTCCACAAAGAAGACTTCACACATATCTTGATGCGCGTGTGCTGGTGCGGTTTGTCCGGGAGCAAAACGCGCTTGAGAAAAGTTAGTCAGGTGAGGTAAATCGCCAAAGCGTAGCATTACCTTTTTCTTGATTTCGGGATTGTGAGAAACAGACTCTTCAGGCAAGTTTTTCAGAGAAGTGGTAATCATTCGGGTCTTAAATCGTTAGATAATTCCACAATACCTCTAGACCCATCAATCCGTACCCGCTGACCATCTTGCAAAATCCATGTAGCACCTCGCACATCCATGACAGCGGGAATTCCATACTCACGAGCAACGATCGCACCGTGAGAAAGTCTGCCACCAGCTTCGGCTATTAATCCCCCAGCCCTTAATAACAATGGCGCCCAGCCGGAATCTGTGTAAGGCACTACCAGAATCGTATCTCGGTCAATCTCTGGAATATCTTGTAAATTTCGCAACACTTTCACTCGTCCTTCGGCTTGCCCGTGACTGGCTCCAATGCCTTGTAAAATTTGGTCAGAGTAGAGTGGAGAGGGAGCTAAGGGATGAGGAGGTGTATTACCGTAGACTAAAAAGGGTATTTGAATAATCTCGCTATCTTGCACAAATTGCGATCGCCTAAATTCCACTAACTTATCTAACTGCTCAATTAAGCTGGCATCTTCATCCACAATTAGACGCCGCACTTCATCAAAGTTGACAAAAAAGATATCGCCTGTTTTCCTGAGTAAGCCGGACTTTAACCAAACCTTTTCTAAAGCGACAAAACTCCAACGCAATTCAGCCAAAAGCCGTGAATAAACTTCGGTAACTCGTCCTTTGATATCTACGCGGCGTTGCACAAAAGAACGTTTGCGCTTAACAGCAAAGATACTATTAATCGCATCTTTTGCCCCTGCTTGTGGTTCGTTCCCCTGCATTAACTGCACAAACATCTGCTTGATCATCTGGGGATTCTCCCGCCAAGTGGGAACGGAGATATCAGTTCCCACTTCACTTAAATAGCCGTAATCCTGAAGCAATTCGTTAAATTCTTCTAGGATCTTTTCTCCCTCTGGGGTTTGCTTTAATTGCTCAAATACCTGCTGTGGCTCAAAATTCTGCAATACCTGCTTGGCATCTGTAGCTATTGCACTGAGCGATCGCAATGCCGCTACTTCTGGGGTAACACTGTTATCAATCTGGCTATCCTTTACCCGAAAAATCGCCTGTCTCAGGGCTGCACTTAAGGGAGCTAAAATGCTGTAATACGTACCATGACGTAGCAACTCCAGAATAAAATCAATTCTTGCCAACAGCTTGCCTGGTTCCAAGTTATCTATATCTTCCTGTGCCAACTGTGACAAACCAGGAATGAAGCGTTGATGATAATCCTGCTTGAAATCCTTTTCTAAACTTAATTCCCGCTTCAGCAACTTCCCTAGTCCTGGCAAATTTTCCCAGGTTGATTGCAAGGACGGTTTACTTAATTTAGCTCCTCTGGTTAAAAATTCCAAACTTTCCGGCGGCAGTCCCATCCGGATAAAAATATCTCCTAAGAGGGATGCATTAAAGTAGGCTCTAGAATAATGCAGAGTTGCTGTCTCGGCAAAATCTAACCCCAAGGCGCGATCGCCTAAAACTAAAGTAAACAGTTCTCCCCAAACTCCACAAGTTAAGGGACGATTAATTGACCATGTTAAGGGGTGAATTACTCCGGGAATCACTTCAGCAGCGATTTTGCGTGTCCACATGGGCAACAGAGTGGTGATCGGTCGAGATTGCAATACCCAGAGTGTTTGACCGTCATAACTCCACTCAATATCTTGAGGAGTGCCATGATAACGTTTTTCGAGTCGGTAGGCTAAGTATGCAACTTGCTTGATTAATGATTGTGGGACTCGTCCTTCACCCTCTAATTGTACAGAGTAAGAATTTTCAGTTTCAACGACAAAAGCGCGATATTGTTCTGGTGTGACTTTTCCCGAAACGACTTGCGTCGGGCTGCCTGGAAGGGCTTCGATGATAATAGCATCACCTTGCTGGGTAATGGGATCGCGGCTGAAAGCGACGCCAGAATATACACTCTGGACTTGTTGCTGAATCAACACAGCCATTGCTGTATCATTTAAGCCGCGATCGCGCCGATATTGGACAGCAGATGGATGATTATAAGAAGTTTTAACTTGAGCGATCGCTGCTTGTAATGCCTCTGGGCTGGTAACATTTAAAACTGTTTCATATTGTCCAGCGGCGGAAGCGTTTTCTGAGTCTTCTCCAATAGCCGAGGAACGTACCACTAGGGGGGATAATTCTGATGGCTGGAGAAATTCTGTCAACCCTTGGGGATCGTCAATTGGGGCGAGTACCCACCCCTTCGGAACTGAATAGCCCCAGCGCTTAATTTGAGATAACGTAGCTGCCTTTTCTCCGACGATGGCAGCATCCAACTCTTCATCTAAAGAAACCATTGTGCGATCGCCGCGTAAAAATTCCAACATCGCTTGCGATTCTGTTTGTGCCTCTTGGGCTGGCAGATTCATATCATCAGGAATTTTGGTGTAAATCCAGGCCATTAAAGCAGCTAAAGCGACAGCAGCCAACATTCTGGGGATATCGCTCAGGTGCAGAAGGGTTACAAACAGAGGAAAGAGCAATAAAACTCCAAATTTAACTACCTTTCTTGATTGCAGAATTGTAAAACTAATACCTGCAAAGAAAGATACAAATATTGCCACCAGTGGATCATGTACGACAAATCCCCAGACAACATTTGTCGTACCTGCCCCTCTGCCTATCCAGTATCTACCAATTACCAGAGCGATCAGGGCAATTAATTCCCAAGACGAGCCATCTGGGAAGAAAGCGCGGCTGAGTAAGACTGCCGCAACTCCTTTCAAAGCCTCTGACAAGACTGCTAGAATTCCGACAACTTTTCCGCCATGATAAAAGGCAGCCGATACACTAATATTTTTTGTGCCGAGCTGTGATAATTGCTTCCGCTTCAGGGCGTAAGTAATCCATGCAATCAGGGGTAATCCGCCCAAGAGGGGGCAGATAATTAAAATAACTAAAACACCCCAAGGTTCAAACATTCTGGATTTTGGATTTTAGATTTAAATTTTCCATCTAAAACCTCAAATCTCAAATCTAAAGTTTTTCTGAAATTTTTGATGGTGATTAGGGCGCTTTTATCGAAAAGAATTCAGGAGTCAGAATTCAGGAGTCAGAATTCAGGAGTCAGAATTCAGGAGAATATTTGATGAATGAATATACTAATCATACTAGACTCCTTATGCAGACAGGATATTTTAAGTTGCTCAACTACACAAACTAGCTTTTAAAACCAGCCGTCAAGCCTGTTTTACTTCTGAATTCTGGATTCTGGATTCTGTATTCTTCTTTAAGGACACTTGGCTACGACGGAAACCGTTTAAGACAAGTGTCCTTCTAGGCTACTAATGGTTTTAGTTTAGCGCATAGGCAGCTTGCAGCGCCCAGATTATGAGAGCAGCGATCGATCCCAAAAGCAACACGGTAGAGATGGTGACTACTTTTGGGGAATCTGCACCCTCAAATTTCATAATTCCTCGATTTAAGTCGGACATAGCTTTGTAATCCTCTGTTGTTGGAGCATGAAACATTTGTCCGTTTTGATTGTAGTCCTTCTATTTGCAGATGATGTTAAATTCCCAATACTATTTTGTTTAACTTTCACAATTTTTAAAACCCCAAAATTACTTACTTCTCTAGAGGTATTAATTTTATTTATACAAAATGGAATGGGGAATGGGGAATGGGGAATGGGGAATGGGGAATGGGGAATGGGGAAGGGGGAATGGTGAATGGGTAGTTCACAAACTCAACTTTACGCGATGTGCAACTTAATATTCTGACCTCACTTCCATTCCTCTCTCCTAGCTTGAAAAGTCAGATAAGCAAACAGGGCAATACGGTTCGGTTAAGGTTTTTTGATTAAAATTCTAGATCGCCAAGACGCAATAAATCGCCATATTATTGTAGAGACGGCGATTCATCGCGTCTCTTGCCTTAACCAACAGCATTGAGAGGTAAAAAGCAGGAGGCAGGAATTTTGAAACCCACGGAGGTGGGGCAAAGCCTGATATAGCTGTGGTTTATTTAACTTCAGTTGACTTGCAGCTACCATCGACACAGTATGACGATTCATAAGTACTAGAACGCTTACCAAAGAGTGCGTAGCGGTTATCACGGATTTGTTCGTAAAAGCGATCGCCTGCCCATTTCATCCCCGGTAAGGCTCGATAAGCGTCTACAAATATACTTCCTGCTGGCAATAACCGCCCAATCTCTTCTGCTGCGTTACTACCTTGCCAACGTCTCTGAGGTTCATTGCCATCAATTAAAATCACCCCCTGTTCGCAATCTTGGGCTGTAATTCCCCACTGTAAAAGTGTCTGCTCATCTTGCATAGAAGCGTAGCGAAATAACTTTCCCTTGTCTAAGGTTTCTAGAAATTGTACTAGGGTAACGCAGAGATTACAATTTCCGTCGTAGATTACGTAGTAGTTCATGGAAATAACTGCTCTTTGGCAATTGACTTGTCGGATGTGTCTAAACACAACTTTGGTATTCTAGCTTAGAAAACCATAGCGATCGCTCTTGCCTCACCAAACTAGTGCGAAGTAAAAAAAGCTGCATTCAAGTTGTAGGTCGATGCATTCAAGTCAAACATCGCTCCGGTTTCCAGTTATCATGCCTTTGGGATAGTATTTGCATCGTTTTTTTCGTTAATGAGAAAATATTCATGAAATACAAACTCTTGGGCAAAAGTGGGTTAAGAGTCTCTGAACTCTCCTTGGGAACCATGACTTTTGGTGAAGATTGGGGTTGGGGTGCATCTGTTGACGAAAGTCGTAAAATCTTTGACACTTATGTAGAAGCTGGGGGAAATTTCATTGACACCGCCAACGGTTATACGGATGGTAGCAGTGAAAAAATTGTTGGTGAATTAATCGCTAAAGAACGAGAACGCTTTGTAGTTGCGACAAAATATTCCTTTCCCTTGCAGATGAATGAGAAAAAGGGCGACCCTAACGCCAGTGGAAACCATCGCAAGAATTTAATTCAATCTTTGGAAGGTAGCCTGAAACGGCTGAATACCGATTACATTGATTTATTTTGGTTACACGCTTGGGATTTCACAACACCGATTGAAGAAGTCTTGCGATCGCTTGATGATGTCGTCCGTCAAGGTAAAGTGCTTTACATTGGTATTTCTGACGCCCCTGCTTGGATCGTTTCCCAAGCAAATACCATTGCCCATTACCAAGGATGGACGCAGTTTGTTGCCTTGCAAATTGAGTATAGTTTAATTCAGCGAACACCCGAACGAGACTTGCTACCAATGGCTAAAGCCTTCGATTTAGCTGTAACGCCGTGGTCGCCTTTAGGTGGTGGTGTGCTGACAGGTAAGTATAATCAGCCTCCGCAAGCAGGCGATGAACAAGGACGACTCGAAACTTTTGGGGGAGGAATTTCTGAGAAGAATTTAGCGATCGCGCAGGTTGTTAGCCAAGTGGCGGCAGAAATTGGACACACGCCTTCACAGGTAGCATTAGCTTGGTTACGCGCTCAAACTGGTGTGATTATTCCGATCATTGGGGCACGTAAATTAACTCAGTTTCAAGATAACTTAGCTTCCCTTGATGTCAGCCTCTCGCCAGAACATCTGCAACGCTTAGATGAAGTAAGTAAAATTGAATTGGGTTTCCCCCATGACTTTTTGCAGAGTGACATGATTCGCGATCGCCTTTTCGGTGGTACATTCAATACCATAGAAAACCATCGCATCTAACCTAGTATTCATAGACAGTAACACATTCAGACATTAATATAATCTGTCGTCAGAGAGTTTCGCGCAGCCAACCAAAATCTGTAAAGTTAGATTTAAAAGGCATTAACTACAACTATGAGCGACAACACCATTTCATCACGTTTGTATCCTACTCGTATTGACATTCCCGCCGAAGCGCGAGTGCAAATCGTAGTACTTCTGAATCAAACCTTGGCAGCTACTTTGGATCTGAAAACCCAAGCAAAGCAAGCGCACTGGAATGTTAAAGGAACTGACTTCTACCAGCTACACGAATTATTTGATGAACTTGCTGGTGAATTGGAAGAGTACGTCGATATGGTAGCTGAACGCGTCACAGCTTTAGGCGGATACGCTTTTGGAACAGCCCGCGCCGCAGCTGCTAATTCGATTTTGCCAGAATATCCCTTAGATATTTTGGATGGTAAAGACCATGTAACAGCTTTATCAGACCGCTTTGCACTCTATGCGAAACATATTCGGCAAGCGATCGCTAAAACTGATGAATTAGGCGATGCTGATACCGCTGACCTTTACACCGAAATTTCTCGCACCATTGACAAACGACTCTGGTTCTTAGAAGCTCATCTGCAAGTAGCAGAAATTAAGGCAGAGAATGGCAAAGCGGGTACTACTAAAACTCAAAAGATCCCTGCTGGTGTCAAATAAGCACTTCTGAAAGACACCGTATTCAGTAATAGCGATCTGTCTTAAAAGTCAAGCGATCGCTAACAAAAAACATCCGCGGTAGGGGCAATTCATGAATTGCCCCTACCGCGTCGATATATTTACCATAAAACAGGAGTCAGAATTCTGACCTTATTTTAAAGGCGATCGCTGATCGTTATTTTGACTTTTAATTACTCTACCAGGACTGATAAAAGAAATTCCTTGTTGAAAGTCAGTACCAATCATCACCGCCTCCACTATCGGGTCGGATATTTCTGTTTGGGCTACCCACTCTACAATAAAGTTTGCGCCTAAACCTCCACTAGTATCATTTCTATTTACAAAAAAAGCTGTAGAAGCCAGCGCATCAAGTTGAATCGGGTGCTCCAAATACTGCTTAACTAATTTTCCATCTGAGTTATAGTAGCGCACAGAAGTAATGACGATCGGATTAGTCAAATCTGTATTCCGAATACTGAGCGTAACTGCTAGCTCGAAAATTTCCTGCCGATTGTGATGATAGATATGAGAATAGACAGGAACATAAACAGTTTGGCTGCTTGCTATCTTAAAATTCTGATCGAGCGTCACGACCTTTTGGGATGGGGTTATCTGAGCAATATCAGGTTGTGACTTTGCTGGAATCTCTGGTGATTTACAAGATACAAGAAAAATAACAGCGATCGCTAAATAAATATGTGGGTAAGGCTTCATCACAATTATTTACACCAATTATATAAATGGTAGGAATTCAGTACCCAGGAGTCAGAAGTCAGAATTTATAAGGAATTTAGAATAATTAGTATATTTATAAGAAGAATTCAGAAGTCAGAATCCAGGAGTCAGAATCCAGGAGTCAGAATTCAGTATGAATTCTGTACGAGTGCGTGACGAATAGTTGGTTAAAACCGTACTTCTCTACGAGACGCTACCGCGAACGTCCCGCTACGCTAACGCCCGAAGTCAAGTGAAAAAAACTAAAATCTTCTCACCTTAAAACTCTATCCCTTTATGGGTAGAGTATTCTGAATTCTGAATTCTGACTCCTGTTTTATTCATCAAATGTTCTTCTGATTCTTTAACTATTCTGACTCCTGAATTCTGACTCCTGAATTCTGACTATAAATGTAGCTAACCCCACCTCATAAAGAGTTTAAATAGAGACTGCGCCTAACATCTTTGTTCAATAAAATCAATGACTTGATGTAAAGATCCTGGTTTAGTCACAATCAGCACTGTTGAATGAGGTTCCAGTATTGTACTGCCGTTAGGAATCATTAAATCTTCATGGGGATGGGGTTGATAACCAATAATTAGCGAGCCAGTAGGAAATTGGGAATCCTGAGCAATTTCGGCAACACTACGACCAGCAACATAGCAATTGTTAGGGATGGAAAGTTTCAGAACCTCAATCTGTCCCTGCTCAAAATGCATCATTGATTCCACTTGCGGATACTCAATGGCATTCACCATTGTTGAAACTGAGAGTTCAACAGTACTGATGATATGGTTAGCTCCAGCGATACGTAACGGTTCGGCAAAATCGGGGTGGCGCATCCGACTCAAAATATGGGGCGCACCGTAGTGTTTAGCAAGAGTTACCATTGCCAAGTTTAAGGCATCACTTCTCAGAACCGCAGCCAAGGAGCCGGCTTTACGAATCCCAGCTTCTAACAAGACTTCTGTACTCACAGCACTACCTTCAAAAGCCATTGCTCCTACTTGTTCACGGGCGTAGCGGCAAGCGATAGGATCAATGTCAATTACTGCAACAGTGTGTCCTAGTTCTACCAGCTTTTGCGCTAAACTTAAGCCCACTAAGCCCGCTCCACCTATGAGTACGTACATGGCTGTTCTTGATGCTCTTTGAATTTTTACTTCACTTTACAGGTTAACAAAATTGTCATTTGTTATTAGTTATTAATGCTGGTTCCACAGCGATTGGATGTTTTTTTGAGTTTAAATCCCTTATACCGTTTCTTTGTGAAGCTGCATATAATTCACCCCCTGGCTATCGCCGTCTCCCCGATGGCTTGGCTACGGTATATACACAAGTCTCAAGTAGTTGATGAATGCGGATTTTACCCCACCCTAACCCTCCCCTTGCAAAGGGGAGGGGACTAGATTTTCTTGTTTCCCCCCTTGGCAAGGCTACCGTGTATACACAAGTCTGAAATAGCTGATGAACCAAGGTTTTATCCTACCCTAACCCTCTCCTTGCAAAGGCTACGATGTACACACAAGTCTTTCTCACCCCCTCTAACTCCCCCTTGCCAAGGGGGAGAACCGGATATTTCCCCCCTTTGCAAGGGGGGACTAAGGGGGGTAATTTGACTTGTGTATACACCGTAGCCAAGGCATCGGGGGGACTACAGGGGGGTATTATTTTCAATTGTGATTTTTGAATTGGTATTTTTCGAGTAACTCTTTAACTTGAGCAGCGACTAAGGGATGTGGATCTTTTTGTAACTGGGGGAGGATTTGCAGGAGAACACGATGTGAAACCATGTTCAAGTATGCGATCGCAGCTTCCCTAACAAAGCCAGTTGGATGACGCAAACTCACTAAAATCTCAGAACTGGTCAGTCGGATGCGTGTAACTTGAGCATAATGAAAACAACAAGCTAGACACCAGTCAGAAAGGAAGTTCCCCAACATCAGCAATCTGTGGAGGCGATCGCTAACCACCATATTTTCATATTCTACAATCTTGGCTTCTATGAGATATTGTAATTTTTCTGACTGTGGTCGGTTATCTAAAATATTCAGCAATAAAGACTTTGAAGACAAAGTTACGGTATGCTCTAAGATTTCCAACCCCCGCGCTAAGTTTACCACTGAGAGCGATCGCAGATTAAATGCTGCTGCCTGCATCTTTTCTGGCGAATAAAGCAGTCTCAGTAACAGTAGCAGCCGTTCCTTGACATCCAATTCCAATTCTAGAAGGGCGCGTTGCAGTAACTCAGAGACAATCACAATCCTCTCACTGGATTGATGATTTTCTTTTTGGTCTAATGTTTTAAAGTCAATGTATGCAGCATAAATTTCACCTAAAAACTTTAATTCCTGCTTGATTAAATTTTCTACCCGACTTTCATAAAATCGATCTACTAAACCTGTAATTCCTGGTTGTTTATGTATTTTTAGTAAGCTGCGGAGAATATGATCTCTCGTAATACCCCAAGATGCCTCTAAGTTTTCCCATAAAGTCTCCAATGCTTCCTGAGTGCCAACTTGAGCAATGGTGCGCCAAGCATACATCCGCACTACTTCGGGTTTGTAAATATTCGTAGCCAACCGCAACAGCATTTCTAGAGCTTCATTTTCTAATCGCATTAGGGCTGACATTGCTGTACTGCGGGTTGATTTGTAATAAAGTGCTGCAATCAGTGCTGAATAGTATTCTTCTAAATGGGTTGCTGCAATCATTTCCAATACAGCACAGCGCACCCGCAATGACTCATCTTGTAATAAATTTGGGATGTGAATCCGCAACGCTTGCAAATAAACTGCTTCTCTGAGCGCTCTGACTCCATTTACCCGTTCGCGTTCTTGCTTATGAGTCAGCATCCGGCGCATGGTTTGGGTAGCTGCTACCTTTTGCATGGGTGTTCCCTGGCGTAAGACTAAAGCGGCTGCGGTAGCGCGGATAAGTGAGTTTTGGCGGGGGTGTAAATATCCTTCTAAGAGACTTAAGTTGGGATTTGGTTCAGCTAACCAAATGTAGCGCAGTGCTAAAGCAAAAACTTCGGGGTTAGTTTCCTGGGATTGTTCTAACAAAGGACGGATGGCGGCTAGATAAGCCGGATTTACACCTCCCGTCAGCATCACTTCCAAACTTTGGCGCTGCAAATCTGGGGTTAACTTCACTAGTAGCGGTGCTAAAACTTCCGCTGCTCCTTGGGAATCAATTTGGGCTAAAAGTTCAATACAAGAGCGTTTATCAGCCTCGCTGCCTTTTTCTGCTAAAGCTTTGACTACTCCCTGCTTAAAGAATCGTAAGCCCACATTAGTTGCACTCAAGTGACCCCGTGCCACACTCAAAACTAACAGTTCAACATAGCGCGATCGCAATTCCCAAACTACTGTTAAACAAGTGCCAGCTATCAACATTGTCTCTGCTACCAACACCCACTTTTGCAGTGATACGGGTACAAACCGCTCACAAAACAATAGAGTTACAAAAATTACCGCTCCTGTCAAACCTGTAGCGATCGCTTCGGCGGTTCCACCAGATAGAGTCTGCATCCGGCTGCGAATTCCTTCTGGAATCGGTTGGTACAGGATGGGGCCGCTACTCATGACAAAGGTGTAGCGCAGAAGTTCATCGCAGAATTTAACAATTATCAGACCCCAGAAAAAGCTTTGCGATTGCAAAGCTGGAATTAAATGCAGTAATACCAGCATTCCCGGTAGTGCAAAGCCGACGGTGATTGGTAAAAGCGTGGCGGTGAAAAATACTCCCATCCGTTCGATAAGTCGGCTGGAAATAAACCACTGCAACAACAACTCACACAGCCCCAACATCCCACCAAAAAGACCCAAAAAGCTAGCAAGTTCTCGGTCACTCAAATTGGATTTGAGTTCGCGCAGATATTGAAAATCTATTAACAACCCAATGACTTGTAACAAACCCACAAAGGCAAACAACTGCCAAACATAGCGCTTCAGCGGACTTTTGAGAAAACGCGCTCGTGAAGCTTGTTCTTCAGGAATTAGTTTTTGTGGGGTTTCAGGAAAAGCTGCTCGATAGTGATGAGTTAAATAGAATAGAATCCCCGATCCGAGTAAAATCATTACACAGGCGATGAGGATGATCTTATTCAGCGTGGTGTATTGTAGCAGCCACGGCAGACTAAAGCCACTGATTACATCTGCTACTAAAAGACCACTACTGACTAGTGGATAAGTGCGCTTAATCTCCCGAATGTTAAATATTTGGTTGGCGACGATGGAGGTGTTGAGGTCATTGACCACATAAAGCGCATCGACCCATAGCCGCAGTAAAAATACCGAAATCACTGCCAGGTAGGAAAAATGCGATCCCCAACGTAATACAACTAATAAAACTAATGGCATCAACATACAAGGTGCGATCGCCACAATCACCTGACGTAAGGGAAAAATCTTTTGCAGCCACGAGTATAAAAAAACCAGTCCCGCACTCATTACGGCACTGGCAATATACATCCACGGCAGTAAATTAGTCCCATATTCATCCAAAAACAGCGCCACCGTGCTGTCCTCTGCCCACCGCAATCCTACAGATACAGTTGTATAGAAAAGGAACATTATCTGAGTTCGCTCACTCTCCTCTGGTCGGAGATTCACCCACTGTAGTAGTCGTGTCAGAGCACCTTTATTTGCAGCCAACCAGTAATTTTTCAGTTCCATGCAGTTTTATTTTCTGGTAGTATCACCGCGTAATGGGAAGCGGAGAAGCAGGAGGACATGAGGAAGCAATAGGTTCGGATAAGCATTTTGAACTCAGAATTACTTTTGGGGAAAAGGTTACTGGGTTTGGGTTAAAGATTTTTTCTTCCCCTTTCCCCTTTCCCTTTTCCCCTTTAACTGAACCGTCTCGCCTCATCTCCTGGAAATAGCAAAAGTCCTGAGCAACTGAGTATTATGTTTCCCACTCAGCCTTCAGGACTATCGATTTTAGATAAATTTAAATGACCTGAGAGTTTTGGGTGTACATCTTGTATCCAAACGAAAAATCCCCTGACTATAAGTCAGGGGATTTTCAAACTAGGTCTATTAATACAGTTAGAAGATTATTTTTTAGGCGAGATGAGCATCATCATGTTTCGCCCTTCTTTTTTAGGCGCTTGTTGAAGCTCACCAAATGGCTCCAAATCCGTTGCCATTCGCTTGAGCAAATCTTCTGCTAGGTCGCTGTGTTGAATTTCTCGACCCCGGAACATCACAGTCGCTTTGACTTTATCGCCATCTTTCAAAAAGCGCTCTGCTTGCTTAACACGCACGTTGTAGTCGTGTTCTTCAATTTTGTAGCGCATCTTAACTTCTTTGACATCAGCTGTGTGCTGCTTTTTCCGGGCTTCTCGCGCCTTTTTTTCCTGCTCAAACTTGTATTTCCCGTAGTCCATAATCCGACAAACCGGTGGGTCAGCTTTGTCACTGATTAGCACCAAATCTAGCTCTTTTTCTTCTGCTAGTTGTAGTGCTTCCTGTGGGGGCATAATTCCCAACTGGGCGCCGTCAGTGTCAATGACCCGAATTTTCGGGAAGCGAATTCGTTCGTTAATTTGGGGCAGATCGCGAGTTCTTTTCTTCTCAATCACAGCCATTATGATTAGTGGGAGCTCTTAATGAAGGATTTGGTGTGGTCTAAATTGGTATGCCTCAGTAGGCAAAATACAGAAGTAACTCAGGACTGAAAACATAGTCTCCAGTTCTAGGGTAACTAATCTATAAAATAGTTGCCTCGTTGTATTTGTCATTTTACTCAGTCTGAGAGAATTTCTCTGCAATAGTTAATCTAAATTACACAACCTAGACTCATATTAAATATTATTACAATTATTTAGCAAGGCTTTTTGCGATGTCTACGACGGGCTACGCCTACGCAGCAGCAATTGGCTTGGGGGATTGAACAAGAGGCAAGGGAGCAGGGTGCAGGGTGCAGGGGGAACAGAACAGAAAAGGGATTCGACCTATTCCTGTTCAATAACCACTTATGAGAAGTAGGGGACTCAGACCCATATTCCCCCCTTCATTCCACGACAGGATGAAGGGGTCATTTCCCCCCGCTCCCTGCCCCCTGCCCCTGCCTCTTCATTGAGTCGTCTGTGGGGCCGTTCAAACTGATTTTGGCACAGTCAATTATGCCAGCCTGTGCGATCGCCTTATCCAAAAAAAGCTTGGGTGAAATCCGTCCTTCTCACGATGATTTTCTTACACTCAGCACCAATGACCAATGACCAATGACCAATGACAAATGACCAATTGTTTATTTGTCACTCATAATCGAGGCATTTTGTAAAGTCGCCAAACTCCTACTTCACTATGGCGACAGCCTGATCAACGGATCAGGTAAATTAAGATAAGTAAAGAAAACGCTTTGAACTAAATGGCAGCTCTAAGCTTACAAGAAATTTCTACTCAGTTAGAAAGTCCGAATTTACGCGATCGCATGGTAGCCCTTGCTAATCTGCGTAATGTTCCCCCTGAAGATGCAGTCCCTTTAATTAAAAAGGTACTGGATGATGAATCTTTGCAACTGCGATCGATGGCAATATTTGCCCTCGGAATCAAGCCGACGCCAGAATGTTATTCAATTTTGGTAGGAATTCTCGAAAATGACCCAGATTATGGTATCCGTGCTGATGCCGCCGGTGCTTTAGGATATTTAGGTGACGCTAGAGCCTTTGAAGTGCTGTCGCGGGCATTTTATGAAGATACTGATTGGCTAGTACGCTTTAGTGCAGCCGTTTCTCTAGGTAACATTAAAGACCCTCGTGCCCGTCAAATTCTTCTTCAGGCATTGGATAGCAAAGAAGTAGTGTTGCAACAAGCTGCAATCTCTGCACTGGGAGAAATTAAAGACATTGAGTCTGTTGATAAGATCCTGCGCTTCGCCCAATCAGATGATTGGTTAGTAAGGCAGCGTCTAGCAGAAGCCTTGGGAAATCTTCCCACTCCCAAGAGCGTTTCAGCTTTAAAATACCTGGAAAAAGACAATCATTTCAACGTTGCCGAGGCAGCCAGAATTGGCCTCAAGAAGCTTGAGGAAATAGGCAATCAAGCTTAATATTAAAGCCTCCTGCTACCTTTTAATAATAATTAAGTGAGAATTTTAGCATTTTGATGCAGGGTAATTTCATTCATGAATATTGAAGAGTTTTTTCAGTTAAGTGCTGGTAAATGGTTTTCTCATCGTACTAGTCAACATTTGGCTTTTAACCAATCGGAACATAGCAAGTCAGATATCATCATTGAGACATTGGTAGTAGATCACCCAGAAGTGATCAAACTGTGTCAACAGTACAAAATTAATCCTAGTTCTGCTTCCTGTGCTACCAAAATTACCTGGAACGGGACAATGGACAAGGATCAAGCAAAACACAGTGGTTCAACTATGTTAGTTTCGATACCTGACGCGGATAATCCGACCCAAGGCAAATTGCTGCGAGAAATAGTTGATGGCAATAAAACTCCGGTTGCCGGACGCTATAAATTTGACAGTGATGATGCTTTGATTCTAACTATAGAGGATGAAAACATCTACTCAGAGGAGCGCCTGTGGTTTGCTAGCCCCAATTTGCGGATGCGGGTGAATATCCTCAAGAGTTTTGGTGGATTTAGTATCACTTCCTTCACTTCTGAGATTCGCATGGGTGGATTTCCACCAGCCGCGAAGACTTCGGAAGCGGCTAACTCAGTATCTAGTTAGTTTGATGTGTAGCTTGGGTTGAGGAACGTGACGCGAAGCGGCTTCCCGTTCGCGTAGCGTCTCCGACAGGAGAAGGGTAACCCAACATTTTTCGGGGTTTGTTGGGTTTCGCTGTTGCTCAACCCAACCTTGTACCTTAGAAAGAGTAGTAGACCGTCCTAAACTTGGTCATAATAGACCCCTTTGTAGCACGGATTACTACAACAATCTCCTAGACAGAACTCGAACAGTCGCCGGGGTCAAAACTTTAAATACTGGTATTTAAAGTATACAGTCCGCATCGTCAAGGATGAGTGTAATCAAGGGGATGAATTCAACATATTGTTGAGTAATGTTGAGAAAAAAAATGGGAAATATCTCTGTGTGGATGTTTTTTGTTAGCGATCGCTTAACCTTCAAGACAGTCGCTACTGTTCTTCTTAACCCAAGGGTATTGGCTTAGTACCCACCACCAAATTTTAAAAGACTTTTTCCCAGTCCCCAGTCCCCAATTGTGGATGTTGCTTATAAACAAAGGTAAATTTGTGGAATCCTAATAGACCAAGGGTGTCACACCGCGCATTTTACGTAAAGAATTTATACAAGCAGGACAATCGCAGTTAAATAAGTCGGTTGCCATATCGCTTTCTTCGTTATTGAACTCCAGCATGGGAACATTTTCTTGAGAAAACTCTATTTCCGACTGATATTTAGGAATTTGAGCCAATACAGAAGCCCTTGCACACACTAATCCCACTTTATGTTTATTGCGTATACAAGATAGTCTGTCTGTGGTTTTGGCTTCTGGTTGTGGTTCTACAGCTTGTGCTTGATTGAGCATTACTCCCATAGAGAGAATAGAGCTAATCAGTATAGGAGAAGAAAGCAAACTCAGTATGAATTTGTTCATTAGTTTCCTTAAAAAACAATCTTGATCGCTCAGATTATCCGATTAAATCTTACAGTGCAAGTAAACCTGCATCAGGAATTACTTTAACTTAGAAGCTCGTAAGTACCGCCGTGTTCCAGCGCCCGTTGGTAGGCTGTTTGAACTACGAAGACGCGAAGAAAGCGGAGAAAAACCTTATTTTTATGTCTAGACCTTGAAAGGCTAATCTTAACTACAGCAATTCTACTTACTGTCTACCTTGCTCTTGCATTTCTTGCTGACGCATAGGCATAGCGTCAATTTCCTCAAAAATTGCTGTCGCCTGCACTGGTTTAGCATAACTGCGCTTCATACCGCCATCCTTACCCACCAAAATCACACGAAAACTTTCTTTGTCAACCTCAAAGCGATCGCGTAATTTGGCAGCAGAAGACTCATCTATTGGCTGTTTGTTGGCATAGCTTTCATCAGTGGATAAAACCTGAACTAGGACTAGATCCCGATCTGCAAAACCGCTGTTATGCTCTTGCAATAGTTGCATTTGCTGTTGATAGGTATGATTATCAATAGACGGTGCAAAAACTAGTAGCACGCGGTTTTTCCATTTTTGGTGACTGAGGTTAAATGAAGACATTTTGATGGCATGATTAGTTGAATGTTGAATAATATCAGCTTTGCTAACTGGTGACAGTACTATACACACTAATAGGTTAATGGCAATTAATGCTGAATTATTCATGCTTAATTTTTATCTGTTTTCTCTACTCTTAAACTATCATTAGTTACCCAATTTTTTATCTATCTGTTGATGGTTTTTCTTGGTATTAGAATTAGGTTGATACCAATCACTCAAACTATAACAGGCTGATGGGTGATCAAAAAATAGTTTGAGAGGTTGTTTGAAAAGTGTTTTACTGTGACTTTAGGTACTTTTAGATCGCCCCTAACCCTCCTTAAATTAAAAAGAGGGAAACCGGAATCAAAGTCCCCCAACTTATCGAGATACTTAAAGGTATCTAAAAATTTTGATACCGACAATAAGATTTTTCAAACATCCTCTGAAAATATCAAATATTACCCCTCAAAACCCAAACAGTTTTGAGGGGCAAAGTTAAGTTTAAATTCCAGGTTTAAAAATCAAGGAGAGTCACGTCTCGATATTTATGTTTGCCGAGGCTATTTAATGAAAATTAGAATTGTGTCGGATCAAATTCATAAATTCCTCGCGAGTCCGCACATCTTCTGAAAAAACGCCGCGCATTGCACTAGTAACAGTCCAAGAACCGGGTTTTTGCACACCACGCATTACCATACACATGTGGGTTGCTTCTATTACCACTGCAACGCCTTGGGGTTTAAGTAATCCTTGTAAGGCGTCAGCAATTTGCACAGTCAGACGTTCTTGAACTTGTAAACGTCGTGCATACATTTCGCAAACACGGGCAATCTTAGATAGTCCTATTACTTTCCCATTTGGAATGTAAGCAACATGAGCACGACCAATAATCGGCAGAATATGATGTTCGCAGGAACTGAAAATATCGATGTCCCGAACCAATACCATTTCATTGGCATCTTCTGTAAATACTGCTCCGTTTAGCAGTTCATCCAAAGATTCATGATATCCTTTTGTGAGAAACTGTAAGGCTTTCATTACCCTTTTTGGAGTATCTTTTAGTCCTTCGCGGTCTGGATCTTCTCCTAATCCAATCAGCAAAGTACGCACAGCCTGCTTCATTTCGGCTTCTGTTACAGTTTGCTTTTGCCCAGTCGCTAAAGATGAGAGTACCTGATCAGCAGAAGTTAGATCGGGACGAATCGATAGAGTCATTTTGTGAGTTCTGTGGGAATGTTTGGTAAATCAGCCTGTTGTCAGATGTCGGTTGCGATTGACTCCTGACTCGTAACTAAGTGTAACATAACTTTACACTTCTTAATCACACCAAACATTTTGTCAGCTTAAAAACCAATAAGTTTGGGTTAAGGGCTAATTGTACAAAATTGTGGGTTTTCGAGACGCGATAAATCGCCGTCTCTACAAGTGTTTTGGTCTTATCTGAACTGTATTGGCTTATAAACACACGATGCCCAAAGAGCATACTTTGAGCTAATTTACCATGTCCCTTATCGTGAAAGGTAGCTGTATAACAATGGTGTATTTTTGTCAATATATTACTACCGGAACTTACTAGAAATTTTCTAGCGATCGCCTTCCACTTTCTCTCGCAAAAAGAAACAGCACTTTGAGAGTTTGTAAGAAGTCAATTTTTAAGCAACTTTACACGATTAGTTATCTAATATTAAATACTTGGACATAATTCTTATATTTATGTTTATTATTTCGTAGCTTTAATAAGTTTAAAAATTAGTAAAATCTTAGGAAGCCAGAAGATTTAAATAGTTTCTTGTGGCGCTAATCAAAACAGAATTCAGGAGTCAGGAGCCAGAATGGGCTAAACGCCCATTCTGACCTCTGAATTCTTCTTCAATACACATGTTTTAAATTCGCAATCACATATAAATATAAAACAATACGGTTCAGTTAAGCCTTTTTTTCTCCCCCTGCTTCCCCTGCCTCCCCTGCTCCCCCTGCCTGCCTTAACAGATAAATTTCCTTAACTGAACTGTATTGAAATATAAAAAAGTCCGCTTTCACGGACTTAAGTAAGGGCTTCTGTCACTTTTCTCGGCTACAATCATGTATGAATCATGATATTTTTATTGTTGATTATTAATTCAAAAAAAGCAAGCTTTTGAAGCTATTTTAATAGACCTAAGTACTTGAATTATATCCTTTTATAATAACTCTTAAAAATTTTCATGTGGAATTGTATCATCGTGTTTTTTATGATTTTTCTAGACGAAAGAGGTTTAGAATAACATCAATTTACTAACTTATACAATTTTCTTGGGACAAAAGACATATATATATGTCTTTTGAAACTTCAGTATTTACAAGATTTTTGCATTAAAAAGGTAAAGGTGGTCAGGTATAACAGCCCCAGGAAGGAATTCCCAATCCTGGGGTTTTATTATGCGATCGCTTAAAGTGGATTTAAATCGGTATAGCGACGTGGCGTATAAACCCAGATACTACCATCGTTGCGCCTGATGGTTCGGGTTTTTGTGGAACCAACAATAATAATTGTCCGCATATCGGCGGTTTCTGGGGCTAACTGGTCAAGTGCGATCGCTTTCACCATCTGTCCTGGTCTGCCGAGATTTCGTGCCAATACTACTGGTGTATCCGGTGTCCTATGTCGCAGCAAAATATTTCTCGCTTCTGCCAGTTGCCAGGTACGCTCTTTGGAAACAGGATTGTAGAAAGCAATGACGAAATCAGCTTCAGCAGCAGCGGCAATTCGTTGTTCGATCGCAGCCCAAGGCTTCAAGATGTCAGAGAGGGAAATAGCACAAAAGTCATGTCCAAGGGGCGCACCAATGGCTGCTGCTGCTGCTTGCATAGCGGAAATACCTGGTGCCACATGAATGTCGATAGTGTCCCATTCGGGTTTAGCATAGCGATCGCATACTTCAAAAACCGCTGTTGCCATTGCATAGATACCTGGGTCGCCAGATGAAACTACAGCTACATATCGCCCAGATGCGGCCAAATCAAGAGCCATCTTCGCCCGTGCTTCTTCTTCGCGGTTGTCGGACTCATGTCGTTGCTTGCCATCAGCCAGAGAACCCACTAAATCTAAATAAGTCTTATAACCCACTAGGTCAGTTGCCGACTTGAGTATCTCCTTCACTTCTGGAGACATCCATTGCGAACCACCGGGGCCCGTGCCAATAATTGCTAACCGTCCGCGTGGCTGACCAATGGTATTAGAGTCAATTGGTTGGGAGGCAATGGCGATCGCAATGTGGGGAGATGGAGATAAGGGGGATGTGCCTGTGGCGGCGATCGCTGCGGCTTGGGCGGGGCTATAACCTTGTGAAAGTAGACTTTCTAACTGATTTGGGGTGAAAAAGTGGGCAGGCACTTTGAAGGCACTAGCTAGGGCATGGATTGTGGGATCGGCAGCGGCGGTGATGGGTGCAAATATCCCGGCGACTGATGTTCTTTCGAGTGCAGCATCAGCTAGTAGCTGCTGTACTAAAGCGACTGCATTATCTTTATAGCCAATAGTGTCACTAATTGCGATCGCGATCGTTGCTGGGTGGTAAACAAGACAGTTGGCTGTAGGAGTCACCAAACGTTCCGTAACTTGGATAGTCAAATCTCCCTTTGGGTCTATAGGCAGTTTACTATCGCTCAACCAAGGTGCTATTCCTTCTAGCTTTACTTGCGCCCCCGCCAGCAAATCTGAGATAAATTTCTTCGCATCGTCTGGGTTTGCTAAATGGTATCCAGGGGGAGGAGACAACAGGGTTGTACCCAAACGTAAATCGCCGGTAGTGGTAATTGCAGCTTTGACATCAAGGGCTTCGGCAATGCGGCGTGCCAAATCGTTTACCCCACCAAGTCCACCCAAGAGGGGAACAACAGCGCTACCATCTTCAGCCACAGCTAGCACTGGTGGTTCCTGTCGTTTATCGGAGAGTACAGGAGCTAGCGTCCTAATTAAAATACCGGCGGCACAAATGCCAATCAGCGGCCTTCCCTGGACAAATAAATCGCGCAACGTCTCGCCAAAATTCGTGAAGCTGACATCAACCCCAGATGTGCGACCCTCTAAACCGTATAACGTCGCTCCTGGTAAGACGCTGATTATTTTGTGTGCTACTGTGACGCTATTTTGACCTAGTACTACAATGGCGGGTGCAACCTTCATCATCTCTTAATTACAACTTATCTCATAACTTAATAGATTAATTATGAACAAAACTTGGAAAAAAAAATGCATGAATTTCGCTACATTATTTCTGAGATAGATCATCAAGACAATCATCATATTTCAACGCATTGAGGTTGGGAGCAAAAAAATGAAATATTTCTGTCGCCACATCTAATTTAGGAATAAAGTTTGCACAAAATGATTATTTAAAAACCGCTGGATTAGTGTAAATAAAGTGTTACGAATCAAACTTGTCATCAATTAACCCTCTACTAAGAAACTATTCTGTTTTCTTAGTAGAGGGTTAGGTTTTAAAATTTAACTAAGTTCACCAAAAAGTTTTGTGGTTTAATTTGAGATTACAAATTTCCAAAGCTATTCAACTTTTTCATACCAGATACCTACTCTCTCAAAAGCACCATAAGCAAGCTTCAGAAAATTCATCACTCTCTGTCTCCCAATTATCCCAAATTCTTTATACTCTCTCGCCTCCGCAAACGTCAGTCGATTTTGGTCAATTATGTTTCTTTCTTTATATGCTAACTTCGGGAAATCTATGACTTTTATCTTATATTTTTCTACTATTTTCTGAAAGTTTGAATCTGACTCTATATGTTCCCAGTCATCACACAGCCCTAAATTTCTCACCAGAATATGAGGGATTATCTCACCGTATGTATTTACTGATTGAGCAAACAGGTTAATGCTGTCGTATCCTCCTGTCGATACAAACCATTTGCAAAACATCACTCCCTGCGAACTCCCTAGTTCAATTAATTGATTAGAATCAATCCACCCTTGTACTGCTCTATGCGATTGTGCGGGTAAATTTACAATTACTGGCTTTTCTATCGCCCACTCAAATATTTTATCTGCCTTATCTGCCTGTCGTTCATTCTCACTAAACACAGCATACTTACATATATTCTTATACACTTCTGCTACATCTGGATTCGACCTATCTGTGTCCACTGGTACAAACGGGATTTTCTTATCCAGACAATACTGAATCATTGTTCTGGTAAAGAGAGATTTCCCTACCCCGCCTTTTTCACCATCTACCAAATGAATCGTCGGCATTACAGCAACCTTTAAATACTTATTCACTTATAAGACTACCCGGTAAGCGTAAACTCAGAGGCTTGGTTCCCTGAGATAGAAGCTACACAGGGGATTTTAATCCCCGTGATCTTCTCTAACTGCCATTCTTATTTTTACTTGCCATAATCTAACATTATATGGACAGTATCTAGCCATACAGTCAAGGTAATCAAACAACCCGTAGACTCTGTACCTTCTCCCACAGGGAGACGCTAACGCGTTGGCGCAGCCTAAGAAAAGAAGACAATAAAATCTATAGGGTTCTATTACTAGGTATGAACTAATACATTAAAGCTGTCCTTATTTATGATGGTTGGCAATACTTAAAGGCGATCGCATTTCCTAAAAAGAGGCGATCGCTTCTAGAATTAGGGATGGGGACTCCAACCAAATCTCGAAAGAATTTCTTCCCCAATCTCCAGTCCCTAATTCCCAATCCCCAATTCAATTAGCTTTACGCTCTTTCAGCACTTGGTCTAGCAAGCTTCTAGCAGGTTGTGCTTTAGCCAACGCTACTTGATGGTCATTATAAGCACGAACAAGGCGAGAAAGACTACTCACACCTGCCTTAAGTTGCTCAAGTTCCTCACCAGCAACCAATTCTCCATCAAGCATCCGCCCAATCAACGGTTTGATATCGCCCACTTCCTGCCGGACTTTTTGGAGCTTTTCTAAGGTACTCAGTAAAGTTTTTAGTGAGTTTAATATATCGTCAATATCCTGGACATCCTCCACTGGCTCAGGCGAATCTTCAATTGTTACCGTATCTTTGTCGGAAACTGTAGGTAATTCCTCTACAGACGTTTCACTTGTAACCCCGTTTGCTCGTGCCATCAACGCTTCCTCAAGGAATTTCCCTCAGTGTATCGCTGATCTCAAGTTACCAAAGATAGTATTTTATAATTCGTTAAATAATTGTACGTAAAAACTTATCAAAGACTTATTTATCTGTGTCAGATGCGAAGTAATCACACAATTTTATAGAATCATTTGTACATTATTTACAGTGTTGCTGGAGAAGAGATATAGCCAGAGCAAAACTATTAGATTGAGTTTGGACTGCATAAGCTTCTCTTTCTAAATCTTGTCTGTAGACATCGGTATAGCGCATAAAAAATGCCCGGGCATAATTGATAGGTTGAATATCTAAATCTAAAGTTCTTATTTTACCTTTTCCTGCACATACTTGTGCAGCATGAACAGCTTCGTGGATTAGGGTCTGAGTACCAATGTGTAGGTCAAAAACTACTGGATTAATCCAAATTCTTTTGTGAGTTTCTTCTAATAAACCATAGGCTCCTCGCTTTGGTGGTAGCTCAATTATTACCTGAAATCCAAAGTTTTCTAATTGATTTTTTAAATCTATAAACTGTCGTTCCGGGATGGGGACTTGAGAAAGTAAAAATAAAGAATTTAACAGGAAAGCTTCTATCATTACAACTTGTGTATAGATTCAATGGTATCGCGAGAGTCCCCACCCTCTCTAAGAGACGCTATGCGAACAACTCTTAGAGGATGTTTGAAAAGTTCTTTTGTTGGTATCAAAAATTTTAGATCCCCCTAAATCCCCCGATAAATTGGGGGACTTAATTCCGGTTCCCCCCTTCTTAAGGCTACGGTGCCCTAAAAACCTAGCTTGATAAGCATTTCCTCGTTCCCAGGCTCCGCCTGGGAATGCATTCATTGAGTCTCTGACTCAATATTTGACTAGAGGCAGAGCCTCTAATCAGGCATTCCTATGCAGAGCATAGGAACGAGATAAACGAGAGAAAAATGGGAAATTGATCTTTTTTCGACTTATGTGTACACGGTAGCCTTTTTTAGGGGGGTTAGGGGGGATCTAAAAGTGCCTAAAGTCACAGTGAAACACTTTTCAAACAAACTCTTAGTAGGTGGGGAAAATGCTATTATCTAACTAAATCTTTCACCTTGTTTATAATGCTCACTGGATCAATGCCTTGATGGGGAAATTGTTCCCACAAACCGCCGCAACCTTCTTGATGAGTGCCAAGATGCGCGTATTTGGGAGTAAACCCACGCTCTAAAAGCCAGCTACCAAAACGACTGCCTAATCCAGTTCGACGGTTGAAGGATTCCACCACAAGAGCAAAAGGAGCATTACCAATTTTTGCCATCATCTCTTCGTCGATAACATTCAGGGTTGGTTTATTGATCAAACCTACATCTAGCCCTTCTTGCTGAAGACGCTCGACGGCATCAAGGGCACGATACAGAGCTTCACCAAAGCTGATGATGTAGCCTTGGGTTCCTTCTCGAATCACCTCATCTTTGCCAGGGACAAATTTATAATCGCTACCAAAAAGTTCATGGCCGTTTTTGTCGAGGATGTTAGGTACTTTAGAACGGGTGGAGAAAATAAACCGCAGTCCCGGAGCAAAAAACACAGCCTCTACACAGGCTTTCATTTGATTAGCATCAGATGGAAAGTAAAGACGTGTTTCGTAGCCATCATCTAATCCATTGTCAGCGAACATATTATTTAAACCGAAGTGGCAGGTGTTATCGGCCATATCATCGATACCTGCATGAGAAAAGTGGCAAAGTACATTGGAGTAGTTCAGCCGCGCCATCGTAATCTCTGAGATACACATTTCCAAGAACGCGCTAAAGGTTGCGAAAATACCTTGCTTTCCTGGTTCCATACCAAATCCGGCCGCAGCAGAAAAGTTTCCCCGCTCCATAATGCCAGAGGAAATAAAAATTTCCGGGTATGCATCGTGAATCTTCTTCAAACCACAGGAGCCTTCAAGATCGCTGTCGATGACTCTGACTTTTTGCTTGCGCTCTGCTTCACTAATGCGACTTAAGACAGCAACTACCGCATCACCAAACACATTGCGGTTAGCATCCCATTTGTTACTGGAACCAAGAAAAGTGTAGGTTTGTTTCGGTTTCTGAATGCTCTTGATGTATTCGACAGCAGCAGTTTGTTGGCGTGATTCTAGATATTGAATTGCTAGCTCTACGGAAATCACATCATGACCGTGGGTAGAACCTTCTAACCCTTTAATGCCAGGACACATGGGGCGTTTATTGATAATGGCAATTGGCCCAGGGGTAGTTACAGCTTCGCAAATACGACGGTATAGGTCGTCTAAGTCTTCCCCATCTCCTTCAAGTACCTTCAACCCATGCCCTTCTAAGGTTTTGGCGACGGAAAAACCGGGTAAGTATTTTGAAGGATGTCCGGCGATTGTCACATCATTATCATCAATTATTAACTTGACGTTTAGATGTTGAGCGACAGCCAAGCGGGCAGCTTCAGCGTCGTTGCCTTCCTGCTGGGAACCATCGGAACCAAGACAGAAAACAACCTTACCTGGATTTGCGATCGCCACACCATTAACATAAGGCCACATGTGCCCCAGTCGTCCAGAACTAAACTTTACACCAGGAGTTAGCCCCAATTCAGGATGTCCTGGTAAGTGGGAGTTTGCTTCACGATAGTGCAGAAGTTGCTCACTTGGTAAGTCACCATGTAAAGCTGCCATCAAATACTGAGTTGCAACTCGATGTCCAGCTTCATCAAAGAAAATCGGCACAAATTGATCCGATGCTGCCCGAAACAAGGCATCAAGTATAATCACCTCTGGTACTGTGTCATAAGGGCCACCAGTGTGACCACCCACCCCTCTAGCAGCCCCGGTGGCTGTAAAAAAGACGATCGCATCACGGCAAAGTTGAATATTTGTTTTTAAGCTCTCTCGTTGCTCCTGGGTAAGAGTTGCATTCGCTGGATTAAGAACCAGAGGCTTGTAAGCACTCAAATCAATGGGAAATTGAATGTTAGTAACAGTCATAAATTATTCCTTGGATTTAAACATTGGGGACTGGGGACTGGGCATGGGGGATTGGGCATTGAAAAGAGGCAGAGGGGCGGGGTGCGGGGTGCTGAGGAGAGGAATTTTCACCCTGCTCCCTGCTCCCTGCTCCCTGCTCCCTGCTCCCCAGCCCCTAGCCACTAACAAGCTAAGATTGTTAAATCTTGCTTGCACGAATGTGCTTGAATTTATTTAAAGGCGCTCGAAATATGCAGAAACCTGCACACCTATGAGTATAAACTCACAAACGTGCAATTTCAAGATCAAATATGCAACTTCAGGAAAATCAACTATGCTAACTGCGGAGCGACGACAATTCATCTTGGAGATTCTGCGTCGTGACAAAAAGGTGCTGTCATCGGAACTCAGCGCTGTTTTAAAGGTTTCTGAGGATACGATTCGTCGGGATCTGCGGGAACTTGCTGAATCTGGTTTTTTGCAGCGCGTTCATGGGGGGGCACTTCTACCTTCTCCAGCTCTTGCTAGTTATGCCGATCGCCAAAAGCAAGCACCAAAAGAAAAAGAAGCGATCGCTCGTGCAGCGGCAAAATTGGTCTGTACAGGACAGGTGGTGATTTTAGATGGAGGTACAACAACTCTCCAAGTAGCCCGTCATTTGCCCTTGGATTTGCAAGCGACAATTGTCACCAATAGCCCTCCCATTGCGATCGCCTTGGCAGAACATCCCCAGATTGAAGTTGTAATGTTGGGTGGACAACTCTACAAAAAAGCCTTAGTAAACGTTGGTGCAACTACAGTTGAGGCATTACGGATGATTCGTGCAGATTTGTGCATGTTGGGGGTGTGTAGTGTACATCCAGAATTTGGGATTAGTGTAGCGAACTTGGACGAAGCCCATGTCAAACGAGCGATGATTGCTGGGGCAGCAGAGGTAGTTGGATTAGCCACAGAGGAGAAGTTAGATACTGCTGCTCCTTATGTTGTGCAGTCGATTCATGCACTAACTTACCTTGTCACAGCACCGACTGTATCTGATCGGATGCTAACTTCTTACAAAGCTTTAGGTTTGACGATTATCCGTGACGAGTCGGCTTGAACCTGCCTCCTGTCTCCTTCAAGACCTTAACCTGTCAAGAATGCTAGCAACTTGGGTTATCTATTCATAAAATGTTAGGACAACTACTGTTCTGGATTGAGAAAACAGCTAGAAATAATGAAGTCTAAACATTTTCATAAAAGTTTTTCAAGATATGTTTCTAGATACATTTCGGAAAATCTCTGTCCGGCAAATTCCATCTTTAAAAAATAAAAGTATTTCATTAAAAAGTACACAAGATAGCGTCTTAAATTCAGATATTAAAGCCGTCAAGAATTGTCGAGAATGGATTATCTCTAAAACCAAAAACACTTTTGATAATACAAGAATATTAGGAGTAGTAGCTGCTGCTAATAAAGCCGACAGCTTTTTACCTTACACCATTCCCAAAATCATTCAACAAATCGCTGATATGGGAATGAAAGCGGATATAATTATTGGGCTAAATCATGGTTTTGAATGTCCAAAAGTAATCGAATATTTGAACTTATTGCCAAATGTCCAAATTACTCATTTATATACCGAACCCAAGCCAGAAAATAATATTTCAGCTAAGATATTTGACAATGTAAAATGCATAGGTGAACCTTATTTTTTAGATAATATTTCTCCTGAATCTTCTCAGCATAGAATATTTATTATTCACCAGAAAGTTAGTTTACATTCATCAGGTAAGATCAGAGTTTTAGGTGATATTTATGGCTCATTACTGTTAAAAAGTATAGAAAAGGGATGGACGCCTCCTGAGTTTATAGTAACTTTCGATGCTGAAACTCAGTTCTTACTGGAAACCAAATCTCAAGCAATCGAGTCGAATTTAGATACTAATAGCTTGATGCTAATAGTTAATGAGCTAAAAAAAAGTCCACAAATCGATATTGTAAGTACACGCAATAAATTTGTGGTTTATCAAAAATCTACGCTGGATAACATGGAAATTCTCTCACCTGACTATAGTCAAGAAGTACCTCCTATCCAGTTCTTTCTAAATGTTGTACATGGTAGATTTTCTGGTTATAAGTGGAACCCTGGAGGTGGTATTGTTGCTAGAACAGATGCAATAATTAGCTTGTTAGTGATAATTAGTGAAAGATATCCAGGAATAAGAGTTGAAGATGTACATCTCAGTATATTAGCTCATCATGCTGGTTTTAGCTCTGATATATTATTGAAAGTTATCTCTATAAATAGATGTCCTAAGATAGGTGAGATGACTACGAATAGTTCCCTCAAAAGTGCTTGGATGGAGCAAATTTATAGATGGAATTCTGGCTGTAAAGGTTTAGAGTTATGTTACGGTAAACACAATATTAGTCCAATAGTAGATGATGGATTTCCTTGGTTTACCATCACAAAATCACTAGATTTTTTACGAGTATTGATAGGTCATAGGAAAATTAATTTATCCACTATTATTAAAAACGTGAATTTTCTGGCGATCGCTCTAATTACTTCCCGTCAAATAAGACGGAAAAGCTCTCATAACCCTGATATCTTACAAGGCCCTACAGCCAAAGCTTTTTGGTAAAAATTAAGATTCTTCGGTACTTGTATACCTCTCACAGATGGCGGGGATTAGGGATTGGGCAAAAATGTTTTCCCAGTCCCCAGTAGCCAATTCCCTGAAATGCGATCGCCTTTAACAAATACCAAGACGCACAACACAACTACTTTTGTTGGTATCAATTTTTTCCAGAAGTTGTTTTTTCACCTTCGTAAGCTAAGGCCTGATCACCTGCTTGGGCAAATCTCTGGGCGAGTTCAATCAGCTGTTGTCGCTGTTGATCATCAAAAATACCAGCCGGAGGAGGCATCAGTTTCTCTTTGATTTGGCGCACTGTTTCATGTCGTAAGGTGAGAGCCTGATTTGGATAATTCAGTATTAATAAAGGATTCTGTTTAGCTGCGTTGTCTGGACTGTGGCAGACAAAACAAGCATTTTCCCGCAGCTTGGCCTCAAATGCACGATAAGCAGCATCAACTTTAGTAACATGTGGGTTCGATGGAGAAAACAAACGTGTGTATAGTGTCACATAAGGCTGCTTTTTCCCCTTAGCATCATTCCAAATCCATTTACCATCCCACGCAACATCTACCTTTGGACGCTTTAGATCAACTACCGCTGAACGCAACGAACCTATAAGTTTCTTCTGTTCTAGAAAGAAAAGTAATTCCGTAGCTTGCTGGTAAGAATCCCACTTTTTCGATGAGTGCCAGAACGGATAAGGAAAATCTCCAATATCAAGCTGATTCCGAAACTGAATGGGAAGGTGGATGACAATCAGATTATTTACCTGTTCAACCTTCGGTTCGCCTTTAAACATAAAGGTAGAGAGGTAAGTACGACGCCAGACTAAGGGATCAAATTCGGTTGTTTGATTATCTTTGAGATTGTAGTTAGCAACTTTATTTTGTGCGCCCCATAAAAAGGGTACGTTCATAGTTTCGCGCAAAATTGTTAGCTTGGCGAGTTTGTCAGCGCAGGAGTTGAAGGCAGCTAAATTTTTAGCATTAGAGACAACGGGACAAGCCGCAATAATTTCTTTGCCGACTTTCTTAGCTAGTTCTATGTCCGGCGATGCTTCTTGTGCTGATACTGTATTCTTGGTGTTTAGTGCTTGTGTTATGGATATCAAGAGGGCGATCGCTACTACTATGCTCAATAACACAAACCGCGTAGGCGCAGCCCACCGCAGGCATCGCGAGTAAAATTTCCGAAGACTAGGCATTGGGGAATTCTTCAACTAAATAATCCAAACAAATAGTAGAGACGCGAAATTGCACTTTCGCTCTGCTAACGCGTCTCTAAGTCTGCTTTTCTAGATTATGAAAGCTTTAAATCGTGATTTTTGTCCCATCAAATTTGGTGAATGTGAAACCTCCAAATGTTTCGCGGAACGTTAGTTTCTCATCTCTGAGAATACCAATTGCGATCGCTTCACCAAGAGCTAGAGAAGCTGCTGCATCGGTGCGCCAGTGAATCCCTGCACTGTTACGACCTAAACCAATATTGGCAGCCAGTTTGTTCAACTCACCCTCCACAGTTAGGGGTGGCCCCTGGTAAGGGATCAACTTGGTAGGATCGTTGGGATCGGGTATCACCGGATTGGGAATCACATAATCACCATCGAATAACGCCTTCAGAATCGTCACACTCGCTCCTGCAGTTACCGAAGCACCACCGGGATAAGAAGAGTGTGTCGGCGAACCTTCTGGGAAGAATTGTGGTAGTAGATAGGATTGATATTTACTATATATGCGATCGAGTGCTTCTGACTGGAAGATATCGGGGTGAAGCGGATAGTTAGTTTTATTCACCTTGTTGTTGTGAACTAATCCACCAAAAGCCTCTGATCGCAGACGGCGGTGAACATAGTACTTCTGCCAGTAAGCTGCTCTGATTGCATGGGGGCTAACCCAGCCAATCAGCGAAGTCGAATACCCAGGGCCAAATGTCCCTGAACCACCCGATTGGGTCTTCGATTTGTTGTAGGGATTACTGGGATTGTAAGGTGCGCCAACACCACCAATTAAGGGGTTTTCACTTACTGGTCTTGCCAACAAAATCGCGGCAGCATTTGCATAGACGGGTGGTGGGGTATGGGCAATCTCACCTTGATCGCGCCCGTTGATAAAATAGCGCCGAGTTGAGTCAAACTTAATCGTCCGACCAGAAGAACCTCCATTCTGCACTAGCAGCCACTCGTCATAGTTGGTTTGGAAGCTGTTTTCAGGAACAGCCAGAGGAACGCGGTGAAGTTGAGGATAACTCAGTGTTCCCGCAGGCACAGGACGTAGTAAAAACTGAGATACATAAGGGCCTGTATCTGCCCCTGCTAGTGTGTGGTAAGTCGTTCGACCAGAGGCATCGACATAAATTGCTGTGCCGCGAAATAGCAGTTCGGGAGTAATACGTCCGTTTTCTTTCGGCCCCTTAAAATCTGATAAGCGATTGAGATCCTTAACTGCTGCTAAAACCAGTGGGTTCGTGGTGTCGTTACGGTATTCGCTAAATGGAACGTCCTGTAACAAGCCTTGCCAAGCAATTTCAATAAATTCAGCCGCTTGCTCTGCACTATTAAGGGTGGGTGGTACTGGAATCGCCACTTGGCAAGTATTCACCCCACTCAAGCTAATTGCTAATGGAGTGAGCGGTTGCACCAGTTTCCGTCCACCACCCAAGATGATCTTTTCATACTCGTTGGGATCACCAGAGTTCAGCGCATTAATAAAAGATTGATAAGCCTTTAGATCAACTTCACCCAGCTGGTTATGGGGTAATCCTCGTGTATCCGTCGCAATTTTGTTAGCGTACTTGGCTTCATCCCCATTGGTGAGATGGGAAGGAATGGGAATTTCTCGATTAACCTTGGCTGCTGTTGTACGTACTTGAAATGCTTTATCACGTAAGTTGCCATAGTTAGACTTTGCAGCTGGTTGCTGCGCCTGCACAACATTTCCTCCTTTCTTCAAGGAAAAGGATGAACTGAAAACTCCTGCTACAACACTAGCCGCACCAAATAAACCGGCGCGACCGAGAAATATACGTCTGCTAGCGCGACCAAGGAATAATCTTCTACTACCTGCGTTAGTTTGAGGTTGCTTAGTTTTTGTTATTTCACTATCAGCCTGAGCATTTTTTTCAGAATCTTGATGAAAATTGGGATCTGCTTGCATATAAGTTGTTCTCCACTGGCAAAAAATAATTCAAAAATATAGCCATGAGTAAATACATGAGCGGCTAAAAGCTAGAATGACTTTTAGCCACACATGGAATTCCCACCTCCAGAAAAGAGGGCAATCTCACTGGATTTGGTATAAAATCTGCGATTGTTCTACTAGAAGGTAACTTGCACTGGAGATGCTTCTCCTGACAGCCATGTAAGTATTTACTGCTAATATTCAAGCTTTCATCACATGGCTATTACACTTCCGTAGTCTTAATCAATCCAATAGCTTGTTGCCAGGATTCAAGCCTCGCTATATTAGCTGTACTTTCTTCCAGTCATGTTGAAAAATACGGTAAATCTATCGACTTACCGTATTTAGATGTTAAATCAGACTCTCTCACAAACGGTGATGAAAATCAAGAGGTTTTTACAATAAACTTAGCAAGAGCGTGAAAGCCTTGGAGAAAGGGGCACACAGCGAGTATTCTGTGCTACCGAGGATAAAACGCGACACGGCGGTTGTTGCAATACGGTTCGGTTAAAGGGGAAAGGGGAAAGGTTTTAATACATCCTTTACCGAATGGCACTAAGAAAAGATACAGCCCTTACTCTAACTGGTTCCCAGCCTCTAGGCTGGGAACCCATTCTTGTAGGCTCCGCCTCCAGTAGCTTGACAAGAGGCAGAGCCTCTTTTAAATACATTCCCAGCCTGGAGGCTGGGAACGAGACTAAACAAGCCTTTGGGCTTCTCTTAGTGCCATTCCATCCTTTACCCTTTAACCTAAAACCAATTCCCAGACCACAAGGAAAGTGAAGAGTGCTTATCCGAAGCGTATTGGCGGTTGTTGTTGAAGGGTCGAGTTGAGATAATTAGGCGTAGCCCGTAGTAGACATCAATATCTCATAAAAACAGACTTAGTACAGCACGGCGGAAATAAACCACCCATTCCCAATCAACAAAACCCTTACGCTGTCTTCATTTTTAATTTTTAATTTTTAATTTTTAATTTTTAATTCCGCCTTGCGGTACTTAGGCTTTATTTGATTGTGGAAGTAAGCCCAACTGTGCGTAAATTGGATGTACTATTTTTCTTATTTGGGGTAGTTGTCTACTAAAGAAATATGCTCCTAAAATGCAACAAATACCGCCAAAGAATAAAGCATTGGTAACGCCAAAGTAACCTGCCAATGCTCCAAAAAATAAATTGCCAAAAGGTAGTATTCCTAAAAAACCAGTTGTAAATATACTAGTTACTCTACCTCTTTTATCTTCCTCAAGAAGAATGGATTGCATAAAGTTACTAATTGAAGCCAGAGTTAGAGTATTATTCATGCCGATGATAAACATGAATATTAGACAAATTTCTAAATTGGTTGACCGGGAAAAAACTATTAAACCTAAACCTAAAATTGCGGCAGAGCTTGCTATAATCTTTCCGAGTCCGATGACATTTTTTCTGGAAATAAGATAAATACCTGAAACTATGGAACCAAATGCCGAAGAGGTCATCAAGAAGCCCATAGTTTCAGCGTTCCCATTCAGAACTTCTTGAGCAAAAATCGGCACCAAATTAACATGAGTCATCCCCATAAAACAGATAATAATTTGCAATAGTAATAAATATTTAATTGGCAAAAATTTGTATGCGTAAACGAACCCCTCTTTGAGGTTATTCCAAATTTGAGTTTTTTGAGCCGATGAATTATTTATAACTGGGTTTATTTTGATAGTTAAAATTGCAGATAAAAATGGTAGATAACTAATACTATCTACTAAAAAACAGGAGGCTGCACCAGACCTAGCAATCAGTAAACCCCCAATCATGGGACTAACGAACTTCGCTGTATTAATCAAGAATGAATGAGAAGCCATCGCACTATAAGTATCTGATTTCTTATCCAAAAGCCTGGGAATAATTACCTGACGTGCTGGCAAATCGAAAGCCTTTACCGTTCCTTGAAGCGTACCGATGACAAGAATCCATACAACATTAATGTTACCACTAATAGTTAGAAAAGTTAGTGTAGAAGATAGCAGGATAGATACTAGCTGAGTAGTTAAGAGGACATATCGGAGATTCCAGCGATCCAGCAATACTCCTACTAAAGGAGTAATAATCAAACCCATAGCTTGATTTGTAAATCCAGCTACACCAACTAAGACAGCCGAATTAGTTAATTGATAAACTAGCCATACTAAAGCAATTTGAGTCATCCAAGACCCAAAAAAAGATAAGCTTTGTCCGATAACGAAACAAGAAAAATTTACGGATTTAAGCGCAGGTGGAAGTTCAAAAGAAACAAATTTTAGTTTGTTTTTTTGGAAGTTTTCTCTATTAGTTGGTAGCATGAGCGTTTCCCTATTTTAAAATTGTTGCAGCCCTGATTTGTCAAAATAGACTTCACTTGAAAATATGAACTAGTGGTTCGTTGTGAGCGATAAATTGCTCAGTTTCAAGGGACAGAGCCACTAGTACCGCAAGGCGGAATTAAAAATTAAAAATTAAAAATGAAGACAGCGTAAGGGTTTTATTGATTGGGAATGGGTGGTTTATTTCCGCCGTGCTGTACTAGAGATGTTGTAATGCGATGTCTCTGCTAATTTTTTTGATTAAGTTTTAGCAGACTTGAATATCACCAGCCCTGAGAGAGTATTAGCAAGACTTAATATTAGTAACACAGAAAGTTTGCATGCTTACTATTAATACAAAAAAATGGCCGCACTATAAATAGAATACGTATCATACCATGTCTGGTCAAATACCCACAATTATTGTTAGGACTTACGCAAACAATAGCCGAAACTCTGATTTTACAGTAGGGGCAATCCATGAACATTGGTGTCAACTTAGCGTAAAAGCCAGCCTAGAACTAGCTTTTAGCTTACCTCGTTCCCAGTCTCCGACTGAGAATGCTCGTCGTTGAGGCTCCGCCTCCCTTATTGGCGGCAGAGCCGCCAGGAGCAGCATTTCCAGCCAGAGGCTAGAAACGAGATTTGAAAAGGGTTTTAGCTTAAGTTGACACTAATGATCCATGAATTGCTCCTACCGCGTGTCATTTTGCGCTCCTAATGGGAAGCAGCAAGGGTTTGAGGTTATTGATGCTCAATTAAGCACAGGTGAAATTACAGCCAAGCTCGGTCGTATTGAACAGGCCAGAGTTTATCGTGTCCCAGTTGTTTGGCTGCCAGATGTGGCCAGTAAGGATTGCGGAGTAGTTCCCGTCCCAACAGCACTATGTCAGCTACTTCTGTACGAATAATCTCGTCAGCTTGTTCAGGAGATGTAATTAAGCCCACGGCTCCTGTATGAATATCGGCTTCGCGACGGATGCGTTCGGCAAACTCAGTTTGATAACCAGGTTTAATTGGTATATTAATGCCAGGTATAATACCGCCCGATGAAGTATCGATGAGATCAACTCCTAAAGACTTGAGTTTGTCGCTTAAAGCAATACTTTGCTCAATGTCCCAGCCATTGTCTGCCCAATCGGTGGCGGAGATGCGTACCCAAAGGGGATGTGTTTGGGGCCAAACCTCTCGGACTGCTTGAACTACTTCTCTGAGAATACGAGTCCGGTTTTCAAAGCTACCACCATAATCATCTTGACGGTGGTTAGAAAGAGGTGAGAGAAACTGGTGCAGTAAGTAACCGTGGGCAGCATGGATTTCAACTACCTTGAAACCGGCTTGCAAAGAACGTTTGGCAGCTTCGACAAAGGCATCAATAACTTGTTGAATTCCCTCAAGACTGAGGGCTTCTGGAACTGGGCTATCTTCGCTAAAGGCGATCGCACTACTCGAAATCAAGGGACGCCAACCTTCCTGAGATTCATCTAGTGCTTTTCCTCCCTTACTCGGTTTGGCAGTACTGGCTTTTCTGCCTGCATGAGCAAGTTGAATACCTGCAACAGCGCCAAAGTTATGAATCAATGCTACAGCTTTAGCTAAAGTTTCTATATGTGCATCTGACCAGATTCCCAAATCTTGCGGGCTAATGCGTCCACGCGGCTCCACCGCTGCTGCCTCTGTGATCACTATACCTGCACCGCCAACTGCGCGAGAAGCCAGATGAATAACGTGCCAATCATTAGCATATCCATTTGTACTGGAATATTGACACATGGGTGAAACGGCGATGCGGTTGCGAAAGGTAACTTCACGAATCTTGAATGGTTCAAACAGATGTGCCATTGATATTGATTCCTTCTCTTGCTAGGTAAAAGAAATTGGGGATTGGGGATTAGGGATTAGGGATTAGGGACTGGGGATTAGGTTTACACTCGTAAAAATTATGTAAGAGACGAATGGCACTAAGTTAAGATACAGCCCTTGCCCTAACTGGTTCCCAGCCTGGAGGCTGGGAAATCATTCTCGGAGGCTCCGCCTCCTCTTTCTTGATAAGAGGCAGAGCCTCTCGGAACTCGTTCCCAGCCTCTAGGCTGGGAACGAGGATACAATAAGTCTTTGGGCTTTTCTTAGTGCCATTCATGTAAGGGACTTTGACTCCTCCCAAATTTTGGAACAATTTCCCAGTACCCAGTCTCACAGCAGTGTTCCTCCCGCCATTACTACCAGTTAAACAGCAGAACTCATTATGATGCACCAAAATATAGAATAGTAGCTTAAATACTTGTTGAAGTTTATTGACGCTGTGGCGTACTTGAATCTCGATCAAGACTTGGATGAATAGGCTGAACATGAGGCTGTTGAGTCTGTGATTCCCAAATATCGCGTTTTCCTAGTTCTTGATCTACTAATAACTGTAAATGGTCTGGTAATTTAGTTGTCTGCCAAATTGACCACATTTCTCCACAAAATAATTCTTTTTCAACTTGTCCAAAAAACATTGCTTTATTCTCCAGTAATGTCATGATTTAAGTTTAGTAACTCCTACTTTCTGAAAGACGAAGTAACAAAATTGTCATCCTTCATGCTTTCGTAGTATTTAAAATACAGGTACTATTCGACCCTGGTATTGCTTATTAATAAAATCTCTCACCTGTGGGTCATTTAGCAGCTTGTTTAGCTTCTGAATTTTGGATTCCTTTTCTCGACCCTGTAATGTGACTAATGCCAGGGCATACTTTGTATCTTTAGCTGTTTCCTGTCCCATAGATTGGGGTGTTATTCCTGCTAGAGCAACAGTTTGAGCCGAAGAAACAATGAAATCTACATCATTAATAGCTCGAACTACTTGGACTCCTTCTACTTCCTTGATTTGTAAGTTTTTAGGATTATCGGCTATGTCTCTTTGGGTGACAAATTCCTTGGTATTTTCCTTGAGTTTAATTAAGCCATTGCTTGCCAGTAATCTTAATCCTCGATCATTATTAATCACGTCATTGGCAATTGTGACGGTGGCATTTTGGGGAACCTCATTCACAGATTTGAGATTTTTTGAGAAAAGTCCAAGTGTGCTTAATGAAACTAGATTTAATGGAACTAAATTGATTTTGAGTTCTTTGACAGCATTATTCATGAAAGGTCGATGTTGAAAAAAGTTGGCATCGATTAGATTGTCTTTTAAAGCTGTATTTGGTTGTATCCAGTCATTAAAGGTAACAACTTTTACTTCTAATCCTTCCTGAGGTGCTAGTTTAGTATTTACAAACTTCAGAATATCTTCAGATATGATTCCCGTCACTCCGACTTGAATAACTTCTTTTTGTGCAGTTGCTTGGGCTGTATTTGAAGTTACTTGAGCTTTTTGTTGACTACAGCTAGCAAAGAATATGGAGGTGCTAAATGAGCCTAAAGCTGTAAGGAAAAATCGGCGGTTAATTTTTCGATGTTGTATGTTCATAAGCAATATTCTTGGTTAAATTTAAACGAAGCGCTCCAGACGCAGAGAGAAAATAGAAGATTCAAGAGTTGACGAATTCTGGTTCAATACTCTCAATGTAAAAAGTATCACCAGTAGCCAACCATAAACTTTGCAGCAATTCTTGCCCTTGCATCAATGAATCTCCATTTCCAACTCTGATTTGGGTAAATATTTCAAGGTTTGGGCGACTTTTAATCCTTCTAGGTTGATAATTTATTTATATACTACGGTAAATCAATAGATTAATAGTAGTTTAACTATAAGATTTGCATAGATTTTTGAAAATGGTCAAGATTTACGGACAAGCAACAGAAAATCAAGCTACCCACACCAACACCATGCCGTAGGTTGCCCTTTTGATGTCGCTTCTAGACATGTACTGGTGAAGCGTGAGCATCCAGCGATCAATAGCAATTTTTTGTTTTACTTATGTAATATTCGTCAAAAAAATTCCTAAAAATGTATTAAGAAGTACAGTATTTTAGGCAGCGATTAGGTTTATAGGTATTTATCGAACAGAATTCAGGAGTCAGAATGGGCTAAACCTTAGCTATCCGCTAACAGGATGAATGTTCTTGAGCAAACAATTTCTGGGGATGGGATAAGCGGATTTCCTGGTCTGTACGGGTATGATTCACCACTATGTATTTTTCAAACTTACCAGAACAGACTCTCAAAAAAGCAATGCGATCGCGTTTAATTCAGGCGATCGCATAAACAAGATTCCTAACTTGTTTAGAGAAGTTGGGAATCTGAGCCTTTCATGACTCAATATCTAATTGGATGCTCCCCATTTTCACGAAGAAACAGCTTTCAAATGTGAGGCGTGAGATAAGTAGTTCGAGTCAATCACCCGATTACGCCCAGAAGTTTTAGCCTGTAAGAGACATTGATCGGCACGGTACAGCAGACTTTCTCCTTGCTCATCATCCTCAGATCGCAGAGAAGCTGTACCCAGACTAATGGTGATATTAATTGCCAGTTTATTGTTGAGTGCAAATGGTTCGTCGCTGACTACGCGATTGAGACGACGGGCGACTAATAGTGCTTCGTCATCACTAGTGTTAGCCAGAAGAATTACAAATTCTTCGCCACCATAGCGGAATGCTGTGTCTTGACAGCGCAGATTGTGGCGCAAACGCTGACATAGTATTTGCAAAATGCGATCGCCTGCTAAATGCCCGTGAGTATCGTTAACTTTCTTAAAATGATCTACATCCAGAATAATCAAACTCAGAGAAGTTTTTTGAGTCCTAGCTCTTTGAATTTGCCTGGGCAAGTCCCATTCTAAAGCACGACGATTATTTAATTCTGTTAAGGAATCGGCTAAGGCGATCGCAGATAACATATCATTTGCCCGAATCAAATCTCGGTATTTTTGTGCTTTCCGCAAGCCAACAGTCAATTGAGCAAATATTAAGCCATGATTAGCATTCAATTCTGCCAAACTATGGTCTGTTTTTTCTTCAATAAGATGCCAAATATAAGCATCTGCTCCTTGCTTTAGGGCCGCAGCACTCATCTCTAATTCTCTATGCCAACCCTTATTTCTATCAGCTAGCTGTTGGGAACGATCCTCGAAGAGAATACAGTATATCCACGATAGTTTTGTCTGGTCTTTCAACCAAGTGCACAGTTCCATGCTGCCATCTAGGCTAGCCTGTACAAGTATTATATCGGGGGGCGTTGTTTGAATCCGCGATACTGCCTGATTCAAATTGTCCATAACTTCTACACTAAAAGCGGTCGCATAACGGATCTGATCTGGAAGTGTGGCGATAAAGTAATTTTTTCCAAAGATCAGAATAGAAATATTCATTGCTTTATTTTTTATCCTATTTAAATTTTAAAGAATTAGATTGAGTAGCTTAATGCTTTTGCCTAATACTAAATATGATGTTTTAGGCTGAGTTAATTTTTTGATATATATTTTTAAAACCACCAAACTTACACTATTTTTCCAAGTTTAATCTCCTTTTTGGGCTTGAAATTTACTACTACAATTTCTGAAGTATCTCCTTCTGACAACTAATGTCTTCTTTACACTTTGTTTTTCAAACAGTAAAAATACTGAATATTATATGGATGTATAAAAATGATTGCTGTAGTTTCTTAAGTGCTATTTCCCTGAGAAAATTACCAAAAAAATAGCTTGTAATAACCGTCATATTAGTCAGTTAAATTTCTTTTCAAGTAGAAAAATAAAGAAAATATAAAGTTTTTTCATCCAATTATAAAAACCCAAATTGTATCGTTGAATTAAAAATGTTATTTCCCATAGAACACCTCAGCCTTTTCATTTGCTAATCAGGCTTTTATCAAGTATTAAGATAGGAGTTAAGTTTCAAAAAACAATGCCAATTAAATAGACAGCAAAACTCCTTTCTACTATGGTTAGTAGCTTTTTTTAACTAATATGCCCTACGTTTGCAAAGCAAAATTAAAGGGTTAAAGATTCATAATTTAAGTGAGTTATGAATCTTTGCTTAACAACGTTTTCGCAGGAGAAAGAAAATGTTTCTGCCTACGCTTTATAACTGTTTGTTTATTTAGTTAATTCACATCTTTTTTGTTTGCTGCAACAGCATAAATCCAAAAAAAAAGCTAAATAAAAAACTTGATGTCAAAACCTGCCCCTAATGTGGGTAAATTAGTTAGATTCCGCCCGTAGAAGGGCAGAAAAAATATAAAAAATTTTGTTAGCGTCGTCTGAGATATTAAAATCTAAACTTCTGTGACAAGTTAGAAGCGATCAGTAACCTTCAACAGTGTAACCAGCAGCAACAATTACCTGTTTGATTGACTCCTCAGAAGCTGCGGATTCCACTATTACAGTTTTAGCGTTAACATCAATATCCACCTTGGCATCAGGTTCCATAACGTGGATAGACTCAGTAATTGTATTTGCACATCCCTCACAAGCAATATTTGATACTTTCAGTTTTAGTGCCATTTGTTACCTCAGTATGGGTTTTTTAAATTATTTCTTAAGGATTAATCTTAACAATCGAAGCCAGATTGTGCATCCCGCCAGAGTCAGATAATGGTATAAAAGCGTCCTAATCACTGCATCTTGCTCACCGACTGGCACAATTTGCTGGCAGTAATATGAAACAAAATGCAAGAATATATAAAGTTATTTATGAAAATACACTTATTTAGTGCCGCCACGCCCAAGTCTAAAGTTAAAAACACCTATGTCTTCAAATCCCCAGTACCTAAGCGGTAACGAAATTCGCAACATATTTCTCGACTTCTTTGCCAAACGGGAACACCAAATTCTCCCAAGTGCCTCCCTCGTGCCAGAAGACCCAACCGTGCTGCTGACGATCGCGGGGATGCTACCATTTAAGCCGATATTCTTAGGGCAGCGCACACCAGAATTTAAGCGGGCTACAACTTCACAAAAGTGTATCCGTACCAACGACATCGAAAATGTTGGACGTACCAAACGGCATCACACCTTTTTTGAGATGCTGGGTAATTTCAGCTTTGGTGATTATTTTAAAGAACAAGCGATCGCTTGGGGTTGGGAAATCTCTACACAAGTCTTTGGCTTTTCCCCCCAAAATCTGGTTGTCAGTGTTTTTGAAGATGATGATGAAGCCTTTGGAATCTGGCGCGATCAAATCGGTGTGCCGGTAGCGAGAATTAAACGCTTGGGCGAAGATGATAACTTTTGGGTATCTGGCCCCACTGGCCCTTGCGGCCCTTGTTCGGAAATTTATTATGACTTTCACCCAGAACGCGGCGACGAAAATATCGATTTAGAAGACGATTCCCGGTTCATCGAGTTTTACAACCTCGTCTTCATGCAATATAACCGGGATGTATCAGGCAATTTAACGCCGCTGCAAAACAAGAATATCGACACCGGCATGGGTTTGGAGAGAATGGCGCAAATCCTCCAAAAAGTACCCAATAATTACGAAACTGACCTAATTTTCCCAATTATCCAAACAGCCGCCCAAATTGCTGGCATTGATTACCACAGCAGTGATGAGAAAACCAAAATCTCTCTAAAAGTTATTGGTGATCATGTTCGTTCTGTTGTCCACATGATTGCTGATGAAATCCGCGCCTCCAACGTGGGACGGGGTTATGTGCTGCGGCGATTAATTCGGCGGGTGGTGCGTCATGGGCGATTAATTGGGATTTCTGGCGAATTTACTACCCAAGTTGCTGAAACTGCGATCGCACTTTCCGAATCAGCTTACCCTAATGTACGCCAACGGGAAGCAGCAATTAAAGCTGAGTTGCAACGGGAAGAATCCAATTTTCTCAGAACTTTGGATAGAGGCGAAAAACTGCTAGAAGAAATTATCCAAGAGGTAAAACAGCGAGGGGAAACTAAAATTAGCGGTGAAAGTGTATTTACTCTTTACGATACCCACGGTTTCCCCTTTGAACTTACTCAAGAAATTGCTGAGGAAAACAGCCTAACAGTTGATGTTGAAGGATTTCAGAAAGCAATGGAAATCCAACAAGAAGACAGTAGAGGCGCACATGAAACCATCGATTTAACTGTGCAAGGTTCCCTCGATAAATTAGCAGAACACATCCAAGTCACCGAATTTATTGGCTACACCCAACCGACGGCGACGGCAAAAGTCGAAGCGATTTTGGTAGAAGGTGTTTGCCAAGAGGAAGTAGAAGCGGGAACAGAAGTGCAAATTGTCCTTGATAAAACGCCATTTTATGCTGAATCTGGGGGACAAATTGGCGATCGCGGTTATATCTCTGGTGATGGTATTGTAGTTCGGGTAGAAGATGTGAAAAAAGAATCTGATTTCTTTGTTCATTTCGGACGCATCGAACGCGGTACACTGCGCGTAGGCGATAATGTTACAGCCCAAATTGATCCGGCTTGTCGCCGTCGCGCCCAAGCTAACCATACCGCAACGCACCTGTTGCAAGCGGCATTGAAGAAAATTGTTGATGAGGGCATCTCTCAAGCAGGTTCCCTAGTTTCCTTTGACAGATTGCGCTTTGACTTCAACTGTCCCCGCGCATTGACAGCAGAGGAAGTCCAACGAGTTGAGGAACAGGTGAACAGTTGGATTGCCCAAGCATATACTGCAAAAGTGGAAGTATTACCTTTGGCAGAGGCAAAAGCTAGGGGTGCTGTTGCCATGTTCGGGGAAAAATACGGCGACGAAGTGCGCGTGATTGACTTTCCTAGCGTATCAATGGAACTATGCGGTGGAACTCATGTTAGTAACACTGCTGAAATTGGCGTGTTTAAGATTATCTCGGAAGCTGGTGTAGCTTCTGGGGTAAGGCGGATTGAAGCTGTTTCGGGGCCAGCAATATTAGATTATCTCAACCTGCGGGATAAAGTAGTTAAAGATTTAAGCGATCGCTTTAAAGTTAAACCCGAAGAATTACCAGACAGAATCACAAGTCTGCAAAGCGAATTGAGAAATAGCCAGAAAGAATTAGAAACCTTGAAGGTACAATTAGCGATCGCAAAATCTGACAGCTTGCTACAAACAGCCCAAACCGTAGGCGAACATAAAATTATTGTCGCCCAATTAGAAGATGTTGATCCAGAATCATTGAAAACCGCAGCCGAACGCTTACTGCAAAAAATCGGTAACGGTGCAGTGGTACTGGGTTCAGTTCCCGAAGAGGGGAAAGTTAGTATAGTTGCAGCTTTTAGTTCAGAAGTGAACAAAAAAGGTTTGCAAGCTGGTAAATTTGTAGGTGCGATCGCTAAAATCTGCGGCGGCGGCGGCGGCGGAAGACCGAACTTAGCCCAAGCCGGCGGACGCGATGCGAGTAAATTACCAGATGCGTTGGGACAAGCGGAAAGTGATTTAAAGTCCGCGTTGGGTTAACCATCTTCCTCAATCCGGTTCGTTAAAAAGCTACGGTGTACACACATCTTTGTACAAAACCAAAATCATTGTATATCCTCCTAAATTCCCCTTAAAAATGAGACTTGGAAGTTGTATGTACACCGTAGCTTACTAAGCTTGGTAACAAAGATTTGGGTGTTCCTCAGTTGCTTAGGAAACGCTATAACCCTCTTCCATCAATCTAGTACAGCGCGGCGTAATTCGTAATACCAATTTGAAAAAAGAATGCGACAAATATATCATTTGTAGAGACGCGATTCATCGCGTCTTTACCCAAGGATGTGTTGCAATCATTAATTGAATTGGTCTTATTAGTAAAAAGTTTCAGTGCATAATATAGCTCAATTGCATAGTATGTACTGAAAAAATAATTATTCTTTGCCTGTGTTTGTTTACCGATTTACCCAAAGACTCTAATTACTATCGGTACTAAGCAAATGGATTTGAACCACCAGCGAATGGATTTGAACCACCAGCAAATGGATTTGAACCACCAGCAAATGGATTTTGACCACCTGCGAATGGATTTGAACCACCAGCAAATGGATTTTGACCACCTGCAAATGGATTTGAACCACCTGCGAATGGATTTGAACCACCTGCGAATGGATTTGAACCACCAGCGAATGGATTTGAACCACCAGCAAATGGATTTGAACCACCAGCAAATGGATTTGAACCACCCGCGAATGGATTTTGACCACCAGCGAATGGATTTTGACCACCCGCGAATGGATTTGAACCACCTGCAAGTGAGGGGATTACGTTATCACCCAGTTCCTCGTTAAGCCTTGAATTAATCTGGTCGTTAATAGTAACTCTCAAACCAAACCCGTCTGGTATTTCAGTTGTGCTGATTTGGTTGCCAGTACCAGTCAAAGGGTCACGACCGCCACCTGCCGATGGATTTACACCGCCTGCAAAGATATTCCAGAAGTTGTCATCAGCAAAAGGATTACCACCATAGGGGAAATCAGTTCCATTATTGCCACTACCACCGAATGGACTATCGCTACCTTGTCCATTACCAAGACCGCTAAATATGTTGGAGAGGTCTTCATCACTCAGAACTTCACTCAGACTACCGAAGGGTGAATTTATCAACAGATTGTTCCCACCAGTAGAAGAGTTCCCGCTATCACTATTAATCAAATCTGTCATTAGAACTAATCCTCCTATTTTTAGCATGAAAATCTTGCTCGCATATAGGAATCCAACTTGAGTCTTGCGAGGTATTGTAAGAATTAAAACTTTATCCGGCAAGCTTTAAAGCAGATTGGCTTTTCAAAAAAGTATGGGATTCCTATAGCTATTTGAACAGACAAAATTAAGTCCGCTTCATGAATTTCTTGTTTTTTTAGCCAAACAGTTATTAGTTTTTAGTTTGTAATCTATGCTACTTGCATCTACAATCTATTTGATTTAGCTTCTCAAGACAATAAAAAATATTTTGATAATTTTGTCAAATCTTTAGATATTTTAATGAATGCTTTAGAAAAAGCGATTAAGATACTTGGTAATAAAGTTAAAATTCCGTTAAATATGATATTGCAATAAACAATGTTTTGATAAATTTGCCAAATTTTTAGATATTTAGCATCGTAATTTTGGTTTTGTTCGTCCGAGACACTGTAATTACTTTGAGTTGTTGCCGTAATTTGCAAAATACGCATTTACATCAGAGGCTCTGACTAAATAATATAGACAAAGCCTCTGAAAAATAATTGATCAGTAGAAAACTAGAACTCTACACCATGTTTCTTGGCAACTTCAGTTAGTTTTTCATACTGATGTTGTGATGCTTGAGTTAATATCTCTTCAGCCTGTTCTTTAGTACTTCCCTCTTTAGGAATTAAATACTTAACATAAAGAGATACAAAATCGGCAGCGATCGCTAAACCTGATAAATTATGTTTGTCAGCTTCCTTACCTGCGATCGCAGCTACCAAACCGGCTTTAATTGGGTCTGGTTTTACTTTCATAAACTGCTCGACAAGTTTAGGAACATAGTCTTCTGGTGGCAAATTATCTAACTTACTTCTATCAGGAGTAAAGTTACATTCTGCGGCTTGAGCTTGCTCTAAAACACACCATTCTATGTATTCTTGCAATGCTGCATCGGGAACGCGAGGGAGATAATTATGTAGCGCTAAATCAGACACAAGCTTACCGTGTAAATTGCTGTTTTATGCAAATGCATTAAGGCAAGCCTAACGCACTGTTTCTATAAGTTTTAGTGTGTTACGCTACGAGTTTTGAATATAAGGCATTGGGAATAGGGCATTGGGAATAGGTTATTTATCCCTCATTTTCCCCAAATTTATCTTTTGGGCAATCGCTTAGGTAGATGGTTAATCCAGTAAGCTGTAAGTAACCCTAGTTGGAGAAATGGAGCGCGAAACATGACACTCACTGAGCTACTTCCTGCTGTCAGGAAACTCTCTATATCAGAAAAAATTAAGCTAATCCGCATTTTGGCGGAAGAATTGGATACCAACAAAGATATTTCACCTCTCGAACCATTTAAAACCTATGATTTGCCTACACCCTACAATTCGTTTGGTGCAGGTGAAATTCTCATGCAAGCCTTGAAACAGGAAGATTAGGTCTGACCACATGCGATTCAAATACTCGACCACTGACCCTTCCCAAAATGAGTTTGACAGTTTGCCACGGATTTCACTGCGTCTTTGTCTAGGTGATAGAGCGGTTGAAGCTCTTGGACTGGTGGACAGTGGTGCGACTGTAAATGTTCTACCCTATGAAACTGGTATTGAGTTAGGTGGGGTTTGGGATGATAATAGGGCGATTATTCAATTAGCAGGCAACCTGAGCAATATGCCAGCAATGCCATTCTTTGCAAACGTTGAGATCGGTAACTTTGCGCCAGTTCAACTGGCATTTGCTTGGGTGAAAAGAGCGAATGTACCCTTGATTCTTGGACAGACAAACTTTTTCCTAGAGTTTGATGTGTGTTTCTACCGTTCCAAACTTGAATTTGAGATTGAACCAAAATCTGAGTAATAAATATAATCTGTGAGGCGATGTCTACGACGATTGTGATATGAAAACTTTTACTGCGATCGCTGAAAGAGATCCTGATACTAAGTTCTATGTTGGCTATGTCCCTGGCTTTTCTGGAGCGCATTCTCAAGGTGAAACCTTGGATGAATTGCAGGAAAATTTGCCTGAAGTTATTGAGATGCTTCTAGAGGACGAGGATCTGGTATTCGAGACAGAGTTTGTAGGTATACAACAGATTGTGGTTCAGTAGACCATGAGTAATATTCCTATTCTGAAACCCCAATAAGTTGTACGAATATTGGAGAAGCTTGGGTTTGTGGAGGTGCGTCAGAAAGGCTCACACAAACAGTTTCGACACGGAGATGGACGAGGAACAACAGTCCCATTCCACAAAGGGCGTGACATTTCACCAAGGTTGCTACGACAGATTGCGAGTGATATTGGTTTGACGATTGAAGAAATGCTGGAGTGGTGATGAGGTTTAACACTTAAGCAAAAATCAAATGTTAAAATCTCACGATTTGGCTGCCCAAAGTAGGGAAATGTCGTACTGATTAAACATTGAATCGGCACTCACAAGCGTCATATTTCCTATCTGAGCCTGTGCAATCAACATTCTGTCAAAAGGATCTCGGTGATGTAAAGGCAATGCAGCCGCTTGTAAAGCATGAGCAGCTGTAATCTCTAGCGATCGCATTGCCAACACCGTCATCCGACTAGAAATATAACTGTCTAGGGGATCTGCCAGTGGTAACTTGCCGATCGCAACTTTGATCCCCATTTCCCAAATACTGGCAACTGAGAGCCACAATTCATTTCTTTCATCGGCAATATGGGCGATTGCTGCTTCATTCAAAAGCTCTGGTTGGGTAAACCACCATAACCAGCACTGCGTATCTAGCAAAAGTTTCACTACTCACCACCCTCAAATGCTACCAAAATTTCTTCTGGTAAAGGCGCATTGAAATCATTTGGCACAACAAAACGCCCTTTATCTTGCCCTAAACTATTGAGTCGATTTGATGAGGTGCGAAACGGAACCAACTTGGCGATCGGAATGCCTCGGTTGGAAATAATGATTTCTTCTCCAAGTTCTACGCGCGACAAAAGCTTTGAGAGATTCGTTTTAGCTTGATGAATATTTACAGTTTCCATAAGATTAAACTAAGTCTGTAAACTAAGTTTAGTGTTTTTGTCGTAGTGGTGCAAGAGCGATCGCTTTTCGTCAACATTTGGTTTATACGTACAACCGATCAAACAATTAGATACTAGTTTTTTGCTTCACCTTGCTGACATAGTTGATTGCGAAGGCTATGATGAAGCGGCCAAAATAAAAAATTTGTCTAGGAGTGCGATATGAAACTACCAGAACCTCATACCAAAACATTTTCAACTTTGGTAGGAGAAATTGAAAATGGTCAAATTAAAATTCCCCAATTTCAAAGAGAATTCGTTTGGACAATGCAGAAATCTGCTGCTCTTATTGACAGCATTATCAAAGGTTATCCCATTGGCACATTCATTTTTTGGCGCACTAATGAACGTCTTCGCTCAGTGAAAAACATTGGTAAGCTAGATTTACCAGAACCAAAGCCAGGTGAGTTTGTTGATTACGTTTTAGATGGACAGCAGCGATTAACTAGCTTATTTGCTAGTCTGCAAGGGGTTATTTTAACCAGAGAAGACGGAAGAGAAGATAATTTCTCACAAATATTCATCGATTTAGAAGCTCAAGACTCTGAGCAAATCGTCATTACTGATATTGCGAGTAAAGATGAAAAAAGTCTAATGAGTATTCTCAATTTACTTAAAGGGGATTTTATGCTTCTAGCATCATACCCTGATAAGTATCATGAAAAACTGAAAAATTATAAAAACAGGATTGAAAGTTATCAGTATTCAATAATTCAGGTCAAGGATGCACCGATAGAAATAGCTACAGAGATTTTTACAAGAATTAACGTTAGTGGTCAAGCTTTGTCTTTATTTGAGATTATGGCTGCTAAAACATTTGACTATGAGAAAAATTTTGATTTAACAGAAAAATTTCAAGAGTTGATAGAAAATCTTAAGCCTCTTAATTATGAGACTATATCTGATGCTACTGTATTGCAAGTTGTCTCAATCATTCTCTCCAAGGAGTGTAAAAGACAAGTCATATTAAAACTTGATAAGAATAGTTTTATTGATATTTGGGATAAGGCAATAGATTCTATTGAACGCAGTGTAGAGTATTTCAGAAATTTTTATCGTATCCCAGTTTCTCATTTACTTCCATATAATGCATTAATCATTCCCTTTTCATATTTCTTCTTTCACCACAAAGATAAACCAACTGATGATAAACAAAGATATCTAGAGGATTTTTTCTGGAGATGTTCTTTATCTGGACGTTATTCTTCTTCTGTAGAAAGTAAATTAGCACAAGATATAAAAAGAATAGATGAAATTCTTGCTGGAGATTTACCTACCTATGATTGGTCAATTGATACTTCTCCAGAATTTATTAAGGATAATGGTTGGTTTAGTACATCTAGAAGTTATGTTAAAGCGATATTGTGTATATATGTATATCATCAACCAAAGTCATTTAATGATAATTCAATCGTCAATGTCAGTAACTATTGGCTAAAACAAGCAAATAGCAAAAACTATCATCACTTTTTTCCCAAAGCACACTTAAAAAAACAGGATTATTTTGATTGGTACATCAACCATATCCTCAACATCACCATAGTAGACGACTTTTTAAATAAAAGAGAAATTAAAGCACAAGCCCCTTCTAAGTATATGGCTAAATTCCAAGCAATAAATCATGACTTGGAGACTACTATGAAAACTCATTTAATTGAGAATTTAGATACTTTTGGAATTTGGAACGATGATTATGAGCAGTTTTTATCTGAAAGAGCAAAAGTTGTTAGTCGAGAAATTTCCAAAAGAATCATTAAGCAGGAAATAGACAAAAAAGGACAATCTAATTTAGTTGATGATTTTGAAGAAGAGTTAACAACCATTGAGTAAATACTACTATTTAAAAGTAAGATAGAGGTACGATAGAAAATTCTCTGCGTACCTCCGCGCTTACCTTCGCGCCACTTTGCGTTTAAACTTAAGCAGTCCGAAAACGCGCTAGTTCTTCACCAGTCTTAGCATCATGGGCGTGAACTGTACACACCAAACATGAATCAAACGATCGCGCCACATGCCCAACTTCCACCGGATCGCTAGAATCGTAAATGGGTGTCCCAATTAACGCTTCTTCAATGGGGCCTCGGATTCCTTCACCGTCACGAGGGCCGATATTCCAAGTACCTGGGGCAATAACTTGGTAGTTCTTAATCTTACCGCCCTCTATTTCCACCCAGTGAGATAAGGAACCCCGCGCTGCTTCCGTTGCACCCCAACCGCGTCCATCTTTTTCTTTGGGTTTGATATACCAAGGGTCGTTTAATTTGAATTCGCGCAAGCAGTGTTCAGCTTGACGATATAACTTGACAATTTCGTGAAGTCGTGCTAGCTGACGCACATGAATACTAGCACCACCCATCCGTTTATAGACATCGAGGATAAAGCCGTCGTAGTGTTGCCAAGATTCACCATGTTGACCACCAGCTACTAATTGCCGCGCTAAAGGGCCAGTTTCCAAGCGTCCGAAGTCTTTGTGAAGGACTGCACTTGACCAAGAGTAGGCGTTATCGAAGTCTTTGGTATTGATTGCAGTGGGTTTAGTGGTGCGATCGCTAGGGTGAATATCTTCTGTCCCTTCATCGTACCAAGAGTGAGTTGTATTCTCGCGGGTAAATGACTGATCCATTAAAACGTGAGTGTCTGCAAAGCTATCGTACACTCCACTTTTCATAATCATCGCCGCATTTCGCCCTTCAACAGTCGGCTTTTGGTATTTATCTTCATGGGCTAAATATCCCCAAGTCACATATTTACCAACACCAGCACCATATCTATCTAGACCAATATCTAAACCCATCCGCCAATAAAAACCTAAGTCAGAATCTCGATGATTTCGATCTTCATCTAACCAATCTCTGAAGTCATCATAAGTTTGGATTTGTTCGTAGCGTTCTAATGAACAACCTAACCACACTGGTTCTAACCAATTAGTGCGGAAGTATTCGAGAATTGCCCAAGCACGAGTAATATCTGTTAAAGTTGGGGCGCACATCACGCCACCAGGAACCATATAACTAGAATGAGGCCATTGTCCGCCTAATAGTGCATAAATTTCTACGGGTTTAGCGGAAATTGTTATGCCTAGTTCATAAGATTTGCCTGTGAAAGCGGCAAAGCGTCTCACAGCTTCGTCATAATAGCGACTATTGCGGTATTTTTTATTGGTTAAATCAATGGCAAACAAACCATAAAAATAGCGGGGGATACTTTGGATTGTCTCGACAATTTGACCGAGATTTCTCGCCAAAATTGCATTGCGGGGAACTTCTGTTTCCCAAGCTGTATCTAATGCCCAAGATGCAGATGTCAGGTGAGAACCGCCGCAAATTCCGCAAATGCGAGGCGTGACAATTAATCCGGCTTGGGGGTCTTTACCGCGTAGGATAACTTCAAATCCGCGAAATAATTCAGCGTGTGTCCAGGCGTTGACTACTCTTCCATGTTCAATATCAACTCGGACATCTAAATCGCCTTCAACTCTACCGACGGGCGAAATGTCTAATGATTGAATTGTCATTTGTCATTTGTCCTTTGTTATTTGTCATTGGTCATTTGTCATTGGTCATTTGTCATTGGTAATTATTCACTCGCCTCTCCGGCAAAATGGTCGAAACCCTTGATTTATCGTTGATGGGAGTGTGAAAGGTTATAGTCTAATACGCTTGGGTTTTGAAGACGCGATAAATCGCCGTCTCTACAAGTGTTTTGTTGCTCATTCTGAACTGTATTGGGTTATAGTCATTGGTCAAATCACAAAGGACAAATGACTAATGACTAATGACCAATGACAAATGACTAAACTGTAAAAAAGTCTTCTTCAGCCCAAGGTGGTGCTGCGTCTTTGGCAACCATTGTGAGTAAGGCGTAGTCTTTTTTGTTCACCCCTGGCGGTAATTCTTTGGGAACTCCCATTACTGTTTGGGTTTTAAATACGGTTCCCGGTTTGAGGTCAAAGAAGGGAAATTCTGGTTCTGTGCAACCTAAACATGGCATTCCGGCGCGAGTTTTGGAAGAGACGCGGTTCCACAAGATGCGGTTGCAGGAAGAATGAGTCATAGGCCCACGACAACCCAAGTCATAAAATAGACAACCTTTGCGCTGACCAAATTCGGCGGTTGATGCTTTATAGGCAAAGTGGACGTTGCGGGTACAACCTGTTTGAGTGTAAGTGTTGAAGAAGGTTTGGGGACGATTTAGTTCATCAAAAGCAATGTCTGCTATGCGTCCAGTAGCGATCGCAACTAATATCTGCGTAATCCAGTCGGGATGGGCGGGACATCCAGGTATATTAATTACAGGTAATCCGGCTTGCGAGAGAAAATCTTTCCCTAAAAAGCCACCTTCTTGACGCTTGAGAAATTGCAAACCTTCCGACTCGCTGGGGTTGGGTGACATGGCAGGAATTCCTCCCCATGTGGCACAGTCTCCCACAGCAACGATAAATTTAGCAACTTTGGTGAGGTCTGCTAACCAATCTTTCATGGCGCGATCGGCAAAACGATTCCATTCGCCAGTACCGTTGGGGGCGTTGACAACACTGCCTTCAAATACCAAGATATCTAGGGGAATTGTGCCAGAAATGCAATCCCGCAGCAGTGTTTGTAAGTTGTTGCCTAGTTCCACTCCCAAGGAAGGATGCCAAAGTAACTTGATACCAAAATCGGCAATCAAATCACAGACTGTCGGTTCTTCAGCGTTGAGAAATGACATAGTGTTGCCTGAACAAGCACCACCTTGTAGCCATAGTACGTTAGTCATCGGCTATGCGTTTTTCTATTGTTTCCCATGCATGATGTAGGTGATAATGCTTGTCGAGTTTCACCTGTTTATCAATATTTATTTTTCAATACTAAGATAATTTTTTCTTTAATTCACTTTCATTAAAAAAGAATTAATCATTAACAATAACTGAAATCCCATTAATATTAATTTAAAGGTTTCTGTCTGTTAAATATGTTACAAATTTAGCAGGCATAACAACCACAAGCTTGGAATGATGCTGTACTTTCTGCGCTAAGAGGATGTTTGAAAAGTCCTCTTAGCTCGACTTTATTCAAAATTAAAAACTTGGTTCTGTTGATACGGCAAAACCCTAGTACCGCAAGGCGGAATTAAAAATTAAAAATGAAGACTGCGTAATACCGTTTCTTTGTGAAGCTGCATATAATTTACCCCCCGGCTATCGCCGTCCCCCCTTGCCTTCATCCTAAATAGCTTTCATTGGCAGACTGATAACGAATGTCGCTCCCTGTCCAATTCCTGGACTTTCGGCTGAGACAGTGCCACCGTGTAATTCTACCAAGTGACGGACGATCGCTAACCCTAATCCTAATCCACCATGCGATCGCGTGGTGGAACTGTCAGCTTGACGAAAGCGTTCAAATACATGGGGTAGGAATTCGGCAGCAATTCCCCCTCCCGTATCACTTACCCGAATTTGTACGTAAGATTCAATTCGCTCTAATTGCACATCAACTCTTCCGCCCTTGGGTGTAAACTTGACGGCATTGGAGAGCAAATTCCACACAACCTGTTGCAAGCGGTTGGCATCACCCACAACTAACTCTACTTCCGGGTCAAATCTACAGTTAATACTAATTTCTTTCGCCTGGGCTGCTGGGTACACAGTATCGATTGCCGCCTCTACAAGTGGTGCAAGTTTTACCCGATTCATACTTAGGTTGAGTGTGCCTCTAATAATCCGTGACACATCTAAAACATCTTCAATCAGTTGCGCCAGGGATTTAGTGTTCCGCTCAATTGTCTCTAGTGCCCGACTAGTCATAGTCTCATCAAACTTGCGAGTTCTAAGTAGCTGTGCCCAGCCCAGGATAGCGTTTAGTGGTGTACGGAGTTCATGGGAGAGTGTGGCCAGAAACTCATCCTTCATACGGCTTGCTGCTTCTGCATCCGCGCGTGCTGCTTGTTCGCGCTCAAGGAGTAATTCGCGTTCTTGCTCTGCTAACTTATGAAGTGTAATATCTGTAATTAGGGCAACAAATCCTGCAACTTTTCCCTGCTCACTAAACTGGGGAATGTAAGTAACATTCATGTAATGGTTTGTGCCATCTTGATGAAGTAATTGAGTTTCGTAAGTTACTTGCTCTCCTGAGAGTACTGCTTCTACATAAGGAAGAATCGACTGATAAACCGACTCTCCCAGAATTTCTCTAATGTGTTTACCAGAAATTTCGGCAGCAGGAATCCCAAACCAGTGTTCATATCCTTTGTTATTAAAGCGATAACGCTGCTCACCATCGACATAGGAAATCTGGACGGGCACCGCATTTGTAATCAGGCGCAGTTCATCTTCTCGTTGACGCAGTGCTGTTTCTGCCCTTTTCTGCTCTGTGATGTCGCGTTGAGTTCCCCAAGCTCTAACTAAAAGGCCATTTTCGACAACTCCCACCAGATTATTCAAAAAATATTTGGAATTACCTTGCTTATCTATTTCGTGGGACTCAGCATCGATTAGTCGGTAGTTAGAACGGATAAAATTACGTAGGTATGCAATATTATGTGGATCGGAGGCAACAAGAAAATCTCCTAGTCTGACGCCGATAATTTCTTCGGCACGAGAACAGCCATACATCTGCGCCATAACATTGTTGCATTCTGCCAGATAAACATATTGGTAAAAATGTTCAATTTGTGCATCTTCTGGACAATCTACTGAAATTGGTACTTCCAGTTCGATACACCAAATACCTTCTGAACTATGCTCTAAAAAAGTGCGGTAGCGTTCTTCGCTTTTAGAAAGGGCAAGCTCTGCTTGTTTGCGTTTGCTTAAGTCAAGTACAAAAGAGACAATATCGTTAGGATTATTTTCTGACAAAGCAGAACCTAAAAGGATAGGAACGCGACTGTTATCTTTGCGGATATATTCGTTCTCAAAGGGCTGACATACACCTTTGGTTGTGAGTTCTGCGTAGGCGTAGCCCGCCGTAGGCATCGCACGGTTGTTAGCTTCAATATATTCTGGTGTTATCATATCGCGCCATCGGACTCGCCCTGCTTGCAAATCCTCCTGGGAATAACCTACCATTCGTAAAAAAGCATCATTAGCCTCTGCGATCGCCCCATCCATATTGGCTACAATTACCCCAATAATGTTGGACTCTATCAACCTTCTAAACCTTGCCTCGCTCACCTGTAGCTTCTGCAAACTCGTTTGAAGATGTTGTTTGGCAGTGCGTAACTCTGAGTTCAGCAAGTTAATAATTGTTGTCACCAGCACAAACAAGCCTAATCGCAATATGTTGTCTAAACTTGCAACCAGGAGCGAAAACACTGGCTCTAAGAAAAAGTAGCTGACGGCTAAAGTAGATAAAGCAGTCGCCAGCAATCCTGCTTCCATGCCGCCATACCAGGCACTAACCGCCACGGCAGCAAAAAACAGCAGGAAAATACTTGATTTCAGTAGTGGCTGTAGCAATAGTGTCAGTAGCAATACGCTACCAACAGTCAATAGTGCCACAGCATAGGGCGCTAGAAGGGAACGTGTTCCTTTCAATTTAGCTTCTCCTTTTATGCAGCTAGCTAAAGGATTATTCCCAAAATCAGCTAGAAAATGTGTAGGCGTCTTGTCGTAGACATCGCTTAACATTTATTATGCATCGAAAAAATACACACATAAGCAGTTACTTGCCGCGAATCTATCTAAAGTAGTAAAACAGAGTTTTAGCAAAGTTGAATAAGCTGATAATTGTCGCTCTAATTATATATGTTTTATTTTCGAGTCTCCGTCAAAAAGTATAGATTTCTTAAGTTTTTAAATTAATTCCCTTGAGTATATAAGTCATCATTTCACCTTTACCTTTTACCTGAATTAAACCTCGTTTTTCCAATAAGTAATTATCCTTTAAAAACTGATAACTTGCTTCACAAACCTGGATACTACCTGCAATACCATGCGATTCCATTCTACTTGCCGTATTGACTGTATCTCCCCAAAGGTCGTAGGCAAACTTTTTCAGCCCGATCACTCCTGCGACTACTGGCCCTGTACTAATGCCAACGCGGATGCAAAAGGATTGGTTATTTTCTTCGTTAAATGTAGCTACAGCCTTTTGCATATCCAAGGCCATATTAGCGATTGCCGGAGCATGGTTGTTAGACTGATTTGGCAACCCTGCAACAGCCATATATGCATCGCCAATAGTTTTGATTTTCTCTACCCCATGACGTTCTGCCAATTGGTCGAACAAACAGAATATTGTATTTAATAACTCGACTAATTCCGCAGGAGATGTACGACTTGAAAGCTCTGTAAAGCCAACAATATCGGCAAATAAAACCGTAACTTCCAGAAAGCTATCGGCAATAGTCGTCGGTTGTTGTTTTAATTGTTCTGCAATCATCTCTGGCAGAATATTTAGTAGCAGCCGTTCTGATTTGTACTGCGCTAGTTCCATTGCTTTACGGGCGTAAAATTCTTTTTTTCGCAAGCGCTCGTATAAATAGACAGAGAAGACACAAATCATGCAAGTCCAAAATAAATATAAACCCTGCTCAATGTAGAAAGCTGATGTATGCGTTAATTGGGGACTATACAATAAATATAAAATTAAATAGCAAACAATTGTTCCTATTTGTGCTATTAAATGTAACCACCATTGTACTGGAACGATTGTAGCCTGAGTCAGAAACATCAAAGTCCAGATATTACTTCTAGGTTCTAGATTATTAAACAGCAAAGCTACATCAATTTGGACGGCACAAGTTACAGACCAGCATAAACTCAAAAAAATTAAATTTGGGTAACGACGACCTATAGAGGTTTTACATAAACCCCAACAAATGAGCGTGAATAATTCTACTACAATACCGATTTTAAAAGCATATATCTTGCCTTGTAATTGGGAATTTGCCCAGAGAAAAAAAGCGATTAAAGTCAAGCCAGATACCAACATAATCTGTGCCTGTAATTGCAGCCGTTTCAGCAGAAAACTCTGTCGCTGTTCTTTGTAGGATTCGGCAAGGTTATTGTTGGTTTGCCGATAGGACATTCCGTGACTAATGAGCGCATCGAGTTGGTTTTTGTCGGAGTTACTTGGATGAATCATGCACTTTTTGCGTTATTAGTAATCAATGGACTAGGGAGTGGGGAGATGAGGGAGATAAGAGAGAATAACTCTTAACTCCTAACTCCTAACTCCTAACTCAGCACTCAGCACTCAGCACTCAGCACTCTCAAATGGCTCGTACCCCTACATTAAATTTTGATCGTGGCACATTAATTCTGCATCCACCACCACGCGGCAAAGGTTGGATGGACTATGCGACGTGGGATGATAGAGTTGAAAAATTCCGCATTCCAGCAATTAGATACCGATCGCTAGTAGAAGCACTACAAGCGGAAGATGTTTATTTTATCGATGAGGCGAAGGAATTCTATCCTGTAGACTTGGTTCCCACTCTGGAAATGGAACCCTATCCCCACCAAACTGAGGCGCTAGCCGCTTGGAAACTGGCGGGTAGGCAGGGGGTTGTTGTGCTGCCCACTGCGGCGGGAAAGACTTATTTGGCGCAAATGGCGATGCAGTCAACGCCGCGCACGACGCTGATTGTGGTGCCAACCTTGGATTTAATGCATCAATGGTATGCACACCTAGTAGCGGCTTTCCCCGATGCTGAGGTGGGATTGCTGGGAGGTGGTTCGCGGGATAGAACGGCAATTTTAGTTGCAACTTATGATAGTGCAGCAATTCACGCTGAGACGTTGGGAAATCAATATGCGTTGATTGTTTTTGACGAATGTCATCATTTACCCACAGATTTTAATCGGGTAATTGCTGAATATGCGATCGCACCTTATCGGTTGGGACTCTCCGCAACACCAGAACGCACCGATGGTAAACACGCTGACTTAAATATCCTCATTGGTCAAGAAGTATATCGCAAACGCGCCGAAGATTTGGCGGGGAAAGCCTTAGCAGAACATGAAATTGTCCAAATTAAGGTAAAGTTATCGCAACTTGAGCGCGAAAGATACAACCAACTAATTCAAACCCGCAATGACTTTTTGAAGCAATCCAAGATTTCTTTAGGGAGTCTGCAAGGTTGGCAAATGTTCGTACAAATGAGTGCGCGATCGCAATCTGGACGGAGAGCGATGTTAGCGCATCGAGAAGCGAAAGATATTGCTTTGGGTACTGATGGTAAATTGCGAATTCTAATTAATTTATTGGCAGAACATTATCCGGCAAGAATTTTGATTTTCACTGCTGATAATGCAACCGTTTATCGGATTTCTCAAGAGTTGCTAATTCCGGCAATTACTCATCAAACTCCTGTGAAAGAACGGCATGAGATATTAACAAAGTTTCGAGAGGGTCAATATAATACTTTGGTTGCTTCTCACGTGTTGAATGAAGGTGTTGATGTGCCGGCGGCTTCTGTGGCGATTATTTTATCGGGAACTGGTTCGGCTAGGGAGTATACTCAGCGATTGGGGAGGATTTTACGGAAGGGGAATATTGAGAATAAGCAGGCAATTTTATATGAAGTAGTGGCGGAGGATACGAGTGAAGAAGGGACTTCGGCTAGGCGAAGAGGGGAGAGGAAGGTAGAGGGAGAAAAGAAAGGGAAGTTACAGGTTGTGTATGGGAGTGGGAAGGAAAAAAGTTTGAAGGCTGCGGAACAGATAGAAATTAATTATTCAACCGGAAATCCAAAATCTAAAATCCAAAATTCAGCAGATGTTACCGACAGATTTACTGATGCACCGCCAAAACGGGGAGGAGATCATCCCGAAGAGACTGAAGATTGATCAAAAAACTTCGGAGTTGGCGATTGAGTTAATTAATTATTTTCAATCAGCAGTGGGTAAAACTCAAGGTGTGCTTGAGCGACAACTGACTGATTTTGAAGGAGATTCGACAGATTATCGGGTGAAACGGGGATTAGCTTATATTCTCAAAAGTAGTTTTTGCACTTTTGAAGTGGTTAGTCCTCTGGAACCACAAATGTTAAGAGAACGAGTGTTTTCTCTAGCTGCAAAGTCTGTTTCTAGTCGAGAATCAACACAAGTTACTCTGAGTAAAATTGCCGATGAGTTAACTCAAGAACTTGAACGGGAAGTTTTATTAGAACAGGTTCGGAATGGATTATATGCTGATTTATCTGAAAATAAGATTTTGACAGTTTTTGATGCACCAACAGCACCAGATTTGTTAAATAGATATAACTTATCTCAGGTGCAGGGTGTATTTTATAAAGCTAGCCAACTTGTATTAAATGCCCACCGGAATGTTCCGGGAGAATATAAGCTGTTATTTCGCTATCTAAAGTTGTTTCAATTGATGGCTTATATTGAAGGTGATGCTGACCACGGGTTTACAATTACCATTGATGGGCCGACGAGCTTGTTTAATCCTAGTACACGATATGGGTTAGCGATCGCTAAACTTATTCCCGCTTTACTTCACGTTACTAAATGGAGTCTTTCTTCCATTCTCAAAACCCGCGACGCCTATACAAATACTTGGAAAACTGGACGTTTCACCCTCAATTCCGAATGTGGTTTAGTATCCCACTATCCACCGGGAAAGCCTTACGATAGTATGCTAGAAGCATCCTTTGCTGATAAATGGGATGCGTTGAAAAGTGGTTGGGCATTAGAACGAGAAGTTGATTTGATACCAATCCCTGGTAGTGTGATGATTCCCGATTTTCGCTTGGTGCATCCTGATGGACGCACTTTCTTATTAGAAATTGTTGGGTATTGGCGGCCTGAATATTTACAGAAAAAGTTTTCTCAGGTGCGGCGGGCTGGACGTGATGACTTAATTTTGGCAATTTCCGAGCGACTTAATTTAGAAAAGGCGGGAGTAAAATTAAATGATGTCCCCGCAAGAATTGTTTGGTTTAAAGATAAGTTATTGCCGAAAGCTGTGTTAGCTGTAATGGATTAACTCATCGCACAGCTACGAAAACATCGCTAGTCTTTCCGACACCCTACTACGAATGTTCCTTTTGGTAAATACAGAACTGATACTTAGAAAATAGATATCTTGCAATATTGCAACATTTTATGTTGGCAGTGTATCTATTTACCTTGTGGGCAATGTATCATAAGTTAAGTATTAAATAACTCTGAATACTATCTAGCGATCGCCTCTATTTAAATAATTAAATATTGAGATATATAGCTTTCATCGATCAACATGTTTATCAGTCATAATAACTTATGATAAATTAGTCACAATTTTATGTTTTCCATAGATATTATTTGGTATTAAATTTTAATAAACTAATTAAATATCCAATGTAAAAAATGAACTATTCCTCTTACTTATCTATATAATTTTAAACATTCAAACTTAGATAAAAATCTAGAACATTAATACAAATAAAGTATATTTAAACCAACCAAAAGACAGATTAAATCAACTATAATTACTTTTAATATATTGATTACAAAACAAAGGGCGTTACGACTGTAGGGTGCAACTTACCTAAAGACATAGATGATCGCAGAGTAAGAGTTTTAGTTTTTACTCTGTGTTTATTTATTCAAAAAAATAAACAAGCCAGTCGTCAAAATTCAGCTTTATATCAAGCGACTGGCTAGCATAGAAGCTTTAAGATGATGTTTAAAAGTCCTCTTCTCGGTAGTAAAACGTTCTAGATCCCCCTAAATCCCGCGATAAGTTGGGGGACTTTGATTCCAGTTCCCCCCTTAAAAAGCAGTCCTCGAATTACCCCACCCTAACCCTCCCCGATGCATTGGGGAGGGAACTAAATGTTCCGGTTTCCCCCCTTGGCAAGGGGGGATTAAGGGGGGTAATTTTATTTGTGTATACACCGTAGCCTTAAAAAGGCGGGCTAGCGGGGATCTAGAAGTACTTAAATATCACAGCCGACCACTTTTCAAACAACCTCTAAGAGAATGGAAATAAATGGTTGTAATACCCTTAACTTCTGAGGTTTATACGGTGTGTTGTCGGCAAAATTTGCTAACGCTAATCACACAGTTTGGAAAACCTACTGAAGAGTCAAGACGTTATATTTTTTAAGTCATTCTATTACAACCAAATTAACTTGGTATAACAACCATCGTCATCCAAAAACTAAATAGGTAGCCTCAATGAGGCTAAGGAATGCTAAATTTCGGCACCTGCTTTTGATTCGGCACCCATTGGCGAAACATAATCACGGAAAAGAGTAATCTGTTGCTCAAAGGCTAATCCTTGAATTCTGCCAAACAACGCTTTAGCTTCTGGAGAAAGTTGATAATCATCAGGCATGGGAATAATAGTGGCATTTTCCATACCTTGAGATAATCGATACCAAAACAGTAGCTTGGTGGTATCACCCAAAGAACCATATTCACGAGAAATTTGGGTATCCACTTTATTAATCAAATCACGCTGAACTTGTAATTGTTCTTCGTGAGATAATTCCTTAACTTGATTAAACAAACCTTCAGCGATTTCTGAAGAAGCAGTGCTAGCACCAGGAGCGGCTGGCGTAATTGAACCGCCTATTTCTTTATAGATAAACCAAAATAAAGCGAGTTGTTGATCCACATTTAAGTTTTGCCAAGCCTGAACATGTTCACGAATAGTTGGATCGTTAGTTTGTGTGTATGTCATGATTAACTCCAATTACATTTACCAGTACTATTAGCAACATTAACAAATGTATATTTGTACTTTTAACCTACTGAAGACAGATGTCTTGGAATCATAAAGAAGAACAATTATTAGTCCTGTATTAAAAGCATTACAGTTAGATAATCCCCAAAATCAACAGCTAAAATAATGCTTGGCAAGGGCAAGTTAAAGAAATTAGCAGTTGGAATACTAATTTATTTAGAGATTTTCAAAAGCTATTTCGGTGGATAGATGTTAATTTTATTGTGGCAGTACTTAGAAAAGCACTGCCTAGTTTAGAGACATCCAATTTATGAATGTAGAGTTTTAAATTGTTATTGAGCTTATTCTGGCCGATTTTGATAATCTTCAGAAGACTTTGGATCTAACTCCCAGCGATCGCCATCACGGTCTTCTAAAATATCATTGGTATGCAGAAACTCAGAATCATCCATTTTTAGCCCCACTGCGGCTCCTATATCCTCAGTTACATTTTTATCGGGAGTAGAAGCAGTACCACCAACAGCCTCATCTCCAACTGCATCTGCATCTTGCCAATAAGCATCAACATCTCCACCAGTGAGTTCAGGACTAGTTTCTGTGTACTCCTGTCTTTGTGCTGCCATTGAGCGCCCACCAATATTGTATCCCGGCAAGTCTTTCACACCAGTACCGTAGGATTCGGTAATTTCTTCTGGCAAATCATTGCTTTTGTTTTCGTCATGATGATTTTTTTCTGCCATGATACTAGCCCATTTCTGCATTCTCACAATAACGTTTTACTGTCACAAACTTGTCTAACTAGAGATGTATAGCTAATAAAATAATCTATCCCCTGGGAACGAAGCTAAACTAGCGATCGCGCCATAAGATTGTAAATATGAATTCATGGTCAAGCAACTTGTAGTTGAAGTTTTTAGTTATGAGTTAGGAGTTATTAAACCGAAACTATTCAGTAGCTAATTTCTGACTCGTAACTATTTTATTCAGAAAAAATAAAATTTTAAGTTTAGCATTTTAACTTTTATTGATGTTTTAAAACACCTGAATGCTAAACAAAAAGATATTCAATAATTTTGAGCAGCGGAGGTACACAGTGGAATACGACGAGTTCATTACACACGTACAAAGCCTTGCCCAATCAGATTCTCGTGAAGAGGCAGAACGTGCTACCCGTGCCACATTAGAAACCCTTAAAGAACGGATAGCTGGTGATGAAGCACAAGAACTAGCTGCAAATTTGCCCCAACCATTAGGCGATTATTTGCGAGGAAGAGAAGGAGATAGTGGTAAGACTTTCAACTTGCAAGAGTTTATTACACGTGCAAGTCAAAAAGAAAATATAGAACCAACCACAGCGGCAATTCATGTTCGGGCTGTATTTGCAGTGTTGCAAAATGCCATTAACCCAGAAACATTTGCAGCTTTTCACGCCTATTTTTCTCACGATTATGAAGAACTATTTACTATTTCACCAACAGGTGAAGTACCCGCATAGTAGGAAATTCAAGATTTTTCTTCTTAAAAATCTTGGTTGTTAAACTGTCCTCATCGATAAATATTGTAGCTAGTTAAATACTAGAAATAAACAGGTAATACCATTTTATGACTGACCATAACAATCATTCCGGTAAGAAAAAAGTTGCTATCCTCATTGAACAAGCAGTAGAGGATGCAGAATTTACAGTTCCTTATAATGGACTAAAACAAGCAGGAATGGAGGTAGTAGTCCTTGGTTCCCGAATGAATGAAAAATATAAGGGCAAACGCGGTAAACTTAGCATCCAAGCTGATGGTACTACAACAGAAGCGATCGCAGCCGAATTCGATGCAGTGGTGATTCCGGGTGGTATGGCGCCCGATAAAATGCGACGCAACCCCAACACAGTACGCTTTGTACAAGAGGCTATACAACAAGGGAAATTAGTCGCTGCGGTTTGTCACGGGCCACAAGTTTTGATTGAAGGCGACTTGCTCAAGGGTAAACAAGTCACTGGGTTTAGCGCTATTGCTAAGGACATGATTAACGCTGGCGCAAATTATGTAGATGAGCCGGTGGTAGTTGACGGAAATTTGATTACATCTCGTGAACCCGGAGACTTGGCAATTTTCACCACAGCTATTTTGAGCCGTTTGGGTTATGGTGGCAAAGATGCTGCATTGCCAAATGAAAAAGACACAACTGCTGAATGGTGGAAACTGGCTGATGCTTGGGGTGGCTCAACTAAAGGTGATATTAGCAGAGGTTTAAATACTGCCCTTACTGGTGAACGTTATTCACTGGAAGCATTGGATAAGTACTTTGAAAAGGAATCAGATGGGGAAGTCAAATCACTCTTTCAAGAGATAATTGGTAATAAACAACGCCACATTGAAAAGCTAGAAACCTATCTTCAGATATTGGGCGAGAAACCCTCTTTAGGAGCAAATATTGCCAATCAGTATGCCAAAGTGAAAACTGCCTTGACAGGAAGTGATGACATATATCAGTTGCGTTCTGCTTTAGGAGATGTACAAACTGGTATCGGCGATATTGGTAATTTGTGTGCAACGTACACTGACCCAGTGGCAACTGCTATTTTCAAAGAAATTTACCACGATTTATTGAAATACGAACAGCGATTAGCAGAGTTGTATCGGGCGCGAATAGGCGCTCAGATTAAGCCTCCTAAGCCGACTACAGGGGCAGCTGTATCAATGTAACTGAACGAACCGCAGAGGCGCAGTCTGTCCCAAAAGTTTTGAAGGGTTATAAAAGTTTGTAGTAAGGACTTTAGTCCTGGATTTTTAAGCACTTAAGTGCTTACTACAAACATTGCAAAATTAATGGGACAGACCACTAGAAACAAGAAAGTTTAGTTTTTGCACCTCTGTGGTTAATTTACTGTGATGGAGAGATAAAAAAGTGACTTCAACATCAGGCGATAAACTCACTAACAGTCAGAGTGAAGCTAGTGAAGTAGAGCGTTGGGCATCTCTCATCGGTGGCGGTGCGATGGTGCTGATGGGTCTAAAGCAAGGTTCATTGCGGGGAGCACTAACGGCTTTAGCTGGCGGCGGTTTGATTTATCAAGGTGCAACCAAGCAAAGCACAATTCAGCAAGCACAGGAAGCAATAGGGATAAACCAACCCATCAAAGTTGAAAAGACGGTAACAATTAATAAATCGGCAGAAGAATTGTATCGCTTTTGGCACAACTTTGAGAATCTGCCCACATTTATGAAGCATCTTAAATCTGTCAAGGTGTACAACGAAAAACGTTCTCATTGGATAGCCAATGCACCTTTAGGTAACAGCGTAGAATGGGATGCAGAAATTCTCGAAGACCGGGAAAATGAATTTATTTCTTGGGCTTCTGTGGAAGGTGCAGACGTTGATAATTCTGGTTTTGTCCGCTTCAAAAAAGCACCACTCGATCGTGGTACGGAAGTAAAGATTGTCTTGGAGTATAACCCACCAGGTGGAGCATTGGGAGCTACCGTAGCTAAACTTTTTGGTGAAGAACCAGAACAGCAAATTGGTGATGAATTGCGCCGCTTTAAAATGCTCATGGAAGCAGGTGAAATTGCCACAACCGCAGGTCAATCTTCTGGACATAATTAGTTTTACCCAACGCCTGAAAATGGCGAAAAGTTTGCCAAAGCAGAAGTGATTAACTAGGAAGTAAGTGGGCGTAAATAATTAAAGGTTTGTAGTGGAGACTTTAGTCTTCTCTTAAGGGCTAAAGCCCTTACTACGAGCTAATTAAATTGAATTTAACATTACTTAATGTAGTTTGATTTGTTCTTGCCCACTTACTTCGTTAATGCTGGCGAAGCGTTGAAAGAGATGCATAGTGGTCGTGGTGACGAATGTATTTAGATAAGGCATCCCACGTCCATCACATTTTTCAACAAGAAAAGGATAGCTCCATCAAAGTTATTCTTAAACTCTGAATGGTGAATAGTCATTCAGTCATTTGAATTGTACACCCAACAGAATGTAATTGAGGTTTTTATGAATCGAGTAATTTCATGGTTGCGGAATATTCGGATCTCCCAAGTACTTGTAGTTTTCTTGGTAGGATTTATGTTTTTACTGGGTCAAGCTTTTAGCTCCGCTAACATAGCACAAGCTGATGTTAAAACTCCAGAGGGTACTTATTATAAAGGTGTACCAGATCAGCAAGGTGAAATCAGAAACGATACCCAAGTTGGAAATACCCAAAATCCGTTAAAAGAAGCTGCTGACAATATCCGTGAAAAGCTAAATCTAGATGAAGAAACTCCTAGAGCTACAAAAGAGTTTTTTGATCCTGCAACAAACAAAGTTAGAGAAAATGGTCAACCATTAACTAAAACGGAAGAAGGTTATTACCGAACTCCTGCTACTAGATAATGAAGAAATAGGGTCTAAGCTTATAACAATTTTTAAGTCTCATTGCTTGACTAATATATTGTCGCGTAAGCCTTGACTAGTTACAGAGATGCGATAATTATCGCGTCTCTAAATTAGACCAAATCAAGATATTTATCTTGATATTATTTAGCCATAAATTCTAATTAAGGACTAATAGTTATGAAAGCAGTTTGCTGGTATGGAGCAAACGATGTGCGGGTGGAAACAGTTCCCGACCCCAAAATTATCAATCCACGTGATGCCATTATTAAAATTACTTCCACAGCAATTTGTGGTTCTGATTTGCATCTTTACAACGGCTACATCCCCACAATGGAAAAGGGCGATATCCTTGGTCATGAATTCATGGGGGAAGTCGTAGAACTGGGAAGTGCAGTTAAAAATGTGAACGTAGGCGATCGCGTGGTTGTTCCTTTCACCATCTCCTGCGGTAACTGCTTTTTCTGCAATCGGGATTTATGGTCACTGTGCGACAACTCTAACCCCAATGCTTGGTTAGTAGAAAAGCAAATGGGTCATTCACCATCAGGTCTGTTTGGCTACTCTCACTTATTTGGTGGTTACGCTGGTGGTCAAGCCGAGTATGCACGAGTGCCATTTGCCGATGTTGGTCTGTTCAAAATTCCCGATAGTTTGACGGATGAGCAAGTACTATTTTTAACTGATATTTTCCCCACTGGATATATGGCAGCTGAAAACTGCAACATCAAACCTGGTGATATTGTCGCCGTTTGGGGTTGTGGGCCAGTGGGACAATTTGCTATTCAAAGCGCATATCTTCTTGGTGCAGAACGGGTTATTGCCATTGACCGCGTTCCTGAACGCCTACAAATGGCTAAAGAATACGGCAAAGCTGAAATCCTTAACTACGAAGAAGTGGATGTAGGCGAAGCACTCAAAGAAATGACTGGCGGTCGTGGCCCCGATGCTTGCATTGATGCAGTAGGAATGGAGGCACACGGCACAGATTTTATGGCGTTGTACGACCAAGTAAAGCAAGCAGTACGTTTAGAAACAGACCGTCCGACGGCATTACGCCAAGTAATTGTGTCTTGTAGGAAAGGTGGTCACGTATCAATTCCAGGTGTGTACGGTGGCTTTGTAGACAAAGTGCCGATGGGTGCTGCTATGAACAAGGGACTAACCTTGAAAATGGGACAAACACATGTCCACAAGTATCTAAAACCTTTGCTAGAACACGTTCAAAACGGTGATATCGATCCAACCTTTATCATCACTCACAGATTACCTCTAGAACAAGCGCCCCACGGCTACGAAATTTTTAAGGACAAGAAAGATAACTGCATCAAAGTTGTACTCAAACCGTGAAGGGAATAGGGAGTAGGTTACAGGTTACAGGGTACAGGTTACAGGGTACAGGTTACAGGGTACAGATTATGCCCTATCACCTGTCACCTTTCACCTCTCCCCTAATCCCAATGCCCAAATTTAAAACTATAAAGAGGCAAAAAATATGTCTGATACAACCGTTATCAAAGTAGACTCTAGTCATTCTCCTAAAGGTCAACTTGGTCAGAAATATCTTGCATCTGGCAAAAGCATTTCCATGCGCCTGTGGGAGAATGAGCAACCAAATGAACCTAAAGATTCAACAGCACGGGAATATGAGACTGTTGGTTACGTAATCAATGGTCGTGCAGAATTACATATTGAAGGGCAAACAATTTTGCTAGAGCCTGGAAGTTCTTGGGTAGTACCAAAAGGAGCCAGCCACACCTATAAAATTCTAGAACCATTCACTGCTGTTGAAGCAACCAGTCCACCCGCTCAAGTTCACGGGCGAGATGAAAACTGATTTGCAGTGATCTAAAATTTTGCGATCGCTATAGCCGCTTTCAATTGCACGGAACATAGAGCATTCGTAGGGGAACAAGAATAGACCTCTTGCAAAAACATATTTTTGCAAGAGAGGGAAAAGGGTAAAGGTTAAAGGGAAAGGATTTTGAGTTTCTTTACCCTTTTCCCCTTCCCCTTTACCCCGACTTTTGCAAGAAGTCTAATATTGTTCCTCTTTATACTGTGCATGAATATTAGCGATGAAGTGACACTTCCCCCAGTATTTCCAAAAGCGATCGCTCCATAACTTCACTGACAAATTTATTACCTTGCAAGTTGAGGTGAATATGGTCGTGAAACAAACCTTGCGGGTTGGTGGTTGAATTGAAGCTCGGCAAAAAATCTATATAGTTAATTTGCTGTGCTTTGGTAAATTCGCTCAAGCGCTGACGTGCTTTAATTTCGTAATCACGGGGGCCCGGTTCACCAATTTCTCGCAGTAAGGGAGTCATAACAAGCAGAAATTGGCTGTTGGTTTGACGAGTCAGAGCTTGAATTTTAGCGATCGCCTCCAGATTAATCCCCACGCGATCGCCTGGTTCATTTTGCACTGCTTGCAGTTCAGGAATTGGCTTTTGCTTAACGATATAACGCTGCCACACTTCCACTAATGCCAGGGGAGGTTTACTATCTGGATAATTGCGATCGCGTCCTACTGGTAAAGATGTGGGAGGAGTAGCAAACAAATCATCGGTATTAATTAATAACACCACTGCTTGCGCGTTTAAATTGCCAAACTTTTCTAAATAAGCTAATTCGTTCCTTGGCCCCCAAGAGTTAGCTGAAGCATTTAGCACTTCTACTTCCTGGTAATTACTATTAGTGGATGATGTCAAAGAACGCATCATCAAACTAGATATTGTATTAGTCTGATCTGTCCACCAGCCACCATTAGCAATAGAATCACCCAACAGTAAAACTCGCAGTTCAGAAGGTGCAGGTATCTTTTTGATTGGACTACCTCGCATAGAATATTCATTAATTTCAATGCGATTCCCAAAACGACGGGTACGCTGGTTAGGAGCTAATAAATAACCAATCTGTTCATCGCCAATATAAATCAGGGGATTACCAAAACCAAACAGCGATCGCAGTCCGATCTCCACCACCACAAATAATCCCACAACCACCGCCGAAATTACGATCAGTGCCACTTTCACCTACTCACGACCTTTTATACACATTTGTCAATTGTCATTTGTCATTGGTCATTTGTCATTGGGTATAAGAAGTTAGAACTAGAAGGTTTAGAGGATGTTTGAAAAGTTTCTCTCTGTAACTTTAGGCACTTTAGATCCCCCCTAACCCCCCTAAAAAAGGGGGGAACTGGAGTCAAAGTCCCCCTTTTTAAGGGGGATTTAGGGGGATCTAAAACTTTTGATACCGACAAGAGGACTTTTCAAACAACCTCTTAGGCTCAAAGTTAAGCTTCCAAAGATGAAAGTTACGCCATGTGCGACTTTATCTCAAACCTAACCCCCAACCCCTTCCCTACTAGCGTTGGGGAGCAAAAATCAAAGCCTCTCTTCTTTTAGGCTAGTTGTACACACAAGTCTAATTACCCCCCTTCCCCAATGCGGGAAGGGGGTTAGGTTTTCGTGGACTTTTCCACGTAACGTGAAAAATCAGGCTTGCTTATTTGTCATTAGACAGAGGTTATTTTATTCAAAAATCCGCCTCCAGGTGCTAGCAAAAAGTCTGCTAGACCAACCATTATGCTATCTGGCGTGTTTGTAAATATTGTGCAATTAATGACAATTGCGATCGCCACCGGAAAAGGCGGGTACGCCATCGCGCCACAATTCGGCACAACACACTGGACTGACGGGAGGATACTGCGTGAGAATTGGTGCTAACTACTTAGGTAACGGAGAATGTGAATTTACAGTTTGGTCTCCGCTATTAGATAGCGTCACGGTAAAAACCTTGACGCCACAGCAACAGGTTATTCCCCTCAAGCCTCAGTCTGAGGGATACTGGCACGCGAAAGTCAACGATGTGTATCCGGGTACGCTTTATCGGTATGTCTTGAATGGCCAAGACGCTTTTGCCGATCCGGCGTCGCAGTATCAACCAGAAGGAGTGCATGGGCCTTCTCAAATTGTCGATCATCAGTTTGAGTGGACTGATGAAGCATGGGCGGGTATTCCTTTGGAGTCGATGATTTTCTATGAACTCCACGTTGGGACATTTACACCTGAAGGAACTTTCACCGCCATTATTTCCCGTTTACCAGAACTGAGAGAATTGGGAATTAACGCTATTGAAATTATGCCCATCTCCCAGTTTCCAGGAGATACTCATATTGAAGCAACTCTTGCATATCGCAACTGGGGCTATGATGGCGTTTACCCTTTTGCTGTCCAAAATTCTTACGGTAGCCCATCTGAACTGAAGCAACTGGTAAATGCTTGCCACCAACATAATATTGCTGTTGTGCTGGATGTGGTGTATAACCACTTTGGGCCAGAAGGCAACTACATGAGTCAGTTCGCACCCTATTTTACTAAAACCTATAAAACGCCGTGGGGCGAAGCGCTGAATTTTGATGATGCCCATAGTCAGGGTTTGCGAAATTATTTTATCGAAAATGCGCTTTACTGGTTGCGAGAATTCCACATTGATGGATTGCGCCTCGATGCAATTCAAGCGATTTACGACTTGGGAGCCAAGCATTTTTTGTGGGAACTGTCCGAAGCAGTTCATAATTTCTCAGAAGAAGGGCAAACATGGAAACGCCACTTAATTGCTGAAAGTGACTTGAATAATCCGCAAATCATTCGTCCATCAGAATTGGGTGGATATGGCATTGATGCTCAATGGAGTGATGATTTTCACCATGCATTGCACGCACTCTTGACAGGCGATCGCCAAGGGTATTATCAAGATTTTGGGCAGTTTGCTGATTTGGCAAAAGCTTACAACGATACTTTTGTCTACGATTGGAAGTACTCGCCCGATCGCAAACGATTTCATGGTATATCTTGCCGCGATCGCTCTTTATCACAGTTTACAGTCTGCATTCAGAATCACGATCAAATCGGCAATCAAATGAAAGGAGAACGCCTCACCCAGCGGATCTCTTTTGAAGGATTAAAGTTAGCCGCTGGTGCTGTGCTGCTGTCTCCCTACTTACCCCTGTTATTCATGGGAGAAGAATACGGTGAAACTGCACCCTTCATTTACTTTGTCAGTCACTCCGATCCAGATTTAATTCAAGCAGTTCGAGCCGGACGCAAACAAGAATTTGAAGCATTTCACTATGCAGATGATCCCCCAGATCCCGAATCAGCAGATACTTTCCTGCGTTCTAAACTTAATTGGCAATTACGCCATGAAGGTAATCACAAGATTCTATGGGATTGGTATCGTCAGTTAATTAATTTACGCAAGACGCATCCAGCACTGTTGAATCAAGACCGCAATTTCATCGAAGCGACTAGTAATGAAGACAAGCAGGTAGTCACCGTGCGTCGTTGGTGCGAATCAAGTGAACTAATATTTGTGATGAATTTCAATTCGTCGCCAGTCAAAGTGACTTTGCCAAGTCAACACGATGCTCATAAGCTATTAGACTCAGCAGATACCTCATGGTCTGGGCCTGGTTCTGAAGCCGCTGAACATCTGTCTGCGGGACAAGAAGTGACAGTAAAAGCTACTAGTATAGTCCTGTATGAAAATGGATGAAGGAGTTAACAATTCAAAATTCAAAACAAAAATAAAGGAGATATAGCGCAATACAGTTCAGATTCAGACCAAAACACTTGTAGAGACGGCGATTTATCGCGTCTAAAAAACCCACAATTTTGTACAATTAGCCCTTAACTAAACCGTATTAAAATATAACGTTTCTGAGTTGAGTGCAATACAGACCTAATCCCCAGCCCCTTCCCTGCGAGGCTACGGTGTACACACAAATCGAATTACCCCCCTTAATCCCCCCTTGCAAAGGGGGGAAAAAGAAATCAATCTAGTTCCCTCCCCTTTGCAAGGGGAGGGTTAGGGTGGGGTAAAATCCAGATTCATCAGCTATTACAGACTTGTGTATACACCGTAGCCCTACAAGGAAAGGGGAGTAAAATTTGTTAAAACTTAAAGTTTCGAGCAAAAAGGCTTAACGTTCAGGCAAAAAGGCTTAACATTCATGCAAAAAGCTTTAACGTTCATGCAAAAAGCCTCAACGTTCAGGCAAAAAGGCTCAACATTCAGGCAGAAAAGCTTAACATTCAGGCAGAAAGGCTTAACATTCAGGCAAAAAGACTTAACGTTCAGGCAAAAAGGCTCAAATTCCCCACTCGCCACTAAAAAAATATGCGAATTCCTACCGCAACTTATCGAATTCAGTTTACACCGCAGTTTGGCTTTGACAACGCTAAAGCGATCGCAGCTTATCTAGCAGATTTAGGTATTTCCGATTTATACGCCTCCCCCATTTTCAAGGCACGCTCTGGGAGTACGCACGGTTACGATATAGTAGATGCCACTGTACTTAACCCTGAACTGGGAACTAATGAATCCTTTGATGCATTAGTTAATGAAGTTCAATCCCTTGGTATGGGCTGGTTACAAGATATTGTGCCCAATCACATGGCCTATACCAGCGAAAATCTTTACTTGATGGACGTATTGGAACACGGGCCAGATTCCAGTTATACCGACTACTTTGACCTTTCTTGGAATGCTCCCTTTGGCGATCGCCAAGAGCGAATTCTCGCGCCGCTATTGGGAGATTTCTATGGTGCATCCCTAGAAAACGGACACATTCAACTGCAATACGAAGAAAATGGTTTAACTGTCAACTATTACAGCTTAAAACTGCCACTCCGGTTAGAGTCGTACACAAAATTTATCACTCATAACTTAGGTAAACTCACCCGTACACTAGGACGCAATCACCCCGATTTTATTAAGCTATTGGGGATTCTCTACATTCTCAAAAATGTCCCCTCAGAGGTGGCGGGTAAACAGCGACAAGACCAAATCGCATTTATTAAAGGATTGGTTTGGGAACTCTACACCACAAATGATGCGATCCGTGAGTTTATTGACGAAAATATCCAAACTTTCAACGGAGAACCAGGTAATTCAGAAAGCTTTAACCTCCTAGATGAATTACTGAATGAGCAATTTTACCGTCTCGCCTTCTGGAAAGTTGGGGCGGAGGAAATGAACTACCGCCGTTTCTTTACAGTCAATGAACTAATTTCCGTGAAAGTTGAAGAACTGCGAGTTTTTAATAATACCCACAGCCTAATTCAAAAGCTGGTTGAGGAAGGCAAATTTACAGGTTTACGCATTGACCATATTGATGGACTTTATAACCCAATCCAGTATCTAGAAAGGTTGAGAGAAAAGACGGGAGATATTTATATCACCGTTGAGAAGATTTTAGAATTTAGCGAAGAATTACCAGAGAATTGGGAAATTGAAGGTACATCTGGATATGACTTTTTGAACTATGTAAATGGCGTATTTTGTCAATATGAAAATCAATCACAATTCGATAAAATCTACAATAACTTTATTGGCTCAAGAGTAGATTATGCATCGGTAGTGAAGGATAAAAAGCACCTGATCCTGGAAAAGAATTTAGCAGGTGATATTGACAATCTGGCTCTTTTACTCAAGAATATTTCCAGTAAATATCGCTATGGCAATGATTTTACACTGAATGGATTAAAAAGAGCGATCGCAGAAGTTTTGACACTCTTCCCGATTTATCGTACTTATATTACCCCCGATGGCATTGGAGATAGCGATCGCGCCACCATTCAAGAAGTAATTAGCCAAGCCAAAGAACAAGCGCCCTTGTTGCAGCACGAATTGACCTTTATCGAAAAGTTAATGCTGCTAGAGTTTGATAATTCTCTGACTCAAACAGAACGCGAACAGTGGATATATTTTGTCTTACGAATGCAGCAATACAGCGGCCCGCTCATGGCCAAAGGCGTTGAAGACACCACATTATATGTTTACAATCGCTTGCTGTCGCTAAATGAAGTTGGGGGTAATCCCAGTCATTTTGGGATTTCAGTAACCAAATTTCATGCTTTTAACCAACAGCACCAAGCAATCTGGCCCCACACAATGAACACCACAGCCACCCACGACACCAAACGCGGCGAAGATGTGCGGGCCAGGTTGAATGTCCTCTCAGAAATTCCCGATGAGTGGGAACAGCAGGTAAATACTTGGAGCGCCATTAATCGAGGAAATCGTAGCCATCGCCACGGGTTTGCTATGCCCGATCGCAACGATGAGTATTTTCTCTATCAAACCCTAGTGGGGGCGTTTCCCTTTGCCGAACATGAACAGGCATCCTTTGTGGAACGGGTAAAGGACTATATAATTAAAGCAATTCGAGAAGCAAAAGTGCATACAGCATGGTTGCGACCTGATAGCGAGTACGAAGAAGCTTGTACTTCCTTTATTGAGAAAGTACTCGACTCTTCCATCTCCGGGGAATTTCTAGAAGTTTTTCGTCCCTTTCAACAGCGAATTGCAGACTATGGGATATTCAATTCCCTTTCTCAAACTCTACTAAAGATTACCGCACCCGGTATACCCGACTTTTACCAAGGAACAGAACTTTGGGAACTAAGCCTAGTAGATCCAGACAATCGCCGTCCCGTAGATTTTGAACAGCGACGTACTTACTTAAGCGCTATCCGCGAACAAGCAAAAACAGATATTCTCTCACTAATTCAGGAGTTACTGAACCAGAAAACAGACGGTAAAATCAAACTGTTTTTAACGGCTCAATTACTCCAAGCCAGAACAAACTACGTTTCATTATTCCAGGACGGTGACTATCTACCCTTAGAAGTTCAGGGAGCCTCCGCCAATCACATTATAGCCTTTGCGCGACGGGAAGGAAATCAAACAGCGATCGCGATCGCACCTCGCTTTTTAACCAGCCTCATCCAGCCTGGAGACAACCCCTTGGGCGAGTCAGTTTGGCAAGATACGCACCTACAATTACCCCCTGGAACTTCCCACACCTGGAAAAACATTATAACTCAGCAACCCTTACACACCACAGAAACCCTATCCATTGCAACAGCCCTCACCCATTTCCCAGTTGCCCTCTTAATTAGCACCGCCGAGTAAAAACAAAAATCAATTCCATGCCGAGAGAACCCAATGAAAAGTGCTGAGTGCTGAGTTCCGAGTGCTGAGTGAAAAGACCACCCACACTCTTGCGGGGCTTTTGCCGTAGTGCGGAAGTACTGAATACTTCTTAAATATTACTCAGCACTCAGCACTCAGCACTGACTTGGTAAAACCTCTGCGTACCTCTGCGGTTCCCTTTGCGTCCCTTTGCGTTGAAAAAATAATTCTTAATTATGACCATTCCCCCAGCACTTACCACCGCGCAAATAGACGCCGTGCGCGTCCATATCAAAAAAACGTGGAAAACCTTAACGCGATCGCACGAACACTTATTACAATCTGCCAAGGATACTAAACTAGATCACAAAAGCAACACTCCCTGGATAGTCTACATTTCACCATCAGAAGATTGTCCCAACATTCAAACTGTGTTAGAGCGATCGCTATCTTCCAAGGATATGCAACAGCTGGAAATTCGCACTTTACCACCAGAAGTCGAAGCGATTAAAGAACACGGATTACTATACCTACCAGGACCTTATGTTGTACCAGGTGGGCGCTTTAACGAAATGTATGGCTGGGATAGCTACTTTATATTACTGGGACTTTTACGCGATCAAGAATTGGAGCTAGCCCAAAGCCAAGTAGAGCAAATGCTTTACCAGGTGCAGCATTACGGCACTATCCTCAATTCCAATCGGACTTATATGCTGTCGCGATCGCAACCCCCCGTCCTCAGCATGATGGTTTTGGCGCTATTTCAGCACACCCAAGATGAAGAGTGGTTAAAATCAACCGTACCGATCCTAGAACAGTTTTATTATTACTGGGTAGTACCGCCCCATCTAAATGCTCCAATAGGCTTATCCCGATTCTATGCTTTTGGGGAAGGCCCCGCGCCAGAAGTTTTGTTCTCTGAGCGCGATGAAGAGGGAAAAAGCCACTACGATCGCGTCAAGGAGTACTATAAAACTTTTGAGATTGAGGATTATGACGTTAGTCTTTACTACAACCGAGAAAATGACGAACTGACCAATCTATTTTATCGGGGCGATCGCACCATGCGAGAGTCCGGTTTTGATATCACCAACCGATTTGGCCCCTTCAGTGCTGATATCCTCCACTATGCTCCTGTGTGCCTCAACAGTTTGCTGTATCAGGTGGAACAAGACTTGGGGCAAATTAATGACATTTTAGGGAACACAGAACTGGAAAAACAATGGCGCGATCGTGCAAATATCCGCCGCGATCGCATCGATAAGTGTCTCTGGGATGAAGAACAAGGACTTTATCTGGATTATCACTTCCAGAGTGGAAAACGCCGCGGTTACGAATTTGCTACCACCTTCTATCCCCTATGGCTGGGAATTGCTTCTCAAGCTCAAGCCCAGCGCGTTGTTGAAAATCTCTCATTGTTTGAAGCCCCAGGCGGAATTTTGACCAGTACTCATGTCACCGGAAACCAATGGGATGCCCCCTTTGGCTGGGCACCGTTGACATTAATTGCCGTTCAGGGACTTCACCGCTATGGATATCATACAGAAGGCGATCGCATTACCAACAAATTCTTAGCTATGGTAATTAAAGAATTTGAGCGTCACAATACCCTAGTTGAGAAATATGATGTTGAACGCTGTTCTGCCAACGTTTCCGACGAAATCTCTTTTGGATATAGTTCTAACGAAGTTGGTTTCGGCTGGACAAATGGAGTCATTCTGGAACTTTTAGCAGCCGATGGGAAAAAAGTTTAAAGTCGGAATTCAGAATTCAGAATTCAGGAGTCAGAATATAGATCAATACAGTTCAGAATAAGCAACAAAACCCTCATGTAGAGACGCGATTTATCGCGTCTTCAAAGACCTATTACCTACAAACAGCCGAACTCGCAAAAGTCCGGCTGAGTTTAATCAATCGTCTATACGCAGTAGCTTGCGATAAAACGGTTGTGAAAAATCGGTCAGTCTATGACGTTTATAGTTATCCATAAGTTCAATTAAAAAATTAATAAACTCGAAACTGGCCATCATCAGTTCATAACTCAAGTCAGCATTGCCATCAAACTGAATTCGGCAACGGGTTAAGTCTGAGGGTAGGGTAGCAACATTCCAAGAGGCGACAAAAGGGACATGTTCACTAGCTTCTATCTTCCTGTGTCCCTCCAAAACCCCTTTTTGATAAAGACTGATGGCATAAGGTAAAAAATTGCGCTTAGTACCCTGAACGTAAGGTAAGTAAACACTGGCTTGTTGTTGAGTGGCAGGCTGGAGTTGCTCAATAGACATTGTTAAATATTCCTCAAGTTAGTTTGCAACTGGGGATATTAGTGGATGTTAGTAGTATTCCCAAAAGATGTATCTAAAGCACACAGTGGTGAGTGAAGAAGGGAATAGGAATGGGGCATAGGGCATAGGGAATGGGGAATGGGGAATGGGGAATAGGGAATAGGGAGCAGAGTAGTGGAGTTCAAAGACTCATCAGCAAGTATCAAAGACTCATCCCTTATGCCCCATGCCCAATGCCCAATGCCCAATGCCCTATGCCCTATGCCCAATGCCCAATGCCCCATGCCCAATGCCCAATAAATGAAGTTACTGCTAAGAAATATTAAAATTTCAGTTAGAATAGGGCTGCATTAACTTTTATCGAAGCGGAGCGCAATAACATAAAAAATCCCCACTGTAAAGTTGTGGATGTTATTATTGCTGTTTCTCCCAGCAACGAGCTGCTGCTACCTTACTATTACTTTGCCCAAATCGGAGTTCTCATGAGAGAAAGTCCGACTCTACAAGCTTCCTGCCCAAGTGGCTATCAAAGGAATCAAGCCTCTGTCTAAGAGTAGCAAACGTGGTTAATTTGAGGTAATTACCCAGAGTGGCAGTGACAACAAAGGTAGTCTTAGCGGCTTTTGGCTTAGGGATAGCGGGTATTGCAGTTTACCCATTCCGATTAATATCGGGAAAAGTAGCTTAGGGATATTTGTCCGTAAAATTACTAACTGTAGACAAATAGTGGTTTTTGAATCAAGCAACCTAACCTATGCCAGCGAATTCCTGGCCCGAAGAAGATTCTTATCAAGAGCTTGAGCCGCTCAACTCCTTGTTGTCTGACCTATCAGTAGATGAGGAGTCAGTGTTAGAGACAGATTCTATGTCTTTAACATCCCGGTTTCAAGGTCGTAGACGCAAAGCAGCTCTAGTCTTGACTATCGTCTGGAGTGGCACGATCGCTCTACATTTAGTTTCTTGGGCTTCCATATTTATTCTAGGACTGACCACCATTCTAGGATTTCATGCCTTGGTGGTAGTGTTTACTAAATCCCGTCGCTATCCAAAAGAAATACAGGGAGATTTACCTTCTGTTTCTGTGCTGGTGGCTGCCAAAAATGAGGAAGCGGTAATTGCTAAATTAGTCAAAAATCTTTGTAATCTGGAATATCCGGGTGGGCAATACGAAGTATGGATTATTGACGATCACAGCAGTGATAGCACGCCGGATTTATTAGCAGAACTCGAACAGAAACACGATCAACTGAAAATATTAAGGCGTTCAGCAGAAGCTACTGGTGGCAAATCGGGGGCGTTGAATCAGGTATTGCCCCTGACAAAGGGCGATATCATCGCAGTATTTGATGCTGATGCCCAAGTAACACCAGACTTGCTGCAACAGGTAGTACCTTTATTTCAAAGAGAAAAGGTGGGGGCGGTGCAGGTGCGAAAAGCGATCGCCAACGCTAAAGCAAACTTTTGGACTAAGGGTCAAATGGCTGAAATGGCACTTGATACCTGGTTTCAGCAACAGCGGACTGCCCTTGGTGGTATTGGCGAACTGCGGGGCAATGGTCAATTTGTCCGGCGTTCAGCCTTGGAAAGCTGCGGTGGCTGGAATGAGGAAACCATTACCGATGATTTGGATTTGACAATCCGTTTACATTTGGATAAATGGGATATTGAGTGTGTTTTTCATCCAGCGGTGCAAGAAGAAGGAGTGACAAGTGCGATCGCACTTTGGCATCAGCGCAACCGTTGGGCAGAAGGCGGATATCAGCGCTATTTGGATTATTGGGATTTAATTCTCAAAAACCGCATGGGAACTCGCAAAAGCTGGGATTTGCTGATTTTTATGCTGATTATGTATATTTTGCCCACAGCAGCAGTCCCAGATTTATTAATGGCGATCGCTCGTCATCGTCCACCCATGTTAAGTCCCATCACAGGCTTGTCTATTTCTATGTCGATGGTAGGGATGTTTACAGGTCTGAAGCGGGTACGTCAAGATCAAAAATTCCCACTTTCTACATATCTTACGATGCTGGTGCAAACCCTGCGTGGCAGTTTATATATGTTGCACTGGTTAGTCGTCATGAGCAGTACTACTGCCCGGATGTCAGTAAGACCAAAGCGCCTGAAATGGGTGAAAACCTTGCATACGGGGAATGGGGAATAGCCCATTTGGGGAATTAAAAATAACAGAGGCAGGAGACAGGAGGAATAATGCCCTCTGCCTCCTGCCTTTTTCACTGAAAAACTTCGCCACTGATAGTAACATTGTAGCGATGAAAGTATCCTACGTTCAGGACAATTAAGTTGATACTACTGTGTAGTTTATACTTAGTAAATAAATAGGTTTGAGAGTGCTAAATCGTAAATTATAGTTAGTGCAAAGCCAAAAATCTTACAACTGTAATCTCTCTTTCAAATGCTGACTTTCGTGCCTGAGACTCCTGATGAAAATGAATGAAGAACAATGGCGGCTACTTAGGAAAGAACACTGGTTACTGCTTAAGCAGCAATTTCCCATTGGTCGTAAGTTTTGGGCAAAAGTAGGAAAAATTAAGCCTTTTGGTATATTTATAGAAGTCGATGATTTCCCAAAGGATTCCTATAGGTATATAGGTTTAATTCATATTGGGCCTATTTTTTACTACAAAGAGGAATGTAAACCACTACCTCTAGATTATGCTCAGTGGCCTCAAGAAGGCACGTATATTTATTGTATGGTTTATTATTATCAAGAAGAACACGACAACAATAATGGACAACTTAGCTTACGTTGGCTGGGGGAAACCAGTCAATCTCGACCTGAAGCATAGCGATTATCCCTCACTTTAGAAGCAACTATATGGAAGTTCCAAAGAATAAATTACTCAACAAAAATCGGTTATATCGCATATTTTATGCTACAAACAAACAACTAACGAGTTAAACAAAATAAACTTAATTAGTAGTAAGACTAAAAATCTAAGTTGGATATAGCTTTGTAGTATTTTATTGAAACTAAAATCATGAGTAAGATATAATTAGTAACATCAGCTTTGATTATTTTTCCTCATCAAATAAGTTTTATTCATTTCCCAGTTTTTAATTAAATATAAGAGCATTATTCATCATCAACTTCTGCTTCCTCCACCCATTCAGGTGTAGTTATGGAATCGGAGAATTCTGGGAAATCATCTGCAAAGCGGATAATTTGTCCGTTGAAAAATTCTGCTAGACGTTGAGCTGCGATCGCTACTTCGTCAACTTCCCAATCAGTTGTAGGTGTTTGCTTTGGCGGTGGAGGCAAAATTTGCGCCCCATTTCCATTTGCCCTATTTCCATTTGTCCCATTTCCATTTACTCCATTTCCATTTACTCCATTTCCATTTGCCCCATTGCCATTTCTTGCTACTTGCTCGGTTCTTAGTGGTGCTGGTGCTGGCGTCGCTGGCTGTGGTACTGGCGCTGGAGGCGAAATTTGCTGGTTGTAACTAGAAGTAGCTGGTTGCTGAACGCGACTAGAGTCTTTTGGCGGAGGATTTTTTTTGGCTGAAGTAGAGTTTGAAGAAATTCCTTTTTCTATATTTATCTGGATTTCACGCTGGAAAGTCTGCTGGAAAGCTGCCGCAATCATCGGTAGATAAGATTTTCCCTTGTCATACCATGCCTGTTTAATAGCAATTCGAGCCACAACACCATCGAACTCAATGAGTTGACTCATTTGACGTAGCATTTCTTGCCTTGATTTTGGCTGGAGGTTGGCAAGCACCTGTTGCCAAACCTGAGTTAAGTCATATTCTGCTTCCTCAACAACTTCTGAAGTTACTGGTTCAACGTTCACAGGTGGCACAGGAACAGATATAGGTTCTGGGGTTGGTGGTGAAATTGAGTTAACAACAGAATTGTGATTTGTTTGCCGTTCAACTACGGGAGATGAAGTGACGGGCTGATTTTGGACAACCGCTAGATGATGGTTTGCAGAATTATGATTTGTTTGCGGTTCAACTACAGGTACAGAAGAGACTGGTTGATTTTGGACAGCTGCTGGAGGATAGCTTGGAGATACAACAGGTGTGTGAACTCGCGGTGCGACACTTGGGGCTTGTAGTTGAACATTTGTCGCACTGGGTAACAATCCTAATAATGTTACTTCCAACCACAAACGCGGCTGGGTGCTATTTTTAATTTGCACTTCAGCTTCTCGCAAGTGTTTTTGTCCTGCTAAAATCACGCTCATATCGAAGTATTGAGCAAACTCAACCAGCGCTTTCCAGGTTTGCTGAGTACAAGCAACCAAATCGTGGCGATTGGGTGCGGTTTTAGCTATGAGTAAATCGCGGTAGAAGGCGGCGAGATTTTGCAGAATAGTTAGGGGTTCTCGACCACGATCTAGGATGTAGTGAGTACAGTCTAGAACTGCTTCGGGTTTATCTTGAGCGATCGCATTTAACAGCTTTAGCAAGTCCTGTTCGCTCACCGTCCCAACTAAATCCCAAACTCTATCCGGTGTTACTTCACCCGCTAATAAACCCAATTGGTCAAGCAAACTTTCGGCATCTCGCAACCCTCCTTGAGCAAGTTGGCCTACCAGGGTGACAGCATCGGGTGAAATATGAATGTTTTCTTTAAAAGCGATCGCACTTAAATGCTTCACCATCGCTTCTAACTGAATGCGTCTAAAATCAAACCTTTGACAGCGCGAAATAATCGTTGGTAACACCCGTTGCGGGTCTGTTGTCGCCAACACAAAAACCACGTGTCTTGGTGGTTCTTCTAGAGTCTTAAGTAGCGCGTTGAATGCCTGGGTACTTAGCATATGGCAATTGTGTACTAAGAGCATATTTGCCACAAAGTTATGATTATCTGCCACTTCAATATCATAGACTCGCTCAGTCCCAGCGAGGTGAACAGATACGACTGTCTCCAAACTTGTAATCCATGAGGATGCCACATCCACATTCACCTGACTTTCCACGTCGCGTGAACCTAACCCCCCAGCCCCCTTCCCTACTAGGGAATGGGGAGAATTCAAAGCCTCTCCCCTTGTAGGGGAGAGGTTTGGAGAGAGGTTTTCCAGATCCACATTCACAGGGGATAGTATCTTCACTCCTTCTCTTACGTCCTTTGCTGGTAGCCATCCCTGGTTTGTCCTAATTAAATGATTACCCGTACATCTAATTTCTCGGTTAGTTGTCTTGATAACGAAAGTTTGACGTTCTCCTTGATCTAACCACCTGACAACTTTCTTGAATTCCCATTTACCTGATGAGTCGTTGTAACTCAGAACCCTCTTGCCTTTGATTTTGGGATCATCGATTCTGTTAAGTCCGTCATCAGTCAATACCAGAGAATCTCCAGTTAGACATTCATCAATAACATAAACCTTGTAGCGACACTGCACAGGGGCAAACTGGGCTTTTTCAATCAATTCGCGGATATTATCGACACCAGTGTTGCTAGCGGCATCGATTTCAATTACATCTAAGGCGTAGCCCTTAGTGATCCCCTGACAAACATCACATACACCGCAGGGTTCTGCGGTGGGCTTGTCACTTTTGAGACAATTGAGGGATTTAGCCAGAATTCGGGCACTAGAAGTTTTCCCCGTACCTCTAGGCCCAGTGAATAAATAGGCGGGGGCAATTTTAGATGTGCCGATCGCGTTCGTGAGGGTGGTAGCGATCGCCTCTTGTCCCACCAGTTCAGCAAAACTTTTGGGGCGATATTTGTGGTGCAGGGGTTCGTAAGACATGGAAAAATAGACTTCAATGCCTTTCAATGTGAATTAGTAGCACCGAGTCGAGTTTAGGATTCAATTATTTTAAACTCTCGTACCTGCTTTATTTATCGATGTTGCCATAGCCCTTGCACTCAACTCATGCCGTAAATTTTGGCACTCAGGAAAGCAAGCAACTAGAGCTTATCCTCTACTATGACTTCAAGATCAATGTATGGGAATTATAGCATATCATTTAGTACATTTGTTCTAGTAAAAGAGTGGGAAGTAGGGAAAAAAGAACTAATGACCAATGACAAATGACAAATGACAAATGACAAATGACAAAGAACTAACGCCATAGTCCAGTGCGATCGCTACAATTTTAGGATAAGCAATATTCGATGGTGCTAGCAGATGCTCAAGCGGCTATTTCAATGGCTCAAAAAGCTTTTTCAGAGCTTGTTTGGTGGAAAACAGACTACCTCAAAATCTAAGGGGAATGTGGCAAAAGAACCAGCACCACCCTTAAACGATACGGATCTGGAATTTCTCTTCAACGAACTGTTGCAAGGAGTCCATCAAGCACGAGGGGAAGCATGGGCACAGAAATGGCTGCACAATATTGAACATCGTATCCCAACTGAACGCTGGGTTGAATGGTTAGGGCGCTTTGGCGACAAATTGCTTGCATCACCTACACCCAATAATGAAATGGCTGCGCGGTTAGTGCAACTGGGTGAGTTGAGCATCGGAGAAATCGGAGATGTTGCCTATAGTATCGGGATGCAGTTGTTGACACGCAATCAAGGCGAACCAATCTGGGAATATGAAGGGCCAGATGCTCTCAGTACGCCTTTACCCTCTGAGACAACTGCCCCAGTATCAGAGTTAATAGATACACCAGCAGATAACCCCCCGGAGGGAGAATACCAAACTGTCACCCTAGAAGAGTTGTTTGTGATGTTGCAGGAAGATGAAAACTTACGCCAGCAGATTGCTCAACAGCTTGCCGTTGAAACAGATGACCCACAAGTGCTTGTCCAGGCATTGATTAGTCAACTATATCCTGCTGGTGAATCGACTACAGAGCAAACAGAAAATTAACGACTTCCCAAAGTCAAAACTCAAGAGTTAAATCTGGGAATTGTAACGTTGTAATGCTATACTCTTGAGGTTTTGTATATTTTTTGCTAACCTTCTACGGAAGCGCTGTCAGAATCTAATGGATTTTTACGTAATTCATGATTTTTTTAACACAACGATGGCTACAATCTAGAAAAACAAAATCCAAGAGTGTGGCAGATGCTCAGGCGGATATCGCAGTCGCTTAAAAGGTTATTCAAGCGCCTCATTGCAAGTAAGCAGACTAGTTCTCTCAAGGGTGTGAGAGGACACAATCTGGTGGAGGTACTACCAGAACTAACCAATGCGGATCTGGAACAATTGTTTATCCAATTGTTAGAAGGCGTGCATCAAGCACGAGGACGACAGTGGGCATTGAGGTATCTGCAACGACTCGAAAATCGGATTCCGGCTGAACGCTGGATCGATTGGTTGGTGATGTTTGGCGAAAGCTTGCTAGCCTCACCCGCACCCAATCCTCTGTTAGCAACGCAGATGGTGGAATTGGGTGAACTTGATGTTGGCAGAATTGGAGATGTTGCATATAACATTGGCATCCGGCTAATGCAAAACTTACCTACAGAGATAGAGTATCAGGACAATCAGCCGCAAGATGAGGTAGAAGTCACTCCTGGGCAAGAACTGTTGCGCGATTTGGGCGAACAGTTATGGGAGCATGATGAGCCAGATGTCGTAGAAGTCACTCCTGGGCAAGAACTGCTGCGCGATTTGGGCGAGCAGTTGTGGGAGTATGATGAGCCAGATATCGTAGAAACTACAACCGATGAAGAAATTCTGCCAATTTCTCCTGGGCAAGAGCTAATCCGTAGCTTAGGTGAGCAATTGTGGGAATATGAGGTGCCAGATGTTGAACCGATAACGTCAGCACCCCAAAATGCCTCTTTTGAAGAAATATTGACCGAAAACTTAGAGGAACTGGTATTGGAGTATGAAGGTGAAGATGCTCAAACGGCAATACCTGAAAATCTCCCTCTCCCCGCAGCGGAAGATTCAATCACTTCATTAGCCGAACTAAGATTTGGCAATGAAGAGAAAGTTAATCCAACTCAAACACCAGCAAATCTCCTTTTTACTAGACAAAGAACTGAATTAACAACATCTTCCTCAGAGGAAACCTGGGATAACACTTTGACGAATTTAGAGCCAAATGTGGCTTATACCCTAGATGAGTTGTGGGTGAGATTGGATCAAAGTACCAATTTAGTCCAGCAACTTGCTTCTGATCTGGCAGTTCAAAGCAGTAATTCCCCTGGTATTATTGAGCGACATAGCGATAACCCGATTACCCACGCTCAAGGGTGGTTTTACCAAGGTCTAAGCCAAGCGAAAACAGGCGATTTATTAGGCGCGATCGCATCTTATGATCAAGCCATCGAACTTCAACCCGAATTCTCAGAATATTGGTTTAATCGAGGCTTGACGCTGTTCCATTTAGAACGTTTTGATGAAGCGATCGCATCTTACGAAACAGCCACACAACTGAAACCCGACTTCTACAAAGCTTGGTATAACCGGGGTGGAACTCTCGGAGAATTAGGATACTTTGAAGAAGCGATCGCTTCATTTGATAAAGCTATAGAAATTAAACCAGACTATCAAGAAGCATGGTCTAGCAAGGGTTTAGCGCTACTGAAGTTAGGTTGGCTACCAGAAGCTATTGCGAGTTATGACCAAGCGCTGCATTTGGAACCAGAAGACCAGGAAAACTGGTATCACCGAGGTATAGCCCTGGCTGTCGGCGAACAATTTGCCGAGGCGATTATATCTTACGACAGAGCGCTAGAAATTTACCCAGAGTACCACGAAGTTTGGATAGACCGGGGTGTAGTGCTGTTTAATTTAGGAAGATGGTCAGAAGCGATCGCTTCCTGGGATAAAGCCCTTTCCATTCAAGCCGACTTCTACTTAGCTTGGTACAACCGAGGTATAGCATTAGACAACTTAGGGCGTAGACAAGAAGCGATCGCCTCCTATCGACAAGCGATCGCCATTAAACCCGACTTCCACTTAGCTTGGTATAATCAGGCGTTAGCACTGTTTTATTTAGAACAATTTGCCGAAGCGATCGTTTGTTATGACAGCGCTTTGCAAATTAAACAAGATTATTGGGAAGCTTGGATTGGTCGGGGAACTGCGATCGGTAATTTAGTGAACTCTGACGTCTTGCTGAATTTTTCGAGTAGTATCACCGCGACAAATCCCGCCTTACAACAGAGTGGCTACGAAGGAAAATTAGCCAGCTACGAGGAAGGGTTAAAGCATCTGCGAACAGATACCCATCCAGAAGGTTGGGGGAGATTGCATTTTGCGATCGCTAATACTTATTATGAGCAAGGCAAAAAACATAGCAATACCCGCGATTATTGGCGCAAAGCCGCATCTGAGTACCATCAAGCGCTGTTAACCCTGACATTAGAATATTTTCCCCAGTTGCACCTAGAGGTTTTGCAATCTCTAAGCAAAGTGCTGATGGGTTTGGGACAAACAACACAAGTTCAAGAATTACTGCAACGCGGTACAGACTTATTGCAACAATTACTGAGTGAAGAAACTCGCTCAGACGAAAGTAAAAAACAGCTAGCTTTAAAATTTGCAGGCTTTGATCAATTGGCAGTTGATTTAGCTGTAGAGTCTGGTGATTTAGTTGAAGCCTGGGAAATTGCCGAACAAGGTAAAAACGCTTGTTTAAACTGGCTACTTTACGGCTGGGATGATAATATTTACTCGCCTTATTATGGGGCAATTCAACAACTATTCAATCCCACAACAGCAATTATTTACTGGCATATTAGTCCAGTCGCTCTACATACATTTATTCTCAAAGACCAAGCGCCATCACCAATCCTGCTCTTTACACCCATGCAAGATACTGGGGTAATACCTTTAGGAGAAGACGCTATTCGGCTCAATGAATTGCCCCTACCTGAAGCAGTGCAACGCCTAATTCAATTTGAAACTTGGCTAGAAGATTGGCATCAACAATACCAAGAATATCGCAGCACGGCCCAAGACAAAGAAAGTAAAAGCCAGCATTCTTGGCGAGTTGATATGGAAGAGAAGCTGTTGCAACTGTATGAAATCCTGAATATTTCCACAATTGCACAGGAACTCGAAGGCATTACCCAACTGGTTTTAATTCCTCACCGTGACTTGTACCGATTGCCCATTCATACTCTTTTCCATCTCTCTTCCCCATCACTGGAAGAGTTGCCGAATGTGGAATCAAATTTCACCGTCACTTATCTACCTAGTGCCCAAGTAGGTTTATCAATCAGAACTGAAGATATTTGGCAGTGGCAAAATAAGTTATTACTCAGTATTGAACATCCTGAGAGTACAGGTTATCCCACACTTAAATTTGCCAAACTTGAGTCCGAAATTGTTAGCCAGATGTTCAATAATATCCAACGAATTCAGGGGTCAGAAGCTACAAAAAATATTGTCGAGAATGCCTTGTTTGATAATTACAACATCTTTCATTTTACAGGTCGTGTAATTAATAATTTAGCTGAACCTAAAAAGTCAGAATTATCATTAACAGGTGAAGACAGACTTACTTTAGATGAAATCTGCCAACAAAATCTCGCAAGTTACAATCTTATTACTCTCTCTGCCTGTGAAAATTTAATTACTACTAACCACACTATCAGCACCGAATATGTGAGTTTAGTTACTGGTTTTGTGAGTCAGGGCGTTCCTCATGTAGTGAGTACTCTCTGGAGTGTAGAATCTTCGGCTAGTGCTTTGGTAATGATTGAGTTTTACCGACGATTACAGCCGAATAAATCAGCCGTTACTGCTTTAGCTGAAGCAACGCGATGGCTGAAAGAATTAACTGCTGGTGAACTGACAAAATGGTATGAAGATGTTTTGAATAATTTGCATCCTGAAGAAGTAAGAATTAAAACTTATTTAGCTACACAGCTATATAGAAATAGTAAAATGGCATCAGATAAAAATCTTTATAATCATCCTTATTACTGGGCAGCATTCACAATTACGGGTAAGCCGAATTAATTCTTTTAGGGAACTCCAAGAAATAAATTATTTAATTTTGTAGGGTGGGCATCTTGCCCATTGGTGTCAACTTAAGCTAAAAGCCTTTTCAAATCTCGTTTCCAGCCTCTGGGCACTGGTGTCAACTTAACGCGAAACGCACGTCCGCCAGGGATTGTAAATCCCTGTCTCATAGCTAAAGTCCTCTTTAGAGGACTTCATAGCGCAAAAATTTTTAGTCTACTTCAGTAGACTTGAGCAATTAGTCAGGGATTTACAATCCCTGGCTGGCGGGTGAACAACACCCAATCAGTACGCTATTTTTGGCTTAAGTTGACACCAGTGGCGAGACGCCCACCCTACAGTTTATTTGCCTAAACAGTAGAAGTTTGGAGTCCAAAGGAGCGTTAAGCTCGATTGGGAAACTCGCAGTTAAGCACTATGTAGACTCACGTGATTTTAAATTTGGGTCTTCCCCAAATTTAAAACATACTTCCTGGCATAATTACCCTAATACAGCTTTGTCTAAACCCATAATTACCGCTCGCCTGATTGCACGCGACGAACTTCCCCAACTTCTGGCGTTGTATCACCACTTAAATCCTGTAGATGCGCCTCTACCTGCTGATGATGTTTTACAATCCATCTGGGATGAGATTTTAGATGATCCCCGTTTGTATTACATTGTGGCTGATATTGCTAACCAGTTAGTCGCAACGTGTAACTTAACTATTGTTCCCAACTTGACGCGTGGCGCACGTCCATACGGCATTATTGAAAATGTCGTCACTCACCCCGATTACCGACGACAGGGATTTGGTACACAGGTGCTTCATTATGCATTAGCTTTAGCATGGCAGCAACAGTGCTATAAAGTGATGCTTCTGAGTGGCTCAAAACGTGAGGAGACGTTGCACTTCTATGAAAATGCTGGGTTTAAGCGTGGAGTTAAAACTGGATTTGTTGCCATAGCTCCAGAGGAGTTATAAGCAGAACTGATAGAGATTAGACCTCTTTCAAAAATCCTAGTTTATCTGTGGGTTCCTTTTCATGAAATAGTCTTTTGCCAAAAATAATTCCTAGCAAAAAGTAAAGTATTGGCGCAATCATGGTCAGAATTTTTGATTGCGATCGCTAATTTTCGGTCTAGTATTGCCAAATCTCCCATCATCGGGCAACTATCTAAAGAGTGAAAGTTTTTCGTCTAAATCCAGCCATTAGTTAGTTGTATAATTTTGATTAAACACTAATAATACAGCATATCGCCAAGACACATTTTACTTCTTTAACCTTGCTAAAGAACGTGATGCATTGAGCTTGACGGCATTAACCCTCATCGGCAATCATAAAGAAACGGTTATTAAAAGCCAATTTTTTTGCTGCTTGACTGCAATTTTATAACTCATAAAATCGCCTAGTTGCACTAATTATCTTTATTATTGCAACTTACCAGATAATCACAATCTCTCTACTTATGGTTAGTTTGATCTGCGGGTCTTTAAAAACAAATACAAATCCTATACTATACTATGTGTGGTAACCACTGAGATAAATGTTATGAGATATTCAGAGCAGCTACTCATAATAATGTCCCACATTTGAATTTTTCAGAGTGAACTGAACTGGTTTCTATATCAAGGCAAACCTAATAATCATCTGGATATTTGTATTCACTTAACATTGCATCCAGTATTTTCCAATACTCAACCCAAGAAATTAAAAAGAGGAGATTTCCATGTCTAGTTTGTTTCGTTGGTCATCAACAAAGGTTGCTTTGTTAGTTCTGGGCATGACAGCTGCGATAATAACTCCCATCGTAATTTCTACACCAGCTTCATCTCAAAGTACTGTTCCATCTGCTACTCCATCTCCTACACCAGCACCAACTTCAACAGTTAACTTGTCTGATGTTTCCTCAGATTATTGGGCGCGTCCTTTCATTCAAGTCCTAGCTGACAATAATGTGATTGCTGGCTTTCCTGATGGCAGCTTTAGACCGAATCAACCTGTAACTCGTGCTGAATTTGCTGCCCTAATTCAAAGAGCTTTCAGTAATCAAAACCGAGTTCGGCAATTAAGCCCCGGTGGATTTAGTGATGTTCCTGCTGGCTATTGGGCGGCTTCTGCAATTCAGCTAGCTTATGAAACTGGATTTTTGGCAGGCTATCCTGGAAACGTGTTTAGACCAAATCAAGAAATCCCTAGAGTGCAGGGGATTGTTGCTTTAAGTAGTGGCTTGGGTTTGTCTGGTGGTGATACAAGTACTCTCAGTACTTACTACAACGACGCCTCAGCTATCCCAGACTACGCTATTGGTAGTGTGGCAGCAGCAACAGCAGGTAATCTTGTTGTCAACTACCCGGATGTGAAACAACTCAATCCGCAACAGTCGCTAACTCGTGCTGAAGCCGCAGCACTTTTATATCAAGCTTTGGCTAGACAAGGACGGCTACAACCCATTGCTAGCAATCTTCCAGCTAGTCAGTATATAGTCGCTGGAACTCCAACTGCTACTGATATTGTTTCTCTTGCTTCATCCAGTAATTCTTTTTCAACTCTAACTTCTTTATTAAAGACAGCTGGTTTAGTAGATATTCTGCAACAGCCTGGCCCTTATACAGTCTTCGCTCCTACCAATGATGCATTTGCTGCTTTGCCTGCTGCTACCTTACAACAGTTAGAGCAACCAGAAAATAGAGAAGCATTAATTAAGATTTTGAGATATCATGTGGTTCCTGGTGCGTTAACTGCTAGTCAGCTTTCGGCTGGGGAACTGAAAACCTTTGAAGAAAGACCTGTAAATATTCAAATCGATTCGGCTAACAATCAAGTTGCGGTGAATAATGCCAGAGTTATCCAGGCAGATGTCAAAGCTAGCAATGGTGTTATCCATGCAATTAACCAAGTCCTAATCCCGCCTGATGTTAACATCAGTCAGTTAAATCAGCCACCAACAGGCACGAACGGCACAACGCCTGATGTGAATGTAGGTAGAGCTACTCGTGGTGGCAGAAGCTATCTTGGAGTCGCTGGTAATATTGGTTTGAGCGGCAACGATACAGCTTTGAGCGAGGGTAACTTTACAGTAATCAGCAAACTTGGTCTGACAAACTATCTGTCAGTGCGACCATCGGTGATCTTTGGGGACGATACAATATTTCTAGTTCCCGTAACTTTTGATTTTTCTCCCCGCGCAGCAGGTTCGGTGGGTGAAAGAACCTTTGCCATATCTCCTTACTTAGGTGCTGGTGTAGCAATTGAAGCTAATCTTGATACTGACATTGGATTGCTTCTAACTGGTGGTGTAGACCTTCCTTTAGGTTCTCGATTTACGGTGACAGGTGCCGTAAATGCTGCTTTTATGGATCAAACTGATGTCGGGCTACTATTAGGAGTTGGCTACAACTTTTAAATGAAGAAGAATTCAGAAGTCAGAATTCAGGAGTCAGAATTCAGGAGTAGAGCCGGAGACTCAGAAAGCTCCGGTTAGAATCAAGACGCGACTCGAAAATACTCGCTACCGCTTTTTTGGTCAGAATTCATTCTGACTCTTGACTCTTGAATTATGTTTGATAAATAGAAATAGAACAGGTGGTAGGGGCGCACATTTAGTTATGCGCCCCTGCTGTATTAAGATCGCTTGATGGCTAAGGTAAGTCCATCGGCGATGGGGACAAGGGACAATGTTATCCGTTCGTCATGATGTAACTTTTTGTTGAGAGCGCGGATAGATTGGGTGCTTTCATCTTGATTTTGCTCATCAGCAACTTGTCCAGACCATAAAACATTATCAATAGCAATTAATCCACCTGGACGCACTAATTGTAGCGATCGCTCATAATATCCATCATAATTTTCTTTATCAGCATCAATAAAGGCAAAGTCAAAGGTTTCTGCTTGACCAGTTGCCAATAATTGATCTAAAGTTTCTAAAGCTGGTGCCAATCGGAGATCGATTTTATCGGTAACTCCAGCTTCTTGCCAATACCGCCGAGCGATCGCAGTAAATTCTTCACTCACATCACAAGCAATAATTTTCCCATCATCTGGTAGTGCCAAAGCTACAGAAAGTGAGCTATAACCCGTAAACACTCCAACTTCCAGGGTTTTCTTCGCTCCAATTAACTGCACCAAAAGTCTCATAAACTGTCCTTGTTCTGGTGAAATCTGCATTCCACTCCGGGGATGGCTGGCGGTTTCTTGGCGTAATTTCCCAAGAATCTCTGGTTCCCGCAGCGAAACTGATAAAAGATAATTGTAGAGTTGGTTATCAAGACCTATAGACTGTTTTGGCATGGTAGATCAGAGAATTGAGAGAATCTACAGTTATACTATCGCTGATAAGGGGAATCTCAGGAATAACATGGTGCGATTAGTTTTGACAGCAATATTGCTGGTGCTAGTGACAGCTTGTGGCAGTATTGGACTGCTACCAACTAGCGAGTTAGTGCAAAAAGCGATCGCACTTGGGCTAGAGCAAACTCAACAAAAACTCAGTCAACAGTTGGATTTAGATTTTCAAGGATTTGAAATCAAGCGGCTATCAATTACCCAAGAACAACCCCTGACGATTGAAAATTTACCAGCTTTCCACGTTCGGGGAACCTACGACTTGATTGTTAAGCTACCAAAACGAAGCTTGACGCAACCAAAAAAACCCTTTGACGTTTACTTGCAAATTCAGCAAGAGGGTAAAACTTGGCGATTGCTACTTCCAGAAAAAGGTAGCAAAGATACTCAACCAATTTGGCGTAGCTATCTCATCCAATAGTGACGGGGAAAGGTTTGAATTGCCTCACTCTTTTCCTAAGCTACAGGTTAAATTTTGTGTATTCTATACCGTCATCTTCTGCAATAATTACAAAATCGAAAGATTCAACTAACGCCTGTATTGCACCAGTTCCGCCATAGGGATAGCTAAAGGGTTCAAATTCAAGTCTAGCTCTGTTGGTAGAAACCATGCGACAAGCAATTAATTGATATTCACCATTTTGAAAAGCATCAAACATAGAATAAAAGTCCCAAGGAGTTTCGAGGCTAGGATCTGTCCACCTCTGTTCCACAGGTGTTGCAAACCAGCGACGGAAATGTTCAGTCTCTTCCTCTTCACTAGGCCACCAAAAATGTGATAATGCTTTGCGGTCAAAAAAAATTAGCCAATCTTCTTCATTACGCCAAGAATTATTGTCTTTATCTTTTTTAATTTCGTTGAAAACTTTACAAAGAGCATTGAATATTTTGGAATCATCTACTTGAAACTCTACAAAGCAGTATTTCATTATTTCTCACTTCTCTGTTTCTAAGCAGTGGTTTATTTTATTTATATATGTGCAACTAGAAAAACCATCACAATCATGTCTGTTGCTACTTTACACAAAAAGGTAGCAAAGATACTCAACCTAATTGGCGTAGCTATCTCATCGAAAAGTTGGTGTGTGCAAACAGAAAAACCATCACAATATTTTACGTAGAACTGCTGCGTTATAGTCATCATCAAGGTATAGTTTCACCGGAGACAAGGGAAGATGTATATTAACTTTTTCGTCAGTTCCATTGCTGGAATTGTGGTTGTGGTGCTGGCGGCTTTTGGCTTATTGCAATGGTTGCACATCCCCGCTGGTAACTTCCTTGATTGGGTGATTGGTGGTGCTAGTTTTTGGTGGCTGTTGGTAATTGTTACCGTACCGTGGAATGTACATTTTCAAGCCAAAGAAGTCTTAGCAGAAGCCGCACAATCGACTGAGAAAGGAATTCCAGTCGATGAGAAGCAAGTGAAGTATGTCACACTTTTGGCAAAGCGATCGCTCTGGGTTGCCATTGCTTTACACTTATTCTCAGCCGTTGGTCTTTATACCCTTGCTGTCACTGGTATTAGTACGGTGGGATATATAAGTTCTGGTGCAGCTTTGTTATTAACAATTCTGCGTCCAGCGATTCGAGCTTATGAGTATTTATACGCGCGATTAGCGATGATTCGCCAAGAATGGAAGTATCCCCGCGAAGATATTTTTGAATTGCGCGATCGCTTCTCTATATTGGAACAAAAAATTCAGTCATTGGAAGATCAACTCAACCCCGAACAACCCTATTCCTTAGCCGCGACTCAACAACGCTTTGCTGAAGAGACTCGTAGAGATTTAGCCCGAATTGCGGCTAACGTGGAAGAATTACGGGCGACAAATCAAACAGAACATGAGCGTTTGGCGAGAGAAGCCAGAAATGCGATCGCGCAACTTTCCACAGACGGACAATTTCTCGATCATGTCCGCGAAATTATTCGATTTTTTAAGACCGCTTAATTATTGCTTTAAGAGGTTGTTTGAAAAGTGTTTCGCTGTAACTTTAGGCACTTGATGAAAATTCTAGCTCACAAAGATGCGATAAATCATCACAAAGACGCGATGAATCGCCGTCTCTACAATAATCAGTTTTTTGTAGAGACGGCGATTTATCGCGTCTTGGCTTAACAATAGCGGTTCTCATTTATATGAAGTACATTTTTCAACCTCACCGCGTGTTTGCGTCAGGAAACACGCGGTGAGATTCCGATTGTATATGTTATAACTTTGTACGGATGATGTTTGGTGAAGCTCACATAACTTGAGGAGTACTCATAGTGAATCAGATACAACTAACTTTAACTATTGGTTACTTATTAATGACATTCTATTTTTTAACTAATTGGTTAATATTTTCCCTACGTCATCCTGCTTCCACTCCCGAAGATAAATTTTTATCAGTTGTGATGTTTCTGGTGACAACTATCTTCTGGCCTATAATGATTCCCATTTCTTGTTTAGAAATGGTTCAACAAAAGCGAATAGATTTTAGTAAAATGATTCCTGTTATTTTAGCAATATTCGTATTTAGTATTTCATATTATTTAACCGAATAATTCATTATTCATCCTCACAAATTGTATGGAGATAAAGAGAAGCCGGAGGTTTAACTTGTGACCCTCCGGCTTCTTTGTGCAACATACTACCTTCATTTATTAGGCAGTTTATTTATTGAATTGGAAATTTCCTAACGGCGTCTGCTGCCAAAACCACTTGAACGGCGGGGTGCTGTACTACGCCCACTACCAAAACCACTGCCAGAATTGCGTCTGGTAGTGCTGGAGTTACCAGAGGGTCGCAATGTGCTACCACCAAAACCAGAACCAGAAGGACGGTTATTACCTGTAGTACTACGCGGTGTATTGCGTACATTTGAATTTCCAGGATATGACCTTCTAATTGTTCCTGTATTGCGGAACGCAGTGCGATTTGTAACGGCTGCTGGTGGGGCATTGTAGCGACTTTGGTAGTTTTGAACTGCTTGGCCATAGCTGCCGCCATATCCACCGAAGCCACTTAATCCTTGTCCTGATTGATAGACAGGGGGTACATAATACTGGGGTCTAAACAACATACTACCAATTGCCTGCCCCGCCAAACTACCAGCCACAGACCCCGCAAACGGTGCCCAGAAGCTATTTTCTCGACGGACTACAACCGTCTCTTGTTGTCCGGTTTGGGGATTGGTTTTATTCTCGGTAACGTTGTGAACGTACTCAAGTTTAAAGTCTTCCGTCAGATATAAAATTGGTTGTCCTTTTTCTACCTTCAGATAGGTTTTCTTACCCTGCTTGATTTCATCATCAGTTAACCGTGCCATTTGCAAATTTTCGGTTGCAAAGGTTGGGGGCTTATTATTAAGTAAAAACAGGTTGTACTCACCAGTTCCATCGTCATAAGTAGCTTGTTGTATTTGATACTCTCCGTCACTCAGCTTGGTGGTAGTCGAGGTTTGACTAACGTTCTTAGCCGGAGGATTAGTTTGGCTTTCGCCACTACCGCAAGCAACAGTTGTGACACACAAACTCAGAGCTAAAAAAACGGCTGTAAATTTACGTACTATGGTCATGATCATTGGATTATTGTCCTATCTCTGAGCTTAACAATTTCTCGATGTGAGTAGTAAGTACGGACTACCCAACACATTATAATGGAATCAATTCTGGGTAATATTGCAACAGTTGATCGCTAGTGAGTTCATCGCCTAACTGTGCTGGGGAAAAATGTACTTGGATTGCCTTCAATCTCTGTTTATAATGCAAATTTATCAATGCTTTCAAGCCTTCCTTGAGTGCCTGAACGTTAGAAAGATCAGTTTCTAACTCTGGCACTTCTCCTTCATAAGCCACTGTAATCATCACAATAACGTTGCGGGTTACAGGTATAGATAAAGGTTCATTCAATCCAGAGTCAGAAGTATAATCTGGTTCGCTGAGATATCTTTCGGCAGAGTCAGTAAATAATTCATTCACGTAATCTCCTGCTTCGCCTTCACTCCAGAATACATCTCCTTCGTTAGCAGCAGAAAGCCAATATTCATCGTATTGCAGCAGGGTTTGGCTAATTTCTACTAATCCTTCTCCCAAAACTTCTAAGTCGCCATCGGCATCGATCGCATCTCGTCCAGCACTATTTAATATTCCCAAAATTGGCGCTACTTCACCTCCCCCTAAGTGCAGAAATAGTCGAAAGACTACATAGCGAGTTCGACCGATCATTTTATTAAATAAATTAGCCATTTTAGTCCTCCAATTTTTTTGTCATTTGTCATTTGTCATTGGTCATTGGTCATTGGTCATTGGTCATTGGTCATTAGTCATTAGTTTAATGCTCTATGTCCCATGACTAATATAATGAAATCCTTTGACAAAATCTATTACCATATTTAACGAAGGCAATATATCATATTTTATTGATTCATTAGATATATCATCATAAGTTGAAGCATTGAGAGCAGAGCGATTAATAAATCTTTTCCCAAAGTTGGGATGGTCATAGACAATCAAAGTGTGGGCGCTGGAATTAGTTAAAATTATTTGGGTTGGGGCTTTACAAAAATTTAACTTTGCGGCTACTTCAATATTTTTTTTCATCTGTTTAATTGTTGTAGCCTGACCTCTGGCTTGTTCTAAAAGAATATTTAATTGCTCTATAATCTGGGGCGATTTTAAATCTTGTTTCGCAACAACTTCACTGTTAATCATTTCCACCATAGTGGAAATATTCTTTTGGATAGATGCCGCATCTAGAAAGGGAAGAATCACAAGATAAGCAGTAGATAATAATGCTTCGTCGCTATCTACATGAAAGGTGAAAACAGTGCGACGACGACCACTTTCGATGCTTGGGGGTTGTTTTAGTCCCCGGTATTCCTGAGCAATTTGGTAGTAAGCGCCTGCGATCGCAAAATTGGCTTCGTGTTCTAGGGCTGCATCAACGATAATCCTTATTGTTGGCGGTGTTTCGTTAAAAAAATCTCGTGACTCTGCGGAATGAAAGTTTTGAACAATGGAGCGATCGCCATTTGGGCTAAGATCAACCCATTCACAAATCATCCCTTCGGTTTTTAAACCAAACCTGGAGGTGGCATAAAGCTTTGCCCCTGTTAACGTTGCTCCTGTTAAATCAGCACCAATCCATTCCGCCCTAATTAATTTTGCTTGAGTTAAATTGGCGTGTACTAAACTCGTATTCGTTAAATTGGCATTGCTTAAATCTGCGCCAATTAAATCAGCCCCGCTCAATTTTGCACCGCTCAAATCTGCCCACCGGAGATTCGCACCGCTCAAATCTGCCCACCGGAGATTCGCGCCGCTCAAATCTGCCCCGCTCAAGTTAGCATGGCTGAGATTAGCTTGTCTGAGTTCAGTTTCTCGCAAATTTGCACCGCTCAGGTCAGAACGACTGAGGTCACTGGCGTTTAAGTTAGCCATCTCCAAGTTAGCCCCAGTCAAAGAAGCACCTCTCAAGACAGTCTCGCTCAAGTTAGCGTGGCGGAGATTGGTTTGGCGGAGTGTCGCTTCTCGCAAATCAGCACCGGTGAGGTCAGCTTCCGACAAGTCAGCGCGACTGAGATCAGCGCGAATTAACTCGGCGCGGATTAACGAGGCTCCTCTAAGTTGAGCGCGACCCAGATCGGCTCGAATCAAATTAGCAACATTGAGGCTAGCGTTGTTCAAGATGGCGCTACATAGATTCGCCCCACTTAGTCTGGCGACATTCAACTTGGCATTGCTCAAGTTAGCTTCACTCAGATTCGCGCCACTCAAGTTGACTATACTCAAATTAGCATCGCTCAGATTCACGCCACTGAGTTTTACCCCACTCAGATTAGCTTCTGGGAGGTCAACACCACTAAAGTTTAAGACTCCTGCTGCGTATTTTTCCAGTAATTCCTCTACAGTCATCGATGCTACCCCTTGGATGCCAACTTTAATAGTTGGTAAAGTCATAAAAACAGAATGTCAAAATCAAAAATGAATATTGGGATTTTAGGATTGGGACTGATTGGCGGATCTTTGGGCTTTGATTTGCGATCGCAAGGACATCATATCTTAGGAGTCAGTCGCCGTGAATCTACCTGTGAAAAGGCAGTTGCTCTCGGCTGTGTTGATGAAGCATCAGTTGATCTGAGCTTGTTAGCAGCCGCAGAGGTTGTATTTATTTGTACTCCTCTAGCGCTTATTGTGCCCCAATTTGAGCAGATGATCGCTCATTTGTCTACCGCTACCATCGTCACTGATGTCGGTTCGGCGAAAGCACAGATAGTTAAGGGTATTTCTCCCCTTTGGGATAATTTTATCGGTGGTCATCCAATGGCGGGAAGAACAGACAGTGGGATAGAAGCTGCACAGCGGCATTTATTTGTTGATAAACCTTATGTATTAACACCAATAACTACAACACCAAGTAGTGCAATTACAGTTGTAGAAGAACTTGTGCGATCGCTAGGAGCTAATATCTATTATTGTCAACCAGAGCAACATGACCGCGCTGTTAGCTGGATTTCCCATTTACCTGTAATGGTCAGTTCTTCGTTGATTGCTGCTTGTTTGAGCGAAACTGACCCCGATGTTTTGGAATTAGCCCAAAAGTTAGCTAGTTCAGGTTTTCGCGATACCAGTCGTGTGGGTGGTGGGAACCCAGAGTTGGGCGTGATGATGGCGCGGTATAATCGTCAAGCATTGCTGCGATCGCTGCAACAATATCGTCACAATCTTGATGAGTTGACTAACTTAATTGAGCAAGAAAATTGGGAAGTTTTAGAGGAAAAGTTTAAATCAAGGCAACAGGCACGACCTAATTTTGTTGAATAGTAAAAACACGCCTGCCCTAGCGAATCGAATTCGCGGCGATACAGACAAAACTCACCTCCGTGGGTTTCAAATTCTTTGAGTTTGCGTAGGCAGACTTCTTTGCAAGACACTGTTCGCGTTCGTTTGTGTAGCCGCGATTTCTAATCGCCTGGTATATTTGAGATGCTCGCGTTTGATAGCTACCAAACCGATGTACCATACAGATAAATTTACAAAAATAAACAATGGTAGAACGTCCAATTAAGAAATCGGAACGTCAGGCTCAAGGAAGTACTGACAACAATTCCGAAAACTCGGATTCTGTAACCCCTATTGAATCCAACCCCAAAAGCTCAAAACCGAGCCGCGATCGCTCATCCGGTGGAGGGAAAAAATCATCATATAAAGATGAAGTCAGGCAGCCGGTGAATCTTGCACTAGCGCGTGGCCCAAAACCCGTTAAACCTCCAGCCGCTAAAGTTAAAACAGAAGAACTTGAAACCGAATCAGAATCAGAATCTACCTCTGAGGAGTCTCAAGACTAACATTAGAAGTGCCGCGTGTGATGTGGGAGGCTATAAAGACTGTGATTTCTGGCTCTGAAGGCAGCGATCGCGCCCCCCATCACCATTAGGTTATTGTGTAGCTTCTCACGAGTTCCTGTATGTCAATGCGCGGAAGGGTAGGTGTACAAATTCCACAGGCTCAAAAAAGTGCTTCTATCTCAACACCAGCAAGCATTTTACCCCGCTAATCTCCCAATTGTCATCCGCGCAACGTCTGAAATGCTTACAAAAAGTGGGTTTCAGCTTTCAACTTTTACCGACACTCTTCCCAAAGAAATTCTCTAATGCTATGATTGCTCTAGATTCGCGCAACCGTACCTTGAAAACTAAATACAGCTTGGCTTTCCGGCTTCTGCCATTGCAATTCAACAAAATCCCTATTAGGGATTGAAACCTGACGTTGCCGAAAGATTGCGAAAAGGAGAGATTGTCAAATTGCAATTCAACAAAATCCCTATTAGGGATTGAAACCCAGACTTTCTGGATTTCATCTAAATTCAACATTTTCAGATTGCAATTCAACAAAATCCCTATTAGGGATTGAAACATCGGAAATATGAAACAACCAGCAGCTAACCGAGCTAGTCAAATTGCAATTCAACAAAATCCCTATTAGGGATTGAAACAAAAGTGACTCTCAATTTAAAAGGCATCTAAAATTTATTGCAATTCAACAAAATCCCTATTAGGGATTGAAACGAGTATGCCATCAAAATGGACGAAAGTAATGGTATTGCAATTCAACAAAATCCCTATTAGGGATTGAAACTGCTTCTACTCGGCTGTATAGAAATTTTTATTGCAAAAATTGCAATTCAACAAAATCCCTATTAGGGATTGAAACCAAAGTGGAACGATGTACTTAAAAAACAATATCTCAGATTGCAATTCAACAAAATCCCTATTAGGGATTGAAACGGTTAAGGCATCTCTACCATTGAAAGGCTGTAAAGATTGCAATTCAACAAAATCCCTATTAGGGATTGAAACGAAAGAGAAAGAGAAGATTGAAGGTAAAAAAACTGATATTGCAATTCAACAAAATCCCTATTAGGGATTGAAACTATTTTTAATCGCGCTCTGCTATGTTTTCGTGAGATTGCAATTCAACAAAATCCCTATTAGGGATTGAAACTTCATCTACACGCGGGATACGTGCAATTTCAGATTGCAATTCAACAAAATCCCTATTAGGGATTGAAACCAGCTTCGATTTTTATTCCCGACCTCAACGATTACATTGCAATTCAACAAAATCCCTATTAGGGATTGAAACTTAGAATTTCTTTCAGACTGTATTTCTTGGCAACAGATTGATGAAATTATTGCTTACTTTGATGATGGCACAGTGGGAAGAAAACTTTGCGATTTACTGAAATTCTTATTATTCAAAATGGGTTCGCAACAATTAATCAGTGGTTGATTAGCTATTGCTTCCAAGCCAACTGAATTAAGCAAAGTTGTCCAGTTTGCCAGTAAAGTCTCATTGTGGGGATTTTTATAGCGTAATTCTGCCAAACTCACAATAGCATCATACCAAACACCATTTGCAGTATAAAGCGTCGCCTTTTGTTGGGGTGTTGCTTGTTTGAGTTGTTCTGTTAATTTTGAATTTTGGTTAACCCTTTGCACCCAACCATCTGCATAATCCAGTTTCGTAGATTGTTTTTGGTCACATTGAACCCGTACTTTAAAAAACCAGTGATACATTTTTCCCACCTGCAATGAGCCTTGATTCGGGGGATAATGAACGCTAATAATACCTGGTGATTTTGGTGGTGTCAAATAAGTTCTGTATAAAGTTTGGCTTTTGTTATTAGTTTCCTCTTGCAAAACAAACTCTATATTGGCTATAGATGATGCATTATAGGGAACAAAAAATAAGAAAGAAGGATGTTCAGCGCTTGTTAAACCCCAAACTTGAGTGATGGAAACATCTGCTTCCTTACCTTGTTTAAGAGTTTGTTGATAGGTCGGTACTAAGGCTGTTACCGTTTGATTCGCTGCATCGCATCCACGGCTTGCAGCCCCACCTCTAGAACCGGCTGCACTTCGGTCTGGTGGTGGCGGTGGTGGGATAAATTTGACTGAGGACAAATGATTATTAACTGGTAACGCCTGGAGTTGTAGAGCGTAGGATATATTACTAGTGAATGCTATCACCAAGGCTATGGTTAATTGAAGGTTTTTCATAATTCGTTGTTAAGCAAAAAGATATTTTTATGATTGTTTGATAGGTTTTATAAGAAGAATTCAGAACTCAGGAATCAGAAAACAGGTATGAATTCTGTACGAGTAGGTGACGAATATTGGTTAAAAGCGAGTGTTTAGTGGGCGAAAAAAAATTAAAATATTCTCACCTTAAAACTCTATCTCTTTATGGGTAGAGTATTCTGAATTCTGTATTCTGTATTCTGACTCCTGTTTTATAACAGCTAAGAAGATAACAGCACTACCTCCTAAAGCGATCGCCGCAGGTACAAAGGGAAGCCAATAACTGTATAGTATTAATAATATCAGGCAAGAACTGTATAAACTCAGGAATGCCACCCCCATTGCCAAGGCTAAATAAGCGAGTTGTCGCAGATAAGCTGCAAGCAAACCTCCCGTAATCGCCCAACCCCAAAGCCAAATCACTTCACCCCATACATCCCAAGTCGATAAAAGAGGCCGCCCATCTAAAACCGCACTCAATAACTGACTTACCATCTGTGCTTGTAAAAAAACTCCTGCTATTTCCTGTGGTTTGCCTTGAGAGGAAGCGTAGGGAGTGAATGAATAATCACGAAAACTTTCGGCTGTTGTACCAATTAAAACTATCCGGTCTTTGACTGCATCGGCTTTGAGTTTACCAGCCAATGCTTCTTGTAGGGTAATACGAGGTGCGATCGCTTCTAAGTTTACAAAAGAGCGATAATTGAGTAAAATTTGGTGTCCCAATGCGTCAATACCTTGGTAGCCTCCGGTATGAGCCTCAATTGGTTTTAAAGTCAGCTTACCTAATTGCCAAGCACCATCAGGGCTAAATTGTAGCTTAATTCCCTTAGCATATAAATAACGTAATGTCAACTGCACATTTAAGGCATAAGGTGCAGTACAGGGAGATGAGGGAGGGGGAGTTAACGCCAACAGATGCCGCCGCACCACATTATCAGCATCGATGACGATATCACTAAAGCCGAGAGCGTCGGGAGAAATTTCTGGTGGTGGTTTGATGCCTGGTTTGGTAGTTTGGGGGTTACTAACTTGACATACTGCCACAAAGCGATCGCTTTTTCTCATTCGTTCTGCCAACTTTGGATAAGCTGGCTGTACAGCATAATCTCGGTATATATCCAAACCAATCACCCGTGGTTGATATGCCTCTAATTTTGCCAATAATTTATCTAGAGCCTCATCTGATAAAGACCCTCGTCGATTGGGAGATTGGGATTGTACATCTTCTTCAGTAACCGTAATTACCAGTATGCGAGAATCTGGTTTTTCCTGGGGACGCAGACGTAGCAGATGGTCAAACGCCATTAACTCCCATGATTGCAGTAAACCAAAATACCGTACTCCCATTAACAATGGTGTGATAACTATGCAAGCAAGCATAACCGCAGACAAAGCTTGTCGTAGGTTGATACCTCCCCTAATTGGGGTTTTGGGTATGGATGTTATCTGCTGACTATTCTGGTTGACGTGCAATTCTCGCCACAGCAGAGGTATCGTTGCGGGATTTTGATAAATTACAGGCAACCAAGTAGCACAGGGAAATTGAGTTTCTAGTCCTTGCAACCGTTCCCGCGCTTCTCTGACTGCTATATATAAAGATTTACCACAAGCAAAAGCTTCTAAAAAATACTTCAGGAATTCTTGCGCCACCCTATCAGGAACAGGTTCTCGCATGACGATGATTTGGGGTATATGCAAATCTGCAAACTCCCGCGCCAAACCCAAACCATCACAGGAGTTAAAAATGGCCAAATGTAAACCTCGTTCTACTGCTTTTCGCAAGCCATACTTTAATTGACTAATTGTCAAGCTTTCTGTTTGATTAATATAAATTTTCCCTTCATTACCGCTTCCATCAGTAGCACTATGTCCGGCAAAAAACAAAATCTGCCAGTCTTGTTCCCATAGTTGGTCAGTGAGGTCTTTACCTGATGGCTCGACTAGGAAGGTAGTATTGGCATGAGGTAATTCTTTCAAAAGCTGACTGTCTGTTTGGATATCAATTCCTTGACTATTACCCAAAATTGCTAAAACTTTCACCTGCGATTGAGGGGGTGAGTTGCGGCTAACTTGTTCATAACTAGGCGCACTCAAAGCGATTTCGGCTTTAGGATAACGTTCTAATAAATCCCACAAATGCCAAGGAAGTTTTTGCAATCTCAGGTCATTAGTTTGGAGGAGTACGCGGATATGGTCTTCCGGTAGCAGTTTTTCCAGCCATTTTTCGCGGATAGTCCGAAAAGTAGTGGATGATAGCCAGCTATTTAAGTGAAATCTCAAAGTATCCGCCGCTTTTTCGCAATCTTCCAAAGAAGGAGTTTGTGTTGATTGCTTAGGAATACCAATAGGGCGACCAGTAAATTTGAGTTTACAGTAAATAGACTGCCATTGATGGTAGCAAAGGACAATTTCTGGGTCTGGTGGTAGTTCGCCACTAATTTCTACAATTGGTCGAACATTTTCATCACCAATTTGCAGCGTTACAGGAAATCCTGCCTCAAAACTGCCTGTGCCTAACTTTAAAACTACTAACTTCCCCAATGTCAGTACTCCAGATATGGCGACGTAACTTACTTTAGTACAAGATGTTACGGTACTATATACGACTGTTATCAGGGTCTATGCAGTGAATGAGCCGTCAACAAGCTTCTAACCACGACTGCAAATCAGCCACACTGGTAAAATCTAACAGTGCTTCACTCAAATCTTCAAGAATAGGCAAAGGTAAACCAGAAATTAGGGAGCGCATTTCTGGGGAAATTTCTCCAAATCGCTTCGTTAGCAGTCGCACAATTAAATTGACTGTTGCTTCTTCACGTCCTTCTTCGCGCCCTTCTTCCTTAATTTCTCGGTAAACTCGCGTTTCCTTGAGAGTTATCCCCAGCATTGTTTCCACCTCTGTTCTACTTAATTCTTCAAACTTGTACACCATGATTGTGGTGATTATCTCTATTATGGCGCGACTAGTGGGGGATGATACTTCCTGACCAGTTCTAGTTAACAAATACCTTGCTGCTTCTGGTGCTTCTTCTTCCTGTACTGTAGTTAATACCATCAGTGCTACCCAAACAGGTAAGGTACGAATATCGCCCAATTCATCCAAATAAACTCGATGTAATTGTCCGCCATTCAGGAATGAGCGATGGGGATTAATATCGCTTTGCTCAAGACTGCGAGATGGGTAAATTATCACTGCTTGCCAATCGCTAAATCTGTCACGGTTGCGGTAAAAATACAGTGAGGACTCAGCCAATACCCGTTCATATAGCCTTTCATCTTTTTGAAATTGGACTTCGCAGAAATACACAACTCCTGCACCTGCATTTTCCGGTGGAAGAAATACACCGTCAATTTCAAATTTGGGTTCTTTGACTGCTACTGAATCAAATCGATAGGCATTTGCATTTGTTGGCGGATTTGTCAATAATTCAAATAAAAGAGTGGGATATTGTTGAAATAGTTTGTAAAAAATCGAGTCTCGCCGCATGAAAAATTCCCATTTTACTTAGAAACAACTACCACTAGAGACAGACAAACCACGAGGGTTAATATTTGGGACTTCAGCTACTAGAGATACATTACCGTTTTTATCGATAATCCAGCCTTGGGCTTCGACTATTTTAGGTGGGGGAGATGGCAGACTTTCATTAATCACATTACTATTTTGATCAGTATTTATTGCATCTAATGTTATCCATCGTGCTGTAGATACTTCACCTTGGAATGGTTCTATTGGACTACGGGCAATTCCTCCCCGTCCTGTTACGGTGAAGGAACTACGTCTAGCGGAACTACCGGGGTTACAACTAGAGACAATTTGTTGTGACGCATCCGTTAAATTGTCAGGTAATTGTACTAAACCGCGACTAGGGTCTACATCAGGTGTATTAACTGTGACTGTACCTGTTAAGCCAAACTGGGAACTAGCATCAATGTCGTTGGTATTATTAGGCGGAGTTGATAAGCGTTGTTCCAAATTAAAAATACTACGGGCATCAATGTTAATATTGCCACCTTGCCCTTGAAAAGCATTAGCTACAATATCATTATTTTGATTGGCGGTGGCTACAATAAAACCATCCGGTGCATCAATGTCGATGTTACCACCGTTGGCATTATTAAAAGCTTGAGCAGAAATGAGACTTTGATTTTGTAACACCAACAGTTTTAAATCTTCCAGTCTGATATTTGCACCTGCACCTGCATTGGTTTCTGCTGTGAGTTTACCTTGGTTGAGCCGAATGGTGTTTGCCCTAGCTGTTAAGTTACCTGCTTCGCCAGTACCTATCGCGCTTACAGTCACTTCTCCCCCATTACGAATATTTAAAGTTGGGGTGTTGATAAATAAATTTCCGGCTTTACCAGTTGCTTCACTGGAAGTAGACAAAGCACTGGGCAAAGTCTGTGAATCAATACTTCCTGAACCTGTAATTTCTACAAACTCATTTGCATTGATAATTAATTCTCCTCCCGAACCTCCAGCAAAAGACCTTGCTCTAACTTCGCCGCCATTACTAACAATTAGTTGCTGAACATTTAGAATGGCAGTTCCTCCTGTAGCAGAACCAAAATTATTCGCTGATATTTCAGCGCCATTCTCAACTATTAACTTTTGAGTAGCAATTTGCAATTCTCCTGCATCACGGGTTGCCCCTGGTTCCGCAGAGACAAAAATTCCACTTCTTCCTAAATTGACAGTGGCATCTGGTGCAAATCCATCTAAATTGATCAAGTCTGAGGCATTTATAATTAGGTTTCCCCCTTTTCCCCCTGTTCTGGCAAGGGTGGAAATCTGTGCGCCATCTAAGAGTTTTAAATATCTAGTTGAAATGACTAAATTTCCAGCATCACCTATTGCTCCTTCCTCAACCTGTGCAAACAAACCACTGGGAGTAGGAATAGTTTGATTCGGTGCTGTTCCTGCTATCTCAATTTCTGTGGCCGATACATTGATATCTCCAGCACGACCTCTAGCAAAAGTTGATGCTGATATTTGTGCGCCATTTTGAACAATTAATCTACCAGTATCAATCGTAATCTTACCCCCTTCGCCTGTCACATCTTGATCAAGAGGGCTACCAACTTGAGCAGACAAAGTGCTAGGAAATGACCCATCTGGTGCAGTTCCCAAAATTTCTATTGATTCTGTAGCTTTAATATTCAAATCTAATCCACGACCTAAACCGAAAGTGTTTGTCGATATCGTTCCTCCATCTCGAAGGACTAATCTTTTAGTTGTAACTGTAAGACTTGCTCTTTCTCCCGTCGCTTGTTCATATACTTGGGCAAAAATGCCTGTAGGATAAAACCCTTCATCAGGAAAAGCCCCTACTCCCAACAATTCAACTGATTCAGATGCAGTAACTTTTAAATTCCCAGCTTCACCGTCTTGGAAAACAAGGGAAATTAACTGACTACCATTATCTAATACTATGCGCCTCCCTTGAATTTGAATATCACCACTTTGCTCTCCACTAGTATCAATACTACTTCCGTTGGTTATCTGAATGTCTTGATATTCTTGGATGTTTTCGTAATTAAAAGTCCAACCTTGATTAGTTGTAGTTAAGTTGACTAAATTATTAGTTGCAACGCTTCCTAATTCAATTCTTCCTGCTTCTGCTGTGAGATTTCCGCCGTCTATTAATAAGTTTCCGCCTATCAAAGCCAGTGTATTACCAGGTTGTACTTGTAAACCTACAGGTAAACCAACAAAATTTACCGCCCCATTTAGACTAGCTTGTGATTGATTAATAATACTACTATCAGAGTTGGTAAACTGTAAACCAATAGGAGTATTTATAGTTAAAAGAGGTTTTGTTGTGGTGTCTAGGGCACTGAAATTAATGCCATCATCAAAATTAATACTGCTAGCCGTACTTGCTATAAAAGAACCACCAATATCTAAGGAAGCATTTGCACCAAAAATAATTCCATTAGGATTAATAAGGAATAAATTAGCTTGGTTATTAGCACTAATTAAACCATCAATTTTTGATATTGAATTACCTGTGATCCTGCTAATAATATTGATAGTATTTGAGGTATTATTAAAATGAGCAACACCATCTGTAGGTATAGAGAATGATTCAAAACTATGAAAAAGATTGTTGCCTACTGTAGTACCACCATTAATTTCACAGGTTGTACAGTTAGGCAAGACAACAGAATTGTTAGGTAATTTATCATCTGGTACGATTTGTGCAACTACAAGGTGAGGAGTTAATAAAGTTGATAAAATTCCACTAATCAACCAGAATTTGAGAGGTGATAGATACATAACCTTCTAAGTGATTCGCTGTCAGATAATTAAAATATCAATTTGGGAATAACTTACGTTTTAGAATTGCACTACTACCAACTAAACCCAAGGTAATCAAAGCAATATTTGAACTGGATTCGGGAATAGTTTGATCAGGAATTTCTGATATGTCTAATCCTACAGAAGGGATACCTAATGTGAGATCATTAAATGTACTACTAACAAAGCTTTGATCGCTCAAACTACTAAGAGCATACAAATTATTTTCGGTGATAAATTGTAAATCATTTACTGCTTTTACTTGGTCTTGGGGACTAAAACCGCTAATGTCTACGTCAAAAGTATAAACAGGATTGGGATTAATTATAGTAGATGGACTCCCAATGGTTGCTTGGTCAAAATCAGATAATTCAAATTGTTGTGTCGCTATTATTGTGTATGTCACAATATTTTCTGTTAAGCTGGCACTCAGATCACCATCAGAAAAATTGAAACTTAATGGAGAGCCCGCATCACTAGGGTTAGGAATGGCACTGCCAAGATATCCAAAATATTCAATAGACCCAACAAAGGAACCTAAATTATCGGCAATTGATTCATCGTCAATAATTTCTCCATTAATTTTCTTAAAAACTAAATCAAATCCTACGTCTGGAACATTACCGCCTCTAGAGTAGCTACTTCCTCTAATTTGTGCTTGCGCGGAGTTCACTGTTACAACCAATATAGAACCTATAACAATTGTTGTTTCTATAATTTTCTTCAATTTGCTGAAAATCATGGCAAAATCTCCTAAATTACGTTGTTAGCTGTATTTGTATAAAAGCGATTGCTTTTATATACATAATAGATTTTATCTTTTTATTGCATTTCAATCGTGATAATACATTCAACTTTGCTATATCTGGCATAAAATTAGCTGTTAAATTTGGCTATTAAACAGCTTTCAATTCGACATTTTTTTGTTCTCTTATGTAATAAGAACTTTCTCCTGCAATTTCAGCTAAAAGAAAATTTTTATAGCCTAATTTAGTCGAATTATCTAGTAAATGATTATCTACTAATATGTAAGGCAAGTTGTTAACAGGTTTATGGATATCAATATTAGTAGTTAACCTATATTGCAATCGAAGATGCTTTGAGCGTGTTGCATCTCATGATTTTACATGAATGCAATTAAATATTTTCATTGGTTTATTAATTCAGGATTAATTAAACCATAAAACACCGTATTTATCCTGTATCTACATGATTTCTTTATGAAAACTTTAAACTAATTATGAAGATTTGTAGAGTTTATTAGATGCATATTTTTCCCAGTTTCCACAAATATACGTAAATTAATTGTGTTACCAGTCTGCAATTAACCTCGCTTTCCTTAGCAAGAATTTCAGGACTGTCTCTTCGCGGGAAATAATATCAGCCCTTCCCTGCATTCCCGGTTGAATAGTACACTGATGGTTGCTCTTACCTAAGAACAAGCTTTCTGGGAGTATAGTCACTTCGTAGAAAGAACTCGCGCCACCCTGTATAGAAATAGAAGCATTGGCGACTGTGGACACCAGCTGATTGCCTTGCGATTTAATCGTATCTTCAGAAATTTGACTGACAATACCTTTAAGAGTGCCGTAGTCGGGATAGGGACAGGCAGAAACCCGCATTTGTACTTTTTGACCTTTTGCCAACTTGCTAATATCATCAGGGGAGACGGCGGCTTTAATTACTAAGGGAGCATTGCTAGGGACAATTTGAGCAATTTCCTCACCCAAACGCACCGATTGACCAGAGTTTCGGAGATTTAGTTGAGAGAGAATCCCGTCTTCGGTGACGAGAATCTTAGTTTGGCTAAGATCGCTTTCTACTTGTTGTAGTTCCCTGGTGTCGCGCTGAATCTGATTTTTCATTTGAATCCTCTGCTGGAATAAAGCTTCCCATTCTCGATTGAGGATGGCGAGAGAGGCTTGACCGCTAGCACTTTCTTGGGCAATAGTCTCTTTAGCGATCGCAACTTCAGCATTACTGGGATTGAGAGCAGCTTGAGCGCGTTGCAATTTTGCTCGCACTGCTGCTACAGCTTGTTCTTGCTGGGCAATAATTTGCTGTTGCGCTTCAACATTAGCCCGTCGCACCTCAACCGCTTGTTTTTGTTGGACGACATCTAACTGCACTTCCTCTAATTGATTCAAAGATAAAGCTCCCGCTTGAACCACCTTTTGATAGCGATCGCGTTTGGCTTGAGCGGCGCTCATCGCCGCCTCTGTTGACTGGAGGTTAGCATGAGATGAACGCAGATCCACTTGTGCTTGATACCATTCATTTTGCGCTCTTTTTAAGTTCGCCTCGGCTTCTTCTACTTCCGCTTTGACAGTAATTTGCTGATCTCGATAATTGCGTTGGGCGCGATTGAGTGAAGCTTGAGCCGAAGTCACCACACGGTTTTTCCGCTCGGTTTCCGCTTTAATTTGACGATTCAGAGCTTGAACTTGGGCATCGATTTGCAGTAGTTGCAGTTGCGTCTGCTGGATGTTGCTTTGCAGTTGGCTTTTTTGAGTTTGTAGACGGGAATCATCGATAGTTGCAAGCACATCTCCTTTTTTCACTGCTTGATTTTCTTTAAAAAAGACGTTTGTTACCTGGCCTTCCGTGGCTGCTTGTACGAGCCGTAATTCTCCCGTAGGGCGGACACTCGCCTGTCCTTTAACAGTTACTTTATATTCGATCATAGAAGATAGTGCGATCGCTCCGCCAACACCAGCGACGAGTACCAAACTGCCTAATCTCGCCCAATTACCAATCGGCGGGAGAAATTCATTGCTTTCAACTGGGGGCAGAGAGTCTGCGTTAATCTGGTTAAGCATGACAGTTTTTTTGGTAAAAATTAGCGAATGCTAGTTGAGGAACTTCCATTCAGATGAAAGTTGGAAAGATTTTTGGCGAAACCATTGACCTTCGATAAATCAACACCGTCGAGAAAGTCTAAATGCTCGCCAGGTTGATGACACAGAACTTCTGGAGAACCTTGAATTTTCAGTTGTCCTTTTTCCAACATGACAATCCAATCAGCTTGCTGAATGACCTTGGGGCGGTGGCTAATCAAAATAGTGGTTTGACCTTGGCGGTGAGTTAGCAACTGGGTTAAAACTTGGGCTTCACTAACCGGGTCGAGAGCGCCGGTAGATTCATCTAAAATCAGCACTGGCGGGTTATTAACAATCGCTCTCGCAATGGCTAATCTCTGCCGTTGTCCACCAGAAAGATTAGCACCAAATTCTCCTAATACCGTTTGATATTTGTCAGGGAGGTTGCTGATAAACTCGTCAGCCCCAGCAATCTGGCAAGCTTGCACAATCTGCTCAAAGGTAATGTGAGGCGAACCTAAATGGAAGTTTTCCATAATCGACCGACTCCAAAAGTGCGCGTCTTGAGGAACTAGAACCACTTGTTGGCGAAGACAGTCTAGAGAAAGGTCTTCTAGGTTATAAATACCAAAGCGAATATTGCCAGACTGGAGCTGATATAAATCTGCAATTAATTTAGCCAAAGTGCTTTTACCGCAGCCAGATTTGCCAATTAGGGCAATCACCTTGCCACCAGGAATAGTTAGAGAGAAATCTTGCAACAATTCAACTCTACCTGCATGATGAAAGTTGAGGTTAGTACAAGTGATGTCTGCGTTGCTCTGAATTTTTACCCAAGGCTTTTGGCTATTATCTAGAGTTTCTGGGGTAGCGTCAATAACTTCGGTGAGACGTTGGGTAGCAGTTTTGGCACGAGTGAATTCATCAACAAAGTTGATAGTGGTTTCAATAAAGCTAGTAAAGTTGCCATTCATACTATTAAATGCCAGAAGCATCCCAATAGATAATTCCTGACTAATCACTAGAGTGCTGCCAAACCAGAGCAAAGCGATGCTACCGATGCTGGATACTAAGTTTGAGAAGATGCCGTTGACAATACCAATTTGAATAGTACGGAAGGTAAGGTTAGCAAGGCGACTAAATCGACTCTGAAATTCTTCCCAGAATTGCGGAGCGGCGGCAGTAGTTTTTAGGGTGATAGCACCTTTGAAAGTTTCCACCAAAACACCTTGATTTTCGGCTGATAAGACCAAAACACCGCGAATTTTTTGCTGGAGGGTGGGTAAGAAAATTACTGTAGAGAGAGTCATTAAAAGAGCGATCGCACCAGCTAATACTGTGAGTTTTATACTATAAAACAGCATCAAGCTTAAGGAAACTAAGGCGATAAATAACTGGCTAGGCAGATTCACAACAGCTTGAGAAATTAATTGGTTAATTTGTTGAATATCTTCTAGGCGACTGACAATTTCGCCACTGCGACGGGATTCATAGTAACTTAAAGGTAAGCGGAGAATTTGTCGTCCGAATTCAAAAATTAGTCCTAGTTGTAGACGTTGTGCAAAGTGAGCGACGAGATTTGATTGTGCTAGTCGCAGGCTACTGCTAACTAGGTGCATGACAATAACAGCAATGGCAACGCTAGTCAGAAGTTGGGTGTCTCCACGAACTAGCACGTCATCGGTAAGAATTTGTAATAAGAAGGGAGAGGCGAGGGAAAGTAAACCTAAAACCGAGTTGAGTAATAAAGTTTGAGCAAGAATGGCACGATAAGGCCAAACACGCCGCAAAAAGCCTCCAAAACCACCAATTTTTTCTTGTTCATCTTCTTGAGTAAAAAAGCGGACTGGATCTGGTTCTAGGAGGAGCATTACCCCGTTTGTCCATGCTTCTAAAAACCACTTTTTTTCCAGATAACGGATGCCTGAACCAGGGTCGGCAACGACGTATTTATTGCCCTGTTTTCCATATAAAACTACCCAATGATAACCTTTCCAATGGATGATTGCTGGGAGAGGAATGGCTTTTTTATTAATGGCTTCTAGAGGTACTTTTACTGCCCGTGTATTGAAACCAAGGGCTTCAGCTCCTCGTTTCAAACCTAGTAAAGTGGTTCCTTGTTGTCCGGTTCCTACAGTTTCTCTAATACGATTAATGGTGAAGGTTTTGCCGTAATATTTGCTAATCGTTGCTAGACTGGCAGCACCACAGTCTTCCTCACTATGTTGTTTAACAATTTGATAACTCATTTTATCTATCAGAGAGGAGGAAATAAAGCCCAGTTAAAAGCCTGGGCTTAATGGAGTAACTCAAAATTTGATTTACAGTTTTTCGCTAGGAAATATTCTAGTCACCAACAACTGCATCATATACTTCGTAAGCTGCTAAAGCAATTGTCGTTTTGTTTTTCCAAGCCCATTTAGCACCTTTGATAATTCCCCCAACAATTCCTCCGCCTTGAATCATTTCCTGCTCTGCTAAAGTTAGTTCTTCGATTGCAAAATCAGATGAGGTCATTACGTTGTAATTAGACATGATTATTTCCCTTGTTTTTATGAGGTGAGCTAGATTTATTTTTTTGGTAATTCTAGAGCTAATTCGATAGTTAGTTAATTAAAACTACTAATCAATTAGAATTAGCTATGAGCTATTTATCTAATGCTGCTTGAACGGCCTTATACCCTGCTATAGCAGCACCTATTCCAGCAGCAGTGATTGCTCCAATAGCCTTGACAGCAAACTTAATTGCTCCGCCGCCTTGAATCATTTCCTGTTCTGTTAAAGTTAGTTCTTCGATTGTAAAATTTTCAGCGTTGATGACATTATACTTAGACATAATTTTCTCCTAATTTAGTGTTGGTTGAAAGATGTATTTTTGACTTTGTGTTCGTTTCTATGAAGCAAGAACAGGGATGTCAAATTTTTCTGCATGGCGCACCATTGCTTCATGCCAGTTAATCACCGGAAATTCAGTAGGAATTGTCTCTTTTTCGTAAACTTGCTGGCACAGTTTTATAAAATCAGATGATTTTTCTCGATACCATTGATGAGCAAGTTCAGTTAATGATGCTTCCTTCAAATTTCCTAAAGCGTATTTTCTGGCAAATCCATGTTGAACAGGAATGAGCATACCATCTGCTTCAATAATCAGTGGCGAAACAATTTCTGCTAGAGAAAAATCATCTTGATCCTTGGATATACTATCCACAAAAAAGCTGCTGGGATTTAAACGCAAGGCTTCTTGGTGAACTAAATCAATTTGAACATAAAGTTGATCGCCTAACTTTTTACGAAGCTTCATAACTTCTAAATAAACATAGGCTGAGATGCTTGCACTTGGTGTCATTCCAGCTAAATTTTGTTTGGCACGTCCTACCGCTTCTAAAGGATGAATCTGTAATAATGAAGCTCCTTGTTCTAAGGCAAAATTAGCTACCCAGTCTAAATGACGAAAGTTTTCATGGCTGATGGTGAAAATAAACCCAAAAGGAATGCCAGATTGACGAATCCCTTCTAGTCTTCCATTCATCATCTCGAAAGCCTGTTTATTTCCTCTCATTTGATTATGAAAGTCAGGCATCCCATCTAAACTAATAGCTAGAATATCAAGCACACCCTTAAACTTTTCAATTGTTTGCTCGTTTATGAGCATTCCATTGGAAGCAATGGCTGTGTTCATTTTGCACTGATGAGCATGGTTGAGTAGCTCTAACAAAGGTTGATAGAGAATAGGCTCACCACCAGAAAAACTGACGGTTTTATATCCTTCCATACTGGCATCGGTGATTGCCTGTCGCAGAAGTGCAACATCGAGTTGATCTTTTTCGTTAGGACTAGAAGCCGAATAACAGTGGAGACAGCGTAAATTACACCGCCTAGTTGGATGAATTTGTAAAATAGGATTTGTATTTAGTGTCATCTCACGCTACTCCAATAACTTAAAAAGAAACAAAACCTGGTTTAACTCCGAAAGTTCAGCATCATAAATATGTTCAATAGCTTGAATTACAATACGGTTCGGTTAACCAAAAATCTCAACTTTTAGAATTATCAAGCTTTGATAATTACATTCTAGTTTTGAGAATAATGTCAATTATCAACTTTATCCGAACCGTATTAGTTTGAATCAGACTATTTATTTACTAAATTTCTTGAAGTCCGGAGCGACAATGCCGATAGTCGGAGGCCAGACAATACCGATGGTGGGAGGGAATAGAATAGTGAATTTTCTAACAACATCATTTGGAAGTGCCTGAAATCCACCTTTAACATTTTCTAATTCTTCAGGGGTTAATTCTTGCAATAATTTGTTTTCGTTAAGATTATCCATCTTGTCTTTTTCCTTGATTTAAGTGATGTTTTTCAGAAACAAACCTTGGCTTTCAGAAATTTAACTGTGCTTTGGTCGCTCTGTACCTCTCTACGATGGCTTTGAATGTTTATGCAACCTAGTGGGAAAATTTTTTACAAAATCTGGAAAATGCCTGGAATGTTGTGTATTACAATTAGTTAGCAATTTGTCAACTTTAAATTTTCTATACCCACAAAGTTTTTATGCAACCCCGACAGGGCATTATTGAAATCTTCTCGACCTTTGTGCAGTTTGATGCAGATAGGTTCAATGTTTGGGCAACAGATAGCAAACTACAGCGAAGTATCAAAAAATGCTTAGAACAATACCCGCAACAGACATCTGAGAGTTTTTGGGTGCTTTACTGGTACAAAATCTGGCAAATAGAATCTAGCCCTCTAGCAGTGGGGCATATTTCGGCTTATTTGCAAGAGGTATGCTACTGGGCTGCTAGAAAAATAGCCGTAAACTTTATCAGTCAATTTTCTATTGCTGATTGTTTTCAGATTGCCATTCCCTGCATTTATAAAATTCTCAAAAATTTTAATCCTGAATACAGTACAAATTTAAAAACCTATGCAGAATATGCTTTTGAACGTTTCCTCAAAGATTCATTACGTCTAAGAAAGGAAGCAGATATATGCACAGATTGGGCGTTACTGCATAAAATTAGCCGGAAGCGGTTGGTAAATTCCTTAGAAAATGCGGGTCTTAATAGTCAAATTATCAATAATTACGTTTTAGCTTGGGAATGTTTTAAGGAACTCTACACCAGTGACAGCCAAACTATTCGTCAGTTGGGAAAACCTAATACCATCACATGGCAAGCTATTACTCAGCTTTACAATAGACAAACCTTGAGCCAATTGACTCCAGAAACTTTGGAAAAATGGCTGAGTACCTGCGCTAAAGCGGTACGAGACTTTCTTTACCCCAAGTTTGTGTCTGTAGATGCTCCCATTAATGGGCAAGAATCAGGTAATTTATTAGATATATTACCCGCAGATTTACCAGCATCCTTACTTACCGAAATCATCGCCGAAGAAGAATCCACAACTAGACAAACACAGCAAGACCAATTAAATCAAGTTTTGATGGATGCTTTAGCAGCATTGGATATTCAGGCTCAAAAATTAATCCAAGCTTATTATGAGCAAAAGTTGACTCAACAACAAATAGCTGAACAGCTAGAAATGAAGCAATATACAGTCTCTCGCCGCCTTACCAGCATCAAACGCTCATTAATCACTACTCTATCGCAGTGGAGTATCGATAGTTTGCATATCTCCCCTACACCCGTCGTACTGGATGCCATTAGTAAAAGTCTAGAAGAATGGCTTAACAATTACTATACCCACCCCCACCTTAAAAGTAGAACCTCTTGAGATTATGTTTGATGCTTCCCTTGCTTTCGCTGTTGATAATGATTTGGTGCTAGAAATGATTCAGACATTGCCAAATATAGAATATAACTACTCTACCTCTGGTGGTTATCAGCGTGCTTGGCTCAATCAAATCTGTTTGAGTACATTTTTAGCTTGGTTGCAAGAGGAAATTACACCCAATATTAAAGTGCATCCCAACACAGCAGCCTTACCGAGTTTTTGGGAAGTAGTTAATGGTACAGCTATAAGTTTTGATAACTCTCGTTTGGTTTTACTTCCTACCTTAGCGATGGATGGGGATGAGTTGCGTGTACCTCAAGAATGGGTAGATATTCCAGAATGGGTGGCGGATTATTACTTAGCGGTGCAAGTAAATCCTGATGAGGAGTGGATTAGAATTTTGGGCTATACAACTCATCAACAATTAAAAACTTTAGGGGTTTATGATGAGAGCGATCGCACTTACAGTTTAGAATCTGATCATTTAATCGCAGACTTGAATGTACTTTGGGTAACTCGCCAATTGTATCCGGAAGAAATCAGACGTGCATCGGTTCCTTCCCTACCACTTTTACCCCAAACCCAAGCAGCCAATTTACTCCAAAGATTAAGTAACGCAGATATCAAATTCCCCCGCTTAGAAATCCCTTTTTCCCTTTGGGGAGCATTAATCGCTCATGGCGGTTGGCGACAACGCTTGTATGAATTACGTCAAGGAATTGTCCAACCAGCATCAATCGGGGAATGGCTGCAAGCAGGTGTATCAAATTTTGCTCAACAACTCGGCTGGGAACGACGACAATTTACAGCCTTACCTTCAGGGATGAGGAGTCTAGAAAGCCAAGGGTCTATTCTCGGTTTATCTCGACAAATATTAGTAGCTGGTAATACTTATGAATTACGAGTTTTCCCCAAAAGCAACCCAGAAGAACAAATTTGGCGCTTTGAATTACGCAATACAAACCCAGAAAATATGATTCCTGTAGGGTTTCAACTCAGACTGCTGACGGAAGACTTACAGCCATTTCCTAATAATGAAGATATAGCAGCAACGCCTGTAGAAGAATTGTATGTGGAGGTGATGTTAGAACCCGGTGAAGGGTTAGTTTGGGAAGTCACACCTTTACCAGCAGAATATGAGCGCGAAATTTTACGTTTTTAGTTGCAAGGGGCTTGTTCTGTGTGACTCCGTGGTTTAATTAACGACGGAGGTATGGAGACACAAAAAAAGTGAAGAAGATTATTAATTTTTGTTTACTATTTGTGTTAACTGTACTCTTATGTGTTGTGCTGAGTCCAGCGATCGCAAACATTTCGCAAACGAAGATAATTAATCAAGATTCACAATCACAAATTGTCGAAAGCCAAACATTATATGAAAGTGGTAGATTTACTGAGGCGGTGCAAGTTTTACGGCAAGCAGTCCAAGCATATCAACAGCAAGGAGATACTTTAAAACAATCTGTAGCTTTGAGTAATCTATCTCTGGCTTATCAACAACTTGGTGATTGGCAACAAGCTCAAATTGCTATTACCAATAGTTTAGATTTACAAGGCTTTCAACCACAAGGTACAACTAATAAAAATTTAGCAGTTTTAGCTCAAACTTTAGATATTCAAGGACGCTTACAACTCTTGACAGGTAAGCCAGAAGTAGCTCTTACTACTTGGGAACAGACTGAAGATATTTACACCAAGCTGGGAGATAAAAACGGTATTGCTTTGGCACTAATTTATCAAGCTCAAGCATTGAGAAATCGAGGGTTTAATCAGCAAGCTATTAAAAGACTAGAACAGGTAAATCAAACCTTAGCATCTCAAGGTGATTCTTTAGCAAAGGCAGCAGTTTTACTTTCCCTTGGTGATACATTAGAAAATGTAGGGGAATCAGAAAAATCTCGGCTGACTTTAGAACAAAGTTTAGCAATTTATCAAAATTTAAAGTTACCAGAAAATATTGCTTCAAGTCTGCTTAGTTTAGGTAATAATGCTCGGAATCAACAAAAAATTCCCCAAGCGATCGCATTTTATCAACAAACATTTGATACATCACCTTCACCCCTCACAAAAATTCAAGCAAAACTCAATCATCTCAATTTACTAATTGAGGAAAAACAATTCACAGCAACACAAACCTTAATTCCAGAAATTCAATCTCTACTTGCACAACTTCCACCCTCACGCCCATCGATTTACGCCCGAATTAACTTTGCTCACAGTTTGTCTATTTTAAATACTCCCAAATCCCAAATTGCTCAACTCCTGGCTACAGCTATACAACAAGCCCGGAGTTTGGATGATATCCGGGCCGAAGCCTATGCTTTAGGGAATTTGGGTAATTTGTATGAAAAAACCCAACAATTTGCTGAGGCTATTAACCTCACACAACAGGCTTTGATATTGGCGCAAACCAGCAACGCACCAGAAATTACTTATTTGTGGCAATGGCAAATGGGTAGATTATTAAAAGCCCAAGGTAATTTTACCGGAGCGATCGCAGCTTATGATGCAACTGTAGAAACATTAGAGTCACTGCGTACTGACTTAGTAGCAGTTAATCAGGATATACAGTTTAATTTCCGAGATAATGTAGAGCCAGTTTATCGTGAGTCGGTGGTTTTGCTGCTGCAAAATTCTGGAGAAAAACCCGACATTAAAACATTAGATAAAGCTAGAACACGTATAGAGGCGTTACAGTTAGCAGAATTGGATAACTTTTTCCGAGAAGCTTGTTTAGAAGGACAAAAGGTAGTTTTAGATCAAGTAGTAGACAAAGAAAATCCCAACACTGCCATACTCTATCCAATTATTCTGCCAGAACAACTGCAAGTAATTGTTAAAATTCCTCAGCAACCACTGCGCCATTATACAGTTAACAAATCCCAGGTTGAAGTTGAGCGTACCTTGGCAGAAATGCGGGAATATATTTTAGAACCTGATAGAACGGAAGAAGTACGAACCCTTTCCCAAGAAGTCTATAACTGGTTAATTAAACCTATTGAATCTGATTTAGCTACAAGTAAAGTTAATACTTTGGTATTCGTGCTAGATGGAGCCTTAAAAAATATACCCTTAGCTGCTCTTTACGACGGAGAGAAATATTTAGTAGAAAAATACGCTGTTGCTCTCAGTTTAGGGCTTCAGCTATTAGCACCCAGACCTCTCGCTCAAACACCATTGACAGTACTTGCTGCTGGTTTAGTGCAACCCCCGGCGGAGTTCCCAAAATTCTCACCCTTACCAGGAGTCAAGTTAGAATTCGACCTCATTTCTCAAACCGGAGCATCTACCACAAAATTACTAGATAAAGATTTTACCACTAGCACTCTAGAAAAAAATGTAAATACTATTCCTTTTAATGTCTTACATTTGGCAACTCACGGACAATTTAGTTCTCGCCCGGAAGATACTTTCATTTTAGCCAATGATGGTTCTATCAATGTTTTACAGTTCGATAACTTACTCCGCAGTCAGAGTGACACTAGTAGCCAAATTTTAGAATTATTAGTTTTGAGTGCTTGTCAGACTGCCACAGGTGACAACCGTGCTACATTAGGTTTGGCAGGCGCAGCGATCAAAGCAGGCGCACGTAGTACAGTCGCTTCACTGTGGCATATCAATGATCAATCTACTGCCATTTTAATTGGTGAATTTTACAACGAATTAGTCAATAGTAAAGTGACTAAAGCAGAAGCATTGCGTCGCGCTCAAGTAAAATTATTAACCAAGTATCCTAATTATAGTCGCCCTGGTTACTGGGCTGCCTATGTATTAGTTGGTAATTGGTTTTAATTTTAACTTTTGACTTGCGGTACTAGCTGGTTCCTAGCCTGTGGGCTGGGAACCGATTCTGAGAGGCTCCGCCTCTAGTGGTTTGACCAGAGGCAGCAAGCAGACCATTGGTGTCAACTTAAGCTAAAACCCTTTTCAAATCTCGTTTCCAGGCTCTGCCTGGAAATGCACTTCAATTGCGGCTCTGCCGCAAGTCTAGAGGCGGAGCCTCAACGACGGGCATTCCCAGTCGGAGACTGGGAACGAGACATATCTAAAAGCTTGTTCTAAGATGGCTTTCACGCTAAGTTGACACCAATGCAAGCACCCTCTCGGAATTCGTTCCCAGCCTCCAGGCTGGGAACGAGGCAAAAATTGAGTAATTTCTGGAACCTGCTCGATTCAAAGAAGCGGTGGAGATTTGCTATTTAGCGATAAGCAAAACACTAACTCCTAACTTTTCACAGTTTACAACTCAACTCGCCGGCTTTTTGGCTAAAGCGGTGATTTTCACGATAGTCTACGGGACAATCTATCACCGCAGGTACATCTTGAGCGAGGGCTTCTTTCAGAGTGGGAATCAAATCTAAAGCTGATTCAACTCGGTAGCCTTTTAAACCCATACTTTCGGCGAATTTGACAAAATCAGGATTGCTAAAATGCACAAAAGATGAGTTTCCTTTGCCAAATTGATTTTCTTGCTTCCACTCAATTAACCCATAGCCACCATCATTGAAAATGATAGTGACAAAGGGCGTACCGACACGCAAAGCTGTTTCTAATTCCTGAGAATTCATCATAAACCCGCCATCGCCTGTAACAGCAACTACTTTCCGGTTGGGATGAACCAGTTTTGCTGCTAAAGCGCCAGGAATGGCAATACCCATAGCTGCGAAGCCGTTGGAAATTATGCAAGTATTGGGGCTATGGCAATGATAATGACGAGCCATCCACATTTTATGTGCGCCAACATCAGAGATGACAATATCATCTGGGCCCATCACTTGCCGTAAGTCATAAATTAACTTTTGCGGCTTAATTGGAAATCCATCATCATGGGCGTATTGTTCGTAATCAGCCCGAATTTCTGACCTTAAGCTAATGGCAAAAGGATCGGGTTTACCTTGTCGGTCTGCTAATTTTAAAATTTCATAAAGGGAATCTGAAATATCCCCCACTACTTCGGCGTTGGGAATATAACTACTATCAATTTCCGCCGGACTTACCCCAATATGCACAATGGGAATTTCACCATTTCGATTCCATTTCTTCGGGGAAAACTCAATCAAATCATAGCCGATCGCAATTACTAAATCTGTGTTATCAAACCCACAAGTAATATAATCTCTTTGCTGCAATCCTACTGACCACAAAGCTAATTGATGTGTGTAGGGAATAATCCCTTTACCCATGAAGGTATTGACAACAGGTATATTCAGCAAAGTGGCAAATTGCGTAACTGCATCACTTGCATGAGCGCGAATTGCCCCATTTCCTACTAAGATTAACGGGTTAACTGCTTGGGAAATTGCAGCGGCGGCTGCCCGAATGCTAGCAAAAGATGCATAAGTTTTTTCGCTATTATCCTTACGCAAAGGTTTGCCTTCTACAGGCATGGCGGCAATATTTTCTGGTAAATCGATGTGAACTGCACCAGGTTTTTCCGATTGCGATCGCTTAAATGCTTTCCGCACTACTTCTGGTGTAATACTCGGTCGCACAATCTGCTTATTCCACTTGGTAACAGGTGCAAACATTGCCACCAAATCTAAATATTGATGGGATTCAATATGCATTCTATCTGTTCCAACTTGACCGGTAATCGCCACTAAAGGCGCACCATCGAGGTTAGCATCTGCTACCCCAGTCATCAAGTTGGTTGCTCCAGGCCCAAGAGTAGAAAGACACACTCCGGCTTTTCCGGTTAAGCGTCCGTAGACATCGGCCATGAATGCTGCACCCTGTTCATGACGAGTCGTAATAAATTTAATGGAAGAATGTTTTAGCGCTTCCAAAACGTGCAGGTTTTCTTCGCCAGGGAGTCCAAAAATATATTGTACTCCTTCATTTTCTAGGCACTGCACCAATAATTCTGCTGTATTCATTTTATTTTCCGACAACTCTATTAACGAATAAGACTTTTGTTCTTTGTCATTAGTCATTTGTCATTTGTCCTTTGTCCTTTGACCAATGACTAATGACCAATGACTAATCATTTAACCCACACGGTTTTGACATTGACAAACTCATGTATACCTTGGATACTCAATTCTCTGCCATATCCAGAACGCTTAATACCACCAAAGGGCAATCGGGGATCGGATTTGACCATACTGTTGATAAACACGGCACCTGCTTCGATTTCCTCAACCAAGCGATCGCTCTCTTGGCTATTGGTTGTCCAAGCACTCGCACCTAAGCCAAAGGGTGAGTCATTAGCAAGTTTAATGGCAGCATCGATATCTGGAACCCGGAATAGCAAAGCTACTGGGCCAAAAAATTCTTCTTTTGCAATTGGTGTGTCAGACGGGATATCTATGATAATCGTTGGCGGATAAAAGTTCCCTGGACGATCTGATAAAGGATGTCCACCGGTGAGGACTTTACCACCCCTGCTGATGGCACTTTGCACTTGTTGGTTTAAATCCTGGAGAATACCAGGTGTAGCCAGTGGGCCTAAATCGGTATCTGGTTGCATGGGATCGCCTACTTTCAGCGTCTCAAATTTTTCTAAAAGCAATTTTTCAAATTTGTCTGCGATCGCTTCTGCGACAATAAAACGTTTTGCTGCAATACATGATTGCCCGTTATTCAACATCCGCGCTGTAGTAGCTGTGACAACTGCTGTCTCTAAGTCAGCACTTTCTAACACAATAAACGGGTCACTTCCTCCCAATTCCAAAACTGTTTTTTTGATTTGTTTGCCGGCGGCGACGGCGAGGGATATGCCTGCTGGTTCGCTTCCTGTCAAGGTGGCAGCTTTTACCCGTTCATCAGCCATTAAATCGGCAACTTTAGCAGCGCCGATTAACAGAGTTTGAAACGCACCTTCAGGAAAACCTGCACGTCGGATAATATCTTCAATTGCCAAGGCGCACTGCGGCACATTGGAAGCGTGTTTGAGTAAGCCGACATTCCCCGCCATTAGTGCCGGTGCGGCAAAACGAAAAACTTGCCAAAAGGGGAAATTCCACGGCATCACCGCGAGGATTGCACCCATTGGTTGATAACGTACAAAACTCTGGCTGGCATCAGTTTTTACACTGACATCAGCTAGAAAACTAGGGGCGTGTTCGGCATAGTAGCGACAGACGACGGCGCATTTTTCGACTTCCGCGATCGCAGCTTTAAATGGCTTACCCATTTCCAGAGTCATCAACTTAGCAAATTCTGCTTTGTCTTGCTCTAAAATATCAGCAGCTTTTTGCAGCCAGTGCGATCGTTGAGAGAAACTAGTCTGACGATACTGTTCAAAAGCCTGATTAGCCAAATCGAGTTTAGCGGCAATTTCTGCATCATTGAGCGCCTCAAAGGTTTTCAGCGTCTCCCCAGTGGCGGGATTAATAGTGGCGATCGCCATTACCTGACCTCCCGTTAAAAAATAGCTTGACTGTTGGCTTCCTAGTGTTACACAGATCAATTCTGGAAGCTACACCCAAATTTTAGACTTTTAACCAAAAATTAGTTGCTGAATATTACAATCTCGCAATTATTTTGGAAATAAAATATACAACTTGACTATGTATTTATGTTGATAAATTTGTCATTAGTTATTAGTCCTTTGTTAGGGCGCCAGCGGCAAAACTCAGTAAAAGCGCCCAATGACAAATGACCAATGACAAATGACCAATGACAAATAACTAATGACCAATGACAAATAACTAATGACCAATCATTGTTGGTACTGGCTGCAAATTTGTCTGGTAAACCTTTACTAATCGATCAATGCCCTTGAAACGATAATCTCCCATTTCCTGGAAGTCTGAGGGTTGTGAAAGCATTTTATGGGTGGCTTCACTAATCACGCATTCACTAGGGGGACAAACTGCTTCCATACGAGCCGCAAGATTAATTGTCGCGCCTAATGCCGTATAGTCTACCCTTTGGGAACTACCGACATCTCCCACAACAGCCTTACCGCTATTAATCGCAATACGTAATTGCAGGGGTTCGTGCCAAAAACCATTGGCATTAAGATGTTCGAGACGAGTGAGCATTCCCTTTGCAGCAGTAACAGCGCGATCGGCGTGATCTAGTTGTGGTTCGGGAGCGCCAAAAAATGCCATGATACAATCGCCAATATACTTATCTAAAGTGCCGCCGCAAGTAAAAACTTCTTTGAGCATTTCTTCAAATAAATTATTTAATAATTTAGCGATCGCAGTTGGTGTTAACCGTTCAGAAATTGCCGTAAAGCCAACCAAATCTGCAAACAAAATACTGATTTCACTCTCGGCGGGAGCTAAACGACCACCCGGTAATCCGCCTACAGAGATTAACTGTTGTACAACTGCGGGAGAATGATAGCGTTCTAGTCGGTGACGAATCATCTCTTCAGTTTTGAGTTTCTCTACCAGTAGCCAACGCTGCACGCTCGAAGCCACAAGGTTTGCTAAAGCTGAAAAAAAGCTGAGTTCTTCTTCACCTTCATTTGCCCAATGGTAAGAAGAAAGATTGGCGTCGGCATACAGTACGCCCACAACTTTATTTTCATCCCATAAAGGCACTGCCATCGCGCTGCGAATGCCTTTGACCAAAATACTCTGTTCACTAGCAAACCGTTCATCTTGATGAGTATCGGCGGTTTGAATGACGACTTTTTCTTCAAATACCTTTTGACAAATACTCCGACTAATCCAACTACCATCAGAGGCGAGATTTTTTTGTTGGGAAGCGTTTCTAGTGGCAGCATTTACTAATTCCAACTGGCCGCAACCATTGACATCAATTAATAATGCCAAGCGATCGATACTATCAAGATAACGAAAAACTACTTGCTGCACCTGAGAAAAAATTTCTTCTATAGACGCCGCCGCACAGAGATTTTTCGCTATGTCCACTAAGTCTTTGAGACGGGCAATAGTTTTGTCTTTATTGTTGATGTTGCCATCTTTGCTATCAGCGGCGATCCATTGCTGTTGTAATTGTTCAACATTGTGAAGAATTGTTCTTTGCTCATTATTATCCGATGTTCCGAGATATTCAGGCGTCGGTTGAAAAACAGGGCTTGTCAGCAGCACTACCAGGCTAACATTGCCCAGCCAAATGATATCGCCGTGATGTAACTCTTGGGGAAAGTTAACAAGATATTTATTGACTTGCGTCCCGTTTTTGCTGCCCAGATCCTCAATAGTCCACACACCGTCAGCCGTTTTCACCAGGCGAGCATGGTTGCGGGATACTCCAGCAAAAGGTAAGTACAAGTTACATTCCGGCAAACGACCAATTGTAAATATATCTTGGTCAACTGCGATCGTTGTCTCGGTATCTCCCTCTTGTAGGCGTAACGTGAGTTCAGTCATGAGTGTGATAGATCCATTGAGGCTAGAGGTGCAAAGCTGTGAGGTAAGTTATACCCTACAGGTTAACCTTCACCTTTTCTTTATGACACTGTTAACTGCATTCCGACAACTGTATGTGACAGATATTACATTGAATGAGGCAATTTTGCTGGAGGTTCAGTTCAGAGTGTTTGAATCCTTTGGTGAAGAGGAGCCACCAAATTTTCAATTTTGCCAGCCAGACCAGCGCGGTGAGTTCTCCTGCCTTTCTTGATAAAACCCTCAGAAAGGGAGCACATCTATCATTGGTATCAACTTAAGCCAAAACCCAGCTATCATCTAAGATTGATTGTGATTTGAGCAGAAAGGCTGCATAGTTTTGCCCTATCTATTTTAAAGCTTGATGCGAGAAAACTGCGATAACGCATTACGCGCGAGAGGAGTGACTGGTCGATAATCTTTACTCACAAGAAAATCTGGTCGGGGATTTTGAACTGGTAAGGGAATATTTTCAATACTATTATAAGTAATAATCACAGTAGAACGCCCAAACGGAGAGATATTATTTGATGAGGCATGTACAATATTGCTATCAAAAAATAATACGGAGCCAGCTACAGCTTTTATAAAAGTAATTCCATACTTTGATACTAAATCAACAACTAATTCCTGGCTCAAAGAATACTTCAAATTAGCACTAAAACTTGATACCCATGCAGGGTTATCACCAGAACTATTAGTATTTGTATTTTTCACTCTAGGATTATCAGCCGTAATATCAATCATCTCTTCTTTGTGGGAACCAGGGATAAGAAATAGCGGCCCATTAAACTCGTTCATATCATCTAATAGACACATAGCATTGACTACTTGTGGTCTTTGCATTCCATCCTCCTTACGCCAATAGATATAGTCTTGATGCCATTTCCAAATATCACCAGTAAATGCTGCCTTAAGATTTACTTTGAATTGATATATATATACTTGATTGCCAACTATTTGCATAGCAGGCTCAACAATGAATGGATGTCGTGTTAGGCAATTGAAAACATCATTGTTACTATGTGAACCGTGAAGTGAACGTATAGTCTTACCATCTTTCTCAAGAATCTTCTTTGGTGAGTTCTCTGTAGATAAAGCAGATAATTCTGCTTTCATAATTTCGACTTCAGTCCGAGAAAAGTATTCTGATAACAAAAGAAATCCTTTATTTTTGTAGATTGATAATTGTTCTTCTGTTAGATACATATTAAACCCTTTGATCTGTGAACAATTAAAATTTAACTCTTTTAAGCTTTAGGGACATTGCCAGGAACACTTAAATAGTTTTAATCATTGTTTATGGGTTAAATTACTCAAAAGTCTTAAAGTTTTCATAAATATTTTAAGCATTACTTAATAATAATTATAAAGTTTACATCTGATTTTTAAAATATACGTATCAGCATGGCAAGGCTAAAATATTGCAATTGCAAAAAAATGTAGGTTCGGTGAAGAATGTAGCAAGATCGCCCAAGGTAACCCAATATTGATCTAATTTCTCTATTTACCATGCCAGTAGGGTGCATTATGCTTCGCTAACACACTCTACATGTATTTCAATCAAATATTATTCCTAGATAGCCAAACTCTTCACAACAATTGTCTACAATACAAATTCTGTATTTAAAAATCCGCTACTTTGAAAATAAGCTAAATATTTACTGATTAATTCAGTATCCATTGATGGATTGGAGATGGAAGTATCAGCAATTGCCTCAAGGGTATTGCAACAGTCTAAATCAGGAGTGTTTTGATATAGTTGCCATGCAGTCACCCCTTCATGAACTTTTTCAGTTAACATGGGGATGAGAGGAAATAACGAATTTTCTTGAGAGTATCGAGCTTGATTAATTAAATCGTTTGTCCATTCTTCATAAGACACTTTTTTCAGATGGTATCCACAAGTTGATATCAGTTCAAATAATCTAGCTAAATCAATATTTTGCGATGCCAAAGGAACTAGATGAAATGCCTTTCCTAAAGATTCTTTCCTTGTAGATATTTGGACAATAGCTTTACTGGCATAATCAACAGTAATTAAATCTTGTTTTTGATTGACTAAATCGGGAAAACTCCCTAATTGAATACAACCTTTGATCAATCTAGATATGTAGTCATCTGTATTAGTTACACCAGTATGCGGATGACCCATTAAAAATCCCGATCTAATAACTGTTATGGGGATACCTCTAGATTTCGCAATCCAAACAAGTTTTTCAGCTACCCATTTACTTTGTATATAACCAATATCTTGATAAAGATAAGTTTCACTACGATCAATATCATCGTCCTCATAAAGGACGTTCAATCTATTAAAACAAGCAATTGTGCTAAAAATAGCAATTGTTGAGATGTAGTGTAGTGGCTTAAGTTGACCATGACATGCCAATCTCAGAACTTCTTGAGTGCCAAGAACATTTGCCGCCTTCATTAGAGAATATGGTTTAGCAAAGCCGACTTCAGCACCACTGTGATAAATAACATCAATCTGCTCTGCTAGCCTCTCAAATTGCTCTGAAGAAAGTCCTAAACAAGGTTGATCTAAATTTCCTGGTATTGCAATAATTCTTGAGCTTTGGTTTGCGTCCCATATTAAATATTTTTCTAGGTTTTTCTGCAACCTTCTCAGACCTTCACTTTCATTATCAGCACGCACAAGGCAATATATTTTCGCCTCTGTTTGCTGCAACAATTCATGTAGTAAGAAAGCACCGAGAAAGCCGGTAGCACCTGTTAAGAAAATATGCTTTGGCTGACTGATATCTTTAGCAAGTACTCCTTGGGAATAGATGTTTGAATCAAGTACAGCTTCAGCTTTGAAACTAATAACATTATTGAGAGCAGCATTTCCTTCGTGATCTAATTTCTCAACTATCTGGCACAGTCCTTCTATAGTCTGCTGCTCAAAAATACATCTTACAGGCATCTGTACTTGAAAAGTTTCTCGCACATATATCATTAACTGCGCTGCTAATAGGGAATTACCGCCAAGTTCAAAGAAATTATCTTGAATACCCAGATTATCAATGCCAAGTATCTTAGTCCAGATACCGACCATTTTTTCCTCAGTAGGAGTACGAGGTGTAATTAATGCTACTTCTAGAATGGGTCTGGATTGATCGGGAGTAGGTAATGTTCGACGATCTAACTTCCCACTGGGTGTTAGTGGTAACTTCTCCAAACATACAAAAGCTGTAGGTAACATATATTCTGGTAGCTTTTGTTTGAGAAAGTGGCGGAGTTCTAATGTAAATTGGCTGTCATTCTCATATTGTTGATTTGGCACTACGTAAGCGACCAAACGCTTTTGTCCAGGTACATCTTCCCGATCTATAACAACACTTGTTTTGACAGAGGGATGTTGTGCTAGTAAAGCTTCAATCTCTCCTAGTTCGATTCGGAAGCCGCGAATTTTCACTTGATGATCGATACGACTGAGATATTCGATATTGCCATCTGGTAGATAACGTGCTAAATCCCCTGTTTTATATAATTTTGAATTCTCAAAGGGGTTGGGAATGAACCGAGCATCTGTAAGATCCAAGCGGTTGAGATAGCCACGTGCTATACCAATACCACCAATATAGAGTTCTCCAGGCACACCTATAGGAACAGGTTGTAATTGAGAATCCAATAGATACATTTGACTGTTAGCAATCGGTCGTCCAATGGGGGGCAAAATCGACCAATCTGTAGGTGAATTTGTGAGGGTAAAGGCAGTCACAACATGAGTTTCCGATGGGCCATAGTGGTTGTGGAGAGTACAGTTAGGTAATTGGCGAAATAAATATGCGATCGCATCTGTAATGCGTAACTGTTCTCCAGCCGTAATCACTTCGCGCAAACTACAGGGTACTATGCCTTCTATCCTTGACATTTCGGCTAATTGTTGCAAAGCGACATACGGTAGGAACAAGCGCTCAATCCCTTCTCGGTTCAGAAATTGCAGCAGTTGTGTGGGTTCACGCCGTAATGATTCCGAAATCAATACCAATGTCCCGCCTGTAGTTAAGGTGGCAAAGATTTCTTGGAAGGAAACATCAAAGCTAATCGGTGTATATTGCAGTGTTTTGCTACCAAAGCCAACTGTGGAAGTTTGCGATTGCCAAGCAATTAAGTTGACTAAGGGACGGTGCGGCATCGCTACACCTTTTGGTTTGCCAGTAGAACCGGAAGTGTAGATAACATAAGCTAAATTGTCAGGATGGATATTAATATCCAGGTTATCTTGGGCTTGAGTAGCAATATTCTCCCAGTCTCTATCCAGACAGACAATACTAGCTTGATGTTCGGGAAGCTGCTCCAATAAACTTTGTTGGGTTAATAGCACTGTTACTTGAGAGTCTGTCAGCATTAAGGATAAACGCTGCTGTGGATAGGCGGTATCTAGAGGTACATAAGCTCCACCGACTTTGAGAATCGCTAATAGAGCTACGATCATCTCTAGCGATCGCTCTACACAAATCCCTACTAATACATCCGGCCCGACACCTAAAGTTTGTAAATGACGGGCTAATTGATTGGCTCTGCCATTCAATTTGTGATAAGTTATTTGCTGTTCTGCAAAAATTGCTGCTACAAAATCAGGCTCGCACTCTACTTGCGCTTCAAATAGTTGGTGAATGCAACTTTGCTCAGGGTAATCTGCTTGAGTTTGATTCCATTCCACTAATAATTGTTGGCGCTCAGTAGTTGTTAATAGGGGTAAATCTGCAACTTTCTGGTCGGGATTAGCAACGATACCTGCAACTAAAGTCTGAAAATTTTCCCCGATGCGAGAGATGGTAGCAGCATCAAATAAATCGGTACTGTACTCAAACCAACCACTAATCCCATCTGGTGTTTCAAATAATTCTAAGAACAGATCGAACTTGGCTGTGCCATTGTGTTCTAAGCGATGGTTAATGGTCATACCAGAAAGTTCTATCGCTGGTATGGGTACATTTTGCAGAGCAAAGCCGATTTGGAACAGGGGATGACGGCTCAAATCTCGTTGTGGTTCTAGTTCCTCTACCAGTTTTTCAAAGGGTAGGTCTTGATGAGCATAGGCTTCTAAGGTCACTTCTCGCACTTGCTTGAGCAACTGGCGAAAAGTTGGAGAGTCAGAAAAATTACTGCGTAGTATTAAGGTGTTAACAAAAAATCCAATTAAATTCTCAATTTCCTGATAGTGACGGTTGGCAATTACCGAACCGACTGGGATATCTGCGCTACTCGTATAACGGAATAACAATGTTTGGAACGCTGCTAAGAGCGTCATAAATAAAGTAACTCCCTCCTGCTGACTGAAGCGAGTTAGTGTCTCACTGAGAGATTTGGAAAGTGCTAAAGGTTGACGCGTCCCGCGATAGGTTTGGATTGCTGGTCGGGGGCGATCGCTTGGCAACTGTAAAATAGGTAAATCTGCTAACTGCTGCTTCCAATAGTCTAGTTGCTCTGATAATACTTTTCCTTGCAACCATTGCCGTTGCCAAAGAGCAAAGTCTGCATACTGAATCGGAAGTTCAACAAGGGGAGAAGGTTGACCATTAACAAAGGCTTGATATAGCAGTCTTAGTTCTCGGAAAAATGTACCGACAGACCAACCATCAAAAACAATATGGTGAATATTCAAAAGCAGTATATATTCTTCTGCACCTAACTGTAAAAGGGTGGTTCGTACTAGCGGCCCGTCATTGAGGTTAAAAGGTCGTTGGCACTCCTCAATTGTTAATCGCTGGATTTCTGTGTCTTTTTGCGAGTCAGACAACAATCTCAAATCTATTAAATGCAGAGATACAGTTAGGGTAGGAGCAATAATTTGTACTGGCTGCCCATCTAAGAAAGTAAAAGTGGTGCGTAAAACTTCATGGCGGCGAATAATTTCGTTGATGCTCTGTTCTAAGGCACTTAAATTTACTTGACCAACAAGGTGAAAAGTCTGCGGTAAGTTGTATAAAGGATTGCCGGGTAAGAACTGCTCAAGAAACCATAATCGCTGCTGGGCAAAGGAAAGAGGCAAGTTTTGGTTGCGCGTTACAGGTACAATTGCTTGAGTGTGCCATTCCAGATTTTGCTTAAGTTGTGTCTCAATACTTTCCGCCAAGCTGGCAATAGTAGGTGCATCAAATAAACCCCGCAATGGTAAATCTAATTGATAGGTATCTCGAACACGAGAAATTACCTGAGTTGCTAGCAGTGAGTGTCCCCCAATCTCAAAAAAGTTATCGTAGACACTAATCTGCTCCAATCGCAAAACTTCCACCCAAATTTTTGCTAGTACTTCCTCAACGATGGTACGAGGTGAGACAAAATCTTGCTCTAAATTCCGTCCAGTGCGATCGGGTGCTGGTAAGGAACGACGATCTACTTTCCCGTTAGGTGTTAGTGGTAATGCATCTAAAATTACGAAACTGGAAGGCATCATATAATCTGGTAACTTCTGTTTGAGAAATTTACGCAGATTACTACTTATTGTGCGTACTTGCTCTGGAATGAAGCTACAGACAACATAACCGACTAAATATTTATTTCCAGGCACATCCTCACGCGCTATGACTACGGCTTCACGCACATCAGGATGCTGCAACAGCATTGCTTCAATTTCCCCCAACTCAATGCGGAAGCCGCGAATCTTCACTTGCTGGTCTATCCGACCCAGGTATTCAATATTCCCATCTGGTAAGTAGCAAGCTAAGTCACCTGTTTTATATAAACGGTGCGATTTCGCATCAGGATTGAGAATGAAGCGTTCACTAGTCAGATCAGGTCGATTGAGATAACCCCTAGCTAAACTATCGCCACCAATATAAAGCTCTCCCGGAACACCGATAGGAACTGGCTTTAACTCTGCATTGAGGATGTAGATTTGGGTGTTAGCTATGGGACGACCGATAGACGGATAAGTTGGCCAGGAATCAGGATTTTGATCTAATGTCAAAGCTGTTACTACATGGGTTTCTGATGGCCCGTAGTGATTATGAAATGAGCAGTGTGGCAGCGATTTGAATAATTTGACAATGGCTGGGGTGATTTGCAGTTGCTCACCTGTGGTAGTAACTTCTTTTAAACTAGTAAATAATTCCAAGTGAGATACAGCCATTTCTGCCATTTGCTGTAATACGACAACAGGCAGGATAACTTTTTCAATCTCTTGACTCTGAATAAAGCGAGCTAAAGCTGTGGTGTCCCGACGCAAGTTTTCTGAGATGAGAAACAAAGTTCCTCCTGAAGACCAAGTAGCAAACATCTCATGAAAGCTGGCATCAAAGCTCAAAGAGGCAAATTGCAGGGTACGAACACCTGTTAATAGTGAGTTTAGATGCCATTGCAGTAAATTCACTAAAGGACGGTGAGCTAAACAGATGCCTTTCGGTGTGCCTGTGGAACCAGAAGTGTAGATGATATAGGCTAAATTCTCTGGTGTTACTTCACTAGAGGGATTTTCCTGACTGTATTGGTCTATCTTGTCCCAGTCGGTATCTAAACAGATAATCTGCGCTTTGGTTTCAGGAAGCTCTGTTAATAGTTGTTGTTGAGTGAGTAGTATTGATACTTGAGTATCCTCAAGGATAAAGGCTAGGCGTTCCTTGGGATACGCTGAATCCATTGGTACATAAGCCCCACCAGTTTTGAGAACTGCCAAAACAGCGATCGCCATTTCCAGGGTTCTCTCTACACAGATTCCTATGGGCATATCTGGTTTGACGCCTAGCGAACGTAGGTAGTGTGCTAACTGGTTCGCGTGCTGATTTAACTCTCGGTAAGTGAGTGAAGACTGTTCATGCTTCTGTGTCTCTTTTAATACTACTGCTATAGCATCTGGCGATCGCTCCACCTGCGCTTCAAACAGTTGATGAACGCCTTTATCTAATGCATAATCTTTACTAGTATCATTCCAAGTTTCTACTAATTCTTTCTGCTCAGTCTCTAGCAATATATTCAGTTGATGAAAATATTCACATCCTTGACTAACTTGATTTGCTATAAAAAGCAATCTCTCCAAAGAATTTATATCTGTAAAATATTTCTGATTATAAAATATTTCTATATCTAAACTATTACTGAAGTCATTAATGACAAGATGAACTTCATTATCGGCAAAAGAATTGTGGACAGTTAATTCTGAAGAGGCTTCAGTAAAAGGAATATTCAGAATACTGAAATTATAAAAATTATAGAAGAATTTTAATTGCTCATCTTTTAAATAGGTTCTTTGTAATAAAACTGAAATATTTTGTAAGTTGTCTAGGTTTTTACGATAGTTTTTTACGTATAACAGATAATCGATTAGACTTGATTTATTGTAAATATTTACTTGAGGTATAACAATAGGCACTACTTGGTAAACGCAACCTAAAACATTAAGCAATTTTTCATCTCTTTTACCAAAAATATCGTAAAATACAAAATCTGCTGGTGCTTGTAAATATTTACTTAAATAAATGCCATAAACAGCCCTAAAAAATGTAGGAACACTACATTTATTTAAATGGCAATATTTTCTAATTTGTACTAGTTCATTTCCAGTAATTTGGATTTTCCTTGATTTAGCCTTATTTTCTGTTTCAGTTTTGATATAAGGTGTAACAGGAATAACCTTACGTAACGTTTCTAGCCAATACTGCTGAATCTCTGGAGTATCAAATCGAGCCACATCATTATCAATAAAATCATGAAAAGAATAACCCTCAAATTTTTGAGGGTTATTGTCTATTTTTAAATCTTGGTAGACTTTTGCAACCCTTTCAAAGAAAACTTTCCCAGAATAGCCATCAAAAAGGATATGAGGCGCACCTAAAATAGCTGTATAGTTGCCCTGCTTATCTTTGAATAAAACATTTTTAAATAGATCACCTTTTTGCAATTTTAACTTTATTTTAATCTTGTCTTCGATAACTTCTTGCAAACTAGTGAAAGAAACATGACTAACTGCTAAATCGATAAATTCAAAATTAACATCAGTATTATGATCTACAAACTGAAAAGGTTCTCCTTTATAAAAAACAAACCTAGTTCTAGTGGCATCATCTTTTTGGCATACTATTTTTATTGCTTGTTCCCAAATAAATCTGTCTAGATTATGTGGTAAATTTACGGAAATTCCTAAAGTGAAAATAGTGCTATCTGGATGGAGCATATTATCCAGATATAAATCCCTTTGTGTCGTTGTCAATCGTGATATTTTTCCAATCCTGTTAGATTCAAAAGGCTCATCTAATATAGTTCCTTTTACCAAAGCCATGAATATTTCAATTGATGAAATATTCACAACACTTGGAGCTTGATAATTGTTAATCATCATAATTGTTTTAGGTTTTTTTTACTTGACTAAATTAGAACTTTTCCGATTGACTGAAAGTTCAATTATGAACTCAGTTCCTTTTCCAGTGAATGAGTGACAACTGATTTTGCCACCATGCTTTTCTACAATAATTGTGTAGCTAATAGATAATCCTAAACCAGTACCTTTGCCAATAGGTTTAGTAGTAAAGAAAGGATTAAAAATCTGAGAAAGTATATCTGAACTCATACCGGAAGCATTATCAGCAATGCGAACAGCTATCAGATTTGGCTCTAATAACTCAGTAGTTATTTTGATATAACCTGGATTAAGTTCATCATTCTCCAATGAACGGTGAGAGTTATACTCTTCCAAGGCATCAATAGCATTAGCTAATAAATTTATAAATACTTGGTTAAGCTGACTTGGATAACAATCTACTAATGGTAAAGAACCATAATTTTTGATAATTTGAATATTACAATTGACTGACTCATTTTTGAGTCGATGTTGCAAGATTAGTAAGGTACTATCAATACCTTCATGAATATTTACTGGCTTCATTTCTGCTTCATCCAAACGGGAGAAGTTACGTAAGCTCAGAACTATCTGGCGAATCCGATCGGCTCCAACCTTCATTGAAGACAGCAATTTTGGTAAGTCTTCAAGCAAAAATGGCAAATCTATATCCTCTTGTTCTGCCAGCATTTCAGGAGTCAGATTGGGTGATATTTTTTGATAAGTGTTAATTAGATGTAATATATCCTTAATGTATTCACTAGCATGAGAAATGTTACCATAAATAAAATTAATTGGGTTATTAATCTCATGAGCTATACCAGCAACTAATTGACCTAATCCAGACATTTTTTCTTTTTGAATCATCTGTAATTGCGTTGCTTGTAGCTGCTTTAATGTAAGTTCTAATTGTTGTGCTTGTTCTTCCAAGCACACGTTTTTTTCATTTAATTCCTGTGTTCGTTCTTCAACTTTTAGTTCCAGGTTTTTGCTATGATTCTCTAATTCTTGGTTAGCTTGTTGCAGATTATTATTTAGTTTAGATAGATTAGTATATAGCTTGGCATTCTCAATAGAAATAGCTGCTTGAGAAGCCAGAATTTTCAAAACTTCTAAACGTTCAGTAGTAAATGCATTCGTTGTTAAGTTATTTTGCAGATACAAAATTCCGATAAGTTTACTTTGATGAATTATCGGCGTACATAAAACTGACTTACATTGATTCTGAATAATATAAGGATCACTCGTAAATTTTCCTTCAGAGATAGCATCACCAATAACGACACTTTCTTTAGTTCTCATCACATAGTTGAGTACGGATATTGGTACATATAGACTATTGTCTAAAGACATAGAAGTTTCCAAAAACATCTCATTGTTGTTAACTCCTACAAATGCCTCAATTACCATTTGACCATTTTTTTCTAAAAGGAAACAACTAGTTTGTGCACCAGCATTTTCCATAACAATTTTCATTAACTTAGCTAGCAATTCATCTAGCATGATTTCACTAGAAATAGCTTGCGAAGCTTTAAAAACTGTAGACAAATCAAAAGATGCCAAATTATTGATCTTGCTTGAAGTGGTTCGCAAACTAGCCTTCAAACTAGATGATTCTTGATTTATCCTCAATGGGCAATAATCGGGGTATTTTAACTCTAAATCATTGACTTTTGCGATCGCTCCCCAACGGATATAAGCATGATAAGATTCTCTCAGATAGAAGATCGCCTGTTGCTCTCTACCACGGGAAAAGTAAAATTCTGCTGCTAACTCGCTGGCTAGTGCTTCTTCTTGAAGATATCCCTGTTCTTTGGCCCCTTGAATAGCTAGCTCATAATACTCCATAGCTACAAAGGGTTGTCCTAAAACTCGCGCTTTTTCTGCCTCTACTAAATTATATTTATGCTGATAGTTAGCAGGAGCGTGATCAGCCCATATCTGCATTTTTTCCTGATTGGCATTGATAGCAGCCATATATTCTTGTTGAGTGTTAGCTTCAACATTGGGATATAACTTAATCATGGCTAAAGAATAATAAAAGTTATGGATGCTAATTGTGATCATCCCCATCACACTACTTATATATTCTGAAGCTAATTTGGCATTATCAAGTGCCTTAGTATAATCTTTAAACAAGTAAAGAAGAATCATTTTGGCAACATAAGCAGCAAACAAAGAAGTAACATTATTAGTAGCTTGTAGATATGGCAACATTGCTACTTCATTAAAACTATCGCCAACCAAATGACATTTATCTTGTGACATCCCCTGTAAGTTTAATGTCAATTGATGCCAAACTTTAATGTAGTTTATTGGGAAATCTAGTTTAAACTTTTGTAGCAAACCAATATATAATGCTTGCTGCTGAACTACTGATTCGAGTTGTTCTCCTCTAAAAAATATATGGCCGCAATAGTGGATAGAGCAATAACCAGCGTATTCTAAATCTCCAATTTCTAAGGCGTTCTGAATTCCTTCCTGTAAAGGAGCAATACTTTTGCTAACATGCTCTTTCCAATGAAAAGTAAAACCATAAAATGGTGCGTATACTTTACTTTTAAGTTCCTTGGCTTGAAACTGTTCTAATATCTGCCAAGCTATTTGACCAGAGCGATATCCAACATCAATATTTTCTATATGGCTACATAACACCATGCCATAACAAGAATATCCAGCGGCAGCCAAAGGCGAATGACCGTGTTCAATACAGAGATTAACGACAGTCAAGATAATCTGAGGAAAAGTTTTCCCTGTTGGGTCAGTAATAAAAGCAGCACCACCAACAGTAACAAGGATTTTTAAAGCCGCAAGTATGTAAGGATCTTTGACAACTGGAAAATTTTCTAAATCTTGAAGCTGAGGTAAGTTAGCTATAGTACTTTGCTTATTTGGCGTTACTGAGAGAGAAATACCCAACTTTGCGATCGCTTCTAGTCCAGTATCAATGGCTTTAAGCATCTGATTTTGAGCCATATAAAACTGGATTTGTAATTGATAAGCCTTGACTTGATCGAGCAGATTATTAGCTTTTTCTAGAATAATTTCAGTTAGGATAGCTGCTCGTGTAAAATTAGTATTTAAGTACTCTAATTCTACGCTTTCTAGATGAAGTGTTAGCATCAAGTCATAGTTGTTTTCCCAACTCGATGGTGTCAGTAATTCTAGTCCACCTGTTGAATAGCTAAGAGCAGCTTCATAAGCTGATGATGCTTTTGCTTTTTGGCTAGCTATCAGATTTAATTTAGCTAGCTGGTCTTTTTGAGACTGATCGCAAATAAATTCACTACCAAAATTTAAGTGGTTAACAATATTAAAAATATTTTCTTCAATTTCCTCTATTTGGCAAGATTCTAGTATTAATTGCCCAATTTTAAGGTGAGTTTGTTTTCTTTGCGATTCCGGAATCAGGGAATAAGCTGCTTGCTGGATGCGGTCGTGGAAAAACTTATATGAAACTTTTAATTCTTGAGATTCTAAAGATATAGATATGTCTTTGTCAAAAAACAGTGGAGCTTTATAGTTATCGCTTAAGGGCAGAATTAGGCTGGCTTGAAGTGCTTCCCATAATTCAGAGGCGGTTTCTGACTGAGATTTTTGATTTACAACTGCTAGAATATCTATGTTAAACCGATTGCCAACACAAGCAGCTAGTTTTAATACCTGTTGTGTCTCTTGGGGCAATTTTTTAATATTTCTTACAATTAATTCTAAGGCGTCATAATCTGTAATACCAATGGTCTGAATTTGATTTATTTCCCACTGCCATGTTCCACTATTAAAGTCAAAGTTTAATAGCTTTTCTTGGTGCATAGTTTGGAACAACTGAGTTAAGAAAAAAGGATTTCCTTGAGTTTGATTAAAAAGAAGTTCAGCTAGTATTTTTGTTTTTTCTGTTGCAGTATGAAGTGTATCGACTATTAATTCATGTACATCACTAATATTTAAAGGCTTGAGTGTAATATTATTTACAATCGCTCCTGATTTTTGGATTTCATTCAAGGTTTGATTCAAATGATGAGTTGATATGACTTCGTTATCTCGATAAGCCCCAATCATCAAAAAATATTGGCTATCATCAAGCATCAACATCTGAATCAATTTTAGAGATGCTAAATCTGCCCATTGTAAATCATCGAAAAATAGAACAAGTGGGCGTTCTTTTTGAGTAAATACTTGAATAAACTTTTGAAACGCTCGATTAAAACGGTTTTGGGATTCAATTGCTCCTAATTGTGGCACAGGTGGCTGTTGACCTACAATTTTTTCAATCTCAGGAATAACATCAATAATAACTTGACCAATTTCACCGAATGCTTCTAGAAGTTGCTGCTTCAAAACAATTATTTTTTCAGAGCTTTCTGTTAATAACTGTTGGGTCAATTCTTGAAATGATTCAATTAGAGCCGTATAAGGAATATTTCGCTTAAGTTGATCAAATTTACCGGAAATAAAATATCCCTGTTGTTGGAGAATAGGTTTATGAATTTCATTAACTAAGCAGGATTTACCAACTCCTGCATAACCTGAAACTAAGATCATCTCACTTCTGCCAACACTTACTCGCTCAAAAGCTGACATAAGAGATGCTACTTCTGGCTCACGTCCATAGAGCTTTTGAGGAATTGTAAATTGGCTAAATTTATCTAACTTGCCAGGAATAAAGTTTTCAACTTTACCATTATTTAACAACTGCGTGAAACAAATCTCTAAATCTGCTTTTAACCCTAAGCCACTTTGATATCTTTCTTCAGCAGTTTTAAATAATAGTTTCATTACGATATTAGATACAGCCTCCGGAATTTTTCGATTTATCTCATGAGGAGGTATCGGCTGTTTGGCAATATGAGAGTGAATTATTTCTAAGGGATCAGTGCAATTAAATGGCAAATTGCCAGTCAGTATCTCATAAAAAGTTACGCCTAAAGAGTAAAAGTCTGTGCGGTAATCAATCGACCTATTCATGCGACCTGTTTGCTCTGGAGACATATAAGCAAGTGTTCCTTTAAGCAAATTAGGATTGCCGGTCATTGTATTTTCTTTTGACAAGCGTGAGGCAATACTAAAATCACTAATTTTCACCTGCATTGACTTAGGGTTAATAATTATATTCTGTGGTTTAATATCTTTATGAATAATATGTTGTTCATGCAAATCTATAATAATATCCGTAAGTTTAATAGCTAGTTTTAAGCAATCTATTATATTAATTTTATTATTGTTGACAAATTGTTTGAGGTTTTGTCCTCCAATATCTTCCAGAACTAAAGCAATACTATCTTGATAATTTTCTAGCCTATAAGCTTTAATAACCCCTGGTAAATCTAATGATTTAGCAATTTCATACTCATGTTTAAAATCTGTTACACATTCAAGATTAGCGTAGTCACTTTTAAGTATTTTAAGGATAACCATTCTTTCATTAGTAAGTTCCTGTGCCCGATAAACAACAGTATCTATACCATCCGAAATTTTTTCTATAATTTTATATTCTGAATTAGCAATCATTTTTTGTCTCCAACTACTTTTTACGAAGCTCTTAATTTTGCTGGCATGCTACATATTTAAACTAAAAAAATATTTAAATTAAATATGTAAATAAAATTGCCATGTTCTTTTAAATACAAGTCTTTGAGAATAACAAGTTTTTATAATACCCATATAAATCTAGGATATTTTTTTGCTTTAAAACTTCTTTGGTAAATATGTTGCTAATAACTCTTCTCGCTGTACACCTATATTTGCTAACATCTCTTCAATTCTGTGCATAGCTAGGCGCGATGGCTTGGAATGTCCATTTTCCCAACGATTAACTGTGGAATAAGTAACACCTAATGATGTTGCAAACTCTTCTTGTGTCAAACCAACGATTGTGCGAAGTTTAAAAATTAGCTTGCCAACTTCTGGTTGTTGGATTATTACTAAAGGGTTTTTAATCATCATGTAACTTAAAACACCATTTAATGTAGCAAGTGATATAGGTTTTGTTATATGCTACTGGTGCTAAGGGTTAGTTGTAACCCGCTAATATACTATTTCTTTGAAAGATAATCTACAAGCTTCTATGTAATTACTACAATAGGTATTAAGGTAATTTCTAGTATTACTGTCTCAAAATAGGGCCAATAGTAATTTGCTTTTTACTACGCCGATTGATTGAGTCTCGTCGAGTTGACTCTATTCCTTGACCTTCTTTTACATTAGGAATATTAGCTCTAGGTGTCTTGGGTACAAACAAAACAATTTTACGCAAATACGTACAAAATAGAATTGTCTGTTTGATTGTGACTGGGCTGTTATTGGAGTGTGTAGGTGCAGCCTGTTGTAAACATCATATTACCCCGATAATTGCTAACTTCTCTTGAGCCAACAGCAGATGAGGGTTCTTTTAGTAAAGACTATTTTAATTTTCGTACTGACTTTGGCGGCGTGGGCGAGTGCGCCAAAGTATTCCTCACTTTTTGTAACGCAACCACACCCGTAAATTTGCCGGATTCGCTGTTTTTATTTTTTGCTCAGGGTGTTGTAAAAACGCTAGGTTCGCTCACGTTCACCCTATGCGTGAGGGGTTTAGTAAAACACTTCAAAAACGGGCTTAAAATGCTTGTAACCTAACCTAATTGGGTGGCAATTCTAAACTAATTTCACCCAACAACCCCTTGCGAAAATCTGTTAAAAGTTGCCTTGCAGCTCGCTCTATATCACCTTTGTAACGATGCTCTGCTAAGGCATGCAGATAGATATCTCCGGTGTCTGATATCGTCGAATCGAGTTGGTAACGGGACTCTAATGGTTTTTTTGGTAATAAATCTGCGGCTACAGCTTCCAAATAGTTTAGTAAATCCACTAGGGCTGCTGCTACTAGCTGATTATCGTAGGATGCTTCACCGATATCATCACAAATAGCTAATTTTAATGCTGCATCTTGATTTTCTAATCTTACAGGGATGACACCAGGAGCATCTAGCAATTCCAAATGTTCGGAAATTCGCACCCAGCGGAGTTGGCGAGTTACCCCAGGACGAGCTGCACTTTCCACAACTCGCTTTCCCAACAGACGGTTAATCAAAGCTGATTTACCAACATTGGGAAAACCAATCACTACAGCCCGCACTGGACGGGGTAACATTCCGCGATCGCTTCTTCTTTGATTTAGCTCTACCCCAGCGGCTTGCGCTGCCCGCGCTACTTCTGCTATACCTTTACCATGTTGAGCGTTTGTAAAATAAGGGACTTCCCCCTGACGTTTAAACCAATCTATCCACAGCGATCGCATTTGCGGCGTAATCATATCTACTCGGTTTAGTATCAACACCCGTGTCTTACCCTCCACCCACTCAGCCATTTGGGGATGGTGAGTCGCTAAGGGAATCCGGGCGTCTCGTACCTCAAACACCACATCTACGCGCTTCAGCTGTTCTTTGAGTTTCTTTTCAGCTTTAGCAATGTGACCTGGATACCATTGAATCAGGTTTAATCTATAGTTTTGAGTTATAGCCATTTGTCCTTTGTCCTTTGTTATTTGTTATTTGTTATTTGTTATTTGTCCTTTGTCCTTTGTCCTTTGTCCTTTGCAAATGACCAATGACAAATGACTAATGACTCCCTCTAGCAGCTTGATGTAAAATCAGACGATTGCCATCAGGGTCATAGGCATAAATTTCTCTGCCGTGGGAAGCAATGGAAATGTCTCCTGGTGGAGGATAGCCCAAAGCAGTTAGATGAGCGATCGCATCTTCTAAGTTACTTACCTCTAAACACAAACTTATCTTACTTTTGGCATTAGACATCGTTTCAAATTCAGATTCGTTTGTGTTCTTTGGTTTAAAAATACCTAATCGCATACTAACCAAATTAAATTCAGCATAGACATTCGGAATCAAAGTAACTGGCTTTTGCTCCAGCAATTTAGTATAGAAACTTACTAAGTTATCGCAATTAACCGATGCTATGGCGATCAATGCGTTAGTGTACTGAAAAACCATAGTCATCTATGCAAAAATCTGCTGTAAATTTAAAACAAAACCAGGGAGAACACCTTCACCCGATAAACGTGTAGGAGATTGTAAAACTTCCGGTGCAAGATTTGGGCGATAAATTATGACTTGTTTATCTTTAGGATTAATTAACCAACCCAGTTGTAAGCCATTTGCTAAGTATTCCTTCATTTTGGCTTTAGTATCTTCCACATCATCAGTTTCAGAAACTAATTCCACTGCAAAATCAGGACACAAAGGGAGAAATTTCTTTCTTTGTTCTAGGGTAAGAGCATCCCATCTTTCTATCTTTACCCAAGAAGCATCAGGTGAACGAGTTGCCCCATTTGGCAGTTTAAACCCAGTAGAAGAATCAAAAGCTTTTCCGAGTTTATTCTGATTGCTCCAAAACCATATCTGACCTAATAAATCAAAATTACGGTTTCCCGTTTCTCCCCCAGTGGGTGACATGATAATTAATTCCCCTTCAGCAGTTAACTCTAGTCGTAATTCTTTATTCACAGCTACAATCTGTGCAAATTCCTCATCAGTAAATTGCAGATTAGGAGGTAATTGTAAGGTTAAAGCAGTCATAATTAATTGCGCTCCACAAAAATCCTAGTTGCATCAAATCTATGCGCTGCTAATAGGGAAGGTTTAGCTTCTACCTCTACTTTAGGAATTCTCCCCAACAAATGCGCCGTTGTTTTATTTTTCAAGAAAAGTTTGGGGTAGGTATACGGGTGAGAGACTGAATCAGAAAAGAAGATGTGTAGTGTTATATCACTCACCACATACGCACACTATATTTTTGTATTCCAGACTATCGGTTACCATTCTGTTTCATAGGGTAAATTGGGTTTATCCTATGAGAGAAAATGACCTCTCGATTTTGTGCTTAGTCTTGTAAAGGTAACGAGCGCGGAGGGATTTGAACCCCCGACCCACAGAACCGGAATCTGTTGCTCTATCCACTGAGCTACGCGCCCTTAATCTTCACTATTATAGCATGTCTGTGATCATATTTTCAGCCTTAAAGATAATTAGTCGGGTCTACGGGTGTACCATTGCGACGAACTTCAAAGTGGAGGTGGGGGCCAGTCGATAAACCTGTGGAACCAACAGCTGCGATCGCTTGTCCGCGTTCAACTGCTTGTCCGTCAGCAACATATAATTCACTGCTATGTCCGTACAGTGTTGTAATGCCATTGCCGTGATCGATAATTACTGCTCTGCCATAACCACCATACCACCCAGCAAAAATTACTGTTCCCGAATCGGCTGCCCGAATTGTACTGCCATAGCTAGCGGCAAAATCTAAGCCGGCGTGAAAACGACGATAGCCGAGAACAGGGTGCATCCGCCAGCCAAAGGGACTGCTAGTAGAAGCATTACTAGGATATGCCATGACACCAGTTCCGCGAATGATCACGCTTGTCCGGCTGTTGGTTTTTGCTTGGGCTTCTGCTACTTTTTGTTGAATCAAGACTTCCAGATTTTTGGATTCCCTCTCTAGCTGATTTTGTGCGGCTTCCAAGGCTAGGCGATCGCTATTGAGGCGTTGAATCAATTCTGATTGCGATTGCGCCTGAGTTTGATAATCGGATTTTTGTGCTAAAAGTTGCTCACGAATTAAAGCAATTTCGTTTTTTTGCTGTTCTACGTCCGTTTTTTGTTGATTAATCAGGTTTGCTTGGGTGTTGAGTTTTACCAAAATTTTCTGATCTGCCTGAAACACTAACTTCAACTGATGACGACGGCTGATAAAGTCGCTGATATTTTGACTTTGCAACAAAACCGCCCATCCAGCGGATGCAGGCGATCGCTGGAGATAACGCAATCGTGCTACTGTTGCTATTTGCCGCTCTTGATAGGAACGTTCCGCCACAGCTAAATCGGTTTCCAATTGCTGGAGGCGTTGGGTGGCGAGTTGTAATCGTGATTCACTCTCTTGAAGATAGCTATCTGTAGTTTGCAGATTTTGCTTTAAACCAGTGAGGTGTTTTTGGGCCTCTTGTTGGAGATTAGTTAAGCGATCGCGCTCGTTAACCACACTCTGCTGCTGCTGGTTCATTTGTTGCTGCTGTTGTCGCAGAGTATCAATAGACCCTGTAGATGTTGCGTTGGCTGGAATTAGTGCCAAACAAATCCACAGAATGCAGCAAAATGCAATAGAGAAACAGCAATAAATCTGCTTTTTTCCTAGAAATCGCCCTCTCATAGTGCGAAGCCCAACTAAAACGATGCTTTCAAACACTATGAGGATTATTCCCAAAATCTGATTCACCCACTCCAACACATTATTAAATTGGTCTGCCAAGTTGTAACACAAGGATTCCAACTGTGTCAGCATTGAGCAGGTATGTCAAACCAATTAAAAATTAAAAATGTAAAATTAAAAATTGCAAGACGCTCTCTACGAGACGCTGCGCGTAGCTTGCTTCTCTGTAAGAGTACGCGGACTCGCTAACGCTGCGCTATCAGTAGGGGCTTGTACCCAGAATTAATTAATTAAAAATTATTATTTCTTTCAATTTTTAATTTTTAATCTTTAATTTTTAATTAAAACTGGTCAGCGGGTGAGGTATATGAACGCACGTATAGCAATTCTCTTAATTACTTTAGTTTTTCCAGGTTTGGCGGTGGTGGGAGTATCGTTGTATTGGTTTAATCTCGATTATGCAGCACTGATCAAAGCTGAAAATAATGTGGAAAACCTGGTACAGGTCGGGAAAGTCAATGATAGACAGTTAGAGTATGCCTATCATCGCACTTACATTCATCGCATCAACGTATTTGCCGATGGTACCTGGGGATTACTGGGAGGTGTAATTACAGCGCTAGGTGTACATGGATTAGTCACTATTAAAATAATTCGTAATTCGTAATTCGTAATGGGGATTTAACCCCAACACAAAACTTGCGTGATTTTTGAACCGAGGGACTTAAACCCACGGAACTAGTTAAAAAATAGGGAGTCGGGAAACAAGGGGAATAATCAATCCCCAATTCCCAATCCCCAATGCCCCATGCCCCATGCCCATTAATTATGATTAGCTTTCCAGGTTGCCAAATCAGCTAAAGAGCGATCGCGGTAACGTCCATAACGCTCTGGTTTACTTTTGATTTTCATTCCTAAATCGGGGAAAATCCCAAAGTTGGGTGGCATTGGTTGGAAATGCTTCGGCGAAGCGGAACTAATAAATTCCAATAACGCACCCATCATTGTTGTTGGTGGTAAAACCAAAGCTTCTTTACCCAAAGCTAATCTTGCTGCATTAATTCCCGCCAAGCAGCCACCCGCAGCCGCAGCTGTATAGCCTTCAGTACCAATCAACTGTCCAGCGGCTAACAATGTGGGACGCTCTTTAAATTGCAGGGTAGGATGCATTAATTGGGGAGCATTAATAAAAGTGTTGCGGTGCATTACTCCCAGCCGCACAAACTCTGCTTTTTCTAAACTGGGAATTAACTGAAATATTCGCTTTTGTTCACCCCAGCGCAGGTTAGTTTGGAATCCTACCATGTTCCACAGTTGACCAGCTTTATCTTCTTGTCGCAACTGCACCACAGCATAAGGACGTTCCCCTGTGCGAGTATCTGATAATCCCACTGGCTTGAGGGGGCCGTAGCGCATGGTATCTTCCCCCCGCTGTGCTAGTTCTTCTATGGGTAAACAAGCTTCAAAAAATTTCGCTGTTTCCCGTTCAAAACCCTTGAGTTCTGTTTGTTCAGCTTTACAGAGTTCTTCCCGAAAGTGCAAGTACTGCTCTTTATTCATTGGGCAGTTGAGATAAGCAGCTTCACCTTTGTCATAACGTGATGCCATAAAAGCAATGTCACGATTAATCGATTCTCCCACGATAATCGGACTAGCTGCATCGAAAAAGCTTAGGTATTCCATCCCTGTAAAGCGTTGCAAATCTTCTGCTAAATCAGGACTAGTTAAAGGCCCAGTTGCTAAAACCACAATCCCTTCAGGAATTGCAGACACTTCACCCCGACGAAATTCAACTAAAGGATGACTTGCTAAAGTTTCAGTTAAATCTTGGCCAAATTGTCCTCTGTCTACAGCTAGCGCCCCACCGGCAGGAACGGCGTGTTCATCAGCTTTTGAGATGACAATCGAACCGAGTTGGCGTAACTCTTCGTGCAATAATCCCGCCGCGCGATCGCTTGCCATTGCCCCAAAGGAATTACTACAGACTAATTCTGCCAAATGTTCTGTATGATGAGCCGGACTAAATCGCTTTGGACGCATTTCATGCAAAATTACTGGCACTCCAGCTTGGGCTATTTGCCAAGCTGCTTCTGTCCCAGCTAGTCCACCTCCAATTACTTGTATCGGTTGTGTTTCCATAGTTAAATTTTTAATTTCCATATCATCATAAGTATCTATCAGCATCGGCGCTAGGACACATAAACAAGTAGAGAGTTGAAAAGTAGTTAGCTGTGATTTTAGTCACTTGTTGATCCCCCCTAAGTCCCCCTTAAAAAAGGGGGAACCGGAATTAAAGTCCCCCTTTTTAAGGGGGATTTAGGGGGATCTAGAACGTTTTGCTACCAACAAGAGGACTTTTCAAATATCCTCTTAGACATAGCCAGTAGCGACAGCATAATGCACCATCAACGGCAGCAATTACAAATTATCTGTGTCAATTCTCTTTTATTTGAGTTTAGCTAACAATTCTTGATAGCGTCTTGTTCCCGTAACTGGTCAATTTCTACAGTGGTCATCTTGATTAAGTCTAATTACTATAATTTTTCTCTTTTGCAAATAATATTGCTGACTTTTTAACAAGTTGGTAATCTGATTATTTCTCAAGCTGTGTAATGCGTTTTAGAGCAGATTCATAGTCACTTTCTTTTCCTTGTTGTTTATACAAATCGGCAGATTTACGAAAATATTCAATTGCTGCTTGCTTTTCTCCTAAAGTAGAGTGAGCTAAACCCAGGTTGTAGTAAGCATTTGCATAGTTAGGATCATTTTTGATGGCTTGGTTGTAATCTTCAATCGCTGCTTGCTTATCTCCTAATTCATAGCGAACTACACCCAGATTGTAATAAGCTAGTGCATAGTTGGGATTAATTTTTATGGCTTGGTTGTAATCTTCAATTGCTGCTTGCTTATCTCCTAAATCATCGTGAGCTACACCCCGATTGTAGTAAGCTAGTGCATAGTTGGGATTATTTCTGATGGCTTGGTTATAATCTTCAATTGCTGCTTGCTTATCTCCTAAAGCAGAGCGAGTTACACCCCGGTTAATGTAAGCTAATGCATAGTTAGGATTAATTTTGATGGCTTGGTTGTAATCTTCAATTGCTGCTTGTTTATCTCCTAAATCATCGTGAGCTATACCTCTATTGTAGTAAGCATTTGCATAGTTGGGATTAATTTTGATGGCTTGGTTGTAATCTTCAATTGCTGCTTGTTTATCCCCTAAAGCAGACCGAGCTACACCCAGATTGTAATAAGCTAGTGCATAGTTAGGATTAATTTTGATGGCTTGGTTGTAATCTTCAATTGCTGCTTGCTTATCTCCTAAATCATCGTGAGCTAAACCCCGGTTTATGTAAGCATCTACATAGTTGGGATTAATTTTGATGGCTTGAGTGTAGTCTTCAATTGCACCGCGAAAATCTTTGTTGTTGTATTTTTCTAATCCTTCTTTATAGTAAGCAACAGCACTTTTCTGTTCTATTCTTATTGGATTTGTCAGCCCTAGCAAATAAACAGTACCACCACCTATCAATACAATTAATGGAATAACAAAAAGATATATCGGAATAGAATTTTTTTGGCGGGGTGATGGAGTAATTGGAGGTGTAAGAGGCTGAGTTACTGGTATTGGCTGTGAATTTAACGCTTGTAAAACTTCCGCCGCCGACTGATAACGCTGCTGGTATTCTTCTTTCAACAACTTATCCAGGATTTGCCCTAATTCTTGACTTACTGGTTGCTGCAAATATTGTCGCCAATTAGTAACCCAACCATAACCTTGTCGTTGCCAAAGTTCCCAAGGGTGAATTCCACTCAACAGGTGAAAGCAAGTTGCACCAACACTATATAAATCACTGGCTGGGTAAGCTTCACCTCCTTGCATTTGTTCCAGTGGCGCATAACCAAAGGAACCAATGGTTGTTCCTATTTGCGTTATCACTGTTGCTGTCAGTTGCTTGGATGCACCCAAGTCAATTAGTACCAACTTGCCATCACCACGACGAATAATATTCTCTGGCTTGATATCGCGGTGAATAACTTTGTGGTGATGAACTGTTTTGAGAATATCTAACAAATCGAGCAATAATTCTCTGACTTTTTGCTCGTTGAACATTCCCTGCTGTTGTAATTCAGCCAATAAATTCTGCCCATCGATAAATTGCTGCACTAAATACAGACGCTTCTCTTGCTCAAAATACGCCAATAGTGTGGGAATTTGCGGATGTTCGCCTAATTGTTCGAGTCGCCTTGCTTCTTGTTCAAATAATTCTGTGGCTTTTTGCAGTGCGCCAGTTCCTTGCACTTGTGGTGCAAATTGTTTAATGACACATTTTTGATTCAATTTGTCTATATCTTCTGCCAAATAAGTTTTACCAAATCCCCCAGCACCTAATGATTTAATCGGGCGATAGCGGTTTCTCAGCACTACCAATCCTGTACCGCAGTTGAAGCAAAACATTGTGCGATCGCTATTGGGCGGATTGTGGCAATCTGAATTAAGGCAGCAGATCATAACTGTGCTTTTATTGGCAAATGTAATTATTATCGCCTAACTACAAGCTATTCCTTAGAGAAATTGCAAAATAGTAGAATTCCCAAAGTTAAATAACTGTGTAACATTCCTCTATAAAATTTAAACTGATTGCGGCAATGCCTAGGTTTAGCTGCGCTTAGGCGTAGCTAAACTGTGTCCTATATGAAAGAAAAGCGATCGCTATCCTCAAAAAAAACTTAACATTAACCTTAGAAGTGTTAATTTTTCATCATACAAGCTCATGGGTTACTACATCGCTCCCCGCTTTTTGGACAAACTTGCTGTCCACATCACTAAAAATTTCCTGAAACTTCCTGGCGTGCGAGTTCCCGTGATTTTGGGTATTCATGGACGCAAAGGTGAAGGCAAAACATTTCAATGTCAATTAGTCTTCGAGAAAATGGGTATTGAAGTAACTCATGTGTCTGGCGGCGAATTGGAAAGTCCAGATGCAGGAGATCCAGCGCGGTTGATTCGGCTGCGCTATCGGGAAACAGCGGAACTGATCAAAGTACGCGGCAAAATGTGTGTACTGATGATTAACGATTTAGATGCTGGTGCTGGACGTTTTGATGAAGGTACTCAATATACCGTCAATACGCAGTTGGTAAATGCCACACTGATGAATATTGCTGATAATCCCACAGATGTGCAGTTGCCGGGAAGTTATGATTCCACACCTTTGCATCGTGTGCCGATTATTGTCACAGGTAATGATTTTTCTACCCTCTATGCACCGTTAATTCGGGATGGACGGATGGAGAAATTCTACTGGGAACCAGATAGAGACGACAAGGTGGGAATTGTCAAGGGGATTTTTGAACCGGATGGACTGTCACAAAAAGAAGTTGAACAGCTAGTTGATACTTTTATCAATCAGTCCATTGACTTTTTTAGCGCTTTGCGATCGCGCATTTATGACGAACAAATCCGCCACTACATTCATAAGGTAGGTTTTGAGCAGGTATCCTTGAATGTGGTTAACAGCACTCAAGGGCCACCAGAATTTAAAAAGCCAGATTTCAGGCTGTCTCATTTAATCGAGTCTGGTAACTTCCTGGTTGGTGAACAAAAACGGGTGGAAAATTCCCACTTGGTTGATGATTACAACCGACTAAATCGAGGTGGTAATTATAATCAATCTGCACCACCTGCTGCTGTAACACCAATTAGTCAACCGTCAAATCGTGCAACTCAAGAAGTAAAAACTAATGGATTCCAGAAACAGCAAGCGTCAAGTCCACATTTGACTCTAGAGACACAAGAACAGATTCGGCAATTATTATCTCAAGGTTACAAAATTAGTATTGAACACGTAGATGAGCGCCGTTTTCGCACAGGTTCTTGGCAAAGTTGTGTTAATAGCCACATTGATGCTGAGTCTGATGCAATCTCAAATTTGGAATCAACTCTCACAGAATATAGCGGTGAATATGTGCGTTTGGTAGGGATTGATCCAAAGGCGAAGCGGCGCGTGGTGGAGACGATTATTCAGCGTCCAAATGGGAAAAATTAGGGATAGATACAGCAGAATTCAGGAGGTAGAAATCAGAAGTTCAATTGGCGGTTAGAAACTACATTGACACAGACAAAACCCGCACAGGCGGGTTAAAAAAGCTTTATGTTCTATTAACTCAAGTTGGTGTAGCTCTTACAGCAGTTTACAAGTAACTGAGGTACAAAATGCAGGACTCACGCATCAGAGAGAAAGAGTTTGTACTTCCTGCCTCAAAGCTCGTATCTTTGTACTTTATGCAAAAAATAACTGCTGTATTTGTGTAGCCGTGAATTCTATTTGCTAGGGCTTTTTTCAATTCTCAAACAACTTAAAAAATACGCTTCTTCAATTTGAGAGTTGAATCCTAACTTTTTAACTACAAGTATTTGCTGAAGCCGAGTTCATCTTTCTTAAGTCACCAGTAAATATGGCTGTATATTGATAAGGTGATGAACCAGAACAACTCATAGAATTTGTATTAGCGCGACGGGGAGTCCACCATGACTTTGCTTGCACAGTCAAAGTCGAATTTATGCTATTCCATGATAGGTTGTTGACAACTAAAGAGTTAGTTTGTCCATTATCCGCCTTTCTAGCAGATAAAAATGTGGCATCGGAAACATCGCCATTAGCTGGATTAATCCGGGCTATAACTGCGACTTTTGGCCCGCCTCCGCTACCATAGCTAGGCAACCAACGTCCAATGGCAAAACGGCGAAAATCATTACCAGATTGACTACCAGTAGAAGAGTAAACGCCATATAAAACATTACTTCCATTCCAATACAATCCGTAACCTGTACCATCGTCCCTGGTTGTTTCGTAATCAGTACGACACCATGCTTTTATCCCATTATTGAAGCGAATAGTTATAGGGTTTTTGTTATTTGAAAGTTGCTGATAACCAATGTAAATATTGGTTTTCCCATTAAGTACTCTGGGCCCATTTTTACCTTTAATTGTCGCTTCACTATCATTGCAACTAAATGTTACAGGATTCCCAATGGATAAATTTACCGTTTGGGCTAAAGCTGGAGGAGTTTTTTGGGTGAGTACTAAATCAGCTACTAAGATTACAGATGCAGAAAAACCTGCAAAATACTTTTGTAATTTGCGAGAATAAATCATGGTATAAACTTGCCGAGTCAAGTGGAACGGAAAACACCGTACCACTATAAACTCTAATCAGTATTTAGACAAGTAAAATTATTTAAACTCCCATTTTGCAGTGTTTTCAGCATTATAAAAGATGAGACTATACTACAAACCGCATAATCTAATATGTGTGAAAATGCCTGATAGTAGCTGTATATAATTCTTACTTATCAAAGAGTATCAGTAGATAGAAGAAATTCCGATAGGTTACGCTTCACTATAGGCAATTACAGGAGTAAAAAAACAGGTTTTAATAAACAATGTAGCGTTTGTTCATTCTCCACATCCCTTGCGAGAATCTTTTTTACTCTTTTCCTACTGCTTACTGTCGTACTTTATTAAGCAGTTTTAGCATTTTCATCTGATATTTCTTCTGGAACAGCTTTCAAGCGGCTCAATCTGCTTTTGCGAATACGTTCACTATCACGAATGCCACCCGCCATCTCATATTCGCTGCTGTCTTTGCCATATTTAAAAGCAACTCCCCTTACCATCTTATCTGTAAGATTGCTTAAAATTTTTTCCATCTCATCAATTTTAGTTTTGGAAGAGTCAATGACAGTTAAAGCAGTGTTATAAGCATCAAGCATAGTCCGTAACTGCTCAATTGATTTAGTCAAGTTTTGCAAATCGCAATTATCACCAAAATCCATATTGGAATCAATTGCTTTCAGTCCAGCGGATCTCAATTCAGCTTTCTTGAGAACACTAGATGTACGTTTTTTACGAGACATAAATATATTCCTTAAAGATGCTTATAAAGCTACTTTGCCTTACTAAGGCTGTTTTCTGGTTCAGTAAAATTAGGGAATAATTGTATTTTTTTAATAAATACAATCAAGTCTGAGTAATTTTTCTTAATTTTTAGCCTGTATCTGTTTTTCTTCACAATTGCTTTAATGTTGATGAGGAATATTGCAATGTTGATGAGGAATGTTGCAATGTTGATGAGGAACATTGCAATGTTGACGAGGAATGTTGCAATGTTGATAAGGAATATTGCAATCTTGATGAAGAACATTGCAATGTTGATGAGGAATGTTGCAATGTTGATGAGGAATGTTGCAATGTTGATAAGGAATGTTGCAATGTCGCAGTAGATTTTACGTATTTAGACCGCGAGTAAGACGCTTCTCAGTTAAGTCTAAGAGGATGTTTGAAAAGTCTTCTTGTCGGTAAAAAAACGTTTTAGATTAACCAGCGTTTTACCCCACCCTAACCCTCCCCTTGCAAAGGGGAGGGAACTGGATTTTCTATTTCCCCCCAATGCATCCTACGGTGTATACACAAGTCAAAAAAGTTTGATTTTTCATTGTTCTCTCGTTTATCTTGTTCCCATGCTCTGCATGGGAATGCTCCTCGTTGAGGCTCTGCCTCCAATCTGGCATTGAGTCAGAGACTCAATGAATGCATTCCCAGTCGGAGACTGGGAACGAGGAAAGTCTTATCAAGCTAGGTTTTTAGGACTTGTGTATACACCGTAGCCAATGCATCGGGGGGATTAAGGGGGGTAATTAGACTTGTGTGTACACCGTAGCCTTATAAAGGGGAGGTTGGGAGGGGTCAAAATAATACGCAGCTTTACAGAGAATTGGTATTAAACCCTTTGTTATAAAATAAGCTAACTTCTGCCACAGTGTACTAGATTTTATTTGGGATTTTCCAATTTTTATGCAACCTCGACAAGGCATCATTGAAATCTTTTCAACTTTTGTCCAATTTGCTGGCGAACGCTTTAGTCGTTGGGGGACGGAATCAAATTTGCGTCGCAGCATTCAAAGTTGTCTAAACCGCACACCACAAGAAACTTCTGAATACTTTTGGGCACTTTATTGGTATAAGTTTTGGCAGCTTCCCGAAACTGAGTCAATAGCTAGGCAACATCTCATAGCTTATTTGCAAGAACCTTGCTATTGGGTATCCCAAAAGACGGTTACTAGTTTTGCCAGTACTCAGTATAAACTGTCAGACTGTTTTCAGATTGCGATCGCACAAGTTGATAAAGTTCTCAAAGGTTTTAATCCCAATCAAGGTTTTACCTTAAAAAACTACGCCAATGCCATCTTTAGCGGTGCTATCCGCGAAACTTTACGCCAAAAGAGGGAAGTTGACATTTGTACAGATTGGGGACTATTGCGAAAAATCACTAAAAAGCTTTTGGTGGAGTCTTTGCAAAATGCTGGTTTATCCCCAGAAAATATTAATGCTTATATCCTTGCTTGGAATTGTTTCATAACCCTATATATTCCTACAAAAACTGGTACTTCTCGCCAACTTTCTCGACCCGACGATAAAGTTTGGGAAGCGATCGCTAAAGCTTATAATTCACAAAGTAGTCAGCAAGTCAATCCCCAAACTTTGGAAAAATGGCTGCTAAATGCTGCTAAATCTGTACGCAAGTATTGTTATCCCACCCCGGAGTCTCTGAATACTCCCAAAGGTGGCGATGATTCCTGGGAGTGGCTGGACAATCTTACGGGAGGTCAACAAGAATCTCTAATCAATGAAATTGTCGCCCAAGAAGAAGAACAAACTAGAATTTCTCAGCAAACTGAGATTAACAAAGTTTTAGTTGTAGCGATCGCTCAACTTGAACCGCAATTACAAGAGATTGTACAACTTTACTATGGGCAAGAGCTAACTCAAGACAAAATTGCCAAACAATTACAAATGCAGCAATATACTGTCTCGCGGCGACTAAAAAAAGCACAGGAAGCTTTGTTGCGGTCTTTGGCTAACTGGAGTCAAGATAATTTGCATATTTCTATTACTTCAGACCTACTCAAAAATATAAATACAGTCATGGAAGAATGGCTGAGAAATTATTACTAGGGAGTGAAGAAGGGAATAGGGTACAGGTTACAGGGTACAGATTATCAAAACAGAATTCAGGAGTCAGGAGCCAGAATTCAGTTGGGTATTTTGTGCGACTGGCGGATGAATCAAGGGCGTTTTTGCACCCCCACTAAATCGAAGATTTAGTGGTCAACAAGACAGTGGCGGGTCTGAATCCCCCACTGATAGCGCAGCGTTAGCGAGTCCGCGAGCGTCTTGATTCTGACTCCTGAATTCTGACCTCTGAATTCTTCTTCAATCCCTATCACCTTTCACCTGTAACCTCTCCCCCAATCCCTCAATCCTCAATCCCTAATCCCTAATCCCTAATCCCCATGACTACTATATTTACTTTTGCTAACCCAACTGACCTGATTTTAGAAATCCCTACCGCCACCCAAAATCAAGCGGATGTTTACAGTCAATCTTTTTCTAACCCCACTTCTGGCTATCAAGGTTATATTAATGAACTTTGCCTAAGTGCTATTTTGCTATGGTTACAAGAAGATTTCACGCCTCAAGCAAAGGTCTGGCCAAATACAAATGTTTTATCGAGTTTCTGGGAAATAGTAAATGGAACTGCAATCACCTTAGATGCAACTCGATTTATCTTGATTCCCAGTGAGACAATTGATTTAAGCGAATTGCGAGTACCGCAAGAATGGGTGGATATTCCCAGTTGGGTAGGTGATTACTACTTAGCTGTGCAGGTAGAACCAGATGAAGGCTATGTTAGAGTTTGGGGTTATTGCACCCATACACAACTCAAATCTCAGGGTAGTTATGATCCAGGCGATCGCACTTATTCTCTTGATGCTGCTGACATCATCAATGATATCAGTGTTTTAGCTGTGGCGCGGCAACTTTGTTTAGAAGAATCAACACGTAGCGCTATTGAAGAGATTCTTCCCATACCGCAACCACAAGCACAAAACTTAATTACTCGTCTGGGAAATCCAGAAATACTTACACCGAGACTAGCTATCCCTTTTCAATTATGGGGAGGGTTAATTGCACATGGCGGGTGGCGAAAAAGCTTATATCAACGACGCTTGGGACTACCAGAACAGTGGTCGGTTCTCCAATGGTTGCAAAGCGGTGTTTCCCAAGTTGCTGAAGCTGCCGGTTGGGGAAGCTTTGATTTACAACTGAGTGCGGCTGGGGCGCGGAGTGTTGACCAAAGGCAACCAGAATCTATTTTATCTCGTGAACTGGCGATACCTGCGGTGGGCTACGCCTACGCAGGTCAAATTTATGAATTGCTGATTACACCACAAGGCGAACCAGACGCGACTGTTTGGCGCTTTGAGTTACGCAACCGGACAGTGGGTGCAGCTATTCCTGGTGGTTTTAAACTCCGACTACTCACTGAAGATTTACAGCCTTTTCCCAACAACGAAGATATTGCTATATCTGCTGTAGAACAACTTTACGTAGAAGTTGCGCTGCTACCAGGAGAAGGCATAGTCTGGGAAATAGAACCTCTTCCCGAAAATTATGACCGAGAAATACTCAGATTTTAAACTCTTATTTGGCTTTTTTATAGATAATTACAGTGGAGAACTGTCTGGTAAATCCACTTACATATAAAAAGCCATGAGAGCAAAACCTAAACAACAAATGCGTATATGGGCGATGTTGTGTCATTTATCAGCTTTATTGGGATGGATATTATTATGCTTTTTGGTATTTATTGGCATCCCTTTATATTTACCCCTCAATCTTTTAGCCCCACTCCTCATCTGGAAATTTAAAAAATCACAATATCCCTGGATTGATTTGCAAGGAAAGGAATCACTAAATTTTCAAATTTCTTTAACATTATATACTTTGATTTTTATAGTAATCTCTTTGTTTTTAGTGTTAATTAGCTTTAGTCTGGCACTGGCTACCAATGGTTCATTTAATGAAATAAAAACTACTTTAGACAGCTTATTGTTTTTTCTTATATCTTTGATTTCATTAAAGCTATTACTCCAATCATTCTTAGTAACTTTTGCGGCTGTCAAAGCTTACAATGGAGAGCATTATCGTTACCCTTTAACAGTTAGAATTTTACGATAAGAAATGATTTAATATCGATTATTCTCAAATAAACATTAAAATGTTATATTTTCATTTGTTCACTTTATGGTATAGAGTTTTAGCATAATATAATCCTAAACTATATAATAGACAAAATGATATTATTAAATAAATAATAACTTGTATAAATCTGGGAGTATATAATAATATGATTGGAGTTGCGATCGCAGGCACTGGATTTGGTCAAAAAGTCCACATTCCTGGATTTCAAGCACATCCTCGGACTGAGGTAGTTGCTGTTTATCATCGAGATATAAATAAAGCTAAAGCCATAGCAGAATCCCATAATATCCGCCACGCCTCTGACTCTCTTGTAGATATTGTGGCATTACCAGAAGTGCAAGCAGTCAGCATCTCCACGCCACCCTTTTTGCACTATGAAATGGCAAAAACTGTACTGCAAGCTGGAAAACATTTATTATTAGAAAAACCGACAAGTTTAAATGCAATTGAAGCTAAAGAACTTTATCAGTTAGCAAAAGCAAAAAGCACCATTGCAACTGTAGATTTTGAATTTCGCTTTGTCCCAGCATGGCAGTTATTTGCTGAATTATTGTCACAAGATTATGTGGGAGAGTTACGCCTAATTAAAATTGATTGGTTAGGTTCTTCTCGTGCTGATACTTCACGCCCTTGGAATTGGTATTCTGAAAAGGATAAAGGAGGTGGTGCATTAGGATCTTTAGGTTCCCACGCCTTCGATTATATTCACTGGTTATTCGGGCCAGTCCGTAGATTAAACGCCCATTTAACTACTGCTATTCCTACGCGAGTTGACCCTGTTAGTGGGGAATCCAAGCCAGTGAATACAGATGACAACTGTATATTAACGCTGGAATTAGCTAATGGTACACCTTGCCAACTTTCTATCAGTGCAGTTGTTCATGCACCAAGAACCCATTGGGTAGAAGTATATGGCGATCGCGGTACATTAATAGTGGGTAGTGAAAATCAAAAAGATTATATACATGGTTTTCGTGTTTGGGGTTCCCAGCCAGGTAAACCTCTAACAGAAATAGAAATACCAAATCGGTTAATTTTCCCCAAAAATTATGCTGATGGACGCATTTCGGCATTTATCCGCGTAGTAGACCAATGGGTGCAAGGAATTGACCGCAATCAGGAAATTACACCATCCCTACGAGAAGGAATTTATTCTCAGTTGTTGATGGATTTATCCCATGAATCTCATACCAAAGCAAGTTGGGTAGACGTACCTAGCTTGGAAGGATTTCTTCGCAACTAAAGAAATGAGCAAAACTCCCCGCATTCGTATCCCACCGGAAGTAAAAACTTATGTTTTTCAACGTGACAAATATCAATGCCAAAGCTGCGGTAAAACCACTGTAGAAACTAACCTTAGCATTGACCATATCATTCCCCTTGCCCGTGGTGGTCAAAACGATATCAGCAATCTCCAAACTCTTTGTTTTACCTGCAATCAGCAGAAAACAGACAAAATTGATCCTCGTTTCCGGCGATATTTTGAGCTTTAGGTTACGATGGTATGAGCTATTAGTTTCTCATTATCTATGCCTCAAAATCACAATAGCAATTCGCAAAAATTCCTCAATATTAGAACGACGTTTTTCTACCTCTTCACTGTCATAGCTGTTTTAGTAGTAGCCTTTCCCTGGCTATATGAGATTAAAACTAAAGCTGGGATCGATATATCACGTAGCCGCCACGCAGGAACCTTTTTTGAGAAACATACATTTGGACTCTTTAGGTGTGAGTGGCTTTATCCTTACCATTGCGATCGCTCCCAAGTTAAGTAAAGGCAATTAAAAAGAGAAGGGTAAAATTTTCCCCTTCTCTCTATGTGAAATTTTTACCCCAACTGACTTAACCAAAGATTGCCCTCGTTCCCAGTTTTCGATTAGGAACGAGGTTTTTGACTTAAGTTGACATCAATGCACCGCTGTGATGTGCCGCATCTATCCCAACTGATTTGAGATCATGCTGACATCAACGGCTAACTTTTTACCCAACTTGAGCAACTGAAGACACTGATTATCTCCTTCATTCCCAACGCTAGTAATACACACCGGCGCGATCTGACTGTGCAGACAACTAAAGTATAGTTCCTGCGATCGCTGTAGGGAAATGTCAATATTTAGTTGATCCCCGACATCAATCAATCGCTCCAATAGTTGGATATCTGCATTAAAGCTACCATTAGCATCGTGCAACAATTGCCAGAGCGATCGCGCAATTAACTGTTCTAACATCTGTTTACCGTCGGGAATACTCAGCCGACAACGCAGATGTTTTGCTTCAGTTGCGATCGCCTCCAATTCTAAGATGTGACTCCAACTCTTTTGGGGATCAGCGATATCTTGCTCTAGCGATCGCAATGTCATCAAACAACGATGCCCTAAAGCAATATCTGCTGCTACCTGCAATTCTTGCGGGACTGCTATTTCATCTCGATGAAACGCCATCAGCACACCATAATTATCACGGTATGCTTGGGTATACAACTGTCCTAAACGCGTCAGTGTTTCCTCACTCAGCAGCCGCATAATCCGGTGGCGTTCTTCAGCAAATAGATTTTGCAAGTTAAAAGCTTCTTCGCCAAATAGCTGTGTCATCGCCAAGATAGTATGAGCCGCGCTAGCTTGTTTTAGTGCGCCGAACAGCTTTTCTTTTAATTGGCTGTAGTCACGCCGTCCAGTAAATTGTTGAATACAGCAGTGGAAATCCCAGCCTCCTAAATGGAGAACCGCAAATACCAAATGCTCGCTTTCCCAAGTAATCTCTGATACCAGCTTTAAATTTCCCACAGCCAGAGTTAGCGATCCCATCCGTTGCATCTGGTAATCTAGCTCATTGGCAGCGTAGCAATAAACTTTTTTGTGGTAACGCTGAGACTGTTTATCAGCAGCATCTTTTCTAGGCAAAGAATTGTGCGTCTGTGCTGGTTTCTGATTTGTAAACAGAGAAGTAATAGCGTAATGGGCTGCTACTTGCTTAAAGCCAAGCTGGGCAGTTAACACGAGTTGCCGATAAATTTCGCCACCGTGTTTGAAATCATCCACATTGCTGGGGGCTAAACCAAGACGTTTGACGAAGCCTTTTTCCAACTGCACACCAGCCACTTCCCCTGCCAATTCCAAAGCACGGCCGGCATAGCGCAGAATTTGTGTCCCCTCTGGACGGGAAATTTCTTCAAAAAACCAACCGCAACTAGTGAACATCAACAAAGCGTGACGCTGCATTTCCAATAGACGCAGAGCGTCTACTTGTTCGGCGGCGGTTAGTTTGTGGGTTTGATGACGGGCTAGGAAACGGTTGACATTGGTAGCAGAGCGATCGCGCATCACTTGGATATATTCATCTCGTGTTTGCCAGGGATCACGAAATAACTGCCTACCATGTTCCTCATACACCTCTGTTAGCTGATCCCGCAGCCAATTTAAGGCATCCCGCAAGGGACGACGCCATTTCTGATGCCAAACACCACCTTCTCCACCGCAACCACAGTCATCTTGCCATCTGTCTACACCGTGGGCGCAACTCCAGGCTGTGACTGACTTTAATTCCACTTCCCAACCGGGAGAATTTAAGCTGAGGTAATGGGCGAAGTTCGTTACAGTCCAACCCTGTTGAGGAAACTCTTTAGTAAAGGCGTAGGCTAAAGTTTTCTCAGTTCCCTTTTTGTGATGTCCAAAGGTTTCCCCATCTGTCGCCACAGAGATTAACTGTGTTTGACGATGATCCCCACGGACTGCTGAACCGATACGTCCAGCAAAGCGACTGGAATTATAAACAACATCACTAAAACCCATATCCCGCGATATCGGGCCATCGTAGAAGAAGATATCAATGTAGGGGAGGGAGTCGGGAGTCGGGAGTCGGGAGTGGTTACTATCCCCATTCCCCTCATTAATCGCACTCAGAGGTGAAGATGAAGTATCTAGTGTGGGCTTCAAATAACAACGATAAGGACGGGTGGAATCAATCTGACTACCGCCGACTTCGAGCCATTCAGGATGAGGATGATCTGGAGTAGGGATGGGACGGCAACGCAGTGCTTGAGATGGTGCAAGGATAATGAAGCGAATACCCTCAGCAACCAGAGCTTCGAGGGTGGCATAATCCACACCTGTTTCTGCTAGCCACATTCCTTCGGGATCACGTCCAAAGCGGGAGCGGAAGTCTTCTTTACCCCAGCGAATTTGGGTGTATTTGTCGCGTTCATTCGCCAGAGGCATGATGATGTGATTGTATACTTGCGCGATCGCATTGCCGTGACCATGCAACCGTTGGCTACTCTTGGCATCCGCCTCTAAAATCCGCTGATAAACCTCTACATCGTAGCGTTCTAGCCACGACATCAGCGTTGGCCCAATATTAAAACTGAAATACTCATAATTGTTGACGATCCCCACCACTTCGCCTTGGTCATTTAAGACTCTGGCAAAGGCATTCGGACGATAGCATTCCCAATGAATCCGCTCATTCCAGTCATGGAAAGGCGCAGCGCTCGGTTGGCGTTCAATTGCGTCCAGATAAGGGTTTTCCCTTGGTGGCTGGTAAAAATGACCATGCACCGTCACATAAACACCATTAGCCTTTCTCAGGGGATCGGTTTCGTGAGCGTTTTTGGGATCTGAATGTAATGTTAACGTTGAGCCAGAGCTAGCTGGCATTTCAGCAGCAGAAGTCATGTATATTTATCCAAAACAAAAAACTTGCAGTTGCACCGAAAACATTGTGCATAAACCTTTCTACAATGGTTTGTACACAAAATCCGGTATAAACAACAACTATGGAATACAACGAAATTTTTGACAAAGCGATTTTATTGTAGTGGGAAATCTGCGTTATCGCACAGCCCTTTCCCTGAAGGCTCAAAGTAATTAGCCATCGAACAAGGCCTTAGTTAGGGGTTTCTCGTTAGCAGCGCCAATCAAAATTTTAATTGTCTTTTAATATATTAAACCCCATTTTTGGTGTAATATTTTGGCTCAATTTCATAGTTTTGCAACAAAAGATTACAAAAACTCATTATATCGCAATTGAATTTTACATATACAGCAGTGAGCCGAAAACAGTACAATTCCTGAATTGCTCTACAGACGGTTGAGAGTATCATATCGGAGTGATGAGTGAAAGCGATTGTTAATTCAACACTCAAAATTTCAACATTAGGATTGCTCGCTGTGAATGATACCCTCAACTTAAGACAACAAATGTCAACCAAAAACATTATTCTTTTCGCTTTATTACTGTTTATCCCGATTTCTGTAGCGGCCCACTTTCTGGAATGGGGAGAATTGATAGTTTTCATTACAGCTGGATTAGCAATTCTGCCCTTAGCAGCTTGGATGGGTACAGCTACAGAAGAAATTGCTGTCGTAGTCGGGCCATCATTGGGGGGCTTGTTAAACGCCACCTTTGGCAATGCTACAGAACTAATCATCGCCCTAGTGGCGCTGAACGCTGGGTTAATAGATGTAGTCAAAGCCAGTATCACGGGATCAATTATTAGCAACTTACTACTGGTGATGGGTTTTTCCATGCTTTTGGGAGGACTGCGCTACAAAGAACAGACATTTCAGCCAATTGTGGCGCGGGTGAATGCTGATTCGATGAATTTGGCGGTGATTGCCATGTTGATGCCAACGGCAATGAATTATACCTCTCAAGGAATTAACGAACAAACACTGCAAAATTTTTCTATTGCTGTTGCTGTGGTGTTAATCCTGGTTTATGCGCTAACGCTGCTATTTTCGATGAAAACCCACTCCTATCTTTATGATGTGGGTGTAGCAGAGACAGAAGAAGAGGAAATCCCTCATGCTAAACCAAATATGATGTTGTGGATTGGTGTCTTGCTAGTATGTACCTTACTGGTAGCATTTGAGTCAGAAATGTTAGTTGATTCTCTGGAAGTGGCCACATCTCAGCTAGGTTTGACGGCGCTGTTTACAGGGGTGATTTTGGTTCCCATTGTCGGTAACGCGGCTGAACACGCTACAGCAGTCACCGTGGCAATGAAAAATAAAATGGATCTTTCCCTTTCGGTAGCGGTGGGATCAAGTATGCAGATTGCCTTGTTTGTTGCGCCCGTGTTGGTGATCGCAGGGCGGATAATGGGTAAACCAATGGATTTAGATTTCCAACCCTTTGAATTAGTAGCTGTGGTTGCGTCGGTGTTGATTGCAAACAGTATTAGTTCTGATGGTAAGTCCAATTGGCTGGAAGGCACTTTGTTATTAGCTACCTATACAGTGTTGGGATTCGCCTTCTACTTCCATCCGGTTATAGAAGGTATAGGCTAGTACCGCAAGGCGGAAGTCAAAAGTTAAAAGTCAAAAGTCAAAAGAATTGTATTCTAAGCTTTTGCGCCATTTGAAATGGTATGTTTGTTTCCGCCGTGCTGTACTGGTTAAGCAGTGCGTAGGCGTAGCCCGTCGTAGACATCGCTCATAGTTTAACGGATTCGGAGAAGTCCACATCCTCAACGCCAGTAAAATAAAGAGATATAAGAGCGATCGCCTGTATGAGCTACTGCCTTAATCCCCACTGTCCCAAGCCTGAAAATCCCGATCATGTAAATTTTTGCGTGACTTGCGGTTCCAAGTTACTCCTCAAAGAACGTTACCGTGCGATCAAACCAATCGGACAAGGTGGTTTTGGCAAAACCTTCTTAGCTGTGGATGAGGATAAACCCTCAAAACCACGCTGCGTAATTAAGCAATTTTATCCCCAATCCCAAGGCACCAACACTCTTGCCAAAGCCGTAGAGTTATTTAACCAAGAAGCGGTGCAATTAGATGAATTGGGCAAACATCCTCAAATTCCAGAACTACTGGCATATTTTACCCAAGAAAATCGGCAGTATCTTGTACAAGAATTTATCGACGGACAAAACTTAGCTCAGGAATTGGCACATAGAGGTGCTTTTAGTGAAATACAAATCTGGCAATTACTAAGTGATTTATTACCAGTTTTGCAATTTTGTCATACTAGACACGTAATTCACCGCGATATTAAGCCAGAAAACATTATTTTACGCGAGAGCGATCGCAAACTAGTATTAGTAGATTTTGGTGCTGCTAAATCTGCTACTGGTACTGCCTTAAATAGAACTGGTACTAGTATTGGGAGTCCAGAATATGTTGCACCTGAACAAATGAGAGGTAGGGCTATTTTTGCCAGTGATATTTACAGTTTGGGTGCGACTTGTATTAATTTATTAACAGTGCGATCGCCTTTCGATTCTTATGATACCAATAACGATACATGGGTATGGCAGCAATACTTGCAAACTCCTATCAGTAATCAGTTGAATCGCATTCTCAACAAGATGCTAGAAAGTATCCCGATTCGACGTTATCAAACAGTAGACGAAGTTCTCAAAGACTTAAATCAAAAGTCGCAATTAGCAGCCACACCAGCGATTGCACCAAAACCTATCCCTCAAGCTCCACTCAAATCTCCAGCCGCTTTTGTATCGAAATCTCCGAGTCAACTTGAGAAAGAATTAGAGGAAATGAAAACCCAATTTATGGGTAACAACAAACCTCAACCAAATAAAATACAGCCACCCAACCCAACACCTCAGCCTTCTAGTACAAATAAAATAGATGAAGAGTTAGAAGAATTAAAAGCCAAATATCTTGGTAATAACAATCCCTAAAATCTAATACAGTTCAGATAAGAGCAAAACACTTGTAGAGACGGCGATTTATCGCGTCTTCAAAGACCAATTACCTACACCAATAACCCTTAACCCAAGCGTATTGCCTTAAAATCAATCAATAAGATACAGCAGTTTTATTTTGCATTTAACTCAGCATAAAAAAGAAAGTGACTCTGAAACTCAGAGTCACTTGTAATATTTATTCAGAAACAGTCTAAATTTACTCAATAAATTGAGAATTTAGAGGTACAAAAGCTTACTTCCCAGCTTCAGCAATAGGAACCCATTCAGTGTGGAAGCTTCCGGGCTTGTCAAGACGCAGGTAAGTATGTGCGCCAAAGTAGTCGCGTTGTGCTTGAGTTAGATTTTGAGGTAAGCGATCGCGGCGATAGCTGTCAAAATAATCCAAGGATGCGCTAAACGCGGGTACTGGAATTCCCACTGTTGCAGCTGTCGCAATCACTTCCCGCCAAGCAGTTTGTCTGTCAAGAATTGTCTGCTTAAATTCGGGAGCTAACAGCAAGTTAGGCAAAGCTGGATTTTCGCTAAAAGCCTTCTTAATCTTATTCAAAAAGCGAGCGCGAATAATACAACCACCTTTCCAAATCCGCGCCATTTCGCCCAGATCCAAATTCCAGTTATATGTTTTTGAAGCTGTGGATAGCAACGCCATCCCTTGAGCATAAGAACAGATTTTTGAGCAATAGAGAGCATCACGTACTTTGTTGATAAAGTCCTTGGTTTGCCCGTCATACTTGCCACTGGGGCCTGTGAGGACTTTAGATGCTGCAACCCGCTCATCTTTAATCGAAGATATAATCCGGGCATTAACTGCTGCTGTAATTGTAGGAATAGCAACTCCCAATTCCAATGCAGTTTGTACAGTCCAGCGTCCAGTTCCCTTTTGACCGGCTGCGTCAACAATCAAATCCACCAGGGGTTTATTTGTGTCTGGGTCAATATATGGGAAGATATTCTTCGTAATCTCAATCAAAAATGAATCGAGTTCATCGGTGGTATTCCATTCAGCAAACACATCATGTAGCTGACTGGGGTTTAATCCAGCGACATTTTTCAGCAAGTCGTAGGCTTCAGCAATTAGCTGCATATCGCCATACTCAATGCCGTTGTGTACCATTTTGACATAGTGGCCAGAACCACCAGGGCCAATGTAGGTTACACAAGGGCCATCATCAACTTGGGCAGCAATTTTGTTGAAAATTGGTGATAGAAACTCGTAAGAGCTTGTTGTACCTCCAGGCATCAGAGATGGGCCATTCAATGCCCCTTCTTCACCGCCACTGACACCCATACCAAGATACCGAAGCCCAGCCGGTTCTAATTCCTGAGTGCGTCGTTCCGTATCTTCAAACCAAGAGTTGCCACCGTCGATAATGATATCGCCTTCCTCTAACAAGGGTTTGAGTTGAGCAATCACCGCATCCACTGGCTTACCAGCTTGCACCATTACTAGAATTTTGCGGGGACGTTCCAATAAGGCAACGAATTCTTCTAGAGTAAAGGCGGCTTTGACGTTCCGTCCTGTAGCACGTTGCGCCATAAACGCATCCGTTTTTTCTCGGGAGCGGTTGTAAACTGCAATTGGGAAGCCATTGCGCTCCACGTTGAGAGCGATGTTCTCACCCATAACGGCTAATCCAATCACACCAAAGCTTTGTAGTGTCATAAAAAATTTCTGGCTAACTCTTGCAGATCCTTTACCTATAAGGGTAGTCCGATATTTTCCGTTCTCCCCTAAAGAAGACCTTAAGACTTGATATAAACGACAAAAATCCACAACTAACATGGATAATTAATTTTAAATTGTATCTAAATCAACAATTGACTGGCAAAATTTGCAAAATTGTTAGTTGAGGGACTGGGGACTAGGGACTAGGAAGAAATTTAATTCACTAAATTACTTTTTCTTCCTAATACCTAATATCCAGTCCCCAATCCCCAGTCCCCAATCCCTAGTCAAAGGAGTAACCAAATAATGCTGGCATTTGTCCTAGCTTTGGTGGTCGGTTTTGGTAGTTTAGCCATTTACATAGCAGCTTTCTTTTTTCCAGAAATCCACCGCAAGAATGATTTTATCTGGAGTGGTGTAGGACTGTTCTATGCCTTAGTTTTATGGGTGTTTGCACCACGCATTACTGGGGGTTTGTTGCTGGGTCATGTGGCTAGTGTGGCTCTTTTGGTCTGGTTTGGCTGGCAAACTCTATCATTACGTCGCCAATTGACCCCCCAAGCACAACAAACTCAAGTACCCAGTCCTGAGACGGTGAAAACTGGCATTCAGGAACAGGTAAATAAGTTGTCCCTTCAGGAACGGCTGGGTCAGTTGCAGCAGGGTCTTGGTAATACCTTCAGTGGCGTGAAAGACAAGGTGCAACAGACTGTAAGTAAAAAAACACCCACAACCCCCAAACCTGAAGATATTATCTCTGTAATATCAGAGCAACCTACTGTTGAGATTATCGACAAAACTATTGTCATACCAGAACAACCAGTAGAGGAGATAGTTACTACTGACACTGAAGTAAAAACTGAGAGTGTACCGGAAGCGATTCCACCACATCCCCCATCTCCTGAATTGGTGGAAGCAGCGCAAGCAGATTTAGAAATTGAGGATAAGCAACCAATTCCCGTAGAAGAAATTGCGCCGGATGCGGTACTCGCTCCCCCAGCGGAACCGCCATCTGAACAAATACCGCCTAATCAAAGTAGTTGAATGCTGTGAAACCCAACGTTAACCTAATTAGATGTTGGGTTTCACGAATTTAGATAAATTTTAGAGCATAGTTTAGAGGTTGTTTGAAAAGTGTTTTGCTGTGACTTTAGGCAGTTTTAGATTCCCCGTAACCCTCCTTAAAAAGGCTACGGTTGTACACACAAAGTCAAATTACTCCCCTTGTAAAGAAAAGAGGGGAAACCGGAAAATCTTGTTCCCTCCCCTTTGCAAGGCTACAGTGTACACACAAGTCGAATTACCCCCCTTAATCCCCCCTTGGAAAGGGGGGAAACTAGAAATACAGTTCCCTCCCCTTTGCAAGGGGAGGGTTAGGGTGGGGTAAAACCTTGGATAATCAGCTATTTCAGACTTGTGTGTACACCGTAGCCTAAAAAAGGGGAACCAAAATCAAAGTCCCCTTTTTAAGGGGGATTTAGGAGAATCTAAAATTTTTGATACCGACAAGGAGACTTTTCAAACATCCTCTTAGGAAATGCTCTTAACTAACTAGGAATAACAATTATGAACATCCAACTTATTACGAAATTCTCAGTGGGTTAAAGCACCGTGATGCCCAAAAGCAACTCGCTTTGTTTTTGGAGTTTGTCGCCCAAAATACTGTCTTACCCCTTACTGAACAATCAGTCACCTTATCCGCAGATATCTACGCAAACTTGCGACTCCAAGGAATTCCCATCGATGATATTGACTTGCTCATTGCTGGGGTTGCGTAGACGCAAAGCGGCTTGTCGTCAGACATCGCCAATAATTTAGTTATGATCACTCATAATCAGCGTCATTTTGGTAGAGTTGAAGCACTAGAGTTGCAAGACTGGAGCCAAGCTTGACGTGCTTTGATTGCAATAAAAGTTACCCTGTAGATTTTATGCAGCGATCGCACTACCATCAAAATAGACAAGAGCATATAGCGATCGCACTACCATACCCGCAGTTTCAAATATTTTAGTTCTGTAAGGCGTGTTACGGCGCAAAATTAGCGTCGGGTGAAGTCTTTGCTGTAGGCATCGCTCCCCGAATATTTACTAAATTAGCCGAAATTAACGATACAATCATTAAAAAATACCCAAAAAATACTTAAGCAATTCATCATGGCAGCAATATCTAACGTTCAGGTGACGATTTCTCTAGCTGAACTGGGTTTAGACGATGAGGAATTGCAAAAACAAGTAGAAAATTTGCTACCTCAGTTAAGAGAAGTGGATGGGGTAGAAGATGCAGATTTAGTTGCAGTGGAAAACGCACCCCAGGGTACAAAGAGTATCAGCGGCTTTGTGTGGGGATTGTTAAAAGCACAAGTTAACGCTTCTAATATCAAGAGTTTGTTTAAATTTTTGAGCGATCGCTTCGGCAACAAACCAATTAAAATCGGGGTGAAAGCGCCTGATGGCAGAGAACTCAATATCGAAGCCAGCAGTCGAGAAGAGTTTGAATTTGCGCTACAGAAAGCACAAGATTTTTTGAACAATAAGTCAAACAGCTAAATGGCAAAAGTCGCACTGTTGATAGGGATTAGTGAATATAAACCAGGATTAAACCCCCTACCAAGCGCTGTTAAAGATGTCGAGGCGATGCGGCGAGTTTTGGTAAACCCAGAAATGGGTGATTTTGCTGAGGCGGATGTCACGGTGCTGAAAAATCCCCAACGGCAGGAGATGGAAGATGCTATTTATAACTTGTATGCCCATCGTCAGAAAGATGACTTGCTGCTTTTATACTTTTCTGGTCATGGCGTGACAGTCGAAAGTGGTGATTTTTACTTCTCGACTTCCATCACGCGGAAAAATCAGGGAAAATTAATCCCTACTTCATCTGTAGCAGCCACAAATGTACATAGTTGGATGAACCAGAGCAATTCCAGGCGACTGGTAGTAATTTTAGATTGCTGCTTTAGTGGTGCTTTTGCCAAGGGTTGGACTCCTAAAGATACTGCTATCATTGACCTGCAACAGCATTTAGGAGGCGAGGGAAGGGCAATTCTCACTGCTTCTACTTCTACACAATATGCTTTTGAGTCCGATGGCTTGGAACTTTCAGTTTACACTCACTACCTGGTAGAAGGAATTGAGAAAGGTGCAGCTGATATAGACGGGGATGGCTTGATTGCGGTAGATGAGTTGCATAGGTATGCGAAAAGCAAAGTGCAAGAAGCATCCCCCGCTATGACACCAGAATTTTATCCTTTTAAAGATGGTTATCGGATTTTTCTGGCAAAGTCGCCCAAGGATGACCCCACCCTGAAATATCGCAAGGAATTTGATAATATTGCCCTTGAGGATGAAGGAGATATTTCTGTAGGCAACCGCTTTTATCTGGATGAGTTGCGGAATAATCTAAGGTTATCTCTTAGTGAGGCTGATGCAATTGAGTTTGAGGTTTTGGAACCTTATCGCCAGCGCCAGCAAAAATTGCAGCGTTATGAGCAAGCTTTATCTCAGATAAAACAATATCCACTCACTAACAAAGACCGCAATGGCTTAAAACGCTTACAAAATATATTGAATCTTCGGGATGAAGATATACAACCAATTGAACAACGAGTGCTAGCCCCAAAACAAATAGAATATGAGCGCCAGCAACGGGGAGCAGAAATATTACGCCTAGAACAAGAAACAGCGGAAAATCAAAGACGGGAAGCAGAATTACAAGAACGACTAAAAAGGAAATCAGGTATTCAAACTCAGCCTTTTGAGTTTGACACCGCCACCCTAACCCCCAAATCAGCAGGATTTTTGGGTATGGGGAAAAAAACCTATGAAATTAACCGTAGCCGTGGACGCGCCGAGTTTTTTGCTGAAAACTTAGGTAATGGCGTAGTTATGGAAATGGTTGCAATTCCTGGTGGTAAATTTATCATGGGTTCGCCGGAGAGTGAGTCAGAAAGAGGTACCTGGGAAAGTCCACAGCACACCGTTACCATTCAACCCTTTTTCATGGGGAAATTTACAGTAACTCAGAGTCAATGGAAAGCCGTTGCTGCCTTACCCAAGGTTAATATTGATTTAAATCCCGACCCATTCAATTTTAAAGGTGATAATCGACCTGTTGAACAGGTTTCTTGGGATGATGTAATTGAGTTTTGCGCTCGACTATCTAAAAAGACTGAGAAAACCTATCGCTTACCCAGTGAGGCAGAATGGGAATATGCTTGTCGGGCGGGAACGACTACGCCGTTTTATTTTGGCGAAACGATTACAACTGATTTAGCGAATTATCGGGGGATAGACTGGGATATTGCGGGAACAGTATACCCAGGTAATTATGCTCAGGGGCCAAAGGGCATATATCGTGAGCAAACAACAGATGTGGGAAAATTTCCTGCTAACCCCTTTGGTTTATTTGATATGCATGGTAATATTTGGGAATGGTGTCAGGATGAGTGGCACGAAAATTATAACGGAGCGCCAAAAGACGGAAGCGCTTGGTTAGTTGATAATGATAATCAAAAGCTGCTGCGTGGTGGTTCGTGGCGCGAATCTCCCAGGGTTTGCCGCTCGGCGTTTCGCTACTATCGCCCGCGTGTCAATCGGTACGACCGCGTGGGTTTTCGGGTTGTGTTGGTTCGTGGCGGGACTTAGTAGCCCTTTATACTCTTGACCTTTAGCACTCTGCTCTTTATTTCTTTACCCTTCTTAATGCCTCGCGCTCTGCGCGATAAAATTTTTTTAATTTAATATGGATGAGTGATTTACCAAAAATACAAAAAACTTACGATTTAATCAAGTGGTATGTGCCAATTTTAAATCGGCTTCCTAGAGATCATAAATTTTTGCTAGGAAATCGGATTATTACAGAACTATACGATTTATTAGATGTTCTGATCATAGCACGGTATGCTAAACAGAAATTAGCCCATTTAGAATTATTGAATAGTAAACTAGATATTTTACGTTATCAAACTCGTCTACTTTTAGAATTTGACTTAATTAAGACAGAGCGTTATGAATATGCTCAAAAACTTTTAAATGATATTGGCAATGATTTGGGTGGATGGATAAAACAGCAAAAAATTAAACCAAGTATTTCCAATTAAAAAATATTCCACCAGCAAGTTTATACCAATTTAATGTGAAGTTGCACATATCTCGATCCCCCTAAATCCCCCTTTTTAAGCTACGGTGTACACACAAGTCCTAAAAACCTAGCTTGATAAGCATTTCCTCGTTCCCAGGCTCCGCCTGGGAATGCATTCATTGAGTCTCTGACTCAATATCTGACTAGAGGCAGAGCCTCTAATCAGGCATTCCTATGCAGAGCATAGGAACGAGATATTTTACCAGACCGGATTAGGGTACGTAGTGATAATCTGCGTCTGGCAAGAAAAAGATTACGGAAAATGCTCTGGGAATACGATCAAGGAAAAATTGAATATGAAAAAATATCCCAATCAATGCAGAGTTGGGTTGCCCACTTAAAGTATGGTAATACATGGCAACTGCGCCAGCAAATATTTATTACTTAGCAATTAGAAAATGTTGTAACTCAATTCTCTAGTTCCGAGTCTATCCAATACGGTTCGGTTAAGGTTTTCTGATGAAAATTATAGATCACAAAGACGTGATAAATCGCCGTAAAGATAAAAGACTGATTATTGTAGAGACGGCGATTCATCGCGTCTCTTGTCTTAACCGAACATGTTTTTCGTCTGGTAAACGAATAGTTAAAGTAGCCATTTTTGTTTAACTCCTAATAATTTCTTCAGGTTTTAAGATTGATTATCAACAGATATGCGTAGGTGTAGCCAGTCGGAGAGATCGCATTACGAATTACGCGCAGTACTACCAGCCTTCAACTTCGGATAAGCAATCCGTTTGTGATGAAATTGCTGCCAAACATCCACAAATATCTGGGCAATTTGTGACATTTCTTCTCGTGTTAAGCCGGAATCAACGAGTTGATTATCTTGCCATTTGGCACGCAGGATATTATTTAGCATTGTTAAAGCTTGTTCGGTGGAGACATTAACCGATCGCTTTTCCTCTTTTGCGAGAGACGAGCCGCGAAGGGAACGCTTACCTGAATCTGACCCTTGGAGCGATCGCAGCGCCGCTTCACAAGAATCTGCTAACATCACAATTCCGGTTTCCCGTGATTGGGGAATTGGGCCATCGTAGCGAAAATCTGCGTCGTCTACTGTTAAACTTGGATCTTCCTGAGCCATTTGCTGGGCTTGGTGATGGAAATAGGCAATTAGCATCGTTCCCTGATGCTCTGGAATAAAAGCTTGAATTGCTGTCGGTAAAAGGTGTTTCCGCGCCATCACCAACCCTTCAGTTACGTGCTTTTTGATAATTTCTGCACTCTTCCAAGGGTCTTTAATCTCTGTATCATGTTTATTCGGCCCCCCCATTTGATTTTCAATAAAGCCAAGGGGGTCGTGCATTTTACCAATGTCGTGATATAATGTTCCAGCCCTGACTAGCTCAACATTGCAGCCTAGTTCTTTGGCAGCAGCTTCCGCAAGGGTAGCGACAAGCAGCGTGTGCTGAAAAGTTCCGGGAGTTTCAGTAGCGAGTCGTTTTAATAAAGGGCGGTTAGGGTTCGCCAGTTCTGCTAGGCGGATTGGGGTAACTAAATCAAAAACTTTTTCTAGATAAGGACTCAAACCTAAAGCAACAACACTCCAACCTAAACCGGATAAAGCAAATAATCCGGCTTCTCGGAGGACGATATACCAAGTTGAACCAAATGCTTGACCAATTAAGATTTTAACAGCCAGGTAAATGCCGCCTTGAGTTAAAGCGATCGCAATACCCAATAATGCCAATTCTTCACGCGATCGCAATCGTTGTGCAATGTAACTACCTAATATTCCTCCCCCAACACCAGCTAAAAGGGCAGCCTTGCTCATATCCAAGCTAATGCCTAATATCGGCCACAGCAGTCCGACAACTGTCAAGCCCAAAGTGGGGCCGTAGAAGCTTCCCAACAATAAACCAAGGGCGCTCCAGGTGGTATATGGCAATCCTAGTGTGATCACTCCTGGCACACTCAGAGTTAGCAGTAATACTAATAAGCGATCGCGTTGTCGCAATTCGTAATCAATATGCCGTTCTACCCAGACAAAAATGCCAATAGCGATCGCAATAACGCCTGCTAATTTCACTAACTCGTGCCATTTTACCTCCCGACGAATTAGGTGATAATGCTCCAGCACCTCAAAGTTCCATGCACTAATCTGCTCTCCTTTTTTGACAATCACCTCACCACGCTGTACCTTCACCATCACCGGCGGTATCCCCGCAGCAGCCTTTTGAGCGTTTTCTCTCGTTTGTTCCTCATCATTTTGCAGATTCGGCTTGAGTACAGCTAACAACAGTTTGCTTGCTAAAGGTTCAGCGGATTCTGGTACAAAAGTCTGCACTTGTAAGCTCACCGCATCTTGTAAGATATTTCGTGGTAGTCCCAGTGGGATACCTTGGGTAAGAATTCGCTCTATACTCTGATAAATTCCGATTTGTGTTTTTTCCCACTCCCCATCTGACAAATCCAAAATGAGGGATTCCTCATATACTGCTTCTGGGCTAATGCTCTCCAACTGTAAAAGTTTGGTAGTGGCTTGGGTGAATTTTTGGCGGGCTTGGGAAATTTGGGCAATCAGTAAAGACAAGTTTTTCTCAGAAGTGGCGACGCCGTAAGATTCTAGTTCTGCTTTTGCTTGAGCAAAGTTAGTGTTTTGAGAAAAATTAACTGTCTGTGTCTCTTCTGGCCTCTGGTAATCAGATTTAGGTCGTGTTGTGCGCGGCTGGCGTTCTTGATTAGGAGCAGCTATCAATAATGAACGGAATGAGGTGGTAGTTTGTCCTGTTGCTTTCTTCTGCTGATTTTTACTATTTTCTAGAGCCAATAGCAGTGCTTGCCATTCTGAGTTAGGACAGGAGCGGAGGTAATGCTGGATAGAGATGGACAAAACTAAAGGATCAAAAAAAGGAAAAGCTCCAGCAACGGCGCGAATTTCGTTGCCATCATCGAGAAATTGTTGCAATTTTTCCTTGATTTGTTCGTTTATTCGCACGTTAACCATCAACACTTGTAAGGAGCTTTTACTGATGGCTTTGCGCTCGGCTTCTGTTTGTTTCTGATCTTCGATGCTAGCTGTGTAAGGCGCTGTAAATGTTTGGGGTGCGGGACTTCCTACTTGGAGTTGAGTTTGATTGTATAATTTATACCCAATAACCCCTGTGAGGGACACTACAGCGATCGCTAAAATCACCAAGGAACGCTGTTCGTGTACCCAGTCTAAACCGACTGTATAAATACCACTCTTAGTTTTGACCGATTTTGCCTTTAACCTGAGCGCTCTTTCTTGTTTTCGGCGATCGCTTTTTTCATTGGTTTTTGATAAAAACAGGAATACATTTGTGGCCATAGTCCTGATAAGTTCCCTTCTATGGCTTTTGCTTTTGGGACTTCTCATTAACTTTCCCTTACGGCGTAGTGCTTTGTACTGTCGCCGCCAGTGAGTCAATTGCTGGGTCAATAACTGCAAAAATTGCTGCATTTTCATTATCTTTGCCTGCAATTGCCGACTTTGATAGCTCAAAAAAGGACAATCATCAGGGAAGTTTTCTCTGTGGCTGCTGCAACTATAATAGTGGTTGGGCTTTTTTGTTGCCGATTTACCACAATAGCTACCTACAGAATCAGTCCGAGAGTTTACTGAAAAATTCTAGTATATAAGACTAGTAGACTATGGCAGAAGTTTGCCTACCTTTGACAAGGTACTTAAGCCCCTTGTTAATTTGGTTAATTGAGATTAACGCGACCGAATAACGCGAGGAGCTGCATAAACTGAAAGCAGAGCCACCTCACATTCCTCCTCTGTTAACTCCGTTGGATTTAGAGCCAGATCATACACTCCTGACCACACCGCCACAAATGCATCGGTCAATTCTAACATTTGAGAAAAGCTAGTTAGTCCCCATGCTGGAGAATTCCTCTGCAAGAGCAATACTTGCCAATTTACGGGAATTCCACCTGTACCATTATATGCTCCTGATAAAGCACCAGTAATTGCACCTGTAGCCTGTGAGATTAGAGGTGTAGCATCTTGCATTTTAGTATTGCCATTGTCAGTAGCCTGCAAAACTGCAAGGCGAAAGTCTTCCAAGGTACTTAAAAAGCAGTAAAATGCCATAGCAATAGTGTTACTGAGTTTTTCTTTCTTAGCAAACTCAGCTTGCGCCCTTGACAATCCAGCCCCTTGTTGTAATAAATTCTGGACTCTTAATAAGTTTTTTGGTATTGATGTCGGTGTTTCTCCGAGAAAAGAAACCGTTTGCGGGATAAGGGTTAAGGGGTCGAGTTTTTCAGTTAGGGCAAGAGCGATCGCATATCCTACTGCTAGTGTTCCATCCCTTACTACTGGGTCATCATCCCAGATTTTTAGCACACGCAACAAGTTTTGTCGCAGCTTAATTGTATTTTCGTGAAAAAAGAGTGCTACTGGTAGTGTGGAAATAATTATTTTTATTGATATGTCATCAGTTTCTAGTAAATGAGGAGACTCTTGTTGCTGACGCCCTATCCAATCATCTAAATCTAATCTACCTAATGCTATCAAACTCTGGGTACCCACAACCGCCATTCTGCCTAAATCTAGGTAACCCTGAAACTGTATTTCACTACCAGAGGCTAAACTTTCTCCCAGGAATGCTCCGAGTAAAGTACCTTTAAACCGACTTATAGGAGAGTAACGCATAGAATTTTGGATTTTGGATTTTGGATTTTGGATTTTGGATTGAAGAATTTAACCCAAAATCGAAACTCTAAAATCGATTCATTTTTCATTCTTTACGTTTCGTCTTTTCTTAAATGATTCACTAAAGCTTGTAAGCCCAACAAGTAACTTTGGACGCCAAAACCACTTATTTGACCAATCGCGACTGGAGCGATGTAAGAATGATGGCGAAATTCTTCACGGCGGTAAATGTTACTCAGATGCACTTCTACTGTAGGCAAGTTAACAGCAGCGATCGCATCTCGCAATGCCACACTTGTATGGGTGTACGCCCCTGCATTAATCAAAATTCCTTGATATTGCCCTAACGCCTCATGAATAGTATCTACTAAAATTCCTTCATGATTTGACTGCAAAGGAAAAACTGTCGCCTGTAACTTTAATGCTTCTTCTTCTAACAGGCGGTTAATTTCACCTAGTGTCAAAGAACCATAAATTCCTGGTTCTCGCTGTCCTAGCAAATTTAAGTTTGGCCCATGCAATGCCAGAATGCTTAAGGGTTGTGACGTCGAGTTTACCACTGTGATTTTAGTGGCGACGGCGCGAGCGATCATTTACAGGAATCGGAATCAGTTCCGGTTCCGGTTCAGCCTCTGGCCCTAATAGGCTCTCAATAAGCCTACGAGCTAATTCCTTAAGCTTTTCCAGCACCTTTTCTATATAGTCCATGAACTGACCGCTCCTGAGATACTACCTCAATTTTGATTAACAGGTACGCAGAAAATGGTATATTTTCGCACCTCTGGCTTCCAATCGGGCTGATACACAATCCCGTATTTGGGAGATAAGCCACTTCTAAAATTTAGCGTTGTGTTTTCCCTTACTTTTTAGAGTATCACACTTGCAACCTACAGAACTGTATCCTATCAAGGATGGATATCAAGGGTCAAGAGTCGAATGGCACTCTTATTAAGCCCAAAGGCTTGTGTTGCCTCGTTCCTAGTCTTAAGACTGGGAATATATTCCGAGAAGGTTGCTACCTTTGGTGGAGTTTCCCTGACTGGTTCCCAGCCTTCAGGCTGAGAATCAGTCAGGGCAAGTGCTATATCTTAACTTAGTGATATTGGTCAAGAGTCGGACTTTGAATTCTTGAGTGCCAAAATTAGATTTTAGATTGCCGATAGCGCTAACGCTTTTCTACGAGACGCTAGCGATGCTAAAACCTCTTGTGAGTGAAACAAATCCAAAATCAAAAATCAAAAATCAAAAATTGCCTGACTTACAATTAGCCTTCTGTCGCCTTTTTTTTCGCAGTGGTCGTTGATGATTTAGCAGTTGACTTAGATTTGGAACTCGTTGATTTACTCGTTTTGCGAGTCGATTTCCCAGTCGATGCCTTAGCTGCTAACAAGTTCAGTGCCTCAGCCAGGGTTATATCTTCTACTGTTTGACCTTCTGGGATACTTACATTAGTTTTCCCATGCTTGATGTAAGGGCCATAAGGGCCATCGTAGATGTTAATTGTTTCCCCGTCCTCTGGATGCGTACCTAATTCGCGTAAGGCTGCCTTGGACTTGCTGTTGGTGGAACTGCGTCCCTTTTTTGGTTCGGATAACAATTCCAATGCACGTTCTAAGCTAATTGCCAATACATTATCAGCAGCTTTCAGGGAACGGTAGTCTTTCCCCTCCTTACCTTGGTCATGAACGACATAAGGGCCAAAGCGTCCCAAACTTGCTTGGATTTTGCCGCCTGTGACTGGATGAACTCCCAATGTCCGGGGTAGTGCCAATAGACCAACAGCCATTTCCAGGGTAACGGTTTCTGGGGTGACACCTTTGAGTAGGGAGGCTTGTTTCGGTTTGGGGTTTTCGTCGGTTTTGTCACCTAATTGGACATAAGGCCCATAAGCGCCAATTTTTACATAAATCGGTTCGCCAGTTTCGGGATGGCGACCTACCTGATCTGGGCCTGTGATTTTTTGCCGCAGCAATACTTCTACCTGTTTGGGGTCGAGGTCAGCTGGTGTCAGGTCTTTGGGAATTGAGGCGGTGATCACTCCTTCACCATTTTCGACTTCAATATAGGGGCCATATTTACCAATGCGGACTTTGGCATCTAGATTTTCCAGTTCCACAGTCCTAGCTTTGGTGGCATCAATTTGACTTTCTCGTTCTTTTACCAGGGTTTCTAGCCCTTTTTCTCCCAAATAAAATTGCTGCAAGTATGGTAGCCATTTCGCTTCACCTGTGGCAATGTCATCAAGGGTTTGTTCCATCTTCGAGGTAAAACTGGGGTCAACGATGTCTGGAAAATGTTTTTCCAGCAAGTCGGTGACGGCGAAAGCGGTGAAGGTGGGAATGAGAGCGTTAGTCACCAAATGGGCATAACCCTTATCGATGATCGTGCCAATGATGCTGGCGTAGGTACTGGGACGACCGATACCTTCACTTTCTAAGGTTTTTACCAAAGAAGCTTCGGTGTATCTAGCTGGCGGTTGGGTTTCGTGCCCAACTGCTTCTAAATCTGTACAATTTGGATGATCTCCCACTTTCAGATTCGGCAAAATCACTTCCTGGTCTTCCAGTGCTGCTTCTGGGTCATCTGAACCTTCAACGTAAGCACGTAAGTATCCTGGAAATTCAATCCGTTTGCCAGAAGAACGGAATCCAGCATCCTCAACTTGCAATTGCACGGTAATTTGAGTTTGCCGAGAATCAGCCATTTGACAGGCGACAGTCCGCTTCCAAATCAAATCGTAAATGGCAAGTTCTCGACCGCCTAAAGCAGTTTCTTGGGGGGTGCGGAAGGTACTACCCGCTGGACGAATTGCTTCGTGTGCCTCTTGTGCGCCTTTGGATTTGGTCGTGTATTGCCGGGGTTGGGGACTGAGGTATTGTTGACCGTAGAGCTTTTCTACACAACTGCGAGCTGCTGCGATCGCTTGATCTGACAAATGTACCGAATCTGTCCGCATATAGGTAATATACCCTTGCTCGTACAAATTCTGGGCAACCCGCATTGTGTCACGGGCTGAAAGGCGCAGTTTCCGGTTAGATTCTTGTTGCAGTGTCGAGGTAGTGAACGGTGGCGACGGTTTGCGCGTCACTGGGCGTTCCTCAATGTCGTTAACATTCCAGGTTTTCCCAGTTAGGCGTTCCTTGAGCGCTACCGCTTGTTCTTCATTGAGCAACAAGACATTGCGACCTGCGGTAATTTGTCCGGTCGTGGCGTCAAAATCGCTGCCGTTAGCGATTTTTGTTCCTCCCAATGTGATCAACTGGGCAGCAAAGGGGGTTTTTTCCTTTGACAAACTGGCTTTCAAATCCCAGTACGTACCCTCATGGAAAGCGCGGCGTTGGCGTTCTCTAGTGACTAAAAGTCGCACGGCTACAGATTGCACTCGCCCAGCAGATAATCCCCAGGCGATTTTTTTCCATAGCAGGGGAGACAAGGTATAACCCACCAGCCGATCTAAAATCCGCCGCGTTTCTTGGGCGCGAACCAACTGCTCATCAATATTGCGGCAGTTTTTCAGAGCTTTTTTGATCGCTTCTTGGGTAATTTCGTGAAACACCATCCGCTTAGTGGGAACTTTTGGCTTCAGCAATTGGTATAAATGCCAACTAATGCTTTCACCTTCCCGGTCTTCGTCCGTTGCCAGAATCAGTTCATCTACATCTTTAAGGGCTTCTTTCAGCTGGGTGACAATTTTCTTTTTGTCTTTTGGGACAACATATACCGGTTCAAAGTCGGCGTCCACATTTACCCCTAGCTGCGCCCATGTTTCCCCCTTGACGGCAGCGGGAATTTCACTAGCCGACTGGGGTAAGTCACGCACATGACCCATAGACGCCTCCACCCGATAGCCTGCTGGCAGGTAGTTGCGAATGGTACGAGCTTTGGTTGGAGATTCGACGATGACGAGAGTTGACATGGAAATTTCAATAAAAAGAAGAGCTACTAAGCCAAACAGTCAAATTGAGGTAACTTTTGCAAATTGTCAAGATAAAAAGTCACGCTTAGGGCGGTGATTTAATCCTCACATAAACTGCCTGCTTGGGAGAAAATCCGCTGAACTTAATGCCCAGTCTGTCCCAGAGGATAAATGAGGGTAGGCTGGGTCTGAATTTCCAGCTATTTCAATCTTTAACTTATCTAACGCATAATTGGCGACTACAGTTTTTAAAATATCTTTTAATTGGGGAATTGGGCATGGGGCATTGGGCATGGAAGATGAGAAAGCAAGGAACAGGGAGACAAGGGGACAAGGTGACTTGAGTGAGTACTTGTAACAAGTCTTTCTCCTTATCCTCTTAACAACACCCAATCCCCTATGCCCTATGCCCAATTCCCAATGCCCCACTTGAATAGAGCTTGTGCCAAAATTAAACCAAACTTGAGAGCAAAAGCGAACTGGGGTTTGTACCCATGTCAGGAAAGCAAAACCATGAAACCAATTCGTCAGGGTGATGTTATCTTACTACCTGTGCAGCAGGTTGAAGGACAAAAAATACCTCACTTAACTTTGGCAGAAGGCGAAGTTACGGGGCATAAGCATCGTATTACTGAGGGAAACGCCGAATTATACGAGAAAGATAGCACACTCTACTTGCGTGTGTTTTCAGAGTCGGCATTGCTAGCTCATGAGGAGCATAAAGCTATTTCTATTCCCCAAGGTGACTGGATGGTGAAAATTCAACGGGAATACGAGCCTGAAGGTTGGCGATATGTCGCTGATTGAAAAGTTAACGCCTGAGCAAGAGGCTTTGATTCCAGTTTATCGGGAGAAGTGGAGAGCGATCGCACTTTCAACTGAACGGATTGAGCGAGACAAAGCTGCTGAAGCCTTAAAAGTTGCTTATGCTGCCTTTGGCTTTGAAGTACCTGAGATTATTTTTTGTGATAGTCCGTATGCTGCTTTCAGTAAGATATTTCTAGATAAAATTGACCATCAGAATGACCAATTGAGAAAAAAACTTGAATTCTCAATTATTAGTAGATTAAATAAATCATTTCTAAGCCGTAAAAAATCATTTATAAGCAGCCGAATAAAACAGCAAAAAGTATTTCAGCCTCTCCCAGAACCGCTCGTTAAACAAATAGTATTTTCTCATGAATTAACAGAGTCATCAATATTTCAGGGACTACCATATATACCAGATAATATATACGAGGCTCTTTTCTTGGAATTAGATAGTAACGGTTGGGATGACGGACATAGACTCTTCTATAGACATCTAAAGCCCGAACTCCTAATCAAAATCAACGAAAGGTTACAAAATCAATATTGGAGAAAATTAGCGAACCGGATTGGAAAGCGATTAAGAGCTTCTCTAAAAACACGTTTAGAATCTGATATAACGGACGTTTATGATAAATGCTGGCAACCAGATAAAAAGGCTACATCAACTAGTGTATTAAATTTTTCTTTTAAAGTATTAAATTTTGATTATGATGTAAAAAAATTCCAGCACTATCAATCACTAATTATAGAATGTGGCTGGATCTTTGCTTTTGAAAAAGTAGCAATTATATGCGATCGCCCACTTCACTTACGCTTTGACAATCAAAATCGCCTCCACGCTGAAGGCGAACCCGCTATTGAATTTACTGATGGATATAGCCTCTACTCCTACCACGGCGTAACTTTGCCTGAAAAATACGGTAAAATCCATCCGCAGCGATGGCAATCTCAATGGCTTTTATCGGAGGAAAATGCCGAACTACGCCGAGTGTTAATTCAGGGCATTGGTTACGCTAAAATTTGTCAAGAATTACAAGCAATTGAATTAGATTTTTGGAAAGAATATACTCTATTAAAAATAGATAATGATGTAGATGAAGAACCAATTTACTTATTAAAAATGACTTGCCCTAGTACAGGGTTTATTCACGCCTTGCGAGTTCCACCAAATATGAACTCAGCGCGTGAAGCAATTCGCTGGGTAAATTGGGGCGTAGATCCAGAAGAATTTGGTGTGCAAACATAATTACTTAAAGGACTTCCCCATTTAGAAATTGTTCAACGATGGCTACCCAATTTCTTGATAAAATCTTCATGTTCAGCAGACTGCAAACCTGCTTGTAAAACCTTCAAGACACCCTGCATATTACCTGCTAATAATTCTGTCGCCGCTAACCACAACCCTGGAAATACCCGACTTCGCAAAACGCCTTCATTGTCAGGTACTAATTCTAGATATTCACCCTGTTCCAGAGAAAACCAAGTCAATTTTTGATCTAAAACTTGCCAAACAATATATTCTTTGACACCGTTGCGACGATAAGCCTGTTTTTTGCCATGAAGATCGATAGCCGCACTACTAGCAGCAATTTCCACAACTAACTCTGGCGCACCTTCAATATAATCATCTTCACTCAGCCGCGTTTGACCACCTGCTTCCGGTTCAATCAACAGAACAACATCGGGTTGAGGTTCGTTATCTAAGTCTAAGCGGACGGTAGGTTCAATTCCCAAGGCTACACCAGGAGTTGCAGCTTCGTAAGTACCAAGGCATGTCAAAATCCAACCATGCGGTTGACCGTGACTTCGGAAACGCAGAGCAGCTGGCATGAGATAGACAATCCCTTCGATTAATTCAGCTTTTTTCAGGTTAGGGGTGGCATTGTAGCGACGCTCAAATTCGTAGCGGGTGAGTTTGTCGCCATTTTCCAAAGGAGGAATTGTCGAAGGCTGGGAGGGTGTTTTCACCATAATTGTTGTGAAAATGAGCTTGTGTACATCCTAGCGAATTAGGTAAAAACGCAACCGACTAGGGAAGGAGAGATTATTGAAGAAGAATTCAGAAGTCAGAATTCAGGAATCAGAATCACTCTTTGTGGGGATTCAGACTCGCCACTGATAGCGGAGAGAGTACAGGATTCATTCTGAATTCTGACTCCTGACTCCTGAATTCTGTTTGAACATTAAGATTTTTTTACAAAAATAACAGGTAATGTTGTTTAAATTGATAGCTGTATCCCAAGCAGTAACTATATTTCAGCTATATCGTCTCTCCTAAAACCCGCAACAAACCTTATTTTTTTTCAGCCAGCATGTTTGAGAAAATCAGAAACGATTTAATAATTAAAGACTTATAAGTAGATCGGCTGAATTAAATGTAAGACCTCTCTCCAAACCTCTCTCCTTGGCTTTAATCCTACTCCCCTTTCCCTGCTAACGGCAGATGTGCGATGCCTACGGCGGTAAAATACGCACCGAAGGGGTTGATGGTGAAGTCCATCTTATATTTTTTTACGCCCACTTACTTAGTTATTAGAGTTGAAAAGGGAGACACAAACATGAAATTAGCTTACTGGATGTATGCTGGCCCAGCCCACATCGGCACTCTGCGAATCGCTAGTTCTTTTAAAAATGTTCATGCGATCATGCACGCTCCTATTGGCGATGACTACTTTAATGTCATGCGCTCCATGCTATCGCGGGAGAGGGATTTTACTCCGGTGACAACCAGTGTGGTTGACCGCAACGTTTTGGCACGCGGTTCCCAAGAGAAGGTGGTAGATAACATTGTCCGCAAGGATGCCGAGGAACACCCAGATTTGATTGTGTTAACTCCCACCTGCACCTCCAGTATTTTGCAAGAGGATCTACACAACTTTGTCGAACGGGCGCAGTTGGAAGCGAAAGGGGACGTAATGCTGGCGGATGTAAACCACTACCGCTACAACGAACTGCAAGCCGCCGATCGCACTCTGGATCAAATTGTCCAATACTACATCGAAAAAGCTCGGAAACGGGGCGAATTACCAGAGGGCAAAACAGCAAAACCCTCGGTGAACATTATCGGTACTACCACCCTCGGTTTCCACAACAATCACGACTGCACCGAACTAAAACGGCTGATGGCTGATTTGGGTATTGAGGTAAATACCTTAATTCCTGAAGGTGCTTCGGTAAATGACTTGAAAAAGATGTCCCAAGCCTGGTTTAACCTGGTGCCTTACCGTGAACTCGGTTTGACCACCGCCCGTTACCTGGAAGAACAATTTGGCACACCTTATATAGACATTACTCCAATGGGTGTAGTGGAAACTGCCCGTTGTATTCGCAAGATTCAGCAGGTAATTAATGCTCAAGGTGCAGAAGTTGACTACGAAAACTTCATCAATGAGCAAACCCTCCATGTGTCTCAGGCTGCTTGGTTCTCCCGTTCGATTGACTGTCAAAACTTGACTGGCAAAAAAGCTGTGGTCTTTGGTGACAATACCCACGCCGCCGCCATTACTAAGATTTTGGTGCGAGAAATGGGGATTCATGTTGTTTGGGCTGGTACTTACTGTAAATATGATGCAGATTGGTTCCGCGAACAAGTGAGCGAGTATTGTGATGAAGTGCTAATTTCCGAAGATCATGGTGCAATTGGGGATGCGATCGCTCGTGTCGAACCCTCTGCCATTTTCGGCACCCAAATGGAACGCCACGTTGGTAAACGTTTGGATATTCCCTGCGGCGTAATTGCAGCACCAATCCACGTCCAAAACTTCCCCATTGGTTACAAACCATTTATGGGTTACGAAGGCACTAATCAGATTACAGATTTGATCTACAATTCCTTCACTTTGGGAATGGAAGATCACCTGTTAGAAATCTTCGGTGGTCATGATACCAAAGAAGTTATTACTAGAGGAATTTCTGCTGATTCTGATTTGAATTGGACAAAAGATGGTCAAGCAGAATTGAATAAGATTCCGGGATTTGTTCGCGGCAAAGTGAAGCGTAATACTGAAAAATTTGCCCGCGATCGCGGTTTCAAGGAAATCAACGCCGAGGTGTTGTACGCCGCGAAGGAAGCTGTTGGGGCTTAATGATAATTTAGTTATCAGCTATAAAACTGATGGCTAGAATTCCCTAGAAGAGTGTTTCTTTCAAAGAACACTCTTCTACTTATTATCAAAAAATTTTACTGGACAAACTAATTGATTAAAAATTAAATGTTTATGATCAGCAATCAATTACCTAGCAGTCCTAACGAAAATCGACTATACACCAATACAGTTCAGATAAGACCAAAACACTTGTAGAGACGGCGATTTATCGCGTCTTGAAAACCCAAAATTTTTGCCAGCCGCCCTTAACTGAACCGTATTGGACTATACACCAGATTAATTACGACTTTAAAAATAGTTCAGTTCATCGGTTATTTTATTGTAATCGTTTTTTATCTTGTCATATTTTCAATCTTTAGGTCAACCTTCAGTTTTGGTGGATTTAATATAATAGTCTTTGCATATCCCTCTTCTGTCACTTTCCGGGAAAGTGATCGCTAGAAGCCTCATGAGGCAATCAATACAAGCTATACTATTAGAAAAAAATAGGACTTGTATTTGTTATTAGAAAATAATCGCGCAATCGCTTGTTATACAAAAGCTCTAGATTTTAGAAAAGGCAAATGTTTTCGGAGAGTGACAGAAGAGGGATATTTAATTTATGTAGGGGTTATCTGCATTGTTATAAATATATTTACAGCAGTATTGATAGCAATCATCGATCTTTTAAGCCGTATAGAAAGGAATACAAGGTCTGAATAATAACATTTAGCAATAATTTCACGTAATAGAATATAAATCTAGTACAGCACCAATAAATTTAATTGCGATCGCGGAGGTGTCATAAGCATCTTCTTTGGATGCAACTTATGAAAATTTTGTTGGTAGAGGATGACGTATTACTGAGTACAGCACTCTTCGAGTTGTTGAGTGCAAATTGTTATACTATCGATATCGCAAGCAATGGGCAAGCTGGATTAGAACTAGCACTATCGACTGAATATGAGTTGATTTTGCTGGACTGGTTAATTCCAAAACTGGATGGCATTAGCTTATGCCGGCAACTGCGATCGCAAGGCTACCGTAAATCTATTCTGTTGCTAACTGGGAAAAATTCTAATGCAGACATTGTTGCTGGGTTAGATACCGGAGCAGATGATTACGTCATTAAGCCATTCAACCCAGAAGCATTACTAAGCCAGAATTCGCTCTTTATGACGACGCAATGAGGCAATCTCATCATCCACGTTAACCTGGGGAAATCTCTGTTTAGATCCAAGTGCCGGCAGAGTCGCTTGTAATGAGCAGGAAATTACCCTCACAGCAAGAGAATACAAACTGCTGAAATTGTTTTTGCAAAACCCAGATCGGATCTTTAGTCGTGCAAGCCTGCTGTTACTTCCACTGCTCAAAGCGTCCACTGTCGAAGAAGTGCGGCATTTTCTAAAGTGCGATCGCGTCACTATACAAACAAAACCCACGGACGTGGGTTTCAAATTCTTTGAGTCCGCGTAGATTCTCTCATTGATGTCAACAGGCGATCAGAAAATCCTTGTTGACACAACAAGGTGAAATGCTCCTGTAGTATGCATCCCTACTCCCAATACTTTTCGGTTAAGGTGGAAAAGGGAACTATGGATGGTGAAAACATTTTCAGTGATGGATAAAATTCTAACCTCGCTGCATAATCATCTGTTTGTGATACTTCCAGTTCAATTGTTGGATGCTCTTTTTCATCAAAAAGCAACTGGATTTGATAATGTGTCCAGAATTGCTCACCTAGTTCATCTTCTAATTCAAAAAGACGTTCTTCATCGCCCCATATATTCGACCAAAGGACTATCTTATTAGCCCGAAACTGATTTTGACCTGTTGTATCTGCAATTACAAAATATGCTTCGACATTTAAATCAAATCCCAAGTCATCGACCTCTATCTCTGCTAGCTGACAGTTAACCACTATTAAGGTATCTGGGTTAACGTTGACTACCTCTTCTTGGCGCTTTAATAATTCTTGAAGCACGAAATCAGGCAACAACTGGGAACTTTGCTCAAGTAGGATTTTTTTGAGTTTCTGGGGAATAACGAGTTTTTAATTCTTGCGTGATTAAAGTTAAAATATCTTCACTATCTAAAATGACAACTATCTTTTTATCTGCGGGATTAAGGAAACTTCCTTGATTAAGATTGATGGGTTTTTTAATTGGCATAGTTTTGTTAAATCCTTTTAATGCGATCAGATAATTCACAAATCAAGCTAAAACGAAGGTAAGGAAGAAATATCACTGATTTTTCAGTTCTATGTTTTACCGAAGAAAGGCAGAGGGGAGTTCTTGCTGAAGGCAGAAGGAAGAAAATACAATTTTTGCCCTCTGCCAAAAGGGTTTAGAGCAAGTAAATTTATTTATGAAAAAAAATAAAAATATTTTTTTCGAGGCCGCAGCGCAAGGAAAAATACGTCCTTATTAAATCCCCTAAATTTATTTATGGGGATTCCAACTGAGCCTCCTGCCTTCTTCACCCTACCTTTACTGTGATACTTAACATTTCTATTGCACTGTTTGCTTACAGAGCGCACTCGTCAGCAATGCTGCTGCCCCAAACGCTGCTATCGTCCGAACATGGTTCCAGAGCGTCCAGGTGGTCAGATATCTAGCCCACAAGTCTGCACCCTCAGTGCTATCTGGTTTGGCGATCGCCAGGGCATCATTCAGCGGCACATTGAAGGCGATCGTCACCACAACAGTGCCAACTAGATAAAGTAGGCTACCAATTAGTAAGTAAACAGCATCGGGTTGATGCCACTTTGACAGCGAGGTGATCGCCAGAAAGAGGCAAGCCAAAGCCGTTCCAAACAGCGCCATCATAAACAATGGATTGATCGCTGTGATATTAATCGATTGCATGGCGGACATGCCTTCTCTTGGCTGAAGTCGAGCAAGAGCATTCATTACAAAAGTCGAGAAAGCAAAGAAGACTCCCGCCACAAGTCCGCAGCCCAAGGCAGTGAAAAGTTTCAATGCAAAAAGTAAGTGGTCAGCAGTTGTCATCTAATTCGTAACCTTACTAATCCACAAATCGTTAAAATTACTTGTTAATACTTTTGGAGATTTAGCTTTCTTGCCTGAAAAATATTTTTCTTGTTCATTATTATACACTTGAATGGTGCGATCGCTTTGCTCATCCTGGGTCAACTCTGTTACTTCAACAGCACTAACTCTGACACTCTCCCTAGCTTTAGCCACGGAGATTCTTGTATCTATGACAGAACTTGCTCAAGCAGGTTTTCACCAACCGGAGTAGAGGTTGCATCTTAAATGCTGATTAGTTTATCACACTCCCAGAGGTAGTATCACGGCAAGAGATTTGACATACTCATCGTCCTAAAGAACGGTGATTCTTGACACTTCATTGACTGATGCTACCGAAATAGTCTTGCTTTGTCTCTACGTCCGTTTAGAGTCGTGGCAATGCGCGTGAAGTCAGGAAAAAACAAAATTGAATCCTAAAGCTTTATAACAAATCGAATAAATAGACGGATAAGTTCTGGTATATTTCAATATACTTAGGAAAGTTTTGTATGTTATAAATTTGAGCAATATATTACAAGTGATGCAGAGATCATCAGTATAATTAGTTATCTTTTTGAACAAGAAGGTTTTACTTGTTTGTTGCGGTCAAGAGGCTAACATTGCTCTGCGTATCTGCGTGAAATTTTAATATATAGGTAATTTATAGTGCTAAAAATCTCTAACCTCAACGTTTACTACGGCGAAAGTCACATTCTCCGCAATGTAGATTTAAGCGTGCCATCTGGGCAAATGGTTTGCCTAATTGGACGCAATGGCGTAGGGAAAACTACTTTACTCAAAACAATTATGGGTTTACTCAAACCCCGCAGCGGTACTATTAACTTAGCTGAAGAATTAATCAACTCAAAATCCCCAGACCAAAGGGCAAAGTTGGGAATTGGTTATGTCCCCCAAGGACGAGAAATTATCCCCCGGTTGACAGTCAAAGAAAATTTGCTGCTGGGGTTGGAAGCTAGACGCAAACCAGTAAAAAAAGCAGAAATTCCAGAGGAAGTTTTTAGCTTATTCCCGGTGTTAAAAACTATGCTTTCGCGGATGGGTGGCGATTTGAGTGGTGGACAACAGCAACAATTAGCGATCGCACGTGCTTTAATGGGAGAACCTCAATTACTCGTCTTAGATGAACCCACGGAAGGTATTCAACCCTCCATCATTCTAGAAATTGAAACCGCAGTCCGTCGCATCGTCGAAACCACAGGCATTTCTGTTTTATTGGTAGAGCAACATTTGCACTTTGTCCGCCAGGCGGATTACTATTACGCGATGCAAAAAGGTGGTATTGTCGCCTCCGGTTCCACTACCGAACTCAGCCAAGATGTGATTCAACGCTTTTTAGCTGTTTAATAAACCAGAATTCAGGAGTCAGGAGTCAGAATTCAGAATTGAAATGTGACTGGCGGATGTATAGGACTCCTATTTGATTCTTGAAAAAAATCAGTACAACTTGAAGAGGCTTGTTTCCTGTTGCCTATTGCCTATTGCCTACCTACGCAAATAATTTCAGAAATCAAAGCGGATTCCTATAGCTTGCTTCTCTATAGGAGTATAAACGGGTTTAATTTCTCCACTTTTTTGTTCTGAATTCGGAATTATAAATTTTGTATTGTCTATATCAATAGTGTCAGAAGCAATCAAGTCTGCTGCTTCTTGTAAAAGCTCATTTTGTTCCTTTTGAATTGCTTCTAAGCGACCAGAAATTTCTGCTAATCGCTGTTGTTTATTTGGTTGAAAACTTTCAGATAACAAAGCTGGCAGATTATCAGTTGTTTTAGTCGCTGTCATTTGTTGAACAGCAAAACTGCCCAATTTAGTTAAGGATAGAAAACTAACTGTAATCAAAGCCTGAAGCAATTTTAATGGAACTTGGAGTATTGACCAACTAGCTGTTTCAATTAACCGGACAATTGCTTTGATGATGCTCCAAAGTAGGGCAAGCGCAAACAGCAAAATCACTATACTGATAATTGGGTGATTAGTCGCCCAACCTAGTATTTGAACTAACCGAAAAAATATCGGGTGTTGTGTCAGCCAATCACTTACAGAAGATGCCATTGCATCTTTAACTGCTCCCGATGTTGTACTTTTAAATTTATCAGCAGTTTGCCAAGTTTGCTCTAAGCTTGTTGTAACTGTATCAATTGCTTTATCAGTTGTTGTATTCAAAGACTCCCTAACTTGTTGTGCTGAGTTACTTAGAGAGTTAACGCTTCCGCCCACAAAATCTTTCACATTTTGCAAGTGTTGCAAAACTCCGTTAGGCAAGTTTATGTCTATTTGGGATGCCATAAAACATTTCACCGAGGTTGAAATCTAACCCGCAACCCATCTTTAGGGCGATTGCTAGGAACTAAAACTGTTTCTAAACTTTGATTGGGTAATATCTCCCAATGATAATCGCGTAGAAGGTGGGCAGCAATAATCTTCATTTCCATTTTGGCAAAGGCTATACCAATACAGATGCGCGGCCCACCACCGAAACCAACTAAACTAAAAGGATATTTTTTATGTTCTTGGCGCTGGGGACTAAAACGATCTGGATCAAAACGCTCTGGTTCAAGGTAAATTTCTTTTAGGCTGTGAGTGATCATAATTGAATATAACAACTGCCAACCAGCCGGCACGTGATAACCTTTAAACTCAAAGTCTTTAATTACACCACGAAACCCACCTCCAACAGGTTGATGCAATCTTTCGACTTCCCACAAAACCTGCTCTAAATAGGGCATTTTCCCCAATTGTTCTAAATCCAAATCACCTTGACTTGCAAGTTGTAATTGTTCAACTCTTGCTTTTTCGAGTACTTCTGGATGATGGGCTAACTCTACACACAACCAAGTCAACATCGAAGTAGTTGTTTCATGTCCTGCGAAGAGTAATAGTAACGACTGGGCGATGAGTTCTTTTTCACTCATCCGGTTACCCTCTTCGTCTTGGGCTTGCACTAATAAACTCAGAGCGTCTTTAGTTGGATTTTGCTGATGTTCTCTAACTACTTGAGTTAGATGCTCTAAAATTTCATTACGCGCTGCTATGGCTTTACCAAATGTCGTAAATGGTAAGGGCAATGGATTAATCGCAAACAGTCCATTTGTCATGGCTGCAAACAACTGGCTGAGGCGCACACATTCGGGGCCAGGACGCGTACCCAACAACAACTGACTAGCAATATCAAATGTCAACTGTTTAAACTCTTGAAACCAAGTAAACTCCTGTTTTTTCTCCCACTTTTGGAGATAACTACGTGTGATATCTTCCATTGTGGAGACATAATTCGCCAATGCTGGGCCATGCAATGCCGGCATCATCAAGCGGCGGTTTCTACGATGTTCCTCTCCATCTTGCAGAAAAAGTGATTCACCCAGTAATGTCTTGAAATTATTAGGCCATCCCTCCCGCCAAGAAAAATTCTCGATATGGCTTGACAAAACGAACTCTAATGCCTCCGACCCAGCCATTACCACAGTTGGTCTGCCAAGAAGATGGGTTTTGAAGATAGACCCATACTGTTGATAACGCTTTCTGGCAAAATCACGGTCGAAAACAAAGGACAGTGTTTCACCTAATACAGGTATACCAAAGCTTCCAGGAGGAATTCGATTATTCATATCTCGTTAACTCGAAGCGCTAGTATAAAACCGCAACGCAAACCGCCAAAACCAAGTAGAAACAAAAAACAGCGCTACTGCTAATATTACTGCACCTATCAACCAGCTAATTTCACTCCGACCCAACAATGCTTGGGCTGGTACAGTGGTTAAAAAAGCTACTGGCATCACAAAGGTGAAGAAAAAGCGGTAAGCCGTGGGATATGCGGCAATGGGATATCTTCCAGCTTCTAATAAACCACGCAACACTTCAGTAACGTTGTATATTTTGACGAACCAAATACTTGTTGCTCCCAGCATAAACCACAGGCTGTACAAAATCACCAAGCTGAACAATAACGGCAGCACGCCAAGTAGATAGTCGTCTATTCCTACACCCAGACGTTGACCTGCGTAGCCAATAATAATACTACCAAAAACTAGATCCGGCATTCCCCAAGGTGAGAGGGTATGGGTGGAAAGCCAAAACTGACTGCGGATAGGTTTTAATAATATAAAATCCAAAGTGCCTTCCTGGACATGGCGGACAATGCGATTTAAGTTCGACGCCAGAAACGTAGCAGAAAATCCTTGCAGTAAGGTAAAAATTCCTAGAACTACTAAAGCTGCTTCCCATGACCAGCCACTAAAAGTATAGCCAGTGCGGTAAAACAAGAATAGTCCAAAGAGGCTGCCGGCAAGATTTCCCAAACTGCTGAGGGTAGCTATGAAAAAATTAATCCGATATTCCAACTCAGCTGCGATCGCAGCACCCCAAAATAGTCTTAGTACTTTCAAATATCTTTGCATCTTGCACCCTTAACTCAAAACCTACCACCTGTCACTACGTTTCTCAGGATTACATCATAACTTTATGTAAATTTAATATTACTTTTTATTCAGGAAAATTGCTAAACGTTAAGATGTTGTGGATCTACTGTTGAAAAGTAAGAAATTCTATGAATCTGGATTTACCAGAACGAATGAAATCACTTGGCTATTTTGGGGTATAAGCAATTGTCTTTGCTGACTTTGGCTTTTTAATTGGTATATTTACTTACTTAATCTTGCGGAATATTGGTAATCTATGGCTAAACTGTCTAACGAATTACAACGCTATTTTTTTGAGGAAGAACGACCCTCAAAAGTAACTTTGGCAGAGATTTTACTGTTAGCAAAAGAAAGAGTTTTTGGATTTTTGCTAGTTATTTTGTCTTTACCTTCCGCTTTGCCAGTTCCAGCACCGGGATACTCAACTCCTTTCGGCATCCTAATTTTTCTATTAGCGGTACAGCTAATTGCCGGCGCCAAAATCCCTTGGCTACCTGAGAGGATGATGAATCATCCTATACAACTCACAACAGTTCAGGGGTTTTTAAAGGCAGGGATTCCTTGGTTAAAAAGAATTGAAGCGATCGCTCGTCCTCGTTTGAGCTATATCTGTACTACTTTACCAGGTAGAGTGACCATTGGTGTAGCGATCGCCTTGATGGCAATTTCCATGATGATTCCCATTCCAGGAACTAATACCCTGCCAGCAATGGGAATTTTTGTAACTAGCTTTGGCTTATCGGAAGATGATGGTGCTATCAGCCTCGGTGGTTTAGTGATGTGTGTGCTGGGGGCAGTTTTAACTACTTCCATACTAGTGGCACTGGTTTGGGGTGGTTCCAGTCTTCTTGACATCATCAAGACTTGGTTAGGTCGTTAAAGGAGGCAGGAATTTAGATATTTAGATAACAGTAGTCCTAAATGATTTTGCTAGGGATTGTTAACTACGCCATAGATGTATCTCAATTGCCACGGCTGTTTCGCTGGGAAGTACAATCAAACTCTGATGTTAGCTAGGGATTAATGGCAGAATTAGCCATTTTTACTAAAGAAGTGCGATCGCCTGCTTTTAGCCCAACAACATATTGCACACCCTGTTGTCTCCAAGTCAAGGTAGCATCTGAGCAATTAGCACCACAAGTAAAATCCACAAAATAGCCAGTAATACCCTTAGCTAAGGATACACGTTTACCATTCAGGCGCGGTGTTTTGCGCGTTACTGCTTCAGCAGAAAGCACACCCAAACGACAGGCAGTTCCACCCGTACAGTCAGGACTGAAACCCAGTAGAATATCGTACTTCTTTGGCGTAGCAGCTTCTATAATTGCGTAAATTGGATTTTCCCCATCCGACTCAGGAATAAACTTTGGCAATAAAATCTTAATCTGAGTCTTTTGCTTTAATTTAGGCAGAATAGATTTAAAAACTGGGTGTAGCTGGATTTTACTCTGCTGTGCTATTAGTTGTGACTGGTTGTTGATAGTAGCTATGGCTGACTTGTGAAAGCTGCTAACGCTGACTGATAAAAATACAGCACACACAACACTAATATTTCTGAAACTTAAAATCATCTTTAAAAACCTATTTCATCTAATACCAATTTAATGTGAAGCTGCATAGAAAAGAGCTTCTAGAATAAAGTTATAAGAAGAGATAGATATTACCTGCTCAAGTGTAAGTTGGTCGAATATTTCTTGGATGCGACGCCTACGGCGGGCTACGTCTACTCGTAAAGTTTGTAAACAAGAGAAAAGTTGATTTTTGAGTGGTTTGAGGGTGCGTACAGATATTAGGCGTTGCATATTTAAGAATACTAAGAAATCAGCAGCAAATCTTACTACATTTAGTATTCCCAGATATAAGTATTATCTAACTTTAGGTTTGGTATCGCCGTCTAAAGTGCCTTAAACTATATTCGTTCCTTATCTCCAACGCCGATTTAGCCGCAGTAAACTTTTTATCCTCTGACAAAATCTTTCTACTAAAGGTGTAGTCTTTGATACATGCTTAGGTGAGCATGATCTACGTGTACTCCCCGGATTTCTTAACTCTTCTTCTATTTGTGCAGCTTTATTTAAATCTGAAGCGGCTCTATATTCATATCCCAATTGTGAGCAAACTAGCCCACGATATTTATATGCGTCAATGTAGTGAGGATTGAGACGAATTGCGTGGGTAAAATCTGCGATCGCATCCTCATATCTTCCTTCTGTAGCATTCTCTACTCCTAAAGTATAGAAAGTTTCTGCATCCCAACGATTGACAGATATTTTTGGCGGATTTTTAGGCGAAGATGAAGATGGATTTTTAGAAATAGGAGGCTCAGATGGACTTTCAGATTTGAGCTTATTGTAAGCTCCGTTGATTGATTTGATTTTTTCCTCAGCTTCCTGTTTTTGCTTTTGATCAACAAAGCGATCAGGATGCCAAATTTTCACCAGTTTACGGTAGGTTCGCTTCACCTGTGCTTGAGACGCACCGGGTTCCAGCCCCAGAATTTCATAAGCCTCATTGATATCGAAGCGTAAACGCTTCAGCTTGTCGTTAGACATCGCGCATACTGAAAAAATCGGCAACTATAATCTATGTTAACTATTCCGATGAATCTTCTCCAATCAACCCAAACGCCCCATTCTGGTTATCACTGGGATGGAAGTAGTCGCCGCTTCTTTGAAGGCTGGTATTATCGCGTCACGTTGCCGGAAATTGGACAGACATTCGCCTTTATGTACTCTATTGAAGACCCCATCGGCGATAAACCCCACAGTGGTGGTGCAGCCCAAATCCTCGGCCCAGATGATGAATATTTATGTCGTACTTTTCCTGATGTCAACAAATTTTGGGGTAGTCGGGATGTCCTAGGTTTAGGTCATTGGGGTAAAACCAATTTGCAAGTTTCTCCCCTATACCTCCTCCCAGCAGAGTTTGAGCATCATGTACAAGAAGGCTATCAAGCTACAGCCACCTTGAATCAGGGAATAATTTGCGATCGCGCCACCAATAATTATTGTCGTTGGGAGTATGAAATTCAACCAGTATACGGTTGGGGAAATCAAAACAGCATTCAGCAATCAACCGCAGGCTGGCTGTCATTCTTGCAGATTTTTGAACCCGGATGGCAAATTTTGATGGCTCACGGTTTAGCCAGTGGAAAGATTGACTGGAATGGCAAAATCTACGAATTCACCAACGCCCCAGCTTACGGAGAGAAAAATTGGGGTGGTGCTTTTCCTCAAAAATGGTTTTGGATAAATTGTAATTTCTTTGAAGGCGAACCCGAATTAGCATTAACTGCTGGCGGTGGGCGGCGGGGCGTGCTGTGGTGGATGGAATCTGTAGCGATGATTGGCTTGCACTATCAAGGCAAGTTTTATGAATTCGTTCCCTGGAATTCACAAGTAGAGTGGAAAATTCAGCCTTGGGGTAGATGGCAAATGAAAGCTAGTAACTCAAATTACGAAATTGAATTGACAGGAACCAGCCATCTACCTGCTGCACCTCTACGTGCGCCCACAGCAGAAGGTTTAAGATATTGTTGCCGAGACACTATGCAAGGAAAGCTAAATTTAGAGTTACGAGAACTAAATGGAAGAAAATCTAAAATAATCCTCAAAGCAGAAAGTCTTCTTTGTGGTTTAGAAGTAGGCGGCGGCTCTTGGGATAATTGTTGGCAGTCTGACTAAAACTACTGCTATAATTATATATGCTTCGCAGTTGGGGTTGTAGCTCAGTTGGATAGAGCGGACGCCTCCTAAGCGTCAGGTCGTGCGTTCAAGTCGCACCAGTCCCGTTTTTCAGGCAATTAACATATAACAATTTATCGGGGCACAGCATTACTTGTGCACCTACTATTAGTCTGTATTATATGCAATCGAAAAGAACTAGTACCGCAAGGCGGAATTAAAAATTAAAAATGAATACAGCATAAGTGTTTCGTTGATTTGGAATAATTGGTTTATTTCCGCCGTGTTGTACTAGATAAAGTGGTTACAACCCTTTGATGAATCGTCCGATACAGGTTAGGATAATCCATCAATTAGAGGGAAAACTTTAAGCACGCTTAACCGCGCTGCGCCACAAAAATCGACCAAATATAAATTTGGGCAGATTTTTTGGAAGTTTGCTACTCTACTATCAATTGTTTTTTCTTCTAGACAGAGAAAATTTTGGACTGAGTAAATTAAGTTATTGAGCCTTGAATAAGCTACTCTTTACAGGTAAATCTTTTCGTTTTATGGCTTTTGTCCTACCGCTATTCGTATGGTGGGGATACAAAGAAGTACAAAACCAATTTGTACAGCCGCAAGCAGTTATAGTGTTGGGTGGTTCAACGAGACGTTTAGAGAGAGAGAAGTTTACAGCAAAATTTGTTAGTGAGCATCCAAATATACCGATTTGGATTACTGGCGGTAGTCCACCTACATTCACCCAACGAGTGTTTACCAAAGCTGGTATTGATCCCAAACGTTTACACTTGGACTACGAAGCAGTAGATACAGTTACTAATTTTACTACGTTAGTAGATGATTTGCAAGCTCGTGGCATCAAGAGTGTTTACTTGATTACTTCAGACTTCCACATGCGCCGGGCTTGTGTCATCGGCGAAATTATTTTGGGTAGTCGGGGTATTTATTTAAAACCAGTGCCAGTTCCTTCAGAAAACCCCCCTGAATCTATCGAAAAATCGATTCGTGATGGAGCTAGAGCCATAATTTGGTTAGCAACTGGTTACACCGGTGTCGATGCTGCGAAAAAGAAACGGTAAATCAATTTGGGATTTTGGAAATGAAAATTTTCAAATTCAAAAACTTTATCGATATGAAATAAGACAAACTATTCCAAGTTGGTGACATTTATGGGAATTTGCATGATCTTGACCTAAGTCAATACAGGCAAATTCAGAGAACTAATGCCAATAATCTTGACATCAACTCAGTAAGAACAGACACCTCAAAGTATAATTTTTGAAAAACTAGCGCAACACTAACCTTCAAACAACACAGCAGCTTGGACTCTTCGGAGTAGTCTAGTATAGTTCTGGGAAAAAAACGCCCCAAGTTCTCCCACAATTTGATACCCTAGCTTAAACAGATTTGAGAAAATTTAAAGCGTGGAAATTCAACTTGGGCGGGGAAAAACAGCTCGCAGAGCTTACGGAATAGATGAAATTGCTCTAGCCCCCGGTAACAGAACACTAGACCCCAGTTTGGCGGATACTAAGTGGCGTATTGGCAATATTGAGCGAGAAATCCCGATAATTGCCAGTGCAATGGATGGTGTAGTAGATGTTCGTATGGCTGTACGTTTGTCACAGTTAGGAGCATTAGGTGTCCTCAATTTAGAGGGGATTCAAACTCGCTATGCTGACCCAGAGCCAATATTAGATCGGATTGCCTCTGTGGGGAAAGATGATTTTGTTGCCTTAATGCAAGAACTCTATGCCGAACCAATAAAACCGGAATTAATTGAACAACGTATTCAGGAAATTAAACAACAAGGTGGGATTGCGGCGGTAAGTGCAACTCCAGCCGGTGCAAGTAAATACGGTGAGGCGGTGGCAAAAGCTGGGGCCGATTTATTTTTTGTGCAGGCTACGGTAGTTTCTACTGCACATCTGTCACCAGAGTCTTTGGTACCACTTGATTTAGCAGAATTTTGCCGTTCCATGCCCATCCCCGTGGTGTTGGGGAATTGTGTGACTTACGAAGTCACTTTGAATTTGTTGAAAGCTGGGGCGGCTGGGGTACTGGTGGGAATTGGGCCTGGGGCGGCTTGTACGTCCCGTGGCGTGTTGGGTGTGGGTGTGCCACAAGCGACTGCGATCGCAGATTGTGCAGCAGCACGAGATGATTACTACAAGGAAACTGGCAACTATATCCCCATTATTGCTGATGGCGGTTTAATCACCGGTGGCGACATTTGCAAATGCATCGCCTGCGGTGCCGATGGTGTGATGATTGGTTCCCCCTTTGCCAGAGCCGAAGAAGCCCCAGGACGAGGTTATCATTGGGGTATGGCGACTCCCAGTCCAGTCTTACCCCGTGGCACCCGGATTCGCGTTGCCACAACCGGTAGCCTAGAGCAAATACTCATTGGCCCAGCCGGACTAGATGATGGCACTCACAATCTTTTAGGAGCCTTAAAGACGAGTATGGGTACTTTGGGAGCTAAAAATATTAAAGAAATGCAACAAGTGGAAGTTGTGATTGCGCCTTCCCTATTAACTGAGGGTAAAGTTTACCAAAAAGCTCAACAATTAGGTATGGGGAAATAAAGGGAATCGGGAGTAGGGAGTAGGAGATGGGGAGAAATAGCCCCATACCCAATGCCCACTCCCCACCTTTCCAGGGTAGGTATTTAAGAAAGGTTATAGATAGTTCACTGCTATGCTGGTTGTTAAGTTTTTGGGCGAAGGATGAAAAGCGTTTGGCACAACCCGCTGATTTACAATTTGAAGTTGCGCATGCTGCCTAGTCTTGCATACACTCTTGGTAGCCAGTGTGTTTAAAGAGAATTTTTTTAGGAAATTATAACATTGGCAATTTGGATGCTATATTAGTAAGTCTAGTAGTGTGTGTACATAATTAATAGTATTTTTGGAATTGACTGTGGCGAATACAAAGTCTGCTCTCAAGCGTGCCGAAATCGCAGAACGTAACCGACTGCGTAATAAAGCTTACAAATCAGCAGTCAAGACGCTGATGAAGAAATACTTTAATGCTGTAGCTGCCTGTACAGCTAATCCTACCCCAGAATTAAAACAAGAAGCACAGGCTCGGTTATCCGAGGCTTACGGCAAAATCGATAAAGCAATCAAACGGGGTGTCCTTCACCCCAACAATGGGGCAAGGAAAAAGTCAAGATTGGCTCACAGATTAAAACCCCTCACACAAACAGCTGAGTAGTCATTGGTCATTTGTCCTTTGTCATTGGTCACAAAACAAAAGGAGAAGTCTGAGCGCCGACTTTCAACGATAGCGCAGCTTTAGCGAGTCCGCTTACCCTTAACGGGAAGCAAGCTATTTGCAGCATTTCGTCGATTATCGCCTGCCTCCATCATCCCCAACGGGGTACAAAACTCCGGAAACAACAAATGACGAAGGACAAACAACAAAGGACAAAAGATGCAACTGATAGACACACACGTACATCTCAACTTTGATAGTTTTCAGCCGGATTTAGCAACTGTGCGATCGCGGTGGCAAGAAGCAGGTGTAGTGCGTTTGGTACATTCCTGTGTTCAGCCAGAGGAGTTTTCCAGTATTCAATCCATAGCCAAAGAGTTTCCCGAAATCAGCTTTGCAGTGGGATTACATCCTTTAGATGCTGATAAATGGAATAGCGAGACAGCCGAGAAAATCAAAACTTTAGCTAGTTCTGACTCGAATGTGGTAGCAATTGGGGAAATGGGGCTGGACTTTTACAAAGCTGATAACTACGAGCAACAGTACATGGTGTTCGAGTCACAGTTGGCGATCGCGTCTGAACTCAACTTACCAGTGATTATTCACTGCCGCGATGCTGCTGTAGCAACCAGAGAAGTGTTGCAAAAATGGCGGAAACTCAAAGGAGAAAGAGTGCGGGGTGTCATGCATTGTTGGGGAGGAACACCAGAAGAAACTCAATGGTTTCTGGATTTGGGCTTTTACATCAGCTTTAGCGGAACGGTAACGTTCAAAAACGCCAAAGCGATCCAATCCTCAGCTGCAATGGTGAGTCGCGATCGCCTACTGATTGAAACAGACTGTCCTTTCCTATCCCCAGTTCCGAAGCGGGGTGAGAGACGCAACGAACCTGCTTACGTGCTTTATGTAGCCGAGCAAGTAGCTAAACTGCGTCAGGAAACGGTAGAGGCGATCGCCCATCAAACCACCCAAAATGCCTGTAAATTATTCGGTCTGTCAATATCAGGTGTGCCCTAGTATATTTTGTCAAGTTGTGCTAAAAAAATATAACTCTAGGGGGACAAAAATATGCTAATATTATTCCCTCAAAAACATTTTGCTTGCGCCATAATGAGAAAGGAAGGAATTTAAAACTTTTCGTCTGAATTTTCCGTGCTGTTATGGCTTGGCCATCCCCCCAATCTCTACAAGCGGATGCTCTCCACACATGACTAATCGTGCCAATCCAAATTGAGCTAGACTTTTGCACAACATCAGCTTGGTGTGTATTAAACCTATTGAAAATCGTTAAACAAAATTGCCTTGTGAGTACAATTCAGCAAAATAAAGTGATTCTGATTCAAAGCCAACAAGGTACGGATCATTCCCTCAGTCTTAGGATATCGAGGATATCACTGAGAGTATAAACAGCGGGGTGGATTTAAGACACACCGAATGGAGCTGCGTCAGCAAATTAACGCGCTTTTTGGAGGGGAAGTGAGGAAAGTAGATCAAACTCAGGAATATCTCAGCATATTCTTTTTGAAATGGGGATTGGGCATGAGGCGTGGGGTGCAGAGTGGAAAGACTTTCAGCAACTTCTTTCCTGCTCCTCTGCTCCCACGTTTTCTATTTAAGAGCGATTACTCCGTTGTCAAAATGCTAATTCCAGCCAGCTTTAATCGCTGCGTTTGCCCACACCTGTAAACAACAAGTGTGTAAGAAAAAGTTCCCAAACAGCTAAGGACACTGGCTAGCAGTGGGAAGCGTTAAAGAGCAGTGTCCAAGGGAAAAGTTAACCAGGTTGACAAAGGTAGAGGCATGACTAAAGAAACATACATGGAACCCGCCTTTCTATTGCCCGACTTGATTGAAATCCAGCGGTCAAGCTTTCGCTGGTTTTTGGAAGAAGGGCTGATAGAAGAACTTAACTCCTTTAGTCCTATTACAGATTATACGGGCAAATTAGAACTCCACTTTTTAGGTCATAACTACAAACTCAAAGAACCAAAGTACAGCGTCGAAGAAGCCAAACGGCGGGACAGCACCTATGCCGTCCAAATGTATGTTCCCACACGTCTGATTAATAAAGAAACCGGGGAAATCAAAGAGCAAGAGGTATTCATTGGTGATTTGCCTTTAATGACCGATCGCGGGACGTTTATTATTAACGGAGCCGAGCGGGTAATTGTCAATCAAATCGTGCGATCGCCAGGAGTTTATTACAAATCAGAAATCGACAAAAACGGGCGACGTACTTATTCAGCTAGCTTAATTCCCAACCGAGGAGCATGGCTGAAATTTGAAACAGACCGTAACGATTTGGTGTGGGTACGCATCGACAAAACCCGCAAACTGTCAGCGCAGGTACTCCTAAAAGCTTTAGGGTTATCAGACAACGAAATCTTTGACGCCTTACGCCACCCCGAATATTTCCAAAAAACTATCGAAAAAGAAGGGCAATTCTCTGAAGAAGAAGCCCTCATGGAGTTATATCGGAAACTGCGTCCTGGTGAACCACCCACAGTATTAGGTGGACAACAACTGCTAGACTCTCGTTTCTTTGACCCGAAACGTTATGACCTTGGTCGCGTTGGACGGTACAAACTCAACAAGAAATTGCGCCTTTCAGTCCCAGACACCATGCGGGTGTTGACTGCTGGCGATATTTTGGCAGCCGTAGATTACCTAATTAACCTAGAGTATGACATCGGTAACATCGATGACATTGACCACTTAGGTAACCGTCGGGTGAGAAGCGTCGGTGAATTGCTGCAAAACCAAGTAAGAGTAGGTTTAAACCGCTTAGAGAGAATCATTCGGGAACGGATGACCGTATCCGATGCGGAAGTTCTAACCCCTGCTTCCTTGGTGAACCCCAAACCCTTGGTAGCAGCAATTAAAGAATTCTTTGGTTCCAGCCAATTAAGTCAGTTCATGGATCAAACCAATCCTCTCGCAGAACTGACCCACAAACGTCGTCTGAGTGCCCTTGGCCCTGGTGGTTTAACCCGCGAACGCGCTGGGTTTGCTGTGCGGGATATTCACCCTAGTCACTATGGGCGTATTTGTCCCATTGAGACACCAGAAGGCCCTAACGCCGGATTGATTGGCTCCTTAGCAACCCATGCGCGGGTTAACCTGTACGGCTTCCTCGAAACACCATTTAGACCTGTGGAAAATGGACGAGTCAGATTTGACTTGCCTCCAGCCTACATGACAGCCGATGAAGAAGACGATCTGCGGGTTGCTCCTGGGGATATTCCTGTAGATGAAACTGGGCACATTATTGGCCCACTAGTGCCAGTCCGTTATCGCCAAGAATTTTCCACCACAACACCAGAACAGGTGGATTACGTAGCAGTATCTCCCGTACAGATTGTGTCGGTAGCAACCAGCATGATTCCCTTCTTGGAGCATGATGACGCTAACCGAGCGCTGATGGGATCGAACATGCAACGGCAAGCAGTACCTCTGCTTAAGCCAGAACGTCCTCTAGTGGGTACTGGTTTGGAAGCCCAAGGAGCAAGAGACTCCGGGATGGTGATTGTATCGCGTACCGATGGCGATGTTACTTATGTGGATGCTACAGAAATTCGCGTCCGTCCTAAACCTAACACCTCCGAAATTAGATACACCCTTTCCAAGTACCAACGCTCAAACCAAGACACCTGTTTAAATCAGAAACCTCTCGTCCGCATTGGTGAACGGGTTGTTGCTGGTCAGGTATTGGCTGACGGCTCCTCCACCGAAGGCGGTGAATTGGCGCTAGGACAAAATATCGTCGTTGCCTACATGCCTTGGGAAGGCTACAACTACGAAGATGCGATTTTAATCTCTGAAAGACTGGTGCAGGATGATGTCTACACCTCAATTCACATTGAAAAATATGAAATTGAAGCTAGACAAACCAAACTGGGGCCAGAAGAAATTACCAGAGAAATTCCTAACGTCGGGGAAGATGCCTTGCGTCAGTTGGATGAACAAGGAATCATTCGTATAGGGGCATGGGTAGAAGCTGGAGATATCTTGGTGGGTAAGGTAACACCAAAAGGTGAATCTGACCAACCACCAGAAGAAAAACTATTGCGGGCGATTTTCGGTGAAAAAGCGCGGGATGTGCGCGACAATTCCCTGCGAGTCCCTAACGGTGAAAAAGGTCGCGTAGTTGATGTGCGCTTGTTTACTCGTGAACAAGGCGATGAACTGCCACCAGGAGCCAATATGGTAGTCCGGGTGTACGTTGCCCAAAAACGCAAAATCCAAGTTGGCGACAAAATGGCAGGTCGTCACGGTAATAAAGGGATTATTTCTCGGATATTACCGGCAGAAGATATGCCTTATTTACCCGATGGTTCACCAGTGGACATTGTACTTAACCCCTTGGGTGTACCCAGCCGGATGAATGTCGGACAAGTATTTGAATGCCTCTTGGGTTGGGCTGGTCAGACCTTGGGAGTCCGATTTAAGATTACTCCTTTTGACGAAATGTACGGTGAAGAGACATCTCGCCGAATCGTGCATGGCAAATTGCAAGAAGCACGAGACGAAACAGGGAAAGACTGGGTATATAACCCAGATAACCCAGGCAAAATCATGGTATATGACGGTCGTACAGGCGAACCCTTTGACCGAGCAATTACCATCGGTGTGGCTTACATGCTGAAACTGGTGCATTTGGTGGATGATAAGATTCACGCCCGTTCCACAGGCCCATACTCGCTGGTGACTCAGCAACCCTTGGGTGGTAAAGCACAACAAGGTGGTCAACGGTTTGGAGAAATGGAAGTGTGGGCATTGGAAGCCTTTGGTGCGGCTTACACCTTACAGGAATTGCTCACAGTTAAATCTGACGATATGCAAGGACGGAATGAAGCGTTAAATGCGATCGTTAAAGGTAAGGCAATTCCTCGTCCTGGAACTCCAGAATCCTTTAAGGTGCTAATGCGCGAGTTGCAATCATTAGGGTTGGATATTGCTGTACACAAGGTAGAAACCCAAGCAGACGGCAGTTCCCTAGATGTGGAAGTCGATTTGATGGCAGACCAATCAGCCCGTCGCACACCTCCTCGACCAACTTATGAATCTCTTTCCCGCGAATCGCTGGATGATGACGAATAAGAATTAGAGAATCGGGCATCGGGCATAGGGAATGGGAAAAATGCCCAATGCCCAATGCCCCGTTCCCAATGTTGTAAAACTAAATATACTCAAAACTCATAACTCGAAACTCAGCACTTAAGTATGAGACCTGCCCAAACTAATCAGTTTGACTACGTAAAAATCGGCTTGGCTTCCCCCGAACGCATTCGGCAGTGGGGCGAAAGAACATTGCCTAATGGTCAAGTAGTCGGTGAAGTTACCAAGCCAGAAACGATTAATTACCGAACTCTCAAGCCAGAAATGGATGGCTTATTTTGTGAGCGCATCTTTGGCCCAGCGAAAGATTGGGAATGCCATTGTGGTAAGTATAAAAGAGTTCGTCATAGAGGTATTGTCTGTGAGCGCTGTGGGGTAGAAGTCACCGAGTCACGGGTGCGTCGCCACCGTATGGGCTATATTAAACTCGCCGCACCAGTAGCTCACGTTTGGTATCTCAAAGGCATTCCTAGCTATATTTCCATCCTGTTGGATATGCCCTTGCGGGATGTCGAGCAGATTGTCTATTTCAACTCTTATGTTGTCCTGAGTGCAGGTAATGCCGAAACTTTAAGTTACAAACAACTTCTGAGTGAAGACCAGTGGTTGGAAATAGAAGACCAAATTTATAGCGAAGATTCTGTGCTGCAAGGCGTAGAGGTAGGTATTGGTGCTGAAGCGCTGTTGCGTTTGCTTGCCGATATCAATTTGGAACAAGAAGCCGAAAGCCTACGCGAAGAAATTGGCAACGCTAAGGGACAAAAGAGAGCCAAGCTAATTAAGCGACTGCGGGTGATTGATAACTTTATCGCCACTGGTTCTAAACCAGAGTGGATGGTAATGGCAGTTATTCCCGTAATTCCGCCCGACTTGCGCCCAATGGTGCAACTAGATGGCGGACGCTTTGCCACCAGCGATTTGAATGATTTGTATCGGCGGGTAATTAACCGTAACAATCGTTTGGCACGCTTACAAGAAATTTTAGCACCAGAGATTATTGTGCGGAACGAAAAGCGGATGCTGCAAGAAGCAGTGGATGCTTTGATTGACAATGGCCGTCGGGGACGCACTGTAGTAGGGGCAAATAACCGACCACTGAAATCTTTGTCCGACATTATTGAGGGTAAGCAAGGACGTTTCCGACAAAACTTGTTAGGTAAACGGGTTGACTACTCTGGACGTTCGGTAATTGTGGTCGGGCCAAAGCTGAAAATTCACCAGTGCGGTTTGCCTAGAGAAATGGCGATTGAGCTATTTCAGCCATTTGTAATTAACCGCCTGATTCGTAGCGGGATGGTAAATAACATCAAAGCTGCGAAAAAGCTGATATCCCGCAATGATCCCAGTGTTTGGGATGTGCTGGAAGAGGTGATTGAAGGACACCCTGTAATGCTAAACCGGGCACCAACATTGCACCGTTTGGGTATTCAGTCTTTTGAACCGATTTTAGTAGAAGGTAGAGCAATTCAACTGCATCCTCTGGTGTGTCCAGCGTTTAACGCCGACTTTGACGGCGACCAAATGGCGGTACACGTCCCTCTGTCGTTAGAAAGTCAAGCGGAAGCGCGGTTGTTGATGTTGGCTTCTAACAATATTTTGTCACCAGCCACAGGTAAACCGATCATCACGCCTAGCCAAGATATGGTGTTGGGAGCCTATTATTTAACAGCAGAAAATCCCGGTGCGACAAAAGGGGCAGGAAATTACTTTTCTTCGCTAGAGGATGTAATTATGGCTTTCCAGCAAGATCAAATTGACTTGCACGCCTATATTTACGTAAGGTTTGACGGCGAAATAGAATCAGACCAGCCGGATACAGAACCCGTGAAAGTGACGGAAAACGAGGATGGTACTCGCACATTACTCTATAAGTTCCGTCGAGTCAGACAAGACGCTAAGGGTAATGTACTTTCACAGTATATATACACAACTCCTGGCCGCGTTATTTACAACAATGCCATTCAGGAAGCACTAGCAAGTTAGGGAATAGGGCATGGGGCATAGCGCATGGGAAAAGTTACTAATGCCCCCAATGCCCAATGCCCAATGCCCGATGCCCAATGCCCAATGACTCAGGACTAATGATTAATGACTAACGAAAAAATGATTTTTCGCAATCGCGTGGTTGACAAAGGTCAACTGAGAAATTTAATTTCTTGGGCTTTTACGAATTATGGTACAGCGCGAACCGCAGTGATGGCGGACAAATTGAAAGATTTGGGATTTCGCTACGCTACCAAAGCAGGGGTTTCCATCAGTGTAGATGACTTGATGATACCACCAACTAAGCGATTGCTCTTAGAAGCAGCCGAGGAAGAAATTCGCGCTACTGAAACCCGTTATCAACGGGGAGAAATCACTGAAGTAGAACGCTTCCAAAAGGTAATCGATACCTGGAATGGTACCAGTGAAGCTTTGAAAGATGAAGTAGTCGTTCACTTCAAGAAGACTAATCCCCTAAACTCCGTATACATGATGGCATTCTCCGGTGCACGGGGTAACATCTCTCAAGTACGTCAGTTGGTGGGGATGCGGGGACTAATGGCAGATCCTCAAGGGGAAATTATCGATTTGCCCATCAAAACCAACTTCCGTGAAGGATTAACTGTGACGGAATATATTATTTCGTCTTACGGTGCCAGAAAAGGATTGGTGGATACTGCCTTACGGACGGCTGACTCTGGTTATCTCACCCGCCGATTAGTGGACGTATCCCAGGATGTAATTATTCGGGAATTTGATTGCGGTACCACAAGAGGTCTTGCCATTCGACCAATGACAGAAGGGGCCAAAACCTTGATTCCTCTAGCCACCCGCTTGATGGGACGGGTAATTGGCGAAGATGTGGTGCATCCGGTAACAAAAGAATTGATTGCAGCCCGCAATTCCCCAATTTCGGAAGATTTGGCGAAGAAAATTGAAAAATCTGGGGTGGGAGAAGTTGTGGTGCGATCGCCACTAACTTGTGAAGCCGCACGTTCTGTCTGTCAACACTGCTACGGCTGGAGTTTGGCACACGCCAAGATGGTGGACTTGGGCGAAGCTGTAGGGATTATTGCTGCTCAAAGTATCGGTGAACCTGGTACTCAGTTAACCATGCGGACATTCCACACTGGTGGGGTGTTTACTGGAGAAGTAGCGCAACAAGTTCGTTCCAAAATTGATGGGACTGTCAAACTTCCCCGCAAACTGAAAACCAGAACATATCGTACCCGCCACGGGGAAGATGCCCTTTATGTTGAAGCTAATGGCATCATGCTTTTGGAGCCAACAAAAGTAGGTGATGTTACTCCAGAGAACCAAGAGGTTCATCTTACCCAAGGTTCAACATTATATGTATTTGATGGAAATAAGGTAAAACAAGGGCAGTTGTTGGCAGAGGTCGCCCTTGGTGGACGGACAACTCGGACTAATACAGAAAAAGCAGTTAAAGACGTAGCCTCTGACTTAGCAGGGGAAGTGCAATTTGCCGAAGTTGTTCCAGAACAAAAAACTGACCGTCAAGGCAATACCACAACCACAGCCGCACGCGGTGGTTTGATTTGGATTTTGTCTGGAGAAGTTTATAACTTACCGCCAGGGGCCGAATTGGTGGTGAAAAATGGTGATGCGATCGCTTCCAATGGAGTTTTAGCAGAAACTAAGTTAACCAGTTTGCATGGTGGTGTGGTGCGCTTGCCCGAAGCTACACCAGGTAAGAGTACCAGGGAAATTGAGATTATCACCGCTTCTGTAGTCCTAGACCAGGCAACGGTGACAGTTCAAAGTTCCCAAGGTCGCAATAACTACTTAGTCTCCACTGGCAACAACCAAGTATTTAACCTCCGAGCTACACCAGGCACAAAAGTGCAAAATGGTCAAGTAGTAGCTGAGTTAATTGATGACCGCTATCGCACAACCACTGGTGGATTCCTGAAATTCGCAGGTGTTGAAGTCCAGAAAAAAGGTAAAGCCAAGCTGGGTTATGAAGTGGTGCAGGGTGGTACCTTATTGTGGATTCCTGAAGAAAGCCACGAAGTTAATAAAGATATCTCCTTGCTGTTAGTGGAAGATGGTCAGTTTGTAGAAGCTGGCACTGAGGTAGTGAAAGATATCTTCTGCCAAAACAGTGGTGTGGTAGAAGTCACCCAGAAAAACGACATCCTGCGGGAAGTGGTGGTGAAGCCAGGGGAACTGCTGATGGTGGACGATCCAGAATCAGTTATCGGGCGAGATAACACCTTCATCCAACCAGGTGAGGAATTCCAAGGCAACGTCGCCACGGAATTGCGTTATATCCAGTATGTAGAAACACCAGAAGGGCCCGCCCTGTTGAGTCGTCCAGTAGTTGAGTTTGCCGTACCGGATAATCCAGATGTGCCATCAACAACATCGGTAAGTCAAGAAACCGGGCGATCGATTCAGTTGCGAGCTGTGCAAAGACTGCCTTACAAAGATTCAGAACGGGTCAAATCTGTTGAAGGTGTGGAACTGCTGCGAACCCAGCTTGTGCTGGAAATTGAGCAAGAAGGGGAACAAGACCACAATGCCTCACCCTTAGCAGCAGATATTGAATTGGTTCAGGATACTGAAGACCCAGAAGTTCAACGTTTACAACTGGTGATTTTGGAATCCTTGGTAATTCGTCGAGACATTACCGCCGATGCTACTCAAGGTAGCACCCAGACAACACTTGAGGTACATGATGGGTTAACCATTGCCCCCGGTTCTGTGGTCGCACGCACCCAAATCTTGTGTAAAGAAGGTGGAGAAGTGCGGGGCGTTAAAAAAGGAACCGAAAACGTGCGTCGCTGTTTGGTGTTGCGCGACGCTGACAGGCTTCCCATTAATACTAGTACGCAGCCCAAGGTGAAAGTGGGTGACTTGCTAGTAGAAGGTACAGAAGTTGCTCCTGGAGTTTTTGCCCCAGAATCAGGGCAAGTGGTGGATATCAAAAGTGTCGCTGCTGGATCTGGTGGGGAGTCAGCTTTGAGTACTAAAAACTACGTTATTACTACCCGCATCGGTCGCCCTTATCGAGTCAGCCCTGGTGCTGTGTTGCAGATAGAAGATGGCGATTTGGTGCAACGGGGTGATAACTTGGTGTTGCTGGTGTTTGAACGCGCCAAAACCGGAGATATCATTCAAGGTTTGCCCCGGATTGAGGAACTACTTGAAGCTCGGAAACCGAAAGAAGCGTGCATTCTATGCCGGCGGGGAGGAGAAGTTAAGGTAGTTTACGCTGAGAGTGGTGATGAAGCGATCGCCATCAAGGTCGTAGAATCAAATGGCGTGGTGACAGATTATCCTCTGGGGCCAGGACAAAATTTGATTGTCCCCGATGGATCTTATGTTTTGGCTGGACAACCCTTAACTGATGGCCCATCCAATCCCCACGAAATTTTGGAAATCTTCTTTAGCTTGGGTTCTGAAGATGGAATCTATGCTTGTGCCAGCATTGCCTTGCAGAAGGTACAGACTTTCTTGGTGAATGAAGTGCAAATGGTGTATCAGTCTCAAGGGATTGATATTTCCGATAAGCACATTGAAGTGATTGTTCGCCAGATGACCAACAAAGTGCGGATTGATGATGGTGGTGACACCACCATGCTTCCGGGCGAATTGGTGGAACTGCGTCAAGTTGAGCAGGTGAACGAAGCGATGGCAATTACAGGCGGTGCGCGGGCACAGTATACCCCAGTATTGTTGGGGATCACCAAAGCATCCTTGAACACCGACAGCTTTATTTCCGCCGCATCCTTCCAAGAGACAACACGGGTACTTACTGAAGCAGCTATTGAAGGCAAATCTGACTGGCTGCGGGGATTAAAGGAAAACGTGATTATCGGGCGATTGATTCCGGCTGGTACTGGGTACAATACCTATGAAGAACCAGGAGCGATCGATGATTATGCTGCTGAGATTAGCAGTAGTGTCTTAGATGAAGTTGATGATCCCTTGGATATGGTCTTAGATGACCGCACAGCTCGCACCTATAATTTAGATTCTCCGACTCTTGGAGAATCTGGTTTTGGCAGCAGACGCGCAGAAAGGTCAGTTCTAGATGACGAAGATGAATTAATCGCCGATGAAGTAGCAGACGACGACGATTACGAGGAAGAAGAGGAAGACGACGAAGATGATTTCGACGATGAATAGAGACTTGAAATTTCGTGTCTCTATTAAAAGGTAAAAGGTAACATCAAGCCTAGTACGTGGTTTATTACTGTCTTAACAGTAATAAACCACTTTTCATTAGGAGTCTGCTCGATTACCCATAAAAAAACTATCCCACCCCTTGACACAGGCCAGCAATCAATACTATTAATCAGTTAAACATTTTAAACTTAGAAAAAAAAGTTAAACGTATCTAAAGCTTGTAACTATTTAATAAAACGAACATTAAAAAAGCCAGTGATTCCATGCACAATCGCCAAAGGTTGGTTGATTTGAGACGCACTCATTTCCAGAAACGCTTACCTCTAAATCAGCAAGTCATTAACTTAGCAGGAAATATAGATACCCATGCCTTCTTAAGAAACCCAGCCTCTCACAACATTTTTCTTTATCTGACAAACTACGTAAAAGTTTTTTCTGAGTATTGGTTTAAGACAAGCTCAAATAAGATACGCGTTCTTGATTGGGGGTGTGGTAAAGGACATATTTCCTTTTTAATGCGTGAAATGGATGTCCAAATCACCAGTTGTGATGTGCGCGGTACTGGTACTGGTGACTCAGCTTTTGGTCAGACTACACCCATTATAGAGAAAGCATCCCTAACGGTTGTTCCTCTAGAACATCCTTATTTACTTCCCTTCGACGATGCCAGCTTTGATCTCGTTTTAAGTTTTGGAGTCCTTGAACACGTTCCCAATGATCTTGCTTCTCTCGATGAGATTCATCGAGTGTTAAAACCAGAGGGTCTTTTCTTTTGTTTTTTCCTTCCCTACTACTTTTCCTGGACTCAGCGTTTAGCTCATTTGCGGGGAGACTTTTATCATGACCGCTTGTATTCCAAAAAAATGGTAAAAGACCTCCTCAAGCAAACCAACTTTGAACTGCTTGACCTTTGGCATAGGCAACTTCTACCTAAAAATAGTATTTCATACGCCAATTACCACGTTTTTGAATCTGTAGACCAATGGCTGAGTGAAAACACACCCTTTAAATACATTGGAACTAACATTGAATTTGTTGCTTTTAAAAGTTAGGCTGCTCGTTTCGTGAGCATGAATCTAGCTATTGCTAGATGCTGTAATTCTCTCAAACGCTATAATCTACATCTGTTGCACTGAGAGATTAACTTGTGGATGTCATATTAGAACGATCGCACCAATTAAAGCAAGCCTTAGTTGATTTTGTCCTTGATGCTGAAGGCGAACTGGCAAAAGCACTGGAAACTTATGCCGCAGCACAGTCGCGCCGTGGAAGTGGGGATAGTACACAGCAGGACTTAATCATCGATAGCTTTCTGACAGCCGGGAAAGTGGGTGAGAAGTCACCATTAGAGTTGTTTATCGAAAGCCATCCAGATTTAGAAGAAAGCGATCGCAACCTGATCAACAGTTGGCATCATAGTTTTATTGGCTTATTTGCCATAACTAATCTTTTACCTGATGGCTTTGAATTGATGAACTGGTTGACAGATAAACGCTACATCGTCAAGCCAAACAATACTCAAACATTACAGGCAATATCTCGGCTGAAAGTCGGAGAAATCTTGCTCACTCGCATTTCTCCCGTTACCGATAGCTACTGGATGTTATCTGGCCCCTACACAATAATGGGTAAATTAGGTAAACCAAAACTTGCTGTAGCAATTGGTAATTTCAAAGAAAACTATAAAAGTAATCTTTACAGCGATGCTCCAGACTTGCTAGAAGAAGCTTGGCATTCAGTAGAACAATATCATCAGCAGTTTGTGGACTTTTTTGGTACTGATGAAATCACACTATCTGGATACCATCTGAATAAAAAAATAGCAGAATTTCAAGAAGTAATTACTGAAAAAACCTTTGCAGCCGCAGGAATTGATACTTCTAAATCCTTGACCGAAGTGGCAGAGGCGGCTGGTATCACAGATGAGGAAATCAAAGCAGCAGCACAAGAATTTGGTGCTGACTCAAATGCAGTTTCTCAGATGTTTAACAGCAAAAGCAGCAATAGCAAAATGGTGATGCCAAAGGTTGATTTGCCTGCTGAACTCAAGAAAGCAGAACAGGTAACGGCTCTTTCTCATCCTCGGTGGGGACAAATGTTTTTACCTACATATAGTAAGGTACAAGCAATTTTATCCGCAGAGGACTGGCAAAGTGTTCAAGGGGCGGAAAAACTAGTTCGCTACTACCTTGAAGATAAAAGTATTAATGCCTTTATTTGGCATCGATTAGCGCAACAGTATCCAACTCAATTAGAAAATGTGTTGCAAACATTTTTGCAACGTCCAGAATTTAGGCTTGAAAGTGACTTGGATAGACTTTTGCAAGAATTCCACAAACCTCTTGAGCCAGAGTTGCCAGACATTGCCAGTGTACCCATACATTTACATAACTTATTTCAGGAAGCTTTAGGAGAAGTTAACAAAACTAAGCCAAAGGGTAAGGGGCAACAAAAGCTAGCAAAGGGGTTTCAAGTTTAAGTGTATTCTCTGTCTTTTTCATGCAATCAAGTTGATTTTTAGAACACCAACTTTTGATACAGAATCAAAAAGGCAGAGATGACACCCAAATAATGTAACGTTACGTTGGTGGCGAAGACTGGGAGTGCTTGTTGGAAGGTAGAAAATTAAATTAAGAATGCCCTCAAATTTGGCTAGATATTTTCCAAATGAAAATTCTTGGTGTGCAGCAAAGATGTATGATTAATGCATTTATAAATTAAAGGTATTACTTAGCCATGCCGATTAATCTCAGTAAAATTCTGAGGAAAATTGTATTATTAGCTATGATAGTTTCTGCCTCTGCTACTTTGCCGCCAGTAAAAGAGGGAATTGCTCAGTCAACTGATAATCGTTTACGAACACAGTTTACAGGGTTAAATAAGTGTTTAGATATTATCAATGATGGAGAAAACAATAAACTGATCATGGCTAAGTGTGGTAACTTCTCAGGACAGTTTTGGAGCATACAACCTACTCAGTCTCGTGGATATTATCGTTTACGCACAAAGTTTACAGGGTCAAATAAGTGTTTAGATATCATCAATGATGGAGAAAACAATAAACTGATCATGGCTAAGTGTGGTAACTTCTCAGGACAGTTTTGGAGCATACAACCTACTCAGTCTCGTGGATATTATCGTTTACGAACACAGTTTACAGAGTCAAATAAGTGTTTAGATATCATCAATGATGGAGAAAACAATAAACTGATCATGGCTAAGTGTGGTAACTTCTCAGGACAATTGTGGAATTTATCGTCAGGTCTTTGAAAGTCTGCTAGCTTCAGCTGAGTAGTTTGTAGAAGTGTACAGCTAGCTTTACACTTCCAAAACCGAGTATTTACATACAAGTATCGGTAGATAGCAGGTAAACAATCTCACTTACGATTTCTTCTGGACTCTCAAGCTTGACTATAAATCGATTAAAACCAGCATTCAAAGCCTTATCACTTGAGACTTCCCGTGTATAAGAAGTGATAGCGATCGCAGGCAACTCTCTTAGGGATGAGCAAGAATGCACTCGAATTTGCTCAATTAACCAATTTCCATCATGATCGGGCAACTTCATATTGCACAGCAGAATATCGGGATGAAGCGATTCGACCAAAACAAGGGCTTCTTCTGCATCAGTTAAAGCCATCACCTCTGCACCTGCTGCTTCCAAAATGAAGGTGAGCAAATCTGCAATATCAGGCTCATCTTCTACCAGTAAAATCGTGGTTCCAATAAGGTTCTGGAGCGAATTTAACTCAGTTTCTTGGTTGATTTTTTGATCGGTTGTCATGCCGTCCCTTTATTGCGTGCTATAGTCTCCTATTTCTATTGCAACCCATAGAGCGGAATAAGTATTCACCCTAAATACACAAACTTGGGGTGAAAAGCACTTCTATATAGTTAAATTATAGTTAAATTTCTTAATATTTTGTCTATTTGGTGATGGGGTTTTTGTAGTACTCACGAACTTGACTAATATTTTTTGGTAATAGGTAATTGGAGAAAAGCTATTACCCATTACCCATGACTCATTATCGAGGTTCAGCCTGAGTTGACACTGTTAATACTTGCGGTGGTGTAGCATCCGGCGGATAGAGAAAGTCTACTTCTACCAAAGAGCGATCGCCTGGTTTCAGATTTAATAAAACTAAAGGTTCCCCTGGTTGACCCCTCTTTTGCACTAAATGCACAAACTGAGTTTGTGGCTGATTTTGGTCATTTCTGTAACGTACCCGCACTGTCCCTCGGAAGAATACTTGACGGGCTGGTGTACTAAAAAAGCGTAACCCTGGTTTGAATAACTGATCCTCCTTGAGTGGTGTTTGTATGGATAAACTAACTGTTTGAGGACTTTGAGTATTGTTGTGTAGCGGCAACTTTAGATTATATTGAATTCCATAGTTGCCATGAGCGCGATATGCGGTGTCAGGATAGCGCACCAGCATAGGCGCACTTTGAATTTGACCAGTTCCTAAGGTACCGCCATGCAGGCTACTCAGAGCGTAAGAAAACACTTGACCAGGCTGGGGAATAGTTAGATACCTGGCTTTAGGATTATCTACTAATAAGGCTCTCCATCGTGAACCAGCAGCCACTCCAGCAACACGCCCATAAATTCTTGGCTTGCCAGTTTCTTCTAAAGGAGTGGGGATTTTATCGCGTGGCCCTGACACATCACTATTATTAAGTAAATTTTGCCACTCTTCTAAAGTAGGCGATCGCTCACTGCCATCAGGATTCTCCCGTGCAAACATGGCTAGGCTAGCTGCATAGACAGTGCCATTACTTTGCAATCGCATGAATGTAGACCGACCATTTAAGGGTGGTGTCAATCCCTGCACAGGAATTGGTAAATTTAGTAACATCTGACTTTGCCCAGATGGAATCTCAATTTGGGCAGGAAAAATCTCTTGTCGCCTTCCCCTAAGTACATCAGACATGACGCGATCGCCTGGCCCGGCAAAAATTTTACCTAAAAGATTTTGGCTAAAGGATGGTAATTGAATAAATGGTGCATCCGGTTGACTTAAATAACTCGCCGCTTGCCAAATATTTACCTTCACCGGTTCCGAACTAGGGTTATGCAAAATTATCCCTAGATAGAGCGTTCGCAAATTCTCTGCTGGTTCAGCCTTAGCAACATGATGGGCAAAAATATCAAATCGTCCTCGAAAGGGAAAATTCAGATGTGCCGTTGGTACTTTTTTGCCATCTGGTGGAAAAGTCGAGAGTAAAATGCCTTCTTTCAAAACCAATTCTGGACTATTGCTATTAAAGGTTGGCACTGTATCCAATTGACCTAGTAAAGGACGTACTTCTTGTATTTGCACGACTTCTTCAGGTGGTGGTGTAGCAGGAGTTGATTGGGCAACTGGGAAAATTAGTAATAATGGCAACATATACTTAGATATTTCTTTCACCATACAGACATTAACAACTTGATGAAAGTGCCAGATTGTTAATAATTAATACGAAATCGGCAAGAATCCCCATCAAATTTTCTTGATTGAGAACCGGAACGTGAACAAAAATACAACGTGCCGTGAGTTGATTTTGGCTTAAGTAGTCCAACACTGAATAGTAAAGACCCTCACAGACAAATTTTCCACAGTCGTGGCTAATCTGAATTGCTACTGCTCCTGTTACTAATTTTTCTAAATCAACTTCTGTCTGCAAAACCATTTCTTTACAGCTAGCAACTGCTTCCACACTTAATTGTGTACGGCTTGCAGCCATGCCACAACAGATGATGTAATCAGGTTGGATTGCCTTGATTTTTTCCATTACCTGAGTGCTGGCAAGTTGCACATCTACGGGTAACTGGCGTAAAAAAGTTAAGTGATGTGGTAGCAACTCAAGTTTGCTAACTTCAAGTAATAAATCATCAGAAGAATTTGACTGTTGATCTTTTAGCCAAGTGTCAAAAGAAGTTAATAGAATTCTTTTCTTCATAACAAATATTATTTAGAATAGAAAAACCCTCCATAATAAATTTACAAGGAGCAGGTAAATGCCAGTAATTGCGGTCGTAGATTACGAGATGGGAAATTTGCACTCAGTCTGCAAAGGCTTGGAAAAAGCTGGGGCAACTCCTAAAGTTACTTATTCTTCAAAGGAATTAGAGCAGGCAGATGCTATAGTCCTACCGGGAGTGGGAGCATTTGACCCAGCAGTGCAACACCTGCGATCGCGTGGTTTAGAACAACCGATTAAAGAAGCGATCGCATCTGGAAAACCTTTCTTAGGAATTTGTTTAGGATTGCAAATTCTCTTTGAATCAAGTGCCGAAGGTACTCAACCAGGACTGGGAATTATCAAAGGAAAAGTGCGGCGGTTTCGTCCAGAACCTGACATCACTATTCCTCACATGGGTTGGAATCAATTGGAAGTGACTCAACCAAAAAGTATTTTGTGGGAGCATTTACCATCAGATCCTTGGGTGTATTTTGTCCATTCCTACTATGTTGACCCAGTAGACCCGCTAATCCGTGCAGCAACCATCACTCACGGTACTCAAACCATCACAGCTGCGATCGCCCATGAAAACCTGATGGCAGTCCAATTTCACCCCGAAAAATCCTCTAATATCGGATTGCAAATCCTGTCTAATTTCGTTGCTCAAGTCCGCGAAAAAATTCCTGCCTAATATTCTTTTTGTCATTTGTTTTTTGTCCTTTGTCTAAAATTAATGACTAATGACCAATGACTAATGACTAATGACTAATAACCAATGAGCCTGAGAATTTACGGTAATCGTCAGCTAAAAACTTTACCAGGGAAAGAAACTAGACCCACTAGTGCGCGGGTAAGAGAGGCAGTCTTTAATATTTGGCAAGGAGAAATTGCAGGTTGTCGCTGGCTAGATTTGTGCGCCGGTAGTGGTTCAATGGGCGCAGAGGCTTTGTGTAGAGGAGCCAGCCTAGTAGTGGGAATTGAACAATCGAGCCGAGCCTGTGCCACCATCCAACAAAATTGGCAGCAGGTAGCTAATGCCGACCAGGAATTTCGGGTATCACGGGGAGATATTACCCAGCAGTTAAAGACTTTATCAGGCAAGCAATTTGATAGAATCTACTTTGATCCACCTTATGCCAGTGGATTGTACCAGCCAGTATTAGAAGCGATCGCTCACCATCAACTTTTAGCTCCTAACGGTGAAATCGCAGTTGAACACGCCTCACAAGGTTGGACACCGCCAGAGATTCCCCTTTGGGAAATTTGCCGCCAGAAAGTTTACGGCAACACATCACTTACTTTCTACAAAATTGTGGAATGAGAGGAGAGGGAGAATATTCAGAGAGCAAGGGGAGATGAGGCAGCAGAGGAAGCAAGTAAACAATAGACTTCTTGCAGAAGTGGTTAAAGGGGAAGGGGGAAAGGGGAAAGGATGGAATTTTCCCTTTAACCTTTAACCTTTCCCCAACATCTTGCAAAAGTTACTTTTGCAAGATGTCTAATTATTATTCCCCCTCGTCTTCCTCAGCCTCATCATCTCCCTCACTCAAAACTCAGCACGGGCTAAACGCCCCGCTTCCGCTAACAAAACTCAGCACTCCCTCATCCCCCCAACTGATTGGGGCGCTTGTATTGCTTATATGCAGCGTAAAAAAGTCCGGCGAGAGTGACGAAAACTAGACCAAGGACAATACCTGATAGCAGGGGTTCAACCACTGTAAATCTCCTCTTTGTAATTATTAAATATTCGTTCCTGTTTTTGATTTTACCAAATTTGGTATGAATCCTGCGCCCTATAGCCTTTTTGGAGGGTGACTGCCTACAAGAAAATAGTCTTCTGTGCTTGCAGACACAATCAAGAACTTTTAAGCTATGTGTAGGAAATGAAAACTTTTTAGCACACCTAGACTTTCACCGCAAACCTTTTGGATAACCAGATTACCAAACCTGAAATCTTGATTCAGCGGATCGTTTTATTGACGCTGGCCATACTGCTAGCAGTCCCTTTGGGCTTTTTTGGTGTTCAGTTGGTTCAAGCCTCCGATCCATACGTCAAGAGTGTTCTATCCTTAACAGGAAACCCAATTCAAGGACACGCGATCTTTCAAATTAATTGTGCTGGTTGTCATGGCTTGGAAGCAGATGGGCGAGTGGGGCCTAGTTTGCAAGCTGTTTCAAAGCACAAGTCTCGGTATGGGCTGATTCACCAAGTGATCAGTGGCGAAACACCGCCAATGCCGAAATTCCAACCTAGTGCACAAGAAATGGCGGATCTTTTGAACTATTTAGAGTCGTTGTAGACCTAAGAATTTTTGGTTGTAGGATACATCAATCCCTCATGTGAAAAGGCAGCATAGGATGTGCTGCTTTTTAAGCCTCTAAAACTGTTAACAGACCTCTAGATGCTTGATAGCGACTTAGGAGCGTCGCCCTTGGCACATCACGCCACTTGCTTGTTCTACTTGAATGGAAATTCCAAACGCTCTGGTGCGAGATGCTGCGCGTAGCTTGCTTCCTCCTAGGAGTACACAGTTATCTCAAAGCACCATAGTTCAGTCTGATAACTTTGTTTTCTAAGTTGTAGTGGAGAGAACTGTCATTAGTCTTTTGTCCTTGTCTTCACATCTGGTTGTATTTGCGTAGAATCTTTGATAAAAACTCATATAACCTGTATATTTTTAAGTATGTTAACAAGTAACTATTTAATTATTGGGAAAGTAAGATTAGCATACCTAACTCGGTAAAATTAAGGCAAAAGCTCCTAAAAAATGGGCTACGGTATAGCTTTTTGAACAGACTAGATATTCTTGAGATGCCCAAAAGCTAATGACTGAAGTGATCCAAATCGGTAATCGTACAATCACAGCGAGTGAACTGATTTCCTTACTGGCAAGTTACCAAATGCTGCCACAGTTGCAGCGGGAACTGATCATTGATGAGGCGATAGAGCAAAACTCAAGCTCGGACAAGGTAGCAATAGAATGTACACCTGAAGAAGTAGCCCAAGCTAAACAGCAGTTTTACGCTGAAAAACAGTTTAAAAATGAAGAAGACATCCAGGCTTGGATAGCATATCAAGGGCTGACTCCAGATCAACTAGAAGTTATTACCACTCGTAAGCTAAAAATTGAAAAATTCAAGCAAGCCACTTGGGGTAATAAACTGGAATCTCACTTTTTTCAGTCCAAAGTAAAACTGGACAAAGTAATTTATTCACTACTGCGAACTCAGGATGTGGGAATTGCCCAAGAACTCTACTTCCGGATTCAGGCAAAAGAAAACTCTTTTGCTGACTTGGCGCGGGAATACTCACTTGGGCCAGAAGCCCAAACAGGCGGCTTGGTAGGCCCGATTGAACTGAATGCACTACATCCGGTAATGGTGCAAATGCTCTCTAGCAGTCAACCAGGTCAGATATTGCCCCCTACCCGCATCGCTGAATGGTTTGTGATTTTGCGGTTGGAAAAATTTATTCCAGCACAATTGGATGAATTTATGAAAGTGCGCTTGCTGAATGAACTTTTTGAAACTTGGCTGCAAGAACAGCAAAAGAAAATTATGTCTACTCCAAAAGGAGAGGGGAATAAAGAGCGACAAGGAGAGGGCGATCAACCTTTAACCTAAGCATGGGAGATAACTCTCATGCTTGGCTTCAAAACCGAAGGTAGCGATCGCAATTCCTTATGAAGATGTAACTTTTGAATCACTTTCTAGCGAACTTAGCTAAGTCGAGAAGCTTGAGTGAAGCAATCAATCAATCACATTTGACTACCACTTACTTAGACTCCTACTTCTGATAATAGAGGTTCCATAGCTTCCCAAGATAGTCCTTGTTGAATATAACGGGGTGCTTCAGGATTATAAGGACTGGCTACTCGGTCAATGTTGAGGATGTTTGCCCCATCTGGTAGAACTGGTACATCTGCATCAAATGCAGTAGGGCGCATCAAAGAACTGGAAAAGCCTTTGAAAACAGCAATTGTATCTTGCTCATCGGCAATTTCCACCGTTACAAGTAAGACTTCTTGGGGGCGTTTAGCGGTGTATTGTTCCAATCGCTTGCCAATAGAATTCATTTTTTTGAGGTAGGAGTAAGGCGGACAGAGACGGTTACTGTGGTGTGGCCGAGCGTCCCTGCTTGCCCAGCTTAATCAGAACAAAATAGCTTAGGTAAAGCACATAAATTACTAAACTAACTATGCCAAGAAAACCTAAGAACTCAGCCTTACTATTAGCATGAAAATATTCTTTGAATAACAACGGAGCCTCGAACCAAACGCTACAATAAGCAGTCTTCAGTACACTGCCAGAAAAAGCACAAACCAGAAAAGGGATAGAAGCTAGTGTACCCAAAATACAATAAACAGTTATAGCCCAGCGCCAAGAGGTAAAAATAAATTTCAAAGAGCCACTGGTTTGATACTCAATTTCATCATTGAGATCCACCCAGAACCAGAGCGAAATTGGAATCAAAATCCGAGCCATTAAGCCAGAGATAAAACCAACTGGATACTGGGCAATCATTAAGTAAATCGTGATTGCTACCAGGCTTGCTACTCGCCAGTATATAGTCAATAAGCGTTGTATGCCTTCTGCTTTTTGCACAAATGCCCAAATTAGAAGAATTAGCGGAATAATTACCAGGAATAGTACTGCCAGTCGGTAATCAATCCAGACGAAAGGGCGAAACCAAATATTATAGTCCATAGTTTTTCTCAAACAATAGATAAAAGGAATTCAGACATCAGGAGTCAGACTTAATCAAGTGGGTTTTTATACCATTACCTGATTGTAGAGTGCTTAATAAGTTAGGGGTATAAAACCCTTTGATTCAGGAGTCAGTCGGACTCCAATTCATGCTGAATTATGACTCTTGAATTCAGCATGAATTCTTCTTGATAATAGTTTAATCAAAGCATAAAGCTCAGTAGTTAACTTCAATACTGTACTAATTAGTTATGATTCCCATAGTCATTTACGATTTCACAAAATTTATCCGAAGTAAGTAGGCGAGAAAAATTTAATGTATACGAAGAAATATAAATTAGCCGTAGGTGTGTTATTCCATAAACTAAAGCACCTTAAATTGTTGACGTTGCGTTGCGCTGTGCAACAACACATCCTACATTTAAATTCCTTATAGCGTTTCCCAGGCAACTGAGGTACACCCAAATCTTGCTCACCAAGGTTAATAGCTTTAAAAACGTACCTCACTAGGTCGGGAACCGCTATAACCCTCTTCTGTCACTCTCCGAAAACATTTGCCTTTTCTAAAATCTAGAGCTTTTGTATAACAAGCGATTGCGCGATTATTTTCTAATAACAAATACAAGTCCTATTTTTTTCTAATAGTATAGCTTGTATTGATTGCCTCATGAGGCTTCTAGCGATCACTTTCCCGGAAAGTGACAGAAGAGGGATAACCCTCTTCTGTCACTCTCCGAAAACATTTGCCTTTTCTAAAATCTAGAGCTTTTGTATAACAAGCGATTGCGCGATTATTTTCTAATAACAAATACAAGTCCTATTTTTTTCTAATAGTATAGCTTGTATTGATTGCCTCATGAGGCTTCTAGCGATCACTTTCCCGGAAAGTGACAGAAGAGGGATAACATCGCTGTAAATATTAGCACCGACTTACTTACAAGCGAGTTTATCGGGGCGTACATTTGTACGTCTCTACAAGCAATTCATTTGTTGTTTCATTTTGAGAAAATATATTACAAGCTAAAGTAAGGAATTTTTTATCAAGAAATAATTAAGGGGGATGGGGCGACTCTCCGCGTTGCCCCATCCCCCACTCTTCGCGTCTTTTTTGGTCAATCTTGGTTGCTTGCTGACCAAAGGAACAAAATTCACTTGCCTCAATTTCTAGTCGTCGTAAACCCGGCATTCAATTGCATCTGGGTTGTCATCACAATACTGTTCTAGAGAATTTTTTGGCTTGCTTTGGCGTTTGTGGGAAGCTTCGGCTTGCAATTCTTCTACTGCATCCCAAGCAGCAGCACACTCTGGTGAGTTGCTACCGTTAATATCACAGACAGTACGCGCTTGTTCCACTTCTTCTTGGATTTTCTCTTGGATGTCGCCTTTTGCTGTTTCTTGGATGTTGGTCATTGCTTTAGTCTCGTTGTGTGTTGTTAATACTAGTATAGAAAAAGTTCAGAAATGGCAGTATTTAGCTTCATTACTAACTATTCTAACCATTTAGCTGATCATCAGTTAGTGCTTTAGCCCATTGATTTATAACCAATACAGCAAAATGTTGCACTTGTGATGCATTTACCTTTATTTTTTAAGATTTTGTGGAATCAGTAGCATAGATAAATAATCATACAATATATTTAGATGCCTATATTAGGGAATAATAACCCCAGCTTCTTGGGATAGAGGAGACAAAGGGCTGGCGTCAATTCTTGTAAGATGTAATTCTTCCCAAAATAAAAAATCAAAACCTACTAGCCTAAAAAGAGAAAGAAGCTCAAAACTCATGGCAGACCAAATGCAGTGGGCAAATGCCCTATCAACCCGTCATTCTTTGGAAGCCGCTGTTACAGATGTGGTGGAACGAGCTGTCTCATCGTTAACAGCACCAGCTGATCTAGGACTGGTATTCATTTCGTCTGCTTTTACGAGTGAGTATTCCCGACTGTTACCTTTGTTAGCGGAAAAACTTTCTGTGCCAATATTAATTGGCTGTAGTGGTGGAGGTGTGATTGGGACTACAGTTAACGGAGAAACCCAAGAGTTGGAAGCTGAACCAGCTATTAGCTTGACTTTAGCACACCTTCCAGGAGTGAATATTCAAGTCTTTCATGTTGTTGCGGAAGAATTACCTGACTTAGACAGTTCACCAAATGCTTGGCTTGATTTGATCGGTGTGCCACCATCACCGACACCCCAGTTCATCTTGCTGTCTAGTTCTTTCGCCTCTGGAATAAACGATTTGTTGCAGGGGCTGGATTTCGCTTATCCAGGATCAGTGATAGTGGGGGGACAGGCTAGTGGTGGGGGTATGGGCGGTCGTGCTGCTCTATTTTGTAACGATACTGGCGGTGAGGAACACCAAAACCTGTATCGTGAGGGCACTGTTGGTATAGCTTTGACTGGCAATATTGTTTTGGAAACGATTGTAGCCCAAGGATGCCGACCGATTGGCAAGCCGTTGCAAGTCACAAAGGCCGATCGCAATATTATTCTGGAGTTAGATGAAAAAGTACCTTTAGTGGTGTTGCGAGATTTGATTGCGAGTCTCAGCGAACAAGAACGGATATTAGCACAGCACTCTTTGTTTGTGGGTGTGGCGATGGATGAATTTAAGCTGGCTTTGCAGCAAGGAGACTTTTTAATTCGTGGTATTCTTGGGGTCGATCCAACAGCTGGGGCGATCGCTATTGGCGATCGCGTCCGTCCCGGTCAAAGGCTGCAATTCCACCTACGCGATGCTGAAGCCTCCGCTGAAGACCTGGAATTACTCCTCAAAAGTTATCAAGACCAACGAGAATCTGAACCCTCTGCTGTGGCTGCTTTGATGTTTTCCTGTCTGGGGCGAGGTGAAGGACTGTATGGTAAACCCAACTTCGATTCTGAACTATTTCGGCGCTATCTTAACGATATTCCTGTTGGTGGCTTTTTCTGTGGGGGTGAAATTGGCCCTGTTGGTGGCAGAACCTTCTTACACGCCTACACTTCAGCATTTGGAATTTGTCGCCAAAACAATGCTGAGTGCTGAGTGCTGAGTGCTGAGTGATGAGTACTGAGTGCTGAGTGTTCAATCATCTTCTAACTCCTAACTCTTATCTAGCAAAAGTGTGGTGTTATTATCAATCAGAGTTAAAGTTCCACCACTAGCGATCGCTGAGTTAGATTGTGATGCACTATATGTTTGAATGTAGCGCCGCACTTCTGGGGGAAAATGAGGGTAATCTAATACTGCATCTCCATCGGCAATAGTTGCCCAGAAGTCGCGTAAACTAGGAGCTAATTCTTTTGCTTGTGATAACGGTAAGTTTAATGGAGAGTGAGTTAGTAGCTTGATTAGAAAGGGGAAAGAGCGATCGCCCATCCATTGCCGCGATGACTGTTGCAAGTCGGGGAATTCAGGTACAGACTCTACCCGATGGGATAAAATTTGCAGCCATTCTTTGCCTTGCTGATCTCGATGGAACTCTAGCACTCGGTAAGGGTGAGGATAGCTAACTAAAGAACCAGTGGTAATATCATATACTCCATCTGAGTAAGCAATATCCTGAACATGCAAATGTCCGGTAAACACTAGCTTGACTCCGTAGCGTCTTAGCAACTGCAATAGTTCTGCTGAATTTGCTAACATGTAGCGATTTGCTAGTGGATGGCTCGATTGATTGGGCAAATGCTCTACCACATTATGATGCACCATTACCAAAACTAAGTCATCACCAGATGCCGCCAGCACCTCTTCTAACCACCGTAGCTGTTTGGCATCCAAACACCCCACCTGTTCACCCTGGTCATTAAATAAGTTAGAATTCAGTCCAATCAGCTTAACTCCAGGTAACAATTGACGAATGTAGTAAATCTGTCGTGGATCGTCATAGCCAAACTTCGTGTAATAGTAGGGAAAATCCGTAAAAGCAATTGATTGCTGATCAGCCGATAGCACCGGAACGTCATGATTACCAGGAACAACATAGACGGGAAAAGGTAGCTGGGCTAAACATTGTTGCAACCAGGCGTGGTTCTCTGGTTCGCCGTGCTGAGTTAAATCTCCTGGCAACAATAAGAAATCTAAATCGAGTTGTGTTAAATGTTCTAGTACACTTTTAAATGCTGAGATACTTACTTCCACCAGATGAAATCTACTGGGATGATCCCAGATTGTGTGAGGAAGTGCCAGGTGTAAGTCGCTGACTACCGCAAAGCGAAAATTGAGAGTCATTGATTTATAAAAATGTTAAAAGCAGGGGTTAAAACAAGCCTTTTCCCAAAAGTATAACGCTTGCTTTGTTTATCTGCGTAGGAGTGCGTCTACTTAACATTTCTATACATTAAGCATTGACTATACACTATGTTCAGGATTGCTGAGTGGAAAGATTCATAAGTACTACTTCTTAATCAGGACTCAGTACTGGCTCAATGCCCCGCTACCGCTAACATAACTCAGCACTCCTGAATGCCTTTTATACTACTCCCCTTTTCGATAAAATAACTTAGCAGATTAGCAAGAAACAGGTTCAGAATCATGGCTCAAGCTAGTATTGGGATTATTGGTGGTAGCGGTCTTTACAAAATGGATGCCCTCAAAGATGTCGAAGAGGTGCGAGTCGAGACTCCTTTTGGTTCACCATCTGATGCTTTGATTCTAGGGACTTTGGATGGTACACGAGTAGCTTTTTTAGCGCGTCATGGTCGCAATCACACGCTTTTACCTTCCGAGTTACCATTTCGCGCTAATATCTATGCGATGAAGCAATTGGGTGTGAAGTATTTAATCTCAGCTAGTGCTGTGGGTTCCTTGAAAGCAGAGGCGAAACCACTGGATATGGTGGTGCCAGATCAGTTTATTGATCGGACGAAAAATCGAATTTCAACTTTTTTTGGTGAGGGAATTGTTGCTCACATTGCCTTTGGTGATCCGATTTGTAAGAATTTAGCTGTTGTGTTGGCAGATGCGATCGCATCTCTCAATTTACCAGAAGTTACTCTCCATCGCGGCGGTACTTATGTGTGCATGGAAGGGCCGGCTTTTTCCACTAAGGCAGAATCGAATCTTTACCGCAGTTGGGATGCAACAATCATTGGCATGACGAATTTACCAGAGGCGAAGTTGGCAAGGGAAGCGGAAATTGCTTATGCAACTTTAGCGCTGGTGACAGATTATGATTGTTGGCATCCAGACCATGACAGTGTGACGGTGGAATTGGTGATTGGTAATTTGCTGCGGAATGCTGTGAATGCTCAAAAGGTGATTCAAGAAACTGTGCGGCGCTTGAGTGAAAATCCACCAACTAGTGAGGCGCATTCGGCGTTGCAGTATGCGATTTTGACTCAGTTGGATAAAGCACCAGCGGCGACTAAGGAAAAGTTAGGGTTATTGTTGCAGAAGTATTTATAGTATTGGTGATGATTGAGTGATGTCTATGACGGGCTACGCCTACACTACCGCAGACTCTTAAGCGACGGACTACGATCATAAAATCATACAGGCGATCACAGGTAACTATATAAGCTGCCGTCAACAAAATCATGATTTTCGTGATCAAGCTTTGCTTGTTCGTTGTATCTGGCAGATGATGGTGCGTAGGCGTAGCCGTCGTAGACATCGCTTTCCTTCAAATTCAATGATTAATTTTTCACAATCATAATTAGTGTATTGCGGCAAAATAATTTATCAGCTGCGATTTCTAATGGCTAGACTTGTAATCCTATGGTGTGAGGAGGATCGTGATTATTAACTCTACCAATTGCGCCACCCACCTTTGGGTGCAACTTCATTATTAGTAGACTTCAGTCCGTGACTTTGCAACAGAGTTTGATATTCTGTGCTGCTAGCCCAGCGATCAATTTCTCGCGCCCGTAGCACTGGCACTGGATGTGTTAATTGGGCTGTACGAGCAGCTTTGACCATTTCCCCCAGTTCTGTCTTGCTAATATCATCGTAAGCGCGGGCTTGGGCAACAAAGGCATCAAGATTCAGTTGCGGTGCTAAGGTTGGAGAACCCCCTGCCAACTTCATTAACACAGACATAACAACTTTGGGATCTTGGGTTGCTAGTAATGCGGCGCGATCGCAGGTAAACTCAGCACAGCGTACCCATTCTAAAAGTTGCGCCTGTATGGCTTGGGCAACAAAGGTTCCAACATTGGGCACAATCGCCGCAGCTAATATCAGTAAATTTACAGGAGTCAAGTAAACACTATGATCACACTTGAGATGCCCCAACTCGTGGGCAATTACTGCCTGTATTTCTTCTGGTGTAAGCATATCAATCAGGGAAGTGTGTAGCACAACAAAGGGCTGCTTACCCCGCACAGCAAAAGTATAGGCGTTGGGAGCCGGATGTTGCCTGACATACAACTGGGGAGGATCTATATCCAGGATTTTACAAGCGTCTAACAACAACTTATGTAAATCGGGCAGTTGCTTTTCACCCACCAAAACACTGGAGGCAATATTTTCCACATAGAAAACCTGCTCTGCCATTGGCCCAAGCCAATTTCGCACCAACATATCTATGCCTGGTATCTGCTTGAGCGCTCTGGTAGCTTCCAGGTCTAATGGATGACGAAATGAGTCAGCTTTTAAACCAATCAGCGGGGTTTTGAAGAATGACATAGTGCAGCAAGCTATAAAAAACACAACTATGGAATTTGGCTGGATAAATAAACAGCCTCCCACAGTTAGTATAACGATTTAACTAGGGTGTTTCTTTTCTTGCACACTCTTAAAACCTTTATCCATCTTTAATAAAACTTATGTAAAACTATACGCCGTAGGGGCAATTCATGAATTGCCCCTACCTGAAAATCATTTTTTTCGGCTATTGTTTGCGTAAGTCCTGGTTAAGAAAACTAAGCATGGGGCCAAACTTAGTGACATGATCAAAAAAGATCATGTTTTTATGTTGTTATATGAAAATATTGGTGCTGAATGCCGGATCGAGCAGCGAAAAGAGTTGTCTGTATGAAATTGCAGATAAAGCTTTCCCCACCCAAGCACTTCAACCCCTTTGGGAAGGGCAAATCAACTGGACTCAAGATCAGAGTGTGGCAGAAATTGAGGTGAAAACTGCTACGGGTGCAAAGCTGCAAGAATCAATCTCTGGTGACTCCCGACAGGCAGACCTCACCTATATGCTCAATACACTTAGTCATGGTGCTACCAAGGTAATTGATCAGTTATCAGAAATCAATGTGGTGGGGCATCGGGTAGTACATGGTGGACAGGATTATCAAGATAGTGTGGTAATTACGGAGGATATTAAAAAGGCGATCGCTGGTTTGTCTAACCTTGCACCAGCACATAATCCAGTCGCGGTGGAAGGAATAGAAGCAATTGAAAACATCTTAGGAAATGTCACTCAAATAGCAGTGTTTGATACCGGATTTCATGCCACTCTACCCGATGCAGCCGCAATCTATCCCGGCCCATATCAGTGGGTAGAGCAAGGTATTCGTCGCTATGGGTTTCATGGTATCAGTCACCAATACTGTTCTCAACGTGCTGCCCAAATTCTTGGTCAAGATGTTCCACCTGAGCGGTTAATTACCTGCCATCTGGGCAACGGTTGTTCTTTAGCGGCGATTAAAAATGGTCGCAGTATTGATACCACTATGGGATTCACACCCGTAGAAGGATTAATGATGGGTAGTCGTTCTGGTTCAGTTGATCCGGGGATTTTAATTTACCTGTTACGGTACGGTAATTACTCCATCGAAAAATTGGATGATATCTTAAATAAAACCTCTGGGTTAAAGGGAATTTCGGGTGTCTCTAGCGATATGCGTGAAGTGAGAGAAGCGATCGCTCAAGGTAACTCCCGCGCTCAACTGGCTTGGGATATCTACGTACATCGCTTGCGTTCTGGTATCGGTGCAATGCTTACCAGTTTGGGCGGATTAGATGCTTTAGTGTTTACAGCCGGTGTGGGTGAACACTCTGCGGAAATTCGCCAAGCCGCCTGTGAAGCCTTTGGATTTTTGGGATTAAAACTTGACCTTGAGAAAAATCAACAGCAGCCTGTGGATGAAGATATTGCTACATCCGATTCAGCTGTACGGGTATTGGTTATTCATACTCAAGAGGATTGGGCGATCGCTCAACAGTGTTGGCAACTTTTGAAAAAAGTTCGTGATATGTAATTCGTAATTAGCAAGTCTGATTAATCTGGGTAACATTTTTGAATATCCAGTTACCCTATACCCCTGATTTTTTCACGAAAGAATCTCTTTTTAAATGCCCCATACCCGATTTTCAACCTAGTAACCAACGCATAAAACCTTTACCGATTTGCCCCACTATAATACTAAAAACCCATTTTAAAAGCGGCCCGATTAGTGACAAAAATAGCAAAAATAAGAAATCAGTGGGAGTAAAAAGAAAAATACTAGAAGTTATACAAGTTAGTCCCCACGCCAGCCAATTTCGAGATTGGGAACTGATAGAAGTCCATCTCGGAAGTTGATTAACAAGCCAATAGCGAATAGTCGCAAATACAAAAGATGTTACTAGTCCAGCAAGTATTGATAATGAAAGTGTAAGTGATTGTGCTAAGTGTAATTTCCAAGCGAAAAAAGCAGCAGGGAACACTGAAGCTAGCTCCCAAGCAAATAGATTTAATTTAGTCCGAAGATAGCTTAGTATTTGTTCAATAAGCCAATAATATACATAAACAATATTTAAACACTCAGGATTTTGGATAAAGTCACTCTTGATTTTGTGAATTATATCGCCATAAAACAAGACATTACTTTGTAAAACAATATCTTGCTCTTTCCAAAAATATAGGTCTGATGTGTCTTCTTGATAATAAAAATTAAAAGTAACTCCGTACTGTAACGCCGATTTATTTTGTAATGATTTATTCCAGAATAATTTGATAAAACTTACTATAAAAGTATCGTCAAAAATTTTAAAGATTTTTTTATTAATAACTAATTTCTTGGATTGCACAGTATTTTTGCTAAAGCAAATATTATCGCTAAAGCAGTTGTAGTACCAAATGTAAGCTAATAATTTTGGTGGAATGTACAGAGAGCAACCTATTTTTCGCGCTTCCTCAATTTGTTTTAAAACTGCCCTATTTAGATAAAAAGTATACTGTCCTGGCTCAACCTTAATTTCAAGTTCAATAGGAGCGCCTTGAGGTATTTGCACAAAGACAGAGAGTTGAACATCATCTTCATTATTTATGTGTGTTTTATAAGCGTTCATTGTTGGGATAATTTTGCGATATTTTGTATAATACCAATCAGAAACTCTAGCGTTCCACGCCACTGTTTTTCTCCAGCAACTATCCCTTCATTATGTATTTTTAAGATTAAATCTCTATCCCCTTCAGGTAATTGAAATAGCTTTTTATGGTAACGGCTGATAATATCTCCATCTAACTGCATAACAGTTTGAGCATAAATAATATCAATATCTACGCTGTTAATATGACCACCATCGAGTGCAGCTTTAAGTTCAGACATTTTCCGTAGAGTACGAATGAATTTACCATTATTCAAAAGCTGTTCAATCTCTTTCCACCTTTGCCGCAAATTGTTTTGATGATCTTCTTCATCTGCAACAGGAGTTGGAGCAGGCAATATTGGTCGAGCTAGCTTTATGTACACCGGATCTTCTGGAAGAATATTTGGATCATTTTCCAATTCATATTTAAGACGCTCCTGATATCGTACTATCCTAGGATCTGGATCACTAGTCTCAGTACTTTTTTCAAGGAGAATGTAAAAATATTCTTTTTCTAGCTGCGAAAATAGACTTTTATAAAGTTTTTGTAATTCATAGGCTTGAGTTTTTTCTGGTTCTGGTAAAATCTCTGGATTTGGAATTCCTTTAACATGAAAGTAGTCTTTATCTTTTATTGAATAAATCTCTTCATAGGCTTGCCAAGCATTAAACTTTGCGCCAGTAATTTGCTCGACAACCATTGTATTGACTTCTAAAGCTGTAATATCATCGACTAATCCATGTACAGATGAAACTATTTTCCCTAAAAGATCTCTGGCTTGTTCTTGAATTTGGTTGGACATAATAACAATTTCCTTGATTTTTCTAAAGCAAATTAACCTACAGATTTGGACAAGTTCCGATGCTGTAGGTATTTTAGGGTGATTATTTATTAATAAATAACGTTTACTATGGTCGGGATGGCGATTGTTGTGAAGTTTTACGAGATTTCATAATTTCTATAAAAAATCCATACAACTTTTGCAAACTTTCTATATTTTTTTGCATAATTTCTCGACTTTCTTTTATTTGACTTAAATGAAATTCGCGAAGTTCTGTATATGAACCACTACCAACAAATTGACTACCAACTTCATTATTAATATCACCATCAATTAGGTTTATTATGGTGTGCATTCGATTCCCTGGTTGAGCAATTTGTTGCCCTTGTATTTCTTCAATTTGAGTAGATGACTCTGGAACCCAAGTGGTAATTTCTAGCTCAACAACTTCAACTATTGCTGTTTGAATGGCATCAATAATGTCATCAATATTGAATCCTTCTCCTTTAGTATTCAGTTTTTTAACTTTTCTTTTAAATTCACTACTTGGTTTGCTCCATTGACTATTTCTTTCCCCATTCTCGCTAGCTTGACCATTACTTTCTGTGTTTTCATCAACAGTATTATTCAGCATGATATTCTAGAGGTTACAGATTTAAATATAAACAAAATACAATTTTAGGCTATGTCAAAACTTTCAAGGATTTTACTAAAAAAAAGTAACTAAAGTCAAAAAAACTTAATATTTTAAGAGCTTTTTCCTAAAAAAAGTTATGCTTTCCTAAAGCCAAATTTATTTTAGAAAAAGAATAATACCATTTTCAGATTTTGGAGCCACTGCTTTGCAGTGAGTTCAGCACTGTGAAAGAGGTTTTACCGTTGTCCTACTAGTGACGTGATTCTGAAAAAATTATTTAACTAGCTCTTGAGCGTCTCATTACAATTTTTAGACAAATGAATCTAGGGTATATATCGAGTCGAGACAAACTTAAAGTATAATTTAATACTACCATTGCCATGAATTTATTTTAGTCAACCTGTTCGATATTTTGCCTATCAAAGCTTAGAGGCGCAAGTGCTAACAAAACTTTCCCATAGCTCTGTGTATATAATAATTATGACTATGCTGATAAAGACAGAAAAATATGTTGCTATATCGTCAATTTTTTACTACACCTTTAATAGCTTGTGTATGTATATTAGGAGTGGGATTGATTCAATTTCCCCAATTGCAAAAACTAATAAGTAGCAAACAATCTGCCTCTTTAGAAACTCTAGAGAAAGAAATAAAATCTGAAAATATCCGTCTTAATTTTCTCCAAAAAATGCCTAGTTTTGGTTATGATAACTTCGTTGCAGATTTGGTGTATCTCAATTTTTTACAATATTTCGGGGACGATGAAGTTCGGGATAAAACAGGTTACAGTTTAAGTCCAGAATATTTTGAAGTGATTCTAGAACGTGATCCGCGATTTTTAGCAGCCTATCGGAGTCTTTCTATCAGTACTTCATTATATGCTGCCATGCCAGAACGTGCGATCGCAATATCAGAGAAAGGCTTAAAATCACTATCTCCCTCAGTTCCCGAAAAGTCTTATTACATCTGGCGTTACAAAGGAATTGATGAGTTATTATTTTTAGGCAATGCTCAAGCTGCCCAACAATCTTTTGCAATGGCGGCACACTGGGCTAGTAAATTTTCTGATGAAGAGAGTCAGCTTATAGCTACTACTTCCCAAAAAACTGCGGAATTTTTGAGTCGAAATCCTAACAGTAAATATGCCCAAATTTCTACTTGGTCAATGGTCTTAAATAATCAAGTTGATGAGAGAACTCAGAAACGAGCAATTAAAGAAATCGAAGCTTTGGGAGGAAAAGTAATTACAACTCCTGAAGGTACTAATAAAATTGTATTCCCACCAAAAGATTAAATTATTAGTCATAACGCAATCAATTCAAAATTTCTCCCGCATGATTGATTAGGTAATACTAATGTCAATACAATTGGCAGAATCTAACTTTCAAATATTAGGGTGTTTTCCTGTTATTTCGCAGTTGCGCCCTCACCTTGATCAGGTTAAGTTTGTAGAACAAGTTCAATATCAAATGAAAGAAGGATATAAACTTGCATTCTTGGAAGTTGAAAAGCAAGCTGTTGCAGTGACAGGATTTCGCATTTCTACGTGTTTAGCATCGGGCAAGTTCTTATACATTGATGATTTAGTTGTTGATGAGTTTAAACGATCACACAGCTATGGTCAACAGTTATTTCAGTGGCTCATTGAATATGCAAGAAATCATGACTGTAAACACCTGAGTCTTGATTCTGGTGTTCAGCGATTTGCCGCTCATAGATTTTATCTCACGCAGCGTATGAGTATTACAAGTCATCACTTTTCAATGGAATTGTAGCGACAAGTAATCTAATTGTGACGAAAAACATTTTTTGGTATAACGGTCAATTAATTCACTCTCAAACCCTAGAATTAAACATTAACGATCCAGGTTTACTTTATGGGGCAACTGTTTTTACAACATTGCGGGTTTATCAGAACTCGCTGGATAATCATTTAACTAATTGGCAAGCACATTGCGATCGCTTACTTTTCTCACTACAAACTTTTGGGTGGCATCAACCAGACTGGAACCGTGTGCGTCAAGGTGCCGAAATCCTCCTTGCACACTTCCCCGTTCTCAGAATTACCCTTTTTCCCGATGGACGGGAATGGATAACTGGCAGATTCCTACCACAAAATTTGACAGAAAAACAAAAAAATGGTGTTATCTGCGCCGTTGCTAGTTCAGAATTTTCTCGCTCTCTCCCCTCTCATAAAACTGGAAACTATTTGAGTGCTTGGTTAGCAAAAACTAGCTTAGATGGTCAAGAAGCAATACTAGTCGATGCCCAAGGAAATTGGCTAGAAACCAGTACAGGCAACCTTTGGGGATGGTGCGATCGCAGTTGGTACACGCCGCCAATAAAGGCAGGAATTTTGCCGGGAATTATGCGATCGCAACTTGTAAACTGGCTGCAAAACCAGCAGCAGCAGGTACGGGAAGAAACTTGGAGCGTAGAGTTAGTCCAGAGATTTGAAGCGATCGCCTACACTAATAGTGTGGTAGAAATTATTCCCATTCATACCGTTAATCAGCCTTCAGGGTCGCTACAATATAATCCCTACCATCAGAGTTTTCAGCTAATAAAGGGGCTTTTTTAAGTATGACACTCACGCCAAATTTGTTATATCTTAAGATAAGTTAACATAATTCTTAATAATCACCTTTGCGATCAGAGACGCAAGGCGATCGCGCGAAAAATACCGGAGGATAGACCTTAGTGAATAAAAGATGGAGAAATGCAGGGCTGTACGCGCTGCTGTTTATTGTCGTAATTGCGCTGGGAACAGCATTTTTTGACAAACAACCCCAAAGCAGAGAGACATGGCGATACAGTCGCTTTATTCAAGAAGTTCAGCAAGGCAGAGTAGAAAAAGTCAGTTTGAGTGCAGATCGCTCTACAGCACTGGTTACACCCAAATATGACCCAGCGAAACGGATTGTTACCTTAGTCAACGATCCAGACCTGATTAATACTCTGACTTCTAAAGGCGTTGATATTTCTGTTTTGCCCCAAACCGATGAAGGATTTTGGTTTAAGGCACTAAGCAGCTTATTTTTCCCTGTATTACTTTTGGTTGGCTTATTCTTCTTGCTACGTCGCGCTCAAAGTGGCCCAGGCAGCCAAGCGATGAACTTTGGCAAATCCAAAGCCAGAGTGCAAATGGAACCACAAACTCAGGTGACATTTAGTGATGTCGCTGGTATTGACCAAGCCAAGTTGGAATTAAACGAAGTCGTAGACTTTTTGAAAAACGCCGATCGCTTTACCGCTGTTGGTGCAAAAATTCCTAAAGGTGTGCTGTTAGTTGGCCCTCCTGGTACAGGTAAAACCCTCCTAGCTCGTGCCGTAGCTGGTGAAGCAGGTGTACCGTTCTTCTCGATCTCCGGTTCGGAATTTGTGGAAATGTTCGTAGGTGTGGGTGCATCCCGCGTCCGCGATTTATTTGAACAAGCTAAGACTAATGCTCCTTGTATCGTCTTCATCGATGAAATTGACGCCGTAGGTCGTCAACGGGGTGCAGGTTTAGGTGGTGGTAACGATGAGCGGGAACAAACCCTCAACCAGTTGCTTACAGAAATGGATGGCTTTGAAGGTAATACTGGCATCATCATTATTGCCGCTACCAACCGTCCTGATGTCCTAGATGCAGCCCTATTACGTCCTGGTCGCTTTGACCGTCAAGTTGTAGTAGACCGTCCCGACTATGCCGGACGCAGCGAAATTCTCAAGGTTCACGCCCGTGGCAAAACCTTGGCGAAAGATGTGGACTTGGATAAAATTGCCCGTCGTACACCTGGATTTACTGGCGCAGATTTATCCAACCTGTTGAATGAAGCCGCAATTCTGGCAGCACGCCGGAATTTGACTGAGATTTCGATGGATGAAATCAACGACGCAATTGATCGCGTATTAGCTGGGCCAGAGAAGAAAGACCGGGTAATGAGCGAAAAGCGCAAAACCTTGGTTGCTTATCACGAAGCTGGTCACGCCTTGGTTGGTGCTTTAATGCCCGACTATGACCCAGTACAAAAAATTAGCATTATCCCTCGCGGTCGCGCAGGTGGTTTAACTTGGTTTACCCCCAGCGAAGACCGGATGGACACTGGTTTATACAGCCGCGCTTATCTAGAAAATCAGATGGCTGTAGCTTTGGGTGGTCGGATTGCTGAAGAATTAATCTTTGGTGAAGAAGAAGTTACCACTGGTGCTTCCAACGACTTACAACAAGTAGCACGGGTTGCCCGTCAGATGATTACCCGGTTTGGAATGAGCGATCGCTTGGGCCCTGTCGCCCTTGGTCGTCAACAAGGTAACATGTTCCTCGGAAGAGATATCATGTCAGAGCGCGATTTTTCTGAAGAAACCGCCGCCGCTATTGATGAAGAAGTTCGTAAACTTGTAGATGTTGCCTATACACGCGCTAAAGAAGTGTTAGTGGGTAACCGCCACATTTTAGATCAGATAGCACAAATGCTGGTTGACAAAGAAACAGTAGACGCTGAAGAGTTGCAAGAAATTCTGTCTAATAACGATGTGACAACCGCTGCGTTTGCCTAATTTAATGAGAAGTGATGAGTTAAAAACAATTTCTAACTCCTAACTTTTGAAATTCGGGGTAATTCTGAGATTTTCCAGAGTTACCCCAATTTTTTTTATTCCTTGTCAAAAGCCCGGCCATGAAGACCGGGCTTTTAATCATAAATGGGGTTATATACCCCGAAGGTTTCGTTATAGAGTTTCAGTATAAATCGGTAGTCTGATAGAGACTACCATCTGACCATAATCAATTCCGGAAAATTAGAAAAATTTTTCTAGATACACGACTCAATACTTGTCGGTTAAGGGTTAAAGGGAAAGGAAAAAGCCTAGAAATCGAGGTAATTCGGAGATTTTACGAATTACCCTGATTGTGATTAAGACAAAAGAATCTATGCATTCTGTGGCACACCCCTTACAGCGATCAAATAGATAACTTTCTGAATCTTTACAAGACTAGCGTGAAGAATGACTGGATGCTCAACCAGTCGCCGATTCTAAACTCTGGATGTCGGTTTCAAAAATAGCCACGCCACAAAGAACGTAGCCGCTGTGAAGAGTTGCGTCAAGTCCAAAGCAGATAGATAACCATCTGCAAATGAAGCAATACTGCGATCGGTAATGCCAAATACCCAGGATGACAGGCCAAATAGCCAAATCCCATTCTTGAGATTTCCGACGAACTCTTTAGAGTCTGATGGTTCTTGGTCGTTCATGATCTTCTGCTCCGTTAGTGAAGAATCTGGTGATTGATGCAAAATACCTGTCATTAGGAATTTTTTTGGACTCCTGACGCTGAATTTACACTTACTATTAATAATATTAATAAATATTTCACCTGCTTGACTTCACTACCCAAAGGTACATCTCATAACCCTGACATTCCTCCTTTGGTTCTGCTACATCCGATAGACGATAATGCGTTGAGTTCTCAGCTTTACAGCGCCGGGTTTGAATACTGAGATTACATAATCTTTAAATAACTATATAAATATTTATTTATTTTGTTAAAAAGTACTCCATAGGATAGATGTGTTTCCAGGAATGCTTCAGATTTTAATTGTGTAGATACTTTTTAGGGGCGCACAGCTAGCTGTGCGCCCCTAGACCCAAAAGAGGGTATGAAATAAATTACGCCAGGAGTTAGATTTCTGGGTCAACCAAGCGGGTAGTGGGACGACTCTGATATAAATCTTGAACGACTTGAACCGCAGAAACTATAGCTACAAGGGCAATGACTGCAACAGGTAACAAACCTCTGCCAAAAATAGCGATCGCTAGCAGCACAACTGCACCCCCAAGTCTATACTGGGAACGAATTTTGCAATAACGGATCACTCCAAATCTGTGAAGAATACTGACAGCTAGAGAGCATAATGCTACGGAACCACACATGAGCCATCGCTGAGAATCGGGTAGTGCTAAAGCTGGCTTACTCAACAAGATTTGTTCTACACCGACTCCAGCAGCAGCAATCCCAATCACCAGCGGTAAATGGGTGTAGAGCCAGAGATTGACAACACCAACTTTTCCATGTGTTCGCGCCATCTCAATAGGTTTACCACCCAGGTTATCAAAATATACCCACCACCAGCTAAAGGCGATAATTAGACCGAATATAGCAGAAATCGCGGTTAAAACATCCCATTTTTGCTCAGAAACACCATTGACCACTGCAATGATTGCTTCACCCAAAACAATAATGGTAAATAGCCCGAAACGTTCTGGTAAGTGAGAGGCGTGGGGAAGTAACCCGATCTGAAACTTACGTCCTGTTAACAGTGTAGCAAAGTCAATAATGATTCCCAGTGTCCAAAATCCGAATCGCCAAGGAATGGGTACTAATGCTGATATTAACCAAAAGAAAGCTGCGATCGCAAAACCAATAGCGTAGCGAGTGGTCAAAGGACGCGCTGAAGAGATATGTCTTCCAGCACGAACGTATTCGATTACCAGCACCACTCGACCGAGAGCATAGGAAATGGCAAAACCGGGGGAACTCTCACTCAAACCGTGGTGGATATTAATAGCCATTGCTGCTGCTGTCAGCATTTGTATACCAATCAGCAGCCGATGTCCCACATCATCGCTATCAAAGCGATTGGCATAGAATGTAGTGCCAATCCATGACCACCAAACTGGTATAAATAGAACTATAAACCCAAACCATCCTGATAGAGAGATATCCTCGTTGAGATTGTGGGCCAGTTGAGAAACTGCAACTACAAAAACCAAATCATAAAAAAGTTCTAGCCAAGTAGCGCGTCGTTCTTCTTCGGTGTCTTCACCAATACGTAATCTTGGCGGTTGGAGAAAATTTGCCATAGTGCTAATTGCGAATCGCTAATTGTTTTTTACCATTAGCCGTCATTTATTAGCGAGGGCTTAGAACTCTACAGTACAAAAGCGGGCGATGGGACTCGAACCCACGACGTTCACCATGGGAAGGTGACATTCTACCACTGAATTACACCCGCGAATTGCTGTCATCAAACTTGCAGCTAAAATGAATCCTACCACTATTTACAGATGTTTTCAATTGCCTAGAAAATGCACTGTTTTAATAACTGCTGATGCATAAATCATGTGGTTGTTCAAATTGGGAAATCTTTTTAGCTAGTTAATGACGACACTTACCATATTTAACTAAAGAACAATGTTCTCACCTCGCTCGGTGAAACGAACCTCTTTAATATTCCATTGGGCATTACTCGTTAGGGTTTTGCGGAGACTGCCAAACAGAGCAAACTGTTCACAACTAGAAAGAGAAGCTATTTGCCGTTTTGAATCAGGAGATATTCGCAAATCAACTGTAGCAATGCCATTTTTGATGTTGACACGATATCCAGACAAGCTAAAGTCGCTTGTATCTCGTTTTTCTAAGATTTTACTCACTACATTTGTCACTGGTTCTTCGGCTGGTACTGAAACTTTTTCTGAAATAAATTCTTGGCATTGAGTATCGCTAGTGTACAGTGTGACGTTAGTAGTTTTACTAGTGACAGCCTTAGGTGCTGATGAAGAAGGCGTATTTTCCTTAGAAGATTCTTGATTAGGAGATTTTTCTCTCAACTGAGCTACGCTAGGAATTTGGCTGGGAGTCGGAGCCGATGCGTTATTCGTCGGTGTTGTGGTAGGGGATGGTGTTTCGCTGTCAATATTACGAGCAGTGGGATTAGAATTACAACTGCTGAGGCTGACAACCATTGTCACAAAAATAAGGGGTAAAAAATATCTCTTGGCTGTGGTCATAAATTTTGCTTATAGAATGATGTTGCTGCTATCAATTTCAGTGTCGCTGGTATTAATTCCGCATAAATTTGTGAATTTTGAGCCAGTCTATAAAGTGTCAACCCAAAATCTGTTAAAGTCGAGGGTTACACTATACACCGAAATTACAACATCTGCTATTCAAGAAGCAATGTTCTGACAACAAGCCACTCTGCGTCTACGCCCATCCCAAAAAGCTTGACCAAAAGAAACAAGGGTGAGGCAAACGAAGATATACCGACCCTTGATTTAATCAATGTGGTCTATTTATCTGAAAATAGCTGTAGGTTTGAGCAGATTACGCACACTCTGCTGCACATCTTCTTGTTTAACTAAAGACTCGCCAAGTATAACGGCATGTGTACCAGCTTGAGCGACAAGAGATAAATCAGTAGGTGTATATAAGCCAGACTCACTGACGACGATAATGCCCAGACTTTGTAGTTGCGATCGCCTAGCCGCCAGTAGTTGCCCAGTTGTGCCAATATTGACGCTAAAATTTTCGAGACTTTGGTTGTTGATTCCAATTAAGCGCACATCATCAAGTTTTAGCACCCGATCTAGTTCTGCTAAATTATGGACTTCTACCAAAGCATTCATTCCCAAATAGTGAATCACTCGTAAAAAGTTTTGCAGTTCCTTATCTGAGAGAATTGCAGCAATCAGTAACACTGCATCTGCGCCTGCTGCTCGTGCTAAATAAATTTGGCAGGGGTCTAAAATGAACTCTTTGCACAGTAGGGGCAATGCTACCCGGTAGCGAATGGTGCGTAAACTCTCAAAGCTGCCATGAAAGAACTTATGATCTGTGAAGACAGAGATACAAGTTGCACCACCACGCTCATAAGCTTTAGCGATCGCTACTGGGTCAAAGTCTGCTTTAATAATTCCGTCAATTAAAGATGCTTTCTTTACCTCTGCAATGATGCAAGGTCGGTAATGACTCTGTTGCAAAGCGGAGAGAAAATCTCGGACGGTTGGTGCAGCAGTTAACTGACGTTGTAAAGAAGCCAAAGACATCTCTTGCTGGATTTGTGCGACTTCATGCTTTTTCTGCCATACAATCTCTTTAAGAGTGGGTTGCAAATGAGTATTAGGAGTAGTAACTGGGTAAGTCATATGCTAAGGATGGGTGACCAAAAAAGTATGGATTATAAAATTTCAAGCTACCCTACAGACATTCCTTTCAATAGGCCTATATGAAAACGCCTTTAACAAATAGGAAGCCGTGAATAACGGGATGTTTAAAGCTTTAAACCTTCATCCTTTCCTAATGGAATTTTGTAATCAATTTCTTTTAAATAGCCTCAATTGCTGACATTCATTTATACCTATTTTCAGAGATTAAGCCAGGTTGATTTTAGGTTTAACCCTTCTACATGCTCACTATCAATTTGGTTTGGTTTTGAACTTTCAACTAAGCAGTTATTTTTGAGTAGTCGAATGTAGGTGCGGTATGGTATGTAATCTATGGGATTGTAACCAGCAAACCGTAGAATTAAAACACATGCCCAGGAATATTTGCCAGCAATAATCGCTTTGAGGATTTGCTCAATTTGTTCATTATTGATTTTTCTACCCATTTGTGTTGGATAACCAGTGATGTTTTGAGTCATAACATGCGCTCTTTTATGTAAATTAAAACTGGTTTGTATCTGACAGGGTTTCCCTAGTTTGCTAAATTGGATCTATTAAAAACAAGATTGTGATTGGTAAACTTAGATAAAGTTAAGAACTATTGTAAATTCATATTAAAAGTAGGGGCGGGTCTAACCAGCATCAAAAATATCTTGTTAAACCCGCTCTTACAAATGAACCGTATTGCAGAAGCAGCTTCTTCGTTAAGCTTACTCAATCTTTGGCAAAGGAGTATATGAACGATTTTTTGATAGATATGTCTATTTTTTCGCTTTTGAAATCTTATTTATTTTTATTAGTGTAAAACCAACTTGAACTTTGGAAAAGGAACATTGGTAATGAAACGTGCTTTATTGGATATTTCCTGTGGTGTGCTCCAATTAGACCTTTCACAAAGTAAAAGTACCCTTAATCCTACGTAAATCGTATTAATTAATACAGAATTACTTGGTGTTTTCTATTCCTTTTGGAATATTTATAAGCCATACGCATATAATTAATCAAAAAAATGTATTCCTTGTGACAGATGACAAGCTATATTATGATGTTGTTAGATGCCTAAGAGAGCAAATTTAAGAGCAGTTACATTGATGAACAATAATTTACTTATTAAATCTATAACTCTTAGGAAAATGCATCTAAATTAGAATTGACAAAATAATTTTATTGTGTAACAAAAATTTCACTTATGAATTTTATCTTGATGTCCTAATAGTTGCAAATGATTAGCTAAAATCAAAATTAGTATGGATTTTTGCCTTATTTATTACGTTTTGGCACATAACTTTGAGAAATGGTTATATAGATATGCCAAATATTCCTCGGAGCTAAACATGTCTCAAAAGTATATAAGGCTGATCGCTGAGTTTAAATCAGTTATGTATACTGCTATGCATAAGTCAAAGTCGTTAACCACTAAGTCTTACTGTTATATCTAGTTAAAAAAATCAAGAAAATGTATCTTTTAATATTATGGTTATTGACTATATTAAATAATTAAATTTTATTAATTATAATAGTTATTGAAATGACAATAATTAATAATTTTATATCAATGTAGTCCAACAATATATTTATTATAGGCAGTAATTTTCGTACTCCGTTTTTCTAGATAAATGTGATAAAAAATATTTATATATCATCTATGCTTAACTACTTACAAATAATTTCTTTATATTATCAATATAAAAAAAATCACCTTTTATTGCTAAAATTATATTTAAAATCATAAATAATTTCTGATCCTTTTTAATTCCAATTATTTAGAACTAGCCAAGAGTGCCATCAGAATTTTAGGAAGTTGTGATTAGCAACTTATTAACGGCTATAGTGCCGACTTATTTACGCGAGTGACAAGAGATATCGATTCTGGTGACTATTTAAGTTAGTTCAATCTAACTCTCAACTGGTACTACAGCCAGAAGTTGAGTTGAGAATTTGCCATAGGTTTTTTACAGAGCACTCGGCACAAAAGTTGATCATCATTCCCTGCCACAAAAATCCTAGTGATGGAAAAATGATACACGAATCGTCGAAGAAAATTCTCATAATTGAAGATGATGCTATTACCCGCAATCTCTTCTTAGAGGTTCTTGAAGCTCAAGGTTTTGACACCATAGGTGCTGAAGATGGACTAGCTGGTATCGAGCAAGCACAAAAGCATTTACCCGACTTGGTTATTTGCGATATTCAAATGCCAGATATGGACGGTTACAGTGTTTTGACTACGCTCCGTCAAGATCCTGACACCGCAATTATTCCTTTTATTTTTTTGACTGGTAGTAACACACAAACAGATGTTCGCAAAGGTATGGAGTTGGGTGCAGATGATTATCTTACTAAACCCTCTACTATAGAGGATTTGCTCAGAGCGATCGCTGTTAGATTAGAAAAGCAAGCTTTATTAAGGTACTGGTACGCTACTAACTCTAATCAAGTCGCCCAACCAATACCTGCATCGTTTAACTCTGAGTCCATTTTTCCATCTGTTCCCCAACTAAAAGCAGTTTTCGACTTTATTGAAGCTAATTATCGCCAAGGAATTACTTTATCTGATGTGGCTCTTGCGGTTGGTTATTCGCCTGCTTACTTGACTAACCGAGTAGCAAAACAAACAGGGGAAACTGTGAACGGTTGGATTGTCAAGCGTCGGATGGCAGCAGCACGTCCTTTACTCAAAAATACTAATCAGACAATCGACCAGATTGCTATTGCACTCGGTTATCAAAATACCTGTCATTTTTCTCGGCAATTTCGTCAACACCACGGGCTTTCTCCCAAAACTTGGAGAAAACAGCAACAAGTTCTTCAGCCTTCTAAAAGTGCGACATTACAATTCATCAAAAATCGTGGTGCGTTAGAAAAACTTGTGCCTTTAGGTTGCTGATTAAAAGCAAATTACTAGTTTTCACTACTTTTTTGCTTAGTCAATTGCTGCACTAATAATTGCACTCCCAAAGCCAACAATCCAATTGCTACTATACCAAATATCCCGCTTCCTAAAGCAACTACACCAACAACCAAAGTCCGAACAGCAGAAGAAATCTTCACCACCAAGGGATTAATTGAATGGATCGGTTTACTAGCAAAATTGGTAGCGATCGCAATCATCAGAGAATACGCTGCAAATCCCATTCCTCCCGAAACCACAGCCCCAGTAAAACAGCGTAACGGACTCGTTGGCATCTGTTCTTTAGTATCTGTTTGTGGTGTTAGGTTTTGGTCATTCATAAAATTTTAGATTTTAGATTTTGGATTGGAGCATTAGGAATAATTCTTGTCCTCAGCTAATCGTGATTAAAATTACCTCTTTGCATCTTTCTAGCGATTTGAATTATGCTATTTAAAAGCTTATCAGCTTATTTCTTATGCTCCATTAACGATAAATATTTATTTAAACTGAAGATACCACTTGAATCCCATGTGTAATTGTCCGAGTCACAAACAATTCTAAGTCTTCATCAAGAATTGCTTCCCTCACATACAGCTTCACTTGTTCTGCTTGCTGTTGAGACTCAAAAAGAGCAAATACTGTTGGCCCAGAACCAGACATCATTGTTCCTAAAACACCTTCTTGATTTGCAAACACTTCTCGCAACTGCAAGACTTGGGGATAGGCTGGCAATACTACGCGCTCTAAATCATTGTGCAACTTTTGGGCAATTTCTTCCGCATCTTTATCCAGGATAGCTTTTACTATTGCTCCCGAATGAACAGCGTTAGCACGAGCTACCAGGTTTTCGCTATCTCTAATATAAGAGTGACCAAACTGCTGTCGATAGGTTTTGTACGCCCAAGCGGTGGAGACTTCCAGGCTGCGGTATTTTGCCAACACTATATGTATACTATCCAAACTTGGAAGAGGGGAAAGTTGCTCACCTCTACCTGTTGCGATCGCAGTTCCACCCGCCACACAAAACGGTACATCTGAACCAAGCGTGCTTCCTAACTCCTCTAATTCTGACTGAGTTAATCCCAATTTCCACAGTAAATCTATCCCCACCAAAACAGCTGCTGCATTCGTCGAACCCCCAGCCAACCCAGCCGCGACAGGAATCTGCTTATTGATGGTAATCTCCACGCCTCCATATTTAGCAAAGGCTTCGGGAAATTGCCTTGCCATTAATTCTGCTGCACGGTATGCCAGATTGCTTTTATCTGTCGGTACTTGTGGGTGGTTGCAGTGAACACGGATATTGTCAGTGCTAATAGAACGCACATCAATTTGGTCTGCAAGTCCGATACTCTGAAGTATCATGGCTAACTCGTGATAGCCATCGGTGCGATTACCAATGATTTCCAGATACAAGTTGATTTTAGCAGGGGCAATTAGACTGTAGGAATGCATTTTCTGAGAATGGGGAATGGAGAATGGGCAATGGGGAATGGGGAATGGGAAAAAATCTGCCTTGTTCCCTACTCCCTACTCTCCACTGCCAATTCATTTGCTAGAATTACCCATTGCTGAACGCTGAGGTCTTCGGCTCTGGCTTGGGGATTTATTTTTAATTGTTCCAGTAAGTGGCTCAAGCGATCGCGTTCTGTCACAGATTGCAAATTATTTCGTAACATTTTGCGCTTGGCACCAAACCCCAACTTTAAGAAATTCTCTAACTGTCGGGGATTAAGCGCTGGTATTTCTATTTTTCGGGGACGTAATCGCACCACTGCTGAATCGACTTTTGGCGGTGGATGGAATGCGGCTGCTGGAACTGTGCAGATTAACTCACACTCAGCCAAATACTGTACCCGCACACTCAACGCCCCAAAAGCTTTTGAGCCTGATTTAGCATATAACCTTTCTGCTACTTCTTTTTGTACCAGCAACACTATTGAGTCAAATGGTTCGGGGTTAGGGTTAGCGATCGTACCCAGTAGTTTCTCAATGATTGGCCCTGTAATGTTGTAGGGAATATTGGCTACTACCTTATTTGGCTTTTGGAAATTGGGAAAGGCTGCCAGATAAGATGGTAAATCTAGAGTGAGAAAATCGCCTTGCAGTAGTAAAAAATTTTCAGTCTTACCAAGCTGCTTGGACAACAGTTGGCATAAGTCACGGTCTATTTCAACTGCAATCAGAGATTGCACTAAGCGTAATAAACGACGAGTGAGAATCCCGGTTCCAGGCCCAATTTCCAGGACGCGATCGCCTTTGACGGAGCGATCGCTTTCTGTACACTCTGCTGCTTGAATAATTGCGTCAAGCGCCTTTTCACTTTTGAGCCAATGTTGAGCAAAGACCTTACGCGGTCGGATCATCTGTATTTCTTGCCTAGTCTAGTTTTTAGCTTTTTCTCAAAAACTCATTATAAATTTTGAAGCCCCTTTACAGCGCTAGACTCACTGTAGCGCCAATCTTCTACTCCAAACGCTCCGCGATCATAGTAATGGCGATCGCGTAAATGCCGATACAAGCCTTACCTGTAGGATGGGAGTCTTAAATCGCAAGCTCCGCAACAATTATGCTCTTATATATAGTTAGTTCAGGCGTAGGGATTCAGGATAAATCCCTCCAGAAAGATTTCCTCCTGCCTTTTTCCATAATCATTAATCACTCCACCTGCATCAGATCCCATCTTAGAGACAAGCAACGTGCATTATTTACACAGCTAGGTTTAGCCACTTCGTTCTCGCCTCCCTCTCGCCGCTTAAGCCATTCTCCTGAAAGTAATGCCAGTCAAGCGATTTGACCATTTAGAAAAAAAAATAAATTTACCCCTTGACAAACTAGGGGATGAATAGTTACTCTAGTTAAGTCGGAAGGCGAAAGACGCCAACGACCGCTGAACCTGAAAAACATAATACTTTGAAAGCTTAAGAAAAAACCAATCCTCGTCAAAAGATTTTGTTTTTGGGATTTCCCAAAAAGACAATCAAAATTATAGATAGGATTCCGGGAAATATTTTTTTCGGAGCCACAAACTCGAAACACAACAAAACGGAGAGTTTGATCCTGGCTCAGGATGAACGCTGGCGGTATGCTTAACACATGCAAGTCGAACGAAATCTTTCGGGATTTAGTGGCGGACGGGTGAGTAACGCGTGAGAATCTGCCTTCAGGTCTGGGACAACCACTGGAAACGGTGGCTAATACCGGATGTGCCGAAAGGTGAAAGGTTAACTGCCTGAAGATGAGCTCGCGTCTGATTAGCTAGTAGGTAGTGTAAAGGACTACCTAGGCGACGATCAGTAGCTGGTCTGAGAGGACGATCAGCCACACTGGGACTGAGACACGGCCCAGACTCCTACGGGAGGCAGCAGTGGGGAATTTTCCGCAATGGGCGAAAGCCTGACGGAGCAATACCGCGTGAGGGAGGAAGGCTCTTGGGTCGTAAACCTCTTTTCTCAGGGAAGAACACAATGACGGTACCTGAGGAATAAGCATCGGCTAACTCCGTGCCAGCAGCCGCGGTAATACGGAGGATGCAAGCGTTATCCGGAATGATTGGGCGTAAAGCGTCCGCAGGTGGCTATGTAAGTCTGCTGTTAAAGAGTCTAGCTCAACTAGATAAGAGCAGTGGAAACTACATGGCTAGAGTGCGTTCGGGGCAGAGGGAATTCCTGGTGTAGCGGTGAAATGCGTAGAGATCAGGAAGAACACCGGTGGCGAAGGCGCTCTGCTAGGCCGCAACTGACACTGAGGGACGAAAGCTAGGGGAGCGAATGGGATTAGATACCCCAGTAGTCCTAGCCGTAAACGATGGATACTAGGCGTGGCTTGTATCGACCCGAGCCGTGCCGTAGCTAACGCGTTAAGTATCCCGCCTGGGGAGTACGCCGGCAACGGTGAAACTCAAAGGAATTGACGGGGGCCCGCACAAGCGGTGGAGTATGTGGTTTAATTCGATGCAACGCGAAGAACCTTACCAAGGCTTGACATGTCGCGAATCCTGGTGAAAGCTGGGAGTGCCTTCGGGAGCGCGAACACAGGTGGTGCATGGCTGTCGTCAGCTCGTGTCGTGAGATGTTGGGTTAAGTCCCGCAACGAGCGCAACCCTCGTTTTTAGTTGCCAGCATTAAGTTGGGCACTCTAGAGAGACTGCCGGTGACAAACCGGAGGAAGGTGGGGATGACGTCAAGTCAGCATGCCCCTTACGCCTTGGGCTACACACGTACTACAATGCTCCGGACAGAGGGCAGCAAGCATGCGAATGCAAGCAAATCCCGTAAACCGGAGCTCAGTTCAGATCGCAGGCTGCAACTCGCCTGCGTGAAGGAGGAATCGCTAGTAATTGCAGGTCAGCATACTGCAGTGAATTCGTTCCCGGGCCTTGTACACACCGCCCGTCACACCATGGAAGCTGGTAGTGCCCGAAGTCATTACTCCAACCTTTCGGGGGGGAGGATGCCTAAGGCAGGACTGGTGACTGGGGTGAAGTCGTAACAAGGTAGCCGTACCGGAAGGTGTGGCTGGATCACCTCCTTTTTAGGGAGACCTACACCCCTTACAGATCGAAAAGCATACAGCTATATAGATAGTAAGTTGGTCTAACCTAGGTCGGTCGAGGTTTGGAAATAGCTTTCAAAGTATTTAGTGGTTCGGTAAATCAAAGTACTTCAAATAAATCGAGAGAAATCAGCAACATGACTGAATGTAAGTCAGACTGCTGAGTAAGTTCTCAGCCAGAACCTTGAAAACTGCATAGTAACGCGAAATTAGCAGGCAGACACAGACATCATTAGTGCTGAGTACTGAGTGCTGAGTGCTGAGTGAAATCAGTGCGAAGTGATGAAGTAAGCAGAACTAACTATTTGTGAATGCAAAATTGTAGAACAGCAAATGTTTGAGTGGTCAAGTTAATAAGGGCTAACGGTGGATACCTAGGCACACAGAGGCGATGAAGGACGTGGTTACCGACGATATGCTCCGGGGAGTTGGAAGCAAACAGAGATCCGGAGATTTCCGAATGGGGCAACCCTTAATACTACCTGCTGAATATATAGGCAGGAGAGAGCCAACCCAGCGAATTGAAACATCTTAGTAGCTGGAGGAAGAGAAATCAAAACAGAGATTCCCTCAGTAGTGGTGAGCGAAAGGGGAAGAGCCTAAACCAATTGGTTTACCGATTGGGGTAGTGGGACAGCGATATCGAATCTGGAGGCTAGACGAAGCAGCTAAATACTGCACCAAAGAAGGTGAAAGTCCTGTAGTCGAAAGTTAAAGGATAGTAGCTGAATCCCGAGTAGCATGGGGCACGAGGAATCCCATGTGAATCAGCGAGGACCACCTCGTAAGGCTAAATACTACTGTGTGACCGATAGTGAACCAGTACCGCGAGGGAAAGGTGAAAAGAACCCCGGAAGGGGAGTGAAATAGAACATGAAACCGTTAGCTTACAAGCAGTGGGAGGACTATTTAAAGTCTGACCGCGTGCCTGTTGAAGAATGAGCCGGCGACTTATAGGCACTGGTAGGTTAAAGCGAGAATGCTGGAGCCAAAGGGAAACCGAGTCTGAAAAGGGCGATAATCAGTGTTTATAGACCCGAACCCTGGTGATCTAACCATGGCCAGGATGAAGCTTGGGTAACACCAAGTGGAGGTCCGCACCGACTGATGTTGAAAAATCAGCGGATGAGTTGTGGTTAGGGGTGAAATGCCAATCGAACCAGGAGCTAGCTGGTTCTCCCCGAAATGTGTTTAGGCGCAGCGGTAATGATTATATCTGGGGGGTAAAGCACTGTTTCGGTGCGGGCTGGGAGACCGGTACCAAATCGAGACAAACTCTGAATACCCAGAGCACACATTGCCAGTGAGACAGTGGGGGATAAGCTTCATTGTCAAGAGGGAAACAGCCCAGACCACCAGCTAAGATCCCCCAAATCATCGCTAAGTGATAAAGGAGGTGAGAGTGCACAGACAACTAGGAGGTTTGCCTAGAAGCAGCCACCCTTGAAAGAGTGCGTAATAGCTCACTAGTCAAGCGCTCTCGCGCCGAAAATGAACGGGGCTAAGCGATGTACCGAAGCTGTGGGATTAACTTATGTTAATCGGTAGGGGAGCGTTCCGTCGTAGGTAGAAGCAGTAGCGGCAAGCAGCTGTGGACGAAACGGAAGTGAGAATGTCGGCTTGAGTAGCGCAAATATTGGTGAGAATCCAATACCCCGAAACCCTAAGGTTTCCTCCGCCAGGTTCGTCCCCGGAGGGTTAGTCAGGACCTAAGGCGAGGCCGAACGGCGTAGTCGATGGACAACGGGTTAAAATTCCCGTACTGATTGTAGGTTGTGCAGAGGGACGGAGAAGATAATTGTCAGCCGGATGTTGGTTACTCGGTTCAAGCGTCAAGATGTTGAGAGACGGCGAAAACGTTTCGAGTTGAGGCGTGAGTACGACCCACTACGGTGGGGAAGTGGCATAGTCTAGCTTCCAAGAAAAGCTCTAAACACGTTAACTTACAGTTACCTGTACCCGAAACCGACACAGGTAGGGAGGTTGAGAATACCAAGGGGCGCGAGATAACTCTCTCTAAGGAACTCGGCAAAATGGCCCCGTAACTTCGGAAGAAGGGGTGCCCACCTAAGACGTGGGTCGCAGTGAAGAGATCCAGGCGACTGTTTACCAAAAACACAGGTCTCCGCAAAGTCAAATCGACGCAGTATGGGGGCTGACGCCTGCCCAGTGCCGGAAGGTTAAGGAAGTTGGTCAGGGGGAAACCTTGAAGCTAGCGACCGAAGCCCCGGTGAACGGCGGCCGTAACTATAACGGTCCTAAGGTAGCGAAATTCCTTGTCGGGTAAGTTCCGACCCGCACGAAAGGCGTAACGATCTGGATGGTGTCTCAGAGAGAGACTCGGCGAAATAGGAATGTCTGTGAAGATACGGACTGCCTGCACCTGGACAGAAAGACCCTATGAAGCTTTACTGTAGCCTGGAATTGTGTTCGGGCTTGGCTTGCGCAGGATAGGTGGGAGGCGATGAAGTATTCCTTGTGGGGAGTATGGAGCCAACGGTGAGATACCACTCTGGCGAAGCTAGAATTCTAACCCATGACCATTATCTGGTCAGGGAACAGTTTCAGGTGGGCAGTTTGACTGGGGCGGTCGCCTCCTAAAAGGTAACGGAGGCGCGCAAAGGTTCCCTCAGCACGCTTGGAAACCGTGCGACGAGTGTAAAGGCATAAAGGGAGCTTGACTGCAAGACTGACAAGTCGAGCAGGTACGAAAGTAGGCCTTAGTGATCCGACGGCGCAGAGTGGAATGGCCGTCGCTCAACGGATAAAAGTTACTCTAGGGATAACAGGCTGATCTCCCCCAAGAGTCCACATCGACGGGGAGGTTTGGCACCTCGATGTCGGCTCATCGCAACCTGGGGCGGAAGTACGTCCCAAGGGTTGGGCTGTTCGCCCATTAAAGCGGTACGTGAGCTGGGTTCAGAACGTCGTGAGACAGTTCGGTCCATATCCGGTGCAGGCGTAAGAGCATTGAGAGGAGTCCTCCTTAGTACGAGAGGACCGGGAGGAACGCACCGCTGGTGTACCAGTTATCGTGCCAACGGTAAACGCTGGGTAGCCAAGTGCGGAGCGGATAACCGCTGAAAGCATCTAAGTGGGAAGCCCACCTCAAGATGAGTGCTCTCACCACAATAAGTGGGTAAGGTCACGGGCAGAACACCCGTTCTTAGGCGGTAGGTGGAAGTGCAGCAATGTATGTAGCCGAGCCGTGCTAACAGACCGAGGGCTTGACCTCACAACTCATTTGCTCTACTTATTAATAATTCGCGTTACTTGCAGTCTTCAGGGTTTCTGAAGTATTAGAAATGTAAAATTTCAAAAGTCATTTTTAATTTTACATTTTTAATTTTTAATTCCCATCAGGTTTTCCTGGTGTCTATTGCGCGGTGGAACCACACTGAACCCTTCCCGAACTCAGAGGTGAAACGCTGCTGCGGCCACGATAGTTTAGGGGTAGCCCTACGCAAAAATAGCTCGATGCCAGGTTCTATTTTTCAAACAAAAAGCCCCAAGCAATCATAATTGCTTGGGGCTTTTGTTTTTCCTGAGAACCTCTACATTAGTATACGTCAAAGGTACTTAAGCCTTAAAATTACAATGTTAGCAATTAGTTAAATTCTCCAACGCCAACTCGGCGTTTTTACTGGTGAATCCCACAGTCGGATCATCTCATCATCTAATTTCAGCAGGGTAATGGAGCAACCTTGCATTTCTAGAGATGTTATGTAAGGGCCTATCAAGTTTCGCACAATTTGCAATCCTTCCTGTTCGCAAATTTGGGTAAGTTTGCGATAAACAATATACAGTTCGGAAACCGGAGTTCCACCCATACTATTGACGAAAGCTAACAGGCGATCGCCTTTTGTAAATGGTAGATTTGTTAGTTCTACATCTAACCATTCTCCTTTGTCTTCATCCCACTCGCGCAGTGTGCGGCTGTATGCTGCATCTTCAATGAGCGATCGCGTCAAAATTTCGGTAATCTCATCTACTGATTTAATAGCTGTACGTTCTGTTCCAGGCTCACCGTGAATACCGATACCTAATTCGATTTCGCGATCGCTCAATTCAAATGTTGGTGTTCCATTGGTTGGCACTGTACAAGATGTTAGAGCGATTCCCATACTTCGCCCATTTAGATTTACCCGACGACATAAATTTGCTATTTGTGGCAAATCATACCCTGCTTCAGCTGCCGCGCCACAAATTTTTTCCGCCAGTATTGTTGTTCCCACACCACGGCGCCCTTGGGTATAGAGGCTATCTTTCACTGCAACATCGTCATCAATCAAAATATTTAGAACTCGAATACCCTCAGCACGGGCTAACTCCGTTGCCATTTCAAAGTTCATGACATCGCCACTATAATTTTTGACGATATAAAGGATACCAGAACCTCCATCTACAAGCTTTGCTGCTTCTAGCATTTGGTCAGGAGTAGGTGAAGTAAAAACCTCACCAGGACAAGCTGCATCAAGCATTCCTCTGCCTACGAAGCCAGCGTGCATTGGTTCATGTCCACTGCCACCACCAGAAATAATTGCTACTTTACCCTGTATAGGTGCATCGGCTCGATAGACAAAAGCAGGGTCATAGTTCAGTTTAATTAAATCGGAATGAGCCGCCGCCATACCTTCTAGACTTTCACGCACAAAGTCTTCTGGCTTGTTGATCAGCTTTTTCATAATCCGTGTTTGGTTCAAAGGGTGCTAAAACCCAGGTTATAGCGCTTCTGGTTTGTATGCAATACAGTTTGACTTCTCTCTAAATCTAAGAGAGAGACTTTGACTTTTCTCGCTGTTCGCGTGGGGAAGGTGGTTAGGTTTTTTTAGATGACGTGAAAAGTCAGTTATTTAATGTCAATTCAAAGATTCCATCCACTCAATACACTTGTGCATCTGCTGGCGCATGGTTTCCTTATCAGCATGAAACCTTCGCCCATGACCTGGTAGTACCCATTCAAAAGAGTAATTAGCCAAGTTACGCATTGATTTAGTTTGTTCTGACCAAGAATACCAGCAGAAACCGTGGAATGCAGCCAGTTGCTGCAAGCTTTCTGACCAAGCGAGATGATCGCCAGTGAACAGAAATTTATTTTTATAAAGTAGGACTGTTTGTCCTTTGGTGTGACCGGGAACTGGGATAATTAATAAATCTGGAGTCAAAGTAAATGGTTCGGAACCAGTTAGCTGTATTTCAACATTGCGAGTATCGGCAGTAATATCATCAACGTGGAGGATGCGATCGCACTGAAAATGCTCGGCAAACTTTTGATGATCTGCCACATCATCCTTATGAGTTAGGTACATATAACGAATTGGCCCCAGTTCTTCTAAACGCTTCACTAAAGGCGGCGTAAACCGGGGAGAATCCACCAAAATGTTACCTTCTGGAAGTTGAATTAAATAGCTAGCAGCACCGTAAGATTTTTCAGAATGATAGCCGCAATGGTAAACATTTTCTGCTACTAATATTGGAAACTGTTGTTGAGCAACTTTGATATCTTTTGGTTTCTCAACTGTGCCAATGGAACTAGTAGGACAAGCTAAAAGTGCTTCAAGCGCAGTTAATCTTTCCGCCTCATTCGTTGGTTGATGATAAACAGCCGATTGATCATCTACATCATAAAATACTTCAGGAGCCATCCAGCGACAGGTATCACAATCAATACAGGTAGTATCTACATAAAAATCGCCGTTGACATTTTGAGAGCGACGCTGATTTAAATGAGCCATATTAATCCTTTTGCTTCCAGGCGCTTACTGAGGAGCGATAAACCTTATATCACTACGCTAGCAAAAGTGATTTTAGATTGCAGATGCCACAAGGCGGAATTAAAAATTAAAAATTAAAAATTAAAAATGAATACAGCATAAGGATTTCGTTGATTTGGAATCATTGGTTAATTTCCGCCATGTTGTACTAGAAGTAAATCGGCTGATTTTTTCTTAGAAGCGAGAAATCCGGGTTCGGTGGCTTCAATTCAGGATTGGTCGAATCCTGCTCCAAATGAGCCTCTTACCTCCTTTAACTATTGCCGGATTTTAGAGAATTGGTATAACTTGTCTGTTGCTAATGGGAACAATCAAGAATAAATCCCTTTGCCAATAGATCAATGTTTAACCGTCTCACCTCATCAGAACTGAAATCTGCGATCGTCCGTCATCCCCTGATAGTTAAACCGGATACAACGGTGATGGACGCGATCGCTCAAATGAGTGGCGTGCGAACTCTTTGTGAGACTACTAAAACTGTGGATGGGCAACTGGATGAGCTTTATTTGGAAGCACGATCAAGCTGCGTATTAGTAGTAGAAGAAGGGAAATTGCTAGGTATCTTCACGGAACGGGATGTGGTGCGTCTATCTGCCCAGCAGTGTTGCTTTGAGAATTTGGCAATTCGGGAGGTGATGACTCATCCAGCCGTCACCCTTCACGAGTCTGATTTTAACGATTTATTTTTTGCTGTTAATTTGCTCCAACAGTATCGCATTCGCCACTTACCAATTCTGGATGATCAGGAGCGAGTAGTGGGGCTGGTAACTAATGAAAGTCTACGGCAATCTTCTCGCCCCGTGGATCTCTTGCGGTTGCGACTGGTGTTTGAAGTAATGACGAGTGATGTGATTTGTGCTACGCCAAATAGTTCCATGCTGGCGATCGCTCAACTGATGGCAAAACACCGGGTTAGTTCCATCATGATTGTACAGCCAGGTGGTAGCGAAACTGAACCTCTGCAAATTCCTGTGGGAATTATCACCGAGCGCGACATTGTGCAATTTCAGGCATTGGGTTTGAACTTAAAAACTTGTCTAGCAGAGGCGGTAATGAGTACGCCGATTTTTGCCGTGAAACCTGACGATTCGCTGTGGGTGGTGCAGCAGATTATGGAACAACGCTTAATCCGCAGGTTGGCGGTGACGGGGAAACAGGGTGAACTATTGGGAATTGTCACTAAGGCTAATTTGCTACAAGCCCTCAACCCGTTAGAGCTATACAAGTTGGCGGAGGTGTTGGAAAAAAAGTCTGTGCGGTTAGAGACAGAGAAAATCGAACTCTTAGAAACCCGCAACGTTGAACTCGAACAACAAGTTGAAGCCCGAATGATGCTCCTAATAGCAAAAGCTGAACGGGAGAGATTGGTGCTAGCGATCGCCTTACAAATCCGCTCATCCCTGAGTTTACAAACTATTTTGGATAGTACCGTCACAGAGGTGCGGCAATTGTTGGGCTGCGATCGCGTCAGTATTTGGCAGTTTGAAGCAGATTGGCAAACTATCGCCGTCGCCGAGTCCACTGATTCTTCAGTGTCACTGGTGGGTCAGCGTGTTAGTGATAGCTGTTTAAAACAAGGCTACACTGAAATTTACCGCCAGGGGCGGATTCGCATCGTGTCGGATATCTACAAGGCCAAAATCTCAGACTGTCACCGAGATATGCTAATTCGCCTCCAGACACGAGCCAAAATTTTAGTACCGCTCTTCTGCGGTGATGAACTATGGGGTTTGCTCAATGTCACCGAAAGTCAGCACCCCCGCGATTGGGAACCGGAAGAAGTCGAACTGCTGCAAGCTTTATCAGTGCAATTGGCAGTTGCCCTTCAGCAAGCCACCACCCACAAAAAATTGCAAGAGCAACTAATCGAGCGCCAGCAAGCGGAAAATCGACTGCGGCAGAGCGAACAGCGTTATATTATTCTCAATCAAGAACTAGAAGCCAAAGTCGCAGAACGCACAACTAAACTTCAAGAACGAGAGGTGCAACTCCAGAGAATATCGGAGCGCTTGGCTTTGTCCCTCAACTCTGCGGCGATCGGATGTTGGGAGTGGGACATTGAAGACAACACCATCCTCTGGGATGAGCGGATGTACGCGCTGTATGGTATCACGAAAACATCTGATTCCTATGTGAACTACGACATTTGGGCAAACGGGCTACATCCAGATGACCGTAACTCAACCGAAATATTGCTCCAGCAAGCCGTTTTAGGGCAGGCAGAATACGATACTGAGTTTCGGATAGTACATTCTGATGACAGCATCCACTTCATCAAAGCCTATGGGATGGTAGTGCGAGATGCTCAGGGTAATGCCCAGAAAATGATTGGAGTTCACTTTGATATTAGCGATCGCAAACGAGCAGAACTTGCCCTGCAAAGTAGTGAAATGCGCTTCCGGCGAATATTTGATTCTAATGTAGTCGGTATGCTCTTTGCCGATTTTCAGGGAAAAATTCTCGATGCCAACGATCGCTTCTTACAAATGTTGGGCTACACCAGGGATGACTTAGATGCCGGAACAATTGATTGGCTGGGAATGACCCCACCCGAACATGTTCTTTCTGATTTTGCCGCGATCAAGCATCTGATGCAACATAGCGCGATCAATCCCAGAGAAAAGGAATATTACCGCAAAGATGGTAGCAAGATTCCTGTACTGATTGGAGCGGCAATTCTTCCAGGCTCAGACAATCAAACCATTTGTATAGTAGTGGATATTAGCGAACAGCAAGCTGCACTTCGCGAACGCAAACAGGCTGAGGAAACTATTCACCAACAGGTTGAACGAGAACAACTGCTGCGAGAAATCACCCAGCGAATTCGTCAATCCCTAGACATCCAGACCATTTTTGACACCGCTTGCCAGGAAATCCGCCAAGTAATTCAGGCTGATCGGGTGGGTATTTTCAAGTTCTATCCTGAATCCAACTTTAATGACGGTGAATTTGTGGCTGAATCGGTTGTAGAAGGTTTTGCTTCAGTAGTGGCAATTCGGATACATGACCACTGCTTTGGTGAAAATTATTCATCCTTCTATGCTTTAGGCAGATTTCATGTCGTCGATGATATTTATAACGGTGGGATGACTCCCTGCCACATCGAGATCCTAGCTCAGTTTCAGGTGCGAGCCACTCTGGTAGTGCCATTGCTTTGTGGTGATAATTTGTGGGGTTTACTGTGCATCCATCAATGTGCAACAACTCGCCACTGGCAACAGTTTGAGATTGACTTTACCCAACAGTTATCTAACCAGTTGGCGATCGCCATTCAACAAGCGAATCTCTACGAGCAAATCCAGTCTGAACTGTTGGTACGGCAGAAAGCCGAAGCGAGGATTGCCCTGCAACTGCGGCGACAGCAAACGTTAGGGGCAATCGTCCAAAAAATTCGGGAGTCGTTAGATATTAACGAGATCCTGGCAACAGTGACTCAGCAGGTTAAAGATGTACTGCACAGCGATCGTGTCATCGTCTTCCGGCTGTTTGCTGACGGTAGAAGTCAAATTGTTCAAGAAGCCGTATCTGGTGAGTTCCCCGCCCTCAAAGACCGACACTGGGACAATGAAGTGTGGTCTCAAGAAATCCTCGATTGCTACTGGCAGGGTAAGCCCCGCATCGTTCCTGATGTAACTAATGATATCTGGGCAAAGTGCCTGGTGGAATTTTCCCGCGAAGGTCAAATTCAGTCCAAAATTGTCGCACCAATCTTACAAGACGTGCGAGGTAGCGAAAATCATCGCTGGGTTGCCCCTTGGGTAACTAACAAGCTTTGGGGGGTTTTGGTTGTCCATGCTTGTCAAGAAAAACGAGTCTGGAAAGACTCTGAAGCGCAACTTTTGCAACAAATTGCCAACCAGTTGGCGATCGCTATTCAGCAAGCGGGTCTGTTTGAGCAATTACAACAAGAACTCGCTGAACGACAACAGGCGGAAGCAAAGCTCACCGATAGCAATCAACAGCTGGCAATTTCTAACCAAGAACTCGCTCGTGCCACTCGCCTCAAAGACGAATTCCTAGCCAACATGAGCCACGAACTCCGCACCCCCCTTAACGCTATTCTAGGCATGACCGAAGGGCTACAAGAGGAAGTCTTTGGTGTTGTCACCGAGCAACAACTCAAAGCTTTGCGAACCATTGAGCGTAGCGGCTCTCATTTGCTGGAGTTGATCACCGACATCCTTGATGTGGCAAAAATTGAAGCTGGACAAATCGAACTGGACTATGCCTTAACCCCAGTGGCTCGTCTGTGCCAATCCAGTTTGGTGTTTATCAAACAGCAGGCATTGCAAAAACGGATTCAGCTTGAAATCAAACTTCAGACAAATCTACCTGACTTGCTTGTGGATGAACGCCGTATTCGTCAAGTGTTAATTAACCTGCTCAACAATGCAGTCAAATTCACTCCAGAGAGGGGGCGCGTTACCTTAGAAGTTACCCAACTTTTCCGAATCTCAACTACCGATTTAACAGAGCAACATTTCTTGCACTTTGCTGTCACCGATACGGGCATTGGCATCTCGCCAGAGAATATCAAGAACCTATTTCAGCCCTTTGTGCAAATTGATAGCGCCTTAAATCGTCAATATGCAGGTACAGGCTTGGGACTGGCATTAGTGAAGCGAATTGTCGAACTTCACGGCGGTAGCGTAGGGCTAACCAGTGAACTGGGTGTGGGCAGTTGCTTCACCATCGATCTCCCTTATACTCCCAGTTTTGGCATTTCACCAGAAATGACAGCAGACGATCAACTAGCTGTTACTTCAGAACGGGACTCTCCAAGCACCGAGGAAGCAGCAACCTTTACACCCCTAATCTTGCTAGCAGAAGATAACGAAGCCAATATCAGTACAGTTTCTAGCTACCTCAAAGCCAAGGGCTATCGCATTGTGTTGGCACAGAATGGCCAAGAAGCCATCGATGTCGCTAAAACTTACCACCCTGACTTAATTTTGATGGATATTCAAATGCCGGGAATGGATGGTTTAGAGGCGATGAGAAAGATTCGCCTCGATTCTAACTTGGTTGATATTCCGATTGTGGCGCTCACAGCGTTGGCGATGACGGGCGATCGCGATCGCTCTTTAAAAGCAGGAGCCAGCGACTATCTGAGTAAACCCATAAAGCTCAAGCAACTGGCCATTACCATTCAACAACTTTTGAATGCAACCAAGGATGACAAATGAATCAGCCCTCTATTTTAGTCGTTGACGATCAACCCGATAACTTTGATGTGATTGAAACAATTTTAAGTGAGCAAAATTATCTGCTGCACTATGCTGCCAGTGGTGAAGAGGCGATCGCATCTCTCAACCTATTTCAGCCAGATGTAATTCTACTAGATGTGATGATGCCAGGAACCGATGGCATAGAAGTGTGTCAGCAAATCAAAGCCATACCAAAATGGCAACCTGTTCCGATTATTATGGTGACGGCTCTCACCGCTAAAGAAGACCTCGCTCGCTGCCTAAAATCAGGTGCCGAGGATTTCATTAGTAAACCCGTCAATGCTATTGAACTGCGGGCACGCATTCATTCAATGCTGAGGATTAAGCAACAGTACGACAAAATCCAAAATTTATCAGAGATCCAAGCAAGTAGTATTAAAGTCTTGGAAAGCACACTTAATGAACTGCGCGGCAATTTGGCTTCTGCTTTACCCCATGAACTCAATACACCACTAAATGGCATTGTCGGAATTATCAGCCTACTCATGGAAGATATTGACGACATGGATATTGCCGAAATCCTTGAACTTTTAGATTTGGCAGATCAATCCGCCCGTAGACTAGAAAAATTAACCAAACAATTATTGATCTATTTAGAACTAGAGCTATCAACACACCAGCAGAAAAAAAACGAATCTCAGTCTACTTATTTTTCAATAACAGCGATCGCAGCAGCTTTGGAATCTCATGCTCAAGGTGTTAATCGTAGCGACGATCTAATATTTGCAATTGAAGAAGCTAAGGTTTCAATATCAGATCGATATTTAGCGATTATCCTCCATGAATTAGTTGATAATGCGCTCAAATTCTCCCAAACTGGGACAGCGATCAAAATCAGTAGTCAGGTGGTGGCAGGAATGCTAAATGTCTATATTCATGATATGGGACGGGGCATGACAGCAGAACAGATATCTAAAATTGGTGCTTTCATGCAGTTTGAACGCAAATTTTATGAACAGCAGGGTATAGGTATGGGCTTAAAGCTTGTCAAAAAAATCGCCGAACTTTGTGGTGGGCAGTTCTCAATTTCCAGTATTTATCAACAGGAAACAACGGTACATATTGCCTTACCTATAGTCAACTTTACATAAACAACGCGATGTGCGACTTAATATTTTGACCTCTCTCCAAACCTCTCTCCTAAAAGGAGAGAGGCTTTGATTTTTGTTCTTCAACGCAGTATTAGCCGATTAATAAATGAACTTCGTCTAGATTACTGACAAAATTCAATTTGGTTTACCATAAAAGGAAGTTCTTTGATATCATCCACAGCCATTTTCCTCACCCAACTTTTAAGTTCAGGAATCCATTTAAAACCTGCCTTTTTTGCAAGTTCCCTATTGTCATAGGTTACCAGAGCTTTAAACCAAGCTTTGGGTCTTAACGCCATTTGAAACATGGCATTCAGGTTCTCCATCCGATCAAAAAGATATGCGATCAATTGACAATCTGTTAATGCCCTATGATTTCCAAAAATACCAATATCATGCGCTGCTGCTAATTCAATAAGAGATTGACCAGATCGGATTTGACGAGGCCATTCAAATTCAGTACAGGTACAAACCCAACGAAGTGGTTCATTTTTAGAGTTCAATAAAACAGGTAGCAGACTCTTCCCATTATTTGAAGAACCAAACCACTTCTGATCAAACTCAGCATTGTGTGCCACAATAACTTGCGCCTTCTTTGCCATCTCAGTTATCATCCACACACTTTCAGCCACTTGTTCTTCTGTTATTTCCATTAACGGTGCTGGCTTAATCCGGTTTATATGCTCTGCCGGATTATTCTGTGCTGGGAGAAGAGTTGAATATTGTTTGATAGTGGTTTGGTGCCTCACCGAATACAGAATAGCTCCTAGCTCTATAACCTGTCCTGTCTTAACGTCTAACCCTGTGGTTTCTGTATCAAGGATTAGAACCTCATCGGGTATAGGAAACTGAGCATTGGATGAAACGAAAGAATTTTGGGTCATAATAGAAGTAGAAATAAATAATTGAAAACATGCCTACCAAGTTGAAAGCTTGAGGGCATTTTTTTTGGCAATTTTGTTGCCGAATATATACACGTTACTTTGCCCGTATTGCTTTGTCAACACTAGCGGGTATATTATTTTTAGCATAATATACGATAGCGAAATTAATATTCACTAGTGTAAGCTAATGCATACCTCGTAATTAAGTCTTAAAGAGTGTTTATGAGAAAGATTAGCTGTAAGTTAAAAGACTTTATGGAAAAACGGCATTTATCCCAGTACCAATTAGCTAAAAATACTGGTATTAGCGTCAATGCTATTGGGAGACTTTACAAAGAAGAGTTTGATCGAATTGACTGCAACACTGCCGAAGTTTTGTGTAATTACTTTGGCTGTGACTTGGGTGATTTGTTTATTATGCAAGCTGAAGGAATGAAAGAGGATGAGCTTATAAAGCAATATGATGCAGGAAAAAGGGATTTTTCTGGTGTAGACTTAGGCGGGGCTATTCTAAGTCAGGTAAACTTGACAGGAGTAAATCTAACAGGAGCAAACCTGACAGGAGCATACTTGTGTCAGTCAGACTTGAGCAAAACCAACTTAGATCAGACTGACCTAAGAAGAGCTGATCTTGAAGGAGTAAACTTAAAAAAAGCAACACTCAGAGAGGCAAAGCTCCTTTTTGCAAAACTAGTGTCTGCGAATCTATTTTGTGCGGAACTGACTGAAGCAGACCTCAGCCAAGCTTCTCTCCAAAATGCAGAGCTTGGGTGGGCAAACCTAAGTAGGACTGTTTTAAAAGAAGCAAATTTAGATCATGCAGAAATGGTTAGAGTCAACTTGAGAGGAGCAAACTTGACAAATGCCAAAGTCAGAAAAGCGAATCTCAAGTTTGCAGACCTGCGTGAGACAAAACTGATTGATACCGATATCGCTGACGCCAACTTAGAAGCAGCTTGTTTAGTTAGGGCTGATCTGAGTAATGCTAACTTCAGTAAAGCCAGACTAAGAAAAGCTGATCTGAGTACTAGTAACCTGAGATGTATCAACTTGACTGATGCTGACTTGACTGATGCTGACTTGACTGATGCTGACTTGACTGATGCTGACTTGACTGGTGCTAACTTGACTGGTGCTAACTTGACTGGTGCTAACTTGACTGGTGCTAACTTGACTGGTGTCAGTTTACGGATTGCTGATCTAACCAATGCTAATTTGGACGGTGCTAGCTTGAACGGAGCAACCATGCCTGATGGTAAATTGTATCAATCTTTGAGCAGCGAGGAAGACAGATTCCTTGAAAACTTTAGCTTTTAAGTTTAAATTGGGTTGCACTGCGAGAACGAGGACATTTATTTTTGATACCTTTACAAGGATTAGGTAACTTCGCCATCAAGTAAAGGTAGAGTTTGACCCAAACGCAATCCTAAAATAATCCATCCTTCAAGAGCATCTTGCAAATCTTCCCGGCAAGCTTCTAGTGTTGCAGCATTTGCCCACACTCCTTGACACTCTGGAATTTCGCCATAGAAAGTCCCATCTTCAAGCAACTCATAAGTTGGTTTGTGCATTGCTGTACGAATGTAATTTGTCAACATTGCCAAGATATCAGCAAGATTAATGAACTTTGGCTAAAGTATAGCAACGGGTGTTTTGGCTTTAGTGTTCAAAGACAAACCAAAGGATTAGCTATGAAATGGCGTGTAATTCTTGAATCAGACCTAGAAACAGGTGATTGGGCTGTATGGTGTCCAGAATTACCTGGGTGTACTTCAGCAGGAGAAACTGAAGAAGAAGCTTTGGAAAATATTAAAGAAGCAATTCAATTGTATTTACAGCCGGAATCAATTGAGTTAGCCCCTGGTGCGATCGCACGAGAGATTATTGTCTCATGAGCGATCGTAAAATTTAGTAGTTAAGGGAAGAGTTATGACTGAAATTGTATTTCTCGTTGAAGATGATCCAGATGGTGGTTACACAGCTAGAGCTTTAACCGAGTCAATTTTTACTCAGGCTGACGATATAGAAACACTACGCGAAATGCTTCGTGATGCGGTTCACTGTCATTTTCCTAATGAACAAAGCCGTCCCAAAATTATTCGGTTACATATAGTTCGTGATGAGGTAATAGCTTCTTGAAGCTCCCACGAGACTTATCTGGTTCAGAATTAGTTAATGCTCTTGCTCTTCTAGGATACGAGGTCAGTCATCAAAAGGGCAGTCACATTCGGTTAACTACTCAACAGAATGGTGAGCATCATATCACAGTTCCCGCCCATGACCCAATTAAAATTGGCACACTTAACGCCATACTGAGAGATGTTGCTGCTCATGCTGGTTTCAGTCGTGACGAATTACTTGCGTTGCTTTTTCCATAGCTATTAAAAATGGATAAATAGGTAAGTGTAATTAATGCCCATCGTAGACATCACAAATCCGCCAAACTCTAATTATTAAGTATATTTTTTAATTTCTGAAAATGCGATCGCGCCACTTTACCAAACGCGATCGCTAAATTTTCCATCCCCTAAGCTATAAAATGCAGATGATTACTCACCGCATTAATTAGATTATGGGTAACGGGAAGACTATCAACTACCATCCCCAGACACAACAGCATCATGTAGGAGATGGAAAAGAGAAACAACTCTTTAGCTACAGCGCGATCCTCTGGATTCTGCAACAAACGCCAAGATTTGTGGATAAATAATCCTCCCAGAATTCCAGCGATCGCAGCATAAAGAATTCCACTTGCGCCCAAAGGATAAAACAACAACACGGTTGCAAATACTGTCACCAGCGTGTAATACCAAATCTGCTTTACAGTTACCGTAGTACCTTCAATCACAGGTAACATTGGTATCCCAACTTTTGCGTAGTCATCTTTAATCATCAGAGCTAGCGCCCAGAAATGGGGTGGTGTCCATAAAAAGACGATGGCAAAAATCAGCCATGCTGACCAGCTTAATGTGCCTGTAACAGCAGCCCAACCCACTAAAGCCGGAATTGCCCCAGCCGCACCACCAACAACGATATTCTGAGGGGTGTGGCGTTTTAGCCAGTGGGTATAAACCAAAATATAAAAGACGATGCCAGAGAAAGCTAGCAGCGCGGCTAACAGGTTGGCAAATACTGCTAGAAGTGTAAAGGAAATCGTCGCCAGTGCGATCGCAAAAATTAGAGCATCGCGCGGCTGCACTTTACCCGAAGGTATCGGACGATGGCGCGTCCGCTCCATGTCATAATCAATATCCCGGTCATAGACACAGTTAATCGTCTGGGCGCTTGCAGCAGCCAAAGTGCCACCAGTGAGAGTTACTAGCAACAGCAATGGGTCTACTTCTCCCTTAGCAGCAATCCACATACTCCCAGCCGTGGTAATCAAAAGCAACGGAATAATCCGAGGCTTGGTTAGCTGGTAGTAGCTTTGAACTACCTGTAAAAATGTTTCGTGGTGGCGAGAGACATTAGTCTCAATCATTTTGGCTCTGGTTCCTTATTTTTCAACAACTTACAGCAGAATTCAGAATTCAGGAGTCAGAATTCAGAAGTAAAACAAACAGGCTTTATACCTGGCTTTGAGACGCAAGCATTGTGTACTTCACTTTCCTTGAAATCCGCTGTATATGCAGCCCCCGCTCAAGCTGGCTCTTTCAGACAAATGAAAACAGAGGGCTGAGTTAAGAGTAGAGACGCGATTAATCGCGCCTGTACAAGAGTTAGGAATTCTTTTCCTGCTCCCTCATCTCCTCCACTCCCTACTCAGCACGGGCTAAACGCCCCGCTACCGCTAACAGCACTCGTGACTCGGCACTCACCGAGTCGCGTAGTGATAAAACTGTGAAAGCCACCAAAGTACCTAGCAAAGTAGCTCCTATAGCTTGGTGAGAGACGGTGAGAGGCTCGACTTGGAGATGTAATTTGAAGGTGGCGAATCCCAACAATATTTGTAAGGTCAACAACCCACCAGCCATATTTGCCAGTCGCCGTAAGGCTGGATGTAGTGCTGGTGTCCGCCAACAGATAAATACCATTGCCAAGGTTGCCACTGTTGGCGGCACCAAACCAGCAATATGACTGTACATTACAGTACAAAGTTGAGAACCGCCGAGGCATTGGTGTAACGCCCAGCGAGAGCCTACCAAAGCACCTAGAATACTTTGCAGGTAAACCAGAACAGCGGCAGTTAAAGCAACCCAAGGCAACTTACCAACGGTTCCATTTCCCTGATAGGGTGTGAGTGCTGTGCCGATAATCAGCAGGGTGGTAAAAAACAACAGCGCCGTTCCTAAATGAGCGGTAACGATATCAAACCGCAACAATTCGGTAACGGTGAGTCCCCCTAAGATACCTTGGAAGACGATTAGAAACAGGGCGAATGTGGATGCCCAAGGCAGCCAAGAGGGTAAGAAGCGACGACGCCACCAGGACAAACCAAAAAGTGCGATCGCGCTTAAACCAATTAAAGCCGCATCCAATCTGTGAAACCACTCCAAAAATACTTGGAGATTCATTTGCTTGGCTGGCACGAGTTCGCCATAGCATAAGGGCCAGTCTGGGCAAGCAAGCCCAGCATTCATGACGCGGGTGGCACTGCCTATGGCCATCAAAATTAAGGTGGCTATGCACATTTTCCACACCAAGCGCCGAATCATTTCCTTGGGCTTTTGCTGCCCAAGAGCCGCTTCATTTTGTTGTTGTAGGACAAATTCGCTCATGAACGATACCTTCTGCCCGCTCTTGGTGGATCTCTTAAAATTTTCAATTTTCTTTTAGTGTCCTATCTCCACCCTAGCGTATAGGCTAAGGGTTTATAGATTAGCACTCACTTATACTTTGAATCACTCCAGAAAGGTTTTGCCTGAAGCTTTAGGTATTTTTCAAGATGTCAGAAATTGATTAATCATAATTAATTTAAGCATTCTAAATTTTTCCTTAAATTTTTTCACTGGTTTGCATCTATTTTTGGCGTTGTATGATAGTAAACTCATACTCAAAATTACTAAAATAGCCAAAAAAATTAATAAAAATTTCAGACCTTTGTCCCCCATGTCTGACAGCCTAGACTACCTTAGTAAGTGAGCAGCTTTAAGATAACGTAGTAAATTCAATTAAGTGAGCCGTGAAGATTCCAAGTTCAATCTGGACATTACTCATTGGCATCGTGCTAACGCTAGCCAGCCTTTGGTACGGTCAAAATCACGGTCTGTTGCCAGCAGCCGCTACTGATGAAGCCGTCTTGGTGGATGGTCTATTCAACACGATGATGATCGTTTCCACAGGGATATTTCTGCTTGTTGAAGGTATTTTAATTTACTCTGCATTTAAGTATCGTCGGCGTGCAGGTGACAATGAAGACGGCCCACCAGTTGAGGGCAATGTACCTCTAGAAATTCTCTGGACAGCGATCCCAGCAATTATCGTTATCGGTATTTCTGTTTACAGCTTTGATGTCTACAACGAAATGGGTGGCTTTGATCCCCATTCTATTCATGAAGCACCGATGAATCAGGAGTCAATGAAAATGCCAGGACATGGGAGTGCTATAGCCGCAACTTTAAGCGATACACCTCCTGGCACTGAACCGAACCTCAATCAAGAAAAATCTGATGAGGCAATGCAAGATCCAGCTACGGCAGAAGTCCGCAATGCTGACCAAATTCCCCAACTGCGGAATGCCCCAGGTGTAGGTATTGTAGCTCCGACAATTGGGGGAACTCCTGATAAAGCAGGCAAACCAGCACAATTACAAGTCAACGTCACTGGTTTACAATATGCCTGGATTTTCACCTATCCTGAAACTGGTATAACTACAGGTGAAATGCACGTTCCTATTGGGCGAGAAGTGGAAATCAGTATGACCGCCAACGATGTCATCCATGCTTTCTGGGTGCCAGAGTTCCGCCTGAAACAAGATGCGATCCCCGGTAGGCAAAGCGAGATTCGCTTCACCCCCCAAAAAGCAGGAGATTATGTCCTGATCTGTGCTGAACTTTGTGGCCCCTACCACGGTGCAATGAGAGCGCCAGTAGTTGTTGAGCCACAAGAAGCCTTTGACAAATGGGTGCAAGAACAGCTAGTTGCCAGCAAAGAAACGCTGAATCAAGCGATCGCTGTTAACCCTACCGATCTATCCCCAAATGAATTTCTTGCTCCTTACACCAAGAACATGGGAATCAAGCCAGAAATCCTTCATCAAGTTCACCATTAGTCAACACGTTATTTAGTCAAAATCCAATGACTAATGACTAATGACTAATGACCAATGACTAATGACTATGACACAAGCTCAGTTGCAAGAAACTGCGAATATCCCCGCCCTTCTTGAGGAACCAGGGGTCAGAAAATGGCAAGACTTCTTTGGCTTTCAAACCGACCATAAGGTGATTGGGATTCAATACCTAGTCACTTCGTTTATTTTCTACTGCATTGGCGGCGTGATGGCTGACTTGGTTCGTACTGAATTGCGAACTCCAGAGGTAGATTTTGTCACCCCGGAAGTCTACAATAGTCTGTTCACACTGCACGCCACGATCATGATTTTCTTGTGGATCGTGCCAGCCGGGGCAGGGTTTGCTAACTATCTAATTCCCCTGATGATTGGGGCAAAAGATATGGCATTTCCTCGGCTGAATGCTGTTGCCTTTTGGATGATTCCCCCTGCGGGTGTGTTGCTCATTGCCAGTTTAGTGGTGGGCGATGCACCAGATGCCGGTTGGACTTCCTACCCTCCCCTGAGTTTGGTGACAGGACAAGTGGGCGAAGGCATTTGGATTATGAGTGTCCTGCTGCTAGGTACGTCCTCAATTTTGGGGTCGATAAATTTCCTGGTGACATTGCTGAAGATGCGTATCCCTGGCATGGGCGTTCATCAAATGCCCTTGTTCTGCTGGGCAATGTTTGCCACTTCGGCGCTAGTTTTGGTATCAACCCCAGTCCTTGCAGCAGGTTTGATTCTGCTTGCATTTGACTTAATTGCCGGGACAACATTTTTTAACCCAACTGGCGGTGGCGACCCAGTAGTGTACCAGCACATGTTCTGGTTTTACTCTCACCCAGCGGTTTATATCATGATTTTGCCCTTCTTTGGCGCAATTTCAGAAATTATCCCCATTCATTCCCGCAAGCCAATTTTTGGCTATAAAGCGATCGCTTATTCGTCTCTTGCTATTAGCTTTTTGGGGCTAATTGTTTGGGCGCACCACATGTTTACCAGTGGTATCCCCGGTTGGTTGCGGATGTTCTTTATGATCACCACCATGATCATTGCCGTACCCACAGGGATTAAAATATTTAGCTGGTTAGCAACGATGTGGGGTGGAAAAATCCAGCTTAACAGCGCCATGCTATTTGCCATCGGCTTTGTCGGCACCTTTGTAATTGGCGGGATTAGTGGCGTGATGTTGGCAGCAGTGCCTTTTGATATTCACGTTCACGATACTTATTTTGTGGTGGCTCACTTGCACTACGTTCTATTTGGTGGTAGTGTACTGGGAATTTTTGCAGCCATTTACCATTGGTTCCCGAAAATGACGGGACGGATGGTAAACGAATTTTGGGGTAAGGTTCACTTTGCCTTGACAATTGTGGGTCTAAACATGACCTTCTTACCTATGCACAAACTGGGCTTAATGGGCATGAATCGCCGTATCGCCCAATATGACCCCAAATTCACCACACTGAATGAAATCTGCACGTATGGTTCTTATATACTGGCAATTTCGACATTCCCCTTCATCATCAATGCAATTTGGAGTTGGTTGTACGGCGAGAAAGCTGGCAATAATCCTTGGAGAGCATTGACCTTAGAGTGGATGACTACCTCACCACCTGCGATCGAGAATTTCGATCAAACCCCAGTATTGGCTACAGGCCCCTACGATTACGGTTTGGAACATGCTAACGAAGGTGTACCTTTGTCTGATCCCAATCCCATTTTGTCTGGTGGCGCCAACTCAGTATTAAGAGCAGAACCCGACCCAGCGGTTGCTGCTAATCCAGAAGATCGGAAATAAACAGGGGACTGGGGACTAGGGACTGGGGACTGGTTAATTAATTCTCTTCCCAATGCCCAATGCCCCATTCCCAATGCCCAATGCCCAATTCCCCACTTATCAAAATTCATGCAAAGTCAAACTATTGACCCAGCTAAAACCGAACTTAATCATCATCATGCGGCAGAAGCATCTGTCGGTCATCATGAAGAACATCCAGACCATCGCCTGTTTGGACTATATGTCTTCCTGATTGCTGAAGGGATGATTTTTATGGGACTGTTCGGAGCCTACTTGGCTTTCCGTGCTACCTTACCTGCATGGCCACCAGCGGGTACTCCAGAGTTAGAACTATTATTACCTGGAGTCAACACTATCAATCTAATTTCTAGTAGTTTTGTCATGCACAATGCCGACACTGCTATTAAAAAGAATGATGCAAAGGGTGCGCGAATCTGGTTAGCAATTACCGCTGCAATGGGTGCTATTTTCTTGATTGGTCAAGTATATGAATATACCCATTTGGAATTTGGTTTGACTACCAATTTATTTGCTAGTGCATTTTACGTTTTGACTGGTTTCCACGGATTGCACGTTACCATCGGCGTTTTGGCAATTGTTGCTGTGTTATGGCGATCGCGCGTTCCGGGTCACTATAGTAACGAAAAGCACTTTGGTATTGAAGCAGCCGAAATCTACTGGCACTTCGTTGACGTGATTTGGATTATTTTGTTCGGATTACTGTATCTATTGTGAGTATTAATTATTAGTTGTTCACTCCACGCGAACAACTTAATAGGCCCCCATTAGGGGGCTTTTTTGTTTAATTAACAAAATGCTGCCGTTGCAGATGGCTGTCTTGAATTTCCTATAAAACAGTTTTACAAGAGTTAATTGAAGAAGAATTCAGAAGTCAGAATTCAGGAGTCAGAATCAAGACGCTCGAATACTCGCTAAAGCTGCGCTATCCGCCAGTCATACAGAATACCCAACTGAATTCTGACTCCTGAATTCTGTTCGATAAAATGTACACTATTACTTTTTCTAAATGCAACTGAGTTATTGCAAGTGATACAGAAGCGAGTAAAAAGTGGGAAAAGTCGGAAAAGTAGGATGTTTTATAGAAACTCTTGAATAACCAGTTAATATGCTGTAGCTTGAGATATTAAGGACAGAGTAAACTAATAAATAAAGTTCGCAAATTTACGCGGATTTAATTGAAGGGAAGGCAGTCCTAACATTTTTTCTAGTAATGAAAGTTAAAATTTTAACTTCTTGCAGAGAGCGCAAGCATTGTAATTCGCCATTTTGCTTTCTCATTTGAGTAGTTCACATATTAGTTATTGTATTTTTAATAAGCAAAAATACTTGTTACTTTCTATTTTTGATGTTTTCTATAAGCAAAATTCTTAAATACTTTCTCATTTAGATAATAAAACATGAGTGATTGACAAGTTATACCTATTTGCCTCAAAAACCATCACTAGATATTTAGCTTCAGGAATTACTTGCTATTTTTTATTTTTGTCGAACTCATGTTGATATTACAACACGATCGCGCTAGCAATGACTAAAATCTGGTAACCAAATTGTGGTGGATACTGTAATATTATGTGTGCTTTTAACTGCGTATTCTCAATATTTTATCAGTAATCAGACCCAAAAGTTAAAATAAATAAATCTCCTGACTCCATGAATGTTCTCCTGTGCCCGCAGTTCTAAATACTGTGAATTAGTGTTAAATTTACTTAAGTGATAAGATTATTGAACTATTCCAGAAATTAATTTTGTATTAAGATGCCTATAAAGGTATTAAATGAACCAATAAAGCTGCTAACCATGAAACGGCTCCAAAGCACATAAATATAAAGCCTGATAAGGTGACTGCCTCAAATATCAGCAAATCTAGCAGCAGGCATTTATAACCTCACCCAAGCTCTGAATGGTCAGTAAATATAAGAAGTAGTATACGCCATATGAGCCAGAACCCTCTAGTCAGAAAAACACTCCGAAGTCGCTTTGAGACTGTCAAACTGATGGGAAGCGGAGGATATGGTAATACTTACTTGTTAGGAGGAGGTATACGTAACAGACATCGATACTCTCTCGCCAGAAAAACACTTCGCAATCGCTTTGAGATTGTCAAACACTTAGGAAGCGGGGGATCTGGTGACACCTACTTAGCCATTGACTTGGATTTACCAGGACAACCCCATTGTGTCGTTAAACACTTCCACCCCAAAGATTCCAATCCTGCTGTTCTACCCATCGCTAAAAAGCTATTTGATCGGGAAGCGGAAGTTTTATACCAGCTAGGCAACGACCACGATCAAATTCCTAGACTGTTTGCCCATTTTGATGAAGATGGAGATTTTTATTTAGTCCAGGAATTTATTGACGGTCATGCCTTGACTCAAGAAATTATACCAGGTCAACGTCTAAGTGAGAATACAGTCTTAAATTTATTAAAAAATATCCTGGAAGTGTTAGCCTTCGTTCACCAACACAATATTATTCATCGAGATATTAAGCCTCAAAACTTAATGCGGCGGTATTCAGATCAGAAGATTGTGCTAATTGACTTTGGCAGTATTAAGAAAATTGGTGCTTTGGGAGCAGGCTTAACAATTGCTGTTGGGACTCCTGGCTATATGCCAAGCGAACAGGCTAAGGGAAAGCCAAAACTTTGCAGCGATATCTATGCAGTCGGGATGATTGGCATTCAAGCTTTGACAGGTTTAATACCTGAGCAACTACCAGAAGATCCCAATACTGGAGAAGTTATCTGGCGCGACAAGGCAGAGGTAAGTGACGCTCTGGCAAATATTTTAGATACAATGGTTCGCGATCGCTACAACCAACGTTATCAGTCTGCCATAGAAGCTTTACAAGCACTTAACTCTGATGTGGCGTTGTCACATTACTCACAATCTGCTGACATCAACCACAAGGCTGACGATACCTATTTGTTAACTTATAGAAACTTTATTTTACTGCTGGGCATAGGTCTTGGTGCTACCACTAGTTTGATAGTAATAGTTTTAATCTATACATTCATTAATACGGGGACATCGCTTCCAAACCAACCTACTCCACTAAAGAGCTTTCTCGAAAAATTTGTTGAGTTCCCGTTAACTAATAGGAATAGTCAGGTAGTCAAATCAGCAGCTAACAGAGGAGTATTTCAAAACAATTTCACCATTGCAAAGACTACCAAATAGTAAATTTAATCTCATTATATTAGAAAGAGTTCATCATCTAGTATCAATCATAAAACTTTCTATTAACTAGCTATAAAAGGTTTATTTTGAATATAAATATTTAAAGATTACTGTAGGATAAATACTTAGAGATTCCTGTAAGATAAATACAATAAACAACATTTAAAGATATGGACAATACAAATCAAAGAAAAGCTTTAATTAACAGCGAAATCGCCCTCTTTCTCAGAGGTTTGATTATTGGTAAAGTTCTGACACTTATGGTTATTGGCGGATTACTTTGGTGGTTATTGAAGCCAAATTTATCGACCCGCAACAGCGTTAACTCTTCATCTGCTCAAAATTTTAATCGTCTATCTAATTACACATCAAATTTTCAGACAGTTGCTGATGTTCCCCCTGCGTCATTCAACTACGGAGGCAGTACAGCTTGGGCATCTATCCGGCAATTAGTAGATTCTCAGATCCAGAGCGATCGCCCGGAGCTACAATTACGCTATGTAAACCCTGTCAATGGTAGCCCTGGTTCTAGCTCCGGTATTCGGATGTTGCTTGATGGGAAACTAGACTTTGCTCAGTCTTCCCGTCCTCTCACAGATGAAGAAAAAGCGATCGCAAAAGAGCAAGGCTTCACCCTTGAGCAACGTCAGGTGGGTATGGATGGGATAGCAGTGGTAGTCAACCCATCACTCAATGTACCTGGTTTAACTGTTGAACAATTACAGCAGATTTATTTGGGGAAAATTACTAACTGGAATCAAGTCGGTGGGCCAAATCTACCCATCACAGCTTTTTCCCAACGACCAGAGGACGCAGATACAGTAATATTCCCTACTAACAGCGACTTAAAGGGGCAAGCACTTGGCTCTAATGTGCAGTATGTTTACTCTACTACAGAGGCAGTGCGCCAACTCAGTAAAACCCCTGGTGGTGTGTATTATGCTTCTGCCCGTTCAGTAGTCTTTCAATGTAGTGTGAAGGCTTTACCGTTGGGTAACACTTCTGGTCAGTTAATTCCCCCCTACCGCGAACCGATGGTGTCGCCTGAACAGTGTCCACGTCAGCGCAACCAGCTAAATAGTCAGGCGATCAAAAATGGCAGCTATCCGATGATCGCTAATTTGTTTGTGATTATTAAGCAGAATAAAGGTCAGGAGCAGCAGATTGGAGATGCTTATGCCAATCTTTTATTAACTGACCAAGGACAAAGGGCTATTGAGCAAGCTGGTTTCGTTGGAGTTCGCTAGTAGATTTGACGATGTTGGTTATTGTTGAGTGCGATCGTGTGATGAATTTCGTAGTAAGGACTTTAGTTCTTACTATGAACCCTCAAAACTAGCTTGAAAAAGTAATAGTTGCAGAAGGATGATTTATTTTTCTGTAAGACTTTTGCAATACAGCCATTTTATTCAAGTTTCAGGATTTCCCATTTTACTCATGTCTGCAAATATGTTTTGGTCTGTAATCAGACTACAATCGCTGGGCTACGTACAAAGTAGTTAAGTAACCTTTGGTAATGTGACCATTGAATTTAGTATCAATTAACTCAGCGATCGCATCGAAAAAACGCGCCCTTCTAGTGCCATCCAAACTTAGATGCCCAGAATAGGTATTTAAGAGGTTGAGATAGGTCGCAGTATCATATTCTGCATCCCATCGATAAGAGCGATATGTAACTTCACCAAAGAGGCCTGTTTGCTCAATTTCGCCCGTTTTAGTAGGTACTTCATGCTCAGGACGAAGAAGCAAGTCATCCTTAAATATTTCAGGAACTAAGCGGCGATATAACTCCTGCACTTCCTCAAAGAAGCCATTACTAGCATCACTGTGTACGTGTTCATTCCAAAATAGCGCGATCGCTCCTCCAGGACTGAGTGCTTGGACAGTTTTTTCGTAGGCAATTGTGGGATCGAGCCAATGAAAAGCAGTCGCCGCAATCACTAAGTTAAAAGCATTCTTTTCTACTGGCCAATCCTCAAAAGCTCCAATACGAACTTCTACTTGCGGATAAGTAGCCAGTTTTTGTTGGGCAACTAAGCCGAGATTTTCACCTAGCTCAATACAAAGGATACGATAACCTCGACGTGCAAAAGTTATAGTTGCCTGACCAGTACCACAACCAATCTCTAATATCCTTCCTTGTGAAGTTATTCCTGATAGAGACACCACATCGTCAAAAAGTGCCTTTGGATATCCTGGGCGTACCTGATCATACAGGAGCGCTACCTGATTAAAAGTAGTTCTTAACTGACTTCTCTCATCCGTCATAGGTTTATTGCTTTATCTTATCCATTGCCGAATCTCCTCCTGTTTAGGAGCATAAATTTAGCTCTATGTCATGCGATCGCACTCTCCATGATTCGCCATTACTGCGGCAAGTTTTTCTAGATTTTGACGAACAGTAACACTACGAAGATGATTTACACCCCAAATTCGTTCACAAATATCTAAAGCTTGCAAATAAAGCGGCTCTGCTTCACCATAACGCCCTGTTGCACGATAAATTTCTGCCAAATTGTTGAGACTTTCCGCAACATTAGGATGATTTTCTCCCAACAAAAGCTTATCTAGTTCTAATGCTTTTATACATAAAGATTCCGCCTCATTGTAACGTCCCTGTTCTCTATACATATAACCCAAAGCATAGATAGTATCTGCTAAAAGTGGATGCGCTTTTTGTAATACACGCTCCTTGAGTTCTAATGATTGCAAAAACAAAGATTCCGCTTCACTGTAGCGTCCTTGAGCGCGATATATTAAACCTAAATTGTGCAAATCTGTTGCAACATCAGGATTCTCTTCTCCCAAAAATCGCTTATCTAGTTCTATTGCTTGTTGCGACAACGGTTCAGCTTCACTGAAACGTCCTTGATGATAATAAAGTAGCGCTAAATTATTCAGTATGAGAGCGAAAGAAGGATGATTTTCGCCCAACAGACGTTTTTCGAGTTCTAATGATTGCAGATACAAAGGTTCTGCTTCGTTATAACGTCCTTGTTCATCATATAGTAGTGCCAAATTGTTCAGACTGGCGACAACATCGGCATGGTTTTCTCCCCACAGAAGCTTTCTCAGTTCCAAAGCTTCTTGATATAAGAGTTCCGCTTTACTATATTGTCCAGTAGATTTGTAGAGTCCTGCCAAATTATTCAGGCTAGTAGCAAAAGAAGGATGGTTGTCTCCTAATAGGCGTTTCCTCAGTTCTAAAGCTTGTTTATATAAAGGTTCGGCTTCGCTATAGTGTCCCGTTGCACGATATATTCCCGCTAAATTATTGAGGCTATTAGCTAAATCTACCTGCAACCCTAGTTCATTTTGTAGCTCACTCGCCTGACGCCAATATTTAATTGCTAATTCCTGTTCTTCTTGATAATTTTGAGATTCACCCCGCTCTAATCTGCTGCGGTAAATATCACCTAATCTTGAATATAAGGTAGCCAAGGTAGGATCTTTAGTTCCCTGTTCCTGTTCTACTTTCTCGATTAGCCTTTGTAAATCTTGGATGGGTAAGAAAAAAGCGTTATTTTCATTAGTATCTGTGCTGGCTAATTCTGTGTCTCTAAAAACAAAGCGGATATTTTCTAGTTCTTTACCAGGAATAGCATTCGTCTTTTTAGATTCAAACCGGAATACACCATTGCGCCAACTCCAAAAATCAGGGGCTTTTTTAATCAGGCTGACTAAAATTTGGTTAGTTACCCAAAGCACGATCGCAAAAGGAAATTCGCGCAATCCTTCCCTTGTCCACTGTAAGTAGCCAAAAAATTTCTCCTGTTCCGATTGCTCATTTCCCAATCTGAGAAAATAAAGTTGTTCAGCACCCGTCACAGTAATCACCGCCGGTTTCTGCTGACGGAGATATTCTTCTTGTTGTACCAGTTGGTTAAGAGCAGCTTTGAGACTAGGTTCTTGACGTGCTAAAGTTACTCGATATGCAGCGAAGGCGGGTTGTAGTTCGGCTTCATATTGAGCAATAATCTGATCACGAAAGCTAGCATCATCACAAACTGCAATCAGTAAATTTAAGCCCCGCTTTTGAGCTTCAATAGAAACAATTAAATCATCATACGCATCCTGATTTTCTTCCTCATCATCTAATAAATCTTCATTTAACATTAATGGCTCCCTGTCTTCTCAAGCTTTCGATAATAATTGGATGAACATCATACCAAGTTTCATCGGTGCGATATTCTAGAACATACAGCCCATGTAGCAAATCCAAAAATTCTGCTTGTTTGGGATCATTGGGCATAAATTGTTCATAAACGCTCTGCAAAATATCGATATCAACCTTTCCTAAACGTATGGAAAAATCATTGCGAATTTTATTGATTGCTTGCAGGAGAATTTTATCATCAATGATAACTTTGGCTGAAGGATTACGCCGAATCGTTCGCAAACAAATGCGACAACATTCCTTAGAAATCCGAATTAACTCTCGCAATACGCCACCACTGTAAATCACAATTTTTTCAGCCGTTTCAGCCGCAATTAATTCACTGGGAATTCGCTTTTGTAAAACTTCACCGAGAATCTTTGTTGCTTCTGGACGAGGTTGGGCATTTGGGAAGCGATTTTTACCTTTATCAAATATTTTTAAGACAGGCATCGCCACAACTTGATCGTTAGTTTCAGTGGCAATTATTGTGCTAATAAATGTTTCTCGAAGTACTGCGATCGGGATGGTGTAAATAATTTGAAAGTTAGGTTGACAAAGAGCTTTAATGTTATCTCGATAAATTTCGTTAACTCTGCCTAAGTCAAGTTTATCTAAATCATCAATAATTACTAAAACGTTTTGTTTAGTTGCAGCTTGAATTAGAGCAGCAATTTCATTAATTCTGGCAACTAAATCTGATAACTTGCGTTCAAATTCTTGCTTAATTTCATCTCGAACGCTAGCATCAGCTTTTAATTTAGAGCTAATCAACTTTAAAAGGTCAAAACCAATACTAGCTTCTGCTTGCAAATTTAATTCTTCAGTGCGAGTGCGGGTAGCAAACCACTTATAAAGAGCTTCTTTAGTAGATTGCGGAATATCAACTTTGCGTGCTTCTGCCTCTGTCATTAAATTAACTGCGATCGCAAACAGTATATTAATATGATTAACGGCCGACATTTCAATTTTGTCAGCAATAGAAAAGAGAACTACAAAATATTTATCTTGAATTTGTCGGCTAAATTCAGCTAACAAAGTAGACTTACCACATCCCCGATGTCCTGTAAAGACAATTTTGCCATCTCCATTAGGACTATCTTCCACTAATTGGTTCAGGTCTGCAATCAAATCATCACCATATTCGACTCTAAATCTTTCCATTTCGTTCCGTTCCATTAACGGAAACAGTTCGAGATTGCTGTATGCGTCTTGAAAGGAGTTTAATAAGTCTTCAGACATTGGATAGTGCCGTAAACGTGCTAACTATCCATATAATGGCTCATGATTTTTAAAGCACAAGTTTAGATAATTACAATTTTTATAACTCTGTCAATAAATGACTACTAGGTGATACTGTCTTATGTTTTCAAAGACGATACTTTTAGTTCCACAATCTCAACCGACAAACAAGTAATAGAGGTGAATATAAATAAAAATCAATGATAGATTATACATTTATTAAATATAAATAAATAATAGATTATACATTTGAGATAGTGAAAGTTACCTAACAAATAAATAAATAAAATTAAATTTTCGTTTATAAAATTAAATTTTCCACATCCTGTGTTTATGTACCCTCTAGCTATTATTGCAACAGTAGTGGTTTCTGAACTTACGGGAGCAGTCTAACTTGCATGAGCGTTCTTGATCGGTTCCCAAACTGTCTCCTCACGCACGCGATCGTGGGCTATTCCTAAACCTGTGGAATGGTAAGCTTCGAGAGCAGATTGACACTGCTGAACCATTTGGGCTTCAGTAAGAGGTTGAAAATTTAATGCTGTGTCTATCTCTCCGTACTCAAATGATTCTTTTACTGTTCTCTGTGCTTGGTTGCAACAGCAGCAATAGATATGTATTACACCAAGCGATACTTGTGGCTGGTTATACCTACGCTCTTTTTAACTAACTGTCCGTTTCATCGGAACTTCTATCCAGAACTCACAGCCGTTACCAGGTTCAGAAACACACTTGATATTACCACCGTGTTTTTCAACAATAATTTGGTAGCTAATAGATAAACCCAAACCAGTACCTTGTCCAGGTTGCTTGGTGGTAAAGAAAGGTTCAAAAATGCGCGATCGCACCATCTCTGGAATCCCACAACCATTATCGGCAATCCAAATCAGAATCGTATTCCCTTCTATGACTCCTGTCCGAATCCAAATTTTAGGATTGTCAATTATTTTTCCACTAGTTGCTAAGTTTTCCAGTGCATCGATCGCATTGTTGAGAATATTCATAAATACTTGATTCATCTGGGCTGCATAGCAGACTACTGGAGGCAATTCCCCATATTCTTTAATTACCTCAATAGCAAAAGCATTAGTCTCTGGTTGCAGCCGATGTTGTAAAATTAGCAAAGTACTGTCGATGCCTTCATGAATATCTACAGGCTTCATTCCTGTTTCATCAAGTCGAGAAAAACTTCGCAACGACAAAACTAATTTAGAGATCCGATCTGCCCCCATTTTCATTGAAATGAGAATTTTGGGCAAGTCATCACTAATGAAATCTAAATCAAGTGCTGCTACTTGCTTTTGCACTTCTCCTGTTGTCTTAGGATACTGTTTCTGATAGAGGCGCAGTAATTTCAATAAATTTTCGGCATGTTCAGTAACGTAAGTGATGTTGCCATAAATAAAACTAATTGGGTTGTTAATTTCATGGGCTACACCAGCAACTAACTGCCCTAAGCCTGCCATTTTCTCACTTTGAATTAACTGGCTCTGAGTGTGCTGTAATTCTTTAAGAGTCTGGGTGAGTTCTTCTTTCTGACGTTGAGTTTGTTCGAGTAATTCCGCCTGCTGAAGCCCTACCCCTAACTGAGTACCAATCTGCATCAGCAAATCTACCTCATCTTCTTGCCAATCACGGGGTTTGATATTTTGATAAGCTGCTAATAATCCCCAGAGTTTCTCACCTTGAAAAATCGGCACAATCATATATGCCCTAGCCTCCATTAGCTCAATCAAGGCAATATAAGGAATAGAATCATCGGTGCTGTAAATATCCTTAATGACAAGAGTTTTACCATTAGCAAAGTCTCCTACTTGGTTTTTTTGCAAGTAATCATCTACGTAGGCGTAGCCCGTCGTAGACATCGCAGGTACAATTGTCTTTACTGGTGTCCAACCTTGAACTAAAGACTCAGCTACGAATTCGCCACTCCAATCAGCCCGGAATCGATAGATTGTCACTCGATCAACTTCCAATAACCGCCGAACTTCTTCTGTACTGGTAGCAAAGATGGTGTCAATATCAAGAGACTGGCGAATTTTCTCCACAGTTGCGGCTAAGGCCTTCTCCCTTTCGGCGGCTTTGCGTTCTCGTTCGGCGGCTTTAGCGAGTTTTTGGGCTTGCACCTGCATCTGTTTCAATGACTCGGCTTGCTGTAATGCTACCCCCAATTGGACGCCAACTTGTGCTAGCAAGTTGATTTCCTCATCTTGCCAATAACGAGGTTGGGAGTTTTGATAAGCTACTAGCAATCCCCACAATTTTTCGCCCTGAGAAATTGGTACAAAAATTTCATTCCGTGCATACTTACCCGCTTGCTTTTTTTGCACAAGAACGCCTTCTGTTACAGGTTGCGGTTTAACTATTGGTGTCCAACCATCAACAATGGAATCGGCGACAAATTCGCCACTCCAATCAGGATAGAAGCGGTAAATTGCGACTCGTTCCACTTCTAATAACCGACGAACTTCTTGAGTTGTGGTTTTAAAGATGGCTTCAATTTCAAGTGACTGACGAATTTTTTCTACGGTGTTCGCCAATGCCCTTTGCCTTTCAGCAGCTTTACTAATCTCTGCTGCTTGGATTTGCATTTGTTGGATAAATTCCGCTTGTTGCAAAGCCACACCTAGTTGTGTACCCACTTGGGTAAGCAAGTAAACCTCATCTTTTTGCCAATCACGGGTTCTGGCGTTCTGGTATACTGCTAGCAAGCCCCAGAGCTTCTGACCGTGGTAAATGGCAATGATCACATAAGCTCTTGCTTGATAAATTTCTAATATTTTAATGTAGCAGTCACTAAAGCCGGAATTGTAAATATCATTACAAACACGATACACTTCACACCGACTAAAGCTACCACCCTTTGTATCTTGTAAGTAGGTATCGGCGACTGGGGGGTTAGCTAAATCTTTGGCGCTGCATTCACTGACATTTTCACTCAATTCCGGTCGCTGCAATTGTTCATCGATCAGGGAGATCCAACCCTCTGCCACTGATTCAAACACGAATTCACCACTCCAATCGGGATTGAAGCGATAAATAGCCACACGGTCAGCATTTAGCAGTTGCCTAAGTTCTGCGGTGCTTGTGTGGAAAATGCTTTCCAAGTCTAGGAATTGACGAATTTTCTCAATGGTTATGGCTATGGTTTTTTGCCATTGGGCTGCTTTTTCTCTAGCTTTTGCTTGTGCTAGTTGTGCTGATTGCAGTTTTACTTGTTCTAAGTAATCTGCTTGCTGCAAAGCAACTCCTAGATGTTCAGCAATGAGTTGCACAAACTCAATTTCTGATGCTTCCCATTGCCGAGGACTACTACACTGATGAATACACAGCAATCCCCATAAATCTTTACCTTTCATCAAAGGGGCAGTTATATTGGCACGTACCTGAAATCTTTCTAGAATCTGGATGTAGCAATCACTAGCATTAACTTGATAAATATCAGCTATTGCTCTAATCCGACCTTGCTGATATAGTTCTGCAAATTTTTCACTAAAGCAGTGGTCGCGTAGTTTGGCTGCTAGTGCCGAATCCCATTCGGTTGCCACATCTTCATAGATAAATTCCCCTTCCCATGCCAAATCAGGATCAAAACGAAACACGCCAACCCGATCGCTTTTTAAAAGTTGGCGGACTTCAGTGACTGTAATTTTGAAGATAGTTTCTATGTCTAGAGACTCGCGAATGTGGGCAATCACTCCAGACAAGGCTTTTTGTTGCTCATTCTGACACAGGGAGGCTGTTGTCACATCTGAATGAGACTCTTGCTGTTCTGAATTTGGTTCTATGGGTTGAGTAGTAGAGGAGTTTTCCATTCCCAGTGGGACTTTAAATATTGAAAGTCTTCTATCTCATGATTCCCGTTGCGATCGCAAACGTAACAGTTATTTCCTTTAAATGCCAGAAAAAACAATGTAGGGACACGATATTTATCGCGTCCCTACACAAAGATTTTTCAACCACGAGAAAACTATCGCCGCTTAGGAGTGGCGCTGCGGGTGGTGCGTTTCTCTTCATCTCGACGACGGCGATCGCGCCAGTCTGCCAGGGTCAAATAACCAATACCACCAGTGACTACTACGAGTAGCACTACAGCAAATAAAGCCAAAATACTCAAAAATGGACTTTCCACAATGCCTCTACAGTCCGTTACGTCCCCACACTACCATTGCAATTGACCAAGTAAACACAACTAACAGTGATACCCAACCTAGTGTCAAAATCTCCATAGTCCCACTTTTCAAATAATTACAAAAGGTTTCTAATATTTATCATACTGGGAAAGGGCGGTTAATCCTTCAGCAGTGTTGGTGCGATCGCTGCACTCTTAAATTTTACTCAAGGACGCAAAGTGAACGAAACTTCAGATGTTCAACTGATGGCAGAACGCCTAGAATCCCTGAAAGCTGGAATAATTGGGGGTTTATCTGTGTGTTTCGCTTTTGCGATCGCTAGTTTGTTGAATACTTTAGTTCTGGCAAAGTATTTTCCAGCACTCGCAAGTCTGCAAAGTAATGTTAATTGGTATTGGTGGGTGAGTGGTGCGATCGCAACTTTTGCTGGTTTGCTATTTGGTGTCACCTACCGCTACATCATCCGCTCAGATAAAAACCCTCAACTCAAAGCTGGTGGTGTGCTAGCCTTTGGCTTGGTGCGGGGATTAACTCAAATAGAACTTGGGTGGAATTCTCATAGCACAATTTGGCCTTTTGTGGTCTTGGCTTTTGAAAGTGTATTGTGGTTTGGAATAGCTGCGATCGCTCTTGATGTTGCTATTCAACTGCGTTGGGTTAAACCTTTTTCATCAATCTAAACAGGGGGTTGTAGTTCAAACACATGAAAAAGGTTGTAAATATCGCATTTTTGTAGCACATTAATTACAATAAATTACAGATTAATTATGTCAGCCTTAAAAAATACGTATAAACAACCACTATTATTAAATAATATTTTTATTACCTAATATGAAATCTCAAATATCCCACTACTATCTAATAGTCGATTTGGAGGCTACGTGCTGTAACAGTAAGACTATTCCTCGTCACGAAATGGAAATCATCGAAATCGGTGCAGTGATGCTCAATCGAACAACGTGGGTAATTGATTCAGAGTTTCAGCAATTCATCCAACCTGTGAGACATCCACAACTGACAAGTTTTTGCACCGAATTGACTAGCATTCGGCAGCAAGATGTTGACGAAGCACCCAAATTTTTAGAGGTAATTTCTCGATTCAAAGAATGGATTGATTTATTTCCAAATTATATTTTTTGTTCTTGGGGCAGTTACGACAAAAAGCAATTTATTCAAGATTGCGCGTTTCATAATTTCCCTTATCCTTTTACTTCAGAGCACATAAATATCAAAGAGGAATTTTCAGAATATCTTGGCGTATCCAAAAAATTTGGTATGGCAGAGGCTCTCAATAAGCTAGGAATAGAATTGAAAGGCAAACATCATCGTGGAATTGATGATGCCCATAACATTGCATCTATCTACAGACAGATTAAAACTAAAAAATTAAGCTGATTGAAGAAGAATACAGAATTCAGCAATCAAGACGCTTTGCGAACGCTAACGCAGCCCTGAACTAGACTATAAGTGTAATCCTAACTATGGCAGGAAACCTTTGTGAAAGCTAGATGGATTATCACAGCAGTTTCGGCAGCACTATTTTTCGGCGGTAGCCTGCTCACATCATTGCGTGACCCTTGGTTTCAGAACTTGCAGCGTCCCGACTGGTTAACCTTTGAATTCCTCATCCCATTTATCTGGACATTCATTTGGATCTGTCTGACAATTTCAGCAATTATTGTCTGGGAGAGAAGCTCAAAACAGCCTCGTCCTTGGCTGTTGATGGGTTTGTACGCAGCGATCGCTCTTTTGACCTCCGTTTACAGTCCCATTGTGGTAGAACTTCGCAGCCTAACAGGTGGAATGATTGTCGGTGGCTTGGCAACACTTCTCGTCTATATTTTGGCATTTTTGGTTAAGCCAATTTCCCAAAAAGCCTCGTGGCTGTTCCTACCTTATGCTCTCTGGGGCCCTTTCGGTACTTATCTCACTTGGCTATTAATTCAACTTAATCAGGGCACAGGCAGATAAAAGACTTCGACACTGAAAATTAAGCGATTGATCGCTAACTACAAACCTCACAAAATTAATGTAACAAACCACTATTGAGATTTGGCAATATCTATCGTTTGCTAGAGGAAGCAATGATTGTGATTTTCTATGCTTTTGGTGATTTAGTATCGCTCACCTATAGGAATCCGGTTTGATTTCTGAAAAAAATCTGTACACCTCTAATTTCGTTCTTTCTTGTTAAGAGTTCTTTCTCTATACGAGTAATTTCAAAAATCAAATACTAGTCCTATATCAATACTTCTCGGTTAATCACTTTTAACTCGGAATCGGGTTTGGGGAAAAGGTTAAAGGTTAAGGGGTAAAGGTTTTTTCTTTTCCCTTTCCCATTCCCCTTTTACCCTTAACCGAGAAGTATTGAGTCCTATATTTTCACTCTAATTTTTTTCAGCAACAGCATTTCTAGACAAAAACTGCTTTAGAAAAAGAGGAATATATGCAGGGTTTTCGCTTAGGTTCCATTTTCGGGTTTGAAATCCGAATAGACTTGTCTTGGCTATTAATTGTCTTCCTCATCCTGTGGACATTAAGTGCAGGTCTATTTCCAGCCAACTATCCGGGACTTTCCAATGCAACTTATTTTGGTATGGGCCTAGTAGCAACATTTCTCTTCTTTGCCTCGCTACTGGCTCATGAGCTTTCTCATTCCTTGGTGGCTAGGACAAAAGGAATTCCCGTCGAAGGCATCACCCTCTTTATCTTTGGTGGGGTGTCGCGCACTCGTATGGATGCCGAACATCCTGATGATGAGTTTCAGATTGCGATCATTGGGCCCTTTACCAGTTTAGTACTGGCTGCTTTCTTCGGTTTAATTGCGTATATCGGTACAAATGCTGGATGGAGTGTAGTAGTTACGGGTGTCGCATCTTACCTCGGAACAATTAACCTCATTTTAGCCATATTCAATATGCTGCCTGGGTTTCCTCTAGATGGCGGTCGTGTTTTTCGCTCGCTAATCTGGAAGTATACTGGCAATCAGAAAAAGGCTACCAAAATTGCCTCGACGAGCGGTAAATGGTTAGCTTATTTGCTTATTGCCCTTGGTTTCTGGGAGTTGTTCGGTTCAGCCTTGTTGAGTGGACTCTGGTTAATCCTGATTGGTTGGTTCTTATATAATGCCGCAGAAGCTGGTTACGAGGAGCTTTTGATCCGCACAAGCCTGGAAGGAGTAAAGGCACAGGAAATCATGACTCCCCATCCAGAAACGGTAAATGCTGACCTGACGCTGCAAGATTTAGTGGATAAATATTTCCTCAGTCGTCGCTACCAGTCTTTCCCAGTAACGGAAGATAGTCATCCTATAGGGATTATTACCTTAAATCAGGTCAAGGATATCCCGCGCGAAGAATGGATTTATCGTACTGTTAGAGATGCCATGATTCCCACAGACACAGGAGTTACTGCTCGTCCGGAAGAGCAGATGTCGCAGGTATTGGAAAAAATGCAAGAATCGGGAGTTCGTCGGGTACTGGTGACTCAGAATGGTTCACTCAAAGGCATTATTACCGCTAACGATGTCGCACATTGGTTACGGCGACAGCGAGACTTAGGCAACCAGATGGGATAAATAAATGGAAAAAATTAGCACCAGCTTTGATATTTAGCCGCAAATCAAAATGTGAAAATCTTATGCCCTAAGATTGATAATTATTATTCTTAGCTAAAGGGATTTTTAGAAGAAAAATTTTTCTTACTGGATGAGTACTCAGCGCAACTCATCGCTTCTTCAGTGAGAACAACAGAAGGGTTTACTGCACATTTTAGATAATGATTATTGGAATAAAAGCGGCAGTTTTTACAGGGAAGCTTGTGTGCACTGTTGATGGATAAAACCATCTTTTCATCTAAAAATGCTCGGATTTTTTGCAATATGAGAAAAAACCCTATCCAACCAATTATAAAGCCAACAGGAGATAAAGATATCGCTAGATCACGGATAGTTATTTCATGCATTTGTGCTTGATCAATTTTGACTTCACTCCGGATTCCTTGCTCTAAATTACTATTGACTACTACAGTTTTTTGCCTGATTTGATTAGGATACATATTATTTACCTTTTGCTATATGTCTTTATTGCTTTGACTTTTGATCGCCGGGTAATTAACTAGTAATTTGTGAAAATACATGATCTATTCCTGTTTTATCAGAATTAGGTTGATAACACTCTTAAATTTGAAATATATAGACGTTTAGTAAGCAAATAAATTCAGAAAATGCTTATAAACAAGTACTGAATTTTAGGTTGATCGTAGAAAAGTTGAAAAACGTCCATATTAGAGGTGTAACGCTCAAAGCCGATCAGGAAATAAGGGTATTTATGGATTAGCTTGAGTCATGTGTATTTTAATTAACTAAAAATCACTACACAGTTGTCAAGTTGTCAGTAGATCAGATTCTAATGCTTACAAGTTCTTAATTATAGGTTTAGCAAAATAAATTTTTAGCTATATCTGTCAAGAGTTTTGCTTGTTATTTGTCCTTATATACCCAAGGGAATAAATTAAGTAAGAGAGACATAGATGTTTATTTATATGTTATAATATGTGGAAATAATTTATCAAACTTTTATAGACATTAAAACTATGTCATCTTTATCACTACAACTGAATCTATAGTTAAACTTATCGACTCAGATGAATAAAATAAGGAATTATGATGTTTGGTGTTATATTCACTTGATTACTTATCACTATCAGTTTTTTAATTATTTTTAAGCTACCTTTCTTTATTAAAATTGATACTTTTATTAAAGCGATATATGGTGTTGTTTACGGAATTTCAAATGCAATTCTGCTCTCAATACTCAGTTTTTTTAGATTTCGCTTGATTATCCTGACTCTGGGCTTATTCTTGTTTATTTTAAATACAATTATTTTTGCATTGACAGCTTATGTAGTAGAGCATTTTCGCTTAAGATGGTGCTTTTGGAGTGCTTTAAATGCCTCCACTGCGTTGACCGTGATTAATTCTATTCTCTTGAGTATTTTGCCTCGAATTACCTGATAACTAAGGTAATATATATAATATTTGGCTTTATTTGGCTGCAAAACAACATTCCATGATCGGATTACAAGCCAATAATATTGATTTTGAGGCTACAATTTATGATAAAGTTTTGGCGAAAAACAATAGTTTTTTTCTTCACAACAATTTTGCTGGCAATTCTGCTGATTTCTCATGAACCAGTACCAATAGCTGAGGCACAATCTTCTACACCAATACCAACGCCTGCTAGATCATTTCCCCCTGTAGCCTATCCTAATAGGGCACTAAGTGCTTCTCCTGCACAGCTACCACCATTGCCTTATGCTTATGGGGCATTAGGAAAAGCTATTGATGCTGAAACGATGAAATTGCATCATGATGCACACCATGCTAGCTACGTCAAGAACTTAAATGATGCATTGAAGCAATATCCAGATTTGCAAAAAAGAAGTGTTGAAGCTTTACTGGTGAATTTGAACAGCGTACCTGAAGATATTCGGACAAAGGTACGTAATAACGCTGGTGGGCATCTCAACCACACAATTTTTTGGCAACTGATGAGTCCTGAAGGTGGTGGACAACCATCGGGAGCGATCGCTCAAGAAATTAACAAAACTTTTGGCAGCTTTGATGCCTTTAAAAAACAGTTTAATGCAGCGGGTGCAGCTCGTTTCGGTAGTGGTTGGGTTTGGCTAGTACGTAATCCCCAAAATCAACTCCAGATTGTCACCACAGCAAATCAGGATAACCCAATTATGGAGGGTTCATATCCGATTATGGGTAATGATCTGTGGGAACATGCTTATTACCTAAAATATCGCAACCGTCGGGCTGAGTATTTGAATAATTGGTGGAATGTGGTGAATTGGCCGCAGATTAACAGGCGATACCTTTCCTTTTCTACGGAACGCTCTGTGAACTGAACCGCTATGTGAAGGGTGATTTCGGATGTGTGAACTACTCCTAGTTGCTTACGGCTCAACTAGGAGTTTCTGTAATCACGGGCTACGGTGTACACACAAGTCTAAAAAAGCTCGATTTCCCTTTGTTCTCTCGTTTATCTTGTTCCCATGCAGAGGATGAGAATGTCTGACTAGAGGCTGCTTAACTCTAGTGAGGCATTGAATCAGAGACTCAATGAATGCATTCCCAGTCTCCGACTGGGAACGAGGAAAGTCTTTTTAAGCTAGGTTTTTAGGACTTGTGTGTACACCGTAGGTAATCACGGGCTTATGTAACATAATTACGAATTTTCAAAGCCCTCTGTTTGTGACGGACTATACATAGTAGAACAATTAGCAACACAAGCGCTTTGATCATTGATGGCTCCACTACCCTCTTCACTTCTGTGGGAGTTTTAGGAGTCACATTACACGGAATTTCAATTATCTGTGTGTGATCAGAACCATTACCACTGGGAGTCAGATCGCATTCGCCTTTGTTGGTGAGAGACAAAGGTACATTTCCAGGAGAAATAGGTGCAGGTGGTTGAACTGAAGAAACAGGTGGTTGGGGTGAAGAACTATCCCCATCCAGTAGTAGAAGCAGAAGCAAACCAAGACCACCAACTGCCATTATTGGCCAGAGTGGGAGTGGACTGTCTGGTACCAAGACATCTCCCGCAGAGCCAGGGAAAGCATCAAAAGCTATTGTTTCTCCATCCAAGGCTAGTGGATTATCACTTAGCAAAATATCTCCTGCGATATCTTCTCCCAAGAGCTGATTCAATTCCTGTGGAATCGCATTATTGGGCCGTCCGAGTTCCCCACCATCTTCGGAGTATGGAAAGGATAGTACTTCAAAAATCTTCTGTTGGAGTTGGTTCTGATCTCCAGAATTCAATGCATCCAAGCCTGTAGAGATTTTATTTACATAGAAATTTGTCATCTCTGGCGACAGACCTAGAGACTGAATCTGCTCTTGAATGTTAGAAATTTTTGAGGCCTCTTCAAACAGCAGTCGTCCGTATGACAATTTCAGGTCTAGTAATCCATTGCGGGGGCTAACAGAGTCATTGACTCCTGAGTATGGTGCCCAGTAGAACTGCTTGGTTACAAGTCCGAGTCCTTCTACTGGATTGCGACCAAAAGGTTGTCCTAGAAGGTATTGAGATCCATCCATGATTGTGGGGGATGCATTTCTCCAAAATGAGGCGTAAGGCACGCCAGAGAGATTGGGATTATTGCCGTAGAAGCTAGCGAAATTCTGGAAGTTTTTCTCCCCACCGGCTGCTCGGATCAGAAGGTTTTGATAACTAGTTCCATTGTTTAACTCCACTAATTGTTGGATTACCGATCCAGTCTTATTGCAGGTCAGACCAAATCCCACATCACATGCAGGAATGACTCGCATCCGGCTCAAATTCTGGTTATTAATTTGGTACTGGAGATACTCAGACTCTAGTCCTTGTTGGATGCCATAGCGTCCAACATTTAACTGTGCAAAAGCAGACTGACATGTAGTGAGTACTACTGCAACAGATGAAAATGCGATCGCTGCAAAGCGAACCGCCTTCGATATCACAATTCTTTGAACAATTGATTTAGGCAAGATGCACCTCCACTAAACGACAGCAATTTAATTGGGAATTGGGCATGGGGGATTGGGCATGGGGCATGGGGCATAGGCAAAACAGTTCTTCAGCACTCATGACTCAGCACTCAGCACTCAGCACTCAACACTCCCCACTCCCCAATTCAACTCTTAGGTAAATGAATGTTGATTGTGATTCCCGTACCTTTAAGATTTCCTGATGAGAGTGTGTGATATAAGACCAATGCTCGGTTTGGTTGGTCAAAAAGAAAGCCACGACGCGTGGGTTTGATTTTCCCTTGCTTGACTAAGGAAACAAAGGCTTCTAAATATCTACGTATACCTTGACGGTTTTCTTGATTAGGATTCATATGACGCTCAACCAGCATCATAAAGAAGTCCAAACTACGATTTTCCTGCCCCTGAATCAGGCTGCCCTCATCTAGGAAAGAACTAGCTATAAGCCTGCCATTAACTTGTTTAACCTTAAACAGAGTAAAGTAACGCCCTTCTTTTTTAGGATCATTCGCATAACAGACCCAGGAACCCTCTTGATTCTGTGTAAAACCCTGTTCAGCAAGATAAGAAAGCAAAGAATTACTTGCTTTAGTTTGTGGTGGAGGTAATAAATCCTCAATGGGATCTAAAGAGCAAATCCTCTGTGTTGTTTTCCGTTGAGAAACAGCAGGAGTTTGCTGGGTATTGACGCGCAAGGGCTTGTCATCAGACATTGCCATGCTAGACATCGCAGCCAACACAGATATTTGGAGAGCGATCGCTCCAAACAAACGAACAATGATATTCATGTTTTTCCTGTTACTCTGATTTGCGTTGTCAATAATCGAGTGTTTACTAAATCGAGATTGATCTAGCAGTCCTAAATCATTTGCTAAATTTAAGAGCTTGCCTCATTTGGTTGAGGATAGCTGAAGTTTTCACCAATCAAATAGGACTTTTATATATAGGTAACTAAATCTAAATAAAATACACAATAATAATGTCTTGTTCGCAAGACAAATTGGGCTTTTTGATATTTTTACATATACAAAAAACAATTGACTCTATGTCAAAACTTTTCTATTTACTCTTGTCTAATTTTTTGCCATTGGAAGAGGGTTTTATGCCTTCTTAACTAGCTGTTAAGATTACTAAAACAAGATTTTTTTAGCTCTTTATTAGCTTATATAAGCAGATTCTCAAAAGCTCTGTGCTTTGCACGTTGGGGCTTTTGTTGATTTCCTGGGTGGATCGAATAGTTTTTTGTTTTTTGGAGGTAGCACACCTAACTAACTGTTTCCGCATGGTTGCAACTTAATGTATAAAATAATATCTCCTGACGGTAAAATAATATTACCATGAGCTTGAGACATGCAACAGTATTGTGGACAGTTGTCAAAGTTGTACACGGTGAATTGGAACCACCTCTTCATTAAATTTCATGGCAAATAGGTAAGAGCCAAAGCAATCTATTTAGACCTCACTAGTCTTAGATTATCCAATACTATTGTTCTTCAACTAATAAATGTACGTCTTAAATATAACTTACTTATAATCTCAATACGTATAAGCAATCTACTCCGATCGCTAACCCAAGTTCCTGTTTATGCTGCAAAGCAATCGTATCAAACAAAGTTAAATTAGATTACAAATCTAAAATTTGCGATTTAATATGCTGTTGTTGCTACAGACCTGATAAGCGTCTAAGCTCAGATTCCCGATTTCTATTGTTTTGTACAAATGATTAAGTAGAGCTATATATTGTCATGATGAAAAAATACGTCCTTAAATTTGCTCTGTAGATAGATAAGTATCCTGAGCAAAGCTGGTATATTGACAAGTTTGATTAGTAACAACTTGTGACTAAAATTAAGAAAATAACTTGGTATTTTTACAAGTATTGGCAGTATGAATGTGGAATTTTTTAACAGGATTCCTTTGATGCCTTTAGTATTACTCTTATTGGCTTATACTCTCTTGGGATGGTATCTTGCGGCTCATCATATTATTTGGTTGGTGGGGGCTTTTGTCGCTGCTATGGTTATAGCTGTAGTGCGAAAAAGTATTTATTGGTTAGAACGTTTAATTGAATTTGGCTCTAAAATTTTAGTTGTCATCTTATTTTTAAGTATATCAATTGCTTTAGTAGCAACTTGGTCGATATTATTAAGGCTCTTTATCATTCCCTTAGCCACTACGCTTTTAGCTGATTTGGAAATGCGCTTTTCTGGCTTAAACAAACTAGATTCATTTTGGATTATAACAGTCCTAGCTGTCTTGGGTCTGGTAGTAGGTGAATTAATAGATATTTTACTTTTTCCCAGTAGCCGATACTAAAGAATTAGGGATAAAAAGTCTATATACTATTTATTAAGTAGAAGCGTATAGATGTGAATTTCTACTTAATCTGAAATCTTGAGCGATCGCTGTCTCTAGTACAGCAGAATTTAAATAAACCACCCATTCTAAATCAATGAAACGTTTGTGGTATGGGAATTACGAGCTTTATGACCAAAGAAAGCACGATTACCTGTTATTAGTCAATCATTCTCTAGATTACTAAAAATCTCACTCGTGGAAGAAGTGTTACCGAGTCAGATTTTCTATGCTATTGTCATCGCGATGTTGTCTAGCAAAATAATTTAGAGCAATGCCTACGGTGGCAAGCTACGCAGGGAAATTAATCTGAATGTTACCAAATAATTTGAGGACATCTCACAGATGACTGTCACTTTCCCGTCACATTTGTTTTTTACCATAGTGGGTATGAGTAAAACAGTGATTAAAAATTGACCTACCCGAAGGCTAGCTTTTGGGCTAGTAGTTCACAAGCTCAAAGGTCTTGGTAAATCGTGAGTTCCCAAATTTGGAGTACATAAGATAATTCCTTTGTTGAATAAAGACTATGAAACCAAGCCAAGAGTCCCAACTCAACACTAAATAACGGAGTAATGTGAGTAGACCTAAAGACTACAGTTTGCTTGAGCAGACAACATCAACTGAAGTAGGAGTACCTAAGCCATCCCTAACATTATCAGACGCAGTAGCTCTGATTGTGGGTATTGTTATCGGGGCAGGGATTTTTCAAACTCCGGCTCTAGTGGCAAGTCAAGCAGGCAGTGATCTTGCTGTAATGTTTCTTTGGCTAATGGGTGGTGTGGTATCTCTGGTAGGAGCCTTGTGCTATGCAGAGTTAGCGACTGTCTATCCCGACGTCGGCGGTGTCTACTACTATTTGAAACGTGCATTCGGGCGGGGAGTCGCCTTTTTATTTGCCTGGGCGCGGATGACAGTGATTCAAACTGGTTCCATTGCTCTTTTGGCATTTGTTTTTGGCGATTATGTTTCTCAAATATGGCGGCTAGGAACGTTTTCGTCTTCTATTTATGCAGCTATAGCGATCGCACTTTTAACTGCTTTGAATATTGTCGGTTTACAGCAGGGTAAATGGACGCAAAACTTGCTAAGTGCTGCCAAAGTTCTAGGTTTGTTGCTGGTAGTAATTCTTGGGCTTACGGCCATTCCTAATTCTGCCCCCCCTGTGGAACCTGCATCATCAGGAACCTGGGGACTGGCGATGGTGTTTGTGTTGCTATCTTACGGCGGCTGGAATGAAGCGGCTTACATCTCCGCAGAAATTCAAAATGGGCGACGTAATATTCTGCGATCGCTAATGTGGAGTATTGGCATTATTACCGCCATTTACTTGCTAATCAATCTGGCTTACTTGCGAGGACTGGGATTAGCAAATATGTCACAGTCAGAAGCAGTAGCCGCAGATTTAATGCGCTCTATTTGGGGCGCACCGGGAGCCTTGTTCATTAGTGTATTGATTGCGATCGCTACTTTGGGAGCAACCAACGCTACAATATTTACTGGAGCGCGTACTAACTACGCACTGGGACAGGATTTTGCCCTATTTGGTTTTATGGGACGCTGGCAACAACGTCCTAGCAGTCCTACCTATGCCTTATTTTTGCAAGCAGCGATCGCCTTAGCACTGGTTTTTTTAGGCACGCTCACCCGCAAAGGCTTTGAAACAATGGTGGATTACACCGCCCCCATATTTTGGTTCTTCTTCTTACTTTCCGGCATATCACTGATGGTATTGCGAATCCGCGAACCCCACATAGTGCGACCATTCCGTGTGCCATTTTATCCTTTCACACCATTACTCTTTTGCGCCGTCTGTGGTTACTTGCTCTACTCCAGCTTGGCCTATACAGGTGTGGGAGCAGTTGCTGGTGTTTTAGTTGTCGCAGCAGGTATCCCCGTGTTGTTCTGGAATAACTACCGTCAACGTAGGACTTAATACGATTTTTGATTTTGGATTGTGTAAACCAAACCTCACACAGTAAGCAATTCAAAATTCTATGACTATCAGTTGTTTTCCTAACTACTGACCACAAGCTACTGAATCAAGGAGAAAATTCATGAACTTCAAAAAAATTCTGTTTTTACTGGCTACAGGTGTTAGTGTTACCAGCTTGGGAATTGCTGGGTGTACACCGCAACAGCAAGATTTGGAAGCCGGGACGCAACCTTCTACTTTAACCGGTCAGACCGAAACCGAAACACCATCTGCAACAACTCCCACAACTCAACCACAAGAACGCCCCGGTGATGTTCCCTATGTACCTACACCACAGCCAGTTGTAGATGCAATGTTGAAAGTGGCAAAAGTGGGTAAGAATGATGTGCTTTACGACCTTGGTAGCGGTGATGGGAGAATTGTCAATACTGCGGCACAAAAGTTTGGTACGCGCGGTGTCGGCATAGATATTAACCCCGAACGCATCCAAGAAGCTAATGATAATGCCCAGAAAGCAGGAGTCACCGATCGCGTCAAGTTTGTCCAACAAGACTTGTTCACCACTGACTTTAGTGAAGCAACAGTAGTTACACTTTACTTACTGCCAGAGGTAAACGTCAAACTCCGTCCCAAGCTATTGAGTGACCTCAAACCTGGGACTCGCATTGTCTCCCACGCTTTTGATATGGGTGATTGGAAACCAGAGCAGACTCTAAATGTAGATGGAAAAACTATTTACTATTGGGTAGTTCCTGAACAAGTACCAGCGAATTTACGCTAGAGACTAATAGCATTTTCAACAATTCTTGTAACAAGTAAATCGGCTGTAGGGGTGTACAACTGTATGCCCTTACACATTTATTTTTAACAGGGATTTCGCCAAAAAATATCAGAAATTCAAAATAATCAAAGACCTATTTTTGAATTTTCAATTACCTCCAATGGGGGTTGACAGTAACAACTTTAGATATGAGAAAGATTAATCTAAAATCTAACATCCAAAATTCTTTGACTGAGCGCAAATTCAAGCAAAGGCAGCTTAGGGAGGAAATATGATAGGGTTAAAAGGGAAGAATGCTTTAATTACAGGTGCAACTTCAGGAATCGGTCAGGCGATCGCTATCAAACTCGCTCAAGAAGGGTGCAACATCGCTATCAATTACCGCAAAAGCCCTGAAGCTGCGGTAGACACAGAAGAGATGGCATTGCAAAAAGCCTGCGGAAATATCGAAAATTGTGGTGTTAAATCACTGCTGGTTCAAGGAGATGTCTCCCAAGAATCAGACATTGTTGAGATGGTCAACACCGTAGTAAAGGAATTTGGCAGTCTAGATATTCTAGTTAACAATGCTGGCATTCAAACAGAAAGTCCATCCCACGAAGTTACCACAGCAGACTTTGACCGGGTAATTGCAGTTAATCTCCGGGGTGCTTATCTCTGCGCCCGTGAAACTATTAAACACCTCCTGTCTCTGAATCGTTCGGGAGTGATTATTAATATTTCCAGCGTTCATGAAATTATTCCGCGACCGATGTACATTAGCTATTCCATTAGCAAAGGCGGGATGGAAAACCTGACCAAAACCTTAGCATTGGAATATGCTAACCGAGGTATTCGTGTCAACTCCATTGCCCCCGGAGCAACAATCACTCCAATAAATCAAGACTGGATAGATGACCTCGAAAAAAAGGCGATCGTGGAAAGTCACATTCCAATGGGGCGTGCTGGCACCTCAGAGGAGATGGCAGCCGCAGTAGCTTTTTTAGCTTCGGATGAAGCCGCCTACATCACCGGACAAACGCTATTTGTAGATGGTGGATTGACTCTGTACGCCGACTTCCGGGAAACCTGGTCAGCTTGAGGTAAGGCTGGCGTACTTTCCACAATTGAGCCGATACATAATTATTAGTGGAATTAAACGCCCATGACTAGCGCGATCGAAAAGAACAGTCAACTGGAAGCAGAAGCCTGGGAATTGTTGGAAGAGTCGATAATTTATTACCAGGGAAAACCCATTGGGACTGTAGCCGCCCACGATCCGGAGTCAGATGCACTCAATTATGACCAGTGCTTCCTCCGCGATTTTGTCCCTTCTGCCTTAGTGTTTCTGATGTACGGCAAAGCAGAAATTGTGCGTAACTTCTTAGTAGAAACACTGAAATTACAAAGTCATGAAAAGCAGATAGACTGCTTTGAACCAGGAGCGGGATTAATGCCTGCAAGTTTCAAAGTACATTCCAAGGGGAATGAGGAATTTTTGGTCGCTGATTTTGGTGAACTGGCGATCGCTCGTGTTTCCCCAATTGATTCTTGTATGTGGTGGGTTCTCCTGCTACGGGCTTATGAAAAAGCTACAGGCGATTTAACCCTAGCGCGTCAGCCAGATTTTCAAGCAGGAATCAAGTTAATTTTGGATCTTTGCCTGGTACATCGCTTTTCCATGTTCCCAACAATGTTAGTTCCCGATGGCGCGTTTATGATTGACCGTCGCATGGGAGTCTACGAACATCCTCTAGAAATTCAGGTGTTATTCTATGCGTCTCTCAGGGCTGCTACTGAATTGCTTTTACCAGATGGGGATGGCGATAGCTACCTCGGCAAAGTCAATAGGCGATTGGGATCTTTGAAATATCATATCCGCAACTATTACTGGCTAGACCTGAAGCGATTGGGTGAAATTTATCGTTACAAAGATAACGAATTTGGTAAAGAAATTGTTAATAAATTCAACATCAACTCAGAATCAATTCCTAGTTGGTTGACCGAGTGGTTGCCCGAAACTGGAGGATATTTAGCGGGAAATCTGGGGCCGGGACGGATAGATTTTCGCTTTTTTGCTCTGGGAAATCTGATGGCAATCTTAGCTTCCTTAGCAAGCGAAAAAGAATCTCAAAGCATTATGAACTTATTTGCCCAACGTTGGCAAGACTTGATCGGCTATATGCCTGTTAAAATCTGCTTTCCAGCTTTAGAAGGTTTAGAGTGGAGAATTGTGACAGGATGTGATTCTAAGAACAGGGCTTGGTCTTATCACAATGGCGGTAACTGGCCCGTTTTGCTGTGGTTATTTACGGCTGCGGCACTGAAAGCAGATCGAACAGAACTTGCCCAAGCAGCGATCGCCATTGCCGAAAAACGTTTATTTAAGGATAAATTCCCGGAATACTACGATGGACACAATGCTCGTTTGATTGGCAAAGAAGCCAGAATTTATCAAACTTGGAGCATTGCTGGATTGTTAGCAGCCAAAAAGTTGCTGGAAAATCCAGATCACTTGGAATTAATCAGCTTTGCAGAGGGTCTTGAAGTCCCAGGCTGTAGTGTGTAGGTATTCAATGCCCTCCAGGGCTGCGACCCGGAAGATTATTTATATTTAGCAGTGTAATTATCAGGGTGTCTCTGCTAACTATTTTCCCAATCCCTAGTCCCCAGTCCCCAGTCCTCGCTCCTCAGAACGGACAAGTAACCTCAAATTCTCAAAGACTCGATAACTGATACACTATATTGTAAGAGGTATCTGAAGTGTCATACTTAGTAATATCACCAGATAGTCTTTGCATAATTAGCACGTTTTAACGTGGATAACACATGAAAACTACTTCAGATTTAATTCCAGAATTTGAAAAACTATTCAGACAAAAATTACAACTAAATAATTGTAAACTCAGAAAGAAAAGACAAGAGAATAATTATGAAATTATTACTCCAGCTAAAGACATTTTTTTGATGTATTGGTCTGAATTTCCAGAAGTGAACTTAATATATCAGGCTGTAGGGGTACGCACTCAGCAGACTAGTGTTTATGAGCGAGCTATTCGTTTGCATATTAGTTCTTGTTTAAGTAGTATCCAGGAAAATCCTACCTCTGAAACACCATTATTGGTGAAATAACTAATACTTAGATAACCCACATAATATTTACTAAACTCTCGCCAGTTCTTGTCAGATAACTGACGAGAGTTTATCGCCTTAAATCTGTTGATCAAGAGATAAAAATGCAATCCGAAAAAAATCAAGATCAGCTAGATTATAAAGTTTTGTTAGCCAATGCAAAGCAAGCCTTAAAACTTGAATACCAGAAATCAACCGCTTTAGCATCCCAACTGCAAGCTATAAAAACTCAGTTAGAGCAAGTTCAGGTTGAAAACAAAACTCTGAGGGAGAGTGCTTACGAAGATGTAATTAAACACTTTGAGGCGCGAACTCAAGCAGCAGAAGCACTAGCACTAAAAACAGAAGTACGTCAAAGATTCCTTGAAGCGAATGGTTGCAAGGATGATGAAAGCTTCGATACTCTATGGGATAGTATTAAGAATAAGATTCAGATCCAAGATGGTGAAGTGAGAATCGTTGCCCAAAATGGTACTCCTAAATTCACCTTAACGGGCAGTATGATGACTTTAAGGGATTTTATTCAATCCCTCAAACAAGACCCAATGTCTGGAAAATTTTTCTTGAGCTAGAGAGCCAGGTTAGAATAATTCGTAATTTGTAATTCGTAATTAAGTTTTGTAACTGGTATCTAAACCCAGTCACAAAACTGTCCGTTTGTTAGTTGCTATGCAAGTTAAACTGTCAGAATTAGTTAATGAAAACCTTTCGCTCGAAGCGAATTAGAGGTTGTAGCAAAAAGCTATTCATCTTCGTCTCCTGGCGGTCTTTCGCTTTCGCTTTGTTGGGCGTTCCACTCCAAAACAATGCGCTCCAGCATCTCAGATTGCGTACAGTTATTAACATCGGCGTACATTTTAATCAACTGCCTCACTTTCGGACTAATGTGGCGAATCTCTAGTTGGTTACTTTGTACCATGTTCATTAACTTTTAGTGTCTATGACATTATGTTGAACTATTAAACTATGGCTGTTGCAATAAATTTTGTTAATAGCGATCGCTCACTGTCACCTATTATGTAACTATTTAGTCTTAAAATCGCTTAACCAGGCGGGGCTGCTTCTTCAAAGGGACGGATAATCGCCGGGGCTGGTGTCACTTCTGGTTGAAAAATTCCCTGCAATGCTTGTTCCAAGGTTTGGGCCATGACAATCCGGTTTTCGTAAGCCACCACTACCCGCACTAAGGTTGGCAGACTATTCTGTGTGGCTTCTAGATAGATTGGCTCGACATACAGCAGCGATTCTTCAATGGGAATTACTAGTAGATTGCCTTGAATGGCTTTCGACCCTTGGCGATTCCACAGGGAAATTTGCTGAGAAATTACTGGGTCTTGATTGATCCGCGCCTCGATTTGCTCTGTCCCGTAAACTAGTCTTTCTTTGGGAAAAGTATATAAAAATAATTTACCGTAGTTTTCACCATCCGATCGCGCCGCTAACCAAGCGATTAAATTAGTTCGCTGTCTGGGAGTGTAGGGTAGAAGCAGAATAAATTCCTCAAAAGGTACGGTGGGTAGACTAGTAATCAAATAATACGGCTCTACCGGACGAGTTTCACTGCCATAGATTTCGTTAGGAATCTGCCACTGGTCTTCCCGGTTGTAAAATACCTGGGGATCGGTCATGTGGTAAGTCATCAACCGCTCAGATTGAATTTTAAAGAAGTCCACAGGATACCGGATATGACTGTGGAGACTAACTGGCATAGCGTTGAGCGGTTTGAAGGTGTTGGGAAATATTTTTGACCAAGTAACAATGATTGGATCGCTGGGATCGGCAATATAAAAATTCACGCTGCCGTTATAAGCATCAATCACTACCTTGATCGAGTTACGAATGTAGTTGATATTATCGCTACCAGCATCTGAGTAAGGATAGCGATCGCTTGTTGTGTAGGCATCAACAATCCAGTAAAGATAACTAGGATTTTTGGGGAAATCTTCATTAGCCGCAGCAGCTACTAAATAAGGGTCACTGTCAAATTTGAGAAAAGGTGCGATCGCTCGAATTCTTTGCTTGACATTTCGCCGCAATAGTACCCTTGTATCTGGCAAAAAGTTCCGCGTCAGCACCATCTGCCAATCTTTCAAATACATGGCAAATAACCACCGTCGCCATGCTGAACCGATTTCAACACCACCCAGACCATTGTAAGAGTTATAAACGTTGTCACTACCACTGGGGTAATCTAATTCTCGAACTCTTGTGCCAGTCATTACATAGGTATTAGCGATTTCACCGTAATAAATTCGGGGTTGCCCAATGGGAATACTGTCACGAATGGCTTCACTGGAAGTTGTCAAAGCGCTACTATCACCGCTAATATCTTTGACAAAATATTCTGGTAGCCCACCCGGCCCAACTGTATTAACTGGGCTAACAGTAAACCCAAAACCGTGGGTATAAATTAAATGGCGGTTAACCCATGTTTGAGCTTCCTGTGGTACGCCAGTGTAGTCTAACTCTCGTGCAGCAATCAGTACCTGCCGCCGTTCTGTTGACTCACTTGGTTCCTGCTGAGGTTCTGGTGGTTTTCGAGGGGCAGATGGTCGGCGGGAAGTTACATCTGTTTTCAAAGTATACCGATCAATATCGGCATCGGGGAACCGATAATATGGCCGAATTTGTTGCAGCTGACGGTTAGTTTCTAACAGTGGTCGCTGATCCCAAAGGCGAATATTCCGAATTGTCAAGTCATTCTTTTGAATATCAGCTTCAGTCAGTGTTCCTTGAGGGTTAAAGCCTCTGGAATCGATCGCCTCTAAATCAAATGCTTGGCGAGTCAAGGCGATAGTCCGCTGAATGTAGGGTTGCTCTCGTTGCAACTCATTAGGTAGGACAATTAAATATTGCACCACAGCAGGTAAAACAACATCAGCTGCTACAACTAGTACTAGATAAACCCCTAATCCGTAAAATACTAAGCGACGATACTGGGATTTGGGTTTCCAGAAAAACGTTCGCCAAAGTAGGTAAGTTGCGATCGCTACTGCCACAATGCACAAAACGGTATAAGCTGGCAACTGGGCTATCACATCCGTGTAGCTGGCACCATAACTAACACCACGGTTAGAATACACGAGTTCATAACGACTCAGCCAGTAACTTAGAGCCACTACTAGCATCAACAAGCCACCCATACCGTATAAATGACGCTGCTGCCGGGGAGAAAAACCAGGGAAAATGCCCTGACTCAAACTATCCCCTGACAGGAGATAAGTGAGAGTAACGGCGACGAAGCCATACAAACATAATCCCATCAGCCAGAGTTCTAGGAGTTCCCAAACAGGTAAAGAAAAGACGTAGAAGCTGATATCTTTACCAAATAAAGGCTCAGTGCTGTTGAAAAGAGTGGGCTGGAAATATTGCAGCACCTTTGGCCAGTGTTGGAATAAGATGAACCCAAATATGGGACTGAATACAATTGCGATCGCAGTTAATAAAAATTGGGGATAAATTAAGATTGCGATCGCTACTCCCCCAATTAAACCGAGATACCAGACATGAGAGACAATCTGCCTCAAGAGTTGCCAGATTGTCTCTGGTCGGAATAGGGTGGGAATAGGTAGACTAGCCTGATTAACTGGATAATTCCAGTAGGAAAGAGCAATTTGACCATAATGAGCCAGTATCAAACCAATTAACAAACTCAGTACAAGACTTAGGGGTAATAACCCGCGCAATCTCAATTTTTTAAAGCGTTGCGGCGAAAGTATCCGAGTTTCGTTGTGTCTTGGATTATGAGGGCTGAGAAAATTTGTTAATTCACTGGTGAGTTTTGCTTCCTCACGCCTGAATTCCTCAATCTTCAGAGACTGGGAATATTTTAGCCGTTGTGCTAGAGACAGATTTAGTAGTAGATAGGCAGCAGTTATTCCAGCCACCACTATCCACAAAACACCACGAGTCACCACCCTCAACAGAAATATTTGGAGGTAGCCAACTTCCTGAAACCACAAAATCTCTGCTCCCACGCGAGAACCCAGATCCAATAGTAGCCACAGCCCCAAGAATCCGATTAATAGTCTAAAGCCCCATTTCCAATACATTCTAGTGGCAGCCAAACTATCTGCAAAGTCAACCTTACCGCATTAAGGAAAGTAGTAAAAGGGATTGGGGACTAGGGATTGGGTTTTCAAACGAAAAATTATGAAATTGGCTCTAATCCCGAACATATTTTGGAATGTTTTCCCAGTCCTCAATACCCAGTCCCAGAGCGGTCTTTCTCCCTCACCATACTTACTCGTTGGTGGGAGACTCTTCGATGTGACTCGTTAATACTTTTCCAAAAATTATCACTACTTTCTACAATAGCTGAATTTCGCAAAGCCGATGCACCTTTTATATCCCGTCGGACATAATCTTGACCAAACTTAATTAGACGGCTTTGTATGAATCTAAAGGTCGGACTTGTAAATCAGCTTTTGGGGATGAACAAGCAAAGTTGGGTTTTGCGGGGTTAGCAATACAGACGGGTTTGAAGTCGGCTATTGCCAGTTTGTGGTATGTCTCGGATGCCGGAACTCTAGGGCTAATGACGGGAGTTTTACAGCCAATTAAAGACTGCAACGATTAAAGCAGAAGCACTGCAACAAGCACAGTTAGTAATGATTCAGGGGAAGGTGCGAATTGAAGGCAATCAATTAACTGGCACAAATCAAGGCGTATCTTTGCCAGCACAAATGGTAACCTACTTACAACAAAATATCGTTGGTAATCCCTCCCATCCGTTTTATTGGGCACCATTCACATGATTGCTAGTCCGTGGTAAGAGAAGTTCCTCAAGTATTTATTCTTCTTGTCCTCTCAAAATGAGCGAACGTACAGTTAATAATCCCATTGCAAACCATCTCTCAAGTTTTAATTTTCAATGAAGATGTATTGAAAATAACTACGATTTTTAGGAAATAGGTCAGAATAAGAGAACTAAATCTTAGAGTCAGTGCCCTTTCCCACAAATATTGTTGGATTGCGGCAAGATTTGTTGTGAAATTAGTCTTTTAATATAGGACTCCTATTTGATTTTTAAACAAAAGTCAGTACACTTTGTTACTCATTTATCTCAAAACCATATCGTACTCGATTTATATAGCTCACTGGTTTATCCAGAAATCTATATCATTAATATACAAAAGTATCTTTAATGTAAATTTTAGAACAAATTTTAATATTTTACTCAGTAATCATTCTGAATTTTGTATATTTTAGTAGTTACATTAACTGCATCGCTAACACATAAATTTGCTAAGTTAAAAATGCAGCACTAATTAAAAATCACATGGATTGCAAAAAAAATATATTTTTTGTGGAAATTAAATATGAAATCAATAACTGATTCATTAGCTCAAAACAAAAATAAATTGCTGGCAACTGAGTGTCAACCCTTATTATCAGAAAATAATTTAGAACTAGATAATTTTAAATTACCGATCTTGAAAGAATCCGAAAAATACCTACTGAACGAGTGGAATAATACTCAAACTAATTATCCTCAGCAAGGGTGTATTCATCAGCTATTTGAAGCACAAGTAGAGAAAACACCTGATGCTGTAGCACTAATCTTTAATAATCAGCATCTCACCTATAGAGATTTGAATAGTCGTGCTAATCAACTAGCACAACATCTGCAATCACTAGGGGTAGGAACAGAAATTCTTGTAGGAATCTGCATAGAGCGCTCCTTAGAAATGGTTATAGCACTTTTAGCTATCCTCAAAGCAGGTGGAGCGTATGTACCATTAGATCCAGGTTATCCACAAGAACGTTTAGCTTTCATGCTATCAGATACCCAGGTATCAATACTATTAACTCAAAAAGAACTAGTTGCAAAATTACCTACTCATACAGCATTTGTAATTTGTCTAGATACAGATTGGAATACAATCGCCCAAAATAAAAAAGAGAACCTAAGCACTAGTGTCACTGCTGATAACTTGGCTTATGTCATGTATACATCAGGTTCTACAGGTACACCCAAAGGTGTTAGCGTTATTCATCGTGGTGTAGTTAGATTAGTCAAAGAAACTAATTATGCTCACCTCACGGCTGAAGAAATCATTCTGCAACTTGCTCCTATTTCCTTCGATGCTTCAACTTTTGAAATTTGGGGTTGCTTACTGAACGGTGGGCAACTAATAATCTATCCTCCTCATACACCATCTTTAGAAGAATTAGGACAGATTATTCAGCAATATCAAGTTACTACTCTTTGGCTGACAGCCGGTTTATTCCACCTGATAGTGGATGAAAAAATAGATGCTTTGAAATCCTTGCGTCAACTTTTAGCGGGTGGTGATGTCTTATCTGTTCCACATGTGCAGAAGTTTCTGCAAACAGTGGACAACTGTCAGCTAATTAATGGTTATGGGCCAACGGAGAATACAACTTTTACCTGTTGCCATCCTATAACAGCGCCATTGCAATCAGATGTTTCTATTCCTATTGGTCGCCCAATTGCTAATACCCAAGTTTATATATTAGATAAAAACCTCCAACCAGTATCAATAGGAGAAGCTGGGGAATTGTACATTGGTGGTGACGGATTAGCTAGAGGCTATTTAAACCGTCCCGATTTGACTGCCGAAAAATTTATTTTTCACTCATTTGATAGCAATTTAGAAACGCGCCTTTACAAGACTGGAGATTTAGCTCGTTATCTTCCAGATGGCAAAATCGAATTCTTAGGTCGGATTGACAATCAGGTAAAAATTCGCGGTTTCAGAATTGAACTAGGTGAAATTGAGCGAGAAATTGCACAACATCCTGACGTTAGGGAAATTGTAGTTTTAGCTCGTCAAGATGAAACAGGTGAAAAACAGTTGACGGCTTATATTGTTCCTCAATATAACAGTGGATATACGCACAATAAATTACGTGGTTTCTTGCAACAGAGATTACCTAATTACATGATGCCATCAGCGTTTGTGATGTTAGAATCACTCCCTTTGACTGCAAATGGCAAAGTAGATAGACATAAATTGCCAGCACCAAGTAGAGAACGTCCACAACTCGAACAAGCGTACATTGCTCCGCAAACAGACTTAGAACGTTTGCTTGCAGGTATTTTATCTGAACTGCTCAAAATTGATCGCGTTGGGATTGATGATAATTTCTTTGATTTGGGAGCAACTTCAATCTCAATTCTACAAGTTGCTGCGCGAGTGCAACAGGAACTTGGTATTGATCTGTCTGCTGTGAAACTATTTCAGTATTCAACGATTGGCTCTTTAGCAAACTATTTGCATTCCAACCAGAATAGCCAACCGTCTTCTGACAAACTGCAAAATCGCGCCCAACGCCAACAAGCAGCTCGGACTCGTCGTCGTAATCATCAACAAGGTGTTAAGCAATGGTAAATATGCAAGCATCCGATAACCAAGATCCTAGTGATGGTGTTGCCATTATTGGCATGGTAGGAAGATTTCCTGGCGCTGGAAATGTTGATGAGTTTTGGCGCAATCTATGTGAGGGATTAGAATCAACGACTTTTTTTCAAGATGAAGAACTAGACCCTAGTATTGATCCGAACCTTTGTAAAGATCCTAGCTACGTAAAAGCTAGAGGAATTATTCCTGGGGGGGAAACCTTTGATGCTGCCTTCTTTGGCATTAATCCTCTAGAAGCTGTGGTTATGGACCCACAAGCTAGAGTTTTCCTAGAGTTGGTTTATGAAGCCCTAGAAAATGCTGGTTATGAATCAGAGTCTTTTGAGGGTTTGATTGGTTTATATGCTGGTTGTGGTCAAAATACTTATTTTGCTAACCACATTTCTGGACGCATGGAAATTGTCGATCGCATCGGCGAGTTCCAGACGATGCTAGCAAATGAAAAAGACTTTTTAACAACCCGCGCTGCTTACAAACTCAACCTCAAAGGCCCAGCCGTCAGCGTCAATACAGCCTGTTCCACTTCTTTGGTAGCAGTCATTCAAGCTTGTCAAGCCTTAACCAGCTATCAGTGCGATTTGGCTTTGTCTGGTGGTGTATCTATGACTACACCTCAAAACAGCGGTTATATGGCTCAAGAAGGCAGTATGCTCTCTGGAGATGGGCATTGTCGTCCATTTGATGCCAGCGCTCAGGGCACAATGTTCAATAGTGGTGCAGGAGTAGTTGTCCTCAAGCGTTTAGAAGATGCACTCAATGATGGCGATCGCATCTATGCCGTAATTCGTGGTTCAGGTATTAATAATGACGGCGCTGATAAAGTAAGCTTTACGGCTCCTAGCGTAGACGGACAAGCAGAAGCCGTTGCAATGGCTCAAGCTTATGCCAACTTCCATCCAGAAACCATCTCTTATATTGAAGCTCACGGTACAGCTACACCTTTAGGCGACCCGATTGAAATTGAAGCGCTGACGCAAGCATTTCGTGTGCATACAGATGCTAAACAATTTTGTGCGATCGGCTCTCTGAAAAGCAATGTCGGACATTTAGTTGCGGCGGCTGGGGTAGCAGGGTTAATTAAAACTGCTCTTGCTCTGCATTATAAAAAGATTCCACCTAGCTTAAATTTTGAGGCTCCCAACCCTAAGATTGACTTTGCCAATAGCCCCTTCTATGTAAATACCAAACTAGCTGAATGGCCAGAAGGTGAAACTCCGCGACGAGCCGGTGTAAGTTCTTTTGGTGTCGGCGGGACTAATGCTCATATTGTGCTGGAAGAAGCGCCACAAATTCAAAATTCTGGATCTTCTCGTCCACAGCAGCTATTGTTGCTCTCGGCAAAAACTAGTACAGCCTTAGAAGCTGCAACAGCAAATTTGCAGCAACATCTCCAGTACAATGCTGAAATTAACTTAGCCGATGTAGCTTATACCCTACAGCGAGGGCGCAAAGCCTTAAATTATCGACGTAGTATAGTTTGTCACGACATCACAGATGCGATCGCAGCGTTACAATCTTTAGATCCCAATCAAGTAAATACCCGCCATACAGAAATCCGTAATCCAGCCGTTGCCTTCATGTTTCCCGGACAAGGGTCGCAATATGTGGATATGGGACTGAATCTCTACAACCGTGAACCTGTGTTTCAGGAGGTAGTAGATGAATGTGCAGAAATCCTTAAACCATTACTGGGCGGGGATTTACGAAAAATTATATATCCCGCGCCAAGCGATCGCGAAACTGCGGCTATCGCCCTAAAGCAAACCTGCTTTACTCAACCAGCATTATTCGTCATTGAATACGCTTTAGCACAACTGTGGCAAAGTTGGGGAGTCAAGCCCCAAGCGATGATTGGTCACAGCATTGGCGAATTTGTCGCCGCCTGTATTGCGGGTGTATTCACTTTAGAAGATGCACTGATGTTGGTTGCAAATCGCGGTCGCTTCATGTGGGACTTACCACAAGGGGCCATGCTCTCAGTACGCTTACCAGCTAAAGAGGTAGAGCCGCGATTGAGTCCAGAATTAGCGATCGCCGCAATTAACGGCCCTTCCCTGTGTGTAGTTTCTGGGCCAACAGAAGCGATCGCGACTCTGCAAAAACAACTAGAAAGCCAAGAAGTTGTCTGTCGCCCTTTACACACTTCCCACGCTTTCCATTCCCCAATGATGGATGACATCATAGCCCCCTTTGCTGAGGTAGTTAGGAAAGTTAAATTATCACCTCCTCAAGTTCCCTTTGTTTCCACAGTTACCGGCGACTGGATTACAGCCCAGCAAGCAACTGATCCGATGTATTGGGCTACACATCTACGTCAGACTGTGCGATTTGCAGAGGGCATACAAACCTTATGGCAGCAACCAGAACGCGTACTGTTAGAAGTTGGGCCGCGAATTACAACTACGACCTTAGCCCGCCAACAAGCAAAAGATATTAAACAACAGATAGCCATTCCTTCTCTGGGTGATAACGCCGAGAACGAAGCCGAATGGACGGCATTACTCAAGGCAGTAGGACAACTGTGGTTAGCAGGGGTATCTATTGACTGGAGCAACTTCTATCAAAGGGAAACGCGACAACGAATTCCTCTGCCTACCTATCCCTTTGAGCGCCAACGCTTCTGGATTGATCCTCCACCTCACCCCAATCGTGCAGCAACTCCCAAACTTCCAAATCCCCAGTTATTAGAAAATACCCAAACTATGACAAAATCTCCTCAGCAAAAGCTTATTCCTCTACTCAAAGAAATTATTGAAGAAACTTCAGGATTGGAAATCGCTAGTGTTGACGACTCGACAACGTTTTTAGAAATGGGATTAGATTCTTTATCTCTGACCCAAGTCGGACTAGCGTTAAAGAAAAAATTTAAAGTCAAAGTCACACTTAGGCAGTTACTAGAAATTTACCCCAATTTAGGAACACTGGCAGACTTTATCAATTCAGCTTTGTCTCCCGAAACTCTCTCTGCATTAGGATTAACAGAAACCGTTGCAGAACCGATTCCAGAAATACCATTACCAGCACCCATAACCACATCACCCACATCGGTAGTGCATGAAGTTCATACAAATGGATCTGCACCTCAGATTTCCCCCCAACCTGCTGCATCCAGTTTCCTGGAAAATGTGATTAATCAGCAGTTACAAATTATGACTCAGCAATTGGCACTATTGGGTAACAACAGTCAATCTGTAACAATCCCAGTTGTACCTGCGGCGACATCTCAAAATAATGGTGTCAAGCCACAAAATGCTGTATCTATCCCCCCAACCCAAACCAGCAAAGAATCAGCATCGGTAGACACAGAGTCAAATGGTGCTAAAAAGGCATTTGGTGCGGCGGCTCGAATTGAAAAGACCCAAACTAAAAGTCTAACAGCGCAACAACGCACTCATTTAGACAAAATTATCCAAAGATATACACAACGAACTCAAAAATCGAAAGAATATACTCAAACTCATCGCCCTTATTTGGCAGACCCAAGAACTGTTTCTGGGTTTAACCCGACGATGAAAGAGATGGTTTACCCCATCGTGGTGTCTCGTTCATCTGGTTCTAAACTTTGGGATGTTGATGGTAATGAATATGTCGATTTAAGCAATGGTTTTGGCTTGAATTTGTTTGGTTGGTCGCCACCTTTTATTACCGAAGCAATTGAAGCACAACTCAAACTCGGTATGGAAATTGGGCCGCAAACTCCCTTAGTTGGAGAAGTGGCCAAGTTAATGTGTGAGTTGACCAACTTTGACCGAGCAGCCTTTTGCAACACAGGTTCGGAAGCGGTTCTGGGAGCGATGCGGATGGCACGCACCATTACAGGGCGTAACTTAATCGCTATCTTTTCTGGAGCTTATCACGGTATTTTGGATGAAGTAATTGTTCGGGGTACAAAGAAACTCCGGTCAATTCCTGCTGCTCCTGGTATCCCACCCGAAATGGTAGAGAATATTTTGGTGGTGGACTATGATTCGCCTGAGTCTCTAGAAATTCTCAGAAGTCGGGCTGATGAGTTAGCAGCAGTGATGGTGGAATCTGTGCAAAGCCGTCGCCCTGAATACCAGCCCAAAGAATTCCTCCAGCAATTGCGTGATTTCACGGAAGAAGCTGGTATTGCTCTAATTTTTGATGAAATCGTTACCGGATTCAGAATTCATCCTGGTGGCGCTCAAGCACATTTCGGTATCAAAGCTGATATAGCAACCTACGGCAAGATTGTGGGCGGTGGGCTACCAATTGGAGTCATTGCTGGCAAATCACAATATATGGACGCTTTGGATGGCGGGTTTTGGCAGTTTGGCGATGACTCCGTTCCAGAGGTAGGCGTGACTTACTTTGCCGGCACTTTCGTCCGCCATCCTTTAGCATTAGCAGCCGCGAAAGCAGTACTTCAGCATTTAAAAGAGAGTGGCCCCAGCTTGCAGCAAAATCTTAACGCAAGAACCGATAAGTTTGTAGCGGAACTCATGGGTTATTTCCAGCAAGTTCAGGCTCCGTTTACAGCTTATAATTTTGGCTCCCTGTTCATGGTGAAATCTGCACCAGAATTTGTCTACGGTGATTTACTGTTTTACTTGCTGCGGAATAAAGGAGTGCATACTTGGGATCACCGTCCTTGCTTCTTGACGACAGCCCATTCCGAAGCTGATCTGGCTTTTGTAATGGCAGCCTTTAAAGAAAGTATTGCCGAAATGCAGTCTGCTGACTTCTTGTCTGCACCGCCTATAGAAGTAACGAACTGCGATCGCAATGGAGCAGAAATTACCAATAACAGCCTACGCAATCGTCCTCCGCAACCTAATGCCAAATTAGGACGAGATCCCCAAGGCAACCCCGCCTGGTATATCCCCGATACCGAGCGTCCTGGGAAATATCTACAAGTTGCAAGTGTTTCCTGAAGTGTTTTGAAACAGCAATTTTCTTCAAGAAAGGAGCCAAAAATCTTCAGACACTAAGCTTTTGATATGAATTTGAGAGCTTCCTTTGATAAAAATCTACCTCACTTGGCTATGAATTAATTGATAGTTGGACATGAGGTCGTACCTGTTACATTCCTTTGTTTTGGTCAGCTTGCCCTGACCAAAACATAAGTAACTGGTGAGAAGTATATTCAGGAAACAAGTAAATAATAGCCAAATACTTACATTTCACTCATGATTAAACTTAAAAATAATCAATGTATAAACACATTAAGCCTCTTACTTCTCTGCGCGGTATAGCAGCTTTATTTGTTGTTATACACCATTTCTCTTATTACACTTTACCTAAAACTGGTTCAACTTTATTAGCCTATAGCGATTTTTTTAGAAATGGATATCTGTGGGTTGATTTTTTCTTTATTTTGAGTGGTTTTATCATGACCCATGTTTATGTTGGGGACTTTTCATTAAAGGTTAATTCGTCTAACTATCGTTCATACTTATTATCACGTTTTGCTAGAATTTATCCTCTACATATATTTATTTTGTCTCTGTTTGTTGGATTAGAAATCATAAAAATATTTTTACTACCTACTTCTGCCTTCACGGGTAAATTTAACTTAACTGCCCTTTTTGCTAACGTTTTTCTTCTACAAGCCTTCGACTTAAATTGCCCACCTTTATTTTGGTGTGATACTTACTGGAATGAACCTGCTTGGTCAATTAGCGTAGAGTTTGTTATTTACTGTATATTTCCATTTTTATTATTCTTCTTATTAAGAAATAGTCCCAAAAAAGATTTAATAATTTATAGTTTTACTCTCTTCAGTATATTACTACTAATTGCCTTTTCCCGTGGTAATTTAGATAGTATTATTGGCATACCTTCGATAGCTAGATGTGGGCTAGAGTGTGTACTCGGTATTATAACTTACAAAGTATATCATAGAGGTAATTATAAAAAGTATTTCAATCTTAATCTACTGGCAATTATAGCTATAACTTGGATAATTCTGATTATGAATTACTACTGGTCTTATTGGCGTAGCCTTCACGACTGGCTAGTTTTGCCAGCTTTTTGTCTACTGATTTTAGCTTTGTCTGTCAACAATAATGGTGTGATATCAAAGTTTTTAAGTTCACGGTTAATGCTATATCTCGGCACTATATCTTACTCAATTTATATGATTCATTGGTTTCTTCAAGAATTGTTAAAAATATTTTGGTTTTATGAATTCCACAAGGCTTTTGGCAAAGGGTTCACAGAATATGAAATATTGACATCTTTAGGAGCATTTCTTATGATTGTATTATTGACTGCATCATTGACATATAGATTTGTAGAAGTTCCTGCCCGTAATTATTTAAAATCTACAATCTTTGCTAAACAATGAATTGAACGTTAGTAGTTTATCAAGACTGATTTAAATTTAACCACATTCAACAAACTGAGAAAATAATAGAGTTTTATGAGTTTATCACCTGTAGATTACCAATCCAGATTAACTGCGGTTGATTTTGATCCTTTTGCAAATGGAGAATTACTTCTAACCGCCCCTGCCACAGAATCACAAAAAGAAATTTGGGCTTCTGTGCAAATGGGGGATGCTGCCAATTGTGCTTATAACGAATCCCAATCTCTAAGACTCAAAGGCGAACTTGATGTCAAAGTTCTCCAGTCTGCGATTGAAGAGTTAGTACAACGTCATGAAGCATTACGAACAACTTTTAGCACCGATGGCAATACACTCTGCATTGTTGCTTCTCGGCAAATTGAAATCCCTATTATTAATCTTTCTAACCTGGAACCAGAGGAAAAACAGGACAAATTAGCTAGTATCTTGCGACAAGAGGTAGAGCAACCTTTTGATTTGGAACATGGCCCCCTATTTCGGGCAAAAATTGTCAAATTGCAGCCGCAGGAGCATCTAGCTATTTTGACAGCCCATCATATTATTTGTGATGGTTGGTCTTGGGCAGTGCTGATGCCAGATTTGGGTAAACTTTATTCTGGCTTGCAACAGGGTATTGTTCCTGAATTAGAAGAACCAGACAATTTAAGTGAATATGCGACTTTGCAGGAAGAAGAGGCGGATAGTCCAGAAGCGATCGCCACAGAACAATATTGGTTACAACAATTTGCTGATTCTGTACCTGTAGTAGATTTCCCCAGCGATCGCCCCCGTCCACCACTTAGAACCTTTAATGCTGCCCGCGAAGATTGGCATTTAAGTCCCGAACTAGTTGCCAACCTCAAACAACTAGGGACAAAACTCGGTTGTAGCTTTATGACTACTATCCTGGGAGGATTTGAGGTTTGGTTGCACCGTCTGACGGGACAAAACGACTTGGTTGTTGGTATTCCAGCCGCCGGACAAGCCGCTTTGGGGCAATACAATCTCGTAGGGCACTGTGTAAACTTATTACCATTGCGTAGCCAGATTGATGGTGAAAAATCTTTCAGCGACTATTTGCGATCGCGGCGATCGGTTGTCTTAGATGCTTACGATCATCAACAATTTACCTTTGGCAGTCTGGTCAAAAAATTAGTTTTGGCGCGGGATTCTAGCCGTATTCCCTTAGTTCCCATTACATTTAATATCGATCAGGGTTTAGACAGTGATAAACTCCCCTTCACTGGGTTAGAAGTAGAATTTTTCTCTAACCCCCGTTCCTTCGAGAATTTTGAACTGTTCATCAACGCTACAGAATTACATGGTCAAATGACCCTGGAATGTCAGTACAACACTAATTTATTTGACGCTGACACTATTCGCCACCGCATGGCAGAGTTTGAAACTTTGTTATTGGGTATAGTTGCTAACCCTAATCAAAGTATTGCTAAATTACCAATTTTACCAGCAGTAGAGCAACAGTTATTAGCAACATGGAACCAGACAAAAACAGACTATCCCCAAGATAAATCTATTCATCAGTTATTTGAGGAGCAAGTAGAACGCACCCCTGATGCTGTGGCGTTGGTATTTCAAGAACAACAACTTACTTATCGAGAGTTAGATATTCGCGCCAACCAATTAGCGCAATACCTGCAAACATTAGGAGTGGGTGCAGATGTGCTTGTGGGAATCTGCGTTGATCGCTCCTTAGAAATGGTAGTAGGTCTTTTAGGGATTCTGAAAGCAGGTGGAGCTTACATCCCCCTAGATCCGGGGTATCCGCAAGAACGTTTAGCTTTCATGCTTTCAGACACCCAGATCAAATTACTCTTGACTCAAAAACAGCTAATTGACAAACTACCTGCTCACGCAGCAAGTGTAATTTGTCTAGATACTGACTGGGATACTATCAACCAAGCAACGCCAGAGAATTTAATTAGTAATGTTAAGGCTGACAACTTAGCTTATGTAATGTACACATCTGGTTCTACAGGTCAGCCCAAAGGTGTTAGTGTTATCCATCAAGGTGTAGTTAGATTAGTCAAAGAAACTAACTATGTAAACCTTACTGCCGAAGAAGTATTTCTGCAAATTAGTCCGATCTCCTTTGACGCTTCAACTTTTGAAATTTGGGGTTGTTTGCTTAACGGTGGAAAACTAATAATATTCCCTCCTCATACGCCATCTTTAGACGAATTAGGGCAATTTATTCAGCAATATCAGGTGACAACATTATGGCTAACGGCGGGTTTATTCCATCTCATAGTCGATGAAAAAATTGATGCTTTAAAACCCTTGCGTCAACTGTTAGCAGGTGGTGATGTTTTATCCGTTACCCATGTCCAGAAATTTATCAACACAGTAGAAAACTGTAAACTAATTAATGGTTACGGGCCAACAGAAAGTACAACTTTTACCTGCTGTTATGAGATTACAGCACCACTAAAGCCAGGGGCTTCTATTCCTATTGGTCGCCCCATTGCTAATACCCAAGTTTATATTTTAGACTCCCATTTACAACCCGTCCCAATTGGCATCACAGGTGAGTTGTATATTGGTGGCGATGGTTTAGCACGAGAATATTTCAATCGCCCGGATCTGACGGCTGAAAGATTTATTGCCAATCCCTTTAGCTCAGATACTCAATCACGCTTATATAAAAGTGGAGACTTAGCTCGCTATTTGCCAGATGGAAAGATTGAATACCTGGGTCGGATTGACAATCAGGTAAAAGTAAGCGGTTTCCGCATAGAGTTGGGTGAAATTGAAATTGCACTTTTGCAATATCCGGCAGTAAAAGAAGCGGTAGTAATTGTTCGAGAAGATGCTCCTGGTGAGAAAGTGCTGGTTGGTTATTTTGTCGCAGAAATTAGCCAAGATAGCTCACAAATAATCTCCGAGTTACGTCGATTCTTAAAACAGCAGCTTCCTGAGTATATGGTGCCTAAGATTTTTATGGCACTGGAAGCCTTGCCGCTAAATGCTAACGGCAAAGTTGATCGTCGGGCACTACCAAAGCCTGATTCTTTCCGTCCAGAACTGGAAGCAAATTATGTAGCGCCCCGCACTCCCATTGAGCAGCAGATTGCAGATATCTGGACACAGGTTTTAAATGTCAGACAGGTTGGGATTTACGACAACTTTTTTGAATTGGGTGGATATTCTCTACTAGGAATTCAAGTGGTTTCTCGACTGCGCCAAGCCTTGCAAGTAGAAATTCTCATGTCCAATTTATTTGAATTGCCAACGGTAGCAGATTTGGCTGAACGAGTGGAAACTCTGCGTTGGGCAACCCAAGGTGTTCAGGCTGCTGATAGTGAAAGCGCTGATGATTATGAGGAAGGTGAGCTATGAAAACATTAGATGAACTACTCTCTGAACTACGTCAGCGCGATGTCAAACTTTGGTTAGAGGGCGATCGCTTACGCTATCGGGCAGCAAAAGATAGTCTCACACCGGAATTGCTCACCGAGTTAAAAACTCAAAAAGCCGAAATCACCAACTTTCTCCGACAAATTACTACAGCTGCCAGTTCACAGATTCCCCCAATTGTCGCTTGTGAACGGAATGGCAACTTGCCGCTTTCCTTTGGTCAGCAACGGATATGGTTCCTGCATCAATTTGAACCTAATAGTTCCTCAAATAATATGCCCGTTGTGGTGCGTTTTACGGGGAATCTCAATGTTGCAGTCTTAGAGGAAAGTTTGAGAGAAGTCGTCCGCCGCCATGAAGTTCTGCGGACAACTTTTCCAGCCGTGAATGGAAAACCCACTCAAGTCATTGCCACCGATGTTTCCTTGACGCTGCCAATAATTGACTTGCGGCAAATACCAGATGAAAAAAGAGAGGCTGAAGCTCTCCTACTGGCAACTAAAGAAGCTCATCAACCTTTTGATCTCGCCAATGGGCCGATTTTGCGGTTGCTGCTACTCCGGTTGAGCGATCGCGAGCATCTGCTAATCTGGAATATGCACTGCATAGTTTGTGATGGAGCTTCTTCCGATATATTTTATCAAGACTTCACTACCATCTATAAAGCATTGTCGGCGGGAAATGCTTCTCCCTTAACTCCCTTACCAGTGCAGTATGCCGATTTTACCAATTGGCAATATCAGTGGCTCCAAGGAGAGGTTTTAGAGTCACAGGTAAACTACTGGAAGCAAAAGCTAGAAGGCAATTTACCGATCATTGAGTTACCTTACGATCATCCCCGTCCTCATGGTGTGCAGACATATCGAGGCGATCGCGCTGCCCTGCTGCTATCAAAGACGCTGAACCATGCTCTGACAGACCTGAGTCAAAAATGGGGTGTTACCCTCTTCATGACTCTCCTGACAGTGTTTGAGCTATTGCTCTACCGTTATTCTGGACAAGAAGACCTACTGATTAGCTTTGCAAGTGCAAGTCGGGGACAAGTAGAAACCGAGCGGCTGATTGGATTTTTCTCTAATACTCTTGTAATGCGGGGTAACTTAGCAGGAAATCCAACTTTCCGACAATTGTTAGACCGCGTGCGTAAGGATTGCTTAGAGGCTTATACCCATCAAGACTTACCATTTGAGAGACTAATTGAAGAACTTAGACCAGAACAACAAAGTCGGAACAGTTCGCCTTTATTTCAAGTAAAGTTCTCCCTCAATCCTCCTTGGTCAAATGGTCGGGGGATGGGAGCATTGCAACTACCTGATTTGACTATTAATTCTCTATTTGGTTACATCTATCATGGTAAAACCAAATACGATCTAACGTTAGTCTTGCGGGAACAGGATAATGGTTTGGGCATGGTATTTGATTACAATGCCGAGATGTTTGATGCCAGTACCATAGAGCGAATGTTGGGACACTTCAAAACTTTACTCGAAGGTATTGTTGCTAATCCCGATCAGCCGATATCTGAATTACCTCTGTTGACAGCACCTGAGCATCAATTATTGGTTGACTGGAATAGCAAACAGGCTGATTATCCGCAGAATACTTGTATTCATCAGTGGTTTGAGGCTCAAACTAAACGAACTCCAGATAATATTGCCGTAAGTTTTGAAAATCAGCAACTAACCTATCAGGAACTCAACCAGCGTGCAAATCAATTAGCCGACTATTTGCAAACTCTAGGGGTAAAATCTGGGGTACTGGTCGGTCTTTATGTAGAGCCTTCGCTAGAGATGATTGTGGGGCTGTTGGGTATTTTGAAAGCTGGGGGAACTTACGTATCCATAGCTCCGACATCCGGGCAAGATAGTCTGTCTTTCATTTTAAAAGATGCCCAAATACCCATAGTGTTAAGCCAAAGCTCATTGGTTGAGAAGTTCTCTGAGCATCAGGTACAAGTTATCTGTTTGGATAATGATTGGGAAGCGATCGCACTACACACAACAGAAAATCAAGATTACTATACCACAGATCAGACTCTCGCCTGTGTGATGTATGTATCCGGCGGCAATGGAAAACCCAATGGTATAGCCATTACTCACCGTAATCTCGTCACCCACAGCCTAGCAATCAGTGACACTTGGGAGTTGACCCAAAGCGATCGCCTCTTACTCTTACCTAGTATAACTTGCAATTCTTTTATAGAATCATTGTTCCCCACTTGGATTGCTGGTGCTACTGCAATTATCCAGTCTCAAGAGTTACAATCGACAGCGCAATTTTTCCCATTCATTGCTCAACAACAGATTACCGTTGTTAATCTACCTACTTATTTTTGGCATCAGTTAGTTAAAGAGCCGTCTCTATCTCCACAAACCTTGCCAGTCAGCTTGCGCTTAGTCGTGGTTGGTGGTGAAAAAGTCTCACGTAATGCTTATTTAACTTGGGTAGAAAAAGTTGGCAAGCAAGTACGTTGGCTTAATGGCTATGGATCGCTAGAAACGACTTTAACCGCCACGGTTTACGATCCGGCAACTGCCAGTGAAGCCAGTAACACTCGGCCAGAAATTCCTATCGGAAAAGCGATCGCTAACACCCAAATCTACATTCTCGATCGGCGATCGCAACCCCTGCCAGTTGGCGTTACTGGCGAAATCTACATCAGTGGTATTGGTATTGCACAAGGCTACTTTAACCGTCTCGAATTAACATCTGAGAAATTTATCCCCAATCCTTTTAGCAGCGAATCTGGGTCATACCTTTACAGAAGTGGTGACTTAGGACGCTACTTAAGTGACGGCAATATTGAGTTTATTGGCCGCCTAGACAATCAGGCTAAAATTCGCGGCTTTCGCGTTGAGTTGACTGAAATTGAGACAATTTTAGGTCAATTTCCAGGCGTGCAAAAAACTGTGGTGATTGCCAGAGAAGATGTTCCTGGGGATAAACATTTAGTTGCTTATCTTGTCCCCAAAGAAGGGGAGACTTTTGGAAGTGAGCAACTACTGAGTTTTCTCCAGCAAAAGTTGCCTGAGCATTTATTACCTTCTGCCTTTGTCATAGTCGATTCTCTAGCATTGAATGCTAATGGCCAAGTTGATCGTAAAGCTTTACCTGCGCTCAATCCAACTAATTCTAAAATAGAAAAAATATTTGCTACAGCAGAAAACCCTTTACAACTTCAATTAACAGAAATCTGGGAAAATGTTTTAGGAATTCATCCGATTGGAATAACAGACAACTTTTTTGATTTGGGTGGACACTCACTGCTGGCAGTCCGTCTGTTTTCTGAGATTGAAAAGATTGTAGGCAAAAACTTAGCTCTCTCTATCCTCTTGCAAGCCCCAACTATTGAGCAATTAGCTAATATTGTTGAGCGAGAAAAATCCTCAAAATCTGGGGTTGCTGCGACAGCAACAGCTGATGTCAAGCCTGAAATATCAATTCCTTGGTCATCTTTGGTACCTATTCAGCCCAACGGTTCTAAGCCTCCTTTTTTCTGTGTACATGGTTTGGGTGGAGAAGTTCTGCGTTTCCGGGAATTGGCAGTGCATTTAGGTTCAGATCAACCATTTTATGGACTGCAACCACAAGGGTTAGATGGAAAGCAACTTCCTTATACCCGAATAGAAGATATGGCAGCGCACTACATTCAAAAAATTCAGACTATTCAGCCCCATGAGCCTTATTTAATCGGCGGATACTCCTCTGGGGGTATCATTGCTTATGAGATGGCTCGGCAATTGGCCATGCAAGGTAAGAAAGTAGCTTTACTAGTTTTATTTGATACCTACGGTTCAAAAAATATTGAATCTGTGCCATTGCAAAAGCCAGCCTCTCGTCATTGGAAGAGTCTTTTAGCAATTGCATATAACAGTCTTATTGAGCAGGTAAAAGGAAATACAGAGCGGCTTAAGTATCAAATCAAAGAGATACTGTGGCGGATTGTCTTTCACTTTCACCTGATTCTCGGACGCCCCTTACCTTACTCCAACCGGAAATACATGGTGGAAAATGCTACCATACAAGCGCTCAGAAAATATGTTCTACAAGTTTACTCCGGTCGAGCAACCGTATTCCGAACAGAAGATGGTCTTGTAGTTGGACAACGAGAGGCTGATGCCAAAATGGGTTGGGGTAAATTGGCATTAGGGGGAGTGGATATCTATGATATTTCTGGGATTCATAATTCCATTTTTAAAGAACCCCATGTACGATCTGTGTCCGAAAAAATGAAGGCTTGCATAGATCAAATTATTGCAGAAAGCTGAATATTTCTATACTTATAGGAAATATGTAATTCAGTGAGGTACAAAACTTAAATTTCTAAGCCAGATATAAAGCCTGTTTTGCTTCTGAATCTCCGAATTTAAGTAGACTATCAAAGTTATTTCTGAATTGTCCTTTAGTGATAGCTTTCCAACCTCATCTCGCTTGCGGGATGGGGTTGTTTCATTTGCGGGTAATAACTTCAACCATATATATATAGATGCGATCGCCAATGAAGCCTTTGCATAAACCATAAGCTGGGCTTTACTCAATCTATTGAGAGATCACCCTGATTTAGACAATAAGTTGTATTGTGCATTCCTACTTTGCTAACAAAAAATTTTATTTTTACTAGCAGAAACTAAATTTAAAGAATCACTTAACCAAATAAAATAACCTCATTCTAGTCAAGGGTAGGATTGTTTAATTCTGGGCTATTAGACTGAACTTAAATATTAACTAAGTTAGTGAATATACTGAAGTCAAATACTGATTTGATCTCATAAATTAGGGCGAACAAATAGTAAGTATTAATCAGTTAAGAATATGGCAGACAAAATTCCAGATTTCGTAGAAGTTCAAAAAGATGGCATAGACGGTGTTGATGGGCTTGCTGGTACTAGATCCGTTATAGTGACTCCCGACGGTAAATTTCTTTATGCATCTGGATATAATGACTCGGCAATAGCGGTGTTTGCGCGAAATGCCCAAACAGGCAAGCTGAGTTTTGTGGAATTTCAAAAAGATGGCATAGATGGTGTTGATGGACTTGCTGGTGCTGAGTCCCTCACAGTCAGCCCCGACGGTAAATTTCTCTATGCAGTTGGATATGACGACTCGGCAGTAGCAGTGTTTGCACGGGATGCCCAAACAGGCAAACTGAGTTTCGTAGAATTCAAACAAGATGACACAGACGGTGTTGATGGGATTGGTGGTGCTAGATCCGTCATAGTGACTCCCGACGGTAAATTCCTCTATGCATCTGGATATGATGACTCGGCAGTAGCAGTGTTTGCACGGGATGCCCAAACAGGCAAGCTGAGTTTCGTAGAATTCAAACAAGATGGCACAGACGGTGTTGATGGGCTTGGTGGTGTCTACTCCGTCACAGTTAGTCCCGACGGTAAATTCCTCTATGCAGCTGGATATGATGACTCGGCAGTAGGGGTGTTTGGACGGGATGCAGAAACAGGCAAACTGAGTTTCGTAGAATTCAAACAAGATGGCATAGACGGTGTTGATGGGCTTGATGGTGCCGAGTCCGTCACAGTCAGCCCCGACGGTAAATTCCTCTATGCCACTGGATATAATGAATCGGCAGTAGCAGTGTTTGCACGGAATTCCCAAACAGGCAAACTGAGTTTCGTAGAATTTAAACAAGATGGCATAGACGGTGTTGATGGGCTTGCTAATGTTGAGTCTGTCACAGTCAGTCCCGACGGTAAATTCCTCTATGCAGCCGGATTTAATGACTCGGCAGTAGCGGTGTTTGGACGGGATGCAAAAACAGGCAAGCTGAGTTTCCTAAAAGTTCAAAAAGATGGTGTTGATGGTGTTGATGGTGTTGATGGTGCTTACTTCGTCACTGTTAGCCCCGACAGCAAATTCGTCTATGCAGCTGGATATTATGACTCGGCAGTTGCGGTGTTTAATAGCCTTCCTAACAATGTGCCAGTCTTGTCCAAGGCGATCGCTGACCAAGAAGTTAGTGAAAATAGTGTTTTCAACTTCACTATCCCAGATGACACGTTCACGGATGTGGATGTCGAAGATATTCTCAGCTACACTGCAACCCTGGAAAATGATGAACTACTACCCACTTGGTTGAACTTCAATCCTGCTACCAATAGCTTTAGTGGCACTCCGACAAATAAAGATGTGGGTAGTTTAAGTATCAAAGTTACCGCCAAAGATATTACTGGAGATCAAGCCAGTGATGTGTTTAAACTTGCGATCGCTAAAAATGATATTGATGACTTTGGGTCTACTACAAATACCCAAATAACAACAATTTTCCAACTAGTCAATATTACTCAGAATATCTTTATCGTCAACAGTAAAGTTAAGGGTCGTAAAGGAAAGCTCTCTCTTAAGATTAAAAACAACAATTCTAAAGAGGTGAATGAACTGTGTGTATTTGCTGTTGACGATGATGAAGGTAGAATTAACGGCATAGCCCCTGGTGCAGAGGGTTATACGCGAGTGGCTCTAGAGCGTTCAAAGGTAATTTTCTCCTCCATTGCTAAACTTCCCAAGGGTTTTAAGAACGCCGATCTGAAAAATATCTTAGAATTCGAGTCTGGTACGAAGCTCAGATTCTATCTGATATCCAACAGTACTACTCAGGCTGTACTGTCTGGAAAAAGTTCTTTCTCAAGTGTGGTTTTTTCTTCAGCTACAAGTAACAACACAGAAGAGGAAGGATTTTCTCTCAACTTCAAGGATTTCACTGTGACAGTTCAGACAACAGAAGAAGAGGTATCTTTAGGTACTGGTTTGCAAGGCAAATATCAAGGTGAACTGATTGATTTACGAAGTGTGACGCAGTTAGTAACAGCCGAGTTTACAGTCAACAGAGAAGCAGCTTACAACAACTTTGTCGGCTTCTATCAGGTGGCTGATGAGAATGGTGGTATTGATACCAATGGTGATGGCAAAGCAGATATTCTCGTTGGTCAGGCTGGTTACGCCCAAGCCGCTGTGCGTGGGCGTGTTACAGGCATTGACTTGGTAGCGGACAACCAAGGTACTGCAAATTACACTGGCACTTTCGGTCCGAATTCTTTGTTTGCACCATTTATTATTGTGGATGGTAAACCCGATGCTATTCTCAATGGCAATGGCAATAAGAAGGTTTACTTCTCATTCTTGGGCGCTAACTCAGATAAAGTAGATCACATTCGACTGTTGGGAAATAATACCTTTGGTTTTGAGGATTTGCCAAATGGTGGTGACAAAGATTACAACGATGTGATTGTGCAGGTAAAATTGAGTGTTAATCCTGCCTAGTATTAAACACGAGTAATTACTTAGTAAAATCAAACAACCTCATCCCGGTTGCGGGGTGGGGTTGTTTTATGTACAGCAATTAAATTGGCTTGATATTAATTAAACTAGTGAATTTACTGAAGGCAGTTATTGTCTTTCCTTCATAAATTTAATGGTTGATTCCTCTAGGGTGACAAAAAATCTTCACCTTTACTTTTTCAGTTAATTTTTATTAAATTAAGCTAGCAAAAAAGTGATGGAGAATTCTTTCATAATCGGGTATAGCAGTGTTTATCAAGGAAAGCTCACTGTCTTTTGCCATAGGTGATACTGTTAATCCCTACTATCCAAGAATTTGTAAAAAATAATTCAGAAATTTAAAGTTTTTTTTATTACATAATTCTTGACTAGGGTATTTACTTAGGAAAATATCTGTGATATTTTCATGTTGATTATCATAAATTAAAATAAGCAACGCTAAGTTTAACAACCGCGTTTCTGTATCTTGGTTTGATGATAAGTATCCATCTTGCATACTTGCAATGCTAAATATTGATTTTAAACTTGTATAAATTCTGTAGTGTTAACCAAGTAATAACTTGTCCTCGATCTAGTTATACTATCCTTGGTTTTGAACAATGCATAGCAGTAGGAACTTTGTGATGTGAAAGCAGGTATTTAATTAGACGAAACTAACCACCGTGCTTTTACATATTTAGTCACACTGAATACCACAAAAGTCTTGCTGCTGCTGGCATAAAACCAAACACTGCCACTGTTAGTAAAAGAGATACTCCCTAATATTTTCGACTTTATTCCTCACTTTTACCTTCAACTTGTTTTATATGACTTATATTAAGAACACTTTTCCCGAATTTCTTACCACCCTAGAAGGGTTTGAGCAGTTACCAGATGGAGCGATCGCTAATTTATCAGAACAGCTGCAAGCTTGGCGATATCGCATAGGTCAGAAAATCATCGGTAAAGAAAGTCTTCCAGAACGCATCACCATTATTTATGAGGGACAAGTGCGCCTGTTAGGATACGACCCCCAGACGCAAATGCCAATTACCCTAAAATTACTGCAACCAGGGGAAATTATTGGCGAAATTGGTTTGTTGCGCGATATCGCCTGTGAAACAGCGATCGCTTCTACCGAAGTAGTCTGTTTAACCTTGAGTGCATCAGCATATTTTAGCTTTCTGGCTTCATACCCAGCTTTTGCCGAAGCTCGTAAGAACCGCAGTTATTTGGTAGAAGTTTTCGATATTCTCGGTTCCTATTGGCAAAAACAAGCGATCGCGACTTTAAACCTCAGAGAACTGGCAGAAAAAGCTTTACCACAGGCGAAAGTACAATATTTACCCCCAGGGAAAACTTCATTTAACCAACTGGATAGCGAAGGCGTCTGGTTTGTAAGTGGCGGTGGGACAGTCACAAATTTATCACCTGGCGATCGCGTAGAATCGGATGATGACAGAGACAAAATTCAAGTCATAGGTCAAAATCCCGCACGCTTGCTTGGTATACATCCCTCAGATTTGATCTTGGAAGATAGCCATGAGATAGTACTTGCGGTAAGTAACACCCAATTAGATACCCAAGATGAAGATGAATTAGATATACCTTATGCATCAGACGAAATAGTTCCACAGACAGCCCCCCAGACCTCAAATATTTCGTCAAAACAGAAATACCCGTTTTTTGGTGGTAAGGGAGAACTAAATACAGCCTTCGCCTGTTTCCAAATGGTCGCAAAGCACCTAGAAATGCCGTTTCGCCGAGAGGTGGTTCGCCGCATCTTGACCGAGCAAGTCAAACGTCAGGGTACCATATCGTTTCAAGTTACTGCTTACCTGGCGGAGTTAATCGGACTTAAGGCGCAGTTAGTAGATATACCAGTTGCTTCAGTGACCCGCATTCCTACACCAGCATTGATTCGCTATGGTGATAATTTTGCAGTTTTATATGCAGCGGATGCAAATACCGTGGTAGTGGGTGTCCCATCTAAAGGAATTGTGCGTTGTAAACCTGCTCAATTGGTTGAACAATTAGATGTTGATCCAACCAACTTTCCACCCCAAGCGAGAGTATTACTGCTTACTGCTACCAACCAAACACCCCAAGAACGCTTTAGTTTACGGTGGTTTATTCCCTATTTGTCAAAGCATCGGCGAGTCTTAATAGAGGTTTTTATTGCTTCCTTTTTCGTGCAGTTGGCGGCGTTGGCAAATCCGCTAGTTGTCCAGTTAATTATCGACAAAGTTATCACTCAAAATAGTATTGGTACACTACATATTTTGGGGATTTTACTATTAGTAGTCGGGCTATTTGAAGCAGTCCTGACTACCTTACGAACCTACTTATTTGTAGATACCACTAACCGGATCGATATGGGGTTAGGGTCACAAATCATCGACCACTTACTACGTTTACCGCTGCGTTATTTTGAACGCCGACCGGTGGGTGAACTTTCTACTCGTATCAACGAACTAGAAAATATCCGCCAATTCCTGACAGGTACTGCCTTAACGGTGGGGTTAGATGCTCTGTTCTCGGTGGTTTATATCGGTGTAATGCTGATTTACAGTTGGCAACTCACCTTGGTAGGCTTAAGCACAATTCCTGTGTTTATCGTGATCACCTTAATTGCTTCTCCCACAATTAGTAGACAGTTACGCGCCAAAGCCGAACGCAACGCCGAAACACAATCTTATTTAGTGGAGGTGATGTCAGGAATTCAAACAGTTAAAGCGCAAAATATCGAATTGCGATCGCGCTTTTCCTGGCAAGAGCGTTATGCTCGGTTTGTCGCCGCTGGTTTTAAAACAGTTGTAACTTCTACCCTCGCGAACTCTACCAGTAACTTTCTCAACAAACTCAGCAGTTTACTAGTTTTGTGGGTAGGAGCTTATCTAGTACTTCAAGGGGAATTAACTTTAGGTGAATTAATTGCTTTTAGAATCATATCGGGTTACGTCACCAGCCCCATATTGCGTTTAGCTCAACTCTGGCAAAGCTTCCAAGAAACTGCCTTGTCCCTAGAGCGTTTAAGCGATATTGTCGATACACCACAAGAAGGAGAAACAGACCGCTACAACATACCCTTACCTGCGATTAAGGGAGCAGTGAAATATGAAAATGTTTCCTTCCGTTTTGGTACAAGTGGCCCTCTGCAACTTTCTAATGTCAATCTCGAATTTGCACCAGGGAAATTTATCGGCATCGTCGGGCAAAGTGGATCTGGTAAAAGTACGATGATGAAATTACTGCTGAGACTTTACGAAACTGAGTCTGGCAGAATCTTGATTGATGGTTATGATATCGCCAAAGTGGAGCTTTATTCACTGCGACGACAAATTGGTGTAGTTCCCCAAGAAACGTTGTTGTTTGATGGCAGTGTTCAGGAAAATATTGCTCTAACTAATCCCGATGCGACAACCGAAGAAATTATCGAAGCGGCTCAGGTTGCTTGCGCCCATGAGTTTATCATGAACTTGCCCAACGGTTACAACACACGCGTGGGAGAACGCGGTTCGGCACTTTCAGGTGGACAACGACAAAGAATTGCGATCGCTCGCTCAGTTTTACAACGACCAAAATTATTAGTTTTAGATGAAGCAACTAGCGCCCTAGATTACCCCACAGAACGGCAAATCTGTCTGAATTTAGCCAAAGCATTTAAGGGTGATACAGTATTTTTTATTACTCACCGCCTGAACACCGTGAGTAACGCAGATATGATTGTCGTAATGGATAATAGCAGGGTTATAGAACAAGGCAGCCATCAAGAATTAATGGCTACTAAAGGTCATTATTATTATCTATATCAGCAACAAGATGTGAACTTGTAATTAGTCATTAGTTGTGGGCAAAAGTTTTTGGCATCGGTAAACATTGCCCACCCTACAAAAAAATCTAAAATCTAAAATCCAAAATCCAAAATCGTTATGACTCAACTTAATGGGAATCATCTCAACGGTAATCAAAAAAACGGCAATCAGAAAAATGGATCTAAACAAGATTCACCGATACTTACAAAACAACAGAAAGCTGATCAAGAGTCTTTAATTAACTCAAGTGCTCAAGAATTTGAGCAATCTGTTGTCTTGCGCCAATCTCCAATTTGGTCGCGTACAATCATGGTTACTCTTATGGCCTTAGCCTGCTTTGGAATTACTTGGGCTTATTTTGCGAAAATTGAGCAAGTAGTGCCAGCAACAGGGCAATTAAAGCCACAAGGAACAATCAAAGAAGTTCAGGCTCCTGTTAGTGGAGTAGTAAAAACAGTTAATGTCAAAGATGGACAAGAGGTAAAGCCAGGAGATTTGCTGCTGACCTTTGATTCCATAGCCCCTGTTGCTGAATTAAATTCTTTGAACCAGATTCGCATTGCATTAATTAAAGAAAACCAGATTTATCGCCGATTAATGGGAGCGAGTAACGCTACAGGATCAGAACTGTTATTTTTGCGCGGTAATTTGCCACAAGAAACTGCTTTTCTGCTGAAAAGTCGGGCAGCACTAGTAGCAGAAAATGACCTATTGCGAACTCAATTCAAAAATTCTGGTCAAGATTCTAGACTAGGTATTGATGAACAGCAACGTCTAGAAGTTGCCAAAAGAGAGTTAGATTCTCGATCAGCTGCGGCAGAATTAGAAATAGAGAAAACCAAGAAACAACTTTCTCAAAACCAAGTCAAACTAGAAGATACTAAAGCAGGTTTAGCAATCCAACAGCAGATTTTAGATAAACTTAAAATATTAGCAGAAGAAGGCGGTATTTCTCAGCTTCAATATCTCAACCAACAACAACAAGTACAAACACTCGCGGCGGAAGTAGCACAACTAGGTGAAGAACAAAAACGCCTCCAGTTTGATATTCAAAAAGGACGGCAAGAGCTAAGTAATACTGTAGCTGTTTCTGATAAAAACATTGTAGACAGTATAGCTAATAACAAAAAACGCATTGCCGAAATCGATAGTCAATTCACGAAAGTTCTTCTAGATAATGAACAGCGTTTAGCAGATGTCAATAGTAAAATATCTCAAACACAGTTAAACGTTAGATATCAAGAACTCCGCGCACCTGTAGCTGGAACAGTTTTTGATTTGCAAGCAAAAAACCCTGGTTTTGTAGCGAATCCGACTACGAAACTGCTGCAAATTGTCCCCAATGAAAACTATATAGCTGAAGTTTTCATCACCAACAAAGATATCGGTTTTGTACGGAAAGGCATGAAGGTAGATGTCAGAATTGACTCCTTTCCTTACAGCGAGTTTGGCGATATCAAAGGGGAAGTGAGTGACATAGGGTCAGACGCATTACCGCCAGACCAAACCCATCAGTTTTATAGATTCCCGGCAAAAATCTCATTAGATAAGCAATCCTTAGTGATTAAGGGTAAAAATGTTACTTTGCAATCAGGTATGTCTATCAGCGCCAATATAAAAGTGCGTGAAGAACGGACTGTGCTTAGTTTGTTCACTGAGTTGTTTACCAAGCAAATTGATACTCTTAAAGAGGTGCGTTAAACAAATTTGAGATTGGAAATTGTGAAAAACTGGAAAATAAGTAATGCATTAGTAATGGTTTATATTAAAAAATATAAGCCATTACTAATTGCTGATATCTAAAATGGTTAATTCTCAACGCATCGAACCCGCTCCCGGACAAGAATCAGTTTGGGATTACCCCCGTCCTCCTCGTCTGGAGGACACAAGCAAACATATCCAAATAATCTTTAATAGCGTAATAATTGTAGATACCCACAACGCCAAACGTGTTTTAGAAACTAGTCATCCTCCTTCTTACTACATTCCTCCTGCGGATATCAAAATGGAATATCTACAGATGACACCACAATCTAGTTTTTGCGAGTGGAAGGGAGGTGCTTTTTACTACAAAATTCAAGTGGGTGACAAAGAAGTTCATAATGCTTGTTGGTTCTATCCCAACCCCACACCAGCCTTTGAATCTATCAAAGACTACGTAGCTTTTTACGCTCATTTAATGGATAAATGCTACGTGAATAGTGAAGAGGTGCAACCACAACCCGGTAACTTCTACGGCGGTTGGATAACCAGTGATATTGTTGGGCCATTTAAAGGCGCTCCTGGTACTTGGGGATGGTGAGTCAATTTTAGATTTTGGATTGTAAATTTTGGATTCAAATTCAAGAAAGTTGTTTCTAAATCCTGATGAAAGTAGAAGTAGTGCCGCATGATTCCACATGGCACAGTAAATTTGAGGAAGAATCAAAGGATGTTGCGCTCATACTAGGTGAAAATGTAGTTGCTATTCACCATATTGGCAGCACAGCAATTCCAAATATCTACGCGAAACCCATTATTGATTTGTTGATTGAAGTTGAAAACATCACCAAAGTAGATAATTGTATTTTGGGCATGGAGGCATTAGGTTATGAAGCAATGGGCGAGTTTGGTATTCCAGGTCGCCGTTTCTTCCGTAAAGATAATGAAACAGGTACAAGAACGCATCATGTCCACACCTTCAAAGCCAAATCATCGGAAGTAGAACGACACTTAGCGTTTCGGGATTACATGATTGCACATCCCGAAGATGCACAGAAATATAGTGAATTAAAATGTAAGTTAGGGAAGCATTATCCTAAAGATATCATCGGATATATGGATGGTAAAGATGGTTTTTTGAACCTCACACGACTTGAAGTCGCGTGATTCCTGCTTCAACGATCTATGCCTGAATTGCTCCAGGTCTTACAAGTTCTCCACAGGCATTTTTGAAGTCTCCGGCGCACCGATGGCGACTTTTAAACAAGTACCTAAAAAGTTAAGTATGTTTAACCTCTGTACCTTAAAGATTTTACCCACCAGAGGATCGATACAAAAGTATCTATTTCCCGGTAGAACCCCATATCTTTAGTTGCCGTGGTTCAGGTTAGCTTGGTTTTCGCTATATATTAATTTTAACAGAATATGGAGCGCCTAACTCATGACTATAAGTCACGAGTGTGCGGCTTGTAGAAATCAAAGAGATGCAAAAGAAAGCATTGGTGTGGTGTAAACCAATACTTCTCGGTTAAGGGTAAAAGGGGAATGGGAAAGGGAAAAGAAAAAACCTTTACCCCTTAACCTTTAACCTTTTCCCCAAACCCGATTCCGAGTTAAAAGTGATTAACCGAGAAGCAGAAATGTTGAATGCTGATACAAAACTTTACATAGATAGTTACACTAACTCTAAAAAGGCTAAATTAGTCAACATAACATCATCTCCTCAAACCAATGAACATAGCTGATTTTCTGACACATACAAGATTGCAAATAGCGGAATTTATCTAATAGTGTATGTCCCCATTGTGCGGGAATAGATAAAAGCTGTAAAATCAGATAAGCTATTAAACTAACGTAAATTTGTATGGTGATACCGTTGACGTTTTTGGTAATTAATTTGTCAAGTTTTAAGTGCATCTTTAAAAACTTCCACAAGAGTTCAACTCCCCAACGTAATCGATAAATATCCCTAATTTCATCATCATTAACAGCTGCATCTCCCGACTTTGGTAAATTAGTCACTAAGCGGAACTCAGTTTTCGTTTCTAAATCACAAAAATTAATGACTCTATAGGCAATAGCCTCATCAGATGCACCTACTTTGACTAATCCAGTTGCATCCTCAAATTCTAGTAACGAAATTGTTTTTTAATCCGCAAAACAAAATATTTGTTTTCTTGTACCAATTCTTGAATGAATTTTAATCCCGCAAAGCCTCTATCCATTACCCCTACAGCATTAGTTGGGAGACTAGACATCATCTTGGAACCAAATTTATAATCATGATCATGTCCAAAATTGATCAAGTTATCTTCTGGGCTACCTGTAGCTAAATTCAAAGAACTAAAAAGTTTGACTTGATGATGACCCAAAACCCATAACAATTTACTTGTCAGGGTAATAATTGTTGAATCAATAGGACAAATAGCATATTTATCGTGTAATTTTTTTGTGAATTTTCTTCTGTACTAATTCATTTAATTTTTGGTAAATTCCTTGAAATTGTTTTTTGGCTTCGATGTAAATTTGCTTTAGAAAAAGTAGAAATATCTACCTCAAATCCTGTATTGTTTAATCTCTTAAATAAATCTCGCATACTTGTTAAGCTATTATCCAGAGCATAGGATAGCCAGCACTCAAAGAATAGACGACTATTCAATACTGGATAATCATTTTTTGGCAGGCTTTTCAAGATATCTTTGACAATTTTGGGAAATGAATTTATAATCACAATCAAACTAATATAGTTTAAGCCTTCGCCCAAAAATACCATATTTTGGGCTATTTTTATCGGATTTTTCTTACCGTTCAACACTTCTGACCGAGAAGTATTGTGATGTAAACTTGATAAGTCTAAATAAAACAATCTTTTTTAACGTTTAAAATCCGAATTTTATCTTCAAAAATAGATTTAAAAACCAATACGGTTCAGTTAAGGGCTAAGTGTACAAAATTGTGGGTTTTCGAGATGCGATAAATCGCCGTCTCTACAAGTGTTTTGGTCTTATCTGAACTGTATTGGTTTATAGGATTACTAAATTGATGTTATTGCTATCTAGTAGCTTTCGCTTGAAACATCAAATATGTCCCTCCAAGACCTTCCACAATTGTGCGTGTATTGGCAATCATCATTTTTTGATAAGTGTCCCCGTCGCTTCCTGCTTCTCCAAGTCCCTCAGAATACAGGTTTCTGTTAGAAACTTTCACTTCAGCTTCTGTGGCTACAGATTCAATCAAATTAGGATTAATTTCTACCTTAGCAAAAACTGTTGGTACTCTAGCCCGTTTAATATTTGTAGCTAAATTTTTGACTCGTGCGGCTGTCAGTTTTTCGTTAGTACTAATACTTTGTAATCCCCCTGCTAATGGAATACCGTATGCTTTGGCGTAATAACCCAGTCCATCATAGGTTGTAACTAACTTGCGTTGTTTGGCAGGAATACTGGCAATTCTTGACTTAATCCAGCTATCTAGTTGAGTGAGTTCATTGGTAATTTTTTTGGTATTGCTAGTATAAGCCTCTGCATCACTAGATTCTAATTTTCTCAAGTTACTATTAATTACCTCCACCATTTTGATAGCACTTTTGGCATTGTGCCAAAGATGAGGATCTGTGACAGTCTTAGAGGCTGTCTGAAGTTTTTGTGGCTTAGGCACTGCCAGTTGACCAACGGCTATTTTTGGTGCAGGGTTTTTAGTCGCTTTAATTAATTTGATCAGATTTGGTTCAAAATTATAACCAGTATAAAGAATAAGATTAGCTTGCTCAATGGCTTTACGATCTTCCGGTTTTGGTTTATAAAATTTGGGGTTGGCAGCAGGAGGAATTAAGCAGGTGAGGTTAACTGTATTTCCGGCAACCTGTCTGGTCAAGTCACATAGTACGCTTGTAGTCGCTACGACTTGAGGAAGATTCTCGTCTACCTGGGTGGTAGTCTGAGTGAATGTGGTTCTTGCAGCTTGATTTCCACACCCAACAAATCCAATTGTCAAAGTAACAAAAATAGCTCGGAAGAAATTATTCAATGGTGATTTTTTTGACATCCTCAACTCCTACTGGATGTATAAAAAAAGATAATCATTATCGGTAAAGTATTAGTGAAATAGCAAGAGGAAGTCTTCAGCAGGGAAGAGGTTAAGGGGAGACAGGTAAGCCTTCGGCTGAGAAAAGGGTAAAGCTTAAGGGAGGAGGAATTAATAGACTCTCTCTTTTCCCTTTTCCTCAGCCCACACCCAGCAATTTTTGGTTGGTGAACCATTAGTGAGGTTTTTACAGGCAAAATATTTAGTTAACTTCACGCAATAGGCTGGAAAACTGGTAGAGGTAGGAGCACAATAATAAAGACGATGCTGGTAAGCCTTCAAGGAGTGTAGTGTAGTTATCACCGTCTGTTGAAGGGGCTATACCATTGTGCTTACACACCACAAAGATCGCAAATTGAATAGGGTTATCAGGCTAAGGAGTGGGACGTAGTAATGATGAGGCTTATTGAGCATACGGGTTGATTTCGCAAACCGAGTCGTGAATCTAAAGTAATTGTAGCTGTGGTTTTGCGAGGTGTGGACATATAGTTGTTGCAAAATTGGCAAATTGGCGTTTTTTTAGCCATCAGCCTTTGTTACACTAAATTTTCACCATCTAGTTTCTTAATCATTAAATAAGAGCCAAATAAAGTATATATAACAATTCCTCAAAGCTAATATTGAAGATAAACAATGGTAATTTTAGTTGTCATAATTAACACCCTCATTTCGATGACACTACTGTATGTGGCTTGGCGGGTGTGGCAACTCAAGCAGCAGTTAGCATACATAGCAGATAGATTAACCGCCTATGAAAGTTGTACCCATACAGCACTGAATAAAGCACCCGAAAATATTTATCTCAGTCAGCAGAATATCCATAACTTACGGCAGAGAAATCAAGCGCTACAAATACAAATTCAACAAGTGCGGCAAATTATCAGTCTACTTTTGCTAGGAAAGCAAATCTGGCAGCGTTATTTTCCGAAGCTAGAGTTAATAACCGGGAAAAAAACAGTTGCAAAATGAGTTATGTCAGGTTCACATGAACATTTATAATTAGGGCTGACGAAGGACACTGAGAGAAGTCCGTAGTAAGATCCCATAGGGTGCATTAGCTTCTGGTGTAGGCATAGCCTGCCGCAGGCGTCGCTCCCCCTTCTCATACCTTACTCTTTAAGTTTGCTAGCAAGAGCGTCTCCGTCAGCAGAAGGTTACAGAACTAATGAGTAAAAGCAACATTTCTGGCTGATATTTTGTCACGATAGATTAACTGGATAAAACCGGTTGAGTCTTGCAAGGGGAGACAACCCACCTAAAATGGGTGTAAGGAGAGAAATAACAAGATGTCTAATAACCGTTCTGGAGTATTTATTGGCGGTTTGATGCTGGGGGCTACTATCGGTGCTTTGACCGGTTTGCTTGCCGCTCCACGCACAGGGCGCGAAACGCGTAAAATTTTGAAAAAATCTGCTAATGCTATCCCAGAATTGGCAGAAGATTTATCAACGAGTGTGCAAATCCAGGCAGATCGTCTTTCTGCTAGCGCACTACGAAACTGGGATGAGACTTTAGATAGATTACGGGAAGCGATCGCAGCAGGTGTAGATGCCAGTCAGCGAGAAAGCCAAGTCTTGAAGCGACAAACATCTGTTGAAGACTCAGATTCGCTTCCCCAGGAATTAGAACGCTCATAAATGATACAACCGTGATTGAACCCCTGTTTTGGTTGGGACTTTCCTTACTTTTAGTCGCCACAAGCTTGACTGCGGTTTTAGTGGCGGCAATACCGGCTTTGCAGGAGTTAGCACGCGCTGCTCGCAGTGCAGAAAAGCTATTTGATACCCTCTCACGGGAATTACCGCCCACCCTAGAAGCCATCCGCGTAACTGGCTTAGAAATCACTGACTTAACGGATGATGTGGGCGAAGGTGTAAAAAGTGCTAGTCAAGTAGTGAAACAAGTTGACCAAAGTCTTGATAGTGCCAGAAAACAGGCTCAAAATCTGCAAGTAGGTACACGTACTATTTTTGTTGGCGTGAAAGCTGCTTGGAGAAATTTCACGCGCCAAAAAGCTGCGAGGCGAACAGGCGATCGCTTATCAAGCAATGAAAAACCACCACTAACGTTGCGAGAACGAGAAGTGCCCAGGCAAGAAAATCGCCGGATAAACACAGAAGTGTACCGTGCTAATGACGGTTATAACGACGCTGTTAGCTGGGAAACCAATTTCGATGATAAAGATTGAATTAGGGGATGGGGCATGGGGCATTGGTTATTCTCCTTGTTCCCTCATCTTCCCCACTCCCCAAAAACCCTTTGCTTTGATCCCCTAGATTAGAGTAAAGTAAACAAGTGTAAAGAACTATCATTTTTCTAGTACTCTTTTAAAACAACCTGTTCGCTTTTACCGTTGATATTTGTATAAAAACGTCCATGCAATCTTGTTTTTGGCGACGAATTCTCGTATCTATTGCAATATTTTTCCTGGCTGGGTCAATTTGGGTCATGCATTCTCCCCCAGCACTGGCTTATGACAATCCTGAGTTACTTCCTAACACCTTTACGCCAGTTGTAGACTTAGCTAAATCTCTGCCTGTGCTGCAAGAAGAAAAGCTTGTCAAAGATTTAGAGCAGTTTGAAGCCGATACGGGCTGGAAACTGCGAGTATTGACTCAGTACGATCGCACCCCAGGTCGCGCAGTTATAAAATATTGGGGCTTGGATGACAAAAGTATTTTACTAGTTGCCGATTCTCGTGGCGGTAACATTCTCAGTTTTAGTGTCGGCGATGCTGTTTATAAGCTTTTACCACGGACTTTCTGGATAGAATTGCAAACCCGTTTTGGTAATTTGTACTTTGTCCGCGAACAAGGCGAAGACCAAGCCATTCTGCAAGCTTTAGAATCGGTTAAAGGCTGTTTAATTAAGGGTGGTTGCAATGTTGTCCCCGGACTGCCACGAGAACAGTGGATTCTCACCTTGATTACCTCAGTTATTGGTGGGGTGATTTGTGGATTTGCAGCTCAACCCCGCGAGAAAGGACAAGTTTTTGCTTGGCAATGGGCTTTAATTTTCTCACCTTTGTGGGGAATCTTGTTTATTGCCTTTGGCATTGGGCCAGTGGTGACACGCACAAGTGACTGGTTACCTCTAGTTCGCAATATCTCTGGGTTTCTCATTGGCGTCTTGGTTGCCTACTTATCTCCTATTTTCAGTCGGCCTTCTTCCAGTAATGAGTTATGAGTGAGCAGTTAGGAGTTTTTAATTAACTTATAACTCCTAACTCTTAACTCTCTGAAGCTGATAAGCTGAAAGCTAATATTTGAGAAGCTCAACAAAAATGGAATGGCACGTAACTGATGCTCAAAGTTTAGCAATTATTGATAGTGAAATTGGTGATCATGTCTTTTCACCCGCAGAGTATGAGATTGTGCGTCGGGTAATCTATGCCACGGCTGACTTTGAGTATAAGTCTTTGATTCGCTTTTCTGAGCGTGCCTTGCAAGCTGGAGCCGCAGCACTAGCCGCGCGTACCACGATTGTGGTAGATGTGCCGATGGTACAAGTAGGTATTGCATCTGATATTCAAAACACCTTTGCTAATCCGCTGTATTGCAGCATGGAAGCTTTAACACGCCCCCAAAAAGAAAAAACTCGCGCAGCATGGGGAATAGAAACCTTAGCAAAGCGTTATCCAGAGGGTATTTTTGTGGTGGGTCAAGCACAAACGGCACTGACTGCACTGGTAGATTTAATTGAAGCTGAGGAAATTAGACCTGCTTTAATAATTGCGACTCCAGTCGGATTTGCAAATGCTGATGAAGCTAAGGAGCGTTTACAAGACTCTCTAGTGCCTCATATTACAATTGACAGTCGCAAAGGGAATGCAGTTGTAGCAGCTGCGATCGTTGATGGATTGGTAGACTTGGCTTGGCAAGCCTATGGACAAGATGGAAATCGGGGAAGCTAGTCAGGTCGGCTCAATTGTATTCTGTATCCAAAAGAGTATTCAAAATCACTGGATATCCTGATATTTTTGTTAAGTAGTGCATATCAAGGAGCCTTTTGTTGTGGTAATTCAAGGTTTCAGTTTAAGCGCATATCTTGCAATTCCTGTATTATTAAGTCTTTTAGCTGAGGGAGAAAGTATAAAAGTACCTTTAGTTGAAAACGTCCATCAGATATCCACTAAGAAGGAAATGCTCCTATCCAGCCGTGAGCTAATCAGCGCTCAAGCAACACCGAAAACATACTATGTGAGTGGTGCTGGAAACGACCAAAATAGCGGACTCTCTACTTCATCCGCTTTTAGAACTATTCAAAGGGCAGCAAATCTAACTAATCCTGGCGATACAGTATTGATTATGAATGGAGTATACACAAATTCAGCAAAGGCTGGGAGTGTAGTACATATTAAACGTTCTGGAACTGCAAAAGCATGGATTAAATATAAAGCATATCCTGGGCATTTACCAAAAATTCAGCACAATACATGGAACGGTATCTTAGTTTCAAATGGAGCTTCATATATCGAGATCAACGGGCTAGAAGTCATAGGAAACAATGCCAATATAACCCTTGATTATGCGATGAGTCAGAAAACTAACAAACTAAACCCGCTGACGAATGGAAATTGCATCAATGTAGATGGACGAACAAATGGTCATAGCCGCCATATACGTATTGTCAATAACAAGGTACACAAGTGTGGAGGAGCAGGCATTTCAGCGATTGAATCGGACTACGTAACAATAGATAATAATGTAGTGTTCGATAATGCCTGGTACAGCGTTTATGGTTGCAGTGGCATTTCGATGTTGAACAATTGGAATTCTGACAACAACCGGGGATACAAGATGTTTGTTACCAACAACAAGTCTTACAACAATCGTATGTATATCCCTTGGATTGCAGTTGGAAAGATCACAGACGGTAATGGCATTATTATCGATAGTACAAGAAATGATCAGAATAACTCAAAATTGGGTGCATATAAAGGATACACTTTAGTTCAAAACAATCTTACATTTAATAATGGTGGATCAGGTATTCATGCATTTTTGAGTGAGCATGTTGATATTGTCAATAACACAGCTGTTTTAAATAATCAAAGTCCAGAAATTAATGGCGGGCAAATATTTGCTCATACGTCATCTGATGTCAGAATTCTTAGGAACATTCTCTATGCTTTTCCAGGAAAACAGGTTAATAATAATACTAAAAATACAAATGTTGTTTATGATTATAATATCTACATCAATAGTTCTAAGGTAAGTGTTAAGGGCCCTCGTGATATTGTTGCAGACTCACAATTTTTAAGTAAGTATCCTACTCTAGAAAAAATCTCTGGCGATTGGAAGTTGCGGCTAGATAAACAAAATCCACCAAAGCGGACTTATGTAGAACCTCAGTCGGCAGGTTTTGTCTGTGGGACAGTGACTTATCGCTTGCAAGGGAAACTGATAAAAGTGGGATGTTCTCGTTAGTAATCAGCCAGTCTTGATGAAACGAGTTTCAGAGGATGTTTTAAAGTGGTTGGCTGTAATTTTAGGCACTTATTAATTCTCACAACCCCCCTTAAAAAGGCTACGGTATGTACACAAGTCTGAAATAGCTGATTAACGAAGGTTTTATCCCACCCTAACCCTCCCCTTGCAAAGGGGCTACGGTGTACACACAAGTTGAAAAAAGATCAATTTCTCATTGTTCTTTCGTTTATCTCGTTTTATCTCGTTCCTATGCAGAGCATAGGAATGCCTGTTTAGAGGCTCTGCCTCTAGTCAAATATTGAGTCAGAGACTCAATGAATGCATTCCCAGTCGGAGACTGGGAACGAGGAAATGCTTATCAAGCTAGGTTTTTAGGACTTGTGTGTACACCGTAGTTGCAAAGGGGAGGGAATTGGATTTATTGTTTCCCTCCTTTCCAAGGGAGACTTGTAGTTAAGAACAAACTACTAAAAGGCCTACAATAGGCAGCTGGTTAATTAGTGTAGGTATGTTTCTTGCGCGTGTCTGCAAGAGAAGCCTATGCTTCATTAATCCTCTACTCTACGACGCCGCCGACGCGGCTTTTGTTGTTTGTCTTCACGCAAGCGCCGACCGACTTCGTTAAAGAAATCCCGCCGCAGATAAGGATAATCGCTTACCCACAAGTTACTATTGGGAAAGTATATATCGCTGAATTCTTCAATGCTGCTTAAATCTGGGCGATTTGACATTACTACCATTTCTGCAATTTGACCACGAGTAATAACTTTGTGAGCAGAACGTAATGGTGCTACAAACTCAACGCTAAATCCTGTGTCATCTCCTATCTCTAAATTTATTTGTTTTTCTCGGTTTTCTATAATTACCAATTCGCCTTTGTTGTTGACTGTTTCGGTTTTACCCATCAACTGGTCTGTAATCCACCAATCTAAGACTCGACCACGGAAAAAGCCGCCATACTTATAACGGCGGCATTGTAAATTCCGCATACTTGCTTGAAACACTGGATACCACAGCCAAAAAAATGCGCTAATTATCCCTAGCACAAATACTATTGAAGCAAACTCAAGCTTGAAAACGACTGTTACAAGCAAAATAACAACTACCGCAACTACAGAAATTAACAGCCGTTGCAAAAAATTTGAGAACTTCCCCCAGTAGTACTTGTACTGCAAACCAGTGGCAATTAGGGGGACAACTTGTTCAAATTTCTGGCGAGTCAGTGGTACTAACATGAGTGCTGAGTAATGAATGCTGAATAATGTATTTAAAGTTTAAAGTATCTTTTCTAATCCATATACTAACGACTTTAGCGCTAAGACTTTGCGAATCGCTAGTAGCACTCCTGGCATATAGCAAGCGCGATCGCTCGTATCATGTCGTAAAGTATAAATCTGTCCTGCTGCGCCAAAAATAACTTCCTGGTGGGCAATCAATCCCGGCAAGCGCACGCTATGAATTCTAATCCCTTCGTCTGCTACACTGCCCCTAGCTCCTGGTAATTTCTCCGTTTCTTCTACAAGAGCAGGGTTGAAAGTTTTACCCAATTCTCCTAATAACTGCGCCGTTTGAATGGCAGTACCACTGGGAGCATCAGCTTTTTGGTTGTGATGCAGTTCGATAATTTCTACATGGTCAAAATACTTTGAGGCTGCGATCGCAGCTTGTTGCAACAGTACCATCCCAATGGAAAAATTAGGAATAATTAGGCAACCAGTGCTAGCTTTGTCGGCAAAGTCTGCCAAGTCTTGAATTTGTTCTGGACTTAACCCAGTAGTGCCAACTACAGGACGAATACCGTAAGCGATCGCACTGCGAATATTGTCATAAACTGAATCGGGATGAGTAAAGTCTACAATCACCCCTGGAGGAGACTGTCTGTCGCCAGCTACATACCCCAACATTGGTTCTAATTGATTAGTAATTGGCACTTCCAGCGGTTCGCTTAAACCCGCCAATTCTCCAGCATCTTTATCTTGATGTTCCAAACTGTGGTCAATTGCACCCACTAGGTTTAAGTCAGGCGCTTGCGCCACCGCCTTAATCACTTCACGGCCCATTTTGCCAGCAGCGCCGTTGACAATAACCGGGATAGGAGCTTGATTCGTCATAGGTCGAGAAATACTTTTTGAGTCAACAAGGGAATTGTAAAGACTTTCGCGATCTAGTAGCTAGCTTCTCAACGAAGAGGCAGGGGGAACGGGGCAGGGAGCAGGGGGAAATCACCCCTTCTTGCTGCTGTGTAGAGTAGCGGAACATAGGTCTGAATCTCCCACTTCTACTAAGTGGTTCTCGTTCAGATGGGGTCGAATTCCCATCTGAACCATTCCCCCTGCTCCCTGCTCCCTTGCCTCTTTCTCAAATCTCTGGCTTAATTCCGACAACCCTGATTTGTGCAACTAATCTCTTATTTTTTCTACTCCCCAAAAGAGCGATTCTCATTTTCACCCCATTATTTTAGCGAGTAACCCGTTTTATTTTCCGCTCATGCTGCTTTGATAAGTGTTGCTTATGACTACTGTCAGCCTTTATTTGTCAAGTTTAGTTGACCATTTGTAATATTATTGTTATATTTATTTACATAACTTAGGAAAGCCTGAAAATAAGCTGCATAACTAAAATTGCACCTTATCTACTACTTATGTAATTTTAGTTACATTGGGTGTTAACTAAGAAAAACAGACTTCGGTATTGCAATATCCCATCGACATTTGGACTTCTCCCATCTACCTCGGCTATTAAGTCGGGGTTTTTTGTGTTCTCGATTAGCCCTTTATTTAACTTTTATTTAATAGTTATTGTTGATTTAATTATTTAGGTTGCGGTACTACATTCAAGGACTTAAAAATACTTCAGCAGTATAACTCAGGGCAATTTCTCCCAAAGTGAAATCCAAATATTGAGTTCCTCGTTTGGAAGAAAATCTTTACTCTTAGATAAATATTTAATGATTGATAACCGATTCTTAATCAACCTTAGTTTTCTGAAATCTTCAAGTTCGCTATCAAACTTTTTTTGAGTTTCTTCTGGATTATTGGCTGCTAAAGCTTCTCTCCAATCTGCTGCTTTAATTAATGCTTCTTGGTAGGAAATATGTAAATTATCGAAAAACCAATTAATAATCAGATATATATCGAGAACTGGATTTTCTGGAATAGCACCAAATTTTAGGATCATGTAAGCTCGTAATGTCATTAAAGAATCTAGATATCTCTCAGAAAAGCTAGGATTATTTTCAGCTAAAAATTCGTAAACTGAACTTGCTATCTCTGCCCAAGCAAGGCTTTCTGAATGAGATTCATTAGATTCTTCATTGGCTAGTTCTTGCGCTCTGGAAGTAGAGACTTCAGCTAAACCAAGCCAGTTAAATTTTTCTGGTACTTGCTGTTGCTTTGCCCAAACCATTCTCAACCAAGTTTGTACTTGCTCTGCATCTTGTTGAAGTAGAACTCTTAAGAAATTTGTTGCTTCAGTTTCACCCATAGTTAATGATGAAGTCAAGGAAACTTGCGCTCTCGCACTTCCACGGCATAATCTTGCACAGCTTTGGTAATCGTCTCGCGCAAATTTGTGTAAACTTTGGCGAATGGTGGATGTTTCTCTGCAAGTCCAAGGACATCAGAGGTAACTAAAACTTGTCCATCGCAGTGAATTCCCGCACCGATACCAATTGTGGGAATACTCAATTTTTGTGAAATCTGCATTGCCAAATCCGCGGGTATATGCTCTAACACTAGAGAAAATACACCCGCTTGTTCGAGAGCGATCGCTTCTTGTAAAATTCTCTCACTTGCTTCTTGCGTCTTACCTTGTTGTCGCAAACCCAGTTGATGTACTGATTGTGGTGTCAAACCCACATGACCCATGACCGGAATTCCGGCTTGTACTAAACGAGCCACTGTTTCTGCGATCGCTGGATAGCCACCTTCTAACTTTACCGCTTGAGCGCCCGTTTCCTTCAGTACCCGCCCAGCTGAATGCATCGCTTGTTGAAGACTTTCTTGATACGTCAAAAATGGTAAATCTACTACTACTAATGCGCGTTTAACACCACGGCGCACAGATTTTGCGTGATATATGATTTCATCCAAAGTTATTGGGAGTGTTGTTTCATACCCTAGAACTACTGCCATAGAGTCACCCACGAGGATTAAGTCTACACCAGCTGCATCGAGGAGTTGAGCGATCGCATAATCCCAGGCGGTCAACGCCACAATTGAACGTCCCTGTTGTTTCCATTGAATTAATTGCTGGGTAGTGATTGCCATTTTTAATTAGGGGATAGGTGATAGGTGATAGGGGATAAGTGATAGGTATAGGTGATCGGCTAAAAGAATTCAGTCCCCTGTACCCTGTAACCTGTCCCCTAATCCCTACTTAACAGCGCGACTGAAAGCAATATGGGGTTTTGCACTGTCTGTTTTGGGCATTAACCAAGCTAGACCTTCACTAGTGCCAATCCATAATTTATTGCCGATGTCAGGTGCAAGGGCAAGAACCCGACTAGAAGGAAGTCCAGCAACTTCTGCATCTAAGACAGCTCCTGTATTTGGATTTAATCGTAACAAACCATTGTTAGTCCCGACCCAGACACTACCATCCTTAGCAAAACGTACTGCTGTTACATCACGCCCACGCAGCCGAGTCACAGACCGCAAAACTGCACCAGTTTTTGGGTTAATAACTAGCAAATTATTTGGCATTCCGGCCCAAATTAATCCTTCTGGACTAATAGCTAAAGCTTGTACAGTCGTCCCTGGTAAATTGGCAATCCGCTTCATAACCGCAGCACTAGCAGTATTTACCCGGACTAATCCATCAAGAGTGCCAACCCACAGTTGACCTTCAGCATCTAAAGTCAGGGTGTTGGCGCTGACACCAGGCAGATTTTTTAATGTTGTCATAATCAAGCCTTGGTCGGGACTAATTAGAGCTAAACCACTATCGGTTCCAGTCCACAAATAACCCCGCTTGTCAAGTAATAGCGACAATATCCGTTTAGAAGGCAAAAATAAATTCTGCGCGGTAATTTTGCTAGTGCGGGGGTCTACTCGCATCAGTCCGCCATAACTTCCTACCCACAAACGTCCTACTTTGTCTTGAGCTAAAGCACCAATAGCAATATTCGGTAGGCTAACACGAGAAATAATCTTGCCTGTTTTAGGATCAATCCGCGATAGTCCCCGCCAAGAACCTACCCAAAGATTGCCTGTAATATCTCCCAGTAAGTTACCAACACGATAATCAGTTTCTGGCGAATTTTCTTGCACTCCCCGCTCATCGGGTAAGGGTTCAACTCGCGGTGGCGGTGGGGAAGCTGGGTAAGCAGGGGTTAAATCAGATGAATTAACATCAGGAGTTTTTTGTGCCCATCCCATACTTGGCAAAGCTATCAACCCCAGGAGGATAGAAGTAATCAATAAACTATTACGCTTGCAAAACAATACCACGGTGACATTCCCTTTGGAGACAGTGCCCATAGCCGTTACCTAAACTGGCTTTGGGTTAATTCCAGTGTTCCCCTAGCTGGGATTTTTTAAACATTAGGTATTGGGCATGGGGCATGGGGCATGGTGCATGGGGGATGAGTGGTGAGATTATAAAAAAGCTTCGCACCCTTTCCACACTCCCAATGCCCAATGCCCAATGCCCAATGCCCAATGCCCAATGCCCAATGCCCAATACCCAATACCCAATACCCAATACCCAATACCCAATGCTCAAATACCATTGATGACACTTTGTAAAGCATTTGTAACAAAAAGTTTAAATCTTTATGTAATAACAAAATTAAATAGATAAGTTAAAAACTTTCAAAGAATAACTTATCGAATTCTTGATATATTGTGAAACAAGTTACAAATTACGTGGTGTGCAATTCTTTTATCTTTCGCTCACCACTCCGCTAAATCTCTGTCAAGTAAATTCTTTTCTGGTATCTTTTCCATCAAGGGGAAAGATATAGGGAGTGTAAAGCCGGGAATGTGTGCCAGCCAGCCCAATCCCCTGAATATCCCAATTTATGGGGGAATTATCTGAATGCTACCCGCAAAAACGCGGAAGTTTTGGTGAAATTGAGAAGGTTTAGTTGGGTGCGAAGAAGAAGTAAAAAAGAATTTTGATTTTTAGCAAGAGGGAACAGTAGAAGCGCTAGGTCGTGTACCCCTAGAAGGGGAGAACACTGGTGAGGAGGGCTACCACCGCTACCAAAGTGTCCGCCGCAAAAAAACTGCTAACCTCTGCCAAAGGCAACCCTTAACAAAAATTTTCCTAATCTTCTCCCCCATCTAGGCGGGAAAGAGCCGGGGTGAGGGGAAGTTGCACAAAACGTGATTTGATAATTAATTAAGAGTGATTTCAGGGAAGGATAAAATATGTCTTACGCTCAAACGAAGACTCAGAGCAAGTCTGGGTATCAAGCCGGGGTTAAAGATTACAGACTAACTTATTACACACCCGATTACACACCAAAAGATACCGATCTTCTAGCTGCGTTCCGCATGACACCTCAGCCTGGTGTTCCTCCCGAAGAAGCAGGTGCGGCTGTTGCGGCTGAATCTTCCACAGGTACTTGGACAACTGTGTGGACAGATTTGCTCACCGACCTCGATCGCTACAAAGGTCGTTGCTATGACATCGAACCAGTTCCCGGCGAAGACAACCAGTACATTTGTTACGTTGCCTATCCTTTGGACTTGTTTGAAGAAGGTTCTGTAACCAACGTATTGACCTCAATTGTAGGTAACGTATTTGGTTTCAAAGCTCTACGGGCACTACGTCTAGAAGACATCCGTTTCCCAGTAGCTTACATCAAGACCTTCCAAGGGCCTCCTCACGGTATCCAAGTTGAGCGCGACAAGTTAAACAAATACGGTCGTCCTTTACTGGGTTGTACCATTAAGCCCAAATTGGGTCTTTCCGCTAAGAACTACGGACGCGCTGTATACGAGTGCTTACGCGGTGGTTTGGACTTCACCAAAGACGACGAAAACATCAACTCCGCACCATTCCAAAGATGGCGCGATCGCTTCTTGTTCGTAGCTGAAGCTATCAGCAAAGCTCAAGCAGAAACCGGTGAAATCAAAGGTCACTACCTCAACGTCACCGCCCCCACCTGTGAACAAATGTTGCAACGGGCTGAGTACGCTAAAGAACTCAAGCAGCCCATCATCATGCATGACTACCTCACCGCAGGTTTCACCGCCAACACCACATTGGCTCGTTGGTGCCGCGACAACGGTATCTTGCTACACATTCACCGTGCTATGCACGCTGTAATTGACCGTCAAAAGAACCACGGTATCCACTTCCGTGTATTGGCTAAAGCCCTACGTTTGTCTGGTGGTGATCACATCCACACCGGTACAGTAGTTGGTAAGTTGGAAGGTGAGCGCGGCATCACAATGGGCTTCGTTGACCTGTTGCGTGAAAACTACATTGAGCAAGACAAGTCTCGTGGTATTTACTTTACCCAAGACTGGGCTTCTCTACCTGGTGTAATGGCAGTTGCTTCTGGTGGTATCCACGTATGGCACATGCCCGCGCTAGTAGAAATCTTTGGTGATGACTCCGTACTACAATTCGGTGGTGGTACTCTGGGACACCCTTGGGGTAACGCTCCTGGTGCAACCGCTAACCGCGTCGCCTTAGAAGCTGTTGTTCAAGCTCGTAACGAAGGCCGCAACTTGGCTCGTGAAGGTAACGATATCATCCGCGAAGCTGCCAAGTGGTCTCCTGAACTAGCTGTTGCTTGCGAACTATGGAAAGAAATCAAGTTCGAGTTTGAAGCAATGGATACCGTCTGATCTGGGTTAACAGTTAAGAGTTAAGAGTTAAGAGTTAGGATTTGCATTAATTCATAACTCATAACTCATAACTCATAACTCTTCAGGGCTGGGGTCAAGCATGAATCTTAAGCAAATTGCGAAGGACACAGCCAAAACTCTCCAAAGCTATCTGACTTATCAGGCTCTAAGGACAGTATTGGCACAGCTAGGCGAAACTAATCCGCCATTAGAACTTTGGTTGCATAACTTTTCGTCTGGCAAAATTCAAAATGGTGAGTCATTCCTTGAGCAACTGCTGCGAGAAAAACCAGATTTAGCTTTGCGAATCATGACTGTCAGAGAACACATTGTGGAAGAAATTGCAGAATTTTTACCGGAAATGGTTCGCACTGGCATTCAACAAGCCAATATGGAGCAGCGTCGCCAGCATTTAGAACGCATCACACAAGTAGTAGACACATCTAACCCCAGTCTGCAACCAGAACAGCAAACAACTTCAGATCAGAATTTGGATAACTTATCCAATTAGTTCGGTCAACCTAGTAGTAAAAATCGCAACCCATTATCAAAAGCTATGCAAACTTTACCAAAAGAGCGTCGTTACGAAACCCTTTCTTATCTTCCCCCTCTGTCTGATGCTCAAATCGCTAAACAAGTCCAGTACATCTTGAATCAAGGTTACATTCCTGCGATCGAGTTTAACGAAACTTCTGAGCCAACAGAATTATATTGGACAATGTGGAAGTTGCCTTTGTTCGGTGCTAAATCCACTCAAGAAGTATTGAGCGAAGTTCAAGGATGCCGTTCTCAATTCAACAACAGCTATATCCGTGTTGTAGGTTTTGACAACATCAAGCAGTGCCAAGTTCTCAGCTTTCTTGTTCACAAACCAAACAGATACTAAAAGCTCAATAGCTTTAAGTAATTAGTTTATCCCCATAGGAGAGGTAGAATTATCTACCTCTCCTATTTACTAAATTTGTTTTGAAACGTAGAGGAACACAAAGGGACGCGGAGTTATTCTCTATGTACCTATACGTTTATTAAGACACTGATAATGCTAAAAGAAGTAAGAATTTGTTTTGTTGGTGACTCTTTTGTTAATGGTACTGGCGATCCTGAATGTCTTGGTTGGACAGGTAGAATATGCGCTAATGCTAATAAAAAAGGTTATGACATTACCTACTATAATTTAGGAATTAGGCGAGATACCAGTACCGATATCGCAAAGCGTTGGTTACAGGAAGTATCACTTCGCTTACCCAAAGAATATGATGGCAGAGTTATATTTTCCTTTGGATTAAATGACACAACAGTAGAAAACGGTAAAACTCGTGTAGATTTTACAGATTCTATCAAAAATACCCGTGAAATTTTAAGTGAAGCAAAATCCTTGTATCCTATTTTGATGGTTGGATTAGCACCATACGAAGAACGAGAAGACCCAGTAAGAAAGCAGAGAACTACTGATTTATCTAAACAGTTTGCTTTAATTTGTAGGGAATTAAATGTACCTTATTTAGATGTTTTTCTGATATTAGAAAAATCAAACATCTGGATAAATGAAGCAAAAGCTAATGATGGTGTTCATCCGCAAGCAGGCGGATATGCAGAATTTGCCCAAATTGTAGAAAATTGGGGCGCTTGGCTAAATTGGTTTCCCCATAACATTCCTCTATAATATTTTGGTTGATTGCAGCTGTTCACACCGCTAAACTGTGTCTTGTGTGAAAAAAAGCGATCGCGGTACTCAAAAAAACTTAACATTAACTTCAGAAGTGTTAATTATTCATAAGACAAGCTCATGGGTTATTATACCGCTCCCCGCTTTCTGGACAAACTGGCTAGTGTTGTCTCCAGCCCAAAGGAATTTGTAGAAATGTTGAAACGAATTGTATTAATTTTGCTATTGGTGTTGAGCTTCAGTCTGAGTAATTCTGATGTAGCGGTTGCATCTGGACTCAAAAGCTTTGTAGACAGTAGTGATGGCTATCAGTTTTTATATCCTAACGGCTGGCTGCCAGTTAAAGTTGCCAATGGGCCAGATGTGGTTTTCCACGATTTGATTGAGGTGTCTGAAAATGTTTCGGTTGTAATTAGCCCAGTTCCAGAAGGCAAAACTTTGTCAGAATTGGGAACCCCAACAGAAGTAGGATACAAATTAGGAAAAGCGGCTCTCGCGCCTCCTGACTCTGGTCGTTCGGCTGAATTAGTCAATGCCGCAGAGCGAGAAGTAGACGGTAAAACATATTACCTTTTAGAGTATGAAGTTAAACTCCCCAATCAACAGCAACGACACAACATCGCCAGTGTTGCTGTGAGCCGTGGTAAACTTTTTACCTTCAATGCCTCAATTCCTGAAAAACGCTGGCAGAAAGTTAAACGGATGATTGATGAGGTTGTCAATTCTTTTTCTGTCTATTAATTGGGGAGTAGGGAATAGGGAATAGGGAACAGGAAATATCAAAAATAAAGGTAATACCCAATGCCCAATACCCAATGCCCAATACCCGATGCCCAATTAACAAATTTTTCTAAAATCTCATGAAAATTCCACCTTTTGTACTTGCTTCAGCTTCCCCAGCCCGACGCCGCTTGCTGCAAACTGTTGGTATTGAACCGATAGTTCAACCTAGTGACTTTGATGAGTCGCAAATTGAACTCAGTGAACCAGCAGAATTGGTCAAAACTCTTGCCCAGTACAAAGCGGAAACTGTAGTACCGCAGTTTGAATCGGCTTTGATTATGGGTTGTGATTCAGTTTTGTCCATGAATGGTGAAATTTACGGCAAACCAGCAGATGCTTCTGAAGCGATCGCCCGTTGGCAGATAATGCAAGGTAACTTTGGCGACTTGTACACAGGTCACGCCTTAATTGACCCTGGACAAAACCATACTTTAGTCAAGTCTCAAGTCACAAGAGTTTACTTTGCTCAAATGAGCGATCGCGCCATTGAAGCTTATGTTGCTACAGGTGAACCCCTCAAGTGTGCTGGGGCCTTTGCAATTGAAGGTTTTGGTAGTTTCTTCGTAGAAAAAATTGAAGGCTGTCACACCAATGTCATTGGACTCAGTTTACCCCTGCTGCGGCAGATGCTAAGTGAATTGGAATACGATGTCACTGATTTCTGGCAATAGTCCCTTGTCTAAAGTTATTAACCAATGACAAATGACAAATGACAAATGACTAATAACTAAATTGCCTGATATTGAGTATTGCTTCGCCATGATCTGGAATCCAGACTAGCCACTCATCTGCTGAAACCGGACACAATAAAAGTGCTTCGTCAAAACTAAAAGGGTTGGGAAGTCGCAAGAGGTTTACCCAATTTAAACCTTCCAGATTCTGCCTTCTTGCTTGCACAGCAAAATCTGGTCTATGAGAATCTAATTTCATAGCCTTATATTAGCCTTCATAAATGGGCTAATCTAAAATTATTTCTGTAACCTAGACTACAAAATAAATAATCCTTGTGAAAAGTATCTGTCTTATAAATTTACGTTGGCTGGGTGCAAGTGTTTGCTTATATTGCAGACCACAACAGGTATGACACGACTGGTTGTAGACTGGCCATTAGATCGCATTCCCAACTAGAATATGTCATTTACTTCTATGCCCTCGCTGCGTGAGCAACAACATCCCCTAATTCGTCAGCTAGCTGATTGTATTGAGGCAGCTTGGCATCAGCACCTGGATTTATCGCCCTACCATTTGCCTGATGAGTTGGGGTATGTGGAAGGTAGACTAGAAGGCGAAAAACTGACGATTGAAAACCGCTGCTATCAAACGCCCCAGTTTCGGAAAATGCATTTGGAACTGGCAAAAATTGGAAATATGCTGGATATTTTGCACTGCGTCATGTTTCCCCGTCCAGAATACAACCTGCCGATGTTTGGTTGTGATTTAGTTGGGGGTAGAGGTCAAATTAGTGCAGCGATCGCAGACCTTTCTCCGATTCAATTAGAGCGTACCTTACCAGAATCGTATACTTCTGCACTGACACAGCTAACGGTGCTTAACTTTTCCCAACCCCGTGAATTACCAGAATGGGGAAATATTTTTTCGGATTTTTGCATTTTTGTGCGCCCCAGTTCTCCTGAAGAAGAAGCAATGTTTCTGTCGCGGGTGCGAGAATTTTTAGACATTCATTGTACCCAAGCGATCGCCTCACATCCTGTTTCAGTTGAACAAGTCACCCAAAATCTTGCCGGACAACACAACTATTGCACCAAACAGCAACAAAACGATAAAACCCGTCGTGTACTAGAAAAAGCCTTTGGCCCAGCTTGGGCAGAAAATTACATGACCACAGTTTTATTCGACCTCCCAACTTAAAATAATTCGTAATTCGTAATTCGTAATTCGTAATTCGTAATTCGTAATTCGTAATTCGTAATGACGCTCACGGACTCGCTAATGTCATTAAGTTTTGTAACTCTTATAAGACAAGAGCCACAAAACTTGCTTCTGCTAGTTGCTATGCAACTTAAACCCCCAAAACTTAGTTAGTTATCTCCTTCATCTCCCCCATCTCCCTCATCTGTAGGCTCTGTTACGTTTTCAGATAACGGATAAATGTAGAATTCATTCAACGAGAGTTTAATGGAGTCCCAAAACAGCAACAGGGAGAATAGTAAGGTCTTTGAAGCGAATATCACAAAATGGTTTGTTGTCTTGGTAGGCGCAAGAACTAGAGACAGGACAGCTAACTCATTGACCAGAAAGTTAAGGAAACTCTGATGTTAGGAATGCTCAAGTTGACAGATATTTTTTAGTCAGTTAATCGTTGATTCACTTAAGGAAGACTAACTTTTGTAGCAAGATTGTATCCAGCAAAGGCAACAGTCTATTTTTGACGTTTCTTTTCAATTTTGTAACTAACTGTAGCCGTAGTCAATGTAGCAGTAAAGTACCGCATCATACCATTTTGGGATTTTGTGTAGAGACGCGATATATCGCGTCTCTGCATCTAGATTCATACTGCTTGTGAATTCTGCTAACTTTCATTGCACTCATGTCTCAATAATACTCAGAGTTATTGAATAGCCAGCTACTATAGCGTTTCTCAGTTTCAATACAGACCTAACCCCCAGCCCCTTCCCTACTAGCTTTGGGGAGTAAGTAAGCTTCAAAGCCTCTCTCCTAAAAGGAGCTACGGTGTACACACAAGTCTAACTACCCCCCTTAATCCCCCCTTGTCAAGGGGGGAAACAAGAAATCTAGTTCCCTCCCCAATGCATCGGGGAGGGTTAGGGTGGGGTAAAACCTTGGGTTTTTCAGCTATTTCAGACTTGTGTGCCTAAAAGGAGAGAGGAATGGAAGTGAGGTCAATGTATTGCATACAAACTAGCGTAGGCGTAGCCCGTCGTAGACATCGCTTATAGAAAACACCATTTTACAAAGCCATAGTGTTGAGCGTTCATCACGCAATGGATTTTTAAGCCATACCCAGCTTTAAACCACTGTTGTTTGTCCTAAGCGGCTGGCTGTTGATTAAAAACCTTTTTATTTTTACTTCCATCAGCACAATTCAGGTAAATGGGCAACATATTATGTCAAGGGTGACTGAAAAGCCAAAGCCAAGTGAGCAGGCACTTAACCAAGAACAACCTAAGATTTGGTGGGGCATCGCTGTAGCTGTGCCTATAGTAATCGCCGCTGGGATACTAGGTACAGCTAAAATCGAGCAGCTGAGAAAACTAACTACATCTGCCCCTGTAATGCCATCTACCAATAGCATTAGTGCTGTAGGGCGTTTGGAACCGCGAGGTGAAGTTGTTAAATTGTCCGCCCCATCATCAGGATTAGCACCATCGTCACGAATTCAGCAACTTTTGGTGAGAGAGGGTGAACAGGTAAAGCAAGGTCAAATTTTGGCAATTTTGGATAACCGTGATACCCAAATAGCCGGACTAGAAGAAGCAAAAGCCAAAGTGCAAGAAGCCCGTGCGAATTTAGCGCAAGTTAGGGCTGGATCTCCAAGAGATATTCAAGCCCAAAGAGCAGTTATTGCTCGCCTACAAGCGCAGTTAATTGGCGAAAGGAATGCTCAACAAGCTGCGATCGCCCGGATTGCAGCTCAGTTAAGTGGTGATAAACTTGTCCAACAAGCAACCGTGAATCGCCTAGAAGCTGAACTTAGTGGGCAAAGAGATGCTCTAAGAGCGACTATTACACGTATCCAAGCCGAACAGCGCAATGCCCAAGTTGATGCTGGACGCTATGATTTTTTATACAGAGAAGGTGCTATTTCTCAACAAGAGCGGGACAGAAGACGCTTGAGTGCAGTAACAGCTAATCAGCAGGTTGTTGAAAGCCAAGCTACGCTCAAGCAGACATTGGCAACCCTGCGACAGCAACTTGCTGAGGCTAGAGCTAACCAAATACAAAATTTAGCAGTTTTGCAACAGCAGCTCATCGAAGCCAAAGTTAACCGCGATAAAACTGTAGCAACTTTGCAAAGACAAATCGATGAAGAAAAGGCCAAACTGAGCAGAATTGTGGACGTTAGTCCTACCGATGTGCAAGTAGCGCAAGCCCAAGTTAGTAATGCCCTCGCAAATGTTAGAAAAGCCGAAGCAGAACTGAGATTGAGCTACGTTCAAGCACCAATAGCCGGAGAGATTCTAAAGGTTTACAGCAAGTCAGGCGAAGCGATTGGTGCCAATGGCATTGCTGAAATTGGACAAACCAGCCAAATGTTTGTGATTGCTGAAGTCGCCGAAGACAGTATTGGTAAAGTGCGTATTGGTCAAAACGCCACTATCAGCAGCGACAATGGAGCATTTAGCGGCGAATTAAAAGGAACTGTCACTGAAATTGGTAGAAAAATTGGTAAAAAAGATGTGCTGAATACAGATCCAGCAGCAGATGTGGATGCCAGAGTCGTAGAAGTTAAAATTGCTCTACCTCCAGAAGATAGTGAGAAAGTTTCTGGTTTGACTTACGCCAAAGTTGTTGTCGAAATTAATAACTAATTAAGTTATGGATGAGCAGCAATATCAATTTCTAATTTGATATTTTTGATTGTGAATATCTCTCAATAGTATGTTTATCTAATTTTAAACATTCTATAAAGCCGACATTAGCCTTGCCAGAATCTAGTGGAAAATTTCAACTTTTAACTAATGTCGGTAGTTTAAATCAATAGCAACAGTCAATTACGAATTGCGAATTATTTAACTGTGCTTGGATGCCTATAAAATGAATCAGAAAATACCTCTGTCGTGGCTACAACTGACAAGGGAAAAAACTCGCCTAGCAGTGGCTTTAGCAGGAATTTCTTTTGCTGATATTTTAATGTTTATGCAACTCGGCTTCCGGGATGCTCTGTATTATAGTAACGTTCGATTTCATAATAGCTTGCAAGGCGATATTGTTTTAATTAACAGTCAATCTAGCGCTGTCCTGGCGATGAGAAGCTTTTCTCAACGACGCTTATATAAAGCTTTAGAGTTACCCGCAGTCCAATCAGTACATCCAATATATTTGGACTTTACAATCTGGAAAAATCCTGTAACAGGCCGTCCTCGGAGTATCCTGATATTTGGAATGAACCCAGAAAATAATCTAGTTAACTTACCTGGAGTTCAGGAAAATTTAGATAAACTTAAACTACCTGATGTAGTTCTATTTGACCGTTCTTCTAGGGTGGAGTATGGCCCAATTGCTGCTAATTATGATCAAGGAAAGACTGTAACATCAGAAGTACGAAGGCGGCGAATTAAAGTAGAAGGATTATTTACATTAGGTGCATCCTTTGGCGCAGATGGTAATTTAATTACAAGTGATATCAACTTTCTGCGAATATTCAACAATCGTCAACAAGGATTGATTGATATTGGTTTAATTAGATTAAAACCGGGAGCGAATGCTACAGTTGTCGCCCAAGAATTACGAAAGTATTTACCTAACGAGGTCAATGTTTTAACTAAGCAAGAATTTATTGATTTTGAGCGGAATTATTGGGCAAATAGTACAGCTATTGGATTTATTTTCACATTAGGAACTGTCATGGGTTTCATTGTGGGGACTGTGATTGTTTATCAAATTCTTTATACGGAAGTTGCAGATCACTTATCTGAATACGCTACTCTCAAGGCAATAGGCTATACACAAAACTATTTATTAACAGTCATTCTTCAGGAAGCTTTGCTATTAGCAGTTTTAGGATATGTCCCTGGAATAATATTTACTTTGTTTATGTATGATAGTGCTAGAAAAGCAACACTTTTACCAGTTTTTATGAGTTTTGATAGAGCAGTAATGGTATTGATTTTGACTATACTAATGTGTGTAATTTCCGGTGCGATCGCAGTCCGAAAATTACGTTCTGCCGATCCAGCAGATATCTTTTAATTAATTTCAAATTCAATGAATAATTAATATTGGTTATCGCCATATTTATGATGGCAATCAAACAAATTTAACTCCTTACATTCGCTACAGTTAATTCTTGAAAAATCTAACTTAGAACTAACAAAAATATGATGGAAAAAGAACCTGTAATCGCCATAAAAAATCTCAACCACTACTATGGCAAAGGCGCACTGAGAAAACAGATATTGTTTGACATTAACCTAGAAATTTATCCAGGTGAAATTGTCATTATGACTGGCCCATCAGGTTCAGGTAAAACCACATTACTCAGCTTAATTGGTGGTTTACGGTCTGTACAAGAGGGAAGTTTAAAATTTTTAGGTGAAGAACTCGTTGGCGTCAGTCAAAACAAATTGGTACAAATGCGACGCAACATTGGTTATATTTTCCAAGCTCACAATTTGCTAGGTTTCTTAACTGCGAAGCAAAATGTGCAAATGGCAGTAGAGTTGAATGATAATATTTCTCAAACAGAAGCAGTGGCTAAATCAAAAGCCATGCTGGGTTCTGTTGGTCTAGAAGAACGAGTTGATTACTACCCAGACAATCTTTCTGGTGGACAAAAACAAAGAATTGCGATCGCTCGCGCCCTAGTAAATCGTCCCCCACTAGTGCTAGCAGACGAACCAACAGCCGCATTAGATAAACAATCAGGACGCGATGTCGTAGAAATAATGCAGAGTCTAGCCAAAAATCAGGGAACTACTATCTTATTAGTGACACACGACAACCGCATTTTAGACATAGCCGATCGCATCGTAGAAATGGAAGATGGTCTTTTAACCCGTAATTCCCCAAATACAGTTATTCAGTAATGATTTTAGTCATTTGTCCTTTGTGAATGACCAATGACAAATGACAAATGACAGCCATAATTTATGATCTAGCCGAGCCTGATTTTTTAATTCCAGATGACTTTGGCTGAGTTGGAGTATTTGGTTGGCGACTAGTACGAAAAGTTACATTCACGCCTTCATTCGATTGCTCCAGCACCAATAGAGGCGTAGGTTTAGCTTTTTGATCCCAATGCATAGTAGCAATCCGACCTTGAATTATGGGTTGCCAACTATCTTCGTCTTCTATGGGGCTTAGGTAAGTTTCTATGCAATCAATAATTTGACTAATAGTCGCAGAAGTTGCTTGCGTCGGTAATTTCATTAACCGGATTTGAATCCGAAACAGCACCCGTTTAGCAGAATTCCCTGGACTACCAGTTTCATACTCGACATCAAAAATTTCATCTACTTGCCGTCCAGCGCTATTAGCAATTCCGACTGATCCTTGTTGGGCTTGATTTGGACGTAGAGCTTGAGAAATTTTTTCTTTGATCTGAATCTTTATTTGATTAAGGATTGCAAAATGAAACACCTCCTCTGACATCCGCATTCGCAGATAATCCAGGTTAAAGTCCCGTGAATTGACCAAATCGGGATTAGTTTCCATCTTGCGAATTGTTTCCAGCGCCAGCTTAAACTTTTTCTCTAGTTCTCTGGCGCGGAATTGTTCAAACTTAAGTTTTTTCTCCAGCTTATCCATCTGGAGCTTACTATACACAATCAAAGCAATCACCGCTAAAGCCAGTCCTCCAGAAGTTACCAACAATAATGGTGGTATTTGAGGATTACTTGCTGGCACTTCCTGGGATGCCTTTTTAGCCTTTGTCCCGGAGGATTGGGCAAGAAACATTGAAGTGGACATGGTTGGAAACTGAAAAACTTGACTCCTGATGTTTAGGATGCCCAAATCTTCAAGGTCATCTTGCTGTATCATTAATATTTTTAACAGCTTTTTACAAACTGCGTATGTCCAGACACCAGAGCGTCCCTGCCCTGTCTGAAATTTCATCTACAAGCTTTAGCAATATTCGTCTGATAGCCACAGATATGGATGGCACGCTAACTAGACGAGGAAAATTTACTCCCGCACTGTTACAAGCTTTAGAGGATTTAGCGGCAGATGACATTAAGGTGCTGATTGTTACAGGACGTTCTGCTGGCTGGGTGAGTGGATTGAGTAGCTTGATGCCAGTAGCAGGTGCTATGGCAGAAAATGGCGGTTTGTACTTTCCACCTGGGAACCATAAACCAGTAGTCTTAACACCCATTCCCGATTTAGTTAAACATCGCCAGCAGTTAGCTACAACTTTTGAGAATTTACAAACTAAATTTCCCCAAATCCAAGAATCCGCTGATAATCGCTTTCGCATCACCGACTGGACTTTTGATGTAGCTGGTTTGCTTCAAGATGAACTACAAACCCTAGATAATCTCTGTCAACAAATGGGTTGGGGATTTACCTATAGCAACGTGCAGTGTCACATTAAACCCCAAGGACAAGATAAAGCTGTGGGATTGTTGCAGGTATTGCGCGAATATTTGCCCCAGTACTCATCAGAAGAAATTGTTACTGTGGGTGATAGTCCCAATGATGAAAGTTTATTTGATCGGCGTTATTTTCCTGTTTCTGTAGGCGTGGCAAACGTGCTGGAATATGTGAATCAGTTAAAATATCAGCCTGCTTATATTACTAACGCTGCTGAAGGGGAAGGTTTTTGTGAGTTATCTAGTTATATTTTGAAAAGCTTGCACATCTCAAGTTAGGAAGAACTAGAGTTGTTTTACAATAATCTCGTAGCGCTGATTTTACAACCATGACGGCTACTTTACCTGCTAGTGTCGAATCAGAAATCTTCTACCCCAGTGCTGATGGTCAACCAGTGGCAGAAACCTACGACCACCTTTATGCCTTACTAACTACCTTAGAAGTTCTGAAACAGTATTTGGCAAATCGTCAGGCAACAGTATTAGGAAATCAATTTCTTTACTATGCACAAGGTTTTCCGAAGTTGCGGGTAGCCCCAGATGTGATGGTGATTTTTGATGTTACACCCGGCGGTCGGGACAACTATAAAATCTGGGAAGAGGGTCAAGTACCCACAGTTATTTTTGAGATGACATCCTTTGGAACCAAGGGACAAGACGAAATCTTCAAAAAGACCCTCTATGAGCAGCTAGGTGTCAAGGAATACTGGCTATTTGACCCTAAAGGCGAGTGGGTAGAACAACAGTTACGTGGCTATCGCTTGCGGGGAGAAATCTACGAACCTATAGAGGATGGACGCAGTGAACCGTTACAACTACGTTTGCTGGTTGAGGGAAGACTAATTGGGTTTTATCGAGAAAATAACGGGGAAAAATTACTCATCCCCAATGAACTGGCAGAAGCTTTACGACAGGAAGTTTTAGCAAGACAGCAAGCAGAAGAACTGGTAGAACAGGAACGTCAACGAGCCGAACAGGAACGTCAACGAGCAGAACAGGCAGAATTGCAAATAGAACAATTAAAGGCGAGGCTGCGATCGCTCAATATAGATCCCGATACTATTCAGTAACACGCAGGGTGTAATTAGACATGGATTTTATCGTGCCGACTTAACTTATTTGTTAAGTATTGCTACAAAGAGATTTCTAAAAACCACTCATAACCTGCTTTCAACTGAGATTTACCATCTTGTTCAATTATGCTGCCATGCGCCATGATTACTCGTTCAAAATCCCAAGTGAGAAGCTGTTTAATTGACGATTTAACTTTGACTTTATCCTGAGTTGCAAATTTCTCCAATAACGATGGACGAAGTTGGTTGTAACCACCTATAAGTTTGGCTATTAACCTTGTGCTTGGCGAACATTGAGCATCAAAATGGAAAACTGTGTCAGTGACAATCAAAGTTCGGCTTTTGACATGAAAAAAGACGCATTCATTGAGCGGTGAACATCCACTAGTATCCAATGTGTTGAATCCTTCTACTAATAAATATTCAACTCCATCAATTAGGTGAATGTTGCGATCGCTAATAATCTGGTCGATTTGCAAATCTGGTCGTTTGCGCTCTAGACCAGATACTACCCATAGTTTGGCACGAGGATAGCACAGCTTGAAGTCAGCAACAAATAGATGATGATACAAGTTGGGGGCGACAATGTAAATAACTTCTCCCAATTGATTTAGCTCATTGATAGTTGCGTCATCCATGCCAATAGGTGAGATCACCATTAATTTGCCACTGGTTAGACGAATCACAGTCATCCTCGTCCCTACTTCCAAGCCAAAATATTTTAGGGGTTGTTCAGCAACCCAAAGGTCAGTATCAATTGCTTTAAGCATTATAATTTTTGAGTTAGAACCGTCGCTGGACTATAAAAATTGCTGCACGCTGTAGTAAAGACAAGCCAGACTGCCGACGATATAAACTAGCCAAGTTCCGAAAAAACCGATCGCCCTGCCCGGTGATGGGCCATAAGTCTGTATTAATCCCCAGGCATGGGCAATCCGAGCTACTGTCAATAGAGTACCTAGCATCCACAACAGTCCCTTCCCAGACTGCATCCACTCTAAGGCAATTAGGAATATGAGGCTAAGGGGTACGTATTCTGTGAAGTTACCATGCGCTCGGATAGTACGCTGCAACACCCCATCTTCCATGTTTTTCGTGACAATAGATTGTTGTGTCATTTTTTCCACAAACTCTGCCCAAGCATTCGGTTGATCTAGGTAATTGGGCTGTGAGGCAACCTCAGATAAAGATGCGCCATGCCAAATCCGAGTACGGGTGCGCTCCATTGCCACTCGATAGGATAAACCCAGAGCAAGTAGCCCATGACAGCCGATAAAGAAGGTTGAAATAGGAATCAGAACAGGCATTGACAATCACTCGAATCAAAATCCTAACTTTGAAAATACTTGCCTGCAATTGTTACTGTCTTTTCAATTCTTGCGGAATATCAAAATCTACTTTTTGAGACAATCGGGTTGAAGTATTTAACAAACAGAATTCAGGAGTCAGGAGCCAGAATGGGCTAAACGCCCCGCTACCGCTAACAGAATTTAATTCTGTGTGAGTGGCTTATGAATAAAGGGGTTTAAGTCCCCCACCAAATTGATTCTGGATTTTGCATTCTTCTTCAAATTGCTGTTAATACTTGATTGCCTCTGCCCATGAATCTGCTAAAAGAGTTTTTATTCAATCCCCCAGAATGTAAAATTCCTCTTGATCAGCCCCCACTAGAAGCTCTACCGCAGTGGGGACACTGGCTAGAAACACCAGAGTTGATGGTAGCAATCATTCCGCCAGGACATTTAGAAGTCAATATTCGCTCACCACTTAACCTGGTGGTAACAAGTTTTGGGGAAACTCGTGGGATTGCTGCCTTCAATGCTGATCGACTGCAACCTTACCAAGCACTACCAGGAGGTTTTGATATTGTGCCTCAAGACAGTACTTATACTTCGGTGGAAGATGCTTCTTGTTTTGTGGTGTTTGGATATTCCCAATCTTTTCTAGAGCGGATAGTCAAAGTGGAAGCAGAGGGACAGAAAATTGAATTACAGCCAGGGCAAATTCCCAAGACTCATTGGGGCTTGAGTGCTGCGATCGCTATGCAAGAGTTTTTTTATAATGGACAAATTGGTGGTGCATTTTACTTAGAATCGGTTGCAACGGCGGTGTTAGCACAGATTATTCACCGACGTTCAAATCTATCTGGACGGCTCAAACGTCCACCAGAGTTTTTAGACCCAAATTTGTTAAAGTCTGCCTTGGAATACATTAGAGCGCATCTATCCGAGGAACTTAACCTGAACCAGATTGCTGCTACGGTAGGATTCAGCCCCTACCATTTCGCACGAGCATTTAAGGTAACAACTGGACTATCGCCTTATCAATATGTCCTCCGGTGTCGGCTGGAACTTGCCCAACAACTCTTACAAAACCAAAAGCGATCGCTAGCACAGGTAGCCGCAGAAGCGGGATTTGGCAACCAAAGTCACATGACATCTGTGTTTCAACGAATGCTACGCACAACTCCCAAGCGTTATCAGCAAGAAATGAGTAGTATTTTAGACCATAAATAAAACCTTATGTGTAGTTTTCTGCAAGACGATCTGAAAAACTTTATCCTCTCTGGGTTTGAAAACTTGCTATATCTGAATTTTTCACAACAGAAAATCAAGCCTTTCAAGATCATCTTGCAGGTTTTTGGTTATATCTCAACCCAATGCCAAGTAAACAATTTGTTACCTGCATCTTTGCTATATTTATTACCTTAGAGAGAATACAATAGATGAATCTCTAGCGCGTTTCAACCTAGTAAGTCTCAACAATACTGATTTAATTGATCAGACTGTTTTATACAGTCATTCGCAAGCAACACTGAATCAAAGGATAAATAAACCGCCAGCCTTTTAAGCACCCAGAGACGCTAAGAGACAAAAAAATACATCTAAGACAGGTTAGCGTTTTATTTCCTACTTCTACTAGAAAGTCCAAGACCAATGTAAAGTCAAGAATTTACCTTTAAATACTGAGGTATCAAATTATGCAAGAAATTGAAAGATTTTTTGGCAACTTGTTCAGTGGTATAATCAACCGCTTTAAGTATTCTGCGATGGACGCTGCTGATCGGAAAATGAGAGAAACTATCGACGAGCAGGTAGAACAACGGCGGCAAAAACCCAAACCCAAAGATCAAGAAGATCGCGAGTAGATAGGTATTTTGGGCTTAATACAACATAGCGCTTCCCAATTGTTGAGTGGGTAGCGCTATTTTTTCGCCCTCACTCGGTCAAGCAACTACAACTCTTCCAAATATGCTAACCTAGTATGGTTAACTAATCTCGCACATCTAAGAATTCGGGTGTTTCCCAGTTGGGAAATGCACTTGGATGGAGGTTTAACCCGAATCGGAGTTAAAAAATATATGCCAGTAGTTTCATTGGCTCAAATGATGGAGTCAGGGGTTCACTTTGGGCATCAGACCCGGCGTTGGAACCCAAAAATGTCTCCTTACATTTATACTTCCCGCAATGGTGTGCATATTATCGACTTGGTGCAAACTGCCCAGTTGATGGATAATGCTTACAACTACATGCGATCGCACGCAGAACAAGGGAAGAAGTTTCTTTTCGTTGGCACTAAACGCCAAGCAGCTGGAATTATTGCCCAAGAAGCCAGCCGTTGTGGTTCCCACTACATTAACCAACGCTGGTTGGGTGGAATGTTGACCAACTGGGCAACCATCAAAACACGGGTAGACCGTCTGAAAGATTTAGAACGCCGTGAGGAAACTGGCGCACTAGATCTATTACCCAAAAAAGAAGCATCAATGCTACGTCGGGAAATGACGAAGCTTCAGAAATACTTGGGCGGCATTAAAACAATGCGGAAAGTACCCGATATCGTGGTGATTGTAGACCAACGGCGGGAATATAACGCAGTTCAAGAATGCCAAAAGCTGAATATTCCTATTGTGTCCATGTTGGATACAAACTGTGACCCAGATGTAGTAGATATCCCCATCCCGGCAAACGACGATGCTATCAGGTCAATCAAGCTGATAGTTGGAAAATTGGCAGATGCCATTTATGAAGGTCGTCACGGTCAGCTGGATGCTGAAGAGTATGACGAAGATTACGACGGTGGTGAGTATGACGACGACTACGAAGAAACCGAATATACTGACGCGGTAATTCCCGACGAGGAAACAGAGGAATAGTCCTGAGTGAAGAGTGCTGAGTGCTGAGTAAGATAGAAAGACTCAGCAAATTGGATAGTGCTGAGTCTTGATTTTTGAAGTTGTGATTTGTCAATGAAGAATAAAATTGATAACTGAACACTCAAAACTCAGCACTCAAAACTCAGCACTCAGTACTAAATTAGGTGAGTGATTACAACTCGAGGTCAAGTTAGGAATTGAGGCAACATGGCGGAAATATCTGCAAAACTCGTCCAAGAGCTACGCCAAAAAACTGGTGCTGGCATGATGGACTGCAAAAAGGCGCTGAAAGAGACTGATGGCAACATAGAAGAAGCCATAGACTGGCTACGGAAAAAGGGCATCGCTTCGGCGGGGAAGAAAAGCGATCGCATTGCGGCAGAAGGTCTAATAGACACTTACATTCAGCCCGGAGGTCGAGTGGGTGTACTCATAGAAGTTAACTGCCAAACTGACTTTGTTGCTCGTAATGAGGCTTTTAAAGCTTTAGTTAAGAACCTAGCAAAGCAAGCAGCGACCGCTGATAGTGTCGAGTCTTTGTTGGCTCAACATTATATTGAAAATGAAAGCGTGACTGTAGAAGAATTTATCAAGCAAACCATTGCCACCCTTGGTGAAAATATCCAAGTGCGTCGCTTTGTCAACTTTCCCTTAGCAGAGGGCACGCAAGGTGTAGTAGACAGCTACATTCACACTGGCGGTCGAGTTGGTGTGTTGGTAGAACTCGGTTCCCAAACGGAGTCCGTGGCCTCTAACTCAGAGTTCCAAGCCTTGGCACGAAACGCTGCAATGCAAGTTGCGGCTTGCCCAAATGTCGAGTATGTCAGCGTAGACCAAATCCCTACCGAAATTGCTCAAAAAGAAAAAGACATTGAAATGGGCAAGGATGATTTGGCGAACAAGCCAGATAATATCAAAGAAAAGATTGTTCAGGGACGGATTGAAAAACGCCTAAAAGAATTGGCTTTGCTCGATCAACCTTACATTCGCGACCAGAGTATTTCCGTGGAAGACTTGGTAAAGCAAGTGAAGGCGCAGGTAGGCGAAGAAATTCAAGTGACCCGCTTTGTCCGCTATATACTGGGCGAAGGCATTGAAAAGCAAGAAATGAGCTTTGCTGATGAAGTCGCTGCACAAATTGGCAGCAAGTAATATTAGTCATTAGTCTTTACCAAGGACTAATGACTAATGACTCTTTAAAATACAGGTCAAGCAAATAGGCTGACCTGTATTTTATTTAGTAAAGACGCGAAATATCGCATTTAATTTAAAATCTAAAATTCTCTGGAAAGTTATCCTAAAATAAATTTGTACATTTGTACTATGTAATGGTTCAGATGGGCAAGAACGAAAAGATATGGCAAGAGCAATCGAGCGAATTGAACGGGATATTGCAACACTGAAAGAAGCGATTCGGGCGATCGCAGTAGAACTACAAACCGCCTATGCTAGTTATCTAGCCACTTTGGGACTAGCTGTACGAAAACAGTTGATTCTCGCGAGTTACCACCTCTGTACCCAAGGGTATCCCGAAAACTTTTTGCATTTGTCATTGAATCAGCGGCAACAATTGCAACAAGCCATCCGCAGCTTGGGTCAACTGACAGCTGAACAATTGCTCACTTATATTAAAAGTGAAGAAGCAGTGGGAGATGAGGGAGATGTGGGAGATGAGGGAGATGAACAAAATTCCTCCTTGTCCCCCTTGTCTCCAGATACCTCGAATCCTATAGAACTGGCAAAATGGCAACAGAACTTAGAAGAGGTTACACAAGAAATACTGAAAAAAATTTCCCATGATGCTAATCTTTTATTACAAAAAGCCGGGGTATTACCCAAAAAATTACCAGAACCGATTTTAGCAGCAGCGGCAGCCGCTGCATCAGAAGCATCAGCGGAGGTAATGCCAGGGCCACCCAACTTATTAAACTTAGTAATTGAAATTGAAAATGAGCAGCAGTCAGAAGATTCTGGTCTGACACAAATTATGGCTATTAACCTGCGGCTAGGGGAAATTGAATTTGCTGATGTGACACTCTCCTCTGAGCGCAGGCAAATCCGCAGTATTTTAGTTCAGCTAAACAAGCTCGGACGAGAGTATCAAAAGAAACATAGAGAAATGGCGATCGCTGAAGCGGAAGCTGCATGGCGTGCTAGTTGGTTTGAGGATTAGTCATTTGTCCTTTGTCCTTTGTCCAGAGTCAAATGACCAATGACCAATGACTAATGACCAATGACTAATGACTAATGACCAATGACTAATGAAAAACCAGATTGGATACGATTGCATAAAGCCTTGGCAATAGAAGCCGAACGTGGCTTTACAGACTTGGTAGGCAAACAATACCGCTTCAGTGAATTTCTGAGCCTAACTTTGGGTAAATTCCCAACAGGCTTGCCCCAAACTGAACGCCGCCGTTGGCAAGGATTAGCGGTGCAATTTGCTAGTTATCCACATCTAGCACTGGAAGAAAGACAACATTTAGTAGCAGAGACTCGTAGATATCTTTCCCAACTACAGCAAGAGGAGCAGGGGGAGCAGGGGGAGCAGGGGAAGCAAGGGAGCAGGGGAGCAGGGGAGCAAGGGAAAACTTATAAATCCAAAATCCAAGTTGCGCGCGACCCAAAATCTAAAATCATCTCTGAGGTGAGTCGGAGGCTTGCGCCGAACATTGAGCAAAAACTCAGTGATTTACCAGAAATAGGCTTCAAAAAAGCTGATAATTTGGCACGGCTTGGTTTACATACCGTCCGCGACTTGCTTTTTTATTATCCTCGTGACCACATTGATTACGCGCGTCAGGTGAATATCCGCGAGTTACAGGCGGGTGAGACGGTAACAATAGTCGCTACAGTGAAACGTTGCAACTGTTTTACTAGCCCTAAAAATCAGAAATTATCAATTTTAGAACTCGTAGTCAAAGATAACAGCGGTCAAATCAAAATTGGTCGTTTTTACGCAGGTACACGCTTTAGCAGTCGCGCTTGGCAAGAAAGTTTAAAACGCCGTTATGCAGTAGGTAGTATTCTGGCGGCGTGTGGCTTGGTGAAAGAAAGTAAATATGGCTTAACACTGGATAATCCAGAAATAGAAGTTTTGGCAAATCCAGGAGATTCGATTGAGTCGCTGAATATTGGGCGAGTAGTGCCAATTTATGGACTAACTGAAGGCGTGGTGGCGAATACAGTGCGACAGGCGGTAATTGCTGCTTTGCCTGCTGCGGCTAACCTGAAAGACCCTTTGCCAAGTGGTTTACGGCAGAAATATGGTTTGATGGAATTGAAAGATGCGATCGCTAATATCCATTTTCCCAGTGATAGTGACGCTTTAAAAGTTGCCCGTCGTCGCCTAGTCTTTGACGAATTTTTCTACCTACAACTTGGGTTACTGCAACGTCAGCAGCAAGCAAGAGCGATTCAAACCAGCGCCATCCTGGTTCCACGCGGTCAACTTGTAGAAAAATTCCACGAAATACTGCCTTTTCAACTCACTGGCGCACAGCAACGAGTTCTCAATGATATTCTCAACGACTTGCAAAAACCTGTACCAATGAATCGTTTAGTGCAAGGTGATGTCGGTTCTGGAAAAACTGTTGTCGCTGTGCTAGCTATCCTCGCAGCAATTCAATCTGGCTACCAAGCGGCGCTGATGGCTCCCACAGAAGTTTTGGCAGAACAACATTATCGCAAGTTAGTTGGTTGGTTTAACCTCTTGCATTTACCAGTGGAATTACTGACAGGTTCCACTAAAACTGCTAAACGAAGACAAATACATTCTCAGTTAAGCACTGGTGAATTACCTCTGTTAGTGGGAACCCATGCCTTGATTCAAGACCCTGTAAACTTTCAGCAATTGGGTTTAGTGGTAATTGATGAACAGCATCGCTTCGGGGTAGAACAACGGGCACGTTTGCAGCAAAAAGGCGAACAACCCCATGTGTTAACTATGACAGCAACCCCGATTCCCCGAACCTTAGCACTGACGATACACGGGGATTTGGATGTAAGCCAAATTGATGAGTTACCACCGGGACGACAAAAGATTCAAACAACAGTGCTATCAGGTCAGCAACGCAACCATGCTTACGACCTCATCCGCCGAGAAATTGTCCAAGGTAGACAGGTTTATGTGGTTTTGCCCTTGGTAGAAGAGTCAGAAAAATTAGATTTGCGATCGGCCACTGATGAGCATCAAAAGCTACAAGAAAGCGTTTTTCCCGATTTTCAAGTGGGGTTGCTGCACGGTCGCATGAGTTCAGCCGATAAGGATGAAGCGATTACTAAATTCCGCGATAACCAAACACAGGTTTTAGTTTCTACTACCGTTGTTGAGGTAGGAGTCGACGTACCTAACGCTACAGTGATGCTCATTGAAAATGCGGAGCGATTTGGCTTATCACAACTGCACCAACTACGGGGGCGTGTCGGTCGTGGCGCGGCTCAGTCCTATTGTTTGTTGATGAGTAGTTCCAGAAGTCCTGATGCTCAACAACGATTGAAGGTGTTGGAACAATCTCAGGATGGTTTTTTCATTTCCGAGATGGATATGCGTTTTCGTGGCCCAGGGCAAGTACTGGGAACTCGTCAATCTGGAGTGCCAGATTTTACCCTAGCGAGTTTGGTTGAGGATGAGGAAGTTTTACTTTTAGCACGGCAAGCAGCGGAAAAAATAATCGAGATGGATGCAACTTTAGAGCGCTGGTATTTGATGAAACAAGAGTTGAAGTATCGGTATGAGCGGTTGATGGGTGGTGCGATTTTGACTTAATATCTTAGAGGATGTTTGAAAAGTGTGGGGCTAATACAATTTGCTACTACATGAACGCACCTCTGCCCCCTCCATGCTAGCCCTTTGCTTTAAAATGAAGCTCAACATCAGCGTTAGGTATTGTGATGGTTCATTAGTGTCAACTGAAGCTAAAACCCTTTTCAAATCTCGTTTTCAGCCTCTGGCTGGAAATGCACTTCAATTGCGGCTCTGCCGCCAGTAAGGGAGGCGGCAGCCCCAACAACGAGCATTCCCAGTCTCCGACTGGGAACGAGGCAATCTAAAAGCTATTTATAGATTTGCTTTGACGTTAAGTTAACACCAATGGTGATGGGTAATGTTGGGTTTCGTTCTTCAGCCCAACCTAAGAATTATTTTTTCAAAAAGTTGGAAATCTTGCAAAATTAATTGAGTCGAACAACTGTTCGGTTTTGCAACCTACTAAGCTATCCGACTCGGTTTTATATTCGGAGGTTGTCGCTTTCCTCGCTGGTTCAGGTCTGGACTCCCTGATGTACGCTCTATAAATTCCCACTTACCGACTCTGACTTTGGGGAGTACTCACGCCAGAGCCACCGCCACCACGCGAAAACCAACAGCGTTGCCACGATGCGGGCGCGCGAAGCAATCGCGATAGGCAGAACGGCAAGTCCAGGCAGTGTAGATCCAACTACCGCTACGCAGCAGCTTTGCGTTATTATCGCTACCAACTAACCACGGTTTACCATCTGTTGGTGCGTCTATGTAATTACCATTATACACATCTTCACACCATTCATATACATTACCATGCATATCGTATAAACCGAAAGAATTAGGCGGAAATTTTCCTACATCTATTGTTTGTTGACGATATTCGCCCTTTGGTGCAGAGCCGTAAGGATATTTACCATTGTAGTTAACTAAATCTGTGGTAATCGTTTCACCAAAATAAAACGGTGTAGTTGTTCCCGCGCGGCAAGCATATTCCCATTCCGCTTCACTGGGTAGCCTGTAGGTTTTTCCTATCTTCTGACTCAACTTTTCACAAAACTCTACTGCCTCATCCCAAGTAACTTGTTCTACAGGTCGTTTCTCACCTTTGAACCTAGAAGGATTACTGCCCATAATGGCTTGATACTGTGCCTGGGTAACTGCATATTTACCCATGAAGAACTTAGGAACTGTTACTTGATGCAGTGGACTTTCATTATCTCGTCGTTCCGCTTCTCCTTCCGGCGAACCCATCGTAAAGGTTCCCCCTGGTATCTGCACCATTTCGAGGGTGACACCATTTCCTAAATTTTCTTCAAAATATTTCGCTTCCTGATTACGGCGGTTGCTGATATTACCTTGTGCATCTACCGTAACTACTTCAAATTGAAAGGTTTTTAAAGGATTTTTTTCAACTATAGATATTCCCTTAGTGGAATTTTCAATAATAGGACGAATTTGTGGTGAAGATGGTTCTTGACGTTCCCACCGCAATCTTTCAATTCTTTGAATTGCTTTGATTGCAACCGTATCTTGCCCTGAAGCCGCAGCTAATACCCGAATCCATAATTGCTCTGCTAAATCTAAATTCCTGTCGGCTTCCGCTTGGTAAGCATCATTTTTCAGCGTGGCGATATCTGCTAGAGTTGCATATCGTGGCACAAGTATTAGGTGGGATTTATCCACAGGTTCAGCAATAACATAAGGCGTTTGTTTTGTATTTTTATGCTGGCGAACCAGTTCAGGCACACGAAACTTGAGATACTGATCCAATCGTTCAACAGTAGCGCATTTACCTTGAATTCCTAACCCTTCTAGTAATGCAGTAGTAAAAGCACCTTGTTGTAAAGCCTCAATTTCATAAGAATACTGCTGTGGACTACAGGAAAATATGCTGATAACTCCTTGTTGACGTGCTTCTTCTGCCGTTTGTCGCCCAATTCCTTCGCCAGCACGAGTACCTAGACTACGACAAGCATCCAGAATCAAGACAACATTATCAGCGCCGCAGCGACGTAGGCGTTCAGCAATGAAGTTAATCGGAATTGCCGTTTCTTCAATGTCTGCTGGATTGCCATCACAGGGCATGAGATAATCACGGTCAGCGTGTCTTATCCCATGACCACTGAAGAAGAACCAAAAGTTATCCCCTGCTTCCATGAAGGGTTTGTTGAATAATTCCAGGAAGACTTGACGCAAATTTGCCCGATTTGGGCGAGTTGATTTTCCGCCAACATTCGGAGAGTCATCGGAAAAGAAGAATATCCGCTCAAATCCTGCCTCATTGCCCAGAAACTCTTGCATTAACAGTGCATCCCGCTTGGCATAGTTTAGCGGTTGCAGATAATCATACTGGTTAATTCCGATCGCGATCGCCCAATTTTTTGCCATCTCACCCTGGTTCTTGGCGCTTGAACTTCAGCTTAATCGCTCCTTTACTCCCAGCTTTGACACCACTGCCAATTAATTTAACTTCCCCATCTGCACTAATTTCTACCGATAGCTCAATTTCATCTAGCTGCATCTTGGAGTTGACTTTTGCTTGCTGTTCGGCTTGACTAAATAAACTTCCCACGAGTTTGAGAAAGTGAGTCATATTTTGCTCTAATGTTTGAGCACTAACCTTAACGGCATCTCCTACCCCTTTGCTACCAGTGCTTTCCCTGATAGTTTCCTCTCCCCAACTGCGTGTATTAGTACTCCCGCCTTTAGCACCGTCAGGAATCGATATTTGCGGCACTTCATCGGTAACAATCCAAATGCCGTCGTCTTGGGGTATTTCTGACATATTACTTTAAATATTTAGATTAAATTGTCCCACAAATATAGATACAACGGTAGAGACAGCGATTCCGATTCCTAAGAAATTTTACTGAGCATTTTGGACATTGCACTCAAATTATCTCAGATTGGGTGCGATGTCTACGACGGGCTTTGCCTACGCTTTCTCTAAGTAGTCCAATCAAAAATCTGAATATCTGTAATCCAGTCTTAAAGGATGTTTGAAAAGTCATGATTGATGTATCAAATATTTTTTACCCCACCCTAACCCTTTTCAAACAACCTCTTAGTGGGACTTCAATAAAAATTATGTCTAAATGAAGCCCAAACTCACGATGCTTGCTGCATTTGAGCATAGGCTTCATAAACACCCTTCACGTTGTACCAGTTGAGGAAAATTCGAGCAATTTCTAAAGCTAATTGCGGTTTACCTAAATTAATTAGCCATTGCAACAACGGAGCCATTGTCCGTTCATTTAACGCACCATTAAGTGACAAAATTCCCCAAAGTAAGCGATGCAGCCAAGTCATTTGAATCATCATTCTTACTTCCCATGTGGGATGTTTTTGATAAAATAAAACTCCCATGCGTCCGCGTTGAATTTCTTGGTCAATCAATCGGGGAATTTGCTCTAAGTTAAATGCTGGATGCCAGTGATAGCCGACGGCTTCTGGACATTTAATTAGTGTCAAACCTAATTTTTTCAGCCGCACACCTAATTCTAAATCTTCCCAGCCATAGAGTTGAAAGGTGGTATCAAAAAGTCCGGCATTCTCTAACCAATACTTAGGAATCGCTACATTTCCCGTAGCAAAAAAGGCTGCTGAAAAATCTGTGACTTTGTAGGGTTCAGCCGTTGGATTGTTGAAATTGCAAGTATTAATAACTGCACCGTAAGTGAAAAAGCGATCGCTCCCTAATTTCTCTTTCCCCTCCACTAGCGCGTTACCATGAGCTTGCAGGAAATTCTTCAGCACCACTAAATCACTATCAATAAAGATAATTGTGTCTCCCAGTGCCTGTTCTACTCCCAAATTCCGGGCCGCAGCTGGGCCAGCATGATCTTGTTGAAACCAGCGCACATGAGGAAACTCCTCTTTGTGTGCAGCCAACCACTCCAATGTGCCATCAGTAGAACCATCATCTACCAAAACAATCTCGTAATCAGTAACCGAACTTGGCTTACTCAACTCCTGCACCTCTAAGGCGCGGAGGCACTTTTCTAAAATCGGTTGGCGATTATAAGTCGGTATCACAACGCTGAAAAACACAGTCTCACCCACAACACTATTTATCCATCTCCAGGATAGGACAGATGGGGCGCTGACACTGTTCCTTAGCTGATTTGAGTTAAGGAAATAGCAAGGGGCTGATAATTTTTAGTTAATCAACATATAATCTCAGCTTAATTATTATGAACTAAGCTAACCAATCAATTAATTATATTTATTCATAAAAACCAAGTAATTCAGAGTTAATTAGTCATTGGTCGCTAGATTTTGGTACATATCCCGTCCATTATGGGCGGAAAAACTTTGTCTTTCATCGGACTAATTTAAACCATGTTGAAGAGTGCGTGTGGTATGTCGGAGGATGTTTTAAACGTCCTCTGCGAAAAATTATCGCGGCAAATTTGTTTCACCTGACATCTTGCACTATTTTTAATAACTCTATTTTCGTAGCTTGACGATTATTGATCACAAAATCGTGATTTTTTAGTGAAAAATATGTTTTTCATCAAAAAAAGTTGTTGATAAATTTAAATTAATCAATATATAACCTGACGTTAATACTTAGTACTTAAGTTAAAGAAAACATGATTATTTTAGTCTGCGTAAGCAGTATCAGCCAGTCTTGATTTGTTATTCACTGCTATTTATTGGCTGTTAAAAATGTGTCAAATCTCAATAAATATCTAGGTAATTGATGTAAGTATGTAGAGTTTTTCTTTACCAAATTACTCATCTTATTGAGAGATGAACTGAATAGCAATCTCGTAAGCCTTAAATGGAGAACAAAGAATGAAAGGACGCTTTCACCCTAAAAACAATTTGACCCTCAACCCATCCGGTAACGAGTCAATTCGTGATGTGATTGACCGCGTTAGTTTGAGTCGGCGGCGGTTCATCATGACGGCTGTGGGTACATCAGTGCTAACTGTTCTGGGTGATGTTTCCATCGGTGGCTTTCTTCAAAGTGTTGATGCAGCGCCGATTCCCAAGGGAACTGGATTTGCTGGCATAGGCTTCAAGAGCATTCCACCGAATCTACTCAACCCAGCTACAGGATTTCTGGAAAAGGATCTTGTCAGTGTTCCTGAAGGTTATACAGCTAAAGTGCTGATTGCTTGGGGAGATCCGATCGCACCTGGTGGCCCAACTTGGCTACCAGATGCCTCCCAAGATGCCGCTGCTCAAGAAAAGCAGTTTGGTATGCACAATGATGGGATGCACTACTTCCCTTTACAGCCAGGGAATGTTGTTGGTCGGACAGTAAGTTCACAAGCAAGATCATTAAGAGGCTTTTTAAATCAGCCCATCAATACTGGTCTGCTGTGCGTCAACCATGAGTACACCCAGGAATCAATTTTGCATCCCGATGGTTTGGATGTAGTCACAATTGCCAAGGTACGGAAGTCTCAGGCTGCTCATGGCGTGTCTGTTGTAGAAATTTCCAAAAACGGCAATGAGTGGACTTTTAATCGCAATTCGTCTTATGGTCGCCGCATTACCGGCAACACCGAGATGCGAGTATCGGGGCCTGCGGCTGGCAATGCATTGTTGAAGTCGAAAAAGTTTAACATTACGCCAACTGGTTCTGTTGACACTGGCACACTCAACGATGGCTATACCGCTTATGGCACACTCAACAACTGCGCCAACGGCTACACACCTTGGGGCACTTACTTGACCTGTGAGGAGAACTGGAACGGCTACTTTGCTAACCCTACAGGGGATGTAGCTGCAATTCCAGGCATCGAAAAGTCTGATATCCTGGCAGGACAGAATCGCTACGGCGTTTCAACATCATCTAGCTATCGCTGGCCGGAAGTTGATCCACGCTTCGATGCCAGCACCAACCCACTCGAACCCCATTTATTCGGCTGGGTAGTTGAGATTGATCCCTACAATCCGCAAAGCAAACCAGTCAAGCGTACTGCCCTTGGTCGGTTCAAGCACGAGAGCGCTCAAGTTGTTGTTGACGACAATAACCGTGTTGCTTTCTATCAGGGTGATGACGAGCGCAACGAATATATCTACAAGTTCGTTTGTGCCCAACCTTTAAATCCCGGAAATCCTGCTGCTAACCGCGATTTGCTCGACAACGGTGTTCTGTACGTTGCTAAATTCAATGACAACGGTACTGGTAAGTGGATTCCTTTGATCTATGGTCAGAATGGTTTGACACCAGAGAATGGTTTCAGAAGCCAAGCGGAAGTACTCATTAAAACAAGACAAGCTGGTGATAGAGTCGGTGCAACCATGATGGATCGCCCAGAATGGGTAGCTGTACGTCCTCGGATTGGTGGATATAAAGAGATTGAAGTCTATTGCACACTGACTAATAATACTCGTCGTGGCACAACTCCAGTTTCCTCCAACCAGCCAGATGGCACAACAGCAGCAGGCGGTGCGCGTCCTGCCGTAAATGCTTCCAACCCACGTCCTGACAACCGTTACGGTCATATCATTCGCTGGCGCGAAGATGGACGCAGCGTTACAGCAACTACCTTCAAATGGGATATTTTCTTTGAAGCTGGCGACAAAACCAGACCTGAACCAAATCTTCAGGGCAACATTAAAGGTGACGACTTAAGTTCACCAGATGGTCTATGGTTTGACGACTTTGGCCGCCTCTGGGTTCAGACTGACCATGCAGGCGATGGTCGCGGTGACTTGACAAACATTGGTAGCAACACTATGTCATGTGCTGACCCCAACACCAAACAAGTTAGACGCTTCCTAACAAGCCCTACAGATTGTGAGGTAACTGGTGTGATCACTACACCCGATGGCAAAGCGATGTTTGTTAACATCCAGCACCCAGGTGATGGTGGGACTACCTCGAATCCCACGTTAGTGAGCAATTGGCCTAACAGTCAAGGTTATGGCCCATCAGGTCGCCCACGTTCATCAACGGTAGTAATTACTCGTAATGACGGTGGTGTTATTGGTGGTCTATAAAGACGATAGGAATAAATGGCACTAAGAAAAGCCTAAAGGCTTGTGTCATCTCGTTCCCAGCCTGGAGGCTGGGAATGTATCTAAAAGAGGCTCTGCCTCTTGTCAAGCTACTGGAGGCGGAGCCTCACAGAATGGGTTTCCAGCCTCCAGGCTGGGAACCATTCAGAGCAAGGGCTGTATCTTAAATAGTTTTAAATCACCTTAATTCTTGACCCTAAACACGGGCAAGGATTAAGGTGATTTACTTACAGGGAATGTATTCCAAGAGGGCTGCTTCCTCTGGTCAAGCCATTGGAGGCCGAGCCTCCAATAATGGTTTCCCAGTTTTTAGGCTGGGAAACAGTCAAGTATTAACCCACAAATTTTGTTGCTCTCTTCTTACGTTGCATCCACAATCCCATAACAGTAGCAATAGCTGTACCACCAACAGCTAACGGTTCGGGTACTTTAGTGTAGCTTACAGTACCTACTTGTGTTGTATTTACTGATTGATCAATCAGATAAAAGTTGTTTCCTCCGACATCTGGAGTATTTGGATCACTTCCGATCACAAACTGGTCTGCAACAAAATAGCTTAGTCCTAGAACTTCGCCATTGTTAAAGCTGGCTATAGGAAAACTGTCGAAATCAATATCATCTGCTTCTGTATAGTTAGTACCTAAGTAGTTGAATGCAACTGCTAATCCATTCTCAACTCCCAATGTCTCAAGACCTGTATTGGTTAAGGTCGAGTCATCGTATTGAAAAGAGCCGAAATACTGACCGGGATTGTCGCCAGATGTGGCATTCACAGTGAAACCGTAATTAACCAAGGCAGCTTGCACCGGTTTAGCACCCATAGCAGCAATAGACATGGCAGCTGCAACGGTCGCGATACCAAGATTTTTAGCTAATTTCATCAGAATATACTCCAGAGTTAAAAAATCAATAGTCCTGTAATTTCACTTACATAAGCTTTTAACCACTGCGTACAGGTTAAGAAATATCAAACAAAAGATTATTATCGTAAAATCTTTAAGATTGTCAGAGATATATAAATTTACTGTGAAGTGATAATTCTACTTATCCACTCAATATAAAAAGGTTTCAAGCCCCTGACTTTAGTCAGTCTTTGTCATTCCAAAAATTTTTCTCGTCAAATTCTCATAAAATCCGATGAAAATAATTCACCAAATTTGATTGATAGTCAGTGAATATGAAAATTGTAAGCTCATAATCTTCAAATATTTTTGAAAATTAGTGAAAAGGATTATTATTATCAATATATATTTAGATAACGTATCTTCGCGCATCAAAAAGGTGTTTATTACTTGTATCAGTAGAAGCTAAAAAGATAATGGTTATCATCATCTACTCTGCTTGAAAAGATGATTGTAAGTTTTGACTACAAATAAAGTTATTGTGCAATCAGCAAGAAATTACTAATAGGATATTTGCTGCTTGCTGTTCTTGAAACTGCACGGATCATTCTGCTTTAATTTACAACTTTTAACACAAGCATTACCATTTCTTAAATTAAGTAAGATAACTTTTTCATAGATTCATATTTTTTCTGGTATTCACATATTTGTGAGTTTAAACGTCATACTAATTGAGCGAATAAGCTGTTACGCAGCTAGATTGTATAATATTAGATTAAGTAATTAATTTAGTATCAGCCATCTATGCCAGCAAAAAATCATCTTTCCCAAGAGCAGAAGGAAAGGCTACTAAAAACGCTAAAAGAGCATGAAAATCCCTACGTAAGAGAAAAGATTCTGATTTTATTATTAATGAATGATGGAAAAACTTATCAAGAGATTAGTAAGTTTTTAGATATTGCATATCCAACAGTAGCATATTGGGCAGTTCACGGCGATCCAGATAACCTAGAAAGTTTTTTAGATGGAAGAAGAGAAGGGAACTTCCGCAAAGTTACCAAAGAATATGAGGATTTATTATTAGAAATAATTGAAAAAGAGCCACTAGAGTATGGGTATGAATTTGGTCGTTGGACAGCAGCAAGACTAGCTACATACCTCGAAAAGATAACAGGAATTAAGTTAAGTGGTTCACAAGTTGGGAGAATATTAGAGCGAAAAAAGTACGTTTACCTTTGGGCAAAATACAGCCTAGAGGACAAACAGAATCCTGAAATGCGTAAGGCATTTAAAGAAAAATTGTCAGAATACTTAAGAATAACAAAGGAAGCCCCAGAGCGTTTACAGGTATGGTTTTGGGATGAGAGTGGATTTAGTTTAAGAGTGATAAGAAGAAAAAACTGGGGTAAGAAAGGTACAAGGAAACAAATCACAGGTCAAAGAAGAAGAGGAAGAGTAAATATTATGGGAGGGTTACGTTATCACGACAAGAAGAGAATGAATTTTGTGATTAAAAAAGGAAATGCCGATGTATTTTATGAGCAGCTTCAATCTTTGAATAATTTTCTATTGCAAGAATGGATAGAGCAAGGAAATAGAATTGAGACTTTCAATAAATGTTCTGCGAAAATAGTGATTATCTTAGATAATGCCAGCTTCCATAAAAGAAAAGATATTTTAGTTCGTATCAAGGCAGAAATGCCAAATATTATCCTGGAATTTCTACCACCTTATAGTCCAGATTATAATTTGATTGAATTGGTTTGGCATTCAGCAAAAGAATATATAGCTCATAGATTGTTCGAGTCAGTATCACAGCTAGAAGAGTTGTTAAATAAATTGTTAAATGAAGGAGGTCTTATTATTAAATGGGAACGCAAAATTAAAAATAAAGGTAATGCTGTTTATTAAATTTAGCTGCGTAACAGCTTACTATACTGTAAAAAGGTTTTTTTAGTAATGCTTTCACTTCAATGGTGTGGATGTGAAGATGATTCGGTAAAAATATTTAATAATCAGCAAAAAGCCAAAGTTTTGTGGATAACAGTAGGTTTACTTGCTGTTTTTTTTATTGCTGAGTGGAGTGTGGGCTTATGGAGTAAAAGTTTATCATTACAAGCGGATGCAGGGCATATTCTATCGGATATTACAGCCTTGGCAATATCGCTACTTGCTAGTTTTTTAGCACAGCAACCAGCTAAGAAAAAAGCAACCTTTGGAAATCAGCGGATCGAAGTTTTAGCAGCTTTGTTGAATGGATTAGGTTTACTTGCGATCGCAACTTTTATCATACAGGAAGCAATTCAACGCTGGCAACATCCAGCAACAATTTTGGGCTTACCAATGTTAGGGATTGCCGTCTTAGGTTTAATCGTCAATTTGCTCAATATTACTTTGCTTCATCCCCACACTCACAACGATTTAAATCTGCGCGGAGCTTTGCTTCATGTCATTGCTGATACTGCTAGTTCTGTTGGCGTAATTATAGCTGCTTTAGCAGTTCATCTTTGGGATTGGTGGTGGGCAGATGTTGCTATTAGTTTAGTAGTTGCAACTTTTACGGGTCTAAGTGCTTTCCCTTTAGTACAAGAAAGTTTAAAGATTTTTTTGGAGTATGCACCGGAATCAATCGACCCTGTTGAGGTGGAAATATCTCTCCAATCTTTTCCTGGTGTTGTGCAAGTAGAAAAACTCCACATCTGGACACTTAGCTTAAATAAGGTAATGCTTTGTGCCAATTTGACAGTTGAATGTACAACTATCCAAGAACGCGATCGCTTACTCAATAAGTTGGAAAATCACATCCGAAAAACTTTTCAAATTGCTGAGATAACTTTGCAGCTAACCAGCTATAAAAATCCTTCAATACTACCAAAACATCCTTTATTTAATCAAGATTTAGTTTTAATGTTGTCTGCTAACAAAACACATTAGAACCAGAATATATTCTCTCAATTTTATACCGAAATTAATTAAATTAACCTTTAGAAATAATGCTTATTGACATTCATTTTAATTGTCAAAGCATAGCGATCGGCTATTTACTAGGAGGTTTCCTGATGATGAGTTTCATTCAACAATCCCCAATGATTTCATTACTTAAACAGTACAAGCGCACCTTGGCTTGGTTCATGTCTGGTCTGGTTTTGGCAGTTTTATTGTTTTTAGGAACATCAAATCAACAACCAGCAACCGCCTCTAATCCAAGTTATGCCGCAGCCCCTAATCAGGTAGATGTGACTGCAACATACTCAGACTTTGGTGCTAGTCATCTAGAACCAAATTTTTATCAGTATTAACGGCTAACACTTGCTCAATTAACTTTAAGGCACACTGCAATGATTTCATTTTTGCAAAAGTACAAGCGATTTCTAGCCTTAACTATGGCTGGCTTGCTCTGTACTGCTCTGCTGATATTTGGTAATTCTGTTTTTCAGCCCACCCTGGCTGCTGGTAATGGAGTTAACGTAATTATCATGATTGGCGATGGTATGGGTTGGGAGATGGCACGAGCCGCAGCCGTCGCCAAAGGTGCGCCTTTTTACACTAGTGGTAAAGGCTCTGGTCTTAGTTTCCAAAAGCTAACTGGATATGGATTGGTAACTACTTACGGCACAACAATTCAGGGAAATACACCAGCCAATCCAACAGATCAGCCTCATCTAACAGGTAACTCTGCTCTAGATAACTCTAATCCACTCACAGGTGCAAGTCCTGTTCGTCCCAACTTCTCATTCCAGCCGACTCCTTTTAATCCTGGTAATAGAGTTGATGGCAATAGTTTAGCGAGTGGAAATCTGGCGGGTTATGACATCAGTAAAGGTGGCCCTCTTCCTTGGGTTCCTCTGACCCCTGCAAATCCTGGTACTTATGACAAAGATTACATTAAGTACAGTTATCCTGACTCTGCTAATACCGCTACAACTCTTTACACGGGAGTAAAGAGCTTCAACAACGCGATGGGGGTAGACATTTACGAGAAGAGATTGAAAACTATCCTGGAAATTGCTAAGGAAAATAGTAAGTCTACAGGCTTGGTAACTTCTGTACCTATTAGCCACGCAACGCCTGGTGCTGCTGCTTCTTTCGTAAATCGTCGTAGCAAATACGATAGTGTTTACGACCCTAGCAAGAGTAACCAAGACAGCATTTTGCAACAGACATTGCTGAACTTTCAGCCTAATGTGTTGTTGGGTGGCGGTCATCCTAAAGACCTTGAAAATAGAGATATTGCAAGTACTGCTGATGGCGTCTTGAAATATACGTACATTACAGAAGACACTTACCAACATTTGAAGAATAACCCTACGTCAAATCGTTACGGTTATACCTTTTTGGAACGTGGCCCAAATGCAACTGCGACACTGCTAAACACGGCTGCTAAAATCGACCCAAATAAGGGAGAGAAATTATTTGGTCTGTATGGTGCCCGTGGACAAAACGGCAACCTTCCTGCTAGTTCTTCTAAGGGAGATTACAGCTTAACAGGCCTAGACACCTTCACCCTCTATAGCTCTGTTGTTAGAGGCGGTGGAACTCCAGCAACCTGCCCATCCGGTAAGATAATTACTGGTACTGCTGGGGATTGTGTTCCTGTCATCGATGCAGCTGGTAATCCCATCGCTCCTAATGCTCCTGCACCCGATACTGTTCGTCCTTTGGCTCCTGGTGAAACCGACGCTAGCTTTATCACTAAAGAAATTAACGAAAATCCAACTTTGGCTGATCTGACCAAAGCAGCTTTAACCGTTTTAGGTAAAGACAAAGATGGCTTCTGGCTGATGGTTGAGGGAGGTGATGTAGACTGGGCTGCTCATGACAACAACATGGATAACCTGATTGGTACCATGAATGATTTTGATAAGTCAGTTCAGGAGGTCATTACTTGGGTAGAAAATCATGGTGGTTGGAGTAAGAATCTACTACTAGTTACTGCTGACCATGATCACTATCTAACTTTGAATAATGACTTTGCCTCTAAATTGACTCCTAATCCTGACCCAAATAAGGCTAAAGGCTTGAAGTATAACGCCAAGGACATCACTTTCGTCAAGCACAATCCTACTGATGCTGGTCATTTCTGGGGGTCTGATCCAAATTACAAATATCTTTGGGGTAGCCATAGCCGTCGGGTTGTACCTGTTTACTATCAGGGCGCTTACGCATCAGCTCTGACGCGATCGCTAGGACAAGGCTTCCAGATTACAGATAGCTCTGGTACTTACACTGTACCTGGTGTTCGGGGTGTGGTTGACCAAAGTCATATCTTCCAGGCTATGAAAACTGCGATGGGCGTTGGCAAAGCCTCTCGGAGAGAAGCCCCGCCTTCGGCGATCGCAAGTCCGTGAATTAAATACACCGCTTCACTAAACACTAACTGAAAAACTTTGTGTTGCAGAGATGTGATAACACACATCTCTGTTTCACAAAACTATTGCGGTATTTTTGCTCCAGTTCTTTTATCAAGGAAAAAAAATGACTGACTCCATCTTCCAGAAGTTAGCAGCTGCAACGGTAAGAACTGCTTTGATTTTTTCGTTAGGCGAGGCTATCCCCGCCCAAGCAGCAGCCCTAACTTATAATTTTTCTAATGACGATAAAACTCTCATAGGCACTTTTTCATTCGACCAAGCAGCAGCAGCAGACGATCAAGAAGTAACGATCGCCGAAGGTTTAAAGATTTCTGCTACCTTTGGTGGACAGTTATACACTGAAGCTGATGATCCTTTAGCCTCAGTTTTCACCGATTTTTCGGGAACAATTTTGAACGAAGCGGGGTTAGGGTTGTATTTTACACCTGGCACTTTTAACGTCTTCCGCGAAAGTTTTATCAATTTGAATGATTCAACTGACGCAGGTGTTCAGACCGTTACTTACACAAGCACTAGCGTTCCAGAACCAAGTTTGATGCTTGGATTGTCTGTGTTCGGGTTGGGTTTATTCTTGGGTAAAAAGACAGTATCTTCTAAACCATCAAGCACAAAAGCTTAAACCAGATTATCAAGAATCAACTTCTGTTAGGTGATTGATTTGCATCTATCTAAAACAGGGTGGGATTATCCACCCTGTAGATTTTTAATATTTATTTAGTCTGGTGAAAACTGATACAAAGCCATATAAAAAAAGTTTTATCTAGAAACGATCACAATCTTATTTAATTTATCGAAACATAATTCAGGAGTCAGGAGCCAGAATTCTGTTGGGTATTTTTAACTTCATAGTGGATGAATCCACTGATTCATTCTGACTCCTGAATTCTGACTCCTGAATTCTTCTTCAAGAAAATTGCAAGGCTCAGATTCCCGACTTTTCTAAGAAGTCGGGATTTTTATTATTCAGTTGCATGAAGAAAATATACATGGATTAGTTTAGATATAATAATGACTCATTCTTTGTTGTCCTAAGTGGAGAAATTAATGGGTCGCGCCAAAAAGGTTGTCCTGGCATATTCTGGTGGAGTGGATACTTCTGTTTGCATCCCTTACCTCAAGCAGGAGTGGGGTGTGGAAGAGGTGATTACCCTAGCAGCAGATTTAGGTCAGGGAGATGAATTAGAGCCAGTTCGAGAAAAAGCTCTGAAATCGGGTGCAAGTGAATCACTTGTGGCGGATGTCAAAGACAGCTTCGTTAAAGATTACGCCTTTGGAGCGATTCAAGCCAATGCCCTCTATGAAAATCGTTATCCTCTCGGAACCGCTCTTGCTCGTCCACTGATTGCTAAGATATTAGTAGAAACAGCTGAAAAATATGGTGCTGATGCGATCGCTCACGGTTGCACCGGTAAAGGTAACGATCAGGTTCGCTTTGATGTCTCTGTAACTGCGCTCAACCCCAACATAAAGATTCTCGCACCAGCTAGAGAATGGGGAATGAGCCGTGAGGAAACGATCGCTTATGGTGAGAAGTTTGGTATCCCCTCACCAGTCAAAAAATCTTCTCCCTACAGTATTGATAAGAATTTGCTCGGTCGTAGCATTGAAGCTGGTTTACTCGAAGATCCTTCATTTGAGCCACCAGAAGAAATTTATGAGATGACCAAAGCGATCGCTGATACTCCGAACCAGCCAGAGTACATCGAAATTGGTTTCCACCGTGGTATTCCCACAACCATCAACGGTATAGCTAAAAAGCCAGTTGAACTAATTGAAGAACTCAATCAGGTGATAGGAAATCACGGTATCGGCCGGATTGATATGATTGAAAACCGTCTGGTAGGTATTAAATCGCGGGAAATCTACGAATCTCCCGCGATGTTGGTGCTAATTCAAGCACATAGGGATTTAGAAAGCTTGACTTTGACGGCAGATGTCACCCATTACAAGCGTGGGATTGAAGAAACTTACAGCCAAATCGTTTATAACGGTTTGTGGTATAGTCCGCTAAAAGTTGCACTAGATGCCTTTATTCAAAAGACACAAGAGCGAGTCTCTGGAACTGTGCGAGTGAAGTTGTTCAAGGGCAACTCTACAATAGTTGGGCGTTCGAGCGATAATTCCCTCTATACTCCTGATTTGGCAACTTACGGAGCCGAAGACCAATTTGACCACAAAGCCGCTGAAGGCTTTATCTATGTTTGGGGACTACCAACTCGCATTTGGTCACAGCAAGTTAGAGGTTAGGAAGATAAGGGGGATGAGAAGACAAGGAAAAATTTTCTCCCTCATCTCCCCACTTCGACTATTTACTCTTCTGCTGCACCCTTGACTTGACGAGATTCGAGCCACAGGGGCACAACAATTAAAGCAGTGAGGATCAGTAAAGCTGCGATCGCAAATTGACCCACCCAAGCAACCAATTGTTCTAGGGAGACAATTTTGCCAGCAAAGAAAGCTAATGTCACCATCAAACTAGCCCAAGCAACTGCTCCTAAAAAGTTGTATAAAAAGAATTTTCCAAAGGGCATTTCAGCTATACCAGCTAGTGGTGCAGCAAAAACTCGTAATAATGCCAGAAAACGTCCAAAAAATACCGCCTTAGCAGCATTTTGACTAAATTGATCTTTAATCGTCAGTAATCGCACTTCCGAAATCCGAAAAATGCTACCAACTTTTACCAGGAAAGGCCAACCGCTAACCCTACCAATCCAATAGCCACAAGTACCACCAATGACAGCACCCATGATTGCGTCACCGAGAACCAGCCAGAAATTTAGTTCATCGCTGCCAGCTAGAAACCCACCCACTAAGGTTACGGTTTCACCAGGAAGGGGAATGCCTAAATTTTCTAGCAAAATTCCCAAAAAAATTGCCCAATACCCGTAACTGTGAGCAACTTCCTGGATATTTTCTAGGGAAATCACCTCTAAAGACATTCCGCACCGCCGTCTTTACAAATTTTTACTTTTACTATATCTTTGCTTGTTTTTGGGTGGGGTGTCAATCAAACTAATACATAGAGTCATTAAGTCATTAGTGTAATTCTGAATAATCCATAGCTTCTAATCTATGGTAGCGATTAATTATTGACTATTAACTATACATTTTTTCGAATTTGATACCACAAGTTAATATTTATTACGAAGAAAATAAAAAATTTATAGAAAGTTTATAAAAATCCATTTAAATTGTGAAAATCTTGTAAAAGATACGGTTGATACCGAAATTGTTAGGCGCTTATGCCTATATTGATGAAAGTTATCACAAATTATACGGCATGAATACTGAAATAGTCTCTCTCAACTGTATGGCTGAAATGGCCCAAATATCTGGGTAAAACAGTCATTTTGCCGTTGAAAGAGAATACGTATTGATGTCTTTTTTCAATTTTTTGTCAAGTGTTCCAATTACCCTCTTAAATTTATGGCTCTTACACAAGAACTTCAAGTGATTTTGTTTAAACCCCAGGGAAGTATAGATTTGGAAGGCGGTAAGGCTCTGAGTAAACAGATGGCTGAAGTAGTGCCTCAAGCTCATCAGCTCTGGGTTATCGACCTATCAGAAGTCAATTTCATGGACAGTTCTGGGTTAGTGCCTTTAGTTAAAGGTTTAAAAGCTGCACGTCAGAGTGGTTGCCGCTTGGTTCTATGCAACGTCCAAACTCCTGTAAGGTTAATTTTGGAACTTACCCAACTAGATACAGTGTTTGAAATTTTTCACGCTTACGAAGATATTTTTACTACCGTTAAAGATAACAGTCTGGTGCTAGCAGGTTAGATAACAAATCTACCTATAGAAGGATGGCGTAGTCAAGCTACATTTGCATTTTTTCACATTTTCTAAAGATAACAGTCTGGTGCTAGCAGGCTGATTTTCTTTTTTCTCTATCTTTAAAAGTAAGTAAGCACAAGTACTTAGTGACAAGTTGGTATAGGCTGGTTAAATCAGCCTGCACCGCTCTGGGTATAAATAATCCCATTGGCTTTTAGCCGTGGGAGAAGTCAATTTGAGCTAACTGTTATATATCCGACGTAGCTAGTGTAAGGAAGCAGGAGGTAAGAAAGGCTAAAATATCAGATTTTGCGTTATTTCTAACTCTATATTTATTTTTGCCTTGATGTGCTACTTGGATGTCTCCAAGATACTTTGCCGCACCAATTTCTTACCTCTTAAGATTCCACCATAATGGTAATTTTAGGCATTCTGGGGAGTTGAAATATTCGCTTGTTCGGATGCTGGACGAGGAAAATTTGGTAAATCAATGCCGCTGTGACTAGCATTACGAGTTTTGAGAGCTAAACGGTAACTCACACTTTGCAGTTCTGCTTGTAGTTGGCGGTTTTCCCGTTGTAGCATTGCTACCTTTTCTCTCACTGGCGTCATCCGCTCCTCAAACTTCCGACGGTAAATTTGAGGCAACTCTTGCACGACTTGCTCCAACATCCGAGTGCGATCGGTGAGTTCTTGGACTGACTGTCGCAATTGGTAAATTTCGGAGTCACGAGTGGTAATTTGCTCTTGGTAGAACGCTACCTGCTGCTCTACAGCCTGGAGTTGTTCTTGTAAAGCGTGTAACTGGGTGAAATCACGCTCAAGCTCCGGCTGGGGCATAAAACTAGTATTACCTTTTACCAGCCGGAAGAGTTCTTGAGATAGTTGTTGTACTAATTGATCGCGAAGTTGCAACTCTTGGCGTAGCTGCGATACTTCCGTAGAGAGAACTTGAATATTGGGTGTATCAGATTGGATCACAGTAGCTTAAAGCTCCCATTCAGAATCTTGTCCACTCTTAGGTATAACTGCGGGAGTACTACCTTTGGCAAGTATTTGTTAATTTAGCATTCCCAAACAAGTCATGAGAAAAGAAAAAGACAAAATTTTATTGAATGGGATTGGGCATTGGGCATTGGGCATTGGGCATTGGGCATTGGGCATTGGGGATTTTTTCGTCATCACCCTGTACCCTGTACCCTACTCCCTACTCCCCATTCATCACACTGTTGCAGTTGCAGCTACTTTAGTTGGCTTTTCTTTTTCCTCTTTAGGAGGTTTTTCTTCGGCGATTTCCTGCTTAACGGTCAAATAGCGAATCACTTCTTCACTCAAGCGCATGGCGCGTTCAAAGGGGGCGATCGCAGTTGCAGGCGCACCGTAGTTTAACTGGATGTAGATGCCATCACGGTGTTTTTTGATTTCATAAGCGAGACGACGCTTACCACGATTTTGAATTTGGATATCCTCGGCGCCTTGATCGCGAAGCAAATTCTGATATTTAGTAATTGCTTGCTCTACCTGTTCTTCTCCCAGATCAGGACGAAGAATGTACATTGTTTCGTAACTTGTAGTCATATTTTTCCGATTCCTCATGGACAAAAGTGGCTGCTGATGTTAATTTATACCTGGTTTTAATTAAAAATGCCAGTATTAATCAACATCTGAAGCAACAAGGAATTATAATCTTACCAGTTTTCAATTTGAATCATTAGCCAAATCGCCGGAGTTTGGATTTTTGGGATGTCCCCAATGAAAACTAGGTGGGAAGTAACCCTGATATTTCTTTACCAAGATTGATCAAGCTATTAGCTTTGCCAACGGGTATCTTTACCCTATGAGCATCTATAGCGATCGCTTTCATGCTCAAGGTTCAATCGGTTCGCTAAAAAGCTAACTGATGATTGCTACCCGCTCACAGCAACAAAAAATCAAATAAAAGGATATTCGTCAAGGTTATGGCGCAGCGCTATGTGCGAATTCAAAATCAAGAAGGACAGATTTATTATGGGATACTCCAACTATCCCTTAATGTCCAGGTGCTAGATGCTCCGCCCTGGTTACAAGGACAACCCACTGATTTGACTTTGACACCAGAAAATTACCAAATTCTGGCTCCTTGTGCTCCCTCAAAAATTGTAGCAGTGGGTAAGAATTATGCAGAACATGCAGCCGAAATGGGAACTTCAGTACCTTCTGAGCCACTAATCTTTCTCAAGCCACCCACGTCGATTATTCCATCTGAAAGGGAAATTAAGTATCCTCCCCAATCACAAAGAGTTGATTACGAAGGAGAGTTAGCACTAGTGATTGGTGATTACGCCTTTGAATGCACACCAGAAGTAGCCCAAACTAAAATTTGGGGCTACACCATTGCCAATGACGTAACAGCGCGGGATTTACAAAAACGGGATGGTCAATGGACGCGAGCTAAAGGTTTTGATACTTTCTGTCCCTTGGGCCCTTGGATTGTGCGGGAATTAAATCCAGGAGCGAGATTGCAGACTTTTGTGAATGACGACGCTAATCCAGTCCAATGTGCCTGTATCGATCAGATGGTGTTTTCGCCTGATGTTTTAGTTTCCTATATCAGTCAGGTGATGACGCTACTACCTGGTGATTTAGTGCTTACAGGTACACCGGAGGGTGTAAGCGCATTGAAACCAGGCGATCGCGTCCGCGTAGAAATTGAAGGTATTGGTCGCCTGGAAAACACCGTAGTGGCTCGTTAACTTCTAACGCACTTGCATATACACTGCATCGGAAATCGCCGGAATTTCCGCATAACGTCCGCTTACAGACTGGATGACTGAATATGCAACTGCTCCCACTATGCCGATAAAAATGGTTGTGGATAGGGTTTGGATTGCAAAACCACCAACGGGAACTAGCCCCACAACATCAGTAAGGATGCTAAACAAAAAGATAATGATGTCCAAAAGGATTGCTTGCATGGTGTTGAAACGAATAAAGTGACTAATTTTTTCGTTTCTCACTACCAGCAAAAATAAAGCAAAGAAAATAATCATTCCTGCATAACGCACGCCGTAGTAAATATTTAACAATGGCACGAGCGGCAGAAACAGCAGTTGTAGTGGTGGAAATTCTGAGAGCAAATATCTACCAAATACAAAAACTTCAACTAGAGGAAGCAAATAAGGCAAGGAAGCAAAAATCCGATCTGAAACCGTTGTAGACCCGCGCCAAGACATTATGCGTTCTCCTGTGGTTAAATTTCAATAGTTACTTGAGCTTAGGATAACGCAGTTGCTTGGTCTTGCTGATAAATTCGACTATTCTATATGGGCGATGCGAAAGCCCATCATGCACTCATACTGGTCTGGCTGCTGTTGAGTAAGTTTGTGAATGGCTTGACCACAGCGCAGTTGACCCTCACGCCAACGAGGTTGACCCCTCCCGTCAGCGAGTAAACAAGACTGGCAAACTTGCTCAGGGGCAAGGATTTGATCGTCCATTAAAATGACTAGCATCGAATCCCTCCTATAAATCCTCATTGTCAAACAATTTTGGATTTTAGATTTTGGATTTTGGATTGACCCCATAGATATATCTAGGGTTAAGTGTTGTGATTTACCCACTCAGTGCTGAGTGCTAAACGCCCCGCTACCGCTAACAGTACTTGGAACTCAGCACTCTTCATGATGCCGCTTTGCGCCCAGCCTGGGCGATCGCAGAGGACACTTAAGAGCCACATCCTACCTCTTTGTAGCAAAAATGTGGGTAATCACAATTTAATAAAAATTGTCAAGTGAATTTTAATTTATTGTATGTTGTGTCTATGGTAAATTGAATATTTAGTAAAAAATAATACAAAAGTATTGGCGCTAAGTTGAGCAGAGATAGCTAATACTATCTCTTGTATCCCTGGTAATTGAGCACTGGAGAGTGTCAAACTTAATATTCAGAAAACAACAAAAGCTTTACGCACAAGCAATAAGGCGACCTCTTGAAGTAACCTTAACGTGGCTAGTTAAAGCAAGAGAAGTCAAGTAAGTAAAACTGAGTTAATTTGATAGCCATTTAAGTGGGGCATTTCCAAAATACTGAGGTAAACTTGCAAGCAAGTTAATACACAATATTACTCAGCGGCTCGTCGGTCTGGGCATCACTTACAATGGAACACTGGCAATTTCTGATACAGAAACAAGGCGCTCGCTCGTGGCATATCCTAGAATCGCCAAATTTGGAAATTTTGGAAGGACAGTATAGAGTTTTAGTTCGTTCTAACCTTCCCAATACAGATGTGGAAGTTCGGGTAACTCACTCTTCAACTGAGGAAGTTCAACCAACGCGGCGAATTTTCAAGCGATCGCGTCGCACTAACTCAGAAGGCTTAATGGCGGTAATTCCTTTTACCTACTTCCAGGCGGGAGTTTGGGAGTTGCGCTGTTCCGGCGATTTGATGTCGGAACTGCTCGGTAAATCTTGGCAATACAGAGTCCAAGTGCAAGTCTTGTCACAGGTGGAAGAGGAGCAGAGGAAGAATGTAGAATCAAATTCACTCGCTCACCCAAATACTATTTCTGAAAACTTAGAATACACTGCCCCAACAGAACCCATAATTACGTTTGATAACGCGATCGCTGTTTCCACAGAACTGGCAATTAGCAAATACAGCAACCCGACTACCATTGTTCTGCCAGAAGAGAACTTAGAATACACTGCCCCAGCAGAACCCGCAATTACGTTCGATAAGGCGATCGCTGTTCCCGCAGAATTACACAGCAACCCCACTATCACTGTTCTCCCTGATCAAGGGAACTTAGAATACACTGCCCCAACAGAACCCGCAATTACGTTTGATAACGCGATCGCTGTTCCCGCAGAATTACACAGCAACCCCACTATCACTGTTCTCCCTGATCAAGGGAACTTAGAATACACTGCCCCAACAGAACCCGCAATTACGTTTGATAACGCGATCGCTGTTCCCGCAGAATTACACAGCAACCCCACTATCACTGTTCTCTCAGATGAAGAAAATTTAGAATACACTGCCCCAGCAGAAGCCGTAACTAAGTTTGATCACGCGATCGCTGTCCCAGCAGAATTACGCAGCAACCCCACTATCACTGTTCTCCCTGATGAAGAAAATTTAGAATACACTGCCCCAACAGAACCCGCAATTACGTTCGATAACGCGATCGCTGTTCCCGCAGAATTACACAGCAACCCCACTATCACTGTTCTCCCTGATCAAGGGAACTTAGAATACACTGCCCCAACAGAACCCGCAATTACGTTCGATAACGCGATCGCAGTTTCTACAGAACTACACAGCAACCCCACTATCACTGTTATCCCAGAAGAGAACTTAGAATACACTGCCCCAGCAGAACCCGCAATTACGTTTGATAATGCGATCGCTGTTTCTACAGAACTGGCAATTACTACATACAGCAACCCCTCTACCACTGTTCTGTCAGATGAAACGGAAGAAGATGAAGATATAGTTATCAATGAGCCTGTGAGTCCTGTGTGGCTCAAAGGTGAGACGGCAGAGCAGATTTTACAAAATTTAATAGATTTAGCTTTACCCACCTCTGAACTGCTGCCCCAAGATGAAAAGGTTACAGATTCTCTAGCAACACAACCACCGCCACTATTACAGCTAACTTTAGATCAGGATACTTACATTGCTCGTTGGGGACACGCTCTTACAATCAATGGACACATAGAACTCCAAGAAAAGACAAATCTAGATCAGGCTGAAACATTATCTCCAGAAAGCCTGCGAGCAATTGAACTAGGAATTGAACTGCGATCGCCCCTAGAGTCGAAAATCTTGACCCAGGTACGGCGATCCTTGCCAGATCAGGAATTACCCTTCACCATCAATACCTCAATTGATATTCCTGCTGACTGTAAATCCAAGTTAATTTTGGCAGATATTAGTTTGTATGGTAAATTCACCGATGCTGGTGAAGTTATCCAGTTAGCTAGTCAGTCCTTCACCATTACAGCAGATGTAACGGAATTACTGGCAATCACAGCCGCAGCAAAATCTAGTACATCCTTAAATGACCCCATAACACCATCAGACTCATCTACTGCTTTCACAGAACCAGAGACACCTGTTAGGCTCGATTTGAAACTATTCAATCTGGTCAAAATTCCAAAAACAGACCAACCACAGATACTTAATCCATCCCCAAGCACACCCCTACCACCGCAAATAAATCTGCAAGTTCTGCGAGAAGCCACCCTGCGGACAACATCTAAGTTAAAAGCTTCAGGCACTTCGCCTCAATTGCCGAAACTGCCTCCTATTCAAACTGATGCCAACTCTCCCACAGATGTTGTTGCAGAACCCCCTATACAGGAGGAGCTTTTAGAAAAGGATGCTACTATAGCTGCCATCAACTTAGGGCAGTTGGTCATCAGGCAACGTCGAATGCCAATACTCGACACTACTTTGCCATACTTGAAACGGCTACAAGCTTTGCCAAGTGATCCAGAAGAAGAAGTAAAAAACAATGTCCCCGCAGATGCCTTGGAAGTTAAGGCGGCTGAAGACTTCCCACAGTTGGATGCAATTGTAGCTGAAGATGAAAATACACCTGAATTAGTAGTAGGTGATGCACAATTCCAGGAAGAATCTGTTGCTGAAGTAGAAGCCCAGCAAAATACACAATTCCAGGAAGAATTTGTTGCTGAAGTGGAAGCCCAGCAAAATACACAATTCCAGGAAGAATTTGTTGCTGAAGTGGAAGCCCAATCAAATACACAATTTCAGGAAGAATCCGTTGCTGAAGTAGAAGCCCAGCAAAATGCACAATTCATTACAACAGGCAATCTTTACTCATCTCCTTTACTCAGGAAGTGGATGCAGAGCCAAGGATACTCTTTGCCTGAATCCATCAATGATCTGCAACTTCAAGACTACGATAACTATGTTTCAGGGCAGCAGACACCCGTTTCTCTTAGTGCAGAAACTACGAATCTTGATATCAACTTGCCGTTAAATCTAGATACCAAGACGGAGAATAATCTGAGCGAAGATTGGGGTCACTCAGAACTTATCCTGACTGAGACATGGCACGAACAGGAAACATGGGAAGAAGATCAAGAGTTGGCTAACGAACTGAGGAACTTTGGGGAAGATGTAGACACAGCAGAGGAAGCGGATCTGGGGATAGGAGTAAATACGGAACTAGAAAAAGTATTAGAAGAAGCAACACTCTCATCGGCTCTGGTAACACAACTACCGCCCCCCCCTCCTCCGATAAAAGTAAATATAGCGTCAGCTTGGTTGGCGCAAGAAATCGTTGTAGATGATACATATAGTGAACTAGAAGCCGATGCAACCAGGAGTTACCTCTTTGAAGAAAAGGAGCAAGCAGTATTAGATTTATCCCCTTCCTTACCTATGATTGCAGCAACCAATAAGCCTTTGCCAATTCCACAGTTGCATGTGCCAGAAGGCGAACTAATTGCTGGCAAGTTTGTCATAGTGCGCGTAGTACTGCCTGAAGTACCTCCGCAAGTTGTTGTCAAGTTATGGCTTGAAGATTATCAAACTCGCTGGTTACTAGATGGGCCTCATTTATTGACAAATTTACTACCTAATGCATCAGGAGGGTTGGAAGTAATTACGCAATTAAACATTCCCTTTGGCTGTTTGGAAATTCGCTTGGAAGCGATCGCACTTGATCTGACAACCCAGCAGGAGAGTCACAAAGTTACAATAGTGCGAACTGTAATTCCTCCAGACTTGCCAAACTTAGAGCTAGATGAACTCCTGGGTATGTAACTTAGATATTGGGCGTTGGGAATTGGGAATTGGGCATTGGGCATTGGGCATTGGGCATTGGGCATTGCTTCTTCTCCCCCTGCTTCCCCTGCTTCCCCTGCTTCCCCTGCTCCCTCATTTCCCCCACTCTCAACATGGGCTGTGTTAAAAATATGAAAGAATTTCAAAAATCTGGCAGGATTTGCAGTAAGCTCATTTTGAATTGTAGTGTTATTTAACAGGAACTTTTACTATGGCAGCTTCCTTTTTGCCTTCTATCTTCGTTCCCATCATTGGTTGGGTTTTACCAGCTATAACCTTCGCGTTTCTATTTTTATACATTGAAAGCGACGATATCAGCTGATGTAGTCAATAGTCATTAGTCATTAGTCATTTGCAAGAAACAAATGACAAAGGATAAAGGACAAATGACTATCAAGCAAAATTAATACCGCCTATCTCATAGAGACAGGCGGTTTTTTTAACGTTGATTTCTCAACAAATGCTGGAAAATTCTGACTTATAGTGTTCGGTTCAAACTAACTAATGTTAAATCGAAGAACCGAGTCCGGCGTAGGCACCATAAAAGAAAATGCCCAAGACTGTAATTATACCTAAACCTGCGATCGTAGCGACGACCCACAGGGGAATTCTCCCACTTCCAGACACAGCTTCTCTCCTCCCTTAACAACAAATCAACACACGTTCAATAAACAAAGATTAACAACAGTAGTTCCAATTAGTTAAAGAAGTAACTGGAAAACAGAATCCCCAGAACGAAAACTAGTAGTAGTCCCAGGTATAGCGAAGTCCGGTTTAGTTCAACCGGCTGATTATTGGGATTGGGCGATCTTTCTACCATAATTGCTCCTAACGTTGAATAAATTGCATTGCGGCGATCGCGCCCAAAAAGAATACAGTTGGTACACCTAAAGTGTGAACTGCCAGCCATCTAACGGTAAAAATTGGATAGGTAACTGGTTGATTGATGTTATTGCCGCTAGTCATGATCTCAAACTACTTTCCAATAAATTGTTCAACTTGTTTTTTCGCTTCAAAACGGTTCTTCACAATGGGCACTTCTTGGCGTGCTGGTGTGAAATACTCGTTGGGACGAGGTGTGCCAAAGGCATCATAAGCCAGTCCAGTTTGCACAAATAGCCAACCAGCAATAAACAATGCCGGGATGGTGATGCTGTGAATTACCCAGTAACGAACGCTGGTAATGATGTCTGAAAACGGACGTTCTCCAGTGGTACCTGACATTTAGATCCCTACCTCCACAAAGAATGTTATAGAGTTTATTATCCTACAAAGTTAAGAAAGAGTTACAAGTTGCAACGTTCTTCTCAGAAATTGTACGTTGGGCATGGGGCATTGGGCATTGGGTATTTAGAATTGCTTATTTCTTCCTCATCTCCCTTATCTCCCCACTCCCTACTCCCTCTTACTCACTAAGCTGCTTCTGAGGAAGTTGCTTCAGGATTTGGGAGATATTTTAGCAATACGCCGCGATCGCCAATTATAAATCCCCGCTCTGGCTCTAAGAACACAATCTTGTACAAATTAGCCGCAACTTCTTCTATGTCACGGTCTTTTTCCCAGGTTTTACCACCGTCGCCACTGCGTAGTAAATTACCGCTACCGCCACCTACCCAAATTTCATCGGGTGTACGATATGCCAAATCCAGCAAACCCCAACTGGTGGATAACTCTGGATATTTTGCCTCTTGCCATTCTTCAGGTTTAGTTGGGTCACTAAACTGAACTTGACCTCCTCTAGCTAGTAACCACAATTGCCCATTCTCCGTAAAACCCATGTTTTCTAAACGCCGAGAACTATTGCGGTTATGGGGAACCCAAGCATCTTGCCCTGGTTCCCAAGTCGAGTAGAAGCTACCTTTAGCAGAAACAGCAATATATTTCCCATCAGCAGAACGTTCCAAGTTACGCACCACACCCACTGCTGATTCCACCTGGGCTTTCCAGTTTTTGCCACCGTCTGTGGTCTTATATATGGCCCCCACATCAGTAGCCATTTCAGCTGTATTGTCTGCTAGCGCCTTAACTGCGATCGGACTACCTGGTAACTTTTCGCTCAGGGGGATACGCGACCAAGAAGCACCTTCATCGGTCGTGTGTAGTAACAGTCCAGGCTCTCCGGCAATCCAGCCTTCTTTGCCTGCAAAACTTACTGAGTCAAAGCGATACTTCTGCTCATCCAGTTGCAGTGTTATTGGTTTCCAGGTATTACCACCGTCATTGGTTTCCAATAGGGTGGCATTGCTACCGACTAAATAGCCATGCTCAAGGTTATCAGTAAAAGCAATATCCAATAAATTCGAGTCTGTTGGCACAGAAATTACTTTCCAAGGGTTGTAGCTAACAGAGGGAACTTGGCTACAACCTATGCACATCAAGACTACTATTAACAAGGCAAATATTCGTTGCCAACCTTTCACAATTGAATGCATCAGTATTTCTTAGTTATTTCTAAATTTTTGTAGGAGTTGGCAGCCAGGATGCTGTAAATCCTGGCTTTTTGATTTTGAATTTTGTTAGCGCAGTGTAAAGCCTCTGGTAGAGAGCGTTATTTGGAATTGCTTAAAGGCTCTCATTGTAAGCCGTAAAGACTGATAAAAAACAAGAACCCAAGAGCCAAAGCACCAAAAATTAGGATATTCTTTTGGGTTGGCGTTAGGTTGTTAACACCCAAACCATAACCGAGATTTTCTTTAAAGCCGGATGCAGTACCGGCAGGGCCGATGTTGGCAAAAGCGGTCTTTTTAGCAGAACAAACTGGACAGCGCCAATTTATGGGCAGTTCTGCAAAGAGTACCCCGGAAGGAATATCATGCTTGTCATCTCCCTTCTCAGGTTCGTAAACATAACCGCAGGCGCGACACTCGTAGCGGTCTAACACCGGAGTCTCAACAGCTGGTTCGCTCATGGCTAAGGCCTCGCAGAGAAGAAATCTTAAATATACGTTAAAAATTATGACATAATTGTTAGACTTTTCTATCACTAGCAAAAGCGAATCAAATACCTGAAGTGCGTCTGTTTCCCAGATTTCAGAAAAACCAAACAGATATAATGTAAAAGAAAGTTACGCAGTTAAGGGATTTGGCATTGGGCATTGGGAATTGGGCATTGGGCATTGGGCATTGGGCATTGGTTAAAAATCAATAGTTATTCTCCCCCTGCTCCCCCTGCTCCCCCTGCTCTCTCATCTCCCCACTCCTCACTTAAAATACTCCATAAGCGGTAGATACTCATTGTGTTTGTCCTCAGCGGTTACGAGTACCTTCTAGGCTTCTTCATAGTCTGTAGCCTAGTTCCTGCCTTAGCGCTCTCAGCATCCAAGCTCCTACGACCCAGTAGTTACAGCCCAGAACGTCGCACTACTTATGAATCTGGTATGGAACCCATCGGGGGAGCCTGGATTCAGTTCAACATCCGCTACTACATGTTTGCTCTAGTCTTCGTCGTCTTTGATGTGGAGACTGTTTTCTTGTATCCTTGGGCGGTAGCTTTCCACCGTTTGGGGCTATTGGCTTTTATTGAAGCGCTAGTCTTTATTGCAATTCTTGTAGTCGCTTTAGTTTACGCGTGGCGTAAAGGAGCTTTGGAATGGTCTTGAATTCTAACTTAACAACCCAGGGTAAAGAACGAATCATCAACCCCATTGAGCGTACCAATGTCACTCAAGACCTTTCAGAAAACGTCATTTTGACGACGGTTGATGACCTCTACGACTGGGCGCGGCTTTCTAGTCTGTGGCCGTTGCTGTTTGGTACTGCTTGCTGCTTTATTGAGTTTGCAGCTTTAATTGGTTCCCGATTTGACTTTGACCGTTTTGGACTAATTCCCCGTTCTAGCCCCCGCCAAGCCGATTTAATTATTACGGCAGGGACTATTACGATGAAGATGGCTCCCCAACTGGTGCGTCTTTACGAACAAATGCCAGAGCCAAAGTATGTAATTGCGATGGGAGCTTGCACAATTACTGGCGGGATGTTCAGCGTTGATTCCCCTACGGCAGTGCGCGGAGTCGATAAACTGATTCCTGTGGATGTGTACTTGCCTGGTTGTCCTCCCCGTCCAGAAGCAATTATCGACGCAATCATTAAGCTGCGGAAGAAAATCTCCAATGAATCGATGCAAGAGCGGGATAAAATTAAGCAAACTCACCGCTATTACAGCACGACTCATAATTTGAAGCCAGTAGAAGAAATCTTAACTGGTAAGTATTTGCAGTCAGACACTCGCTATGCACCACCAAAGGAATTGGCGGAAGCGATTGGTATGCCAATACCACCTGCACTGCTGACAGAAAAGGCGCAAAAGGAGGAACAAACCCGTGGCTGAAGAAGAATCTAAACCAGTACCAGCAGCGAAAGAAGAGTCATTGGTACAAGCGGGTAAAGTTTCCCAGTGGTTGACGGAAAATGGCTTTGACCATGAGTTTTTGGCACCAGACAAAAATGGTGTAGAGATAATTAAGGTGGCGGCAGATTTCTTGCTTCCCACCGCTACAGCCCTTTATGCTTATGGGTTTAATTATCTCCAGTGTCAAGGTGGTATTGACCTTGGCCCAGGACAAGAATTGGTGAGTATGTATCACTTGATTAAAGTCGGTGATAATAGCGATCGCCCCGAAGAAGTTCGAGTTAAGGTGTTCTTACCACGGGAAAACCCCGTAGTGCCTTCTGTGTACTGGATTTGGAAGACCGCAGATTGGCAAGAGCGCGAGTCTTACGATATGTACGGCATTATCTACGAAGGACACCCAAATCTCAAGCGGATTTTGATGCCGGAAGATTGGGTAGGTTGGCCTTTGCGGAAGGATTACATCTCGCCTGATTTTTATGAGTTGCAGGACGCTTATTAGAGATTGTTGAATAGAGACGCGATTCATCGCGTCTGTACAATATAGTTCTGGGTTTCGGCAGTGATTAACCCCTTTCCGGTGGCGGAGAGGGGTTATGTTTTTGGTGTCTCATGTAACAGTTGGTTGGCAATATTGGCTGTAATTCATTGACTATAGGACTTACGCATTAACAGGAAATACCAAATATGTGGTACTTATTTCAGGCATTAAACCTTGATTTTTCGACACTTTTTAGGCGATCGCTATTTATCCAAGGATGATTGATAAAAGCCTGAAACAATATATTCTCGTTAATGCACAAGATAATGAATTTGTAAAGTTCGTAAGTCCTATATACTTATACTATGTAAAGGTAATCAAATTCTCTATGATTACAAACACTAATACCCAAATGAAAACCAATCAATACCCATTTGCTCAAGAATTAATCACAGATACTCAAGGTAACATTCGTAAAGTAGTTATAGATTTTCAAGACTATCTACGCTTATTAGAAGTAATTGAAGATGAAGGATTGATATTAGCAATAAAGGAAGTACAACAAGAAATACCATTAAATATTAATGAAGCATTAGCCGGATTAGAAAGAGAGTGAATACCCAGTATTTATCCAGTTTTATTAAAGATTTAAAAGCACTCAAAAGTCCACTTTACTACGAGACAATTAAAGTACTTGCTTTTGAATAAATACCACAAATAGCTAACTTCGAATAAATTAGTAATATCAAAAAAGTTTCAAGGATATGATGATATTTATCGTATTCGTATAGGTGATTATCGTATCGGAATTATATTTGACGGTGAAACAGTAATATTTCAGCGTGTCTTACATCGTAAAGATATTTATCGATATTTTCCAAAGTAAGTCAAATTAGTTATTTTGTGGAATTTTGGCGATCGCTCTTTTGAACGAACCACAGAGGCGTAGAGAACGCAGAGGAAGGAGAGGGCGCTTTTCATTAAATACGTACTGTGAGTACGTTTACTTATCCCTCTTTTGTCACTTTCAGAAAACAATAATCGAACCAAAATTCTGAAACTTTTATCTAGTCGAGCTTTGAGCTTTTATTTTCTAACAGTAACTCAGTTTTGTAGACAAAACATGGAGATGCAAGCCCTGAAAGGCTTTCAGAGTTTGGGTTCCACCAAAGTGACAAAAGAGGGTTATGGTGTATTCCCTCATAAAATCGCAAGACGAACTAAGTGTTCGTTTTTTAGAGTGGAGTACTTAATGGATTACGAAGCAGTTCGACGACGCTTTGGTAGTAGAGTGCGTCATCTTCGAGAGGAGAAAGGTATTACACAAGAACGTTTAGCTGAATTGATAGGGAAAACTATAGAACACGTTAGCTTATTGGAGCGAGGTGAACGCTCTCCATCATTTGAAGTAATTTTAGAGACTGCTAATGCACTCAATATTTCAGTTTCTTATCTAATGAATATTGAGCAGACAAATGATAATACTGATACTATAAATACTCTGCTAGTTGCTCCAGTGTCTCCTACTCTAGTTAAGCCTGTCGAAGAGCCTATTACCACAAAAAATAAGCGTAGTTCTGATATTGAGCGGTTACAATTGGCATTTAACGGTATTCGAGAAATGCAAAAACTAGCAGATGAATATGGCATTAATGATATCTTGCAGGACAATGGTGGAAAAGTTCTACAGGTACTCATTCTATTAGGTTTACGTATATCTCCAGGTAGAGAAGGAAACGATGCTATTGATGCAGATGATAATGAATATGAATTAAAAACAATAAATCGCGCACTTAATAAAAATGCTGGTGTAACTACACACCATCATCTCAATAGAGATATAGGACTAGTATTTGATTTATGAAAAAATCTAAGTATATGTAGGGTGTGTTACGGCTTCCGTAACGCACCAAAATCTTCGGATGGTGCGTTAGCCTACGGCATAACACACCCTACTCAAATATTTTCAGAAATCAAATATGATTCCTATATTCTTTGTAAGTATCGATCCGTCAAAGCATGGTATATAGCAGTGTATGAAGGTATAGAATTGATCGAAATTTATAAAGTCCCTTCTTCTATTCTCGAAGAAAAATTTCAACAATGGGAGATTAAGCTACAAACACAGGAATCTATAAATAATCCCAAGATACCAATGAAATTGGTTAAAAAAGGTGAAATTGTTTACACTAAACAAATAAACACACATTAGCAAAATTACATACTTATTGAGATTCAATTCAGAATTCTATATTTCTAACTTAAGTTGACCATAAGTTGCGATTTTGATATTTTCTTCCATATTAATCAGATTTTTAAATATTTCTAAAGATTGATGCAAACTTAGATTTACATCCATAAATCTAAAAGCAGAAGCAGCTAAGTAAGACTTGTTTTGCTCAAAAGATATCCAATGTCTCTGCGATACTTCCGCTGCTGCACCAGTAGTATTAGAGCCAGCAAATATATCAAGTACTATATCTGCTGGTTCTGTAAGAAAGTTAATAAAAAATGTAGGTAATTTTTGCGGAAAACGTGCTGGATGTGGAGAAATTTCCGCTGCTTTACAAAGTTGCATATACCTAGAATTGCTTTCGGTATTAGCAATTTGCAACAAATTGGAAGGAATTGCTCCTCCATTATCATTAGCAAAAGCAGAGCCAATATCATGTCCTGAAGGACGTGTTTTAGGTTTGTAATATTTTTCAGGATTGGCTTGCAGCTTTTTCATTCTTTCAGAATAAGGAACAAGAACCTTACTCACGTCAGCTTTAGGATTATCAGTTTTTGATAACCACCAGATAGTGTTGACTGAATCTTTCGCCCTAATTTTGCGTTTATTCACCCATTCAATAGGTGAAGGGAGCTTAGATGGGTTATACCAAAAGAACTCCTCAGCTAAACGAAAATTTAGTTCATCACATAGTCTAATTAAAATACGATAATTATGAAGTGATCGCACAGGACGCTTAGTTTGATATGCTCCCCCAAGATCAATTACAAAACTTCCATCGGGCTTTAGTACACGATAAACTTTTTTACAGAAAGCAAAAAGCCAATCTACATAAGCTTCTTGATCAACATTACCGTAAATTTTTTCACGTTGTAGTGCAAAGGGAGGAGAAGTAATCACTAGATTAATAGAATCTGATTCAACTTTATCTAGTAATTCAAGCGAATCTCCAAGATATGCATAGCCATAGTCTGTAGTGTACAAAGGTGTTCCAGATACAATAGATACCATTCTTAGCTAATTAATATATATTTTTATTAACTATTTGTAATTATAATATGGCAATCGAAATTTAAACGTGAAAAAATACGGAGATTAAAAGTAAGTATTTATAAGCTTTTTAACCATTTTCTTTTTCATGAATCATTTAGTATTCTCATATACTACTAATTAAAAAAGTGTACTACTTTTTTGTTGAATTAAAAAAAACTTGCCCTGAGAATATCAAACCCCCAAGGCAAGCCAACTCTCTACATTCTTTCTCTACTCCGCGCTCTCTGCGCCTCTGCGGTTCGTTAAAGTTGCTTCACTTCCGAAACCAACTTCGCCACCATATCCTTCGCACTACCAAAAAGCATCGTAGTTTTATCCTTGTAGAACAACTCATTATCTACACCGGCAAAACCCGTACTCATCCCGCGCTTAATTACAATCGTCTGCTTCGCCCGATCTACTTCCAAAATCGGCATACCATAAATCGGGCTACTTGTATCACTTCGCGCCGCCGGATTTACTACATCATTTGCCCCAATTACTAAAGCCACATCTGCTTGATCGAACTGGGGATTAATATCATCCATGTCGTACAACTGGGTATAAGGCACATTTGCCTCCGCCAGCAACACATTCATGTGCCCCGGCATTCTTCCAGCAACGGGGTGAATGGCATACTTGACATCAACGCCCATTTTTTCTAACTGATCTGACAATTCCCGGACGCTATGTTGCGCTTGGGCAACTGCCATACCATAACCAGGAACAATTACCACAGAACGGGCATAACCCAACATCATCGCCCCTTCTTCAGGATCAATGCTGCGGACAGTTTGATCAGTCGCAGCACCACTAGCAGCACCACCTGAACTAGAACCTGTACCAAAAGCGCTGAACAGCACACTAAATAAGGAGCGGTTCATCGCTTTACACATAATCTCGGTAAGGATTAAGCCAGATGCTCCCACCAAAGCACCAGCGATGATTAACATGTTGTTCATCACCACGAACCCAGCCGCCGCCGCCGCCACACCTGACAACGAGTTCAACAGCGAGATTACCACTGGCATATCGCCGCCACCAATGGGGATGACGAACATCACGCCCAGCACCAATGAAACGCCAACCACTCCCAAGAATATGGGTAAACTATCTGGTGTGATGATTAAGTAGGCACTACCTACTATATAAGCACCCAGAAGCAAGAGGTTAAATGGTTGCTGGAATGGGAATGTAATCGGGGAACCGCTAATTAAACCTTGCAATTTGGCAAAGGCGAGAAAACTACCTGTGAAGGTAACACCACCGATTAACACGTCCAATAGCATGGAAATGTTCACATCTAGGGGTATCGCCTGAGAACTATCTAACAACCGCCAGAATTCGGCAACGGCTACTAATGCCGAAGCCGCACCGCCCAAACCGTTGAGTAAACCCACCATTTGGGGCATTTCAGTCATTTGGACTTTGTAGGCAACGATCGCACCAATTCCCGATCCAATCGCCAAGCCCAACAATATCATCTCGTAGTTCAACACATGTTGATCAAGCATTGTCGCTGCGATCGCTAGCAGCATTCCCACAGCCGCTACAATATTACCGTTTCTCGCTGTAGCAGGTGATCCCAGCTTTTTCAAGCCCAGAATGAATAACGATGCAGCGACTAAGTACGTCAGCTGAATGCCAGTTGGTAAAAAGTCGCTCACGCCTTAATCTCCTTCTTCTTGAACATTTGCAACATTCTGTCTGTCACTAAAAAACCACCCACAACGTTGATTGTTGCCAGTATTACAGCAATCAAGCCGAGAATTACTGACACACTTGTGTCTTTTGCACCAGCAGCAACTATTGCTCCAAGTACCGCAATCCCAGAAATCGCGTTTGAGCCTGACATCAAGGGCGTGTGTAGAGTCGGTGGTATTTTGTTGATGACTTCAAAACCGATAAAAGATGCCAAAACAAATACAAACAAAGCAGCAAGTAATGCCTCTGTCATGAAATCAAAACTCCTTGTGTAAATGGGCATTGGGCATTGGGCATTGGGCATTGGGCATTAGTTATTCTTTCTCCCCTATTCCCCACTCCCTATTCCCCATTCCCCGTTCCCTAATTAACCGCCGGTTGTTGAGTATTCAAAGCTTGTAGTGCATCCCGCACTCGTTGATTGCGAATTTCACCAGCGTGGGTAACGCAAGCTGCATCAACGATGTCGTCGCTAAAATCCACCTGTAAAGCTTTGTCTTTAATTAGCAATTGCATCAACGAAGTTACGTTCTTGGCATACAATTGGCTGGCGTGAATTGGCATCGATGATGGGAGATTGATGGGGCCGATAATTGTTACACCGTTCCACACAATATCTTTACCTGGTTCGGTGCAGGCGCAGTTACCACCCTGTTCAGCAGCCAAATCCACAATCACTGAACCTGGTTTCATCTGTGCCACCATTTCTTCTGTGACGAGGCGTGGTGCTTGTCTCCCAGGAACTTGAGCGGTGGTAATCACCACGTCAGAATTTTTGATGTGTTCGGCGACAACTTCTTGAGTACGTTGTTTGCTAGCCTCAGAAATTTCCTTGGCGTAACCACCAGCAGCAACAGTTTCTTCGTCTAACTTAACTTCAACAAATTTTGCCCCTAAGCTTTGCACTTCTTCTTTGACGGCGGGACGAATATCAAAGGCTTCTACCACTGCTCCTAAACGTCTAGCGGTGGCGATCGCTTGCAATCCGGCTACACCAGCGCCCATAATAAATACTTTCGCTGGCGCGATCGTACCTGCGGCTGTGGTTAACATCGGGAAATATTTCGGTAATGCAGCTGCCGCAATTAGTACTGCTTTGTAACCTGCTAATGAAGCTTGCGAGGACAAAGCATCCATACTTTGCGCCCTGGTAGTACGGGGAATCATCTCCATACTCAAAGCTGTAACTTTCCGATTTGCTAGTTGCTGCGCTACAACAGGATTTCCCAAAGGATTGAGGAAGCTGACTAATACAGCTCCTTCCTTTAATAAATCAATTTCTGAGCGTCCATCTTCTCGTTCTTGTGGCGGGCTGACTTTCAGCAGAATATCTGTTTCGCCCCATAATTTAGCAGTATCGCTGATTATTGTTGCTCCTGCGGTTTCATAGGCAGAATCGCTGAAAAATGATCGCTCTCCTGCACCTGTTTCTACCCACACTTCCAAACCTTGTTTTACCAATCGGGCAACGGTGTCAGGAATTAATGCCACACGACGTTCACAAACTTCAATTTCTTTAGCAACTGCTATTCTCATGAAATCTCCTGAAGATAAATACCTAATCTCTGCCAAGTAAGCGGTTGTCCAGATGAGGCGTGTTCCGCACTCATAGTACTTAGGCAGGAACATCAGCCATGAATTTTACTTGTAGATTGAACCTTGAAACTTTCCTCTCCCACTCTTAGCTCTCCAGGCAAAGCCTGACTTTGCCGTTCGCAGATGTCATATTTTCAGATAGTTGCAAACAGGGTTACGTATTGCACATCCTAAATTGATTCCCAAATTTTGCATCTTTATCTTTAGCTTGTTTTCGGGATTGAAAAATTTTGGTATTCCTTTCTTATAGAGTAATATTGACCGAATTTTGAAAGCTTGATAATTTCCCAATCAAATTTTAATGATTACGACTTTGATTCCCACTTATTTTAATCAATTTAGCCCAAGTTAACTGGCGATCGCTGATGGCAAGGCTCAATTTTTATAACAAAATTATCAAATTTAGATACACTTATACATATTTGGAAATACAATCTAATCCCAACTGTGTTTCTATCTAGTTAAAATTTGACCAACTTAGTAATCAAATCAGTACTCTGCAAGGGTAGTGAAGTATATTCAATATATGTTGAATTTGCTACTAAGTAGTTTTACAGCCGCTCCCCAATTTCAGGTAAGATGGCACTTTTTGTTGAAATCCAACGTCCATTGTCAGGAAGTCAGTAGTAAAGTTTAGTAAAGAATACTAACACAGAGTTATTTAGATAACAGATTTATATTTTGGTAGAGGAAGCCCGATTATGCGACGTTTACTTTCTGCTTTAGCCGTGACTAGCTTTCTGGTTACTGGATTACCAGCCTTGACTTGGGCGCAAAGTTTACCCGGGTTTACGCTGTTTAGCGGCGTCAAAGCCGAAAACCAGTTGCCCTTTAGGTTAGATTTTGGTGGACAAGCTAATGGTTGGGATCGTTATATACTGAGAATTCCAGCTAAAAGAATGAAGTTGGCAGTTGGTCAATTTGCCATTAACTACCCTGATTATTACAAAGGAACTTTTGACCAGAACAAAATTGAAGTCCGAGTCAAAGGCAAAGCAGTTCCGCTTTCTGAGGTGAAGTGGGACAAAGAAGGTAAACTGATTAATATTTTTCCCCAAGAGCCTGTACCAGCAGGTAGCCCTGTTGAGGTAGTCTTATCCAACGTGAAAAACCCATCCTTCGGCGGAGTTTACTATTTTAATTGTCAAGTGCTATCCCCTGGCGATGTGCCACTACTGCGCTACATGGGAACATGGATTTTGAGCATCAATTAAGAGTGGGGAGTGAAGAAGGGAATAGGTTACAGATTATTCCCTATCATCTCTCCCCTAATCTAATTCCCAATTCAATGATAAAGTGATAAAATTGCAGATTGTGAGTTTTTATAAAAATCACCTAAGAGGAGAACAGTATGAAAAGAACACTGGGCGGCACTAGCCGTAAGAGAAAAAGAACCTCTGGTTTTCGCGCTAGGATGCGGACACCAGACGGCAGAAACGTGATTAGCGCCAGAAGAAGAAAGGGACGTCACCGTCTGGCTGTTTAGGGTATATCAAGCTAAAAGAGCATAAGTGGCTTTGCCCAAAGCAAATCGGCTAAAATCCCGAAAGGATTTCCAGGCAGTTTTCCGGGAAGGAATTCGGCGTCATGGCTCTTACTTGACATTAAGAGCCTTAAAACCGTTGTGTTCGTCAAAACCTTCTTTGGACACTGCCACCCAGACTACACAAATAATTGACTCAGCACATCTTGTCAGCACGCGGATTGGCATTTCCATAAGTACAAAAGTTAGCAAAAGGGCAGTGGTTCGCAACCGCATCAAACGGCAAATTACCGCTGCTTTACACAATTTGCTGCCCAAATTATCACCAGGATGGCGGCTAGTGGTCATTGTCAAACCCACAGCAGCAGAATCTAAGTGCGTAAGCCCACAATTTCTGCAAGAATTAGAGCAGTTGTTGGCACAAGCCGAGGTGTTCGATGGGAATTCGTGAAGACGTATATTATGAAGGTGGTCCCCATATTGGGGATTTAATTGTCAACCTGCTAATCGGGCTAACCATTGTCGGGATACCATTAACAGTCGGGGCAATTGTCAGGGCATTGTGGCTGCGTTTCCGCATCACCGATCGCCGAATTACCGTGACGGGAGGTTGGCAAGGGCGCGATCGCACTGACGTAATTTACTCAGAAATTGTCAAAATCGTCAAAGTACCCCGTGGCATCGGCTTGTGGGGAGATATGGCGATAACCCTTAGAAACGGCAGTCGTCTCGAATTGCGTGCAATTCCCAATTTTCGGGAAGTCTATGACTACATCAACGAAAGAATTGCTGCGAAAAATCCCGAATTTAGCGCTACTGCCAACAAGTGATGGGAGTAGAAAGAGCAGGGGGAGATGACCCAATGCCCAATGCCCAATGCCCAATGCCCAATGCCCAATTCCCCATTTGAATGTGCGGCTATCCGTAGCGAAAGATAGTCGCCGACAAATCATGATTTAGATAAATTAGATTCAGTTTACAGTACCTCAGGTTGAATTCAGAATAATGGATTTTGGTATCGGCTTTCTCTCGAACAACGTGATGCTGCCAATCATAGATTTTTTCTATGGTATTGTGCCTAGCTACGGATTAGCGATCGTTGCTTTGACCTTGATAGTCCGCTTCGCGCTCTATCCCCTGAGTGCTGGCTCAATTCGCAACATGCGGAAGATGCGAATTGTACAACCTCTGATGCAGAAGCGGATGGCAGAAATCAAAGAGCGCTATAAGGATGAACCGCAAAAGCAGCAAGAGGAAATGGTTAATGTCCAAAAAGAATTTGGCAACCCTTTGGCAGGCTGTTTTCCATTACTAGTGCAAATGCCAGTCTTGTTCGCGCTGTTCGCCACTTTGCGGGGTTCGCCTTTTGCAAGTGCGAACTACAGTGTTAACCTGCAAATCTTTCCCGCAGAACAAATCGAACAAATTCAGCCGCAAGCCTTCGCTACTGCTCCTCAAAATATTTACGTTGCGGATGGGGAACACGTTAAAGTAGCTGCAATCATTCCCAGCGGTACCAAACTAGCCGTGGGAGAACAAACCAAGATACAGTATCAGACTGTTGAGGGTAAACCATTTCAGGTTCTTTTAGCAGAACACCCAGAAAATAAGCTGATTCCTGATTGGAAAATTACCAAAGGTGAAGATAGGGTAAAAATTGATGCTGATGGCAATGTAGAAGCCTTGCAACCAGGAGAAGTTACTATCCAAGGAACAATTCCTGGACTAGCAGCAGAAAAAGGCTTTCTATTCATTGATGCTTTAGGCAGGGTTGGCGCACAAGATCCAGATGGCACAATCCACTGGGATATCGTCGCCATGATTGTCTTTTTTGGGATCAGCCTTTATGTTAGCCAAATGCTTTCCGGGCAAAATTCCAGTGGTGGCAATCCGCAGCAAGATACAGTTAACAAAATCACCCCAGTCATCTTTTCTGGAATGTTTTTGTTCTTTCCCCTACCAGCTGGGGTGCTGATGTATATGGTGATTGGCAATATTTTCCAAACCGCACAAACTTATCTTCTCTCCCGCGAACCTCTACCAGAAGAACTGCAAAAAATTGTAGAAACCCAGGAAAAAGAAGCAACAGTCACAGAACAAAAAGCATTGCCTTTTGAACCAAAAAGTCCTAAGAAAAAGGCGACAGGGGGATCATGAGCGACATTCCGATGCAGCGAGGTCAGCAGTGGTTAAAAACCCTGCTCGAACTCACTGGAATACCTGCTGAGATTCAGGGTCATTTAGAAGCTACCCAATCTCAAGATGGCGATTCCCCAGAACCAGATAACTACTGGCTGACAATTGACCAAACAAATTTAACCTCAGAACAAATCCAAGTATTAATTGGTGTCGATGGTTCTGTGTTAGATGCGATGCAGTATCTAGCAAATTCAGTTTTAAACCTGAGCCAACCCCCAGAAGAACAAGCCTCTTACACTATTGAGTTGAATGGCTACCGAGTTAAAAGAGAAGCCGAAATTCGCGCATTAGCAGAAGCAGCAGCCGATGAAGTGCGCTTTTCTGGTAGAGAAGTGGAAATAAAATCTCTTAGTTCTGCTGAAAGGCGACAAATTCATACATTCTTGAAGGAATTTGGAGATTTGGAAACCTTCAGTCGCGGTAAAGAACCGCATCGTCATTTAGTTGTACGACCAGCTTCGTTGGAAGAAGTTAGGGGTTAGGAGTTAAGAGTTAGGAGTTAATTGAAAGCTCATGACTATATAATTTCAAAATTTCTCTTGTTCCTAAAAGCTAAAGTAAAGATGTTTTATCAGTATAATTGCTGATAGTTAATGTTAATGTTAGTGAGCATATCTCACAAATCCTATGGACGCAATTTATATTCCGCAGCTAATTAGAGCATCGGAGCGGACAGAGGAAGTTCAGGTTAATGAATTTCTGCCTGGTCTGGAAACGTTGACACCAGTTCGTGGCCATGTGCGCGTGCAGCATAATGGCACTTACCTGGAAGTGTCCAGTCAGGCAGAAACAATTATTACTTGTACCTGCAACCGCTGCTTGCAGCAATACAATCGCCGCTTAGGGATTGATACAAAAGAAATCATCTGGTTAGACGAAACGGCAAATCAGGCAAATGACTTGCCCTTAGAAAGGGAAGTAGTTATGGAAGAGTTGCTGGAAAGCTTACCGCCTGATGGTTATTTTTATCCCAACGAATGGCTCTATGAACAGATGTGCTTGGCAGTACCCCTGCGGCAGTTATGCGATCGCAATTGTCCAGGTATTCCTGTAAGTAGTACTGTTGAAAGTTCTGATACTTCTGATAGTTCTGAAACTCCAGTTGATCACCGTTGGGCTTCTCTGGAAGCACTGAAAAAGCAACTTCCGGGCTAATAGCTTATTGCTTATGCCTAAAATTCTGTGATTTCCCGCCCGTGCGATTGCTTTTGAGAATATTAACTCGACAGAGATAGCATGGGTGGCAAATATATGAGGCTTGTAAGATGCGATCGGAAAGTTTATGTCTACTATTGTATCTCGGCTCGACATTACACAAATATTCTGTGATGTAGATGACTTCTGTAAGCAGTGGGAAAACTTATGGTAACAAATACCACTTTTACAAGGCATCACCGGAAAAATTAGGGTGACTGACCATCAATAACATTTAGAAAATCTTCAGCCGTGATAATCGGGCAAGAAAAATTATCTTTTAGACTGAGTAAATAGCGATCGCCGGTCACGAGATAATCAGCCTCACTGACCACAGCCAAAAGTAAAAAAGGCACATCAAACGGATCACGACATTCAGGAATTACAGGCAAGCGGCTGGGCATCGCTACAGCTTCACAAAAGAGTATGTAATCCGATAGTAAATCTTCTTGCTCAGTTGGCGTGAGCTTAAACTTTGGATAAGCCAGCACTCGGATTAACTCAGTTGTTGTCGCTTTAGAAACCAGGGGAGTGAAGAGTTCGTCCTGCCATGCCAAACGAAGCCTAGATACTCTGCCCCCAAATATCAGCGCCGAGATGATGATATTAGTATCAATTACCACCCGTGGACAAACCATTACGATTGACGCGCCCAAGCCACTGCATCAGCCACATCCTGCTCACTCAGTCCTAAATCCGCCAGCTTAGATCGAACCGCATCAGCCCGATGAATTTTTACAGGAGTCAGAATAATTTGCCCTCCCTCCACCTTTACCTCAAAATACTCAGCCTCACCGATTTCACGAGTAATACTTTTAGGCAGCGTTAGTTGATTTTTAGAAGTTAACTTGGCGAGCATGACTTGCCTCCTAGCCTTTGCTATCAAATGTAAGGATTCCTTACTTGAGTATATACGTCCTACCTTACTAAATCTAAAACCTTCCCAGGTTTGGTAACAGAACATTAAGAGCATCTTAACCAAGGTGATTTCCCGCCCGTGCGTAGTTTACCAACCTAGGCATCGCAATTGTCCAGGTATTCCTGTAAGTAGTACTGCTGAGAGTTCTGATAGTCCTGAAACTCCAGTTGATAACCGTTGGGCTTCTCTGGAAGCTTTGAAAAAGCAACTTCCGGGGTAATAATTTGGTAATTCCGTCAGACTTAAGGCTGCGCCTACACTAACTAAGCCTGTCTAAACAGGCTTATTGTTTTATATTTTATTAAATACTTTTGGTATAGTTGATAATCATAATTTCTATCTGAAAGATATCAAAAATTGTTGTATTTTATCAATTACTAAAACTAATTAAATCAGATATTAAATAATTTATTTTTCAAGCATTTTTAATAAAAATTATTGATTATTTTTAATAAATACTAGTTTTGTAACTTATATTTAATTTTCAACATCAAAATTTATAAGTTAATACTATTAAAGCTTGTTTTGTTAAACTACTGATTAGTTAACTTTCAATAAAAAATCACATAATGAAGACTTTTGACTGGGAAAGTCGTATTAGAGAATGGAGCCGTCAGCGAATAGAAGCACTTGAAGAGTATGAGCAGGAAGAGTTACCTCCAGAAGTTATTGAATCTGGATCTTTAGGCTATCCAGGTGCAACTGAAGAGCAAATTTCTGCTGAGGAAGCTAGGTTAGGTGTAACCTTTCCGTCTTCTTACAGAGAGTTTATCAAAGTTTCTAATGGGTTGCATTCTACTTCAGAATATGGCATCAAAATTTCTTCAGTTGAAGAAATTCAGTGGTATATTTTAGATAGAGAAAGCTCTATAGATGAGTTAATAGAACTGCACCAGGATTTGGAACCAATACCAGACGAAGAATATTTTATTTACGGTAATGAGCAATCTTATATTCGTGTAGAACATCTACAAACGTGTCTAGAAATTAGTACTGAGGAATATTTTATGATTTTTTTACTTAATCCTCAAGTTATTACAAGTGATGGTGAGTGGGAAGCTTGGTTCTTTGATTCTAAATATGGGGATGCAACAAGATATCCATCGTTTTGTGAAATGATGGAGGAAATATTAAACGATCCAGAATTTTTAGGATAAACTACGCGAAACCTAACCCCCTAAGCCACAAGAGGAGAAGTTTTCCAGATATCGTGAAAAGTCAGACCTATTATTCAGTTGGGTTATTTTCTTCTTTCATTTGTTCTAACAATGGACGAAATGAAGAATACGAAGTATAGCCATTTATATTTATTCCTCTTACTTTGAACGTCCGCAATAGTTTCAAACGAGTACAAAATTCTGCTGTTTTGTCTATATGAATTAAAGCGTCAATTATATCTTTATTCCACTTAACAAGATTCGTAAAAGCATCAACGCATAAGTTGTAAGTATATTCATCGGAACTTTTATAGATTAAATCAATTAGAGCATTAACAGCCTCTCTATTACCTTTTCCAATAAATCCTAAACTATAAGCAATATACTGACGAGTATGTTCTTCTTCAGTTATTTGTGCCAAACTTATTAGACTAGTAATTGCATATTGATTACCAACAGCAATTTTTGCCAAATTCTGAGCTGCTATCCTGCGGGTAGGTATACGAGCAGTATTGAGTTGCTCAATCAGAGTTTGGATAACATCATTATTATCAGTACCAATTTCGCTCAAACTTTGAATTACTGCCCAGCGTGTTGGTTCATCAATTGTGGTATGTACTACATGAATCAAGGCAGCTATTACATTTGGGTTATTAGCACCAATAAACCCCAAATGTTTAGCAGTCCGTTTGAGAACAGCATTATCTTGACTTGTGTATAGTTGCTGAACGAGAAAAGCAATATTGTATTGTTCTTGCTGGTTACTCATTGGCTTTCTGAACCAAGAAAGTTGTACATTGCGTTCAAGATAAACTAACCAATAACAGCTATATATGAACTTCCGTGAAGAGTTTAAACTGCTGCTACGTGCCCGCTATCCCTTGATTTATATTCCCACTTATGAGGAAGAACGGGTAGAAGCAGCTATCCGGGAAGAAGCAACTAACCAGGGTAATCGCCCAGTGTATACCTGGGATTTTGTCGATGGCTACCAAGGAAACCCCAATGATGTTGGGTTTGGGCGACGTAACCCGTTGCAAGCTTTAGAATTTATCGAAAAATTACCAGCTTCCGCACCTGCGGTATTGATTTTACGAGATTATCATCGCTTTTTAGATGATGTTGCGATCGCTCGCAAACTCCGTAATCTGTCCAGACTTCTCAAGTCGCAACCAAAAAATATTGTATTACTCTCACCACGCATCGCCATTCCCGACGATTTAACGGAAGTTCTGACAGTCGTCGAGTTTCCCTTACCCGCCGCCCCAGAAATTAAAACTGAGGTAGAACGCTTACTACAAAGTACTGGTAACTCACTTTCTGGCCAAGTTTTAGATGACTTAGTGCGTTCTTGTCAAGGACTTTCGATGGAACGGATTCGCCGGGTTTTGGCAAAGGCGATCGCAACTCACGGTGAATTGCAACCAGAAGACGTGGATCTCGTTTTGGAAGAAAAGCGCCAAACTATCCGCCAAACCCAAATCCTGGACTTCTACCCTGCCACTGAGCAAATTTCTGATATTGGCGGACTGGATAACTTGAAAGATTGGCTGATTCGTCGGGGAGGCTCATTTACAGATAAGGCGCGACAGTACGGATTACCGCACCCCCGTGGTTTAATGTTGGTGGGTATTCAGGGAACTGGTAAATCGTTAACGGCAAAAGCGATCGCTCACCACTGGCATTTACCCCTGCTACGTCTAGATGTGGGAAGGTTATTTGGTGGTTTGGTTGGTGAATCAGAATCTCGGACTCGCCAAATGATCCAAGTAGCTGAAGCCCTCGCGCCCTGTATTTTGTGGATTGATGAAATAGATAAAGCCTTTGCTGGAGTTGGTAGCAAAGGTGATGCCGGAACAGCCAGCCGTGTGTTTGGTACTTTTATTAACTGGCTAGCCGAAAAAAGCTCACCCGTGTTTGTCGTCGCCACCGCCAATGACATCCAAGCTTTACCGCCGGAAATGCTCCGCAAAGGGCGATTTGATGAAATTTTCTTTGTGGGACTGCCCACCCAAGAAGAAAGAAAAGCAATTTATGATGTTCATTTATCCCGACTGCGCCCCCATAACTTGAAAAGTTATGACATCGAAAGATTAGCTTATGAGACACCGGATTTTTCTGGGGCAGAGATTGAGCAAACTTTAATTGAAGCGATGCATATTGGATTTAGCCAAAACCGCGACTTTGCTACGGATGATATTTTAGAAGCAGCGAGTCAGATCATACCCTTGGCGCGAACTGCCGTAGAGCAAATTCAGCAACTCCAAGAGTGGGCTGCTGCTGGGAGAGCGCGTTTAGCATCGAAACACAATCCTTTAAGCGAACGCCTCCGACGGACTACATGAAGATATTCAGAAGTAGCTAAAGTAATGAGTTAGTCAAAAGTCCATAGTCAATAGTTAATGATGAATTATTATGGACTATTGATTCTTATACGGATAGGTTACATTGCTTCTCTACCCGTAAATCTTGAGAGCCAGATCAACGTCACTCCCCTTAATGGGTAAAATACGCACGTGACTGGCTCACCTTGACTAAATAATTACTAATTCGTAATTAAGAAGGTACAAGCCCCTTATCAGTGCAACTACGAATTACGAATTATGTTGACCCTTGACTCTTAATAATCAGGTTTTAACTATGTTGTCTGGCTTAACAAAGTTTATACTTGGGTTTTTCTTAGCGATCGCTGTATTAATAGGTGGCGGTGCTGCAATTGCTCTCTATTTCATGAATCGCACCGGCATACCCCCTGCCAAACCGGTTTATTCAAACGATAGTCCCTCAGTGAAAGCCCAAGCCCCCAAAGCAACTCAGGCTCAATTGTCTCCAAGCTCAACTTCTACTCCCACAGAATCGCCTAAAGCTACCCCAACAGCAAAACCATTGCCATCGGGAGCTTACCGAGGGCGTGTTACTTGGGCTGATGGCTTGAGTTTGCGATCGCAACCAAATCAAGAGGCTGAACGGATTGGTGGGGTTACTTTTAATCAAAAAATTATTGTCTTGGAAGAAAGCGGGGATAAAGGCTGGCAAAAGATTCGTTTAGAAGGTAGCGAACAAGAAGGTTGGGTGAAAGCAGGTAATACTGAAAAAGTTGATGAATAATATGTATGGGGAATGGGGCATGGGGCATTGGGCATGGGGCAAAACAGTTCCGAGCCAAGAAGCGAGATTTCTCACTCAGCACTACTACTCCCCACTCCCCAGGACAATTACTTGTAAAGAATCATACGAAAAGTAATTATTACACAGAGAAAGTAGTATACTTTTTTATAGTCATCAATTTAAAAAAAGCAAGTGAAAACAGGGGTAGATAGCTATTTAATCAAGCTCGCCTCAGTCTACGAGGCATCCGAAAGCATCAAGGTTGTTCCTATCGTAGTTAATTTCAAATTTTTAAATTGGAAAAAGTTATCTACTAGTGCTGCAATACGTCTTTTGTCTGTGGCACTGATTACGGGGCTTCTGAGTATCGCTGGGCAAGCTTTAGCACTTCAGAAAATCGGAAGTAATAGCGCTGAAGTTACCAGTAACCAGAGATGTTTAAAAAAATTAGGCTACTTTAACGGCCCGGTAACAGGTAAGTTTGCTAGCCTGACTCAAAATGCTGTCATTAAATTCCAACAAGCCAATAGGCTACCTGCTGATGGAGTTGTGGGTATTAATACTCAACAAGCCTTGCAACGAGCCTGTCAGAGTAGAGCTTCTAGCAGGAGTACTAGTGGTGCAGTTGGTCAATACCCTACTCTCTCTCAAGGCAACACTGGTGCAGCAGTTACAAGGTTGCAACAGCGTTTACGGCAGTTAGGCTACTTTAATGCTAATCCCACTGGGAATTTTGGACAAATTACTAAAGATGCTGTAATTGCATTCCAGCGAAGTTATCGCATATCTGCTAATGGGATTGTGAATCGACAAACTTGGAACGCACTACTGGGTTCCTCTCCAAGTACAGCTAGATCAAGTCTCTCGACTCAGCAGGTGAGAGAACTCCAAGTACGTTTGCAGCAGCTAGGTTTTTTTAATACTAATCCCACTGGGAATATTGGCCCAATGACTAGGGAAGCTGTCATCCAATTTCAGCGAAATTATCGCTTACCTGTTGATGGCATCGCCAATGCCCAAGTTTTGGAGGCAGTACGTAGAGCCTCGACTAGTGGATATCCTACTCAACAACCAGCCAGAAGTTATTTGACTGTAGGCGATCAGGGAGAGAATGTCAGATTAGTTCAAGAGCGTTTGTGGCAGTTGGGTTTCTCTAATACTAATCCTGATGGCTTTTTCAACGATTACACCAGAGAATCGGTGATTGCATTCCAGCAATCTTCTCGAATTAATTCGACTGGAAATGTAGATTGGCAAACTTGGCAAGCATTAGGGTTGAATAACTCGACTGGGGGCGATTATGCTGAGACTAATAGTTATTTATCTCCTACTAATGACTATGTAGCACCTCAAACTCGCTATTTACCTCCCACTAATAACGTAGTGCCTGTTATCAATGGCAACACATTAGTTGCTAACAATCCTTACAGAGTAATAATTCCAATTTCCAATAATGATACTCTGAGTAAAGTACAACAATATATACCCAATGCTACCGCGGAGCAATCCAGTTTAGGGGATTATGTGAATGCTGGGGCATTTAGCGATCGCGCTCAAGCAGAAACCCTATCAAAAAAGCTTCGCTCATTAGGTCTGGATGCACGGGTAAAATTTAATTAAAGAAGAATTCAGAAATCAGAATCAAGAGCATGGGGTATTCGTAACTGCCACATAGAAGCAGCAGCAAATTTTCAATTTATGTGGTATTCTACCGTTTATTCATATATCTGTCGCATAGAATTAAATTCTGAATTCTGACTCCTGACTCCTGAATTCTTCCTGTTAAATTGACAAACTCAACTGCGAACCTTCCTGAGTTTTATTTACTTCAATCCTGGCTTGGAAAGCTTCTTTGAGATGGGGCATATGAGTGACAGTGAGGATACAGGCAAAATCGGAGGCGATCGCATTAATCGCTGCAATCAAGCGATCGCATCCTTCGGCATCCTGGGTACCAAAACCCTCATCCACAATCAACAATTGCAACGCCGCCCCCGCCCGTTGCGCTAATAATTTCGCCAAAGCCAAACGGATGGCAAAGTTAATTCTAAAGGCTTCCCCACCAGAGTAAGTTTCATAAGATCGCGTTCCTCTAGAATCGGCGATTAAAATATCTAGGGTGTCTATTAACTTGGCATTTTTCTTGGTTGATTTAGCACTTCGTCCAGCTTTTTGAGTAATAAATTGTACATGAAACTGATTCCCACTCAGCCGCGAAAGTAGTTGATTTGTTTCAGCTTCCAGTTGCGGTAACACATTCTCAATCATCAGTGCTTGGATGCCATTTTTACCAAAAGCTTGCGCTAATTCCTGATAAACACGATATTCCTGTTTGCAAGATTGTAATTGCTGCTGCTGTTGTTCATACTGAATTTGCAGCGTTTCCAGTTGATGCGCCAGCTGTTCTAAACGCCCTAACTTGGCAATTTGCTCATCGAGTTGCCGTCTGCGGATTGCTAACTGCTGCTCTAGAGCTTGAATTTGTGCAGATGGGTTAGCTGTTGCTTGTAGTTGCTGGATAATGCTTTCGATTTGTCCGCCCAGCTTTTGCCGCTCTGTCAATCTGGCACTTTTGGAGTCCTCTAACTCTTGCAATCTCGTCTGGAGTTGCGGATACTGTTGCTGGGCTGATAGTAGTTGTTGATATCGTAAATGCCAAGATTGAGCTTTCTTTACAGCCATACGCAGATTGTTGTGCTGCTCGGAACTATAGCCAATTTCGGTAATGTGACGCTCAAGAGCCGCGATTTGTTTAGCACATTCAGAATCAGTCTGATCCTGCTGGATTCTGGTTTGTAATTGGGCAATTTGAGCCTGGAGTTCTGGTTTTCGGGCTAATAGTTGCGCTTGTCGCTTAGTTGCATCTTTAATCTGCCCTTGTTTAATTTCTGCCCATCGCCACCGCTCAACTTCGCTCCGGGCGAGGGCATGGTCTTGTTCATTATAATTAGCTTGTTGGAGATATTGGTCTAGCTGCCGGAGTTCGGCTTGTTTATCAGGAGCGTAATCACCAGCTTGGAGCGATCGCTCTAAATGCTGTTTTTCGGCAGCAATTTGCTGTAACTGTTGTTGCACATCGGTTGTAGCTTCTAACTGTGCTGCCAACTGTCCCCGCTGTTCGCGTAAACCATCGTAGCCCGCCAACTGTTGGGAAATTTCCCGATATTCCTGCCTAAGTACTTGAATTTCTCGGTCAGACACAGCCATTTGTTCTCGCACTACCCAAAACTGCCCTTGAGTATCCTCCAACTCAGCCTGGGTTTTTTCCACTACCCGACTCCAGTGATGTTCGTCTAAAGGACGCTCACATAATGGACAAAGTGCTTCAGGATTTTGGAGCATTTGCAATTTCTGCTCTAATTCTCCCAGTAGTTTTTCATAGTCCCGTTGATGAGCTTGCAAACGTTCGATAAAGTGCCGCCTTTCTTGCCCTTTTTCTTGGACTCGTTGCAGATAAACCCGCTTTTTATCCAGTTCCTCAATTTGGATTGCCACATCCATTACCGCTTGTTGCAGTTGCGGTTGGCGGCGGTGCTGGCGTTGCAATTGATTCTCAGTACTTTGGAGTTGTTCGAGTCGCGCTACTAAACCAGCATGAGTGCGATCGAGTTGGCTTTGTAAAGTTGCTCGTTGTTGCAACAACGGAGTAACTTGCATTTGCAGTTGATCTAGACGAGCAACATGGTGACGGGCTGCGGCTAGTTGTGACAAAGCAGCTTCTACTTCACCTGATTTAGTCAGAGTTTGCTGAATATCTCGCTCTTGTTGCTGCAAAGCTTCTAACTGCGCTTGGGCTTGTTGCAGTTGCCGTTCAATTTCGTGAATTTGTTTAGTAAGCTGTTGTTGCTTTTGTTGGCGATTCTGTTGGGCGCGGGTGTATTCTTCAAATTTGACAGCAAAAGCTTCTTCTTGAGATTGGAGACTTTGATATTGGGCGTATCCAGCTTTAATCTCAGCTTCTTGGTGTAATATTTGTTCTAAATCTGATAGCTGAGAGCCAATAGCTGATTGTTCTTGTTGGAGGCGATCGCAATCTTGGGTAAGATTTTGGTATTGCTGCTTTACAAAATTGAGTTGTTGTTCCCAACTTTGGCGCTGGTGCTGGACAACTTGCAAACTTTGTAATTGAATATTATCAAAAGCCTGTACCTGTTGCAGTTGGTTAAGTTCGGCTTCTAACTCCACTCTTTGCGCTTGAGTTGTCTCACGTTGTTGCAGCTGAGTTTTTATCGACTCCAAAGAACGCTCTAACTCTACTGCCTGTGCTTTGAACTGACGAGAAGATTCCTTAGCACGTTCTTCCAAATCATCATACTGATTGAGTTTTAACAACTCCGCTAAAATTTCTTTGCGTTCCGTGGGACGCTTGAGCATAAATTCATCTGCACGACCTTGACGTAAGTAGGCAGAATTAATAAAAGTATCATAATCGAGCTTGATATGTTCTAAAATCAAATCTTGGGTTGCTCTTACCCCTTTGCCAGTGAGTGAGCGAAACCCAGATGGTATTTCTATTTGAAATTCGAGGACGCTAGTACCTCCCCGAATTCGGGTACGAATCACCCGATATTTTTGCTGGTTACTTTGAAAAGTAAAATCAACCCGAACTTCTTTAGCACCAGAATAGATGACATCATCTTCAACGGTGGCACGGCTTTCACCCCAAATCGCCCAAGTGATTGCTTCTAAAAGAGAAGATTTACCCGCACCATTGGAACCACAAATACAAGCCGTATGCAAACCGCCAAAATCTAAAGTTGCATCACGGTAACTAAGAAAGTTTTTGAGGATAAGTTGTACTGGGATCATTCACGCTATAGCGCCACATCTACTTTTAATAATTAACAGTACAGATGCACTGTTTGTTAGTTTAGCTATCTAGATATCAGGTTTCTAGTCTTGAATACACCAATTTTACAAAAATTAACAATATGATGAGTGAATTTTTCTTGTTGAATGAAGAAGTTTTACTATATTCGGAGAAAAATGAGACTCTCCTGGAAGCTTATCGTTATTTATTAGACTGATTATTGTAGAGACGGCGATTTATGGCGTCTTTGCGCTCTAGAATTTTCATCGCAAAATCTTAACCAAACTATATTGGGCCAGTTGAGAATTCTCTTAACCGATCGCTTTTTGTGGATAATTCTAAAAAATTAAAACCCGCGCTGGCGGGTTTCGATTGTATGATTGTCCGAATTCTAGTTGCCAAAACATAATTTTAGTTGGCTAGTTGCGATCGCTTGACCTTGACCGAGGTATCAACAATCCAATATATGTACTGGCAGCAAATAGAAGATACTTTGCTATTAACGATCGCAGAGATTAAACAGCGTCAGCAGCAATCTTAAATACCCATTATCTTTCAGTACCACAGGTCAATAATTGGTTATAATAGTTACCTATAGCGAACCTAAATGAGTTGTGAAAATCGATAAATTCAGATCCCCGACTTCTCAAAGAAGTCGGGGATCTTATTGTTCACGAATGATTTAGGACTGCTATATCTGTTGTTATTAGACTTGCTTTTTACCTAATAGCGAATTCTCAGGCAACTGCCAAGAAGACCCTTGACAATAGACATAACCATTTGTGATGGAAATACCAAACATTTGCCGCATGATTTTGGTAGCTTCTTTTCTCTCTTCATCTGTCAAGTAATCTTGACCTTTGAAACCTACTCGATAACGTTGAGGATTACCACCAGCATCCACATAACGCTGTTTCCCAATTTCTAAAATTTCTTGGAACCTAGCATACTTTTGTTTTTGCTTTTCAGTCCAATTTGCCATAATTACAAGTCCCAACTAATCGGAACAATATCACCCTTTTGTAAAACCGTAGCGGTAAGACTGGGCTGGTATCTTTATGTACCAATTGCCACTATCTTCATCATAGAACCTATTACCAAGTAAACCGAGAGTAATAAGTGCGTTAATAATCAAGTATTGCACTTCACTTGCTGACATTAGGAATTACTCTATAAATTGACTTTAGCATTTCTAAAAGAAAGCGATAATATTTTCCAAGTCCTAGCAAATTAATCTACAATAGAAGTAAGAGTTCACAGTCAGACCATTCCCCTCTATTCAATGGCTTAGATATGTGAACATAAGTAATAAAACAGCATTTGGGAACAAAATGATACTCATTTTACGTCTTATGAGTGTCTTGCTTTTGATTTTAGTAACACACATTAGCAGAAGACAAATTCTGAGGAGCGATTGCGATCGCACAGACTTACGATCATATATAAGTACTTTTATCTGCGGAATACGCCTATAGACAGGTTCAAAAACAGTCAGAAACAAACTCAGTGAATCCTCGTCATTAAATACATCACATACACAAAGGACAACCCTCTTATGACTCGCCTACATCAATGGAAATCTGGAACTGCTGCACTTATGGCAATGGCAGTTACTACAAGCGTCATTAGCCCTCTATTGAGCTTGGCTCCTGCTAATGCACAATACAGAATTGGGCAAGACAGAATTGGACAATATGGAAACGTTACTATTCCTTCTGGTGTTGCTTTACCTGTCACCTACGAAAAAGAAACAATCACTATTGCTCCTGGCGAAAGTAAGTCTCTAACCTTGAGGATAGCGAACGACATTATCGACAGAAATAGAAACGTCTTGATTCCTGCTGGTACTAAAGTAAATGGACGGCTAGAATCTGTTGACTTAGATAGTTATTCCAGAGATACAAGAGATGATGATAACCAAGGAAAAGGTGTGCGGTTTGTCGCTCAAGAATTAGAATTTTCTAATGGTCAGCGTCAGTCGATTAATGCAACTTCTCGCACATATACCACAACTCAAAAAGTTTCACAGGGGCCTAGCACAGGTCAGGTTTTAACTGATGCAGCTATTGGTGCGGGTGCTGGTCTTTTAGGTTCACTAATTACTGGGAACCGCAGAGTTGACGATTTAAAACCTGTTCTCGGTGGAGCTGCGGGTGCAGGTGCGAGTGTCCTGTTGCGGAAAAAAGAAGGAAATGCTTTTGTCCTCAGACCTGCACAGGATTTAAGGCTCACACTGAATTCTAACTTGAATTTAGTACCACCATCTCGTTACTAGATTTAACTTCATTCAAGTTGTGAATTTAATCATTCCTTATATGCGATCGCCACTTTAACTATAGTGTGCGATCGCTTTCACTTTTAACCATAAAAAATCTATTTATCAGCAACTATTCTATCTCTGTATCGTCTTACTCAGTACTGATATTTATTAGAACACTGTTTTAATTGTGTTCAGAGTTAATAAGGTGATTACACTACTAGTTTTTCAAGCTATTTTGTGGGTTTGTAGTAAGCACTTTAGTGCTTAGAAAATGAGGACTGAAGTCCTTACTACGAACTTGTTTACTCCTCATTTTAAACTTGACAGACTACTACTTCTATTACCTACTTCGTTTGATAGAGACTTCTTGATTATGACTGTATGACTAAGGTAATGGTTTTTACAAAAAGCAGAGAAAATTGGGAACCTTATACTTTCGTAAATGTCTAGTTAATTAACAAGTAAAAAATTAAATTGAACTGGAGTAAAACATTATGTTTAACTTAAATCGTTGGCAATCTAAAACAGCTGCATTCATGGCTTTAAGCGTCACAGTTGGTACTGTAGCGCCCTTCATTACAGCTGCACCTTCTTTTGCTCAAACTACTTTTGCTGATGTTTCATCTAACTATTGGGCAGCACAATTTATTCAACAATTGTCTCAGCGAGGCGTAATTGCTGGATTTCCTGATGGCACCTTCCGCCCTGAAGAAGCGGTAACACGCGCTCAATTTGCCGCTATGGTCAACAAAGCTTTCCAAAAAGCACCGCAACGGCAAGCAATCAATTTTGCTGATGTGCCTAGTAACTATTGGGCATCCAGTGCAATTCAGCAAGCTTATACCATTGGTTTCTTGTCAGGTTATCCTGGAAATCGCTTTGAGCCTAACCAGGCTATTCCCCGTCAACAAGTTTTGGTTTCCCTTGCGAACGGTCTGGAATATAGTCCCAGCAGTAATACTGAAAGCACTCTGCAATACTTCAACGATGCCTCTAACATCGCTAGCTATGCCCGTAGCCCGATCGCAGCTGCAACTGAAAAGCAAATTGTGGTCAACTATCCTAATGTGAACTTCCTGAATCCAACTGCAACCGCCACTCGCGCTCAGGTAGCAGCTTTTATCTACCAAGCATTAGTTAGCTCTAATCAAGCCTCAGCTATTAACTCGCCTTATGTTGTGGCACTTGGGTCTACTACCCCAACACCTGTATCAGTCACAATTCCTCAAGGGACTGCTATTCCTGTGAAGTATGACAAGGCAGAAAAAATTCTGGTTACAAAGGACGAAACAGCGCCTTTGACATTGACAGTATCCCAAAACGTAGTTACGCAAGACGGATCTGTAGTGATTCCTGCTGGTAGTCAAGTTATTGGTCAACTCAGACCTGCTACAGGCGGTTCTCAATTCATTGCCGAGAAACTAGTTTTGGCCAGTGGTCAAGAGTATCAACTTAACGCTAGTTCTGACGTGATTACCAAAACTGAAACCGTCAACAAAGGTACTAGTACTGGTGCAATTATCAGAAATACCGTATTGGGCGCAGGTGCAGCTGCTGCGGTATCTGCTGTCACAGGCGATCGCGCCATTGCCACAGAAGAAGTCTTGGGTGGCGCTGGTATCGGTGCATTGATTGGTCTGTTCTTCGGCAGAAATAGCGTTGACTTAGTAGCAATTGACCCAGATACCGATTTACAAATGACAATCAATCAGAACTTGTTGGTTTCAGTAAGATAGTCATTGGTCATTGGTCATTAGTCATTAGTCTTTACAAAGGACAAAGGACAAAGGACAAATTTTAAACTTCCGGCAACCAAATAATAAATGTAGTCCCCGGCGCATCGGGTGAAGTTAGCTTAGAGTTGATTGCAGGGCTGAAAACCTCGATTTCGCCCTGCATTTGCTCTATTAATTGTTTAGCGATCGCTAACCCCAAACCTGTGCCGGGGATTTCTGTTTGCGCTTGTACACCCCGATAATGACGTTCTCCAAGATGTTCTAAATCTTCGGGTGGAATCCCAGGCCCGTTGTCACTGATAATAATTCCTTGAAAATTAGCTTTTTCTTGCCCCGCCTGAATCAAAATTTTGCCACCAGTAGGAGTGTATTTCAAAGCATTATCGATGATGTTAGTTAATACTTCTCGTAATGCTTTGACGTTGGCACGTACTAGAGATGAATTCTGTTGAATTTCAGTGATTAGTTTTAGCTTTCGCTCTTGAGCGATCGCTTTGGCTGATATTAATAATGGTTCTAATATATCTGTTAACGAGCAGTCAACTGCTTTATCTCCCGTTCCTGGCAATAATAACGGTGGTTTAGCGTCTTTTTGGATAGTTGCTTCTACAAATACTTCATCTTCTGCAAGATGTAGTGGTGCTAAATCTGCCTCTGTCAAGTCAATTACTTGCTCAAATTGTTGCAGTAATTCTTGCAGGCGATCGCTTTCGCGCACAATACTATTTGCTACATCCCGGTTGGCATCTGCTGGTCGTAGTCTTTTCAATAGCAGTTTTCCAAAAGTCCGCAACGCCGTTAATGGATTACGAAACTGATGCAAAAGGTTATCTAATAAATCCCGCTGTTTTTCTTGGAGAATTTGTTGCTCATGCAACTGCTGCTCAAACCATGCTCGTCGTTGATCTAAAATACAAGCGATCGCTAATGTTTGAGCTATTCGTTGAATCTGACTTTCCTCGTTTTCATTCCATGCCCGGTCTTGCCTACTTGTCACCAGTAAGCCCATCATCACACCCTCATAAATTAGAGGTAAAACAATTTGGTTTCCACTAAATAGGTATTCCTCTTTGAGATGGGGTTGAGATGCATCTGGTATCTCCGAACCCTGTGATGAGGTTGGAGATCCTGATCCTGCTGTCAATAATTTTCTCTGATCATTGGGTAATACAAACACATTTCCAACTTGAAGCTGCTTGTGTGCTGTCGCCTCAGCAGTTACCTCCCCTGGCGGTAATAATGCTGTTTCCGGGTAAATTACCACAGGAATAAGTTTTGCATCGCCTGAAGGAGTCTCTACCAATTCTTGTGTTAGGTACACAATACTTAAAGTTGCTCCCAGCCCTTGGGTTAGTAGCGCTATTTGCTCTCGACACAGAGCAAGAAAATCGGAACTGGCAGACATTAACATTTTTTAGCTCTTGCTCAAGATTACAGATTTTGAGGCATGATGTAAGAGAGGATACTTAATTTTTACCTCACTCATTTAATAAAGCTTAACTAAAATTTTCTCAGAGATGGTTTGTACCAGGGGATTATATCTTTAGGTGGTTTTGTTTTATCTATTTTCAAAGATATTAACTTTCTTACATGAAAAGGTTAAAAAGTATTGATATTTTGAACTAGAACCTATATAATGACGACGGATTTTGTAGCTATCACTACAATCTATAGCTTGAAAGAGGAGGACAATAGATTGGCAAGGAGACGCAAAAGGAAGAGTCGTCGTCGTCAGGAAGGACGGCGAATTTTGGAACATGTGCCTCAATATAGCATCGAAAGTGGCGAAGAAAAGCCTGTGACAGCAGCGAGAAGATTCATTCAAGCTGAAGGGATTTTGCCACCGGCATTGCTACTCGTAAAGCGAAATGAACACACCACAGATCGTTATTTCTGGGCAGAAAAGGGACTGTTTGGTGCTCAATACGTAGAGGAAAACCATTTCTTGTTTCCTAGCTTGAGGGTGTTAGAACCTTCGCCAGGTCAAGAACCTCTTGCTTTAGCTAGTCGGTGAACCATAGATGGTCATCTTAAGCATTGAGTGTGGCTCCTGACTATCATTAACTGGCAAAATTGCTAAGTTTATGCAAAATTTAATTTTTTTTTAGTTTGTAGCTGATTTGCCAGTAAGTCTAGTCCAGGTAGTTGGAAAGTAAACTTGTCTCAAGCCACGCTAGATTGCATGGGTTGATACTATTTTGATGATGCAGAAAGAAGGGAGTAGGTATAGAGCCAAGCGCGTTTAAAAGCGCTCGTGAAGTTGCGCTCTATGCCGTAGATTGCTAGGCAAGCTCTGTCAATGAATTTAAGTTAATTAATTTAAATTTTTTCCCCACAACTTGTGTCGTGGGGAAAACTGACAAAGCAGTGGTCTTAATTTCCTCCTTCCTACTTTCCATTGCCTAAAGAGTAGGTCAGGTCAGAAGTCTGCATATCATAGTTAAAAGATGGTCACAAAAATCAACAATTATATCCCAGGCTTTAGCTGTAGAGTCCTCTGTAACTCACTGAGTTCATCTCGATGGGCAACTACGGTTATCTTACTTGAGGAGGTTTGTTCGCTCTGAGTTGTTTCTACTTTGAGCGAAACCTTCTCAAGTCTTTCAGATTTTTTCCAATAAAATAGACCACTTAAAGGCGACAGCAGTACCATAGCCAGAACAATGGTACTCAGGCCAGGAAAAAGCAGGTATACCACCAAAGATAGACAAACAATCCCAATAGCTGCCAGTAAAGTTAGAAATATAGCTAAGAACCAGCTAGGGCGAACATTACCTTCAAAAGTCACCTTGTTTTGTTCTCGGTCTACCGCTGCCACTCGGTAAGACCGCGAGCGAAAATACTCTTTTAATTGAGACATTAAAACAGCTTCGTCTTGCTCAGATACCAGTTGCGCTGTTTCTATGCGGTCTTTAGTCGAGGCACGAATAAAGAAAAACAGCCCAACGGATAACAACAAGGTTAACAGGAACGTAGATGGCAGAATAGCAGTATCCATAACTAATTGTTAGTGTTTGACTGGAGGAGACTTATTCATTATCAATTATTCGTTATACCAGTTTGAACAATGATTGCGAGAAATGGAGCGCCAAAAAGCAATTATTAGGGACTCTTCCACAATCCAAAATCCAAAATCCAACATCCAAAATCGGATTACTTTGTCCTCCTATTGATGTAGTCTTGCCAAAGAAAAGCTAAATCCTGACCTTGAACTTGCCATTCGGGAGAAACTTGGTACATACGCCTGGGGCGTCCCCGTCCTTCGAGTTTCTTCCAATATCCAGTGATTGCCCCTTGATCTTCCAGAAATTTTATTGCACTGTAAAGTACGGTATCTGAAAGTCGGTAGATGGGATATTCAGTTTCTAATTGCTCGATCAACTCGGTTCCGTAGGATTCACCTTGTAATAAAACAGACAGGATGTAACAAACTGCTAGTTCTTGACAAAGGTAAGTTGGCGGAGGATTTTCAAAGAATTGATATATATCCTCAAGTTTCATGGTTAGTGAATGGCTAAAAAAATGCCTTAGGGTAAGGTCTACAATCCTTGTAGTCAGTATACAGTGCTACTACCAAGCGAGTAATACAGATAAAGCTACTTAGACTAGATATCCATTGCGTAAACACCAAATAATCACCCACGCCTGTGAAGTTGTGGGAAGAGTTTGCGAGTTTTAGGGGCAGAAAATAATGTATTCCTACCCAAGCTCGATACGGTGTGGTGAGGAGCGAACAGACAGTGGTAAAGTCACTATCTTGGTGTCAAGTGATGCCGAACTAGTTAGAACCGCTTAAGCAATAAAATGCCATCGAAGAAATTTTACAGGTAAAATGCTATTTTGTCTGTAAAAGTTAATAAACACTTTGTTTTACAGTGATTTTCCCAATGCGAATTCTAAAAGCTTGCGCTAAGGGAAACGTCTGGGTTAAAGCTGCTACGGCAGTGGAAACACTTAAGCAGTAACCATTACTAATTTCTTCAACAAGAGAATCTCTTGTGTCATTTGGCAAGCGTGATAGTAAATTGATCAAAGAAGACCTAAAGGCGGGGGGAAGACCTGACTTTTCACGTTATATGGAAAAGCTAACGATTAACCTAATACCCTAAACCCCTTCCCGCATTGGGAAGGGGAAAATTCAAAGTATGTTTCCTAGAAGGAAGAGATTTAGAAAGAGGTTTTCCAGATAGCATAAAAAGTCAGAAAGAAGATGGGGAAACGCGGGGGTGAGGGGAAATAACTCTCCGTGTCTCCGTATCCCCCCGTCCCCGTGTCCTTTAATCAAGCGCCCAGCACATTGGTGAACTATGTCACAAACTCCCGATGCCCCATCATCTTCCTCAACTCTCCGGGCTATTGCCCAAACTTTTCGCCTTACAGGTTGGATTAGTTTTTGGATTCAGCTAGTACTAGGCGTTGTTTCTAGCATAATTGTGTTGCTGTTCGCCATCTTTAATCAAAGAACTGGCAGTCCTAGTAATAATCCTGGGACTGGCTTTGGCGTATTTTTAGCAATTTGTGGATTGGTTGTTTTGGGTGGGGGCATTTATTTAGCTTACCGTTACACCAGAATTGGTAAGCAATTGGAATCTTCCAATCCCAGCAACCGCCCTCGGAAAAGTGAGACTGTGCAAGTATTACGCTTAGGGTTGTGGGTGAATTTAGGGGGAACGTTGGTGACTCTTTTAGGGGCGCAAGCGATCGTTGGAACACTGGTAGCAAGATCCATATCTCCTCAAGCTATAACTACCCAATTTTTTGACCCTACCCGAATTATTAGCGGTTTAGATATGCTTGTTGTACAGGCAAACACCAACACTGTCTCAGCGCATTTTGCAGGGCTTGTGGCATCGCTTTGGTTACTGAATCGCATTAACCGACCTTAGAAAGAGGAGTCGGCAGAAAAGTAAAAGTCAAAATCAAGTAATTCTTTTGACTTCTTTCAAAATCAGTATATGCTGATGTGTTGGCAGGTAGATAATAGGTTAAAAACTGAGAAAAATCTGTGCTGGATATCAAGCAAATACGGGAAAATCCGCAATTAGTTCAAGAACGATTGAATAGTCGTAGTGGTAAATACGACATTGAACCGATTTTACAGTTAGATCGGCAACAACGGGAGCTTGAAGGGACGCGTAGTCAACTCCAAGCCCGTAGCAACGAAATCGGTAAAATTGTCGGGCAGAAGATTAAATCTGGGATCGATCCTCAAGACCCAGAAATTCAAGCCTTGCGGGATGAAGGGAACTCTGTCAAAGCTACGTTGAGCCAACTGGAACCCCAAGAAAAAGAACTCAAAGCTGAAATTGCACAACTTGTGTTGGCACTTCCCAACTTGCCAAGCGACTCTACACCCCTTGGTAAGAATGAAGAAGATAACGTAGAGGTGCGCCGTTGGGGTGATGAGTATATTCCCCAAAATGCGAATATTCTTCCTCACTGGGAAATTGGCGAAAAGCTTGGTATTCTCAATGTTGAACGAGCTGTAAAAGTTGCCCAAAGTCGCTTTGTGACATTGATAGGCGCTGGTGCAGCATTGGAGAGGGCATTAATTCAATTTATGCTCAGTCTCCATACTCAAGCTGGGTATGTCGAAGTCAGCCCGCCGCTGTTAGTGAATACTGAGTCTTTGACGGCGACCGGTCAGTTACCCAAGTTTGCGGAAGAAAGCTTTAAATGTGCTGATGATGACTTATGGCTGATTCCGACAGCTGAAGTTCCAGTTACAAATCTCTACCGTGGTGAAATTCTAGCTGCTGAAGATTTACCTATTTACCACTGTGCCTTTACTCCCTGTTTTCGCCGTGAAGCTGGTAGTTATGGGCGCGATATGCGGGGATTAATTCGCCTCCATCAATTTAATAAGGTGGAAATGGTGAAATTTGTCGAACCCAGTACGTCTTTTGATGAGTTAGAGAAATTGGTGGGGAATGCAGAAGCAATTTTACAGGCATTGCAGTTGCCTTACCGAGTAGTAAATTTAAGTACTGGGGATTTGGGATTTGCCTCTACCAAAACTTATGATTTAGAGGTTTGGTTGCCTTCTTCTGGCAAATACCGCGAAATTTCTAGCTGTTCTAATACTATAGATTTTCAGGCGCGACGGGCTGATATTCGCTTCAAAGAGGCGGGGAAGAAAGGAACTCAGTTCGTACATACCCTCAACGGTTCCGGTTTGGCTGTGGGAAGGACGATGGCAGCAATTTTGGAGAATTATCAACAATCTGATGGGACGGTAAGGATACCAGAAGTGTTGCAACCTTACTTGGGACGTGAAGTTTTATAGTTTGTCATTAGTCATTTGTCCTTTGTTATTTACCAATGACCAATGACTAATACCCAATACCCAATACTCAATGCCCAATTAGAATGGAGATAACTATAGCTTAATATTTTCACTAATTTGCTCTATGTCAGTTTTAGCAGCGATCGCAGTCTTGGCTGTTTTGATCTTGGTACACGAGTTGGGACATTTTGTTGCAGCCCGTTCTCAAGGCATTCTGGTTAATCGTTTTTCTTTGGGTTTTGGCCCAGTTCTTTTAAAGTACCAAGGTTCACAAACCGAATATGCTGTCCGCGCCTTTCCTTTGGGCGGCTTTGTGGGCTTTCCCGATGATGACCCCGATAGCGATGTTCCACCCAATGACCCAAATCTGCTGCGTAACCGTCCAGTTTTAGATCGGGCGATCGTTATCAGTGCCGGAGTGATCGCAAATTTAATATTTGCCTACTTAGTGTTGGCTCTGCAATTGGGTATCGTTGGTATTCCCAAGGAATTAAACTATCAAGCTGGTGTTCTTGTACAGCCTGTTAATCAAGAATCTGTTGCCTATCAAGCAGGAATTCGGGAAGGAGATATTATTCTGGCTGTGAACGGTCAGGAACTCCCGGCTTCTGATCAGTCAACTCCTTTGCTGACAAAAGAGATTCAAACTCATCCCAATCAGCAAATCGAACTGAAAATTCTGCGTGAAAACCAACAACAAACCCTGAAATTAACACCAAAACTAGGAGCCGATGGCAAAGGTGTAGTTGGTGTGGCACTTAGTCCAAATGCTACAGCAACTTATCGCCGCCCTAATAGTCCTTTTGAAATTTTCGGCATTGCTGCTAACAGATTTCAACAATTATTTGTTGGTACACTCAGCGGTTTTGGCCAGTTGATTACCAACTTTCAACAAACTGCTGGACAAGTTTCTGGGCCAGTTAATATTGTCAAAATAGGTGCAAAGTTAGCTGAGGACAATAGTGTAAATCTGTTGTCTTTTGCCGCAATTATCAGCATTAACTTGGCTATTATCAATATTTTACCTTTGCCAGCTTTGGATGGTGGACAACTCGCTTTTCTGCTGATTGAAGGTTTGCGTGGTAAGCCTGTGCCTAGCCGTATTCAAGAAGGTGTAATGCAAACAGGTTTGGTGCTACTTTTAGGGTTAGGAATTTTTCTGATAGTCAAAGAAACCACCCAATTAACTAGCCAATTGGAATGGGTACAAAGATTGTTTCAGTGAGTATTACCCGCAAATCATTATCTAAAAAGCAGCGATCGCTAGAAATTTTAGCTCGTCTGAAGCGTCTTTATCCAGATGCTACTTGCTCTTTAAACTACTCAACGCCAGTACAACTGTTGGTAGCAACCATTCTCTCGGCTCAGTGTACTGATGAGCGAGTGAATAAGGTGACACCAGCTTTATTTGGTAAGTTTCCTGATGCTGAGAGTTTAGCGATCGCTGACTTAGTAGAATTAGAAAGTTTGGTGCGCTCAACTGGGTTTTATCACAATAAAGCCAAAAACATTCAAGCCGCCTGTCGGATGATTGTGACTGAATTTGACTCTGTTGTTCCCAACCAAATGGAACAGTTGTTAAAGCTTCCAGGTGTGGCGCGGAAGACAGCAAATGTAGTCCTAGCTCATGCTTATGGCATTAATGCTGGCGTGACAGTAGATACTCACGTCAAGCGCCTGTGCGGACGTTTGGGTTTAACTGAAGCAAAAGACCCCGTTCGGATTGAGCAAGATTTAATGGGTTTATTGCCTCAGTCTGATTGGGAAAATTGGTCAATTCGGCTGATTTATCACGGTCGTGCTATTTGTAAAGCCCGCTCTCCCGTCTGTATTTCTTGTGAGCTTGCCGATTTATGTCCTGCTGTGAATAAGCCAGTGGTTATAGGGTAAGCGACACGTATAACCCCGGAATTGATGGAGAGACTGTAGAATAGAGAACGGTGTCTTTAAATAAGTTAGAGAATATATGGCGAAAAAGAGCATGATTGAGCGCGAGAAAAAGCGCACCAGGTTGATAGAAAAGTATGCTGACAAGCGAGAAGCCCTTCTGGAAGAGTTCAGAAGTGCAGCATCTCCTCTGGATAAGCTGGAAATCCACCGGAAGATTCAACAGCTACCCCGGAATAGTGCGCCCACCCGCCACCGTAATCGTTGTTGGTTGACTGGTCGTTCTAGAGGCGTTTACCGCGATTTTGGGTTGTCTCGGAACGTGCTGCGGGAATGGGCACATGAAGGTCTTTTGCCTGGAGTTGTTAAGTCTAGTTGGTAGTCAAGAGTCATTAGTCATTAGTCATTGGTAAATAACAAAGGACTAATGACAAAGGACAAATGACAAAATATTATTGGCCACAACATTTATCAATTCCCAGACTTTCTAAGAGTAGATCGCTGACGGCGTTGGCGATCGCAAACTCTCCGTAGAAGCTATTGGAAAAATCATAGGACTGCATCTCTGTGACAATGGCAATTACCAGAGAACCAAGGTCATTTTCTCCTTCCATCCGTTGACGCACAAAAATCTGTGCGGCTCGTTGGGCAATATTTTGGTTTACTGCTTCGGGGATAAATTCTGTATCTAGCCACCGTTGTAAGCGTTCTCGTAACCATTCACCTTCGAGCAACGGATTTTCAGGGGGTGGTAGGGTGATGGGTGGAATTGGTTGAGTCATTTTTTTTAACGCAGAGGGACGCGGAGGGAAACGCAGAGGAACGCTGAGGTTGACTGTTAACATCAAATTGCGTTTCTCTAGTGTTTTTTTATATTTATTTATGCAATATGATATCGCCGCTATTGTTGAGGGCTATGCACAAGGCTATTTTCTCATGGCTGATGAACGCGATCGCCTGAGTTGGTACGGAAGTCGCGATCGAACTTTGATTCCTTTGGATGAACGGTTTCGCTACCCCAAGTCTTTGCAGCGTGTTCTGAATCAAGAACGCTTTACCGTGGCTATTAATCGGGACTTCCAAGCTGTGGTGGCTGGGTGTGCAGACAGAGAGACAACTTGGATTTCACCAGAATTGGAAAAGATTTACTGGCTACTTTACCAGAGTGGTTATGCTTATAGTTTTGAAACTTGGCAAGGTGACGAACTAGCCGGGGGAATTTTAGGGATTGTTATTGGTGGGGCTTTTATTGGCGAGTCGATGTTTTACCGCATTCCCGAAGGTTCAAAGGTAGCGATGGTCAAGTTGGTGGAGAGATTGCGTCAGAGAGAATTTGTATTTTTTGATGCCCAAATGATGAATCCTCACTTGGAGAGGTTTGGTGCCTATCGAGTTGAGGATGAAGAATATCAAGTTTTACTAAAGCAAGCATTACACCGTCCATGTTCTCTAATAATTTAGTCAGACTAAAGTTTATAACTACTAACTCTCGCAATTATCGTGATCTTCTAAAAATAATTCGCGCCTTGATTGCGTCAGGTCTTATTAACTACTTCTATCCTCATCAGCCTAATCACCCACGCCAGAAGTATATTGCAACCGAGATAGTTAGTGAACATGCTAGTGGTCTGTCCCATTAATTTTGCAAGGTTTGTAGTAAGCACTTAAGTGCTTAAAAATCCAGGACTAAAGTCCTTACTACAAACTTTTATAACCCTTCAGAACTAATGGGACAGACCACTAGTACAACACGGCGAAAATAAACCAATCATTCCAAATAAACGAAACCCTTATGCTGTATTCATTTTTAATTTTTGATTTTTAATTTTTAATTCCGCCTTGCGGTACTAGTCCACAGTAAACCTCTCTGGACTTCAAGTTAAAGTTGAAGACTTTAAATTGGATTTGAAAAACCTGCAAGAGTTCGGAAGGCTGTGATTTTTATCAGCTGGTGTTAATCGTTGCTGTGGCGTGTGAAGCAATTATCTCATTCATTGCAACAGCAGAACAGCGTAACTTTACCATCACCCTAAAATATCTGATTGTTCAATCTCTATTTTTATAGATTGCGCTCACCCATCAGAATTTATTTTTTAACTGTCTTCTTAACTGTCTTATCTGTCATTGCGTTTTCTTGCTGATGGCGAGAAAATACAAACGCGACAGTAAAAAACATTAGACAACAATGCAATCATCTCAATAGACTCTATTCTTATTTGAGGAAAAATCATGAGTTCACTCAATCAAAGGCAAAGCTATATGTTAACGCAAGGTCAAGACATTTATCTGTCTGGTAATCCCATTCAAACCGAAAAGTTCTCTATTAAAAAGACCCTACGGGATGGAGGAAAAATCCGTTTTAAAATTCGTTATTCGGCTGAAATACAGGGTTTCTGCCTGCTAGAAGTTTTTCTGATGAGAGCATATAACGGAACACAAACTGCTAGCATGACCATCCCTAATGGTGGTTCGACAGCTAATGTTCAAGAACAAGAGCAAGAATTTAGTATTTGGGAGCCAGGAGATTATTACTTCTTTTTCAAAATGTCTTCCAATAATGGAAAATTTCATATTGAGGATTATCAGCTTTATTGGTCAGCTAATTAATTGTTTTTCATTGGAAATACCAAAATCAGCAGCCATAAACTAGAGCAAAATAAAGATGGATATCGTCAGAATTTAGGATTAAAAAAGGCTTTTTATCTGGCTTATAGACCAAAACACTTCACCTCATAACTTAACAATCCGTTCTAAAAAGGTCACGCTCAAGAGAAGTTTGAGCGGAGGAAGTTGCCGCTCTAACTTCTCCTTCCCTTCTCCACGAAAAGCTGCGCTACGGAGACGCTCTTGCTAGCTTGCTTGTATTGTAGGAGTAAGGTGAGCGCGAGAAAAAGAGTATCTGATAGTTTTTTCTCAGGCACGTTTTTGCAATGATTTATATTCAAATTCAGCAACGCCTAGTTGTTTTTTAAAGTAAGCACGGTAGAGTTCGCAACGCGGTAGGATGCGATCGCCTTCATAAGTGATCAACCCTAAGCTTTCGAGCTTATGAGTGTCAATGGGATTCAGAGAAATGCTTTGCTTTGCGGCCACAACTTCAACATATGCCTTTACCAAACTGGGATTTTCTTGCAGAATTGCCCAGTGTCGCCATAAATGATAACGATAGATACCACCGTTAGCGATCGCATCCTGTATCAGTTCTTCTAAAGTAATCCCTTGACAGCAGAGATAATACAAAGCAATCCGAATTAGCGCTGGATGTCCCCCCACGAGAGACATTAGTTGCTTAACTTCCTTGTTAGAAGTCCAGTCCAGCCCATGTCGATGAGCTAAATATTTTACTTGGTACTCAGTAAATTCTGGTAGACGGATCGGTAATCCGATATTAAATGGGGAGCGGTTGATATCCAGAGAGACATATACTTCTGTAGAGTAAACCACCACTAACCTCAATTTCTGCAAGTCGTTATCTTGTCGTGCTTCCTCATACCAAGAGCGCAACAAACCAAAAAACTCTCGAGCAATTTCAGGATATTCAAAAAAGCGGTCAACCTCATTTAAGACTAAAACCACTGGACTTTTACTCTGGTTGAGCAAATAAGATTGCAAATATACACTGCAACTTAACTTACAGCCTATTTCCTCATCCCAGTTGTCATCTAACTTAGGATCAATGCCTAATTCTGTTGCAATTTGCCAGCAAAGAGAACGCAAAAGCTTGTTTAAGTCTGTCAGACAGCTTGAATCGATTTGGTTGCAATTCACATTCACCGGGCGATAACCTTGCATCTTGGCAAAGGCTAACAGCCTCACCACTAGAGAAGTTTTACCCATCTCTCTTGGCGCTCGAATCCGGATCACACAGCCCGGTTGAATTATTTCTCGATAGACTAGTTCCTCAATGGGGGGGCGTTCGACATAGAAGGGCGAATCTAAAGCTACGGGGCCATCTGGGTATGACCAAAGATTTTCGAGTAGGTTATGGTGTTGAGTAACAAATGAATCTAAGGATAAAGACGGAGATAACTTTTGTTCTTCTGTGTCTAAACTCAGTGAGAGAGTTTGAGAGTTTTCAGTATGATTCGATTCACTCAGAATTGTATAGTCTTCCCTGCGTAATTCTAAGTTAAAGGCGCTAAAGCATAATTTTAGGGTTTTTTGATCCACGCCTGTATTCAATGACCATAATCGGTTTAGAGTCTTGGTAGAAACATTCATGCGATCGCCTAAATCTTCTAGAGTGAAGCGATGCCCATTATTTTGTACCTTTTCCATCGTCAGAATCGACGCCTGTAAACGCTTCAACCCAGCGATCGTTAGGATAAGTCCTCGTCTTCGCGTGCTCTTAGATTGCTTCATATCGCTAATTATCTATCTGTTTTTTTTCTTTACCGTCTTAGCTGTATCCTCATTGTTTCATGTTTTCAAACGGTTATTCAACAGTTACTTAACTGCTCCTAAATTACTAATCAATAGGTAAAAAAATATACTCGCATCTTTCGCTCCAATTAGACGAGTGGGTATAAATAAATATAACTATAATTGATTGTCATTTTTCCTCCCTCAATGGAAATCCGCTGAGGCTGCTGCATCAAGAGACTTTTACTACTAGCAAATAAAAAATCACAAGCCCTAATAATCTGATGCACTTTTAAGTTGCATAGTTCAATCGCTAAAAAGATACGGGGATGCAGCAACGCAAAGATGCAATTTGAATGACAATTAGCTTAGTTCACTTTATTTATACCGATTTATTCAGTGTTACTGAAAGTTATTTCTTATCTGGTATTAATCTGGATTTTGCATTGTAGACGCACATAACAAGGTTGTGACCAAGCTCCTTCGGGGCGGGGGAACAGGAAACGGGGAACAGTAGAAGAATTAGCCCTGAAGATCAAGCGTACAGAGCAATTAAATTTATTTATGAAAAGAAATAAAAATATTTTTTAAAGACGCGTAGCGCAAGAAAAATACGTCATTGTAGAAATCCCCTAATTTTTAATTACGGGGATTTCCCTATTCCCTTTTAAGCTTAGAATGCGAACAGTGCATCGCAGACAAGACTCGCTAGCGCTTCTTTACGCGTAGCTTGCTTCCCCGTAGTGGTTACGCTATCGGTGACGATTCTCAGGTAATTATCTTTTCGATTCAACACGCAGTAAGGGTGCATAGCTAGCTGTGCACCCTTACTAAAGACGTATATTTTATACAACTCAAAAACGCTACAATCTCTTATCGGGAAGGATAAGCGCGTTACTCAAGTATTAGAGGGGTTAGGTGATTGTACACCAGTGTGCTTACGTGTTACTCATTTATTGGCGAAAAGTTCTTATAGCGGTTCTCGACAAGCGTGAAGTACAATTTTGACCTCTCTCCAAACCTCTCTCCTAAAAGGAGAGAGGTTTTGAATTGTTCTCCCTTCCCGCTTCGGGAAGGGGGTTAGGTCTATTCGCATACCTGTACTTCACCGGATTGAAAATGGCTATAGCACTCGCTGCCAATATTTTAGCGTCGAACTTGGTTAGAGATATCTTTGCCTGTTTCTGCTGCACTATCCCCTACATCACGAGCAGTTTTCTGAGCACCCTCTACGTACCCAGAGCCAAATTGTTTAAAGGCTTCTGCTGACTCTTCACCAATCTTCTGAAGTCGTTCACCAGGAGAACCTTCCGTTTCACGAGCTTCTTTATTCCACTCCCCGATTGTTCTCGGTCTTTGAGAATCATCTTGCTGTATCTGTTCACGAACTCTTTCCTTTAAGGCTGTGTTATTTTGCCCAGGAGCAGCATTCGTCGTCAGCATTAGAAAACCAACTAGGACAACAGCCAAAAAACCTTTTATCTGAAGTCCTTTAAGCAAGGTACTGATGTGACTAATCGTCCTAGAAATCAAATTTATCATGCCAAATAGGTTGCTTTTTGGAGTACAAATAAAGATTAACTATAAAAAACTAATTATCCTTCTAACAAAAGACATATATCAGTAATGAAAAACAAACGCTTCTTCAATCCTGGGGAAGAGACGACTTACTCTAGGAATCCTAAATCATTCGTGAGAAGTTGATATGCTCAAAAAACTACAACCAATCAAAGTAATTCTGGCTTATAGAAACTCAGATAATTTGGGTGATATTGCAATTCTTAAATCTGATTTTTTTGGTGCTAAAGTTTCTCCAACAGTCGCCTCTAAACTTCAACCAGTAGTAGGATATTATCCCACAATTGATTTGAGCCAATTAAGCCAATATCCTCAAGGTTCCTTTGGACGAGAATATGCCAATCATATGCGAGCAAATCAACTAAAACCATTAAATATCAGCCCAGAACTAGAAGACATTGCCAAAAGTAATCTATTTGCTCTGCGATATTTGGTCACCCACGATATTTTTCATGTCTTGCTTGATTTTGACACCACCTACGCCGGAGAAATTGGTGTACTTGCTTTTGCTGCTACACAAAACTACAGCAAATCACTTCACATCGGTTTGTGGTTGGCTAGATTGCTCTATCCTATCCTGGCTCCCCAACAAATAAAAGCGATTTTCGCCAATCTGGTGAAAGGGCGAGAACTAGGTAAGAAAGCTGATTTTCTATTGGGCGACCGCTTTGAAGACCATTGGGAAGAACCAATTGACGATGTGAGAAAACGCTTGAGATTACAATAAATTTCCACAATTAATCCGAAAAAAGGATTTATTTGCTTAATAATAGCGTTCTTAGAAAGCTAGCTCTTTGTTTATAAATCATGCTTGAGATTGCTATGACTGCTAAATGTAGCACTAAATACATTTTTAATGCTACATTTGGTTTTTAATACAGATAGAAGTAAAAAAAACATATATCTTTAGTTGTAAAACTTATCTATCTTCAGACATAGATGCTTGATGGATAATTTCTCAAGAGCTACTAATAACAATCAATAGTCACATGACTTTTAGGCTAGTACACTGTGGCGGAAGTTTGCCTACCTTTAACAAGTTGCTTAAGCAATTTGTGTGGTTAATTAAAATGCTAGTTGTATATCTGCTGTGCTGTACTAGAGGCGTTGTTTATCTGAATGAGTGGATTTATATCGTAATCCCTATATATTTGAAGGGCTTGCAGACGACAAACTAATCCACATTTTTCCTTAACACGAGAACTGCTTCAGGTGGAAAGCCAAAGGATGAAATACTGGATAACGAAATTAGCAATTTTTATAGTATTACTGTATGGCTTGTTCCTATCAACTGATTATGCAGGAGCAAACCAAATTTCAAATATTTCAAATATTGGTGTACAGCAATTAAATACACTTCCAGGAGATGAAAACTTAGCAAATTCTAATAATAATCTTGCTGAGATTAAAAAAGAAAATTTTTGTCAATTTAATGGAACTCTTAATAATATAGATAAACGAGAAGGACTCTTCACAATTTATTGTAGTGAAGATTCGGGCAAAGTTTACTTAGAACTTAAACCAGAGCAACTAAATAAAAACTACCTAGCTATAGTGACATTGGAATCAGGGGTTGGAGAAAGTGGGATTTATAGTGGATTACCTCTTTCTGATTTTATCTTCTACTTCCGACGAGTAAATAATAGATTGCATTTTGTTTTGCGTAATGTAAAATTCCGCACAGAAAGTAGAGCAGAACAGCGATCGCTTGCTCGTTCATTTAGCGATTCAGTTCTTTATTCACTCGAAATAGCTACTATTGATCCAAAGAGTAAAAATATTTTAATCAACTTGAATGAACTGCTAATGCAGGATTTTCCGGGATTAACTCCCCTATTGAAATATTCTTTGCAGGCTGATTACCGATTAGACCCACGCAAGTCATATTTTGGCAATGTTAACAGCTTCCCAGAAAATGTAGAGATTGATTCGATTTACGGTTTTTCATCATTAGAAGGATCAAATTTAGTCACCGTACCCGATAGTAGGGCACTCACTCTGAAGGTACACTACAGTTTTTCTCAACTTAGAGAAAACAATGGTTATATTCCCAGACTTGCCGATGACAGAGTGGGATATTTTATTACTGCGTTCCAAGATTTCTCTAACAATAATCCTCATGAATCATTTGTACGTTACATCAATCGCTGGCATCTAGAACCATCTGACCCTAACGCCGCCTTATCTCCACCCAAAAAACCAATTGTGTATTGGATTGAAAATGCTGTGCCCCTAGAGTACCGCGATGCGATTCGTGAAGGCGTTTTGATGTGGAACAAAGCATTTGAAAAAGCCGGATTTGAAAATGCGATTGAAGTGCAGCAGATGCCCGATGATGCTGATTGGCAGCCAGCAGATGTACATTACAACACTATTCGCTGGTTCAATTCTGTGGATGCAGGTTTTGCTAGAGGGCCGATGCGCGTCAACCCATTCACAGGGGAAATATTGGATGCAGATATCATTGTGGATGCCAATATGGTGCGTTTAATTCAGCAAGAATATCACGCACTGATGGAAGCAAATTCATCACTGAAGACAAACCCATGTCAAGAAAAAGCAAGAGGACACGAGGGCGTGGGGAAATTCCTGGATAGATTCTCCACTTTCTCTTCCCCTGCTTTCTTTTCCTCCTCTGAATTCTGCTATGGCATGGAATCATCAGATCAAGCAGTTATGGGGGCGCTGGCGTTGTCAATTTTGCCTAACACTACGCCCAGTAGTGAAACGATGAAAGAATATGTGCATCAATATTTGCGTTCTCTCATCGCTCACGAAGTGGGACACACTCTGGGTTTGCGCCACAACTTTCATGGCAGCACCATGTTAGCGCCCGAAGAATTAAATAATACAGAAATCACTCACACTAAAGGTTTAGTCGGTTCGGTGATGGATTATTTACCTGTGAATATAGCACCACAGGGAGTAAAGCAAGGTGACTATTTCCCTGGAGTTGTTGGGCCTTATGACGAATGGGCAATTGAGTATGGTTATAAAAAATGTCCATCAACAGCACTTGAGATAACTATTCCAGAATCAGAAAAAAGTTTTTTAGACCAAATTGCACTGGCGTCACCTCAACCAGAATTATCTTACGCAACTGATGAGGATATCTGGGACATCAATCCTTTGGCAAATGTCTGGGATATGAGTAGTGATGTGCTGCTTTATTCGCAGTGGCAAATGGATAATGCTCGTTTTATGTGGCAGCGCCTAGACAAGGGTTATCTATCGAAAGGAGAAAGCTATAGCAACCTGCGCCTGAAATTCAATAGAGTACTTAAATATTATTTTCGGAACGCCTCCTTGCTTTCTAAATACATTGGTGGACAATCGTTTCGGCGTCTCCATGCTAGTGATGATGCTGCTTGGGCATTTGTACCAGTTTCACTTTTAAAACAACGCCAAGCATTGACAAAATTACAAAAGTATGTATTTGCGGAGGGTGCTTTCAACTTTTCACCAGAATTGCTTAATCAACTGGCACCGTCGCGTTGGGAACACTGGGGTAGTTCTGCACCTAATAACCGCCTTGATTATCCAATTCACGATCGCATTCTTAGTTTTCAAAGTTCCATACTGCGATCGCTATTAGACAGCGATCGCCTGAATCGTTTACAAGATATAGAATTAAAAACTCTTCCTGGGGAAGCACTTTCTCTTCCAGAACTGTTAGATACTCTGCAAACAGGCATCTGGACAGAAGTTTTCGCCCCAGGAGAACCAAAGCCAATTTCTAGCATCCGCCGTTCATTGCAACGGGAATATCTAAATATTTTGCTCCAGATGATGTTGGGTACTACTAATACACCCGAAGATGGTCGGACATTGGCTTGGTATGAATTGCGCCAACTGCAAAAAGCCATTGATGTCAGACTCAAACAACTTGGTGAGCAGCGCGTTGATGGGATTCCCACCCTTGGAGCGGCTGAAAACCCAGACGATCAAAGCCTTGATATTTACACCTTAGCTCACTTAGAAGCTTCAGGCGATCGCATCACTAAAGCATTAAACGCGCAGTTACTTTCTAGGTAGTCATTTGTTATTTGTCATTTATCATTTGTCATTTATCATTTGTCTCCCTCATCCCCCTTGTCTTCCCAGTCCCCAATCCCCAATCCCCAGTCCCCAGTCCCCAGTTACCCAAGATAGCGCTGCAATAGACCAATAAAAACTTCTGGTATTTCCAAATGAGGTAATATTCCGGCATCTGCGATCGCACAAAAATCTCGAATTGCTCTTGGATTTAAATTTGCCAAGCGTTGTCCTAGCTTGATGCTAGTAAATTGTGCCTTTTCTCCCCAAAAAATTACCGTGGGAATTGTCAGTTGCTTAATATATAAACTCAGGTCAAAGTAAAGATCGCCCCGTAAAAATGCCAAGGCAGCAAACTTGGCATTAGGTTGTTGTGCCGAGGTTAAATAAGCCTGTACAGTCTCTTGGGATAGTCGTTGTGACTTAGCAAACAGAAAACTTTGTAAAAAATTTCGGACTGCAATTTCATTTTCAGCACCAAGGATGTAAATAAAACTGTCCAACAGAGGCGCATTGATTATCGAAAGCGGAAGTCTGCGTCCAGCACCCTGTCCAAAATCATCAAATCCAGAGGGGGACACCAAAAACAATCCTTTGAACAAATTGGGTTGAACGATCGCTAGGCGGATAGCAAAAGCGGCTGTGAGAGACGAGGCCACCACCGTTACTGGCTGGCGACAAGTTTGGATAATAAACTCTGCGATCGTGCTGAGATAATCCCTAATTTTATAATCCCGGACTGGATGAGCCGATTCTCCCCAGCCGATTAAATCCGGGGCTAAAATGCGGTAATTAGAGGCAAAAGCCGGGTAAACTTTAGACCATTCATAAGCAGACGCTCCACCACCAAAGTTATGGAGAAACAGTAGTGGGGGTAAATCTTCAGTATCAGCAATCGCCCAAGGTGCATTCGTTTGGGTATAGTAAACCATTGCCCCCAAGGATGTATGGATGACTTTATGTCCAAAGCCAGGAGGTTGAAACTGAAGCATAAAATTAAAAAGTTTAGTTTAGTTTAATTTGCATACAGTCAAACTAATTCAGCAGTCAGAATACATCTGTCTGAATAGTTCAAGAATCGGGAGAACATTTGATGAATCAATATATAGCAGAATTCAGAAGTCAGAATGGGCTACGCCTTATTCATAATTTACCCTTACTTTTTGTCGGCATCTCCTGTGATTTGCACAAGTTGATGGAGGTTATCACCACTGATTTGATAGGCTCCGCCAAAACCAACTACAAAACGGCCTTCACTCGGAGTTAGCTGGAAAATCCGAAAGTCAGACAAGCCGCGCAAAACCTCAATAATTTGACCAAACCGCCCTTGAAATTGCTCAACAATTTGATTCCACTTGTCAGTTTCACGCTCTATTAAAGTTGCTGTACAATCAAAACTCAAACGACGACGCGCAAAAATTAGATTACTCTTAGCTTCATCCTCGATAAACAAGACACTAACATGAGGATTCGCATAAATATTTTTGGTATGAGTCGAAAGACCGCTGACGTAAATGTAGATATTCTTGGAGTCATCCATTACAAAGGGAGCATAACTAGTATTGGGTATTGCTTGGGCGCTCACGGTGCTAATGATTACACTCTCAAATGCTTCAGGAAACTTTTCGTACTCAGCTTGAATGTTTTCAAGTTGACTCATAAGTAAATTATCGCTTGATTAGGAACACATAATTAAGTATCTTAACGTGATTGAGCGATGTCTACGATGAGCTACGCCTACGCATGGAATGCCCAAAAATAAAAGCGATCGCTTCTTTTGACTCAAGAGCGATCGCTAATTTTTCGATTTTAGAATACAGCTTAAGCAGCAACAGGTTCCAACAATTTAATGTCAGAGAAGATAAATTCCTGAGTAGAAAATTGTCCTGCTGTCTCGGTGCGAATCTCCCGACGATTTAGGATGAAATAGTCACCGACTTTTTCATACTCATCAATAAATTCGCTTCTACCGCCCTTTTGTTCCCCAGTTTTGGGGTCATGGTAAACAGAGTCATAACGGTGGGACAGGTAGCCTTCCCCGGTGTCGTGACTGCTGAAGGTGTCAATAGTCACAAAAGTACCGTGGATTAGACGGTGAACATGACATACTTCATTATTGCGGACTTTGTATTTATCGCCCTCAGCCTTACCGCCCATTAAAAGCTCAATGGCACCCGTTTCGTCAGTTTTGCCATAGCTAAAGGTATTGGCGCTGTGAGTGTCTTCAAAGCTGCGGCGGACGCGGTGAATTGCTATCTCCCATGCTTGTCCATGAATTGCTTTCTGGGCTGCTTCATCATCTACATTTAAAACTTCGGCTTTTAAATTGGCACTGATGATAACTTTGCCTGTAAACACTTTGTCATCATGCTTAAAAGTAATATTTGCGGTATAACCGGGAAAATTCTTGTCCCAAGTATAGCGGTTCTCATAAGCAGCCCGGAAAAGTTCCTGAGCAGAGAGTTGTGTAACTGTCATGTGCTTCTCCTAGTCGCTACTGTTAATTAGCGTTTTAGTTTCCTTGGTATTAGCATAGAAGTAATTGTTGAGGCTTGGATAGTCCCCAACTGGGTACACTTATGGCTAATTCTCTCCATGTCGTATTTCATGCGATCGCCAATGTCCAGAATGAGCAAGAGTTAAGACTAGCTCTCACGGATAAAATTAGCGAGCATTTTGGCGTGCAAAATTGGGGTATTTATCTTCTAGATGAGCAGCCAACCACTGAGATTAATATTCCAGGCATTCCGGCAGTATGCTTAGAGAGCAATCCAGTGGGACGCTACGTGGTTGAACGTCATGCTCCCGCTCATGAGCAGTTATTATTATCACCAGGAGACTGGAAGCATTTTTGCTCACGTTCTGATCACGAACACGTAATGACTGGGCCAATTGTTTGCGATGGTCGTCTTGTCGGCACTCTTAACTTGGCTCGTGACAAGGGAAATCCGGCATTTAATGGCAATGATTTAGCTGACTTGAGCGCTTTATGTATTCATTTATCAGCAAAAATGGCAACCCTACGGACAAAACCCAAAATATTCAATTCTCTTTTAGTGAGTCCTTTAACAGCGCGTGAGTTAGAAATTGCCGATTTGGTGGCGCAAGGGTTAACAAATGCAGAAATTGGGGAAAAACTTTGGATTACGCAAAATTCCGTCAAACAAGCTTTAAAGAGGATGTTTCGGAAATTGAAGGTTTCGGCGCGTGCAGAAATGGTAGCAAAGTTACAAGATATACAAGTTTCTTGAAGGAGACAGGAAACAGAGGGCAGAAAGCAGAAGATAAGAATTATGAATGAAAACTTACTTTAATTCTGGAGTTTATACCCAGTTTAAAAGAATAATTGTATTGAGTAGAGTGCAGCGACATACAAAGCCTGCTGCCTCCTGCCTTCTGTTATAAAGACTCTGACTGATGATAATCTAAGATTGTTGAACCAAATTAAATAAAAACTTTTTTTTTTGACAGTTTTATTTTTTGGACAATAGTAATATAAGTCGTAAACAAAGTCTTTAACAATTAAGACTTGGTTATGATTTAAGTAAGTTCTTAGAACTTAGTTAGTTTTTTAACAGGAGAAGTAGGGTGCTTAACAACCTTCATCAGTTATTATCTCCCCGTCAGTGGGGAATTTCCCTTGCGGGCTTAGGCTTACTTCTCGGTTTCGGCTGTATAGCCAAGCAGACTCAAGTAGTATCAGTTAAAGATTCTCCATTATCATCGGCTCAGATTCAGAAAAGCTCATCATCGGCTCAGATTCCGAAAAGCTCATCATCGGCTCAGATTCAGAAAACCTCTGAAAACTCTCTTTTGTCGCAGCTTAGAAAAGTTCGGGAGCAGAGAAGTCAACTGAATGCGGCTTCTGGAGGTGGAAAAACAGTACCCACAATCACAGCATTGGTTCCCGACACTCAGCAAACTACAAAAGGCGCAAAAGTTTTACCAAGAGCAAATTTTCCTGTACAAGATGGGATTTACCTCTATGGTCAATCCCCAAAAGCAAACCAGCTTGGTCAAGGTTATATCATTTTTCAAAAGCAGCAAGGCAAGGTAACGGGTGCTTTGTATATGCCCCAATCAGAATTTAATTGTTTTCAGGGTACAATCAACCCATCAGGAGAGTTGGCGATGACGGTTAATAGTTCGTCAAATGAAGCTAACTCTAATCAATCGAATCAGGTAGCGACAAGCAATAAACTGCCCAACGTGAGTGAGAATGAGTATAACTCTTATGATTACTCCGTGGCTCTGCAAGACTTTCATCGGTTAAATTCTATCACTGCTAGCGATCGCCGCACGTTGCAAATGTGCAAATAATCTCCAACATCTTGATGATGAATGATGAATTTTTGACAAAAACCTTAAATTGTACAGTTCCCTGCTAAAGCCCTGACTCTAAGTGAATTCCTGGATCTGCCAGAGACAGAACCCGGCAGTGAATACATTGATGGGCGTATCATCCCAAAGCAGATGCCACAAGGAGAACACAGCCCAATTCAGAGCAGTGAGTGTGCTAACCGCAGTCGTACTTGGGGAAAGTGTTGCAGATATTCCCCAATTTGCGGCAAGTCTGCTTCTTCCACAACCCTTGCTGTTTCTTCTCATCCACAGCCTGAAAGATGCCCCAACCTTCAAATCCAGTTAGGGCACGAAGTGAGAATTTTAGCTTTGAGAAAGTTGATTTAAAATAAATCGAATTTCCTTCTTGTTACACTGCTGTTTCCTGACAGCGTAAATTATTTGACCTCTATACATTGCGGCAGAACGATAAATTATACCTTTGACAACATCTATCACATAATAAGTTGGTGGTGGTGGAAAATCTTCAAAGGTAATTAAATACCAAATCTCGTTTATCTTCTGGTATTGATGATAATCATCAATGATGACAATATCAGTTTCTTTCTGCTTTTGCTGCTGTTTTCGAGGCACTTTTTCGGCTGCACAAAGAATTCCAGTTTCAGGATGAATATAGAAGCGATCGCGATGGTTTGCATCTAGCTGAATTCGATACCCTCGGTAAGGCTTGCTGTAAAAACCACCATCAATTATTTCTACATGCCGTTCAACATAGTCCCACACATGATCGATAACATGCTGTCCGGCCATTGTTTTGGGATCTAATCGTTGACATAGTTGGCTGTAAACGTCATTCCAAGGCTGTCCGACTTGCGATCGCAAAAACCGCCGCAAGGGGCCGAGATGATCTGAAAGATACTTGGATTTGTTTATTGGTTTAATCAGGTAGGAGTTCAACAATCCATCCTGACTTGCTTCCTCGGTGAGTTTGTATAATTGCTTCTTAAAGCCAGTTACCTTTTTAAGACTGATTCTCCTCCCACCGCGAGGACGCTCAATCACAATCTCGCTCAAACGATGTTCGCTCATATCTCACGTTGTTTAAATGCAGTTGTACTAATTGAGTTGTGATTAAACATGAGTTGGCTAACATCATTGAACTCACCTCTTTATTAGGTAAAGGTTATAGACAAATACAATGTCACTTAACTTCAATCGAAGTAGATTATAGTGGAGCCGTCGGGAATTGAACCCGAATCCTGCAACCGTCCGTTTGTTGGTTTCAGAGCAGTCGAACACCAATCGCGGCCCCAAAAGTGTGCACTACCGAAAGAAGCTGCTAAACTAATCCCCAAAAAGTAGCATCTAGGCAATTGTCAAGGCTGCTAGAGATTTTGGTTTTGCCTTTTGAGGAGGCTTTTATCTTTATATTACACTTGTAGTGCAAAGCTTACATAATGTCAAGTGGATACTACAAATTTTTTAGGCATATTTTATTTTGTAAAGGGAAGAAGAATCTCTTCCCCTTGCTCCTTATACCGTTTCTTTTTGAAGATACACCTAGAGGACTTACCCAAAACTCTGCTGTAGGGACAATTCATGAATTGCCCCTACAAACCGTATTACCCACACCCTATTTCATGACCAATGATTGCGATCTACGCACTCGTTGAACTATTTTTACTCAAAGCTTCTGCTTTCATTTTTGCATTCACTTTGGGATATTTACTTAGGACAGGAGTGCTTAAATCTTTATTTTCCGAAGATGATGTTGAAATCAACGAATTAGAGCTAATTTCTTCTGGTTGTGGATCTAAGAGTGTTTTTCCTTCCCACGAGTAATTGCATATTTTACTATGAAGTAGTGTGCCAAATATGACATTAATGACAAAGGCCAATGAATCTACAAAGATTATGTCTATAGCCCGATTAATCATGAGCCCCTCCTTGAGCTGATGAAAGCATCAAGTGATGTTGGAATTTGAATTTGACTACACAAGATGCAATGCTTGTTCCAGAAATCTCCCGAAATACTTGTAACTTAGCTTTGGTAGTCTGATTAGATAGATATAAAAAAGGGAAAAGTGATGATTAGGGATTAGCTTCTGCTATGTCTATAGCAATCTTCAACAGAACTTTGTGATCAGGATTTAAAGGGTCTATTGGACGAGGAGATATTACTTGAGTTGCCTGTTCTAAAGAAATAAATTCATATATGCGTCTACGATTGTGGGTTAATACAGCACTTTTCTCTAAAAAAACTCCATGAGTGGAACAGACTTCAACACCAGGTAACTGATGAAGACGATACCAGTAGCACTCACCAAACTGCTTCTGATCATCTTCCATACACAATGGACAGAAACGCAAATGAGAAGGCATCTCAATGAATCCAGCCACAATTCCCAAGCGTGTATAAATTTTTGAGCCATTATCACCACACATATCCTGCCGAACTAATTGAAGTCGCTCTAGTGGCAGGGTAAGCTCATCTAATTTGGTATATTATGAACTTGACAAAAGAGACAAGATAAGGATAAACGACTAGATAAAAAATGTACTTGACATCAGAGCAAGATAAGTGAGAAAAATTTAATGCTCTCAAGGAAAAATTTAAAAAATTAAGCTTTATGTCTGTTCGTGCTGCGTCTCGTAGAGAGGGGTTTAAAACTAAATCTGGTAAAAATCGTCATCAGCCCCAACCTGGACAGGTGGCATCGATTGAAGCTATTCAATAGAGTTTAGTCAAGCATTTTGAAGACATCAAAGATCCAAGAGTAGAGCGGACTAAAAAACATCAACTCACAGATATCTTAGTCATTGCAATTCTGGCAGTTATTGGCGGAGCGCAAGGGTGGGAAGACATCGAAAATTATGGCATCAGCAAGCAACAGTGGTTAGAAGAGTTTTTGGAATTACCAAATGGAATTCCTTCTGATAGCGTAGCGTTAGCGAGTCTTCGTTCGCTTTTAGCGTCTCGTAGAGAGCGTCTGACACCTTCCGACGGGTATTTGAGTTCATCAATCCAGAAGAATTGAATCGTGGTTTTTTGAGATGGGTAGAAACTCTGGTGACAAAGATGGGAGGAGAGATAATTCCCATAGATGGAAAGACAATTAGGGGTTCTTACGACCGAAATCAAGGCGTGGCAGCATTGCACATGATTAGTGCCTGGGCAAGTGAACAAAATTTGGTATTGGCACAGATGAAAGTGGAAGACAAAACGAATGAGATTACAGCTATTCCCGCATTATTAGAGTTACTAGATATTACAGGCGCTATTATCACCATTGATGCAATGGGGACACAGACTGAGATTGCCAAAAAGATTATTGATCAAAAAGCAGATTATGTTCTGGCACTCAAGGCAAATCATCCGACTCTCTACCATCAAATAGAACAATGGTTTCAAACTGCTGCTGCACAGGATTTTCAAGGCATTGATATCAGTTATGACCAACGAATTGAAAAAGGACATCATCGCACGGAAATCCGTCAAGTTTGGTCTGTTCCAGTTTCTGCCATTTGTGAACTTTATCAACCCAAAATTTGGGCTGGACTTCAAACCGTGGTTATGGTTGTCCGAGAGCGTCATCTTTGGAACAAAACTACTCGTGATGTTCAATTTTATCTAACTTCTTTACATAGTGATGCTCAAATTTTAGGTCGAGCTATCCGCAAACATTGGGGCATTGAAAACCAAGCTCACTGGACTCTGGATTGTACTTTTGCTGTTCGCGTAGCGGCTCTGAAAGAGCGGATTCTTGTCGCATTCGCTCTTTTCACAGTCCCCGGAATTTTGCTCTTTTACGACGCATTGCTCTCAATGCTCTCAATCGTGAACAGACTTACAAACGTAGTCTCCGACAAAAAATGAAACGCACTGGTATGGATAACGATTACATGATTCGAGTTCTCAGTTCTTCTTTCATTGACTATACATCAAATTCTTCTCAGCCCTTATGTCAAGCCTAATTGAGATGCTCTTACCCTGGGTACAAGAGGAGGAGACAAAGGTGTTTTAGAACAAGAAATTACCTCTGCCTGCCTTGCACCAGGATTAGACAGGACGACAATGACTGCTGCTTTAAGTGATTTGCGGGAAGAATTACTTCATCTACACTATGTTGGTCAACGTTATCGCTTTGAAACCAAAGCAAATTTGAATAAATTAATTGCTGATGAAGAAGGCAAGGTGAGTAGCGATGAAGTATTGCAGAAAATTCAAGAGGAACTAAATAAAACTCTGCCTAACATCCGCAGTAAAGTTGTCTGGTCTAAAGATGCTGCCGCTATTCCAGATAAAATTAAGCAGTTTAGTATTGTCTACCTAGAGCCAAGTTGGGCAGATAAGAGTAAGGATTTAGTCTTGGCAGATGCCTTAAATTGGTTAGAGAATCGCGGTAATGATAAACGGGAATTTAAAAATGCACTTGCCTTTGTAGTTCCCAATAAAGCACAAATGGATAAGGCACGAAAAGGTGCAAGAACTGCCTTATCTATATCTGGACTAATTGAAAAAAAGGATAAGAAGAAGGCTTCTTCTGAAGAATTAGAAGAATTAAATGAACTTACTAGCAAAGCTAAGGATGCTACAAGTGAGATTGTCGCTGCCGTGCGTCGTCTGTATGAATATATTTTACTGCCTCTCCCAGACACTAGCGGTGAAAAACCTGTGAGGTTGGAAAGTGTTGATTTACAATCTCAACTCAATACCAGTCAGAATTTGCAAGAACGGGTATTAGATGCTTTAAAGAATTATGTTTTTGAAACTACTACTGCTAGTAAGTTAGTCAGCTTATCTGGGTTAGAAAGTCCAGACAAGGAATATATAGCTGGCGAGGAATTAGTGAGTTATTTTTTCCGCTTCCCTACTTTACCCAAAATGTTAGGGGTAGAAGGAATTAAAAAATCTATTCTCAAAGCCATTGAACAAGGTTTAATTGGTTATGTACCATCAATGACTATTAGTGGTGAAATCCCTGTAGTAGATAATCCCAATTTAATCAGTTTTGAGAAAGTCATACCCGCCGATGAGTTAGACCTAGCCGGTTATCTTTTATCTCCGAGCTTGGTTAATAAGTTGCGGACTGTGAAATCTCCAGAAATAGTGGAGACGATAACAACCGATGCGGAAGAAGATAATACTGTTGAACTAATTTATGGTTCGGGTAACTCTGGTAGCACTACAAAGAGAAGAGTTTCTGAAGAAAAACAAACTGTAGAGTATAAATCAGAGGCAAGTAGTATTGAGCGAACTGTGTTGCTTGATATTGTTAATGGGAAAAAACCCGCACGTTACTACAAGCTGACATCTTCTACTGACAAGGCAAAGATATTTCAATTGTTTGAAGTGTTACAGGCTTTATCTGATAAAGCTGAGGGGATGACTATCACAATTGAGGTACACGCACACACGCAGGATAGTTTTGATCTAAGCTGGATACGTAATGCAATTGAAGAACCATTAGATGAAATGGATATTCAAGCGTCTACACGTTTGGAATAGGGTCATAAATTTTGTTACCATCCGATGTGGGTTGCAATAAAAGTGATTTTAGTTTCTCGCTGTGTTAGCTTTCTGAATTACGGTATATTTCTGTTCCAAGTGACTTGCGATGAGATGTAGTCAAGCAATTTCAATCCATCTTTGACAAATTTAAACGCGAAATCATGATTTTAAGTCAAGGCAGTAAGTTTTACTTACTGCCTTGGTTAGCTCATGGGCGATGCGTGGCGCTGGACGTGACTCCTAATCCCGGTTCCAAAGGATTAACTCCCCTATCGTCCACAAGTGCATATATATGTAAAGCACAGTGGTTGAAAAATTGTTTAGCTAGCTTGCTGAAAAATCTTTCATCACCCCTCAATAGGGCGATCTCAAGCTCAAACAAAAACACCACTGAATGGAGTGGTGTTTTAAGTGAATGTGGACAAATGATAAGGATATTGCGAAGGACTAGGGTGGTAAATCTTGTGGCTTAATCTCCCAATCCTCTTTCTTGATTCTCTCGGTTGCAAGTCTTGCAAGCTTTTCTGCAACTTTCCTAAAAGTTCCTTTGTTCGTGTAATTAGGAGATGGCTCAATTTGTGCGTGAGATGGATTGTCGTCTGTTGGTCTTGGACAGACATCAATTTTATAATCAAAAACTGGCTTGCCTTTTTGATCGTTTTGAGAAACATTTATCATCCGAACTTCGCCAGCAATTAAACTCACGACACCATCATCTGGGTTTTTCTGCGTGCATTGCGGGTCATAATCACGAAGCTTTGCTCTATCAACAGAAGGAGCTTGATTTCTATCTGTAAACGCTTGTGAGCTAAGTTCTAATCCAAACTCTCCAATGCGGTAATATTTGTCTAATCCACAAAAAATGCACCGATACAATAGCTCATCATCTGTAACCACATCGCTCACTACAAACCTCTATGAAACTAGCCATTTCCAGAGATCCGTAAGTTCAGCAGGTGATGAAGCCGTGCCGTCTTCCATTTCATTGTCAATGTCAGTCCCCCAAACTTTGATGTATTCTGCGGTATTTCCCAGAATATAAACAGTTAACTTTTTGGTTCCGTGCCACCACTCAAAAACTATTTCTGAGTCAAAGCTCAGATTTACCAGTGGTTCACCCCACCACATTTGGTTAGCAGCAACAAGCTTGCGTAGTTGCTTCAACCATTCTATGGTGTATTTATAGGTTTCATTGTCAGATCCTAGTTCAGCAATTCTTCTGTGAGTTTTGTGAGCTGGTGAATAGCTCCAGCTTGAAAGTTCCAGGACTGCATAATTATCAGATTGCTCAGAGATAGCTTTGACCCTTTGAACTGAAGAGGCAGCTATCTTAGAGCGATATTTCCAACTCCCCACGGTTGATGTTCTGTCTGTCGCAAGAATAACAAGATTGGCGGTTTGCCCAACCGATGCACTTTGTAAGCCTTCTGCTGATTGAGAAAGCGGAAGTTGGGTTAATTTGCCGCGTATCTGAGATAGCGCTGTTGTCTCTGAATTGCGACGTTCGTCCTTTGTGTAATAGGCGGCTTTACTTGACATTGAATAACTCCCTTGTGCGATCAGTAATCAAACTCTCAAAGGCTTGTCCTTCTCTACTCTTTAATTCATATAAATTAGAAAGCACTTCTTCAAGGGATAAAGGCTTTTCTATCCAGGTTTGAGAAATGTCCAAATCAAGTATAAATACAACTTGTTCCGATGGTGGTTCGGCATCTGATAAGGTTATCACTAGCCTAATTGGAATATCTTCATAAATTGATTCAGTTCGCGTCACAAATCCTGATATGTTGCTTGGAAGGCTATCCGGGAATTGAGGATATATATTGAAATACTCACTAAGGTCAACTGCCTCATCAGGTGAAATAACTATTCGATTTATGTAGCGAAGAGAAATACGGGTTATGCCAACAGGTTTAGCAACTTCTAAATAAAATTGGAATGCCTGATCAATTCTGTAACTAAATTCATCCCAGCCTTCATAAGGGCGAAGGCTATGGATGCTCAGTGCATCAGGCCCCACACCTACTAATTTGGCAGCATCGGCGGAAGGGAACAAAAACTTGGGCAGTTCTTGTGTTACCGTAATCTCAGGCTTTGCAGGCGGCATTCGCCCAAATTTAAATTCCGTTGTTATTAAGCTTTGCTGCTGTGGCTCACCTGTGTATAAATCTCTTACTTTTTCATAGAATAAGCCTGGTATTGTAAAATTCCATGCTTGTCCAGGAGCAAAGCGAAACTCACAGATTGCCTCTTCTATTGGTGGATTACTATACTGACGGCGTGTCATAGATTACTCAAGTGCAGTATAACCTCACGTTTTTAGTAAGCTACAAATTTAAGACGAAAAATAACGATTCCCGTTTACTAATCTTAAGATATATAAGTCTGTCCTTATAAAAAGTTTTTCATAACCTCACAATCCCACTCCCACAGCCTGACCCTGTGAAAAATCATTCATAATCTTTGTGAAGCGATCGCTCTTCAGTTGTACAACGAGAATATAGTTGGATACTCAAAGTCGCTAAAAGCCCTGATTTTCCGTTTGATATCGAACAGGCTTGAAAAAATAAAGTTGGAAACTCTAATCCAATTTTTCTTCTATCTGGCCTTCGCTGCAAATAATAAAGTTGGAAACTGTCACATAAGTATAAGTACTCATCTGTGTCAGGCAATTGAGCTTTTGGCTGAGAAGATAAAGCGCGATTGCACCCACTGTATATCTACAATAGAAAATTCCTTCTCATAACTATCATCTGGTTCAAATTCTCAAAGCTCATCAGTTGAACAATTTAATGCCTTGGCAACACCTACAACTGATAAGAAGCCGTCAAAGCCACTGCTAAAGCATCCGCAGCATCATCAGGCTTGGGAATCTCATCTAAATCCAACTCCCGCGCCACCGCTTCTTGCACTTCCGACTTATCGGCATTGCCATATCCCGTTAAAGCTTGTTTAATTTGAGCAGGAGTAAATTCTACATAGGGAAGACGACGCTGACCCAACACCAAAATGACTATACCCCGCGCCTGTGCAACCAGGATTGTACTTGACATACGATAGAAGAATAGTTTCTCGATCGCAACCAAATCCGGTTGAAACTCCTCCATCACAGTGTGTAAATCATCGAATAAGGTACATAGGCGCAGTCCCATTTCTACATCTGCCGATGTTTTAATTACTCCAAAATCCAGCATATTTACTGTAGTCTCTTGCACCTTTTTGGGATTTTGTATGCAGCTAATTGCCCCAAATCCTAAAATTGCTAGTCCTGGATCTAACCCTAAAATTCGTTTTTCCATTAAATTAACTTTTACCAAGCTAGGGTATTGTTTAACTAGGAATACTGGCAATCTTGACCACTTGCTCTTAAGTCTAATGGGATTGACAAATATAATAGTTTCACGCCTAGTGTTTTAAACCAAGTGGTGTACATTTTCTGTTAATTATTGTTTGTAGCACTGCTCCGAATCAGGTATGTCAATTGGTTTTCTCAGACAAGCCCTCAACGCCCTGCAAAAGCAGTCGCGTTCTCGTACTTCCTATCGGGTTAACCAGTGGTTCAAATGGTTATCCCCTGGACTATCGGTAAAACGTTGGTTGTTGATCAGTGTTGGGGGTGTACTGCTGGCGAGTTTGGGGTTAGCTATTTGGATTAAGCTGACCCCAATTTTTTGGATGATCGAGTTGGTTAGGGGTTTCCTGGGAGTAATCACCAACATCCTACCCAACTATATTAGCGGCCCTTTGGTGCTGCTTGGCGGTTTGCTGTTAGTGCTTTGGGGGCAAACTCGCACCGTAGGCTCAATTACTAAGGTACTAAGAGCAGAAGGTGGCGAGGAACTCATTGATGTCTTGATGGCTCATCGTCGATTGTACCGAGGCCCGAAAATAGTAGTAATTGGTGGTGGTACAGGACTTTCTACGTTGTTGAGGGGACTGAAAACCTACAGCGCTAATATTACTGCGATTGTAACTGTAGCCGATGATGGTGGATCTTCTGGACGATTGCGCCAAGAATTTGGAGTCCTACCACCAGGGGATATTCGCAATTGTTTGGCTGCACTAGCAGATGAAGAAAAGTTATTAACAGAATTGTTTCAATACCGTTTTCGGGCTGGAGATGGATTAACAGGTCACAGCTTTGGCAATTTGTTTTTAACGGCAATGAGTGATATTACTGGAGATTTAGAACAAGCAGTTGCAGCCAGTTCTAAAGTGCTAGCGGTGCGGGGACAAGTACTACCAGCTACTCTCAGTGATGTTCGCCTCTGGGCAGAATTAGCCGATGGTCGTCGTATTGACGGGGAGTCTAGCATTCCCAAAGCTGGCGGTAAAATTGTCAAAATTGGCTGCATTCCAGCTAATCCTCCGGCGGTGCCAGCAGCTATTAAAGCACTTAAAGAAGCTGATTACATTATCATTGGGCCAGGTAGCCTTTATACAAGCCTGATTCCTAATTTACTAGTACCAGAAATTGCCGATGCGATCGCTCAAACAGATGCCCCCCGTATTTATATCTGCAATATAATGACTCAACCAGGAGAAACTGAAGGCTACACTGTTGCTGATCACATCAGAGCAATTGATGCTGCTTGTGGAGAAAGGCGGCTATTCGATGCTGTACTAATACACAAAAAATCGCCCTCAGAGCAATCACTCATCCGCTACGCTCAACAAAACTCCCATCCTGTTTTCCTCGATAGAGAAGCCGTAATTCAGCTAGGGCGAAGAATTGTTCCAGCTAATGTTTTGTATGAAGATGAAACGGGTTTTGTACGTCACAATCCCCAGAAACTAGCACAAGTGTTATTGCGGTGGTACGGTAGAGGCCATCACGGAAAATGAAAATTAGTTAAATGACCAATGACCAATGACTAATTATGAAAACTTTTCTTGCAGATACAGAGGCGACGCTACGCTTAGGTATTACTCTTGGTGAATCCCTGACCCCTGGCACTGTAATTCTACTAGAAGGTGATTTAGGCGCTGGTAAAACTACCCTAGTTCAAGGCATTGGCAAAGGTTTGGGAATTACTGAACCCATTGTTAGTCCAACTTTCACGCTAATTAATGAGTACACAGAAGGACGCCTCCCCCTTTACCACCTGGATTTATATCGCTTAGAACCACAAGAAGTTGCAGCCCTGAATTTAGAAATTTACTGGGAAGGTGTTGAAGTCATACCAGGAATTGTGGCAGTTGAATGGGCGGAACGATTGCCTTACAAGCCAGATAGTTATCTAAGCGTAAGTTTGACTTATGAGCATGGAGGCACTCGTCAAGTCGAACTAATACCATTCAATTGTGCCATTAGCAAAGTCATTGCCGCGATTTAATTTTTTGATCGCAACACTAAAAAATTTCTGCAAATAGTTGAGGGAGAATTCCACACTCTTCCTATCTGCCACTACCACGCTCACCACTATAAGTCACTAACATTGTTATCTCAACCCAAAAATCTCAAATCGACTTTTCTTCAATCTAAAATTGGCAGTCAGCAAAGCCGACGCCGGTTACTATAAATTTGGGAAAGTTTGCAACGTACTGGCTCTCTTTAAAAAGGGAGACTATTTTCCCCTTCACCCCCTTAAAAAGGGAGTCAATCCAGGGGGGAATCTTATCCGAATAGTATTGAACCTACAGCAATTCTTAACTAAACAGGATATATATTCAGGATTAGCATCTAGTAGCTTTCTTGCTGTAATAAGCAGTTAAAAACTGATTTAGATGGTTGGTGTACGAATCAAGCAAGTGTAAATAAACTGTTGTTGGGTTAAATGAGAGTTTTACAGAACTTAGTCAGCTTGGTTAAACCAGATTATTTCCCTACTGTCATTTGGAGAAGCAATCTGGATTATTTAGCAGGGAAAGCTAGCAGATAAAAGTGAAACAATAATCAATTCTGTATAAGTCCTCTAACTTCCCTTACACTTAGTATTCCCAAGTTAGGTTGACAATCTATACAAAAAATAAACTAGTTTATAAATCTGTAAAACTAATTTTAATAATTTTAACTAGCAACAAATTTTTATATTCACATCTGTAATTAGCACTGATGTTAAGAACATATTAACTAAAATATCTCGTATTTTTACAGAAATTATCGTAAAAACACGAGATGTTTTATCCTAAATTAATTAACGTTAATATGCCTACGTGGATGCACTAGTTATCTCTAATAAAAGAGGCAATCGCTTTTTTGATCGGAGAACCGGAATCGTCTCTGGTATAGTACGTAAGACCTTGATCAATAAATGCAGAGGTAGTATCTATTAACTGCTGAAGAATTTCGGAATTAGTGTTATCTATTTCTTCACTGACTTTTTCCCCTGTAAATCGATTTTTTCGATCTTCTGGAGGTAATACAATGCGAGGATCTTTATAAGTCTCTTTTGGCTTGGGTTTAAATGTCTCATTTAAGTCAAACTGAAGACGTAAATAACGTTTAGAATCATATCCACCCATGATTTGTCGGCAAATCGTACTATCAATCTCAGATGTAGGTTCCATAAAGATGTTAGTCAGATTTTTTACCCAGTCTAAGCCTCTCCATTTGCTTATTTGGTTATATTGATATGGTTCACCAGTTTGACCTGTACCAATAGAAAGGATAGAAATATCTTCCAATCGCAGATTATCTAGCTTATATTTTTGCTTAATTATTGGAGAGACTGAAGACTGACTAATTCTCATAACTAGACTTAAAGCTGCGAGAGCCGGGTTATTAGCAGAAATTCCTCCATCAATATGTGGGAATTCCCAATCACCAAATTTTTGTTTATCTACAGGCTCTAATTTATATGGGGGAAAAAAAGTGGGCGCTGAGGCAGAAGCGGTACATATTTCCCATAAACAACAGTCATCGTACCATCTATCTCCTAAATCGGGATGACAATTTGTAAAAAAGGTTGTGTTCCGATATAACGTATCGTAAGCAAGAATCAAAATAATGGGGTTTTCAATATCCTTTATTCTTGTGGATTTATAGGCATCTTTGAGGACGTTAGTAATTCCATCATGAGAATATTTAGATGTGGAAAATACATCAATAATTGATTTGACGATGGATGGAAAGTTTTTGTAGCGATCTTTTCTATCTGGTGGGAATATATCTTTACCCCGATCTCTATAAAGTTTAATTAGCTCATCACTCCCCTTTCCGACAGCAATCCCTCCGGCTAATATTGAACCGGTAGAAGTGCCAGCAATCAGGTCAAAGTATTCGTGTAAGAAGTTTCCTTTCCCCTGATTTCTAATTTCTTGTTCTACTTGTTGAAGTATTCGTGCTGCAACGATTCCACGAATACCGCCACCGTCTAAAGCCAAAATTTTGAAGGACATAGCAATTCTCCTTGATTATTTCTAGGCTTATTGAAGATTTGACTTGAGACACTTATAAATAAATTCAGGGTTTCAAGTTGCAATTTTTGATACAGCGACAAGTCAATACGCTTTGGTTAAAAGGGTAAAGGAGGAAAAACAAGGATTTTCGTTTTTTAGCTTTAACCAAACCGCATTGGTCTAGTCTTGACTCTGGACAGATGAAAATCTTGCCAGAGTCAAGTATGGCTTTGATGTATATTTCTTTGTCTACTACGTAAGCTTAAATAAATATTTGCTACAAGAAAGTTAAAGCTTGACCCCGCACTTGCGTATTTACCTGGCCTTTGTCATAAACAATCTCACCGCCGACTATGGTGGTTTTAGCCCAGCCAGTGAGGTTCCAGCCTTCAAAGGGACTCCAACGGCATTTGGTTAAAAGTTCTTCACGCTGGACTGGTCGGTATGTGTTTAAATCTACAAGCACTAAATCGGCGTCGTAACCAGGTGCGATCGCTCCTTTATTGGGAATACCATAAGCTACAGCCACATTCTTAGACATCCAGTTCACAACTTGAGCAACAGTACACTTACCCTCCATCGCCGCAGTTAACATCAACGCGAGGGAAGTTTCTACCCCAGGCATTCCCGAAGGACTGTTGGGATATTCTTGAGCTTTTTCTTCTAAGGTGTGGGGGGCGTGATCTGTAGCGATGAAATCAATCACGCCATCGCGCAAAGCTTGCCAGAGAACTTCGTTATCGTGGGGCGATCGCAAAGGTGGATTCATCTGTGCTAAGGTACCAATCTGCTGATATGCACTGGTATTCAACAACAAATGCTGTGGCGTTACCTCTGCTGTTACCCAACTAGGTTTTTGCTGACGCAGTAACTCTGCTTCTTCGGCAGTTGACATGTGCAGAATATGCAACCGACGTTGATATTTTTGAGAAAGTTTTAATGCTAATTGAGTTGCCAACAAAGCCGCTTGATTATCTTGAATTTGGGAGTGAATGGCTGGATCGTGAATGTTGGCAAATTCTTGGCGGCGCTGGTTAATTCTAGCTTGGTCTTCGGCATGAACCGCAATCAAGCGATCGCCTTTAGCAAATATCGCAGAGAGTGCTGTTTCACCATCAACTAGCAATTGACCATGCATCGACCCCATGAAAATCTTAATTCCTGGTGTTGGTTTTGCTAAAAGCAAATCTGGTAGATTCTCTGCTGTTGCGCCAACAAAAAAGCCATAATTAACCAAGCACTTTTGTGAGGCACGTTCTAGCTTGTCATCTAAAGCCTGCTGTGTCGTTGTCAGGGGACGTGTATTGGGCATTTCCAAAAAGGAAGTGACTCCCCCTTTAGCACAAGCACAACTGGCGGTGAATAAATCTTCCTTGTATTCTAGTCCAGGTTCCCGGAAATGCACCTGCGGATCAATAACTCCTGGCAACAAAGTTAACCCTTCTGCGTCAACTTCAGTGGCTAGTGGTATTTCGGAGATTTCTGGCGCAACTTCGACTATTTGGCGATCGCGCGTCAACACATCCCCAATCATCAGTTCACCATTGGGTAAGATGATGCGAGCGCGGCGAATCAGTAAACTTTTTGGAGATGACATAGGGTTAATAAAGTTTAGACAGGGAGCTATGTATTACAGAGAACTATGCTTTTAGGTTAAACTTATTCGCGATCGGAGTAACCAATATTTTGCCGCACGTTAAAAAAAAGTTTATTTTTAATTTATGAAGAACCCCGTCAATCAATTTTGGATTTTGGATTTTGGATTGACCGTATCCTGGAAAGGATGAGGCTTGAGTATTTTACATTGGTTTCGCCCACCAGAAGCGAGTCATGACCTAGAAAAAACACTCTAATCCCAAATCTAAAATCCACAATCTAAAATTGGTAGTCAAGATGCAAACATGAATAGGAAATTAAAATTTTCCCGTTAAGATTAACAGATAAAGTTTCACTAGGCGAGTTAATTACCTACATTTTTCGTTCAGTTCAGTAATTTCATGCAAAATCAAGTGTCTGATAACAACTCTAGTCAACAACCCGATAATTCCTGGATCGCAGAGCTAGGTAGAACAATTGTCTTGAGCATTGTTCTAGCTCTGGGAATTCGTACCTTTGTTGCGGAAGCACGCTGGATTCCTTCTGGATCGATGGAACCAACTCTGCATGGTACGCCAAACCAGTGGGAGGCAGACAAAATCATTGTCGATAAGTTGAAGTATAAATTTGCTGACCCACAACGGGGAGATATCGTAGTATTTTCACCTACGGCAGAACTCCAAAAAGAACAATATCACGATGCTTTTATTAAACGCATAATCGCCTTACCTGGAGAAAAAATCCAACTTAGGAATGGCAAAGTCTATATCAACGACAAACCCCTCCCAGAAGCAAATTACCTCAGTTCTGGCCAAAGCACAGTCATTGATGTTTGCCAATCAGGGCCGCAGCCACCTTTTTTAGCAAAACCCCAAACCATACCAGCAGATTCATATTTAGTACTAGGTGATAATCGTAACAGTAGTTACGATAGCCGCTGCTGGGGTGTTGTCCCCCGCCAGAATATTATTGGACGTGCTGTAGTTCGCTTCTGGCCTTTAAATCATGTTGGCGGAATCGATAAATCGCCAGTATATCCATAATTAACAAATAATATTGCTCAAATAGCTCATTAACAAAAGAATTTTAGATTTTAGATTGGGGACTACTAAATCACCAGTCTAAAATCCAAAATCCGTCTTGAAAAGTTCAGTTCGCTCTTTGCGAGATACTGCGACTTTTCGCCAAATCTCAAATCCAAATATTCCTATGACCGAAAACGAAAAGGATACAGAGCAACTAAATTTAGGCGTTGCATATTTGCGGGATGATTTTGCTAGTTTTGTGGGATGGGCATCTTGCCCGTCCCTTGTATTTCAGGGCTCTCGTGTCGCCCACCCTACAAGAATCATCCCTTGATTCAGCGACGCCTAAATTTATTTATGGGTGTCTAAAATGTTTGAATTTTGAATTTTGAATTCGGAGCGAAGCGACGTGACGCCTTACCTAGCAAAGATTTTACTGTATCCAGTTAAGTCACTGGATGGTGTTGAAGTTGAGAACGCTAGAGTTCTTGCCAGTGGCGCACTACATCATGACCGCGAGTTTGCCATTTTTGACGAACAGGATAGATTTGTCAATGGCAAGCGTCATGCTAAAATCCATTTACTAAGAGCGCAATTTACACTTTTAAATAGAACTATCTCGTTGCAAATCCCAGGCGGCGACTCACAACAAATTTTTCACCTGGATGAGGAACGGCAAGCATTAGAAGCAACTTTGAGTGATTTTTTTGAGTTTGCTGTCACATTGAGACAAAACTCTCTGATGGGTTTTCCTGACGATACACACTCATTAGGCCCAACGGTAATTAGTACAGCAACCTTGGCAGAAGTAGCTTCTTGGTTTCCCGATTTAAGTGTAGATGAAATGCGCCGTCGAATGCGTGCCAATATTGAGATTGGTGGTGTACCAGCATTTTGGGAAGATCAGCTATTTGGTGAACAAGGTAATTTCGTCTCCTTTCGAGTGGGAGATGTTCACTTTCTTGGGGTTAACCCATGTCAGCGTTGTATAGTCCCAACACGCGATTCTTACTTAGGAGAAGCTTACCCAAACTTTCAAAAAATCTTCGCAACCCAGCGACAAGCAACTCTGCCAAATTGGGTTGCTTCATCGCCTTTTAATCATTTTTACAGATTGAGTGTCAATACCCAATTACCCCCATCCTCAACTGGAAAAATTTTACAAATCGGCAATGAGATTGACATACTTCCATAATAAAGTTAACATTTCTTCATAATAAAACATACAAAGTAAATTTTCTTGGATTTTTTTTGTTTATAGTGTGCATTTGCATGAAAATTTTAAAATTGTTGTAGTTAAATATAAGTTTTTGTACGAGTCCAGAGGTTTTGAGACCGGGAAATCAAAATATCAGCAATTAAAAATTAAATTTAGGATTGGGTGCTAATGGCGACCTGAATTTTAGAATGGCATACTGTAGCTTATCGGTTAAATTTCAGTTCATCCGAGAAAATCTGTTGGCACATTGCCAGATAAAACGGAGCAAATTCAGGCGTGATGGCGTATCCGCCCAACTTAGTCGATGTCTACGATGGGCTATGCCTACGCAAAGTTCAAAAATTAGGCGTTGGAGGTACTTAGCCAGTTAAACAAGCATTTAGTGCGTTTTTATACTACAATACAGAAATGTCATCGCGAAAGCGAGGATATGCCGTAATTATGCTGAGTTAAAAATGTAGCTGATATGGCAAAAATGCCCCTAGTATATGTTGGGGAAGAATTAAACAACAATGTTATCCAAACTTCAGCCAGTCAAATCTATTAATCGCTTAGTTGGCAAAGTTTATGCCAAGATGCCTCTGAGGTATGTTCTGATTGTGCCCTTTATATTGCAAATTTTTGGGGCGGTAGGACTTGTGGGCTATCTTTCGTATCAAAACGGTCAAAAAGCGGTAAAAGAGCTTGCTACTCAATTAGAAAATGAAATCTGCGATCGCATTGAACAACATCTTGATAGTTATTTAACAACTCCAAAGCAAATAAATCAAATTAACTTAGATGCGGTTGAGCTAGGTTTGCTCAACCTTTCTGATTTTGAAACCACCGGAAAATACTTTTGGAAACAAATGCAGGTTTTCAATGTTGGCTATAACAGCTTTGCCAATACCAAAGGTGAATTTATCGGTGTTGAACGTCTAGATAATGGCAATCTCTTAATTAATGAAGTTAGCGAAAAGTATGGTATCGGTAAACTTTATGTTTACACTACAGATAACCAAGGAAATCGCCGTCATTTTCAGGAAGTCAAAAATTACGACCCTCGTGTAGAAGCTTGGTATGCAGATGCAGTCAAGAGTGGCAAACCCGTCTGGAGTAAAATTTATCAATGGGAAGATAAACCAGAAATTTTATCTATATCTTCCAGCTATCCCGTTTATGATAAAAATCGCAAATTTGTTGGAGTAATCAGTGTTGATTTCCTGTTGTCACAAATCAGCAAGTTTTTAGCCAACTTAAAGATCAAAGAGTCAGGTAAAACTTTTATTTTAGAGCGTTCTGGGTTAATAGTGGCTTCTTCTACAAACGAGCCACCATATACCATTATTAATGGTAAAGGAAAACGTCGAGCAGCATTAGATAGTCAAAATTATTTAATTAGACTTACAACACAGTCTTTGATCAAACGCTTTGGTAGTCTTGAGTCTGTTGTGGAAAAGCAACAGCTAAGTTTTACCGCCGATGGTATGCATTATTTTGTGCAGGTAAAAAGCTGGAAGGATGAACTGGGTTTAGATTGGCTAATCGTGGCGGTGATTCCTGAAGGCGAATTTATGGAACAAATTAACGCCAACACCCGAATCACTATTTTGCTGTGCATACTTGCTTTTGTAGTAGCTACAAGAATTGGAATTTTGACTGCTCGCTGGGTGATTAAACCGATTTTACAATTGAACATATCGGCGAAGAAAATTGCTAAAGGTGAATGGGAGCAAATACCAGAAATTCAGCGTTCCGATGAACTTGGGGAACTAGCCAAGTCATTTGAAACTATGGCAAAGCAGCTCCAAGCATCCTTTAGTACTTTGGAAGCCAAGAATGCCCAAATGCAAGTTTTAAATGAGGCGTTATCTCAAAGTCAGAGTCGGCTGACTCAGTTTTTAGAAGCCATGCCAGTCGGTGTATTTATTATAGATGCTGAAGGGGAACCTTATTATACAAATCAAATTGGGCAGCAAATTCTTGGTCAAGGAGCGATCGCAGAAGTTAGTGCCGAAAAATTATCAGAGGTATATCAAGCTTACCTTGTCGGGACAGATCAACTTTATCCCAGCGATCGTATGCCCGTTTTGAGAGCATTACTTGGGGAAAGCACCAGGGTTGATGATATAGAAATTCGCTGTTGTGACAAGATTATTCCCATTGAAGTTTTGGGAAAACCCATCTATGATGAATTGGGAAATCTGGTTTTTGCGATCGCTACATTTTTTGATATCACCCAACGCAAACAAACAGAAAAGTTATTAGCAGAATACAATCGCACCTTAGAAGCTCAAGTAAAAAAACGTACTGAAGAGTTTCAGCAAGTTATTGAGCAACTGCAAACTACCCAAGAAGAACTGATTCAATCGCAAGAAATAGCTGCACAGGAACAACAAGCAGCCGTTCGGGAAGCGGCTCGAAGCGCTGCTGCAAACCTTGCCAAAAGCGAATTCCTGGCTAACATGAGCCACGAACTGCGTACTCCACTCAACGCCATTCTTGGTTTTACCCAAGTCATGAGCCGAGATTATTCGCTATCTGGCGAACATCAAGAAAACTTGGCAATTATTAATCGTGCTGGCGAACACCTCCTCAACTTAATTAACGACATCCTAGAAATGTCCAAAATCGAAGCTGGCAGAATCACATTAAATCGCAGCAGCTTTGACTTAATTCATCTGTTGAAGAACTTAGAAGAGTTGTTTCACTTGCGTGCTGCATCTAAAAATTTAGAATTACAGTTTGAATATACACAAGATATTCCTAAGTACATAGAAACAGACGAAAATAAACTGTGTCAAGTCTTGATCAACCTCTTGGGAAATGCCATCAAATTTACTGATATGGGGACGGTGATACTACGGGTGAAACTGGGGGCTGGGGACTGGGGATTGGGGAGCAGGGAGCAGGGAGCAGAGAGGAAAGAGGAAAGAGGAAATTTTTCATTATCTCCCTTGCCCCCTACTCCCTGCCCCTCTGCCTCTTGTGCCCAATCCCTAATCTTCGAGGTACAAGACACTGGGTGTGGTATTACCCCACAAGAAATTGACTTGCTGTTTGAGGCTTTTGAGCAAACCGAAATCGGCAAAAAATCACAGCAAGGGACAGGACTGGGTTTAGCAATTAGCCGCAAATACGTGCAACTGATGGGAGGAGATATTACTGTCAGCAGTATGCCTGGTATCGGTAGTACATTTGCCTTTGATATTCAGATTGCTCTAACTTGCCCTAGAGAAATTCCGACAAACCACATTAAATCGAGAATTCTAGCTTTAGCATCTACTGAAAAAGCATACCGGATATTAGTAGTTGACGACTCCAAAGAAAGCCGTCTGTTGCTAGTTAAAATTCTCACATCTTTGGGCTTTGAAGTTAAAGAAGCTACAAATGGGAGTGAAGCGATCGCTAATTGGGAATCTTGGCAACCACACTTGATTTTTATGGATATGCGAATGCCGGTCATGGACGGTTACGAAGCGACAAGAATAATTAAAGCTAAACAAATAGGGCATGGGCCAGCCAATAAGTTGCGGAAGTTCCCAAAATTGAAACAACTGGCGTCATCGGGGAGCCAGGGACTTGCGGGAGGATTAACTGATTCAGGCGACTGCGAGATTCTTCAAGTTGTACGCAAAGCGTCTCACACAGAAGAAGCTACTGGTGTTATGGGAAATGATGCTTCTGGTATATCCAATTTGCGATCGTGGACGCCAACAGCCTTGGCTTCCCCTTGCGACTTCTCTGGAGGAATGCAGGGTTTCTCCAATACAGATACGATTATTATTGCCCTAACTGCTAGCGCCTTTGAGGAAGAACGCCAGAAAATTTTGTCCATTGGTTGCGATGATTTTATTCGCAAGCCATTCACACAGGAAGTATTATTGGAAAAACTGAGCCAACATCTGGGTGTAAAGTATACCAACCAAATAGAAACTACAAACACAGCAGTTGTCGAGCAACCTACACAGATGTTTGTTAGTGTTGCCGAACTCCTGAGCCATTTATCACAAATGCCACCTGAGTGGCTTCAACAAATCCATTATGCCGCAGCCAGCTGTAGCGATGAACTGATTTTAGAGTTACTCAAGCAAATTCCATCAGATAATGGTCAAGTTTTCCAAGTTCTTAAGGATTTAGCAAATAACTACCAGTTTGAGAAAATCATGGAATTGACTAGAACAAACGTAGAATGAATTACGAGCATTTAGACCCTGATAAAAAAGATATTTTGATCATTGATGATATGGCGGATAACCTCCGGGTTTTATCCTCCATATTGACAAGGGAAGGGTATAACGTTCGTAAAGCTTTGAATTGGCAAATGGCACTGACAGCCACTCAAACCCTATTACCGGATTTGATTCTACTCGACATTATGATGCCAGAAGTAGATGGCTATGAAATTTGTCAGACTTTTAAAGCTTGGGAGCTAACAGCAGATATTCCGGTAATTTTTATTAGTGCTTTGGATGATGTTTTTGATAAAGTTAAAGCCTTTAAAGTGGGTGGTGTAGACTACATCACCAAACCTTTTGAGTTTCAAGAAGTTTTAGTGCGCGTGCAAAATCAACTGGCATTGAGGTCGGCGCGATTAGAAATATTGAAACTAAATGTCGAACTGGAACATCGGGTAAAACACCGGACTGGAGAGCTAGAAAAAACTCTACAAAAACTCCAACAAGAAATCAATTCCCGGCAAAAATTGCAAAGTCAACTGTTAGATATAGCGCTGCATGATTCGCTGACTGGCTTGCCAAACCGAGTTTTATTTATCAGGCGACTAGAAAATGCCCTCAATCGAGCCAAGCAAGAATCTAATTATCAGTTTGCGGTACTTTTCTTGGACTGCGATCGCTTCAAAGTTGTCAACGATTCCCTTGGTCATCTGGTGGGAGATGAATTGCTGATTGCCATTGCTCGTCGCCTGCAAGCATGTCTGATACCTATTGATACTTTAGCACGATTGGGCGGAGACGAATTTGGAATTCTCCTAGAAAATATCACAGATATCAACATAGCAATCCAAGTTGCGGAACGGATTATGCAACAGCTATCACTTGCTTTTAATCTGTCAAGATATGAAGTATTTATGAATGCCAGTATTGGTATTAGTTGGGGCAATAAAGATTACGATCGCCCAGAGTATTTGCTGCGGGATGCTGATACGGCAATGTATCGGGCTAAGGCACAAGGGAGAGCAAAATATCACGTTTTTAATCCAGCAATGCATCAGGAAGCTATTCAGCTTTTAGAGTTAGAAAATGACCTGCGAAGGGCTGTTGAAAGACAAGAATTTATTGTTTACTATCAACCAATTATTTCTCTAACTACAGGCAGAATCTCTGGATTTGAAGCTTTGGTACGCTGGCAACATCCGATTCGTGGTCTGATTTCTCCCACAGAATTTATTCCTGTGGCAGAAGAAACAGGTTTAATTAATGCCATCAATACTTGGGTATTACAGTCAGCTTGTCATCAATTAAGCATCTGGCAACATCATCCAGTGACACCAGAACCCCTAACTATGAGTGTCAATTTGAGTGCGCGGTTATTTTTGCAGCCCAATTTAGTAGAACAAATTGACCGAATAATTTATGAAAATAAAATAAATCCTGCATATTTAGAATTAGAAATTACCGAAAGTGTAATTATGGAAAATACTAATGCTATTAAAATAATTCTTAAGCAACTAAAGCAACGAAAAATCAAGTTGATTATGGATGATTTTGGTACAGGATATTCCTCTTTGAGTTACCTGCACAGCTTTCCTTTAAATGCACTAAAAATTGATAAATCTTTCGTCAAACGTATGCAGGAGAACAAAGAAAATATGGGGTTAGTACCAGCAATGATTGGCATTGCCAACTCAATGGGGATGAGTGCGATCGCTGAAGGTGTCGAAACACAAGAACAGTTAACCCAATTGAGAAGTTTAAACTGCAATTTTGCTCAAGGATATCTTTTTTCTCAACCCATAGAACAACAATTGGTTCTTAATTTTCTTGCCTCAGCACCTCAATGGTAGCTATCAAGTACCACCGAAAAAACAATTCATTGTTGATGCTCGGTTAGATAATCTGCGCCTGCTATCTACTATACTTCTGTAAGCAGATTATTCGGTTCACAACGATCTCTAATTAGAGAATAGCTTTGATAGTCTGTAAAACTCTCCAGACACCGTGGGAGTTAAACTATAAATATAAGTATTTCGGTGAAATTGGTTAACAAACTTCAGGGGCTTTCAAAGAAGCATTTACTAAGCTCAATAATAATACGCCTAGCTTTTGATAATAATGCATTTTAATCAAACTAACCATAATAAAAGAAATATTTTGGTGGTCGATGATACCCCAGATAATTTGCGGCTTTTATCGGCAATGTTGACTGCACAAGGCTTTGAAGTTCGCAAAGCCTTAAACGGGAAAATGGCACTGACTGCGTGTCAAATGGTTTTGCCTGATGTGATTTTGCTGGATATCAATATGCCAGATATGGATGGCTATCAAGTTTGTCAACAACTGAAAGCTGATGATAAAACTTGTGAAGTTCCAGTAATTTTTATTAGTGCCTTGGATGATGTTGTAGATAAGGTAAAAGCCTTTGATGTTGGTGGTGTAGATTATATTGCAAAACCTTTTCATGGGGCAGAGGTGGTATTGCGAATTGAAAATCAGATTAATTTACGTTTGCTCCAAGTTAAACTACAAGAAAAAAACTTTCTACTTCAACAGGCCCTTGACGACTTGAAAGCCTCTCAAGTTCAACAAATTCAGAACGAAAAGATGGTGGCCCTGGGACAGTTAGTGGCTGGACTGGCTCATGAGATTAATAACCCTATCAGTTTTATTTATGGGAATCTCCAATATGCTGGTCAATATGTGCAAGACCTAGTGAATATTATTGAGGTTTATCAACAGGAATATCCCAAACCCACACCAAAAATTCAGCAAATAGCCAAAGATGTAGACCTGAATTTTATGATTAAGGATCTGCAAAGCCTGATAGGTGCAATGTATAGGGGTTCTGATCGCATTCGGGAAATTGTACTGGCGCTACAACACTTCTCTCGACATGATGAAGCAGAGATGAAGCGGGTAAATATCCATGAAGACATCGAAAATACTTTGGTGATGTTACAACATCGGCTCAGGGAAGTAGCTGAACGTCCGGCAATTATTATAGTAAAAGATTATGGTAACTTACCCCTAGTCACTTGTTATGCAAGTGAACTAAACCAAGTATTTATGCATCTGTTGAATAATGCTATTGATGCAATAGAAGAGAGAGTGGGGAATGGAGAACTCGGTGTCCCCTCTGGGGATAAGGGGCGATGGGGAATGGAGAATCAATCTTCTACACTCTATTCCCTACTCCCTGCTCCCCAAATTCGGATTCATACAGAGGTGACAGACTTAAATATGGTCAAAATTGCGATCGCTGATAATGGTCTTGGTATAGAAGAGTCGTTGCGATCGCGTTTATTTGACCCATTTTTTACAACAAAACCTGTGGGTAAAGGTAGTGGACTAGGATTATCCATTAGCTATCAGATTATCGTGCAAAAACACCGAGGAAATATTACTTGTACCTCAGATGTTGGCAAAGGAGCAGAGTTTGCGATCGAAATTCCCATAGAGCAACCTGATATCTCATCGCAATTTTCAAAATTGGAAAATGGATTGGGGATTGGGGATTAGGGAGATGGAGAGCAGAGAAGCAGAGAAGCAGAGAAGCAGAGAAGCAGGGGAGAATAATAATGCCCAATGCCCAATGCCCAATGACAAATGACAAATAAATCTAATTAATCAATAATTCAGGCGCTACCAATCCTTTTTGGATGGCTAAGACTGCGGCTTGAGTGCGATCGCGTACTTCTAGTTTTTGTAAAATAGCATGGACATGAACCCTCACTGTACCAGGGGCAATGTAGAGGATCTCAGCAATTTCTTGATTGCTTTTGCCAGCTGCTACCAGTGCCAAAATTTCTTGTTCCCGCTTCGTTAAGGGATTTTCTAAGGCTTCGTCAGTTTTTGTGGACTGCACCGCCAGAGAATTGCCTTCAAAAGCGGCTCTAATTTCTGTTGTTGCCGTTTGATCCCACCAAGAAGCTCCAGCAGCAACCGATCGCACCGCCAATATTAGAGACTCAGCAGGAATACCTTTAAGGCAGTAACCTTGCGCCCCGGCGGCAATTAACCGCGAAATCAGGGGTTTTTCAGAACGAGACGTTAAAACGAGAATTGGTAAATTTGGGTGCTTCTGCTTGATTTGGCGACAAGCCTCAATCCCGCCAATTCCCGGTAAACCTATATCCAGCAAGACCAAATCTAGAGGATAGCGATTTGCTAATTCTAAAGCTTGTTCCCCATCTTCTGCTTCTGCGACAATCTCCAAACTGGTTTCTTGTTGCAACCGCATCCGCAGACCAAGCCGAAATAATTCATCATCTTCAACTAGTAAGATTTTTGTCATTTGTTATTGGGCATTGGTCATTTGTTATTGGGCATTGGGCATTGGGCATTGGGCATTGGGCATTGGGCATTATTATTCTCCCCCTGCTCCCCTGCTCCCTCTGCTCCCCTGCTCACTCCTCAACTCCCCGGTGGTGGACAAGCTGGGAGTCGGAAACCAAAGAGTGCGCCTCGTGGTGAGCGGTTCTCTGCCCAAATTGTACCCCCATGAGCAGTAATAATTTGCCTAGTCAAATAAAGTCCTAGCCCAGATCCTGAGACGTGGCGATCGCTATTTCCTTGATAAAACCTCTCAAATAAGTGAGGTAACTCTTTTTCAGTAATGCCGGAACCAGTATCGAGTATTTTTACCACTTGATCGCTAGAATAACCTTCAAATACTACTTCCACTTTACCGCCACGAGGGGTATGGTTAATGCCATTACTCAAGAGATTAGTAAAAACTCGCCCAAGTTGCAAAGAATCACCATTTACCCAAAGAAAGCTCCGAAAATCTGATTCGCCATAGTGCAGAGAAATATAAACCTGACGTGTTCTCGCTAGTTCAGTCAGGGTAGCAATGATCTCCTCCGCCACAGTCACCAAGTTAACTGGTGATATCTGTAGTTTCAGCCCTTCAGTATCATTGCGGTACACATCTAAAAGTGTTTGGACTAATTGCAGTGTACTCCGATGACTACGAGCCATTGTTTGGAGGACTTTTGCTTGCATGGGCGTGATTTCACCAAATTGCTCATTTTGAAAATATTTCAGCGTTTCAATTGCTCCTAATAGGGGTGTTTTCAAATCATGCGTTAGGGTAGAAACAAAATCTTCACGCATGGTAGCTAGTTGTTCTTGGGAGCGCAATTGTGCTTGGGTATAAGCGATCGCTTCTTCGTTGCGGTGGTTGCGGTCACTTAACCAACCCGTTACCATCAACGCCAATACTGCAATCAGGCGATTTGCCAACGTTGGGGGATCAATTATTTCTCCTCCGGGGATAAACAAATTCAACAATGTTAATCCTGTAGCGGCAAGAGTGATCCCCAATACTGCTTTCCGATTCAATCGAGAATCTGCTAATAAAATCGTTCCTGTGTAGAGGTAGCCAAATACGTATTCAGGTGGTGTCAAATATTCCAAGACTATAACGATAGTAAAGGCGATCGCTATTAGCCCATATATCTCCCTACGTTCATTTATAGCTTCTTTCATAGTCAATAATCGACTTAACATCGTCATTTATGATTTACTAAAAAATCGTGACTATACAATCTGGATAACTATTTAATTCACCAATTATGAGCTATCTCCAAGCTATATCTGCAAACGCCAACTTTGAGAATTAACCCGAAAATTACGATTATCCAGATGCAGGAAAGGTGACTGGGAACTGGAGACTGGGTATTTGCCCACAAGGAGCGGGGTATATACCACAATCTTCCTAATCCCTAATCCCATTAAGAAAATCCTCTGGGATATTTATATTCTTTGAAAGTAGCAAACTTTGAAAATGTATTGTATAAACAAATAATCCTAACTAGTTGAGATAGATGAATTAAGAGTAAAAATTAAATATTCTTAACAAAAACTTTAACAAGTATCTGGAAAATAGTAATAACTGAAAATAGTAAATATTTCAATCTGTTATTTCTAAGAATTGGCTTGCTAGCACTTAAATTTAATTTAGCGCAAGATATATGGGACAAGGTTTTTTGCAAATTGGCTTAACGCTGTGTATTGTGATAGCAATCACTCCACTATTCGGAAAATACATAGCGCGTGTCTTCTTGGGAGAAAGAACACTGCTTGATTTTTTAATGAACCCCATAGAGCGAAGTATGTTCGTACTTGCGGGTGTTCGGAGGAAGGATGATATGGCAGGTTCGCAGTATATCCGATCTGTACTATTTACCAACCTCATTATGGGAATTTCAGTATATTTTCTGATATATTTTCAGAGACTCTTACCCTGGAATCCAAACGGCTTTGGTGCGCCCAACTGGGATGTATTGCTGCACACAACGATTTCATTTGTTACCAATACCGATCAACAACATTATGCTGGTGAAACAACCTTGAGCTATTTTAGCCAGGTAGCGGCTTTAGGCTTTTTGATGTTCACCTCCGCAGCCACCGGTTTAGCCGTGGGAATTGCCTTTATTCGTGGGTTGACGGGTAGAAGACTGGGAAACTTTTACGTTGATCTCGTGCGTGGAATTACGCGAATATTGCTGCCGATTTCGATCATTGGAGCGATCGCTTTGCTTGTCGCAGGTGTACCACAAACATTAGCTAAGACTATGGATGTGACAACCTTAGAAGGCGGGACGCAATATCTTGCCAGAGGCCCGGTGGCATCCTTTGAAATGATCAAACTTTTGGGCGAGAACGGCGGAGGTTTTTTTGGCGTAAACTCAGCTCACCCCTTTGAAAATCCTAATGGCGCTTCTAACTTGATAGAAATGATCGCCATGATTTCTATACCCGCCGCCTTGATTTACACCTACGGTATATTTGCTAACAACATCAAACAAGCTTGGCTACTTTTTTGGATGGTGTTTGTGATTTTTGTCGTTCTGGTGGGAGTGACAGCCGTGGGAGAACTGCAAGGTAATCCCCTAGTTAATAACGCCTTTGGATTAGAACAGCCCAATTTAGAGGGTAAAGAAGTTCGATTTGGCTGGGTACAAACCTCATTTTGGGCAGTGATGACTACTGCTACTATGTCTGGTGCGGTGAATGGGATGCATGATTCTTTGATGCCACCAGGATTATTTTCGACCCTCTTTAACTTGTTTATCCAGGTTATTTGGGGTGGTCAGGGAACTGGAACAGCTTACCTATTTATTTACTTAATTCTCACAGTGTTCCTAACTGGACTAATGGCAGGACGCACCCCAGAGTTTTTAGGACGCAAAATTGAAAAGCGGGAAATCGTCCTTGCCAGCGTAGTGCTGTTGATTCACCCAATTCTAGTTTTGATTCCCAGTGCGATCGCCTTAGCTTATCCCATTACCCTATCTGGAATTAGCAACCCTGGCTATCACGGCATTTCCCAAGTAGTTTATGAATACGCCTCAGCAGCAGCAAATAATGGCTCCGGCTTAGAGGGGTTGGGAGATAACACCCGATGGTGGAACTTGAGTACTTTAGTTAGCTTAATAGGAGGACGCTACATTCCGATAATTGCCATCCTACTCTTGGCTGATGGCATGTCTCGCAAACAACCAGTCCCCGTAACCCCTGCTACCCTAAGAACAGATTCTCTGGTATTTACCAGTATCACGGCTGGAGTGACACTGATTTTGGGAGTGTTGACTTTCTTTCCCGTTCTAGCTTTGGGCCCCATAGCTGAGGGTTTAAAACTAGCATCTGGCAGTTAGAAAATTTATGAGTTATTAGTTATTAGTTTGCAATTAAGAGAATACCAAAAAAGAAATTATCCGGTTTCGTAGGAGAGCCAGCGCGTTGCGGTGTTAGCGATAACGTAATGCACCTTCATCAGATGGTGCATTAGGCATTCTACAGGTTGGATCTTTTTTCATTGGAAGTTCCCAATAACTCCTAACTCTAAGCATGTCAAGGTAATGTGTAGCTTGAATTTCATATTCGTTCAAACAAAATTTTCACTTGTTCTTTTAGAATTTTGAAAATTCCGACTTCAGAAGCTCAACTTCCAAGTTCTGAGCTATTCATGAATACAAGACTCACCTTGACAGCGCTACTCCTAACTTCTCACCCCTAACTCCTAACTTCTAATTCCTAACTTTATTTATTAATCCAGTGGCAACTAACTCCAAAGCTAGACGCCCAAATTCTCGTTCTGGCGATCGCCGCCAAGAACGTAAAAAGGCCAGGGCAAGTAATAAGTGGCTGTACTTAAGGGCAATTAGAGATGCTTTTGTCAAGCTCAACCCTAAGTATGCAATTAAAAATCCAGTGATGTTTGTGGTTTGGGTGGGGACAATCATCACCCTGTTGCTGACAATTGATCCCAACCTATTTGGCCCAGCCCTGCAAAAGAACCCGCAACTTTTCAACGGTTTGTTATCGGGGATTTTATTCTTTACAGTTTGGTTTGCCAATTTTGCCGAAGCATTAGCAGAAGGACGGGGTAAAGCCCAAGCCGATGCCTTGCGGTTAACGAAATCAGAAACGATCGCTAAAAAACTTGCTCCCGACGGCACAATTAGTGAAGTTTCATCCACCAGCCTCAAGCAGGGCGATACCATCTATGTTGTTGCTGGCGATATCATCCCCGCTGATGGCGAAGTAGTTATGGGTGTCGCCTCAGTAGATGAATCGGCTATTACTGGGGAATCTGCACCAGTATTAAAAGAATCAGGCTCCGACGTTTCTAGTTCCGTCACTGGCGGGACGCGGATTATCTCAGATGAATTAATTATCCGCATTACTACTGACCCAGGCAAAGGCTTTATTGACCGGATGATTGCCTTAGTGGAAGGAGCAGAACGGAGTAAAACACCCAATGAAATTGCCCTGACAGTATTGCTGGCAGTTCTGAGCTTAGTATTTTTGTTAGTCGTGGTAACTCTGCCCGCACTTGCATACTATGTCAATAGTCCAGTCAGCGTGCCAATTTTGATTGCCCTATTAGTGGCATTGATTCCTACAACCATTGGCGGTTTACTAAGTACCATCGGCATTGCTGGTATGGATCGAGTTGCTCAATTTAACGTCATTGCTACTTCCGGACGAGCAGTCGAAGCCTGTGGTGATGTCAACACTTTAGTTCTCGACAAGACAGGTACAATTACCATCGGCAACCGTTTAGCGGAAGAGTTTATTCCTATCAACGGTCATTCAATGTCGGAAATTGCTAACGTTGCGTGGGCGGCTAGTGTCTTTGACAATACACCAGAAGGTAAATCCATTATCAGACTGGCAGAAAAGTTAGTAGCACGGTTTGATTTCGACTCCAACCAAGCAGAAGGAGTCGATTTTTCTGCCAAAACACGCATGAGTGGTACTAATTTACCTGGTGGGTATGAGGCGAGAAAGGGAGCAGTAGAAGCCATTAAAGGATTTGTCCGTTCCCGCAACGGACGTAATCCGCCAGAACTGGATGCTGCCTATGAACGAGTTTCTCGCCTGGGAGGTACACCTCTAGCAGTCAGCCTCGATAACGAAATCTATGGGATTATTTATCTCAAAGATATTGTGAAACCTGGTATCCGCGATCGCTTTGAGCAACTGCGACGGATGGGAGTGAGTACCATCATGCTAACTGGCGACAACCGAATTACAGCTTCTGTCATTGCTAGAGAAGCTGGGGTTGATGACTTCATTGCCGAAGCCACACCAGAAGACAAAATCAGCGTTATTAAAAAGGAACAAGCAGCAGGCAAATTAGTTGCGATGACAGGAGATGGGACTAATGATGCGCCAGCATTAGCCCAAGCTAACGTCGGCGTTGCTATGAATACAGGAACGCAAGCTGCCAAAGAAGCCGCCAACATGGTCGATTTAGACTCCGATCCCACAAAGCTGATCGATATCATTAGTATTGGCAAACAATTGCTGATTACTCGCGGAGCATTAACGACATTTTCTATCGCTAATGATATTGCTAAATACTTTGCAATTATCCCAGTGATATTTGTCGCTGCTAACCTGCAAAGCTTGAATATTATGAATTTGACTAGCCCTAAATCTGCTGTACTATCAGCGCTAATTTATAATGCTTTGATTATTCCTGCTTTGATTCCCTTGGCATTAAAGGGTGTGCGGTTTAGACCGCTGACAGCGAATCAGCTACTCCAACGCAATATCTTAATTTACGGCTTAGGTGGGGTGATTGCACCGTTTATTGCCATTAAGCTGATCGATATACTGATTACAGTTGTAGGCTTGGCTTAAGGACAGCAAAAGTAAAGACGGTGTGAAACTAGCACATCTTGATCAAAGTAAAATAATAAACATTTTTACTTTTACCTGTTGAGAGAGAGAACAAGAAGAATATGAATAAACATCGTTTTCACTCAGCACTGCTTCGGCTATGTCCTTTGTTTGGTCGCAATGGCATAAACAACAACACATATCACTCGCTATTTTTATCCTGCTGTGCTTGAATGTGGTAACTGCCCCAGTTGTTTATGCTGTTGCTAACAGCACCCTGAAACGTTCTACTGCGTGGGCAAAAGAATTAAAAAATTAAAAATTAAAAATTAAATTCTAGGAGCAATTGGAAAACTTTTTATGGCTATTATTCGAGAAACCATCAGAGCAATTTTTATAACTCTAATGCTTTGGTTGTTGACTGCAATCATCTATCCTCTGATAATCCTTGTAGTGGGTCAAGTCTTTTTGCCTTATCAAGCTAATGGCAGCATCATGCTGAATCTAAATAATGAACCCATTGGTTCGGCTTTGATTGGTCAGCTGTTCACATCTGAGCGATATTTCCATCCTCGTCCCAGTACTATTAGATATAGCCAAGGCAAAAGAGCCAGGCCAACTGGTATATCTGGAGCCAGCAATCTCGCTGCTAGCAATCCAGAGCTACTAAAGCGGATTCTAGAACAGTCAAATCAATTGCGAGACGAAAATCTTCAACCGATCGCCGATATAATTTATACCTCTGCTTCCGGTTTAGATCCACATATTTCCTTCAGAGCAGCACGGCAACAATTGACACGGGTTGCTGGTGCGCGGGGAATAAAAGAAGATGAGATTCTACCTTTAATTAATAAGTATACTGATGGCAGATTTTTATGGATTTTTGGTGAGCCAGGGGTCAATGTTCTGCGATTGAATTATGCTCTTGACTTACAAGATATTAATCGTCAGCAAAATTAATCAAAGTGAATGGGGGATGGGAAAAGCGTTACTTTCCGATGAAATAGGATTGCCATACAGATAACCAAGAATGAAATGTCAGACAATAGTAATGCTAGTTCGGCTGGCACTGCACCTTTAAATTCTGGAAGTTACTCGCTTTATCCGGCACGACGACGGGGAAAGCATAAAATATTTATTGGCATGGCTCCTGGGGTAGGTAAAACTTACCGAATGCTGGAAGAGGGACATGCACTCAAGCAGGAAGGAATTGATGTCGTTGTTGGGCTTTTGGAAACCCACGGACGGAAAGAGACGGCTGAAAAAGCAGAGGGACTGGAGATTTTACCCCGTAAGCAATATCCTCGTGGTGAGTTGACGCTAACGGATATGGATACAGATGCTATTTTAAAGCGATCGCCCCAATTAGTCTTAATCGATGAACTTGCTCATACTAACGTCCCTGGTTCCCCACGTGAAAAACGCTACGAAGATGTAGAAGTAGTTTTAGCAGCAGGTATTGATGTCTACTCCACAATGAATGTCCAGCACTTGGAAAGCCTTAATGACTTAGTAGCTAGAATTACAAGTGTGATAGTCCGTGAGCGTGTTCCTGATAGGATTCTGGATGATGCAGACGAAATAGTAGTAGTGGATGTCACACCGGAAACACTGCAAGAACGATTGTTAGAAGGAAAGATTTATGAACCGCAAAAAATCCAACAATCCCTCGATAACTTTTTCCAACGCCGTAACCTGATTGCTTTGCGGGAGTTGGCTTTGCGGGAAGTAGCAGACAACGTGGAAGAAAATGCGATTGCGACTATCCCCAATGGGCAATTTTGTAATATCCACGAGCGAGTTTTGGTGTGTGTATCCACCTATCCCAACTCAGTGCAACTGTTACGCCGGGGTGCGAGGCTGGCTAACTATATGAACGCGCCACTTTATACCTTATTCGTTGCCGATCCAGAACGCTTCCTTACCAAAGAGGAAAGCTTACACATCCACACTTGTGAGAAACTTTGTAAAGAATTTGAAGGTACTTTCATTCGTGTTACCAACAGTAACGTAGCTAATGCGATCGCAGAAGTCGCCGAGAAATATCGGATTACCCAAATTGTAATTGGAGAGAGTCAGCGATCGCGCTGGCAAATGCTCATAAAAGGATCTTTGACGCAAAAATTAGTGCGCTTGCTCAAAAATATCGATTTACATATTATTGCCAGCGAAAAAATGGTTTCACCCAAATAAGGAATCAAATTTCCCCAAAAACCTCAGAAGTAAAGCTCCCATGCAGACCATAGGGGATATGATGTTTCAAATGTAGTCGCGCTATTACTCCTTTAGAGAAATCACTAGCATCCAAAATTACCATATCTGAGCGGTGATGAGCAGCATCATAAACCAAAGCTAATACCCAACCATCATCTTCCTTTTCGGAACCTGGGCGCGGGACAAAAATCGGTTCACCCACAAAACCGCGGGGTGCAGCACTCCATACTTGTCTTTCTCCAGACTCTAAATCAATTTTCAGCAATGCTTGTAAGGGAGCATTACCAGTCTCAGCATGAGCCGCACCTATATATAGATATCGATAAAGATGTCCTACATTCGCCGGATGTATGCTAGGAAATTCACAGCAGCGGCCATCAATCAATTCCCGTCGGACTGTTGCATTCTTGAGATTAAGATAAAATCGCCAAAGTTGTCCAGGTGATAGCGCCTCAAAATCAACTTCCCGAAAATCGCTTTTAGGTTCCACTTCTGGTAAATCTTGGTAGCAAATGGAGTCAATCAAAACTTCCTCTCCCACCTCAAAAGCATTAACATGGTGGAAGACGAAACCCGACTGAGTTTCCAGAATTTTCATCTCTTCTTGCCCTTCTTTAGGGAAGCGGGGAATAATTAGAATTTGAGTTGGCTGATTTGGCTGAAATTTAATACATTCTCCTGCTGCACGTATTCCCAAGGCGAAAGGTATGGGATTGAAGGTGACAGGATTTTGAAAGAAGATACAGTAATTGGGAGTAATTACGAAATCGTGAATAAAACAGAAACCTGGAACCTTATGAGCGTGCCGTCTGATAATTTCACCGGTTGGGTTTAGCTCAAAGATATTAATAGTGGTAGATAATCCTGGCTTAATTGAGAAATTTACCAGGCAAGATGCACCTCCATCTTGATCGCAATTTTTTTCCAAACGGGGATGTGCAGCGAAAGCGTCACCTGGTGATAAAACACCATTAAAATATTCATTCCCCAAGGTTTCAAGAGTATAGGGATCGAGGCGATGTGCTTCAGAACCTTCCCATAGTGCTAGCAGTTTACCACCCCAATAGATAACATTTGTATTAGCAATATTTTTGAGTTTGAAGTCAAAGATATTAGCTAGCCAACCACCAGGTTTTTGAGTACCAAAAGTACCACGATAGAGAATTTTTCCCGCCTTTTGCTCTGCCAAATAACCAGTTGTGCGGACAAAGCGGTTGCGAAAATGGGCACGGCCGTTAGTAAAGGTAATTTTGCTAATCATCCCATCTCCATCAAAGGGGTGATGAAGAAATTGCCCATTCACATCCAGTAAACCAGGGCCATTTCTAAACAGCGTACCTTGCAATTCTGTAGGAATTTGCCCTTCTATATCATCAATCCAATAATCAAATTCTTGGGTGAGAGATTGATATCCTCCTTGCCAGTCTGCACGAGTGTAGGATTTTTCTGTAACTAAGCTCTCTTGACTTTTAAAACTCTGCATATACTTGGTTTATTATTGTTACCTGACAAAAAAATACGTAGCCGCTAAAATTAATTTTTTTGCAACTTTATGCCGCCAGTTACTACAACAGCAAAGCAGCAGACTGGCTTGAATTTGCATGAGATTTCTTACACTATTCCACTATTTTCGACTCTGATTCTCTCAGTACCAACTCAGACATCAAATCAGGCAAAAACGGTTGTTCAGAATCTTTGGCTGTCTCAGTTTGTTCCTCAGCAGCAGGTAGCCAGTTGATAAATGGTAGAGGTAACAGCGTGCTGAGGTTAGTAATTACCACCAATAGCCAAAGTGACTCAAAGTTAGTTGCGGTGATCCCCAGCCAATAGGTGATTAATGCCCCGAATGCATGGGAAACCGTTGCTGCTGAATTAAACACCGACATTAACAAGGCAAATAATGTCGCTTCCACTCCAGGAGGACAAAGCCTTGCTGCTAGAACCATCACTTGCATAAAGGCAATTTTCCCCATCACAGTGAGAATAAGACTATCACCTAAGCTAAACCAGTGGTCATCTATACCCAACAGCCTGTTTGTGTGAGTCACTAACAACAGCATTGTCATCCCTAACATTGAGGAAAGCACAGTACTCCAAGCAAAAATCACCCGAAAAGGGATGCTCTTGAGGAAACGTTGAAAAATCCAAACACCTGCTAAAGAAGCGAAACTTCCCACCAAGTTTACTCGCCCCAAAAATTCTGGTTCAAAGTGGAGTTCGTTGGTAGCGAAGTAGAAAAAGGCTGAGTCAGCATTTGGGGTAGCTTGCCAGATGAAGACAAACACCGTTGGTAGCCAAATTGTTTTTTGGGTAATGGCTTGGCGTAGCTGCTTCAGTTGATCTTTGATTGCTAAAGGGTTGGTGTGATTACTATCTTTAGTATCTTTGCTGACAGGGGACTCAGCAATTAACCAAGCTACCCCTGAGACGATGAGAGGGAAGAGGGCGGTAATTCCAAAGACAGTACGGGTAGTACAGTATTGGAGCAACAGACCGCTAAAGTATGCTGTGATTAAACCTCCGATCGCAGAAGCACCCCAGCATAGAGATTGTAATGAACCTGCTTTTGCTTGGGATTCGCCTCTGGCTCGTTCCACAACCAGCGAGTCAACTATCACATCACTCATGGCGACAGACAGAGAACCAAGAGCGATCGCTAAGGTAGCTGCCCAGCTAGTATGAACTATTGTGGCCAAACTCACCCAGGAAGCAGTTCCCAATATCCCCGATAAAATCAAGTAAGGACGCCGACGATAGCCAAATATAGGCAAGCCATCAGAGATAAAACCAAACACCGGCTTGATCATCCAAGGTAGGAAGACAATTCCCAATAGCGCCGACACCTCGACTGGACTCAGCAGCAGTTCATCTTTGAGGAAAAAGCTCACGGCTAGACGTGATAGCCCTAAAATTCCTTGGACAAAGTAAACGGTGAGAATTGCAATCAACTCAGCATTGGGTTCATTACCCAAAAAGATTTTTTGTGTTAGTGAGTCTTTGATCTTGGACAAGCCAGATGATTGAAGCACCATTCGATAAATATTTTTTAAGTTTTATCTACTTTTCTATCATATCGATTCTTAAGACCTGGGTTTTAGGATCATTTCTATCCCAAGTTAAGCCTAATGCCCACATCTCTCTCTAAGTAGAAAGCAATCAGGGTATTATCCAAGTGTTGTAGAGCCGCTGATCATAAAATGAAAAACTCCACGCCACTTGCGGGATGGAGTTTACCGTCACTTTCAATGAATAGCAAAAAAAGTTAGGGTGAGCTTACTTACGTAAGCTCACCCTAACTTGCATTTAATGTTTACTTGTCGCTAGAACTTCTGAAATCCTGCCTACGGCACGCTAGGCAAAGTGCAAGCTGGAAGTAAGGTATAGAGAAAATTAGGCGAATCTTACTGAGTTAGAATTAGTATCTTTAATAAGATTGCTTTAAAACGGTGCTATGAAAAAGTGGCGATCGCTTGAGAGTGGTATTCCCGCAAATTTCATCAGAAGTGCAGAAGACCCTGAATGTAAGCTATAAATTGTCTTGTTTACAAGACGCTAGACTTATGACAATTGCAAAGCTGACTTTTTCTTGACTCGACGAGTCAGAACTGAAGTAGCACCCACAAAACCAATTACAAAAACTCCTAATACAGAAGAAGACTCAGGAACCGCTTGAGTAACTACATCACCGGTGATACTCTTGTAGCCAGTGGCGACTGTGTGATTATCTGATTCAAAACCAGTTCCGCCAATATTGGTGAATTGAACCTGATCAAAAGTTCCGCCAACATTGTAGAAGTTGATGAACGCATAGGGTTCTCCAGAATTTTGATTTTGGAATGCCAAATTAGGATTACTGTAGTAGCTGTTTTTATTTGATAGATTTCCGATGTAATCAACTACATCAGCGGTGGTCATAGAAAAGACAACCTCTCCTTGCGAAAGGAATGTAAGTACGTTGCTACTATCTCCCGCAGACCACCAAAGTCCAAAGTAACTTTGTGGGGTTGTCAAATTAAGTGTGGAAACTTTCTGACCATTACCCGATCTATTCGTGTCTACATCAAAATATTTGTCTGTTCCACCAGCACCACCATATTGGTCTGCATTTATGACCAGAGTACTCTCATAGCTACCAATATTTGTTCCTCCCTCATTCCATTGAAAGCCTGTTGCACTGTAACCTTGTGCTTGTCCATCAAAATTTTGTATATTAGCATTAACAAGATTTGATAAATTTGCATTTTGTACGCCTGGGTTTTCTATTGATATCGAGAAAGACGCAGCCATTACAGGGCGGGTAAAAGTAGCTAAGGACAAAACAACACTAGAAGCGATCGCGGACTTAATTAAAAGACTTTTCATTTTAGAATCCTTTTTGTTTTTAATCTTTCGTGTTCATAGCCTCATTGTGCGATGGACTTCTAGATTCCAACATCAGAGAGATTACTTCTTTTTCGATTTGATTTTGCCCAGACGAAAATGTTGATTATTGGACTTTATTTAGAGGATAATCACTGATATTCTGTTCGGCGATATCTATTGCTTTATGTAGAAAGCGCAAAGTTATCAGTGCTAAATCGTAAACAAGCTTTATTTACAAAAGATGCTATTTTGTCATTTGCAGACAGCTTATATCTTTAGGGTTATAGATAAAGAAGGCATGAGGCATTGTGCTATGTCAATCCCTTACAAGACTGTGCTTTTCTCTTGGCTATTTCCCAAAAGATCCATAGAGTATCTGTTTGTTGTCTGAAGATAAAAAAGTTGTAAAGTTAGCTCATACATATTAAAAAATTGTATTTTGGGATGTTCTTCTTATTAAAGACCGGGGACAGCCTGCGAAAACCCTGTTTCCTGATCAATATCAATAGAAATAGATACATGCTTATTGCTATTGATTTTGATATTCTTCCCTTGTTCTGCCTACTCGTTCTTCTCCAGTCAACTACGCCACCTGAGTTTTTTTGACATAGGTAGTAACATGAATTAAACTACCTCTTGCAATCAACAAAAGAATCTTTCTCAATGCATCGAATTGAAGAAGCTGCTGTCCCTACTCGCGTTATCGGTTTAATTAGTGGCACGTCCGTAGATGGCATAGACGCTGCTTTGGTAGAGATTTCCGGTACAGAATTGGATCTCAAAGTTGAGTTGCTAGCGGGGGCAACATATCCTTATCCAGCCGAACTCAGAGAAAAAATATTGGCAGTTGGTGCAGGCGTTGCCATTTCAATGGCAGAATTGGCAGAAATAGATGATGCGATCGCCATTGTCTTTGCCCAAGCCGCTCAAAATATTCAAATTGGTCATCAGCCAGCTACTCTCATTGGCTCCCACGGTCAGACGGTTTATCATCGACCACCTGCGGATAGGGAAATAGAAAAGAAAACCACTCCCGACTCCCCACTCGGTTATAGTCTGCAACTAGGACGCGGTGCATTAATTGCCCATCTTACGGGCATTACAACTGTGAGCAACTTCCGCGTTGCTGATATTGCTATTGGTGGTCATGGTGCGCCTCTGGTGCCCAGAGTAGATGCCTATTTACTCAGTCATCCCCAGGAGGGGCGTTGTATTCAAAACATTGGTGGTATTGGCAATGTTGCTTATATTCCGCCTCGACATGGCGACTGGCTCTCAAAAATTCGTGCTTGGGATACTGGCCCCGGAAATAGTCTGTTGGATCTGGCGGTAGAGCATTTAAGCGCTGGTACTAAAACTTACGATGAAGATGGCAATTGGGCAGCAAGTGGTACTCCTTGCCATCCATTGGTAGAACAATGGCTCAACCAAGAATACTTTCATCTACCGCCGCCCAAATCCACTGGACGAGAGTTATTTGGTGTAACCTACCTGCATCAGTGTTTAAAAGATGCTCAAGCATACCAACTTAATGCTGCCGACATACTGGCAACTCTTACCGAACTGACAGCTGCTTCAATTGTTCATAGTTACCGCACTTTTTTGCCGCAAATGCCACAGCAAGTACTATTATGTGGCGGTGGTAGTCGCAATCTCTATTTGAAAAAAAGATTACAGTTATTGTTGACATCAATACCAGTCTGGACTACAGATGAAGTCGGCTTGAGTGCAGATTTTAAAGAAGCGATCGCCTTTGCAGTTTTAGCCTACTGGCGACATTTGGGCATTCCTGGCAATCTACCTACTGCCACTGGGGCACCTCAAGCAGTGCTTTTGGGAGAAATTCATCAAAGTCAGTCTTGAGTCCAGATTAGGGAGTGGGAAAAGAATTCCTAACTTCTAACTCTTAACTCCTAACTCAGCACTGCTATAACTGTAGTCTTGGCGGCACTCGATCAAGACAGGGAATATAAAAGTGGCTCATACTTTTTTATTAGAACCAGGACGCTGGGCAATGGAAGGAAATTGGCTGGAACGTAATGGTACGCCAATCAGCATCAAGGGTATGACCTTGGTAGCTTGGAATCGAGATAACTGGTTTACTATGGCTACAAAACTGATATTCCCAGGTAGCGATCGCTCAGAAATCTCTCTCCAATACAAGGGGCGACTGCATGAGGGAGAGCGACAGTATACTTTTTTACTACAACACAATATTTGGGGGCAAGTTGAAGGTGAAGGCTGGATTGGTCTAGATACGATTGTGCAGCGTTACTGGGTACTAGGCGATCGTCAACGTCGTAGTGGCTTTGAAACTCTACATCGTATTTCGGAAAATACATATTACCTCAGTAGTGGCATCTTAGCTGGTCATTTTTTAGCTAACACAATGGAAGCCAGCCTAGAGCGTCAGTCAACCTAAGACCAGTGCTGTCTGCTGTGCGTCTAGCGTGGAAGCCTGGCGCTCAAAAAACTCTGGCAACGCATTGCTTTCCTAACGTTCAATGTCTCATGCCTTACCTTGAGGAATCGTCATTTATTCTCACTTAACTACTGAGTTGTATACTAAAAAATAAATTATCAAATTATCGTCAGACTTTTAGTATTTTTACCGAACCTTGTAGTCTGGAGTCTAGTTTCATGAATCCTAAAGTCTCTGTCATTATCCCCGCTTATAATACTGAAGCTTATATTGCGAAGTCAATAGAGTCAGCCTTAGAGCAAACGCTTACTGATATTGAAGTTATCATAGTCGATGATGCTTCAAGTGATAAAACTGTAGAAGTCGCTAAAAGTTTTACAGATCAACGTCTCAAAGTTATTGTTAATCAACAAAACCTTGGGGCTGCTGCTGCACGAAATCGTGCCCTTAGAGCAGCCCAAGGAGAATGGATTGCTGTGCTTGATTCAGATGATTGGTATGCTCCAGAAAGATTGTCTAAGCTTGTGTCACGAGCAAATGAATTCAATGCAGACATGATTGCTGACGATGTTTATTTAATCAAGGATGGTGAAACATCCCCTTGGAGCACATTGATTCAAGAAAGTGGAGAAAGTATAGAAAAAATCCTCCAAATTGATATCGTTTATTTTGTAGAAACTGATATTTATGGAGAAACAGGGTTGCATCTTGGTTTAAGCAAGCCTCTATTCAAACGAGAATTTTTGGTTAAGCACGGCATCGAATATGATGAAGACATCAGAATGGGTCAAGACTTTTGGCTTGATATGAAATGCTTAATCAAAGGAGCTCGCTTTTTTATTGAACCAAAACCTTATTATTTCTACCGTTCGCGCCCTGGTTCTCTTGTATATCAAAGCCAATTACCACGTCTAAATCAATACTGCAAGGCTACTAATTCTTTCATGCAACAAGAGGTTGTGAAAAAGAATCCAGCTTTAATTCGCGCTCTGTCTTCTAATCTTGCAGTCTATAAGAAAAATCTAGCTTACCTTCAAGTTGTAGAGCCTATAAAACAAGGAAAATTGATCACGGCATTGACAGAAATTAGGAACAATCCAGGCTTTATTTATGATTTTATTTCCAGATTGAACAAAATTATCGAGCGTCGATTTCAATACTATGTAATGGGTAATAAATCAAGTTTTGACATTTATCCTAACATACAGAAAAAACGAAAAACTACTAATTAGTAGGATGACAGTTTTATTAAAAAAATGCATCATTACATAGTTGCAGAATGAGCCTAAAGGTCAAAAATATGGTCAGGCAATAAGACAATTTTTTAACAGTATTGGGTGACTATAGATTAGCTACCACATAAGCAAAATGTGGCTCCGTGGAAAGCATACCAATTCAAGGGTTTGATGATCTGTGGAGGTGAGTTTTGTCTGTGTAGTCAAGCCAGTGCGGTCTTCTCCGAATTATAGAAGGCTCGTCTCGCACCGAAGGGGAGAAGCTCTAGCGTATAGTGCAGCCTCTCGATAGAAGAGACTGCGCCAAAGATTCCGCATACTCTTACGGGGAAGTAACCTACGCGCAGCTTAACGTCTGGAAGTTTCCCCCATGAGCAACTGGTGCACGACTTCTAGTCACTCAGAGGAGTCAGAAATTAGACTTTACAAACATTCTCTCAGCTCGACTTTATCCAAAATTAAGAACTCAGTTTTCTTTATCTGGTAAAACCCCTGGCTTTTTAGCAAATACTTTACTCTGCACTCATTACTCAATTTTCAGAACTCTGTGGTGAGCGTGGTACTTCCTAATTAAAGTTTTTGGCATACCCTAGAGTTATCTATTTAGTCAAAATTGGGCAAACTAAAACTACACCACAATTAAAGTGCAAAATGGTACAAAGCATCATTATAAATCTACCCTTTCTGCTTGTTTGATTTAGCGTATTGCACCAGTTGTAATAACCGTCTTGGTTACAAACTGCTAGATTATGGTTTCAATACTCTAAAAGACGACTGAAAAAGCTAGTACAGCACCGCCCAAATAGAGCAATGATTGAAAATCGCACAAAAGCCTATCCTATAAGCTTTTTGCCTTTTGACTTCCGACTTCTAGCTTGCGGTACGAGCGTAGAAAGTCATTTCTAGGCGCAATAACTCAGATATCAGTTTGAATGCACTTTTCCTCCCAAACACTTACAACCTGCTTTTGGATTCAAATTTTCTATGTCAGACCCCAACATTGGTCGCTTACTCAGCAAACGCTACCAACTCCAGGAGTTAATCGGTACTGGAGCAATGGGTCGGGTTTATCGTGCTAAAGATACTTTGTTGGGAGGTGTACCTGTTGCGGTTAAGTTTCTCGCTCTCTCAATCCAAAATGAAAAGATGCGATTGCAAGACCGCTTTGAGCGAGAAGCAAAAACCTGTGCTTTATTAGGGCAAAAAAGCATCCACATTGTCCGAGTTATGGATTATGGCGTAGATGACAATAATACCCCGTTCTACGTCATGGAATATCTACAAGGACAAAGCCTGAACAATATTATTCGCAAGCAACGACTGCCTTTACCAAGATTCTTGAGTATGGCGCGTCAACTCAGCCTGGGATTACAGTGCGCCCATGATGGCATTCCAGTTGATGGTACTATTTGCCCAATTATCCATCGTGATGTCAAGCCAAGCAATATGCTGGTGATTCAAGATCCCAGTTTTGGAGAATTGGTCAAGGTTCTAGATTTTGGTATTGCTAAATTATTACAGTCAGATGGTGACCATACAAAATTCTATTTGGGGACATTGGCTTATTCTTCTCCCGAACAAATGGAGGGTAAGGAATTAGACAACCGTGCTGATATTTATAGTTTGGGCGTCATGATGTTTGAGATGCTCACAGGCAAAATGCCACTGGTAGCACCAACTCACTCTTTTGGAGCATGGTATAAAACACATCACTATCAAAAACCACGTTCTTTTGCTGAGGTTGCGCCTGGATTAGAACTACCAAAAGAAATCGAAAATTTGGTGATGAGTTGTCTAGCTAAACTAGCACGCGATCGCCCCCAAAGTATCACTGAAATTCTAAGAGTTTTAGCATCTCTAGAAAAGCCTGAGCATACACGCAAAATTCAGCAAGACAGCCATGCTCTAGTTCCTTCTACTACAGCTAGCCCTGAGCTTGAACAAAAGACTAAAGCCGATTTGCGGGTATCCTGGTCAAACGATGAAATCGCTCGTGCCATTTCCTGGCCCCAAAATAAACCAATTGCCGATATTGTCTTTCCCCAGACCATTCACACCAATGGGGAGATTTTACCAGCCCTATGGGTGATGCTACCACAAGAAGAAATTCAGAAGCGCTTACTCTGTACCCGTTATAACCAATTTCTTTTCATCTCTATTCCTCATCCCATGTTGCTATGGATTACTGTCATTTATAACCGCAAGCATGGTGCTAAATGGTTGCCTTATTACCTTGATCTCAAAAGCAGTCTTGGTCAAGAAATTGCTAGGTTACTCCAGCACACAGGTTACTACCGCCTGTTATTCTTTGCACGAGAAACACCAAATCGCTGTACCCATATCTTACTTTCCAGCGTCGCTTCTGCCCAGCGCCAGCGACTACAAGAGTGGGTCGCAATGAGCAACACCTTAATGTCCTCTGCTGACCCACAAATCAGTAAAAGCTTACTCAAAAGTGAGTATGAAAAGATTAAGCCTCAAATTCTAACAAAACTAGAAAGTATTGATACAGATTCTCCATACGATCTTTCCAGCTAGTGGTCTGTCAATCCAAATTTGACGGGTTGAGACTGACACAAAGGCGCGGAGAATTTTAAACAAAGCAAACTTGCCTTGACAGACTACTAAGAATAATTTCTGAATGTTACGTGTTTTAGATGTAACTAAGGGGTAGGCACTGAAATAATGTAAACTTTTATAAACAAAGTATATATAAAGATGTAAGTTCTAGTTATATGTATAAAGAGTGAAATCACTAGCTGCCAAATTAGTGCTGTCTAAATTCTCTCTGAATATTCTTCTGTATATATTCCAGGAAATTGTCAATTTACGCAGGTGTGATTCTCAGACTAGACGAAACAAGAAGAAGTTTGGCTAAAGCAAACAGCAAATTTAGTCTATAAAGCTGAAATTAAGTCTAGACTCCAACAGATATGCCGTAGACAATGTTTACTCATTCTTAGTTAATTTCGTGGATTGAACTTTTGCACCGCTCTTGTGGAATTACTTATCGAAGTTGACGCCCCGGCATCCCCAGCTCTTTTCCTCCTTGGAACCAAGCAAGAGAAGGAGGTCGTCCACTGCGACATCAGAACGACTCTATGCCATAGTGGAACCGGAATCTAAGCCCCACTGGTGCTTAAGAAGCTCTTGATAAGTTGCCTCGCGCACAACCATTTGCTCATAGAGCTTAACTAAAAAGTCTTTAGCTTGTTCGTGGCTCATATTTTGTACCTGAGTAGCAAATGAGCAGATGCTGAATTGCTGTTCCAAGGATAGTTTCATGGGTTGATTCATAAGTTAACTCCGAAAAAACAACGCGTAAAGGTGATATCGCTCACAGAAGTCCAAATGGGATAAGATTTGGACTCATATCTGTCCAACATTTGTTCCCCCGTATTACGAAAGATAACAATTGTTTGACAGATTGCCCACATCCGAAATGTGGACTTTTTCTGCTCTGATATCTTGCACCTAATCCTACTGATATACCACCCAAGTTAGCTGAACCATATTCCGGAAAATAGGCTCTATTTAGCCTCGGATAAGTATAACTACCTCCCTGATTCCTTCTTGCTTTGCACAATTCTCCTTTGAGGAGAAGAACAAGTGCTATGCAAAACCCGTCTTAGTTTTTCTCTTTAGAAAACCTAAGATGCTTTCTCCTCCAGTATGGAGGAAGCTTCGGAGGGCGGAGACTTTAAGGAGGTTGGGGAATTAATGGTAATAAGCGTGAATTATAGTCGCTTTACCTTATTACGTGCAAGATGTCAATTAACCAATTTATGCAAATCTAGCCTCTTAAGGTCATTTTAGAGGCTAAAAATATTTGTATCAAATTGTAAAAAGGAAAAATGCTCACACTGAACAAATTACTGAGTATATTTACCGGATTTGTTCTTTATCCTTGAAAAAAGAGCAATAACTAATGACTATTTTCTTCGAGTGAGACGATGACAACTGTAATGTTATCGTGCCCTCCATGCTCTTTGGCAGCCTCAATTAGAGAGATGGCAGCTTTATCAAGCCAAGGACTATCTTGGAGACAGCTAGCAATCTTTTGCTCAACAAGTTCTTCTGTAAGACCATCACTACATAACAGCAAGCGATCGCCAGCTTTGACATCTAGTGGTTGCACATCAACCTGATGCAAGTCTTCACGTCCCAAACAGCGCGATAATACATGACGAAAAGGATGTAATCGCGCTTCATCTAAAGTGATGTCACCGATTTTGATTGCTCGTGCTACCCAAGTATGGTCTTCTGTTACCTGTTCTAAGTGCGACTCCCGCAAGCGATACAGCCGCGAATCGCCAACATGAGCGCACCAAGGAGACTCTGGGGCACGAAAAATTACTGCGACAACCGTTGTACCCATGTCAGCGCGTTCGGGATGGTTTTGCTGATCCTGCAAAATCGCTTCATTGGCACCCCACAAAGCTTGCTCTAGCAATTCTTGAGAAGATTTAGAAGATTCCCAATTTGCTACTAAATACGTCTGAATTTCTTCAGTAGCAATGCGACTTGCTTCCTCACCTCCGGCATGACCACCCATTCCATCGGCGACGACGAAAAACCGCCCTTCTGGGTCGATATAGTAAGCATCCTGATTAGTAGAACGAATAAGTCCCGGATCACTAAAACCCGTGAAATTAAGTTTCATAATTTTTTTTGCAACAATTAATACATACGATCGTAACGGTCTAGGCGTAAAATTAGTCGGATCAGGATCACTGAGAGCGCCGCTACAATTAAACCAGGCACTAGTGCCCACCATACATAATTGCTAACCACTAAAATCGTAGCTGAAAGTGTGAAACCACTGATTAACAGAGCATAACTTATTGAGAGTTGAATACTGCTCTGTCGTCGTAGCAGGCGTTCAGTTTCTATAGATCGAACGCGCAAGCGCATGTCTCCCTGCTCTAGCTTCTCTAGTGTATCCTCTAATCTACGTGGTAGACCAAAGGCGGTACTACTTACCTGAGCTGCTTGGCGACTTAATTCGTTCAGAAAGCTATTCCCCTCAGAACCATTCATATCGGTCATAAGTTGCATTGCATACGGTTTGGCAACTTCCATAAAATTGAATTCTGGATCTAAGCCTTTGCCTACCCCTTCCAGAGTAGAAAAGGCTCGCATCACAAAAGTGAAAGTTGCAGGAAATCTAAATGGCTGATTATAAGCTATTTCGTAAAGGTCGTCACTGATTGCCGCGACTGATTGGTTTTCAAAAGGTTTGTCCATGAAATTGTCCAGCATATACTGGACGGAACGCCGGACTGGCCCCATGTCATCGGTTGGGGCGATCGCACCTAAATCGATCAGAGATTGCACAACGCGATCGCCATCTTTTTGGGCAATGCCAAACAGTGTTTGCATCAGTCCTTCGCGGATGTTGGACTTAATCCGCCCCATCATACCGAAATCGTAGAATATTAGAGCGCCATTTGCACTGACGGCAATATTGCCTGGGTGAGGATCGGCGTGGAAAAAGCCACTATTGAGTAATTGTAGTAAGTAGGCTTGAGCGCCTTGACGAGCGATCGCTTTCCGATCCAAACCCGCTGCTTCTAAAGCTTCGTATTGGCTAATTTTAATTCCAGGAAGATATTCTAAAGTCAGCACTCTGGACGTAGCGTAACGCCAGTATATTCTGGGGACATTCACCCAATCGTAGCCGCGAAAGTTCCGGCGAAAAGTATCGGCGTTACGACCTTCGTTAAGATAATCAATTTCTTCCCAAAGAATGCGGCAACATTCTTCGTAAATACCCAACCAATCTCTCCCCCGTCCCCATTTGGGATGGTTTTGAAAGTAGCGGGTAATTCCTTTGAGAATCTGTAAATCTATTTCAAATAACTTCTTTAGTCCAGGACGTTGTACCTTGACAACAACCGATTCCCCAGTATGTAGCACAGCTTTGTGTACTTGCCCCAAGCTAGCAGCAGCTAAGGGAATCGGTTCAAAATTATGGAAGAGTTCAGGAATTTTTTTGCCTAGTTCTTTCTCAATGATCGCTTCTACTTGCTCATAGCTAAATGCCGGTACTTTGTCTTGTAACTTTGCTAGTTCTTCTACATATTCACCAGGGAATATATCAGCACGGGTAGAAAACAGTTGCCCAACTTTGATGAAGGTTGGCCCTAAATCCAGTAGGGTATTGCGAATCCAAACCGCTTGGGTTTTGCGTCTTGCAGCTTGCTTTGCGTCACTCACACCACCCGGATAACTCCAAGATTTGTTGTATAGCCAAAGTTTGAACAATAAGGTCAAGACAAAAGACCAAATGTCCACAAAACGCCGTCTGCTAGAGTATTTTTCCCGATTCCAACGGTATGCCTTCTCTGAATAACCTTGTTCCATATACTTTGTGTACCGTTGGTTTGCGACCGAATCACTTGGAAGAAAAGACACTCTGATTCCTAAACTGTTTTTTCTTAAGTGTCCTTTGTCATTTGTCTTTTGTCATTCGTGGATAATTTTTGACCAATGACTAATGACTAATGACTAATGACTAAAATTTATGCAGAAGTTCGACGATAATGTTGCAATTCTGTTCGTAATAGGGCAATTTCTGCTCTTAATTCGTCAATATCTGCTTGCAAGTCACCGGAATCAGAGCTAGCTTGCCCACTACCTGCGGTAGCTTGACCAGCATTAGCTGATTCTGCTGCCCGATTTGCCCGCTCTAGGACTTCTTCTGTAAACTGGCGCAATTGCTCTCTAGCTTCTGCATCAAATTTGCCCAGATCACTCAAAGCATCGGTCAAGGCGACCTCTAAACGCTCATTAACTACTTCAGCTACCGCTCTGCCTACGAAAAAGGCTTGCACAAGGGGATTACTCATAAATTTTTGTTACGTTGCACCGCAAGAGAATTATAACTTGCCTGTATGCTTTGCGGCTTCTATTGTAGAGCCAGAAATTTGGCGTTGGCGATCGCTTTATTTATGGCATTCCAGCTAACTCTTGATAATATTGCTCTGGTGTACTCGGTAAATAAGTTGTCATTTGCAAAGTTTTTTCCCTCAACTTGAAACCTTGGGTAATATTAATCCGGCTGAGGAAATCGATATCGTGGGAAATTACCCAAAGCGCTCCTTGGTAATCATTGATACCTACAACCATCTGTTCAACGGTTTCAATATCCAGGTTATTAGTTGGCTCATCGAGAATCAGCAGATCGATTTCTGAGATACTGATCATAGCAATCGCTAATCTTGCTAACTCACCCCCACTCAGTATGGAAGCGCTTTTGTGAACGTCATCATATTTAAAAAGGAAGTGTCCCAGTTGTTGACGCAAAAGCTGATAGCTGAGATCAGGATTGGCAGCTTGCATATTTTCCAGAATTGTGTATTGTCGATTTACCAATTCGTAGGTTTGATCGAGATATACAGCTTTCATCGCTGGTGTGAGCAAAACCTCACCAGATTCTAAAACTGCTGCTTGGTTTTCCATTCCCAAAATTGCCTTTACCAGACTCGATTTACCAGAACCATTTGCGCCGAAAATGGATATGCGATCGCCAGAGGAGATATGCAATTGAATATTTTGAATCAACAGACGTTCTGATATCCTAAGATTTGCACCCTGGATATTAATTAGATTCCGGCGTTTTTGATTTTTTTCTTCTAGCTGAATACTTGTGACTTTCGTAGTTTTGACTTTCGTCTCTGCAACCTTTTGATTAGCCTTTGCTACTGCTGCTTCGTGTTTCTTTTTTGCAGTTCCGGTAGACACCTCAGCTTTGGTTTTAATCAGTCCTGCTGACATTCTATCAATACTACCATTCAGAAACTTGGCGCGACCGTTATGCTTAGATTGGGCTGCGCGTTGCTGTTCTTGCATCGCTGTGGCTTGGGTATGTTTGAGTTCCTTTCTGGCGATTTCGTGCGATCGCAATGCTGCTTCTAACTCGATTTCTTTCTGTTCTCGATAGTACGAGAAATTACCACCATATATTTTCAAGCCAACAGGTGTAAGTTCCCAAGTTACAGATGTCACTTGGTCTAGGAAAAAAGGTTTATGTGAGACAATCACAAACGCGCCAGTGAAATTTTGGAGAAATTGCCTTAAACTTTCTAACGCTTGCAAATCCATGTGGTTGGTTGGCTCATCCAGCAATAGCAAATTTGGTTCTTGAGCTAAACCGATCGCTAGAAATAGTTTTGTGAGTTCTCCTCCACTCAAGTTAGTAATTGGTAGAGACAAATCAATATTTGTATCAAATTTTGTTTGCAAAATATCCTCAATCTTCCACCATTCATCTGAGATAGAAATCAAAAAATTAAGCACTGTCTCTGCTGTAATTTCTTGTCTGATAGTGCTGATTTGTGGCAAATAATAGACAATACCATGATGCAAAACTGAGCCTGTATTGGGGCTGAGTTGACTTGCAAGTATCTTGAGTAGGGTTGATTTTCCTATTCCGTTGCGACCAACTAAAGCAATGCGATCGCCCGCCTCGATACTCACATGAACTTCTTGAAATAAAGTTCTGTCTAAGCTGAGATTATAGGCTAAATTCTCAGCTACCAATATTGATTTTTTCGGCATTCTTCTCAAACCTCAATTCGCAAACTTCCACCCGCATTTTTCCAAAAGCTGCGGGTAGATTAGACACAAAAAAACCAGAGCAGACAATCGTCAAGCGTTTCTATGTATATAGGAGTGATGACAATATTTTTAGTGCATGACTATGTGAAGTAAGCCTGTCAAACTAGTTGCGTTTATTCTTTGTTGACATTTGTTGCTTTGGCGCAACAGGTATTTGGTACTACTTCATTTGTGCTATCTCGTTGGAGTTGTGATGAGGTTTGATATTGACTACAGTGTAGCATTAATACCAATTTAATGTGAAGTTGCATATATCTTGATCCCCCTAAATCCCCCTTAAAAAGGGGGACTTTGATAGATGTTTTTCTGGTTCCCCCCTTTTTAAGGGGGCTAGGGGGGATCATTAAGTGCCTAAAATCACAGCCAAATACTTTTAAAACATCCTCTAAGAATGCGATCGCATTTTTTTGCAAAGCCTTAATGTAGTGCGATCGCTTTTATAAAAAAATTATCATAATTATAATAACTAACTATGAATATAGGTCAATCTATGTCTACCAAGCATATCGCGGAGTATTTCAACTTTCTCTCTTCTGAAGACATTAGACTGAAAGACTCAAGAATTGGTATTGAAATTGTGGACGTTCTCCAGAAGAAATTGCCCAATTTTATCAAACAATATCTTTAGAACAAGTATATGCAACAATTTTTTATTATCTGCAAAACAAAGAAACTGTCAGTGTTTACATCAAAAATTGGATAGAACACGGTCATAGAATGCGAGAACAACAGAGACTTAATCCCCCGTCAGTGTCAGAAAAACTGCGCCAACTCCGAATTGAAAGACAAGCCAACGTGAAAATATAGAAGAATTAATAATACCTACTTTGGCATCAGAAGAAGATGAATATCAAAACCGAATAGTTTATTTACCCTTACATTAAAAATAGGATACTTTTACAGTCAGCTACGCATAGCCATTTACAACACTGTTAAAATCAACCCAGAACTAATTAATGCCGGATTGATTCTATGACCATCACCCAAGAATCAGAATCTATTGAAGATATTTCTCAAGATGTGATATTTCCACCAGGTGATTTATATAGTGACGAACCTCCCTGGGAAACAGAACTGCACATGCGACAAATAATCTTACTTTTAGAATGCCTGAAATGGCTGTGGCGAGACAGAAATGATTTTTATGCGACGGCAAACCTGACTATCTATTACTGTACGCAACAACTAAAATCAAGACACCTTAGTAGCCCAGACTTTTTTGTAGTAAGCTGTTACGCAGCTAGATTGTATAATATTAGATTAAGTAATTAATTTAGTATCAGCCATCTATGCCAGCAAAAAATCATCTTTCCCAAGAGCAGAAGGAAAGGCTACTAAAAACGCTAAAAGAGCATGAAAATCCCTACGTAAGAGAAAAGATTCTGATTTTATTATTAATGAATGATGGAAAAACTTATCAAGAGATTAGTAAGTTTTTAGATATTGCATATCCAACAGTAGCATATTGGGCAGTTCACGGCGATCCAGATAACCTAGAAAGTTTTTTAGATGGAAGAAGAGAAGGGAACTTCCGCAAAGTTACCAAAGAATATGAGGATTTATTATTAGAAATAATTGAAAAAGAGCCACTAGAGTATGGGTATGAATTTGGTCGTTGGACAGCAGCAAGACTAGCTACATACCTCGAAAAGATAACAGGAATTAAGTTAAGTGGTTCACAAGTTGGGAGAATATTAGAGCGAAAAAAAGTACGTTTACCTTTGGGCAAAATACAGCCTAGAGGACAAACAGAATCCTGAAATGCGTAAGGCATTTAAAGAAAAATTGTCAGAATACTTAAGAATAACAAAGGAAGCCCCAGAGCGTTTACAGGTATGGTTTTGGGATGAGAGTGGATTTAGTTTAAGAGTGATAAGAAGAAAAAACTGGGGTAAGAAAGGTACAAGGAAACAAATCACAGGTCAAAGAAGAAGAGGAAGAGTAAATATTATGGGAGGGTTACGTTATCACGACAAGAAGAGAATGAATTTTGTGATTAAAAAAGGAAATGCCGATGTATTTTATGAGCAGCTTCAATCTTTGAATAATTTTCTATTGCAAGAATGGATAGAGCAAGGAAATAGAATTGAGACTTTCAATAAATGTTCTGCGAAAATAGTGATTATCTTAGATAATGCCAGCTTCCATAAAAGAAAAGATATTTTAGTTCGTATCAAGGCAGAAATGCCAAATATTATCCTGGAATTTCTACCACCTTATAGTCCAGATTATAATTTGATTGAATTGGTTTGGCATTCAGCAAAAGAATATATAGCTCATAGATTGTTCGAGTCAGTATCACAGCTAGAAGAGTTGTTAAATAAATTGTTAAATGAAGGAGGTCTTATTATTAAATGGGAACGCAAAATTAAAAATAAAGGTAATGCTGTTTATTAAATTTAGCTGCGTAACAGCTTATTAGAAACAGAACGTAAAGTCCGCAAAAGTTGGGTAGTGTGGGAAGAATATGGCAAATATCCCCATGTCGTCGTAGAAATTATGTCCGAATCAACAGCCCAAACAGACAAAGGTATAAAGAAAAAAATTTATCAAGATACTTTTCGCGCACCGGATTATTTTTGGTTTGACCCATATACATTAGAATTTGCCGGATTTCATTTAGTAGATGGAGAATATCAACCTCTACAAGCGAATGCACAAGGGCATTTGTGGAGTAAACAATTAGGGTTATATTTGGGAATTCATCAGGGATTATTACGTTGGTTCACACCTGATAGACAATTAGTACTGACACCTGAAGAAACCATCGTGCAGGCACAAGAAACCATAGTAAAAGCACAAGCGCAAGAAAGAGTAGAACGTTTGGCAGCAAAATTGCGAGAGTTAAATATTGATCCAGATACAATTTAGACTAATATAATAATCGCATAGCGTGTCGTAGGCGATCGCCTGTTTTTATAAAGCGTTAATCAATATATAGGAATCATATTTGATTTTTGAACAAAATTAGGTATTGTAGGGTGTGTTAGAACGGAGTTCGTAACGCACCATTATAGAGGGTTTGGTGCGTTACGCTGTCGCTAACACACCCTACGTATGTCTTCATAAATCAAACCGTATTCCTATAGTACAACTTATATTTTAAGAAGAATGTTAAGATTGAATTCTCATCATAATAGTTAGATTATTTTATGTTTTACAAAGTAAACATTATTATCGAAAAAGATGAAGATGGCTATTACGCTTATTCTCCAGAACTTCCAGGCTGTCAAAGTCAAGGTGATTCTTTGGAAGAAGTAAGCTCAAATATTAAAGAAGCTGTTGAAGTTTACCTAGAAACTCTATCAGAATCAGAGAAACAGGAACTTTTAAAGAAGGAAATCCTGACTATGACTTTAGAGGTTCAGGTTGCCTAAACTACCGCGACTAAATGCCAAGGAAGCGGAAAAACTATTATTGGATGCTGGCTTTATACAGATTAGAAGTAAAGGCAGTCACAGAGTCTATCGCCTAGAAAATATCAGGGTTGTCATTCCTTTTCATTCAGGAAAAGTATTACACCCAAAGATAGTTCAACAGGTTATACAAGCTATCAAACCTGATGAGAATGATCCGCCTGATGATGAAACTTGAATTTATAATCTATTGCTCAACACTCCACAAATATATGAGCGATCGCTTCACTAATTCATTTAGGATAGTGTTGTGCTAAAAACTCCTCAGCTTCAGTCCTATCTTTAATTACTCCATCTAAGGTAGCAGCAACTACATCATCTAATATTTGCCGATACTGGGGCCCTGGTTTGTAACCAAGTTTCTTTAAATCATTGCCATTCAATAGTGGCTGCACATTCGCCCAAACTGTTAAATATTCCCAAATTTGATGTCTAATATATCGCGGACTTTGCAAAGCAATTAAAATCAGCATTGGTAAATCATATTGTCGCAACAACTGTACTACTTGACTGGGGCGTTGAAAAGTGGGTAAAGATTCTATTACTTGACTAAAGCTTTGAACTAAGTTCTTCAACCTAACAATGCTATCGTCTTGTAATTGCAAATTTTGTGCGACTTTCATTCGATATTCAGGTGCTAGGTGGGCGATTAATGCTTCTAGACGCATTTGCCAGTGAATGAAAGTTTGTTCAGCATCAAATCGCCGCAAACAGAGTTCTAACAAACGTAATTGTCGCAAGAGTAAAGCATTTAGTTTGAGGGTAGGATGGATACATTGTAATGCCCCTAAATTATCGAGTAACTGCAAAGCTGATTTCCAGTAGGGCGCTTCTAGGATGTGCTTTAATTCTGTTTTAAGTCGAGTTTGTAGGGCTGGAGTTTTGGTATTCTCTTGGGAAGTGCGATCGTAAACACCACTGTTGATGGCATAGCGAATAAACTCTTCAGTCTGTGGTTCTATTTCAAATCCGAAGCGCACGGCAAAGCGCACGCCGCGATAAATGCGGGTGGGATCTTCGATAAAGCTGTTAGGGTGTAAAACCCGAATTTGTTTAGCTTGTAAATCAAGTAAACCGCCAAAGAAATCGAGTAATTCACCAGAGCGGGGAGAGGTGAGCCGCAAAGCGATCGCATTAATGGTAAAATCTCGACGATACAAGTCTTGACGAATGGAACTCGCCTCAACTTCTGGATTCGCCGCCGGGTAAGGATAAAACTCTGTTCTAGCCGTGGCAATATCTACCCAAAGAGAATCTAATTCTGGGTCTTTGTGCCACAACAAAGCAGCAGTTTGAAAAGCCCCGTGGATTTCTAAACGAGCCGCAGGGTAAAGTTGTTGGAGTGCTTTTGCTAGTTCCACACCAGCGCCAACATCTGCTGATTTGTGAAAGCCATCAACTACAAGATCAATATCTTTAATCATCAAAGTGTCTGATGTTGCTTCCGCTAACAGCAAATCCCGCACCGCACCCCCCACAAGATAAAGATGCCAACCCCGTTTTTCGGCTTCTTGCGATGCTGTGGTGAGTAATTGCCATAACTGAGGAGCAAGTTTATTTTGTAACTCAGTGCTAAGAGGAATTTTGAATTTTGAATTTTGAATTTTGAATTTTTCCTCTCCCCCTTCTCCATTTTCATCCCTTTCCTGATGTAATTCCCGCAAGACATCAGTACGAGTGACAAGACCAACTAACTGCTCATTCTCCAATACTGGCAAACGTCCGATATCATAAGTCACCATCAGCGCTTCAATTTGTGGCAGTGTTGTATCTGGTGTAATTGTTTTCAGATTTCTTGTCATGTAGCCCTTCACCGGCGCATGACTAAAGCCGTGGTGCAGGGCAATATCAAGATCCCGGCGCGAAATAATGCCTACTAATTGTTTTTGATTATCGACTACAGATAAACCAGAGTGTCCATAGCGCAACAAAATGCGTTGCGCTTGGGCAATTGTGGTTTCAGGTAGAATCGTGCGGACAGGAGAAGACATCAAATCCCTAGCGGTGAGGGGGTGGGGAATTTGCGCTTTTACTCCGTCAAGAAGTTGTTTTAATATTGCTTGTGAATCAACTCCTCTTAGATTTAGTGATGCGGCTTGTGAATGACCGCCGCCGCCCAAGAGTTGGAATAATAGATTAAGATTTGTTTTGGGAATTTGCGATCGCCCAATTATAGTTAAGCGTGAATCATTTTCACCGAAAGTATACTCATTAGCCAGCAGTATGGCATCAATTTCGGTTAATTCCACGAGTTCTGAAGCTAAACTCGATAGCCCTGGCACAAAAGCATCTGTTTTCAGAATTACCCAAGCAACAGTATATCCACGCAGGCAAAGATATTCTAAATTTTCTAGAGATTCAGTTAATAACTGTTGCAATTGCAAAGACAAGCCAGGGTCACGGTAGGTAGAAATTACCGATAAACTTGCACCTTGTTGCATCAACCAAGCCAAAGCTAAGGCATCCCGTGGTGTGGATTGGTCAAAGGTCAAGGAGCCAGTGTCAACGTGGATACCCAAAGCCATTACCGTGGCTTCGGCAGGAGTGAGAGAAATTTCCTGTTGTTGCAATTGCTCCACAATGAGAGTTGTAGCGGCTCCTACTGAAGAAAGATGCGATCGCGTGGCTGGAATATCTGATTCTTGTCCTAAGTGGTGGTCATAAACTATAATCTCTCCAAGATGGGGTAAATCTAACCACTCAGCAGCTTTACCCAAGCGATCACGCAGTTGTGTATCCACCACAGTTAGAGAACGAATTTTTTCTGGATTCACCGAACGGCGTTCAATCAACGGATATTCATCCCGATGTAATGCTAAAAAATCCCTTACAGGAGGGTGAGAACCGCCAGTCAGCACAATCTTACTTCCTGGTAGTAGGCGTGTTAACCCTACCGCCGCTCCTAGTGTGTCAAAATCTGCTGTTGTGTGGCAAAGAATTACATCCATAGTTCAATTAGCCATTAGTCATTGCTACTTAGACGAAAGGACAAATGACTAAAATGTTGCAATTTCTGCTAGCTTAAAAATAATAAGAAAGTGTCAGTGTCGCCCTTTAGGATATTCTATCCTTAGTATTTCGCTGTATTGGGAGAAGCAAAAATGACCATAATATTCCAATTTGCCTTGATAGGTCTAGTCCTGTTGTCCTTTGTCCTAGTTGTGGGCGTTCCAGTTGCTTACGCTACTCCCCAAAATTGGGGTGAATCTAAAAAACTGCTCTGGGTTGGCTCTGGTGTCTGGATTGGTTTGGTGTTTTTAGTTGGTTTGTTAAACTTTTTTGTCGTGTAGGCGACGGCTTCGCTCTGGCGCAGGCACATAATATAAGAACTAGAGGAGCAGAAAAGCCAAGGTCAAAGGTTAAGGGAAACAAGAAATTTTTTCTTTTTCCTGGTTCCTTCATCCTGACCAGGCTTTCCTGCTCCTCTACATTTAAATAAGAAATGTATATTGGCCAGAAGTATAGTTGATAAAGAGGCAGTCATGGCAGTTTTCGAGGGAACTTTTACTCAAACGGAACCTTTGCGTTTTGCAGTGGTTATTGGTCGATTCAATGACCTCGTTACCGGAAAGCTGCTAGAGGGTTGTCAAGATTGTTTGAAACGCCACGGTGTAGATCCTAACCCGCAAGGTAATCAGGTGGACTATGTTTGGGTGCCAGGAAGTTTTGAAGTACCTTTAGTAGCTCGGCAACTAGCACTTTCCCATCGTTATGATGCTGTAATTTGTCTAGGTGCAGTTATTCGAGGGCAAACACCCCACTTTGATTACGTATCCGCCGAGGTTTCTAAAGGCATTGCCGCCGCTAGCTTTCAAACTGGAGTGCCAGTAATTTTTGGCATTTTGACAGTAGACACCATGCAACAAGCCTTAGAACGGGCAGGCATCAAAGGTAATCATGGTTGGGATTATGCCTTGAATGCCCTAGAAATGGCAAGCCTCATGCGGCAACTGCGTTCTAACCTGGCAGAGCCATATTCTCGTAATAGCCAGTCTTTGCCAGCCTCTTTTCAAAGTGCCAGCATCGGCAATTTAACTGCGGAGTCAGAAGAACTAGGCTAAATGAGTCATTAGTCATTTGTCCTTTGTCCTTTGTCATTCACTAATGACTAATGACCAATGACTAATGACTAATGACTAATGACTAATGACTAATGACTAATGACTAATGACTAAAATAAATAAAGGGGTTGACAATCAAGGATAAATCTGAGATATTGATATATGGCAATTGATTGCGGGTGTAGCTCAGTGGTAGAGCGTCACCTTGCCAAGGTGAATGTCGCGCGTTCGAATCGCGTCACCCGCTTCCAGATAAAACCTCTTAGAGTTAAAAATTCTAAGAGGTTTTAGTGTTTTTAGGGTGCATTTCAGTGTTCGTCGATTCACTCTTCAATCCTGTGGACAGATCGAGCAAACAAATCGTCTACTCTCCCAATTTGAATATTGCCCACTCAAATTGTGTTACCCACTTGCTAAGAAATATAAAACCCAGCTTCACATTAGTTTAGATATTCATTAGCTTGAGTACAATCTTTATAGGTGTAATCAATTTGTTTCGTAGAGGGTGATTTCACTGGACTAAAGGTGGCTACTTATAATGTTGTCAGGTGCAAAACGTCTTTTCGCAGTGAAGTTAGCCACAATCTATTTGGGCAAAGAGTCACACACATTCTCTGGATGTTTTGCCAATTCCCGCTCTTGAAACGCTTATGAACTGCAAGGAATACAGATTGGAGATAATCCCGATCTAACCTTGATAACTGGATAGTAATATATAGTAACCCCAAGGAAAATCTAGGGTTTATTGGTGTCTGTTGTTTATCAGCGTAGCCTTCCCAAACGATTTGTTTTAGGAGTGGTCGCCACGTAGGCTTAAAATTGTACCAGGTGTGTCAGCATAATCAATGCCCAAAAACGCAACCACTTACCTTGAAAGCGACAGATGAAGAGAAGGAAATTTTTCAATAAGATTGCCAGCTATGGGGAAAGACTACAAACAGAGAACCCCGTACTGAGATGGCAATTAAGATACTTAAAGTTGGCTGCATCTACTGTTTGCAATCATGGCAATGTTTGCATAACCTGCCCATCTATATAAAGAAAGAAGCCTGATCAGGCATTTACCAAGACATTATATTCTCGTAGTTCGTGTAAAACACGCTCAAGTTATTAGAACGCTTGTGCAATCTCAAAAACCTGAAAAAATCGACTTCAATACCGAATACCCCTGTCCCTGTCGTCGCCGGGGTCAGTTAATTCCGATTACGCTGACAGAAGCATTTGGTTGCGATCGCTGTCAGCAAATCTTTGTAGTAGAAGATAATGGTCATGTCCTAGAACAGCTTTCTACCACCTATCCCTATAAGCGGGCTTGGCGTTGGATGGGAAATAGTTGGCATGTTGTCCATCCCCGCTTGGGAGAAAGCTATCTGCCTATAGCACTTGGCATTATTTTCGTGCTAGTGATTATATGGCTGCCATTAGCACTGCGATTGGCAAATAGTTCCAGCATTATTGCTTGGGCAATGGTGGCGGTACTATTGGCTATTCTGCCAGCACTAATGGTCTGGCTTACCTACAGACGTTAACTCAATGACTGTTGAAGTTTTGGATGACCACCCCGAACCGATTACTAGTGCCCAACGAGCGTATCAAGCTTCCCTAAAGTTGGGGATCACAAAAGGAGCAGACCGGAGTCGTGCAGTATTAGCGATGGCACAGGCTCTTGAGCGCTCATTTGACGACATTCTAGAAGCCAATACCTTGGATTTAGAAGCCAGTCGGGAAATGGCAGTGCCAGAGTTGATATTGGATTGGCTAAAGCTGACTCCCACAAGGCTAGAGACGACCGTGGACATTTTACAACGGTTGGGGGAATTATCAGATCCGCTGCGGCGCGTTAGAACCGCTGATTATCAACTAGAAGATTCCCAAAGTTACACCCAGTTAATGCCCTTGGGAGTGATTGGATTTATTTATGAAGCCTTTCCCGATTTAGGAGCGATCGCAGCGGGTTTTTGTATCAAAACTGGCAATAGTATAATTCTCAAAGGCAGTACTGAAGCTAGCCATTCTAACGCTGCGATCGCTGAAGTATTGCAAAGTGCGATCGCAGAAGTTGGTCTAACACCAGGTTGTGTAGAACTGATCACAGCAGAACATGGTGCTTCAATTCGGGATTTAGTTACCCAAGACGAGTACGTGAATTTAGCGATTCCCTACGGACGTCCCAGCTTAGTGCAGCAGGTTGTACGACAAGCAACTTGCCCAGTTTTAAAGTCAGCGATGGGTAACTGTTATCTCTACTGGTCGCTGAATAGCAGCTTGGAAATGGTACGCTGGATGATTCTTGATAGCCATCAAAGTGAACCCGATCAAGCCAACGCCATTGAAAAGGTACTAATTCATCGTCAAGCCTTGCCATCATCTTTAGCAGTTCTGTGGAATAGCTTGATGGAAAAAGGCTTTGAAATTAAAGGGGATGCAGAACTAGTAGAAGCCTTTCCTCAGTTGCAGTTGGTAAAGGAAGGCGAATGGGGAAACCCTTATTTAACGAGGACAGTAGCTTTTAAATTGGTGGATAGCTTAGAGAGTGCGATCGCCTGGATTAATCACTACAGCAGTGGTCATGCCGACTCCATAGTTACTGAATCCTACCAGGAAAGTCGCCAGTTTGCTTTAGGAGTTAACAGTGCCTCTACCTACATCAACAGTTCCCCGCGTTTTTCCCGCAACCCCTCGCGGGGAGATTCAGTGTTTCTCGGTATGTCTAACCAAAAAGGCCATCGCCGGGGATTTATCAGCCTGGAAACTTTGACCACCGTTAAGCATATTGTTCAGGGAAATGGCAGATTTTAATTAGGAGGCAGGAGGCAGGAGGCAGGAGGCAGGAGGCAGGAGATAGAAACTCTTTATATCTGATGCGTGAGTCCTGCATTTTGTCGCTTACTTAAAAAGCAAACTGCTGTAGTTGGGGTCTGAATCCCTCATGTCCAATGCCCCAATCCAATCTTAAAGTTAACAAAATCTTAATTTCTGCTTGATCCGAGGTTGCTAGGTTCCTTGTATTTGGTTGAGCAGGCAATTGAGAAATCAGTTAAATCAAGCATTATTTGTGCTTTTGACAACTGACTCTCCTGAATGCCAACTGTATTTACATCTGGGTAAAGGTGAATATGGAACTTATGGATGGCAATCGCCTCTTAGCAAATCGGTGCAGACGGCGGAGTTTTTTGTTGGGTGCAGGATTCTTAACGGGGTTAACAATCGCTAGCCAATGGCATCCAGTATCAGCTAACTCAAGGTTTTCTGGCTATCCATTCAGTCTTGGTGTTGCCTCTGGCGACCCTTTACCGGATGGTGTTGTTATTTGGACACGACTGGCTCCAAATCCACTTTTTGGAGGTGGAATGCCACTCGTAAATGTCCCAGTGCGGTGGCAAGTTGCCCTTGATGAAAACATGAGACAGGTGGTGCGTCGAGGAACAGTGCTGGCGACACCAGAATTAGCACACTCAGTTCACGTTGATGTCCGTGGACTAGACCCTGACCGTTGGTACTGGTATCAATTTCAAGCTGGTAGAGAAGCTAGCCCCATTGGACGGACTCGCACAGCACCAGCATTTTATAGCTATACCCAACAACTGAACTTTGCTTTTGTCTCCTGTCAAGACTGGCAAAATGGCTACTATACGGCTTATCGACATTTGGCTGAGGAAAATCTCGACCTTGTGGTTCATCTGGGTGATTACATCTACGAATACGGGCCACAGTCTGGTGGGCCGCGCCAGCATAATAGTCCAGAAATAATTACTCTTAAAGACTACCGCGATCGCCACGCCCTGTACAAAACTGACTTGAATCTCCAAGCTGCTCATGCGGCTTTTCCTTGGATTGTCACTTGGGATGATCATGAAGTTGACAATAACTACGCCAACTTAATCCCCGAAGATAACCAAACCCAAGAGGCTTTTAGGAAGCGGCGAGCCAATGCGTACCAGGCTTACTATGAACACATGCCTTTACGTCGGTCTTCATTGCCTAACGGCCCAGATATGCTGCTTTATCGGCGGTTCACCTACGGTAATTTGGCTGAGTTTAATGTACTAGACACCAGGCAATATCGCAGTGACCAACCTTGTGATGATGGGCTGAAACCTCGCTGCCCCGAAGCTTTTGATACAAATGCTACGATGACTGGCTCAAAACAAGAGCAGTGGCTACAAAAAGGGTTAGACCAATCGCGATCGCGCTGGAATGTGATTGCTCAACAGACTATACTAGCCGAGTACAATTTTAATAGTAATCCCGGTTTAGGTGTCTTCAATGTGGATCAGTGGGACGGTTACGTGGCTGCACGTAATCGGCTCTTGAGTTTTTTAAACCAGCGCCAACCTTCTAATCCAGTGGTGATTACCGGAGACATTCATTCTAGTTGGGTAAACGACCTAAAGCTTGACTTTAAGAACCCAAACTCACCGACGGTAGGCACTGAGTTCGTAGGAACTTCAATTACCTCTGACTTTCCTGCCCAATTCATTGCTCCAGTTCTAGCTTCCCTACCCAACAATCCCCATACCAAGTTCTTTGATGGTGCTTTCCGGGGATACGTCCGCTGCAAGCTTACCCCACAACGCTGGCAAAGTGACTACCGCGTGGTATCGAGCATTGTTGACTTGAATGCTTCTATTAAAACCCTAGCTTCCTTTATAGTCCAAAACGGACAACCAGGAGCACATCTAAGTTAACGTGAGTTCGACAAGTCTTATTTGACCTCTCCCCCAACCCCTCTCCGACACGGAGAGGGGAGCAAAAGGCTGAATTTTTCGTTGCTTCTCCCTTTCTGTTTCGGAGAGGGAGGCTGGGAGGGAGAGGTTCATCGAACTCACGTTAAGTTAAGCAAATCTCACAAGCAATCAACCAAACCCCCCAGATTCTATTTGGGGGGTTTCAATATAGTATGAAATATGACTTTAACTATTAGAACATCCGTATTTTTTTGCTGTTTGGATATAGCAATCCTATCTGAGTTACAAAAACTGCAAGAGACTTAAAAAAAATCGGAGAATATGAGAAATTCAGGAGTAGTGTACACTATATCAAGCTAGAAGCGATCGCCTGTTAGAGATTACACTGAATCGATCTTCCTAAAGAATTACTTTGGCATTTCTTTGCAATACTTAACTAAGTTCTAATTAAAAAAAGTGAACATAGATTAAAAATGATAACTAACATCATAATTTATTAAGTTCTTCAGGCTAAATTGAGAGTATGCTTAATAATTGAAATCTAGTTGATAATTTAAGTAACTAGGTGCAAATAGACTTAAACATTTGTTGAGTTTCTTATACTTTGCCATTTGTTTGAGGGTTAAATACTAAAAAATAAAGTTTGTTTGTGCCTAATTACTAACTAGGTTGTCGAGCAAGGTGGTTAAAATCTGACCTCAGACAATTAATAACAGCGAAAACAAAAGTAAACTTAACAAAAATTCGTAAGATGATAAAAAGAATTTTGCTAGCTGTATCGGGATTGGGACACGCAGAAGAAATGCTCAAAACCCTGAAAGAAATCCCTTCAATTCAATCTGCAAAAGTTACAATTTTGCATGTTGTTCAAGCACAAAGTACCGCTGCTACCATGACAAGTAAATGGGAAAATGGTGGTAAAATTCTGGCGAATGCCATTCAAACTTTAAACTTAGATCCTAGCGAGGTTTCTTCAATTTTGCGCGAAGGCGATCCCAAAGATGTAGTTTGCCAAGTAGCTGATGAAATCGACGCTGACTTGATTATTATGGGTTCACGCGGACTGAAGCGGCTGCAATCGATTTTATCAAACTCAGTCAGTCAGTATGTTTTTCAACTATCTTCTCGCCCCATGTTGCTGGTAAAAGATGATATTTATGTCAAAAGAATTAAGCGGATTATGGTGGCAATCGACAACTCTGATTCATCAAAAAACTGCTTGAAATTGGCACTGTTTCTACTGCGAGATATTCAGGGTGGCGAGTTAATTTTGGCAAATATTAGTACAGATTTAGGCGGTAAAAAATCGGAAATAACTCAGGTTAACTCAGACAAGAATCCAGTTTTGGCAGCCGCCGTTGCGGAAGCTGAAAAACAGGGTATCCAATCTCGTTCTTATATCAGCAGTGGCAAACCCGGTGAAGAAATTTGTCGATTGGCAGAAGAGTTGAATATAGACTTATTATTACTCGGTTCTCCAGATCGCCGTCCATCCATCGCTAAGAGTTTTGTTGACATAGATAGACTCATTGGTTCTTCCTTGTCTGACTATGTTCGAGTTAATGCCACTTGTCCGGTATTGTTGGCTCGGACAATCGCTTAAAGTAAATAGTGCTGTTAGCGGTAGCGGGGCGTTTAGCACGTGCTGAGTATAAGAATTGTTCTAATTAGGATAGTAAAGAAGCAAGATTTGTCTTGTGTTTAACTACTCAGCACTAAATTAACGGTTGATAAATAAAAACCCCTACACTATTGGTGCAGGGGTTATTTATTTTATACACAAACTCTTAACTATCTTTTCCACCTTCGCGGCTAGCAGTTTGGATGTAAAGAATTAGTAAAAACACAGCGGGGACGAGTACGAACAAAATGCTCGCTATGAACCCCAGGTCATTAACTTGCATGGCAAGAAAACCTCTCTTGAATTTCCAGTCAACAACATTAGGATAGCATCATAGATGACAGAGTTATACCAATTCAAAATTCAAAATTCAAAATTCAAAATTCAAAATGAGTAAACTCAATTTTGGTAAGTATTTTGACTACTGACTGGATACAAATTGTGAAAACGTGAACTACTCAGACCTGCCTACGGCTGAAGTCTGAGCTTCCCAATTCATCGGGAACAGCCTTAAAAACTCCGCAGTTTTTTTGGTCTTACATTCCCTCCAAGGGCAGGAGTCCTGGTTCCCAAGACCCAAATTTTTTACTTGCAACATATACCTAATTAGCTTGGTTTTCGCTTATGGCATTGATGGTCAAGATATTAAGTATCTTACCAGGAAAACAAGCAGGATTCGTCATCCATAAGCGAATTTGTTTTGACTCTTCGTTTAAAATCAATTCTAGATGCAATCCTCAACCCCCGCTATTCATCCCCATCCTACTAAGAGTTGAGGGTGGGGACTTCCGGTACTGTTAAGGTTTTGTGACTACGCTAACTGAGCCATTCACTAAAGTTTGACAGGCAAGGCGGTAATTTTCTGGCTTTTTCTTGAATTTCCGGTTTTCTACGTCTGTGCGGGGGGAAAGATTTTCTAATCCTTCAACTATCTCGACAACGCAAGTACCACATTGACCATTACCACCGCAATTGGTCATCTTGCCAATGAATGTATATATATCAATCCCATTTTGTATCGCCTTGAGCCGGAGATTAGCACCATCTGCCGCCACTACTTCTTTATTTTCTTTAACGAACTTGATATTACCCATAACTGATTCCTCCTTGACTCTAAGCTTGGCTTTCAAGGCTTCATATTGACATGGCTTGATTCACATCTTATTTATTATATTAATTCATTACAAAATATTAATAAATATTAACTTTATAAAAGATGGCATCACAAAAATAGGACAGGTAGAGTACCTGTCCTATAAATTGAAAAATAGATTAACTTACCTAAATCCCACGGCTGCTTGCCAAACAAAGGCAAGCAACAAGAAGAATACAGGGATGACTGGGAGAACGTCCACCAAAGGATCAAAGATTTGGTAAGCTTCAGGCAGTTTTGCTAATAAAAGTGCTGCTTCCATGTTTGTTTAAATCCACCTATCCAACACAGCTTTCATAATTGAGAAGTATCTTAACATGGTTTGGTCATTTGTCATTGGTCATTAATACCCTATTCTTCGACTTCCCACTGTTCATCTCCACTTTCTTCGTTGAGCCAATGACCAAATTCTGTGGTGAAGCGATCGCTCAATATTGCTTCTCTAATATGCTGGGTAAAGCGAATTAGTTCGGTAATGTTGTGAATGCTTAACAAGGTATAAGCTAAAATTTCCTGCGATCGCACTAAATGAGATATGTAAGCACGACTAAAATTTTGACAAGTGTAACAAGGACAAGTTTCATCTAATGGCGTAAAATCTTCACGAAACTTAGCATTTTTTAAATTCCAGCGTCCGCCCTTGACTATTGCCGTTCCATGTCTGGCCCAGCGGGTGGGAATTACACAATCAAATAAATCTACACCAGATGCGATCGCGATCGCCATTTCTCGATAAGTACCCACACCCATCAAATAACGCGGCTTGTCGGGCGGTAGAAGCGGTGCTGTCACTTTTACAATCTCAGCCATCAATTCGGGTGGTTCTCCCACACTCACGCCACCAATGGCATATCCGGGTAAATCCAACTTAGCCAAAGCTTCAGCCGCACGACAACGCAAATCTAAATACACGCCCCCTTGCACAATCCCAAACAACGCCTGTTCACTGTGTTGATGAGCCGTCATGCAGCGTTCTAACCAGCGGTAAGTGCGTTCAGTTGCGGTTTCTACCTCTTGGCGAGTCGCTGGGTAGGGCGGACACTCATCAAAGGCCATAATCACATCGGCCCCTAAAGTATTTTGAATCTCGATAGAGCGTTCTGGTGTCAAGTTAATAATTCGTCCATCATGGGGTGAACGGAAAGTTACACCTTCTTCAGTAATTTTTCGCATCTCGCTTAAGCTGAAGACCTGAAACCCACCCGAATCTGTGAGCATTGGCCCGTTCCAACCCATAAATTTGTGTAACCCACCACCCCCAGCTACGATCGCTTCCCCTGGTTGTAGGTGAAGATGATAAGTATTGGATAAGATCATTTGCGCCCCAGTATCTCGCAGCTGAGATGGGGTGATAGTTTTGACATTTGCCAGCGTTCCCACTGGCATAAATCTGGGGGTTTCTACAAGACCGTGAGGGGTGAAAAACACTCCTGCTCTAGCTTTGGTTTCGCTACAGCAAGCAAGACATTGAAAAGAAAAATTCGCACTCATGCCATTTTGGATTGTTGAAGATGCGCCTATAGGACTTACACAAAACTATACGATGTAGGGGCAATTCATAAATTGCCCCTACATCAATAAAGCGCAGCCTCACATAAATTTGTATAACAGTCGCTATTTTAGAAAGAATCAGAACAGTCATCGTCGATTTCTGCATCCCACCTGGCTGAGAGTACTTGCTCCATCATCGCTTCTATGGCGCTGACATTGAAGCTTCGCTCTCGTCGTTCTTGTAGGGGGGTTGAGCGGGGAATCAACCGCAGACACACTCCTTCTTGCATCAAATCGAAGTAGGTTTCTTGTTGCGGTGACTGTTTTAGTTCCAAGTAATCAAAACTACAAACATTCAAATATAGCGCATGGTTAGCCACTAAGGTAGACCTTTGCGGATTGGCAAAAACTTCCATCACATCCCCTTCACCCTCGCTCAGTACCTTATCTTCGTGGGTGTAGATGTAGTGGACTCGACCTAAATCTGCCAGCAATCGCCGGATGTCGAGCTTATTCACAATAATGCCCGTGTTAATAATGCACGGAGCTGGTATCCTGGTGTCGGGTAGATGGTGACTCATAGGAAAATAGCGATTGAGCTAAGGAGAGCGACAACATAGCTAAACTGTCATAATCGATTAGCTTGTTTACTCCCTACATTTAAAAAAATATCAATTTTATGGGGCAATCGTCTAACAATTTGGAGTAAGTTTTTAGTTAACGAATACAAAACGCAAATTTTGCTCCCTGATGGAATTTTAACTTCCTAAATCACTTATTTTTGTATATAAATTTACTCAAAACTACTTAATTGCCACTTAGACCAGCATAACAAAATTTTCCAGGAGAATATCTGATAGAAGTAAATCTTATCTAAAGTTTTAAAATTTGGTTATGTCGGTTGTACCAAGATCAAGGATATTATCCAGCAATTTACCAAAAATTAATGTAATCCAAATGACGAAACAGCAACAGTGGTGGAAAAAGCTGCTGTTAAAGCTGGCAGCTAGTATTATATTTTACACAAGTATTCCACTACCGTATTTGAACGGATTGGACTTTCGGGGAGTGGCACATTTTGCTTCCCTTGTAGGATTGATAATTGGGGGAATTTTAGGGTTACTGGATACGGGGATGGATTATCTTGGTATGCCCGTGCTAACTCGTAGTGCTTTGGTAGTAAGTATTTGGATTGCCATAACTGGAGGATTGCACTTAGATGGGGCAATGGATACTGCTGATGGTTTAGCAGTAGGTGATCCAGATCGGCGACTGGAGGTGATGGTAGATAGTGCTACAGGAGCCTTTGGGGCAATGGCTGCGATCGCCTTGGTGATACTGAAAATAACAGCTTTGACGGATATACCAGAAAACCGTTGTTTGTTGCTGATGGCTGCTTGTGGCTGGGGACGTTGGGGACAGCAGGTGGCGATCGCGCGATACCCTTACCTGAAACCAACTGGCAAAGGTGCATTTCATAAACAAGCTATTCGTTCTTACAAAGATTTGTTACCGGGATTGTTGTTGTTGTTGAGTTTGAGTGGTTTACTTGTGCTGATAGATAAACAGCAGCTATTTCTCGCACTGGCAATGATAATTGCTGGAAGTACGATCGCTACTTTAACTGGTGCATGGTTCAACCACAAACTAGGCGGACACACTGGAGATACTTACGGCGCAGTCGTCGAGTGGACTGAAGCCTTATTTCTTTGCGTATTGACTGTTTTTTAAGATCAGGAGGACAAGGGTAGAGTGTTCATTTTGATGGAATTTACCCATTTGGAGTTCATACAACTTTTGTGTCCACTTGATCGCAAAGTCTATGTTACATAGGCTTTTCAAGCATTAAAAAGTCACACGGAGTCAACACCCTAGTTCTAGCCTACATTGTCTAATTACTAGTTACTCACAATTTCCTCACATGCTGTTGTTAACCTTATAGTTGAAGAGACTTCTGTATAACCAAAGAGAAAATATGTCACGGTCAACAATCACTCAAATTAGTTCCTCTCAAGCAACTGATGCAGTGGAAGAGGATTCTTCTGGTAAATTATCAAATAATAAAAAGCCAACAATTTCTCTAAATAGTCATTTGTGTTTATCGCTTTGTCTTCTTGTTTTAGCAGGTTTTGGCGTATATGCCTCTATATTATATGAAAACAATATAGCCAATTTTTGGACACAGGCTAGTAAAAACGAAGTACCAACTTATGACGAGAAGAAAAATTTAAAAAATTTAGAAGCTTCACCAGTGAAAGATAGGTTGCTATCTCAACTTTTGATTATTGAAAATAGGGAAAAAAAATATTCGGCTATGACAAAAGTTTACTATCAATGGTTGTTTGTAACAATTATGTCGTTTTCCACCTCAACTATTATTGCATCAGTATGCTTGTTCTATATCAGCAAAGAGGGATGGAAAAAGGCGAATAATTACGTAATTAATGTATTTACTGTTTTTTCTAGTATTGCTTTATTGAGCGGGTCTCTCAGATTAGTCTTAAAGCTTGAAGATAACGCTCAAAAAAATTTAACACTATTAACCTCTTATATCGACTTAAAAAATAAGACTCTCACTAGTATTGCAACTATTAAAACAAGTATTACGATAGATGGTAAACAGATGACTATCTCAAATATAGTGAATCAAACCGAGAAGGAACTTTCTAAGTACAACGATATCAGCATTATCGTAGATACTAATAATCTTCCCAATTCTCAAAAAATTATTGAGGGACTTCCAAAGCCAACACCCTAGTACGAGGGAGATGAGGAAGATAAGGGGGATAAAGAGAATAACCTATCCCCAATCCCCATTACCCCTTATCCCTAGACTAACAGGTGTAGGTTTTTTCTTTGGGCATTTGTGGGCACTCTCAAACAGAGTTCTAAACGTGGTTCAAATAACGAAATTTCTTTCTTGCGTGGGAAATCAGAAATTAAAATTTGAGTTCTCAACCAACGGAAAAAGCCTATTTCAGCCACATTTGTTAAATACCTATACCTGTGAGTTATCCCCAGATAGGTTACCACCTTCCCCAATGCCCACTTCATTTAATCGGTTGAAGCTTTGTCACCTTGAGTTTAAAAGCCCCAACCCCAGTTTCCCCAAAAGAACGGACACGAATAACATAATTCCCTGTCTCTACGATACGAGTAAATAGTAAGGAATTGCTACTACCATCAGGGCCATCATCATTTTCTGCTAGAGTCGAACCATCAGGTGCTAGCAGTGTGATAATGCTGTCAAAGCTTTCAGATGACAGGTCAACTGCTAAATTATCGCCCTTCTGCAAGTTCACTGTGTAATCACGGGCAAACCCACCTTGACCTGTGGGAATGTCTTTGTCTGAGAGGCTATCGGCAAGTTCAGTGCTGTTAGATAAAGGTATTGGACTATACAATTTATTTTGAGCAAAAGCTGCACTTGTACTGATGCCTATTGCCAGCAATGTAGCAGGAATAACGATGAGTTGTTTTAAACCTGCCGCAAAAACTTTATTCATATACACTTCAAGGAATTTTTCTACAAAATAAGGTTAATTGGTCAATTCATCCACTTTTAAGTCAAAGTTTGCCCATTAATTCTGGATTTATCCATCTTTGACGGCAGTGGCTACTGCTACTATTCCTAAGACCACAATTCCATACTGACGAAGTGTTTGCACAGCAGACCTGGCAGTAGCACCAGTAGTATAAATGTCGTCCACTAACAGCACTGGGACACTTGGGGGACGATCGCGAAATTCTTGCCCAACAGCAAAAGCTTCGGCCAAGTTTTTTTCTCGTTTAGATACCGATAAACCAAATTGCGCTTCCGTTTCTCGCACTCTTGCTAAACCGTCTAGTTTCAATTTTAATCCAGTTATTTCGCAGAAGCTTTGTGCAATGAGTGCAGCTTGATTGTATTTACGTTGCTTTTGCTTGCTAGCGTGGAGTGGGATGGGAACTACCACAGGCTGGCTATCTCGCTTCGGTGAATTTAACAACCATGCTTCTCCTAACCATTGACCCAAAGGACGAGCTATTTGGGGTTGATTTTCGTATTTCATCGCCGCGATCGCTCGTTTCACGGGGCCACCATACTCCCCCCAGCCAAAAACTGGTATTGGCTCTTTCCATAGAGAAATTGGGTCTTTACGTTGACATTTTTGCAGTTGTCTGGTGCAGTTTTGACAAAATTCTTGCGAGGTTGCACGTTGACACAAAGGGCAATGGGATTGAAGAAAAAGATTTAGTAAGCCTGTGAGATTTTTAATCCAAGTGTGCATTTGTTATTTGTTATTTGTCCTTTGTCATTTGTCCTCCGTCATTTGTCTTTAGCTAGTAACTCTTGACCAATGACCAATGACCAATGACCAATGACCAATGACTAATGACCAATGACTAATGACTTAAAATAGACGCGATCGCACCTTGTTGTTTCTACTCCCGTTGCTGGAGTGTAGCCGTTGCTTTCATACAGCTTGACTGCTTCCACCAAAACGCTGGCGGTTTCAATCCAAATTTGTTGAAAACCACGCTTTGCGATCGCTGCTTCTAGCTGTTGTAACAAATATTTCCCTAATCCCAAACCCCTGATGCTGGGCAAAAGATACATTTTGCGGATTTCTACAGCTTTTTCACCTCGGTGTATGGGGTAGTATGCCCCAGTACCGACTAACTGGCTTTGGTGTTCAATTACCCAAAACTCTCCCCCAGTAGCTAAATAATATTCCTCTACTCGCAGCACATCTCGGTCAGCGCCCTTTGGTTCCCAACCTAGACCGTATTCTGATAATACATAACTGATGACTTCAGCGGCTCTCGTGCGATCGCTTTCCACCCAATCACGAATTAAAAAATCTTGATAATAGTTTTTCATACCATTTGCTGGTCAAGTTTACACAGAAATTTTTCTGGCTCTATATCCCAATTTACCCAGCAAATAGCTTTTATGGCAGAGTCCAATACTTTTCGGTTAGGGACTTCCAAAAAATAAATGACCCAATCTTGTGGGGTATTCTTTTATTTGGAAGTCCCTTAAAGGGTAAGAGAAAAGGTTTGAATTCACCTTTCCCCTTACCCTTTAACCTTTTCCCAGACCAAAAGATGAGATTGTTAGGCTTATCCGAAAAGTATTGTGGCAGAGTCTATTTCAGGCGGTACTCTCAAGGTGTCAATCAAAAGACAAGGGGAGGAGAATTGTCTTCTCCTCCCCTTGTTTGCTTACCTAAGATAATTCAACATATAAGTAGCGAACCTGCGGCAGGCTATTCGGCGTCGCTGACATTGATATTACGACTTGATATTAGCCTCTATGACTTGTCCAAGGGCCCCAAATTGCGAAAGTAATACCAGGAGTTTGGATGTTGACAAACAAAGTCTTACCATCAGGTGAGAAGCAAGCACCAGCGAACTCGCTTGTATTCAGAGAATTACGTGCGAATTGATAGAGTTCACCCTTGGGAGTAACACCTACTAAGAACTGCTCATCATCTCCATCTTCACAAAGAATCAGATCGCCATAAGGTGAAACAACTATGTTATCTGGATTTTCCAGTTCGGCAGCAGATGTAGACTCTACAAACAGTTCAATTGTCTCTTTAGCCGGAATATAGCGCCAGACTTGACCAAGACCTAAAGCACCGCCACTTGTACAGCAAAAGTAAATTTCACCGTTACCATACCAGATACCTTCCCCACGAGCAAACTGGGCCGCTCCTTTTGCAAAACCTTCTACTCGTACAGTATCTTGAGGTGGATTTGGCTCAGTAATCGTTACCCATTCGACTTTCATGGGCTTCCCCTTGGGGAAATCCGCAAAAGTTTGTGCTTGAAAGATATCTTTGAATTTTAAGGCTTGAAGAGTGCCTCCTTCTTTTAACTTGCCACGTACTTTCGGGATAAAACGGTAGAAGAGACTGTCTCCCGTATCTTCAGTTTCATAGACAATTCCTGTTTTAGGATCTACAGCAACAGCTTCATGGTTAAAGCGTCCCATAGCTATTAGAGGTTCAGGCTTTACAGCAGAAGTGACGCTAGCTGGAACTTCAAAGTTATAGCCGTGGAACTTCGAGACATAGTTTCTATTGCCTATCGGAAAGGAAGTCGGAGTAGAAGTGTTCTCTTCAGAACTAATCCATGAACCCCAAGGAGTTAGCCCACCTGCACAGTTACGAAAAGTTCCGCTTAAAGAAGTGAATTGTTTGATTAGCTGGCGATCGCGTCCAACAACCAAATTTGTTGTGCCGCCCTTACAAAATGGATCATAAGGATTTGGGCCTTGGACTTGTGTAGCAGATGTAGGGCTAAGTTCGTGATTGCGAACCAGAATAACTGTATTTCTGGGGCCGGGAAAAGCTGCCATGCCATCATGACCACCAGGCACTTTAGTGCCATCGTTCATGAGTTCGCCTGTTAGAGAGAAAGTTCGATACTGAAATCCTGCTGGTAAATCTAATAAGCCTCTGGGATCTGGTACAAGTGGCCCATATCCTTTACCAAATCTTCGACCAAAGGCTTGTCTGGCAAGAAGACCTTCCATAGGAGACACCATCAAGGTGCCGACAGCAGTTGTACCTGCTATAGCAAAGAATTTACGTCTTGAGAATGTCATGAGGATGGTTTGGTTACTTAAAAATAATGCTGAAGCAAAAATATTTGATCTTGATTAAGTTTGGGTAATGCTTTATTTAATTTAGGGTTAGTAAATAAAAGGTAAATTTATATTAAATTTGCCTAATTTTTGGCAAATCGATGCATACATTCAAACAAACCAGCTATCTAAAATATAGGGCTATATATAAATAAGTAGATAAAAGAATAAACTTTATAAATTATTGATTTCTAACATCTTAACTTTGCACAAACAATAATCTAAATAAAGTAATAAAAATCAGAGTGACTAAAACATCATTTGTTTAAGATGAGTTAAAGGATATTTTAAAAAATGCAAGACATATTATTAGTATAAATTATATATTTTTGGCTTATCTTACAAAAAACAATCAACAGATATCATCAGATTTTTGACTGTAAATGATACAATCCTTCTAACCTATTTCAGTGATTAATGCTGTGTTTAATCTCACTATTTAGGTAGATGAATTCACTTTATATAGTTCATCTTTTAAGGAATAATCAGTATTGACTTCCATACTGATGAAAAGTTTGCAGACGAATACAGCATCAGAATCTATTACTTTTATCAAGAAAATGAAAAGCATTCGTAACCAGATCAAAGCTACTGTAGCTGTTGCCGCTTTCAGTTCTATAGCTACTTTAATAAACGTTTCCAGTGCTGATGCTGCTTCTTATCAGCTTGATTGGTTAGGAGATCAAGGTTATTCAGCTAAGGGGCAGTTCAGCTATGATGATAGTTTCCTTGGAAGTATCGTCACAAAGGATGAACTGACTGATTTTGCTATTTCTTTCTTCAACCCAGAAGGAAGTTTATTGCAAAATTTTAACTACGATTTTCCCCAATCGGACAGTAGTTTCAATTTCAATTTTGATACAGTCACAAAGACTGTTCTACAAACTGGTAATTTTGACACATCTAATGGTTTTGATTTGGGAATTGACTTTGCAACAGATGTGACAGGATTAGATTTTTATACTTACCTAAATGCCGAACAAGGATTACCAACAGCTAAGATATTCTTGAAAGATGACCTTTCACCAGAAGTCTGCGACACATACCCAAACTGTAGGTTGGATCTTGGTGGTGAGTTGACCGCAACTGCTATTCCTGAACCTGGTACAATTTTCGGTCTGTTAGTACTTGGTTTGATGAATAAAGTCCTTAAGAAAAAGCCAGCATCTACATAGACAGTGAACCTGAATAGTCGAAGCTAGCCTGATTAGAACTGTAATTAAACATTATTCTAGCTTTTGAATCAACGGTGAAACACCCCAAAAAACAAGAAAATTTTGTGGTGCAATAATTCAGTGGTGGATTTAGACCCACCACTGATTAAATTCTGAATTTTGACTTCTCCTTTAATTATTAAGGTTTGAAAAGAGTAAAAAGCAAACTCACATTAAGCTTTTGTTGTAGCAACAGTTGGCAAACTCACTTTCAAGCGCTTAAACATTGATTCTCTTGCTTGTATAGCCAAACTATCATCCAAAGGTGACAGCGCGATCGCTTCCTGATACTTTAGCCGCAGCGCTGTTTGAATTAACCAATCGGCGACGAAAGGATTTTTCGGTAATAAAGGGCCATGAGAATAAGTAGCGATCGCATTCTGATAAAATGCTCCTTCTGTCCCATCTTCACCATTATTTCCCAAACCATATACCACTCGCCCCAAAGCTTCCACTTTTCCCAGTTTGGTACGTCCACCGTGATTTTCAAAGCCTACCAAATATGGTGTGCTACCCGTCATCTCTTTTAAATCTCGCGCCAGACGTGAAGCTGTGACTTCAATTACTAAGTTACCAATACAGCGCTTAGTATTTTCACCAGGATGGACGGAAACTAAATCGAGTATTCCCAAACCATCAATCCGTTGTCCTAAGCCTGGTTCATAATAATGTCCCAGCAGTTGGGGGGAACCACAAGTAAATACTCCCGGTGTTCCATTTTCGATTTTTTCGCGCATAGCGTCAGCTTTTGCACCTTGTAAATCCCGCATGACAATTTCTTGCTGACGGTCTTGTGCGCCACCACCAACGATTACATCTACAGTTTTAATATCTGCGGCTGTGGCATTTTGATCTAGGGGTAACACTTTCACATTGTATCCCCGCCACTGAGCGCGACGCTCTATAGTAATTACATTACCGCGATCGCCATAAGTACTCATCAGCGTCGGATAAAGCCAACCTATTGTTAATTCTAGTTGTTGAGAACTCATAAATTTGGGGAATTGGGAATGGGGAATGGGGAATGGGGAATGGGGGAGAATAACCAATGCCCAATGACAAATGACAAATGACAAATGACAAATTAAAGAATTTTCCGCCCAGTTAGGACTTCTCGCACTTCTAACATGGCTGAGTAGGTAGGCAGAATGTGTAAAGTTTCATTCTCTGGTGTATGCTCTAATGCAGTAGCGATCGCTTGTTTCAAATCTTCTTCGACAATCAGATTTAACTTACTCTCACCAGACTTTTCGCTGTAACGTAGACGTAGTGCCATATCATAGACGCGATCGCCACTCACTACTAAAGTTCCGCCTCGTTCGACTAATTTCTCGGTATCCACGTCCCAAATCCAGGATACATCAGTACCATCGGGCGTGCGATCGTTCAAGACCAGCAGTGTGGTTTTATCTGTGCTTTGAGTAACTACGCGAATGGTTTCATTCGTTCCTACAGGATTTTTTGATAACAATATTCGCACGCGTTTACCGTCAATTACTAAATCTTCAGCCCGGCCAAAGGCAGCTTGGAAGTTATTAATAGTATCTCTGATTGTTGCTTCATCAACTCCCAACTCAATAGCCGCAGTAGCAGCAGCCAAAGTATTATATTTGTTGTACAAACCAACCAGAATTTGTGACCATTCACTACTTTCGAGAGTAGGTTTACTTTTAGTAAAACCACACTTGGGACAAGTAAAATCTCCCAAATGAGACAAATAAACACCCTCATAATCTAGAGAATGTCCACATTTGGGACAATAGATAGAATCAACAGCGTGAGGAATTGCTTCTAGATAATGTTCTGGTTCATTCAAGCCAAAGAATAACACCCGTTGGGGTAACTGCTGACCGAGGTTAGACAAAGTTGGGTCATCAGCATTGGGAATTACTACCGTTTCTGTTGGTAGGGTAGAAATAACTTTTGTCCAACGCTTGCTAATTGTGTCTACTTCGCCGTACCTATCGAGTTGGTCACGGAACAAGTTTAAACAGAGAATTATTCGCGGCTGGAGTGGCGCTAATACTCTTGGGACAATATTTTCATCAACTTCCAAAATGGCGTAATCAGTATTTAGCGTCCCTAATAAGTTGGTGCTTTCCAACAGCGCCGTCATCAAGCCATTTTCCAGATTTGCACCTGTAGAATTATGAGTGACGCGAAAACCCTTGCGTTCTAGTATTGTGCATAAGAGTAGCGCTGTAGTGGTTTTGCCATTAGTACCAGCAATTAAAATCACCCCGTTTTTAACTTGCTGACTCAATAATTGTAAAAGTCGGGGTTCAATGCGACGAGCAATCGAGCCTGGTAACACACTAGCAGCACCTAGACGCAGCGATCGCACTATAAACGTCACACTTTTTGCTACTGACACCGCGAAACCTAATCGCAGTCTATCTATGAATTGTATTTTCTTTCCCATATCTGTACCCTAGTCTTCTGGCGGTTGCTAATTGATAGTCTTTAAGTTACAAATTTAATCTTGTGAGTTTAGCGAATCCTGGGTGAAAAAGCCAGTCATACCAATTTTGAATTTTCGATTTTGGATTGTTGAGCCTTATAGTTGCACTACTTTACCTCTGTTTTGACTTTTGCGTAGCAGTACCAGCCACTTGCGAGAGATAATCTCAGTAAGCGTTATCTTAAAAAATAGTGCGTGGGCGTAATTACATATCCAGCCCAGTTTGCTGAATTCAGCACAAAATCACGACAAGTAGTAGCTTGCAAGGTTCCTTTTGATGAATAGCACAAAGTTTCTTTTTTTACATAAACAAATTACTAGCTGGCAAAGGCGGTTTTCCAAATGCCTGTTGTTGCTTGCAAGTCTTTTCATTATAAGTATGCAACCTGCGTATGCTGGTCTTGATAATGATTTATATGATGGCAACATCTTTGTCGTTTATGCTGGCAATGGTTCATTAGTTCCACCGAGACAGTCACTCGCACAGACTTTAGCGGAACATAAACCCGTCTTTTTGGCTTTTTATTTAGATGACAGCAGCGATTCCAAAAGATATGCCATTTCCATTTCACGGGTACAGGAATTCTATGGTCGGGTAGCAGAAATTATGCCGATTAATGTAGATACTATCCCGCCCAAAGAAACTTACGATCCCACAGAACCAGGATATTACTATTCTGGGGGTGTTCCGCAAGTCGTAGTGTTTAATAAATCAGGTGAAGTAGTTTTGAATAAAAAGGGTCAAGTACCTTTTGAAGAAATAGACGATGAATTTCGCAAAATCTTTGATTTATTACCACGCACCGAAACAGCACAGCTAAAGCGCCGAGCCTTCAATGAGTTCAGTAGTGAGTTAGCTAGGTAACTTATGGGGTAGACCAAATTGGTCTGCCCTAATTTTTAGTGATATCTGTTACTACATTTCTGCCGATGCCAAAGCATAATATTGAAATATCTGTTTTAACAGATTACAGAGTTAATCTATAGTCTATAAGTCCGCAAAAACTGACTAATGACTAATGACTAATGACCAATGACTAACTAGAGTGTATTCTGATGTCACAGGTTTACACCACCCAGGAACTAATTCAAATTTTGGCAGCCGAACGCCAAGCTTGCCTCAAAGGAAAACGTCTAAAATTAGAAATGACAGTCTCTGGCAATCCTGTAATTGACCAGTTTATCAGCACTGATGGGCTGCAACAGTTCACTGCTTATCAAGATTTCAAAACTGCAATTCACGAATATCAGAAAGAAAATCGAGTTTCCGGTATTATCTGGCGGGAATTGACAGTTAAAGGAAAAAAGTTGCACTATCCCGAAATAGATACTGAGTTAATTGCCCTTAATTGCGACTTAGAGATATTAAAAGCTGCTAAAAATTCCATCGTAGAATTTTGGTATGAAGTCTCTATAGGGATGGATTTATACTTGAGTTTCAATAATAGTAAACAATACCAACAAATTGCCACATCTGATTTAGAAAGAATTGTTCAAAGAACAGAATGGGCAAGTTTATGCAAGTGGGAAAATTCTAGCTTTTTGGAAATGATTTTGCAGCTAGGATGGGGTAAACCAGAAGAAGCTTATTATAAACGAGGAAGACCGCGATCGGGTAGTGAATATATTCATGCAGTCAATCCCGGAAATCGCCCCATTGGTTGATTGATATGTAGGGTAGCAATGCTGAAACCCACGACAAAATGACGGACATAATTGCGTTTACTTTGCGTTCTTAATAAGGCACTCTATCTGTAACAGAAGTTTTACCTGTACAGATAAGTAGTAACATGAAAGTACGAGATGTAATCAAGCGACTGGAATCTGATGATTGGTATCTTGATAGAACTAAAGGTAGTCATCGACAGTTCAAACATCCTGATAAACCCGGTGTGGTTACAGTTCCAGGTAAATTGTCTGACGACTTAGCCCCTGGTACTCTAAGTAGTATTTGGAGGCAAGCACAGTTATAAGGAGAACGGCAATGCAGTACGTAGTAGTGATTGAAAAGGCTGAAGGTAATTATTCTGCTTATATCCCTGATTTACCAGGTTGTGTTGCTGTGGGTGAAACTTTAGAAGAAGTTAAGCAGATGATTGCAGAAGCTATTGAATTTCATATAGAAGGAATGCTAGAAGATGGTTTACCTATTCCTGAACCTACAAGCATTGCTCATGAGGTTGAAGTTGCAAACTACAGCAAAATATAGTTAGAAAACAGGAGTCAGAATTCAGAATACAGAATTCTGAATTGGTGAATACTCTACCCATAAAGGGATAGAGTTTTAAGGCGAGAATATTTTAATGATACAAATACGTGGTTAAGGGTAAAGCACATTGCTCATTGGTGTCAACTTAAGCTAGAAATAGCTTCGCTGCGGGCTTCATAACCCGCCAGAGAATGAATTCTCTGGCTCATAGCTAAAGTCTACTGAAGTAGACTGAATATTTTTGGGGATATCTAGTCATCTTCAGATGACTTTAGCTATGAGACAGGGATTTACAATCCCTGGCGGACGTGCGGTTTCGCGTTAAGTTGACACCAATGAGCAATGTGCTTTACCCCTACGAAAAATCTATATGTATCAAGATTTTCGGGAAATGGTATTAGTTTTGAGAGTTTGTAGTAAGGACTTTAGTGCCTAGAAAATAAGGACTAAAGTCCTTACTACGAACTGGTTGAAAAACAATGGTTATCGACTTGGAACTATGGACTCTTGATTAGAGTTTTCAAACTCTGGATGTTCTACTCTGCGAGGTTTCCAGCTTTCCGTCCAAGCAAGGCATAACTGACGGAAGCGATCGCCCCGCACCTCAAAATTCGGGTACTGGTCAAAACTCGCACAAGCCGGAGATAGCAACACCACAGACGCTTGATATTCCTTAGCTAATTCTGCTGCTCTCGGAACTGCCCTTTCCATAGTTTCCACAATATGGTATGTATGATACCCTACCTCTTGGAGACGTTTGGCAAATGCGGGTGCAGCAGAGCCAATCAATAACACAGCAGCAGCTTGGGAGTGAATTTTTGCTAGCCAGCCAGTATCATCACCTGCTTTCGCTTCTCCACCAGCAATTAAAATTGCTGGACTTTTTACAGATGCTAAACCAACTTCAGCAGCATCGTAGTTGGTGGCTTTGCTGTCGTTAATGAAATCAATACCTTCCCAAGTGCAGATATGTTCCAAACGATGGGCAACACCAGGGAATTCTCGAATCGCAAGTGCGATCGCATCACGATTAATTCCCGCTAATCTTGCCGTTGCTACTGCCATCAAGAGATTTTGCTGGTTATGTTCTCCCACCATTCGCAAAGTAGATACTTTTACAATCGGTTCTGGTGCAGAGGTTGCAGTTAATTTTTCCACAACCCAGCCGTCCTCAATGTAAAAGCCTTTTTCGCTAATCAGGAAATCTTTTCCTTTGACACTTGTCCAATAGGCATCAGGCCAAGCACTTAAACCTAGCTGGCTCAAGTAGGCATCATCGCCATTGAATACTTGCAACTCAGATTGACGTAATAACTTGGCTTTGATGTTGTAATAGTTCTCTAAAGTCTGATGGCGACTGAGGTGATCTGGTGTGAAAGTCGTCCAAACACCGATACGGGGAGCAAGAGAGACGGAAGATTCTATTTGATAGCTGCTAACTTCCGCAATCACCCAATCGAGTGAGGAGTTAGGAGAGACGCGATTAATCGCGTCTGTACAAGAATTATCAAATGCCTCCCCTACTCCCCCTGCTCCCTGCTCCCTGCTCTCTGCCCCTCTCCCCCTCGAAGATAAGGCAACATCACAAGCGGCGTAGCCAATATTACCGCAGGCGGGGGCATCTAATTCTGCTGCTTGGAAAATGGCAGCAATTAAAGCTGTGGTAGTAGTTTTACCGTTAGTACCTGTAATTCCTACCCAAGGCAGTAATCGCAAATTTCGCCAAGCGAGTTCCATTTCGCCAATGGTTTCAATACCTAATTGGCGTGCCTCAACTAATGTGGGAATATCCCAAGGCACGCCAGGACTAACGACTATTAATTGGGGTAAATTAGCACCATTCAATTCTAGGGATTGGCCTAGTTTCACGGTTATTTGCTCGGCAGCGAGTTCTTGTTGTTGTTGCAGGAGGGCTTCGGAGGTGTTGCGATCACTTAGCTCCACCTCCCAACCTTCCCGTTTCAACAATCTCGCCGCAGCAACACCGGACTTTCCCAATCCAATTACAGTAGCTCTAGGCATAGATTGCAGCAGAGTCCCTGGTTAAGCACTCCCTATAGTAGCGCTTCTTGGCAAAAATTACACAAGTTTTTGTTGACCTACGCTACAGATTTTTGATGATCGCACCAAAGTCAGCTAAAACACGGGCATGATTGCGAACTAATCCGAGTAGATGTAACCGATTACGCTTGACTTCTGGATCGGAATCCATAACTAAAACGCTATCTGGACCATCAAAAAAGTTACTAACTGCTGGAGCAATTTTTGCTAGTGCTGCTACTAACAGTTGATAATTTCGTGTCTGCTGTGCTGCTTGAGTTTGCGGTACTGATTCGATTAAGGCTTTATACAAAGCTTCTTCTGAGGGCTTTTGGAATAATTCTGGACGAACTACCGTTGCTGGTTCTAGCTGTTTTGTATCCAAATCACCTTGAGCGGCTAATCGTGTGGAACGGTTAACGGTTTCGTAGATGTTATCTAAAGTACTATCGTTGCGGATTTGTTGTAAGTACAAGGCGCGATCGCGGACATCCAATAAATCCTTTAACGTCCGTTCTGTGTATTCTGGGTCATTTTCTCCCAAAACTGCATTTACTAAATCGTAATCAATCTGCTTTTCTTCTTGCAGCAAAGTGCGGATGCGTTGCAAGAAAAACTCTTGTAATGCTGTGGTTAATGATGCCTGATCTTTGTGGTATTTTGCTGCAAAATCTGTTGCTATTTGTGCCAATAAATTATCTAAATTTATCGGCAGATTATAAAACCAAGTAATTTTAACTACAGCATTAGCAGCCCGACGCAAGGCGAAGGGATCGGAGGAACCAGTGGGAATTAAACCTAAGCCAAAGATACTTACCAAGGTATCTAGTCTATCTGCCAAACCGACAATTTGACCTGTGAGTGTTTCGGGTAAATTGTCACCGGCTCCCGTTGGCAAATAATGTTGATAAATTGCCTTTGCTACTTCCGCATCTTCACCACTGGCTAAGGCATATTTTTCTCCCATGATGCCTTGCAATTCCGGGAATTCATACACCATTTGTGTAACCAAATCTGCTTTACATAATAAAGCAGCACGTTGGATTTTTTGGCTTTGATTTTCCGCTAATTCTAATTGGGTGCTTATTTGCTCGGCAATCTTGACTACTCTATCTATCTTGGTACGCACCGAACCCAATTCTTCTTGGAAAGTGACTTTTTCTAACTGGGGTAAAAAGCTTTCTATTGGTTTGGTTAAATCAGCTTCGTAGAAAAATCTGCCATCAGCTAATCTGGCACGAATTACTCTTTCATTCCCAACGGCGACAATATCTGATTTTTTGGGATCAGCATTAGAAATAGTGATGAAATTGGGTAATAATTCTTGCTGAGAACTATCTGGTTTGAATACAGGAAAATAACGCTGGTGAGTAACCATAACTTCAGTAATTACTTCAGTTGGTAATTCCAAAAATTCTGGTTCAAATTTCCCGACAACTGCGGAAGGATATTCGACAAGGTTGGTTACTTCTGCTAACAAATCGGGGTAAATGACTGTATAACCGCCTAAATTCTCTGCTACTGCCTTTACTTGCTCTTTGATCAGATTTGACCGTTCTTCTGGATCAACGGTGACATAAGCAGACTTGAGGTCGGTAACATAATCGGTAGCTTGGGCAATTGTCACAAGTTCAGGATGTAAGACCCGATGACCTTGAGAAATGCGATCGCTCTGAATCGTTTTAGAACCATTCACTAATTCTAGAGGTAGCACCGTTTCATCTAACAAAGCTACCAACCAACGAATTGGTCGGGAAAATCTCGCATCCCCATCACCCCAACGCATCAAACGTTTACCTTCCAAACCCCAAATCCACTGGGGAACAAGTTCTGTCAAAATTTCCGCGACAGAACGACCAAGAATTCTTTTTTGCACAAAGACAAATTCCCCTTTGTCAGTGGGGCGAACAGACAGCGCATCTAATTCCACACCTTGCTTTTTAGCAAAACCGGCGGCGGCGGCTGTCGGTTGACCATCTTTAAAGGCGGCTTGGGCAGGGGGCCCTTTAATTTCTTCTTCTCGGTCTGGTTGCTGGGATGGTAGACCTTTAATCACTACCGCCAAACGTCGGGGAGTACCATACACCTGGACACTTTCGCCCTTGATGCTGTTTGCTTCCAAACTTTGAGGAATGCGCTCTCGCCACTGTATTAAGGCATCACTGAGAAAGCTTGCAGGTAATTCTTCTGTACCAACTTCTAATAGAAACGCAGGCATAGGTCACTGTTTTCAACTTTGCGTAGCTCAACTTTATCAGTTATTCTCAGGCGATCGCTCCTAACTTTTTGCTGAATCGGTCAATTGAAAGCGGCGGGAAACTCCATCCCCTTGTGGGTGCAGAGGGACAGCCGCCCCGCCGCTTCGGGCATTGGGCATTGGGCATTGGTAACTTCTTCCCCATGCCCTGTTCCCCATGCCCAAAAACTCCATCCCGCAAGTGGCGTGGAGTTTTTTATTATTTTGCGCTGGCTACGATCTGATTCCAAGCTTTGACTGCTGTCTGTAAATTCTTTGGCAGGTTATTTTGAGAAATATCATTATACTGAACCGTACCCTGTTGGCTGGTGAGAGTATAGGTAATATAGTCAGCAGAACCGCTGGGGGCTGGGTAACTCAGATTCTGGAATTTACTAAACTGGGAACGTTCTAGCGATCGCACAAATTGTTGCACCTGTTGCACAGAAACGCGGCGAACACTACGTTCAGAATCATTGGCATCACCAATACGCACCCGAATCAATAGCCCATCTTTGAGTAAAACAGTCTCGTAGGTTCTGCCAGTAATCCCACCACTGGAGATTTGCCGAAATACTATATCTCGATCTAACGGTGGTGGTAACTCGCTGACTGGAATTTTCACAGGGGCTAGTGTATTTTGATTAGCATTTTGATTCAGTCTGAGTGCGGAACCTGTTTGATTGGTGTGATAAACCAAGGTTTGATCAACTGCATCGACAATCACCCGCCAGCCTTGTACTAAAGCTTGGGTACAGAATTCATCAGCATTAGCTAATTCTAAACAGCTATCTCTCCAAGTTTGCTGTTGAGCCTGAATAATGGTTAGCTGAGAAATTGGCTTTTGCAAACGTCTTGATGCAGCCCGCAAAACAGAATTTTTTACAGATGTGGGTAATTTACCCGGCAGATTTTCTGAGGGAGTATTTGCCGAAGCTAAACGTAGCGATCGCCCATTATTATTAGTATGATAAATCCAGTTTTGTTTGCCATTAGATACCACAATTCGCCAACCCGGAACTAACGCTTGGGTGCAGATTTCATCAGGTTGAGGTAGTTCCAAGCAACCATTGCGCCAAGTCTGTTGATTATAGTCAATAATTTGCAGTTGGCTGCTGAAAATTCCCTGTCTACTGGCTAAATCTCGCAGTACCGCGTTAACTACTGGACGTGGCAAGCGGTTGGTTTTAACATTGTCTTTGAGAACTTCATTGCTTCTTTCTAGCGATAAGTTCACAGAAGCACCTGTAGCATCTTTGACAAGTGTTAAACTACTAGCGACAGACAAAAGACCCGTCAAAATCAAAGCAGTAAAAATTCGCCATTGATTGCTGTTAAAGTGGTTTTTCAGCATGAATTTCATAGTAATATAGGAATGTTAGTCAAGAGTTATATAACTCACAAATAGTATCCAGTCATTAATAAACAATAAAATATACAATTCCATAACTTCACTAGTTGGAATTAGTTTAATATTTGTCTTCTGAAACAGATATCAAGGAAGACGCTGATATAGTGATTGTTTGTTCCTTACCAAAGGAAAACTAATATCAGCTGAAGCGTTCAAGGATTATAGTATTTTCCCAAAAGAATCAGGGAAGTATATAACTAACGATCCAACTGAAGAATATGTTATTTTGATAAAAAATGACAAATCTTTGAATAATTTAATTTTAATGAAAACAATTAATCTAGTTTTAAGGGAATCTCATATTCCAACAACGGACTTCAATACTGCTCGGTTAAGGATTTTTAACTCGGAATTGGTTTTGGGGAAAAGGTTAAAGGGTAAAGGTTAAAGGTTTTTTCTTTCCCCTTTCCCCTTCCCCTTTTCCCCTTAACCGACAAGTATTGCAACGGACTTATACAATGCACGAGAAAACATAAAAGAATTTGAGAATCAAGAATAAGGGTATAAAGTTAAGAGTAATGAGTTAAAAATTAAGATTCAAAACTCCTAACTTCTAACTCTTAACTCTTAACTGGTTTAAGCTTCGATAACTACCCGCAAGTTGCCCCGTTTTTTCGCAACGCGACAAGCAGTCGTAGTTCCAGAACGCTCGAATTCCAAATCGAGGATGGTGGGGCCGACTCGCAAATTATGAAATGACAAACGATTAATCGATTCTGGCAAAGCGGGGTCGATTATTCGCAAGCAATTATTTTGAGCATCAGGCACCAAGTTGACCATCATTTGTAGGAGTTGGAAAACACTACCCGTCGCCCAAGCTTGGGGAGTGCAGGCAACTGGATACTGCACAGGAGCATTATCACCATTCCGTTCGTAGCCGCAGAAAAGTTCTGGAGGACGTTGATAGGGTTGCTGCTCAGTCATATCGAATAAACCTTGGAAAAGTTCCAGAGCTTGATCGATCAAACCGAGCGATCGCAATCCCATTGCAATCAGAGCGTTATCATGGGGCCAAACCGAACCAATGTGATAACCCATCGGATTATAAGCGGGTGACAAACTACTCAGAGTCCGAATGCCCCAACCATTAAACATATCTGGTGCCCGCAACCGTTCTGCTACACTATGAGCTTTTTCGTCTGTGAAGAGTCCCAAATGCAGACAATGCCCAGGATTTGAGGTAATACTGTCTACTGGCTTGCCGTCTCCATCCAAAGCTAGAGCGCAGAAATCTTGGTCTTCCACCCAAAAATCTCGATTAAAACGAACCTTAAGATTTCTGGCCTCTTCTTGCCAACGATCTGCCAAATCAAGCCGCTTTTTCATCCTAGCTATTTCTGCTAGGCGCATTTTTGCAGCATAAACATAAGCTTGCACCTCACAAAGGGCAATTGGGCCGTTGGCTAATTCTCCCTTGTGGTTTACGATACAGTCGCCAGAGTCTTTCCAACCTTGGTTAGCAAGACCGCGTTTAGATGTACGGAAGTAACTCAGGTAGCTGGTTTGTTTGGTGTTGCGATCGATCCACTCCATTGCTGCTAGAGCATTGGGCCAAAGTTGCTCTAGGAGTTCTTGATCGTGAGTCCAAGCATAATGTTCGGCATAGAGTAGCAGCCACAGGGGAGTGGCATCAACTGTACCGTAGTAAGGTGTATGGGGAATTTCTTGACAACGAGCCATTTCTCCTAAACGTAACTCGTGCAAAATCTTACCCGGTTCTTCTTCGCGCCATTCGTCGTCGATTTTACCTTGGTATGTCGCAAGTAATATTAGGGTTTCCTTGGCAATTTGCGAGTTTAACATCAGGGTTTGAGAAGCTGTAATCAGCGAATCTCGCCCAAATAGTGTCGAAAACCACGGCACTCCGGCGGAAACAGTCTTATGCTTCCCAAAAGATTGGCGCAACAAATACATATCTTGTTCAGCCCGTTCAATCACTCGATTGAAGGTATTTTTATCTGAGCTAATGCGGGTAATTTGTTGTACCCAGTGTTGCTCCTCCATCCACTCAGCAGCTTTCGCTTGTCCTAAGGTAGTGGCGGCACTTACGGTTGAACTGGACTGGTTGTTTCTCAACATATTCACTCGGTAGCCCAGCTTTTGAGTTTCGTGAGAAGCTAACTCTAGCTGCCAAACCGCAGTGTACCCTTTGAAATAGTCTGGTTGCCGATGCTGGAATAGAATTCGGGATTCCATCACCGAGCCATCCAAACCTTGATAGGCGAGTGTCAAGGTTTCTTCTTTAGGGACGGATGGCTCTTTGTGTACAGGCGCAACGCTATCGACCTGAGAAAATGTTCCTTCTTCAACCGTCGGTTCCACTAAACGTAAAAGCCGACCTCGTTTTTCTCTGTCATAGCCCCTGACTTCAAATAAATCAACAAAATCGGCATCAAAGCTGATGCTTAGTTCAAAATTAACAGTGGTTGTGCTGTAGTTAGATACTTCTATTTCTTCAAATAGCGCTCCATTCAGAACTATTTCTCGGCGAATTCCGATAGTCTCGGCTTTCAGGCGTTCGTCGATTCTGGGGTTAGTACACAAAATTGAGAGTGAAAACCCTTTTTCAGCAGTACTACTGAGGAGTACAGGCGATCGCCCTTCAATTTGCAGCTCCAAGCGATTGAGAAATCTCGTATCACAACAAAACAGTCCCATGCTGGGATTGCCATCGTTAAGGGAACAGCCAGAAATATTCCCGATAGTATCTGTCACAAAAAATAAATCATCATCTTTAACCGTCAGTGTCGGTTGTGGTCTTTCACTCACAACACAAGGCCACTCAGGAATAGGTAATTGTTCGGCAGGAATAAAAGTTTTTCCATCCAGGAAAATTTTTTCCGGGGTCATTAATGTATCCGGTGTCATGAGCCAAAGTTCCGTGTACAGGTCTATATTTTTGTGATCTTTTGAGTAGAGGTCTTTTACGCAAGAGGCAGCGGGGAAAGAAAAAATACCCTTTTGCTTTGGGACAGAGCAACTAGATTTATTCAGGTTGAAAAAAGAAAGATTTGGGTCAAGACACACAGTCTAAACAAAAAACAGCATCTCGTAGAGAGACACAAGGTGCAAAGTCAGGTCAATTATCTTACCCCTGCTTTTAAGTATGGGATTTTCCCCTGCCCCCCATCTCTCTCCTTCTTGTTGATCCTCACAACTTCCGAAAAAAGAGGCTGTCTAAAACTCGTTTGAGCCATTGGAGCCAAAATAATCCTTACATACTGCTAAGAAAATAGCAGCGCTCAAATCTATATAAACAAATATTGATAATTTTATATTCTATAAGGCTCAAGTCAAGACTGAAAACTGAGGGTTTTGAGATAATTCATTAGTCGTTGAACTTTCAGAGACACAAGTTATATAGTATACTCAGAAAAAATGCTACATTCACAGTTTTTGTTGGTATACAGAGCATTTGTTCCATATATATTATACAATTTTGTTTTAAATATCTTTGGTATTTGATTAGACTAAATTATGATAATTAATTAATTTATTAAATTTAATCACTAATCATGGGCTAAATTATGTGAATGTCAATGTTCGGTGGTGATTAATAAACACAGTAGTTAAAACCATACAATAATTAGTGTTTTAGTACTTACTCCTGAAAGATTTTACCTGTGCAAGTAAATGGCAAAGTTGGGCGAGAATGTATATTGGGCTTATTAGGTTGTCAATCCACAAATCAAGTTGCACGCACTCCTCCTAGTAGTCTGCCAACCCAAAAATGCCGGGTAAAGATTGGTTAAAGTTTAAAGGGGAAAGGGCAAGGGATAAAATACCTTTTGCCTTTAATTTTTTCCCTTTACCCCGCCAAGTTCCCTTGGCGAACTACTAGTTGGTAACGAAGTGTTACGCCTGCTTTGGCGAAAAGCGCTTTTTAGCGTTCTTTACATATTGCAACTGTCTATTTAACTTGAGAGTCCCTTGGAATTTGTACAATGCAGCTGTGACGTGGATCTTGTCGAGGTTGAGCGTTTAACAATAATTCATGAGCATTTCGACTTCTGTGCTGAGTGATCTGCTAAAGTCCCTACCCTACTTGCGGCCCCAGCTATATTTTAAGGCTTCATTAACGGCGCTCTCCCACGCGATGGAAGATCAAGTTTTGGCTGCGACTTTAGCTCAACCCCTTGTAATTGCTAGTTTCCAGCGAGAGCGATTCTACCGCCAAGAAGCTCATCGCTACCAGCGACTGGCCTTGCGAAGTAATCAAATATACGTATTATCTGCTCCAGAAACGGATTTCGCTAACAGTTCAGAACACTACGAAAAAGTCGCTTTTGAGCCAACGGATGGCTTAAGTCAAGAGTGGCACTTGGTAGTGATTGCTGACAATTATGCTACTTGTCTGGTTTGTCGGGAAAACCTTGGTTCTATTGCCAAAAACAAGCCACTAACGGAACTAAGCCCTAATCTGGATATCGATACAGCGCGAAGATTTGAGGGAATTTGGACATCGGAAAGAGGAGTTAGCCTCAAAGCCGCCGAATTGCTGTTAGACAGGATTTTGGTTTACAGACCAGAACTGGCAAGTAAAATTCAACAGGCACGTCAGAGGTTTGGCATCGGGGAGCCGCGAAACCACTCCGGAGCCGAACAGGACAATGAATATGCTTGTGACATTGATACAGATCCCTTTGTGCAGCGCTTAGTAACTTATTTGCAAGCTAGTCAGTATAAATTGCACAAAGCCTACCGTTCTATTGCTGCCCAAGCACGAAAAGAACGATTAGTCAATTCGATTAGTACTGCCATTCGGCGATCGCTCGATCCTCATGAAGTTCTTCAGGTGGCGGCACAAGAATTAGGACAACACCTAGAAGCTTGTCGCTGTTTAATTTACCGCGCTCAAGCCACAGATAGCCAAGCCATAATTGAACACGAATTTTTGACTCCCGGTGTTTTATCTGTTTGTGGGCAAACCTGGGAGTTAGAGAAAAATTCCCTATTTCGGGACATCGTAGAACAAGGCGAAGGTGTTTGTATTAGCGATACGCTGAATGACCCTCGTGTTAATAATTCGCCAGGACTTTCCTTGATTGCCAAAAAATTTGCCATTCGTTCTTGGCTGATGGAACCAGTATTCTATCAGGGGCGATTATTGGGCATTGTGGAATTGCACTATTGTCGGATGCCACCGCACGAGTGCCAACCAGGGGAATTGGATCTGGTAGAAGCGATCGCTACCCAAGTAGGAGCAGCTCTTATCCAAGCGGAAGCTTATGCTAACCTAGAAGAACTTAACCAGCAGCTAGAAGCTCTAGACCGCACCCGCAGCAACCTCATAGCCATTACCGGACATGAACTGCGTACCCCCCTATCCACAATTCAAGTGTGCCTAGAAAGTCTCGCTACCGAACCGGATATGCCCTTGGAGTTGCAGCAGATCATGCTCAACACCGCTCTTTCCGACTCGGAACGGATGCGAAAACTGGTACAAGATTTCCTCACACTTTCCAACTTGGAAAGCGGCCGGGTGGAATGGCACCCAGAATCCCTCACCTTACAAGAATGTGTGGATTTAGCACTTAGCCGAAATCGCACGCGTTCCTCAACGGAAAAGCCGCCCCAAGTTAAAACTAAAATTGCCGAAAATCTACCTCTAGTCAGAGCAGACGGTGATTGGTTAGTAGAGGTACTGGCAAAACTTATGGACAATGCTTTTAAATTTACGCCACCCCAAGGAGAAATCAGCATTACGGCGATTTACAACAGCCGTCAAATGGTCGAGGTGACTGTAGCTGACACTGGACGCGGCATTGAACCGAATCGTTTAGAAGTAGTTTTTGACCGCTTCTATCAAGAAGAGGGAGCGCTGCGCCGCACCACCGGCGGGACTGGACTTGGTTTAGCAATTTGCCGTCAAATTGTTAATGGCTGGGGTGGGGAAATTTGGGCGGAGTCAACTGGCAAAGACCAGGGTAGTCAGTTTCACTTCACCATCCCAATTGTTCAGAGTAGCCAAGAGGAAAAGCGGACAAAAGTCAAGAGTAAATAGGGATTGGGTATGGGGCATGGGGCATGGGGCATGGGGCATTAGTTTTTAACAAAGGACTAATGACTAAAAACTGTTACAGTCTATGACGCGATCGCAATATGATCCTGGTTGCGATGTTAGGATTCCCTAAAAACGTTGAGAGAATCGACTTTATGGCAGAAACACTCTCTGGACAAACCCCGCTATTTGCTGGCAGCACTGGTGGCTTGCTAAACAAAGCACAAGTTGAAGAAAAGTACGCTATCACTTGGACTAGCCCGAAAGAGCAAGTATTTGAATTGCCTACAGGTGGTGCTGCTGTTATGCGGAAAGGTGAAAACCTGCTGTATATAGCTCGTAAAGAATATGGCATCTTTTTGGGCGGTCAGCAACTTCGCAAACTCAAAATCACAGACTACAAAGTTTACCGGATTTTACCCAACGGAGAAACTACTTTAATTCACCCAGCTGATGGTGTCTTCCCCGAAAAAGTAAATGAAGGTCGTGAAAAAGTGCGTTATGTCCCACGCAGCATTGGGCAAAACCCCAATCCATCACAACTCAAGTTTAGTGGTAAAGCTACCCACGACGTATAGGGACTAGGGACTGGGGACTGGGGACTAGGGACTAGGGATTGGGGACTAGGGACTGGGGACTGGGAATTATAAACAAAATTCTTCCCAATGCCCCATGCCCAATGCCCCATGCCCCATGCCCCATGCCCCATGTCCCATGCCCCATGCCCAATGCCCCATCCCCAAGCAATTTATGGTATTCCCCGATTTCTCCGAATTTTCTCAGCTAGCTCTACAAGGTAACTTTGTTCCGGTATATCAAGAATGGGTGGCGGATTTAGATACGCCCGTGTCCGCTTGGTATAAAGTCTGTGCGGGTCAGCCTTATAGCTTTTTGTTGGAATCCATAGAAGGTGGGGAAAAACTAGGACGCTATAGTTTAGTGGGGTGCGATCCGGTGTGGGTTTTGGAAGCAAGGGGCGATCGCACGACTCAGAAAAACCGCGATGGTTCACAGGTCGTTTTTGCTGGCGACCCTTTTACAGCTTTAGCCGAATGTTTAGCACCTTATCACCCAGTAAAATTACCGCAGTTACCACCAGGAATTGGCGGTTTGTTCGGGTTTTGGGGCTATGAATTGATTCACTGGATTGAACCGCGTGTACCAATTTATCCACCAGATGAGCGAAATATCCCTGATGGATTGTGGATGCAGGTAGACCACCTGTTGATTTTTGACCAGGTGAAGCGGAAAATTTGGGCGATCGCTTATGCTGATTTACGTGACCCCAATGTAGATTTACGCGCAGCATATCAACAAGCTAGCGATCGCGTCACCCAAATGCTCGAAAAGCTATCTCTACCCCTATCGCCGGAAAAAACTCGATTGGAATGGAATCCGCCAGGGAGCAGAGGAGCAGGGGAGCAGGGGAGTAGAGTGACAGAGGAGTATAAGAGTAATTTTACCCGCCCTGATTTTTGTGCCAGTGTCGAAAAGGCCAAAGATTACATTAAAGCAGGTGATATTTTTCAAGTAGTAATTTCTCAACGACTATCAACAACATACACAGGCGACCCATTTGCCCTTTACCGCTCCCTACGTCAGATAAATCCTTCGCCTTACATGGCTTACTTTAACTTCCAAGATTGGCAAATTATTGGTTCCAGTCCCGAAGTGATGGTGAAAGCCGAAACCGATGCAGATGGTGGAGTGATAGCAACGGTACGGCCAATTGCTGGGACGCGTCCGCGAGGTAAAACTACCCAGGAAGATGCAGCCTATGCTCAAGATTTACTCCAAGACCCCAAGGAAATAGCTGAACACGTAATGCTTGTGGATTTAGGGCGGAATGATTTGGGGCGTGTTTGTCAAAGTGGTAGCGTCAAAGTTGATGAGTTAATGGTAGTTGAGCGCTACTCCCATGTGATGCACATTGTCAGCAATGTTGTGGGTAAATTAGCACTTGGTAAAACAGCATGGGATTTACTGAAAGCTTCCTTCCCAGCAGGTACGGTAAGCGGCGCACCCAAAATTAGGGCGATGGAGATTATCCACGAATTAGAGTCTAGTCGTCGGGGTGTTTATTCCGGTGTGTATGGATATTACGATTTTGAAGGACAATTAAATACTGCGATCGCAATCCGCACAATGGTAGTGCATGATAATACGGTGAGCGTACAAGCCGGCGCAGGCTTGGTGGCTGATTCTGAGCCAGAGAAAGAATACGAAGAGACGCTGAATAAAGCTAGAGGTCTATTAGAGGCGATTCGTTGTTTGCGTTGAATTGAAGAAGGGAATAGGGAATAGGGAATAGGGAATAGGGAATAGGTTATTCCCTGTTACCTGTCACCTCTCCCCTAATCCCCAATCCCTTTTATAGTTACTTTCGTGTGAAATTAATTGCACACTGATTTTTGTTGGTTAATTGTAAAACCGGACTTGATATAAGTACAGAAATAGTTCGATCTGCTGTATGAGAATCAAGACCAGACTTTAACAGTTGATATATCAATATCCTTCTATTTTGAATTACATAGGTTTTACTTTGAACTGCAAGATATTTGGAAACAATTTGTGCTACTTCTAAACCCACGTATCCGCAATACCGTGACAAATTGGGAAGCTTTATAAATCCAATCAACATCAAACTTTTTCCAAAGCTAAACGGAGTTTTTTAGACCTATTGAAAACTGAAAAGAAGTCCTGGTATCCAAATCCAAGACCTCCGTTGAAATTACCACTGACTAGAAATCAACAAACTTGCTCATCATAATTGGCTGAAGTAAACCGCCCAAAGAATTCCAGTTACTCCAATGGCAGTTAAAAGGTTAGTGAAAAATCTGCCAAATTCAACTTCTTGTCCCAATCCCTTGTCGTCTTGACCGGCAGTGAAAAACAATGACCAGGCTTGATTTGCATTGATAGTCTCAAAGTTGTTGAAATCAGGTCTAAAAACAACGGGCCCAATCAAATCTTTTTTGGGATAATCAAAATCAGTTTTCATAAGTTTGCCTCTAAATTGTTTTATTTGTCAACTGAAGAAAATTTGTAAATCTCAACATGTCTTCTCTAAAGGCTGGTTAGCCATCCAATCAAACCGTGTCCGGTGAGAACTTCCAAAGCTATGAGTGAGATAAAACCAATCATTGCCAAACGACCATTGAGTTTTTCGGCATATTCGGTGAAGCCTGTCCGTGGGGTTTCATCAACATAAACTTTGGGTTCAATTGCAAATCTGTTAAGTTGTCCACGTTCATTAATGGTAAAACCTCTGTTTGTCATCTTTTACTCTTTATTTTTGTTATCTATAAACAAACAATAACTATTGTAAATATTTTTTGCAACTACTTGACACAAGGGAAAAGTAGTGGGAACCGTACTAAGTAAGTAGGGTATTTCGGATTTGTGCGAGAAGTTGCCGAGGTCTATGACTGGCTAGACCTACACTCTGGGAAGTGAATACACACAACAGCACTCATTGTGTTTAATCCAACTTCAACAAAACTTATAAGTTATATAAACAGAAGTTATCAATGGATGGCTGAGAAAGTATTGCTTATTCGTAACGAACTTGTTATGTTTCTTTACATAAAGATACGAAAACAAATTCAATGCGTTAAACCACCGTTAATCAAGGCTTTCTAAATAACTATGCAGTTGAGCCTGCTATGCGCTTTGCCGAGTATTCGAACTCAACGGCAACAGAATTGTTATGCCTAGCGATGTCTACGACGCAATACTTTTCGGATATGCCTTTGTTAACAGCTAAACGCATTTATCCTTTGTCTTTGCACATTTGATTTTTCACATTCGATAGAACTGTAATTTTCTTTTTGGAATTTCTGTTATGTCTTTTACCATCCAGTCGGCTCAAAGTATTTTTCCCGGCACCCTAGTTGCTGACGTTGTTCCAACCGTTGTTGAATCCTTCTCTAAGCTGAATGCTGAAGATCAACTAGCATTACTATGGTTTGCCTATACCGAGATGGGTAGAAGTATTACAGTTGCGGCTCCTGGAGCAGCCAACATGATCCTCGCACAAGGCTTACTCGAACAAATTAAGCAGATGCCTTTTGAGGCTCAAACGCAAGTCATGTACGATTTGGCTAACCGTGCTGACACTCCCCTCTGCCGTTCCTATGCATCCTTCACCGTGAACATCAAGTTGGGCTTCTGGTATCAGTTAGGAGAATGGATGGCTCAGGGAATCGTTGCTCCTATCCCAGAAGGCTACAAGCTTTCTCCCAAAGCTGCTGACGTGTTGCAAGCAATCCGCAATGCTGATTCTGGTCAACAAATCACCATCCTACGCAATACCGTAATTAGCATGGGATTCGATCCGAACGCTCCTGGCAGTTACAAAAAAGTTTCAGAACCTGTGGCTCCTCCCACTGCGCCAGCATTTCGGACTAAAGTCACCATCGAGGGCGTAGACAATCCCACGGTGTTGGGCTATATCAACAACATGAATGCCAATGACTTTGATGCTGCGGTTTCTTTGTTTACCTCTGAAGGTGCTTTGCAACCTCCCTTTGAAAGACCGATTGTCGGTCAGGAGGCAATTCGGGCTTACATGCGTGAAGAATGCCAAGGACTGAAAATGATTCCAGAACGCGGTGTATCTGAACCAGTGGAAGATGGCTACACCCAACTTAAAATCACCGGTAAAGTTCAAACCCCTTGGTTCGGTGCCAGTGTGGGGATGAATATTGCATGGCGGTTTTTGCTAGATCCTCAAGGCAAAATTTTCTTTGTCGCAATTGACTTACTTGCTTCTCCTAAAGAACTACTCAACCTAGTACGTAAATAGAGCGCTAGATTAGTTGCTGCTTAAGCGTGGATTAGTGAGGCATCTTGCCACGCTTAAGCAAAAGAAACTGATAACGGCTTATTTGCTATCTTAGTGTTATGATCGCACCTGCGAAAAGTCAGGTTTTGATTGGATGCAGAATGTCTGTAGCGTTGATGTTAATTCTACAACCAAAACTGGCGATCGCCTTCCATCTGGCTAGGACGAATACCTTGCAAACGTAGATAAGCCATGCGATCAGATCCATATAATGGCATAGGTAAGCGAGGTTCTTTTAAAGCTCCATGATGCAATAACGTAAGTTTTAGAGTAGTTTCTAAAACACTTTCTATTGAGATTTGGTGTCCTTTCTCATGAATTGTTAAACGTATAGGACGAGCCAAACCAACTTTATCAGGAACTTTAGTTGTTACCAGAATTGCTTCACGAGACGATAAACGAAGTCCTAAGCCTTGTGAAGGTGCTATGACAGCTTTCTGCTTTAAGTTATACAGTCGGGGAATACCAGACTTTTTACATTCCACTAAAATAAACTTAGCTCCTATTGCTTTAGCTCTATCTACTAAATAATCAGCTTCATTTCCAACAAAGGAACCATCACGATAAATTAAGACTGTTTTGTTTGCTAATTCAGCAGCAGGTAATAATCGCTCCAATAGTTTAGGTGGTATTTCTTCACCATCAATTAAATCATCTTCTAGTTGATAACGAACAAACTCCCCTTGTTTGCCATAGAGACGTATACTAGCACAGGCATTTCTTGTACCTGCTTGCTTTTTTTTTGAAATTCTAGAAACATCCAAGCCAATAAAATAATCAGCATCTTTTAAGTTTTCGGCTAGAACGAAAGGCAAATTACCTAACTTTGCTAGAATTCCAGGAATTACCTGATTCAAGATATACTGATAATTTCCAGGCTTATTCAAAGTATCTTCATAAATCATTTGGCTAGCAAGTTGACGGCGGAGTAATAAAGAGTATATTTGATGGTAAAAACTTCCCTCATTTGTATCATCATCAAGACGATCGCTTTGAGGTAAAAAAGTTACAATAATGTCGTGTGGTATCTCAATTAATTCATTAACTTTCTTCTCAACTTCTGCTCTTGCCTCAGTCTTAGTCAGGTTATCCAGTGACAAAGGTTGCTTAGTAATAACTTCACTTTTAAATCCATATAGTTCCATACGCTGCTTAAGTAATTTCAGGAACGGATCTACTTTTAAATCACAAAGCTTGAGTGCTGCAATGTGAATCACTTTGGATTTATCTTTAAAATCAGGGTGACGACGATAAACTCCACCTTTTTTAAGACCATTTAGAACATCACTTCTTTTGGTTATAAAGTTATTACCAAAAAGTAGAGGAGTTTCCTCTATAGGAAATTCAGGTTTCCAGAATAAATTTGGATGTTGAATGCTATTGATACTACGTTCTAGTTGAATTCCATAAGTACTTAAAGCGTCTGTTGCTATTTTTTTATAAGACGCCAAGAGACTTGTTCTGTCTTGATGCAAAATTTTAGTAGCCTTAAGTAGCTTTCCGTATTCAACTTCAAATTGATCGGCTGTGGCAGATGTAATACTGGGACGTAAAGCTGCCATAGCATAGTGAAACTGTTTTGTATCTTTACCGAACTGTACAGCAACAACAGGTTGATCTTTTGGGGCATCTCGTAGTGCTTGTTTACTGGTTGAACCAGTAGCTTTTGCTAAGAGTTCATCTCTATGCTCTTCGATAGTTCCAATAATCCCGACAATTGTTGCGTTACTACCTCGTTCAATTTCTTGAACTTTTAAACCAATTAAAAGCTGTTCTGAGTTTTGTCGTTGAGGATGTTTTTCGTAGAAATCAGCCAAATTATCACGAAACACAATACTACTGCACACTGTCAAACTAAGAGCAGGTTGAAACTCACCTTGTAATTCGATAATTTCTGACCAAAAATCTGGTTCTCTTTTGACTATAACTCCATTGTCAGACAGAACAATTGGAGAATTAAATTTGGTTTTATTCAAAACCTGAATAGCTAACATAGAATAAATAAAAGGTGTAGGTTGAGGCTGACGTACTGATTGAAACCCGAATAAGCGTTCCTTAAAATCTTCTACTTCATTTTGAATGCTTTTCAGTGCATCTTGTAATTCTTCTTTGCTAGGTAAATCTTTATGAGATGCTGCCAAAATCCAAAAGTAAGGTTTGTACCATATAACAACAGTCTCAGGTAATTTTCGACTAAAATGATAGCTCAATCGGTTGCCATCTTTTTTGTCAATTTCAGGTGTTAGCCGAAAACACATTAACTTAAGCTGTAAAGTTTTGATTGGAAAAACTTCACTAAAAGAGGTATAAGTTTGGGTAGGTGCAATAGCAACAGTCATGCAGAAACCTCCAATAAATGGAATTTACAAATTGATGTGAATTGACAATTTCGACAGGGTATTCCAGGATTAGCAGGAAATATTTCAGCAAATGCAGATGGATTTTGCTTGTAACGACCCAATTCTTTTTGATGTTCTTGAGCTATTTGAGCTAATTTAGATTGAATTGCCTTGAGTTGAGCATCAGTGGCGGTAATTGGCTCAGACCATTTACTAGTTTCCAAGTTATAAAATGAAGCAACAGCTTTTTGTCCAGGGAACATATAAGTAGCTGCCAACAGGTAGACAAATGCTTGTCGCCTATCAAAATTAGATGTACCTGTTTTGAAATCTAAAATATGCAGTACGTTGTCTGATTCAATAAAAATGCAGTCAAGAGCTACAAACAAGTTAAAAAAATAATTACCTTGCTGAATCAGAATTGGCTCTGGAATTCCTTCATCACCTCGACTAAGTTTGATGATATTTTTTTCGCAGAGAATTGGTTCCTGATGGTAGTTGGTCAAAATTTTAATAACTCGCTGCTTAACTTCTATAGGCTCTTGGTCTAATTTCAGCTTCTCTGCTACTATCTCTACACCATCTAATTGGTGCAATAGTTGAATATTTTGGTGAAATTCGTAAATGCCCTTCTGTGCCTGCAAACCGATATGTTGAGGAATAGTGTCTTGCTGCAACAGTGCTTTAACTAATGATTCTTTTTTTCGCGCTCTGGAAAAACCTCGTTTCATATCACAATGCCAATATTCTTGTCCAACAGATGAAGCGAACTGTGACCAAATGTTAAAGCTCACATACGGCCGCCACACCATAATTTGTATCCTTTTTAGCTTTGTTGATTTTTTATTCAACTACACCCTAACGTGTATTGATTTTTTAGTCAACACTCTGTTATCATGTTTAGTTAAGTAGGAAAAAAAGTGAATCAAAGTTTTGGTCAGCTTATTCGTGAAGCCCGCAAAGATAAGGGATTTAGTCAGCGTGAGCTAGCAAAACTAATAGGGCTAGATTTCACTTATCTGTCTAAATTAGAGAATGATCGCGCAGACTATCCTCCAAAAGAAGATGTCATTCGTTCTCTGGCACAGCATCTTGATTTAAATGAGGAAGAGTTAATTTTTTTGGCTGGTCGTATTCCCCAGCGTGACGAGGATTTTATCAAGCAAAACTACAAGGGAATGCCTGCTTTGTTCCGTCGAATGCAGGAGAATCCTGATTTTGCTAAAAGAGTCTTTCGAGAAGCTACACAACCAGAAAATGAGGAGAAGCAAGGTTGAGTATCATCAAGCGGTATCGCTATATTCCTGATAGCGAAATTGAGGCTAAGGCTAATAATATTCTCAAGCGTATGCAGGAAACACCCAAATATATTCCCAAGTGGCCTTTAGATGCAACTCGTGTGGCAGAGTTTCTGGGGTTGGATGTTGTTTGGGATAGGATACCGCCCGATGCTGAAGGGCAAATAGCAGCGAGGATTTTGCCGTTGGAGCATCTAATTGAAATCAATGAAGACATTTTGGAACTCCCAAAAGGCTTTGAACAATCAACGCTAGCTCATGAGCTGGGGCACTGGGAACTACATATTGACCAAAAGACGGCTGGTCAGTTTAAAGAACTGATAAAGCAGGGTGGTAAAGGTGAAATAGATATGCAACCTTTTTTGTGCCGTGCTGTTAGTGGTCAACTGCAAAAGATGGAATGGCAAGCTCAACGTTTTGCTAGTTATTTGCTAATGCCTCATTATATTTTAGAACAAATGGCAGCAGAACACGATTTAACTAAATGGTCTCACCTTTACGCAATGCAAAAGGATTTGGGCGTAACAATAACTAATCTTAAAGTTCGTTTAAGACAACTAAATTGGATTATTCTTCCTCCAGGTGACAACACAATAGACATGTCCTTAAAATAAAATTTGTGGGAAAATGATACAGAAATAAAAATTCTAGTGCATCAACCATGACGAGTCCTTTAGTAAGAATCGAATCACATCCCCAGTCAGCAAAACGATTGAGCGGTATTAATTATGAACAGTTTATGACATTAGTTGTGTTGGCAGAACAACGACATAATCAGAAACAAACGGAAATTCAAAAAAACAAAGTTCGTCTTATTGCTCCTGGTGGTGGACGTAAATCAGAAATGTCTCCTAAAGAAGGGGTCTGTTTATGTCTAGTTTACCTTCGACAAAAACCAACTTTTGATATTTTGGGTTTGTTATTTGATATATCAAAAACTAAAGCGAATGATGCTTTTAATTATTGGGTGAAGATTTTGAGAGAGATATTACCAGCTTCTCAAATGGAAGAGGTAGAAAAAGATAGTCAGAAATATCAAGAACTACGTAAAATTCTTTGTGAGCATGAATTGATTGTAGATAGTGCAGAACAAGCTATAGAGAGGCCTGTAGACTATCAAGAGCAAAAACAGCACTACTCTGGCAAGAAAAAAATGCATACCCTGAAAAACCAGTTTATTGTATTGCCCAATGGAGAAGATATTGTTGACATTTATATTGGAAATTTAGGAAAAACAAGCGATATTAATTTATTCCGAGAAACACAAGGTAAATTTGATTGTGAACAAAAATTTATTGGAGATAAAGCTTACATAGGAGAATCAACAATTACCACGCCTTACAAGAAACCGAGGAAGAAAGAAATTTCGGAATTACAAAAAAAAGAAAACCAGCAGTTATCGTCTAGAAGAATAGGCGTTGAACATTTAATAGGGAAAGTAAAAATATTTCGAGTCGCTAGTGAGAAATTTCGTTTAGCAAGGCACAAGTATAGCCAGGTAATTATGACCGTTTGTGGGTTAGTCAGGCTACGGCTTAATTGTTTACTTTCACTAGCTATTAATATTTAAATTTGTTGGTAGTAAATAAATTTTATCCTTACCAATATTTTTGCCCCTAAACTGATAATTTAGCCGTAATTTATGCTCAAAGCCCTATTCTTTCGTATACCTAATCTAGCGATCGCACATTCCATTATAATCGCTGAAATCCATTTGCCGTATACATTTACCATTTTCGGATAAGTCTAATTTACTTGGGTAAAGCTGCGCCTATTCGGAAAAAATAAAGATTGAAATAAAATACGATCGCACCCCACACAGGACTAAACTAGAAAGTAAGATGCTCAAAATAGCCTATGAACGCTACGACAACCACTTTCCCTTCTACACTCAAATTGAAAATTGACTTGACTGATGAGCAATTTTTCCAAATGTGTCAGAAAAACCGCGATTATCGATTTGAGCGTACAGCATCAGGGGAAATATTAATTATGCCACCTACAGGTAGTGATACTGGCAACCGTAATTTTGATATGGTTGTTGAATTAGGAATCTGGAATAAACAGACTAAATTAGGCAAAGGTTTTGACTCTTCAACTGGTTTTACCCTACCCAATGGTGCAGAACGTTCTCCTGATGCTTCTTGGGTAAAAATTGAGCGTTGGAATGCTTTAACTCCAGAACAACAAGAAAAATTTGCCCCAATTTGTCCTGATTTTGTAGTAGAGTTGCGTTCTCGCACTGATTCCTTGAAAGAATTGCAAGAGAAAATGCAAGAATATATCGAAAATGGCGTTCAATTAGGCTGGTTAATTGATAGGAAAAACAAGCGAGTAGAAATTTATCGTCCAGGTAAAGATGTAGAGGTATTAAACAATCCTGCTAGTTTATCAGGAGAGAATATACTACCTGGATTTGTGTTGGATTTACAGCAGATTATGTAGCTTTATCGATTAGGATATACAATACATGGCGCATTTCAAAGCGACTTTGTTCCCAAAGTGGTAGCAGAGCTTCTTTCGCAGCATTTAATTGAGCTTGTGAAAAAGAGATTTTCCCATTTTCTATAATCCAAATAAATATTCGAGTTATTAAATCTGCATTGAAACTGTTCTCGTATTCACTATTATTTATTCTTGCTACTTGTTCATCTAAGCAATCTATAGCATATTTAAAAGTCAAGTTTTTCCAGTCTTTGACATTGCTAGAATTTTCTTCTTGCGTGTTTTTCCACTCAACTTTACGCAAATTTCCTATAATATAGTCTATGCCTGTTATGGAAGAATCCGTATTACGCACCAAATTTGTATAGGCTTGGTAATATGGTTTCAAGAGCGAAGCAGCAATATTTTCCACATATATATGTAGCCAAGATTGTATGTCGCGAAGATAAGGTGCTAAATTTATGATATTATCAATTTCTTGAATCAGCATACGATCGCTTGCGTAATTTGTTATTTTTGCTAGCAATTCAGCTTCAGATAGCTGAAACTTATCTGAGTAATAATTAATAACTTTTGGAATATATTTCTCTAATAACCACTGTTTGGTATATCTAGCTGTCCAGGTTCCCCGTACCCCTATATCTTGCTGCCATAAAGTTAATTTACCTGTTTCAATAGATTGAAAATTAAGATTATTTAGTTCGTAGATTATATTAATTTGATTATTAGACAATAAAGATAAGTCTCTATCTAATTTGGGGAAGATAAATGTATGGTCGCGAATTCCTCGACTCACTCGAATTGATATACCTTCTCTATGGAATAAATGCCATTCTGACTTGCCTTTTGTATAATCAAATTCATTAGCAAACTGCTGCATTAACTCCCATAATTCTTGTCTTACAGAAAAAAGGATAAAACCTCGACTTACTGAAAAGTTTACGAATTCAAAATTCCATGTTTCTAAAGCATTTTCAAAATTTATTATTGAATTTTTATATTCTTGGCAAACTTCATCAACACACAAACACAAGTCTGCTACTTCTAATTTCGACAAAATAACTGTTGTTTGACCTAAAATTACTTTAAAATTATTTTTATCTAATCGTTTCAAAAACCGACGACATTCCCAATCTACCTGGGTGTACAATCCAGTCATTAATTGACCCAAAATCTCTTGATGATTTAAGTTAATTTTTAAACCTCTAAAAAGAATACTGCTGAATTGTATTTCACAATTACCTTCTGCAAAAGCTTTGGGTAAATTACATGCGATCGCAACTTTTGGTTTCACAACAACTAAGCGATAGCCTTCTCGCATTATGCAAGGCTCAAAATTACATTTTTCTAAAACATCCTGTAAATCTGGATGGCATCTGATAAACTTTTCTATTAAGTTATGTTTAGTATTTATTAGAAAATCTGTTGTATTTTTCTCAATATTTTTAACCACATGAAAGTTTAGTTTATTATAAAATCTTGAAGCGATATCCTTATTTTTAAGTGTATCTATATTTATATCAAATACTAATTCTTCCCTAGAGTAATGTAGACGTTTAAAAACCTTTATTATATATCCATTAGTGACAATAAAAAATAGTGGGTTGCAATCATTACTATAAAATCTAGCTTTTTCAATAGCATTATTTAATTTAGTTTTATCTAGTTCTATTGCTTGAATAAAAATAAGTGATGTATCTGTATTTTGCTCCTTAATATTATCTGTTGTAAAATAAATCTCAGCATTCTCATAATTTCTATCATAGTTTCCTGATTTATTTTTTGCCAAAGGGTATTCACGATGACATTTGTCTGGATAACAGAGATGCTTAAACATTGGGAAAATAAACTTTTCTTTTATATCATCTTCGTTTTGTAAAATATGATGGTCAAAACCTTGTATCCATGTAATGAATTGTTTAATTGACTCTGGAATAGTCATCAGATAATCTACCTGCTTGTATAAATTTGCTATGCCTTATTTTGTTCGTGTAACTAGCAATTTATCAAGTCAGTTTGGATAGTATAGTAATTGTAGATACTTTACTAAGTTTTGAAATACCAGATGTAGAAAAGTATTAGTATGAAAATCTAAATTATAAATTTAAGGGACAGGCAAGACGCCCATCCCACAAAATTATCAAAATCATTCTGCAAATATGCAACGCCCTTTGTTTGCTATCAGAGGCGCGAACATCAACTTTAAACCAACGCCGCCACCTTCTCTAGCAAGCCTTGAAACAACCTCAAGCCATCATTACCCCCTAGCATTGCGTCTGACGCCCTTTCTGGGTGCGGCATCATCCCCAACACATTGCCCCGACGATCGCAAATCCCGGCAATATTGTTCAGCGAACCGTTGGGATTCTCCCCTTCATAACGAAACAAAACCTGCCCGTTATCTTCAATTTCTGCGAGAGTGGCTGCATCGGCGTAGAATCGCCCCTCTCCGTGGGCAATGGGTAAAGTAATAACTTCACCAGTGGTATAAGATTGAGTCCAAGGAAGATTAGTACGCTCAACTTTCAATGGGACGCGATCGCAGATAAAATGCAAATCACGATTTCTGGTTAACACTCCTGGCAAAAGTCCAGCTTCAGTTAATACCTGAAAACCATTGCAAATACCGAGGACAAACTTACCCTTTTGGGCGTGTTCAACAACCTGCTGCATCACGGGCGAAAAACGCGCGATCGCACCACAACGCAAATAATCCCCGTAACTAAAGCCACCAGGGATAATCACGACATCCAAATCAGCAATATCTGTTTCTTGATGCCAAACCATGCGAGTTGGTTGTAAAAGCAAATCTCTAGTTACATAAGCAACATCGCGATCGCAATTAGAACCGGGAAAAACAATAACACCGAATTTAGTCATTTGTCATTTGTCATTTGTCATTTGTCAATGGGAGCAGGGATTAGGGGTAGGGGAACAGGGGAAGCAGGGGGAGCAGGGGAGGCAGGGGGAGATGAGGGGACAAGGAGAATAACCATGCTCAATGCCCCATGCCCCATGCCCCATGTCCCATGCCCCATGCCCCATGCCCCATGCCCAATCTCTAAAAGACCCCAGTTTGAGTTTCGACCTCAATCAAATCAAAGCGGTAATTTTCAATTACGGGATTTGATAACATTTGGTCACAAATGGTATCAAGGTCTTGACGTGCTTTCTTCTCATCACTTGAGGTGATGGTGAGTTCAATGTACTTGCCAATCCGCACCTGGTCAACGTTCTCGTATCCCAGTTGCTTAAGACCGGATTGTACAGCCACACCAGCGGGGTCTAAGACTGAAGGACGAAGGGTCACGAAAATTTTGGCTAGATACTTGGTTTGCACGGGCTTTTTCTGAATGCTGCGATCGCTATACTATAACTTTCTGCTCCAACTGAGTGAAAATAAGATTACGAAGCGGTTAAAGTTAATTGATTAATTAGCCCATCTAACAGCTTCAACTACAGTGGCATATTTAAATAATTGTCTATGAGAGCCATACGCACCCGCAGTCAAGAGCGTATTTTCAATCTACTGAAAACTATCAAAAAAGGCATTTCCGCCCAGGATATTTACGTAGAATTACGCAACACTAATCAGAGCATGGGTTTAGCGACAGTTTACCGTTCCCTAGAAGCCTTAAAACTCGAAGGCATGGTACAAGTGCGGAATTTGGCTAACGGTGAAGCGCTCTACAGCCTAGCGCAGCAAGACAAACACCACCTTACTTGTTTGCAATGCGGTGTCTCAATTCCAATTAATCAATGCCCCGTTCATGACCTAGAAAACCAGTTAGAATCCAGCCACAAGTTTAAAGTTTTTTACCACACCCTGGAGTTTTTTGGGTTGTGCAGCCAATGCCAAGTAAACCAAGCTACTGAGATTAGTCAATAGTCATACCGATTTTATGTGAGGTTGCACTTAATTTTCTCACAGACTAGAGCCAGTGACCATCAGAAAAAGCCTGCTTAGGCAGGCTCATGATGTGAATTTTCATAAATAAATGGTGTATTTTCATTTTCTATAATGATTCAGAAGTGAATTGGCGTCAGCTTACTGTTGCTTTATTCAAATAAAACTCAACCAGCTAAATACATCTGCAACTGTTAATTGCCAATTTTCCAAAACACTCAAAACGGGTAAGATATCTTGCTGTTCTTTTAGTTCTGGTAATTTATTGGGTTCAAAAATCATGATTGACTCATCAGCAGAATCGAGCAACCAACCTAACTTTGCTCCATTTTGAATAGAAAATGTAATTTTGCGGATAACTTGGTTGGGTGATTGTTCTGGTGAGAGAATTTCGATTATCCAATCCGGAGGAATCTCAAATTTATTTGTAATTTTTCCATTAGGAAGCAATGGAATTCTTTGCCATTCAAACACAGCAATATCTGGTACTATTGAACGACCTTCAAATGTACAGCGCAATTCAGGAAAAGCATAAGCTAATTTTTGTAGTTTTGCAACTTGATTTATGGCAGAAGCTAATTCAATTTGTAAAGTACTGTGTTCTCCTTGGGGCATAGGTTTTTGGTATATTTTCCCGTTAAAATACTCGCTTGCTGGTTTTGTCTCTGGTAGTTTTAAGAACTCTTCTACACTTGTTACTGTAGTTGGCTGAATAGATAATGTCATAATTTACAACTTATCAAAACTTGATTATTTCATCATGAGAAGAATCAGACGGTAGTGTATAGCGACAGCCCGTCATAGACATTGCATTCTTTTCACTAACCATTGTAATTTTATCAAATGGGCTATTTTAGCGAAGTTAACCTCTATGGGTAAATTCTGAGAAGAAATAGCTGAAAAATATTGTCAGTAGATAATTGTGATTGTCTCGTTCCCAGTCTGAGACTGGAAACGAAGTTTGAAAAGGGTTTTAAACTGAAGTTGACACCAATGCCACTTCTACTTCTAACTAGGGCGGTTATGTTCTAATCCTGGGATTTGTTTAGAAAACAACTCGTTAGAGTCAAGCTGACCATTTGAGATAACAGAACGCATACCCTCAAAAGCAGCAGGGATAGTACGCGGATCTATAAATAAAACCTTGCTGCTATCGCTTCTACCAATTGTTGCACCCATATCCAGATAGCCCAAGGCAAACAGAACTTCTACTGCTTTATTGGCATTAGGATTTGTCTGGAGCTTTTGGGCGATAATTTCTGCTGATTCTGCGATCGCTTGTGCTTTTAAAACTTGCTGCTGACGTTCCGCTTGAGCTTTCAAAACGATCGCCTTTTGTTCAGCTTCCGCTTGCAGAACTGTTGATTTTTGCCGAGCTTCCGCATCCAATATTTGCGCCTCTGCTTTACCTCTAGCACTATTGACAGCAGCTTCGCGTTCACCCTCAGAATTTAAAATTGCTGCCCGTTTGCGTCGTTCTGCCGACATTTGCAATTCCATCGATTCTCGCACCGCTTGCGATGGAACAATATCTCGCAGTTCTACCCGCGTCACTTTCACACCCCAAGGATCTGTGGCAATATCCAAATCTCTTAACAGAAGTTCATTGATTTGAGAACGAGCAGTAAAGGTTTCATCCAACTCTAGTTGTCCCATCTCGGAGCGAATTTGAGTCAGTACCATATTTACCATTGCCGACTGGAGATTTTCTACCTTATACCAGGCTTTTTCCATATCCACAATGCGCCAATAGAACACTGCATCTACCTCAATACCAACGTTGTCGCGGGTGATGCATTTTTGGGGAGGAATATCTAAGACTTTTTCCCGAATGGTTTCTCTGTAAACGATTTTATCCAAAAAAGGAATTAAAAAATTCATTCCTGGTTCCAGCTTTTTGTTATAGCTGCCCAATCTTTCCACCAAAGCTTCATTACCCTGATTGATGACTTTTACAGACCCCGCTACAGCAGAACCACCAAGGGCTAAAAAGACTAGTAAAAAGAACTGTTCCATTATAAATCTCCTGATTTTTTAAGTATCAAATGTAACTCAAAAGTCAAAGAAGTGGGAGTGAGGGAGTTAGGAGTTAGGAGTGGGAGAGATGAGGAAGTAGAGATTAATTTCTTCCCCATGCCCAATGCCCCATGCCCCATTCCCAATAACTAATGACTCAATAAATTTTCTGGTATCACAATCAAAGTAGTACCTTCTCTCCTCACCACATAAACTCTTTGATGGGGTGCTACGGTAAATTTGTCATCGTCGCATCGTGCTTGCCAGGAATTTCCCTCATACAGCACCCGCCCTGTTTTCCCAGGTGGGATTTCTGTTAAGGTTTCGGCTATAACTGCATCCTGAATTTTTGACTGGCGTCGTCGTGGTTGCAAAAACCGACGAGAAAGCACGATTAGTAATGTGGAAAGTAATAGCCAAACTAAAACTTGCAACCATACATTTCCCAAACCCACTCCAGACAGCAGCGCCACCACCAAAGCGCTAATTCCCATCATGAAAGCGACAAACGCCGATGGTAAAAACAGTTCTGTCAAACACAGAACTCCTCCTGCCAGAAGCCAGATTAAGGTAAAACTTGGCATAGCGCCATCCTAGTGTCTACATTGACGTAAATGCATTTCTACGATTAGATACAGCCAGACTAAGTTATTTACAGCAAGCAAAACTTGGTATTTATACCAATAATTTTGATTAATTTCAGTAACAAGGTGTAGCTAGCGGTACACAAATCCAGTCTATTCTAGCCTTCAAGTCATTGGCAGCTAAAATTAATCGAAGTTAATGAGTTGATTGTTTTTTTAAATTTATACTTTTATGATTTCTACTCAACTGATAATTTTTTGTATAAATCCACGTTGTAAGAGTCCGATTAATCCGATGGGAGATAGTGTTTGTGCCAGTTGCCAAACTCCTTTAGTTCACCGTTATCTTTGGGCGACTGGCTCATCGTCTGCTCAAATACCACCAGGCACAAAGGTAGCAGACAGATATGAGGTAATTAGTTCCCAGATTTGGCTAGATACTCAACCGGGACTACCGCCAGATGTTCCTGAAGAATTGCCAACGCAAGTAATTCCTTATTTACGGTTATATCAAGAGCGGTTGCATCTCCCCCAGGCTTATGGGTTTGCTTGTTATGAGGAAAATACAACTGATATCCTCTTATTGGAAAATGTGCCGATAGATAAGACAGGAAATATTTATCCAACTATTGTTCAGGCATGGGAACAAGCAACGGCGGTACGACAAGTTTATTGGCTGTGGCAAATTCTCCAACTTTGGACACCTCTATCAGAGTTGGGACTTAGCCACAGTTTACTGGTAGCAGACAACTTGAGAGTTCAAGGTTGGTGTGTGCGACTGTTAGAACTTTACCAAACACCAGCAAATGAGAAATTGAGTTTACAAAATCTGGGAGAGTGTTGGCAGTTTTGGGTAGTTTCTGCAAAAACATCAGTAGCCAAGGGGTTACAAAACATCGTCCAGCAGATGTGTGAAACTGAGGTTGATGTAGAGACTATTAATATTCAACTCAATAATTTATTACTAGCATCTGCGGCAGAATTACCATTAATTTTAAAGGTGGCAGGCTCTACAGATATTGGCCCAATTATGGCGCAAAATGAAGATGCTTGCTACCCCAATACTTTGAATGATTTAGATGAACCTTTATTGCACCACTTATCAATTGTTTGTGATGGCATTGGTGGACATGAAGGCGGCGAGGTTGCTAGTCAGTTGGCAGTGCAGTCTGTAAAGTTGCAAATTCGCGTTTTACTAAAAGAGGTTACAGAACAAACTGCACTTGTTCCACCTGAGTTGTTGCAAGAACAATTAGAAGCAAGCTTGCGGGTGGTAAATAATCTGATTTGTGCGCGTAATAATGAGCAAAAACGCCAAGGCAGAGAACGCATGGCTACAACTATTGTTATGGCGTTGCAAGTTCCCCAACGAGTGCAAACAAGTACTGGGTGGCAATCAAATAACACCCATGAACTTTACTTGGCTAATGTTGGCGATAGCCGTGCCTATTGGATTACTCGTAATTATTGCCAGCTACTCACAGTAGATGATGATGTAGCAACGCGGGAAGTACGCTTTGCTAAAAGCTTGTATCGAAAGGCACTTTTAAGACAAGATGCTAGTGCTTTAACTCAAGCATTGGGGACAAGAGATTCAGAATCTTTGCGTCTCAAGGTTCAGCGATTCATTGTCGAAGAAGATGGCATCTTGCTACTGTGTTCTGATGGTTTGAGTGATAATAACTGGGTGGAACAATCTTGGCAGGATTATGCAATACCTGTGTTAGCAGGGCAAATGACAGTTGAAGATGCTGTCCGCAACTGGATTGACTTGGCAAACGAAAAAAATGGGCGTGATAATACGTCGGTTGTTCTCACTTATTGCCGTGTCTCCCCGGAATATTTAGTACCTGTGACTCCGGCGTTGCCAGAAGAGATTATAGAAGCAGAAATACAAGAAGAAGCAGAACAAGTAGAGGAAGAAGAGGAAGAGGAAGAATTAATTTCCTTTACAGAAAGTTCGCAAACTTTGCTAGATTTGGATTTAGAGTTGGATCTTTCAGAGGAACCAATTCTCAGCCCAGAAATTCCACCAACCTTAATTACAAAACCTCGTCTAGGCAAACGTTTGGTAACGCTGGGGGGAGTGTTGGCGTTGCTTGTGGTGGGTACAAGTGTGGGATTATTTACTTGGTGGCAAGTCAATCCTCAAGGATTCCAGCAGATGTGTCGGCAACTTCCCCAAAGATTGCAGCAAGTGTGTCCGACTGAAAAATAGGGATTAAGGAATAGGTTATACCGAAATATTGTAATGTTGATGAGGAATATTACAATATTGATAAGGAATATTGTAATGTTGATGAGAAACATTAAAACATTGCTTATGAATATTGTAATGTTTGAGAGAAACGTTGCAGTATTGATAAGGAATATTGCAATGCTAATGAGAAACATTAAAACATTGCTTATGAATATTGTAATGTTTGAGAGAAACGTTGCAATGTTTGCCAGAACGGCTTTTATATTCACGATGATGGACAATAAAATTGCGATCGCTAACTTATTTAGACTCATTAGCGATCGCACCACAAATAACTCTACATCACATCTTGTAACAGTATAGAAGCTAGTGGTCTATCGCATTAATTTTGTGGGGCTGCTAGATCCCCGACTTCTTGAAGAAGTCGGGGATCTGAACACGACTAACCTCTTAAAACTTTTGGGACAGACCACTAGTTGTAATAAGACTGATAATTGATATCTTCGCAATTAGAGATTTTTTAAGTCCATTGTAAAATGTTCATGATTTTACAGAAAATCTGATAGACACCACGTAGGTCGTAGGATAATGGAAAAGTGGTGACTTTGAGGAATTGAGATGACTGATCCACTAACTACGATCGCAGCAGGGGCAATTCTCAACCTCGCATTTCAGGAGTTTGCTAAGTCGGGGGCTGGGGAAGTGGCGAAGAAGACTGTGGGCGGGGCAATTTCCTTGGCAAAGGAACTACGAAATAAAATCACTGCTAAATTTAAAGGAAATGTAAAAGCAGAAGCGGCGATCGCAGCAGTAGAAACTGACCATTCCCCAGCAGCGCTAAACAAGCTGGAAGTGTACTTGGATGATGCGATGGTCGATGATGCTGTGTTTGCGACAGAGTTACGGCAGGTAGCGCAGCAAATTATTAATATTCAAAATCAAACCACCTCCAATCGAGACTATAAAAACTATGGGCGCGACCAAATCAATATTGAAAAAATTGAAGGTAATCCCAAAATTGGTGGTTCATAGGCATGGGAAAACGTGGTAGGCGCGGCTATGGCAACCGGGGACGCGACCAATTCAATATTGAGCAGGTGAATGGCAATGTACTGCTCAAGCCACAGGAGACAGTGCGCCCTAACGCCGAACAGAATTTGCTGGCAGAAGTTAGGAAATGGGTTCAATTAAGACTTGAGGGACAACTGCACCATGCCGTCAGGCTGAATTTGCAGAAGGAGACGCAGCCGCAGCAGGTGCGTCGTCCTTGGGGTATGGAGGTGAAAGTGGCGATCGCTCAACCAAGTCAGCTATTGTCACCAGAAACGACGATCAAGCAGGTATTTGACCAATGTGGAGAGCGGTTGCTGATTTTGGGTGAACCGGGGGCGGGTAAAACAACAAGCTTGCTGGACTTAGCTCTAGAACTCGTGGAAAAAGCAGAAAATGATCCGCAGCAGCGCATTCCCGTTGTAGTCGATCTTTCTGATTGGCAACCGACTGCATCTCAATCAAATTCTAGGCGGAGTCAAGGTACATCTAGATTACCGGGCTTTTCCAAGAAAAATCTCTCTGAGTCTCTTCCTGAAAAAGCGCCTGTCTGGTCGATTGCAAATTGGCTGGCTGGCAAGGTGCGAGAGAGATATGGCTTTTTGCCACACCAAATTAACCAATGGCTAGAGGAAAAAAGGTTAATACCTTTGCTGGATGGACTTGATGAGGTACGCCCAGAGTATCAGCAGGATTGTGTGCAGGCAATTAACCAGTGGTTAAAATCAGATTTGCGTCCGAGGCAGGTAGCGTTATGCTGTCGGCGCGAGCAGTATAACACTTATACTCAAAAGCTGGAACTCGATGGAGCCGTTTATCTCCAAGACTTGACGGATGAACAAATCCAGACTTTTTTGGCAGAGACGAACCGAGATGAACTCAAAGAAAGCTTGGTAGCAGATGAGAATTTCCTGGCGCTGATTCGCAGACCGTTGTTACTGTCAATGGCGGTACTTGCCTATAAGGAGCTAGATCCAACCCAGTGGCGGCGGGCAACTTCGGCAGGCGATCGCTTAAATTTACTGTTAGATGCCTATGTGCGACGGATGCTGACACAGGATACCCCTAGCCGCGCCTATCGTCAGGGAAAGATTCCTAGCCCCGAACAGAGTCAGAAATGGCTAGAAATTCTGGCATTAGAGCTTTTGCAAGAGTCAGAAACCGAGTTTTTGATTGAGCAAATTGGAACAACATGGCTGTCAACACCCCTTCAAAAGTGGCTATTTACTTTTTTTGCCGTAATTGCTTGGGGGCTAATCGTTGCCGTAATTTGTTGGGGGCTAATCGGAATCGTTCCTGTAATTTTTTGGGCGCTATTCTCTAGGTTGATCAATCTACATCGGATTGGGTTTAGCTCTCGTTTTTGGCTCGGATTGGTGATTGGCTCTTTGTATGGCTTGAAGCAGGGAACAGATGTCTTAAAGGATTTGCCACACATAGAATCAGTTGTGGGAGGCATCCAAATCTCATTCTCAAGTCTCAAACGACACAAAATATTACGCAAGCTGTCGTATTGGAAGACTATATTAGTCCCTACTCAAATTAGCCTACTAATTAATAAATTGAATGAATTAAATATTCCAACATTGGACTTCACCTTTAATATTCCAACATTGGACTTTGACTTTGAAGAATGGCGCTTCAAAATTAAAACTCTATCAGTGCCAAATCAAGGAATTAAAAACTTGTGGCGAAATGCAATACTGATTACGATAATATTTGTGCCTTTGCATATCTTAATACTCTGTCTTGTACTACCTTCAACGATATCTCTTGTTAAGATTGTGCTAATTTCCCTGCCTATAGCTCCCCTACTATGGATTGTGATGGGAGGGGGATATGTCTGCATCAATCATTTTCTAGTGCGTTTATCTTTGTATCGCACTAACTCAATTTCTTGGGACTATGCTCGTTTTCTCAACTATGCTACAGAACGGCTATTGCTCCAGCGTGTTGGTGGTCGCTATCGCTTTATACATGACTTGTTAAGGCAGTCTCTTGCTCAACGTAGAATCGACACCCATCCACATCTAATTAGTTCTCAAGTTTTCTTTCGTTGCGGCGAAAGCTACCGCTCGATGGAACAGTATGATAAAGCATTGCAAAACTTTGATCGCGCCATTGAACTTTACCCCCAATATCTTGCGGCGATCGCAAATCGTGGCGAAACCTATCGCTTGATGGAACGCTACGAGGAAGCGCTGGAAGATTTCAATCGCGCCATTGAACTTAACCCTCAAGATGAGTGGGCGATCGCAAGTCGAAGTTTGACCCATCGCTCAATGGAACGCTACGAGGAAGCCCTGCAAGATTTCAATCGTGCTATTGAACTTAACCCCAAATATGAGTGGGCGATCGCAAATCGAGGCTTTACCTATCACTTGATGAAACGCTACGAGGAAGCGCTGGAAGATTTCAATCGCGCCATTGAACTTAACCCCAAATATGAGTGGGCGATTGCAAGTCGAGGTTTGACCCATCGCTCAATGGAACGCTACGAGGAAGCGCTGGAAGATTTCAACCGTGCCATTGAACTTGATCCCAAATATGATTGGGCGATCGCAAATCGAGGCATAACCTATCGCTCAATGGAACGCTACGAGGAAGCGGTGCAAGACTTCAATCGTGCCATTGAACTTGACCCCCAATATGAATGGGCGATCGCAAATCGAGGCATAACCTATCGCTCAATGGAACGCTACGAGGAAGCGGTGCAAGACTTCAATCGTGCCATTGAACTTGACCCCCAATATGAATGGGCGATCGCAGTTCGAGGCCTGACCCATCGCTCAATGGAACGCTACGAGGAAGCGCTGGAAGACTTCAACCACGCCATTGAAATTAACCCCCAATATAAGTGGGCGATCGCAGATCGAGGTCGTACCTATTGCTTGATGGAACGCTACGAGGAAGCGCTGCAAGATTTCAATGCCATCGAACTTGACCCCAAAGATGATTGGTATCGATACCTTCGTTCCCTTATCTACCTTGCCCTCCAACAAGCCGAGTCCGCCGAAGCTGATTTAAACATTGCCATCCAAATTGCCCAGCAAAAATACACCGAAAAACCCGACAATTGCCAAAACACCTTCAACTTAGCACTCTATCACCTCGTTGCAGGCAATCTCTCAACCGCCCAAGAGTTATATCAGACTGCACTTGAGCAGACAGCTTTGCAAACCCAGATCCGAGATGCCATTCAAGATTTGAAGGATTTGCTGCGGGTGTTTCCTGAAAATACCTCTGCCCAGGAAGTAAAAGCAGTGCTGGAGAAAAAGCTGAAATTACATTAACGTGAATTCGACAGGGCTAAAAAATAGCAGGAGGTTAAGCAGGTAAGTCTTTTGGGTAAATGTCAAGAGATTGTTTTTTAGACAAATTAAGTATAAGCAGCCAACCCTGCTATAAAATTAACCAAAAAGTTAAACCTTTTAGGAGAGAGGCCAAAGTCTATCGCATACAAAGGAGCGATCGCAATAACAGCACCTCTGACATACACGAAAATTGTTGAGAGAGTTGACCTGGGGAACATCCTGGAGTGAAGATAAAAGGGTTAGATATCTTGTCACAGTACTAAGCACATCTGAGATCGGCTTATTTCCTTTCATTTCCCTACTTTTGGGGTAAATATAGGGGGTAAGGGCGATAGATATTAACGCGGCAAAAAACTAAATAAAGTACGCACGGATTGCTAATACGTGCCTGGACGCAGAGGGTTAAATGCACCGTCGCACCCCGATGAAGCGTCAAGAAATAGCTGATTAAATCAAATTCAAAGCGATTTAATCATATATTTTGTAGCAGATACTTGTGGAAAAGAAAATGCTAGGTGTAAATGTTGTTATGAAAGTTGGCGATCGCGTCCGCGTTAAAGATTCGGTAGTAGTGTATCATCATCCTGAGCATCGGAATCAGGCTTTTGACATCAAAGGTACAGAAGGCGAAGTAATAGGTATTGCCACCCAATGGCGAGACAGACCCGTAAGCGCTAATTTCCCACTTTTAGTCCAGTTTAGTAAAAAGTTTAAAGCCCATTTGCGTGAAAATGAGTTAGAAGTCATCTAAATGACTCATCGGCGGCGAAACCACTGAAAAATATTCAGTTCGCCGCGCATTCTTTTAAGCTCTTGGCGGTTCTGTTCTGCTGTTGTATAATACCATTCACAATAACTCTGAAACTCTGACCGTGACCGAACTTCGTGGTAGAAATGATGGGTTGTTTGATAAGTGGCAAAAGCTTCCTCAACTTGGGGTTGAGGGGATGGCATAATATAAGGTAAATTTTTAGACATAAAGTTAATTTAGTTTGTCATTTGTCATTGGTCATTGGTCATTTGTCATTGGTCATTTGTCGTTGGTCATTAAGAGTTTGGAATTCAGGCAATTACCGCACTTTATAATTAATAACTCATAATTAATAACTCATAATTAATAACTCATAACTCATACTGTTTCTTTGTGAAGCTGCATATAATTCACCCCCTCTAACTCCCCCTTGCAAAGGGGGAGAACCGGATATTTCCCCCCTTTGCAAGGGGGGTAATTCCACTTGTATGTACACCGTAGCCCAAGGCATCGGGGGGACTACAGAAGGGTATTATGATGTGCATCTTATACAGAATTGGTATCATAACTCCTAACTCATAACTTGATTAAAGCCAACCGCGTAAGCGATAAACTAAAGAACCAATGTACTCTTTTAAAGCGGTGGTAAATTGGTGCAGGTTGTCGGTATCAGGTAATAAATTCAGTATAGCGGCTTTGGGAGTGCCACCAAGTTCTTGCAGTTCACCCTCACTAACCAGAAAGTCAGTGGGTGCAGGAATGGCATTGATTCCTTGACGCTGGAAAATCTGAAGCGATCGCGGCATGTGCATTGCAGAAGTAACTAATAATACCTGACTGATGCCACGAGACTCCAAAATTTTGCGGACATTCACTGCATTTTGATAAGTATTGAGTGAGTCGGGTTCCTGAACAATTGCCTCAGATGGAATGCCAATAGATGTGAGTATTGTTGCCATATCTGCCGATTCTGATGAACCGCTTCCCCGCCAATCAATGCGGCCCCCACTCAGAATGATTATGGGCGCTTTTTTTTGGCGATACAGTTGTGCAGCATAAATGACGCGATCGCCAGATTCACTCAAATCGACAGTAGGTCTTGGAGGAAAAGCTGATTTAGTTGCACCACCCAAAACCACAATTGCTTCTGCATTCGGTATTTGACTTGGAAGATTTTGCCATTCTAGCGATCGCACTAATGATTTAGCGATCCAAGCATTACTGCAAAATAGCAATAAACTTAAGGCAAAAGCAATTGCGATCGCCGCAGTCCGGGGTCGTTTCCACAAAGTAACTAATGCTACTACCAAACTTACGCAAGCTAGTCCTAGTGGATAAAAAAATAGTGGCAGTAATTTGGAGAGATATAAAAACATATTATTGGGGAATAGGGAATGGGGAAGAAGCAAGGGAGCAGGGAGCAGGGAGAAAGGGAGAAGAGTTTTCCCCTCTTCCCCCCGCACCCCGCCCCTCTGCCTCTTTTCAATGCCCCATGCCCAATTCCCAATTCCCAAATATACTACCTTTCCCAAAACCTGAAATTGAAACTACTTCCAGGAGGGCGACGATAACGGCGCCCGGTTCTTCTTGTTTGCCGTTTGTTGATCCTCTCGTTTGTTGGTTCAACTTCAACCACTTCTGATTCTTCAACTGGCAACTGAGTTCTAATTTCTTCCTTACTTCCCCACCAAGCTGTAATCCAGCCTCCAGCTAAAGCGCCTATTCCACCTAGCAAGATACTCATGGGTGCGGGATACCCCAAATATACAAAACCAAGCATGAAAAATAACCAGTATTTCAATCCTGTATCCACACCATCAGAGGAGGCTACCGCTGGTGCTTGGGGGCTATTACTAGTTACATTTGTGATCCAGCTTAAGATGAAACCGCCCAAGATACCTAAGAAGATGCTCAGGGCTGGTGCGGAGTTGGTCATGATTAATATAAATGTTAAAAATGCCCCAAATAACAGTTGAGAAAAGAAGCTGGGAGAAATAGCGAAAAAATCGTTCTTTTTGTCTGCCATAGAGTAAAAAAGTTATTAACTAATTACTGATGCGTAATTCGTAATTTTCGATTCAATTACGAATTACGAATGATTTCAATTGTGCCTGTTGTGATTGAGTTGTATCCAAAATCTTTACGTAAGGTTCTTCTTCTTCCGTGAAAGATTCAGCTTGTTTGATTTGTGAAGCTAATAAATCGGCGGTAGCATCAGCGATATCACCAGTGCGATTGTTCAAACGCTCTTTTAAAACTTCAAGGGGTGCTGTGCATTGGATAATCTGAATGGGAATTTGGTGTTTCGTAGCTTGAGCGATCGCTTCTTGCCGTAACTGCTGTTTATCATACTTGGCATCCAATATCACCGAAAAACCTTGTTTAGCTAGTATAATTCCCAATTCCAATAGGCGTGTGTAAGTTTTTTCGGTCATCTCTGGTGTATACAAATCATCGCCACCCCGTTCCCGCAGAGGAATTCCCCCTAAGTGTTTCCGCACTGCATCTGAACGAAGCTGAATTGCTCCTAGCTCACGGGCTAAATACTTCGCTGTAGTACTTTTACCAGAACCCGACAACCCCGACATCAAAATCAGTTGTCCCAGCTTTGGTTTAGTGTAATCCCAAGCCTGTTTGTAATACTCAGCAGCAGTTTTTGTCGCTTCTTCCTTTACTGTCGCAGGTACACTCGGATCATCTAGCAAAAATGAAGTTACCTTTGCCCTGACATAAGCCTGACGACTTAAATACAAAGGCAACACCTGTAAGCCTTCCCAGTCTCCAGTTTGCTCTATATAGGCATTCAAAAACGCATTACCCAAGTCTTTGCGCTGCCGCGCTTCCAAATCCATCACCGTAAACGCCACATCGTACATTACATCGACAAAGCGAAACGACTCATTAAACTCAATGCAATCGAACAGCAAGATTTTATCGTGCCACAGGGCAATATTTCTCAGGTGTAAATCCCCGTGACATTCACGAATATAATTGTTGTGAATTCTACTAGCAAATAATTCTGGACGTTCTGCAAAAAATTTATCTGTATATTGCTTTGTTTCTGTAAACTGCGCCTGAGTCTGGGGGCCACCAATATAGTTCTCAGTTTGCTGATAATTCTCATCCAAGGCAGCCCGGACATTTGCTACTTCACCAAAAGTGCGAATATAATCATTCGTCTGTGCTTCGGCATGGTATTGAGCCACCACTCGTCCCAACTCTTCTAGGTGTGTCTCATTTAACTTACCCTGTTCAAAAAGTGTACTCAATAGTGACTCTTGAGGAAACTGGCGCATCTTCAGCACGTATTCTACAGCTTCTGCTGTTCCCCCTAACTGGTATTGCTCCCCTACCAAAGTTATGGGCAAAACTTCTAAATACAGTTCACCAGCACCCCGCTGATTTAACCGCAACTCTTCCTGACAAAAATGCTGCCGCTTATCTAAGGTGGAAAAGTCCAAAAAGCCAAAATTCACAGGTTTTTTCAGCTTATAAGCGTAATCCCCAGTTAACAGCACATAAGAAACGTGAGTTTGAATTAGTTCAATGGGTTCTGTTACCGTATGGGGATAAAAGCCAGGCTGCAACATTTGCTGAATTAGGACTGGAAAAGTTGCTTCTGTCATTTCTATTCCTTTGCGGTTCAAATACAAAAAAACCAGGAGTTATCCCCCTGGTGACATCAAAAATTATTACACAGTTTACATAGCTTAAGAAGCTGGTTCAGTTTCAGTTTCAGTACCAGCATCAGCAGCGCTAATTTGTGGTGGCAAAACGCTGACCACAAGTCGCTCTAACTCCGCTAGAGGTGTTACACCTTCAGGAAAGGCTATATCACTAATACTCAAGCTGTCTCCAATTTGCAGGTTAGAGACATCGATTTCGATTACATCTGGGATATTTTCTGGTGCACAACTCACTTGCAATTCAGAAATTACGGTGTCTAAAACACCACCATCTTGTTTAACACCAATAGCAGTACCTACAAAACGCAGCCGAACTTCTACAGTTGTGTCGCCGTGGCCAGCAACCGCGAAAAAGCTGAGGTGGTAAGGTGTACCTTTAGCTGGATGGATCTGAAGTTCCCGCAGCAAGGTTTTGCCGCGCCAAGGTGCATCAGCTATATTCAACTCAATCAAGGTGTTGTTAACGGAAGCTCTTTTGAGCAAACGCTCAACAGTTTTGGCTTCAATGGTCAAAGAAATGGATTCTGTACCCTTATGACCATACAAATTGGCAGGTATCAGTCCAGCACGGCGCAAAGCTCTTGGCTTACTGCCTTCTGGACGTTTTTGAGATTCGACTGTAATAGCCATATAAATTGTCCTTTGTCATTTGTCAGTTGTCATTTGTCATTTGTCAGTTGTCATTTGTCATTTGCTAATGACCAATGACTAATGACTAATGACCAATTTACGCACTTAGTAAGGTAGCAGGTGTGCCATCGGGGTGCAATAAAGCGCGTTTAGGCCCGTGGATGGGGTCTTCTACGATTATGGTTTGATCGCGGCTTGCTCCTAGTGAGACGATCGCGATCGGAACTTCCATCAATTCAGCGAGGAATTTTAGATAGTCCAGCGCTTGCTGTGGCAAGTCTTCCAGGGTGCGGCAGTGGGTTGTTGACACCTTCCAGCCTGGTAAGGTTTTATAAATGGGGCGACATCTCGCAAATTGACGAGAACTGGTGGGGAAGTGTTCGCTGCGTTGACCATCGATGTCATAGGCGACACAAACTTGAATTTCCTCTAATTCATCGAGGACATCTAGTTTGGTGAGCGCCATACAATCCATGCCGTTAATCCGCACGGCATAGCGACCGATGACAGCATCAAACCAGCCACAGCGCCGTTTCCGTCCGGTAGTTGTGCCAAATTCGGCCCCGCGATCGCACAACAATTCTCCCAACTCTCCATCCAATTCCGTGGGAAATGGCCCTTCTCCCACACGGGTTGTATAGGCTTTCGACACCCCAATTACCCGGTCAATCATTGTCGGCCCTACCCCTGCACCAACACAAGCCCCCCCCGCCACAGGGTTGGAGGAGGTGACATAAGGATAAGTTCCGTGATCTAGGTCAAGGAGCGTGCCTTGTGCGCCTTCAAACAAAATATTGCGCCGTCGTTGAATCGCATCGGATATCTTTAACGATGTATCAATCACGTAAGGTCGCAAGCGTTCTGCATAACCCAAATACTGTTCAATCACCTCTTGTGCATCTAGAGGCGGCAAGTTGTAAAGCTTTTCTAAAATGACGTTTTTATAATTAATCGTCCACTCTAACTGCTCACGTAGTCCATCAGGGTTCATCAAGTCTAAAACCCGAATGCCTGTACGTTCAGATTTGTCAGCATAAGTCGGCCCAATGCCCCGACCTGTTGTGCCGATCTTATAGCTTCCCCGTCGTTCTTCAGATGCCTGGTCAATCAATCGATGATAAGGCATCGTTACGTGGGCTGTCTCAGATATCAGCAGGTGGTCAGTGGAAATATTTAATTCTTTTAGTTGGTCGAGTTCTGCGATCAAAATCTGTGGATCGATTACTGTTCCACAGCCGATAATGCAATCGGTATTTGGATACAAAATACCAGAGGGAATCAAGTGCAGCTTAAAGGTCTGACCCTTAACTACAATAGTGTGTCCAGCATTGACACCCCCTTGGTAACGCACCACAACATCTGCGGAACGGCTGAGTAAGTCAGTTATTTTACCTTTTCCTTCATCGCCCCATTGGGCACCTATGACAATGACGTTAGCCAAGAGCTTATATTAAGAAGTAAAGTTTCCACAAACTATTATTATTAACATATTGTTTGAATCATGTCAATCTAATTGCCTTGAATGAATAATAAGTTTGGTTTATCAATAATCAGCCCCAAAATCAACCTGCCTCCTACCCAAATATGGGGTCTACTTGTGCAAAATGTTCTGGCAGTAGGAAAATAGATGAAGCGGTATGCCTCCTGCCCTCTGCTTTTCTTCGGTAAAAGTCACAGCAAGTAAGGATAAAACATCATTTATTATGCAACCTTCTGGAACTCTTGCCGATTTAAATATCCTGGTAGTTGAGGATGATGATGATACTCGCTTCTTTATCGCTACTGTCTTGGAAATGGATGGAGCAAAAGTTATAGCAGTGATATCAGCAGCGGCGGCACGCGAAGTATTGTCTGAATTACAACCCGATGTTTTAGTTTGTGATATCGGGTTGCCTGGGGAAGATGGCTACACTTTCATCAACAAAATCCGTGCGCTCAAACCAATGAATGGTGGACGAATCCCAGCTATTGCTTTAACAGCCTATGCCGATAGTGAAGCTCGAATTCGTGCCTTGGAAGCTGGATTTGACACTCATGTATCTAAACCGATTGCTCCAGAAGAACTAGTTGAGATAGTGGCTTGTTTGGTTGCTTCTTGTAATTGGTAATTACTGTAATTAGTGGCTGCGGTAACAGTTGTGAACAATCTGCAAAAATGTCTATGGTGTTCTGTCAACGAACCGCTTTCAAGGTGTCATAAAGTAGTTTGTAGCGCTTAAACCCTTAAATCAGGAGCAGAGATCCTCTAATTACATTTTCAGACTCTAGGCTTGAACGAATATAATTAAACAATAGAGCCTGATTATCTGCTAGTTACAGGCTGTAAAAATAATATCGATATGATGAGTTTTTTGTTGCTCAAAGTAATTCATAATGGCAGGAATATCTCTGCCAAACTTAAGTAATCTACCACTTCTTTCAACTAAGGAAATATGATAACCAATATCTAAAATTAGCTTTAAAAAATCAGATGGTTCTATACCGCCGAATAATTTTAGATTTAAAGGTGCAAATTCTGCAAAGATAATAGGCTTATCTCGCTTAAGAATATTCAACATACCCCGGATGGCATACGGTTCATGTCCTTCTATATCAATTTTGACTATATCTACTCTATTTTCTATTAAAAAAGTATCAAGTTGAACAGCCTCTATCTTTTTGAAGTATGCATCTGGAGCAGAAATTAGAGATTTTAATAAATCTTCATTTTCAGAAGTAACCCTTGCTCCAGAATTAGATGTATTACCAAGATCAGAAATAATAATAGTTTTATTAGCGTCACTGACAGCAAAATTATATGCTTGGATAATTTCCTCAAATGCGTTATAGATAATACTCGTTTTCAAGAGGTTAAAATTGTTGTTATCAGGTTCAAAACTAAACACTTTACCACGGGGGCATTGGCTGGCAGCTAGTAAACTGTAATAGCCTATATTAGCTCCAATATCTATAACACAAGAGTCTGGCTTGAGATATTTGACAAAAGTTTCTGATATGCTTTGTTCATAGCTACCTTTCATAAATAGTGGGCGGCCAATATATTTGTCTTGAATATTCAAAAGAATATAAAAGTTATAGGGTGTGATTTTCTTAAATACATTACTACAATTGGCAAAAGGCTTGAGCAAAATATCAGGAACACGTCCTAGCATTTCAACCCGTAAGTTCCGCAGTTTTGACTCCCAAGACTTGAACATAGATTTACATAGAAAATTTACCTCAGCATTATATGACTAGACCTAATGAGACAGCAATAAGTTTTAGTACAAAATGAGGAATTTATCAATCTTGAAATTAGGTATGACTTTACGGCTGTTTTTATTACATTTATAAAATCATGATACCTGCGGAGGGCTGTGCTTATGCACTTCTATCTATTGCAAAAAATTAGTGTGATCGCTTGTATTTTTCTAGCAATTGCGGCAAGTAATCATAACCGTCAACACCAATAAATTTCATGATGTTCGTTCGGGACTTTACTATTAATTGCTGTACAGCTTCATCTCCTAATTTACTCTGTAAAATTGTTAGTAACCCAGCCGCTTGCCGCCATTCCACCGCCGTAATTTGCTCTAATAAATACATCCCCAGGCAGCTATTGTATACAGTTTTTTCATAGTTATTCAGGTTGTAGTAACTTTCCGCCAAATACAAAAAGTTCACCCCTTGCAGATATTTATCACTAGAAAACTGCACCGCCTCAGTGCCTTTTTCGAGGTATTCTACAGCAGCTTGGGGTTTTTCTAAGGCGACGTGAGCAATTCCAAGACTGATGTAACAAAGGGCTTGAGTTTGACGAGCAGCCAAGGTGATACCAAATCGTGAATCACTGAATTTTTCTGACAATTCCAAACCTCGGCGCAAGTATTCTATTGCTTGTTCATAGACATCTGGTTCTACGCATTCTATCTGCTGTGCTGCAAATACTTCGCTATAGCCTAAAGTTGCCAGGGCGTGAGCTTCTCCCAAGCGATCGCCTGCTTGACGAGCCAAAATTAATGCCCTCTGGCTGTAGTTAATCGCCTGAGAATAATCTTTTTGAGCAACGCAAACACGGCTACTGTGGTTGAGATTGGCAATTTCACAGGGTTGATCCCCGGCTTGGCGGGCAATTTCTAAGGCTTCCTGGTGAAATGAGTTTGCCTCTGGATATTTACCTAAAATAAACTGGGAATAACCCAACAGCGTTAATATCCGCGCTTTTTCTTGAGTACCTTCCACTTCTTTGAGTGGTGTATCTAAATAAGCGATCGCATCTTGCAGCGAATCTCTACCGAAAAAGGCAAATGCCCCACCGTAAAGGGGAAAGTATTCACGATGGGCAAAAGTTCTGAGAATTTGTAAGACGATCTGAAAACAGGCTTTCGCTAATTCTTCGCCTTTGCTGCGGAAACCATTAGATAACTCGCACCAAACTACAGCGAAACTGAGAAAAGTGGCAATGGACGCAGATGTACCCCATTTGGAATCATAAGGTTGTCTTTCAAACCAAGTCACCAAACCTTGCTGCATTCTTTGCAGAATTACTGTCAATTCCACCCAATCTTTCAGATTTATATCAGATTGGTGAACAACTATCTCTGTTGCAGAACCGCCATCTGCCAATGTAGAAAATAATAGTTTTGGCAAGGGACTGCTGACTTTTAGTGCCCATGAAGCCCAAGGATCTTGCTTTGCTCTGGACTCTTTCAATCCTAATGGAGTTGCTTTTGGCTCGTAAATCCAACTGACAAGAGAACCTTCCAATTGCTGATAGGATTCTACGCCATTAGCAATGCCGATCGCTAGTTGTTGTATTTCTTGTTTTCGGTGGAGATCGTCGTGAGAAGACGCCGCTTCCTTTAACTCTTGCGCCAGTTGTTGTAATTGACTTTGGCTGAAAACTTGGTTTTGGTTAGGGTCAATAATTTGTAACAAGACTGAAAAGCGAGAAGCTTCTGAGGCTGTGAGAATTTGTTGCACGGCTGCGGTGACTGCGGCTTGATTCTGTTTTTGTTTTTGGACTCGTTCCCATTCTCCTTGAATACTTTGTAATGCTTTTAAGGTACGATTTAAACGAGCTTTCTTTAATTCAGGAGTCTCTTTTTGGAACAAACTCGGAGAATTTATCACCTGATCTAGTTCAGATTGGGTGGAATGCAAGCGATCGCTCAAACAGCGTTCAAAGATTTCACCATTACCACTACTCACATTTTCTACTAATTGGCAATATATATACTCTTTGGAACTAATTTGACCTTTGAGAGCGGTATCAACAATTTCCTCAATTAACTTGTGGTATGAGTCAGATAATAAATTAAATTCTGCGGCTGGCGTAGGTTCTGCTGCTAGATTATTTGTTTCCGAAGTAGAGGAATCGGATATTTCTTCTTTATTTGGCGTTACTAAAGTTTCCTCAGAAGCAGGGGAATCGGATATTTCTTCTTTAGTTGGTGTTGCTAAAGTTTTCCGAGAATTTGTCGGTGATGCATTTGCTTTAGAATTAGATAAGTAATAATCTGCTAAAGAGCCGCAGAGAAACTCTTCACGAAAGCGGATTATTTTGGCACGTGACTGGATTTTGCGGTAACGACGTTTCTGATACCATAAACCAGAAATGAGTAAGCCTGCGATCGCTCCGATGCCAACTCCTACCATCGCAACCTTGGCATCTTCTAAAGCTTGATTTTGTTGTCCAGGTTCAATAGTCGGATTGGAAGATGCACTTTCAGCAATAGCATAGTCACTCCCTGAACTTAGCTGCACGCTAGTTGCGATCGCAGCAACCGATAGTATAAATCTAAATATTAACTTTGATTTCCACATAATTTGATAGTTTAAAAATATGTTAACGATTTCTGAGTTGCTTCTAATTTAATGGAGACATCAGATAAAGCAGAGTTTTTCGGAGACTAAGCGCCTCCCCAAGGAGTGAATAGTCAAGGAACAAGCTAACTAGATCCCTCTTTTACCAAGGAAGTTCCTCGTTCCTCTCCACTCACTATAGAAAATAAACTTTGTCAACAGCAATTTACAGAAGATATTCTTATTTTTTAACATTATTTCTGCGTCTAGGAATCTTGACAAAGCCATATATTAGTACCATTTCTCCAAGTATCTGCATCAGGTATTTCTTCAGGAGGCAGAAGGCAGAGGGCAGGAGGCAGGGGCAGGAGGCAGAAGGCAGAAGGAATCCCCATAAATAAATTTAGGGGATTTAATAAGGGAACTCCAAAAAAGAAATTATCCAATTTTTGGAATCACAACGACTTTTCCTCCCCCTGCTAAGTGCCCCCTGCTCCCCTGCCCTAAAAGCGATGGGATATTTTTTATATTTGGAAGTCCCTAAGGACGCTGTATTTCTTGCGCTGTGCGTCTCGAAATAGATATTTTTTTGTTTTTCATAAATAAATTTACTTGCTCTAAACCCGCTTGACAGAGGGCAAAAATATATTTTCTTCCTCCTACCCTCTGCCTCTCCTGATAAAATTTCAACTTTAAGAGACTTGTACAGAGTTTCTAGCTACCTTACTCTTTAATTTCTCTGTGTGCAGTTCTATTTATAGAATAGGTACTTCCCCGAAAGCTCAATTTATGGGTTACAGGAGTTATGGTGACTCCATCTGATTTGGCATTAGGATCAGCACAAACAAAATAGGTACATCCTCGAAAGCTCAGTTTATGGGTTACTGGTGCTATGGTGACTCCATCTGATTTGGCATTGGGGTCAGCACGATAGCAAGCCCCACGGTAGATTAAGTTATAATCTGGTTCCGATTTGGGAACAGGCTGTTGTGGATATTGTGTTTCCCTGCTGACTATTTTGCTTGTATAGTATTCGTAGCTTGTACTGATAAGAATAAGAATTAATAGTAGAAGTAAAATCTGCCAAGGAGCTAACATTAAACCCAAAATCAGACTGATAGCTGCAAATACAGCTACTAAATGTGAGATTTCATTATTATTTCTTTTTAATAAAAAATAGCCAGTGATGAAAAAAGCACACGGTAGAATCAAAAGGTACAAAGCCATATTTCCTACATTCGTAACTAAAAGCAAAAGATTTATAAAGCAGATTGAACTTATTTTAAAAGCTGTTGTTTATTTTACCTCCAATCAGCTTTAGTCGTTACCGTGTTACTTGGGTAAAAGTGTTACGTCAAGTTATCTGTATTAACTGCGATCGCAAAGAAAAATTAACAGTTAAGGCTATCTCAAACCTTTGTTAGCAAACCTTTGGAGTGAGGTTAAAGGATTCTGTAGAGTGAGGAGTTTTGTCTCTATTCATTCAGAGAGGTGACAATCTCACACATGAGGCGTGGTACAGGTGGATGCTCAGTGTAAAGCCTTTGCTGAACTTGATAAAGATATTACCTCATAGCGATGTCATGCAGCGATCGCATTCCTGAACGCAGAAATTTACTGATAAATAAAAATTAAAAGCGAACAAATATCACAATACAAAATTATTACTTTGGGGATCTAATAGGCAGAATAACCCACTAGAGCCTTAACCGATGTGCTTCTTATAACGAAGTAAAAAAAGCATCATAAAAGCCTCGCAATCTCGCGTATTAAAAAAAAGCAGATGCGTGTTACTGTTTTAATCTCATTGTCTTCCCTTCGCGCCTTTCCCTATGCATCTGCACTATTTACACCCCCAACACCTTGAAGAATTAGTCAAGAGTAGTGGTATAGACTTACACTTAGTGCATCTCAATTTTAGGTCGCTCCAAGGTGTAACAGCTTATGAGTACCTGTTGATTTCTGAGCTACTCCCCCGCACAAATACCGGAATGGTGAAAGCCGGATGGTTGCAGCGTTACGCTCACATCACAGAAGGTGGTTGGTGGTGTTCGGGACTAGACCCTTTGAATAATTGGCAAATGATGGAATGGGGATGCTTTAAGCCAAACCAACCCCGACAAAACCACAATGGCAAATCCATCAAGTACGAGCATCCCCCCAGCACGCCAACGCGGGTATTTTGTTTGCGGGTAACGTTGCAAGTGTGGCAGCAAGTCGCTGGGCGTTACAATCTGGTCATGCCCGACAATATCACCATTACTGCTGATGGTGAAGCTAGAGGCTTTTGGCAATGGGTGATGCAACAGAATATTCCCCTTATCATCTGCGAGGGTGTAAAGAAAGCAGCCACTTTGTTAACGCAAGGATATGTAGCTATTGCCATTCCCGGAATTACCAGTGGTTATCGGGTTGTGAAAGATGAATTTGGCAAAGTTACCCGTCGTCAGCTAATTCCTGATTTAGCAGCATTTACGCTTACAAAGCGCAGCTTTTACATTTGCTTTGATTTTGAAACTCAACCCAAGACAATTGCTGCTGTAAATAATGCCATTTCTCAACTTGGTTGTTTATTCCAGCAAAAAAATTGTCCTGTGAAAGTCATCGAACTTCCAGGAATAGAAAAAGGGGTTGATGAATTTATTATTGCTAAGGGTGCAAGTAGTTTCGAGAAAGTTTATCGCCAAAGTATTGATTTAGAAATTTATCTTGCTCAAACTAAACCCCACACCGAGTTAAGCATTCCTGCGGCACTTACCTTCAACCGTCCTTATATAGGTGAAATACCTTTCCCCACTTCTGGATTAGTAGGAGTAAAATCAGCGAAAGGAACGGGGAAAACGACAGCATTGCAAGGTGTTGTTCAGCAAGCAAAAAGTAGAAATCAACCCGTTTTATTAATTACTCATAGAATCCTACTTGGACGATTTTTATGTGAAAAAATTGGTATTCAATGGGGAACACATAAAGAAGATGGCGAAAAAAGGATTAATAAAACACTTACTCCTGCTCCTCCGATTCTTCGCTCTCTCTTTCCTCAGCCTTCCCTCGGCTTGTGCGTTGATTCGATTTGGAAACTTAACCCGGAAAATTGGCGCGGGGCAATAGTAATTTTAGATGAAGTAGAGCAATCTTTATGGCATCTGTTAAATAGTAATACTTGTAAGCACAAACGGGTAAAAATATTAAAGTTATTCCAGCAACTTATTGCAACAGTTTTAACTAGCGGAGGGTTAGTAATTGCCCAAGATGCTGATTTATCAGATGTTTCACTTGAATATTTACAGGGATTAGCAGGAATTAAATTAACACCTTGGGTAGTTCTCAACCAGTGGAAACCTCAGCAAGGTTGGGATGTGACTTTTTATGATTCACCAAACCCAACACCGCTAATTCATCAATTGGAATTAGATTTACTTGCGGGACGTAAATGTTACGTTACTACCGATAGTCGGGCTGGGCGTTACAGTTGTGAAACAATTGAACGTTATCTGAAAGAACGGCTACAAAAATTACGGCGACAATTTCCTAAAACTCTGGTAGTTAGTAGTCACACTACAAACACACCTGGTCACGCAGCAGTTGATTTTATTGCAGCGATTAACCAAAAAATATCCGAATATGACGGCGTTTTTGTTACCCCTAGCCTTGGTACAGGAATTAGTATTGATGTCCAACATTTCGACCGAGTTTATGGTATTTTTCAAGGGGTAATTCCTGATTCGGAAGCAAGACAAGCTTTAGCAAGAGTTAGGGATGATGTACCGCGTGTTGTCTGGTGCGCTAAACGAGGTATTGGTTTAATTGGTAGCGGGAGTACAAATTATCGCTTGCTATCTGATTGGTATCAGGAAAATCAAAAGGAAAACTTAGCTTTGCTGAGTCCATTGCATAAAATAGATGTAGATTTACCCTTAGTTTATGACCCGATTCATTTGCGAACTTGGGCGAAGTTATCTGCAAGGGTAAATGCTTCTATTCGCCTCTATCGGCAATCAATGCAAGATGGTTTGATTGCTGATGGGCATCAAATTCAGGTGCGGAGTAATGCAGTTCACAATAATATTATTCGAGATTTACGCCTAGCCTTTTTGGCAACTGACGCCGATGATTTAGCTACTCGCAGAAGATTAATTTTAGAAATTGTCAAGGTTCAAAAAGATTGGGCACAAAGTCGTCAAAAGGCTAAAGAAATTAAACGCAAAATTAAAGAGATTAAGCAGCAAAATCAACTATCTTTAGCATCTGCTGTAGCCAATGCTAAAGATATTGATTATGTAGAATATGAGCAGCTATTAGTTAAGCATTCCCTAACTGATGGAGAACGCAACCAAATTAATAAATATGTTCTTAGACAAAGATATGGTGTAGAAATTACTCCTTGGCTGAAGTTGCAGGATGAACAAGGATATTATCGTCAGCTTTTAATTCACTATTATTTAACTCATGAGAGCGAATATTTTCACGTTAGAGACGAGCAAGAATGGCATCAGCAATTATCTTGGGGTGAAGGAAAAGTTTTTCTCCCAGATTTAAAAACTTACACGCTCAAAGTTGAGGCGATGAGAGCTTTAGGAATGCTTCAGTTTATCGAAGAAAAACGCGAATTTACTGAGAATGATCCAGATTTAATCTTGCTGAAAAATATTGCTTTTCAGCATAGTAAGCATATTAAAAGAGCGCTTGGTATTAATTTAGTGGGAGAGAAAGAGCAGGTTTCGGCAATAAAAATACTCAGCCGACTATTAAATTTGTTGGGTTTGAAGCTAAAGCGAGTAAATGAGGTTTATCAAATTGATTTAGAAACGTTAGATGATGGCAGGGAGAAAATATTTGCTGTTTGGCATAAACGAGATGAGTTGATGTTGGCTCATGTTAAGAGTGTTGGTTATGAGTTGCCTGATTATTCTTCAGACTGGAAGTTTGAAATTATGCAACCGCAGTCTGAAAAGGCTAACCAGATGGTGTCTATGCCTACTCTTCCGTTATCAAAGATATAGCAATCCTGAATTAACGTGAGTTCGATGAACCTCTCCCTCCCAGCCTCCCTCTCCGAAACGGAAAGGGAGGAGCAACGAAAAATTCAGCTTTTTGCTCCCCTCTCCGACACGGAGAGGGGTTGGGGGAGAGGTCAAATAAGACTGGTCGAACTCACGTTGAATTATTTGTGAAAATTGCAAAGTGTAGATGATTGGTATTTCAAGACGCGATAAATCGCGTCTCTACAATTGGGTTTTGCCTAATTGGAATAATTTTCAAAACATATCCTTAAGAATCCTGATGCTTTAGGCTAGAGAATGTCAAAAGCCAAAAAAAATTATATGAATGCGGAAGATTTTTTTAACCAAGGATTAAACCACAATTCGCAAGGGGACTATCAAGCAGCGATCGCAGCTTACACCCAAGCAATCAAGCTAAATCCTGACTATGCCGAAGCTTACCACAATCTAGGGCTGATTTTAACTGGTCAACTCAAAGATTATCGCAGTGCGATCGCTAACTTCAATCGCGCCATCGAAATCAATCCCAATTTTGCCATCGCCTATTACAACCGGGCTAATGCTCGTTACTTTTTAGCCGATTATCAAGAAGCGATCGCCGATCATAACCAAGCTTTACAAGTAGATCCCAATTTAGCGCAATCTTACCACAGCCGGGGCAATGCCTACTTTGCTTTGGAAAACTACGACCAAGCGATCGCAGATTATATCCAAACTATCGAAATGAGTACCCAGTTAGCTGATAACATCAATATTGATATTGCCAACGCTTATCATAATCGCGGCGTAACTCGTTTTGAACGTGGCGAACATCAAGGAGCGATCGCAGATTTTCAGCAAGTTTTACAATGGCATCCCCATTTTGCCGCAGCTTACAGCAATCGCGGCAATATTCACCATATCTTAGGAAATTATCAGGAAGCGATCGCTGACCATAACCAAGCATTACAATTAGATCCTAACTTGGCAGAAGCTTATCATAACCGAGGTAATGCTCACTACGCTTTAGCAGATTATCAAAGTGCGATCGCAGATTACAACCGCGCCCTAGAAATCAATCCCAGCTTTGCCGGAGCGTACTATAATCGGGGTCTTGTGCTTGCTCACCTCAAAAACTATCATAAAGCAATTGAAGACTTTAACCAAGCATTAAAGCTGAATCCTGATGATGTGCAAGCCTATTGTGAGCGTGGTCTGGTTCGTAGTAATCTTGAAGATTACGAGGGTGCGATCGCAGATTATGACCAGGCGTTACAAGAAAATCCCACTCTAGCTTTAGTATACGGCTTTCGGGCTAATGCTCGTCGTCGATTGGGAGATTATCAAGGTGCAATTGAAGATAGTAATCGCCTATTACAACTCAATCCTAATTTAGCAGAAGGATATTGCGATCGCGCAGCGGCTCGTCGTTCTGTAGGAGATCATAAAGGCGCAATTAAAGATTATGATCGAGCATTACAGATTAATGATAATTTAGCCGCAGCTTATTATGGCCGGAGTATTGCCCGTGAAGCTCTGCAAGATTTACAGGGAGCAATTGATGATAATACTCAAGCCATAGAACTTGTTCCTAATTTTTCTCAAGCCTATTGCAATCGGGGAAATGCTCGTCGTCTTTTAGGAGATGAACAAGGAGCGATCGCAGATTATAATCAAGCATTAAAAATTAATCCTGATTTAATTGAAGCATATTACAACCGGGGTTCTACCCACTATGCTTTAGAAGAATATGAAAGTGCGATCGCAGATTACACCCAAGCATTACAATATAATCCCCAATCTGCTGCATTTTACAGCGATCGGGCTAATGCTCGCTATGCCCTAGAAGAATATCAAGGAGCAATAGAAGATTACAGTCGAGCGATCGCGATCGACCCCAGCTTTGCCGAAGACTGGTACAATCGGGGTCGTAGCCGTTCTCTGTTGGGAGACTTACAAGGAGCGCTTGCAGACTTAAACCAAGCCTTACAGCGTCAGCCTAATTGGGCTTCAGCTTACATCCTTCGGGCAGATGTCTACCGCAATCTGGGAGACTCTCAAGGAGCAATTGCCGATTTCCAGAAATCCGCAGACTTATATTATCAAGAAGGAAATATTCAGTATTATCAACAAATCATTGAGCTAATTGAACAGCTTTGAAGAACCCTATCCCCCCCAAGAATAAGGCTACAGTGTACACACAAATTTGAAATAGCTGATTACCTCACCCTAACCCTCCCCTTGCAAAGGGGAGGGAACAAGATTTCTTTTTCCCCCCAATGCATCGGGGGGATTAAGGGGGGTAATTTGACTTATGTGTACACCGAGGGATTAAGGTATGGGGTGCAATGACTGTGGGAATTGCAACTAAATTATCCATACATAATATTATTCAAAGCGAAAGCGTTCCATGAAGCGGCGGTCAATCCAATCTTTGTAATGCCACAATAATTTGTGGGGTGGTAAGGTGATAATACCTCGTGTGGCTATGGCTCGTTTGTCTCCTGTACCTATTAAACTCAAATATTCTTTTTGTGGTCTATAAGGTTTAAGCGACTTGCCTAATAAAATCCGCTGCAAATTCTCAAACAAAGGCTTACCTTGCCTAACAGCAAATACCCCAGCTTTCGGACGCGGATGATTTACCATTGTGGCAATATCACCAGATGCAAATACCTGCGGGTGCGTTTGAGATTGTAATGTATCTTCTACCAGAATAAAGCCTTGCTCATCAGTTCCAAGTCCAGTGGTTTTTAACCATTCGGGTGCTGATGCTTGTGTTACCCAAAAAATTTTATTGCACTCTACTTTCAACCCAGATTCACATTTAATTTCAAATACTTCTTTAGTTTCCTTGGGTATTTTGGGTGCAATTTTACACACAGTTTCTCCCAGATGTAACTTAATACCTCGGTCAGTTAAAATTTGCTGAAATTGATGCCGTACTGATTGATGGTAATTGGGCATCAGTTCTTGTCCACGCTGAAATAAATGAACTTTCAGGTTTTGATTAGGCTGTTGAGTTTTATCCAAAATCTGATGTAAACGCGATCGCATCGCTAGCGCTAATTCTACACCGCCAGCGCCTCCACCGACGATCGCAATACTAATTGGTTCTTGAGGATTTTTACCTACAGCTGCAATTAGTTCATACCAATGCTCTAATAGCTGCGATACTGGTTTAGCTGCGATCGCATATTCTGCTGCACCTGATACAGATATTGTGGCCGGAGTGCTGCCAATATCAACAGACAGCACATCAAAATCTACCGCAAGTCCGTTCGCACAAAGAACTTTGTTGTTTTCCAAGTCTAGGGCAACTACCGTGTCAATATACAACTGTGCCTGAGCAAAGTTCGCCAGGGGTCGCAAGTCAATATGGCATTCGTCATGGGTGTAAAATCCGGCAATGTGTCCTGGTAACATTCCAGAATAGGCTGTCTCTGATGCTGCGGTAATCAACGTTAAGCGTACTCCGGGTAACGGTTTCATTCCGAACATTTTCATGACAATAGCATGGCTATGACCCCCACCAATTAACACCAGGTCTTTAACTATTGGCTGTATTTTTTGCTGCATTTCGATACTCAGATTTAGTTAATCAAGAATTATGAATAAATTGAAGAAGAATTCACGAATCAAAATCAATGAGTTGAGGATTTAGACTCGCCACTCATTCAAGACTACTCAATCTGAGGTTGAGTGGGGGAATTAAACCCGTTTATTTAGATGCGACTCGAAAATACTCGCTAATGCTGCGCTATCCGCCAGTCATACAGAATTTATAATTTAATTCTAGCTCCTGACTCCTGAATTCTTTCTTGTTAAAATCATCATGACGAGGGTTAATTGTCAATGAAGAATAAAGACTAGTGAGTACAATTGATAACTGAGGTCAGTCAGCATAATGTATGTTCATGTCTACTTACTCAACAGTTATATAGCGGTTCTCAATTGCATGGAATACAAACCTAACCCTCATGACCTTCACTGCTAGCATTGGAGAGTAAAACTCAAAGTATTTCTCTGAAAATGAGAGAGGTTAGACTGTAATGCATCCACACTAAAATCGCTATATTCTCTATTTTGCTCGTTGCATTATCATATTCAAATATTGACCATGTATGAAACAATAGCATGGGCTAATAAATTGTTAAAAATACTGTAACCACTTGAAGATTTTTTCAGTAATTATTAATGCTTTTCATGCCATGAAAGATATTTTATCAAAAAATAACATCCATCTAGCAAAAATATTCCTGTGGATACCTGCTTTCCAGGAAAAAGTCAAAAAAACTCAGCATAAGTCACCAAAACAACGCTTAAAAATAGCAAGTGAACAGCTAGGAAATAGCACAATAGAAACCAGCCTATCTATAATTAATGATTTAGAGTATATTGCCCATAATCATCCACAGTACCACTGGATAATCATCGACATTCTTACTACTTTTGTACGAAAGAATGCTCCTTATATGCCCCAAAAGGAAGTAACAAGCAATCTGTCAACAAAAGTTCGTGTAGATATTCAAGCAGCCCTGACTGTTATCGCCAGAAGAAATGCAAATCAAGACCCAGAAAATGAGCAACTTGATTTGAGCTTCACGGACATGAGAGGAGCAAACTTAAATGGGGCAAATCTAGAACAAACAAATCTCTATCAAGCTAATCTTGCTGGTGCCAATCTTATAAAAGCTAATCTAGCAGGAGCAATACTTAGTGCAGCTAACCTAGAAGGAGCTAACTTATATCTAGCCAATTTAGAAGGAGCAATCCTCAGTGTAGCCAACCTAAAAAGAGCTAACCTTTCTGGAGCTAACCTGCATTGTGCAAGTTTATATCTAGCTAGGTTGCATGGGGCAATTCTCAATGATGCCATACTGGATGGGGCAAACCTTAGAGAAACCCAATTCTCTCAGTAAAATACTAATATCATCCCCGCTTGATTAATTTTCCCGACTTCCTACTCCCTACTCCCCATTTCCTATGTACAGCGTAATTGATAATTCTTGTACCGCAAGCGTTTCATTAATTTGGAATGGGTGGTTTGTTTCTGCCGTAATATAGAAGTATATTCAATATTATTCCTTAGTTCAATGAGTATCTTGACACCTATTATAATTTTCTGCTAAATGCTATACTATTTTTCCGCAACATCTAAGTAATAATTCTAGGTTGTAAGGAAAATCTTTACCATGTCTTCTAAAAAGACAGATGCTCTGTTGAATTGGTTAATAACTATAACAGTTATATTTGGCTTCTCATTGACTGTAATTTTCTTCGTATTGTCAAGTATTAAAGAATTGTCAATCCAGGAAAAAATTCAGTATAGAAACCAAGCATTAACAACTACTGCAATAGTTTTTCTCGCATCGGCAGCAATGTTTAATACTTATTATGCAGCAAGGCGTGCCCAAGCGATGCAGAAAAATGCGATCGCAGCTGAGAAAAACCTGGACATTGGCATTCAAAATGCAAAAATCAATCAAGACAGATTGATTGCAGAACGCTTTATGGGGGCAATTTCCCAGCTTGGTCATGAAAAGGTCGAAACCCGGACAGGCGCAATTTATGCACTAGAAAGAGTTGCTCAGGATTTTCCCAAAGAACACTGGACAATCATGGAAATCCTCACTGCCTTTGTGCGAGAAAATGCACCTATCAAACACCTAAAAGGGGAACAACAAAAACCGGAATATCAAGGGGCAGTGTACTCAAGTCGGCGTAGAGGTGGGTCGCGTCCGACACAGCCGTTAGAGCAAAATCTCCATGAAGAATTGCCAAAAATCCGCACCGATATTCAAGCAGCCCTGACTGTTATCGGCAGGCGTAATTTACTCGAAGACCCAAAAGATCAGAAACTTGATTTACGTAGCACCGATATTAGACTAGCAGACCTGCTAAAAGCTAACCTGCAACAAGCTGACCTCCGTGGGGCTGACTTGAGTGGTGCTGACCTCCGTGGGGCTGACTTGAGCGAAGCAGACCTGAGTGGCGCTAAACTCATTAGGTCTATTCTCTATGAAACCAAATTACTAAAAGCTAGCTTATGTGGAGCCAACCTTTGTTGGGCTAACCTCAATCGTACCAACCTCTCTGGAGCAAACCTGCGTTCAGCTAACCTCTCTGGAGCAAGTCTGCGTGCAGCAAATTTACAGGGAGCGAACCTTTATAAAGCTAACTTGCAACAAGCAACCTTAAAAGTTGCCAATCTCTCTGGAGCAAAGCTGTTTCTAGCTAATTTGCAAGGAGCAAAATTGGGGAAAGCCAACCTGCAAATGACGGGTTTGATTGGAGCCAACCTTTCAGGGGCTAACTTGAATGGAGCCAACCTTTCAGGGGCTAACTTGAATGCAGCCAAACTTCACCAAACAGAAGTTTATTTTGCCAACCTCTCAGAAGCTAGCTTAACGGAAGCTGACCTGCATCAAGCCAACCTCATCGGAGCAAACTTATATAGGGCAACCTTTTATCAAGCTAACTTGACTCAAGCAAACTTGATGGGAGCTAACTTTTCAGAAGCTAACCTCAGTGATGTCAAACTGGAAGGGACAATTTTGACAGGGGCTAAAAACTTAGAGTTGCAGCAGATTAGAAAGGCACTTGGCGATCGCACTACTCGTCTACCTGATTATATCGAAGCGCCGACACATTGGCGGCAGTCTGGTTAAGTTATCACAGCATCATTCGTTATTTGGGCGCATTCTACCAGTTTCACTTAGTGCTATAGTTTTTACCAAAAGTCTCCGTAAATATTTGGGAGACGAGGAAGAAACATAATTTATGTCTGATCACAAGACAGACTCTCTGAGAAATTGGTTAATAGTTCTACCATTTATATTTATTGTTTGCTTATTTATTGTTTTTTTAGCTTTTGTGAATGTTGAAGGTTTATCAACAGAGCAAAGGTTAGATTATGGAATTAAAGCTTTAACAACTACTGGAACAATTTTTGTTGGAATTGCTGTATTCATCAATGCATTCTATGCAGCTAAACGTGCGGAAGCTATGGATAAAAGTGCTGAGGCTGCAAATAAAAGTGCCGAAGCTGCTTTAAGAAATGCAGAAGCAGCACAAGACAAGCAAATCACAGAACGCTTTGCGAAGGCGATTGAACAGCTTGGCAATGAAAAGATTGAAACAAGATTGGGGGCAATTTATACTTTAGAACGAATCGCCAAAGATTCCAAAGATGATCACTGGACAATTATGGAAGTCCTTACGGCTTTTGTGCGAGTGAATGCGCCTTTGAAAAAAGACGAGGAGCAAGAATCACCAAAAATTCGCACAGATATTCAAGCAGCCCTTACCGTTATTGGACGCCGCAATACCGAGAATGAGCAGGAAAAACAAAGACTGGATTTAAGTAATATCGATATCAGGGGGGTAGACCTCATTAAAGCCAACTTGGAAAGAGCAGACTTCATTTCAAGTAATTTGGAAGGAGCATTGCTCATGCAAGCTAGATTGCAAAATGCAGAATTCTACAACGCTAACCTGCGGTCAGTGGCTTTTTTCGAAGCCAACCTGCACAAAGCATACCTTTCTGAAACCAAGCTGCAACAAGCAAACCTTTATAAAGCAAACCTACAAGGGTCATTTCTTCCAGGAGCAAACCTGCACCTGGCAAACCTTGTTGAAGCCAATTTACAAAAGACAAACCTTTCTGGGGTCAAAAACCTAGAACAACACCAGATTGAATTGGCAAAAGGCGATCGCACAACAATCTTACCGGAAAATCTTCAACCACCCGAACATTGGGAAACTTAAGTTTGACTTTCTGAGGCTCGACGCGAGTCTTTTAAAAGATAAAGTTACGCCGTGTGCGACTTTCTCTCAGACCTAACCCCCAACCCCTTCCCTACAAGGGAAGGGGAGCAAGAATCAAAGCCTCTCTCCGTTTCGGGGAGAGGTTTGGAGAGGGGTTTTAAGAATAAGTCGCACATCGCGTAAAGTTGCTTAGAGTGACAGCAAAACCCAACTTACTGGTATAACCTTAGAAATATTCCCTAAGCAGGAGACAAATAATAAGACAGGTGTCCTATCCTCAATGATCCTATAAAAAAGGGAGATGCCTGTAACAAAGCGGTTAGAAATTTTAGATTTAATTCGGGAACTTCAGCAGCAACTTAACCTCTCTCAGAAACAGTTTGCTGCTAAAGTAGGAGTTTCCTTCAAAACAGTCAACCGTTGGGAGAATGAGTATACAGTCCCTTCACGTATAGCGCTAAAACTAATAGAAGAAATGTTACGGAAAATGGGTGAACCCGGCAAAAGCTTGCTAAGTCAATATTTCCCAGAAGCAGAGTAGGGTTATGAGTCGTAAGGCAAAGGTATCTAAACCCCAAAACCTCTTTGCTGGCGGTAGAGACAAGGGCACATTCATCCGAGAGCAACTGTTGCACTATAGTGTTGCTTTCCTATCCGTTGCCTTAGCACTGTGGGCAACTCTGTTACTCAATCCATATCTCACTCCAACACCTGCGGCACTATTTTTTGCTGCGGTGATGGTGAGTGCCTGGTACGGTGGATTAGGGCCAGGGTTACTTGCAACCGTTTTGTCTACTTTGGCAATCAATTACTTCTTTTTTAAGCCACTTTATCCGCAGAACATTACCAATCTGAATATTGTAATCCCGCTAGTTGTGTTCATGCTAACAGCAGGGTTAATCAGTTGGCTCAACGAATCACGCCGCACAGCCCAACGGCAAGCTGAGGCAAATCTGAAGTTACTACACGAAAGCCAGGTACGGTTTGGTCGCTTAACAGAGTCCAATGAAGAAGCACTGCGACAACGAGAAACAGAACTTCGCCTAATTACAGATACGCTACCAGTTCTGATTTCCTTTGTAGATTCAGAACAACGCTACCGCTTCAATAACCTAGCTTATGAAGAGTGGTTTGGGCATCCGGCAGCAGAAGTTTATGGGAAGACACTTTGGGAAGTTTTGGGTGAATCCGCTTATAAAGTGCTTCGTCCTTATGTGGAACAAGTACTAGCAGGAGAGCAGGTCACTTTTGAAAGTCAAATTCCTTATAAAGATGGTGGTACACGCTACATTAATGCTATTTACGTTCCCCAGTTTAATCAACAGGGAACTGTTGAAGGGTATGCAGCGTTGATTACTGACATCAGCGAACAGCAAGCTGCGCTCCGCGAACGCAAACGGGCAGAAGCAGCGTTGCGCGAAAGTGAAGCCCGTTTTCGCCAAATGGCAGATACCGCCCCCGTACTGGTATGGATGTCCGCCACTGACACATTCTGTAACTACTTTAATAAACCCTGGCTAGATTTTACCGGGCGAACTCTAGAGCAAGAAATGGGCAATGGATGGACTGAAGGTGTTCATCCCGATGATTTTCGGCGTTGCTTAGACACATACACCAATGCTTTTCATGCCCGACAAAAATTTACAATGGAATATCGCCTTAGACGTTTTGATGGCGAATACCGTTGGGTTTTTGATACTGGTGTACCTCGATTCGCACCAACAGGGGAGTTTCTCGGCTATATCGGCTCTTGTGTTGATATCCACGATCGCAACTTGGCAGAAAAAGCGCTACGTGACAGTGAGGAGCGATATCGAATTTTAACGGAAGTGTCGCCGCAGGCTATTTGGATGGGCAATAGCGATGGTGGTATTACCTATTGCAATCAATACTGGTTAGATTTCACCGGATTGACAATGCAGCAGACCACTGGTTATGGCTGGATTTGTGCCATTCACCCCGATGACCGCGTAGGCGTAGCCCGCCACTGGCATCGCGTCTTTAAAACTTCGATGGAGGCTGTTGCTAATGCTACAAACTACGAAGTAGAAATTCGCTTTCGTCGAGTTTCTGATGGTAGCTATCGTTGGCATATTGTCCGGGGTTTGCCATTTCGAGATGCAGCGGGACAGATTATCAAGTGGGTGGGCATTGCCAGCGATATTCACGATCGCAAAGTTGCCGAAGCCGCCCTGCAACAACTCAACGAAATGCTGGAGCAACGGATTCAAGAGCGTACTGTCCAACTCGAAGCTGCTAACAAGGAACTCGAATCTTTCTCCTATTCAGTCTCTCACGACTTGCGAGCACCGCTGCGCCACATTGGCGGATTTATCGAATTGCTTCAGAAGCGGCATAGCTCAACAAGCTTAGATCAAACGAGTCAGCGCTATTTGAAAATAATTTCAGAAACGGCAAAACAGGCAGGAATATTGATCGATGAGTTGCTGACATTTTCTCGGATGGGGCGCACCGAAATGCGCTACATCAACCTGAATATGGAGGAATTAGTACAAGAGGTAAAACGCGATTTGATCGCAGAAACCCCAGGACGGATAATCCGTTGGCACATCAAGTCATTGTCAGAAGTGCAGGGCGACCCCTCCATGCTACGGCTCGTGCTTCGCAACCTGATAGGCAATGCCGTAAAATATACCCAGACTCGAAACCCAGCAGAAATCACTGTTGGAAGTATTGACAATGAAAACGAAGTTGTCTTTTTTGTACAAGATAACGGCGTTGGCTTTAATATGCAATATGTTCACAAGCTATTCGGAGTATTTCAACGCCTGCATAGCGACCCACAATTTGAAGGAACAGGTGTTGGTTTGGCAAACGTGCAACGCATTATTCATAGGCATAATGGTCGAGTCTGGGCAGAGGCTGTAGTTGACAGTGGAGCCACCTTTTATTTCTCGCTGCCTAAATTGTTGAGAAAGGAGGGTGAATGAAAGAACTCAAGCGAATTTTGCTAATTGAGGACAGTGCTAACGACGCAGAATTAATACTAGCGGCCTTGTCAGAAAACCATCTCGCTAACGAAGTAGTGGTGGTACGTGATGGAGAGGAAGCACTGGATTATCTTTATCGCCGGGGGTTGTTTCGGTTGCGAATGGAAGGGTATCCTGTTGTTGTGCTGCTCGATTTGAAATTACCTAAAATCGATGGATTAGAAGTATTGGCACAACTCAAATCTGACCCAGTAATGCGAGTTATTCCAGTTGTGGTACTGACCTCTTCTCGTGAGGAGCCAGACCTAGTTCGATGCTACGAATTAGGGGTCAATGCTTATGTTGTCAAGCCAGTTGATTATCACGATTTTGTCGATTCTATTAAGGGTGTGGGATTGTTTTGGGCAGTGATTAATCAGCCTCCCGTTGGTGCTTTACCTCCAGCGCCTCATCCTCAACAGGAGAGCAACTGATGAATGTCCTGCGTTTCCTCCTTTTGGAAGACAGCCTGTTAGATGCGGAGCTTGCCCAAGCGATATTAACTGAAGGAGGAATTAATTGCGAACTGATCCGAGTCGAAACCGGTGCTGACTTCGTAGCGGCTTTGGAAACAGAGGGTTTCGATTTAATTCTTGCTGATTATGCCCTGCCATCTTTTGATGGAATTTCTGCCTTGGAAATTGCCCGAAATCGCTGTTCAGAGATTCCTTTTATCTTTGTTTCTGCCGTGCTAGGTGAAGAATTAGCGATCGAAGCTTTGAAAAACGGTGCAACTGATTATGTGTTGAAGCAAAGACTAGGGCGGTTAGTTCCCTCGGTGCAACGGGCATTGCGGGAAGCTAAAGAGCGGCGTGAGCGCAAGCAAGTAGAGGAGTCTTTACAGAAGAGTGAAGCCAGGTATCGCCGAATTGTTGATACCTCTTATGAGGGAATCTGGATGATTGATTCTCAAACCCAAACAGAGTATGTGAATCAGCGGTTGTCTCAGATGTTGGGTTATGCGGCAGAAGAAATGCTTGGTCGTTCCATATTTGATTTTATGGATCAGGCTGATGATATAGCAGTCGAAGAGAAATTGGAGTGGCTCAAGGGAGAGGGGAGGGATCTTAAAGAAGGTCGATTGCGCTGCAAGGATGGTTCGTACATCTGGACACTGATTTCTGCGAGAGCGATTTTGAATAAACAAAGTGAGTTCTTAGGTGCGATCGCTATGCTAACTGATATCACCGATCGCAAACGCACTGAATCAGAACGCGATCGCCTTTTGCAACTTGAGCAAATAGCCAGGGCGGAAGCAGAGGCCGCTAACCGAATAAAAGATGAGTTTCTGGCGGTGCTTTCCCATGAGTTGCGATCGCCCCTGAATCCGATTCTCGGTTGGGCAAAACTGTTGCAAATGCGAAAATTTGATGAGATATTGCTCCAGAAAGGACTGGAAACTATTGAGCGCAATGCCAAGTTACAAGCTCAACTAATTGAAGACTTGCTGGATGTTTCTCGCATCCTCCAAGGCAAACTCAACCTCAATATGATCCCAGTCGATCTGGTATCCACCATTGAAGCCGCAATGGAAACGGTGCGTTTGGCAGCAGAGGCTAAAACTATTCAAATTGAGACAATGCTTGATCCAACTGTGGGGAAAGTTTTGGGTGACTCAGCCCGCTTACAGCAAGTTTTCTGGAATCTTTTATCAAATGCCGTTAAGTTTACTGGGACTGGGGGAAAAGTAAATGTGCGATTGGAGTGCATCGACGCTCAAGCGCAAATTACTGTGAGCGATACAGGGAAGGGGATTCACCCTGACTTTCTACCTCATGTGTTTGACTATTTCTGTCAGGGTGATAGTACAACAACTAGAAAGTTTGGTGGGTTAGGGTTAGGTTTAGCGATCGCTCGTCACTTGATTGAGATGCATGGTGGAACGATTTGGGTTGAAAGTCTTGGCGAGGATCAGGGAGCAAGCTTCACAGTTAGATTCCCACTGTTCAAGGACAGTGCAACAGTTAAGGATGACACGAATACTGATTCCTCAACTGCCGTTTTTACCTCTTCTCCTCTCATGGGAATACAAGTCCTGATTGTGGATGACAATGCAGACACCCGCGACTTTTTCAGCTTTGTCCTGGAACAGTTTGGCGCGATCGTCACCGCAGTCGCATCGGGATATGAAGCATTACAAGCGCTAACACAATCCAAGCCAGATATCTTACTCAGCGATATTGGGATGCCAGAGATGAACGGCTATATGTTGATGGAACAGGTGCGGACTCAAGAAGCAGCAGTAGGGAGAAAACAGATTCCTGCGATCGCTCTGACTGCTTACGCAGGTGAAATCAATCAGCAGAAAGCACTAAAAGCCGGGTTTCAACAGCACATTGTTAAACCTGTAGCCCCAGAGGAATTGCTTGTAGCGATTTCCAATTTAGTCAGATGTGCTGAGAAAAGTGAATTAATTGACACTCCCCGCGATAAATCGACGGGGATTCTTGAATCTAAGACATAACTTGCTCTTGCAGGTTTTCACCAACAAGAGTAGAGGTTTCATCTCCCCAAGCGTTGCCTACGTCTAGCGCAGAGGTTCCGATATGCCCTACCGTACCCAATCCTCGACTAAGGATATTTCTAGCTGCATTTTCATCCCTATCCATCACACATCCGCACCTACAAACGTGGGTTCGAGTAGATAGTGTTTTCTTAACAACTTCCCCGCAGCTAGAGCATTCCTGGCTTGTGTATTGCGGATTAACTGCAACCGTGACACGTTTAAATACTTTACTAAAGTACTCAACCCAGACACGAAACTGATACCAAGATGCGTCATTAATAGATTTGGCTAAACAATGATTTTTCACCATATTTTTAATCCTCAAGTCTTCATAGGCTATCAAGTCGTTAGACTGAACTACGCACCGTGCTAATTTCACAACATGGTCTTTACGTTGCCTACTTATTTTGAGGTGGCGTTTACCTAAAATCTGTCTAGCTTTGCCTCTATTCTTTGAACCTTTTACTTTTCTAGAAATTCGACGTTGTGAACGCTTAAGAACCTTTTCGCCAATACGCAAAAACTTAGGGTTCTCGATCATAATGCCGTCAGAATCAGTGTAGTATTCTTTAAGTCCAACGTCTAAACCGATTGTGTTACCAGTTGGTTTTATGTTTTCAGATCGGTCTACATCAATGCAAAACTGAACATACATACCATCCGCACGCTTTAGCAATCTCACCCGTTTAATCTGGTTAATTTGGTAGAAGTGCAAATCACGAGTACCTTTGAGTTTTAACTTTCCAATACCTTTTTTGTCAGTGAAAGTTATTGATTTACGATTATCTGCAAGCTTCCATCCTGATGATTTGTACTCAACAGAGCGACAATCTTTTTGGAACTGGGGATACCCCTTTAAACCTGGAATACCTTTCTTGCAGTTTTCATAAAACCGAGAGATAGAAGACCATGCCCTTTCAGCACTAGCCTGTCTAGCCATTGAATTAAGTTCATTAGCAAAGGGAAAATTAGCTGCAAGTACAGCACAATATTTTTGCAAGTCGTTTTTACCTGTGCCTTTAACGTCCATCCATAGCCGAATACAACTATTACGGATGAACTTTGCAGTCCGAATTGCATCATTTATTGCAACTAGTTGCGCTGACTTTCCATAAGCTTTGAACTCAAAAACTAGCATCTCTTTACCTCCTGTCTTATACTATCACGACTGGTATAAGATATTAGAGGTGTTGAAAATCTTTATTAATCTTGACGGCTGAATAAATTCAGCCATTCGCTTATATCCCCCGCATGAATGACGAGGGCTTTACGCTTCACGACTCGTAATCTGCAATTTTAATCAAATACAGTTCAGATAAGACCAAAAAACTTGTAGAGACGGCGATTTATCGCGTCTCGAAAACCCACAATTTTGTACAATTAGCCCTTAACCCAAGCGTATTGAATTTTAATCATTATAGTTTGGCAGTATAGTTCGACTGCAACAGGAAGTTATCTGTAATTACACCTGATAGCATCCTCAATTCTGAATTGGAGCATTCTTATTTAGCAGGCATTTCATCAATTATTATCACGCAGTGCCTTTAAGAATCGGTTAAGCATATCCGTGTTTGTACTCTATCATAACTCTACAGTTGCTCTTAGAATCAACCTAAATTTATTTCCGTAAGGAGTCAAATATGAAGACTTATGACATGTCTTTAATAAAAACAAATGGACTCACGACTTTGCTGGCATTTATCTCAGTTATATTTATTTTATCATTAACTTTAATTTTTTCATTTTTTGAATATATTCAAGGGTTTTCTACTCAAGAAAAAATCGAATACATCACCCAAGCATTAACAACTCTGGCCATAATCATTGGAGGATTGGCATTAATAATTAATGCTTACTACACTTCCAGACTCTCTCTAGATGAAAATCAGAGTCTATTAACTCAACTCCTGGCTGGGACACTAGCTTGGGATAATAATATCGGCACTAGTATCAATTACACACAACCAACTCACCAAGAAATTGTTCCTGAACGCTTTTCTAAAGCAATTGAACAGTTGGGAAATGAAAAGATTGAAACGCGATTTTCGGCAATTTATGCTTTAGAAAGAATTGCCAAAGATTCTTCAAAAGATCATTGGACAATTATGGAAATCCTCGCTGCTTTTATCCGCGAGAATGCCCCGATGAAACATGAATATGATGACGAATTACGGCAATCATCTAAACTACCTACAGATATTCAAACAGCCTTAACTGTTATTGGACGACGCGATTCATATAAAGATCCGGTAAATCAAAAACTGGATTTACGCAATACAGACCTCAGTAATGCAGACTTAACAGAAGCTAACCTCTCTAGAGCAATTCTCGTAGGAGCTAATTTGCAATGGGTCAATTTTACACGAGCAAATCTCTCTGAGGCAGACTTATCAGTAACTTATCTTTGTGGGTCAATCCTCTATGAAGCCAACCTGCAAAAAGCAATCCTCCCAGAAGCCAATCTCCAAGGCGTAGTTCTCAGAAAAGCAAACCTTTCTGAGGCAATTCTTTATGATGCCAACTTGGAAGGGGCAATCCTTTGTGATGCTAATCTGACAAGGGCAGTTCTTTGTGATGCCAACTTAGAAGGAGCAATCCTTTGTGATGCCAATTTGGAAGAAGTCAACTTTGAGGGTAGCAATCTCCAAGATGCAAACCTGATTGGCAGTAATTTGCAAAAGGCAAAACTTGCTGGAGCTAATCTAGAAAGTGTATTACTTAGTACAGCTAACCTACAAGAAACTGATCTCCAAGAAGCGAACCTCTGTGGAGCCAACTTAAGCGGTTCAGAAAACCTAGAATCACAGCAGATTGAACAGGCAATTGGCGATCGCACAACAACCCTACCAGAAAATCTGAAAATACCTCAACACTGGCGTTAGGGACTTCTAACTAAAAAAATATCCAATCGAATTTAGGGCAGGGAGCAGGGGGGAGGAATAGTCGTATTGAGTCCATTTTGAAAAAAGAATGCCACAAATAGACCATTTGTAGAGACGCGATGAATCGCGTCTTTACCCAAGGATGTTCTGATTTTACTACCGCTTGCATAAATCAATAACTGCAAACCTATTGATTGAGTGAAGGGATTTAATCCTAAAAAAACTACTCACATCAAAGGGAAAAACGGTCATGAAAATGCAAATGTTGTTGAGCCTCGCCTGTTCTATATCTGTATTGGGTTCCATCATCCTACCAGCGAACGCTCAACCAGTAATGATTCAGCCAACTCAGCCGACTCAAGCAGTCAATCAAGAGATTAACATTCCTCAAGATACAGCGATTATTGTTTCATTTCCAGCATCCGTTACCGTAGATGTTGGGCAAAAAAAGGATTATCCTCTCACGCTACCTTTAGCTAGCGCTATTAAAGATAATCAAGGTAATGTTGTAGCGCCAGAAAATACCCCTGTAACTATTACCATCAAACCCATTGATGGAGGCGCTAAAATTGTAGCGCAGTCATTGGTTGTCAACGGTCGAATTATCTCAATTAAAGCATCAAGTCAGATAATTCCCGGCACTACCATTACCCACATGCGAGCTAATGATAAAGCCGTCGAGAATGGCTCTGTTTGGGGCAGAATTGGTGGAAGCACCTTGGGCTTTTTTAGCCAAGGTGATCCCGAACAGTTTGACCGAGGAGCTATGCTAGGAAGCGCTGTTGGAATAATTTCAGGTTTGCGTTCCGCCGAAAATACCCGTATTGTACAAATTCCTCAGAGCAGTGTTTATGTTTTGTCTCTAGAGGCTCCTATTCAATTATCTGTTCGTTAGTCCAATCCTTGCCCAACCAAGAGTAACTTTTAATTTATTACTCCTGAAAGCGGGTGCAATATTGTTAAATGAAAACTATGTCTAGTTTCAGTTTTCAGATACCGTTCTTGCAAAGGTTGCCATTGCTGCCACGACTGGTAACGATTTTCAGTTAACAAACTAACAAGAGTGGGCAATGTCTGAAGTTCTGACTTGAATACATCTGCAAGCCACTCAGTTAAAACCGCACTATCTTGCATCGTACCCAAAATTTCTTGGATACTTTTCACTTCTGTAATATAAGCTGCGTAAGACTCACCATATAAGTCACTAAATAACTCCATCTGGTAGCGTACACGTTTAGCTTCTTTTCGCAAATTATGAAGAACTTCGCCTTCTGTTGTCAATTGTTTTTCGATTTTTTCTGGTTCCCAGTTTTTCTGAACTTTCAGTTCTGAGTCCACAATTTCAGTGCCAATTAGCCAACCTGGATGCAATAAGAAGTTACTCACTTCTGGTAAAAGTAAGTCTGGTAGCACTTGCTGAATGGTAACAGATGCAAAAGGTTGATAACTGGGTTTCTCTAACCACTTATCTAATGCATCTTTTAAAGACTTGTAAGATTCACTCTTTAAGGTTTTCTGTACACTTGAGAGTACATCTTCACGTTGTTTAGCCAAAGCTGTGAAGGCAATTTGCAGAGATTCCTGCTCTTTACGGGGTAAGTTTGGTTTGTAATTGTTTTCCAAACTTTCTTTGAGCACATCCAAGTCTCGCAGACTACCAAGACGACGAGCTATTTTACCAATATTTCTATCGCTGACTGGTTTCGACACATCCACCGCTAGTCCAAACCGAGTTACCGCTGTCCGTAAGCGGCGCATTCCCACTCGCATTTGGTGCAGCGCTTCTGGATCTTCATCTTTCTTCACTGATTTTTCCCACTTCAAGGTTTTCTTAAAGTGTTTTTGAATCGCTTGGTAGGCGTAGTCCCCTAGAGTTTTTACCGTGGGTTGTGTGGCTAATTTCATAACTGCTCTTAATGACTACCTCATGAGGTTATTGCATAATAACATTAGTTAAATATTTGCATGTACTTGTGATATTTTTTTATGCAATGATTATTGTAAACTTTTCTTATGACTATTGATAGTTGCATACTCTTTTATAAGTATTCAATATCTATCAAAGGTCTAGATAGCAAATCCACCTAGCGATTTATATAAGTGATGATTTCTAAATATTCTTTTGAACTAATTATAATTTATATTATACTACTATGATTAAGATTTTTTAAGCGTAAAGACGATTTGAAATGCCAAAATTAAATTTACTAAATCAAGTTTCCTTGACTTTTGTAGATAATTTTAAAGAACATAGAGAAGACTTATCAGCAGTACTGCTTACACATCAGAAGTATTTATGGTTAGGGTCAGATGAAACTTCAACTATTGAACGCCTCTCTTTGGTTGATACTGATAAATTTACAGATCACCAACAATTTAGAGTAGCAGAATTTATCAATTTACCTGCACCAGAAGAGGAAGAAATTGATATAGAAGGACTGGCTTACACTGATAATTACTTATGGTTTGTTGGTTCTCATAGCTACAAACGTAAAAAACCCAAACCTGATAAAGATGATTCCAAAAACTTTAAAAGGCTAGCAAAAATTGAATCAGAACCCAACTGTTACGTCTTAGGACGCATTCCTTTGATAGATGGTAAGTTATTGTCATCTTGCCCACATCCCCAAAAGCCAGATGTGCAATTGAATGCCGCTAAACTAGAGGTGACGAATCAAGGTAATTTGCTAATGACAGCTTTAGTAGATGACCCACATTTAGGCTCGTTCATTAAGGCAGCAATTCCCGGAAAAGATAATGGCTTTGATATTGAAGGAATAGGCATTTATCAAAACCGCGTTTTTTTGGGTTTACGCGGCCCTGTATTGCGGGGTTGGGCTGTGGTATTGGAAATAGAGTTAGAAGACTCTACTGCTGGACTGATGAAACTGAGCCAAATTGGGGAAGTGAAGGAGTTATATAAAAAGCATTTTCTCTGGTTGAATGGTTTGGGAATTCGGGATTTGTATGTAGATGGAAAAGATTTGTTGATTTTAGCCGGGCCAACGATGGATTTAGATGGCCCCGTGCAAGTTTATCGTTGGGTAAATGGTGTGAATTCGAGAGAAAATGCCTTCATAAATCCAGATTTTGTGCAAGATATTCCATACGGAAATCGGGAAGACCATGCTGAGGGAATGACGCTGTTTCAAGATGTCGCTGGTATACCTTCACTATTGGTAGTTTATGACTCTCCAGCAAAAACTAGGCTAGTGGGTAATGCTGGTGTAATTGCGGATGTGTTCAAGCTGTACTAGTATCAATTTTGGATTTTGGATTGTTAAAGGTTAGTGGAGATTGCTTGTACGGGACAACTGGGGATACACTGTTCGCAGACAATGCAGCGCGATCGCGTGAATGTCAATTTGTATGTCTCTGGATGGAGGGTAAGAGCTTCGGTAGGACAAACCCCAGTACACAAACCACAGTGGACACAGGCATCCTCGTCGATCGCAATTTCGCCTAAAGTATAAGAAACATTAACATGGCGCGATCGCATCCACTCGATCGCCGCATCTAATTGATCGATATCTCCCGCTAGTTCCACTACCAGTTTACCAATTTGATTTGGGGCAACTTGGGCGCGGATAATATTGGCGGCGACGTTAAACTCTTTAGCCAGTACATAAGTGACAGGCATTTGCACGGCGCGTTTCGGGAAGGTGAGTGTTACTCGTTTTTTCACAGGTTTAACAGAGAGTTTTTTCTGTTGTAGCGCATTGAGAGTTTTATCGAACAGAATTCAGGAGTCAGGAATCAGAATTCAGAATGAATTCTGTATGACTGGCGGATGAATAATTGGGTTTAAGACCCCCACTAAATTGAAAATTTGGTGGTCTTCAATCATTCGCGGTTCTGAATCCCCGACTGATAGCGAAGCGTTAGCGAGTCTGCGAGCGTCTTGATTCTGAGTCCTGAATTCTGACTTCTGAATTCTTCTTCAAAAGAGAAGGTTTAACACAGGAAATCCACGATACTTTATTAAAAGGCATTGCTGAATCAAGGGATGATTATTGTAGGGTGGGCGACACGAGCGCCCTGAAATACAAGGGATGGGCAAGATTGCCCATCCCACAACACTAGCAAAATCATCCCGCAAATATGCAACACCTGTGCTGAGTAAGAAGAAGAGTACTTGGTACTCAGCACTCGCAACTCAGCACTCTTTACCGTAATTTGAAACCAAGGTTATTGAGAGCTTCACGCAAGCGATCGCGTCCTCTCAATGACTCTACAGTTGCGATGCGTTGGGCTGAGTGTTCTGACCAATCGCCAGAGACATTCATCTTTTGTTCAGTATAGAATTCTTTGATAATGTCGTTGTAGTGAGCGATCGCTTCTTCTTGCTCGGCAAATTTATAGGTTTCACGGTGAAGTATCGCTGACTGGGGCAACCTTGGCTTAATCGCTGCTTCTACTTCCGGATTCGGATAGCCTACACACAGCCCAAATACAGCATACACCGAGGACGGCAAATTTAATATCTCTGCTACCTCTTGCGGGCGGTTCCTGATTCCGCCAATGTATACTGTTCCCAAACCAAGTGATTCAGCTGCAACTGCGGCGTTTTGCGCTGCCAATGTTGCATCAATTGTTGCCATTACAAACATTTCCAAATATTCCAGCGCATCATGAGATATGCCGCGACTGTCAGCAACGTAACTTAGACGCGCCAAGTCTGCTAACCAAACCAAGAATAAAGGCACTTGCTTAATATGTGCTTGGTTTCCCGCTAGTTTGGATAACTCCTCTTTGCGCTGTTGATCTTCAACTGCTACCACACTCCAGGTTTGTAAATTAGAGGAAGTGGATGCAGATTGGGCGGCTGCAATGAGTAACTCCAGAGTTCCTGGTGGTAGAGGATCGGATAGATAAGACCGGATTGAACGGTGAGATAGCAGTGCTGTCAGAGAATCATTCCATTCAATTTCAGGATTGAAGGGAATTTCACCATAGCGCGATCGCAATAGTTCTGTTGGATTAGTCATAATTAATTCCAAGATTTACATTTCAAAAATTGTCAGTTGTTTTATAAAGAAGAATTCAGAACTCAGAATTCAGAACTCAGGAGTCAGAATTCAGTAGGACTTGCGCAAACGATAGCCGAAAGCTGATACCAATTGGAAAAAAGAATGCGACAAATAGACCATCTTTAGAGACGCGATGAATCGCGTCTTTACCCAAGGATGTGTTGCAATATTCTGAATTCTGACTTCTGTATTCTTCTTCATTATTCTGGTCTAAATCTTTGGTGAAAATGCAGCATATTGTTCTTTTGTTAGCACTCCATCTCTGACATTCACTTGTTTAGGAACCAGCTTTAACTGATAATATGTGTCAGCAACCGTTTGTTGTAAATTTATCAGATTATCATCAATTGGCACAATACCAAAAGTTCGCCTGTTAGTAGCTTTTCTCATGGTTATTATGTCAATTCCTAGCACAGATGAGAGAGTTTGTGCTACTTCTTCTCGATGCTGTTTAGACCATTCTTCTAAGTTTTGAATTTCCTCTAAAACTGCCTTCACTGTTTGGGGATTTTCGGTGACAAATTTGCGGGTTGTCAAATAATATCCTCCCTGTTTATTAATTCCTGTTCCATCAACCAGGACTCTGGCTTTAGTTGCCTCTTGAGCGGCTGCATAGAAAGGGTCCCAAATTACCCATGCATCTACACTACCCTTAACAAATGCAGCACGGGCATCAGCGGGAGGCAAATATTTAGGATCAATGTCTGTATATTTCAATCCCGCTTTTTCTAAAGCTTGGACTAACAATAAGTGGGCGCTAGAACCTTTTTGAAAGGCAACTTTTTTACCTTTCAGGTCAGTAAGTTTTTGAATTGAGGAATTCTGGGGAACAAGAATTGCTGAACCAGCAGGACTAGCAGCAATACCAGCTACGTAAGTTAATGATGCTCCCGCTGCTTGGGCAAAAATCGGCGGTGATTCTCCTACATGTCCGAAGTCAATACTACCGACATTCATCGCTTCTAGCAATTGTGGCCCCGCAGGAAATTCGATCCATTCTACAGATATACTATCTGGTGACAAACGTTTTTCTAAGACACCTTTGGTTTTCAGCAAAATATTCGATTTTTGATAGCCAAATCTGACTACTGTGGCTTTGCTGGAAGCCGAATTACTAACAGGTGTGGCACTGGGATTAGAAGAATTAACAGTAGATGTCGATGAACAAGCAGCAAATAGCAAGCTTAAACACAGCCCTGTAACAAAAGCCCCTGCTATTGGTAAAGGAGAAGAAGAGAAGAATAACTTCTGTTGGTTGTTAAATGGGATATTCCTGAATTTGATCCACGATATCCACTTGGCAATGAAACGGCGAAAGATTAGGTTAATCATCAAAATGATTTCTTTGAGTTATATGAATACTATAAACTTATAGGTTTACCGGAGTATATAAATAAATTTAGGGAAATTTGACACAAAAAATAGAGGCAGGAGGGAGTCTCGATGGTCAATTACTCCTTCCCCACTTATTTATCCCAGTGCCAAAAAACACAGCGTTAATTCAGCAAATCAGGTTCTTCGCGCACAATTCTGTCGTAAAGGGGCTGGAAACTGAACCACCCACTTGTATGTGATCCCACTTGAGTTTGTGTTAAACGGGCTGTTTCGTGTTTGATAATAGTCGGTCTACCGGCAGCTTCTGCTAGCAGTTGGGCTTGGCACGATCGCTCTAAGCTAATGTACCAAAAGGCAGCTTCATCTACCGTATGTCCCACAGTTAAAATGCTGTGGTTACGTAGGATTATGGCTTTCTTTGGGCCCAAAGATTGCGCCAGTCGTTGACCTTCAGAAGTTTCTAAAACTACACCTGTGAAATCGTCAAACAGGGCATGGTCTTCGTAAAAAGCACAAGAATCTTGAGTCAAGGGGTCAAGGAGACGCCCCAAACTCGACCAGGCTTTACCATAAAGTGAATGGGCGTGAGCTGCTGCAATTACATCAGGTCGAGCTTCATGAATCTGAGAATGGATGGCGAAAGCAGCTTGATTTACCTGAGCATCGCCTTTAACCACCTCACCTTCTCTGTTAACTAAGATCAAGTCAGAAACCCGGATATGACCGAAGTATGTGCCTAATGGATTGACCCAAAAATGGTCTGTAAACTCCGGATCGCGAGCCGTAATATGGCCTGCGATTCCTTCGCTGAACCCAAACTTACCAAACAGGCGAAAGGCAGCGGCTAGGCGTCGCTTGCGGTGCAGACGTTCGTCTTCAACTCGCTCGAATACTGGGGGTTGTGGTCTATCGTACTTGGGCATGTTCTTTTTCTTCCTCCTCTTTACAGGGAGCGTTGGAATATCCAGAGCGAAAGGATTTGACGCTGTGAGATTCTGGGATGAACTGGTGACGCAAGACGCAACCAGTATCATTACCCAAGATATGAATGGATACAGATGCGTTTTGGGATGTGGTTTTGACAGCGTGGATATCACCATCTGGGGGTAAGAGGCGGTAGATATCCCCTGGTTGAAGCATACGCACTTCAGTTACTTGTAATTGTGCGTGTCCTTCAGCATCACCGTTATCTACACGGCGATAGACTGTTTCTTCTTGATTGCCTTTGTATAAACCAATCAATCCCCAGGCTAAATGGTCGTGGACGGGAGTCGTGGAACCTGGAGGAATCACCAAGCTGAAAACTGACAGGGAACGGTCTTTGGCGCGATAAAGTAGCCACTGACCAATACCGCTGCCCATCCGGCTTTCGGGATTGACTTGGGCAAACTTTTCCGGTAGCCATTCCTGTTGGGCAAGGAGTTCTTGAAAATAGGGTTCTAATCTAGCTAGAGTTTGTGTGCGATCGTCAACAGTACTAGCGCTAATTTCCCGCACTGTTGCTACAAAGGATCGTAGTTCCTGGCTTTCAATAAACCATTGGTCTTCTGGCAATGGTTCTAAGATGGTGTGGTTCGTCATCTATATTCCTCTATTTGGGAGGCTACTAAGATTAACTAATTCGTAATTCGTAATTCGTAACTATGAATTACGAACTATTTTAGTGCCAGGGTGAATCTTGAAGCCAAGTTGCTCAAGTTTGAGATGAGAAAGGGACTCTTTTAAAATGATAGTAAAGGGATATCGCTGGAATACGGTAGCTTTACCTTGTGACAATAGCAGCCTAGCACGGCTAATGCGTACTGGATATAACGGTTGTTGGTTGGCATCGAGAATGAATACTTTGGTCATGCAATTTTGAAATAATCAAATTATTTACAGCAGTTTTCAGGTGAAACAGGGAGTAGAAAGTGGTGTAGTTAAATTACTACTTAAAGACACTCTGCGTACCTCTGCGGTTACTTTGCGTACCTCTGCGTTGAAAAACACTACGATTTTACGCAACGCTGCACTAAGCGACAATACTGGCTTGTTGCTCCCGCCGTTGCACTTCTGCGCGGACTAGGGGAATCACATCACGACCATAAGCGATCGCATCTCCTAATGGATCAAATCCCCGAATCAATAGAGTAGTTACCCCTGCATCATAGTAATCTACAAGAGACTCTGCTACTTGCTCCGGTGTACCAACAAGGGCAGTAGTATTACCATAAGCACCAGTAGCAGCAGCAATTGGCGTCCACAAGCGCTTATCGAAAATTTCGCTTTCTTGGGCAAACTGTAGTAACCGATTGGAACCCACAGCTTGCGGGCGTGCTGAATTAAGATAAGGAGTTATCGGTTGATTTTCTGTTTTTGCAGCCCGAATTTCCTTAACACGCGATAGAATCGAGTGCGCCCGTTCCCAAGCCTTCTTCTCCGTATCACCCAGAATCGGTCGCAGCGAGACACTAAAGCGTAGCGATCGCCCTGGTGGTGTGACCGCTTTTACTTCGCGTATCCGTTCTTTAACCGCCGCAATGGGTTCTCCCCACATGGCATAGACATCACTATGCTTTGCACCCACAGGTACAGCTGCACCAGAAGCACCGCCAAAATACAGAGGTATGTGGGGTTGTTGTAAAGGCTTCACATCTGAGTAAGCATCTTTCACACGGTAAAATTCGCCCTCATAGTCGAAGGGAGTATTGCTTGTCCACACCCGGCGCACTATATCGAGGTACTCATCTGTACGGCGATAGCGAGTATCGTGGTCAAACCAATCACCGTCCCGTTGCTGTTCGGCATCGCTGCCACCTGTAATAATATGTACAGCAATGCGACCATTAGTAAAATGATCCAAAGTTGCCGTTTTGCGTGCGAAGAGTGTAGGAGCCACAAAACCAGGGCGGTGGGCGATTAAAAACTTCAACCGTTCTGTTGCAGCCGCCGCGAACGACGCCACAGTTAAGCCATCGGGGCCAGTGGAGCCATAACCAACCAGTACCCGATCAAAGCCACCATCTTCATGTGCTTTAGCAAACTTGCGAACATAAGCGGGATCTATGGAACCGCCCGTGATTGAAACTGTCGGTTCATCTAACTCAGATATTTGTCGCGTTCCAATCATCCCAATAAATTCAATTGGCATAATGTATCACCTCAAAAATTACAAACCTTATTCGGGAAGGGGAATTAGGAAAATTCCCCTACGATCTGAATGGCACTAAGAAAAGATACAGCCCTTGCTCTAACTGGTTCCCAGCCTAGAGGCTGGAAACCCATTCTGGGAGGCTCCGCCTCCAGTAGCTTGACAAGAGGCAGAGCCTCTTTAAATACATTCCCAGCCTCCAGGCTGGGAACGAGAGAGCTAGAGAACGATAAAATAATTCTTCTCTGTTTCCCCTGCTTCCCCTGCCTCCCCTGCTCCTACTTAGCCGTGGGGCAGATAGTCGCAGCAACATCTACCCTTTTTGGTAGAATCTTTTGCTCCAGCATCCAGTCAGCAGTCTTCTGAATTTTGGCAACATCATCAGCATTAGGTGTGACAAGTAGCTGTGGCCCTTGATTCTCAATTACCTGCTTGGCTACGGCTGGGGAGATTTTGATGTCCTTGACCAGAAATTCTGCTGATTTTGCCGTATTTGTATTCAACCAATCATATTCCTCACCTAAACCGCTAAAAGCTGCTTTCACTGCTTCTGGAGATTTAGCCGCAGCCTCATTACGCACAAGCATTACGTTGTAAGTGGGAGCTGGATGGGTTGTGGTGATTCTTCTAGCACCATGCTCTAATTTGGCAACTGAGATATATGGTTCCCAAACTGCCCAAGCATCCACGGTTCCTTGGTATAGAGCGGGTGCGGCATCAGTTGGCGCTAAGAAAACGCGCTGAACTTTATCTTTAGAAATATTCTCTTTTTCCAATACTTTCAATAACAGGTACTCACCTGCACCAGCCTGATTTACGGCAACTTTTTTACCTACAAGGTCAGCGGGTTTACGGATAGGAGAATTGCCTCGTACAACGATCGCACTGGACAATGATTCAGGTCTGGGACGCTGGACAGCCCCAATGCAAATATCCTGACCGGCAGCAATAGCTGATAACCCAGGAATATCTCCACACCCGCCAATATCGGCTTGATTAGCACTAATTGCTTGGAGTAAAGTAGCACATCGGTCAAACGGGCCAGCCCATTCCGCTTTAATATTCTGAGCTGCAAGCTTCTTTGCTAACTCTCCTCGTTGACGTGCAATTGGTACTACACCTCCCTTTTGGTATCCCAGGCGAATCAAACTGGTTTTCTCTTGAGTCTGGTTACTGACATTTTGGGCAGTGGTATTAGTATTTGCAGAGTTACTGGGAGTGCAGCCAGAAATTGCCAAACCTAGCCAGGAACTAGCAACCAATAAGGCACTAAGGGACTTGGTTGAGCGTTGTGGCAATAAAAATAAGAACTTTTTGAACTGATTCAACAACTCTTTTATTACTCCTTTTATTAAAGATAAGAATGAGAGTCTAGATGTCAATTCCAGCACTCTCGTTTTTACTGCTCATTTAGGGATTTCCAAGGAATAAATCATCCAATTTTGTGGGATAGTCTCACAATCATTTGTAGTTGGATATTTTTATTGGGAAGTCTCTTAGCTGTGATATTAATTTTCGTAAATACGGTAAACTGGTCGGATAACCGTTGAATTACTACAAGCAGAAATTATCACATACAAATTTAAAAAGCAATAGGCTAGTACCGCAAGGCGGAATTAAAAATTAAAAATGAAGACAGCGTAAGGGTTTTGTTGATTGGGAATGGGTGGTTTATTTCCGCCGTGATGTACTAGCTGTTAGGGGAAACAAAGCGTAGCCTTTTATCTTTGTAGTTTTTGGGATTTACGCAATTAAGCGGACATGATATTACAGTTTAAAATGGCGTAATTGCTTGTAAATGCAGGGTTTTCTCTAACTGCGGATGCTCGAAGCGAAGTTCTCTGGCGTGCAGATGTAACCGACTAGTAACTGCACAGCATCCATAAAGGCGATCGCCTAAAATAGTTACCCCAAGTCCTCGCGCATCAGCGGCATGAACCCTCAACTGATGAGTGCGTCCTGTTCGCGGCGTAAATTCTACGCGGGTGTAGTCTCCTTCTCTCGTCATTACCTGGAAGTGTGTCAAGCTGGGTTTGCCATGTTGCCAATCAACTTTTTGCTCAGGGCGATTTTCCGGATCTCCCCACAGTGGTAAATCAATCACACCTTGCTCAACTTTCACAGCACCGGAAAGTATGGCTTCATAAACCTTGTGAATCTGCCGTTGCTGAAACTGCTGGCTGAGTTGCCGATGAGTTTGGCGATCGCGTGCTAACAACAAAATCCCGGAAGTTTCCTGATCTAGGCGATGCACAGATACAAGTGCCATGCCATCAAATAACAAATTACGTAAGCGACTCAACACACTATCTTGGCGATCGCGATAACGACCAGGTACCGAAAGTAATCCAGCAGGTTTGTTTACAGCAATCAGCCATTCGTCTTCATAAATAATGGGTAAAGAGAGGCTTCTTACTCCCCCTTCCCTTGCAGGGAAGGGGGCTGGGGGGTTAGGTCTTAATCCTGAGAGCAAAAACCCCATTAATGGCTGACATCGCTCCGTACACGCTCCATAAAATTCTCCCTGGATTTTATCTTGATTTACTGAAGACGCACCCCACCAAAATTCTGCCATTGCCAATGGTTTGAGATTATTTGTTGCAGCATAATGGAGCAGTTTTGGGGCACAACAATCTCCTGTACCAGTGGGCGAACCTCCTGGCATCAATTCTTGCAATGATTGCGATCGCCCAGAAAAATTTGTCAGGCTGTAGGTAGCGTGCATCTGAGCTTGGAGTTGACGGGATAGGGCTTTACGCTGTTGTTTCAGTTCACTAATTCGCGCATCCGTTGCTGCAATTAACTGTTGTAGAGGCTGTAATACCGCGTTTTGCTGGCGTTTAAGTTGTCGTCGCTCAATTCCCTGCTGACGACTCTCTTCATCGAGTTGTTCAAGAGCAATAGTCAGGGCTTCTGAAGTGAGTGTATTGCAGATTTGCTGACGTTTTTCCTGTCGTTGATGTTTGCAATGGCGATGGCGATCGCTCATTGCTTGCAACTGCTGCTCAAACTCATGAAACAGAGTTTCATACTGCTGGCGTTCGGTCAGTTGCTTCAAGCTAAGAATTTCCTGCTTAATTGCGTCCAACTGTGCCAAAGTGTGGGCTTCCTCTAAAGCAACCTCGTCTCGTCCTGGAATTGGTGAAACCCAGCCCTCAACTAAACTGCAACCATTCAAAAGACCGGAAAAGGCTTTGAGTACCCGTTGTTCGCCATTAGGCAGTTCAACCAATAGGATTCCATACATCTTGCCTTCACGAGAATAACATTCATTGAAAGCGACGGGAAACTCCATTCCCTTGTGTGTGGAGAGGGATAGTCGCCCCGTCGCTTGGGGCACTGGGCATGGGGCATTGGTAACATCTTCCCTATGCCCTATGCCCGATTCCCCATGCCCAAAAACTCCATCCCCTTGTGGGTGGAGTTTTTCATTGTTGGCAAGGTGTTTCATTAGTCCGTTGGCGATCGCTTCGGACATTGAGGTACGGGGTAGTTTTAGGCAATCGCCACTTTGAGGACAACGCCCTTCGTACCAATAACTACAAGATGAGTCGCTGACTGTAAAATCGCAGTCGATGAAATCTGAAAGTACATGCAGAATTACCATACCCTAAACAGCCTTATTCCCATGATTGAAATTCATCAATAGCGTTACGAATTAAGGAAGTTATTTGAGCGCGACGGGTTTCAAAGTTGGCGGCGATATAAATCAGTAGGATGCCAACTAGCAAGCCAACAATCCATTTTAAAAAAGAGTACTGCAAACTGAAAATTACCGATTGATAGATAGTAGTAATTAAAAAAGTGGCTGTACCAATGTAAAGAAAAGCTCGGACTCGTAAAGCTAATCCGGCAAAAATGGCGATGAGGCTGAAAATTCCGGGTATCCAAGCTGTGTCTTGATTAAATAAAATTGCCCATCCACAAATTAAACCGCTACCTAGCACTCTCAGAATATGACGAGCAACTTTATACTCTGGTAGCCTCAGTTGGGTATCTACTTGAGCAATATAAAGCAGTGATAACCCAATTGGTGTTACATACCACAAAGCATCAGTTAGGCGTAAGGAATCAAACCAACGGAAAAGTGCCCAATCAATCAACGCTACACTGATATATGTAAAACGGATGTTTTCACCCACTTTTGCCAGGAAGATGTAAAATCCAGCTACGAGTACCAAAGTAATCGGGTAAGTTTGCAGTCTGGTTTCCCATAAAATTATCAGTGGTGTGATGTAAGCAGCAAGCTGCCAAGGTCTTTTTGACCAACCCCAACTTTCCCAAGGCAGAATGTACAGAAAATAGGCTACTACACAGGCGATCGCACCATTCCAAGGAACTAATGGCCCAGCCCAAAATTTTCCTACTGCTGTCTCGCGCCAATAAACCCTCATACCGGCTACCTCTAATAACCCAAGGTAAACCCACATCTCGGCGATTGTGATTCCTCCGAAGATACGGGGGGAAGTCTGCGAATTTCGTCCCTGAAAGATGGCATAACGAATCAAAAATACCCCCGTTCCCAATCCCACCAAACGGTTAACTCCAATAGGAAGAGGAATGGCAGCCATTAATAAACAGCTACTCCAAGCCCAGTGAATATGGGCAATTCCTTTCAATTCTTGAGGAGTTAAGCGTAAGTAGCTAACAAGCCAAGGAGACAAAATGCGGTAAGCATACATGATACTGGCGCCAAGAGCAGACATGGCAATCAATCCATCACCTAATGCTCCTCCTGAAGCTTGCAACATTTGATAGAACAAAAGTTCATAAGCAGAAATTGATACGCCAATAATTCCTAAGTACAGCAGGGGTTTAAAGTTCTCGCGTCGTCGCCCCACGCCAATAATAATTAAAGCTACACCCAAGGAATATAAACCAGTCCACTCGGTGAAGGTGTTCAAACGTAGCAATACACTGAATGCGCCATAAATTAATGGCAAAATGTGAAAACTGCTAGGAAGCCTTTCTAATTGATGGCGTCGCCGCCACCACTCTCCGAAAAGTTGAGCAATTAAACCTAATGCGATATTTGCGATCGCTATCCTAACAATTGATCGTTCCCCAAATCCCAACACCTGAGCAGTCAACAATTCCAAACACCAACCGATGCCATAAAATGCCCAATTGGTCGGTTCGCGCCAACTGCGATAAACAATGGCTGCCAAAGCGATCGCAGTGGCAATTAAGTACAAAAATCCTGAAGTAGCAAACCCTCGGTAAATCAGCACTGAATATAGTGTCAAACCGAACAACTCAAAACCACACAAGGCGATCGCCCATTTATCACTTGCGGCTGCATAAATAACTCCTAATTCGTTACCGCGTTGGCTCAAAACTGTCCGCACTAACCATAGACTTAGGGTTGCGATCGCTCCTACAACAAACCAACCAGCTAGGGCGAGGCGAGGTAAACCAGGCACACCAGCCCATAGCAGCGCTGCAATGAAACTCAGAGCAAAGCCTTCAGTAATTACCGCAGATGTTTGGTTTCGCAAATAGCGCGTATTTGCAAACATCAATCCTGCACCCATAGCCAAACCGATTAATCGAGTTCCTGGTAGCTGTAAAGTAAGTAACTGGGCAACTGCCACAGCCAAGACACTCAAGTAACGGCTAGGAATTTGACGCTCGATAATTGTCCGATTGGCAACACCTGTGAGAGCTAAAGGCGTAACTAGCCATAAGACTCCCCAATGAGCTTGGCTATCAGGTATGCCATACCAAGATGATTCTGCATTTATCCACAATAAGAAAAAACTAGCGGCGGCTAACCCTAAACCGATATCCCATGCACTACGTCGCCATTGTCCATCGCTCAGGCTAAATCCCCATTCTGCAACCATTAAAGCTAATAAAATACTTGCCCAGGCTTGATTAGTTAGGGTTGGTAACAGCCAGTTAATGGTGGAGCAAAATGTCAGCACCCCCATAATGTGAGTTAGATACACCAGGGGAAGAGAGGGGGAAGAATCAATGGAGTGGCGTTTGGTGACGAATGCGAGAGTGGCGGTAGAAAATAGCAGGTTTAGCGATCGCAATGTGGGGTTTACTAAAGCGATCGTTGTTAAAAAAGTTCCAAATAAGAGGGTGAGGAGTTCGCCAAATTTAGCTAATTCTCGATTTTGCCTGCGATACAAGCTATCTGTGAGCGCCACCATCAAAACTACGTAGGGAAATAAAGCGACACCAAGTAACGCCCAAGGTTCATTTTGAGAATTGGTGAGTTGAGTACCAGTTGCGATCGCTAATTTCTGGAAGCTATCAGGTACTAATCGCCAACCTAGCCAAATCGTCTGTAAGCCAATGACGAAAACCGCTGCGAAGTCTACCTTTAAACTGTAGCGCCACAAGCGACTTCCCACAAACCACAAACCCAAACCACTCACAGCGATCGCTTGCCAAGGATAATTAACTACCGAAACCAGCCAACCCAGAAAGATTAAAATGCCACCGAGTTTTTCCCAGAGTAAGAGGGATGAGGGGGATGGGGGAGATGAGGGAGATGAGGAAGATGAGGAGGATATTAATGTTACTGCCCTCTCCCATCCCCGCTGTACCAACCAAGTCACTAACCAGCCACAAATACCAATAGCTAACCCCAACTGGGTAACATTTACCCCAGCAACAAAAATTGCCCGTACTAGCAGAACTATCAAAGCATAAATAATTACAGCAGCAGACAAAGTAATATTTAAGCTCCTGCCATCGCTTCCATCTTGCTTGCTGACAGTATTCGGCTGTTGGTAAATATTGTGATAGACGGTAATAATAGTTGTGCCGATCATTGCCACATAAACGGCAATCAAGGGAAATCCTCTTAATTGCCAACCCCAATGCAGATAACTCAGCCCCAAAATATTTGCTAAAGGTAATTTGCCAGTATGTAAATTGGCAAAAATAGTCCGATTTTTGGAGAGTAAAACAGTTATAGCAGTGAGAATCGGCGAGGCGATCGCAACCACAATCCAATCCACAGGATTTTGCCACAACCGAAAGCTATCCATTGCCCAAAAATTTACTGGCACTAACAAAAGCGTGACAATCAGCAAAGTTTGCGCTGTCAATCTGAGGTTATTTTGCCTAGTCACCCAAAAGCTTAACCCCCAAAAACTCAAAGTATAAGCAAATAAAACTCCATACTGTCCAGAAGCGGGAAACCTCTCCCACTGACTTGCAGCCAGTACCCCAGAAGATACCACTACCAGAAATACCCCTAGAAAAAGCAGCCAACGGACACTCAGTTCTGCCCCCAAGGACTGCAACATTGTGCTGATAAAGTTGGGTTGAGCTGCTTTTGGTTGCGGTTGTCTACGGCTACTAGATTGTAAAGCTGCTGTAGGCAACTGCTGTACGGGTTCGTAAGTTGCAAATACTACCTTGTTTTTAGCTTTAGCCTGGGTTTGCAACACCACCGGACACACCAGAAACTCTCGGCATAGCTGCCTAACTTGGGTATCGGATATCAAACCTAAGCGCAGCCATATATCTAATCCTTCTAATAACTGAGGATGGGAGGATGGCAGTGTGATTTCAAATTTTAGTGGGCGCTCAAGGGGCGATGACATAAGCGGCGGCAGTATAACTATATACTTAATTGTGATTTTAATTAAAGTATATTTTGGCTCTAATTGTGCCACTTATTCGGCGAATTGATATTAATTTTTAATCTACGAGGGATATTCAAATACCAACTGTCTGCTTTTAGGTTCCACTTTGTAGTCTCTCAACCGCTAAATGTGCCCGTATCCTTATTTTAGTTAGGTTTTGTTATTTTCCAGAGATAGTCGTTTACCTGCTGTAACTTTGAGTTATAAACTTTTTCAACTCCAGCCTTCAAGAAGTCAGATGGCTCGTACAAGAACAAAAATATATCACTAAAGCCATTAGTAATCTCTGGTAACTGATTTTTTCCTACGATTTGAAATCGCACTTTTGGATCAACTAAGTAACCAAGTATTTGTATTGGTGGAAGTAAGTTATTATCATCACTAATTAAAAGCGGTTTATTAGCTTGATTAACAATGTTAGCAATTTTAGGATATTCTTGGTATTTTTCAGGAAATTGGTTCCACCAAATCTTAGATTGAGAGTGGATTGTACAAGATATAATTCCGCCGATAATTACCATAAATGCTAAAAATGACCAGAGCTTTTTTTGCCAAGTTTTAGTATAAATAGATGTGATCTTAGTGGTAAATAGGTAAGCAACAGCTAACTGTATACCTAAAACGGAAGGAAGTGTATATCTACTAGTAGCATATCGCTTTTGAAAGACGAAATCTGTTATCAATAGGGGAACCCCTAATGCTCCAATCAAAGTTAAGACAAATAACCAAACTTCTTTAGAGGTTCTTCGACAAAGAAAATAAATTGAATAGCTCATTAGAGCTAAAATAATTAAAATAAAAGGAATTAAGACGAGCTTAAGTTTTCCTGGATCGCTAGGGCTAATACCTAAATCAATAAACGTGCGACTAAAGATACCAGCCCACCTTGCAGCTGATGTAAATAATGTTTGTTTAGCATTCGTCCAAGCTACTGCTTCTTCATGAGGGTTGGTAATAATAATCCAAATCCAAGGTACAAAAGTTATAAACCCCGCAAGCGATGCTAGCAGATAATAAATCAATGTTTTGCTCAATCGGAAACGTTCGATTGCAACTACATAAATTCCCTGTGCGAAAGCAACCAAGCTAAAAAATAGATGAGTATAAAACCCTAGTGGTAATGTTGCTGCATAAATTAACCAACTAACCTTTGTTTTAAGGCGCATGGCTCGCAGCAGTGCTGCGCTTGATAATAAGATGGCTACTATCCCTAAACTGTATGCTCGTGCTTCTTGTGCATACACGACATGAATCGGTGAAACGGCTACTAACCCGATGGCTATCCACCCTACTAGTGAAGACTCAAATAATTCTAGACATAGCCAATAAAGACAAGGAAAGGTGAACAGACTAATAAATACCGAAAAACTTCTAATCACTGCTACAGAATTGCCAAACAATTCTACCCAAAACCGGGCCATCAAAATGTATAGCGGCAAAATTTGTGAGTCTTCTATAATAATCCCTTTGATTGTATCAATTGTATTTTTCCCAGAATTAGGATACTGATACTTACGTAAATCTTCTATGTTGAGCAAACGACCATTATTTAATTGCTCCTTCATTTCTGACTGCATATAGCCAGATGTGCGTAATGAGGAGAAAATCTCATCACCCCAATAAAGTTTTTGATCAAGATTAACGAAGCGAAAAAATACACCTATTACTACTAGGATAATTACTATAATACGTAACCAAGATTTAGGAATAATCCAGTTCTGCGGCGATTGCTTTTTCATGTATTTTCAATTTCCTCAAAGCCTTAATAAACGTGGGCAAAAAGTTATTATTACCGCTAGATTCGATTGATTCTTAACATACATATACTGTAGTTACAATACTACTCTCAGAGGTATTGCAAGGTTTAAAACTATTTTATTTTTATGCCATTTAATCGCCAGACTCGGTTTGAGATTAACTCAGAAATTACAAATTAATATTACTATTCTGCGAACTAAAATCACTAAGTGAAAAAACTCTATCTATATTTAATTTATAAAAGGTTATTCATCAATTTTTCATAGCCTGTTGGTAATGATAAAAGTAAACCTCTTGATATGTCTACAGAATGAGTTAGAAGGATTTTGCAGCTTTTAGCAAAACAACCTCATAATACATGCAATTGTTTATTTTTTATCCTATAGTATAAATTGATCAAAACATGAAATACTTGTGTTGAAAATAAAAATATTTCATAAAGTTTATATGAAAGTACTGTAAGTACGCATGTAAGTAGCGAAGATTCCCCAATTTCCGCACAGTTTGAAGGTGAGTAATGGGCTATCCGGGACTGGGTACTGGGGAAGAAAATACGAGTAAGATTCGGTTGGGATCTCAATCTCCTTCAAATTTTCCCAATCCCCAGTCCCTGATTCAAGAATTTATTTCTTGACGTAGCAATTGATTAGTTCAATTTATGGATCAGAACGAACAACGAATTCTTCATTCATGGGTAGTGAATGCCAAACCGTGGACACGTATAGTTCGTGACAAGCTTCTTGAGAGCCGTGTTCTTGTCACAGATAGAGCGATTGTAGAAGCTGTAGTTGATTTTGAACCGAGAACGTTCTTGGATATCGGGTGTGGTGAAGGGTGGTTATGCCGTGAACTCTGGTATCGCGGGTTTAATGGCTGGGGAGTTGATGCCATTAACAATCTTATCGAATCAGCACGGTACATGGGCGATATCCGCTTTGTTGTATCTTCGTATTCGGATCTTCCGTCACAGAGATTTGGCAGTATTAACCAGTTCTCCTGCTTCATCTGCAACTTTTCCATTCTTGGGGAACGTGCTCTTGGTGAGATCGCTGAGGCAGGTCAGAGTATGTTGGAGTCTAAGGGCAAAATAATTATTCAAACACTTCATCCTCATCTTGTTTGTGGTGATTCTCCATATGAGAGTGGGTGGCGCGAAACTTCTTGGACAGGAGTCGGAGATGGGTCATGTCATCCTGCTCCCTGGTACTTCAGAACAGTTGAATCATGGATTGCTGAGTTCCATCTCAGGAACTATCAATTATTAAAGTTACTGGAGCCGTCTCACCCCATAAGCAAAAAACCAGCTTCAATTATATTTATCTTTGAACGACAGTGATTTTGAAAAAGGCAGAAGACAGGAAAATCCAGTAGTTTAAAATACGATAATTGAATACTACGGTAAATCTATCGAGTTACAGTATGATTGTTTTCAACTGCGATCGCTTCCTTTGGTATCTTGCTTGCACTTAATGGCTACATACCAAACGAAACGGACGAGTGCGAATACTGCCTTATGGATCAAACTATGGAGAATTCACATGAGCAACAAACACATTGAAGTCAAACAGGTAGCAGGTTTCATCGGTGCTGAAATCAGCGGAGTAGACCTGTCGCGTCCTTTGCACGATGATGCAGTCAAAGAAATTCGTCAAGCACTATTGAAGTGGAAAGTCGTGTTCTTTCGTGGTCAAAACATCGACCATGCTGCACAGGTTGCGTTCACGGCTCGTTTTGGCGAAGTGACCTACGCGCATCCGCACGAAGATGAGCCGATTGAAGGCTTCTCAGAAATTCTGCCCATTGACCGTAGCCGCTACGAACGCCGCAATGGTCTGCGCCGTTCCAGCTACGAGAGTCGCTGGCACACAGATGTGACAGCAGTTGTCAACCCGCCTGCGGCATCAATTTTGCGTGCGGTTAACGTTCCCAATTTCGGTGGTGACACACAATGGACTAATTTAGTTGCAGCCTACGAAGGTTTATCAGCACCTCTGCGGGCACTAGCAGACGGATTAAAAGCCGAACATCGCTTCAATGCGCGTTTGAATCTGCCTAGCAACAGCAAGATTGCCCAGCGCATAGCAGCCAATCCGCTAGTTTCAATTCACCCAGTAGTAAGAGTTCATCCTGAAACTGGTGAACGCGCATTATACGTGAACCCTGGCTTTACCTCGCACATTCTTGACGTATCACGACAAGAGAGTGACCTGCTGCTTGAGTTGTTCTTCAACCAGATCACCAAACCAGCGTACACCACCCGCTTCCGCTGGAACAATGGTGACATTGCGTTCTGGGACAACCGCGCCACCTCGCATTTGGCCCCTCAGGATCTAGATCATCTGGAAGTCGAGCGTGTGCTCTATCGCACCACCATCACGGGGGATGTTCCAGTCGGGCCCGATGGTTTCCGATCGCAAGTGGTAGAAGGTGAAGCGTTCAGCAGCGAATTACCAACCATCTTGAAGAACAAAGCCGAGAAGTTGGAAGCAGTACCAGCGCTTTCATAAGCTACAGAGTGGTAAAGCGGGCTACGAAAAGATTTCGTAGCCCGCTTTACCTATTCTGAGGTTTGGAATGTGATTCACCCTTGTTGTTTTTCGGGCATAAATTTACTGATATAGTTGGTTAAAAGTTGGTATATTTGCTACTATTTTACCTAACATCAATTTTATGCAAGAAACCTCTTAAACGCCTTTTTCATGAAAAGAAGACAAATTTTTGGCTTTCTGGGTGTAGCGGTTGCTGGCTTGCTGCTAGCAATTGGTTTACCATTATTTACTCCTTCTCCTGTAATAGCACAGTCGAACACCAGCATACTTGTGTCCGCAGCCGCCAGTTTAAAAGATGCACTAGAAGAAATTAAGCCTTTGTACCAACAAAGTAAATCAAATATCAATATTACTTATAACTTTGGGGCTTCTGGTGCCTTGCAGCAACAAATTGAGCAAGGTGCGCCAGCGGATATCTTTATTTCTGCTGCTAAAAGACAAGTGGATGCTTTGGAAGAAAAAGGACTGTTGCTACCAGGTAGCCGTACTAACCTGGCAAATAACCGTCTAGTCTTGATTGTGGCTCAGGATGTTGTTGGCATTAGTAGCTTCTACAATTTAACAGACAGTAAGATTAGAAAAATTGCGATCGGTGAACCTAGAAGTGTGCCCGCCGGTCAATATGGTGAGCAAGTCTTAAAGAAATTGAACCTTTACGATCGGGTTAAGTCAAAATTGGTCTTTGCTAACAATGTGCGTCAAGTTTTGGCAGCTGTAGAAAGTGGTAACGCCGAAGCGGGTTTAGTTTATGCTACTGATGCTAGAATTTCCAACAAAGTAAAAGTAGTAGTCGCTGCGGATGATAAGTTTCACTCACCAATTGTCTATCCAGTAGCAATAATTAAAAGTAGCAAAAATGCTTCTGCCGCCAAGGAATTTGTCCAGTTTCTATCTGACAGCCAAGCTAAAAATGTACTCAAAAAATATGGGTTTATTGTGCGTTAAAGGAATAGAAAAATGAGATTAATGAGATTATAGCCATTTTCAATCAGGTGAGGTACAGGTATGCAAATAGACCTAACCCCCTAACCCCCAACTCGTCGCGGGAAGGGGGAAAAATTCAAAGCCTCTCTCCTTTTAGGAGAGAGGTTTGGAGAGAGGTCAAAATTGTACTTCACGCTTGTCGAGAACCACTATAATGTCTGTTTAAAAAGCTTGTAAACACTAAGCTTTATAACTTTTGGTTGATGAGGTTGGCAAGCAATCGGACGAAAATTTTCCTAGACTTTCAAAAATATCAGGGAAAAAGTATGTCCCGAATCAAAATTACTGACTTGCAACCTAAAAATCAAGTTGAACAATGGGAACTATCTGAGGCAGATATAACCACAGTCATTGGAGGACTTGAAGTTAAACTTCTCGGTAATAGCATTGTAGATGCGACATTCGGGGGTTTTAGATTGACGCTTTAAATTTGGCAGCCGTACTAAGAAAAGCCCAAAAGCTTTTATCGCCTCGTTCCCAGCCCAAAGGCTGGGAATATCTTCTGAGAGGCTTTGCCTCGGTCAAGCCACTGGAGGCGGCAGCTAGGAGGGCTACATCTTAACTTAGTACCGATTCGGGCTGAAGTCCCAAGTCTTGTTAATTTAGGTCTAAGAAGCTGCGGACTGTAATTTTTCTAGTCGTGCCAGCACTTCTGAACTGTGAATGGTTGGGTTGACTTTGACAAAAGTCTCGCGCAAGACACCTTGAGGATCGATGATAAAACTGTGGCGCATAGATAAAAAGCCAAGCCACGAACCATAAGCTTTACTCACTGAACCATCAGTGTCAGCCAACAGGGGAAATTTTAGTCCCTCTGAATCACAAAATTTTGCGTGAGAATCAATGTCATCAGCACTTACGCCAATAATTTGGGCATTTTTTTCGAGGTATTGGGGTAAGTCTTGCTGAAAACGACGAGCCTCTATAGTACAACCAGAGGTGAAGTCTTTAGGATAAAAGTAGAGTACTAGCCACTTACCGCGTAAATCAGAGAGGGATATTTTGCCATCACCTGTGTTGGTTGGCAAAGTAAACTCTGGTGCAGGTTGATTAATTGCCGGAAGTTTACCACCAAGAGCATCAGCAACAGGGGTAAAATTCAGCCAGCTGATGACAGAAATACAGCTGGCAAATAATATGCTTAAAAAAGTGCGGCGGGAAATCATGGTGCAAACCAAAATCACAACTTTACACAAGTTTACAATTCTTGGTTGCGAGAAATCTTATTCTAAGTGAGATTCGGGAGGGGTATCTGTGCTTTCGATGTATTGACTATCAAGGAGAAAGGCCCCCCTCGCAAAGCGAATACCCCAATATCCACCGGGTCTGCGGTCAATGACTATACCCTCTTCGCCAATGTGAATTACATTGGGTGGGCGCAGCATGGGCATAGGTTCAGCAGTTTTGACATAGGCTGGTAGTGCCACAACACGGACTTTACTACCAATTGCGAATTCTTTGGACATTTTAATCAAGCTAGGAGTTTTGATTAACTCATAACTCAAAACTATCTTGAAAGTCTACTAAATTGGACATGGGAATAAATAGGGAAAGGGAAAGGAGATGAAGTTTTTCCCCTTTCCCATCTTCTGCAAGAAGTCTGTTAATTTTTGACTATGGCAAACAATGTCTGGATATCAGTTAAGGGTAAGTGCCAGAGTAATTCTGGTTGCCAAGTATCTGGGTCAAAGTTAGAGTGACAACCGCGCTGGTATGCTTGCCAAAGTCTGTCCCAGGTAAATTTTTGTTGATAATTTAAATTTTTATGGATAACTCGCAACAGTCCTAACCCCAGCAACAAGTTAGTTATGCTAAATTTGGTTCCTAATAAAAATGCTTGTACTTCTGCTTCACCAATGAAGTCTGTACTATAGCCTGTGAGGACATGAACCCCGTCATGGAGTTGTTTACGGCGGCTACCTGTAGTGAAGGGTTTTAAATTATGTTCATTGAGGAAGTCTGCCCAAGTTCTGCCAAAAGTGCCAGTCGGAAGGACAGACAATTTCGCTATTTCCACAATTTGGGGAACATCTCGCCCCTGTGCTTCAGCAATGCGATCGAGTAAATCTAAAACCTGTTGCAGACGAGGAGCGGGATTTGAGGAAGCGGCAAAGGATTGCATCATAATCTATCTTGGGATGAGATGGGCGGCACTGCCCACCCCAGATTTATTAACTATTTTTTGAAAGATAATTATTGAGGATTGCCTTGTTGACGGCGGGAAGGAGCATTTTGACGGAATTGCTCTAGTTTTTGGCGCTGTTCTGGGGTGAAGACTGCTTGAATCTGTTGTTTTTCAGACTCGCGGATTTGTCGCATTTGGGTTTTCTGTGCTTCAGTCAGATTTAATTCAGCAAAACCACCCTTTCCTCGACGTTGACCGGGTTGCCGTTGACCTTGACCTGCTTGCCGTTGAGCCTGACGTGCTTGTTTCGCCGCCTCTAACTTAGCTTTTTGTTCTGGGGTCAAAACTGCTTCAAATTTGGTGCGGCTATCGCGGCGAATTGCCTGGATTTGGGTTTTTTGGGCATCTGTTAGACCCAATTCTTTCCAAGGGCCCCTTTCTTTTTGTGGAGTTTGTGCGAGTTGCAGGGATAAAGGAGAGGCTGTTTGGGCGTTAACAGCAAATGAGGTTGCAGTTAAAGTTAGAGCGATCGCTCCAGCGACTAGCGATAATGCTTTGAGTTTCATTACTTTTCTTGTGGGTTTTTCCTGGTTGGATGCCACCATCATAAGAACTTATCTTCAGTAGTTACATGAGGAGAAAGTCATGGTTATACCCATGACTTTAGTCATGATTGAATTTTCACAAAGATGATTGACAATAAATAGTTAGGAGTTAGTAGTTAGGAATAATGAAGATTTTGATTATGATTAATTTATTAAGTCATTATTTAGCTTATTAATTAATGGGTTTCACCTGTCAATTACTCTTAATTACTCATTCCGCGAAAAGCTAAAGTGGCTTCCGCTGCTGCTCAATTCTTCAGAACTTCTAACTTATAACTTATAACTGGAGCAAGGCGATTAATGAGTCCTCCAATTCAAATTAAAAAACACCCTTTTCCGTCTCTACTTTATCTGGAGTGGACACTACTGGCAATTACTGCTTTGATAGCAGTTATACCACCTCCATTACGGCGTTCTCGTCCTAGACTTCCAGAACTATCAATTTGTGGTGTATTTCCAGACTTGTCAGTTTGTAGCATATTGCCAGAACTGTCAATTTATAGTCTGATTGTTTTTGCCTTAATGGGCTTAAAATTACCCAGAAATAGCCAGAAAGCTAAGATATTTTACACAGTAATTGAAATTTTATTAATTTTAGTGATTGGGCTTTTTGGCGAGAGATTTGCACGCCTTTTCCCCTTTCTCTACATAATTTTAGTTACTCGTAGCTGTCTAATTTTCCAGTTGCCTGGGCGTTTATTCGTTACAGCTTTATCATTTACATTATTTCTAGTTACAACACAACTAAAATACCAGCTATTCAGTTTTCAAGCATCACCCCAGGCGCAAGAACGATTTCGATTTCTGAGCTTGAATTGGTCGCTGGTATTTGGCTTAAGTTTAGTTTTTGTGTTGTTGATGATGAATGCAGTATTATCTGAACGGCACAGTCGAGAAAAGCTAGCGATCGCTAACGAAAAACTCCGTCAATATGCCCTAAGAATTGAAAATCAAGCTACCTTAGAAGAACGTAACCGTATTGCTCGTGAAATTCATGATTCATTAGGACACTCTCTAACTGCTTTAAATCTACAATTAGAGACTGCGTTAAAATTATGGCAATCTAACCCAGGGAAAGCTGAAACATTTCTGGCAACAGCAAAGGAATTAGGCTCAAAAGCACTAAATGATGTCCGCCAATCTGTTTCTACTATGCGTTCTAATCCCTTACAAGAACAGTCTTTAGAGCGTGCGATCGCTAGCCTCTCAGAAAATTTTCATCGCTCTAATGGCATTTTACCAATTTATCAAATAAACATTGAATATTCTCTGCCGCCTGAAATCAATACTGCTATTTATCGGATTACTCAAGAATCTTTTACAAATATCTCTAAATATGCTTATGCGACTGAGGTTAGATTGGAACTCACTACGACAAGAGGAAGTTTACGATTGACAATTGAGGATAATGGTAGAGGTTTTGATGTCAGACAAAATACTACTGGTTTTGGGCTTCATAGTATGCGCGATCGCACTTTAGCAATTGGAGGTGAGTTTAATATTAATAGCGCTCTTGGTTCTGGTTGCAAAATTACAGTTGATATTCCCTTAACGAGGTTGACATGATGATTAAAGTGTTGCTGGTAGATGACCAAAGTTTAATTCGTCAAGGATTAAGAGCTTTATTAGAATTAGAAGCAGATTTAGAGATAGTGGGAGAAGCAGAAAATGGTGAACAGGCGATTAATTTGGTTGCAGAATTTCAGCCAGATGTAATATTACTAGATATCAGAATGCCGATTATGGATGGAGTTGCAGCCACGCGGGAGATTCAAAAACGTTTTGCCAAAACTAAAATTTTAGTACTGACGACTTTTGATGATGATGAATATGTATCAGCCGCATTGCAAAATGGGGCAATGGGTTATTTATTGAAAGATACACCCTCAGAGGAATTAGCTGTTGCGATTCGTGCAGTTTACAAAGGATATACTCAATTAGGCCCAGGTATAGTTAAAAAGCTATTGACTCAGTTTTCTAATGGTACATCAACCCAGTCACCGCCTGTACCATCTAGTTTAGCTGAACTTACCCCTAGAGAAAAAGAAGTTTTGCGACTAATTGCTACAGGGGCTAGTAACCGAGAAATTGCTCAGGAACTCTACATTTCTGAGGGTACGGTAAAAAATCATGTTACGAATATTTTAAACAGATTAAATTTGCGCGATCGCACTCAAGCTGCAATTTGGGCAAATACCTATTTATCCTATTTGAATGAGCTAAGTTAAATAATTCGTAATTCGTAATTTATATAACTTTAGTGTGTGTTAACGCTTAAACTACAGCGTCATTTTGGGTTTTTCAGTGCGTTACAGAAGCCGTAACAATACATTATCTTGTAATTGTTAATGTAAGTTATTTATTTGCAGATTTATTTAAATAACTCCAAACATTCGTTTTTTAAAACTCCTTTTGTGACTTTGATGTTCCTAAATGACTTAGCAATTACTTCTTCACAAGATATACTAATTTGTGATTGATTTACGCTAACTAAATCTTCAATTGAAGCACCATAGACAATTTCTGATAAACCACTCCAAATACAAGCTGTTGCACACATCGGACAAGGTTCGCCAGTTGTATATATCCTATAACCTTCTAAAGAGGGGTTTTTAAGTTTAGCTGTTAAACTACGAATAACGTTGATTTCCGCATGGGCTGATGGATCGTTGTCTCTCCTCACAGTATTATGAGCCACGGCAACAACTTCGTTATCTTTAACAATCACTGCACCATAAGGCGCATCGCCTTCTTTTGCTTCTGCCAATGCTAAACGCATAAAATATTCTGGGTTCATATAAGCTGGGGTTAACATAAGGATAATGGTTAATAATATCGTATTTCTAATGTTATAACTGGGAATTAAGATGTATTAATGGTCGAATATGTTACTGAGCAGACAAGAAACAGATTTTTACTTAAAAGACCTGGAAACACCAATAGGTAAAGCGATTAATTTAACACTTGCCTCTTTGGTGCTAATATCATCAGGAATTTTTGTGGTAGAAACATATAATATTCCTGATGATATGCGGTTTCAGTTAAATGTAGCTGATATTGCGATCGTCATCATCTTCGCAGTGGAATATTCACTCCGGCTGTGGAGTGCAGAAAACAAAATTAAGTATATTTTTAGCTTTTATTCGATTATTGACTTATTGGCGATTTTGCCATTTTTTCTCGGAATGGTAGATATCAGCTTTATCCGCCTACTCCGATGGTTTCGGATTTTACGATTAATCAGATTTATTGATCGGAAATTTTTATTCGCCAGTGTCAGCACCGAAGATGGAATGATTTTTGCGCGAATATTATTTACATTATTTGCAATTGTTTTTATTTACTCTGGCTTAATTTATCAAGTCGAGCATCCAGTTAATCCTCAAAATTATGGTACATTTTTGGATGCATTCTATTTTTCTGTTGTCACAATGACAACTGTTGGATTTGGCGATGTTACTCCAATTTCGGAATTAGGGCGTTTGCTAACTGTATTAATGATTTTTACGGGAATTGCTCTGATTCCTTGGCAAATAGGGGATTTAATTAAGCGAGTTGTAAAAACTGCTAATCAGGTAGAAACAGTTTGTTCAGGTTGTGGTTTGGCTTTTCATGATCTAGATGCTGGTTTTTGTAAAAGGTGCGGGACTAAGTTACGTAATTCGTAATTCGTAATTCGTAATACTCGCTAAGGGCGAGAAGCAAGCTATGTAATTTGTAATTACAATTGCGTAAAAATTTTAGACATTTCAGATGGGTGGTTTATTTACGCAAAACTAGTACTAGTACCGCAAGGCGGAATTAAAAATTAAAAATTAAAAATTAAAAATGAAGACAGCGTAAGGGTTTTGTTGATTGGGAATGGGTGGTTTATTTCCGCCGTGCTGTACTAGTGGTCTGTCCAATTAGTTCTGAAGGGTTATAAAAGTTTGTAGTAAGGACTTTAGTCCTGAATTTTTAAGCACTTAAGTGCTTACTACAAACCTTGCAAAATTAATGGGGTTCTATGCAGAAGTGTTGAACGGTAAGAAAAATCCGATAAAAATAGCCCAAAATATGGTATTTTTGGGCGAAGGCTTAAACTATATTAGTTTGATTGTGATTATAAATTCATTTCCCAAAATTGTCAAAGATATCTTGAAAAGCCTGCCAAAAAATGATTATCCAGTATTGAATAGTCGTCTATTCTTTGAGTGCTGGCTATCCTATGCTCTGGATAATAGCTTAACAAGTATGCGAGATTTATTTAAGAGATTAAACAATACAGGATTTGAGGTAGATATTTCTACTTTTTCTAAAGCAAATTTACATCGAAGCCAAAAACAATTTCAAGGAATTTACCAAAAATTAAATGAATTAGTACAGAAGAAAATTCACAAAAAAATTACACGATAAATATGCTATTTGTCCTATTGATTCAACAATTATTACCCTGACAAGTAAATTGTTATGGGTTTTGGGTCATCATCAAGTCAAACTTTTTAGTTCTTTGAATTTAGCTACAGGTAGCCCAGAAGATAACTTGATCAATTTTGGACATGATCATGATTATAAATTTGGTTCCAAGATGATGTCTAGTCTCCCAACTAATGCTGTAGGGGGTAATGGATAGAGGCTTTGCGGGATTAAAATTCATTCAAGAATTGGTACAAGAAAACAAATATTTTGTTTTGCGGATTAAAAAACAATTTCGTTACTAGAATTTGAGGATGCAACTGGATTAGTCAAAGTAGGTGCATCTGATGAGGCTATTGCCTATAGAGTCATTAATTTTTTGTGATTTAGAAACGAAAACTGAGTTCCGCTTAGTGACTAATTTACCAAAGTCGGGAGATGCAGCTGTTAATGATGATGAAATTAGGGATATTTATCGATTACGTTGGGGAGTTGAACTCTTGTGGAAGTTTTTTAAAGATGCACTTAAAACTTGACAAATTAATTACCAAAAACGTCAACGGTATCACCATACAAATTTACGTTAGTTTAATAGCTTATCTGATTTTACAGCTTTTATCTATTCCCGCACAATGGGGACATACACTATTAGATAAATTCCGCTATTTGCAATCTTGTATGTGTCAGAAAATCAGCTATGTTCATTGGTTTGAGGAGATGATGTTATGTTGACTAATTTAGCCTTTTTAGAGTTAGTGTAACTATCTATGTAAAGTTTTGTATCAGCATTCAACATTTCTGGGTTCTATGATATCCGCTAAAATACTGTAAATGAGCAACACAGCATTTTGCTCACATTTGCATCACATTTATTTATCATAATTTTGCTGATCAGCTAATAGTCAATTTTGGCGCAAACAAAATGACAGCAACATCTGAAAAAATTATGCAGCCACGTGAATGGCACAATCTACCGGCACAGAAGGTAGCTCAACATTTAGACGCAAATTTAGAAACAGGTTTAACTTCAGATGAGGTGGTGAAACGGCAAGAACGTTTTGGTACTAATGAACTTAAGGGTAAACGTGGAACTAGCCCAGTATTAAGGTTTTTGTTGCAATTTAACCAGCCGTTATTGTACATTTTGCTGATTGCGGGTGCAATCAAAGCCTTAATCGGACAGTGGGTAAATGCTGGGGTAATTTGGGGTGTAACCCTAATTAACGCGATTATTGGTTTTATTCAAGAATCGAAAGCCGAAAGTGCGATCGCAGCCTTAGCTTCTTCAGTACAAACCAATGCAACTATCCTTCGCAACGGCCAAAAGGTACAAGTTCCCTCAATGGAGTTAGTACCAGGGGATTTGGTACTACTGACTTCTGGCGATAAAGTACCAGCGGATTTGCGTTTGATCAAATCCCGAAATCTGCAAGTGAATGAATCAGCACTTACGGGTGAGTCAGTCGCTACGGAAAAAAATACACAACCATTGAATGCAGATACAGCCCTAGCTGAACGCCTCAATATGGCTTATGCTGGTAGCTTTGTCACCTTTGGTACTGGTAGTGGGATTGTGGTGGCCATTGGAGAAGCCACGGAAACCGGACGCATTTCCCAACTCATTGAGCAAGGAACGAGTCTGAAAACTCCCTTAACTCGAAAATTTGATAAATTTAGCCGCACCTTGCTGTACATCATTCTCGGCATCGCAGCGTTGACATTTGCAGTTGGGCTGGCATACGGCAATACCTGGGCAGAAATGTTTGAAGCGGCTGTTGCCTTTGCTGTGAGTGCGATTCCTGAAGGATTGCCAGCTGTAGTAACTGTGACACTAGCAATCGGGGTTTCGCGGATGGCGCGGCGAAATGCGATCGTTCGGAAATTGCCAGCGGTGGAAACTCTTGGCGGTGCTACAGTTATCTGCTCTGACAAAACTGGTACGCTAACCGAAAACCAGATGACTGTACAAGCAATTTATGTAGGCGGTGAACAATATACGGCTACTGGTACGGGATATGCACCTGAAGGAGAAATTTTATTAGATGAACAGCCAATAGATTGGCAGAATCTTCCAGCTTTAGCAGAATGTCTCAAAGCCGGTTTGTTATGCAATGACTCCTATCTAGAACAAAAGGAAGGACAATGGCAGGTTTTTGGAGATCCGACAGAGGGAGCATTGATCGCCGTTGCTGATAAAGTTGGACTGAATCGCAATAACTTAGAAGCCCAAATGCCCAGGCTGGATGTCATCCCATTTGAATCTGAGTTTCAATATATGGCAACTTTGCATGAAGATGGGAGTAGAGAAAATTCTTCACGAGTTAAAACTATTTACGTTAAAGGTTCGGTAGAGGCAATTCTGAAACGTTGTCAGCAGATGTTAAATGCTGAGGGAAACCTTACCCCTGTAAATGCAGAAACCATACATCAAGAAGTTGATGTGATGGCGAATCTTGGGTTACGGGTGCTAGCTTTTGCGAATAAATCTGTATCCCATACTCAAGATTCACTCGATCATGCAGATATCGAAAAGGATTTGGTTTTCTTGGGATTGCAAGGGATGATTGATCCACCCAGAAGCGAGGCTATCAAGGCTGTAGAAGCCTGTCAAAATGCTGGGATTCAAGTCAAAATGATTACAGGCGATCATGCTGTAACTGCAAGAGCGATCGCTCAAAGTATGGGCTTCAATAAAAATGGTGAAGTTCTAGCTTTTACAGGCAATGAACTGGCTCAAATGGATCAATCAGAACTGGCTACAGCGATAGAAGATGGGGCAGTATTTGCCCGTGTTGCTCCCGAACAGAAACTTCGCATTGTTGAAGCCCTCCAAGCTAAAGGAGAGGTTGTTGCCATGACTGGGGATGGTGTCAATGATGCACCAGCCCTAAAACAAGCAGATATTGGTATTGCAATGGGAGGTGCTGGTACAGAGGTAGCCAAAGAAGCCTCAGATATGATTTTGACTGATGATAACTTCGCCTCAATAGAAGCTGCTGTCGAGGAAGGGCGGACTGTTTATCGAAATTTGCTCAAAGCGATCGCCTTCATTCTACCGGTTAATGGTGGCGAATCGATGACGATTTTGATTAGTGTTTTATTTGCCAGAGAATTGCCCATTTTATCTTTACAAGTTTTGTGGCTGAATATGGTTAATTCTATTGCCATGACAGTACCCTTAGCCTTTGAGCCAAAGTCTGAACGGGTAATGGAACAATCACCCCGCAGCCCCCGCGAACCGTTACTTTCTAAAAGTTTAGTCAAGCGGATTCTGACAGTTTCTCTCTTTAACTGGATTTTGATTTTTGGTGTATTTGAATGGATACGACAAACTACAGGAAATATCGATTTAGCCCGAACAATGGCAATTCAGGCTTTAGTCGCCGGGAGAATTTTTTATCTTTTAAGTATTAGTCAATTAGGAATGGCTCTAGTTAATACGATTCGGGGAGTCAGGCAGACATTTAGTGATGCCTCAGCAATGGGAATTGGTATTGCTACTACAATAGTTTTGCAGATTATTTTTAGTCAGTGGAACTTAATGAATAGCTTATTTTCTACTGCGCCACTGAATTTAAATCAATGGTTAATTTGCTTCCTTATAGGATTGCCAATGATTGGAGTATCAATTATAGTAAATCGTTTCGACCCTCTCAACTGATTTACAAGAGAAGGCAGGAGGCAGAAGGAAAGAGGCAGTGTGTCATATCATGTCCGGTTAAAGACTTATCATTAAGGCAGCAGAAGGGGGGTGGAGAGTCACAGAGGAAGCCCGGATTTCTCACCACACCTCTCAAAGCCTGCTCTTGAGCAGGGGAGCAGGGGAGGAGTTTTTGGGTTTCTGCATAGATTCGGTAATCATAACTAAATTAACCGGACTTGATATCAGCCTTAACTTGACACCAATGGTAATACCATTTCACGAAGAATCTGATACAAATGTAACCTCTGAAAGCTTTGCTGTATCTAAGTTTTTTAATTGCGTTAGCGGAGCGGGGCGTTAGCAAATCGTGAATTAGTATAAGATGTACACCCCACTAGAGTTATGTTTCATTCGGTTATACAAATTGAATATTTTTAGCTTAGAAGTCGTTATTGCAAAGTCCCGCGTTTGATTTGTTCGCTTTCAATGGCTTCAAATAAGGCGCGAAAGTTTCCTTCCCCAAAACCTTGAGCTTGGAAACGACGCTCAATAAACTCAAAGAAAAATGTCGGCTGCTCAAAAATTGGCTGAGTAAAAATTTGCAGTAATAAGGGTGCGGGATTTCGTCCCTCTAGGGGAGTATATTCTTGCCAGTCTACGAGAATTTCTTGTTGGGCGATCGCTTCCAGTTCTAGAGGTGATAGTGTCAGTCCTGGACGCTGTTTCAGCTGTGAATAGTAGGTTTGGGGAACTGAGAGTAAGGATAAACCACTGGCACGAAATTTAGCGATCGCACTTACAAGATTAGTTGTCCGCAAAGCAATATGCTGAATTCCTGGGCCCCGGTTGACATCTAGAAACTCCTGAATTTGAGAATTTCTGGAAGCCGGTTCATTAATTGGCAATTGGACGCTACCGTTACGCGAAATCATCACCTGGCTGTGTAAAGCTGAACGATTGGTTTTAATTTTAAATGCTTGCTGTGGTTGAAAATCTAGGATGTTTTCGTACCAAGCCACAGCACGCTCTAATTCACCAACTGCCACATTCAGCACTACGTGATCTATGGCGGTAAAAGTGTTGTCATTTGTCTTTTGTCCTTTGTCAAAAACTAATGACCTTTCTATCAACGTATGAGTGAGTCCACCCCAGGCGGCAATTTTGCCACATTTGAGGAATGCCGTACCCACCTGGCGTTCCTGGACGGGTTGTAGGATTGTAGCACCGTGTTTTTGAGCTAGTGCGATCGCAGCTTCTACATCTTCCACAGCAAAAGCGACATCTGCCACACCAGGTGGATATTGACGCAGAAACTCAGCTACCGGACTTGTAGGTAACAGTGGTGAAGATAGAAAAAAGCATACAGCGCCATTTTGCACCACTTCTGTACAAGTGTGAAATGAATTGCTGCGATCGGTTACTGGTTGAAAACCAAGATGGTGTACAAACCAATCCCGCCATACTTTGGCATCTTCTACATAGAAATGAACGTGATCAATTTTCATAGATACTGAAAATCCAGCATAAAAGTTTATATATCTGTAAATTTTGCCTTTTTTGCTAGATTTTCACGTCTTTCCTAAGCAAGAAATATGTAGGCGCACTCCCCCTTTAAAAGAACAGATGACTATCAGATTGAATGTTAATTTCCATTGGCACAGCTTGCGGTTCGGCAGAAATGGCAAAGAAAATAGCATTGGCAGCAGTTTCAGCACTGAGCATTTTTTTCCGGTCTACTTTTAGGTTGACGTTATCCCAAAAAGGAGAATCTACCCCACCAAAGTAGAATAGCGTGAACTTGATACCAAAACGCTTGAGTTCCTCTGCCATGCACTTGCTAAAACCGACAACACCAAACTTAGAAGCAGAATAAGCTGCTGCCATCCCCATCGAATGCTTGCCCAAAATTCCTACCACATTACAGATGTGACCAGACTTGCGCTTTTGCATCTCTTCAGCAGCCGCCTGAGTGGTGTAAAAACTGCCTTTTAAGTTGACATCTAACATCTTGTCTAAATCAGCGGGTTCCAGGCTGTTGTAGGGCTTGAGTATACCAGCACCAGCTGCATTCACTAAAATATCGATTTGACCAAACTCAGCGATGGTCTTTTCTATCAAAGTATCTACCTGTTGGGGATCAGTAATATCAGTGGGAACGGTCAAAACTTGCCCTGGTAAATCATTTGCCAGTGTTGTTAAACGAACCGCATCTCTCGCAGCCAGTACCAACCGGACTCCGGTAGGCGCAAGTTTGTGTGTTAAAGCTGAACCAATACCACCAGTAGCACCGACAATAACAACGACTTTATCTTGCATCGTATTATTTACATTTCTTTACATCTTTTTACATAATACTGAATTACAGGCTCAGGTTGTAAGTAGACATCAAGAAAGTATTTACTCGCAGGGTAGTGCTGTTACCTCATATTCCTTGCCATTTGCTTTTAATGTAAATGTGGAAGACGATTTTAGATATTTAAGAAAACTAGAACCTAAGTTTAATTTTTTAATAATTGAATTGGGTGATTCTCCGGTAATTTTCCGTAACTCTGAGCCTAGCATAGACACAGATAATTTAGTTTTAGGAGATTTTCTTTGTATATCTTGAATAACTTTTAATAGTATTTTATCTAATGCTTTTCCATTAGTAACTTTCGCAAAATCTTCTTTTTTAGCTTCTGGAATAGATTCTGTAAAAGAGTTATCTAAGACAGAAATGACTTTCTCATTTTCTGGTGAACTCGAATTATCTTGAATATTAATATCACATTTTTCTTGAAATAACGTTGCAACATCTACTAACCTGTTTAATTGAGCATTGATTAATTCCTGTTCACTTTTAATTAAATCTTGAATTGGATCAACCACTTTTACTTTTTCCAAGGATGGAACTTCTGTTGCCACTGATAATGAATAATGAGTTAATTTGCCAGAATTACGATTTTCTATATGCAAACTTTGCCCTTGTCTACGTACCCAATAGACAATCAACCCTTGGTTTTGGAGTTCGTTACATAGGTGAATTAAAATTCCATCGCTAGAACAGACTAATATTTCTTTAACTGTTGGATAAGAGCGTAAAATACAAGCACCGAATGCAATCATTTTTGCATCAGCACTATTTTTACCTTCAGGCACATGGACAAGTTGATAGCCCTGACTTTTCACGGCATCTGGAAAACCTCTCTCTAAATCTCTCTCCTAAAAGGAGAGAGACTTTGAATTTTCCCCTTCCCGCATCGGGAAGGGGGTTAGGGGGTTAGGTTTTTTGTGGACTTTTCCACATAACGTGAAAAGTCAGGTTGATAGCCACGGTTTAGTTCAATATCTTGCTTACCAATACTGGGATTTCTCCAGTTAGCAAATGCCATTTTAACTTGGAGAGGATACTGACAAACACTAGCTAAAAGCTAAAAATAATTCAGAATTAATATCTAATTTTAAGTTTTCTGCATCCAAAAGTAGAAGAGATATTCCTGTTTATAACTGATGTTTAACTTCATTTTTTTGCTGAATTTTCAGGATCAATTGGCTGAACATATCAGATTCTAGCCAATCAGGCGATAATATAGCTTGCAGCAGTTTTTCAGCTAATATAAAACTAAAAGAGCCAAGACTTTTCTCTGCTACTTTTTCTTCTACTAGGTTTTTCACTAAAGAAAATTCCGTCTCTTTAGCCATAGATACTTTACTGTGCCCGTTGCTGTTAGCAAGCAAGTCACTTTTTAAGGAATGAGGAAATACAGGCTCAAGGAATTGTTTACCACAATTTTTGCAGAGGTAATTCTGCTGGTCATTGTGACGACCATTTTTATAATATGAAGTAGATTCGCACAGAGGACATTTCATCTTGTGATTCAGGTGGTCTAAAAAAGATACCTGTCTTTAAGTATATAGTATAAAAAAATACTGTCAACGTCAGTTAACGTGAGTTCGACAAGTCTTATTTGACCTCTCCCCCAACCCCTCTCCGACACGGAGAGGGGAGCAAAAAGCTGAATTTTTCGTTGCTCCTCCCTTTCCGTTTCGGAGAGGGAGGCTGGGAGGGAGAGGTTCATCGAACTCACGTTCAGTTCGTATTGCCCAACACAAAAAAACTCAAAGCAAGCGGAAATTAAATTTAACTCCTCATTTCCGCCTGCTTGCACTATTTCATAGCTCTCTGAATAGCTAGAATTTAAGAAATACTTCAACTAACGCGGGCGAAAACATAGTCACGAGTGCGACAATCCACGGGGTTAGTAAAGATTTTATGTGTAGTACCAAATTCAACCATTTGAGTAATACGATTTTCATTGTTATAAAAGAAAGCCGTAAAATCAGATAGGCGAGTAACTTGCTGCAAATTGTGAGTAACAATCACAATTGTCAACTCAGAGCGTAAGTTATGGATCAAATGCTCAATTTTCGTACTACCAGCAGGATCAAGACCTGAACAAGGTTCATCCATCAACAAAACATTCGGTTTGACTGCTAAAGCACGAGCAATACATAATCTTTGTTGTTGACCACCAGAAAGTTCTAAAGCAGATTTGTGCAGCTTATTTTTCACTTCATCCCAAAGTTCGGCAGCTTTAATGGCAGATTCAACAATCCCATCTAATTCTACTTTCGGATGCCATCCAACTAATTTCACGCCATAAGCTACATTATCATAAACGCTCATGGGAAAAAGATTTGGCTTGGGAAAAACCATACTCACTTGGCGACGTAAACGATTGATATTGACACGACGCTCATAAATACTTTGCCCGTAAAATTCTACTCTTCCTTCAACCCTCACATCTCCTTCTAATTCAGTCATGCGATTTAACGATTTAAGAAAAGTAGACTTACCACAACCACTAGAACCAATAATTGCCGTGACTTGGTTTTGGTAAATATCCATTGACACGCCTTCAACTATCTTTTGAGTGTCGTAATAGAAGCTGAAGTTTTTGACTCTGATGGCTGGAATTAGTTTACTCATATTCCCAAAACGTGTGAAACAAAACTTGATTTAGTAAAACAGTACAAATCAGCAATGCTGTTTAACTATGTTACTCCCAAAATGAGATATTCATGGAAATTACGTAGCTATACAGTAGTCATCCAGCAGATAAGTGGTTAGTAGATATTTATATAATGCCGTGTCCCAAAATTTACTTTTTACAGACATTTTCTACCACCTTCTCCACATTGACTAACACCTCTTGGTTAAGGGGGAAAGTAGAAAGATTGCTTGCCCTGAATCGTCATATTTTCATGACTTAACCTTTCTGACAAATTGATAAAAATATTATCAATAAAAAGCAAAGGGTATTTCAAAAAGCAAAATTTTATCTCGTTGTTATAATTGTTGCGCTTTGTAAGCCTACTTAATTTAATCATTAGATTAGTACCTCCTCATGAAAAAGATTAGTCGCTCAAAAATGCCTTACCACTCATGATATTTTTAATTCCATTTTTCTGTTGTTATATTTCAGGTTGAAAATTTTTGATAATATTTAGATACCGTGTTTTCTTTTAATTAAAAATATTGGCTCAACTGTTATAAAATGACGATTATGTTTAGCTAAAATAACTTTATTAATTAAATTTTAGATGCTTGTTATTCAAGATGATGTAGAAGAATATGTAAAATTCAACAACTATTTTCAGTTTTTGGCAGCTATGTCTGGGTTCAACTAAATCTCGGAACGGGCAAAATCCCCTTGTTAAATAAAGGTAGGGCAAACTTCCGCTACAGTGTACTAGTTTACTACCATCGTAGGATCTGTGAAAGTTCAAAGTACGGAATGTGGGTTTGAAATGCTTGTATAGTCTACGTTTTAAGATTTTTTGTTATATCCTCAGCCTCAGAGACTCACTAGATACTTAAAAACTCTAATCATCATTAAATTTACTACGAAAATAAAAAAATAAAGCGCCTGTCGATCGCAGGCGCTTTATCGCAACTTTTAAGTGATTATCATTCTTAGCTGAACTTGCTCTATTTTCGCAAAATGCGATCGCTTTAGGGACTTCCAGAAAATAAATTATCCAATTTACTCAGATAATATTTTTCTTTCTCCCCCTGCTCCCTGCTCCCTGCCCCCCTGCCTACACCGCGATAGGATATTTTATTTAGTTGGAAGTCTCTTACCCGCTCGTAGACATCGCTTGAAGGGGCGAGAAACCAGATATAGCAAGCTTTGAGTTTTCTATAAAATATTCTTATCCAAAACGACCATTCACATAGTCTGCCGTTTGTTGCTTCAAGGGGTGATTAAAAATCTTTTCTGTCCGATCAAATTCCACCAACTCACCTAAATACATAAACGCGGTGTAATCAGAAACACGAGCGGCCTGCTGCATATTGTGAGTGACAATCAAAATCGTCACCGTTTCCTTTAATTGATCGATCAACTCTTCAATGCTGGCGGTAGCTATGGGGTCTAAAGCTGATGTCGGCTCATCAAATAGAACAATCTCAGGGTCAGTCGCCAAAGCGCGGGCGATACACAATCGCTGCTGTTGACCACCAGAAAGGTTAAAAGCTAAATCATTCAAGCGATCCTTGACTTCATTCCACAAAGCTGCTTCATGCAAAGCTTTCTCTACTTTTTCATCAAGGACTGCACGTTTCGATTCACCCCGCACCTTCAAACCATAAGCCACATTTTCGTAAATGGATTTAGGAAAGGGATTAGGTCTTTGAAACACCATACTAATCCGCATCCGTACCTCAATTGGGTCAACCTTATTACTGAGCAGGTTAATCCCATCTGGCTCAAGGGTGATTTCCCCTTTATATCTATTTCCAGGATAGAGGTCATGCATTCGATTAAAACAACGTAACAGAGTGGTTTTACCACATCCAGAAGGGCCAATCAGCGCCGTTACTTGTTTTTCACCCACTGACATATTAATGTCTTTGAGAGCGTGGACTGTTCCACCGTAGTAGAAATTTAGATAATTGACCGAAGCTTTGATGGATTTTTCTAAGGTTGATGATGCAATTTCTACCATTTGATTTTTTTGCGTAAACGATAGCGGATATAAATTGCTACAGCGTTCATAGCCAAAGTAATGGCAATTAGAACAATACCTGCTGCTGCTGCATTCACCTGAAACTCAGCTTGGGGACGAGAGACCCAATCGAACATTTGAATGGGCATAACTGTAAACGGAGCGAGTAACCAAGAGAATGAGATGTAGGGAAACTGCCCAGTAATTGGTGGTTCTGGTAAGAAGGCTATAAATGTCAGCGCACCAATGGTAATTAGGGGTGCAGTTTCACCAATAGCTCTTGCCAAGGCAACAATAATCCCAGTGAGAATTGTGCCTGTTGAGTAAGGCAAAATATGATCCCAAATCATTTGCCATTTAGAAGCCCCAGTTGCATAGGCAGCTTCACGGATACTATTTGGTATAGCACGTAAAGCCTCGCGAGTAGAAACGATCACCACTGGTAAAACCAATAACGCCAAGGTAAAGCCAGCAGTAATAATGCTTCGGCCGAAGTTGAACCCATAAACAAACACGCCCAAAGCCAAAAGTCCGTAAATAATCGAGGGAACACCAGCTAAGTTGGTGACATTAATTTCAATTACATCAGACAACCAATTTTTTCGGGCATACTCTTCTAAGTAAATACCTGATGCTATACCAATGGGTATAGCTACTAAAGACGTTACAAACATTACCAAGAGCGTTCCTACCGAAGCTGAGAGAATACCTGCTTCTTCCGCCCTGCGACTAGGAAACGAAGTCAAAAATTGCCACGAAAGACGTGGAAAACCATCGGTGATTAAATCAAACAATAGTGCCAGTAATGTGACAATACCAAACAGCATTGACAATATGCCAATAATGTTGAAAATATATTGCGATCGCTTATTCCGACTAATAGTCTTACGGACTTCTTGAATATTAAGAGTTGTCATATCAATAAATTTCTCGATAGCGCTTGGTGAGAAAATGACCAATGATGTTGAAGACTAAAGTCATTAGCACTAACGTCAGTCCAACTGCAAAGATGGTCTGATATTCCAGGCTGCCATGAGGTAGGTCGCCGAGACTCACCGATACAATGTAGGCTGTCATTGTAGCGGCTGGTTCCATCGGGTTAAGGGTCAGGTTTGGTTGTCCACCCGCAGCAATAGCCACTATCATCGTTTCACCGATCGCACGAGAAATCCCCAAAATGTAAGCCGCAGAGATGCCAGAAATAGAAGCTGGTAATATGACTCGCAAAGCTGTCTGGAAGCGGGTAGCCCCCATTGCATAAGAAGCCTCGCGTAGATGTGCGGGTACTGTACGCATGGCATCTTCGCTCAGGGAACTGACATAAGGAATAATCATAATACCGATGACGAGTCCCGCACTTAACATACTAAAACCAGGTAAATCTGGCAGAATTACCTGCAACAAGGGTGTGAGAAATAAGAGCGCAAAATAACCGTAAACTACCGTGGGAATACCCGCCAACAATTCTAAAGCTGGCTTGACAATTTCCCGAAGGATGGGTGAAGCAAATTCACTCAAGTAAACAGCAATAATTGTACCTAGTGGTACTGCTACTAATAAAGCAACTAATGTGGTAACTAATGTTCCTGTCATCAGGGGCAAAATACCGTAATGCTTATCATCAAATAACGGTGTCCATTGAGTATCTGTAAGGAATTCCCATAAAGATACTTTTTGAAAAAATAGAATTGACTCGTAAAATAAGATACCAAGAATTGCTAATGTAGTTGCCACAGAAGAAAGTGCTGCTAGAAACAAGACAGACTCAATTGCCCGTTCTTGCAAATCACGCACTAGCTTTCGAGAAAGTTGAGTTTGTTTTGCACTACTCATGCTGGGATGCGATCGCTTTTTGTATGATGAATTTAAATACACAAAGAGAGGTACTACACCTCCCTTTGATGAATGGCAGATTTTGAACTAGTTCAAAAATCACAATTAGGCTTATTCTCTGGCTTCACGGCTTAATAATTCTTCAATTTTCAACCCAACTGATTCTTGACCACCAAAAATCGTGCCATATCTCTTCTTATTGAAGTGATTCTGGGCGGTAGTGTATGCTGACGCTGGTAGAGCAACGTATTTTACTTCTTGAGAAAACTTAGCTGCATTTTGCAAGTAAAATTGCACAAACTGCTTGACTTGTGGCTTGTCAATAGACTTGGAACTAACATAGATAAAAATGGGACGAGATAGTGGATTGTAACTACCATTTTTCACTGTCGCTTCCGAAGGCAATACGCCGTTAACTGGCACTGCCTTGAGTTTATTTTTATTTTCTGCGTAATAGGCATAACCAAAGTAACCAAGGGCGTTCTTATCACGGCTAACACCTTGTACAAGTACGTTGTCATCTTCGCTAGCAGTAAAGTCACCCCGGCTAGACTTGGCTTTGCCAACAATAGCTTCGGTAAAGTAATCGAAGGTTCCAGAGTTTGCACCAGGACCAAACAATTTCAGAGGTGCATTGGGGAATCCGTTACGAACCTGATTCCAGTTGTTGACCTTACCCTGTGCCCCAGGTTCCCAAATTTTCTTCAATTCGGCAACTGTGAGATTTTTTGCCCAGGAATTTTGGGGGTGAACCACTACTGTTAAAGCATCATAAGCTACTGGTAGTTCAACATAACGAATGCCCGCAGCTTTGCAAGCATCGATTTCTTTTTGTAGGATGGGACGAGATGCACCAGAGATGTCTGTCTCGCCACGACAGAACTTTTTGAAGCCGCCGCCAGTACCAGAAACGCCTACTGTAACTCTCACTCTACCGCTTTGCGCTTTTTGGAAGTCTTCTGCTGCTGCTTCCGTAATTGGGAAAACGGTGCTAGAACCATCAACCGTAACTGTGCTGACGCTTTGGGAATGAACCGCAGATATTGATAGACCAAATGTGGCGGTTACTATTGAGACTAGACCTAATACTGTCAGGCTGTTAAGCTTAAAGTTCATCTTGTTCATAACAAAATTCCTAGTTTGTTGGACATTGAATTTCCGCTAATTCACCTCAAAAAATAACTACTTTTTCAAGTTAAAAGTTTAGTGAATAAACGGAATGTCCATAGTCAAGAAGATGACATGATTAGTTAATGCATGAGTTAAATTTTAGTTAATTAAAGGTTAATCATGATTGATACATTTATCGGGCGAAATATAGCCAGAGTGAGCTATGTAAGCAGCAAATACGGATATATCAATCTAAGAAATATGTAAACTGCTATTTGATTGAGTTAAAGTGGATGGTTGATTTACGTCGTGCCGTACTATAGGACTCATCAAAAATTAAAGCTGATTCCTATAGATTTCTCACTTAATTGCAGAGCAGAAGTTAAAATCGATTTTAAAAGCTAAATAAATATAGTGAAATTAGTTAAACAAAATAAAACCCAATAATTAACGCTTAATATTAAGCTTTGTTCTTCAACCCAACCTTGATATAATTCCAAATATATATTGGGAATTGTGCATTGGGCATTAGTTATTTCTCCCCCTCTCCCCACCTACTTTACCTTCAGCACCGACTTCCCTAAAGACTGGCAAATAACATCATTTTGCGGTGTATGGATACGGCTGCACAGAACGTCACGGTAATGTCGTTCTAAAGGATTCCTTTTTAATAGACCAGGATTACCTGTCAGTTCTAAAGCAATCTCCACAGCACGAATTGAGTTAGTTGTAGTGAGATATTTAACAGCTTGTGCCTGTAAACCTACATTAGGCTCATACTCGCCTTTATCAATATCTTCAGCCAAACTATAAATCAATCTATTGTTAGCAAACAACAGTGCTTCTATTTCACCCACAGCAGTTTGGAAGCGTGGCAGAGTTGCCAGTGGCTCTTTGAGATTAGAAGGCGATCGCTCCCAAAGATATTTAGCCAGCCAGTCTCGCGCACTAGTAGCAACACCGAGATATAAAGCACTTACTGTCAAACTACCCCAAGTGGAAATCAGCGGATCAAAAGATGGCGTCGCAGATATGGGGCTGATATTGAGAGCATACTCTGAGGGAATTAATACATTCTCTAAAATTAGATCGTGGCTGCCTGTCGCTCTCATCCCCAAGTGATCCCAGGTTTCAACAATTCGCAAACCTGGCAGATCGCGCGGAACCAGAAAACTTCCAACTTGTGGTTCATCCTCAGTTGTCCGTGCCCAAACAACAAAGTAGCTAAGAATGGGACTACCCGTGGTGTACTGCTTATGTCCTGTTAAACACCAGCCCTCTATTGTTCGTTCGGCAATTGTCGCAGGCAATCCGCCTCTAGCTGGCGTTCCTAACTCTGGTTCAACACGGGCAGCATTGAGCAGGGCAATGCCTTCGATTGATTCACGACACAGCCGCTTATATACTTCTGGATGCCAGCGACGACTACGAGCCGCATGAGCATGTTGAAGATAGTGCATTGTCAGTACTAGCGCGGTTGAAGCATCGCCACGCGCTATCCCTTCAATCACTCGACAGATAGTTGGCAACCCCAAACCCTGACCACCTAATTCATGTGGAATGGTGAGGCTGAGTAATCCTGCCTCATGCAAAGCTGTAAAATTCTCAAAGGGAAAGGAACCATCTTTGTCATGTACCCCTGCACGGGTGGCAAAGTCTTTGGCTAGAGCCTCAACTCGGTCGAAAATATTGGGGAGAGTTTCTAAGCCTTTGGCTACAAAGGTGTCTGACACTGCTTGCTCCAACTGTGACATAAATACTCCTGCAAAACTCACTTTACTACTACTGAATCCCATCCCGCGAAAAATTGATCTTCCTGCAAACTTATAAATGCTTCTATCGGAGTTAAGCGATCGCAACTACTTATAGCCTAAATCCTGCCTTCTTTTGTTCGTCAGTTTTTGACCTCAATATCAGTCATTACACAAGTAGTATTTTATACTACTATAAGTCAGTCGGAATTTAGTAATTGAAATTTCTGTAAGTATGACACAAACTGCTTTCACAGAGCAAGACAAACCAGAGGATTTAGCGATCGCCCCACTTAACGAATCGCCAAATTGCATACAATTGTGACGAGATGTAAAATCAAAAAACAGTTTAGAAATTGGCCATTCCACACTTTCAACAAAACTCAATATATATACGTTTTATCGTGCCGACTTACTTATTCCCTTATTTCCTGTTAAGAGTTCCCTCTCTACGCAAGTAAGTTTTCCGAATCAAATCGTATTCCTACGCATTTAGTACTTTACTTGATCGCATCGTAATCCTAGAGTTTTAAAAAACTAACTTGCGACTTATTTTCATTTTTTTAACTATAGGCTCATTTAAATATGAGGAATTTTTTTCAACTTATATCAAGCTGCAATATGCATTTCTGCTATATCCTCGCATGGTGAAAGTGCTATGGTTGTGGTATTTTACTAGTGTGTGTGCTTGATCACACTATTAAGGTGTTTAACCTCACTGCTAATTCAAACAACTTACTATATGCCTTAAGCAGACAACATCTGCCACCATCACTTTCATCATGCTACACTGCATATCTGCTTAAAGGTTTCATATATCAATGGTTGTAAATATATTTTTTCTGTTAAAGACTATCTACTAGATGATTAAAAAAAAAAATACATTAAGAAAGTCCTAAATTCTTCCAATTCCAAGTTGATCGGTGTAGACTAATGATGTCTAGTGATGTCAATATGATGTTTGAAGATCTTTTTTAATCACTTGCATTTATGACACTACCGGAGGTATGATATAAACTTGAATGACTTGCTAGATGTTCCCCTAAAGATAATAGACATGGCTGCCAAAAGATTCGCTGTAGAATCTTGCAAGCCAACTTAAACAAGTATTGTTTAAGTGAGATTTTTCCTGATTAGTAAAATCTCTAAAAATTATGATGTGCTTTTAGGATTTTTATAGTCCTCTAATTCTTGTAGCCTACCCAAAGCTAGTTTTTCAGTGAGTGATTGAGGTTGCACCCTTGAAACTGAGGCTATCCCGGAGGCTCTCCCCTAGACTCGCAAAACCCTAGGGGAATAACACCGGGCACTAATTGCACATTGTGTAAATCTCTGATTAACCCTACAAGGCTAACCAGATATGTAGTTGTGGCTTTTTTGCTGTCAGGCTTTGGTCACACAACTGCAATGGATTAACTTTGCCCATAATTTACGACTCAATGCAATTTATACAATTATGTCACACCATTTTAGTCAAGACAAGGCTGTTAAAAAATTAGGAATGCCTGAAATCGGTATTTTAAGGCTATTTACGAGTTAGGTCTTGTTCAAGAGCCTGAAAAATAATCTTCAGCCAGGACGAACTCTTGGCAGTCAATATCTGGAAAGAATTTTGACAGTTGGTGATTGATAACTGGAAGAATTTCCATAGCTATCGCTGCATCTACCAAATTTTGATCTGAAGATAAATCCTCTTAATCATCAATTACAGACGCCGCTGATTGTCAAAATGAGCGAATCATAAGGGTGTCGAGTATGTTGATGCAATTAGTTGATGTTTGCCTAAGTCTAGCTAAACAAAGCTTTAGCTCAATTCTTTGGCATTCACATTAGTGATTGTCACATCAACATTGATCACATCAATTACTTGGCTTGGTGCAACGAGCAAGGCTGTCCACCAAACAAAAATACCTTGTATTTAAGAGAAGGTTTTTACCCTGCTCTTTCCTCCCAACATTACTTTAAGGAGGTTTAGGGTTTCCTCAGTGAAATTACGGCATTCAAAAATATTTTTTATTAACTTTTGTATCTGATTCAGGTTGATAACTAAATTCTGTTGCGGAGAAGAGAAAATGCCACCAGTGCTTTATGAGCAACATCTGGGTGAAAGGCTGTTGTACACCTTGGGTGCAAAGCTTTCAGAAAGAGAATTACAAAACTTCCTGGCAGAAATGGAGATTGTGGAGCCACCAGTAGCAAAGCAGTTCTGGCAATCTGCACAGACTAATCCTGGTATCTACATTATCCTCACAGGTAAAGTCAGACTGTTGGATAGCTCTGAGAATTTAATCACTACCTTTGATGCATGGTCTTGTTTTGGCGAATTGACTCTGTTTCCCGAAGCTAACTTTAGTCCTTATGTAGTCAGAGCTTCAACAGGCTTAAAACTTGGCTATTTCAGACAAGAGGCATTGCAAATATTAATAGAGAAGTATCCTAGCATTCGCGATCGCCTATTTGCCCGTGCAGAACTTTGGGATTTGCTGTTGTTATGTCGCCAAACCTCACAATTACCGTGCCATACATCACAAGTTCCAGGGATGCTCAGAGCTTTATCTCTGTTTGAGCGACACCAACTAGATCCTGGCTCTGTCAGTCCCCAAATATCCCAAGATTCGCAACTGTGGCTATTGTATGGAGGTCAACTGCGGCATTCTCAAGGCCATTCTTTGACACCAGGCACTATCTTTGCACAACCAGAACAAGGTGATTGGCAAGCAACGCAACCAACGATTGCTTATATTCTGAAAAACGACCAGAGGCAAACAGCACTACAATACTTCCCGGAGTTAGGAAACTGGGGACTGGGGACTGGGGATTGGGGACTGGGAACTGGCGACTTGGGACTGGGAGCTAGGGAAAAAACTTTCCAATCTCCAAAATCCAAAATAATTCCTTTTCCCCAACGAGAGAAGCAGTCACAACAACAGCCAAAAAAATCAAATTTTTATTTTCCCAGTCCAAAGGTGCAAGTGGGGCATTGGTGGAAACGCCTCACTAAAAGCTATCCCTTTTATGCCCAACAAAGCGCAGCCGATTGCGGCTCTGCTTGCTTGGTGATGGTTGGTAAGTATTGGGGCAAGCATTTTAGTATCAATCGCCTCCGGGATATGACCAACGTTAGCCGCAGTGGTGCATCCCTAAAGGCCATGGCAGCAACAGCAGAAAACCTGGGTTTTTCCACCCGTCCGGTGAAAGCGACTCTTGATAAATTGGCAGAACAACCTTTACCTGCAATTGCTCACTGGGAAGGCAAACATTTTATTGTCGTCTATGAAATCACCAAAAAGCGGGTGATTGTATGTGACCCTGGTCTTGGTCAACGCAGTCTGACAAAAGCTGAATTTCAAGAAGGTTGGAGTGGTTATGCCTTGTTACTGCAACCTACAGCCCTCCTAAAAGATGCTAAAGACGAAACTATTAGTTTCTGGAAGTTTTTTGACTTAATTAGACCTCACCATCGGGCACTAGTAGAAATATTTATAGCTTCAGTATTAATCCAATTATTTGGATTGGTAACGCCAGTATTCACCCAGCTTTTGCTCGATAGAGTACTTGTGCAGCGTAGCGTTACAACCTTAAACGCCATTGGTTTAGGGATGATTATTTTTGGGTTGTTTGGTGTCGCTGTCAATGCTCTACGGCAATATCTTCTATTTCATACTGCTAACCGCATTAGCGTCTCCTTACTCGTAGGTTTTATCAAACATACCTACCGTTTGCCCCTTTCCTATTTCGAGTCGCGTTTTGTTGGGGATATCATCTCGCGCATCCAAGAAAACCAGAAAATTCAGCGCTTTCTCACTGGTCAGACACTCTCTATCTTGCTGGATATGCTGACATTGGTGGTTTATCTGAGCTTGATGTTTTCCTATAGCTGGCGAATGTCATTATTTGTATTGTGTACAGTACCGCCATTTTTTATCTTGGCGCTGGCTAGCACAAGTATTTTGCGCCGGATGTCCAGAGAGATTTTTACTGCTGGTACTCAAGAAAAAAGCTATCTCATTGAATCCCTGAGTGGAATTCGTACCGTCCGTTCGTTGGCAATTGAACAGACCGTGCGCTGGCGTTGGGAGGAACTGCTGAATGATTTGGTCAAAAAAGGCTTTAATGCTCAAATAATTGGTAATCGCCTGCAAATTATTAGTGGCGTCATCCAAACTTTTGTCAATACTGCATTGCTATGGTATGGAGCAACCCAGGTAATTAATGGCGACCTGACTATTGGACAATTAGTTGCTTTCAATATGTTGGTGGGTAACGTCTTGAGTCCTTTCCAACGGCTGTCTATGTTGTGGAATCAATTACAGGAAATTGTGATTTCCACTGAACGCATTAATGACGTGTTGGAGGCGGAACCAGAAGAAGACTTAGAAACTAAGCCCCGGAAGACTTTGGGTAAGCTCAACGGTAATATTCGCTTTCAGAATGTCACCTTTCGCTATCACCCAGAAAGTGAGATTAACGTACTAGAAAATCTCAACTTTGAAATTCAGCCAGAACAGATGGTTGCAGTGGTGGGGCGTAGTGGTTCTGGAAAAACAACCCTCAGTAAGTTGATTTTGGGTTTATATCCACCGACAGATGGCAAAGTATTGATTGATGATCATGACATCACTGCTGTTGCGTTGCGATCGCTCCGTTCTCAAATCGGCGTTGTAGACCAAGATACTTTTCTCTTTGGTGGGACTATCCGCGAAAACATTGCGATCGCTCATCCAGATGCCTCTTTAGAAGAAATTATCCAAGCAGCAAAATATGCCGGAGCCGATGAATTTATTCAAAAACTACCAATGGGTTATGAATCCCAAATTGGTGAAGGCGGCGGTATGCTCTCTGGAGGACAGCGCCAACGCGTAGCGATCGCCCGTGCGTTGCTCGGAAATCCTCGGTTATTGCTGTTTGATGAAGCTACAAGCCATCTAGATTCCGAATCAGAACGAATTATTCAAAACAACCTGAAAACAATTCTTCAAGGACGCACAAGTGTAATCATTGCCCATCGTCTCTCTACAGTCCGCAACGCTGACTTAATCTTAGTTTTAGACCAGGGCGTTTTAGTAGAAAGCGGTACCCACGACGAATTAATCGCCAAAAAAGGTCATTACTACTACCTGAATCACCAACAGCTTGCTCAAACCGGTTGAGTCTAGGAACTGAGGATTTGGGACTACTTTGTTTTTTCACTCCATCTACCTTTATTGGAAATAAAACTATGCCATATCCCAATAGATCATCCCCACTTCCCCAAGATGAGCGGGATGAGTATCAAAGTTACACACAGCAAGAGAAACCTGTAGAAGTTAACGAGGAGACAGAGGCAGAAAGTAACAGTCAAGACTTGTACTACGGTACTGAAGAATTGCTCGATGCCTTACCTCGAATTTGGACTCGTGGTTTGTTGTATCTACTGATAGTATTTGCTGGTCTATTTTTGCCTTGGGCAACTCTATCGCGCGTAGATGAAACTGGCACCGCCAGAGGGCGGATAGAACCTAAAGGTGCAACTCAAAAATTAGACTCTCAGACTGGTGGGAGTGTCAAAGCGGTTCGGGTCAAAGAAGGAGATACAGTCAGAGCGGGTCAGGTTCTAGTAGAACTCGATTCTGATGTCCTGGAAACGGAGTTGCAACAAATCCAGAGCAAATTGCAAGGGCTACAAAATCGGCAATCGCAACTGGAACTGCTCAAAAATCAACTCCTGATGTCAACTAGCCTCTTGGAGCAACAAAGTAAATCCCAAGAATTAGAAAAAATGGCTCAAGTAAACCAGGCACAGCAAGACCTTGATGCCAAATTAAATAGCTATAACCTCCAAAAGTTAGAAAAACAAGCATTAGTTAAGCAAGCAGAGCAGCAGATTTACACCACGCGCAACGATCAGCAATCGGCTAAAACTCGTTTGAGTATAGATTCTAAGCAAGTTGAACGCTTTAGTAAGCTCGTTCAGGATGGTGCAGTTTCTGCCACCCAAATTGATCAACTCAAAAAAGAAGAACAAGAAAGCAAACGACTCTACAACAAGTCTTTATCAGATATAAAACAAGCACAATTGCAGTTAGCAGGAGAGCTAAATCGTTATCAAGTCACTATCAATACGTTGGAGTCTGAGATCGAACAAGCAAAACTCCGGCTGCAAGGGGAACAAAGTAGCTATAAAAGCGTGATGCAGGCAGGCAAACTGGCTGTAATGAAAAATCAAGAACAGCTAAAAGACCTACAAACACAAATAACAGCAGTGCAATCAGAAGTTGCTCAGACCAAGAGCCAGATTCTATCTATCAGACTCCAAATGCAGCAACGAGTGGTGCGATCGCCAATTAATGGGGTGATTTTTGAATTACCCACCACTAAACCAGGAGCAGTAGTCCAACCCGGTCAAAGGATTGCCCAAGTCGCACCCCAAAATGCAGACTTCGTACTCAGAGCAAGTATGCCTAATCAAGATAGTGGTTTCTTGAAGGTAGGAATGCCAGTTAAGGTCAAGTTTGATGCCTATCCCTTCCAAGAATATGGCATTGTCGAAGGGAAGGTTACTTGGATCTCTCCTGACTCAAAAGTAAGCCAAACACCCCAAGGGAACCTCGAAATCTATGAGCTAGAAATCACCTTAGATCAGCAGTATGTCGAAAATGGCAACAAACGTATCCCATTAGGTGCCGGTCAGACAGCAAATGCTGATGTCATCATTCGTCAACGGCGCGTGATTGACTTTGTTCTAGATCCGTTCAAGAAACTGCAAAAAGGCGGTTTAGAGATTTAGTTCAGAGCGATCGGGACTGAGGAAGAGTTTCTCTAATCCCCAATTCCCAATCCCCTTAATTATTGGAGATATCATGTTATGCCCCATAATCTAAACATTTCCAGTTCAGATATCATTCACAGTCTCAAACTCTCTTGTCAGATACCTGATCTAGTGGAAGCAATAGCATCGCAAAGCATTATTGCCGAAACCGCCCAAGAGCTAGGAATTACAGTCACACCAGAAGAATTACAGCAAGAAGGAGATGACTTACGGTTCGCCAAGAAGCTTGTTAGAGCTAAAGAAACCTGGACATGGCTAGAAAAACACCACCTGTCTGTAAATGAGTTTGAAGAATTAGCCTACAACAACGTCCTTTCGCGGAAGTTAGCAAATCATTTATTTTCTGCTCAACTCGAAAAGCACTTTTATGAACGTCAACTAGATTATGTCAGTGCTGTTACTTATGAAGTCGTCTTAGAGGATCGAGATTTGGCTTTAGAGCTTTTTTATGCTCTAGAAGAAGGCGAAGTCAATTTTCCAGAAATTGCTCGTCTATATATCTCAGATCCAGAAGTCCGCCGTGCCTATGGATACCAGGGAATTCGATACCGAAAAGATTTTCGTCCAGAGATTGCAGCCGCCGTATTTGCTGCTACACCACCAGAAGCTCTCAAACCGATTACGACTCCCAAGGGAGTGCATTTAATTTGGGTGGAAGAAGTCATTCAACCCAAATTGGATGAACAGTTGCGCCAAAAAATCATTACAGAATCATTTGCTGGTTGGTTAAAGCAACAAATCAACGCTATGAAAATAGTCACTCGCCTAGACTCGGACGCAAATATGCGATCGCAGGAGGAATTACTAGAGCAGGTTTAAGTCTGTCATTGACCAACACCCAATAGCTAATTAAGTGTCAAATATTTTTATGGCTGACAATCTCCCTTTTTTAGGGTTGATTCTTAGAAATATAAAATATTTGAAATGCCTATTTGCTTCGCTAAAAAGCTAACTTATTTTTTAGCTTTGGTCTTTAAAAAATAAAATTTTGCATTACAAAATTGACATATCTAGAAATTGTTCTAATTTCTAGAAGCTTTTGCTGGTATTGATTAAATTGATCAATGCCATATTTTGCTGTTCTTTTTTAGAGCAGAAAACAAATTATTAAACATGATTATTATTGGCTAAATTCATCTTTTTTCTATAAGTAAATCTAATTAAAAAAACTTTCAAAAACCTATTGACTTTCACTGTAAATCAACTATAGTTAGTACATAGCCAAAAACAACTTGGCTAGCCGAAAAAAGCTAAAAAGATTTACATCATTTCAGGAGAAAATCAATGATTATTGCAGACTTAAACTACTTAGAAATCACCTCTGAAGAAGTTCTTGGCGGTGGCTTTGGTTACGGTTATGGCGATTTCGACATCGACAAAGACGTAGACATCGTTATTGATATCGATGAAACCCTCGATATCGACAAGAACGTAGATGTTGATGTTGTCATCAGCGGCAACCTAGCTACTGCTGAATCAGGCGCTACCGCATTGGGCAACAACAGCTTTGCTGAAACCTTCGCTTTCACCTTCACAAATGATGGTGTTGCTTCTGCTAACGCACTCAGCATATCTGGTACTGGTAACTAAAAATTAAACTCCACTTACAATGAGTATAAACTCTTGCAAGTAGAGTCGGCTCGAAAGCCTACTAGATTCATAAATTACCGAAAGCTCTCTGCTCATTTGAGCTTTCGGTATTCATTTAAACTACACCGTTTAATTTCAAATAATAGTTTCAGCAACAAATTTTTACAAAGCTTAGTCCTCAACCCAACCTATAGTTATGTAAAGTTCGACCGCCCTGAGTTAAAACTCTAGGGTAGTAGCTATGTGTGCGATGTTTCCCTATAACAGCGTCCTGATCGTAAACCCCCCGAAGGTTAGATGAGGATGATTCGTTTTAATATACTAAAAATCAGAATTTTAATCGGTTAAAACCGACTTCAGCTATAGGTTACAGAAACTCAAGTTCCTGGTGGGTGTAGCAATAGAAAGACATATCAGATGTATAAGTTATGACTACACTTCCTGAGTCTCTAGAACTCGCTGTTCAACATTACCAAGCCAAGCGCTTCACCCAAGCCGAACAGGTTTATCGTCAAATTATAGAGGTAAATCCCAGGCAAGCAGAGGCACTATATGGCTTAGGTATGCTGGCGCAACAGCAAAAAGAATATCAAAATGCAGAATCATTTTTCCAAGCAACCTTACAATTACAGCCAGAAGTAGCGGCAGTACACAACAGCTTAGGGTATAGTTTACAACAGCAAGGTAAGCTAGAGGATGCGATCGCCTGCTATCAAAAAGCACTGGAATTTCTCCCCGACTGCATAGAAGTGCAAGCAAATGTCGGTAATGCTCTCCACCTCCAAGGAAAGCTGTCATCGGAGGAAAAAATTTATTATGCAGACTTAAATCAGCAATTTGCTTTAGGCAGGCAAAACGCGGGTGATTTGAGGATTGCAGAGTTATACTATCGGCAGGCTATTGCATTGCAGCCAGATTTAGTATTAGCTCATAATAATTTAGGAGATGTGCTTCAAAAACAGGCACGGTTAGATGATGCCATCAAGTCTTACCAACAGGCAATAAAAATTCAACCAGACTCTTTTTATGCCTATCACAACTTAGGGCATACTTTGCAGCAAAAAGGTAAGCTGAAGCAAGCAATAGCAGCATATCAAAAAGCGTTAAATATTAAACCGGATTTGGCATTAACCCATAATAATTTGGGAAACATTTGGAAGAAACTCAACAAATTTGATGCTGCTATTGAATCTTATCAAGAAGCAATCAAACTTCAGCCTGATATAAATATCATCCATTACAATTTAGGAACTGTTTTCAGACAAAATGGCAAATTAGAGTCAGCAATCAGAGCATTTGAGCAAGCTTTAAAAATTACCCCAAATTATGCTCCTGCTAAATTGGGTATTTGTATTAGCCAGCTACCAATTATATATTCTAGTGTTGATGAAATTGAATTCAGCCGTAATCAGTATCAACAGCATTTGCAAAATTTAGCTGAAAGCTATCAATTAAGTCAACACGAAGAACGAGCAAAATCATCTGAAGCTGTGGGCACATTACAGCCTTTTTATCTCGCATATCAAGGTTTAAATGATCGAGATTTACAGCGAACTTATGGACAAATGATTTGTCAGATCATGTCGAGTCGCTATACCCAATGGAGCAAACCGCTGGTTCTCCCGAACTTAGATAAAAATGAAAAGGTTCGGGTTGGTATTGTCTCTAGATTTTTCTGTAATCATTCTAATTGGAAAATCCCTATTAAGGGTTGGGTAGAAAATCTCGATAGAAGTGAATTTGAAGTATTTGGTTATTATACTGGAACAACCAAAGATGATTCAACAATCAAAGCCTCTCAAGTTTTGGATAAATTTGTTCAAGGCGTTCGCTCAATTGAACAATGGTGTGATGCGATAACTGAAGATAAATTACACATCCTGATTTTTCCAGAATTTGGAATGGACTCAATGACTGTACAAATGGGTTGCTTAAGACTAGCACCAATTCAAATGACATCTTGGGGGCATCCTGATACTAGTGGTCTACCAACTATTGACTATTACTTGAGCAGTGATTTAATGGAATCAGCAAATGCTCAAGAACACTATACAGAAAAGCTAGTTAAACTACCAAATTTATCTATTCATTATACACCTTTGGCAATTAAACCGCAAGCAATTACGAAGGCAGATATAGGTTTAAAAGAAGATGAAATTCTCTTCTGGTGTTGCCAATCTTTGTATAAATACTTGCCCAATCATGATGATGTGTTCCCCCTAATTGCGAAGGAATTGGGGAATTCTAAGTTTGTATTTATTAAACATGAGAGTGAAGAAGTTACAGCAGTTTTTCGCCAGCGTTTAAACCGTACTTTTGAAGAATTAGGGCTGAATTACCAAAATCACTGTTTATTTTTGCCTCAGATGAAGAGTCAGACTTTTGCTGGTACTACAGCCTTAGCTGATGTCTTTTTGGATAGTATTGGATGGTCTGGATGTAACTCTACTTTGGAATCTATCGCCCACAATATTCCGGTTGTTACTTTACCAGGAGAACTGATGCGGGGACGACATTCTCTAGCCATCTTGAAGATGATGGGTATAGAAGAAACGATCGCCTCCAATAAAGAAGAATACGTAAAAATCGCTATCCGGCTGGGGAAAGATGCTGAATATCGTCAATATATCTCCCAGCAAGTCGCAGAAAACAAACATAAACTATATGGCGATTTAAAACCAGTCAGAGCGCTGGAAGATTTTATTTTGCAGCTGGTTAATAAATCCAGAAAATTTGACACCAAAGATGTTACTGAAGCTTTTAAAGTTGCAGTTCAACATCATCGAGCTAATCGCCTGGATGAAGCAGAACAGTTATATCGTCAGATTATCGACAAACAGCCAGATTATGCAGAAGCATTATATGGGTTAGGAATGCTGAAACAACAAAAATGTGCATTCGAGGAAGCAGAGAAATTCTTGAGTGTAGCTTCTCAAGTTCAGCCTACCTCTGTAAAAATTTGGTTTAGTTTAGGCAATTTTCGTCAAAATCAAGGGCAATTGCCAGAAGCTGAAGTAGCTTACAAAAAAGCTATTGCTCTCCGACCAGATGCAGGGACAATTTACAATAATTTGGGCTACACCTTGCAACAACAAGGTAAGTGGGAAGAAGCGATCGCATCTTATCAAAAAGCTCTGGAATTCCAACCCAACTGCACAGAAGCAGATGTCAATTTAGGGAATGCGCTTTTTGCCCAAGGAAAGCTTGCAATAGAGAAACAACCTTACTATGCTCAACTCAACTATAAGCTTGGCATTGCTCGCCAACAAGCAGTTGATTGGAAAACTGCTGCTCTTTACTATCGAGCTGCGATCGCACTACAGCCAGATTTGGTAGAAGCTCATTATAACTTAGGGGTGGTACTGCAAAAACAAGGAGAGATAAAAGCAGCGTAGGCGTAACCCTCAAAAAGCTTTAGAGTTCAATCCTCAACATGGGGAAGCAAACATGAATTTAGAACAGATTTACCAAACTCAGCACCAAGAACTTATCCAATCTAAGTCACCATAAATTTGGATCAGACAATTAATTCAACTTAATCGGAAAACTCGAAAAATTTAAAGTGAAAAATTAAGGAGATAAAAATTATGGTTTTCAGACGAGGAAATAGTAGCAATAACTTACTTGAAGGAACTGCTGGAGAAGATCAGCTCTATGGAAGTTTTGGGAACGATACTTTATTAGGGTTAGGAGGAAATGATTTACTTCAGGGCGACCAAGGAAACGATTCCTTAGATGGTGGCGCTGGTAATGATCTCCTCTTTGGTGGTCTTGATAGTGGTAGTGACACCTTATTGGGCGGAACGGGTAATGACTTCCTGGATGGAGGAAGTGGCAACGATAGTCTAGATGGTGGCGATGACGATGACACCATTCAGGGTGGCCAAGGTAATGATACGATTCGCGGTGGGACAGGGAATGATGTCCTCTCAGGAGTCAGTGGCAATAATTTCATCGATGGCGGTGACGGTAATGACTTTATCCAAGGGGCTAGTGGTAGCGACATTAATGGCGGTGGCGTAGATACACTGCGAGGCGGTGCAGGAGAAGATACCATCTTGGGTAATGGACAGAGTGACCTGCTCTACGGCGAGGATGGTAATGACTTCCTCGATGGTGGTGGAGATAATGACCTCCTTGATGGCGGCATCGGGGATGATTCCCTTGATGGCAATATTGGTAATGACACTCTGGCTGGTGGAGCGGGCGCTGACAACCTGAATGGTAACAGTGGTACTGATTTAGTGGATTATTTATCCAGTACAGCCGCAGTCAATGTCAACTTAGCGACTGGTAGCGCTAGCGATGGATTTGGCACTACTGATACATTGATCAATATTGAAGATGCTGCTGGTTCTGACTTCAACGATATCTTAATTGGCAATACGGGGAATAACCGTCTCATCGGAAACGCCGGTAATGACAGTCTGGATGGAGGCGCTGGTAACGATACTCTAACTGGGGGAGCAGGTAATGACACCCTCAATGGAGGTGCTGGTTTTGATCGGGTAGATTATTCCTCCAGTACGGCAGCTGTCAACGTTAACCTTGCCACTAGTATCGTCAGTGATGGGCTTAGTGGCACTGATACGCTGCTTAACATTGAAGAAGTTGTCGGTTCTGCTTTCAACGATATTTTAATTGGCAATACGGGCAATAACTTCTTTATCGGTGGGACTGGCAATGACAGCATTGATGGCGGTGCTGGTACTGACCGGGTAAATTATTCTTCCAGTACAGGGGCAGTTGTTGTTAATCTGACGACTGGTATCGCCAGTGATGGCTTGGGTGGCACCGATACGCTACTCAATATTGAAGATGTCACTGGTTCCAGTTTCAACGACACCTTAATTGGCAATACAGGGAATAACGTCTTTGTTGGAGGGGCTGGCAATGACTCCATTGATGGTGGTGCTGGTACTGACCGTGTGGATTATTCCGGCAGTACAGGGGCAGTTGTTGTTAATCTGACGACTGGTATCGCCACTGGGGGGTCTAGTGTTGGTACTGATACCCTAATTAATATTGAAGATGTCATCGGTTCCACATTCAACGACAACCTGACTGGAAATGCTGCAAATAACGTCTTCGTCGGCGGGCCTGGTAATGACACCATTGATGGTGGTGATGGTACTGACCGGGTTGATTATTCCTCCAGCATTGCAGGAGTCACCGTTAACTTAGCAACTGGTACTGCTAGCGATGGGTTTGGGGGAACGGATAGCCTGACCAATATTGAAGAAATCGTTGGTTCTAGCTTTAATGATAGTCTGATTGGAAATACCGCAAATAACCTTTTTGTGGGAGGGGTTGGTAATGACACCATTGATGGTGGTGCTGGTACTGACCAAATTGATTATTCTTCCAGCGTTGCAGGTGTCACTGTTAATTTGAGTTCAGGTACCGCTAGTGATGGATTCAGTGATACTGATACATTGTCCAACCTAGAAAACGTAGTTGGTTCCAATTTCAACGACAATTTGACTGGAAATGCTGCTGCTAACTTGCTCAATGGTGGCATTGGCAATGATACGCTGACTGGTGGTGCTGGTAATGATACACTGACTGGTGGTGCTGGTAGCGATCGCGCTGATTATGCCTCTAGTACCTCAGCAGTCAACGTTGACCTCACAGCAGGTACAGCCAGTGATGGATTAGGCGGCATTGATACCCTAATCGAAATAGAAGAAGCTTTGGGTTCAAGTTTCAATGACACCCTCACCGGCAATACAGCCAATAACTTCCTCAGTGGCGGGTCTGGTAATGACAGCCTGGATGGAGGTGCTGGCAATGACACCGTTGTGGGAGGCGCTGGTAACGATACCTTAAATGGTGGTATTGGAAGTGACCGAGCAGATTATTCTTCCAGTTTAGGGGGAGTGATTGTTGACTTAGCTACTGGTACAGCTAACGATGGACTCGGTGGTACTGACACACTAATTAGCATTGAAGAAGTTGCAGGTTCAAGTTTCAACGACACCCTCACCGGCAATGCAGGTAACAACCTCTTGATTGGAGGTGCTGGCGATGACATTATTAACGGCGGCGATGGCAATGACTTCATTGATGGAGGTGCTGGTAATGACATTATTGATGGCGGACTTGGTACCGACCAAGTAGATTATTCTTCCAGTACAGCGGGTATTGTCGTTGATTTGGGAACCGGAACTGCTAGCGACGGATTTAGTGGTACGGATACACTCGCCAACGTTGAAAATGTGACTGGCTCTGCCTTCGCAGATAGGATAACTGGTGACGCTGGCAATAACCTCTTAATTGGAAATGGTGGCAATGACACCCTAATTGGGGGTGCTGGTAATGACACCCTAATTGGTGTCGGAGCTAGTAGTCGAACCGGTACAGTTACCGTTGGTACTTCAACGTTTGCAATTAGAGGATTCCAAGAGGTTGATATCTTAACTGGTGGAACCAATAATGATCGATTTATTCTGGGAGGTAGTAATGAATTTTACTATCTGGGCAGTGGTACAACTGATGCTGACATTGCCATTATCGGTCAGGAAACCAGTACGACTGGAATTTTTGCAAGAGACTTTAATGCAGGTGATTTGATTCAAGTGCAAAAAGGCTTAGGCTTCATCTATAGAGTCGAGCAAGTAGGTGCTAATACATTTATTTTCGGGACTAATGCCGTTAGTACGTCGCCATCTTTCCTTGATTTAATAGGAGTTGTAATTGGAACGTCCCTCAGTGAAGTCGCAGGTACTTTACGAGATCAGACTAACGCTACTCTTACATTTCGTGGTCAAATTAGTGGAGTTGCCCAATGGTTCAGTTAGAAACCATGCTTTTAATGTCTAACTAGAGCAAAAATTTCACCGTCGGACTTGATATCACAACTCAAATAATGCCAATCAAAAGATAAAATTAGTCAATTCTCAATTGTTTGGTTTTAACAGTTTTGTAAATCTGCTCGATTTGCAATATTCCCTATATAAAACATAGTCACAACTTAAGAGGAAATCAAAATGGAGACAAACAAAAAAGCCAACCAACAAATGGAAATAAATGACCTAATTGCTGATGCTGTTACTAATGCAGTGACACGAAGAGAGTTATTAGAAACAGAAGAGGCTTTGTTAGGTTTATCTGAAGAAGAAGCCGCAGGGATTATGGGTGGCTTAACCTCGCAAATTACAGATACAGAGTTGAAGAAAATTGACCTATTGTGTCCACCAACTGTAGTTGGGCTGATTGCATTACCTGATGATGAACCAGTTGTTTATCCAACAACTAAACTTCCAGTGAAGGGGATTTGTCCCCCTCTTGTAGTTGGGCTGATTGCATTACCCGATGACGAAAACTATCAACTTTCCTAACTCTTAGCCTTCAAATTTTAAAATACTCTTTCGGTGGAGGGACAATTCATGGAAGACATTACTACTGTTCAGACTACCCTTTGCCCAAGTGCTAGACCCGAATCTGTGGATGGTGTTGTCTTTGGTATAGTTGCTGGAGCGATCGCAGCACCTCGTGTAGCTTATCTCAAACAGCCTCTACCCATCACAGATGAAGTGATGGCAAAAGCTAGCCCAGTTACACCCGCCGAAATTTTTCGCACGGCCGCATCCTGCGCGGAATCGGGTTGTCAGCATTTTGACGGCAAAGACTGTCGTCTCGCAATGCGAATTGTAGAGAAATTGCCCGCAGTAGTAGAGCAGCTACCACCTTGTTCTATCCGCCGAGATTGTCGCTGGTGGCAGCAAGAAGGTAAAGCAGCCTGTATGCGATGTCCGCAAATCATCACAGATAACTATTCTTCATCTGAGCAGTTACGTCAAGCAGCAGATCCTTCTATATATTTGCAGACTTGATGATTACTGGAAATACTGGCTGACTTTTACACCCCAAAATTGATATCAAAGGAGACAATAAAAATATGTCCTTAGCAATTTTTGAGAAAGTTAAAGAGTTCCTTGTCAGAATAGTCAAAGACGAAGCTTTCCGCAGTCAACTCATGAGCGAGAAAGCTGAAGAAGTGAAAAAAGCTTTAGAAAATGGTGGCTATAACTTTTCTCAAAAAGAATTTGAAACAGCTGCTATCCAAATATTGGAATTAAAAGAGCTAGGCGAATTTCACGATCTCAGCGAAGAGGAATTGTTAGGAGCTTTTGGTGGCTTGACAAGAATCAGTGATAGAATTGTCCAGCCACTATATGGGGTAATATACTGGCCTCCCGAAGATGAGTATCCACGTCCATGGCCAAAACCAAAGCCAATTGACCCACAGCCAATGTATGGCATAGTAATTGACCCACTTGATCCGCCTCTACAACCAATGTATGGAGTAGTTATTCCAGAAGAACTAGCATAGCCTAATCAAAGAATTAAATTTCAGGGTGCAAAGTTTAAAGTAATGTCAAAAAAAGTTCATTATCTAAGTATGCGAATAGTTGATTTACCCTATTTAGAGAATGTTCCCAAAGACGAGTTGATTCTAGGTTCTGGTGGAGTGAGCGTGACATCTGAGGCATTCGCTTTCGGTTCCGAAAGTTACCTTTTTGTTAGTGCAAATAGTAGTGCTACATCTGGGTCATACGGTGATTTTACAGAAAATGCAACAGGAGTAGCTGGAGCATTTGGCGATAATGTTATAGCTACTGTAACAGTCGCAATTGATGGTAATCCGGTGATTGAGAAAACATCCTCTAACTTGTTGCAAAATACTGCTGTTGAAAGTGGTTTTGTAACCGTGATTAGTTTGCCCTCCAAGCTAACTTTTTACGACTTGTGGAAAAATTTATTTTGAGAATTTTCTAAGTCCTGATTTTCCGTCGGTTCAAGTCAACTTCTAAAACCGAGATTAGAGTTAATTTATGACATATCATCGCAAAAGCTACGCAGTTTGGGAAATTACCTTAAAATGCAATCTAGCTTGTAGTCACTGTGGTTCCCGCGCCGGACATGAACGCACCAAGGAACTCTCCACAGAGGAAGCTTTGGATCTTGTCAAGCAAATGGCAGAAGTTGGAATTAAAGAAGTTACTCTTATCGGTGGTGAGGCATTTCTGCGTCCAGATTGGCTAGACATTGCCAAAGCTATCAATGATGCAGGGATGCTATGTGGTATGACTACCGGCGGTTATGGCATTTCGTTAGAAACTGCAAAGAAAATGAAAGAAGCAGGGATTCGGACTGTCTCTGTTTCTATTGATGGCTTGGAAGCAACTCATGATCGTCTGCGGGGAAAGAAAGGCTCTTGGAAATATGCATTTAAAACCATGAGTCATCTACGAGAAGTAGGTATTTCCTTCGGTTGCAATACTCAAATTAATCGCTTGTCAGCACCAGAGTTTCCGCGCATCTATGAGTGCATTCGTGATGCAGGTGCCCGTGCTTGGCAAATTCAGCTGACTGTACCAATGGGAAATGCAGCCGACAACGCAGACATCCTTCTCCAACCCTATGAACTGTTGGATATTTATCCGATGATCGCCCGTGTCGCGGGACGTGCTTACCAAGAAGGTGTACAACTCCAGGCGGGAAATAATATTGGTTATTACGGCCCTTATGAACGGCTGTTGCGGGGACGGGGTAAGGAGCATGAATTTTCATTTTGGCAAGGTTGCGGTGCAGGACTCTCCACTTTGGGAATAGAAGCTGACGGCGCGATTAAAGGTTGCCCTTCGTTGCCAACTACCGCTTACACCGGTGGTAATATTCGAGAGCGATCGCTGCATGACATTATTGAAAATACAGCCGAATTGCGCTTGAATCTGGGAGCAGGAACACCTGAAGGTACAAAACACCTGTGGGGCTTCTGTAAAACCTGCGAATATGCCGAGCTTTGTCGTGGGGGTTGCAGTTGGACTGCCCATGTTTTCTTTGACAAGAGAGGTAATAATCCTTACTGCCATCATCGCGCTCTTATTCATGACGCACAAGACCTGCGGGAGCGTGTAATTCCCAAGGTGAAAGCTAAAGGTCTACCTTTTGATAATGGTGAGTTTGAGCTAATTGTCGAACCTATAAACACTCCTTTGCCAGCAAACGACCCATTACGATTTAGCGCTGACAGCATTCAGTGGACTGAAAGTTGGCAGCAACAACCCGAAGTTTCTTACTCGCTAGCGAGGCAATAAATCATGGCAGAAAATTCAGAAAAAACAACAGACCTAGATTTATCATCATCTGAAGACTTAGAGAAAATACCCCTGCTTCCACGTTCAGCTTGGAATAGTCAATTAGCTTATTTAAAAGTGCTGTTAAAAGCGAAGCAAGTCCTCGATAAATCAATACAGTTCAGATAAGACCAAAACATTTGTAGAGACGGCGATTTATCGCGTCTCGAAAACTACAAAATAATTACTCCCTAAATATTTACACATTAAATTGTTTATTAATAAGATAAACAGAGAATTATATGTCAACAATAGCTACACTTTCGGACTTATTGACTCCCAGTCTAAATCTCGATGTCGATTCCACTCTCACTCTCAATTACTATCGAAATCCCGATCCTAATCCCAGTCCTAATTTTGTTACTGCTCAAGGGGGTACTATTTTTTCCAATTACAGTCAGAGTCCTTCAGCGATTTTGACTACTGCCCAAACGGACACATTAGTTCAAGGTGGCGTTGCTTTAGCTATTGCTGAAGCTCAAGCGATTTTTTTAAACAATGATCTAACTTTTTCAGCCCTCTTTACTGATACTAGTATTACTGGATTAAGTGGTCAGTTTACAGGTAGTGCCGACAGTGAAACAAGGGTACTTGCTAGTTTTAGAGTTGGTGCTAATCAAAGCTTTTCTTTTGATTTTTCAGCAGATTTAGCACTGACGGCTAAAGAAATTGAAAATTCCAGAGTTGAATATAACAAAGCTCAGTCTAAAAGTACTTTTTTAGTGTTAGACACCACAGATATTAATAAGCCAAAACTTTTAGACTATTTTGGCATTCAGGGTAGCTTAATATCTTCTAATCAAATCGGCGATCTGATCCTTGGTAATAGTCGCAATATTACGATTAACAGTCGTGATAAAAGTTCCGATATTAATGGCAACAATGGTACTGACTTCCTCAATGGTACTGCTATTGGAACTTATCGGCGGAATTTTACTAGCAATACCAATATAACTGTAGTCGAAATTAATATCAGTGCCGTTGAATTGGCAGGAGACACTTTAATCGGCAATCTGGGTAAAGATGTTATCTATGGAACGATTTGGAACGATAATCTAACAGGAACCAACGGTGCGGACAAAATTTATGCCAGCTTGGGGAATGATAAGTTATATGGAAAAAATGGTAATGATAACCTCGATGCTGGTCAAGGTAATGATTGGCTCGATGGCGGCGATGGCAATGATTCACTCTATGGCAGTTTTGGCAATGATATCCTGATTGGTGGTAGTGGTAATGATGTCTTAGTTGGTGGTGATGGTAATGACACATTTATTTTCAAACGTGACGATACCTTGCTTAGAAATGACTTTGATGTTATTAAAGATTTCCAGGTTGGTATTGATAAGATTGTATTCAATGATTGGGGTTACATTAATACTAGCCTATGGTTAAAACTAGGTAATATAATAGATACTGAAAATGGTGCTGTCCTCAAATTAAATTCTCTCTTGAATCAAGAAACAATACTAATCTCAGGTGTGAGTGCTAGTCAGATTAACTCTCAATCAATAACATTTAGTTAAAGCTAATTAATTTCTAGGAAAACTACTTCTATCCTGGATGATTATCTCTTAATAAAGTAGGGCTGTTTCTTTTGCTAAAAGGCTCTGATTTAAAAGCTTATAAGTCAACTAGTCGCCGCGATCGCACTCCTTACTAAAATTATTGGTAGTACTCTTTACTAGATAATAGTAAATTGTGAAAAATATGTTCTTTATTCAAAGCCTCTTCCAGAATTTTGAGGAGTAAAAACTAAGTCACCAAATCTTTAGTCCCTAGTCAATAGTCTTTTTAACTAAAGTTTAATAGCTACTAAATTTTGTTAAGTTATAAATCAAGTTATATAAAGCAAATATAAATTATTAATTTTAAAGTCTGGAGAGCTAAGTAATACCGAAGATAACTGTGAAACTTTGATGAAGTCAAATATTTGTAACACGTTAATGTAGTAGCCTATTACAGAAAACCCACATAATAGGATAAGCAGAGGTTTTATGTCATCAGAAACTATATTTTTACAATCAACTGCTACAAATCCAAACCCAAACCCTAATTTTGCTAACGCTCAAGGATCTGCTGTTTTCTTCAACTATAGTCAAAGTCCTTCAGGAACTTTAACTCAAGCTCAGACTGACACATTAGTTAAAGGTGGTGTGACTTTAGCTATTGCTGAAGCTGGAGCAACTTTTTTTGACAATGATCCAGCTTTTTCAACATTATTTACTGATAGTAATGGCATTGGGTTAGATGGTTCTTTTTCGGGAAGTGCCAATAGCAAAACAAAGGTGGTCGCTAATTTTGCTATTGGCGCTAACCAAACTTTCTCTTTCGATTTTTCCGCAGATTTATCACTGTCAGCTAAAGAAATTGAAAATCGTGATGCTGAATATAACCAAGCTAGGTCAAAAACCTCTTTCTTGGTACTAGATACCACAAATCCCAATAAGCCGAAAGTCTTAGATTATTTTGGTATTGAGGGTAACTTAGTTTCCTCTAAAGAAATTGCCAATTTAAGGCTTGCTGGTAGTCGTAATGTTAATCTCATTAATCGCGAGAAAACTTCTGATATTGATGGTGACAATGGACAAGACTCGCTAACAGGAAATGCTATTGGTCGTTATCACAATAGGTTTAAGAAAAGTACCAACATAACGATAGTAGAAATTAACGTCAGTGAAGTTAAATTTTTGGGAGATACTTTAATTGACAACTTGGGACAAGATGTTATTTATGGCACGATTAAGAATGATAAGCTGAAAGGAAGCAAATTTGCAGATAAGATTTATGGCAGCTTAGGTAATGATTGGCTAGATGGAAAGAAAGGTAATGATATCCTCGAAGGTGGTCAAGGTAATGATTGGCTATATGGGGGCGACGGTAATGATAAACTTCATGGCGGTTGGGACAATGATACTTTAATTGGTGGTTGTGGTAGTGATATTTTGGTTGGTGGCGAAGGTAATGATAAATTTGTTTTCAACCGTGGCGATAGCTTGTTCAAAGGTGAGTTTGATATCATTCAAGATTTCGAGGTTGGTATCGATAAGATTGTATTTCAGGGTTGGGGTAAGGTGAATACTGGACAATGGTTAAATCAAATGTTCTCTCAAGGGCGAATAACCGATACAAATGATGGTGTTATTTTCGATTTTAATACTGGAATAACTCAAGGAAAATTACTGCTTTCAGATGTGACTTCTAACCTAATTACCTCTGACTCAATAACGTTTATTTAGGAATCATTGCAGGGCAAATGTATCTAAATTAGAGAAATACTTTTCCCACAATGGTCTCAGTATTGGAAAATCAATGCTATCTTATCACCAAAATCTTTGTTCAGTAAGTGTTTCATAAATTAGGTGCATTTACCCTCTACAACAATTAAATACAAGTAGTAAATACTATAGTTAACTAACTGCAAAGTATACAAAATAATAAAATATTGATGATTGTGATCGCAACATTTTTTATATCAACTAATCACGCTGTTTTTATCCAAGCTTATTATAGCTATGAATACTAAAATTATTTCTGAATCTAATGTTAAATCTCTCATTGAAATGGCGATTAAGAAGCATCAATCAGGTCAATTGGATGAAGCTAAATCGCTATACAAACAGGCATTACAAATTCAATCCGAATGTGGAGGTGAATCAGACTCTTTAGAAGGTAAAGATCAAATACAATCAAACTACTCTGAGGCTTTGTATGGCATAGGAATGCTGGCGCAGCAAACAGGAAAACTCCTAGAAGCTGAAAAATTCCTGAGTCAGGCTGCACAAGTTCAACCGGACTCTGTGAAAACTTGGTTTAGTTTAGGTAATCTGCGTCAAGGTCAGGGACAGTTACCAGAAGCAGAGTTAGCTTACAAACAAGCGATCGCTCTACGCCCAGATGCAGCACCGATTTATAATAATCTGGGCTACACCTTGCAAGAACAAGGCAAGCTTGACGAAGCAGTTGCCTGCTATCAAAAAGCTCTGGAAGTTCAACCTAACTGCATAGAAGCAGATGTCAACTTAGGGAATGCCCTCCAGACCCAAGGGAAACTCTCCCCAGATAAACAAGCCCATTATGCACAATTGAATTACAAATTGGGTTTTGGGCGGAAAAATGCGGGTGATTTGAAGACTGCCGAAGCTTACTGGCAAAAAGCCCTAGAACTCAACCCCAACTATGGAGAAGTTCATATGGGTTTGGGAGAGATTTACCAAACACAAAAGCAACTCAATGAGGCAGCAGCAGCTTTTCGGCAAGGCTTAAAGCTGATTAATCCTCACTATGCCAAAGCTGTAGAAGCTAGCGACGAGGCTAAAATCCCTCAACAAGTACCAATAACACCTCTAATTCCTTTAAGAGAAATAATTGTAGGCAACCATAGGTTTCCCGCTATTCCGACCGTAGCAGATAGTACAGACAAGCGGCCTTTCTGGAGTGTGGTTGTAACTGTATATAACCGTAGAGATTATCTACTCGAATGTCTTGCTAGTGTGTTGGCACAATGGCAGGGGAAAGAGCAGATGGAAATCATCGTTATGGACGATGCTAGTAGAACGTCAGTGTTTGAACTGGTGAATAGTATTGGACAAGGAGTAATACACTACTATCGTAATCCCCAAAATCTCGGTCTGCCAGGAAATTGGAATGCTGGAGTTGCTCTAACTCGTGGTCGGTGGGTTCATTTACTTCACGACGATGATTATATTCTCCCAGGTTTTTATTCCCGACTGCAAGAGAGTCTAGAAGCGTGTTTAGATTCTGTGGGAGCAGCTTTTACGGGCTATCAAAATATTAATGAGAAAGGGGAAGTAATTTTCCGCCAACAAGTCTATGGAGAGCAGCGAGGGATTGCTAGAAATTGGCTGCAACGCATTGGAGTTAGTAACTCGTTGAATATGCCCGCAGTAGTGATTCGTCGAGAGGTACACGAACAATTGGGCTTATATCATCCCGAATTGACCTATACAAGTGATTGGGAAGTTTATAAACGTATTGCTGCTGTTTACGATTGGTGGTATGAGCCGGAAATCTTAGCTCGTTATCGCCAACATGCTAACAACGTGACCAGCGAACTCTTATTGACTGGGAAGCAGATGCTATCTATCCGTCGTGCAATTGAAATTTCAGAGAGTTATTTTCCCACTGAACAATCTGCTGAGATTACGGCCAAATCCCGGAGTCATCATTTTCTTTCTTGTTTACAATTTGCCCTAATTCCTTTACGGGCTGGGAATCTGGCTGGAGCTTGGCAAGTGTTAGAAGAGGCACTAAAAATAGATTGTAGCTCGAAAGCGGTAGCAAAGTTGTTCAGTTGGTTAACACGGGAAGAAGCAACTCCCCTTCAGGAAGCAGGCTATATCCAGACAGCGCTTACTTATTATCGACAAGCGATCGCTCTAAGACAAGACTTGCAAGAGATATATTATAACTTAGGGAAAATCCTGCAAGAACATGGTGAGTGGGAAGAAGCGATCGCATCCTATCATCAAGCCTTAAAACTCAATCCCCAAAACTGGGAAATCTACACTCATTTGGGTCAGGTTTACCAAGCTCAAAACAAGATCGCAGAGGCGATTTCTGTATATCGTCAAGGATTAACTTTACTCAATCCTCACTACGCCAAAGCGGTAGCCGCTTACCAGAATGCTGAAACCACCCCAGAAATGCTCATTACTCCCCCCATTTCCCAAGGTGAGGTGACTATTGGAGCTTATCAGTTTCCAGCGATTCCACGTGTAACAGACCCAGAGAAACCCCGACCGTTTTGGACTGTGGTGATTCCGGTTTATAACCGCACCGATTATCTCCTCGAATCTCTGGCTAGTGTGTTAATCCAATGGCCAGGAGCAGAGCAGATGGAAATTCTGGTGATGGATAATGCCAGTACGCCACCCTTGTTTGATTTAGCGAACAGTATTGGGGGAGGAGTAATCCGTTATTACCGCCATCCACAAAATATTGGAGGCGAGTCAAATCACAATGCAGGTATTTCCCTCAGTCGTGGTCACTGGATTCATGTTCTGCATGATGATGACTGTGTTCTTCCCGGCTTTTATACACAACTCCAGCAAAGTCTTCAAGAGTCTCCAGATTCCGTAGGAGCAGCTTTTACAAATTTTGAATATTTCAATGAAGAAGGGAAAATAATTGCAAAAGGAGAAGTAATTTCCTGGTTTAAAAACCATAAAGGTATCCCTCGAAATTTTTTGCCCCGAATTGGTGTGACATGTCCGTTGCAGGTGCCTGCGGTTGTCATTCGTCGCCTTACTCATGAACAAATAGGAGGTTATTATCCACAGTTAATTTGCGCTTCTGAATGGGAACTCTATAAACGCATTGCTGTTTCTTATGATTGGTGGTATGAACCGGGAAGTTTAGCTCGTTACCGCGTACATTCCCACAGACTGACAGCTGATGATTTATCATCTGGTATTCTAGCGACCTCAATCCGCCAAGGTATAGAAATTTCTGAGAGTTATCTTCCAGCTATGTATCGCGCAGAAATTACAACCCAAGCTCGTAGCTATAACTTCAATTATTGTCTGACACGCATGGCAATCCCTCTAAAAGCTGGCAATGTTACAGGGGCTTTGCGTATGCTTCAAGAAATTCTCAAACTTGATCATTCTCCACAAGCAGTAGCAAAGTTATTCACTTGGTTGACTCAAGATGAAGCAGCTCCCCTCAGAGATGAGATTACTACCAAGTTGCTTGCTATTTCTGGAGAAAATATTTCAGAAAATATTCTTACTAAATTACAACCCCCACAAACTGCGATCGCACCATAGGATATGAAAATACTTGTAACTGGAACCGAAGGTTATATCGGCTCGTTATTAGCTCCCCTCTTAATCCAACAAGGTCATGAAGTTATTGGTTTAGATACTGGCTTTTATAAAGTAGGTTGGCTATATAACGGTACCAAGGTAACTGCCAAAACCCTCAATAAAGATATCCGTCACATCACAACAGAAGACCTGCAAGGGGTAGAAGCAGTAGTTCACATGGCAGAACTCTCCAACGATCCTCTAGGTCAGTTAGCCCCTAATATCACCTACGATATTAATCATAAAGGCTCAGTACATTTGGCCAAGTTGGCGAAAGCAGCTGGAATCCGCCGCTTTATCTACACCTCTTCATGCAGTGTCTATGGTTTTGCTACTGAAGATTATGTTCACGAAGAGTCTACCATCAATCCCCAAACAGCTTATGCTAAATGCAAAGCGCTTGTCGAACAGGATGTGAAACTCCTTGCTGATGATGGTTTTTCACCCACCTTTCTCCGAAATGCCACAGCCTATGGAGCCTCTCCCAGGATGCGCTTTGATATTGTTTTGAACAATCTAGCAGGTTGGGCATGGACAATTAAAGAAATCAAGATGAACAGCGATGGTACACCTTGGCGACCCCTAGTGCATCTGTTAGATATCTGCAAAGCAATTATCTGTACCTTAGAAGCTCCGCGTGATGTAATTCATAACCAAATTTTCAATGTCGGTGATACAAATAGTAACTACCAAGTCAAACAAATTGCTCAGATAGTTGCAGATATATTTACAGGTTGTCAATTGAGCTTTGGTAAACACGATCCTGACAACCGTAGCTATCGAGTTTCATTTGATAAAATCAACCAAAATTTACCAGGATTCAAATGTGAGTGGGATGCCCAACGCGGTGCCCAACAACTCTATAATGTCTTCCAGCAAATTGACATGGATAAAGAAACATTTGAGTCTAGAGGCTTTACTCGCCTGAAACAACTGGAGTATCTCATTCGCACTCAGCAAATCGATCAAGATTTCTTCTGGCGGACTGTTTAAATTCAAAACCTGATTTTGGCAAAAAAATATAAATTATGAATTTACCCAAACCAATAACTGGTAATTGTATGTTTTGTGGGGCAGGGTTGCACCATACCTTTGTCGATTTAGGTATGTCTCCTCCCTGTGAAAGTTATCGCAGTCTCAAACAACTTAATGAAGTGGAGCCTTTTTATCCTCTCCATGTCTATGTTTGCGAAGAGTGTTTTTTAGTTCAACTCCAAGAATACATTAGCCCAGAAAATATTTTTAGCGATTACGCTTATTTCTCTTCTTACTCTGATAGCTGGTTACAACACGCCAAGAAATACGTTGATTTAGTAGTAGAACGTTTTCAATTAAATCAGGAAAGTCAGGTAATAGAAATTGCTAGTAATGATGGCTACTTGCTGCAATATTTTGTTGGTAAAGACATCCCAGCGCTGGGAATAGAGCCAGCAGTCAATGTTGCTGAAGTAGCAATTAAAAAAGGCATTCCTACAGTTGTCAAATTTTTTGGACAGGAGACAGCCAAAGAACAGGTTGCAAAGGGCAAACAGGCAGATTTATTATTAGGAAATAATGTCCTTGCTCACACACCTTATCTCAATGATTTTGTTAAAGGGATGAAAATTATCCTCAAACCGCATGGTGTAATTACTATGGAATTTCCCCACCTGATGCGGTTAATCGAGGAAAATCAGTTTGATACTATTTACCATGAGCATTTCTCTTATTTTTCTTTCCTCACCGTCGAAAAGATTTTTGCTGCTCACGGGTTGACAATTTTTGATGTAGAAGAATTAACTACTCATGGCGGTTCTTTGAGAATTTATGCCCGCCATAGTGAAGATTCTTCTAAAGCAATTAGCCATCAAGTATCAGAACTGAAATATAGAGAAGAAACGGCTGGGTTTACGAAATTAGAATACTATTTTTCATTTGGTGAACAAGTCAAAGAAACTAAACGCAAGTTATTAGATTTCTTGATCAAAGTCAAACGAGAGGGAAAATCGATTGTTGGTTATGGTGCTCCAGGTAAGGGAAATACTCTCTTAAACTACTGTGGTATCCGCACAGATTTTCTTGAATACACAGTAGACCGTAACCCTTACAAACAGGGTCAATTTTTACCAGGAACTCATATTCCAATTTTCCATCCAGACAAAATTGCAGAAACCAAGCCTGACTATGTACTAATTTTGCCCTGGAATTTGAAAAATGAAATTATGGCACAAATAGCTTACATTCGGGATTGGGGAGGTCAATTTGTTGTGCCAATTCCTGAAGTTAATGTCTACTCTTAAGTATTTAATATTTTTTTCATCATTAAAAAGGGGGTAAGTAACATGAAAGTAGTTTTATTTTGTGGTGGTTTAGGAACTAGAATGAGAGAGTATTCAGAAAGTATTCCTAAGCCAATGGTGAATATTGGTTATAGACCAATCTTATGGCATGTAATGAAATACTACGCTCATTATGGGCACAAAGATTTTATCTTATGTCTTGGTTACAAGGCTGACCTAATTAAAAGCTACTTTTTGAATTACAATGAATGGCTATCTAATAATTTTAGCCTTTCACAGGGTAGCCAAATTCAGTTGTTTAACCGTGATATTCAAGATTGGAATATTACATTTGTAGATACAGGTCTGACTGCCAATATTGGTCAAAGATTCAAGGCAGTAGAAAAGTATCTAGAAGGAGAAGAAGTATTTTTAGCTAACTACAGCGATGGTTTGACAGATTTACATCTACCAACGCATATTAAGCATTTTTATCAGCGTGATAAAATCGGTAGTTTTTTGTGTGTCAGACCAAGCCAAAGTTTTCACCTAGTTGACATGGATCAGGATGGCTTGGTGAAGGATCTGAAAGATGTCAAGCAACGTGATATTTGGATTAATGGAGGATATTTCATCTTTAAACAAGAAATTTTTAACTATATTGAAAAAGGGGAAGAACTTGTCCTTGAACCTTTTCAAAGACTGATTGCCAAAGAAGAACTGATTGCATATAAATACACTGGCTTTTTTGGGGTTATGGATACGTTTAAAGAGAAGCAACAGTTGGATGATATGTATGGTCAAGGCGAAAGACCTTGGGAAGTATGGAGAGATAAACAACTAGAAGTAACCCATGTATGATCCAACTTAGCTTCAACAAGCCAGAAGAATCTGAGTACAAAATCCTTTGTCTAGGTTCTCATTGTGATGATATTGAGATTGGTTGTGGAGGCACAATCTTAAAGCTGATAGATAATTATCAGTATGTTGTCGTCTATTGGGTTGTCTTTAGTTCCAACGAACAAAGAGCACAGGAAGCAACTATAAGTGCCAATCTTTTTTTAAAAGAAATTCCGGCCAAGAAAGTTATCATTAAAAATTTTCGAGATGGTTTTCTACCTTTTCAAGGGATAGAGGTGAAGGAATGCTTTGAGCAGTTGAAGCAGGAATTTGCACCAGATATAATCTTTACTCACCACCGAGACGATCGCCATCAAGATCACCGCTTAATTTCCGAGATGACTTGGAATACCTTTAGAAATCATTTAATTTTGGAATACGAGATACCTAAATATGATGGTGATTTGGGTATTCCTAATTTCTTCGTCCATTTAGATGAGTCACTTTGCCGTCGAAAAATACAATATATTTTAGAGGCATTTCCTACCCAAAATAATAAGCAGTGGTTTACGGAAGATACTTTTCGTTCAATTCTCAGAATTCGCGGAATTGAATCAAATTCGCCCAGTAAATATGCTGAGGCCTTTTACTGTCGAAAAATATTCTTCTAAAAAATTAGATGTTTAATTTTTCTCTCAAATTTGCAAGTTCATGATATTTACCGAAACTAAAATCAAAGGGGCATTTATTATTGATTTAGAGTTGCAACGAGATATTCGGGGCTTTTTTGCTCGGACTTTCTGTATTCAGGAATTTAAAGCTCATGGTTTAAAACCAACTATTACCCAATGCAATTTATCTTTTAACTATAAAAAAGGAACGTTGCGGGGTATGCATTATCAAAAGCCTCCTTCTCAAGAAACAAAATTGGTACGTTGCATCCAAGGGGCTATTTATGATGTAATTATTGATTTGCGTCTAGAATCTCCTAGTTATTTATCCCATATTGGTGTAGAGTTAACCGCTGAAAATCGTCTTGCTCTCTATATCCCAGATATGTGTGCTCATGGGTTCCAAACGCTCACCGACGAAACTGAAGTGACTTATCAAATGGGTGACTTCTACGCCCCAGAATATGCCTCTGGCTATCGTTATGATGATCCAGCTTTTGGAATTGAATGGCCGTTACCAATAAGTGAAATATCTGAGAAAGATAGGGCTTGGACTTTATTTGAACAGAAAAAGATCGAGACACATCGGGGAGTATAAAAACAGTGAATACAATCTATTTCGATGCCACTGTCAATGACGATGTGAGAAGAGATTATCTTTACAAGGGACAGCTATTTGTTTTTTCTCCCTGTCCCAGCGCGATCGCATTTTGCGAATTTGCTCGTCAAATGGTCGAGGAGGCCTTTGCACCGCTAGATCCTAGAACAGCACAGCATAATTTGCCTATAGAAGCATACGTTGAAATTTTAGCGGAACTCAAGCCAGTCTTTATTCACCACCCTGCATCGAAACAATTCATTCAAGATATTTTGAAGGAAACTGGATGTGACTTAAGGAAAACTTACTTCGATGTACCTCGCCTGAGAACTGCAACTAGTGATGGCTATCTGACATCCGGTATTGCTTACGCTTTTCATCCTCATCGTGATACCTGGTACTCGGCTCCTCCCTGTCAAATCAACTGGTGGCTTCCTATCTACGATATTACGTCAGAAAATGTCATGGCGTTTCATCCTCGCTATTGGAGTCAGCCAGTTAAGAATAGTTCAAGTGATTATAACTACACTCAATGGAACAAAGAAAGTCGCAAAACTGCTGCCAAGCACATTAAAACAGATACGCGCAAGCAACCTTTTCCAGAAGAAACTTTAGAATTAGAGCCACAATTGCGGTTGGTTACAAAAGTTGGTGGTATGATTCTCTTCTCAGGGGCGCAGATGCACTCAACAGTACCCAACACTTCAGGCTATACACGCTTCAGTATCGACTTTAGAACTGTGCATCTAGATGACGTGATTGCTCAACGGGGCGTACCAAATATTGATTCAGCCTGCACGGGAACTTCTTTAGGCGACTTCTTACGGGGTACAGACTTTTGCCGTATACCTGAATATTTGGTGACTCTCTATGATAGCCAAGTACCAACAGAAGCGATCGCTTCTAAATCTTTGACGATCGGCCATTCTGTGTTTGACATGAAATCTTAGTCAAGGAGAAAACCTATGTCTTTGATTAGCTTTAACGCTTTAAAGAAACAGTCTTTTGAAGAATCGCAGGCGTTACAACAAAAAAGTCATTCTCTGATTCCTGGTGGTTCCCATACTTATGCTAAGGGTGATGACCAATTTCCAGAAACGGCACCAGGCTTTATTGTTAGAGGTGAAGGTTGTCATGCCTGGGATTTAGATGGCAATGAATTTATTGAATATGGAATGGGGCTACGTGCTGTCACTTTAGGACACGCTTACCCACCCGTCGTAGAAGCTGCTTATCGGCAAATGCTCCTTGGCAATAATTTCACCCGACCGGCAACTATTGAAGTGGAATGTGCTGAGGAACTACTCAGTTGGATTCCTGGTGCAGACATGGTTAAATTTGCCAAAGATGGCTCAACGGTGACTACCGCAGCCATTACCCTTGCAAGAGCTTATACGGGAAGAGATATGGTTGCCATTTGCGCTGACCATCCTTTCTTTTCATACAATGACTGGTTTATTGGCAGTACTCCTATGTCTGCTGGTATTCCCCAAGTGATTCAAGATTTAACGGTGAAATTTAATTTTAATGATGTTGAAAGTCTAAAAAAGGTTTTTGCTGATCATCCAGGGAAGATTGCTTGTGTCATTTTAGAACCAGCTAAATATGAAGACCCATCCCATAATTTTCTCCATGAGGTACAAAAACTCTGCCAAGAAAATGGAGCAATTTTTATCTTTGATGAGATGATTACTGGATTCCGTTGGTCTAGTGGGAATGCCCAAACTTACTACGGTGTTGTTCCTGACTTATCAACATTTGGGAAAAGTATGGGAAACGGTTTTGCTGTTTCCGCATTAGTTGGTAAACGAGAGATTATGGAGTTAGGTGGCATTTATCACGATCAAGAGCGAGTATTTTTACTCTCAACTACTCATGGAGCAGAAAATCATGGACTAGCTGCTGCGATCGCGACGATGAAAATTTTCCGACAACAAGGAGTAATTGAGTATCTATATCAGCAAGGAGAAAGATTACGCCAGGGAATTAATCAGGCGATCGCAGCCAATGAACTTCAAGATTACTTCCAAGTTGTTGGCAAAGCTTGCAATTTAATTTACGCAACCCTTGACGAAAACAAACAATCATCTCAGGCATTTAGAACTCTATTCCTGCAAGAAACCATCAAACGAGGATTGCTCCTGCCTTCTTTAGTTGTCAGCTTTTCTCATAGTAATCAGGATATTGATCTCACAATTGATGCTATCAGTGAATCTTTAAAGGTTTATCGCAAAGCTCTAGAATCTGGAATTGAAAAGTATTTGATTGGTCGTTCAGTAAAACCTGTATTTAGGAAATATTGTTGATGAGAATAGTTAATATTCATAAGATGCTTTTGCAAAAATCTCATGAGTTTTGTAGGGTGCGTTACATTATCGTTAACACACCCTAACTATCTTTCAAAAATTAAACATTAGTTCTACATAAGTCTTTCTTACATTCTTAAATATATATAAATGAGGGAAATATAATGCTAAACAATAATCAATCTGTAATTGATTACAAGATGCAAACTACTTTCACAACAAGTGATATTGCTGAAGATATATATCAACTGATAACTAAATTATATCCTATCTGTCGTAGCATTACAGGTAATGGCTTTAGAGAAACACTGAAAATTATCCAGCAATATATTCCTTTATCAATCCAGCAAGTACCGACGGGGACTGAGGTATTTGATTGGATAGTTCCGAAAGAATGGAATATTAAAGAGGCCTACATTAAAAACTCTCAAGGTAAGAAAATTGTAGATTTTGCTAACTCGAATCTACACATCGTTAATTATAGTATTCCAGTACATCAAAAGCTATCTCTTCAAGAACTCAAAGCACATTTATTTACACTTGCCGATTATCCTAATTGGATTCCCTACCGGACTTCCTACTATCAAGAAACTTGGGGCTTTTGTCTGAGTCACAATCAATATTTAGAACTAAAGGATGAAGAGTATGAAGTTTTTATTGATTCCTCCCTTGAACCAGGTCATCTGAGCTATGGTGAGTATTATATTCCAGGAGACAGTACTGATGAAGTCTTAATTTCTTGCCATGCCTGTCATCCTTCACTGTGTAATGATAATCTTTCGGGAATTGCGATCGCTACTTTTATCGCTAAATATTTAAGTCAAACTACACCAAGATATTCCTATCGATTTCTCTGGATTCCAGGAACTATTGGCTCAATTACATGGTTAGCTCTCAACGAGACTAAAGTAAATAATATCAAACATGGCTTGGTATTATCTTGTTTAGGAGATTCAGGAAATTTTACTTACAAAAAAAGCCGTATAGGTGACGCGGAAATTGATAAAGTTGCTGCTTATGTACTCAGAAACTCAAAACGAAATTGCGAAATTATAGATTTTTTACCCTATGGCTATGATGAGCGACAATATTGCTCACCTGGATTTAATTTAGCTGTAGGTTGCTTGATGCGATCGCCTCATGGTACTTTTCCCGAATACCACACCTCAGCAGATGATTTAAATTTTGTTCAACCCCAATATCTTGCCGAGTCATTCTTGCAATGTAATTCGATGTTGTATATCCTCAACAATAACAAAATCTACTACAACAAAAATTCCAAATGTGAACCACAGTTAGGTAAAAGAGGAATCTATCGCGCAGCTGGTGGTCACAAAGATAGCGAACTAAATGAAATGGCAATCTTGTGGGTTTTAAATTTATCTGATGGCCACCATAGTCTGCTAGATATTGCAGAAAGGGCGGGAATGTCATTTGATGTAATTAAATATGCTGCCGATACATTATTAACACATGACTTGTTAATAAGTGAAAAGCCAAAATAATCTCTCTGAGAAGATATTTGGACAGTTTTAAAGTGTACTAAAAAACCTCTCTCCGTTTTGGGGCTACGGTGTACACACAAGTCCTAAAAACCTATCTTGATGAGCCTTTCCTCGTTTTCCTCGTTCCCATACTCTGCATGGGAATGCATTCATTGAGTCTCTGACTCAATATCTGAACATCCTCTTAGCTCGACTTTATCCATTTTTTCGCAATGTGATGCCTGCGGTAAGCTGCTAAAAAGTGTCTACGCTATCGCTGAAACCTTTGTGGTACAGAAGTTTTCTTTTTTAGCTTCATCAATAATCTGTGATGTGGAAAAAGTATTTGCTAAAAAGCCAGACTTTTTTTTGCCAGATAAAGAAAACCGAGTTCTTAATTTTGGATAAAGTCGAGCTTAGAGAATTAATATAACATTACAAATTTTTTTGTACTATTTATTTTCCTTATGTGCTACGTAATAGCACTTATTTATCTTACATATTTTAATCTTATTTTTACATTTTATTTACAATTGCTGTCCAGAAAGTAGCTAAACTTTATATCTTACTATATACTTGACCTCTTCACTATTGTTTATAAAAATATCCTATTCAACTTCATGATTACTTGAATTAAATGTCATTACTTATACCATTGTAGTAGCAGTTTACATGATTGATATTAGAGAAGTAGTTTAAAACATAGCTTGTCTGATACATATACATGAATAAAAAATGGGCTGCTAAACGACTTACAATCAACCTCACATCAAGTGAGGCACAGAGACTTGAACAATACTGTTCAATCACGGGGAGACCCGCAACTGATGTAATTCGAGAGTTAATTCGCTCTCTTTCTTCTAAAGAGGAAAAAGCCTCTGAAATCTAGGAAATCACGCTGTATAAAAAAGAAACCCAGAGTAAGTAGATTTCAATTTGTGAGTGAAATATAGTCCTTAACAGTTATCAGCTAACAGTGAATCCCCATTTAAGTTAGGGGATTTCGATAAAAACACTTTCTTGCAAAGTGACGCTCCGACGCCGCTAACAGAGTGGAGACTTCCTCCGCTCTGACTTTTTTTTGGGATATTATCTCGTAAAGAGCGTCAGGCAGTTTTCCTCCAGCAATAACTGCCCTTTGCCTTCCTTGATAAATAGTAATATTACTGATTTTTTTTAGAAAAATTTAAGTTAAATATAGTGGCTGTCATGTATTTACTTATACTTTATAAGTATTAAGGATTCAATCTGTAATTTAATTTATTTAATTACAAATAATGATTAGAAGAACCTTGGTTAGAAATCAGCCAGAGGTAGGCAAGTTCGCGGGCAAACTGAGGATTTTTCCTGGATGTCTAACACTTAGCTTTGCGATCGCAGCAGTATTATGCAACTATCAAAATGCGACTGCCCAGACTCCCAATCCTCAGACATTACCCCCAGGTCGATTAGAGGATATTCCTGAGACTCCTTTACCGTTAGATGTACTACCCAAGCCACCAGACAACAATCAATTGCTTCCATCCCCACAACTACCGAATCAGCCAATTTGGGAACAGGGTGACCCTAATACCAGATTTCGGGTTGATCGCATTGAAGTTTTGGGCAGTACAGTCTTCAAAGCAGAACAGTTTACCGCTATCACAGATCCCTTTGTGGGAAGAGAACTGACCTTTGCTGAGTTGTTGCAAGTTAGAGATGCCATCACAAAGCTATACACTGATAAAGGCTATGTAACCACGGGGGCGTTGATTACACCGCAGACAGTAGAAGCTGGGGTGATCAAAATTCAGGTGATCGAAGGCACTGTGCAAGAAATCAAGATTATCGGTAATAGACGATTGCATAGTCAATACATTCGCGATCGCATCCAACTTGGTACTGGCAAACCGTTAAACATACCGCGCTTACTAGAAAAACTACAACTACTCCGTCTCGATCCGCGGATTCAAAACCTGTCAGCCGAGTTGCAAACAGGACTGCAACTGGGAACCAATGTTTTGCAAGTTGAGGTTGAAGAAGCAGAAACTTTTAAACTGACAGCAAATCTGGATAATGGGCGATCGCCCAGTGTCGGCAGTTTTCGCCGGGGAGTGGATCTGCAAGAAGCCAATTTATTGGGCTTGGGCGATACTCTGAGTGTAGGATACGCCAATACCGATGGCAGTAATACAGTTAATGTCAATTACGCACTGCCGATTAATGCCCGTAATGGCACCGTATCCTTCGGTTTTAGCCAAGGATGGAATCGCGTGATTGAAAAGCCATTCAACGTTCTTGATATCCAGTCAAATAGCCGTTCTTACGAATTGGGCTATCGGCAACCACTGCTGCAAAAAACAACCCAAGAATTGGCGATCGGGCTGTCATTTTCGCGCCAGGAAAGCCAAACTGAGTTGGGTATTGATAACATTGGGCCGTTTAAACTCTCCGCTGGTGCAGATGCAAACGGAAAAACCAATATTTCGGCTCTGCGCTTTTTTCAAGAATATACCCAGCGAAGTAACCAGTATGTATTTGCAGCGCGCTCGCAATTAAGCTTTGGTGTAGATTGGTTCGATGCAAATGTCAGTGATAATGAACCAGATAGCCGCTTTTTCGCATGGCGGGGACAGGCGCAGTGGGTGCGGCAATTAGCACCAGATACTCTATTTTTAGCTAGGGGCGATTTCCAATTGGCAGCAGATTCCCTAGTGCCTTTGGAGCAATTTGGTCTTGGTGGACAGCTAAGTGTACGAGGCTATCGCCAAGATGCATTACTCACAGATAATGGTCTGTTATTATCCGCAGAATTTCGAGTACCTATTGTCCGCGCTAAGAAGATTGGCGGGTTGCTACAACTGACACCCTTCATTGAAGTCGGCAAAGGCTGGAATGTTAAGGGCGAAAATCCATCACCAAGTACACTTCTTAGTACTGGGTTAGGGCTATTGTGGAAACAGGGCGATGACTTCTCAGCCCGCCTAGATTGGGGCATTCCTCTGATCTCAGTGGATGGTGAAAGGCGATCGCTCCAAGAAAATGGGCTGTACTTTTCGGTACGCTATTCACCATTTTGAGATCGGTCGAATAGTATACCATTTTGGGCATCCTAAATACAAAATATAAATAAAGGCTTGGCGATGAATGCGACCTCTACTGGGTTGTTTCTGTGTGGTGGAATAGTGCCGTTGATGGTAATGCCAACCTGGTGCAGCTTTGCCAACGCCCAGGTAACTCCCGATGGCACATTGAATACTACTGTCTCCCAAAGCGGTAATAACTTCACCATCACCAACGGCGATCGAGTTGGTAACAACCTTTTCCATAGCTTTAGCCAATTCTCAGTTCCTACAAACGGCTCGGCATTCTTCAACAACGCCTCAGATGTGCAAAATATTTTCAGTCGCGTCACTGGAGGCAGTGTTTCATATATTGAGGGGTTAATTCAGGCGAACGGTGGCGCTAATCTGTTTTTGCTTAATCCTAGTGGGATTATTTTCGGCGCCAATGCTCAATTGAATATCGGTGGTTCGTTTATCGGTACAACTGCCAACAGTATTAAATTTACTGATGGTGTTGAGTTTAGCGCGATTAATTCCCTAGCGACTCCACTGTTGAGCATCAACGTTCCCGTTGGTTTACAAATGGGTAGCAATCCGGCACCTATAACCGTTCAAGGCACAGGACACTCCTTGAGTAATCCTGGTGGACTGCCTCTTGTGACTCAAAATCCAAGTCCTACAGAATTGCGGATACAGCCGGGAAAAACCCTAGCTTTGGTGGGTGGCAATCTGGAGTTGAAGGGGGCAACGCTCACCGCCAAGCAAGGGCAAGTAGAATTAGGCAGTGTGAGTGGTGCAGGATTGGTTAGTTTGCTCCCAACTGTACAGGGGTACACTTTTGGATATGAAGATGGGCAAAAGTTTGGTGATATTCAGCTAGCAGGGCGATCGCTATTAGATATCAGCGGGGTGAATGCGGGTTCAGTTCAAATTCAGGGTAGGCAAATTCAATTCACCGATGGCTCTCTGGTGCTGGCACGAAATTTCGGCAGTCTCCCCGGCGGCGACATTCGCCTTCAGGCTACGGAAGCGATTGATCTGATTGGCACAACAGCTGATAGCACAATTCGGAGCGGGGTGCGTAGTGAAACTGTGGGTATCGGAGCTAGTGGGAACGTCAGTGTAATTACTCCCCGTCTTACCCTTCAGGTGGGAGGGGGATTGAATAGCATTTCAGTTGGAGTGGCTCCCAGTGGCAATATCCACATTGATGCAACAGCAATTGAACTGTCTGGCTTCTCACCAATCAATCCAAATAGCGTTAGTGTTCTTTCTACTACTGGCTATGGTTCTGGGAACGCTGGCGATATCTCCGTCAATGCCAATAGTTTACTGGTGTCAAATGGTGCCTCACTGATTTCAGCTACATTTGGTAGTGGCTCTAGTGGTAAAGTAGCAATTCGCACTAATCACACCACTGTGATGGGACAAAGCCCTGGCGGGACATATAGCAACATTAGCTCAACTACATTTGCAACCGGAAACGCCAAAACTTTGACCCTAGATACCGCCAAGTTGCAAATTCTCGATGGGGGAACAGTTGCGACGACCACATTTTTTGCAGGTAATGGGGGAGATATAAGCATTAACGCTACGGAATCCATCGAAATCAGTGGTCGCAGTCGGAACAATAACAGCAGTATCAACTCATCTACCACTCGACTAATTCCAATACTGCGGCAAAGATTCCGTCTACCAGATATACTCACGGCGAATGCTGGCAGTGTGAGCATTACCACGCCGAACCTAACAGTGACAGATGGCGGGATGGTCAGTGTTACTAGTCAAGGTAGCGGCAATGGTGGCAGTCTCAAAATCACAGCCAATACCATCCGATTAGATCGTCAAGGAAGCATCCAGGCACAAACAGAATCAGGTAATGGAGGTAATATCGCCTTAAAAGTTGGAAAGTTCTTGCTGCTGCGTGATAATAGTGCGATCGCAGCAACCGCAGGGGGTAATGGTGATGGAGGTAATATAAACATTAATGCACCCATCATCGCCGGATTAAAAAACAGTGACATTATTGCTAATGCCATTCAAGGTCAGGGGGGCAATATTCAAATCACCACCCAAGGTATCTTTGGTTTACAATTTCGTCCTCAGCTGACTCCAGAAAACGACATCACTGCCAGTTCGCAATTTGGTGTCAGCGGCACTGTTCAAGTTAACACTATCGGTGTTGACCCTAATTCAGGTTTAATCAAACTACCAACAAATGTCACTGACTCATCCCAGCAAATTGCTACAGGCTGTTCTAATAATATTGGTAGTAGTTTTGTTGCCACAGGAAGGGGGGGTGTGCCGCAAAATCCCACTCAGGAAGTCAGGAGTGATGACACTTGGTCTGATATCCGCGACATCTCTGCATACCGCAAAATGGGCGAAGTTACGGTACAAATATCTAAATCTCCAAATCTTCTTGTCCAAGCTATAAACTGGCATCGCAACGCTCAGGGAAAAATCGAGTTAGTAGCAGATCAATCTTCTACTCAAATGCAACAGCCGTTAACCTGTGCTGCTGTTTCCAATAATTAACAAATCTTAATAATGTTAGCAAAAATACTATTTATGGGAACTCTAAATATAAATTGTGAAAGAGAACTTGGCGATGAGTGTGACTCCTGGTTGTTTGGGTTTAATTGGTGGAATATTGATCGGTGTGATGTGGTGTGACTTTAGCAATGCCCAAATTATTCCCGACGGAACCCTCAACACCACCGTCTCTGCAAATGGTAATAACTTCACTATTACGAATGGAAATCGTGCTGGCAACAACCTCTTTCACAGCTTTAGCCAATTCTCAGTTCCCAGCAACGGCTCGGCATTTTTCAACAACCCCTCAGATATTCAAAACATCTTCAGTCGCGTCACTGGGGGCAGTGTTTCCCAAATTGATGGTTTAATTAAAGCCAACGGTAGCGCTAATCTGTTTTTGCTCAATCCTAATGGGATTATTTTCGGCGCCAATGCTCAATTGAATATTGGTGGCTCGTTTATTGGGACAACTGCTGAGAGCATTAAATTTGCCGATGGCGTTGAGTTTAGCGCGATTAATTCCCAAGCTACTCCACTGTTGAGCATCAATGTTCCCCTTGGTTTGCAAATGGGCAGCAATCCTGCACCCATCATCGTTCAAGGCACAGGACACTCCTTGAACAATCTCAATGGACTGCCTCTTATCACTCAAAATCCGAGTGCTACCGAATTGCGGGTACAGCCGGGAAAAACCCTAGCTTTGGTGAGTGGCAATTTAAATTTAAATGGGGCAACTCTGACTGCCAAGCAAGGGCAAATAGAATTAGGTAGTGTGAGTGGTGCAGGATTGGTTAGTTTGCTCCCAACCGCACAGGGGTATACTTTGGGATATGAAAATGGGCAAAGCTTTGGTGATATTCAGCTTCAAGAGCGATCGCTATTAGATACAAGCGGGGTGAATGCAGGTTCCGTTCAAATTCAAGGTAGGCAAATTCAGTTCACCGATGGCTCATTGGTACTGGCGCGAAATGTAGGCAATCTCCCCGGCGGCGACATTCGCCTTCAGGCTACAGAGGCGATTGATTTGATTGGCAGAACAGATGATGGCACAGTTCCGAGTGGTGTGCGTACTGAAGCTGTGGGTGTCGGAGCTAGTGGGAACATCAGTGTCATTACTCCCCGTCTTACCCTCCAGCAGGGAGGGGGGTTGAATATCAATTCAGTTGGAGTAGGTACCAGTGGCAATATCCACGTTGATGCAACAACGATTGAACTGTCTGGGTTGTCAACAATCAATCCAAAGGTTAGTATTCTTTCTACTTCTGGCTATGGTTCTGGGAACGCTGGCGATATCTCCGTCAATGCCAGTAGTTTACTGGTGTCAGATGGTGCATCACTAATTTCAGCTACATTTGGCAGTGGCTCCAGTGGTAAAGTGACGATTCGCACCAATCACACCACTGTCATGGGAGAAGGTCCCGATGGACTATATAGCAACATTAGCTCATTCACTTTTGCGACCGGAAACGCCAAAACTTTGACCCTAGATACTGCCAAGTTGCAAATTCTCGATGGGGGAACAGTTGCGACGACCACATTTTTTGCAGGTAATGGGGGAGATTTGAGCATTAACGCCACAGAATCCATCGAGATTAGCGGTCGTAGTCAGAGCAATAACAGCAGTATCAACTCGTCTAGCACTCGACTATCTCCAATACTGCGGCAAAAATTCCATCTACCGGATCAACTCACGGCCAATGCAGGTAATGTGAGCATTACCACGCCGAAGCTGACGGTGACAGATGGCGGGACAGTCAGTGTCACCAGTCAAGGTAGCGGCAATGGTGGCAGTCTCAACATTACAGCCAATACCATCCGATTAGACCGTCAAGGAAGCATCCAGGCAGAAACAGAATCGGGTGATGGAGGTAACATCGGCTTAAAAGTTGGGAAGTTCTTGCTGCTGCGTCACAATAGTGCGATCGCAGCAACAGCAGGCGGTAATGGTGATGGAGGTAATATAAACATTAATGCACCCATCATCGCCGGATTAGAAAACAGTGACATCATTGCTAATGCCATTAAAGGTCGGGGGGGCAATATTCAAATCACCACCCAAGGTATCTTTGGGCTGAAGTTGGGTGACCAACTCACACCTGATAGTGATATCACCGCCAGTTCGCAATTTGGGTTGAGTGGCACTGTTCAAGTTAATACTATCGGTGTTGATCCAAATTCCGGCTTAGTCCAACTACCAGCAAATGTGGTTGATGCATCGCAGAAAATTGCCACAGGTTGCGCGAGTAATCAAGGCAGTCGGTTTGTAGCAACGGGACGTGGTGGTGTGCCCCAAAATCCAACGCAGCAAGTAACAAGCAATCGCATTTGGTCTGACATCCGCGATATCTCTGAATACCGGACAAATAGTGAAATCACAGCCCAAATTCCCCCATCCCCAAAAGTTATTGGCCAAGCGACTTCCTGGCATCGCAACCGCCAGGGCAAAATTGAGCTAGTTGCAGATAAATACCCTGCTCAGACCCAACAAGTATTAACTTGCGCTGATCTACTTACAAATCTTAGCAATGTTAGCAATAATACCATTTATGGGAACTCTAATATATAGAGTATAAAAGGAAACTTGGCGATGGGTGTTAATTCTCGTTGTTTGGGTTTAATTGGTGGAATATTGATCGGTGTGATGTGGTGTGACTTTAGCAATGCCCAAATTATTCCCGACGGAACCCTCAAGACCACCGTTTCCACAAATGGTAATAATTTCAATATTACAAATGGAAATCGTGGTGGCAACAACCTTTTCCACAGCTTCAGCCAATTCTCAATTCCCAGCAACGGTTCTGCATTCTTCAATAACCCCTCAGATATTCAAAATATCTTCAGTCGTGTCACTGGGGGGAGTGTTTCCCAAATTGATGGTTTAATTAAAGCCAACGGTAGCGCCAATCTGTTTTTGATCAACCCTAGTGGGATAATCTTTGGAGCCAATGCCCAACTAAATATCGGGGGTTCGTTTATTGGTACAACTGCCAACAGTATTAAATTTGCTGATGGCGCTGAGTTTAGCACAATCAATTCTCAATCTACCCCGTTGTTGAGCATCAATATTCCTATTGGGTTGCAACTGGGCAGCAATCCCGCACCCATCAACGTTCAAGGTACAGGACATACTTTGAGGAATGTCAGTGGACTGGTTCTGCTTCCTCCGATTCAGACTCCCAGTTCTACAAAACTGCGGGTACAGCCGGGAAACACGCTAGCTTTAGTAGGTGGCGACCTACATTTAAATGGGGCAAACCTGAGCGCTGAAAAAGGGCGAGTTGAATTGGGTAGTTTAAGCGGTGCAGGATTGGTAAATCTGATACCAACTGCACAAGGCTATACACTGGGATATGGAAATGTACAAAGCTTTGGTGATATTCAGCTGGCACAGCGATCGCTATTAGATATCAGCGGTGTGAATGCAGGTTCCGTTCAAATTCAGGGTAGGCAAATTAAATTCACCGATGGTTCTCTGGTACTGGCGCAAAATTTTGGCAATCTCCCCGGTGGTGACATTCACCTTCAGGCTACAGAGTCCATTAATCTGATTGCCAAAACAGCTGATGGCGCAATTCAGAGCGGAGTGCGTAGTAATGCTTTTGGTATGGGAGCTAGTGGGAATATCAGCGTTCTTACTCCCAACTTCACTATCAAGTCAGGAGCGGGGTTGAATACCACAACTCTTGGAGCAGCTCCCAGTGGCAATATTTACATTGATGCGATCGCCATTGAACTGTCTGGCTTTTCAGCCACTAATCCTGCTGATGTCACCACACTCAACACTACTACACTAGGCACTGGGAATGCTGGTGATGTTTTAGTCAATGGTAATAGTCTACTAGTATCAAGCGGTGCCTCACTATCTTCGGCTACCTTTGGCAGTGGTTCTAGCGGTAAAGTGACAATTCGTAACACCAATACCACGGTGATCGGAGAAAGCCCATCTGGACTTTACAGCAACATTAGCTCAACTACATTTGCAACCGGAAGTGCCAAAACCTTGACCCTAGATATTGCCAAATTGCAAATTTTGGATGGAGGAGCAGTTGCCACCACCGCATTTTTTGCAGGTAATGGGGGAGATTTGAGCATCAACGCTACCGAATCAATCACAATCAGCGGTCAAGGTCGAACAAATAATAGCAGCATTAACGCCTCTACCATCCGACCCGATCCGTCATTGCGGCAGCGATTCGGTTTGCCGGATATATTAACAGCGAATGCCGGCACTGTCAGCATTACCACACCGATCCTAACACTGACAGATAGAGGGACAGTCAGTGTTACCAGTCAAGGCAGTGGAAATGGTGGCAATATAAACATCAGTGCAGACACCATCCAATTAAAGAATCAAGGGTTTATCCAGGCACAAACAGAATCCGGGAATGGTGGTAATATTGCATTGTCCGCCAGAAACCTGTTACTTCTGCGGAATAATAGCCTGATTACCTCAACAGCTGGCGGCTCAGGGAATGGGGGTAATATCAACATCAATTCACCCATCATCGCCGGATTAGAAAATAGTGATATTGTCGCCAATGCAGTTGTAGGTAATGGTGGTAACATCCAAATCACCACCCAAGGAATATTTGGTTTACAATTCCGTCCTCAACTCAGCCCAGAAAACGACATCACCGCCAGTTCACAATTTGGCGTAAGTGGCACTGTTCAAGTTAATACTATCGGTGTTGATCCAAATTCCGGCTTAGTTAAATTACCAGAAAATGTCACTGACCCATCGCAGCAAATTACTACAGGTTGTGCCGGCAGTGAAGGCAGTCGGTTTGTGGCAACGGGGCGGGGTGGTGTGCCGCAAAATCCCAGTCAGGAAGTGAGGAGCAATCGCACTTGGTCTGACATCCGCAATATCTCTGTATACCGCAAAACGGGTGATTTAAATGCCCAAATTCCAGCCTCACCAAAGGTTCTCATCGAAGCCAAAACTTGGCATCGCAACGCAAAGGGCAACGTTGAGTTAATTGCAGCTCAACCAGTCAACATACAACCATCTTTAACCTGCGCTGCCATGTCAAACTAATCAGTCCCGATGCTGGAAATGGCAAATTCAAATTATTTTGATTCTAAGCAATAGTTGTTCTCAACACGACTATTGCGGGAATCTTAAGACTATCAGTTAAAAGTAAGTATTCATGCCATGAGAGTGATGTCTAACGACAAGCCACAAAGCGTCTACGCTTTTCTATCTGCACTCACAACAGGATTTTTAGCTTCCGGGATGGTATTACCTGCGATACTCCTTTGGAGTGGCTACGCAAATGCTCAAGTCATATCCGATAGTACTACCAACAGCCTTGTCAATCCAAACGGTAATAATTTTACTATTCTTAACGGGACTGAAAAAGGTGATAATTTATTTCACAGTTTCAGTAATTTTTCAGTGCCAACCGGTGGTTCCGCTAGCTTTGATTTAGTCAATACACCAAATATTACAACTATATTTAGTCGAGTTACGGGTGGAAGTGTTTCCAATATTGATGGCTTAATTCGGACTCTTAATAGCAGCAACCCTGTTAGTTTATTTCTGCTCAATCCCAGTGGAATTGTATTTGGGCCCAATTCCAGCCTAAATATTGGCGGTTCATTTGTTGGTACAACTGCCGACAGCGTAGTATTTGCCGATGGGTTGAAGTTTAATGCCATTGATGCCACGCCACCCTTATTAACTATGAGCGTACCTATTGGCTTACAATTTGGCAGCAATCCGGGAGCTATTACAGTCCAAGGGTCAGGGCACAATGCCCAATTAGGCGACTCGCTTCAGGTTTCTGGACTGAACATCGGCACAAGAGGATTACAGTTGCAACCTGGAAAAACGCTAGCATTACTGGGTGGGAATGTTGCCTTGGATGGAGGGTTGCTTTCTGCACCGGGAGGACTAATAGAACTGGGTAGCATCACTAACGGAAGCGTTGCCCTCAATTCCATCCCTCAAGGATTTGCACTAAGTTATCCCAATGCTTCGAGTTTTGGCGATATTCAGATCAACCAACGAGCTTTAGCATCTACACGCGATCTCAGTAATGAAAGTGGAGGAGCAATCCAAATTCAGGGGAAACAGGTCAGTATCCGAGATGGTTCGCTGATATTAGTGCAAAATCGCAGTAACCAAACTGCTGGTGATATTGCAATCAATGCTACTCAGTCCCTCCAGATCATCGGCAAGTCTCCTGATTTTAAGAGTTCCAGCAGTTTGGTGAATGAAACTATATCCTCCGGCGCGGCTGGCAATATTATCGTTACCACCCCACAATTGGATATTGATCAAGGTGGGTATATCTTCAACCGTACCTTTAGCACAGCGCCGGGTGGCAACATTGCAATCAGTGCCGATCAAATGCGGGTGAATGGTTTTGCATTTGGCGATCCTAATGCTTTTCGAGCAGTCAGCCAGATATTAGCCGCTTCCTATGGGAATGGGAAAGGTGGAAATATTGCCATCTCCACTCAAAACCTGTCTATTTTAGCTGGCGGCAATATAGCAGCCAGACCCTACCGTTCAGGTAATGGCGGCGATCTGATCGTCAAGGCAGATACGATTCAGGTGACAAATGAGGGAGCGCCAAAGGGTAATTATTTTAGTCTGTTGTCTACTGCCACATTCGGTTCTGGTAATGCAGGGGATTTGAAAATCGATACCCGCAAGCTGTCGGTTCAAGCTGGCGCTAGAGTGTCTGCTTCTAGCATAGTTTCAGGAAATGCGGGTTCGCTGACTATCAATGCTTCTGAATCGATTGATGTGAATGGTGTCAAAGATGCAGAAAATCCCAGCTATATTGGTACTGCTGTTCGTCCTGTTTTTGGATTTTCCAGAGCTACTTCAGGTAACACCACGATTAACACCCCACTTCTTAACATCAGCAATGGTGCAACAGTTTTTGTCCAAAACCTTGGCTCCGGTAAAGCTGGTACCCTGAACATTCAGGCGAACACCCTACGACTCGATAATGGGGCCAGTATTTCAGCATCCACAAAAGCAGGCGGTGGCGGTAACACTAATTTGCAACTACGGGATCTACTACTGATGCGTCATGGCAGCTTTATCAGTGCAGAAGCAGGTAGCAGTGGTAATGGTGGCAATATTACGATTAATGCTCCGAACATCGTGGGTTTAGAAAACAGTGACATTATTGCCAATGCTGAGAAAGGAAGGGGTGGCAATATTCAAATCACTACTCAGGGAATTATTGGGCTGAAATATCGTCCTCAACTGACTTCCGAAAACGACATCACTGCCAGCTCCCAGTTTGGGGTCAACGGTACGGTTCAAGTTAATAACGTTGGTGTCGATCCCAATTCTGGGTTAGTGGAACTACCAACAAATGTCACCGATTCATCCCAGCAAATAGCCAGTGGTTGTTCTGGAAATCAAGGCAGTCGATTTGTCGCCACAGGTCGGGGTGGTGTACCGCAAAATCCCAATCAACAAGTGACGAGCGATGTCTACGACGGGCTACGCCTACGCACTTGGTCTGACATCCGCAATATCTCTGCATACCGCAAAACGGGTGATTTAAATGCCCAAATTCCAGCCTCACCGAAGGTTTTCACCGAAGCCACAACTTGGCATCGCAACGCAAAGGGCAAAGTTGAATTAATTGCGGCTCAAGCAGCCAACATACAACCATCTTTAACCTGTGCCGCGGTGTCAAACTAATGGTCTGCCCCATTAGTTCTGAAGGGTTATAAAAGTTTGTAGTAAGGACTTTAGTCCTGGATTTTTAAGCACTTAAGTGCTTACTACAAACCCTGCCAAATTAATGGGACAGACCACTAATCAGTCCCGATGCTGGAAATGGTAAATTCAAATTATTTTGATTCTAGCAATAGTTGTTCTCAACACGACTATTGCGGGAATCTTAAGACTATCAGTTAAAAGTAAGTATTTATGCCATGAGAGCGATGCCTAACAAAAAGCCACAAAGCGTTTATGCTTTTCTATCTGCACTCACAACAGGATTTTTGGCTTCCGGGATGGTATTACCTGCGATACTCCTTTGGAGTGGTGACGCAAATGCTCAAGTCATATCCGATAGTACTACCAACAGCCTTATCAACCAAAACGGTAATAATTTTACTATTCTTAACGGGACTGAAAAAGGTGATAATTTATTTCACAGTTTCAGTAATTTTTCGGTACCCACTGGTGGTTCCGCTAGCTTTGATTTAGTCAATACACCAAATATTACAACTATATTTAGTCGAGTTACGGGTGGAAGTGTTTCCAATATTGATGGCTTAATTCGGACTCTTAATAGCAGCAACCCTGTTAGTTTATTTCTGCTCAATCCCAGTGGAATTGTATTTGGGCCCAATTCCAGCCTAAATATTGGCGGTTCATTTGTTGGTACAACTGCCGACAGCGTAGTATTTGCCGATGGGTTGAAGTTTAATGCCATTGATGCCACGCCACCCTTATTAACTATGAGCGTACCTATTGGCTTACAATTTGGCAGCAATCCGGGAGCTATTACAGTCCAAGGGTCAGGGCACAATGCCCAATTAGGCGACTCGCTTCAGGTTTCTGGACTGAACATCGGCACAAGAGGATTACAGTTGCAACCTGGAAAAACGCTAGCATTACTGGGTGGGAATGTTGCCTTGGATGGAGGGTTGCTTTCTGCACCGGGAGGACTAATAGAACTGGGTAGCATCACTAACGGAAGCGTTGCCCTCAATTCCATCCCTCAAGGATTTGCACTAAGTTATCCCAATGCTTCGAGTTTTGGCGATATTCAGATCAACCAACGAGCTTTAGCATCTACACGCGATCTCAGTAATGAAAGTGGAGGAGCAATCCAAATTCAGGGGAAACAGGTCAGTATCCGAGATGGTTCGCTGATATTAGTGCAAAATCGCAGTAACCAAACTGCTGGTGATATTGCAATCAATGCTACTCAGTCCCTTCAGATCATCGGCAAGTCTCCTGATTTTAAGAGTTCCAGCAGTTTGGTGAATGAAACTATATCCTCCGGCGCGGCTGGCAATATTATCGTTACCACCCCACAATTGGATATTGATCAAGGTGGGTATATCTTCAACCGTACTTTTAGCACAGGGCTGGGTGGCAATATTGCACTCAATACTGGTGAAATGCGGGTCAACGGTTTTGCATTTGGCGACCCTTCTCCTTTTCGAGCAGTCAGCCAGATATTAGCCGCTTCCTATGGGACTGGGAAAGGTGGAAATGTTGCCATCTCCACTCAAAACCTGTCTATTTTAGCTGGCGGCAATATAGCAGCAAGACCCTACGCTTCAGGCAATGGCGGCGATCTGATCGTCAAGGCAGATACGATTCAGGTGACAAATGAAGGAGCGCCAAAGGGTAATTATTTTAGTCTGTTGTCTACTGCCACATTCGGTTCTGGTAATGCAGGGGATTTGAAAATCGATACCCGCAAGCTGTCGGTTCAAGCTGGCGCTAGAGTGTCTGCTTCTAGCATAGTTTCAGGAAATGCGGGTTCGCTGACTATCAATGCTTCTGAATCGATTGATGTGAATGGTGTCAAAGATGCAGAAAATCCCAGCTATATTGGTACTGCTGTTCGTCCTGTTTCTGGATTTTCCAGAGCTACTTCAGGTAACACCACGATTAACACCCCACTTCTTAACATCAGCAATGGTGCAACAGTTTTTGTCCAAAACCTTGGCTCCGGTAAAGCTGGTACCCTGAACATTCAGGCGAACACCCTACGACTCGATAATGGTGCCAGTATTTCAGCATCCACAAAAGCAGGCGGTGGCGGTAATACTAATTTGCAACTACGGGATCTACTACTGATGCGTCATGGCAGCTTTATCAGTGCAGAAGCAGGTAGCAATGGTAATGGTGGCAATATTACGATTAATGCTCCGAACATCGTGGGTTTAGAAAACAGTGACATTATTGCCAATGCTGAGAAAGGAAGGGGTGGCAATATTCAAATCACTACTCAGGGAATTATTGGGCTGAAATATCGTCCCGAACTTACTCCCGAAAATGACATCACCGCCAGTTCGCAATTTGGCGTAAGTGGCACTGTTCAAGTTAATACTATCGGCGTTGATCCAAATTCCGGCTTAGTTGAACTACCAGCAAATGTCACCGATCCATCCCAGCAAATTGCTACAGGTTGCGCGGGCAATGAAGGCAGTCGGTTTGTGGCAACGGGGCGGGGTGGTGTGCCGCAAAATCCTAATCAGGAAGCGAGGAGCAATCGCACTTGGTCTGATATCCGCGATCTCTCTGCATACCGCAAAACTAGCGAAATCACAGCCCAAATATCACCATCTCCAGAAGTTCTTGTCCAAGCTACATCTTGGCGACGTAATAGCCAAGGCAAAATTGAACTGGTTGCAGCCCAGTCTTCTACATCTATGCAACCATCATTAACCTGTGCTGCTATTCCCAAAAGTTAAATATAATTTATCATCAAATGTTACTAATTTTAGTATATGGGAAAAATAAATACGGCGTAAAAAATAGAGATGGGTTGATGAAATTAACTTTTATTGGGTTTGGCTTCATAGGTGCAATTCTCATCTGTACTATTTACAACAATGGTATTCAGGCACAAGTGATTCCTGATGGCACTCTCAACACCGTTGTTAGTGGTAGTAGTAATTACACCATCACCAATGGCTCTCGTGTCGGTAATAATTTATTTCATAGCTTCAGCCAATTCTCTGTTCTTAGCAACGGCTCGGCATCATTCGATAATGCCGTAGATATCCAAAATATTTTTAGTCGTGTGACTGGCGGTAATGTTTCCAATATTAATGGTTCTATCAGTGCCAATGGTAATGCCAACTTATTTTTAATCAACCCCGCCGGAATTATTTTTGGCAAAAATGCCAGCTTAAATATTGGTGGTTCATTTATCGGGACAACTGCAAATAGCATCAAATTTGCTGATGGCAAAGAGTTTAGCACTGATACAAATATATCTCCTTTGTTAACCATGAGTGAACCTGTGGGTTTACAAATGGGAGCCAATGCTGCATCCATTGAAGTGCAAAGCAAACTACAAGTTCCGACTAACCAAACTTTGGCGTTAGTCGGTAGTCAAATTGATCTCACAGGAGCAGGTCTGACGGCGAGTGATGGACGTGTGGAATTGTGGGCTGTGCAAAATGCACAGATAAAGATAGACAATCAAGCCGGATGGCAATTAACGGGCATAGCTAATACGGCTGATTGGGGTGCGATTACTTTGCAAACAGCCTCATCGATTAATACCAATGGCACTAATGGGGGTGCTATCAATATTCGTGGGCGGGGGTTGACTTTACAAGATGGGTCAAGTATTCAATCCAGTACTTCCGGCGGTCGAGGCAAGGGAATAATTGTTAATACCACAGACTTTGTTGAGATATTGGGAGCATCTAATCAAGGACAACCCAAAACTTTCCTTGATACTTCTGTTAATGCCTCAAGTACTGGTCGCGCTGGAGATGTGACTATTGAAACTGGACGCTTACGCGTTACTAATGGTGCATCACTTCAATCTACAACTAGGGGTAACAACTCTAGAACAGGAGATATTTATATCCGATCTGCTGATTTAGAGTTGATAGGTACTAATACTATTCCTAATAGGAATATAATCCCGTCTACTAACATTAACACTGTTTCTAGTGGAACGAATAATACAGGTGGCAACATCACGATAGAAACAAATCGACTACGTACAGTTGATGGTGGACTGATTAGTTCTGATTTATTGGGTGGTCGATTAACCGCTACAGGCAGAACCGGAAATATTTATATTCGAGCAACCGAGAGTTTTGAAATTGCAGGTGAAACTAATGGTCTAAATTCCCTAGCTTCTGGAGTGACAACTTCTGTACAACCATCGGGAGTAGGTCAAGCCGGAAATATTGTCATTGAGACTGCTAGATTACAGGTGAGTGATGGTGGTTCGATTCGCAGTACCTTAGCCGGAAATGGTACTGCCGGCAATATCACTATCCAAGCGACAGATGTTACCCTCAGCGACCCAGTTATTGAAACTTTTAGCGGTTTAGTGACTGGCATTAATACCTCCGTGGGTAAAAATGTAGTTGGTTCGGGTGGCACTATTAACTTAACAGCAGATAACTTAAGAGTCTTCAACGGTGGTCAAATCACTTCCTCAACACAAGGTCAGGGAAATGCTGGCAGTATTAACTTACAAGTCAAAAATCTGGATTTACAGGGTTTATCTCAACCCTTGAGTAGTGGACTGATTCTACCCAGTAGCATCACCGCATCTTCGACAACTAACTTTGCGGCAGGTTCTGTGAATATTCAATCTGATACAGTGCGTGTGCAAGACAATGCCCAAATCACCGTCAGCAATACAGGTACAGGAGATGCCGGGAATCTGAATATCAATGCCCGTCAGATTTTCTTGGATCGTGGAGCCAGCTTACGTTCAGAAGTGAATGGAGGCAACCGTGGTAACATCCGTCTCCAGGCAAGTGATTTGCTCTTGTTGCGACGCGGCAGTAACATCATCACCAATGCCCGTGGTGCTTCTACAGGAGGCAACATTGAAATCAGTGCGGGGTCTATTGTTGCTGTCCCAAAAGAAAACAGCGATATTTCGGCTAATGCTGTACTCGGACAAGGTGGCAGCATCCAAATTACCACTCAAGGTATCTTCGGATTGCAATTTCGCGACCAACTCACACCAGATAGTGACATCACCGCCAGTTCTCAATTTGGAGTGAGTGGCACTGTTCAAGTTAATACTATCGGTGTTGATCCAAATTCCGGCTTAGTTGAACTACCAGCAAATGTCACCGATCCATCCCAGCAAATTGCTACAGGTTGCGCGGGCAATGAAGGCAGTCGGTTTGTGGCAACGGGGCGGGGTGGTGTGCCGCAAAATCCCAATCAGCAAGTAACGAGCAATCGCACTTGGTCTGATCTCCGCGATCTCTCTACACACCACAAAACTGGCAATGTAACAACACAAATATCACCATCATCAAGAACTCTTATTCAAGCTACTGGTTGGAGACGCAATGCTGACGGTAAAATTGAGTTAATTGCTGCTCAAGCAGACTACATACAACCATCTTTAACCTGTGCTGCGGTGTCGAACTAATTAATCCCAACCTTGGAAATGGTAAAGTCAAAACAATTGGAGGTTTTGATATGGCTCAAGTTTTACCCAAAATCTTTAATTTTGAAGAATTTATTGCATGGCTGCCAGAAAACACCGGGAAGCGTTATGAATTACACGATGGGATAATTGTAGAAATGTCTCAACCCAGTGGAAAACATGAAAAAGTTACGGGATTTTTAGCTGGGGAAATTACTGTTGAATATAAGCGATTAAAGTTACCCTACTTTATCCCCAAAACAGCATTAGTAAAACCACCGAGAAAATCGTCGGGTTACTTGCCAGATGTCATATTAATCAATGATGCGAATCTACACAATGAAGAATTATGGTCAAAAGAATCTACTGTAACTCAAGGTGAATCCATCCCTTTAGTTATTGAGGTTGTCAGTACAAATTGGGAAGATGATTATTACACCAAGTTAGGTAATTACGAATCAATGAAGATTCCCGAATATTGGATCGTTGATTATGCAGCTTTGGGAGCAAGAAAATTTATTGGTAATCCGAAACAACCAACTATTTCTATTTATAATCTAGTTGATGAAGAATATCAAGTAGCTCAATTTAGGAATTCTGAACGTATTATATCCGCTACTTTTCCAGATTTAAACCTGACTGCTAATCAGATTTTTAATGGTGCTTTTTAGAGCATTTTTTGAGGTACAGTCCTGGGAAGTGTAATACAGCAGATTTCAAGTTAGTGAAGTACACAAGCGAAGTCCCAAAGCCAGATATAAAGCCTGCTTTTCTACGAGACGCTCCGCGTAGCTTGCTTCTACGTAGGAGTATGCATCTACATGAATTGCCCCTACAGCGTATATATAGTTTTGTGTAAGTCCTAAACCTGTGTTGCGGTTAAGAGGAGTTAATTTTTCTGGGGGTCAAATAGACTAACTAATTCCCCGAAGCGATCGCGATTTGTTTGCGATCGCTCCCTAAAGACTAATCGATGAAAGTTGCAACTGATAGATCCCCCAATCAGTTGGGCAATATGTAGGTGAGTGCTGTGAATGAATCTTGAAAGTATCAGTAATCATTTATGCTTTTACAAATTAAACAACGTCGTTGGCTATATATCAGCCTAAGTATTTTGAGCTTGTGTTTGGCAGTGGCCATTACACCTGCTAGAGCATCTCTGCAAGTACCAACAACTTCTACCCTGAATGTGTCTGCATCCACTGCCCAACCGATCAATTGGCTAGAACAGGGACGAAATCTCTACCATTCAGGACGTTTTGTGGAAGCTGTTACAGTTTGGCAAACGGCAGCACAACAGTATCATACCCAAGGCGATCGCTTGAACGAAGCTCTAAGCTTGAGTTACCTTTCACTGGCACAACAGGAACTTAATCAATGGGAAGCAGCCCAACAGTCTATTGAGCAAAGTCTGAAACTATTGCAAACCTCTATTCCCTCTGCTGATGCAATTCTTTGGGCACAAGCACTCAATACCCAAGCAAATTTGCAATTACATACTGGCAAAGCCGAAATTGCGATCGCCAGTTGGCAACAAGCTCAAAAATATTATGACCAAGCAGGCGACACAATGGGAAGCCTGGGTAGTCAAATCAACCAGGCACAAGCTTTACAAAGTTTAGGATTTTATCGGCGTTCTAAACAACAGTTGGAGGCGCTAACTGAAAAACTCCAAGAGATGCCAGACAATGAAATCAAAGTTAGCGGATTGCGATCGCTTGGTTTGGCCTTGCAAATAATTGGCGACTCTGGTAAAAGTCAACAGGTTTTAGAGCAAAGTTTAGCGATCGCTCGCCAAATTTCAGCCCAACCCCAGTTAAGTTCTATTCTGATCAGCCTGGGACAAACTGCCGTTGACTTGGAAGATCCAGAAACAGGATTAGATTACTTCGAGCAGGCTCAACAGGTAGCCACCAACCCAAGCGATCAGTTGCAAGCGCGTTTAGCTCAGTTTAAACTTTTCCTCAATTACGATAAACCGGAGTTTGCTAACCCACTCGCACCTCAACTACTCCAACAACTCCGAGAACTACCCCCTAGTCATACATCTCTCTACGCAGCAATCAATTTTGTTGCTACTGTCAATCATCACCAGTCAAACTCTGCCGAAATCCTACCACTCAAAGATTTGGCGCAACTAATGGCAGTCACAGTCAAGTCTGCACAGCAAATCCAAGATACTCGAGCAGAAGCTTATGCATTGCATCAGTGGGGAAAACTCTATCGTCGTACACAGCAGGTATCACAAGCACAGGAGTTAACTCAGAAATCCCTCAACATTGCCCGTCAACTCCAAGCTAACGATATCATTGCTCAATCGGCTTGGCAGGTGGGACAGTTGTATAAGCAACAAGGCGATCGCTCAAAAGCAATTACTGCCTATACAGAAGCAGTCAATGCTTTAAAGGCATTACGGGGGGATTTGGTTGCTATCAACCCTGATGTTCAGTTCTCTTTTCGCACCAGTGTGGAGCCTGTCTATCGGGAACTGGTTGATTTACTTCTAGAGAGTGAAAAAGCAGGGGAGCAGGGAACAGGGAGCAGGGAGAATAAAGAGAAATTGGGGCAAGGGTACAAACCCAAGGCATTTGCCTCTGCACTCCGCCCCCCTGCCTCTGATCAACCCAGTCAAGCAGCACTGATGCAAGCTCGTGAATTAATTGAGGCACTCCAAATTGCCGAACTCGATAACTTTTTTCGGGAAGCCTGTTTAGATAGAACTCAACAAATTGATCAAGTTGATCCCACTGCAACTGTCGTTTATCCGATTATCCTGCCAGATCGTTTAACAGTAATCCTCTCAAAAGCAGGGCAACCACTCCGTTCCTATGTCATTCACAAATCTCAAGCTGAAATTGAGCAAACTCTGGAAAACTTTTTGGTTACTCTTAACCCTGTTTCGGATTCCAAAGATCGGGATCGATTATCCCAACAGATTTATAATTGGTTGATTCGTCCAGCAGAGGTGGATCAAGCATTCATTGATACTAAGACATTGGTGTTTGTTTTGGACGGTCGGTTGCGAAATATTCCTATAGCAGCTCTTTTTGACGGTAAGCAATATCTGATCGAGAAGTATGCTGTAGCGCTCTCACCAGGATTGCAATTGATGGCTACGCGATCAAACCACATCGGTGCGATCGTCGGTGGCATCAGCCAATCCCGCGCTGGTTTTAGTGCTTTACCCGCAGTGGAATCAGAAGTGAAACAAATCTCCAAGGCGATGTCCTCCTCTCTGTTGCTGAACCAGGAATTCACCAGTCAAGCCCTTGCTGAACTGGTGAAATCTAGTAGCGCAGGTATTGTCCACCTAGCAACCCACGGACAGTTTAGTTCCCGCCTCGAAGATACCTTCTTGCTCACTTGGGATGGACAAGTCAACGTTAAGGAGTTATCTGAACTCTTGAAAAATCGGGGTAGCGATCCATCAAAAGCCATAGAGTTGCTGGTACTAAGTGCCTGCGATACAGCAGCCGGAGATGATCGCGCCGTCCTGGGATTGGCGGGTTTAGCTGTTAAATCCGGCGCACGCTCAACTATTGCCACCCTATGGCCCGTCAAAGATCGGGCAGCTGCAATGCTGATGACTCGCTTTTATGACCAACTGCGACAACCTAAAATAACTAAAGCCGAAGCACTAAGACAAGCACAAATTAACTTAATTCACCAAACTGATTTTCACGATCCGTTCTTTTGGTCTGGCTTTGTTTTGATCGGTAACTGGATTTAGCTACGTAATAACACGGCGCTATATATCATATAGTTATGCTGTTTTTTTACACTTTTGTTAGCAATCATCGCTTATATTGATAGTAGAAGTTACCTAACTTGACTGTTACTTAGGCTTATTCTCTAAGCTTCTGTCCATAGTCGAAGGAAACATATCTTGCATCACGTTGCAATTAAATGAGGTCAAACATTATGAAACGTCGATATTTAGCTAGTACATTGAGCGTCATCGCTCTGATAACTAGCAGTGCATGGACTACTGCCCATGCTGTTAGCTTTACCCCACCCACCAACAATGGTGCGCCCAGACAAGCAACCGGAGGAGCTTCTAGAGGTAGCATCTTTACACCTAGTGCCGGGAAAGGTGCGCCTAGACAAGCAACAGGAGGAGCGTCTCGCGGCAAGCTCTTTACACCTAGTGCCGGGACAGGTGCGCCTAGACAAGCAACAGGAGGAGCGTCTCGCGGCAAGCTCTTTACACCTAGTGCCGGGACAGGTGCGCCCAGACAAGCAACAGGAGGAGCTTCTCGCGGCAAGCTCTTTACACCTGCTGCCGGAAAAGGCGCTCCCCAACAAGCAAGTGGGGGTGCTTCTCGCGTTGGTACTTACTACTTGAATCCATCAACTGTAAAGACAACAGAACCAGCAGCACTAATCGCCCTCTTGCCCCAAAGCTTCTATGGCACAACAGTGTCTGAACGTCCTACAATTCTGGTGTATCTCCCGTCTTCCAATGCCCAAGAAGCCTTGTTCAGCCTCAAGGATGAAGCTGGCAACATGCAACATCAGATGAACATTCCAGTTGCAGGAAAAACTGGGATAATCGCGATCAAATTACCAGCGAATGCGCCCGCTTTAGCTGTTGGTAAAAACTATCAATGGTTCCTAGCGCTCAAAGTAGATGGACAACTCAGCCCCAGTACGCCTTATGTCGATGGTTGGGTTCAGCGTATCCAGCCCAATGCTGAGTTGGTAACAGCAATGCAAGAAAAAGATGCTCTGAAACAGGCTACAGCTTTGGGTAAAAACGGTGTTTGGTATGACTGTGTAGCAACACTTGCAGCGACATACACAGCCCAACCTAACAATGCAACTCTCCGCAAACAATGGGAAGAACTTCTGTCTTCAGTGAGTTTGAAGGAGATTGTAACAGCGAGCTTATTGGCATCTAACAACTAATGCCAATTTGGGCATTGGGCATGGGGCATGGGAAGAGACAAGGTAGACAAGGGTGAGGAGGGAGACAAAGAATAATTCCCCCTTGCCCCCCTTCTTATTTCCACCCAGTCCCCAGTGCCCAGTCCCCAATCCCCATCCCCCTTGTATGACACAAATATGTGGCGCAGATTCCAGGCTTTTATCCAACATACTCGCAGCGTCTTAATTATTACTCCCAGCGTTGCTTTAACGGTTATGGTTGGGCAATCGTTGGGACTTTTCAATTTACCGGAATGGAAAATTCGCGACGAATGGGTTCGTCAGCAATCTTCAGAGGCGATCGCTGATGAAATTGTGATTGTCACAATTGATGAGCGCGATATCCAATCGGTGCGTAAATGGCCAATTCCAGACTGGGCGCTGGCACAATTACTAGAAAAAATCCGATCGCAACAACCCCGCGCCATTGGACTGGATCTCTATCGAGATTTACCGGAAGGAAGCGGACACGATCAACTTGTTCAAGTCTTTGGCAACACTCCCAATTTGATCGGAGTTGAGAAAATTACTGGTGAACGAGTCAATCCCCCACCGGAATTGAAAAAAAAGGATCAGGTAGGATTAGCAGATTTAGTGTTGGATGGCGATCGCTTTGTGCGTCGTGCCCTGCTGACAGCTGAAGATGCCAAAGAGCAAAACACCATTAAAGCCGGACTGGCAACCCTTGTAGCCCTGAAGTACCTTGAAGCTGAAGGCATTAGCTTAGAAAGCATTGACCCCCAAAAGCAAAAGTTCCAGTTGGGCAAGGAAATTTACCTGCCACTGCAAAATCAAGAAGCAGGTTACACCGATGCCGATTTAGGAGGCTACCAAATTCTGCTCAATTGGCATGGTTCAGAAGCAGCATTTCGTACAGTTGCGATGCGCGATGTGTTAGCAGGGAAAATTCCAGCAAATTTGATGCGCGATCGCATGGTATTTATTGGGTCAGTTGCCTCTAGTACTAATGATTTCTTCAGCACACCCTTCTCTTCCTGGATGTCTGCTCAAAAACCGACTCCAGGTGTCGTTATTCATGCCAATATTGCTCATCAACTAGTACGAGGGGCAAAAACAGGAAAAGCCAGCTTACATGGCGTTTCTGGCACTTTCCTGTCGCTGTGGATTGTTTTGTGGTCTTTTGCTGGTTCTACTGGTAGTTGGTTGTTATCCAATAGCAAGCTGCGGATTCCCGGTGGCAAAATTCTTTGGGCAACTGTAGGCATCAGTGGAACCTGTGTATGGGGTGGCTATGGGATGTTTTTGCATGGTGTTTTAATTCCGGTAACACCCGCCTTAGCTGCGTTTATCGGTAGTGTGATTGCCACAACAAATGCCTATAAACAGCGGAAGTTAGAAGAAACAAATCGCCAACTAGAAATTGCCAACAGTCAACTCTTGGATTATTCCAAAACCCTGGAGACAAAAGTCGAAGAACGCACTCATGAATTAGTTGAGGCAAAGCAAGCTGCCGATGCTGCCAATCAGGCCAAGAGTGAGTTTCTCGCCAACATGAGCCACGAACTACGTACACCTCTCAATGGCATCCTTGGTTTTGCCCAAGTACTAGAAGGATCGCCAAACATGACGGCTAAAAACCTCGAAGGAGTCAGCATCATCTACCAATGCGGATCGCACCTCCTAATGCTGATTAATGACATTCTCGATCTCTCGAAGATAGAAGCGAGGAAATTGGATTTGGTTGTCACCAGTGTGCATCTGCCCAATTTCTTACATGGTGTGACTGAAATTTGTGGTATCCGAGCTGAACAGAAAGGGATTGGATTTAACGTATTAATTAGCGATCGCCTACCACTTGCCATTGAAGTCGATGAAAAACGGCTGCGGCAAGTGTTGATTAACTTGCTGGGCAACGCGATCAAATTTACAGATAGCGGTAGCGTAACGTTCAAAGTAGAGGTGCTGGGGACTGGGGACTGGGGACTGGAGAGCAAAGAAGCAGAGGAGCAGAGGGGTAATTTTTCACCAATCCCCAATCCTCAATCCCCAACAATCAAGATTCGTTTTCAGATTGAAGACACGGGTATTGGGATGTCACCAGACCAACTGGAAAAAATATTTTTGCCCTTTGAGCAAGTGGGTAAAGCAGGGCAGCGATCTGAAGGGACTGGCTTGGGATTGGCCATTAGCCAAAGAATTGCGGCATTGATGGGGAGCGGAATTCAGGTGCAGAGTCACCTAGGTGAAGGAAGTTTATTTTGGCTAGATTTGACAGTACCAGTACCACTGGCTCATGACTGGCATGGAGGAGCAATTGCCCCAACTACCCAGAAAATTACTGGGATTCGGGGTAGTGCGCCGCAGATTCTCATTGTTGATGACGATCGCAACCACTGTTCTATGTTGACCAGTTTGTTGCAAGAAATTGGTTGTCGAACCTTAGAAGCGAGCGATGGCAAAAATGGGCTACAGATGGCAACTGAACACAATCCAGATGTGATTCTGCTCGATTTAGCCATGCCCAATATGGATGGTTTTGAACTAATGGTTCACTTGCAAGGAAATCCGCAAACCCGCTCTATTCCCATTATTGTCTCTAGTGCCAGTGTCTTTGAAGAAAATCGTCAGCGGAGTTTAGAGGCAGGGGCAACAGCATTCCTGCCCAAACCCCTCCAGATTGACGAACTACTTAATAGACTGCGATCGCTGTTAGGAGTGGAGTGGATGTATGCCAAATCTTCGTCTCAGCAGCCGTCTCCCAAAGCTGAATGGGTTCTACCATCTGAGGATATTTTGCAACAACTCTATCATCTGGCAATGATGGGAGATATCTCAGCGATCGAGGGAATGGTAGGGGAACTGGTTGAGCATAACAGTCAGCTAGCTCCCTTCGCGGCAGAGTTAAACAAACTCACTGCCAATTTCCAAACCGGAAAAATCCGTAAGTTCCTCAAATCATTTGTCACAACGGAGTTACATCCATGATCGCTGTTTCTGTCTCGAAACCCATACATATTTTGTTGGTGGATGACAATCCAAACAATCTCAAGGTACTATCTGAAGCGATTCAGGGGTGTGGCTGGAAAGCCCTCATGGCAACAGATGGGGAGTCAGCGATCGAACAAACAGAATATGCCCGTCCCGATCTGATTCTCTTAGATGTGATGATGGCAGGTATTGATGGATTTGAAACTTGTCGCAGGCTGAAAACCAATCCCATCACTCAGAATATTCCGGTGATTTTCATGACTGCCCTGGCTGATTCTACAGATAAGGTGACAGGATTGGAAATTGGTGCAGTTGACTACATTACCAAACCCTTTCAACAGGAAGAAGTCATTGCCCGTTTAAAATTACACCTGAAAATTTCCCATCTCACCCGGACATTAGAAGAACGTGTGCAAAACCGCACCGCAGAATTAACTCAATCTCTAGAGCAGTTACAACAAACCCAACTACAAATGATCCAGAGTGAGAAAATGTCCACTCTCGGGCAGATGGTTGCAGGTATTGGTCATGAGATTAATAATCCGGTTGGTTTTATTGGCGGAAATATATCTTATATCGAGGAATATGTCAATAATTTGCTTCGCTTGGTGAGCCTCCAACAGCAGAAGCTAGCGCAGCTAGACCCGGAAATTCAAGAGCTTGTTGAAGAAATCGACTTGGAGTATCTGGCAGAGGATCTGCCGAAGCTACTGTCATCAATGCGCCAGGGAATTACCCGTCTTAAAGATATTAGCCTTTCTCTGAGAACTTTTACTCGCACAGATATTTCATCTCAGGTGGAGTTTCAGATTCACCAAGGAATCGATAGCACCTTAATGCTGTTGAAACATCGACTCAAAGGCAATGGCGATCGCCCTAAAATCCAAGTTGTAACACAATACGGTGAATTACCTGCAATTAGTTGCTATCCCGGACAACTGAACCAGGTGTTCATGAATATTATCGCCAATGCGATTGATGCATTTGATGAACTCGATCAAAATCACTCCAATCAAGAGATTACTGCTTATCCGAACACCATCACCATTACCACATCAGTTGATTCTCAGCAACAAACCGTCACAATTTGCATCCAAGATAACGGCCCCGGTATGCTTGCTGAGGTGCAAGCTAGAATTTTTGAGCAATCTTTCACAACCAAGGCTGTGGGTAAGGGAACCGGGCTAGGATTAGCTATTAGCCACCAAATTATTGTTGAGAAACACAATGGAAAAGTGAACTGTTTGTCAATCCCCGGTGAGGGGACAAAGTTTATTATTACTCTGCCCATTTGACCGAAACAGAAAAATACCCTTTAGATTCTTATTTGGAGTATAGCGATCGCCTCTAGGACATTTAAGAATCTAAATGAGAAGTGCGTCAGTGTAGGTATGGCTAATTCTCAATTCCGACGAAAATTTCTCTTGCGTTGTTTGTGCCTTGCGACTTCCTTGCGCTTGTGTTTTTCCAAAGGCGTTTCAAAGTGACGATGCTTTCTCATATCTGGAAAAATACCAGCTTTGGAAACTTCCCTCTTAAATCGACGCAAGGCTGACTCAATTCCTTCATTTTCGCCCACAAATACTTGGGTCATTTTTATCTCCTACTTAATTGATACTAGGCACTTTTAACAGGAAAGGCACTTTTCCTCCTGCCTCCTACCTCCTGACTTCTGCCTTCTCCCAAGGGGAGACGCTAAAAGCGATCTGCCTTCTGCCTCCTTCACGCCATCCAGTAGACCGGAGCGCAAAAAGGGCAGATAATAATTCTGCCCTTAAGACGTTAAAACTTAATTTTTGATCTTAAAGTTTAGTAGCGATTTCTGTTATATCCGCCGCCACCACCACTGTTGCCTCGGTTTCCACCACCAAAGGAACCGCCTCTATCTTCTTTTGGTTTAGCCTTATTTACTTTGAGATCGCGTCCCATCCACTCAGCACCATCAAGAGCATCAATGGCAGCTGTTTCTTCAGCTTCTGTGCCCATCTCTACGAAAGCAAAGCCGCGTGGACGTCCTGTTTCACGGTCAGTAGGCAACTGAACCCGTTTTACAGTACCGTGTTCGGCAAAAACAGAATTGAGGTCTTCTTGTGTGACCTCGTAGGATAGATTACCTACATAAATTGACATGCATTATCTCCAAAATCATAGGTGTGTAGAGATTTAGATTTCGGAGACAAGCTTGTTAAGACCAAAAGGGAAAAGCCTGTCAATACTAAAAACAAACACTGTAACCGAATTTTATTCTCACTTGATTACCTTAGCACATCATTCAGTTCTTACCCACCGTAAAAAAGGAAGTACTAAGAGTTCAGAGGGCTACGGGCGGGATTAGGCATGGGGCATGGGGTATTGGGCATTGGGGATTAGGAAGAATTTAGTCCCCAGTCCCTAATCCCCAGTCCCCTCATGATATTAATTAGCAGAAATTCCCCAAATAATTGCAAAATAAATGCAGTTCGTCATTGTTACTACCTGGAAATGCCGACTACACTTGCTGACGCCCAAAATTTACTTTCTGACCTGATCGCCCGCTATTCACAGCGTGTAGATTATCTGATGATTCGCCTTGAAGAAGCAGAAGGGACTGATATCTTGTTGCGTGGCGACAAGGTAGAAACTCTCAGTGAAGGCATCTCCATTGGTGGACATATTCGCGCTTGTTATAAAGGTGGATGGGGTTTGAGCTGCTTTAACCAACTGGCGACAATTAAGGATCGTATTGAAGAAGCGATCGCAGCTGCGCGGATGGTTGGTGATGAAGAAACTTTACTTGCACCCATTGACCCGGTGCAAGCAGTATGCACTCTCCCACTAAAAGGTACTGATCCCCGCAAAATCTCCCTCTCGAAGAAAAAACAATTGTGCGATCGCTATGCCCAATTGCTCAAAAGCGTTGATGGCCGGGTTACCACTACCTCGGTACGCTATGGAGATAGCGCCCAAAAAGTGATCATAGCTACCTCAGAAGGCACTTTGATCGAGCAATCTTGGGTGGATATGGAAATGCGCTTTGCCGCCACCGCCAGAAATGGCGAAACCGTACAAACTGGACGGGAAACTACTGGCTCTCGCAAAGCTTACGAAGATTTAACTGATTTGGATGAACAGGTAAAAAGTGCAGCTCAAAGAGCGATCGCCGCTTTATCTCTACCATCGGTGAAAGGTAATACTTACACCGTAGTCATTGACCCAATTCTCACGGGTTTATTTGTCCACGAAGCCTTCGGACATCTTTCTGAAGCTGATATGGCTTACGAAAACCCCGATCTCCTGGAAGTTATGACCATTGGACGGCGGTTTGGCCCAGACGAACTCCAAATTTTTGATGGTGCGGCCCCAGAGGGACATCGCGGCAGCTATTTTTATGACGATGAAGGTACACCTGCTACTACAACTCAACTAATTAAAGATGGAGTTTTAGTTGGACGTTTACATTCTCGTGAAACCGCTGGCAAATTGGAGGAAGCACCCACGGGGAACGCACGCTGTCTCAACTATCACTTTACTCCCATTGTGCGGATGACAAATACCTGGATTGAACGCGGTAAAACACCAGTCGAAGACTTATTCACCGATATCAAAGAAGGAGTTTATGCTCGTAATTGGTTGGGTGGGATGACGAATGGAGAAATGTTCACCTTTAGTGCTGGGGAAGCGTGGATGATTAGGAACGGCAAAATTGCTGAACCTGTGCGGGATGTGACGCTTTCAGGAAATGTATTCCAAACATTAGCGGATATTGAAGCACTTGGTGATGATTTTTACTGGGATGAATCCGGCGGTTGTGGAAAGGGAGGGCAAAACGGCCTGTCGGTGGGTTGTGGTGGCCCTAGTCTCCGAATTCGAGATGTAGTGGTTGGCGGGGAAACGTGAACTATCCACCGCGATACTGAAAATACTACGTATCGCGGTGGACTTACGGTTGACCCAATGACCAATGACTACTTAATCAATTTGCTAGCTAAAAAGCGACGTTACGCACATAGGTTTTAATATCCTCTAATTTTGCACTAATGCTGAAGTTTTTAAATGCCTCAACATCCCTCCCAAGTATGAAAAAAACTCACAACTCTAGGTAGTAGCGCCAGTAGTTGAAGATGGCTAACCTAGATACAGATATTAGACATTCACTCTGGCTTAATTCACTACATCAATCCTCCGTGGCGCGTGCTGGGGATTTACTGCCTGTCTGGATAGCCTTAATTAAACGTTCCTTAGCACAGCGACAGAATATGAAAGCAGATCAACTCCTGAAAAACTATGCCGCAGGTGTCAGAGATTTTACTGGTGTCAACTTGAGCGAGGCAAACTTAAGGGAAGCTAATCTCAGTGGCGTAATTTTAGATAGAGCAATTTTAGATGGAGCTAATCTGAGTCACGCTAATTTAGCCCACGCCAGTTTGATTGAGACAGACTTAAATGGAGCAGATTTGAGCAATGCTAACCTCAGTGGTAGCAACTTGAGCGGAGCTATCTTGGATGGAGCTATCTTGGATGAAGCAGCAATGGAAGGAGCTAATTTGAGTCAGGCTAATTTGACGGTTGCTAAACTGATTGACACTAACTTGAGTGAGGCGGATTTGCAGGAAGCAAGCTTGATAGCGGCAAATCTAGATGGAGCTGATTTGAGTGGTGCAGACTTAACTGTAGCCGACTTATCCCAGGCTAATCTCACTCAAGCAGATTTGAACCAGACAAATTTGAGCGGAACAAATTTGGAGGGAGCCAATACAGAAGGAACAATCTTAGATGAGAATGTGTAACATCTCTCACTGCTAAATCGCATTACCAACCATAGCGGCGGGATATAAGAGGCTAATTTAGGCACTTTTAGATCCCCTCTAACCCCCTTTAAAAAGGCTACGGTGTACATACAAGTCGAATTACCCCCCTTAATCCCCCCTTGTCAAGGGGGAAAAAGAAATCTAGCTCCCTCCCCTTTGCAAGGGGAGGGTTAGGGTGGGGTAAAACCCTGGTTAATCAGCTATTTCAGACTTGTGTGTACACCGTAGCTTAAAAAAGTGGGAACTGGAATCAAAGTCTCCCAATTTATCGGGAGATTTAGAGGGATCTAAAACTTTTAATACCAACAAAAGGACTTTTCAAACATCCCCTTAGCCAATTGTCTAGAAGTTTAAAATATCTAATGATTCTTCGATTTCTAAATCTACGATTCTTTCTCGTGTATCTTTGAGTGCTTCTAGCTTACCTTCTTTACGATATATATCTGCTGCTTTTTGAAAGTCTTCAATTGCTCCCTGTTTATCTGTGATTTCTAAACGAATATTGCCACGATTGTAATAAGCGTCAGCATAATTTGAATTAATCTGGATTGCCTGAGTATAATCTTCAATTGCTTTCTCAAAATCTCCTAAATCTGAACGAGCATTACCACGGTTGTAATAAGCATCGGCATAATTAGGATTCATCTGAATTGCTTGAGTATAATCTTCAATTGCTCCCTCAAAATCTCCTAAATCTGAACGAGCATTACCACGTTTTTTATAAGCTATGGCATCTTGAGGATTAATCTTGATCGCTTGGGGAAATCCCGGTTGAGATCCTAATAAATAACGAGCAATTCCACGGTTTTTATAAGCATCAGCATAATGGGGGTTAATTTTAATGGCTTGGGTATAATCCTCAATTGCTCCTTGGTTATCTCCTACATGAGAACGAGCTTCAGCCCGATTTTTATAGGCTACGGCAACATTAGGATTAATTCTAATAGCTTGGGTATAATCGTTAATTGCTTCTTCTAATCGACCCAGTTGATATAGGGCTAAACCTCGTTTATTGTAAGATTTTGCATCATTAATATTTATCTGAATTGCCTGAGAATAATCCGCGATCGCAGCTTCATAATCTCCTATTTGATAATGCGATAAACCTCTTTTGTAATATAAATCAAAATCAGTATAATTAGCTTTTAACCCTTGATTGTAGTTGGTAATTGCGTTCGTATATTCTCCTTTTTCAAAACATTCATCACCTAATTTTGCATAAAGTATATTTAAATCTTCATCACGATATTCAGGTTTAAAATAAGATTTTAATATCTGATTATTAGTTGGCTTAGATAGAATTTCCTGTTTCGGAAGATATTTATAAATTGGTGGTTGTTGCCTAGAAGAATTATTTATAGAAGATTGTAACTGTTCTAAATAGCACCATAAACCACCACCATATAGTAATTGTTCTATTCCAAAGGAAATTTTACCAGTCTTCAACTTAATCATCCGAGTCGGGAGAAAGCCAGCCAAAAAAAGGTGATACTCAGATTGTGCTTCACTCACATCCTCTTGAATCAAAATGCAAACTACAACTGCATTTTTTTCGACCTCTTCAGAACTAATTGACCATCTTACTCTGTCAATTCGACCATGACGAGATTTAACCTCAATACCAATAGATGGGTCAGAAGTCAAGGTAAAATCTATATTGCCATCACCCCCGAATCGCTTTTCATAATCGACTTCGGTAATAAAATCAGCTAAACGTTCTTTGACAACTTCCTCACCCAACTTACCTTTGAGATAACTAATAAAAACATCACGGACTGGTAAAACACGCTTATATTTCTCAGCCATCAGCCAGCAAAATTCCCGTAATGCCCTTAACCTTTCTCCAGAGATCACAGTTAATTCACTATATTGACCTTCTGTTTCACAATGAAGCAGAGAACCAGATGTTAACCTTTTAATAAAATCAGACTGTAGCGATCGCAGTAGTGTAATCCAGTCCATTTATATTTCTGCGAATCTTTTGATGAGATTATTCTATTAAAATATCCATTCGGCGTAAACCTTTTAATTACCTTGTCGGATTTACATCAGTTTTAAAGGTGCAACTATGTCTGATTATGCCAGAGTTTGAGAAGTTGGGAGAGTGCGATCGCTGGGAATAATACATGAAATCGCAAATGATCCCAACCCCAAGCTAAAGCCTCTCACCGACTCCATTACCCTCTCCTAGCTTGCCTACGATGTACACACAAGTCGCAAAAAGATCAATTTCTCATTGTTCTCTCGTTTATCTCCTTCCTATGCAGAGCATAGGAATGCCTGATTAGAGGCAGAGCCTCTAGTCATACCAATTTGAAAAAAGAATGCGACAAATAGACCATTTGTAGAGACGCGATTCATCGCGTCTTTACCCAAGGATGTGTTGCAATCATTAATTTAACTGGTATCAGATATTGAGTCAGAGACTCAATGAATGCATTCCCAGTCGGAGACTGGGAACGAGGAAATGCTTATCAAGCTAGGTTTTTAGGACTTGTGTGTACACCGTAAGCTTGAAAGGGGTTCCTCTCTCTTGAACTGCCTTGTCTACGACACGCTGTTACGTTCGACCTTCTACCTCCTGAATCTAAAGTATTAAATGATTCTGTTGACAATTGTCCAAACTTCCCCATCAGAGCGGACATAGGGAACAGAGATTGTTTTGAATCCAGTGATGAAGGGTTTGTAATAAATCTGCCAATACATTGGACTCAGTTGATTGGCACAAGCCTTAAGAAAACGGACTTCTGTCGCCAGTTCACTTGCTAGTTGATTAATGCGTTGAGCATGAACCTGTGCCACTTCTTTCGCTTCCTCTAGCTGCTGCTGTTGAATAAGTTGTTTTGATTGACCTTCCCAACGCACTAATTTAGTTTGTTTTTGTTTTATCTGGCCTTCCAAAGCGGCGATCGCTGCATCTATGCCCTGGAGTTCAACTGATAATTGGGCATTTTCTCTGGCTTGACGGCGGTAAGCTTCCACCATTGCCTGGGGTGATTCATTCTCGCCAGAGATTACATTATTGATAGTGAGTGCAGCGCGTTCTTCTAGGAGAATCTGAATTTGAGATTTAAGCGCCGCCATTTCAGCCTGAATTTGCTCCATAAATCGAGTTTTAAGTGCTGAGTAAAATATTAAAAGCTTTTTGCGCCTTGGGTATCGAGAGAAAGCGATCGCACCTCGGCTGTAATTCCTTCTTCTTGCCAAGCAGCTAACATCGCCGCCTCCACAGCCTCTGAGTGTAATTTATCCGCCAAAGCTAACAGTGTCGGCCCCGCACCACTAATTACCATACCATAAGCACCAGCACTAACAGCTGCGATGTTGAGAGCATCATAACCAGGAATCAAAGCTTTGCGATATGGCTGATGCAATCTATCTTGCAAAGCTGTCTTTAACCATTGTCCGTTACCAGTTTCCAAGCCGCGCAACAATAATCCCAAATGTGCTGTATTGAAAATCGCATCGGCGCGACTCACTTCAGTGGGGAGAACACCCCGCGCCTCTGAAGTAGAAAGTTCAAAATTAGGAATAGCCACAACTGGTACAACATCTTTATGCCAGGGGACATCACAAATTTCCCAAGCTGTACCACTGGTAGCAGCAAGACGACATCCTCCCAACAAAGCTGGAACTACATTATCAGGATGTCCTTCCATTGCGATCGCTAACTCCATCACCTGCAACTGACTCATCGGCGTACCTTCAAGTTGATTAGCAGCAACCAACCCACCAACAATTGCTGTGGCCGAACTACCCAAACCCCGCGCCAACGGGACACCTAACTTAATCTCTATTTTCACAGTCGGCGGCGTCTGCTCTATATGTTGATAGAACTTGACAAAGGCTTGGTAAAGGAGATTACTCTCATCAGTTTGGACTCGTTCAGCTTCCGAACCCGTGACATGAATAGTTAACCCACCTTCTTCTAGGCGAGTGAACTTGAACTCGTTGTACAGCTTTAATGCTGCACCGATGCAATCAAAACCAGGCCCCAAATTCGCAGTTGTGGCGGGAACGGTAACAGTAATGGTAGAAACAACAGACATTGGCAAAACTCACTAATCATCAACTAGCATCCCATGTAAAGGGGTGATTTGTTTACTAATGATGCTAATTATCTATTGTGGTAGTTTGCATACCCATCTGAGTGTTTATATTTTATTAATCTGTTTTTTTACCTAATGATTGAAAAATAATGTTATTGTTACTTCATATATTTATTATTGACTATTTATATTAACTAACTTAATAAATGGAATATTTAAAGCGCTTTCTTGAGTACGCTCCTGAAGCGTATGATGCTATTCGTAATGCTGACGATGTAGCAGGGATTGTATGTAACACTGGATGGGCAGAGTTTCGCATTCGACGGATCAAAAAACATTTGTTTTATGATGAACACCAGTTGGATTACGATCTCGGATTTAACCGCTTTAGTCCCGATCCAGACATAGCAGATGCCTGGATTAGGTTACAGCAAGGTAATTTTAACCCTGAAGATTTGAGATTACTGGAACATGAATACTTTGAATCGAGATTTGAAGGCATTTTCCATACTAACTACCGTACAGCTCATGACGCTACTGAACGCTCTGGTCGTTTGTGGAGTCCCTCAGTAACATGAGCATAACTCAAATGAGTTAAAACTAAAGTATCCAACTTTTAAAGACCACATTAATCTATTATGGCTTTTTACGTATTGATTCTAAAAGAAAAGGAGGATGAGATCGGCGTTACTTATCGCTTTGGCGCACATGAAGATCGTCTCGGCTCTTTATGGATAGATAAATTAAGTGGAGAAATTAAGGAACTTCAAGAAACCCCAGAGCAAAACTCGCAGGCATTTTTTCAACGAGCAGCAGTAAAGGTTTGGCAAAATTGGAAAAAAGGAGCTTTTCCAGAAAAAACATCTTGGGCATCTTGAGAATTATTTGAAATTGATAGCCTACTCATACTGAGCGGCTATCAATACTCTGTTATTCCTCAGAAAGACATCTAGAGATAGCTCTTTTCAACAAGTCTTTTGGTTAAAAAACTTACTTCAAAGTTCCCAAAACGGGCGCTACTTCAACCTCGGAAATTTGCGGAACCAAGAGTACCTTCGCATAAATCTGGGGATTGGTTTGCGAGACTATGGCATAAGACTGGCGAAGATTAGCATTCACTGCGACAGTCTTCACGTCGTACATCTGCATCGCCATTTTGGGATAGAAACCAATGCCAACAATCATCAGCAGAAAACAGGCAGCGATAAACACCTCACGGGGTCTAGCATCCTCGTAGACTGCATCTTCTGGCACAAGACAGTCTGTACCAAAACAAACTGTTCCGTCATCTTCTTGATTTTCCAAGCCTGCATTATTAATGTCGCATAGCAGTGCTGCGTCTTTACCATAAAACACCTCTCGCAGCATGGAAAGTAGATAAATCGGTGTAAGGATGACTCCAACTGCGGCAAGAAAAACCGTTACGGTGCAGAAAGTTGAACTGTAAACGTCACTGCTTGTCATCCCAACAAATACCGAGAGTTCGCCAGCAAAGCCGCTCATACCGGGAAGTGCCAGAGATGCCATTGTTCCGATTGTAAACAGGGCAAAGACTTTGGGCATGGCTTGACCAATACCGCCCATATCTTTCATTACCATTGTGTGGGTGCGATCGTAAGTAACGCCCGCTAAGAAAAACAGCACCGATGCAATCAAACCATGCGAAATCATCTGCAACATCGCGCCGTTGATTCCCAAATCAGTGAAGGACGCAATCCCAAGCAGTACAAACCCCATGTGAGAAATCGACGAATAAGCCAAACGCCGCTTCATATTGGTCTGAGCAAAGGAGTTCAATGCACCATAGATAATGTTGACAACACCCAGAATAGCTAGAACCGGCGCAAAGTAAATATGTGCATCGGGAAGTAGTTCAAGATTTAGGCGAATTAGTCCATATCCGCCCATCTTCAGCAACACACCAGCCAGAATCATCGATACAGGAGATGATGCTTCGCCGTGAGCATCAGGCAACCAAGTATGCATGGGGAAAACAGCAAGTTTGACACCAAATGCAATCAACAATCCTGCATAAAGTAGCAGTTGTAGACTAAGGGGATATTCCTTGTTGGCCAGGGCGGTGATGTCAAATGTCATATTACCGCCGCCGTATAGCCCCATTGCCAGGGCTGCTACCAAAATAAATATAGAAGCTGCTGCGGTATACAATAAAAATTTCGTAGCCGCATAACGACGCCTTTGCCCACCCCAAATACAGACTAGTAGGTAGACGGGAATCAGCTCTACTTCCCACATGATGAAAAATAGCAGCAAGTCTTTAGCAACAAACACCCCTACTTGTGCCGAATACAGCACCAGCATCAGGAAATAGAAAAGGCGGGGTCGGTGATCAACTTGCCAAGCTGAAAATATCGAGAGTGTGGTGACAAATCCTGCTAAAAGCACAAGTGGCGCTGAAAGCCCATCAACTGATACCGCCCAGTTAAAACCTAACTGAGGCACCCAGGCATAATTTTCCACCATTTGAAAACTAGCACTGCTGGCATCGTAATGCTTCCAAAAGGCGTAGCACATTAATGCAAAGTCTGCAATACCTACACCCAATGCATACCACCGCACGCGCTTGCCATCTTTATCAGGCAGCACAGGGATAAGCAGGGAAGCAACGAGTGGCAGCAAGACAATTGCGGTAAGCCAAGGAAATTGATCCGCTATCATGTATATGAGAAAAAATACTTATTCGTCAATTATGTCATTCTACTAAACTTTGTAACAATTTCTTAATAAATCTTTGTCCCAGTTAAATGCTTTTAGGGAATGGGGAATGGGGAATGGGGAATGGGGAAGAAAGATTATAATCTGGTCTTGTGTAGGCAGTTCATGATGGCTATTTACAAAGAAAGGCAGAGAGCAGAGGGCAGAAGGAAAGAAGTATTAATAAAAACTTTAGTTGTGGGTCTAGCAGCCCACTAGTATAAAAAAATTGTGTGGAGATGCCTAGCACGAGAAAACTTAGCGTCCTTACTTCAATCCCACCTTTTTAAACATGGGTTCCCTTCTGCCTCCTGCCTCCTGCCTCCTGCCTCCTGCCTTCTGCCTCCTGCCTCCTGCCTTCTGAACTGCTCACGGGACTAATCCAGCCCGCAACGCACGGACAGCAGCCTGTGTACGGTCAGCAACACAGAGTTTATTGAGAATACCTCGAACATGAGTTTTGACAGTACCGACTGTTAAATAGAGTCTTTTGGCAATTTCTGCATTGTCACAGCCAGCGACAATCAACTCTAAAACATCCATCTCTCTGTGAGTTAAAGGATAGCTGACTATACTTTTCTCTGTATCTGGGTCAATACCTTCAATCAAGACTCTTTTTCCAGATGCGCCTCTGCTGCCATCGGGGAAATCTTGACGTATTTGTTGTAGTACAAGGTCTGCGATCGCTGGATCAATCCACGAACTACCTGAGTATGTCGTTTGCACAGCCTCTACTAGTTTCTCAGTTTCGATATCCTTCATGCAATAAGAATCTGCACCTGCTGCAAACGCTGCTAAAACTGCCTGTTCACTATTCTGCATCGTTAAAATTAGCAGCTTTGTTGTATAGTCTTCATTCTCTGCTTGGTATTGCCTAAATGTGCGTGTTAGCTCAATACCATCCATGTCAGGCAAACCAATGTCAATAGTAGCAACATCCGGCTTGAGACTTTTCAGAAGCTTGATGCCATCAGTTGCATTGGCTGCTTCACCAACAATGTTAAACTCTGGCTGGGTTTGTAAGGCAGATCGTAAACCGATTCTTGTCAGGTTGTGATCTTCAATCACAAGGATCTTGATTTCACTCATAGTTGCTTAACTTTACTGTTATTTATCTCAAAGTACAGATTAAAATAATCTCGTTCTTCTATTCGGTATCTTATACAAAAAGCAATGCCTTTGGTATTGTTCCCTGAACTTCATCTACCATTAGGCATAAATATGGCACTTCTTGCTTGAGTGAGGTACAAAAACCCCGCCCCCAGCCCCTTCACCTTAGCAAGAGGAGAAGACTATGATATACCTCATGTAATTAACGCCATAACCTTATCCCTTGACATCCTCCCACGGAAGATACCCAATAGGATTCCAATAATTACTTCTTGGGTTTTCTCTTTCTATGACTCGACTTACTTGGAGGAATTTATCCAGCCACGCAGAGGTCGATGTCTCCAAAGGCAATATACATCACTATGTGCTGTATATTGCAATAACGCATACGTTTAATTACTTAAAAAGAGATTAAATTCGGGAGACTTTAAAGGAAAATGTGAATCCTTAATCATCTCAGCGCTGGTGAAGTAAGCTATTACTAGATTTGCTAGGGATAGCCAAGCACTTCTTTTTTTTATTTAGCCATGTCTTTAACTAAAACTGTCAAAAAAGATAAAATTCTCGTTGTCGATGATGTTTTTGACAATCTACTGGTGTTAGAAGCAGTCCTAGAAGATGAGGACTATGAAATTAGCTTGGTGGAAGATAGCAAAATTGCTCTGGCTATGGTTGAGGAGTTACTCCCAGACATAATTCTCTTAGATGTGATGATGCCGGAGATCGATGGCTATGAATTTACTCGCCGCGTCCGGCAGAATCAGGCGTTGCCATTTATCCCCATTCTGCTGCTCACGGCTCACTATGAGTCTAGCGTTGTGGAAGGACTCGATGCTGGTGCCGATGACTTCATTCGTAAACCATTTGATCCTGATGAACTACATGCACGAGTGCGATCGCTCCTGCGCCTCAAACATAGTATCGACGAACGAGATCAGATGGCTAACCTCCGAGCAGATTTTGTCTCGCGTTTTACTCACGATTTACGTATACCGCTGGTAGCCTCCAACCGCGTACTAAAATTATTGTTGGAAGGAAGATTTTGCGAAGTTTCGCCACAATTGCAAGAAATAATTGATACCATGATCGGCAGCAATCAAGACCTGCTGGAAATGGTAAATACCTTGCTAGAAGTTTATCGTCATGAAGCGGGCTGTAAAACCTTAAAAATTTCTCCCTGCAATATTCAGGAATTAGTTAGTGAAGTTTCTCTAGAATTAACTCCCTTAGCTGAAGAAAAAGGATTAGCTGTAAATATTGATCGAAGTGAAACTGCAATCACCATCATGGGCGATCGCGTAGAACTGCGACGAGTATTGACAAATCTCATTGGCAATGCTATCAAATTTACAGACAAAGGCTCTGTAGATATTCGCTGCTACCTCACTCCGGCAGATGTGACTATTGATATCCAAGATACGGGGCCAGGAATTTCTAAACCAGACCAGGCAAGATTATTCGAGCGATTTCGTCAAGGGAAACACCAACGTTCTGGTAGTGGTTTGGGACTATATCTATCTCGCTACATTATCGAAGCACATCAAGGCTCAATCGATGTGATATCTGAACCAGGGCAGGGTAGTACATTCACTATCCGTCTACCTATAGCTAGCGAAAACTAAAAGAAGGATTCATAGAAAAACCTCGTCTTGGCTAAAGAGGATAAATCCTGATGAGCAAAGTCGTGAGTTGAACTTTCTAGAGATGAGTAACGTTTTAGGAGAATCGCTCTCTAAAATAAAGATTCATTTCTTTAGTTTATCTAAAGTCGCATCTAAGTTATCAAATTACCTTTCTAAGATAGAAGCAGCAACTATAAGTTGCCATACACGACTAAAACCCAACTAACAGCTAGTGGCTGCGGAGAACATAAAAATGGCTAAAACGCCAGAATCCTTAGAATCGCCTATCAATGAAATTACAGACAGAGCCTTAGATCGTGATTGTACAACCTTATCCCGTCACGTCCTCCAACAACTTCAGAGTTTTTCGCCAGATGCACAAGATTTAAGTGCGCTGATGAATCGCATCGCCTTGGCCGGCAAACTGGTTGCTCGGCGCATGAGTCGCGCTGGTTTAATGGAAGGCGTTCTCGGATTTACTGGAGAAGTTAATGTCCAAGGTGAATCCGTCAAAAAGATGGATGTCTACGCCAATGATGTATTTATCTCAGTGTTTAAGCAAAGCGGCTTAGTCTGTCGCCTCGCTTCTGAGGAAATGGAAAATCCCTATTACATCCCGGAAAATTGCCCCATTGGTCGCTATACCCTACTATATGACCCAATTGATGGCTCATCTAACACTGATAACAATCTCAGCTTAGGTTCCATTTTCGCCATTCGCCAGCAAGAAGGAACTGATAGCGATGGTAAAGCAACTGACCTCCTCACCAACGGACGTAAGCAGCTTGCTGCTGGATACATCCTGTATGGCCCCTGCACGATGCTGGTTTATACTATAGGTAAGGGCGTTCATTCCTTTGTCCTCGATCCCAGCTTAGGAGAGTTTATTCTCACAGAAGAGAATATTCAGATTCCTAAACATGGTTCTGTTTACAGCGTGAACGAAGGTAACTTCTGGCAGTGGGAAGAATCGATTCGAGAATACATTCGCTACGTTCATCGCACAGAAGGCTACAGCGCTCGTTATAGCGGCGCAATGGTCAGCGACATCCATAGAATTTTGGTTCAAGGCGGTGTGTTTCTCTACCCAGGGACAATTCAAAACCCAGAAGGGAAATTACGCTTGCTTTATGAAACCGCTCCTCTTGCCTTTTTGATTGAGCAAGCAGGTGGTCGTGCTACTACAGGACTGGTAAATATCTTGGATGTGGTGCCAAAAAAACTGCATCAACGCACGCCTTTAATTATTGGTAGCAAAGAGGATGTCGCAAAGGTGGAGTCTTTTATTCAAAACGGGCACTAGAAGACAATTCGTAATGACGCTCCTGCGTCGCTAACGCTGCGCTAACGTAATTCGTAATTACTGTTACGTAAGGGTCTTAGACGTTTTATAAGGGTGACTTATTTTCTCTATGCTGTACTCTCATCTGCCATTAATTAAACGTTAATCATGGTGATTTAGGATTGGGGATGCAAAATAGCGCTTTTTGAAGATCAATTAAGGATTATCTCAGCTGGCCGATGTAATAAGTGATTGGCAACGCCACAATTCAAAAGTAACCATCAATAATTTGATGCGTTTTGCCAACTTTACTTAGAAGCATCACAATACAGGAGTGAAATAAACTAGCTATGTCTACCAATCATCTACTAGAAATTAAGCAATACGGTCAAAGTATCTGGATGGATAATTTGACCCGTGACATTCTTCAATCAGGCGAACTCAAAGACCTAGTGGAAAATCAAGGTATATCTGGGATAACTTCTAACCCAGCTATCTTTGAAAAAGCGATCGCTGGTAACGTTATTTATGATGCCGATATCGAAGCCGGAGTTCGGGCTGGCTTACCGACATACAAAATTTACGAATCCCTAGTTTTTAAAGATATCCGTAATGCCTGTGATATTTTACGCCCTGTTTATGAAGCCTCGGATGGACTAGATGGTTATGTGAGTATTGAAGTACCGCCAACCATCGCCCATGATACTGAAGCAACCATAACCGAAGCCCGCCGCTATTTCCAAGAAATTGGTCGGGAAAATCTGATGATTAAAATTCCCGGTACAGAACCTGGTTTGCCAGCAGTAGAACAGGTAATAGCCGAAGGGATGAATGTTAATATTACGCTGCTGTTTTCTGTAGAAAGCTATATCAACACAGCTTTGGCTTATATTCGTGGCTTAGAAAAACGGGTAGCTGAAGGTAAGGACATTAGTAAAATTGCATCAGTTGCTAGTTTCTTCCTCAGCCGGATCGATAGCAACATTGATGGCAAGATTGATGCTAAGTTGAAAAAAGGCGTTGATGATATTTCCGTGGAAGCAAAGCTAAGAGCTGTTAAAGGAAAAGTAGCGATCGCTAACGCTAAGATTGCGTATCAAGAATACAAGAAAATCATTAGAAGCGAGCGTTGGCAAGATTTGGCAGCAAAAGGAGCCACAGTACAACGGCTACTTTGGGCTAGCACCAGTACCAAAGACCCCAACTACAGAGACGTGATGTATATCGAAGAGTTGATTGGTCATGATACTGTCAACACCGTACCACCAGCGACCATTAAAGCTTGTGCCGATCATTGTAACGTAGGCGATCGCTTAGAAACAGATTTAGATAATGCTTACACGCTGATCGAAAACCTCAAAGATCCCGACATCAACATCGATCTCGATAACGTAATGGATGAACTGTTAGTCGATGGTATTGACAAGTTTATCCAGCCCTTCCAGTCCTTGATGAACTCTTTAGAAGACAAGATCAAGGTATTGTCACCAGTGTAGGGAATGGGGAATGGTGAATGGGGAATGGGGAATGGGGAATGGGGAATGGGAGTTATAAGAATTCTTTCCTCAATTCCCAATGCCCAATTCCCAATTCCCAATTCCCAATTCCAAAATCCAAAATCCAAAACCCAAAATCCAAAATTGTTATGGTTAGTCTGCTAGAAAATCCCTTGCGCGTTGGTCTGCAACAACAAGGGATGCCTGAACCCCAGATTATAGTCATTTTTGGCGCTTCTGGTGATCTCACCTGGCGCAAACTAGTGCCAGCGCTTTACAAATTGCGGCGAGAACGGCGGATTCCCCCAGAAACGACCATTGTCGGTGTGGCACGTCGAGAATGGAGTCACGAGTACTTCCGTGAACAAATGCAAAAGGGCATGGAAGAAGCGCATCCTGATGTCGATTTAGGGGAACTCTGGCAAGACTTCTCTCAAGGTCTGTTTTACAGTCCTGGGGATATAGACAACCCCGAAGGCTACCAGAAACTAAAAAACTTATTGAGTGAATTAGACGAAAAACGGGGCACGCGAGGTAATCGCATGTTTTACCTTTCGGTTGCTCCCTCATTCTTTCCCGAAGCGATTAAGCAGCTAGGAAGCGCCGGGATGCTAGAAGATCCCTACAAACATCGTCTAGTAGTTGAAAAACCCTTTGGTCGGGACTTGGCTTCTGCCCAGAGTCTTAACCAAGTGGTACAGAAATATTGCAAAGAAAATCAAGTATACCGGATTGATCACTACTTGGGTAAAGAAACAGTCCAGAATTTGCTGGTGTTTCGCTTTGCCAATGCGATTTTTGAGCCGTTGTGGAATCGTCAATTTGTTGACCACGTGCAAATTACCGTGGCAGAAACCGTGGGAGTGGAAGACCGGGCTGGTTACTATGAAAGCGCCGGCGCACTACGGGATATGTTGCAAAATCACCTCATGCAACTTTACTGCCTAACGGCGATGGAAGCACCCAACGCAATGGATGCCGACAGCATCCGCACAGAAAAAGTGAAGGTACTCCAAGCTACTCGTTTAGCTGATGTTCACAATCTGTCGCGGTCAGCAGTCCGTGGTCAATATAGCGCCGGCTGGATGAAGGGTCAAGCAGTGCCAGGGTATCGAGTAGAACCAGGTGTTGATCCCAACTCCACCACACCCACCTACGTCGCAATGAAGTTTTTGGTGGACAACTGGCGCTGGAAAGGTGTTCCTTTCTACTTGCGTACCGGAAAGCGGATGCCGAAAAAAGTCAGTGAGATTTCCATTCACTTCCGCGAAGTTCCGTCTCGGATGTTCCAATCGGCTGCCCAGCAGACAAACGCCAATGTTTTGACGATGCGGATTCAGCCAAATGAAGGTATTTCCCTGCGTTTTGATGTGAAAATGCCAGGGGCAGAATTCCGCACCCGTTCCGTTGACATGGACTTTAGTTATGGTTCCTTTGGCATCCAAGCAACATCTGATGCCTACGATCGCTTATTCCTTGATTGTATGATGGGCGATCAAACATTGTTCACCCGCGCGGACGAAGTAGAAGCAGCTTGGCAGGTAGTAACACCAGCCCTTTCCGTTTGGGATGCACCCGCCGACGCAAATACTATTCCCCAGTACGAAGCCGGTACCTGGGAACCAGCGGAAGCAGAATTGTTAATTAACCAAGATGGCCGTCGCTGGCGCAGACTCTAAATATTAGTCATTAGTCATTAAGTCATTGGTCATTAGTCACTAGTAAAAACACAAATGACAGATGACAAATGACAGATGACAAATGACAAAATCCAAAATCCAAAATCCAAAACTTCCTATGGCTCCCCAAGCTTCTACAATTTTTTCACTTCAGGCGCCAAAAGATATTTCGCTTAATGAAATAGAGGCGGAACTTAATCAAATTTGGCAAAGCTACGGCATTACTGGCGAGGACGGTGGGCTTCCTGCTGCGACTCGGGCCACGACATTTACCTTAGTGGTTTACGAACCAGAAGAAACCCAATATCTTTTGGCTAGTTTGGGATTTTACAACGGTCCGCTTGACGGAATTTTAGGGCCTCAGATGGTAGCTGCTTTGCGGCAAGTGCAGACAAAATATGGACTGCCGGATACTGGCACAGCAACACCTGAAACCTTGGCTATCTTGAGAGAAGAATTCGCCAAACGTCAAGGAAACGGGGCTGGTGGGGATAATGGTTCTATTGATCTTCCCAGCTTAAATGCCCCAAGCCCCAGAATTGCCGATGAAATCGCCCTCCGCAACCCTTGCCGGATTATTGCGCTGTTTCCCATTGCTGGCGAAGATGAAGGTGTCAAGGCTCAAGTTTCTGCCTATTGCCCCATCCAAAAGCAATCGTCAAGTACACTAATTTGCTGCGAATACATAACTCTTAGTGGAACTGCTGCTGCCTTGGAACGCATTGGTGGCTTGATTCCAGCATTATTGATTGGTGGCTTACCAAAGTTTCTTTGGTGGAAAGCAACTCCAGTCCCCAACAACAACCTATTCAAGCGGCTGGCAGCAGTTTGTAACAATGTAATTGTGGATTCTTGCCGCTTTAACGAGCCAGAAAGTGATTTACTCCGCCTACAAGAATTGGTGGAAAGTGGGGTTCCTCTGGCTGACCTCAACTGGCGTCGCCTCTCAGCATGGCAGGAATTGACAGCTGAAGCCTACGACTCACCTCACCGTCGGGCGGCCCTCAGAGAAGTTGACCGAGTAACTATTGATTACGAAAAAGGCAACCCCGCCCAAGCTTTGCTGTTTTTGGGTTGGCTGGCAAGTCGTCTAGAATGGCAGCCAGTTTCATACCAAAAGGAAACGGGAGATTATGATATCACTCGCATTCGTTTTATTGCCCAAGACCAACGGCAAGTGGAAACCGAATTAGCGGGTGTTCCCCTGGCTGATGTGGGTGAGATTGCTGGCGACTTGATTGCCTTGCGCCTAAGTTCGACAAATCCGAAGGCAGACTCAGGTACCGTAATTTGCTCGGAAACTGGTGGCTGTATGCGGATGGAAACCCACGGTGGCGCCCAATCTGCCGGTCTGTTTCAACAGGTGACTTCACTTTCGGAACAAAAGGCGGAAGCATTGCTGAGTCAGCAGGTACAACGTTGGGGACGCGAATCACTGTTTGAAGAAAGTCTGGGAGTGACAGCGAGTATTTTCAAATTGGAAACAAATTAGTACTCTGACAAGGCAACACAACAATGCCGGCTTTGTAGTGAGCGCTAAAGCGCTCAAGTCAAGGACTAAAATCCTGACCCCTCTCCTAACGGCTACGGTGTACACACAAGTCCTTCTCACCCCCTCTAACTCCCCCTTGCAAAGGGGGAGAACCGAATATTTCCCCTCTTTGCAAGGGGGGATTAAGGGGGGTAAATCCAGGGTTTGGGCTTCATTACCAGTGTGTACACCGTAGCTCCTAACGGAGACGCTGGCGTAGGGTGTCGTAGATAAGACTCGCTAACGCTGCGCTGCCGTCACTCATGAGGGAAACCCCTTTGGCGTTAGCTTCGCCTAGAAAAAATAAAAGTTACCAAATGCGAAAATCAAACACAAACTCTTCAGATTTTTGGATATTTCAATAATCTGGAGGGTTTTTTTATTTTCCTTGGTTTTTTGGACTAGATACCAAACAATACGCTTGGGTTAAGGGCTACTTGACAAAATCGTGGGTTTTTGAGACGCGATAAATCGCCGTCTCTACAAGTGTTTTGGTCTTATCTGAACTATATTGAGATACCAAAGTCCTGATTTATCGCGTCTCTTGCCTTAACTGAGAGCTATTGCCCCCTACTAGGCTGCAACTTTGATGCATTAAAGTTGTAAAAACTAATTAGCCTACTGGCGTGACAAGAGTAGTAGCGTTGGCGTAGCCCACCGTAAGTATCGCTACTACTCTTGTCAAAATCAATTATCTTAAAACTTTGTTTGCAATATCAAATATTCAAAAGTAACTAAGTTAATTCACCAATACTAAACACATCCGACTCGCACTGCTGTAGTTGCAGCCTCAGTGCGGTTTGTTACTCCTAATTTATTTAGTACTTGGCTGACATGATGCCTGATGGTAGAAGGACTCAATTTCATTCGTTGAGCGATCGCGTCATTACTTAATCCTAAAGCCAGCAGTGCTAAGACCTCTTCCTGTCGCTTGCTCAGTTCGTAAACAGGTTGAGATGATGGTTTGCTCGGTTGCAGCAAAGCCTGAATAATCTCTGCTGCCAACATAGAACGACCGATCGCAGCAGATCGGATGGCATCCGCCAACTCATCAATCGAGATACCCTTGAGCAGGTAGCCAATAGCTCCGGCTTGCATTGCTTGCTGTACCAAGTCATTCGCAAAAAAACTCGTCAAAATTAAAACTTGAATTTCTGGATATTTTTTGCGGATAGCTTTGGTTGCTTCTGCCCCATTCATCCCCACCATCATCAAATCCATCAGCACTACATCTGGTTGCAACTGTTCGCACAAATCTACTGCTTCATCTCCATTACGCGCTTCACCCACTAATTCCATGTCATCAAATGCCAGCAAGAGAAATTTAATACCTCCCCGCAAGATTTCATGATCGTCAACAGTAATGACCCGAATCGGTTTCACTGATTTATCTTTTTCCATAAATAAATCCGCAGTATTAAAACTATTTTTAGTACATTTACATTACATTAATTGTTTTATTTTCAGTATTTATACGTTATATTCTTAATCTTTAATTTTTTATTTCTCGCCAGTCAATCACGGGAAAATCTTACAACATAGTATGTAAAGCGATCTTTTCTCGGTAAGCCGATGGAAATAAACATAACTATATTACAAAAATAAATATGCCTAAAAACTTTACCAATCAACAATCAAAAAGAATAAATCACGCCTTTATATAGTTAACTTTATTTATGCTTAATGCTCAATACCCAATTCTTTACTCCTCACTCCCTATTTTATTCACAGCCGTTGACCAACTCAGGACAATCTCAGTTCCCTCTCCTGGATAGCTTGACAAATGGAAAGTAGCAGCAATCGACTCAGCCCGTTCTTTCATAATTGCTATTCCCAAATGACCAGATGGTATTTTGTTGGAGTCAAAACCACAGCCATTATCACTGATACGCAAGACTATTTCCTGTGAATCGCCGTGGAGTCTGACTGATACTTGCGTTGCTTGGGCATATTTAATAATATTATTCAGTGCCTCTTGAGTAATGCGGCAGAAAACAAGCTTTACCTCATCAGATAGAGGCCGATCGCCTTCTACCGTAGTTATTACCTCTAAACTTGTCCGTCCTAGAATTCCCTTGATTAACTGCTGTAGCAACTCACCTAAAGGTTTCTCTACCAAACCATTAGGACGCAACTCGACTAGTAGATTCCGCATTTCTGCTAACGCCCCCTGTGTCAATTGGGCGAGTTCTTCTAATCCCTGTTGGGCTGTCTCTGGGTTGCGTTTCCAGACTCTAGGCAAAGCTTCGGCAATTGTCGCCACAGTAAACAATGTCTGCGATACTGAATCGTGTAAGTCACGGGCGAGGCGATTTCGCTCCAGTTCCACAGCAATCTTGCGTAGCCGTTCGCTTTCAACCAATTGTTCGCGTAGCTTCACCGCTTGCATCAACTCCTTTGTCAGGCGTAGACTCATAATTACAACCAAGGACACAAAACCATATTCAGCAATATATATGGATTTTATTTGCCCCAAATCCACTAAGCGATCGTGTTGAGCAGTTCCTACTAATATCGCCAAGCTTACACCTAGAGTCAGAGCAGATGACTTTTCACCACGCTGATATTGACGGTAACAAGCGTAAAAAGCAAAAACTACATTACTGGTTAAAGCTAGGAGTTGCAACCCAAATAAGTAATTGAGCATACCTTCTGGCTGGGTAATCGGTTCACCCCAAGGCATAGTGATAGTCGATAGCTTATTGATATAAGAATACTGAATGCTAGCCGGTGAAATTTGGTTAATTAGGAAGCAGATGACGTAGAGGCTATTGAGTCCCAAAAGTATACGCACTGGCTTAAATTGGGTATATACAGCTACAAACCAGACACAAACACTTGTGAAAAGAAACCCTAAAGACGATGCCAATCTTTTCGCATTGATATATTCATCCACATCAATGGCTTTATATTTTGGTATAAGAGCCAAGATATAACTAAAAGTTACCAAACAAGTTAGCCCAAAGCAGAAGTGCAGCACCGGTTTTAATCGCCCAGAGGCAATTAGCAGGTGTAACAGACCAACATACAAGCAAATGCCAGCAAATATACCCAAGAGGGTTGAAATAATAGTCATTACCTGATTTCACAAGAAACTTGTTTGATAGATAACGTAGAAATTTCACCGTACTTTACTGCTACTCGCGCAGATCAATGTTGATTCTGCAAATCAGAAAATAGAACAAAATTATAGATATATAGGATCAATGACCTAGTGCATTATAGGTCATTGATCCTAGTCAAAAATAGGACAAGTATCCGATGCGCTCACCAAGGCGATCGCTGTACAATCCATTACGTCAAAGATTTAAGCAATATTTAGGCGATCGCTTTGCCTTTGCGATCGAAGCGCACAGGTGTAGAAGCTTATGCGCCAATACGGTTCAGTAGAAACGTTGCATTGCGTAAAGATGTTGTATTGCAATATCTCTACACAATGTTTGGTTGAGAATACTTACAAAGTAACCAAATCTGTGTAATCAATGAACAAAATCTGGTCTCGCAATACTTTGTTGTTTAGTTCTGTTTTGGCTTGTACATTGCTTGCCACTCCTAATGTCGTTAGGGGTGACGACTTCTCCGTACCAGAAACTATTGCTAATACAGCACGTTGTCGCCTAAATGTCACTGGTGCTTATCTAACAAAAATTTTCAATCCAAATGGCACAATCGGATCTCGTGGAGTCATAACACTTACCGCAGATGGTAACTTTTTTGTTATTGACTCTAATCAAGGTGGTGTTACCAACATCTTCAATCCCTTTAGTAGTGGACAAGGTGCTTGGAAGTGTGATGGTAAAACTGGGGTCAGTGCCAGATCAATTACCTTTGCTTATCCAGGAAGCGCAGGATCTACTGGTAGCATTGGCCGAGCCGACTATCAAGCCAGCTTTAATCCCCAAACGCAGACAGTACAAGGGACTATCACACTGCGTTTGTTCAACCTCAATGCTAATCCGTTATTAGATAATGTCCCGCCTGTAGGAACATTCAATTTTTCAGGACAACAAATCAAAGCCAATTAACTTTGGCATGGGTTTTAGCTGCGTACAAAATCCAACGCGGAACCGAACCTTCTAAGTTTTTCACTTTTTTCTAACGCTCTCTTCTTAGAAAAGAGAAAATTCAAAGCCTCCTTTTTTAAGGGCTACGGCGTACACACAAGTCGAATTACCCCCCTCAATCCCCCCGATGCATTGGGCAAGAAAATCTAGTTCCCTCCCCAATGCATCGGGGAGGGTTAGGGTGGGGTAAAACCTTGGGTTTTTCAGCTATTTCAGACTTGTGTGTACACCGTAGCTTTTAAGGAAGTGAGATTGTCGCCCAGCCGATAGAAGCGGTGAGCTAATGAAGCTTTGAATTTTTCTAGAACGGCAAAACTAACTGGAGAGGTGAGACTAAAGGCTTAATTACGTATGCGTCTTAGAAAATATCAAACGAGTTTACTATGCTTCCAACCTACCTCTAGCAAGTTTTACCGCTCTAGGAATTTTTCCCCTTACCTACCAGGCTCCAATGTTGTTGCATCGACCTGCACCTTAGTTGCATTGACCTACAAAAGTTAACTCAAGAAATACAAAACCATGAAGAAATTTTTTTCAACTCTAACCCTAACAACAGCTACAACTTTAGCTATTGCACTCACTGGAGCAACAATCGGTACTCACTTTGTTTTAGGACAGACATCTATTGACCTAGCCAAGTTGCGTAGCGATGTGGTACCTGCACACAACACTTATCGAGCCAAGCATAAGAGTCCTAACGTGACTATCGATGATACTCTCAACCAGAGCGCCCAAGCTTGGGCACAAACCATAGCAGCTAAAGGTGACTTAGAACACAGTACCAATCGAAACAATGTAGGAGAGAATATATACTGGAGTGGAGGTGGAGACTCAACAAACTTAGGTAGCGCAGCAGTTCAAGACTGGTACAGTGAAATTGAAAACTATGACTACACCAAGCCTGTATTTTCTGGCGACACCGGGCATTTTACTCAGGTAGTTTGGAAAGGCAGTACCAAAGTAGGCTGTGGTGCTGCACCTGGCCCTGCAACAATTGAGGGTACTAAGTACGATGGCTTCTATGTAGTTTGTCAGTATTCTCCCGCAGGAAATGTGCAAGGACAGTTTGCTGATAACGTGCTGAAACCCTAGTTGTCTGCTGTTTGCTCAACTTGTCTAAATAAAGTGGGCAAATATAGCGGTTCTTAAATGGAAGCAATACACTTTGATCTCTCTTCTAAAAGGAGAGAGGCTTTGAATCTTACTCCCCTTCCCTTATAGGGAAGGGGCTGGGGGTTAGGTCTGTATTGCACTCAACAGAGAAACGCTATATTTGCTCAGTCTTTATGGAGTAGAAGCGTTGGCGTAGCCCACCGTAGGTATCGCCACTTTCATCATTCAACATAAGTATTAATTATATCGGACAAAGATCCTAGTCAAAACTTGGATCTTTGTTCGATGCGGCAATTAAGGCGATCGCTATATAATCCACTTCACTATCAAAAATGTAAACAACTGCCTAGTCAGCAGACTATCAAGCTCTAGCTTTCATCCCCCAACGCAGACAGCATAGGGGGCGATTTCGCTGCGCTTTTCTAACCTCAATGCTAGTTCGTTATTAAATGATGTCGCGCCTAGAGAAACATTCAATTTCTCCAGGCGACAAATCAAGCTAATTAACCATTATGACTGCCAAAATTCACTTTATTTCCGGCTTACCTCGTTCCGGTTCCACCTTACTCGGAGCCTTACTGCGGCAAAATCCCCAGTTTCATGCCAGTATGTCTAGCCCTGTGGGTAGTCTAGTAAATCGAATGCTCGAAGCCATGAGCGAAGACAACGAATTTTCCGTCTTCATCACCCCAGAGCAAAAACGGGCATTAACTTTAAATATTTTTTCCACATTCTACCAGTCCCAAGCCGAGAAAGAAGTCATCTTCGACACTAACCGCTTGTGGTGTAGCAAATTGTCCTTAATTCACGAATTATTTCCTCACTCCAAAGTGATTTGCTGCGTGCGGAATGTGGCTTGGATTATGGACAGCATCGAAAGGCTAGTTAGAAAAAACTCCTTTGATGTTTCCCGCTTATTTAACAACCCCACCGAACGCGCCACCGTTTACACCCGTACCGAAGCCTTGAGTCAAGGGGGACGGTTAGTGGGGTTTGCCTATAACGCTCTTAAAGAAGCTTTTTATAGCGAATATAGCTCGCGGTTATTGTTAGTCGATTACGACTTATTAGCGCAAAAGCCGGATAAGGTTTTGCATTTAATTTATCAATTTTTAGAAGAAGAACCATTTAACCATGACTTTGAAAATGTCCAATATGATGCACCGGAATTTGACAACCGACTCAACCTGAAAGGACTGCACACAGTTCGTTCTAAAGTCGAGTTGCAAGAGAGGCAAACCATTTTGCCACCGGATTTATTTACCCAATTTAATCAGTTGTCTTTTTGGACAAATCCTAGCAATAGTTTGGCGAATTTGATTGTCGCCCAACCAACAGACACAACGGTTAAATCTTAATTCCCCTTTTTTTTACGTGAGTTTAATGAACCTCTCCCTCCCAGCCTCCCTCTCCGAAACGGAAAGGGAGGAGCAAAGAAAAATTCAGCCTTTTGCTCCCCTCTCCGACACGGAGAGGGGTTGGGGGAGAGGTCAAATAAGACTTGTCAAACTCACGTTTTTTTAAAGGTGAAAGTTTCTACTCATTCAATTCACACAATAGGAAAAAATCATGCCAGTAGACTCAAATAATTTCATCGTTACCGAATCTACAGATAACGGTCTTGGAAATACTGAAGGTACTCTCAGTTGGGCAATTCTGCAAGCTAACCAAATAGAAGGGGATGACACCATTACCATTAATAGCAATGTCCGTATCACTGGGGTAATGAAAACCCTGGTGAATAGCAACATCACTATTGTGGGCAACGGCAACAGCATCAGTGGCGATGCTAATAACAACGGCATCAACGACAATGGCGACGTGCGCCCCCTATTCATCCTGTCAGGAACCGTCGGTATTTCTGACCTGACGATTACCAACGGACGGGCGCAAGGCGGCGGTGGTTTAGGTAGCGGCGGTGCCGGGCTGGGGGGTGGGTTATTTATCTATGATGGCAATGTGTCCTTAACTAATGTCGCTTTCAGTAATAACGCAGCACAAGGCGGCAGTGTCCTTGTCAGTGGTACCGGCGGCGGTGGGATGTTTGGCAATTCTAGCAACGGCGGCGGCGGACTGTTTGGTTCTAGCAGTGGCAGTTACGGCGGTTACGGCGGCAACGGCAATTATGGCGGTAGCAGCAATGGCGGCTTCGGCGGTGGTGGCACCTTCGCCGGCGGTGCTGGCGGCTTCGGCGGCGGCGGTGCTGGCGGCAGCGGTGCTGGCGGCTTCGGCGGCGGCGGCGGTTTAGGCGGTGGTAGCAACAATGGCGGCTACGGCGGCGGCGGCGGCTTAGGCGGTGGTAGCAACAATGGCGGCGCTGGCGGCGGCTTCGGCGGCGGCAACGGCGGCTACTACGGCGGCGGCGGCGGTGCTGGACTAGGAGGTGGTATCTTCGTCCGCAGTGGTTCTTTAACCCTCGACAACACCAGCTTTACCAACAACACGGCTACAGGTGGCACGGGGACTAACTCAGGTCAAGGTTTAGGTGGGGCAATCTTCATCATGCAGTCCACCACCAATACCAACGGCAATAACCAGGGAATGCCTACCGTTCTGCCTACCGTCAATTCTGTGGGGTCGCAGCCTACCTTCAGTGGCAACAGTGCAGCTAATGATGCGGGGACACCGACTAATAATGATGATGTCTACGGCACAGAAATAACTTCCACCAATAATAATAATCCGCCAACTGCTGTAGACGACAATGCCACCACCAATGAAGACACCACCCTCAGTGGCAATGTCCTAGCCAATGATACTGACCCAGATACGGGAGATATCCTGACTGTTAGTGAAGTTAATGGTAATACGGCTAATGTTGGCACTGAGATTACCCTCACCTCTGGTGCTTTACTGACTCTTAATGCTAATGGAAGTTTTGACTACAACCCTAACGGTCAATTTGAATCTTTGGCTGTTGGCGCAACTTCTACCGATAGCTTTGATTACACTATTTCTGATGGCAACGGTGGAACGGATACTGCTACCGTTAACGTCACTATCAACGGTGTTAATGATGCTGCAAGTATTACTGGCACAGCCACAGCAGCAGTTACAGAAGATACAACTACCCCCAACCTCACCGCTACAGGTTCTCTCACTGTCAGCGATGTTGATGCAGGTGAAAGCCTATTCAACACTACGGTTACATCAGCTATAGGTAATCTTGGGAACTTGAGTATCACCGATGCGGGAACCTACAGCTACAGCGTTGCTAACAGTGCAGTGCAGTTCTTAGGTGCTGGTCAAACTAAAGCTGAAACCTTTACGGTTCAATCTGTTGACGGCACAGCTATTCAAGATATTGTCGTTACCATCAACGGTGTTAACGATGCGCCAACTTTAGCAAATGCGATCGCAGATCAAACTACCTTAGAAGATGGTTTCTTCAGCTTTACTCTTCCAACTAATACCTTTGCTGATGTTGATGCTGGTAACAGCTTAACTTACTCAGCCACCCTCGCTAACGGCAACCCCTTACCTACTTGGTTAACCTTCAACGCCAATACCCGCACCTTCAGCGGTACCCCCAATGACCCAAATAACGGCACAATTAGCATCAAAGTTACCGCAACTGACATCAGCAATGCCAGTGCTAACGATACCTTTAACCTAACAGTAACTCCCGTCAACGATGCACCTGTCGCTGGTGATGACTCTGCCAGCGCCAATCAAAATACACCTTTGACTCTGCTGAAAGCTGACCTGTTAGCTAACGATACCGACGTAGACAGTTCTACTTTAAGCATCTCTGCTGTGAGTAACGGTGTTAACGGTACTGTCAGCTTAAATGGTAGTGGCAATGTCGTCTTTACTCCCACAACCAATTTTACTGGCAATGGCAGCTTTAACTATACCGTCAGCGATGGCAATGGTGGCACAGATGTCGCAATGGTAACGGTGGCTGTGGGAGTCAACCTCAACGGCACTAATAATAACGATAACCTCAACGGCACATCCGGCAACGACATCATTAACGGACTCAACGCCCAAGATACCATTTCCGGCAATGCTGGGAATGACTGCCTTGTGGGTGACAATGGTGATGACAAACTCTATGGCGGTACTGGCAACGATAAACTTTATGGCGGTAACGGTCAAGATACACTCTATGGTGATGCTGATAACGACCGTCTTGAAGGCGATAACGGTGATGACAAACTCTATGGCGGTGACGGGAACGACAGTCTAATTGGTGGTAACGGTCAAGATTTACTCGTCGGCGGTGCGGGTAACGATTTCCTCGATGGTGACAAGGGAGATGATAACTTGACTGGCGGTACTGGTAGCGATATCTTTGTGTTGGAGAAAGCCGCAGGTCGAGAAACAATTACCGATTTTAGTTTAGGTCAGGGTGATAAAATCGGCTTGTCTGGCTTGAGTTTCAATCAGTTATCCTTCTCTGGCAATCAGATTAGTTTAGGCAATCAAACTCTAGCGGTGCTGAGTGGGTTTAATACCACTACGCTGACACAGAACAATTTTATCTCTGTTTAAGTGTGTAGAGTGGGCAAATGTTTGCTCACTCTACAAATTGCTTAGTTGCATCGCCCTGCACCTTTGATGCATCGCCTTGCACCTTTGATGCATCGCCCTGCACCTTTGATGCATCGCCCTGCACCTTTGATGCATTGCCCTGCACCTTTGATGCATCGCCCTGCACCTTTGATGCATCGCCCTGCAAGAACGAGCTTACTCTTTGTTTAACCTTGTTTTATCTAAAAATCTCATCTTACTGTTAGCTTTAGGGTTGCAATGGGCACATTAAATATGTAGATTACAACAGTATACTGATATGCCTATCCCAGATAAAACACGTCGTTTGCGCCCTCAAGTAATTAGTGAAGATGTGACTTCGTGGCACGGTTTGCAAACGATCGCCACTTATGAAACAACCCGTGCTGATGCCTCTGCTACTAACTTACAGCAAACTTATCAAGCTATGTTAGCCCAGCAACAAGCCGAAACCGAAAAACTAACTTTATACCGTGCTGCTGCTGATGCTGCGCGATTAGCAGAATGGGAATTTCACAATGCGGTGTTAGGAATGAAAGAAGTTGTGCGCGGACAATATGGTTCGGATAGCGATCAAGCCCAAGCTGTAGGACTGAAGAAAAAATCAGACCATAAGCGTCCTAGCCGCAAAAAGTTAGTCGCATCATGAGCTAGCAAAAATTAACACATTTTAGATGTGCGATCGCTCTACACCAAGAGCAAGAGACGCGATAAATCGCCGTCTCTACAATAATTCCTTTGTAGAGACGGCGATTTATCGCGTCTTTGTCTTTGTGATATAGTCATACTCGCCTCCACGCTCAAGGGCGCGTTTGTAAGCAGGTCGCGCATGAATGCGATCGACAAATTCTTTCAGCTTTGGCCGGTTCTGAACCTCTTCTTTTTGCATGGCGACTACTTCCAGGGGAAAGCTCATTTGGATATCAGCGGCGGTGAATTCCTCTCCTGTAAACCACGTACTTTTACGAAGTTCACCTTCTATATAATCAAAGTGAAGTTTGATCTGGGGCGCAACAAATCCTCTAACTACGTTGCTGTCTCCTTCCCCGAAATTGTTCAAGACCAGCCTCATTACCAACGGTGGCATTGCAGAGCCTTCGGCGTAATGCAGCCAATATGTATAGCGCAGATGCTCTGGTGTATCGGATGCGGGAACTAGGCGACCATTGCCGTAGCGATTAACGAGGTATTCGATGATTGCACCCGATTCAGCAATGGTGAGGTCTGCATCTGTGATTACTGGTGACTTACCGAGGGGATGAACTTGGCGTAGCGACTCCGGCGCCATCATCGTCTTTGGATCGCGTTCATAGAATTTGATCTCATATTCGATACCTAATTCTTCGAGGAGCCACAGCACACGCTGCGATCGCGAGTTGTTAAGATGATGAACAATGATCATAAAAAGGTTCCTTTTCTGGTGGCTGATTACTATCCAATCTGAGCTAATACCAATTCAATTAATGATTGCAACACATCCTTGGGTAAAGACGCGATGAATCGCGTCTCTACAAATAGACCATTTGTCGCATTCTTTTTTCAAATTGGTATAATCTCTAGCTATTAGTCATTATTAGACAATCTTTTTCAGCTTAACTCCCCTAATTGGCTAGTTTTCTGCTTTTTAATGGGTATAAAAACCACATTTGTTTCATTTATGGCTTTAATCATTGCCGGAGAACGTAGTGGGGTGGGTAAGACAACAGTCACGCTCACCCTTTTAGCATCTTTACGTCGTCGCGATCGCTTGGTGCAATCTTTCAAGGTAGGCCCAGACTACATTGATCCAATGTTTCATCGACACGTAACTGGTCGTCCTTGTCGGAATTTAGACCCAGTATTGACTTCTGAAGCCTACGTTCAGGAATGTTTTGCCCGTCATAGCCAGTTAAGTGAATATGCCCTAGTAGAAGGAGTTATGGGGTTATTTGATGGAATTGGGCATGAGGAATGGGGCATGGGGCATGGGCAAGAAAAACAAAAAACTGATTTTGCGAGTACGGCACACATTGCGCGGCTTTTAGATTTACCTGTGGTGTTGGTGATTGATTGCAGTCGTTTATCTGGTTCTGTAGCTGCGATCGCTCACGGCTATCGATCTTTTGATCCCCAAATTAAAATAGCTGGGGTAGTATTAAATCGCGTGGGGAGCGATCGCCATCTCTCTCTCCTTAAAGATTCTCTAGAACCCCTACAATTACCCATTCTCGGCGTGCTGCGGCGTCAAGATAACATCACAATTCCCGATCGCCATTTGGGTTTAGTTCCCACAGCAGAACTTCCCGAACTCAACGCTTTAATCGATCGCCTCGCCGATTTAGGAGATACTTGCTTCGATTGGCAACACTTATTACCCCTGTTAAAATCAGAACCTCTTTCTCATCCCCATCATCCCCATCATCCCCCATCATCCCCAGTCAGGATTGCTATTGCCCGCGATCGCGCTTTTAATTTCTATTACCAAGACAATCTCGATTTGCTGCAACAGCTTGGTGCAGAACTGGTTTTCTGGAGTCCTTTAGAAGATGTTGACATACCAAAAGATGTGCAGGGAATGTATTTTGGCGGAGGTTTCCCAGAAGTTTTTGCCCAGCAATTAGCAGAAAATACCAGGGTTCGTGATGCAGTGAAAACGGCAATAATTAAAGGAATGCCTACAATTGCCGAATGCGGAGGATTGATGTATTTGTGTGAGCAAATTATCGATTTTCAGGGTAAATCTTGGCCAATGGCGGGAGTGTTACCGACATCTGCTGCGATGGGTGGGCGTTTAACTTTAGGGTATCGTCGCGCAGTAGCTTTGCAAGATAATCTGTTAGTTAAAGCAAATACAACTGTTTACGGACATGAGTTTCATCGTTCCCATTTAACCTTAACTCCCACTCAGCCCCTCTTTGAAACTTCTCGCTACGATTGTGAGGAAAATATGGGATGCGAGGGATGGGGTTTACCTGCAAATGTTCATGCTTCTTATGTTCATCTGCATTGGGGAGAGAGTAGAGAAATTCCCCAGCAGTTTCTTCAAGAATGTCTGAAAGTAGCATCTTCAGGAACATGGATTTAAGAGGATGTTTGAAAAGCCTCCTTCAATCACAGATAAATTTTAAACCTAAGAAGAGAGCCGCAACAGTTCCGGAAACCGAAATTTCTCCTTGAATAATTTTATCTAAAACTGATTCTATAGGAATCAATACAACTTCAATCTCTTCTGTAATATCTAGTTGCTGTTCCCCAACTTTACTCACATTTTCTGCTAAAAATAAATGTATTTGATTGGTATCTTTACTTGGCTTATCGTATAGAGTTACGAGTTTTCTAAATTCTTGGGGAATATAACCAGTTTCTTCTGTCAGTTCTCTAATTGCGGCTACTTCCGCACTCTCTTTTGTAGGATCAAAATTCCCTGCTGGCAGTTCCAAGAAAAATTCACCTACAGCGTGTCTATATTGCCGGACAAAAATAATTTCTCTATTATTGGTGATAGGTAAAACCATAGCTACGTCAGGCTTAATACTGACAAAATAATCATCTATAATTTTACCATTGGGCAATTCTATTTCATCTTGCCTCACCCGACACCAAGGGTGATCTAAAACCATTTTTGATTTTAAAATCTTCCATTTTTTTAAGTTACTCATAAATTAAGTAATAAATGTAAAAAAGTATAACAGATGTATTCGATAATCTAAACTTTGAACTTACACTGGCTTTTGCAATAACATAATATGCAAAATAAATATGCAAATAAATGTAAATTTATTTACAGTCAACAAAAGATTTCCGTTGACCATTAGTCGAGGTACAACGGCACAAACAACTAATGTATGGGTGAGAATCTCATCCGATGGAATCGAAGGCTGGGGGGAAGCATCACCATTTGGCGTGGGTAATCATCGGCAATCAACTGATGCAATCAAAGAGGCTTTAGAACAAGTTGTGCCACTTTTACAAGCATTCAGCCCCTTACAGCGGCAGCAAATTGAACAAGTTTTAACACAAAACCAAGTTCCTTCTGCGGCAAAAGCTGCCTTGGATATGGCAATGCACGACTGGTTGGGTAAGCGTGTAGGATTACCTTTGTGGCAAATTTGGGGACTCGATCGCAATCAAATAGTCCCGACTTCTGTCACAATTGGGATTAATTCGCCTGAAGGTGCGATCGCAAGAGCGCGAGACTGGCTACAATTTACCGATGTCCGTCTTTTCAAGGTGAAGCTAGGTAGTCCTGATGGCATAGATGCAGATAAAAAAATGCTATTGGCGGTGCGAGAAGAAGCGCCTGAAATAGAATTATTTGTTGATGCCAACGGGGGTTGGAGTTTAGAAGATGCGATCGCAATGTGCAATTGGCTGGCAGATTTAGGTATAAAGTATGTAGAGCAGCCATTGCCACGGGGGCAGGAACCAAGTTTAGCAAAACTCAAAGAACATTCTCCCCTCCCCATCTTTGTCGATGAAAGTTGTTTTACCAGCACCGATATTCCCTATTTGGCAAATTACGTGGATGGTATTAATATCAAACTGATGAAATCAGGGGGACTAACAGAGGCAATGCGAATGGTACATACAGCACGAGCATATCGGTTGCAAGTAATGTTTGGTTGCTATTCTGACAGTTCGCTAGCTAATACAGCAGCATTACAGCTAGCGCCACTAGCTGATTATTTAGATTTAGATAGTCACCTGAATTTAATTGATGACCCTTTTACGGGTGCATTGATAAAAGAAGGAAGAGTTTTGCCAAACGATTTACCAGGTTTGGGAGTACAACACAGTGCGTCTACCACTTAATCAACGAGTAGCTATTTTACTTCATGAGGGAACTATTGGGACTCACGGCAAAACAGGGCTAGCGATTTTACGTTACAGTGAATCCCCAATCGTAGCCGTAATTGATCGCGATTGTGCTGGCAAATCCCTACCAGAATTAACAGGTATCAAGCGTGATGTGCCAATTGTGGCATCTGTAGCCGCAGCCCTAGAGTACAAGCCAGAAGTCTTGGTAATTGGCATTGCCCCAGGTGGTGGTGCTGTACCAGATGATTATTGGCTGGAAATTAAAGACGCTTTAGAAGCGGGGATGTCGCTGGTGAACGGTTTACATACACCAATGGCAAGCATCCCAGAATTAAATGCACTGCTCAAACCAGGGCAACTAATTTGGGATGTGCGGAAAGAGCCATCTAATATCAGTGTTGCGAGTGGAATGGCACGCACTCTCCCTTGTCGCCGGGTGTTGACAGTGGGAACCGATATGGCCATTGGTAAAATGTCAACTAGCCTAGAGTTACATTGGGCGTCAAAACTGCGGGGCTGGCGTTCTAAGTTCCTCGCCACAGGGCAAACTGGGGTGATGTTAGAAGGAGACGGCGTAGCTTTAGATGCCGTGCGGGTAGACTTTGCCGCCGGTGCTGTGGAACAGATAGTCATGCGCTATGGCAAAAACTACGACATTTTGCATATTGAAGGACAAGGTTCACTGCTACACCCTGGTTCAACGGCAACCCTACCCCTAATTCGTGGTTCGCAACCAACCCAACTGGTGTTAGGACATCGCGCGGGACAAGTTCATGTACGTAATCATCCCCATGTAATAATTCCACCCTTACCAGAGGTGATTCGGCTTTATGAAACTGTTGCTAGTGCCGGTGGTGCTTTTGGAAGTGTTCCTGTAGTGGGTATAGCGCTGAACACAGCCCATTTAGATGAAGCTGCGGCACAGGAAAGCATCGCTCAAACAATAGCAGAAACGGGGCTACCTTGCACCGATGTAGTCCGCTTTGATGCCAATATTCTTTTGGATGCAGTGATGAAGAATTAGCTATTGTAAAATACTTAACCACTCCTGAAGGAGAACTGCTTCCAACACCGGAAGAAGTGGCACAACAGGAGAAGGAACACTGCGATCGCTTGGCAGCAAAACTGCGAGAATAAAATATAGATCCAGATACTATTTAACTTCCACGCTGTCTTGCTTGTGCCTGTTACCCCAAATACTATGGATCTTCAGGAAAAACCCATTTTGGCGGTTCCGTCATTTTTTTTCGCAGACGTTCTTGTGCTAACTCCAGCATTTTGTCTAAGGGAGTTTCTTCGATAAATTTTGCGGCTGCTTCTCTAAACTCGATATTGGGACATTTATCCCCTAAAACACACCCGTTAACGCAGGCTTGGGCGCAGTCAATCTTTTGCTCCACAGTAAATTCCTCTCTCTAAAAGTTATGAGGTATGAGTTGTGAGTTATGATTTTCACCCCTAACTCTTCACTCTTAACTCTTTACTATCAGGCATAACCCTCCAGGTAAATTTTACCTTGCAGTTGCCATTTCATTAGTCCAAATACTTACCATTTAGAAAGTGGCAAAAAAATTGTAGGTTGGGTGAAGGCTTTGCGTAACCAAACATCCTGATATATGTTCTAACTTTTCACGGTATCTGGAAAACCTCTCTCTAAATCTCTCTCCTTGCAGGAGAGAGACTTTGAATTACTGGTTTGGAAGTTAGATTTTCCGTGGACTTTTCCACATGACGTGAAAAGTCAGGATATATGTTGGGTTGCGCTCCGCTCCACCCAACCTACGTCTAATCCACTGAATCCCCGACGAAAAAGTTCCTTCTGCCTTCTGCCTTCTTCATGAGTTATGAGGTATGATTTTTACTCCTAACTCCTCACTCCTCACTTTTATAAAGGGCGCTCATGTCGGAAATCTTTGCTAATACTGGAACTATAGCCGCGATCGCTACTGCTGTTGTCCCCCAACAGGGTAGTGTTGGGATTGTGCGGGTATCCGGTTCTCAAGCAATGGCAATCGCCCAAAGTCTTTTTCATGCACCAGGGCGACAAGTTTGGGAAAGCCACCGGATTCTCTACGGTTACATTCGCCATCCCCAAACGCAACAATTGGTGGATGAAGCCCTGTTGTTGATTATGAAAGCACCCCGTTCTTACACCCGTGAAGATGTTGTCGAATTCCATTGCCACGGGGGAATTATGGCAGTGCAGCAGGTATTACAACTGTGTTTGGAAAATGGGGCTAGACTAGCGCAACCGGGAGAATTTACTCTCCGCGCCTTTTTGAATGGACGATTGGATTTAACTCAAGCTGAAGGTATTGCCGATTTAGTGGGAGCTAAATCGCCCCAAGCGGCTCAAAGCGCCTTAGCTGGTTTACAAGGAAAATTAGCTCATCCGATTCGGCAGTTACGCGCTAACTGTTTGGATATTTTGGCAGAAATTGAAGCTCGGATTGATTTTGAGGAAGACCTTCCTCCGCTGGATGATAAAGCAATAATATCAGAAATCGATAAAATTGCCGCAGAAATAACTAGGTTATTGGCAACCAAAGATCAAGGTGAATTGCTACGCACTGGTTTAAAAGTGGCAATTGTTGGGCGTCCGAATGTGGGTAAGTCGAGTTTATTGAACGCTTGGAGCCGGAGCGATCGCGCCATTGTGACTGATTTACCTGGTACAACCCGCGATGTGGTGGAATCCCAGTTAGTTGTCGGGGGAATTCCCGTACAAGTGCTAGATACAGCGGGGATTCGGGAAACAACAGACCAAGTGGAAAAAATTGGCGTCGAGCGATCGCATCTTGCTGCCAATGCAGCTGATTTAGTCTTGCTTACCATTGATGCTTCAACAGGTTGGACAGAAGGCGATCAAGAAATTTACGAAAAGGTACAACACCGTCCGTTGATTATAGTGATTAACAAAATCGATTTAGTAGAAGAAAGCGAGAGAACAACTCTTCAATCTAAAATTCCACTTGCGCTGAAAGCGCACCAAGGTAGCGACTCAAAATCTAAAATTTTCACGGCAGCAGCCCAAAATCAAGGTATTGATAATTTAGAAACAGCAATTTTAGAAATAGTTCAAACAGGAAAAGTGCAAGCTGCTGATATGGATTTAGCCATTAACCAAAGACAGGCAGCAGCCTTAACTCAAGCTAAAATATCTTTGGAACAAGTACAATCAACAATTGTCCAAGAGTTCCCTCTCGATTTTTGGACAATTGACTTACGGGGTGCAATTCAAGCTTTAGGAGAAATTACTGGAGAGGAAGTCACTGAATCAGTTTTAGAGAGAATTTTCAGCAGGTTTTGTATTGGGAAATAAAACACAAAAGTGTCAAAGCAAAAGAAAGTACCAACCCGGAATATTTATGTCAAATTGTTAATCAATCTAATATATAATGCAATGATTGATAAGATTCCAGTTCAAGTTATTGGGTGTCTTAGACCAGGTATAATCACAGTTATCGCCTTTCCCGGCGTAGGGATGTTAGATGGTGGGTTACTAATGGAGTTACCAACCGAAATAATTCCGGTAGAGCTACGAATGCCAAATAGTGAATTTATAGTAGTTTGTAATAGAGAAAGTGGAGAGTTTACACAAGTGTTGTCAAAAGATTCATCCAAATAACATTATGTCTGTTATCAATGAGATTAATTCTGTAAATACATTGATTTTGAAATATTATCTAAGTATTATTATCAATAAAAAATGTTTGTTTGAATAGAATTTTTATAGTCCCTGCCAACAAAAACTGTCAGTGAATATATTTATAATTAAACTATGTCAGCTAAAGATATTTTTCATATTGCTGTTTGTTCAGCTTTAAAAAAGGATGGGTGGACTATTACCCATGACCCTCTATCAGTTAAAGTTGATGAAATTGAATTTTATGTAGACTTAGGGGCAGAAAGAATCTTAGCTGCTCAAAAAGCTGGTCAAAAAATCGCAGTTGAGATTAAATCTTTTATCGGTGCATCGGAAATTAGTGATTTTTATGTCGCTTTAGGTCAGACGCTCACCTACCGTTCAGCATTACGGAAAAAGCACCCTGAACGAATTTTATACTTAGCTATCTCTGAAGATGTTTATCAGGACTTTTTTATTCGGCCATTTATTCAAGAAATAATCGCTGAACATCGGCTGAAGCTTCTGATTTTTGAACCAATTAAAGAAGAGGTTTTGCTATGGAAAGAATAAACTACCGTGAATTAGTACAGACAATTCTGAAACGTCATTCAATTCACCACTCAAATGATGATACAGAAGTACAGTTAATTTTTGATACAGAGCGTGACCATTATCAAGTTCTTCATTTGGGATGGGAAGAACTGAGGCGAGTTTATGGTTGCATCATCCATATTGATATTAAGGACGACAAAATTTGGATTCAGCGCGATGGAACTGAGGCCGGAGTAGCAAATGAGTTAGTAACTGCTGGAGTGCCAAAACAAGATATTATTTTGGGTTTTCATGCTCCTTACAAGCGGAAGTTTACTGAGTTTGCAGCAGGTTAGGCAAAATAACTGTAGGAGTTATAAGTTATGAGTGATGAGTTATAAATTTTTAACTCATCACTTATAACTCATAATTTATAACTCATTTTCTGTAATCGCTCTTGGAATATTGCCAACAGTTGCCAGTTGCACTGTAAAAGTAGAACCTTCATATAATTTACTTTTTACAGAAATAGATCCACCACAGCGTAGTAGCAATTGCTGTACGATTGTTAACCCCAACCCAGCACCACCATAATCTTCTGTTGCTGCTGTACGCACACGATAAAAACGGTCAAAGATTTTGGGAATTTCATTTTCGGCAATACCGATACCTGTGTCGCGGAATTCTAATTGGACATGATCACCTTGAAGACGGGCACGCACCCATACTTCACCCCCATTAGAGGTAAACTTAATACTGTTGTGCAGCAGATTAATCACAATTTGCCTCAGACCACCACTCACGCACCAAATAGATGGGAGTTCAGTCGGTATGGTGTAGGCTAGCATAATCCCTTTTTCTTGAGCTACAGGTTGGTAGGTACTGACTACTCCAGGCACAATATCTGAAAGCCGCACTGACTCCAAAGCCATCCCTTCCCAATTACGTTCCAGTTGCACCAGTTCCAATAAACCAGTAATCAGGGAATTTTGATGATCACACTGGGTATTTAACATCTGTAAATAACGTTGTCGCTGGGGGGGTTTAAGATTAGGGGAATTCAATAATGAAAGTGCTGTCTTCATGTGCGTTAGGGGTATACGCAATTCCTGGCATATATTTTTTAGATATTCATCTTTGAGTTGCTCTTTGTTGTGCAGTTCTTGATTTTGTTGCTGAAACTTGGTGGTGCGTACTGTGATTATTTGACGATTAATTTCATCTTGTCGCAGGAGTTGCTTTGCCAATAATTGATTCATCAATCCGGCTTGGGGTACGCTTGGACAAATAAAATCAGCAGGTAAAATTGGGGATAATTCTGGCGCAATCGCTTGTTTGATACCATCTAATACTTGCTGAATTACTCTCCCTTCAACAGTAGTTATAATCAGCAACGGCTGGTTTTTATTAGTATTTACCTTCCCCGATGTCTGAGTTTTACGTTTTTTAAGTGGTCGATGAGCCAAAATTAAACTGCAAAACTGGGGCGATAACACCATCAGAAAGTTTTCCCGTCGCAGTTGGCTATCTGGTGGTAGGTGAACGAGGACATGATGGGAAGATGAGGGAGATAGGGGGGATGAGGGGGATGAGGAGGTATTTAATTTTCCTTCTCCCTTATCTCCCCCTGCTCCCTCATCTCCCCCTTTTCCATTTTCGTCAATCTGGCAAGTATAAATGAGACTAGACGCACCTACCGAGGATTGATAACGCGCTAATTCTGATTGCCAAATTTTTTCTGGTGGTAGCTTTACCCATAAAGTGGCTGCAATTTGCTGCTCAATTAGTAAGTCAATTTGTGCTCTCACCAGTGATAGCAGAGTCGCAGGACTGAGGGACAATGGTTTAGGAGGCACTTGCACTCCCATAACCAGTTGATAAACAGACAGATCCTTGGCCAGAGAAACATTCATGAGTCAAGCACAAAAAGGATGAAGCAAGAAATAAGTCTGTCTTCGATTTTCACCTTTATGTGTGCATTTTTTACAAAATCCCCACGGAAAGAAATATTAACTATAAAAAACTCCAACTGGAAGAGACTGGGGAATGGGGAATGGGGAATGAGGAATGGGGACTGGGGAATGGGGACTGGGGAAGAGTTTTCTCTTCTGCCTTTTTTCAATGCCCAATGCCCAATGCCCAATGCCCAAATTAATGTTGTGTCTTCAGTCTTTCGTGTAAGGCGTCGCGTGCGTGTTCTCGGTCGTCAAAATGGATTTTTTCGGTGCCGAGAATTTGGTAATCTTCGTGACCTTTACCAGCAAGTAACACTCCATCACCTGGTTGTGCTTGTAAAATAGCGGTACGAATTGCGATCGCACGATCGCAAATTACAGTCGGCTGCACTGTATCAGCAATTCCCGCCAAAATATCTTGCAAAATCCTTTCTGGGTCTTCAGTCCGGGGATTATCTGATGTCACTACTGCCACATCAGCTAACTCAGCAGCAATTTTACCCATTTTTGGGCGCTTAGTGCGATCGCGATCGCCTCCACAACCAAAGACACAAATCACTTTACCCGGTATAAACGGACGTGCAGCTTTCAGTAAATTTTCTAAGCTATCGGGTGTGTGGGCATAATCCACAATCACGCTAATATCCTGCTCAGGATTAATCTGTACTCGCTCCATTCGTCCGGGAACTCCTGGAAACTCAGGTATCACAGATGCCACTAATTGCAAATCTAGCCCTAAATGTAAAACTGCTCCTACGGCTGCAAGAAGATTTTCTAAATTATATTGTCCAACTAGAGGCGATCGAAAAGCTACATCACCTTTCGGTGTATGTAATGTCCCACTGACACCATTCGGCTGGTAATTTAAATCACTCATCCATAAATCAGCGCTGTTGTCGTTGACGCTGTAACTCCAAACTCGCTCAGAATCTAAGGAGGCAATTAACCGCTTCCCGTAGGAATCATCAGCATTAATTATTGCCCGTCCCTTGAGATAATCAGGGCTAAATAACAACGCTTTGGCAGCAAAGTAATCTTCCATGTCGCTGTGATAGTCGAGATGGTCTTGGGTAAGATTACTGAATACCGCTACCTCAAATTCACAACCCAACACTCTACCTTGGGCCAAAGCATGAGAACTTACTTCCATCACGCCGAACTCACTACCAGCATTTACCGCCTCTGCTAGCTGCTGTTGCAGTTCTACTGCAAAGGGGGTAGTGTGAGCAGCAGTTTGCTCAAAACCTGCCCAACGAGTGTAGAGAGTTCCCATCAAAGCTGTAGCTAGATTAGCTTTGTTGAGGAGAAATTCAATTAGATGAGTAGTTGTAGTTTTGCCATTTGTACCAGTCACGCCTACCAGCTTGAGTTTTTTCCCCGGATAACCGTAAAAAGCACTGGCTATCTGGGCACAAGCTTGAGTAATGTTGCTTGCACTGATGACCACAGCCTGATTTGTGGGAGGATTTTTTTGTGCAGCTTCGGGAGAAACGATCGCAGCCACAGCCCCCGATGCGATCGCACTTTGCCAAAATTCCCCACCATCAACCCGCGTTCCTGGCATCCCAATAAACAAATCTCCCACACGACAAGCATGAGAATTTGTCTTCAAACCCCTAACTTCCACATCCTCCAAAGTTGGATGGCTAGGTAATTGTTCAACACTGTCTACCGCTGTTAGTAATTCCCGCAATTTCATTTTGTGAACCTCGTCACATTCTTAATCTTGCGCTTATTCTGCATTATTTTTTTCTAATTGGCTAAATACTTTCGCAACATTTGCTCCAACTGCTGCACACTAGCACGAGGAGAAGGACGCGGCAATGGTTTCTCACTCTCCTCTTCTTCCTCCTCGCCTCTGTGGTTTGATAAATAAAGTACCGGCACTTCATACTCATACGCAGCAAACCAATCTTCACGAGTCGTAATATCCCTAATTTCCAACTCGAAACTGAGATTTTGGATTTGTTCTAGCTTTTCTTGCAAGCCTTCACATAAATGACAGCCGGGTTTACTGTATAAAATTAATCGCATTGTTTATTTGAGTTGGCGTTAAGAACTTATCTGACTTTTCACGTTAGGAAAAATCCACCAAAAACCTAACCCCCTAACCCCTTTCCCGACGCGGGAAGGGGGAAAATTCAAAGTCTCTCTCCTTTGAGGAGATAGATTTAGAGAGAGGTTTTCCAGATGCCGTAAAAAGTCAGGAAGTTATAAGTTTAGAATAACGTAGACGCTTCGACTTGCCGTAGGCTACCGCAAAGGAGGAGAGATGAGAAGAGAAGAGTTTAATGTGGGTGAGTATGTTGATCAGATGGGGTTTTTGTTGGATTTAGAGATCAGAGATGAGTATCGTGATGGTGTGGTGGCAAATTTTGAGAGAATTAGTGCGATCGCTAGTCTTGTAAATTCTTTCCCTTTACCAGAAGAAATTGAAGTTGCACCAGTGTTTGAACCATAATGACTTCAACAATAGCTATGTTGATGTTTTAGTAAAATTACCGAGCTTGCAGTATAACTAACGATACTAAGATATTAGCCGACTATATCTTGGAAAATCAGATGAATAATTTCAATGCTTCTAGTTCATTGAAGTCTGCGGGTGTCGGTAGATTGTTGGTGCGGTTGCTTTGGATGCTGTTAGGATTTGGTATTGCTTCTACGCTATTATCTTTGTTGGAAGTCATAGCAAAGCCACTTTACCAGCTACTTGCTTCTCTTGATGCACTTGTATCAATCATTTCGTTATTTATCAGCTTAATTTCAATCATTGTTTTTTTTGTTTGGCTATATCGTCTCCATGCCGATTTAAAGAATCTATTTAAGGAATATCCGATTACGCCAGGAGGTGCGATCGCACGATTTCTAATTCCCATATATAGCATTTGGGGAATAGCTAACACGTTGTCCACTTTTGCCGATCGATTTAAAGCCGAAGGTGATGATTTAACACGTTTAAGTGAACAAGTGCGATTGTTAATAGGGCCGCTATATGGTTTTATGATCGGGTCAAACCTTGTGACTCGTATGGCTCTTACAGAAAGTTTTAAAAATCCTGAAAACCAATTTTTGCCCTTTTGGTTTTTATTATCTTGTATTCTAGATTTAGGTTTTAGTGCTACTTTGCTACAACTAACAAAAACTATGCGGACTGCTATTACTCAAAAAGCTAAACGCGCTATCTCTTAATATTTCAGCATGAATTTTAATTCAGCCGATGCCATCACAATATCAACTGCTGTCCGCGAAGGTAAAGTTAGCGCAGTGGAAGTTACTAAAACTGCATTAGCACGAATAGCAACGCGGGATGATCAACTCAACTGTTTTACGGCTGTCACTGCTGAAACAGCTTTAACAGATGCAGCCCGTATTGACAGGGAAATTGTCCAAGGTAATCATCCGGGAGTGCTGGCTGGTGTGCCTTTTGCGGTGAAAAATCTCTTCGATATCGCTGGGTTAACAACTCTGGCGGGATCGAAAATCAATGCAGAAAACCCACCAGCTACCCAAGACGCAACCGCAGTAGCGAAGCTGAAACAAGCGGGTGCTGTGCTGGTTGGCGCTTTGAATATGGATGAGTACGCTTATGGGTTTGTGACGGAAAATTCCCATTACGGCGCTACTCATAACCCCCATGATTTACAGCGAGTTGCTGGTGGTTCATCAGGTGGTTCAGCTGCGGCTGTTGCTGCTGGGTTAGTACCGCTGACGCTGGGTTCTGATACTAATGGTTCCATTCGCGTTCCGGCGGCGTTGTGTGGCGTTTTTGGTTTCAAGCCGACTTACGGGAGGTTATCTCGTGCTGGGGTAGCTTTATTTTCTAGCAGTTTTGACCACATTGGCCCTTTTGCGCGATCGGTACAGGATATCGCTACAGTGTTTGATGTGCTTCAGGGAGAAGACGATCGCGATCCAATTTGTACAAAGCGTCCGCCTGAATTGGTTTTACCACAACTTAAACAGGATATTTCTGATATCAGAATTGCGATCGCTGGTGATTATTTCACCAAAGGCGCAGAATCGGAAGCTTTAGCAGCAGTACAAAAGGTAGCTGATGCAATAGAAGTCACTGAATACGTAATCATACCAGAAGCACACCGCGCCCGTGCAGCAGCTTTTATAATTACAGCTAGCGAGGGCGCAAATCTGCATTTGGAAAAATTGCGATTGCGTCCTCAAGATTTTGATCCAGCAACACGCGATCGCTTTTTGGCTGGGGCGCTAATTCCTAGTAGTTGGTATCTCCAAGCACAACGGTTTAGAAGATGGTATCGCGATCGCGTGCGGGAAGTATTTCAAAATGTTGATGTAATTCTTGCCCCAACTACACCAATTTCCGCACCGTTAATTGGTCAACAAACGATGAATTTGGATGGCGAAGAAATTCTCGTCCGTCCTCATTTAGGGTTATTTACTCAACCATTATCTTTCATTGGTTTACCCGTTTTATCAGTGCCAATCCATCGCCAAAATGCATTACCTTTAGGTGTACAATTGATAGCATCACCATATAATGAAGCGTTGATTTTAAGGGTTGCGGCTGCCTTAGAAGCAAAATGTATAGTTCAGCACCAGTGATTTTGAATAATCGATGATTTTTTGTCATCCCATCTAAGAGGTTGTTTGAAAAGTGTTTCGCTGTGACTTTAATCACTTTTAGATCCCCCTAAATCCCCCTTAAAAAGGGGGACTTTAATTCTGGTTCCCCCCTTTTTAAGGGGGGTTAGGGGGGATCTAAAATTTTTGATACCGACAAGAGGACTTTTCAAACATCCTCTAATACCAATCTGAAAAAAGAATGCGACAAATAGACCATTTGTAGAGACGCGATTCATCGCGTCTCTACAAATGGTAAACGACTGAATCTGTTCGTGACTTAGACTCCATCAAAAGTAGATGGATAAACAACCTTTCCCTTATAACTTTCCTGATAACTTTGTAGTGGTTTAACCATGAAGAACTCCTTTGGTATTGGAAAGGGAGACTCGATTCCATAAACAACAGAAGTTTTAAAGCCAAAGCGAGTATAAAATTGGGGATGACCTAGTACAATTACTACGGCTTCTTTATTTGCCTCTGCTATCTCTAACCCGGCTTTGATTAATGCACTACCAATTCCTTGTCTTTGAAACTGTGGATGAATTGCCAAAGGTGCTAAACCAAGTACCTGTAATGTCTGTTCATCCACTAAGTCAATATAGCTAAATAAAATATGACCGACTACAACATTTTCAATCTCTGCAACTAACGAAAGTTCTGGAATATAGCGGTGAGAACGGCGAATTTTCTCTACAAGTTTAGCCTCGTTTTCTTGTCCAAAGGCTAATGTATTCACCTCAGCTATTGCTGGGTAGTCTGTCAAAGTTTCACAACGAATATTCATGATTTTAAAATCAATTCCATAAAAATCCAGTTTGCACGATGTTCTAAAGGAATTTCTGTTTTTTCCAAATATGGTTTGATATCCTGAAAGCCAAATGCACGATAAAGTGCCTGTGCTTCCTTTGCAAAAGGGGCGCTGTCTAAACGTATCCTTGAGTAACCAATGCAGACAGCTTCATTGATGATATCTTGTAACAATGCCCGACCGATTCCTTTTCGGCGAAATTCTGGTCTTACATACATCCTTTTAATTTCGCCAACATCTTCACCAATCTTTCGCAAGCAAACACAGCCGACTATTTTTGCCTCGGATTGTCCCAGAAGAAAGCGTCCTGAAGGGGGTAGAAATTCGTGAAGTTGAGTCATATATTGCTCAAAGAATGTATTAACATCTAAATTAATACCGAATTGATCGCTGAATATTAACTTAGTCTCATTAAAATATTCCCAAAATATTTCCTGTATATAAGATTTATGTTCGTCAGTCTCTATCTGAATAATTTTAAGCAAAGTTTATCCTTCCGCTAAATCATTAAACAAAATCAAAAATTTAGAAATATCAATGGTCATCATTCCAGTAATTGATTTAACTGCCTTCAGCAGTAGCAACGCAGCAACTCAGCAAGCTGTTGTGAAACAAATTTGTCAAGCTTGTCATGAAATTGGTTTCATGTACTTGCAAAATTCGGGGATATCAAAAAACCTAATAAATCAAGTATTCACTCACAGCAAATCTTTCTTCAATCTACCTTTAGAAGTCAAGCAAAAGCAAGCTTGGAGTGATGAATTTAGTAACACGGGTTACGTTGGGATTGAGAGAGAACGTCTTAACCCCAATAATCCAGGCGACTTAAAAGAGGCGTTGAATGTCAACAAACAAGCGGCTGTAGGGATAGATGCTTCTATTGTCACCTTTTATGATAGTTGCACAGAACTTGCCAATACGATATTACAAGCTTATGCATTGGCGTTGGAGTTGCCAGAAAATTATTTTACGACAAGACATAATCAACAAAATCATACCTTGCGACTATTACACTATCCCCCATTGCAAACACCATCCAAACCCGGACAAGTTCGTGCTGGTGAACATTCTGATTATGGCAGTATTACCTTACTTTTCCAAGATGACATTGGCGGGTTGGAAGTACAGACAACATCTGGAGAGTGGATTGCCGCGCCTGCAATTCCTGATACTGTAGTAATCAATACTGGCGATTTAATGCAACGCTGGACAAATCATGTATTTTGCTCAACTAAGCATCGAGTGATGATTCCCAATGATGACAGAGTGAAGCAGTCCCGGTATTCTATCGCTTTTTTCTGTCATCCTAATGATGACACCGAAATTACTTGTCTGGAAAGTTGCCAGAAAGAACAATCGCCTATTTATCCCCCTATCCTTGCGGGAGAATATCTTTTAAGTCGTTTACAAGCAAGTTATGGTAATTCGTAATTCGTAGTTAAGAAAGATATTTAATATGAAAATATACGACTGGATTGTGGTTGGTGGTGGAATTACGGGTGCTGCACTCGCTTACGAATTAGTAAAAACAGGTTTTGCTGTACTTTTGTTGGAGCAATACAGCACACCACAGAATGCAACTCGCTATAGTTATGGTGGACTTGCCTATTGGTCTGGCAATACGCCATTAACTCGGCTATTGTGCGAAGAAGCGATCGCACGTTACCATATCCTATCTCAAGAGTTAGACGCTGATATCCAGTTTCGGGAATTAGATTTATTACTGACGATTTCAGCCGCTAATGACCCAGACGCAACTGCTGTATCATATGATCATTTTGCCATTCCACCTCGTTTACTCAGTGTCCAAGAAGCTTGTGAGTTGGAACCGCAGCTAAATCGAGAGGCGATATCTGGTGCTTTAACTGTCAAACATGGTCATATTCACCCAGAAAAAACAGCGCAAGCTTACATCCAAGCCTTTGAACGTGCTGGGGGTGAAATGCAGATTACCCAAGTTTTACAAGTCTTGCAAGATGGTGTCAAAACCACCAATGCAACTTACCACAGCGCGAATGTTGTCATTTGTGCGGGTGGAATCAGCCGTCAGCTTCTAAAATCTGCTGGTGTTTCCATCAAGCTGTATTTTACCCATGCAGAAATCATTGAAACCCCACCCGTTGATATCAAGCTACGCACCTTAGTTATGCCGGCTAATCTGCAACGGTTTCAACTAGAAGCTGAATCTACTCAAGTTGATGAATCGTGGGATGAACTTAGTAATAATTTAGTACCGCCAATTTTAGATGCGGGTGCAATTCAGTTTCAAGATGGTAGTATCCGCATCGGTCAAATTAGCCGTGCGATCGCAGATCCTCATGCCAAGGTAAACTCAGAGGTAAGCGAAAAATGGTTGCGAAGAAGTGTTGGTCAAATTTTACCAACATTGGAGAATTTACCAGGGACTTGGTATCATTGCCTAGTGGCATTTAGTAGCAATCAACTACCCTTAATTGGTGCTATCCCAGGATTTGAAGGCGTTCATGTTTTTTCTGGGTTTAGCAATCCCCTAGTACTTATACCACCTTTGGCAAAACGCTTTGCTAATTTTGCAACTGGCAACGAAGATGAAATAATTACAAAAATGCTAATCTAAAAACCCCGCAGTGAAAAACACAAATATTACTGGTATTGCTGTGTTAAGCAGCTAGGACTTACGCATTGACAGAAAATACCAAATATGGGTTCTTTGAAAAAGCACGTCTGTCGTAGGGGTAAAGCACATTGCTCATTGGTGTCAACTTAACGCAAAAACTATGTCCCGAAAGGAACTGAAGTTCCAAGAATCATAGCGAAAGTCATCTGAAGATGACTAGATGATATCCTCAAAAATATTCAGTCTACTTCAGTAGACTTTAGCTATGAGCCAGAGAATTCATTCTCTGGCGGGTTATGAAGCCCGCAGCAAAGCTATTTCTAGCTTAAGTTGACACCAATGAGCACTGTGCTTTATCCCTACAGATGACCATCGAAGAACGATTAATAAAAGGCTGAAACGACCCATTTTCGTATATGCATACCATGATTAAGTTGTACAGTGCGTAAGTCCTAGCAGCTATCTGTTCAGTAGCGACTAGAATTTTGAAAAAAGATATAGCCGAATCTCAGACATTCGTGGAGAAGAAAGGTTTTGTTCCTCCATAACGCATTGCATAGATATGGGAATCTTTAGAAAATTAACAAAGCTTAATCTTAAAAAGTTTGTTTTTTATTACAAAAACAAACTTTTTTGTATCGCTCGTCACTTTTTACTAGTAAACTATCGCACTAATATCACACTTTAAAGATTGGTATTGTCAGCTTTCTATGAGTTGGCTGATTCATCAAGAGGAAAATTCATAAAGATATGAGAAGACAATTTAACCGACGCAAGTTTTTAATCTACGGTTCTGCAACTTTTGGAAGCAGCTTTTTTTTAAAAGCTTGCGCGAATAATTCTCGAACTGCAACAGAGACTCCATCTGCGCCTCCTGCTGCTTCACCAGCTGCGGCAACTGCGGGTGACACCATAAAAGTAGGTATTTTGCACTCTCTGAGTGGTACCATGTCTATTAGTGAAAAAAGCGTTGTCGATGCTGAAAAATTAGCAATCAAAGAAATTAACGCTGCTGGTGGTGTCTTAGGTAAACAAATTGAAGCAATTACTGAAGATGGTGCTTCTAACTGGGATACTTTTAGAGAAAAGGCAACTAAGCTAATCGATCAAGATAAAGTAAGTGTAGTTTTTGGTTGCTGGACTTCTGCTAGCCGTAAGAACGTCAAGCCAGTATTCGAGAGCAAAAATCACATGCTCTGGTATCCTGTGCAATATGAAGGTCAAGAGTGTTCTAAAAACATTTTCTACACTGGCGCTGCGCCAAATCAACAAATTGAACCATCTGTTGATTGGCTGTTAAAAAATAAGGGCAAAGAATTCTTTTTAGTTGGCTCTGATTACGTTTTTCCCCGTACAGCTAATACCATCATTAAAGCCCAATTAGAAGCTTTAGGTGGAAAAACCGTTGGTGAAGATTATTTACCTCTTGGTAACACAGAAGTTACACCAATTATCACTAAAATCAAACAAAACTTGCCTAATGGCGGCGTGATTTATAATACTTTGAATGGTGATAGCAACGTTGCTTTCTTCAAACAGTTGAAAGGGGCTGGATTGACACCAGATAAATATCCCTCTATGTCTGTAAGTATTGCTGAAGAAGAAGTTAAAGCAATTGGTGTAGAGTATCTCCAAGGTCACTATGCAGCTTGGAATTATTTCCAAACAGTAGATACACCTGCTAATAAGAAGTTTGTGGCAGCTTTCAAGAAAGAATACGGTGAAAACCGGGTGACAAATGACCCAATGGAAGCAGCATACATTGCAGTTTATTTGTGGAAGCAAGCAGTACAAAAAGCTGGAACTACTGATTTAGAGAAAGTGCGGGCGGCGGCTTATGGTCAAACTCTAGATGCGCCTGAAGGCAAAGTGACAATGGATGCCAATCATCACATATCTAAAATTGTGCGGATTGGTCAAGTTAGACAAGATGGATTGTTTGATATTGTCTATGCTACTCCAACACCAGTTGAGCCAGTTCCTTGGAATCAATTTGTAAAAGAGACTAAAGGATTTGCTTGTGATTGGACTGACCCGGCTAAGGGTGGTAAGTTCAAGAAAGTTTAATTCATTAGTCATTAGTCATTAGTCATTAGTCATCGGTTAATAGTTACAAGCAACAAATGACAAAGGACAAAGGACTAATGACTAAAAAAGCTGATAGCTGTTATGGAGAAATAAGTGTTAGCAGGATTTTTAGAAGCTGTATTTAATGGCATTAGTATTGGCGCTGTATTATTGATTGCCGCGTTGGGACTAGCCATTATATTTGGATTGATGGGCGTCATCAATATGGCGCATGGTGAATTGATGATGTTCGGCGCTTATACAACTTATGTTGTACAAAATGTATGTAAGCAATTGGGCGGAGTGTGGTTTGAAGTTTATATATTTTTGGCTTTGATTGTTGCTTTTATTTTCACGGCTGCTGTGGGATTAATTCTAGAAAGAGGCGTGATTCGTTATCTCTATGGACGCCCGTTAGAAACTCTATTGGCAACTTGGGGAGTCAGTTTAATTTTTCAGCAGTTTGTCCGCAGTGTGAATTGGGTATTGATAATTGGTATCGCTTTGTTTTCTCTGTTGTTTTTTGGAGGTTTATGGATTTTAAATTCCCGCACAGATTTGGGAAGAGTTCGTAACTGGATTGTGGCGGTGATATTTTTATTATCGCTGGGGGTGACAATCACAACAGGCAATTTATTGAGTCAAACTTATCAGTTAGCAGTGACTCAACCTTGGTTTGGCGCTCAAAATGTGGATGTAACTGCGCCTACTTGGTTACAAGCAGGGATGTCTTTAGGTGGTGTACAATTACCCTTTGCCAGATTATTTATTATTGCTTTAACAATAATCTGTGTATCAGGAATTTACTTATTTTTACAACGTTCTAGCTGGGGTTTAAGAATTCGGGCTGTGACGCAAAACCGGAGTATGAGTGCTTGTTTGGGTATCCCAACTCAAAAGGTTGATGCGATTACTTTTGCACTGGGTTCTGGTTTAGCTGGTGTGGCGGGATGTGCGATTAGTTTGCTTGGTTCTGTAGGGCCAAATACGGGACAAAACTATATTATTGATACTTTTATGGTTGTTGTCGTTGGAGGTGTGGGCAATTTAGCCGGTACTATTTTGGCAGCTTTGGGTATTGGTACGGCTAATTTTTTAATTGGTTCTGGGACTTTGGCTTTGTTGTTGACTCCTGTTAAACCTTTAGCTGATTTCTTTACTTTTTTTGCCACGACGAGTATGGCCAAGGTAATGGTATTTGCGCTGATTATTGTGTTTTTACAGTGGAAGCCTGGGGGGATTTTTCCGCAGAAGGGACGTACTGTTGATGTTTAAACCGCAGAGATGCAGAGGATACAGAGAATGATAAAGAAGGGGGGAAGGTTAATTTTAATTGAGGTGGGGGTGGTGATTGTGATCGCACTCTTCCTTATAATTATCATGCCACTGCTGCTTTCGGAGTTTCGCCTGAATTTGTTGGGGCGATTTTTGTCACTGGCGATCGTGGCTTTGGGTATCGATCTGATTTGGGGTTATACTGGTTTACTAAGTTTGGGACATGGTATTTTCTTTGGTTTGGGTGGATATGCGATCGCAATGTACCTAAAACTCCAAGTCCCTACTGGAGAATTGCCTGATTTCATGGGGCTTTATGGGGTTACAGAACTTCCCGCCTTTTGGCAACCTTTTTATTCGTTTCCTTTGACAATAGCTGCTGTGGTACTAATTCCAGGGTTATTGGCGGGAATATTAGGATATTTAGTATTTCGGAATCGCCTCAAGGGAGTTTATTTTTCTATCTTGACCCAAGCTGGAACTATTGTATTTTTCAACTTCTTTAACGGTCAACAACAATTTTTCAACGGTACGAACGGACTGATAGATTTTACAACTTTGTTTGGGGCAACGGTCAGCGATGCCAAGACGCAATTGATTTTCTACACGCTGACGGTAGTGTTTCTCGCAGCCACCTACGGTGTTTGTCGCTGGTTGACAAGCGGACGCTTTGGGAGGTTGTTGATAGCGATTCGTGATGATGAAAGTCGGGTAAGATTTTCTGGCTACGACCCTACAGATTTTAAAGTGGTGGTGTTTGCAGTTTCCGGTGCGATCGCAGGCATAGCAGGAGCATTTTACACCATTCAGAGTGGTTCTGTCTCACCCAGAGCAATGGATATTGCCTTTTCGATTGAAATGGTGATTTGGGTAGCTGTGGGGGGACGCGCTACTTTAATTGGGGCGATTGTTGGAACTTTGTTAGTAAATTATGCCCGCACTTTTTTAAGCGAACAATTTGCTGAAATCTGGCTATTTTTCCAAGGCGCACTATTTTTGATAGTCGTTACAGTCCTTCCTGACGGTATCGTGGGATGGTTGCGTAGTCAGAATATTTCTCTTTTCCACCGCCATCAACAAATTGTTACATATCCCACCTTGGAAGAAGACCCCGAAGTGCAACATGAACGCGAAAATATTGGAAACTGAAAACGTAACTGTTAATTTTGACGGATTTAGGGCGCTAAATCAGCTTAACTTTAGCATGGATGTGGGTGAATTACGGGTAGTAATTGGCCCCAATGGAGCGGGAAAGACAACATTTCTGGATGTGATTACAGGGAAAGTGCAACCAACCGTTGGGCGAGTTTTATTCAAAGGAAGAAACCTACGTTCTTTACCTGAATATCGAATTGCACGATTGGGAATTGGCCGCAAGTTTCAAACACCTCGAATTTACCTGAATTTAACGCCCCGTGAGAATCTAGAAATTACCAGTAATAAGAATAAAAATGTCTTTTCTACTTTGTTTGAAGCTTCTAATGCTGTTGAAAAGAATAATATTAAAGGATTATTAGAAACCATCGGTTTAACACCTAAAGCTGATATTAGAGCAGCTTTACTTTCCCACGGTGAAAAGCAACGTTTAGAAATTGGGATGTTAGTAGCACAGTCACCAGACTTATTACTGGTTGATGAACCAGTTGCGGGTTTAACAGATGAAGAAACCTATAACATCGGCGAACTGCTTTTAGCATTAGCACAAAGTCATTCAATTTTAGTAATTGAACATGATATGGAATTTGTGCGGCAAATTGCCAAGAAAGTAACAGTTTTACATGAAGGTTCGGTGCTGTGCGAAGGGAATTTTGAGGAAATTCAAAATGACTCTCGTGTTATTGAAGTATATTTGGGAAAACAGGAAGAGTAGATTTCAATACTGCTCGCTTTGTGCATTTTTAACTCGGAATAGGGTTTGGGAAAAGGTTAAAGGAGGGTGCTAGGGCTAAAGTTTTCGTAAGATCAGTAAGGAGAAAGCGATCGCAGAGGTTAAACATTTCTACCTCGGTCTGGGTCTGTCGCATCAGCCGGAGGAAGTGACCTTCAGCGTCAACACTTAGGGCAATGTAGTTGAGGAACATTTTGAGGTAGCCTACGCGCGATCGCACTGGCATAGTTGCCGCTGTGGGGGTTTGCCATAAACGATCGATATAGTTGCGTACCTCTACTAAAGGAACGGGCGTGATCGTCTCGAAGCGCAAAGCCTGCCGAATTTGATTAAAAAGCCAAGGATTCCCGATCGCCCAGCGTCCCACCATCACACCCGCCGCGCCCGTTTGAGAAAGCACTTCCACAGCAGTTGCCGCAGAGTCGATATTGCCATTGGCAAGCACTGGACAATGAACCCGTTTGACTGCTTCAGCAATCAAATCATATTTCACTGCCCCGTGGTACATATCTTTCACGGTGCGACCATGCAAACTCAGCAAATCAATGCTGTGGCGATTGATTATATCTAGAATTTTGTAAAAGTTATCTGTATTTTCAAAGCCTACGCGCATCTTAACGGTCAAAGGTCGATCGTTCACAGCAGAACGCAGTTCTCCCAAAATCCGATCCACTTTTTCTGGTGAGAGCAACAATCCACCCCCAACATTTTTGCGATAGATTCTAGGTGCTGGACAGCCCATATTCAAGTCAACTCCAGCGATATTATAGTTGCAGAGTTCCTTTGCTGTTCTCACTAAATCTGGAATGCTTTCGCCAATCATTTGAGCAAAAACGGGGCGACCGGTGTCGTTTTCGGTGATTGCTGTCAAAATGCCACGATTGAGCCGTGAGGTGTCATTCACGCGGAAATACTCGGTGAAAAAGTAGTCAGGACTGCCGTAGTGGGCAATCACCTTCATAAACCAGAGGTTTGTTACATCCTGCATTGGCGCAAGAGCCGTGAGGGGTAAGTCTGGATGCAACGATTGGGGGAGCGGCGATACCTGGGACATAGAGATGAAGAGGGTTCGACAAAGCATTAGTCTTTGAACCTCGCATGACTAGAAGTCACACGATTCCTGCTTCATAATACTGTTTTCTTTGATTAAACGAGTGTAAGGTTTGCAGAAATCAAAGTCAGACTAACTGCCCAGAACTTCACTGATTTGCTCTGCCAGTTTCAATGGACGGAAAGGCTTGGCAAAAATAGCAGCAACATCCAAATCAGTAAAACTCTCTCGATCCGATTGCTGAAATTTGGCTGTTAATAAAATTACTGGAATTTTTTGAGTGGCGGGGTTAGCTTTCAATTGTTGCAGAGTTGCACGCCCATCCATATCAGGCATCATCATATCTAGTAGGATGACATCTAGTTTATGGTTAAGAGCTACGTTTAAGGCTTCTTGACCAGAACTAGCTGTCAAAACATTCCAGCCAGCACCCATTTCTAATCCCAACTTTGCGATCGCCCGCACATCTTCTTCATCATCAACAATCAAGATATTTTTGCTCATAATGACACTCTTCCACGATGTATGTGCTAATTTGCTTGATCGCTCTTGAGATATTCTAAAGCTAAATCGGGGAAAAGCAGGGGAGAATTAAACAGTTAAAAGCCATTTATTAGAAAGCTGGTAAAGGTAACAGTACATAAAACGTGCTACCTTCACCCAAAGTGCTCTGAACCCAGATTTTACCGTTATGTTGCTGGACAATATTTCGGCAAATAGCCAGTCCTAAACCTGTTCCTCCTTTTTTGCGGGAGTCGGATGCATCTACCTGCTGAAAGCGCTCGAAGATTAGTTGCAATTTATCTTTAGGAATTCCTCGCCCTTCATCTCGAATAGTAATCAGCAGGAAACTGGGTAATAGAGGGCTTTGTGTTGAAGAATGGTCATTTTCTCCCAACTCAACACCCTTGTGTTCTGCGAGTGTGGCACTTATCCACACGGTATCACCTGGTTCAGAAAACTTAATAGCATTACTTATTAAGTTAGTCAGAGTTTGTAATAGGCGATCGGGATCTGCCCAAAGTTCAATTGCTAGAGGATCGACAATCAGTTTAACTTGCAATTTATCTGCCATTGCCTGCATTGTTTCTGTTGCCATAATCAGCAGATCAGCAGCGTTGCACTTCACCTTCTGCATGAAGATTTTGACTGATTTCATCCGCTCTAAATCGAGAATATCATTTATCAATCGGATCAGTCGTTCAGTATTAGTAGTAGCAATGCTCAGAACTTTTTGTCCCTGTTCAGTTAGAGTTCCTAATTGTCCTGCACCCAATAAATCTAACGCTCCCATTGTAGAGGTTAAAGGTGTACGTAATTCGTGACTAACTAAAGAGATAAATTCGTTTTCCAAGCGTTTACGTTCGGTGATGTCGTTGGCAATCAATAAAGCGCATTGCACCCCACCCAGGTCAATCAATTCGATAGATAGCAGTATAGTCTTGACCTCTCCAGACTTGGTAGAAAATTCAAATTCCTGATTATAGAGTGACCCAGTATCAGATAAAAGTTGGATGGTCTGAGCGATCGCTACTGCATCCTTACCGAAATTAAGTTCAGCAACCGTGTCACCAATCACTTCCTCTAGACAATAGCCGCTCATCTTCAAGAAACTGGGATTGACATCAATAAAACGAGCTTCCGAAATGGTAGCGATCGCGATCGGATTGGGACTAGAGCGAAAAACTTTAGTGAACTTCTCTTCTGCTTTGGCGCGATCATAAATTTCCTGCTGCAACCGCTCATTTTGGGCTTGGAGTTGTTGTTGCAGCTTCCAAATCGTCAAGTGATTTTCAATTCGTGCTAAAACCTCTTCTAGTTGAAAAGGCTTAGTTATATAGTCCACGCCACCAACTGCAAACGCTTTCACCTTATCCAGCACATCACCCAAAGCGCTGATAAAAATCACCGGAATTTCGCGGGTGCGATCGTTTGCCTTCAGGTGTTGGCAGACTTCATAGCCATTCATCTCCGGCATATTCACATCCAACAAAATCAGGTCTGGGGGAACTGCATTTGCTCCCCGTAACCCCGTAGAACCTTTAGTTACGCTGCGAACTTTATATCCCTGTTCCGTCAGCATGGCAGATAGGAGGTTTAGGTTTTCTGGCGTGTCATCAATCACCAGTATGTCTGCTTTTGGCAAGTTGAGTGGCTCTTTAGGCATGGCAATATCGACTTTAGCCAGAATAGGCTACTAATTCTTTCTAGAAATTTTAACCTTAGTTCCATATCTTAATAATCAGTTACAAAAAAAATATCAATTACCCATTTATCTCCCCTAGTTCTCCCCGATTAATTTCTAATGTTAAAAACATCAAATCAAGTTTGTAGATTACACCTACCAAATTACACAACGAGGAGTAACTTGTATGCAAAGTTCAACCATACGTAAACCAACTATTCTTGCACCAGGAGAAGGTAATCAATTCTCAATTCTTGGTTCACATTTTACAACAAAAGTAACTGGGGAAGAGACAAATCAAGCTTGGACGATTTATGAAATTACAGATACAGAAGAAAATGGCCCGCCACTGCACACTCACCCTTGGGAAGAAGCATTTTATGTTCTAGAAGGGGAATTAGACATCCAAGTTGGTACAGAAACAATTTTGGCATCACCAGGCTTTTTCGTTAACATTCCTCACAATGCACCACACGCCTTCAAGATTCGTTCTGCTACTGCTAAATTTCTGGTTTTAGTTTCACCTAAAGGTGCAAAAAACTTTTATGAAGAAATGGGTCAAGTCGCAGATAGTTCATCGTTAAACATGGAAAAAGTGCAACCTGTTTTGAACAAATATGGATTGCAATTTCTTGCGTGAACGTTTCATTGGAATGCAGCGCACAGCTAGCTGTGCTACTGGTAACTGCTATATATAAACACGCAAACTTCGCGCCCTAAATCACTTTAGTTGGTAAATAAATCTATTTCTACAAAAGCCAAATGTACTCACTAACAAACAACCAACTCTATTCCATGCCAAAAGCTGTCCGCATTTTCGCTTCTAGTGCCTTGAGTTTGGGACTAACCGCTAGCCTTATTTTTTACCCAAGCGCAAGTCAGGCAGGTAAAAACGATACTGGAGTCCCTGCTGAACTCCAGGGCGAGTGGCGATATGGTCGAATCTCGTCCATCCAATACCAAGATAGTTACACAGGGCAGTCAGCAGCCCCAAACGGTTCCAGCGATCAATTTCAACTCGCATCTAACGGAAACTACAAGCGAAATAGGCTGCTTCAAATCAACACTTACAACTGTGCGTCTAACCTCTTCATAGAGGAAAAAGGCAAAGTTAAAATTGAGGCTCAACGCCTGACTTTCCAACCCAGTGACAGCACATCCAAAGGGCAAATTTGTAATAGCGGGCGCACTTACTCCAGCCGCAATACAGCAAAGCCTGAGACTTATCAGTGGTCGATTGAGACGAATGAGTACGGGCAGCAAGTTCTAGTGCTTGAGACTGCCGATGGTAAAGGTAAAGCTCATTACGGACGACCTCAATAAGCCAATAAGCATTCAAGAGTTAAGCTTTTTTCTCTTCCCACCCTTCCTTGCTCCCCTAGTTCTCCCCGATTGTTTCCTAATTTATAAAATATCGAACTGAGGTTATTCCATGATTCACCATATTTCAATTGCTGTTAGAAACCCTAGTCATGTTGCCCAAGTTCTGGCAGAAATCTTAAAAGCGCAAGCTGTTCCATTTCCTCCTAACCCAGGAAGCTATATGGTTATACCTTTTGATGAATACGGTACAGCCATTGAACTTTATCCTTTAGGCTCTCAAATTGAACCTGGTGAAAATGATGAAGAATGCGTATTTGTTCATACTGCAATTACCTCTATTTATACAGATATTCATGCAGCTATTTCTGTACCCATTAGTCAGAAAGAAATTGAACAAATCGGTGTCCGTGAAGGTTGGCGCGTAGTTCGCTGTAATCGCGATTCTTTCTTTGATGTGATTGAGTTCTGGGTGGAAAACAGATTAATGATAGAATTGCTAACACCAGAAATGGCATCTCAGTATTTAAAATTTGCCACTCAGCAAGAAAATCTGAAATATTTTTTGACAGAACCAGCTTTAGCCGCAACTTGAGAAATATTTATAGGAATCCTATTTGTTTGCAATTTTCGCAAACAGCATATCTGCAACTTCTCAAATAAATCGGGGATCTTGTTGATCGCAAATGATTCAGGATTGCTATCTTAATTTCTTTAATTTCAGTACTTTTGCAACCAAAGAGCTTTGCCTGTGGCGGGTATAGCTCTTTGGTTATGGTAAATAACAGAAGTGAGGAAAGGAGCAAAGGTAATGATTTAGAATCAACTAATATGTAAACCAATACTAACATGATTGACCACGACCGTTTATTTAAAGAACTGATTGCAACATTTTTTATAGAATTTTTATAATTATTTTTTCCCAGGTAATTGCTTATCTAGAACCTGACTCTTTAAAATTCTTGGACAAAGAAGTATTTACCGATGTCACAGCTGGCGAACAATACGAAGCCGATTTAGTAGTACAAGTAAAATTTCGAGAACAAAAAACTTTTTTTCTCGTGCATATCGAAAATCAGTCATATTCACAAGCTGATTTTGGCCGGAGAATCGGTAACAAAACGTTCTAGATCCCCCTAAATCCCCCTTAAAAAGGGGGGTAATTAGACTTGTGTGTACACCGTAGCCAATGCATCGGGGGGGATTTAGGGGGGTCAAATTTCTGATGTCAAAGGCAAGCAGATGGTGAAACAAGTTCTACCTGGCTGCGACTCAAATGAAAGCGTACCGTGATGGCGATTCTCTACAATCCGGCGAGTAGTTTCTAAACCCAATCCCGATCCCTGCCCCACTGATTTGGTGGTAAAGAAGGGTTCAAAAATGCGCGTTTTAATTTCAAGTGGAATTCCACTGCCTGAGTCGATGATGTCAATATGGGCAAAGCGATCGCAATGGTATGTTGTAATTTCCAGCAATCCCTTACCATCCATTGCATCAATGGCGTTGTCAATCAAGTTTGTCCACACTTGATTCAGTTCACTGCCATAGGCAAGAATTTTCGGAAGACCTCGATCGTAATTGCGTTGCACTTGGACACCGCACTTGAGTTTATGAGCAAACAATCGCAAGGTATCTTCCAAGCCTTGATGTATATCTACTTCTTGCTGAGTGCCTTGATCGAGGTAAGAATAAGACTTCATCGCTTGCACAAGTTCAGAAATCCTCTCAGATCCTCGCAAACCATGTTTAATCATTGACATGACTTCAAAGGAAAGCGCTAGCCAGTGCAATCCCATTTCTCGCAATTCTGTGTCATCGTTGCGCCAACGTTCCATTAATTGCTCTAAGCTTTCAACCTCAACACCACCTTCCGCTAAAGGTTCTGCTAATTTCCATGCTTGCTTCACACCATAGTCTTCTAACCATTCCAGCAATATGGATTCGCGATCGCTTAAGGTTACAGGATCTAGGCGATTATTCAAAATCGCATCATAGCCTTGATCGCGTACTCTCAACCAGTGTTGAGTATGGGCTTCGTCAACATTGCGTTGCCCATAAACTAAGTTCATTCGTTGTAACTCTAGGATGGCGGCTGGCATTTCTCCTAAAGTCCGAACCAGGGCGGCGGCTGGGTTGTTGAGTTCATGAGCTAAACCGGCGGCAAGTGTCCCTAAAGCTGCCATCTTTTCCCGCCCACGAATGAAAGACTCTAGCCCCCGGACACGACTTTGCATAATTCGGAAGACCATCTGCTCAAAATCACGACATTCATGCAGCAGTTTACGAAAGTCTTCTCCCTTCATCTCATAAATGCGGCAATTTGTTAATGCCCGCATTGTCACAGGTGCAGGTTCGCCTGTGAGTACTGGAATTTCACCAAAAAAGGATGGGGCTTCGTGTTGCCCGATGGGAATTTCAACTCCTTCACTGCGGCGGGTGATGTTGATTTTACCTTTGACTAAGATAAATAAGCGACATACAGGATCTCCCTCATGGGACAACACTTCTCCGGCAGAAAGTTCAACTGTTTGAGCGCGATCGCAAACCCACTGTAATCGCTCTTTGGGAAGTTGTTGAAACGCGTCTAAGTTAACTAATTCCTCAATACATAACATTAATGAACCTCCTTGAGAGGGCCTACCGTGTACACACAAGTCTTTTAAAGTTGATGTGTAACGTAGGGTGGGTTAATTTTACGTGAGTTCGACAAGTCTTATTTGACCTCTCCCCCAACCCCTCTCCGACACGGAGAGGGGAGCAAAAGGCTGAATTTTTCATTGCTCCTCCCTTTCCGTTTCGGAGAGGGAGGCTGGGAGGGAGAGGTTCATCGAACTCACGTTAATTTTTGCAGGTCGATGCAACTAAGGTGCGGGTCAAGAGACTTGTGTGTACGCCGTAGTTGAGAGGGCAGGGGGGAGGGGTTGCAGATTTTACTTAAACAGCTTGGTATTTACCGCTTCCCTTAAACATTACTTAGGTAGCGGTGAACGAATTGAATAGCGATCGAACCTTCTCCCACACCGGATGCCACGCGCTTAATTGAGCCGTAGCGGACATCTCCGGCTGCGAAGATGCCTGGAATGTTGGTTTCTAGCAAAAAAGGAGAGCGTTCCAAATTCCAACCACGAGGAGATTTGTCATTATGCACTAAGTCTGGCCCTGTGATGATAAACCCCTGAGCATCGCGTTGAATAACACCATCGAGCCAATCTGTTTTGGGGCTAGCACCGATGAAAATAAAGAGCGATCGCGCTGGCACGGTTTCAGTTTGTCCAGTCTTGGCATGGGCAATCACAATTGCTTCTAAATGTTTCTCTCCCTTCACTTCCACGACACTGCAACCTGTACAAACTTGGATATTTTCAGTCGCGGCAATTTGGTCAATCAAGTATTGGGACATACTCAATGATAGTGACTCACCCCGCACCAACATGATCACTTTGCTGGCATACTTAGAAAAATGCATTGCTGCTTGTCCAGCAGAGTTTGCCCCGCCTACCAAGTAAACCTCTTCGTTGCTACAGGCGATCGCTTCAGTCATGGCAGCACCATAGTAAATTCCTGCCCCTGTCAGCTTTTCGGCTCCTGGAACCTTTAGCCAACGGTAGGAAACGCCGGTTGCAACTAAAAGTGCATGGCAACTAATCTCGCTCCCATCTGCTAATTGCAGAATCCGATAAGGATTTTCCAGCCTAACCCCAGTTACTACTTGAGGTGTGAGAATCTCTACCCCAAATCGCCGCGCTTGGGTGACTCCCCGCCTTGCCAAATCATTACCGCTCAAGCCAATAGGAAACCCCAAATAGTTCTCAATCCGCGAACTCGTACCGGCTTGTCCTCCTGGCGCTTCCCGCTCAATTAAGACAGTACTCAATCCTTCGGAAGCGCCATAGACGGCGGCGGCCAGTCCGGCAGGGCCAGCACCCACGATCGCCAAATCATAAAAAGGACGCTCTGCTTGAGTTTGCAGTCCAATTTTGGCAGCAATCTCTAAATTAGATGGTTGAATTAACCGGGAACCATCGGGAAACAGCACCAAGGGCAATTGTTGTCTACAATCAGCTTGGGCGTATTCCACCAGTTTTGCCGCCTCTGGTTCCAGTTCAATATCTAACCACTTAAATGGAATCTGGTTACGTGCTAGGAAATCTTTCACCTGATGTGAAAAAGGCGACCAGCGATTACCAATGACTCGAATCCCTTCAAAGGGTGGGCGGAATCCAGCTAGCCAGTCATCAAGCAAATCATCTAAAACCGGATATAGCTTCTCTTCTGGTGGATTCCAGGGCTTGAGTAAGTAATAATCAAGTCTGGCACTATTAATTGATTTAATGGCAGCATCCGTATCTGCATACGCCGTCAACAAGGCACGTTTTGCATCGGGAAAGATGTCTTTTGCCTGTTCCAGGAACTCTACACCTCCCATCTGGGGCATACGTTGATCTACCAAAAATAGAGCAACAGCTTCATTCCGTAATTTGAGTTGCTGCACCACATCCAGAGCGTTAATACCCGAATCTGCCCGAACAATACGGAAGCGATCGCCATACTGATGCCGTAAGTCTCGTGACACTGCTTGCAGCACCTCTGGATCATCATCGACGGTTAAAATTGCTGGTTTCGCCATAATTACTGTTACTCAACAATTGCAGTGCCTAGTACCGCAAGGCGGAAGTCAAAAGTCAAAAGTTTTGGATATCAGCGCTTTTGCAAGTTTTAAAATGGTAACTTGATTTAAGCCGCGCTGTACTAGCCGTTATTTTTAACCAGTTGTTTTAAACGAAAGTATGCCTCTTCTGGTGTCAGAGGTTCGGATTGACTTTCATTTGGTATATAAAATACCCAAGTATCGGGAAAGTAATGTACCACAAAGCTAGGAATCAAACCCAAGCTCAATGCTTGCTTTCCGAGTTTTTCAGTTTGTTCTTCTAAACCCAGTTGGTTATGAAATACGTGTTCAGCCATACTTGTTTATCTCCCTGCACTTTATTTGAACTTGGAAGAAGGTTTAGGTGATTCACCATTCACCATGTTTCAGAATGAGCTTGAGAATATTTTGGTAATTTCACAATATGCTTTCGTAGAGAATCATAAAACTATTTTGGTCAGTCGCGTTAATCTGAAATTGAATTAGGGACTTCTAAATAAAAAATATTCAATTAACTCTTGTGGGGTGGGCGTCTCGCCCGCCCTATGGACGCTTACCTGTAATGCTTGTTTGCTAGACTAACTGGGGGCGGTGGCCTAATTAAATATTGGTGGTAGTGTACTGGTTTTGATACAACTGATCCACTTATTGACATAGTATGCTAGATTTAGCATACTAGCTATTGTATGAGTAAAACTCACCAAAAACCTCTCAAATACATTGCAAGCGCTTTAGATGACTTGAAGGATTTCCCTGAAGACGTGCAGGACGTAATGGGTTACGCTCTTGATTTAGCACAACATGGGGGTAAACATCCTGATGCAAAACCCTTGCATGGTTTTAAAGGGGGTGGGGTTTTAGAGGTCGTAGATGATTTTGATGGAGATACATACCGAGCAGTGTACACTGTGAAATTTGCGGGGTTTGTTTACTTATTACACGCATTTCAAAAGAAATCAAAGCACGGTATTGCTACATCACAACAAGATATAGATTTAGTAAAAAAGAGCTTAAAAGCCGCCCAAGAAGACTATTTAGAAGAAGCTGCTAAAGAAAAAGGAGTAGATGAGTGACTAAAGAAAATAGCGTTTATACTAGCAGTGGAAATGTCTTTTCTGACTTAGGTTTACCTAATTCTGAAGAAAGATTAGTGAAAGCTGAATTAGCACGTAAAATCAGCGAATCTATCACTTTCCGCAATTTAACACAAGTCCAAGCTGCTGAACTTTTAGGAATCGATCAGCCAAAAGTCTCAGCATTAGTTAGAGGTAGACTTTCAGGTTTTTCAATTGATAGACTATTTCAATTTTTGAATGATTTAGATAATGATGTAGAAATTATTATCAAAAGAAAGCCTGAAGATCGTAAGCAAGCTCGGACAACAGTTGTTTACTAATCATCTGCAACTGTTCTAAATTCCAATGCCCAGAGATTTCCTGAATAACTCTCAGTGGGATACCAGCGTTACTCATCTGGGTAAGCGCGCTACACCTAAAGCTGTGGGTAGACACGCCTATGATCCCACCTTGTTTGCAAAAATTTTATTGTTCAGTTACTTCTGCTTCTATCTTATTTTTAGCTAAAAATATTGCCCTATCTTTTAAGATTTTTGCAAATTTGTAAATTTCGTCTAAGAGGATGTTTGAAAAGTCCTCTTGTCGGTATCAAAAATTTTAGATCCCCCCTAACCCTCCTTAGAAAGGCTACAGTGTACACACAAGTCTTCTAGAGTAGCCCCACGGACTCTTGATCCCCCCAACCCCCCTTAAAAAGGGGGGCAAAACTTCTTAAAGTCCCCCTTTTTAAGGGGGATTTAGGGGGATCTAAAAGTGATTAAAGTCACAGCAAAACACTTTTCAAACAACCTCTAAAGAGTTAATTGGCGTTTTAACTTCTTCAATATTTATATCCAAAAAACCAATATATTTTTTTTCAGAATTCAGCCATAAAACGGACGCAAGAACCAAAATTTCTTACTTCTTACTCATTACTCATTACTTCTCCTCTGCTACATCAAACGCCTTAAGCTTGTGAGAAATGCGGGAAAATGTAATATAGTTCAGTACAGTTTTTTTGTGAAGCTGATTTCACAAGCAATCCAACCAGTTTGCGGTGAACCGACTTAACTGCATTGCGGGAAGAAAATTGTACATCGGGACTTACGGCAGCTAAATCCACCCGCAACGATTTAATATTATTGATGGCTTATTGATAAGCTGCGATCGCAGTTTCGATTTTGCCTTGTGCTTTCGTTACCCGTCCAATTGCCACTGCCAGCGATAGGCAATAAGCTAATCGGCATTGATTTGTTGGGCTAGTCCTAGTGGAGTAAGTTGCTATGAGAATCTTGCTGATCGAAGATGACGAAATTTTAGCGAGTGTTTTGTTGCAGTCTCTTACCCAACAACACTATGCTGTTGAAATCGCACGAGACGGACAAATTGGCTGGGAATATGCCCAAAGTACGAACTACGACTTGATATTAACAGATGTTGGACTGCCGAAACTCGATGGCATTACTTTATGTCAGCGCTTACGTTCTAGTGGCCGTTCCACTCCTATTTTGTTGATCACAGCAAAAGATGAAACTAGCGATCGCATTCGTGGACTCGATGCTGGAGCAGATGATTATCTCATTAAACCTTTAAATTTGGGAGAACTCCAAGCAAGGGTACGCGCTTTGTTACGTCGCGGCGATACTCCCCGTCCTCCAGTGCTAGAAGTTGGGGCATTGCGGTTAGATCCAAGTATTTGCGAGGTAACATACGATAATCAGGTTTTGGATTTAACACCCAAAGAATATAGTCTGCTGGAGTTACTACTACGGAATCCATTGCGGGTTTTTAGTCGGGGAGATATTATCGAACATCTCTGGACTTTTGACGATCCACCCCAAGAGGAAACTGTTAAGTCTCATATTAAGTGGTTGCGACACAAGTTGAAAGTAGTTGGAGCCGTAGACTGGATTGAAAATGTTTATGGTTTGGGATATCGCTTAAAATCCCAAAAAGCTACTAGTAGAAATAGCGAAAAAATAACTCAAAAAAATCCAGATCGGGATTCCTCTGTACCCGATACTTCTCCATCCGTTGAACAGCAATTTAACCAAGCAATGAGTGGGTTGTGGAGTCAATACCAAGGGCTAATGACACAGCGAATGGAGGTACTGCAACAAGCAGCCTTAGAACTCTCTAGCGGCACACTAACTATAGAATTACGTAAATCGGCAGAACGGGAAGCGCACAAGCTAGCTGGTGTTTTGGGAATGTTTGAGCAAGAAGCAGGAACTCAAATAGCACGGGAAATTGAACAGATTTTAGACAAAGATGGAGAGTTATTACCAGCCCAAAAACACCAACTGATATCGCTGATCCAAGAGTTAGGCAACTTGTTAAACCTAATGGCACAAAAGGTAGTTAATCAAACTGCTACCTCAATTGGGGAAGAGATAAATCCGAAGTTACTACTGATTGACCCTGATTTACAACTGGGTTCACAGTTGCAACAACTAGCATCTTCTATGGAAATGCGTTGGCAACAAATAACAACGTTAGAAGCTGCAAAAAACTTCTTGCAAACCACATCACCAGATTTAGTAGTGCTGAATGTAGATGAGATCGGGCAGCGAGAAGAAAGTTTGGCATTCATGTTGGACTTAGCAACACATACTCCTCCTGTACCTGTTCTGGCGCTGGCTGTCACTGATCAGCTAGTGGATCGCGTGACTTTGGCTCAGTCTGGGGCGCGGGGTTTTCTCGTCAAGCCTGTCACAGCAAATCAAGTTTGGGAAACTGCGTCTCAAATATTGCAGTTTACCCGCTCTTTAACAGTAAATGTATTAGTAGTTGATGATGATCCACTGATTTTAGCAGCACTAGGCCCAATGTTAGAACCTTGGGGAATGCGAATGACCGGATTGGACGATCCCCTACGTTTTTGGGAGGTATTGCAATCTACTGCACCAGATTTGTTGATTTTGGATGTGGAAATGCCCCAAATTAGTGGTATAGAACTTTGTCAGGCAGTTCGCACAGATCCGCAATGGCAGGAATTGCCAATTGTATTTCTGACGGCTCACCGGGAGATGGAAACGGTGCAGCAAGTGTTTGCTGCTGGGGGAGATGATTATGTGGTTAAACCCGTTGTGGGGGCAGAACTGCTGGCAAGGATTACCCACCGCCTAGAACGCAGCCGCCTACTTCAGTCGCTCTCTACCAAAGACCCCTTAACCGGGCTAGCAAATCAGTTACAGTCTAGCCGCGACTTACAGCACTTGATTACTCAAGCCGAGAAAAATCAGCAATCGGTTTGCTTAATAATCTTGAATATTAGCGATTTACGTCAAATTAATATCCAGTATGGGCATGAGGCTGGTAATCAAGTATTGCAACGATGGAGTCGTCTATTCCAATCGGCATTTTGCAGTGGCGAAATATTGGGATATTGGGGTAATGGAGAATTTGTGGTCGGAGTTTCTGGGTTTACTGAAACAGAAGGGCTTGTGGTCAAACATCGCCTCAGTGACATTTTAACCAAGCTCCGCCAGCAAGTCTTTACAGCTCCCAATGGCGATCGCTTCCAGGTAACTTGTAATTTTGCTGTGGTTGAGTATCCTAATGATGGACTAAACATCCAATCTTTATACCAAGTTGCTAATTCTATGCTGAAGCAGAACTAAGGGACTTCCAACTAAAAAAATATCCTATCGCGGTGTAGGCAGGGGGAGAAAGAAAAATCACAACAACATCGTTATTCGTTTGACCATATTTGGTTAACCAAAACGGGTTTCTGTTTAGGCATCAACTGTTTGCCAAATTTGGCGTAGAGAGCAGGAATAACCAATAAAGTCAAAGCTGTAGAAGTAAATAAACCGCCCAAAACTACAATTGCTAAGGGTTGCAGAATTTCATTGCCGGCTCCACTGGCGATCGCCAAAGGCAGCATCCCTAGCGCAGAAGTGAGTGCAGTCATCAGAATGGCGTTCACTCGTTCTAGAGAACCGTTGACAATCACATCTTTGAGGGGCATTCCCTGAGCAAACTTGTTGTTGTAGTTGTCTACCAACAACAAGCCATTGCGGACAGCAACGCCGAATAGGGTAATGAATCCAATCAAAGAAGCGATCGAAATCACACCGCCACTCAAAGCAATGGAGATAATACCACCTACTAAAGCCAAAGGCAGATTGAGCATGATGGTGATCGTCGCGGAGAGCGATTTAACGGAGAAGAACATCAACACAGCAATCGCGATCGCTGCCAGGATGCTAAACACCAGGAGATTATTAGTAGCACGCTGCTCCGATTCAAACTGTCCACCGTACTGGATGAAGTAGCCATTAGGGAGTTTGATTTTCTGTTGAATTTGGGATTGAATATCACTAACAACACTGCCCAAATCGCGCTCGGCAACGTTTGCCGAAACGACAATCAGCCGTGACACGTCTTCCCGATTCACAACATTCGCTCCCATACCATAGTCTACTTTGGCTACAGCACCCAGTTGGATGGTTTGACCAGTTGGGGTAGTGATGGGAATAGCGCGAATGGCATCTAAACTATTGCGGGCTTTCTCGGTCAAGGAGATAGAAATATCAATAAGCTGCTGATTTTCTGCCACTTGCGATACCACACGACCATTTAAAGCAGTTTCCACCACGTTTGATAACTGCTCCATATTCAATCCATAGGTTGCGGCAGCCGTGCGATCGTAATGGATTTGTACCTGACGAATGGGTAGTTGGGGTTCAAGCTGCAAATCTACAACACCAGCGATGGGCCCAATCACATCTCGCACTTGTTCGCCAATCTTTCGTAGTTCAATTAAATCCGGGCCAAAGATTTTCACAGCGATCGCACTTCTCACCCCCGACAGCACTTCATCCATGCGGTGAGAAATAAATCCACCAATGTTAGATGCTACACCAGGCAGTTTATTGAACTCTTGCCGCAATTGTTTAATACTGCCTTCGCGGTCTTGGAGGGCGCGATCGCTCAGTTCTACGTCCACATGAGCCATACTCACTCCCGCCCCATCTGCATCTCCTGGAGCGCGTCCTGATCGCACTTGCACCCACTCATACAAAGGATTATCTTTGAGCGCACTGGACAGTGCTATCCCAGCCCGATTGGTCATATCTAGGGAAACACCCGGAAATAAAACCATTGAATTTACCAATGATTTCTCCTGAAATTCGGGCAGAAACACCCGTCCGAGGGAGGGAACGATGGCACTTGCAGCAACCAAAGCTGCAAGTGCTACACCCAGAATGATTTGGGGCAATCGCAGCGATAGATTTAACAATGGACGATACAATCGTTCTGCCCAACGGGAAATGAATGTACCTTCTTGCGGTAGGGTTTGGTTTGCCAGCAGAATTGCACACAGGGCAGGTGAAAGGGTCATGGCCACCAAAGTAGACGCGCAGATTGAGAGCAAATACGCCAAACCCATCGGTGCAAAAATATTGCCCTCAACACCTGTCAAACTAAAAATTGGTGCAAACACGACTACGATGATCACCGTGGAAAAAATCACGGCTAACCGCACTTCCACTGACGTATCATACACCACCTCGAAGGGATGCTTCGGGTTGCCCTGCGCCTGATTAGTTCGCAGTCCCCGATAGCAGTTCTCCATGTCCACGATTGAGTCATCCACAACTGAACCAATGGCTACGACTAAACCGCCCAAGGTCATGGTGTTAATGCCCAAGCCAAAAGCTTTCATGAACATTAAGCCAATTAACAGCGACAGAGGAATCGCACTCAGAGTAATTACGGCGGTGCGCCAATTCATTAGAAATAACAGCATAATCACCGACACGATGATGATGCCTTCAATGAGAGAACTGCTGACATTACCAATAGCAGTATCAATAAAGTTAGATTGTCGGAATGTTCGCGCCACCTGCACATCAGGGGGAAAGTTTGCTTGCAAGGATTGCAGCACCGCTTCTACTGCTTTTGTTACTGTGGGGGTATCGACATCAGGCTGTTTGTTAATCATCATCACCACAGCCGGCTGCCCATTAAAACTAGCATCCCCCCGCTTTAGTGCCGCACCCGTTTGTACTTCCGCCACATCTTTGAGCAAAATCGGTTTACCATCTTGCACCTTGACCACAGATTGCTGCAAGTCTGCAATTGATTTTACCTGCCCAATACCGCGTACCAATAGTTCTTGACCACCACCAATTAAGAATCCACCAGGAGCGTTAGAATTTGCACCTTTGGCAGCATTGGTAACTTCAGTCAGGGAAACATTGAGCGATCGCATTTTTTCTGGATCAACTAACACTTGTTCCTGTCGTTCATCCCCACCGTAAACGGTGACTTGGGTGACTCCCGGCACAGACAAAATTTGGTTGCTCAGGGTGCTATCCACCAGACGGCGTAAATCCATCAGCGAGGTTTTCCCCTGCCCATTCACAGTAAAGGCATACTGTAAAATCGTACCCAACGGCGATGCTAACGGTGAAATTTCCGGTGGATGCACCCCTTCAGGTAACTGATTTGTCACCTGTTGGAGTCGTTCTGTCACTGATTGCCGCGCTTTGTAAATGTCGGCATCCTGGTCAAAGACCACCTGCACCATAGATAGTCCGACTTTGGAGGAAGAACGCACCGTAGTCACCCCCGGCAAACCATTCACCGCGCTTTCAATCGGCACGGTAATTTGTGATTCTACTTCCTCTGGAGTTAGTCCAGTTGCTTCGGTGTGAATATCCACTTGGGGGGGCGCAAATTCAGGAAAAACGTCCAGTGGCATCTGAGTGACAGTGAATACTCCCCACGCCGTCACTAGAATCGCACAAATAACTATAAACCAACGCTGGGTAATTGAGTTTTTGAGAATCTGATTGAGAATAGAATTAAACATCTCAATTAAACGCCTCCCTTGTTCTTGCGATTGCCTGCCATAACAGCGATCGCTCCGCCGACAAGCACGACTCCACCACCGACACCTGCTAAGATACCCATCGGGAATCCGCCCGATTGCTGAGTTGTTTCACCAGCCTGTGAGACGAGATTACCGCTAGTATCATGGCTATGAGGTATTCCTTTAGCATCTGCTTGAGCATGGGCTGTATCAGTTTTTTTAGGAGTGGCGATCGCGGCTGGACTGGTTGCTGTATTGGCGGTTTGAGTTTTACGCGATTCAGCATAGAGCGACAAACTACCTTGAGTAACGAGCTTTTCCCCAACTGACAACCCTTTGGTAACAGTGATTAGTTCGCCCTTGGTCGCGCCAGTTGTAATTTCTACTGGCTCATAAAAATTCTTATACTCCACAAAGACTATCTGTTTACCGTTGGCATCAACCAGTGCCGTCACCGGAATCATGACACTAGCTCCAGATTTGGCAGAGGAGGCGATCGGCGTGACAACAATACCTAACAGTTGATCGGTTTGAGTATTGACTTTCACGCGATTAATGCCACCCGTTGCTTGAAATTCATCACCATGTCCAGTGTGAGCAAATACAACTGTGGGCGCACTGATAATTAAACTGGCTGCCAGAATGGAACTCACTACCATAAAAGGTTTCATAATCACTCCTCACAATGGATACTGAATTAAACAAAAGTTCTCCATAGTTTGCCAAAGGGCAGATGAAATCCAGGTGAAATGGCAGATGTTTTTGTAAAATCAGAGCTTGATGGTTGATTCCTTGGAGTGATGCGAATTTTACTGGTGGAAGATGAAGCGGATTTGGGACTGGCAATCAAGCAAGTCTTAATTAGCGAAAAATATGTGGTGGATTGGGTGACAATTTCTATATAACACCAAGGAATATACGGGAAAATTCCATATAATTCTCCCATGAAGGGTAGTTATACGGAAAAATTCTGTACAATACCCAGATAGCAATGTAAAAAAGAAGTTTTCCGTATATTCAGACAGGAGTTCGTTGTAATGCTTGATATATTAGGATTGAGAAAAAGATTATACTGAAAGTTTCCGTATAATAAGCTGGACAGTCATGCTCACGTAATTAGGAGTAATACATACAAAGATATGCCCAGAGGTGGCTTGGTCATCTATTTGGTTAAAATGTAAAGAGAATAATCATGCCTACTTCAATCCAATATCCATATCTATGCAAATTACCCTTAACCTTGATGAATCGCTTCTCAACGAAGCTTTTCAACTGACTAACCTCACAACCCAAGAAGAATTGATGAATCTTGCTCTACAAGAATTCGTGAGATCGCGCCGTAAGAAAAACCTTCTCGACCTTGCGGGACAGATTCAATTTGCCCCAGATTTTGATTATAAAGCCCTACGTGAAACTCGTCATGTTGCTGATTGATACATCTGTGTGGATCAGCGTCTTCCGTGATCGCAGTGGTCAAGTTCGCCAGAAGCTTGAAACCCTGATTGCGAATCGCCAGGTACAACTCACTCGGTTCACCCAGCTTGAATTGTTGCAAGGTAGTCTGAATGAGCAAGAGTGGACTCTCCTCTCTACTTATCTTGAAACACAAGACTACGTTGAACTCACGCCTTCTTCGTGGCAAGAGGCTGCACGTATCTACTACGACTTGCGCCGCCAAGGGCTTACCGTTCGTAGTCCAATCGATTGCTGTATTGCTCAAGTGGCACTGGAAAATAATTTGCTTTTGATCCATGATGATCGTGACTTCGAGACCATTGCTCAAGTGCGATCTCTCCAACACCTTCGTTTTCAGCCTTGAATCATCTAATCGTACTTAAGACAGTCAAAAAGTTCTCCATAGTTTGCCAAAGGGCAGATGAAATCCAGGTGAAATTGCAGATGTTTTTGTAAGATCAGAGCTTCATGGTTGATTTCCCTGGAGCAATGCGAATTTTACTGGTGGAAGATGAAGCAGATTTGGGACTGGCAATCAAGCAAGTCTTAATTAGTGAAAAATATGTGGTGGATTGGGTAACAGATGGCACTCAGGCATGGCTCTGTCTTGAAAGCCAGTGGACAGACTACACAGTTGCTATTGTTGATTGGCTACTGCCCGAAATGTCGGGATTACAGTTATGTCAGAAGCTCAGACTACACCAAAATCCCTTACCAGTGCTGATGCTGACTGCTTTAGGTCAGCCGGAAAATCGTGTAGCAGGGCTGGATGCGGGGGCTGATGATTATTTAGTCAAACCGTTTGTAATGGAAGAATTGCTGGCACGGTTGCGCGCCCTTCAGAGGCGATCGCCTCAACTACAACCATCCACGCTGACTGTTGCAGGTTTTACTCTGGATACAGCAAACAATGTCCTACGAGTGAATTCAGATGGATCTACGCCCCTAGTCATTTCCTTAACCACCAAAGAATTTCAGCTACTCATGTATTTGATGCAGAACCCCAATCGCATCATTCCCGGTAGTAAATTGCGTCAACAACTTTGGGACATGGATGAAGAACCGATTAGTAATGTAGTTGCGGCGCAAATGCGCTTACTACGTCGCAAGTTAGCAAATCATGGCTGTCCCTGCCCGATTGAAACTGTTCCAGGTGCTGGCTATCGCTTTAACTCCCAACTTCATTCTCAACCATGAATAGCTACTCACTTTTTCGGCGCAGTCGTCTGCGGTTAGCCCTTTGGTATGCCGGAGTTATGGGCGTGATTTTGAGTGTTTCTGGCTTGGGGATGTATCGCGCAACGGTACAAACAAACTGGGCAGCAATGGAGCGCGAAATTGAGTCAATTGCTGGAACTTTACACGATAGCGTCGAACCACTGTTACCGCCGTCCGAAGAACCGACTGCTGTGCTGCAACAAATTTTTCCCGATCTTTGTTTGAGTGGACAACCTTGCAAGGCTACCCCGACGCTGATTCAACGGCACACCATCGGCATTAGCGATCGCACCACATATTATATTCGGCTGTTCAATCATCAAGGGAAACTCCTGGCTTTTTCACCCAATCAACCCCTATCTCTGCCACCAACTCTCAACCGCACTTCATGGCAAACCTTTCGCACGGCTAACGGCATTCGCTATCACCAATTCACCACGATTTTGCATAGTGCCAATACCCATGATCTAGCTGATGAAGCCAATGCTGATTCATCCTGGGGCTATTTGCAAATTGGGCGCACTTTAGAACATTTTGATGCGGAAATCAGCCGAATTCAATGGATTATGGCGATTGGTTTGCCTATTGCTCTGAGCTTGGTTGCTACTTCCAGTTGGTGGCTTTCAGGATTAGCAATGCAGCCGATTTACAAGTCCTATCAGCAACAGCAACAGTTTACCGCTAATGCTGCCCATGAATTGCGATCGCCCCTCGCCAGCCTGTTGGCAACTGTAGAAGCTATCCTCCACATACCGCAATCAAATCAACAAGATATGCAAATGATGCTTCATACTGTTGAACGGCAGGGGCGGAGGTTGAGCTATTTGATCGCTGACTTACTCTTGTTGACCAGTTTGGAGCAAAATTCACTTGAGCAAAATTTAGGGGCAAAACCTTTTCAGCCCTGTTGCTTAAATGATTTGGTGAGCGATTTGACCGAAGAATTTTTAGAGCTGGCCACTGCTGCTGATATTAACTTAACCTGCCAAATTCCCACTTGCGAGGTTTATGCTCTAGGTAACGAATCGCAACTTTACCGTTTAGTGTCAAACTTGATTGCCAATGCCATCCAGTACACACCCAGAGGGGGATATGTAACTGTTAGCTTAGTCAAGAGTGATTACACTGTTGTCATTGCGGTGAAAGATACGGGTATTGGGATTGGGCTTGCTGATCAGGAGCGAATTTTTGATCGCTTTTACCGTGTTGATAGCGATCGCTCTCGTAAAACCGGAGGCACAGGATTGGGGCTAGCAATTGCTCAGGCGATCGCCCAAAAACATCAAGCGCATCTGAAAGTTGAAAGTCAGGTGGGAAAAGGTAGTATTTTTACGCTAGAGATGAAAGTTTTATCTTCTAAATAAATTGGATAATTTATTTTTTGGAGTTCCTTAAAGCTCCCCTTCTAACTGTTGGGCTACCAGTCTGGCAAATAACCCTGATTGGGCAATCAATTCCGAAAAATTACCTACCTGCACAACATTACCAGCGTCAATAACATAGATGCGATCGGCATTACGAATTGTGCTGAGGCGATGGGCAATTACCACTCTGGTAGCATTTAACTTAGCTAAACTTTCAGTCACAATTGCCTGGGTGCGGTTATCCAAAGCACTGGTTGCCTCATCCATCAAGATAATTTTAGGCTTGGAAACAAGCGATCGCGCAATCAATAATCTTTGCCGTTGTCCACCGGAGAGATTACTACCACCCTCAGCGACGATCGTATGCATCCCCATTGGCATTTGCTTGATATCATCAGCAAAACCTGCCATCTGTGCTGCTGACCAAGCTTCTTCTAGAGAAACCAAAGCCCCGGCGGTGATGTTATCAAAAACCGATCCTGTACCGATTTTTCCATTTTGCAGCACCACTCCTAACTGTCTTCGCACAGCCTGGAGTTCCATCTCTGCTAAGTCTTTGCCGTCATAATAGATACTACCTGCCAATGGAGTTTCAAAGCCCAATAACAACCGTAATATCGTTGATTTTCCACTTCCAGAAGACCCAACGATCGCAACAAATTCCCCTGGTTCGGCATGGAGGCTGACATCATTGAGGATTAAGCTGCCATTTTCCGAGTAGCGAAAGCTGACACGATTTAGGGCAATGCGGCCGTTTAATTGACCGGGGTTAACCTTGGTTGAGTCATATTCAGGCTGCGATCGCCAAATCGGTTTTGCTCGTTCCCATATTGGTACAATACTCCAAATTTCCGATACAGTATTGCTCAGGTCAATTACTCCTTTGATAAAAATCGCCAAAGCATAGTTAAAAGCAACGAATGTACCCAGTGTCAGGCGTGTCTGCATCAACAACATAGCAAACCCAAACAGCAGTATAGAACTTACTAAAGGGAGTGCTTCGTTAAATATAGAAATACCATCTTTAATTTCTTGCCAACTCGCCTTCAGTCGGATCTGCTGGCTGTACTTTTTTGCCCAAGCTGCAAATGCACGTTCTTCTGCCATTGTGACTCGCAGCTTGGCAACACCGTTAATTAGTTGGACGGTGAGTCCCTGAATTACGCCATTGAGTTCTTGCTCTTTTTTCGATTTCTTCACCAAGAGGAAACTTGCAACAGTTGTAACCACAGCGGCAAATATTGCTAAACCCACGCCCACAAGCGCTAGTTGCCAACTGTAAATAAACATCAGTACTAAGTTGAATAAGGCAAAAACTCCACTCAACAACGTCCGTTGCGTAGCACCACTGAGTTTTTGATGAATTTCCCTCACCGCCATAACGCGGTTGACTAAATCTCCAGAAGTGTACTGGCGAAAAAAGCTAGGACTTAATCTGAGTAAACGATCCCAGATGGCTGGCTGTAATATGCTATCAGTGGCGCTTTCGACTCTTAGAGTAATAATACTTTGGGCAACTTGAAAAGCTAACTGTCCAAAGGCGACTGCAAACATAACCAATCCGATCTGCCAAAGTAAAGCGCGATCGCTATCGGGAATGGCATGATTGATTAAAATTGCTGTTGCTTGTGGTGCAACCATGCCCAATATTGTGCCCAGTAGCCCTACCACTAAAATACTGGCGATGTCTTTTTCATAACCCTTGACCCCAAACCGTAGCAGGTCGATGGCTTTGAGCGCAACTTGGGGTAACGGTCGATACAGAACGTAGGCTAATGGTGACAGTGTTTTTGCTATTGATTCATTTACAAGTGTCCGAGTCCGCGCTACGGGGTCGAAAATTACATAATCTCGATTATCTGTAGGTAACAACGCCACTGGCTGCTTTTCCAACTGAGTATAAGCTAATATTGCCCCTTGGTCTTGACGCCACCAGCCATCTGCTAAAGTTATCCGGCGGATACGAATGTGTGATGCTTGTGCGATCGCCCCTACAGGGTCTTTAATAGAATTCAAATCCTCTGCTGGTGGACGAATCTCTATTCCCAGCGATCGCCCGACTGCACCAAATGCTACCAATAAGGGCGGCCCTTCCTGAGAAAAAACCGCCTCCTGCTGTGGCTGCAATACTGTTGCTAAGTCAGAGAGTGCCCCCTTTATTACTTGCTGATTAAATTGCTCACGTTCCTGAAATCGCCGAAATTCTGCTTCTGCTTCTTTATTTGCCAGTAAACTGAAGTAGTGAAAGAAATAAGTATGCAAAGTGGCTAAACCTGCCAGGAGTTCCTCGGAATTTTCTAAATCTGCCGTTGGCAACATCTCTCCGATAACCGCATTTTCTGCCTCCAGCCACATATCACTCGTGAGTGGAAACGCTGGTGAGGCAGAATTCAAGGTTAATTCCTCAACTCCCATCCAGTGAGTATTGCCTTGCCGCAACTTCACCCATAGAAGTGTTTGTTGGCTCCACTGTAGCGTTTCACCAGGGGATAATGAAAAATCTCGCCCTAATGTCTGCACAAGGTTTAATGGCGTAGTCAAAACTGTCTGCTGGGCACTAAGAGATTGTCCTAAATTATTTACCCAACCTTCTAAAAGTTCTATGGCTTGAGAGTCAGCCGCCGCGATTCCCTTAACCAAATCAACCATTGACATCTGGCATAATTGGGTGGGTTCAATTGCGATCGCTACAAAATTCCATTGGCTTTGTGCTATTACTTCCGGTAACAAGACTTCACCAGCGTTCACATGAAACAAATAGCGGCGATGCTCCTTTGGTAAACTGTTTTTAACTCTAGTTGCAAACACTGCTAATGTTCCAGACTGAACTATCCAGACAGTTTCTGAATTATCCAACAGTACTGGTTCGTTTGCTTGAAGAAAGTATGGTTTAGGAAGAGAATTCACTGAAGGTAAATCGATATGAGTTCGACGAGTAGAAAAAGATATAAAAAACTATTGTATCCCGGCTGAATATAACAAATTTTTTTTTGATGATAAAATTACGAACTGCTAACCTAAACGATATAGACTTCATCTTTACTCAAGAAACCAGAGATGAATTCAAAGACCTTATCCTCTGCTGGAGTCGAGAAGAACACAGCAGCAACTTACACTGTGCTGACAAACATTATTTAATGATTGAAAATGTTTCAGGAGAAACGCAAGGCTACGCTATTTTGTCTGGCTTACAATCACCGAACCGTAGTATTGAATTAACTCGAATTATCGTTGCTGAACCAGGACTAGGATACGGCAAACGTGCGTTACGCATCATCCTCAAAAAGGTTTTTGAAGACTATAATGCTCATCGTTGTTGGTTAGATGTCTTTGAACACAATCAACGTGCTAGACATGTTTATCAATCAGTCGGCTTTCAAGAGGAAGGAGTTTTGCGAGAAGCCTTGAGGCAAAAAGATAAGTATTCTTCGTTAGTAATTATGTCTATCCTTGAAAACGAATACTTCCAAGAAATCTTCTCAAACTCGATATTATGCCTCTGCCGCGTGAAGTAAGCGAACATAAGTTCCGCCTTGCTGCCATAATTCCTCATGGGTTCCACGCTGCACGATTTTACCTTGCTCTAGCACAATAATTTCATGGCAATCGCGGATTGTGCTGAGGCGGTGGGCTACTACAATACATGAACAACCACGTTGTTGCAAGTTACGGTTAATAATCAACTCTGTTTCTGCATCCAAGGCGCTGGTTGCTTCATCCAGTACTAAGACTGTGGGATTTCTCACCAAAGCGCGGGCAATTTCTAAACGCTGGCGTTGTCCACCACTAATATTCATACCGCCTTCGATTAACTCAAAGTCATATTTTCCAGGCATAGATGCGATCGCATCATGAATCGCTGCATCTTGGCAAGCCTGCACCAAATCAACTTCTGGTACAGTCGAATCCCAAAGAGTGATGTTTTCTCGGACAGTCCCGGCAAATAAAAAGATATCCTGTTCAACCATTGCCAACCAGTTAGCTAAAACAGAACGCTTAATTTGCGATCGCTCTACACCATCAAAGCAGATTTCCCCATCCCAAGGTTGATAAAGACCACAAATTAATTTAGCAACTGTGGATTTACCAGAACCACTCCCCCCCACAAGTGCTATTCTTTGCCCTGGCTTAACAGTCAAACTCAAATTCTCAATCAACGGAGGTTCTACACGACTATAGCCAAAAGTGACATTCCGTAACTCAACATGACCGTGTAATTGCCAGAGAGATGAGGAAGTAATTTTTCCCCCTGCTCCCCCTGCTCCCCCTGCCTCCCCTGCCTCCCCTGCTCCCCCTGCCTCCCCTGCTCTCCGCCTCCCCTCCACTTCCAAATCAACGGGGTTTTGCAATACATCATCAAGGCGGTTTAAATCAGCTTCTAAATCTTGGAGTGTACTGCCGAAATTAACGAGGCTATTAACTGGCTCTAAAAAACTCAGTGTTAAACTTTGATAGGCTACCAGCATTCCAATACTGAGATTGCCCTTCATTACCTGTAAACCACCAACCAGCAAAATAGAAGCTGTGGTTAGGGCTGTCAAAATTGTAGGTAATGTGGTGAGAATTTGAGTTTGTAAACCTAATTGTTGTTGGGCGTTCATGGCTTTAGCATAATAACCCGCAAACCGAGCAAATAAATCTGACTCCAGCCCAGAAGCTTTGATGGTTTCTATCGTTTGGATGCCGCTAATCGTTACTCCACCCACTTTGCCATATTCCTGAGCTAGGCGCATATTTGTATCTACACGAGTTTGCGATAAAAATAGGAGGGCGAGAATGTTGATTAAAGCAAAACCGACTGCGATCGCACTCAGCAATTGGTCATACTGAATCATGATCAGCAGATAAAATATCATCATCACCGCGTCAATTACTGTGGTTGCCAAAGGCCCTGAGAGTACTTCTGCCACCCGGTCATTAAGTTGCACCCGGCTACTAATTTCCCCAGCAAAGCGTTGATCGTAAAACCCAATGGGCAATCGCAGGATATGCCAGAGAAACTGTCCTGATGTGCTGACTGATAACTTAACCATTAATCGCCGCAGGTAGGTAAGCCGCAATCTGGCAAGGAATGCTCGCAATAAAGTCGTTAACAGCATTCCTAACAGCAAAGGTCGTAACCAATCTTGCCGATCTTCGATTAAAATCTCATCGATAAATACCTGAGAAAAGGCTGGTACAGCTAACCGAGGCAATGTTAGTAATAACCCCGCAAGCAAGCAAAATAAGATAGTAACTCGTGAGTTTTGTAAGCGGCTATTTAAGGCTGAGACAATGTGATTTTTTTTGCCTCCCTTCTGAAAATCCGCTCCTGGTTCCATTGTCAGCACAACACCCGTGTATGCGCGATCGAACTCTTCCCAACTCACTGTTCTGCGACCATTGGCAGGATCGTTGAGGTAGACACGTTTTTTGCTATATCCTTCTACTACGAGAAAATGGTTAAAATTCCAAAAGGCAATGTAGGGAAGACGGGTAGTTTTGACGTTTTCCAGAGACAGTTTTAAACCTTTAGCATTGAGTCCATAGTTTTTGGCAGCTTTGAGGATATTAAAAGCTTTACTTCCATCCCGCGAGACACCGCATTCTTCACGCAGTTTAGCCAGTGGCACAATCCGCCCGTAATAGCTCAGAATTATTCCTAAAGCAGCTGCACCACATTCGACCGCTTCCATTTGCAAAAGTGTAGAAGTGCGGACACGATTTAATAATTGGGAATTGGGCATGGGGCATAGGGCATGGGGCATGGGGCAAGAACTTGAAAGTTGAGCTTCTGAGGGTGGAAGTTGAGCTTCTGAGGGTGGACGTTGAGCTTCCGAGGGTGAAAGTTGAGCTTCTGAGGGTGAAAGTTGAGCTTCTGAAGGTGGAAGTTGAGCTTCTGAGGCTGAACGTTCAAGTTTTAACCTCCATGCCCAATGCCCCATGCCCTATGCCCTATTCCCAATTTAATAAATTCCCGTCCAAGAGCGTAGCATAGGAATAATATAAGAAATGGGTGCTTTTTCTCCAACTTTTACTTGAACAGAGGTAGTTGTGCCGGAGGATATTTTTAAGGCTGGGCCATCAGAGGATGACCATTTATAGCCACTTACTGATGTCGGGTTTTCTTGGAGTTGGACAAAAGCTTGCACCTGACCTTCACCTTTACCCGCAAGACTGGCGGCAATTTCTTTGTTACCAACGATCGCTATAATATCTTGTGTACTTACCGGAAATGAAGAAATATCTGCGATCGTTCCGATAATGCCACCTTCGCGCTCACGTTTAGCAAAGCTGGGAGTCACTTGTACGGACATCCCTGGCTTGATTTGCTTACCATCTTTATTAGCAAAGTAAACAAGACTCATAAGTTTTGAATTTGGCTGTTCAGCCTCAATTGACCCCAAGCGACTACCCGGATTCATCATTTGTCCAGGGACAGCACTCAGTTCGAGAATGTGACCATTATATTTGCTAATAATTCTACTATCTTGAGATAATTGCAGTTCTAACTGGGCAATTCGCCGCTTTACTTCCCGAATTTGATTTGTTTTATTAATTGATTGCTTTAAGTCTTGTTCGCGCAATTTAGTATTTTGAGTATTAATATCTTTAATTTTGGTTTTAATTTCGTCAATTCTATTAAGATTTTCCAGATATTCTCGTTGCGTTGTTGTTTCTTGAATTTCAAGATCCTTTAGTTGCACGTCAATATCTGATAGTTCGCTTTGAGTATTAAAATATTCTTGTTCAGCTTGCACTAGCATATCTTGGCTGATGACGTGCTGCTCAAAAAGCTGACGACGGTTATCAACCCGACCTTTAAGAGTTTTGAGTAAGTAATTGATTTGTTGTTTGCGGGAATTAATGCTTTGGCGTTTTTGAGCGATCGCTCTTTGGGTTTGATCGCGTAACTTGGGTGCATCTTGCTCTCGGCGCAGATTATTTTCCAAATCCAGTTTTTGCTGCCCAAGGGTGATAATTTGTTGGTCAATCAGCAGCTTTTGTAGCCTGTCAGTTTCTTGATTTTGGGTTTGCAGTTGTTGCAACTTTATCTGCTCTTGCTGCAACTGCTGTTTCAAAGCTGATTGGTCGATAATACCCAGTACATCACCTTGTTTAATAATATCCCCCGGCTTCACCTTGAGAGTTAGTAATGGGCCAGAACTGGGTGCTTGAAATTCCACAACATGGTGCGGTTTAATCAAGATACCTTGGCCTGTGACGGTGAGGGGAATTCTGCCGAACACACTCCAAACGCCAGCCACAGCAACCACAAAGCTCATCGCAGATAAAGTCAACCAAGCTTGAGGCTTGACTACATTTATCGCTTGATCCAGTTGTTCTGGTGAAGATAAGCGTTCTAGGGCTTCTTGGCGATAGATGTGGCTGTGTTTGAGTTGCATTGTTCTCCTTCTTGCTGAAAGCACCCAGAACCTTAAGACTTCTAGACTTTTAAGATTAAAGTGCGATCGGGGAGAACTAGGGGAGAAATAAAGGAAGCGATCGCTTCTACTGCTTCAACAAAGCACAAACATCACCAATACTATATTTAGCTGACAATTCAGGTCATGTGGAAAAGCCCACCAAAGACCTAACCCCCTAGCCCCCTTCCCGTATCGGGAAGGGGGAAAATTCAAAGTCTCTCTCCTTATAGGCTACGGTGTACACACAAGTCTGAAATAGCTGATTAACCAGGGTTTTACCCCACCCTAACCCTCCCCGATGCATTGGGGAGGGAACTAGATTTCTTTCCCCCCAATGCATCGCTACGGTGTATATCCCTCTTCTGTCACTTTCCGAGAAGGCGATCGCTAGAAGCCTCATGAGGCAATCAATACAAGCTATACTATTAGAAAAAAATCGGTCTTGTATTTGTTATTAGAAAATAATCGCGCGTAGGCGTAGCCCGTCGTAGACATCGCAGGCTATACAAATAATAGACAAGATAATTATTTTGTCTAGCACGTAAGTCCTAAACTGACTTCCAGCAATTTACCCGCTCTGAACTCAGTTACAATTTTCCTCCGTTAATCCGATAATTTCATCGAAGCAGAAGCTGCGGACTAAATTTGCCAATTTTTCTGCCAAAGCAGAATGTGTTTGTGGAATTTGCTCAATTAGTTGGAAAATCCTTTCAGCATCGACTTCAACGGCTGCCTGATTAAGTTCTGTTATCCATTGGGTAGGCATAACGGTAATTGCAGATCGAAGATCCAAGATGGAAAATTGAATATTATCTAGGTTGTTGTTTGTGGCTTCTTCACTGCTTTCTTCTGCGTAAACATAACGCACTTGCAAATATTCAGCGATTTTTTCAAAAATCACTTGCTCCCGGAATGGCTTACGAACCAAGTCGTTGCAACCTGCGGCTAAGATACTTGCTTGTTGTTCTTCAAAAGCACTGGCGGTTAGGGCAATAATTACGGTGTGGTGATTTGTAGTTATATTTTTTTCCCTGGCTCTAATCTCTTTTGTTGCATCGTAACCGTTCATTACAGGCATCCGCATATCCATCCAAATTAGGTGAGGTTGCCAGGTTTGCCAAATTGCGATCGCTTCTTGTCCATTATTCGCAGCCTCAATCTCAAAACCAATGCTACCAAGAAGTTGCACAATTAAATCGCGGTTTTCTTTGCGGTCATCCACTACCAGAACACGGTAAGATGGTTGGTCTGCTGCCAGCTTGAGTACACGTCCCTTACTCAATTTTGGTGCAGCTTTCAAAGCTGCGGCTAAATTCACTTGGATGTCAAAACTAAAAGTAGATCCTTGTCTAAGGCTACTCGTCAAGTGAATATCGCCCCCCAGTAACCGCACAAATTGACGGCTGATAGTCAGCCCTAGTCCAGTTCCCTCCTTGGTTTGGATACCGCTTGTTGTCTGAACAAAAGGCTGAAACAGGTTATTCATTTCTTCTGGTGCTATTCCCCGTCCAGTGTCTTCGACTTCAAAGTGAAGGGATGGGGTATTGGGCATGGGGCATGGGGCATGGGGCATGGGGCATGGGGCATTGGGCATTGGGGGTTGGGCAGGGCTTAATAGTTCTTCCTCCCCTGCTTCCCCTGCTTCCCCTGCCTCCCCTGCTCCTCTACTCTCACTCCCTAATCTGACTCGTAACGTTACTCCCCCTGTTTGAGTAAACTTGACGGCATTACCCAAAAGGTTAATAAGAACTTGGCGGAGTTTACCTTCATCTGTCTGGATATAACGGGGAAGATTGGGAGCAATTTCAAATCTGAGGAACAATTGCTTTGTTTGTGCCCTTACCTGGAACATCTCTTGTAAGGTTTGCAACAGCAGATAAAGATCGAAGTCTTCAGGGTTGAAAATGATTTGTCCAGCCTCAATTTTGGACATTTCTAGAACATCGTTAATCAGGTTGAGCAAGTGTTCGCCACTGCGGTTAATGGTAGCTAAAGATTCACGCTGGTTTGAGTTGAGGCTAGTGTCTCGTTCCATTAACTGAGAAAAACCCAGAATGGCATTCAGAGGCGTGCGAAGTTCGTGGCTCATGTTAGCCAGGAAAGCACTTTTGGCACGGTTGGCAGTTTCGGCGGCTTCTTTGGCAATTCTCAGCGCTTCTTCTGCTTGATGTCTGGCTCGACCGATCGCAATTATTTCACCTACCAGCTTTAATAGATTCAGATCCTCTTGACTCCAGGTTTGACACAAGTGGATCATCGCTGTACCGACAAATCCAACTACTTCGCCAGAGTGAAGCATGGGTACAGCAACTACAGACTTAAACGACATCCCCTCAAATAGCTTCCTCTCTGCTGTATCAGGAGGCAATTCTGCCACACAAGGGATTTGTATATGGTTGCCAAGCAGGATTGGAGCATAAAAATAGGGAAAACTTTCCACAGGTGATCCTTTGGCAAGATCAATCAAAGGCTCGACACCTTCGCCACACCATTCATGAATGAGGTCGAACCGCCTTTGATCTTCGGATAATTCAAAGATGCAACTGTGTTCGGCACTAATAAACTCAGCGATCGCTCGCAGTGTAAAATTAATTGCTGTTTCTAAATTTTGGTCAATAAATTGGCGAGAAATGCTACTGAGTAAACTTTCGGCTTGAGTCCGACGTTGTAAAGCTGCTTCTGCTTGTTTGCGATCGCTAATATCACGAGCTACACCCACAATCTGAAAATTACCTTGGGCATCTTGTGTGCGGACTGCATTAGCAGTTAGCCAAACCCAGCCTTTAGTTCGATGTTTGGCGCGGTACTCAGTTCCCGAAATTCCCTCACCTGTTGCCAGGATAGTTTGGGCGGCTTCAAAACATATTGGCACATCATCAGGATGAGTAAAGGATGCCAAGGAATTACCTTCCATTTCGCTGGGGGCAAATCCTGTAGTGTTCAATATATTAGGAGAAATATAGTTAAATACCCCATCAGGATTGATGACAAACAGCATATCGTTAACCTTTTCAACGATAGTGCGAAACTTTAACTCACTTTCCTGTAGGGCTGCTTCTGCTTGTTTCCGTTCCAATTCAGCACCGGCACGGGCAGCAAAAATTTTGACAATCAGTTCCCGTCCCGGATCGTGCTTCATTGGTTTGACATCTATCACTGCTAGATGTCCGATGATTTCGCCGGATGAACTGGTTAGAGGAACGCCAAAAAAACTCTCGGCATTCATCTTCACTAAATCTGCATCTTGGGGGAAAGCGGCTTGTACTGCTTGAGGGTAGTGACAGAGGTTGCCTTCCAAGGTATGTTCACAAGGAGTACCTTGCAATTCATACTCCAAGTTCTCGTTAATAGCCCCGCCACACCAAAAGGCTAAAGTGCGGACTTTAGTTTTTGGCTCATCACCAAACTCAGTGACTAGAGCATATTGAACTTGCAATACCTCGGCAAGGTAACGAACGCAGGAATTGAAAAATTCATCACCTGTTTTTGCTGCTGTGCCCTCAACAATTAAGCGTAAAGCCTGTTCTTGCTGTTTGCGATCGCTGATATCTGTAAAGACAGAATCGAGACAGGATTCTTCGGCATTGAGGCGGAGTGACAACAGTAACCAAACAACTGAACCATCCAAGCGCCGCAGTGCTATTTCAAAATTACGAACTTCACCATCCTTTTCTAACTCTGCTAGCATCCGCGTGCGATCGTCTGGATTAACATATAAGTCAGTTGTGAAATACTTGCCAACTAAGTCAGCAGCAGAGGTAAAACCTAATATCTCAGCACCACGTTGATTAGCATCGATAATCAATCCATCTTTTTGGCAGGTGCGGAAAATCCCCACTTGGGAATTTTCAAAGATGTTGCGGTATTTCATTTCACTACGACGCAAGGCTTCTTCAGCTTGCTTGCGTTCTGTGATGTCGCGTCCCACACCTGCGATCGCAATTTCACCTCTGGGAGTGTTGATTGTGGAAGTGTTAAAGTTGAACCATCGCCAGCTACCGTCTTTGTGTCGCAATCGCACCTCAATATCAGTCAGCTTTTCGCCAGTTAAAGCCCTTTGTAAGGCGGTGACGCTAATTGCTAAATCTTCAGGTTTGGTAAACTCCACCACCGAATGACCTTCGATTTCCTCCAGGCTGTAACCCATAGTTGCAGTCACATTCGGCGAGTGATAAGTAAAAATTCCCTTTGGCGAGAGGACAAATATCAGATCATTGGCATTTTCAACAATGCTGCGGAATTTTAACTCACTTTCCTGGAGGGCTGCTTCGGCACGTTTGCGTTCTGTGGCATCAGTACCGACTGAAAGTATTTCGATTAAGTTTCCTTGTTCATCTAAAATAGGTTTATTTGCCCAGACTATCCAGACGCGATCGCCATTTTGGCATAAGTTTTCATTTTCGTTGAATAAATAGTTTTCTGGGTGTTGACAAATATCAACCATTAATGTTTGTAAGTCGCGCCCAGAAGTTTCGGTTTCTGGAACAATTGTGCCGATAACATTACGCCCGATAATTTCATCTAAATCGAAACCAAAAATCCTTTGACCGTAATCATTTAAAAATATGATGTTACCGTTACCGTCCCAACGTAGAATGATGCAGTTGGCTGTTTGCACCAAATCCCGATATTGGACTTCGCTTTGTCGCAAGGCTTCCTCAGTGCGTTTGCGAGCAGTAATATCGCGCACTATCGCTAAGATGTGCGGCTTACCGTTGTAAATGCAAGTTGTCCCTTTCACTTCCACATCTATCAAAGTGCCATCTTTGCAGATATCAACTGCTGGCCCATAAAATTGCTCACCAGATTGCGTTGTTTCGAGAAACTCTAAAAAAACAGAATGTGAGTCTGGGTGAATGTAAACAGATGGATGTAAAGTGAGAAATTCTTCATAAGAGTAACCGTGCATCTGACAAGCCGCCGGATTAACTTCGGTGACTTTTTCAGTTTCTATTTCAGTAATAAATAGTCCATCATTAATAGCTTCAAAAATACTGCGATATTGTAGCTCACTTTGTCGCAGTGCTTCTTCTGCCCTTTGGCGTTGGGTGATGTCGCGGAAACTCCACACTCTACCAATAATCTGTTCGCCGATGCGCTGAGGACAGGAATAGCGCTCAAATACTCTGCCATCGCGCAATTCTAATGAGTCGTAACTAACTAGCTCTGGCTGTGAGTACAATCCTCGGACTCGTTGCAAAAATACATCCGGTTCTTTTAGCTGATTTGCCAGATACGCCAACCGTTGAGGATGATCTGGTTCTGTCAAAAGTTCTGGTGGAATTGACCACATTTCTAAGAACTTTTGGTTGTAACTAGTGATATTACTTGAGCTATCGACTACTAAGATACCATCTTGAATCGATTCAAAGATAGCGCTTAACAGAGATAAAGAGTTTTCTAAAGCAACTTGAGTTTGTTTGCGATCGCTCAAATCCCGCCCTAACACCACCAGAGCTTTGCGTCTACCATCCTGGTGAAATAGGGGAGCTTTAATCATATCTACACTGCTCACCGTCCCATCAGGTCGGGGTATAACTTCTTCTACCCGATGCACACATCCCATCTGCCAAGCTTGTTCATCTGTTTTGTCGCAGTTGAGCAAAGCATCGTGATAAAAATTGCTAAATTTTGCTAGTTCTGAGTCTGTTTGGCCTTGATAATCAACGCCTTCTAACTGTAAAAATTCCAGGTTAGCCTGGTTTGATAGTAACCATTTTCCCTCACCGTCTTTTAAACAGATAATATCTGGTGTAGCGTTAATTAATGTCTGCAAACGCTCCTCAATCTCTTGTAAGGATTCTTGAGTTCGTTGAGTCAGTGTGATATCCCGAATCACCAGTATTGCACAGCGATCGTCAGTCAGTCCGGCACAGTTCCCAGAAATTTGTAGTGTTAAAGTATGCTCACCCTGCTGCAACTGGTAATTTGTTGTTTCGTACTCACCATTGAGTATCCGCACATCAGGATAGGCTGGTAAAGTAACTGGTTGTCCTGCTTGTGCTAGGGGTAGCAAGTCAGTTAACTTCGCACCGGAGACAGTGTTGTGGGGTTGATTCACCAAACCCTCAAAGCTAGAATTACACCATTGAATGCGTCGGTCTTCTCCTACCCAGACTACAGCATCAGCGATCGCACCTAATGTTACTTCCATTTTGGTGAGGGTAGCTTGCAATTGCTTTACCTGCTCCAATTGTTTAGCGCTCATCACCAACTCCTTAATATCTCCTAGATAGATCAATCAATTTGGTATAGCGATTGTATCTTTAGTTGATCATCAGGATATTTAACTACAGCAAAACTACATATTGGCTTCAAATATTACAGCAGCTATGCAGATATCAGCATCATAGAGATGGCAGGGAGCAGGGGAGCAACAAGAGGGAAAAGGATGAAGAAGAAATAAACCCTTTCCCCCTTACCCATTCCCCTTTGCCCTTCTTACCCATGCCCAATGCCCCATTCCCAATGCCCCATCCCCAATTAATCTGTGCTGAAAAATCTTTCCGCAATTGCACTTATCTCCCCTAGTTCTCCCCTATTTCTGTCTAAATTCAAATCAGAAAAGCAGAGAACACCGCTCAAAACAAGCACATATCTCTGCCGTATCAATAAGTCAACACAAACGGAGAAGAAACGTATGCTACACCAAATTAAAGAATTGCTGCAAAACGCCCAACTACAACAGCAAGTAACAGCAGCAGCTAACCAAGCAGAAGCCATCAAAGTGCTAGCGATCGCTAGTGCAGAGAAAGGTTATAACTTCACAGTTGAAGCCATCTCTCAAATGCTGGCCGAATTAACCTTTGTGGATTCCAACGAACTGAGCGAAGAAGAATTACTTAGTGTTAGTGGTGGATTGATGGCTGATAGTGCGCCTAAGCTATGTCATACAGAAGGCTGTGGTGGCGGACACTGCTAAAAAAGGTATGTAGCTTCTCTTTCTCTTTGGCATTGTAGCCTCCAAGGTCAGGTTGTTTTTCTAAAACAGCTTTTTATATCCAACTTTCCCAATATTTTAATTTGGATAATTTCCATACTTGGTAATGAGGTTCAACGCAGAAAGAGATAATGCCTAACAGATTCCCTCTTTACTTTTTTAATCAAGAAAAAGAGGGAATTAAATTAACAATTACTATCACCAACTCTGAGGGAATACAATTATGTTGTCACAAATTCAAAGCCTACTCCAAAATAGCCAACTACGCGAGAATATACAAGCAGCAGTTACCCAAACAGAAGCCATCAAACTGTTGTTAATTGCCAGTGCAGAAAAAGGTTATACTTTCACAGCCGAAAGCGTAGCTCAAATGCTGTCAGAACTGACCTTTGTGGATTCCAACGAACTGAGCGAAGAAGAATTACTCAGTGTTAGTGGCGGTGCAATGGCTGATAGTGCGCCCAAACTATGTCATACAGCCGGCTGTGGTGGCGGACACTGCTATCTCTCGTAATTCGTAATTTTTGGTCTTTATTTGTTGGGGGCTTGTACCCCAACTAATTCAATTAATAATTACAAGTTATTTTAATTATGCCTAAGTAGGTAGACATCATTAAATATAAAATAAACTCCTAGTTTGTAGTGAGCGATTTATCGCTCAGAGCAAGGATTATCAGGACTAAAGTCCTTACTACAAACTTTAAATTTATTTATGCCTAGATACTGACCTAATTAGTACTTAATTTAAAATTTATTTCAGACGCACGCTATTGTTTTTAATGCTAACTATTAAAACGTAAACCAGAATTGATACTTACCTTTTAACTCCCACTATGAGAAATCCAGCTATGGTTCAACAAGTTGTTCGCTTATCCCAACAGAAAATATCAGACGATTTAAGAGCGATCGCTGCCAATGCTAGCTTTATCTGGGAACGCCTTGATGAAAGCAGATTTGCAGTCGATCGAGTAAACGAACAAGAAATTAACCGTCGGCGCGATCGCTGGTGCGAAGTTGCAGCAGAAGGTAAATTGGATACGTTGCACAAACGCTTACAGTGGGAAGGGCTAGACCTCGATCCTGTTAGTTCCAAATTGGGAACCATCGAGTTGCTTGCCGATCAACCTTTGCCTGAGTGGGCAGAAACCTTGCAGCAAATCATCCAAACCGCTACAGGATTCAATTCTGCAACCGAAGTATTTCTACCAATAGATTCACAAAATCCGATCACCTTTGAAGATATTCTTTTGCCTGCTATCTTGGTAGCCAGACAGCAATTACTGACTCGCTGCGACAGTCAATTTACCCAAGATTTTCTTTCCTTATCGATTCTTTCCCGCGACGCTTACAGTTCTCTAGAACGTGGTCTACTGAAACGATTAGCAGGAATTTGCACTAAGACATTAGATTTTGAATTTTCTCAGGTGCGTCCTTTTGGTCAAAGCTTGCTCGGCTTGCTGGGAATGGAAACGGGACATAATAACACTCACTACACCAAGTTCGTCAATCAACTCTTGGAAGATGGAATGCTGACCTTCTTCCAGAAGTATCCAGTTCTCGGTCGGTTAGTGGCAACAGCCGTCAATTTTTGGGTTGAGTTTACTGCTGAATTTCTCGAACGTTTAGTTGCAGATAGGACGGATATTCAACGAACTTTTAATGAAAGAATTATCCCATTTTCTCAAAACAAAGTTGCCGAAATTCAAACATCCATTTCCGATTCACACAAACGCGGACGAACGGTGATTTTACTCACCTTTGAGTCTGGACTTAAACTTGTTTATAAACCCAAAGATTTAGGATTAGAGGTTGTCTTTAACCAATTTTTAGATTGGTGCAATCAACACAGCAATCTTTTAGATTTTAAAGTCATTCAGGTGCTGGAGCGTAAAGGTTACGGTTGGGTAGAATATGTTGAACAGTTGCCTTGTGTTGATGAAGCAGCTGCAAAACGATTCTATCAGCGTTCTGGGATGTTGTTGTGTGTGCTTTACGCTTTGCGGGGAACAGATTGCCATTACGAAAACTTAATTGCCAATGGCGAACATCTGGTGCTGATTGACATGGAAACACTGCTGCACCACGAACCAAATCTCATTGAAGACTCACCGCTTACCCAAGATTTAGAAACAACCGCCACACGACAATTTTGGGATTCCGTACTCCGCACCGGACTTTTACCGCGTTGGGACTTTAGTGGCGATCGCAGTGTCGCTTATGATATTAGCGGTCTAGGCAGCACAGATCCCCGACTATCTCCCCGCAAAGTGCCGCGCTGGCAGAATATTAATACAGATAATATGCACCTGTTGTCTGAGCCTGTAACCTTGCCGATTGGGAAAAATGTACCGTTCTTGGGTGAAGTTGCTCTGTCTCCAAACGATTATCAACTGCAAATCACCACTGGGTTTGAGCAGATGTATCGCTTTTTGATGGCGCACAAAGATTTCTTAATTTCACGCCAAAGTTTGCTATCTGCTATGCAAAATCAGCAGGTGCGCTTTATCTTCCGCAACACCCGCATCTATGGCATCATCCTTCAAAAAGCTTTAGCACCCGATTACCTCAAACACGGCGTAGATTACAGCATTCAACTCGATGTTCTCAGCCGTGCTTTTCTAGTTGCTCAAGATAAACCAAACGCCTTTCCCGTTTTGAGCGCAGAACTCCGAGCAATGGAACAATTGGATATTCCCTTCTTCACGGCTAGCGCTGTGGTTGATGAACTGAGTTTAAACGGTTCTTCTTCCATTCCCAACTACTTCAAGCAATCCAGTTACCAAGACCTGCTCAACCAGTTACAATCTCTAGATGAAACCGACCTAGCTCGACAAGTAGCGATTATTCAAGGCTCCTTCGATGCCAAGATTGCAACCACTTTCAGCCGCCAAGGTGGGCAATGGCAAGGCGAATCGTTACCGTTGCTAAATTCGGAACAATTGATTGCTGAAGCCAAGGAAATCGCCACTCAACTGGAAACCAGAGCCATTTCTGACCCTGATGGCAGCGTTAACTGGATTGGTTTAGACTTTATACCTCGCGCCGAACGATATCAACTGCAAGTATTAAACAATTCTCTTTGTGATGGACGCTCTGGAGTTGCTTTGTTTTTAGCTGCACTAAGTCAAGTAACTGGTGATTCCCGTTACCGTGATTTAGCATTGAGGACAGTACAATCTCTGCGTCGCCAAATCCACACCATTGATCCAGAAACTTGGGAACGCATGGCCCGTTTCATGGGCGTTGGGGGTGCAACAGGTTTAGGATCGATGATCTATAGCCTGGTGAAAATTAGTCAACTCCTCAACGATGCAACGCTGTTGCCAGACGCTCAAGTATTAGCCGAGTTGATGACACCAGAACTAATTGCTGCCGACGAACACTTGGATATTATGAGTGGTGCAGCTGGGGCAATTTTAGGGTTATTATCCCTGTATCAAGCCACAGGAGAAGCAACCGTATTAGAAAAAGCGATCGCCTGTGGACAACATTTAATCAACCGTCAAGTTAGCCACAACGGTGCGCCCAAAGCTTGGCATACTTATTGGGATAAGCCCTTAACTGGCTTCTCTCATGGAGCCGCAGGTATCTCTTACGCCTTGCTCAGACTTTATGCCGCCACCTCAGAGGGCAAGTACTTAGAAGCAGGTTTAGCAGGAATCGAGTATGAGCGTAGCGTCTTTTGCCAGTCCACAGCCAACTGGCCAGACTTCCGCAGAATGGGACAACCAGGACAACTTGACTTTGCAAATAAGTGGTGTCATGGTGCAGCCGGCATTGGTTTGGGACGCTTAGGCAGTTTGAGAATCGTGGAAACGCCGGAAATTCAACAAGAAATTGAAATTGCTCTCCAAACTACTCAGAGTTTTGGCTTACAAGCGATCGATCACTTGTGCTGTGGCAACTTTGGACGGGCGGAAGTGCTGTTAGTCGGTGCAAAAATCTGTTCCCGTCCTGATTGGCATCAAATTGCTCACCAGAATGTAACAAATGTTGTGGCTAGAGCCAAGCAAACTGGAGCTTATCAACTGTTCCCCAACTTACCCAATTCTGTATTTAATCCTGGCTTTTTACCCGGTATATCTGGAATTGGTTATCAATTGCTGCGTTTGGCGAACAATAATTTGCCTTCAATATTATTGTGGGATTGAGCTTGTTGTTCATACTCAAAAATAGCTTTTGACCAGACCCTATTAGTTTACGCTAATAGGGTCAGAACTAGCCCTCTCAAGGTGTTGGTTGCTGATAAAAGCCCAAAAGCGAGTCATCTCAAAATTTTAAAGTTACAGCAGCAAGTACTTGACTTTGTAGAATTGTCGTTAGATGATGAATCAGAAAAAGCCAAAAAATTAGAAGCATTAAACAAGAGTAAATATAGCTTACTAAAAAATGAAGACTCTTTAAATAAAAAGCAAAAATTTAAATTACAATCTGTGCGAGAAATTTCGCCTAATCTCGCTAAAATGCACGCACTTAAAGAACAATTCCGCCAGATATTTGACACAACTAAATCTTGGGGAGATAGCATCACTCAATTATTAGACTGGATGTATGATGCTCGTTCATTTTTTCCGAAAAGTCTAGGGACAATGGTGAGATGGTTTGGGGAAATAGTTGGTTATTTTGACGGCAGAACAAAAGCGTGGTGTTGTAGAAGGAATTAATAATAAACTCAAGTTAATTAAAAGACTTGGGTATGGCTTTCGTAATTTTAGCAATTTTCGCTTACGCAGTTTATTAAACTGGCACTTTTCTATTAATTCTCCATAAAAGTAGCTGAAGAACCGAAATTTTACTCATTACTCATTACTCATTACTTCTCCTCTGCACAAGCGCAGGCTTTAAGAGGTGTGGTGAGAAATCCGGGATTTTACATTCATCTACCCATTGTATAGATATTCTGTATTGTTAATAACAAATTTGGCTCTTTATTTAGTATAAAAAGTTGTACATGTTTATACTTGTTACAATCAGCAAGCAAGTAAATTCTGGAAATTGTATTTAATTTACTAATCACCATTTGCTTTTCTGATAAAGTTTAGTAAATCAAAGTTTTACCTCTTCTTTGTACTACTACTATCTCATCGTAATAATACCTAAGTTTTTTTGATTATTTATCAAGGAGGAGAAGATATAAAAATCTTTTGCCAATCAAATAAAAAGCGTATTAAAATACACTTTTTGTGTTATTGCCGCAGTATTTCCCAAATGTTTTTATGAGAACTGAGGCAGAGAAAATAATATGTTCTTAGACATTTTAGCTAGCTTGCAACGGTTGTTTGTGGGTTACATCCCAGCAGCCGTATTGGGTAGCTTTATCGGATATTTCATAGGTATGAATAGCATGATATATCAGCTATTTAGGCTGATATTTCAGATACCACATAGTATCCCTCCTATAGCCCTGCTGCCTATTGCCTTAATAGCATTTCAAGAGAGTGAATCGGCTGCTATTATAGTAGTTTTTCTAGGAACTCTCTGGACGATGATTATTAATACTGCAATAGGTATGCGACATTTTAAGAGACAGAATAACAACTTTCGAGTAGCTATATTTCATCTATTTCATGCCTTGAAAGTTAGCATTTGGGTAGCCTGGTTTATAGTTATTGCCATAGAAATGTTAACAGGGCCAAAAGGACTTGGCTTTACCTTGTGGGATGCTTATAAAGCTGGCAATGCTGATTACATCATCCAGGTGATCATCTACATCGGTATTATTGGTTTTATGCTGGATCAGTTACTAGATTTTGCAGCCTATATTCTCTCGCAAATGGTTTCAGATGGGAAAAAATCTTCCTAAACTTTATCTAGGCTTGCGGATTGTACCCTGCCAGCTAATAGTTTGCTTCGCAGAACGTATTCCCAAAGAACGAGTTGCTACGACTTCGATATCAACGTTAATACCAGGGCGTAAAGCTTCATCAGGAATTTTCAGCTTGCCCAAAGCTAGAGTAAAACGGTTATAGTCACGAGTCACAAGTTCGTTGGGAATATCCCCTTCATATTCAGTTTTGTAGCCAGAAAAACCGTGCAAGCTATCCTGGGCGCGGAATTTCACGCGAAACTGAGTATTAATAGCATCAGACTTTGCTGCCAAATCGACTATTTTTAAGTTGAGGTTTTGTCCTGCATCGGCAAACTCTGCGACAGCTAACCGGGTAACATCTTTTTTGGGAATGGCATGGTTGACGGTAAATGTTGTTAAGTTAGCGTCACTTTTGGTGTTACCTTCAACCCATAATTCTTCAGGAAAAGTAATTTCTACTTGTTTGTTATCAGTTAAATTTAGTGTTACAACCTGATTGTCAAAGCTGGTAATGGGTTGTCTTTCTTGCCAAACTATTTGAAAAGCCTCTTCTAGACGTTGTTCAAACTCTCGATAATCATCAGCGATCGCAGCACCAGGCGCAAGTAGAGAAGTTGCCCCTTTACGAATATTCCACTTATTCTTCGAGAGGTTGACCTGTTTGTTTATCAGTTGCGAAATTGCTAGCTGCACAGTTGGAGTATCCGCTGCCAAAGGTTCGTTGCTATTTACAATACTCAAAATTCCTAAGCGCCCTTGGCTACCATCGCTACCATCGCTGCCATCTCGCCCATCGCTACCATCGCTACATCGATAAACCTTCTCAGTACACTTGTAATCAGAGCTACCGGGAGTTCCCTTGCAGGTTTTCACTTCCCAACTCCGTCTGTGACAGTTACAACCCTCCGTACCGTTGCCACCTCTACCGCCGCGCCCGCCTTCTCCACCAGTTGCCTGGACGGAAATGTTCCGTAAGTCTGCCAAATTGCTGTAATAGACTGTGAGGGAACCACCATTTCCCCCATCTCCTCCTTTGCCACCACTACCACCATTACCACCATTAGGGGCGTTTATGTCGTGGCTGACGCGATTGCGTTGATAACCACAGTCAGGTCGATCAGCATGTTCCCCGTCTTCCCCGTCTTCACCATCTTTACCCGACAAATCAAGATTTACAGGTGAACCATTGACAAAAATATTTTGGTTTTCACCGCTGCTACCATCTCTACCCGATCGCCCATCGGTTCCTGTGCGTCCATCTCTGCCATAATTTCTGGCTACTTTATAGTATTCGTCAGAGGCAACGGCTGGACATAAAACTGAACCAGAAGCAGGCAAAAAGCTAGTAAATAAGCAAAATGTCAGCAGTAGTGGTAGCTTACTCCTAAAACCATTGTGCATCTAGTTACACCTAAAACTTTAGTTGAATTAACTACTCCTGACGCTTATTTTCAACAATTTGCTCCCTTTTATCCAGTGGTGTGCCAGAATTTTCGCTCATTTGGAAATAATTTGAGTGTCAACGTACCACATACCCAACTGAATAACCGATTAAGCTGCTGTTGGATCGTCATTGACTTTAACAATCAACTTGCCAAAATTATCACCTCGAAGTAAACCGATGAATGCACCAGGAGCGTTCTCTAAACCAACAACTACGTCTTCTTTATACTTCAGTTGACCAGACTGCAACCATCCAGTAATATCACGCAAAAAATCATTAAACCGATGTTGATAATCACCAACTAGAAAACCTTTGATTAAAGCCCGTTTGATTAGTAGTGGCATTAAATTAGGCCCTGGTGTAGTAGATGTGGCGTTATATTCTGAAATCAAACCTACTAGTGGAATTCTTGCTCCAAGGTTTATCTGCTGCAAGACAGTTTCTAAAATCACACCTGCTGTATTGTCATAGTAAACATCAATGCCATTCGGGGCAGCTTCTTTGAGCGCTGAATCAAGTTCTTGAGTTTTGCGGTTAATGCCAACATCAAAACCTAATTCCTTAACTATATAATCCCGCTTCTCGTCACTCCCGACAATTCCCACTACTCGCGCACCTTTAATTTTGGCAATTTGACCTACTACTGCACCGACAGCCCCAGAAGCAGCTGAAACCACAACAGTTTCACCTTCTTTAGGTTGACCGATATCAAGCAGAGCAGCATAAGCAGTCAAGCCAGGCATACCCAGTACACCTAAACTATAGGATAAAGGTGCTTGAGTGGGATCAAGTTTACGCAGTGTCTCACCCTTAGAGACAGCATAAGTTTGCCAACCGTTACTATTAAGAACAAAATCCCCTACTTGAAATTGAGGATGATTTGATTTAATTACTTGGCTGACTGTACCACCGACAATAACTGAACCTAATTCTACAGGTGCAGCATAAGACTGGCCTCCACTAATGCGACCACGCATATAAGGGTCGAGAGATAGATAAATGGTGCGGCTAAGAATTTCGCCTTCACCTGGTTCGGGAGTTGGTGTTTCTAGCAGAGCAAAATCACTCTCTTTTGGTTCGCCGACTGGACGACTTTTGAGGATGATTTGTTTGTTAATTAAATCGGACATAAGTTATTTTCCTCTCATGTTTTAGGCGATTTTTTTCATCAATATCCTTATCACCAAGGGTTTGCTAAACTACGTGCGTTTGCCCTAATTTCCAGGCGGCTTAGGCTTCTCTTCCGGTGTACCATCTGTAGGCCCTCCCCCCAAATTAGACACCCAATCGTTTGCTTCTAACCCGAAGTGTCCTGTCTCAAACCACTTAGACTTGAGCAGCGACCACCAATCATTTGTCAAGCCTTTCAATACGTAGTCATAAGGAAGCCAACCATAGCCCCCTTCACCCCAACGGGTTCCCCAACAGTTTCTGATTAGCAATGCTCCTTGTGAGCATCTACTACCATCAGCATTCTCTATTACTTTATGGTCGTCGTAGCCAACTGCAACAACAGCATGACCTCCTTTTACCTTATCGTTTTTAACTGGGTATGGAATATACCCACTTGGGTTTAAATCCTCGATGGAATAATACATAGTAAACCCAAAGGCGCAGGGAAAACCAGCGGCTAAAGCTGTTTTAATTCGGAATAACAGTATATTTTCTGTAGTGCCCAAAGGATTTAGACGAAAGTATTTCAATGCTTGATAACTTTGACCAAAAGAGTAGCAAAAAGGGGTTGGTTCCTCATCAGACTTGTCTTCTTGATAGGGCCAATACTCTTCTGGAGGCACGCCAAATAATGCCATTGCCCGCATAGTTTCCCGAAGAGATGCTCCTGCATCACCTTTACGATGCATGAGATTGCGTGTTGCTTTGTAAAGAAAGAGCCGAGAAGCATCGACATATCTATCAAAACTTCTTTTCTCAAAGTACTCCATTAAAGCAACACCAGCATGTGCCGTACATGAATCCAATGAGCCTTGGTCTTCAACTGGAGAACACCAGAAGGTTAAATCTACAAATTCTGGCATTAATAAATATACAGTTACATTCTTGCTATTTTCTTGTTTTTGTTTTACACATTTTTGTAAATGTCCTTCTAACGGAAGTTGTAAATCACTTTGAAACTCTAGACTTTTCTGCAAATGCTTTGGATAATCTTGACGTTCGGGTAATATTTGGATGACTGTTCTCAGATTATTCGGTTGAGTTTTGGAATTATTTTCTCCCTGAACTTGAGGATTAGAATTCAGACTAATTTCTAAATCTTTGATAGATTTAAATATATCATCTATCTTTTTTAAAGATGTAGCTAATTTCTTTTTTCTATCTTTATCCAGGCAAACTTGATCAGTAATTTTCTTATCAATATTACTCAGGGATTGTTTGAAATTTAAAATTGCTGAAATAGCTATGTATAAAGACACTGGATTTAAATCCCAGTCTTTAAATAAGTTTGTTTCCTGTTCTGCTTGAGAAGAAATACTAGATTTTTCCCACAACTTTTGCTGAGAAGATTTATTCTTTTTAGCATTAATACTTAATTTATTATTCCCTTGTTGATTATTTTCTTGACGGATATAGTTAACGTATTCAGATTTATCGAACCATTGATCTAGCTTATCTAATACGTCTCTTACAGCTTTTTCAAGATTTCTATGTTTAGCTAAAGGAGAAATTAGTTGAGCAACCAATTTAACTATCATATCAATTGCTCGTTTCAAGGCACCTCGGTGTTTGGCGAGATCAGAATTAACACTATCCGTAGCTTTTGGAATTATTTTTTCATTAACAAAATGTTCAGGTTTCAATTCAGAAATTTCAAAAACCCTTAAGATTATTTCATAAAGGGTTATGGGTATTGTTGAGGATGCAGGTAAAACTTCCCGTTGCTGTTGTTTTTTGAGCGCAACTAAGTCACTTAATACTTGTAAGGTTTTTGTGCAATCAATATCATCCCTTTCTATTTCTATTTCATATCTAGCTTGAAATGATTTTATAGCTGTATCTGTCTGCCGACTAGAATACCCTGTTACTTGTCCATCAAATTCTCCTAACTCACATAAAAGCTGCTGTACTTTTTTAAGTTTATCATTACCGAAAGATTTTTTTGCTTGTGCATTATATATATTATCTAGTCTTCTCTTTGTCTTTTCGTCAACTATTCCATCAACTATTCCATCAACACGAGCAACCTTTGAAGGCTCATATTGTCTTTTAAATTCTTTAACTGCATCCTCTGTTAGATAGTCAAAGAATCCTTTTATTGCCCCGTTATTTTCTCCTAAATTTTTGAGATAGCCTAGTTTATTGAGTTTTATCTGAATGTCTTTAATTTCTGGATCAAACATTCCAAATTTTTTAATTGTTTTTTCCGTGCTTTTAGCTTTAGAAGTTTCTTCTGTTTTTTGAAGTTTTAAGATTTCTAAAACTTGGTCTAAAGTATAGAGTGTTACTTGATCTACAACACTATCAACATTGTCATCTGAGATAATTGAGAGACCAAAAATACTCTTGAATCGTTTTACTGCCTCCTTTGTATTTTCACCAAAATAACCATATTCTATATAACCATGTTCCATATAATCTGATTTTGAAAAATCATCTACAAATTTACTAATATTTTGTGTCTCAGTTCCAAAAATATGCTTATATTTGGTAAATTCCAGCAACTTCTGTTGAAGATTATAGACTTCTTGCCCTGCACAACCATGAGCTAAAAATATCTGTTCTTTAAGAGCTTTAGCATTGACTAATTTGAAACCTTTATTTATCTTTTTCTGAAAATTGTTGAACTTTGAGGCGAGTGTCTCGTCGAGAGTTGAACTTAGTCCATTTTTTATTAAATTTAATAACTCAAACAATTCTTCTATACTGTTTTGGGAATCATTATCATTATTTATCTGTATATCTTGGACTGTGATCATTAACTTTTGATTGATTTCGTCCATGCGATAGTCTCTAAAATCGGGGTAGTCTGGTACCCAGCCTGTTGATTTTTTATACACAGTGATGCCCTCTCAGATTTATGCTCTTATGCTTATCTATCGTTTTGGTTTTTTTTATGCAAAAAAATAGTTAAGATTTATTACTTTTCTTGAAGCATTTGACCACTTGAAATAATAGTGAAAATTGTCGAAATCAATATTTAGCCTGAGTTTGAACTCCTTCACACAGATTGCGATCGCTTTGACTCACATTCGGGTTATTCTTCAGATAATCATGCAGCCAATCGCACCCACGCCCCATCAAATTATCTAGGGTGAGATTTTCTACATTCCACAAAATAGCTGTACCATCTTTACTGCCAGAAACGAGAGTCTTACTGTCAGGGCTGAAACTGATCCCATTGACCTCACCACTGTGACCAGTAAGAGTAATAATCAAAGTCTGGTCTTTGTGCCAAAGCTTTACCGTTCCGTCATCACTAGCAGTGGCAATCATCTTGCCGTCAGGACTAAAAGTTACTTGCCAGATTGCAGCACTATGCCCATCAAGACTAGCGATCGCACCACCATCAAGCTGCCAAAGTTTTACTCTATTATCTGCGCCAGCACTAGCAAGGGTCTGACTATCAGGGCTAAAACTGACGCTGTAGACAGAAGCGCCATGCTTTAAAATCTTGAGTAACTGACCTTGCCGATTCCAGAGTTTCACTTCCCCGTCATTACTACCAGTGGCAATCATCTTGTCGTCTGGACTAAAACTGACGCTATAGACAGTAGCGCTATGGTCTAAAGGTCTTAGCAACTGACCCTGGCGATTCCAAAGTTTCACTGTTCTATCTTGACTAGCGGTGGCAATCATTTTGCTGTCTGGGCTGAAACTCACACTATGAATGCGAATGCGATCGCCATGCTTAAAAGTCTTGAGTAGCTGACCTTGCTGATTCCACAGTCTCACAACCCCTTCGTCTAAACTGACGGCGGCAATTATCTGACCATCTGGGCTAAAATTCACATCCCAGATTGTGTAGTCATTGATCTTCAGCGATTTAATCTCCTTACCCTGCTGATTCCAGAGTTTCACCGTCCCGTCATCACTGGCGGTGGCGATCGCTTTTCCATCACCTGAGAAGTTCACGCGATTGACACCAGCCTGATGTCCAGTGAGAATAGTCTGCCAAGGGCGGTCAATTTGCCACAGTTTCACTGACTTATCTTGACTAGCAGATGTAAGGGTACGACCATCGGGGCTGAAAGTAACTTGATTGACTCTACTACTATGTCCTCTAAAGGTAGTAAGTTCCTGGCCATTTTTCTGCCAGAGTGTCACGCTATTATCATCATTACCCGTGGCAAGGGTCTGACCATCGGGACTGAAACTGACGCTGTATATCCGACTACTTTGTGCCTCGGATTTCTCAAGAGTTGAAAGCAATTTCCCTTCAGTATTCCAAAGTTTCACCGTTCTATCTAAACTGGCAGAGGCAAGGATATTGTCAGAACTGAAGCTCACGCTAGTCACTGTATTATTATGTTCTTCTAGGGTCTTAAGTTCTTTACCGTCTTTGTTCCACAGTTTCACCGTTCCGTCTAAACTGGCAGAAACAAGGATTTGATCGTTATGGCTGAAACTCAAACTATAGATAGTGCCTGTATGCCCCTTGAGCATTTTGAGTTCCTGACCCTCTATGTTCCAAAGTCTCACAATGTTGTCGTCACTACCAGAGGCAAGAATCTTGCCATCATGACTGAAACTTACAGATCGAATTTTAGTATTCAGCTTTTTAAAGGTTTTAGGTTCCTTGCCATCCTGTTTCCAGAGTTTCACTGTTCCGTCTAAACTGGCAGAAGCAAGAATTTGACTATTAGGACTGAAACTTACACTAACTACTTGATCTAGGTGTCCTTTTAAAGTTTTCTGCAAAAGACCTTGTTTGTTCCAAAGTTTTACTGTGTTGTCTCCACTAGCTGTAGCGATCGCTTTTCCATCGGGACTGAAACTAACGCTTTGGATATAATTGCTGTGTCCCTGGAGGCGATCGCGTTCTCTTACCCAGTAAACCGCCTGTCCCAGCACCTCGATCACCTCTTGCTGTTCCTGAATTGGAATGTTGGCTTTGGCTTGAGTTAATTGTTTGAGTTGCTTGCCGGCTTTTAAACCTTCTATCAGGGCATCAATCGTATTTCTATTGGAGGTAAAACGTGCGTCTGACGCTGAAATTAAGGCTCGGAGTTCCGATTTTTGTGCTTCTATCCGCAGTTGATCAGCCTGCTTCCAGCCAATAGCTGCAAATATAGCCAATCCCGTTGAAATCAACAACCCAGAAGTCAGGCCAATTAGTCTTTTTCTGTGACGTATCTTCTGGGCTTTACGACTTTCGCCAATATACTCTTGTTGGAGTGATGTAATCAAAGGTTCTTTCCCCGCTCCTTGGGTGAACCATTGCTCTGCTTCTTCGAGTTCACTACCTTGTAGCAAATAACTATTGTTGCGTTTTTTCTGATCCCATTCCAAGGCTCCCATGAGTAAGCGGGTATGCTGTTTAACATGAGCTAGGTCAGTATCAAGTGCTTTGAGTAATGATTGAAAAGCTTGCTCAAAATCATTACTTTCTTGGAAGAAAATATAGTTAATTTTGGCTAATTCGGGATCAATACCTTCAGCATACTGCCACACGATTGGCACTAAACGTTTATTGTGCTTTCGGGCGTGTGCAATCTCTTCACGGCAGACTGTAGAAGCGACTGAATTTGGACTAATAATAAAAATAAAATTATCAGCGGCTTCAATTCCTTCATAAATTTCTTTCCGCCAATCTGCAGTGGGTGGAATTCCTTCCCAGTCCACCCAGATATCTAGCTTCTGTTGCTTGAGCGCTTCATAAAGCTTTTGAACGAACTCTTTATCTTTGCGAGAGTAGGAAATAAACGCCTCAGCCATATAAATTTCGATAAATTAAATAAAATACTGTTTTTTTACTATTTACGTCAAAATTCTATATACTTCGGAAAAAGAATTAGTTGAATGCAAGTTTCATCTATTGTTTAAATGTTCTTACTATATGATCTTTTAGAAAAATTTTCAGTAACAGATCAAAATTAGCTACTTTGGCACAAAGCTTAAAGTGAATGTTCAAATAAGGGCAAGTTTATTTCCTTTTTCATTTATTTGAACAACAATTATTTGCTTTGAAACACATCCATGTATTTTTGTCAATATATGTTCCCAAAAAGAGACGTAGCATTGCTACGTCTCTACAAGTGCAAATAGCCAAAGTGACGGGTCGCCACACCGAAGCGCTCCAGAGGTCAAGCAATGGCAAGAATAGACTGAATATTACGGTGTACAAACAAGTCCTAAAAACCTAGCTTGATAAGGCTTTCCTCGTTCCTAGGCTGCCATCCAGCCCTGACAAGTAGGCTTAAACAGAAAATGCAACGATATTGTAACGACAGCGAAAGTTGACGTTGCAAAAGTTTACATTTAGAATGGAATCGGCAAAATCCGATAAGTATTTATTCTTATTTATCCTGAAAAACTGACATTCGATGAGTATATATTCTTATCAAAAGCAAAAATTTAATCTTTATAGAGTTCAACAATGTTTACAAAAGTAAAAATTCCTTAATATAATGTAATCAAAAGCGAGAAGGAAAATTGATTGTCAGAAGTGATGAATGCTATTGAATTTCCCTGGCTAACAGCCATAATCCTCTTACCCTTGGTGGCTGCCTTAGCCATCCCCTTAATCCCAGACAAAGAAGGTAGAACTGTCCGGTGGTATGGTCTGGGAGTTGCGATCGCCGACTTCGCACTGATGATTTATGCTTTTTGGTATAACTACGACTTTCATAGTTCAACACTCCAACTTGTAGAAAACTATCCTTGGATACCGCAGTTAGGTTTGCATTGGGCTGTGGGGGTTGATGGTTTATCGATGCCCTTACTGCTTCTGACAGGCTTAATAAATACCCTCGCAATCTTCGCGGCTTGGAAAGTTACTACCAAGCCGCGATTATTTTATGGTTTGATGTTAGCGATGTACAGCGCCCAGCTTGGCGTATTTGTCGCCCAGGATTTGCTGTTGTTCTTCCTCATGTGGGAAATCGAGTTAGTGCCGGTTTACCTGCTGATTTCCATCTGGGGAGGACAAAACCGCCGTTATGCAGCTACCAAGTTCATTCTCTACACCGCCGCTGCATCAATATTTATCTTGATTGCCGGTTTTGCAATGGCATTCTCTGGAGATACCATCACCTTCGACATGGCGACTCTGGGAATGAAAGAATACCCCAAAACCTTGGAGTTGTTGGTTTATGCAGGTTTCTTGATTGCCTTCGGTGTGAAGTTACCGATTTTTCCTTTACACACTTGGCTACCCGATGCCCACGGTGAAGCATCAGCACCCGGTTCAATGATTTTGGCTGGTGTGTTGTTAAAAATGGGTGGTTATGCTCTCATCCGCTTCAATGTGGAAATGTTGCCAAATGCTCATGTGACTTTTGCCCCAGTGCTGGCAATTTTGGGTGTAGTTAACATTGTCTACGGTGCTTGCTGTGCCTTTGCCCAAACCAATCTCAAACGCCGCTTGGCTTACTCTTCAATTGCCCACATGGGATTTGTGCTGATTGGGATTGCCTCCTACACAGAACTAGGTATCAGCGGTGCAGTGCTACAAATGGTTTCCCACGGCTTGATTGCTGCTAGCTTGTTCTTCCTGTCTGGCGTGACTTACGATCGCACCCACACCTTGATGATGGATAAAATGGGCGGTATGGCCAAGGTAATGCCCAAAACCTTTGCTTTATTTACCATTGGTTCAATGGCTTCTCTCGCCTTACCAGGAATGAGTGGTTTTGTCGGTGAGTTGATGGTATTTCTGGGTATCGCCACCAGTGACGTTTACAGTTCCAGCTTCAAGGTTGTAGTTGTGCTGCTGTCAGCTGTTGGCGTAATTTTGACACCAATTTATTTACTGTCGATGCTGCGTCAAGTGTTCTACGGTGAGCAAAGTCAAGAGTTGCACTTGGATGCTGTAATATCTGATGTCAAACCCCGCGAAATATTTATTACCGCTTGTTTGCTGCTGCCAATTATCGGTATCGGCTTCTATCCCAAATTAGCAACGCAGACTTATGATGTGAAAGCAGTAGAATTAGCCGCCCATGCTCGTGAAGTTCTACCAGTCGTTGCTCATCAACAACCATCAAGTGTGTACTCGCGGATTTTCTCTGCACCAACATTGGCTACTTCTCAAGTTGAAAGTTCGATTAACATTTCTGAGTAAATTAACTTCCCATTAAGGGGTCTGCAAGTAAATTCTAAATATTAGGGGAATAAAGGGGTGGTTACGAAACCGCCCCTAAAATTTTGGAATTATTGAGTTGAAATAGATTTCTAGGTAGGGGCAATTCATGGATTGACCCTACGAGTCTGTCAATAAATAATTGATGGATAAATTCCCTGTAGAGACGGCGTTTTATCGCGTCTCTCTAAGCATCAAAATAAATTTGACAGATTACTACCATCTGGTTAAAAATTATTCAAACTTGAGGGTTCCGTCAATATTGGCAATGTGTTCATTAAGATCAATGTATGTTCCGAGATATGTCTGCCCATCAGCTCTCTCGCATTCCGCACGGAGTCTGCTAGCACCAGCTAAACCAATATTGTCGCAGGTCAGAGCAAATTTATCTCCATCCCAGTCTAATGCTCCATCAAGATTGGCGATATATGGATTTAAGTCGATAGAAGTTGTAGAAAGAGTATATCCATCAGCTTGTTCGCAAGTAGCTGTTAGGGTTGAGCCATCAATACTAATATCTTGACAAGTCTGAGAAAATTGACCAGTTGCCCAAGCGTTACCGATGACTAAATTAAAGCTCAGGAAGATAGCACACAAAAAAGTTGCACAAATTTTCAGCATTAGTCCTCTGTCTTAAAGTAGATGATTGGTTAAACTAACCAAGAGAACATTTTATACTTTTGGATTTTTCTCTATTTAAAATTAATAGTTTTTAACTATACTCAAAATCTACGAGAAAATACGTAAGCAACAAGCTTACCTACGAGAAGCTACGCGAATGATCAACGAAATAATCAAAGGGAACCCTATCACTCTTGATTAGGAGAGTTGAGTTAAAGTCATTTCAATTGCTAAATTTTTCGTGATTTAGGATATAGCCAAAAGCTAAACAAACGGCTAACTCTAGGCATGACAATATATGTCAGCAGCAAAACCATAGTAATCGTAACGATTAACGAAATAATTAAGGGAGGTAAACCACGAAGTAGGGGGACTATAAACGTACTCAATAAATTAATTAACACAAATACTGCTCCCCAAGTTAGCAATGCTGTTTTATAGCGTGGTGGAGTTTTCAGTGGTTGACCGGGAATAGAAAACCAAGCTTCTAATCCACAAATTTCTTGAACATAAGGGTCAGATTCAACCAAATGTTTACCTTGATTGAGCCAATATTCGCGATCGCGCGATGTCATCCACGCTTTCAAATTTTCATAATTGTCAAACCGGAAGATAATCACATATTCATTTCGCACTCCAAGTTGGGGACGAATAACATTTGTTCCTAGATGCCCTAGATAAGTTCTAGCAACACTGGTAATATCTTTCAACCAAGCCTCGTAAGCCTTTTCACATCCTGGTTTTACCAGTTGTGAAATAACCACAGTCACAAATTGATCGTCCTGTTCCATCTTTATCAATTTTGGATTTTGGATTTTAGATTTTGGATTGATCCTATGAATAAATTCAAGGCTTGGGGATTTTGGATTTATTTCAAGTAGCTTGCTTTTCGTAAAACAAGTACAAATTCGTTGGAGAGCAAACAAATTTAAATTTTGGATTTAGAAGTTTTAATCCAAAATCCAAAATTTAAAATCTAAAATTGCATCATTCTCAACCCAAGGGATATCCAGCTTTTCCAACCTCAAGCCGAACAACATTGGCAGGAACGACACCTATAGGTGGAGGTAAAAACATTCCACCATTAGTTACAACATAAATCGCGGTGCTATCGCCCTCACTTTGACCAAAAGCCACTGCTGTGCTACCAATTACACCTGACTCGGCTTGAGCAATAATAGTAGTACTGCGATCGGGTGCAATTCTTACCACACTGTTGTAAATGTGCGTTGCTCCATAAAGGTTGCCTTCTACATCAAAGGCAAAGTCATCAATATTGGTCTGCTCAACAAAAATTTCCGGCTCACCTGGTTTATTAGCGGTATCAATGGGAATCCGCAACAGCAACATTTTTTCCGTATTTGAAACGTAGAGGAAATCACCAAAACGCTTCAAGCCATTAGCAGCCGGAAACACGCTCTCTGAATTGCTACGAGCAAGCATTGGATGTTCTAGCCAAATTGATCCACTGGGTTGAGCAACATCAATCAGCCAGATTGCACCACGATAGGAATCTGCTGTCAAATACTGAGTATCGGAAAGTGGCGTGATGCCATTGAGAAACATTGCGTCTGGCAGTGTCAGCAACGTTTCCACCGTGCCATCACTTTTAACTAGAGAAACCACGGGTATAGAATCACCATTCCATCCTGTTGCCACCAGATCGCCGTTGGTAGTGAAAGCAAGACCACTTACTTTGCCTTCAACAGTGGCATAAATTTGCTGATTGCCATCTGGGGTAATGCCAACAATCTCGCCAACTTCGTGATTGCTTACAAAAATTGTGCCATCTGGTGCGTAGGCGTAGCCCGCCGCAGGTATCGCTAGATTTTCCAAAAAAGTATTGACTGGGAACGAGGTAATAATTTTAGCAGGTGCTAATTCAATCGGCTTATCTGCGTAAATAGACGGTAAATCTGCGGAATTTCCCATATTAACCTACCATTGTAATTGAATGGGGCCACCAAACTTTCGCATCTCTGCAAAAAACAGTCCTTGCGCTCCTCCATTGGGAAGTGTTGCTAAATAGACAGCAGTTTCGGCTCCTTCTTCTGCCGTGAACGGGGCATTATCTCCCCCCATATCTGTTTTCATCCAACCTGGAGAATAGGCATTTACGAGAATATTAGTACCTTGGAGTTCCTTGGCGAGAAGCACAGTTAGTGCATTCACTCCCACCTTTGAGAGTCGATAAGAAGGCGCTAAAGGGTAGTAATCAGTGGGAACTGATACCAGAGATGCCATTTCCGTTGAGATATTGACAATGCGACCGTAGTTTTGCACCTTCATCAACGGAATTAATGCTTGAGAAATTCTGAGTACCGCTAGAACATTAGTTTCAAAGGTCGATCGCATCGTTTCCAGTTGCACAGTTAGTAAGCTGGACTCCTCCGGCTTAGTTGTGGGATTCACGCCTGCATTATTGACCAGAATATCTACCTTGCCGTAAGTTTCACGTAGCCAGTCGGTAAACTGTTGCACACTTCCATCATTCGTGACATCCAGCGTGTGATAGTCAACATCAAGCCCTTCATTGGTAAGCTGCCCTTTAGCAGCAAGACCATCTGTTTCATTACGACTCGTCAGAATTACGCGGTTGCCAATTTGGGATAATTGACGGGAAATAGCATATCCTAGCCCTCGATTACTGCCTGTTACCACAGCAATCCTTTTTTGAGTCGTCATTTTTATGACCTTGAAACTGTTTTTGATTTTACTGTACTGAGATGCAATGAATTAAGCAAGTTGATTGCAGCAATGTATTCAATTAATGATCTGACTTACTTCAAACTCGAAGCTTGCCGTCCACCTAAGCGTTGTTCTGACGCTGTAGGTAAGACATTGACAGAGATAGTTGCATAAACACCTTGTTTTTGACCACCTATAATCAGGCGAATAAAATCTCCTAAGCCTTCTACCAATCGAGCATTACGTAAAACACCAGAATCTACTGCTAAAAATCCGATTTCTTCAGCAAGCCCCATTACTGTTTTTCTGGCTTGTTCATCATCTCCTGCAACAAAAACAGAAACTCCATAATCCTTTAGTGGTTCAGGTGCTAATTCAAAGACTTCCTGCGCCATCGTATTAAAAGCTTTTACCACCTGCGCTTGAGGTATATCTTTAGCAAGCTTTTCGGCTAGAGATTCTACTATTGGTGGATAAGCAAATCCTTCAGGAATATCCTGATTATTGCAATCAATAATAATTTTATTGTCGAGAACTTCAGGATGAGAAAGCAACTCTTTTGGCATAATGCTGCGTACTGTCCACAAAATTACATCAGCAAACGCCGCCGCCTGATCATTTGTACCACCTTGCGTTCCGCGTCCTGCGAACTCTGCTGTTGCTTTTCCTTTTTCGGCATCACGAGAGCCAAAAAATACTTCATGCCCCTGCTCTGCCCAGAGTATACCTAGAGAGCGCCCCATGTTTCCACTGCCAATAATTCCAATCTTCATGAGTTAACCCTCATTCCACCGTAGATTGTGAAAAGATTATAGTTAAAGCAGGTGAAGTAGCCACAAAGCAATTATGACCACCAACTTACCTGTAGCCACAGAAATTATACCAGTGGTTTTGCAATTGCAACCTGCGATCGCACTAACCGAAGACCAGTTTTATGAATTTTGTCAGTTAAACCGCGACTTTCGTATCGAACGTAATCCTGCTGGAGAATTAGTGATTATGCCCCCTACTGGTTCTGAAACTGATGAACGCAATTTTAACTTAGTTGGGCAGTTGTGGGTGTGGACAAAACAAGACGGTACAGGTGTAGGGTTTGGTTCCAGTGGTGGGTTTACTTTGCCCAATGGTGCGGTGCGTTCTCCAGATGCAGCGTGGATAAAACGCGATCGCTGGGAAGCCATACCACCAGAACTGCGAAAAAAATTTGCACCGATTTGTCCTGAGTTTGTAATTGAATTGCGTTCTGAGAGCGATAACTTACGAATTTTGCAAGACAAGATGCAAGAGTATATTGATAATGGCACTCAACTTGGTTGGTTAATTGATAGAAAACAGCGCCGAGTTTTTATTTATTGTCCTAATATTGCGGTTGAGGTATTAGATAATCCTAAGATACTTTCTGGTGAACCGTTGCTACCTGGGTTTGTTTTGGATTTAAGTCAGGTTTGGTAGGGAGTAAGCTAGTTTTATAGTACCGAAATCAAAATTCTAGGAATCTATGGCGGCGAAAGACATATTCCATGATGCAGTGCGCTTTGGAGAAAGAGGCCTGGCTCATCACTAATGACCCGCTTTTTCTGCGTTTTGGTGGTTTGGATATGTACATCGACCTTGGTGCAGAGAAAGTTTTAGCAGCTGAACGAAATCAAGAAAAAATTGCAGTTGAAGTTAAAAGTTTTGTTGCTCCATCTACTACAACTGAGTTTAGTACTGCTTTAGGACAGTTTCTCAAATATCAACTAGCACTTGAACAAGAACAACCTGAGAGACTTCTATATTTAGCAGTTCCCTTAGACACCTATCGTTCTTTTTTTACCTTAGAACTACCACGCTTATTAATCCAACGTTACCAAGTTCGGCTGATTGTTTTCGACCCAGAAGAGGAGGCAATTGTAAAATGGCAAAAGTAGAACAATACCGTCAACTTATTCAAGAACTGCTGCTAGCTTACAGTGAAATCAAAGCCAGCAACGAAGAAGTCGAAGCAGAAGTTATTTTTGATCGAGAACGCGATCGCTACCAAGTTGTTCACGCAGGATGGTCAAATAAGCGCCGTGTATATGGCTGTGTTTTGCATTTAGATATTAAAAACGAAAAAATTTGGATTCAACACGATGGTACTGAAGGAGGTATCGCCAATGAACTTATTAATCGAGGTATACCAAAAAAAGACATCGTTTTGGCTTTTCATTCCCCATTTAAACGACAATTTACTGAGTTCGCTGTTGGTTAAGATAATCCGTAATTACGTTAAACCCGCAGAATTAGTTAAAGTCATTTCAATTGCTAAATTTTTCGTGATTTAGGATATAGCCAAAAGCTAAACAAACGGCTAACTCTAGGCATGACAATATATGTTAATAGTAAAACCATAGTAATCGTAACGATCAACGAAATAATTAAGGGTGGTAAACCACGAAGTAGGGGGACTACAAACGTACTCAACAAATTAATTAACACATATACGGCTCCCCAAGTTAGCAATGCTGTTTTATAGCGTGGTGGAGTTTTCAGTGGTTGACCGGGAAGAGAAAACCAAGCTTCTAATCCACTAAGTTGTTGAACATGAGGATCAGATTCAACCAAATGTTTACCTTGATTGAGCCAATATTCGCGATCGCGCGATGTCATCCACACCTTTAAATTTTCATAACCGTCAAACCGGAAGATAATCACATATTCATTTCGCACTCCAAGTTGGGGACAAATCACATTTGTTCCCAGATGACCCATATATGCTCTAGAAACTCTGGTAATCTCTTTCAACCAAGCTTCGTAAGCAGTTTCACATCCTGGTTTGACAAGTTGTGTAATTACCACGGTTACAAATTGAGCGTCCTGTTCCATCTCCATTAGTTATGCCACTATCAATGTTAGTAAATGATGTAATTTTTAGTCACCATAGCATGTTTGAGTTCATCATTTTTGATTTTAGATTTTGGATTTTTTCACATAGCTTGCTTATTGCGGAGCGAGGATGAATTTTCTTGCTGTGAAATATTTTTAAGTTTTGGATTTTAATTATTGTGTATAGGTTATTAATATGAATATTTTTCATGGTTAACTTATCTGTTCATCATTTATGACACAAAATGTAGGTTTTTTATCTTTTGAATAAGTCAAAATATTGAAAATACTAAAAGGTTATAAACTCGTATCCGCTCAATAAATCGGGGTAGTAGAAAAAATAACAAAGTAGAGAGATGCACATAGGGTCGTAGAATATATGACATGGCGCAAAAGCAATCTCCAGAAAAACAAGTAGAGGCATTGTTGCAAACCATCGACCCCTCAAAGTTTGCAGACGAATCCTTGCGCCAGACATTAACTGTTCTGCTAAACGTCATAGAGCAGCAACAATCAGAGATAAAAGAATTACGTGAAGAAAACCAAAAACTACGGGACGAAAACAATCGTCTGAAAGGCGAACAGGGGAAACCAGAAATCAAGAGCAATCAGTCGAAAGGGTTCAAGAGCAATCATTCATCCGAAAAAGAACGACACACTCCCAAAAAAAACATACGAAAAGTAGCAAAAATCAGAGCATAAAAGTAGACAGGACATGCATTCTGGATTATCCGGCGAGTGAGCTACCGCCTGATGCACAGTTCAAAGGCTATGAAGAGGTAATCATTCAAGATATTTCACTGTTAACTGATAACGTATTATTCCGGGAAAGAAAAAATATTACTCGCCTAGTGTTGGAAAAACGTATTTAGCATCTTTGCCACCTGGTTACGATGGAGAATTTGGTCGGGAATAAAAGCTCTAGTAATTAGCTTATATTACGGCGGTAATATGACCCAAGGTAAGTTGCTAGAGTTTTTAGAGAATATTGGGATCTCAATGTCGGCTGGCTATTTATCAAATCTACTCATCAAAAACTTAGGCGATTTTGAAGCTGAATATAATCAAGTTTATACATCTGGGTTAGAAAGTAGCTCGTGGCAGCATATAGACCAAACAAGTGCCCGTGTTAAAGGAGTAAATCAGACCACGAATGTAATTTGTAACCCCTGGTACACAGTCTACTCAACTACAGCTAAGAAAGACCGACTAAGCGTAATTGGGGTCTTGCAAAATAGACAAGAGCTTGAATATGTTCTAAATGGGCTGACTTACGAGTTGCTTACAAGTTTTAATGTCCCAACTAAATGGCACAATCAAATGAAATTGTTGCCGCAAGAAACAGTTTTGACTGAATTAGAGTTTAATTCATTGCTGGATACGTATTTAAGCAAGCTAGGTTCTCAATACCGGACTCGTGTTTTGGAAGCTGCTGCAATTTCGTTCTATCATCAGCAATCTCAAATACCAGTGGTAGAATTTCTGGTCTGCGATGATGCACCCCAATTCAAATTAATTACAGATAATTTGGCTTTATGTTGGGTACATGAAGCCAGACATTATAAATAATTAAGTCCATTTGTTGGTTTTTTGTCAACAAACATTAGACAAATTTTTAGGGGAATTTTGGGATTACTACCGAGAATTAGTCGCTTACAGAAATTCCCCCTTCCCCCAAAAAACCAAACAGGAATTAAAGACTAAATTCTGTCAGCTATTCGGTACTGAAACTGGATATAAACAATTAGATGAGCGAAAAAAAATTAACGGCAGCTAAAGAGTCTGAACTACTGCTGGTCTTAGAGTATCCAAACTTACCTTTACATAATAATCCGGCGGAATTAGCTGCTAGGACTATGGTGCAGCGACGAAAAAATTAGTTACGCCACTCAAACGAGTGAGGGTACTAAGGCATGGGACATTTTTATGTCTCTTGTTGCCACTACTCGTAAATTGGGAATCAGCTTCTTTGAATATATACATGACCGGATTTCTCTCTCTGATAAAATCCCCGAATTGGACACTATTATTCGCTCAAAATTTTCTATTAATCCTCAACCTTTATAGTCAAGCGTTTGCATTCAAATAGAATCCCTGCGTTAGAACAATCTAGTTAACTCTCAATAAATTGGATGTTAGCAAGTCTTTTTACTTTTATTCGCTACCCCGACTTATTGAGCCGATACATAAACTCTCGATTCAAAAATAGTCTAAAATTTTTGCTCGTCGAGATATTGATGAGACATTAGCCAAAACTAAACTTTACTTAGAAAACACGGTAGCATTGTTCAGATTTAGAATAAAGCTGACTATCAGTATTTCTTGCGGGCAATGCTGATATATTCATAAACCTAGAAGACAACTCGCCCTCTATGGCTCTCACCACCTCTACTTACCAAATTACTGATTTATTCGCCGAACGAGCTAGAAACCTTGCACCACCAACTTACGGCACTGAGTTAACCAAAATTATTACTGTTAGCTTTGCCTACGGTTTAGCTGACCCAATTCTCTTTCCCCACGCTGACTTGGCTGCTGCAAGTGCTGCTGTGCTGGCAGAAGAGGCTCCGATCGCCCTGAATTACGGGCCACCTTCAGCCCAATTGTATGAACAAATCATCCTCCGCTTGCAGGCTAAAGGAATCGCTGCCGATCGCGATCGCCTGATCATTGGCTATGGTTCTGGTCAGATTTTGGGCTTGCTACCAGATGTGTTTGTCGAACCTGGTGACGTAGTAATTGTAGAAGGGCCAACCTTCTTGGGAGTAGTTAGTAGATTTGTCCACGCTGGCGCACGCGTAATTACCATTCCTGTGGATGAGTTGGGGATGGATGTGGACGCCTTAGAAGAAACTTTGAGCGATTTGAAGAAACAGGGCATTCGACCCCGGTTTATTTACACCATCCCCACCTTTCATAATCCCACAGGCGCTACTATGCCGTTATTTCGCCGCCAAAAGCTAGTAGCACTGGCGGCTGAGTATGGCGTGCTGGTGGTGGAAGACGATGCTTACAGCGATTTGCGCTTCCAAGGGGAAGCGGTGCCTCCCTTGGCAACCCTCGACAAGGAGGGGTGGGTTTTATACGTGAGTACCTTCTCAAAAATTATTGCGCCTGGTATCCGGCTGGGCTGGGCTTGTGGCGATCCAGCAATTATTGAGCGGTTGGCAATGTTCAAAAGTGAGGGGCCAGTAGGGCCGTTTGTCAGCCATGTGGTCGCCCGCTACTGTGCTACAGGCAAACTAGATTATCACATTCAGGAGTTAATCGCCTGCTACAAACATAAGTGCAATTTGTTGTTAGAAGCGATCGCTCACGAGTTTCCCAGTGATGTAGTTGCTTTGCGACCGGGTGGAGGCTTTTTCGTTTGGTGTAAATTGCCGCCAGATATCAGCGCCAAAGCACTCCTAACCGCTGCTAATGAACACGGCATCAGCTTTCTGTCAGGGACTCGCTGTTATGCCAATGGACAGGGAGATGATGCCATCAGGTTAGCTTTTAGCTTTCAACCAACCGAGAAGATTGTTGAGGGAATCGCTGTTTTGGGAGCAGTGTTGCGCGAATGGCGGTAATTCTTCAGGAGGCAGGAGGCAGGAGGCAGATAGCGCAGCATTAGCGAGTCCGCGTACTCTTACAGAAAAGCAAGGCGTCAGGCAGTCTTACTCCTGCCTCCTGCCCTCTGCCTCCTGCCTTCCTCGATAAATTTTGTAAACTTAAAAAATTTGTTCTAAGCGTTGGAAATCGCGCTGGACTTCATACCAGAGAGTTTTATTATGGGGGTCTGTCTTCAGAGCTTTTTTGAGATAAATTCTGGCTTTGAGCAGTTGTTTTTCGGAAATAAGCGCCCGTCCCCAAATTTGATAGACGATCGCTAGCCATTGGCGGACTTCTGCATCTGTTGACAAGCGATCTGCTAAAGCTTCCGCCAGAGCGATCGCTTGCGGAAATCGTCTTTCTTGCAAAAATCGCTGCAATTGCTCATAAGTCTTCCACTTTAGCCGTTCTTCTATTTCCAACAGATTCGGCGGCTTTGGTTTCCCTGATTCTTGGCTTGTCACCGTTGTTACTGGTGTTTTCTGCCGCTGCGTTGCCTTGGTGTCATTACGCGCAGTTGACACATGACTTGAATGGGCAACAGTTTCCTCTGGCAGTACTACTGTCAGCAGGAGTTTGTAAGCCTCTGTCAAGGCAATAAATTTATCTTTGGCTTTGTTGTCATCTGGGTTGATATCGGGGTGATATTGCTGCGCCAGTCGTCGGTAAGACGCTTTGATGTCAGCAAAAGAAGCTCCCGATCTTAAACCTAGTAAACGGTAGCAATCTCCAAGATCCATCTTGAGCTATGAGCTATCGAATATCGAGCTAGGGGCTACCAGCTATGAGCTTTAAGCCTGAACTATTAATAATAAGGGCTAATTTGCTATTTTAAAGTTCAATGTTGACAGTTTGTTTAAAGAAGGGCATTGGGCATGGGGAATGGGGCATTGGGAATGGGGCAATTAATTATTCTTCCCCTGCCTCCCCTGCCTCCCATGCTCCTCTGCTCCTCTGCCCCCCTGCCCCTCTGCCTCCCTATTCCCCAGTTATTACCGAGGTTCGGTCTTCAATTACACGGTCAATTAAACCGTATTCCTTAGCCTCTTGAGCAGACATGAAAAAGTCACGATCCATATCTTTTTCAATTTTTTCTATGGTCTGACCAGTTTTATCAGCATAAATGCCATTAAGCTGGTGACGAATCCTAAGAATCTCTTTAGCTTCAATTTCGATATCGGTTGCTTGTCCACGAGTGCCACCAGATGGCTGGTGAATCATAATCCGTGAGTGAGGCAGTGCTAACCGTTTGCCTTTTGTGCCAGCTGCCAGCAAAAAAGACCCCATTGAAGCAGCTAAACCGACGCAAATAGTCACTACATCTGATTTGATATGTTGCATGGTGTCAAAAATAGCCATGCCAGATGTAACCATTCCACCGGGAGAATTGATGTATATATAAATATCTTTACCTGGATCATCTGAGTCCAGATACAGCATTACAGCGATAATTTGATTGGCAATTTCATCATCAATATCTCGCCCCAAGAATATAATCCGTTCTCGGTAAAGGCGATCGTAGATACTAATCCAATCTGTATATTGTCCACCGGGCATCCGGTAAGGAACTTTAGGAACGCCTATAGGCATAATTTACTCCGTTCTTAATAATTTGGGGGCGATAGGAGAGTTAGGAATAACTCATAACTCCTGTACAGACGGGATTAATCGCGTCTCTACTCAGCACTCAGCACTTACTAGAGGACACTGGCAGGAAGTGGGGGATTGGCGAGTTCTTCTTTCTCAAAAACTCGGTCAATCAGTCCGTATTCCTTCGCTTCGTAAGGTGTTAGGTATAACAGCCGATCCATATCTTTAGTAATTTTTTCTGGAGGCTGTCCAGTAGTGCGATGCAAGATATCAACTAAGGCTCCTTTATTTACCAAAACTTCCCTAGCGCGAATTTGAATATCCGTTGCTTGACCTTGGGCGTAGCTCTTGGGCTGATGCAGGATAATCGAGGAGTGAGGCAAACTGGCGCGGCAGCCTTTTGTACCAGCACTGAGAAGCATCGCTGCCATACCCATCGCGGAACCGACGCAGATGGTGTGGATAGGAGGCTTGATATATTTCATGGTGTCAAAGATGGCGAAGGCTTCGGTTTCAAAGCCAATAGGTTCGCCACTGTAACCGGAAGTGCCGGTGGAGTTGATATAGATTTTAATCGGTTTTTCGGGGTCGTCGGATTGCAAAAATAGCAATTCGGCCACGATTAATTCCGTGACAGCAGGCACCAGTGGCATCCCAATATAGACAATTCGCTCCTTCAATAAGAGGGAAGGTAAATCTGGCGGTGGTGTCCGGTAAAAGTTATCGCCGTAATATGGGGCTTGAACAGCCTTAATTGGGGAAATGTCCATAGCAACTGATCGCCTGAAACTATGCCGTTAACTGTAATACATCCTAGCGCGATGCACGCCTCCCTCAAGGTGCGGATTTCTCCCTAATGCTGAAGGCGGCTTCGCATCTGCCAATGCTTGGCTTCTAAGATATTCTGATTATATTAGTGTATTTATGTTGGATAGGTTTTCCGTAGAGCTAAAGTAGTGCTTTGAAGTTATTTATTAATATGTGTATCCTGAATAGGGACTTTGTGTTATGAAGGTTAGTCTGCACCCTGCCTTGAATGATGGTAATTTGGACGCGAGTCAACTGAATAGTCAACGTCAGTTGGGAATTTCGATTTCGGCGATCGCAGAGACTCAAGACCGCCATGTACCCCTGAATTTATGCTTAATTCTCGATCATAGTGGTTCGATGAACGGGCGATCGCTAGAAACGGTCAAAAAAGCCGCGAATCGTCTGGTAGATAGACTCAATCCTGGCGATCGCCTCAGTGTTGTAGTTTTCGATCACCGTGCCAAAGTCTTAGTACCTAGTCAAAGTGTCGAAGATCCAGAAAAAATCAAACAGCAAATTAATCGCCTCAATGCCGATGGTGGAACTGCGATTGATGAAGGATTGCGTTTGGGGATTGAGGAGTTGGCAAAGGGAAAAAAAGATACTGTTTCTCAAGCCTTCTTATTAACCGACGGTGAAAATGAACACGGTGATAATAATCGCTGTTTAAAATTCGCTCAATTGGCCGCTAGTTATAATTTGACTTTAAACACTTTGGGATTTGGTGACAATTGGAACCAAGATGTTTTAGAAAAAATTGCTGATGCTGGTTTAGGTACTTTATCTTATATTCAAAAACCCGAACAGGCAGTGGAAGAGTTTAATCGCCTGTTCAGCCGGATTCAAACGGTGGGATTGACTAATGCTTATCTGCTATTCTCCCTGATGCCCCATGTCCGGCTAGCGGAACTCAAACCGATTGCCCAAGTTTCCCCAGACACAATTGAGTTACCACTGCAACAAGAAGCTGATGGACGTTTCACTGTGCGGTTGGGAGATTTAATGAAAGATGCAGAACGGGTAATTTTAGCTAATATTTATTTGGGACAATTGCCAGCAGGTGAACAAGCGATCGCTAATGTGCAAGTCCGCTACGATGATCCAGCCGCCAACAAGGTAGGTTTATTGACAGCAAATATCCCAGTTTATGCCCATGTCGTGAAAAATTACCAAGCAGACCTTAATCCCCAGGTGCAGCAGTCGATTTTGGCATTAGCGAAGTATCGCCAAACCCAGCTAGCCGAGACGAAATTGCAACAAGGCGATCGCTCTGGTGCGGCGACGATGTTACAAACGGCTGCTAAAACTGCGCTGCAAATGGGAGATACTGGGGCGGCGACGGTGTTGCAAACTTCTGCCACCCAGCTACAAGCTGGCGGAGATTTATCTGAAAGCGATCGCAAGAAAACCAGAATTGTCTCGAAAACAGTTTTGCAAGATACCCCTCCCCAGTAAACTTAGGTTTAGATGAAAGTTAAATTGCTCTCGGCGTTAAATGACAATAATGTTGATGTGGCTCAAACAAGTAGCCAACGTCAATTGGCAATTACAATTTTTGCGCTCGCTGGTGAGTCTGATCAAAATCTTCCCCTTAATCTCTGCTTGATTTTAGATAAAAGTGGTTCCATGCATGGACAACCGATAAAAACGGTGATCCAGGCAGTGGAAGGATTAATTGATCGGTTGAAAGTAGGCGATCGCATTTCAGTTGTGGCTTTTTCCGGTTCTGCGGAAGTCATTATCCCCAACCAAGCGATCGAAGACCCCGAAAGCATCAAATCTCAAATCAAAAGCAAACTGACTGCTAGCGGCGGTACTGCGATCGCCGAGGGTTTGGAACTGGGAATTACAGAACTGATGAAGGGTACAAGAGGCGCTGTTTCCCAGGCGTTTCTGCTGACGGATGGGCATGGTGAAAGCAGTTTGCGGATTTGGAAGTGGGATATTGGGCGAGATGACAACAAGCGCTGTGTCAAACTGGCGCAAAAAGCTGCCAAACTGAACCTAACTATCAACACTTTCGGATTTGGCAATAGCTGGAATCAAGATTTGCTAGAAAAAATTGCCGATGTCGGTGGTGGTACTCTAGCTCATATTGAACATCCTGAACAAGCTGTGGAGCAATTTAGCCGACTATTTGGCCGGATTCAGTCAATTGGGCTAACAAATGCCTACTTGCTGTTATCTCTAGTGCCCAATGTCCGATTAGCAGAATTGAAACCTATTGCCCAAGTTGCCCCAGACACAATCGAGTTACCAGTGGAAGCCGAAGCTGATGGTAGCTTTGCTGTGCGTTTGGGAGATTTGATGCAGGATGTAGAACGGGTAGTTTTGGCTAACATTTATCTGGGACAGTTGCCAGAAGGGAAACAAGTGATCGGGCATCTGCAAATCCGTTATGATGACCCATTAGTTAATGAACAAGGCTTACTTTCGCCCCTTGTACCAGTCTATGCAGATGTAGTGCGGGCGTATCAACCAACATCCAATCCCCAGGTACAACAGTCTATTTTGGCATTAGCGAAGTATCGTCAAACCCAATTAGCCGAGGCGAAATTGCTACAAGGCGATCGCACTGGTGCAGCCACGATGCTACAAACAGCAGCTAAAACCGCTTTACAAATTGGAGATAAAGGTGCAGCGACAGTGTTGCAAACTTCCGCCACTCGCCTGCAAGCTGGAGAAGAACTTTCTGAAGCTGACCTGAAGAAAACTAGGATTGTATCAAAGACTGTTTTACAAGAATAGTAACTTTTTTGAATTCGCACAAGTAGGACGATGCAAAAATTAAGCAGAATTAATTAACTACAAATAAACGATACACCAAAATAAATGCGTGAATTACTTAAATAAACAAGCCAATTTAGTAAGTCAAACCTCTGATGAAACTTAACAGCACTGCTTTTGGTTGCCCTTCTTGGACTAAGGCGATCGCTTCTCGCTTAGAGGATGTTTGAAAAGTCATCCAACGTATGTTTGACTACTCTAGCTATCGAGAAATTGAACGAGAGAATGAGGGTTGTGGAACTTGCGATCGCTTCTCTGAGTTGCATTTAAGGCTCAAGCTGACACTTTTCAAACAACCTCTTAGAGTTGGCTTGTTGGATTAGCTGAGAAAGCTCTTGGTTGTCGCGTATATTTGCTTCTAGCATATAATTTGCCATTTTGAAGTCAGTTATAATTCTATGTTACGCGATCGCCTATTTCCTTGTTCTTAAGTTATCAGCAAAACCTCTAGCAGTTAGATAATTGAAGCGATCGCCTAATAATCATGACTCACAGGAATAGCGATCGCCTTTAGGAGATGGATATTGATGCGATCGCTCAAACAAATCAGTTTATCTAGCTTATGGGGCATATTTTTGTAAGAACTCGCTTGGAGTGAAACATTCAAATTCTTCAGTTTGCTCGACAAGTGCGCGAATTAGTTTGTAATTTCTGGATACAAAACATTTTGCTTTTCCTTGCTTGGCAGTCAGGTAAACACCTGCATCTTCACGGGGAATTATGCCAGCATCAGCGATCGCTTGAATATCTTGGTCTTCTACAAATATGAAATCTACTTTCAATTGCTGCCAAAGTCTTGTTAACAGACCACTTGACCAGTCTTTGTTTTGCAAGCGTTTACCAACTCGTAAGATTTGATCGATAAGTTCTTGAGAGAAGATAACTCTAGTTTGCTCATCGCTATTTTCATCACTTACTAGCAAGGATAAAATTTTGCTTTCATCGCTGGCTAAATCAAGCGCTCCCAGAATGTAGATATTTGTATCGAGAAATATTGATTTGGGCAAACTAAACTTTGATTTCACCGTCATTTAGCCTTTGCTCTCTTTCTGTTGATATTTCTTGTTTTACATCCTGAATAAGTTCCATAATTTTGTCGGTCGAGTCATAGCCATATTTGGTAAAAAGTTGATGCGACATAGTTGCAAATGCTTCGTTTGATAGCTGTTCTCGGCGATCGCTAATCCCTATCAAATGTTGAAACATTTCTAAACTTAACAGCACTGCTTTTGGTTGCCCTTCTTGGACTAAGGCGATCGCTTCTCGCTTAGAGTTGGCTTGTTGGATTAGCTGAGAAAGCTCTTGGTTGTCGCGTATATTTGCTTCTAGCATATAATTTGCTGTTTTGAAGTCAGTTATAATTCTATGTTACGCGATCGCCTATTTCCTTGTTCTTAAGTTATCAGCAAAACCTCTAGCAGTTAGATAATTGAGGCGATCGCCTAACGCTTTACGACTCACAGAAATAGCGATCGCATACCGCAAAGCCTTTAGCAGATAGATAATTGAGGCGATCGCGTTTGACTTAGAGTATAACCTGTGGTATTTTATCCAAACGGCTTGTTTAACTATTAAATTGCCTAAACAAGCTGTACTTAAACCGCAGTTGCGTTACAACTCCAATTTTAATCGTCCGCTTTGTAATTGGATAACGATTATCTTGGGCGTTTTCAGATAAGTCAATTAAGCTATAACTCATTTCAGATTGCTATATGACAAAAATTTCGATAAGCGAAATAGAGTTTAACAATGGCACTAAGATTGTACTAAAGGCGAATGAAATAGTAGTATTTGTTGGACCAAATAATGCTGGAAAAAGTGCTACCTTGAAAGAGTCATTAAGCCTTTTAAAGTCAAAAGTCAATGGTAAACAAAACGCAAAAGTTCTAAGGGATTTAACAATTTGCAAGGAAGGTGATGAAGCGGGTTTTAAATCTTTTCTAGAAAAAATATCTATAGAGAAATATCAAGGCAATCCAGAGCCTAATCTTCAAGGTTTTGGTTTTAATATTTATAGACCTAGTATTGAAGGCTTTTGGATTAATTCTGACAATGGCTTAGGTGAATTAACGGCAGTTTTTGCAAATATGTTAGGAACAGAAGATAGGCTGAAAGCAGCAAATCCCGCCCCTAATATTAAATTAATTACTGAACCAATTCAACATCCAATTCATTTTCTTCAGAAAAATGACAACTTAGAATCCGAATTCAGTAATTATTTTAGACAAGCATTTGGGACAGACCTTATTGTTCATAGAAATGCTGGAAGTGAGGTGCCACTTTATGTAGGAGAAAAACCAGTTTTGCATAATGGTGAAGATATAGGACTAATATTTGATTTCTGAAAAAGCTCCGTACATTTGAAGAGTCGCAAAATCAAAGGTAGTGTGCCGGATAAACCACTCAAACATCCATTTGAGATGTGAGAACGAAGGAATCAAGGCACAGAAACGCCGCACCCAGGTTTTAGCTTGTAACCAAATATCCTCAATTGGATTTTGTGACGGGCAATTAGGAGCAAAGCGGACGCAGTGAATTTTCCACTCCTCTTGAGACAAATCTTGGTTTACCTCGCCTAAAAAGTTTTGAACCAGATGTGAACGATGGTAAGAAGCACCATCCCAAAAAAGAAGTAATCTTTGATTGGGGGACTGATCTAATAAATAACGTAGATAATCAATTGTATTTTCTGAGTTACCTGCGTTATACGCTTTTAGTAGTAAGCTTCCCTCCAGATAGTCAACTGCCCCGTAGTATGTCTGTTTGTCTCGTATATTAACAACTCTCACTGCTATTTCTTGGTCAGTTTTTCCCCAGACATACCCACTTAAATCTCCCCACATTAAATGACACTCATCAAGCAGCAATACTCTCAACTTTCCTTCTTCAATTTCCTGCCGATGCCTTGCCAATAGTGTTTCAATCTCTTTTTTTTTTGCAGCAACAGCGTCCTCGTCAGCTTTTGGATTTAAAGAAGTAGTTTTCTTCCAACTAATTCCTGCCGCATCAAATAAGTCATAATAGCTCCGCTTTGACTCATAAGTTACATCATATTCAAAAGCCAATTTATATTCGAGTTCACCAAGTTCCCAACATTCTTTTGTTTGCAACCAACTTAAAACTTCTTCTCGTTGTTGAGCAGTTAAGTAACTTTTTTTTCCCTTGTGGTTCAGGCGCAGTCCCGAAATTCCATCTTCCTCATAAGCTTGCTTCCAGCTTGTTATCGAACCCAGTGACACATCTAAAATTGTTTGAATTTCCTCATACTTGTAGCCTTGATAAACCAATTTGACTGCCAACGCTTTCCTCACCTCACGCGCATCTGGGCGATCATCTATAAATTCTTGTAGTTCTGCGATCGCGGCTTGTAGATGCTGGTTTATCATTGTTAGCTATTAGACAAATATTCTGTCCGTATTATCTCGTAGTTTTTTTCAGAAATCAAATATGATTCCTATAGAATTTCAAATAACTATTTGAATGAGCTTCAAAAACTAGATCGTTTGGATGAACAAGGAGACGGAATGAGAAGTTTTGTCGGGGTTTTGCTCACAACCTTTATTTCTCATTATTCTATGCTTTTCATTGATGAACCAGAAGCATTTCTTCATCCACCTCAGGCAAGACTTTTAGGGAAAATGTTAGCGAAAAATTTACCTTCCCAGAGACAACTATTCTTGGCGACTCATAGCGAAGATTTTTTAAAAGGATTACTTGATGCAAATGTTTCTAATTTGAGAATCGTTAGAATTCAACGAAGCGGGTCAATCAATACAGTAAGTGTTCTGGATAGTCAAGACATTAAAAGTATTTGGAATGACTCGTTACTGAGACATTCTAACGTACTTAATGGACTTTTCCATACCAATGTAGTTATTTGTGAAAGTGATTCTGATTGTAGATTATATTCGGCAATTCTATCTAGTCTTTACGACAATACAAATGAGATTATCCCTGATATTCTTTTTATTCATTGCGGCGGCAAGCATAGAATTCCAGTAGTAATAAAATCATTAAAGAAGCTAAATGTTCCAATGAAAGTTGTTTCAGACTTTGATATTTTAAATGATAGTAATCCGTTACAGAATATTTATAGTGAACTAGGAGGGGATTGGCAGGATATAGAAAAAGATTGGAGAATTGTCAAGAATTCCATTGATCAAAAAAGACCTGAATTGCAAACAACAGAACTGAAAAAGGAAATTGAAGAAATTTTTGAGAGTACGAAAGAGCAAATCTTTCCTTTGGAAAAGATTAGACAAATTCAGAAGTCTTTAAAAAAAGCTTCTGCTTGGGCATATGCTAAGGAAGTAGGTAAACCATTTATCCCTAATGGAGACGCAACTCAAGCATTTGACAGATTACAAATAAAACTTAAATCTATTGGCCTACTAGTTTTAGAAGTAGGTGAATTAGAAGGTTTCGTTAAAAGTATCGGAAACCACGGGCCGAAATGGGTAAGTGAAGTGCTAGCAAAAGACTTAAAGAATGACTCTGAACTTGAGGTAGCAAGACAGTTTGTTCAACAGTTCACTGCATGACGAAAAAAATGACTAACAGTACTTACAAGGAATTGACGGTTCAGTGGTTAAACGAAGCTTTGTTCTGCGTATCAAGTTCATTGCTGGCAGACAGTTTTTAGCTTCGTAATCGCCAACTTCTTGTAGCAAAGACCAATAATTATTAAGCGATCGCCTAAAAATTACGACTCACAGGAATAGCGATCGCCTAACTCCTCAAATCGCCAATATAAGCCCCAATTTGTTTAAGTCCCTGCAAAATTTGGATACGTTCTGATGTATTTTCAAGTAACCGATAAGTATGGGATCTAGTATATTGAGGGAAATTTTGGTGGCGATCGCATTTCAAAAACAATACTTCTCTTCCGTTTGTAACCATTGCATAACAACTTGACTGTAAGTTGGGAGCGCTCAACAAATAAGTAAGTGCTTGGGGAATTCCCGCCGTAACGTCTAGTCTTGCAGGCTTTGACTCGATTACCAAAATCCAAAAACTATCTTGAATCACCAAAATATCAATCCTGCCTTGAACTGCAATAGCATTAGCTTCGTCTGCAACTTCGATATTGGTACTTACTTCTGCTTTTACCAAAAAAGGAAACTGATAGAAACCTGCTAAATCTAGCAATGGTGATATAACTACAAGCTTAACAATTTCTTCGAGAGGTGGTTCTTCTTGACTGAGATAGGTATAGTTTCGAGTGAGGCGATCTAGTCCTTGTAGTTCCGCTTCGGTTAGAGTCGGCGCATTATTTAACCATTCATCAAAAAAGCGATCGCTAGAGTCTAGTCTCAAGCCAAAAGTTTGACGGAGAGCGCCAAGGGTAAGGCTACTAGCATTTGTAATCACGGTTAAATTCTTGTAGTAATTACATGAAGTTTAAAAGTCTAGACATTTGATCTAGGCTCCAATACCTAATATACGATATATATAAGAGCAAAAGAGCGATCGCCCAGAAATCACGACTCACAGGAATAGCGATCGCTCAAGTAGGACGATGCAAAAATTAAGGCTTGGTGAATATCTTCATCTTCTAATTCGGGAAACTCCTGGCGCAGTTCTTCACGATTAGGGTAGGTAACTAATAACTCAATCACTCGACGAACGGTAAGCCGAAGATTACGAATAGAGGGCTGTCCATTCATGCGATTGGGATTGCTGGTAATGCGATCTAATTTCATGGAAGTAACCCTAGCTCCTTATGAAAATCATCGTCAATGTATATTGCTTCATACCAAGTTAATGAGAAACGATTGTACTCCAAGCAAAATTTTATAGCAAGGAACAGGAAATAAGGCTTCTGCCACTAAAATAGAAAAATCATTCAATAGCCAAGTATTTAGGGGTAATCAAGTTAAACTACTTGAAGACTGGCGAGAACTCACACCCCAAAAGCAACAAAAAGTTTTGGAGTTTGTTGAAGTACTTAAATCTGAGTCAGAAACAACACCCCCCGAATCTGATTTTGTGCCACAAATACCCTTAGCCAAAAAATTATGGTCAATCCGACAACGAGCGATCGCTGCTGGATTACAACTTCTCAACGAAGATGAAATAGGACTTGAACTTGCTGCACGTCGCGGTGGATTCCGTGAGTCTTAAAAAGACGTATATAGATTCTGGTGTATTGATCAGCGTCTTTAAGGCTGATGGCATTAAGGTTTGCATTTTCCAGATTAGCACTTTGCTAAAGCCTTTATCTTGCAAAGACTAGCAAAACTCTGCTAAAAGTGCTACAGGTAAATGATTATTAGCTTGAAAAGTACACATGAAAACTACTGGAATTCATCATGTAGCTATTATTTGTTCTGACTATGAACGCTCGAAAAAATTTTATGTTGAAACTTTAGGCTTTTCGATTATTGAAGAGACTTTTCGCGCCGAGAGAAATTCTTATAAATTAGATTTACGAGTTGGAGAAAGTGCTCAGATAGAGTTATTCTCTTTCCCAAATCCTCCTCAAAGATTTAGTAGTCCAGAAGCTTGTGGTTTAAGACATCTTGCTTTTAAAGTTGATGATCTAGAAAAAACTGTTGATTACTTAAAATCCCAAGGTGTCGAAACAGAAAATATTAGAATTGACGAAATTACAAGTAAGAAATTTACTTTCTTTAAAGACCCAGATAATTTGCCATTAGAGATTTATGAAAATTAAGCTTTAATACAATACAGTTCTGATAAGACCAAAACACTTGTAGAGACGGCGATTTATCGCGTCTCTTGCCTTAACCGAACCGTATTGGGGTTACTCCAGCAATAACGGTCTTCATCCTCTTGTCTCCTAAAGCAAAACTATGCGCTGTAGGGGCTTATTTTTTATCTTGCCCATTGCTGCAAAATGTAATTATAAAAAGCCTCTTTATCGACTTTATCCATTGCATAAATTTTCCGACCACCGGGAACTACTTTAGTACGCCCCTGACTAAGACCAGTGGTGATAATTTCTGTTTCCCATTCGCGCAGTTGATAAAATTCTGGATGTCCCAAATAAGCTGTTGCCAAAACATCCCAAAAATAATAATCTTGGGGGATAACTAGTGCATAACATTGTCCAGCTAAATCAGATATGGAATACTGGCGTTGTCGTCCCATTTTTTGCACTAATTCTGATGTGACAGGGACATTGTTAGTTAAATCTAAAGGGCACATAATAATTTCAATTTGGGTTTGCCATACCCGCGCGGCTGAAACCGCGTCCCAATAAACATTCCATTCGGCAGAACCATCTTGTCCCGCTTCCAGACTTTTTTCTACATTACCAGGGACATTTAACGCACCCCCCATCCACACAATCTTGTGAATCTTGGCTTCAATGTCTGGTGCTTTGTCCAAAGCTACTGCAACCGTCGTCAACGGCCCAGTTACCATCAATGTTACGGGGCTTGATGCGTCACGTAACACCTGGATCATAAAATCTTGACCTGTTTCGGCAAGCAGAGGCGTAGTGATGGTTTCCCTTTGATTGAGAATGGGGAGATGGTCAACGATAAACGAATCACGGCGATAGAGAGTAGGAAATGGATTAATCCCGCGCACAGTACTTTCTGCAATTGGGATATGAGAAAATCCCATCAAATCTATAATTTTACGTGTGGCACTAACAGCCGGTTGAACGTAACAATCTGCTGGAGTGACGACAACACCAAGGAGTTGAATATGATCCATCGTCAACAGCAGCATAGTTGCTAGATAATCATCTACACCACCATCGTGATCCATTAATACTAGTTGTTTTGACATAAAAGGAGAATTATTAATATGGATGAGTTTATCAAAGCTGCAATTCAGGAAGCCAAACAAGGCAGACAAGAAGGTGGAATTCCCATTGGTTCGGTTCTCGTCAAAGATGGCAAAATTCTCGGCAAAGGACACAATAAACGTGTGCAAGACGGAGATCCTGTCACCCACGCCGAAATCGATTGTCTCCGCAATGCTGGAAGGGTTGGCAGTTATAGAGGTACAACACTCTATTCAACCTTAATGCCGTGTTACTTGTGCGCTGGGGCAGTGGTACAATTTGGCATTAAAAAAGTCATCGCTGGAGAATCCAGAACTTTTCCTGGTGCTAAAGAATTTATGGTATCTCACGGCGTGGAAGTAATTGATCTTAATCTTGACGAATGCGAACAAATGATGAGTGAGTTTATTGAAGCTAACCCCGAACTATGGAATGAAGATATTGGTAAATAGTTATTGGGAATTGGGCATAGGGCATGGGGCATGGGGCATGGATCAATAGTTCTTCTTCCCCCTGCTTCCCCACTTTCTACTTTGTTTGTTTGTATTACAATGCAGATGTCCACTAGGCGGCGTGCTGTCCATCTACCTAAATCCAGAAGATATTTGATGAGTAATCAACTACAAGACTACAATCCCAGCGGCGTAGGTGAAGTAAATGGCAACCTCTTAGGTTTGCCTTGCGATTACGAGTCTGCAAACCTGATTGTCTTTGGTGTGCCGTGGGAAGTCACTGTTTCCTATGGTGCTGGCACTGCTAACGGCCCACAGCGAATTCTAGATGCTTCGACTCAACTAGATTTGTTCGATTTTGATAACCCTAATGGTTGGAAGCAGGGAATTTTCATGGTGGAAATTCCCCAAGATATTTTAGAGAAGAACACATACTATCGTACTTTGGCAGCAAAAATTATTGAGCGATTAGCCCAAGGTAAACAACTTTCAGATACACCAGATTTAACACCTGTGCTGACAGAAATTAATCAGGCTGGTGAACAGGTTAATCAATGGCTGTTTGAAAATTGTCAAGAAGCAATTAATCATGGTAAGCGAGTTGCAGTCATTGGTGGAGATCACAGTTCACCTTTAGGTTATTTTCAAGCATTAGCGGCTAACTACCCAAACTATGGCATTTTGCATATTGATGCCCACGCAGATTTACGCGATGCTTATGAGGGATTTGAGTTTTCTCATGCGTCTATCATGTTTAATGCGATGAAAATACCGCAAATTTCCAAGCTGGTGCAGGTGGGTTTGCGTGATATTAGTCATGATGAAGTGCAAATGATTGACCAATCTGATAGTCGCATTATTGCTTATTACGACCCAGCTATTAAGCAAAAGCTTTACTCTGGAACAACTTGGATTGATTTATGCCGAGAAATTATCAGTCATTTACCTGAGTATGTTCATATTAGCTTTGATATAGATGGTCTAGATCCAAAACTCTGTCCGAGTACAGGTACTCCTGTTCCAGGTGGGTTGGAATTAGAGCAAACTTTTTGTCTGTTCCGGGAATTAGTCAATAGTGGCAGAAAAATTATTGGCTTTGATATCTGCGAAGTCGGTGATGCCGAGTGGGATGGTAATGTTGGAGCGCGGGTAGTTTACAAGCTGGCAAACTTGATGGATTTATCTCAGCAGAAAATATAAGCGATAAAATTTTGGCAGAGTGGCAATGATACTAAACTCAAGGCGATGACAACAGCAACTCCTTCGTCTCTCACCCTCAAAGAATTCCTCAAACTGCCAGAAACCAAGCCTGCCAGTGAGTTTATTGACGGTCAAATTTACCAGAAACCTATGCCTCAAGGCAAACACTCTCGTTTGCAACTCAGGTTTTGTGATGCTGTAAATCAAGTTGCCGAAAGCTCACAAATTGCCCTCGCCTTTCCAGAATTGCGCTGTACATTTGGTGGACGTTCTATTGTTCCCGATGCTGCTGTATTCATTTGGGAACGAATTCCTTTTGAAGCTGATGGCGAAGTACCCAATGCTTTTGAAATTTATCCCGACTGGACTGTAGAAATTCTTTCACCTGAGCAAAGAGCTACTAAAGTTATCAGTAATATTTTGCACTGCCTTAAACATGGTACTCAGCTAGGATGGTTAATTGATCCAGAGGAACGACTGATTTTAGCATTTTTACCAGGACACGAACCTATTGAGTTGATAGGTAGCGATCGCCTTCCCACACCAAAGTTTTTAACACTGGATTTGACGGTTGAGCAGGTTTTTGGGTGGCTATAGCGGTTCCCGATCTAGTGAGGTACGTTTTTAAAGCTATTAACCTTGGTGAGCAAGATTTAGGTGTACCTCATTTGCCTGGGAAACGCTATAACCCTCTTCTGTCACTCTCCGAAAACATTTGCCTTTTCTAAAATCTAGAGCCTTTGTATAACAAGCGATTGCGCGATTATTTTCTAATAACAAATACAAGTCCTATTTTTTTCTAATAGTATAGCTTGTATTGATTGCCTCATGAGGCTTCTAGCGATCACTTTCCCGGAAAGTGACAGAAGAGGGATAATACCAATTCGTAATTCGTAATTGGAACACGAATTGTCGAGTAAAAAGGTCGTAGGAGTAGCCCGTCGGAGACATCGCTTCACCTTTAAACTTCACTAATAGTCTATTTTTACTCATCTAAACGGTGTGCGATCGCATTCAGCAATTCCTCAAACCCTGATTTGCTGTGAATATCAGGTGTGAGTGTGTTCATATCTTTTAGCAGGTTAGTCAGTTCCGCGATCGTGTTGCGAATCTCGGTGTATTGGTCAATTTCCTCACGAAATCCTTGCAAATTCGCTGCACTAACGCTTCTCATCCCTTCATCTAATTCTTTAATTTTGTCTTCCCAATGCTTAATATATTGAAGTCTTGCAATAGGGTTATAAATTTGAGCATCCGACAACACAATCGGGAAAATTCGATTATAAAATTCACCATTCTTAGCAATTTGCACTAGCTCAAACATGCAATTGGGAGATTTTAAATACTTGTCACTAATAACTACGATCGCACATTTACCCCGTCCAATCCGTTCCATGAAGACTTTAATTAATCCTTTGTAGCCCAAATCGCGTTTATCACGGATAATTTTGATTCCTTTTGCCTGGAAAGTCCCATCTAGTTTATTGACAAATTGCTCACTTTCTCCCCCCCAAGCATAAGAGATGAAAATTTCCTTCTCGAATTCCATTGCAGAGTGACTATTCACGATCTTTTTTTGTTCTTCTTCACTATCTCGTAAACGATGGGTCAATGATTCATTTCTCTCTTGCTCCAGTTCGCTTTGCAACTGTGCAACTTGGGGGTTGAGTTCCCCATCTGTTTTAATGGCTTGAAACATAACATCATCAATTAACCTGCGGACATCTACCATTTCATAGCTGTTTTCGCACTCAATTTGGTAACGGCGATCGCTCAAGCGTTTGTTGAGTTTCTCTAGAGAATAGGAATAAGGTGTGGGCAGATTTTTGCAAGTCTCGCAATTACAAGGAACTAAAGTTTGATATTGCAAACGTTCGTAAGAGTTGTGGATTTTTTCGAGTTCATGAGTGACAACAGCCATTAATTCTTTTTTGCGGTTTCCGGCTACACGGATTTGAATTTCCCGTTGATTGTATTTTTCAATGATTTCAGCACGAGTTTGGTCTTTGTTGAGAACAACACCGCTTTTCCAAACGAGTTTTTGCTGTTCAATCCAAGGATGCGTTTCGACAATAAAGTGGGTGAGGATGCCTTTGGGCATGAATGTATAGGTGTAGCGCAGGATTAGGTTATTGCGATCGTCCCAGGTATATTCAGCTTTTTCAATGGAAAGTAATTGAGGCGCAATATAGGTGTCACGGCGACCAGGAATTTTGTAGCAAAGCTTGAATCGCATCATTAATTGAAGTAGTTCATCGTGCATATCAGCATATTCGCTACGTTTCCAAACATCTTCGAGGCCTTCTTTGGTAAAACAACCTAGATTTTGCTTGACAGTTTGATTATCTAAAACTTTGTAAACAGCAGTTGTACCCCATTCCGGTTTTAGGATGACGTAGTGTTTGAGTGTAGAATCGTCTTGAAAATGGAGGCAAACGCCAAGGTCATGGAGATAGCTGCTTAAGCGCAGCATATCTTTACGGTCAGTTAAATTATTGAGTTGGCAAAGGTTACAGTATTCTGCAAAGCTAATGTAATTTCGGGAATAGTTCTCTAACGCTGCTCTGACTCTTACCCAGAGTTTTGGTAGAGGTGTACCAATATGGTCAAGATTGCTGATGTATAGCTGAATAGCGTCTTTAATCTCCGCTAAACCGCGATTAGTATCTAAATTGGTTGCCAGTATTTTCTCCAGATTGCTGAATTCTCCTCGTAACTGTCCTCCATCAACTTCGCACTGACGGTCTTGTTTTTCGTTTTTGATAATAAAAACTGGGCTTTTGTCGCTCAAAAGTTCGACAACCTTCAGCCACCAGTAAAAATCAGTGTTTTCTTTGCGAGTGTCAGCAACTAAAGCATAGAGAGAACGCTTGCTGAGGAAAAACTGATGGGTTTGGTGGTAGATTTCCTGACCGCCAAAATCCCAGATGTTGACGCGAAAATCTTTGCCATTGGGCAGTGTAAAGTGCCATTGGATCACTTCAATGCCTTCGGTTGATTTTTCATCTGGCTGTAGTTTATAGTTTTCATCCTTGATTTTCTTAGCTAAAGACGTTTTGCCGGCTCCCCCTTCGCCAACAATCAAGAATTTTGCTTCGTAGAATGGTTCGGTTTCGGCTGGATCTTGCACTCGAAAATAGAAATCGAGAATTTCATTCACATCGCCTGGATCTTGTTTTAAATCTTTTGACCCCAAAATCTCAGGTGGAATGGGGACTGGGTTACTACGAAGATCCAGCTTGTTCAGATTTGGCTGTTGCCTAATTTCCGACGGCAGACTGCTTAGTTGATTGTCACTGAGGTTGAGGGTTTGCAGGTTGGTGAGTTCGATTATTTCCGGTGGCAGACTGCTCAGTTTATTGTCACTGAGGTTGAGGGTTTGCAGGTTGGTGAGTTTGACTATTTCCGGCGGCAGACTGCTCAGTTGATTTCTGCTGAGGTTGAGTGTTTGGAGGTTGGTGAGTTTGATTATTTCCGGCGGCAGACTGCTCAGTTTATTCCAGGTGAGGTCGAGGGTTTGCAGGTTGGTGAGTTCGACGACTTCCGGTGGCAGACTGCTCAGTTTATTCATACCAAGGGACAACGATTGCAAGTTAATGAGTTCGACGATTTCCGGTGGCAGACTACTCAGTTGATTAATGCTGAGGTCGAGGGTTTGCAGGTTGGTGAGTTCGACTATTTCCGATGGTAGACTGCTCAGTTTATTCCAGGTAAGGAAAAGCAATTCCAGTTTGGTGAGTTGTCCTATTTCCGGGGGCAAACTGCTCACTTGATTCCAAGTGAGGTTGAGCGATCGCAGGTTGGTGAGTTGGACAATTTCCGGTGGCAGACTGCTCAGTTGATTACTGCTGAGGTCGAGCAATTGTAGGTTGGTGAGTTGGACAATTTTCGGTGGCAGACAGCTGACTTGATTACTGCCGAGGTCGAGCGATTGCAGCTTAGTCAGTTGTCCAATTTCCGGTGGTAAACTCCTTAGTTTATTGGAGGTGAGGTCAATCGATCGCAGGTTGGTGAGTTGTCCTATTTCCGGTGGCAGCGTTGTTAAGCCTTTGCCAGAAAGGTCTAATTTTGTCACCTTGTCTCTGACAGCTTGTTCAATAATTTTCAGCAGTTCTTCGTTAGTCATTTGGGGTTTTATGGAGGCGATGCCTGACGACGAGTTGCTGCTTGGACGCGCAGCAGAAAAATTGACCTAACTAATAATGTACCCTGTATCAAGGATTGCATTGAGGCAATGTGCGATCCTGTGGTTCTACGCTCCCCTTCACAACCTCATCATTCCACCTCTGAACTCCAAGCTTGCACCTTTGAACACGAACTGCCGAGTTAAAAAGGCGTTGGCGCAATCCGCCGCAGGTATCGCTTTGTTGACTTTGAGAATTGGGCAATTGCGATCGCACAATTATCCCTGAGCAAGAAATCAAAGGCGATCGCCGCCTACCAAAAAGCCTTACGCCTCGACCCTAACGTTGAAATCTCTCACCATAATCTGGGATTAGCACTACAAGCTAATAGCTTCATCAATATTGATAATTCATGCTTAATCAAAATTTAAAGAAATTATAGAAGAATCTCACCTCTTTTCATAGTACATTTTTTTGCTAGCTTCATCCCCAATAAAGTATATTTTTAATGTCTATCATGCTACAGATACTTTATTTATAAATAATAGTTTAGACTTACAAAACAACAAGCTGGAATACACATCTTAACTTAGTTTTAGCAAGGATTGTAAAGTATATTGAGGCACAACAAAAAAGGAAAACGCGAAAATATTTTTCATTTCTCTTTCCTTTTTAGTCAATACCTACACACTGAAAATCTGAAAAATCGCTCCCTCAACCAAGCCTTAAAAAAGGATGACTCTCTAGATCCAACTTGTTAAGGAGTTGAGAGATATCTTGTGCATAAATCCTATTACCTTGCCATCGCCCTTATCCCTAAAACTTTCTTTCCAGTCACTAAATTTGGCTTGAGACTCTATAAGAATATGCGAAACGACTCTGGTAAAACTATTTCTATTTGGATGACAACGGCAGAAGTCCCAGATCAACTTGTGCTTACCGAAAATACTCATGCAGATGTGTGCGTTGTCGGTGCTGGGATAGCGGGGATGTCAACTGCCTATATGTTAACCTGCCAAGGTAAGTCAGTAGTCGTGTTAGATGATGGCCCCATTGGTGGCGGTCAAACGGCAAGAACAACAGCACACCTATCGAACGTGCTAAGTTATCCTTACCACGAACTGGAGCAAATGCACGGTAAAGAAGGTGTAAAACTTGTTGCCCAAAGTCATACAACAGCAATTAATACTATAGAGGCGATCGCAACTCAAGAAAACATTAACTGTGACTTTGAGCGACTTGACGGCTATCTTTTTCCCCCAGACCTAAAATCAATAGATGAGATTCAGCAGGAGTTAGAAGCAGTACACCAAGCTGGACTTACTGATGTAGAAATGGTGAAAAAAGCGCCGCTGACTGATTTTGATACAGGAGCGTGTCTACGCTTTCCCCAACAAGGGCAATTTGACCCGCTGAAGTATCTAAGTGGGCTTGCAGAAGCCATTCAACGCCGTGGCGGTAGAATTTACACAGGAACACACGTAGAAAAAATCAAAGGTGGTTTACCCGCCCGCGTTGAGACGAGCAGTGGTAAAGTTGTAACAGCTGATGCTGTGGTAGTAGCCACCAACTCACCAATCAGTAACTTGGCTACTATGCACTTTAAGCAGGCTCCATATATGACTTTTGTCATCGGTGCAAAAGTGCCTCGTGATTCTGTTTTTAAAGCGCTTTACTGGGATACCCTCGATCCTTACCACTACGTGCGAACCCAAAGCATTGACGAACAGTATGATGTATTAATTGTTGGCGGCGAAGACCACAAAACCGGACAAGCTGACAATGCCTCCTCACGATATGCCAAACTCGAGACATGGACGCGAGAACGTTTCCCGATGGCACAGGAAGTTTTATTTCGCTGGTCAGGTCAGGTAATGAATTCTGATGATGGTATAGCCTACATTGGCAAAAACCCCTTTGACGAGGAAAACGTCTACATCGTCACCGGTGATACAGGCATAGGAATGACCCACGGGACGATCGCGGGCATACTCTTAACAGATTTGATTTTAGGGCGAAAGAATACCTGGGCAGAGCTTTATGACCCATCGCGTGCGAGAATTAGTGGAGTAGGTGATTTTATATCTGAGAATATTAACGTTGCTACCCAGTATTTAGAGTGGGTGACACCAGGGGATGTTGATTCCGTCGAAAAAGTCACTCCCGGTACAGGTGCAGTCGTGCGGCGTGGTTTGACAAAAGTCGCAGCCTATCGAGACGAAAACGGTACATTGCACGAACATTCTGCAATCTGTACTCACCTCAATTGTATCGTCGCCTGGAATTCCTCAGAAAAAACCTGGGATTGCCCGTGTCACGGTTCGCGGTTTAATACGCAGGGACAGGTAATCAACGGGCCAGCCATTAATGGACTAACACCAATGGAAAATAAATGAAGTAGGCAAAGATTTTGGTGAGGGACTTAGACCGTTGTTCCCTCTGGTTGCCGCAGACTACGGTATACACACAAGTCGAATTCCCCCCTTAGTCCCCCAATGCATTGGGGGGAAAAAAGAAATCTAGTTCCCTCCCCAATGCATCGGGGAGGGTTAGGGTGGGGTAAAAATGACGCGAAAAAACAGGTGAGCAAACTATTTCAGACTTGTGTATACACCGTAGCCTTTGCAAGGGAAGGGTTAGGGTGGGGTAAAACGCTGGTTAATCAGCTATTTCAGACTTGTGTGTACACCATAGGGTTGCCGCAGGAGACAGAGGAAAATATTCTTCTATTCCTCCTGCCTCCTGCCTCTCTTGTTAAACCCTTAATTCCTTTGGTGGCATCAGTTCGTATGTAAAAATATTCAGAAACTTTTTGTTGAGTGGGAAAACAGCCCACTTTTTTATTGTCAATGTAGTAAATATACGGGAACTTATGGTTATGGGTTATGGTCAATATCTGATTAGCGTAGACGTAGACCGTCGCAGCCCTCTGTGTCCAATTTAACTTACCTTAATTCTTCGGAAAACAGCTGTTCGCATCTAAAAGTGCGTACAAATGCTGTTATTCGTTGTCATCTGTTCTTAAATTGTCTTTATATATACAATAATTACACTTTTTTAGTCAGATTAACGCAGACTTTAAACGCTTTCAAATCCATAAAATGCATGTTTGCTCATGGAAAAATTTTGTGATATTCAACCAAATATTACCATAATTCTTTATATCTATATTAAAAGTTTATGAAAGCTATATCAAACGACACCTCACACATTTTTGCAACCAAAAACCTATATACTGGACTAGACTTTGATCAATTTGAGACTTTTGTTAATTGCAACACCAAAACTATTAATTTTTAGATGAAATACTAGCGTATCTTATAGTCTATAGTTTTTAAGGTTTAGTCAAAACTATATCCAGTATCATCAAAAAACTGCAAACTTCATGTGGTGCAAAAATCAAGCGGGGAGTGAAAACATGAATTTACGTAGAGATGCATTGCAAATCCTCAAAGAAACTAGCCGAACTTTTTATATACCAATTAGTCTTTTACCGCCAGGATTGCAAGAAGCAGTAGCATCAGCATATTTGTGTATGCGTGCCATTGATGAAATTGAAGATCATCCTGAATTAGATAATGTTACTAAAGCGAAGTTATTAAGAAGCATTAGCCTGACATTACAGGCAGGGGTTGATGGCTTCGCGGTAGATGCTTTCTTTGCAGGATTTAGTGGGTATGAGAATTCATTAGAAGAAGTCACTTTGAGCATTAGAGAATGGTCGCTGCTAGCACCAGACACCATTGCACCTCGAATTTGGGATGCCACTGCTGCAATGGCAGACCGGATGGCTTATTGGGCAGAAAGAAACTGGAAAATTTACACCGAAGCCGATTTGGATCGTTATACCTTTGGGGTTGCAGGTGCAGTGGGATTGTTACTTTCGGACTTATGGGCTTGGTACGATGGAACACAAACGAACCGTACCCAGGCAATTGGATTTGGTCGGGGCTTACAAGCAGTTAATATCCTGCGTAACCATACTGAAGATTTGGGGCGTGGGGTAGAATTCTTCCCAGAGGGTTGGAATGTAGAAAATATGCAAGAGTATGCCCGGCGCAATCTAGCCCTGGCAGAAGCTTATACTAAAGACCTTCCTACTGGCCCAGCCTTAGATTTTTGCCAAATTCCCTTAACCTTGGCTAATGGAACTCTTGACGCCCTTGCTAATGGTAAAGAGAAACTCAGCCGTAGTGATGTTTTTGCCCTTATCGAACAATTGATTAGTGTAAACATGAAAGCTAGCTAAATTGCCTCCAAATTTGGGCATCCAAAATCCTACAGTGATTTTCTGTCGGAGAGCCAGTGTGGTCTTGGGGTTTCTCCAAGTAAAGCAACTGGCATTGGGCACTGCCCTCCAAATTTATCCGTGTAAGTATAATAAATTATCTTGTTCTAGCAGTCACTTTACGTAATATTAGCTAAACTTTAGCAACTCTTCAAAGGATTTCCAGCAAAAATGACCTGGCAGGAGTTGATTAATATCTAAATAATTGAAAGGGAGTATAACACTCCCCGTGATTATTCGTGCAGCGAGTTGAGAGTGCATGAGCTACTGCTTAAATCCTACCTGTCCCAATCCAGAAAATTTGGCATATAGCCAAAGGTGTCAGTCTTGTGGCTCGCAACTACTGTTGCGCGATCGCTACCAGGTGATCAAACCATTAGGTCAGGGTGGCTTTGGAGCAACCTTCTTAGCCAATGATCAAGGCCTACCAGGAGAACCGAGTTGCGTAATCAAACAATTACGCCCATCAGGAAGCGCCCCACACGTTTTACAGATGGCCAGAGAACTCTTTGAGCGAGAAGCCAAAACTCTAGGTAAGATTGGCAATCATCCCCAAGTACCAAGATTGTTAGATTATTTTGAAGATCATGAGCAATTCTACTTAGTTCAAGAATACATCAGTGGTGATACCTTGCAGGAGGAGGTCAAACTTAACGGCATCTTGAGCGAAACTGGAGTCAAACAATTTTTGAGCGAAGTTTTGCCACTTCTCCAATACATCCACGAGCAAAAGGTGATTCACCGTGATATCAAGCCAGCCAACTTAATTCGCCGCACTCAAGATGCCAGAATGGTACTCATTGACTTTGGTGCCGTCAAAAACCAAATCAGTCAAGGTGCGGCAAGTCCATCAGGACAGACAGCATTAACTGCTTATGCCATTGGTACTCCTGGTTTTGCACCTCCAGAGCAAATGGCTATGCGTCCAGTCTACGCCAGTGACATTTATGCACTGGGGGTGACATGCATTTATTTACTGACTAGCAAAACTCCTAAAGATTTAGATTACAATCCCAACACTGGCGAGATGATGTGGGAGCAGCTTGTGCAAGTGAGTGACCACTTGAGCAATGTCTTGCGAAAAATGTTAGACGTGTCTGTACGTAGTCGCTATCAGTCAGCGGCAGAAGTTCTCAGAGCCTTGGAAATAGAACCCTATTTAGATAGTTTAGCCAAGGGTTTACTGATTAAATCTGATAATAGTTCTAAAGAGCGAACACACAGCTACCTGGAAAATTCTGCTGTTTTATCTAATCACCCTTCTACTGGTGTTAGCAATACAGGAGTAGCGCAGGTAGCGGCAGCAATTCGCGCTAGACGAGCCAAGGCAGCAGAAGCGGGTGGATTGCACCAGGGTTCTGGAATGGTCAAATCAACCACTTTAGCTAACAGCAACAGTAATGGTTCACAAGTTCAAAATTCTAGAGTTGAGCGGAAGTTAGATACTCAAAGTTTATTAACAGCCTATCTGAAGGGAAGACGGGATTTTGCCCTACACAATTTAAATTTGCTGAATCTGCAAGGGGCTGACTTATCCCAAACAAATTTCCATTCTGCTCAATTGCAAAAAACCAATCTTCAGGGAGCTAATCTTCACAATAGTGACTTTGGCAGAGCCAGTCTCACTCGAGCAAATCTTAAAGATGCTAATTTGACCAAAGCATACTTTAACCATGCTGATTTAGAAGGAGCAGACCTGCGAGGTGCAGACCTCAGCAATGCTTATCTTAGCAATGCTAACCTCCGAGGAGCTAATTTGTGTGGTGCTAATCTCACCAGTGCCAAAATTTCTGATGAGCAGCTAGCACTAGCAAAAACAAATTGGATGACTGTGCGCCCCAATGGAAAACGAGGTTTATTGTAATTTGAAAGTATGAAGAGTGCTGAGTTACGTTAGCGGGAGCGGGGCTAATACCCGCATACATCATTGCTGAGTACTCTTTCTTCACTTAGCACTCGTAACTGTTAAAAACCACTTTGAGGAGTTTCTGTAGCATTAGGACTCTCTGTAGTGGCAGGTTGGTTAGGATCAGGAAGTTTTTGTTCGGTACTCTTCTGATTACCTTGATTTTCTACTTTCGGTAGTGCCTGTTTTGCTAGATTTTCGGCCGCTTGTTTAAATAATGGTTCTATTTTGTTTCGCCAATATTGAGTATTAGGCAATTTTTCTGGATGGTTTCTATAATCTAAAACTTTATCCCATTTACCATCATCTATTGCTTTGTTGATCTCATTAGATAACGCCTCGGCTTTCGCCCAATCTTCCTGCCACTGGGCAATCATTTTGCCTGTCTCTTGGATACCAGAAGCAGCATTTGCCGGAATCGATCTTAAAAGTGCGATCGCTCCCACTATATCTCCTGATTCGTACTTCTTTCTGGCTTGTTCTATAATATTGGCACTGTTATCACTAGGCTGCGATCGTTCTGATTTCCCACCATCATCAGTTGACCCTTTTGGCTTTTCTGGTAATGGAGTTACTACATTTCTCGATTTTGGTTTTGCCTTGGGAATTGTTCGAGTCGCAATCAGGGTACTATCATCTACAATCTTAGTTGCAATGCCCTTGTCGCGTAGGCAAGAACCCCATTCTTGATTATTGGTGATCACCTCCGAGTGTGCCCAAGCCAAACGACCAGATTTAAGTTTAACTTCTATCCAACCTCGTCTTGTCCGCTTGCCAGTCACCTCGAAATTGGTGTTATCAGCAACTGTTTGCAAAACATTATCAGAATTTATCGAACTAGGTTCAGAACGAATATTAGAATTTCCGACGACAACAGCCGAGCATTTGTTTGCTAAGGCGGTATCCTTACCTGTAAGATTTAAAGCTAAATTTTTTACATTTGGATATACATTTGCTACCAAGGCAGCCGCACCACCCGCTAATAATATGCCAATTAATATCGGCCAGGGGTCGGATTTACTAGAGTCTTTACGCGCAGGTTTCGCGGGGACAGGATTTGCTGGTGCAACTGCAACAGTTTGCAGCCGAGATACTTGAGGCTGAGATTTGCCTGCTTGGTAACTAGAATTTTTGGCGGCTTCTTGAGGTGTGGAAAGTGTAGGTACAGGATTAATCGCATCTTTACAGGCTTGCAGTGCTTCTGTAGCGTTTTGGTAGCGGTCTTTGAAGTGATAACGCACCATCTTGGATAACACTGCCGCCAGTCGATGGTTTACGGTTACTGAATGACGCCAGATGATTTCCCCCGTTTCTGGGTCTTCTTGCAATTCTGTTGGCTGTAATCCTGTTAGTGCTTGAATGGCAATGATGCCAAGGGAATAGATGTCGCTGTTGGGACGGGGTTTACCTTGCCCTTGTTCTGTGGGCATATAGCCAGGAGTACCGATAACGACTGTGGCAGAGGGTTGTCCGCCCACTGTTACCATCTGTGTACGCAGTTGCTTTACTGCTCCAAAATCAACTAAAACGAACTTATTATCTGAGGCGCGACGGATAATATTATCCGGTTTGATATCGCGGTGAATCACGCCTTGGCGATGGACAAATTCGAGAATTTCCAGAACTTCCTGCAACAGTTGAATCACTTGGCTTTCATTCCAGCGCTTACCAGGTATAAGTTCCTCAGCTAGGGTATGTCCTTCAATATATTCTTGTACTAAATAGAATTCTTGGTTTTCGTCAAAATATGCTAGTAGCCTGGGTATTTGGTCATGGTTCCCTAGTTTTTCTAAGGTTTCGGCTTCGCTGTTGAACAGGCGTTTAGCAGTATCAAAAACTCTGGGGTCAGTTCCGGGTTTGAGGTGCTTGACAACGCAAATAGGGTTGCCGGGCCGCCGAGTATCTTGGGCAATGTATGTTTGACCAAATCCTCCCATCGCGAGGACTCGAATTACTTGGTAACGATGGTCTAGTAGCTTGCCTATCATATTCCCTCCCCAGAGTTATTACCTAATTTTCCAGCTGGTAATAAATATCTCCAAATTTTCTTCAATGAAATCCGCTATCTTGAGAAAAGATTTAGATTAAAAACGCAGCTTTTTAATAAACGCAGACTGTTTATTTTTCTTTTAGTGCCCCTGTTTATTACCAATGCCACCTAAAATAACAAATCCAGTTGCATGGCAGCAGGCTGAAATCCTCATGCAACCTGCTTTCATTCGCGTTATCGACAACATCCGCAAGCTGCTTGATGAATCTCCCTGGACGGGAACTTACCATGATGTCCTGATTTGGCCGCCTAGCACCACTGATGAAATCAAAGCATTGGTGACTGAACTGTTGCAAGCAATGGAAACTGCAACGCCCCAAGAAGCAGATGAAATCAGAAAGACTCTGACTCGTCTGCCGATGCCCCATCCAGGATATCATCTACGTTTGCAGCGTCAACAGCAAGAAGCAAGTATCGATTTGTGGGAACTGTGTTATCAGGTGTGTTTTTTTGAATACACCCCACAGAAGGAATCTGCTGATATTGATACTAGTTTAATTGATGAACTTGGTGAAGTGGATTGGTTGCGTTTGGATGCTAAGTCAAAAGAGTTAGTTGAACAGGCGTTTGCTAAATTGCCAGAAGGGTAATAAATATAAATGCCTCAGAATGAATTCTGGGGCTATACGAACAAAGCCCACCTGCGTGGGCTAATCAGGTAAGGTGATGCCTAAGTTGGGCTGCGCCTACGCTTTTTCTTCAAGCAGCAAAATCTTCACTCATGCGGATGTAGTCAATTGAGTTGTTAGATTCTGACTGTGTTTTCAATTTGGCGATAAATTCTTCTATCCCTGGTATTGCTAATTGATGGAATGTGATTTGATTATCTGGACTTTTAACCGAAATATCTGTAATAGCTTGTAGAGTCATCTTGGTTGTTTCTGAGACAGTTTTTTTTTGGATAAGAAATTGCTCAATTCCTGGTATTTCTAATTGGACAAATCTAGAATCATTTTCCATTGGTTCACTCAAACGCTTCTGTGTATATGATGCTCATTACGCAGATACGCAAAGCAATGGACACCCATAAAGCAAATCTGAATACGCGCAATACGCAAAGTACGCAGATTAAAGAAAATGCGGTATTCTGAAAAGTATGAATAGTCCGCAGTTTAATGAAGCTCTGGAAAAGCTAAGGAAAGCATCTCGCAAAGTAGAGGTGTTGAAATTGTTGCTGGCTGGATACACTAATGATGAGATTGCTCAGTCTAGGGGACGTGCAGAAGGAACTGTACGCAAGCAAATCTCAAATGTATATAAGGATTTTGGTATTAAAAGCGAATTTCCAGGCGATCGCCCTTTAAGAGACAAGTTAAAGGATTTATTTCTCAAGTACAAACCTGAGTGGGTAAGTAATTGCTCTCTTGCTATTACCAATGAAGCTAGCAACCAACCGCAAAAGATAAACTATGATGGCGTGACTTCTTTAGCTTTGTCAGATGACGAAATTGTAGAAGAGTCTGGAGAGGAATTGATGTTTTTGGCTATCAATATACTTGAGGCGCTCGGATTTGAGCAAAAGTTTAAGATGAGCAAGACATCGCAAGATGTAGGCTATCGACTTAAAAATCTTGAAAATGGAAGTAATCCTTATCAACTAATTTTATCAAAACAGAAAGAGAATTTATCTATTTCTATACCCTTAGATATTTTAGAACCACATTTACTCAATCTGAAGTATTGGGAATACACTGATGTCTTAGAAGATATAGACCTTTTTATAAAGGGAAGGTTTTGGGTATTACCTAGTAAAAAAGATATTTTTTTAGAATCACTCCATCTTAATTATTGGCAAATCTTGCAAGTTGAAGGTAAAACAGTGGGCGATTGTTGCATAAATACACGACGTTATAAGAAAGATCCTCCAATTGATGTAATATCCTTCGCTATGAATGCTTATAAAGAATACGAGCGCAGATACATTGCTATCTCCAGCATCACCTTAGAGGAATTTAACCCCGAAACTTTGAGTGATGCTAACGCTTACTTAGTAGTTAATTCCGATGAGCGTTTTGATGAGAAGTGGAATATGTGGAAGGTATCCATTAATTTAAAGGAAGCCCTGCAAGACTTTCTTAGTTATTTTGGAAAAATTTTAATGGATAAACATTAATATATAAAACGCATTTTATATACAAAATATTAGGTGAATACGCATTATTTCTGCCCATCCAGCTATATGAACAAGCCTGAAGAAGAACTAGAACTACACTTAAGACCCCGTGCTACAGAAACAGTATCAATAAAGATACCAACAGATACATTGCGATCGCTCGAAAAAGTAGCAGCTAATCGTGACATGACACTTGATGCATTACTCAAGTTTTACATTGGGCAGAGTTTGCGGCAAGATATAGCCTTAGAAAGGGCTATTAAAGAAGGTGAAAATACTGAAACTGTCAGCCGCGAAGCTATTTTCAAAATTTTGGACAGTAAAGGATAAATAGAGAGTTCATAAAAAGCTTTGAAGCGATCGCTTTAAGCATAACCCCTTTCACTTCTACGCCTACCTTACAAACCCTCAAACTCTTCTACACTTATCCCAGCTTGTCGTAAAATACTGCCCAGCGTACCAATAGTAATTTCTCGATGACGAGGCACAATCGCAGTACGGGTTCCTTCATCGGTAGATTTGGCAAACTTTACGTGACTACCCTTTTGGCTAACTTCCCCAAAGCCTGCTGCCTCTAATCTACGCTTAACTTCACGATAAGGTAATGGTTTAAGCGGCACCTATTTCTACCTGAAGTGTCTTAATTTGAGGAATAATAGTAGCTACTGGTGGTTCAAAATACAGTGACAAAGCTTCTTCAAGATTAGCTAATGCCTCAGTTTCAGTCTCGCCCTGGCTAGCAATATCAATCTCCAAGCACTGTGCTACAAACCAGTTACTTTCCTGCCATATACTTGCAGTAAAAGTTCGCTTCATAAGTTTTTATTGTTCGGCACTTTCTTTTGATTTGATTATACGTCAGAAGAAAACCAGAGGTAGATTGAAGCCGCAAACGCTTATTTGCTAAGATTTCCAGTGCGACAACATTGAAACAGGGCAACTTCTCATCACCATGCCAACATCTACACTTGACGAGAAAGACGCAGCAGCTATCGAAGCCGCCAGAGTTGGGGTTGCAGTATGCGATCGCACCGCCTGGGGACGCATCAAGGTATCTGGCGACGATCGCCTCAATTTTTTACATAACCAAAGTACTAACAATTTCCAAATACTCAAGCCTGGACAAGGTTGCGATACGGTTTTTGTCACTTCCACAGCCAGAACAATTGATTTAGCAACCGCCTATGTTCGAGAAGATGCGGTAATCTTGCTGGTTTCACCCAACCGCCGCCAATATCTCATGGAATGGCTGGATAAATATATTTTCTATGCCGACAAGGTGGAATTATCTGATATCACAGAATACACCAACACCTTCAGCCTGATTGGCCCAGGAAGCGACGCTGTTTTAGAAAAGTTAGGTATTGGCGAACTCATCGGTCAACCTTACGGTAGTCATCAAGTATACACGATCGCTCCGGCTGAAGGAGTGCGGATTGCTGTGGGTAGCGGGTTAGCTGCTCCCGGATACACCTTCACTTTCCCATATACTGATAAATCAACGGTGTGGAACAAATTGTTAGAAGCTGGGGCGGTAGAAATGAGCGATCGCGCCTGGAATGCTTTGCGAATCTTACAAGGTCGCCCCGCCCCAGATGCGGAACTCACAGATGACTACAATCCGCTGGAAGTTGGTTTGTGGCAAACAATTTCTTTTAATAAAGGTTGCTATATTGGGCAAGAAACCATCGCCCGATTAAATACATATAAAGGTGTAAAGCAACACTTGCTTGGCATTCGTCTCAGTGCTCCTGCGGAAATTGGAAGTGCGATCGCAGTTGGAGATGAAAAGGTTGGCAAACTTACCAGTTATACAGAAACCGCTGATGGTTACTTTGGACTAGGTTATATTCGCACCAAAGCTGGTGGCGTAGGCTTAAAAGTCCAAGTGGGAGAAACTGAGGGTGAAGTAGTAGAAATCCCGTTTGTTTCTCACGAATACCCGTAATTTGTATATTCGTAATTAAGAAAGAATAGAGATGCGTTAGCGTAGCGTGGTGCGCTAACGCGTCTCTAGTGGTAATTGCTTTTTGGCGTTCCATCTATTGTTATGATTGTTCAAATAAAAATATCGTCTTTCTCGTCCCATCTAGTACCTTGACAAAATTCATCTACCCAAGAAGCTAGACTACGGGCATTAGTGGTTGGTAAATTCACTTTGCTTTTAACGTCTTGTGGTTGAATATGCGGATGTTTGCCGTTGCTTTTAACATCAGTAGTAATTGATAGCGATCGCACTGGTTTGCCGTTGCTGTTAATCTCGGTGGTAATTGCCAGAAATGCACCTAAAGGAAGTCGCCCAGGTGGCGATGTCTGACGACTACGCACTGGTTTACTGTTGCTAGAAACCTCTGTTGCTAATACTAGAGATGGCATAGTTTTGGCTTTACTATTAACCTCAGTGGTCATTGTCAGCGATGCTCCTGAAGGGAGGCGTTTAAGGGGTGATTGTAGTGGCTGATATTCGCTTATAAAACCCGATGATGGAGTTTTTACTGGAGTATCTGGAGCCGTTTTAGTAGCAAATGCAACTACCAACTCAGGTTTGCGTGTGCGGACTACCTCAGTAACAGTATTAGCTGTAAATGATGGCACTGGTTCATCGGCGCGTGGCAAGTTTGAGTCTAGAGTTTCAGCAAAAGAATGAGACGCAATCTTGCTAGCAGTTACAACCGATGACACATCTTTATCTTCAGAATACTTCTGGTATGGCGACTCGCTTTCAACTTGGCTTGTAGCCATAGAATGTTCTAATTTTATTAAACGTAACTCTTCATCAGGATTGAAATTAAGACCTAAAGCGATGACTATTTTATCTGGATCGTTATTCAGTTCCAGCATAAAAGAAAGTATTTCATCAAACTGGGGTTCCAAAACAGACAGGGTTGCCAAAATAAAACCGGACAAAGGACGCCGCAGACCATCATAAGTCCCCCAAATTCGCATTTTGACCAGCCAGGAAATATTTTGATCGTAGTAAATCAGCCACTTGTGTTTTAAGGATTGACGCAGCTGTTGGATATTCATTGGATGCCTCGCTTCAGTCAACAAGATTGCAGACATTGATATTATTAACAAAACAAAATTTAGAAGTCAGTCGCCAGAATGGGCTAAACGCCCCGCTACCGCTAACAGAATTGAATTCTGTATTCTTCTTCAATTAGTTTGATTTTTGGGGATGAAATCGATAATAGAGCATCTGTTTGACTCTTTGGCCACCTAGCAAATGATGTTCTACCAGTAGAGATACTTCATCGGGTTGAACGCCGCTATACCAGACTTCATCGGGTAATATCAGCACCATTGGCCCATTGCCACATTGTCCTAAACAGCTGCTAGCCGTTACCGCCACACCAGGGATTGGCAAAGCGGCAAAAGCTGCTAATACCTTGAGGGCACCTTGCTTTTTGCAGGTGCGATTTTGACAAACCCGTACACATCTAGGAGAAGAGGGTTGATCTATTATCGGGAAGTTTGATGGTTGAGTTATGTTTGTCATTTGTCATTTGTCATTTGTCCTTTGTCATTAGTCATTCGTCAGTTGTCCTTTGCTAATGACTAGTGACTAATGACTAATGACTAATCTATTGAAAGTCCTTTTGAGGCTAACCATTCAGGGTTGAATATTCGCGACTGATATCGGGAACCACTATCACATAAAATGGTGACAATGGTATGTCCTGGGCCCAACTGCTTGGCTAGGGCAACAGCTGCACCAACATTAATACCTGTTGAACCACCCATTAATAGCCCATCTTTTCTCAGCAGTTGGTAAACTACTCGTAAAGCTTCTTGGTCATCGATTTGGATGGCATCATCAGCAGGTGCGCCTTCCATATTGGCTGTGACGCGACCGTTACCGATGCCTTCGGTGATGGAATTTCCTTCTATATTGATTTCGCCAGTTTTGACATAGCTATAAAGTGCACTACCCAGTGGATCGGCAACAACGCATTTAATTGCCGGATTTTGTTCCTTCAAGTACAACGCTACCCCAGCATAAGTACCACCAGTACCAGTTGCAGCTGTCCATGCATCTATTTTACCATCTGTCTGCGCCCAAATTTCTGGCCCTGTGGTTTCGTAGTGGGCGTGGCGATTGGCTAAGTTATCAAACTGATTTGCCCAAATGGCATTTTCTAACTCAGCAGCGACTCTGCCAGATAGCTTGACGTAGTTGTTTGGGTCTTTGTACGGTACAGCAGGGATGGGACGAACTTCTGCTCCTAGTGTTGTCAGTGCATCTATTTTTTCTTGTGACTGAGTATCGGGAATAATAATTAGGCATTTGTAGCCTTTGGCGTTACAAATATGTGCCAGTCCAATGCCAGTATTACCAGCAGTTCCTTCTACGACAGTGCCACCAGGTTTGAGTAGACCTTTCTCTTCTGCGTCTTCGATAATGTAAAGTGCGGCGCGGTCTTTGACGGAACCGCCGGGATTGAGGAATTCTGCTTTAGCAAGGATTTCACAGCCTGTTTCTTCGCTAAAGCTGTTTAAGCGAATCAGAGGTGTGTTGCCAATAGCACCGACGAAGCCATTTTTAATATCCATTTTGACTATACCTGTGTGAGTGTCTATAAAAATTTTGGCTTATAGTGGCATCAGCATGTAAGCTTTATCCCATTTTTGGTTTCAGAGTACCAGTTGATTGCTTACAAAGAAAGGCAGGAGGCGGGAGGCAGAAAGAACACATGTTTTTACTAAAGTTTCTAAGAGGTTGTTTGAAAAGTCCTCTATTTGGTAGCAAAACGTTTTAGATCCCCCTAAATTCCCCGATAAATTGGGGGACTTTTAGAAACTTTTCCCCCCTTTTCAAGGCTACGGTGTATGCACAAGTCAAATTACCCCCCTTAATCCCCCCTTGCAAAGGGGGGAAAAAAGAAATCTAGTTCCCTCCCCTTTGCAAGGGGAGGGTTAGGGTGGGGTAAAAACTTGGTTAATCAGCTATTTCAGATATTTTCATATCAGAAAGATTCAGTTTTTTACTTTTATTTTACTATGCCTAGAGTGATTGAAGAGGGATAGCTATCAATACGGTTCGGTTAAGAAAAGAGACGCGATCTAGGGCATGTTATCAAAAAACCTTATCCGAACCGTATTGGGATAGCTATTTGTTTAGGATTTAGCTGTCTTTCTATATTTGCAGATATAGATCGAGATAAACGCTCTGAAGACTTGTATATATAGAAATATATTTCTTCTATAGCCTAGTTCAAATATCAATTTATACCTTGTATTCTTGAACAAAAAGCTTCATGATTTACGAATCAAGCCCATAATTATAGGTTGATTAACAATGATGCCAATATACTTCATAAAAGTTTCCAATTTATAGCAAGATAATATCTCAAGTTTACTCATATTGGAGTTTGATTAACTCATGCTAGAAGGATGGATTCAAATTGTATTAACGCTACTGATTGTAGTAGCAATTACTCCAGTCTTTGGGCGCTATATGGCGCGTGTATACCTAGAGCAAAGTACTTTTCTCGATCCGATTTTGAATCCGGTTGAGCGAGTACTTTATTCTTTGGTTGGGGTTAAAACTAAAGAAAATATGACCGGCTGGCAGTATGGGCGGGCAATCCTATACAGCAACTTAGCAATGGGGTTGCTGATTTTCTTGATCATCATGAATCAAGGATGGCTGCCATTAAACCCAACCAAGATAGATGCGCCAACCTGGGATACAGTGCTGCATACGACTATTTCTTTTATTACTAACACCAACCAGCAGCATTATTCTGGTGAAACCTACATGAGCTATGGCAGCCAAATGTGGGGACTTGGTTATCACATGTTTACCTCTGCGGCGACTGGGTTAGCCGTGGGGATTGCCTTTATTCGGGGATTGACTGGTAGATCGTTGGGCAACTTTTATGTAGACTTGATTCGCTCGATTACCCGAATTTTGCTGCCTATTTGTATTATCGGCGCGATCGCTCTCATGGCAGCTGGCGTTCCCGAAACACTGGCGGGTGTAGTTGTATTTCCCACCTTGGAAGATCCGAATATCAGTCAAGCGATCGCTCGTGGCCCTGTTGCTCATTATGAAATTATCAAGCAATTAGGGGAAAACGGCGGCGGCTTTTTCGCCATCAACTCAGCACACCCCTTTGAAAATCCCAACGGATTTTCTAATTTGATTCAGATTGTGGCGATGCTTTCGATTCCCACTTCCCTAATCTACACTTATGGGTTGTTTGCAAATAACACTAAGCAAGCTTGGTTAGTCTACGGTATGGTGGGCGTTCTCTATGTAATATTTATCATCGTTACTGCCATTGGTGAATACAACGGCAATCCGGCTGTGAATGCACTGCTGGGTAGTCAGCAACCGAATTTAGAAGGTAAAGAAGTCCGGTTTGGTTGGGCACAATCTGCATTATTTGCAACGAGTACAACTGGTACTATGTGCGGCGCAGTCAACAGTTTACACGACTCATTTATGCCCAACGGTGGTTTTATTACCCTTTCTAATATGTTCCTGCAAATTATTTGGGGTGGACAGGGTACTGGAACCGCTTACTTGTTCGCTTACCTGATTCTAGCTGTGTTCGCCACAGGGCTGATGGTGGGACGCACACCAGAATTTCTCGGACGCAAGATTGAGAAACGCGAGGTTGTCCTTGCTAGTTTTTTGCTTCTGCTAGTTCACCCGATCGCAATTATGATTCCCGCAGGTATCGCCCTAGCGTTTCCTGATCAACTATCAGGAATTAGCAATCCCGGTTTCCACGGCTTTGCTCAAGTTATCTATGAATATGCCTCCGCTGCTGCTAACAACGGTTCTGGCTTTGAAGGTTTAGGAGATTCTCAACCTTCACCTTTTGCGATGTCTACAGGTACAGCACCAACTTTAACCGCTTTGTGGTGGAACTTAAGTACCTGCTTCAGTTTACTAGCTGGACGTTATGTTCCAATCATCGGTTTGCTGTTTTTAGCAGATAGTATGTCTCGTAAGCAAGCTGTTCCTTATACGACTGGGACATTGCGAACTGATACCGGACTATTTATAGGCGTTACCGCAGGCGTAATTTTAATCTTGGGCGCACTGACATTCTTCCCAGTATTAGCATTAGGCCCCATTGGTGAAGCATTTTTTATCGCCAAAGGCATTGGCTAGGGAGTGGGGAATGTTAGCGGTGGTCAGATCCCCGACTTCTTCAAGAAGTCGGGGATCTCGTAGCCCAGCAAAATTAATGCGATAGACCACTAGGAACTAAGAACTTAATTTTCTTACCAATCCCCAGTCCCCAATCCCCAATGCCCCATTCCCAAAATCTAATATATGCCAACTACAACTGATTCTCCCTCCCCTCGTATTCCATCTGGAACTCGTGACTCGCGTAAGCATACCCCCAAAACAGATATGCGGGGACTTTACCAAAGAGCAATTCGTGAGTCATTTGTCAAGCTTGATCCGCGAATTACTGTCAGAAACCCAGTGATGTTTGTTGTTTGGGTGGGGACAATTGTCACCTTTCTTGTTACCCTCAACCCAAATCTGTTTGGCACAATCCAGGCAGATGTCAACCAACAACGGCTGTTAAACGGGTTGATTACCTTCATTCTCTTTTTCACTCTCGTTTTTGCCAATTTTGCCGAAGCTGTGGCTGAAGGACGCGGTAAAGCACAAGCTGATTCACTGCGATCGACGCGATCGGATACGATCGCTAATAAAATTCTCCCCGATGGTTCTGTACAACAAGTCAATTCTACGGAACTGCGACGGGGCGATTTGGTAAAAGTGGTTGCAAATAATATGATTCCTGCCGATGGGGATGTCATTAAAGGCATCGGTTCGGTGGATGAGTCGGCGATTACTGGGGAATCTGCCCCTGTATTGAAGCAACCTGGTACAGATATTGCCAGTTCGGTGACAGGCGGTACACGCTTACTCTCCGATGAGTTGACAATTCGTATCAGTGCTGATCCTGGTCAAGGCTTTATCGATCGCATGATTTCCCTGGTAGAAGGGGCAGAACGCAGCAAGACTCCCAACGAGATTGCTTTGACGGTATTGTTGGCAGTATTAACACAGGTATTCCTGATTGTAGTGGCAACTATGCCTCCCTTCGTGGACTACATCGCCAGCTTTATCAGCACGGCCTTTGGTGTTGAGGCGGGAAACAGTTTGCGTGCAGGTGCTAGCGTTGCTATTCTTATCTCCCTACTGGTAGCTTTGATTCCGACAACTATCGGTGGTTTACTCAGTGCGATCGGCATCGCTGGTATGGATAGAGTTGCTCAATTTAACGTGATTGCGACCTCTGGACGAGCAGTAGAAGCTTGTGGTGACATCAATACCTTGGTGCTGGATAAGACAGGCACAATCACTTTGGGAAACCGGATGGCTGACGAGTTTATTCCGCTAAATAATCACTCAATCAAAGATGTGGCGCAAGTTTCCTTAGCTGCTAGCTTGTTTGACGAAACACCAGAAGGCAAATCAATTGTACTTTTAGCAGAAAAGTCCCAGGCTGGGGTAAACTTTAACATTGACAAAGCCGAAGGTGTGGAATTTTCCGCCAAAACCCGGATGAGTGGCACGAATCTACCCGATGGCAAACAAATTCGCAAAGGGGCGGTGGATGCCATTAAGGGATTTGTTCGTTCCCGTGGCGGCGATGTTCCTGATGATATAGATGCAGCTTATGAGCGAGTTTCCCGGTTAGGTGGTACACCCTTAGCTGTCTGCCAAGATGACGAGATTTTTGGTGTCATTTACCTCAAAGATATAGTCAAACCGGGACTGCGGGAACGATTTGACCAACTCCGCCGCATGGGTGTTAAGACGATCATGCTCACGGGTGATAATCGGATTACCGCTTCGGTGATTGCCCAAGAAGCCGGGGTGGATGATTTCATTGCCGAAGCGACTCCAGAAGACAAAATTGAGGTGATTCGCTCGGAACAATCTCAGGGTAAACTGGTGGCCATGACCGGGGATGGTACTAACGATGCGCCTGCTTTGGCTCAAGCAAACGTGGGTGTGGCAATGAACTCTGGGACGCAAGCTGCTAAAGAAGCTGCTAATATGGTGGACTTAGATTCTGATCCCACCAAGTTGATTGACCTAGTAACGATTGGTAAACAGCTGCTAATTACTCGTGGAGCCTTGACAACATTCTCCATCGCTAACGATATTGCCAAGTATTTTGCGATCATTCCCACGATCTTTGCCGCCGCTGGAATCGGCGCACTTAATATTATGGGATTAAAGAGTGCCCAATCTGCGATCGTCTCGGCGCTGATTTACAATGCTTTGATTATTCCGGCATTAATTCCGCTAGCACTCAAAGGGGTGAAGTTTTTACCTTTAACAGCAGATCAACTGCTACGTCGCAACATCTTCATCTTTGGTCTTGGCGGCATCGTTGCTCCCTTCATTGCCATCAAACTGATAGATATTATCCTACCTTTGTCTTAATTTACTATGAAACCCGTTCATATCCGCCGTGCGATTGCAGCATCCCAAGTATTAGAAGAAATAACCGAAATCTGGTGTCAATGGCGTAGACAAAAGCTACCACTGTATTTGTTCTTGGCGATGTGTTTCAACCTAGTAGTTGCACCTCTAGTCTATGCCGCTACTGGTGAACAACTTTCCCGCAGTCAATCTTGGGGATTGGGGCTGTTGGGACTGGTGACACTAGGGCTTTCCATCTATCTATTTTTTGTAATGTTTGTACCGGAGAAATTCTAATGAGTTTTGCACGTGAAGCTAGCAGAGCTATTCGTTCTACCTTGGTACTCTGGGTAATAGTCGCAATTATTTATCCTTTGGCGATGATTGCCATTGGGCAGATTGTGTTTCCCTTTCAAGCAAATGGTAGTCTACTGCAAAATAGCACAGGTCAAGTTGTGGGTTCTGCTTTGATTGGTCAACCTTTTAGTAGCGATCGCTATTTTAACAGCCGTCCCAGTACCACGAGTTACAGCACAGCCGATCCCAAAAAGGACGACGCGGGAGTTTTAAGAACCGGAGTTTCTGGTGCTAGTAACTTGGCTCCCAGTAATCCCGCATTAATGGAACGCATCAAAGGGAAAGATGACCCCGACGCCAGTAAAAAAGTTGAAGGCGACTTCAATCGTCTGAAAACAGCAGGTGTACAGCCGACTGGCGATTTAGTCTACACCTCCGGTTCCAGCCTTGACCCCCATATTACGCCCGAAGCTGCGATCGCACAAATTGCACGAGTAGCTAAAGCGCGAGGAGTTCAGCCTACCCAACTAGAAACGTTGATTTCTCAAAATACCGATGGTCGCTTTCTCGGCATCTTTGGCGAACCTGGAGTTAATGTCTTGAAGCTGAATTTAGCTTTGGATAAGATTAAGGGATAAATGCGTAGGAAATAACGAAAAGGATGTGCTACTGTCAGAATCATTACAGCAGTTTGCAAGTAACTAAGGTACAAAATGGAGGACTCACGCATCAGATATAAAGAGTTCCTGCCTTAAAATCCCTAGTTTTGTACTATATGCAAAAGAAAACTGCTGTATCTATAGATTACTTAAAATCGAAAGGCTTAGATTCCCGACTTATTAAATAAGTCGGGAATTTTGTTATTCACGAATTGCTATTCTGAGTGCAAAAATGTTCTATATGGTAGTTAATTGAGTATGTATGCAAACATTAATTATTGATAACTATGACTCTTATACTTTTAATCTTTACCAGATGATTGCTGAGGTAAATGGAGAACTGCCTATGGTAATTCGTAACGATCAGCTTACCTGGGATGAACTAAAAGAAATTGCATTTGACAACATTGTGATTTCACCTGGCCCCGGTCGTCCAGAAAGGTCAGAAGATTTTGGAATCTGCCGACAGATAATTGAGAACGTTGATGTGCCCTTGCTAGGAGTTTGTCTGGGTCATCAAGGAATTGGCTACCTACATGGTGGAAGAGTAATTCATGCACCAGAAGTTCGACACGGTAGACTCAGTAAAATTTATCATAATGATTCGGCACTATTTCAAGGTATTCCTAGTAATTTTTCTGTGGTGCGCTATCACTCGTTGCTAGTTGCTGATGAACTACCTGAGTGTCTAGAAAAAATTGCTTGGACTGAAGAAGGACTGGTGATGGGATTGCGTCATCGGCATCTACCTTTTTGGGGTGTGCAGTTTCACCCAGAGTCTATCTGTACAGAATATGGGCAAAGATTACTAGAAAACTTTCGAGATATAACGCTGCAATTTATAGAAAAATCTTCAAAAAGTCCAGAAAAGCAGTATTGGATCGAATCTGGATTTATTACTCCTCCTATCGATAAACCTTGCCAAGAACAGGAAGAGAAGTTTGAACTTCATCGGCGCAAACTGGATATTTGCCCGAACACAGAACAAATATTTGTCCATTTGTTTCAGCAAGCAACAAATGCCTTTTGGTTAGACAGTAGCCGCGTGGAAGCCAGTCTATCTCGCTTCTCATTTATGGGCGATGGGAATGGGGAAAACAGCCTCTTGGTACGCTACCATACCCAAACACAAGAACTCATAATTACACAGTCAGATCGTGTTACCTATCGTAGCGAAAGTATTTTTGAGTATCTCAAACGAGAAATTGACCTCCGAAGTTGCCAAGCTGATGAGTTACCGTTTGATTTTAACTGTGGATTTGTTGGCTATTTTGGCTATGAACTCAAGGCAGAATGTGGATCATCATTGGTACATTCTTCACCATTACCTGACGCAATTTTCTTACTTGCCGATCGCATGATTGCCATCGATCATCAAGAACAGTGCCTTTATTTGCTGCAATTAATCAAAAAAGGACAAACAGAACCGGTAGAAACTTGGTTTGATACTATCCAACAACAACTGGAAACTTTAGATCCTCTTTCTTCAGTTCTACCCCAGGAAAATTGTCAGCCAGTTAAGTTCCGTTTGAGTCGCACTTACCAAAATTACATCCAAGATATTCACCATTGCTTGGACGAAATTCACGAAGGGGAAACCTATCAAGTTTGCCTGACGAATCAACTTTACACCGATGCAACCCCCGATCCATTGACGTTCTATCGGACATTACGTAAAATCAATCCTGCTCCTTACTCTGCATTTTTGCGCTTTGGTGAAATTGCGATGCCTGCGGCGAGTGTAGCGATCGCCTGCTCATCTCCAGAACGGTTTCTAAAGATTGATCGCCAAGGATGGGTAGAAACTAAGCCCATTAAGGGAACCCTACCACGAGGAGAAACCCCCGAAGCCGATTTCATCCTCCGTGAGAAGCTACGCAACAGCGAAAAAGACCGAGCTGAAAATCTGATGATTGTGGATCTGTTACGCAATGATTTGGGACGAGTCTGTGAAGTTGGTAGCATCCACGTACCAAAATTAATGGATGTGGAAACATACCCAACAGTACATCAGTTGGTGACAACAGTACGCGGGCGGTTACGTTCAGACTTACAAGCGGTGGATTGTGTGCAGGCTTCATTTCCCGGAGGATCGATGACTGGTGCGCCCAAAATCCGCACCATGCAAATTATCGATCGCCTAGAACAAGAGGCGCGGGGAGTGTATTCAGGAGCGATCGGCTTTTTGGGCTTGAATGGTTCAGCCGATTTGAATATTGTCATTCGGACTGCTGTTTTGACTCCTCATCAAACCTCCATCGGTATCGGTGGCGGAATTATAGCCCTTTCTGACCCGGAGATGGAGTTTCAAGAAACGCTGCTGAAAGCCAAAGCCTTAATCGACGCTTTAGTTCTGACTATTCAGGGAACATTTGAGCCAGATATCTATCCCATTCTAGGACTAGAAAAAACAACTGCTGATAGTTTTGAAAAATTGACTGTCTAAATCTGAGGAAGCATTTGCCGTAGTTCGTAATTTATGGATTGGAGGTAAACTCACTCATAAATCATCTCTCTGAATTTAGACAAGAAATCGATATTCTCAAGTCTGACTCGTGAATTGTGTTTAGCTCAAAAAGCTGCATCAATTTTCAACCATGACTTTTTCATTGCGGCAAAGTAAAAGTTTCAGCCAATTTCACAATTTTCTATAAATATGACCAACTCTAGTGAAAATCTGTCATTCTAGCAAGATAAAAAGCAATACAGTTCAGTTAAAGCTAAAACTCTTTGTTAAAGTCAACTTTTTTAACTTAGACGCAAAGCAGCTTGCCGCAGCAGCAAAGGACGCATGGACATGAAGTGGCTTCCCTTACCACTTCGTGGAAGCAAGCTACGCGCAGTATCTCCGTCAGCAGAAAGAGAAGGGTAGGACGCAAAGAGAAGCAAGAAATGCTTAACTGAACTGTATTTGATATAAAAAGGCTCTATCGAAAATCAGGGTTAAAAACAAGAAGCTAAAGTGCATAAATGGCACAAAATAGAGCTAAATTCCCGGATAAACACCACCTTTAGGCAAACAAGTCATCTGCAAGACTTTACGATTCTTTATCCAGGAAAATTTTTTAGATATAGCTTAGATCACTACAATCTGATAGAATTTCCAATCAAGTAGAATAATTGCTTGTTCTCTTTTTCTTAAACCTACTGAGTTGGGTTATTTTTTGGGAAAGGAAAATAAAAAATGTCTCATCTATTGTGGAAAACTCTGGTACTAAGTCCAGTAGTTTTGGGAGTGACGGTGTTGGTTTCCGCTAAGGCTGTAGCTACTGAATTAGCAAGCTTTTCTGAAGATCCAAAGGTAAAATACGCTCAGACAGAAGCACCAGAAGCTATTGGTACTTCACTATCAATCAAAACAGAACAACCAAAAATTAATCAGCAGTTATTTGCCCAAGCAAAGACTGATGGAAATCAGGTTTTAGAACAAGTTAATCGCTACAGCAGCGAAGGCAAGAATCAGAATTCACTGTCTCAAGTCACATCAGTTTCTCAGTTTTCTGATGTACAGCCGACTGATTGGGCATTCCAAGCTTTACAATCCCTAGTTGAACGCTACGGTTGTATTGCAGGATACCCCAATTCTACTTATCGCGGCAACCGGGCACTGACTCGTTATGAGTTTGCCGCAGGTTTGAATGCTTGTTTAGATCGGGTTAATGAACTGATTGCGACGGCAACTGCTGACTTGGTGTCAAAACAGGATTTGGCGACCCTCCAGCGTTTGCAAGAGGAATTCTCGGCAGAATTGGCAACTCTGCGTGGTCGAGTAGATTCTCTAGAAGCACGAACTGCTGAACTAGAAGCAAATCAGTTTTCTACTACCACTAAATTGGTGGGTGAAGCTATTTTTGCCGTTACTGACATTTTTGGCGGTAATACTGGCGATGCTAACAATACTGTCTTCCAAGATAGGGTGCGTTTAGACTTGCAAACCAGCTTCACAGGTAAAGACGTTTTACACACTCGTCTTGCAGCAAGCAATGCCGGAGCTTTTGCACAACTGGATAGCGCCGGTCTTCCTATCGATACTGGTGAAGGCAAGCAAACGTTTCAAATTGGTGGTGACACTGGCAACTCTGTCAGTATAGACTGGCTGGCATATTACGTACCCATAGGCCCAGCCCAAGCTTACTTTGCGGCCACCGGAGGTATTCATAGCGATTATGCTGCCACCAACAATCCTTACTTTGAGGACTTTGATGGTGGTAATGGTGCATTATCTACCTTTGCTTCTGAAAGCCCCATCTATCGGATTGGTGGTGGTGCAGGTGCAGCCCTGACTTTACCCTTTGGTAGCGGTGGTAGCTTTTTGAAACCAAGTTCACTGACTGTAGGCTACTTAGCGTCAAATGCTAATAATCCTGGAATAAATCAAGGTTTATTCAATGGTAACTACGCAGCTTTGGGACAGTTGAACTTTAGTGTTGGAGATCGCTTTGCGATCGCTGCTACCTACGTTCATGGATATCATGGTGCTGGAGGTGGTAGCTTATTTGATGCAGGTGCTGGTTTGGGTAGCGCGAACCGTGTCGTAGGTACTGGTCAAGCTAACACCTTAACTGCCCTAGACGGATCTTCCAGTAATTCATACGGAATATCGGCAGCCTTCCGACCGAGCGACAAACTATCAGTTAGTGGCTTCGTTTCTTACCACGATGTCACAGGCTTTGGTGCTGATGATGATTATGAAGCTTGGAGTTATGGTCTTGGCATAGCCTTGCCTGACTTCGGTAAACAAGGTAACGTTTTAGGTATTTTTGCTGGTGCAGAACCCTATGCCTTTAACCGACCAGATTTAGTTGGTAATGATGTACCTTATCACATTGAAGGATTTTACAAGTATCGCGTGTCAGATAACATCTCAATTACCCCTGGTGTCATCTGGTTGACCTCTCCTGGTCAAAACAGTGATAACGACGATGCAATTATCGGCACGTTGAGAACAACTTTCACCTTCTAAAGGTTTACAGCAAATTGCTGTAGGGGCTGACAACTAGCTGATTGAAAGTCTATGAAGAGTGCTGAGTTCCAAGTGCTGAGTGCTGAGTTGAAAGACCGCCCACACTCTTGCGGGGCTTTTACGCCCTGTGCGGAAGTACTAAGTACTTCTTAAATTTACTCAGCACTCAGCACTCAGCACTCAGCACTGAGTGGGTAAATACAAGGGACGGGCATCTTGCCCGTCCTAAAAACCAGCAAAATTATCCCGCAAATATACAACGCCCGGTATAACAGACGCGACAAAAATACTGGTCAACATAATTCGTAAATAAATCAAGGTGCTTGTACCTTTCTTTAATTACGAATTACGAATTAGTATTATTTGGTCAGTCTCTTATTGTTCTAACATTTGGAAGAATCGGGTAAAGTAATCTGGAAAGGTCTTAGCTGTACAGCCAGGATCTTTAATTACAATCCCTGGAACCTTTAAGCCCGTGACAGCAAAAGCCATCGCCATTCGATGATCGTGATAGGTTTCAATCGCCGCAGGGGTAATGGGGCCAGGCTCAATTTTCAATCTATCTGCGAATTCTTCAACCTTCACTCCTAGCCGACGCAACTCTGTAACCACGGCTTTAATGCGATCGGTTTCTTTATATCGAATATGTTCTACGTTACGAATGGTAATCGGTGAACTGGCAAAGGGTGCGATCGCTGCTAATGTTTGCACCAAATCCGATATATCATTCATATCAATGTCGATGCCTTGCAATTGCTTCGGCCCCGTCACTTCAGTGTAATCATCGGAATCATTAATTTGGCAACCCATCTGTTCTAAAACATTCAGCCAGAGAATATCACCCTGACAGGATTGTTTAGTCAAATGTTTGACGCGCACCCGTCCACCCGTAACGGCGGCGGCGGCGAAAAAGTAAGAGGCATTTGACGCATCGGGTTCTATTGTGTAATGTCGAGCTTGGTAACGTTGACCAGCTTTAATCTGAAATTGATTCTCGCCAATCTGAATCACCTCAACACCAAAATCTGCCATTAGGCTACAGGTCATTTTGATGTAAGACTGAGAAACCAGCGTACCCTCAACTTCAAAAATCGTATCCTGTTGAGCGTAAGGCGCAATCATCAGCAATGCCGAAAGTTGCTGACTAGTTTGGTTGGCTTTCAAGCAAAAATTTCCGCCAGCGAATCCCTGACTATAGAGGGTGTAGGGCATAAACCCGGAGTTTTCCTCAAAGTTAACTGTTGCTCCACCCGTTTGCAGCACCGTCAGCATGTCACCCATCGGTCGTTCTCGCATCCGAGGAACGCCATCTAGCCGATATTCGCCATTACCCAGTGCTACCAGCGCCGAGATAAATCGTGCTGTAGTACCTGATAAACCCACAAATAAATCTGCCTGTTTAGCTGGGATTTCACCTCCCCTTCCTGCAATCTGAATCTGAGCCAGATTAGGATTCAAAGTAATGGGAATACCCAATTGCTCTACACATTTGGCAAAATACTCGCTGTCTTCACTAAATAAGGCATTTTCTAAAATGGAGTCACCTTGCGCCAAAGCTGCAACAAGCAGCGCCCGATTAGTAAGACTTTTAGAACCGGGAATTTCTACCGTGGCATCCACTGGCCGATTTAAAGCAGGAATTGCAATGGTATCCACGTTAAACCTCTACGTAGGCGGTTAGCTACAACTTTATATATTGCCATATTGTGAGCAAAAGGGGTGTTTCTTCTTCCTTCCCTAAGAGGATGTTTGAAGGCTAAGTCCACCTGCGTGGACTAGCAGAAAATAGAGTTTTATAACCCGCGTAGGCGGGTTTTGTATGTGTAGCCGCGACTTCTAGTCGTAGAGGCAAGCAATAATTTAGACTTTTCAAACAACCTCTAATACCGCACGGCATGAAGAGTGCTGAGTATGGTGTACCTCCTCACCGAACTGTCTGAAGAGAGCAACACTCATTGACCTCCTTCCATGAGTTAGAGGTTTGTTAATTTAAATACTTCTCAATGTCATCCAGTACAGCATGAGCGGCAAGAAAATCAAATCCATACCAACTCTGAAAATCTACAGGAAATACTTGTTTGTTTTGGACAGCTTTAACTTTAGACCATAAGGGTTTTCCCCGAAGTTTTTCTAAAGTAGAGCAATCATTTTTTTGATAACATCCGATAAAAATAACATCACTATCAATTTCAGAAAAACTTTCCTCGGAAATGGGCAAGGATAAATTATTAGATGATTGAGGAGATAGCAGCCCAATATCATTTAAAATTGTGCCAGAAAAGGATTTTTTCATACCAAGATATACTCCTCCAGAGTTAACATATACAAATGATGCCTGAAATGGCTGAAGACGATTATTCTGTAATCTCTGTTTTAGTTTTGCAACTCTTTGAGAGTAGCCATTTAAGAGTTGAGTAGCTACCTCTGTTTTATCAAAAACTTTTGCGGTTTCTTTTAAGTGTTGTTTCCAATCTCGTGAAATCTCTGCCCAAGGAACTAATACGGTAGGAGCAATTTGTGATAATTGCTGATACTGCCCTCGTGATGACGGATCTGAAGGACTAATGATTAAGTCGGGCTTAAGTTGCAGAATTGTCTCTAAATTGGGTTGGCTAGTAGAATAACTATGTAAAACAATTCCTTTGATTCTTTCTGCTAAATAAGGGGGAACTTCGGAATTGATTTCTGTCCGAGACCATATTGTTGCTGCGATTGGCTTGATACCCAAAGCAACGGTTTCACCAAGACTCAGGATATCTAAAGCTACAATTCGTTGAGCATTGAGTGGAACGCAGGTTTCCCCCATTGGATGTTTTATGATTCGACAATTTTCTGCTGAAGATGTTGGAGATGTGGCATCTTGGTAGTTACTTGGGCTACAGGCACAAACAAGTATAAATGCCACAATTCCCAGACATAGCAGATAGCTGAGACGGCGTATAAACCTCTTCATGAAAACCCTGACTTTTTACTTTTTAAAACGTCCAAGAAATAGTTCCCTGCACAGTAAATGGCGCACCAGGAGAGACTCGCAATCGATTGAAGGCATTTTCAAAATAATCCACATTAAAGAGGTTTTTGATATTGATCGCAGCACGTAATCTGTCTTGCTTGTAGAAGATAGCAGCATCAGTTGTTAAATAGCTGGGTACTTCAAATGTATTTCCAGCATCTCCGGCGCGATCGCCTACATAAAAAAGTCCCAAACCAAAGCCCAAACCTTGTAAGTCTCCTCGTTGAATTTCGTAGGTTGTCCATAAGCTGGCAGCATGGGGAGTTGTCTGCAATGCACGGTTCCCGACTGGAATGATATTATCTTTAGTGACGCGGGCATCGTTGTAAGCATAGCTAGCAAAGATGTTCCATCCTGATAAAATTTCACCCGCAACACTGAGTTCGATTCCTTGACTACGCTGTTCTCCAGTTTGAACAGCAAAGCCTAAGTTATCTGGATCGTCAGTTACAATATTCGATTGGGTAATATCGTACAACGCCAATGTAGTTGAAAGCCTGTCATTCAAATCTGCTTTGACTCCAATTTCAAACTGAGTCCCCTTGGTTGGCTTAAATTCACTTTCATCAAAGGCTCGACCAATTGCTGGCTGGAATGATTGACTGTAGTTAGCATAGAGAGAAATAGGTGGGATTGGCTGATATAGAATGCCCACACGGGGACTAAAAGCACTCCCGGATTGACTTGTTTCTGTATCTGCGAGAAAGTCTTTGTCAGTTTGCTTGAAGTTATCAAATCGACCGCTAAGTAGCAGCTTTAAATTGTCTGCAATTGTTACTTGATCTTGCACGATAAAGCCAAGCTCATCGGTCACGGTATTGGTATCAGATTCAAATGTAATTGCACCAGGTAGCTGACCATAAATCGGATTGAACAAATCAAGTGGAGCAATTTCTCGATCAATACCGCTAGAATCTATACTTTGTCTGCCCAAATCAAAGCCAAATAGTAATTGATGTTTAATTGAGCCAGTTGCAAACTTACCAATAACATTGGTCAAAAGCCTATAGTCGCGTTGATCGTAGAGTCCTTCTATGTAGATTCTCTCCAAAGTGCGATTATCATCTAAAAGCCCTACGGGGAAAGTGCCTAAATCAGGAGAATAATACCTGCTATATTGAAATGAATTTTTAAATGACCAAGCCTCACTAAATTTATGCTCTAATGTGTACCCAATTCTAGAAACTTCGGTGTTAATGCTACCTTCATTTACGTTGCGATCGCGGGGTATTTTGCCATTAGGGTTAGAAAGTATTGTTCCAATTGCAGGCAAGCCAAAACTAATTCCTTCAGATTTTATGTTTTTGTAAATGCCTTCAACAGTTAGATTTGTATTTTCTCCAAGTTCAATACTCACTACCGGCGCAATCACTAGATTTCTAGCTTTGCTAGAGTCAATGAAAAACTCTTGATCTCGGTATGATGCGTTAAGCCGATATAGTACTTTCTTCGCATCGTCTAACGGCCCAGACAGATCCACTTCACCACGGTAAAAGTTAAAATTACCAATAGTTGCTTCGGCAAAGTAGTAAGGATCGCGTAGGGGCTGTTTCGTCACAAAGTTAACCGTTCCCCCTGGTGATGATGAACCAAATAAAATAGAGTTTGGCCCTTGCAGGACTTCTATTCTTTCAATTCCTGTAAGGTCAGGCCCAAGGTTAGAAGATAAAGAGTCTTTGAAACCGTTTAGTGTAGGCTGGGTAAAAAATCCTCGAACTCGTATCCGCAATGTTTCAAAATTAGTTGGAGATGAAGTGCGGACGCTTGGGGCATTAATAAGCGCACTGGAAATATCGGCGCGTTGATCGCGCAGCACTTCTTGAGGAATAATCTGAATCGATTGGGGAAGGTCACGCAGAGGTGTATCAGTTCTTGTCCCGGTGGTGGTATTCGTGACGCGATACTTGTCTTCCTCCCCTGTCACCACCAACTCAATCGGTTCATCAGCTGGCGCTGCTGGTTCCTCTTGCGGTGTTTCACTTGTTGGCTGCTGTGGTGGCTGCATTGCAGTTGCAGCAGGTGTCACACCAAAAATCAGCCCTTCATCTCCATCAAATAACTCAACTGTTGGGAGTTCAGTCTCCCCCGTTACTGTCACCTGGATAGTATTATTATCTTGATTAACTACCAATACTTCCGCAATTCCGGCAAATGGTTTTTCTTGGCGAAATATATCACCACCCTCATAACGCAATTGCGAATTGGGAATATCGATAATTAATTTATTGCCTTCATTCTTCTGAATAGGTTTGAGAGCATCACCTTTAGCAGTTTCTAAAATTATCTCAACACCTTTTTCCGTTTTGGTGATGCGTACCCCTGTAACTTCTACTATTATTTCTGTACCAGGGTTCTGAGTTAACAACAGTCCAGCATGATGAGGAAGTTCTACCTCACTCAACTGGGGAATAGTTGATATAAATTTGCGTTTATCTCTAACATTTACTGAATTTACTCCATCAGTTTCAGCCAACACTGACTGTATTACGAGTATAAAAAATGAGGCTGTAAACATCAGCCCGGAAAGCGATTTTATTAATCTCATCACCAAATCTCCCTCACATCAACATATTCATCAGACTTTTAACCCCTCTCCCGTTACAGGTTAGGGTATTAGACCACTCCATCTATCCCAACAAGCTGTTAGGAATATTTCTTAACTAAACTAGTAGTTTATGTACAATAAGGGATTCAGATTTCTAATTTGAACGCTAGAGGGATTTTTTTTGAACGCTAGAGGGATTTTTTCTGAACGCTAGAGGGATTTGTGATGATGTTGAAAGTATTGTTTGGGATTCAATCCAAATTTTTTGCGAAAAGCTAAAGCAAAGTAACTGCGACTGTCAAAACCTACCCTAAATGCTACTTCTTCAATCTTCATATCTCCTAATGCTAAAAGTTGTTTCGCTTTTTCCAGGCGATAGTTGTGCAAATATTTGAACGCAGATGTCCCGAAAACTTGACGAAACCCACGCTTCAATTTAAATTCATTTATCCCTACTTGTCGTGCTAAGTCTATCAGGCTGGGTGGATTTTCTAGATTACCCAACAAAATTTCTTTAGCTTGGTAAATTCTCTCAACATCTCTCAAATTCTTCCCTGGAAAGCTATGATTACGTATCTCCTGCTCCTGAATTTGCTGAAAATGAAGCGTAATCAATTCTATTGCTTGACTTTCCAAATACATTCGCTTCATCAAGCCTTGATAGGGACACTTGAGGATATTACATAAGACTTTCCACATTTGCTGTGTGATTTCCCCTTGCTGGTAGTAAGGCTGTACCTTACCATTCATCACTGCTTGGCGCAGGGAAATTGGTATCTGTTCTAATTCTTCTTCACCAAAACTTTGAAAAAATTCCTGCGGTTCAATTTTCAGATAAATTCGTGAAAACTTCTCACCAGCTTTCCACCATTCAGTTTCTTTGATGTCACAGTTACATTCTGAATAATATCTGCCTACTATTTCGTCTGTCTTGTCAGTTAAACCGTGGCGTTCAATTCTCACTTTTCCTGAGAGGAAAAAACTCAAGCCAAATTGAGATTTATCAAAAATATCTCTAACCCACACAAGATCATCAATAAACTCTTCCTGATGTATTGAAATAGATAGTCCATTACGTAATTCTGACCAGCACTCATAGGTATGAGAGACATCTAGAAGTTTCCCTTTACGGATAGTTTCAAAACCCTTTGATTGAAAAGAAGCGTGACCATTTTGCTCACTTTCTGCCCATAATTCTTGCCAATCTGTATCTGTAAGAATTTTTGTCATAGTTTAATAATAATTACTGTCATTATCAAGCTGATATATGATTGAAACTAAAGCGCTTTTTCAAGTTATCCGAAAGGGAACACCTAAATACTGGATGCAATGCTCAGTGAAAATTGACAAGTCAGGCGTTCGCGTAGCGTCTCGCAGAGAGCATAGCTAACGCTCCAACAGTCAGTACCCTAACTGGCTATATCTTTAAATAAGAAAGATTCTTAATTGTTGCACGAAATTTACTGTAAGAAAAGTAACTGTGTATCAAGTCGCTTGTCGTGCTGCTAAATCCGAAACTATCCAATTTTTTGTAATTATTTCTACGTGCAAAATCTGATCTTGCTTTTGGGAATACTTTATTTATTCACCTGAATAATCTAGAACCCAGGCATTATCAATATGAAATGGATTAAACCATCTCTATATTTTGTAGGCTGTGGCGGGAAATGTTGGTTCTCAAAAACGCGCTCAATATACAGTTATTGGCAGTCATGTTAATTTGGCTGCCAGAATTGAGTCTTATACCGTGGGAGGACAGATTTTAATTTCCGAAAATAGCTGTAAGGATGCTAATATTGACCTCCAAATTGCTGGGCAACTACAAATAGAACCCAAGGGGATAAAACACCCTGTGACAATTTGTGAAATTCGTGGCATTGGTGGTCAATATAATTTATCCTTGCCTGAAGATGATGAAGAAATGGTCATTCTCAATTAATAAATACCTGTGGAATACACTATTTTGCAGGAAAAACATGCAGTGGGAAAAATATTTCTGGGAGCATTGATTTGTCTCTCAGAAAAAGGGGCGAAATTGCGATCGCCACATTCTTTATAACTCTTGAGTAATCTCAAACTCAAGCTATTGATTGATGCAGAAATGGCTACAGAAGAAGAACATATCTATGCCAAGGTGATTCAACAATCTAATGTTGACGAGCATCTTTTTCTGCTTCGGTTTACAGCTATTCCCCCAAAAGTGATTGCAATTCTAAATGCACTGCTTCAGCCTGGGTGAAATTAGGGCATCAATATTGGAATGGTAAAGAAAGGAGGTGTATGTCAATAGGGTAAACCGAAAAAGTAGGTACTCTAGCTTTTTTTAAAACAGTAACAATTGTTGCTGATAGAACCAGGCGATCGCGGTAAGATTTTGGACTTAAGCCTGATTCAACTCCAATAACTCCTAACTCTGACCGAATAATTAATAATTCGTAATATATGCTATAGAGCAACTAACTTGAGTTCTGGAGATAAAAATATGATTTTTTCTAAAACTGAGATTACATTACATCCCAAGGACAAATGACGAACGTAAACAACTTTCAAAGACTAGTAGAACTTGCAAACGATCATGGAATTATTTGCCAGCCAACACCAGAAGAATGCTTGATTGCATCCTTACCTGGAGACGATGATTTCTTATTAGCTTTTACTTGGTCTGGTGCAGTTGAGGGAGAGCCACCAGAACATGAATTAATCGCAATTAGTGTACAGGATATTGTCAAAGAAGTTACCGTTGCAGCTTGGCAGATTCCTATTTATTTATTCGGAAACGTGTTAAGGCAAGCTCAGATGCTTGTCACTGCTCACAAAGATTTTGTTAGCTAACAAGACAAGTCTTAGCTAAAAACTACTATCCCTGTCCACTGTGGCGGGGATTTTTATTTAGACTACTGTGATTTGATCAGATTAAAGCAATATTGTGTGATTTCTAGACTCTTGCAGAGAATTATCGGAATGACTCCCCAGATTAAAACCTCTGAAACTTTGAGTAAGGTTAAGCAAATATTAGTATATGTCTGTATATCTATATACTGGATTTAGATAGGGAAATTTAAAAACTTAATAAAATATCTAAACCCTAGCCTTCAAAGGTTTTCCCTTTACACTTTCGCGGCTAGTATCCGTGTTATGAAAAAGGCAGTCCCGATGAAACGAGTTTCAAAAGCCTTGGATGAAAGAGGGATTGGAGACTGGTATTTTTACTCAGCACTGGCTCAACGCCCCGCTATCCATGTACAGCACTTTCAAGCTAGGAGGCAGGAGGAAAGAATTATGATTGAAGAAGAATTTAGAAATTCCGAGTTTACTAAAGGATTGTGAAGAGGGCTAGCCAAATAATCACATTTATCATAACTTTATAGTTATAGAACTATTAACTTATCGCCTCATCACTCATGGTTAACACTCTACCCAAGCCAGAAATTAAAACCCCCAGTAAAGAAACGGTACTCACTCCCCGGTTTTATACTACAGATTTTGAAACCGCAGCCAAGCTGGATTTGTCTGCCCAAGAAACAGAGTTGCAGGCGATGTTGACAGAAATGCGGACAGACTACAACCGCCACCATTTTGTTCGTGATGAAGCCTTTGAGCATTCTTGGGAACACATTGGTGGTGAAGCAAGGCAGGCGTTTATCGAGTATTTGGAACGTTCTTGCATTTCTGAGTTTTCTGGCTTCTTGCTATTCAAGGAATTATCCCGCAAGCTGAAAAATCGCAGTCCAGTGCTAGCGGAAATATTTCAACTGATGGCGCGTGATGAAGCTCGCCACGCCGGATTTCTCAACAAAGCAATGGGCGATTTTAAAGTCTCCCTGGATTTAGCCACTGTTACTAAAACCCGTACCTATACGTTTTTCCCGATTGAGTGGGTACTTTACACCGTTTACCTCTCAGAAAAAATCGGCTACTGGCGTTACATTATTATTTTCAGACATCTAGAAAAGCACCCAGAAAACGAGTTTTACCCCATCTTCCGTTATTTTGAGAGTTGGTGTCAGGACGAAAACCGTCACGGAGATATATTCAAAGCATTATTGCGTTCTCAACCGCAACTTTGGAACACCTGGAAATCTAGGCTGTGGAGTCGGTTTTTCTTACTCTCAGTATTTGCTACCCACACCTTGACAGTTCATGAACGTTCCGGGTTCTACAAATCACTGGGACTTGATGCCACAGAATTTGATTTCCAAGTTGTCCGCAACACCAATGAAACTGCGGGACGGGCTTTTCCGGTGATGCTGAATACTGAACACCCCAAGTTTTTCCCACGGCTGCAACGCTGTGCAGGTTACAACTTGAAAATTGCAGAGATTGAGAGCAGTTCTGCGCCGAAAGTTGTGAAGCTAATTCGCAAACTACCTTTGATTGCAGCAATTGTTTGGAATCTGCTGTTAGTTTATCTGATCAAACCCATTGATACTGAAGTATTGCGGGGAACGGTTCGTTAGCTATTAGGCATCTCCAAAAATGAGTGTAGGGACAATACCATGCGGAAAGCCGCTCCGCGTCTACATGAATTGTCCCTACCAAGGATTTCGAGGAATGCAGAATTAATTTTCACCAGATATTTATTAAACCTCGTCTACCTTGAGAACCGTAGTTTTGTAGGTTGGGTGCAGCGATAGCGTAACCCAACATAAAATTTGGTGGTAATGTTGGGTTGCGTTTCACTCCACCCAACCTACATAAATATATCTTTTAAAAAACTCTAGGTTTCAACATAGATGAGGTTTCGTTCAGTTTAAGAGGATGTTTGAAAAGTATTGGGCGAATAGAATTCGCTACTACACTAGCATTGTCCACCTCCGTGGACTAATACAAAATCAAGAGTTTTTAACCCAGTTCGGTGCATTTTGCCTGTATAGCCGCGACTTCTAGTCGCCCGATGAGTAATAAATTAGACTTTTCAAATAACCTCTAAATGCAGTAAGTTTTGGCTGGGATCTTTAACTACAATCATAAAAATCCCAAAAAACTGATTGTGACAGTCTGAGTTGCAAAATGTCGGCTGTAAACTAATTGTGCCTTGAAGCGTCAGGCATAATTGCTTCCTGAAGATTTACACCGCTAAGGTTAGCTTCCCTAATGTCGGCTCCTCTAAGGTTAGCTCCTCTGAGATTTGCCCCTGCTAAATTTGCGCTTCTGAGGTTAGTCCAACTCAAGTCTGCTTGACTCAAGTCAGCTTCACTAAGGTTAGCCCGCAACAGGTATGCACCACTGAGGTGAGCCTTGTTCAGATTAGCTTTGTAAAGGTCAGCTTTGTAAAGATAAGCACCCAACATTTCCGTCTCATACAAACTCGCTTCGCTGAGGTCTGCTGCAATCAAGTTAGCTTCAATGAGGTTGGCAAAAGAGAGGTTAGTCCGCATCAGCTTTGCTGAACCTAAATCGGCATCTTTCAAGTTAGCGCCTCTTAAGTCAGTGCCAATCAGATTAGCATATGCGATCGCAGCACCTCTAAGATCCACCTGACTCAAATCGGCTCCAATCAGATTGGCATGACTCAAATCTGCCTGCGTAAGTACAGCACCACTCAAGTTAGCAACACTGAAGTTAGCCGCACTCAGGTTAGCTTCAATTAAAAAGGCTTTGTAGAGGTTGGCACTACTGAGGTCAGCACCACTGAGGTTTGCTCGCACCAGTAAAGCATTACTCAAATCCACTTTTCTCAAGTTTACCCCTTGGAGGTTTGCGCCTCTAAGATTATCGCCTTGCAGATTCGCGCTGCTGAGGTCTGGTTCAATCTGGGGATTTTTCTTTCTCCACTCAATCCATGTAACTGCACCTGCTTTGAGTAAAGTTAGATGCTCTCGATTTGCCATTTTCTCTCCTTTACTCCTGACGCCCACCCAGAGAATTTACCCGGCCAGCGACACTTTCAATGGCCGTTAATGCTCCCGCCGCCCCTGCTAGAATATCCTGTTCTTGTCCACCTAAGTAAAGCCGTCCAAAGCTACCTACAGCTTGAACTTCAAGAATGTTAATCCTCGCTGCTTTCTCCGCTTCATTGGCAGCCAGTGCGGCATAAGCAGCAGGTTCCACTTCTAATACATATAGTGTTTGACCTGCTAGTAGTAGCTGTCCCCGGCGCGTGCGATTAATCAGTTGTGTTTGATAAGCATCGATGTTGCGGATAATCTGACTAGAAATAACCCGCGGTTTCAGACATTCCTCTCTTTTGACTCCCAGTGCCGCCAAAATAGCTTGACCAGCAGCTCGTGTTTCGCCTTGGGAGCTAGAATGAACTTCTAATAGTCCGTAGAGTCGTTCAACTACCTGTACTCCTGGACGGACAGAGGCAGATTTCAGGGCTATATCCGTAATCTTATTAATTTCGATACCAGGAGAGATTTCAATCCACAGTGATGTATCTCCTGGTAATGGTAAGAAGCCTTGGGCTACTGTTCCCATATATGCTGCATGTTGAGGTTGCAGGTTGTCGAGAAATACGAAACTGCGTAATTCTATTCCCAAGATTTTGCTCTCCAGTCGTGAGGGTAAAAGTTATCTATTGCAAGATATAAGCGCTTAACTTGACAATATATGGTATTAAGGAGCGCAAATTCCGTTTAACGGATATACACCCGTGTATCAAATCGCAATTCATAGAAGCCTATGCTTATTCAGAAGACCCTCGTCGTCATGGGATAAAATCTGCTTTGATCGGACAACATAATTTTTATTCAACACAGCTGCTTTGTAAACACCCTGACCCTTTTACATTACCCCAGTTTTAACCCCAAATTGACTATTGGGTAAGGGACTTCCAACAAATAAATAAATTCAGGACTTGGGTATTGACAAAATACGCAGAAAATGGAATTAAGAAATAGAAATAAATAGGCGATGCCTATGCTAACCACCAAAAGCGTTGAAAGGCAGATAATACTAAAGTTTTCTAGTGAAAGTATTTAGGAGAAGTTTCAAAAACGAAATTCCCAGATATTACATGATGTATGTATCTGACAAAGATGCATTATTGACCTCTCCCCCAACCCCTCTCCGAAGCGGAGAGGGGAGCTAGATTTCTCCCCCTTCCCTCGTAGGGAAGGGGGTTGGGGGGTTAGGTCTCTTGAGAACAAGCTGTGGAAATACGCATCAAGACTTTATCAAGTTCGTGTCTCACTTCTTCATTTTTAATTCGCAACAAACGCAGTCCCCTAGCTAACAAAACTTTGTCCCGTTCTGCATCATATTCGGCTTGTTGTTCATGAATTTTGCCATCTACTTCTATCACTAATGCAGTTGAGTGACAGTAGAAATCTGCGATAAAGCCATTGATAATCTGTTGACGGCGAAAGTGAAAACCATTCAGGCGATTAGCACGAAGATGTTGCCAAAGTATTTTTTCTTCTGGTGTCATTTGCTGACGAAGTTCTTTGGCACGTTGCACTTTAACTAAGTCTGCTTTGTAGCCGATTACAATATTGCGAGTTCCCTCTTTTTTCGGTGGATAGGGTTCTTCGGGTGTTGGATTATTCATTTATAAAGTGTGAAAATAGGTGTTTAGTTTTAGATTATGATTGACCTCTCCCCCAGCCCCTCTCCGAAGCGGAGAGGGGAGCCGGATTTCTCCCCCTTCCCTACAAGGGAAGGGGGTTGGGGGGTTAGGTCTGTGTGTAAAGTGCGGAGGTGCGATCGCATTTCATAATCTTGACGAGTTTTCAAGTTTTCAAAAAATCATCCTCAATCAGTTCTTTAAAGAAACTGTGATATCGAGAATTACCAATATTAATTATTATGAGATTATGTCTACATCTTGTAATTCCTGTATATATCAACTCATCTATCGAAATTTCTTGTTCACTGGTATCATTAACACCAGCTTCAATAATAAGAAAAAGTGTATTTATCTCCCAACCTTTAAAACTATGTATGGTAGATAACTTGACATTTCCCGGATTCATCCAAAAATTTAATTTTTTGTTTTCTCTAAGTTTCTTTATATCACTTTCAGGATTTTTGCTTTGGCTTTGTAACTTTTCATACATTTCTTTCGTTTCAAATATTGTCTGAGTATTTTCATGTTTATAATTTCTGATTAAATAATCTACTTCTTTGAGTATTTCTAATTGCGGTGATAAAAAGCAGATATCATTAGGATGCTTATTTAATTGAAATATTAGAGAATAGATATCATCAACTATATTTTTTATATTTGTTAATTTATCATAGTAAAGATATTGAAAATACTCTTCTAGATCGAAAAGACTCCCCTGAGAATTAACTTTAATAAGTTTATCTACCTCATATTTATCATTAAAAAAATCTTTTTGAAACTTTAAAGCTATATTTGCTATCTTCGTTGTAAGTCTAAATGATTGCGTTAGTTCATTCCAATCACCACGTATACCTACTGCTTTAAAACCTTTATCTTCATCTAATGGTCTATCATAAATATTTTGCTTAACATCACCAAACACTACATATTCTCCACCTTCATCCCAAAAATATTTTCTTATGATTCTCTGCCATTCTTCCTTATAGTCTTGAAGTTCATCTATTAAAATTACCTGATACTTCTGTATTTTCTCTTTTACATCTTCAAAAATATTTTCATTAGAGTAATATTTTTTTTCAAAATACTCTGATTTCTCCTCACTAGTCCAGTTCTCAAAATCTTGTGGTATTTTAATTTCTAGTCCTAAATTATTAAATTCTGCTGTTAAAAAATTGTGATAATTAGTTATATAAAAATTATCCCAATTAAACTCTTCTCTCACATCACTAATTTTATCATGAATATAGTTTTTAAGAGTTATATTATAAGTCAAAATTAAAACTTTGCTGTTAGTTCTTTTATGAGCATTTACTGCTCTTTGTGCCAATATCTGCGTTTTACCAGAACCAGCTACTCCTTTAATTTTTCGACCTCCAAGAGTAACCTCACTCTTAACTAATTTTTTCTGTTGTGGATTAAAGGGAATTGGTATACCTTCTTCTAAAGTATGAAGTGGTGGTTGAAGGAAGCGCCTGAAACTCTTATAAATAGTATCATTAAAAAGTGGTGATGGTCTATAAAGCCCTTGTTCACTAAGTATTACTCTAAATTTTTCAATATTAATAGAGTCATTTCCAAATGCTTTTACATATCTGTTGTCATTATCTGATAAAGAATTTGATAAAAAATCGTTTAATTTCTCTTGGTTTGCATTATGGAAGTAAACCGCACAAGAAACAATTCCAAAAAACTTTTGATTATCTATTTTATTCTCTAACAAGTTCTCAATGTGTAAATTATATAAATTGTCTTTGTAAGTTTTTACTTGAGCAATAGGAGATTTTATAATTGCATCGTTGTGCTTTAATCTCCATTTTTTATTATTATCTATGTAGTAAGATTCTAAATCCCAGTCTTTAACTTCTATTATCATCACTCGGTAATTCTCTCGCATGATAATAAAATCTGGCTTATCTCCATTTAAAAAGGGTTGAGAGTATATTTCATAATTATTTGGAAGAAGATTTTTAAGAAATCTAGTAAATGCTTTTCTCCCTTGGTCGGTTGAACCTTTAACCGTGTAATATTTTCTTCAGAAGGTAATAGTATTGACATTTTTTATTCTTTGATAAAGAGTAGGAAATTGCTTTATTCATTTAGACATAAACTCACATTACAGCACTTCCGGCAGCTATGAGGTACATCATCCTCAAAGCTGAAAACTATGCTAGGAGAGGGGCAAGAAGAAAAACTGTATTGCATAATAGCGGTAAGCGCTGTATTATTCATTCTCAAGCAATGACCTCAGTAGTAATCCCTAAAAAATACTATATTAAATTACAAAAGCCCACAGGTGTGGGCTTAGTTCGCAACGCTCCAGGCTAAAGCCAATAACAGTTCTTACTATCTTGCCGCCGTAGGCATACCCAAAATATCCTCAAGCCTTGGCATATCTTCCAACGCAATCACGCGCCCTTCATCCTCAAAACCGGCAATTTGATCAAAGTTCAAATACCGATACAAATCATCGGCAAAAGGCTCAATTCTACTCGCCACAATATCCAAATATTCCTGCACTGTCGGAAGCCGTCCCAGCAGGGCACAAACTGCGGCTAATTCTGCTGAACCAAGATATACTCGCGCATCTTTACCCATGCGATTATTGAAGTTGCGGGTAGAGGTAGAAAACACTGTTGTGCCATCAGCAACTCGCGCCTGATTACCCATGCACAAACTGCATCCTGGCATTTCTGTTCTAGCACCCGCAGCCCCAAAAACGCTGTATACACCTTCTTCTTTTAATTGGTGTTCATCCATGCGGGTTGGTGGCGCTATCCACAGGCGAGTTTTTACTTCACCTGCGCCTTCCAAAACTTTCGCTGTTGCCCGATAATGACCGATATTTGTCATACAAGAACCGACAAATACTTCTTGTACTGGATCATTAGCAACTTCCGATAATAACTTAACATTATCGGGGTCATTGGGAGCAGCAACAATTGGTTCTTTGATTTCGTTTAAATCAATTTCAATTATTTCGGCATACTCCGCATCGGCATCGCCTTCTAATAACACGGGATTTGCTAACCATTCTTCCATCTTTGCCACACGGCGCAACATAGTACGCGGATCATGATAGCCCCGTGCTATCATATTTTTCAGCAATGCTACGTTAGAACGCAGATATTCAGAAATTGTCTCTACACTCAATTTAATTGTGCATCCGGCACAAGAACGTTCGGCGCTAGCATCGGTGAGTTCAAAGGCTTGTTCAACTTTTAAATCTGGCAAACCTTCTATTTCCAGAATTCGCCCGGAGAAGATGTTTTTCTTATTCTGCTTCTCTGCTGTCAGCAAACCTTTTTGAATTGCTACGTAGGGTATGGCATTCACGACATCCCGCAGGGTGATACCTGGTTGCAATTCTCCTTTGAATCTTACCAAAACTGACTCTGGCATATCTAAAGGCATGACACCCAAGGCGGCTGCAAAGGCTACTAATCCAGAACCAGCGGGGAAGGAAATACCCAAGGGAAAGCGGGTGTGAGAGTCGCCGCCAGTTCCCACGGTGTCGGGTAACAGCATCCGGTTTAACCAAGAGTGGATGATACCATCACCGGGACGAAGGGCGACGCCACCACGAGATGCAAAGAAATCGGGGAGTTCGTGATGGGTTTGGATATCTACTGGTTTGGGATAAGCTGCTGTGTGACAGAAACTTTGGATTACTAAGTCTGCACTGAAACCAAGACAAGCGAGTTCTTTCAATTCGTCGCGGGTCATGGGGCCTGTGGTATCTTGAGAACCAACGGTAGTAATGATGGGTTCGCAGGATGTGCCGGGACGGACACCAGGTAATCCACAAGCTTTACCTACCATTTTTTGTGCTAGGGTGTAGCCTTTACCTGTATCAAAGGCTTGTTGGGGACGGGTGAAAACGGTGCTGGGTTCTAAACCAAGTGCAAGACGAGTTTTGTCGGTGAGGGTACGTCCGATAAGTAGGGGGATGCGTCCACCTGCGCGGACTTCATCGAGGATGGTATCAGGTTTAAGGTCAAAGGTGGAAATGACTTCGCCTGTTTCGTTGGTAATTTCGCCTTTGTAGGGATGGATGGTAATTACCATGCCGGTTTCGAGTTTGGTGACATCGCACTGAATAGGCAAAGCACCGGCATCTTCTGCTGTGTTAAAGAAGATTGGCGCGATCGCACCACCTAAAACATAACCCCCAGCGCGTTTGTTTGGCACAAAAGGTATATCATTTCCTGTATGCCACAGTACTGAGTTAATTGCAGATTTACGCGAAGAACCTGTACCAACTACATCCCCAACGTAAGCTACAGGATGCCCTTTTTTCTTCAATTCGGCAATGGTTTGTAAGCTTCCAGGTTGCCGTGACTCTAACATTACTAAGGCGTGTAAGGGAATATCTGGGCGAGTTGTGGCACTTTGGGCGGGTGATAAGTCGTCGGTATTGGTTTCGCCAGGAACTTTAAAAACGGTGACAGTAATTGCTTCTGGTACAGTGGGGCGCATGGTAAACCATTCAGCTTCCGCCCAGGAGTCAATCACCTGCTTGGCGAAAGGATTGGTTTTAGACAACTCTAAAATATCGTGGAAGGCATCATACACCAAAAGGATTTTGCTTAAGGCGTTGGCAGCATAAGCGGCGATGGGTTCCTTTCCTTGTCCACCCATTACTAGAGGCGTTTCAGATGAGTCGGAGACGGATACGGTGGGCAATTGCAGCAAATCGATTAAAGATTGCACGTTGTAACCACCAATCATTGTGCCCAGCAATTGCACTGCTTCGATGGGCGCAATCAACGGACTGGTGATTTCTTCCTTGGCAATGGCGGTGAGAAATCCGGCTTTGACATAAGCTGCTGGATCAACACCAGGAGAAACGCGATCGCTCAATAAATGTAATAATATCTCCTCTTGACCCTTTGGCGGATTTTTCAGTAATTCACATAATTCTGAGGTTTGCTTCGCATCCAATGGTAAAGGGGGAATACCGAGTGCTGCTCTTTCGGCAACGTGTTTACGATATTGTTCTAGCATTTTTATGTTCTCCATTGGGATTTTCTCCCTTCAATTATGAAATATTTTTAGGCAATACTCGGCTATAAAAGTTTAGCTTACTTTTCTGATGAAAGCCTTACTGGTAATCGGTTATTAGCAAGCTTTTTTATACTGAAAGTTTAAAAAGTATTGGGCGAATGGAATTCGCTACTACACAAACAAAGTCCACTTCCGTGGACTAAGAGTAAATCAAGAATTTTTAACCCACGGAGGCGGTCACTGAGCTTGTCGAAGTGTGGGTTTCGTATTTCGACTCCGGCTCCATCGAGCGAAGTCGAGATGCTCAACACAAGTCTGTATAGCCGCGATTTCTAGTCGCCAGGTGTAGTAATAATAAATTAGATTGATTGTTGGTTTAACCAAGTTTCTAAATCAGCAACACTAGAAAAGTCTAGCAATGCTTCTCCTAAATTCTCTAATTGTTCAATCGATAAACCTTGAATTTGCTCGATTAATAACGTATCAATCTCACCAATACGGCGATTGAGTTGACGTGTAATTAAACGTTGTTCTCCTGACTGTACAGCTTGTTCTCTGTCTCTTTGATAAAGTGGTTCTAATCGCATAATTAACTCTTTATTAATCGAAATGAATTAGATTGATTGTTGGTTTAACCAAGTTTCTAAATCAGCAACACTAGAAAAATCTAGCAATGCCTCTCCTAAATTCTCTAATTGTTCAAGCGATAAGCCTTGAATTCGCTCGATTAATGACGTATCAATCTCACCAATACGGCGATTGAGTAAGCGTAGAACTAGACGTTGTTCTCCTGACTGTATAGCTTGTTCTCTGTCTCTTTGATAAAGTGGCTCTAATCGCATAATTAACTCCCTATCATCTGCTTCTAATTCTTGATTTACTCTCAAGTTTTCGCGCAAGTTGTAAACTAATTCAAGAGTTTCTTTTTGGTATGGATGATCTAATGGTAACGCTTGCAACTCGATAATCGCTTGTGACTGCACACTTCCCCTACCTAAAAGCCTCAACCATAATGTCTCTGGTATTTGCGGTAGTTGGTGTATTGCTACAATTCCTGTTCGCAAGGCATCTGGCAGAAAATGCACTCCTGATAACCAACCTGTTTTTTGCATAGTTCCAAAGCTAGACAATCTAGTTTTAGATATGGTTGGTGTAAGAACCCACAATTTGGGAATTTCTGAATCCTGAAGTTTGGTTTTATTTGCCTTAGCTTCTCGTCGTAGGAGAGCCTTGATTTCTAATAATTTGAGAATACAGTCGCAGATTTCATCGGTAGAAGCTGGATTGCGGTATGGTTCTATTATTGCAGGCTGTTGAGCAAATCTTCCTAGCAAACCCAGTATTTCTATATTAGAGTTTTGCTGTTTGGCAGGAGTGAATAAAACATCTATTTCTTTAATCTCTCCTGAGACTTTTTCTGATGCCTTGACTTCTCCGTAATCTTTTAGTAGTTCTTCTAGATAGTCTTTGGCGAATTTATCATGGATAAACCTGGTCATTCAATTTTAAGATTTCGGAAAATTTGGGTTAATGCAAAGTCTTATTATATAGCAGCCCTGAATCATTCGCGATGAAATAGAATGAAATAGATCCCCGACTTCTCAAAGAAGTCGGGGATCTGCTGGACACCTTAAATTTTTACAGATACCATTCTAAAAAAGTTAAAAGCAGATTTTATAAGCCTTTTGACTTTTGACTTCCGCTTTGCGGTACTAGGCGGTTATTGCATTTTCATCTGATGTTTTATCTGTGTTAGATTTCAAGCGTGTCAATCTGCTTTTGCGGATACGTTCGCTGTCTCGAACGCCACCTGCAAGTTCATATTCATTACTGTTTTTGCCGTACTTGAAACCAACCCCCATCAGCATTTTGTCTGAAACCTGACTTAAGGCTTTTTCCATCTCATCCAGCTTTTTTCTAGAAGAGTCAATCATAGCTATAGCAGCGTTATAATCATCAAGCATATTATGAAAATTGTCTATTAATTGATTCAGATTTTGCAAGTTGCAAGTATCATCAAAATTGATATTTGGATCGATAGCTTTCAGTCCGGCAACTCTAAACTCAGCTTTTTCTAGAATCCGGGAACTACGTTTTCTTCGAGGCATAAATTTACGCTTTTAACAGCTTTACAGAGCTATTCTGTCTCAATTAGCCTGGATTTTGGTTCAGCAAAAAACGCATTTTTTTTAGTAAAAGTTTTTATTTATGTCCGTGATTTCTCGGAATTTAATCATCAAAGGTTGATTTTCAGCAAAATAATATTATGTTTAAGCAATAGACAATAGGGCACAGTATTGCCGTGCCCCTACAAATGGTCTATATTCTATGTCAACAGCGATCGCTTTAACTTTAAGGCTTAATGTTGCAACCTTAAGGCTTAATGTTCTAGCTCTAAGGCTTAATGTTGTAACCTTAAGACTTAATGTTCTAGCTTTAAGACTTAATGTTGTAACCTTAAGACTTAATGTTATAACCTTAACGCTTAACGTTGTAACATTGATGACCAAAGTTTGTTTGTGAGTGCAATCATCGATACATAGTGTATATTGTTGATTTACAGCGATCGCAGAGTTGGAAAAAATTTCAAGATGGAAGTTTCACCAAAGGAGATCAGGAGTTATTTAAGCGTTAATGGTATAAATCCTTTCTCTGAGTGGTTTGACTCTTTGCGCGATATAAAAGCAAAAGCTAAAATTAGAGCAAGGCTCGACCGAGTATAAGCAGGTAATTTAGGTGATTGTAAATCAGTTGGTAATGGAGTTTTTGAACTGAGAATAGATTACAGTTCTGGCTATCGCATATACTTTGGACAGCAAGGCTCAACAGTTGTTATTCTTTTGTGTGGTGGTGATAAAAGCACTCAAGAAAAGGATATTGCCAAAGCAAAGGAATATTGGGAAGACTACAGGAGTAGAGATTATGCCTAAAAGTACAAGCTATCATGAAAAGCTGATTCAAGACTTAAAAAATCCACTAGAAGCCGCAGCTTATATTGAAGTTGTTTTAGAAGAAGGCGACCCAAAAATGTTGAGTAAGGCGCTGAAAAATGTCATAGAAGCGCATGGTGGAGTTGATCAGCTTGCTGCTCAAGTCAAGGAACTCTACAATAAACTTGACCAAATGCTATCAGATAAAGGCGAAATTGAGTTTTACAGTCTAAATTCTTTGTTGGATAACTTAGGGTTACATTTTGCAGTAACAGTGAAGCCATAATTCAAGTTTTTTTACTATTGAATAATGGCGATCGCTCCTCAGTGTTTACAATTAAAATGCGTAGGTGTAACCCAAACTAGGCATCGCATTCAATTTAGTCTGTGATATATTAACAAAAATACTGCTAAAAATTGCATCAGTATGACAACTACAACAAACTCTCGCTATGTTACCCGACAGCCTGATATTTTATCAGGTGAACCAATTATTAAGGGAACTAGAACGCCTGTGAGAGCAATTGTTGAAAATTGGCGTTTAGGTATTAGACCAGAAGAAATCCCGCTACACTTACCTCATTTAACTTTAGCGCAAGTCTTTGATGCTTTGAGTTTTTACTTAGATAATCAAGCAGAAATCAATGAATATATCGAGCGTAATCATGTCCCTGATGAATTAGTCCATCCAGCTATTAAAGCAAGATTAAATCAAAAATGACGATTTTTGCTCAAGTTTATATTGATGAAGATGTAGATGTTCTTGTGGCTACTTTACTCTTAGCAAGAGGTTTTGATGCAACGACAGTACGAGAACAGCAAATGTTAGGAGAACCAGATCAAACACAACTAGCTTTTGCTGTATCCATTGGGCATTGCATTTTAACTCATAACCGACTTGATTTTGAGGAATTACACACAAATTATGTAGTTAATAGTCAAACTCATGCAGGGATTTTTATTGCTAAACGTAGAAATACCTATGAAATTGCTGAGAGGGTTGCTATCCTTCTTGATACTTTGACAGCAGATGAAATTGCTAATCAATTATTGTATATTTAGCGCAGTAATGCTATGAGTTTTCATGCCTCGCCCAAAACGCAATTCCCCCCACTGAATCACGAGAAGCACCCACATCCGGCCCGGCGGCTTTGAGAACTTCGCGGGTTGTACCAAATAAACTATAAAGAGAGTTCATCGCTTCTCGTACCAAACCCTGGTCAACTGACAAAGGTTGTACAGCAATGCGCGTCACCAATTCTACATAAAGCGACCAAGCCGCCTTCTTTTGTGTGGTGTCAACTTTCCAAGACATCGAACCAATGCCAAAAGGCAGACTTACAGATACAGTCTCTAAAGAAACGCGATGCCTACGGCGGGCTACGCCTACGCGCATATTCATAGTAAGCAAATTTAACTAATTCATTGGTGTATTGTATAGTAAATAATGTTACTAATCTATAACTTATTCAGAATTAGTTGCTATAATTATCAATCTTTTACCTAAATTTTTATAGTAATATCTGGATATTTTTAACTAATTCAGATAAACTAATAAATTTGTCCGTTGCATCACGCTTGTTTTGTATATGCCCAAAATTTACACTGTAGAAATTGATCACCAAGGCAAAATTCATACCTTGCAAGTTCCTGAAAATGAAACGATCTTATCAGTTGCCGAAGCTGCTGGTTTGGAACTGCCGAGTTCTTGTAATGCAGGTGTCTGCACAACTTGCGCCGGTCAAATAAGCGAGGGAACTGTGGATCAAGCTGATGGTATGGGCGTTAGTCCAGATTTGCAAAAGCAAGGTTACGTATTGCTTTGTGTTGCCAAACCCCTTTCTGATTTGAAACTGGAGACAGAAAAGGAAGATGTAGTTTATCAGTTACAATTTGGCAAAGGCAAATAATCAGCGAACAGTTATCAGTATATCGGATGATTATTCATAACTGAATAACTGTTCACTGAGATTACTAAATCTGATAAATTACATAAGTATTTCATCGCAGATGAAATCAGCTATTCTAGAAACTACAAATCAACAGGATTTACCAAAATGACGACTCATTTTATTACCGCAGAAATTGATTTACAAGAAACTCCCGCAGAGTTACTAGAAGTAATTGAAACAGAGTTAAAGAAACAAGGCGAACCTCTGCGTTGGGCAGTTACTTCTGTGGATACTGACGAACAAAAAGCTACAGTTGAGGCCGTTGTCACGACAGTTCAGAGTTAGGATAGACGCGATTAAGAGAGACGCGATTAAGAGAGACGCGATTAAGAGAGACGCGATGAATCGCGTCTGTACAAGAGTTAGTATTTGATGGCTTTTGATTCATAACTCCTAACTCAATATGCGTCCATACACCGCTATTTTAATCGTACCAACAGGCGTTGGGGCTGCCATTGGGGGTTATGCCGGAGATGCTTTACCTGTTGCCAAAGTTATATCACAGGTTTGCGATCGCCTAATTACTCACCCCAATGTCCTTAATGGTGCAAGTTTATACTGGAATCTTCCAAACGCTTTCTATGTTGAAGGTTACGGACTTGACAAATTCGCCTCTGGATGCTGGGGTTTGCGTCCAGTCCGCAACAACAAAGTAGGTTTGCTTTTAGACCAAGCAATTGAGCCAGAGTTACGGCTACGACATATACAAGCAGCAGATGCAGTTAGAGCAACTCTGGGATTGACTCTTACAGATTATGTAATTACTGATGCCCCATTAAATGTAGAATTACGGACTACAGCATCGGGAGCTAGTTGGGGAACAATTGGCAACCCAGATAGCTTGTTAAGGGCAGCCGAGATATTAATTAAAAAAGCGGGGGCAGAAGCGATCGCAGTTGTTGCCCGTTTCCCTGATGATATGGATGAGGAAGCAGTACAGAAATACCGCCAGGGTGAAGGTGTAGATCCTTTAGCGGGTGCAGAAGCCGTAATTAGCCATTTGCTAGTGCGAACCTTTCAAATTCCTTGCGCCCATTCTCCCGCCCTTTTGAGCGAACCTCCACAACCTGATTTATCCCCCCGTTCCGCCGCCGAAGAATTGGGCTATACTTTTTTGCCGTGCGTCCTTGTAGGATTAAGTCGGGCCCCACAATTTATAGTAGAAAAAGGAGCAATCGGGTCGCAGCAAGAAGATATTTGGGTAGATGAAGTGGATGCTGCGATCGCACCTGCAAATGCTTGTGGTAGTAGTGCTTTACTGAGTTTAAGCCAAAGACGATGCCAAATAATTACAGTAGAAGAAAATAAAACTCTGATAAAAGTTCCTCCCCAACCGTTGGGGATCAAAACTATACAGGTAAACTCATATTTAGAAGCAGTGGGTGTATTAGTGGCACACAAAGCAGGCATCAATCCCTCCGCTCTCCGCCCCAAATTATTACCTTTGCAGTCATTAGTCATTAGTCATTAGTCGTTTGTTATTCTCCCCTGCCCCCTGCCCCCTGCTCCCCTGCCCCCCTGCCCCCCTGCTCCCTGCCCCCTGCTCCCCTTAAAAACCCGTGGTTGAACAACAAAAGCAAGAGCCAGAAATTCCATACCTGACGCGCATCCAAGTACTTGGAGCGATGGGAGCGACTGCAATCATTTTGTTGATAGTCGCCAAACTTTCGTTATACTTTGGCAACTTTTCTCTATTTTTTTGGGATTTGAACCAAAGAGAGTTGCTTTTAGGTGTAGGATTGGGATTCCTCATCACCGCGTTAAGTGGCTTAACTTATCGCCTTTGGACTGCCTATCGTAAAAGTGCAGATTATTACCTAGAAGTAGTACTAAAACCTTTAGCTTTACCAGACTTAATTTGGCTGGGGTTGCTACCAGGCTTGAGTGAAGAATTATTATTTAGAGGTGTGATGCTGCCAGCTTTAGGCTCTGATTTTACAGCTGTAATTGTATCCAGTCTTTGCTTTGGTATCTTGCATCTTAGCGGTTCCCAACAATGGCCCTATGTGATTTGGGCAACGATTGTCGGGATGATATTGGCATATAGCACCCTGGTCACGGGCAACTTATTGGTACCGATTGTCGCTCACATTATTACTAATTGGACTTCTAGCTATTTCTGGAAAATGTGGCAATTGTCGGCAATCAAAAAATAAATGGCTCTAAATATAGCGCTTCCAAAGACTGCTGTACCCTCTTCAATTACGAATTACGTTAGCGTAGCGGTAGCGAGTCCGCAATAGCGAAGCGTTAGCGACGCAGGAGCGTCGCGTCATTACGAATTACGAATTACGAATTAGTAATTATTTGGTCACATTGGATAACATCAGAAATTGATAACTGGTCTAACTTATTGTTGTAGCTGGGCAAAAGTTCAACTTTTTTTACTTTTTAGTTAGCCAACTGTGCGCTGCAATGCTTCGATACGTCCATGAGGGCGCAGTGCTGCACCGGACTATTAACCAGGAGACTACAGCAATGATGAAAGCTGAAGATATCATGACCAAAGAGGTAGTTACCATTCGCGGTTCGGCAACTGTTGCTGAAGCGGTGGGGCTGATGAAAGATAAAGGATTGCGGGCGCTGGTTGTGGATCGCCGCTATGACAATGATGCTTATGGTATTGTCACAGAAACGGATATTGTCTATAAGATCACAGCCTATGGTAAAGACCCAAAGCAAGTACGGGTTTATGAAATTATGAGCAAGCCCTGCATTGTGGTCAATCCTGATTTGGGTGTGGAATATGTAGCACGGTTATTTGCTAACACTGGTATTCATCGCGCACCTGTGATTCAAGGCAAGCTGCTGGGCATCATCTCAATTACCGACATTTTGACCAAAAGCGACTTTGTAGAAGCGCCAAGAGCGTTACTGCTGGAAGAGAGAATTAAAAAAGCAATTGATCAGGCTCGTGCTATTTGCACCGAACAAGGTGCTTATTCTAAACCCTGTGCAGTCGCCTGGGATGAAGTAGAAGAACTCCAAGCAGAAGCAGCTCATCAGAAATCTGAGGGTATGGTATCAGCCAAAGTCTCTTTTGAAGAATACTGCAAGGAAAATCCAGATGCACCCGAATGCCGAAATTATCACCCGTAATTGAGGTGGGGGGATGAGGGAGACGAGGGGGACGGCAATACGGTTCGGTTAAACCAGGCTTTTTGATGAAAATTTTAGATCACAAAGACGCGATAATTTATCACAAAGACGCGATGAATCGCGTCTTTTGCCTTAACCAAACCGTATTGCGACAAGGGGGACAAGGTAAAATTGCCTCTGATTTCCCCGTGTCTCTCAATTTACCGTTTCGCAACTCGCATCAATAAGAATAAACCTATTCCCAAAAAAGCAAAGTTGGGCAACCAAGCTCCCATAAAGGGAGAGAGGACACCGGCTTGTGCGATCGCACCACTAATAAAGAAAATTAAGTAGTACGAAAAAATTACTACGACGCTAATCCCAAAGCTGGTACCTCTTCCAGTCCGCTGGGGTATGCTTCCCATCGCTGCGCCTACCAAGCCAAAAACTACACAGACAAAGGGTAAAGAGATTTTTTGTTGAATTCGCACTTGGAGTTTACGAATTTTTTGGCGATCGCCACCAAGATATTCTACTTCTAGTTGATCTAGTGCTTCAGAAATATTCATTTCACCATAGTCTCGGCTTTTTTCTGCCAGACTTAACGGCGTGCGCGGTAGTTGCAATTGTTGCTGTTCAAATCTAACGATGTTGCGATAGGAGCGATCGGCAGCGACAAAATAGATCGTGCCGTTGTAAAAATCCCAGACATTTTGAGAAGGATTCCACTGGGCAGATTCAGATACCAAAATTTGATTCAGACCTTTTGTTGAGCGATCTATAATCGTCAAACCTGTCATACGCTTACCATCAAATTGGTCGGCGTAAAACAAGCGTGTCAATATCCTACTCCTTGAACCATCTGGCTGGACAACATCCTGGTATTCAGGATAGAAAATATTTTGCTGTTTAAAAGTTGGTTTGTCTGATTTAAGAGCTTTCTCTAAAGTCATCGCCGCTTGGTAATTTGCTGCTGGCGCAATCTGTTCGTTAAACACAAACGTCATTCCTGTGACTAAAAGACTCAACATCACAGCAGTTAGCACCATGCGATAAACACTCACCCCACAACCACGCAGGGCAATTAATTCGCTCTCGCTAGAAAGACGACTGTAGGTCATCAAAGTAGCCAGCAGCGTAGACATGGGAAAAGCTAAAACGATAAAGTTGGGAAACTTTAACAAAAAAACTTGAATAGCAATATCTATGGGTAGCCCAGATTCTACGATTTTTCTGACCAGATCAAATACAGCATCAATAGTGACGCCAATTGATGAAAAAGCTCCGACACCAAAGAAAAACGGCGCTAACAATTCGCTGGCAAGATAGCGATCCATGATCGTAAAAGGCAACAGCGAATGGAGACTGTAAAAAGACGTGAACTTCTTTGATATCATAAGCTGGTTTAACAGTTAAATATTGGCAACCCTGGTGAAGCAAAGTATATCTACTGTATTTAGTATCAAAATTTAATTTTAAATAGCAAAAAATTAACTAATAAATTCATGTTTAAGAATAAAAATCAAAATAACCTTTGAAATTATTAATTAAATAATTGTTAATTTAGACTTGAAAATTATCCCCTAAATAATATTGCCGCACGAGGGGGTTACCGTAGAGTTCGTCAGCACCACCAAAAGCGAGGATTTGTCCCTCGCGCATGATGTAGGCGCGATCGGTGATGGCCAGGGTTTCGCGGACATTATGATCTGTAATTAAGATTCCCATGCCGCGATCGCGCAATTGTGCCACAATTTGCTGAATTTCTGAAACTGCGATCGGATCAACTCCTGCAAATGGTTCATCCAAAAGTAAAAATTTTGGCCCTTCTTGCCCAGCCGCTAAAGACCTTGCTAATTCAGTCCGTCGTCGCTCACCACCAGAAAGTTGAATGCCCTTGCTATTGGCTAATTTTTCCAACCGAAACTCCCGCAGTAAAGTTGTGAGTCGTCTTGACCACTCCCATCGTGGCACATTCGTTTGCTCTAGCACCAACAGAATATTATCCTGTACCGAGAGTTGACGAAAAACACTTGGTTCTTGTGCTAAATAACCAATACCCAATCGTGCCCTTTTATGCATTGGCATTCCCGTAACATCCAGATTACCTAGCCAGACTTTTCCTTGATTAGGTTTTTCTAGACCTGTAGCAATGTAAAAGGTCGTTGTTTTACCAGCCCCATTGGGACCTAGCAAACCAACGATTTCGCCCTGAGCAACAGAAAGGTTTACACGATTGACAATTACTCGCTTACCGTAAGATTTGTGAATATTCTCTAAAACAATTTTCACGCTGGAGGCACCCTTTCTTGGTGGTAAATGCTAATTAGAAGGCTTGAATGCTGGTGTCTGTGGGGCAGGTGCCGCAGTTTGTGCATTATTCTCTGATTCCTGAATCATGTAGATGGACTCTACCTGACGGTTGGATTGAGGTAGAGCGACAAATCGCCCTTCATCAATTAAATAGGTTACCTTCTCTGCCCGAATACTATTACCACCCTGTTGCAAAATATAGACGTTACCCGTGAAATCAATTCGGCGTTCTTTACTAAAATACTGCGCTTGGGCAGATGTTGCTTGAAGTTGGCGAGAAGGATACAACATTTGCACATTACCGCGAGCGGTGATTACTTGGTTTTTGGCGTCATATTCTTGCACATCAGCACGGATAGTCAAAGGGCGATTTGCTTCAGATGTTTGTGCAGTAGCAGTTTGCAGTTGGGTAGGGAATGTAAAAGCGCCCAAGAGTGCAGCTGGCAGCATTAAAGCTAATCCAAAGCGACGCATTTGTGATATGGGCAATTGATAGCAGGGCATCATAGGAGTTTGGGATTCAGGATTGCAGCTTGTATTCTAATTATCTCAAGTACTTTATCCAGATATGAAATATACAATCTGGAGTGATTTACGATAACTACTGGCTGAAATAGTGACGCTACCCCCAACCTCAAGGTTTCAGGTAATTGGTATCTGAGTAAAAATGATGTAGGCAGAATTCATGAATTCTGCCTAGCAAGGATTTGGGGCGACGCATAACTAATTTCATCAGAAGTCTAATCAGTAGTCAGCACAATTTTAGGTAAAGATAAGATTTGATCTTTTCCCAAATCGCCAGATGTAATCTTATCTGGCCCTATTTGTTGTAATGTCGTCAACAATGCTGCGCTCTGACTCAATAGTTCATCTACATCAACGCCACCGTAACTAGATGGGTAACGCCGTAGGCGATTGCCGCCTTCTCCCAATAGAATAACTGCACCTCGCCAGTTCCGATTCTCCAAATGATATAGGGCTACAGAAATTTGGAGAATACCTTGATAAAAAGTTTTTTCTGGTTCGCTGGCTTCAATCCACAAAGCCTCTAAAGTGTCATGACAGGCGTAGAACTGACCAGAATTGAACTGTTCTATGCCTTGCCAAAACTCTTGGGGGATGGTTTCGCTCATCCCATACTGTCTCGTACTTCTTTAATTGTTTCGAGAGAGATGTCTTGTTTGTCTCCAGCAAACTCGTTGTCAGAGGTAAGGAACAACATACAATGGCACTCTTTGCGTTCTCTCATTGGCACACAGGGACAGTTCCAATACGTGGCATGGACTTCAGCCTCTTTATCTTCATAATGGCGACAGGGACATAAAGGCGCACCTAGTTCGTCTTTATGTTTGGCTAGCCCTTCAATCACAACTGCGGTAACAGAAGGTTCAGAACAGAAGTATGTTCCAGTCCGCTTGGCGTATTGTTCGGAAAAATGCCGCATTGCCTCTAGGCTTTTATCGCTGGATTTTGTGTTATGTTCTGATGTGATCATGTCGCTCATAATTTAAATATTTCTTTGCATTGTACCTCAGCCTCATGTGAGGATTACTGGGTGGATTTCCCCAACCTTGCTTGTTCAAAGGCTGATATGTCCGGTGGGCTGGGATCAGATAAAATCTAGGAAATCACAGAAGCTTACTTCTAAGCTAATCAAAATTCAAATTACATCTTGAGGCAGAATTTAAAAGTCAAGAGGTTGATTTATTCTCACCAAAAAACGATGCTGTGACGCATCTAAGGGTAGATACGGAGTGCGCCCCTTCCCCAAGCTTTTGTATTATTTACTTGATTTATTCATTGTACTGAGTTTTATTTATCATAACTTTATAATATTTTATCAAAAAAATCATTAAAAGAACTTGTCTATTTTGCTACCTAGTGTAAACTTTGATGTGTTTCATAAAACAAGAGTTACAACTTTTACTATTTATGACCACTTCAATCATTGCGAAAAAGTTATCGACTGCTGCGATCGGAGCAACAATCATTGTTTTGGGAATAGGAGCAGTAGCACAAGCAGCTGTTTTAACATTTGATGATATAGCGCCTATTCCAGATTTCACTCTAATTCCTAACGGCTACGGTGGATTTAATTGGGATAATTTTTACTACACGAATGGCTCGAATGCTATCTCACGTACAGGTTATGACAATGGCAGAGTGTCAGGAGACTACGTTGCTTTCAACGGGTTTGGAAACCCAGCCCTAGTCAGTGATGGTGTTTTTGACTTCAACAGTGCCTATTTAACAGCTGCTTGGAATGATGGTCTTTCGGTTACTGTAGAAGGTTTAAATAGCGGTGCAACCCTGTATTCAAAAACTGTGGTTGTAGATACGACACAGCCAACTTTAGTTAATTTTGATTATTTTGGTGTTGATGAATTAAGGTTTACGTCCTTTGGTGGAGTTGAGCCAGATTATCTTGTAGAGACGGGTGGTGCCGGGACACAGTTTGCGCTAGATAACTTTACCTTTAATGAAAAAGCTACATCTGTTCCCGAACCTACATTGCTACCAGCACTACTAGCAATCGGGGCTTTAAATGCTGGTTTGGTATTAAGACGTAAACAGCTAAAGCAAAGTTAACTCAAACTTTGCCAGAATGCCTAGAAGTTGTGGCTATACGAACAAAACCCACCTCCGTGGGCTAAAAGCTTTACAATCTGTAAAGGTAGGCTTTGTTCGTATAGCCCTTCTAGAGTGTAGTTTTTCGGTGAAGGTATCGATCAATACGAATGTAATGTTTTTTGTAGCTGGGGTTGCAGAGGGCGATCGCTTTCCAAAACTATACCAGGATGCTCCCAATTGATTACTTCTTGTTCTGCTGGTGAGGAAATATTTGGCCACAAAACCCAGCGGCTACCTTGAGGAAGAGTAGAGAGACTCAGGGGGTTTTGAGTCAGCCAAATCAAGGAGCAGCTTTTAGGAACTACTGGACTAGCATCTTCTAGGGCGGTTGTTGCTGCTAAGGTTTCTAGTACAAAGCGATCGCCTTTTATTAAATTTGTGGATGCTGTCCATAGTTGCACCTGTAATTGCTGTCGCTGTGCATAAAAATACAGTGATGCTGCGGCAATTACTGCTTGTTCAAAGTTTTCTTCTTCCCAATTGCTAGCGCTGTCAAGGGCAATAACTATTTCTTGTCCACCTGTCACCATTTCTAACTCCCGCACCCTTAATTCCCCATAGCGGGCGCTAGTCCGCCAGTGAATCAGACGAGTCGGATCTCCAACGCGGTAAGGACGCAGCGATCGCACCAACCCCGTTGTCGCTGTCTGCAAGGGTCTGCCACGAGGATCGCCCCTTTTGCTCTCTTCTTGCCCCATTTCATCTACTAAGGGACAGGTAGACAAAGGTAAGACTGTGGGATAGACGATCGCTGTGGCTGCACAATCACGTTGACGGCGACACCAGAACAATCCTAAAGGCGCACCAGAACCCAGTTCGACTGTGTGCCAGCGATAAACGCCCCGGCGCTGGGTAGGGTGGTAATATACCCAACGGTAACTGCCTTGACTAGGAATTGTTTCTATCGCTTTTTGTATTGATTTCCCTAAAACGAAAGGCAGCATATCCTCGACTTGCAACAAAGTTACAGGCTGCTGTGTCTGATTGCGGATTTCTAACTCGACAGTCAGATCATCGCCTGCTGACACAGGTTGCATAGGACGGCGAGTGATGGATAGACCGGTGAGCGATCGCGGCGGTAAAATGGCTGCTACACCCAAAAGGGCAAAACTGATGCCGCTAATGGCATACAGCCAACCAGCCATCGTATTTACACCTGCCCCAAAAAAACAAATCGCCGTTGCTGCTAGTACCCAACCGCCGTATGCAGGGGCACTGGCGCGGGTTTCTAACCAATTGGTGATGGGTTTGATGATTTTCATGTTTCTTTTTTAACCCAACGCCACTCGTAATTCACAGTATTTCAGGGGTTTACTAAAAAATCCATAATAGTCATTTGTCATTGGTCATTAGTCATTAGTTATTGGTCATTGGTTAGGACTAAGAAAAGCCCAAAGGTTTGTTTAGCCTGATTATCACCTCGTTCCTAGCCTTAATACCTACGGTGTACACACAAGTCCTTCTCACCCCCTCTAACTCCCCCTTGCCAAGGGGGAGAACCGGATTTTTCCCCCCTTTGCAAGGGGGGATTAAGGGGGGTAATTCGACTTGTGTGTACACGGTTAGGACTTAAGACTGGGAATGTCTTCCGAAAGGGCTACTGCCTATCGTCAACGAAGAGAAGGCAGAGCCGTTTCTCAGGCTCCAGGCTAGGAACCATTGAGAGCAAAGGCTGTGTCGTGTCTTAACCTAGTGCCATTTGACCAATGACAAATGACAAATGACTCCGCACAACGGTTTGATTTGACCAGGACTGATACGCTGTTAATTAAGGCAAAACTTCTATTAGACAAATTGCAAAATCAATGAATTACCTTGTTGCCGTATTACAAGACCGCATTCAAGCCGAAGCTGCTTACTTAGCTTTAGAAAAAGAAGGCATAAACAGTACCATCCTGGGGAGGGGGTATAAAACGGCTGACGAGTTTGGCTTAATTGACCCCAAAGACCAAGCTAAAAAGCAAGCAAAACTGATGGCAACCTGGCTGATACCATTTGGCTTTTTTGCAGGTTTTACATTCAGCCTCATCACTGGTTTAGATACTTTTGCGTGGGCGGGTGAAGTTGGCAATCACATCGTTGGCGGACTGCTGGGTGCTGCGAGTGGTGCTATGGGTGGTGTGTTAGTGGGTGGTGGAGTCGGTTTACTCATAGGTAGTGGTGATGCTTTACCCTATCGCAACCGCTTAGATGCGGGTAAATACTTAGTTGCCGTTCAAGGTTCTGAAATTCTGACTCGCCAAGCAACCCGAATATTACGTCAGTTTGATCCAGAAAATATCCAAGGTTATGCTGACACCAATACTGTGTATTGAATGAATCATAGTTTACACATTCCGACACAGCGACTTGAGTTGCTTCCTGTTTTTTGGAGGTGGTTTAAGTCGCTGCAATCAAAAACAAATTCCAATAGGAAGTGCTATCAGCTGATCGCCAGCAGGGATTTTTTTTTGAAACAGTAGAAACACTGCTCAATTTTGCCTTTATCTCAGCCGGAACTCAAAAGAACGATCGCACTGCCTCAATTTGCATTCTGGAAAAATTCGGAATGCAACAAATTGGTAGAGATGAAAATCTGCTGAAATTGGAATTAAAGTTAAAATCGAGATAGTTATAGCAGATTAATTCTCAATTCATAACTCATAATTTTTAAGAATGTTGCCACGAGAAGAACTTTTAAAAGGTGTTGAAAATCGAGATAGTGTAGCTCGTGTAATCGACCAAGCAGAGCAAGCGATCAAAACTTGGGAAGTGGTTTTGACTGATTTCCTATCTCCCCCAGAATTGGTAGAAATTCAACGAGTGTTTAACCGATTAACAGAAGTGCAATTGACGGCGTGGGGTGGATATCCGCAAGCTGAACGTCAAAGAATAGCGATCGCTCGTTCGGAACTTCCCTTAGATCAATCTCAAGTCAGCCTTGTTGCCGTGGAAATTGCTGGTAATTTCCTGTTTGATACCGCCTCTCACCGCGACTTTTTAGGCGCAATGTTGGGAACGGGAATTGTTCGTGAAAAAACGGGAGATGTTATTGTCTTGGGAGAACGAGGGGCGCAGGCGATTGTCGCACCAGAGTTGGTGGAATTTTTGGAAATGAGTCTTAAACAGGTGCGATCGGTTCCTGTGAAAACTCAGCAGATTGAGGTAACTGAACTAAGGGTTCGGGAACCAAAGAAAAAAGAATTAACTACTGTGGAGGCTTCTTTGCGATTAGATGCGATCGCATCTGCTGGTTTTGGCATGTCCCGCAGCAAAATGGTTGATTTCATTGATGCTGGTGATGTCCGCGTCAATTGGAAGGAAGTTACCCAAGCTAGTTCTCAAGTGAAATCAGGCGACTTAATCGCCATTCGCTCTAAAGGACGTTTAGAAGTTGGCGAAATCGCCGTTACAAAAAAAGACCGTTACCGAGTTCAATTAACAAGGTATGTGTAATCAGTGAAGAGTGAGAAGTTACGAGTTTTAACTCTTAACTCCTAACTTGTAAATATATACTTATACCAATTCTATGTGAGGCTGCGGTTTATTTGCGTAGCGGCAATTCATGAATTGCCGCTACAGTCTGTAGTTTTGCATCAGTCCTATAGGCAAATACAGTTCAGAATGAGCAACAAAACCCTCATGTAGAGACGCGATTTATCGCGTCTTCAAAGACCAATAACCCTTAACCCAAGCGTATTGTCCTATAGGCACATCTTCAAACAGAAATGGTATTAGGCTTGAAAGCGTTTTGCTAACATATTCAGCAGAAGTTTCCGCGGTACGAGTCGAGATAATTTGCTTCTAATTTGAGTCTTCGTATCAGAACTAATAACAGTTGGATACCCTTTTTCCAAAGCCTCTAAAGATTCCCAAACCACTTTTTCGGAAGAATACACTTTATCTGTACTGCTTGCTAGCGCTGGAGGAAAATTAGCTTCTGCAAAAAAGTTTGTTTCTATTGGCCCTGGACAAGTAACTAAAATACGTACACCATATTGACGATTTTCTGCCCATAGCGCTTCACTAAAGCTGAGAATAAAAGCTTTACTGGCAGCATAAACAGAAAGGTATGGTATTGGTTGAAAAGCCGTAATTGAGGATACGTTAATAATGCTTCCAGAGCGACGTTCCCGCATCAATGGGAGAAATTTATGGGTTAAATCTACCAATGCTAAAATGTTTAATTGTACAATTTTAACTTGTTTTCCTCCATCACCTTCAGCAAAGTCGCCATAGTAACCAAAACCAGCATTATTGATTAACAAATCAATACTTAACCCTTTTATTTTAGTGGCATCAAATACACTGGCAGCTGCATTAGGTTCGGTGAGGTCTTTTACTATAACGTCTACTTGAATTTTGTGTTGTTCTCGTAATTCTGTAGCTAATTGGTTTAGTTTATCTTCAGAACGAGCAACAAGTACAAGATTTGTCTTGCGTGCGGCTAGTTCTTGAGCAAAGGCTTTACCAATACCACTAGAGGCACCAGTAATTAAAGCAGTTGGCATTCTACATATTCAGATAGTTTTTAATCACCATTAAAATTTTAACTATGCTGGCTATAAGTTTTAACTACCCAAAGTGATATACCCAAAAGAGTAAAAGCCATACCTATTAATAAAGCCTAAGTGGAGAAAGCCTCCACTCAAAACTTCTCTTTTCCTAAGACCAATTCTCTGTGAAGTGGCACATTATTTTTACCCCTCCCAACCCAATACTTTTCTCTTAGGGGGGAAATGGTTTGAATTTATTTTTACCCCTTGCCCTTTAACTTTTCCCCAGACCAAAAGAGAGATTGTTAGTTTCATCCGAAATAATATTGCCTCCCAACCTCCCCAAGGCATCGGGGAGGTGCCTTGGGGAGGTTGGGTTCTTTCTATGAGTGTTCATCAAGAATTGGTATAAGAATTGACCTTCGTAAGCGATGTGAATTCTCCAGCTACACCGATATGGGAGATTCTTAAGTCTTCTTCATCTGTATATTGAATAGACGAGTCAATTTTTTTTGGTAATTCTCTATCCTTGCACGACCACTCAAATACAAATCTAGAGTCCAAGTGCTTAAGATTAGAAAATATGTGCTTCCATTCACTTCGTCTAATTCGATTTCCCCACCTTGATTGTAACTCTCTCGAGTAAGCTTCTTGTTGATAAACAAAGAAATCAAATGGTCTTTCTCTTAAATTTTTATGATCGAGTAAATGAATGAGATGAAACATAAAGCCATCTTTAGAAAGGCTATTTACAAGATTTTTTAAAAGTGGCACAACATCATCAACTGGTACATGCTCTAACACAGATTTGGAGAAGATGAAATCTATTTTTTCTTTACTAGGTAGTTTTTGAGATAAATCAATTGGAGCAACGTATTCTATACCCAAGTCTTGTAAGACTTCTACGGATAAATTTTTTAATGAAAGTAGTTTCTTTAAACGTAAGTCAATAATCTCACGATCTTCAAATGTAGATAGACTATCTAAAATACTCCAATCTACAGATTTACACACGGCTTTAAAAATATTTTCTGGTTGTAATAACGGATAAACATCCGTTGCATAAACCTTTTTGGCTCCAAGAAGGTAAAAGACTAACGAATGAGTCAACAACCATCCACTTCCAATTTCAAGGCAAATTTTATCACGTAATACATATTTATCTTTACCAGACTGAAGTAGATAGATAGCAACTTCATTGGCACAAATATCAAGCCTTTTGCCCGCAACAGCTAGCTTGCTTGAATGCATTTTATTGTATAAAGCTTGATATAGTTCAGATGATCTAATCACCGATTTGGTTCGTTCATCAAGAAGGCTCTTTACTAGATTTTTCATTTTGCATACCTCTATTGCTTAACTTATTGGGAATTGAACACAACACTATGAACTGTAGCAGTTAGATGTGTTCTTGTATAAGAAAAGTACTTAAAACTTGTTACTTCTTATACAAGAACAGTCAAGGTAATTCATAATTATCAATCAGTTTTATACTATTTCTGTTTGAAGATGCGCCTATAAAACTGATACAAAACTACAGACTGTAGCGACAATTTATGTAGACGCATACTCCTAGGTCGAAGCAAGCTACGCGAAGCGTTACGACATGCTACGCGAACGTAGAGAAGCGGCTACTCTTACGAGAACGCTTTCAGCGTTAGCGACGTTCGCGCAGCGTCTCGCAGAGAAGGAGCGTCAACCCGCAAAGTATTGCCGCTACGCGAATAAAGCGGAGCCTCAGATAGAATTGGTATTAGCTTCTGAAGTCTCGACTGATTGAAGACTACTGAATTAAAAATTCAGTAGCAGGGTGGTTTTATACGAAAAAAGAAAAATACACAAGTCTTAATTTCTTGGTTTGTGGAATGGCTTTTTACCCCTCGAAAAACCTCTCTTCAAGGGGAGTTAAAGCTTTGAAACACAGTTTTAGTTTTTCTATTCTTGTATGAAACCACTCATTTAGGTATTCTTTCTGAAGTATGATGTCCTAAATAATGAATGGTTTTTATCATGATGATTTAAATTTATTTTAAATTGCTAATTACCATTTTTCAGACCAATAAATAATTTCTGAAGCAGTACTATTAATAGCAACGCCGTAGCTATCTCCATGATTCCACTTGAAGCCAGGTCTACCTTTGTCCTCTGTATTTAATACGAGTATTTCATAATTAGCTGGAAAAGATTCCGCAGGAGAGTCACTGGTGTAGAAGAAAGTTGTCGGCACACCGTTAGGCTGGTTTATGTGGTCATTTGTGTTTCCACCCCTATATTTGTGCTTTGCACTACTTCTGTATTGCGAAAGTAATTTTTCTATCTTTTTTGGCGGCTCTTTCAGCCTAATTTGAAAAAAACCACTTCCTTGCAAAAATTTGGGAGAGTAAGCAATGCGAACACCTTTGGCATCAGTGGGAATCTCATGAGGAAAATGTTTTACTTGGTCATTATTAGACCATAGTTGATTACGAATTTCTTTGTAGCGTGATGTATCAGTTATTATTTTAGGCTGGCTAGTACTGCTAAAAGCTGTTCTCAGAAAAAAGCTTCCCCCGACAATACTAAGACTAGCAAGGGCTAATAGAAATTGCGATCGCTTCATCAAGTTGGGTGTGTCTAACTTTTATAGTCATATACCCAACTAATAAACTAAATTAGTACTATTGCGGATATCCGATTAGAGATATTAACAGAAACTTTGTGTATCCAGAGGAAAATCAAGATATTTGTAAAATTACTGTGAAGTCGGTCAATGATTACCTAGTCAAAAACCGTAGGTGATCCTCATTGAGGCTAGTACCGCAAGACGGAATTAAAAATTAAAAATTAAAAATGAAGACAGCGTAAGGGTTTTGTTGATTGGGAATGGGTGATTTATTTCTAGTACTAGCGTTGTAGCTAACGAAACCAATTCTACAGCCATCCATTTTTTTTCAATTCTTCCTGATGCAGCAAGAACTAAGGCGGATATATAAATAGTAGATGCACCTTAATTAAATCACAGCCTTCAGCTTTTAGTTGGGGGCTTTTTTTTTATTGCTGATATTTTTTATTCGGGAAAAATAAATTTTGTCAAAAGTCTAATTTACCCGGATATAGCAATAAATAAAGCGGATTAATAAATGGTAGATGCACCTTAATTAAATCATAGCCCTCAGCTTTTAGTTGAAGGCTTTTTTATTGCTGATATTTTTAATGCGTAAGAAAATAAATTTTGTCAAAAATATAATTTACCCGGATATGGCAATAAATAAAGTGGATTAATAAATGGTAGATGCACCTTAATAAATTACAGCCCTCAGCTTTTAGTTGAAGGCTTTTTTATTGCTGATATTTTTAATAGGTAAGAAAATAAATTTTGTCAAAAATATAATTTACCCGGATATGGCAATAAATAAAGTGGATTAATAAATGGTAGATGCACCCTAATAAATTACAGCCCTCAGCTTTTAGTTGGGGGCTTTTATTATTTAAATATAGATGGCAACAAACTGGGAGCTAACCATACTGCATAACCAAGAAATCCAAATAGCAAGGTAATCAGGGCAGTAATACCGTAGCTGATGCAAATTAATAAACCGTCCGATTCGATGGTGGCAACAGTCAAAAGTAAAATCCCTATAGTGGGAATGGGATTTGTAAACGGAATTGGTAATATTAGTAATATTGTTAATAAAGAGATACAAAACCCATTGATTCGCCAAATTAAAGGATTATGGGCTATTTTTGGCAATCGGGGACGGGCGATTTTCTGGAAAACTTTGGTAAGACGTCCCAAATTTTGCAAAAGCAACTGGGCAAAGGGACGAGGAAATTGGTAGTTAGCGATTTTTTTGGGTAGCCAAGGCGATCGCCTCCCTAAAAGCATTTGCGCTGACAATAGTAAACAAGCACCACCAAAAGGGCCAGTTAATCCTGGTGGCATAGGAAATAAAAAGGGCAAAACTAATAATGTAATTACCAGGCTGAAGCCTCGTTCTGAGGTTTCTGCCAGAATATCACCTAGAGTCAGTGGTTGTTCTGCTAGGCGTTGCAACAGGGACTTTATATCTTCAGAAAATCTCAGATGCATTTGGCGTGAGTTGATGCGAGTTCCCACATTTGTAGCAGAGGGAGATATTTTAGATTTTGGATTGAAGGAAAATCTAAAATCTAAAATTGAATAACTCCTAACTCCTGATTTTTGAGGGTACTAAAACAGCTATAGCTCTAGGTATAACCCGAAAATGAGCAGGAGTGTAAGTAGTGATTTCACCATCTGTATTAATAGGGCGCGGTTTGCGAGTATACACCTCTATTTCTTGACCTTGAAGAGAACGCACATTCTGCCAATGTATATGTCGCCCCTGTCTCATTGCGGGTAGTAATAATATAATTTGCCACCAGTGTTGAATTTCTAAGCTATAAAGGTCTAACCTTTGGTCATCTATTGTGGCATCATCAGCCACTGCCATACCGCCGCCGTAATAGCGGCCGTTACCCACAGCAATTTGCACTGTTTTGACGCGAACCGATTCACCCTTGATCACAATCTCGGCAGAAAAAGGTCTAGCTTCCCAAAGCACTTGCAATGCAGTAGCAGCATAAGCAAATATTCCCCAACGGCGTTTGACTTCTTTGGTAAGTCGTTGGGTAATTTTTACACTCAATCCCAGACTGGCAACGTTAAAAAAATGCTTGCCGTTTACACAACCCAAGTCGATGCGCTGTAAATTTCCATCTGCAATAATTTTGCAAGCTTCGCTAAGGGAATTGGGGATTCCCAAAGTCCTTGCTAGATCGTTGGCAGTTCCCAGAGGCAAGATTCCCAAAGGTAACTGAGTATCAATTAAAGCATCTACTGCGGCATTTAGAGTGCCATCTCCTCCACCAATAATTACGAAGTCAACTTGATGCTGATAGCGAAGTATAACTTCAGCAAGATGTTTGGGATTTTCTGTAGACTCCTCAATTAAATCAAAGTCGAGTGTCTTCAGATATTCAATCGCTTCTGACAGACCCTTTTCCCCTTGGCGGGCATGACGATTTACTAACAGCAGTGCGCGGGAACTCATGGTTAGTACCTTTTGTAGTTGATATGTCCAATTATCCGCATCTATATATTTTGCTTTAAGGTAACTATAAAAAAGTGTTTAGGTTGTTATGAAGTTTATAAAAAATTATTTTGTTAACACTTATTATATTGTGAATGCTAACTTTTTAATTTTCCTTTTATCTAGTTTAGCTCTATTAGTATTCAGTGGATCAATACTAAGTAAATATAATTGTTACTGACACTCAACTAGAATTTAGGTATTTATTTTAATAAATAGAGGATTATTCAAATAATATCATGCCCCGAAAAATGGATATTTTTCATTAGTATAGATACATATTTAGAGATTTGATTTGTATTAATAGTTATACAAATTATTTGTGAAGCCACACAAAATCAGACTTGGTGAGATAAATTTCTCAAGCCACTTTTTCTATGCAACCTCACAGGTAATCGGTATTACAATTATTTAATTTTTGGTTGAAAAAACAATTATATATAGGACTCATTATGTGACATGTTGGAAACTGTCTACGCTAAAGCGATCGCAGCTTGAAACCAGCTTTGTCCTGGAAATCCCTATTTTCATTGGGATTTTTGCTCTTGTGACTCTTTAGGACCAGTATCACCACCAATAATTGCTTGAAATACGTCTCCTAGTAAAAAGAAAAACGCCGCGACTAATAGTATAAGCATTAAACTAGCAAGGGCCGCAAAGGGAGAGAGGATAAACAAGATTAAACGCCCAAACATCAAAATCTTTAGTAATGTCTTATTCATCTTTTTTAACATTGAATAATACGTATATTTTCTACTAATAATCGATGAATCAACAATCTGTCACCTGTCCTCTGTTAGATTTAACCTGTCCGCGCTTAGTTTTGTAGTCAAGGCGCTTTCTTTGAGAACTGCGAGTTGGTTTGGTGGGTTTGCGTTTTATTGTCACTACAACTGCGCTTTGAATGAGTTCTTGAAGTCGTTTCAAGGCTGACTCCCGATTATTCTCTTGGCTTCGGTGTTCCTGGGCTTTGATTACGACAACTCCTTCTTGGGTAATGCGTCTATCGTTCAGCTTTAAAAGCTGTTGTTTATAATAGTCGGGTAATGATGAAGCCACAATGTCGAAGCGCAAGTGGATCGCAGTGGAAACCTTATTAACATTTTGGCCTCCGGCTCCTTGGGAGCGAATCGCAGTAATTTCAATATCAGTCTGTGGGATAATAACTTTGTTGGAAATTTGCAGCATTACTCACAAGGAAAAAGAGAAACTTTTAAATTTGGGATAAACTTTCTTTACTCGGTTTGTTCGGTGAAATCTATTACTTCATCTGGGTCTTCATTGTTGTTTAAATTCACCTCTAAAGTCTGTCCTTGTATTGTCACTTTATCACCTGGTACTAGTCGCCGTCCTCGTCGGGTTTCTAACATACCATTTACTTGGACATCGCCACCTTGAATCATCAGTTTGGCTTGGCCTCCAGTTGGCACTATACCCATCAACTTTAAAAATTGATTTAACTTAATTGTGTTGTCTCTGACTTTCTTCATCGTAAATAAAACTACATTACCTTAGAGGTTGTTTGAAAAGTGTTTCGCTGTCACTTTAGGCACTTTGAGATCCCCCCTAACCCCCCTTAAAAAGGGGGGAACCGGAATCAAAGTTCCCCTTTTTAAGGGGAGCCACTGCGGTCTTGGGGTGTCCCCAAGTAGAGCAAGTGGCGTGGATTTAGGGGGATCTAAAATTTTTGATACCGACAAGATAACTTTTCAAACATCCTCTTAATTGTATCGTGGCGTGATCAAGGTAAAACGTGAATCTATCGAGCTATATATCAGCCTAGATGAAATTAAATGAAGCCTAAAGTACTTTGTCCAGTTTAAATGGATATTCTTGAGGTGAAGCTTAGTCTCAAAGTGATATGCCAGACTTGAATGCTGCTGAGTCTATCAATCGGAAGATGAATTTATACTCAAAAGTCAGTAATCTTAGGTAATAGCACAAATATGCTGATTTTAAGTAAGCTTTTGTATCTTCATAAAAGCATAGCGATCGCTAAAACGAAAAACTGTAATACCAGTTTATTATCTATAATGTTGATCGACAAAATTTCCAGATATAGGTGAAAAAAACTAGTCTGGAAGGTTCTTTTACTGTGTTCAGGGGACTGGATCTATGATTAAGCTTGGTTTATTGGTACAGTCCCAGAATAACTCTTTGGGTATCGGAAAAGTTACCGAAATATCTGATGCCAATGCGAACGTTGAGTATTTCTGCTCTATAGGGCAACGTCTTCAAAAAACTTTACCTTTAAATTCGCTCTCTCAGGTCAGGCTTGAACCCCAGGCTCGATGCTATATTAAGTCCCAAACCCATGATGATAAATGGATAGTTGGCAGAGTTTTCATCTGGGATGAAGATACGGAAATGTATCAAATTGATTTACCAGACAAGAAAACTGCGATCGCATCTGTTGAAGATATTTACGTTCGTTGTAATCTCCCAAATACAGACCCCATCCAAACTCTGGCGATGAAGGGTCACGAAACGCCCTACTTCCACGATAAAAGATTGGCCTTCGTGAAATCCTTGATTAAGCAACGCGCTGTCAGTCGCGGGATGACAGGATTGATTTCGGCAAATATCAATCTTTATCCTCACCAAGTTGAAGTTGTGCGGCGGGTACTGGAAGACCCAATTCAGCGCTACTTGCTAGCAGACGAGGTGGGACTCGGAAAAACCATCGAAGCGGGTGCGATTCTCCGTCAGTTCCTCCTGGATGAACCGAAAAAAGGGGCGGTGATATTAGTTCCGCAATATTTGCTTAAACAATGGCGGACTGAGTTAGAAAACAAGTTTTACATCTCCCATTTTGGTAAACGGGTAGCGGTGCTGGCGGTTGAAGATATCCATAAAATCAACCTGAAAGCAAGGATAGGCTGCTTAATTTTAGATGAAGCCCATCACATCGCGGCAATGGCGACCTCTAAGGATGCAACAGTGCGCCAGCGTTTTCAGACTTGCAAAGAAATTGCTCATAAAAGCGATCGCTTACTTTTATTATCTGCCACTCCTGTTCTCAACCATGAGCAAGATTTTCTGGCCATGTTGCACTTGCTTGACCCGACAACCTATAAAATTGGTGATTTAGAAGGTTTTCGCGCCAAAGTAGAAAGCCGTCAGCAAGTTGGTAAAGTTCTCCTTTCTTTTAAAGAAGGTGCGGAACCTCTGGTTCTCAAAAATAACTTGCAGCAACTACGAAACCTCTTTACTGAGGATGAGTATTTACTGAAGCTGGCGGATGATTTAGAAAATTGTTTACAAACAAATTCTACTGAGCAAGAGCAAATCGTCCAAGCGATTCGTGTCCACGTCAGCGATACCTATCGATTACACCGCCGAATGCTTCGCAACCGTCGCGCTGCGGTGGAAGATGTGATCTTTGACCGGAATTTTACGCCGAAAGAAGAGTATGATTTGGACGAGCGATCGCTTGATATCCACGAACTACTCAATCAATGGCGTAGTGTTGCTCCTAGTGACAAGCAATATCAGCGAATTTTTCTGCTGTTATTCTTAGCTGCTGGTACTTGGTTAGGAATTTTAGAACAGGTAATTACCGCCCGTTTAACTGGTAAACCTCATGCTAAACTCATCCAGGAGTTTAAAGAAGATGATGTTCGCATCTTAACTACAACCCCCAAATTCGCAGGCGAAGAAGAGATTCTGCAATCCTTCCTAAAAATTATTCGTCAACCTCAAGAGGACGGAGAACGGAGGGAAAATTTGAAAACAGTCCTGCTGAATCAGTTAGGTACATACTTCAAAATTCCCGCAAACATTCGGAAGAATCAAAAGGAATTCATCACGAGAATACAGCAGAGAATCAAGAGACCAATTACTGGTGATATTCTGCCCAAATTTATTGTATTTACCAGTTTTGTGCAAACTTGTGGCGAAATTGTCCGGTATTTATCTGATACCTTTGGTGCAGAGACAATAGCTAGCCATCAATTTGGAGAATCACCAGACAAGGTTGAGGAAGGCTTAAATAGGTTCAAGGATAACCCAAACTGCTTTATTTTAGTATGCGATCGCTCTGGAGAAGAAGGGCGTAACCTCCAGTTTGCCGATTGGTTAATTCATTTTGACCTTCCTTGGTCGCCTAATCAATTAGAACAGAGAATTGGCAGACTTGACCGCATTGGCAGCAAAATTGGCATCCAATCCTGCGCCTTGATTGGCCCATATTTGGAAGATAGCCCTCACAATGCTTGGTATAAAGTATTAAAAGATGGGTTTGGTATTTTCCAACAATCAATTGCCAGTCTCCAGTTTTATGTGGATGAGAAACTTGCAGAATTGGAAACAACTTTGTTTCAATCAAGTGCTGCTGGATTGTTAGAAATGATTTCACCAATTCAAGAGCAAATTGAAACTGAAATAGCAAAGATTAGCGAACAAAATGCTCTAGATGAAATTGACGCTAACGATGAAATTGCCACCGAGTATTTTCAAGAGCTAGATAATTACGATGCTTGTCATCTAGAAATGAAACGAGCCATTGAAGGCTGGATTTGTGACGCGCTGGGATTCAGAGGACTCAATAATCCAGATTCATCAGATATGCGACGTTATCAACCTTCAACGCGGACATTGGTTCCCATAAATGAGTTAAAAAACCGTTTTGCTGATAGTTATCTAGACCAATTTGGTACTTATAATCGCAGGGTAGCAAACCAGAATCCTGGTGTTAAACTCTTTCGAGTTGGGGAAGGATTTGTAGAAGCCCTCTGGAGCTATATAAACTGGGATGACCGAGGTGAAGCCTTTGCGATGTGGCGCACTGATGCATCTTGGGATGCGAAAGAAGGGAAAGAGTGGTTCGGTTTTCAATGCAATTATGTAGTTGAAGCAAATTTAAGAAATGCCAAACAAGTTTTACTAGATAATAAACTAGATAATTCTCAATTCAAAAACTTGCAGCGACGTGTTGATGCTTTATTTCCGCCAATTATAGAAACAATCTATGTTGATGGTCGCAATGAGCCAATACGTGTTGTTGAGGATAAAGCCCTTTTAAGTATTTTGCAACGTCCATATAAAGATAAAAACAATAATCAAGGACGAGATTACAATCTAGCAAAAGAGCGCTTAGAAATTATTGACGATTTTGTTGACCCTAGTAAGTGGCAAAATTTCTGCTATCAAGTGCGTAATACTTCTGCGGAATTACTTTCCAATCGTCCCGATTTTATTGAATTGTGCCAAAGTTGTGCTAAAGTTGCCGAAAAGAAATTAGCCAATAGAGTAGAACAATTACGCCTGCGTTTGAACCAGCAAAGTTGGGATAATGCATTAGCTGAAGAATTGAAGATAGAAACTGCTTTAAATGCAGCTATTCTAGAGGGAATTCGCCAGCCCCTTCTGAGGCTTGATTCTGTCGGTTTTATTGTTGTATCGGGGCGATCGCTTATGCAATTTGATTGATATGGTCTCTCGTTAGATACCTACAATACCCGCGCTAACCCCGCCTGTAAATAGGGGTTACGTGGGTTTTTATTCTCGTTATCGTTCGCATTTGTGGTTAAATTAGCATAAACAGTTGACAATTACAGCTAAAACTCGTGATTTAGTTATAATAAATAGTCTAAAGACTTTGCTTATTTATACTCAATAAAGTAAGGCAGCATTATGTTGACCGTGCATAAGATATGGAGATTCAGATAGTTCTTTACATTTATTCATTTCCTTCGTATCTGCGGGAACAGCCACGAGTTAAAATTGGCAGAACTTCTGGCAGTATTGATGCTGATCCTAAAGAATTAGCATTACAGCGCATACGTGGACAGATTAGAACTTCACATGCAGAAGAACCTAAATTGTTGGGTGCAGTCAAAGTTCCGGGCGAGTGGGTGGAAACAACAATTCATTCCCAATTGAAAAATCAGGGATATCATATTTCAGAAGCACCTGGAATCGAGTGGTTTAGGTTTCCCAATCAAAAAGAATTACAGGATCTCCTTGATAGGATTTATCGAGCTGTAATCATTGATGATTTCTCAGAATTAGGGGGTGGACGAAGAGATATTGAAGGAGAATCATTCGATTCTATCGTTTCGGCATTTGGGGTAAGAAAGCTTAGTGGTAGCGAGTTTAGGCGTGAGATCGAATTAGTCAAAGTACTTGATGATGAACTATCTCCGCTTTATCCAGGCTTTCCTCAATGGTTTGATAGAACAATGAGCAGTTCAGATGCTGTTTTTAACGTAGCTTATAGAGATAGACAAGCTATTGGAGTTGCTATTTGGAAGCCGAAAGGGAATGGAATAGCGAAACTATCAACTCTTTTTGTTACTGAGAATTATCGACGTAGTGGTATCGGAAGAAACTTAATCTTAACTTGTTTTGAACAATGGAAATCAGAACGAATTAGAAGAGCTTTCGTTACCACAGCCAGAGTCGAACTCGTTAAATTCTTTGAACGTTATGGGTTCTGGGTAGAAGGCATAGGGAGGGAAATATACGAACGTGAAGCTCATCAACCGGAATGGTTCTTAACAAAACTATTCTTTTATGAATCTGATAAGAGTAGTTTAGACGCACTAAATAAGGCAAAGATTCTATTTCCATCAATAATATCGACTTCTTATAATCCTGCGGGTAGAGAAGAAGTTGAACAAATTCAGTTTAATGATGCAACAGTTGAGCTAAGTGCTTCTAATGGTAGTTTAATTAACCAATTTTCTCTGCATTCTTGGCTCAACTTGACTTATCCAGCAGAGTCAGTTTACACTCCTCAAACAGCCTATGTTATACCAATTCGTCCTCAATTCTTAATTCAGATATTTCAAGCTGGCAAGACAGTTTACTATGGACGATGTAGTTGTAAACAAGATGACATGAGAGGATCATTAATATTGTTCTATGCCAGCCGTCCTATATCTGGTATAGTAGCGATCGCCAGAATTGTTAATCGATACATTGGAACACCAACTAAACTCTATAGTGATTTGGGTATGAAGGGTGTTCTCACCTTAGAAGAGATCGGTAGTGAGGAACAAGAACGGCACGCCGTTGAGTTTGATTTCCTAATGCCGCTCAGTCAAGTAGTTCATCTAAATGACTTACGCAGCAATGGTGTTCTCAATGGGCCACCGCAAACAATGCACAGCCTTCGTATAGAACGTTATAAAATAGCTGTTGAACTTGGAGGTTTTTATGCAGGTTAAATACATTAAAGCTCTAAGCATCAAACGAATGTATGCTGAACGTATTATTGATGGTAGTAAAAAAATCGAGTTGCGAAAGCGTTCAATTGGGATGGAATTAGGTGATCTAATTCTTTTGTATGAGACAACACCTGATTCTATTATAAGGGGAGGTTTTATTGCTGATAAAACTATATCCTTACCTGTCTGTAAGATGTGGAGTAAGTATCACCACATTCTGGGAGTAGACAAAGATTTTTATGATATGTATTTTGAAAACTGTGAATTTGCATACGGCACTTTTATATATGAAAGCTTTCTTTTTCCTTCAATTTCTCTGAAACAAATACACGAAAGTTGCTCTAATTTTACACCTCCACAAGCCACAATCAACTGGCGTCAGAATTGGTACATTCAGTCTGAATGGATTGATGCACTTAACAAGGGGAGAAATCAGTTAATGCAGGAAGGGAGGCTAAGTGAACAGTTGAGTTTATTCGCATTGCAGTAAATAGAGTCGATTAATTCTACTCGATTTTCAGCGTTAAATAAAATGATCGCGTGGCCAAATATGTAGAGTTTACGGGTCAGTAAATCGTTGTGTATATTTAAAACTCATCATGTTTGTTGTTTTTTCATAAATAAACAATATGGTAAAACGGAAAATAATCTTCGTCGGTGGAGTGCATGGTGTTGGTAAAACAACGCTTTGTAAAAATATAGAATCAAGATTTAATATCGAACATTTTTCAGCGAGCAATCTGATTGCCAGAGAAAAGACAGAGGAACATCTTCGTAACAAACGAGTTGAGAATATTGCCGGAAATCAAGAAATTCTAGTAGAAGCGATAAACAAGTATTTAAATAATGAAAACACGTATTTAATTGATGGGCATTTTTGTCTCTTAAACAAGGATAATAAAATCACTAAAATCCCATACTCAACATTTGAAAGCATTTGCGCTAGTGCTATTATTGTTTTAGTTGATGAACCTGAAAATATTTATACTCGTTTAAGCTCAAGAGACAGTGTGAAACATGATCTAGCTTTGCTGCGATCTTTTCAAGAACAAGAAATTTATAACGCTGAGTACATAAGGGATAAATTAAACATTCCCTATCTAATGTGTAATGCTGCTAAGAGTGAGGACAAAATATATACTTTCATTGAAAGTTTAGTGGCTAAAGCAGTATCGGAATGAGAATTTCCTCAGTCTTAGTATAATGAAACATTCAAATCGCCTTGCTTGTATCAGGGCGATCGCTTATGCAATTTGATTGATATAGCAGGAGACAGGCAATAGGGAACAGGCAATAGGCAATAGGCTTGAAAGTCTCTTAGTGTCGAGGTTTTCCCATCAGTTTATGTCCTAACCTAGCTGTCAATTGCCATATCTGATATTATCTATGTGCGGTTAAATAGCCTTAGTTACCGTATAAACCCCACTCCTTACATAGGGTGGGGTTTTTTACAACTTCCAATTAAATCAAAACTGGTGTAAAACAACTAACTATATTTTTGACTTTACCGGAAAAATAAGTAAGTATTAGCACTAGTGATACTGAAACGAAGTCATTTATAGTGATCGAAAATGAAACGTTCAAATCGCCTTGCTTGGATAGGAGCGATCGCACTCGCTGCGATCGTTTTACTTAGTTTGGTTGCGGCTCCCAATAATACTAAACTTAACACTGGCTCTACCTATAACCGCGCCCCTGATGGCTATGGTGCTTGGTATGCTTTTATGCAACAGCAGGGAACTTCTATCAAGCGCTGGCAAAAGCCTTTTAGTGATATTCAGCCAGAAAACAGCCCAGTTACTCTACTACAGGTAGGCGGCTATCCAAGGGAGACGACACTGGATAATCAAGAGCGTGAATGGGTAGAAAAAGGGAATACTTTGGTAATTTTGGGGGCTGGGGGGCGGGTTACAGAAGCGGAGTTTAGCACTATGCAGAAATCTCCCCAAGGTGATATTAAAATTGATACACGTAGACGATATAAAAAAGCTAACTCCCAGCAAGTTGATTTAGGCGATCGCTTTGGTGCTGTTGTCTGGGAAGAAAATTACAAACAGGGAAAGGTAATTTTTTCTACCACTCCTTATTTAGCCGCCAACGCCTACCAAGATTATTTAAGTAATTTCAAGTATCTAGCCAGTTTAGTAACTGAAAAAAGCAACACAGTATTTGTCGATGAATACATCCACGGCTATAAAGATGCCGATGTCAGAAAGAAAGAAAGCGAAGGAAATTTATTTAGTTTTTTTGCTAAAACTCCTTTATTTCCAATATTGATACAGGTAGGTATCCTGCTATTAGTACTAACTTGGGCACAGAATCGCCGCTTTGGCAAACCAGTAGCTTTAGATACACCAGTTGCAGATAACAGCGAAGCATACATCCAAGCTTTAGCGGGAGTGTTGCAGAAAGCTGATACCACCAACTTTGTTGTAGATATGGTGGGTAAACAAGAACAACTACAACTCCAAAAAGCTTTGGGATTAGGGCAAGTACTTTTAGAACGCCAAGCCTTAATTAATTTCTGGATAGAAAAAACAGGCGCAAGTGCAGGAGAATTAGATGCAGTTTTAAAGCTACAATCTCGCAAACAACCCATCAGTGAACGAGAACTGTTAAGCTGGTTGGGGAAATGGCGAACCATTAGATTAATTCGTAATTCGTAATTCGTAATTCGTAATTATTTTTTTGGAATTGTTCTCTGTGTTGGTTATTTATTAATAAAAATATGAGCGAAACACATCCTATCTTAATTCGTCTCGGTCAAGGTATTAATCAAGTTATTGTCGGACAATCTAGCTTAATACAACAACTTTTAGTAGCACTGCTAGCGGGTGGACACGTAATTTTAGAAGGAGTACCGGGAACTGGTAAAACTCTCTTAGTAAAAGTGTTAGCGCAGTTAATCCAAGGGGATTTTCGCCGGATTCAACTAACACCAGATGTTTTACCTTCAGATATTACTGGTACAAATATTTTTGACTTAAATAGCCGCAATTTCACTTTGAAAAAAGGGCCAATATTTACCGAAGTGCTGCTAGCTGACGAAATTAACCGTACTCCTCCCAAAACCCAAGCAGCGCTACTGGAAGCAATGGAAGAGATGCAGGTAACGCTAGATGGTGAAAGTTTGCCCTTACCAGATTTATTTTGGGTGATTGCAACCCAAAATCCTCTGGAATTTGAGGGGACTTATCCCTTACCAGAGGCGCAGTTGGACAGATTTTTATTTAAGCTGGTGGTAGATTATCCAGATCAAGCTGCTGAAAAGCAAATGTTACTGAATCGTCAAGCGGGTTTTGCAGCAAGGCGTTTGGATATTAGCCGTTTGAAACCAATTGCAACAGTAGCCGATATTTTGCAAGCACGACAAGCAGTCAAAGAAGTTAAAGTATCAGAAGCGATCGTTGATTATTTGTTGGCGTTGGTGAGAACATCGCGTCAATATCCTGATTTAACTTTGGGTGCATCGCCTCGCGCTGCCGGTGCTTGGTTGCAGACATCTCAAGCATTAGCCTGGTTAACTGGAAGAGATTTTGTCACACCAGATGATGTTAAAGCAGTTGCATCGCCGCTGCTACGTCATCGCCTGATTTTGAAACCAGAAGCAATGCTGGATGGTTTACAAATGGATGCAGTAATTGCGTCGGTAATTAACCAAGTACCAGTTCCAAGGTAAAAAATTATTTGTAGAAATGGATAGCTACAGCCTGATTAGGCTGCTTAGAGCCATGCCCAAGGAGAAGGGTGGGGAAATTCCAGCGATCGCCCTTACCGCCTATGCTGGAGAAAGCGATCGCGATCTAGTCTTAGCAGTTGGTTTTCAGAAGCATATTGCCAAACCAGTCCAACCAACTGAATTACTTACCTCAATTGCAGATTTGCTTAAGGAAAGAGTCGGGAGTGAAGAATAGTGTAGTTCAAAATTCTCTGTAATCCAAAGTTTAACTCAAACCTAATCCAATTCCCGGCGTCCTTCCAACGCCCTCGCCAAAGTCACCTCATCTGCGTACTCCAAATCACCACCCACAGGTAAACCAAAAGCAATCCGCGTCACTTTGGTAAATGGTTTCAGTAACTGACCAATATATAGTGTTGTTGTCTCCCCTTCCACACTCGGACTAATTGCGAGAATTACTTCTTGAGGTTTTTGCTGACTCACCCGGCGCTGCAAAGCCAGTATAGTCAACTGATCTGGCCCAATTCCATCAATCGGCGAAATTACCCCACCTAAAACGTGATACTTGCCTTTGTATTCGCGGGTTTTTTCCAGCGCAATCACATCGCGAGGATCTGCTACAACACAGATAGTATTGTTGTCACGATTGGCATTGCGGCAAATTTCACAAACAGGTTCAGCCGATAAGTGAAAGCAAACAGAACACAAACCAATCTGTTTTTTTGCCTCAATTAAAGCTTGTGCTAAAGCTTCTACTTCTGCTTCTGGTCGCTTCAAAATATGCAAAGCCAGTCGTTGGGCAGATTTAGGGCCAACTCCCGGTAGGCGTTGCAATTGCTCAATTAACCGTGCTAAAGGGCGTGCGTAAACCGTTGTCTTGTCTCCAGAATGTTTTTACCTTAACTATGATGACATTCTTATAGAATTTTGGATTGGTCATTTTATTTATCAGGAGTCAAGCAGACTCCAATACAGTTCAGATAAGACCAAAACACTTGTAGAGACGGCGATTTATCGCGTCTCGAAAACCCACAATTTTGTACTATAAGCTGACAAGAACCTTAATTTAGGTTATGTAGATTCAAATAAAAAAGCGCCCCCTGTCACCAGAGGACGCTTTTTTAAATTGTAGAGACGCTATGGATAGCGCCTTAAGCTTATGATTAACCGTTGATAGCAGGAGCAGTAAGAGCTACAGGAGCAAAATCGCCAGCAGCCAAATCTAGAGGGAAATTGTGAGCATTACGCTCGTGCATTACTTCCATACCCAGGTTAGCGCGGTTGATTACATCCGCCCAAGTTGCAATCACACGACCTTCAGAGTCAATGATTGATTGGTTGAAGTTGAAACCGTTCAAGTTGAACGCCATTGTGCTTACACCCAAGGCGGTGAACCAGATGCCGATTACAGGCCATGCTGCGAGGAAGAAGTGCAGTGAACGGCTGTTGTTGAAAGAAGCGTATTGGAAGATTAGACGACCGAAGTAGCCGTGGGCTGCAACGATGTTGTAGGTTTCTTCTTCTTGACCGAATTTGTAACCGTAGTTTTGAGATTCGGTTTCGGTTGTTTCACGAACCAAAGAAGAGGTTACTAGTGAACCGTGCATTGCAGAGAACAAGCTTCCGCCGAATACACCAGCTACACCTAGTTGGTGGAAGGGGTGCATCAAGATGTTGTGTTCTGCTTGGAACACGATCATGAAGTTGAATGTTCCTGAGATACCCAAAGGCATACCATCAGAGAATGAACCTTGTCCGATGGGGTATACCAAGAAGACTGCGGTTGCTGCTGCTACTGGAGCGCTGTATGCGATCGCAATCCAAGGGCGCATTCCTAAGCGGTAGGATAGTTCCCATTCACGACCCATGTAACAGAATACGCCAATCAGGAAGTGGAAAACTACCAATTGGTAAGGGCCGCCGTTGTACAACCACTCATCTAAGGAAGCTGCTTCCCAGATTGGATAGAAGTGCAAGCCGATAGCGTTGGATGAAGGTACTACTGCACCGGAGATGATGTTGTTTCCGTAGATCAAGGAACCTGCTACTGGTTCACGGATTCCATCGATGTCTACTGGAGGAGCGGCGATGAAGGCGATTACGAAGCAAGCGGTAGCTGCTAGCAAGGTGGGGATCATTACGACGCCGAACCAACCGATGTAAATCCGGTTGTTGGTGCTGGTGATCCATTCGCAGAATCGATCCCATACGTTGGCGCTTTCGCGACGTTGTAAGGTTGTTGTCATTGTTTTATAAGTGCGGTTAGTTATTTATGAATCAGGCAGTAAAGTCTTTGCCTGTGGAGCTACTTTACACTGCTTTACAATTTGTAATCAAGTTTTATTACTTCAGTAAACCTGATGTGAGTTATTAGTTTTGCTTATTTAAAAGCAAACAACAAGGCAGAATACGCCGAAGCTCTCTTTTATGTGACATTACAATATTTGGTTATATGGCTCTTTAAAAGGGCTATAAGTATTATTTGCCTACTCATCTGGGAATAATAGCTTTGTATATTACCGCTATTCTAGAAAAAATTAACCCTCAGCTTACCACTGGGGGCTTTTTTGTTTGGCAGAATGGCATATCTGTAAATTAGAGGGTTGCTATGGTATTTGAGTAGGATACATTCCATGCGAAAAGTACTGACTTGCATTACCTCTGGTAGTTAGCCAGGGGTTTTTATTTAAATACTCGGTAAGGGTAAAACTCAGTCCCTTTGAGAGCGATCGCTCTTAAATATTGTGCTGAGAGGTTTTTTTAGCGATTTTGATTTAAGTGATTCTACAATTCCCTGCTTTTCGGAATTAATGAGAGATAGAAATTTTAATTCAACCAGGGAATTAACAATAAATATAAGCTTAATATCAAGTAGAAAAATCAAGTACAACCAATTAACGATGACAGACGCTAAAAACGTAATCGATGGAAACCTAGAGGTTTGCTGTACTTCTCCCATGACTGGGTTTTACCGCGACGGTTTTTGTCGTACAGGTGGACAGGATTTCGGATCTCACGTCGTATGTGCCCAAGTGACATTAGAATTTCTGGAGTTCACTAAATCGCACGGGAACGACCTCAGTACATCTGTTCCTGATTTTAATTTTCCTGGATTGAAGCCTGGCGATCGCTGGTGTTTATGTGCTTCTCGCTGGCAACAAGCTCTCGAAGCTGGCGTTGCTCCACCCGTAATACTTTCAGCAACCCATGCTAGAGCCTTGGAAGTGGTTTCCTTAGACGAACTGAAAAAACACGCCCTAACTTCGTCTTGATTGGACAAATGACAAATGACCAATGACAAATGACAAATGACAAATGACTAATCAACTCACTGTAACTTCCAAAGTTAGTTCTAATACATTGGCAACCACAGCAATTAATTTCGTGGGGTCAATTGGCTTAGATAAATGCTGCTGAAACCCTGCTGAAAGAGCTTTTAAACGGTCTTCCTCTCGCGTGTATGCTGTTAAAGCGATCGCGGGGATACGTCCGCCTTTTTCTGGTTCTAAAGAGCGCAGCTTCCGAATTAGTGTATAACCATCCTGCTCTGACATACCAATGTCGCTAATCAGTATATCTGGTTTTGCTTGTTCAAGTACTGCTAACGCTTCATCAACTGATGCTACCGCAGTGGCAAAAGCTCCATACTCCTCAAACATAAAACTGAGAAAGTTACGGGTATCTGTTTCATCATCTACAACTAACACTCTTAATCCAGCAAGGGGCGTTGATGCCACAGAAGAAATTTCTCCTGTGGCTTCTCTACTCGCCCTATTACCCCTATTGTCTTGTAGCAGTGGTAGTCTCACAGTAAAAGTTGCTCCTTGTCCAGCACCTAAACTTTGGGCAAATATTGTCCCCTTGTGTAGTTCCACTAGATGACGGACGATCGCTAGTCCTAGTCCTAGTCCATTGTGCGATCGCGTTGTGGTGCTGTCTGCTTGCCGGAAACGCTCAAATACTTTGGGTAAAAACTCGGAACTGATACCAATTCCTGTATCAACAACTTGAATTTGGGCGTACTGGGATTTTGAATTTTGAATTTTGGATTGTAGATTACTGCTTTTATCAGTGTCTAAAGAGTCTAAATTTTCACCATCAGATCCCAATTCCAAATCTGAAATCGAAAATCCCAAATATTTTGATAGCCTGACTTCGACCCTACCACCTTTAGGCGTAAACTTAATGGCATTAGTTAGTAGGTTCCAAACTATTTGCTGTAAACGGGCTGGATCGCCATAAACTGACCCTATGGAAGTATCCAGGACAGTATTTAACTTAATATCTTTTGGTTCTGCAAGAGGACGCACTGCTTCTAATGCTGCTTCCATCACCGAGAGCAGATTCACCGCAGATACATTTAACCGCAACTGACCCCGGATAATCCGAGATACATCCAAAATATCCTCGATTAGTTGCATTTGAGATGTAGCGTTGCGTTCGATCGCCTCCAAGGCGCGGGAAGTGGCTTTTTCGTCAAGTTTCTTGGCGCGGAGGATTTTTGACCAGCCCAGCATCGAGGTTAGGGGTGTGCGGAGTTCGTGCGAGAGAACAGCAAGAAACTCATCTTTCATCCGATTTGCGGCTTCTGCTTCCTGTCTTGCTGTCTGTTCTCGAATTACTTGAGCGCGGACTTCTTCTGCTTGCTTGCGTTCCGTAATATCTTCAAGAGTGCCAACATATCCCACCAATTCCCCTTGACCGGAAAGCATCGGTGATGAGCGAACCTGAACCCAGCGATCGCTACCATGAGCAGTTTGAAAGCGAAATTCTTCTGAGTAGTCGCGACCTTCACGAATGTAGGCAGACCAACTAGCAACTGCTCGTTCTTTGTCTTCTGGATGAACAGATTCCAGCCATCTTTTTTCTAGACTCTCTGCCGCTTTCAAACCACAAATTGCCTGATAGCGAGGATTAGTATACTTACAACCGCCTTCAGTATCAATTTCAAAAATGCCAACGGGTGAGCAGGTACTTAGCGATCGGAATCGTTCTTCACTTTGCCTGAGTTCTGTATTGACAGCTACTAATTGCGCTGCTTGTTGCTTGACGGCTTCTGTTTTCTTAAATAGTTCTACGAATACTATGACTTTAGAAGTCAGGATATTGGGGTCTAATGGTTTGAGCAAATAATCAACTGCACCCAAAGCATAGCCTTTAAACAGCATTTGGTCGCTGGTGCTAAAGGCGGTGAGAAAGATAATTGGAGTGTGACGCGATCGCCCCCGATTGCGAATCAAGGTAGCAGTTTCAAAGCCATCCATCCCTGGCATTTGCACATCTAGCAAAATCACTGCAAAATCTTGATGCAGCAGACACCGCAAAGCTTCTTCCCCAGAAGTAGCTCTCACGAGATTCTCCCCTAGTTTTTCTAGGATTGCCTCTAGTGCCAGCAAATTTTCTAGTTTATCATCCACTAGGAGGATGTTGACTTTGGATTCCATCTGCATCGGTTTATTTCTGTGATAAGTGACAAAGCTTGACCATCTGGGAAGCAATGTTTGAGAGTGTCAAAATCCAGTCTACTGTAACAGCAGAAATTGCTGCTTCTGGCATAATGTCGCTCTCAGCTGTGGCAGGTTCTTGTACAATAGTAATTCCTCCCCGCTCTTTTATTTTCTTAAGACCTTGCATACCATCTTGGTTTGCTCCTGTCAAGATTACACCAATAACTTGCTCAGTGTAGACATCGGCTGCCGACTCAAACAGCACATCAATAGATGGTCTAGCATAAGAAACAGGCTCATCAGTTGAAAGGGCAAAGTGACCTGGTTCAACCAGTAAATGATAATCTGCTGGAGCTATGTATATATATCCTGGTAGTATTTCGTCCTTGTCTTCCACTTCTCGAATTTTCAACAAAGTGGATTCTTGTAATAACTCCTGAAGTGTGTTCCCAGACTCTTTATGACGGTGTTGCACGATCGCGATCGGCACAGTGAAGTCCGCTGGTAAATTTCCCAGAACGATTTTCAATGCAGATAATCCGCCTAAGGAAGTACCAATTACCACAATTTTAAACGACACTTGTTTAGCCCTCACACCTACGGAATGTGTGTTACGTAAATAGCAAAGGCTCTTTCATACTGAATCAGTCAGTGTTTTCTTGCTTCTTTGCTCTTACCAGTAACCCATGCTTAGGTGCAAAAATCATTGCTATGACAAACAACAAGGTTTGCAACACCACAATGCAACCCCCAGTTGCACCATCGATATGATAGCTGATGTAAGTCCCCATAACACTAGAAAATACTCCAGATGCCATTGCAATTAGTATCATGTGGTCGAAACGGTCTGTTAATAAATAAGCCGTTGCTCCCGGAGTAACTAACATAGCTACAACGAGAATAATTCCCACTGTCTGGAGTCCGGCGACAGCAGTTAGCGACAGTAATGATAGTAAAATATAGTGAAGCGCTCCTGTGTTCAAGCCGATGGAACGTGCATGAGTGGGGTCAAAACAAAATAACAGTAAGTCTTTGCGTAAAATTGCTATTGTTACTAAAGTGATGACGCTAATAATCACCGTTTGGATAATATCTTCATTAGAAATACCCAAGACATTCCCAAATAAAATGTGCGTCAAGTCTACGCTGCTTGGAGTTTTGGAAACTAGCACCAAACCAAGAGCAAAAAATCCTGTAAATACAAGTCCGATGACAGTATCTTCCTTAATTCTCGTCTTCGCTTTGATATAACCAATGGCAATAACTGAACCTACTCCAAAGACAAAAGCGCCCACGGCGAAAGGAATATTTAAAACATAAGCAATTACTACCCCAGGCATTACTGCGTGAGAAACAGCATCTCCCATCAACGCCCAACCTTTGAGGGTCATAAAACAAGATAAAACAGAACATACCACCCCAACTAAGGCACTTACGCAAATTGCCTTCACCATGAATTCATACTGTAGGGGTGCGGTTAACCAGTCTACGAATGCGAGAGTATTCATATTTTTTAAATTATAATATCAGGAATATCAATTACCAATTTAAATTAATCGAATTCATTTTGATTACCACGGATTATTTTGCTTTTGCTGAGAGATAAATCTCCAAGAGAACCACCAAAAGTCCGTGAGAGATTTTCTTCTGTGAAGACTTCGGATGTATCGCCATAAGCTAAAATAGTACGGTTGATGAGTACTACTTGGTCACAGAAAGTAGTAATAGAAGCTAAATCATGGGTAGAAATCAAAATTGTATGACCTTCTTCTCGCAATTCTAGTAATAAGTCGATCATTGCTTTTTCAGTTTTGATATCTACCCCAGTGAAAGGTTCATCTAATAGTAAAACTGTTCCCTGTTGGGCCAAAGCACGGGCGAGAAAAGCACGTTTTCTTTGTCCACCAGAGAGTTCTCCAATTTGGCGATCGCGCATCGACCACATTTCCACCCTCTCTAAACTCTCCCTCACCACTCTCTGATCTTTCGCCGATGGAATTCGCAGTATATTCATGTATCCATAGCGTCCCATCATCACCACATCATGGACACTTACTGGAAAATTCCAGTCCACTTCTTCTGACTGTGGCACATAAGCTACTAAGCTTTTTTTCTGTACACTTTTTATCGGTAAGCCATTAATCAAAACCCGTCCCGTGACTGGCTTCAAAAACCCCATAATCGCCTTAAACAATGTTGATTTACCGCTACCATTCATCCCCACTAAACCACTGATTGAACCTGCTTGGATTTGCAAAGAAGCACCATGTAAAGCAACTTTGCCGTGGTAAGCAACCGTCAGATTTTCGACATCAATAGAAATGGATTTCATTAAAAATTACCTCTAGAATTAAGCAGTATTTTTTAGTGAGCAACTCAAGTGCTTTTGGCAAATATGTAATGTTTTACAGAGAACAAAGCAGGACTAAAGTCCTTACTACAAGCCAATTTTTAATAATTATATTTATTCTCACATACTTGCTCACTTTTCCTCTAACCCCTGAGTTAGAGTAGTAATATTAAGTTCTAGCAACTTTAGATAAGTCGGTGCTAGTCCATCAGATGGAGATAGGGAATCAACGTAAAACACTCCACCAAACTTTGCTCCCGATTCTTTAGCTACCTGACGTTGTGCTCCGTCATTCACCGTACTTTCACAGAAAACTACAGGTATTTTATTTTTCTTAACTGTCTCAATGACTTTTTCTAGCTGTTTGGGAGTAGCTTGCTGTTCAGAGTTGACCGCCCAGAGATAAACTTCTTTCAAGCCATAATCGCGGGTAACGTATGAAAATGCGCCTTCACAGCTTACCATGTAGCGCTTGTCTGCTGGAACTACCGACACGGCTTTTCGCAGTCTATCATCGACTTCCTTAATTTTTTCGCTGTATGCTTTGGCATTGGTATTATAAGTCTCTGCATTCGCTGAATCCAAATTAACTAATGCCTTGCGAATATTCTCTACGTATATCAAGGCATTTTGTGGTGACATCCAAGCATGGGGATTAGGTTTTCCTCTGTAGGCATCCTCCGCAATTTCTACAGGTTCAATCCCCTCAGTTAGAGTAACGTGAGGAACATTAGGAACACTGTTATACAATTTCTGTGCCCAACGCTCTAAATCCAGACCATTATTTAAAATTAGGTCTGCTTTTTGCGCCCTCACCAAATCGCTAGGAGTTGGTTCGTAACCATGAATTTCCGCTCCTGGTTTGGTGATAGATTCGACAGTCGCCTTGTCTCCCGCCACGTTTTGCGCCATATCTGCAATGACTGTAAAGGTGGTAAGAACTACTTTTTTATCTTTTTTATCTAGATTACTGGTGGTAGTTGTGCCTGGGTTTGGACTTAACTGTGGTTGAGAATTGGAGGTTGACGGACTACACCCACCCAAACATAGTCCCAATAGCAGCCCAGACACTACAGCCAATTTTTGTCCGTACTGCGGTAGTTGCATCTGAAAGTTATTGATATTAAATCTCATTATAGGAATTTCATAATCTTCTCACTTTTGTTTCACTTTAGCAGAAGGAAGATAAAAATGAAAGAATTATGAAAAGAATATCAGAGAAAAAAGCGAACCTGTTGCAATAAAAACAGTAGTCAGAATACAGAATTCAGAATACTCTACCGATAAAGGGATAGAGTTTTAAGGCGAGAATATTTTAATTTTTTTCGCTTGACTTCGGGCGTTAGCGTAGCGGGACGTTCGCGGTAGCGTCTCTAAGAGTTGTACGATTTTAACCAATATTCGTCACCCACTCGTACAGAATTCATACTGTTAGCGGTAGCGGGGCGTTTAGCCCATTCTGACTTCTGAGTTCTGAATTCTTCTTATAAACTGTATTACTGGTTTCTGACTTAACCTGGATTCGACACTTTTATAGCTTGATTCCTTCCTTTTCTGATTTTCAGGGGCTTTTTGGGTGGTTCAAACATTTTTGTTATTTGCATTACAAACAAATATTTGATTATTGTGAAATACCTTACAGACAAATATCGTATCTGGAGTTTTTTATATTTAAAAAAATGCAAAAACAAATACATTATTAAAATATTTTTTTGTCAAATTCCTAACTTTTAAAAGTTTAATATTTATTGTTTTGACAATTCATAAAAATTTACTTAAGCTAAAGGATAGGTTAAGCAAATCAACAAACGACAGCGATTTGATTTAGCTACATCAAGAATTGCTGTTGCAGACTATTAGCATAAGGAAATGAATCAAAACCAAAATTATTCCATGTAGGCAATTTAACTAGATTTGACTACAAAAAGCTAAGACATGATTAAGCGTATTGAACAGCGCAGATATTGAACAGAATTCGGTCAATTATGGATGGATACTTGTGGTGATGTTAGTGAGTGTCCATAAATTATTGAAGTTTGACTAGCGATTTGAGATTTTTGATTAGGGTCTTCTAGTTTATCTCTCGTCTGGGACGGAATAAATCTAAAAGACGCTTGCTAAGACTGCGCGATCACAAATCCAAAATTTATTGACCAAAGTGCAGTAGATATGTCCAGGAGAAGACAATGATTGAGTATTTGACATCCTTGAACGACCACAATTTGCCCTATCCAGATACGATTCATCCCATCGTTGTCCACTTCGTAATTGCGATGGTGTTGTTTTCCTTCTTCTGTGATGTAATTGGCTATTTTACTGGTAAATCCGGTCTTTTTGAGGTGAGTTGGTGGAATATGTTAGTTGCCACGATCGCAATCTTCGTTGCAATTATTTTTGGTCAGTTTGAAGCAGGGTTAGCACAGCCCTACAGCCTAGCTAAATCGGTGCTGAATTTACATACGCTAATTGGTTGGTCGCTTTCGGGAATTATCACAGCGATTACAGCTTGGCGCTATGTAATTCGTGCCCGCAACCCGCAAAAAGTACCCATTTATTATTTGGGAGCCGGACTAGTTTTAACCCTAATAGTTGGCTTGCAAGTATATCTCGGAGATGAACTTGTTTGGGTATATGGATTGCATACAGTACCAGTTGTGGAAGCAGTAAAGGATGGTTTGTTGCGATGAACTCAGAATTGATTGACCAATTGAGCGGCTCTCTAGGCGCAAACGGATTACCTTACACAATTCCCATTCATCCCAACTTAGTGCATCTGACAATAGGTTTGTTCATCATTGCGATGACCTTTGATATTGTTGGTGTTCTGTTCCCCTTTGAAAAATGGGTCTTCAAATTTTTGGCAATTACTGTAGAACGTGACAACTTATTTGATGTTGGCTGGTACAACATGTTAGCTGCCAGCATAATTACATTTTTCACAGTGGGAGCAGGCTTTTACGAAATGCTGTTGGCAGCACCACCAGCTGATATGAAGAGTGCCTGGGGATTGCAGGCAATGGAAACTATGCTTTGGCATGGTGTGGGTGGTGTGTTCTTATTAGCGCTGATTGTTGGCATGACCATCTGGAGAGCATGGCAGCGCTTCGTTTGGGGCAAACAAGAATATAAACAGACAGATAGAGAAGTGCAATGGATCTATCTGTTCGCAGGCATAGCAATCATGTTCATTCTGTACATCCACGGCACACTAGGAGCGCAACTAGCCGCCGAATTTGGCGTACACAATACAGCAGATAATTTGCTGCGATCGCACCAAGACCTCAACACAACACTCAAATGAGTCATTTGTCCTTTGTCATTTGACTAATGCCCCATGCCCAATGCCCCATGCCCAATGCCCAATGCCCAATGCCCAATAACCAAAGACAATGAAAATCCAGAAGATTTTAAATATTTTGACGCTGCTTACAGGCGCGATCGCAGTGACTTCTCTGAGTCTCTGGATCGGCAAGCAGTCTTACTCCTGGCTTCCTCCCCAAGCAGCGGCCGAATCCCTACTAATTGATGATTTGATTAGCTTCTTAGTAACCCTCGGTGCTTTCATCTTCTTGGGAGTCACAAGTACTTTAATGTATTCTGTGATCTTCCATCGGGCAGTCAAAGATGACTTCACCGACGGCCCCCCAATTGAAGGTAATATCACCTTAGAAGTTGTCTGGACAGCAATTCCCATTCTGTTAGTGTTGTGGATTGCGGGCTACAGCTACCAAGTTTACGAACAAATGGGAATTCAAGGCCCATCGGAAATAGTTCACCTGCATAATCCATTGGGAATGGAATCGGCTTATGCAGAACCAAAAGATGCGCCAGCTAACGCCTTAGCGGAACCTGTAGAAAAAATCGACGTACTAGCTAAACAGTGGGCGTGGGTTTTTCATTACCCAGAAAGAGATATTACCAGTACCGAATTGCATTTACCTAGCGATCGCAGAATACGTTTAGCGCTGAAATCACAAGACGTTCTCCACGGCTTCTATATACCTGCATTTCGCCTCAAGCAGGATATTATTCCCAACCATGCGATCGACTTTGAATTTACTCCCATTCGCCCCGGTAAATACCGATTGACCGATTCCCAATATAGCGGCACATACTTTGCAACAATGCAAGCGAATGTAGTCGTGGAATCTCCTGAAGATTATCAGCAATGGCTGGCACAAGCTGCAACCCAAAAGCCATCCATAGCAAATAATCAAGCGGCTTCTGAGTATGCCCAAACATCCCATCAATCAGTTCAAACTGGTTGGGTTACAGTTCCACCTGCTGCACCTCCTCTAGTCAATTCACCTGGTTGAAAGGAAAGTAACCATGACTAATGTTCCTATTGAAGGTATCCTTCTCCCTGATGAGAAGCATAACCATGAATCTCCAAGTAATTGGAAAGAATACTTCAGCTTTAGTACTGACCACAAGGTAATTGGTATTCAGTATCTCGTTACCTCATTCTTCTTCTTTCTCGTCGGCGGTATCTTTGCGATGGTGATGCGGGGAGAACTGATGACACCCGAATCAGATTTAGTCGATCGCACCGTCTACAACGGTATGTTCACCATGCACGGCACTGTGATGCTGTTCTTGTGGACATTTCCCTCACTGGTTGGTTTTGCTAACTATCTAGTGCCCCTAATGATTGGGGCGCGAGATATGGCATTTCCCCGCCTGAATGCCGTCGCCTTTTGGATGGTACCAGTAGTTGGGATTTTGATGATGGGTAGCTTCTTCGTCCCTGGAGGCCCAGCCCAAGCCGGCTGGTGGTCTTACCCGCCAGTCAGTCTCCAGAATCCCACAGGTAACTTGATTAATGGTCAAGTTCTCTGGCTGTTAGCGGTGGCAATATCCGGCGTATCCTCAATTATGGGGGCAGTGAACTTTGTCACCACCATTGTCAAGATGCGGGCCCCAGGAATGGGCTTCTTCAAAATGCCGTTGTTTGTCTGGGCAGTATTTAGCGCCCAAATCATCCAACTTTTTGGACTGCCAGCCCTAACAGCTGGCGCGGTAATGCTGCTACTCGACCTCACTGCTGGCACTGCCTTTTTTGACCCTGCCAAGGGTGGGAATCCAGTGATGTTCCAGCATTACTTCTGGTTTTACTCCCACCCCGCTGTTTACGTGATTATTTTGCCTGTCTTCGGCATTTTCTCAGAAATCTTCCCAGTTTATTCACGTAAACCCCTATTTGGTTACAAAGTAGTTGCTGTTTCATCAATGCTGATTGCAGTAGTCAGCGGTATTGTTTGGGTACACCACATGTACGTCAGTGGTACACCTGGCTGGATGCGGTTGATTTTCATGATGACAACGATGTTTGTATCTGTCCCCACAGGAATTAAAGTATTTGCTTGGGTAGCAACTATTTGGGGCGGTAAAATGCGGCTAAATACCCCCATGCTTTTCGCCTTGGGTGCATTAGTCATGTTTGTCTTCGCCGGAATCACAGGCATCATGCTTTCTTCAGTGCCAGTCGATGTCCACGTTAACAATACCTACTTTGTGGTGGGACACTTCCACTACGTCCTCTACGGCACTGTGACGATGGGCTTATTTGCAGCCATTTATCACTGGTTCCCCAAAATGACCGGGCGAATGTACTCCGAAAGCTGGGGTAAAATCCACTTCTGGTTAGCCTTCATCGGCACAAACCTCAACTTTTTGCCCATGCACCCCTTGGGATTGCAAGGAATGTTACGCCGAGTTGCTTCCTACGCCCCTGAGTATCAATTCTGGAACATCATCGCTAGCCTCGGCGGATTCCTCTTAGGAATGTCCACCTTGCCCTTCATATTCAACATGGTGATTTCTTGGATGCAAGGCGAGAAAGCACCCGCTAACCCTTGGCGAGCAATCGGACTAGAGTGGTTAGTTTCTTCACCCCCTCCAGTAGAAAACTTTGAAGAAACTCCCATCATCATCTCCGAACCCTACGGCTACGGCAAATCAGAACGCTTAACAGCCAACCTCCCAGAATAAACGCCAACCATCGGGAAGACGCAAAAACCCTCCGCGCACCTCCGCGCTTCCCTCCGCGTACCTTTGCGTTTCAAACTCCCCCTCAAAAACCAAAATGGAAAGCTATATCAATTCCCACGAATTGCCCCACACAGCCGCAGAACATACCCACGACGAAGAAGGCAACAAAATGTTTGGCTTCATCGTCTTCCTCCTCTCAGAAAGCGTCATTTTCTTGAGTTTTTTCGCCGGATATGCCATCTACAAAACAACAACCCCTAACTGGCTACCAGCTGGTGTTTCTGGACTAGAAATAAAAGAACCGACAATCAACACAGTAATTCTGGTTGCTAGTAGCTTTGTAATTTACTTAGCAGAACGCGCCCTTCAACGCCACGACTTAGTAAAATTCCGCCTGTTTCTCTTGGCAACAATGGCGATGGGAACTTACTTTTTAGTTGGACAGGCGATTGAATGGAACGGCCTCGCCTTTGGTTTCACTTCCGGGGTATTTGGTGGAACGTTTTATCTGCTTACAGGCTTCCACGGTTTGCATGTTTTCACTGGTATCCTGTTGCAGTTGATAATTTTGGTACGTTCTTTCCTACCTGGCAACTACGATACAGGTCACTTCGGCGTCAACGCAACCTCGTTATTCTGGCACTTCGTCGATGTTATCTGGATTATTTTGTTTATCCTGATCTATGTTTGGCAGTAAGGATTGATGGAAGGAAAACCCAGATAAATTATCTGGGTTGGTGTATGGGGCATTGTTAATTACTTTTATGCCCCATACACCATTCACTCTAAGAAGTATATTTGGGTCTTGGCTCAACTTTTCAAATTAACCTTCTCCTCAAACTTTGACCCCTCTTGATGAGATAAAAACTTTTCACTACTGTGATAACTTCTTCGCCATTGTTCGAGTTTATCTATAGATATTGATTTAGATATGACATTCACACCATTTCCTCGCCAAGCAACTTCTGGATCTGTTGTGAAAACCCCGCACTCTAATTGATCTAGCCTCATATTCCAATATTCGCTAAATCGACCTTTTAGAGTAATAACTTGCTCAAACACCTTATTTCTATGTTTATTTCTTCTTTTCCGTTCTGTCGCTCCAGTTGCTTCTGTATCAATAAACTTAGTTTCAATTAAAAAGAGACTACCTTTAAAGGTCAAGAAGACAAAATCACACTTTCCTAAATCTGTATAATCTGAAATTGGAGACTTTTCAAATAACAGCAATTCAGCACACGAGGGGAACAATTCTTTAATATTCAGAAATAAATAAGCTTGTAATAGAAGTTCCTTATCATAAGGAAACAATATCACTCCTTCAAAAAATTTTTGAATGTCCTCGTGAGTTTGGGGTTGAATTTTTTTACAGTATGAAACAAATCTATGTAGCTCGTTTACAATCATCAAGTTCTAACTCCTTCCCCCGGTCGCAGCCTTAAGGGTATTAGCATAAAAAGATACCACTCCCTAAAGGAAATTATCATCCGCATAAGTAACTAAAAAAACGATTAAAATCCTGAATACTTAAGGCAATTTACTGTTGACAGTTCAATCAACGAATTTTTAAGCTGCTTTTCAGTATTGGTAGATTTTTCACTTCTGGTGTCAGCTACCAGTCAGCGATTTTATATGAGCAGGAAAACTAGCATTTTGCAAAGCTTGAACGGTTATTCTAGAATCTTGTACACAAAATTGCCAACCCAAGCGAACAAGTTTACGAGAAGTTTCAGTTTGGATAATTCCAATCACTGGCATTTTTGCCTTTTCTTTGTCTACTGAATGTTCTTGCAAAATTGTTTTCAAGCGATGTAAGTCTTCCATGTTACCTGCTTGCTGAGGGTTTAATTCCACCATCACCATTTGTACTGTTTCCACTGGTTCTGCATCTTCAAGAATAAATTGAGTTTGCTCATCGCGTCGATCTACTTTTCCCCAAATAATTAATCTAGTATCAACTTGGAGTAGGGAACTAATGCGTTCATAGGTTTTAGGAAAAACTACTGCTTCTGATTGTGTAGTTAAGTCTTCTATTTGCAAAATTGCCATCTGATCGCCTTTTTTAGTCACCACTTTTTTGACGTTATTTAACATGACAACTGCACAAAGCCTTGTATCTTCCCTTTGTTCTCCCAGTTGTGAAAGGTTAATTGGAGTCAAAAGTGGTGTTATTTGTCGTAAGGATTTCAGTGGATGATCTGATACATAAAAGCCTAATAATTCTTTCTCCATCTGCAACTTTTTCTGTGGGGGTAAATCCGTCACAGGTTTAGATTTGGGAGCAGTCTCAAAGGCATTATTTGCTCTTTTATTCTGAGTCGAAGAAAAACCATCGCCCAATATATCAAACAGATTCCCTTGACCACTGGCTCTGTCTTTAGCGCGAGATTGTGCCCAATCGTACACTAATTCTGAGTCGTTAATTAACTGTTGGCGGTTGGGTTCAATTTTGTCAAAGGCTCCACAATAAATCAGCGACTCTAGAGTTCGGCGGTTAACAGCACGTAAATCGACGCGATCGCAAAAATCAGCAAGAGTCTTGAACTCTCCTGTCTCATTTCTCGCTTCCAAAATACAAGCGATCGCATTTTGCCCCACGTTACGCACCGCCGAAAATCCAAACAGAATCTTTCCTGCCGTTGGCGTAAAATCAACACCAGAACGATTAATATCTGGCGGATCTATGGAAATACCCATATTTGTACAGTTAGTAATATATCTCTGTACCTTATCGGTATCACCACTGTTAGCTGTTAACAGGGCCGCCATATATTCCAATGGGTAATTAGCTTTTAAATATGCTGTTTGATAAGTTACATAACCATAAGCAGTTGAATGGGATTTATTGAAACAATTGGAAGCTATTAAGCCATTTTTGATCGCAAAATTATGGTCACGCTCAACCCCAATGTCATAGACATTTTGTTTGCCTAAATATTTGCGTGTAGCTATTTTTATCATCCTACCCTACCCCTGAAAAAAGTTTTACGAAATTAATTAATTGATAAAATCGTAAAAAATGTATTCTTAATAGTACTTGTAATACAAAATTATATCACTAGAAAACACTGCTATACTCTTACACAAAAGTAGCAAATATATATCAAAACTTTGGTAAACTATTCAATAGACAGTTAATAGCCATATATTTGCTACTTTTTTAAAGTTATTAAACACATTTCAATACATATCAATCCGCTTAGTATTAGATGGTTTGCCCTGGGGGAAGAAGCAGGGGAGCAGGGGGAGATGAGGGAGAAATAAACAGTGCCCAATGCCCAATGCCCAATACCCAATGCCCAATAGCAATACCAATATCGACCAATATGTACTAGAATCAATGACTTGAGTGAGTCATAAAGAGAGCAATCATGGCATCCATCCGCGAGTTGCACCAACAACTGGTTAAGAAAGAACGTTCTGCCGTTGAAATTACCCAAGAAGCTTTAGATCGCATTCAAGCGTTAGAGCCGAAACTGCACAGCTTTTTGTGTGTGACGGCAGAACGGGCATTAGAGCAAGCGGGTGCTGTGGATGCCAAAATCGCTGCGGGAGAAGAAATTGGACTGCTAGCAGGAATTCCTGTGGGTATCAAGGACAATATGTGTACCAAGGGAGTTCCCACCACCTGCGCTTCCCGGATTTTAGAAAATTTTGTGCCGCCTTATGAATCAACGGCGACACAAAAACTGGCTGATGCTGGGGCGGTAATGGTAGGCAAAACCAACTTGGATGAGTTTGCAATGGGCAGTTCTACAGAAAACTCTGCCTACCAAGTCACGTCTAATCCTTGGGATTTGTCACGAATTCCAGGTGGTTCTTCGGGAGGTTCTGCGGCTGCGGTGTCGGCCCAAGAATGTGTAGTTGCTCTCGGTTCTGATACTGGCGGTTCGATTCGCCAACCTGCATCTTTCTGCGGTGTGGTGGGGATGAAACCAACTTATGGTTTAGTTTCCCGTTATGGTTTGGTGGCTTATGCTTCATCTTTAGATCAAATTGGGCCATTTGCAAACACGGTAGAAGATGCGGCAATATTATTAAGTGCGATCGCAGGTCACGATCCCAAAGACTCTACTAGCCTAAAAGTTGCCATTCCTAACTACGCAGCTAGCTTAAAACCAGACTTCAAACCCAGAGGTCAGCTAAGAATTGGTATCATTAAAGAAACTTTTGGTGAAGGTTTAGACGCTGTAGTAGAACAAGCTGTTACCAAAGCAGTAGATCAGCTACAAAGTTTGGGAGCGGAAATTCATATAATTTCTTGTCCCCGTTTTCGCTATGGCTTACCCACCTACTACATTATCGCCCCATCCGAAGCATCAGCCAACCTGGCTCGTTACGATGGCGTTAAATATGGGTACCGTGCTCCTGATGCCGATAATCTGCTATCAATGTATACTCGTACCCGTGCTGCTGGTTTTGGTACAGAAGTCAAACGCCGGATTATGATTGGCACTTATGCCCTTTCGGCTGGCTATTATGACGCTTACTATCTGAAAGCGCAAAAAGTCCGTACTTTGATTAAGCAAGACTTTGAAAAGGCTTTTGGTGCGGTTGATGTGTTAGTTTGTCCCACATCTCCCACTACAGCATTCAAAGCAGGGGAAAAAACTACTGACCCCTTGAGTATGTATTTAACTGACTTGATGACTATTCCTGTGAATCTTGCTGGTTTACCTAGTCTAAGTTTGCCATGTGGTTTTGATGATCATGGGCTACCGATAGGATTACAGTTAATTGGCAATGTGCTCCGAGAAGACCTACTGTTTCAGGTAGCTTATGCCTATGAGCAATCCACTACTTGGCATCTGCGTAAACCGCAAATATCTTGAAATTGGGCATGGGGTATTGGGGATTGGGCACTGCTTATTTATCCCTCATCTTCCCCATCTTCCCCACTCACTGATTAGTGACTATTGATTGTTCACCATTGACTTCTGGAGTCACGGTTTCAGATGCAATTTGTGGTGGGTTAAGTATATATAAAAGGCCAGTAGATGCAGCTAGTAATAATAGAATGTAGGTAAAAACAAGAGGTATGTATGTATTTGGCTTGTTGTCTGAATTTTTATGATTGTTATTGGAGTCTTGGCGGACAACATTGCTTATAAAGGTGTACGATAGAGCATTTCCATCCAGTCCTAAAGCATCTCCATAGCGACGGATGAATCCTTGAACAAAAATAGGCTCAGGCAATTCTTCAAATCGTTCTTCTTCTAAAGCTTGCAAAACACCTGCTCTAATTAGTGTTTGAGCGGCTATTTCTTCTATGCGGATGGATTTTTCTTGTCTTACTTGTCGCAAGTGTGTGGTTATTTCCTTTAGCTGCTCTATTTGAGCTTCGTTTAAGAGCGTCACTGTCTTCTCCTGTATGGGCTAATTCTACTATTCATTGAGAAGACTTAAATGTGCATACGTAAATTCACTGAATATTTGATTTTAGGATAAAATTTTTTGATTGTGGCTTAATCCTGTATTTTAAAATGCTAAGACATCTCGCATTAAGTATAATTTCTGTCTTATTCTATACCTTAGCTAGAAGAGAAAATCTTGAAAGGAAATTAGCCATGTGCAATTTATAATACAAGTGTTTTCACAGCCGCTACTCTGGACTGGGCTAATTGCAGCGTTCCTGCTTCAGGTTGCCGTATGTATCGCTTCCATTCAATGACGGTTACACTAAGTCTGAAGTTTCACACGTCTGTCTAGGTTCGCTTGTGTTCCAGACCGTTCTCTACCCGCTCGTACCCAAGCAATGTCTTGATGAGAATCACGCGTCATTTGCTCATCTCGCTCTGCCTCACTTTGAAATCCACCGCGAGTTGAAAATCCAATGTTATTCCGAGGACTCGTCAAAAGAGGCAGGGGAGCAGTTCTTGCTGGGAGCAAGGGGAAAACTGAGACAGAGCTTGTACTCCGCCCCAATAAGAGCGCCCGGCGGGGCTTGTCTGCGACACGCTGTTTGCGTTCATACCCATGTTTTGCTCCGCTCCACAGCTCCGGGGCAGGGCTTGCTCTCCTTGCTCCCTGCCCCTCTGCCTCTTTTCAGTCCCCAATCCCTTTTACACTTCAAAAATCTTCATCAAAATCCTATTCCGATATATCGCAATATATCACGATATATCGTATATTAGAGAAAGTTGACTTGAGATTCACTTATGTTTAGACATTTTCGGTCACGCTTTGGGACACCTGCATGGGCAGGAGTTAACGAAGATGATTCATTGCTTGTCAGGTCTTGGTTTCAACATGGCAAGCATCATGGTAGACATCATGAGAAACACTTTGGCAATGAAATGTTTGGTCGTGGTTGGGGAGATGAATATCGGACTCGTCGGGGTGACATCAAGTTCATCCTGCTGGAATTGTTATCCGAGCATCCTAGTCATGGTTACGACCTGATTAAAGAGATGGAAAATCGCTATGGTGGTTTCCGTCGCCTCAGTCCTGGCTCAGTGTATCCAACACTCCAATTGCTGGAAGAAGGTGGTTATCTCAAGAGCGCACAGGAAGGCGGCAAACGGATTTACACGATTACGGATGAGGGTAGACAATTATTAGCAGAACGTACCCAACAGGAAACTTCGGACTCTCCTTGGGATACCTTCAAAAGTTTTGTGACAGGTAAGCCCCAAGAGTTTATTGAACTGCGGAATGCGGCAACCGAATTAGCTGCTGTTGTGGTGCAGGTTGCTCGTAGTGGCAATATGGAGCGAATAAATCGGGTTCGTGAGCTTTTAGAGCAAGTTAAACGGGAAATTTACGCGATTCTGGCTGAAAAATAAGTTGCCTCTGCGACTAGAAGTCGCGGCTACACATACAAAACCCGCCTACGCGGGTTATAAAACAATACAGTTCAGAATGAGCAACAAAACCCTGATGTAGAGACGCGATTTATCGCGTCTTCAAAGACCAATTATCTACACCAATAACCCTTAACCCAAGCGTATTGGGTTATAAAACTCGATTTTCTGCTAGTCCACGCAGGTGGACTTAGCCTGTGTAGTAGCGAATTATATTCGCCCAAAACTTTTCAAACATCCTCTAAGCACTTTAGTGCTTGCTGCCAACACTAAAGCCTGCATCCTGCCTTTTTTATTCTCCTGTATATAACTATTGTCACGGTTATATAACTGGAGATTCGCTATATTTAACAGTTAACAGGCAACAGTTCAAAGGAGTTAAAGAGATGGAAATTAAGCCAACTGACCCATCGCTAGCACTCATGGAAATTCCCCCTGGCTATCTCAACATTATGGGTTATGTTGATCAGTCAGAAGTGAATGGCCCTGGTTGTCGTGCAGTTGTCTGGGTACAAGGTTGTCTTCGTGAGTGTCCTGGCTGCTTTAATACTAACTCCTGGTCATTTGAGGCTAACCAATTGATTGCTGTTGATACTCTTGCCGAGAATATTCTTAGCAATCCCCGCAATATGGGTGTAACATTCTCTGGTGGAGAACCATTTTGGCAAGCAACTGCCCTGGCATCTTTAGCTCGGAAAGTCAAAGCTGCTGGGTTAAATGTAATGTCTTTTACTGGGTTTACTCTTAAGCAGCTACAGTCCCAATCCGCACCACCAGGTTCCCAAGAATTGTTAGAACAACTCGATATCTTGATTGACGGGCCTTTTGTACAATCTCTAGCAATTAATTCTCCCGATTCTCCAGTTTCTTCCAGTAATCAACGGGTTCGTGTGTTAAACCCAGCTTTTCAAGACCAAATTACTTGGGCTAGCGACCAGATAGAAATCCACATCCTCAAAGATGGTGGTCGCATTGTCACTGGCTATCAAGGTGGGCTGGAATTGACGGAATAATTCGTAATGACGCTCCTGCGTCGCTAACGCTGCGCTAACGTAATTCGTAATTCGTAATTTGTAACGAAAGTCATAGTACTTCAGTTCATTGATGGAGATAAAAGGCATGATTCATTTTTCTGAGCAAGCGACTTCAGTTTTAGGGTAATAATTACGAATTATTAATTACGAATTATGTTGGCTAGACCATTTGAGACAATTTTTGCTAAACACCGTGTATTTTGGGCTGTTTTCCTTCTTGGTACAGCACTGGTGGTAACGCTAGTACTGTCGCTTTCTCAAGGAGCAGTACCTTTAAATATGTCGGAATTGTGGCAAGCCATTCTCCACAAAGGCGATCCAATTAAACAGACAATTCTCTGGGATTTGCGTCTTCCACGCATTACAGCGGCTCTCATTGTCGGTGCAGCTTTGGGAATGTCAGGAGCACTGCTACAAGGAATGTTACGTAATAGTCTTGCTGATCCATTTATTTTAGGCATTTCAGCGGGTGCAGGATTAATTGTGATTCTTATGATCGTGTGGCAAATATTCCCGATCGCAATTCCTTTAGCAGCGTGGATGGGGGCTATTTTGACTTCTGCGATCGTTATTTTACTCGGTCGTGCGGGGTCGGGGATTTCTGTTGAGCGGTTGATTTTAGGTGGAGTGGCGGTGAGTTCTTTATTTGGTGCTGTACAAAGTACATTGCTGCTTTTAGCTGAAGACGGTCAAATTCAAATTGCGCTCAGTTGGTTAGTTGGTAGTCTTAATGGACGGGGTTGGCAAGAAATTGCTACACCTGCTCCTTATATCATCGTTGCATTGATCGGGGGATGCTTGTTGGCGCGATCGGTAAACGTGCTGGCTTTAGGAGATGATTTGGCTGTGGGTTTGGGGGTTTCGTTGACGCGATCGCGCCTGTTAATTGGTGGTGTCGCCACTCTATTAGCCGCAGGTGCCGTCAGCATCAGTGGCTTGATTGGATTTGTTGGTCTTGTTGTCCCTCATGGTGTACGCCTCATCGTTGGTACAGATCATCGCTTTGTTTTACCACTTTCCGCCCTTGCAGGTGCATGGTTACTGACTTTTGCAGATTTGCTCTCTAGGCTAGGAGCAGTAGAACTACCAGTAGGTTCCGTCACCGCCTTGCTGGGTTCACCACTGTTCATCTGGTTACTTTATCGTCGTTCTGCTGGGTTTAATAAATTTTGACCTAATAAGCTGGTGCTAAAGCCTTTTTCATCTATTTGAAGCACAATCTGTTGTGTGGATTCACAATTGTGCATCCCCAAGCTATGGTTGAACTACTGAAAATGGCTGTAAGTTGATACTATTATGCAATGTTCTTTACGCCTCAGTGTATAAAAAACTTGCCATTTTGGCTGCATGACTTTGATGGTCTCTGCTAAAGTATTAAAAGTCAATTACTTGTGGGCTATATTTACCGAGGTTTACTATACTTTTAAGAGCATTTAGCTAAGTCTGCTCATTTTGCTCTGCTAGCGGAACAATAAAAATTGCTGGTGTATTCTCTACAACAGCAACCAGCAAAATGATCAGTTTTGGTTTATTTACCTCGTCTATTTTAACATTGACGAGGTATTTTTTATCTGGGCAATGTCTAAGATCATGTCCGTTTAAAGACTGATTGTTTAGACTGATCTAGAAATATTCTATTGAAGAAGAATTCAGGAGTCAGAATAAATCAGTCGTGGATTCAGACCCGCAACTGATAGCGTAGCGTTAGCGAGTCCGCGAGCGTCTTGAAAACCACCAAATCTACGATTTGGTGGGGGTGCAAAAATGCTGGTTATTCATCCGCCAGTCATACAGAAAACATTACTGAATTCTGACTCCTGACTCCTGAATTCTGTTCAATAAGCACTGATAGGAAGCATCTCATTTTTGTCTATCAATTCAAAGATATTTTCCTAAACTCATACTTATTTAATTTATTCACTTGCATTTATACCAATTACCCCTATGATTATTAAGGCGATTGACAAAAGTTTCATCAATGTGGCAGATTCCCGAAACCAGATAATACCAATAAGCGCAACTAGGATAGTTCCCAATCCAGCCCAGACAGAATAAGCTACACTCACTTCAAGTCTCTTGAGAGCAAAAGTCAAAAAAGTAAAACAAAGTCCATAGAAGACAAATATTAATACCGAAGGAAGTGTTTTAGTAAATCCCTGCGATAATTTCATGCAAGTTGTGCCTGAAACCTCAAAAACGATTGCTATGATGAGGTAAATCCAACTGATTGACATATTTTTTGTAAGTGATTTGTTAACAGCAACCGATGGATGGCGCACCAGTCCATATCAATCGAATAAACAGTCCTGAAGCCACTCATTAATAGATAAGTTTAAGTGTCCTGACAGTTAAAATTGAACGCGTAGTAATGTAGTTTAGCGTGACTAGGAGCATGATTATGGGGCTTTATAGCTGATTGGTGAAGGAAAAAGCTTCCTATCCCTATGAAGAGATTATCTATTACTACATCTCAAGTCAGGATGATCCGAAAATTTATTATATCAGGATTGCTCTAATAAAGCTGAAGTGGATACTGCCGTGCTTCTAACTTTGTATTAAATTAGACTTTTTAGCCAGATGGAATGATATGTTTATTTCCACCATTACGTACTAAATAGCCATCATCAGCTGAGTACACCAAGACACATAAAAATCTTTCTTCCTCAATCCCCATTTTCAAGCTAGTTGGTGAACCATTGGGGTAACGACTGCTGTAGTATGATTGTGATTTTGTACTAATAATGGTATAGAAAATGACGGCTCAATTTGAATACAGCACTCTTGCTCATCCACAGGATATTAAGCAGCTTGAGACTATCCTTGAGCAGTGTTTTATCAGCGGACTTGGTGGTGAAGAAGCTTATATCAACCTGATTGGGGTAGAAAATTTCCGCATTATTCGGGGATGGGAGCAAGTAGTTGGTGGATTGGCAACTCTGGATATGGGTCAGTGGTGGGGTGGTGTGCGTGTACCAATGACAGGAATTGCGGCAGTGGGCATTGCTCCAGAGTATCGTGGTTCGGGAGCTGCGATCGCTCTCATGCAGCACATGCTCAAAGAACTTTATGCTAGGGGCGTAGCAATTTCCGCTCTTTATCCAGCTGTTCAAACTTTGTACCGAAAAGTAGGGTATGAGCAGGGAGGTAGCTGGTGTATTTGGGAAATTTCTACCAGGAATATCCAAGTGCGGGAGCAACCCCTGCCTTTAGAACCAGTAGTCAGCATCAATCATCAAATTTTTCATGAACTATATCAGCAGCAAGCGAGACTAACGCATGGATATTTAGACCGACATCCAGCAATATGGCAACGAATAATCCAGCCCGATGAGAAGGAAACAGTCTATGCCTATTTTATTGGTACTAAAGAGCAACCCCAAGGCTATATCATCTTCACTCAAGAGCGAACAGAAGATGGTGAAATCCTTTGGGTAAAAGATTGGGTACTTCGCACAGTTGCTGCTGCACAAACTTTCTGGTCTTTTCTGGCAAATCATCGCTCTCAAATTCACCAGGTGCGATGGAAGAGTTCTGCAATTGATTCTCTGACATTGCTACTACCAGAGCAAACTGCCAAAATATGGCGTGAGAGTCGTTGGCTGTTTCGGGTAATAGATGTAGTCAAGGCACTGGAAGCACGGGGTTATCCATCGGAAATCCAAGCTGAACTGCACCTAGAAATTCAAGATAATTTGCTACCTGCAAACAATGGTAAATTCATTCTTTCTGTCGCCAACGGACGTGGTGAAGTCACAAAAGGCGGAAAGGGAGAGTTACAGCTAAATATCCGCGAATTGGCACCATTGTATACAAGTTTGTTCACCCCCTACCATTTGCAACAAGTGGGAAAACTTAATGGGACAGAAAAGGCTATCTTAGCAGCTACGCAAATATTTGCAGGTGCTTCGCCTTGGATGCCTGATTTCTTTTAAAGGGAGTGGGGAAGGTGGGCCCCTCTGGGGATAAGGGGTAATGGGGAAGCGATTAAATTGTTGTGCCTCAAGTTTTGGCTCAACTGGTCGCGGCGCTAGCGTAGCGTTAGCGAGTAATCGAGCGTCGCAGTCCCCCACCATACATAAAAGTTGGTGGGTAAGAGCAAGCACCATAATTTTTCGATTTTACACCCAGTCCCTTTTACCTCACATCCCCAACGTTCCCCAATCAAAAAAACATAAGTTGGAAACATAATTAATCATTAGTTCGTCCTTCGGCTAGATTAGCAATTTCTGTTGTCAATTCACATCATAAAGAAAAATACCAGCGATTTTTTTTGATAAATCATGACTATCTGATCCTATAGGACTCATATTTGATTTCTGAAAAAACTCAGTACAACTAAGAAGCCTTCTTGACTGTTGCCTGTTGCCTATTCCCTATTGCCTGCCTACGCAAATTAGTTTAGAAATCAAAGCGGATTCCTATAGATAAGTAAGTATAGGTGAATCAATTAAGGTTTGTAGTTTGCGTTTGAGAGAAAATAGCGCAAACTACGAGCCACAAAATTGGATGTTCTCTACTTATTTATCATCAAAAAAATAAGTCAATGGGATTTATGCTTTTTTTCCGGAATTTCAGTATGATCAGCAGAAAACAATCTAAGGTAAAGTTGATTAGTTGCTACATAGTTGCATACCTACAATCATCAAAATGAAATCACATTTACTTGCGATCGGTTTAAGCAGTTTGCTTCTATTTGCAGGACAAGCTAAAGCTTCACGATTACAGTCTTGGTACTTTGATTCTAAGCAAAATCAATTACACCTAACTACAACTTCTGGAATTCAACCAAAAGCCTTTTTATTAGATAATCCTAATCGATTGGTAATTGACTTACCTGGAACTAGTTTTAATTCAGATAGTGTTAAAAAAGCTTTTGGTAATGCAGTCAAAGAAATTCGGATCGGAAAACTAGATAGTAAAACAACTCGTTTTGTCGTAGAATTAGCTCCAGGCTATCATATTGATTCCCGTAATCTATCCATCAAGGGAGATTCTCGTTCTCATTGGATTGTAAAATTTAACTCATTTGACCGTCAAACCAATAACATTACTGGGGAAAATAGACAAGATATTGCCATCAATTCCACAGATGCTTCAACATTTGCGGGAGTTGTAAACCTTGGTCAAGAAATGCAGGGCATCAGTTCTCAAATTCGGGCGTTGTTAGCAACTTATAAATCATTAAACCCCGGAATATTTTTCTTAGATTTAGATACAGGTAACTATATAGATATTAATGGCGAAAAAAGATTTGCTGCTGCCAGTACAATCAAATTTCCCTTATTAGTAGCTCTTTTCCAAGAAATAGACGCTGGTAGAATTAAACTAACAGATAAGTTAGTGATGCGGCGCGATTTAAGGGTTGGTGAAGCCGGAACTATGAAATACAAACCCGTTGGAACTAAATTTAGCGTCCTCCAAACTGCTACCTTGATGATGACCATTAGTGATAATACCGCCACAAATATGGTTCTTGATCGTTTGGGTGGTACAGCAAAAGTTAACCAACGTTTTCGTGGCTGGGGATTGCAAAATACGGCAATGCAGAATTTACTTCCAGATATTCCTGGCAAAAATACAACCAGTTCCAAAGATTTAGTCAGATTGGCGGCGTTAGTTTCTAATAATCGTTTGCTATCTCCAAACAGCCGCAATCAAGTTTTAGGGATTATGCGCCGTGTCAAAACTAATAGTTTGCTACCGGCTGGTATTGGTAAAGGAGCTACCATTGCTCACAAAACTGGCACATTGAGATTCATCATTGGTGATGCGGGTATTATTGAAATGCCCAACGGTAAAAGCTATTTAGCAGGCATTTTGGTGCAAAGACCAAACCACGATCGCAGAGCTGGAGATTTTGTCCGTGAAGTTTCTCGCAGAGTCTACAATTATCTAAGCCAAACCAGAGTTAGCAATATAGAACCGAACTCTAGCGAGCGCACTCCTTAGTAATGGGGACGAGAGGGAATTATTGAAGAAGAGGAAAAGGGGCAGGGAGCAGGGAGCAAGGGGGATAGAACAGAAAGGGGATTCCACCCCTCCCTCTTCGAGAACCACGCTTGGTTGTTGTGGGTGAATCAGACCCATGTTCCGCTCCGCTTCACGGCAGGAGTCAGGAGTCATTTCCCCTTGCTCCTTTTCCCCCTGCCTCTTATTGAATAAATCCTTCCCTCATTTCCCTCACCTGAGTTAACTTGCTAGTTAACTCAAGAAATTTGGCGTACCACTACCACCATTCTTACCAACAGGAGGAATTTCCAGTAGGCTATCTGTGGCTTTGCCAGTACCATCATTAATAACGGACGTAGAGTTACCCCCTGGATGTCCATTGGGAATGAACAATTGCGGATGATCAAAGGGCGCTTTGTCATAACGAACTCGCTCATCGGTGAGTCCTTTCATGAAGGCTACCAAGTCATCTTGTTCAGTTTGGCTTAGTCCCAACGGGGCGAGGGCACTTTGCGGGCGGAAATCTCCACCACGATTATAGAAGTCCACCACTTGCGGCAGAGTCAAATAACCACCATTGTGAAAGTAAGGGGCGGTTAGTTCTATGTTGCGTAATCCGGGAGTCTTAAAGCTTCCATCTGCAACTATTCTGTCATTGGGGCTAACTGTAATATTGGGGTTTGAACCGAGAAGTAATGGGAATTTATCCAAAGCAGCAACTCGCGACTCTGAAAGCGGGTTGCCAAATGGGTCTTGACCACCAACACCAGTGTCTTCTAGGGTACGTCTAACACCAAGATTGAAGAAGCCATTGTCAAAGACAATTCTGAGATTGGGAATGTTTATGGTTCCCAGTCGTTGCTTCTTTATATTGCTCACCGAGGCGTTGGTAAGTTCTAGGCCACCGTGACAACCGATGCACCGAGCTTTACCCTCGAAGAGTTGTTTCCCTCGTTGCTGCTGCTCGGTGAGAGCGGTGGTGTTTCCTTCCAAGAAGCGATCGTAGGGTGTATTGTCGGAAATAAGTGTAGACTCGTACATCTGAACTGCCAGCCCGAAGAATAACGAGAAGTTATACTCCGATAGCGTGTACTCATCGGTTTCGGAAGAGTTATCAGGTTTTTTGACAAAACTCCGTCTACCTTCAGCATCAACTTGGATGAGTTGATTAGACTTCCACCACTCCGGTTTGAAGGCATCTTTAACCAGTTGATCGTAAGTTTTATCTTTCAGTCCCGGTTTAGGCCATCTACTGTCTGCACCTAAAACGCTGTCTTGTGGATGCACAACCTGTTTGCCTAGCGGTTTGAGGCGAGATAACTTTTTCGCCAGTTTTCGGGGAAGCTTTTTACCCTTACTAGCACTACGAGATTTTCTGTCAATTCGCCCGAACTTATCACCAATTTCTTCAAAGGTGCGACCATCAGCCGACGACTCAAAGGAACTGAGTGGCGGGCCAACCGCTTGGGAAGCCAAAGACGAATTATTCAGGCTAACTTTGACAAACTTGAGTTGATTTGGGTTTTCTGCTTTGACAACAGAGGCGTTAGGATCTCTCAAACCGAAGGGATTCACCCCATTAAAGATATCCTGTGCCCTTCCATCCCAGAAGTTGCGGAAGTTGAATACTGCATTAATTACAGTTGGTGTGTTACGCGGTTCAACGCGGCGCACATTTACGCCTCCCACGTTAAAAACCGGATCTGGCTCATTTTTCACTTGGTCTTCCGCATTACCAGGTGTGACATCCACAAACTTTGTATTGAAAACCCCCTGAGAAGAACTGACATCATTAATGTCACTGTGGAAGGGAAAATCTTCTGGTTTGAGTTGGTAGTTTGGTAGGCCGCCTACATTAAAAACTGTATCTGGATTTTCTGTACCATCAGAGTTGATCCGCAAAAGCCCAGGAGCGATCTGATTTTTGGATCTATTGTCGGCTCCAGCATGGAAGTGACAACTAGCACAGGAGGTCTGTCCATCACTCCCAACCTGCATATCCCAAAAAAGAGTTTTTCCTAACTTGATTGCAGCTACTTTGTCTTTTACGAAGTCTCCAAGATTGTCAGGTTCTGGAACCGATACGCTCTTGAGCGAAACTGGAGGCGATCCCGTAACCTGTGCCGATACAGTATTTCCAGCGATTACTGCTGCCATAATAAGGACAGCAATTGTTGTAGTCTTTAAAAATCTTGATCTCAAGTATTTAAGCTTGCTATATCCGAATCTCCACTCTTGGCGCTTGATTTTTGTCACCACAGATTTGAGCAAAAATCGACCTTTGGAGGTTAGTAGCAAGTAAATTGATAAGCCTGTAATAAAGACTACTAAGATTATGATGGGTATAAACCCCATAATTTTTATACTAAAGTGACGCCGAAATAAATCATACACTTACGTGGAAGTCCAAAATTTAATATTCATGTAAAGTAATTACGCAATTTACTAATTTTATGTAAACAAAAAACGCCATCTACTGGCTCAAAATAAATTGGGTAGAGTAGATAAGTTGTTCTATGTTGAATTTATATGAAGCAAACTATTAAGAGAGTTTCTCAATAACAACTTGTAAAATCTAGATATGCAAATTAGATACGTTTTAATTTATTGTCAGCCCTACTTTCAGTAGGATATTTGAATGTCACTACATCAAAGTTCTGGACGCTGGCGCTTAGGGCTAGCATTATCGCTATTGACGGTTTTATTGTGGGGAATTTTACCTATTGCTTTGACGATAACTCTGCAAGCACTTGATGTCTATACCGTTATTTGGTTTCGCTTTTTGGCATCATTTATACTACTTGCTTTGTATTTAGGAATACGCGGTAAATTACCAAAATTAGAACAACTACGCTCTGCTTCTTGGAAATTATTAGCGATCGCTACACTTTTCTTAGGGATTAATTACTTTCTGTTCATGCAAGGTTTAGCACTAACATCACCTGCTAACGCTGAAGTTCTCATTCAATTATCTACCCTTTTATTAGGTTTAGGAGGGTTAGTTATTTTTAAAGAACGTTACAGACTGTATCAATGGATTGGTGTAAGTGTAATGATTTGTGGTTATCTTTTATTCTTTCGTGAACAACTAACAAATTTAATTACAGCCCAAAGCACATACATACTAGGTAGTGTTTTGATTGCGTTAGGAGCAGTAGCATGGGCTATTTATGCTTTGGCACAAAAGCAGTTATTACAATCTTTATCTTCTCCTAGTATCATGTTGATTATTTATGGGGGATGTGCTTTATTATTCACTCCTCTAGCCAGAGTAAAATCACTTTTTATACTTAACAGCTTTCATTTAGGAATGTTGGTTTTTTGTGCGTTGAACACTTTAATTGCTTACGGTGCATTTGCCGAATCATTAGAACATTGGGAAGCATCACGAGTAAGTGCGGTAATCGCTTTAGCTCCCATTGTGACATTAATATTAGTCGCAGTTGTATCAGTTATTGCACCTTCTTGGATACCATCAGAACACTTCACTTTCATCGCCATCTTAGGAGCGGGTTTCGTAGTCACAGGTTCAGTAGCGATCGCCTTGGGAAAAGCTGATTAATCAGAATATTTTTCCGGATTTTTACTGGGTTTTCCATCTAGTAAATTGGTGCAATATTCAAAGCTACAACATAAATACTGAGGCAGACTATTTTTTATTTGTTATGATTTAATAGTGAAGGCAAACTACTGAAGTCATCTGGATACTTTACCCATCCCTGTGACTCTGTAGTATTTAATTGTTGACCTGATAGCCGAAAAAATTATTGAAGAATAATTCAGAAATCAGAATTTAGGAGTCAGAATCTATTACTAGGCATTGGGAATCACTACTTTTTTGTTTACTACCAGATACTAGTTTTGGTAGGAATTTGAAACCCATTTATACCCATTATCTTAAGCAAGCTACATTCGCAAGTCATACATAATTCATCCTGAATTATCACTCCTGACTCCTAAATTCTGTTCTGATAAAATTGAGGCTAAGAACTTTAAGTAAACCAAGCAGGGCGCCCGAATAACTACCAAAGCCAACACCTGATAAAACCAGACCACCGAAAAAGTTGAGCGATGAATAGTTTGTTTGGTAATTGGGCCAGCACCCTAAGAAAAAATTCTCTATTGCTGGTTCTTTCAATGGTGCTGCCAACGTTTGGAATTAGCAATTCTGTCTTGGCAGCAGAGCGGATTTATGCATCTTATTCAGCTTTAGAGCTTTCCATTTCAGTCACGACTTTAGAAAACTACGCCAAAACAGGCGTAATTAACGAAGACTTGGCAGGATATCAGCAATATCTGCCTCTACAACAGCTTCAAGAATTGCGGCGGATTTTACTCAATCGTGTGAAAGTTAGTCCGGTAGTAGTTTCACAACTTCTCTACACACCACAAGGAGAATTTTTACTGCATCGGTTGGCGCAAGTCATTAAAACCAATCAACCAGAACCAGGATTTGGTGCTTTGCGTTCGGCGCTAATTTTAGCCTCTGCTGAATCGGGAGGCTTGACACTTTTGAATGTGTTGCGTAAATATCCCAGTAGCAGCATTCGTCTTGATGTCGCCGAGACTCTGGAAATAGCTACAGAATTGGAGAGACTTGTTAACCAAACCCATCAAGCGATCGCAGCAGTTTCCCAAAAGTCTAAAATAGAAGCTGATACCATTTCACAACCAAATTTCTCGCAATTACCTGATTTAAAGGTTCCGGGAAAGTTGAAGTCGCAAAAATACACTCTGAAGTTTTTCGACTCAACGCGCAATCGGCTTCTATTAACTGATGTTTACATTCCCAATGTCCAGAAGACTGCACCCATAATTGTAATTTCTCACGGCTTGGGTTTAGACAGCAGCAACTTTCAATATTTAGCCACTCATCTAGCTTCCTACGGATTTGCCGTTGCCGTTCCCAATCATCCTGGTAGTGATACTAAACAATTGCGTTCGCTGTTAAATGGACGCGCCATTGAAGTAGCAGAACCGAGTGAATTTCAAGACCGACCAATGGACGTAACATATATACTGAATCAATTGGAAAAAGGTAATCAATCTGATTCACGGTTTAAAGGTCGGTTAAATCTGCAACAAGTCGGAGTACTTGGTCAATCTTTGGGAGGCTACACAGCCTTGGCTCTAGCAGGCGCTAAAATCAACTTCAAGCAGCTAAAACAAGACTGTCAACCAGCAGCACTGCAAAATACCTGGAATATGTCTTTACTGCTTCAGTGTCGGGCTTTGGAATTGAGCATCAGCAAGTCTGGCAAGGATTATAACCTGCGGGATGAGAGAGTGAAAGCTGCGATCGCAGTTAATCCCATTACTAGTTCTATTTTCGGCAAAGCTGGCTTAAGTCACATCCAAACTCCAGTGATGATTGTCAGCAGTAGTGATGATACAGTTGCACCAGCTTTATCCGAGCAAATTTTACCTTTCTCCTGGTTGGCGAATTCACAAAAGTATCTCGTCATGCTTGAAGGTGGTACCCACTTTTCCACCATTGGCAATGGAAACCCTGCAAATCAACAAGTAGCATTACCTGCCGATATGATTGGTGATGCTTCCCAAGCGCGTCGTTACATGAATGTTTTGAGTTTACCTTTCTTCCAAACCTACGTTGCAGGAAGGCCGCAATACACCCCTTATTTGAACGCCGCCTACACTCAAAGTATTTCTAGTAAATCGCTTGGGTTGAGTCTCGTAAAGTCATTAAGTACAACCGAATTAACTCAATTACTGGATATCAAAGGAGGCAAACCCGCAAAAAAAAACTCCCCAACACCATAGTCAGCTTCGGATTTTGGATGTTGGATATTGGCGTTACATTGCTGCATGTGATGATTTTTATTTGACGTAAATAAAACTGAGGATTGGGTGTCAAATCGATACCCACCACTAAATTTTCAAACCTCTTTTTGAGAAACTACTTGCGTTCGACTCTGTTAGGCTTGAAGTAGGTCTGTGGATAGAGGCTATGAGGTTGAGTATATTTATAATAGTAACTGGATAGTCAAAACACCACCTCTATCCCTAGCCCTAGTACATTTACAGAATGTTTCTATAACACTGTTATCTAATGGATAAATCAGAATTCAGGATTTAGGAACGGAGTCTTTGTCTTTGTTCCTAAATTTTGAATTTTTAAGTATTCTTCAATTAGCTATTTGAAAGGCTACACAAGCAGAAAATTTTGGGAAAAATATAGTTATGAACATGACAAGAATTGTTGCAGGCAAACTAGTTATTGCCATGTTTACACTAGGAATTTCTTCTTGCATCTCACCAACATCTGAATCAGCAAACACTAACAATCAAGAAACAGAAGCAACAGAACAAGTCAGTCAAAAAACTTCTACCAATAATCAATGTACTCTCGTTGATAATGGCTTTGGTTCACAAGGAGAGGTAAATGTACAGGCTGAAGAAGTGGTAACAGGTCTTGAGGTTCCTTGGGGAATTGCCTTTCTCCCAAACCAAGATATGTTAGTCAGTGAAAGACCTGGACGGGTTCGCCTTGTGCGGGATAGTAAACTTGTCCAAAAACCTGTAGCTACTATTGATGTTACAGATAGCGGTGAAGGTGGTTTACTTGGCATTGCGACTCATCCCAACTTTGCCGAAAACCGACTTTTTTACGTGTACTATACTGCTGATAGAAATGGGTCGCAGGTGAATCGCGTTGAACGATGGCGATTATCCCAAAGTGGACTCAGTGCTTCATCAGATAGAATAATTCTCGATGATATTCCCGTAGCGGTGTATCACAACGGTGGTCGCATTCGTTTTGGTGCTGATGGAATGCTCTATATTGGGACTGGCGATGCGCGAGACCCGCAAAGTTCCCAGGATGTTAATAGCCTTGCTGGGAAAATCTTGCGTCTGACGCCTGATGGACAAGTGCCGCAAGACAATCCGTTTCCAAAAAATCCCGTATATATCTCTGGTATTCGCAACACTCAAGGGTTTGATTGGCATGATGCATCAACACTATGGGTAACAGACCACGGCCCTAGTGGTGAGTTAGGTAGAAGTGGTCACGATAAAGTTAGTGTCGCCAGAGCAGGAGACAACCTTGGCTGGCCCACCATCTACCGTTGTGAATCAGGAGAAGGACTGATCACTCCGTCCATTGTTTGGCGTCAAGCTTTACCTCCAGGTGGGGCAGCAATTTATACCGGAAATTCTATTCCTGAATGGAAGGGTAGTTTAATCATTCCGACCCTCCGCTCCGAACACTTGCAGCGTGTCGTTTTCAACCCACAATCACCCCAGCAAGTCGAGCGTCATGAGGTGTATTTGCAAGGTAAATACGGACGACTCCGAGAGGCAATTATGGGGCCAGATGGCGAGTTGTATGTCACAACTAGTAACTGTGATGGACGAGGGAGTTGCCCTTCACAGCAGGATAAAATTCTCCGCATTACCAAATGAAAAAGATGAAAAGCTCACGCCTAGATATAGAGAGCAAGAGTTTTAAAACACTGATTTTTTTATTTCATCCTTTTATTCAAAAACGCCGAAATCGTTTATAGTAATTATTTTTCTCTCTCTTTATAATTACGAATTACGAATTACGAATTAGTAATTATTTCGGTAAATTTTTCAAATTTTGTTGCAAGTCAAGTAGCAGCAGTAGTTGGTGCTGTCACTTTTTGTTCACATTTTTTGGCAATAATGAAGATTGCTAGAGAAAGGGGTTACGAATGTTGATAGTAAACTTCTTACTAACTTGGCTAGTTGGCGCTCTATCACTATTACTCACAGCCTATTTTGTACCAGGCTTTGAGTTTAACGCTTTTAGTACAGCCGCAGTTGCCGCATTGATTTTAGGGTTAGTCAATGCAATTGTTCGACCTTTTTTGGTGATTTTAACATTTCCCCTTACCATTATCACGCTAGGCTTGTTTCTCTTTGTTGTTAATGCGCTCATGCTTTTGCTGGTAGGATTTCTCGTTCCTGGATTTATTGTTGCTGGTTTCTTACCTGCATTATTAGGTTCAGTTGTTCTGACAATTGTTTCTACCGTACTAGGACTTTTAGTTAGAAATGTAACTTAAGATTGATTGGTGTAAATCTTCATTAAGTCATCAAGGAGGTGTCTTTGACAGAGAATCCACCTTCATCTACACGACGATCAAATGTGTCCCGACAAGAACTTGTAGAATTAGTGCGATCGCAACTCGAAGCATTACTACAACAAGAAAACTTCCAGGGAGCGAAAGCTCTGTTAGTACCTGTACAACCTGTAGATATTGCCCAAGCTATTGAAGATTTGCCAAAAGCTATGCAAGCTATAGCTTTTCGCTTACTCTCAAAACAAGAGGCAATCGAAGTCTATGAATATCTCGACTCTAGTGTGCAACAATCCTTGATTGCAGAGTTGAGACATCAAGAAGTTTTCGACATTATAGATAAGATGTCGCCCGATGACCGAGCGCGACTATTTGACGAATTACCTGCTAAAGTCGTCCGCCGACTACTGGAACAACTCAGTCCAGATGAACGCGAAGCCACTGCTCTACTTCTAGGCTACAAAGAAGGCACGGCTGGGCGAATTATGACTACAGAATATCTTTCTGTGAAGGAAGGTTTAACGATTAGCCAAGCCATTGAACGGGTTCGCGTTTTCGCTAGTGCGGCTGAAACTATCTACTACCTTTACGTGACTGATAGAGAACGCCGCCTTACCGGAACTCTTTCCTTTAGAGATTTAGTGATTGCCCAGCCAGAGCAAAGGCTGGGTGAAATTATGACCTGCGATGTAGTTTTCGTCCACACAGATACAGACCAAGAAGAAGTAGCGCGAGTCATCCAACACTACGATTTAGTAGCTGTGCCTGTAGTAGATACAGAACAGCGTCTAGTTGGCATTGTCACCGTTGACGACGTGCTAGATGTTTTGGAGCAAGAAACCACTGAGGATATTTATACTTTAGGCGGGTTGGAAGCTGGGGGCGATCGCTATTTCCAGACAAATATATTAACAGCAGCGCGTAAACGGGTTGTTTGGCTATTTGTTCTCTTAATTGCCAATACTGGCACTGCTACTGTCATTAGCTCTCAAGAAGATGTTTTAAAACAAGTTGTTGCCTTAGCTGCTTTTATTCCCTTGTTGATTGATGCAGGTGGAAATGTCGGAGCGCAATCTTCAACGGTTGTGATTCGAGGTCTGAATCTGAAGGAAGTTGGTATCAAAAAAGCTTTGCAAATAGTGACGCGGGAAACAATTACAGGGGCGCTATTGGGAGTGATGTTAGGAGTAGCAGTTATTATCTGGGCTTACTTCCTGGAAGGCAGTTTGCCAATTGCAATTACAGTGGGGATGAGTTTGGTGGCAATTACTATCATTGCCGCTTTCTCTGGTTCTGGTTTACCGTTTTTATTTGGTTCGCTCGGTTTAGATCCAGCTTTAATGTCAGCCCCATTTATTACTACTGCGGTAGATGTTTTAGGAGTGTTTGTTTATTTAATGATAGCAAGGGTCATTTTACAAATATGAGCAGGCCGCCAGCCAAACAATTTTCATTATGCGCTTAACACAAGTTTGGAGACTCTTAAAAGAAACATTCTCCGAGTGGCAAGTTAACGAAGTATCTCTTTTGGCATCATCCTTAGCTTATTACACAGTATTTTCTATTGCACCTTTAATGGTGATTATTATCACAATCCTTGGCGCAATTTATGGAGAAGCCACAGCGCAACAACAGATTGTTGACCAAATGACAGAAATAGTTGGTAAAGAAGGCGCAGAATTACTTGCTACTGCGATCGCAAATTTAAGACAAGATGCTAGGGGGGGATTGTTACAACTAATTTTTAATATTGGCTTTCTCATTTTTGGTGCTTCTGGAGTTTTTGCCCAAATTCAGTATGCGCTCGATAAAATTTGGGAAGTCAAACCAGAACCCAAACGGCAAATCTTTCATTTTTTGCGGAAACGGGTTTTATCTTTTGCAATGGTGTTAGTCATTGCTTTTTTACTATTTGTTTCTTATATAGTCAGAAACGTTTTATTCATCACAGTTAATTACTTAAGCGATTTATTACCTGGATTAAGTTCTCTGTGGCAAGCTCTCAGCTTTTTACTTTCATTTAGTATTCTAACATTTCTATTTGCCGCAATATATACCATTTTACCCGATGCTCAAGTTGCATGGCGGTGTGCTGGAGTGGGTGCGGCAATTACCACCATCTTATTTATGATTGGTCAGTTTTTCTTTGGGTTATTTCTTAGCCAAACTGATATTGGTTCTGCGTATGGTGTTGCTGGCTCATTCGTAATTATTACTACATGGATTTATTACGCCGCTCATATCTTATTTTTAGGAGCAGAGTTTACTAAAAATTACGCCAAAATGAATGGCTCTCCTATTATCCCAGAAGAATATGCTATACATACTTCCGGCAAAAATCAAAACGAATCTCAAGAACCTAATTCGGATAGAGATAATAATCAAGGCAGGCCCAAGCGTTATCGATAAAAACTTTATTTAATTTACATAAATTATAAATTAATTATCAAAAAGTTTAATTTAACTCGTAAGTAAATTTATATCTAAAGGATTAGATATTTGCGGTGTCCAAATACTGGACTTCTATAAATAGTGGTAGCATAACTTTTAACTATGTTTTTTAATTGAGTAAATTTATCACCAAATAAAACAATTTCAACTAGATTACTAGCAAAAATTTAATATCTGTCACTTTCTCTTCACATTTGTTGCTAATACTAGAAACAAGAGGATAAAAAGGAAGGAATATTTATGATTACAACTCTTGTCCAGCGCACTTATATTCTACTAGCGTGTGCTACTGTGGCTGTTATTGGTAGTATTTTACCAGCTAGTGCTGAAAACTCTTCTTCGGCTAATACTCTTACAAATCAAGCAGAACAAGTAAGTGAAACTCCTGCTACTAATCTTAATTCTGCATCTGACTTGGTTATAGAATCAACACAGCCTTCCTCAGCCATTCAATCTGAGAAGGTAGCTCAAACTTTTGAACCTGGTAGAGCCACCCGTTCGGGTTCTAGCTATTTTGGTGTTGCTGGTAACATTGGTTTAACTGGCAATACACGGGTAGGTGAAGGTTCATTTGCTGTAATTAGCAAAATAGGACTTACACAAAATTTGTCTTTTCGTCCTGCGGCTTTAGTTGGAGATAATACAGTTTTTCTTGTGCCACTCACTGTAGATTTTCCTGTAGAAAATTTGGAAGTGACCCAGTTGAGTATAGCCCCCTATATCGGTGGTGGTATTGCAGTTTCTACAGGTAGAGATAGCACTGTGGGCGCATTGATTTCTGGTGGTGTAGATGTGCCTTTATCCCCACAGATTACAGCAACGGGTGGGGTAAATATCAGTTTTATTGATGAAACTGATGTAGGAATTTTACTGGGTGTTGGCTACAACTTCTAAATATTTTCAAGTCGCAATTATCAGAAAAAATAACTGTGGTTCCTCTGCGCGATAATAACCCAACAACAATTACCCCGTATGTTACCTACGGGGTAATTGTTACTAACATTCTGGTTTTTCTTTATCAACTGAATCTGACGCCGCAACAATTACAAAGATTTTTCTACACGGCGGCGCTAGTACCATGCCAACTTTCAGCCACTTGTCCTAGTGGCTTGGAGAGTCAGGTAATACCAGAGTGGATGACCTTGATTACATCTCAATTCTTGCATGGTGGTTTTTTACACTTAGCAGGAAATATGCTGTTTTTGTGGGTTTTTGGTAACAATATTGAAGACCGCTTGGGTCATGTGAAATATTTAATTTTTTATCTGACGTGCGGTGTTTTAGCAGCGCTATCTCAGTGGTTTTTTTCACAAAATTCAACGATTCCTTCCTTGGGTGCTAGTGGTGCGATCGCTGGAATTTTAGGTGCATACATTCTCCGTTTCCCAAAAGCTCAAATTCTGACCTTAATTCCCTTGGGGTTTTTCTTGACTACGGTACGAGTTCCAGCATTTTTCTTTCTTGGGTTTTGGTTTGCCCAGCAAGCATTCTATGGTATTGCTAGCTTACAGGCTCGCTCTAATATTGGTATGGAAAGTGGGGGGATTGCTTACTGGGCACACGCGGGAGGCTTCGTCTTTGGAGCAATTCTCGCTCCTTTATTTGGCTTGTATAAACGCCGCTAGAAAATTTAAATATCTCATTCAATAGCTGCTACTTTGGGTGAATAATCTGGGTGCGTGCGATCGCTAAACAATCATACTCATTGAATATCCCCTTCCCAACTATTACCACTGGGTTTTTCTATAGAAAAACCCAATATCTAATTTTATTTTGTTATAAATCTACTAACTACAAAAATATTAATATCAATATAAAATCAAAAATTACTACTAGTTAATCTTCCAATAGTAAGAGGAATCTTTAATAAATCTTATTAAAATGGTAAGTAATAGATCAAACATTGGAGAATAAAGAAATGGCACTTGTAAAACTAGAACAATCCTACCCAGACTATCGAAAAAATTCTTCTGGAGTAGATGATATGAACATCAATAACTTTGATGTTTATACGGCAACAAATGAAAAAGTTGGTTCAGTTCATGACATTTTAGTTGATGAAGAAACAGGTAAATTCCGCTATTTTGTAGTGGATACAGGCTTCTGGATTTTTGGTAAAAAAGTCTTGCTACCTGTTGGTCTTGCTGACGTTCATTATACTGACAAGCGAATATATGCCAAAGGTCTGACTAGAGAGCAAGTGGAAAACTTGCCCAATTTTGATGACTTAGAAACGATTGATTACGACTACGAGGAGCAAGTACGCGGTATTTATCGGCCTTCGGCTGCTACTCCTACTAAGACACAGCCTGCTGCTTATGACCGCAGCACTTACAAACATGAGCAAGAACCCTCGTTATACAATATTAACGAACAGGATGGTCAAACTCTGAAGCTGTACGAAGAACGATTGATTGCTAGCAAGCAACGCCGCAAGACAGGGGAAGTTTCTGTTGGTAAACACATCGAAACTGATACTACCAGTGTTGCAGTACCAGTAGAAAAAGAGCGAGTAATAATTGAGCGTACAAGCCCCACAAATGCTACGCCAACTCGTCCAGGTGACGCAACTTTCCGCGAAGGTGAAGTAGCTCGTATGGATATTTACGAAGAAACGGCTGATATCCGCAAAGAAGCTGTTGTACGAGAAGAGGTGCGAGTCAAGAAAGTTGTAGAACAGGACACAGTTCAAGCTCAAGAAACTGTTAGACGCGAAGAACTTGACATAGATACTCAAGGGCGTTCTATGACAGAAAAGTAAGTTTTTTTTACATGAATTAAAAGCTTTCACCCTAAATCCTTCTCCTAAGCTTGGGAGAAGGATTTAGAAATTAGCCCCCCAAATAAAACAAAGGTAAAATCAAACTAAATGGCACAATTAGAGCATAATTTTCCTGGTAAATTGCTGGGGGCTGGTAGGTCAGGACAGGTATTTTTAGTCTCTAGTCAGGAAGGTTTAATAGCAAAAAAAATATTTTATACAGACAAAATTGCTAGCATAATTCATTATTTTTTCTTCGGCTCTCCGAATCCTTATGTTTGGAATGAAGATGCGATACAATGCGCTTTTTTTCGCCGGAGAATTCTCACTGAATTAGTTCAGTTTTGGTTCGGCGATACTTTAAAAGTTGCAGAAGCGATCGCCACTTCTTGGAATCAAGAATTTAAAGCCTATCAACTAGATACAGAATTTATTGTTGGGAGACACGTTTCCTTACGTCAACCATGTAATCATGAGCGAATAGGCGAATTACCTGCCTTAGTTTCTGATATTATGCTGCCATTACAGAAAAAATTAATTGCAGCAGGTCTTGATGGACTAGTTTGGCAAGCTGGTAAAGGAACACCCACAGCTTTAAATAATTTTTTATTAGCAAACGATACCCCAGGAAAGTATGTTTTTGTTTGGATAGATTTAGAATCGGGTGTACCAGCTTTATTTGGGTTGAATCCCTTAGCACTTTTTTCATTTTATTTGCCTAAATCAATAAAATATAGACGGGCATTATTCGATGATGTAGATACGGATAAATTAAACAGATATTTAAATAGATATAGGGCAGAATTAGAAAATAGCTTGGGTACTCAAAAGTATGCTGAAGTTTTAGAGAATATTTTCCAATTAGAGTTTCACCAAAAAAAGTGGAAGTCAATGAGGAGAGTTGATCGCAGTATTCAATATCAATTCAAAAAAGGAGGAATTGACGAACAACAAGCTAAATGGTATTCTGAACACCCGTTGTTGTGGTATGGACGAGAGTTGCTGAGAATAATAGTTCAATTGGTATATAAGCTTTTTATTGAATTACCTATTGCTATTATCAATAAACTCCTAAAAATCCCCTACTTACAATTTTTTTATCAATTGTGGAAATTTATTTCATCTCATCGTTATAGGTCTAACATCGCCAGAAATTATCTAGCTAAAAGAATCGAGTATTGGCGAAATAGAAAACAACTAATGAACGAAGAAGCTAACAGTCTATTGCAGCAATTAAAACAGGAAAGCACTAGCGATTATTTAAATGATTTCAGCGTTCATCTGGGTATAAAAATATTTATTAAAGTTATTGAATACTTACTAGTACCACTTCTTTATGTACTAGGGCTAATTGATGAATTTATTTTCATTACGTGGTTAATTATAGGAGGCCCAGTTTATCGAACAGTTTATACATCTTGGAGAATCTTACAAGCAGCGCTCAGTAGGCATGAAATTCCTTGGATTGCCTTTTTTGTTGGCTTAATCCCTACTCTGGGAATGCTTGCCTATCCTTGTCAAATTATTTACTCTGCTAAAGGAAGAAAGAAAAAAATTGCTCAATTTATCATCTATGATTTTTTCACTAGAATAGGAAATAAAATTCCTGGCTGGGGTGGAGAAGATACACAGACAGAACATTTTTTTAATCTTTTCGCAGATAAGATTGCTCACCACAAAATATAATCAAGACTTTCTGAAAGCTAATACTTAAAGCTAGTTTTGAGGGTTTGTAGTAAGGACTTTATTGCTTAAAAACTAAGGATTAAAGTCTTTACTAGCAACTTGCTTAAGTAAGTGGCTAGGCACAATTAAATATAAGAGGCTCAAGAGCATACAGCACTTGCATCTATTATGAGGTACAATCGTAAAAAAAAACAAAGCGGAGTACCCAATAGACGCATACTCCTGCAAAGAAGCAAGCTACGCGTTGGCGCAGCCTCTCTTAGAGAAGCAGCTACACTTACGAGAACGCTTTCAGCGTTAGCGACGAAGGAGCGTCACCCGCAGGGTATTTCGGCTTTTGTTTGCGTAAGCCCTGAATGAGTACTTATTTAAGACAAAAGGATACTCAGAACTCAGCACTACTGAAAATAATATTGTTAAAAAATATTGAATTTGCTACACTTTACCAGTTTTAGTAATTCAATAATTCATAATCGTGGCCATAAGCTACTAACTTGGTATAAGTTGCAATATAACTTAGAAGAATTTATAGTAAACAGACTTTGGCAATTAGAGTATAAATTATCATGCTATATGAACCAAGACGAAGTATAAACCAGCACAAGTAACTTGAAGTAATTAGAACTAAAGATAACTCAGATGTATAATTAGCGCGTCTCCTCCATCATCCTTAAAAAAGATCACGATTTAGGACTGGCAGGCTTTCTATTTTTTACTTTAATAATGGGCATATGTGGCAACAAGAAAAAAAAGATACTTCGATAGTCAGGCTGGTATTATGGGTTGCCTTAGCTACGACCCCAATGGCAGCAACTCTGATGGTATCAGAACCCATGCTGGCACAATCTACACCTGAAACTCCCTCTTTTGCACTGCCGCAAACAGTGCAGAATGGATCAATAGTGCGGATTGACGGTTCAAATAGCTTGGGTGCAATCAACCAAAGCCTGAAAGAAAGTTTTGAAAAACAGTTTGCCGGCACAAAAGTTGAAGTTGCTGCTAACGGCACTGATACGGCGCTGAAAAATTTGCTAGATGGCAAAGTTGACATAGTAGCAATGGGGCGTGGATTGACGCCAGCAGAAAAAGCCCAAGGACTAGAGCAAGTTCGCTTGCGCCGTGAAAAGATTGCGATCGTCGTTGGTGCAGATAATCCTTTCAAAGGAAGCTTGACTAGTAGGCAATTTGCCCGGATTTTCCGGGGACAAATTACAAATTGGTCACAGCTAGGAGGGCCTTCAGGGAAGGTTAGGTTAATCGATCACCCTAATACGAGTGAAACTCGCAATACTTTTCGTACCTATCCAGCCTTCAAGACTGCTGAGTTTGCGACAGGAGCCAATGCTACCCAACTAACTGAGGATGATACCGCAGAAGTCATCAAAGAATTAGGCAAAGATGGCATCAGCTATGTATTAGCTAATCAGGTATCGAAGTTGAAAGATGTGCGAGTTCTGCAATTACATCAAGCCTTGCCAGATGATGCTAGATATCCCTTCTCGCAACCTTTAGTTTACGTTTACAAAAAAAATCCTAACTTAACCACAGTAGATTTTCTCGGCTTTACCCTAGCACCCCCAGGACAACAGGCTATAGAACAAGCGATGACTGTTGAAGCAGAGGCGATCGCAACCAGGGTATTACAACCTGCTGTCGCTGCTTCCCCCAGTGCCCAGACAACACCAGCGGCTACGCCTTCCCCTAATGCCAGTGCTTCTGTATTTGGCGAACAGCCCTTTGTGGCGGCTGCGCCAGCACAAAACAGTCCAATTGTCAACAAAGAAACACCAATTTGGTTGCTACTACCTGTCTTTTTTCTGGGTGTAGCTGGAGCCTTACTATGGTGGACTCTCGGAAAACGCTCATTACCCACAGAGAAAACAGACAACTTACCAGAATCAAATCCTCATCCACCCAACACAGAGGATGGAGAAACAACTGTGCTGGCATCGAGCACAGTTTCCTCCCTGAACGGAGCGATGCTTGAGGAGCAGCCAGTACCGCAATTCCAAGAGCAAGAAACCCCCGATCGCACTCCTTTCAACATCTATGCTCAAACACAATCTGACCTGACCCAGAATGCTACTCAGGGGACATCAAATTTAGTCCAAGAGGCAACTAATGGCACTTCTAACCTGTATGAAGGCACAACTTCAGGTGTTGCTAATGGATCGCAAAATAACAATAACAACTTAGGAGCCGCAGCGTTAACTGGTGGTGCGGCTCTAGCAACGGGCATCGGGGCGGCTACCTGGTCTGCCTTTACCAACAAAGAAACAGAAATAGTCCCGCTTGATGAGACAATTGAGTTAGACAATTATACTGAGGCAAGTAATCCTGAGTCTGATGAAGTTGCATGGGATATAGAAGCCCCAGCTGCGGTAGTTAATACTCCATATCCTCATCTGGCTAATATTCCAGAAGAAGTATCTGATGTAGAACTGCCTTCATCTGAGGTAACAGACCCACTTCCAGAATTACCAGACGTGCCAGAAGCAACATCTAGTTTTGCGTATTGGGACACAGAAGTTAATGAAGATCAGATAGATGAGGAACTTCAGGCAGAATTGAACTGGCTAGATAGTATTACCTCAACTGAAGACTCAGTAGATGAACTTCCCTTACCGGAGTCTGGGGAAGTGGCAAATGATGTCACAGATGATGTGGAACCGTCAGTAGCAGACACATCCTCACTGCTAAATTTGCCAGAATTTCCATTTCCAGGAGATGTATTGAATGTGGTGGCGGACGCAGCCGAACCCACTATCGATTTCCCAGAAGAAACATCTCCAGCAGAACCGACTATTGGGGAAGGTGTGGCTGAAGCTGACTCCACAGACTTTGCCACCGCTGCGGCTTTAGCAGCAGGCGCAGGGATGGGAGCCTGGGCTACCACTTTGGGATCAGATGCCCAAGGAGAAACTGATACTACGGTTGACAATGAGCCAATTGCAGCCGAAACAGGTATTGGTTTGGTAGATGCAGATGAAGAGAGCAATATTGTGCTCACACCACATACTTATACATTGGCTTATGTCTCTTGGGAGATTTCCGAAGCCAAGAAAGCAGCGCTAAGGGAACAAGGTGGCTATCAGTTGGTAGTGCGGCTCTACGATGTGACTGGCATTGACCTGAGTTATCAAAGTCCTCAGCTTGTAAAGCAGTATGAATGTGAAGAGACAGCAGACGATGGTCTGGTGGATATTCCCGTCACCGATCGCGACTATATAGCTGAAATTGGCTATGCCGCTGATGGCGATCGCTGGTTATTCATTGCCCGTTCAGCTATTGTTCGTGTCTTCAGTCCGATCTACCCAGATCCCATCGTTGAAGATGTAGCAATTGCAGATGAAACAGATATTGACTTGGTAGATGTCCAAGAAGAGATCGGTGAAGAAGACAGCAGTGAAGAAGAGAGCACTATTGTACTCACACCCCGCACTTCTCAATGGGCTGAAGTCTCTTGGGAGATTTCCGAAACCAAGAAAGCAGCGCTGCAACAACAAGGCGGCTCTCAATTGCTAGTGCGGCTGTATGATGTCACTGGGATAGACCTGAGTTATCAAAGTCCTGAGTTTGTCCAGCAGTATGAATGTGAAGAGACAGCACACGATCGCTTTGTAGAAATTCCCATCAGCGATCGCGATTACATAGCTGAAATTGGCTATGTCGCTGATGGCGATCGCTGGTTATTCATCGCCCAGTCAGCAATCGTTCGTGTTTTCAGTCCTGTCTATCCAGATCCCACAACAGATCCCACCGTTGAAGATGTAGCGTTAACAAGCGAAACAGCTATTGAGTTGGTAGATGTAGAAGAAGAGATCAGCGAAGAAGAGAGCAATATTGCCCTCACACCCCGCACTCCCAAATGGGCTTATGTCTCTTGGTACATTTCCCAGGCTCAGAAGGAAGTGCTGCATCAACAGGGTGGTTCCCAATTGGTAGTGCGGCTTTACGATGTGACTGGAATTGACTTGAGTTATCAAAGTCCCCAGCTTGTACAGCAGTATGAATGTGAAGAGGTAGCACGCGATCGCTTTGTGGCAATTCCCGTCAGCGATCGCGACTACATGGTTGAAATTGGCTATATCGCTGATGGCGATCGTTGGTTACTCATAGCCCGTTCACCTAACGTTCGTGTCTTCAGTCATCCCCACGGAGATTTTTGGTTTGTGGCCGATGCTGAGTTGATTATTCACGGAGCAACCCAACCAAATACAAGCGTAAACATTGGTGGTCATTCCATCAAAATCAAACCCGATGGTACTTTCCACTTACGTCTCCCCTTTTCAGATGGTTTAATGGACTATCTCATAACGGTAGCTGCTGATGGAGAATCCACAAGAACTATCCATAAGAGGTTCTCCCAGGAAACTTCCGAAAGCTAACATTACCCTGAGTTATCCTCTCTAACCCGATTCTTCCCTTAAAAGCAATACGCTTGGGTTGAAGGAAGTGAAACCCAACATCAAGCATTAGTTGTTGGGTTACCCTGCGGGGATCTTGCTACGTTCCTCAACCCAATTTACGCAGGTTAGGGTTTTTATGCCTAATATCATGTCCGCATAATTAGTTATAATTCCCATAGTCATTGCACCCCACACGCCAGATGTTCTACTTGGGGAAGACCGCACTGGCTCCCCTTAATCCCCTGGGGCTACGGTGTACATACAAGTCCTTCTGACCCCCTCTAACTCCCCCTTTGCAAGACTACGGTGTACACACAAGTCCTTCTGACCCCCTCTAACTCCCCCTTGCCAAGGGGGAGAACCAGATATTTCCCCCCTTTGCAAGGGGGGATTAAGGGGGGTAAATCCAGGGTTTGGACTTCATTACCAAGATGTATTTATATGCCAGAACAACAGCAGTGGACTATATCTGCAAGTGAACAACCACCAGAGTGGTTTATCCAAGCGGTGAAACAGTATACACCTGCATCAAGTGGACTGTATGCAGCGCAATTGTTGTGGCAAAGAGGAATTAAAGATAATCAACAATTAACAGCTTTTATCAACCATAAAGCTTATCAACCAAAGAGTCCCTTTGAGTTTGGGCAAGAAATGCAGCTGGCGATCGCACGGTTGCAACAAGCACGCAATACTAAAGAAATAATTGCCATCTGGGGAGACTTCGATGCCGATGGCATTACCGCCACATCTGTACTTTGGGACGGATTGGGGCAGTTTTTCGCTCAAAATACTCAGTTAACTTACTACATTCCCAATCGCCTGAAAGAATCCCACGGACTTAATGAACAAGGGATTGATAACTTAGCAAAACAAGGTTGTAAATTAATAGTTACTTGCGACACAGGTAGTACAAACCTTGAGGAAATTATCTATGCTAAACAGTTAGGCATAGATGTAATAGTTACAGACCATCACACCTTACCCGCCGAACGCCCACCCGTCGCAGCAATTATCAATCCCCGTTATTTACCAAGGGAACATCAGTTATTTAATCTTTCTGGGGTGGCGGTAGCTTATAAGTTGGTGGAAGCACTCTATCAAACCCTACCTAATGTTGCAAAATATCCGTTAGAGGATTTATTAGATTTAGTTGCAGTTGGATTAATTGCCGACTTAGTGCAGTTAAGTGGAGATTGTCGCTACTTGGCACAGATGGGAATTCAACGACTGCAAGAAGATTTTAAACAACCACCAGCAGAGCGGCGGCGTCCAGGGGTAGGGCGATTATTAGAATTGTGCCAGAAAAATGGCGATCGCCCCACAGATATTTCCTTTGGTTTGGGGCCAAGAATTAACGCCGTTAGCCGCATTCAAGGTGATGCTAGTTTCTGCGTTGAATTATTAACTAGCCGCGATGCCAAACGTTGTAACGAACTAGCCGAAGTTACAGAACTCGCCAACACCCGCCGCAAATCTTTACAAAAAGATGTGCAAGCACAAGTGGCGCAAAAACTCACCCAATTAGACTTATCAACCACCAGCGTCATAGTCTTAGAAGATGCCCAATGGCCTGCGGGTGTATTGGGTTTAGTCGCCGGACAGGTAGCACAAGAAACAGGACGCCCAACGATTTTGTTAAGTACGGAAGGAGCAGGGGAGCAGGGGAGCAGGGGAGCAGAGGGAGAAATTACTTCTTTATCTTCTAACTCAGAACTCAGCACTCAGCACGGGCTAAACGCCCCGCTACCGCTAACAGCACTGTTATTAGCTCGTGGTTCTGCCCGTTCGGTAAATTCTGTCGATTTATACCAACTGGTGAAAGACCAAGCACATTTGTTACATCGCTTTGGGGGACATCCTTTTGCAGCTGGTTTAAGTTTGTTGGTGGAAAATATTCCTTTATTTACAGCGGCGATTAATCAACAGTTGCGCCAAACGTTAGGTAGCACAACCCTAACACCAACCGTGCAAGCAGACTTGACGGTGACAGTCGCAGACTTGGGGAAAGAGTTATTTTTGGAACTGAAACTGCTAGAACCTTGTGGAATGGGTAATCCTGTTCCGAAATTGCTAATTCAAAACTGTTGGTTTGAAAATTCTTGGCATCGCAATCAGCAGGATTGGCAAGGAAAAAAAGTACAGTACATTAAAACTGAGTTTGACATTCGGGATGATTCCAGCAGAAGTGCTTTTCCTGGTATATGGTGGGGACACTACAAAGATGAATTGCCCATAGGAAGGTGTGATTGCATAGCAGAATTAGACTACAACACCTTCAAAAAACGTTATGAAATCAGATTAATTGCTGTGCGTTCTTCTGTTAACTCAGCACTCAACGCCCCACTATCGCTAACACCCTTCATCCTAGACTTACGGAATCAGGAACACTCAGCACGGGCTAAACGCCCCGCTACCGCTAACAGCACTCAGCACAAGCTCAACGCCCCGCTACCGCAAACAGCACTGATTATTGAAGATTGTCCCACTAATTGGGATGATTTACGTATGTGGTTGCGGCGATGTTTAATGACAAGCCGCTCTGGATCTGGGGTTGACAATCAGCAACAATTAGTGATCGCTTGGTCTAAACCCAAGCACCAACCACCCAATCAAATTTGGCTAACTCTTGTAGGAATTGCCAAATATCTCAGTCGCACAAATCAACTAGTTACCCGCGTACAACTTTTAGAGAAAATCGGCATCAGCGACCAAACCTTACTTGTCGGAATCAAAGCTTTAAAATATTTAGGGTTTACAGTCACACGACAAGACCGTTCTTTGCAAATCACCTGGCATCCAAGCGATAGTGCCGAAAACCTTGCCGACGCAGCCGTTGCACGATTTTTAGCTGCTGTCCGAGAAGAACAATTTCAGCAACAGTATTTTGCTGAAGTGCCTTTATCTACTATTATTGCGATCGCCAGCTACGACAATTAAGTAGGTCAAACCAATTCGCAATTCGCAATTCGCAATCAGTGGGGGCTTGAAACTCATTAATTAACAATTATCCAATTAAATAGCCGCGCATTTTAATTGCGAATAGGCGAAAAAGCGAATTTACAATTGTTTTGGTCAAATTAGTTATTCTGAATTTTTCTTCAACTACTCAAATTAGCAGCGCCAAAAGTAGCATTAAACTTGCGACACCAGATAGCGGCAGATTTGTAATCTGCTAAATTGATATTATTAGGAATAGAATATGTTTGAGCACCACTATATTTTTTTAATGGAGCAATAATGATATGATCTCCATTTTTTAAAGAATAAGCTGGTGGCTTAGTTGAACCAATCACATTATCTGAACGATGCAAAATTACTACTAAATCCGGGCCTGATTCAGAGGTTTTAAATGACTGTTCAAGCTCTAGAAATGATTTACCGTCTTTGGTTGTAATATTGACTTTTCCCTGCGTTGGATGTTCTCCAGAAACAAAAGTGCCTGACTTGGTAGCAGTTGACCTTTGAGATTGTGCTAAAGGGGCTAAAGACTTCGCCGGAGTTGAAGATGTAAGAACAGATGTATTCACAGCGATCGCACTTTTCTTAGATTGATTACTTGATACTTCTGGAGTACAGCTAACCATGACAATAGAAGAAAAACTTAGGATTAATAAAATTCTGAATTTCATGATTCAAATACCTCAATAATTAATCAACAATATAGCTTTTTAGTTGAACTTTGAACCAATTATTGCTTGAATAATTAGTCTAAAAATTATGAATATCTAAGGATTAATATCTAGAAAGCTGAGATTTTGTTTAAAAAATTCTTATGGATTTCTCAGCAAAATCTAAACTTTCAAGTCTTGAATTCTTTAAATCGTTCCTGGGCTGCATTTCTAGTTATTAAATTGTTGTATAATTTTACATTTAGTTAAGTAAAATAATACAATTTTGTTGTATGTAAATAGCATATATATCTAAAATCTTTCTTTGCGCCTCGCAGCCTCCTTCAAAACCCATGCAATAGGCATCCATGAGCAAAACCAGTGATAACGAAATGTTGTTGCACAACCAAAATTGGCAGCGTGAGCGGCAAATCATAGCACGTTTATCTTCTTTGAACTATCGAACTGGTGAACTCAGTAGCTATTTGCACAATATTGCTTGCGGAGTCAGCGAACTCATTGGAGTTGATTGGACAGTTGTTACCTTTTGCCAAGAGGGCTTTGAAACTGTTTTAGCCAGTAGTCTCGAAATGGGTGAAGGCGAACATGTTTATTCACTACATGGTTTACTCACTGGCACTGTGATCAAAATTGGTCACTCATTAGCAGTGGAAGATGCTCAAAAATACCCAGAGTATGGACAGGCTCCAGAAGGTTATTGTGCATATTTGGGGATACCATTGCGGACTGCTGAAAATGAAGTGATTGGTACTATCTGTTCTTTTAATCATCAACCACGTGATTTTACAAAAGAAGACATCCAAATAGTGGAATTGTTTGCTGAACGAGCTGCAACAGCAATTGACAACTATCATCTCTATCAACAACAGTGCCAATTTAATCATATTCTAGAGGCTGAGGTAGAAAAACGCACCGCAGAATTACAAGCAGCCCAAGCCAAACTTTTAGAACAAGAACGACTAGCAGCAATTGGTGAATTTGCTGCCATTATTGTGCATGAAATTCGTAATCCTTTGACTACAATGCTCATGGGATTGAAGTATTTCCGAAAAACCATTCTGACTGAATCTGCTCAAGAACGATTAACTTTGGCACTGAGCGAAGCTAGTCGTTTAGAACGTCTATTAAGTGAAATTTTGCTCTACGCCAAGCCTCAAGTGTTACAACTTTGTGAATTAGATGTGAATGAATTCATTCATGACTTGCTTGTATGCATTCGTGAAATGCCAGAAGCTCTGGAACGACAAATTGAATTTATTCCGGCATCACCTACAGTAAAAATTTTGGGAGATAAAGACAAACTTAAACAAGTATTTATCAATATTGTCCGTAATGCTTGCGAAGCGATCGCACCAGGAGATATCGTTAAATGGAAAGTGGATTTGCATATAGATAAAGTTTACATTAATATCCACAATGGCGGTGAGCCAATTCCATCAGAAGTTATCACTAAACTTTCTCAACCATTCTTCTCTACAAAACCTTGTGGCACTGGGCTAGGACTTGCTATTACCAAACGCATCGTCAATGCTCATAGTGGGAAACTGTTAATCTCTTCTGACCTCTTAACAGGAACTACCGTGAGTGTCCAATTATCGGTAGTTTTGTGAAGGAGACAGCAGAGAGGCGGTAGTAATTTATACCAATTAAAAAAGAATGCGACAAATAGACCATTTGTAGAGACGCGATTCATCGCGTCTTTACCCAAGGATGTGCTGCAATCATTAATTGAATTGGTATTAGATGAGGCTTCTTTGCGAGACACTCCGCGACCATCGGTGAGAGGTTAAGGTAATTGTACTAGTAATTTTATGCAACAATATTAGAAATATTTCTTATTTATCTCCAAGTAAATTTGACTTAGGCTTAGTCCTTTTTTATAAATTTTTGTTTTTGCTGGCTATGCTTATATCGATGCCCGCATTACGAAAGATAATACTTTGACACCTGGAAACCGATTGTCAAATAGTGCTAATCATTCTTTCAACTTGTGGACGAGCTACGAAATTCAAAAAGGTAACTTACAAGGGTTAGGGGCGGGAATAGGCTTGTTTTTTGTAGGCGATCGCGCTAATTTTGACAACACTTACGATGTCCCTAGCTATCTTCGGACTGATGCCTCTATTTTCTATAAACAAGATCGATTCAGAGCCGCACTCAACTTCAAAAATCTATTTGACATAGACTATTTTGAAAGCTCATTAGGTAATCGTGTTTATTATGGACAACCTTTTACAGTTCAAGGAACTATTTCTTGGCAGTTTTAATAATTGAGACAATCATGCGACATTTTTATTACTGGCTAATATTAGGCATCTTCGGATTTACTCTAGTTACAGCTTGCAATTTCCACACATCTCAAAATATATCCTCTTTACCTAAACAACCAACCGCAGAATGTCGCATGGTTAAACACACAATGGGGGAAACCTGTGTTCCCGTTAACCCCCAGCGTGTTATTACCTTATCCTCATGTACTTTAGGCAATGTCCTTGCACTTGGGGTTAAACCCATCGGGACAACTAACGAAGTTTACATACAGGGAAACTCTCTGACATCCATTAATGGTGAAACGGAGGGAATAAAATTACTTGGACTTTCACAACCAAATTTAGAAGCAACGTTACGACTCAAACCAGATTTAATTATTGGTGTAGATTGGTTCAAGCCAATTTATCCTTTACTATCTAAAATTGCTCCTACAGTATTAGGTGAGATTGATTACATAAGCTGGCAAAAACATCTGAGTTTTGTAGCTGAATCCTTGGGGAAGCAAGATGCTGAAAAAGCACTTTGGGATCGCTACTATCAGCGAATAGAAAAGCTAAAACTAGCATTAGGAACTCGCTATCAAGGCAAAAAAATATCCTTTATAACTGTTGGGCGTGAGCAGATATACATTGATTCCAAAAACTCATTTCCTGGCTCCATTATCAGTGATGCGCTTTTGCAGCGTCCAGCCTCACAAAATATGGATTCAACCTATGGAGCTTTTCCTATTTCCTTAGAGGAATTAAAAAAAGCTGATGGTGATATTTTATTTGTGACAACTTTTTCAAGAAATGGCAATAAATTTCTGGCAAAAAAACAACAAGAACCACTTTGGAAAAAACTTAAAGCTGTTCAAGAGAATCACGTTTATTATGTTGATTTTATGGCATGGGCTGCAACAAATATGCTGGGAACTGATGCAGTTATTGATGACTTATTTAAATACCTCGTCAACGCTCACTAACTCAAATCCCCAAACACATCATATTCGTCTGTAAATCCGGCTACTATTTTTCTGATGAAGCAAGATGTTTTTACTACAAAGGGATACCTTTTTATTCCTGAAGAAGAAGTATAGGGGATAGACGGTGATATTATATTTATAAGAATTTATGGAGATGACGATGAAAAATCATTGAAATAACTCAAACAAAAGCCACTATGTAAAACGCTTAAAGCCGTTCAGCAAAATCATGTTTACTTAATAAAATTATCAACCTGGAGAGAGTCAAATCTGCTTGCGACTGATGTCGTAATTGATGATTTATTTAAATACCTAGTCAACACACCTTAACCCATGACTAAACACACGCTATTCGTCTGCAAAGCCTGCCACCGTTCATCTGAAAAACGACCAGAAAATCCACCTTTCGATGGCAATACTTTACTTGACAAACTAAATACTTTATGTAGTGAACAATTCCATCCTGACGAACTAGAAATTCAGCCTGTTGGGTGTCTTTGGGCTTGCAGTCAAGGCTGTGTTGTATCTGTATCTAGCCACGAGAAACCCACCTATCTATTTGTCAATCTTTCCCCAGAAGAAAGTTCAGCAGCATTAATAGAATTTATGCAACTGTATATCAAGAGTCGTAAAGGCGGTGTAGTTTGGGAAAAATTTCCCGAACTTTTGCAGTCTAAGATTTTCGCGCAAATTCCGCCTGTAAAATCATAGCTTTGGTAAAATATGTTTGATTTGACTCTAAATTATCGGATCATCAGGAATCGCACTTACCCGCTACTTCCAGAGGATTGCGATCGCCACTAATCTAATTCATTTCCCTACTAACCAAGATTTTTCATTCCCGATTGCACGTTCCACAAACCAGCATAAATCCCATTCTTCTCCAACAATTTTTCGTGTGTTCCCGACTCAACGAATTCTCCATATTCCATCACATAAATACAATCAGCATTGCGGATAGTGGAAAGACGATGAGCTATGGCTATTGTCGTTCGATTAGCAGTAATGCGTTCCAAAGAACGCTGAATAGCAGCTTCAGTTTCATTATCCACTGCTGATGTTGCTTCATCTAAAATCAAAATTGGTGGATTCTTTAAAACGGCCCTAGCGATCGCAATTCTTTGGCGTTGTCCACCAGATAATTTTTGACCCCGTTCACCGACTATTGTCTCATAACCTTGGGGTAGGCGGATAATAAAATCATCAGCTTCGGCAATTTTCGCAGCTGCAATTATTTGTTGATCGGTAGCATCAAAAGTACCATAGGCGATATTTTCAGCAATCGTACCATGAAATAAGAATACGTCTTGGCTAACCAAACCGATACTACGACGCAAATCACGTAAGTTTAATTTTTGGATATCAATACCATCAATAGTAATTGTTCCAGAAGAAATATCATAAAATCGCAGTAGTAATTTAACTAAGGTACTTTTCCCGGAACCTGTAGATCCAACTATAGCAATAGTTTTGCTATAGGGAATATGTAAAGATAGTTTTTTAATTACTGGTTCTCTATTTAGATAAGAAAAAGTTACTTGCTTAAAGTCAATTTCACCACGTACCTGAGCAACATTTAAAGATATATTTCCTCTAATAATGTTAATGGGAGCATCTAATAAATCCATAATCCGATTGGCAGAAGCCATTGACCTTTGATATTTGTCGAATATTTCTCCTAATGTTACTAATGGCCACAATAATCTCTGTACTAAAACGAGTAAAACACTATAATTACCAATAGATATTTGACCAGTATATGCCGCCATCCCTCCCCAAAATAATAAGGCTGTAAACCCTACTAAAACTAGCATTCTAATTAAGGGCACAAATGCGGCAGAAAGTTTAATTGCTTTGGTGTTACTTTTTCTATATGCTTCGCTATCTCCCGCCAATCTAGCGCTTTCATAATCTTCAGCGGTGAAACTTTTAATTGTATTAATTCCACTAAGATTATTTGCCAATCGTGAATTCAAAAAACTTACCTTTTCCCGCACCTCAGCATAACGAGCTTCCAGACGCTTTTGATAAGTAAAGGAACCCCAAACAATAAATGGCATGGGTAACATTACTACTAGGGTAATGGAAGGAGGTAAAACAAAGAAAGCACCAACAGTTAAAATAATGAGTGAAGTGCTAATCTGGATGATGTCATTAGCTCCAAAATTTAAAAAATCTTCTAACTGATTGATATCATCATTCAAAATTGACATCAAACGACCAGTGCTGCTTTCTTCAAAGTAAGCTGAATCTAATTCTTGGACATGATTGTAAGTATCTAAGCGTAAACTATGCTGGATATTTTGAGCTAGACTACGCCAAATTCTATCATAGGCGTATTGAGAAAGTGATTCAAATATCCAAATAATGACAGTGACAAAAGAAAGCAATAAAAATTGCGAAAATACATCTCTTATTCCCAACTTTGCAATTAGAGAATCTTGCTGCTTGACGAGAATATCTACCGCAGTACCAATCAACCACGGTGGTGCTAAGTCTAAAAGCGTATTGATGATCGAAAATGTTGTTGCTTGCCAAATTTGTTGGCGATATTGGCTGCCATAGTTGAGCAAGCGTTGTAAAGGATGGGCTGAATTACTACGATTTTTAGATACTTTAGGAGATTGTGATGTGATTGTCACGACTATTTGTTGTTTGTAGTTAGGTGAATGTGAGTTAAAATAATCTGCACTAGAAAATGTATTTTTAAGCAATGTCTTTAGTAGAAATCGAATCAGTCATTGCAGAAAATTTATAGGAAGAATTCAGAACTCAGGAGTCAGGAGTCAGAATTCAGTATGAATTCTGTACGACTGGGTAATGAATATTGGTTTAAAACCTGGCCCGCAAGTGGCGCGAAACCAGGATGAAATTTTTTTCACTCATTTAAAACTCTATCCCTTCATGGGTAGAGTATTCTGAATTCTGAATTCTGAATTCTGACTCCTTTTTATTATTTACTTTTCCCTTGCGTCCTATCGGTACACACATCGGCGTCTCTACTACTGGGTCAGGAATAATCCGACACTCCAACCCAAAAACCTCCTGAACCATTTCTTGAGTCATCACTAGCTTTGGTTCTCCAGCAGCAAAAATTCGACCATCTTTGACTGCAACTAAATAATCAGCATAACGACACGCCTGATTCAAATCATGTAGCACCATCACAATTGTCCGTCCCTGATTTTGGTTCAACTCATACAATAAATCCAAAATCTCTATCTGATGCGCCAAATCTAAAAAAGTAGTTGGTTCATCTAAAAGTAAAATATCTGTATCTTGCGCCAATGCCATTGCAATCCAAGCTCTTTGTCGTTGTCCACCAGACAAAGTATCTAATGCTCTATCTGCTAATTTCAACAAATCTGTAATTTCTAGTGCTTGCTGCACGATTTTTTCATCTTTTTCCGACCACTGCTGCAACCAATTTTGATAAGGATAACGTCCTTGTGCTACCAAATCTCGCACTGTTAAACCTTCCGGTGCTACTGGCCCTTGGGGCAAAATACCTAACTGCTGTGCTACTTCTTTGGTGGAAAGATTAAAAATAGATGTTCCATCAAGATAGACCGTACCGCCACAGGGTTTAAGTAATCTTGCCAGACCTCGTAATAATGTTGATTTACCACAACCATTAGCACCAACTAAAGCACTAATTTGTCCGGTGGGGATTGTTAAATTTAGGTCACGGATAATCAGCGCACCATCGTAAGCTAAAGACAGACTTTTGGTTGAGAGTCCTTTCATAAGTGAAACCATTTTAGATTTATCATTTATCATTTGTCATTTGTCATTTGTTTTTATTTGCGTCCCCCATCTCCTCATCTCTCGGTTGGTGAGCAAAGTTAAACCACATCTCCTCCAATCCCCAGCTTCTTATTTTTTGCGGTTACGAATTAATAAATAAAGAAAATAAGGAGCACCAATAGCAGCAGTTACGACGCCACAAGGAAATTCGATAGGTGCAAACAGGGTTCTTCCTAGCAAGTCTGCCATTACAACAATCACTCCTCCCAAGAGTGCGGAAGTAGGAATCAAGCCTTCATGGGTTCCACCTACCAACTGTCGTCCTAAATGAGGTGCGATTAAACCAATAAAACCAATATTTCCGGCGGTGGCGACTCCTGCACCGGCTAAGGCTACACCCACCAGCACGAGTAAACCACGCTGCCATTCCACTTGACTACCTAAACTTTTGGCGACATCATCTCCTAAATTTAAAGCGTTCAAATGTCTTGTTAGTGTCAAAGCCATTGGGACAAAAACAATTAACCAAGGTAACAGAGAAAAGACTTGCTCCCAAGTCCGACCGTAGACGCTCCCAGCTAACCAAACCAAAGCATTACTAACGTCATTGATTTCGCCAAAGGTAATCATTAAGCTGGTTATGGCACTGGCGATCGCAGATAAACCAACACCCATTAAAATTAATAGAATCGGAGAACTACCGTTATTCCAAGCCAGGGAGTAAATTAAAATCGCCATCAGCAATGCACCAGCAAAAGCCGACAAAGGCAAGGTGTAAATTGGTGCTGATGGGAATAGTATAATTACTGTAACCGCCGCCAGACTCGCCCCAGCATTGATGCCGATAATACCTGGGTCAGCCAATGGATTGCGTGTCAGTCCTTGGAAGATAGTGCCAGAAATTGCCAACGCCATTCCCACCATAAAAGCTACAAGGGTGCGGGGTAGACGTAGACTCTGAATCACGAACTGATGGTCTGGGTTTCCTGTATCTAAACCTAATATAGTTTTCACGATATCTAAAGGCGAGATTGGATATTCCCCACGCCCGACATTCATTACCATCGCTACTGCGATCGCTACTGCCAAACATAGCAATATGATTGGTACACGTCGGTCAATTCGGAAAGATATCGCTTGGGAACGAATGACTAGCCAATCAAAACTCATTTTTTCACCTTCGACTTAGCCAGGTAGACAAAAAAAGGAGCGCCAACTATTGCTGTCATTACACCTACAGGTAACTCCTGTGGTTTGAGCAATACACGGGCGGCAATATCTGCGATCAAGAGTAAAATAGCACCCAAAACTGCACAATAAGGTAATATCCAACGATAATCGGCTTTAATATAAAATCTCACTATATGGGGAACGACTAAACCAATGAAGCCGATTGGCCCTGCAAGAGCGACGGAACTTCCTGCTAGTAAAACTACGCTGATAGCGGTAAATATTTTGATCCAAGCTGTCTGCTGACCCAAACCTTTGGCGACATCTTCACCTAAACTCATAGTGGTAATTTGTCTGCCGAGGGCAAAAGCTACTACTAATCCGATGCCGACGAAAGGCAGTAGTTGTAAGAATAAATTAAAATCTCGACCAGATAATGAACCAGCTAACCAAAATCTAACTTGTTCAAGTGTTTGTTGACTGACAATGAGGATACCGGTGGTGAAGGAAGAAATCAGAGCAGTTAACGCCGCTCCTGCTACTGTCAGATTCAGTGGGGTGGCTCCTCCTCGTCCCAGAGAGCCAAGGATGTAAACTAACACCGCTATTACTCCCGCACCCAGAAATGCCGCAAGAGCATAAACATTTAGGGATGAGCTACCAAAAATAAAAGTTGCGACAACGACAAAAAGAGCGGCTCCCGATTCAATACCCAAAATGCCTGGATCTGCTAAGGGGTTTCGCGTTAAACCCTGCATCAATGCTCCCGATACAGCCAGAGATGAACCAACAAGGATAGCAATTAGCGATCGCGGTAATCTCACAGTCTGAATAACTAAGTGATCATAGGAACCATCAAAGGCTAGAAAAGATGTCAAAATCTTACCTAGAGGTATTTCTGCTGCACCTAGCGTCACACTGTACACCAAGCAAATTAGTAGCATACATAGTCCCAAAATCAGACCAAAGAAGGCTGTAATGGGTGGCTTTTTCAATTCTCTAGGTGAGAGTGTAGTTGCTTTTATCATTTGATCCTGCCGTCATTTGAAACTATTACGCTCTGCTTGGCTAGTTATTTTTCAATAGATAATATCAATATTTAACAGCATTTTAATCATAGAATTGATAATCTTTCTTGATAAATATATAGATTACATGATTATGTAGCCTTTTTCCATTTTTTAAACGGAATAAGGGATGTCATTACAGTTTTGATATATTTTCTCAATAAAGTGATATTGTGAGATCGGCTTAAATCTGCTTTGTCAAAGTTACTTGCGTGCCAAGAGGAGACTGGGCACTGGGAAGCAAAGGAGAATAATTAATGCCCAATGCCCAATGCCCCATGCCCAATTCCCAATAAGCAGTTTCAGTCACCAGTCGTTACATCTGTAAATGGTGGTGTTAATGAGGATTGATACTTTACTCAGAGTTTACAAAAGAAAATCAATACGCGTTTTACCCTTTATACTCAGCTTAATACTGGTTTTGTTTGTCGGAAGCCGCGCTGTAGCTGTACCAACAAAATCAACAGAGATATTATGGGATACATACGGTGTACCGCATATTTACGGTAAAGATGACCAGAGTGCATTTTATGCCTTTGGTTGGGCACAAATGCAAAGTCATGGAGATTTACTTTTGCGTCTCTATGGTCAAGCACGAGGACGCGCGGCGGAATATTGGGGAGAGGAATACCTCGAATCAGATCGTTGGGTACAAACTGCGGGAGTACCAGAACGCGCTCGTTCTTGGTACAAGGCACAAAGTCCAGCTTTTCGTAGTTATCTCGATGCTTTTGCTACTGGGATCAATGCTTATGCAAAACAAAATCCTAACTTAATTGATGATCAAGTTGAGTTGGTGTTACCAGTCAAGGCAGAAGATGTCATGGCTCACTTACATCGGGTACTCAATTTCACCTTTGTGGTCAATCCGGAGCAAGTATTAGGTCTGAGCAAAGAAAAGTTGCAAGCAGGATCTAATGGTTGGGCGATCGCACCAAGTCATTCTGTCGATGGGAATGCTATGTTGCTAGCGAACCCACACCTACCTTGGTCAGATTTATTTTTATGGTACGAAGCCCAAATCACCGCCCCAGGAATAGATGCTTATGGAGCCACACTTGTAGGTATTCCCGTATTAGCGATCGCATTCAACAACAACTTGGGTTGGACTCACACTGTTAATACCTATGATGGTTGGGATATTTATGAACTCACACTGGCCGGTAATGGGTACCGGTTTGATGACAAAGTTCGTAACTTTCAGACGAAAACCCTTTCCTTGAAGGTGAAGCAGAAAGATGGCTCCTTACAAGAGCAACCATTAGTAGTGAAAAGTTCTGTCCACGGGCCTGTAGTAGCCGAGAAAAATGGTAAAGCCGTAGCGCTAAGAGTTGCAGGTCTTGATCGACCAGGTGTACTCCAGCAGTGGTGGGATATGGCACGAGCAAAAAACCTTAACCAGTTTGAAAAAACGCTCCAGCGCTTGCAATTGCCAATGTTTACGGTGATGTATGCGGATCGAGAAGGGCATATTATGCACCTATTCAACGGTCAAGTTCCCGTGCGTTCTAGTGGTGATTTTGAATACTGGGAAGGCATAATCCCAGGAAATACATCTAAAACCTTGTGGACAAAAATTCATCCTTACAAAGATTTACCGCGCATAGTTGATCCGAAGAGTGGCTGGTTGCAAAATACAAACGATCCACCTTGGACAACTACATTTCCAACCGCCATTAAAGCAGATAATTACCCGCCTTACATGGCACCTCGTTTCATGGGTTTCCGCTCCCAACGTTCTGTAAGGATGTTGGCTGAGGATGACAAAATCTCTTTTGATGAAATGGTTGCATACAAGCACTCTACCCGTATGGAACTAGCTGATCGGATTTTGGATGATTTAATTCCGGCTGCACGCAAGTACGGTCAGGACTTAGGGCAAAAAGCAGCGAATGTCTTAGAAGCCTGGGATCGCCAAGCTGATGCAGATAGTCGCGGGGCCGTATTATTTGCTTTTTGGGTACACCAGATGGACTTAGATAAGACATTTAGTAAACCCTGGAATGAAAATTCTCCACGCACCACACCCGATGGTTTAGCTAATCCTGAAAGTGCAGTTGCAACTCTGCAAGCAGCCGCAGCAGAGGTAGAAAAGACTTATGGGGCAATTGATGTACCGTGGGGCCAGGTTTTTCGGCTACGGTTGGGTGATGTGGATTTGCCTGGTAATGGTGGGGATGATAGCCTGGGAATTTTTCGGGTACTGAATTCTGCTCCTGGAGCAAACGGTCAGTTCCAAGCATTTGGAGGTGATTCCTATGTGGCTGCAATTGAATTTTCTAACCCTGTACGGGCAATGGCACTCACCAGCTATGGTAATGCAACTCAACCCGGATCGCCCCACATTAGCGACCAGTTACAGATGTTCGCTAACAAAAAGTTGCGGACTGTGTGGCGCGATCGCTCAGATATTCTTGCCCATCTAGAAGAACGTAAAATATTCTGAGGTGAATGGCACGAAGATAAGCCCAAAATCCTGTGTTGCCTCTGCTCAAGCCACTAGAGGCGGAGCCTCTCAGGATCGGTTCCCAGCCTCCAGGCTGGGAACCAGCCAGGGCAAAGGCTGGTGCTAATTACGATTAAACAACTACAAAATTGTTTTTGCTTAATGACAATCCGGCAGATAATTGTGCAAATTTTACCTGAGCAAATCCACCCGCACTACCATCTTGGTCAAAGTACAGTGCACCTGTAATATTGTCATAGATAAATCGTTGATTGCTTGTCGTTGCAGACGTTCCAAGGGTAAACTGACTAGCCGAAAGTGAAGGTATTGATAACCCACCACCAAAACCAGTAGCCGATACCTGAATCAGTTCATTAGTGGCGTTGAAGTCATAAAGACGATCAACACCTTGCTTGTAACTACTGAAGGTAAATGTATCAATACCATCTCCTCCATAGAGGGTGTCATTGCCAAAACCACCTGTGAGGTAGTCATTTCCAGAACCACCATTAAGAGTGTTATTGCCTAATGCACCGTATGCGGAGAGAGTATCATTGCCATCACCCCCAAACAGGAGGTTCTTGCCTGTTGAGTAATCAACAATTAACTTATCGCCACCAGCACCACCATTAAGGGTGTTATTGCCTGATGCTCTGCGATAAACTCCTTCGCCGTAGTTGCCGTCCTTATCGTATTGGTAACCAGAGGCGGATAGATAATCATTGCCACTGTCTCCAGAGAGCAGATTATTGCCTGATGAATAGTCAACATTCAAGTTATCGTCACCAGCACCACCGTTAAGAGTGTTATTGCCAGTGGTGTTATAAAAAGATCCTCCGAAGCCGTAGCCATAGCTAGAGCCGGAGAGAGTATCATTCCCATCGCCACCAGAGAGCAGATTAGCACCTCGTGAATGGTTAACATTCAAGTAATCTTTACCAGCACCACCGTTGAGGGTGTTATTACCACTGGTGTTATCAAACCTGTAGCCCTCGAACTCAGAGGCAAAGAGAGAATCATTACCATCCCCACCAGAAAGCAGGTTATTCCCTGTCGAAATATTCGCACTCAAGTAATCGTCACCAGCACCACCGTTGAGGGTGTTATTACCACTGGCAAGATTGACGGAGAGATTATCTTTGTCATCGCCACCATCCAGTAAATTATCGCCTGTTGAAAAGAAAGCACTTAAGCTATCATTACCAGCGCCACCTTTAAGGGTGTTATTACCAGACACTTCAGGATCGTAGTAGCCACCAGAGACAGAGAGATAATCATTACCATTGCCACCATCCAGTAGGTTATCGCCTGCTGAACCGTCAGCACTCAAGCTATCATTACCAGCGCCACCTTTAAGGGTGTTATTGCCAGACACCACATCGCCATAGTAGTCACCTAATGCCGAGAGAGTATCATTGCCATCACCACCAGAGAGTAGATTATTGCCTGGTGAAGAGTCAACATTTAAGATATCGTTACCACTACCACCGTCGAGAGAGTCATTCCCTCTACCACCAAAGAGGGTATCATTTCCCGTACCACCAATGAGAGTATCATTACCATCGCCCCCAGAAAGCAGGTTATTGCCTGTTGAACCGCTAGCAATCAAGTAATCATCACCAGCACCACCATTGAGGGTGTTCTTGCCAGATGAGCGAGAGTCGTATGTAGAGGAGAGGTTGCGGGGTTCATACGGGTCTTCGTAGGGAGTGTATTTGTAGTAGCCAGAGATGGAGAGAGAATCATTTCCATCACCACCCTCCAGTAGGTTGTCGCCTGTTGAACCGCTAGCAATCAAGTAATCATCACCAGCACCACCATTGAGGGTGTTCTTGCCAGATGAGCGAGAGTCGTCATTAAAGTAGCCGTTTCCTTCGTAGTAGCCAGAGATGGAGAGAGAATCATTTCCATCGCCCCCAAAAAGCAGGTTATTGCCTGTTGAACCGCTAGCATTTAAGGTATCGTTACCAGCGCCACCGTTGAGGGTGTTCTTGCCAGACGAGCGAAAGTCATACCCGTCTGGGTAGTTGACTTCCACGTAGCCAGAGACGGAGAGAGAATCATTGCCATCGCCTCCAGAGAGCAAATTATCCCCTGTTGAACTGTTAGCACTCAAGTTATCGTCACCAGTACCACCAAGGAGAGTATTATTGCCTTCACCACCAAGGAGGGTATCATTCCCCGCACCACCTCTCAAAAGGTCGTTGCCACTTTTACCGTCGATTTTGTCATTACCCCCCTGACCATTGATGACATCATTGGAGTCGTCTAAACCTGTAATGTTATTGGATAGATCATTGAGGAAAGTCACCCTGTTCTTGTTGCTCAGACTAGTCTCAGTGGAGTTGACATCGAGGACATCAAAGCTGTCGGTGATGCTGGTTTGCCCATCAAACAGGATATTGCCAATAGCTGGTCTTGCACCAGAAGCATTCAGATTTTCTAAGTTTTCTAATTTGAAGTTGTTGAGGAGAACTTTGGCACCATCCACCCCTTCAAAGGTGATTTCTAGATTGCTGCCATTCTGGGTAAGCAGTAGATTTCGGGCACTCAAGCCAGCACCTTGGAATTTGATGGTATCCACTTCGGCAATGACTGCTGCTGTTGGATTTGTTCCTTTACCTATGCCACCAAAATCGGTGATGGTATCAGTACCGTCGCCCAAGTTATAAACAAATTTATCCTTGCCACCGCCACCAGTCAGGATATCATTACCCTTCTTGGCTGTGATTATATCGTTACCTGCTTTACCGTTAATTGTATCCGCGCCGTTACTGCCCAGTAGAGCATCATTACCGTTAGTTCCAATGATATTTGCCATAACTTTTACCTTCCTAAATCAGTTTTTTCAGTAATTTTTAGTTCTCAGCGCTGAATTAGTGCGTTTTAAAACACAAGAATTCGCCGAGAATTGACGCTTTCGGAATAATTTGATGTCATCCTTGAAGGACGCTAATTTTTCTCAAAAATCCACTCTGTTGACTAGCTTGCAAGTGACACTTATCAAAGTCTCACAAGCTGTACAAAGTCATGACCATGTAGATGTACTCAAATAGGTTGTTTCAGTTGTCAGTCTTTTTAGAACCATCCTTGATAGAATAGTTGCAGCTATGCCCAACTTAGGAATCGCTGAAAAACGTCGTCAAATCAAGCTTAAATGCCTGAAACTCACACAACACCTTGACATAACTAGTCCTACTGTCTTGGAAATAGAGAACAGTTAACTATATATTGACAAGGAAAGGGATTTTTATACCCTTGTTGTGGGCTATTGCCTGTAAACGTTTCGCTTAAAAATAGAGAACATCTAAATAACCTGATACTAACTAAATACTGAATATTTACTTAGATGTCTATAGCTAAAGAACTATCTTTGCATACTCTTTATATTATATGCCGAGAAATGTATGTGCTAGTAGTGTGTTCTTCACATTTTGAGAATTTATGGTCAAGAACTTGCAGACAGCAGCAGTCACAAAGAAGTTTGAGCAAAGGCTTTCAAGGCAGCTAACTTTGAGAATGCTCGAAGGATTGATCAGAAAAATACCTTATTTGCGATGATGAAGATCAAGCGATGCTTGGGTTGGGCTACGCCTACGCCTCGCGATGCATTGTATCTAAAACAAGAATTGTTGGAGGTTACTAAAGTTACAAACGCAGATATAACAAGAGCTAGCTAAGAATACTTGCAACCATCCGTACTCATGCAGCGTTCAAAAATAATACATGGCGTTGCATATTTGCGGGATGATTTTGCTAGTTTTGTGGGATGGGCCGAAAAGCCACTGGTGTCAACTTAAGCCAAAAATAGCGTACTGATTGGGTGTTGTTCACCCGCCAGGGATTGTAAATCCCTGACTAATTGCTCAAGTCTACTGAAGTAGACTGAAAATTTTTGCGCTATGAAGTCCTCTTCAGAGGACTTTAGCTATGAGACAGGGATTTACAATCCCTGGCGGACGTGCGGTTTCGCGTTAAGTTGACACCAGTGGCATCTTGCCCGTCCCTTGTATTTCAGGGCGAGACGCCCACCCTACAGGAATCACATCCCTTGATTCAGCAACGCCTAATACATATTGTCCTTTTTGAACGTTGTGATGCCTGGATTCGTCTACAGCTAAACTATGATCATGATGTCCAGGTTAGATATATTAAATATCTGTGCAATAATCGCGATCGCTTACCAAAATTACAAACGCAGAGATGATCAGATTTAGCCAAGAACACTTGCAAACCATCCGCAGCCATGCCGAAAGCACCTATCCAGACGAGTGTTGCGGTATAATTTTGGGCTATCTGGTTAATGAGGGCAAAACTGTGGTAGAAGTCATGCCAACAGAAAATGCCTGGAATGCAGAAGCGGTTGCTGAGTTTCCAGGGGAACGTACAACAGAAAGTAAAAGACGGCAATATACGATCGCACCCGAAGTTATGCTAAAAACACAAAAGGAAGCACGCGATCGCTCACTGAATATTATCGGCATTTTCCACTCCCATCCAGATCATCCTGCTATCCCTTCAGAATGCGATCGCCTATATGCTTGGCAAGGATACTCGTATATAATAGTTTCCGTCCAAAACGGTAAAGCTGGAGAACTTCAAAGCTGGAGCCTTAATGATACTCATCAGTTCCAAGCAGAGAAAATTGAAAATATAATTTAACTGTTTAGTTTAAAGACATTCACTCGTAACGGTTTTAGCCGCTACCACGGATGAAAATTCATCTTCCCCACTAGACATCTCCATAACAGATACAGTTTTTCGATAGGATAATATTCCGCTCTCCCAGATCATAACTGCTATGCTCAACCCCAATCTGGACGAAATCCAGTTGACCAAAGACGATTACGAACGCTACTCCCGACACCTGATTTTACCGGAAGTAGGACTAGAAGGACAGAAACGCCTGAAAGCCGCCAGTGTATTGTGTATCGGTACAGGTGGACTAGGTTCACCACTACTTTTATATCTGGCGGCGGCGGGTATTGGACGCATTGGGATTGTCGATTTCGATGTTGTCGATACTTCTAATCTGCAACGCCAAGTAATCCACGGGACATCTTGGGTGGGTAAACCCAAGATTGAATCGGCAAAAAACCGCATTCACGAGATTAACCCCTATTGTCAGGTTGATTTATACGAAACTCGCTTAACTTCCGAAAACGCCCTGGAAATTCTTCAACCTTACGATATCGTCGTGGATGGTACTGATAACTTCCCCACCAGATATCTAGTTAACGACGCTTGCGTATTGCTGAATAAGCCCAACGTCTACGGTTCAATTTTACGCTTTGAAGGGCAAGCTACTGTATTTAACTACGAAGGTGGGCCGAATTATCGTGACCTTTTCCCAGAACCACCACCACCAGGAATGGTTCCTTCTTGTGCAGAGGGTGGCGTATTGGGAATTTTGCCAGGAATTATTGGTTTAATCCAAGCAACTGAAGCTGTCAAAATTGTTCTAGGACAAGGTAACACTCTCAATGGACGATTGCTGTTATACAACGCCTTAGATATGAAATTTCGGGAGTTGAAACTCCGTCCTAACCCAATTCGCCCAGTGATTGAAAAGCTGGTAGACTACGAAGAATTCTGCGGAATTCCACAAGCTAAGGCAGAGGAGGCAAAACAGCAGATGGAAAGTCAAGAAATGACCGTTAAGGATTTGAAGGAATTGCTGGATAGTGGTGCAAAGGATTTTGTACTGCTGGATGTCCGCAACCCTAATGAGTACGACATTGCCAAGATTCCGGGTTCAGTGTTGGTACCATTACCAGACATTGAAAATGGGAATGGCGTTGCCAAGGTGAAGGAAATATTGAACGGACACCGCTTAATTGCTCATTGTAAGATGGGCGGGCGATCGGCAAAAGCCCTCGCCATTCTCAAGGAAGCTGGGATTGTCGGGACTAATGTCAAAGGCGGAATTACCGCTTGGAGTCGAGAAATCGATCCCTCAGTTCCAGAGTATTAGGGCAGCGGGAAGGGGGAATGGGGAAAAATACCAATTCCCAATTCCCCATTCCCCATTCCCCATTCCCCATTCCCCATTCCCATCTCCTTATGATTGCCTCAAAATCTCATCTCAATATTTTATGGGTGCAAGTTTGGGTGTTGGCAGCGGTACAGGGAGCAATTACCCTCACCTGGTTAATTTATAATATATATTTGCCACAACTTTTAACTCAGTTTGGTTTTCCCGCCTCTCTGGCAGTTGGCTTGGTGATAGTCGAAAATGCCTTGGGTGCAGTGCTGGAACCTGTGATGGGCGGACTTTCAGATCAAGCTAGGCGCTGGGTAGGGACTCGGTTTCCCTTCATCTCAGTAGGTATGATTCTCGCATCGGCTTTGTTCATTGCCATACCATGTGTTGTGAGTTTTATTCCAGCTACTACCGTGATGCGATCGCTATTACCTATAGTATTGGTAGCCTGGGCATTAGCAATGACAATATTTCGTTCTCCAGCGATGTGCCTGTTGGGGATGTATTCTACACCAGCCCAGTTACCTTTAGCAGCAAGTGTTGTAACTTTAGCAGGTGGTGTAATTGGGGCTTTTAGACCGATAAGCCACAAGTTTATTCTCAGCTTAGGGCCAGTTTATACCTTTGCGATCGGTTCTTTCGTCATGCTGGCGGCGGCGGCTGTGTTGCGATTAGTCAATCCTCCAGAAGCACCTGTGGATAGACACCAAATAGAAGTAGTAAAGTTGCCGTTACAAAAATTGGCTTTGATTTTAGTAACTGGTTTTGGTGTAGCGTGGGGTATCCGATTTCTCTTTGATGTCTTGGGAAAAGTACTGAAAGCTCAACTGAATACTGATAATATTGATGTGCTTATGGTGTGGATCGGATTAGCGATCGCAATTGCCAGCATACCAGCAGGAATCTTCGCCGTCAAAATTGGTAATCGTCAAGCAATGCTTTGTGGGATCTGTGCAATCATTCCCTCGTTACTAATGATGATATCTGTGGGCGCACAAATTCCGATAATTCTATTAATCGTTGCTAGCTTTAGCTTAATTGTCAATGGGGCAATTCCTTTTGCTTTAGAACTAGTACCTCAGCGATGGGCGGGATTAGGAATTGGGATGTATTTTGGTGGATTTGCTTTAGCGATGAGTTTGTTTGGTGTTATATTTCCCAAGTTACAAGCAATAACACCTTTTATCGGTGCAACTGGGGGTGCATTGGCATTTTTCGTAGCTGGTGTTTGTATTGCAGTAAGTGGCATTTTTGAAACGCAGAGGAACGCAGAGGTTTAATGCAATATCTTTGGCTTGATGAAATTTATCAAAATCTGGCGTTGCATAAATGCGGGATGATTTTATAGATTTTCTTTGCATCTTTGCGTGAGACATTCATCCCCTTATTCAGCAGCGCCGACTTTTTGAGTTACTGCTCCTATGAGCGTTTACGTTTAGATTCTCTGGCTGGGGATACTAAACCGGCTTTGTAATTTGTTTTGTTATTTTATACACAAAAAAATGTTAACCTTTTTAAAAGTTCCATTTTTAGCATAAACTTAATAAAGTATTATTTAATAATTTATTGTATCTCGTAATAATCAATTACTTCTTTTAAAATTAGTCTCTAACCTGCCTGCAAAATAGACTTGGGTTGTTTTAAGCTTATATGTATTACTACGCTTAAAAAAAATCTTATGCTCTTTTTTGGCTCAAAAAAGCTTATTGTTTCTCAGGGAGAATCAGGATGCTACCAAAGTATAAGCGAAGCAATTGATGATGCTTCCCCCGATGCAACTATTTTGGTTCGTCGTGGTATTTATCAAGAAAGTATTATTATTGATAAGCCTTTAACTATCATTGGTGATGGACTGCGAAGAGATATTGTTATCACAGGGACTGACAAAAACTGTATAAAAATGCAAACGCATCTATCTGAAATAAAAAATTTAACTATAAGGCATCCATTCAGCTATGGTAATGCTGTGTATATCCCTCAAGGGGAATTGATGCTAGAAGATTGTGAAATAGCGTCAGAGTGGGTAGGTGTTTTTATTCAAGGTCAAAAAACTAACCCTACAATTCGGCAATGCAAAATTAATGGTGGGTTATGTTTTGGAAACGAAACTCAAGGCATTGTTGAAGGTTGTGATATTACTACTAATAATCATCCAGGAGTAACTATTGGGCAAGATGCCAATCCAAAAATTAGTGGATGTAAAATACATGGCTGTATAAAAAATGGTATTTGGTTAACAGACAAAGCTTTAGGTCTTATTGAGGATTGTGATATTTTTGCCAATGCTCATTCGTGTATATACATTGAAAATAGGGCTAATCCGATAGTACGGCGATGCAAAATTCATGATGGACAAAGTTACGGGGTTTGGGTGACAGAGAACGCTTTCGGTGTAATAGAAGAATGTGATATTTTTGCTAATAGTGAATCTGGAATATATATTGATTATGTAGGTAATCCTACGATTCGTAAATGCAAAATACATGATGGGCATACTGGAATTTGGGTAAATAATAAAGGTCAAGGCACAATAGAAGAATGTGATATTTTTGCGAATGCTTATTCAGGTATATCCATTGATGACGGAGGTAATCCTACGATTCGTAAATGCCAAATACATGATGGGCAAGGTAATGGAATTCGGGTTACAGATAATGGGCAAGGCACAATAGAAGACTGTGATATTTTTGCGAATGCTAATCCAGGTATATTTATTGATAATGGAAGTAATCCTACGATTCGTAAATGCAAAATACATGATGGGCAAAGTAATGGAATTTCAGTAAAGAATAAAGGTAAAGGCACAATAGAAGAATGTGATATTTTTGCGAATGCTAATCCAGGTATATTTATTGATAATGGAAGTAATCCTACGATTCGTAAATGCAAAATACATGATGGGAAAACTAATGGAATTCGGGTTACAGATAAAGGTCAAGGCACAATAGAAGACTGTGATATTTTTGCGAATGCTAATCCAGGTATATTTATTGATAATGGAAGTAATCCAACGATTCGTAAATGCCAAATACATGATGGGAAAAATAATGGAATTTGTGTTACAGATAATGGGCAAGGCATAATAGAAGACTGTGATATTTTTGCGAATGCTCATCAAGGTATATACATTGATGATGGAGGTAATCCTACAATTCGTAAATGCCAAATACATGATGGGCAAACTAATGGAATTTCGATAAAGAATAAAGGTAAAGGCACAATAGAAGACTGTGATATTTTTGCAAATGCTTATCCAGGTATATATATTGACAATGGAGGTAATCCAACGATTCGTAAATGCCAAATACATGATGGGCAAACTAATGGAATTCAGGTTACAAATAATGGGCAAGGTACAATAGAAGACTGTGATATTTTTACGAATGCAAGTATAGGAATATATCTTGATGATAGAAGTAATCTCAGAGTTCATAACTGTAATGTTTTTGATAATAAGCGACAAGATTGGTACATAGCTAATGATTGTATTGTGAGTGGATACATAGAAAATAAAGAAAATAAAAATTCAAAAAATAATACCATATCTGAGAATATTTCATCTGAAAAAAGTAAAAAAGAGTTGACGAAAGAATCAAAAGAGCAAAATACTAATAGAACTATTAAATCTGACAACAGCCGCCTAGAATTATTGCTAGATCAATTAGAAACCATGATTGGTTTAGACTCAGTAAAAGAAGCAGTCTTAGAAATTGTTAATACTGAAATTGCCAATCAACGTTTGAAAAAAGAAGGACATGAAGTTGAAGAATCAGAAACTAGACACATGCTTTTTTCTGGCAATCCCGGAACAGGAAAAACCACTATTGCTCGCTTAATAGGAGAAATATTTAAAGAACTAGGAATTTTACAAAAAGGAGAATTTATAGAAGTTCAACGTGATTCTTTAGTTGCTATATATTTAGGACAAACAGCATCAAAAACAACTGAATTAGTTGAATCTGCTTTGGATAGTGTTTTATTTATTGATGAAGCTTATTCTTTAGCAAATGGTATACATGATGAGTATGGAAGAGAAGCAATAAATACTCTCATTGCCTTAATGGAAAATTATCGGCATCGTCTAGTTGTGATTTTTGCTGGATATTCCAATGAGATGAAAAGTTTTCTTAATAGTAATTCTGGCTTAAAATCTCGCATTGCTTTTCATATAGATTTTCCTGACTATACAGGTGAGGAAATGCACTCTATTTTCCTGACAATGTGTAATAACAATAAAACTGGATGGATATGTACTGAAAATGTATCAGAGCGCTTGAAAACTATATTCATCAATATGTATGAAAATCGAGGAAATAACTTTGCTAATGGTCGGGATGTACGCAATATTTTTGAAAAAATGGTGAGACGAATTAAAACCCGTATTGTGAGAGAAAATCTCTCTGGCGAATCAATGCGGACATTTAGTTTAAATGATATTCCACCTGAACTTTAGTAAATTTATTATCCCATTTACCAAATCATTAATTACAAAATGGGGCAGATATAGCATAGCTGACACCAGGGGCAAACTAAACTTTTTACGTTAAGTTGCCACCAATGACAGCTATGTGCCCTTACCTTATGGTTGAATTACATTGTTGTAATTAGGAATTAGTATGAGCTACAGGTTTAACCTGACTCAACAAATTGTGCAGTTTTTCGCCTTCAATGACTTCTGTTTCTAAGAGTTGAGTTGCGATCGCTTCTAGCAAGTCTCGATTCTGTCTAAGAATCTCTAGGGCTTCTTCGTGGGCTGTTTCCACGATTTCCTTGACTTCGCTATCAATAGCTTTGGATGTGTCTTCACTCACCGCCCGCCGGGGATTAGCTCCACCATTACCCAAAAACATCGATTGTTGTCCTTGTTGGTAAGCTAATGGCCCTAAGACTTTGCTCATACCATAAGATGTTACCATCCGTTCTGCCAAGTCAGTTGCTCGTTGCAAATCGTTGGAAGCACCTGTTGTAATACTGTTAAACACAATCTCTTCGGCGGAACGTCCACCTAATAGAGTTGCAATTTGACCCCGCAATTCATGTTCATTCATCAAAAAGCGGTCTTCAGTTGGTAATTGCAGAGTGTAGCCCAAAGCAGCCATCCCACGGGGAATAATCGAAATCTTTTCTACACGACCGTTTCCTGTAGTTAGCGCCCCGACCATTGCGTGACCGACTTCATGGTATGCAACAATCTTTTTCTCAGTCTCGTTCATGACGCGACTCTTTTTCTCTAAACCTGCGACTACCCGTTCAATTGCTTCGGCGAAGTCCTCTTGAGCAACACTTTCACGCATATTTCGGGCTGCTAATAATGCTGCTTCATTTACCAAGTTTGCCAAATCTGCACCAGCAAAACCAGGAGTACGAGTAGCGATCGCTTTTAAATTTACATCATCTCCTAATTTTACCTTTTGAGCGTGAATCTTGAGAATTGCTTCCCGACCAGATAAATCGGGACGGTCTACCAAAACTTGGCGGTCAAAGCGCCCTGGACGTAGCAATGCAGAGTCAAGGCTTTCGGGGCGGTTGGTAGCTGCTAGGACAATTACCGTTGCATCTCCAGCTGCAAACCCATCCATCTCTGTGAGTAATTGGTTGAGGGTCTGTTCTCGCTCATCGTTACCGCCGTAGAAGCCGTTACTGCTACGAGACTTACCGATCGCATCTAATTCATCAATGAATATAATACAAGGAGCTTGTTTTTTAGCTTGCTCAAACAAATCCCGCACCCTGGAAGAACCCACACCGACAAACAATTCTACAAACTCGGAACCAGAAATACTAAAGAATGGAACTCCTGCTTCCCCTGCTACGGCTTTCGCTAAAAGTGTCTTACCAGTACCCGGAGGGCCAACTAACAGCACACCTTTGGGAATCCTAGCGCCAATTTGTGTAAAGCGTCCCGGAGTCTTGAGGAAATCCACAATTTCCACTAACTCAGTTTTCGCTTCTTCTACCCCAGCTACATCTGCAAAGGTAATTTTAGCTGATTCGCCTTCAACGTAAACCTTAGCTTTGCTCTTACCAATGGAAAGCGCACCTTGGGGGCCACCGCCACCAGCGCCACGAGCGAGAAAGAACTGCCAAATACCAATAAAAATCAGTGGTGGAATCACCCAACTTAAGAGGGTTGTAAACCAAGTATTCTTGGGTGGAGGTGTAGCGGCGAACTCAACTCCTTTTTGTTCTAACAGTTTGGGTAACTCTAAATCAAAAATTGGTGTAGTTGCAAACACCTGTCCTGGCTCGGCACTGTCTGTTTTTAGTTGGTAGCGAATCTCATTTTGACCGACGGAAACGCGGTCGACTTCCCCTTCTTGGACTTGATGAATGAATAAGCTATAAGGAACACCAGTAGGGCCAGAAGCAAATAAACCAGGCAAAAATAAATTTAAGAGCAGGAATAGCCCTGATACTGCCAGTAATATATTAGCGATGATCCGAAACCGAGGTGACTTAGGCTGTTCTTTAATTGCCATAGATGTTACCAATCCTTAAAATCAAAACTGTTGAAAATGTGACTTTTGCAGAAAGTCCGCTATTTACCATCTGAATAGCTGAAGCAGCAGCTTATACTGTTTCCAACCAATCAAAAATTTGGGCTAACTGATCCAGTGTTACCAGCCCATACTGCCAGAGGGTCATGGCTAGAAAGTTGGGTGTCTGCTCACAATGCCGCAAAGCAAGAGAAATTGCTCCATCAGAAATACCCAACTCTGCTTCTAAAAAATGCACCAATTGATCTGTAGCTTTCATCGCAATGTTAAACAATGTTAAATAAGTTTTATTTCTGAGAGAGCTTGACTTGTGTGATGCAATGTTCAAGTTGCATCGCAAAGTTGTTTAATTTGTCTTGATCCTCAAGAATACTACCCATCGTCATAATTTTTCCTGTCTAGCAATATTTGCAGCTTTTTTATTTATGTAACTAAACTTAACAATTAAATTAATCTTTGGGAACTAACGAACAAATACGGTTTACCGTACTCAAAGAGTTAACACCACTAGAAATGAGAAAATTTTGCTGAAGAAAACGCTGTTACAAAAAACGCAGATATTATGAGACACAAAGATAAATCCCATATCCTCTTCCATAATGTTATTTCTCTTTTTCGCTCCCTCAGCAAAGAGCAAAGCGCCCCTCCGGTCATGCTTAAAACTGCTGAAATTTATGTGCAATATACATTTTGGCGGCTTAATAATGCGATCGCGTCTTTCAATTAAGGCAATTCCCTAACACCAGGATTGCTCTCCCGGAGGATTGTGCAGTAACTCCCGAATATTGGCTTCGATGACCCGATAGCCGACATTGCCGTTGAGTCTCTGCCGTCCTTCATTAAAAATTAGGGTGGGACTGACTGTAACTGTATGCTCTTTGACTAATTCAAAATCCTGGGATAGCTTGGCATAAGCCTCACCACTATCGATCTGAGCTTCGATAGCTGCGATCGGCAGTCTTAATTCCTCCGCAATTCCAAATTGTACCTTGCGGTCAGAAACGTCTGCCAGTTGGGTAAAAAACGCCTCCCGAAATGCCCTGGTTGCTTTTTCAAATACCTGTTGATTTTGCTCTACTAAACCCTTCGCTTCTAGTAGTTGAATCGCATGGAGAAACAAATGACAGGATGTGGATGAAAATGGTGTAACTTTAGTCCAAATATCAGGATGAACGGTGATGTGATCGAACTTTTTCGCAACCTCCTGGACATGATCGCTGTATCCTTGCAATCCACCGCGTTCGCGCCATCGGTTTTCCAGTTTTTCACGAGCAACACCAAAGACGGGGACAAAGTGCTGTGCGATGGCAATCTTGTCTTCAAAGGTTGTTGTCAACTCATCCAAACGAATCTGAGCAATATAAGCCCAAACGCAGAGAACATCGGAAAAGTAAAAAATACGAATCGGTTCCATATCATTTCATGCTTAGAGAGTGTTTATAAAATAAAGATAAAATTTATAGTAGGGTGTGTTAGACCGACGACGGTATATGATTTTGAGAGAAAATATGATTCGGTCGTAACGCACCAAATATACCTTAATATTTGATTTATAAACATCCTCTAAGTATTTCTATTCTCTAGCAATGACAATATCGTTAGATTTAATGACTGCATAAGCTTCTTTTCCCTCAGATAGTTCCAACTCTTCTGCGGAAGCTCTAGTGATAATTGAGGTTAATTCTACTTTATGAATAATTTCCAAAGTTACCTCACTATTAACTGCTCCATAAACAACTCGTTTAACAACACCTTTAAGAATATTGCGAGAGCTAACTTTTAGTGATTTCTTTTGAATACTACTTTCTATGTCAGGCTTTTGAGTGTAGATATCTTCTTGTTTTTCATGCTGAGTTGGTGGTGATACTGGCACTGACGAGTGCTGAGTGAGACTACGCACAAGTTCTCTCAAAATCTCAGTCTTGGTGCGTTGAGACTGTTCGCAGAACTCCTCTAGAATCTTCCGCTCGTCCTCTGAGGTTTGAAATGTAACCCATCCTTGTTCTTTTCTTGGCATAATAATATTATCAATTTTGGTTATCTTGGTAAAATTCTACCAAGTATTAATTCGATATGTCGTTTTAGTAATAACATTTTTTTTGCGAGAATTTTTGGCATTTTTAGCGAAAATTAATCAACTAATCTGATATAGATAACTACATAAATATTTATTTTTTTGTAGTTGCAAAATATTTTGTTACTGGAAAATGTCTAACCGCCACTATCTTTATCCTAACTAGGATAGTATGATATTGGTCTATGGTATTTGTTGAGATAGCGTTGTCTAAGTTGGGCTACACCTACGCAGAAGTAATCTGAGTGAAAATTATAGTGGCGATCGCTAAGTGCCGTAGGATGATTTAATGTGAGTTCACAGCAGGGGGATGAAACACCTAAAATCGCGTTCTCAAGACCTGCGGAGTTTATTTGAGAACAATATAACTATTGAATACGTAGCAGAACCGCTAAAAGCTATGCCAGCTGATGCTGAGGTGACAAAAGTGCTGCATTGGATGCAGGAAAAGAACTTTGACGTTATCGGTGTTGAGACAGGAGATATTATCAGCGGTTATGTAGAACGCTCTAATTTGATTCAAGGCAAAGCAGGAAAATGTAGCGACTATCAACGGGTGTTTCATCCAAAAGAACTAATAGCCATTTCCACCCCACTTATAAAGTTACTACCAATTTTGCAACAAACTCCGCGATTGTTTGTCTTAGATTGCAATCAAGTGAGTGGTATTGTTACCTGTGGCGACTTGCAGAAAGCACCCGCGCGAATGTTACTGTTTGGCTTAGTAACGCTACTAGAAATGAATTTGCTGCGGCTGGTGCGGATTTATTATCCTCAAGATTCTTGGCAAAAAGTCCTCAAACCTGAACGCTTAGAAGTTGCTCAACGGCTATGGCGAGAGAGCCAAGAAAGAAACGAAGCTACCGATTTATTAGATTATCTGCAATTCTGTGATAAGCGAGAGTTGATTTTAAATCAGCCAGAACTTCTCCAGCAACTAGGATTAAAGTCCAAGCGGTTTGGTGAACGCTTTCTCAAGTCTGCTGAACAGTTGCGAAACCGATTAGCTCACGCCCAAAATTTAGTTAGTGGTTCCTCTTGGATAGAATTGATTTCTCTAGCAGAGGCGATGGAAAAACTGTTAATTCTCTGTGAGGAAGTTGAGTAAAGTAGTCAGCTTTCTTTAATACTATTGAACCACCCGATCAAATCTGTTGCTGTCGAGAAATCTAATAGCGCTTCGCTCAAATCTTCTAATTGAGTTAGAGATAATGCTTCAATCTGCGATCGCAATTCTGGAGCAACTATACCAATTCGCCGAGGAAGTTGGCGCATAATTACTGACAATGCCTCTTCTCGTCTCCCCTGCTCAATTCCTTGTCTAATAATTCTTTGATAGACCACAGATTCCTGCATAAGCTCCTCCCGCAAAAGGCTTGTGATGAGATTGTTGTTATATTTTAACCCTGCAAGCAACTGAGTACAGGCTGAGATATTTCTTTGCTGGCTAGGTTCTTCAATCATATCTACCTGAGCAGCAACTTGAGAGAGCAAAGATTCAGGGGAATCTGTTCGCGCCAGAACTGCTAAGGGTAGAAGACCAACAGATGCTAACAAAGGAGCGGGGTCTTGCTCCCAAATCCGAATTGAACGGAAGCGATGAACTGTATTAGTATCGGTAAATTGTTCGATAAAAACTGCGTTTGCAGTAGTTTCTTTGAGATAGATGACAACTTGTTCAATGGGATAAAAACTGTATTGCCGACGCAGCCTCGCATAGTAGTCTAGCATCCGAATCGGCATTGGCGGGACTGATACAGGTGCAACTTGGAACTCTAGATGGAGAATCTCCTCTTGGGGATTTAGCAGAATAATGCAGTCTGCTCTAACTGGCTCAACGCTCAACTCAGTTTTGAGGTCTTTAACGTCTGCTGGGGTTCTACCTAACAACCAGGTGGCAAAGCTTTTGGGATACTGTTCTGAAAGATAGCGGCAAACGTTATCGATGGACATTGAGTTTTTAATTAAAGCATTAAGTAATAAATATCACAGTTTGCGATTATAAAATTGAGCCTTAACGCGGCTTGTTGAGCGAATCACTAACTTGAGTACCTGTATAATTGGGAACCCAACCTTCGGCTATGGCAAAATAGCGTATCCCTTTGAAATTCAACGATGCAGTTGGGCTACACCAATGCTCAACGCCAGCAGGAATGTAGAGATAGTCTTGTGCCTGAACTAAAAGCTGTACCTGACTGCCATCAGGTCGCACGAAACCATAAATCATTTCTCCTGCCAACACGTAGAGGGGTTCAGCCGCAGGATGAGTATGGTAACGGCCGTAAGTCGTTATCAGGTGGTGAAGATTGAAGGAACCTGGATGCACATTTAGCAAGTCACACCACAGAGCGCCATTTTCTTGCTGAATAAATTCAAAGACGCTGTTATGGAGTTCTACACAATAACGTTTCTCTGACTCAGTTAAAACGTCCTGGTCTAACAGATTGGGGAAGAGGAGCGATGTTCCTGGGTCGTAGTGTCTGAGTTGAATGCCAAGAGGCGCAAGTTCACGAGCTATTTCGCCTAAATCGCTCTCAATCGTACCGTCGTCAAGTAGTAGGTTAGCCATGACCAAAAAGACTAATTAACTGTTAAGAAGAGTATACTCAACTTTGAGTTAATAAGCCACTATTCCCGACTGACAAACCGGAGTTTTCGGGAATGGGGCATAGGGCATGGGGCATGGAAAGATTGAGGAGATGAAGGAAATGGAGCTTCAGAATAATCAATGCCCAATCAACAAAAGAAATTTATCGCCAGAATGATGTTCATTGGTACCACTAACATCTAAGCTAGTACGGGTGAACTATATATAGCATGGAATGTCTGACTTAATTCTGTTTTGGCATCGGCGCGATTTACGCATTTCTGACAATACGGGACTGGCTGCGGCAAAACGGCGGAGTCCGAAAGTGGTGGGCGTGTTTTGCCTTGATCCGCATATTTTAGAACGGGATGATGTTGCTCCTGTGAGAGTAACTTATATGATTGGCTGCTTGCAGAAACTCCAAGAGCGATATGCTAAAGCTGGCAGTGAGTTATTAATCCTCCATGCTGATCCTGTACAAGCGATACCAGCTTTAGCAGAGGCTTTAACAGCTAAAGCTGTTTTTTGGAATTGGGATGTCGAACCTTATTCACAAGAACGCGATCGCACCATCATAAATGCCCTCAAAGAAAAAGGCATTGAGTTTCTGAACCAAAACTGGGATCAAATCCTCAACTCCCCAGATGAGATCCGCACGGGTGGTAATCAACCTTATACGGTTTACACCCCCTTCTGGAAAAATTGGATTACTAAACCGAAGGCTCAACCATTAGAAACACTGCAAAATGTTGAGGGTTTAACAGAAGCTGAACAGAAAATTGCAAAACTTGCAGGAGCGATCGCATTACCTTCAGCAAAAGATTTAGGATTTATCTGGGATGAACAATTGATTATTCCACCAGGAGAAGCGGCGGCACAAGAACGGCTAGAAGAATTTACTGCTAAAGCTATTACTGAATACCAAGAACAGCGAAATTTTCCCGCAGTTGATGGAACATCACAACTGAGTGCAGCTTTGAAATTTGGCGTAATTGGCATTCGCACTGTTTGGCAAGCCACCATAGAAGCACTAGAAAACAGCCGCAGTGAAGAAACAGCAGTTAATATCCGCACATGGCAACAGGAATTAGCTTGGCGGGAGTTTTATCAACATGCAATGTATAACTTCCCCGAATTAGCTGATGGTGCTTTCCGTGAAACCTTTAAGAACTTTCCTTGGGAAACTAACGAAGAACATTTCCAAGCTTGGTGTGAAGGAAGAACTGGCTACCCAATTGTGGATGCAGCAATGCGCCAGTTAAACGAAAGTGGCTGGATGCACAACCGTTGTCGAATGATTGTTGCTAGTTTCCTCACCAAAGACTTGCTAATTAATCCCCAATTGGGAGAAAAATACTTTATGCAAAAGCTGATTGATGGTGATTTATCTGCTAATAATGGCGGTTGGCAATGGAGTGCTTCTAGCGGTATGGACCCTAAACCTGTGCGGATTTTTAACCCAGCTAGTCAAACGCAAAAATTTGATCCAGAGGGGGAATATATTCGGCAATGGGTATCAGAATTGCGGTCTGTAGATACCGAATATTTAGTTACTGGTAAAATTCCACCTTTAGAACGTCATGCTGTTGGCTATCCCGACCCAATTGTGGATCATAAAATCCAACAAAACCAGTTTAAACTACGTTATCAACAACAAAAAAACATTAGTGGTGGTGAGTAAAATTGTGATTTTTTAATAGAATTTTCCGACAATGAATAGGCATAATTCATGAATTGTGCTTACCAATAATTTTGGGAAACACATAATTAATTTATGGAAATATCTATCTAATGTTTAGTTAAGGCTGATATGGTATCATGATAATAATTTTGATACGTCCAATCTTAGCTTGCTGCTCTTTCACTAAAAATGGATTTCAAAAGTTTTTCTGAGCTACGTGAGTTTATTCGCCGCTACAACTCAACATCCGTTCTAGAAATTGGAGCTAAGAAATGCTGGCAAAAGTGGGAACCGAAAAAATACTCGGAGCCTTTAGATTGGTTGCATAGCAATACTGAACGTAACTATGCTGTCCGACTTATGTTACTAGCTAGTGGAGGTAATCCCTATCGGCGTGGGGATATTAGTGTTGAGGTGTTTGACAGCTTAATTAATGCTTACCACAATTGGGATCAACATACCATTTCAGACAAACGTATTCTGGATAAAGAAGCAGAAGCTCTATTAAGTTCTATCCAAAAGTGGGAAACTGAACATGAAAATACAGCACGTAATTGGTCGTTGAAATTGAGTAATGTTTTGAATTTAGAAGTAATTCACACTCATGTAGCTGGTTTATTCTCACAAAGGCTAATAGCTTTTCAAAATGCAGGTTTTGGATATCCAGTTGCTCGCATACATCGAACGATAAAATTTATTGAGCTACTGGATAAACATTCCGATAAAAAATTTTCAGATGATTTTGTTGAGCGTACAAAGCTAAGTAAAATAAATTACTTTAAACAAATTCTAGGTTGCTTAATGGTGTTTGGCAATTCTTATAATAGAAAAGGATTTTGGGACTTCTCTCAATTTCTAGATATAGATGTTGAAGTTCAAAAACAAGGTATTAACACAGAACACATAAAAATATTTGTTCAGCAAAATAGTGAGCTTTTTTCCTCGGAAGCTGATAATTCCTTTCGTAATAGAATCAATCAAACACTTAATAGTGTTCCTGATTATTATCAACCTCTATTTTACAATTATTTTCTAGAAGTTCCTTTTATTAAATTGAATAGTGAAAAATTCTGTTTGCCAGATCCTTTCTCTTTTTCTGAATCTTGTTGGAATCAGATTAGAGGTCTTGTTTTCGAGGATAGTACTAGGAAAAGGTTAGAAGGATTATTAAGTCGCTCATTCGAGGATTATCTTGAAAATACACTTCTTCCTTTTATTATTCCTAATTCTTTTCATAGAATTCCCGAAATCAAAAATTCTACCTCTAGCAAAGATAAGCGTGCTGATTTTCTCATTGAAACTTTAAGCTCATATATCTTATTAGAATGCAAAAGTAGTATTATGTCTGCCGATACAAGCGCCTATTTTCATGTTGATAAACTTGCCGATGTTTGGTGTCGAATTCATTCTGCATTTGAGCAAATTGGCAGCACAGTAAAAGCTTTAAATCTTTACGACAAGCCAGTGATTCCTCTTATTTTGACTTTTTATGACAGTATTGCTGCATCTACAATATTTGAAGAGATGGTAAAGCAAACGGACTATTGCTCTCGTATGGGGTTGAATATACCGCCAATTGTGTATTCTCTACATGAATTTGAACATTGGATTTCCGATAGAAGTCTTAATAATTGGGCAGAATCAATTCTTTCAAAACAGAATGCTTCTTATCCTATACAACGTGATAATAAAGGACATAATTATGGACACTTAAACAATATTTCAATTCTTTAAAATTTATCTTAAATAACCCAAATATTTAATATCATATCCTAATTTTGCAATTCAGCTTACTGGAGTTAACATGATATTACGTCTTCACAGGTAAACGAGAAATTGTCCATAAGATGAGCAGGAAAATTAAGTAAATTACGCCCACAAGCCCAAACTCAATCAGAGGGATATAGGTTATTTCGTAAATTCTACCCAAGCCGCGTTCAGTTAGTGCATAAACGGCCAGTACACTCACTAGAAAGGCTCCGTAGATAGTACGTTTAGTCCAGATACCCAGAGGTAAACCGTGAAGCTGAGTAAGCACCATAATGCCGAGAAAACCAAAGAGAAATGTTGGCCACTTTGTTTGTCCTAGCATCCACGACACAATGACACTATGTAAAAGCACCGTAACTTCCAAAGAGAATGTCCACCAACGATTTACATGGGTGCGGTTAAAGATCAACGACGATTGGAGCAGAAGCAAGAACATATAGAAAAAACCAATTAAGTGCCCCGAAGTCGCTTCCATTGGATGATACCAGAAGGTATAGATAGCGGCGAAGGAGAAAAAGTAGCCGTGGTACAGCTTGATAATTTGCAAAAACTGTTGATGGAATGGAACAGAATTGCCAAAAAACAAACCGCGTCGAGGCGTTTCTAAAATCAGTACGAACACTAGTAGAAGTACAACCGCACCTTGAGAAGCCCAAATTGAAGTATCTTGAGCGAGAGCATCGTACCAAATATAAGTCTGGAGAAAGTGTAATGCAATGAATGCACCATTAATGGCCAGCATGAGGTAATTAATCGGGTGCAACGCTGATTTGTATTTCAACTGCGATCGCTGCGCCCACAAGATACACGCCCAAATGCTAAACTGATGCCCAAGGTACATACCCCAAGCCGTCGCTCGACTCCAAAAGGTTGGTTGGGGAAGTTTCCAGTAGTACCAGTTTAATCCTTGGTCAGGAAGTTTGATGATACTTGCAGGAATACTCCCACCGATCCAAATTGCGTAGGTGAGGAGGATGCTTACAAAGATGCCTAAAAACAATACTCGGCGGCCTGTCATATTAATTCGTAATTAGTAATTCGTAATTTTTAATAAAAAGGGGGAATAACCTTCTCAAAGTCCTCCTTAAAAAGGAGGATTTAGGAGGATCTAAAGTTTTGAATACATCAGCCATAACTTTTAAGAGATCCTCTAAGACTTAGATTGTCAGGCAACACGTTCTGTGTTTGATTCAGATGCACTTTTAGTAACTCGCAAACTAAGAGTCAAAGCTACTAGCATTACTAAAAATCCACTCAAAAAAGGAGCAGAACTCCCAAATTTCATAAAACCAACCCCTGCCCATATTGGCCCACCGATACGTGCCAACGCAGAGCAAGAACTAGCAATTCCTAATATTTGTCCTTGTTCTTCTGGGGCTGTCATCTGGGAAATCAGACTGTTTAATATTGGTTGGCTGACACTAATTCCCCATGCCACAAGGGTGGTGGCTACCAACAATAAAATTAAGCTTTGTGAGAATCCAATTAATCCAATTAGTAGTAATCCTAAACCTAACCCTACTATCCCCCAGGTAAGTAACTTTATTTCACCCAATTGTTTCTTGAGAAATCCGAGGAGTCCTCCTTGAATGATTGTGCTGACAATCCCCATGAAGGCAAAAAGATAACTAGTTTGTTGAGGGCCCCAGTTTAATTGCTGCTTAGACCATAAAGCCAATGTAGAGTCCATCGCTGCAACAGCAAAGGTAACAAAAAAGTAGATGCCAACAAGCACACAAAACTGTGGACGCTGCAACACTTGTAGGAAGTTCAGCCGTCGTTGGCGGTAGCGATGAGCTTGCATTTTGGCTCTAGTTTCAGAATTTAGAGATTCTGGAAGTAATACCAAAGCACAAAGCAATGCCAATAAAGATAATCCGGCTGCAAACAACGACGGTAGATGGAAGTTAGCGTTGTCTGGATCTGACCCGATCAGAAGACCTCCGATTGCTGGGCCGAGAATGAAGCCAAGACCAAAAGCTGCCCCAATCATCCCCATGCCACGAGCGCGATTAACTGGCGTGGTAATATCTGCGATGTACGCCTGAGCAGTAGAGATATTCCCTGCCATAATCCCCGCCAGACTACGAGCAAAAAACAAAATCCATAATGAGTTGGCAAAGCCTAACCCTGCGTATGCTATTACAGAACCAAATAAAGTGAGTAATAGAATCGGACGACGACCGTAGCGATCGCTAAATCTGCCCCATAATGGTGCAAATAAGAACTGCATTAAAGAATAAATAGCTACAAGTAAAGTCGCTTCATTAGGTTTTGCGCCGAATTGTTCAGCATACAAAGGCAGTATCGGCAGAATAATTCCGAAGCCGAGCAAGTCTATAAATACAGTCAAAAATAAGACGAATATAGCTCTGCCATTATTTTTACTCTCCATAGGTGCAATTCACTTTTATAAAAAATATGCGTAACCTGGATTAGTTTTGTAGACATCAGGGAATGCTTGAATGTCAATATCCATTGAATTAAATGTAATCAGTTCAAGCAAAATGTGTGAATTTGAGCGTGGTTTAGTGAAATAGCGTGGAACAAACCCATTATAAAAATCAAACCAATAATACTACTAATGAAAGCAACTATCGTCTCGTGCTTCCGTATAGCTTTTTGTATTTTAGTGTCTATGATGTGTTCTAATTCTTTGTATGACATTGACTTTAGTTTCGCTAAAGATAAAAATATATGGAACTTATGTGCTTATATATATAAGTTTGAGTATAGGAATCATCTCTGATTGTTGAACAATAATTTAGATAAAACCTTGATAAAATAGGATTTTTAGTCTTAGCATATTTTCAACAATCAAATCAGAGTCCTATATTTATGAAACCTCTAACTTATGAAATAAAAGCTATTTAGAAATTGTGGAAGTGCGAAGGCGTTGGCATCTTTTTAAAACAGCACTTGAAACACCAAAAGCTAATATAGCCAAGGTGTAAGTCGGTTCGGGAATTGCAATAATGCTTAACTGATTAATGGCCAAGCCGTATTGTGGAGCAGAACTGCTAAAAACAAGTCGCGAGATATTTGGAGTGTCACTACGAATGCCCAAGAACACTGCCGAATTATCTAATGCTAGCGACGAAGTACTCAGAACTGAGAAACTACCTAACAGGTTATTGGCATTATCAAAAGCGTTAATAAAAGTTTCAACTTCTAAATTACTAACGTCTACAGCTATCTGAGTACCAGCACCAAAAACAGGCTGGTCAAAACTAATGCTAAAAGGCCCACCGTTCCCCAAAGTACCAGGATCAGGAGTACCAGGAGGAAGAGGGATAAAACCTGTTGGGTCTATACCTCCGAAAAGAATAAAATCTCCTTGGGCAAAGTTAGTCCGAATACCAGGTGGAGGTAAAGTTTGAAAGACAAACGGTGGAGTAACTTGAGGATTATTAGTTGGAGCTATATTTATATCCAACCCTAAACCATCCTGAGAGGTTGTTGAGAAAGAGTTAGGTAAAAAGGCAGAAAAGTCAGGAGCTACAGGATTAAATACTTTACCTAAAGTTACCCAATCCACTTTATCATTACCTCCGAAAGCAGCACGTTCATTTACTAAAAATGTAGCTGCTTTAGCTGGGAATGGAAGAACCGTTATTATAGCTGTAATTACTGGTAAATATTTGACAGATAACTTCATAAACCGATTGATCATAACAATACCACCAGGCTTGCTCCTGAATTTATTAAAAAGAATAATATCACTAAAATACAACAATTAAACATCCAACATAAGGCAATACGCTGCCAAATATTGGAGAGAGTTCAAACAACTACTATATTTAATGTTTATGTTGCAAAATATGTTTATGTCTGGCTATTAATACTTGACAATCTAACATCATTTGCAACACAACTTTAGCCTGGTTTACAGACACAATTGCTCATGTCTGTACCACGCTCAATTTGTTATTGCTCAACTACTATAGGAATCATATTTATTTATGAAAAATCTCAGTAGTAACGTACCCTACGTGTATTTCAAAAATCAAATACTAGTTCTATAGCCAGTGTTTTTATAACAAACTACAAAAAAGCTTTAACTTGTCATTGGGTTATGACTAGTAGTAGTTTTAGACCAACTGAATACTCAAATTGGATGCGAGATTTTCAAGGAAGGCGAACTGAGTTCCTTGGAAAGACAAATTACCGTTAGTATTGTCGTAAGAAAAGTCACCGAGGCTAGTAGTACCAAACCCTGTTTGAGATACTTGGATTACATCATTTTGACCAAAGTTGTAATCTTTGATGGTGTCAAGACCCTCATTAACGCTGTTGAAGATAAATTTATCTGCACCAGCGCCACCTGTGAGAACATCGTTACCTTTTCCACCAGTGATAGAATCATTACCGAAGCCACCAGAGATAGTGTCATTACCATCTTTACCTTCTAATCGGTTATTTTGGCTATCGCCAGTAATGCTGTCACTTGCATTTGTGCCGATGAGATTATCAAAGTTGAGTACATTAAATGTTATTGTCCCCAGACTAGGAACGTTAAGAGCAGAGATAGTTTGCTCCTGCAAATTAGCGATGACAGATACACCAGCAAGAGATTCGGAGGAATCTATAGTGTTATTGGCAACACTAGCATCAGCAATAACCGTTTCTACTTTAAATACTGTGTCTGTTCCAAAACCACCGGCTTTGGTGATTGTCCCTACACCTGATAGGGTGATGGCTCTACCCAGTTTGCCGTAGTCTGCGGTATCCGTACCATCTCCACCATCAATGCTGTCGTTGCCTCGACTGCCCTTGAAGGTATCATCGCCTGCACCACCGAACAATGTGTCATTACCCAGTCCACCATCAATCAGGTCATTGCCATCTCTACCATCAATCAAGTCATTACCAGCAAGACCAGTTAATTGATTATTTTGGCTATCGCCCTTCAGGGTGTCATTGTTAATTGTGCCGATGACATTAGCAAAGTTGACTACCTCAAATGTCAATGTTCCTAAACTAGGAACGTTAAGGGCAGAGATAGTTTGGGCTTGTAGGTCAGCAACAGCGGCTACTCCAGACAAAGATTGAGATGCATCTATAGTGTTGTTGGCAACACTGGCATCAGCAATTACTTTCTCTACTTGAAAAACTGTGTCTGTTCCAAAACCACCAGCTTTTTCAACTGTCCCTACACCTGACAAGGTGATTTTTTTACCTAAGCTACTGTAATCTACGGTATCAAAGCCCGTTCCACCATTAATGCTGTCGTTACCTCGACTGCCCTTAAATGTGTCATTGCCACCATTACCTGTTAATTTGTTACTTTGGCTATCACCAGCAATGAAGTCACCTGCATTTGTACCGATGACATCATCAAAGTTAACTACAGTAAATGGCAATGTCCCCAGACCAGGAACGTTATTGGCTGTCAAAGTTTGGCTTTGTAGATTAACGGTGATTGATACACCAGCTAAAGATGCGGAAGCATCTATAATGTTGTTAGCAACACTAGCATCAGCAATAATCTTTTCTACTTGAGATAGAGTGTCTTGACCCAATCCGCCAGCTTTTTTAACTGTCCCGACTTCTGAGAGAGTAATGGTTTGACCCAGCTTGCTGTAGTCTACGGTATCCGTACCAACTCCACCATTAATGCTGTCGTTACCCTGACTACCCTTAATGGTGTCATTACCTTCACCACCTAACAAGGTGTCACGGCCTTGTCCACCATCAATTAGGTCGTTGCCACCTCTACCATCAATCAGGTCATTACCAGCAAGACCAGTTAATTGGTTCTTTTGTCCGTCGCCCTTCAGGGTGTCATTGTTAATTGTGCCGATGACATTATCAAAGTTGACTACATTAAATGTTAATGTTCCCAAACCAGGAACGTTAAGGGCAGAGATAGTTTGGGCTTGTAGGTCAGCATTGGCAGGTACTCCAGACAAAGATTGAGATGCATCTATAGTGTTGTTGGCAACGCTAGCATCAGCAATGACTTTCTCTACTTGAAAAAGTTGGTCTTTTCCCAATCCATCAGCTTTGGTGATTGTCCCTACACCTGATAGGGTGATGGTTTTACCTAATTTGCTGTAGTCTGCGGTATCCGTGCCAACTCCACCATTAATACTGTCGTCACCTTGACCACCTTTAAAGGTGTCATCACCTGCACCACCGAACAATGTGTCATTGCCCAGTCCACCATCAATGCTGTCGTTGCCACCTCTACCATCAATCAGGTCATTACCAGCAAGACCAGTTAATTGATTATTTTGGCTATCGCCCTTCAGAGTGTCATTGTTAATTGTGCCGATGACATTATCAAAGTTGACTACATTAAATGTCAATGTTCCCAGACCAGGGACATTGAGGGCAGAGATAGTTTGAGCTTGTAGGTCAGCATCGGCAGGTACTCCAGACAAAGATTGAGATGCATCTATAGTGTTGTTGGCAACAGTGACATCAGCAATTACTTTCTCTACTTGAAAAACTGTGTCTGTTCCAAAACCACCAGCTTTTTCAACTGTCCCTACACCTGACAAGGTGACACGTTTACCTAAGTTGCTGTAGTCTGCGGTATCCTCACCATCTCCGCCATTAATGCTGTCGTCACCTCGACTGCCCTTAAATGTATCATCGCCACCACCACCAGCCAACGTATCATTAGCATCTCCACCATCAATGAGGTCATTTCCAAGACCACCGGAGATATTGTCATTGCCTCCACGACCAGAAATCTGATCGTCACCACTAGTACCCACCAAAAAGTCATTGTTAGGAGTACCAACAATAATGGACATAATATATAACCTTTATAGTTTTGCAGATCAAGTTCGCCTGATCAACGTAATACTCGCATGCTACATTGATTTGAATTATGAATTTATGATGAAATATACTTCAACATAAGTAATGGTATTTTATATATCTGGCGAGAGAAAAATGGTCTTGTTTAATAAAATTATTTAAATTTGTTAAAGGGACTCAAAATGCGGGTATTCTGTGCCATAAATTTTAGAAAACAATAAAATATAAGACTCATACACTACAAATTCATTTTCTCTTTGAAATAAAGAGAATAGGTTGTTTTACTTTTTTAAAGTATCCATTAATAGTAAATAGACCATCAAAATTTTTCGGATAAACCCAAGAATCTCTCTTTTCGTCTGGGTAAAGGTTAAAAGGCAAGGGGTAAAGGTAAATTTAAACCCTTTCCCCTTTAACCAAAAAGTATTGAATAGATTATGTTGTAGGGGCACAGCAATATTTATAAGGTTGTGGTAAGATTTATTACTATTTTTACATAATTATACGTATTAAGGTAACGTTCGCACTTAGATCAAAATTGCCTAGCTTTCAGCCTAGTTTGCATAACTTCCGATACATTACCGCAAATGCGCTGATATTTTAATTTCCCTTCTTCATAAATTCCGCAAAAACACCGTTACGCTATTTGTCCTTGTGATCAAAACTGAGAGCATCCAGTTTATGAGGGCGTGTTTATGACCAACCCTGTAAAGACGGTTATCCAAGTCAATCTGGAGATAGCTCTAGAAGTAGCTCAAGAATTGGAGCAGGCTCCATACACTCAACTCAGTACTTATTGTTTAGAGATTTTACGGGAGATAGGATGTCCTGGTACTGAACTCCCAGTTAACTTACAAACTCGCGATCAGCAGCTAAACTTTATCACAGGCTTTGCATCTTATGCTTTTGGGGAGGTACAAAGTGTATAAGGCATTAATTGAAGATATATTTTATGATTCGGAAGGGACAGAAGAAACTACTTTTCCTGCCACAGATGAAGATTTATTAATTTTAACAGAAAAATTTTTAGGGTTTGAAATTCCCTCAAAGGTTTTCTTGCAAGCTATAGCCATTGCTGATTACGACGGTGCAGCGGCTTTTCGCTACGTTGATAATTATTTGATTACTCAGCAACATCTACGGCTAATCCTTCTAAACCGCGATCGCTAGCTACTACAGGTATACCAGCTGCCATTGCCTCTAAAGTTTTATTTTTAATGCCAAACCCAGTTCGCATGGGTACAACGCAGATGGTGGCTTGATGTAAATATTCTGCCATCGAAGGTACACGCCCAAGCACATTAATCCCTGGCTTTTTATTAAGTGCTAAAACTTCTGGCACCGGATGAGAACCGACAATATCGAAAGTTGTATTGGGATACAATTTTTGGATTTCTGGCAAGACTTCGTTGCTGAAAAAGCAGACAGCATCAATGTTTGCTAAATTGTCCATTGCACCGATAAAAATTAAGCGATGTCCTCCGGGATCTTTGGTGCGGTTGGGGAAAGAAACTAAATCTACGCCATTGGGAATAACTGTAATCTCACTATTGGGGTTAAATTCTTGTAGTTGAATTTTATCTTCTTCTGTTGTCGCGACAATTGCCGAAAACTTAGCACAGTAGCTTTGCTCATAACGACGTAAAAGTGGCAGATTAATTTTGTCTCGGAGGGAATTTTCCGAAATGCCAGTTGCTAGTTGGTTACGACAGGTAGCGTAAACAGAACTATGAACATTAACTATGGTTTTTAGCTGTTTCTGAAAATGTGGCTGCACATAAATTTCATTGACGCTATGTTCGCAGGTAATCACATCACATTTCCCCGCTTCCACCCAGTTATCAACCCAGGCTTGCATCTCAGCTGAGTAACGATTGAGTACACTTGGGGGTGTCCCCTGTTGCAAAAATCTACCAAATCGTTGTATTTTCTGCAATATTCCGGTGGTTCGAGAATCTGGCGGGCGTTCAAAAATGGCTAGATGATCCACACAATCGCGTAATCCTGCTACTTCTGCGTCTGTAACATCGCTCTCGCGTTGAGTCGCAAGGGTAACAGTATGGCGTTGACTCAAGTACTTAAGTAAATTAAATGTCCTGACTTGGGTTCCCCCGCGCGTTGCTGGGTAGGGAAAGGTGGAAGATAGCATTAAAATGTTCATATAAGTGATGAATCAAATGTGATATGTACACCATGACCTCATTGGAGGCTGTATGTCATCATTTGATTTATTAAAAAGAATTCAGGAGTCATATAGTCATTTTCAATCCGGTGAGGTACAGGTATGCAAATAGACCTAACCCCCTTCCCGAAGCCTACGATGTACACACAAATCTTAAATAGCTGATTAACCAGCGTTTTACCCCACCCTAACCCTCCCCTTGCAAAGGGGAGGGAACTAGATTTCCGGCTTCCCCCCAATGCATCGGGGGGATTGAGGGGGGTAATTCGACTTGTGTGTACACCGTAGTTGCAAAGGGGAGGGAACCGGATTTCTTTTTTCCCACCATGCATCGGGAGAATTGAGCAGGGTGGTTTCATACAACCAGAGAAAAACTAAAACTGGGTTTCAAAGCCTCTCTCCGTTTCGGGGAGAGGAATGGAAGTGGGGTAAAAAGCCATGCTACAAAACAAGAAATCAAGGCTTATGTATTTTTCTTTTTTCGTATGAAACCATCCTGCATGCATTGGGAGGATTGAGGGGGGTAATTTGACTTTGTGTGTACACCGTAGCCTGGCTTGCAGAGAGGGAGTTGGGTTGTTTATACTTCACTCAAGCGAGAACCGCTATTATTCAGCGTATAACGGCTAGACTGAGCGCTCAGTCTAGCCGTTGTATAGAATTCATGCTGAATTCTAACTCCTGAATCCTGTTCCGATAAACAAATGCACACCCAATCAAGAGAAATTAACCTGCTGACTCCATCTAGAGAATTACCTCTATATGGCAAGAGAATTTTAGTAACAGCGCCGAGAAATTATGCTTATAGGTTATCTGAACAAATCATCAAGAAAGGTGGTTTACCTGTTGTCATGCCTACTATCGAAACCTGCTATTTATCAAACTACACTAAGTTAGATGCTGCTCTAGATCACATAGACGAATTTGATTGGATTGTCTTCACCAGTAGAAATGGGATCGCTGCATTTTTTCACCGCATGAATGATTTAGATATTCCTATCTCTGTGGTACAAAAATGTCACTTATGTGCTTTAGGAAAAGATGCAGAAAGCTTATTGTCTTTTTGTGGCAAGGTGGATTTAATTCCAGCAGAATCTAGCCCAGCCGGAATTGTGGCTGAATTAGCGAAACTTCCGCAAATTCAAGATAAAAAAGTGCTGATACCTGCTCCAGAAGTGGTTGGTTTGCCTGAACCTGATGTTGTACCCAATTTAATTACGGATTTGCAGAAATTGGGTATAGAAGTAACTCGTGTCCCTACCTATATCACGCAGGGTTTAAACAAAAGTATCTACGGTATTGAATTAAACTTGATGCGTCAAGGAATTATTGATGTAATTGCCTTTAGTAGCACAGCGGAAGTAGAAAGCTTTTTGACAATGGTCAATTCGCCAAGCGATTATGAACGTTGCATTATTGCATGTTTCGGCCCTTATACAACTGCTAATGCGCGAAAGTTGGGTATGAATGTCTCTATCGTGTCTAGGGATTATAGTTCATTTGAGGGATTTGCTGAAGCGATGTCTACGACGGGCTACGCCTACGCAGCATTTTTTCCTCTGTGATTTTGGTGTGGAGCTTTTGATATATATAAACTAGCCCCATTAACCATTTGAGAATCTAAAACAGTCAACCATAATCAACTCTAGACTAGCAGCACATAAACCCGTAGTATCAAAAATGGAGTTTATATTGAGTTAGGATTTTTTACATGGCAACTTACAAAGTTACATTACGTACCCCAGACGGCGAAAAAGTAATTGAAGTCCCTGAAGATGAATACATTCTAGAGATCGCTAACGAGGAATATGAGCTAGACTTGCCCTATTCCTGTAACGCTGGTTCTTGTTCTACCTGCACCGGAAAGCTGATTTCAGGTGAAATTGACCAAGATGATCAGAACTTCTTAGACAACGATCAAATTGACGCAGGATGGGTTCTCACCTGCGTGGCCAAGCCCCTTTCTGATTGTGTAATCGAAACCCATCAAGAGGAAGCGCTTAACGCTTAACTAAGAAATGTGGATTTAATCAAGAGCAAGTTTTGTAGGGAAGGCAGAATCAGCGGTGGCTACCCTGCGGTTTTTCCGAAAAGAGTACCACCCTTAGCGCAGCATCTCCTAGAGAAGCAGACGCATCAAAAAGCATCATAACTGCCATTGTGTTAGTGATGAATTTCCGTAAGACATCTAAAATCTGAGGTAGTGCCGTACTGTCGGCCATCACACACCTTACTTGATTTAAAATTTTGCACTTTCCTAAAAAATCTCTATAGGCTAAGTAATTCACACTAGAAAGCGCTCCCCTTTTGGAGAGCGCTTTTTATTTAGTTTATATAGTGCTTCTCAATTGAGTCCAATTACTACAAACTTTTACTTAATGATGTTATCGCCTTCACTAATTCCTCTGGATCTACAGGCTTAGAGATATGCTGTTGAAATCCCACAGCGATCGCTTGCTGATGATCCATCTCACCAGCATAAGCAGTTAAAGCGATCGCTGGAATAGTCCCGCCTTGCTCTGGTTTCAGACTCCTGATCTGTCGCATCAGCATATAACCGTCCATTTCTGGCATCCCAATATCGCTGACAATTATATTTGGCTGGGATTGACTCAGTGCAGTTAAAGCTTCAATGGCTGAGGCGACAACTGTAACAGTTGCACCATATTCTTCCAGCATAAAGGGCAAAAACTCTCGCATATCTGCATCATCATCCACCACGAGAATCTCTAAGCCAGATAGGGGAAAGGACTGAGCCGCCACAACTGCGGAATTATTTTTTGCATCCTTGATTCCCTTGCTTTCATCCTGTATGCATGGAAGTCTGACGGTGAAAGTTGCTCCTCTAGCTTCGCCGAGACTTTCTGCTTGCACAGTTCCTCCGTGAAGTTCTACGAGATGATGGACGATCGCTAATCCTAAACCTAAACCGCCAAATTTTCGAGTTGTGGCACCATCTGCTTGGCGGAAGTAATCAAAGACATAAGGTAAAAACTCAGGTACAATTCCCTTCCCTGTATCAGTTACACGGATTTGTACCTGTGAGCCAACTTGCTCTAATTTAATTTTTACTTCTCCTCCAGTAGGAGTAAATTTAATGGCATTGGAAAGAATATTCCAAAAGACTTGTTGCAATCGATTAGCATCGCCTAAAACTTTCCCAATACCAGATTCAAGACTTCTGTGAATCTGGATAGATTTAGCCTCTGCTGATAAACGCACTGTCTCGATCGCAGCTTCAATCACTGATACCAAATTAATCTGGCCGAAGTTGAGATTAAGTTTACCTTGAAGGATACGGGACACATCAAGCAAATCTTCAATTAATTGGGTTTGTAACTTGGCGTTGCGCTCAATAGTTTCGAGGGCGCGATCGCTTGTTGCTTGATCAAGCTTGCGACTCCGCATCAGTTTTGCCCAACCCAGAATCGGGTTGAGTGGTGTTCTCAATTCATGGGATAGCACTGCTAAAAATTCATCTTTGATGCGGTTTGCGGCTTCAGCAGCGCTTCGTGCCGTTCGTTCGGCTTCGTAAAGATGGGCGCGAGCGATCGCTTGGGCGCATTGTTGAGCCACAGCCAAGAGAAACGCTTGATCTTCCTCACTTAGTTGTTGAGGCTGGGTAAATCCCACACTTATACCTCCAACTGCCGAACCCTCTACCATTAATGGAATAGAAATCCAGGCTTTAAAGTCATATTGGGCATATATTTGGGACAAATGTGGATAACGAGCAATCCGATTTTCTGTTGGTTCAGCCCAAATAGCTTTCCCAGTTCGCACTGCTTCTGCTAAAGGAGAAGGTGAATCGATGGCAAAATTACGCCACGCGTCTATCAAATCCGGCTTATAACCAACAGCACGCACAATTTCCAGTTCAGTTTTACTTTCATTCACCAAAGCAACGAGGGCAGAAGTGGCTCCCAAGGCAGCCATGCTCTGCTCTACAATCACTTCAGATACTTGGGCTGGTGTCAGGGATTCTGAAAGGGCAGCTGTAATAGATTGGAGACGGGCAATGCGTTCCAATGCTCGTTCTGCTGTTTTTTGTGCTTGCTGCGCTTCTTGATAAAGGCGGGCATTATCGATCGCGATCGCAGCTCGATGGGCAACATCTTCTGCTAATAACAAGTCAGCGGTGCTGTAACGACGTTCTGATTCGGCAGTCACAAAGGAAATTGCACCAAAAATTCTTTCACGTGCCATCAAGGGCAAAATTATACATGACTTCAAACCAAGTTCACGCAGAATCCTTAGACGTTCTGGATCTTGGATAGCTGCTGCTACAACTGCATCTGAAATTTCAGCTATCATTTCGGCTTGTCCTGTACGCAGCACCTTAGACACACCTTCATCTGCATCCAACTTTCTGGGATAACGCTGATAGAGTTCCCAAGCAAACTTCACTTTCTCTGGATCTCGGTGGGCAACTGCTACCCGATTAATTGATTGATTATCTTGCAACAGATCAACAGCGCACCAATCGGCCAAGTAAGGCACAACCAGATTAGCCACACTTGCTAACGTGCTTTCGTAATCAAGAGAAGAGGCGAGGGTTGCACTAACTTGAGCCAAAAACGCTGCTCTTTGCTGATCGGCTTCTGCTTCCTGTCGGGCGGTTTGCTCTTGAATTAGTTGGATACGTTTGGCTTCAGATTGTTTGCGTTCGGTGATATCAAGCACAACACCACTCATGTGTGTGGCAATACCCGCATCATCAAAAAAGGCTTTTCCCCGACAGGCTGCGTAACGGATACTGCCGTCATCCCAAATAATTCGATATTCTAAATCATGCTCCAAGCCTTCGTTAATCGCTCGACTTAATGATTGAGTTAGGAATCCCCGATCATCTGGATGCAGACGAGCTAAAATTGCTTCAGAAGTGCCAGCAAAGGTTTCCGGTGTTAACCCAAATAGTTGATAAATCTGCTCATCCCAGTCAAAGCGATCGCTAGCGATATCCCAACTCCAAACACCGATTTGAGCAGATTTCAAAGCCAGGTTGAGTTGTGCTTGGCTATTTTCCAAACCTTGATAAAGACAAGCATTTTCTAGAGAAATAGCAATTTGAACCGTCAAAATCTCCAGCGCAGAAAGTTTTTCCTGTGTGAAGGCACTGGAGATTAAATTGTTTTCTAAATATAAAATACCAAGTAATTTCGACTGACGGGCGATCGGTAAACAAAGTACAGATTTAGGTTGTTTTTGAATTATATACTCGTCTTTGGAAAACATATTTTCCTCAGTCGCATTCTGCAAAATCACAATTTCTTGAGTGCGCTGAACATAATTCAGTAATAATTGAGGAATAACTTGTGAAATTTCACTCTCTAATACAAGTCGAGAAACATTGAGCTTTTCTGCTTGGGGATTAACCTTCGCTTCTACTTCAATCACCAGCTTTTGCTCGTGTTCTAGCAATAAATAACCGATTTCTGCTCCTGCTTGCTCGACGACAATTTGCATTAATGTCTTCAACAACCGCGAAAAAACAATTTCACTAGATATAGTTTGAGAGGCTTTAACTATTGACAAAAAGTCTAAATGCTCACCTGTGGTAATAAACGTTCCATTAGAGACAAGCTGTTCTTGTGGCAATAGTTGAGGATAGGATTCTTCTAAGTGCTTGACTTTAGCAAATGCCTCCCAACGCATATAGGCATTTTTAGCTACTTCCAAGTAGGTTTTGGCAATTAATTCAAACTCTCGCTCAAAGTAAAAGTTAGCAGCTAGCTCATTAGCTAAAGCTTCATATTGTACAAATCCCTGCTCACGGGCTGAAGTAATTGATTGCTCATACAAACGCATTGTTTCCAAATCCCGACCTGCAATTCGAGCTATTTCAGCAGCTACTAATTGAGACTTATGTAAAAAGTTTTCAGGACAGTGTTTAGCCCAGTATTGCAATTGTTGCTGATGTGATTCTAGGGTTTGTAAAAACTGTTCTTGCTCTTGAGAAGATACTGTTGGATAAAGAGCCGTTAGAGTCAATGAGTAATATAAAACATAATCTGTTTCAATCGGTAATGCCAGTGTCGTAACTGGAAACTTGGATAATTCTAAAGCACAATTAAGAGCCTCTATATACTGTCGATATGTAAAAAGGATAATTAATTTGATAATGTGATAAAAAATAATTCCACTAACAAACCCTGCATCTGTAATAATAGATAAAGCGCGTGATTCATCAAAATTATCATCACTTAGAGTCAGATTTTGGTGAGTTAGTCCGCGCAGATTCATCAGTAGCATCTGCTGTAGTCTGATTGTCTGATAGACAGCCTCATGTTTAGACTGGCGGGCAAATGCGATATATTTTTCTAGAGATTTGTATGTATCTGAAAGTGGATAGCCTAACTGGATAATTTGCCACGATCCTTGATAACCGTTGTAGTTTGCCATCGTCACATCGCCTGCTTCTACACAGCCGATAAATCCCCGCTCTAAAAAGGGAATATCGGTGGCAATATGGTTACACCAAACGTTAATATGACTTCCATGAATATGTAGAACAACTCCTCTAAGTTTCAAATCATTTAACTTTTCATTTAATTGAATTGTCATCTCAGAAAATGCGTAGCCTGTAGGAATATCATGGAAGATAGAAACCAACAACATCGCATACATGCTGTAAGCAAAACATGAATCTTCTGTATTACCAAACTTAAGTGAGTAGTTGACTGCTTTGAGTACGACTAAAGGAAAAATATTAGGTCTACCGAGATAAGTAGGTGGCCCCAAAGTTGTCAACAGACTAATTACTGTTTTAATATTGGGGTCTTGAATTATTGGTGCATCAATTAAATCAGAAACTTGTCTCTTATCTAGATTAGTTAATACCTGGTTTTTTTCAACTGCGATCGCACCTTGTATTTGCTCATTTGAATCAGGAAATATCACACCAAAAATTCTTAAAGCTGCTAATCCCAATATCAACGCCTCTTCATACCTACCTGCGACTTGGTAGAGTCTGATTTGCAGCATATAAATATTAGCTTTTTCAATATATGATTCTGCTTTAATCAATAGTAGTTCAAATAATTCTTCCGCTTGTTCTAAATTGCCTGTTAAGAATTCACACTCAGCTAGTTCTCTAAATAAACTAAACGTTTGTTCATATTGTTCAATCCAAGCATTTTCACCTAAAAGATGCATGGCAACACTAAAAAACTTTTTAGCAGGAGTATAGGCTGTAGATGCTTTTGCTTTCTTCCCAGCAATTAAATTCAATCGTACTAATTCATCTTTTTCTGTCTGCTCAATAATTATATCTACCGCGAGATTGAGTTGATTGACTAAATCAAAAATTTGCTCATTCACTTGTTCATAACTAGCATTCTTCAGCAAAAGCTGCCCAATCTTCAGATGCACTGCCGACTTGAATTCATCAGCAATTAAGGCATAAGCAGCTTGCTGAACTCGGTCATGGTAGAAACGATAGTTTTTTTGGATACTTTCATCCGACTCTATAGGGATAATTAATCCTCTTAAAATTGCTTCAAAAAGTGCATCTACTGTTTTTTCAATAGATTGTTCTCCAACAAGTGCTAAAACTTCTAAATCAAAGCGATTACCAATACAAGAGGCTAACTTCAGTACTTGTTGAGTTGCAAGTGGAAGTTTTTGCATCCGCTCAATCATTAAATTGACAATATTATCTGTAATACCTTGGGCTTCAATCTCAGCTAGATCCCATTGCCAAACACCATCTTGATGATTAAAGTTCAGCAGATTTTCTTGATGTAATATTTTGAGAAATTCATTGACAAAGAAAGGATTCCCGTCAGTTTTTTGGATAATCAATTTGGTAAGAGTTTCTACTTGTTCTGCTGAACTATGTAAGGTATCAGCAATTAACTGATTGACATAGATAGGATTCAACGGTGTCAGCAGAATTTCAGTTGTTCTTGCTCCATACTGGCGAACCTTATCTATCATTAGTTTGAAGGGATGTAACACATCTACTTCGTTATCTCGATACACCAAAATGAAGCAGAGATACTGGATACTAGAGCCAGTAATAATAGTTTGAATTAAATTCAAAGTAGCGCTATCTGCCCACTGCATATCATCTAAAAAAACAGTGAGTGGATGCTCTTTTTGAGCAAAGATGCTGATAAAGTTCTGAAACACTAAGTTGAATCGATTTTTAGATTCGGCAGGCCCCAACTCTGGTATATGAGGCTGTTTTCCAACAATTAGTTCAACTTCTGGAATTACATCTGTGATTAGTTTGCCATTGTTCCCTAATGCTGATTGTATTTGCTTTTTCCAGGTAGCAAGTTGATCTTCAGATTCAGTTAAAATTTGTCGAGCGAGTGTTTGAAAAGCTTGAACGATAGTGGAATAAGGAATATCTCGTTTATACTGATCAAACTTACCAGAGATAAAAACCCCGCGTTCTCTAACAATGGGCTTGTGAATCTCCTTAACAAGAGTTGATTTACCAACGCCAGCATAGCCAGAAACTAACACTATTTCTGGTTTACCTTGGCTAACAACTCGCTCAAATGCTTGTAAAAGCTTGGCAATCTCTAGTTCTCGCCCATACAATTTTTGAGGAATTTGAAAGCGCTCTGAGATATCTTGTTCACCCAAAACAAAGGATTGAATTTGTCCGGTTGTCTCCAATTGTTTTAAGCAACATTCTAAATCTAATTGCAAACCTAAAGCGCTCTGATACCTTTTTTCTGCAACCTTCGACAGCAATTTCATGATGATGTCACAAAGCATTTGAGGAATATCAGAGTTTAGCTTTTTCGGCGATCGCGGAGATTTGGCAATATGACAATGCACCCACCCTAAGGGATCTTTACCTTGAAATGGTAGCTGACCTGTGAGCATCTCATAAAAGGTAACTCCCAGTGAATACAAATCGCTGCGATGGTCAATTCCTCGATTCATCCGCCCGCTTTGCTCAGGTGATAAATAAGGTAAACTGCCTTCAATACGACTGGAACTGCTAACTATTTGCTGTTGGTATGGAATGAAGGCAGCAATTCCAAAATCGGCAATTTTTACCTGATTAGTTTCGAGGTTAATTAAGATATTTTGCGGCTTAATATCCTTGTGGACAATGTGATGAGTGTGAATTTGTGCCAGTCTGTTAGTGATTTCAATGGCAATCTTCAGAAACGGAATAGGCTGTTGAAATTGGTCTATGAACTGGTCGAGCGATCGCGCCTCAAAATCCTCCATAATTAAATAAGGGATTCCCTGGTGCATCTCTAAAGCGTAAGCTTTGACTGCGGCGGCGGTGTTTAACCTTTGTGCGATCGCATATTCGTGTTTAAGTTGTTCAATATTATTGGGTGTACACTGTTCTGGACGTAGGCTTTTGATAATTACCGGACATTGATCTTTAACCTTAATTCCCCGGTATATGACTGCTTTTACCCCTGCTTTTAACAAAGTGACAATTTTAAATCCGGGTAATGCAATCATCATGCCAAATACTCCAGCCGTACTTTTTCAGGGATAATCCGAGCTTAATTATTGTATTTTAGATACATTTCTTTGGGCAGATGAAATTTAGATGATATCAGGTTCGGATAATCACTTCTGCTGACTCAAAAAGCAAAAATAGGCTAAAATTCAAGCAGAGTAAGCATTTCCCGCTCAGAGACTCCCCATGTTTGATAACCTGCAAACCCAAATTTACCAACTAGAACAATTTGCCAACAGCCTCGTTTCTAACCAACTGACACACCTTAGCATGGTGAGTGTTGGTATCATCTTTGCCGCTGGCTTGCTCACCAGTCTCACACCCTGTATGCTTTCTATGCTGCCAATTACCATTGGTTACATCGGCGGTTATGAAGCCAAAAGCCGCCTGCAAGCAGCTGCCCAATCAACTTGGTTTGCTTTCGGATTAGCAACGACATTGGCAGGATTAGGGATTATAGCAGGTTTAGTAGGAAAAGTCTATGGTCAAGTGGGAATTGGTTTGCCGATTATCGTCAGCATTATCGCCATTCTCATGGGGCTGAACTTATTAGAAGCACTACCTCTACAATTTCCATCCTTGGGCGAAACGAATTGGATTTCGCCAGATTTGCCGGCCGGATTGCGTTCCTATTTGCTGGGACTGACTTTCGGTTTAGTGGCATCCCCTTGTAGCACGCCTGTTTTAGCCAGCTTGTTAAGTTGGATTGCTAGCACACAAGACTTAATTTTAGGCGCTGTTTTGCTACTTTCTTACACAGCCGGTTACGTAACGCCGTTGATTTTGGCGGGTACTTTTACAGCTTCAATTAAAAAATTACTGGAATTGCGTCGCTGGTCTGGTTGGATTAACCCAGTTAGTGGGGCACTATTGGTAGGATTCGGTGTATTTTCCTTAATTTCTCGGATTCCCCTTGGCAGTTTTTAATATCAATACTTTGTTAGTTTTTACACATAATGACTTTAGAAGATTCAGCGTCCAAAGAATTAAAATGGTGGGCATTACCTGGGAAGTTCTTACGCCAAGAGCTTTTGCCTGTACTGACTAACTTACGATTAGCGATCGCACTACTGCTATTGATTGCGATCTTTAGCTCTACCGGTACTGTAATCGAGCAAGGTCAATCACCCGCATTTTACCAAGCCAACTACCCAGAACATCCAGCTTTATTTGGTTTCTTAACTTGGAAGGTAATTCAGGTAGTTGGATTAGACCATGTATATCGTACCTGGTGGTTTCTGGCATTACTCATCTTATTTGGCACTAGCTTAACTGCTTGTTCTTTTACCCGTCAGTTACCAGCCTTAAAAGCTGCCCAGCGCTGGAAATATTACGAAGAACCACGGCAATTTCAAAAGTTAGCTTTGAGTGCAGAACTAGATACTGGTTCCCTAGATTCCTTAAGCCAGATATTACAGAAACACCGCTATAAAATTTTTCCAGATCCAGAAAAAGCAAATCTCCTCTACGCCCGTAAGGGAATAGTTGGACGCATCGGCCCAATTATCGTTCATATTGGCATCGTCGCTATTTTGCTAGGGGGAATTTGGGGGGCGATGACTGGGTTTTTGGCTCAAGAAATGGTTGCCAGTGGCGATACATTTAAAGTGACAAATATTGTCGATGCTGGCCCTTTAGCAGCAGCCCAAGTCCCGAAAGATTGGTCTGTGCGTGTCAATCGTTTTTGGATTGACTACACTCCATCTGGCGGCATTGATCAATTTTATTCGGATATGTCTGTCTTGGATAATCAGGGAAAGGAAGTTGACCATAAGAAAATTTTTGTCAACGAACCTCTGCGCTATCATGGCGTAACTTTCTATCAAACTGATTGGGGAATTGCAGGTGTTCGCGTCCAATTTAACAATAGCCCCATTTTTCAGCTACCGATGGCGCAATTGAACACCAACGGGAACGGGCGCATTTGGGGAACCTGGGTTCCAACTAAACCAGATTTGAGTGAGGGTGTCTCTCTGTTAGCGAAAGACTTGCAAGGAATGGTATTAATTTATGATGCCACTGGCAAACTCGTTGATACAGTCCGTACTGGGATGTTCACCGAAATCAATGGCGTGAAGCTGAAAATTCTGGATGTCATTGGTAGCACTGGCTTACAAATTAAAGCCGATCCAGGCATCCCAATTGTTTACACAGGGTTTGGTTTGCTAATGCTGGGTGTGGTGATGAGTTACTTTTCCCACTCGCAAATATGGGCATTACAAAAAGGCGATCGCTTATATGTTGGTGGCAAAACTAATCGCGCCCAAGTTGCTTTTGAACAAGAAGTTTTAGAAATTTTAGATCGCCTGAGTTCACAACCAAAAGGTGAGGAGAAAGAGACGGCGATTGAAGTTTAAACCCATAGCAGAGTAGAACACAGAGTAATCCTCCGCGTTCCTCTGCGATTTCCTTCTCTGCGAGACGCTTTGCGAATGCGCCCCTTTGCGTTTAAAACTTACCTTACTTTTGGTGACGCACTTCAACCACAGTATGTACATTACCGCGAGGCGTAAAATCTGCTTTCACAGTGACTTCCAACGGATCACAAGCAGCTACAAAATCATCCAAAATTTGATTAGCAGACTCTTCGTGGGAAATATAGCGATCGCGGTAACTATTAATATAAAGTTTGAGTGCCTTCAATTCCACTACCCGTTCATCAGGTACATAGCTAACGTAAATTGTCGCAAAGTCAGGATAACCGGAAAACGGACATTTACAGGTAAATTCCGGCAAAGTAATGTTAATGTCATATCGTCTGCCCACACGCGGATTCGGAAAAGTAATTAGTTTACCTTCCGCAATGTCGCGTTCGCCATACTTCATTTCTTGGCTTGCTTGAGATGCACTTTCAGATAATTTATCGGTTGTCATTTGTCATTTGTCACTTGTCATTTGTCATTTGTCATTTGTCATTTGTCATTAGTTTACGTCCTTTTAGTAATTTTGTAGCTTGTTAACTCCTAACTCCTAACTTCCCCTCAATACTCTTCCTTCTGCCAATCGGGACAATTCTCATCTTCACAACCGTTGGGATGCATAGCACAAACTAACAAATTACCACCATAAACTTGACCGTGGTAGTGAGTACAACCAATACAGGCAGGATTCTTTTCGGCTGTGGGTTCAACTGAATAGGGAAAACCCGGATCTACATCTGCTACAATGTCTTCCAGTTCCCAGTAAGCTTCCAACATTGGTTCAGCCAAATCCTGTAAATACTGATCGACTTCAGTGAAAATGTTACTGTGTACTTGCTCAGTGACTTCTTCCGTTAACTCAAAAAATGCGTCAACCACTTCACCCATTCCCAGGAAGAAACGCTCTACTTCATCAGCCACTGTTTCAACGATTTCTACTAAATCTTTTTGCCACTGTTCCATAAACTTGACACCTTTGCAGGCTATAAACAGGACGCTTTGTGTTATCTGGCTTGAAGCACTAAATTACACACTAGGCAATGTATCTTATCAAGTTTCTATCCGAAGTGTCATGTCAAGATGCCACTGATTGCTAATATTTCGATCAAAAAATGCTTTTTATTGATCGCGTTGCAATCGTTTTAACTCGTCTTGCAGGTTTAGCACTTCTTGGCGTAACTTATCTACATTCTCATCAGTTGATGCCTCTTTCACCGTTGGTTCTTCATCGTCCTCTAAAATTTCAATGCGGCGAGGTTCAGAAGGGGGTGTTGTCTCAGAGGTTTCAGCAGATGGTTGGGCTTGTTGGGCTTGCTTCATCATCTCTTCAACGAAGCGGCGGGCTTCTTCGGTGTTCATTTCGCCCTTGGCAACCATTTCATCTGCCAGTTTTTGGACTTGCGATCGCACTTGGGCTAATTTTCCCCCTGCTTTCTCACCTGCGTAAGAAGCTAATCCAACACCGAGGTAAAAAGCTTTTTGAACAATATCTCCAAAACCAGGCATTGTTGCTGACCGCTCCTAAAAATAGGGCGACCCGGAGACTACGCCTACCACAAGCCTCCCGTGTTGCTGCTACCTTCCGGTTCTGACAAGATTTGGGTGTTGCGATCGCATAGATCCAGGTCTTATAAAAGCATAGCATTAAAATCCAGTAAGTGTGTGTTATTCCATAACAATTCGCCATTCATAAAGTTGATAGTTGACGCAGCCGTGTTTCACCAACGGGTCATCAGCTACAATCGCTTCTGCTTCAGCCTTTGAGGTTGCCTCAAACAGCAACATCCCGCCTCTTTGCTCCGCCCAATAGCCTGTTCGGGCTTTGTGTCCTTTAGTAATCAAGTCCTGAATGTAGGCTTTGTGGGCAGGTACATATTGGTCAAAGGTAGGTTTATCGACTTTGCCCTCTTCAATTTTGACAAACCAAGGCATAAGCGTTTTAACTCCAGTTACAACTGTGGTTGCGATCGCAATTCTTGTAATACTCCCTGCAAAAATTTACCCCATTCTGCCGCCAAAGGGATTTCTGTAAACGGAACCCGCACTGAGCCAGTAGATTCGGAAAATAGAAATTCTAATTCTATAGAACGACCTTTCTCCGGTGGATTCTCTACATCTACTGATTTGTCATTAACTAAAAGCTCGATTTGTTTGATATCAAGCAAAGAGAATGTTTCTAGTTTAATCGGCCCTTTAGGCGTGGGTTTTCCCCAAGTTAGATTATTGCCTTTTTGACCTAGTACAGAATAAATATCATACTTAGCTCGTTCAAATTGCTCTGCCCAGGCGCGATAGGCTTCAACTTTTTGATACTCCTTCGAGCCTTGCCAAGCCAACCAGAAAAACATTACTAATAGGGGCAACCACAAAAGACCACGTTCCATCGTTTAAAAAAATCCTCAGTCCTGAGTGAAACTTGTAACTAAAAGTGCAAAATCCACCAACAAGTGATGCAGATAAGTTATGGTAGTGAGCAAACTGGCAAAAAGCGGTGATGAGTTAATATGAGAAAACTTATATTATTGTGCTTGTTTGTCATTGGGTTGGGATCTGCCATATTTGGTTTCCTGAATTTTCAGGGATTGGCAGCTAAAGGAGAGTTTGAGACGATTTTGCTTGATTTTCGGGAAGATATTCCATCATCTGTGGTGGAACAGAATTTGCAAGCGATCGCCAAACAATATAACGTTACACCCCAATTAGACAACAAGTTTTCCAAAAAAGATAATGTGTATATTATCAAGGGCGATCGCCAACGGCTGCAAGAACTGAAAAAATCTCAGTTTGCCCAAGCTACAGAATTCATTGAACCAAACTATATCTACAGCAAGATTCCACAACCAGGTGAAGCCGCTTGGCTAGGAGAATTTTTGCGACCCCAAGAAGACGAAGAAGCAAGTCCTTCATTAACTGGCCCCAATGACCAATATTACAGCAAGCAGTGGAACTTGCACAAAATCGGTATTGAAGGTGCATGGAGTCAAACCAAAGGCAGTGGCATCACAGTTGCAGTGATTGACACCGGGATTACCAAGGTTCGCGACTTGTATGAGACAAAATTCGTCAAGGGCTATGATTTTGTTAACGACCGAGAAGAAGCCACAGACGATAATGGCCACGGTACTCATGTTGCCGGAACTATTGCCCAAGCCACAAATAACAAATATGGCGTAGCTGGAATTGCTTACGAAGCCAGTTTGATGCCGTTGAAGGTACTCAGTTCTTATGGTGGTGGTACTATTGCCGATATTGCCGAAGCGATTAAATTTGCTGCCGATAAAGGCGCAGATGTGATTAATATGAGCTTGGGCGGTAGCGGTGAAAGCCAGTTGATGAAACAAGCGATCGAGTATGCCCATAGAAAAGGTGTAGTTATTATTGCCGCTGCGGGGAATGAAAACGCTAATGGGGCAAGCTATCCAGCCAGATATCCATACGTCATCGGCGTTTCGGCAATTGGCCCAGATGGCGAAAGAGCGCCCTATTCTAACTTTGGTGCTGGGGTAGATATCTCTGCTCCTGGTGGTAGTGAAGCTGGTAAGATTCTCCAAGAAACCATCGATGAAAAAGGCGAAGGCGTATTTCTGGGCTTCCAGGGTACAAGCATGGCTGCTCCCCACGTTGCTGGTGTTGCGGCATTAATCAAAGCTGCTGGCATCCAAGAACCAGATGAAATTTTAAAAGTCCTCAAGCAGTCGGCACGAGTTATTCAGGATGACGGTTTGAACTATTATGGCGCTGGACAACTCAATGCAGAAGCAGCAGTCAAACTAGCCTTTAGTGGGCAAATCAGTTTCCCAGATTTCTTTCGATGGTTGCGGGATAGCGGCTATCTTAACCCCGGCTTTTGGATTGATGGTGGTGCGATCGCACTAATACCAAAGATTTTAATGGTAGTTGGTTCCTATCTGCTGGCTTGGTTTTTACGGGTTTACTTCCCCTTCACTTGGAGTTGGTCTTTATCTAGTGGACTAATAGCTGGTAGTTCTGGATTATTCTTCCTCAAGGGAATCTATATTTTTGATCTTCCCCAATGGCCTTTCCGGGTTTTGGGCAGTTCAATTCCCGAACTAGGCAATACCCTCCAAGGAACTGATGCCTTGAATCCCCTATTTGCTAGCGTACTGATTCCCATCGTGTTAATGGCATTGCTGCTAGGACATCCTAGTTGGAAATGGTTTGCCATTGGTTCAACTTTAGGTGTAGCAGCGTGCTTAACTATAAGTGCGTTTTTAGATCCAGCAGTTTGGGGATTAGGAAGTGGTAACTTAGCACGTCTCTTCCTCATTGCCAATGCCCTAATTTGTTATGGACTTGTTCGTTTAGCATTGAAAAACGAAGAAAAAATAGCATAAATGGGGAATGGGGCATGGGGCATGGGGCATTGGGCATAGCGCATGAGGAATCAATTTTTATAACTCCTAACTCCTAACTCCTAACTCCTAACTCCCCCCCACTCAGCACTCAGCACTCAGCACTCTTATGAGCATTACACTTACAGGTACAATCGAACGCCGTGATATTGGCACAGGCGCATGGGCGTTAGTCACAGAAGAGGGTGTTACTTACGAAATCCTCAGAGGGGCTGACAAAGACTTACTCAAAGCCGGACAAAAAGCAAAAGTTAAAGGACAGGTGCGCGAAGATATCATGACTACTGCCATGATTGGCCCTGTCCTGGAGGTCAAATCTTTTGATGTAATTAGTTCTGATTAGCTGTGGAATCCAGAACTTCTTGCAGACGACTTCTAAACTCCCCTTTGGGATGACCTCCTTTTACCTCACCAACAATCTTAAATTCCCCGTCTGGAGAATTGCAGAGGATATAAGTAGGCCATCCCATTTCTGATTTATCGGGATATTGAGTTAATAAAATCTTGCGATACTTGCGGTAAGCAGTCGTATCTTGCATCTTTACATCGATAAATTCTAAACCCAGTTCTTCTACCACCTTTTTGTCATAAAAAGACATTTTGTGGCAGATGCCGCACTCTTCTGAAGAGAACTTAATCACAGCTAAACTCATGGGTTGGCTACTCTTTGATTCTAGGCAAAGTTTTTTAGCATAATGCCATGAAATATTACCATATAGCTGGGCATTCGTGTCAACCTAAGCCTGAAACCCTACTCCGATATTTTTTCCTCCTTCGCTACTAGAAGCAGCGAAGGTAATTTTGTGTGAGGTTCTGCCTTTAGCAGCATGGCTGTCCTGTACTAATGCGATCAATTCTCCTAGTACCGCAAGATGGAAGTCAAAAGTCAAAAGAATTGTATTCCAGTCTCTTGCGCCATTTCAAAGAGTTTTATAACCCGCGTAGACGGGTTTTGTATGTGTGGCCGCGACTTCTAGTCGCAGAGGCAAGTAATAATTTAGACTTTTCAAACAGCCTCTAAGACTGCTTAAACAAGTCGTAGTAGCTTTTAGCAATTCCTAAACTGGGATTGAAGTCAGTAGTAAAATTGATTGAAGATTCAAATAATGATAGTAATAGGTTTAGGACTTACTCACTGTACAAATTAATCATGGTATGCACTTACCAAAATAGTTTTTTAGGGTTTTATTAATTATTATTTTATGATGAGTAGATCAATGCCGTCGGTGCAATTAATGAATTACCCCTACGGCAGATGTGGTTTTTCAAAACATTTATATTCTCAATGCATAAGAACTAATATTGATTGAAAAAGCTGTCTACTGACTTCATCTGTTGATCTCGGAGAATGAAAAAAGGTCTTGGAAGTTACTAGAGAAGTTAAGGGAAAAGGTAAAGTGTAGTCCGATCTAAACTTCGTTCTAAATTATGAATTCTTGAAGCAGCTTTCAAGGGATAATTCTTGTTATACAGCAGCCTACACGGAGAACTTAAGATGACATCTCCAGAAATGGTCTTATGGCTACAAGAACGCACCAGTTTAGGAATTCTCTCACCAGAAGTTTTAAATGCGATCGCTCAACAAATTGAAGAACAAGTAGTGAGTGCCGAAACTGACTTAGTTAGCGAAGGCACTCCTCCAGAAGCTCTTTATATTCTTGTAGAAGGTCAACTAGAAAGCAATAGCACCAATGAAACCAACCCAGCTTTAGCTTGTGGATTCCTTCCAGGAGCAGTGATTGAACTCAAAGAATTGCTGTTGGATGAATTAACTCCGTTCACAATTACTACAGTAACTGAATGTCACTTGTGGGTTGTGCCTGCTGCTAAATTTCGTGAATTAGCCACCCAATACCCCGAAATTGCTCAAGCTTTTTCGCGTCAATTGGCTCAAGAATTAGCTCAAGTAACATCTGCACTTGGCTATGAACAAGAACGTTCCCTCGCTTTGCGGCCATATTTAGTTACTAAGGCGCAACGGGGAATTGTCGGTACAAGTCGCTATGCTGTGCGGCTGCGGGAGCAAATTCGAGAAGCTGCTGCTGACAGTAAATCAGTAGATATTTTCGGTGAACCAGGGTTAGAAAAAGACAACATAGCAGCCCTCATCCACTTTGGTTCTCCAAAACGGCGAGAACCAATTATTAAAGTAAATTGTGGTATTCTCCAAACGAGCGGTGCAGATTTATTTGGTCGCGCTGGTGGCAAACCAGGATTGTTGGAATGGTTGGGAGAAGGTACTCTAGTTCTCAACAACATCCAAGAATTGCCCGAAGAATTATTATCTCCCGTGACGCAGTTGCTCAAAACTGGTACGTATACCCCCGTGGCTCGTTCTGGAGAACCATCACCTGAACCTCGCCCCAGTAAAGCCAGAATTCTGATTGTTTCAGAAAAAACTCAGCCGACAATTGAACGCTCTGTTGGTCACATTATTAAAGTACCACCGCTACGGGTGCGAAAAGCCGATATTCAGACACAGGTTGAATATTATACCAGTCTCTACATTCGATCTAGAGGCGTTCCGAAACCGCACATTACCCCAGAAGCTTTGCGTCGCCTCCAGTCTTATGATTTTCCTGGCAACCTCAAAGAATTGAAAAATCTGGTTGAAAGGGCGATCGTGCAAGCTGAGGGTGCCAATGAATTAACAGAAGAAATTTTCTGGCCAGCCGAAACTAAGAAAAAACGATTTCGGGTGAATCTGTTAAATGCCTATCCCTCTTTACGGCGGTTTTTACGTAGTCCTTGGTGGCCCGATCGCATTAACTATGGTTTTACTGCAACGGCTTTTGCGATCACAGTTGCAGTATTATTTATTGGGCCACAAACCCGCGATCGCAATTTCGTATTAAATCTATTTTGGGCTTGGTGGTGGCCTTTCTTCTTATTTCTCTTTCCTTTTTTGGGACGTATCTGGTGTTCTGTTTGTCCCTTCATGATTTACGGGGAAATTACCCAAAAGTTATCTCTCTGGCTGTGGCCTCGAAAACTCAAACGCTGGCCAAGAGAACAAGCTGAGAAATGGGGCGGATGGTTCATGTTTGGTTTGTTCTCCCTAATTTTTTTATGGGAAGAACTCTGGCATTTAGAAAATACTGCCTACCTCAGCGCTTGTTTACTATTGTTAATTACCTCTGGGGCGATGATTTTCTCGGCTCTTTTTGAGCGGCGATTTTGGTGTCGGTATCTCTGCCCCATTGGCGGGATGAATGGTTTATTTGCCAAACTCTCAATGACGGAACTCCGGGCACAGCAAGGTATTTGTTCTGCTAGTTGTACCACTTATCAATGTTATAAAGGTGGGCCGCAAAAGGGTGAAGGGCTGGAAACCAATGGATGTCCTTTATACTCCCACCCAGCGCAGTTAGAAGATAACCGAGATTGCGTACTGTGTATGACTTGCCTCAAAGCTTGTCCCCATCGTTCCGTTGAATTTAACTTACGTCCCCCTGGTATTGAACTGTGGACAACTCATGTACCCCGCACTTATGAAGTAGCATTATTGTTTTTGCTGTTGGGTGGGATATATCTACATCGCTTGCCAGAGTTGCAGTCTTGGTTGGGGTTACAACTAGATTTAACTCAGTTTTGGCAACATTTGGGATTATCGCTGCTAGTGTTAATTATCCCAGCAATTCTTACCTTTGGGGCTTATAGCTTGCTCCAAGTGTTCAACTTTAACCGTAAGCCTCGATCATTTGTAGAGCTTGCCTATGGCTACCTACCATTAGTTTTGGGGGGAAATTTAGCTCACTATTTGCGTTTGGGCTTGGGTGAAGGCGGGCGAATTTTACCCGTCACCTTTGCTACTCTTGGTTTGAGTGGTGAACAATTGCCAATATTGGTTGCTCACCCTGCGGTGATTGCCTTCTTACAAGGTGCAACCATAATTTTCTCAGTGTTAATGACTATATTATTAACGCAAAAGATTGCCAAGCAACCAGTGCGATCGCTCCTTTGGCAACACCTAGCTGCGATCGGGTTGGGAGTTAGTATGTGGGCAATTATCGTGTTTTAAGCTGATATATTCCACCAGGCGGTTTCTAATCGCCTGGGCTAGGTGCAAAATGTGAGTTAAAAACATTCTTCTTCCCAAATAACATGATAGAAAATACGTATATGATTTCTCACTCATAATGTAAGGATTACAGATAATGCACGTTCTCAAAAGATCCATCAAACCAGCAGCCTATATATCGTTCCTCCACATCTACCAAACTACTTGGGGAACTGCTGGTGATATTTGTTTAATCCGTGAATCTGTAGCTAATGATAGTACAGCGAAGTTTATCGGACACAAAATCGAACTAGCAATTCCAAGAGGGTTAGAGCGCGATCGCATCGCCAACTGTCCAATAATTAAAGTTGCAGGTAATGTCGGCGACGGACATCCCAAAGAACATCCGTTGGAATGGGAAGCTTATGAAGGTGTAAGTGAAGAAGTAGCTTTAGCAGCTTTGAAACCTTGGGGCTTCAAGTTAATTGAACTCTAATGTGGCAATCTGACAAGCTCAACTCACTTTCGTTCTTCTGAAACTATTTTTTCCCTAGTGCCATCAGACATTGGCTCAAATGGAAAAATTCATCTAATAGACATAGGAGTGAAATAATTATGCGTTGTCCTAAATCCTTGGTAGGCATAATTCATAAATTGTACCTACGTTATTTTCACTCCTACGTCTAATGTACCAAACCAGGTTTCTAAATCCGCGATCGCCTGAAAATCCAACAATGCTTCACCGAGATTTTCTAATTGTTCTAAAGAGAGAGTTTCAATACGATCTAGCACCTCTTGGGGTAATTCTCCCACCCTTCGAGTAAGCTGACGGAGAATCAGCGCTCGTTCTCTTTGTTCGCCGCGTTGTTCACCTTCAGCGAGAATTTCTTGATAAATTACTGACTCGCGCATCATACCCTCCCGAAATAATTGTCGAATCAAGTCTTGATTGTATTTTAACCCCGCTAAGATTTGGGTATACGCGGAAATTTCTGGTCGTTGTCTTAGTTCAAGTTGATTAACTTTTCCCACAACTTGTTGCAACAAAGCTTGAGGTTGCGTGGTTGCGGCCAGTGGTGCTAATGGTAACAAAGCTGGCTCATTGAGGAATAGTTCAGGATTTTCTTCCCATAAGCGAATCACGCGATATTCATGACGGGTAGTTTCGACACAGAAGACAGTTTCAATTACTGTTCCGGGTGCAGGGGGAAGCAGTAATACGACAACTTGCGTTATTGGTAGACGATATAAACGATACAAGCGTACCCAATAATCTAGCATCCGCAGGGGTAGGGGTGGCGTAGATTCTAGTTTGGTTTGAAATTCCAGGTGGAGAATGCGTCCTTGTAGTTGTAAAAATGTTACATAATCAGCGCGAATTGGTTCGATACTCAATTCGGTTTTGAGGACTTTGACGGAAGTTTGCGGTGTTCCTAATACCCAACTGGCAAAGGTAGCAGGATGTTTTTCTGACAGCAGTTTGCAGAGGTTATCAAAAGACATTTGCGATCGCTAACAATTGAACGAGGTATTGTTATGATCTCGTGCAGTGATTTGAGTAGGCGATGTCTACGACGGGCTATGACGCTCGAAGACTCGCTAACGCTTTGCTATCGGCATCGCACCATCGCTCAAGGAAGCTCGGTACTATACTCTGAGCGTATCTTTAGAGACGCGATTGATCGCGTCTTTACCCAAGGATGTGTTGCAATCATTAATTAAATTTGTATAAGAAAGAGGCTTTTAGGCTGAGAGTAAATTCCTGATTTAATAAAAATCTGACTTTTCACATCGTGTAGAAAAGCTAACCCTAAACCTAATCCCTAAGTAAGTTTCGGCGTTGCTGAATCAAGGGATGATTCTTGTAGGGCGGGCGTCTGGCCCGCCCTGAAATACAAGGGACGGGCAAGATGCCCATCCCACAAAACTAGCAAAATCATCCCGCAAATATGCAACGCCTAAGTTTCCTTTCTAGGGAATGGAAGTGAGGTTTTCTAAATAAGAGTGAAAAGTCAGATATTGGAATATAAGTAAAAAAAGAGATTGTGTCTGTCTTACCGCCAAGTAGAATCAATGCTCAGTTCGCTTGGAACTAAGCTTAATAAATAGGCAAACGGATTAATCACGACCCCAGTTGCGCTCATAGCGACGGTAATTATCACGAATGTTCCGAAGGTTATTATCGCGGTCATAACGGCGGTTATTGTCCCGGTCATAACGGCGATTATTATCGCGGTCATAGCGGCGATTATTGTCGCGGTCATAGCGGCGATTATTGTCGCGGTCATAACGGCGATTATTGTCGCGGTCATAACGGCGATTATTGTCGCGGTCATAACGGCGATTATTGTCACGAATGTTGCGAAGGTCGTTCCGGCGGTCATCATCACCATTTCTGTAGCGACGACTATGACGTTCGTAGTTACCATCATCGTTGCGATCGTAGCTGTGGCTATCTAACTCAGCAAGATAAGACACTGGTGTATTAGCATCAGCTTTTGGAGAAATAGCCAAGGCTGAAGCAGATGCTATCAAGCCGGCGAGCAAAATAGAGGTAAAGCGATTCATGATGTGAGTCAAAAATTGTTGACAGTAATTTATGCAAGTCCAGTCTGTTTAGGAAGAGCAGATTCCACAAGTCTTTAGATCAATCCTATCAGTGTTGAATAACTCGAAAAGTTTTCTTGAGTGCGGTGATTAAAAAAAGTTTTGTTGTCTGTGATACTTTTTGACTTTTCAAATCCCGTGAAAAGTTAAAATTAAAATGAATCTTTAAACTCCGTTAATTAGTCTTTGATAGCTCGTGATCGGTGTAATTGATATCCTTCAGCACTGCTACCAATTTTTCAATATGTGCTGCTTCATGAGTTGCCATTAAAGATATTCTGATCCGACTTGTGGGCACTGTAGGAGGACGAATTGCTGGGGCAAAAATACCAGCCTCTCTTAGCTGTTTTCCAGCTTTGAGTGCATCTGTAGCACTGGGCAATTGAAAACATAATATAGGTGATTCAGAAGGCAGTAATTTTAAGTTTGGTAACTGTTGTTGCAGTAAATTTTTCAAATAATGTACGTTTTGCCACAATTGGGCACGGTGTTGCGGTTCTTGTTGCACTATCTTGATTGCTGCTAGGGCTGCTGCCGTATCAGCAGGCGAAAGCCCAGTGGTATAAATCCAACTGGGTGAGCGGTTTCGCAAAAAGTCAATTAGGAGGCTACTTCCCGCTACGTATCCGCCTAAACTACCCAAAGCTTTACTCAAAGTGCCGACTTGAATTAACTGTTTTCCCGTGCAGCCAAAATGCTCGACACACCCAGCGCCAGTTTTTCCTATGACCCCAGTGGCATGGGCTTCATCGACTAGCAGCATACAGCTAAATTGATCAGCGAGATCCAACAGTGCAGGTAATGGACATAAATCGCCATCCATGCTAAAGACGCTATCAGTAAGAATCAAACAGCGTCGGTAGTTTTGCCGCTGTTCACTCAACTGAGTTTTTAGGACTGCAATATCACAGTGCGGGTATTCCACAACTGCTGCACTACTGAGAATCGCTCCATTTTTCAGACTGGAATGATTGTACTGGTCTGATAAAACTAAATCACGCTTGCCAACGAGGGCAGTAATTGCACCCAAATTTGCTAGATACCCTGAACTAAATACCAAGGAATCTTCTGTTTGTTTGGTAGATGCGATCGCCTCCTCTAACTCCCTGTGTAATTGTCGATGCCCACTGAGTAATCTAGAACCAGTACTACCAGTTCCAAATTCGGCGATCGCAGCAGTTGCAGCTGCCATCAACCGCTCATCCCCAGCCAATCCCAAATAGTCATTACTGGCAAAATTAATTACCTCTTGCCCAGCTAAAACCACCGTTGCACCCGGACGACCATTGATAGGTTGTACCGAACGATACCAGTCTGCCCGATGAATTGTTGCTAAGGACTGTTCTAGCCAAGCATAAGGATCAGTCATTGGGGATAGGGCATTGGGGATAGGGCATTGGGCATGGGGCATTAAGCTTTGCCGTTGGCGCAGCATCTCGTAGAGAAGTATTGATCATTGGGCGGGCGTTAGGGAGAATAACAAATAACTAATGACAAATGACTAATGACTAATGACAATTAAACTTGTTCGCTACTGAGATGAGCGATCGCTTGTTTAATCCAATCTTCGACATAGGCATCTTTGGGTAGTCCAATATCTTCACTGACTACATGGAGGGCGTGACTGACCTCATGGGCAGTATATCCCAAGGCGAAGAGAGTCATTTGCACCTCTTCGAGAATTCCTGGTGCTGGCCCACCTGTGGCGACGAAGAACCCGGCTGATTTGCGCCACTCGACTAATTTGCTTTTCAGTTCCAAACAGATGCGTTCAGCGATTTTTTTACCCACACCTGGAGCCTGAATTAAGATTTGTGTATTGCCAGCGATAATTGCTTGGACTAAATCTGGTAGTTCCAGAGTGTCCAGGAGTGCGATCGCTAAGGCTGCACCAATCCCTGTGACAGTCAGCAAGTGGCGAAATAAATCGCGTTCAGATGGCGAAGCAAAGCCATATAGAAAGGGCACTTCTTCGCGAATTTGGAAATGGGTAAAAATTTGCGCTACTCCTCCCGACTCTGGTAACTGGTTTGCTAGCCGTTGGGGAACTTGCAAATCGTACCCCAAGCCATTCACTTCCAGAGTCAGAATCACGCGATTAGCGCCAATTGTTTGGATACCAGCGACTATACCTTTTAGATAACTAATCATTACAAGAGACCAAAATAATTTAAGCCTTCAATAATTCCACCTGCACAAAAACCTTTTGCCAGGTAGCGATGATCAACGGGATACTCATCGTGCCATTGGAGTAACTCTTTTCGGGCATTCCCCACAATGATTCCCCGTTCGTTGCCTACAGCAAATAAAGCAATATCATTACCCGAATCACCACAGACAACTGTTTGTTCTGCTGCAAATTTCCACTTTTGGCGTAAAAACTGCATTGCCTGACCTTTATCGCTGCTATGGGGTACAATGTCAAGGTCAATACCGCTACTGTAGATTAACTTTACATTTAATTTAGATTTCTGCAACTCTGCTTCAAGTTGTGGTAGAACATTCGCAGATACTTCTTGTTCTAGAAAAAAACTCACTTTGAAGGGACGCTGTTCTGAATCTGGTTGCCGAACTAACTCACGGTATTTGCGGGTAATAGATAATACAGTTTCCCGTTCCCATCCCGCAGAGAGGATTTCTGACCAACCTGAGTCTGGAGTATCAGTACCATCAAAGTAGATTTCTGTACCGACGGAAAGGACAAGGGCATCTGGTTGCAAAAGATTTTTTTGGGCTTGGAGTTCTTTGTAAAGTACAGGCGATCGCCCGGTAGAATAAACAATCTTAGTGCCGTATTCTTGGCGATGTCTCTTCAGCAGTTGATTTAGTTCTGGCAAAGCGCTGTCATCACCCACAGTCCGATATACGAGGGTGTCATCTAAATCGGTTACAAACAGAAATGGTTTCATGATTAGAACTCTTGCAAAATTTCGTTATTCTACCGCGTGAAGAGACTTTTGCAAGAGATTTATTTTCTAGTCTACACACAAGTCTGAAATAGCTGATTAACTAGCGTTTTACCCCACCCTAACCCTCCCCGTATGTATTGGCTACGGTGTACACACAAGTCCTAAAAACCTAGCTTGATAAGACGACTTTCCTCATTCCCAGTCTCAGACTGGGAATGCATTCATTGAGTCAGAGACTCAATGCCAGATTGGAGGCAGAGCCTCAACGAGGGGCATTCCCATGCTCTGCATGGGAACGAGATAAACGAACGAGATAAACGAGAGAAATACTTTCCCAGCCTGGAGGCTGGGAAGCAGTTGGGGCAAGGGCTGCATCTTAATTTAGTGCCATTCCTCCTTAAAGGAAGAGAGAAATAGAAGTAAGGTTTTCCAGATACCGGGAAAAGTCAGGTTATATTTCGGGTAATAAATAGATTTATAAGTTCATTACAATGATTGTTACAAAGACTTAAACCTTTCTTATACATGGAAGAGCATTTGCAACAACTAATTATACATTTGCAGCAAATGCTTAAGCGTTTCTTATATATGAAAGAACATTAGCTGCAAACGCTCAAATTTAGATAAATAATGTTTAAATTTGAGCAATACAGCAGATTTCGCTCTAATCGAATACACGTAGAGACGTAGCACTGCTACGTCTCTACAAGGTTTTGGGTTTTATATATGTACTTCATTTACCTGAAATCTGCTGTATCGTGGATTAAACCGAATCATTTTGAGGAATGGTATAATTTAGTCTGTACCAGCGTCACCACAGCTTCAACTAATTCTTCTGGATCGAGGGGCTTGGTAACGTGCCGTTGATAGCCACTGGTTATAGCTCGCTGAGAATCTTCAATTCTGGCATAAGCAGTTAAAGCGATCGCGGGAATTTCTCCCCCTTTTTCGGCAGTTAAAGTGCGGATCTGTTGAATCAAGGAATAACCATCAACTTCGGGCATTCCAATATCACTGACTAAGACATCGGGTTGAAAGGACTCTAGGTTTACCAATACTTCTGCCGCAGAGGCAACAGTCAAGACTGTAGCTCCGTATTCAGCCAGCAATACTGTTAATAACTCACGGGCATCGGCATCATCATCAACTGTGAGAACTCGAATACCCGTGAGTTCGAGTGCTGGTTGTGGCAACTCATCTGGCCGCTTGATTTCCGGTTCAACATTCAGCAATGGCAACTGGACTGTAAAGGTGGCTCCCAAGCCTTCACCTGGACTATCAGCCGCGATCGTGCCGCCGTGAGCCTCAACTAATTGCCGGACGATCGCTAATCCCAATCCTAACCCGCCATACTTGCGAGTAATTGAGACATCTTCTTGACGGAATGACTCAAAAATATATGGGAGAAACTCAGGGTTAATGCCTTTGCCAGTGTCACTGACAATAATCTCTGCCTGATTATCGAGTTGCTGTAGTCGGATTTCTACCCGTCCTCCGTTAGGGGTAAACTTGATCGCGTTAGAAAGTAAATTCCAAACGATCTGTTGCAGGCGGTTGGAATCTCCAGAGACTTGCCCAATATTCGGCAGCACCGGATGCAACAAAATTGATTTAGCAACAGCTGCGGTTCTTACTGTGTCGATCGCAGATTCAATCACAAAGGCCAAATTTACAGGAGTCGCATCGATGCTGAGTTTGCCGCGCAGAATTTTGGCGACATCGAGCAAGTCATCAATCAGTTGAGTTTGCAATTTCGCGTTGCGTTCGATGGTGGCTAAAGCTTCGGCTGTTTTGGTTTCACTAAATTTGCGGGTTTGTAGCAGTTTTGTCCAGCCGAGAATGGGGTTGAGGGGCGATCGCAATTCGTGGGAGAGAACGGCCAAAAACTCATCTTTGATCCGATTGGCGCGTTCGGCTTCGGCTCTGGCTGATTGTTCTAGTTGCAATAGGCGATCGCGTTCGATTTCAGCTTGTTTGCGATCGGTGATATCTTGCACGTTGCCCAGCATCCGTACTGCATTGCCCGCAGCATCATAGAAAACCTTAGCTCTAGCTGCTAACCAGCGAATGCCATCAGGGTGTAGAATGCGGTAATCAGTTTCATAATACTCTTGCTGTTGCTGGATGGTACGACTCACTATTTCATTGGCAGAAGTGCGATCGTCTGGGTACACGAGACTTAACCACAGTTCAAAGCTGACTTCCTGTGTGGTTGGGTCAAGCCCGAATAAATTACAGTATTCTTCAGATACATGAGCTATGTTGCGGGTAATGCCCCAATCCCATACTCCTGATCGCGTAGCTTTGTACGCCAGTTTCAACCGGGCTTCGTTCTCCTGCAATAGGAGTTCTGTCTTTTTACGTTCTGTGATATCTCGTGAAATCAATAAGATTCGTTCTAGTTGCCCGGAAGCATCCAAAATCGGGCTAACGACCACTTCCCACCATTTGGGAGTGCCTTTTACGGTTGGGCAGTATCCACGAAAAATGCTGACTTCACCTGTTTTAGCGGCAGCGAGTGCCTGCTCTGCCTGTTGCCGATAGCCGTCTTCCCAGGAGCAGAGCCATTCAGTATTCAGGTAGGAATCTAAGTCGTCAATTTCCATTAAGCATAGTCCACCTGTATTCATATACAGCAGCCGCCCGTCGAGGCTTAATACTTTGATACAGTCAGAACTACTATCTAAAATACGGTTTTTAAATTCTTCACTCTGGCGCAAAGCAAGCTCTGCCTGTTTGCGATCGCTGATGTCTTCGGCAATCCCGGCAAACCGATAAATCTCTCCTGTTTCATCTCGCAGCGTAAAGCAGCGATCGCGAACCCAGCGAATACTACCATCGGGTAAAATAATCCGATATTCTTGATCAAATTGACCGGCAACAGCTTTTTCATGAAATGCTCTGTCTGTCGCTTCTCGATCCTCTGGGTGGATACGATCGATCCATGCTTGTTGTCCTTGATACAAGTCCTGCGGGTTCAATCCCCACAGTTTTTTATATGCAGGACTGACATAGCTAACTCGATTTTCCAACACCTCTTTGATCCAAAACACCGCATCAATATTTTCTGCGAGTTGGCGAAAACGTTCCTCACTCTCACGCAGAGTTTCGGCTGATCGTTTACGTTCGGTGATATCTAGATCGATACCCGCCATCTGAATCGGTTGTCCGTGTTGGTCGTAAAGTACCTTGCCCTGACTCAGTGCCCACCGAATCTTACCGTTGGGATATACTACTCGAAATTCAATTTCATAGTCTTCTCTAGTGGCGATCGCATGATCGATGGCTGCTAGTAGGCGATCGCGATCGTCAGGGTGGACTCGCGCCACAAACATCTCGAATGAACCGTCAAATTCTCCTTGTTCCAGTCCAAATAAGGCTTCCAGGTTATCCGACCAGGAAATTTTTCCCGTTAGGATGTTCCAGTTCCACGTTCCCATCCGAGAGGCTGACAGTGCCAATTGCAGCCATTCTTCGCTCTCCCGTAATTCTGCTTCTACTCGTCTGCGATCGGTCAGTTCATTCTGCACCTGTTGATAGAGTTCCGCTTGGCGAATTGCAATGCCAACTTGAATCCCCAGTTCTTTGAGCAAGTCAATCTCTAAGGGTTGCCACCTTCGAGGAGTTGCACAGTTATGAGCAATTAGCAATCCCCAAAAGTGGTTATCGTAAATAATCGGCACTACCAAATTAGCTTTTACTTGAAACTGAGCCAACAGTTCAACGTGGCAGGGATCGATACTGCTATCCTGAATGTCAAAAATTGCCGTTACGTAACCCTGACGATAGCGTTGGATATAATTTTCGACAAAGGCGGTATCGTAGCTGACAGTTTCCGACGGATTCCATGCCAAGTAGTTCTCAGCGAGGCAGGGATCGTACATAGTCTGGGAGAGCAGCGATCGCCACTGTGCCCCAACTGATTCTGCGATTACTGTGCCATCCCCGTCAGGTTTTAACTGAAAAACCAAAACGCGATCGGTGTGTAGAAATTCTCGGACTTCGCCTACGGCTGTCTGGAGAATTTCATTCAGATTCGGCGATTGGTGAATTTTCTGGGTAATATGTGCAACTACGCGCTCTCGTTCAATCCGCTGTTGTAGTTGAGTACGTAGCCGCACTGTTTCAATTGCCCCATTGACTGCTATTTGCAGCCCTTCTGGGGTGATTTGCTCTTTGACGATATAATCTTGTGCGCCCGCTTTGATCGCCTTAACTGCGATCGCCTCATTGCCCTGTCCGGTGATGACAATTACAGGTAGGCAAGGCTGTAGTATTGAGGGTTGCAATTGTGCTAGAAATTCTAGTCCGTCCAAGTCGGGCAGTCGATAATCAAGCAACACAGCATCGGGCTGATGTTGCTGCCAAAGTTCTAGCCCTTCTTGTCCCAGCGTTGCTTCTAGGATAGTGTAAGAATGTTCGCGATCGCGCAGCAAGTACCGCCGATAAAGTTCTCGATCTTCTGGGGAATCATCGACAATTAAAAGAGTGCGCTGTTGCTGAGACATTGTGAATTAATTAATTCAAGTAGATATTAACCCACCTTCCGCAGGTTGGCATAGAAAATTTGACATTTTTCAAGAAATGCTAAAACCTTTCATTAATGCCAGAATCTTACCATATTAGATAGAATTTATGGGATCGCTCTTGACATCTGCTTTGCGTTAACTTGCTTGATAATTTTAATGTATAATTTTATTCTTGCGTGCTGATAAAATTTATATCAATTTGCTAGAGGATAATCTATAAATATTTACTTACTAATACAAATTATCTATGAAGATAGTAATAGCAATCCTCAATCAGAGGGATTAAAATCGCTGTAAAGCTTATAATTGGGTGCTTTTAATCTCCTTATATTCTCACGTTTGAATTCGAATTACTATATCTGATTCATTAGTTATGATTGTGGTCATCTATGTAAAAATCTTAAAACCCTCTTTCTCTCTGCTCCCTAAGCTTTGCAGTTTGAATGATAATTTTTTTACTCAGCATGATATTACACCAATGGCAGAACATATACAAACTGAATGCGATTGCCGTTATCACAATTGCAAATATACTCAATAAGTAAGATAGATATAAATATCTATGCATAAAAAAATTAAAGTTTGTAGTAAGGACTTTAGTCCTAGCTTTGGGGACTGAAGTCCCCACTACAAACTTTTTATTATGGTTATTTTAGATATGAGTTAAAAAAAATTAGCTTTTTTCTATATCTGCGGAATATAAGTTGAACTATAATTGCTAGTTATCAGTTTTTGAGAGTTGCTGGGCGATCATCTCCAATAACTGCTTGAGTTTTATCGGCTTGGCTAAATAGTGGTTTGCGCCCGCTTCTACACACCGTTCTAAATCTCCCGGCATGACCAAAGCTGTCAGAGCAATGATCGGAATCGAGTGGGTTTTGGTATCGGCACGAATTTGCCGGGTTGCTTCTAATCCATCCATTTGTGGCATTTGAATATCCATCAAGATGAGATGAGGCTGATGCTGTTTAGCCATTTGCACGGCTTCTAAGCCATTGCGGGCAAGCATAACCTGAAAATTATATGCCTCCAGGTAACTCATGAGCGTAGTGATGTTGGCTTCATTGTCTTCTGCTAACAAAATTTTGGGGGCTTGGGCTGATTCGGCCGCAGCAATGACAATGGCAGCTTGTGGGTTGGGCGATTGAACCTTTGTGAAAATCCGGTTCAATGCTTGATAAAACTTTTGTCGTGAGAGAGGTTTTAAAAGATATTCAGTAGATTTTAATTCTAAAATGCGCGATCGCTCATCCACCACTGAAATGAGAATAATCGGAATATTCTGAGTCTGGGGATGTGCTTTTAACTCCCTTAACACTTCCCACCCAGAACTTTTAGGCAGCAAGATATCCAGCACAATCACATCCGGCTTGACTTGTAGAGCAACTTTCAAGACACCTTCCCCAACTGGGTGAATTACACTAGTTACGCCTAATTCCGCAAAATATCGTTTAATTTGGTTAGCAGCCACACCGGAATCTTCTACTACTAAAGCTTTTTGGATTTCACCTTCATTCAATGGAGCTTCAGGTAATGGTGAGTCATCTTGTTTAAATAAGGGATGCCACGGCAACATGACACTAAAGCAACTTCCTTGTCCCACCTCGCTCTCGACATGGATGCTGCCACCATGTAAATCGACAATACGCTGGATGATCGATAATCCTAGTCCGCTTCCTGTATAACGTCGTGATAGGGAACTGTCTAACTGAATAAACGGCTGAAATATCTGGCTCAAATTTTCTGGGGAAATTCCAATTCCGTTATCAATTACCCGAAATTCAACGGCTTGCTGTGGCGAGTTCATCTTGACTTCAAACTTAACGCGACCTCCATCGGGCGTAAATTTCACCGCGTTTGTCAACAAATTGACCAACACCTGAAGCAATCTCCGTTCATCAGCTTCGATGTCGGTAATGGTTTGATCGATTTCGCAGGTTAGTTGAATTTGTTTTTGTCGAGCTTGTTCTTTGACAAAATTGAGACTAGATTCACAAACTGAATCAAGCGAGACTGGACGCAATTCAATCTCCATCTTGCCTGACTCAATTTTAGATAGGTCTAAAATATCGTTAATCAATGCCAGTAAGTGTTCCCCACTCTGTTCGATGGTCTTTAAAAACTGGCTTTGTTTCGGGGTTAAGCTGCCAAAGACTTCCTCCAATAGGGCTTCAGATAATCCGAGAATTGAGTTGAGAGGGGTACGCAATTCATGACTCATATTTGCCAGAAATTCGTCTTTGAGTCGGGCGGCTCTAGCTAATTCGGCATTGGCTAAACTGACACGCTCACTACTATGACGCAGTTGGGCTTCTGCCTCTTTCAGCTTGGTAATATCTCGTCCCACAGATTGAAATTCTGTACATTGTCCTTGCTGATTAAATATCATCCGGTTGATCCACTGAGTCCAGCGAATTTCACCGTTGATAATCACTCGGTTCTCAATAGTGACGGTGGGATTTTCGGCACTCATAGAGTTTACCAACCGAGTCACCATTTCCCGATCCTCTGCAAAAATCACAGGTTGAAAACTCTTACCAAGAATTTCCTCTGGTTTTAGCCCAAAGTAACGACAATAGGCGCTATTAACAAACTCAATGGTGCTATCTGGTAAATACCGGGCAATCAATTCTGTTTGATCTTCAACAATGGCACGATAACGGGCTTCACTCTGCTGCTCTAGTTGGGCATAAGCATTAGCTTGCTGGAGAGCAATTCCCAGGTGAACTGCAAGTTGTTGGAGTAATTCAATTTCCATCAACTGCCACGATCGCGGAGCGATACAATGATGGGCAATCAAAAGTCCCCACAATTGGTCATCTCGCAGAATGGGGACAACTAAATTTGCCCTTACCTGAAACTGTGCGAGAAATTCCACATGACAGGAAGCAAGACTGCCGTCATAAATATCAGATTTTGCCATTACCCGCCCTTGCTGATAGCGTTCTATACAACTTTCGGCAAAGCAAGGGTCATAGATTTTAGCCGACAGGACTGCTCGCCATTCTCCGACAACAGATTCGGCGACAACGATGCCATTTCCGTCAGCATCTAACTGAAAAACGATGACGCGATCGGTCTGGAGAAACTGGCGCACCTCAGTTACAGTGGTTTGGAGAATTTGATCTAGTTCCAGTGATTGGTGAATTTGCTGGCTGATTTGTCTAGTCAAGCGTTCTCGTTCAATTTGCTGTTGCAGTTGGGTACGCATCTGCACGCTGGCGATCGCTCGATTCATTGCCAGGTGTAACCCTTGTGAGGTAATTTGCCCTTTAACTAGATAATCTTGTGCGCCGGCTTTCATCGCCTGAACTGCGATCGCTTCATTGCCCTGTCCTGTTACCATAATCACCGGGAAACATGGCTGTTGCAGGCAGGATTGTAACCGAGCTAGAAATTCCAGTCCATCCAAATCGGGCAGTCGATAATCAAGTAAAACCACATCTGGCTGATGTTGCTGCCAAAGTTCCAGACCTTGTTTACCTAGTGTCGCCTCTAAAATGGTATGGGAATATTCCTGGTCACGCAGTAAATACCGCCGATAAAGTTCTCGATCTTCTGGGGAATCATCGATAATTAAGACAGTGCGCCATCTCTGACTCATGACTAATCCTTGGGATAATCAGGCAGCGTCGTCACTTCAAACCAATATTCCACAAGCATCTGAATATCTCGTTTCAGTTGAGTAAAATTGATTGGCTTAACAATGTAGCTGTTGACACCATATTGATAACATACTTCAATATCTTTAGGATTGTTAGAGGTAGTAAACACCACCACCGGAATCATCTTCAAGTTGTCATCCTGTTTAATCCGGCGTAACACTTCTCGTCCATCGGTTCCGGGCAGGTTCAAGTCAAGCACAATCAAGCCAGGACGGGGCGACTTTTCGCGCTCCACATAGCTGCCAGTGCGATAAAGAAACGCCAAGGCTTGTTCCCCATTTACACACCTCTGAATAGCGATCGCAATGGTAGAACGCCCTAGAAATCTTTGCAGTGCCTCAAAGTCTTCGTTGCTATCCTCGACAATTAAAAGTAGTGGGGTTTCCTGCATCGGGAAGGCTGAAATCCGAGTCATGTATTTGCCTCCGCTGACAGGGTGAAGTAAAACGTACTACCAATAGTTGGTGTAGATTCCACCCAGATTCTACCACCGTGACGTTCCACAATTTTGCGGGCAATGGTTAACCCTACGCCAGTCCCACCGCCAAAGTCATCCCGTCCATGTAAGCGGCGGAAGATTTGAAAGATTTTGTCGAGATGCTCTTGAGAGATGCCAATGCCGTTATCACGAACGTAGAAAGTTAGAGAAGTAGAAGCAAGTTTTCTTTCGCCATTGCCTTCAATAAAACCAATTTCGACCCACTTCTGGGGTTTATCGTTGTACTTAATAGCGTTGCTAATCAGGTTGCTGAAGAGTTCATTAATCTGAGCGCGATCGCCTTGAACGCTTTTCAGGGGTTGAGGAATGCGAAACTCAACTTCACTCTGCGGTCGGGAAATGGTCAAAGTGGTGATTACCTGCTGCACTAACTCGTTTAAATTCACTGGTTGCCGGCTCAGTTCGGCGCGTCCCAACCGCGAGAAATGGAGGAGGGAATTGATCAGGTCTTCCATTCGCTGTGTCAGCCGTACCAGGGTTTGCAGTTTCCCAATCCCGTCATCATCCAGTACGTCTGCATAGTCTTCCATTAAGAAGTTAGCGTAGTTGTGAATGCCCCGTAGCGGTTCTTTGAGGTCATGGGAGGCAACATAAGCGAAAGAATCAAGTTCTTCGTTACTCCGTTGTAATTCAAAATTCATCGATGCTAGTTTGTCTGCCTGTCGCAATACAACGCCCACAACTAGACTTCGCAGTTCAGTAACCGCCTCAATTTCACAAGGTTTCCAGGGTAGGGCAGATCCTTGCACCGTTTCTTGCCATAATTCAAAGGATTTGCGAGGAGACATTCTTAAACTGCCATCTGAGAAAACTTCCACAGGCTTGTTGGGGTTGCCGCCCCAATTCACCGTTTGAATTACCTCTGGACGAAACCAGAGAATGTAATTGTGGTGAACTTTGGAAATTTCCAGGGCTAAAACGCCACTAGCGATCGCTTTAAATGATTCGGCAGCAGGGTAATTTTTCGTGAGCGATCGCGTCTCAAACAAGTTATGATGCAGTTGAGGTTTAATCCAATCAAGTAAAGCGTGAACCTCTGATTCCGATGGCGTTTGACCCACTCGAATATACTGGTCGCCACTACATATCACCGCTCCCGTGGCGCTGACCAGATTGAGTAATTGAGATTTCAGTTGCACCATGCCATCCAGGAAATACTCAGCCTGAGACAAGCTTTCCACAAATTGCGTTTGTAATGACTTTAATTGACTTTTGTAATCAATATCTTCACTTGCTTCTTTATTTGCCAGTTCCACAGACATCACCTGTCCAATGAACTCGCAGATAGTGCGGATATTGTAAGAAATATATTTGGGTGACGAATGGTGACAGGCAATCAATCCCCAAAGCTTTTGATCCTGCATCAGAGAAATAGACATAGAGGCAGTCACGCCCATATTTTGCAGGTACTCTAGATGAATTGGAGAAACACTCCGCAACACCGAGAGACTGAGATCCAACGGTTGATTTGTTAAAGGATTGTTCGCTGGAATTAAGGTGACAGGCTGGTAGCTGGCATCTGGAATCAGCCGCAGCCAATTAAGGGTGTATAGCTGTCGGGCTTGCTTGGGAATATCAGAAGGCGGATAGTGTAAATCCAAATAAGGCGTTTCGTGATTGGTGTCTTCAGCGATCACACAGCCTGCCCCTTCCCGATCGAATCGATAGACCATGACGCGCTCGAAGCCAGTAATTCGCCGGACTTCTTTTACCACAATTTGGCACATTTCTAGCAGCGTTAGTGCTTTCTGAATGCGGGTGATGGTTCCTCTTACCTGTTGATAGAAGTCAAAAAAACCTGTTTTCTCCTTCGCTTTTTTCGGCTCTAATTCTAGAATAATAATATTATCTAAATGATGAACAATGCCATCAAAATGAATTAATTTATTATGATGTTTAATGGACAGATTTAAGGGATTAACGCTCTCAAAATCCTCCGTCAGACATTCTTTAATCAGCTTTATCTGCTTGATATCAAGTAAATCTGACAACGGCTTGCCGAGTAATTCATCAGGTTGAAAACCAACAACTTCCTGACTGTTGCTGCTCACCTGAAGGATTTCCAGGGTGGGATCTTGCAAAACTAGTAAAACCCCGTGAGGCTGGATCAAACTGGGAATGTGGATTGGTTCGCGATCGCAGTTTGTCAAATCAATGATTTCATCAGTCATTCTCAGTTTCTCCAACTCCTCATTAGAACTCTGGCATAAATCAGAAATGACTAATTGAACTTACACTAGAAACTCTGGCTTCTACTCTTGGCTTAATGTTTCAATCAACAAATCCACCTGCTGTTGTCGCTGCTGCAAAAAACCTTCGCACTGACGCAAATATTCCACAGCAGTTGCAAATTGGTCAAACACAGCTTCCAATTCTAACTCACCCGCCTCAATGCGAGTAATAATTCCCTCTATCTCAGCAACCTTCGCCTCATAATTCCAACCTTCCTCAGAACTAGAAGCACCCTTACGTTTAACCATTCAACTCTCTGCGTCCTCTGCGCCTCTGCGGTTCGTTTATTTCCATAACCTTCACTTTAACGCTACCTTGCCCCAACTGAATCATTAACTCTTCCCCCACAGCCAACTCCGCCGCCGAACGTGCGATCGCCCCATCTTCCCGCCTCACCACTGCATAACCACGCTGTAACACCGCTTTCGGGTCAAGAGTTGCCAACTTCTGCCGCAATAATTCTAAATGCTGCGTTGCTTGGTGCGATCGCCCTGTCGTAATTTGCACCAAATGCTGACGCTTCCAAGCTAGCTTTTCCACCTCCTGCTGCACTTGTCGATCTAACCGCAAACGTCGCAAACGATTACGTAATACTTGCAGTTTATTCTCAGCATTTTCCCTAAAGCCATGCACCGCCTCATGTAAAGCGACAACTCTTTGCCGATGTTCAGTATACAACTCTGAAAGTGCTGGCACAACCATTTCCGCCGCCGCAGTGGGTGTATGCACACATACATCTGCGACTAAATCTGCTAAAGATTCATCTCGTTGATGGCCAATCCCAGTAATTACAGGAATAGAACAACTAGCCAGCGATCGCACCACTCGTTCGTCATTAAAACAAGCCAACTCTTCCACCGCGCCACCACCCCGCGATAAAATTAACACTTCGGCGCGGCCATCTCTTTCCACCCGCTCAATTGCCTTGACGATAGATTCCGGTGCTTGCTCACCTTGTACTGTAGCGGGAGAAAATAAAACGTGTAAACCTGGATACCTTTGTTTGAGGGTTTTTTGAATATCACCCCAAGCAGCAGCCGTTGGTGAAGTGACAACAGCGATCGTTTGGGGATGGATGGGGAGCGATCGCTTTCTTTGCGCGTCGAACAATCCCTCAGCCAGCAAGCGATTTTTGAGTTGTTGATACCGCAACGCCTGTAAGCCAACACCAGCAGGTAAAGTCTGCCAAACTGATAACTGATACTCTCCCCGTTGTGGATATAGGCGAATACTACCCAAAATAATTATTTGCTCACCGGCAACTGGCATTTGGGTGAGTTTTGGCAATTGGCTATTCCATACCACACACTTAATTCCGGCGGTGCGATCGGTATCTTGCAGCGTAAAAAATAACCCACTCCGATGGTGGTTAGCACTAGAAACTTCGCCAGTTACCCAAACTTGCCGCAATTGTTCATCTTGCTCTAACAGCAAGCGGATATAGTCAGTTAATCCAGATACTGAAAGCGCTGTGTCAAGAATCAGAGAGTCGGGAAGGTCGAAAGTCATCAAAGATGCCTGAAAGCATTTGTGCTGGAGAGATTCTAGCATTTTAATGAAAACCAAAGGTTAACCCAGTAAACGCTTCAATCTTTTGTAGACATCATCATCATTGCGCTTACCGACTAAAATCACTTCTATTAAATCTTGATCGGGAAAATACCTGTAAATAATTCGATATTCACCACTATCAACTCGATATAAACCCTGATAACCAGATAGCTGCTCACTATCAGCAGGTAAAGGCTCAACATTCAAAGCCAAAACCTTTTTTGCAATCTGGGCTGCTATTTTAGGCTGTAAACCGTTCAGAAAATCAAGAACAGTTGCTAGACCATCAAGCTTCGCCATTAGCTAAATGCTCTAATGCAGATGTAAAAGCCTCTGTACCAATCATTTTGGACTGACTCAGAGCAACTTCAGCAGCTTGACCAAAAACCATATCCTCTAATTCTTCCAACCGATTAATTAATTTTTGGTAGCTCTCTGCTGAGATAATCACATGGCTAGGCCGTGATTGCTTAGTTAGTAGAACTGGCTCAGTAGCAGCCTTATCAAAAACCTCACCGTGTTTGTTACGAGCATCTGTGAGAGTATAGGTCTGCATATATGTTTTGACTATTTTAAACATTTTGACTATATTCTAGCAGATAAATCTTCTCATCTCAATTTTGGCTTAACCTGTAGATGATTCTGAACAGCATATCAAAACCTTGCAAGAGATGGGCCGACTTTGATTATTATATAAATGCGATCGCCCTGCTAGAATTGCCCCAACGTAGCTCTAGTAGTCTGGGTATCTTGCTACCAAAAGCCTTATTGAGTCTTTATGCCCACAAGATGCTCTTGGATTGCTTTGATAAATCGCCAAGGATATTCAGTTTCATTAACTTCAAGCCTAGATAGCAGTTGCAAAGCTTGTGTAATCCATCCTCTTTTGTCAGTCGTGTATTGAATACCCTGTTGTGTCAGCATTGACTCTAACTCACCACACGGATTGATGAATAGTCCTTTTTAATTATGACGGTCATGTTTCCTGGTCGGATTTCTGAGCCGTCATTGAATACAATGCGGGTTAGTTTATAAGTGTACATACGAGAATAAATGAACTCTAAAGTAATATTTGTGTAGTCTAGCAGCTACTTAATAATGAAGCCGCTGTTGATGATATACTGATTTACATTAGTGATCGCTCCTAATTGAGCAACCTCCGCAAATGCTCACGAGTCCGGTTGTACTGACAGTGTTGTTTAGCTAATTTATTTTTTCTTTGAAAACTCTTGCTTACCCAGCCAAAAAAAGCTATCTCTGAATGCAAGTTGGTATCATTGTGCAAAACTACCCTAATCTGGTAGCGATCAAGTTACGATCTTGTCACACCCTTTTTTGATTTGAGAAGTCCTATTCCAGAATTTTCTGGTTAAAATAGTATATCTGTTCTACTCAAGCTCCGAAACCAACACTCCTTAAAACCATATATTTAGATTAGAGGCATTAGAGGCAGAAATGGCTATCAACACCGATACTTCCGGCAAGCAAAAAGCACTGACTATGGTGCTAAACCAGATTGAGCGCAGCTTTGGTAAAGGGGCAATCATGCGCCTGGGCGATGCTACCCGGATGCGGGTGGAAACGATTTCTAGTGGAGCGCTTACCCTAGATTTAGCATTGGGTGGTGGTTTACCCAAGGGGCGGGTAATTGAAATTTATGGGCCGGAAAGTTCCGGTAAAACCACAGTAGCGCTACATGCACTCGCCGAAGTGCAGAGAAATGGCGGTATTGCTGCCTTTGTTGATGCAGAACACGCCCTTGATCCTACTTATGCTGCGGCATTGGGTGTAGATATTGACAATTTGCTGATTTCCCAGCCAGATACGGGTGAATCAGCTTTGGAAATTGTTGATCAGCTTGTGCGCTCTGCTGCGGTTGATATTGTAGTAATTGACTCAGTAGCAGCACTGGTTCCCCGTGCTGAAATTGAAGGCGATATGGGTGATATTCACGTTGGTTTGCAAGCGCGGTTGATGAGCCAAGCCTTGCGTAAAATTACGGGCAACATTGGTAAATCTGGTTGTACAGTAATTTTCATTAACCAGTTGCGGCAAAAAATCGGTGTTACCTACGGTAGCCCAGAAACTACTACTGGTGGTAACGCATTGAAATTTTACGCTTCGGTGCGCTTGGATATTCGTCGAATTCAAACCTTGAAGAAAGGTACAGATGAATTTGGTAATCGCGTTAAAGTCAAAGTCGCTAAAAATAAGGTAGCGCCGCCGTTCAGAATAGCGGAATTCGATATTATCTTTGGTAAAGGCATTTCTACCTTGGGTTGTATTGTAGACTTGGCAGAAGAAACTTCCATTATCGTCCGCAAGGGGGCTTGGTATAGTTACAATGGCGATAATATCTCCCAAGGACGGGACAACGCCATTAAGTATCTAGAAGAAAAGCCGGAATTTGCTGAAGAAATTAAGAAACTGGTGCGTGAAAAGCTAGATAAAGGCGCTGTTGTTTCTGCTAACTCTGTAGCTAAAGCCAGTGAAGAAGATGAAGAGGAAGAAGTTGATTTAGAGCCAGAAGAATAAGGAATGTGGATTTATTAATCTGGAACTGCTAATAAATGGTGCGTTATGAAGAGATATAACGCACCTTATTTTTTCCAAAAATCGAGATTTGAGTATTGTTATACCAATTTGAAAAAAGAATGCGACAAATAGACCATTTGTAGAGACGCGATGAATCGCGTCATTACCCAATCTAAGGATGTGTTGCAATCATTAATTTAATTGGTATTAAATACAAGAATGTTTGATATGTACGTCTTGCTCAATGATTTTTCGAGAATCATTTCCCTAATGTGATTTTGCAGGAAATATGATTTCATTTAACTGGTTGCCCACTGGACAATGCCATTAGAAAAAGAGTCAATCAATTTTTCTAAAGCTTTAATTTCATTGGATTTCAAAGCTTTCGACTTCAATAAATTTTGGATTTGTCTTTCCAAATCTGGAGTTAACTTTTTAGTTTGAATAATTTCTTGAACAAATGTATCAAGTGTCAAAGATTGATAGAGTTCGTGAACTTGGGTGGCAACTCCCTGAGTGCTAAAACGAGACTGAACCCAATTTTGTGCAGCATTGCCATAGCTTTGTTTTAGAGTTGGGTTTTGTAATAGACTATGAATCGCGATCGCCAATGCTTTAGAATCACGAGGAGGAACTAAAAATCCGGTTTCACCATGCACTAACGTATGCTGCAATCCTCCCACATTACTAGCAATTACGGGTGTTCCGGCTGCCATTGCTTCAATCGCCACTAAACCAAAAGGTTCGTAGTAACTTGGTACAACGCAGATATCCCCTGCGGCATAGTAAGCAGGTAACAACGCTTGAGAAATTCGTCCAGTGAAAACTGTAACGGCTTCCAATCCCAGGTCGTTCACCAAAGTTTCAATGCGTTGTTGTTCTTTGAAGTCTGCAAGTATTTTGTCCACTGAAAAACGAGACATAAAAATATCCTTAAATTTCAAATAAACTTCCCAACGTACTTTTGTTCTGATATATTACGCTTAAAAGTTAAAATATCGGTTAGAAATGGGGGAAAATCGGTGATTAAAAAAGTAATGCTATCTAACTAAATAAATCTCTATAGGATTCCTATTTGATTTTTGAAAAAATTCAGTACAACTTGAAGAAGCGTGTTGCCTATTCCCTACCTACGCAAATAATTTCATAAATCAAAGCGGATTCTTATATATTAAGACTAGTTTTTTATTTTTGAAATTCACTTAGGCTATGTTAGCGATAGCATAAGGTAGCATTCTAAGGTTGTGGTGTGTTAGCGGAGGTCAAAATTAAAATTCTCCAAGTCAATAATTAAATCGATTTGGAGAACTGGTAGTGTAATGAGGTTAATTTCAGTAATTTAATTGCAGTCTAACAATCAATTGTGGAGATAATGGGCAAATATAAGGTAGAAATCGGTTAGTTTTTTAAAGCTGCTTTAAGCGATAGCCCAATCCATGAACTGTCTCAATAAAATCATCTGCTCCAGCATCCAACCCGGTAATTTTCTCACCAAGGGTATCGCGTGCTGTTAACATGAGTACAGGTATTGTGCGATTGTGCGACAGGCTACGCTCCCCAATAGGCGATCGCAAGCGTTGACAAAAACTCACACCATCTAACTTGGGTAAGGTAATATCTAGCACCACTAAATCATATTCCAAGACTTTGATGCAATCCCACGCTTGTTCTCTATCTTGAGCCAAATCTACCACATATTGACGGTCTGTTAGGGCTTCCATTAGCATTTCTGCTAGCTGCACATCATCATCAACTACCAAAATCCGCATTGTTAGAATATTCGTGAATTAAAAAACTAGGATGAATCCCAATATCCAACCTTAATACTTTCAATTTGATTTTGGGCGAGGAAATATATAAAATTAAAATTCTCCAAACAAACAATTAAATTTATTTGGAGACATTTTAGTGCAAGGAAATTGATTTTATATAAAATTTTAACAACTAGTTGTGGAGATAAAAGGCAAAAATCGGGTAAAAATCGGTTAGTAATAAAAGTAATTCTGAACTAGTACAGCACGGCGGAAAGAAACCACCCATTTCCAATCAAAAAAACCCTTACGCTGTCTTCATTTTTAATTTTTAATTTTTAATTTTTAACAAAGTTTGGGGTTTAAGTCCCCTGCTTCTATCAAGCAGAGCGTTTTGTGTCGGGGTCTAAATCCCCGTCACAAAACGTAATTGCGAATTGCGAATTGCGAATTGTTTTAATTCCGCCTTGCGGTACTAGGCTTCTGTTGGAAAATATTTACTTTGATGTAAGGTCTTGGATAAGATATGGACTCTGAACCATTAATTGATTTTTTCTATGAAATGGTCGCTGGAAAGGAAATGGATTGCCTCTGCTTTTGGCTTGTGTTTATTATTAATGGGTACAGCTAGTCTTATTTCTTACCAAAATGCTACTCAGCTAATTGCAAGTAGCAATCAAGTGAAGGATACGCATGAGGTAATGAAAAATATTATCGACATCTTTGCTACACTAACCGATGCAGAAGCAGGACGTAGGGGTTATATCCTATATGGAGAGCAATCAGAACTCAAACGTTACTATCAGGCAATGCAAAGCCTAGATGCCAAAGTCCAAAAGTTGCAGCAACAACTTGCTGATGACTCCTCTCAACAGCAGCAACTAACGAAGCTAAAATTCTTCATTACTCAAAGAGTTGAGTTATCTAAACAGTCAATTAACCTCAAAAAAGTAGGTAAATCAAGCTTTGCCATTCAAGCACCTTTAATTATTCAAGGCAACCAAAACCGTAATCAAATCCGTGAAATACTTACCCAAATGCAAGCTAGAGAGGAACAGTTATTGCAAATTTCGGTCAGAGATTCTCAAGATAATATCCGCAACCGGATGTTGATTGAATTCCTCGGTACTTTCTTGAGTTTTGCTATTTTACTAGGGGTTTATGCTTTGCTTTATCAACAATTAGTTAAGCGCCAGCAAGCAGAAACTATTCAAAAAACTCTAGCTCAAGAAAAAGAACTTAGTGAATTGAAGTTGCGTTTTTTTTCAATGGTATCCCATGAATTTCGTACACCATTGAGTATTATATTGGGGTCGGCTCAACTATTGGCTCAAAGTAATCAGCAGTGGACAGAAGAGAAGAAACTTAAAAATCTGTATCGCATTCAATCTTCAGCTAGGTCAATGAACCAGTTACTAACCGATATTTTAACTTTGACTAGGGCAGAAGCTGGTAAATTGGAATTTCATCCAGAACTGATGGATTTGGAAGCATTTTGCATTAATTTAATAGAAGACCTCCAATTTTGTAATCAACAGCAGCATACTATTAAATTTATCAGTCAAGGTAACTGTACTCATGCCAAATTAGATGAAAATATACTGTATTCTATTTTGACTAATTTACTCTCAAATGCGATGAAATATTCACCTCCAGAGGGAAGGATTTTTCTAATTCTTAGTTGTGAACCACACGCAATAATTTTCCAAGTCAAAGATAATGGTATAGGAATTCCTTCAGAATTTCATCAGCATTTATTTGAGCCTTTTCATCGTGCTAATAATGTAGGCAAGATAGTTGGCAGTGGACTAGGACTGGCTGTGGTGAAAAAATGCTTAGAAATACATCACGGAGAAATTTATGTAGATACTGAGGTAGGAGGTGGAACAAGTTTTACGATAAAATTTCCCCAACAGGGAACAGTAATAATCAATAATAAATTAAGCAGATTGCCCTCAGACTAGAAGTCTGGGGCTATACAAACAAAACCCGCCTACGCAGGTTTCAGAAAGTCCACGCAGGCGGACTTCGTTTGTGTAACCGCGATTTCCAATCGCCCGGTGTTTCTGCTCCCGGATGGCAGTCCTGAATCAATATAGAAATCTGCTTTGATTTTTGAACTGACTTGTGTCGGCGGCAATAGACTTTTTGAGTTGTACGGTGTTTTTCAAAAATCAAATATGATTCCTATAGTATGCTAAGGGCTAGGAAATAGTACAGAATATTTTGATAGGTAAGAAAGTCTAAGTTGCACATCTGGTAAATTAATTTTAACAATCATTTAGGAAAAATTATGGCACTATATTTGGACTCAGCGATCGCATCGGAAGCTGAAGTTGTTAAGCTTTGGGGATGGGTGAAAGGTATTACAACAAATCCCACGCTGTTGTCTCAAAGCGATACTCCACCAGAAACCACGCTGAAAAAATTGGTTGCCTTGACTTCTGGCCCGTTATACTATCAACTTATGGCATCTGATAAAGCTGGGATGCTAGCTGAAGGTAGAAAAGCTTTCGAGATTATTGGTTCACAAACAATTTTGAAGATTCCCGCAACACCGTTAGGTTTTGAAGTGGTGGCGAGTCTATCGCCAGAAATTACCTGTTCAGTGACAGCGATTTACAGTGCAGCACAGGCAGCAGTAGCACGAGAAGCAGGAGCTAAAATTGCCATAGCTTATGTAAATCGAGCTACTCGGTTATTAGGTGATGGTATTGCTTTGGTGCGGGATATGGCTAGCGTACTCAAAGGCAGTGATACGGAAATCTTGGCAGCTAGTATCAAATCTCCTGAAGAAGCAGCCGCATCATTGCAAGCTGGGGCGCATCATCTGACTTTACCACTAGCAATGTTGCAGGCGATCGCAACTCATGAATTTTCACAAAAAACTGTTGAAGAATTCGCTAAAGGAGGCATTGGTTTAACTAATTCGTAATTCGTATAGGAATCTGCTTTGATTTTTGAATTGAGTTGCATAGACAGGCAATAGGCAATAGGCAATAGGCAAGAAGGCAATAGGAAAGAAGGCAATAGGAAAGAAGGCAATAGGCAAGAAGAGTTTTTTAGTTTTACGGAGTTTTTTCAGCAATCAAATATGAGTCCTATATGTGATCAATAAGCGAATTTAGCTAAACTATAAAAGTCAAATTTTCTCAACATCTCCAGAAATGTGAACACCGCAGGTACTTGGAGAACATTAGATAGAATTGCAGTTGCAATAACTCTTTCAAGTGGTGCAGGTAAACTATATACCTGAACCTTTGGGGGAATGGGTACAGCTGCTAAACGGGGCATAATAGCTGCTCTGAGTCCTTGATTTACCATGCTAACGACTGTGGAATCTTCTTGAATGTCGCTAGCAGTATTGATTGGAATTGCCAAAGTCTTCAGGTGGCTGTGAAGAATGCGTCCACAGGGTGTACAAGGAAGCAAAACCGGCGGATAGGCTGCTATGTCTTCCCACGTAATTTTCGGACTGCTAATTTTGGTATGTGGTGGTAGTAAAGCTACATATTCATCCCGAAAAATTTCCCAGGTTTCAAATTCCTCACCAGTTGGTAGACAAGTAATACCAATATCGGCACGTCCATCACGCAAACACTGTTCTACATGCGTGAAAGCAGAGCATTCTATGATTGTGACAGCAATTTCTGGGAATTGATCGTGAAATTGGGCTATTGCTTTTGGTAATAGATGGGTGGCGACACTCCGAAAAGCCGCAATTCGCACATGACCACCGTGTAAACCTTTATGCAGGTTTGCTTCGTGTTGCATCATCTCTATATGCTGCATTGCTTGACGTGCATGATACAAAATCCGCTCTCCAGCCGGTGTCAGCACCGCACCGTGACGACCTCTGGCAAATAAAGGCACACCCAGTTCTTCTTCTAGGGTGGCAATGGCATGACTAATCGCAGGTTGGGAAAGCTGCAATTCTAAGGCTGCCTCACTAAAGTTACCACGATCTGCTACTGCAACTATGGCTCGGAGTTGGGATAATTTCATGGGCAATTGATTAAAACAAGGGTATACACATCCTGACTTTATTGTGACAAAAAGGTTGAATTAGTGACTTTTCATATCTATAAATCCCATTTATAGAACCTATGCAAGCCATGATTTGATTCCTAACTGAGATGTTGCTACTGTTTTATTTACTGAGCAACTTTCAGAAACAATTCTATGAATAATCACATTAGGTGTCTACCAACAGAAGATATAGAAATAAATTGTAGTTCGTTATCCCAGAAAACAAATAACTCAAATTTATGGCAATCTCTGCATAGTTTCTGGGAAAAATTTCTCAAAAAACTCCTAGAAAATCCTAACGAATTACAAGTTTGGCAAAAGGTTGACCGCCACGGTAATATTTATTGGCAAGCTTACGATCCTGCTACGGGAAAATCTTTTTCTTCAGGTTCTCAAGCTGATGTGTGTCTGTGGATTGAACAGCTTTATAGATATTAAAAAAAAATGACGCAACTTACTTTAGTAATTGGCAACAAAAATTATTCATCTTGGTCACTTCGTCCTTGGTTAGCGATGAAGCAATTCGGTTTGGAATTCAATGAGATTCGGATTCCTCTCTACAACAACCGAGATTTTTCATCGAAAATTCAGCAATACTCGTCATCAGGAAAAGTACCTGTATTATTGCACGATACACAAACCGTGTGGGATTCTCTTGCTATTTGTGAATATCTAGCTGAAACGTTTCCAACTTTGCAATGGTGGCCAGAGGATAAATATGCAAGGGCATTAGCCCGTTCCATCAGTGCGGAAATGCACTCAGGGTTTCAAAATTTGCGTCAGAATATGCCAATGAACTGCCGTACTAAATATCCTGGTAAAGGTTTAGTTTCTGGTGTACAACAAGATATTGACCGCATTACTAGTATCTGGAAAGAATCACGTCAAAAATTTGGGGCTGGTGGCAATTTATTGTTTGGCAAGTTCACTATTGCAGATGCGTTTTTTGCTCCAGTTGTTCTGCGGTTTGTCACCTATGATGTGCAGTTAGATAATATTTCTAGAGATTATGTTGAGACAGTTTTGGCACTTCCAGCAATGCAAGAGTGGATAAATGCAGCAAAGAGTGAGACAGAAATTATCTCTCAATACGAGTTTTAGATAAATAGCAAATAAGAAGAACATGAAGGGTAGAAATATTTTAATTCGAGATGCAAATCAAAGAGATATTCCTGCCATAATGGAATTGATTCATTTAAAAGCTGAATTTGATGGTTGTCTTGAATCTGTAGAAGCAACTCCTCAAAAGTTAGAAATTGATTTGTTTGGAGAAAAACCCCTTGCTTTTGTTCTTTTGGCTGAAGTTGATGGGGATATTATTGGGTTGGCAACCTATCACTTTATCTATTCAACTTTTTTAGCCAAACCTGGAATTTGGCTTGATGATTTATATGTCAAAGCTGAATATCGAAGCCACCGAGTTGGTCAGGCGTTAATGCTACGCTTGCGCCAGATTGGACAGGAAAAAGGTTGCGGCAGAATTGATTGGACTGTAGCTGTATCTAACGAAGGTGGAATCAATTTTTATGAAAAAATAGGTGCAAAGCTCATCAATAAAGTAAAATTGTGTCGCTTAGATGGTCTAAGTATTACAGTAGAGTAGGCATTCTAGTTCCCACCTTACAAGCAACAAACTTTCAGGTTAGTTTACTCAGTGGTGTTGGTAAACCGTCAATGCTGACGAGATTTTTCTGCTGTTGATATTCTCTAACTCCCTCTTCGCCTTTTTTATTAGCCCAGTTTAATAGAGTCTGGCGCTGACCTCGATATTCATAGAGTGGTACACCAAAACCACAGGATATTTGTATTTTTTCAATATCAGCAACGATAATTTGACGAGTTCCAGGTATCGGCAAAAACTGAGAGTACAGAGAGTTCCAGTCTGGAGAACTCGGTAGAATCGTGCTTCCTTGACCGTAAAGACGCAGGATACAGGGAGGTTCCTCAAAGGCGCAAAACATAAAGGTTATCCGCCCATTTTCTTCCAAATGGGCGGATGTTTCGTTAGCATTGCCTGTGAGGTCTACGTAACCTACTCGGTTGGGAGAGAAGATGCGAAAGCAATCCAGACCTTTAGGAGACAGGTTAATATGGCCCGTAGGACTTAATGGTGCAGAGCCAACAAAGAAAAGGTGTTGGGCAACAATAAAGTCTTGCAGTTCCTCAGTAATACAGTCAAAAAGTTTAGCCATAGACTGTCTGATTTATATTGGCAAATTTCCCATCTTCTCAGCCTATGTCTTAGCTAGGAATCTAGCAAGGCCTAATTGCCGATGTCTAGCTTATCAGAAGGGAGTGGGGAGTGGAGAAAAGTGTTACCGTTTGATGTATCGACTAGCCATTTGGATGGCATCAGCAATATCGACATCACCATCGCCGTCAGCATCTAAGAAGGAATTCAGTACAGAATTTCCGCCAGCTTGGGGATTTTGAGCATTGGCACCTGATTGCAAAAAATTCAGTACCAAAGGTACGGCTAAAGGTAGCAATTGTTGAACTATCCCTGCATCTAACCCAGTGCGTTGGGCAGCAATCTGAGCTACCTGTTGTTGTATCTGAGGAGAAAATAGCGAATTGACGGCTTGGGGGTTAGGAGAAGTTCCAGCATATTGATTCACTAGAGTTTGTGCAGCTTCATTCCCATCAGTGGCTTGCTTTTGTTGTAAAGCAGAACGCACTTGACCACCCACAATTGACAAAACTGATTGGATGGTAGATGGGTCTGCACCTGTACGATCGCTCAACTGTTGTACAGTGTTAACAATACTTCCCAACTGACCTAAACTGCCCTGTTGATTGGGATTAGCGACGGCACCGAGGATTTGATCGAAAAGTCCCATAAGTTTGTTTTTTCCTTTGTTCTCAAAAAGCTTGCTAAAACTAGCTTAGAGTCTTTATGTGTAGGCAGACTTGCGTCAGTCTCCTAAAACATGAGGACACGCAAGCTTCATAATGAACGAATAAAATTTTGAAAGCTACTAGCTTAAGGATGAGAAATTGGTAAAGCCAACACAAACTCTGTTCCTTGATTTAGCTCAGATTTGCAAGTAATTTTACCTTGATGTTTTTCTACCACAATCTGATATGCGATCGCTAGTCCCAAACCTGTACCAATACCGCGTGGTTTGGTTGTAAAAAATGTTTCAAATATCTTTTGCTGATTTTCTGGTGAAATACCAGGGCCATTATCCACAATTCGCACGATCGCTAAATCATTCTGCCAGCATTCTGTGATAATGGTGACTTCGGGTAAAAATTCGGGATTTTCAGCCAATTTTTCCTCTAATGCATCGATGGCATTGCTGAGAAGATTCATAAATACCTGATAAAGTAAACCTGTATAGCCTGGAATCGGTGGAATCTCTCCATAATTGCGAACAAGGCTAATCCCATTTTTCAGCCGATTGTTCAGAATCAACAACGTACTATCTAGACAAGCGTGTAGCTCTACTAACTGCACTTCCCCGTCATCTAAACGAGAGAAATCTTTCAAACTCCGCACAATTTCTCGCGTGCGGTCAGCGCCAACTGTCATTGAGTTGAAGAGTTTTGGTAAATCTGCTTCCAAAAATTCTAAATCAATTTCTTCTGCTAATGTTTGCACCGCAGGCGAAGGGTGAGGAACTTCGGCTTTGTATGTTTGCAGTAGCGCTAATAGATCGTCAGTATAGGTTTTCGCGTGTACGAGGTTTCCAGAAATGAAATTTATCGGATTATTAATTTCGTGGGCGACACCAGCCAGCATCCGTCCTAAGCTAGACATTTTCTCACTTTGAATGAGTCGGACTTGGGACTCGGCTTGTTGTTCTTCTAAAAGGTGCTTCACCTGATGAATAAGTTGATTGAGGGAGCTAGTTAACGCTCCGACTTCATCTTGTGTCATTACAGGTGCTTGCAAGTCAAAATTAGCTTCTTGGGTAACTCTTTGGGCAATATTCGTCACCGCATTAATGGGATAGGCGATGATTGTACTTGTGTAGAAAGCTAGGATGGCAGCGATCGCCACTGACAGCAGCATACTAACAATAATAATCTGAGCTTGGATTAACGCAGCCTGTTCTTGAGCTAAATGAGCCTCATCTTGCCGTTTTTGAAGCGTTTTGGCAAAGTCGGTTAACTCATGGGCAAATTGATAAAATTTGAGAGCATCCTGACTTTGACTGAATTTCGAGATTAATTGCTGCGCTTTTGTAGCTCCCGATGGCTGTGAACTTAATGGCAAAATTTGCCGAATCAGTAACCTTAATTGTTCAAAATATCCGGCTATCGTGCTGTTATACTTTGTGAACAGAGCTTGTAAATCTCTTTCCGAAATAGTTTGACTAAATTCCTGCGCTTGAGCAAGCAAGGTTTCGGCATCCGCTAGATCGCTTTTGAAATCAGCAACTCCCCTTTGCAAAGATTGCGGCTGCTGCAAAAAAGGCAGTATTTCTTGTTGGTGAATCTGTATTTCCAAGAGTTCGCCTTGCAAACTACTTAACAAGCTTGCTTCTTCATCAACCACGATCATTTGTTGTTTAGCTTGCTGGAAATAGCGATCGCCTATTACCAACCCCGCTGTTGTTCCCAAAACTGCAATTCCCAAAGCCAGACCGTAGCCATAAAAAATTTTTTGCCGAATACTAAGCTGGTGGAATCCTTGTTTTACCCAGTTTAAGTATCTTAATTTAGGTGTCGCAATCATGGTACAACTCGCTGTTGAATTTTTTTAGTAGGTGTTTTTTCATCAAAAACAAGAAATCCAGCCGCAAGTGAGTAAAAACACATTTGATCCAAAATGCGCTCTTAGTTTATCAAAAGTTGCTTTTTTCTACCCTAGCGAAAAATACTGAAATTATGAAGATTAGAAGTCGCGGCTACACAGACAAAACCAGTCTGCGCGGGTTAAAAACTTTCAGTTCTTGTTAGTCCAGTAGCGAATTATATGCCAATATGCTTGGGTTAAGGGCTATTGGCAAAAATTTTGGGTTTTCGAGACGCGATAAATCGCCGTCTCTACAAGTGTTTTGGTCTTATCTGAACTGTATTGAATTATATCCCTCTTCTGTCACTTTCCGGGAAAGTGATCGCTAGAAGCCTCATGAGGCAATCAATACAAGCTATACTATTAGAAAAAAATAGGACTTGTATTTGTTATTAGAAAATAATCGCGCAATCGCTTGTTATACAAAAGCTCTAGATTTTAGAAAAGGCAAATGTTTTCGGAGAGTGACAGAAGAGGGATATTCGCCCAATACTTTTCAAACAACCTCTTATCCGAACCGTATTGGAATATCACTCAGGTTTCCAATTAGAGGTATCCACCAATGACAAATGACAAATGACCACTTAATCCAACCGACTTTATATAGTAAAGAAACAATAAATTGCGAGTAAAAAAAATGACCTTCAATTCCTGGGTTATCTGTCCACAACCAAATCCTCAAGCCAACTTGCGTTTATTCTGCTTCTGCTACGCTGGTGGTAGCTCGGCAATTTTTCGCACATGGCCTAATAATCTACCTAGTAATGTCGAAGTCTGTGCTGTGGAATATCCGGGACGGGGAAGACAGATTAAGTTAGCACCATTGACGCGATTAGAATCTCTAGTTGAAGCGATCGCTCCAGTTCTTATACCATATTTAGACAAGCCATTCGCTTTCTTCGGTCATAGTATGGGTGGATTAGTTAGCTTCGAGTTGACACGTCTACTCTGCTCTCAGTATAGTCTTGCTCCCTTTCACCTCTTCATCTCTGCTCGTCGCGCCCCCCAAATCCCCCTGACAAAACCACCGCTACACATTCTCTCAGATCATGATTTGATTTACGAGCTACGCGATCTTAACGGTACACCCAAGGCAGTACTAGAGAGTACGGAACTGATGCAGATGTTTCTCCCTATTTTGCGGGCAGATTTTGCCGTTCTGGAAACTTATATTTACACTCAAAAACAACTACTGGAGTGTCCTATTACTGTTTTTGGTGGTTTGCAAGACCAAGAAGTTAGTCATGAGGAGCTGCAAGCATGGCAAGAGCAGACAATCGCTGCTTTCTCATTACATGAGTTCAACAGTGACCACTTTTTTATCCATTCACACCAACAATCATTACTTAAACTTATATCTCAAGAGTTGCAGATGCGTAAGGGCAGTTCGTGAAGAGTGCTGAGTTGCGAGTGCTGAGTGCTGAGTAATACCAATTTTGTATGAAGCTGCATAGAATTAGATCCCCCCTAGCCCCCCTTTTTAAGCTATCCATTATAAACATCTTTCTTAATAAGAACATTGACAAAAAAGAGTAGTTATGTAGGGAAGGATGGAAGCCAAAAAATCACAAGTGACAGGAGAAAATGGGCACGAGAATCAACAGAGTTTGAAAAAGTGAAATTTTCGCATGGCAACTTTGGTGTAAAAAACTAATTATCGGTAGTGGAAGAAGGAAAACACCGCAGAAACCGACGATAGGATGGAGCAATAATTAATTATTGAAAGACTGGCAAAGCAGCCAACCCTCAACCAGATCATGTAATCGACTTAATCCACGCCAGAGAACTTTTACACCTGGAGAGCCATCGCTTTTGCGACCTAAAAACCCACCAAGTCGAGCAATCCAATTGACCACTTGAGCCAGAGTCGGTGGTGTAGTATGAGGATAAAGTTGATGATGAATAGTGGTGTAGAGGACTTGCCACTCATGAGTGGCTAAAACTAGTTCACAACTAGCATCAGGCTGAAAACGAGCTAAGTAAGTCAGCCACAGCAAACGCCAAGCAACGATACTGTAGGTAGCCAAAGCCATCTCGATTCTGTGGGCAGTTTCGAGTTGTAACTTCTCAATGCCACAGCCACTTTTTTAAAACATAGTGATAACGTTCAATCAACCAGCGATAACTATACCATCGCACATACAGTCTGAACATCTTCCAGACAGGTAATCTCTAAGGTAGTCAGCAGTAACCAGGTAATCGGCTCGATCTCTGGTGGTGGCTCAACTTCTGTGACTAAAATAGCCTGCAATGTCACTAGGTGCTAGAAGTTCTGTTTTGGGGCGATTCTGCGGTGGTGCAATGGTAATTGTGGCATGACGAATCTTCAAGATGGCTGTTCTTGGCGTTTGAGTCGCAGAGCGTTTTACCTCTACTGTCATTGTGCCAACCGACTCAACAGACTCTAAAGTTGACCATAAATGCTGCTCACTGCCAACTAGACAGCGATTTTGAGTAGCTCGAATCAGAAAATCTGACCCAGGACGACGAGCATCAGCAAATAAGTCATAAAAATCGGCTTCTCGGTCAGCAATCGTCACTACTTGTACTGATTCGGGAATGATTGAGTCAGTTTTTTTCAAAGCATCAAGCCATCTTTGACTTTCTTTTTTCTTTTGTCGGTTTTTGTTTCCTTTGTTCAGATTTTCCTAGTTCTTCTTCGTTTCTTGACCACACATCTTGCTCGATGATGCCCAATGGTATTCCCTGTGGGGAGACAGTGAAGACTGAGTGGACTTTTAACCCTTTGGCATAAGAACTATCGAGATATCCTGTTCCCGATAGAGCTTTGTGGCTGGTGTAGTTAAGTTCTGTGGTATCTTGTATTGCCAAGACTACTCTATGTTGGGTAATTCGCTCTACTGTCGCATCGATATGTCCTTGTCTAATCATGGATGGTTTGATGTACGGTGAATCCCAGAAGTCATAGGTGGCTTTCGTTTGCGCCCATGTTTCACTTGCTTGCAAAACACTGGCTTCCGGTTTCGCACTTAAATTTTCGACTATTTTGATTAACCGTTTGGTTCTTCTGGTGTCACCTAATTCGGTTCTTTCTAGTTCCTGTGTGATCCATTGTTCCATTTGCTGACTTTGCGATGCTTCCGGCTCTTCGTATAGACAATACACAATCTCTGGCTTTTGTCCAATTTTCTGTTAAGAAAGATGTTTATAATGGATAGCTTGCAAAGGGGGGAACTGGAAAAACATCTATCAAAGTCCCCCTTTTTAAGGGGGATTTAGGGGGATCGAGATATGTGCAACTTCACATTAAATTGGTATAAGAAGAATAGTATTCAGCACTTATCACTCAGTATGGTAAACATCGCCCCTGTGGTCATCACATAAACCTTTGCTCCTCTGCTCACTTTATTACTGAAGCAGAGGGCAGTTTTCCTCCTGCCTTCTGCCTTGATTGATAAGTAATATTTATACTTATTATTTTTGGGTAGCGATCGCTAATTTTGCCCCTGGAACCTCACGTACCCGATCCATTACAGCCACTACCTTCCCGTGACCAACTTTTTCATCAGCATTAATAATTACTAACATTTCTGAGTTTGAACCAATTAAAGTCCGCACTTGCTGTGTCAAATCATCAACTGCAACTTGTTTCTTGTTTAGGCTTACCACTCCTTGTTCATCTACCGTAATCGTAATTTTAGAGGGAACTTGCTGTTGTTTTGCCGTAGCTGCCTTCGGTAAATTTACTGGCAAACCTTCTGAACGGGTTAAAAACAGAGTTGACATGATAAAAAATGTCAAAATTGCAAAAATCACGTCAATCATCGGCAAAATGTTAATCTGTAGCGGAAGTTCTGGTTCATCTGGTAGACGCATAAGTTTTTTCTCCTCTTTCATAACGACGGCGGTAGAGTAATTCTAGCTGTCCCCCATACTCCTGAATTAAGGCAATTTGCCGCTGATACAGTCCCCGAAAGGTATTGGCAAACATGAGTATGAATATAGCAACTATCAATCCTGATGCTGTTGATACTAGGGCTTCACTAATCCCAGAGGTAACACCAGCTGTTTTGCTACCTCCCACGTCACCAACATTTAGGGAGGCAAAGGAGGCGATCAATCCTAATACTGTACCAAGAAGCCCTAAGAGTGGTGCCAAACTAATGATTGTCTCAAAAATGTTTTGGAAACGTTTTAACACAGGAATCTCAGCCTGCGATTCGCTTTCTAACGCCAAACGAAATTCCTCTGGATTTGGCTCCTCTAATTCTAAAGCTGCGAGAAAAATCCGGGCGAGTGGCAAATCTGCATTTTTCTGAAGTTTATCCATTGCACCGACAACATTATCGAGTCGGTAGAGGTTCAAAACATCTCGCACCACACGGCTTTGACGCTGATTGATCCTTACCCAAAACCGAATCCGCTCAATGATCAGTGCCACACCCAATACCGAAAATGCCAACAGGGGCCACATGACCACACCACCTGCTGCAAATAAATTTTGAATTCCCATGTAGTGCCTCTATAACCTCATCCACAGTACAAAATCAGACTACCAGAATCTAGCGGAAAGCTGAAAGTTATTCTCAATAAAATATAAAATATAATGATAATTTTTTCAAATGTAATCATCATGAATTTTATTTAATTGTTTGTATGTTTTATATAAACTAATTTAATTGAATTGAAACAAAAATTAATTTTGTCTGAAAACCATGATGTTAATAGTTTGATAAAGATGTTTTTACTAGTACGTGGTTCCGTAAGGCTATATCAAGTAATTTTAATTTTTTACTTGATATTTGTAACCGTACATTCTAAGATGACTAAGTTAGTGAGAATAGGTAGCAATAGCTATGAGCTTTTCCGGCATTACTGTCGAGCAACGTTCCAAAGAAGTTGAGGCTCTCAAGTCTTTTCTGACTTACAGTCTAATAGGTTCACTGGCGCTGCATATCGGCGTACTGTCCTCAGGCATAGGTAATTATTTGACGAGAGTGCCCACAGAAGAAGATGACGCAATAGAATTTGCGATCGTGGATTCTCCGACTGCCGAACCTGAAAAACCACTTGAAAAAATTCCAGAAGAACCGAAAAAAGAACCAGAAATTATCCAAAAACAGTCTATAGAAACTCCACAAGTACAAAAACCAGTACAAGAATTTATTGAAAGACCAAAAATTCAGCCAGTTCAAGAACAACCAAAACAAACTACTCAAAACCCCCAACCAACAAATAGGGAAATTGCTCCCAAGACAGAAGCCCCTGTGACGGCTGTTGCTCCCTCCACAAACCAAAGCAGTCAACAGTTAAGAGGAGTTTTGAGCGGCTTAAGAGATTCACGAGCCAGTCAAAACCCTAGCGGGGGTGGCGGTGGTAGTGGAGTTCTCACAGGCTCCGGTTCTGGTGTTGCTTTAGGTACGGGTTCAGGAAGTGGCTCTGGCTCTGGTAGTGGTACGGGTTCAGGAATTGGCTCTGGCTCTGGTAGTGGTACGGGTTCAGGAAGTGGCTCTGGTAATGGAACAGGCAATGAACCAGTAAACCGTCTGCCAGTAGCAACAGCGCCAACACTTCCAAAAGTTAACACTTCAGGTAATGGTAATGGGAATGGCCGAGCAGCTTGCCGCGAATGTAATGCTAAGTATCCAGAGGCAGCAAGACGGCGAGGAGTTGAAGGCAGAGTAGAAGTAGCTGTAGATACTGATGCCCAAGGTAATGTTACCAATGTGCGGATTGCTCGCTCCAGTGGAAACCGCGACTTAGATGAAGAAACCGCCAGACAAGCGCGTAACTGGAAATTAAAACCCGCAGAAGGAGGTAGACAAGGAGTATCGATCGCCACTGAATTTGCCATCAAAGGTTCACGGCGATCGCGCCAAGTTCAAGAACGGCAAGCACAAAGACAGGCACAAAGGCAAGCAGAAGAAAGAACTCAGGAAACAAGGGCTGCCAATTCCACCGAGGAAAATCCAAGACGCCGACGCAGAGAGTTGTCACCCCCATCAAAACCAGCAATATCTGGATTTAGTAGACGGTTGCAACCCCAAAGAGTCGAAAATACTCCTACAAGCCCATCATCTGGAGCTAGAACAACTCGCACTCAAGGAACTGCAAGAGAGTCCTTACGCCGCATCCAGCGTGAACGAGCGACTACTAATTCATCACAAAAGCCACAACCAACCACAAATCGGCGGCGGCGAAGAGATACTGCTAGCCAAAACAAGTTGCGGGAATCTTTACGCGGTTTACGTCAAAAACCTCAATCGCAACCTGCTGCTCCTAGTCAGGAGTAATCTGTCAACATAATTCGTAATTCGTAATGACGCTCGCGGACTCGCTACCGCTGCGCTAACGTAATTCGTAATTCAAGGACTAAAGTCCTGACTACGAGCTTATTTATTAAATCGCCGCCTCCTAAAAACAGGAGGCGGTTGTTTTTTAGACAGGAATGGCTTCGTTAGGCGTCACCCCTCTACCATGAGGAAGAGGGGTTAGGAGTGCGGTAATTTTATGATGGGCAATTAGACACACTGGCGATCGCTTGATTTGCAAATCGATGGAAGTGAAAGTGAGTAATCCTGCACTTCTCCATCCCCAATTTCTCTGATAAGGGCAATGAAAATCGCCTGCGCCTAAGGAATGGTAGTAGTGTTTGCTCATCACCAATTATATGCTGAGAAGATAGTCAATGGCTAACTCTCAAGTTGCTCATCTGCACTTTATGTCTAGATGTCAAATTCACTGATTTGAATAAAACTTCTACATAAACACACACTGATGCGGTTTGATTTGCTTGAATAGCTATATTGATAGGACATTGATAACGTCGGCAATTCACAATTCCTGATTATGGCAAGTAAATTCATTGATGTTAGGGAATATACTGTCAGGGCGCACAAAAGACAGATTCATACTCGTGTTTTCCAGTTTGTCTGTAAAGAGTGTAACGATCTGACAAAGCGCGAGACTTTCGGCCCTCGACCCTTATATTGTGAGAGATGTCGCCCTCCCCAACCGCCCAAGAAATCCCAGCCAACATCTCACAAAGCAAAACCCAGAGCAATGTCTTACAAAAGTGACATCGATTTAAATTGATTGACGCCTTATGACTCAAAATGGACAATTAGAACCACCTCCGGGGACTTTTCTCTCACCACTGTTGGAATTACGAGACTATTATGCTCGCCTCACAGAAGAGTATGAACGTCTTTTTGTGCAGGCGCGATCGCAACTCGATCATGTAGAAGCGTTGTTGTCTAACTGGTCTTTTTCTGATGCTAACAAGCAGATATCAAGACTGACGGCGGCTGATGAAACCTCAAATCTTTCCCAAGAAGGCTCTCTGCGATTTTTATCACCCCTTGATGACATCAACGAAATCAACTTGGGAGAGTCTGTAGGGTCAGTACGAAAAGACTCAGATCAGGTTGAGATAGATAATTCTTTTTCTGCTGCTGTTGATACAAAAGAGAGTCAACCTCTAACTACATCAACATCTCCAAAAATCGTCCCAGAGAACAACGATAGTTCAACGAAGGTAGCGGAAATTCCCATGCTACCCCAATATCAGCACGCCCTCTCGCGAATGGAAGCTATAAAACAGCTATTGCAAGAGCAGATAGGGACTGTTTGTCATATTGATTTTATCGTGCGATCGCTTTATGGAGAGTTAGATTCCAATCTATTCAAAGTAGTTAAAGGTAGGGTTCAATCTTCCCTTACCCAAGGCAGAGAAAGGAATTACTGGGTAACTATTCCCGATGAGCCAGGTTGTTATACTCTGGATTTAAGTTTGGTAGCCCCAAGTAATCGCAATGGTGCTTCTAGGAGTATCAAAAACAAAAATAAGAAGCCTTTCATACCCCCGACGAAAACAGTACCGATGCTCCAAGCCTTTGAGGGTCAATTCTTAATTGATGCCCTCACCTCTCTGTTAGAAGAAAATCCAGGTAAAGTTTTCAGCGTTGCTGAAGTCATCGCCGGAATTTATGGAGAACTAGATTCTCAGCAAATTAGAGAGATCAAAAATAAGGTGCTGAATGAACTATCTAGAGGCTATCGGACAGGCAGATTCTCTAGGGTTCCTAATCAAATCGGCTTCTATACTTGGGACTCCAATTTGATATTGAAGGGTAGCTCTCGTTAAATTGGGCATTGGGCATGGGGCATTGGGCATGGGGCATTGGGAAGAATTTATTTACTCCCTCATCTCCCCCATCTCCCCATCTCCCCAGCCCACCTATCCCAAAAACAGCTTGTATGCCGGATTCTTATTCTCATCCCAATAGCGATAGCCCAAGTGATCGAGAAAAGCTTGCCACTCTTCCATCTCATGGGGAGGAACCTGGATACCAACAACGATTCGTCCGTAGTCTGCGCCGTTGTTGCGGTAGTGAAAAAGACTAATATTCCAGTCGGGACTCATGGAAGTAACAAACTTCATCAATGCGCCGGGACGTTCGGGAAACTCAAAACGGTAGAGCAATTCATTGTGAGCCAGGGGAGAATGCCCACCCACCATGTGCCGCAGATGTAATTTAGTTAGTTCGTCGTCTGTTAAATCAAGGGTTTTAAATCCTTGAGCTTCAAAGTTTTCTACCATCTTTGCAGCATCAGCACGATTTTGAATTTGTACACCTACAAAAATATGGGCTGTTTTTTCATCAGCAATGCGATAATTAAACTCGGTCAGATTCCGGTTGCCAATACATTCACAAAACTGGCGAATACTTCCCCTTTCTTCAGGAATAGTGACTGCAAAGATCGCTTCGCGACGTTCACCCAACTCTGCACGTTCTGCCACAAAGCGGAGGCGATCAAAGTTCATGTTTGCACCGCAGGCCACAGCAATTAAAGTTTGTCCCTCAATTTGCTCTCGTTCGGCGTAGGCTTTGGCAGCTGCGATCGCTAATGCACCCGCTGGTTCTAAAATGGATCGCGTATCCTCAAACACGTCTTTAATCGCAGCACAAGTATCGTCTGTATCCACCAGAATAATTTCATCTACATACTGCTGACATAAACGGAAGGTTTCTTCACCTACTTCCCGCACCGCTACGCCATCAGCAAATAACCCCACTTGGGACAAGCGCACCCGATGTCCGGCTTTGAGTGATTGAGACATCGCATCAGCATCTACTGGTTCAACGCCAATAATTTTGATTTCGGGACGCAACCGTTTTACATAAGCCCCAATCCCAGAAATTAATCCACCCCCGCCAATTGCGACAAAAATTGCATGGATAGGTTGCTGATATTGCCTCAAAATTTCCATCCCAATTGTTCCCTGTCCAGCAATAACATGGGGATCATCAAAGGGATGAATAAAAGTCAGTCCTTTTTCTACTTCTAATTCACGGGCATAGCTATAAGCATCGTCGTAAGTGTTTCCATGTAACACTACTGCTCCGCCCCTCATTCTAACAGCGTCTACCTTGACTTGGGGTGTGGTTACTGGCATGACGATAATTGCTTTGGTTCCCAAGCGATTGGCTGCAAGGGCGACTCCCTGAGCATGGTTTCCCGCTGATGCTGCAATTACACCCTGTGCCAATATATCTGGTGGCAGTTGCACCATTTTGTTATAAGCACCCCGGAGTTTAAAGGAAAATACTGACTGCATATCCTCACGTTTCAGCAGGAGTTGATTATTCAGCCGCGCAGATAGATTTGGAGCATACTCCAGTGGTGTTTCTTGGGCAACATCGTATACACGGGCAGTTAGAATTTGGATCAGGTAGTCGCAAAACATAGGGCGTCAAGCTGTTAGCAAATGCTGGATGGAGATTAATTTTACGTTAGAAGCGATCGCACTGGTTTTATTTAATTGCACTCTCTTGAAATTTTGAGTGAATAAAATTTAAAAATTACTAATACTATTTGAATAGAAATAAGTTCAGTGATTGGAATTATTTGGTGACTTAAAACTTCATGCGATCGCTCGTAGGTTGATTTTAAACTAGTTTTACCAACTGTCCAAATATTTAGAGGATGTTTGTAAAGTATTAAGTTGTATAAATATTGCTCCCTGCCATCCTGAAAAAGGAGATAAATAAATCAAAATTCCCCTTTTTAAGGGAAATTTAGGATTGTCTACAAGTCTTTGTTACATCACAAACAACTTTTCAAACATCCTCTTAACATGAACAAATAAGTATGCTGTTGCATATGAACATAACTTTTCAATTTATGTTAAAATATGCATAGAAGATTAAATTCGGCTGTGTAGTTTGTTTTTATATATACTTGTATTACAGACCTCTCCGGATCTAAATCTCTACACCCCCTGATTCTGGAGACATTCTATGTCAATTTACGTCGGTAATCTATCTTATGAGGTTAAAGAAGAAGACCTCCGGCACGTCTTTGCAGAATACGGAACTGTCAAAAATGTTCAATTGCCTATCGACCGAGAAACAGGTCGCGTCAGAGGTTTCGGTTTTGTAGAAATGGAATCAGACGCCGAAGAAACAGCAGCAATTGAAGCCCTTGATAATGCCGAGTGGATGGGTCGGAGCTTAAAAGTTAATAAAGCGAAGCCCAAAACAGATGGAGGTTCCTCTGGTGGTAGAAGAGGAAATTATGGTGGCGGTGGCTCTGCCCGCTATTAAGGTCTAAAATCAAGAATTTAACTCTAAGGTCTTGAGGGCAGACAAGGCGTCTGCCTTTTTTTATGCTTTGATTGACTGGACTATTTGCCACAACCCAAGCACTAATTAAATCTATTTAGTAAAAAAATATAGTATGACTCAAATAATCGTAGGCGAAAGTGAAGGGATTAACTGTATTCTTATGAAGCCGTGCGACCGTTTTTGTCACAGATGTAGCAACCATGAACCCAGAAGCTAAACATATTGTTAGCGAGCTAAGGCATAAGTTCTACTCTAACTTTGCAGATGCTATGAATATGCCAGTGAGCATAACTGGTACATCTTATAGTAATAATTCACCGATCGCATCTTGGATGGATCATAGGCAAAGACTGAACTATATAAATGTATACGCTTATACAGCACCAGATGAATTTGTGCCATTCCGCCCATTCATTCTTCGATTGGCTATTAACAAAAGTGCTGGTAGAGTGACGGTGATTAGAAAAGGACAAGTATGCCGAGGTCTTAATTTGGTGTGGGATTTTGAGTTAACTGTACTACCAAAAGAAATCTTAGACTTTCTTCCCTGGATAGTTAATTTAGTTGAGGCTCATGACAAAAGTTCGCCTTTGTTGCTACAGTCACCACCTCATTCATTTGAATTAAAAGTGCCAGAGGTCGGGTTATTTAAAAATGCATGGACTCAGAAAGCTTGGCTTCTTGCAAATTCGACAATATCTTAATGGTTAGTGCTGAAGTTGATTTTTGCAACCAACTAAAAATATATGCGCTTGGCTAAGTTCGCCCAATCAGCAAATAGCGAGCTTACTTTGGCTAAGAGTCCTAAATACCTTTAGCAAGAATGGCTCATATTTAATCTAGTCATTCTCCAGAATAAAGATTTAATTGATTAATCTAGTTGAAAATGTTTTGTTGATCAAGACTTAGATCGCTATGTCTAGTACAGCACGGCGGAAATAAACCACCCATTCCCAATCAACAAAACCCTTACGCTGTCTTCATTTTTACTTTTTAATTTTTAATTTTTAATTCCGCCTTGCGGTACTAGGAACATCACCCAAAATCCGTTGAGCGATCGCATATGAGGACTGTTGGCAAATCGCTAAACAGTTAAGGACAGCAAAGAACTCATCAAAATCCAGGGGTTTGGTGAACCAGAGGTCAAACCCAGCACACAAAGCACGTTGAAACATCTTTTCATGGGCATAGCCTGTCACAGAAATGGCTAGCACCACTTCCCCTCGCTCTCCTGCTTTGGTTCTCACTTGTTGAATCAGGGTATAGCAATCTTCCTTTGGTAAGGCAATGTCACTCACGAGGACATCAGGTTGCCATTGCCCAAATATTTCCAGAGCTTGCTGAACTGAAAATGCCGTTTGCACCTCTACACCATACAGTTGCAACAGCTGCGTCATCAAAGAGCAGAAGAAATCGACATTATCATCTACAAGCAGTACTCGCAGCCCTTGGAGGGATGGATAATTAGTAGGAAATTTATTATTTGAATACATCGCAGCCCCAATCGTGAGTTCACGTGCAACAGCGCTAAAGAATCTGGTCAAAAGAAGCAGGGGAGCAGGGAGCAGGGAGCAAGGGGGAGGGACTGAGACGGAGCTTTTACTCCACCAAGCGTCAAGCGCCCTGGAAGGCCGGGGCTTGTACCCATGTTCCGCTTTGCTTCACGGCTTCTCTGCGAGACGCTGCGCGAACGGGCCAGGGATTGCTTGCTCCCCCTGCTCCCTACTCCCTGCCCCTCCGCCTCTTCGGTAACCCTAGAGAGGAGTTAACCGATGTAGGGTTACTTATGTCTGATTGATTTAGCTACAGCATGACAGGATGCTGTTTCATTTCTGGGGTTATTTGTTTAACTTCAATATAAAAATTAAGAAAAGTCTGGCAGTTTGTAAATGCTGACCGAATGATTATTTTCTGTTAGACTCGTGCATATACCATATTTTGTTGTAGTTTTGTCAAAAATTAAATAAGAATCCTCTAGAAATGTGGAGTCTAAATAGATGAAAACTACTTTAATAAAGCGATCGCATGGTGACGGATATGATCTTCAATAAAACTGGCGATGAAATAATAACTGTGGTCATAGCCTTCTTGGTAACGCAAGTTTAGCGGCTGGTTAATATCTGCACAAGCTTGCTCAAACACTTCTGGCAGTAATTGTTCAGCTAAAAACTTATCAGCAATGCCTTGGTCAATAAGAATTGGACTGTGATATCCTACTTTTTTAACTAACTCACTAGCATCATAAGCACGCCAACTTTCTTGATTGTTGCCAAGATAACCACTGAAAGCCTTTTGACCCCAAGGACAACGCATAGGTGCAGTAATAGGTGCAAAAGCTGATACTGATTTGTAGAGTTCTGGATTTCTCATCGCACAGACAAGCGCCCCGTGTCCCCCCATCGAATGACCGAAAATACCTTGTTTCTCAGGTTGGGCGGGGAAGTTTGCCGTAATTAAAGCAGGTAACTCTTGGACTACATAACTATACATTTGGTAGTGTTGACGCCACGGTTCCTCTGTAGCATCAACATAAAAGCCCGCACCCGTGCCAAAGTCCCAGTCATCATCCTCACCTGTAATGCCAGTATTACGCGGGCTAGTATCTGGTGCAACCAATATCAAACCGTACTCAGCTGCAAACCGCTGCACTCCCCCAGCCTTAGCCATAAAATTCTCTTCTGTGCAAGTTAATCCAGAGAGGAAATAGAGAATCGGCACAGGTTTTTGAGTTGCTTGTGGTGGTTGATAGACAGCAAAGCGCATTTCACCGTTACAGGTGGAGGAGTGATGACTGTAGAAACCGAGTTTGCCACCAAAGCTTTTATATTCTGAAATGAGGTTGAGGCTAGCCATTGGTTGTATTCTCTTTCCTGGGGGGTTGCGGAGAATGATTATTTTACCCTGAACTACCTGGTAATAAGCACGCTATTATTTGACTACATCAGATTTGCCATGTGTAAGCGGACGTTGAAAGAGGAAAACCCAAGCGATCGCATGAACTAACCGCCGCTAACGATTATCGAAACAGAATTCAGGAGTCAGGAGCCAGAATGGGCTAAACCTTAGCTATCCGCTAACAGAATGAATTTTGAACTTCATAGTGGATAGCGCAGCGTTAGCGAGTCAGACGCTCCTGCGTCGCTAACGCTGCGTCTTCATTCTGACCGGAGGCGGAGCGTCTCCGGCTCCGCTCCTGAATTCTGACTTCTGAATTCTTCTTCAAAATTAGCTTTATTTGTAAATGCATAATAATCGTGACGCGTCAAAGTTATCGTCGCGGTAGAGGCATTCAAACCTATTGAAACCTTGTTTTTGAGATATCTCATATAAAGTTTGTTGCGTTTCTGGAAAATCACATGAAGAAATATGGTTTTCAATCATTGAATAGTCTTGCGCCGTGAGTGTGGAGCAATATTTCGCTAAATTATCTCGGTATCGCGTAAGGAATGTTTCTCGGTCTTCTTCTTCTCTACGAAAAACATCAATAAGAATAAAAACACCACCAGATTTAAGAAGGTGTTTTAATTGACCAATAAAATCTTCTTTTTGCTCAAGTTGAAAGTGATGGAGAGCAAAAGAGATGAGAATAACATCAAATTTATCTTGCTGAATGTGGAGGTTAATCAATTCAGAATCTAATTGAGAAAAATCACCTTGGATAAAAGTTAAGTTGCATGGAATTATCTCCATGTTTTTTTTAGCAATTTCTAGTGCTTGCGTGGAAAGGTCTATACCTTTATAGGTAGCAATGTTAGTATTTAATAAAGCTTGAGCAGTGAAGCTGGCATCACCACACCCAAAATCAAGCATATTAAAGGGTTGTGGAAAGTAATTAACTAGGAAGTTGTGCAGTATATTATAAATATCACGATGTTTCATAAAATTTTCGTTGAGCAACTTCTGATAAATTTTCCATTGCTCATTGAATATCTCTTGAGGGCGCAAGGATTCCTCTTCAGTACTTTGGAGTTTCCTGTTCACTGACATTTTGCTTATTTCCTCAATGTGAGAGTTTTGTGAAATCAAGGTTAACCCTGGTTACTTATTTCTGGAGTTTAGACTAAAATCTTGGACTTTGGACAAAAATATTTGTTTACGAGCAAATCTTAGAGGATGTTTGAAAAGTCCTCTTGTCGGTATCAAAAATTTTAGATCCCCCTAAATCCACGCCACTTGCTCATGGGGGAGATCCCCAAGACCGCAGTGGCTCCCCTTAAAAAGGGGGACTTTGATTCCGGTTCCCCCCTTTTTAAGCTATCCATTATAAACATCTTTCTTAATAAGAACATTGACAAAAAAGAGTAGTTATGTAGGGAAGGATGGAAGCCAAAAAATCACAAGTGACAGGAGAAAATGGGCACGAGAATCAACAGAGTTTGAAAAAGTGAAATTTTCGCATGGCAACTTTGGTGTAAAAAACTAATTATCGGTAGTGGAAGAAGGAAAACACCGCAGAAACCGACGATAGGATGGAGCAATAATTAATTATTGAAAGACTGGCAAAGCAGCCAACCCTCAACCAGATCATGTAATCGACTTAATCCACGCCAGAGAACTTTTACACCTGGAGAGCCATCGCTTTTGCGACCTAAAAACCCACCAAGTCGAGCAATCCAATTGACCACTTGAGCCAGAGTCGGTGGTGTAGTATGAGGATAAAGTTGATGATGAATAGTGGTGTAGAGGACTTGCCACTCATGAGTGGCTAAAACTAGTTCACAACTAGCATCAGGCTGAAAACGAGCTAAGTAAGTCAGCCACAGCAAACGCCAAGCAACGATACTGTAGGTAGCCAAAGCCATCTCGATTCTGTGGGCAGTTTCGAGTTGTAACTTCTCAATGCCACAGCCACTTTTTAAAACATAGTGATAACGTTCAATCAACCAGCGATAACTATACCATCGCACATACAGCTGAACATCTTCCAGACAGGTAATCTCTAAGGTAGTCAGCAGTAACCAGGTAATCGGCTCGATCTCTGGTGGTGGCTCAACTTCTGTGACTAAAATAGCCTGCAATGTCACCGGTGCTAGAAGTTCTGTTTTGGGGCGATTCTGCGGTGGTGCAATGGTAATTGTGGCATGACGAATCTTCAAGATGGCTGTTCTTGGCGTTTGAGTCGCAGAGCGTTTTACCTCTACTGTCATTGTGCCAACCGACTCAACAGACTCTAAAGTTGACCATAAATGCTGCTCACTGCCAACTAGACAGCGATTTTGAGTAGCTCGAATCAGAAAATCTGACCCAGGACGACGAGCATCAGCAAATAAGTCATAAAAATCGGCTTCTCGGTCAGCAATCGTCACTACTTGTACTGATTCGGGAATGATTGAGTCAGTTTTTTTCAAAGCATCAAGCCATCTTTGACTTTCTTTTTCTTTTGTCGGTTTTTGTTTCCTTTGTTCAGATTTTCCTAGTTCTTCTTCGTTTCTTGACCACACATCTTGCTCGATGATGCCCAATGGTATTCCCTGTGGGGAGACAGTGAAGACTGAGTGGACTTTTAACCCTTTGGCATAAGAACTATCGAGATATCCTGTTCCCGATAGAGCTTTGTGGCTGGTGTAGTTAAGTTCTGTGGTATCTTGTATTGCCAAGACTACTCTATGTTGGGTAATTCGCTCTACTGTCGCATCGATATGTCCTTGTCTAATCATGGATGGTTTGATGTACGGTGAATCCCAGAAGTCATAGGTGGCTTTCGTTTGCGCCCATGTTTCACTTGCTTGCAAAACACTGGCTTCCGGTTTCGCACTTAAATTTTCGACTATTTTGATTAACCGTTTGGTTCTTCTGGTGTCACCTAATTCGGTTCTTTCTAGTTCCTGTGTGATCCATTGTTCCATTTGCTGACTTTGCGATGCTTCCGGCTCTTCGTATAGACAATACACAATCTCTGGCTTTTGTCCAATTTTCTGTTAAGAAAGATGTTTATAATGGATAGCTTGCAAAGGGGGGTTAGGGGGGATCTAAAGTGCCTAAAGTCACAGCGAAATACTTTTCAAACAACCTCTTATAGACAGTGGGTTTGCTACTATTACACAATCAGCATTGGGTCTAAATCCCCCCACTAATTGCATTTTCTTTTAACCATATAACCAGAATTTATCAATTTTACTTTAAAGGCAAAGTAATTTCTAACGTTGTACCTTTTTGGAATACGCTCTTAATACTAATTTTACCACCGTGGGCTTGAATTATTTGTTGGGCAATAGCTAGTCCTAAACCAAATCCTCCAGTTTGACGAGATCGCTTTTTATCCACTCGATAGAAACGCTCAAAAATATATGGTAAATCAGCTTCAGGAATACCAATACCATTGTCTATAATTTGGATTACAGCCCAACGTGATTGGGTAAATAATCGTAATTGAACTTGTCCACCAGCAGGAGTATATTTGCAAGAATTATTAAGTAAATTTATAACTACTTGACGGAGCAAGTCAGCATCACCAAGTACAGTTATACTATTATTTAGCAGTTTAGAAACTAAACTAAGATGTTGTGCATCTGGTTGGGTGGCATAATCATCTATTATCTGCACAAGTAAATTATTGAGGTCAGTGACTTGTAAAGATTCAGTCGGTAATTTACCTTGATAACGTGCCAAAAATAGCAAATTACTTACTAAAGTACTCATTGACTTAGCGACATCAAAAATTTTGTGGAAGCGTTGACGTTGCACCTCCAGATCAGTAGTTTTAGATAAAAAGCCGTACTGAGCATTGCTAATAATTGCTGTCAGAGGCGATCGCAATTCGTGGGAAGCATCAGCTGTAAACCTTTGCAGATGATCGTAATTGTGACGAATTGGTTGCATTGCTAGTCCTCCCAACCACCAACCCGTCAGGGCAACCACACCTAAAGTAATCGGCGCTGAGATAGCCAAAACCATACGGAATTCAGCTAAAGCATTTTCAGTAGCCGTCATCGGCATTGCTGCCTGTAAATAACCAATTAATAAACTATTTTGGTAAACAGGTAGCGTCACCTGACGTAGCCAGACTTTGCTATCAGTCTTGATAGTATCAAACCCACCTGAGATTGAAAGGCGATCGCTAGGAATCGTACCAAAAAATTGTACAAGTTGCTTTTGCTCGTCGTACCAACTTGCATACACTAGTTGACTATCCGGCAATGGTTGTACCATACTTCCCAACAATGGTACATGTTCTAAGTCTAGCTGTCGCTGACCATTATGCAGCTCCGACTTGACATTAGCTGCCATCACACTTGTTTTTTTATAAAGTAATCGATCTAGTTCCTCCAACTTATCTATGACTTCCCAGTAGTACACTATCGCCGCAAACATAATTAAAATACTGCCCATTGTTAGCGTGAACCAACTTGCGAGGTTGCGACGGCTGCGATTAAACATAAGTAGTCATTGGTAATCTTCTGATTTTTCTCACTCTCCCAGTTTTTACTGCCCACTTCTAATTTGATTCTTGTGGATTTAAGCGATAACCCATACCATAAACTGTCCTAATCCAGTCTCCTGCACCCAATAGCTGCAAGCGCTGGCGCAACTTGCGTATTAGCACAGTTAAAGCATTACTTTCTGGTTCCATACCACACTCCCACAAAGCATCTTCAATCTGGTTACGAGTTAAAACCTGATTGGGATGACGCATCAGGTATTCTAGTAATTGTCCTTCACGTGGAGATAATTCTACTTTTACCTGACTCCGTTCTACACTTAATTCAGCTAAATGCAATTGTAAATCTGCTATACGTAAACTATACCCCTGCCAATTAGGGACTCTTCGTCCCAAAGCACGGACTCGTGCTAAGAGTTCCACCAAATCAGCAGGTTTAACTAGATAATCATCTGCTCCTGCATCTAAACCCATAACTTTGTCGGCTGTAGTGTCTTTAGCAGTTAACATCAATACTGGTGCATTTTTACCAGAGAGACGATACTGACGACACAGAGACAACCCACTAATTGTTGGTAACATCCAATCCACAATTAATAGATCGTAATTTTTTTGTGAAATCAGCCATTGTGCAATTTCCCCATCTTCCGCAGCATCTACAATATATCCTGCCTCGGACAGAATACCTTGTAATGGTTCTAATTGTTCCAAATCGTCTTCTACTAGTAAAATCCGCATAAAACTTTTTAGCGTAAAGCCTTGCCATAAAATCATCAACTCTCTTTTAAAATTAGATATGTTAATTACCTCTATGTCTTCTATCTAATTTGAGATTTTAACTTTTAGATTCTTCTCCATAAGGAATAAGGTATATCTGCCAATAGGTAGTTATAAACACTGCTATAGCTTCGCGACGATAAAAAAAATTTAGTAGGACTTACGCAAAACGGCTTACCGCAGGGTATTGCCTCTACATGAATAAAGCGTAGCCTCATATAGAATTGGCATTAGGATTATTTATAAACTGATAAATTCAAAAATATGCCTGATTTGCGTCCACAAATTTTACTATTAACTTTGCCTTTGCTATTTGTAGGAATTGCTTTTTGGGCTGGTAGTGATTTTCTAACAAAGCAATTATTAAGTCTCTCTTATAGAACGCCAGATAAATTGCAAGCTGATACACTCCCACAGGTTTTACTTGCGCTGAATTTTACACTAATTGATATAAATATAGACCAAGAGGATCAGGTTACTCAAGTTAAAATAATAACGGCAAACTCCATGCTTAAAAGATTAGAGCTAGAAATTCCCAACTCAAAATTTCCCGAAGTAGCGATCGCACAACAATTAGGATTATATCCTCAAATCAAAAAGCTAAAACCTAATCAACAAATACAGGTAAAAATACCTCTGAATTTGACAGCAATTAAAGTTGAAATTGAAAAAAAGCAAGGAATTAGCTTTCTTGAGGTTAGAACTACCAATAATGCGCTAAAAAAATTGAATTTTGTGCTGCCATTCACTGAAGTTAAGATATTAGAAGTCATGACTGCTCAATTACTTAATTTATCTCCTGAAGATATTAGAAAACTTATCAGTTATCAAGTTAAAAATCAATCGCAGTTTAAACCACAACCTAAACAACGCATACAAACCGAGAAAGCTGCTAAAACTGAGACAATCTTAATTAGTAATTGAAATTGCAAAGGAGCTAGAGCCAAAGCCCAAATAAAAAGAATCCTCCCGTGAATCATAGCAGTAATGGAATTCATCTCGTCTTAAGTATTCATATACCAATACGGTTCAGTTAAAGATTATACACATAAGCTTTGCGTACAGTTTTTTGTATGCATTATTTTAGTGCAAATAAAATTACTGCCTTACCGTCACTTTCTGATCACATTCTTTTTGTAGATTGAATAAATCAGTTGGAATGTTTAGCTACTAAAATAATTTGCCATTATATTCAATTTTCTCTAAAGGACTAATATAACAGGAAGAATTCAATTGGATAAGAGGTAAATAATATGTCAGCAAATGAAATTTTAGGACAATATATACCAGCCAAATTCAATCTTTCTCTATTCAACTTAAGTCAAACAAACCTATCTAGAGCAAGTTTGAGTAGAGAAAAGAGTGATAGCGAGAAGCTTAATAGAGAGGATACAAATACTATAATAGCTTCCGAGCCATCTCTGATTTTGGCTCCTTTTATATTGTTAATAATGGGCGGGATAGTTTTTTTTCATAAACTCAAACTATCCGAACAGACTAATAAGCTAGATAATTTAGATGGCTCTCCCTGTCAAAACTGTCATTTTTTTTCAAAAAACAGTTATCTCAAGTGCGCGGTAAATCCTTCTGTTGTTTTCACAAAAGCAGCAATTGATTGTTGTGATTACCAACCATTACAAAACAGAAAAAAGTTAGGTCTTCCAATATTTCGGAGCCAAAGAAAAGTTAATTAAAAAATAGGAGGTTCATTATGATAGGTTTCATCATTACTTGGTTAGTAACTGCTGTTAGCTTTTTAATTATTGCTAGGCTGCCATTTTTGGGGATAGAAATAGATGGTTTTGGTAAAGCAGCAATTTCTGCTATAGTGTTTGGCATTCTGAATGCTGTTTTGCTGCCGATTCTGACATTTTTTACCTTTCCATTTATTATCCTGACTTTAGGATTATTTTTCTTTGTCTTAAATGCCATCATCTTTGGATTGTCGGCTTTAATTGTTCCAGGTTTTAGATTACGTTATGGCTTTTGGAGCGCTTTGCTAGGTTCTATTACTTTAGCAATTATTAACTCAATTCTATTAAGACTTGTGGCTTCAATTACCTGAACAGAATACAACAATTTTAGCAATTTTATATAACTGGTGAAATCTGATGAACTGGTCGGAAGTGAATAGACGCGCCCCTCATAGCAACAGACTTAGAGGAGGTGGGTTATGAAAAGTTTGTTAATGCAGAGTCCGGTTGCGATCGCATTTGGTTGGATTTGGGCGTATATATTCATCACCCTGTTACCTTTGCTAATTTTGCTCATTTATCCTCCACTCACAGGAAGAGGGTTTTGGATTGACTTGTCAGTTGCATTGGGTTTCATTGCTTTGGCGATGATGGCATTGCAATTTGCCCTCACCGCGCGGATTAATCGGATTGAAGCCTCCTACGGCGTTGATATCATTCTTCAGTTTCACCGCTACATCTCGTTAGTAGCGTTTACCTTTGTCCTGATTCATCCGTTGATTTTGTTCGTAGTGCAGCCAGAAACACTGCAATTATTGAACTTTTTTACAGCGCCGTGGCGAGCCAGAATGGCTGTTTTAGCAACCTTGGCGTTAATAGCGTTGGTTATTACTAGCGTCTGGCGACAACAACTGAAGATTCCTTACGAACCTTGGCGGACTCTTCATGGAATTTTGGCAGTTTTAGCGGTTGGCTTGGGTTTGGGACACGCTATCGGTGTGGGTAATTATTTAGGGTTATTTTGGAAAGCAGTATTATGGACTGCGATCGCACTCACTGCTATCTGGTTACTAATTTATGTGCGTCTGGTAAAACCTTGGTTAATGCTGAAAAAGCCTTATCTAGTAGAGGAAGTACGTCCCGAAAGCGGTAACGTTTGGACACTCGCACTTAGACCGATAGGACACAAAGGTTTTTGCTTCCAACCCGGTCAATTTGCTTGGATTACCCTCGAAATTTCTCCGTTTCGGATGCGAGAACATCCCTTTTCGATGTCTTCCAATGGCGACAACACAGAAAAGATTGAGTTCAGTATCAAAGCTTTAGGAGACTTTACCAATACTATTAAAGATGTCCCACCCGGAACCAAAGCTTTCTTGGATGGCCCTTATGGAGTGTTTACCACAGATCGCTACGAAGACACCGCCGGTTTTGTTCTCATTGCTGGAGGTATCGGCATTACTCCCATGATCAGCATGTTGATTACTCATGCTGAACGAGGAGATGAACGCCCTTATTTGTTAATCTACGCTAGCAAGAATTGGGAAGACATTACATTTCGTGAAGAACTGGATGAATTGAAGAAAAAATTAGACTTGACTATTATCCATGTTCTCAAAGAACTACCAGAAGATTGGTCAGGGGAGAGTGGTTATGTAGATAAGGAACTTTTACAACGTTACATACCTAAACGACGTGCAACACGGCAATACTTCATCTGTGCATCGCCAAAAATGATGGATCAAGTAGAAATAGCCTTGCATCAACTTGAAGTTCCACCGACGAACATTCACATGGAACACTTCAACCTTGTTTAACTCCTCATCTAAAATTTCATTATGCGTTACAGTATTATGCTGCAAATTGTCACAAGTATCACTCTAATTTTAGTAAGTGGTGCAGCCTTGTTTGCTTGGATACAAAACCGTCCCCCTGAAACTACAGAACCGACTGGAAACAAAAATTTAAATGAACGCGCAATTTTAAATTAAGAGATTGTTTGAAAAGTCTAATTTATTTTTGAAAAAAGAACGCGATGAATCGCGTCTTCACCCAAAGATGTATTACTCTGCTATAGTCATATTTGAAAATCTGAAATATTTTCAAGACGAATATTAATATCATCTATGTTACTAAATTGATTTCCTGTAATTGTTACCTCTACGGAATTAGTGCTATCGTTGCCATTATTAGTTGCATGAATACCGCTTCCATCAATTACTGAGAGAACATTGTTGGAGATGGTAGCACTACTGCTAACATTATCATCAAAGAATTTTAGGTTAATAGCATCATTCAGACCTGAATCTCCTGGATTAAAATCTTGCACATTGGTAATTGTATTTCCAGATATTGTAAAGATTGTCTGAGAATTATTCCTGACTTGAAAACTCATCCCATCTTTATTAGTTATGGTGTTAATAGTATTACCGGAAACAGTAACATTGTTAGCAGCAACATCATCAGTAGCTTGGAAATTTATACCATTTGAGGCAGTACTTGTGTCTACTCCAGTAATTTGATTGTTATTAATAGTTATACTGCTCAAATTAGCACTGTCTGTTAATTGAACATCCACGCCACTACCAATATTAGAAATGGTATTATTATTAACCTGTGCTGTACCCGATGCTATGCCAGAAAAATTGACGCCAATATCATTCTGGTTTTCTAACAAAGTATTATCGTCAATTGTTAAATCCACACTGCCTGTAGAATTTTGGGTAAAAATCCCAAAACTATTGTTAAGACCATTAATAGTATTTTGGTTAACGGTAACTGTACCTGTTACTTCAGACAAGGTAATACTTTCTTGATTGGCATCAGTAATTGTATTCCTATCTATATTGATAGTACCGCTAGAATTTTCTACCTGGATACCTTGAGTACCTGTATTGTTGATAGTATTATCAGTAATTTTTGCTATCTCACCACCACTCAATTTAATTCCTACAGCTTGACTATTTTCGATAGTGTTATTTACTACCTCTACATTGCCTTGCAAATCATCTAATCCAATACCTTCAGCAGTGGTATTTGAAACTTGATTGTCTGTAATACTTACATCCAAAGTAGTTGTATTGCTAAAGTTACCCAGACTAATACCGCGTCCAGCTACGTCAGAGATATTATTTTCAGTAACACTGACTGTAGAATTGGCATTATCAAAAAACTCTAGATTAATAGCATCAGTAAAATTAAAATCTCCAGTAACAGTGTCTTTGATATCGCTAATTGTATTACTAGAAATGGTAAATGCAGCACGACTATTTCCATTAAATTGAAGATTAATTCCATCTCCATTGGTTATGGTGTTGATAGTATTTCCTGAGACGATAACATTATCAGCAACAACATCGTTAAACGCTTGTAAGTTGATACCATTAGATGTGATATCTGCATCGACTCCATTGATTTGGTTGTTGTTGATAGTTATACTACTAAAGTTAGCACTATCGGACAATTGTACATCTACAGCAGTACCATTATTAGTGATGGTATTTTCATTAATTTGTAAGGTTCCCGAAGCGGTACCAGCTAAATTGATGCGAACATCATTAAAGGTTTCTGTCAAATTATTGCTGTTGACTGTTAAAGCTGTTGCACCTGTAGTATTGCTAATGAAAATACCACTGTTGCTATTAATCCCATTAACAGTATTTTGGTTAACGCTAACTGTACCTGTGACTTCAGATAAGCTAATACTTTCTTGTTGAGCATCTGTAATTGTATTGTTACTAACATTAGTAGTAACACTTGCGATTTCTACCTGTATACCTTGCTCACCTGCATTAATAATGTTGTTGTTGATAACTTGAGGATTAGTTACCTGTTGTAGTTTTATACCATCTCCCGAAGTATCACTAATGATATTAGCATCAGCCATGACATTGACTGTATTATCTAAAGTTTGGTTGAAGACATTAATACCAGTTCCTTGAACATCAGAGATATTATTTCTGGCAAGATTCACAGTTGGATTAATGTTAGAAGCATCAAAATTATCCAAGAATTGCAGGTCAATACCATTACCTTCTGTGGTGATTTGGGAAATAGTATTATCGCTAATCGCAATTTCTTGAGCATTATTACCACCAGCTAACTGCATATAAATCCCGTTACCTACTGAGATTTGGGAAATGTTGTTATTGGAGAGAGTGACATTGGCGTTAGCATTGTCTAATAATTCTATGTTTATGCCATCACTAAAGTTAAAGTCTCCTGAATTTGTATCTTGTATCTTGCTGATTATGTTACTAGAAATTGTAAATTTAGCACTGCTAGTACCATTGAGTTGCAAGTTGATTCCATCACCATTAGTCATGTTGTTGATAGTATTATCGGAAACTGTGATATTACCCGCAACTGCATTTTCAAATGCTTGGAAGTTGATACCACTTGATGCGATACTTGTATCTGTTCCTGTGATTTGGTTATTCTTGATATCTACAATGCTTAAACTGGTATTTTCTCCTAATTGAACATCCACAGCAGTACCATTATTAATGATGGTATTGTCGTTAATTTTTACTGTGCCAGTTGTACCAGCTAAACTGACACGGACATCATTAAGGTTTTCTGTCAACTGGTTATTAGCAATTGTTAAATTGACATCACCTGTGATATTGCTAAAGTCAATACCAGTATTATTGTTGCTACCATTGATGTTGTTTTGACTAATAGTTACTGTGCCTGTGATTTCCGATAACTTCATGCTTTCTTGGTTGGTATCGGTTAAGGTATTATCGCTAATATTTGTTGTGCCGCTAGCAGTTTCTACTACAATACCTCGCTCGCCTGTATTATTAATGTTATTGCTAGTAATTGTAGGAGAAATAACTTGAGCTAGTTGTATACCATCTCCAGAAATATTGTTGATAGTATTACTATTAATTGTAGGACGAACGATCGCATTATCTGTTGCTTGTAATTGAATAGCGCGATCGCCATTATCACCACTGCCAATATTTTGGATAATATTATTAGCAATAGTCAGTGTTACATCTGCTTTGTCTGCCACTTCAAAGTCAATACCGTCATTACCAGCCGTATCTAAAGTATTACCTGTAATCGTGAAGCTAGTAATACTACTATTAAACAAATTGACAGCCGGAGTTGCAGCTTCTAGCTTGAGCAAATCAACCTCAATACTACTATCACCAACATTGGTGATAATGTTATTGGCAATAGTAAAATTACCTTCAGAACTGGCGACGGCATTAATTGAAATCCCCTCATCAACAATGTTAGTCAGGGTATTTCCACTAACTACAAACGTGCCTTGACCTAAATTTCCTAAATTCAAATCGATACCATCTGCACCAGAACCACCATTAACTTGACCATTGTAAGTAATCTGGTTATTGAGGATATTAGCTGTAATGCTAGCGTTGCTAGTACAAGTTTTATCTACAAAGAGCGCATTAAAATCGCGGCAGAGATTAACTTCAATCCCATCTACTCTATAATTAGTATCAACATCAAAGTTGGTGATGATGCGGTTATCGGTAATTGTTAAATCCGTAATACCCTGGTAATTCCAAACAAAAATCCCACTTTCTAAACTAGTATCAATTGCAGAATTGCGGGTATCATTGATAGTATTTCTGGCAATTTCTACCGTACCTGTGACATTTTCTAAATAAATACCTTCACTAAAAGCATTGGTGATTTTATTATCTAAAATTCTCACATTACTAATATTAGTTCCCTTAACGCCTCTGGCATCATCAGTACCAGGAATTTGAATATTAAATCCAGAAACAACAGTATTGTTACCCAGTGTGATTAATCCATTTCCAGTCGGAACCATACCAGTAATTATTGGATGTATCCCACTACCCGATAAAGGTAGGGTGACGACTCCCAAATCTTTGACATTAACTACTTGTAGAGGCCCACTAGAGAATACTCGAACGCCATCGGGAATAGTAAATGGTGAAAAAGCAGTATCTTGATTAGAACGAACATAAATCACATTGTCTGCTTTAGCTACCGCCAAAGCATCGGCAATTGTGCCAAAGGGAGACTCAAATGTACCATTACCAGTACCACCAGGGGCTACGTGGATAATGATGGAGCGGTTATTATTGGTAGGAGTATCAGTATTATTTGTCGGAGTATCAGTATTATTTGCAGAACCTTGGCTTTCTGATTCAACCGTTGCAGCAAAAGCATCAGTTCTTTTTTCAACAGCAACTAGAATAGCAGCTTGGTTCTCTACTGTTGTTGCCATCCGCGCTAAAGCGCTATCTTTCTTCGGCTTGCTTCTCCTAGCGCCACTACCAGGGAAATTTGCACCAATACTAAAAGCCAGCCTAGTATCAAATAGGTCATCATTTTGTAGAGAAAGACTCAAACCCAAAAAATCATTAGGACGAGCTTCGATTCTCGTTTTCCAACCAAAAGCTTCCTTCGATTGACCACCAGAGTAGTAGTATACACCCGCATAGCCACGCAAGTCGCCACTACCAATGCTTGTCAAGCGTGTACCAACTTCTGCATCTACACCAGACATCGCCACTTCTAAAAAGCGCGATCGCTGTATCATTAATGAATCACCTTGAAAGTATGGCAGATTCGTTTGGTCAACTTGGTTTTCTGAAGAATTCAAGGGAAGATAAGCATTAAAGCGAAAATCCCAACTACCTAAAGCTTCAAAACCCAGCCCTAACTGATCAAAATTACTCTTACCTGTGTCACGGGTAGAATAAGAAATATAGCCACCAATAATCCGATTAGCTTTTTCGCTAAACAATCGATGTCCTAACAATATATTGCCAGCTAAATTCGAGTCATTGTCTAATAAAACCTTCCCTTGTAAGAAAGTCAAAGTATTGCCAGGAGTTTGCAAAACAGGCAAAAATCCCTCAAAACTGCTAAATGATTCATATCCTGCTCCCTCAGTGGTGTAGCGTACTCCAAAGCGGGGGGTAAATATCGGTTCTGTTTCTGGTGTTGTTTGAGCAATAGCCGTTGATGCAGAAGCTAAAATTCCAAACAAAGTAATGCAACCCAAATATTTAAAATTATTCATTGGTAGACCTGATATATAAATAGAAACCCAAATTAATGTAGAGACACTACACTGCAATGTCTCCAAAAATTAGATAAACCTGTTGGTAGAATTTTTGCGGCGAATACCAATTACACAAGGACGATGAACACCCGTAGATAGTCTTTAACTTTGATAGCTGCTAGTCAACCACTCATTCGTTATATCTATGTATTGTATTTAGTCAATATCAGTTAGCTGATACAGCCGGATATCTGACCGCTTACATCTTACTTGTATTTTTTCAAACTGTCACTATAGTTAAAGATGCTTAAAAATCGAGGCTAGAGACTACGAATAATCACGGGTGTAAAGACAAGACTAATTAACCCAATTGATTTTAGGATTCTTCGCAGTTATTGACGGCACTAAATAAACATTCACATGCTTGAGTACAAAATATCAATTGAAAGTCAGCCAGACTTCAAAGAAGTTGACTTTGTAGACAAGCAACTTCACGAATTCAATCTAAGCAAGATTGGCGATTACCAATATACGCCCTTGTTTTTAATGCTTCGTGATTCCCAGAAAAAGGTAGTGGGCGGCTTGGAGGGTTTTATCGGCTTGGGATGGCTCCATATTAGTACTCTGTGGATTGCACAAGAGTTAAGAGGTGATGGATATGGAAAAGCACTTCTTTTAGCGGCAGAACAAGAGGCTGTTAATCGTGGCTGCTTACACGCGTATGTTTTTACTTACAGCTTCCAAGCTCCTGAATTTTATCAGCACTTGGGTTATGAAGTTTTTGGAGAGTTAGAGGATTTTCCTTCCGGTCATCGTCGATACTTTCTGAAAAAGTCTTTACGAAAAAACACTTAGTTGAATTCAATGGTGGAGATTATTGATCTAAAAATAGCCATATATCTGAGATAATTTTGATAAAAATTAACATTTTGCAGCGATGCTAAGACTGATTACTGACTTTGACGGCCCAATTATTGATGTTTCCGAACGGTACTACCGTGTTTATCAATTTTGCTTGGAAAAAACCCGTCGCCCAGACCAAGCGGTGCAAGAACTTCCGAAAGCGGAATTTTGGCAGTTAAAGCGATCGCGTGTTCCTGAAAAACAAATCGCCTTAAATTCAGGGTTAGACGAACCCCAAGCACAAGAATTCGCCCAATTACGGCGGCAAACTGTGCATACAGAAGCTTATTTTAACTATGACACTCTCGCACCTGGTGCCGTGGATGCACTGTTAAAAATTCAACAAGCTGGAATTGATTTAGCAGTTATGACCATGCGCCGAGTTCGGGAACTAGATTATGCCTTTAAAAAATACGATTTAGGGAGATTTTTCCCGGAAAATCGTTGTTATTGCCTGAGTAATGACTACGTTAAAACTCGCGATATTGAAGATAAGCCTTTGTTGATGGCTAGGGCTTTAAAAGAACTGCCCCCCGCCGCTGATACCTGGATGGTGGGAGATACGGAAGCTGACATCACCGCTGCAAAAAATTATGGTATTAAGGTGATAGCTGTGGAATCTGGTATCCGCGATCGCACCCAATTGGAACTTTACTACCCCGATTTAATTGTTAAGGATTTTAGCACTGCTGTAGATTTAGTCTTAGAAGCTAAACACCTTGTCTAGAAAGGCTCTTTAGGATACAACCAGAAGTGTTGAATGTTAACAAAAAGCTGATAAAAATAGCCCAAAATATCTGAGATTCTGGGCAAAGAATTAAAATATTTTAGTTTAGCAGTTCCCATAAATTCATTTCCCAAAATTGTCAAAGATATTTAGAGAGGACTGCCAAAAAAACGATTATCCAGTATTGAACAGTTGTTTCTTCTTTGAGTGCTGGCTATCTTATAGCCTGGATAACAGCTTAACAAGTATGCGAGATTTATTTCAAAGATTAAATGAAGAAGAATTCAGAAGTCAGAATTCAGGAGTCAGAAGAAATCAGTGGGGGATTCAGACCCGCCACTGAATTGTTGCACCACTAAATCAAAGATTTAGTGGTGGTCTTAATCTTAAACCCATTGATTCAGACGCGACGCTCGAATACTCGCTAACGCTGCGCTATCCACTCTTTCGTTCAAAATTCATTCTGTTAGCGGTAGCGGGGCGTTTAGCCCATTCTGGCTCCTGACTCCTGAATTCTGTTTCGATAACACAGATTTTAAAATAGATATTTCTACATTTTTTTTTGGCAAGTTAGTAAATTACAAAGAAAGGTAGGGAGCAGAAGGCTTAGTCGCAAGAAAACTTCGCCCTAGCTGGTTCCTAGCCTCCAGGCTGGGAAACGATCCTGAGAGGCTCCGCTTCTAGTGGCTTGACCAGAGGTAGCAGCCCCTAGGAATACATTCCCAGCCTACAGGCTGGAAACGAGGCAACACAAGACTTTGGACTTATATTTAGTGCCATTCAGTTCTGGCTTCTACAAGAGCCAATACTTCATTGCAGAGGTAGAAACTCGTCAGTACTTGACACACGTTTATCAAGCTGCGCCAGCTTCAGCTACAGTAGCATCCACTTGGTATTAAGCCGAGATGCGCTACGTGAAAATTTTGTGTCTTCGGCTCAACACATCTTCCAGTTTCTTACAGAGAATATCACGAATACCATGCACAACCTGATAAGTTGAGTTTTAACTCAAATAACTTGAGTGGTTTGACTGGAACCCAGTGTTGAAGAATAAGAACATCTAACTGCGAACCCTCGAATGACTAATCAGACTATTATCAACCCATTGAAGGAAGAATAATCTCATGAGCACGATTGTTACTAAAGATGGCATCCAAATATACCAGAAAGGCTGTTTATGTTCATGACATTGATTTCTGCATTTCTCCTTGGGTTAGTTGCGGGACTGCGAGCGTTGACAGCCCCTGCTGCTTTATTTCTGGCACGTGGTGGGATTATCGGGATCGTTCTGGCTGTACTGGCAGTGGCTGAGTTTATTGGCGACATGCTGCCGCAAATTCCCTCTCGCACCAGTCCCCCTGCGTTGATTGCTCGGATTCTCAGTGGTGGCATTGTGGGATGGCTAGTCACCGGAGCAAATAGCAGTTTTGCATTTGTTGGAGCGCTCTTTGGGATTGTGGGTGCACTAGTCGGTGCGTATGGGGGTCGGGCGGTGCGGATAGCCGCCATTGAACGGATTGGTGCAGTTCCTGCTGCCCTTGCTGAGGATGTTGTAGCGATCGCTCTGGCTGCTTTTATCGTTACCCGTTGATCTTACAAAGTGTGTAAGCCCTAACTTAACTGGTATCTTAAATTAAAGAACTTGACTGGTCTCAGTTGAACCAAAATTGAATAATGAAGGCAACTGATTGAAAGGTAGATAAGCCACCTGAGCGAGCAATCAGGTCATCAAAATCAGTTATGTATCAACTGATCTAGTAGCAATTTGCTTATATGTATTGACAAATCAAGAAGATCGCTGACTGAAATCAGTCATGTATCAACTGATCGATCAGTTACCGATCGCGGATGCAGTTATCTTTACAGTCCGAACCAGATACAGATTGGGAAATCACAATTTACATAGGAGCCAGATGAGTACAATCACCACTAAGGATGGTACGCAAATCTATTACAAAGACTGGGGCACAGGACAGCCCATTGTCTTCAGCCACGGCTGGCCACTGAGCGCGGATGCTTGGGAATCGCAGATGTTTTTTCTCGCCTCACATGGCTATCGTTGCATCGCGCATGATCGTCGCGGTCATGGACGGTCGAGTCAACCGTGGAACGGCAATGATATGGATACCTACGCCGACGATCTGGCAGAGCTTTTCGAGGCGCTGGATATTAACAATGCGGTGATGATCGGACACTCTACCGGCGGCGGTGAAGTGGCACGCTTTATTGGCCGCCACGGAACCAAGCGCGTTTCCAAGGCAGTGTTGATGGGCGCAGTGCCGCCGCTCATGCTCAAGACGGAGGCAAATCCGGGTGGGCTACCCATTGAGGTCTTTGACGGCTTTCGTGCAGCATTTTTGGCCGACCGCTCGCAGTTCTTTCTGGATGTACCCAGTGGCCCGTTCTTTGGCTTCAATCGACCCGGTGCTAAAGTCTCCCAAGGGCTAATCTATTCGTGGTGGATGCAGGGGATGATGGCTGGACATAAGAACGCCTATGACTGTATTAAGGCGTTTTCGGAAACAGATTTCACCGAGGATTTGAAGAAATTCGATGTGCCGACGTTGATCATCCACGGTGATGACGATCAAATCGTGCCGATTGGTGCTTCTGCCCTTCTGTCTGCGAAGCTCATCAAGGATTCGACTTTGAAGATTTATCCTGGGGGAGCGCACGCTCTGGGTGACACGAGCAAGGAACAGATCAACGCCGATCTGCTGGAATTTATCAAATCCTGATGCGGATGCATGGATGTGAGACATCGTTAAAAATCTCAATGGGTGCATTCTTGTAGGTTCGCACCTGTTTAGGACAGATATTTTAAACCCAACAACTACAGGAATAAAATGCATGACAAAACTAGATGGAAAAATTGCAGTCGTTACAGGTGCATCTAAAGGTATCGGTGCATCGATCGCTAAACATCTCGCAGCCGAAGGTGCAAGCGTTGTCGTCAACTATGCATCCAGCAAAGAAGGAGCCAATCGCGTGGTTGATGAGATTGTCAGCACGGGCGGTAAGGCGATCGCAGTTCAGGCAAATGTTGCCAAAAAGGCAGAGATCGAACATCTGTTTGCAGAGACGCAGCAAGCCTTCGGCAAGCTTGATATTTTGGTCAACAATGCGGGAATTTATGAATTTTCACCACTTGAAGACATCACCGAAGAACACTTCCATAAGCACTTTGATTTGAATGTGCTGGGATTAATCCTTACCTCACAACAAGCCGTCAAGCATTTCGGTTCGGCAGGCGGCAGCATTATCAATATCAGTTCGGTCGTCAGCACCCTTACACCCCCCAATGCCTCAATCTATAGCGCTACCAAAGCGGCTGTTGATGCCATCACGAGGTCACTAGCCAAAGAGTTGGGTTCACGTAACATCCGTGTCAACTCTATCAATCCTGGCATGGTGGAAACCGAAGGTACGCACACAGCAGGAATTACTGAGAGCGAAGGTCGCCAACAGACTGAAGCGCAGACACCACTAGGTCGCATTGGACAGCCACAAGACATCGCCCCTGCCGTTGTCTTCCTTGCTTCCTCCGATTCCGCTTGGATCACTGGCGAAACTCTGTACATCGCGGGTGGGCTTCGCTAACTTTAAATGTCATCACTCCATCCAAACCTCACCTCAATGGGTGGAGAGTTTTTAACTTTGAGTGTGAGAGTGTTTAGGACTTACGCAAACAATAGCCGAAACCCTGATTTAACGGTAGGGGCAATTAATGAATTGCCCCTACCACGCGTAGTTTTGCGTAAGTACTAATATTAGGAAAACAAACTATCCCCAAGGAGTTTAGCACTGATGGAAACAGCAGATGTCATTGTCATCGGCAGTGGTCAAGGTGGCATTCCACTGGCGGCTGATTTTGCCAATGAGGGACGTAAGGTTGTCTTGTTTGAGCGGGATGCTTTAGGTGGCAGTTGCATCAACTATGGCTGCACTCCATCCAAAGCCTTCTTAGCAGCGGCTCATACAGCAGGGCGATCGCGCCAGGGCCAGAAGTTAGGCATCCACACGGAAGTTGAAGTGGATTTTCCCGCTGTCATGGAGCGAGTTCGGGGAATCCGCAGCAGCTTTAATCAGGGGATTCACAAGCGATTGGAAAGTGCGGGTGTCAAAGTCATTTGTGCCGAAGCTTCCTTTGTCGGTGAACGGACGGTCAAAGGTGGGGATGTTACCCTTCAGGCTCCTCTGGTAATCATTAACACTGGCACATCATCGCTGATTCCTGACATTCCCGGACTTGCAGGAACTCCTTACCTGACCAACCGCAATTTCTTTGACTTAAACACCTTACCAGCCCGTTTATTGGTGATTGGAGGTGGCTATATTGGCTTGGAATTGGGACAAGGACTCGCGCGTTTGGGTAGTCAGACCCACTTAATTGTCCGGGGCGATCGCGTCCTCGGACACGAAGAGGCTGATGTCAGCGAGGTCTTAGCAGAAGCATTAAAGCAGGATGGGATTAAGCTCCACTTTGGAGTTAATGTGAATCACGTCGCCCACGATAATAATGTGTTTAAGCTGACCCTAAGCAGTGGCGAACAACTCCAGGGAGAAGCGTTGCTGGTTGTGATTGGACGAAAACCAAATACAGGTGCATTAAATGCAGCGAACAGTGGAATTGAGCTAGATGATCAGGGGTTTGTCAAAATTGATGACCAGTTTCATACCACCTGTTCTGGAGTGTATGCGATCGGGGATGCTGCCAAACAGCCTGCATTTACGCATGTATCGTGGGAGGACTATCGCCGCTTAAAAGCAATTTTGTGTGGAGAAAACCGCACACGGAGCGATCGCGTCCTTGGGTATGCGGTCTACACAGAACCCCAGGTTGGACGAGTGGGTATGACGTTGGAACAGGCTCAGAAACAAGGGATCAACGCGTGTGCTGTCACCTTACCCATGAGCCAAATTGCGCGTGCGATCGAGTGGGGGCATGACCTCGGATTTTATCGCCTGGTAATCGACAGCGACACAGACAAAATCTTGGGAGCAACCCTGGTGGGGTACGAAACTGCTGAACTGGTGCATGTATTTTTATCCCTGATGGAAGCGGGAGCAACCTGGCAGTTGTTAGAGCGATCGGTTCACATCCATCCCACCTATGGTGAAGCTTTACCCAGCCTGGCACGGTTGCTGCTTGGAGATAATATGCCAGGGTGTCCGAATATGTGAAGATGTTATGCACTAAAATCTAAGAAAAGATACAGCCCTTGCTCTGACTGGTTCCCAGCTTCCAGGCTAGGAACCCATTCTGGAAGGGCTGCCGCCTCCAGTAGCTTGAATTGAGGCAGAGCAAAGTGAACTACTGGCAACAGCAATTCCCACAATACCTATAGTAGAAGTTACGCCTGTAGAATTCATCTTGTGGGAAATCTGGTTGCTAATTGTTGGGATTTCACTGCTGCGAGTACCTCAAAAACGACTGGTTATTTGTAGCCACCTGAAATGCTAATTGCTCAAATCGTTTTTGTACTACTAATGTAGTTTTTAGTAGTCATTTGTCCTAGATGATATCAATGAGTATATGTTTATTATCTTTTGTATTGCTATATACGTAGTAAAGGCACATACTTATGTGCCCTTACTACATATCACATCCAAATAAACAATACACATCAATCACATCTTCTTTTTAGAAGCTTACTTACGCATATAGATTTAGCGTAGAAAGCTACTAACCAACCACAAGAATATAAACGTCAGTACAGTAGAGAACTGATTCGATGACAGATTGAGAAATGGTATTTGTGGTAAGAGCCACATAGCAAAGAGTCCCCCAGCGATTAAGCCAATAATTAAACTGACCAGGGTGAACAAAACTGCTCGGCCAAACTTACCTTCCTTGCGATTGAGAAAATAAATACTCGTTCCTACCCCAACCACCAATGCCAACTGCAAAACCTGATCGCCTCCCTCTGGATAAAACAGGCTAATAGAACTTAAACCAAGAAACCAAGCTCCTGGTAAGAATATATCCGCAGGCGTTGGTTGATCCAGCATCCGTTGCAGCCATGCAGGTGACTGCTCACGAGGCGTTGGACTTTCTTTAGGAGGCGATTGCACTCGCAACTCTGGGAACCGAATGCGTTCAGGGACTTTAATTTTACCTTCCTGGCGCATCCGTAAGCGATCCATTAAAATCGCATCGTAAGCCGCTTCAATTACTTCTAAATGCTTGGCATCGCCACTATGTTGCTCGAATAGGCGATTACGAGCATCCTGAATCTCATCGAAGCTAGCCTCTTCTGATACCCCAAGTTTTTCGTAGGGATTTTGATCGCTCATGGGAGTTTGTTACTTCAGCCTCAGTCAGCGGCAGTTTTTTGTCGAAGAAAAAACAGCTTTAGGTTTTATTTTGATCGAAATTAAAATCTCAACCTATTTTATTCCCTACCAGGATAGTAGCACGGGTTAGTTTGATCGACTTTGTAATTTCAACCATAGTCACTTTAACATATCGCTATAACTCCGTGTATACCCTCATGTCGTTGCTTAGTTCTGGCTCTAATCTAGAATTTGAACGGAGAGTACCTAAAAATGCAGAGTTTTTATGAAAAAATCAACTTTACTGTTTCAAATTTGGCAACTTACTGTGCCTTAATCGAATTTTTTTAATTATACTGAATAATCGCTTGTGGTATATATCCGCATATCGATTTAAAATTGAAACGTTTTAAGTTACCACCTAACTCAGATCAAGAAGGTGTCTTGGTATTAAGAACTGTTGCGGCTAAAGTCAGAGCGCTCATACACTGTGGCTAACAGAAGTTTCGCGTTCTCATTGCCCACAATCCTGATTAGAGTATTTATTTTTCAATAGTCAGGATTCTTATACCGGAGCCATGTAGATTCTTAGTTAGTACCAAAGTGGCAACTGCGTTTTTACGCAACCCTCTTGTTAATCTTACGAATTTTTGTGCAAAGTAATGGTCATGGCTCCTGCCAAGATTCTTGTAGTTGACGACGACCCTGCGGTTCGGAATTTAATCCAACGCTTTTTGATTAAACAGAACTATCAGGTGGAGGCTGCCGAAGATGGAAAGACAGCCTTAACTCTATTTGAGCAATTTAACCCAGATTTGGTGATTCTAGATGTGAATCTACCAGATGTAACTGGGTTTAACCTCTGCCAAGAGATGCAAAGTCGTAATGGTGTTTTTGTTCTGATGTTGACTAGCCGTGCTGACGAAGCTGACAAAATTCGCGGCTTTGCTAAAGGTGCTGACGACTATCTCACCAAGCCTTTTGGGCTAGGAGAGCTAGAAGTCAGAGTTGGAGCTATTTTGAGGCGTCAGCGAGTGATAACTACGGCCGAGCAAAAACGCTTGGTATTTGAAAAACTGATGATTGATCCAGTGCGACGGGAGGTAGCACTTAATAACCAAGCAGTACCCTTAACTGCTTTGGAATTTGACTTGTTGCATTTTTTAGCCAGTCATCCAGGTCGAGTTTGGCGGCGGGCAGAACTAATCCAAGAGGTATGGGATTATGAGTATGTCGGCGACCAGCGGGTTGTAGATGTCCATATCGGTCAAATTCGCAAGAAGATTGAAATTGATGCTAGTCAGCCAGCATTAATTCAAACTGTACGTGGCGTAGGGTATAAGTTTGAATCTCCTGCTCATCCCCAGCACTTGGAAGCGAAGTCTTGAGTTTACAGTCTAGAGTTTTTTAACTCTTGACTGTAAACTCTTGGGGGAACTGTTATTGAATTTCTTTAGCTTTAGTAAAAAGATAAATTTAGACAATCAATCAAAATAGGTAGATATTTCTCAAATACAGACCAGGTAGTTATTTAACTCATCCCCCGGCTTCAAGCCGGGGGATTTCGAGTCATTGGTCATTGGTTATTAGCACCAATGACTAATAACTAATGACTAAATCGGCGGGCGGCTATCCCTCTCACCCCTCGTTCGCTTCGCGCAGCGTCTCGTAGAGAAGGTATGGGATTCCCGCCGATTTTCGTTGAATTATTGCCCCCTAGATGGGGCGATCGCTTTGGCTTAAAATCCGATAAATGGGGCACGTGTAAGCTATGCCCCATTAACAGCATGAGCTAGAATAACGCCCTTCATACCAGTACCTATGGGGTGTCTAGTAAATTAGCTGTTGCTGGTGAATCGATGCAGGGTATTTCTACTGACGAGTGGTGAAACAAAGTTTCTAAGTAGACTCGCGCAGCACGGCGATCGCTATCTCCATTTTGGAGCAAAAACAATGATAGCGCCGCCGTCAATACTCTGTTTTCATCCCAATCAGGATGGGTTTCTAAGTAGTTTTTTAAGGATTCGTGGAGTGTTTCGGGAATTTCTGTAAAGATGCTAACCGTTGCTTTCATGAGATTTTCCTCCTATGAGGATAATCAAGAGGGACAAGTTGCTTGCGGTGAAACGGCAATTAGGCCACCTCACACGCTCTTTCGCTAGCCGACAATCTACGCTTGCATCTAACGGTAATATATTTTACACATTTGATGCTGACGGTTGAACGGATTACAAAAGCAAGCCGAATCATTGTGCGCCAAGAGGGGGTGGGTTTGTCAATGCTGCGAAATGTTAAAAACGATTGTATAAAAAATAAATACGAACGAAACAATCAGGCTTTAAGCCTATTTTTTGTTACTTTGCTTTACAAAAACTCAGTCCTTGAAGTTCCTTGCTGCTGTTAATTAACAATCCCCAGTCAGACGGCAAGAAGCTTATTGGCTCGTATAGCACCTGTGGAAAACTGTTAAAATCCCTGTGGAAACCCTGTGGAATCAGTGAGGAAAATTGTAGCCAATGATAAGAATTACAAAAATGTCACGAAGCTATGACATTTAAACTCATGAAATTAGCTTCTCAATCTCAGTTGTCATCGTGGCTACCTTCGATACATCCCCAGGTATGGATTTTCGCAATTGGTAGATTTCTCTCGGAAGTTGGCACCGGCTGTACCCTGTTTTACGCCCCCATCTTTTTTGTCAATCAACTTGGTTTATCCGCAACCAGTGTGGGGGTAGCCTTGGGTAGCGCATCGATTTCCGGCGTTGTAGGGCGGATTGCGGGTGGTTCTTTGGCTGATTCTGGATACTGGGGACGCCGCCGCACTTTATTGCTAGCGACGGCGATTTCAGCAATTGCTTCTCTCGTTTTAGCTACAACCAATAATTTCACTTCTTTGGTAATCGGTAGCTTGATTAGCGGTTTAGGTATAGGTTTCTATTGGCCGGCGGCTGAAGCTGTGGTTGCTGACGCCAGCCAAATTGACAATCGTCGGGAAACTTTTGCGATCGCTCGACTAGCTGATAATCTGGGGTTAGCGATCGGAATTGTGCTTGCTGGGTTTTTGATCGCGATCATTGGGAGTTATCGATGGCTATTTTTCATTGATGCCATCTCTTTTCTGGTATTTTTTGGTGTTGTCTATGTAGGAATTATTGAAACGGAACAACAGCAAATAAAGGAATCTGAAAAGACAGAACATTTTGCTTCTTGGATGGCAGTATTAAGCGATCGCCGTTTCCTAGTCTACATAGCAGTTAATATATTTTTTACAATCTATATTTCTCAAATCCACAGCACCCTCCCGCTTTACTTCAAAAACTTTGTCCTTGTCGAAAGTACTGCCACGGGATTTACTGAAACTACCATTAGCGGACTATTTGCTTGGCATCTGGTGTTCGCCATCGTTTGTCAGTTACCTGTCACCAGCATCTTAAAACGCTGCTCTCATACACTCGCACTCACTGTTTCTGCCATTTTCTGGGCAATTGGTTTTGGACTGATTTGGGTAAGCGGTACAGCCACATCTCATCATCTGGTTTGGGTAATTTTGGCATTAGGAGTATTTGCTGTAGCGATTGTCTCCTATACTCCATCTTCTGCTTCTTTAGTGACTGATTTAGCCCCGGAAAATCAGCGCGGCGTCTATTTCTCCATTAATGCTTTGTGCTGGGCTGTTGGCTCTTTTATTGGTCATCCCTTGGGTGGATGGGCATTAGATCAACCACAAATTATTACTAATGGTTACTGGCTAGGCTTCATCTTGAGTGTAGCGATCGCTGTGGTAATTTTACAGTACCTCAATCGAATTTTGGCTGATTAATCACCAAAATGTTACTATGCTTATGTTTAGCAATTTTTAGGGAGTGAAATCACAGTGGTACGTTGATACAACAAACAGCCAAATCATTATAAGTCGCTGCGATCGGCTAAAAGTCCGATAAATTTTGATTTTTGTTTGTTGTGATGGTGTCAGGATTTACTGTGAACATTCCTTCCTCGTATCTCGAAAAAATTCGTGCTGTCTATCCCAATATCTCTCTTGACCATCTTGACTTTAATCAAGATGGAATGGTTAACGATGTGGTGATTGTTAATCACGAACTAGTATGTCGCTTTGCCAAAGATGACTGGGGAAAACAGGTACTTTCCCATGAAGCTAAGGTGTTGGAAGTGGTGCAAAAGTATGTTGAACTGCGAGTTCCACACTTTGAACACCTGGAAGAAGGCTTTGCTTGCTACAGATTTATTAAAGGTGAACCGCTATCTCGTAACACATTGCTGAAGCTGAGTGAAGCATCACAACTGCATATCATCGCCCAACTAGCCAGATTTCATCAGCAATTGCACAGCATCCCCTATGAAGTTTTAGTTAATGCTGGAGTATCTTCATCTGATGCAGAACGTTCGCGTGAAGATTGGTTGCAATTGTATGAGCAAGTTCAGGAAACTCTCTTTCCTCACTTGTGGCGTCATCAGCAAACTTGGATACATGAACATTTTGCGCCCGTAATTACAGGTGAACTTGACCTCAACTACACACGCGTACTGATAGATGGCGACAAGCCAGTGTATCACATTCTATTTGACCCGATTTCAGAAAGCATCAGCGGTCTAATTGATTTTGGTACGGCTGGGTTGGGAGATGCAGCTTGTGATATTGCAGTGCAACTCGGTAATTACGGAGAAAGTATTGTGCGGCGTATGGAAAGCGACTATCCAATGTTACCAGATGTCATCGACCGGGCGCGTTTCTGGGTGGGGACACTTGAACTTCAGTGGGCTTTGGCTGGAGTGAAGTTTAACCATATCTCATTGTCATTGGCACATATTGGTTTAGCCAGAGAGGTTCAACCTTTAGGTACACGCTTAAGTTAACCTGCCATAGCCAATAATAAATGGCACGCTTGTTTAATTCTAGAGACTGTCAAAGTTGGGGAAAAAGTTTTTATCTACACATTCCCCGACTCGCTCATTCATTTGCTTATATTCTTTATTGACGACGTTCTTGCAACTTGCGATACACCGATTTTAAATCAACTTGATGGTGAGCTAGGGCAACCAAAGTATGATATAGCAAATCAGCCACTTCGCCTGCGATCGCATCTGCTTCATCATCTTTAAAGGCCATTACCACCTCAGCGGTTTCCTCACCAATCTTTTTCAAAATTTTGTTATCACCACCTGCAAATAGTTTACAGGTATAAGAACTTTCAGTCGGATGATCGCGGCGATCGCATATTATTTGAAACAATTGCGACAATGTATCCCCTGGTGGTGCAGCAATTTTCCCTTCTATTTGGTGGAAACAACTGCGCTCTCCAGTGTGACAGGCAATGTCTCCTAATTGCTCTACCCCAATGAGCAACGCATCACTATCACAGTCATAACGGATACTCTGCACCTTTTGAAGATGCCCGGAAGTCGCCCCCTTGTGCCACAACTCTTGCCGGGAACGGCTCCAAAACCAAGTTTCTTCAGTTTCCAAAGTCTTTTGTAACGACTCCTGATTCATCCACGCCATCATCAAGACAGTACCATCGAGATAGTCTTGGACAATTGCAGGCACCAGACCCCGTTCATCGTAGCGAATTTTCTCAACAGGGATAGTGTAATGCAGTGAGCGCAAATCGTTAGAAGACATACCAGCTAGTTTGTTCTAATGAGAATAACTTATGGATTCACGATACCATTCAGAATAGGTCAACTGGTATGTTTTTTTAATTGAACTATATTATCTAGCTGTGACACACTCTTAGACTGATGCAATCATAAAGGCTGCCAAAAATCCTGATTATGCCTTAAATCTTGAAGAAGAATTCAGGAGTCAGAATGAGCGTCTTCATTCTGAATTCTGGCTCCTGACTCCTGAATTCTGTTTCCGTCAAGTCTTCATTCGACTTGCATAACATATTGTTATTTTTATGGTTCAGCTAATTTTATAGGATAGAAATTCTAAGCACTGTTTGACCCTATCCTAAGATAGAGCTTTTTATTGCCCACTGTTAGGAGAGAACTTTGGTAAATACCACAATTAAAACAACAAAATCACAAGAAGTCTTCGCCGCCGCTCAAAACCTGATGCCAGGAGGAGTCAGTTCTCCTGTTCGTGCCTTTAAATCTGTGGGTGGACAACCCATTGTATTTGATCGTGTTAAAGGTGCATATATTTGGGATATAGATGGCAACCAATACATAGACTATGTAGGCACCTGGGGGCCAGCTATTTGTGGTCATGCTCATCCAGAAGTCATTGCAGCATTGCATGAAGCTTTAGAAAAAGGCACCAGTTTCGGCGCTCCCTCAGTCCTCGAAAATGTTTTGGCAGAAATGGTTATCGATGCCGTTCCTAGCATCGAAATGGTTAGATTTGTCAATTCGGGAACTGAAGCCTGTATGGGAGTTTTGCGGTTAATGCGGGCTTTTACAAAACGGGAGAAAATCATCAAGTTTGAAGGTTGCTACCACGGACACGCCGATGCGTTTCTAGTGAAGGCGGGTTCTGGTGTTGCCACACTTGGCTTGCCAGACTCACCGGGAGTACCTAAATCGGCAACTAGCACTACTCTAACCGCGCCTTTCAATGACCTAGAATCCGTCAAAGCCTTGTTTGAAGAAAACCGCGACGAGATTGCTGGCGTCATTCTTGAGCCAGTCGTCGGCAATGCTGGGTTTATTGCGCCTGATGCTGGGTTCCTAGAAGGATTACGGGAACTGACGCACGAGTATGGAGCATTATTAGTATTTGACGAAGTGATGACCGGATTCCGCATTGCTTACGGTGGCGCTCAGGAAAAATTTGGTGTCACACCCGATTTAACCACCTTGGGTAAGGTGATTGGTGGTGGTTTGCCAGTGGGAGCTTATGGTGGTCGTCGAGATATCATGTCAATGGTTGCCCCCGCAGGTCCCGTATATCAAGCTGGGACACTTTCTGGTAATCCTTTGGCGATGACTGCTGGTATTAAGACTTTAGAATTGCTGCAAAAGCCAGGTACTTATGAGTATCTTGACCGGATTACTAAAAAGCTAGCAGATGGTTTGTTGCAAATCGCTAAAGAGACTGGTCATGCAGTTTGTGGTGGTCAAATCAGCGCGATGTTTGGCTTATTCTTTACCTCTGGCCCAGTTCATAACTACGAAGATGCGAAAAAGTCTGATACAGCAAAATTTGGACGCTTTCATCGGGGTATGTTAGAGCATGGTATTTACTTAGCACCTTCTCAATTTGAAGCTGGGTTTACATCTTTTGCTCACACCGAAGAGGATATTGATCAGACTTTAGCAGTAGCAAGGGATGTAATGTCTAGCCTGTGATGTGAATCAATAGCAGTTCTCGTTTGGATGCAGCACATGTTAGTCGCACAGCAGTACTCATTGGTGTCAACTTAACGTCAAAGGGACTGGGGACTGGGGATTAGGGATTGGGGATTCGGTCATCAAACGAAAAATGATGTTCGGGGCTTTAACCCCTCCCAAATTTTAGAATGTTTTCCCAGTCCCCAGTCCCGGAGCGGCGAACATCGCGCCACTAACATAAAGGTATAGTGGGGGACGCCTCGCCGCGACCAGGTGAAAGTTAGTAAACGAGAATGCTTTGAAACATTACCTCGTTCCCAGTCGGAGACTGGGAACGCCCCTTGTTGGGGTTGCCGCCTCCCTGACTGACTCGCAGCAGATATTTACAAAAAAAACCGTCCAAAATTACCATCTGAACGGGATTTTTTCCTATTAAGATTTGATGCCAACCTAATCTACTAAAGGTTGCACTATGATTTCAAAACTACAAGTCAGGAGGCAAAATCACCTGATCAATTGCGTGAATTACACCGTTGCTGCCTGTGATATCTGCCTGTGTCACTCTAGCATCATTAACAGTTACACCAGTAGCAGGATCAACTTTAACATTGATTGCACCACCTTCAAGGCTTTTAACTTCGCCAGACTTCAAATCAGTGGACAATACCTTACCAGATACTACATGGTAAGTTAAAATCTTGAGCAACACTTCTTTGTTATCTGGTTTTAACAATTCTTGCAAAGCATCTTGTGGCAACTTGGCAAAAGCTGCATCAGTGGGTGCAAAAATAGTCAAGTTATCTGTGCCTTGCAAAGCTCCAGTTAATCCTGCTGCTTTCAAAGCCTTGGTTAAAGTTGTAAAAGAAGCGTTTGACTCTGCCAACGCTAACAAATTTTTGCCTTGATTGTCGGTTGCCCCTGGTGCCGGTGGAGTAGTCGGTGTAGTCGGTTGAGTTCCAGGACGTGGGGTGCGGGGTGTAGGTTCACTAGGTGTAGCACCACCACGGTTATAAGGAGGCTCGTTAAAAATACTTGGTCTGGGATTTAGCGTTCCACCACTATTCTGTGCTATTTGTTGGCGTTTGGTATTACCCTTTTGTACTTCGGAAGTAGCCTCAGCAGGTGTGTATTGAGCGTTTGCTTGAAGGCGTTGTCCCTGGTTATAAGGGGCTTCGTTGAAAATACTAGGATTAGGATTTAGTGCCGATTTCGCATCAGATGGTAAAGTAGTGAGGACGCTGAAACTAGTAAATCCCGCTATGCCTGCTAACGTAGTCAGCAATTTGGTGTAATTTGTCTTCATAAATTTTGTTTGTCTTTTTGTCCACACATTACATAAAGATTTATAACATTTTGCTAGGCACAAAATCTAACCCAAGAGGGAAGTAAGATTTTTCACCAGAATAATTTGTGCTGGTGAGGTAAAATATCTAACTCCGGCTCACGCTCACATGTATGAAACATATCTAGCATATTTTTTATATAAATTGAGCAAATTTTCTCAATGACACCAAATAAGTAGTTAAAAAGCCCCATTGGTGTAGCGTCAGATATAAGAAAGTGTGAAAATCTTACATCTACAAGTTATGAATTACAATAGGCTTGGAGAAAGATTCTACTTAAAAGCCAATTTATATACAAATCTGTACGTAAAATAGTAGTTTCACAAATCCTGCATCCCAGATGCAAGAAGGCTATATCTCTGAATTAATCATTGATTATTCAACAAAAGTACAGAAATTAATTACCTAAATATCTCAATAGTCCGACGGTGACAGAAATTCAACTAACGACTGAAGACTTGCGACTGAGGGGTTAGGTTTATTTATGTATGCCGAATTAAATAATTTAATTATTTGATATTTGAATCAATTAGAAAATAATATTTTTTTAATCGATAATTTTGCCAAAAATCAGGCATCCGTTCAACGCTGATGTCAATTAAATAGACAACTAAGCAACTAACGCCAATACAAATTACTTTAACTAAAGATACAATTGTTAAAGTTAACAAAGTTGAGCAGTTACAAGGTATACAATATGCTGGAATTATACCAATGGGAACTCTCTCAATACTCAGAGAAAGTGCGCCTAATTCTAGATTTTAAAGGACTAGATTACCGCAAAATAGAAGTAACGCCTGGGATTGGACAGGTAGAACTGTTCCGGCTGACTGGTCAGAAACAAGTCCCAGTATTAAAGGATCGTAATAGATACATTGCGGATTCTACGGAAATAGCTAAGTATTTAGACTTAGAGTACCCCGATCGCCCAATAATACCGCAAGATCCTAAAAAACGCGGTTTAACTTTATTAATAGAAGAATGGGCTGATGAGTCCATAGGCATTAAAGGTCGCAAAGCACTATTTGCAGCCGTAAGTCAAGATCAAAATTTCCGTAAGTCTTTATTACCCACCTCAACACCAGATATATTTAAAAGTCTAGTTGGAGGAGTACCTAGCGACTTACTGACAGTGTTGGGTTTTGGCGTAGGTTACAGCCCAGATGTGATTCAGTCAGCGATCGCATCTTTAAAACAAGACTTGGAAGCCTTAACATTATTATTGGCAGATAGTCCTTATTTAACAGGAGATGAGCCGACTTTAGCTGACTTGGCAGTAGCCGGATTATCGATATTGCTAAAGTTTCCCTCTGGCCCCTATCTGGATTTACCAGCTTCTATCAGAGGTAAAGGATTACCAATATTTTCAGAGAATATAGATTATGAACCATTCTTTACCTGGCGCGATCGCCTTTACGCCCAATTCCGCAGACCATTAATCAGTACTACTTCAGCAACAGGGAGTGCGCCAACTTCGATTCAGATTGATTAGATAATGGGCATGGGGCATGGGGCATGGGGCATAGGTAGAGAATGACAAATGACCAATGACCAATGACAAATGACAAATGACAAATGACTAATCAGATGAATTCGGGACAGCCATTAGGTTCGGTCATTCAAGGTTCTCTAACTGAAGGTTTAGAAGTACGATTGCATCCTGACATTTCTGTGGAAGATATGCGAGTAGGTAAATTTCTCGTTGTCCAAGGGATGCGATCGCGTTTTTTTTGTATGCTGACAGATGTAGCATTGGGAGCCGCTAATGCAAGAATTATTGCTAATCCCCCCAGTTGGGAAGACACTTTTTTACGAGATGTTTTAGCCGGAAGCGGTACTTATGGTACTATCAACCTCGCGCCGATGTTGATGTTCACTCCCGAATCTGAAGAATCTTTCTCTCCAACAAATGGCAAATCGGCAAATCCCTTTCTCCCATCAGTGAAGGGTTTGGCTTCATTTGTGCCACAAACCAGCACAACGATGGAATTGTTACCTGTTAAAACTATTCCTAGCCACTTTAGTCAAGTTTACGAAGCCAGTGTTGACGATTTTCGTCGGGTATTTGGTTGGGAAGATGACCCCCAAAGGCGTAATTTTTCCATCGGCAAACCTTTGGATATGGATGTGCCCGTTTGTATCGATTTAAACCGCTTTGTGGAACGGAGTAATGGGGTTTTTGGAAAATCTGGTACTGGTAAATCCTTTCTGACACGGTTACTTTTAGCTGGTGTTATCCGTAAAAATGCGGCAGTAAATTTGATTTTTGATATGCACTCTGAGTATGGCTGGGAAGCTGTTGCAGAAGGTAAGAATGTCAATACTGTTAAGGGACTAAAGCAATTATTTCCTAGTAAGGTTGAAGTTTACACTCTCGACCCGGAATCGACAAAGCGCCGGGGTGTGCGTGATGCTCAAGAACTTTATTTGAGTTATGAGCAAATTGAAGTTGAAGATATTAAATTATGTAGTCGAGATTTAGGACTCTCTGACGCAGCCTTAGATAACGCCAATATTCTATATAGCGAATTTGGCAAGTCTTGGATTGTCCAGTTGCTAAATATGACTAACGAAGAAATCGAGATGTTCTGCGACGAGAAGCGCGGACACAAAGGCTCGATTATGGCATTGCAGCGCAAACTCTTGCGGATGGATAGCTTGAAGTATATGCGAGCAGTTTGCCCACAGAATTACATTAGTAAAATTGTCCAGTGTCTGGAATCTGGGAAGAATGTTGTGATAGAATTTGGTTCCCAGTCTAATATGCTCTCTTATATGTTGGTGACAAACATGATCACCAGGCGGATTCATGAGCATTACGTCAAGAAAGCAGATAAATTTTTGCAAAGCAAAAATCCTAACGATCGCCCCACACCATTGATGATTACCATTGAAGAGGCGCACCGTTTTCTTGATCCAGCGATCGTACAAAGTACAATCTTTGGGACTATTGCTCGTGAATTGCGAAAGTACTTTGTCACACTTTTGGTAGTTGATCAACGTCCGTCGGGCATAGATAATGAAGTTATGTCCCAGATCGGGACTCGCATTACCGCTTTGTTGAATGATGAAAAAGACATTGACGCAATTTTTACAGGTGTATCTGGTGGTAGCGGACTGCGATCGGTGTTGGCAAAGTTAGACTCGAAGCAACAAGCTTTAATATTGGGTCACGCTGTTCCTATGCCAGTAGTAGTGCGTACCCGGCCTTATGACGCAACTTTTTACGAAGAAATTGGTGAGCCAGCCTGGGAAGAAAAACCTGACGCAGAAGTATTCGCAGCGGCTGAACTAGCCAAAGCTGACCTTGGTTTCTAGATTGTCATTTGTCAGTTGTCATTTGTCATTTGCAAACAACCAATGACCAATGACCAATGACCAATGACTAATTCGTAACATCCCTCCATACTGACAGCAAATTAAGTTCGGTTATCCGGCTAGTTTTTGGCAACAGAAGAGGGGTTTTTGGCGTCACTATAGATATAGTCAGTAATTTCAAGGAAGTTTAATTTTTTTGCAAACGGGCAATTTTGAATTATAATTACGGGCTTTATCTTAAGATACTTTACTATCTGCCTGATTTATCGTACTATAAAGCTAAGTAGAACTCATACCGACTTCGGATTTACCAGTTACCATAACTGCCCAAAAGAAGAATTCTCCAAAACAACCAGTGTGCTTATAAAAGATTAGATTGAAAATTTAGGAAAGGTAGGGGAACCTATCATTGGGAGCTTACCGTCTTAACAACGGCTGTATCAATTGATTAATTGCTTTTGGTAGCTCCCGATATTTCGTGATAGATGTACTACTTTTTCCAACCCATTTTAGTAAGAAAACATACATTTTATTTACGGAGTAGAGGACATCGCACCAATGCCTACTGTCAATACCCAAACGGAAAACCTCAACACCAAATTCACGGCTGATATGGTGCGAACCTATCTGCGAGAAATTGGTCGTGTAGCACTACTAACCCGTGAGCAAGAAATTGTCTTTGGGAAGCAGGTGCAACAAATGATGACGCTCATTGACGCCAAGGAAGCTTTGGCGAAGAAGTTGCAACGCGAACCGAGTTCACAAGAGTGGGCTGATCACGTTCAAAAATCGGAAACCGAGATCCAACAAACTGTGGCGCAAGGTAAGCGGGCAAAGCAAAAAATGATCGAAGCGAATTTGCGCTTGGTTGTTGCTATTGCTAAAAAGTACCAAAAGCGGAATATGGAGTTTCTGGATTTAATCCAGGAAGGAACACTAGGATTAGAGCGGGGTGTGGAGAAATTTGACCCAATGAGGGGTTATAAATTCTCGACTTATGCTTACTGGTGGATTCGCCAAGCGATTACCCGTGCGATCGCTCAACAAGGTCGTACTATCCGCTTACCCATCCATATTACCGAGAAACTGAACAAAATCAAAAAAGTGCAACGCGAGTTGGCTCAAACCTTGGGGCGATCGCCGACTCCAGCGGAAATTGCCAAAGAACTGGAACTCGAACCTGCTCAGATTCGGGAGTACCTGAATATGGCGCGTCAACCAGTGTCTTTGGATGTTAAAGTTGGCGATAACCAGGATACTGAGTTGCAAGAAATGCTCGAAGATAACGGCCCATCACCAGAGTATTACACCAACCAGGAATTCTTACGCCAAGACTTGAACAACCTGCTAGCAGAACTAACACCGCAACAGCGAGAAGTTGTAGCTTTACGCTTTGGTTTAGAAGATGGTAACGAAATGTCATTGGCGAAAGTAGGTGAGAGATTGAATCTCAGCCGTGAACGTGTGCGCCAGTTAGAGCATCAAGCTTTGGCTCATCTGCGTCGCCGTCGTGCCAATGTTAAAGAATACGTTGCTAGTTAAAACCAGAGACGCGAAATCCCGCGTCTCTACACCACCTTGGTGATGCGCCTCCTGAATTTAGGGGGCGATTTTTTTTGCGGAAAACTTAGCGGCGAAAGCGGAGGCCAATAAAGATTAGTACAGCAAAAAAGACACCTATGCCTACACTCCACCCAAAAACTTCAGCCCGAAAGCGGAGATGTTGTTGATAATCGTTAGGCTGGGCGAGAATGACGGCGGAGGCTATTTGGCTGGTAGCGAGTCCAACACCTGCGATCGCTATAGTTGTATTGAGAGTGCGATCGCTTTTGGTTTGCTCTAGGTCGATAATACCTTGGATGGTGTTATTGAGATTTTGCAGCAAGGTTAATCCAGGGCTGAGAATCGCATAATCTGCTTCTACTTGTCGCTGATATTTTTTGCCATAAAATTCACTTTCGCTAAACTTTTTGAGAAACTCTAAGTCGCTACTTGTATATTTTGCCTCGATGTCTGCTAAATGAGATTTATAATTTTCTAAGTTTAATGGAATTATGCGACTTTGATTTTCTAGATAGTTTAAGGCAATCGTGTAGTCTGATAAGTTGATTAAATTATTTGTGAGAGTTTCTTGGAGTTTACTTAATTTTAAGCTGTTGGTTTGCAGTAACTTTGGTAATTCGATTGTCTGGTTAATCGATGGTTGAATTTCGATATATTCTTTTTTGAGAATCTGTTTTTGATAGCGACTTTGATAATATGACCAAACTACTTTATGACGATATTGCCATAAACGTAATAAATCATAATATACATTTTGTACTTGTTTGCTCATCTCATCTGGTGAAATATGTTCAGGAAACAACCAAATTAAGATGTGATAGCTTGATTTTCTAAATTCATCCCAAAATTCTTTACCATCTACGCCTAAATTTTGTGGACAATACCACAATTCAAAAATCGTACCTTCTTGGAACTTTCCCTTGCCAATAAAATCCCTTTGCCATTTGTAATCACTAACAATTTTGGTGTAACATTCTTTGGCTATCTCTTCAACTTCTGTCTCTGTTTTAGTATTCGTTAGCTTTCCCCAAAGTAACCACGTTTGTCCAATTGTGCCTGTTTGCTGAGATAAGCGATTAGTAATTTCTTCTTTAAGTTTCTTAAAAGGTGCGTTGTCAATATCTTGATTAGCATAATTAGGCTCACCGTTAGCATCTAATTGACCAGAATAGTCAACTTGCAGCGCGTAAGTATCACCAATTTGCAGCGGATAATAATAGCCATCTAGAGGTGATGGAAAGCCTCTTTTTTGGGCTTTACCGAGCAACTCAATTACATCTCCACCATTATTTTTATGCTTCAGGAATTCTTGGTACTTTTCCTGAAAGCTTGCTTTCTTTAAATCGCCATATATTTTCCGACAAAAATCTTGGCAATTCCCGTTGATTTTTGTCTCATCTTCTCCTAAACCATCTTTTAAATCGTAGAGGAATAAATCAATACTGGGATAAATAATTTTCTCATTCATTTTCTATTCTGCCATTAATGAAGTCCCAAACCCTTTGGAGAAGATTTGGTTTTACAGCTATCTTTGCAGCAGCTACCGAATTATTGTTACTAAAAACATTAAATACTGCGTTCGTTAATTCCGCAGTTTGTTCAGTTGGTAAAGGTAGAGGTGATCCACCTCTATTACATTCGCTAGAATTTTCTTCAATTCTCGCAAATTCTATTTGATAAATTTTATCTAAGGGTGGGTAACTTTCTGCGATCGTGTCTAAATTTCCAATACTATCAGGATCGGTTATTAAGCCTTTACTAATATCATTTAGCTGAGTTTGGATGTTTTCTGGCAAAGGTTCATCCAATTGTTTGAGGGCAGTCAGGAAGACTGTCAGAGTAATTATGTTGTTAGGCTTCATAGGTTTTTGAAATGATTATATACACGTGAGTCTTATCAAGGAAACCTCTCTCCAAACCTCTCCCATAAAAGGGTAGAGACTTTGAATTTTCTCCCTTTCCGCTTGCTCGGTGGTTAGGTTTTTTGTTGATTTTTCCACATTGCATCAAAAATCAATTATATCCACCAGTAATTGTGAAAGCTGCCCAATAGTAAGGATGTTTAAAACGTTGCTGTTTCTTCTCTGATAGCTCCATTTGACTAATTTGATTGAGTTTTCTTCTGATAAAAGGACGGAGAGTTGTTTCATTTGATGGTAACTTAGCCAAGATTACTCGATAAATTCTTTCGAGTTGACTAAATGTTAAATTACGTAACCATTTTGTTGCTTTATTGAGGGCAACTGCTGGTGTTTTGCCTTTCTTTATTTGCCAGTAAAAGTAAATCATCAAAAAACAACTAGCATCGTCAGTCACAGTCCATAATGTGCTAACAACATCGGTAACGCCCTGATAGAGAAAGGCACTGACTAAACCAACATATTCAGCAGTGATAGTTTGGTTGCTAGTGATAGCAGTTTCACAAGATGAAAGGCTAACTAGTTGATATCCTTTGAGGCTCTCAATATTGCAAATTTCCTCTAAAGTCAGAAACTCTTTGGCACTAAGAGCCAAAGCAGATTTTTTAGGATTATCGAAGTTATAGGTGCTATGTCCTGTAAAGTGAAAAATACTGTAACTATCTTTTAGGGCTGCTTTAAGTGTGGTATTCGTCACAGCTTCTCCAGAAATTCGCTTGGGCGTAGGGTTTTGGAATAGCTGGGTAATAGCAGCAGATTCGATTTCTGCATGAGGCAAAATAGAAAAATCTTCACTGTCGGGATGTTCTACACTCAATAGGGGCAATTCACCAATTGCTCGGAGATTTGTTTGCTTTAACCTTTGTAAGGTAATACCTATTTGGGCGCTAGGCAAATAGGTAATGGTGAAGTTATCTGTAAATATTGCATGGAGTGGTAAGCGGTGCAAATCACGATGAGGAATGAGAATTAAATTTGTGATGCCGTTTAATTCTTCTTGAATAGCAGAAATATAGAGGATATTTTTCAACTCTTGAAGTTTCTCTGGCATCAACTGTCGCCAAGGTTGGTTTTTGTGGCTTTGTTCGTCTTTTGCCTTGTCTCGATAATCGGCGTATTGTTCATTCCAATTTTTCACCCAGCCTTCAAAATTTTGTAAACGTTGCGCTTGAGTCACAAACTCGGTTTCTCCCAAGACAATCGGTGATGATGCGTTGTGTTTAAGAATGAAAGTGTGTAGGGCGTGAGGGCTGAGATGCCAGTAAATAATAGCAGTTGAGGGATTAAGTAGTTGTTGCATTTCTGAATAACTCAGAGATGAACTTTCATCACTCCATCCATCCAAAAGCCAACGCAAGCAAGTATTTTTGCCCTCTTCTGCTAATTCAATCGCTTGCAGCAAATCTCCAGACTGCACAGCTAAATCAACAGTTAATTGTTGAATCCAGGCAAATTTCAGAGCTAGTTGTTTTTTACTTTTATCATAGCGATTTGATTCATTTAATAATAAGTGCCGCAATAAATCAGTACCCTGTCGTTGGAGTTCTATAGCTTCGGTTGTTTCCCTCAAATCCAACTGGACGCGAATTAAATCTTCTAAAATTTTTAGATGTAATTCAGGAAAATCTTTTGCTGTGAGAGTTTGTAGTGCTTTTTTGTAACTGTTGACGGCTTTGCGCCAAAAATAGCGAGGATTAGAATTTCCTTGCGCTTGGAAGTAATGAGCATCACCTATCCTTTGATGCAACAAGCCCCTACCTTCTGAGTGGGTGTCTTGCTGACAATGCTTCAACCCTTCCTCGTAGCTTGCCAATTCACCCTCATAGCCACGCTTGTTTAAATCAAGATTGTTAAATTTTAAAGCGAGGTTGGGTGCTGCTGCATTAGCTAAAGTAAATATGAAAGAGAAATCTGTCCTCTCTCCAGTTCCGTTTCTTGTGGCAAATCCCCGGTTAATCCAAGCTTCGTGGTCGTCGGGCTTGATTCTGAGGGCATTATCGAAGGATGCGATCGCTTCTTCATGGTGTCCTAATTTACGCAGCGATACTTTACCCAGCGCCACACCCTGGCCAATCCAAGCTTTGTGATCGTCGGGTTTGAGCTTGAGGGCTTTGCTGAAAGATGCGATCGCTTCTTCAAATCGCCCTATTTTACCAAGCGATAAACCCTGGTTGTACCAAGTTAAGTGATCGTCGGGCTTGATTTTGAGGGCTTTGCCAAAGGATGCGATCGCTTCTTCAAATCGCCCTAAATCCATCAACGTATTACCCCGGTTGTACCAAGCTTCGTGGTCGTCAGGTTTGATTTTGATAGGACTGTCAAAAGATGTGATCGCTTCTTCATGTTGCCCTAATTTCTCCAGCGTCAAACCCCGGTTGTACCTAGCTTCGTGGTCGTCAGGTTTGATTTTTAGGGCACTGTCAAAAGATGCGATCGATTCTTCAAATCGCTCCAATTTCTCCAGCGCCACACCCCGGCCAATCCAAGCTTGGTGGAAGTCAGGTTCGATTTTGAGGCTACTGTCAAAGGATGCGATCGCTTCTTCATGTTGCCCTGATTTACCCAGCGCTACACCCCGGTTGAACCAAGCTTCGTGGTTATCGGGTTTGATTTTTAGGGCACTGTCAAAAGATGCGATCGCTTCTTCAAATTCCCCTAAATTATCCTGCGCGATACCACGAAATTCCCAGCCTACGGAAGCGACATCATCGTCATTTACATCTATAGATAGGAGAGCAAAAGTGCGCTTAAAGAAGGACAAAGCCGCTTCAAATTCACCAGACTCGTACTTTTTATAGCCTACGACAAACAAAGCTTTAATCGCTTCTTCTCTCTTTTCTTCTTCTCTTGTGTCCTCTGCGCCTTTGTGGTTCGTTCCTCCTCCCAAGCGCCTCCCAATATCATAAGCAACAATACTAACTTCCCCGATACTCAACTTACCCAGCCGCACCATTCGCGTTGCTAACTCATCATTTGGTATAGATGAAGCTAACAATCCTTCGCCAAAACCTTGCAACCACTCCACCAAACGAGTCTCATTGATGCGTTTTGCAACCAAAAAACCTTTTGCTCCTCCTCTACTCAAACCATCATTGATCTCTGTCAACAACTGGAGAAACAACAATTCATACTCCGCATCTGTTAGTTGTTTCGGTGGTTCTACTTTTGTCTGTTCTTTTAAAGGAGGAGTCTGCTTGTTGCCAAATAAACGCTGAAAAGACCTCTTGAGCCACTGCCAGAGCTGCTTGAGCATTGCCGCAACCATATATTGCTTTTGTTGTTGTGTATCTTAGCAATTTTACTGAAAAAAAGTGGGGTGCGAAAGTATAATTTTTTTAATTGGAGATTGGGACTGAGAAGATAAGGTAAAAGTAAAGTGAGTTAATTTTTGCAAGCCGATGCAATGCCATTGTTAGCCAAAACAATGCCATTGTTAGTCAATACAATGACATTGTTAGCCGATGCAATGGCAATGTAACCCAAAACAATCGCATTGTCAGCTTATAGTTTAGATAAACAAAAATATTTACAGTCATTGCAAGCAGAGCGAAGTAATCTCAGCCTTTGCGATGACATTGTGTAATTAATTATAGTCCAGCCGTAATTTCTAATCGCCAAAGCTACATCCGTTTCAAATCTTGTAAAACTGCGGTGGCAGATTGATAGCGATCGCTAAAATGATAACAAACCATCTTATCTAAAATTGCCGCTAACTCTTCACTCACTTGCACCGATTGCCGCCAGATCACATTCCCCGTTTCTGGATCTGGGTGGAGTTCTTGCGGTGGTATCCCAGTTATGGCTTGAATCGCAATCATTCCTAAAGCATAAATATCACTGCACAAACGGGGATGACCAGCAAATTGTTCTGGAGGTGCATAACCCCGCGTCCCGATGGCTACTGTGGCTAATTCTGTTTGCTCACTACTTGGCGGTTGCATTAATTTTACAGCACCAAAGTCAATCAACACCAGCCGATTATCTTCAGCGCATCTAATAATATTAGTCGGTTTGATATCACGATGAATCACTCGATGCTGGTGAACAAATTCTAGAACTTCTAAAACTTGTTTGAGCATCTCCATCACAAATGATTCGTTTTGCACATTCTGCACAGGTGGTAATTCTTCACTTAGGGTATGCCCCTGAATATATTGTTGAATTAAATAGAATTCTTGGTTATCTTCAAAATAAGCAAGTAGTTCGGGAATTTGATGATGTTTACCCAAAGATTCTAAAATTTCAGCTTCACTATTAAATAACCTGCGGGCAACTTGCAAAAATCGTATATCTTGACGGGCTGGCATTAACTTTTTCACCACACAAGTAGGATTTCCCGGTCGTTGAGTATCCTGTGCTAAATAAGTCCGACCAAATCCCCCAGCACCGAGAGTTTGAGATATTTTGTAACGTCCACTCAAAAGCAAATCACCTGATTTTATTTCTGGTGCATCGATTGGGGAAGGAAAGTCAAGAGACGAATCGGGGATTGCTGTTTTGTCTTCTAAGAGGACATTTAATTGGGCGATCGCTTCTTGTTGTTTTTCAACTTGCAGAATAATCACCTGAGTTTGCCGCTGATTTTGGTAGCTAGTATAAGCAATCACGCAGATACTACTAAGCACCAAGGCAAGAGCAGAAGGAATTAACGGTATCCATCCGGCTTGCAAAAACAAAGCAACGCAGATTACTACTAACCCAAGTAGAGTTATCCCTACTACCACTAGCAAAAGCAACGGATTTTGCGATCGCCATGCTAAAACACTACCTAAAAGCGACCAACCCCACACCCAAATAAGTTCCACCCAGTCTGGCCAATACCAAATTAGCGATCGCCCATCCAACACTGTACTGATAAGTTGACTTGCTATCTGTGCATGAATAAACAAAGCAGGCATTCTGGCTGGTTGATCTGGCAAAGCGCTGTAGGGTGTATAAAATCCACCTGGAGGGAGATTAGCTGCTGTGGTGCCAATAATTACAAGACGGTCTTTAAATAAACTAGAGTTAACTTTACCGCTGAGAACTTCTGTGAGGGTTACTTGTTCGGCGAGGCTGTCAGGGTGACGGTAATTTAATAATATTTGATAGCCATCTGCATCCAGATGTTGGTAGCCACCGGAATTAGCTTGTAAACGCGGGAACAGGGTTTTACCTAACTGAAAATCTCCTTTATTCGTGAACTGGTAGTCAATGCCTTGTTTTTCCAGATAATTAATTGCAATTAGGGCACCAAATGCAAATGATGTTGTACATTTCTGGTCTGTAGAGTGAGCAAATAACAAACTGCGGCGGAGAGTTTGATCGTTTTCATGATCAGCAACCACATCACTAAACCCAACATTATCTATAGGAAAATTGGGTGGCGGTGGCATTTCATCTCTACCCAAGCTGCTGAACAAGCAAGTACTGATAACGTTATCTTGATTTTGAAGATTAGCCGCCAAATTGTTGTTTTCTGGTTGGAAAAGATATAAACCAACAATTCGCGGTTGATAGGACTCGATTTTCTTTAATAGCAGATTGATTGTCCGATCTGATATAGTCCATTTTTCTCGTTTGAGATCCTCATCAGTGATTTTAACTAGCAAAATCCGCCGATCTGGTGCTTGTGTTGGACGCGATCGCAACATCTGGTCATAAACTCTTAACTCCCAAGGCTGTAACCATCTTAGTTCCCGAACTCCCCAGATAAAGGCGGTAACTCCTACACTGGTAACAAAAATAGTTGGCAGCCAGCTTTTGCTCTTGGAAGTTTCACGGGAATCCTGAACTTTGACAAAGGGGAAACGGAGTTTTTCTAATAATCCACTAATCACGGCGTTGCGGCGGTAGCCTGAATTGGGTAGATGTTGCAGGCGTAAAAGTTAATTTTCGGACTCTAGGTTAAAAGCTACTTAACCTGAAGCTCCTATTAATGTAGCAATTTACTTGATACTTAGAGACTTTGACGTATTCCTACTCTGAAAGCAAGCTTATGCACAGCGTCAACTAGATAATCGCTAATCATCTATTTGAGATGTTTGAGCATCTTCAACAGAACTGGCAATTGGGAAAGATATAGGATTAGTAGATGGGGTTAGTGAATCTAACTGGGGTTGTTCAAGTGCTGCTTCAATGCTGGAATCAGCAAAATAGGAGTCAAAAATCCGATCATAGTTAGAAGCAACAGCTAAAAAAGCGCCACCCAAAATATAGATAGGTAATGGCAGATTAAACTCTTGCAACCAGTCAAACAGTTCCGCCAAAGCAAACAACACGAAAAAGCAGGCCAGCCAAACTCTCATATTCTCATCCCCTGAATTGAAACGTCTCTATTACTAGTACAGCACGGCCAAAATAAACATACCATTTCAAATGGCGCAAGAAGCTCGGAATACAATTCTTTTGACTGTAGTACATAATCACCAACTTACAACCTCTAGAACCTAGTCTTTTCAAGGTGAATCATAAAATTTCTACCCATTTTGATAGGTCTACCTTTATACCATAGATAGGTGCAGTCCAAGTTATAGCATCTGTTATATTGCAATATCTGGTAGAAAAATAAAAATATAGTTAGCTTATGCCTGGAATCGGACAGCTAAGAATTGCACAGTTGGTTCGTGAGACTCGACAATGCCTTAAATTTACACAGGTAAAACTGGCAACAATGTTAGGGGTTTCGTTTCACACTATAAACAGATGGGAAAACGGACGAACACAACCTTCGCCACTGGCTATAAAACAAATTAAAGAGCTATTACACCAAATGGGAGAACCCGGTGAGGCGCTTTTAGCCAAATACTTTTAACAATACCTATTTCATTGATCACCTGAAAGCTCAAGAGGTTATAAATTTGCGGGAATATTTGAGCGAACAGCAAATTGCGTTGCGCGATAGTGAAGCACGCTACCGTTCACTAGCAGAGGCAAGCGCATCCATCGTCTGGAGGGCGGCACCTTGGGGCAAAGTTGTTGATGATATTCCCACCTGGCAAGCGTTTACAGGGCAAAGTCCTGAACAATACAAAGGATGGGGTTGGGTTGAGGCACTACACCCAGAAGATCGTTCCTCGATGGTGGCAATTTGGAAAGAGGCATTTCCGACACGCAGCGTCGCAGTTGCCGAGTATCGTGTTCTGCGGCATGACGGCGAATACCGTTACATGAATATCCGCGGTGTGCCCATACTTGATGAAACAGGCGAAATCCGCGAATGGGTGGGAATGTGCGTCGATATTACTGAACGCAAGCAAGCTGAGGTAAAACTGCGCGAGAGTGAGGCGCGTTTTCGGCTGCTGGCTGAAAATTCAACTGATATTATTTCACGCCATACGGTAGATGGAATTCTTCTGTACGTTTCACCAGCTTGCTACACAGTACTGGGATATCAACCAGAGGAACTAGTCGGCTATCCTAGTCATAAGTTAGTTCACCCTGACGATTTGGCAGAGATTGCGAGAAATTACCCAGTCAATGCCGATTTACCAGATATTTATACCATTACTCACCGTGCCCGTCACCAAGATGGACATTATATCTGGTTGGAAGCAACTATTCGAGCTATTCGCGATCGCCAAACTCAAGAAATTTTAGAGATGCAAGCGTCTTCGCGTGATATTACTAAGCGCAAGCAGGTGGAAGATGAGCAGCGTTTTCTCGCCGAAGCTAGTGGGATTTTGGCTGCATCGTTGGACTACGAGACAACCTTAGCAGGTTTGGTGCGTTTGGCAGTGCCGGAAATAGCTGATTGGTGCTTAGTTGATATTATTTGTGACAATCAATTAGTCCGCCGAGTTGCAGCAGCCCATGCCAATCCAGAGAAGCAAGAATTGGTAGAACAGTTACAAAACTATCCGCCTGATTTGGCAGAAACAGCAGGTGTTGCTGAAGTAATACGAACGGGTAAATCACAAATTATTCATTTGATTTCTGATGAACAGATACAAGGGTTAAGCCACAACGCCAGCCACCTAAAAATCTTGCAAGAACTAAATCCGACATCTGGTATGAGTGTACCGCTAATCGTTCGGGGACGGGTGTTGGGAGCGATGACTTTGGTATCTTCTTCAGGTCGTTGCTACAACACCAAAAGCCTAATGTTGGCTGAAGAGTTAGCTGGCCGGGCGGCGATCGCTGTTGATAATGCCCGACTCTACACAGAAACACAACAATCTCAACAGGCGGCTGAAAATGCCAACCGGATAAAAGACGAGTTTCTGGCGGTACTTTCTCATGAATTGCGATCGCCACTCAACCCAATTTTAGGTTGGTCAAAGCTACTCCAAAGCAAAAAACTTGATGAAAAGACCATCCCTCAAGCACTAAAGACTATTGAGCGAAATGCTAAGTTACAGGCTCAACTGATTGAAGACTTGCTGGATATCTCCCGGATTTTACAAGGTAAAATTAGTTTGAATATCTACCCAGTTGATCTGACATCTGTGATTTCAGCAGCAATGGAGACAGTGCGGCTATCGGCAGAAGCGAAGTCAATTGAGATGCACATCAACTTAGAACCAAATTTGGGGCAAGTTTTGGGTGACTCCAGCCGATTGCAGCAAATCGTTTGGAACCTGCTCTCAAATGCGGTTAAGTTTACACCAGAGGGGGGACGGGTTGAGATTCGACTATCATTATGTTCTAATTCCAACTCAGCACTGATTCAAGTCAGCGACACAGGGAAAGGCATCGACCCCAATTTTCTGCCTTACGTGTTTGAATATTTTCGCCAAGAGAACAGCAGTACCACCAGAAAATTTGGTGGATTGGGGTTAGGATTAGCGATCGTTCGTCACTTAGTCGAACTGCATGGCGGGACAGTCCAGGTAGAAAGTGGGGGCGAAGATCAGGGAGCAACTTTTACAGTGAGACTCCCACTGATCCAAAATCAATTAGAGATTAGACAGGACAGCAGCAACTCTGAGCCATCCTCAAATTTGAATGGTATCAAAATTTTAGTAGTGGATGATGATACAGATACGCGAGAATTTATTGCTTTCTTGCTAGAGCAATATGGGGCAAATGTAACAGCAGTAACATCAGCATATGAAGCCTTAGCCACTTTAGCCCAATCCTTGCCAGATATACTTTTAAGCGACATTGGGATGCCAGAAGTGGATGGATGTATGTTCATGCGACAGTTGAGAACACTGCCGGCAAAGCAGGGAGGGCAAATTCGAGCGATCGCACTTACCGCCTATGCTGGAGAAATTAATGCCCAACAGGTACTTGCAGCTGGATTTGACAAGCATCTTGCCAAACCAGTAGAGCCAGCTGAATTAGTAGATGCGATCGCTAACTTAATCGCCGAATAAACTTACCTCTACCTATTTACCCACTCAGTGCTGAGTGCTGAGTATTGAGTGCTGAGTAAATTTAAGAAGTACTAAGTACTTCCGCACTACGGTAAGAGCAAGGCCAGAAGTCAAGCGGAATCTTCTTGTAGAGAGAAGGTTGATACCCGCTTTTGGTGGGCGGTCTTTCAACTCAGCACTCAGCACTCAGCACTCTTCATGGTTAGTTGATACGTTGAGGTGTAATGGCTTGATATTGTTGAGTCGGCAGGATCGCGTCTTTAATATTTATCCTACGGGGGATAACTTTTTCTTGAAAATAAAAGTCAGCAACTTTTTGTTGTTCAGCAATAATTGCAGGTGTGAGTTTTCTCAATCTAAAAGTACGTCGGCGTGCTACCTTTTCTAAAACTGATACATCTAATTTCAGTTCCGGCGCAAAAGCTTTGGCAACATCAGTTGGGTTTTTTTCAGCCCATTCTCCTACCTTGTCTGCTTCCTCTAAAAACACTCGTACCAATTCTAGATTTTTGGTGACAAATTCACGCCTACCAAGATAAAAGCCGCCCAAAGTGTTAATTTTTGCTGCATTTCTCAGATTACGAATCGGGACAATTTTTTCCACAAGAGCCAAAAAAGGATCGCTAGCCACCCAAACCTCAACTTTATCTTGAATAAAGGCATCACGGGCTTCAGATGGAGTCAAACCAACAATTTGAACATCGCTAATTTTTAGTCCCACCTCTTGCAAGGCTTTTGCTAGTAAATAGTGTGCATTCGATCCCCTCTGAAAAGCAATTTTCTTACCTTTAAGATCGGCTATTTTCTTAATAGGAGAATTAGCTCTCACCACAATTCCTTGGTTTTCTCCCTTGCTGGGCGTGCGTCCAGCAATATAGATAACTTCTGTTATACCTGCGGCTTGGGAAAATATTGGCGGTGTCTCTCCCACATTACCGATATCCACTTTACCTGCATTCATCGCTTCGATCAATTGCGGCCCGGCTGGAAATGGCCCTACCCAATTCACCTTTACACCCAATGCATTGAAACGTGGCTCAATAACTTTTTTGACCTTAACAATATCTCCAGAAGTTTGATAAGCCAAATTGATTACTTTTGCCGTGATTCCGGGTCTTGTTTGTGCTTGAGTACTTTGCACAAAGCTATCTACAAAGGGAGATGATAAAGCAAATAATCCCAGTGCTGAATATTGAACAATCCGCTTTAAAAATGTGCGCCGTTGTGGTCGAGATGGTTTGTTCATCAGTTGAGAATTTCCTCCTAAGTATTAGATTTTAAGTTTTCCGCCTTACTTTCGATCGCCAGTAAGATGATTGGAAGTTGCTATATCAACCTCCCAAAACACCGATTAATAGTTAAAATACAAGTTTACAAACTTATGTTTAAAGCTAGTAAATTGGTGTTTTAAGTAAGTAGATGGAATTATTGCGATCGCTTCACTTTCTCAATTTCAGGAAGCACTAGGGAAGAAAATATAAGTAAGATTTAGTTAGGGTCTAAATCTACATTTAAATCTCCCCAATCTCTAGTAGTCTGCCAAGTTAACTTTGCGAAGTTCTTAGTCAAGGCTACCCTACGGGAACGCTGCACGAACAGCCCCCAAGACAAGGACTAAAGTCCTTACTACGAACTTATTCACCCACCAAAGTTGATATGTGAACTACTAAGTCATAATCCAATTCTCTTTTTATTTTTCACTGACGAGTGTTTCGGGAGTGATTGCTGCGTATTCTTGAGGTGTTAGTAGTGCTTCTTTAATATCAATCTTTTTGGGTAGAATTTTTTCGTCATAGAACAAATCAGCAACACTTTGTTGGGCTTGCATTAGTTCTGGAGTAATTCCTCTCAACCGATAAGTAGCACGGCTAGAAATTACTTCTTGAATAGGTAAATCAATTTTCAGTACAGGTGCTATGAGTTTGGCAACTTCTTTACGATTCGCTTCTGCCCATTGACCATTTTTATCAATTTCTTCTAGGATGATACGAACTAATTCTGGATTTTCCTTAGCAAACTCACGTGTTCCTATGTAATATCCCCCTGGAGTACCAATATTTGTAGCATCTCGCAATACACGAGCACCGTGGAGTTTTTCTACCAAAGCTAAATGGGGATCGCCAGTTACCCAAACTGGAATAGTTCCCTGAATAAATGCACCACGTGCTTCAACATTGGGCATACTCAGAACTTGAATATCACTATATTTTAGATTCACCTCTTCTAAAGCTTTGATAATAAAATAGTGAGAAGCAGAACCTTTTTGAAAAACTACTTTTTGGCCTTTAATTTGAGCTAAATTTTTAATAGGAGAACCTTTAGGAACTGCGATCGCACTACCTTTACCAGAATCAGGCCCAAGTCTTCTACCAGCCAAATAGATGATTTTTGCACCCGCAGCTTGGGCAAAAATAGGAGGCGTTTCTCCAACTGAGCCAATATCAATTTTGCCCACATTCATCGCTTCCATCAGTTGTGGCCCTTGAGCAAATTGTGACCACTCTACTTTCAAGCCTAAAGGTTCCAAACGTTTTTCTAAAACTCCTCTGACTCTAACTAAATCACCAGAGCTTTGATATCCTATTCGCAGTACTTTTGTTTTAAAAGTTACGGACTTTGCCCCTGCTGGATCTGCTGTAGGATTATTTCCTGTATTTATGTTAGATACAGTTGACGTACAACTGATTAAAGTAGTCGATAAAGCGACAAGCCCAGGTATGACAAATAACGATAATTTACTGATTGTTGTTGTCTTGGTTCTCACAAAATTTTTAACCAATTTTACACCTCTACTTTTGATTAACTACTGATAAAAAACATCAATTGGCAACTTAATTTTTCCACTAAAAATACTTTCAATTTACAATCATATCTTTTGTAAAATTAATTTCTTAATTCTCATTACAGCGTTTTAATCTGCAATGAAACCTATTAAGTTTAAGCTAAATTTTATCAAGTTTTGTCTTCCAATAAAGTGTTCATCAACACTAGTTTTTAAACAAAATAAACGTATTTCTAGTTATTTGTTTTTATAAGCATATAGTGTTGCATTTAGAAAAGGTTCATTATTTTTTAATAGATTTATCTTGATGAATTAAGTCTCTTATACTGTCTAGTTGAGGAAGGAGGGTAGGAATTATCTACCCTATAGTTGACAGCAGATTTGAGACTATGTTTTTAAAATGCAAACTTACTTATCAGACTTGTCCAGGGTCAAGAGTCGAGAATAACTCTTGACTGCGTTAATAAGATGTAGAATCTAAACGCCCATTAGCTTAATTTTCTGAGCTATACATCCTAAAAGGGACGACTACCTGCAAGGCTAACTCGCTTCAATACTCGTCGCTCATTTGGATCGAATGCTTGACGATAATGCAAGGTAGCTTGATTATCCCAGTAGACAATATCGCCTACTGACCATTTGTGTTGGTAGTAGAACTTGGGTTGATTCAGATGTTCCCTTAACTGTTCAATTAATTTAGATCCTTCTTCTGGCTCTAACCCGACAATTTCTACTTCTGTAGTAGCATCTAAGTAAAGATGCTTTTTACCACTCTCTGGATGTGTTCTAACTAAAGGATGGGGAAAGATCGGACTGATTAAAGGAATACTTTTGTCTAAACGATATAAAGGGCGGGGTGCATTTCGGTCTTGCAAAAATGGATTGTAGGTAATTAACTGTAAATCTGCAATCCGTTCTTTGGTAGCTTCATCTAATGCTTCGTATGCCAAATTGGTATTTAACCAATAAGTATCTCCACCATGAGTTGGTATTTCTAAAGCATAAAGAAGCGAACCACTAGATGGGGTAGGAGTCCATTTGTGATCAGAATGGAAAGTTAATTCTCCAGTGCCGGTATAGCCACCATCAACATGGGAAATCGGAATCACTACCGGAGTTTCTCCTGGTTTAGAAGCCAATACTGGAGTTTCATCAGATGGTACAAAGAGTGCGCCAAAGTATAGAGCGAAGTTCAAAAGTTGTTGATCGGAGAGCTTTTGGCCTTTGAAGATCAAGATGTGGCGATGTCTGGCGACAAGCCGCTTCGCGTCTACGCGCAGAGCTTCTTTAAGTTGTAAGATCACTTCAGGTGCGATCGCTTGACTGGCATCAAGATCGGTTACTATAGCCCCCAAAGGGGCATCAATAGGGGTAATTTTAACCTGTGTCAAAGTCGAGCTAGGCATAATATTCTTCTGTGTTTTAGTGTCTTCTTGGGGATAACTACTTATTCGCTAAAACTTCTGAAGGAGTGATTTTGGCGTACTCTTCAGGTGTCAAAAACCCGTCTCGAACATTCACCTTCTTGGGGATAAGTCCTAAGCTGTACCACTTGTCTGCAACTTCCTGTTGCTTGACAATGACTTTCTCGGTAATTGGTAGCACCCCATAGTCATATTTCTTATGCATTATTTCTAGAGTTGGTGGATCTAGCTGAGTTACAGGAGCAAGCAGTTGTGCTACTTCTTTGGGATGATCCTTAGTCCAGATTTCTGCCTTTTCTAGCTCCTCTAGAAAAACTTTAATCACGTCAGGATGAGCCTGATAAAACTGGCGTGAGGTTGAATAAAAGTTGGCAGTATCCCGCAACCTACTACCATCTGCTAAAACACGAGCTATTTTATTTTGTACATTTCTGGTAGCGAATGGCTCCCAAATATACCAAGCATCCACCTTGCTCTGACTGAATGCTGCATTTGCATCTGCCGGCGCTAGAAAAACTGATTGGACATCGCTTAGTTTAAGTCCTACATCTTCTAATGCCTTAACTAATAAATAGTGACCGATAGAGGCTTTCTGAAAAGCTACTTTTTTACCCTTCAAATCGGTAACACTTTTAACCGGAGAGTTTGCAGGAACTAAAAGTGAAATAGCTTTACCACTGGGGCGTGTAGTAGCTAGATAAACAAGAGGCGCTCCTGCTGCTTGTGAAAATACAGGAGGCGATTCGGCTGTAGATGCGATATCCAGTCCATTGGCATTCAAGGCTTCTAGCTGTTGTGGCCCAGCCGCAAACTCAGCCCACTGTACTTTAAAACCCAGAGGCTCTAATCGTTTTTCCAAGGAACCTTGTTTTTCTAAAACTGCTAGAGCGGTAAGTTGTTTTGAACGTACAATCCGTACTACTTGCTTCTCTGTAGTGCTAGATGAAGCCACAGATTCAGGGGAAGTTGCAGACTTTTGAGTATTATTTTTTGCTTCACTACAACTCGATAGGGCAGTCGATAGCATTAAGCAGTAGCCCAGAGCAAACAACAAAGAACGACGTGTTTTTCTCTGGCTTTTCCTAAATTCAAATTTTCCTTTTAAAACTGTCATTGGTTGTTTTATTTATTTTCCTGTAGGTGGTTAGAACAATTATGATTAATTGCAATATAAAGAACAAAAATATGACCTATTAATTTATTTGAACCATAGAATAATTAAATGTTTTTTGTAAATCTTAAAACTTTATATATTAAGTTAGAAAAGAGAGTGGGTATGACCCACCCTACTACGACTCGATGAACTGAAAATTTAATAGTTAGGAGGGAAAATTTAGGAAGTGGAGTGAGAATAACTCACTCCAATGTCGTGCTAGTGGAAGGTTGGAATTTTTGAGTAAAACTCTGTCTTGTTCCTGTTCAATTTTGCTACTGCTTCCAAGCAACTAGGATTGTAGCTTGGAGTTCTTCTGTAAAATGTCCAGATGGCTCAACTGCTAGTAGCGCTTCTCTAAGATCCTTTTCAAATTCTGGGGCATTATCTCCATAGAAAATTTTGAGGGAGAAGGCTGTAGTGTATAAGTAGCCAAGATAGCTATCGACAGTCCAAGATTTTTCAAATGGCACTTCATAGGTTTCTTGACGAGCAAAAGCCGAATTGCCAATTACAACTTCATGGGGAGGATCAACTGGTTTACGAATGCCTTGTCCTCGTTGTCCAGTCCGCCGCTCATCACCTAACCATTTCTTCACGACTCCAACAGCAGCTTGTTTCCAAGGTAGATTGCTTTCCCAAGGGTTGTCACCAGTGTTCAGCAGTGCTATTCCACCATCATCAGTTAGCAATTCATAAAGGCGTTCAAGCACTAATTCGCGTTCCATCCAGTGGAAGGCTCTGCCAATTGTGGTTAATTTAAATTTCCCTAAACTAGAGTCGATTAACTCTGCTCCTTGTTCTAACCAAGTAATATTATTTGCTCCAACTGCTGCTGCTTGCCGTTTGGCTTCTGCAATCATGTCTGGATCGGGATCGATCGCCACAACTTCTTCAAATCTAGTTCGTAGAGGAATTGAAATCAACCCTGGGCCAGTACCTAAATCAAGCAGTCTTCCTTGACCATTGAGATGAAATATTTCGGCCAGTTTGTCGAATACAATAGATGGGTATTTGGTTCTATATTGAGCGTAAACCTCAGCGGCTCCCTCAAATAAACTTGGGTCGTAGGTGGGAAGTGTTTTTAGTTGAGTCATATCAATTTTGGATTTTAGATTTTAGATTTTGGATTTAGGTAAGTAAGGTGGAGATTAAATAAAGTCCACCCTACAAGACAGCGAGTAGACAGCTAAAACGCCTCAGTAAGCCGGTGCAATTAAAGTTAACTGGTGGGGGCTGTCATTTGTCATTTGTCATTTGTCATTTGTCATTGGTCATTTGTCATTTGTCATTTGTCATTTGTCATTTGTCATTTGTCATTGATAAGGGTTTTAGACCTATCTCCGTTTCGTAATATAATTTGGTTTGTTTCCACCGACTTACTTAGCACGTGAATGGGAAAATAGGGAGGAAATAGCCAATGCCCAATGCCCAATGCCCAATGCCCCATTCCCAGTAACCTAAGAATATTGCGTGATGACGGGTAGCTGATCATTGAGTACCCAATCGCCGATCGCACGCAATTTGTAGTCCACAGGATCGTGCAGGGTAAAGGTTCGCAAATCCCGCCAGTAACGGTCAAATCCATATTTGGTTGCTGTGGCGCGAGTTCCTGTAACTTCAAAAATACGGTTAGTAATATCTATACCTACACGAGTAGCTAATGCCTTGGCTGCGGAAACTGCGATCGCAACTTCTCCCCTTTCTTGATGAGTCAGCGCTACATCCTTATCCCAGGCTGCTTGCACCTTCTCGGCTGCTTGGTCGGCTAGAGCGATCGCAGCTTGAATTTCCACCCAAAAGTCTCCGTAATGATGCAGAATATATGGGTCTTGAGTCGCACTATCTACTCCTGATGTAATCCACGGTTGAGTAGTCGTTTTAGTATATTCACGAGCAGCTGCAAAGGCTCCTTTGGTAATTCCTAGATAAACGTTGGTTTTTGTTAGCTGGGCGATAATACCAAGAAAAGTTAAGAAGGCACTATCAGCAGGATTTGGTGGCCCCAAAATCTCATCTTTCTCTACTAGGACATTGTTAAATGTATAACTGCCGCTATCAGTGCGACGTTGCCCAATATTGTCCCAATCGTGATTAGAAACTAACCCTTCTCTGTCTTTGGGAATTATGAATATGAAGGGCAATTCTACACCATCTTCCAAAGCAGAGAATACCCGATAATCTGCAACAGAAATACCTGTACCAAAGCTTTTAACACCATTAACCCGAAAATTCTCACCCTCTGGATTAATTTTCAGCCTAGTATCCTTTGTATTAATGGCATTTGCCCAAAATAAGTTATTTTTAGCAGTTTCTCTATAATATTTTTCTTTTTGGGCTGGTGTGCCAGAAACGTGACCCAAAGCTGTCAAATTGAGATGATTGCCATACAATTGACCAATTGAACCATCCGCTTTTGACAGTTTTCTGACAATTTTTAAGGCATCAATCCAAGTTGCACCAATTCCACCATATTGTTTAGGTATAACCAGTGGTAACAGTCCACTCTCACGCAGTTTATTAATTTCCTGTTCTGGAACTCCGGCTTGGGCATCCCTTTCAACTGCGGATTGAGCAAGTTCCTTGGATAGAGAAGTTGCTAGGTCAACGTAATCCTTTGGTTTTGTAATATCTAGCACCATAATCAAATCATCCTTGGTATTGTTTCGGCAGTAGGCAGCAATCAGACACAGAATTTAGGAGAAATGTAGAGTGGGCAAGGCCCACGCTACAAGTGAACAGAGGAAATGGAACATGGAACGTTGTAAAGATGGGCATTGGTCATTGGGCATGGGGCATAGTAATTCTTTCCCTATTCCCTATTCCCCATTCCCCATTCCCTATTTCCCAGCTAGATATTCGTTTGCGGCTTTCTCAACACCTGTACCCTTAAAGAAGTCTTGATTAAGACTGGTGTACAACTCTAAGGGATGAATTGAGAGGAAGTAGCGGAGGTCTTCTTCGGTAATGATTTCGCGTTCTGCCATTGAGTAAGCGTTGGCAGTAACGGCGGTGATATCTGGCACATCCCAGTGACCGGAATCTGAACCTAAGAAAGCTTTAACTCTGTCCCCAAAGGGATTAGCTGCACGGTTAAATGCTTGGCTGACACGGGTATCGTCTGATTCCGTACCGAAGTAGAAATGATTCAAGAAGCGATCGCGGACATCTTCTGGCTTCTCGATTCCTGCTAGTTCAAATTCGTCGAGTTCGCCTGGATCTTCTGGAGCCAATAATTGATGGTGGAATCCTAAACCGTCACCAATTTTATCTAAGCGTCCATCTACAAGTTCGCCACCGTAGCGGGTGTACAACTCTACGAGTGCTTCCTTATCGATAATCGCAGGATTGTTATTTGACAACAAATGTTGTTTGTTGCGGGTTTCCCAGTGCCAAATAATATCAGCGTATAGACTAGCACCCCAAGCTGAACCACCTTCTAAAAAGGCAAACTTTAATTGTGGGAAGCGGCGGGTAACTCCACCAAAGAACAGCGATTTGCATAATGCTTCTGCTGCAAAGGCGAAGTGATTAATGTGATTGTACTGGGCGTTGGTGACAGAACGCTGAGTTGTCCAACCTTGGCTAGAAGCGTGAGTTGTGGGTACAACTTTCAGTTCTACGCACTTAGCCCAAAATGGATCGTAATCATACTCGCTATCTAAGCCAAAGTTATCAATCCAAACTACTTCGTTAGCGACTTCTTTGCCGTATTTTTCAAAAGCAGGAATTGGACGACGGACATAACCGGGGATTTGAATTGCTTTGAGTCCCAAAACATTCACCGCATATTCCAACTCTTCAATCCCTTCTTCGGGAGTGTGTAGGGGAATTGCGGCAATGGGTGTTAAGCGATCGCTATAAGGGCGGAAAATATCAGCATGGTAAGTGTTAACTGCGCGACAAACAGCCCGCCGCATTTCTTCGTTGCCGATATTCGGGGCCATTGTTGCCAAGTTGGGGTACACAACGGCGAAGTCTGTACCCGCTTCTTGCAAGCGCTCATGCAGCAACTTGGGCAAGCTAATAGTAGCCAAATTCAAAGTATTTTTGGTTGGACGACCCCACCAGTTAGGGCGATTGGTGCGATAAGCAAAACGTTCTTCCCAACTTTGTTTGTACCACTTAAAGCGGGAAGATCCTGGTAAATTTTCTTTGAAACGTTCGACAAGTGCAGTTCCACCAACTTGCTCTAAATAATCCAAGACTGCTGGTTCAAATTCCTGGGTATGTACATCGGTGTCAATGATCGGATAACCAAGTTTTTCCCGAATTTGAGCAGACCTAGTTTTTTGTGGGCGGTCTAGAGCGATCGTCATGATATTTCACCCTCATCAAATGTTTATAGGCATTGTTAAAGTAAAGACGCGATAAATCGCCGTCTCTACAAAGGATTGATTCTTCTTGTAGAGACGCCGATTTATCGCGTCTCTTGCCTTAATTTCCCAGCCAAAAATTCATCTGCGGTTTTCTCCACAGCCGTACCTTTGAAGAAGTCACGATTGAGGCTGGTGTACAACTCCAAGGGATGAATTGACAGGAAGTATTGCAAATCTTCTTCGGTGATAATCTTGCGTTCTACCATTGAATAGGTATTAGCAGCGATCGCAGTAATATCAGGTACATCCCAGTGACCAGAATCGGAACCCAAAAATGCTTTAACACGATCGCCATAAGGGTTCGCTTTGCGGTTAAAGGCTTGAGCTACACGGGTATCATCTGATTCTGTGCCGAAGTAGAAATGATTCAAGAAGCGATCGCGGATATCTTCTGGCTTGGTAACTCCTGCAACGGCGAATTCATCCAAATCACCTGGTTCTAGGGGAGATAATAATTCAGCGTGGAAACCTAAACCGCTACCTAGTTGATCCAAGCGACCATGTACTAATTCACCACCATAGCGGGTATATAGTTCTAACAGTTCTTCGCGATCGATATTGGCGGGATTGTTATTTTCTACCAAATGGTCTTTATTGCGGGTATCCCAATGCCAAATCAAATCGGTATACAAACTAGCACCCCAAGCTGCACCTCCTTCTAAGAAAGCAAACTTGAGCGTTGGGAAGCGGTGAGTTACACCACCAAAGAACAGAGATTTACATAATGCTTCCGCAGCTGATGCAAAGTGACCAATATGGTTGTATTGGTAATTGCTAATGGAACGCCGATTTATCCAGCCCATACCGGAAGAGTGGGTGGTGGGTACAACTTTCAGTTCTACGCACTTCGCCCAGAAGGGATCGTAATTATACTTGCTATCCAAGCCGAAGGTATCAATCCAGATGGCTTCGTTGGCTACTTCTTCGCCATATTTCTCAAAGGCGGGAATCGGGCGGCGGATATGTCCGGGGATTTGAATGGCTTTGAGTCCCAGCACTTTCACCGCATATTCCAACTCTTCAATCGCCTCTTCGGGCGTATGCATGGGGATGGAAGCAATGGGTGTTAAGCGATCGCTATAAGGACGGAAAATCTCAGCGTGATAAGTATTAGCCGCACGGCAAACAGCTCGCCGCATTTCTTCGTTGCCGATGTGTGGCGCCATCGTTGCCAAGTTGGGGTACACAACGGCAAAGTCTGTACCAGCTTCTTGTAAGCGTTCGTGTAACAACTTTGGCAAGCTAATGGTGGCCAAATTTAAAGCGTCGTTAGTGGGACGAGTCCAGAAGGGAGGGCGGGCGGTGCGGTTAGCGCGGCGCTCATCCCAAGATTGCTTGAACCATTTAGAGCGAGATGCACCGGGTAAGTGTTCTTGAAAACGCTCTGCGTAGGCGTAGCCCGCCGTAGGCATCGCAGTTCCACCAACTTGCTCTAAATAATCCAAGAATGCTGGGGGAAACTCTTGGGTATGTACATCGGTATCAATGATCGGATAACCAAGTTTTTCCCGAATTTGAGCAGACTTAGTTTTTCTGGGACGTTCTAACGCAATAGTCATAGGTTCTACCTGATTTTTCAATTGGATTGGGTAGATACTACTGTTTAAGAAGGTTGTCTACTTTCTTCTTAACAGCAATTCTTTGAAGAAGTTGGATTTTTCTTTACAGAAAATGTGGCGGAATTAGTAAACGATAAAATCCCAAAATTCAGCTTTGCTGATCATATCCTTCTCCACAAACTTGTAGACATTTCCTCCAAACTGAGGAGTATTATTTCTATAACAATAAGATGAAAAAAGTTAACGAGGCTGTTCTTCAGCAACCCATTCTGTTAATTTAAAGTTTGACTTTGCTAACCCTTGAGAAACTAAAAAGTTCTTAGTGCCTTCTAGAAGGTTCACTCCCTCGGCTGGTAATGGTTCTTCTGATACTTGTTGGAGTGGGTACGATATTTTGATGATATCGAGGGGATACTTAGTAGTTTGAGCATGGTACTGATAGTATTCTTCAGAATTAGCTTTTAAATCCTTGGCTGCTTCTGTCAGGATTCCGTTAAACTTTTGTGGAAAATCAGGCTGTTTCGCCAGAAATTTTTCGGTTGCTACAACTAATGATGTCCCTGACAAACCCTTATGGTTTGCTGAAGAATCAATCACTGGGAACCCTTCTGATTTTAGAAAAGGCCCCATATCACTTGAGGTTGCATAAGCTGCTATATCACCACGTTCTAAAGCGGCTTTTGCCTCAGTACTCATCAAGTGAACAACTTTTACATCTTTGGCAATTTTAGCTTCAGCTAATAAACCCAATAGGTATCGATGCATATAAGAACCTTTTTGGGTAGCTATTCTCTGACCTTTTAGTTCAGCAAGCGATCGCGGGCCATTCTTTTTAGCTACTAACCAAGCAGTTGTATTAAATTGGCTGATCCGCAACAGTCGGGTTTCCTGACCTCTTGCTCTCAAAACTATGGCTGGTGTATCGCCTAAAGAGCCAACATCTAATTGACCGGCAACAAGCGCCTCATTGAGATCCGGCCCGTTAGGAAATCGCGCAAAAGTAATGTTTTTAAATCCTATTTTTTGTAGCTCACGCTCTAATATTCCCTTTTTCTTTGCCCAACCAAGTGAGCCTGTAGGTTCTGAACTACCTACATAGCCTATTCGTAGAGTAGAAATGTTATTTGCAGCGACAGCGTTATTGACATTAACAGCCTCAATGGATTGTGCCGATTTAGTTTCACCTTGGCTACATGCTGTAGTTAGTAGCAGTAGAACACAAGCCACTGAAGTTGATAATCTGGAAGGAAGTTTATTTTTAATGATCAAATCTGTTCCTACTGTGAACGACAGCATGACTTTTCTCTCCGCCGCACTATTTCATCTGCTTTAAAATTTGGAATGTTTGATCGGCTTTTGCTGTTGAGGTGCGTTTGTGTCCCCAGCCGATGTTTTCACGATAACTACCCAGCAGCCCAACTTCTGCCAATTCTGCCTCGTTGACTGAAGTCTGCATATCGCTTTCTGGTGCAACATAAAGAGCATCAACTGGACAATACAATTCGCACATATAACAAGTTTGGCAGTCACTCTGGCGGGCAATGGTTGGCGGTGCATCAGGTACACGGTCAAACACGTTAGTCGGGCAGATGTTCACGCAGATATTACATTTTATGCACCGCGACTCGCTGACCAACTCAATCACACTAATGCTCCTATTTTGGATTCTGACTTTTCTTTACTATTTAAAGGCTGACTTTTCACCCAGACATGATCTAATCCGCCACTAATTAGGTGATGTTGCTGGTTAGCATCAAGTTCTGGATAATCTAAATGTTTGTGCATACCACGAGTTTCTTTACGTTCAATGGCACTGCTGTACATCCATCGCGCTGTGGCTACCATCGCCGCAGCTTCTCGCACCCTGGGAAGCTCTTTCTCTGATGTTACCTGGCTATTGCGGAGTTCTTGCCAAAGATGATTTAACCTACCCAAAGATTCGGTTAAGCCTTGTTCTGTACGGAAATAGTTCTTTTCGTAGGGGAATACTTCAGCTTGAACTGCCTGAATAATTTCATTAGTTGCCAAAGTGCGAGCGCTCCCACTTTGTAATCCTACCTCTCCAACACCCTTAACTTGTCGTTGAGTTTTATGTTCTCCCAAGCTACGGGTATATTCAGCAGCCGATTTCCCTGACCAATAGCCAGAAGATATTGCCCAAGCTGCATTATGACTACCACCGCCAGTGAATCCGCCACAAATCAGTTCCCGTGTAGCTGCATCTCCAGCTGCATAGAGTCCCCGCACAGAACTGGCACAACTCTCATCTACAATCCGAATTCCGCCCGTACCGCGCACAGTTCCCTCTAGGCGCAGGGTGACAGGGAAACGTTGGGTAAATGGATCAATACCTGCACGATCAAAGGGTAAAAAGAAGTTGGGCTGTGCTAAACGCATAGATGCCCGCATTGATTCCGCCGCTTTGTCTATGATGGCGTAAACTGGCTGTTGCAATAATGTCTGGGCAATTACTGAACGTCTATGAGAACTTGCCCCTGGAATTATAGTACCGTCTTCGTAGGTGAAAGTTGCCCAATTATAAAACAGGGTTTTGGTGACTGAAGAAAAGGCGGGAGAGATGCCGTAAGCATTGGAAAATTCCATACCCGACATCTCGGCACCTGCTTCTGCCGCCATTAAGTAACCATCCCCTGTCAGGACGTTGCATCCTAACGCTTTACTAAGAAACGCACACCCACCAGTTGCGATAATTGTGGATTGCGATCGCACTATCCATTTAGTACCTGTTTGACGGTTCACACCTGTTGCACCAGCAACAGCACCATCGTCATCAACCAGTAATTCTAAGGCGGGGCTGTTATCTAAAATTTTCACTCCTGCCCGTTGAATTTGCCGCCGCATCAGCCGCATATATTCCGGCCCTTGCAGCGATCGCCGGTAGGGTTTACCTTCATCATCGGTAGGGAAGGGATAACCCCACTCTGCTAGCTGATTGACGTTTGTATAAGTCTGATTCAATACCCGATCCATCCAATTGCGATCGGACAAAAACCCACCCAACGATTCCCGACTTGCCTTCGCTGTTTCCCGTGCTTCTGGATCGGGTGGCACGTACCACACACCATTACCAGATGCAGCGGCGCATCCAGTTGTGCCACAATATCCCTTATCTACGAGGATCACTCTAGCTCCACTTGATGCAGCACTCCAAGCTGCCCAAGTTCCAGCTGGCCCACCTCCAATCACAAGCACATCTGCTTCTAAGTCGAGTTCAAAATCGGTTGTTAACGTCTTCAGCATCTACAATTTCCCCCCCATCGATAAAGTCTTAAGCATCAAGTCTTCGCCCCATCGATGCTGCAAAATATTTAGAAATCTGTTTGCCTATTTACTTGTTGGTGGCCTACCAGTAGCCTGAATAAATTTTGGCTGCTTACAAATTCCCACCACACCGCCAAGCAACTACTTTATCTTGATCGATAAACCGTAGTTTATGACATAACAAAGCTTTTCACAGTTTTAGGCAAAAAGCAAGCATTTTAGCAAATAAATTCAAACATAAAGTTATGTAAACTAAACTTAGTTATCTATCTTAAGACACTTGCTTTTTTTAGTGCTTTGTGCAAATATCCAATGTTAGTACATAAAGTACTTAATTTCGATAGACTTACCGTTGTTTAATAGTTTTTCCAAACAAGAGCAAGGAATCCCATTCCGGCTCAAGGCATCTACTTACCAGTTTCTCAGGGTTCGAGCAAGAGCGAAAGTAGCTAACAGGCTGTCTAGTGTCTAAAGTTTATAAATTCCGAAATCCCTAGCTGTTCTTAGCGGGGGTAAAAAATTGGTGAGGTGTATTGGCATAGAAGGAATCAGGAATATCTGGTTTCTGGGAGTAGCCTCATGGCAAAAATCTGGAAAAGCTAAAAGTTACAAAATGCGCGTAACTAAGTAATTAAATTGATGGGTAAACAGGTTCGTAGGAAGGACTTTAGTCCTTCCTTTTAAGCACTGAAGTGCTTACTACCAACTATATGATGTTCTCTCTTCCACAAGGTCTTGTAGCTACCGAAAAAGATTGAGCAGCGGAATTTAATTGATATTGTGTGAGGAAAAAACAACCTATGTCTAAAGTTTTGTGGAATTATTTGCTAGTGATTCCAGCTTTGTTTGGTGGACTCGTAGTCCTGTCTTCAGCAGCAAGTGCAGCTGAAGTGGAAAAGACAGCACAACCAACACAGCAAGTCATACCAATTGACAAGATTACCCCAACTGGCATTACTGAGAGAACTTCATCTGAATCATCTTTTGAACCTTCAGATAGCACATCAAAAGTTCCAGTTTTAACAGTACCTAGCGATCGCATAGAGCAAGTTACATCTGTATCACAACTCTCTGATGTTCAACCTACAGATTGGGCATTTCAAGCCTTGCAGTCACTAGTTGAACGCTACGGCGTGATTGCGGGATATCCAGACGGTACATTTAAAGGTAATCGGGCGCTGACTCGTTACGAATTTGCTGCTGGTTTGAATGCAGCCCTCGATCGCCTCAACGAATTGATTGTTACTAGCACTGGAGACTTGGTGCGAAAGGAAGACTTAACCACTCTGCAAAAACTCCAAGAACAATTTGCATCTGAACTAGCTACACTGCGTGGACGGGTAGATGCCTTAGAGACGCGTCAAGCTAAGGTAGAAGCCAATCAGTTTTCGACAACTACCAAACTAGTTGGTGATGCAACATTCTTGGTAGCAGATACATTTGGCGATCGCGCCAATAATACAGCTGCTGATGATACAAATGATGGGACTCAAACTTTCTTTGCTTATCGTGCCAGACTTAACTTTCAAACGAGCTTTACTGGTAGAGATCAACTAACCACTCTGTTAACAGCGGGAAATAACATTCCTAACTTGGGGGCGACTACAGGAACCCAGATGACCCGTTTTACCATTGATGGTGACGGGAGAGCTGATACCTATCTTAGTCAGTTAACATATCGTTTCCCATTAGGCTCAAAAGCTACTGTGTGGGTAGGCCCTAGAGCACTTCAACCAGCTACGTTTACTCCCACCTTAAATGGTGCTATTGCTGGACTAAACGGTGCGATCTCTCGGTTTGCCACATTCAACCATACTGTTTATCGACCAGGTTTTGATGGTGCTGGTTTAGCTCTTGGGTATAAGTTTAGCGATCAATTGCAATTAAGTTTAGGTTACATAGCAGATAATAATCAGGCCCCAAACCCTGGCCGTGGACTTTTCAATGGTACTAATTTGGCACTTGCTCAATTAACCGTATCGCCCACTCGCCAGTTAGATTTTGGACTGACCTACGCCCGCAAATACTATACTGATAACACTACTGGTGCTGACCCTAATTTTAACGTCACTGGTGGTACAGGTAGCGCTTTCGCCAGAAATCCTTTTGAACAAAACTCCACTACAACCGATAACTTCGGATTTCAATTTAACTGGAGAACCACTCGGAGCTTAACTTTAGGCGGTTGGTTTGGCTATACACGCGCCCACCAGAACAGAGGCGGTGATAGTGATGCAACAATCATTAATACTGCACTCACAGTTGGTTTTCCAGACTTGCTTAAAAAAGGCAACGTAGGTGGGATTATCGTTGGTATACCACCTAAAGTTACGAGTAGTGATTATAGAAGTGGCGCTGGGATTCTTCGAGAAGATCCAAGTACCTCTTTACACATTGAGGCTTTCTACACTTATCGGGTAAATGACAACATCACTATTACTCCAGATTTTTATGTAATTACCAAACCAGAACATAACGATAACAACGATCCGATTTGGGTAGGTGCTCTCCGCACTACCTTTACTTTCTAGCCCACAGACTTTTCTTTTATTGAACTATTTCGTGCCCTCGTCTCCCACGCTCATTTGGTACTCGTCAGAATTTTTCGTTGAGTTGGAGGATTTATGATAGAAACCACCTACCTCTGCCAAAGTATAGAGGGGTCTGGCTTTAACTTCTTCATAGATGCGCCCTATATACTCGCCTAAGATACCAACACTGACTAATTGCACAGATCCGAGAAAGAAAATTGCCATCAAAATAATCGTAAACCCGGTTAAAGGCGAATTGGGGACAAAAATACGCCAATACAAAACTAATAAAGCCATGAAGATGGCCGCCACCGCTGCAACTAACCCTAAATAGGTTGATAAACGCAGTGGTACTATTGAAAAGGACACCAGACCATTGATAGCAAGCGCTAAAGATTTGCTGAAAGTGTACTTGACTTCCCCGGCAAAGCGAGGGTCGCGCTCGAACCGAATTGCTGTTTGCTGAAAGCCAACCCAAGAACGTAAACCACGAATATAGCGGGCGCGTTCTGGCATAGAATTAAGAAGATCTACGACTTGCCGATCCATTAAACAAAAATCACCAGTATCAGTAGGAATATCTACATCTGCAAGCTTCTTCAGAAGACGATAAAAGAAGTAGGCAGTAAAACGCTTGAATCGTCCTTCCTTGAGACGTTGACTGCGTTGAGCGTAGACGACCTGATACCCCTGTCGCCATTTTTCAACCATGTCGGGAATTAGTTCTGGTGGATCTTGTAAATCCGCATCCAGGATGACGATAACTTGACCCCGGACAAAATTGAGACCAGCAGTAACTGCAATTTGGTGACCAAAGTTACGAGCAAAGCTCAAGTAGCAAACGCGTGGGTCTTTTTGATGGAGGTCTCGTATTAGTTGTAGGGAGCGATCGCGGCTACCATCATTGATTAAAATTAATTCGACAAGACCATCCATCCGATTCATTACTGTAGTCAGTCTACGGTATAGTTCGGGAATAATTTCTTCTTCGTTATAGATTGGAATAACAAATGAATACTTTGGTAGCATAGTTTATTTCTTATTCGGGTTAATGTGATCTGATGAGTCTGATTTTTTAAGGTTTTCTATAGCTTTTTTAGGAAAAGTACGACGATTTCGATACCAAGTAGACCCCGCAACCAACATTCCAGTTAAGCCTAAAGCGAGAACTAGCGGTAAGAAATCACCTGTTTTAACTGCTTTCAAACCAGAACTACCTAGTAGTACAAAAGGTAAGACACTCGGTACTGTTCCTAATGTTGTACCTAGAACATAATCTTTAAAACTAATCGACGTTAGTCCAGCGACGAAATTGACCAAGCCATAGGGCATAATCGGTACTAGTCGTATGGCAAACATATAAAAAAGTCCTCCACGACGAACCTCAGCATCCATTGCTTGCCAACGTCCTGCTAGTCGTTTTGCAATTGCTTCGCGTCCAATAGTACGAGTAAAAGCAAAGGCGATGATTGCCGCAATGACAGCTCCAACACTAGTCCAGACAGTTCCTAGCCAGGGCCCAAAAATTGCACCTCCAGTCAAATTGAGCACTGTTGAAGGCAAAACTAACATGGTTGCTACAACGTACAAAGCAACATAAATAACAGGTGCCCAAATTCCAGAATATTTCAGCAAAGCTTGAATTTGTTCTGGTTCAACGCCGCCAAGAAGATATACTGCTATACCAGTCGCAACGATGCAACCTAATGTGAGTAGTAAAACACCAGTTTTTAAGTTCCACACTAGGACTCTACTCCTACTTTTTTTCTAAACACAATCTAATTTCTCTCTATTTGCCCTTTCATTGAATTCGTGAAAATCTTGGTTTTGGAAAGCAGAGTAAATAAATTACTTAAAAAGTTAAGTGACGTTATTCGTTACTTTAGTCAGTTAAGATAATACAATCTTCAGACTCATCGCCAAAACCCATCTTTTCCCTCTTTTACAAGGTAACAAATTGATAATTACAATTTTAAAATATCAAACTTATTAGATAAGCTAGATGCTTCAACGTCAACCTTTCTGGCCTCTTTATCCAACATATTTAATACAAGATAACCTTTCTGATATTGATCTGTTTCTTGCAAAAATCTCTGTATTTCATTTATTTTTGATTTCCAACCTTGGAAATAACATATAAACTTATTTTTTTGATTTTCTACAACGATTACGGATATGTATAAAGGTTTAGGTCTAAAAGTAGATCGTTTTTGATATGTAATATCATCGTCTGTAAAAACATTTGTTTTTTCATATTTAACTTTTGTATCTTTTGATATAAGTTGAATTTGAACTACTGCCGGAATAGTATCGGCAATTACTAAAATTGGCTGACCTTTCGGTTCTAATTGTTGTAATTCGTTCCCTAAACTTCTGACTGTGTGAGAGTATTTCTCTGACATTGGCGCAGAGTAGGAGTATTTAAAGCTTATTAAAACAGAAAATATTAAAACTACTGCGAGTGCTACTCCCCTCTTAGTATTATTTTTTACAAATGATTTTACTGTTGGGAAAATATCTGCTAAGAAAATTGCAATACTAACTGCTACAACAGGAGATAAATAGATAAAATGACGGGCGGGAGCAGGATTTGGCAACCAGAATATGTAATTTAATAGAACTGTTGGTAAGATAAATAAGAGAGATGAATAATTCTTTCTATACACCAAATAGATGCAGGATATAAAAAATATCAGAAATAGTAAAGGATTTAAGCCCCACACAAAAAGTAGGTTACCAAACAAAAAATTCTCAACGTATCTAGTAGGATTATTCCATAATAAAAGTTGATCAACTATTCCATTACTCTTTTCAATCCCTGGAATTGGAGGGAGTTGAGATTGCATTACTTTAAAAATAATTACTGGAAAAAAACTATATAAAATCGAAGGAGAAACAATCTTTTTAAAAGGATAATTTTCTAGAAGAAGACAGGCTGGAATTAGAGGAAACATTAGGATTGCATCGAGCCTGAACATTAAACATAAAGCAAAACTAGCAATAATTAATACATCCCATAAAATTAATTTTTTCCATCCTAATCTCAAAGAGCTTAAGAATGAGCGATAACCAATCAAGGCTAATCCTATGAACATGAATAATACAGCTCCAGTCATGGGATGTCCGTATTGGCTGGTTACCCTCCAAACTGGAAGAAACATTAGTAATATATTTGCTACTATAGCTATACTAGTTCCCCAATATCTTTTAACTAAAAAGAAGAAAGGTATAACCGTCAAAATAGCACTCAAGGCATTTATATAGTTCATGAAAGGAATTATCAGAGCCAAATTTGTTTGAAAAATTGGTCTGAAAAAATCTAATAAAACAAAGTATGCAAAAGAGATATCACGACCATAAAGCATACTGCTTCCTAATGGTTTATTAGATGTAATTGAGTCAATGATACCCATTACCATCCGGAAGGTATCTCTTTCTCCTGGCGTATCTTTATATACTATCGGTAAGAAAAGTATACTAGCTAACCCTAGTAAAGCTAGTAATACAATTGTACTATTGTATTTTTTCATAACTGTTTAGTATAAAACCTCAGTGAAACTTTACCATAGGCAGTTAAATTTAAATATATTTTTTAAGTTAAATTAGGCGATGTGGAAGTAACCAGCCATTTCAAGATGTATAATTTACATCTTTATTTCTGAGCTAAAATCTTAAAAATATTGGGCTTGTTTTTCAGTTAGGTGTACTTTAGCTGCGCTTTCTCTGGCTCTCACGGACTTGCTTCTTTATGGTTGGTTTCTAACATGAATTTTTTGGCTTTGCTGATAAAGCGAGGCTTTTATAAATTACGCAAAAATAGCCGAAACCCTTATTTTACGGTAGAGGCAATTCATGTAGATTACGAGAACGCTTTCAGCGTTAGCGCAGCGGTAGCGACGTTCGCGCAGCGTCTCGCAGAGAAGGAGCGTCACCCGCAGAGTATTGCCCCTAACGCGTGTTCTACAAAATCAGCTTCTAGACAAAACTTGTATTCTTGACGACAGCCATATTTGCTATAGATGTGTCATGATTGCCAGGATTATCCGCTAAAGAGTCAATTTGGTGGGAAGTTCTTCTTTATGAATCGTTAATCTATACTGGTTTTTTAAATAATTTCCTGTAAAATGCTAATCAAAATCTACGGTAATTGCGTCGAGTTATCGTAGATTTAAGACCTCATACCTTGACAAACATGCAAATTCTCTGGTTTATTCCTACTGGATCTCATGACGGACGCTATTTAGGCACAGATATTGGCTCTCGTGTTGCCACACCTGATTATTTGCAGCAAATTGCCCAAGCTGTGGATAATTTAGGTTACACGGGTGCATTGTTACCCACAGGTAGTTCTTGTGAAGATGCTTGGATTACCGCCGCAGCTTTTATATCTGTCACCAAGCAGATGAAATTTCTCGTGGCAATTCGCCCAGGAATTACTTCCCCTGGTGCTGCTGCACGGATGGCAGCAACATTTGACCGGATTTCTAAAGGAAGATTGTTAATTAATGTGGTGACAGGTGGAGATCCTGTACAACTAGCTGGGGATGGCTTGCATCTTAGTCATGACGATCGCTATGATTTAACCGATGAATTTCTCACAGTTTGGCGGGGTATCGTCAGCGGGGAAACAGTTGATTTTCAGGGAAACTACCTGAATATCAAAGGCGGTAAACTCTTATTTCCACCAGTTCAAAAACCCTATCCACCCTTGTGGTTTGGCGGCTCATCTGCTGCTGCCAAACGGGTTGCTGCTAAACATATAGATGTTTACCTGACTTGGGGAGAACCTCCACAACAAGTAGCCCAAAAGATAGCCGAAGTCAGAAAATTGGCGGCTGAACAAGGTAGAACAGTCCGTTTTGGGATTCGCTTGCATGTAATAGTGCGAGAAACCGAATCTGCTGCTTGGGATGCTGCCAATGAACTAATTAAGTATGTGGATGAGGATGCGATCGCAAAAGCTCAGAAAAATTTGGCTAATTCTGATTCTGAAGGACAGCGGCGCATGAGTCAATTACATGGTGGTAGTCGAAAAACCTTAGAAATTAGCCCCAACCTATGGACAGGAATTGGATTAGTGCGGGGTGGTGCTGGTACTGCCCTAGTTGGAGATCCCGACACTGTTGCCGCTAGGATGCTGGAATATCACAATTTGGGCATAGAAACTTTCGTTTTCTCTGGATATCCCCATTTAGAAGAAGCGTATCGCACTGCTGAATTATTATTTCCACGCCTACCTTTGCAGAGGGAAACTACATCGCTAACGCCACCAGTATTGAGTACAGTGAGCGAAATAGTTACCAGTGAAAAATTTGCAAAACAACTAACGAGTGCTTCATGAATAATTCGTAATTCGTAATTGAAAAGCAAATTACTAATTAATAACTCATAATTGCGAATTAAGTTGACGAAACTTCTAGATTCATCCTTTGGAACAATCTACAATCCAGAATTCCATGACTATTACTTTTAAACACACCAAGAGCAACGATAATATATCCCTGAGCAAGGTGTTAGAAAACCCACAACTCCAGAACATAGTTCCCTGGATTGTCCCCGTTCTAGTGCTAGTACTTTGGGAATTGGCTTCCAGAACTGGTTTCCTCTCAACCAGAATTTTACCTGCCCCCAGTGGTGTAATCGCTACAGCTATTAAACTAGCCTCCACCGGAGAACTTTTTCAACATATAGGAATTAGTGCTGGGCGGGCGATATCTGGTTTTATAGTTGGTGGTAGTATTGGGTTTGGTTTGGGATTACTCAATGGCTTTTCCCGTGTAGCAGAAAAGTTATTAGATAGTTCATTGCAAATGCTCCGCACTATCCCCAATTTGGCATTAATTCCGTTGGTAATTCTCTGGTTTGGTATTGGCGATCAAGCCAGATTATTTCTAGTGTCTATGGGCGTATTTTTTCCATTATATCTCAATACATTTCATGGCATCCGCAGCGTTGACCCTGGACTGATTGAAATGGGAAAAGTCTATGGATTGAAAACACCACAACTTCTTTGGCAAATCATTTTTCCAGGCGCTTTATCTTCGATTCTCGTTGGTGTCCGTTTTTCCTTGGGGATTATGTGGCTGACACTAATTGTGGCAGAAACGATCGCAGCAGATTCCGGTCTTGGTTATATGGCAATGAACGCCCGTGAGTTTATGCAAACCGATGTTGTGGTATTGAGTATTGTGATCTATGCATTGCTGGGTAAATTAGCAGATGCTGTTGCCAGAGGATTAGAAACAAAATTCTTGGCTTGGAACCCCAATTATCAAAGGTCATAAATGCTAAATTCACCAAAGTCAAAGGTTGAAAATCATTGATTTTAGCTTTTGACTTTCATTTATTTTGAGTGTGATTTGCTTCCTTCAACGTCTCATCAAATAATTAAATCTCGACTGTTCTAAAATAAGGAGGTTTTGCAAGTGAGTTCAAATGTACAGGGTACACAACTAAGTATTTTGGAATTGACGAAAGCTTTTGGCAAAAAAACTGTTTTAAATTCGTTGAATTTAGAAGTTGAAGCAGGTGAATTTGTCGCTATTGTCGGACGAAGTGGTTGTGGTAAGAGTACCTTATTGCGTCTTGTATCAGGATTAGACAAAACAACTTCAGGCGGAATACTACTGGATGGAGAACCACTGCGTAGACTCAGCGGTTCTGTAAGAGTGATGTTTCAAGACCCCCGTTTGTTACCTTGGAAGCGCGTTATCCAAAATGTAGGGTTAGGCTTACAAGGTGATTGGCGTGAAAAAGCATTGTGGGCACTAGGTAAAGTCGGACTCAAAGATCGGGCTGATGAGTGGCCTTATGTTTTATCTGGTGGACAACGGCAACGGGTATCATTAGCAAGAGCGTTAGTCAGCCAACCCCGTTTGTTGTTATTAGATGAACCTTTGGGAGCATTAGATGCTTTAACTCGCCAAGAAATGCAGAATTTGATTGAGAACTTATGGCAAGAGCGAAAATTTACTGCGTTTTTGGTTACTCATGATGTGGAAGAGGCTGTGGCCTTGGCAGACCGAGTGATAGTGATTGATGAAGGACAGATTTCTCTAGATTTACCTGTGAAACTTTCACGCCCGCGAGATAGAAGTAGCGAAGCATTTGTCAATATTAGAGAAACAGTTCTCCAGCGAGTAATGAGCAATGAAGGTAATCAACCAAATAACCAATTGTTGCAGTTGAGTAGTTGAAGTTTAGCTTTTGTTAGTTGATTAATATAATGCTTGAGGTAGCTGCGGTAAAATAGGCTACTTCGAGAACTAATATTATTAATATAGCAATATTATCTGATATGGGAAAAATAGTTTTTTATAACATATATGCGGAGTGGCTTGCCGCAGGTTACCGCAGAGATATAGAGAAGTGGAGAGATTTTCACGAATGATTTAGGATTATTATAGCTGAGTATATTTTAGTGTTGAAAGAGGCTACTAAGTGTAATGGAAGCATTTTTGCTTTAGTGATTTCATCTATAATTAAAAGTAATTATTAAAATTGGTATTAGTAGCAAATAGTCGGTATTTTAGTAGTGAAACAGAAGCATTCTTTAGAAATGGTATTGTAAATAGGAAAGAGGTTATCTACCATGAAATTAATTTTACCGCTCGATCTCTTTGCTGACATTGAGCCTCATCTACCGCCTGAGACAGAGGTTGTAAGAGTAGATATTGAAGGAAATTTAGATGGGGATGCTAGCGATGCTGAAGTTTATTTCAGTTGGTTTTTATCCAGAAGTCCGACCTTGCATAAAATACTAGAAGCTGCACCTGCACTGCGTTGGCATCATGCACCAAATGCAGGGGTGAATCACATCCTGACATCAACTTATTTGAAAAGAGATATTATCCTCACAAATGGGGCCGGAGTACATGGAATTCCGATCGCAGAATTTGTGATCGCTTATATACTAGCTCATGCCAAACACCTGCCAGAACTATATGCTTTACAGTCCGAACGTCATTGGAAAAGAGGCTTTGCCATCGAAGAGTTGACAGATGCAACCTTACTGATTATTGGTGCTGGTGGTATTGGTCAAGAAATTGCGGCTCGTGCTAAACCCTTTGGCTTAAGAATTATTGGCAGTCGTCGTCATCCCCAAGAGCTACCAAATTTTGATAAAGTAGTAGGTGCTGACGAATGGCGATCGCTCCTGCCAGGGGTTGATTATGTAGTTATTGCAACCCCACTAACTCCAGAAACCAAAGAACTTATTGATGAATCTGTATTGCGATCGCTCCCAAATCATGCCTACCTAATTAATATTGCTCGCGGTGGCGTAGTCGATGAATCGGCATTAATAAAAGCGCTTACAGAAGGTTGGATTGCAGGTGCAGCATTAGACACAGTTAATTCAGAACCGCTACCACCAGAAAGTCCTTTGTGGACACTTCCTAACATTTTTATTACACCTCATACTTCCGGTCATTCCCCAAAAAGTAAACAGCGTTCAATAGCGCTATTTATCGACAATTTGAAGCGTTACCAAGCTGGTCAGCCTTTACGAAATGTAGTAGACAAAGAAGCGGGATACTAAACAATTAAAAATTAAAAATTAAAAATTAAAAATGAAGAGGTACTGCCGATTGGGTTGCACAATCCAAAATCTTCGACTGAGCGTTCGCGTAGCGTCTCGGAGAGAAGTCGAAATCCAAAATGGAATCAAGGAGTAGCAAATAATGAAACTAATTTTACCCGATCATCTGATTGCTGATATTAAACCACTCCTACCATCTGATATAGATGTTGTGGAAGTGGATAGTGAAGGTAATCTTGATAGTGATCCTAGTGATGCAGAAATTTATGTCAATGGATTTTACCTGAAAACCTCCACCCTTGACAAAGTACTCACAGCAGCACCCGCGTTGCGTTGGCAACAGTCACCGAGTGCTGGCGTAAATCACATCCTCACGCCAACTTTTTTGCAAAAGGACATTATCCTTACCAATGGCGCAGGAGTGCACGCAATTCCAATTTCGGAATTTGTACTGGCATTCATGCTTTATCACGCCAAGAATTTACGGAAATTGCAAACTTTGCAGGATGAACACACTTGGGTAAGAGGAGTGTTTCTTGAGGAGTTGGCAGACGCGACTTTATTAATTCTCGGCACTGGGAATATTGGTCAAGCGATCGCATCTCGCGCCAAAGCTTTTGGAGTTAAAGTTTGGGGTAGTCGCCGCCATCCCGAACCCCTACCGAATTTTGACAAAGTTGTGGGTGCTGATGAGTGGCGATCGCTCCTGCCAGCAGCAGACTATGTAGTTATCGCTACACCATTAACTCTAGAAACTAAAGGCTTGATCGATGAATCTGCATTGCGCTCTATGCGCCAGTCTGCTTACTTAATTAACATTGCTCGTGGTGCAATAGTAGATGAAGCTGCATTGCTCACCGCACTACGTGAGGGATGGATTGCGGGTGCTGGATTAGACACTGTTGCAACCGAACCCCTGCCACCGGAAAGTCCCTTATGGTCGCTACCGAATGCCTTTATCACACCCCATTGTTCAGCCTTGTCGCCACGTCTGAGAGAGCGCATAGCAGAACTATTTATCGACAATCTTAAACGCTACCAAACCGGTCAGCCCTTGCGGAATGTTGTAGACAAACAAGCTGGATACTAAGTAAATAGAATGTATTCTATTATTCTTGGGCTGAAACATTAATCCTAAACTACTGCGATTAATATTTATTATGGAGTCACCTTTAACCACCCAAAAATATCACCTACCGTCAACTGTAACCCCTGACAAAACTCTGGCACTGGTAAAGCAGAATCATTTTCCTCAAAAGGTAAAGGTTGTTGTCTCGCAGGATAAGCAGCAATAAATCGCTCATCAGGGTCAATTAACCAACCCATTTGAGTCCCGTGATTGAGAGCGTGTAAGATTTTTTTTGTAACTTTTGTATGACTTTGTTCAGGGGAGAGAATTTCGATTATCCAGTCTGGTGCTGCGGCAAATGTATTAGCAATATCACCATTTTCATCTACAGGAAGCCTTGCCCAAGAGAATACAGCAACATCGGGAACTATAGAACGTCCTCCAAAAGTGCAACGTAATTCTGGAAAAGCCCAACCCATTTTTTGTACTTTGATAACAGAATTAATTGTGGGACAGAGTTCTCCTTGAATAGTGCTATGTTTTCCTTGAGGCATAGGTTTTGGAATAATTTGACCGTCAATGTATTCACAATACGGTTTAGTTTCTGGTAGTGCGAGAAACTCTTCTAGAGTACATCTTTTATTTGATGTTTGTACCATGATTATTCTAGCTTCAATTTATGATGATTTATTTACTTAGTTAGTCTTTACCATTATTCTAAAATATTTTTTCAATTTGCCAATTAGCCGCCATCTAAATTCTTTAATGTTTGGTTGCAGCTAAAATACAGTACCAAAAGGATAAATAATCATAATTAAATTATTTAGGGTGGAATGTCCCGTTATTTACAATATTGCTGAAGCTGCTCACTGTAATGAATCAATTCTTGATATCTCACAATACTGCTAAGTGAAAAAATTATAGCAATAATGTTGATGAACCATAGCATTCTCAGATGCTGCCAAAACCTGAGACGAATACTTACACCTACCACAATAATTGTAGTCAACCATATTACCCACATACTTAGCCAAGCAACTAATTCAACATCAGTATCGCAATCTGGAATTGGAATGCTTGACCCTTCATATTCATTGAATGGTAATAGAAGTGCCAACACTCCCCACCATATTAGCCAGAGGAGAAAAACACCCTGAAGTAGACAGTAAACTATAAATTTCACTTTGTAATAACGATTTTTCTGCTAATCATTTCATGATTTTTTGCGGCTACAATACATTACCAAAATTACAAATAAGCCTATTCCTGCCAGATATTTAACGGCATCAGGTACGCTGGGATTAGGTGAAAAGAAGCCTTCGATCACACCAGCAATAATCAGCATTGGCACAATCCCAAATACTAGCTGCACCGCCTGAGAACCGTAAAATTTTAGTGCATCTCCACGGCGATATTTACCAGGAAATAAAATTGCTCTTGCTAATAAAAATCCCGCACCCCCAGCAAAAAAGATCGCAGGTAATTCTAAGGAACCATGCGGAAATACAAAGGCCCAAAAGGGATAAGCTAGATTATTTTGAGCAACCAAAGTGCTAACAGCACCGATTAATAAGCCATTAAATACCATCAAATAAGCTGTGTATAGCCCAGCAGTGATCCCACCGGCGACAGCCCCAAAAGACACCGCTAGGTTATTGATCATAATACCGCTGGATGCCAGAGGTTCAATGCCGACAATTGACCCCATCCATAATTTTTGCTCATCTCGTACCTTGGTAATCAAGTTTTCAGGTACGATTAAAGGCATGAAGCTGGGGTTTTGCCAAGAATACCACCAAGCCACTAATCCCCCCAGTAGAAACAGCGCCGTTGCAGCAGCAATGTATACAAATGTTTTCTGGACTACAGATGGTAATCCCCAGCGGTAAAATTCTAGAATTGCCTGCCATTCTTGTCGCCGCGAACCTTGGTAAATCTGCGTGTACGCACGAGTTGTTAAAGATTGTAAACTTTGAATCAAAGTATTGCCGATTTGCTGAGTGCGGGCACGTGCCAAATCTGCTGCTACGGAACGATACAAACTCGCTAACTCTCTAATTTCTGCTGCCCGTAAGGACTTTAGCCCTTTTTTTTCTATCTGCCTTAATAGCGCATCCAAACGCTGCCAATTTGGTTCTCGTCGCGCAATCCAACGTTGAATATTCATGAATTTTGGGAACACTGAATTTAACTTAGCTTAAGATAGCCTCAAAATCCTCTCCGTAATTTCAAGGGAAATTTGCCATTATGTCTGAAAACTTTGGATCTTCCGGTCAGATACAACCACTGAGTATCGGTAATGTTGTCAGTGCTGCGGTGCGATTATATCGTTCTCATCTGAAGACTTATCTTAATCTAGCTGCGATCGCTCACTTGTGGATTCTAGTTCCGATTTATGGCTGGGCAAAATATGCAGCCATTTCTGGACTAATTTCACGCTTGGCTTTTGGAGAATTGATTTACCAACCTGAAGGTGTTCAAACTGCCAAGAACCATATTAATCCACGTCTTTGGTCATTTTTGAGAGTTGGTTTCCAAGTAGGTATATCTTTGCTGGTAATTTATTTTGGAATGGCGATCGTGGGCGGTTTGATAGGTGCGTTGATCGGAGGAGTACTAGGAGGGATATTAGGTGTTAGTGCAGGCATTACAGCCACAATTATGGGAGTAATTGTAACGGTAGTTCTTGTGCTATTAGGACTAACCTGGTTCTACTCCCGTTGGATAATAGCTGAAGTGCCCTTAGCAGTTGAGGAAAATATCAATGGTGGCGAAAGTGTTGCCAGAAGTTGGGAGTTAACTAAAGCTTCAGTATTTCGCATTCAGGGCGTTGTTTTAGTTGCTTTTATCGTAACACTACCATTGCTGTTTGTATTAAACTATATACCTAGCTTATTCCTAATAAATCTTGAGCCAGGTTCTACTATCTACTCAATTGTGTATTTTATTTCTTGGATTGGAAGCTTGATAGGTGGAATTTTGGTTCTGCCATTCTGGCAAGCACTAAAAGCTGTTTTATACTTAGACTTGCGTAGTCGGCGTGAAGGTCTAGGTTTGCAATTACGAGAACCTCCCTCGCAAGATTTTCGTTAACTCAACACCTTAATCCAACTCTATTAATTTTTAATTAGTTAAAATATGCGCTTTTTTAATCGCATCACATTCCAGACTCCAGAAAGTGTAGAGTTGGAATTCACTCTAGCAGGAATTGGTAATCGAGCTTTGGCATTGCTGATTGACTATACAGTTTTGGCTGTAACCTTGCTTGTATTTTTCCTTACCTGGACTGTCTTTTCTACTCAACTGTTCAATTTTTTTGAAGATTTGATTACGAATGCTCAGAATTTAGGACTTTGGTTAATAGCAATTTTCTTCCTGATCGGCTTTGCAATTTACATCGGGTATTTTGTATTTTTTGAAACCTTATGGTTTGGACAAACTCCTGGTAAACGATTTGCTAAAATTCGCGTGGTTCGAGATGATGGTAGACTGATCGGGCTACAACAAGCAACACTACGTGCTTTACTACGACCCTTTGATGAAACTTTGTTTATTGGCGCTTTTTTAATTATGTTGGGTAGCCATGAAAAGCGCTTAGGTGATTTGGCTGCTGGTACAATTGTGATTCAAGCCCAAACACCCACTACATCTCCAACATTAACAATTTCAGAACGGGCAAAGTTACTCCGCGAAGAGTTAGTACAAATTGCCGATTTATCACCATTGATGCCAGATGATTTTGCTGTTATTCGTGAGTATTTGCAGCGGCGTAGCGCATTGTCATTGAAGGCAAGAGCCTCATTATCTCTAAAGTTAGCCGAGCAAGTTGTAGCTATTATTAATTTAGAAAAGTTGCCAGAAGGTGTAACACCTGATGTATTTTTAGAAGCTATTTACCTCGGTTATCAGCAACCAGAATTTTAAACGAGAAAAAACTATAGCAATCTTGAATAATTCGGGAAAAACAAGATCCCCGACTTATTTGAGAAGTCGGGGATCTGTCGGTTGCAATTGTTACAAATCAAATAGGATTACTATATGACTGCTGAATGCTGAATTCTGAGATTTTTTGTTCAGATTAATGCTTGTCTAAGGTCAAAAATCTAAAATCGGCCAGTCTGGTTCACGATAATAGCGTGTCATGTTGTCAAACTTTCGCAATTCGACGCGATTGATCAAGAATTCTGGCAAATTCAACAGCCATTTTTCATTCAATTGAGAAAGCATGGTGCTGAAACTTACGCGGTCTAAGTCAGATGAAACCTCCCCAAAATAGGCTAATGTAACGTGGGCTGTAAAATGATAATGCTGCTCAATACCCAAGGCCATTAACTTGGGATTTTGATAAATTGTTCGGCGAAATTTAATAATTTCCTCGTAGCAACGTTCATCTTGAGGTACTAAACAAACGGCTATAGCTCTTGGCATCAGTATCAGCCCCAGCATTTGCCATTTAATCGGATGACTCTTGTTTGTCATCAATTGTTGATATTGCTGAAAGGTTTCGGCTAAACAAGAGTGTAACTCCTCGTCAAATTTGGGATTTTTTTCGCAGGCGTCAAGGTAAGCACTGTCCCAAATTAAATCTGCTAAAGTCACGTGGAAGCTAGCAGGAGCTAGAGGTACAATCAAATCACGGTTTACAGGTAACTGCAAAAGTTCCTGTTGGTAAGTCTGTAATTTGGTATAGAAAGCAGAGTTTTGTGATTCTTCTTCTGCCGGCGGTGTAATTAGCGTATAGCCAGGAAAGGACGCTGCTTGTCTCAACCCAGAATGTGGCTGAAATTTAGAAGATTCCTGAATATGCTGGGCTTGGGATCTGTAGGCTTCTGGCAGCGTCAGTCGTGCTAACCGATTTAAGTAAGTTTGATAGTTGTCGTCCAATCTTTATAGCCTCACGCTCTCACTTGATAGATTTTAGGGAAAATTACCCCGATTAACAGAATGATTTTAAAAGTATTTAGTTTTTTGGATTGGGGAATGGGGGATTGGGCATGGGAAAGAGGCAGAGAGGCGGATAAGGGAGAAATAAATAACCAATACCCAATGCCCCATGCCCAATGCCCCATGCCCAATGCCCATCTATTATGAGATTTATCTATGCCAATCTATGTTTACTGGGGTGAGGATGATTTTGCAATGGAAAAGGCGATCGCTGTTTTGCGCGATCGCGTCCTCGATCCCAACTGGATAAGTTTTAATTACACTGCATTCCCCCCAGAGCAAGCTGATGCTGCTATCCAGGGGTTAAATCAAGTCATGACACCCACTTTTGGCGCTGGTGGACGCTTGGTATGGCTGATAAATACAACCCTGTGTCAGCACTGTCCAGAGAACGTGTTGGCAGAATTGGGGCGATCGCTACCTGTCATCCCCGAAAACTCATTTTTATTGCTCACCAGCCGCAATAAGCCAGATGAACGGCTCAAATCCACAAAATTGTTAAAACAATTTGCTACCGAATTCCGAGAATTTCCCCTCATTCCCCCTTGGAAAACAGAATTACTGGTGCAATCTGTTAATCAAGCAGCCCAGACTGTGGGTGTGAAACTGACTGCCAATACTGCCCAGTTGTTGGCAGAATCCGTCGGAAATGATACACGACTTCTTTACAATGAGTTAGAGAAATTGCGGCTATATGCCCAAGGTAGCAATAAGCCTTTAGACGTAGATACTGTTACAAAGTTAGTAAGAAATACTACTCAAAATAGCTTACAATTAGCAGCAGCAATTAGAACAGGAGATACAGCTAAAGCTTTGACAACCTTGGCAGATTTGAGCAATGCTTCCGAACCGGGATTACGGATAGTTGCCACACTGATTGGACAATTTCGCACCTGGCTATGGGTCAAGATTATGATAGAAAGTGGTGAGCGCAATCAACAAGCGATCGCTAAGGCTGCTGATATTGGTAATCCCAAACGGATCTACTTCTTACAGCAAGAAATCAGGCTACTTTCTGTGCAACAGTTAATCTATTGCTTACCCCTGCTATTGGAGTTAGAAGTGAGCCTCAAGCAAGGAGCATCAGAAATGTCAACACTCCAGACTAAAATAATCGAACTTTGCCAAGTATGCCGAGGAAATTGACAATCAAATATAAAAACTTGATGTATTGAGCAGTTGCTGGAACTTCCAACTCCGAAAATAATTCAAAGTCCTTATAATATCCCTGATGTAGTTCTGTGTCACATACTATATGAAGAAAATTTCCGATTTATTTTCCCGATCTAGCCGAAAGCGAATCCTTTATCATTCATTCTTTTTTGGCGCGATCGCCACTGCGGGTGTGATTTCCAACGCTTTTTCACTGAGTTCACAAGCTTACGCTCAAACTCCACCACCAATAGTTAATAACACTGAAATCAACAACTACGCTCAAGCCGTGCTAGCAATGGAGCCAGCACGTCAAAATGCCTTTGAAGAAATTAAAAAACTGATTGGCAATGGAGAAATTCCTAAGATTGTTTGTAACGACTCTAACAGCATAAATGGTCTTCCCAGAAAAGCTCAAGATATCGCAGTAAATTACTGTACTCGCTCTCAAAAAATTGTCGAAGATAATGGTTTAAGCATTGATCAGTTCAACAAAATTACTATAGAACTACAAAATAACAATCTGTTAAAACGGCAGGTTTACAATACCTTATTACGCCTGCAACAAACTCCTGAATCTCCGTAAGTAGAAAGGCTTCATTAAATCAAAGCTCGTAGTAAGTGGCTCTAGTCATTTAGAACCTTATATAAAGTGATAAATCGCTCACTACGAACAAAAGATTTATCTTGCATTTAATCTTGCATTTAATTACATCTACCTATTATATTCGTCTCAACGCCAGGTAGAAAGAGTATTTTACTTCTGAATTCTGAATTCTGACTCCTGTTTTATTGCTACTATTCAACTGCAAGATATGCTTGTCGCTTGGTGTGAATATTTTTCATGTGCTTTTTCACTGTGTTTATGGTGATGTAAAGCTTAGTGGCAATTTCTTTGTAGCTGTAGTTGTTTCTATAGAGAAACCAAATTTCAGCTTCTCGCGGCGTCAAGTCAAATTTTTTAACTTCAGTGATTGCTAAACTTTTCAAGGACTCATACTGATTTTCGATAGTCACTAACAAACAAGGCACTTCAAACCCATCTAAATCTAGCAGTCTCACCCTAACACGAAAAACATTTGACTTATCCAGCACAATCTCATCTGATAAAATGATGAGCTTATCAGAAAATAAATACCGACTGCTAAGTAAGGATTCACAAAGATCCCAGATGACTGGCGGTACAAAATTTTCGTTGCAATTATCTTGATTGAATTGACAACAAAGACGATGAGCAGATGCATTAGTATGAACCACTTCACCTGCTTGGCTTAAAATTAATATACCGTCTTCTAAGCCTTCAATTACTTCTTGTAAAAAATCAGCCCGCTTCGAGTCATGTAAATCAATACTATCTAGCTGTTGTGGTTCAGATACTTTTTTTACTAATGTGTTTGTTAGGGCGATCATAGGAGTTATCTTAATGTATAAAAAGTACTTGTTTGATTAAATTCATGAGGCTTGAAATATAGACTACTTGTATCCATTTTTTTACATACATATTTTTCTAAATAAATATATTTAGAAAATGTAGTAAAGAAGTTAAAAAGCATACAAGAAGTGTCTTAGAGACGTAAGAGCTTTACACAAAGAGGAAATACCACAGACTAATAAAGCTAACTAAGTAAACAAAAGTTTTATTTTTAACCTTAATTTCTTAATATATCCAAGTTATAGTTTCATGTAACCTGTTTGAATTAGCTAAGGTTACATGATTTAAATACAACTCTTAAATTGCCTATTTCGGAAGCCGCTTTCAATATATTTCGGATAACTCCCAATACGGTTGAGATATAGCGGTATGCAGTTGAGTGAGATACAGAAACAAACCAGCTAGCCGAACTGTATTGAAGCCGCTTATACCAAGTACTCATCGCCCCAATACACAATCATTATTCATGCTGAAATAAAAATATACGAGGGAATGGGGAAGAAGTAAGGGAGCAGGGAGCAGGGGGAGCAGGGGGAGCAGGGGGAGCAGGGGGAGATGAGGGAGACAAGGAGAATAACCAATGCCCAATGCCCAATGCCCAATGCCCCATGCCCTATTCCCAATGCCCAATGCCCCATGCCCTATTCCCAATGCCCAATGCCCCATGCCCAATGCCCAATGCCCAATGCCCAATGCCCTATTCCCCATTCGTTCTAAGTCCGTCCAACAAGGCTAGCGACTACTGTAGCTAACTCAGCTGCCTCAATGGGTTTAGGTAAATGTAGCTGATAACCTTCTTGTATAGCTCGCATCCGATCTTCTGCTCTAGCATAAGCTGTCAACGCTGCGGCGGGAATATTTCCCCCTAGTTCTGGGGGTTGCGATCGCAGTTTGCGGATCAAAGAGTAACCATCCTCTTGGGGCATACCGATGTCGCTGACTATAACATCTGGTTTCCACTGTGTAATTACCTGCAATGCTTCTGGAACTGATCCTACTGCCTTAACTTCGGCTTGGCACTGTTCGAGGACTGTGGTGATGAATTCACGGGTATCGGCTTGGTCATCTACAACCACCACACGCACGCCAAGGAGGGAAGGGTGCTTAGAGACGGAGGGGCAAAGGGGCAGAGGGGTAGAGGGATGGAGGGGGGCACTCTTTAGAAGTGGTAGTTTGACTGTAAAAGTTGCTCCTTGTTCTTTACCCGGACTATCTGCGTGGACAGTACCGCCATGTAATTCTACTAAATGACGAACGATCGCTAATCCTAGTCCTAATCCACCATAGGTTCTAGTGCTAGAACTATCAGCTTGACGAAAGCGATCAAAAACGTAAGGAAGAAAGTCAGGACTGATACCAATGCCTGTATCAATCACCTGAATTTGGGCATATTTATTGAAAGCGGCGGGAAACTCTATCCCCTTGTGGGTGTTTGAGGTTGCTCCCGCCGCCGCTTGGGGCATTGGGCATTGGGCAATGGTAGCTTCTTCCCCATGCCCCATGCCCCATTCCCCATGCCCAAAAACTAGTTTTTGATCTGTTTTCTCTGGTTTTTCTGGGCCATTTACCACCGACAATTGCACTTCTACCCGTCCTCCTGTGGGTGTGAATTTGATGGCATTGGATAGCAGATTCCAGATGATTTGCTGTAAGCGCTCGAAATCCCCAGAAACTAGAAATTGAGGATTTTCGGCAAGCTTGCTGTTCTCTAAGCGTTCATTGCTTTGGGATTGGGCTTCTCTTGATTCGAGATTTTCGCCATTGATTCCTAATCCGCAATCTAAATTTGGCGTTTCTTTTGAAGGAATGAGAGAAAATCTCAAATCGATTTCCTTGGATTGGGCGGCTAGACTAACAGTTTCTAGGCTCGACTCAATCATGGAAACCAAATTACAAGTGCGGACATTGAGGCGTAACTTGCCTCTAATCATCCGCGATATATCCAGCAAGTCTTCAATTAGCTGGGTTTGTGCTTTGGCATTGCGCTCAATTGTCTCCGTAGCCCTAGCCATTTGAGTTTCATTAAGCTTGCTGCGTTGCAGTAATTGCGCCCAGCCAAGGATAGCGTTGAGAGGCGATCGCAACTCATGAGACAATATCCCCAGAAACTCATCCTTCATGCGGTTGGCCTCTTGCAACTGCTCAGTTTGTAGTTGCAAAGAAGCAATTAAACTAGCCCGTTCCATTGCGATCGCTATTTGATCGCACACTGCTTGCATCATCCCCTTTTGATTTTCGGTGAAGCTTAACCGAGTGCGGCTGCCAAAAGAAAGAGTACCCAGCAACCGTCCTTGGGCAATCAATGGATAACCATAATAAGCAGTAATGCCTAAAGAACGAAGCAATTCTGTTTTTGGGTCAGTTGATTGCTGGACATTCTCTAGAGCTATTGCACAACACTCCTGGGCTACAGTACCACAAACCGCTTCACCATAAGCCAACGACTCAATTTCCTTTGCCAGTTCTGGGGAAATGCCACTGTAAGATCCCAACCGTATTACCTGAGAGTTATCCTCAACCAAATAGTTAAAGTAAACATCTAAACCAATTTGGTCTGCGAGTTTTCGGTAGACACTATCGATTAGTACTACTGGTTGCTGACTCGATAGTAAATCGTTGGCTGTGTCGAATAGTAGCTTTAGCCTTTTGTAACTTAACGAGAGTGCTTTTTCTGCCTCCTTGAGGTTGCTGATATCTTGGAACACCAAGATACAGGTAGCTGGATGACCGTGCATTGCTGGCAGAGTATCGGCAAATATCAGTAGAGAGCGGACACCAGTGGGAGTATGCCAGTCTACCTCCAAACCATCTAGACGTTCGCCAAGGGCAACCCGCACTCCTGGCATCAGTTCATTGGGGATGCGATCGCCAGCCGCATCCGTATAGTGGTAAACTGTGTGATACTCTGCCGCTGGTACACCTTTGGGAAATTCACCCCCAGCTAATTCGTCAGCAGAGCGATTGGCAAAAGTTACCCGCGCCGTTCCCGGTTCGATAAACAGTAAGGGTCTTGGCATCAGATTCAAAACATCCTCTAGCCATTTGTGCTGATTTAGAAGTATTTCCTCTGCCTGTTTGCGCTCCGTAATATCCAAAAATGCACCGATACATCCTCTGGTTTTACCATCTTCGTCAAACAGGGGTGCAACATACTCCAACAGCTTGACAAGTTTTCCATTTTCATGGATGACATCGATTTCAAAATCCAGAACTTCGACACCATGAGCAGCAGAGTACTGCATCGGGAGTTCCTCTGCTGACAATTCCCTTCCTTCTCGGTAGATTTTAAAGCTTGTCGGTCTTTCGTCACTGGGAGCACTGAGGGAGGCATTTGTACTTGGTGATATCCCCAACTGTTTGGCAAAAGCAGGATTGACTTTGATATTTTGGCATTCTGGATCTTCGGCAATGCCAATTCCAATGGGGATTACATCTAACAAAGTTTGTAACTCAGTAATGCGACGCTGTAGATCCCTATTTAGTTGTAATATTTGTTCCTTAGCCTGTTTTTGCTCGCTGATGTTGCGAGTCACAGTTGCTAGGGCAATTGGCTGACCTGTATTTTTGTCTGTAACAGTGAAGATGTTGTAATCAACTGGTATTGGTTGACCTGTCTGGAGATGCCGGAAGCCGAATTCACCCTGCCAGCGCCCTTGTAATAGCACAGTCGGCAGAATATGCTCTTGAAGATAGGCTTTGTCTTTAGGCATAACGTAATCGAATACTGCTTTTTGCCTCGCCTCGTCAAGACTGGCAAGCCCTACCAGCTTTTGACCTGCATCGTTGATGTAAAGTAATTGACCCTCAAGGGTGGTTATACCAATAAAGTCAGAGCTATTTTCTACCAGCGATACTAATTTTTGTTGCTCTGCTTCTGCTTGCTTGCGATCGCTTAAGTCGAGGATAAATGCTACTGACTCTTCTCGGTTTTCTCCTAGCAGCACGTAACCAACTAAAACCGGGATGCGGCTACCATCCTTGCGAATATATTCTTTCTCGTAGGGCGTACAAGCAGCGTTGGTATTTCCTTGTGCTTCGGCGACACCTTGCTTATCCAAGTATCGATACTCTGGTGCTGTGATATTGCTCCAACTTACCCTACCTGCTAACAAATCCTCGCGCGTGTAACCAATCATCCTCAGATATTCGTCGTTTGCATTGTGGATACCACCGTACACATCGCCAAACAGAATCCCGATGACGTTAGAATCTACGAAACTCCCCAGTTTAGCTTCGTAGGTTCTCACTACTTCTTGGGCAAGATCGCGTTGATGGCTGAGGCGTTCAATAACCGACGCACTTTGCCAAACCAAAATAGTAAAAATTACAATTAGAATAATGGCAAATAGCGACACTGCAAAAGCCGGGCCATACTTTTCTGCCCTTTGACCTTCAACAATTAACCACCCCAATACAAAAGGTACTGCGATCGCGGCAACTAATAAACGACGTGCAAGTAAGCCGCCATAAGTATCACCCGTAACTACCCTCATGAACCCCTGTTCTGCCCGCGCCCATAGAATGCTTATACTTAGTAAAAGGAACAACACTGCTGTGTGTAAGGCCATTGATGTTGTATAAGGGGCAAGTCCATAGAGAACTTGCACCTTGTAGGCATAGCCCATGAGCGCCTGAAAGGAAATTAAAGTAGCTACCAGAGCAAGAATCTGGGCATACCAATAACTGCGGTGGGTTTTTGGATGAATCAAAATCTGTACAGCTACGCTGACCAGGATAAAGTTCAGTGCTGTATTCACCCCCATTCGCCCCGGATGTGATGTCGCTATGCTAGTTGGCGAATCACGGAACACCAGCTCGTCAATACCAAGATTCCAGCCAAACACGTATTGACAGAGTGTGAGGACAGCGATTGTGGTGACAGCTATTGCACAGACTCTGGCAATTAGCAAAGTGAGTCGGTTCAACGAACCCCCTTTGGCATTGCGGGCTGTGGAATTGTGGGGGTAATTTTGAATTATTCTTTCTTTGCTGCTTCTTTTCTCCCCTGCTTTTAAAAATAACCACAGCGACAGACCACAAAGTACAAAACACAGTGCTGTGTTGACTTTCATTGTGGCAGGACTACCGGGAAAGCCGCGCTTAAGAACTTCAATGCCAAGCCACCAGCCAACTAGTACCAAACTGCCAACCAAAATGGGGATTGCACTTGCGACTTTGGCCACAAGTGAATTGGCAGGAATTTTCAAGATATCTTGCAGCCGCAAGCGGTTAATGTTTAACATTGAGTGTTCTCTAACCGCATCTATCTAGCGTAGTAAATTTCAGTATTTCTTACAGGTTAGTCTTTTATAACCTTTGTATTTTAGGCTACCTATTGACTTACTTTTCATCTACCCATATGCATATTTTTTCTTGGACAATTTAGAGTATGGAAATAATGGGGATTGGGGATTGGGAATTGGGGATTGGGCATTGGGAATTGGGCATTGGGAATTGGGCATTGGGAATTGGGCATTGGGGATTGGGAACCCCAACCAAATTTTACTAATTATTCCCTCCTAGTACCCAGTACCCAGTCCCCTATCCCCAGTCCCCATATCAAAATTGCAGAGTATGATGCTGACCATCGTCTTGGAAACGTTGCTCTCCAATACCAACAACTTCTACAATCACTTCACGCGGTGGGGGTGTCCATTCCCCTTCTCTCGCTTCAATTTCCACTATTATTTGACTAATATCAGTAAATACACTTATTTTCATTGATGAAAATTTTGTATTTTGATACTCTTTTGTTTTTCCATCATCTTCAAATAGCTGATATTCATTATTACCAGTCCAAATCCGTAATCGGATCTCGTCGAGTGGGGCTTGATCAACGTATTGTCTGACAGGTTGCATGGGAACGATCGCACCACCACGGACATACAGTGGCATTCTTTCCAGTGGTGCATGGGCAAGAATGTGAATCGGGCCTTCATAGCGATCGCCACTCCACCAATCATACCAAGTGCCAGCGGGTAAGTAGACAGACCGATGCTCAACTCCAGGGCGATAAATTGGTGCAGCCATCAGCGACGCACCTAACAATACTTGATCGTAGAGAGTGTAAGTTTTCGGATCGTTGGGGAAGTGGTACAATAATGGTCTTAAAATCGGTGCGCCTGTTGTTACCGCTTCCCAAAAAAGAGTGTAGATATAAGGAAGTAGTTGATAACGTAAGTTAATGTATTCTCGACAGATATCTTCAACGCGATCGCCAAATACCCAAGGTTCATGACGAGCAGTAGACATTGCCGAGTGGCCGCGCATCAATGGATAAAGCATTCCTACCTGCATCCACCGAGCGAATAATTCAGCTGTGGCGTTACCAGCAAATCCACCAATATCGCAACCCACAAACGCTACACCCGAAAGTCCCATGTTGCAAAGCATCGGCAGAGACATTTCTAAATGCTCCCACAACGATTGGTTATCTCCCATCCACACAGAAGACCAGCGTTGCACACCAGCATAACCCGATCGCGTTAACACAAACGATCGCTCTGAGCTTCGATGCCGTTGCAACCCTTCATAACAAGCTTTAGCCATCATCAACCCATACAAGTTATGCACTTCTGTATGAGTCACATCAATTCTTAATTTTGAATTTTGAATTTTGAATTTTGAATTCTCTCCCCCTCCCCCCTGTGGTGCATCTAGCGGAAACCAAATCTTTTCACCATCATCGCCGAAAGGGCGATCGTTTATGGCAGGTTCATTCATATCATTCCAAATTCCTGCCACCCCAATATCAGTTAGGCTTTTGTGTAAATCAGCCCACCAGTTAGACACATCAGGACGTAAAAAGTCAGGAAAAACAGCTTTCTCAGGCCAAACATAGCCGTGGAACAACGCACCATCAGCTTTACGTACAAAATAGTCCTTTTCTATTCCTTGATCAAAAACATCATAATTTGCTTCTGGTTCATACTTCACACCAGGATCAATGATTGTGACTGTTTTAAAACCATCCTTTGCTAAATCACTAATAAGTTTTGCCGGGTTTGGGAAGCGTTGAGGACTCCAAGTAAACACCCGATAGCCGCGCATATAGTCAATATCTAAGTGAATAACATCGCAGGGAATGCGACGTTGGCGAAATTCCTTTGCTAATTCCCGCACAACGTTTTCTGATTCGTAACTCCAGCGGCATTGATGATAACCTAGCGCCCATTTCGGCGGTAACGGCATTCTCCCAGTTAGCTGAGTGTAAGTCTTCAGGATTTGGGCTGGTTCGGGGCCGTAGATAATGTAATAATCCAATTCACCGCCACGAGTCTCCATTTTCCAAATACCTGGTTGTTCAGCACCGATATCAAACTGACTCCAAAAAGTAGTGTTGAAAAAGATGCCATAGCTTACCTGCGGACGCAAAGCCATAAAAAATGGAATTGCTTGGTACATTTCATCAGTAAGTGCATCATAATCTAAAGCATCCGTTGTCCAGTTAGTTTTTACCTCGCTGAGTTTATCCAGCCAGCCTGTGCGTTCACCAAAGCCATAGAAATGTTCGTCGGCTGCAATTTCCTTCCACCCTGCAACTGCGCCCATCCGCCAACCCATCCCCATATCTGCATCTTGGGCAAAGGGACGATTAGCTTTGTCGAAACAGGCGATGCGACATTTTTCCCGCTGAACGCACACACGAATCTGTGATGTTTCAATTTCTACCGTTGCTTCAGTTTCCTGTACTACAAAAGGCGTTGTCGCCCATTCTGCATCATCTAGCGTCACAGCCCAAGGGCGGCGAGGTATAAATTCCCCGCTTGGTGCGAAACGCACGCGGATTAAATTGGGAGCAAGTACGCTGAGGGTAAGGCGTGAGTTGCCACAGTCAAAATTAATAATATTATTGTCCCAGGTTACAGCTTTTACATTGCTAACTGTTGTCCAAGGTTGATTCGTTGTGGGTAGTTTTCCGAAATATTGCGGCATATCAGTTATTCAGCTGGTTAACACTTGTCCGCATTCATGATTACAGACATACCTAGCTTCAAACTCTTTCTTTCGCTAGAAGTTGGGTGCAAAATTAGCAGATATTCTTGAGCAAAGGTGATTTTCTAATGCACAAGTTTCTGTAGGGGAACTCCAAAAAATAAATTATCCAATTTTTGGAATCACAACGACTTTTCATCCCCCTGCTCCCTGCCCCCCTGCCCTAAAAGCGATGGGATTATTTGGAAGTCCCTAGCTACCATACTCCATACAGCCCATCTCAGAAACTTAATTTTGCTAATTCCCAAACATTAAACCTTATCTAGATGCCGAGAGATATTCTTCACCATTCTTTGTGGCTTTTGCGAGTAAGTCGCGGACTTCTTCATCGGTAGTTTGGGGAAAGTCTTTGTACCAAAGACCAACGCTGTGGAAAGGACTAGGTGTCGAGACGCAAACGATTTCGTCTACCTCAGCTTCCAACTCTTGGCAAGTTTCAGGTGCGGCTACAGGCACAGCAATCACAATCTGAGCCGGTTGCTGCTTTCGTACAGCCACAACAGCAGCCCACATAGTTGCACCTGTGGCTAAACCATCATCTACCAAGATGACTGTGCGTCCCTGTAAGTCTGGAAAGGGGCGATTTCCGCGATAAAGCCGTTCTCGTCGTTCTAACTCCCGTTCTTCTTGGACTGCAACTCTGGCAATTACTTCGTCGGATATCTTCACCAGGCTGATAATATATTCATTAATTATCCGCACACCACCAGATGCGATCGCTCCCATAGCTAGTTCTTCTTGATCAGGTACACCCAATTTACGTACCACCAAAATATCTAAGGGAGCATTTAATACTTTGGCAACTTCAAAAGCAACGGGTACGCCACCCCTGGGTAGACCTAATATCAAGACATCTGGGCGGTTAGCATAAGCCGCTAACTCCCTAGCCAAAACTTGACCCGCAAATCTCCGATCTTTGAATAGCATGGTGTAACATCCCTAATTAGTTTCCAAAAATTTAAATATTTACATAAATATTTATACGTATTTTTCTTTGGCTATCCACCTCAAACAATGGATCAAATTCTAAACTTTTCGTTATGGTCAGATGTTCTGAACTGATCATAGAAAGCTAAATATTCCCTGTCCTCTGACTAACGGAGCGACATCTTCGATCTATAGTTCTATCAAACGAATGAGTTAGCTTTAATGGATAAAGATTTTTGCATCTTTGGCTGACACAATTTCACGAATCCACACTCAATACAATTCGGATAAGGACTTCCAACTAAAAAAATATCCCATCGCTGGGGTAGCTTTGGGAGCAGGGGGAAGACAACAAATATTATTTGAGTAAAAAATCTTGAAATTAGTTTGCTTCCCCAAAGGGGTACACTACAAACCTTGAATTATTCATATCGCTCTACTTATAGCTGTCGTAAAGTGGCTTGTTGAGACGATATGGTAACGCGGTGAACACTGTAAGCGTAGACAACTCGTGTTAGCGCTTAAGCGAATTTATTGCATTAGAATGAGTGTCACCCGTATCCCGACTCTTAAAGCTTGCTACGCGCAGCGGCGACCACAGGAGAAGGATGACGCGGAAAAACCTTATATCTAAGTAGGGGTGCAATTGAAAACTACTATTAATTAAGTTTTCTCCCACTTCCCAATTATTGCTGTTAAACTTTTACTGAGTATTTTTTTAAACTCTATCTTAAGAAATAATTACTTAATTACTGGCTTATGCGAAAATCTATGAGAATACAGTAATAATTCAATTGTTAATTCTCCGCCTGCCCTCTTGTACTTACATTATATTAATACTAGCTTTACATTACCCCTTAATTGTAAATATGAGATAATACACCATATACTTATTCATTATCTAATGCTTAGTATTACAGAGAAAAACTCATCCAAGTTACCCGCATAACACTTTTGAATAAAAATTAATAGGGTAGAATAACGGAATATTGCTCAACTCTTTTTAAAATCAAAAGCAGGATTTTTTAATGATCAGCTTAAGTAATTCGGAAAACAGTACAGTTAGCAGTATTGCGGCCACTAAGAGGCTGGCAAGGGCAATGATGGTTTCTGGTGGAGAGTTTTCACTGTTACTAGCATGTTGTAATTGTGTTCAAAGGCAGCAGCAAGTGCTGAACTTGTTAACAGAATTTTCATCAACAGATATCCACGAAATTTTGCTCTCACCTGCGGCTGACAAACTTTACACAGCTATTACAACTGAAATTGGTGCAACTCAACCCGAAGCTTTGATGGTAAGGGGTTTAGAATCTGTAGTGGCAATTAACCAACTAATCATCAGCACCAATATCATGCGAGATGAGTTTCGGAAACAGTTTCGGTTTCCCTTGGTGTTATGGGTCAATGATGAAATTCTGTGCAAGCTAGTCTGGCTAGCACCCGATTTCAAAGACTGGGCAGCTAGTACTATTAGATTTGATGTACCTAACAATCAGTTAGTTGAATCTGAACAACAAGCCATCAGCGCCTAATATTTCCTGAGATTATTTTTAAAATATTGTATATCTTAAATTGAGCCGAGCAAAACCTCAGCTAAAGTTCTTTCGTATTCTCTTATAAAATTACTTTTATTGAGTGGTCATTTGTCATTTGTCATTTGTCATTGGTGAATACTCTGTCCCTTGTGGGCGGAAAAACTTTGTCTTTCATCTGACTAATTCAAACCATGTTAAAGAGTGGACGTGGTTTCTATTGGACTATAGCGCTTCTGTCACTCTCCGAAAACTTTTGCCATTTCTGAATTCTAGAGTTTTTGTATAGCCTGCGATGTCTACGACGGGCTACGCCTACGCGCGATTATTTTCTAATAACAAATACAAGACCGATTTTTTTCTAATAGTATAGCTTGTATTGATTGCCTATCTTGCCTTGTTTAACTGCTGATTGCGACCAGAGAATTGAAAACCTGACTTTTCACGTCATCTGGAAAACCTCTCTCTAAATCTCTCTCCTACAAGGAGAGAGACTTTGAATTTTCCCCCTTCCCGTGTCGGGAAGGGGGCTAGGTCTTTCATGGGCTTTTCCACATGACGTGAAAAGTCAGAATTGAAAACTACCGTCCAGTAACTTCGCTGAGTGCTTCACGAATTATCTCATCACTCATACCATGCCGTTTTAGGCTGGCAATCAATGTAGAAACAGTATCACCCTCAAGTCGCTCAAGATCAGCTCGGAGTCCTTGTGCGATGTAAGCGCGAACTAATGGCTGATAACCAGAAAAACCTAACAATGGTGCTACTCGTTTCAAATCCTCAATGACATCTTCAGCAATGCGAATTGTAATTGTTATCATTGGATGATTTTTATCGAGTTGCTTTTTTTATATTTCAGCTTTCATAGTATTTACTTCAAGAAGCACGTCGAATTGTCCAAAAACTAGAGTTAAGGGGCGATTTCGATTGTGTGGTCAAAGCTATGCAGTGATAGCAGAGTGATTTTATAAGCTCTAGGACATTCTAGTATTATTTATCTTTGTCCCAATAATTGATTGCTCTTTATCTTTGATCAAAAATTTAGAACTATTAATTCTAATAACTTCATAACTTTCTGGCATAAATATAGAACCTAAAGTAGCTATCATATCTGCAAGAGAAATCTTAAAAGCTAGTGGTATCTTTAAATTAAAAACGGATTTGGGCATAGTTTTAACATTTAAATGCAATTTTTTTTGAGTTACGTACCATACACCAGTAAATTTATTACCTGTTATCAGTTCTTTAGGTTTAGAGAAAAGAAGCATTTGAACTCTGTTTTGCTCATAAGTCATATCATCTTTAAATTCAATAGTTATTTTTTCGGAATACGTATCAAAACGCCATTTTCCCAAAAGTAAAATTTCTATTTCTACATCAGAATGCTTACTATTACTCATGTTTCTCCTCAAGTTAGCTTTAGCTCTAGTTTTTCCTATTATTAACAAATGTGTGATTAACACATGGGAAAGTTTCGCTACAACTTTTTGCACGAGAAAAAAATAAGTGCATCTGCCAAACTAACCAAGACTTTACCCGCCAAGCTCCCATTGAAAGGTGTTCTGTAGATGATTTTGCGGATAAGTCAAAGCTATCTTGGTCATAGTGTAACCATTTGGCTGGTAAGTGTCCCATCGGTGTCATCGGAGACAATTTAAAAGTTAATTGCTCATAGTCTAGCCAGTTTCCCTCTTTTCGCCAACCAAGGCGATCGCCGAGCCTCTTCTCTGTTTCATAGTCTACTTGACCACCCATTTCGCTCCAGATAGTTTGCTGAATACTGAAGCCGAAATAACCATAACTATATTGTTCCCAAAGTTGATCAATGGTGTGGAGTTCTTGACAAGAAAAGTTATCAATATCTTCCTTGTAAACTTCATTCCAATAATTCTTATTCATGACTTTTAGCATTAGCTTAGTGGTTTCAATGTCAGCTTCTTTCCACTTATGCTGCGCGAGTAGATCCTGCAATTGGGTATAATCAATATCTTGATTGCTGGAAAATTCTTTTGTCAACCTAACATTGTTATTAGTCAGTCCCATCAATCCTGTTTCTTCAACAGTAGATAGAGGTGCTGTAGAGACAAAATTTACTTCTGCTCTTTGATCAGTGAGTTGCTTAGATATATAGTTTGATATTAAATCAATACCCTTGTCTAAAAAGACGCCATTTTCGCTCAAATCAAAATTATGGATTTGCCAATCTAGTAATTGAGATTGAATAAAAGCATCTTTTAATCTAGTTTTTTTATCATAACTTGTCACCATAAAATCGAGGAAAGTTTCAGAAATTGCCTCGTTTTCTTTAAGATTAAATAAATTGGATTGATTCTTTAAAATACTATCACCTAGATTTTTAATATCTCCGACAGTTGTATAGAAATATTCATCTACTTTTACGACTTCATCTATTAAAGATTGAAAGGGACTAAAGTAATCTTGTAAAGAATTTTCAAAATTAATTGCAGTATGGGCAATTTTTGCTATATCTTGACGAACCTTATAGGCTTTTCTTTGATATTCGTAAATTTCTTGATGTACTTCTAAATCTTTAACTATTTGCCGAACAATCTCTTTTTGATTTTTAGTATCTTCTGCAAGGTTTTTAATTCCTTCACCAAGCAATCGAATTTTTTCTAACATTAAAAAATAAGCATTGCTCAACAGTAAAACTGCTTTAAAGTTTTCTTGCTTCTCCCATCTTAAGCCATCAAGAATTTTCGGATTTTTCTCATTTTTTAGTTCTAGTTTTCTTCTTTCCTCTTCTAAATTTTTTATTTCCAAATACTTATGTTTAAATAATGTTTTTAAATCGTCTGTAAGAGTTAGTAAAAAATTATGATAACTATCCTGATAAGTTTCTAGAAAATCAATAATATGACTGTAGTCCTTAATAAATAATTGGATTTCATCAAACATTTCTCCCTGGCTAATTTCTTCTTTTCGTTTAATTATCCCACCAAGCTTATGATGATATCGTACACCTTCTTTAATTAATCTTTGACGTTCTCTAATTTTTTTCTGAACTGTTTTTACACCGTTATTCTTGAGAACTGGTAATTGATAGCTTCGTTCATAAATTGAAATAGCTTCGTAAGTAATTAGTTGTCTTTGCTGTTTAGTTAACATAACCTTGATTTGCAAAAGTATGAATATTCGTTAATCTCTTACCCATTTCAACACCTCCGGGTGTTTCTCATAGCGGTAGGTAAAGCCATCCTTAGTAGCAACGGACTTTCCAAAGTTAGGGGGTGTTTTCAAACCTCTCCTAAGCACCCCAGTATTAGAAAATCCCCCTTTTTTGACTTGTGTGTATACCGTAGGCTTTTTCAGAGGGAATTAATGACAATTTGTTTTGCTTTTTGCAGTCGATAATCCTGTACACTCACAAGTTTCCAACTCGAATCTTGTGATAGTTCCAAAACCCATTGATGATAATTAAACAAACTTTCTCGATGTCCAACACTGATAAATGTTGTTTTTGTCTCTTGTAACTGTTGATATAAACTCTCTTCATTATTCAAATCTAAAGCACTCGTTGCTTCATCTAATATAGTGAATCTAGGATGAGTAACTAGCAATCGTGCAAATGCAAGGCGTTGTTGTTCTCCCAGCGATAATATGTTCTCCCAAGGAACTTCAGTATCAAAGCTATCCACTCGACTCAACAAGTTTTGCAGGTTGACTTGTTGTAAAACTTCTTTGAGTTCTGCGTCGCTCATTTGACGATTTGTATTAGGATATAATAACTGTTCGCGCAAAGTTCCCAAAATTATATAAGGACGCTGGGGCAAAAACAATACTTCTTCTAGGGAAGGTCTTACCAGACGACCAGTCCCAGCATTCCACAAACCAGCGATCGCTCGCAACAGAGAACTTTTCCCTCGACCACTAGGCCCAACAATCAATAAACCTTCACCTGCTTTCACAGAAAGTGATAAGTCTTCGACGATTACCTGCTCATAATTTGGCGTTTGTAAAGTGACATTCTCAAAAGCGAGATGGTTTTCTTCTATTGTTTTGATAGTACTTACATTCTCTGGTTCTTTGGTAACAAATTCTAACGCATCTGAAAACTCAGCTAACCGCTCAACGTAACTCGAAAATCTTCCAGAAGTTCCAAATTCATTGATTAATTCTGCTAGAGCAATAGCAAACAGATTACAAGCTAAACTGGCTTGGCCGACTTGTCCAAAATCAATCTCATCTCTAATCTGTAAAGGGCCGAGCACTATAAATGGAAATATTTGGATGACAGCCTGATATCCTCTGCTAAAAATATCTTTATTTCTCTCCCAATTAATTTTGCGTTTCGTACTTTTGACAATATTACTAAATCTTCGCTTAATTATATTTTTCTCTTGGTTTTCTCCCCGAAAAAAAGCTATTGATTCAGCATGATTACGAACATGAGTCAGAGCATAATTGTAATCAGCTTTAAATTCGAGTTCCTCTTGACTAATCTTATTCAATTCTTGAGTTAAGTAAACAGCAATTACATTACCTACAATCGTATAAGCAACCAAACAAATTGCCACAAATTGAGAAATTGACCAGACAATTATTAAAAAAGTGATCATTTCCAGCACTTTTTCTAATAAAGTAGCTGAAAAACTGAGAGCGCTTCTGGGAATGGGTTCGATTTCTTGTGCTAGACGTTGATCTGGGTTATCAATATCAGATTTAAAGTTAATTTTATAATAAGCACGATTGCTAAAATATTTTGATAAAATCTGATTATTTAGCCATTCGTACCAATCAAGAGCAATTTGTTTTCTGACAAATTTAGAAATTCCTACCAAGAGTGTTACACAGATCAGGGCAGCGCCATAAACCAATAACATATCAACAAATTTACTAAAATCTTTCTCTTCAACGATCGCATCGACTAAATAGCGGCTAACGAAGCTATTAAAGGCAGTTACAGCCACAAGCGCGATGATTAATAATATCAGAACAAAGAGCATTCCCCATGCACGAATCACGTCTGAGAATGCCCTTCCCCATGCCTCTGTGGGATACCAGTAAGGCCCTGCGATCGCTTTAACATCCTCCCAAAATTGAGTAAAAGCTGAAGGAGGATTCATTATGGGTTTATTAAGAATGGTTTTGGCTTGCATGTTGTAAAAATAAGTTGAGGCTCTTGATGCTGACTGAATAAATTTGGTATTTTACTCTATTGACTGAACAAGGAAAAAGTAAAAATTTAAAAGGCAAATAAATATTGAATTAATCTTTTTTTACTTAGCTACTACATGACAATATAGATTATTTAAACACCCCATTTTGCCATAATTCCAATATCTCTTTGGCTGTAAAATAGCGTTCTTGATCCACGGAAAGAGATTTAATCACTGAGCGCATTTTTTCATATTGCTTCATTGGTTGAGGATTTTGCAGTTGCTTTTCAAATAGATATTGAAAATTACTTACTCCACTCCATTTGCCGAAGAGAACCTCTATAGTGTTGTAAGGTAAAGCAGCATAGCTTTGAGGATCGCAAAACAAAGAATTTACATGGATACCTGATTCGTGGCGTTGAGCGGTTTGAGAGTAAGGTGCTGCTGGACGAACTCCCAATTGCTCGATGTAATCAGTCACCGCGTCGATAGCATCATAGTTAATCCCCTTCACTTCAATGCCGAAGCGGACTCGCAACCCATTTAAAACCTGCTCAATAGCAACATTTCCGGCTCGTTCCCCAATCCCGCAAAAAGTACCCGATACTAAAGTCGCTCCAGCTATGACGGATTGGAGAGTATTTTCGAGAGCCAAGCCCATATCATTGTGGTAGTGTACCCCGAAAGCAACCGCAGTTGTACGTTGCAGCAGGTCGTTAATCCAGACATAGCTCTTTTCTGGACTGAGGACTCCGACTGTATCACAAAGCAAAAAGTGTTCAATATAAGGGCCAAAAGAGCGGATACATTGCACTAAAAAGTCAAAATCAGTTCTTGAGGCATCCTCCGCGGCGAAGTCTACAGTGAGTCCAGCAACCGTAGTGGCATAGCGCAAATTTTCAACAATTACATCAATAGCATTTTGGCGAATTCTATTGATAACGTTAACGGGGACATCATCATCAATAGTTTTTCCTTTAAACTCCTTCATCAGACGGATCTGAGGATCTCGTAGAAACAGGAGTCGATCAGAAAGACCATGAAAAAGGATAATGCGCTTAACACCACAATCTTTTGCTTGATCAATATATTTCTTTTCCATTAAGGTAGCGGCAGTAATTAATCTATTTAATCCCTCTGATACTAATGTTTTAGTCAGTTCAGATTCTTGCTCACATACACAGGGCATAACATCGAGTCCATCGACTCCGGTTTTAGCAATTAGATGGGCGAGTTTTTGTTTAGTTGGGTAAGAGAAAAAAATGCCTGCTTGTTGTTCTCCATCCCGCAGGGTTTCATCGTAAATTTTGATAGGAAGTGTTTTCATTAGACCTCTCGCAAAATTATGTTAAATAAGGAGTCAGAATGCTCTACTCTGCTCCATCTACCATCAAGGCTTGTAATTGGGTGGCTAATAGGTTGACATGGGGTTCATAAAGTATTTGACCGTGGTTTCCAGGTACAGAAATTACCTTGACAGGCTTTTGAGTATAGTTTTGCCATCCCCAATCGGGTAGATCGTAATCAGAAAAGGCTTGTAGTTCTTGTAAAATAATCTCCTTAACTTCTTGAGCGCGGAATAAAACAATGGGAGCAGAAATTCGATGAGTAGGCTGATAATTTGCATAGTTGAGCGTTAGCAATTTCATCACTTTGATATTGGTTTTGAGTAAAGAAAGGGTGGAATGTTCGGGTAAAATATTATTTCGGTACAAATACTCTGCTGCCAGTTCCCACCTCGCTTGGTCATTGGGTTGAACAGCTAAATCGTCATATTGCAGTCCTAAATAAACTCCCTTTAAAACTTCAATTCGTCGAATCAATTGCCAGATCCAATCAAGTTCTGTTCTATCAGTAAAATACTCAGGTTTAGAAACTATTCCAGCGTCCAAGATAGCTAGTAAACTTACCATTTCACCTTGCTGTTCGAGTTGGGAAGCCATTTCAAAAGCAACGGCACAACCTGAAGAGTATCCTGCTAATATATATGGACTTTTAGCTTGCTGTTGACGTAATAAATTAATCAGTTGACTTGCATGAGTTGCTACTGATTCAGGGAGTACGCTAGAGCCGTCTCGTCCTGGAGTTTCGAGTCCATATATTGGCCGCTTAGTTCCTAAATTGATTGCCAAATCTCGAAAATAAAAGCCGTGTCCGTTTGCGCCAGGAAGAAAAAATAGAGGTGTTGCATGTCCTTGAGGTTGGAGTGAAACTAAATCGGAATTTGACTGTTGAACCTCAGTATTACAAAGTTGTTCTCCTAGTTGAGCAATAGTAGGATTTTGAAATAAACTACTTAAAGAAAGTTGTTGCTCAAATACTTCTTGAATATTATTGAGCAGTTTAATCGCTAATAAAGAATGACCGCCCAAGTCGAAAAAATTATCATGAATCCCAATGTCTTGATGTTCAAGTACAGCAGACCAAATTTGCACCAATTGTTTTTCAATTTCGTTCCGTGGGGGTTCATATAAGCCCTCTATTACACCATTTGGAGCAGGTAAAGATTTCCGGTCAACTTTGCCATTGGGAGTTAAAGGCAACTCATCCAATACGATGATCTGAGCAGGTATCATATAATCGGGCAGTCGGGATTTAAGACTATTTTTTAATTGGGTAGACAAATCATTATTGATTCCCGTTACATAAGCAATTAAACTTTGGTTTTTATCAGTTTTATATAAGGTAACAATTGCTTCTTGAACTGATGGATGTTGCAATAAAATCGATTCAATTTCACCGAGTTCAATCCGAAAACCCCGTAATTTAGTCTGTTCGTCAATGCGGCCTAAATACTCAAGGTTTCCATCAAACCCCCATCTTGCTAAGTCGCCAGTTTTGTAAATTCGCTCAATTTTACCGAATAACTCAATTTTGATAAATTTCTTGGCGGTTAAATCGGGACGTTTGAGATAGCCTCGTGCCAAACCCACTCCCGCGATACATAATTCTCCAGGGATGCCAGGAGGTAATGGTTGATTTTGAGTATCTAATATATAGATGCGGATATTAGATATTGGTTGACCAATGGGTGGTTTTTTACCATTAGGATGACAGAGTGCGATACTAGCACAAACTGTAGATTCTGTTGGCCCGTAGCCATTGAATAAACTTCGTCCTATTGCCCATTTTGCTACTAATTCTGTTGGACAAGCTTCACCAGCAACGACTATGGTTTGGCAATCGGGTAAAGCAGCTTGAGGTAATAGGGATAAGACTGAAGGCGGTAACGTGATATGGGAAATTTTGTGTTCTTCTAAGAAGTTCATTAAGTCTTGACTAGGTAATAAGGTTTCTTTTTTTGCCAGATACAAACAAGCCCCTGCGGCGATCGCAGTAGCAATTTCCCAAATTGAAGCATCGAAGCTAAAAGAAGCAAACTGAAGCAATTGGCTTTGAGGTTTAATTTGCAAAACTTTGTCGATCGCCAAAGTTAAATTCACCAGTCCTCCATGCTCAATCATCACCCCCTTGGGTTGCCCTGTCGAACCAGAAGTATAAATTACATAAGCTAAATTATCAGGAGTACTTTGAGGATTAGGATTATCTATTAACGCAAAACTAAAAGTTACTCGATCTAAACAAATTAACTGGTATTTCAGTTTAGCTAGAGGTAATTGATCTAATAGGTAACTTTGGGTTAGTAATACCGATGTCCCCGAATCCTCTAACACGAATTCAATCCGTTCTTTAGGATAATTTGGATCAATTGGCAGGTATGCTGCACCCGCTTTCAGGATACCGAGTAAACCAATAATCATTTCAAAAGACCGTTCAACACAGATGGCAATTAAAGTGTCTGGGTGAATTTGGTGATTTTCAATTAGATAATGAGCTAGTTGGTTTGCTTTTTGATTGAGTTGCTGATAAGTTAATTGTTGAGATTCAAAGACTAAAGCGATATTATGAGGATGTTTTTCAACTTGTTGTTCAAATAAGTCAACTATAGTTTTATCGTGGGGATAATCAGTTTTAGTTTGATTCCAGCATTGTAGTTTTAGAATTTCGGGCGCTGTCATCAAAGGGAGGGTATTAATAGGTTGTTGAGAGTTATCAATAATTCCCTGAAGTAGAACTTCAAACTGTTCCGCCATCCTTTGTATAGTACTTTTATCAAATAGATCGGTGGCGTATTCCCAAATTAAATTTAACTGGTCATCAGATTCTATGACCAGAAGTACTAAGTCAAATTTAGCAAAGGGATAGGTTAATGGGAGCCATTCAATCTCTATTCCTGGCAAACTTAAATCGGGACTTTCATTATTTTCCAGTGCTAACATAACCTGGAATAAGGGGTTATGGCTCATACTGCGTTCTGGTTGCAACTGTTCTACCAGATACTCAAAGGGAATGTCTTGATGGGAGTATGCATCTAAACAAGTTTGGCGAGTTTGTTGCAGAAACTCGATAAAACTTTGCTCAGGCTTGATTTGATTACGCAGTATCAAGGTATTGACAAAAAAGCCGATTAATCCTTCCGTTTGGCTATGGGTGCGGTTAGCAATAGGAGAACCAATACATAAGTCTTCTTGACGACTGTAACGAGAAAGCAGAATACTGAAAGCCGCCAACAAAGTCATAAATAAACTTGCACCTTGCTGCTGACTGAAAGTTTTTATGGCAAGAGTTAAGTTAGGCGATAGGGAATAGCGATCGCGATCGCCTCGGTAACTTTGCAATGCTGGACGGGGATAATCGGTAGGTAACTCCAGCAATGGGGGAGCATCCTTGAGTTGATTTTTCCAGTAGTTGATCTGGGTTTCCAATACTTCCCCTTGTAACCAATTTCGTTGCCAGTTTGCGTAGTCGCTGTATTGAATGGGCAATGGTGCAAGGTTTGGGGTTTGACCTTGGGCAAAGGCGGTATAAACTTGTCGTAACTCACGGACAAACACCCCCATTGACCAGCCATCACTGATAATGTGGTGCATATTAATGAGTAGCACGTATTTCTGCTCTTTGAGTTGCAGCAGATTCGCTTTAAACAAAGGCCCAGTATTTAAGTCAAACGGTTCTTGAGCATGAGCATCAATTAAACGCTGGATATTTGGGGAGTCGGAAATCCCTATTGGTAAAACTCTTTCCCAGTCACCAATTCCCAGTCCCCATTCCCTTAAAACTTCGATGTCGTCTAAATTTGCGATCGCAACCTGGGGATGTCCCGCCACTGTGGGGAAATACATCCTCAGACTGTCATGCCGATTAAGCAGATAAGCCAAACTAGAGCGCAAAGCATCAATATTGAGGTTTCCATTCAGTTGCAAAGCGATCGGCATATTGTAACTGGCTGATGGGCCTTGGAGTTGCGCTAACAGCCAGAGGCGTTGTTGAGCAAAGGAAAGGGGCTTGGGCGCATCATCTGGCAAGGTCGGAATTTCTTCTGTCATGATAGTTGTGGTTTTGACAGAATTTAAGAATACTAATATATCTGCTTTGTTGGCTTGAATTTCCTGCTTGAGTTCAGAAGTTAAGGCGTTTTTACTAGTACGAATTCGTAACTTATCGTCATCAGCCCAAATTTTGCATCCCATGTTCTGCAAACGAAGCATTAAAGAAACTACTTGCTGATTTTGTGTCATGTTCATAGTTCAATTTCCTCTTCGTCTGAGCTTAAAATTTGCATATCTGTGGTGAAGGAATTAACCCAAATGCAGGTATCAAGATAACTCGCTAATTCAGTGATAGTGGGAAACTCAAATATTTTACGTAGAGGTAACTCGACTTTGAATTTATCACGGATACGGGCAATTAATTGGGTGGCTAATAAAGAATGTCCACCCAAGTTGAAGAAGTTATCATAGCGGGCGATCGCTTCACATTTAAGCAGCTTCGCCCACAATTCGGCAAGCAATTTTTCTGTCGAGGTTACAGGCAATTCAATATCTGTTGATGCAACGGTTGCATTTGGTATAGGTAAAGCTTTACGGTCTACTTTTCCATTTGGTGTTAGTGGTAGTTTATCTAACACAGTGAAATGGCTAGGAATCATATAATCAGGCAGATTTTGACCCAGAAAATCACGCCATTCAGCGAATATTGTTGGATCAACTTGATTGCTGCGATATTGTAACGGCTGGTTTGAGTAATCTTGCCAAGGTTTCCGGCGCAAATTTTTACCCTGAGCAAATCTTGGTAATATTGCCTGTCCAGGGATATTCCTTTGAAAAACAACATCGTAATTAGCAAAACTTGTGGGGCTATATTGAATGAAAATGGTATAGGGTAAATCTCGCGCTAAAGTTCGGAAAACTTCGGGTTTCATGCCTGATTTAGCTGGGAAAACTGCCGCTTTTAAGTCTGAAACAGTACCATTTAATTGAGCAATTTCTTCTAACAGCAAAATTTCTGAGGTTAGACGCGCATTCGGAATATTGTTAATGCCTAACAAATCCGGTTGCTGAGTTGTTAAAATTCTCTCGATTGTTTCCAAATTCAGTTGTTCAACTTGCCAATCTAAGCATTGTAATTCGGCAACGGGAGTATCTGACCGATCTAGGTGTAAAACAACGTCATAACGAAAACGGCTCATTTCCGTTTGAGCATAACCTCGTTGCAATTGAATTTGCACATGATTAATCCGAGGAAATCTTTGTTTGAGGGCGATAAAGAAATCAGGGTCAATTAGTAATTCGCTTTCGCTATCAATGCTTTTTTGAATCTGTTGACGCAAGTCCTTAATTGACAACTCATCGGGGGCGCGATAAAACTCGACTGCGGTGTAGAAGGCTTCTAGTAAATGGAGATTTCGCACATCGCCAATAAAGATTGAACCCTGAGTTTTCACAGCTTTGATAGCTCCCTCCAAGACTTGTAAAAAGTAATCCAGAGAGGGAAAATACTGGATAACAGAATTTATGATTACCAAGTCATAAGCATTTGTCTCAATACCATCAAACTGGTTAGCTGCACTAATTTTTAAAGTAACTTTGTCGTTGAGAGATTGCTGTTTGAGATGTTGTTCAATATACTGCAACGCTTCCGGTGAAAAATCTGTACCCAGATAATGCTGACAATGGGGCGCAATTTTAAACAATAACATCCCTGTCCCACAACCGATTTCCCAAATCCGTTTGGGTTCAAGTTCCAGAATTTGGGCAACTATTGTATCTCGCCATTCTTGCATTGCCGCTTGGGGAATGAGTTCTCCTGTGTAGCTATCATTCCAACCGGCTAAATTTAGAGTTAGATCATCAATTAGGGTTTGTTGCTGAGAGTAGCTATCACGGAAAACTTGTTGCCATAATTTCACCTGTTCAGATGTTGCATCTAACGTCTCTACATCTGTTGGTGTGGGGACAATATAAGCCAGCAAGCGCTGATTCATTGGATCTTCTCCTTGTAAAATCACAACTGCTTGCTGAATTTTCGGGTGTTTGGCTAACGAGGCTTCAATTTCACCTAATTCAATCCGAAAGCCGCGCAGTTTTACTTGGTTGTCAATTCGCCCCAGATATTCTAAATTACCATTGGGCAACCATCTGGCTAAATCTCCGGTTTTGTAGACTCGCTCTTGTTTGCCAAATAAGTCGAGTTCGATAAATTTTTCTGCTGTGAGTTCGGGACGGTTGAGATAGCCACGGGCTAAACCAGCACCGGCAATACAAAGTTCCCCAGGGATTCCAGGAGGTAGGGGTTGGTTTTGGTTGTCTAAGATGTAGATACGTGCATTAGCAATTGGCTGTCCGATTAATAAATCGCCAATTAGATCCACTTTCCCAGTTGCTTCGTAGACACAACACCCCACAACCGCTTCTGTTGGCCCATATTCGTTGATCAGGCGGGTATCAGGGGCATGAGTTAGCCACGGGATTATCTGGTTAGCGTGTAATGTCTCGCCGCCTAAAACAAAGGCATTGACCCGATTTGGCATAGCATCAGGATCTAGTTGCTGATTTAGTATTTCCAAATGGGACGGTGTGATTTTGACTAGGGAAAGATGATTGCTTTGTTTGACGATGTTTGCTAAAGCTTCAATTTCTTGTTTTTCTCTAACTAATATGGCAGTACGCCCACAAATGAGAGTTAGATAGAGGGAGGTAATGGTTGCATCAAAGCTAAGGGAAGATTGCACAGGTGTACCTTGCCCTTGCGCTACTGCATAAAAGTCCTTTGCCCAGTGCAAATAGTTACTTAAACCACGGTGTAGTATTTGTACGCCTTTGGGTCGTCCAGTAGAGCCTGATGTGTAAATCACATAAGCTAAATCATCTTGATTTTGGATTTTAGGATTTTCTGGAGATTGGTTGGTAAATTTATCCTCATCTAAATATAGGATTTTTCGGGAGTGGGGAGTGGTGAGTGGGGAATGGGAAAGAGTTTCTTTATCGAAAGTCGGCGGGAAACTCCATCCCCTTGTGGATGATCGAGGTTGCTCCCCCGCCGACTTGGGGCATTGGGCATTGGGCATTGGTGACTCTTCCCCATGCCCCATGCCCCATTCCCCATGCCCAAAAACTACATCCCCTTGTGGGTGGAGTTTTTTATCTTTAAGTTGAGTATGAGTCAGTAAAACCTTTGCCCCACAGTCTTCGAGCATGAAACGAATGCGTTCTTGTGGGTAATTGGGGTCAATTGGCACATACGCCCCACCTGCTTTGAGGATGCCAAACAAGCCAATGAGCATTGATAGCGATCGCTCCACACAAATCGCTATTAATGGATTATCAGGCAATTGTTGCTTTGTTTTCAGTTCCAACAAATAATGCGCTAACTGATTAGCTTTCTGGTTCAGTTCTTGATAACTCAGGCTTTGGTCTTCAAACACCACGGCAATGTTATCGGGTGTTCGTGCTGCCTGTTGTTCAAACATCGTTACCAATGTCTGATCTTGAGGATAATCAATGTTGGTTTGATTCCAAAGTTGCAGTTGTTGGATTTCTGCTGTTGTCATCAAGGGCAGCTTACTGATCGGCTCTTGAGGATTTTCGGTAATTGCTTTGAGCAAGACTTCAAAGTGTCCCGCCATGCGTCCAATTGTCTCTGCCTCAAATAAATCGGTGGCATATTCCCACATACAATGTAGTTGACCATCCCTTTCGCAGAGATCGAGTGTCAGGTCAAACTTGGCAAAGGGATAGTTTTGATCCAACCATTTAATATCAAGTCCTGGTAGACTAACTTTTGTCCCTGCCCCTTCGGTATTTTGCAACACGAGCATGACTTGGAATAAGGGGTTATGGCTCAAACTGCGTTCTGGTTGTAACTGTTCTACCAAATATTCAAAGGGAATATCTTGATGAGCGTAAGCATCTAGGCAAGTTTGGCGGGTTTGTTGGAGTAACTCACTAAATACTTGCTCTGGCTTGATTTTGCTCCGCAATACTAAGGTATTGACAAAAAAACCAATTAATGATTCTGTGTGGCTATGGGTGCGATTAGCGATCGCACTACCAATACATAAATCCTCTTGACGGCTGTAACGCCATAGCAAAATATTAAAAGCTGTTAACAGGGTCATAAATAAACTAACCCCGTGTTTTTGACTGACAATTTTGAGTTTCTCAGTCAATTCGCTGCTCAAACCATATTCTTCACGCCCACCTTGATAACTTTGTTGTGCTGGACGGGGATGATCAGTGGGCAAATCCAGCAATTGGGGAGCATCACCTAATTGTTGTTTCCAGTAATTTTCCTGAGTTTCTAAAATCTCCCCTTGTAACCAATTGCGCTGCCAAGCTGCATAATCACTATATTGAATCGGCAACGGTGACAAATTTGGAGCATTCCCCGCAGCAAAAGCAGCATAAGTCTGTTCCCATTCACGCTTAAACACTCCCATTGACCAGCCATCACTAATAATGTGGTGCATATTAATCAGCAGCACATTTTTCTGTTCGCCCAGTTGCAGCAGTTTCGCTTTGAATAGGGGGCCGGTATTTAAGTCAAAGGGTTCTTGAGCGTGGTTATCTGATAACCGTTGTATGGTTTCTGCTTGAGTCTGGAGATTAAGTGACTGTAAATCTGTAATCGCCAGCACTTCTATATCATCTAGATTTTGGACGGCTACTTGCGCCTCTCCTTCTAGTGCGGGGAAATAGGTGCGTAGAATGGCATGGCGATCGAGGAGATAATCAAAACTTGCACGCAACGCTTCTATATTCAACTTGCCTTCAAGTTCTAGCGCCGTTGACATATTGTAGGTAGCCGAGGTTCCGGTGTCTTCAAGTTGGGCTAAAAACCAGAGTCTCGATTGGGCAAATGACAGATTTTTAGGAGCATTTTCAGGTTGTGGCGTGATGGGTGGTAAAGCAATTACTAAAGATGCTTTGTCAATTTCTGTTGCCAACTCAGACAAAACACTCTGTTCAAATACCTTGCGGACAGGTACTTCTACCCCAAAAGTGTCACGAATGCGGGTAACTAATTGGGTTGCTAATAGAGAATGTCCACCCAATTCAAAGAAGTTATCTTGACGACCAACAGACTTAGCTTTTAAGAGACTTTGCCATAAGTTAGCCAACAGTTCTTCAGTTGGTGTGACTGGTATTTGAAAGTCCGTAGAAGTGGCTGTATTTGGTGTTGGTAATGCTCTACGATCTAGTTTTCCGTTGGGGGAAAGGGGCAACTGATCCAATACGATAATCTGGCTAGGAATCATATAATTCGGCAGGCGAATCTTCAGGTAGTCTTTGAGTTGACTCGCTAAATTACTGGATTTTTCCTTTGCCGTGACATAAGTTACTAACCTGGGATTATTATCAGTTTCATATAAAATAACAACCGCTTCTTTAACTAAATAATTTTGCAATAATAGCGATTCAATTTCACCAAGTTCAATCCGAAATCCCCGTAATTTAATTTGAGCATCAATACGACCTAGATACTCAAGATTGCCATCAGAGTTCCTTTTTGCTAAGTCACCAGTTTTATAAATTCGCTCAGTTTTGCCAAATAATTCAACTTCAATAAATTTCTCGGCGGTTAAATCGGGACGGTTGAGATAGCCTCGTGCTAAACCCACTCCCGCAATACATAATTCTCCAGGAATACCAACTGGTAACGGTTGATGATGAGTATCTAATATATAGATGCGGATATTAGATAACGGTTGACCGATAGAGGGTTTTTTTCCATTGGGTTCACAACTAAATATACTGGCGATGACTGTCGATTCTGTCGGCCCATAGCAGTTGAAGAAACGCCGTTTTTTTCCCCAGTGTGTCACCAACTCTGCTGTACAAGCTTCACCACCAACGATTACGGCTTGCAAATCAGGTAATGAGGCTTGAGGTAATACAGATAAGACGGAAGGAGGTAAGGTGAAATGGGAAATTTTGCGATCGCACAACAAGTCCACCAAAGCTTGACTAGGTAACAAAGTTTCCTTATTGGCTAAGTACAAACAAGCACCTGCGGATAAAGCAGTGGCAATTTCACCAATAGACAAATCGAAACTAAAAGAACCAAACTGAAGCCAACGGCTATGGTGTTGAACTTGAAAAATTTCAGCCCAGGCTAAAGCTAGATTGACAATTGCGCGATGCTCAATCATCACTCCTTTGGGTCGTCCCGTTGAACCAGAGGTATAAATTATATAAGCTAAATTATCAGGGTTATTTTGAGGATTGGGATTATCTGTTAACGCCGAACTAAAAGTTTCTCGATCTAAACAAATGATCTGGTGTTTCAGTTTAGCTAAAGGTAATTGGTCTAATAGGAAACTTTGGGTGAGCAACAACGATGTCCCAGAATCTTCTAACATGAACTCAATGCGTTCTTTAGGATAATTAGGATCAATCGGTACATAAGCTGCACCTGCTTTGAGGATACCGAGTACACCAATAATCATTTCTAAAGACCGTTCAACGCAGATACCAATTAAAGTGTCTGGCTGAATTTGGTGATTTTGAATTAGATAATGAGCTAGTTGGTTCGCTTTTTGATTAAGTTGTTGGTAAGTTAGGCTTTGGGATTCAAAGACCAAAGCGAGATTATTAGGGTTTTTGGCAACTTGAGCTTCAAACAAGTCAACCAAAGTTTGATTGAAGGGATAATCAGTTTGAGTTTGATTCCAGTTTTGGAGTTGCTGAAGTTCCTCCTCTGTCATCAACGGTAGAGTATCGATTGGTTGTTGAGGATTATCGACAATTCCTTGAAGTAAAACTCCAAAATGTCCCGCCATCCGTTGAATGGTTTTAGCCTCAAACAAATCGGTTGCGTATTCCCATTCTCCTGTTAACCCTTGGGCTGTTTCCCGGAAAATCAGCGACAAATCAAACAGAGTTGTTGTGTTTTCCCACTCGAAACGTTTAAGGGTTAATCCATAGGCATTGGTAGCTTCTTCCCCATGCCCAATGCCCCATTCCCCATGCCCAAAAACTCCATCCCCTTGTGGGTGGAGTTTTTCATTTTGCAAGCTGAAAGCCACTTGAAATAGGGGATGATGAGAAAGCGATCGCTCCTTACCCAATTCATCAACTAGTTTCTCAAAGGGTAAATCTTGATGATCGTAAGCATCCAGTGTTACTTGCTTGACTCGTTCAAGTAATTCTAAGAAAGTTGGATTTCCTTGTAGATTGGTACGTAATGCTAGGGTATTGACAAAAAGCCCGATTAATGCTTCTATGTGGCTATGGGTGCGGTTAGCGATCGCAGAACCAACAACAATATCCTCCTGTCCACTGTAGCGCGAAAGTAACAGCGTAAATGCTGCAAGCATTGTCATAAACAGAGTTGTTCCTGACTCCTGACTTAAACGCTTTAACTTCTGTGTTAAATCCTGATTGAGTTCCAAAAACTCGCTACGCCCTTTGAAACTTTGAACTGATGGGCGGGGTTTATCAGTGGGAAATTCTAACAGAGGCGAGACTTCAGCTAATTGTTTTTGCCAGTAATTGAGTTGGGTTTCGAGTACCTTACCTTGTAACCATTGTCTTTGCCAGTGAGCAAAATCGGCATATTGCAGCGGTAATTCAGTTAAGGGAGAAGATTCTCCGGCAGAAAATGATGTATAAAGGCTGAATAATTCACGGCGAAATATTTCCATTGACCAGCCATCACAAACGATATGATGGATGACAAGCAACAACAGATAAGATTGGTCATTCAGTTGCAACAACTTTACCCGCAGCAAAGGTGGGTTTGATAAATCAAAAGGCTGTTGCAATTCTTTTGTCGCTAACTGAGTGGCTCTACTTAACTGATTTTCTTCAGTCAATTGTCGCCAATCTAGCACTTGCATTGTCAATTGAGGATGAGGATGAATCACTTGTATAGGCGACTCATCGACAATAGAGAAGCTAGTACGTAAGACTTCATGACGTTGAACAATTGCTCTAATAGCTTGTTCTAAAGCAGTTATATTCAGAAATCCCTTAATCTGCCAGAAAAACGGGACGTTATAGACACAATTTGCGCCTTCTAATTGATCTAGAAACCACAGTCTTTGTTGAGCAAAGGAGAGGGGAAGGGGTTGTTCTCTCGATACGGATGTGAGGAGTGGAGATTGTTGTTGCTTCTTCAGTTTTTGTAGAACTAATTCTCGCTTATCTGGAGAAAGGCTTTCAAGACGTTTTAATAAATCGCTCATATATAATTCGTAATTCGTAATTAAAAATAATTCTAATGGCGTTTCTTTGTGAAGTTGCATATAATTCACCCCCCCCGATGCCTTGGCTACGGTGTATACACAAGTTTGAAATAGTTTACTCACCTGTTTTTCCGCATCAGTTTTACCCCACCCTAACCCTCCCCTTGCAAATGGGAGGGAACTAGATTTTCTATTTCCCCCCTTTACAAGGGGGGATTAAGGGGGGTAATTCACGGGGGACTACAGGGGGGTATTATGATGTGCATCTTCATACAGAATTTGTATAAAAAATTAATTGTTGTGTCACCTCTTCCTCTGACAACTGATCAACTTCCCTTAAAATCTGTGCTAAATCATCATTTTCTGCTTGTTCAATTTGTTGTTCGCTCACTTTTTGTGCAAGTTCAGCAATAGTCGGATTTTCAAACAGATAACGGAGAGAGAATTCCAGAGAAAAGGCTTCTCTTAAACGAGAAACAACTTGAGTAGCGAGTAAAGAATGTCCCCCTAGCTCGAAAAAGTTATCGTGAATTCCCACCTGTTTTACTTTGAGAACTTCAGCCCAAATCGTGGCTAATTCTTGTTCCGTTGGCGTGCGAGGAGCAACAAAATCAACCTCTAGATTTCTTTGGGAAATATCTGGAGCGGGCAAAGCGCGGCGATTGATTTTACCATTAGGTGTTAGGGGAAATGCCTCTATAAATACGAAAATGGCGGGAATCATGTAATCAGGCAGCTTTTTCTTGAGGAAATTTTGCAGGATTCTAGGTGTTGGTTGATTATCCTTGGTAACTAGATAAGCCACTAAATACTTGTTACCCGGTTCATCTTCCCGCGCCATAACTACAACTTGCTGAATGTCAGAATGTTGAATTAAAATTGCTTCAATTTCTGCTAATTCAATCCGAAATCCACGGATTTTTACTTGTGTATCAATTCGACCGATAAATTCTATATTTCCATCAGGGAGACGGCGTGCTAAATCTCCTGTTTTGTAGAGTTTGTCTCCCTCAATAAAAGGATTACAAATAAATTTCTCACTAGTTAATCTTGGTTGATTTAAATAACCTCTCGCAACACTCGCCCCACCCACATAAAGTTCCCCAGGAACGCTAATTGGAACTCTGTGTAAATCTTTATCTAATATGTAAACTATCCTATCGCCGATGGGTTTTCCAATGGGAATTGAATGGACATTTTCAGCAAGTTGTTTGGGAATCGGGTAACAACAAGTAAAAACTGTACATTCGGAAGGGCCATAAGCATGAATTAATTGCGTTCTCGGCAATAATTCTAAAGCGCGACGAACATGAGGTACAGAAACAGACTCTCCCCCAAATAGCAGTTGTTTTATGTCTGACAAACCTTGTGGCATTTTATCAATCATGAGATTGAATAACGCAGTAGTCAGAAACAGGGTGTTAACCCTTTGTTCTTGGATGATGCGGCTTAAATTTTCAGGTGTGGGAATTCTTTCTGGGTAAAGCACACAACACCCACCGTAAAGCAAGGGCGGCCAAAGTTCTAGGGTTAGTGCATCCCAAGAAATCGATGAATGTTGTAGCCAGATTTGTTCTGCATCAAGGTGAATATAATCGACTCCAAACATGAAACCAATAATGCTGCGATGGGTAACTTCTGTTCCCTTTGGTGTTCCCGTTGAGCCGGAAGTATAGATGATATAAGCTAAGTTTTCTGGATTAACTTCACTGAGCAAATTGTTTTCACTGTATTGGGCAATGATTTCCCAATCTGAGTCAAGATTCACCACAGTTTGATTATGGATTGGCAGTCTATTTTGTAAATGATTTTGCGTTAATAAAATCGATGTCTGTACATCTTCCAGCATGAACGCCAATCTTTCTAGAGGATAAGCAGGATCTAGCGGAATGTATGCTCCACCGGCTTTGAGAATAGCCAGTATTCCTATTACCATTTCTAGCGATCGCTCGACACAAATTCCCACCCGCACTTCGGGTTTAACTCCCAAAGCTTGTAAATAATGAGCTAAGTGATTGGCGCGGTTATTCAACTCCCGATAAGTTAAATATTGTTGTTTATATACAATTGCTAATGCATTTGGGCTTTTTTCTACCTGTTCTTCAAACAAAATATGAATACATTTGTAATTAATATAATTTGTTAGTTTTTGATTTTCTAGCAGAATTAACTGTTCTTCTTCAGTTGCACTGAGTAGAGATAATTGAGAAATATATTGTTGTAGATTAGTTACTATTCCTGTGAACAATGTTTGGAAATTTTCAATTATGCGGACAATTGCCTGTTGCTCAAAGCGGCTGGTGTCATAAACAACCCTGCCAGATAATTGTGAAGCAGGATTAATCACTACAGTCAGAGGGTAATTCGTGCGTTCAAAACAACTAATATTACTAACTTCTAAAGTTTTCTTAGTTTCCTGTTTAGCAGCATCTATCGGATAATTTTCAAATACTAAAATGCTTTCAAATAGTGGTATTCCTGGAGAAATATCACTCATTTTTTGAATTTCTGCCAGGGAATAATAAGCATATTGTTCCTGCTCAAATGTCTGGCTTTGTAAATGCTTGAGCCAGGGTAATAACTCTGTTTTTCCACTGACTTGTACCCGTATGGGGAGGGTGTTTATTAATAGCCCCACCATCGAATCCACTCCTACAAGCGTTGATGGACGACCGGATACAGTTGCACCAAAGACCACATCGTTTTCACCACTGTAGCGGGAAATTAGTAATGCCCATGCTCCCTGCACTAAATTATTCAAAGTTAGATGGTGCTGTCGCGCCACATATTGCAGTTTTTCAGTTACCGTTTGAGATAATTGAAACGGTTGCTCATTATATATTCTTTGTTCTTGTTCTCTGTTACCTATTAAAAAAGTAGGAGTTGCAAATCCTCCGAGAGATTTTTGCCAAAAATTCTTAGCTTGATCAATATCCTGTTGCTGTAACCATTGAATATATTCTCGATAGGGGCGAACAGGTTGGAGGCGTAAATGTTCACCTCGCTGATTAGCCTCATAAAAAGCTAAAACTTCTTTGAGAACAATCTGCATCGACCAGCCATCAAAGAGGATATGATGATGACTCCAAATAAATTGGTAAGTTTGCTGTCCTAGCTGGATGACAGTGAAGCGCATTAGAGGAGCTTGAGCTAGATCAAATCCTTTTTGGCGATCGCATTTCAAAAAATCCTCTAGCTGCTGTTGTTGTTCATCAGCTGTTAAATGCCGCCAGTCCAGCTTTTCCCACGGGAGATCCACTTGTTTACTCACCATTTGCAAAGGCTTTTCTATCTCTTCCCAATAAAAGGAACTGCGTAAAGCTGGATGTCGCACCACAACCTGTTGCCAAGCTTGCACAAAAGCAGAAAAATTTAATTCTCCAGAGAGGGTGCAAAGCAACTGCTCAAAATAAACTTCCGACTCTGGCGCATAAAGGGTATGAAACAGCATTCCTTGCTGCATGGGTGAAAGTTCATAAAGGTCTTCGATATTGTTCATGATATTTGGGACTGGGGACTGGGGATTGGGGATTGGGGATTGGGGATTGGGGATTGGGGATTGGGGATTAGGGATTGGGGAGACAAAGGGAGAATGACAAATGACCAATGACAAATGACAAATGACCAATGACTACTTCGTTTTAATTTTGGCTAGGAATTTGTCAAGCTGTTTTTGGCTGAGTCTGGCTGCTGAGAAATCTGAAGGTGTACGACCGATCGCACCAGGGGATTGACAGTGGGTAATGAGCGATCGCAATGCCTCTATGAACCCAAAGGCCAAACCCTTGATGGTGTCTCGTTTATGAATTTTCTCGCTGTAATTCCAAGTCATTTCCAGCCTTTCTGCACGAATAAATCCGCTTACTCCTAATAGGTGGCGGCGCTGATTAACTAAACTTTGTTCAGCTTTGAATTCTTCAGCCAAACCCAATACAGCAGATGCCTTAAGCACCTGATCGAATTGACCAAGGTAGTTAAAACTCACTTGTGCTTGAGGTAAATCCTGTAATTTCGTGCGTATTGCCTCATCGGGCTGCAAATATCGCAACACGCCATAGCCGATGCCCCGGTTGGGGATGCGCCGTAGTTGTTCTTTGACTGACTTTAAAGCCTCTCCTGCCTCTTGTTCAACTTCTTCTAGCTGCAAATGAACGGGGAATAAGGTAGTAAACCAGCCCACAGTCCGCGACAAATCCACATCCTCAAACAATTCTTCTCGTCCATGTCCCTCTAAATCAACGAGTAAAGAACGTTCTCCTGTCCATTGGGCAAAGCTTTGCACTAGGGCAGTCAACAGTACATCATTAATTTGAGTGTTGTAGGCAGAGGGTACATCCTGCAAGAGGGCGCGGGTTTGTTCTTCAGTTAAGGAAAGTGACACAGAAGCGGTTGAGGCTAAGGTATTATTTTCTTGATCTGAAGGATAATCTACTGGTAAGGCGGTAACTTTTAGACTAGACTCATTCAGCCAGTAATTCAACTCATCTGATGATTTGGCGTATTCTGTTAAGCGATCGCTCCAATATTGAAAGGATGTTGTCTTTGGTGGTAGTTTAATAGCTTTGCCACGGCTGATTTGCTGGTAAGCTGTAGCCAAATCTTCGAGCAAAATCCGCCACGAAATGCCATCTACTACTAAATGATGGATGATGAACAGTAATCTGCCGGGTTTATCATTGCCTAATCTAAATAACGTCACTTGTGCGATCGCTCCAGTTGATAGATTCAAGCTAGCCTGGAGTTCAGCATCCGTCGCTTTCATTACTGTTTGTTGTTCTTCTGGCGACAGGTGCGACAAGTTGATGACGCTAAATGGCACAACTTCTTGGATAGGGGCGTTAATCTGCTGCCAGTTTTCCCCTTCTTGTATAAACTGCGAACGTAAAACATCGTGATGCATCAACAATTGTTGCACGACTCGCTGCAATAGCTCTGGTTGCAAGTCTGGCGGCACTTTTAGCATGGCTGACTGGTTAAAGTAATCAGGTTCGGGCAATTTTTGCTCGAAAAACCAGTGTTGGATGGGTGTCAGCGCTACTGTACCTGTCACTAACCCTTGTTCGGCTTTGACAGAGCGAGCAATTCCTGCCACAGCAGCTAACTCAGCAATTGTTTGGTACTGAAATAGCTGTTTAGGGGCAATTTGGATACCCGCCTGATTGGCTCTTGAAATTACCTGAATACTGAGGATGGAGTCGCCGCCCAATTCAAAGAAGTTATCGTGGATGCCGACTTGTTTTAGTCTTAAAATTTCCGACCAAATCGCTGCTAATTTCTCTTCTGTGGGAGTTTGCGGTGCAACAAAATTATCTTCTACACTCAGTGAAAGTTCGGTGGCTGGGAGGGCGCGGTAATCTACCTTCTGGTTCGGAGTCATTGGTAGGGCTTTCAGGAGTGCGATCGCTGAGGGCACCATATAATTAGGCAACTTCTGTTTCAGGAAATGGCGCAGTTCATTGAAAGCGACGGGAAACTCCATTCCATTGTGGGTGGAGAGGGATAGTCGCCCCGTCGCTTGGGGCATTGGGCATTGGGCATTGGTAGCTTCTTCCCCATGCCCTATTCCCCATTCCCCATGCCCAAAAACTCCATCCCCTTGTGGGTGGAGTTTTTCATCGGCGTTTGGTTGCGGCTGGTGCGGAACAACATAAGCTACAAGGCGCTTTTGTCCAGGGATATCTTCACGAGCAATGACTACAGCTTGAAATACCTGTGGGTGTTGTCTCAGCACCGTCTCGATTTCTCCCAACTCGATGCGGAAGCCGCGAATCTTCACCTGATTGTCAACTCGTCCGAGATATTCTAGGTTGCCATCGGCGCGAAAACGTGCTGAATCCCCCGTTTTATATAATTTTGGATTTTGGATTTTGGATTTTGGATTGTAAAATGGATTCTCGATAAATTTCTTTGCCGTAAGTTCAGGGCGTTGCCAATATCCTCTAGCTAATCCGGCTCCGCCAATGTGCAATTCTCCGGGAACTCCTATTGGTACTGGTTGCAGATATTGATCCAGAATATAAACTTGAGCATTGCTAATCGGTCGTCCAATTGAAACGGAGTTAGTTGAAGTTAAACGATCTAACACCATTTTTTTGTGAAGCTGCATATAATTCACCCCCCGGCTATCGCCGTCCCCCCTTGCCAAGGGGGGACTACAGGGGGGCATTATTATGTGTCTCTTTATACATAATTGGTATAAAGTGGTTATAATCGTTGCTTCCGTTGGCCCGTAACTATTAAGTAATTGGGGTGGATTGCAGAGGTGAGCAACACTACTGTGCCAGTGCTTCACTTTTTCGAGTTGAGCTTCTTCTCCGCCAATAATCACCATTCTCAGACTTTCGGGAATTCGGGAATCTTCAGAGGTAAGTTCCGCTACTAATTGATGCCAGTACGCTGTGGGAAGATCCAAAACAGTTAACTGCCATTCTCGGCAACACCGCCAAAATTCATCGCTGGAGTGCAACATTTCTTCGGTTCGCAGTACTAATGTTGCGCCGACTAAAAGACAAGGTAAAATTTCTTCAATAGATGTATCAAAACAGAGAGATGCAAATTGCAGAATATTATCAGTTGCATTAATTCCATATTCATGCATAGCACTGATAACAAAATTCATTAGCGATCGCTGTTCAATCATCACTCCTTTAGGTTTACCCGTAGAACCAGAGGTGTAAATAATGTAGGCGAGGTTATGAGGTTGAACTTCGCAAATCGGGTTGGTTGTACTGTGTTGAGTAATTATTTGCCAGTCTGTATCTAAACAGATGGTTTTCCCGGCATAATCTGGTAGTTTTTCTTTAAATCTTTCTTGAGTCAGCAGAATGCTCAGTTGAGTATCTTCGAGAATATCAGCCAGTCGCTTTTGGGGATAGCTAGGGTCAAGGGGAATGTATGCACCGCCCGCTTTGAGAATGCCGAGTAAGCCGATAATCATTTCTAAAGAACGCTCAATGCAGATACCCACCAAGGTTTCTGGTTTGACTCCCAAAGTTTGTAGATAGTGGGCAAGTTGATTGGCGCGATCGCTCAATTCACGGTAAGTTAAATGTTCACCTTCTTGTTGAATAGCTACAGCATCGGGAGTTAACTCCACCTGAGCTGCAAATAACTCATGAATACCCTGATTAAAGGTGTACTCTTTCTGAGTCTGATTCCACTCCACCAGTAATTGCTGCTGAGTCTCCGTTAGCAGTGGTAATTCTGAAACTCGCTGCTCTGGGTTAGCAACAATCCCCTCTAGTAAAGTTTGATACTGCTCTAGCATTCGTTGGATTGTGGCAGCATCAAAGAGATCGCTGTTGTATTCTAAAACTAACGTGATTCCCTTCGCTCCCGTTTTAGAACCGTTCTGCACGCGTTGCTCAGAACGCGGTATAACCAGGAAATCCAGATCAAACTTTGCTGATTTATTGCTGATAGGTTCATGCAAGCTAATGTCCAAACCAGGAAGACTCAAATCCGGCATGGGAGAATCATGGAAGCTGAACATCACTTGAAATAGAGGATTGTGGCTTAAATTCCGTATTGGCTTGAGAACTTCCACCACCTTATCAAAAGGTAAATCTTCGTTGTTATATGCTTCCAGTGTGACTTGACGCACTCGGTCGAGTAATTCCCGAAATGTGGGATTACCAGACAAATCAGTGCGTAGAACCAGGTTATTGACAATCATGCCAATTAACTTTTCTACCTCGTGCATCCGCCGATTGGCAACAGCAGTTCCTACGCTTAGGTCGTTCTGCCCAGTGTATCGGTGCAAAATTACCAAAAAAGCTCCCAGCATCGTCATAAATAAGGTGACACCCTCTTGACGACTCAGAACTCGCAGAGATTCGCACAAGTTAATGGGAAGTTCCACCCTAATTTGATCGCCATTATAAGTTTGCTCTGGTGGTCGCGGGCGATCATAAGGTAATTCCAACAACGGTGAACTACCGGATAATTGCTGCTGCCAATAAGTTAATTGGGTTTGGGCTTCCTGGCTTTTGACCCACTGTCGCTGCCAATGGGCAAAATCCACAAACTGGAGGATTGGCTCAGTCAACGGGGAAGGATTAACCAGACAGAAGGCTTGATAAAGTTCAAGCAACTCACCCAGAAATACATTAAATGACCAACCATCATGAATTATGTGATGCTCGATGTGGAGCAATAAATGTTCTTGGTCGCTCAACCTCAGCAAAACCCATTTAACTAGTGGTAGTTGATTCAAGTCAAACGGCTTTTGTACTTCTGCCTCAACTAGGCGCTGAACTTCCGCTTCCCGCTCAGATTCCGGGAATCTCTGGAGGTCAATAACTTTAAAGCTGATTGGTGACGCTGGGTGAATTATCTGAAATAGCCGTCCATTCACCGCCGGATAAGTCGTGCGAAATATTTCATGACGCCGCACAATCTCGTTGAGGCATTGTTGTAATACCGCCACATTTAGCTGACCTTTAAATCGCATAGTTGCCTGGAATTGGTAGGCACTACTTTCAGGAGCCACTTGCCCAATAAAGTACACTCGCTCTTGGGCAAAGGAAACGGGTAAGAGTCCTTCACGCTCAATTCGTTGGATGGTGGGACGCTGCAACGGCTGTTCTAACTGACTATGCTGTTCGATTAGTTGAGCTAAACCTGCGATGCTGGGGTTTTCAAAGATGTGGTGAAAAGACAACTCGACTTGGAAAACTTCGCGCACGCGAGAAAGGAGTTGAGTTGCAATTAGGGAATGACCACCCAACTGGAAAAAATTGTCATTGACTCCAATCTGCTCAAGTGCCAATAACTCAGCCCAAATAATCGCTAACGTCTCCTCAATTGGGCTACGAGGTGCGACAAAAGTTTCTTCGAGAGCGGGGCGTGTGCGATCGCAACCTGGAAGATTTCGACGATCCACTTTACCATTGGGCGTAAGGGGCAACGAGTCTAAAATTACAAAGACTGCTGGCACCATGTAGTTGGGCAGCTTTTCCTGGAGAAAACGTTTTAGAGTAGCGGCGATGGCTTCACGCTTTTGATTAAGGACAATATAGGCAACAAGGCGCTGCTCACCAGGGATATCTTCACGGACGATTACCACCGCCTGCTGTACATCCGAATGTTGACTCAAAAGCGCCTCAACTTCTCCTAATTCAATGCGGAAGCCGCGAATCTTCACCTGATGATCAATTCGTCCCAAAAACTCAATATTGCCGTCTGGTAAATAGCGTCCTAAATCCCCCGTTTTGTATAATCTACTCTTTCCCGCCGACGCTTGCAGACTCGCTACCGCTGCGCTATCCTGCCTCCTGCCTCCTGCCTCCTGCCTTCTGCCTCCGCCTCCTGCCTCCTGCCTCCTGCCTCCTGCCTCCTCAAAAGGATTGGGGATAAATTTTTCTTTGGTTAATTCTGGACGGTTTAGATATCCTCGTGCCAAGCCATCGCCGCCAATATATAATTCACCAACAGTACCAATAGGAACTGGTTGAAGTTGGGAATTCAGTATATAGATTTGTGTATTAGAGATTGGGCGACCAATCGGTATATTTGTAGCCTCTTCTGAAATATTCTGTACTAGATACCAACAAGCAAATGTTGTACTCTCAGTTGGGCCATAAGCATTCAGCAATCGCTGTGGCGGCCCATTCTTGAAAACCGCTTTCACTGACTTGAGATCAAGAACATCGCCCCCAATTAGTAAGTGATGCAAGTCTTTAAATGCTCCAGGGACAACACTAGCTAACTGATTAAATAAGGCTGGCGTCAAAAATAATACACTAATCCTTTGTTCGCGGATGTACGTTGCGAAATACTGGGGCGAAAGCACAATATTCTGAGGAATTACCACCAGCCTAGCCCCGTGGAGGAGAGATCCCCAGATTTCAAACGTAGCTGCGTCAAATGAAGTATTTGAAGCTTGAGCAACACTTAGTTGACCGCCGGAGATATCGCTCGGCATAAACTGTATGTAGTTGGTGTTGCATACTAACCGATTGACAGCCCGATGTGATACAGCTACTCCTTTTGGTGTTCCTGTAGAACCAGAGGTGTAGATAACGTAAGCGAGGTTTTCAGCCGTAACATTACTAATAGCATTCTCTTGGCTGTGTTGGTTGATGGATTCCCAGTCAGTATCCAGACAAACCACATTCACTCCGCTACCCGCAAACCCTTCAGCAAACTTTTGCTGTGTTAATAGCACCTGCACTTGTGAATCTGAGAGCATCAACGCTAGACGCTCTTTGGGATACGTTGGATCTAACGGCACATAAGCTCCACCCGCTTTGAGGATACCCAAACTACCCACTACCATTTCCCAGGAGCGCTCAACGCAAATGCCTACTAGAACTTCTGTATCTACTCCTAGAATTCGCAAATAATGTGCTAATTGATTGGCTCGGTGGTTCAACTCCTGATAGGTTAGTTGTTCCTCATTAAAGACGACAGAAATATTATCTGGAGTTTTTTCTACTTGTGCTTCAAATAACTGATGTATGCATAGATGTTTGGGATAATCTACCGTTGTATCATTCCATTCAACTAATACTTTATGTCGTTCCTGATCAGTTAAAGCACAAAAATCATCAACATACTGAGTAGAGTTAATGACAATTTCTTCCATAATAAATTTAGTATAAAGGTTGAAAGTTTTAGTAAAGTTATAGTTTTTGAATATATGCTTGACCCGGCTCTATAGCTATTTTTTGGAAAAATAGGTAGACCGATTTTTCGGCTTCTGTTAGAGGATGTTTAAAAAGTCCTCTCTTCTCTTAGATAACAGATATTTCAATACGGTTCGTTTAAGGTTTTTTGCCCTCAAGATGAAAGACTGATTATTGTAGAGACGGCGATTCATCGCGTCTCTTGTCTTAACCGAACAGTATTGACAGATATCTTGCACGAATCTTTAAAAGAATAGGCCTTTGAGGCTTTAATCCGATGAAATCAGACTCAGAGGCCATTTTGTTTGCTCACAGCAATTTGCTGCGATCGCTTTCCTGACACCAATCGGAAAATAGAATATGAATGGATAGATGTCTCAAAGCAAAGTACAGTCAGCTTTTCAGACTCCCAAATCTTAATCTAAAATCCAAAATAGTATTAGTGCTATTTGATTTAAAATGTCACCGAATGTAATAGTGAAATTATTCCTCGACAATTTCAATTGTTTTTGGTGGCTGAATCTCTTCAGTATCAATAATAACTTCTGGACTCAGTTCATTTCTCAGTTTGAGTTTTAGCTCATCTGAAATGGGTAAATCTTTAATTTCTTTGAGGAGATATCTCACTGATTCTGTTTTACTACGTTCTGTATAGACGGCCTTGAGAACAGCTTCAATTCCATATCCCGCGACAGTATCCCCTACAACCGTTATTAGACCAAGTATACCTATACCTCCGACAATGCCGAAGGGCCCTCCCAAGGCTGTGAGGGCAGCAACAATAGCAGCATTACTACCTGCTGATGTGACTGCTAAAATCACGAGAATGATACCAGGAAGACCCAGACCAGCAAGTTTTTTAACGATTTCGTCCATTGTAATTACCTAAAATCCTTTTTTTCTTGGTTAAAACATTACTAAGAGTACGAGAATAGAATCTTTGTAAATAAAGAAACCTATCTCAAAACCTAGACTAAGCTAGATAAAAGTCATTCACGCTCAGATTGGGTTAATATTTTTTGAGTTTTATCTCTAATTTACCCCGCTCTGATAGTTCGATTTAGTTGGGGTTCCAATCCCCAATCCCTGGATTTACCCCCCTTAATCCCCCCTTGCAAAGGCTACGGTGTATACACAAGTCAAAAAAGTTTGATTTTTCATTGTTCTCTCGTTTATCTTGTTCCCATGCTCTGCATGGGAATGCTCCTCGTTGAGGCTCTGCCTCCAATCTGGCATTGAGTCAGAGACTTAATGAATGCATTCCCAGTCGGAGACTGGGAACGAGGAAAGTCTTATCAAGCTAGGTTTTTAGGACTTGTGTATACACCGTAGCTTGCAAAGGGGGGAAATATCCGGTTCTCCCCCTTACCAAGGGGGAGTTAGAGGGGGTGGAAAGGGCTTGTGTGTACACGTAGCCCCTGCTTACCCATCTCACAAAATCGCATTGCTCCCATCCCCAGTTCAATCAAAGCGATCGCTAATTTTCCCATTTACAGCAGAGATAGCCACTGTTCTTGGTGAGGCTAAATAATTTTTGCCCGTTGGATCGCCGCTACGTCCTTTAAAATTGCGATTGGTTGCATAAATCCCTGCTTCTTCTTTTGCCAAAACCCCAAGTCCAGAATTGATACAAGCCCCACAACCTGTCTTGAGAATTTGTGCTCCTGCTTGTTCAAAAATATCGAGATAACCTAACTCTTGGGCTTGTTCTCGAATTTCAATGGTTGCAGGTACAATAAACAAGTTTACACCGTCTGCCAGTTGGCGACCGTGCAAAACTTCGGCTGCTTGAGCTAAATCGTAGAGTTTACCCCCAGTACAAGAGCCAATAAAAGCTTTGGTAATCGGAATATCTTCTAATTGACTAATGGCAACTACTTGATCCGGTTTTGGGGGACGTGCCACTTGTGCTTCTAAATCACTAAGGTCAAATTGATAAACCTTTTCATACTCAGCATCAGCATCGCCGCTAATTTCTACAAATTCTTGTGAAGTTCGGTTTTTTAAATACTCACGTGTCACCTCATCAGGAACAATCAAACCACATATTGCACCACACTCTACAGCCATGTTGGCTAGAGTTAATCGTTCATCAAAGGGTAGTTGTGCAAGGATTGACCCTCTAAACTCTATTACCTTACTGGTCGCGCCAGCACAGCCGATTTTTCCGAGGATAAATAGGATAATATCTTTGGCACTAATTTTAGGAGACAAGGTTCCAGACAACTCAAATACTAGGGTTGGAGGAACACGAATCCACATATCTCCTGTGGCATAAATATTAGCCATATCGGTGGTTCCTACTCCTGTGGAAAAGGCTCCCAATGCTCCGTAGGTGCAGGTATGGGAATCTGTACCAGCAATCAGCATTCCTGGTCGGACAAACCCTTTTTCTGGGAGTAAAACGTGACAGATGCCCGCTGCTTCACCAGGGGAAACCATATCAAATAAGTGGCATCCTTGGACTTTAGCAAACTGAATCATCTGGTCATACATGACATGAGCTTTGTGATCAGCACGGATGTCGTTGACTTGGATAAAGTGATCGGCTACTAAAACTACCTTTTGGGAGTCCCATAACTTTGCTCCTTCTCCATACTCTTGATAAAATATCTTGGCCACAGGCCCGGCTACAGCATCATGGGATAAGGCTAAATCGACCTGGGCAAAAACCACTTCTCCTGGCTGGACGTAGGAATTTCCAGAGGCTTTAGCTAAGAGTTTTTCGACTAAAGTCATGGGGCGTGGCGGGGTGAAGCTGCGAGGAATGGTGATTTTACCCTGACGACGCAGCTGATTAAAAGACATTAACCCACCGGCTAGTGCGATCGCATCAACTACAGGATTCTCCTGTTTCTCCCCCAGAATTTCTAAGGGTAGTCCAATATTGATGCTATTACGATAAAAAATTTCAGCGAACGATCGCGCCCGAATTTTCTCAATTCCCGCAGCTTGCAAGGCAATGGGGGCAACTTCTCGACTGGAACCACAGCCGAAATTTTCTCCTGCTTCAATCACATTGAATTTTAGCAGTTCACCTGCTCCAATAATATGTTCTAAAGCATACTTTTTTAAGTAATCAGGGTCATCTGTTGTCGCCCGATTGGCAGGAATAATATCATCGGTATTGATATCATCTCCCAGGTGCAAAACGTTATTTGCATGACTCATGAAGCACTCCTAATTGAGAATGTTGCACAACTGAAAGTTCTTCAAGTAAAAGGTCAACTAATGTTGCAGTATTGACTAAAATTTCTTCTCCTTGGCTAAATAAATCAGCTGTTCGGTATCCCTTAGCTAAAATCCGGTCTTGCGCTGCAATAATTAGTTGGGCAGCCCGCACTTCCCCCCATTGTTGAAGCATTAAAATACAAGCTCCAAGGGTGCCAAGAGGATTAGCAATTCCCTTCCCAGCAATGTCTGGGGCTGTACCATGAATCGCTTCGTACAAACCAAATCCATCAGCATTAAGACTCGCCGATCCTAATAAACCAATTGAGCCAATTAATGCACCACCAATATCACTAAGAATATCTCCAAACAAATTGCCCGCTAAAATTACATCAAACCGTTGGGGATTCAGAACCATTTGCATAGCTAAGTTATCTACCAGCATTGGTTCGATAACAACGCCAGGAAACTCTTTGGCTTCTTCTTCCACTAGACGAGTCCAAGGCAAATAAGGCAAGGCATTTTCTTTGTGGGCTACGGTGAGTAATCCTCGGCGGTATTGGGCTTGTTCTAAAGCCTTGCGAGCAATTCGACGAATCTCTTCATCGTAATAGCGCATCGTATGATAACCATAATCTCCCTTATCATCTGAGCCGCGTCCAGATGGGCCAAAATAGATTCCACTGACCAGTTCTCGAACGATGAGAATATCAATTCCTTGAATTTTCTCTGGTCGAAGACTAGATTTATGTACGAGACTTTTAACGCTACGGATCGGACGAAGATTGCAAAAAAAGTCGAAATGCTTTCGGAGTTCTAGTAGTCCGCCTTGAGTAACTGCACCAAATACAATGCCATCGGCTCCATCGCACAGTTCGGCGGTAGCTTGAGGGAAGTAACTACCCAGTTCTTCAAAGGCAGTTGCGCCAAGCCAGCCATAGTCTACCTGTAAGGTAAATCCTTCAATTTTAGCGACGTGTTGCAGAATTTTTAAGGAAGCTTCCACAACTTCTGACCCAATTCCTTCCCCAAGAATGGCGACTATCCGATAAGATGGCTTACTTAAAGACCCCATTTCGACCTATTGAAAATTACTGGCTCAACTCCATTAACATCAAGAAAAGCTCATACAGTAGAATTCGGAATTCAGGAGTCGGAATTCAGGAGTCAGAATTCAGGAGTCAGAATTCAGAATTAAAACAGGCTTTATACCTGGCTTTGAGACTTAGCTTGTGTAGTTCACTAACTTGAAATCCGCTGTATTTAGGTTAATAAAATACTAATCAACTCATCGATTTCTTTACTTTTTTCTTGAATCAGTGTATTAGCTAAAGTTTGTAACTGCCGCAGATTTTCTGGCTTGGCATTATCTATTGCTTCGAGTTCACTTTTTAAGAATGTTTGAAATCGATAATAAGAACTTTTACTACCTTTACTATTAGCCTCAAACAACCTTTCTAATTCTCCAGCTACTACTTCACTGCCACCATCAAGCACAATATTTAACAGCGGGTTTGCCCATTGTAATAGTCCCCATTTTTTCACTTCTTCATAAGGGTAAACACTCGTCAGGGAACCGGTACCCAAGGATACTATCAAGACATCATCTGTATTCAAAACTTGTTTATTTTCTTGTCTACTAATTTGCGCTTCTAAAATAGCCAAATTAGCTGGATTATTAGCGACTACTCCGCCATCAACTAAAGTATAGAAACCGTTGGTATTATGGGAACTGGCAACGCGATAGGGAGCAAAATAAGTCGGAGTTGCACTAGTTGCTAATGCCGCATCTGTGAGGGTAAAACCTGAGCATAACTTGCGGAATCTTTTCGATTCTGTCTGTTGCTTTTCGATTTTATTAGTAAAGAATATGGGAATTCGCTGCTCGATATCGTAGCTAGTTACGAAAACTTCTTTGAGATTATTTTCTAGAGGAGTGTCGCCAAAATATTGCCTGATAATTTCTTCTCTCCCCTCAGAAGAATATTTTGGTTGGACGAATATATCTTCTAGTTGACCGAGTATTTGTTCCCAAAATGGCTCGTAAAATATCTCAGCCCCATACTCAAGATATATTTGGACTAGATCCTCGGCGCTGTATTGGGCGGTGGGTAAGCTATCAGTGGCTTCTAAGTCTAATCGGGGTTTGGTTAATCCGAGTGCCAGAATTCCGCCGCTGGAAGTGCCAGAAATTAAATCGAACAAACTAAAAATCGGCTTTTGTGTCCGCTTTTCAATTTCTGCTAGTACCAGGGCTGGGATAATGCCCCGAATACCGCCGCCATCAATAGCAAGTATTTTGTATTTGGGATTAGCTTTCGTATTCATAGTTTTTGGCGATCGCTCCTGAGTTAATGTTTGCTGTTGAATATCGACTGGAACTGTTTCGGCTTTCTCCTCTTTTGGCTGGGGAGTTTGAATGTTTGCAGATTTTTCGCTCTGTCTTTTTGTCCCTTTTTTTGCCTTTGGGTGACGCTCCTCTGGCGCTAACACAGTTGTTGTCTGGGTTGGGATGCCAGTTTCTAGAATTGGAGGAACCTCAACGGACTCTTGCTGCAACTCGGTTTCACTGACAGCAACTACTTCAACGGAGATAACTTCTGCAACAGATTGGCTTTCTGGCTCCGCAAGGTTTCTCTCCTCGGAACTACTCGCTGTCTGTTCTTGTGGCTCACTCTCGTTCGATGATTGTGTAATTCCAAATGGAAGTTGTGCGACATCCCAACTAGGATTGCCACGCAAGTTTCCATCAAGACCATTTTCAGTTTGGTCTTTTACAGTTTTTCCTTGTCCTTCGTTTAATCTCCAGTAAGCGACTAATCCTTGTTCATTCCCAACTAAAGGCTGATCGCGATGCCTTTGAATTTCCGCTGGGGGACAGGGATAATTCCAGACGCTAATATTCGCTAATTGACCTGTGAAATATATGTTGTTGTGTAAAGTCGCGCCCAGTGTCACAGAACTAGTTGCTTTATTTAAAGAGTCACCTGTAAAGTACCCAAAATACTCATTCTCATCAAGATATATGCTCAGTTGACCTTTATTAAAAACAATGGCAAAGAAGTGCCATTGTCCGATAGTTAATTCTCCATTGCCAAAAGTTTTAATTTTCTTCTCAAGAGTCTCATCAATGAATACATCTAGGTTCCCTGATTCACTGATGCCGAACTCAAAATTATCACTATATCGATCTGAAGAACGAGCAAAAAAAACATTGCGCGTGCCGTATGTAGTGGCTTTATCTGTTAGCTGATGAGGATTCACCCATCCAGAAATCGTAAAGGCCGAACTTCCTTGAGCAAAAACACCAGAAAAATCATTTTTGCCAAAGTCTATGTAATCATCTTGTCCATCAAATGTCAGAACTGATTGGCTATATACCTGCTTTGTCACAAGAGTTTAATCTCCAAATAGGATAATTCGTAATTCGTAATTCTAATTAATCAATGCAATAGATGAATAAACTATGTTTGTTAGTAAATCTCTTGAACTACCTGTGTTAAAAGTATTTTTGCCTTAATTAGGCAATTTATCGGAAATTAGTAATTTTTTATAGCCAAAGATTAATTTTTTTATTAAATCGACTAACTTTTTTAAAAACAACGTGCTTCAATACTTGTCGGTTAAGAGGTTGTTTGAAAAGTATTTCACTGTGACTTTAGGCACTTTTTGATCCCCCCTAACCCCCCTTTTTAAGGCTACGGTGTACACACAAGTCCTAAAAACCTAACTTGCTTGATAAGCATTTCCTCGTTCCCAGTCTCCGACTGGGAATGCATTCATTGAGTCTCTGACTCAATATCTGACTAGAGGCAGAGCCTCTAATCAGGCATTCCTATGCAGAGCATAGGAACGAGATAAACGAGAGAACAATGATGAGAAATTGATCTTTTTTCGACTTGTGTGTACACTGTAACCTTAAAAAGGGGGGAACCGGAATCAAAGTCCTCCAATTTATTGGGGGATTTAGGGGGATCTAAAATTTTTGATGCCGACGACAAGAGAACTTTTCAAACATCCTCTAAGGGGAAAAGGTAAAAAAAATCTTTAACTTTTACCATCTAAGCTTGAGAATGAAATCAATTCCAAGTTAAAAATACACAAAGCTAGTAGTATGGCAAAGCGCTTAATCTCTACTCTCAAATAATCTCAGCTTTATCAAGAAAATGCAATAGCAGTTAAGACAGTAAAAGTAGACAGTTAAGACAGTAAAAGTGGACAGTTAAGACAGTAAAAGTGGACAGTTAAGACATTTAAGACAGTTAAGTAGACAGTTAAGACAGTTAAGACAGTTAAGTAGATAAAATATCCTTTACAAAACTTAATTACAAATTACGAATTACGAATTACGAATTATTTTAATATTCCCCCTACTTATGCAACAACGCCAAAAAGAGGGGGAAACTAATTATTGTAATACTTCTCGGTTAAGAGGGAAATAGGAAATAAAAAACCTTTAACCCTTACCCTTTGCCCTTTTCCCAAAACCCGATTCCGAATTAAAAATGCTTAACCGAGAAGTATTGCTAATTATTGTAACTCTGCCCAAATTCCTTGACAGCGTTCCATAACTAGCCCTTGAAAAATTGATTGAGTTGATGGATGAATGTCTATTTTGTACAGATAGAAAATACCTGTAGGACTTTTAAGGTTTAACTCTCTTCGGGTAAGAGATAATGCTTGTGTCCGATGGAGTTCAACGGCTTGGAGTAAACCTGGATAACTCAAATTACGTAAAGCTAATTGACCTTTTTTAGTGATATATATAGCATCACTTTGAAAAAGATGTTCTAAGCTTATAAGGCTAGCATATACATCCGTATCTTTTTCTATGCCTCCTAAACGGTGAGCATCTAAGCCAAAGCGAATGCAAAAATTGACAGCTACCAACTTCCCAGCTTCTTGAGCAGGTAAAATGCAAGCTGCAAACTCAAACCCTAAACTATCAGATCGCCATTCTTCTACACCAGCATAGGCATAGTTTTGGAAGAGATTATGCTTTACTTTGAAGTCAAATCCTAAACCACTAGCATGTCCTGCTTCATGAACTTGAGTATCTATATGGCGATAGCGTTCACTATTGATTTCGTCTTCTAAGGGGCCTAATAGTAAATTTGCTGTTTCATGTTCAAATACTTTTTGAATGCATTGGCGACTAGAACCTAAAAAACGTCGTCGCTGCTCGCTTGCATTGTTTAATGCTGGGCCACAAACACTGTTAGGAAATGACCATCCATTTGGGACGATGAAGGCTTCACTAATTTCACCACTGACATTACCGCAACTAGCAATTTCGGTAAAAGAAAGATTCCTTGGAATTGGTTGGCTTAGGGTTCCAAATTTTTCGCGACTCAGATTTTCTAATTGTTCAATAGATGGCTGAGAGTTATCGTGCATTTTGCCGTAAATTGCACTTAAAGTTACCTGGCTTTGGCATTGTCGATTTATTTGGTAAGGTGCGATTATCAAGAAATAACCATTTTTACCAATAAAATCCATATTAATAAAGCCTTCAGACAAGATACTCCAATCGTTATTTTCTAAAGCATCTGCTGTATTGAGTAGCCAAGTTGGAGGAAGTTCACAAGAGTTTTTCGCCTGTTGACGCAGTTTTTTGACAGCAATGGCAATTTCATCTTGCTTAATATATTGAACTATTTGTTTGGCTAATTCTTGTTTATCTGCAAATATTATTGTCATTTTTTACACCTAATATTGAAATTAGCTGGAGTCCGAAATTATGTTATCTTTTGCTCTATTTATGCTTCAAAAGTTTGCTCGTTTTTCGGTAAAAGCATTAGTAAACGCTAAATTTTTACCCATTTCAACACCTTGGAGTCTTTGTTGTAGCGGTAGGTAAAGCCATCTTTGCCAGTAGTGGACTTACCAAGGCTTGCTCTACTTCTAATACTGGCAAGGGAATAGTCTGTTAATTCCTGCATTTCTTTATGAGAAAGCCCTGCAATTGTGCCTGTTATTGTCCCTAGTTCGGGTGGATTTTGGGATTGATTATTGGGTAAAACATCTATGATGATTTCAGTATTTTCAGGAGGATTAGTGGCTATTTCTGTCGCTTTTTGACGCCGATAATCCTCCACGGTAACAAGTTGCCAACTAGAATCTTGTGATAGTTCTAAAACCCATTGATGATAATTAAACAAACTTTCTCGATGTCCAACACTGATAAATGTTGTTTTTGTCTCTCGTAACTTTTGATATAAGCTCTCCTCGTTATCCAAATCCAAAGCACTTGTTGCTTCATCTAATATAGTGAAGCTAGGATGAGTAATTAATAATCGGGCGAATGCAAGGCGTTGTTGTTCTCCCAAGGAGAGTATATTTTCCCAAGGAACCTCTGTATCGAAACCATCGACTCGACTAAGCAAGTTTTGTAGATTAACTTGTTGTAAAACTTCTTTGAGTTCTCGATCGCTCATGGGACGATTTGTATGAGGATAGAGTAACTGTTCGCGCAGAGTTCCCAAAATTATATAAGGACGTTGGGGCAAAAATAAGACTTGTTCTAAAGGCGGTCGCACCAGACGACCAGTTCCCGCATTCCATAAGCCAGCGATCGCTCTTAACAGAGAACTTTTACCTCGACCACTAGGCCCAACAATTAATAAACTTTCTCCCGATTCAACAGAAAGTGATAAGTTTTCGACAATCACCTGCTCATAGTTGGGCGTTTGTAAGGTGACATGCTCAAAAGCAAGATGGTTTTCTTCTATTGTTTTAATAGTACTGACATTTTCGGGTTGCTTAGTTACTTCTTCTAAAGAATTTGAAAACTCAGCTAAACGATCAACGTAACTAGAAAAGCGTCCTGAAGTACCAAATTCATTTATTAATTGTCCCAGAGCAACAGCAAACATATTACAAGCTAAAGCGGCTTGTCCTAGTTGTCCAAAATCAATTTCGTCTCTAATATATAAAGGCGCGAGTACTAAAAAGGGAAAGATTTGGATAACAGATTGATATCCTCTGCTAAAAATTTCTGTACCTCTTTCCCAACTTATCTTGCGTTCCGTGTTGTTAATCAGATTACTAAATCGGCGTCCAATTATATTTAATTCTTGTTTTTCTCCCTGAAAAAAAGCTATCGATTCAGCGTGATTCCGAACATGAGTCAAGGAATAATTGTATTCAGCTTTAAATTCAAGTTCTTCTTGATTAATTTTACTCAATGTTTGATTTAAGTAAACAGCAATAAAATTACCTATGATCGTATAAGCAAGTAGAACAACAGCGATTTGTTGGGAAATAGACCAGACAATTATTAAAAAAGTTGTCATTTCCAGTACTTTTTCTAAAAAAGTAGCTGAAAAACTCAAAGCACTATTGGTAACAGGTTCAATTTCTTGAGATAAGCGTTGATCTGGGTTATCAAGATCGGCTTTAAAGTTAATTTTATAATAAGCACGATTGCTCAAATATTTATCTAAAATATGATTGTTTAGCCATTTGTACCAATCCAGAGCAATTTTTTTTCTGACGAATTTAGAAAATCCTACTAACAGGGTTACTAAGACTAGCCCAACAATATTAACTGCTAAGGTATTAAGGAACTTATCATAATCTCTGTCTTGAATAAGACTATCGACCAAATAGCGACCAACAAAACTATTAAAAGCAGTTACGCCCACAAGCCCGATTATTAGTAATATCAGAAGAATAAGCATTCCCCAGGCGCGAAGAACGTCTGGAAATGTTCTATCACCGGGCTTTGTTGGATACCAGTAAGGGCCTGCGATCGCTTTTACATCTTCCCAAAATTGAGTAAAACTTGAAAAAGCATTTGTTATGGGTTGAGCTTGAACAGCTTGGGTTGGCATATTTTAGAAATAAATTGAAATCTTTTATAATCAGATTTAGCACTTTTTAGTACTGAATAATCAGTGATAAGGATCTTTGTACTTATAGCGGTTCTCGATAAGCGTGAAGTACAATTTTGACCTCTCTCCAAACCTCTCTCCTTGTAGGAGAGAGGCTTTGAATTGTTCCCCCTTCCCGCCTTCGGGAAGGGGGTTAGGGGGTTAGGTCTATTTACACACATGTACCTCATCGAATTGAAAATGGCTATAGTTTGCTGATGCTTGCTGGATGCAAGCTTTCAAGCGTTCGGCTAAAACCTGGACATGGGGTTCAGCCATAATCGTGATATGGTTACCTAGCACAAAATCGATATCCACTGGTTCGGTACAAAACTCGCTCCAGCCCAAGGATAAATCCTGTGAAACCTCAGCATTTAACTCACTATTAGGGTCTTCTGGCATATCCTCGTTAGCTCGTAGAATCGTAAGTTTACCCGGATAAATCTGTTTTGGTAGATAATCAACTAGACATAAACAGCTAGTTTTATAAGCTTGGACGATATTTTTCAGCTGCGTAATTTCAGCATTAGGAGCCAACATATTAGCCATTTTAAAATAGTGTAAAACGTATTTTAGTTGCTCCTCCATAGTCAAGGTTTGGAGAGTATCGTAGGAAATATCTACGCTTTTTTCTAAATAAAGTTCTATTCCTTTGCTCACCTCCGCTAGCCACATTGCATCATCCCAATTAATATAATCAATCAGCATTTGCTTATCCTTATAAGTCGGTGCTGAAGAATCAATTATCGCCAGCAATGCAACTTCATGTCCCTGAGCAACTAGCTGTTGGGCCATTTCAAAAGCGACGTTACCACCATAGGAATGTCCTCCCAAAAAGTATGGGCCTTGGGGCTGCACAGCTTGCATTGCTTGAATGTAAATACTAGCCATATCCTCAATACGAGTAACTGACTCTAAGTCACTATATAAATCATTTTGAAAACTGTATAACGGTTGATCTGCTCCTAAATAACGTCCTAAGTGATAGAAGTAAAAAGGCCTGCCACCTGCTCCGGGAACGCAGAAGAAAGGCAAGTTTGAACCGTTTGGTTGAATTGCTACCAAACAAGACGAATCAGGGTCATCTGCGCCTTTTTGTACAATTGTCGCCAACTGTTCAATAGTTGGATTTTGAAAAATGTTGGTTAAGGTGACATCTTTACCAAGCTGCTGTTTAATTTGAGTCATTAAGTAGGGAGCTAAAAGGGAATGACCACCAAGGTCAAAAAAGTTATCTTGTACTCCCACTTTGTCAACTTTCAGAATCTTTGACCAGATTTGTACTAGTTGCAGTTCTAATTGGTTACGAGGTTGAACAAATTTGTCTAAGTTGCTGGTGTTAGAAGGTGCTTTCAAGGCGCGGCGGTCTACTTTTCCATTGGGAGTTAGTGGTAAGGACTCCAACATCACAAAAGCATTTGGCACCATATATGCAGGTAGTTTCTTAGCAAGGAACTGACGCAGAACGCTTACTGTGGGTGTCACCTGTGGGTGCGGCACGATGTAAGCGACTAACCGCTTTTCACCTGGGGTATCTTCGTGGGCAATGACGCAAGATACCTGCACATTTTGATGTTGGCTCAGTACGGCTTCAATTTCTCCCAACTCAATGCGGAAACCACGAATTTTTACTTGGTTATCGATGCGTCCCAAGTATTCGATATTGCCGTCACTCAAATAGCGTGCTAAATCCCCAGTTTTATAAAGTCGGGGACTGGGGACTGGGGATTGGGAACTGGGGATTAGGGGCAATGGGGATTGAGAATTAGGAAGAATTTCTGCCCCTCTGCTTCCACCGAATGGATTGGGGATGAATTTCTCTTGTGTTAACTTTGGTCGGTTGAGATAGCCGCGTGCCAATCCTGCACCACCAATATGCAATTCTCCTGGCATACCCACGGGCACTGGTTGTAGATATTCGTCTAAGATGTGGATTTGGGTGTTAGCGATCGCTCGGCCAATGGGAATTGACTCTATGGTTGCGTCAATCTGTCTAGGGATAGGGTGACAACAAGTAAAAGTCGTGCTTTCTGTCGGCCCATACCCATTAATGATTTGCGTAAATGGCAGAGCCGCCAAAGCTCTCTGAACGTGAGCAACTGAAAGGGCTTCCCCACCAATTAGTAACTGTTCAATTCCTGACAGAGCTTTTTCATCATCATCAATTATGGAGTTAAATAAAGCAGCCGTCAGCCATAAAATCGTAATGCCGTGTTTGTGAATTTCATCCCTGAGACTTTTAGCGGTAGGAATACTTCCTGGGAAAAGAACGCATCTAGCACCATGTAATAAAGCTCCCCAAATCTCAAAGGTGGAAGCATCAAAAGAAATTGGGGCTAACTGAAGAAATCTTTGGGTGGTATCGAGATGAACATAATTGACGCCAAACAACAGACGGTTAACGCCACGGTGAATCACTTCAACTCCTTTCGGCTGACCTGTAGATCCTGATGTATAAATCACATAAGCCAAATTAGTTGCTTGCACATCCGCGATACCTACGGTAAACTGCGCGATCGCATTATCCTGATTACATTGGTCAATCAAGGGCCAGTCAGTGTCTAAACAAACAAGCTGTGCTTGATGTTGTGGCAGTCTATTAACAAGTTGCTGCTGAGTTAGCAATACTGAAACTTGAGCATCTTGAAGCATGAATTGTAAGCGTTCTTGGGGATACTCTGGGTCAAGTGGCAGATATGCTCCACCCGCCTTGAGAATTCCTAGTAGTCCCACAATCATTTCTAGCGATCGCTCTACACACAACCCGACCAGTACATCTACTCCCACGCCCAAGGAGCGCAAATAGTGCGCCAACTGGTTAGCACGACTATTCAACTCACCATAAGTCAGTTGTTGATTTTCATACACCACCGCCACTGCATCGGGTGTCCTCTCAACTTGCTTCTCAAATAACTGATGGATACACAAATCCTGGAGATAATCGACTTGAGTATCGTTCCACTCCACCAACAATTGATGTCTTTCTGCTGAACTCAATAGTGGTAATTCAGAAATTCGCATTCTGGGATTTGCGACAATTGCTTTGAGTAAAGTTTGAAAATGTTGGCCGATGCGAGTAATTGTGGTGGCATCAAATAAATCAGTGTTATAGCACCAAACACCCTCCAGACCTCCTGGATTTTCCCAGTAGTTCACTTCCAAATCAAATCTGACTTTGACATCAAGTGGTAACGGCACATTCTGGATAGTTAAACCTGGCAAATTAGCAGAAGATTGTGGCGCATTCTGGAGGGAAAACATTACTTGTACCAGGGGATTACGACTCAAATCTCGGTCTGGCTGTAACTTTTCCACCAACATTTCAAAAGGCAAGTCTTGGTGGGAGTATGCTGACAACGTGGTTTGCCGCACTTGCGCTAAGAACTCAGCAAAGCTGGGGTTTCCAGACAGATTGCCCCTTAATGGTAGGGTATTAGCAAAAAACCCCATTAGCTGTTCGATCGCTGGACTGTTACGGTTAGCGATCGGAGAACCAACAACAATATCTGACTGACCACTGTAACGAGAGAGCAAGACCAAAAAAGCTGCCAGTAGGGTCATAAATAAGGTTGTGTCTGACTCCTGGCTCAATTGCTTGAGGCATTGTGTGAGGTCGCGATCCAGTTGAAAACACTCAACTCCACCTTGAAAGGTCTGAACTGGGGGACGTTTTCGATCAGCAGGGAGTTCTAGTACTAGAGGCGCACCTGCTAATTGTTTTTGCCAGTAATTGAGTTGGCGCTCAAGAACTTCGCCTGTGAGCCACTGGCGTTGCCAAACTGCAAAGTCGGCGTATTGGATAGGTAATTGGGCTAGTGGGTTGGGTAATCCTTGAGTGAAAGCTGCATATAACTGAGATAACTCACGGAAAAAGATGCTCAAAGACCAGCCATCGTAGATAATGTGGTGCATCTTCAACAGCAGTACATACTCCTGGGAATTCAGTTGGAGTAAGGTGAATTGTACTAATGGTTCAGCAGCCAGATCGAAAAGCTCGGATGCAATGGACTTGGCTATTTGTCGAATTTGCTCAGTTTGCTCCTCGGTGGACAACCCCTGCAAGTCATGGATTGGCAAAGTTAAGGCAGTGGGAGGGGCAATTAGCTGGATCGGGTTTCCGTCTACTGTGGGAAAAGTGGTTCTTAATATCTCGTGGCGGCGAATCAGTTCGCTGAGGCTCTGCTCCAGTGCCCCAATATTGGGCGAACCGTCTAGTCGCAGAGCTTCCAGCATATTGTAAGCAGTACTGTCGGGTGATATCTGGTGGATAAACCAGAGCCGCTGTTGGGCAAAAGACAGTGGTAGCTTACCATCCCGTAGTACGGGTTGAATGGACAACTGCTCGGAGACTTTAAGCTGCTTTGCCTCTTGTAATAATAAAATCAGGTCTGTTTTGCGCTGGGCGATTTCTTGGCGCAGGGTTGGAGTTAACGCTCCTTCAGGCGCATGACAGCGCAAGCGATCGCCATCGGTTTCTAGATTAATACTTAAATTTCTGAGTTGACAAAGAAAATCAAATGTGCTGTTAGTCATTCTCAAAACTCCACTATTTCGCCAGTGATATCAGGTTCCGCTAAATCTTCAGCTGCCCAATCCATTACTTCCATGTAGGATGCGATCGCAGCAACAGTGGGAAACTCAAACATCTTCTGTACAGAGAGATCAAGTCCAAAAGCTGAATTGCTGCGTGAAATAACCTGAGTAGCCAGCAACGAATGTCCCCCTAATTCAAAGAAGTTATCCTTAACACCAATCCGTTCCAGTCCCAGAACTTCACCCCAGATTTGAACTAGTTGAGCTTCAATTGGAGTTCGAGGAGAAACAAAGCCAGTTGAGAGATTTCTGGAAGCCGTATCAGGTGTTGGGAGCGCCCGACGATCCACTTTGCCATTAGGTGTCAGGGGCAAAGCATTGAGCAGGACAAAAGCTTTCGGAACCATGTAATTGGGTAGCTTTTGTTGGATAAATTCCCGCACCTGGGGCACCAACTTCTGGACTAACTTACCGTGTAGAGGATTGTTAGTGTAGTCAGTCCAGGATTTAGTAGTAACCGTTGAACTATCCCAAAAAGCGATCGCTTGGTGTCCTAGGGTTGAACTATTGCGGCAAAATACCACATCGAATGAACCATCCTGACTACTGCCCCACCAACTTAAGTGAACAGCGTAGCCGAGATCCTGCCCCAGTTCCCAAAACTGCTCTGGATTGATCCCAACTTTTGGCTGTTGTGCCAGTATTTCCCGCAATTGCCCGACTGTTTCGACACCAGGAGGATTGGACAACCATTCCCAAATTTGTAATGCTTGCTGCACCCGTTGATTTGGTACGCGTCTGATTCCCAACTGTTCCGGCTGCTCGGAAAGCAGTTGATTTTTAATTTGGGTAAAGGAAAGTTGGTCTAATTGCCAGTCTAACCAAGGAACTACTGGTGTTTGGACATCAGTACCCAGATGCAGAGTGACATCATAGCGGAATTGAGTTAACTCATTTTGAGAATGACCGCGTTTGGGCTGAATCTCTACCCAAGAAATCTGGGGAAAACGTTGTTTGAGAGCGATGAAAAAGCTGGGTTCGATGAGCAATTCTTCCTCAGCGGCTACACTCTGGTGTACCTGCTGCTGCCATTGCTCAATACTTCTTTCATCAATTGCTTGGGATAACTGTACGGCTGCGTGATATGGCTCCAGTAGCGGCAAGCTGCGGACATCGCCCACAAAAATTGTCCCCTCTTGGCCAATTGTGGCGATCGCTCCTTCTAGAACTTGTAACAGATATTCAACACTGGGGAAATACTGGACTACCGAGTTCACAATTACAGTGTCGAATTCTCCTTGGGGGATACTTGCAAAGTTATCTGCCATTTGGTGCAGCAGCCGCACATGTTCTAGACCCTCAACCGTGCTGCAAACCTGCTCAACGTACTTAATGGCGGCAATGGAATAATCGGCTCCCCAATATTGCTGACAACCCTTGGCAATGCGCGATAGCAGTAACCCCGTTCCGCAACCAATTTCTAATACCCGTTTCGGTTCAACCGCCAGAATTCGGCTCACCGTATTTTCAACCCACTCCCGCATCTCCTGATCTGGGATGGCTTGTCTGGTGTAACTACTGTTCCAACCACTGATATTGAATGTGGGGTCATCTGTGGATACTTCAACTTGCCCATAAGCTTGTTCATAAAGTCTTTGCCAGTCACTCACGTACTCACTCTGCCATTGAGCAAGCTGCTGGGGTAATACTTGACTTTTGAAACCGGGCACTAAGTAAGCCACCAGACTTTTATCCCCAGAGGAATCAACTCTGGTGACGACGACACTCTCCTGTACCAAGGAGTGTTGGCTCAAAACTGCTTCAATTTCGCCTAACTCGATACGGAAGCCGCGAATCTTAACTTGATTGTCGATGCGTCCTAAGTATTCGATATTACCGTCAGGTAAATAGCGGGCTAAATCCCCAGTTTTATATAATCTACTTTCTCCTGCCCCCTGCCTCCTGCCTCCTGCCTTCTCAAACGGATTAGAGATGAATTTCTCTTGGGTTAACTCTGGTCGATTGAGATAGCCTCTGGCTAATCCGATACCACCAATATGCAGTTCTCCTGGAACACCAATCGGCACTGGCTGTAAGTGCGAGTCTAGAATGTGGACTTGAGTGTTGGCAATGGGGCGACCAATTGAAATTTTCTGATCGTCAGGAGTGCATTTTGTCACTGTGGCACAGACACTACCTTCGGTTGGCCCATAGGCATTTAAGAAGTTTCTACCAGCAGACCATTTTCTGATGAGTTCAGCAGAACAAGCTTCTCCGGCGACAATTATTGTTTGCAGTGTCGGGAGTTTTTCAACAGGCAGAACTGCCAGTGCCGAGGGTGGTAGGATGACATGGGTAATGCCATAATCGCGTAATCGCTCAATTAACGGCATACCCGGCATTAAAGAGTCTTTTGTTCCCAGGTAAAGTGTTGCTCCTGATGCCCAAGTCATTAAGATTTCCGAGATACAAGCATCAAAACTGAAGGAAGCAAACTGGAGAACTCGACTACCAGAATCTAAGCTAAAAGCCTGAATCTGTGCTTGAGCTAGGTTACACAATCCTTTATGCTCAACCATTACCCCTTTAGGTTTACCAGTAGAGCCGGAAGTGTAAATCACATTCGCTAGATCAAAAGCCGTTACAACCCCAGTCAGGTTATTCTGGCTATTTTGGGCAATTTCTGACCAGATTTCATCTAAAAATACTTGGTTTGCTTGATTTGGTGGTAGTTTATCAACTAAGTGCTGTTGAGTCAGAAGTAACCAAACTTGAGCATCTTCAAGCATAAAGCTCAGACGGTCTTGGGGATAATCGGGGTCAAGGGGCACGTAAGCACCACCCGCTTTCAGAATCCCCAACAATGCAACGACTGTTAAAAGCGATCGCTCTACACACAATCCCACCAGTACATCGGTTCCCACACCCAAAGACCGCAAGTATTGCGCCAACTGGTTAGCGCGACAATTTAACTGGTGATAGGTGAGTTGTTCGTTTTCAAATACCACCGCCACTGCATTAGGTGTCTGCTCTACCTGTGCTTCAAATAACTGATGAATACACTTGTGCTGCGGATAGTCTGCTTGAGTATCATTCCACTCTATTAATAGTTGATGGTGTTCTTGCTCGGTGAGCAATGGAAGTAATGCCACTGGCTGCTGGGGATTTGCAACAATTGCTCCCAGAATTGTCACAAAATGTTGCATCATGCGGGCGATGGTTGCGGCATCAAATAAATCGGCGTTGTAAGAGCAAAAGCCCCCAAGACCTTGGGGCATATCCCACAGGTAAACTTCTAGATCAAGCCGAACTGAGTCAAGTCCTGAAGGCATCCCTTCAACCTTTAAACCAGGTAGATCCCAATCGGAGGAGGGAGCATTCTGGAGGGCAAACACTACCTGCACCAATGGGTTGCGATCCAGGTTCCGCTCAAGTTGCAATTCTTCGACTAACATCTCGAAGGGTAAATCCTGATGGTCGTAGGCGGTTTGGGTAACTTTTCGCACCTGCGCTAGTAAAGCTTCAAAGGTCGGTTCTGGGGATAAATCGAATCTCAGTGCCAGAGTATTGACAAAAAAGCCAATTAACCCTTCGATTTCTGTGCGGTTGCGATTTGCGATCGGTGAACCAATCACCAAATCTGTTTGTCCACTGTAGCGAGACATTAATACTACAAAACCCGCCAGCAGTGTCATAAACAGTGTGCTTCCAGACTCTTGACTGAGCTTTTTCAATTGCTGCGTTAGCAAGACATCTAGTTGCAGTGGCTCTGTACCGCCTCGAAAAGTTTGTACGGCTGGGCGGGTGCGATCTGTGGGTAGTTCTAATAGAGGTGGCGCTCCTGTTAACTGTTGCTTCCAGTAGCTTAACTGACGCTCTAGTACCTGATTTGTTAGCCACTGACGTTGCCACACGGCGAAGTCGGCATACTGTATGGGTAACTCTGGTAACTCAACAGAACTACCTGTTACAGAGCTTCGATAATAGGCTGACAGTTCACCGATGAAAACGCCCATCGACCAACCATCAGCAGCAATATGGTGAATTGCGAATAGCAATACGTACTCGTCTTGAGTAATTTGCCACAACTTGACTCGCAGCACAGGGCCATTCGCTAGATCGAATGGTTTGCAGGTTTCTGCTGTTGCCAGTTGCTCAACTTGTTTCCAAGGGTCTGGCACATTCTGTAAATCCACCACTGGTAAGGTGACGCTTAGATGGGGAGCAATTACTTGTACTGGCTTGTTATTCTTGATTTCAAAACGAGTCCGCAGAACCTCATGGCGCTGCACTATCTCCCCAAAGGCTTGTTCTAAAGCTTTGATGTTGAGATTTCCCACCAAACGTAAGGTGAAATCTATTGTGTAGGCACCACTTTCGCCTGACAACTGATTTACAAACCATAGGCGTTCTTGCGCCCAAGAGAGGGGTATATCTGTGTTTCTTAAAGCGGGTGCGATCGCAGGCAATGCCAGACCTGAACCAGTTTCAAGTTGAGCTAAAATAGCTTCACTTAACTGGGCAACTGTAGGTGATTCAAAGATATAGCGTAAGGGCAAGGAAGTCCCAAAGGCTGACTGTAAGCGAGAAATTACCTGAGTAGCTAATAGGGAATGTCCTCCTAGTTCAAAGAAGTTATCGTAAAGACCCACCTTTTCTACTTGTAGTGTTTTTTGCCAAATACCAGCAATGATTTTTTCTGCTTCTGTATTTGGCATGACATAATCGGCTTCATTTAGAAGAGTTAGTTCATGTGTTGGTAGGGCGCGGCGGTCTATCTTGCCGTTTGGTGTTAAGGGCAGGTTCTCTAGCACCACAAACCTAGAGGGGATCATGTAGTCGGGCAAGAGTTTCTTGAGATTTGCTCTTAAAGATTGAGTTAAATTATCGGAGTGATTATTTTTTACATTGCCATAATCAGCAAATAATCGTTGATAGAAAGGTGTTTTCTGGAAATTATTTTTATAGTGATAGGAGACGTATTCAAAGTTAATATTTTCTCCATTCTTTTTCCGCAGACTACCTTTAATTGCATAATCTGGGTTGAGATTATTTTCGCAAAGTGTCCGGGAACAAACTGCTTGAATTACATCACCAGACTCAACCTCAATTCCTGGTTCAAATACGGGGAAATAAACAGGCAGCCAGCAATACTCATGTTTGAGAATATCTATTTCTTCTCCGGCAATAGTATGCAAATTCAGCCAGACTAAAAAGCCATCCATTCGCCCATTCTTTTGAATTTCAAATTTAACTTCATGGGAGAATTCGGGGCTAATCGATTCATTGAAGTTCAAGTCTTCTAAAACATCCACAGTAGATAGTACATTCGCTTGGGGAAATTTCCTCATACATACCCTTAAGTCAAATGGATATCCGACTTGCTTAAAGATTTCTTTGGTGTAATGTGTGGGAATTTCAGCAAATTTGGGATTGTGTAATATTTCGTCTGGGAGAATGACAGCTGCCATCTTAGTGACGCTTCTTTCAGGAATCATCAAACCATCAGGCTTGAGAAATCTTCTAGCGTTATTAATAATTACTGCTGCTCCTTCAGAGCCGCCAATTGCTCCTACAATTTCTGAGACGCAGATATCAGCGAGTTCTGGGAGATCAACTTTTGTTGCATCTCCATGAATGACTGTGATTTTGTCTGCTAAACCTAACTTTTCAATACAAGCTCTTGCTTTGCGGCAGGTTTCCTCATTTCTTTCAATTGCATAAATTTTCTTGGCACCGCCTTGGACACAAAATCTGGATAAAATTGCATCTTTACCCGTGCCGATTTCAACGACTATTTTATCTTTGACCAATTGATTAATCGCGACTTTATAACTATTGTTGCGTCGATGGTCATTGGTCATCGCGTAATACAGTAAGTCGTCATAGACATAATATTCAGCTACAGATGGCCATAGCTCTACTTTTTCTGTTGATAAATTGTCTGGTTTCTTTGATGATTCGAGATTTTTCTGTTGCGGTACAACATAAGCTATTAGGCGTTTGTTATTCGGTTGGTCTTCCCGTGAGACAACTATTGCTTCTCGTACTTCAGGTAACTGGGACAGTGCAGCTTCAATTTCTCCCAACTCAATGCGGAAGCCACGAATTTTTACCTGATTGTCGATGCGCCCCAGGTATTCTATGTTTCCATCTGGTAAATAACGGGCTAAATCCCCGGTTTTATATAATCTACTCGCTCCCGCTGCGCTATCCTCAAACGGATTGGGGATGAATTTTTCTTGTGTTAACTCAGGTCGGTTGAGATAACCTCGTGCTAATCCTGCACCACCAATGTGTAATTCTCCTGGTACACCAACGGGAACTGGTTGTAAGTGCGAGTCTAAGATGTAGATTTGCGCGTTGGCTATTGGGCGCCCGATGGAGATTTTGCGATCGCGATCGGTGCATTTAGCGATCGTGGCACAAACGCTAGCTTCTGTTGGCCCATAAGCGTTGAAGAAGTTTCTACCAACAGACCATTGTCTGATCAGTTCAGCAGAACAAGCTTCTCCAGCCACAATTATTGTTTGCAACGCCGGGAGTTCCTCAGCAGGCAGGACTGCTAGTGCCGAGGGTGGTAAGGTAACATGGGTAACACAATAATCCCTTAATAGCTGAATTAAGGGTGTACCAGGTAGTAAAGAGTCTTTTGTTCCTAAGTAGAGTCTTGCTCCTGATCCCAAAGCCATGATGATTTCCCAGATAGAAGCATCAAAACTAAGGGAAGCAAACTGGAGGACGCGACTATCAGAATACAAGCCAAAAGTTTGAATCTGAGCTTGAGCTAAGTTAACAAGTCCGGTATGCTCAACCATCACACCTTTGGGCTTGCCTGTGGAGCCGGAAGTATAAATTAGATTAGCTAGGTGAGCAGATGTAACTCCACTGGTGAGATTATCTTGATTATTTTGGACAATTTGTGGCCAAATCTCATCCAAACAGACAAGCTGTGTCTCATGTTCAGGTAGTCTATCCAGAACTCGCTGTTGGGTTAGTAGTACCGAAACTTGAGCATCTTCGAGAATATATTGTAAGCGTTCTTGGGGATACTCAGGGTCAAGGGGCACATAAGCACCACCCGCCTTGAGAATGGCAAGTAGTCCTACGATCATTTCTAAAGAACGCTCGACACAAATACCCACCAGCACATCGGCTCCCACACCCAATGAGCGTAAGTAATGCGCCAACTGATTAGCGCGACAATTCAACTGCTGGTAAGTTAATTGTTGATTGTCTACAAACACCACCGCCACTGCATCTGGAGTCTGCTCAACCTGTTCTTCAAATAACTGATGAATACATTTATCTTGGGGATAGTCTATCTGAGTATCATTCCAATCAATTAATAACTGCTGCTGCTCAACTGCTGTCAACATTGGCAACTGGGAAATTTGCTGCTGTGGATTCGCCACAATTGCAGAGAGCAAAGTTATAAAATGACCCGATAGCCGCTCAATAGTGTTTGCATCAAACAAATCAGTATTGTACTCCCACAATCCCAACAGTCCAGTAGCAGTGTTTTCCATTGCCAAGGTAAGATCAAACTTGGCAGTTACATTTTCTATTGGCAAATCACTGATAGTTAACCCAGTCAGTTCTACTTGAGATATGGGCGCATTCTGAATCACAAACGCTACTTGGAATAGTGGCGTATGGCTAAGGTTTCGTTCAGGTTGCAATACTTCCACCAGCATTTCAAAGGGCAAATCTTGATGAGCGTATGCTCCCAAAGCCACTTCCCGAACACGAGTGAGTAACTCTTGGAAACTAGGATTTTCAGATAAATCAGTCCGCATCACCAAAGTGTTGACAAAAAAGCCAATCAGCCCTTCTATTTCACTGCGATTACGGTTAGCAATTGGTGTCCCCACCAAAATATCTGATTGTCCTGTGTAGCGGTAAAGTAATGTATCAAATGCCGCCAATAGCGTCATGAATAAAGTTACCCCTTGTTGCTGACTCAGTTGTGTCAGTCTTTGAGTTAACTCAACAGAGAGTGCAAACTCTTGATGTGCGCCAGCAAAGGTTTGCACAGCAGGTCTAGGTCGATCTGTGGGAAGCGACAATAAAGCTGGTGCGTTTGCCAATTGTTTTTGCCAGTAAGACAGTTGGCTTTGCAGTATCTCCCCTTGTAACCACTGTCTTTGCCAGATTGCGAAATCTGCGTACTGGATCGGTGGTGGCGCTAAAGTGGAAGGCTGACCTTGGGAATAAGCACTATACAACGCTGTGAATTCTTGGACAAACACACCCATTGACCAGCCATCACTAACAATGTGATGCATACACACTAGTAAAATGTGTTCTGTCTCAGACAGCACTACTAATGTTGCTCTCACTAATGCTTGTCTTGCTAAATCAAAGGGTTGAATAGCTTGTGTAATTGCTAATTGCTTTGAAGCTATTTCTTGCTCGTTTGTGGATAAATCCTTGAAGTCAACAATTGATATAGTTCCCTGTTCCCTTCTCGTTTGAACGATTTGAGAAGGTTGTCCATCAACTGTGATGAAGTTGGTGCGTAACGCTTCATGCCGCTGAATGATTCCTTGCAAGCTTTGTTCTAAGGCTGCAACATTGAGAGTTCCGACTAGACGCAAAGCCAGGGGGATGTTATATAAAGCACTATTCGGCTGTAACTGGTCTAAAAACCACAAACGCTGTTGAGCATAAGACAGTGATAATTCTGCATTATGAACTCTTGGTAAGATAGGTGGTGCTGTGAGTTCTAAATTTTGTTGTTGCAACTGCCCAATAAGATGTGCTAATTGAGCAACTGTCGCTGCGGCAAACAGGCTCCGCAATGGTAGTTCTACTTTGAAACTGTTGCGAATGCGTGAAACCAGTTGCGTTGCTAGTAGTGAGTGTCCCCCAATTTCAAAGAAGTTATCATGAATGCCCACTTGCTCTACTTTCAAGACTTGTGCCCAAATTTGTGCCAGCATTTCTTCGCTGGAGGTACGTGGAGCAACATATTTGTCTGCTAGTTCGCTATATAAATCTGGTGCTGGTAAAGCACGACGGTCTACTTTCCGGTTTGTTGTCAGCGGTAGCGACTCCAGAATCACGAAAGCCTGGGGCACCATGTAAAGAGGCAGATTATTAGAGAGGAACTGACGCAATTCGCTAATCGTAGGTATTTTTTGCTCGTGCGGTACTACGTAGGCAACTAAGCGCTTCTCCCCGATCGCATCTTCGCGGATGATCACACAGGATGTCTGCACATGAATCTGTTGGTTCAGTACCGCCTCAATTTCTCCCAACTCAATGCGGAATCCCCGGATTTTTACTTGATTGTCGATGCGTCCAAAGCACTCAATGTTACCGTCAGGTAGATAACGAGCTAAATCCCCTGTTTTATAAAGTCGGGGACTGGGGATTAGGGGCAATGGGGACTGGGAATTAGGAAGAATTTCTGCTCCCTTACTTCTTTGAAACGGATTGGGAATGAATTTTTCCTCTGTCAATTCTGGGCGATTGAGATAGCCTCGTGCTAAACGAACTCCACATATATGCAGTTCGCCTCTGACTCCAATTGGTACTGGTTGGAGGTGACGGTCAAGGATGTAAACTTGTGTATTGGCAATGGGACGACCAATTAGCACAGAATTGGTTTTTTCTGATTTGGGATGAAGCAAATCGTGGACGATCGCTGTCACCGATGCTTCGGTGGGGCCGTAGACGTTAAGACAATTGACGCGATCGCCTACCAATTGCTGCCATATTGTTACTGTTTCCGGTAGAACTGCATCCCCACCGACGGCGACTAAGCGGAGACTTTGCGGTACTGTTGCATCCTTTTGAGATACTGCGATCGCCCATTCATGCCAATAGGCTGGGGTGATATTTAAGACACTCAGCTTTTGTTGTTCAATAAATTGGGCAAAGCTGGCAAAGTCTGGGAACATTTGCGCGGGTCTTAATACTACAGTTGCACCTTTCGACCAAGTGGGGAAGATTTCTTCGGCAGCAACATCAAAGCCGAAGGAAGCAAACTGCAAAACGCGATCGCTACTCGTTAAACCAAATACTTCACTAATTGCACTGCTATGGTTAACTAAAGCTGCGTGAGTCAGCATTACGCCTTTGGGTTTGCCGGTAGACCCAGAGGTGTACAGTATACAAGTCAAGTTTTCTGGTTTTACCTCACTCACCGGATTTTCTTGACTTTGATTTGTCAGCACCGTAGATTCTGTGTCTAAGATGATGACTTTTACCCCTTGAATTGGTAAGGAATTGAGTAATTTCTGCTGGGTGATCAGCACGGAAATTTGTGAATCCTGGGATATGTCAGCTAATCGCTGCTGGGGATAATCAGGGTCTAGGGGGACGTAAGCACCACCGGCTTTGAGGACGGCTAACAATCCGACGATGATCGATAGCGATCGCTCTAAATAAATCCCTACTAAAACTTCTGGCCCCACACCAACAGATTGTAGGTGGTGTGCTAATTGATTAGCTTGGGTGTTTAACTCATCATAAGTTAACTGTTGATTTTCAAATATTACTGCGATCGCATCTGGGGTCAGTTCTACCTGTGACTCAAACAACTGATGAATACATTTATCCCCAGGGTAATCCGCCTGAGTATCGTTCCATTCTCCAAATAATTGTTGTTGCTCAACTTCTGTTAGCATTGGCAACTGGGAAATTCGCTCTTGGGGATTGGCTACAATTGCTTCTAGCAGTGTCACAAAATGACCTGTCATGCGTGCGATCGTGCTGCTATCAAATAAGTCTGTGTTGTACTCCCACGAACCCAACAGTCCACTACCAGTGTTCTCCATTGATAAGGTAAGGTCAAATTTTGCCGTCGCATTTTCTATTGGCAATGGACTAATTTCTAACCCAGTTAACTCCAATTGAGATGTGGGCGCACTCTCAAGTACAAACATCACCTGGAACAGTGGCGTATGACTGAGATCCCGTTCTGGCTGCAATGCCTCTACTAGCATTTCAAAGGGCAAATCCTGATGAGAGTATGCAGACAAAGCCATTTCCCGAATGCGAGTGAGTAATTCGTTAAAGCTGGGATTGCCTGAGATATCAGTACGCAAAACTAAAGTATTGATAAAAAAGCCAATTAACCCTTCTATTTCACTGCGATTCCGGTTAGCAATTGGTGTACCCACCAAAATGTCTTCTTGTTCTGTATAGCGGTAAAGTAAAGTATCAAATGCTGCCAACAGTGTCATGAACAACGTCACCCCTTGTTCCTGGCTCAGTTGTGTCAGTCTTTGAGTTAATTCAACAGAGAGGGCAAATTTTTGACGTGCCCCAGCGAAAGTCTGCACAGCAGGTCTTGGTCGGTCTGTGGGTAGGACTAATAAAGCTGGTGCATCTGCCAATTGTTGTTGCCAGTAATTCAATTGGCTTTGCAGTACATCCCCTTGCAACCATTGTCGCTGCCAGATTGCGAAATCTGCGTACTGAATTGGCAGTGGAGTTAAGGGTGAGTGCTGATCTTGAGAATAAGCATTGTACAGCGCCGCTAGTTCTTGGACAAATACACCCATTGACCAGCCATCGGAGACAACGTGATGCATACACACTAGTAAAATGTATTCTGTCTCAGACAGCACGACTAATGTCGCTCTAACTAATGCTTGTTTTACTAGATCAAAGGGTTGAATAGCTTGTTGTTGCACCACTTGTTGTGAAGCAATTTCTTGTTCGGTTACTTCGTCTTCGCTCAGAACAAGTGTGGATAAATGCTTCAAGTCAACAACTGATACAGTCCAATTCGTTTCTAAGTTAATGATTTGAGAAGGTTTTCCATCAACTGTGATGAAATTGGTGCGTAAAGCTTCGTGGCGATGAATGATTTCTTCTAAGCTTTTTTCTAAGGCAACTTGATTGAGAGTTCCTACTAAATGCAAAGCTAAAGGTATGTTGTAGAAGGAACTGTTCGGCTCGAACTGATCTAAAAACCACAGCCGTGTTTGGGCATAAGATAGTGGTAATTCTGCATTATGAACCCTTGGTAAGATGGGTAGTGAAGTAAGTTGTAACTCTTGTTGCTGTAACTGCCCAAGCGATCGCGCCAATTCGATTACTGTTGGTGCAGCAAACAACTCACGCAATGGTAATTCCAGTTTAAAAATGTTGCGGATGCGTGAAACCAGTTGCGTTGCTAGGAGTGAGTGTCCTCCAAGTTCAAAGAAGTTATCGTAAATGCCCACTCGCTCTACTTTTAGGACTTGTGCCCAAATTTGTGCCAGCATTTCTTCGCTGGGGGTGCGTGGGGCTACATATTTGTCTTTGAATTCGCTGTGTAAATCTGGTGTGGGTAAAGCGCGGTGATCTACTTTGCCATTAAGAGTTAGTGGCATTGACTCCAACATCACGAAAGCATTGGGAACCATATATTCTGGTAGCTTGGCTTTCAGGAATTGCCGCAGAACGCTTACTGTGGGTGTCACCTCTTTTTCTGGCACGATGTAAGCAACTAGGCGTTTATCGCCGATTGTATCTTCGCGGGCGATGACTACAACTGTATTGACTTCGCTGTGTTGCCTCAGTACTGTTTCTATCTCGCCCAACTCAATGCGGAAACCCCGAATTTTTACCTGATTGCCGATACGTCCCAAGTATTCGATATTACCGTCACTCAAGTAGCGTGCTAAATCCCCAGTTTTATATAATCTACTCCCTCCTGCCCCCTGCTCCCTGCCCCCTGCCGACGCTCTCTGCGAGACGCTACGCGAACGCGGACTCGCTACTGCTGCGCTATCCTGCCCCCTTCCTCCTGCCTCCTGCCTCCTGCCTCCTGCCTCCTCAAACGGATTGGGGATGAATTTTTCTTGTGTTAATTCTGGTTGGTTGAGGTAGCCTCTCGCTAAAGGGACACCCCCAATATGCAATTCTCCAGCAACGCCAATGGGAACTGGTTGCAGATCAGGATCGAGGATGTAAATCTGGGTATTGGCAATGGGACGACCAATGGGAATTACTTGATAACTAGACTGTGGTATACACTGCCAGGAAGTGGCATCAATTGCTGTTTCCGTTGGGCCGTAAAGATTATGTAATTCACAGTCGAACTGCTCAAAAAATCGTTGAGTCAGTTCATAAGATAGTGCTTCTCCACCACAAAACTCTCGCTTTAAACAACGGCATTTTTCTAAGTTTGGTTCTTGCAGAAAAGCTTGCAGCAATGAGGGAACAAAAAATATTTGAGTAATTTGTTGCTGGGCAATCAAATTGCTTAAGTAAGCAGTGTCTTTATGACCTTCGGGTTTAGCTACTACTAAAGTTGTTCCAGAGGTTAAAGGCCAGAAGATTTCCAAGACTGAAGCATCAAAACTAAAAGGAGCTATTTGCAGGATGCGATCGCTTGCTGTGAGTGGGTAATCATTAATTGTCCGCAATAAATTGTTGCAAATGCTCTGATGAATATTCATCACGCCTTTTGGCTTGCCCGTAGAGCCAGAGGTATAAATAACATAAGCCAAATTTTCCGATTTTACTTGGCTAACGGGATTCTGCTGGCTGTAGTTAGCAATTACTTGCCAATCACTATCTAAAGACAGTACCTCGGCTTGATTTTCTGGTAAAAATTCTACCAAGGATTGCTGGGTGAGCAATATTGACACCCCTGTATCCGAGAGCATATAAGCCAATCGCTCTGCTGGATAGTTAGGATCTAAAGGCACATAAGCTCCCCCTGCCTTTAAAATTCCTAACAGTCCTACTATCATCTCAATAGAACGCTCAACAAAAATTCCTACCAATACTTCTGGGTCTACACCTTTTTCTTGCAAATAGTGAGCCAACTGATTTGCACGCTCGTTTAACTGTTGATAAGTTAATTGTTGATTTTCAAATATTACTGCGATCGCATCCGGTCTACTCTCCACTTGCTGCTCGAACAATTGATGGATACACAAATCTTGAGGATAATCTACTTGTGTATCATTCCACTCAACTAACAGTTGATGTTGCTCAACTTCTGTCAGCAGGGGCAATTGGGAAATGGGCTGCTGTGGATTCGCCAAAATTCCCGCAAGTAAAGTCACAAAATGACCCGCCATCCGCTCAATAGTGCTGCTATCAAACAAATCAGTATTGTACTCCCATACCCCCACTAGTCCATTAGCAGTGTTCTGCATTGACAAGGTAAGATCAAACTTGGCAGTTGTACTTTCTAGCTCTAGTGGACTGACAGTTAACCCAGTTAACTCCATTGGAGACATGGGATTATTTTGCAGAACAAACATTACCTGAAACAGTGGTGTATGGCTTAAGTTCCGTTGTGGCTGCAATACTTCCACCAACATTTCAAACGGTAAGTCTTGATGAGCGTATGCATCCATTGCAATTTCACGAACACGAGTGAGTAATTCGCTAAAGCTAGGATTGCCTGATAAGTCTGTACGCAGAACTAAGGTGTTGACAAAAAAGCCAATTAACCCTTCTATCTCACTACGATTACGATTAGCAATTGGTGTCCCCACCAAAATATCTGATTGTCCTGTGTATCGGTACAGTAATGTATCAAACGCTGCCAACAGCGTCATGAACAAAGTCACCCCTTGTTGCTGACACAACTGAGTCAGCTTGTGAGTTAACTCAACAGAGAGTGCAAACTTGTAATGTGCCCCAGCGAAAGTCTGCACAGCAGGTCTAGATCGGTCAGTGGGTAGCACTAATAAAGCTGGTGCGTCTTTTAGTTGTTGTTGCCAGTAACTCAATTGGCTTTGCAGTACATCCCCTTGTAACCACTGTCTTTGCCAAATTGCAAAATCTGCATACTGAATTGGTAGTGGCGCTAAGGGTGAAAGCAGACCTTGAGAATAAGCATTGTACAGGGCTGCTAGTTCTTGGACAAATACACCCATTGACCAGCCATCAGAGACAACATGATGCATGTACACTAAAAATACGTGTTCTGTCTCAGACAACACTACTAATGTTGCCCTCACTAATCTTTGTGTTGCTAGGTCAAAGGGTTGAATAGCTTGTTGTTGCGCTAATTGCTTTATTGCTATTTCTTGCTCGGTTGTAGATAAATGCTTAAAGTCAACAATTGATCCAGTCCCCTGTTCCCTTCTCGTTTGAATAATTTGAGTGGCTTGTCCATCAACTGTGATGAAGTTGGTGCGTAACGCTTCGTGGCGGTGAATTATTTCTTCTAAGCTTTGTTCTAAGGCTGTCACTCTCAGAGTTCCGACTAGATGCAAAGCGATGGATATGTTGTAGAAAGAACTGTTCGGCTCGAACTGATCTAAAAACCACAGCCGTGTTTGAGCATAAGACAGTGGTAATTCTGTATTATGAACCCTTGGTAATATGGGTGGGGAAGTAAGTTCTAAGTTTTGCTGCTGTAACAGCCCAATCTCTTGTGCCAATTCGGCTACTGTCGCTGCGACAAACAGGCTACGCAACGGTAGTTCTACCTTGAAAATGTTGCGAATGCGCGATAACAGTTGCGTTGCTAGTAGGGAATGTCCCCCAAGTTCAAAGAAGTTATCGTAAATCCCTACTTGCTCTAATTTCAAGACTTGTGCCCAAATTAGTGCCAGCATTTCCTCGATTGGAGTGCGGGGTGCGATAAATTTGTCTGTTAGTTCACTGTGTAACTCTGGAGCAGGTAGAGCGCGGCGGTCTACTTTGCCGTTGGAAGTAAGTGGTATGGCTTCTAGAATAACTATTGCATTTGGCAACATGTACTCTGGTAGCTTTTCCTTCAGAAAGCGACGTAGTTCGATCGCTTGAAGAGATTGTTCCACCTTCGGTATCACGTAAGCCACTAAACGTTTGTCGCTCGGTTCATCCTCCCGAACCACCACCACACTCTCTCGAACGTCTGGGTGTTGCGCCAGTAATGCCTCAATTTCTCCCAACTCAATGCGGAAGCCACGAATCTTTACTTGCTGGTCAATTCGCCCTAAATACTCCAACTCGCCATTGGGCAGATAACGAGCTAAGTCTCCTGTTTTGTAGAGGCTGGGATTGGGGATTGCTGCTTTGATTCTTTGGAAGGGATTAGAGATAAACCGTTGTGCTGTCAGTTCAGGACGATTGAGATAGCCACGAGTTACCCCGGCTCCACCGATGTGCATCTCACCTGGAACTCCAATTGGCATTGGCTGTAAATGCTGATCTAGCAGATACACCTGTAAGTCTGGAATCGGACGACCAATTACACTTGCTGTACCATTCAAATCGCCTTTGCTCAATGGACGATAAGTTACATGTACAGTGGTTTCCGTAATCCCGTACATATTCACTAACTGGGGTTGCTGGTCGCCGTGACGGTCAAACCAAGGTTGTAAACTCGATAGTTCTAAGGCTTCTCCACCGAAGATAACTAGGCGTAAGTTCAAATCGCCAACAGATGCTATTGACTGTTCGGCTTGAATTAACTGGCGGAAGGCTGAAGGTGTCTGATTGAGAACTGTGACTTTCTCTTGACACAGCAACTTGTAGAAAGATTCGGGCGATCGCGTCACTAAATATGGTACTACTACCAGTCGTCCACCATAAAGCAAAGCACCCCACATTTCCCAAACAGAGAAATCGAATGCATAAGAGTGGAATAGTGTCCATACATCTTGTTCATCAAAGTGATACCAAGGCTCTGTTGCTTCAAATAGACGCGCAACATTATAGTGATTGACTAAAACGCCTTTGGGTTTACCTGTGGAACCAGATGTGTAGATTACATAAGCTAGGTTATTGGGTGTAGCTTCGTTTTCCGGGTTTGACTCACTGTTTTGAGCAATTTTTTCCCAATCGCTGTCTAAGTAAACAACACGTGCCTGATGTTTAGGAACAGATTCTACTAATTGCTGTTGGGTTAACAGCACCGAAACTTGAGCATCTTCTAATATAAAGCTCAAACGCTCTTGGGGATACTCAGGGTCAAGGGGCACATAAGCACCACCTGCCTTGAGAATACCAAGTAATCCTACCAGCATTTCGAGCGATCGCTCTACACAAATACCCACCAGCACATCGGCTCCCACACCCAAAGACTTGAGATGGTGCGCCAATTGGTTAGCACGATCATTTAGCTGACTATAGGTAAGTTGTTGATTTACTCTTCCAGGCGTGTCTACAAACACCACTGCGATCGCATCGGGTGTACGCTCAACCTGCGCCTCAAATAACTGATGAATACACAAATCTTGAGGATAATCTACTTGTGTATTGTTCCATTCAAATAATAACTGTCGTTGCTCAACTTCTGTCAGCAGGGGCAATTGGGAAATTCGCTCTTGGGGATTAGCCACAATTGCTTCCAGCATTGTCACAAAATGACCCGTCATCCGTGCGATCGTGCTGCCATCAAACAAGTCGGTATTGTACTCCCACACACCCACCAGTCCAGTAGCAGTGTTCTCCATTGCTAAGGTGAGATCAAATTTTGCCGTTGCATTTTCTATTGGCAATGAACTAACAGTTAACCCAGTCAGTTCCACTTGAGATATGGGGGCATTCTGGAGCACAAACACTACCTGAAACAGCGGTGTATGGCTGATATCTCTTTGGGGCTGCAATGCCTCTACTAGCATTTCAAAAGGCAAATCCTGATGAGAGTATGCGGACAAAGCCATTTCCCGAATACGAACAAGTAATTCGTTAAAGCTAGGATCGCCTGATAAATCAGTCCGCATCACTAAAGTGTTGATAAAAAAGCCAATCAACCCTTCTATTTCACTGCGATTCCGGTTAGCAATTGGTGTCCCCACCAAAATATCTGATTGTTCTGTGTAGCGATAAAGTAAGGTATCAAACGCTGCTAACAGCGTCATAAACAAAGTTACCCCTTGTTGCTGACACAGCTGAGTCAGTCTTTGAGTTAACTCAACAGAGAGTGCAAACTCTTGATGTGCCCCAGCGAAAGTTTGCACAGCCGGTCTGGGTCGGTCAGTGGGTAGTACTAATAAAGCTGGTGCGTCTTTTAGTTGTTTTTGCCAATAACTCAGTTGGCTTTGCAGTACATCTCCTTGCAACCACTGTCTCTGCCAGATTGCGAAATCTGCGTACTGAATCGGCAGTGGGGTTAAGGGTGTAAGCAAGCTACGAACTTGAGAATAAGCATTGTACAGCGCCGCTAGTTCTTGGACAAACACACTCCTTGACCAGCCATCAGAGACAATATGATGCATACACACTAACAACACGTTTTCTGTCTCAGACAGCACTATTAATGTCGCTCTAATTAATGCAAGTCTTGCCAAATCAAAGGGTTGAATAGCGTGTTGTCGCGCTAATTGCTGTGAAGCTATTTCTTGTTCAGTTGTAGATAAATGCTTTAAGTCAACAACTGATACTGTCCAATTCGTTTCTGTTTGAACGATTTGAGAAGGTTTTCCATCAACTGTGATGAAGTTGGTGCGTAACGCTTCGTGGCGATGAATAATTTCTTCTAAGCTTTGTTCTAAGGCAACTTGATTGAGAGTTCCAACTAGATGCAAAGCTATGGGTATGTTATATAAGGCACTGTTCGGCTCGAACTGGTCTAAAAACCACAGCCGTGTTTGGGCATAAGATAGTGGTAATTCTGCATTACGAACCCTTGGTAAAATAGGTGGGGAGGTCAGTTCTAAGTTTTGTTGCTGTAACTGCTGAATTGATTGCGCCAATTCGGCTACTGCGGGTGCAGTAAATAGACTACGCAATGGTAATTCCACTTTGAAAATGTTGCGGATGCGTGAAACCAGTTGCGTTGCTAGTAGTGAGTGTCCCCCAAGTTCAAAGAAATTGTCATGAATGCCCACTTGCTCTACTTTTAGGACTTGTGCCCAAATTTGTGCCAGCATTTCCTCAACGGGAGTGCGTGGGGCAACATATTTGTCTAATAGTTCGCTCTGTAAATCTGGTGTGGGTAAAGCGCGGTGGTCTACTTTTCCATTGGGAGTTAGTGGTAGGGATTCCAACGTCACGAAAGCATTGGGCACCATATATTCTGGTAGCTTGGCTTTCAGGAATTGCCGCAGAATGGTTACTGTGGGTGTCGCCTCTTTTTGTGGCACGATGTAGGCGACTAACCGCTTCTCACCTGGGACATCTTCGCGGGCAATGACGCAAGATACCTGTATATCTTCATGTTGGCTCAGTACGGCTTCAATTTCTCCCAACTCAATGCGGAAACCACGAATTTTTACTTGGTTATCAATGCGTCCCAAGTATTCGATATTACCGTCACTCAAGTAGCGTGCTAAATCCCCAGTTTTATATAATCTACTTTCTCCTGCCCCCTGCCTCCTGCCTCCTGCCTTCTCAAACGGATTGGGGATGAATTTCTCTTGTGTTAACTCTGAACGGTTAAGATAGCCTCGCGCTAAACCAGCACCACTAATGTACAATTCTCCTGGTACACCAATGGGAACAGGTTGCAAATTGCGATCGAGTAGATAAATTTGTGTGTTCGATAGGGGACGACCTAAAGGAACAGTTTGTGTAGAAGAGGTTGTATTAGATATTGTTTCAGGTTCTACCTTAAAAGTCAGTACACCAACAGTCGTTTCAGTTGGGCCGTAATGGTTGAAAATTTGGCACTGCGGAGCATGAATTAAGAGTTTCTCGACTAAATTCCAACTGGTAGCTTCACCACCCAAGATTAATTGCTGCCAGGGTAATCTAGTTTCAAATTGTATAGACGATAACAAAGCCGCTAGGTGCGAAGGAACTATTTTGAGATAATCAAAAGGATTTTGTTGGCAATATTCTAAGAAGGCATTTGAGTCAGATATTCTTTCTTGGGATAAGATGTGCAGACATCCACCACTAGATAAACAAGGAAATATGACTGTATTCCCTAAATCAGCGGCAAATGTCGAGGCCAAGGCAAATCTACCACCTGGTTCCTGGAATAATCTTTCCTGAATTCCATCTACATAATTAAGTAATTGTCTGTGTTCAATTGCCACACCCTTAGTTCTACCAGTTGATCCAGAAGTGAAGATCACGTAGATTAAATTCTTGGGAGTCGTTGTATTTTCGAGATTCTTTTCATCTAATTGGGCAATTTTCTCCCAGTCAGAGTCTAAATAAATTACGGGTATCTCATGCTTTCCTAGTTTCTCAGCTAGTGATTGTTGGGTTAACAACACTTTCGCCTGAGTGTCTGCGAGCATGAAACTCAGGCGTTCTTGGGGATACTCCGGGTCGAGGGGTACATAAGCACCACCCGCTTTCAGAATACCAAGTAGACCAACCAGCATCTCCAGAGAACGCTCTACACAAATACCAACCAGCACATCTGCACCTACACCCAAAGACTGCAAATAGTGCGCTAACTGGTTAGCCCGACAATTCAGTTCACCATAAGTCAGTTGTTGATTTTCAAATACAACCGCCACTGTATCAGGGTTGCGCTCTACTTGCTGCTCGAACAACTGATGGATACACAAATTTTGGGGATAATCTACCTGTGTATTATTCCACTCAACTAATAGTTGATGTTGCTCAACTTCTGTAGTTAGGGGCAATTGGGAAATGGGTTGCTGTGGATTCGCCACAATTCCCGCAAGTAAAGTCTGGAAATGATTTGCGATTTGCGTGATTGTAGTAGCGTCAAACAAGTCAGTATTATATTGCCAGCATAATTGCAAAACTCCCTCAGCTTCCATCACCATTAAGTTCAGATCCAAGTGTGCACCACGCTGATGTCCAATCAAGTAAGGCTCCATCTGAAGCACTTGTTCTTGACTGTGTAGTGAATTCTCTGTTAGTTCATACCAACGTTGTGCTTGCCAAGCGAAACCAACTTGACACAAAGGAGAACGACTTGGATCTCGTTGTTGCTGAAGTTTTTCTGCTAAGAGTGAAAAAGGGTAATGTTGATGCTTTTGGGCCTCTTTTACCGTTTTACCAACTTGAGTGAGGAATTCTTGGAATGTGGCATTTTCCCATATAGAAGTTCGTAAAACGATGAGGTTAACGAAGTAGCCAATAATTTCTTGAAACTCTCCACCCCACCGACCTCTCATTGGGCTTCCTATGAGGATATCTTTTTGATCTGTATAGCGATAAATTAATATGTAAAATGCTGCTAGTAGAAGCTTATAAAGACTTGTTCCAGAGACTATAGCTAGATGATTAACTTTTTGAACTAACTGTTCATCTAGCTTGAGAATATATGTTTCCCCTTGATAAGTCTGTACAGTTGGGCGGGGTTTGTCTGTGAGCAAATTCAAAATTGGCAATTCACCAGCTAATTGTTCTTGCCAGTATTGCCAAAGTTTTTCTCCCCTCGAACTGGATAGCATTTCTGACTGCCAGCGGACAAACTCTACATAAGATTTATTCTTGGTGGAAGAATCTTTAGTTGCCTCTGTCTGCTCTTGACTAGCTTGCTCGATTTCAGCAGTATACAAAGTTTGAAATTCACTGATCAGTAAATCAACAGACCGCAAATCACCTGCAATGTGGTGCATTGTTAGCAAAAGAATGTGTTCTTTTACTGACTGACTAAATAAAGTAACCCTCAAAACAGAATCTTTTTCTAGGTTAAAAGGGCGGTCAGTTTCGGCAAATATCTTCTCTTTTAGGTAATCTTCACTCCAATGGTTGGCATCTGTTAAGTCAACACTAAATTTTTGTTGTTCATTAATTTGCTGGATCGGTTTACCTTCGTGGGTGGTATATGTAGTTCGGAGAATAGGATGGCGTTCAACAATCTTGTTCCATACACTGATAAAAGTATAAATATTTAAATATGAATTAATTTTTACCGTGATAAATATATTATAAGCAACGCTCTCTGGAGCCATTTGGTAGATAAACCACATTGCTTGTTGACCAGAGGAGAGCGGATAGCTTTCTTTTACTTTTCTGTTCATTAGAGTTCCTGAAAAATCTTACAATTTTGACGACAACAAGCTGAATATTCTGCGGATAGAGTCTTGATAGAAGCAATAAATATATTGAAAAACTATATTAATTAGCTAACCAGAGCATTAGCTTATATATCCTTCCTAAACACCGCTTTTTGTTGAAAATCAGGATTGCTTTTTAACTATTTTGTTCATTCTAATTACCTAAAATATTTTCGTTTTGGCTCAAACATTTCTCAGGGTACAATAATTTACCCTTATTTTATAATTTAGTCTTTATTGTTTAAAGTATAAAAATACAGGCTTTTATTTTTTCAGGTTATTAGCAATTTTCTTCCTAAAAAATCATATTTAGTCTGATAAAAAACTACAACACTCATCGATTTCTTGATTGGTAGATTATAAAATTAATTTTTGATTAAATAAACTTGCTTTTTTGAAATCAACTTACTTAGAATTTCACCTAACAACAGATAATCTCAGTTTTATCAATAAAATGCAATAGCACTTAAGACTGTTAACTAGACGATTAAGACTGCCAATTGGACAGTTAAGACATTTAAGAAGACAGTTAAGACAGTTAAGGGGACAGTTAAGACATTTAAGACAGTTAAGGGGACAGTTAAAATATTTAAAATAGTTAATAAAGAATAATTACCAGCTGTAACTTCTTTGTAGGAACTCAGATGCAGAGCGACGGCAAGGGTATCTAAATTTTGACAAAGTGGTAAGTAGAGGTGTAATCAAAGTAGTACAGATAAACTACATGACTAGTTAAGTGAGCGATCGCTAGTTGGTGGTATTCCAATACTTGTCGGGTTTTGGGGAAAAGGGGAAGGTGGGGCCCCCTCTGGGGATAAGGGGCGGGGGAAAGGGGAAAGAAAAAACCTTTAACCTTTTCCCCAAACCCAATTCCGAGTTAAAAATCCTTAACCGAGCAGTATTGGGTGGTATTCTCATTCTCAAAGTAAAATGAAGCCTGAGCCTGTGAAACTCAGTTTTCTTTTGCATGAAGTACAAAGCTACAGGTTTTGAGGCAGAGACTCTTTATATCTGATGCGTGAGTTCTGCATTTTGTACCTCAGTTACTTTCAAACTACTGTATATTAACTCTCACCAGGCTAAAGCCAACGAATGTGGCTTTTTTCCCAGATAAAAAAATATCTCCCAGTGAGGTTGTTTTACTGGCGAGAAGTAGACTTATATTTTCTTCGTTGCTGGACAAATTATATCGTGTCCGCTTGATTACTTATTAAACCCGAAGAACCCCACCCGGTCAAAGCTACGCTTTGTCTCGCCTCTCCGTTTGCAGGCTACAGTGTATACACAAGTCGAATTACCCCCCTAATCCCCCCGGAAAATCTTGTTCCCTCCTCTTTGCAACTACGGTGTACACACAAGTCGAAAAAAGCTTGATTTTCCATTCTTCTCTTGTTTATCTCGTTTTTATCTCGTTCCCATGTTCTACATGGGAATGCTCTCGTGGAGGCTCTGCCTCCACGAGAGCATTGAGTCAAAGACTCAATGAATGCATTCCCAGTCGGAGACTGGGAACGAGGAAAGTCTTATCAAGCTAGGTTTTTAGGATTTGTGTGTACACCGTAGCCTCTTTGCAAGGGGAGGGTTAGGGTGGGGTAAAATTCGGATTCATCAGCTATTTCAGACTTGTGTGTACACCGTAGGTTTGCGGGGAGGGGATTAATGGGGTGCAATGACTGTGGGAATCACAACTAAATTATACGGACATGATATTAATATGGTTAACTTCGAGGTTTTCGGTATATTTTTTTATAATAAATTTCTGTTAAAGGAAGAGTTAAGGATGCAAAAAAACAATAATTTACACCCTAACTCCTAAGTTTTATGCTTCCTCTGAATTTTCACTTTTATGTCCTGGGGATGCTTCGTAAAGAGCATCAAGATGTTGACGCGCATCTTCAACGTTAATCGAACGCATTACCAAAAGTGGCTCTTTAATTAAGTTGCCTGCGCTATCTAATAACTCTGGATGGGGTGCAAACTGTTTTTTTGATGAATAATAACCATAGCTGCCTTGATTATTCATTGGCGAGGAATTCGTCGGGTAAGTTCGCTCCCGATCAAAACTGAACATGATCAGGTTACGAATTAAGTTGCCAACAGCTATAAATGCAAGGATTGTAAAAGCAAGAATGTAAAGCAGATGTAACATTGGATTTTCCTCCAGAGCAGCAATTTTTAAAAGTTTATTTTGTAACGCTTTGTTCGCCGATACTGTGACTCACAGTTAAGACGAGTATTTGACACACTCTTCGTGCGCTTACATTTATATGGAGCTATTTGTCAACCGTTATTCCACTTACGGTAGCATAGGATACATTATTTTGTTAATCCAAATAATGTTAAGAAATTGTTAAGATTTTTTTACTATCTCTTTGATGACTGATTTACTATCTTGCATAGACGCTTCCTCTGCTTTTGGTTAGACATTACTAAGTTGTCTGTCAAAATTTAGCAGATGCTCCCACTTGCTTAGACTTCACGCCCTTGACGAAAGCGCATTGCGACATTCCAGCATTCTGTGACTAATTCATGCCAAGGCATTAACGTTGCCATATCAATCCCGACTTGTTTATCAGTTGCATTAAACAGCATCTTCGCCGTATTTAGTTCATCCTGCGCTTGCTTAACTCGCAAGAGCAAGTCAGATTGCTCTTGGTGACTCATAAATGATAGTTGCTCAGTTTCGAGTAAATGGCGCGATCGCGTAAACCAATGCTGAAAATCTTCCAGCAGGGGTTCTAAAACTGTTTTTAGCAACTCAGTCCCTGGTAAGTTTGAGTCTGGCATAAATTAGAGGCATATTTTAAACTTGCTTACTAATATTAACGTTATTTACGTTTCTTAACACTTTTCCGATTTCTCTCATAACTTGAGGATAAAAAAATATGTAACAAAGAACACAGAATTTATTATATAGTCTTGATGTCGGGATTGTACAGTGCCTTTAGGTAGGCATCTATAGGTATATATGACACCGAGCTACAATTCATCAGAGAATTTAGCGATCGCGGGGAATCCTGAATTTGATACTCATGTAACAAATCAAAAATTTATCTTTATCTGTGATTGAAGAAGAAGTCAGGAGCCAGAAGTCATAATCAATATAATGGGGAATTCAAACCCGCCTCTTAAAATCACCACTAAGAGAAAGCCTATTTAGCGAGGAGTATTAAACCCCTTAATTCAGACGTTCGCGGGACTCTCTCTAAGAGTTGCTATGCCGTCGGTGTTTGCGGTAGCCCATTGGTGTCAACTTAAGCTTAAAACTCCTTTCAAACCTCGTTTCCAGCCTCTGCCTGGAAATGCTACTCATGGCGGCTCTGCCGCCAGTAAGGAAGGCGGAGCCTTTAGGATGGCATTCCCAGTCTGAGACTGGGAACGAGGTCAGATATGATCTTTAAAAGCTTCTTCTAGACTGGCTTTTACCTTAAGTTGATACCAATGGCGGTAGCGTCTCCCTTTATGAGAAATCCGGGTTTACACTGCCCTATCCGCCAGTCGGACTCCAATTAATTCTGAATTTAGAATTCTTTTTTGATAAGCTGAACTGGCGAAAATCAAAGTCGTTATAGTTGAATAAGCCTACAGATTCAGATAAATCTTTTGTAATCACTTCGCCAACAGTTCAGCAGCCAATGTCGCTAAAATCATCTAATCAGTCAGAACACTCAGAACAAGTTGAAAAAATTTATTTACCGCGTACCAGCGAATCGGAGAACTTAAAAAAGATTCGCCACACTGCTTCCCATGTTATGGCAATGGCAGTACAAAAGCTGTTTCCCAAGGCACAAGTTACAATCGGCCCTTGGATTGAAAATGGTTTTTACTATGACTTCGACAGTCCAGAACCATTTAGCGAAAACGATCTCAAAGCCATCAAGAAAGAGATGGTAAAGATTATCAATCGCAAACTGGCGGTTATTCGGGAAGAAGTCAGCCGAGAAGAAGCCGAACGCCGGATTCAGGGAATTAACGAACCTTACAAGCTAGAAATTCTGGCAGATATCAAAGAGGAACCAATCACGATTTACCACCTGGGGAATGAATGGTGGGATTTGTGTGCAGGGCCTCATGTGGAAAATACCAGTGAATTAAACCCGAAAGCAATTGAACTAGAAAGCGTTGCTGGCGCTTATTGGCGTGGGGATGAAACCAAAGCCCAACTACAACGCATCTACGCCACAGCTTGGGAAAGCCCTGAACAACTCGCTGAGTATAAGCGACGCAAAGAAGAAGCGCTGCGACGAGATCACCGGAAACTTGGTAAGGAACTGGGATTATTTATATTTTCCGATCTGGTAGGGCCGGGTTTACCTTTGTGGACACCCAAAGGCACTCTGTTGCGGAGTACTTTAGAAGACTTCCTCAAGCAAGAACAGTTAAAACGGGGTTATTTATCTGTAGTAACGCCTCATATTGCCAGAGTAGATTTATTTAAAACCTCTGGACATTGGCAAAAATATAAAGAAGATATGTTCCCCTTAATGGCAGATAATGAGGAAGCTGCCGCACAGGAACAGGGCTTCGTTATGAAGCCGATGAACTGCCCTTTTCACATCCAAATATATAAGAGTGAGTTACGCTCTTATCGAGAACTGCCGATGCGCTTGGCAGAATTTGGTACTGTTTACCGTTACGAACAATCAGGGGAATTGGGCGGTTTAACGCGGGTGCGAGGTTTTACAGTGGATGATTCTCACTTGTTCGTTACCCCAGAACAGCTAGATAGTGAATTCCTCAATGTGGTGGATTTGATTTTGTCGGTGTTCAATAGTCTGCAACTGAAGAACTTTAAAGCTAGACTCAGTTTCCGCGATCCAGCTAGTGATAAGTACATCGGTTCTGATGAAATTTGGGACAAAGCCGAAGGTGCAATTCGCCGTGCAGTTGAAACTTTGGGGATGGAACACTTTGAAGGGATTGGAGAAGCGGCTTTTTATGGGCCCAAACTTGACTTTATCTTTAGTGATGCCCTAGATCGGGAGTGGCAATTAGGAACTGTGCAGGTAGATTACAATTTGCCAGAACGCTTTGAGTTAGAGTACGTTGCCGAAGATGGTGTTCGCAAACGCCCAGTGATGATTCACCGTGCGCCTTTTGGCTCACTGGAAAGGTTGATTGGGATCTTAATTGAAGAATATGCGGGCGATTTTCCTTTGTGGTTAGCGCCAGTGCAAGCGAGATTACTACCTGTGGGTGATACACAGCTAGACTTTGCTAAAGATGTGGTGACGAAGATGAGAGCGTTAGGCATCCGTGCAGAAGTTGATACCAGTGGCGATCGCTTGGGTAAACAGATTCGCAATGCAGAGAAAGAAAAAATACCCGTAATGGCAGTGGTGGGAGCTAAGGAAGTGGAAACCAACACCTTGAGTATCCGTACCCGCGCCTCTGGAGACTTAGGTAGTATTTCTGTCAATCAAGTTGTGGATAAACTACAACAAGCGATCGCTAATTTCGATAACCTTCAGATCGATGTCACAAGCGGAGAGTCTGAAGCTAGTAGTCTGTCAATAAATAATTGATGGATAAATTCCTTGTAGAGACGGCGATTTATAGCGTCTCTCTAACCGTCAAAATGAATTTGACAGACTACTAGCTTGGAAGATATCACATCATTTTTGGAGATGTCTAGTAGGCTGGGTAATGCCCAGCCTCAAAAATTAAGAACAGCCCTCAACATATTCAACTTCCGGCAATTTACCCGCTCTTAACTGAGTGACAAGCTTACCATCAGTCTCAAAAACTACACGATAGTTGCGATCGGTGCGATCTTTCGGGATGAAAGTTAGGTAATGTCCCTCTTGGACGTATTTATGAGGTGTGACTTCAATTTGTCCTGGGTAAAGAGACTTGATTTGTGCTTCAGTGTCGCCAATTTTTGCACCTTTGAGGGTAGTAATCTGAGTATTTTGCCGGATATCTACTCTAGAAATGCGACCTTGTGTCACCATGAACGAAAGATTTTTGGGTTCATTTTGTGGCTTAACATAGTAGCAATTGTTATTTGGTGGATCGCCCACTAGCTTAGTACCAGCAGCCTTTGCTGCTTGGGTAACAGTCATGCCAACTTTTACTGTGCCGATGCCATTGATAAAAAGTTTTGACTGGTTGGTTAGTTTTGCCTTTGCTACAACTGTGCTGACAGTCAAAGAAGAAACTGCCAGTATTACTGTGATAAAAGTCAATAATTTAGTTTTGCTATTCATAAATTGTAGATTTTCCTCAGTTAAATCGATAATTTCGTTCTATTATGCATTTCGTAATTCTTAATTAAGAAAGTCATACTTATAACCCGCGTAGGCGGGTTTTGTATGTGTAGCAGCGACTTATAGTCGCAGAGGCAAGTAATAATTTAGACTTTTCAAACAACCTCTTAGCAAGTCTTCCTATTTCGGTTACATTGAAATTTACTGAAGAAGGGAACAGAGTAGAGTACAGCGAGATACAAAGTCTCCACAACCTAAGTTTCACATTTTTAAACGTGTGTTAATTCTGCCTCCTGCCTCCTAAAATCTAACTCCTAACTTCTCGCTATAAAAAATGGTTCCTTCCAGACGAGTTTATTTATTGTTGGTTTTGGGTATAGTGATATCTACGACGGGCTACGCCTACGCCCCGATCTTATCCTTATTTCCCACTATCAGAGCAACCATCGTCATCACTGTGCTATTTGATGCCATCGTTCTAGGATTGATGATTGTAGATGGTTTACGGGTGCGGCGTTCTCGTGTGCAAATTGCCCGCGAATTACCGTCACGATTATCCATTGGGCGGGATAATCCTGTGGTGCTAAAAGTGACTTCACAAAACACTAACGCCCAAATTGAAATCCGCGACTATTATCCAACAGGTTTTGGCGTGTCTGCACCTGCACTGAGTGCAATTGTTCCTAGTAACAGCACTAAGGAATTAACGTATACTATCCACCCGACGCAACGGGGAGAGTTTCCTTGGGGAAATATTCAAGTCCGACAGTTGGGACTTTGGGGATTAGCTTGGGATGATTGGCAAATTTCCCAAAGTTTACCAGTGAAAGTTTATCCTGATTTAGTGGGATTGCGATCGCTCACAATTCGTCTGACAGTGCAATCATCGGGATCAATCCGCCAATCTCGCAAAACTGGTATTGGTACAGAGTTTGCCGAACTGCGAAACTATCGTACTGGTGACGATTTACGGTTTATTGATTGGAAAGCTACCGCCCGTCGGGTTGGCGCTTATGGTAATGCAACGCCACTGGTGAGGGTTCTAGAACCAGAACAGGAACAAACGTTACTGATTTTACTCGATCGCGGACGGTTGATGACGGCGAAAGTGCAGAGTTTGCAGCGCTTTGACTGGGGTTTGAATGCAACTTTATCCTTAGCTTTGGCAGGTTTACATCGAGGCGATCGCGTGGGTGTTGGTGTATTTGACCGCCAGATGCATACGTGGATTCCCCCAGAACGCGGTCAAAATCATTTGAACCAGCTAATTGATCGGCTAACTCCAATTCAACCAGTGTTGTTTGAATCTGATTATTTGGGGGCGGTGACAAATGTTTTGCAGCGACAAACTCGGAGGGCGCTTGTAGTAGTTATTACCGATTTAGTTGATGTCACTGCCTCTACAGAACTCCTAGCCGCACTCTCGAAACTAGCACCCCGCTATCTGCCATTTTGCGTAACTCTGCGAGATCCGCAAGTTGATCGTTTAGCACACACTTTCACAGATGATGTTGCAGGTGCTTATGGACGTGCAGTGGCATTAGATTTATTAATGCAACGACAAGTAGCCTTTGCCCAACTGAAACAAAAAGGTGTATTGGTACTAGATGCACCAGCAAATCAAATTGCCGATCAGTTGGTTGAGCGATATCTGCAACTCAAAGCGCGAAATCAACTTTAGACTATGACTAAAATGAGCTACTAGGTGGAGTGAGTGATTTTATACTTTATACTTCACCTTGACTTTTTTAGTAGATTTCTATACGCTGATTACTAAATTTACTGAACCATGAAAAATTAATAAACCTAACTTTAAAGCTAGTGTTTCTAACTACTCCCAATCATTTGACAAACTTATAAATTAGTCATTGATTGATAAGCATCTGAGGGGGTCAGGCAACGGCTGAAACCCTTATTCTTTCGTTGACCCCCTCAGATAGCTTGCTGAGTAAGCCTTTGAGGTGTGTCAGAATCAGTTTTATTGAAAGAATTTATCAACTATTCCCCTGGAAAAACGACCCCCTCAGATTGACCCCTCACGAGCTTAATTGTGATAAGACTTCTAGAAGAGTAGCCTTTTTCATCAACTTCCCCTCACGGGGATGGAAACTCCGTAGTCACATTCCTTCAAGAATTCACTACCACTTTTTCATCAACTTCCCCTCACGGGGATGGAAACAGTCTTCTTTTCTGTCCCGGTTGGTGCCTTCACAACTTTTTCATCAACTTCCCCTCACGGGGATGGAAACCTTCTTCTTATTCTTGGGTCTTTTGAAAAGAAACAACACTTTTTCATCAACTTCCCCTCACGGGGATGGAAACAAATGTTGAAAAACCTTTCTGTTTTAACCATTCCAAGCCTTTTTCATCAACTTCCCCTCACGGGGATGGAAACCATTGGACTAAGATAACTTCAAAGCCTGCTTTTGACTTTTTCATCAACTTCCCCTCACGGGGATGGGTGCGACTATCGGTTGCACGTAGAGAGTGAGTTCTGATGAAAAACTCGTGGCAAGTGTCAAAAGCCAGTACCCGCCCGAAGGGGCATTGCGGGTAACTGCGATGTTTCAGAGCTAGAGGGTAAAATGCGCGACATCAGCAAGCCGCACAGTTAGGTGAAGCGCTAGGGTAAAACTAGACAGGGTTAACAGATGTGAATCCTCGTTGAGGCATCGTGAAGAGGAGTTACCGAAAACGGCTGAGACGGTAAAAGGGGTAAAGTGATTCTGCCCAATCCTCAGAATCAGTAGACACCTTGAACCCCCGGTGTATAGAGGGAACCCAAGCTAGTTGCATCTCTCGCGTGTGATACGAAGTAACCCCAATGGGGTCTTTGAACTAGGTCGATGTCAAAAGTAGAGATTGGAGTAATCCAGCTTTAATCCCCCAGTGGGTGTAAGATGCCACAAGAAGCGAATGCTGCTATGTCGAAAGGCAACAGGAAATCATAACTGGGCAGATAGGTCAAATGACCAACTTGAAAGAGTGCTGACGTGTGGCGAGTGAATCCCTTGAAGTCTAATGCAATGGAAACCGAACTTCTTCGGGAAAAGTTAGGTGCAATTAAAAATTGTGAACGTAACCGGAAGAACTACTGACTGGAATAGCGTCAACTGGAGAAACGCGTTCCGAGTAGTTAGGCGACTAAGACAGAGAATTTTCAAGGCAACCATTGGCGGTAACTTGAAAAAGGTTGGCAGCCTTCAAAAGCTACTTATGCGTAGCTACTCTAATATAGTACTTTCCGTTAGAAGAGTTACGCAACTAAACCAAGGCAGTAAAACAGCAGGGGTAGATAGATTACTGGTAAAAACCCCGGCAGCTAGAGGGTGGTTGGTGGATATCCTCACCAAATTTATTCCTTGGAAGCCGTTACCAGTTAAGCGGGTGTATATCCGTAAATCTAATGGAAAACAAAGACCACTCGGAATACCTTGTATTGTCGATAGATGTCTCCAAGCCATCGTCAAAAATGCTTTGGAACCCTATTGGGAAGTGCACTTTGAGCGCACTTCCTACGGCTTTAGACCGGGAAGGTCATGCCATGATGCGATTGAAAGGATACATTCAATGTCAAAAGCCAACTCCACTAAAAAGTGGGTGGTAGACGCGGACATCGAAGGTTGCTTTGATAACATCTCTCATGTACCGCTAATTAATGCCATTGGTAATTTTCCAGCCAGAAAATTAATTCAACAATGGCTGAATGCGGGATATGTGGATAAAGGTGTTTTCCATAATACCAATGCTGGAGTACCTCAAGGTGGAATTATTTCACCTCTACTTGCGAATATAGCTTTGCATGGTATGGAATCTGCCCTCGGTATCAAGTACGATAAAAACGGTCATACGATTGGCGACCGTGGTATTGTGCGCTATGCCGATGATTTGGTGGTGTTCTGCAAAAGTCGGGAAGATGCTGTCAAAGCACATGACACCCTCCAAGAGTTTATGAATACTCGCGGTCTAACTCTATCGGAGTCAAAAACCCACATAGTACGGCTGTTGGATGGATTCAACTTCTTAGGCTTTCATATCAGACAATACCCTGATTCCACTACCAAAACAGGTAGGAAAGTATTAATCAAACCAAGCATTGAATCTTTGCAAAATATCCGGGATAAAATCAAACAAGTATGGCTTGATAATAAAAGTTGTAGTGTTGATTTTGTCATAGGCAAGCTAAACCCAATTATTCGGGGAATAGCTAACTATTATCGGACTGTAGTTTCCTCACAAATATTCAGTTCTTTAGATAGATGGATGTTTGTTAGGGAGAGAAGGTATGCCAAAAGAATGCACGCCAAGAAAAAATCAATCTTGGTGTAACCGTCGTTATTGGGGAAGGCTAAATCTTGATAGAAGCGATTACTGGGTGTTTGGTGATAAGCGCACGGGAAAACATCTGCTCAAGTTTAGCTGGTTCAATATTAGGAGGCATCCAATGGTTAAGGGTGCTTATTCTACCGATGACCCAGAGCTAAAATCTTATTGGGAAAACCGTCAGAATATTAAATCTAAAAGTTTAATTCCTAGTTACCAGAAGCTTGCCCAAAAACAAGGATTTAAATGTCCTGTATGCGGGGAGTCATTACTCAATGATGAACCCATACAAAAGCACCATATAATTCCTTGTCATCAAGGTGGTAACGATACTTACGCTAATTTGGAACTAGTGCATTATTACTGTCATCAACAAATACATTATATTGTACAGAAACTCAATTCTGAACTCGATGATGAACTGAGTCTTTGGTAGCTCTAGGATTTGCTAAAGCCGGATGCTTGGTTAACTTGCTTGTCCGGTTTGTCGGGGGGAAAGGGATAGAAATATCCCTGCCCTACCCATTAAAATTTATAAGTATGCTGCGATCGCATTTAGCAATGGTGACCAAGTATTTTGCTAAGTTACAAAAATAACCTCATGTCAAAACAAGTAAAAAAACCAAATAATCGGTTTATGTGCCGAGATTTAAGTGCTAGCCAGTTGAGTTGGCTAATTACATCTAGCATTTTTTTATTTGTAGGAACTACTGTTGGTGTGGCGCAAGTTAAAACAGCACATAAGTCAGGGTTCACACTGCAACTTTTACATACTTCTGACCAAGAAGCAGGTGTCCCAGCGCTGAAGGATGTGCCAAACTTTTCGGCGGTGTTGAATGCACTCAAAAATCAAGATGCTAATCGTGACGGCAAACCTGATTATCCCAATACTTTAATCCTTTCATCTGGAGATGCTTATATTCCCAGTCCCTTCTTATTTGCCAGTGACACAGTGTTTGGTGGACAAGGACGAGGAGATATTTTAATTTTAAATGCTCTTGGGTTTGGTGCGATCGCCTTTGGTAATCACGAATTTGACTTAGGTACGGGTGTTGTTGCCGATTTAATTCGCCCTCAAGAAGATTACCCAGGTACAAAATTTCCCTATCTCAGCACGAATATAGACTTCAGCACTGATAAAGACCTGGCAAAATTAGTTACTGCTGATGGTCAAGAGGCAAGTAAAATCCCTAATAAAATTGCCCGTAGCACGATCATTACCGTCAATGGTGAAAAAATTGGTGTAGTTGGGGCGACAACTCCCACACTGCGGTCTATTTCTTCTCCCGGTGGTGTGACTGTCTTACCTAAAGAATTTAATGACCGTGATGCCGCAGACATCGCCGCCTTAGCTGCTGAAATTCAAACTTCTGTTGATACACTGCTGACAAAAAACCCAGAGATTAATAAAGTCATTCTGTTGGCACACATGCAACAAATTGCTGTTGAGCAAAAGTTAGCAGAATTACTCAAAGGAGTAGATATTATTGTTGCTGGTGGTTCCAATACCTTACTAGCCGACAAAACAGACCGTCTTCGAGTGGGTGATAAATCTGCTGGAACTTATCCAATCCTCAAAAAAGCAGCAGATGGTAATCCCATAGCCGTAGTTAATACCGATGGAAACTATCGCTATGTTGGTCGTTTAGTAGTTAACTTTGATGCCAATGGAGTGATTATTCCTAAAAATATTGACTCCAAAATCAGTGGTGTTTATGCGACTGATTCCCCAGGTGTAGCAGCTGTAGGTGGGAAACCCGATGCCAAAATTGTCGCCATTACAGAAGCACTCAAAAAAGTGATTATTGCCCAAGATAGTCTGATTTTTGGGAAAACCAACGTTTTCCTGAACGGCTGGCGGGGTGATGTTCGCACCCAAGAAACCAATTTCGGGAATTTGACAGCCGAAGCTAATTTAGCGATCGCCAAACGATATGATCCTAAAACTGTCATTTCCATCAAAAATGGCGGTGGTATCCGTGACAATATCGGTATATATACCTTTCCCCCAGGTTCGACTCGCTCACAGGATGTTATCAAACTGCCACCCCAAGCAAATCCTGTAGCAGGTAAGAAAGAAAAAGAAATTTCCCAACTTGATATCATCAATGCTTTACGGTTCAACAATGGTTTGACTTTAGTTACTCTGAATGCAACAGAACTACTAGCGGTGATTGAACACAGTGTAGCGGCCATAGCACCCGGTGCTACTCCTGGCAGTTTTCCCCAAGTAGCGGGATTAGCCTTTAGCTTTGACCCAAACTTGCCAGCCGGGAAGCGTGTCAAATCCCTGGCAATCAAAGATAGAAAAGGCAAAATTATTGATGTAGTAGTTAAAAATGCCGAGTTAGTGGGTGACTCTAATCGGATCTTCCGCACTGTTACCCTCAACTTCCTAGCAGGTGGTGGTGATGGCTATCCTTTTCCCAAAAGAGAACGGGTTGATTTGACATCAAAAGATGCTGATAATAGCAAACGCACAGGTTTAGCTACCTTTGCTGCTGATGGTTCTGAGCAAGATGCATTAGCAGAATATCTGGCTGCTAACTTTAAGCAGATTCCATTTACTCAGAGGGATGTGCCACCCGCCGAAGATACTCGCATTCAAAATCTCAAATTGCGTAAAGATGTGGTGTTTTGAAAGCCGCCGTGGATGATTGAAGTTGACAAAATATACTTTTACGAGCGGAATATGTATTTTTTATCCCTCTCAAGAAATTTGCCGTTTGGAAATTGATGTTATACATTGGTTCTCAGGTTTTAATCAGAAATTTATTTACCAATGGAAACCCCACAGTTCAGTTCAACAACAAAAGAAAATAGACCCACCAAGACGAAAAAACAGTCTTTTCCTAGCATGAATATTGGTACTCCTAAAATACCATTTCGCAAATGTAAGAAAACAGCACAACAGCATGAGTTACTCAGTGATTGGGAAGATGCGAGTTAATTTAGTGACACCCCTAACACACTGTACTGTAATGTACAAAGACGCGATAAATCGCCGTCTCTACAATAATCAGTCTTTTGTAGAGACGGCGATTCATCGCGTCTCTTGTCTACGATTCATCGCGTCTCTTGTCTGCAATTCATCGCGTCTCTTGTCTATTATTTAAATCAGCGATGCAATGATATTAATACTCATAGCTAAAATAGTGGTATTGAAAAAGAAGGATAATACGCCATGTAACAGAGTCAAGCGCCTCATATCGCGTGATGTCGTCTGCACATCGGAAACTTGGCTAGTCATGCCAATTACAAAAGAATAATATAAAAATTCCCAATAGTCTGGATAGTCGTTATGAGGAAAATCTAAACCTCCGGTGATTTCTTTACTATTATTACGATTAATATATTTGTAATAGCTATGTGCATATTGTACTGCAAACATCGTATGCACTAATAGCCAAGAACCGACAATGGTCATAATTGAAAGTATGACATGTAGGGTAAGTAGAATAGTTGATAACTCTTTTTTATCAGTTAGTAAAAACCCAATGGCTAAAACACTAGCACAAGCCGCAGCAATCACCAGCATGAATATAGCCAAATGTCCTTCATATTCACTCTCAGCATAACGGCGAATTTTTTCTGGGTTAGCTTTGATCATTTTCCACCAAGTCACGGCTAAGAAAAAGTCAATGCCGGAGTTCCAAGCACAGAGAATGCGAATGGGTAAGTGCAGCCAAGCCGGAAGGATTACTGAAACTAATACAGCGAGTCCAACAGCAATTATCAGCCGGGGTCGAGAGTCAAAGTTTTTGAATAAATTCAGTTTCACAAATATTGCGATCGCAGAGTTTAAGTGAGATACTCCTACACTGATGTAAAGCATACAGTGTAGGTTTCCAAGACAATCAGGCTACTGCTGTGCGTAGGCTCTGTTTTTTATATTTATAGCTGCATTTTAAACGACACAATACAATTAAAGGCAACATTACCCGGTGGTACTATTTATCACCATAGTAATTTCGAGTAATTAAGTTAGTGTATAGTGTCCGATTCCACAGAGATAATTTGGTAAATTTGGATGGAGAAATTAACTAAATCAGTGCGATTTTGGCTTTGTGCAACTATCATAATTTTGGGTTTGGTAGGCTGCGATCGCTTTATCGGTACTTCTGGAGAACCAGTTGATCGAGTCAGTGATGGTGATACTTTAGTGGTGAAAGATACTAATGGTAAAAATTTTACCGTGCGCTTTGCTTGTGTAGATGCGCCAGAGATAGCTCATACCAACAAAGAAAAGCAGAGTAAACGTATTAGCGATCGCAATCAATTTACTTGGGGTGTGAAAGCCCAAGAACGGGTTCAACAACTAGTGCAACAAGGAGGCGATCGCGTGACTCTGAATATCACCGATAGCGATCGCTATGGACGCAAAGTTGCAGAAGTTCGTTTACAAAATGGCACTTTTGTGCAACAGGTATTGTTGCAAGAAGGATTGGCAAAAGTGTATCGCCCCTATTTAAACAAATGTCCTAGCAAAGACTTAGTTCAACAAGCTGAAGCTAAAGCAAAGGAACAACGGCTTGGCGTTTGGAGTGATGCTAAATTTGTGAATCCTTGGGAATATCGCAGCCTATATAAAAAGTAAAACAGGAGTCAGAATTCAGAATTCAGAATTAGTGAATACTCTACCCATAAAGTCCCCTACTCCTCTCCCCAAGTTTGCAGTTGCAAATAAACTAGTACCAGCGTCCCTGCTAGTAACACCGTCGCGGCGGCGGCGGCATAACCAAAATCAAATTGACCAAAAGCCTCTTGGTAAATGTAGTAAACCAGCAAATTAGTTGAATTCAGTGGGCCACCGCCAGTCATCACATAAACTTGCTCAAAACTCCGCAATGTAAAAATCGCGGTAGTAATGATTGCAAATATCAAAGTAGGGCGCAATCCAGGCAGAGTAATATACCAAAATTGTTGCCAAGCATTTGCTCCATCCAAATCTGCTGCTTCATAACGACTGGGAGGAATTGCTTGCAATCCGGCTAAAAAAACCACCATATTGAAACCGAGTTGTTTCCAAATGCTCATTAAAATAAGTACCGGCATTGCCCAAAATGTGTCTCCTAGCCAGGGTATGGCTGGAATGCCAAAAAACTCTAAAAGTCCGTTAACTGGCCCTGATGTTTGAAACAGCCAGCGAAATCCCAAACCAGCTGCCACAAGTGAAATAATTGAAGGCAGAAAATAGGCACTCCGTAAAATTCCCCGCAAGGGAATGGAGCGGTTTAATAGCACAGCCAATCCCAAGGAGATAACTAAAGTGGGAATGATGGTGGCAACAGTAAAATAAAAGGTGTTACCCAGAACTTGCCAGAAGTCGGGGTTGAGTAGCAAGCGCCAATAGTTTTTTAAGCCTATCCAATAAGTACCTTTTAAGGTGAAACTACCAGCGGTAAAACTGAGGTAGAACAAATAGGCGATCGGCCAAATGATAAAAACACCCAGTAAAATTAGTGCTGGTGTAAGAAAAATCCAGGCGGCAGCTGTATCATTATCCAACCACGATTTAGTATATTTTTTTGGCATCTATAATTTTCCCTCTTAGCTGTTATGACCCTCCGCCCTGATCTTACCCTGAGCTTGATTTCTTACAGGATTAGCGATGTCTACGACGGGCTACGCCTACGCTTGGGGTTTGCTCTTGGTTCATAGATGAGCTAGTTGTCAGACTCAATCTTCAGAAAAGATTTGATCAAATAAAGACCGTTTAACCCTAAACTCAATTTCAATAATCTTTTGGTAAAGAGTATCTAGGCTGTCAATGCTAATTTTGCCATCTTTGTTTATCTTTTTGATAACGGCTAACGTTCCTTTGATACTCAAACCAAGTCTTTTAGCTTCTCTTCTAGCTGTCGAGTCGTCTAACAAAACATAATCTGCATTCAACTCAATCCCTAAAGCGATCGCTTCCGATTCTCCTTTACCCAATCGTTGATTTAAGCTGTTGAGGAGGGTTATAAGGCTGGATGTGCGAACTTGAAGTTTACCAGCTTTGATTAGCGTTTGAATGGTTTGGCTAGCTGGATCTGATTTAGCACTAATTTCCTCAGCAACAGATTGAGGAATATAGAAATCATCAGGATATTCGATAAATTGATTCAGGTAGCTCAGTTTAGCTAGAAAAATCACTGGTGATGAATTAAGAATAATTTGCATTCATTTACCAGTTTTTTTCTAAAGCAACATCTTCTTCAGAAAGGTAAGAAAATTCAATACCCATCAGGTCTAGAATTTTGAGGAATTCTGCTGGCTCTAGTTGCATAACTTCTGCGGCTTTTTGAAGGCTGATTACTTTAGCAAGTAAAGCACCAAGTAAAAAGAGAAAATTTTCTTTCTGTTCGATGCTGTGGAATAACTGAACTTCTAAGGCGATCGCTTGGGTAAGCTTTTGGTTCATAATTACCTCTAGTTGGAGTCTTTACTTAAACATCGCTATTTTTTTGCAAACTTAAACCAATCCCAAATGCAATTTTAACGCCGCATCAATTAGTACCATCATTTCTTCATTTAAACTACCTAATACTTCACCAGTAATTCGTTGCTTAGAAATTGTTCGCACTTGCTGCGCCTGTACTTTAGAAGGCTTCGTTAGACCACTAATCTCTGGATTAAGCAGAACTTCAAAGGGATAAACACGGTTCACATTAGAAGTAAGCGGTAAAATTGTCACAGTGGTAGCAGCACTATTACTTATATCATTACTGACAATTAGTATTGGACGACGTTTACCCATTTCTGAACCCATCACCGGACTAAGATTTGCGTAATAAATATCACCACGTTTCATCTGTTAAACCATCTGCAATTGTCACATCCCAATCGTTATCAACTTCAGCAGACGCTTCTCGGTAAGCTGCCTCTAATTCTCGGTTTCGCAGCAATTCTAATGCTTCTTCAATTACTTGAGAACGAGATTTACAACCTTTATTGCGCTTGTAGTTTTCGACAAACTCCACTAAAGACGGTGGCAAGGAAATAGAGAGTTTTTCTACATTCATCTTCCTACCAATTAGTAACAAAAATAATTCCTACTAATATTCTAGCTTAATCTCGTAGCCCAGCAGGTGCGATTGGCTAAGTTGCTGTAATTACAAATTGTAGTTACAATTAGGTAAGCGTAGCTGTGTTTTGGTGATGCAGTTTGAATGGGATGAAACAAAACGTCTTAGCAATCTTCGCAAGCACGGAATCGATTTTATCGATATCCCAGAAGTATTTTATGGAGATACGGTGACGGTTGAAGACGATCGCTACAGCTACGCAGAGCAGCGTTTCGTCACGTTTGGCTTGTTGCAAGGGCGAGTCGTTGCTGTTGTCCATACAAGATCGTGATGATTTAACGCGGATTATTTCTGCAAGAAAGGCAACCAAATATGAGCAACGAATCTATTTCGAGCAATTCTCAGACTGATTGGCAACGGCTTGATGCTATGAGCGATGAAGACATTGATTTATCAGATTGCCCGGAAATTACACCAGAACTGTTTGCCAAGGCTACAGTTAGACGGGGTTTACCTGCGGCAAAAAAGAAAGCACAGGTGACGTTACGCATTGACAGTGATGTATTAGAGTGGTTTAAATCGCAAGGACAGGGTTATCAAACGCACATCAATACCTTACTGCGAGCATATATGGAAGCTCATCGATAGTCAGTAAATCGATACTGTGGAATAGCTGAACTTCTGAGGCGATCGCTTGGGGTTTGCTCTTGGTTCATAATTATCTCCACTTGGCTTAATTATGACCGTAAGTACAGCATCTCCGGCTTTGCTTCTGAATTCTTCTTCTATAGGACTCCTATTTGATTTTTGAACAAGATTCAGTACACATCTATACCTTTCTTTTCTGTTCCCTGTTCCCTACCTACGCAGATAATTTCAGGAATCAAATCGGATTACTATAGTTTCATTCTATGTTTTGATAGGCTTGGATTTTTTCATACAAACTATCAACGTTATCTTGAGAAAATAGTTTTTCTTTTAGTTGTAAATAATCACCTTCGCCTAATTTACAAGCTGCCCAAAATTTCATTACCTTGGATGGCTCTAAATGTGTAAAGAGTACCTGCATTACTTCTTGTAAATTTTGCTGTTCGTTAATAACTTTAATTGTCATCTTCCATCTCCAAAATAAAATCAGTGGGGTTGATTGCTTTGAGTGTTAAACTTTGACAGCGATTGATTAATCTCTTATCACAAGTGATAAGAGATTAATCACTTTGAGAAGCTTCGGCACAAGCAACATGGAGAGCATCAATGGCTTTAATCCCTTGTTGTTCCAGTTGTTTTGCTCTCACTCTAATGTTTTCATCTAGTAATACTCTCAATGTAGCTATTTGTAGGTATTGCTCCATTGACTGTTGGTTTACAGGAAAAGGGTTGCGACTATTTTCATATTCTAGAACTGAAGAACTAACTAATTCTATTAATTTTGCTTCGACAATTTGTAAAATTAAGATGACAGCTTGTGTTTCTAAAAATATTTTTGGCTGTGTTTGGTCATCAAAAGGGCGGTTATAAATACTTGTGTCTAAATAAACTCTGGTCATGTCACTTTTTGACTTCTGAATTCAACAACTCTGTTTTTTCAAAAAAATTAGATCGTTCCGTTCCGCTACACTCAAAAAGGGTAAAGGAAATAAGGACGGAGGGCTAAAGAGCTAGAGTATAAAGGGCTACTAAAGAATCCTCCCGGCAGCGCACACAATACGAAAACCAATATCGTAGTTGTGGAAGTCGCGCGACGTGTCGTAGTAGCGACACGCGGAACGGCAGTAGTCAGGATCGTAGAGCCAGGAACCGCCCCGCAGCAATGGAGATTTATTATCATTATCTATCCATGCACTTCCATCAATAGGCGCTTCTTTATAGTTGTCATGCCAACTATCTTGACACCACTCCCAGACATTCCCGTGCATGTCGTATAATCCAAAGGCATTGGGTGGAAAACTTCCTACTTCTGTTGTTTCTTGGCGAAATTTGCCCTTTGGTGCAGAAGCATAAGTGTAATCCCCATTGTAGTTAGCTAACTCAGTTGTAATCGTCTCGCCAAAGTGAAATGGTGTCGTTGTTCCTGCACGACAAGCGTATTCCCACTCTGCTTCACTAGGTAGACGATATTTACGCCCAGTCTTTTGACTCAGCTTTTCGCAAAATTCCACTGCATCATTCCAGGATACTTTCTCTACAGGACGTTTTGCCCCCTTGAAGGAGGAGGGATTGCTGCCCATTATTTGCTGGTACTGTTCCTGAGTCACTTGAAAATTGCCTATAAAAAAAGCAGGCACATTCACAGTGTGCTGTGGGTCTTCAGCTTTGGTTCGACCATTTTCACTGGGTGGCGAACCCATCTTAAATGAACCAGCAACAATCTGAACCATATCTAAAGTTATGCCATTGCCTAAGTCCTCCTTAAAGAACTTAGCTTGCTTGGTAGGATCTCGTTTAATTATCTGTCCCTTTTTATCTACCGTTACCGTTTCATCACCCTTAAAAATTTCACGGACTACTACTGCTGTCACCAAACCTACACCTCCCAAGCCAGCCCACTTCAAAAACTTTTGTCGAGTTATTCGCTCTTGAGTCGCTGGAGTTAATTGAGTACGGCTTGGCTGCTGAATATACTGCTGTAATTTTTGTTGTTTTTCTGCGTCGTCTTGTTGCCGTTGTTTCTCTACCTCTTGGTGCTTCAATCGTACAGATTCTTGTTGCTGTCTGATTCTCTCTTGCTCTTTTTGGTCTTCTGCTTCTGAAGATGATTGAATAATAATTGCTTCAAGTTCAGCTATTTCCACATCATTTAGTTCTAAAATTTGTTGGAAGCGCTTAAGTTCTTCACGAGTAGCATCACTAAGAGGATATTCAAACTGAATTGACTCTCTAAACACCTCTTCATACTGCTGAAGCTTTTGCTGATGTTCCTCTATAGCCGCAATAATTGGATTTTCAATTGCAGTCACATCCTCAGCAGTCAGATTCAACGCTTGATGACGTTGCGTTAGTTGAGAGCGTTTGAAAGCACTGAGCGGATATTCTTGCTGAACACCTTCTGTAAACTCCTGCTCATATTGCCGCAAATTTGCTTGATACGTTTCAATCTCCGCATTAATCCGCCTCTCGATCACACCCACATCTCTATCACTCAACCCCAACGTCTGCCAGGTTTCCTGCAACTGCTTTTGCATCACATCATCAGGATAATGCTGGCGCTGCGTCGCCTTCACAAATGCCTGTTCGTACTGCTGAAGTTTTTGATGATAGCTTTCAATCTGTGTTGTGATTTGCGCTTCAATTGGTGCAACATCTACATCTGTCAATCCCAAGTGCTGCTGCTGTTGACGTAAATTAGTCCGGGTTGCCTCGCTGAGAGGATATTCCCGCTGCGTGGCAGTAAAAAACAGCCGTTGGTAGTCTTGGAGTTTTTGGTGATATGCCTCTACCTCAGCCGTAATCTGAGATTCAATTGCCGCAATATCTCTATCCGCAAGTTCTAATTGCTGCTGGGTTTGCCGTAAGCGATCGCGGCTTGCCGTACTCAGGGGAAACTCCTGTCGCAGTGCCGTTGTAAACGTCTGCTGATATGTTTGCAGGTTTTGCTGATGCGTCTTAAATCGTGCAGTCACTAGTGCCTCAATCGGCATCGTGTCCTCATTCCGCAGCCCCAAAATTTGTTGGAGATTTTGCAGATCGTGGCGATCGCTATCGGTAATTCTCTCATCTCGCTCCAGTAGTTCAGTGAACACCTGCTGATACTGCTGGAGTTTTTCGCGGAACTCGTTGCGGTACGGTTCCAACACCTCATCTTCGATCGCCTTCGCCTCAGTTGTCTCCAATCCCAAGCGAGTCCTCTGATAATCTAATGTCCGACGACCAACAAGAGAAATTTCGCCTCGATGAATAAATCGCGCTACCTCTTTACGATATCGCTGTCTAGGATCACCCGGAGCCACCTTTGACAGTTGAATCTTAAAGCCTTCTCGAATTGCATAGATTTCCGGCTTCATCGCAGGTTGAAGTTCTCGCACCTTCTGACTGGCGTATTCATGGAGTTCATCGATGGAAATAAACTCATCGCGATCGCGATCGGCTTCTCCTGACTTGATACCTTCAATCAAAAAACGAGTGTAAATCGATAAATCTTGCCCCTCTTGCTCAAAGGAATATTGAGTCGAAGTAGAAGAAGTCAATACTGCTCGTCCTTCACCGCCCAACTGCTCCCGGATGTCAATCATACCGTCATCTTTGGCGGACATCCCTTCGGCAAACGCGCCACTAAAGCAGCTATCTAGGATCACCACCTGCCGCTGGGAGCGGCTTTCGCTCATGTGAACGTGAATAAAATTGGCAGACACCGACGTTGAGCGAATCAATTTTTTACTAGTGTTGCTAGTCGCCAGATACAGCCTGCCGCGATCGTCTTTGATGCCGTGTCCCGAAAAATACAGCAACAGCAAATCATCTTTGTGTCGTCCAGAGAATAGCGTTTCGATCGCAATTTCTACAACTTGTCGCTCAGGATTTTTTAGCCGGGTAATATCTGACACAGCAAATCCGCCCATCTCTGGATGCAGCAGTACTTCGTACACTGCATCCACATCTCTAACTGCACTGGGCAAAGGGTTCAGCCCTGGTTCATACTCACTGACCCCAATCAGCAATGCTACCTTCGCCATTTAACTCACCTGTGCTGCGATCAAATCCTCTGCGGCTTTAATCTCTGTGTTGTTTCCTTTATACCAAGCTTTAGAATATCATCTCTATCAACCGGAATAGTAGTCTGTCAAGAACTAATTTACGGGTAAATTCCCTGTAGAGACGGCGATTTATCGCGTCTCTCTAACTTCATCAAGCGTAGGCGTAGCCAGTCCTAGACATCGCTAATTCAAAGGATCAAATTCTACCTATTTATGTCATAAAAATCCAGGCTGCTACTGTATCATTATCCAACCACGATTTAGTATATTTTTTTGGCATCTATAATTTTCCTTCTTAGCTGTTATGACCCTCCGCCCTGATTCTGCCCTTAGCTTGGTTTCTCCCAGCATTAGCGATGTATGCCAACAAGTCGCCCCTTTAAAACTGGGAATTATGGCTTCTGGGAATGGCAGCAATTTTGATGTAGTTGCTCAAGCTATCCAAGATGGACAGCTAAATGCCCAAATTCAAGTTTTAATTTACAATAACCCCTCGGCGAAAGCAGCCGTAAGAGCAGCTAATAGAGGTGTAGAAGCTGTTTTATTAAATCACCGCAACTATCAAAGCCGAGAAGAATTTGATGATCAAATTGTGCAGACATTACTTCACTACAATGTGGAATGGGTGATTTTGGCAGGTTGGATGCGATTATTAACGTCAGTTTTCATGGATGCCTTTCCTGACAAAATTATTAATATCCATCCTAGTTTGTTACCTAGTTTCAAGGGAATCCATGCTGTAGAACAAGCCTTGGCATCTGGGGTAAAAATCACTGGTTGTACAGCGCACATAGCTTGTCTAGAAATGGATAGTGGCCCAATCTTGATGCAAGCCGCAGTACCAGTTTTGCCGGATGATACAGCAGAAACACTCCACGCTAGGATTCAAGTTCAGGAACATCGAATTTTACCATTAGCGATCGCTCTGGCAGCTTCTTCGTCAAAAATGACACTAAGTTTAACGTGAAAATATATAGTCTATTGTTCCTTGCTCATTCGTGATAGAAAGATCCCCAACTCCGTAAAAGTTGTCGGGGATCTGCGGGTTGCAATAGCTATTCACCATTAGCTTCAGCAGCTTGATACGCTTGTAGGAGCCTAGCATGATCGAGAGTAAATCCTACTTGCATCGCTATCTGGGCAAATAAATCAATCTCAGGCTGTTGCCAATCACGGGGTTCAGAACACTGATGTGCAATTAACAAGCCAAATAGCTGCTCATCTTTGATAATGGGTGCGACTAAATTTGCTTTGACAGCAAAGGATTCGAGTAAGCTAATGTGACAATCAGCCAAATCAGACTCATAAATGTTGTTGATTGCGACCACGCGACCAGACTGGTACTTTTCTACATACCCTTGAGTAAAACAGGGATCGTGGATTTTAGATCGCAAAACTTTGGGATAGCCTGAAACCACTGATTCGGCAATTATAATTCCGAACCAATTAGCGTAAAAACTATAAACCAGCACTCTGTCAGTACTCAGTGCTTTGCGAACCTCTTCCACAGTGGTTTTGATGATATCCTCTTCGTTAAGCGATTGGCGAATCTTGCGGATAATATCCACTAGCAACTGACTTCGCATCCTTTCGGCTTCGCTTCTTTGCAGGAGTCTGGCATGATCCAGAGCAAATCCCACTTGCATGGCTATTTGGCCAAATAAATCAATCTCAGATTGTTGCCAATCACGAGGTCTGGAGCATTGATGTGCAATTAACAAGCCAAATAGCTGCTCATCTTTAAGAATGGGGGCTACTAAATTTGCTTTGACAGCAAAGGATTCGAGTAAGCTAATGTGACAATCAGCTAAACCGGCTTCATAAATGTTGTTGATTGCGAGAACCCGACCAGACTGATACTCTTCTACATAACCTTGACCAAAACATGGGTCTTGGATTTCAGCTCGTAAAACTTTTGGGTAGGTGAGAACAACTGATTCGGCAATCACAGTTCCAGACCAATTAGCATTAAAGCTATAAACCATCACTCGGTCAGTACTCAGTACCTTACGAACCTCGTCTACGGTAATTTTGAGGACATCCTCTTCATTGAGCGATTGGCGAATGCTGCCGATAGTATCCACCAACAACCGGCTTTGCACACCTTCAGCCTCGATTCGTTGCAACAACCTGGCGTGGTCAAGAGCAAATCCTACTTGCATTGCTAGCTGGGCAAATAAATCAATCTCAGGCTGTTGCCAATCACGGGGTCTAGAACACTGATGTGCAATTAACAAGCCAAATAGCTGTTCATCTTTGAGAATGGGGGCAACCAAATTTGCTTTGACAGCAAAGGATTCGAGCAGGTTAATGTGACAATCAGCCAAACCGGACTCATAAATATTGTTTGTGGCTACAACGCGACCAGACTGATATTTTTCTACATAACCTTGACCGAAACAGATGTCTTGGATTTCAGACCGCAAAACTTTGGGATAACCTGGAACCACTGATTCGGCAATGATGATTCCAGACCAATCAGTGTTAAGGCTATAAACCAGCACTCGATCAGTACTCAGTACTTTACGAACCTCTTCCACAGTGGTTTTGAGGACATCCTCTTCGTTGAGGGATTGGCGAATGCTGCGGGTAATTTCTATGAATAACTGAGCTTTATCTGCTTTGGTATCTACCTGTTCTAGAAGCTTGGTGTAGTCAAGGGCAAATCCTACTTGCATGGCTATCTGAGCGAACAAATCAATTTCAGACTGCTGCCAAAAGCGAAGTCTAGAACACTGATGTGCAATCAATAAACCAAATAGCTGTTTGCCTTTGAGAATGGGTGCTACTAAATGAGATTTAACCGCAAATTGTTCCAGCAAGTCAATATCACTATCACTGAGATCGGCTTTATGGATGTCATCAATAGCATGGATGCTACCACTCTGGTATTTTCCTACATACCCTGCCTCGAACCCAGGATCTGAGACTGTAACCCCTAAGATTTTCGGTAAACCAGGTGCTACTGATTCGCTGATAAAGGTTCCATTACAGTTGGAGTTGAAACAAAAGATGGTTACGCGATCAATGCTTAAAGCTCTGCGAATTTCTTCTGAGGTAGTTTTGAGAACATCTTCTTCATTAAATGATTCTCGAATCCAGCGGGTAATTTTTATCAATAGCTGGGAGTAATCAGCTTCGGCTTCTTTCTCTTGTACCAAAACCGAAAGCAGGTCTGTGAATAAGGTGATGTTTCTTTCTAACATCACTAATTCATCTTGGTTAGCGATGAAAACTTCAGTAAACTCACTATTTGGACGTAGCTTTGTTTTGATGGTATTAGAAATTGCAGCTGCCTTGCTGACTCGACTCATAACTCGATTAGTCACAAAAACAGCGATCGCACCTGCCAAAATTGCTGTTACTCCTGTACCAGTTAACAGGAGTAATAATTGTCTCTGTAGAGCAAGTTCTGTTTCTGTTGAACTTTTTGCACTCTCAAGTCTTACTTGCGGAATTTGTTTGGTAATTAAATTAATACCATAGTAGTAAGTAGCTGTTCCAATTGCAACCACAGGAAGGACACTGATACTTAGTGCCCAAACAATCGCTTTAGTCTTTAAACTCCATTTTTGCTGCCACAGTCTTTGTTTACGATTTCGTCTTGCTTGGTTTTGAGAAAAAGACTGACTCATAAATGAAACCTGGGTTGCTGCAATTGAAAATCAGGTAAATAACCTCACCAACAAATTCTACACAAAACTTATTTAATAAAGGCTGGCTGTCAAGAGTATTTTAAAGCACTAACCTTTTACTTTGTGCCCAATAAGGCTTTTTTCTCTTTGACCTCAAAAAATCAGGTCTGATTAATGGGCTTGGTAACAATCAAATAGCGATCGCTTTGTTATAGTGTCTTATTCTCTCATCAGGTGTTACGGTTTTTTGGCAAGACAGTCAAACAATTTTTCTTTTTTAACAACAGTTCTACAGATTTCTCGTAACTAGCTTCTCCTGTAAGAAATAGAGAGAAGCAACGCAAAAACATACTTTTAATTTTTGCCTGCACAAAAGCTTATTTTTTTTCTTCCCTCGTAAGGAAGAGATTAGGTGTTATATATTCATTGACTAAAATCCAAAATTGAATGATTCCTGGATTCTGCTGTAAGTGCAAGACGCGATGAATCGCGTCTCTACAAATGGTCGTCGCATTCTGTTATCAAATTGTTATGCGATTAATGGATAATTGAATTTCTCCTTAATCTACATAATGTTCAGCTATTCTGGTTGATTAGGACGATTTTCGTGATGAGAGGCTCCGCGATCGCCAGGAGGATGAGGTGGAACGCCTAATGCATCGATTAACTGTTGTTCAGTGACACCAAGTTTTGCGGCTGCGGCTGCAAAATCGGGTTTGGGTGGGCGTTGATTGCGATCGCCTGGATTTGGAGGATTGGCAGGAACTCCTAACGCAGCTTTTAACTGTGCTTCTGTAACTCCTAACTTGGTTGCTGCGGCTGCAAAATCAGGTCGAGGTGGGCGCTGATTGCGATCGCCTGGATTGGGAGGATTGGCAGGAAATCCTAACGCAGCTTTTAACTGTGCTTCTGTAACTCCTAACTTGGCCGCTGCGGCTGCAAAATCAGGTCGAGGTGGGCGTTGATTGCGATCGCCTGGATTTGGAGGATTGGCAGGAACTCCCAACGCAGCTTTTAACTGTGCTTCTGTAACTCCTAACTTAGTCGCAGCAGCTGCAAAATCAGGTCGAGGTGGGTGTGGTTTTTTGTCTGATGGTTGGTTAGGCGGTAGTTGCGCCTGTGCAATTTGATCGAATTGATTAGCAGCATTTGCTTGATTGAGTGAAATAAAACCAAATGTGCCAACCAAAACAGGAATCGCTGTCACCACTAGTAATCGACGAATATTCATCATTAAATCTCCAAAAGTTATATTTCTAATTAAGTCTTTTCAAAATAGTCATTAGTCCTTGGTGATTGGGACTAATGACTTCAATTTCATCACGGCAATTCAAGAAAACAAGCGATCGCAAGAGTGTGTCGGAAAGACTTGCGATGTTTTCGTAGCTGTGGGATGAGTTAATTAACGATTATTCTGTCCTAACCGGTTTTGAACCGCGCCCTGATTATGGGCTTGGGGACGTTGGAGAGAACGCTTTTTCTGATTTGGACGGGGCTTGGAATGTCTAACTTTTGGTTTTTTATCAGATATTTGCGGTCTGTTGGGCTGTTGTGAAATCTGTACGTTCCGATGAGATGGATTAGCGGCATTTGCCTGATTGGGTGTAATGAAACCGAATGTACCAATCAAAAAAGGAATTGCTGCTACGGCTAAGATTCGACGAATATTCATAAAAATCAACCTTTAAAAGGTAGGGTGTTCATATTTCTAATTGAGCCACCTCAAAATTACAGCTCCCCTATTTTCTAAATTACAGTTTTGTAATTTGAACAAAAAAATAATGAATTTAGAATGGAACAATATATGAATTAATAAATGCTTGTGAATATTCTATTTGTGGAAGATGAAGCGAAAATTGCTAACTTTGTCCGGGCTGGACTAAAGGAGCAGGGATTTGTCGTAGACTACTGCGATAATGGTGATGAAGGATATCTGCGGGCATTAGATAACGAATATGATGCGATCGTACTCGACATTATGATGCCGGGAAAGGATGGACTATCAATTTTAAAACTATTGCGGCGGCAAGGTCGGAATGCTCCGGTGATTTTGTTGACGGCTCGGAATGAACTAGATGATCGCTTGGAAGGGCTGAATTTGGGAGCTGATGACTATATCGCTAAACCGTTTTTTGTGGAAGAATTAGCGGCTCGAATTCATGCCGTTGTGCGCCGGAGTGTTAGCGAACGCCAAAATCTGCTTTGCGTTGGCCCTATCAAACTCGATCGCATCACCAGAGAAGTTACTTGCGATCGCCAGGCGATAGAACTCACCAGTCGCGAGTTTAATCTTCTAGAATATCTCATGCGCTCTCCCGGACGTGTTTTCACCCGTACCCAAATCTTGGAACATGTTTGGGGTTACGACTTTAACCCCAATACCAACGTCGTGGATGTTTGCATCCAGCGAATTCGTAAAAAGATTGACCCCATTGATGAAGCAGTCTGGATTGAAAGCATTCGAGGGGTTGGATACAGATTTCGCAAGGCGGATTCTAGCTCATGAAACTCCCTTCCTTTCGACTCCGTATTGCTCTGTTGTCTGCGGCTTTGGCTGGTAGCACCTTAGTCGGATTTGGCGCAGTTTCCTGGTTTCAGATTTACAATGCCAAGATTAGCCGCCTAGATGCAGAATTATTAAATCACTTGATGCGGGCAAATCGTTCACCCAATCGCGAACGATGGCAGCTTTACGCAGACTCATTACCTTATGCCTTCGGTGGCGGAACAAATATAAAAATCCCCATCGCTTTGCTGGTGCTTGATGCAAACGGCAACATCCTTTATGAATCTAACTCCCTACCCGACTTCAAGGTGAATCGTCTGCTGGTTCAACGTCTTCAGTCAACACCTTTACCACCACCTCCTCCTAGAGAACCACCACCTTTTCCGCCCATTACAAATCCATCCTTCGAGCCGCCACGCCTGATTCGTCCACGTCCTCCTCAATTCGTCACTGAGCAGACGGAAACAACAGCTTGGCGGATTGGAGCAACTAAATTTCCCAATGTTCAGATTGCCATTGCTGTGAGTCTGCAAGCCGTCGATCAAGAAATGGCTACCATTCGCAATATCTTTTTGGTTTCAATTCCGGGAGCGCTTCTGCTGGTTGCGGTGGGAGCATGGTTGGTTTCTGGTAGTGCTTTACGTCCCATCCATCAATTAACGGGCGTTATTCAACAGGTGACTGTCAAAGGGTTAGATCAAAGAATTCCCATTGGGACAACTGATGTTGAATTTGTTGAACTGATTCAGGTGTTTAACCAAATGCTAGAACGTTTGGAACGCAGTTTTACCCAAGCTTCTCGCTTTAGTGGTGACGCCGCTCATGAACTGAAAACCCCACTAACTATTTTGCAAGGCGAACTAGAACGAACACTGCAACAGGTTGATCCCGGTAGTGAAGTGCAACAGCGCTTAAGTAATCTGTTGGATGAGGTGCGCCGCCTGAGTGGAATTATGCGGAAACTCTTGCTGCTATCTCTGGCAGATGCGGGAAAAATGAGCTTGTATCTGGTTGAGGTGGATATGTCTGAGTTGCTGATGGAGATGCTAGAAGATGTGGAAATGCTAGCTCCCCACTTGACTGTGCAAACTGACTTTACTGATGGTTTGCGGGTAAAAGGCGATCGCGATCTTTTAATTCAAGTTTTGCAAAACCTGTTCAGTAATGCTATCAAATACAATCTCGCCAACGGCTGGATCAAGATTCGCGCTCATCAAACTCCCACAACTCTCCACGTTACTATTGCCAATGCATCCCAAGATATTCCAGTGAGCAATGCCTACGGCGCACGTGAACGTGAACGCATTTTTGACCGCTTTTATCGCGGTGATCCCTCACGTAACCGCAAGATAGAAGGAATTGGACTGGGACTGAGCCTAGCCCGTGAAATTGCCCGCGCACATGGTGGCGATCTCACCCTTGATTTAACACCTTCTGGTCAAACGGCGTTCACTCTCACCTTACCGATGTAGTTACATAATATTAATCGGGTCTACATCAATAGTTAAGCTCACAGACGAAGGACAAAGCGATCGCACTTCTTCCCAATCTGGTAACTTTGGTAAGGCATCGGGGTCAAATTTAATCAATATCTGCCAGCGATAACGATTAGCTACCCGTAAAATACTCGCTGGTGCTGGCCCTAATATCTCGAATTCTTCTTCTGTACTCAAGGCTGTGGCAATAATTTGCGCCGTATTTTGCACTTGAATCGGGTCGAGACTACTTAACCGCAACAAAATTAACCGCCCATAAGGGGGATAATTGAGTGCTTGGCGTTGTTCTAACTCAGCTTCAGAGAAAGATTGATAATCGTGCGATCGCACTGCTGCAATTACCTGATGTTCTGTAGTATAAGTCTGCACAATTACCCTACCGGGATCTTCGCCTCTACCAGCACGTCCAGCGACTTGAGTCAAGGTTTGAAATGCTCGTTCACTAGCGCGATAATCTGATAAATTTAGCAATCCATCGGCGGCGACAACGCCCACAAGTGTCACCTGTGGTAAATCCAAACCTTTGGTAAGCATTTGCGTACCGACTAATAAATCCGCTTCGCCGTTGGCAAACTTGGTAAGTAGAGTCCGGTGTGAGCCTTTGTTGCGGGTGGTATCGCTATCAAAACGAATCAAGCGCAACTCTGGGAACTGTCGCGCTAATTCCTGGGTGACTCGTTGAGTACCGCTACCGAAAAATTTCAGGTAAGGGGAACTACAATCAGGGCAAAATTTAGGATGCGATCGCGCATAGTTACAATAATGACACCGCAATAATTCCGGCGCTTTTTCTTCGGTGTGGTGATACGCCAGCGACACATCACAGTGCGGACATTCCAACACATATCCACAACTGCGGCAAGAGACAAAAGTACTGTGTCCCCGGCGATGGATGAATAAAATTCCCTGCTGTTTTTTTTCTTGCAACTCTTGCAAAGCTGTTTGCAGCGATCTACTAAATATAGAACGATTTCCCTGCTGCAATTCTTGCCGCATATCAACTATTTCCACAGGCGGTAAAGGGCGGGAGTTGACGCGCTCAGGCAAACTTAAGTAATGAGTGCTGAGTGCTGAGTGCTGAGTGCTGAGTGCTGAGTGCTGAGTGAGGAGTGAGGAGTGAGGAGTTACGAATTCTCCCCCTGCCCCCTGCCCCCTGCCCCCCTGCCTCCTGCCTCCTCACGCTTACCCAACTCTCCAAGGAAGGCGTAGCGGAACCTAACACCAAGGGGCAATTTTCTAATTCGGCTCGCCATTGGGCGACGGTGCGGGCGTGGTAGGTGGGTATGGGGGAGTCTTGTTTAAAGCTGCTGTCGTGTTCTTCATCTAAAATAATTAAACCCAAGTTGGGCAAAGGGGCGAAAACGGCGCTGCGGGTACCAATCACAACTTGGGGTTCTCCAGCAAGCATTTGTCGCCAAGTGTCGTAACGTTCACCGTCGGAGAGGGCGCTGTGATAGACGCTGACTTTATTGCCAAAACGGGCGCGAAAACGATCGGTTAGCTGGGGTGTAAGTCCGATTTCTGGGACTAAAACCAGGGCGGATTTACCTTGGTTGAGGAGAGGTGCGATCGCTTGCAAATATACTTCGGTTTTTCCTGAACCTGTCACCCCATGCAATAAAACTTGAGCAAATTCATTTAATGTCTGAATTGTTTCTAAGGCGCTAGCTTGGGCAGTAGTTAAGGATTTAGCACTATCGCCTACTAAAGCTGGCCCCTGTTCTGTTCGCAATACTTCCCGTTCTTCGATGACGATGTAGCCTTTTTCCTCCAGCCCTTTCAGGGTAGGAGTAGTTGTTTTGCAAATCTGTAGGAATTCATTTAGCCACAACTCTCCACCACGCCGCCGCAGCACTTCCAAAATCTCTCGTTGGCGAGTGGTTAAATCTCGATCAACTGTACCTGTGAGGGTAACTGCTTTTTGCAACTTTGGTCGAGTCAGTCGTGGCGGTTCTAAGTAGCTTTCCACTAAACCAAATCGCAATAACTCCCGAATTCCCCGATAAGCAGATTTTACTTTTTGTTGGAGATAGACAAAACTATAGTCCCCCGCTGCCTGCCCTTGCAAAAGTTCCCAAACTTGCCGCGCAGTTGGAGTCAGAAAAGCCAAAGGTTCAGGAGATCCCAGTAAATAACGACTCCCCCCTGCCCCCCTGCCCCCCTGCCCCCCTCCCCCCCTCGCCTCTCACAAGGCGGATACGACGCTGCGATCGCCCCAGCAACCCTGGCGGTAGGGCAACCCGGATTACTTGAATCAACGGCGTATAGTAATATGCAGCTACTCGATTGAGTAATTCCCAATAAGCACTTGGGAAAAACCCAACGCTGACTATATCTTCTACTTCCCGGATTTTTTCTGGTGGTAAATCGACATTTGGTTGTGTAAGTAACCGAATCGCGATCGCTCCTAATTGTTGTGCCCCAAACGGCACGCTTAAAATATCCCCTGGTTTGATTTCTAACTGGGCTGGCAATCGATAAGTAAATAGTCCTGTACTTCCTGGACAGTCTACCAGTACTTCAACCCACCGATTAAGAGTTGCACCTGGCTGGTATGATTCTCTAGGTTCAGATACCACTAAAGGAGATAAATTTACGTCATTAATATACATAGTTTCTGACTTTATAGTTAGATATTTTCCTCACATCCCTGGTCTAAATTAACCTAGCTAAGTCAACTCTAATTTTTTGCTTTCTTAAATTTAAATGGTATTTCTCAATACTGTTATCCTTCATAATACTTGATAAGTTTCCTCTTATGTAATCTACTAGACAAATTCGTATCAACTAGACGTGCAATAAATATTTGGTACCCACTATACAAATAAAAACATGTCGGCTCTTGCTGCAACAGTTACTCATCTACTAAATAGGGAGTAGCCTTTTTCCGCCTATCGATAGATATTCAACCCTTTCTGCTTATGAGATGCTTTTATACAAATAAGAACATCCCGAAATTAAGCTGCCATTATTGTAATTTGTATCATCTGGGTAAGTTGAAATCGGGAATGCATAACACTAATACCAAGTTTTTGTTTTATCCAGTGACTTCCAACGCCTAAGACATTAAAAATATTTAGAAAAATATATGAAAGTTTAAGAAATTTGGATGGTTAGCTGAGATTTTTATGTTTGTTAAGGTTGAGAAAGTTTGAGGGGGGTTTGACATATTTGATAATTCGGAAAAAAATGAAGAATATATCTGTTGGGAGCCTAAGAACAAAGTTTTGTTGGGTGCTAAGACCAGTTTCGTTATAGGTTGTATAGAACCTTAACCATAGATGCTAGGTAGATGCCAATTTTATCAGAGAAGGCAGGAGGGATAGAGAATAAGGCAGGAGGAAAGAATGATGAATGAAAGCTTTAGCTCTGGGTATAAAACCCAGTTTAAAAAGAACAATTGTATCGAGTGGAAAGTGCTGCGAGATACAAAGCGTTCACAGCTTAAGTCCCGGACTTTTAAAGGTTGGTTATTCCTGCCTTCTGCCTCCTGCTTCCTGCCTCCTAATCTCTGTAGATAAATTAGCATCAGCCTGTATTTCACTATATAAACGGGTGCATTGTCCATTAGGGAAAACTACCAAGCCTCAAACGAGTAGCTGTAACTAAATTATGTACCAAACAAAGCAACAATCCCTAAAGGAAACTATGAATATTGTTGAATTGGGAAAAATGGAAATACTGGAGAATGCTGCTGATATCGAAGAACCATCACTTGATAGTTTAAATGCAGTAGCAGAAGAAGAATCTCCAATTGTAGTAGAAAATCTGGAATCAGAGGAGCGTGACGGGGGGGATGAGATGGCGGCAGCTCGTCCTTCGGGATACAATAAAACCGAACATGATGATGCTGTCGGCGCGTTTTTTAAGGAAATGGCGCGTTATCCGCTCCTAAAACCTGATGAAGAAGTAGAGTTAGCGCGACGAGTCAGATTTCTAGAAGAATTCAGAGAAATACAAGCGGCTTTACAGTTAAAACTGGAACATGAACCCAGCAAATTAGAAGTAGCTTCCGAGCTACAAATGACGGAAAAGCAATTAGAAAGTCGCTTGTATCAAGGTAGAGTAGCGAAACGCAAAATGATTCGCTCAAACCTGAGATTGGTAGTATCTATTGCCAAGCGATATCTAAATCGGGGAGTGCCTTTTCTGGATTTAATTCAGGAAGGAGCAATGGGTTTAAATCGCGCTACAGAAAAGTTTGATCCCGATAAAGGATACAAGTTTTCTACTTACGCCTATTGGTGGATTAGACAAGCGATTACTAGGGCTATAGCTAACGATGCGCGGACAATTCGGCTACCTATTCATATTGTTGAAAAGCTTAACAAGCTAAAAAAAGCACAACGAGAACTCAAACAAAAACTCTGTCGTAATCCTACCGAAGGTGAAATGGCAGAAGCTTTGGAAATTAGTGTGCAACAACTACGCCAACTACAACAACTACGGCGTCAAGCACTTTCTCTCAACCACCGCGTCGGAAAGGAAGAAGACACGGAATTGATGGATTTACTAGAAGATGAAGACAACCTGTCTCCAGAAGCAAAAATGAATGAAAACATGATGCGTCAGGAGATTTGGGAAGTCTTGGGTGATGTGTTAACTCCACGGGAGAAAGATGTGATTTCTCTACGCTATGGTTTGACAACCAGCGAACCCTGTACCTTAGAAGAAGTTGGCAATATGTTCAATCTTTCTCGTGAGCGGGTGCGCCAAATTCAAAGCAAAGCCATGCGGAAATTGCGGCGTCCTCACATAGCCAAACGCTTAAAAGGTTGGTTGATTTAATTACATTGATGAAGATAGAGATACAATACCTGACTTAATTAGCTTCGCAATTCGCAAAAACTGGGCGTTTTGTACCTTTTTTCGGCTTTCGTTTAGTCATTACTCAAAACAAATTGCACAGTTACCTATAGACTATGGACTATGAACTATGGACTATAGACTAATGACTTCGTGTAGCAATTTGATTGTGCGTTGTGCTGAACCAGCCGATTGCAGTGTACTGTTTAAATTAATTGAAGGGCTTGCTGAGTATGAAAAATTATCTCACGCTATCACTGGCAATGCTCTGGCACTTAAGGAGCATTTATTTGGTTCACGGAGGTATGTAGAGGCAATATTAGCAGAATCTGCGGATCAAGCTATTGGTTTTGCCCTATTTTTTCATAATTATTCAACATTTTTGACTAAGCCAGGAATTTATCTGGAAGATTTATTTGTTTTACCAGAATATCGTAGGCAAGGTATTGGTAAAGCTCTCTTGACTAAAGTAGCCCAGATAGCTGTAGAACGTGATTGTGGGCGGTTAGAGTGGAGTGTCTTGGATTGGAACGAGTCAGCCCAAGCATTTTACCGTAGTATGGGAGCATCTATATTAGATGATTGGAGAATTTGTCGCGTCACAGAAGATGCGCTTACTCAATTGGGATCTGTTAAAAGAATTCACAATTGATAATAACGCTTCTACTTCGCTAACGTAATTAGCAATAGTAGTGGTAAGCAAGTTTGTAGTAAGGACTTTAGTCCTTATTTTCTAATACCAATTTTCAGTAAGCTTGCACTTAATAATTACCCCTAACTGAAAATCATTCTTTTCGGCTATTGTTTGCCTAAGCCCTGTGATTAATTTAAGTGTATCTTTATAACTTTTTGGTATAAGCACTAAAGTGCTTACTACAAACCTCGAAGATTAGAAATCCAAAAACTTTCAAGCGAAGTTTGACAGCTTGTCGTTTGACTATGGCAACGGCTCAACTGACAATTATGAAAGATATTGCACCGAATAAGCCGTTATTGCAGAGAGAACACGAAATGAAAAAAATGATTACAGTGATGCTGTTAGGCATAGCAATCTTCACCTTTGCCTTCAGTAGTCCAGCTTTGGCAGGAGATGCTGCTAGTGGAGCTAAAGTATTTAGTGCCAATTGTGCCTCTTGTCACGCAGGAGGTAAGAATCTGGTTCAAGCTCCGAAGAACCTGAAGAAGGATGCTTTAGAAAAGTATGGTATGTACTCAGCAGAGGCGATTATCGCCCAAGTTACAAAAGGTAAAAATGCCATGCCCGCTTTCGGCAGTCGTTTGAAAGCTAACCAGATTGAAGATGTAACTGCTTATGTGCTTTCACAAGCAGATAATGGCTGGAAGTAGACTAAAATCTAACTTCAAGAATTAATAATTAGCGGGGCAAAAAGCCCCGCTAATTTTGCTGCTGACGAAATTATCAAATAGGATGCTTATACCAATTTTGGATTACGAGTCTTTGCAAAAAGATTGTTCCAAAAATATCAAGTAATATTACCTATCCTAATTTGGTATTATGAGTAATTTTTGGCGATTATTGATTAGTGTAATTGTTGCTTTCCCTCTCACTTTTTTGACTTTACCTGCACATTCTTCACCCATTTTTATTACCCAAATCACAGCGGGTGATTTCTTGGAGTTGGGTGTAGATAAGATGCGGCATGGTGATTATCAGGAAGCAATAAAGAATTTCAACCAGGCGATTGAACTTGAGAAAGATTTTGCTGTGGTTTATAGCGATCGCTGTCTTGCTTATCTCCAACTACAAGATTACCATCAAGCGATCGCAGATTGTACTCAAGCCATAAATTTTGCACCAGATAACTCTGAGGCTTATCTGAACCGGGGTTTGGCACTCTACAGACAAGGGGATTATCCCGCTGCCATTGTCGATCATAATCGAGCGATCGCACTTAAACCCTACGATTTTCGAGCTTACTACAACCGCGGGCTAGCCCGTGCTGGGGAGGGGAAAGACTCGGAGGCAATTCTTGACTTTAATTTAGCTTTAACTCAAATTCCCCGAATTACTAGCTTACTGCTTGCAGATATCTATAATGACCGAGGTTTAGCGCATTTTGTCTTGCAAGATATCCAAACAGCCATGCTCGACTTTAATCTAGCAATTCGTCTCAATGCTAACGATTATAGAGCGTACTTTAATCGGGGTTGTGCTTGCGGACGAAACGGAGATGACTTTGGTGCAGTGCGTGATTTTTCCCAAGTTATCAGACTGAACCCCAGTAATGCCGAGGCTTACGTTAATCGGGGAGTAGCTCATTATCGCTTAGGATATCATTTAGCTGCGATCGCTGATCTGCAAAAAGCATCTGAGTATTATGAACATCAAGGAAAGAAAGTTGCCTACGAAAAAACTCTAGATTTGCTGAAGAATCTGCGACAACAAATTTCGTCTGTAACAGAAATCGCTCTTTTCTAGCACTGCAAGCCTATACAGGGTATCCACCAGCTTGAAAAATCTGTTCGGCGGTTAAGTTTAACTCTGGGAAAAGAGGTGAGATAATGCGATCGGTATCTTGAAACTGGCTAACTTGGTATTCTCCCTCAATTAAAGTGTAGAGCGAGACAGTTGGTTGTTTAGGGTTGCCAATAAATCGCCTACCGCCTAAAGCAGCATAATCTACAATCCAATATTCTGGGATGCCTACAGCCTCATAGTCAGCAGCTTTTTTTAAATAATCATCACGCCAATTGCTACTAACTACCTCAACTACTAAGGGTATTGATTCCGCTTGGCTTACAGTAGATTCTTTTTTCCACAGAGGTTCGTTTACCAAATTAGGGAGATTTAATATCAGCACATCTGGTGAGTAAGCCGATTCACTTTCAGGCGGTTTGACTAATGCTGTTTTTGGGATGCCGTAGCGTAGGCTGATGCGACTATATTCTAGAATAAATTGCTGGACTAAAAATACAATTATCTCTTCATGGTTGCCAGTGGGTTGCGGCATCTCTACAATTACTCCATCATGCAATTCATAATGTTTTCCTGTGTTGTCAGGATATTGAGCAACAAATTCATCGAATGTAACTAGTTTGCGTAAGGCTTGAATCATAAATTATTGCCATTTGTCTCAATGCTAACGATTATAGAGCGTACTTTAACCGGGGTTGTGCTTCTGACTTTTCACGGGATCTGGAAAACCTCTCTCTAAATCTCTCTCCTTGTAGGAGAGAGACTTTGAATTTTCCCCCTTCCCGTGTCGGGAAGGGGGCTAGGGGGTTAGGTCTTTCATGAGCTTTTCCACATGACGTGAAAAGTCAGGGTTGTGCTTGCGGACAAAATAGAGATGACTTTGGTACGAGGCTTTAAGGCTTATTTCCCTTCACTTTTTGGAGCCTAGCTTTCTTATAAAGCACAATGTTTTTAGCCACTTTAAGATCGCATGTCTGGGAATTTGAGCGCTTGAGACAGAATAAAAGATATTCCAATCCAGATTGAGATCATATTATCAGTAGAACCAAGATCACACTTCAATGAGTTCATCTCGGCTAAACTGAATACTTATATTTAAATATTTATACTTACATAGGAACTTAAATTATGGCAATGAGGAGAGCAGATCGCAGAGATTCTAATTATGATAACGCTGTGAATAATCCTCGCTCAAAGCAGAAAGAACCAACTCCTTATCATGAGCTTAAACTTTCATTAATGACTGTTCGCCTCAACCTTGAGGAAGCTGCATCTGAACGCGATAAATGGCAACAACGTGCGAAAGAAAATGAGGAAGCTGCATCCCAACTGGTTCATGTTCAGCAAGAAATTCAAACTTACCAAATCGAAACGAATAAGCTAAAAGAGCAAGTCACTCAAAATTATCGCTTTTATATTGATGAACAAGAAAATTATCAAAAGACGCTCTGCCTTTATAAAGAAGAAAAAGCGAAAATATCGCAGCTAGTTCATGTTCACCAGCGAGAGATTCAAACTTGCCAACTCGAAGCTAATGAGCTAAAAGAGCGAGTAACTCAAAATTATAACTTTTATATTGATGAGCAAAAAAGTCATCAGCAAACGCTCTGTCTCTACAATGAAGAAAAAGCGAGGGCGACTGAATTTATTACTAAATATGAAGCAGTAAACTCTGAACGAGAAATGTATTTGAGTTTATACAATGAGACTAAAGCAGAACTCAAACATGAGCGTCGCTCCAAAGCTAGTATTAAGGGATGGGAAACTCGTCGCAAAGCCGAGAATGAAAAACTAAAACGGGAAATTTCCCAGATGGTTGTGCTATTGCGTGAATCTTTAGAAAGTAAGGATGAAGCAGTAAACAGTCTTTACATTGTCGCAGAGCGTATGGATCGAATTCAATCTCTAGTTGATTCGGTGGAAGAAGAAACAACTAACAATCCTATAGGTTTAGTACAAAAGTTTAAACGCATCTGGTTGGCAATTAAAGACATACTTTCTGAATAAATAAGTATACTCATGAACAAAAAATCACTCCCAGCTACTCAAAAACAAGGTAAAGTGGGGCTGGGAGATCAAATTCGCAGTATTGCCGATCGCCTTAAACAAGAGACTGATGTACAGATAAAAGCAACTTCTCGGATTTTAGGGGCTGCTGCTCAAATTGCCGAAAATCATGACCGACTTATTAATGAAGTAGTTGATATGGTTGAGTCAGACCTGAATGCAGAGAAACAGGTATCTCCGAAGCATATTTATACTGTCGATACTCTGAAAGAACAGTTTAAAACATTACGAAATGCAAAGGCTCATTTTAACCTGAAAGTTAGTAGTTGGGAATCACTAGTTAATAAATTAAATGCGGTATTTTCCCAAACAAGCATAATACAGAATAAAACTCAATCAAAGCATGGCTTGACGAATAATAATGTGATAGTTAGTGAAGACAATTTTAATAATATTGAAAAATTGACAGTTATTTTAGAACCTGATGTTGCAGAAATGTTTCCAAATTCGGAAGCAGTAAATGAAGGTCTGCGTTTTTTAATTAGAGTTACGAGTAAAAATAGTTTTTGAAAGCGAATAGGCAATATTTGATATCTGGTGAAGGTTACATGAGAAAGTTCTCATGTAACCTTCATTGTCTTCTCATAAAACCCTGGTTAAACTTACGTTAAGTTCAAGTTAAGTGACACACAAAATTTTTAACAAAGAAAGGTAGAGGGTGGAACAAAATCAGTATCAATGAAAACTTTAGCTCTGGGTATAGAACCATGTGTTCTCAATGAATTATTTCAGATTGCTAGATAAAAAGGGGATTAGATACTGTGGGAAAAATTAGTCAGGAGTGCAAATGAACAACTTGTTACCCCACTCTGGAGAAATTATAAGAACATCGGGTAGTATCCTGTCTTCAGAGGATAGTAGTTTATCTAGCAATACTCGGAAGTGGCGTATTGCTTTATATTCCCACGACACAATGGGGCTAGGACATAAACGCCGTAATTTGTTGATTGCTCAAACTTTAGGATGTTCACCCCTAAAAACCGATGTTCTAATGATTAGTGGCATTCAAGATGCCAGCAATGTACCAACACCTCCAGGGGTAGACTGTTTGACGCTCCCGGCTTTGCATAAAAGCATTGATGGGCAATATCACGCCAGAAGATTGGATCTATCATTGCAGGAAATTATTACACTGCGATCGCAAGTTATTCTCACCACCATCAAAACATTTAAACCTGATATTTTCATTGTGGATAATGTACCGCGAGGAGCGGTCAGAGAGCTAGATCCAACCCTAAATTACTTGCGTATTCAAGGAAAAACACACTGCATTTTAGGTTTACGGGATATCTTAGATGAACCCGCTTCTGTGCGTCGAGATTGGAAGCGAGCAGCTAATGAAGAGGCGATTCAAACTTACTACGATCAGGTTTGGGTGTATGGCGATCGCAACATCTATGACCTAGCAAAAGAGTATCACTTCCAGCCAAAAACTGTTGCCAAATTCCGCTACACCGGCTATCTTGACCAACGCAGTCGCCTCAAGCATCTGGATTTAGATAGTGTTCAAGCATTTAAATCGCTCAATCTGTCATCTGAACGATTGGTATTATGCTTAGTGGGAGGCGGACAAGACGGAGCGCAGTTAGCAGAAACATTTGCTCATGCTGAACTACCACGGCAGATGAACGGTATCATTTTGACAGGCCCGTTTATGCCGCGAGAAGTCCGGCAAAAAATCCAGAACTATGCAGCGCAACGTGACAATCTGCGCGTGTTGGAATATTTAGCCGAGCCAACGCTGTTACTAAATCAAGCCGAACGTGTGATTGCAATGGGTGGTTACAATACAACTTGTGAATTGTTGTCATTTGCAAAGCGATCGCTAATTTTACCCCGCATCAAACCCCGACGAGAACAATTAATACGTGCTGAACGATTACAAGCACTAGGCTTAATCGATGTACTGCACCCACATCAACTGACACCTACTGCATTAACGAACTGGCTAAAGCTTGAGGTAGAGACATCACAAGTCCGTAATTTCGTCGATCTCAAAGGACTTACCCGCATTCCCCAATTCGTTAATGAAATCCTCATCTCAGCTATTTGTCATTAGTCATTTGTCATTGGTCAAAGACAAAAGTTTTACCTCATTAATTACGAATTATGTCAATCCGTATTGGTTATGTTCTCAAACGTTATCCCCGCTATTCTGAAACCTTTGTCGTCAATGAAATTTTGGCTCATGAAGCGGCTGGCTTAGATATAGAAATTTTCGCTTTACGGCCACTATGTGATACTCACTTTCAAAATATTATTTCCCAAGTCCGTGCGTCTGTAAGTTACATTCGGAGGCCAATTCAAGGGCGGGTTAGTGAATCACTCAATAGTCTCGCACCTACAGCCGCTAGCTATTTTTGGGCAGAGTTACAAGAAGCAAGTAAAGTTATCCCTGACTTTTGGCCAAAACTGGCTTTCGCTCAAGGTGAACAAGCTAGCACTGTCTACCAAGCCGCATGGTTAGCGCGAGAAGCGCGAGTCAAAGGCATTACTCATTTACACGCTCATTTTGGCACTGTAGCTACTAGTGTCGCTCGGCTAGCATCTCACTTTACAGGCATTCCTTATACTTTTACGGCTCATGCTAAAGACATATTTCATGAAAGCGTGGAATTTGAGGATATGCAACGTAAGCTACAGGATGCGGCTAGTGTCGTAACTGTCAGTGACTATAATCTCAGATATCTGCACAATACATATAATTTACCCGCAAAGCAAGTTCAGCGCATTTACAACGGGTTAGATTTACGACAATTACAATATTCTTCTCCGGCTGAACGTCCGCCATTAATTATCTCAGTCGGTCGGTTAATTGAGAAGAAAGGGCTATCTGTTTTGATTGATGCTTGTGCCATTCTCAAGCAGAGAAATTATCAGTTTCAGTGTCAAATTGTCGGTACTGGTTCTTTAGAATTGACTTTGCGTCAGCAAATTATAGATTTAGAACTGCAATCTATTGTGGAAATTGTCGGCCCGCGTCCACAAAATGAGGTGTTTCAATTAGTACAGAAAGCTGCTGTGTTTGCTACACCTTATGTTATTGGCAAAGATGGTAATCGGGATGGACTACCAACAGTTTTACTGGAAGCTATGGCTTTAGGAACTCCCTGTGTAAGTACTGATGTAACGGGTATTCCTGAATTGGTGCGTGATGGCGAGACTGGGTTGATTGTGCCACAACATGATGCTGATAAATTAGCGATCGCACTTGGGCAATTCCTGACTAATTCTGCTTTGCGGGTTAAGTTGTCAACCCAGGCTAGACAATTAATTGAGTCTGAGTTTGATATTCATTGCAATACTGCAATTTTACGGGAATTATTTCTCACGCATACCGCAAGCGGAACTCGCAAAGTAGGCGCAAAAGCGTAAAGGAGGTGTGAAGATGCGAATTGCATACATTTGTGCCGATCCGGGTATACCTGTATTTGGTCAAAAAGGATGTTCGATTCATGTCCAAGAGGTGATTCGAGCGTTGCAAAAGCAAGGTAGCCAAGTCACATTATTTGCTACTCGGATTGGGGGAGAATTACCCGCAGATTTAGCTAATGTTGTTGTTCATCAACTCCCAGTTATCCCCAAATTAGAACGGGCGATGCGAGAGCAAGTTGCTTTAGCGCTCAATCCTGATTTACGTTTAAATTTGGAAAGATTTGGCCCCTTTGACTTCATTTATGAACGTTATTCTCTTTGGAGTTATAGCGCGATGGAGTATGCCCAAGCTATGGGAATTCCGGGTTTGTTGGAGGTAAATTCGCCTCTGATTACAGAACAAGCACAGCATCGGGGTTTGATTGATCGCCAAAGTGCGGAAGAAGTCGCAAATCGAGTTTTTTCAGCAGCTACAGCACTGATTGCTGTTTCAGATGCAGTGAAAACTTACTTGATGAATTATGTAGACAGTAGCAAAGTTCATGTCATCCCTAATGGTGTCAATCCTCACCGCTTTTCTACCCTTCGTCCTACAACTCACCCAGAAACCTTTACAGTGGGATTTGTCGGTACGTTGAAACCGTGGCATGGATTGCCAATTCTCACAGAAGCTTTTAGTTTACTGTATCAACGTGTTCCCAATGCCAAACTTTTAATTGTTGGCGATGGCCCGGAACGGGAAAATCTGCAAATGGAATTAGCTGCACGGGGATTAGATTCTCATACTCAATTTACAGGTGCGGTGAATCCTGATGAAGTTCCTCAATTATTAGCAGCAATGGATGTCGCCGTTGCACCCTACGCCGCGCAATCCGATTTTTACTTCTCACCATTGAAAGTATATGAATATATGGCGGCTGGTTTGCCTGTAGTCGTGAGTCAGATTGGGCAATTGGCAGACTTAATTGATACAGAGGTGAATGGTATTCTTTGTCCTCCAGGTGATGCGATCGCTTTAGCAGAGGCTTTAGAAAAATTGTGGCGATCGCCTACTCTCCGTCATACTTTAGGACAGGCGGCGCGGCAAACGGTGATCGCACATCATACTTGGGATGCGATCGCTCAAAAAATTCTCCATATAGCATCTCCATTGCCGATGGAGGTGAAACGCTAAATGTCAAAACAAGCTGTTCCTGGTTTGTGGGGAATCCTGGTTTATTTCTGGCCTGACATTCGTCCACAGTTCGGATTACTTTTGATTTCTGCGATCGCTTTAATTGCAGATGTCGGACTCCGCGTATTAGAACCTTGGCCCCTCAAGTTTGTCTTTGATTACGTTCTCTTGCGTGGCGATAAGATAAATAATATTCCCATCATTGCTAATTTAGAAGCGATAACATTACTGACATTCTCAGCCGTTGCAGTCTTACTTATTACAGGCTTCCGCGCCCTTGCTGCCTATTGGAGTACTGTCGGATTAGCAACAGTTGGTAGCCGAGTCATGGCGAAAGTGCGTAATCATTTGTATTGCCATCTGCAAGATTTATCTTTGGCTTATCACACCAAAGCGCGTAGCGGTGATTTAATTATCCGTGTCAGTAGCGATGCTAGCCGTCTCCAAGAAATTATGATTACGGCAGCATTACCACTAGTAGTCAGCATTCTGACTCTATTTGGGATGATTGGGGTGATGTTTTGGATGAATTCCAGCCTGACCCTACTTTCACTATTCACACTACCGTTATTTTGGCTAGTTACTAACCGACTCAGCCAGCGAATTAAAGATTCCTCATTGAAGCAACGCCACCAAGAAGGTGCTGTGGCGGCGACGGCGGCTGAGTCCATTGCTGCCATTAAATTAGTGAAAGCCCTATCCTTGCAAGATGCTTTTGCACGAGTATTTGCTCAACAAAATCAGCGTAGTCTCAAAGAAAGCGTCAAAACCCAACGGCTGGCGGCTCACTTGGAACGTACTGTTGATGCTGTGATTGCACTGGGAACAGCGATCGTTTTATGGTACGGCTCTTGGCTGGCGCTGCGAGATGCGTTAACACCTGGGGATGTGCTGGTATTTCTCACCTACCTGAAGAATGCCTTTAAGCCAGTTCAGAACTTCGCTAAGTACACCGGACGACTGGCGAAAGCTGCGGCTTCTAGTGAGCGCATTTTAGATGTATTAAATCAGCAACCCGATGTCTATGATTTGCCAGATGCAATCCCCGCCCCGATTTTCCGAGGTACAGTGCGTTTTGATCGCGTCCACTTTGCCTATGAATCAGGACAAGTTCTACTGCAAGAAATCAACTTAAACATTCAACCGGGACAACAAGTTGCGATCGTTGGGACTTCTGGTGGTGGTAAGTCTACATTAGTCAGTCTATTATTACGGCTTTATGACCCTACAGACGGGCGTGTAATGATTGATGGGCGGGATATTCGAGAATATACATTAGCATCATTACGTCCACAAATTAGTGTAGTTTTGCAAGATAGTCTCTTATTCGCTGCTAGTATTCGAGAAAACATTGCCTACGGGATTGCCGGGGTGTCTGATGCCGAAATCGAAGACGCGACTCGTTTAGCTAACGCTCATGAGTTTATCCAAGCTTTACCACAAGGATACGACACCCTTGTAGGGGAAAGAGGCGCAACTCTTTCTGGGGGACAAAGACAAAGAATTGCGATCGCTCGTGCTGCTATCCGTCAAGCTCCTATCCTGATTTTAGATGAACCGACTACGGGGTTAGATAAGGGGAATGAGAAGGCTGTGATTGATGCGCTGCAACAGTTGTCGGAAAATCGCACTACTTTTTTAATTACTCATGATCTTTATCTGGCAACTCGCGCAGATATGATTCTTTATCTGGAAAATGGGCAGGTGGTGGAACAAGGTACTCATCTGGAATTGATGCAACAGAATGGGCGTTATGCGGCTTTGTATCAAGTACAGGGTTCTTTGAGGGTTTAAAACGCAGAGGGACGCTGAGGTAAGCGCAGAGGTACGCAGAGTATGGGATTTAGTGATGGGAAGATGCCTTTTTTGGCGGATGCGGTTGATCGGTTGCGGGTGGAAGAGTGTTTTGGGCGGTGTTTAGCGATCGCTGCAAATTGTCGTGCGCAAAAAGTCCGGGTTATTCGTCATAAGTTGGGGCGGCGTTGTTTGATTGAATATGAATTGATTCATGATGATGGACAAATAATTACGCTGATTGGTAAGGTTAGGGCTAAGGGAACGGATTTTCATAGTTATGAGTTACAGAAATCTCTATGGTCAGCCGGATTTGGTGATGATAGTCCTGATGGAATTTCTGTACCTGAACCTGTTGGGGTAATTCCTGAATGGCAAATGTGGTTGCAGCGTAAAGTTGAAGGGGTTATTGCTACTCAATTTTTATCACAAACTGACAGTATTTTACCCGCAAAACTAATTGCTGAAGCTGCTCACAAATTGCACCAAGCTAATATTGCTCCTCGCCGTTCTCATACTATGTCAGATGAACTACGAATTTTGCATGAGCGGATTCCATTAGTTACGCAACAATATCCACAATGGGAATCCCGGTTAGAGAGAATATTAGAAGCAAGTAATCATTTAGGAAAAAACACGCCAGAAATAAAACATTGTGGTATCCACCGTGATTTTTATCCCGATCAAGTGATTATTAATAATTCTCGTTTGTATCTCATCGACCTAGATTTATATTGTGAAGGTAATCCGGCGCTTGATATCGGTAACTTCATTGGTCATATTCAAGAATACAGTCTTCGTACTTTTGGTAACTCCCAAGTATTACAAGAGTATGAAAATGTTTTAACTGAAAGATTTATTCAGCTTACAAGCGATGAATTCCTCACTGCAATTCAATCCTATACTGCTCTAACTTTAGTCCGGCATATATATATCAGCACCCAATTTGCAGAACGTCGTCCTTTTACAGAAGCACTATTAAATCTGTGTGAACAGCGACTTGGGATAATTTGTAATTCGTAATTCGTAATTATAGGGTTTCTGACTTAAGTGCAATACAGTAACCCCAAAACCCTCATGTAGAGACGCGATGAATCGCGTCTTGAAAGACCAATACAGACCTAACCCCCAGCCCCTTCCCTACAAGGGAAGGGGAGTAAGATTCAAAGCCTCTCTCCTTTTAGGAGAGAGGTTTGGAGAGAGGTCAAAGTCTATTACAAACGAGAATCGCTATATCTGTCACCCTATTTTTGCGAACTGGTAGTATTTTCAGGAGATAGTATTGATGGGTTTAATTTTTTTGCAGAAAATTCGCTTGATTAGTTTAATCATTTCCCTTATCTTGAGCAGCATAAATAAAGCTAATGCAACGACTAAGCCCGTATCAATAGAAAATAATCAATTAAACAAAATTACATCAGTTTCTCAATTGTCGGATATTAGTGTTGATAGTTGGGAATTTAAAACACTACAAGCATTGATTGAGCAATATGATTGCGTTAGTAACACTAATCCTGACAATCAAACTCTAAATAGATATCAATTTGCTACTAAATTAAATGCTTGCATTATACACATAAATGAGCTAATCAGTAATGGTAAAATAAATCGAAAAACGTTAACTACCATTCAAAAATTACAAGCAGAGTTTTCGGCAGAATTAGCAACTTTCAGAAATCGCATCGATTTATTAGAAAACAAAGTGAATGCATTGCAAACACAACAGTTTTCGCCTCAAGTTGAGTTAGAGGGAGAGATTATCTTTGCGATGATTGGAGTTGCTGGTGGAAAAAAAGCCAACAGTAGAACCAAGCCAATCAATGATAATTTAGTGTTGAGCGATCGCGTCCGTCTTAGCTTAGAGACAAGTTTTACCGGCAAAGACAACTTGCAAATACGCTTGCAAGGTCGAAATACACCAGAATTGTCAGATTTTACTGGAACTAAAATGGCCAATTTGGGATTTGATGGCGACGATGACAATGAGATGGAAATAGATGAGATAGATTATAAATTTCCACTAGGTAAGCAAACTCGCATAACTTTGTACGCTTTAGGAGGAGGATTAGGCGATTTTGTTCCTAGTGTCAATCCTCTGTTTAGCGGTAGTGGAGACGGATCAATTTCTACATTTGGACGAGAAAATCCGATTCGACGACAAGGTGGCGGTGCAGGTATCGGTATTTCTCATAATTTAAATGACTCTCTAAATCTGTCATTGGCATATATTACCAGCGATGCAGCCAATCCAGAGAGGGGAATTTTTGCTAGTCCTCATGGTGCGATCGCTCAAATCACCCTTGAACCCACCAAAACAACAGCACTTAGCGTTACCTATATCCACTCTTACAATAATGTGAATACCGGCACCGGCAGCGAATTAACTAACAATCCTTTTAATAATCAGGCAGATGCCATTACTGCGAATTCCTTTGGTGCAGAAGCCGCTTGGCAACTTAACCCAAGTATCACCCTTGGGGGCCGAGTTGGTTTTATTCATGCGACAGCAGAAGATTTAACAGCAACCCCAAATGCTTTTATCTCCACATGGGCGTTACTACTATCGATCAAAGATATTGGACAAGAAGATAGCTTTGCCGGATTTGTGGTAGGTCAACCACCTAAAGTAACTGATAATAGTTTCGGCGATACCTTTGAAGATGAGGATACATCTTTACATCTAGAAGCTTTTTACCACCTGCAAATCACAGATAATCTAGCGATAACTCCAGGTTTATTTGTCATCACGAATCCCGAAAATGATAATAGTAATGACAAAATTTATATTGGTACAGTTCGGACAACATTTACCTTTTAACTACAAAAAATTAGATGCTCCGCCTTAGCCAGTAAAATTAGGTCATTGATAAAAAGGATTAACCGTTTTATCTCATCCATAAATAGAACTAGAGTTTCTTGTACAAAATCAAAGTCCCCCTTTTTAAGGGGGATTTAGGGGGATCTAAAAGGTTTTTCTACCGACCAGAGGACTTTTAAAACATCCTCTAAAAGTAAAGTTCAAGTGGTATTTTTCTCCTCACACTGCTAACTGATCAGGCGTAACACCATCAGAGAACGATCTGTAACTGGTACACTTTGAGAACCTGAAACTAACTTTCCCCGATCTAAAAAGCGAGGTTCATTTGTGTCAATTACTATCTCCCATACCTTTTCTTTAAATTCATTAGGTAAAGCAAACTCAATTAATTCATAGTGAGCGTTAAAAAATATCAGAAAACTTTCATCAATAATCCGCTCACCACGATCCCCTGGAGTAGCAATTCCCTGCCCATTCAAAAAAATCTCCATTACTTTGGCATAACTAACTAGCCACTGTTTCTCAGTCATTCCACTGCCATCAGAATTAAACCAAGCAATATCATTAATGCCTAAACCGTGAATGGGACGACCTTGAAACCACTTACGTCGTCGGAATACTGGATGCTGATGGCGAAAATTAATTAGTTCACGTGTAAAGTCTAGTAAATCCGAGTTCGCTTTATGCAAATCCCAATGCCGCCAGGAAATTTCATTATCTTGGCAGTAGACATTATTATTTCCCTTTTGACTACAGCCAATTTCATCCCCTTCTAATAGCATTGGGACACCTTGAGATAGCATTAGGGTTGCTAAAAAGTTTCGTCGTTGCCGTTCGCGCAAACGCATTACTTCTGGATCATCCGTTTCACCTTCTACACCACAATTCCACGATCTATTATGGCTTTCACCATCTCTACTGTCTTCCCCGTTTGCCTCGTTATGCTTTTCGTTGTAGCTGACTAAATCATTTAACGTGAAACCATCATGAGCAGTTATGAAATTAATACTTGCATTTGGGTTGCGCCCGTTTGTTTGATATAGGTCAGGGCTACCGGTAAAACAGTAAGCAAATTGTCCTAAACTATCATCTACACCACGCCAAAAATCTCGTACTGTATCCCGATATCTGCCATTCCACTCAGACCAACGCAGTGGAAAGTTCCCAACTTGATAGCCGCCTTCTCCTAAGTCCCAAGGTTCAGCAATGAGTTTCACATCTGCTAAGATTGGGTCTTGATGAATAATATCAAAGAAGGCTGATAGATTGTCTACCTCATATAATTCCCGTGCTAGCGCCGAGGCCAAATCAAATCGGAAGCCATCTACATGCATTTCTATTACCCAATAGCGCAGGCTATCCATGATTAACTTCAGAACTTGAGCATGACGCACATTCAGAGAGTTACCACAGCCTGTAAAATCCATGTAGTAGCGAGGATCATCTTTAACCAAACGGTAATATACAGAATTATCAATACCTCGCAAAGATAGCGTTGGCCCGAAATGATTTCCTTCGCCAGTGTGGTTGTAGACTACATCTAAAATCACTTCAATTCCAGCAAAATGAAGTGTTTTGACCATTTGCTTGAATTCAGTGACTTGTTGTCCCTCAGTCCCACTAGCACTGTAACTAGAATAGGGGGCAAAATAGTTGATGGAATCGTAACCCCAGTAATTCCTTAATCCTTTATCTTCTAAATGTCCCGGATGAGATAAAAAGTGATGTACTGGCATCAACTCAACTGCTGTAATTCCTAATTGCTGTAAGTGTTGAATTGCAGCTGGATGCGCTAACCCTGCATAAGTGCCACGTAACTCTTCTGGAATACCTGGATGTAGTTTAGTAAAACCTTTGACGTGAGTTTCATAAATAACAGTTGTATGCCAAGGTGTATTAAGCCGTTTATCATCTTCCCAATCAAAAGATTGATCAACTACAACACACTTTGGCATTATTTTGGCATCATCTAGTTCAGAAAAAACTAAGTCTTTTTCTGGAGCGTCTAAAGAGTAGCCAAATACAGATGGATCGTTACTAAATTCACCGTCAATTGCCTTGGTGTAGGGATCAATCAATAGTTTGTTTGGATTAAATCGATGACCTACCTCCGGTGCCCATGCCCCATGTACTCTAAATCCATACTTTTGACCTGGGCCAACTCCTGGTAAGTAGCCATGCCACACAAAATTGTTTTTTTCTGTCAAAGGCACGCGAATTTCTTCGTCATCATTATCAAATAAACAAAGCTCTACCCCTGTTGCATTTTCCGAAAATAAAGCAAAGTTCGTCCCTTTCCCATCCCAAGTTGCACCTAAAGGATATACATTCCCTGGCCATAAAGTTACATACATAAGTAAATTTTCAATAATTAGTTTTTCAGTAAATAATCAACTTAGATTTTCTTGAATAATTAATAATAATTAGTTGGAACTTAAAGTTACTAATAATTCGTTAAAATCACTAATATTAAAATCTAGCTTATTAAATAATATTATTTGCTCTATCATTAGTAATAAAAATCTCTATTCCTTAAGTCTGATAAATTGAAGCGTAGGGCAAGAGGCTGGAGGAAAACTGCTCTGTCTGTAACACCCTATGCAATCTTCATCAGTAAGCGATGCTGAGACGCTACGCGAACACCAACGCTAAAAAGCAAGGGTGTTAAACACTCACTGTTGCACTAAATTATCATCCTGCTGTCTAAGCTGAACCGTGGAAATATGACAGCGTGTCTTTTGACACGATTTTACTATTACAGCAACAATTCTACGTGGTGACTGTTTTTACTTGGTGTGAAAGAGAACGTGAAAAAGGATTTTTTGTTGCTAACAGTTGCTTTACCGAGTTTACTGATAGCTTTTCCTGGCTTTGCTGCTGAGAGTGAAATTAAGCAGAGAAATACTGATAAATCAACCGAAGTTATTTCAGATATTCCGAGTTTGAGTGAAATCGAGCTACCCGCGACTAATGCCGAATTATTAACTCAACAATCTGCACCGAGTGAAGTTAATCCAGAAACTCAGCCAGAACTAGAGCAAGACGATACAGATATTACCATAGAAGCGATCGCAGAACCGGATAACCTACCTCAATCTACCCCAACTTACGTAATTGATAAAGAAGAAATTCAAAAGCAGGGCGCTACAAGTCTAGCCGATATCTTAAAAAGAATGCCTGGTTTTGCAATCAATGATGTTGGTCATGGTGCAGATATTCACACAGGTACATACTATCGCGGAGCTTCAATTAATCAGTCTGTATTTTTGATTAATGGCAGACCAATTAACAATAATGTCAACACTTATCATGGTGGAACTGATTTAAATAGCATTCCGGTAGAGTCGATTGAACGAGTAGAATTATATAGCGGCACAGCCTCCGCATTGTATGGTTCCTCAGCTTTTGGGGGAGTTGTGAATATCATCACCAAGGAAGGTTATGGCAAACCTAAATTGAGCGCTAGCGCAGAGTTTGGCTCGTTGAGTTTAAATAATCAGCAAGTGACTTATGGTGGTTCATCTGATAAAGTTAAGTACAACTTTAGCTTTGAAAGATTCTTTATAGATAACCGTTACCGCGTTCCTGTAGGTGCTGCAAATCGTGATGAGCAGGGATTTTTATCGAATGCAGACACAGCTACAAGTACTTACTTTGGTAGCATTGGACTAGATTTAGATAAAAAAAATTCATTGAATTTAGATGTTACTGCACTCAGCAGTCGTCGCGGCTTAATTTATTTTGGGTTTCCTCTGCAAAGAGATAGATTAGACCACGATGGTTTAAATGTTGGCTTATCTTGGAAAACTCGGCTAGGTAATGGTGAAAGCTCCAATCTTACAACCTCAATTGGTTATAACCAAGATTATTTCAGCACTTATGGCCCTACAGGCGCATTTTACCGTACAGGATCTTTAGATACACAACAACTTACAGCCAGAGTAGATCATGAGTGGAAAGTTACTTCCAATAATAAGTTGCGCTGGGGATTAGATTTGAAAAACACCGACTTAATCGGTGATGTTTTGAGTACAAATCCTGCGAGAATTGCCAATAACGAAACTGAAGATCGGAGTTTATTCAATACAGCTTTGTTTGCTGTCAATACTTGGAATATTAGCGATAATTTTCTGATAGATTTAGGGCTAAGGCAAAGCTTTGACAGCCAGTTTGGAAATTATCTCAATCCTAGTGTTGGGTTACGTTATGCCGTCACACCAATAGTAGCAGTGCGGGGAAGTTGGGCAGGGGGACAGCGCAATCCGGGGTTAGATCAGTTGTATGTTTATGATACAGTTCATGGTTGGGAACCTAATCCTGATTTAAGACCGGAAACTGGTTCTACTTGGAGTGCGGGAGTAGATGTCAATTTTTCTCAAAATCTGATTGGGCAGTTTACTTACTTTGGTAGTAGTATAAGCGATCGCTTGGGAGTCATCGCCGGCAGATGGGAAAACATTGGACTAGTTGATACCAATGGTTTAGAGGTTGCATTGCAATTAAGAATTGCGGCTGGTTGGTCAACTTTCCTCAACTACACTTATACTGATGCTCAAATAAAAACAGGCTCAGAGAGAGGCTTACAGTTAGGTTTGATTCCCTACTCTGTACTGCAAACTGGCGTGGGTTATGAAAATTCAGGTTGGCAGGCTAATTTGTATGTTACTTACAATAGTGGCACTCGCAGAGCCTTCTTTACAAACCCTGGTGACACGATTACAGATTTTTCGCCATCTTTCGTAAATTTAGATTTGAGCGGACGTGTACCTTTAACTAGCAATGTCGGATTGACAGTTTACTTAGAAAATCTACTAGGTGAGCAATATGAGCGAGTTAATCGCATATATAGCCCTGGATTCACTTTTCGTGTGGGTTTAAACGCCAGTTTTTAGGTGTAAAACCTCTGCGTTCTCTGTGACTCTGCGGTTCAAAAGTTATCTATTGAACCACTGAGGCGCAGAGAACACAGAGACAAAGAGCAGCTTTTTGGTAAAAACGAGGCACCGCGATGATACAACATGGTGCGTTAGGTTAAAGTCGTAACGAACCCTACGGTTAAGGCAAGAGACGCGATGAATCGCCGTCTCTACAATATCAAAAAACCTTAACCGAACCGGATTGTAACGCACCCTATTTAAAATTTATTTTTAATCCGAAATCTAAAATTGTTATGAGAGCCAGAATTGAAAATAAAATCCTTTTAATCCATCACGAAGATTTGCCAGAGTTTAAGAAGGGTGGTTCGGTAGTGCGAAACTCTTATTTCTGGGCGCTACGTTCAATTGCTGGTAAAGCTTCGCGTTATCGTGATTGGGAATACGAATCGGAGGTTTGGCTAGCGCTTTCACGAATGCTTTTGTCGTTTGCTGAATCTGGGTATTTGGGTGTTAGAGAAACCTTGCTGGAGTTTCCTTTATCTCAAGGGGAAATTCCTAGTTTGCTGCGAGATGTGTCAACTTTTGAGTAAATTAAATGGCATTTTGCTTGCAAAAAACACCAAAATGAGTAATACCGTTTCTTTGTGAAGCTGCATATAATTCACCCCCCGGCTATCGCCGTCCCCCCTTGCCAAGCTACGGTGCATACACAAGTCTAATTACCCCCCTTAATCCCCCCGATGCATTGGGGGGAAATAGAAAATCTAGTTCCCTCCCCTTTGCAAGGGGAGGGTTAGGGTGGGGTAAAATCTTGGGTTTTTCGGCGATTTTAGACTTGTGTATACACGGTAGCCTTGCCAAGGGGGGACTACAGGGGGGTATTATGATGTGCATCTTCATAGAGAATTGGTATAAGTCAAATGACCTTTTGAGAAAGCATTTAAGCTTTTTGTGAAAGCATTTAAGTATTTTGAGAAAGCAATTAGGCTTTTTGATAAGTAATCAGCAAATATACCTGATAATTAAAAATTGTAGCTGCATACCGATGTAATTAATATAACATTATCAAAATAATGCTTGAACTCATCGGGCACTCAAATGAGGTTTAATCCGTCACGATTAGCCATCATAGACAAACCCTGGTGAACAGTAGTGCTGAAGCAAGGGTAGTTGTGAGAAAACAATTAAGATGCAGCAGTTAGTGTAGGAGAACAACGTGAAAATAACGATTATTGCTAAAACATTAATTACATCCATAAGTTTGTTAGCTTTATTTGCCCCAAGTCAAGCATCGGCTCAACTTATACCGCAACCTTGGGTTTCAGTTGGTGGAAAAGATGGTGATGTAACTTATGCTGTAGGTGCTAGGGCTTTGGATTTCGGGGTTGAGATTGGAACTGGCCCTGATGGTGCTACGGGAGTAGATGTTTTGAAATTTATCAGTTTACCTGTAATTTCACCTTATGTAGGAGTTGGACTTTATTCAGAGGATAAAGGTGTTGCAGTTTCAGGTGGCGTTCAGGTAGGTGCTACTGATAACGTTTTTGTCGGCGCTGGTTACAATTCTATTCGTGGATTTAATGGGCAACTGGGAATAAGATTTTAACTAATTCGTAATTCGTAATTCGTAATGACGTTTTCACAGCGTCATAATTAATTGCGAATTAATTATGCAGGGGGAGTAATTGAAGTTGAGATTAGCTCTCTGACATGAACTGCGGAATCTTGTTGTAATGCTGATGCCGCGATCGCTTCACTTTCAACTATACTTAACCGAGCGATCGCTTGCTTCACTCCAGGTATACCTTGAGGATTCACGCTCAACTCATCCAGCCCTAAGCCTAATAAAATTGGTGTTGCTAAAGTATCTGCTGCCAATTCTCCACATAATCCTACGGAAATTCCCGCCGTATGGGCAGCTTGGATAGTTTGCTGCACCATTCGCAACACGGCTGGATGTAGCGCATCAACCAAATTTGCCACGCGGGGATTAGTGCGATCGCTAGCCATGACGTACTGACTCAGATCGTTAGTCCCTATACTAAAGAAGTCTACTTCAGTTGCTAACTGATCTGCGATCGCAACTGCTGAGGGAACCTCTACCATAATCCCCACTTTCATCGCTGCATCAAAGGAAATACCAGCTTGATTTAATTCAGCTTGCACTTCACTCAAAATTGCCTTTGCTGCACGTACCTCCGTCACCGTAGCAATCATCGGCAACATAATCTTAATTTGATGCCCCACACTGGCTCTCAAAATTGCCCGTAACTGAGTTTTGAACAAATCCAAATGATCTAAACAGAAACGAATTCCCCGCCAACCTAAGAAAGGGTTAGCTTCTGGAAACCCGACTCTGATATAGGGAAGTGGCTTATCACCACCAACATCTAAGGTACGAATAATTAGCGGACGATTATCTAAAACTTGGGCGATCGCCTGATACACTGCTAGTTGTTCTTCTTCAGTGGGGGCGCTTGTCCTATCTAGATATAGAAACTCGGTGCGAAGTAGTCCCACACCTTCTGCACCACTAGCCACAGCAACTTGGACATCATTTATACTACCAATGTTAGCAAAGACGCTAACTTGCCGACCATCACGAGTAATTGCTGGTTGGTGCGCTGTAGCTCGTGCTTCCTGTTGAGCAGTTTGCCAAGCTGACTGTTTTACTGCCAGTAAATCCAGGATATGTGATTCTGGCTCTACCCAAGCTCTGCCACTTTCACCATCAAGTGCCATAAGTGTACCATCTGCCAAGTGCAACACCTGGGCATCTACTCCCAAAACTGCGGGAATGCCCAATGTCCGGGCGATAATTGCGCTGTGGGAAGTGGCGCTACCAGAAGTTGTACAAATACCCAGCACCTTTGTCGGATCTAGTCCAGCGGTGTCTGAGGGGGTTAAATCAGTCGCTACCAAAATCGCCGGTGACTCAAGATGGAGGTTAGCCGCAGCATTCCCAGCTAGTAATCGTAGTACCCTTTGCCCGACATCCACAACATCGTCAACTCGCTCTTGCAGGTAAGAATCTTCAAGTGTGCGGTAGGAAGTCGCTACTTCATCTACTACAGCTTGCCAAGCTGCTTCAGCATTTATATGGTTTTCTAAAATGCGCTGATGAGCCGCTTCCAACAGTACTGGATCTTCTAAAAATAGTAATTGGGCATCGAAGATGGCGGCTTCAGCGTCACCAATTTGCAGAGATGCTTGTGAAAAAATCGCTTGAATTTCCTGTCTAGCAGTGTTAATTGCTGCCTGTACTCGTTGCCACTCTGCATCAGGGTCATCTACGTGATATTCCGTAATAGAAATGTGAGTGGGTTGATAATGAACAACAGGTGCGATCGCTATTCCTGGAGAAGCTGCAATTCCTGAAAGTTCGCCGTGAGTTGCTGGGGTAACTTCATGATGAAATGCTGGCGGAGAATTCAAGGCAACATTATCTTCACCAAAGTTATTTGCGAATAATGTCTGTAATGCTGCGATCGCCTCATCTGCATCTGAACCAGTGGCAGTAATCAGCAGTTCGTGTCCTTGACGCACTCCTAAAGTTGTGACTTGGTTAATACTGTCGCCCCTAACTAGCTCAGTATTTCTCGTTAAATTCCGCACCAGAATTTGGGATTGAAACCTAGCTGCGGTTGCGACAAACTGCGCTGCGGGACGGGCGTGTAATCCTAAGCGATTGCTGACAATCAGCCGGATTTCTCGCGTTGGTGATTCTACATTAGTTGTTGCTGGGGTGATAGTTGACAACGGCCTACTAATTACACCCAATTGAGTCGCTTTAGCTAAGAGTGCGCCGCGTGCTTCCGCCATAACTTGGTGAATATCTCTACCAGCCGCCGCAGCTACCACAGCAGCGATCGCACCTTCTACTAGAGGTGCTTCACACAAATACACTTTTTGCTGCTGTGCTTCTGGCAGAAACTCGATTGCCATTTCTGCACTCAGCAAAGCACTACCCAAATCCATTAATACCAAAACACCATCATCAGAAAATACAGAAGCGATCGCTTCATAAACTTGGATAGGATCTGTACCCAATGGATTTTCCGGATCTTCAATACCTGCTGCAACAGCAATGGGAACTTGGCCTTGAACCATCTGCGCGGCGAGTTCCCGCACACCCAAGGCTAGTTGTTTACTGTGAGAAACAATAACAATTCCGATCAATGCCACACCGTCAACCTTGTTGAGAGGTTTGCGTTTAGCTAGTTATCCATTTCATTTTCCCATTCTGCTACAGTTGCAACTGCCCGAAAATATTCCGGTCTTTCCAGCTAGAAATGCGAACAAAGTAGCCTTCTTTTACCGAAATACGTGGTGTCCACTCATAAACTCCATCGCTAGCAGTACGGGAAGAAATGTTTTGGATAAGTTTGTTCCCATCGTACAACTTAATCGAGACATCGCCATCAAAATTATCCCGCCACAATATTAAAAAAGGTTGATCCTTCGGTTAAAAGTTTGGGCAATCCAAAAACTACTCAGAATGGCAGCAAAAAAAGCAAAAAATTGATTAGAGGATTTATCCTTGCTTGACCGCAATTCCACAAAAAGTTGTCGTTACCACTTTAAGGCTAATGAGTTGCGATCGCATGACCATATACTAGACATCTCTATCTAAGCAAGAATAACAAACGCAGACATGATCTGATTTAGCCAATAAAACTTGTAACACCATCCGCAACCATGCCGAAAGTTCAGAAAAAAATTCAACATCTACTATCTATATAAAACGCATATTTGATTTCTGAAAAAACTCCGTACAACTAAGAAGCCTTCTTGACTGTAGCAAGATTGCCTATTGCCTGCCTATCGCGCTTGCGCTGCGCTTGTCTGCGACACGGTGCGCGTTCGCGCACCACGCAAATTAGTTCAGAAATCAAAGCGGATTCCTATATAACCCAGAGATTGCATTGAACAATCGAATGCAAGGCGCTTATGAGAGAACCTTGCATTCCGTGCCTAGAATGATGCTGGAACGCTAAACAACCACAAAATTATTTTCGGTTAGTGTCACACCACCCAAAAGTTGTGCAAATTTTACCTGAGTAAACCCAGACGCACTACCATCTTGGTCAAAATACAGTTCACCTGTAGAATTATCGTAGATAAATCGTTGAGCGATCGTCGTTGCAGATGTTCCGAGGGTAAACTGGCTAGCTGAAAGTGAACCTATTGATAACCCGCCACCAAAACCAGCAGCCGATACTTGAATAAGTTCATAAGTGGCGTTGAAATCAGAAATAGTATCAATACCTTCATTGGAACTATTGAAAGCAAAGGTATCAGTACCATCCCCTCCATAAAGTGTGTCATTCCCATAGTTCCCAGAGAGCCTATCGTTGCCATTGCTCCCCACAATATTGTCGTCATAGGCTGTCCCTAAGACCTTTAATCTTTCAATATTATTGAAGCTAACGCTACTCGTGCCCACCGTAATTGTTCCAGTATTAGTAGTGGCATCAAAAGTCGAAGTGATCCCCTCTGTAGCATTGCGGTAATCGACGGACAAGAAATCGTCACCTGTCCCCCCATTTACCGTTTGTGTCACTAAAGAAGAGAAGTTAAACAATAGGGATGGAGATGCAGTGGTTGTATAGATAGAATCATTGCCATCGCCCCCAAAGAGTAAGTTATTGCCTATTGAACCGCTAGCATCTAAGGTATCGTCACCAACGCCACCATAGAGGGTGTTATTGCCAGAGGAGATAGAGTCGTAGTAGGAGTCGTTATTTACTTCGGCAAAGCCAGAGATATCAAGAAAATCATTACCATTGCCTCCAGAGAGCAGGTTATCGCCTAATGAACCAATAGCACTCAAGGTATCATTACCAGCGCCACCGTTGAGGGTATTATTGCCAGAGGAGCGATTGTCGGAGGATCGGAAGTAGTCGCCGCCAGGTGATGAGTAATAGCCAGAGACGGAGACAGAATCATTGCCATCGCCTCCAATGAGCAGGTTATCACCTGTTGAACCGCTAGCACTCAAGGTATCGTCACCAGCACCACCGTTGAGAGTATTATTGCCTTCTGGGCGAAGGTCGTCGCCTTTTTCGAGGTAGCTGTTGTAGAACTCATAGCCAGAGGCAACGAGAGAATCATTGCCATCGCCCCCATTAAGCAGGTTATTTCCTACTAAATAGTCAACAAACAAGCGATCGTCACCAGTACCACCGTTGAGGGTATTATTGCCCGCACCACCCCGCAGCAAGTCATTGCCACTTTTGCCGTCAATAATGTCATCACCACCCTGACCATTGATCACATCATCTGAGTTGTCAAAGCCGTTAACATTATTGTTTAAGTCATTAAGGAATGTGACTGTGTTCTTCCTGAAGATAGTGCTTTGGGTGGAGTTGGCATCGAAGACATCAAAGCTGTCAGTAATAGTAGTTTGTCCATAAAACAAGATATTGCCCAAGTCTACAGTGGCTCCTGTAGATTTGCTGAGGTTTTCCAGGTTTTCCAGGGCAAAGTTTTGCAGGATGAGTTTGCTTCCACCAAACTCTCCTTCAAAAGTGATTTCCAGATTGTTGCCATTCTGGGTGAGCAGCAAATTTTCGGCAGTGAAGCCATCAGTCTGGAAATTTAGAGTGTCCACTTCGGCAATGACTGCTGCCGAAGGATTTATGCCTTTACCTACTCCACCGAAATCCGTGATAGTATCAGTGCTGCTGTAGGTTAAGGAGCTGTAAACAAATTTATCCTTGCCACCGCCACCTGTGAGGATATCAACGCCATAGCCACTGGTACCGTCACCTATGAGAATATCATCGCCCTTGCCACCGTTGAGGGTATTATTACCAAAGGCGCCAAAGGCACTAAGAGAATCGTTACCATCGCCCCCAGAGAGCAGGTTGTCACCTGATGAGCCACTAGCACTCAAGGTATCGTCACCAGCACCACCATTGAGGGTGTTTTTGTCAGACGAGCGGACACCGGGTTCGTAGTACTCAAAGTCAAGGATGGAGAGAGAATCATTGCCATCGCCCCCATTCAGTAGCTTATCGCCTGATGAAAATTCAGTTTGCAAGGTATCGTCACCAGCGCCGCCGTTGAGGGTGTTTTTGCCAGATGAGCGAAAGGTACTAAGAGAATCATTGCCATTACCTCCAGAAAGCAGGTTATCGCCTCTTAAATTATTAACATTCAAATAATCGTCATCAGCGCCACCATTGAGGGTGTTATTCCCCGCACCACCGTTGAGGGTATCATTCCCCGCACCGCCATTGAGGATATCATTCCCTGCACCACCCCGCAGCAAGTCGTTGCCACTTAAACCATCTATTGTGTCATTACCCCCTTGACCATTTATCACATCATCTGAGTTGTCAAAGCCGATAACATTGTTGTTTAGGTCGTTAAGGAAGGTGACTGTATTTTTCTTGAAGATAGTACTTTGGGTGGAGTTGGCATCGAAGACATCAAAGCTGTCAGTAATGGTAGTTTGCCCATCAAACAAAATATTGCCCAAGTCTACAGTGGCTCCTGTAGATTTGCTGAGGTTTTCCAGGTTTTCCAGGGCAAAGTTTTGCAGGATCAGTTTGGCATTACCAAGCTCTCCTTCAAAAGTGATTTCCAGGTTGTTACCATTCTGGGTGAGCAGCAGATTTTTCGCAGTTAAAATATCGCCTTGGAATTTTATAATATCCACTTCCGCAATGACTGCTGCCGTAGGGTTTGTTCCTTTACCTATGCCATTGAAATCAGTGATAATATCGGTGTCGTAGTTGGGTAAGTTGTTTAAGCTGTAGACAATTTTATCCTTGCCGCCTCCACCTGTGATGGTATCGTTGCCATAGGTAGGTGTGATGATATCGTTGCCTGCTTTACCGTTAATAGTGTCCGCACCGTTACTACCCAGTAGGGTATCATTACCGTTTGTTCCAACGATATTTGCCATAACTCTTACTTTCCTAAATCGATTTTTTTAGTAATTTTAAGTTCTCAAACTGCTGTTTTAGAGCATAAAGAAATCGCCAAAATTTGACGTTTTCGACATTTTTTATACGTCACCCTTGAGGAGATGTCTATGCTTAAATAAGCATCTTTGCATACTCTTCACATTATTCGCCGAGAAATGTATATACAAGTACTGAGCTTTGTATATTCTTTATATTCCAATACGGTTTAGTGAAGGCTGAAAGTGATGTAAATCTAAGTATTATTTCCAAGAATGGAAAGAGAGAGTGATGTATCTTAAAGGTTTTTCGGAAGATATTACTTTTAGGAGAAGAAATACTGACTTTTGACTCAACCCCCAACATGAATACCAGGACGCTTATGGGGATTCTTTTCAGCCCGACGGAGTACTTCACGGGTGACTACAGCAATATCACCTTCACCAAACAAGATAAAACGCAGTAAGTATTGTATAGGATTTCCCTCAACCCAGCCGAAGTAAGCATGGGGAATTTTACCTGTATGGTCACGTATATAAAGTAGTAAAGCGGCGATCGCATTAGGTACTGCTGCACTTTCAGCCCGGAGGATGCGATAATCACCAACTTGCACCCCTTTTACTTTGATCACATCGGCAAATTCCGAGGCATCTGACACCATAATTTCGAGAAACAGAATTGGATCGTTGGGTGGAATATGGTTGTCTTCGCGTACCTCTTTCTCTTTCATAAAATACTCTAGGACATCGCCCGTATTCAACCGATTTGCAATCAGTCGTATTGCTCCTTGGCTCTCTTCGGCAAGGAATTGGCCAGCAAGTTCGTCAACTTCGATCCGTTCTGCTCGCAGTTCTGTTGAACGCCAAACACGAGAAACCAGTGAGGTAAAAATGATTGTGCCGATAAAGAAGCCCGCAATCTTAATCCCTTCTGGTCTTTCGATGATATTGACAATAGTGGTATATAAAAATAACAGTGTAATGATCCCCAAAACGGTTCTTGCCCGCTTCTGTCGGTGACGGTGGGCTGATAAGGTGACGGCAAAGGCGGCTGAGGTGATCAACACAAGCACGCCAGTTGCATAAGCCCCGCCTTGGGCTTCCACATTTGCTCTGAAGATAATTGTGACTACAAAAGCGATCGCTGTGTAGACTAATACTAAAGGTCGCGTTGCTCGTGCCCAATTGGGTGCCATGCCATAACGTGGTAGGTAGCGAGGCACGATATTCAGCAGTCCTGCCATTGCAGATGCACCTGCAAACCACAAAATCGAAATAGTACTTAAATCGTAAATTGTGCCAAAGCCATTGCCTAAATATAGATGTGCTAAATAAGCAAGGGCGCGTCCATTGGCTTTGCCCCCAGATGCAAATTCTGCCACTGGAATCAGTAAAGTCGTTATAAAGCTGGTGGTAAGCAAAAAGAAGCTCATAATCAGAGCAGCAGTGGTAAGCAGCTTGCGTGTATTCCGAATCCGCCCTTTAGGATGCTGCGGAGTGTCGTTATTGCTGCCTTTAACCAGCGGCATAACGGTAACACCGGTCTCAAAGCCTGACAATCCCAGTGCTAGTTTGGGGAATATAAGCAGAGAAATCCCGATTAGGAGCAAAGGGTTAGAATGGCGGGCAAAAAGTGCAGTCTGCCAGTTAGCGATCGCTCCAGGGTGAGTTAGGATCTGATACGAACCGACGCCAACGACAATGAAGTTTAACAGCAGATAAACTCCTACCAAAACTACTGCAATACCAATAGCTTCTCGGAAACCTCTCAAGAAAACTGCACTTAGTAATGCAACTAATATCAAGGTTACTGCGATCGTCTGATTATGAAGCCAATTTGGTGTCAGCGGATTTTCGATTATGTGCGCTGTGGCATCAGCCGCTGAAAGAGTAATGGTAATAATAAAGTCAGTTGCCACAAAACCGAGTAAGCATAGCACAAGTAATTTACCTTGCCACCAGGGAAGCAAACGCTCTAACATTGCGATCGATCCTTCACCATGAGGGCTTTCGGCTGCAATGCGTCGATAAATTGGCAATGCTCCAAAGAGCGTCAGCAAAACCAGAATCAGGGTTGCTATAGGAGAAAGAGCGCCAGCCGCCAGTGCTGCAATCCCAGGTTGATAGCCAAGGGTCGAGAAATAATCTACACCAGTCAAGCACATCACCTGCCACCAAGGATGCTGACGATGTGATTCTTCTTTGCGGTAAGGGCCTTCCTTCTCTCCTCGGTCTTCTTCAAGCAACCAGTGGATTAACTGGCTGCCAAGCCGTTTTGTTGAAACAATTGATTTAGCCATTAAATACGATTGTGTTGCAGAATTCGGCTTTGTGATTTTTTTAAGCCTTTATGATTTATTAAATAAAATTTTGAGTTAAAAATATATAGCATTCTGCTTATTCATCCGCCAGTTGTATAAGGTTCATTCTGACTCATGACGCCTGAATAGTTTAGCAGGTAGCTATAATAATTCAATTAAGCATTAATCAATATTGATATTTGTTAATGAATATGAACCAGAAAGATAAACCTTTTGGAAGATGTTTTAAAATCTTGCATTGATATTAGATTAATTTTGCAATTTAAGTTGATTGCTTATTAACTGCTGTATCCATTTTAATTTGGAAAGCTTTTAACATGAAAATATTAGTTGTAGAAGATGATCAGTTAAATGCATACTCACTCAGTGCCGTTTTGACTAACCAAAACTATGCGGTTGAAATTGCCACTGATGGTGATGCGGCTTGGGATTTTATTCAAACTTACGATTATGATTTAATCCTTCTGGATGTAGTGTTGCCCAAGCGGGATGGCATTAGTCTTTGTCGTCAAATCCGGTCTAATGGTCTGCAAATGCCAATATTGTTATTGACAGGGTGCGATAGTGGTCATGAGAAAGCGATCGGATTAGATGCTGGTGCAGATGACTATGTAGTTAAACCCTTTGACCAAGAAGAGTTAATTGCTCGTATTAGGGCGCTATTGCGTCGCAAGGGCGTAAACTCGAAACCTGTGCTGGAATATGGTAAGTTGCAACTAGATCCTAGTAGTTGTGAAGTGATCTACGCTGGCAATCTACTGCCACTTACTCCAAAAGAGTATGCTCTGTTAGAGCTATTCTTGCGAAATACTCGGCGGGTATTTAGCTGCGGCATGATTTTAGAACATCTTTGGTCTTATGAAGATACTCCACAAGAAGAAGCTGTTCGTACCCATATAAAAGGATTACGACACAAACTTAAAGCTGTCGGAGCCGCCAGTGATTTGGTTGAAACAGTTTATGGTATTGGCTATCGTCTGAAATCACTGGAAGAGGGAGTAGGGAGTAGGGAGCAGGGGGAAAATTCCTCTTTTCTGCACCCTTCACCCTGCCCCTCTGCTTCTTCCCATTCCCCAGTGCCTAATCTCAAATCACAGCAGCAAGCACTAATGGCAGTTGCGGAAATTTGGCAACGATTTCAAGGGCGGGTGGACGAGCAGGTGAGGTTGCTGGAGGAGGCGATCGCAACTTTAAATCAAAATACTTCAAATCCCGAATTGCTCTCTGGTGCAGCCAAAGAGGCGCATACCTTGGCAGGATCTTTAGGTACTTTTGGCTTGCCTCTTGGCTCAAAATTGGCACGCAATATCGAACTGCTGCTGAGTTCTGGTCAAACCTTGAGTAAATTTGAGATTAGCAACCTCGAAAGTTGGGTAAGGTTATTGCGTCGAGAAATTGAGGGAAACAACACAGCGGTAATATCTGCATCATCAACCCCACAGGTATTAGAAACAGTGACGCAACCGCTGCAAAATGAACCATATACAGAAACTAAAATATTGGTTGTAGATGACGATCCGCAAATTCAGGCATTGTTGCAAACTTTACTCAGTCCTTGGGGACTCAAGGCGATCGCTCTTGAAGATCCGCGTCAGTTCTGGAAAACCTTAGAAGCAGTTGCGCCAGATATGCTGATTCTGGATGTGGAATTACCTCATACAAATGGTATACAACTTTGTCAATTAGTACGCAACGATTCGCGCTGGAGTGAGTTACCTATCTTATTTCTCACTGTGCATAGCGATGCCGAGATAGTAAATCAGGTGTTTAGCGTTGGTGCTGATGACTTTGTAAGCAAGCCCATTGTCGGGCCAGAACTTGTAACCCGCATTGTCAATCGCTTAGAACGGGTGAAATTGCGGCAGCGCGTGACGCAGGGTGGGGAGGTAGGGGGGCAGAGGGGGGAGGGGAGTAAGGGGAGCAGGGGGAGCAGGGGAAGTAAATTCTTCCTTGTCCTCCTTGTCCCCTTTACCACCCTCATCCTCCGCTTCTCACAACTTACAAGCTATTAACGAATTGGAATTGAGAGTAGCAGAGCGCACTGCCGAGTTAATTTCCGTGAATCGACAGTTGCAATCACAACTTAATGAGCGTCAGCGGACACAGGAAGAATTACGGTTTTCTCAAGCTAGATTTGCACGGATTTTAGATATTGCTGATGATGCAATTATTTCCACCAACGGCTTTCAAAGCATCACCTTGTTTAATCAAGGGGCAGAGAAGATTTTCGGCTACTCTGCCCAGGAAGTGATTGGACAGGGCCTTGATTTACTTTTACCGCAGCGTTTTTTCCACAAGCATCGTCAATATGTGCTTGACTTTGGCCAATCTCCCAATATTGCCCGACGGATGGGAGAACGGCGTGAAATCTATGGTTGCCGTAAGGATGGGACTGAATTTCCTGCGGAGGCTTCCATCTCCAAAATAGATATGGGTGATGAAATATTTTATACGGTTATCTTGCGGGATATCACAGAACGTAAGCAAATTGAACGGATGAAAGATGAATTTATTTCTGTTGTTAGTCATGAACTCCGCACGCCTTTAACTTCGATTCACGGCTCTCTAGGAATGCTAACCAGTGGTTTGCTGCCAACAGATTCGGAGCAGGGAAAACGTTTGCTGCAAATTGCTACTGATAGCACCGAACGCCTAGTACGCTTAATTAACGACATCCTAGACATTGAGCGGATCGAGTCGGGTAAGGCAAAGATGGAACCAGAAATCTGCAATATTGTTGACCTGATCACTCAAGCAGTAAATGTTATGCAGCCTCTAGCTGACAAAGCAGGAGTGAAAGTATCTATTTGTCCCTTATCTGGTCAAGTATTGGCAGATTGCGATCGCATTGTCCAAACCTTGACTAATCTACTCAGTAACGCGATTAAATTTTCGTCTGCTGGCTCTACGGTTTCCTTAGCGGCGCAACAACAAGGGAATGAAATTTTATTGACAGTCAAAGATACTGGACGCGGTATACCAACTGACAAACTTGAGAGTATTTTTGAGCGTTTTCAACAAGTTGACTCTTCAGATTCACGCAATCATGATGGTACTGGTTTAGGTTTGGCAATTTGTAAAAGTATTATGCAACAGCACGGCGGACGCATCTGGGCTGAAAGTACATTGGGCGAAGGTAGCACTTTTTACGTTACTCTGCCGTTATTTGAGACTTTCCAAAATACTGATTTAGAAGACCCTTCCAATATTCCCATGATTCATAATTGTTACGATCCAAGTATAAATAGCCAACTCAGTCCAAATACAGAATTTTTGACTAAAGGGCGTGTTAGCACTCAGGAATCTGAACAACAGGTAATGGAGTTACTTCAGCGAATTACTTACAACCAACAAAAGGATAGCAGTGATGACAACAAAGCAAATTCTAGTGGTTGATAACGAGCAGTATATTCAAGAAGTTGCCAAGATTTGCTTGGAAACAGTCGCAGGTTGGGAAGTCGAGACAGCGAGTTCTGGTCAAGAAGGCATAATTAAAGCTGAAACTCGCCAACCAGATGTGATTTTACTAGATGTGATGATGCCAAAGATGGATGGCATCACTACCTTTGAAAAATTACAAGCCAATCCATTAACTAAAGCGATTCCGGTAATTTTGTTAACTGCCAAAATCCAGGCTTCCGATCGCCGTCGCTATGCCCAGATGGGAATTATCAGTGCGATCGCTAAACCATTCAATCCCCTAGAATTAGCTGCTGAAATAGCTGTAGCGTTGGGCTGGAATCTTGAAAAGTAGAGTAGTACGGATTGCACTTCTACCATACTGAGTGCTGAGTACTTGCACGTAGCTATTTGCCCTGCCCCTTCCCATAGGTCAATACAGTTCAGATAAGCCCAAAACACTTGTAGAGACGGCGATTCATCGCGTCTTCAAAGACAAGTTATCTACACCAGTAACCTTAACTGAACCGTATTGTCCCATAGGCAACGAGACTAATTATTGAAATCTGAGATTAACGCAAACCTAAAATTTCGGAAATCGCCGCTACAATATCCAAATAAAAGTTGCCTTTTACTGCCCGAAATAACTCAAATTTAGAGTCAGGGGCACCAAAAAATGGTCTGAGAAACCATCCTAGCTGCATACCAACAAAGGCATAAAGCAATAACCAGGATCTTAAAATAGTAGTGCGGGTTTTTTTGCCAACTTCATCTTGTTGAGAAAGTAATTGCATTCCTTCATAAAGGAATTTAACGCCAAAGATGCCTGTAATGCCAAAAATTAACACATTCAATAGTTTAAAAAATTGATAAGAATCGGGTGTAGTAATCAGAAAAAATAGCGTAACTGGTGCCAAGCTGAATAAAAGCACGCTAATCACTGACACAGAGGTGAGCAACACAACAAAATGCTGTTGAATACTACTCCGGGAACCAAACAAAACATTAAAAAAGAACAAAGTCGGGAAACAAATAATCAGTGTTAATAAATAAAATGCTGGCAGCTTAATAGCACCAGATAATGCCTGTCCCCAACTGTTAGATGCACCGATAATTGCACCATAGATTGCAAAGAAAATGGAACTGGTTACAAATAAAGAACTGATTTTATTTTGTAATCTTATCCCCAGACGAATTTCTTCTAAGAAAGACTGGCGATCGCGCAATAAACTAATCAGTACACCAAATTGTTGAATCCCGCGATTTTTCTTGTCCAACATAATTTTATATTTTTATATTTTGTGGAATTACTAATGACTAATTAACGGATTCCCAAAAGATAGCTAATAGCTTGAATCACACTCAGATAAAAATTACCTTCTCTTTCGCGGAATAGTTGAAAGACAGAATCAGGTGTGCCAAAAAACGGTCTGAGAGTCCATCCTAACTGACTGCCTACAAAAGCGTAAAGAAATAACCAAAATTTTACAATTTTCCGGCGTGTCTTTGTACCTTCATCATCTTGTTCTAAAACTATATTTGTAGCCTGATATAAAGACGAAATTCCAACAAATCCAGTTAATGCAAAGATAAATACATTTAACAGAATTAAAAATTGGTAATTATTGGTGGTAATTAAGAAAAACAGAGTGATTGGTGCAAAGCTAAATAAAAGTACGCTCGTAATTGAAACAGCAGTCAATACTAATGCTAAATGCTGTGCAAAAGTCCGCTTTGAGCCAAAAATAATATTAGCAAAAAACAACGTCGGGATACAAATTAGGAGTGTAATTAAATAAAGGGCTGGGAGTTTAATGGCAGAAGACAAAGCTTGCATCCAGCTATGGTATGCACCAATGATTCCGCCATAAGCAGCGAGAAATAAGGAACTGCAAACCAGCAGCGAAATGATTTTATTTGGTAATCTCGTACCTTGGCGAATTTCCTCTAGAAATCCTTGGCGATCGCGCAGGAATCCAATCAGCACTGCAAAGTATTTAATTCCTGATGATTTCCGTTCCATCATGTTATCCTCACACCGATATTATTCTAAGTTTCATCTGAGTAATCACCGCCAGAACCATACTTCCAGGCATCAATCAAACGATGCCAATAATATTGTTGTTCTTTTGGTTGATTCTTAATCCATGTTTCTAGCATTGGACTTAGCGAAAGCAAGGCAGTGTATACACCTAAATTACTGTAATGTAACATCCAATCTAGCAAACTTGCCAAACCTACTTGCGGAATTATCTTGGCAACTATTACAGGATGATATAAACCAGTTTTTAACAGTGTTTGGGTTAGTGCCGAAAACTGCACTATATCCTGTAAAAATGGTTTTAGCACTGGTGTACCTAACTGTTGCATTTCCTGAAATACTGCCGAGAGTAATTGGTTAATTTGATCTGGGGCAATTTTTTGATTTACACCCACACTCATCGCCCTTTGAAACAACCAGGTAACAGTCAAACTCGGCTGATAGGGTTGCAGCAGTGCTAAGGCTTTTGCAGATAATTGTTCTGTTTCCAGCGCTTCGGAAATGCCATAAGTTAAACGCTTCAGATGACGCACCATTGCCCCAAAACCACCAAAACTCAAGGGCGATTGACTACCACTGCTATCTCCGGCTGGAAGAATGCGATTCCAAGGAGTTTTTAGCGGACTTTGGCGATAGGTGGGAAAGAAACCAAATAGTGCTCGTTGAAATTTCAGTTTGCTCAACTCCACTCCCTGATATTCTGGTAAGAGACGCAGATATTCTTCAAATAGAGCTTCTAAACTCAAACGTTGGGGTTCTGCATCCATGTAGGTAAACAAGTAAGTGGTTCTGCCATCCCTAGCTGGAAAAGCTTCCCAGAAGTACTGACATTGATTCTGCAAGGATGTAAATGATAACAACAAGTCGCCTGAGTGATTTTCCGGAAAACCTTGGGCGCAACTTCCCACAACCAAGCACAGCGCATCTGGTTTTTTGCCTTGGCGTGCTTGTTGCGTGATGGGTGAAAAATGTCCCATCGCGTCGATTAATAACCGAGTTTTGAATTGGTTATTTACCATCACCCCATCGGGATGAACCACTGCTTCGCTAAAGGGTGTATTTTCTAACAACTTTCCCCCGGCGGCGAGAAATCTAGTTTTCAAGGTAGCGAGTAGATAAACTGGATCTACACCGATATTCAAAACATCCTCTACCCAAACTTCTGTACCGCCAGCAAAACTAACTCGCGCTGGGTTATATTGAGTGGCGATCGCACTCTCTAATTCTTCCTCAGTCAGCAAGTTTAATTCCACAAATACATCTAGTTCTTTGCGAGAGATATTCCACTCTTGTTCCCTCCCCCGCAAAATACCGCGTTCCAGCAACGCTACCCGCAGTCCCTTCACCGCCAAGGCGCAACCAATTAAAATCCCTAAAGTGCCACCGCAGATAAGCACATCGAAGTCTACAGCGCCTAAAGGCTGTTGATTTTCTTTAACTAACGTTGGTACTGGTGCGGTGTTTTCGCGCAGAGATGTGAGGGTGCGATCGCTTTGGCGCAATCCTCCTAAAACATCGCCGGGTAATTGGGAAAGAATTTCTTCTGTTAAAGACATTTTGGAAAAACTAAACTCTACATTCCAAAACTACCTGAGAATGAAGAAAGTAGATGCGATCGTGGCCAGGTAAATCGCAATTGGAACAGGACTTACGCAAGAGAGATCCCCCCTAACCCCCCTTTTTAAGGCTACGGTGTACACACAAGTCGAATTACCCCCCTTAGTCCCCCCTTGCAAAGGGGGGAAACCGGAAAATCTTGTTCCCTCCCCTTTGCAAGGGGAGGGCTAGGGTGGGGTAAAACCTTGGGTTTTTCAGCTATTTCAGACTTGTGTGTACACCGTAGCCTTAAAAAGGGGGGAACCGAAATCAAAGTCCCCCTTTTTAAGGGGGATTTAGGGGGATCTAAAACGTTTTGCTACCGACCAAATAACTTTTAAAACATCCTTTTAAGGATTTTTTTATTTAAAAGACCTCACGTTAAATTATCCCAAACCGAATAGTTTTGCGATCGCAGGCAATAATTTATTACCCGCTTCTACCAGAGAAGCAACAGCAGGTAAGCCTGTAAATATCCCTTTCAACATGGTGATGGCTGTTTTTGCCGTCTTTTGCTTAGTGGATTCTTGAGGAGTTTTACCCGCTTCTGCCAAAGTGTTCACCTGTTCTAGCGCTTCGGTTTTGTCTTCTTCTGACAAATATGTGGATTGGACGATCGCATCTTGCAACTGCGACAATAATTCTTTGATTCCTGGTTTCTCGGCATCGGTTGCATCAGGTAACTGATTGAGGGCAATACTCACGTTACCGCTAATGGTTCCTAGATTAGCAATAGAACTATTGCCAGCGATACCGCTAACATTACTGCTGCCTTCAATATTGATGCCACTGATATCAGACATATTTGTATCTCCTTGTGTATAAAATTTCGGCTGCTTGAGAGCAGTATCTACCATATTTTCTAAACTAATAATGCGCTGATCTTTTTCTACCAGCAATAATTGCTGACTCTGCGATAAAGCTTTGAGTTGATTATAGTCATCAAAATATTCTGCACTCAGTTGAGATTTATCGCTACCTGCGGCGGTTTTGGCTCTGAGCAAGATTTTATCATCGCCGCGTTTCTCCATTGCCACGATTTCTAACTCGGCTTCGGGATGATTTTCGGCAAGGTTTTTGAAGGCTATGGCAACAGCACGGGGGTCAACGCCTTGATTATGATAAAGGTCGAGGGTGTCAAAAATTGGCTTGATAAAGTCGGCAAAATCCCCGTCTGCAAATATCTCTTGTTTATTATCAGGTTTGCGGAGAGGATCGGGGTCTTCTTTGGTGGGTAAGCGCATAAAGACATATTCACACCTCACCCCATGCAATTTAGTTGTATTTGTAATGCCCCAATCTTCGATGTACGCGCCGGTGAGGGTTGCACCTGTTAAATCTGTGCCGTCTAGTTGCGTTTGCTTGAGCTTTGCTCTTGACAAATCGGCATCTTGCAAGTTTGCTTCACTGAGATCAGCGCCTATAAAGCTGGCATCTGCTAGGTTAGCTTTTTGTAAGTTGATACCCCGCAGGTCTTCACGGTCAAAGTTTTTGTCTTGTCCCTGTCCTGTAACTAGCAGTTGACGTACTTGTGAGTTTTGCAGATAAGTTGAGCCAGAACGAACACGGTCAAGCATTTTGGCTTGATACCAACGGCTACAGATAAGAATAGTTTTTCGGAAATCTGTACTTTTGAGCGTAGCTTGGGTGAAATCAGCATTGGTTAAATTAGCGCCACGAAAACTTGTACCTCCTGTTGCAGCAAAGGCGATCGCAATATTGCGAATTAAGGAGTGTTTTTGATCTCCTTTCATAGCTCGCCAGCTGATGTAGATACTAAATAACGTTCCGGCTCCGGCTCCGGCTCCGGCTCCGGCAAAGGCTCCGGCTCCGGCGACGGTGAAGGCTCCGGCTACGGCAAAGGCTCCAGCGACGGCGAAGGCGACGGTGAAGGCTCCGGCTACGGCAAAGGCTCCAGCGACGGCGAAGGCGAAGGCGAAAGCGACGGCTCCGGCGAAGGCTCCGGCTCCGGCGAAGGCTCCGACTAAGGCGAAGGCAAAGGCGACGGCGAAGGCGACGGCGAAGGCGAAGGCAAAGGCGACGGCGAAGGCGACGGCTCCGGCTCCTAAACCAGCTATTATTCCTTGGCGAATTGTGATGAAGAAAAAGGCAATCAATGTGATTAGAGCAACCCAGCCCCCAATGGAGTCGTCACTGGATGAGCTAAATATCAGCGACACCAAGTAACCATTGATAGCCCAGAGAAATCCTGACAGTCCCGACAATAAGAATGAGATAATAACTAAACCAATTGCCGAACGTCGTTGCAGTCCAGCTTTGGCATGGCTGAAGTTTGCCCCTGTCAGGTTGGCGTTGGTGAAGTTTGCACCTCGGATGTCGGCATAGCTAAAGTTTGCACCCACAAAGTCTTTTCTACCTTTGAAGTTGCGTCCTCGAAGATTTTGACCGGAGAAGTCTAAAGCCATGTTCCACTTTACGGAGGTGAGCAAATTTTACTACACGCTCACCCCTGTAAATTCATGAATGGTTAGATATATTTGTTAGTTGAGGCTAAAAGGTGCAATTTCGAGGATAAAAGGCGCAACTTTGAGGATAAAAGGTGCAACTTCGAGGATAAAAGGTGCAACTTCGAGCCTCAGAAGGTCAACGTCGAGCCTCAGAAGGTCAACATTGAGGTTAAAAGGTGCAACTTCGAGGATCAAACGTGCAACTTCGAGGCTCAGAAGGTCAACGTCGAGCTTCAGAAGGTCAATGTTGAGGTTCTGAGGCTCATTGTTGAAGTACAGCCAATACGGTTTGGCTGGGTAATAGTAATTGAGAGTTCACTTCCGTCCTGCCAAGACTTGTTCGGCACTCAAATCCAACTGTGAAAAAGTAAAAGAGATGATGCGTTCTTGTCCTCGGAATACAACAGCATCATAGAACCCTTCTACTAGGGTGCATATTGTTACTATTTCTTGAATTGGGTCAACAATCCAATATTCGGGAATTTCCAGAACAGCATACTCAGAACGTTTGCTGCGATAGTCTGTGGTTTGTGTAGATTCGCTGACGACTTCTACCACTAATGTGGGGGGAGTTTCGTTGAGTTCGATTACAGCTTCTCGATTAGAAAGTGCTTCCCACTGCTGTGTTGGTAATACTACTACATCTGGAATTCGTGAGGTGTCCCAGCGTCCTTTGCGTGGAGAACACACTCCTACAGAAAACTTTTGTGCTGTCCAATTCTGTCCCATTTTGGCGCTTTCATCATCAAAGCTTCGTTCTAAAAACTTGGAGATGCCACCGTGCTTGCCAGTGCCAAGGCTGATGGGAATTAATTCTCCATCTACCAATTCATATTGGGTATCCGTGCCATCGTTATACTTAAGATACTCTGCAAAAGTAAATTTTTTTGTGGTTGCAGTCATAGCGATACCTACGGTGGGCTGCGCCTACGCAATTCTCATTGATGACTCAATACAGTTATTCTACTTGCATTACAGGAAATACTGATGGAACGTTAAAAATTAAGGCGTTGCTGAATCAAGGGATGATTCTTGTAGGGTGGGCGTCTCGCCATTGGTGTCAACTTAACGTGAAACTGCACGTCCACCAGGAATTGAAATTCCTGGCTCATAGCCGAAGTCATCTAAAGATGACTAAATAAAATATCCCGAAAAATCTTGAGTCTACTTCAGTAGACTTTACCTATTAGGCGGGAACTTCAGTTTCCGACGGGTACTCAAGCCAAGTGAGAAGTCCACCAGGAATTGAAATTCCTGGCTCATAGCCGAAGTCATCTAAAGATGACTAAATAAAATATCCCGAAAAATCTTGAGTCTACTTCAGTAGACTTTACCTATTAGGCGGGAACTTCAGTTTCCGACGGGTACTCAAGCCAAGTGAGAAGTCCACCAGGAATTGAAATTCCTGGCTCATGGCCGAAGTCATCTTTAGATGACTAAATAAAATATCCCGAAAAATCTTGAGTCTACTTCAGTAGACTTTACCTATTAGGCGGGAACTTCAGTTTCCGACGGGTACTCAAGCCAAGTGAGAAGTCCACCAGGAATTGAAATTCCTGGCTCATAGCCGAAGTCATCTAAAGATGACTAAATAAAATATCCCGAAAAATCTTGAGTCTACTTCAGTAGACTTTACCTATTAGGCGGGAACTTCAGTTTCCGACGGGTACTCAAGCCAAGTGAGAAGTCCACCAGGAATTGAAATTCCTGGCTCATGGCCGAAGTCATCTTTAGATGACTAAATAAAATATCCCGAAAAATCTTGAGTCTACTTCAGTAGACTTTACCTATTAGGCGGGAACTTCAGTTTCCGACGGGTACTCAAGCCAAGCGAGAAGTCCACCAGGAATTGAAATTCCTGGCTCATGGCCGAAGTCATCTTTAGATGACTAAATAAAATATCCCGAAAAATCTTGAGTCTACTTCAGTAGACTTTACTTATTAGGCGGGAACTTCAGTTTCCGACGGGTACTCAAGCCAAGTGAGAAGCCATCCATAGCTTAAGTTGACACTAATGGCAAGATGCCCATCCCACAAAACTAGTAAAATCATCCCGAAAATATGGAACGCTCGAAATTAATTGCTATTCTTACAGGCGCGATTTCGCTCATTTTAGCGATCGCTTTTGTCATGGAGCGTGAGCCAGCCCCATGTATCAATAAAAAGCTTATCCCCCATAGAGTTCGTCGTCTAAGTTGGCAGCTAGAGAACCGTGAGATACTGCGCCGATGAAATTTGCCAGGGGATCGCTGCTTTGGGTGTGTGGGTTAGATGCTGGTGATTTTTGGGTACGTGCAAGTTGTTGAACATACTGCAACACGTCTTTTAGGTGTTGCTCTGGCAGTTGTTCAATAGCGTCAAAGATAGCTTGTTTCATTGTCATGGCAATAGCTCAATGTCGCTTTCAGGTTATTAATATTTTATGTGCTAAAGTGCGGTTCGCTCACACCCAGAAACAATAGCCGAGTTTATTATGTGGATATAGGCACTGCATAACAACTTGCATTACAGGAAATACTAATGGAACGTTCAAAATTAATTGCTATTCTTACAGGCGCGATTTCGATCATTTTAGCGATCGCTTACCTCATCGTAGTCCAACTACTAGACTACCGGGACATGAAACCCGCCCCCATCAGCCAATTTGACCAAGCGCCTGCAATTATTTCTGTTGTTTGGCAGATTGACAAAATTACTAGAGTGTAAACTGCATTTAGCTGACTTGTAGAGAAAGACGCAATCAGTTGCGTCTTTTGTCATTTATGTCAATAAGTAAAAATTCACAATGAGTATTGATGAAACCAACAGTTAATTCATAGATAAAAAGCAATACCTATTATTCATTACTCAAATAGTTGATTATATAAGTTTTATTTAGAGGAATTATCTCAGATTTGTTTAGATAAAGTAATTCCATTTTGTCAAATATAACGGTAAGCTGTTTCTAACAAAATTAAATAAAGATAAATTTGTCTTATCTGCCTAGGGGTAGCTCATCGTAGACATCGCTGGGTTAACAGGGATCAACGCTAGTTGATTCCAAACCCCAACTTTTTGATACAAATTTAGAGGTTAAGTTGATGGCTCAGTTTCTACTTGAGACTGTTTGGCTAGTTCCTTGCTATGCCTTAATAGGCGGCTTGTTAGCAGTGCCTTGGTCACCGGGGATCATTCGGAAAACGGGGCCAAGACCGGCGGGTTATCTAAACTTGGTGATGACATTTTTGGCGTTTGTGCATTGTGCGATCGCCTTACAAGCAACTTGGAATTATCCAGCCCAAGAAGTATTTATACCTTGGTTATCTACAGCTGGTTTAGACCTCACTATTGCTTTGGAAATATCCTCAGTTAGTGTTGGCGCTTTAGTTGTGATTACTGGGTTAAATTTGCTGGCGCAAATTTATGCCATCGGCTACATGGAAATGGATTGGGGTTGGGGACGCTTCTATTCCTTATTAGGAATGTTTGAAGCGGGACTATGTGCCCTTGTTCTGTGTAATGACTTGTTCTTCAGCTATGTAATTTTGGAAATCCTTACCCTGGGAACCTACCTGCTAGTTGGCTTATGGTTTAGCCAGCCGTTGGTAGTCTCAGGTGCAAGGGACGCTTTCTTAACCAAGCGGGTGGGAGACTTATTCTTACTGATAGGCGTATTGGCATTATGGCCCCTCGCCGGAACTTGGAATTACACAGAATTAGCTGAATGGGCGGCTACTGCTAACGTCAACCCGACAACTATGGCACTGGTAAGTTTAGCTTTAATTGCTGGGCCGATGGGTAAATGTGCCCAATTTCCCCTGCATTTATGGCTAGATGAAGCGATGGAAGGCCCAGTTCCCAGTACAATTTTGCGGAACTCGGTAGTAGTAGCTAGTGGTGCATGGGTGCTAATTAAATTGCAACCTGTGTTAAGCATATCGCCCATAGCTTCCTCGGCGATGGTTGTCATTGGTGCGGTGACAGCCGTGGGTGCTTCGTTAATTGCGATCGCTCAAATTGATCTTAAACGCTGCCAATCCTATTCTGTCAGTGCATACATGGGTTTAGTATTTATCGCCGTGGGAGTGCAACAATACGAAGCAGCGCTATTGTTAGTACTCACCCATGCTATATCCGCAGCCCTGTTGGTGATGAGTACTGGGGGAATTATCTGGAATAGCATTACCCAAGATGTCACCCAATTAGGCGGATTGTGGAAGCGTCGCCCGATTTCTGCGATCGCTTTTATCGTCGGGACTTTGGGATTAATTGGTTTTCCACCCCTGGGTAGCTTTTGGGCGCTGATGGAACTAGCAGATGGGTTGTGGGAAACGCAGCCTTGGTTAGTGGGAGTAGTGATCGCGGTAAATGCTTTAACAGCCGTGAGTTTAACCAGAGAATTTGGTTTACTTTTTGGTGGTAAAGCTACACAAATGAGTGAGCGATCGCCTGAAGCACACTGGCCGATGATTCTGCCAATGATGATTTTACTTGGCGTTAGTCTACATCTTCCTTTGATGTTGCAAAGCTTATCACTTTTACCCAATTGGGCAACTCTAAATAAAGATGTCGCACTACTTTTAATTTGGTCGAGTATTTTCGGTTGCAGTATCACTGGCGTGATTTATTTAGGCAATATTCCTAAACCGATTCGCCTGCCTTGGAAAGGCTTACAAGACTTATTGGCATACGACTTTTACACACCCAAACTCTATAAAATGACCATAATTTTTGGAGTTGCCAAAATTTCCCAACTTGCCGATACAATTGACCGCTTTGTAGTCGATGGCATCGTTAATTTTGTCGGTTTATTTTCGCTATTAGGGGGCGAAGGTCTTAAATACAGCACCTCTGGACAAGCTCAATTTTATGCCCTCACTGTCCTATTAGGAGTGAGCGCTTTAGGAATGTGGGTAGCTTGGCCATTTTGGGGAGTGCAGTTTTTAAATTTTGTTTTTCAAATCTCGACAATTGGGTAGCAATAACTATCCTACTAAAAGTTAACAGTTTAATATTGTGAGGAGAATTCCATGAACATACAAAATCCCCAAATCAATTTTTCCAGAAGAGGTTTATTGAAGTTTAGTGCAGGTGCGATCGGTACAGGTGTATTGACAGCCGGACTTAGCTCAAACTTACTTGCAGCCGAAAAAAAAGCCCCTGTAGCGCCAGTAGAAGATGATATTACACCTGATAAGGCACTGCAAGAATTATTAGATGGGAATGACAGATTTGTTAAAGCAAAACGTCGCAATCCCCACCAAACTCAATCACGTTTAGCCGAAGTTGCCAAAGGTCAAAAGCCCTTTGCTTCTATTCTCGGTTGTGCAGATTCACGAGTACCTTCAGAGATTGTCTTCGACCAGGGACTTGGAGATTTATTTGTCTGCCGTATAGCTGGTAATATTGCCACAACACAGCAAATTGGTAGCCTAGAATTTGGCAGCTTAGTGTTAGGTTGCAAAGTCATCATGGTACTTGGACATGAAAGATGTGGTGCAGTAGATGCCGCAATTAAAGGTGCTCAAGTTCCAGGTCAAATTGGAAGTTTGCTTGCGGCGATTAAACCAAGTGTAGAAAAATCAAAAGAAGAATCAGGAGATAAGTTAGAAAACGCTTGTAGAGCAAATATTTTGGCACAAGTGGAAAGATTGAAATCATCGCCAGTTTTATCTGATCTAATCAAGGCAGAAAAGCTGAAAATAGTCGGTGGTTATTACGATTTAGATACTGGGAAAATCAGCGTAGTCGGTTAGCTTTTTTGTCCTTTGTCATTAGTCATTGGTCATTGGCTAAGAGGTTGTTTAAGAAGTGTTTTGCTGTAATTTTAGGCACTTTTAGATCCCCCTAATCCCCCTCTTAAAAAGTCGTATATACACAAGTCTGAAATAGCTTGATTAACCAAGATTTTACCCCACCCTAACCCTCCCCTTGCAAAGGGGAGGGAACAAGATTTTCCGGTTTCCCCCCTTTACAAGGGGGGATTAAGGGGGGTAATTAGACTTGTGTGTACACCGTAGGAACCGGAATCAAAGTCCCCCAATTTATCGGGGGATTTGGGGGGAGCTAAAATTTTTGATACCAACAACATGACTTTTAAAACATCCTCTAAGAGTAGGTCATAAAGGACAAAAAGCAAAAGAAAAAGGACAAAATTACCATGTTAAGTGTTTTGATTTGGCTGCCAATTTTAGCTGCTATTTTCATAGCAGTATTACCTCTAAATATTCCTAATTATCGCGTTCGTTTAATAGCATTACTTTTTTCGGGAATAGTTCTCTTCTGGAACCTTTTTATCCTGCTAAAATTTGATATTAGTAATCCGGGGATGCAATTTAAAGAGTATTTACCCTGGAATGAAACCCTTGGTTTGAGCTATCAATTAGGTGTTGATGGGCTTTCTATCTTGATGTTGGTATTAAATAGCCTACTCACCTGGATTGCTGTTTACAGTAGTAGTAAAGAAACTGAACGCCCCCGACTGTTCTACTCCATGATTTTATTAGTTAGTGGAGGAGTTGCAGGTGCTTTCTTAGCAGAGAATTTGCTGCTATTCTTCCTGTTCTACGAACTAGAATTAATCCCCTTTTACTTACTAATTTCCATTTGGGGAGGAGCAAAACGGGGTTATGCTGGGATGAAATTCCTGATTTATACTGCTGTTTCGGGAGCCTTAATTCTGGCAACATTCTTGGGTATGGTATGGCTGAGTGGTTCTACCAATTTTGCTTTTGATGCCGTCTCTACAGAAAATCTGTCAACAGCAAAACAAATCCTTTTACTAGCAGGAATAGTTTTAGGTTTTGGCATTAAAATTCCCTTAATTCCCTTCCATACTTGGCTACCCGATGCTTATGTTGAGGCTTCAGCACCAATTGCCATTCTTCTCGGTGGCGTGTTAGCAAAGCTGGGAACTTATGGACTGTTGCGATTTGGGTTGGGTATGTTTCCCCATGCTTGGAGTATTATTGCACCGACTTTGGCAATTTGGGGAGCAATCAGCGCTATCTATGGGGCAGTAATTGCGATCGCTCAAAAAGATATCAAGCGCATGGTAGCATACAGTTCCGTCGGTCACATGGGCTATATCTTGCTAGCTGGTGCTGCTAGTACTCCTTTAGCACTCGTGGGTGCAGTAGCCCAAATGTTCAGCCACGGCATCATCCTGGCGATTCTCTTCCACTTGGTGGGAGTCGTAGAAGCGAAAGTTGGTACACGTGAGTTAGATAAACTCAATGGTTTAATGAGTCCCATACGCGGTATACCCTTAATTAGCGCTTTATTAGTTTTAAGTGGAATGGCTAGCGCAGGTATTCCCGGTTTAACAGGATTTATCGCCGAATTTCTCGTCTTTCAAGGCAGTTTCTCTGCTTTTCCCATCCCGACAATTTTGTGTGTAGTAGCTAGTGGATTAACCGCAGTTTATTTTGTCATTCTCCTCAACCGCACCTGTTTTGGCAGACTGGATAACTTAGCTTACTATCCCAAAGTCCTATGGTCTGAGAAAATCCCAGCTTTAATTTTGGCAGCCTTTATCATCTTTTTAGGAGTACAACCCACTTGGTTAGTGCGTTGGAGTGAATCTACAACTACAACAATGGTGGCTGCAATTCCCTCCTTAGAAAAAACCGTAATCTCTGAAGTAGCGCTGAAATAGGAAATAAATCAAAACACTTGTAGAGACGGCGATTTATCGCGTCTCAAAACCTATCCGCCCAGACGCAATTTATCGCATCTCAAAACCTATCCCTCAGACGCGATAAATCGCGTCTCTACAAATTTAGAATTACCATGACAGCAATTAAAACAGCAATTAAATTACCTCCTTCCAAACATGAATTTTCTGAAGTAATTCACCGCTTAGAAGCAGGCGGTGCAATGTTACCCGATACCCCAGAAAATTTGATGCAAATCATCGGTTTATATAAAGCTTATGCTGTGCCGATGGATTTCTACTGGCGTGACCTACTTTATATTGCCGAACGCGAATTTTTAAACCCGCTTCCCTTCTTTAAATACTTCTTACCCAAAGAGTATTTAGAATTGCATAATCATTATGCTGGTGATGATGCCGATTTGCGAATTTGGCGTGGCGAAGCTACTGCACATCCAGAACTTTTGGCATTTATCGAGAAGGGTGAAACCTTCAAAATGCCGAAGTTATTGCATCACTTGTTCCACGATCGCATTAACATGGAATTTGCTGAAGCCTGTATGCGGGCGATGTTGTGGCATAGAGGTATGGGTGGACAATTTGACCCTTACCTAGATTCAGACGAATACAAAGCCAACGCCGACAGAGCAATTAAAGCTTACTTCCAAGGGAACCCCGTCATGCTGGGACTTTACAAGCTGTTCCCCGATATGTTTTTGGAACAGTGCCGCCAGATGTCATACTACGCTAATCTGGGCTTATTCTGGGAAATCATGGCCCCGGTATTCTTTGAAATGTCCGACCGCTATGACGAAGGTACGATTAGCAGCGTCCCAGAGGCGATGAATTTTTTAGTTAATGGTATATTTGCGATCGCAGGTCGTCCCATTTACCATCACGTTTATATTCGTGGCGAATGCTACGAAATTGTGCCAAAATCCAAGGGTTTCATGTGGCTATATGAAGCCGCATTACCATACGTCGAAGCTGTTTTCTACCGCACCGCACCCTTCCGCGGCACAAAATCTTATAATGCTCAAGCGCGTCAAGTACCAGAAAACCAAAAAGACTTTCACTATGGTATTCTTTACGCTGATGTATTCCCAGTCGGTACTGCTGGCATCCCCCCCACATTATTAATGCAAGATATGCTGCATTTTTTACCACCATATCTTGTTGATTACTACAGCCAACATTGCCGGGGTGAAGAAGATATGTTGATTCAGTTGGGAGTTAGTTTTCAACGGTCAATGTACTGTGTTACTTCTGCGGTAATTCAAGCTTTGCGAACTGCACTTTTATATCCTTTAGATGACCAAAATCCCAAGCATTTACAAGCTAATCGAGATTTTTTTGAGATGCAGTTAAATCGCTTTACTCGACCCGAATATAACATTCGTGATGCTGCTCGTTTGGGAAGTATTCAAAGTCAAGATTATAGATGAGAGATCCCTCCAACCCCCCTTAAAAAGGCTACGGTGTATACACAAGTCTCAAATAGTTTACTCACCTATTTTTTCGCGTCAGTTTTACCCCACCCTAACCCTCCCCTTGCAAAGGGGAGGGAACTAGATTTTCTATTTCCCCCCTTGGAAAGGGGGGATTAAGGGGGGTAATTTGACTTGTGTATACACCGTAGCTTAAAAAGGGAAGGGGGGCTTAATTCAAAAAGGTTTGCTCTTATTCCCCCTTTGAAGGGTGGCTAGCGAGGATATTATTGCTACCCAATCTACAATTCTTCTTGACTGGATAATACTCCTGAAATACTCGTCAATTCCATAATTCTCTCAAACTGAAAATCATGAGCTAAATTTTTAATAAAAGTTTGCAGTACTGCATTTTCTGAAGGTATTTGCTCAATCAATTCTAAAATCAGATCATCACTACATTGGGCGGCGGCGGTGTACACTTCTTTCACCCATTCCGGCGACATTTCCGCGAATAGAGTCACTAAATCTGTATAGGTCAACATTGATTCTATTTCCTGTTGCGTTGCATCTACTATCTGATAGCTTTCTTCTTGATAAATATATTGAACTCCTAAATATTCGCTCAATTTTTCTAATAATTTTTCCTCGCGGAAAGGCTTGTTAATATAATCATCACAACCCGCTTTGATCATTACCTCTCGTTGTTCCTCAAAGGCATTAGCGGTTAAGGCGATAATAATGGTTTTGCAATTTTCGATTGAGGTTTCTTCTCTAGCTTTAATAATTCTTGTGGCTTCATAGCCGTCCATAATCGGCATCCGCATATCCATTAAGATTAGCTGTGGTTGCCATGTCTGCCAAAGTGCGATCGCTTCTTGACCATTGGTCGCTTCTTGGACTGCAAAACCGATAGATGTCAGAATTTTCATTAGCACTAAACGGCTGTCTGTAGAGTCATCAACCACCAAGATGCGGTATTCGCTTTGGGCAGACGCTAAACTAATAACTTGGCGTCTAGTTTTTTTGATCTGGATTTCGCTAGCTTCGGCTAGACCAATTTGAATATCAAAAGTAAATTTACTTCCCTCGCCAACAGTGCTGGTAACGCTAACATCTCCCCCCATTAGTTGCACGTATTTGCGGCTGATTGCTAAACCTAATCCCGTTCCCTGTTGAGATTTCCTTCCGGTTTCAGTTTGCCCAAAAGCTTCAAATAGCAAGTCAATTTCTTCTGGGGCAATACCGCGACCAGTATCTTCTACCTCGAAGATTAGGGATTGGGGACAAGAGGTAGAGGGGCAGGGGGAAGGGTGCAGAGGAGAGGAATTTTCCCCCTGTTCGCTGCTCTCTGCTCCCCACTTCTCCTGCCCCATGCCTACATACAGCATCACCTTTCCAGTATCGGTAAATTTGATCGCATTTCCCAGGAGGTTAAGCAAAATTTGACGCAGTTTACTTTCGTCAGCTTGGATGTATTGGGGAAGGTGAGATGTATATTCAAAGGCCAATTCTAATCCTTTAGATGTGGCACGGAAGCGCAACATCTCTTTGAGATTTTCCAACAGGCGAATTAAGTCAAAACTGTTGAGATTTAATGTGATTCTGCCGGCTTCAATTTTAGACATTTCCAGAATGTCGTTAATCAAGTTGAGGAGATGTTCGCCGGCCCGATTGATGATTGTTAGATTTTGCTGATTTTCAGTAGATAAATTACGATCATGGCTCATGACTTGGGTAAAACCAAGGATGGCATTGAGTGGGGTACGCAGTTCGTGGCTCATGTTGGCGAGGAATTCGCTTTTGGCGCGGTTGGCAGCATCAGCAATAATCACAGCTTCTTGCAATGCCTGTGACTGCCTTTGAGTTTGCGCTAGTAATTGTGCCTGCTGTAAAGCAACACCTAACTGATTACCAATTTGAACTACGATGTTGATTTCTTCTGATTTCCATTGGCGGGAATCGGAATTTTGATAACTCGCCAGTAATCCCCAAAGCTGAGTACCATACAAAATGGGGACAATAATGTAGGCTTTTGCCTGAAAGCGCTCTAAGAGTTTGATATAAGCAGGATGAAACTCAGCGTTGTAAATGTCTGGGACACAGCGGAAACTTGCACCTTGGGTTGCTTGCAAATAAGGATCTTCCAGTTGGTTATCCGCGCTATCCAAAATTTTCGCTAGGCAATGGCCATCTTGTAAGACACCCTCTGTGAGATGTGGATGATTGTTGTGTTCTTCTATTAGAGAAATCCAACCGTTACCCACCGACTCGGAGACAAATTCGCCACTCCATTGGGGATTGAAACGATAGACAACAACCCGATCGCAGTTGAGTACTTGGCGTAATTCTTCGGTTGTAGCCGCAAATATCGTCTCTAAATCCAGTGTTTGGCGCATTCTTTGAATCACTTGGGCGATCGCTCTTTCGCGTTCTGCACTCTCACGCAGGGCTTCTTCGGCTAACTTTCTCTCGGTAATATCTGTAATTGTACCGATGTAACCTTTAATTTTTCCATCTTCGCCAAATTCTGGTAGAGCCTGACAAATTACCCAGACGACTGCACTATCAGCACGCAAAAAACGATGCTCGTACTTATACATTTTTTGAGCGGTTCTTGCTTGATTCCATAACAACAAGAACTGTTCTCGGTCGTCTGGATGTACGGCATTTGCCCAACCTGTTCCCAGAGATTCTTCTAAACTGCATCCAGTAATCTCACTCCAGCGTTGATTAAAATATAAGGCATTGCCATCTACGTCAGCGTGAAATATACAAGCTGGTGAGGCTTCTGCTAGAAGTTGATATCGCTGCTGACCTGACTGCAAAGCTAGTTCTGCTAATTTGCGATCGTTAATGTCTGCCCAATAACCAACGCATTCTATAGGATAGTTAGCTTCGTCATAAATTAACCTCATCTTTTCGTAGAACCAGTGATAAGTTCCATCAGCGTGTAACCAGCGGTATTCGTAGGAAATGTATTCCTGCTCAATCAGCTCCTTAAATTTTTCTGAGATGAGTTTAATATCTTGTGGGTGGACGTGATGAAGCCAGAAACTAGAATTTTCAATAAAAACACGCGCTTCGTAGCCCACCATTTCTTTAACGTTCTCACTGATAAAGGTCGTGCTACAATCCTCTGATGTTTTGCTGCTATAAATGACTACAGGGCTAGAGGTGAGCAGATATTGTAGGCGTTCGTTAGCTAAACGCAGTTCTTGTTCGACCTGTTTACGATAGCTAATTTCTACTAAAACTGTGCCGACACCAGAGGGGCGATCGTCTTCTCCAGGAATCGGAAAATAAGAAGCTAAGAAGTGGCGGATAACATTTGGTTGTTGAATTGATGCGCTGCTTAATTCTTGATTGAGAATGGGTTTACCTGTCAATAAAACCTGTTGATAAATTGGTTCTACTAGGGGGGACATCTGGGGTAAGACTTCATAAATTCTCTGGCCAATATGATCTTGCTGGGGTAGTCCATTAATCTCCGCTAGCAGTTGGTTGATTTGCACAAACCGCAGTTGATTATCTACGATATTCATGCCAACGGGGGCACTACTAAAAAAGGCATTGAGGCGAGCTTCTCTGAGTGCTAGTTCTTGTTCTAGGGTTTTGCGCTCAATCAACCCACCCAACTGAGCAGCAACAGCACTGACTAGCAAAAGCAAACGTCGATCTACCAATACTGAACTACGTTTAAAAAATACTAAAACTGCTAATACTTGCTTTCCAGAGACTATGGGAACACCAAAACCAGCTTTTAATCCTACTTTGGCTGCTTGTCGCGATCGCAAAAAAATTGGTTGTGTAACTTTAGAAACATCTTCTATCCATTCTGGTTCCTGGCTCTGCCAAACTCTTCCTGGTAGTCCCACTCCCAAAGGAAATTTCACGGCTTGACTTTGGCGGCAGAATTCTTCTAAGCTGCTCTGCTCACCGTACCAGCCCAGACTGTGTTCTAAAACAGTTCTGTCTTCATTAGGTGTCCACGCTTCACCAAAATCCCAGCCAATGGTATGACAAATTAAGCGCAATACCACCATTAAGGCGCTGTTGACATTACTACTGCGAGTGATGGCTTGGGTTGTCAACAGTAACAAACGACTTTCATTTTCTGCCTGCTTGCGTTCAGTAATATCTTTGGCGGTGCCTAGTACGTACCATTGCCCATAAATCTTGATCATTTCCGCACTCAAAAGTGTTGTCCTGATTTCTCCTGTTGAAGTGCAGACATCAATCTCATAGTTGCGGATGGCTTTTGTTTGTTGCAAGATATGGGTGAGAAAATTATATTCTTCTGGATTCACCCAAATATTCAATTCTTGATCGGTGCGATTGATCACCTGAGAACGAGAATAACCAAAAAATCGACAAAAGCTGTCGTTAACTTCGACATAGCGTTTATTGAGAACAGTAATTAAGGCAATTGGATCGGGAGATGACCGAAAAGCTGATGCTAACTTTTCTTCAGAAGCCCGTCGCGCTGCTTCTGCGCGTTGGCGTTCTTTTGCCTCCAACACCAAGGATGTTAAATTGCCCAGAGAGCGAGCGAAATTTTGATCTTCTAGCGTCCAATGATGAGTAACTCCCACTGCTTCCAGACATAAAACTCCCACAGTCTTTCCCTCCAGCCTAATGGGTGTATCGAGTATAGAAGTGATGTTTAATCTTGAGTAAGACGCAGAAAATTCTTTAGTTCTAGAATCTGTATGAGCATCATCCGCGGCGATTGGTTGGTCTTGCTGCAAAGCTGCAAAATAAGCTGGATAGTCGGCTGCTGATAAGGAAAGTCCTTCACTATGTTGATTGCGACTGGCCTCAAATAGATCAAAACACTGAATTTTCATGCCTGTTTCGTCATAGAGCCAAATACTGGTTCGCTCCACCCCAATATTCTTGACAGCCGTTTCAGTGATTTTACACAAAGCTGCTTTTAAGTCACCCTGATAAAGTGTTTGATTTTGCGCCAGTTGTGTTAGCACTAGATTATGATTGCGGAGCTTAATCGTGCTTTCTTGGAGTAATTTTTCTACTCCTCGACGCTGTGTAATATTACTAGCAGTGCCTGTCATACCTATAACCAGACCTTCTTCATTGTGTAATGCGATCGCATTAAACATCAGATAAAGTAAGGTACCATCTTTAGCTACACAGCTAGTTTCATGTTGAAAGATCGGTTTTCCCTGAAGAACGCAGTCAAAGGCTACTTTATCTTGAGCAACTTGTGTAGGCGAGATGAAATCAGTCAAGGCACGCCCGATCATTTCTTGGGGTTCGTAGCCATAAATCTGCTTCACTGCCGGGTTAACAAAGGTAATTAGTCCATCAATATCTACCGACCAAATCATATCCTGGGATGTTTCTACTAGGTGGCGATATTGACTTTCACTCTTCTTCAGGGCAGCTTCGACTAAAAGGCATTCGCTTTGATAAACTTCTCTGCAAAAGGCTTTGCTAATGTTAGGGGGAATTTCTTTAAAAATATCTTCTATTTGTCTGTTACAAATATTTAAATTAGCTACAATCTGTTGACGCTTTTCAATCTCCTGTTGCAGTTGAGCATTTTGCTCTTTTAACTGTTTTTTCAGTCTTTGGATGGTGAGTTGATTTTGTACGCGTAATAAAACTTCTGTAGTTTGGAATGGTTGAGTAATATAGTCAATATCGCCTAAATCAAAGATATTTATCTTTTCAGGTAATTCATCTAAAATACCGAAAAATATTATTGGAATATCTTGAGTTTTATTGTTAGCTTTCAAATGTTGACAAATGTCATAACCATCCATATCTAGCATAAGAACGTTTAGCAAAAGCAAATCAGGGAGAAAAGCAAGCGCTGTATTAATTGCCAATTGTCTCGAAATGACACTTTGCACCTGATAACTTTGGTGCTGAAGGATGTCTGATAAAAAATGTAAATTCTCTAAGTTGCTATCAACTAATAAAATTTTGATTTTTTGAGCATCCATATCAGTTCCTAAGTTAATTTTCAATCAAGACTAATTTGTTGAATCAAACTGAACATAAAATCAGAAAGCAAAACTCTGTTACCAGATTGTAAATAAAATCATCGTTGCTTACCACCATACTTCAGCCCAAGGTGTATGGAAAAGTTGCAGATTAAGTAGAAGAAGTGGTTAATACTGCCAAATCTCTGCGGTGGAAAAATCGGAATAGAAAGATACACGATATAAGGGAACTCCAAGAAATAAATTATCCAATATTGTGGGGTGGGCGTCTCGCCCGCCCGTAGCCAAAGGTGGGTAAGCCTTAACGAGGCTTATAGGGGCCATACCTTGCAGGTGACGCTCCTTCTCTGCGAGACGCTGCGCGAACGTCGCTACCGCTGCGCTAACGCTAAAAGCGTTCTCTCTCGCACGAGTAGCCGTTTCTCTACAAGACAGCGTGTCTCTACTACCTATAGTTTTGCGTAAATCCTGGCTACGTGCAGCGTCACCGTCAAGAGAAAAATCAGCGGCTCTAGCCCTTAGAATAGCCTGGAGCCTTTGAATACAAGTGAATTTAATTAACTTTACATTACGTAATTATAGTTTAATTTCTTATTGCCTACTTACCTTGATATCAACTATTCTCAAACTTTTCACCCTTCTTTTGTTTGATACGGTAAATCCAACCTATGTCTGTACGGTTTACCCGACTGTTTTTAGATTTTGATTTTATTAAATTACTTACTAGAGAGAAGAAACAAAGCAAATAAAGCTCCTCTCTAAACAAAATAGAGGTTCGATGATTGCTTAAATATCTAAAACCTCTAAATACCTCTAAAACTTTGTTTGATTACCCAAAATTGAATTAGAAAGTTAAGGAGAGATTCAGATATGGCACTCATTCGTTGGGAACCATTCCGTGAAATGGAGATTCTGCGTCGTCAAATGGATCAACTTTTCTCTGAGCTTACAGCAGCCGAGCGTGGCAACTCAGATATTTCTTCTCCATCACCTAGAACAGCATGGGTTCCTGCTGTTGAATTATACGACAATGGTTCAGAGTGGCTATTAAGAGTTGAGATTCCAGGCGTAGAAGCTAAAGACTTGGATATTCAAGTCACTCAAGATGCAGTTTCAATTACAGGTGAACATCGTTACGAAAAACATTCCCAATCTAATGCTAAAGTTCATTCTGAATTCCGGTATGGCAACTTCACCAGAGTAATTGCTCTACCAAGCAAAGTTCAGAATCAACAAGTTAAGGCAGACTTGAAAGATGGGATTTTAATTTTGACTTTACCCAAGCTTGAGCAAGAGCAAAGCAAGGTATTCAAAGTGAATTTAGGACAATCTCAAAGTGCTACAGCTTCTATAGAAGCCGGCAACGGTAACACACAACCCAACATTACATCACAGCAAAGTGTTCAAACTGCTTGAGAAGATGTTCTATTTTCTCATTCAATGGTTTCTATATCTCTGCAATAGGTAAATTTAGATATAAACCCCAGCTAAACTCATCTGCTGGGGTTTTTATCGAACAGAATTCAGGAGTCAGGAGTCAGAATTCAGAATGAATTCTGTACGACTGGTGGATGAATAATCGGCGTTTTTGCACCCCCACTAAATTGAAAATTTAGTGGTCTTCAGTCAGTCGCGGGTCTGAATCCCCGACTGATAGCGCAGCGTAAAGCCTGCGGCATGGCTTCGCTTAGAGCGAGTCCGCGAGCGTCTTGATTCTGACTCCTGAATTCTGACTTCTGAATTCTTCTTCAATGCTTTTTTACTCAGTACTGTTTCGGTAAATTCAGGGAGAGGGTGCTATTCCTCTTGTACATCAACCCAGATGCTACCTTCTTCCACACGAATTGGAAACACTGGTAGTGCCTTTGGTTGTGAAACCAACGACAGTACCTTACCTACACCAGGTGGCCAGGAACACCAGTCTTTTACCTCACCAGTCCGCAGGTCAAAAGCACTGCGATGGAAAGAACAAACAATTGCCCCACTTTCATTGATTTTGCCACTTTTCAGAGGCAATTTTAAGTGAGGACAGGTGTTATCTACAGCATAAAGCTGATTTTCGTGATTCAAAAGCAGAATTTTCCGGTTCCCAACTTTCACCACTTCTCGCGCACCTGGGGAAAGTGCTGCGACTGCAAGAACTTTAGTCCAACTCATTAGGTTCTCCTCTCCTAATATATCTGCTTTCAGTTTCCCGCAATAGTGACCAGTGCGATCGCCTTTTAGTACCGGAGAGTCGAGAAGGATCAAGTCAGTAGATCACAAACTTTTCCCAAAAAAGCGATTACTGACGAGATATCAAAACTATAAAATCTTACATTAAATTCTATTTTGACACTGAACAAACTAATTTTTGGGTAAACTAAGGAAAGCACTTACTATCTCGTCATCATAGGGCTTGTAGCTTATCACAGACAATTTTGAGGGATATAAAAAATGATTAAGACAAGTTACGAATTTGACCAGTCTATCCTCCCCACAGGATCTTCATTAAAGACTAATATCCTGCTACGTTTTCGTGCTGATATAGCTGAATCTCCCCGACGTAACCTTAACCTTTCTCTTGTAATTGACCGTTCCGGCTCGATGGCCGGCGCTCCCTTGCATCACGCGCTCAAAGCCGCTGAGTCTGTGGTCGATCAACTTGAGCCAGATGACATTCTCTCAGTGGTTGTTTACGACGATGAAGTGAACAGTGTTGTACCACCCCAAGCTGTGACTGACAAGGCCGCACTGAAAAATTCTATCCGCAAGGTGAGAGCAGGTGGTATTACCAATTTATCAGGGGGATGGCTCAAAGGCTGTGAACACGTAAAGACACGACTTGATCCGCAAAAAATCAACCGTGTTCTCCTGCTTACCGATGGTCACGCCAATATGGGCATTCAAGACCCGAAGGTACTGACAGCGACATCGGGGCAAAAAGCTGAGGAAGGCATTACTACAACTACGTTAGGTTTTGCTCAGGGTTTTAATGAAGACCTGCTGATTGGGATGGCAAGAGCCGCCACGGGCAACTTCTACTTCATTCAAAGCATCGATGAAGCAACTGAAGTGTTTAGTATTGAGCTAGACAGTCTCAGAGCAGTAGTGGGACAGAATCTCAAGGTGACGCTGGAATTAGCTGATGGTGTCAGCCTTGTTGATACCTTAAGTCTTGCTAAAGTTACCCAGAATGACGCTGGTCAAGCTGTTCTCACCTTGGGAGAGCTTTACGAGGGTGAAGACAAACTTCTCGGCTTGAGTTTGGAGATATCAAGCGCTCAAATTGGTAATTTACCAGTAATGAAGTTGCATTACAGCGCCGATGTTGTGCAGAATAACCTGATTCAAAGCGTATCAGGTACAGCCGATATCGTCGCCAAAGTTGGCACCATTGAGGAAGCAGCTTTTGCTTCTACAAGCCATATCATTCTTGAACTGAGTCGCCTCAACATCGCTAAGGCCAAAGAGACAGGACTCAATCTAGCTGAACATGGCAGACATGAGGAAGCTGAACAAATCCTGCGTGCGCTGGTGAAAGATTTGCGGGATAAAGGGTTAAATGAGAATTTTGAAATTGCTGAAGAGATCGATCAGCTTGAGTATTTTGCAGGTCGCATCGCCCAAAAAGCTCTAGGCAATGCCGGACGGAAAGAGATGCGCGATCAGACTTACCAGACGATGACGCGCAATCGCAGCGATTTGGCGGGTCGCGGTGTCACTGCTGGCGATGAAGTGTACGCAATGCCGATTGTGAATGAAGTCGGTTCAGGTGTTGAATTGTACTGCGTTCGTGAAGGCGGTAAACTGCGGGTCAAGGTCATGTCCGAAGGCTACGATTCAACCAAAAACGTCCAATTTCCCCGCGCCATTCGTGCCGAGGGGGCACGCTATGTTGTTGAGGGATTGGAACTCTCAACTGATGCCACTTTCTACCGTGTACGTGGTAATATCACCCGTTTTGCTCAACCAGGTGAAGCAGATATTTTCGTTGCTCCTAGGCGATCGCATCCAACTAACACAGGCAAAGCTTCCAAAGGCCCAGCCAGTGCCGCCGATCTTCCCACAACTGACACTGTAGGGGACAGCATTTTAGTTCAGTGTGTTAAAGATGGCAGTAAGCTACGTGCTAGGGTAGTTTCCGACGGATATGAACCGGATTGGAACATGCGTTTTCCGCGATCGGTTCGCGAGGAAGGTATGCTTTACGTCGTTGATGAAGTCAAAACCGCACCCGATGGCAAGTCTTATATTGCCTGTGGTGAAATTAAGCGATTTGTCCAACCCACTTGAATTGGGACAGAGGGGAGCAAGGGGAGAAGAACCAATACAATACTGAATACTTCTCTACGAGAGGCTGCGCCAAAGGCTTTGCTCATTACAAGTGCCCAATGCCCAATCCCCCATGCCCAATGCCCAATCCCCCATGCCCCATGCCCAATGCCCAATGCCCAATCCCCCATGCCCCATGCCCCATGCCCCATGCCCAATCCTTAAAAGATGCCAAGTAAATATGCCTTAGCCGACTGAGACTGTCAGGATCAGAGAGTAAAGAGTAAAAGGCAATCTATTTTGACTTTTAACTTTCTCCTTTTGTTCAACTTCCACAACGGGAGGTTTAATCTTGACTAAATTGAAAGTTGGTATCAATGGCTTCGGTCGAATTGGGCGACTTGTGCTTCGCGCCGGCATCGATAACCCCAATATCGAGTTTGTGGGCATTAACGATCTAGTACCACCAGATAACCTCGCTTATCTATTAAAGTACGATTCAACCCACGGTAAATTAAAGCACAAGGTTGAAGCTAAGGAAGACGGCATTCTGATTGACGGACATTTCATTCCTTGTGTGTCAGTTAGAAATCCAGCAGAGTTACCTTGGGGAAAATCAGGTGCAGATTATGTCGTGGAAGCGACCGGACTCTTCACCGACTACGAAGGAGCTGCAAACCATCTGAAGGCAGGTGCAAAGCGAGTGGTAATTTCCGCTCCCACCAAAGATCCAGATAGAGTTACTACCCTGTTAATGGGTGTCAATCATCACCTATTTGATCCTGGCAAGGATATCATTGTCTCCAATGCTAGCTGCACTACAAACTGCCTAGCTCCCATCGCTAAGGTCATCAATGACAATTTTGGGTTGACTGAAGGGTTGATGACCACAGTTCACGCCATGACTGCCACTCAGCCAACTGTAGACGGGCCCAGCAAGAAAGACTGGCGGGGTGGTCGAGGTGCATCCCAAAATATTATTCCCTCCTCCACAGGCGCAGCAAAAGCCGTGGCACTGGTTTTACCAGAATTGAAGGGCAGGTTAACTGGGATGGCATTACGAGTTCCGACTCCCGATGTCTCTGTAGTTGATTTAACTTTCAAAACTGCCAAAGCCACCAGTTACAAGGAAATCTGTGCTGCCATGAAGGAGGCTGCCGCAGGTTCACTAGCCGGTATTTTGGGTTACACAGACGAAGAAGTAGTTTCCACAGATTTTCAAGGAGATACCCATTCCAGTATCTTCGATGCAGGTGCTGGGATTGAGTTGAACTCCAACTTCTTCAAGGTAATTGCCTGGTATGACAACGAGTGGGGCTACTCGAATCGCGTGATTGACCTAATGTTGTCTATGTCACAGAAGGAAAAACTCGCACCGACAGCGGCTGTGGTTTGATTAGGAATTGGGAATTGGGCATGGGGCATTGGGCATGGGGCATTAGTAATTAAGTTTCTTCCCCAATCTCTAATCCCCAGTACCCAGTACCCAATTTGGGATTTGGGTCAAATGGTAAATACTCTGAAAATAAAACGCAATCTAGTATTTTTATTTAGCAAACCAGTGATATGAAGCACGTGTAAATTTGGATGTTTTGTGCGATGACGCAAAGATTTAAACTGGGAAACCCCAATAAAATCTGAAGTCTCTGAATTACGAATTACGAATTGGTACAAAGCATCCAAATTTGCAAGTTACTCCTCAACCCCCAATCCCTATGCGTCGAACCAAAATCATTTGTACTGTTGGGCCCGCTACATCTGCACCTGAAAAGCTGCAAGCCTTGGTAAAAGCCGGAATGAATGTGGCACGGCTGAATTTTTCCCACGGGGCTTATGAATTCCATGCCCAAACTGCTCACTATCTCAGACAGATTAGTAATGAGCAGCAAAAGCCGATCGCAATTATGCAAGACTTATGTGGTCCCAAGATTCGTTTGGGAACTTTACCACCGGAAGGGTTAAATTTAGAAGCCGGTAGTGAAGTCACCTTTGTTTTGCAAGAAAAGGGTGAGAGTATTGACGAACTCCCCCTACCTTTGCCGACTTTGTTCGCAATGGTGCGACCAGGTGAACCAATTTTAATTAATGATGGTCGCGTCAAATTGATTGTGACCGATCGCGATGCCGATCACATTCGCGCCCAAGTGAAAATTGGCGGGTTAATTTCCACCCACAAGGGAGTGAACCTACCCCAAACTCCTTTACCTGTCAGTTCCATCACCGAAAAAGACTTGCTGGATCTCCGCTTTGGGATTCAGTTGGGTGTAGACTGGGTAGCGGTGTCCTTCGTGCGATCGCCACAAGACTTAGAACCCGCTAGACGAATGATTGAAGCTGCTGGTGCTTCCATTCGCCTAATTGCCAAAATCGAAAGAGCAGAGGCAGTAGAGAATTTTGACTCAATTCTGAAGGTTGCGGACGCGATTATGATTGCCCGTGGCGATTTAGGGGTAGAAGTGCCAATTCACGAAGTACCCTTAATTCAAAAAGATATCATTCGCCGTTGCAATCGTGCTGGCAAGCCGGTGATTACAGCCACCCAAATGCTAGAGTCGATGATTAGCGCCCCTGACCCCACCCGCGCCGAAGCAACCGATGTTGCCAACTCCATCTTAGATGGTACGGATGCGGTAATGCTTTCTGGTGAAACCGCTGTCGGGCAATATCCCATCGCCGCCGTCCAGATGATGCACAACATCGCCGTGCGGACAGAACAGGCTCTAGATGAGGGTAGCAAACATGCTTGGTGTCATGAAGCAGGCAGTCTTAGCGTTACCGAATCTGTGGCAGAATCCGTCTGTCGCATCGCTTATGAAACAGGCTCACGGGCAATTCTCTGTAACACTTCATCAGGAAGTACGGCGCGAATGGTGTCTAAATACCGGCCTACTTCTCCCATTATTGCCCTCACCTCCGACATCACCGCTTATCGCCAACTAGCGCTTTCTTGGGGTGTGGAAGCTTTGCTGATCCCACCAGTCCACAATGCCGAAGAGATGTTTACCAATGTGGTGAACACAGTTGTAGACATGGGTTTAGCGAATAAGGGCGATAAAGTAGTAATTACCTCTGGTGTTCCAATTGGTAAATCGGGCACAACTAGTTTAATCAAAGTGCATTCCATTGGACAGCCAATTTCAGCATAAGGCACTTAGAATAAGGCTGTGGCTCAAGATAGTAAGCAAAATTGGGCAATGATTAAGAAAAATTGCCAGAATCAGAATTGAAGGAACTAAGGACTGGGGACTGGTGATTGGGGACTAAGGACTGGGGAGACAAGGAGGAGACTAATAACTCTTGTACAAACGCGATTAATTGTGTCTCTACTCCTAACTCCTAACTCAGCACTCAGCACTCAGCACTCAGCACTCGCTAGTAAATCCTAAACAAACATCACGGAGTCTTTTATGTCTAAGAATTTACTGGAACAATTGCGAGAAGTGACTGTTGTGGTCGCAGATACAGGGGATATCAAGGCAATTGAAAAGTTCAAACCCCAAGATGCCACCACCAATCCTTCTCTGATTACTGCTGCGGCGCAAATGCCAGAATATCAGGGAATTGTCGATCAAACTTTACTTCAGGCGAAGAAAGATGCTGGAGCCGAAGCCACCCAAGCACAGATAGTTTCTTTGGCTTTTGACCGTTTAGCAGTTGCCTTTGGATTAAAGATTTTGCAAATCATTCCCGGTCGCGTGTCTACGGAAGTGGATGCTCGCTTGTCCTACGATACCGAAGCTACCCTGACTAAGGCACGGGACTTAATTGCCCAGTATAAAGCTGCCGGAATTGGCCGCGATCGCGTTTTAATTAAAATTGCCACCACCTGGGAAGGCATTCGCGCTGCGGAAATTCTCGAAAAAGAAGGTATTCACTGTAACCTTACATTGTTGTTTGGTCTTCACCAAGCGATCGCCTGTGCAGAAGCCGGCGTCACCCTAATTTCTCCCTTCGTTGGTCGGATTCTCGACTGGTACAAAAAAGATACCGGACGCGATAGCTACCCAGCAGCCGAAGATCCAGGAGTTTTGTCAGTCACCAAAATCTACAACTACTACAAGAAATTCGGCTACAAAACCGAAGTTATGGGAGCTAGCTTCCGTAACCTTGGTGAAATTACTGAACTTGCCGGTAGTGATTTACTGACCATTTCACCATCACTTTTGGCTGAATTGCAGTCAACTGTTGCAGAACTGCCACGTAAACTTGACCCCGCGAAGGCAGCAAGCTTGGAAATCGAAAAGATATCCATTGACAAAGCTAGCTATGACAAAATGCACGCTGCTGACCGCATGGCAACCGACAAACTAGACGAGGGCATCAAAGGTTTTACCAAGGCACTAGAAGACCTTGAGAAACTTTTGGCAGACCGACTAGTTCGCCTTGAAGGAGAGGTAGTAGCAAGCCATTAAAAGATAATAATAGTTAGTGGTTAGTGGTTAAACCACTAACCACTAGTTAGTTACATCAGCCGCAATATTGCTCGGATTTTGCATTTTTAACTCACAATTTGGTTTGGGGAAAAGGTTAAAGGGAAGAGGTTAAAGGTTTTTTCTTTCCCTTTTCCCCAAAACCCGACAAGTATTGACATCAGCCGTCGTTAATAACGACGGCGAATATTTTCATATCGTCCGTAAGGCTGCCGTCGTTGGATAATTTGCCGTTGTCTTAACTGCTGCCGTCGGATACTTTGGTTTCGTCTGAGAGGCTGCCGTCGGATACTTGGGTATCGTCTTAAGGGCTGCCGCCGGATACTTGGGTATCGTCTTAAGGGCTGCCGCCGTCGGATAATCTGCCGTCGTCGGATCATTCGGTATCTTCCTGACCGCCGTTGAGCAATTAAAAGCTCTCCAGTTTTATCTCCAACTAGATTAGCTTCTGGTGCAGCGCTCTGTTCATTGCGAGCATTATCTAAAGAAATATCTTTTGCTTCAGCTAATGAGGGCGGATACACAAAGGCACATAGCAATAGCGCTATTGAGGATAACTTCCTGAAACCTTTCATGTTTTTGCTTCTACTAGACTTTCGGTAATAACTTTATTAAAACACCTTAAAGTCAGCAAATTATCGCTTATATAGTTTTTTTTAACTTAATTTGGTATGAAATATTGTATTTAAATTTCAGCCTTATGGATAATTGTAAATTGGATCAAACTGTGTGTATAAATAATCAGAAGAGGATATTTTAAAAGTGGTCAAATGTAATTTTAGGCACTTGTAGATTCTCTCTACTTCCTTAAAAACTACGGTGTACACACAAATCGAATTACCCCCCTTAATCCCCCCAATGCATTGGGGGGAAACCGGAAAATCTAGTTCCCTCCCCTTTGCAAGGGGAGGGTTAGGGTGGGGTAAAACCTTGATTAATCAGCTATTTCAGACTTGTGTGTACACCGTAGTTTTTAAGGGGAAAGGGGGGGGATCTAAAACGTTTTACTATCGACCAGAGGACTTTTAAAATATTCTCTAAGAAAACTGAGACTTTTTTAAAATCTCTAAGAGAAAGAGAAACAATACACCAGCAATATTATTTACACTGTAATTAACAGTAATTCAATTTAGAATAAAATATCTGATTGCTAATTACTCAATTTCTTTGTATTGCTAAATTTAATTACCAGCCAAACTCCTCCAGAGGATATCAACAACAACGGTGTTAACCAATCACCCCAACGCACATATAAAGTTTGTGTTTGTCGCCGATAAATTGTTTCGGCATGAGTTTCGTAGGTATTGTATCCAGATATCCACAAGGTTCTACCGTGAGGATCTACAAAGGCTGAATATCCGGTATTAGTTGCCCGTGCTGACCATCGATCAGTTTCAATTGCCCGCATGATATCCTGTGCATGGTGCTGGAATGGCATGGATGCACTGTAATGGGCATCGTTAGAAGAACTGAGGATAAATTGCCCACCCGCCGCAGCTTGATAGCGAAATTGTTCAGGAAAAGCAGATTCGTAACATATACTAGCGATCGCACGACCAAATGGAGTGTCAAATATCTGATTTGCTGAACCAGGAACTTGGTGTGCCTCCAAAGGTGACAAACGCTGAACTAGTCCGCCTAAAATTTCTTCAAAGGGGATATATTCTCCCAATGGTACTAGTTTGGCTTTATCGTAGCGGCTGACAATTTCACCCTTATTGTTGAAAGTAAACAAGCTAATTGTATAACTGTCTCCCCGTTCGCCAAAAGCCCCAATCCAAGCAACTACACCTTTTTTCTTCACTGCTGCGACTAAAGCAGTTTCCATCAAGTTGCGCTGGAAAATAGGTAAGGCTCCTTCTGGGGTGAGGACTGCATCTACACCTTGCTCTGCTAAAGTTAAATACCCATTGGTGTAATTTTCTTGAGCGCGACGAAACCCTTCGGAACTTCGTAAAAGTCGGTTCGGGATATTACCCTGAATAATCCCCACTTTCAAGGCTGCTTCTGGTACTTGGGCGATGGGACGGCTATATAAGATAAAACCAATGAGGTGTAAGGTAATTAATAGTCCTGTGGCGACAACTAAGTATTTATTAACGAACTGCCTTCGCATAGCGTCTCTTAGAGAAGACGCAGATGACATCTTGGTATCTTGGCGGTTTATATACGCTTCAGCAATTAAACCATTAACAGCAACTATTGCTGCTGTCACAGTATTAGGCCCAGAGAGTTGTCCCAGATGTACAATTACGAGATTGTGCGGACTTTGGGTGTAAGCAAGGGAACTCCACCACAGAGGGCCAGCACTCCAAAGGCTCTCTAAGCCGCACCAGACGGCTGTACCAATAAGTATACGTAGCCACGGTTTTTGTTCGGCTAGGCGAACCATTACAGCCGCCCAGATAGTAACAAATACGCCTCCCAAGAGGCTGATAAATCCCCAACAAAAAAGAGTAATTGCCAAACTCGGCAACCAAGGAACACCCAACCATGTCATTGGATGAATTCCGGTAATCCAAGATAGGGCGACACCGTGATAACCGATACCCCAGAAGAGAGCAGGGGGGGCAGGGGGAGATGGGGGAGCAGGGGGGGATTGGTTTTGGTTTTTGGCTGAAGTGACAATTAGCACCCATAAGGGAACTAGGGCAATCCAAGCCAAGAACCATGCGCCGACAGGGGCAACGGTTAGCCCCATTAAAATGCCACTAGCTAAGGCAATCAAGTAAGGCAGTAAAGAGGTTAACCTCTCCCCCTGCCTCCCCTGCTTCCCCTGCTCCCCCTGCTTTTTACTCTGCTTCTTCTGCATCGACAGCATCAGGTGGAACTATTGCCACTCCGGTAATGGCGTCATCTTCATCTAAACGCTGCACTCTGACTCCAGTTGCCGATCGCGATTGGATCGAAATTGCATTCACCGCTTGACGGATGATAATACCGCGATTTGTCACCATCATGATTTCATCATCATCATTGTTGACAATGCGTAAAGTTGCCAACTTGTCTTTGTTTTTGCGGTTTTTGAACTTGGTTGCCATTAAACCCTGTCCAGCACGATTTTGCAGACGGAATTGGGCAACGGGTACGCGCTTACCATATCCTCCCATTGTAATTACCAACACCCAAGGGCCAACTACGCCAGTGCTAGGCACTTCTGCGGACTCTTCAGTAGTTTCGGTAATTTCGATATCTTCTGCTTCGATTGTTTCGATTGCTTCGACTGCTTCGACTGCTTCGACTGTTTCGATATCTTCAATTTCGGCTTCTGTAACATCCAAAGTTTCAAGAATTGCTGCGGGGAGAATATCCATACCCACCAGTTCATCTTTATTCTTGAGTTTCATGGCTTTCACGCCACGAGTCGCCCTACTTAAAGGACGCAGTTGTTCGTGGTTGCACCGGAAGTTAATCGCCATCCCGTTACGAGAACCAATGATTACGCTATCCTCTACTCTAGCGCGTCGCACCCAGCGGAGTTGGTCGCCTTCCTCTAAGGAAATGGCAATCAAACCATTGGCGCGAATATGACTAAAGGCTGCCAATTCGGTTTTCTTGATATTGCCGCCCTTAGTGAGCATGACCAGATATTCTTCACTGCTAAACTCGTCAACCGGTACAATCGAGGTGATTTTTTCCTCTTTGGGAATCGGTAGCATTTGGACGATTGGTGTCCCGCGACTGGTACGCGAACTCGCTGGAATTTGATAAGCTCTCAGGCAGTAAACGACACCACGCTCACTAAAGAATAAAATACTGTCGTGATCGCAGCAAGTTAAAAAATGCTCAATGGTGTCATCATCTTTCACCTTGGCTGCGGCTTTACCTCTGGTAGCGCGGCTTTGGGCTTCAAAGGTGTTGACTGGCATCCGTTTGATGTAGCCTTGCTCTGTCACCAAAATGATCGCTTTTTCATTGGCAATTAAATCGCGATCGTCTAATTCCCCTTCCCCTGGTAAAATTACCGTGCGGCGGGGTGTAGCAAAGCTAGTTTTCAGTTGCCCGACTTCAGTTTCAATGATTTCCAGCACTCTCTCCCGACGTGCCAAAATATCTTGCAAGTCGGTAATCTTTGCTTGTAATTCATCGTGTTCCAGACGAATTTTGTCTGCTTCTAAGGCAGTCAACCGCCGCAATTGCATCTGCAAAATCGCGTCTGCTTGAACTTCTGAGAGTCCGTAAGTTGTGATTAATTCACCTTTGGCTGTGGGCGCATCGGGCGCATGGCGAATCAAGACAATAATCGGATCTAACTGGGATAGGGCAATTAATAACCCTTGTAGGAGATGATCGCGTTCCTCGGCTTTCCGCAGTTCGTAGCGGGTGCGTCTGGCAATGGATTCGATACGGAAATCCAAGAAGACGGTTAAGAACTGCTTGAGAGTGAGGACTTGGGGTTCACTATTCACCAACGCCAGCATATTTGCGCCGAAATTGGCTTGCAGTGGCGTTTGCTTGTAGAGGTTGTTCAGAACGACGCGGGGATAAGCATCACGCTTGAGTTCGATGACAACTCGCATCCCGTCGCGATCGCTTTCATCCCGGATATCTGCGATGCCCTCTAGCCGCTTTTCGTTCACCATTTCGGCGATTTTTTCAATTAGCGCCGCTTTATTGGTTTGATAGGGCAATTCGGTAATGATAATTGCTTCTCTATCTGGTCGTCCCCGTTGTTCAACGGTTTCAATGTTAGCGACACCACGCATGGTAATGGAACCACGCCCGGTAGTATAAGCTTCTCGAATGGCAGATGTTCCCAAAATTTGCGCCCCAGTCGGAAAGTCTGGGCCGTGGACATACTGCATTAATTCGAGATCGGTGATTTCTGGATTGTGGATTACAGCCACCAAAGCATCAATCAATTCGCCCAAATTGTGCGGCGGAATGTTGGTTGCCATGCCCACGGCAATCCCAGAGGAACCGTTGAGCAACAATTGGGGAATCCGTGCTGGTAAAACTGTGGGTTCTTGCTGGGAACCGTCGAAGTTATCGGCAAAATCTACGGTTTCTAATTCGATGTCGTGGAGTAAACCGGCACTAGTTAAAGCTTGTAAGCGGCATTCTGTGTACCGCATTGCGGCTGGCGGATCGTTGTCAACCGAACCAAAGTTACCATGTCCGTTAACTAGGGGCGATCGCATGGAAAAATCCTGCGCCATCCGCACCAAGGCATCATACACTGCCGTGTCGCCGTGGGGGTGATATTTACCCAGCACTTCCCCGACCACACGGGCGCATTTCTTAAAGGGGCGATCGTGAAGTAGACCTAGCTCGTGCATTGCGTAGAGAATGCGACGATGCACAGGTTTTAGACCATCCCTGGCATCTGGCAACGCCCGACCCACTATCACGCTCATGGCGTATTCCAGATAAGACTGCGACATTTCGGTTCGCAAGTCTATCGGGATAATCCTCTCCTGTGAGGTTGTCATAACCTAAAAATCTCCAAAAATCGTAGATTTTAGCTTTTTTACTCAACAAAGCGCAAAATTATTCTAAATTGCTCTTGAATAATTGCTATAATTTGATACAATCTTAGCATATATTGCTTTTTATTGCCTGGGCAGCTAAGTCAAGCGTCTTGGTAGATGCTCCTCGCTTTGCTCCAAGTTCTAACTTTGAGTTTCCTGAAATGGAAATAGTAATTTAAGTCTCAAGATAGCTCTCCATTTGATTTAAACCTCAACGATGAATTTATACTCAGGCAAGATTGTATCTGTTGAAGAACCTGAATAACATCTGAAGCAGAGTCTTGAAACGCATCTTTTGCTTTATGAGGATTCTCATGAATCCAAGTCATTATCTCTTGGCGGAGAGCATCTTTACTTTTTTGCCGATGTTGTCCGGGTGGCATTCGCAGTACAGTGTCTACTTTTAATTTAAATTCTGCTGGATAATATCGTTCAAAATCATGCTCAGAAAACTGAAGAAAATTACTCTCATTCCAACCACTGAGAGTATATTTACTTTTTAATTTTTCAATAATTTTCGCTTCTTCTTCCCCTGCATCTACAACTACCCAAGCTAAATTCTTATAAATTGGTTGCAGGTGTAAGAAGACAAATAGATTATCAAAATCTCTAAACTTAGTTTCAACTTCACTGAGTGAATTAGCGGAGTATGTACGTAGCCGACCTTTTAACTCAGGGTAAAACCAAGGTATAAGAAAATCTCTGATTATTCTTTCTGCTGAAGATTCTTCAAGAATTAACCAAGCTGACCATAAATCGAAATCGAAAAAATCATACCCTAATTCTTCAAGAATGTGCCGTCTATCTTCTGGAGTATTCTCTATTTTTTCTATCTGTGATGTAGGTAGCCGATTTTGAAACTCCATTGATATTGAGAAAAGCTTAGAATTCGGATATGCACCCAAATATTTAGCAACTATATTAGAGTGTGTTGTAATTATAAATTGGTTATTTATAGATTTTTCAGTAATCAAATTAAGAAGTTTCTTCAATGCTTTTGGATGCACATCATTTTCTGGCTCCTCAATCAGAAACAACTGATTTTCAGCCATGCATAAATCTACAATTAATCCAACCAAATTAGCAACACCTTCACCCATTGCATCTAATGGTATATTTTCTTGATTGGTCACTACATAAGCAGCCTGCTTACCATTCTGCGAAGGAGTTGATGTAATTTGGAAACCTATTATATCTTGACAAGCTTGAACATATTGTTCATTTGCTGGCATTTGAGGATTAAATATGCGGTCAATTTTTGCATATAAATTATACAGATCACCTCTAACTGAATTTGCTGCATTCAGATTTATTGATTCGTGAAAACCTGCAACTTTTCTTTTAGAGAGATATGGATATATAAAATTTCTAGGCTCTTGATTTGAAATTTGCTCATTGCCTACATCAATTCCTGAAATAAAAGTAGATCCTTTATTATCGATTAAATCGAGACTAATAACATTTCTTGATATATCTCCTCTGAACGAAATTTCTTGTCCCGGATTTCGATTTAAAAAGTTTGGACTTGCTTCATTGAACCGCAGTTTAACATATCCATTGTTTTGGGATATTCGTAAATCTTTGCAATCCAAACTAAAGCCTTTTTGAACCCATAAAATTGATTTCAACAAACTTGATTTCCCGGAATTATTTGAACCTACTATCAAATTAATTCCTTTAGACAATTCAATACTCGCATCAGAAAAGCATCTAAAGTTGCTCAAGTTAATTTCAGAAATCCACATAAAACTTAGTTTTAGAGCAAGGAATAAATACATTTAATCAAGGATAACACGTAATTTAGTTCATGCGTACTACTTACGTGAATACAAATAGTAGGGTGGATTATGCGGAAAATAACCCACCCTACTATTTGTATTAAAATTTACAGGCTGTTAAAATACTTACACTACAAAAATACAATTAACCCAACCCAGCCTTTAATTCACTTTGTGCTTGTGCCAACGCCTCTAGCAATTTACTTGCATCGCGTCTGCCTGCTTGGGCTAAATTGAGTCTTCTACAGCAGATTGTAGCGATCGCACCGCACCTTTGGAAAAAGGCTTATACATATTTGGTCTACAGCGATCGCTTTTCTTCCCCATCGCTGCGTAAAATTAAGTCCGAAGATAGTGTGTACCTCACCCTAGAAGAACTTAAGCTTGGCGTATAAGTTTCAGGAAATAGTGATGAATAAGGAAACAGTTCCTAGTCAAGCTGAAAAGTCTAATCCAGAAGGTGATGCAGCACAATTAAGTCCAGAGGTGCTGGACAAAATCAAACACCCTGCGAGAATAGATGATGTTATTCGGGAGCAATCACCAGAAGAACGTAAAAGTAACCCAGCTTTAGTACCGGAAATGATTGATGATCCAACTGAGCAATGATTGGGTTTGTGAAAGAGTAATCATAAAGTTCAGATTCCCGACTTCTCCAAAAAGTCGGGAATCTTGTTTGTAATCTATTATAGGAATCATATTTGATTTCTGAAAAAAACTACGAGATAATACGGACAGAATATTTGTCTAATAGCTAACAATGATAAACCAGCATCTACAAGCCGCGATCGCAGAACTACAAGAATTTATAGATGATCGCCCAGATGCGCGTGAGGTGAGGAAAGCGTTGGCAGTCAAATTGGTTTATCAAGGCTACAAGTATGAGGAAATTCAAACAATTTTAGATGTGTCACTGGGTTCGATAACAAGCTGGAAGCAAGCTTATGAGGAAGATGGAATTTCGGGACTGCGCCTGAACCACAAGGGAAAAAAAAGTTACTTAACTGCTCAACAACGAGAAGAAGTTTTAAGTTGGTTGCAAACAAAAGAATGTTGGGAACTTGGTGAACTCGAATATAAATTGGCTTTTGAATATGATGTAACTTATGAGTCAAAGCGGAGCTATTATGACTTATTTGATGCGGCAGGAATTAGTTGGAAGAAAACTACTTCTTTAAATCCAAAAGCTGACGAGGACGCTGTTGCTGCAAAAAAAAAAGAGATTGAAACACTATTGGCAAGGCATCGGCAGGAAATTGAAGAAGGAAAGTTGAGAGTATTGCTGCTTGATGAGTGTCATTTAATGTGGGGAGATTTAAGTGGGTATGTCTGGGGGAAAAACTGACCAAGAAATAGCAGTGAGAGTTGTTAATATACGAGACAAACAGACATACTACGGGGCAGTTGACTATCTGGAGGGAAGCTTACTACTAAAAGCGTATAACGCAGGTAACTCAGAAAATACAATTGATTATCTACGTTATTTATTAGATCAGTCCCCCAATCAAAGATTACTTCTTTTTTGGGATGGTGCTTCTTACCATCGTTCACATCTGGTTCAAAACTTTTTAGGCGAGGTAAACCAAGATTTGTCTCAAGAGGAGTGGAAAATTCACTGCGTCCGCTTTGCTCCTAATTGCCCGTCACAAAATCCAATTGAGGATATTTGGTTACAAGCTAAAACCTGGGTGCGGCGTTTCTGTGCCTTGATTCCTTCGTTCTCACATCTCAAATGGATGTTTGAGTGGTTTATCCGGCACACTACCTTTGATTTTGCGACTCTTCAAATGTACGGAGCTTTTTCAGAAATCAAATATTAGTCCTATACCATCTCAAATTATGCAGTTGTTCTTGATATATTTCCGGCGTGTTGATATCTAATAGTACAGCCGGATTATCAAATTTAACTTGATGAATTACTGGATAAAATTCTTTGATAATTTGACGTAAACCTAAGCTTTCTTCACTGATATTTTGTAAGTGCGATCGCATCCCATTACTGAATAACAATGGATGTCCCATATTCCCTTCATAACTGGGTGCAGTAATCATTGCTGAATTGTCTTGGTGTGCTAAAATTAATCGCTGGTAAATCTCTAATTCTCTGGGTTGATCAACTGCGGAAATTGCTAATATTTCAAAGTTCGGAGGAATATGTTGCAATCCTGTGAGCAGAGAAGTTGTTTTACCAACATTGGCATGAGGATTAATTACAGCGAAACTGCCATCAGGACAATCTTTTTGTTTATTGCTGTTGTGTGAACCTAAAACTACAACAGGGGTAAAATCTACACTTAACCACTGTTCTAGTTGATAAGTTAATAATGTTTTACCTTCACCCCAAGGGAGTGAGGTTTTGCAAGTACCCATGCGAGTAGATTTACCCGCTGCGAGGACAATAGCAAAGTTGCTACTCAGATTCCCGACTTCTTGAAGAAGTCGGGGATCTAAATCTAGCTTCCGGAAGTGACATTCCACTCTACATTACTCCCAAATCTAAGAGGTTGTTTGAAAAGTGTTTCGCTGTGACTTTAGGCACTTTTAGATACCCTCTAACCCCCATTAAAAAGCCTACGGTGTATACACAAGTTAAATTACCCCCCTTAATCCCCCCTTGCCAAGGGGGGAAACAAGAAAATCTAGTTCCCTCCCCTTTGCAAGGGGAGGGTTAGGGTGGGGTAAAACCTTGTTTAATCAGCTATTTCATACTTGTGTATACACCGTAGCTTAAAAATGGGGGGGATCGGAAATTTTTGATGCCGACAAGAGGACTTTTCAAACATCCTCTAAGATTATTTACCATCGTCATCTATACTAAGTTAGATTCTACAAAGATTAATTTCTATAACCAGAGTTGTATATACAGGAGTTATCACAAAGTAATTTAATAATAAAACATTACCTAATTTATTCAGGAAAATATTTTATTTAATAAAATATATCTTCAATTTAAATGATTATAGAATTACCTTAAAATACTGCCCAGATTTAGTAACTTCTAAATGTTTGTCCTAATTTCAGCAATATTTCCAAAATTGAAGACCAACACAAATAATATCTGATGACATATTACTCAAAATATATTAAATAATTACGCCAAATTATGAAATAACATAGATAGCTTTGCAGTGCGTCTCTTTGGCGCAGCCTCTAATAGAGAATATAAGCACTTTTCTGCAAAGTTCTTGCTTAAGTCCTAATATTGTGAAAACATAGCTTGTGACTAGTTAATACAACTGTCTCTAGCCTTACTCCAGAAAAAAGTACTGGTACTGGTAACAATCATGACGCCATCTCCCAATTCAGGAAACAATCAGGAACCACCTAATCGTCGTGTGTGGCTCCTGCTTTTAGGACGTACCAGTTTGGCTTTGGGTGGGGTTTTGCTGGTTGGAATTGGAGTTGGTGTTTGGTGGGCTAGAAGCTATGTATATAAAGATTTAGCGCCATTAGTGGAACAAAATCTTCAAGAATTGCTTGGGCGTCCCGTAAAAGTTGGGAATGTTGAACGTTTTTCGCTTTCTAGTCTAAGATTTAGCTCTCTATCGATACCAGCAACTCCCACTGATTCAGATCAGGTGGTTGTCAAAGGCTTAGAGGTTCAGTTTTCGCCGTTGCAAGTTCTTTTTACCCGAAAACTAGGATTAAATGTCACGTTAGTTCAACCTAATGTCTACATCCAACAGGAAAAAGATGATAGTTGGGTGACAACTCAAATTAAGGCGGGGGAAGGAGAAGGTTTTATTCAAATTGAGTTGCAGACGCTTCAAATTCAAGATGGCGATGTCGAGTTGATGCCATTCGCCGCACCAACTAAACCGAAAGGCTCGGTAATATTAGATCAAGTTGGTGGTGTTGCCCGATTTTCAGAGCAAAATCAAAGAATTGGTTATGACATCAATGCTCAACTCACTAGGGGAGGCGCTGTTAAAATTGTTGGCGAAACACAATTAAAAGCTCAACAAACTAACCTCCAACTGCAAGCACAAAATTTAAAAGCATCTGATATCAGTCGTTTAATTCAGTTACCTATTGCTCTGCAAGCAGGAGATTTAAATGCTGACTTAGGGGTTCAGATTCCACCCAAACTATCAGAAATAGCCGTTACAGGAACAGCTAGCGCTAATCAAGTCACTGCTAAAATTCCAAATATTCCTCAGCAGGTTTCTAATTTTAATGGGAGATTTATATTTCAAGGTCAGACAGTTACTTTAGATAATCTGAGTACAAACATTGGCAAAGTTCCCCTTTTTGCTAATGGAACAATTAATACTCAAACAGGTTTTAATGTCTCTGCTCAGATAAAACCTGTTAGTGCAAAAAATATCTTAGATACATTGAATGTAAATTCGACAGTCCCGGCTAATGGGGAAATTCAAGCAAATATTCAAGTACTAGGCGCACTTCAGAAACCAGTCCTGAGCGGTAAAGTAAGTAACACTAAACCTATTCAAGTTGACCGCATTCAATTTAAAACTATCAACACTGATTTCCGCTTGAATGTTTCTGAAACTGCATCTCAACTTGCTGTTTCCAATCTGAATATTGTCCCCGCAGCCGGTGGTCAAATTACAGGCGGCGGTGAAGCTTTACTGGGAGCGAAAGATGAGGTAATGTTTAGCGCTCAAGCTGATGGTATATCAGGGGATATACTAGCACGGAGCTATGGCGTGACTCTACCGATCGCAGTTGGGAATGTTTCAGCAAAAGCACAAATCTCTGGCTCACTTAGCAAACAGCCCTTGAACCTCAATATTTCTAATGTTCAAGTGACGCCGCCAGCTGGGGGACAAATCACAGCCAATGGTCAAATTCAACTAGCTCCCCAAGGTCAGGTAGGCGTAAATATTCAAGCTCAAGGTATACCAGGAAATGCGATCGCTCAAGGTTACAATATTTCAACCCCGCTCAATATTGGTGGTATATCTGCGAACGCTAGAGTTTCTGGTTCTCTGGGTAATCCCTTAAACGTGAATGTTGCCCGTGTTCAGGCAAATCCAGAGGTGGGAGGGCAAATAACGGCTAGCGGTCAACTTCAGCTTGCACCCCAAGGTAGGGTAGCATTGAATGTTCAAGCACAAAATTTACCAGGGGATGCGATCGCACGAGCATACAATTCTTCACCCGGCATCACCATTGGCAATGTATCCGCAAATACCAATATTTCCGGCACTCTGAGCAAATTACAAGCAGTAGCGCGGGTGCAAGCGCCTACCGCCACCTATCCCACTACCGGACGAGTTGTTGTTGCTCAACAAGGAAAAAATATCCTTTTGCCAGATGCGGTTTTGAATGTCGCAGGCGGGACAGTCAGAGCTAGAGGTCAACTGGCACAACAACGTTGGCAAGGGGTTGTCAGTACTTCTCAAATTCAACTCAACCGTTTTTCACCAGAACTGCGAGGACGGCTGAATAGCAACATTCAGTTAGCAGGTACAACAGAATCTTTCCAGCTTGCAGATATTCGCGCCGCCGGACAAATCCGCCTTTCCCAAGGAGTAGCGCTGCTGGCAAAACCGCTCACCGCTCAATTTCAATGGAATGGGCAGCAGATTATAGTTGAAAACGCAAGTACCCCAGGATTGAGTGCTAATGGTGCGATCGCTATTCAGTTTCCACCAACTGGCGCACCGGAAATTGCCGGATTTAATTTAAATGTACTGGCGCAGAATTTCAACTTACAAAATACTGGCTTTGAAGTTCCTGGTGATGTAGCCATAGTAGGGTTACTTGATTTTAAGGGACAAGTTACAGGGACTCCAGATGTACCGCAAGCTAATGGCAATATCCGGCTGCGGAATTTCCAGGTAAGTAACTTGGCCTTTGACCCACTGTTAACCGGAAACGTGAATTTTCAAGGGGGACAGGGGGCAAGTCTGCGATTAGCTGGGCAGCAAGATAGGATAGCGTTGAACCTGGGTGCAGATTATCGTCCAACTTCATTTTTGGTACAGCGCGATGAAGCTATCACTACAGGTAGAACTGAGGGAGATAACTTGCTCATCAACGCCCAACAGTTTCCCATCGCTTTGATTGGGGGATTTTTACCTAACAATCAACTGCAACCATTGGGAGGGCAACTATCGGGAAACTTAGTTGTTAATCTAAATAATTATGCCATTGCGGGAGACGTTGCGATCGCACAGCCTCGTGTTGCCAGAGTAGCAGCAGATGAATTTCGCGGCAGCATTAATTATGCTGATGGTACTGCTAGCTTGGCTAATGGTCAATTGCGGATTGGCGATAGCAACATCGCCCTCAGTGGAAATGTGCAAACAGGGAATGACCCGCAATTTCAATTCCAAGCTAATTTTGGTCAAACCAGAATTGAGAGACTTTTACAAGCATTCAATATCTTCGACTTTCAAGACCTTGGTACTGGGTTGCAGCCACCGACATTAGCAGGAGCAGAGGCACTTAACACCGAGTCTATCAGTTTGCCCGATGCAGATTTGAAAACACAGTTAGCATATTTCTCAAAAATTACAGCATCCATAGCACAACAACGGCAAGAAGAGACACAAGAAACTTCATCTTTGCCCAGCCTTGCAGAATTAACAGGTGCTTTGAGTGGAGCAATTACAGCTAGTGGCTCATTAAAATCTGGGTTGAACGTCGGCTTTAATTTTCAAGGTGCTAATTGGCAATGGGGAGATTATTCAATTAATCAAGTAGTTGCTCAAGGCAGTTTTGCCGATGGAATTGTTACACTTTCGCCCTTAAGTGTTGGAATTAATCAAGGACTAATAGCGTTTTCGGGACAGTTAGGAACTGAGCAACTATCTGGAAACTTAAATGTAGCAAGTTTACCTTTATCACTTTTAGAGCCTTTCATTGAACAATACCCCGTAGATATCACTGGTAATGTAAATGCTGATGCCACATTAGCAGGTACTTTACAAGACCCTAGTGTGAAAGGGGAAGTGGCATTAACAAATGCGACTCTTAACAAACAACCTGTGCAAACAGGACAAGTGAACTTTGATTACAACAATGCTCGTTTGAATTTTGACAGTACCTTATTAGTGACAGGAACCCAGCCAGTTGTCATTACAGGTAGCGTACCTGCTCCGTTACCTTTTGCCGAAGTGCAACCCGATAGCAATCAAATCAGCATCAACGCCAATGTGAACAATGAAGGATTGGCATTATTAAACCTGTTTACCAACAATCAAGTCGCTTGGGTAGACGGTCAAGGACAAGTAGATTTAAATGTTCAAGGTACTTTAGAAGAACCGATTATTAACGGCAATGCCACACTTAATAATGCAACTTTTCGCGCTGAAGCTTTATCTGAACCTTTAACGAATGTCACAGGAACAGCGCAATTTAATGGTAATACTGTGAATGTTGAAAGTATCCAAGGTACTTACAACGAAGGGCAAATAAATGTATCAGGCATCCTGCCGATTTTTGAGCCTCAGCAAGCAGCAAATCCTCTCACAGTCTCAATAGCAGACAAACTCGACTTTGAAATTGCCGGACTGTATGAAGGCGGTGTCGGCGGCGATATCGTAATTCGCGGAACAGCGTTAAAACCTGTAATTGGTGGAGATATTCGACTGAGTGATGGTCAGGTGATTATTGGAAGTTCGGCTACTGCTGAGAAAACAGCAGCAGCGACAGCAGAGGCTAATACTAATGTCATAAATAGAGAAGGGGTTAACCCTAACCTCAAACCTACACCAGAGAATAGCGCTGAACCAGTAGCTACGCCAGAAAGTAGCACTAGCGCAGTAACTCCACCCAATTTACCTATAGAGTTTGCAGATTTAAAATTGACTTTAGACGACGATGTTCGTGTTACCAGTCAGTCTCTACTCGACTTTGTACCAGGAGGAGCCGCTTTTAGTCAGCCGATATTGAGCTTTGACGCAAGAGGCGACTTAACCATTAATGGAACATTAGCCAAGCCGCTTCCTGAAGGAGTCATTCGCTTGACAGGAGGACGACTGAGCATATTTTCCACTGAATTTACCTTAGCGCGGGGCTTCGACCACACCGCGCAGTTTATTCCCAGTCAAGGACTTGACCCAAATCTGGATGTCCGACTGATTGCAATTGTTCCGGAAGCATCAGCAAGGAACAGTCGAATATTGGAATCACCATTGTCTGCTGAAATTAGTGATGTTTCTGTAAACAATTTTGGGACTTTACGTAGCGTTCGCGTTCAAGCCAGGGTGGACGGGCCAGCTAGTAGATTGGGCGACAATCTAGAACTTACGAGTGAACCCAATCGTAGTCGAGGAGAAATAGTTGCTCTGTTGGGTGGCTCGATTCTAAGTTCTTTCGGTCAAACAAATGCAACCCAAGGGCTGACTAATTTCGCTAGCTCTACCATTTTAGGTGGTTTACAAGGAACAATCACTGCGATCGGACAGGCTGTTGGTTTCAGTGAATTTCGGATATTTCCTACTCCATCTACCAACGAAGCATCCAGAAGTTCAATTCTTAATTTATCAGCAGAAGGTGTGTTTGACATCAATAGAAATGTATCTCTTTCTTTATCACGTCCTCTTTCTAGCAATGAATCTTTCCTTTACAACGTCCTATATCGAGTCAATGACGAAATTCTGATGCGAGGCTCAAGTAATTTGGGAGATGAAAACCGATTATTAGTTGAGTATGAAACTCGATTTTAAATTACTGCATTGGCATTGTCAGTCAAGAGACTTGTGTGTACACCGTAGCCATTGTAGGGAAGGGGCTAGTACCGCAAGGCGGAATTAAAAATTAAAAATTAAAAATTAAAAATGAAGACAGCGTAAGGGTTTTATTGATTGGGAATGGGTGGTTTATTTCCGCCGTGCTGTACTAGTGTTTACGTCTGTATTAAACTCAACTGAGAAGCTCTATAATTTCCAGAATTAAATTTTTTCAGATAAAGAAGTCCCAGAACCACCACGACGAACTTTAATTAACTCAGCACAGATACTAACTGCAATTTCCTCTGGCGTTAAAGCACCAATATCTAAACCAATTGGTGCATATATTTGATGTAGAAATTCCGGTTCGTAACCTTCATTTTGCAGGATTTTGTACACAGTGGTGACTCGTTTATTGCTACCAACCATGCCGATGTATTTTACTGGATGCTTACGTAGCAAGGGTAAAACGGCTAAATCTTGAAGATAACCTCTAGTAACTAAAGCGATATATAAATTAGTATTTTTCTCTAATATCTCTTGAATTGACGTGATAGGTTCTGCTAACACCTGCGATGCATCAGGAAATCTTTCTTTTGTGGCAAATTCTGAGCGATCGTCTTGTACAATAACTTGAAAACCTGCTATTTTTGCAACCTGCGTTAGAGAAACAGCAATATGTCCTGCACCAATAATCAAAAGTGTTGGTGGCGCTAGCAAAGGTTCAATTAATGCTGTGGTGTGTAAAGATGCAATTATCTCTGTTTTTAGTAGTAAGTAAGGTTTTTCATGTGTATTAAAGGGCGTGATAATTGTTCCAGAACGCCCAGATGTTAAAGTATCTATAATCTGATTAACTAAATTTAAGCTTTCACTCCCTGACCATAACTCTAATAATATTTGCATTATGCCACCACAAACGCCTTGAGTTTCTCGTTGCGGTGCGCCAGATAAATCAATTTCTACAAATTGTTTTTTACCTGTTTGCAGTACTTGCAAAGCTTGCTGATAAACTTTTGCTTCTCCAGCACCACCGCCTATTGTTCCAAATATTTTACCATCGGCGCTAATGAACATTTTCGCACCTACTTCTCTGGGTGTGGAACCTTTAATGCTGGTGACGGTAGCTAAAACTACAGGGCTTTTTTTTAAGGTTTTTGCTAGTTGTTGGTAGAAGTCAAGCATTGATGATGACGAACAGCAAAGGACACAAAGGAAGAAAAGAGTTTCAGTTTAAAAGTTGTTTAGTTTTTGCCAAACCCTTTCGGGTGTTATGGGGAGTTCGTATAGTCTACAATCTGTCGCGATCGCAGCGCGAATTGCATTTGCTATGGCTGGCGCTGTACAATTGGTGGTGATTTCCCCAACTCCTTTAGCGCCATAAGGGCCGTGAGGGTCGGCTTGTTCTACTAAAATTACTTCTATTGGTGGCATATCTGCCGCTGTGGGGATGCGATATTCTCGTAATGTGGGGTTTAAAATACATCCTTGTTTATCAAATAATAGTTCTTCATTTAAAGCATAGCCAATTCCCATTGCTACTCCCCCCATTGCTTGTCCGTGACAAATTCGCGGATTAATTGCAGGGTAAGCTCATCTAATTTGGTATATTATGAACTTGACAAAAGAGACAAGATAAGGATAAACGACTAGATAAAAAATGTACTTGACATCAGAGCAAGATAAGTGAGAAAAATTTAATGCTCTCAAGGAAAAATTTAAAAAATTAAGCTTTATGTCTGTTCGTGCTGCGTCTCGTAGAGAGGGGTTTAAAACTAAATCTGGTAAAAATCGTCATCAGCCCCAACCTGGACAGGTGGCATCGATTGAAGCTATTCAATAGAGTTTAGTCAAGCATTTTGAAGAAATCAAAGATCCAAGAGTAGAGCGGACTAAAAAACATCAACTCACAGATATCTTAGTCATTGCAATTCTGGCAGTTATTGGCGGAGCGCAAGGGTGGGAAGACATCGAAAATTATGGCATCAGCAAGCAACAGTGGTTAGAAGAGTTTTTGGAATTACCAAATGGAATTCCTTCTGATAGCGTAGCGTTAGCGAGTCTTCGTTCGCTTTTAGCGTCTCGTAGAGAGCGTCTGACACCTTCCGACGGGTATTTGAGTTCATCAATCCAGAAGAATTGAATCGTGGTTTTTTGAGATGGGTAGAAACTCTGGTGACAAAGATGGGAGGAGAGATAATTCCCATAGATGGAAAGACAATTAGGGGTTCTTACGACCGAAATCAAGGCGTGGCAGCATTGCACATGATTAGTGCCTGGGCAAGTGAACAAAATTTGGTATTGGCACAGATGAAAGTGGAAGACAAAACGAATGAGATTACAGCTATTCCCGCATTATTAGAGTTACTAGATATTACAGGCGCTATTATCACCATTGATGCAATGGGGACACAGACTGAGATTGCCAAAAAGATTATTGATCAAAAAGCAGATTATGTTCTGGCACTCAAGGCAAATCATCCGACTCTCTACCATCAAATAGAACAATGGTTTCAAACTGCTGCTGCACAGGATTTTCAAGGCATTGATATCAGTTATGACCAACGAATTGAAAAAGGACATCATCGCACGGAAATCCGTCAAGTTTGGTCTATTCCAGTTTCTGCCATTGGTGAACTTTATCAACCCAAAATTTGGGCTGGACTTCAAACCGTGGTTATGGTTGTCCGAGAGCGTCATCTTTGGAACAAAACTACTCGTGATGTTCAATTTTATCTAACTTCTTTACACAGTGATGCTCAAATTTTAGGTCGAGCTATCCGCAAACATTGGGGCATTGAAAACCAAGCTCACTGGACTCTGGATTGTACTTTTGCTGTTCGCGTAGCGGCTCTGAAAGAGCGGATTCTTGTCGCATTCGCTCTTTTCACAGTCCCCGGAATTTTGCTCTTTTACGACGCATTGCTCTCAATGCTCTCAATCGTGAACAGACTTACAAACGTAGTCTCCGACAAAAAATGAAACGCACTGGTATGGATAACGATTACATGATTCGAGTTCTCAGTTCTTCTTTCATTGACTATACATCAAATTCTTCTCAGCCCTTATGTCAAGCCTAATTGAGATGCTCTTACCCTGGGCCTGTTGGCTGGGCTTTTGGAGGTGCAGCTTTAGTTGGTAGTGGAATATTTTTAAAACATGAAAATAAGAAAATTGGTAAAGAAGCCAATAGCCGCGCCTTTGAAATTGAAGGTTTGATACCTAAAGTCAACGCATCAAAACAAGAAGTAGAACTTATTGAGAAGGAAACGATCAGATTAGCTGATCTCATTTCTAGCGAAATCCAATACTTCCAAAATAATGCTCCTAAAGATTACCCAGGATTCAGTCAGCCTTTCAAAGAAAGACTAGCAGTTTTAATTAATTCTATCCATGCGCTGAGTCAGTCACTCAAAAAAACAGTAAACCTCAAGCTGTAGAAATATTTTGTAAGTTTATATTAAGCTACTAACCTTGTTTCGTTGGTAGCTCAATTATTGTGCTAGGTCAACACATGAAAGATTTGGTATATGGATATAAAAATCGGGACTGAGATTTATTTCTCAGTCCCGATAAAAAAGCGGGCTAACCGCTATTTATATGGTTAACCCGTGCAGCTTTGGGAACGCGCAGAGAAATTGTTATTGCAATACCAACTTCACATTGGCGTTTTGCAGACCGCGCTGTTTTACTTCAGCCAAAGTTTTGTTAACGGCATACTTTTGGTTGATTGAGTTGATCAACTCGGTTTGGTTGTGCTTTTTAGCAACGCCCCACAAGTCAGCGATTAGGTCAAAAGAACCATCGCTATTGCGAGACCAGCCGAGGTCATATTCGCCTTCCAACACGGCAACGATGTCAGAACGGACACGCTGACCGTTATAACCACGGACATCAGCTTCAGTCTTTACGCTGATACCGAGGTCGCGCAAAGAAGCTTTGAGGATTTCGGCATCGGTGATCTTGGTACGCAGGGTGCTAAAGTGAGACATTTGGGTTTCCTCCAATGAGAAGATTGAGAAAAACGACAACGGTTTGTTTTGGGCGAAGCCGCGCTTAATTAGGATGCGGCTTTTCTTATAACTGCTAGCATTTTCAGCTAGCCTTTCCCCCTGGGATGGCAGAGGAAAGCTTTTAAAACTCCATTCGCTGATATTCAGCTACGGAGGATGCTGCGGGGCGTGCGCGCTGTCTGGCCCAATCTCTCAGAGCCGTTACTTGTTCTTGCATCGTTCGAGACAGCGGCAATGTTGCCTTCAGTGCAGCAATAATATCTAGTTGGGTGAACTCCCGATCTTGGGCAAAAGCTTCATACATTGCCGCAACGATCGCTTGCTCAACTTCTGCCCCAGAAAAGCCATCAGACATCTTAGCTAGTTGCTCAAGATCAAATCGAGAGATGTCTTCACGGCGTTTCGTCAGGTGGATATTGAAAATATCCTGCCGTTCTTCTGGTGTTGGCAGATCCACAAAGAAAATTTCATCAAAGCGTCCTTTCCTCAAGAACTCGCCAGGTAAGCGTTCTACACGGTTGGCGGTTGCCATGACAAACACTGGTGATTTCTTATCTTGCATCCATGTGAGGAAAGAGCCGAAGATTCTACTTGAAGTCCCCCCATCGGAATCTGAGGAACCTCCACTACCAGCAAAGGATTTATCTAATTCATCGATAAACAAAATTGCTGGAGAAATAGATTCTGCTGTTTTCAGGGCGTTTCGCAGATTTGCCTCACTTCGTCCCACCATTGAGCCGTCGTAGACTCGCCCCATATCCAACCGCAACAGTGGTAAACCCCACAGCCGGGAAGTAGTTTTGGCAATCAATGACTTACCGCAACCGGGAACACCTAGAATTAACATCCCCTTTGGTTGAGGCAAACCATACTCTCTGGCTCTTTCTGTGAAAGCGTTAGAGCGTTGCTTGAGCCATCTTTTTAACTCTTCTAAGCCACCTACAGCATCAATGGTTTCATCTTCTTCAATGTATTCTAAGATGCCGTTGCGCCGAATTAGCTGCTTTTTCTCAGATAAAACGATATCTACTTCATCTTCCGTCAATCGCCCTGTTGTTACCTGTGCCTTACGGTAGACTTTCTCAGCTTCATCTTTAGTTAGACCCAAAGCGGCTCTGAGTAGTTTTTCTCTGGCTTCTGTTGTCAGCCGCCGACCACGATTTTGCTCTATATGGTGAGTTAGTACTTTATTCAACTCAACCATATCTGGCAGGGTAAAGTCGAGAACGACAACTTCCTTTTCCAGTTCTATAGGCACTTGTTGCATCGGAGACATCAAAACGATGTTCTTCTGCATACCTTTGAAACTAGCGATCGCATCACGCAACGATCTGTTAGTCGCAGGCGCATCTATAAAGGGATGTAAATCTTTAAGAATAAATATACTTGGTTCTTTCTGGCGGATGATCCACTCAATCGCCGCCTCTGGGGACACGGTATTATGTTGGGTGACATTCCGGGGTTGACCATACTCCACAATCCCGTGTGTTACTGTCCAAATAAATACTCGGCGCTGGGGCTTTAACAACTGAGCGATTGTGGAAATTGCTTGCTCGGCCCTCTCTTCCTCGGAGGTCACAAGGTAGATTAAAGGGTATTGAGCTTGAATTAGGATATTGAGCTCTTCTTTCATACTTCGACCTACTTGAGACCTTATAGAGACAGTAGAGACATTGCTTCTGGTAAAGACAACCGAATCATGAATGAATAATTCATAATTCCTATCTATTATTTAGCAAGGAACTAACTCTTCCTCACCTTTGGGATTGGTTTCATCTTGATCCATCTCATCAATGGAAAGATGCTCTTGACCAACTAATCCTGGTTGATTGCCCAAAGCAACCAGTTCCCCATCACGTAAGACTAGTGAACTATCACAAGTTGGGCATGAATAAACTCTATGAGTCCGCCCATAAGAAGAATCTTCTGCCTCGTCAACCAATTCTGAATTAGATAGGTAAAAAACGAGGGCACGTTCGGCAAGCTCTGACATTGGTTCGGAATCGACTGCTGAACGAATCTTCAGTTTCTTGTGCAACTCTGGCGATAAATACAAAGTGACCTTTTGCTTAGTTTGCGTTTGCATATAACTCTTTAACGGTCTTACCCGGGTATGTATATCAAGTTATAGGTTCTTTTATTAGTTGTCAAGACAGTAAAGCGTTTTGACGCCAATTTTGTTACATTCGTTTACATTCTCGATTGAGATGCTATTTATAAATAGCCATCACCAACTGTATACAGCAGAAAATTTCATGGGTTGTGGTTCGTAGTCAGTGGCTCTAACCCTTGAAATTGAGCGATTTATCGCTGACTACAAATCTAATGTGGCAGACTACTAGTACAGCACGGCGGAAATAAACCACCCATTCCCAATCAACAAAACCCTTACGCTATCTTCTATTTTTAATTTTTAATTCCGCCTTGCGGTACTAGTTGGCTGATTGAGAATGGTGCAATCTCTGAGTTTCTGGTATTTCTATAAAATCAGTGACTTTGACAAAATGTGTAATGTAAATGGCGACTGCTAATAAAACTTGTAGTTTGGGGCGAATAATTTATCGGTTTGCCGCCAGTGTTAGCGGAGTCATTGCCCTGTTAATAATCCTGTGGGGTTGTACTGCAAATGATTTTAATAACGCCGGAGCGATCGCCTGGAAAACTTATAGCAACTCCCGTTATGGCTTTGAATTTCCATATCCGAGTAACTGGACTTCTTTAGCAGCCTCAGAAAATGGTGATGGAATTGCGTTTATTTCACCACAGGATAACTCAGTGGAAATTCGGGGGTGGGCAAGTCATCAGCTACCAAATGCTCAAGAATCTGTAAAAAAGATGAAACACAACTTTCAGACCGCCCAAGGAGTATCTGGGGTAATGGTTGTAGAAGTTGATCAACAAGTAGGTTCAATGACACTGACACTAACTCAGAGTCAAGTGAAATACTATTTGCAGGGACGAAGCAAGAGCCAAGAATTTCCAGATTACTATCGTTTGTTTTATTACATTGCCCAGCAGTATCGGATTTTAAAGTTCTGAAATATGGGCATTGGACATTAGTTGTGAATTCTTCTCCCGCTTCTCCCCCTGCTTCCCCTACTCCCTACTTCTTCTCCACTCTCCAATTCCCCAAAATCCACATTTCCCCCAAAATGATGATTAAGAGGGTACAGAAACCTGATAGATTTAGCTATCAGCGAGTAAAAACTGGTGAAGATGAAAGTCCTGGTTATTGGTGGTGATGGATATTGCGGTTGGGCAACTGCTCTTTACCTTTCCAATCGAGGTTATGAAGTTGGAATTTTAGATAGTTTGGTGCGGCGGCACTGGGATAATGAACTTGGTGTTGAAACTCTCACTCCGATCGCACTAATTCAACAACGTCTCCAGCGCTGGCAAGATTTGACGGGTAAATCGATCGACTTGTTCATCGGCGATATTACGAATTACGAGTTTCTCCATAAAACATTACAGCAATTTCAGCCAAATGCTCTGGTGCATTTTGGCGAACAGCGTTCGGCCCCATTTTCCATGATTGACCGAGAACATGCAGTTGTTACCCAGGTCAATAATGTAGTTGGGACGTTGAACTTACTGTACGCCATGCGGGAAGATTTCCCGGACTGTCATTTGGTGAAGCTGGGAACGATGGGCGAATACGGTACACCCAACATCGATATAGAAGAAGGGTATATCACCATTGAACACAATGGACGCAAGGATACCCTACCTTATCCCAAGCAGCCCGGTTCAATGTACCATCTAAGCAAAGTCCATGATAGTCATAACATCCACTTTGCTTGCCGAATTTGGGGATTGCGGGCAACAGATTTAAATCAAGGTGTAGTTTATGGCGTCTTAACCGAAGAGACGGGAATGGACGAACTATTGATTAATCGCCTGGATTACGATGGTGTGTTTGGTACAGCACTGAACCGCTTTTGTATTCAAGCAGCAATTGGACATCCCTTAACTGTCTACGGTAAAGGTGGACAAACTCGCGGATTTTTAGATATTCGGGATACAGTAAGATGTGTAGAATTAGCGATCGCTAACCCTGCACAACCAGGTGAATTCCGCGTATTTAACCAATTTACCGAACAATTCAGCGTCGGCGACTTGGCCTTGATGGTGAAAAAAGCTGGTAACGCTATGGGATTGAGCGTAGAAATCAATCACCTAGATAATCCCAGAGTTGAAAAAGAAGAACATTATTTCAACGCTAAAAATACAAAATTGCTCGATTTAGGTTTACAGCCTCACTTGCTCTCTGATTCTCTACTCGATTCTCTGCTAAACTTTGCCATCAAGTATCAGAAACGAGTTGATCACAAACAAATTCTGCCTAAAGTCTCTTGGCACAGAAATTAAGTTAAACCCCAGTAAATCGTGGGTCTAAAATTGGTCGTCGTATTTTAGCACAATATGACGACCAACCAGTAATTATTTATCAGGCGTATCGTCCAGCTACTACTAAATATTGCCGTTTACTACAGTTATTTTGACTGTGCAAAATTGATTGCAGCACACGAGACAGTTTATTCTGTGTTTAAAGCAAAATGCACTTTTAAGCTGAGATTATCTGCCTGGACTGAATAGTTTTATATGAGAATTGCTCTATTTACCGAAACCTTTTTACCCAAGGTTGACGGCATTGTAACGCGCCTACGCCATACTGTTGATCATCTACAGCGTAGTGGTAATCAAGTGATGGTGATTGCCCCTGATGGAGGCATCACAGAACACAAAGGCGCTAAAGTTTACGGCGTTAGTGGCTTTCCTCTGCCATTGTATCCAGAATTGCAAATGGCATTACCCCGCCCAGCTATTGGTTATGTTTTAGAAGAGTTTAAGCCAGATGTTATTCATGTCGTAAATCCAGCCGTTTTGGGTTTAGCAGGCATATTCTACAGCAAAATCCTCAAAATACCCTTAGTGGCGTCTTACCATACCCATTTACCCCAATATCTCCAGCATTATGGCTTGGGTATGCTGGAAGGTGTTCTTTGGGAACTGTTGAAAGGCGCTCATAATCAAGCAGCTTTGAATCTGTGTACCTCCACAGCAATGATAGAGGAACTGACAGCACACGGTATTGAACGTGTAGATTTATGGCAGCGTGGGGTAGATACGGAATTATTTCACCCCGATTTAGCTAATGTAGAGATGCGATCGCAGCTATCACAAAACCATCCACAAAGTCCATTGCTACTTTACGTTGGGCGGCTTTCTGCTGAAAAAGAAATTGAGCGCATCAAACCAATTTTAGAGGCAATTCCCCAAGCGCGGTTAGCATTGGTTGGGGATGGGCCCCACCGTCAAGCACTGGAAAAACACTTTGCTGGCACAAACACTTATTTTGTTGGGTATCTCATGGGGCAAGAGTTAGGTTCTGCTTTTGCCAGTGCTGATGCCTTTATCTTTCCCTCCCGTACAGAAACACTAGGCTTAGTATTACTAGAAGCAATGGCAGCTGGCTGTCCGGTGGTAGCAGCCCGTTCGGGGGGAATTCCTGATATTGTGACTGATGGAGTCAATGGATATCTTTTTGAGCCAACAGCAGATGTTCAAGGAGCGTTAGCTGCTACTGTCCGCCTCTTAGAACAAAAACAACAACGAGACATCATTCGTCAAAATGCTCGCCAGGAAGCAGAAAGTTGGGGTTGGGCAGCTGCCACCAGGCAGCTACAAGATTATTACCAAAAGGTAATATTTTCTCAACAGTTAGCAAAATAAGGGAGTGGGGAGATGAGGGAGCAGGGGGAGCAGGGGAAGAAGAATTAATAACCATGCCCTATGTGCTATGCCCAAAACAGACTTATGATACAAGCCCATTTATTTATGGGGATTATTAATTTTGAATTTTGAATTTTTAATTCGGAGCGAAGCAACGTGACACTCCCCAATCCTGGCAGCGTCTTGGCTACATTAACTGAACTGACTCAAGTTAATCGTACTCACGCTCTACTGCGTCGCGTCAAAGACTTATCTGTTAATGAATTTGTTTGCTTACTCGACTTCATAACAGCTGAGTTCCAGCAATTTCTTAGAGCCATTGAACTGATCAATAATGAAGCTCTAGAAACTATGTTGGAGAAGGTGCTAGAAGCTATCACACTCAAAATTGGTCAAATACTGCAAGCAGAACACACAGCCATTTTTTTAGTTGACTATGACAAAGGTCAATTGTGGTCAAAAGTTCCTCAAGATAATAGCCAAAAATTCTTAGAAATTCGTACTCCCATTACAGTGGGTATCCCCGGTCATGTTGCCAGTACCGGTCAATATCTCAATATATCTGAAACTTATACTCATCCCCTATTTAGCCCAGAACTTGAAAAACAAATGGGCTACAAAATCCGTAATATTTTATGTATGCCCGTTATTAGTAGCAAAAACCAGACTGTCGCGGTAGTGCAACTGGCTAATAAAACCGGGAATGTTCCATTTAATCATGATGATGAAGAACGTTTTCGAGACTTTGCTGCTTCTATTGGTATTATTCTGGAAAGCTGCCAATCTTTTTATGTAGCCGCTCGTAATCAAAGAGGCGCAACGGCTTTGTTGCGGGCAACTCAGACACTGGGCCAAAGTCTTGATTTAGAAGCAACTTTGCAGATAGTCATGGAGCAAGCTCGGATTTTAATGCAAGCAGACCGCAGCACGCTGTTTTTATATCGTAAAGAGATGAGCGAACTCTGGACGAAAGTTGCAGCGGCAGCGGATGGCACAAACTTGATAGAAATCCGCATTCCGGCTAACCGTGGCATTGCTGGTTATGTAGCTTCCACTGGTGAAGCCTTAAATATTTCTGATGCCTATAAAGATCCCCGATTTGACCCAACGACAGATAGCAAAACTGGTTATGTTACTCGCAATATCCTGTGTTTGCCAGTATTTAATTCTGCAAATGAATTGATTGGGGTCACGCAATTAATTAATAAGCAACAAAGCAGTTTTACTGCTTCTGATGAAGAATTTATGCGGGCTTTTAATATTCAGGCAGGAATTGCTTTAGAAAATGCCCGCCTGTTTGAAAATGTGCTGTTAGAAAAACAGTATCAAAAAGATATTTTACAAAGTCTGTCAGATGCTGTGATTTCTACAGATATGGCAGGACAGATTGTTACGATTAATGATGCGGCCCTGGAATTGCTGGGTTGTCCGATAGGAGATGCTAATAGCAAGAACAACAAGCTGTTGTGGGAACAAAATTTGATTGGCCGCTTAGTTTGGGAAGTTGTGCCAATTGAAAATCTCCAAATGCGACTAGAAGATAGTTTAAAAACTGGAGCTAAACATTATGTGCCAGAGCAAAGTTTGATACTGGGACTTTATCAAGTTCTGACTCCTGAATGTCGAGTGATGACTGAAACTCAGCACTGGCTCAACGCTACGCTACCACTAACAGCACGGGCTAAAAGCCCCATTAACAGCACTCAGCACTCAATCTTAGCAGTACCCGATCGCACTAACCCCGATTTTTTCATTCCCTGGAATCTACCCCTCACTCCCCAATCTGAATTTCTCACCGCTGATGAAGTACAAACACTAGAGCGCAGTATCAATCTCACTGTTAATCCCCTAACTAACCCAGAAGGCGGTGTCCGCGGTGGTTTGGTGGTATTGGAAGACATTAGTCAGGAAAAACGGATGAAAACTACCATGTCCCGCTACCTGACGCCCCATGTAGCCGAACAAGTTATGGCTTTAGGGGAAGATGCTTTAATGGTAGGCGAACGCAAGGAAGTAACCATTCTGTTTTCTGATATCCGTGGCTACACAACACTTACGGAAAATCTCGGTGCAGCTGAAGTGGTATTGCTGCTCAATCAGTATTTTGAAACAATGGTGGAGGCAGTTTTTAACTATGAAGGCACTCTCGATAAATTTATTGGTGATGCCTTAATGGCGGTATTTGGTGCGCCGCTACCACTGACAGAAAATCATGCGTGGAGGGCTGTACAGTCAGCATTAGATATGCGACGCCGCCTAGAGGAATTTAACCAGCGGCGAATTGTCCAGGCGCAGCCACAAATTCGTATTGGTATTGGGATTAGTTCTGGGGATGTGGTTTCGGGTAATATTGGTTCCCGCAAACGGATGGATTACACCGTAATTGGGGACGGCGTAAATTTGAGTTCGCGCTTGGAAGCGGTAACCAAGGATTATGGTTGTGATATTCTTTTAAGTGAATTTACTTACCAATTATGCAGCGATCGCATTTGGGTGCGCCAGTTAGATAAAATCCGAGTCAAAGGGAAACACCAGGCAGTTAATATCTACGAGTTAATTGGCGATCGCAATACTCCCCTAGATGCCAAAATCCAAGAGTTTTTGTTTCACTATCATACTGGACGCGCGGCTTATTTATCGCGCAACTTCTCACAAGCGATCGCCAGTTTTAAAGCCGCCAAATGCATCCAACCCCAAGACCAAGCTGTTGATATCCACCTAGAACGTGCACATAATTATCAACAAACGCCGCCCCCAGAATACTGGGATGGTGTCTGGACAATGCTTACGAAGTAGTCATTTGTCTTTTGTCATGGGGCATGAGGAATTGGTTATTAATTCTGCTCCCCTGCTCCCCTGCTCCCCTGCTCCCTACTCCCCTGCTCCCTACTTCTCCCCCATCTTTGCATCTCGCCTTCAATCTTGAACCTCTCCCTGGTCATCCTGAAACGGGTCTTCGCCAATTCGCAGTTCTTTCTTTGAGTGTTTCAACTGTTTCCATAGTTCCTTTATTTGTTTGTAAGCTTCACCAGGAGGCAGTTTTCCACCTGTTTCTAAATTGCAAATGTAGCTTACTCGCTGGGCAAATTCCTGTAGATTTGCATTAAAAACCAAGTTTTCTGGCTTTACCTGACCGTAGTAGCGGCCACGAGGAAAGAGAAAATCATCTTTGTTCACTATGTTTTTTTCCATTTATTCAATTTACTTTGTGTTTGGATCTCTTAAGCTGACTCACTAGCTGCCTTGATCTTTACTTTCGTCAGACTTGGGGAAATCAAATCATTCAACTCCTTTTTCAATTGGTGATGTAGGAATTGGTTGACTCAGATTTTGATACTAAAGGAGAAAGCTTAAAATACTTTTGTTGTAAATGTTACAGAAAAAAGTTTCTGCTAAAGTAACTAGAGAGAATATTTGATTTTCCTCCCAGTTGTCAATTTATCTCATCTTAATTTATGAAGTTCCAATTGTAATTAACTTCAGTCGAAACCCGGAGTCAAAAACAATTAAAGCATATCCGTATATCTTGCTAAAATTTACCCGCAAGAATAGCTACAGTTTAAACAGTAAAACTACTTAGCAGAATATACTAGATACCAAAGCTAATTGTCCTCTGTTAAAAGTTAGAGATTTAGTAGTGAATATTTAGCAGAGGTTTTCCAGAACCCGTGAGAAGTCAGATTCAGCAATCTTAGGGGCGTTGGGCATGGTTATTTTCCGTGTTCTCCTTGTCCCTTTTATTTCCCTTGTTTTCCTCTGCCCAATTATCGGTAGATCCGCTTCCTCTTCAACAATGGCTAATAGTTAATAACTAAAGATAAAATGGTGAAGCCTCAAAGGACAACTTGTGTCCATCGCCTAAAACTTTACCTGCCACCATGTCTGTTAATTCCAAGTTATACGAAGGCAAAGCTAAAATTCTCTATACAACGGACGATCCGGAAATCCTGTTGGCTGATTTTAAGGACGACGCCACGGCGTTTAACGCCCAAAAACGTGGCAATATCCAAGGGAAAGGAAAAATAAATTGTAGCATTTCCAGCCAGCTTTTTAAACAGCTAGAGGCTTATGGTGTAAAGACTCACTTTATCGATAGCCCTGCCCCGAATCAGATGCGGGTGAGAGCAGTAAAGATTTTACCCTTAGAGGTGGTGATCAGAAATATTGCTGCTGGTAGTCTGTGTCAGCAAACAGGTTTACCAGTGGGTACAATTCTGAAACAGCCTTTGGTAGAGTTTTATTACAAAAACGATCAGTTAGGAGATCCATTGTTGACACGCGATCGCCTATACCTGCTAGAACTAGCTACTGCGGAACAAGTAGACGCAATTACACATCTTGCATTGCAAATCAACGAATTTCTCAATAATTTTTGGCAGCGGTGCGGCATTACTCTAGTAGACTTCAAACTAGAATTTGGTTTGGACTCACAACAGCAGTTGCTCTTGGCAGATGAAATTAGCCCCGACACCTGCCGTTTGTGGGATACCGCAGAAAAAGACTTAAACCGCCGGGTAATGGACAAAGACCGTTTTCGCCGAGACTTAGGAAATGTAGAGGATGCTTACCAGGAGGTTTTACAAAGAGTACTAAAAGCAGTAGAGAGTAATAGTTAAGTGGGTAAAAATCAATTAAACTCGTGTGGATTGTCATTTGTCAGTTGTCCTTTGTTGTTCACCAATGACTAATGACTAATTTTGATGGTGTGTGGTCGTGAAGAGGAATCATAAGTAAAATGCGTTTATCTCCCGTATTGCTGGCAGTAGTAGCAATTACAGTCCCTTTGGGCGGTTCTTTGAGTGCAAATGCAGAAACCGCCAACAGTTCAAAACAGACAACAGAAGTTTTGACACTAGAAACAAATCAGCAGCCAGAAAAGGACACAGGTCAGGTTGACTCTAGTAAAAGTCTAGAATCTCGACCTAATTCCACTGGTGTTATAGAGGCGGAGAAATCCCGCATTGTTGCAGTTTATCCTGCCAATCCAGCAGCGATGCCTGGGTTGGGCTACGCCTATGCGACCCCAGGGTTAATAGTGCCAACCTCCACAACATCAAAAACGGCACAAACCCCTGATGAAATAACTCCTAGCCCTACTCAACAGCCGTCTCCCGCTCCAGACATTCCACCGCCAGAAATTCAACAAACAACGCCTTCCCCAACTCCTGAGACAACTCCAGTCCCAGAAAATGTCAATCCCCCTGTAACAGAACCTGTATTACCCACAATTCCAGGAGATACTCAACAGCCATCTCCCACTCTTGATATTCCACTCCCAGGTAGTCAACAACGAACACCTGCCCCAAGCCCAGGAACTCCAGGAGATATTCAACAGCCATCTACCACTCCCGACATTCCATTTCCAGATAGTCAACAACGAACACCTGCCCCAGCCCCAGGCACTACTCCAGAAAATACACAACCCAACATAGCCCCAGAAGCCAATGACCCCCGTGTATTAGTGTCGGAAGTAGTAATTAGATCACAGACTGGGCAACTATCATCAGAACTAGAAGACCAAGTTTACAGAGTAATTCGTACCCAACCAGGACAAACGACAACCCGCAGCCAACTCCAAGAAGATATTAACGCCATCTTTGGGACTGGCTTCTTCTCCAACGTCCAAGCAGCGCCAGAAGATACCCCCTTGGGAGTGCGGGTGAGCTTTGTTGTGCAGCCTAACCCCGTCCTGAGCAAAGTAGAAGTGCAAGCCAATCCTGGCACTGGTGTCGCTTCAGTACTCCCAGCTAATACTGTGGATGAAGTATTTAAGGATCAGTATGGCAAAATCCTCAACTTGCGTGACTTGCAAGAAGGCATCAAGCAGTTAAATAAGCGGTATCAAGACCAAGGTTACGTACTAGCCAACGTGATTGGAGCGCCACAAGTCTCTGAAAGTGGAGTTGTTACCTTACAAGTAGCAGAAGGGGTAGTAGAGAATATTAGAGTCCGATTCCGCAATAAAGATGGTCAGGAGACAGACGAGAAGGGACAACCTATTCGGGGACGAACACAAGATTACATCATTACACGAGAAGTGGAGTTGAAGCCAGGACAAGTATTCAATCGCAACACAGTCCAAAGAGACTTACAGCGCGTGTATGGACTGGGACTGTTTGAAGATGTGAATGTGTCCCTTGACCCTGGTACTGACCCCAGCAAGGTAGATGTAGTAGTGAATGTCGCTGAACGTAGCAGTGGTTCTATTGCGGCTGGGGCAGGGATTAGTTCTGCTAGCGGACTTTTTGGAACAGTTAGCTATCAACAGCAGAATCTGAACGGTAGAAACCAAAAACTTGGGGCAGAAGTGCAGGTGGGAGAACGGGAACTGCTGTTTGACCTGCGATTCACAGACCCCTGGATTGCGGGAGATCCTTACCGGACTTCTTACACAACCAATCTTTTCCGCCGTAGTTCCATTTCGTTGATTTTTGATGGCAAAGATCAAGATATTAGAACATTTGACCCAGTTAATCCTAGTAATACAGATTCTCAGGATCGCCCCCGTATTCTCCGTCTAGGTGGTGGTGTCACCTTTACCCGTCCCCTATCTGCTAATCCCTACAAAAGTTCAGTATGGACTGCCTCAGCGGGTTTCCAGTATCAACGAGTTTCAGCCCGTGATGCCGAGGGCGATGTCAGAGAAAATGGTGCAGTATTCGATGATAATGGCAACCTTATCCCCGGAACAGATGTTCCATTGAGCTTCTCTGGTTCAGGTGAAGATGATTTAGTGCTATTGCAACTAGGTGCACAGCGCGATCTCCGTAATAACCCTCTGCAACCCACTAGCGGTTCTTATCTCCGCTTCGGGGTAGACCAGTCAGTGCCTGTGGGACAAGGTAATATTTTCCTTACCAGATTGCGAGGTAGCTACAGCCAATATTTACCTGTCCAATTGATTAACCTCACTAAAGGGGCACAAACTTTAGCATTTAATGTGCAAGCAGGAACTATCCTTGGTGACTTGCCTCCCTACGAAGCCTTTACCATTGGCGGTAGCAATTCCGTCCGGGGTTATGAAGAAGGAGCATTAGGTAGTGGACGCTCTTATGTGCAAGCATCAGTTGAGTATCGGTTTCCAGTTTTTTCAGTAGTCAGCGGCGCACTATTTTTTGATCTCGGCACCGACTTGGGAACTAGTACTAGGGCGGCTGAAGTATTGAACAAAAATGGTAGTGGCTTCGGCTATGGTCTTGGCGTTCGCGTTCAGTCTCCACTGGGGCCAATTCGGATTGACTACGGTATTAACGATGATGGTGATAGCCGGATTAATTTCGGTATTGGCGAAAGGTTTTAATTAGTCATTAGTCATTAGTGAATCACAATCGGACAAAGGACAAAGGACAAATGACAATTATCTTTTTTGGATTAGCTTGCTAATTTTTACATTTACCTCAATACTGTTCCGATAAAGGGATTAATGACATTTTTAGGAGAATATCAGGGATTCTACCAAAACAGACGATGAACAATACTAAAGGAAATATATTGACTTTTCGGCTATGCAACAACACACTCTAGCAGCGGAAATCACCCAAATAGGGGTGGGACTGCATAGCGGTGTGAGTACTCAGGTACGGATACTACCAGCTGAGGCGGGAAGTGGACGTTACTTTGTGCGCGTGGATTTACCCGATTTGCCGATTATTCCAGCCCAAGTTGGGGCAGTTAGTCACACTGTTCTCTCAACTCAGTTGGGTAAGGGTGAGGTATCTGTTCGCACGGTAGAGCATTTGTTGGCAGCGCTTTCGGGTATGGGCGTGGATAATGCCCGGATTGAAATTGATGGTCCAGAAGTCCCACTTTTAGATGGTTCAGCAAGTGTGTGGACAACCAACATTGCCCAAGTTGGTTTAGTATCACAACCCGTTAACAACCAAGTTCCCTTGGCTGTTACAGAACCAATATGGGTTTATCAAGAGGATGCCTTTGTATCTGCTCTCCCAGCACCAGAAACCCGCTTTAGTTACGGTATTGATTTTAACCTGCCCGCCATTGGTAATCAATGGCATAGTTGGTCACTAACCGCTGAACTAGGAGAAGCTTCTGCTAGCTTTGCTGCGGAAATTGCTCCTGCTCGTACTTTTGGGTTATTGCATCAAATTGAACACTTACAAAAAACAGGGTTGATCAAAGGTGGTAGTTTGGATAATGCACTCGTTTGTGGACCAGAAGGCTGGCTAAATCCACCATTGAGATTTGCAAATGAGCCAGTCCGTCATAAAATCTTGGATTTAGTAGGAGATTTAAGTTTACTAGGAACTTTTCCTCGTGCTCATTTCTTGGCGTATAAAGCCAGTCATAATTTACACATTCAACTGGCTCAAAGAATTTTAGATTTAGGATTTTAGATTTTGGATTAGAACTAAAGCTTAAAATCCAGGATTATTAAGGCTTTGGATATACGCCTGCCTACTTAACTTTAAAATGAAAAATCAACTACACGGCCAATGTCAATTCTCACTGAAGTGAATACCATCGATACGACTACATCTACCGAAACACAGGCTATAAATGAGACTACAATCAGTTCTGTGATTAAAACGACTTTCACATCTGAAGAAATTCAGAAATTGCTACCCCACCGCTACCCATTTTTACTTGTAGACAAAATAATTGACTACGTTCCAGGTAAAAAAGCAGTTGGCGTTAAAAATGTCACCATCAACGAACCCCATTTCCAAGGACATTTCCCTGAACGTCCACTGATGCCAGGGGTGTTAATTGTCGAAGCAATGGCACAAGTTGGGGGCATTGTCCTAACTCAAATGTCTTCGGTAGAAGGCGGGCTGTTTGTCTTCGCTGGTATCGATAAAGTTCGCTTTCGCCGCCAGGTCGTACCGGGGGATCAACTAGTCATGACAGTGGAACTGTTATGGGTAAAACAACGTCGTTTCGGTAAGATGCAAGGTCGTGCCGAAGTTGACGGTCAACTTGCTTGTGAAGGGGAATTAATGTTTTCTCTAGTTAACTAAAAGTTTGCTTTCGTGGTCTGGCATAGCCGTGAAATGCCCCAACTGAATCCTGAAAAAGGATAACAGTTAAAAAAAATCCACAACAGCATCTGATAATTTCTTGATTTTCGACGCCCTCTTTACGAGATGCTACTCGAACACACTTAACTTGCTTTGCCCGACACTTTCGTTCACTGAAATACTTTACGCTCTACCAGTCGCCTCGATAGGACGGTAGTCTGTACAACTCTCTTAACCAGAGTAACACGCTGCCTCAAAAACCCTACCTGGCGCTGACTTATCAAGACAGTTCTGGAGATTCACCCTTGAAAACGCTAATTCATCCAACTGCTGTAATTCATCCTAAATCGGAACTCCACCATACAGTGCAAGTCGGTGCCTATGCTGTGATTGGAGCGCATGTCAAAGTGGGCCCTGAAACAATAATCGGCGCTCATGCAGTGCTAGAGGGGCCTTGTGAAATTGGGGCGCAAAATCAGATTTTTACAGGTGCAGCCATCGGCATGGAACCCCAGGATCTCAAGTTTGTGGGAGAACCAACCTGGGTCAAAATTGGTGATAACAACTTGATTCGTGAGTACGTTACCATTAACCGCGCGACCGGTGCTGGTGAAGCGACGGTAATTGGTGATGGTAACTTACTAATGGCTTATGTCCATGTGGCTCATAACTGCGTGATTGAAGACCAGGTTGTGATTGCTAACTCTGTGGCGTTGGCAGGTCATGTTCATATAGAATCACGCGCTAGGCTGAGTGGGGTTTTAGGTGTCCATCAATTTGTACATATTGGTAGACACGCAATGGTGGGAGGTATGGCACGTATTGACCGGGATGTGGCTCCATATATGCTCGTGGAGGGAAATCCAGCGCGGGTGCGAACCCTCAACCTTGTCGGACTCAAACGGTCTGGTATGGACTCAACAGATTTGCAAATGCTGAAAAAAGCTTTCCGCATTCTCTACCGCTCTGATTTGTCCTTTAAGGATGCTTTGGAACAGTTGGAATTGTTAGGGAATAGCGAAGAATTGCAACATCTGCGCCGCTTTATGCTACTTTCTCAGATGCCAGGAAGGCGTGGCTTGATTCCCGGTAGAGGGAAAAAAGGCACGAGTGATGAATCGTGAATTATGAGTTAGGAGAGACGCGATTAATCGCGTCTGTACAAAAGGTGGGAGTAGAGACGCGATTAATCGCGTCTCTACAGGAGTTATGAGTTGATGAATTGAATTTTTCACTCCTCACTCTTAACTCCTCACTTCTAACTATTCATTCCTAAGTTTTTACTAATTACCAATTATCAAATGCGGATTTTTATCAGCACTGGCGAAGTATCTGGCGATTTACAAGGGTCGCTACTAATTACAGCGCTGAAGCGTCAAGCTGTAGTGATTGGGTTGGAATTAGAGATTGTGGCGCTGGGTGGGGAAAAAATGGTAGAGGCTGGGGCAATTTTACTGGGTAATACTAGTAGTATTGGCTCAATGGGTATTTTAGAAGGGCTGCCTTATATTTTACCGACTCTCCAGGTGCAACGTCAGGCGATCGCTTCCTTAAAACAAAATCCACCTGATTTAGTGGTGCTGATCGATTACATGAGTCCGAATATAGGAATTGGGACTTACATGAAACGGCAGTTACCAGATGTGCCTGTGGTGTATTACATTGCTCCCCAAGAGTGGGCTTGGTCATTAAGTTTGCGTAGAACTAACCGGATTGTTGGTTTTACAGATAAGCTTTTGGCAATCTTTCCACAGGAAGCGCGTTATTTTCGTGAGCAAGGGGCAAAAGTTAGTTGGGTAGGGCATCCTTTGGTTGACCGAATGCAAGATGCTCCTAGTAGGGAAGCAGCCCGTGCAACACTGGGGATTGCACCAGAAGAAATTGCGATCGCACTCCTCCCCGCTTCTCGCCGCCAAGAACTAAAATATCTTTTACCAATTATTTTTCAAGCCGCCCAAACTATTCAAGCTAAATTACCTGAAGTTCGTTTCTGGATTCCCCTATCGCTGGAAGTCTATAGACAGCCAATTGAGGAGGCTATTGAGCGTTACGGTTTGCGGGCTACAGTTGTATCAGGTCAACAAAAGGAAGTTTTTGCTGCTGCTGATTTAGCCATTAGCAAATCTGGTACAGTCAACCTAGAACTGGCTCTGTTAAACGTGCCGCAAGTTGTAGTTTACCGCCTCAGTGCCCTGACTGCTTGGATAGCTCGTAAAATGCTCAAAGGTTCTATAAGCTTTGCATCGCCACCCAATTTAGTAGTGATGAAGCCAATTGTGCCAGAATTTTTACAAGAGGAAGCCACAGCAGAGAATATTATCCAAGCAGCGATGGAACTGCTACTCAATCCCAGTCGCAGAGAGCAAACTTTGGCAGATTATGAGGAAATGCGGCAGAGTTTGGGAGAAATTGGAGTGTGCGATCGCGCTGCTCAAGAAATTTTGCAAATGCTGCCCCAATCCCTTTAGAGGTGTTATGGCTTATGAGATGAAAAAACAAAGAGCGATCGCAGTTGATTTGTTTGCTGGCGCGGGCGGTATGACTCTTGGCTTTGAGCAAGCTGGTTTTGATGTACTGGCGTCTGTGGAAATCGACCCGATCCACTGTGCAACACATGAGTTTAACTTCCCTTATTGCTCAGTGTTATGTAAAAGTGTTGTGGATACAACTGGGGAAGAAATTAGGAATCGGTCTAAGATTGGCGATCGCGAAATTGATGTGGTAATTTGTGGCTCACCATGTCAAGGATTTTCTTTAATCGGTAAACGGGCTGTTGATGACCCCCGAAATTCTTTGGTATTTCACTTTCATCGGCTAGTTTTTGAGCTAAAACCGAAATTTTTTGTGATGGAAAATGTCCGGGGGATAACGGTTGGTGAACATAAACAAATCCTCCAAAGCTTAATTAGCGAATTTAAAATCTACGGCTATAAAGTAGAAGAAAACTACCAAATTCTCAACGCTGCAAATTATGGAGTACCACAGTCCCGTGAGAGATTATTTCTTATAGGTGCAAGGGAGGATGTAGAGTTACCGAAATACCCTCAACCAATTACTAAACAAGCATTACCAAATAATTTAAATTCTAAAAAAAAATCTGATATTCCATTAAGTCCTACAGTATGGGATGCAATTAGAGATTTACCTGAAATAGAAAAATATCCTGAGTTACTAACAAGAGATTGGGTTGTAGCAGAATACGAAAAACCTAGCAACTATGCTTTTATCCTTCGCGGTCTTAAATGCCTCAAGGATGATTATTCTTACAAACGTGAATATGATTTGCGAATACTTTCTTCAAGTTTAAGAACAAAGCATTCTGCGGAAACTATTCAACGTTTCCAGGAGACTCAACAAGGCGAGAGAGAAAAAATTAGTCGTTTTTATAAGCTCCATCCTGCTGGTGTCTGTAATACTTTAAGAGCCGGAACAGACAAATACAGAGGTTCTTTCACATCTCCTAGACCGATTCATCCGATTACGCCCCGCTGTATCACAGTCAGGGAAGCGGCGAGATTGCACTCTTACCCAGATTGGTTTAGATTTCATGTAACCAAATGGCACGGATTTCGGCAAGTTGGTAACTCTGTACCACCGTTACTAGCTAAGGCTGTGGCGTCAGAAATTATTCGCAGTTTGAATATTTCGCCTTTTAAGCCGAGTTTCCGATACAAGTTGGGAGAGGAGAAGCTATTACAATTTAATATGTCGCAAGCGGCACAATATTATCAGTGTGACTAAGAAGAATACACTTTGTAATATGTGCAAGGTTGGGCTAAGTCCAAGCACGGAAAAATGTGCTATCTTCCCAGATGTTAGCAGTTGCCAGTGCGATCGCTGTTAATTCTTCCTTTTTAAGAGGCACAAAAGCCCGCGCTATCTTGACATTATTCTCTAATTGTGAGACTGTCTCTGCGGCAATTACACAACAATGAACTCCAGGCTGAGACATTGTGTAACCTAAAGCTTGCTCCATACCTGTCAAACCACCTGATTTAAACAGCCGCCCATAAGCCGGGACTTTCATCGCAATCACACCGACATTTTTTTCTTGAGCAACTGGTAGAACTACTGGGATAAATGGACGTGGGTGGTGTTTGTCGGCGGCATTCACAGGAATCAGTGTAGTGTGGAAAGGATAGCGACGTAACCCTTCGGCAATTATTTGAGGGTCGTGATGTCCGGTAATACCTGCAAATCGCACCAATTTTTGTTGTATGGCTTCTTCTAAAGCTTTAATTGCACCAGATGGACTAAAGATGGTGTCGAGTTCTTCAGAAAAAGAGACGTGATGCAATTGCCACAAATCGAGATAATCTGTATTGAGACGTTTAAGCGATCGCTCTAATTCTCGCCATGCTCCATCCCGATCTCTTTGATCAGTCTTGCTTGCTAGAAACAGCTTTGAGCGATGGGGTGGTAGCACTTTGCCTAAATAATCTTCACTTGGCCCATAACTAGCGGCTGTATCAAAATAGCGAATGCCAAGTTCTAAAGCTCTTTGAATAATTGCCACAGCATCACCTTCTTTTCCTTCCCAGGATAGCGGCGTTTGTCCTGCTCCTCCTAAACCAAAGATAGGGAGTTTTACTTCCGTGCGTCCCAGTAACCGTTCTGGCATCATTGCTGGCGGTGTTGCGATGTTGGTAGTATTTTGTTGTAAGGCATTAGTTGCCACAATACCGCTAGTCACAGCAATGCTGGTAATTAGGAAATTACGCCGCGTTTTTCCTTCTGTCATGATTGGCTTCGGGGGCGAAATTACTTTTATTCTAATATCTTAGCTAAGGAGAATTAATCTTAGAAAGCAAAAATTACTGATAGATTAGGGACGCTCTGAAAGCGCCGATCGTTAGTTAGAAAAGTAGAACATTAAGCCAAAAGTGCTGTTGTTGCATGGATAGCATCTGGTAATTTAATGTTAATACTGGCACGCAGTTGAGCAGCTTCAATTAAAATCTGACGACTGACAGGAATCACTGTTAAATTCTGAGAATTGTTAATCAGTTGTTTGTAAGTTGTCTGTTGAGCTAAGTTCTGATTTTGGAAAGGTTTTACCAATACTTCAGCAAGTGATAATTCACTAGTTACTATACTCAAGTTACCTTGGTCAATACTTTGGAATAACTCAGTTAAATCTTGGATGAATGCGGGATATCTTTCTACAGCATAGATCCAAATGTTGGTATCGAGGTAGATCCGTGTGCCTTGAATGGCATCTAGAATTCCCATGCATCTCGTTCTTGGCGAATAAACTTATCCACTTCTTCAGGTGTCGCAAAACTACCTTTAGCAGATCCGAGAAAGCTAGTTAGAGGTTTTTTAGAATGCTCTGGGGGTGACTCCAGAAGGACTATCACCTCGACAGTTGCACCTGCTGGAAGTTCTGGAGAACAGATTTCTACTATACCGCCAGGTTTGACGATCGCCTGTTGTCTGAGTCCATTAAGCATGATAATTTATCCTCATTAGTGTCGAACATCCCATTTCATCAGGATCAATGTCAAGCAAAGGACATTCTTCTAGATATAGCCTTGTAGCTTCTTTAAGATTAGCAAGAGCTTCTTGAATTGTTTCACCTTGGTCAACTGTTCCGACTTCAGGACATTCAGCAACATACATATCTTCTTCTTTGTGAAGAATAGCAGTTAATGTTTTGGTCTTCATAGGGTTTTATTTTGATACATATAGTCGAGCGAACGCACTACTTTTTCTAGTTTAGCTTTGAGGTGCGCTCTTGTTTTTGCAAACAATATCTAGTTTTTTTTTACTGACTTTTAATCCAAGCCATACAGAGAAAAACACCGCTTATTATTAATGAAATTCCAGCAAAAGCGTGCAAAATAGAACCATTCGGTGCAAGTGAAACAAAAACAAAAGATACAATCGTAGCTATAAGTAATAGCTTTTTTTTCTTGTCCCAGAAAATTTTCTCTGACGTTATTACTTTTTCTGCTGCTTCCTTGTTATCTTTAACTCTTAATTCTCTAAGTGTTTTAAGCTCTAAAAATCTAAGTTCATCAAAAGCAAGAGGATCAGTATCTATTACACTATTAACATATCTCTTTATTTCCTCAAATTCAAGTTGCTCTAACTCGTTGAACATAACAGTATTTTCATCACTTACAGCTGCAAACACTCCGCCTTTTGATTCAATCCCACCCTGGATAGAAAACTGTAAGTATCCTTTTGTCAAAGCATCAGCACGCTTAAATTGCATAGCTGTAATTCGACTAATAGGAATTTCCTTATCACCTTTAAGTCCTTGAGTTATAAATGCGGTTGTTCCTTTCCTTGAAATAATTATACGATTATGAGTTAATCGTATTTGACCATTACTGCCTTCAATTTCGTAATATATATTATTATCTCTTAAGTTTTCTGACGCAATTTTCGATTGCAAATTTCTATGAGTAACTACAGGTGACTCTAGCTGTTGGTTCTGGTCATTGGAGAAAATTGAATAAGTATTGATAGAGGACTGCATTGAACTAGCATCTACTACTAACTCAAACTCTTGGTTCCAAGCTGGAAATTCCTCGCCTGTTTGTCGTCCGTAAATCTTTACTCTCTCAATAGATGCAGCACCTAAGCCAACTATACCTTTGCGGACAAATGCAACCAAGGCTTGCTGATTTGGTGTTTGGGCGGATTCTAGCATTACCTGTAAGCAAGCATCCTTGAGCGCTACTTTTACAGTGATACCCTTGGGTTGTAATTGACGGTTCATCAGAGATGCGATCGCTTGTGCATCTCCCTGTTTAGCAAGTTCTAAAAGATTCATCTGTGTCATAACCAATAAATCCGAAAAACTGAGAAAATATCTTCTATCTCAGGTTTCCCTATTCACAGGCAAAAGCAACATTTTCCAAATCTTTGAAGCCTTATATTGAAAATATACTTATATTTATTATATTTATTGAAAAAACACCGCTTTCAGACTATTTTTTGTGTCTCTGCGTGAGCGCAATTATATACTAGCGTTCTTTTGTAATCACGGAGCTACCATTGCTAATACTTACTTTTTGAATAAAAACGTCGGTACAAGATGATAAAATATCAGTACTTATTTGATTGGCAATAAATTCAAAATCTTGGTTTGTTAATCCCTGTGCAGTATCGCCGCTTAAGTTAATACAAATAGTTAGAGTTTGAGGATTAATAGAAGACTGTTCATTATCTACTGCTTCTATTTCAGCTTCTATTATGCCCAAATCAAACTCTTTACTCCAAGCTGGAAACTCTTTACCAGTTTGTTGTCCATAAACTTTCACTACTTCAACAGATGCAGCCCCTAAAGCTGTTAACCCTTTGCGGATAAATGGAACTAAAATTTGCTGATTTGGTACTTGGACAGATTCTAGCATTACCTCTAAACAAGTATCTTTAAAGGCAACTGTTGCAGTGATCCCTTTGGCGTGTAGGTGGCGGTTCATTAGAGATGCGATCGCCTGGGAATCTCCCTGTCTTGCAAGCTTTAGAATATTTGGCTGTGTCATAACCAGTAAAAGAAAAACTCTGGGAAAATAAACTTATATTCTCAGGATTCCCTCTTGACAGCCTTAAGTAACATTATGATGCAAGATATCAACTAAGCTGGGCTAAAATGTCTACTATAAAGATAGTCTTTCACAGACTTTTGCAAAAATTATATTTTCTCTGTTTTTAAATCAAAAACTAGTGTTTTTGTGCTTGCCAAATTAATAGGATTAATATTAATCAGTTTAATTCAAATTTTAAATATGAAGTTTTATCGAGATCATGCTTGGCCCTCGACGCTAGAAGAAGCCATAGTTATCCAAGAAAAGCTGCGAGATCAAGTAATTACTGAGGATCAACTGCAAGAACCTATTCAGTACGTCGCTGGAGTGGATATGGGTTTTGAAGCTGATGGAACAATTAGCCGTGCAGCTGTCGCAGTACTGAGTTTTCCTGATTTGCAAATAATCGAGACAAGCCTAGCACACCGTCCTACAACCTTTCCTTATGTTCCTGGGTTCCTCTCATTTCGGGAAATTCCAGCCGTTCTCGATGCCCTGGAAAAGATTAAAACAACACCAAATATAATTCTGTGTGATGGTCAGGGAATTGCCCATCCCCGGAGATTAGGTATAGCTAGCCATTTGGGGTTACTTATAGATATACCAACAATTGGTGTAGCCAAGTCCAGGTTGATAGGTAAGCATGAGGAATTGGCAGAAACCAAAGGCAGCACGCAACCACTGATATATAACGGTGAAACCATTGGGGTAGTTTTGCGATCGCGCACAGGAGTAAAACCTCTATACATCTCCAGTGGTCATCGAATTAGTTTACCGACAGCAATTGACTATGTATTACGCTGCACGCCAAAATATCGGCTGCCAGAAACTACACGCATTGCTGATAAATTAGCGTCGGCGAAATAAAGCTTGTTGAAGTTTTTTCTAAATACTTGCTTGCACCTACTCAATCGTGTTAGGAATCGCACAGGAAGATGTTGAAATAGCTAAATACGATTTACGAAGTTAGAACAATGAACACACTAACTTTACAGTGGCATGATGCTGGTCAAGATAAAACTCAGAACATTTACGAACAACAGCCAAGTCAAAATCATGGTACTGTCCGTATCGGCCGTGACCCCCTCCGGTGCGATATTGTTCTGAGTCACCCCACTGTCTCTGGTTTACACGTTGAAATATTTTTTCATCACCAGCAACAGCGCTTTTATATCAGGAATTTGCGATCGCAAAATCCCCCCCTTATCGATGGACGGCAATTAGTCCAAGGTGAAATGCCTTTAACTCAGGGCACTAGTATCTCTTTGGGACAAATAAAACTCAATGTTACTAGCGTTTCCACAGGTAGCATTCCAGCAACAATTTTGCTGCCACCCAATCCACCAGTAAATCTCGGACATTACCACCATCCATCAACACCCCCCGCACCACCGCCAGGAGTTTATGGCTTAGAATGCCCCAAATGTCATAAAGTTTCCCCAGGAGAGAATCTACAAATTGGCTGTCATTGGTGTGGGACATCTTTAGCTGCGGCAGTAAGTGTTTTAGTAGCAAGGAATTAGAGGGTGGGGAGATGAGGGAGTATAATTAATAACCAATTTACAATGCCTCAATACAGTTTAGATAAGACCAAAACACTTGTAGAGACGGCGATTTATCGCGTCTCGAAAACCCACAATTTTGTACACTTAGCCCTTAACTGAATCGTATTGCCCAATGCCCAATGACAAATAACAAATGACCAATGACAAATGACTTACAAATCCAATTGAGTTGGGACGATCCAGCGACGGGTGAACGGCGAGAACCAAGGTTGAATATGCCGATCGCTTTTGGTCGAGAATTCCCTCGTTTACCTGCTGAACTCAGGGGAGTTCGGGTTTCTAGGATGCTGCTTAACAGTAACGAAGTTTCTCGCTATCATGCCCTAATTGACTGGGAACAAGACCATCTGGTGGTGATTGACCAAGGCAGCGTTAACGGTGTGTATGTCAACGGTCAACCACAAACTCGTAGTTTTCTGGCTAATGGCGATACGTTGCAAATTGGCCCCTATATGATAACGGTGACATTTGCTGCTAGCACCTCTGCACCAGATACCAGCCCCCCTTCAACAATTCATTTCAACGCAAATACCAATCACCCAGACCCCAGTTTGCCTGTAGTCCAGCCGCTAACGCCCGTGGCAAGTAATTTCCCGCCATTGGCATTTCAGGCTCAAAAGGTTTCTGTGCAAGCACTTCATGCTACAGGATTACCAGTAGATGAATCTGATTATCTTGCGATCGGGGCGGGATTGGGTAGCTTCGTTTGGGCTGACTTGCTGCGAATTAGTGGTGTGCGTGCTGACAAAATTGTGGCTTTGGGATTAGAGGCGGAACCTTATGCCCGTTACAAACGCCTTTGCTTGAATTCGCAAATTCCCTTATATGAAAGACTGCGTTCTAATTCTGACTCTTGTCCTGATAATATTTGGGGCTGGCCTAGTTATGCCTTGCGAGAAGCTTGGGGAGACTTAGCCAAAGGACAGATAAATTCAGCATTCAAGTATTTATGGCAAGTGTTTGCTGAACCAACATTTGCAGAAACTTATACTCCCCGTGCGGGTAATGTCTTTGATTCCATAGACCGAGAGGCGAAGCGCATTGGCTGGAATCAAATTTATCGCTATGGGCGAGTTAGGGGAATTCGCAAAACTGATGATGGCAGATATTGCATAGCCTATTCTCGCGCCCCAGGAAATTATGCTTTTTTAGTTAGTCGTTATTTACATTTAGCTACTGGGTATCCAGCAATTCAGTTTCTCCCAGATTTGCAAGCTTATAGAGAAAAATATCAAGATTTTAAATCTGTAGTTAATGCTTATGAAGCCCATGATCATGTTTATCAGCAACTAGAGCAACATGGTGGTACGGTGTTGATTCGGGGGCGGGGAATTGTGGCTTCGCGGATTGTGCAGCGCATTTACGAAGCTAGAAAACGAAATCGGAATATTGCAGTTTTGCATTTAATGCGATCGCCTAAACCCCAAGGCAACAAATTTCAAAATACCCAGCGCTTAGTCAAAAATCATTACGAATTTCAACCATTTAACTGGCCGAAAGCCTGTTGGGGCGGCGAACTCCGGGCAATGTTAGAAAAAGCCACCCCCGATGAACGCAAACGTTTACTAGCAGACTGGGGTGGAACTACCACCGCCGACCGCCAAGACTGGCAGCAAATTACTGCCCAGGGGTTAAGCGAAGGCTGGTATCAAATTACCTTCGGTGAGGTTCTGGATGTAGAACGAGATGCCCAAAACCGGACTATTACCCGTATCCGAGAACAAAGCTTTGGGGAAATGAAATTGCTAGCTGATTTTATTGTTGACGCTACTGGACTGGATGCCAAGGTAGATGCCAATCCCCTATTAGCAGATTTGGTGAAACATTACAATCTCCCAGTGAATCACCTGGGGCGATTGACTGTAGCGAACAATTTTGAATTGGTAGAAATGCGTAGTGATAGAGGTCAAATGTATGCGGCTGGGGCGATTACTTTAGGTGGCCCTTATGCAGCAGTTGATAGTTTCTTGGGCTTGCAGTACGCCGCATTAGTCGCGGTTGATGGACTATCCGCTGCCCATGCGCCTGGAGTCCATCGTTTGAATACTATAAGTTCCTTTAGGCAATGGTTGAAGTGGGTGTTAAATCAGTCACCTTAGTATTAGGAGGCAGGGGGCAGAAGGGATAGAGTATTTATCTGGCTGTTTTGAGTAGCAAATCCTAATTTCGAGGATAAAAGGCGCAACTTCGAGGATAAAAGGCTCAACGTTGAGGTTAAAAGGCTCAACGTTGAGGTTAAAAGGCTCAACGTCGAGGATAAAAGGCTCAACGTCGAGGATAAAAGGCTCAACGTCGAGGATAAAAGGCTCAACGTCGAGGATAAAAGGCTCAACGTCAAGGATAAAAGGCTCAACGTCGAGGATAAAAGGCTCAACGTCGAGGATAAAAGGCTCAACGTCGAGGATAAAAGGCTCAACGTTGAGGTTAAAAGGCTCAAAGGCTCAAGTTACGGGCGATACTTTCAGCCCACCTGCGATTCAAATCGCAGGCTAACAGCATAAGTCAGTTAAAACTGACTCAAATTAACTAAAATTTAGTCCGTTTGAACGGACTTAGGCTATTAGCCTCGGAATTGATTCCAAGGCGGGATAGCAACGAAGCGAAGAATTTCCCTTTGCCAGTACTCTTACTTTGTTTTTTCGCTTGTCGGGCGTACTAAAGTTTTAACTAAACCCGTAATCGCCACAATCACAGAGGCAATTCCCCCAATTGACAATGATGTTAAAATTGCCACCGCGAGGATGATTTCAGTAGGACTGTCCCCGTTTCGCATCCAGGTAGATGGATTTTCTACCGATGTTGGCGAGGCGGGGATTAATTGCGAAGTTTGGGTGGTTTGATTGGAATTGACTGGAGTTGTTAAGGCAGTTTTCATGGTTAAACCTCTTCTAAATGTTTCTATGCAAATCGTATTTCTGCCAGAAGAAGAGGAGATTCCCTAAAAATGGAGACAAAGTAGAGAGAAAGTAGAAATTAAGTAGAATCGAGAAGAAATCTCACAAGCTGTCTATGGAATGGGCTGATTTTCTAGCCAATGAAGCTGCTACTAATAGCTTATCCCCAGAGCAAACGGCAGCTTTTGTAGAGCGATTGAAGACTGAAAACTCAGGTAAGAGTGAGGCAAAACTTGCCAGCGAGTTGAACATTGGTGCGGCTGCTTTCAAAAAGCGGATGGCTGAGGTATATGACAAATTCGCCAAGAGTTATCCTGAATTAGCCACTTCTAATAGTCGCGGTAAGCTGGAAAAGTTACGGGCTTGTTTGACAAACAAATATAATGGCGGGCAAGATGTTCGCCCCACAATTAAAGAAATTCATCAAAATATTCCCCCTGCTGTCCCATTTGAAAAATTTGTGGGACGTGAGGCGGAACTAGAAAAACTGCACGAGCAATTACAAACATCTTGGCAAGTTGCCATTGTAGCTGTGGCGGGTATGGGTGGAGTAGGCAAAACTGAACTCGCTACTCAATACGCCAAACAGCATTTGCAGAATTATCAAGGTGGGGTTTGCTGGTTATCTGCACAAGCAATAGATATCGGAAGCCAGATTCTCATATTTGCTGAATTAAAATTTAAACTCATTGCACCGGACGATTGGGAATTAGCAGATAGGCTAAGATACTGCTGGCAAAATTGGCAACAAGGTGAAGTACTGCTGGTGTTTGATGATGTCACCGACTACAAAACACAGGTTCAGCCTTATCTACCCCCAGAATCAACCCGGTTTAAAGTATTGCTGACAACGCGCCTGGGGTTTGATAGAACTTTGCCGCAATTACCTTTGGGTGTTCTCAAACCATTGGCGGCGATGAAATTATTAAAATCGCTGGTTGATAGAGAACGGCTTAAAAGTGAACCTTGGGTTGCGAGAGAAATTTGTAAATTCTTGGGATATTTGCCTTTGGCGTTAGAGTTGGTGGGGCGATATCTGGATACAATGCCGGATTTGTCTCTGGAAAAACTGCTGAAGCGGCTAGAGAAAAAGCGACTGGAACACGAAGCAATAGCCAAGGCTAACCCATTGATGCGTTATGAATACGGCGTTGCTGAAGCTTTTGCATTGAGTTGGGAACAATTGGATGAGAAAGCACAAAGTTTAGGCTGTTGGCTGAGTTTGTATGCTTTGGCTGATATTCCTTTTTCTGTTGAGGGGATAAAAGATGACGAAGAACAAGAACTCTGGGAGAAAGCTATAGCTGAGTTGCGGAAACTGCATTTAATACAATGGCAAAGTAAAGGAATTTATCGTCTACATCCACTGATTCGGCAATTTTTTCAAATGAAGTTGGATGAGTCAAGTAATGCAGATGAGGTGAAAACTGCTTTTGTAGCGCAGATGGTAGAGGTGGCAAAGCAAATTCCTCAACAGCCTAATCGTGAAGATATTTTCAACCTCACTCTACATATCCCCCACCTTGCAGAAGTTGCAACCTACCTATCCCAATATCTCAGCGACGAGGATTTAATTGCGCCTTTCACAGGCTTAGGCTGGTTTTATCAAGGCCAAGGGCTTTATCAGCAAGCAGAACCTTGGTTGCAGCAGGGTGTAAAAATTGCTGAAAATCGCCTGGGTTTGGAACATCTCAATATTGCCACTAGCCTGAACAATCTAGCAGCACTTCATAAATCTACAGGACGCTACAGCGAAGCCGAACCCATGTATAAGCAGGCTTTAGAACTGACAAAACGCCTGCTGGGAGATGACCATCCTATTGTCGCCACTAGCTTGAACAATCTGGCAGAAATCTACCGTTATACAGGACGCTACAGCGAAGCCGAACCTCTGTATCTGCAAGTTTTAGAACTAAGACAACACCTGCTAGGAGACAACCATCTCGATGTCACCAATAGCTTGAACAATTTAGCATTACTTTACAGTTCTACAAAACGCTACAGCGAAGCCGAACTGTTGTTTCAGCAAGCTTTAAAACTAAAAAAACATCTACTGGGAGACAACCATCCTGATATTGCTATTAACCTGAACAATCTAGCTGCACTGTATAAATCTACAGGACGCTACACCGAAGCCGAATCTTTGTTTCAGCAAGCTTTGGCACTGAGAAGACGCTTACTGGGAGATAACCATCCCGATGTCGCCGCTAGCCTGAATAATCTAGCAACACTCTATCAGTCTACAGGACGCTACAGTGAAGCCGAACCCCTGCATCTAGAAACTTTAGAACTTTGGAAACGCCTGTTGGGAGACAACCATCCTGATGTTGCAACTAGCTTGAACAATCTAGCAGGACTCTACTGTTCTACGGGACGCTTCAGTGAAGGCGAACCCTTATTTGAGCAAGCTTTGGCAATTTGTGAACGTACTTTAGGTGAAGGTCATCCCGATACAATAATGGTTCGGGGAAATTATGCAAGATTTTTGAGAGAAGCATATCGCTAACGATCGCACCTTTTCTCCCCAAATCACACCAAATTGATGCCACACATCAGTAGTCGTTCAAACTTTAGCAGCGTTATTTCCCTCATAACCAAAGTACAGTAAAGAATAGAGCGTAGGTGTAGCCCGTCGTGACATCGCTTTGCGGTTTCAAATTCCAAACGCCAAATTTGAGGATAAAATTATGCGAACAGTGCCTATCCAATTACCAGAAACAGTATTTTCCGCACTTCGTAAAAATCCTGAAGAATTTATCCAAGAAATGCGAATTGCCGCCGCAGTTAAATGGTATGAATTAGGCGATATCTCACAAGCCAAAGCAGCAGAGATTGCTGGGCTAACTCGTGCTGAATTTATTAATGCCTTATCACGCTACCAAGTAGATTTTATACAATATACTGCCCAAGAGTTAGCCCAGGAACTGGCAAAAGACGTGGACTAATCCCAAGCATATCTCCTGGAATTCAACCTTTGCGTGACGCTGGTTTGTAGTTATCCGATAGTTTGGTGAATTTACTTAGACAACAAGCAGGGGAATAGCGATCGCACATCAATTCTAACTTCAAATGGCGATCGCTCCCTCTTCTCTCTTTCTTGGCGGTTTGATTCTTATGTTAATGCTTTTAAATGCTTTTATGCGAATAGGATTTATACCCCAAAGAGAGAAGATTTCCCAATGGAGACAAAGCTAGAATAAAAGTAAATATTTACAAGCTGTTTATGCAATGGGCTAATTTTCTAGCCAAAGAAGCTGCTACTAACGGCTTATCTCTAGAGCAAACGGCAGCTTTTGCAAGGTATTTTAAGACAGAAAACTTAGGAAAAAATGAAGCTAAACTTGCCAGCGAATTAAAGGTTGATATTGCTGCTTTCAGAAAGTGGATTGGTGAGGTATATGACAAGTTTGCCCAGAATTATCCTGAGTTAGCGATTTCCAACAGTCGAAACAAACTACAAAAGTTACAAGCTTTCCTGAGCGCAAAATATAATAGCGAATTGGATATCCTCAAACCATTGGCGGCGATGAAATTATTAAAAACGCTGGTGGTTCGGGAACGACTGCAACAAAAAGCTTGGTTTGCGAGAAGAATTTGTAAATTTTTAGGATATTTACCTTTAGCGTTAGAGTTAGTGGGGCGATATTTGGATAAGATACCAGATTTGTCTCTGGAAACACTGCTGAAGCGGCTAGAGAAGAAACGAGTGGAACATGAACCAGTAGTCAATGCTAACTCATTGATATCTTATGAATACGGTGTAGCTGAAGCTTTTGAATTAAATTGGGAACAATTGGATGAAAATGCACAAAGCTTTGGCTGTTTGCTAAGTTTGTGTGCCTTAGCTGACATTCCCTTATCTGTTGAGACGATAGAAGATGATCAAAAACAACAACTCAATAAGAAAGCCATAGACGATTTACTAGAATTACATTTACTACAACAGAAAAGTAAAGGAATTTATCGTCTAAATCCACTGATTCGGCAACTTTTTCAAATGAAGTTGGATCAATCAAGTGAAGCGGATGAAGCAAAAACTAAATTTGCAGCGATGATGTTAGAGGTAGCAAAGCTGATTCCGCAACAGCCTAACCCTGAAGATATTCTCAACCTCACTCCACATATCCCACATATTGCAGAAGTTGCAACTAATTTATCCCAATATCTGGGCGATGAAAATCTAATCACTCTGTTTACCAAACTAGCCTGGTTTTATCAAAGTCAAGGACTTTATCAGCAAGCAGAAACTTGGTTGCAACAGTGTGTAGAATTGACTCAAAATCGTCTCGGTTTAGAACATGCTGATGTCGCCACTAGCCTGAGCAATTTAGCATTACTCTACGAATCCACAGGACGCTACAGCGAAGCCGAACCCTTGCTTGAGCAAGCTTTAGAACTGAGAAAACGCCTGTTGGGAGAAGAAAATACCGATGTCGCTACTAACCTGAGCTATTTAGCATTAATCTACGAATCTACAGGACGCTATAGCGAAGCCGAACCGCTGTATCAGCAAGCTTTAGAACTGTGGAAACGCCTAGTGGGAGAAGAACATCCCAATGTTGCCACGAGTCTGAACAATTTAGCAGCATTGTACTGTTATACAAGACGCTACAGCGAAGCCGAACCTTTACTTAAGCAAGCTTTAAAACTGAGAAAACGCCTGCTGGGAGAAGAACATATCGATGTTGGCACTAGCCTGAACAATTTAGCACAACTCTACGAATCTACGGGACGCTACAGCGAAGCCGAACCACTGTATCAGCAAGCTTTAGAACTGAGTAAACGCTTACTGGGAAATAACCATCCTGATGTCGCTATCAGTCTGAACAATCTCGCAGCACTCTACCGTTATAGAGGACGCTATAGGAAAGCCAAACCCTTATTTGAGCAAGCTTTGAAAATTTGTGAACGGACTTTAGGTATAAGTCATCCTACTACTATGACGGTTCGGACAAACTATACAAGCTTTTTAAGAGAAGTATATAATTAGCGATCGCACCTCTGAAGGAACTTCCAAAGAATAAATATGCGTTTTTGGATGTTGGGGTTTTTGGTAGCCTCTGCGATCGCTTTTGCAATATGTTCGGCAGTTTGAGTCTTCATTTTGGTATGTTGAGCAAGCAAACAGGCATATTACTTTTTTAATTTGCCTGTTTGCTTGTTTATCGAAACAGAATTCAGGAGTCAGGAGCCAGAATTCAGAATGAATTTTGAACGAAAGAGTGGATGAATCCAGGGGTTTAAAACCCCCACTAAATCAAAGATTTAGTGGTCTTCAATCAGTGGCGGGTCTGAATCCCCCACTGATAGCGCAGCGTTAGCGAGTCAGACGCTCCTGCGTCTTCATTCTGACTCCTGAATTCTGACTTCTGAATTCTTCTTCAAGTGATTAATTTATGCACTCTGTGTGATGATGCAACCTCGGTTATTGAAAAATTGAACCATCAGGCATAATTGCCCCTGCTAAGTTAGTACCAATTAGTTTAACCAGAAGACGCTCACCAGAGCGAATCCGCGCTCCCGTCAAGTCGGCTCCTCGCAAGTCGGCGCCACTGAGATCCGCACCAATCAAATTAGCAGCACGTAAATTTGCCTCCCTGAGATCCGCTAAAAGTAGGTTTGCCCGAAATAAATTTGCTTCAGATAAATTCGCACCTCTGAGGTTGACTTTGTGCATAAAAGTATCGCTGAGATTAGCACCACTCAAATTGGCATAACTCAGATTTCTGCCAGATAAGTCTTTATTGCTCAAATTTGCCCGACTGTAGTCTTTGCCACTCAAGTCTGAGTTTTGCTTTGGTGGTTGCTGGGTTGTTTGAAATGGTTTTTCTTGTTGAGGTGGCGGTGAATTAAATGTGGTTTGAGGTTTGGTTTTTAGAGAGCGCAATTTTTCACGAGCTTCATTTATGGCTTTCAGCTTATCTTGTGCTTTCTGCTGTAAACGGAGATTGTCTTTAGGAATGCGATCGGGATGCCAAACAAAGACTAAATCTTTGTAAGCCTGGTTCACTTCCTCAAGTGTTGCTCCAGGCTCTAATTCCAAAACTCTATAGTACCGCTCCAGATCGCTCATACGATATTTTGGTGGACAATCAACTTAATTATGAGTGATGGAGCCATCTATCCGCTGCATCATTTGTTATTGATTATGGGCATTGGGCATGGAGACTGGGGATTGGGGACTGGGGACTGGGGATTGGGATAAGAGTTGTTTTCCAGTCCCTAGTGCCTCATTTCCCCATTTCTCCATCGAGCGATCGCTCTCCAATATGCTGCAACTGGAATCTGATAGACTTCAATAAAAATCCAAACAATAATTGATAAATGTGATAAAAAAGTTAATATCGTCCAAATATATGGCATCCAGGTAATGGGTTCCTTCAGATTAGCAGGAAAATAGTAAGCTACTATGCCAATTAGAGTAGTGGGAAGAATTACAAAAACTGCTGCTGCTAGTCCATAGCCCCAACCTAATTCCACACCTTCTAGCTGGCCTTCTGTCCAACTAAACCCATTCCAACGCCAAGTTAAGGGTGGTTGCCTAGAAGGCATCTTGATTTGCTGTAGTTCTAAGTTGACTGTAAAAATCTCTTGGCAAAAGTCACAAGCCATAGCTTCCATCAATGGCATGTGAGAAATCTTACCTATCCGACAGACTGGGCAGGGGTAAGCTCCATGATAGTCGAAAGATTGGGCTAAGATTTTGGAACTAGGCATAATGAAACTGATGATCCTAAAAATTTGATCTTGTCAATGAGGGCTTGGGTAAGAATAATGTATGGCGATTGTCAATTGTCTGCAATAAGCTTTCGCAAGATGAGGTCATAAGTCAGGAGAATTATATATTCTAACTTCTCAATCCTGGCTCTTTGAACTTCTAAAGGATGGAAGCCACCGCTTATAATTCTCTCTGATTTACTTAAGTTGGCTGTATTCTATTCGTTAGAAAATCGCCATATTCTCAATTTTTAGATTTTTCACCATTAATTTTTGATATTTACACTACCCATTAGTCATGACACAAAAATATTTGTAAACTTATATAAATACGGTGATATTTAAATAACAAGCCGCTTTCTTAGTCTACGCAAACAAGCAACTAATGCAAGGAGGCAGGAGGCAGGAGGTAGGGGGCAGGAGGCAGGAGTCAGGCAAGTAAGCTTTATTAGCTTTTTAACCTTTTTTTACTGGATAGTTATTTTTGCCATGCTGCACTAGTACTTCACCAAACAATTTAGAACAGGGCGTGATTTTGAATTCCCCAAAGCTTTATAGTCTTGATCCTCACAGTTGTAATGAGTCTATCGCTTTTTTATAGTTTGTGGAGGTCTTGACACTGCTTACTCTTCCTGATATTGTTACCTTATATAGGTATAGTTTTTTAGTTTTCCAGCAAAAGCCCCGCAAATGCTTAACACAAATTCCTACTTTTATTTTTGGTTTAGGGTGGTTCATCGGGAGTGAATCGAGTTTTCTAATGGAAACCGCCCGATGAACCGCAGAGCAAACTCTGCGGTTTTTGTTTTTTTAAGGAGAATTTCATCGTTATGACTTATTTCACTAGCTGGTTTTATGGCTTTTACTTTTGGCCCAGACTAAGTTCCGGGTAAATAGCGTTATGCCGATAAATCAGAACGCGCCCGGAACTTTTAAAGGTTTCGGGCTTTTTTGTATGTTATTTGGGATTGGGGACTAGGGACTGGGAAGCACAGGGGGCCATCTTCTCCCTTGCACCTTACCACTCTAACTTTTTTCCCCACTCCCTAATCCCCATTCCCCAATCCCCAATCACTAATTACTTACTTTTCAGGAGAATGAAACCATGATTAATGCCAAACTTGCCGCACAATCCCATGTGAACCACCAGACAATCGTTAAAATCTCAGAAACAGTCGCTTTCGGCGGCAAAGAACTGGTAATTATTGGCGGCCCCTGCACTGTTGAAAGCTTAGAACAAATGCAGATAGTCGCCCAAAAACTAGCTACTGCATCGGTGCATGGGTTGCGTGGGGGTGTCTACAAACCCCGGACATCTCCCTACGCTTTCCAGGGTATGGGAGTGGAAGGATTAGAGATTTTGGCAAGGGTGCGATCGCATTACAATCTGCCAGTTGTCACTGAGGTGATGTCAATTTCCCAAATTGAAGTAGTCGCCGCCCACGCTGATATGCTTCAAGTTGGTAGCCGAAATATGCAAAACTTTGACTTACTCAAAGCTTTGGGACAAGCTGGTAAACCAATACTACTCAAACGTGGTTTAGCAGCGACAATTGAAGAATTTGTCATGGCTGCTGAATATATCCTCAGCCACGGGAATCCTGATGTGGTGTTGTGCGAACGCGGTATTCGTAGCTTCGATGATTACACTCGTAACGTCCTGGATTTAGGGGCAGTAGCAGCACTCAAACAAATCACTCACCTGCCTGTGATTGTAGATCCTTCCCATGCCGTCGGTAAACGGGAACTTGTAGCACCTGTTGCTAGGGCTGCGATCGCTTGCGGTGCAGATGGATTAATTATTGAGTGTCACCCAGAACCAGAAAAATCTGTTTCTGATGCCCGTCAAGCACTTTCTTTAGAAGATATGGTGCATTTAGTTAATAGTTTAAAGCCTGTAGCAACAGCCGTTGGGCGCAGTATATCAGAAGCCGGGGCGGGTTTGGAACCTGCCCCGATTTTTTTGGCTGCCTAAATTTCAATTGAGGCGAGGCGATCGCTTGAATGTCTGAGTCAAAATATTTATTTTGGCATAAAGACAAACAGCGATCGCTTTCGTTAAAGGAAGTTGTTACTTAGGCTATTCCATTTGCTCTCAAACAATTTTGTCAACCCAATCTTGTATATACAAATAAAGTCACAATAACTTAATACCAAAGTCACAACAGTTTCACAACAATTTCTTTCCAAAAGGGTAGGCTAAAACAGCAATCATTAGTACACTAATATTTAGTTTAGCTAACTATTGTACTTGTCTAATTAGAGTTAATCGCAACCAACCATTTTGCGGAAAATGCGATGTCTAATGACAAGCTAATACGTGTCTGTGCTTCCCACTTTCCCCCAGATTGTTGATATGCGCTGTTTAGCCCCTATTCAGACAATAGAGCCTTCGCCCTTGCCTGCTCAAACTATTCCTTGTTTTCAAAGCATTATTCAAAGAGGGCAGTTCTCGCTACTTATATTAGGTCTTACCTACTTGTGTAGTGCTTGTAATGCAACTGACGCCCAATCAAGTAGCAAAGAAGCAGGGAAAAAACGAGCTGTGCCAGTGGTAGTTGCCACTGCAACTCAAAAAACGATTCCAATACAGCTATCGGCGACGGGAACGGTGGAAGCATATTCCACGGTATCTGTCAAATCTCAGGTCGGCGGACAACTTACTGGCGTCTATTTTCAGCAAGGACAGAACGTTAAGAAAGGAGACTTGTTATTTAAAATTGATTCGCGTCCTCTACAAGCCGCGCTGATGCAAGCTAATGCTGCCAAAGCCAAAGATTTAGCGCAGGTAAAACAGACACAGGCAAATGTGTTAAAAGCGATCGCCCAAGTGAACCAGGCAAAAGCGAATGTAGTGAAGGATAAGTCCCAGGCAACAAATGCAGATGTGCAAGCTCAACGTTATGCTAGTTTGCTCAAGGAAGGGGCAATCAGTAAAGAACAGGCTGAACAATATCAGACCAGTGCTGCGGCTCAACAGGCGACTGTGAAGGCAGATCAAGAGGGAGTGGCAAATGCTCAGGCAGCGATCGCAGCAGCCCAAGCAGATGTACAAAATGCCGAGGCAGTGGTAGTGGCAGATGAAGCTGCGATCGACAATGCCAAAGTTCAGCTTTCCTACAGTTCTATCTACTCACCAATTGCTGGACGCACAGGTAGCCTGAAGCTAAATCAAGGAAACTTGGTACAGGCGAATGCCGATGATCCGCTAATTACAATCAGCCAAATTCGACCGATTTACGTCAACTTTTCCATTCCTCAACGACTGCTGCCAGATATCAAAAAATACAGTGCTAATAACGGCAAGTTAAAAGTCGATGCTTTACCTCCTAAAGATCCAGGGCATCCAGTACAAGGCGAACTCACTTTTGTCGATAGTGGAGTCAATACCCAAACAGGCACAATTCAACTTAAGGGTACTTTTGCCAACGCTGATGAGCGCCTGTTTCCGGGGCAATTTGTCAATGTAGTACTCAAACTCAGCGAAGAACCAAATGCCATTACTGTTCCTTCCCAGGCGGTACAAAGTGGACAGCAAGGGCAGTTTGTGTATGTAGTCAAACCTGACAAAACAGCAGAAATTCGTCCAATTACCGTAGGTGACACCGTTGGGAATGAAACGGTAATTAAGCAAGGCTTGAAACCAGGCGAACAAGTAGTCACTGATGGACAATTCAACCTAGTACCTGGTGCCACAGTCCAAGTGAAACCGGAAGTAGGAAGCAGAAGGGCAGAGGTGATGGAAAAGATGACCAATGACAAATGACAAATGACAAATGACAAATGACAAATGACAAATGACCAATGACCAATGACAAACTACTAAGATGAACATTTCGGAGCTATTTATCCGGCGTCCAATCATGACAACCCTAGTTATGGTTGGCATTTTGATATTTGGGCTGATCAGTTACCAACAGCTACCCGTTAGCGACCTGCCTAATGTAGATTATCCGACACTCCAGGTAACAGCTAACCTGCCTGGAGCTAGTCCAGAAACGATGGCTGCTTCTGTAGCAACTCCTTTAGAGCAGCAGTTTTCTAGTATAGCGGGATTGAGTTCAATGAACTCTACCAGTTCTTTGGGTACTACACAGCTGACGCTGCAATTTGACCTGAATCGGGATATCGACGGTGCAGCATTGGATGTGCAGTCTGCTATTTCTAAGGGAGCGAAGCAGTTACCGACTAATATGCCTAATCCCCCATCTTACCGAAAGGTAAATCCGGCGGATCAGCCAGTGCTTTATATCTCCCTCAACTCGTCTATTCTGCCCCTATCAACTGTAGACAAGTATGCTGAGACATTGCTGGCACAACGTCTATCAATGGTGGATGGGGTAGCGCAGGTGCAGGTGTTTGGTTCCCAAAAATACGCGGTACGAATTCAGCTTGATCCGGAATCGCTGAGTGCTAAGGGGATAGGAATTGATGAAGTAGCAAGTGCGATCGCAAATGGAAATGTTAATCTACCTACTGGCACACTTTACGGTCAACAGCAGAATTCTACAATCCAAGCAAACGGTCAACTTAACGATGCCGCCAGCTATCGCTCCCTAAATGTGGCCTATCAAAATGGCGCACCAGTGCAGCTAGGCGAACTGGGTCAAGTCCTGGACAGTGTAGAAAATGACAAAATAGCAAGTTGGTATTTTCCTGTCAAAAAGGAGAGTAAGGAAGCAGGGGACAAGTCCTCAATCCAAAATCCAAAATCTAAAATCCAAAATTCTGGCGTTCGGGCGATTGTTTTAGCAATTCAGCGCCAACCGGGAACTAATACTGTTCAAGTAGTGGATGCAATTAAGAAATTGCTACCCACCTTCCGCACACAGATTCCGGCGGCTGTGAACATGGATATTCTCTACGATCGCTCCCAGTCAATTCGCGAGTCGGTGGATGATGTACAATTCACGCTGTTGCTCACCATCGCTCTGGTGGTGCTGGTAATCTTTTTGTTTCTCCGCAATATCTCTGCTACAGTCATTCCCAGTTTGGCAGTACCGCTTTCGATCGTAGCGACTTTTGGAGTCATGGTGCTACTGGGCTTCTCTCTCGATAACCTATCACTGATGGCGTTGACCCTTTCAGTTGGCTTCGTGGTTGATGATGCCGTAGTCATGCTAGAGAACATTGTCCGCCACATGGAAATGGGTGAAAGCCGTATGGAAGCCGCCCTAAATGGTTCTAAAGAAATTGGTTTCACAATTTTATCTATGACCATCTCCTTAGTGGCAGTATTTATCCCGATACTGTTCATGGAAGGCATTTTGGGGCGACTATTCCGTGAGTTTGCCGTTACAATCAGCGTTGCAATCTTAGTATCTGGCGTAATATCCCTAAGTTTAACGCCAATGCTGTGTTCCAGATTCTTGAGTCCACCTCATCATGAGCAAGATAGTGAGGAGGATGAGGGAGCAGGGGAAGATGAGGGAGAAATTCTTAATTCCCAGTCCCCAGTCCCTAGTCTCCAATCCCGAATCCAAAATTTCAACCGTCGTCTCTACAATTTTTCAGAAAATATCTTTAATGTGATTTTGGGCGGATACGATTGGAGTTTGAAGAAATCACTCAAGTATCACCGCACGACAATGGTGATTTCGGGAGCGATTCTTGTAGCAACAGTGTATCTATTTATAATTGTGCCTAAAGGGTTTGTTCCCAACGCAGATGTTGGACAAATCACTGCAACTACTCAAGCATCAGAGGATATATCCTTTGATGAGATGGTAAAACATCAACAAGCTGTAGCTGCGATCGCTTATCGTGATCCTAATGTCGATTCTATCAACTCTAGTGTGGGGGCTGGCGGGCCAAATGCTTCCGCTAATGCTGGCAGAATTTTAATCGAACTTAAGCCCCGCCATGAGCGCCATCTCAGTGCTGATGAAGTTGTGCAGGAACTCCGACCGAAGTTGTCAGTTGTGCCTGGAATCAAGGTTTTCTTGCAAAATCCTCCAGCCATTAATGTCGGTGGCCAACAGACAAAAGCACAGTATCAATTTACTCTGCAAACTCCCAATATCCAGGAGCTTTACCAGTATGCTCCAGCCCTGGAAAACAAGCTCCGCACAATGTCAGATTTACAAGATGTCAACAGCGATTTGCAAATTAAGAATCCTCAAGTAAAAGTAGACATCAACCGCGACCAAGCTTCGGCTCTAGAGTTGACGGCTAATCAGATTGAAACTGCTCTGAGTAATGCCTATGGTACTCGCCAAGTTTCCACCATCTACGCCCCTGATAGCCAGTACCAAGTAATTATGGGTGTGGAACCAAAATATCAACAAAATTCCAATGCCCTAGATTTACTTTCAGTTCGTACCCCCAGTGGGCAACTCGTACCTCTCAATGCTGTAGCAACCTTGAGCAAAGATGTAGGCCCCTTGACTATAAACCACAAAGGGCAACTGGCATCTGTCACCTTCTCCTTTAACCTCAAACCAGGAGTATCGCTCGGTAATGTCACCGGGAAAATTGAGCAAATCGCCCGTCAAACACTACCACCAACTATCAGTACAGCCTTCCAAGGTTCCGCACAGGCATTCCAGTCATCAATTCAGGGCTTAGGAATGTTATTGCTGGTTGCCATCTTAGTGATTTATATCGTTTTGGGGATTCTCTACGAAAACTTCATTCACCCGCTGACAATCCTTTCTAGCTTACCCTCCGCTGGATTTGGGGCAATACTAACCCTATTGCTGTTTCAAGTTGACTTGAATATTTACGCCTTCGTGGGCATCATCCTGTTGGTTGGCATTGTGAAGAAAAACGGGATCATGATGGTTGACTTTGCAATTATTGCCCGTCAAAATGGCAAAACTCCTTATGATGCTATTTATGAAGCTTGCTTAGTGAGGTTCCGCCCCATCATGATGACGACAATGGCAGCACTCATGGGTACACTGCCTATCGCCCTCGGTTTGGGAGCCGGTGCAGATACACGTCGTCCCCTTGGTTTAGCTGTAGTTGGGGGGTTGGTGTTCTCGCAGTTTCTCACACTTTATTTGACGCCCGTTTTCTACACCTACATGGAGTCTTGGCAAACCAAACTTCAAAAACGCAATTGGCGCAAACAGGCAATTTGACACTTCTCTGATATCGTGTTTGGCTAAAGACTTATCATTTAGACATCAGGGGGCAAGAGACTTTTTCGATTTGCGATCGCGATTATCTCTTATGGAAAACTAAAAGCGATCGCTCCTTTCTGAAATTTGAGGTTTGCCGAACTAAGTAATAATAATTACTCTCCCTGTATCTAAATCGTAACGACCCCCCACAATTTTCAATTTTCCCGCCTCCACCTGCTCAGTTAAAAGCTTTGATCGCTTCAACCGTTCAATTTGATATTGCACATTTGCCACAACAGCGTTTTCAACCGCATCACCCGGCTGATCTTTGACCTTTTTTAGGGCTGGCTTAATTGCCTTCACAAAAGTACTAATATCACCGGGTAACGATTCGTTTTGTACAGCGGCGGTTACAGCCCCACAACGCTCATGACCCATTACCATCAGCAGCGGACTACCTAACAATACAACCGCATATTCAATACTGCCAAGCGCTTCATGTGTGGCAATATTTCCGGCAATCCGAACATCAAAAATATCCCCAATGCCTTGGTCAAAAACAATTTCTGCGGGCACTCGTGAATCCGCACAACTGAGGATGGTTGCAAATGGATGTTGAGCTTGAGCAACTTCCTGCAACCGCAACGCAGATTGATCCGGGTATTGGGGATGATGATCAACAAATCGCTGATTTCCCTCTACCAGCTTTTGTAAGGCTGCATCGGGACTAAGGGATTGAGTGGGGGCTGGGTGAATTTCGTCAGCTTTAGCCTGTTCTACCCGCCAGAGTAAATCGCTGGCAGATAACATCATCCCAAATGCCCCGGTCATTCCTAACTTTAAAAAGTCACGACGTTCTATGAAATGCTTCATTGAATTTATAACTCTCTTACATTGACGCAACACATCTGACAGAGCGAATCTCCATCACATCAGAAACGTAGCAAGTACCCCCGAACTTGTTGAGAAGTGGTTTGATATTTTCTACAACAGGCTTGAGTTGTTCTGGCATACAAAAGGCCAGGATGTAAACATTATCAAGCATAGTCATGTCTAAATCTTCTGTTGTTCCTTGTAATCCTTTACCAGCAACATTTCGGATTACGGCATGATTATGTACACCCGACTTGTCTAAATTATCTAAAATTTTGGCAAGCTCAAAGGAGTTGGCGATAATTTCTATCTTTTTAACTACGTGCATATTATTAGCTCCAAAATAGGTTAATTCCGTAGAGATATAGCGGAATTCCCACAATAATATTGAACGGAAATGTCACCGCTAAAGCGGTAGAAACATACAGGCTGGGATTTGCTTCTGGAACAGTCATCCGCATCGCCGCTGGAACAGCAATATAAGAAGCGCTGGCACACAATACAGCGAATAACAGCGAATCTCCGCGAGGCATACCGATGAATTTGGCAATTACCAACCCAATGCCTGCATTGAGTATAGGAATTAGTATGGCAAATAAAATCAGGAAAACTCCGGTTTTTTGCAAGTCTTTAATTCTTCTAGCAGCGACCAATCCCATGTCCAGTAAAAAGAAGGTGAGAACGCCATAAAATAACCCTTGAGTAAAGGGTTCTAATACTTTCCAACCGTGTTCTCCTGTCAAGACACCTATAAAGAGACTGCCAACTAGGAGAAAAACTGAACTATTAAGAAATGCTTCTTGTAAAACTTCCGGCCACGATAAGTCCCGCTTTCCATCGGCGGCGAATATATTCACCAAAATTAGACCAACTATAATCGCTGGGGATTCCATCAGGGCAAGGGCTGCTACCATGTAACCATCAAAAGTGATGCCAAGCTCAGTCAAAAAGGCGCTAGCTGTAATGAAGGTGACGGCACTGATCGAACCGTAGGTTGCTGCGATCGCAGCCGCATCGTAAGTATCCAATTTCCACTTCAGGATAAAAAAGGTATAAATTGGAACAATGCAAGCCATCATCATTGCTGCCGCGAGTGTTAGAATTACTTCCTGAGTTACACCGCTTTTGATTAGTTCTACGCCTCCCTTAAAACCAATGGCAAACAGCAGATACAACGAAAATAGTTTGGGTATTGGTGCAGGAATTTCTAGATCAGACTTGACAAAAACAGCAATCATGCCTAAAAAGAAAAACAGGATTGGCGGATTCAAAATATTGGATACAATTAAGCTCAAATCCATATCCACCCCTCCTTGTATTGGTTAAACCTGAAATTAAAGAAATTTTTCATCTTTAAAAATTTAAAGGTTGAATCATGATGTATCGTGTATCGTTACCCAATGTCAATTGGGTACTCAAGGAGTGAATCGTCCTATTGGTGACAATACTTATTGGTTAGGTGTTAAACAGCGCTGAGAACGGAAAAAGTGAGAGCTTGCCCAACATTTTTTGATGTTGGATTCCCCGTCGCTGATCTTACGACAGAAAGTGTAAGAAGAACTCGCGATCAACCTATTTAGCGTAGAAAAAATTAACGTATTGTAGGGGCAATTCATGAATTGCTCCTGCACAAACCTTGGTTAAATCCCAGGATTTTTTGATTTACAACAGTTTTGTAAATCCTGCTTGCTCAAAATGACGGTTAGATGTAAAGGCTTGAGTAATCCAGGCAGATGTGAAGACAAAAACTTTCGTCAAGGTTATGATTCTCGCTTTGGCATTCCATAGAGATAATGGTCATGCTGCTGTGCCAAATCGCTAATATCTGTATCAACTGCACAGTTTTTAATCAACTGCCTCAGCTTATCCCAATCTGAGTCTTCTGGAGTTGCTGGCTGAGGTGTGCGGTTTTCTTCGACAAACACAATTATAACTGACTGCCCTTCATGCCCTTCAATTGGTTCGTTAGGATGAACTACACCGTTTTGGAATGTGCCTTTGACTGACAGCATAGCTTTTTCTTACTTCTACATAAATCATGATACAGTACCATTCTGGTTAAGAAGATTGCTACACAATCTTTGTTGACCAAGTTTCGTTAAGATATTGTAACCTGGGCAATAGCAACTCTCTATTGATGTGACGCCAGGCGTAGGCCTAGCCCGTCGGAGACATCGCTTTTTCACATCCATGACAACAACCATCGACTTTCTCAGTCACCTTAACCCTAGCCAACGTCAAGCCGTCGAACACTACTGCGGCCCGTTGCTAGTTGTTGCTGGCGCGGGTTCCGGTAAAACACGAGCGCTGACTTATCGCATTGCGAATCTGATTCTGAAACACCGTGTTGATCCAGAAAATATCCTGGCGGTTACTTTTACCAACAAAGCTGCGCGAGAAATGAAAGACCGGGTTCAACGCCTGTTTGCAGAACAACTGGCGATGAAACAACACGGTCAGCGATTGGATTTGTTGACAGAATATCAACAAACCCAACTGCGATCGCAAGTTTACAAAAGTACTATCAAAGATTTGTGGTGTGGCACTTTCCACAGTCTATTTTCTCGTATTCTCCGTTTTGATATTGAAAAATACGTAGACGAAAAAGGACGGCGTTGGAATCGCAATTTCTCTATTTTTGATGAATCAGATGTGATGACTCTGATTAAAGAAATTGTTAATAAACAGCTAAATTTAGACGATAAGAAGTTTGACGCCCGCTCTGTTCGCTACGCTATTAGTAACGCGAAAAATCAAGGTTTATCGCCCCAAGAATTTGAGCAAGACCAACCCAATTATCGCGGACGGGTAATTGCCCAAGTCTACAATTTATATCAAGATAAATTAGCCCAAAACAACGCTCTCGACTTTGATGATCTTATTCTTGTACCGACTATATTATTTCAGCAAAATGAGCAAGTATTGGGTTACTGGCATCGTAAATTTTGCCATATCCTTGTAGATGAATATCAGGATACTAACCGCACTCAGTATCAACTCATCCACTTATTGGTGACTAACGGCGAAACCAGAAAGAGCGAATGGGAATGGCAAAATCGCTCAGTTTTCGTTGTTGGCGATGCAGACCAATCAATTTATAGCTTTCGGATGGCAGATTTCACCATCTTACTTGGATTTCAGGAAGATTTTGGTGATGGTTTAGTAGATGATGACACTCAAACGATGGTTAAGCTGGAAGAAAACTATCGTTCTTGTGAAAATATTCTGCAAGCGGCGAATGAACTAATTGAAAATAACACCCAACGGATTGATAAAATCCTCAAAGCGACGCGGGGGCCGGGTGAGCAGATTACTTGTCACAAAGCCGATGAGGAACTTGCAGAAGCGGCATTTGTGATTAATCAAATTCGTACTTTAGAAAACCAAAATCCAGAGTTGAACTGGGGTAGTTTTGCCATACTTTATCGCACAAACGCCCAATCTCGTCCTTTTGAACAATTGTTAGTAGAAAAACAAATTCCTTACACGATTGTAGGAGGAATTAAGTTTTACGATCGCAAAGAAATCAAAGATGTCATCGCGTATTTAAGAGCGGTCGCTAACCCATCTGATACAGTAAGTTTATTACGAGTTATTAATACTCCTCGGCGGGGAATTGGTAAAGCAACGATTGATGCTTTAGAAAATGCCTCTAATGAATTAGGGATGACTCTGTGGGAAATTCTCATCGACGAAACCTCAGTTAATACATTAGCTGGAAGGTCTGCGAAAGCGGTAAATAACTTTGCTAAAATGATTCAGAGTTGGCAAGAACAAATTGCAACAGTTTCCGTTCCTGAGCTTGTAAACATAGTGCTGGAAGACTCTGGTTATATCCAAGATTTGCAAAGCAAAGATACAGATGAGAATGAAGAACGGATAAGAAATGTTCAGGAACTTTACAATGCTGCAATCGAATTTCAAGAAGAAGAAGAAAACGAAGATGTTTCCTTACAAAACTTTCTTAGCGACAAAGCCGTAAATCCTGATGATAAATTAAAAGAAGGGCAAACAGCCGTTTCTTTAATGACTTTGCACGCTTCCAAAGGTTTAGAATTTCCCGTGGTATTTTTGGTGGGATTGGAACAAGGGCTATTTCCCGGTTACCGTTCGCTGGGCGATCCCGCATCTTTGGAAGAAGAACGCCGCTTGTGTTATGTGGGGATTACTCGCGCCCAAGAAAGGTTATTTTTATCACACGCGCGGGAACGTCGTTTGTATGGTTCTCGTGAACCTGCGATGCGATCGCAATTTCTCGACGAATTACCAGAAGAGTTATTATCTACCAAACGCGCAAGCCGTCAAAGTTATACCAAAAGCGCTTCTACTTCTAATGGTAAACAAGACTCAACACAGAATTGGCAAGTGGGCGATAGAGTATTACATAAAACTTTTGGGCTTGGTGAAATCACGCATGTATTTGGAACAGGTAATAAAATGTCTGTAGCAATTAAATTTGCCAGCTTGGGGCAGAAAATTGTTGATCCAAGAGTAGCACAGTTGCAAAAAGTTTGAAAATAAAACCATAGATTCCCAACTTTTCAAAAAAGTAGGGAATCTTGTTTTTCATATTTCAATTTCTTCAAAGTGTTCAACAGTGGGAAATGGTTCATAAAAATGATGCAGGAGTTTTTTCCACTCTTGATACTCAGCAGAATTTCTAAATCCTACAGTATGAGATTCTAAAGTTTCCCATCTGACAAGTAATAAGTATTTCCCTTGGACTTCTATACATTTATGCAATTCATGGGATAAATATCCGTCCATTGAAGAAATAATTTTAGAAGCTTTTTTGAAAGCAGCTTCAAAATCCGGTTCTAGTCCAGATTTGACATTAAGCATAACTGCCTCAAGAATCATATAACTTCGCGGTGAGAATTAAGTTAATGTTACTTAGTTTAATCTGAATGCATATCTACGACGGGCTACCCCTATGCAAACACTTTATTGAATTAAAAATAATTCTTGAAAAAATAGCTAATAGCAGCACAAAACGGAGTATATCTCCCGTTGGCATCCAGTTTTTCATAACCTTGAGCAAGTAGCTGTATTTCTGCTTCAGTTAAACCATAAGTAGCAAGCAATGCAGCGTCAATTGCTAGCCTACGCATATTTTGCAGCTTGCTGATATTGAGTGCAAGGTTTTCAATCGTTGTTTCAGCAGCAGCTTTTTTGCCTGCTTCATCTGTTGGTTGAATTTCGCCAGAAGCAGGGTATTTGAAAAAATCAGTGCAGGTTATTTCTAGAGGCGAAACCATCAGATGCTCGTCGTACCAGTTATCTTTTCTATGACCACAATGTACTGGTACTCGAGGTTGATTTTCATCTTCACCTTGACATGACACCATGATATTTGTGTATTCATAAGTCAATTGTGGATAAATACTTTTGGGTTTCAAGTGTTCAATATGGCATTCATTCCTTATGATCGAAGCACCACAGTAACAACAGATATAACCTTGTTCACACAGCAATGCATCGAACACATCATTTTTCACTGATTTTTTGAATTTTTTCCAAGGAAGTATCTTACTGCCAAGCTTATTATTCCATTTATTTAAGCTAATCGGTTTTGCAACCTTTTTTATATACTTCATCTATTGAGAATTTCCTTCCGCCGAATGAGTACATCTGCTTTAATAAACTCTGGCTCATCTGCTCCAATTTCAATAGCCAATTGTTGACGCAATTGCCTAGCACCTTCAATATTTCCAGCATCAATTAGTCGAAAAAGCTCTAAAAGACTTTCCTTAATTTCCTGCGGACGTTCTGGAACACCCATGAGGTCTTCTAAAATGCGATTGCTATCTCTCCCAAAGGAACTTTCTGGTTTTTTAGCAACAACACCTTCGTCTGTTTTTTCTAGAATAAAAATTCCTTCCGGCTTGACTTGGCTAATTACTTGAGGCGAATGAGTAGTGACGATAAATTGACAATTAGGGAATGTTCTTGTCAAAGCTGGAATAATTTCCCGTTGCCATTTGGGGTGTAAGTGTAACTCAATTTCATCAATTAAAACAACACCCTCACCTTCGAGTGGTTCTGTCAAACCTGGGTTGGCTATTGCTAATCGTCTTGCTAAATCTCCCACCATTGCCAGCAAGCATTTCTCCCCATCAGATAGCTGATTAACTATAAGTTCTTTACCTTGTTTTTGCACAGTCATTCTCATTAGCGGGGAACGACGCACGCGTAAATTAGAAAAACTCGGTATTAATGAAGATATGGCTTGCCTGACTGATTCTAATTGCCTATCTCGATAACTAGAATTATTTTCCAGGCGTAACTCATTCTCTAAATCTTCTTGTTTTTTAAACCATTCAAAGAAGATTCTAAACTCACTTCCTACTCCTGTAAGTGCGTTTTCATATACATCTATTTGTTCAAATGAATGCTTTGTGCGAATCTTCAAAGGAATATCCAACACCGCACGATTGGTAGAATAATAAACTAAGACAGGAATATTTAATTGATTAGATATATATAAATCTTTTTTGATATTTTCAGCAACCTTTGTTATAGCTGACAGGTTAGTGTTAGTATCTTTGCTTAATCCTTTATGTACCTTGGTTAGAGACCATATTGCTTCTTCAGAATTTAAGGAAACAGTGATTTCGTTATGTGTTTCCTTTTGCCCATTAGTGATATCTTCCTCTCTGAAGACTCTTCCCGAAGATGTTGAGTGTTGAATCGAGCTAGTAAAACGCGATAGAAGAATAGCAAGGCAATCAATAATACTCGATTTACCTACGCCGTTGATACCAATAAATACCGTTGGCTCTGCTTCATCGAACTCCAGGGTCAAATCGCCGATTCCACGGAAGGATTGCATTTTCAGGCGCTTGACTTTCATAGTTTTAATAAGGCTGAATATAATTTACTTGGTGGGTAATGCCCAGCCTACAGCGAATCAGAAGCAGATTTTACATAATCAACTGCAATAGGTGTGATTTTCTCGACAAGATTATTAATTACCCCTCGTTCATATTCAGTCCAAACTCTGGGATGACCAAAAATGCATGGTTGTAAAATTCCCCAGAGTTGCCCATCCTGGCGGATATGAGCATGAATAAGGGCGCGATGTCCAAAATACTTCTGTTCAAATTCCTGATTTAAGACTTGAGAATCAGCAGTTTCTACATCTTCGACAAAGATTGAAGGTTCAGCACGTAGTGCAGCCGCAAACATCGGATCATCATCTACTAAAGTTGGGGGTTGCGCTTCCCATTTTTCATTGTAGACGGTAGGTACATCTGGAGTGCGAATCCAACAAAAGGCAACTCTACCAAGGTTATTTTGTGGATTGTGCAGGTATAGAAAACATCTGTCGGATTGTAAAAAATCGCCTATGGCTGGCAATAATGCAGAAAATATAGCATCTGGTGTTTGAGATGATTCTATAATATTGCTGAGTGCAGAAGGAAGTTCTGGCTGAGTCATCTAACTAAGCTGATTTTAATTGAATAATACCTTTATCAAAAACGCGCTTATCAGTAGCGATCGCACTTACTTCTATTCTATCTGGATACACCTCATACGCTGCAAAACTCAGCTTCTCAGCAGAATGCTCTGTCCATTCTGAACGCCCGACAGGACGAGTACCTGCACCACCACCAGTAATTAAATAAGTCGTTCCATTAATAGTACGAGTGCGTTCATAATGGTGTTCGTGACCATTTATATAAACTTGAACGCCGTATTTTTGAAACAGCGGAGTAAAAGTTTTAATAAACTCTGCATTAGTCCCATAGACACCAGATGAATAAATTGGATGGTGGCCAAATACAACTTTCCAAGGAGCTTTACTAAGACTTAATTCTTTTTCTAACCAAGGTAGTTGATTTTTCCAATCAGCATTACTGTTGGTATCTAAAGCAAAAAATTGTACAGAGCCACGGCTAAATGTATAGTAGCGTCTTCCCTTCATATTAAAGCCGGCATACTTGACTTGCGGATCACCATTAGCAGTACGAATATCGTGATTACCTAAACAAGCCTGAAATTTCACACCTTGCTTTAGCAAAGCTTGATAGGGACGCTCAAAAACTGCATTAATTTTCTCGATTTCGCCGTTATTGTAAATGTTATCTCCAGCTAAAACGACTAAATCATAAGGATTTTGTTTGTGATATGCATTCATTGCTCCAGCCACAGCATACTGTCCTTTAGCTCCAGTCCCCGTATCTGCTACAGACACAAAACGTAATAACAAGTCTTTTTTGGCTGGGTTGGCGGCTATAGCTGTTGTTAAATCAGTAATATCAGCACTTTGATTATTTTGACGAACTAACATCCAGGAAAAAAATCCTGTACTAATGGCGCTGAGGCTACTTAAAAATAAAAATTGACGGCGTTTTAGTTTCATAGCTCACCAAATTTAATAAATAGTCAGATTAGCCGAAGCAATGTGCAATGAAATGATACATTAAGGCAAAAGAAGGCAGCATCAGTAATAATATACGTTGTTTGTCTTTGATTCGCTGCTTTTGGTGAAAGTTCCATGTCACAAGACAATCAGTCAAAATCGACGGATGAGCAAGTAACTCAACCTCCCCAAAAACCTTACCAGAGAGTTCAGCCATTTTGGAAGGCTAAAATTATCCAACTTCTCCGAGGAACAATTGGGGTTTTAGAAACAACGGTAGACAAACTGGAGACAGCACCCCCACCTGGTACTGAGGAAACACCCAGTGTTTTCCAGCAGCTTCAGTTGCGATGGGGTAGACTGTTAAGGACAATCCGCTTGTTTTTACCATCAAATTTGTCAACAAAGTTATCAGATACAGCTTTGACGGGAATTGTTACTGGAATTGCTGTAATTCTTGTTTGGACAACTACGACTGTCTTGACTGGTAAACCTACTGAAATAGCAGCAGTTCCCCCGGTTGAAGAGGTTCCTGTATCAACACCAACGATAACCACTCCACCAGAGTCAGTTGCACCTGAACCACAACCACCAGAGGAAATTACGCCGCCGCCAGAAGTAGAAACCACCCCAGCAACGCCGGAACCGGAACCAGAAGTAACTCCCACGCCAACGCCGACACCAATCATCGAATTGACACCAGAACAAGCCTTGATTGCAGCTATTGAAAATCAGGTAGCCGAAATTAGCGATCGCATTGCCTCTGGTCTGATAAAGTCAATTGAAGCCAACTTTCGCACGAGTAATCTTACAGTCAAAATTAGTGATGATTGGTACACTCTCCAAGAATCTCAGCAAGACAAACTAGCTGCGGAGATATTACAACGCTCTCAAGAACTTGATTTTACCCATTTAGAAATTATCGACTCCCAAAAGAGGCTAATAGCTCGTAACCCAGTTGTTGGTACTGAGATAGTGATTTTTAAACGGCAAACAACAAGTTAAAATAATTCGTAATTTAGAGGTTTAACTTTAAGTATTTATGTTAGACAACGTTTCTCTATTGCTGCAAGCTTGTAACAATTTAAACATCAGCTATGAAGTTATTCATCCTGCTGAAAACTTAATCAAAATAAAACTCAATAATAAACCCCATTATTTTTGTAACTATAGCACTCCGTTGATTAATCAAGCAGTATCACATCTTATGAAAGATAAGGAATACACTTACCATGTTTTAAATAAAAAAGTTAAACTTCCTCGGACAATAGGTTTTCTTTCTCCTTTTTGTGACATAGAGTATAAAATTTACTTAAAATTTCCAACTATTCAAAATATCGTATTAGAAATAAAAGAAAATTTTGAAACGCCAGTGATTGTTAAAAGAAATTCTGGCTCTAGCGGACATAACGTCTTTTTATGTCAGAATCAAGATGAAATCGAAAATGCTTTAAAAGAAATTTTTAATGTCAATTTTAAAAAGTATGATTATGTCGCTCTTGCTCAAGAATTTATTGACATAAAATCTGAATATAGAGCAGTTTTCTTAAATAAAGAGTTAGTTTTGCTCTATGAAAAAGATATAAGTAATGCAGAGTTTGCAGGGAATCTTAGCCCTCTGCACTGGAATGGTGCAAAAGCAAAGTATATTAACGATCCACAAATATTGTCAGATATTGCTAATTTTGCTAAACCAGTTTTTGAAGAATTAGACCTTGATTATGGTGGCTTAGATATCGTATTAGACCGAGATAATCAATATTGGTTAATTGAAATCAATTCTCACCCAAATTTTAGCATTTTTACTAGAGACAATGGAGAGGAACATGTGCTGAAAATTTTTGAAAAAATGATAATTAGCCTAGCTTCAAAATAACACCGTCTAATTGTTTCTCCAGCGCTGAAGCCTCCAGCAAGAACTGCCTTCTTCAACCAAGATTGAAACATTATTATGCTATCACCGCATTTTACTTGAGAAAAATCACACATCGCGTTAGTCTTCATTGACGTAACTGCACGCTGTAACATCAGGTGATGACAAATCAACTCTCCCCGAAAATTCCCTCTTGTACTTGGAGCCGTCCTATCGGCTTAGGCTGGGACAAACCTTATACCGTCCGCTACGCAAGTAATATTGATGATGGCCCTTGGCATGGTACGCCTTTAGGTGGCTTTGGTGCAGGTTGCATTGGTCGTTCTTCACGGGGAGATTTCAACCTGTGGCATATCGACGGTGGTGAACATACCTTCAAAAACGTTCCCGCTTGTCAATTCAGTGTGTTTGAATCCAATGGTACATCTTCCCAAGCCTACGCTTTGTCTACGCAAGCACCCGATGATAGCACTCTCCAAGCTTGGCAGTGGTATCCGACACTTGCCGACACAAAAGGAACGGGCAATTATCACGCGCTATACCCACGTAGCTGGTTTGTGTATGAAAATGTATTTCAAGCACAGTTGACTTGTGAGCAGTTTTCACCAGTCTGGGCAGGTAATTATCAAGAAACTAGCTACCCTGTGGCACTATTCCTCTGGAATGCCCACAACCCCAAAGATGCACCTATTACTCTCAGCATTATGCTGACTTGGCAAAATATGGTGGGCTGGTTTACTAATGCCCTCAAATCTCCCCAAGTGCAAGTGCGCGATGATGGTAGTCCGGTTTACGAATACCAACCACGCTGGGGCGAAAGTCAAGGAAACTATAACCAAATAGTTGAAAATACACAACAGTTTGGTTGTGTATTAGGTCGGGTTGGTAGTGATGCTTTGCAAGAAGGTGACGGAACTTGGTGTATTGCGACGCTGAAACATCCCCAAGTTGAATTATTCCACCACACCCGCTGGAATCCAGAAGGAACGGGTGAGGAAATATGGGAAAGCTTTGCTAAAGATGGTTCTTTGCCTAATTATCTAGATCCGACTCCAGCAATAGATAATACACAATTAGGGGCTGCGATCGCACTCCGTTTCACTCTCCAACCAGGCGAAACTCTCGAAATCCCCTTTGTCCTGGCTTGGGATTTACCCATTACAGAATTTGCGGCTGGGGTTGATTATTATCGCAGATATACAGACTTTTTTGGTAAAAGTGGAAATAATGCTTGGGCGATCGCATCGACTGCGTTACAAGAATACCAAACCTGGCGATCGCAAATTCAAAGTTGGCAAAAACCGATTCTCGACCGAGAAGATTTACCCGACTGGTTTAAAATGGCTCTATTTAATGAGCTTTATGACCTCACCAGCGGCGGTACTCTCTGGAGTGCAGCATCAGAACTTGACCCCATCGGTCAGTTTGCGGTGCTGGAGTGCTTAGATTACCGCTGGTATGAAAGTCTAGATGTGCGGTTGTATGGCTCTTTTGCCCTGCTGATGCTATTTCCAGAATTAGAAAAGTCGGTGATTCGGGCATTTGCACGGGCGATTCCTCAAGGTGATGATACTCCCCGAATCATTGGTTATTACATGACAATTAAGGCAGAAAGCCCGATTGCAGTTCGTAAAGTCGCAGGTGCAACACCCCACGATTTAGGCGCACCCAACGAACACGTTTGGGAGAAAACTAACTACACCAGCTATCAAGACTGCAATTTGTGGAAAGATTTGGGTAGTGATTTTGTCTTGCAAGTGTACCGTGATTTTCTGCTCACGGGTGCTGACGATGTAGAATTCTTGGCAGATTGTTGGAATGCGATCGTTCAAACCCTTGACTACCTGAAAACTTTTGACCTTGATGGCGATGGGATTCCCGAAAATTCTGGTGCGCCTGACCAAACCTTTGATGATTGGCGGTTACAGGGTGTCAGCGCCTATTGTGGTGGATTGTGGTTGGCGGCGCTGGAGGCTGCGATCGCAATTAGCGATATTTTATTAACTTACCAGACAGGTAACACAACAGAGTTGGCGGCGCAAAAATCCATCTATGAAACTTGGTTACAACAATCTCTTCCTATTTACCAAGAAAAACTCTGGAATGGGCAATATTACAAACTTGATAGTGAAAGTGGTTCCGATGTGGTGATGGCAGATCAATTGTGCGGACAGTTTTATGCCCGTCTGCTGGATTTACCTGATATTGTACCGAGCGATCGCGCCCTTTCTGCCCTAAACACTGTTTATGATGCCTGCTTTTTGAAATTCTGCAATGGTGAGTTTGGTGCTGCTAATGGTGTTCGTCCTGACGGTTCACCAGAAAATCCCCAAGCTACTCACCCCCTAGAAGTTTGGACAGGGATAAACTTTGGGCTGGCGGCTTTTCTCGTGCAGATGGGAATGAAGGATGAAGCGTTAAGGTTAACGCAAGCTGTGGTGCAGCAAATTTATGAAAATGGTCTGCAATTTCGCACACCTGAAGCTATCACCGCAGCGGGTACTTTCCGCGCTAGCACTTACCTGCGACCAATGGCGATTTGGGGAATTTACTTAGTTATTAATTGATTAACGGTCAAAGCCATTCTCGTTTTCATGCAACACACGTAGGGGTATACAGCTACCCCTACCAACAGTCATATTCCATGTATAATACGCACGTTGCCAAATTTAGCCCATCTTCATCTGAGAAGGCAGAGTCTAGATTTGTGATTCTATTTTCCGAGTGTTTCCGGAAGTGAAGGAAAATTACAGTAATGGTAAGAGTTGAAGGATTGAGAATTCAAGACTACTGTTTCAAAAAATGCAAATATTACTAGCTTTAGCGATAAATATTGCTAATATTTCCCAGACTATGTTCACAATCAAAGGCTAGGTTATGGCATTCCTATTCCTTTACTCAACAACAAAGTTCACCAGATCGTCGTGCTACGTGCTTGGCAATGATTAGCCAATACTGGAGCTTATGTTTAAACTTCTACACTTTGCGTCAGTTAGCGCGGGTAGATTATAGAAGTCTATCTCTCCAGGGTTTAGCAAAAGCAGCCCAAACTTTGGGATATGAAGCGCTATTAGTGAGGGCGAGTCTTAGTAAGCTGGACTCACATTATAACCCACGGATAGCTTATTGGCAAGAAATTCATTATATAGTTGTCTGGAGAGTTAAGAGCGATCGCATATTGATTTCCCAACCATAGGCAAGGCGTGGCTTTCGCATCCAGAGTTTGAAGTTAGCTCAACAGGATAAAGCTTCTTTTCCCTTAATGTCTTTGCCATCAGCTTCCTGATTTTGGATATTTGGCGCATTACCTTAACAGCGCAGTGTTCTAGACCGAGATATTCTTGTTGAGCAAGGCATTCATGAATAACTCATGGTAATTGGTGTTTTTACTACTATTTAGTCTAACTACCACTACATTTTTAATCTCAATTTTATAAATCTTTTAAAGATTAATACATAAAAAATTTACTACTAAATCAGCTTAATAATATTCTGTGTTAGCTGCTTTATCTCTATTACAAAATTATTTAATCTTGTACAGCCTTAGTCTGCGACATCTTTTTTGGTAAAAGTATCCAGCTATGGTCGTTTTACTTGTAATGATGATAATTAAAACTATAAGACTATTATTTATTTTTGAAATATAAGTAGGGTGCATTACGATCTGCTAACACACCCTACAAGAGTACTGAGATTCTTTAAACAACTTACGATTCCTATATCTATATATTTATTATCCATAGCCAGTAATTTTATTTTAAAACTAGGCTATCTATAATTGCTGACTGATAATCATGAAATATTCATGATCAGTTTACGGCGATTTCATGTAGACATGCTGAAGCTGTAGTTCTTGTAAATCAAGAAATACAAGGCTAATAGATATAATCCTCTAATTGAACCTATTGAAAAATAGGTTCAAAGCTATAGCTGTTAAGACTTTCTCTTCTCTATTTTTTACTATTTTTAGAAGTTGTTTTACATCATACTTAGTGGTAATATCTTTTAGTGACTCGACAATACTAAAGGGTTTAAATTGATATTGTGTGAGGGGTAAGACCCCTCATGAATTAGCAAAGAGGGACAAAAGTAAAAGTTGCACAAGACACAAGTAAGTATCAGAATACATTCAGTAAATTTAGCTTATAAATCTGCTAACTTAGTAGATGACATTAACGACAAAAAATAGTATAAATACGAATGACGTTGTTAACGGTCAAAGATAAATAAATTTTCTCCACTATCCAAAAAAATATGCGATTTTCCCGGAAAATGCCTAATTCAACAGTAGTAAGAAATACAACCGTTTGAACAGAGAAAATTTATTGAATTAGGAGTTGAGAAAGTTTAAGAAGATAAAACTACATCTACCAATAATCACACTAAGATTTTGTCCTATCAGTCACACGAGAAGACAAAAGATAAATTTTGAACTTTCACTTACTAACAAGTAAAAGCTACAGTTTCCTCCATTCATTGGAGGGAATCTGGATAATTAAGACTGAGCAGCCAACAAACTTGATTAAAAACAATCAAGTTTTTAATCAAAGGTCAGTTCATGGAAAGAATCATCAGCCTGAGTCTTTACCGCTCAAAGCTGCAAGAGTCAATCAGAGCTTGGGAAAGTTATGTATACGTCTGTTGATTGATGAATTCTCATCTCTTGTCAACATCCAACACAGTCCCATTGCTGATAATTTCCGAGAAGCGATTCAACAGCTGCAAAAGGCTAGTGCAGTCTGTACACCTCAATTGAAACAGCAACAATCGCAGAACCTGAACTAGTTTACTTCATCCCAGATAAATAAAAACTATGATGAATCAAGACATTGCTGGCATTAGTAGCAACTTAGATAAGACAGTCAAGGCTCAACAATTTGACAAAGTAGTTGAAGCAATTCTTGCTGGGAAGTATTCCTGGGCATGTGTTTTAATGCTGAGATTTGGTGGTTATAATCCTCTCCATTACATTCCATATCGCACCTACAATCGATTGCTCAAAGAAAACTCTCAAGCTAACAGAACAAAACAACAGCAAAGTGAAAATCTAAAAATGCTGAAACACGCTAATGATTCAAGGTCTGATAGTAATGTATCATCAAGCTGCTTAAGCAAAATTAAAGACCTAGCTTATCTGGAAGTAGTTGGAAAGAAAAAAACAGAAATCCGTGGTGGTAGTTTAGACCAGAGATTGGCACAGCACATTAACGAACATCAATCAAGCAAGTCACCATTAAAACCAGAGAATGCTCAAGACATTTCCTTGAAATCTTGTGGATTCAATTAAAAAATATTTTGAATCACTAGATTCTGCCCTAGAGGTGATTAAGTCTCTGAGAACCTGCTGTGCTAATTTAAAATTTATAGCATGGCAGGTTTTCTATAGCACTGATGAATTTGATAATTCTTTGCAAAAATCTGCCAAAATGGCAAATATATACTGACAGTATTGGTAAACTAATAACAACTACAACTTAAACCAACATAGAGGTGATTGGCAAGCAAGTTAATTTTAAAAAATAAAATCAATGATTAGTTCTGACTATGAAATAAATCAAACTGATTACAAAAGTAGTCAGCGTTTCATGGAGTAAATAACTCCTAAACCAAGACTGATGATCTAACCGTTGCTACTGGTGGTTCTATTTTTGAGGAAGTTTGAGCAAAGAGAATTTGGGGAGGTGGATTCCCCCAATCCAAATTTTATACAGCTTTAACCGACTGCAGACGGTGCAAGTGATGCTTATAAAACTCCCTATCCTGTGCTTGATGTTGCTTTAGTTAATAAAGCAAACGCTTAACATCAATACCAGGAACAGAAATAGAAAAGTTACGGTGAAATCGCTTTATTGACTGGTAGAACTAATAGCTCATACGCTTCTCTTTTAACTATTGTAATCCTAGTCCTCCCAACCTGGATTAACTCTGGTTTCTAAACTTTCAATTTATATAGTAACTACTGGAGGTTCAAAACTTGAATAGCTTCCAGTTTTTTTATTTACACATAAAAAAGGTGAGCAATTTGCCCACCTTTTTTTGTGGAGAATAGTTAATCCAAAAATGGATTAAACCTTAGCTAATTCTGGGCTAGGACGCTTGCTGTTGCGAATTGCTGTAATGGCTTCAGCATAATCCTTAGCGTTAAATACAGCGGAACCTGCGACAACTGCATTGGCTCCCGCTTCCAAAACTTGCCAGGTATTGTTTGCCTTCAGTCCTCCATCCACTTCAATCCAAGGGTCAAGACCGCGTTCGTCACACATTTGGCGAAGCTTGCGGATTTTGGGTAACACACCAGGGATAAAGCTTTGACCACCAAAACCAGGGTTGACGCTCATAATCAGTACTAAATCGCACAATTCTAGAACGTATTCAATTAGCTCTAGAGGGGTACCAGGATTCAGTACAACTCCAGCTTTCTTACCAAGCTCTTTAATTTGCCCCAAGGTGCGGTGTAGGTGTGGGGAAGCGTTATGCTCTGCATGTACGGAGATAATATCCGCACCTGCCTTAGCAAATCCCTCTACATACTTTTCTGGTTCCACAATCATCAAGTGGACATCCAGTGGCTTGGTGGTAACCGGACGAATCGCCTCCACAACCAGAGGGCCTATCGTAATATTAGGTACAAAACGACCGTCCATTACATCAACATGAATCCAATCTGCTCCAGCCGCGTCTATGGCGCGAATTTCATCACCCAGACGACTAAAATCGGCTGATAGGATAGATGGAGCAATTACAATGGGCTTTTGAGATAGGTTTTGGGTCATGGCTAGTGGGTTTTTAAGCGTCCTCGTCTGTACGCATTGTAACAAAACATTGAGCAAGACTCATAATTTTGGATTTTAGATTTTAGATTTTTCCTTCAATCCAAAATCCAAAATTCAAAATCTAAAATTGAATGACTAATAACTAATGACTAATGACTAAAAAACTAACCTGGATAATTTTGGGATTAAGTGCTTCTTGTTTGAGTGTGCCGGTAATTGCTTCAGCTTTAGAATCTGCACTGGGAACTAACGGCATTGATGCTCTGAAGCTACACCAACCTCCTTATAATTTAATTGGTCGTAAGATTGCTATTGGTCAAGTAGAAATTGGCCGACCGGGAATGTTTGGGTGGGATAAGGCGGTGTCTAAGAATCGTGCTATATCATTAGCGGCGGTATTCTTACGCAATGGGCCAGCTAAGTCTAATAGCGGTGTTGACCCTCACGCCTACAATGTTGCTGGTGTCATGGTGAGTCAAGACAAAGCTTTGCCGGGAGTTGCTCCGGGAGCGCGGCTGTATTCATCGGCGGTGGGTTCCACTAAAAATATGGGTCAACCAGAAGAGTGCTTATCGGCCCAGCACATAGCGCTACAAAATAGTGGTGATGTCCGTGCCATTAACTTTAGCTTTGGTGAACCTCTGAGCCGCGATCCTAGACCGGAGGCTACTTTAGACGGCAATGCTTTACTAACTTTATGTGTTGACTGGTCTAGTCGCGTTCACGATGTTTTGTATGCGATCGCAGGCAACCAAGGTAAGGGCGGTATTCCCATCCCTACAGATAATTTTAACGGAATGAACGTGGCTTTTTCATCCCGCCGAGGGGGAGTTTTTAACAAAGTAGACGTGGCTAATCTGGCGGGTGCTAACCAAGGAGTGAGTGGAAGGCTAGCTGGAAAGGAATTTAATATTGATGGGCGTCGCGCTATCAGTTTAGTTGCTCCTGGAAATAACCTACCTTTGCTCAATCCAGATGGCAAATTGAACAAAGTGACAGGTACGAGTTTTGCAGCGCCTCAAGTTACGGCTACTGTTGCTGTGTTGCAAGAACTTGCTGACCGACAGATGCGGACAAAACAACGCAACTGGAGCATTGATGCTCGGCGTCATCAAGTCATGAAAGCTGTATTACTGAATTCAGCAGACAAAATTTTAGATAGCGGTGATGGCTTGCGCTTGGGAATGACTCGGACACTAATTGATAAACAAAATCAAAGCTGGCTAGATTCTGATGCTTACAAAGATTCAAAGATTCCCTTAGATGCCCAAATGGGAGCAGGTCATTTAAATGTATCTCGCGCTTATCAGCAATTTAGTGCTGGTAAATGGCAAGCATCAGGTGCGGTGCCGGCTATTGGTTGGGATTATCGCACAGTCGATGTTGGCGCTTCTGTGGATTATATATTAGCAAAACCGTTAAAGCAGGGGAGCTTTGTTGCTGTGACCCTGAGTTGGGATCGATTGGTGGAACTCAACGATAAAAATAAAAACCAGCAATATGATGTGGGCGAAAATTTTCGCGATCGCGGTTTGAACAATCTCGATCTTTATCTGGTAAAATCTGATGCTCCAAATTCAGATGCTGGTGCTGTTTGCTCCTCAATCAGCCAAATCGATAGTGTAGAACATATTTTCTGCCCAGTTGCGGCTACTGGCAATTACAAAATCCGCGTCCAGTTTCGTCAAAAGCTCAATGAAGCGACTCAACCCTATAGTTTAGCTTGGTGGAGTGTACCTATCAATTGAAATAGGGACGCACAGCCGTGCGTCCCTACGAAAATTGTGTATTTCATACCATTGAGAAACGTTTATTCTATCTATCAGAATCCAACACAAGTGGTTATTTTGTGATTACGTAGCTTACAATACGTTTGTGTCTAAAATAGAAAAACTCCTAGAAATCAAAGTTTTTCATAACTCGTCTGCATAGCCGCCTCAATTAGGAATTAGCAACTCTCAGAAGTTGTGTTTAATTGCTCTCAATCACTAACTTGTTGTTACAGAAACTGTAACAGCCGATTTTTCTATTAGAGCAAATGCAATAGTTAATCATTGACACAGTATCTGCGTCAACTCTAAGCACAGAACGGGAATCTTTGGCAAGTGAGGTAGCAGAATGAATCGGCAGAAGTTTAGTGATGCAAAAGAAAATTTCCTGCAAAGACGTTACGGTGTTAGTCTGGGCAGACGTTATGCTTTGGCAGCTGCAAGTGTTGTTCTATTCAGTGTATTAGGGTGTTCTCAAGTCGAGAGTAATAAAAGTGCCCTTGCCCAATCTAGTTTACCTCAGCCAGAAAATCCATTGCAAAAAAAAACAGTCAATACGGATACAAAAATCGTTGAGTCTAGCAATAAGTTTGGCTTCAAACTGTTTTCAGAAGTTCTGAAAAATGATCAAGGTGAGAATAATGTTTTTATCTCACCTTCGAGTGTCGCGATCGCTCTTGCTATGACCTACAACGGTGCTAGTGGCTCGACTCAACAAGCAATGGCAAAAACTCTGGAATTACAGGGGATAAATCTACCAGCAATCAACTCTTCTTACGCGGCGGCATTAAAGCAGCTTTTAGACAATTCGGATGCGAAAGTGCAACTGAATATCGCTAACTCACTTTGGGCAAATCAAGATGTTAGCTTTGCGCCAGACTTCCTTAAAAGAACCCAGGATTTCTATCAAGCTAAAGTCAGCAATTTAAACTTTAAAGATGCCGCCGCATCTAGTACTATCAATAATTGGGTAAAAGAAAATACTAATGGCAAAATTAATAAAATAGTTGAAAAAATTGAACCAAACCAAGTTTTATTTCTGATTAATGCCATATATTTTAAAGGTAATTGGAGTAACGAGTTTGACCAAGCACAAACTGCTCAACACCCTTTTTACATCACATCTAGCAGGCAAAAACAACACCCAATGATGTCACAGAAGGGTGACTATAGATACTATGAAAGCGAACAATTTCAGGCTGTTAGTTTACCTTACGGTCAAGATGGTAAAGTCAGTTTTTACATTTTCCTACCCAAAGAAAACTCTAACCTCAAAACTTTCTATCAAAACTTGAATGTTGAGAACTGGGAAAAATGGATGACTCAGTTCAACAAACAAGAAGGATTTATTCGCTTACCCCGCTTCAAAACAGATTATGACGTTACACTCAATGATGCCTTGAAAACTTTAGGCATGGAAGAGGCTTTCAGTAACAAAGCCAATTTTTCTGGCATGGGTAAAAATTTTGCCATTAGCCAAGTTAAACATAAAACTTTTGTCGAAGTGAACGAAGAAGGAACCGAAGCGGCTGCGGCTACTTCAGTGGGAATAGTAGCAACATCTTTGAGAGATGAGCCAGAACCATTCCGAATGATTGTTGACCGTCCCTTCTTCTGTGCGATTAGGGATAATCAGACGGGAAGTATTTTGTTTATGGGTTCCATCATCGAGCCGCAGTGAGAAAATCTCCTGCCTCCTTCAATTAGGGTAATGTCGCTTCAGAAATGCTTAGAGTGTTTTTACCGTCAGCTTTCGGGGATTCATTTGCGGTAAGGGATGCAGCTGTAGCGGTGTCGTTTGTCTCGCTACCAAGACGCAAGGCGCTTAAAGCAGTCTTAATGACTACAGCGGTGGGTACTGCCACAATTACACCCAACAGTCCACCAATTCTTGCCCCTGTCAAGACCGAAATTAAAATCCAAACTGGATTTAAACCTGTAAAGCTGCCTAAAATTCGGGGGGCGATTAAGTTTTCAAGAATTTGCTGTATGATTACTGCTGCTATCAACACTCTCACACCCATTGAGAAATCTTGTAACGCTACCAATAGTGTAGTCAGAGCGATGCCCACAGAACCGCCAAAGGGGACAAGAGCCATGAGTCCAATGGTTAGTCCGAATAGCAGCCCAAATGGCACTTTCAGCCACAAAAAGGTAGGAATTAGGGCTGAGGCCATACAGGTAGATAAAATCAACTGGGTGATGAAGAAATTTTGGAAGCTGAGGCGGACTGTTTGAGAGAAAGGATCGCGAAATTTATTCGGTAGCCATTCGACTAAGCTTTGCCAAAGTTCACCGCCATGTTGTAAAAGATAGAAGGTCAGAACCATCGTTAAGAGAATATCTAGCAGACTAGTAACTGTGAGTACAGCCAGATTTAAAACTTGTCCAGCGATCGCTTGCAATTGTCCTTTGACGCGATCGTTGATTTGCACAACCAAAGCATCAAGGTTAATCGGTAAGCCAAAAGTCTCAGCTTTTTCGTTTAATATCATTAACTGAGAGCGTCCAGAGTCAATTAACTCTGGCAAACGAGCCACCAGTTGTTGAGCTTGGGTAAGGGCCAGAGGAAAAAGTGTCACACCCAACGCCAATAAAATCGATAAAGCCAAGAGAAATACTAGGATAGCGACTTGCTCTCGCCTTGCACCATGATGCTCCATCCAACTCACGGGGTAGTTGAGCAGAAATGCTAGCACTGAGGCTCCAACTAAAATCACTATGAGAGAATGAAAATAATTAAAAAATACCGAAAGTGCCCAACCATTGAGAACTAGCAGCGGAACGAATAGCGCGATCGCCCCGATTCGCGCTATGGGAGTGAATGTTTGCCACCAGTCGAGTAGCTTGCGTGTCTGCATTTTGAGCTGATTGCGGAATAGAACTAAGTTAAATCTTTCTTTACAGCTTATTATCTCTAAATATATGAGTCTTATTCATCCTTCTAGTTTAGGAGTTAGACTAACCCCAATGAATAATTTTGAGCCGAAAGAGAATGGGGAGTGGGGAGCAGGGGAGCAGAGGAGCAGGGGAGCAGAGGAGCAGGGAGAGAATAATAATGCCCAATGCCCTATGCCCAATGCCCCATGCCCTATGCCCAAAACACAATTACTTTTATATTTGGTTCCGATTATTGGCTTTTTCCCATCCTTGTGGACACTCTATCGGGGCCAGGGTAGTCGGGAACAAGTTGCTATTAGTCGTCTGTCTATTACTTTGGCACTTACTTGGCTGTTAGGATATCTATTATTAACTACCGGAACAGCAACTTCAGATTTTTTTCCGCTACGTCTATTTATCCTGAATAGTTTTCTCACATCTGGTTATTTTTTAGTAAGTGTCTGGTTGATTTTGCGCCTGATGCAAGGCAAATCTGGTCGTTTACCAGGGTTTAGTAATTTAGCAGAACGAGTGTTTGGCAAGTATTTATCTTAATTTTTTAGAGTGATAATTTGTCAGTATTTTTACGTATTTCTAAAAATTTACGATTGATTTATCCATATATCTAGTCAAATCCAGTTTATTATTGCCATACTTCAATAAAACATCTCTAGATTGGCCCAAAATAAAGAAAAATGTTGCTATAAGTGTTGTGGTTGACACTACATTAAAAAAGTTAGCACTGATAATTAAGAGTTAGTTATTATGGGTTGATTTGTTTGGATGTTTTTAGTCTGCAAATTTACCGAATTTGATTAGTGAGTAAGTGTGAGGAAGTCTGTGACCATTCAAAGAAGTTCGGCAGAAGAAAACCAGTCGGGAAAAGCCTCAAAGTCCAATAAAAAAATTCCCCAGAACTCCAAATCAGGACGTTGGCTGTGGTTTTGGGTAGGTATGAGTGGTATTGCAATGGTGTCCGCAACTGCGGGGGCGCTTTTGGCGGTGTCTTTGACCAGTACACCTTTGCAACAAGCCGAGCTAAGTCCACAGGATGAGGCTGTGTTTGATAGCGATCGCATCTCTGGAGGTGTGATGCGATTTTCAGAATTAACTCGCCCAGTCAATCTCTTAGTCATGGGGATGAGCGTACTTCCTCCAGATGTCCAAAACCCTCCTGAAGAAACCAAAAACCTGAGATATCTGCCCCAAGTAAACTCCTTTGATGGTCTTGCGGATGTGATGCTCTTGGTCAAATTTGATCCAGAGACGAAAAAAATAGTTATGCTCTCCATTCCCAGAGATACCCGTACACGAATAGAAGGGTATGGAGTGAAAAAAATTAATTCTGCCAATATTGAAGGTGGCCCAGCTTTAACTGCTAAAACCGTCAGTAATCTCTTAGGTGGGGCGGGAATTGATCGCTATGTCCGAATTAACGTTCTGGGAGTTGGTAAGCTGATTGATGCTTTGGGTGGTGTAACAGTTTACGTCCCCAAAGATATGAAATATCAAGATGATTCTCAGCATTTGTACATCAATTTGAAGGCGGGTAAGCAGCATCTCAACGGCGATCAGGTACTACAATTGCTGCGGTTTCGTCATGATGAACTTGGTGATATTGGTCGGATTCAGCGGCAACAAATGGTCATGCGTGCTTTGATGGATCAAACACTCAACCCAGCTACGGTTGCTCAATTACCTAAAGTTCTTGATGTAGTGAAAGACCACATTGATACAAACTTGACTGTTGAAGAGTTAGTGGCACTATTGGGTTTTGGAGTACGGACAAATCGCTCTAATATGCAGATGTTAATGCTGCCAGGTCGCTTTAGCGAGAAGAATGAGTATGATGCTAGCTATTGGTTGCCTAACAAAGATGGAATTGCCAAACTCATGGTTCAGCACTTTGGTTTGGAATCAGACCAGGAACAGGAGATGGCTAATCCACGCTATTTGCGTGTAGCAATTCAAGATAGCACAGGTGGCGATCGCTCTAACCTCCAACCGTTAATTAGCGCCTTGGAAAAATCTGGATATCGCAACGTCTATATAGCCAAAGCATGGGGTGAACCTCTAGAGGTAACTCACATTGTCGCCCAACAAGGAGATGGTGACAGTGCCGAATCAATTCGCAACACTTTGGGATTTGGAGAAGTGCGTGTGGAAAGTACGGGCAACCTCGGCTCGGATATAAGTATCCAAGTAGGTCAAGATTGGTTGCAACAAAAATCTATTTTCGAGGATTTGCTGAGTAAGTAATTCGTAATTCGTAATTAATTACACTGGTTACGGCTAATTTACTGACTGGCTGAGTTCTTGGAGTTTAGCTGCTACCACACCATTGGTTAATAATTCTTCTGCTTTAGCTAAACCCTCTGGCATATCTGGACAAATACCACTCCGCCATAGATAAAATCCGCCATTCCATAAGGCTGTTTGCATTAGTTCACCTGGTTTACCTGCTAAAACTTCCTTAATATCTGCCACTAATTCTTCAGTAGTTCCAAGGGGTACGTTCTTGGTAGTAAAGCCGTAATCGCGCGGTACGAGGTGCAATCGTTCTACCTCTTGGGATGCTACAGATGAAGATAAGCTGATAATTGCAGTGCGATCGCGCGGTAAGTCGCAACTACCTTCCAATCCTTTCACTAATGTAAATTTTGTTACTCCCCGCAACCCCAGAGCGATCTTAAACATTCCTTCTGTTGGCGGATGGACAAACCCAGCAATTACATGAGCATCGCCGGCATAAGGACACCAAATTAACTCCATTGTCGCCAAGGGCGGACGTTTGCCAAGTTGGTCGCGGTACTCCCAAATACTTGTAGTTAAGGGAAAATGCTGAGGTAGATAAATAAAGCCAATTCCCGTTTGCTCAAATACTTGCTGAGTTTTTGCCAGTGGTAGGGTAGTCCAATCGACTCCTAAACCCTGCCAAATATCTATTAAGGGTAAACCGTACTTGGTTGGTAAGCGATCGCCACCATGCATTATCACTGGTTGTCCCACTGCGGCGAGTAATAAAGCTGTTACCGGACTAATTGGTGCTGTGCGTGTTCTGCCATCATAAGGGATGCCAAGTGCGATCGCTGGTCGAGCAGAGGCTATTGGTTGCAGTTTTGGCCCCAGTTCATCATAGGCATCCAACATTCCGGCTAACTCTTCCCCCGTGGGACGCTTGATTCGATGAGCAATCAAAAACGCGCCGATTTGGGCTGGTGTCGCTTCACCCAACAGCATCATTTTAGTAGCGGTGGCTGCTTCTATACGAGTTAAATTCTCGCTCGTGTGACTTCCACTACCTACTTTTTGCAGAAATTCCCGAAATATATTGCTCATTTGTCATTGGTCATTTGTCATTTGTCATTGGTCATTTGTCATTGGTCATTAGTAACCTTGAATTACGAATTACGAACTACGAATTACGAATTTACTACACAATATATACGGTGAAGTTGACTAGGTTATCCTGACCAAATCGCAGTGAGTCACCGTTAAGTAGGCGATATTGCATACCAGGAGTTAGAGAGGTGTTGTTTAAATAAATACCATTTGTACTCATATCAACAATCATGTATGAATTTTGCGACCAGTCCCAATCGACTCGCGCATGACGACGAGAGACTATTCCTTCACTGGGAATGCCGGTTAAGTCAATTTCTGGCGGCGCTATTCCTGGACTCTGACTGCGGCGACCAATATAGCCTCCTTCCCCAACAAGGTTAAATTCTCTTCCAGTGCTATGAATCAGCTTTAAGACTGGCGCTCTTTGAGGCGGGGGAGTATAAACAGGCGGTGTTGGTGGATAAGAAACCCGTGGCTGATAAACTGTTGAATAATCAACGGGAGCTTGTTGGGGAGCCTGATAAGGTTGGTCTGTTGCTGGTCGTTGATACTGAACTGGCGGTTGTTGACTGGGTGGTTGTTGACTAGGCTGTGGTTGAATAGGTGGTTGTGGTGTTGGAGCAACTACATTACCCACGGGAGTGGAACACCAGGGACAAACCTTAGCATTGTTAGGCAGGGCACGGTTAAAATATTCGCAACTGGGATTAGGGCACCGATTTGCAGGCATAGGAGTTTATATCATCAGGCATAGGTTGTAAAGCTACAAGACCTACTTTACTAAGTAAACACTGACCCTGACGAGTAGTTAGCATCTGGGCAAATGTAGAACCACCAGGCAGGCGGTTGCTGTCTTTAGGGTACACTACAAAAATAGGGTATCCCAGAGGGTAGCTTTGGAAAGTTGTGACATCAACATAATAATCATCATGCTGACATAAGTCATCTGAGGGATTAATTGAGCGGCGATCGCGTTTTTGAAATAGAGGTTGAATAGCTGACTTTCTACCATCTGCGATCGCTAGCGGATAACCAGTACACTGTTTCCAAGTTTTACTGATAATGCCGAAACTGATAATACCGGTGGTTCGCCCCTCTAAAGTTTCACTGCGGATCTGGTTTTGGGTTTTTGTTGTATCAAGTTTAGTAACATTCGCTGCAAATAAAGCTTCGTCTTGAGGAGCATTTTTGAGAACTATTTCCTGAAATTTACTGATTGCTTCTGGTTCATTTGGGGCAAAAGGTTTCACCGGTAGATTTGGAAGTTTGGGATTAATCTGCTGCCAATTAGTGATTTTGCCTGTGTAAATTTGACGCAATTGCTCAAGATTGATTTGTCCCCCCAGAGCATTAGCAAGATTTGAGTCTCTTTTATTAAATGCTACAAAAACAATTAATCCATCATAAGCAACTTGTTTTTTAGCAAGTTTATCTGTGATATTTTCTACTAAACTAGTGATTGCAAAATCTTTTTTGTTTGTTTGGATTTCTTCAATACTTTTAATTGGATTACTTATATTTGCTGACAAAACAGATTCATACTTAAATGTTGCTGTTGCATCTGGCTTTGGTCTGGTCAATAAATCTCCTAAACGATTGTTATCTACTGGTTGCGTTAAAACATAACTCCACGTACTTTCTTTTTCTCCTGTGTAAGTAAATTGCCCAGAAGGAACGTTGGGAACCTCTGAGAAATTTCGCACAAGTCTAGACCATAGTATATATTGATTAGGACTATCAGTTTTCCTGCCCAAAAACCAATACCAAATTCCCCCACCGAGTAGTAATAACGCCATAATTACTAGCAATATTAAGGGCATTGGGAAACGCTTTGCTGTTTCTTTAGAAGCTGGCGAACGTAGTGAACTTGAACCTTTGCCATGATCTTCTTTGGGAAGTTGTAGCAGTGCTTGACGAGCCGTTTCTGCGTTATCGAAAGGAGTTTCTAAACCAATTAGTCGATAAATAAACTGCTTTAAATGGCTATCGGTATCTGGCCATTGTTGATTATCTCTAGGATCGAGAGGCTGGGTTGATAAAAAATTAGTTGTCCGTCCTGTCCATAAATAAAAGGCTAGTAATCCTAATGATTCTAAATCTTGCTCAGGTCTAGCGGGAGCGGGTTGAGGAATAATGGGTGGAATAAATAAGTTTTCCCAGATAGCTAAATCACAAAAGTATATGGAAAACTTTTGATTATTTTCTACTTTAATTAAGGTACTATCTAAACTGATGTTGCCGTGAGTTATACCGAGTTGTGTTTGATTTGAGGGAAAACGCAGCTTTTGGGTGTGGAGAAACTGGAGAGTTTGCAAACCTTGATTTAGTACCTCACGAACATCAGAAGATGTCATTGCTCCTTTTTCTATGAGATACTTAGCTAAAGTTTGGGATGACTCTATTCCTTGAGTAATTAGATAACAGCGTTCTCCTTTTTCATCTGCGATCGCTTCTTTTGTTTCCACAAGACGGAAGTTTTGAATTCGACTATCGGCTAAACTTATCCCACCCACCCGTTTGAAAGTCTCTTTGCGCTTTTGAGTCTCGTTTTCATTAAAACAACGATTGGGTAGCAGGTATTCTTTGATGATTACAGGCTGTTTGTCCTTGAGTTGGATACCTGAATATAAGCGGCCTAAACCCCGAACACTAATAAAACTAGCTATTTGATAAGTCCCCTGATTTCCTTTAATCTCAGCCTCCTGTGGTAAAGTTGCTGGAAAACCACATTCCAAGCAAAACTTAGCGCCCTTGATTTGCTGCGCCGTTTGGAAAGGGCGATCGCAACTTAAGGGAGAATTATACGAGCAGGGGTATTCTTGATATAAAGATTCAAATGAAGGCATATACAAAAAGTTTCGTGAATTGCGCCGATTACTTCCGTCGCGCTCAAGCGTGAACTAATCCTAACTTGAGGGCTGTCACAATCGCTTGAGTCCGGCTAGTAACCTTCAATTTTTCAAAAATACTGGTGAGATGCGCCTTAACAGTAGCAACTGTTACATATAAATGTTTAGCGATTTCTTCATTAGAAGCACCTTGAGTTAACCAGTATAAAACTTCTTGCTCTCTTTCGGTTAAATGCACTTCATGACATGCTTTTACACAAGAATCTGAATAAGCCTGAAAAAACCGGAAAAATCGACTAGCAACTTCTGAAGGTAGGTAAATTTCTGACCTTGTAACAGTGTCAATAGCCTCACACAATTGGGTTGCTAAACGATTTTTAAACACATAACCTGCGGCTCCCCCTTGCATTGCTCTAAAAATCCAGTCGTCTTCTTGATGAGCCGATAATACTAAAACTTTGCCAGTATAAGCAGTTTCCTTAAGCCGTGCTAAAACTGTAATCCCATCACATCCTTTTAATTGCATATCCAGCAAAATTAAATCTGGACACTTCTGCGTTGTAAACTTTAAAACCTGCTCTACAGAATCCGCATCACCCATAACTTCTACAGGTAATGCAGAATTAATACTATAAAAATTCAGAAGAGTACGTAACCCCTGACGAAAGCGTTCTTCGTCATCTACCAGCAAAACCGAAAGTTTCTTGCTATCATTAGCCATCTTTTTAATTAAGAATTACGAATTATTTATCTACTTCTTGGTCGAGGTAAAATTATAGAAAATTGTGCTCCGCTTTCTGATAAAACTTGCGCCCAGATACTTCCTTGATGATCCAGAATAATTTTTTTAGCAATAGTTAAACCTAGTCCTGTGCCTCCTTTACGCCGGGAATAAAATGGGGTAAATACTTTTTGTAAATCTTCTTGAGATAGTCCTAGACCTTGGTCGGAAATTTTAATTAAAACTTCATCTTGAAAAATCTGCCAGCTACAAGTTATAGTTCCTGAATTAGGGCTGAAATGAACAGCATTACTGAGGATGTTATCAAATACTTGTTTTATTTGTAATCTGTCTATCTTCAGTATTGTCGATGTATCGGGAATCAATATTTTAAGTTTTTTCTGATTAATTAGAGGTTGTAAATTTGTGATACTTTCAACTACCAAGCTTCTTAAATCTTGAAGTGTTACTCTTAATTTTGCACTTTGACCGCAATCAATCAGTTCGTTTAAATTAATATCTAAATCTTGGATGCTTTCGCCGATGATTGTTGCTTGTTCTTGCCAAGGACTATCCTTTAATCCTAAGCATAGATTATGTGCATACAATCCTATCAGTCCTAGAGAGTTACGTAATTGATGTCCTACTCGATGCAGGATGTCTTCCAGGAGTTGGATTTCAGTTTTTTGTCTTCCATAGTTTAAGTAAATATCTATATAGTTACTCAGGAGCATCGCAGAACGTTTTACATATAATTGCAAATTTAATGAGAGAGGTTCACGAGTAATAATTTGAATGTATTCAGGTTTTTGATTTCTATAGGATATGGGACAAATGTAGGAAATGGATGAAAAGTCCTTAAGTCTCAATTCATGTAAAGTCAAAGCAGGTGGAAAATCTGTAAACCATACTTCTGAGCGCAAATAAGCTAAAGTTTTTTGGGAAAAAGGAGCTTGGTCTTGACCATAATTTATAATTTCCTGATTAGCTCTCAATAAGGAATCATGATAGACAATCCGAGCGAAAAAAATTGGATATTGACTAGTTAACTGTTCAGACTCAAGCTGACAAAAGCTCTGAATTTCTGAGGAATTCAAATAATTAGAGCCATTTTCTAATTTTTGTACAGAAAAGCCTAGTGTCATAGCTTCACTCGCTTTTTGCAACCAAATATTTTACTTTTCTGCTGACCAGTATAAAATTATGCAGTCTCAGGAATGTTTATTTTTTTGTTAAGTTATCTTTGTAACCAATTAATACAAAGAATTATTAAGTTTACATTCAATACTGCATTTCATTTTTATAAGTATATACAAGCATATAGTAGTTATATTAATCACGGCTTAATAACTTTTGTGAGATAAGTGTGTCGCTATTGCTGTCAACTTGAGGTAAAACCCTTTTTAAATCTCGTTTCCAGCCTCTGGCTGGAAATGCAACTCAAAAGCGGCTCTGCCGCAAGTCTAGAGGCGGCAGCCCCAACGATGGGTATTCCCAGTCGGAGACTGGGAACGAGACATATCTAAAAGCTTTTTCTAAGATGGCTTTCACATTTAACACCAATGGTAAAATTGCCCACCCCACAAAAAAATGCAGTGCGTCTGATTAAGAACTACTCCAGACTAAATCTACAAACTGAAGTTACCGCTTTTCGGATTTTTGAAAATCTAAATCTTCTCTAGTAGTCTGTCAAATTCATTTTGACGGTTAGAGAGACGCATTAACAATTCAAAATTAAAGACATTTCAGACGGGGATTTAAACCCCGACTGAAATGGGTGCTATATGTATATGTAGGGGTCTTAAACCCTTTTATTTATGATAAATCGCCGTCTCTACAGGGAATTTATCCATCAATTATTGAAAGACTACTAGTACCGCAAGGCGGAATTCGGAATTCGGAATTCGGAATTTGTAATTAATTGTTTGCAAGGGTTTCAGACGTTTAAGATGGGTGGCTTATTTACGCCGTGCGGTACTAGCTTTCTCAATCATTCTGAGCAAATGCTGAGTGGGGAGTGGACAAACAGAGAGACAATGCCCAATGCCCAATGCCCAATGCCCAATCCCAAAATATCGACAAAAGTCTAATTAACTTTAGAAGACTGATACATATACTGTAGATGCATCTGGATTAGCTACCAGCAGAACACCTTCATGCTTATCTTTGTTCTTCAAACTTTAGCCGAAATTCTAGCTGGAGGAACCTCACTTACCAGTACAGAGCAAATTGACTTTAGCCATCCTGGTAATCGGAGGGAAGAGGGAGCAGGCCCGACTCTCAATTTATACATTTTTGATATCCGTGAGAGTAAGCAGGTACAACATTCTGGTAGGCAAGTTGAACGCAAGCTAACACGCGCTCTACAACCTGCTACTGTAAATTGGGCACCCGCTTGGTTTGATGTTTCGCTGCTATTAACAGCGTGGGATAGAACAGCTTTAGGTGAGCATCACTTTATCAGTGAGGCTTTGACTGTGCTGTTGCGCCATCGCACCTTGGAAGAGGAGTTTTTGGTTCCGGAATTACGGGGCTATGGTAATTTGAACCTGACAGTTGCCCTAGAGCCGCCAATTGAGATTGGTTCTTTATGGAGCGCTCTCAGCGTGCCATTGCGTTCAGCCTTATATTTGACAGTTACAATTCCCTTCGAGCCACAACCGACTCCAGTACCTTTGGTTTGGGAGCGAATTTTCAATTTGCGAAATCAATTGTCTCGCGATAGTGACAGTTTAGTTCTAACTAGACGAGTTGCGATCGCAGGTATTGTCAAAAGTGCGGTGACAAATCTGCCGTTGGTAGCGACAGAAGTAGCTGTGAGGGGAACTGAAAAATCCATATTAACTACTAAAGAAGGGCTGTTCTTCTTTGAAGACCTTCATTTAGGTAATTATGTTTTGACTCTGAATCATCCTGGCTATTTACCCCAAAACGTTAATGCATTGGTAGATAACCAAAGTCATACTTTCAAAGAAATATTTCTAACTCCTGAATAATTAGATTTTTACTGACTTGGAGGGACTTTCATGGCTAGACTTGATTACTTTGCTCCTGGTGTCTACATTGAAGAAATTGACCGGGGTAGCCGACCAATTGAAGGTGTTAGCACAGCAGTTGCCGGATTTGTCGGCTTTACTGAAGATGTTCGCGGTGGGGCTGAGTTATACAAGCCCATGCTAGTAACCACTTGGACGCAATTTTTAAACTACTTTGCGCGTCCCAACTCTGATGGCTTCACCGACTTCAACGCCTATTTACCCTTTTCAGTCTACGGCTACTTTATGAATGGTGGCGGTCGTTGCTGGGTAACAAGCATTGGGACTCAGTTACCAGGCGCACCCAGACCAGCAACTCCAGAACCGGCTAACTTACGAATTAACGCTCGAGGTAATCGTCCAGCCCTCCGCTTTACTTTGCGCCCTGAGCAAGCATCGGGTGGATTAGTAAATATCGTAATTATTGATGGTTCACCCCGCGCCCTACCTGAAGGTACTGAAGGAGAAGCGCCTCCAAATACGGGTGAATATTTCACCATCGAAATTCGTCGGGGAGATGAACTTCTAGAGCAATACGAAAACTTGACAATGAACCGCGAACCTGCTGGTCAAACAGCAACTTATGCGCTGGCGGCATTGAGAAATTCCATGTATGTCACTGTAGAAGACATAACTCAAAGCGGACAACCTTTAGCTCGTCGCCCTGTTAATGGTCAATATGAACTAGCGCCGCCCATTGTCGCAGCCCCACCTGATAGATTTTCGCAAAATTTGGAAGGGGTTCGAGACGATCGCACCGGGGTACGCGGTATCTTTGAAGTTGATGAAATCACAATGCTGGCCTGTCCTGATGTGATGCGGGCTTATCAAGAGCAGATACTTAATTTAGATCAAGTTCACGGCATCATCGAACTGATGATTAGTATGTGCGAGGGTTCTGCCAGTGGCGATATTCCCAACCCGCCCAACCGGATGGTTGTACTGGATGCGCCACCGGATGCCGTCAAACCTCAGCAAGTAGTGGAGTGGTTAAATAGATTTAACCGTCGTTCGATGTTTGCGGCCCTTTATTATCCTTGGATTAAAGTACCTAATCCACGCGATCGCGGTAATCCAATTTTAGTACCTCCTTGTGGTCATGTGATGGGAGTTTGGGCCCGCACCGACGAAACCAGAGGAGTTTACAAAGCGCCTGCAAATGAAGTTCCCAGAGGCGTAATTGGTTTGGGTTATGAAACAAACTTCCGCGAACAAGAATTATTAAACCCACTTGGAATAAATTGCATTCGCAGCTTCCCGAACCGAGGTATCCGCATTTGGGGCGCACGCACCCTAGTTGAGCCAGATAAAACAGAGTGGCGTTACATCAGTGTGCGTAGATTAATTAGCTATATCGAGAAATCCCTAGAATTGGGGACACAGTGGGTAGTTTTTGAACCGAACGACCAAGATTTGTGGGCGCGTGTAACCCGCACCGTCAGTAACTTCTTAGAGCGCATCTGGCGTGAAGGTGCTTTATTTGGTGCATCTCCAGCACAAGCATTTTATGTCAAGTGCGACGAAGAATTGAACCCACCAGAAACCAGAATCTTAGGACGTTTATATATTGAAGTCGGTGTTTGTCCCGTCAGACCGGCTGAATTTGTTGTTTTCCGCATCAGCCAATGGAATGGCATTGAAGATAGCGAATAGGGCATGGGGCATTGGGCATGGGGCATGGGGCATGGGGCATTGGGCATGGGGCATGGGGCATTGGTCAATCATCAATAGTTCTTCTTCCCCTGCTCCCCCTGCTCCCCCTGCCTCCCCTGCTCTCTACTCCCCATTCCCCATTCCCAAAATTAACCACACACAAAGGAATCTAAAAGTATGTCAGGCGAATTTTTAACCTCTTGTAAATTTTACTTCGAGGCTGACGGAATTACTGATAAGTTCATCAAAGAAATTAGCGGACTAGGCGTTGAAAATACACCAGCGCAAGAAGTTCACGGTTCATCTAAAGCCGGTAAACTAATGCGCCAAGCTACACCAACCGTTGTGAAATTTACCAACATTACAGTAAAGGTTATCGCCACTGCTGATATAGACCTTTATAAATGGTATCAAGATTGTAACGAAGATATGGGTGATCCTCGCAAGTGGTCACAGAATCGTAAGACTGCTTCGGTAGTTGCTTACGACCAACAAGGCTCTGAAAAAGCACGCTGGAACATTGTCAATTGCTATCCCTGTAAATACACCGGGCCTACCCTAACTGCTTCTGGTGGTGAAATGGCGAATGAAACTATTGAATTGGTTCACGAAGGAATTAAACGAATCAAATAATTAGCATTTGCAGTAATTAACAGTGGTACAATCCGCAAGCCGAATTCCAGAAGTTCTGACAGCCCATCGGTTCTATTTGGAGCTGACACTAGAAGGTCAAAACGATGCCAATTGCTTTTTTTTGGAGTGTCAAGGCTTCAAAAGAACCCAAGAGGTAATTGAAATTTCTGAAGTTACTTCTCAAACCTGGGGTACAAAAGGGCAATCAAAAGGTCAGGTGGTGAGAACTAAGCTTCCTAGCAATCCCAAGAGTGGTAATCTCACACTGCGTAGAGGTACCACCAACTCTATGGATTTTTGGAAGTGGTTTGAAAAAGTCGAAAAGGGTAATTGGTCACAGCAACGTAGACTTGTTGCTTTATCTATTTATAATCAGGCAAATCAAGAAGTAGCTAGATTTGAATTAGCCGGTGCTTGGCCCGCAAGTTACAAAATTGCCGATGTCAACGCCCGCAGCCATGACATCGAAATTGAGGAGGTGGAGGTTGCTTTTGAGGAATTTAAACGCGTGAAGTAATTAGGAGGAGTATGTTTCCCACAGAGTTTGAATTTACACTGCCAAAGGGGTATCTAGACTCTGAAGGCAACCTCCACCGTAAAGGTGTAATGCGTTTATCAACGGCGATAGACGAAATTGCACCCTTGCGTGACCCCCGCGTTAAAGCTAATCCCGTTTATGCGACAATTATTATCTTGGCGCGAGTGATTACCCACTTGGGTGCTTTATCAGAAGTGACTCCTGCAATTGTGGAAAACTTTTTTTCCCAAGATTTAAATTACCTCCAAGATTTTTACCGACGAATCAATGGCTTGGAAGGCGAAACTTCCATCCCAGAAGATACAGTAAATTCTCCCGAAGCACTTCTTCATAATTGAATTGGGAATGGGGCATGGGGCATGGTGAATAGGGATGAGTGAGTGGGGAGCAGGAGTGTAGGAGAATAGAAAAAAAACTCATTAACGGAGTTCAAAGACTCGTTCACGAGTATCAAAGACTCATTCACGGAGTTCAAAGACTCATTAACGGAGTTCAAAGACTCATTCACGAGTATTAGCCTCGTTCCCAGCCTCCAGGCTGGGAATGTATTCGCAGAGGTTCTACCTCTTGTCAACAAAGAGGAGGCGGAGCCTCCCAGAATGGGTTCCCAGCCTTCAGGCTAGGAACCAGTCAAATGCCCAATGCCCAATGCCCTATTCCCAATGCCCAAATTAAAAAATTAAATAACCTATGCGCCGTAAAAAGGATACTCTCTGCACAGAATTTGCCTTCACTCTTCCTAGAGGATTGAGTGATGGAGAACAACGAGTACATCGTCATGGGGTGATGCGTTTAGCCACCGCCAAAGATGAAATTTTGGTGCAACAAGAACGCGGAGTTCAGGAAAATCCAGCTTACGGTGTTTTGGTGATGCTTGCACGGGTTATCACTCGCTTGGGCAGTTTCAATTCTGTTAGTCCTGATTTACTCGAAGGACTGCTCTTACATGACATTGCCTATCTCCGAGAATTTTACAATCGAATTAATCAGCAAGGGAATGTACATATTCCAACACAATGTCCCCACTGTAATACTCAATTTTCAGTGGAGCTAGAACTAGCGGGGGAGTCCTAAGCTACCCCTCTGATACTTTATATGAGGAGGTAGCTTTTATTGCTTATCATTTCCACTGGTCACAAGATGATATTTTAAATTTAGAACACACTACCCGTCAGCGCTGGGTAGCGGAAATCAATAAAATTAACCAAAAATTAATATGAAAGTAAAAGTTAGCTACTCACCAACTTTAAATGAAGTCAAAGAAGTTGACCTTACCATAGAAACTACACCGAGAGGAGAATGGCTAATAGGTCGTTCTCCTGATTCTGATTTACTTCTAGATAGCCCTGATATCAGTCGGGTACATGCTAAGTTTTTTGTGAAAGGTGGAAATTACTACTTCTCTGACCTTGGCAGTAGAAATGGCTCAATATTTAATGGGAAACAAGCTGAAAAAGATCGACCATATTCTTTGAGCGATGGAGACGTTATTCGGATTGCAGATTATGTTTTGATCTTAGAAGCAGTTGCTCCTGCTTATGAGCAACCAGAGACAGTCTTTAGAATTATAGATCCTTCACTGTTTTCTCGGCCGCGATCGCCTGAAAATATCAGCACTCCTAACGTTGCTACACCAGCGCCAGAAGTAGTCAACGAAGTTGCAACACCAATTAATCCCGAAGTAGAAACACCTTCCCCAGAAATCAGCGAAATCTCCGAAGTTGTTTCTAGTCAAGATGATGATGTCATCCCGGTTGTTGAGATAATCGCCCCTGAAAACATCATTCAGTCACCAGAACCAATCAGCGAAGTTCCACACGATGTTCGTGATGAAATTGTGGATTTGCGTTTAGTTACAGCAGAAATTAGCGCAGATGTTGAGGAAGTAGAAGTTGCAGAAGTCAGCGAAGATGGTGAGGAAGTTTCTTTTACTGTAGCTGATGATGCGATCGCTCCACCTGAAAACATCATTGAAACTCCTGAAGAAGAAAGTATCCTTCCAGAAGCTACCGACGACGAGGTTGCAGACTTGGAAGCAGCACTGGCGGCAGAATCTACTATCGTCCAGCAGCGTGATACAAGTGCCATTCCAGAAGCTAGCTACGATGAATATGCAGAGTTAGAGGCAGCACTGGAAGCAGAAGTCACCTTCGTACAGCCGCGTGATATTTTCAACGAAGTTCCTGCACAGGAGAGTACCATTGCAGAATCTACTTCCGATGAAGATGCAGAGTGGGAGGCAGCACTAGCAGCAGAAGTCACCTATGTGCAGCCGCGCGATATTTTTCACCAAGTATCTGAGGAAGAAAGTGTCATTCCAGAAGCTACTCATGATGAAGTAGTAGATTTGGATACGCCAGCTATAGAAGAAGTTAGTGCAGATGTTGATGAGGCTATCAGTCAAATTCCTGAAGGAGCGGATATTCAGCCGGAAGAACCCTTCAGCCAAGCTACACAGGACATCAGTGATGAAGTTGTAGATTTAGATACATCACTTACAGCAGAAGACAGCGCAGATGTTCATGAAGTAGAATCTAGTTCTGCTGCTGATGAAACAGTCAATGAAGTTCCTGAAACATTGACTACGCTTGATGATAACCTCTCGGAAGTTTTCAGCAGTCAATACATTGATTCGAGTAATACGAGTACTGAAGAAGTCAATGTAGATGTTGATGATATTCCTGCACAAGTAAGTGAAGTTTCTGACTCAGCTGATATTCAATTTTCGGAAACAACAGAAAGTGAAGCTACTGAGAGTATCAGTCAGACTATTGAAGAAGTTCCTGAAGTAAAAGAAGATGAGTTTCAGGAAACTCCAGAAGAAACGCTCATTGAAAGAAATATAGTACTCATTGCTCACGAAAGCAAGAAATCAGAACTTGCTGAATTTGTTTCTCAATATCAGGAATTTTTCTCAGAGAGCTTTACAATTACGTGGCCATCTGTTAGTGAAGTCTTACATCAACAAGCAGGGATAACTATTAGTCAACAAACCCCTGCACCAACTTCTGGAGGATATCAAACAATTGCTTCATTGGTTGGAGCAGGAGAAATTTTAGCAGTTATTTTCCTGAGAGATTTGCTGCAACCTCAGTCTGGTCAAGCAAATGAAGAAGCACTGCTGAGATTATGCACTATTAATCAAGTTTTACTGGCAACTAATTTGCCAACAGCAGAAGCGATCGTGCATTATCTTAAACAGATATAGCAATTCTAAATGAGTTACGAACAAAAAGATCCCCGACTTCTTAAAGAAGTCGGGGATCTTAGTATTTCAGTGTTTGCAAGTAAAATATGATTACTATATTTTTTGAAAAGTTGCAAATTGCGTAGAATAATTTCAATATTAAAAATTAATCTAAAAATATCCGTATATTTTAAAGTAAAACCTACTTAAAAAGATGGTTGCAAATTTTAAAACTTTATTTAGACAGCCAGTTATTCTTTCAAGTGCGATCGCTACACTTTTACTAGTAGGCATTCAAAAACTTGGGGTTTTCGAGCCTCTGGAAATGAAAGTCTACGACCAAATGATGCAATTACGTGCCGACCCAGGCCCAGACGCTCGTCTGTTGATAGTTGCTTTAACTGAAAAAGATATCCAAAAATGGAATTGGCCCCTGTCTGGTGAACTTCTAGACCAACTGTTAGGCAAACTTGAAACTTATGAACCGCGAGCCATTGGTCTAGATATATTTCGTGACTTACCAGTACAGCCTGGTCATGAAAAACTCCTGCAACGCCTACAACAGAGCGATATCATCATTCCTATCTGCAAACATTCTGGTTCTAACAATCCGGGAATAGCACCTCCAAAAGGGGTTGAAGCAGAGCGAGTAGGATTTAATGATGTCGTAGAAGACACTGATGCCACAATTCGCCGCAACCTCTTATTGGTAAATGCAGAGGAGTCCGATTCTTGTCAAAGTACCTATTCTTTTAGCTTACAACTCGCACTCAAATACTTAGAAGTTGGAGGCATCCAACTAGAATTTACCCCAAAAAAGGAACTACAATTACGAGATACTGTATTTAAACCTCTGCAAAGTAACGCTGGCGGTTATAAAAAAGCCGATACCAATGGCTACCAAATCCTGCTTAACTACCGTTCTAGTCATCAGGTCGCCCAGCAGGTAACTATTACAGAAGTACTTGCAAATCAAGTTAAACCAGATTTGGTCAAAGACCGCATCGTTTTAATTGGTTCAACAGCCAATAGTTTAAATGATATTTTTAATACGCCATTTGCTAGTGGTAAGTCAGATAATTCTGGCAAAATAGCCGGAATTGAAATTCATGCCCACAGCGTTAGTCAAATTCTCAGTGCTGTTCTTAACAAACAGCCTCTATTTTGGTTTTTGCCTGAGTGGGGTGAAGTCCTTTTGATATGGGGATGGACTTTAGTTGGTGGGTTGTTAGTATGGCGAATTCAACATCCACTAGGCTTAGGATTAGCAGGAGCAACAGCCCTTGCAGTGTTATTTGGAGCTAATTTTGTCATTTTTACCCAAGCTGGATGGTTGCCAGTAATATCTCCGGCGTTGGGGTTAGTATTTACCGCCGGGAGTGTCCTTACTTATACTGCTTATCAAACGAAGCAAGAGCAAAAAGAAATTACGCAGCGGGTTCAAGAACACCAACAATTAATTGTGGAATTGCAAGGTCTTTTACGACAGCGCGGCAATGCCGCCAATGAAGCGCCAACGGTAATTGCTGATTCCATTGGGCAGGAAATTTCGTTAGGCACGTTACTAAACAACCGCTACAAAATTACTCAACCCTTGGGTTCTGGAGGATTTAGCAATACTTATTTAGCTGACGATATCCAGCGCCCTGGTAATCCGCAATGTGTGGTTAAACAGTTGCGACCTCCCCGCCAAGATGCAGAATATTTAAATGTCGTCAGACGCCTATTTGACGCTGAAGCAGAAATTTTAGAAACTTTGGGTAAGCACCCACAAATTCCCCAATTGCTAGCTTTTTTTGAAGAAAATCGACAATTTTCTTTAGTCCAAGAATTTGTTCGAGGGCACGCTATAGATAAAGAGCTATCTTCTGGGAAGCGACTCAAACAAGCTGAAGTTGTGGAGATACTCAAAGAAGTTTTAAACGTGCTTGTTTTTGTTCACAGCTATGGCGTCATCCATCGAGATATTAAACCTAGTAACTTGATTAGACGAGAATCAGATCAGCACATTGTTTTAATTGACTTTGGTGCTGTTAAACAAATTCAACCTCAGCAGCAAGAAGCTCAGACCATTTCAATTGGCACTCCTAATTATGCACCTTCTGAACAAATGAGCGGATTGCCAAAACTCAACAGCGATATTTATGCGTTGGGAATTATGGGAATACAAGGTTTAACTGGGGTAGAACCAAGAGAATTTCGTAGAGACACAAACACTGGTGAAATAATTATTTCAAAAGAATCTGATGGGAATCAACAGGTTTGGCAACATTGGCGCGAACTAACTGAGGCTAGAAACGAGTTAGTGATTATTTTAAATAGAATGGTACATTTTGACTTCACTCAAAGATATCAGTCAGCGGCAGAAGTGTTGAAAACTCTCGAAAGTCTTTAGTATTTTTTGATCAACGCTAAATTGCTTAAAAAAAGCCTGGTCACTCACATGACCAAGCTTTTAACTATTTTCAATCAATCATTGGAGGTAAAGTAGTCTGAGCGCAAACCATTAGTTAGCAGGTTATTCTAAATTAATCTTGACAACTTTGTTTTTTTCTTGCTCAGTTTTAGGCAGTATTAGATTCAAGATACCATTTTTATAATCTGCCTTAACCTTAGTGTTTTGAATCCGAACTGATAGAGGAATTACGCGTTGAAATTTACCGTAATTAAACTCACTTCTAGTAACACCTTTTTCATCTGTTTTTGTTTCAGACTTCCGCTCACCGCTAATGTGAACAGCGTTTTCTGTGACTTGCACATCCAGGTCTTTAGTTTCCACCCCTGGTAGTTCTAGCTTCACATGAATTGCATCTTCAGTTTCTTGGATTTCAGCAGCAGGAACATTACTTAAGTCTCTGTCAAACAATACAGATGCTATTCCACTATCTTGAAACAAACTGTTAATTAAATCTTGTACACCGTCAATTTGACTCGAAGTATTTAAACGAATTAGTGTCATAACTATTCCCCGCAGTAGTGAGCTTTTATTTAATTAGTTTTGCACTTCAATTTGTGCTTACGTATTCATACTATTTAAAATCTAACCTGATGTAAATTCGGTTATTAGCACTAATTTATTGATGATTACCGTCCTAAATTTGACATACAAAAAAGATTACGGTTTACTCTAGTTTGTATGTTCGGTAAACCGAACATACAAATTATAATCAATTAAAGTTAAGTAATAAACTGCTGTTGAAGGGGATAGTGCAGAAATGCAACGCCTAGGTTGGGCTATGCCTATAAGTGAGTGATAGCGCTGCATAAATTTTTAGATTACCTCAGTTAAATATATATCTGTTCAAGTTTGTCCTGAACTTTACTCCCAATTTATTAACCAACACAACATCAGCGATGAAACTCTTTCCCACGCTCAATTTTGCCCACATTGTTGATTCTAGTGTTCTACCTAGAATCGCTAGGACTCAAATAGCCACTCATAGCAAGAGTGGCACATTAATCAACACAGCTATCAAATCTAATAGTTTACGCAGCCATTCTACACATATCAATTACCTCCAACCCTTTGATACTGCTGTTATTGCTTATCAGATGATGGGTCTTAGCAACTTTGAATGATCTGTGGAATGTTTTCAATTTTTCAATTATTAAACTCAACTAGTTCACCCGAACGGGTGAGGAACAAATCAACCGTTCAGGTGACCTGAGTGCAGGAGGTTAAGACTGATAAAAAATAAGACTCTATTACTCAAGAACACTAACTGCACTTTATTTTAACTAAGGATAATCTTATGAAACTCTCCACATTGATAGATTCTGTAATCATTGTTGCTTCTATTGCTTTATTGCCTGGAATTGGTGGCGCTCAAATAGCTACTAATAATAGTGGCGAACCTATAGCTATCAACTCTAACAATTTATCTACTGATTCTACGAACGTCAGCTATCTCAAACCCTTTGATGCTGCATTTCTCGCTTATCAAGGTAATCTGAAAGCACAGGGTATTCCTAGTGGTAGCGCTTTGGTATCTCAATACCAAACAGGAAAGCTGACTGGACTAGATGTGGTTAAGGCTGCTGTCAATGCTAAAAAGTTACCAGTACAAGCTTTGAATGATAGAGGTTATCTAAATGCTGTTGAGTCGCAGCTGACATCATTTGACAACACCAGTAATTTATCTTACTAAGTACAGCGTTGCAGAGGTTCGTAATGGATTTATAAAATGCTGTACTATCATTTCGTTGCTTTGATCAGAAAATCCGTTACAAAGCAGGAAAAGCTGCTGTCTCCTCTTAATCACTATCCCATTAGCAAAAATTACTTTAACCCCTTCTAGCTTGGAGGGGTTTTTAGTTGGTGCTACGGTTGCTGCTTGCTCTAGCGTCGCCTCCCTTTCCCTAACGCACCTTTTCGAGAGAAAACGGGGAGGAAATGCGATCGCCACTTCGCACCGTGCATTTGAAGCCTAGTGTTTACTTCTGGAATGCTTCCTGCTACCACCAAGGTACGTAGGCGTAGCCCGTTAAAGACATCGCTCTCACAGTGGGGCATATCACACTCCTGAAAAAAAGTGTGGAGTCACAAATTATTTACTGTTCTATCAAATTAACGTTGTTAAGTTACTCAGCAGGTGTAGTTCTCACCTCCAGGCTGTACTAAATATGTGACGCAAAACAGGAGTATAGATACGTTGCTAAAGCTTTCTCCAGACTCTCCTCTATTTATTGTATTAATCATTATTAGTTTTCTAATAGTAACTTTGTCAACTTGGTTATCATCTAAACCATTTATTTTAAAACCATTTGGGCTTAATGATATTGTCCAGCTACTCTCATTGCAACTATTTATTTCTTTGTTGTTGGAACGTTCATTAGAGGTTTTTCTAACTACTTGGCGCGGTTCTTTTATCGAGCAATTAGATATTAGTATTCGGCAAGAAAAGACTCTAGTCTCAGAGAAAATAAGACTTATGGAAGCCCAACAGAAACAGTTTCCTTCTCTAGAATCAAATCAAATCAGTGGATTACCGCCTGAAGGAATGAGTCTAGAACAGCAAATCATTCAAAATTTTACCCAAAATCAACAAGACTCGTTAAAAATATTCAAACCACAAATTGATGATATAAATGAAAAAGAGCGCCAAAGAGCGGCCTATAAATCTGATACACGAATAATTGCCCTATGGACATCCCTTTTATTCGGTCTTTTAATGAGTGCAATAGGTATTCGCTCAATTGAACCACTTGTAGTTATTGATTTAGACAATCCAATCCAAGTAATTATTTTTCGTTGTTTAGATGCATTACTGACAGGAGGTTTAATTGCAGGAGGTAGCGAGGGAATTCATAAGCTTATAAAAGTTTTTATTGACTTTATGGAAGCTACATCTAAACAAATCAAAAATCAGGGATTATCTTGATGAAACTAAGCATTTCCCCTACCAAAATACCAGGTTATATTACAAATATCATGAAACCAACAGTACTATTCTAAATATAGAGTGTAATCTTCCCATAGATAATCTTTAATATGTACAAAATTTTTGTTTAAGTTTCCCAATACATCTGTGTCAGATAAAACCTTAATCTCTTCAGCCTCTAACTTATTTTTTTGTTGATTAACATAAGTTATCAAATAACCTTGAGAGTCTAATATTCTATGTACCGGATAATCAGTATCCGAGGCTTTTTTCAGGTAAGTAGGAATAGCTCTTAGATAACTATTATCTACTCCCATCCCTTTGATTATCTGTTTATATGTAACTACTTTTCCACTTGGAATTTTGATGATAAAATTTAGAAATCGTTGATATGGATTTTCAGATAATGCAGTAAATTCATTAGTTTTAAGCTGAAAATTACTACCAACTTGGATTTTACCTGATTTAATAACTACGCCTAAAATTCCTCTTTTATATTGGATGGTTTTTAATGATTTTACCAAGTGGGCTATTCGCTTACAAGGTTCGCAGTGAAAAGTTAGACGAATTGCCGCACCACTTTCAAAGGTTAATAGAGATCCAGGGATAAAATTATCAAATTCTATACCTGTAACCACAATATTTTCCCGCAAATCTCCTGGCTGAATTGATAAGTCTAAAATATCTTCATTCCTAACAATTAAAATTTGTCTGGGACTTATAGCATCGGCATTAATATCTCCTTCTATACCATGACCTACCTTTAAATTTAAGGTTTTAAGCTCTACCATTGTAGAACCTGATTTTACCTTAGTGAAAAGATGCATTATTGAGAGAGCCATATTCATTCGGTGGCGCGATCAATTTCATGTTGAGGAGGTGAATTCAGGTAAATCATCAGATTTACGAAGAATGAATAAACTGCCATCTCCTCCACGTCCAATTCTTAAGGTTTCATCTAAGTAAGTAATATCCAGTGTGGGAGTTCTACTAGTAGGATTATTAGCTGGGAAAACCTTAAATGGATTTAATTGAGGGGTATTAATGCCAACAATCTTCTTAATTGATAGGTAACGTTTGTCAAAATAGACGTTGATACGTTTGTTCGGTAGAGGCTCTAAATCTTCTTTGGCTGGCTCAAAGCTAGCTGTCACTTTGACATATCCCGATACTATCCCCAGAGGATGTTTAACTTGAGCTATATTGAAAAACAATTTGTTTGCAACATCAATCACTTGATAAACTTTACCCAGCTTTAATCCGAATGGGAGAGAAACTAAAGAACGGATTTCTCTAGCTGTGGAGTATTGCAGTTGCCAAGTTCCCTCCAGCAAAGAAGTAGCGTAGAGAAGAGGATGGAGATTGGGATTGACGCTCTCTAGTTCTGTCGTCAATTGTTCAATTTCTGCGGCTAAGGTTTTATCTAGCTGCAAATCGGTAATGGGAGAGCCATCGCTTTTTGTTTGAATCTTTTCAAGCGTGGCTTGTAATTTTTCCTTAATTGAAAGTTGATTGTTCAATGGTTGAAGATTTTCTTTTACATATCCTATTGCTTTAGTTCAACTTTTATAAGGTCAATGCATAAAAGTTGAATTATCTAGATGAGATTAGTCAATGAGTTGTGGGGTAGGAATTTGCGTATCTATATCTGCTTGGGAAAAAGTGGGGAGCAACCAGCCACTCTCACCCGTTTTAAATACTTTGGCGGGTTCAACATTCAATTCAATTGCACCAGTGGCTAGATTGGTTCTAGCAAGAGACTGTGTACCATCGACAAACTTAACGGCGATTGGTTCAGTCAGTTCTTGTGGTTGAGTGTTTGGGCTTAGAACAACTTGAGAACCTGCGGGTAAGTAAATGCCATCGCAATCCCAATCATCATCTGTGATTGTTCCTGTGCCCAGGAAGTAGAGTTGGGTTGGAGATTTTTTTGGCTTATTGGCATAGACAGCTAAAGTCTTTCCAGTTTCATTGCGGCACTGCGCCCGCTTTCTAGCTGTTTCTATAATATTTTTCTGAGACTGTAATTGTGCCAGTCGCTGCTGAAACTGCTCAGGTGTATAGCCAGCTTGCTCAGGTGTATCCTTTACAGTTAGAAGTTGATTGAGCGCCTGAGTTACTTCAGCATAGTCAGCCCCCTTTGTAAAATCCTTACCTGCCCAAGAGGGTTGAGCAATTACCAGGTTCACCATTAATACAAGGGCGACAAGAACAATTTTAATAAACTGCATATTGTTATCCTTTTTTTGAAATTAGTGTTCAGTACCACTGAAACTTTAGCAGATTTCAAATCCTTGAAAACTTTGATCGCGATCGCACAAACATAGTCATAGCTCTCCCCAATGTCCAAATAGCCCTGAAATTAAGCTAACTGAATGTCAAACCCTTAACTGAGTTACGGCGATATTGCCGGAAAAACATACATCCACATCGCTACCAGGAGTGCGATCGCGTTTGCCATATTCCCCTACATAATAAAAATCATCGCCTTCAATTCGATAGTTCACGGGCAAAGGTTTGGTACAAGCTTGGCAAAACACCACATTAGGATCTGCTTCTCCTGGTTGTAGATGCGGTAAGTTGACATTCCAAAAGCTTCCTGGTTCTAGGGGACGCTTGAGCAAGTCCACTAAAACTTCAGCTGTGAATTTGGCAGCTAGATCCCAATCAAAATCCTGTTTGGCTTTGCGATAGTGAGAAATAGCAATTCCGGGTATACCGTGCATTGCAGCTTCCCGTACAGCCGCAACTGTACCAGAAATATAAACATCGACTCCCAAGTTCCCCCCAGCGTTGATACCTGAAAGGACAAATTTGACATCTGCGGTAATTTGTGTAATTGCAATTCTCACACAATCTGCGGGAGTGCCTGCGATCGCATACTCAGTCTCAGAACGTCGCTGGAGGTTGATGGCACGAGTGGTAGTAACTTGATGTCCACAGCCAGACTGGTGATCAGCAGGAGCAGCGATAATAGTATTTTTGCCGTTTACAGCTTTCAGCAGCGCTCGGATACCAGGGGCATCAATACCGTCGTCGTTAGTTAAAATTATGGTCATGTTTATATTATTGATATAGATTTAGCTAAAATATCAGAAAAATGCAGATATCATCCATCAAAGGGTATAACAGCAAAAGCTACTTGCAGATATGAAAAAATATGCTTGATTCTGCCAAAAATATTGATCATACGATATGATTTCTAGATGGTTTGCAAATTCCGCCCTCAGTATTTGGGTTAATCCCCAAAATGGGCGGTATTTCTTGTCACTAGCAAAAGTGTTAGTCAAGTTAATGCTTGCAACCGCCCTAATCACAAGTTTGTGCATTGAAGAAGAATTCAGGAGTCAGAATTCAGGAGTCAGAATCAAGACGCTGCGCTATCCGCCAGTCATACAGAATTCATTCTGTTAGCGGATAGCTAAGGTTTAGCCCATTCTGACGACTGACGCTTTTATTCTGTTTGATCAAAATAATCCCGTACAATCTATATCTGCTAGCAGTAGCAGAAATTTAATACTTGAGAAAACCAGGAACAAGGTGATTTTTGCAGTGGTTCTGTAGTATTTTGGGTGCAAGTCTGTCTTATGGATCACACAATGAAACAGCTCCTCAAACAACTATTTAGCAGTCAAAAATACCTCATCCGGCTAATTCTACCTTTGGTGATGGTTATTTTAGCAGCCTCGCTGTTTGCTACACCGGCTTTAGCCACAGGTGTGTATCAAATACCCAATCTCAAAGCAGGAAATGACACCTGGGTTTTGGATCAAGCTGAAGTCATCAGCCGTCTGAATGAAGGCAAAATTAGCAGCGCTTTCGAGGATTTGGCAAAGCAAACAGATAAGGAAGTTAGAATTGTTACTGTTCGCCGCCTCGATTATGGCGAAACACCAGAAAGCTTCAGCAAAGAACTGTTTAAAAAATGGTTTCCTACTAAAGAAGCCCAAGCTAATCAAACCTTGTTGGTTATTGATACGGTTACCAATGGTACCGCCATTATTTCTGGGGATCAAGTCAAGCCTTTACTCACAGACTCTATTGCCGAGAGCGTAGCTACTGAAACAGTAAGTGTGCCGTTACGCAATGGTAACAAATACAACCAGGCATTTCTAGATGCGAGCGATCGCCTTGTCGCCGTTCTCTCTGGCGAAGCCGATCCAGGCCCACCCAAAATAATTGATAATGTCCAGGTTGGAGGCACTTTCAAGAAAGCAGAAGAAACCGACCAAGGTAACGCTACTGCTTGGGTCGTAGGATTGTTAATTGCCGCCACCGTTATCCCAATGGCGACTTATTATATCTATCAGATAAATCAGCCGTCATCTGATGGGTAATGGGAGAATCATTCAATTTTAGATTTTAGATTTTAGATTTTCCTTCAATCCAAAATTAAAAATCTAAAATTGGCTTAATCCTGAACATACTCTTGTTCTGTAACTAAAGCCACCTCAGCCCGAACAAATTCTCGACCCAAATAAGCTGCATGATTTAATTGAGTTACAACACAGGGCTGAGTTTCTTCAAAAATCTTCACGCAAAGTTCTTTCGCCGTTCTCGCGCTAAAAACTGTCGTGTAAGTTCGTTCCACCTTTTCTCGCGCCGGAATTACCTTTCCCGTTTCGGGATCGACAGCTAAACCGCGATCGTCAATTACATTTGTAAAATGCTTGGCATAAATTAACCTTGCATCTCGATCTAAGTAAATAATAAAATATCCACCGGGATCAAGGTCAATATGACGCTGGGAAAGTTTATCATCAATTGCGACCAAATTTTCAACTATCAAATCCATAAGCATTATAAAAAGAAATTTTCTTTCTTGAGGGTTTTTATACTCTATATCAAGTGTAATTCGTCGTTCACCCTCTACCTTGACAAATATTAAGAATCTCGGTTACTAAATGGCAACTCTGCATTAATGTCCTCAATCTGCTGCTGTTCGAGTTGATTCACTTCCTTAATATAGGGACGGATAATTTGTCCTAAACGATTATTGTAAAATCTGTGCAAACTATGATTGGGCATAGCTGGGAAACCGCGCCGTTTTTTATGGCGTCCACCTGCGCCAGGATCAAAAATTTGGATGCCGTTAGCGATCGCCCACTCAATTGGCGCATAATAGCAAGCATCAAAATGTAAGCAATCTATTTCTTGAAAACTCCCCCAATAGCGTCCATAGAGTTTGTCATCTTTAAACAAACAAAAGGACATTCCTAAAGGATAAGAGTTATCTTGTTCGCTATATGCAGCAATAAACAAGACTCGATGGCGATAATCGGTGTATAGCTGCTCAAAAAACCGCTGTGTTAGATACTTGCTACCCCACCAGCCAAACTTATCACAGGTATCAGCATAGAATTGATGCATCAAGGGAAACAAAGACTGAGGAATTTCATCACCAGTCAACGGTTGTAATCGTAAACCTGCTTTCTCCACAGCTTTGCGTTCCCGCTTTATATTGCGGCGCTGATTGGCGTTAAACACCTTCAAGTAGTCATCAAAAGTTTTAAAGCCAGCATTTTCCCAGACGTAGCTGTGGTGCAGCCAAGTTGTAAAGCCATGTCGTTCCAGCATCGGACGCCATTGGGGATCAACGTAGAGAAAATGACAGCCAGAAATTCGATTTTTGGAGCAGAAAGTGTCAATTTCATGCACCATCATCGCAGTGATTTCATCCTCATCTTCTCCTGGGGCAATTAGAAACCGATAACCTTCAGCGGGAGTAAACGGTGTCATTCCCAGCAATTTTGGGTAATATTGAACTCCGATGCGATCGGCTAACTCTGCCCATTGGTGATCGAAAACAAATTCACCAGAACTATGTCCTTTAAGATAAAGTGGCGCAGCAGCAATCAGCGTTCTATCTCGCCACAATGTCAAGTGATTCGGCAACCAACCAGCTTTAGCCGTAGCACTCTGGGAAGTTTCGAGATTGTTTAGCCACTCCCATTCTAAAAACGGCGTTTTGAGTGGCATTGCCAAAGCATTCCAGGCATTTTGGGGTACTTCAGCGATTTTGTTCGTCCAAACGACAGAATAGCGAGGCTTAAGTTGTTCCACCATATTAGGGGATTGGGGGGAAGAGGAGCAGGGGGGAGCAGGGGAAGCAGGGGGAGCAAGAGTGGAATAACTAATACCCAATGCCCAATGCCCAATGCCCCATGCCCATGCCCCATGCCCAATAAATAACTTAACTTAGCTTAATCTAATCTGCTGATCGTTGTAGGCGATAGTGCAAAAACACTTCTTGCTCAACGGTATGAACTTCTAGAAGTTGCAACTTGGGAGCTAAATCGGGTAAAAATCCTTTCCCTTCTACAGGTGTTGGTGCGGTATTACCACCTAAAATCAGCGGACAGACAGTCAGCCATAATTCATCAATTAAATCTAATTGCAGTAAGGAAGCGACTAATTCACCTCCACCTAAGACTACCAAGCGTGTTATATGTATATTGGCTAGATGTTTTAAAGCTGCGGGAATGTCAATTTCTCGTGTTGGTGTTTCAAAAACTAGAATCTGCTCAAATTCTAGAGGGCACTCTTGTGCTCTGGTTCCCAGAGTTGAGTGAAATGTCTGTAAGCGTTTTTTCCATGAAACTGCTCCCGCTGTTGTCGTGAGTAGCCAGCGTCTAATTGGTTGCTTAAAAAAGTTAATTTCCGGATTGAGGTTTGCAGAGTGTGTAGTCACTATATGAACTGGCTGCGGAAGCTTTCCCTCTTGCGCCCGAAGTTCTACTAAAGTTGGATCTGATACAGTAAGTGTTGTTCCATAGGCCCGGAGAGTACCAGCACCGAATAAAACGGCATCAGCGGCAGCGATTTGTTTTTCTAAGTGTGCTTTATCAACCCTTGAACCAAACCGAGCAGGCGATCGCTTAAAATCTGCTATTTTGCCATCTGCACTCATTGCTAAAACAACTGTAGTATGAGGACGATGTTGCAACATTAGATTGATTTGATAGTTTGAATATTCTCTTTGCTAGTGTGTAGATTCTCAAAAAAAAGTCTATGCTTACAAGGTAATATTTGCCGATTTTACCACTGTATTTCTATGCAACACAAATCGCTTTTCCATTTGCCATATATGAGTTTTGGTATACTACGTTTCTTTTTAAATTATAGCAATTTGTTATTTTTAAACATTGAAAATAAAATTCTGATAATTTAATAAAATGTCTCATCTAGCTCGTCTAATTACATATCTTTGCTGTTGTGGTTTGCGGATGCAAAGTGAGACACTCAATGACTAATTCTCGCCAATCTTCCTTTCGTAGAATTTTAGTAACGAGAATATTGCTGCTGTTTGTTCCAGTTTTACTTATAGGTGAGATTGTTGCCTTGAATAAGGCACGTTCTAGCATATTGGGAACTGCACGTCAAAATTTAACAGAAAGCGCCATCAGTAAAGGACAGAGAATTGAAGATGCGATCGCTCTCTTAAAAGCTAATTTGTTGACTGTAAGTAAAACAACAGTAATTCCATCGGGTTCACCCATACAAGAGCAAGAAATTCTCACGCAGTTAAAGCAACAACTTCCAGCCAGTATTGAGTGCATTCAATTAACGGATCTGCTAAACCAAAAAATAATTGCTAATAGCTGTGGGGATCAAGCAATTGGAAAATTGACATTACCTTTACCTAGTGAAGGAATTGATGTCAAAACAATCTTCCCGTCAAAGACAGGAATGACTGGTAAAAGAAACACACAAAATCAACTGCAAGTAGTGCTATCTGCACCAGTCTCCGATAGCCAAAAAAATTCAATTTATAGTTTAAGTATTCAGTCTGCATTATACCAACAAACCTTAAATCCACCAGGATCGCTCACAGGTGCTATGGTAGTGATTGCTGAAGATGGGACGGTTTTGGCGCACCCATTGACAGGCTGGGTGGGAACTAATATTAATCAACATCCAAATTCTTCCCAATTCAAGAGCATAATTAAAAATGCCATTGCAGGACGAAAAGATTCAATAAATTTATCTTTTACAGATGGTGAAGAATTACTGGCTGGCTATACAGCTATTACAAATCCACTTACTCAACAACAGCAGGAAAAATGGATAGTCTTAGCTGTTACTAGCGTCGATAATGCGCTTTTTGGTTTAGAGGAAATCAAACTAATTCTCATCGTTTTGACAGTCGGTTTAATTGGTGCAAGTTTATTAGCATCCCTATATTTAGCTCCTTACTTGGCACGTCCTGTAGAAGAATTGCGAGACTACGCTCTCAATATTCACTCTCACCACGCCGCACAACCAGTTCCGCAGAATTTTCAAATCCGGGAATTCAATCAGCTGGCCCAAGCATTAAACCAAATGGTAGAAAGGCTCAAAGCTGGGGCAGAAGAACTAGAAATAGCTTGGAAAGAAGCAAAAAGCGCTAACCAGATTAAAAGCCAGTTTTTGGCTACGACTTCTCATGAATTGAGAAACCCATTACATACTATTATTAGCTGCATTCGCGTGGTTAAAGATGGCTTATGTGATAGCCGCGAAGAAGAAATGGACTTCCTCAAACGTGCCGATGAAACAACAATTCATTTGCTAAGTATTATTAATGATTTACTCGACATTTCTAAAATCGAAGCAGGTAAGCTTTCTGTAGTCACCATACCTCTTGACCTCCGACAAATATTGTTAGAGGTGATTAATTTACAATCAGTTAATGTTCAACAAAAGGGCTTGCAATTGAAATGCGAGTTAGATCCTCAAGCAATACCAATTAAAGCAGACGCAGCAAAACTGAAGCAGGTGCTAATTAATGTTATTGGCAACGCTACTAAGTTCACCGACACAGGAAGCATCACCATTGCTACAGAAATTCAATCTAGTAATGGTAAATCTCAAGTAGTGGTAATAGTTAAAGATACAGGTATAGGCATTGATCCCAATCAACAGCACAAACTATTTCGCCCCTTTGTGATGGTGAATGGCACAACTGCGCGTCAGTTTGAAGGGACTGGACTCGGACTCGCAATTTCACGAAACTTAATCGAACTTATGGGAGGCAGCATTACTCTTGAGAGTACCGGACTTCATCAAGGTACGACACTAAAGATTACCTTACCCTTGATTGATATCTCGCTGTTACCTGTTGACAACAAAGAAGAAAATGTCGGGAATTTGGGATTTTCCTCTGGGAAGAAGGGGGCAAAAGCAAACCAATACTCTAGCCTACAGCAGTCTGGGGAAAGCCCCTCTGTGGGGAGCAACAAATCTGTAAAAGCAGTTGTAAACAAAGAGAAGTCGATGAAATTCCAGGTGTTACTTGGGAACGAGACTTACGAGATTAGCTTTTCGCCGCAGCAAACTATCTTGGTAAGTATTCCAAAAACAGAAGTTTATGCAAATGGGGCTTCTGAAAGGTAATTTTTACTAGACTCTAATTCTAAATTCAAAATAATAAATTTGAATCCTCACTCCTAACGGCTATGGTTTTGACGCGGATTTAGAAGTGTTACTAAATAGCCAAGATAGAAGATTTGCAACTGTAGCAGCCCCAAAAGAGAACAGCGCAATAATCGCATCGCGAGGTAAAACGCCATCTAACCAGCTACCCCGGATTCTCGAAACTGGAAAATCAGGATCTAGACCGATTTGAATCTCTGTTGTCTTCCCAAAAAACCGCGCTTCTATACCTTTTTTTTCCGGGAAAATTCCTAAATGTCGTATTCCTTCAATATTTAGATGGTCACTCAGGGCAATGCCGAGATTGTTGTAAGCACCAGCCAAGTTGGGGTTGAGTTGAATTGCTTTTTGGAAGGCGGCAACTGCTGCATCTAATTTTTTCTGGTCACTCAGGGCATTGCCGAGATTGTTGTAAGCATAAGCAAAGTTAGGGTTAAGTTGCAAGGCTTTTTGGAAGGCGGCAACTGCTGCATCTAATTTTTTCTGTCCATACAGGGCATTGCCGAGATTGTTGTAAGCATTAGCATCGTTGGGGTTGAGTTTAATTGCTTGTTCGTAGGCGGCAACTGCTGCATCTAATTTCTTCTGGTCATACAGCGCAATACCGAGACCGTAGTAAGCATTAGCATCGTTGGGGTTGAGTTTAATTGCTTGTTCGTAGGCGGCAACTGCTGCATCTAATTTCTTCTGGTCATACAGCGCAATACCGAGACCGTAGTAAGCATAAGCAAAGTTGGGGTTGAGTTGAATTGCTTTTTGGAAGGCGGCAACTGCTGCATCTAATTTCTTCTGCTCTCTCAAGGCAATGCCGAGATTGTTGTAAGCCTCAGCATAGTTAGGGTTGAGTTGAATTGCTTTTTGGAAGGCGGCAACTGCTGCATCTAATTTCTTTTGCTCTCTCAAGGCAATGCCGAGATTGTTGTAAGCCTCAGCATAGTTAGGGTTGAGTTGAATTGCTTTTTGGAAGGCGGCAACTGCTGCATCTAATTTCTTTTGCTCTCTCAGGACACTACCTAGATTCATGTAAGCAAAAGCATATTTGGGATCTAGTTGAATCGCTTTTTGATATGCGGTAATTGCTGCATCTAATTTTTTCTGTCCATACAGCACATTGCCTAGACCATTGTAAGCAGTAGCCAAGTTAGGGTTAAGTTGCAAGGCTTTCTGAAAAGATGCCAATGCCTCCTCTAGTTTTCCTTGAGCATTTAGCACATTACCCATACCAACGTAAGCTTCGGCATCATTAGGATTGAGTTGTAATGCTTTCTGGTGCGCCGCTAATGCTTCCTCTAGTTTTCCCTGTCGCCGCAAAGCATTACCCAAATTGTTATAAGCTTTGCCATTATTGGGTTCAATTTGTAAAACTTTCCGCCAAATTGTCTCTGCTTGGGAGTTATTACCCACCGATTCGGCAGCGTCGCCTTGTTTAAATAGCTGTTCAATATTGTTTTGAGCAACTACAAACTGGGGTGTGGTAGCCAGAAATAGAGTTAAAAATAAAGTAGTAAATATACGGTTGTGCATAATCATGCTCATACGTTAGCTGATTTTATCAGGACTTACCCGAAAATCGCTAAAAACCGGATGAATTTTTGATAAATCCTCGTGAATGAGTCTTTGAACTTCATTAATGAACCTCAGAGCTTCATTAATGAGTCTTTGAACTCCGTTAATGAACCTCGGAGCTTCGTGAATGAGTCTTTGAACTCCGTTAATGAACCTCAGAGCTTCGTGAATGAGTCTTTGAACTCCATTAATGAACCTCAGAGCTTCGTTAATGAGCCTTTGAACTCCGTTAATAAATCTCGGAGCTTCGTAGACTGTAGTATAAGAGGATGTTTGAAAAGTCCTTTTGTCGGTATCAAATAGTTTTAGATCCCCCCTAACCCCCCTTAAAAAAGGGGGGAACCAGAATCAAAGTCCCCCTTTTTAAGGGGGATTTAGGGGGATCTCAAAGTGCCTAAAGTCACAGCGAAACACTTTTCAAACAACCTCTAAAGGTGTAGTAGAGGAAACTTTGGATAAGTTTTATTTAACGGAAAATTACACTTGAGGGGAGTTGTTCAGAAAAACAGGTTGGCCGCCTTGCTCAAGAGATAGCGTTAGTGCAGCAAGAATTTCTACTAACTGTGTGCCTACCCAGCCAGACGAAACCTCTGAGGGAGTATTGTTGAGGATAGAGTCAACAAAACAAGAGCAAACTCGCCCCAATGGTTCACCCGGTTCTAATTCCAGCACTACCTGTCTTTGATTTCCCGGAATAAAATGATTACCCTGCTGTTCAAACTCGCCATATAGAAGCGTTAGAGGTGACGATCGCAACATTTCATCAAAAATCAAACTACCAAGGCTACCTACAATCCCCAGCCGTCGCTGCTTATCAGCATTTAGCCAGCACAAATGAATATAAGCTTGAAAGCCATCTGGATATGTCAGTGTTAACCATACTAGATCGGCTAAACCTTGGGATGGAAAGTGGGTTATTTCGCTATTGGCTTGCCCCTGTAGCCATACCGTACCCGTTGCTTGTACTTTCACAGGCATCTGACCTAGCCAAGCGTTAAAGATCGCAATATCGTGAATAGCTAAGTCCCACAGCGCATCAACATCTTGGCGGACAGGGCCTAAATGGGTGCGCGTCGCGTAGCCATAGCGTAAATCACCTAATTTACCCGCCTGTACTACAGTTTGCCCTTGCTCAACTGCTGGGTGAAATAAATAAGTGTGGTCAACCATGAGTATTAAATGATGCTGCTCTGCTAACTGGCAAAGTTCCCGACATTCGGCGGGATCAAGAGTTAGTGGCTTTTCAGCCAAAACATGGTATCCGTGTTGGAGAGCATCTTTAATTAAATCATAGTGAGTGGTAGCAGGAGTAGCGATCGCCACTCCTGTCAACCCTGGCACTTTCTTTAAATCTTGCCATTGAGTTGTTAATAATACATTTTCATCTAAGTCAAATTGCTGCTTTATCGCTGCTAATCGTTCTGGATGAGGATCTACTACAGCAACTACATTTACTTCGGGATGTGCTAAGAAATTTCGCAGCAGATGCACTCCCCAACGTCCAACTCCGATGACAGCAATTTTAATTTGGTTTGTCATTAGTTATTTGTCACTTGTCATTGGTCATTAGTCATTAGTCAAATAACAAATGACTAGCAACTGATTATCAGTTTATTTGTAATCTTTTGAGTTCAGGGGTTTTCCGGATTAGAGATTGCTAAAAAAGCTACCTTGGCTGCGGCTTGTTCAGCGGTTTTGATTGAGCGTCCCTTACCAAATCCTAGCTTGGTTCCGTGCAGCCACACTTCAGCCACGAAACGTTCATGATTACGGTGCGGTTGACTAACTTCCACAACCCGATACTCTGGTAAAACTTTAAATTGTGCCTGAGTCCATTCTTGGAGAGCAGCTTTGTAATTAAGTCTGGCAGGATCAAGGCGAATTTCTGTTGCTAATTGTAGGAAGTGGGGATCTAGCCAAGAGCGGATCAGTTCTAGATTTTGAGTACTTAAATAAAGTGCACCCAGAACTGCTTCAAAAGCGTCTGCTAGTCGTGACTCTAGACCAACTTTATCAGCGGTAGCACTGCCAGCAACGAGTAAGTATAACTCTAAACCATAAGTTCTGGCCAATTGGGCGAGGATGCGATCGCTCACCAATACCGAACGAATTGCCGCAAAATCCCCTACGGGACAATCAGGATAATTTTCCCATAACACAACAGCCGAAACCAGGCGCACCACTGCATCGCCAACAAACTCCAGCTGTTCATAATTTGCCGAATCAGAAACAGTGGGATGAGTGAGCGCTAAATCTAGCAGTTCCCACTTTATAGGTGCTTCTAGCGACAAACCTAATTTTTGGACTAAACTTTCAAGTTGCCGTTGACGGCGTGGATAGGCAAGGGACATTACATAACAAGGGGAAGGGGGCAGGGGGGCAGGGGGGCAGGGGAGGCAGGGGAAAAATACAAACTTCTAACTCTTGTACAGACGCGATTCATCGCGTCTCTTCTAACTCAGCACTAAAAAAAGGGGGAGAGAGCAGTACATAAGCCGGGTTCTGTTCTCTTGCGAGGGCAGTTATCTATCTGGGACGCCTGTTACCAGACGCCTCTAGCGGCTCTCATTGAGCGGAACTGGTAAAAGACCAACCGTAGTTCCTATCGCCTTGCTCCCAACCGGGGTTTACCGAGCCAGCACCTCTCGATACTGCTGGTGCGCTCTTACCGCACCTTTGCACCCTTACCAAAGATTGGGGAGTGGGGAGTGGTGAGTGGGGAGTGGGGTTTTGCTTTCCCTATTCCCTATTCCCTATTCCCTATTCCCTATTCTTGGCGGTATCTTTCTGTGGCACTATCCTCACGATCGCTCGCACTGGACGTTATCCAGCAAGTTTGGTCTTTCGGGAGTCCGGACTTTCCTCAAACCAGTGACTATGACTGATCTGCAACCGCCTGCGTCTACTCTCTCCTTAGATCCAGTGTAATCTTGGATGGCATAGTCTGTCTGGTTGATATTACTTTTTTTTATTCCAAGGTAGAGCGTAAGTCCAAGGTAGTTTCCTGACTGTGAAAGGACAATTGATAATACTAATGGGAGGAAAATCACGACCTGGGGCTAGACCTAAACGCACCTCAGATATCCTTAGCACTAGTTGCAGCGAAAAGTCCAACTCTTTTCTTCTGTTGATAAAGTCGTTGTACAGCTTTTTTTGCCCTTTTTGTAGCCCGTTAATATCAATTAGTGGTTTTTTGGCTGAATAGGTTCCAGCTTCTTTATCGCGCTCGAATACATCTTCTGCTGTCACTGTTTCAGAAAGTGTTTTTTTGGGAGCAATCAGGCTAGGACTTTGGGGTACTGCTAAGTCGCGGGTTAAGTCTGGTGATTTCCGAATCACACGCCGCGATTGTTTGCTATGTTCAACTACTAAAGAACTATTGTCCCAGTCAACGTATACGGCAACATTCTCAGATTTATTTTCTATGCTGATTCCTAAATCTTTCAAATCTTCAATTGCGTATGAGGGTTTAAGTTTAAAGGAAATTCCAATTTTGTCGTCGAGATTTTGTTCTTTGAGTTGCTCATCAACGATTCCTTTTTTAAACTCAAATTTAACTTGGTCATCAATGGATTCAACCATGCGGTTAAAAACGTATGAGACACCAATAATATAAATCGTCAAAACTACTAAATTCTGGTCGCTACTCCTCATAACTCAGAATCTTAACTCCCGGTGCTAATGAATATATATTTGACTCATCGCTCATCTCAAATCTTTAATTGCGCTTGATTACTACAGAATTTTGCAGCCAGCCTCGTCGCCAAAAAAAGAATAGCAAACTAAGTGCGATCGCTACCATAACTGCCAAGCAAATTGGGTAGCCCCAATACCAATTCAATTCAGGCATATTATATGGCGATTTTTCAGTATTGAAATTCATACCATATATTCCAGCCACAAAAGTTAGTGGAATAAAAATTGTTGAAACTACCGTTAGTACCTTCATAATTTCATTCATTTTATTACTCACTGCCGAAAGGTACACATCCATTAATCCAGATGATAGTTCTCGGTAAGTTTCCACCATATCCATCACTTGCACTGTATGGTCATAACAATCTCGCAGGTAGATTCGTACTTCTTCGCCAATTAGTTCACTACCATCTCGAATTAAGGAATTAATTGCATCTCGTTGGGGCCAGATAGCACGACGTAGTTGCAGTAATTCTCGCCTAATTTGATAAATATTTTGTAGTGTTTGTGGCGTTGGTTTGACTATTACCTCCTCTTCTAACTCTTCGATTCGCTCTCCATAAAGCTCCAGTACTGGGAAAAAGCCATCAATAATCGCATCTAACAGAGCGTAAGCTAAATAATCCGCTCCTTGTTTACGGATGATACCTTTATTTTTTTCAATTCGCGATCGCACTGCTTCAAAGCAATCATGTTCTGGTTCCTCTTGTACTGTCAACAAATAATTTTTCCCTAATATTAAACTTACTTGCTCACTATAAAAACCACATGTTTTCTCCTTTGGTACTACCATGCAGGCAATGAATAGCAATTGGTCTTCATAATCCTCGGTTTTGGGACGCTCTGGTACATTGACTACATCTTCTAAAACTAGAGGATGTAACTCAAAGACGTTACCCAATCGTTGTAATATGTCTTGACTACCTAAACCTTGTACGTCTACCCAAGAAATCGATTCTGCATCAAGATAGGGGAGACACTCCTCTGGAGTTGCTATTTGTTCACGAATGAAATTGGTTTGATTATAGTCAATTAAGAAAATTATCGGTAGCGGAGCATCTGCATCAATAATTATGGTTCCTGGTAAAGTTCCTGGTTGGTGATAGAATTCATCTTCGTATAGCTTGGTGACTATTTTGGGAAGGCGACGCAGTTTTCGTGCCATAAAACATTACCTAATAGTGATTAGTCATTAGTCATTTGTCATTTGTCATTTGTAAATAACAAAGTACATAAGGATAACTTACACGTAATCTTACAAAAATCAATATAAAGACTATAATTTCTAAATTACGCAATTATTTAGGTTGATAATTTAGTCATCAGTCAGATTTAAATCTGACAAATTACGAATTACGAATTACGAATTGGTATAACATATCGCCTCTGAATCAGCAATGCTACAAAAAACAGTTTGCCTGGGTAAGACAAACTGTTTAAAAAATATTTATCTGGGTGAGCAGAAGTTAGAACATACCCATGCCGCCCATGCCGCCCATGCCACCCATGCCACCCATGCCTCCCATACCGCCCATGTCAGGGGCAGGAGCAGCGGATTTCTTCTCTGGCTTTTCAACAACGATCGCTTCAGTGGTTAAGACCAAACCAGCAATGGAACCAGCATTTTGCAAAGCTGAACGCACGACTTTGGCAGGGTCGATAATACCAGCAGCAATCAAGTCTTCAAATTCGCCAGTAGCAGCGTTGTAGCCAATGTTGAACTCGCTATCCCGGACTTTAGAGACGATTACAGAACCTTCAGCACCGGCGTTGTCTGCTATTTGGCGTAAGGGGGCTTCTAGCGCTCGTTCGACAATATCAGCCCCAATTCTTTCTTCGTCATTTTGTAAAGTCTTTTTAATCGCTTCTACCGTCTTAGCTAAGTGAATTAGAGTTGTCCCACCACCAGGAACAATACCTTCTTCCACAGCAGCTTTAGTAGCGTTCAGCGCGTCTTCAATCCGCAGTTTGCGGTCTTTGAGTTCGGTTTCGGTTGCCGCACCCACTTTAATCACTGCCACGCCGCCAGCGAGCTTGGCGATGCGTTCTTGGAGTTTTTCTTGATCGTATTCAGAATCGGTTTCTTCCAACTGTCTACGAATTTGACCAATCCGCTTTTGTACTTCTGGCTTGGTAACACTGCCAGCTACAATGGTGGTGCTTTCTTTGTCAATGGTAATTTTGCGGGCAGTTCCCAGCGCTTCTAAAGCAGCAGTATCCAAGCTCAAGCCGATTTCTTCAGAAATCAACTGTCCATCGGTGAGAATGGCAATATCTTCTAACAAAGCTTTGCGGCGATCGCCAAACCCAGGCGCTTTAATGGCAGCTACAGCCAGTACACCCCGCGCTTTGTTCACTACCAAAGTTGCCAAAGCATCACCTTCGACATCTTCAGCGATAATTAGCAAGGGCTGACCAGAACGGGCAACTTTTTCCAAAATTGGCACTAAATCTTGGATGCTGCTGATTTTTTTATCTGTCACCAAGATCCGAGCGTTTTCAAATTCCACAATTTGCCGCTCGTTGTTGGTGACGAAGTAGGGAGAAATGTAACCTCTGTCAATCTGCATCCCTTCAACCACTTCTAGTTCAGTTGTGAGGGATTTAGATTCTTCAACGGTAATGACACCATCTTTGGTGACTTTTTCCATTGCTTGGGCTAACATTTGGCCAACTTCTTCATCGTTACCAGCAGAGACAGTAGCAACTTGAGCGATCGCACTTCCTTCTACTGGCTTGGCTATCTTGGCAATTTCTAGTACCAGTGCCTCAATAGTTTTGTCGATCCCACGTCTTAAGCTAACAGGGTTACTACCTGCCGCGACGTTCTTCAAACCTTCTCGAATCAAGGCTTGTGCTAAAACTGTGGCGGTGGTTGTACCATCCCCAGCGACATCTTTAGTTTTTGAGGCTACTTCCTGGATGAGTCTTGCACCAGTATTTTCCAAAGGATCTTCTAATTCAATTTCCTTGGCAACAGTGATACCATCGTTGACAATTTGAGGTGCGCCAAACTTTTTTTCTAAAAGCACATTGCGACCTTTGGGCCCTAATGTGATTTTTACGGCATCGGCAAGGGCGTTAACACCCCTTTCTAGAGCTCGCCGCGATTCCTCGTCAAATGCAATAATTTTTGCCATGTTTCATTTCTCCAGCGCTTCCATTAGACAATTTAGCACTCACAGCGCAAGAGTGCTAATCTCTCAAGCGGCTCAAGTTACAAATGGAAATAAAAAAAATTGATTAATATACAGGTGATGCTCATATTAGATACTGGCAGTAATGCTTGAATTGGGAGATGAATCTAGACAACTCCCTTAAGTCCCTCGGTATTGCCGACCCTAGCGGCACCGGCTGGTTGGCAGTAGTATTTACGTTCCTATTGGCTTGGCTTGTAACTTGGCGTTTAATTCCGACAGTACGAAAATTTGCCTTGCGAGTAGGTTGGGCTGACCAACCTAACGCACGGCGACTCAACCGAGAACCTTTACCCAATGCAGGGGGGCTAGCTATCTACGCGGGTGTGATTGCCGCGCTGGTATTAGCTAGCCTTTTACGACCGATCGAACTCCAAAACGTATTGGCTCAGGTGCTCACTATTCTGTTGGGGGGTTCGATATTAGTCCTTGTGGGCTTTATCGATGATCAGTTCGGCTTACCGCCCTCTGTTCGATTGTGGGCGCAAATTGTCACGGCACTGTTGCTGGTAGCTAATGGCATCAGTGTTCAAGTGATGTTTGGCACCCCCATCGACTCTCTCCTGTCCATGTCACTGACAGTACTATGGGTAGTAGGGATTACCAACGCCATTAACTTAATGGATGGTATGGATGGCTTGGCGGGAGGAATCAGCTTTATTACCGCCATGAGTTTGTTGGGGGTTGCAGCTCAATTTAACAACCGTGCAGCGGCAATCTTGGTACTCGCAGCCTTGGGAGGTGCTGCACTGGGCTTTTTGCGCCATAATTTCCATCCGTCACGAATTATTATGGGTGATGCCGGAGCATACTTTTTTGGCTATGTGCTGGCAGCAACTAGCATTTTAGGAAAACTGCAACAAAACACACTTTATGCACTAATTCCTACAGTTTTATTTCTGTTGTTACCAGTGCTAGACACCACTCAAGTATTTGTGCGGCGGCTACTAGCAGGAAATAACCCTCTCAGTACTCCTGGCAAAGACCATTTGCACCACCGCTTACTCGCTTGGGGACTTTCCCAGCGCAATGCTGCGTTCACGCTTTGGTCAATTACCTTAGTTTTTAACTTGCTGGCGATGAGAATACAAGGTATGAGTTTGGCTGTGATACTGACTACCGCCAGTAGCATTATCCTTCTTTTGGGCTTTACTGTCTGGCAAAGGATACGCCAACAGCCTTAGTTGCTTGTAGGGTGGGCATTAGAATGCTAGCCCTACTATGGTTTATTTTCTGTATGGAAGCGATGTCTAGGACTGGCTATTTGGTGATGCACAATTTTGCCTTGACTGAATTTTAGATTTTAAATTTTGGATTTTAGATTGAAAATTTAATTGCCGTTAGTCCGCGCAGGGGTACTTTGCTTGTGTCGTTGCGACTGAAATCACCTGATAAAATAGGTGCGTTAGCCTTCGGTATAACGCACCTACGAAAATTACTATTTAGGCCATTACCATGCCGCCATCGACGTTAAAGACTTGTCCAGTGATGTAGTTGGCAGCGGGATCGGCAGCGAGGAAGCGCACCATCCCAGCGACCTCTTCGGGCTGACCGAAACGACCGAGTGGAATGTATTTCAGAATATCTTCGGGGTTGTTGAGATCGCTGGTCATGTCGGTGGTGATGAATCCAGGGGCGACGGCGTTAACGGTGATACCGCGTGTAGCTAGTTCTTTAGCAACGCTTTTGGTGAAACCAATTACACCTGCTTTGGCGGCGCTGTAGTTGGACTGACCTGGGTTGCCCATTTGCCCCGCAACGGAGGTAATGTTGATAATCCGCCCCGATCGCTGCTTCAGCATAATTTTACTGGCGGCGCGTGTACAAAAGAAAACACCAGTTAAATTAAGGTCTATCACAGCTTGCCAATCTTCTGGCTTCAAACGCAAAAGCAGTGTGTCACGAGTAATACCCGCGTTGTTGACCAAAATATCCACACGACTGAACTTTTCCATGACGGCGTTAACTAGTGCGTCTACTTGCTCGATTTTAGAAACGTCTGCTTGGATAGCGATCGCTTGACCTCCGGCTGCTGTAATTTCTGTAACAACCGCCTCAGCAGCAGCGCTAGAACTGGCATAATTGACAACTGCGATCGCTCCTTGTGAGGCTAATTCAATTGCGATCGCTCGGCCAATTCCTCGTGATGCACCTGTGATAATTGCGACTTTATCTTGTAATAGTGTCATTTAATGTTCCTCAATCTTAGAAATACCGCGCTAATTATCTTATGGTGATTTCGGGAACATCTGAATATTGTCTGAATAAAATCTAACTCTTGCGGGATGACAATCTTGCTGGCATGATGCAAATTAGATATCTAAATAGATAAAGTTCTACCTCGTTTTTAGCTAGATATATATAACTTAATTTAGACAAATTAACGTTTTACTATAATTAAATATCTATGAGTTATTTTTTGTTAATGGATGAATAACTTGAAGCAATATATTGTTGATTTATCTATAGCTGCGTCACCGAATAGCCCGTTGTAGACATCACTTAATTGGAATAGACTAGGAACTATAGCAGCTACACTGTTGTAGACATCACTCTCGTGAACGCCTCTATAATTTGTTGGTTAGTCAGAATAAGTTTAAATACATATCTAATGGATATGCATAAAATAAAATAGTATACGTGTTTTATTATAATTATTTAAGGTTTTTGGCTGGCAAATCAGTCTATATTAACTAATCTAATCTTTTCCCAACAAAACCCATAATCCTATACCTATTTTATTTTCTAAGAATTACTATTGAAACAAACAATTGAAAATCGGCGTGTGTCACAATGGCAACTAAAAAAGAATTTAACAGTTTTGATGATATGCTGTCCGCTTCTGATGTGCCTGTATTAGTAGATTTTTACGCTGACTGGTGTGGCCCCTGTCAGATGATGGTGCCAATTTTAGAGCAAGTCAATGCCCAACTTAAAGATCGTCTACGAATTGTCAAAATCGACACAGAAAAATACACAGATTTGGCTACTGAGTATAAAATTGCTTCTCTCCCAACCCTGGTACTGTTTAAGCAAGGTAAGCCTGTGGATCGGATAGAGGGAGTGATGCAAGCACCGCAGTTGGTGCAATATCTACAAACAAAGATTTAAGCTAACACTTAGAATTTTGATTTTGGTTCTTAGAGGCGCGAAATATCGCGTCTCTTTCAGTAAATAGTAATTGTGCACCTTAATTAAATTACTGCTTGATTGAATTTCTAGCAGATAAATCTGATAAATCTTAAGTAAACATTAAGCATATTTACTTATACGTCTAGAGAAAGTAGTTTAGAAGTTGAGAAAGATATATTGTGTAGATATAACAAAATATCTTGACACGTAAAGCAATATATGAATACTAAACAACAAAGACCAGATAAAGCCTATATTTGGGTGAATATTGATTTTGATAAGGTTAAACATAGAATAAATGCGGTGACTTGCCAGATTGAGCGGGTTATAGAAAAGCACCAATTTTCAAATCTAACTGGTAAATCAGGCAAAAGAAATAATTAGGTTATCTGTAGGGCAACGTCTACGATGAGCTAGGGTTATTCATTTTATTTTTAGTGTAGTGATTGATCGCACTAGTTTTGCACAACATATTTTGGGCAAAGCAACTATATTTTTGTCAAACACTAAATAATATTTCGATAATCGTCCACCGAATTTCTACTAATTTATTAGCCATTATTTTATCTCGACACTCCTAAAAAGGAGTGTTATTTTTGGGAGGATATCTGTTTACTAATTATGCTCTCAAAGGATGTGGATAAATGATGGGATGGCTATTTGGAGGTCTTGTTAAACAGTTTGAGAGTGCAGCTAAGGAGGTTGTGAGAGACAGTAGCAAGGAAATAGGTAACTTGTTTGATGACAAAGTTTACCCTTTAGCTGACAAGCTTGATTATATAGCTCAAGAAAGCATTAATCACGCGATAGAAAAGACCGAGGAATTAGAAAGTAAAATTAAAGTTGACATTGAATATCTGTTGAGTACCACAGATGAAAAAGTTAAATATTACCTTGATAAAATAGATAACATTCGTGAAAAAGCCCTGACGGACACTGTTAGTCAAAGTAATTTTTATCTAGAAAACAGAATTAATCAAATGTCACTAGCTGTAATGCAGGCGATTAGCTTGTCTCAAAACAGCATTGAGCAGAGCTTGGAAAGAATCGAATATTTGGAAAATAAGCTATTTCAAGATGCTAATCAAATAGTTGATAAAATCTCTGAACTGATAGATGGCAAACTTGAACTAATTCGGAATGAATTGAAAAAATATTTAGTTCACGGCTTACCCAGTCCTCTTGATAAATGTAGACAAAGACTCAAAATAGCATGGAAGCCTGGTGGTCTATTGTCTGATATTGAGCTTTATGAGTTAAGCGAATGCTATGAACTGAGTAAGTTAGATGAAAATACTTCTATTGACGAGGTATTGAAAATTTATGGACAATTACAACAAAATGCCGCTATGATGGCTGCTTTAGTAAGAAATTCTCCCGAATTGAAAAATCGAGCTATTAAAGACTGGATAAAATATGGTTTACTTTGTAAGTTTTGGCATAGCATCATGAATAATTATGATTTAAAAAACAATGTTATACCAGAGAATAAATTTTCACAAATATTATTAATAGATAAGCAATAAAATAAGCAAAGTTATTTTATGTTCAAAGCAGGTAATGATAACTGGAAAACACCATTAGGATATTACGAAAAAGCAATCGAAGAGCTCAGGCGTAGCCGTGAAGAGTTGCAGGATATGAAAGCAAATACTAATTTGTATAATATTGAATTAAATCTTGCAAGCTTTCAAACGGAAATAAAGGGATCAAAATCTGAGATTCAGACTATGCAGGAGAGATTGGCCAATAATGAAGAAACGGCAATAGAAGCTCAGATGGCTTTAGCTGAGACTCAAAAAGCCTCACTAGCTGCTCAAACTGAACTACAAGCTTTGAAAGAAATTATGACTGATGAACAAAAATCAAATTATATAATTTTTGAAGAATTACGTCAAATAAAAGAACAAATATCTCAATTGCCATCTCACGTTTTGGAGACAGATTCGCAAACGTCAATTCTTAAATCTTTATCAGATGTGCAGTTACATCTATCTCAATTGGCAGCAGAATTAACTCTTGTATCTCATACTTCTGGTATTGATTATAGAAAATTGCAGGAGCTATTAGCAGAACAAAAATGGCAGGAAGCTGATAAAGAAACCTATTCTACTATGCTCAAAATATGTGATCGTGAAGGAGAAGGTTTTTTAGATAGTGGAGAAATCCAAAAATTTCCTCGTCATGACCTTTATATTATTAATAAGCTCTGGGTTCAATATAGTGAAGGCAGATTTGGTTTTAGCGTCCAACATGGTATTTGGCAAGCCAAGAAAGATTGTAAGCGCTTTGCTTATAAAGTTGGATGGCTAGCAAGTCTTGCCAATAGTGAATGGGTTAAATATGAAGAATATACTTTCACCTTAGATGCTCCTAAAGGACACTTTCCATCTGTATCTCGGTTAGTGGGTTTAGATTCTAGAAATATTAGTGCACTTCAGCGCCGACTTAATATTTTTCTGTCACGATACTAGTACTTGATCACTGAAGATAGCCCAAGTGTCAGGTTTCGCATAGACCGCCGTGGCATCGCACCACTTTTGCACAGCAGATTTTAGTCCACAATTATTCTGATTGAGATATTTCAAGAATTCAATCCCACCAATAGCAAACAACAACCGCATCACAATCCTGGTGAACATCCTCACCCAATAGCGCTCCTTCCAATCGAGTTCTCAGTCGGCGCTGAAGCCGCAAACCGTAGTCTTCATTCGTGCCATCACTTACCTCTACAGAGTCAGCTCGCCACTTTTTGCCCAAATCTAAAAGCTCAGACACTTTTGTATCTTGGTTCTCTGTCAGAATGTATAGCGTATCGGCAGGATAGGCAATGAAATGGATAATGCTGGTTTCAGGCATGGGACGATAGTTTGCCATCGCAAGCAGGGTATCGACCATACCACCAAAGCTTAAACCGTTTTCATCTGGTGCAAAAATTGGTTTTGTAAACAGAAAGCTTGCCCATAAATTTCTGTGGTTGGAAAGGTCGGTAATCACTTCTTCGCCATCAAACTCATTGAACCGACGCTGCCAAACCAAGGCAGCAAAGAGTTCTTGAGGAGAATAAGATGTCGCAATCGATTGGATTTTGCCTAAATCAAGCATCACATTTACGGTAAGTAATATTTTTAACAAAACATTTGTAACTACCCTTGCAGTTTATTTACCCAGTCCCTGCTATTCTTATAGTTACTTCGGTCTGTCATAGCAGATAGATTATCCTCGATAATGTTTTTATTTGTTAGCGCTCATATACCAATCGTGGTAATGTGGGTGCTTTTACTTTATGAGAAGAATTCAGGAGTCAGGAGTCAGAACTCAGAATTTAATTCTGTAGGACTGGGTAATGAATATTGGTTTAAAACCTTGGCTGCAAGTGACGCGAAAAAAATTAAAATATTCTCGCCTTAAAACTCATCCCTTTATGGGTAGAGTATTCTGAATTCTGTTAGCGTAGCAGGGCGTAGCCCATTCTGAATTCTGACTCCTGTTTTATCGCTCATGGCAAAAACTGTCTGGGTTAGTTTTGAGGGGATGTCTGGTGGTTGCTACACTAAGCTGACAGTGAAGCTTTAACTTGACCAAAACGGCGATCGCGACTTTGATAGCTCAACAAAGCCTGATAAAATGCTTCTCTATTAAAATCTGGCCAAAAGATATCGGTGAAATACATCTCTGTATACGCCATTTGCCATAAGAGAAAATTACTCAATCGCATCTCACCACTGGTACGAATCAGCAAATCGGGTTCTGGAGTGTCTGCGGTGTAGAGGTGTTGTTCTACAAGACTTTCATTCACTTCTTGGGCACTGAGTTCGCCCTGTTCCACGAGTTGAGCTACTTGACGACAAACTCTGGTAATTTCGTTGCGGCTTCCGTAGTTGACTGCAACAGTAAAGTGGATTGCTTGATTGTTCAACGTCTCTGCCATTGAACGTTCCATTTCTATCTGTAGAGACTTGGGTAAAGCTGATAAATCTCCAATAAATGAAATTCGCACTCCCTCCCGATGCATCTGAGCCAACTCGCGGCGTAGTAATCGCTCAAACAAATGCATCAGAAAATTCACTTCTTCAACAGGACGCTGCCAATTTTCTGTTGAAAAAGCATAAGCTGTCAACGCTTTAATTCCCCAATCCTTGCAACAACGCAATAGTTCTTTGAGTGTTTTTGCTCCTTGGCGATGTCCAGCGATGCGCGGTAATCCTCGACTGGTTGCCCATCGTCCGTTACCATCCATGATCACGGCGATATGTTGGGGTATTTTTTGGGGGTTTAAATCTGTGGGTAATTTTGATTTGTCACTTGTCATTTGTCATTTGTCCTTTGTTTTGACTAATTAGTTTCAAATAAATCTTGTAAATACTCTGGTGTGAGGGTATTGTTCCAACTCCACAAGCGATGCATTGTGTAGGTGAAGGTGAAGAGGAGAGTTGTTTTGTTGGTTAATGACCAAGCATTCCAGTTGAGGGTAGCCATCATGCGGCGGAGAGTACGAGTGAGGTTGTTACGTTGATAGTTTTGCGATCGCGTTTTGATCAGCGTGCGTCCAATTCGCATCAACCCAGTATCAGGGAAAGTCCAGACTCCAAACCCCCAGAATTTGGTCATGTGGTTGATTTCATCCTGTGCTAGTTCTTCTAAAACATCCTGGAGTGCGCCAGTGGTGTGAGCCATCAACCAAATATAAAGACAGGTGGCACCGTATTCTGTAGCAATGCGGTGTAAGCCGTGGCGATATAAGTCTTCGTGAGCGTCATCTGTAGGAAGATAGCTTCTAACAGTCCGAAGTTTTGGGGTAATTTTCTCGCCTGTTAATTGGGTGTAGACTTTGATTAATGCAGGTGTGTGCTGGCGTTCTTCCTTTTCCCACAAACCAAGTTCTAGCAGTTCACCATCTTCACCGACAGTTCCACCCACAAACCGAGCCATTTGAGGATGCAATTTTTCCAAATACTGCCGACTGGTTTGGGTATAGCCACGAATAGGAGCTTCTGTGTCCATTGCACCTATCAATATAGATAAAAATACCTCTGCGTCTAAGCCGATAATTTGATTGCGGTTAATCGTTTGCCAATCAATGGGTTTCCAGGGACGCGGTTGGGGATTAGCAAACTGTATCGGTAAATCTTGCAGACGATCATGTAGTTTTTCGACTGCAATATATTTGTCTATGAGTGAGCGAATGCGGCGCTGTGTTTGCAAGTAATAAGGGCTGGGATAGCTTTGACCTGCTAAGTCTTCTGTGATTGGGCTGAGGGTATTAAGCATATTTTTATACTTAAATTTTTATCTCTATGCCCAATAGCCTAAGCGATCGCACTTTGTTTTGTCAGTCGGCTGAAGTCGGCAGTTTTATGTGATAGGGTTGCAAAAGTCGGGGAAAAAGTTGGTTATAGAAAATTTGGGTTTCAAACCTTGCACTTCTAAGACGACTTTACAAAGTTAGAAGAGAGAATTGCAGAGAATGTGGCGAAATTGTTAGAACAAGGGTAGATAAAAGTTGAGTAACAGGATAAATCATGAACGCTTATAAAACATATATCACCATTGCAGATCCAAAGCAGTTAGTATTATCTGATTTACCATTTAAAGCAGGACAGAGAGTTGAGGTGATTATTTTAACAGACGATAATCAAAAGATTACTTTAGCAGAAGAATTAAAAAAGTTATTCAAAGAAATACAAGCAATACACGCAGATAATCCTTTAACTGATGAAGAGATAGCAGCAGAAATTGAAGCTTATAGACGGGGAGAATGAAAGTTATTATTGATACTAATATCGTAATCTCTGCTGCTATAGCTGATAAAAATCCAGAGGCAGTGATTTTATTTGTGATTGCTAATTCTGCTTTTGAGTGGGTTGTATCGGCAGAGATTATCGCAGAGTATAAAGAAGTTTTAAAGCGTCCTCGCTTAAAATTAACTGAGGCACAATACGAAAGATGGGTTTATTTAATTGATTCAGTGACAACACTAATTAATGTGGATGTGGAGGTTGATTTCCCCAGAGATAGGAAAGATGCAAAGTTTTTAGCTTGCGCTATTGCCGCAGGAGCAGATTTTTTTATTACGGGTGATGCTGATTTTAATGAAGCGCAAACTTTGTTAAACACGACTATTATTTCTCTGTCTTTATTTAAAAGGTTAGTTTGTGATGTGAGGCAATAAGCTTCAATCGACAAAGCTTTTCACTGCAACAACAATTTTTTGAAATCCCTTCTCGGCACTGATAAGGCGTTCTGATCCCAAATCACTCGATAAACTCTTTTTCCCGATTTGAAGTCACGATAAGAGCCTAGCCAGGGCGATCGCTCCCACCCTGACTAGGCTGAAATAGGATGTAGCGTTACCAGGGACCCCAAATAGCAAAGGTTATTCCTGGACTCTGGGTGTTGACAAACATCGTCTGACCATCGGGGGAGAAGCAGACACCGGCGAACTCTGATGTGTTGAGGGCATTCTTCGCAAACTTATAAAGACTGCCACTGGGAGTAATGCCCAGAATGTAATCCGTTCCATCCCCATCTTCACAGAGGAAAATATCCCGGTTGGGGAAAACCACAAGATTGTCTGGATTGTCTAGCACACTAGAATTGTTGGGTTCAATATAGAGTTCAACGGTATTATTAGCGGGCGAATAACGCCAAATCTGCCCATTTCCAGAACTACTACCACTCTTGCAAGTGAAGTAGACATAACCACCGCCATAAAAGATGCCTTCCCCACCTGAAAACCTAGCGGCACCGCTGTTATACCCTGCTGTTCTGACAGTATCAGATGTGGGATCAGGATTGCTAATCTGTACCCAGTTCACCGCCCTAGGCGTATTTTTTGGGAAACCCGTAGCTGTGTTGATTCCAGACGACCCTATAATCCTTAAAGCGTATAGCGTGCCGCCAGCACTCAGGTTGTTGGTTTGGTTGGGAATGAAGCGGTAGAAAAGCCCATTACTCCGGTCTTCTGTCATGTAGATATACCCTGTGTTGGGGTCTACAGCAGCAGCCTCGTGATTAAAACGCCCCATAGCGGTTAGTGGGACGGGGGTGACAAAAGTATTTGCACTACTGGGAACTTCAAACACATAACCATGCTTCTTGCCGTTATTGGTTTCAAAAGTTTCCTCGCAGGTTAACCATGACCCTGAAGGCGTAGGGCCACCGGCACAGTTGCGAATAGTTCCCGCTAGGACACCCCGATGTTCTACCAAGTTACGGGAAGAATTAACAACCAATTTAGTACAACCGCCCCTTGCATTTGTGTTGTACTTGCTGCCACTGGGAGCGCCCACACCGTTGCCAGAAGTACCGAGTTCATGATTGCGAATTAGAATCGTATTGCCATTAGACCCGGCAAAAGCACCCATCCCATCGTGACCACCCGGCACTAAGTAACCATCATTCATTGTTTGGCCTGTTTCGGACAGTCTGCGGTAAGTGAATCCAGCTGGCAAATCTAATACTCCGTTGGGGTCAGTCACTAAATTGCCGTAGGGGCCAGCAGCGATCGCAGGTTTAGCATAAAATGCTTGCAAAGGAGATAGAAGGACAGCACCTGTAGCAGATGCCCCTGCCAGGGTAAAAAACTGACGTCTCGATAAATTCAATGTCTACTCCCTGATGTTCTGGATGAGGCTTAAGTTGTTGCAAATAGCTAGCCTCAATTATCTAGGAAGAGTAAGTTTTTCAAATTAATAAGAGGTTAAAAAAAGATTATTCAATGCATTGAAGTAATACAAATTTATAAACTTATCTCTTTAATGTTTTTTCTTCAGCAAATTATTATTCGTATTTAATAAGTGAAGTTCCTATTCTATCGTTACAATTATGTAAAATTAATACAAAAATGACAAAGCTACAAATTGGCTCTCCATCAGAAACAATAATAGACGCTCACAAATACTGGAACGCCACTGGTATTTTTCTAGAAATAGGAGCAACTTATAAGTTTGAAGTACAAGGAGAACAGTTTTGGTATGATGCCAAGATTAGAAGTGATGCAGATGGGTATACAAAACCGTGGCTAAGTTGGGCTGAGATGTTCCGAAGAAAACCAAACGAAAACTGGTTTTCCCTAATTGGGAATATTGGTCAATCTGGTGAACAAGAGTTCTTAATTGGAAAGAAATTGGAGAGATATAAAGCTTCTTCAAGTGGGGAGTTTTTTTGTTATGCCAATGATGTTCCAATAATGTATTTTAACAATCGTGGAACTTTAATTTTGACTATTACAAGATTGAGCTAATTGAAGAAGAATTTAGGTGCGATTCGTTGTGTGGCAAAATCTCGGTAATCAGCCCGTAAATAACCCATTCCATAACGAAAAGGCTTATGGTTAATAGCAAATATCCAGATGAGAGTAAGTGGATGTTCGTAAGACAGGATAATAACGCACCTGACGGTGAAAAGCAAGATTGCTACTATGGCACCTTAGAAGATTGTTTATGGCGTATGCGTGTATGTATAGCTGATCAACTTAATGACGAAGCCATGCGAGAACTAGGTTATACATTTGATGAAGTCAGTAGAGCAGAAATATGGTTTGAGGAGCAAAAAGATTTTTGGGCGAATACAGAGGATACTTCAAAAACGAGGCAATATGTAGCTGCAATGACAGAAAAGGCTGAACGAATTTTAGACTCTCTTCAAGCTAGAGTAAACGAGAAACTACAAAGGATCAAAACCCAGTGTCTAACAGCAGGAATTGTTAGTACTACAAATTGGTTTATTAAATATAACGGTAATGACAATGAGGGGTAGATGGTGCTGATGTTACCTAATGAGTTTTATTCTAGACGATTCGACGCGGACGATATACTTTAGGTAAACGTTCTAAGTTAGTGGCGATGAAGAATTTTGAGATTCAGCTAGATGAAGAATATGCTCAAAAGCTTGCATATATTCAACAGGAGGCTGACCAAGATACAGTAGAGGCAATTAAATCTTCGATTGAACTGCGCTATCAACAACTTCAGCAACAAAAAACAGATCCGTTAGCTAAACTCAAGCAAAGTAAATTTATCGGCTGTTTCAAAGGAGAAACTGACTTAGCTGCTAATTCGGAAACCATTGTGCGATCGCTAATGCAAGAAAAGTATGATCATCGCTGATACTGGCTTTTTCGTGGCACTTGGGAACCAAAACGATCAATACCATCAATTAGCACTACAAGTTTTAAATACTCTCAGTGAACCACTAGTTATAGCGTTTCCCAGGCAAATGAGGTACACCCAAATCTTGCTCACCAAGGTTAATAGCTTTAAAAACGTACCTCACTAGATCGGGAACCGCTATACCCCTCTTCTGTCACTCTCCGAAAACATTTGCCTTTTCTAAAATCTAGAGCTTTTGTATAACAAGCGATTGCGCGATTATTTTCTAATAACAAATACAAGTCCTATTTTTTTCTAATAGTATAGCTTGTATTGATTGCCTCATGAGGCTTCTAGCGATCACTTTCCCGGAAAGTGACAGAAGAGGGATACCCCTCTTCTGTCACTCTCCGAAAACATTTGCCTTTTCTAAAATCTAGAGCTTTTGTATAACAAGCGATTGCGCGATTATTTTCTAATAACAAATACAAGTCCTATTTTTTTCTAATAGTATAGCTTGTATTGATTGCCTCATGAGGCTTCTAGCGATCACTTTCCCGGAAAGTGACAGAAGAGGGATACCCCTCTTCTGTCACTCTCCGAAAACTTTTGCCATTTCTGAATTCTAGAGCTTTTGTATAGCAAGCGATCGCGCGATTCTTTTCTAATAACAAATACAAGACCTATTTTTTCTTAATAGTATAGCTTGTATTGATTGCCTCATGAGGCTTCTAGCGATCGCTCTCCCGGAGAGTGACAGAAGAGGGATACTACTTACCCTGTTATTACCGAAACTTGTTACCTTCTTCTTGCCAGAGGAGGTCGTAACAATGCTCAATGTAGTTTTTTGAGAGAGGTTGCACAGGAAGCATTTGAGGTGTTCGACTTACGAAGTCACCATATTACACGTATGGTTGAAGTTATGGAAAAATATGCAGATTTGCCAATGGATATGGCAGATGCTTCTCTGGTTGTTTTAGCAGAACATCTGGGACATGGACGGATTTTGACGCTTGATAAACGAGACTTTAATACCTATCGTTGGAATAACAGCAATCCTTTCAATAACTTGCTGCTGAATTTTGAATAAGGTTTGCAAAAGTCGGGAAAAAAGTCGGATTCACAGAATCTTATCCGAAAACTCCAGCAGTATAACTGTAAAGTGATTTATAGTTGTCCCTAAAATCTGAACTCCCCTTGTCGTTACGCAATGGACGCTGAAGCAGCATTAGCATGGTTAGACGCTACAATTCCCCCTCAGACTGGGGAACGGTTGAGCGATTTGCAAAAAGTGATTCTTGTGCAAGTTTGGTTGGGTAGAAAATACTTAGATATCGCTCATTCTTACGGTTGTACGGAAGGACACGCCAAGGATGCTGGTTCTCAGTTATGGAAGCTGCTTTCTAAAGTCTTGCGAGAAAAAATTACCAAGAGTAATTGTCGCGCTACTTTAGAACGGGTTCTGAGAAAAACAACTGCGATATCATCCAGTCTGATTGATTACTCGCGATCGCCACATCCCACCCCAAAATTAGAGGATACCAATTTTATTGGACGAACAGCAGCGATCGCTCACTTAAATACTTTGGTAAATCAAGGATCGAAAGTCATTGTCATCCAAGGTGAAGGCGGTTTAGGCAAAACCACTCTAGCGCAGCAATATCTGCAAACTCAGGGGTTTGACTTGGTTTTAGAACTGCTGATGGCGAAGGAAACGCAGAATATCACCCCCGCCGAACGAGTAGTAGAGGAATGGCTCAAACAAGATTTTGATCAAGAACCTGGGGTAGAATTTGGGGTGACATTGGGACGACTCAAGCGCCAACTCCACAATCGGCGAATTGGGGTATTAATCGACAATCTCGAACCTGCATTGGATCAACAAGGTGGGTTAATTGCTTCCCACCGCAACTATGTAGAACTATTGCGGGTGTTGGCTGACGCTAGAGTGCAATCTGTTACTCTAATTACTAGCCGCGATCGCCTTTGTGAACCTGGGCTAAATGTGAATCACTATCGGCTTCCTGGCTTGGATCAAAGTGCATGGCAACAGTTTTTTAGCAACCGTGGGTTAACTATCAACTCGCAAACTTTGCAAATCATGCATCGCACATACGGCGGTAATGCGAAAGCAATGGGAATTCTCTGCGGTTCAATTCAGGAGGATTTCGACGGTGACATGGTTCTTTATTGGCAAGAAAATCATGCCGATCCTTTAGCAGCAACCGACTTAAAAAATTTAGCGGTAAGTCAAATCAATCGTCTGCAAGCCCTTGATCCCCAAGCCTATCGCTTGCTTTGCCGTTTGGGATGTTATCGTTACCAAGATATACCGACCATCCCATCACAAGGGTTGTTTTGTTTACTGTGGGATGTCCCATCTGACCAACATCGCCAAATCATCGCCTCCTTGAGAAATCGGTCTTTGGTGGAGTGTGATAAAGGTGAATACTGGCTGCATCCGGTGATTCGGAAAGAAGCGATCGCACGTTTACGTCCCAGCGATGAATGGGAAATTGCCAACCACAAAGCCGCAGAATTTTGGACAGTTAGTATTAAGCAAATTGAAACCTTTAAAGATGCTTTGCAAGCTTTAGAAGCATATTATCACTACATCGAAATTAACGAATTTGAGTTGGCGGGAAAGGTCATTTTAAAAAGCCGAAATAATCAATGGCAACAGTTTTTGCCTCTTGGCAGTACGTTGTATCGGATGGGTTTAATTCAACCGATACTTGTGGCAATTAGTCAAGTTGTTAAAAATCTCGAAGATGACCATAATCTTAGCGAACTTTATAATATATTGGGTGATTTATATTGGATAAATGGTAAGATTATTCAAGCGATCGCTTGTCAAGAAAAGACTATTACTCTGGCAAACCAAGCACTCAAATCACTTGTACCTCAGCCAGAAAATAAACATAAAGTTTACTATTTGAGAATGCTAGAAGTAGATTCTTTATTAAGTATTGGTCTTTACAAAATAGATTTGTGGGAACTAGAGGCAGCCGCAAAGTTATTTCAACAAGTAATTTACCTTGCTCAAAATACCGAACATCATCGCTGGGCAGAGAAAGCTTCAGTCTGTTTAGCTTTGGTGTATTCTTATTTAGGTTTGCGTGATGCCTCATATCAATTAGCAGATGTAGCTTATCAAAATATTACGAATGAAAGATTGGTGGAACAGACTGGAAGATTTGTCTATTTCATGCAAATTTTGGGTCAAACCTACGTCAATTTAGGAGACTTTTCCCAGGCTAATCAAATATTCCACCAAGCCTTGACCTTTGCTGAAGAAAGTCACTATATGCAGGTAAAAGCCAAAACACTCAATGGTTTAGCAGAAATCCATCGGCAACAAACAGATTTTGCATTAGCTCTTGCTAATCATACAGAAGCAATCGAACTTTTGGATAAAATAGGAGCAAAATGTGATCTAGCAGAAGCTTATTTTCAATTGGGTTTAACTAATCAAAAGATGGCCAAGTCTGATGAAAGTCAAATAAATTTTAATAGAGCAATTCAGCTATTTACAGAAATCAAAGCACCGAAACAAGTTGAAAAAATTTTCAACTTGCGGTGCTCAAATTTGTGTCACAGTAATTGAGTGACGTAGTGCAATACCAATTTATTAATGGCGACTGTAGGAATCCTCAAATTGGGTTTTGAGTCTCTGAGCCATAACTGCCAAAATAATTAATGCTACAGCAGCAGACACTGCTGCTATTTTTATTCCAGAAGCATCTGTAAGTATTGCTATAGCCGCGAAAGCGATCGCAACTCCCACGCAGCTTTGTTGTAATCGTTTGGTTAGCTTATAAGCTTGGCTACAGGAATTACAGATAAGTGTGTGTTGGGAAAATCGGTCTAAGGGTTTTAAATGTTGACTATCTTCGCTACTATCAATATTTTTTGCAGTAGAATAACCTTGATAAAAAGGCAAAGACGAGCCGTATTTATCTAACCATTTGCGATATGCAACTACTAATACGTCTGATGTTTTGAGCGGTAAATACAGTTCTTGTAAATTTTTTCCTAACCGCTCAATTTGTCCCTTTTGTTCAACAACTATTGGCATATCACCTTCCAATACTTTGTTGCGGATCATTATATGATCTACCCAAGGAGGCATTAACTTCGTCTTAAAATCAAAAAAGTTACTATAATTTCTGACGAGAACCCGACATCTATTTTTACTGAGGGGAATTGAATATAAAGCAGATCCCCAAAACTTGCTTTCATGTCCATTCCCAATTCTGTAAAGAACTAAACTGGGAGCAACAAAATCTAATAAATGCCAAGGCTGATTGGGTTTTTTTGTCTTTCGATACCTTCCACGAATTCCTTGATGGGAACTCTCAAGGACTTCCATCTCTAGTGGTTGAGCTTCAGTGCGATCGCTAAATATGCCCTCATGACTAATAGGAATATGCGCTGGGTCAATAACGTTTTCAATAAAATAGCTTTGGTCATAAGGTAAGTCTCGCATGTAATCTAAGTTAAAACATCCCGGTTTATCCAAATCTGGTACAGTTGGTATTAACTCATCAACAGCTGTTTCAACTTCTCCAGCCCAAATCCAAATCATTCCTTGACGTTCTATAACTTTAAAGGATGAGACACAAGCACTAACAGGAATCTTCGCCTCTGTTGCTAACTGGGGAATATGCAAACATTGACCATCTTGGCCAAATTGCCAACCATGATATAAGCACTCTATTCTACCGTCAATAATTTGTCCATCAGATAGTCTAGCTGCACGGTGTGGACAACAATCGGTTAAACAAGTAATCTCTCCATCTGTATTTTTAAATAAAACAAAAGGCTCATCATATAGTGAAAAGCTATAAGGGCGATTTATAGGCAAGTCTTGCAGAAAACATACAGGATACCAACATTTTCTCCAATTAAATTCTGACTGAGATTCAAGAGTCTCAAAAGCAGAATTTATTGGTGTTACCTGTATTTGTTTTGTTTCTAATGTCATAGTTTTCTCCAGAGTTCTATTAGTATATGTCCTCAGAAATAATTATCCCAATTTTGTAGCGGTGGCTTCATTTGTTAGTAATCTAAGTTTTCTCTACTAAACTTTTCTAAGATTAAAAGTACAAATTAACCATCACTATATTTAGTAGTGAGGTGTTTATACTTAACTTTCTGCAATTACAGCAGTTTTCTTTTACATGAAGTACAAAGTTATGAGTTTTGAGGCAGGAAGCAAAAACTCTTTGTGTCTTATTTTGAGTCCTGTCTTTTGTACTTGATTTACTTGAAAACTGCTGTAACTTACTGAAGAGTATCTCAAATACTTCTTCTACATTCAATTTTTTAGGAATATTTACAACCTACCTTCGGCGTCAAGAAAGGTGAATTTGCTTACAAAAAATTAAATAAGGTGAGTTCGACAAGTCTTATTTGACCTCTCCCCCCACCTCTCAGACACGGAGAGGGGAGCAAAAAGCTGAATTTTTCGTTGCTCCTCCCTTTCCGTTTCCCAGAGGCAGGCTGGGAGGGAGAGGTTCATCGAACTCACGTTAAGTTAAGACACAGCCCTTGTCCTGTCTGCTTCCCAGCCTACAGGCTGGGAAGCAGACAGGACAAAACTTTGGGCTTATCTTAGTGTCACAGTCTATGTCTTAATATGATTGGCTACAGCTATAGTAATTCTTTGCTCAACCATTCCTCCCATTGTTGAGCAGCTTTGTCGCGTTCTGCCTGTGGCCCTATGGGATCATAACTTCCTAAACTCTGCCATAACTGATTCCAGTCTTGCCCTTGGGGTAGTTTACTCACCACAGCTTTAACAATCAAAAAAGCTCGTTCACGAGTCAAATCATTAGGTGCTTTTAGCAAAGGAACAACCAAAGGCAAAACTTCTTTCCCACCCCGCATTAAAGGATACATCGAAGCTGTGTAGGGATTGTGCAGGATGTCAGGGTAATCGTCAAGGGTGGCAACCAAAGCGGCCAATGAACGTTTATCCCCTAATTGGTGTAGGGCAGTGGCAGCACGGGCACGCACTTCTCCATTAGTGTCATGGGTGGCTTGGAACAAAGCATCGGCACTGGCGGGGTCGGCAATTTCGCTCAGTCCTTCAGCGGCAAGCCGACGGGTACGGGGGTTGGAATTAGTCAAGGCTTCCAACAAAACAGGGGTAGCTTGTTTGCCTAAACGGATCAATTCACCCAGAGCTAAACCGCTAGTGTCTTGATCTGTGGAGTAGAGCCGTGCTTTGATCTGCTCCATAGGCGTCGCGGTAGCGTCTTGATTATTCATATACAAATTTCCTCCAACTAACAGTATCAAAACTGTTATGAATATTCCTGCCGTTCTCCAAATCACGGTGTCGCTCCTCCTCCTGCTGGTGCTGGTGCTGCTGCTGGCACATGCCTAAAGTTCAAAACGACCCGGCGATTACCCCGACGATTCGCTTCTGTATCTTGGTTAGTAGTGGCATCAGGGGTAAAGTCTTCGGTTGCTCCAGAGCCGATAGTTACAGCACTAATCTGAGCTTCAGCTACACCCTTAGCACGCAGGGCTGCCCCGACTGCTTCGGCTCTGCGTAAAGACAGATCCAGGTTGTGCTGCGACGCACCACCGCGCCTGTCGGCGAAACCTTCAGGAGTAACATTTACATCAGGGAAGCGCCGCAGGTAATCCAAGAATGTATCGATTTTGCCTGTTTCGGTGGAACTGAGTTGGTCGCTGTCGAAATCAAAGTAAAAAATTACTGGTTCATGCACGTAGAAATCCCGATGCTTCTCCAGAGCCACATCAAAAGTTGCAGATTGCCCTTCCTGTGCTGACGCTTGATCATTCTCAACTTTACCGGCACGAATCTGGAAGCCCCAATGAAGCGCACCGTAAGTTGTCATGGTGTCTTCTCCCTTAGCCACCGTCTGAAAGTCGAAGTTGAACTCACCAGCCCCTCCAGGGGCGTCGGTTAGCTCTGCTGCTTTGATATCGCTGGGATCATCCGAGCGTTTGTAACCGATAGTAGCTCCGCTTGCACCACTGGATGAAGGCCGCGAAAGTCCAGGGGTTGCAGGATTGGGTTGGGCTGGATCGTTACCAAAGGGATACTGAGCAGGTAAAGCACTTCCGGCTGGGGCATTGGTTCCTGTACCACCGTGGGCAGGTGCATCATTGTGCAGTACATCAGTGAAATATCCGCCCTCAACTCCTGTGGTGGCATCAGCGGTGGTGCGTAGACTAGCACCACGAGCCGCAGGTAAAGATTGAGGTTCGACATTTGTGCCGGTAGCATTTGTCAAACGCACAATCTGAATCAGTCCAATCTGGTTAGAGTAGGGAGCAGTGGTTTTGGGTTTGAAACGAATAGTAATAGGTAGACTTGCGCCATTTGGTGTGGCATTTACTTCAAAAGTACCGTGAGTCAGGTCGTATGTAGGGTTAATTGCCCGTTGAATTAATTTTCTCTGGGCTGCACCTGTCTGCTGCACTACATGAGTCAGTTCATGGGCGGTTAATGCATCATTCCCTGGTGACTTGCCTGCACCAAAAAAAATGTTTTGCTTGTGCGTAAACGCCTGGGCATTCAAATCCCGATTCATTTGCACTGCTTCATTGCCTGTATGTACCCGCACTTGACTAAAATCAGTGCCAAAGCGGGGTTCCATAAAGGAACGTACTGTATGTGGTAGCGGACTTCCTCCACTTTCACTGCTGTTTAGCCGAGTTTCAAAATTGTCTCCAGTCTGGAAGCTACCATTTGTAGCGAGTTGTAGCGATCGCTTTGTTTGCAATTCTTCTTCCTCTTCTGGCCTTGCTTCCCTTTGCACTAGGGGAGTTATGGCAGCTGCTAAAGGCTTGGTTTGTACTTCCTCTTGAGTCTGTGTATCCGGCAAATCTATGGGCTGAGGTTTAGCCATTCGCATGATTTGATCGGCGACTTTATCGGCTTCCTGCTCATAATAGTCGTCTGGCGCACCAACTGTAAGTTTTGCCTGGGGACGATGCAAGGATATGCGACTAATGTCGTGATTAAGGGGCTGTTGTTTGATGGCTTGTGGTTCCAATAATTGCTCATCAACAGACTGCGCCTCTTGAAGGTCAATTGATGCTTCAGTTAGTCTTTGGATTGAAGGATTATTTGTTTGTAAACCAAAGCCACGTGTTGGAGAAGCTAGTGTAGGAATAGTTGAGGAGGCAAGGGCGGGATTTGTAAAAGTTGATGTGGCTAATTTTTGGCGCCCAAGCGTGTGTAGACTCCCAGTGGCTTGTCGTCCGACATCGCTCATATCACCTTCCCTCCATCAATATTCTTAGTAACAGACATTATATAATTTGTCTAGTTGCAATCGCTATCGACTTATCCCTCTTCTGTCACTTTCCGGGAAAGTGATCGCTAGAAGCCTCATGAGGCAATCAATACAAGCTATACTATTAGAAAAAAATAGGACTTGTATTTGTTATTAGAAAATAATCGCGCAATCGCTTGTTATACAAAAGCTCTAGATTTTAGAAAAGGCAAATGTTTTCGGAGAGTGACAGAAGAGGGATAAGTGTAAAGGATCACACCTATCCCTGGAGTGTAGATTGCGATCAAGTTCCAGAAAATTTATCTGCGATCGCTAAAAGTAGGAATTATCATCTGGTTCGCCTCTCCATCTTGTACTAGCAAATGTAGGTTTTCCATCGGGTTGAATATACAGAGGAAAATCTCCTTGTGTCGTATTGCCATCCCAATTCCAGTCAGTAGAGTAAGTGTGTTCTCCATGTCCATAGTTGCCTGCATGGTCAATTGTCGGGCCGCTACCTGTCAAATTGATGGATAGTGAATCACCATAGCCAATTGACATTGAAGAACCCCGGCGCATACTTCCACCTCGGAATTGTCTCACATCCATTTCTTGTCCCCGGCTCGGCGGATCTAAGTTCGGGATTTGAGCCGCATCACTACTTAATTGCAGAGTTTCCTTAATAAAAGTTCCTCTAAGATTACTAAACTCAACCGCTCCAACAGTACCGATTGAATCTGCGGTGTGATCTCCACTGTCTGACCAGATATACTCTATGCTGTTTAATGTTTTTTGGTTTGTATTGAGTAGTGTTTCAACCTGCAACTGAACTTCTGCCTTCACAGCTTCTAAAATGGCTAAATCCAAAGTGCCACCAGATTGATTAGGTGAATCGGGAGCAGCTGGTGCTGGAGTTGTTGGGGTTGGGGCTGGAGTTGCTGGGGTTGGTGTTGGAGTTGCTGGAGTTGGGGCTGGCGTTGGGGCAGTTCCCTGAGCCGGTGGAGCTAAGGGTACATCAGGATGCTGTCGTTTCCAGTGACTCACGTAGGCATTAATCAGACGATACTGAGTAATCAACTGTAGCTTTTGTTTGTCTACAGGTGACATATATCCATTATCTAGTTGAACGCTTTGGACACCGCTTTGTCCAGGAGCAAGTGCACCTCCTACTTGGGCTGCGGCTTGAAGACCTTGAATTGTTGCTGCTGTTACTGTTGCTGCTGCTGCTGCTGATTCAGTTGCAAGAGTACCACCCCAAGCAGTTATTGCACCAATCACTGGTAGAGCATTTTGCACAATTGGCTTTTGCTGGACTGCGTTGCTTACAGTTCCATCTATTTTCTTAGCTTGAATAGACTGCTTGCTGTCCACCTCAGAGCTAGCTGCCGCCTGATTACCTAGCATATCAGCTTCTGCCTCCAAAGCCTGGTCTTGCACAACTATGGAATTCCCTTCTCCAGCTAGTTGTGGTATATTGACCCGCCCTTGTCGCTGTTGCACTACATGGGTTAATTCATGTCCAATTAAGGCTTGACCAGACTGGCTTTGCGGGTCGTATTTACCCTGAGCAAAATGTAAATTATTACCAGATGCGAAAGCTTGAGATCCTAACTTTTCGGCTTGACCGTCTGTATGAACTTTTACATCCGATAAATCTGTACTGAATGCCGTTTGCATCTTTGCCAGGACAGGCTCTGGAAGATTTTGTCCACCACTAGGAGACACAACATCGACTCCATAAGAGGCATTTTTTATACCGCTTCCCTGGATGACTGAATTTTCGGATCTATTCACTACGCCTTTGTTCAAAGCTTTTTGTGGACGCAATGACATGCGACTAATGTCATGACTCAGGGGCGATTGTTTGATAGCTTCTGGTTCTACTAGTTGCCCATCAACAGAATGCGCCTCTTGAAGGTCTGGTGATGCCTCTATTACTCTTTGTAGACCAAAGCCGCGTATCGGGTTCGCCAGTGTCGGAATACTTGGTGAGGCAAGGGATGGATTCAGAAAAGTGGATGTATTTGCTTTTTCACGCCCAAGGTTACCTGGATGCAAAGCGGCTTGTCTTTGGACATTGCTCATCTCAACTTTCCTCCATATACCGCTAAGACATAGGATACAATTTGTCTGCATCAAATCCTTATGGACTTTAGTATAAATTATCCTATTCCACACCTGAATTTAACTTCTCAAAAATCCTTGGTTCAACGCTGACCAGGAACACCAGGTTCTGGTTGAGGTGGGCCACCGATCGCAGTGGGAGAAGACGCACCAAAACCTAAGCTGGGAGGTAACAATCGTCCGACATCTATATGCATTCCTAACATCAGGTTGTCGCCACCTGTATTAATTTCCAAGCGCAACCAGTTCAATCCAGGTACGGGTAACGTCCGTCCATTGAGTTGATCGAGTGCAAACCGTCGAGCGGTTGGATCGGAAAGAACGCCTGCTAGCGCTCCAACTCCAATTAGGGCTGTAGTGCTAACAACACCAATCTGCCCTCCTGTGCTTAAGCGTCGCCAATCTTGTTGGATGCGATCGCTTGCTTGTGTTTGCAACGAAGTCAAAGCACCATCGATCGCAGGAACAGCCATAATCGCTTGTACCAAATCCCCTGTGGTTGCAGTTCGGGAAGTGTCTGGCCCCGCACCCGCAGGTACGGTTGGAGAAGCCGCAGGTACTGTTGGGGCGGCAAATGGGTTGGGTGTGCTAGGACTACCAGCCCCCGGAGTAGGTAAGACTCCTAAATTTATCTGATTTAGGAAAGGTCGAATCGTTGCCGGATTCAACTGCTGTTGAACATGCTGCATGATCATTGCTTGAAACTGGGGATCGAGTTGCAAATGCATATCCATACCCAGTTTATAACGTGAGGTAGGATCGGGAGGTTGCAGTAATGAAGGGGGAGTAAGTTGGTAGTTGGGAACCGGTGGTAAACTACTAGTTTCGTCTCGTTGGATTACCGAAGTATCTCCATCCTCACAAGCAAGACTTTGACGCTGCAAAATTTCTGGGATAATTTCTCCTCCCCGACTAGCTACCCAATTCGTTTCCGGCTGATAAGTATTTCCTAGTTGACGTTTTGCCTGTGGATGAAACAGCGATATTCGACTAATGTCATGACTAAGGGGCTTTTCTGAAATAGCTTCTGGTTCCAATGATTGCTCACCAGCAGACTGCACTTCATGAAAGTCCTTTGATACCTCAGTTGCAGTTTGGATTGGGAAATTGTTTGTGATGCCAAAACCGCGTGTTGGATTTGCCAGCGTTGGAGATGTTGGTGAGAGAAGCGATGGATTTGAAAAAGTGGATGTACCTGCTTTCTTGGGCCCAAGTAGGCGTAGCCCGTCGTAGACATCGCTCATCTCACATCCTCAAGCACATTTTTGGATTAAATTATACAGTTTGTTGAGTTGCGATCGCTATCTACTTAAGTAGAAATTATTCTATGCCAGCAGTGGCTCTGTGCGAGCAAGACTTATAATCATAGAAAGCGGTGAATGAATTGGGTTATAGCCATTTTCAATCCGTTGAGGTACAAATATGCAAATAGACCTAACCCCCTAACCCCCTGCCCGCTTCGGGAAGGGGGAACAATTCAAAGCCTCTCTCCTAAAAGGAGAGAGGTTTGGAGAGAGGTCAAAATTGTACTTTACGCTTGTCGATAACCGCTATAAGTTAGATTTATCTTGTCAAAATAGAAATTATTATGTCTTCTGCTCAAGATTTAGGAATAATTTTAGAAGACACACCAGAAGATGTTATATTTCCTCCTGGTGATTTATACAGTGATGAACCACCTTTGGAAACAGAACTTCACTTGCGGCAAATACTGCTGTTGATTCAGTGTTTGGAATGGTTGTGGCAGGAGCGTCAAGATTTTTACGCTTGCGGTAACATGACGATTTATTACAGTCCGCGTCAACGCAAGTCTGAGCAATTTAGAGGCCCCGACTTCTTTGTAGTTTTAAATACCCAACGCAAAATACGCAAAAGCTGGGTAGTTTGGGAAGAAGATGGCAAATACCCAAATGTGATTGTAGAGATTCTTTCTGACAAAACAGCTGCTACTGATAGAGGGTTGAAAAAGGAAATCTATCAAGATATTTGGCGGACTCCTGATTATTTTTGGTTTGACCCGGTAAGTTTAGAATTTAAAGGATTTCATTTATTAGATGGTCGTTATCAAGAACTGCAAACAAATGAAGCAGGTTGGTTATGGAGTCAGCAATTGCAGTTATATTTGGGAATTTATGAATCGAAGTTGCGCTTTTTCACTCCCGATGGACAACTGACGCCCACGCCAGAAGAAGTAGCACACCAAGAACAGCAACAGCGCCAACAAGCCGAACAGCAACTTGCCCAAGTGGAGTCCATGCTTGCTCGCTATCGGGAAAGATTTGGTGAATTACCAGAGTAATTTTGCTTACTATGGTAGTTTGCGTAGGTACAGTCTGTCCTAGACATATCACAAAAACTTTTGCAAGAGTTCTAATGGATTTGTGGGATCGAAGAGAGTGTTCTTGACACTCCCCGCGATAAATCGACGGGGATTCTTGTAAAATCACATCCATCCTCCAACTTCTGCATCAGTCAAGGGTTTCTCCAACTTACTATATTCTGTTTGAGCCGCCCGCAATACGTGTTTCATTTGCACTGCTTCCCCAGCATCGGCAGCGAGGAAAGCTGCATTTAAGGCTATGTTACGAATATTACCCCCAGCGACATTTAGCCGTGCAAGTTGGAGAGCATCTAAATCTGCGGTTGGGGTTTCGGCTGGAAAGACGCGTCGCCAAATTTCCGCTCGTTGCGTTGTATCCGGGAAGGGAAACTGCACCACAAAGCGAATCCGCCGCAGAAAGGCTGTATCAATTGAACTCTTCAGGTTGGTAGTTAGGACTGCTAAACCTGGGTAGCTTTCCATGCGTTGCAATAGGTAGCTAACTTCAATATTGGCATAGCGATCGCGGGCATCTTTAACTTCACTCCGTTTACCAAATAAAGCATCAGCTTCATCAAATAACAAAATCACGCCGCCTTGTTCTGCTGCATCAAATACCCGGCGCAGATTCTTCTCTGTCTCGCCAATATATTTGCTGACTACCGATGATAGGTCAATGCGATAGAGGTCGAGGCGCAATTTATGGGCCAGTACTTCTGCTCCCAATGTTTTACCAGTGCCGCTAGCACCTGCAAATAGAGCGCTGATTCCCAATCCCCGCGCACTCTTGGCACCAAAACCCCAATTATTATATACAGTACTACGTTGGCGGACATGAGCCGCAATTTCCCGAAGAATTTGTTTCTGTGCCTCTGGTAATACCAAGTCCTCCCAATCACCCGATGGCTCAATCCGTTGGGCGAGTTCATCCAAGCGCGGACGTGCTTGTACACGGCAAGCATCCCATAAAATATCGCTGATATTATCGTTGTCTGGTGTTTGTGCTAACTGTCCTGCGGCTTCTGCACAAGCAGCGCGGATAGTTGGGGCACTTAGGTTAAACTGATCCACTAGGGTTTTAACTTGCCCGTTCATTTGCGGTGCGATGGTACTTAGTGCATCTTGCCAAACGGCACTTTGTTCTTTGCTAGTTGGTTGATATACGTCAAAATTAACTACTAGGCGTTGTGATAAGCCGATGCGTTCCCGACTAGTAACTATTAAAAAGCCCTTTGTACGTTCGATAAAACGAGCGATCGCATTTAGCCGTGCTGTATCATTGGTATCCAGTTCGTTGCAGTCTATAAGTAAAGCAGACTTACTTAAAATCGTCTCGCGAGTCCACAGGCGGATGAGATTATCCAACTCGCTAGGTACTAATGGAATGACTTGTGCAGGCATTACCCACAGGTTTAAACCTTGGAGTTGACAAATTTTAGCAGCGATGGCGCGTTTGCTAGTAGTTTCCTTACTACATAACTGAACAACTGGCAAGCTTTTAACCTTGTAAGCTTGTGACCAAACTGCCGCTACTCGCTCTGCTAAATCTTGGTGAGAGGGTACTAAATCACTAATCTCTTGTAATGGCTCAATGATGCCAGCCAAGCGTTCATCAAGATATTGAATGCCCGTGAGATAATGTAAAATCCGCTCGTCAATTCTTAGGGGACTGAGGGTCAGGGCATGACCGTCACCAATCTGAATCAATCGCCAATGACGTAAGGGAGCATTTGGAGCGATCGCATCCCAGTGGACGTTAGGTAAAGCTGCCAAACCTAAACTCAAGGTTGGGTAAGCTCGTTGCAAATCCCCGTGCATTGTAGCACACAATTTCGCAAAATCTCCATTCAACTCCATACCTGCACACAACAGCAATAAATCACGTTCAAAGGATGAGAGGCTAAACATTTTGCATATTCTCTCCAATGTCGATGGTGCAGGCATAGCAGCAGCAGCTTTCTGTAACGCTTGCTGTAAATTAGCTTGCTTTTCCTCCTCTGGTTGATTTTGCTCTTTTGCCGTGTGATTTTCTAAAATACCACGCACCACGGCTAGGGCTGCTGATAAGTAGCAGTAGTTTGCTTCATCCCAATTGCGATTAATTGTTGTCGGATTCATAAAATAGCCACCTGTGGCGAATCATAAGCTCCAGACTGATTCTTGAACAGTGGACTTTCTGCTCCATCTACGTGCACCCGGACAATATAAGTTCCTGGCTTCACATTTTTTACAGGAATCGTAACTACATCAGTATCTTCAGTGCGTGGTGCAACCAAAAAAGAGTAAGCTACCTGACTATCACCTGATACCTCATTGAGTAGTAAAACTACCCGCTGTGCCTTACCTACTTTAGGTTGGAATTTAACGGTAATTTCTGCCGTGCGTAAATTGTCGCCGCTATTTTCCACTTGAGCGACAAATGCTGTAATTGTTGGATGGAGAACAAAAGCCGCAACGTTTGATTCAACGAGATGATTTGTTTGCCCTGCATTGCCCATTGTCAGATGGACAACTTGGATACCCTGTACGCTTGCGTATAAATCTGGCGGGACTAACAAACTGATTTGCGTTTCTTTTACTTCTTGAGGTACTAGTAATGTCTCCGTATTACCCAAACGAACTCGTGTGATTTCACCACGTAAACGTTTACCACGAATGACTAATGTTGTACCTGCAACAATCATTTGATCAGTCTTTGCCGGAGCTATAACTTGCTCTATACTCGGTTGAGACAAAGGCATCATGGAGAAACTTTCAGACTTGTCATTGCTACTTTCAATCAATACCATTGATGCCAGATAGGTAGCTGAAGGTCGATAGTGCGTTTGTAAAACAGACCATAACTTAGAAGTTTCTTCCATATTAAAAAACTCTGGAGTCAATTTTATCTGCCCAATTTGTTCAGCTAAATCGGATACGGACACAGTTGCTACAGCTTGCGAAAAAGCACTTGAGGTATTGGTTGTAGATGCATTTATTAAAGTATTCTCAATAATATCTGAAGTGATAGCTGGTGTTTTATGTAATAATTGCATTGCGTATCCCAGTAATAGCTCCGCCTGAAAGTCTTTGGCTCCGTAGGCTGTTAGCAAATAATGGAGGTCAAGAGCTAGTGGTGGAGTTGGAGAGCGCGGGTTTCCATTAATACGCGAATGCCTACTCCGAAATTCTTGAGATACCCAATCAACATTGCGATTCTGCGTCACTTGATAGAGAAAGAGGTTAATTTGGGCACGCTCGTCAGCTTCAACTGAAATTCGATCAGGCGGTAGGGCAGTTACAATCACATCACCAACACTAGCAGCGATCGGATCGCTGACTAAACCATTTTCCAGCAAGACTTTAAGTACTGCTGTCACTGCGGCTATAGAGAGCACATTACTCATCCTTATTCCTCATGGCAATAGCACATATTAATCATGTACGCTAGAGCACATTGACAGAATATATTTTGCAAAACTTTAAATATTCTGTAGCAGAGACTATCCGCAGGGTATAGAAATGCATATTAGCAGCTATTAGTACAGCACTGCATAAATGCACTTAGCATCTCAATTAAGAAGGCTTGGCAAGGGGCAAAGTCCCCTAGCTTAATTTTTCGTTAAACTTCATGCAGTCTATAGGACTCATATTTGATTTCTGAAAAAACTCAGTACAACTAAGAAGCCTTCTTTCCTATTGCCTATTGCCTATTGCCTATTGCCTGCCTATCGCGCTTGCGCTGCGCTTGTCTGCGACACGCTCCGCGAACGCGCACCACGCAAATCAGTTCAGAAATCAAAGCGGATTCCTACATATAGGACTAATATTTGATTTCTGAAAAAGCTCCGTACATTTGAAGAGTCGCAAAATCAAAGGTAGTGTGCCGGATAAACCACTCAAACATCCATTTGAGATGTGAGAACGAAGGAATCAAGGCACAGAAACGCCGCACCCAGGTTTTAGCTTGTAACCAAATATCCTCAATTGGATTTTGTGACGGGCAATTAGGAGCAAAGCGGACGCAGTGAATTTTCCACTCCTCTTGAGACAAATCTTGGTTTACCTCGCCTAAAAAGTTTTGAACCAGATGTGAACGATGGTAAGAAGCACCATCCCAAAAAGAAGTAATCTTTGATTGGGGGGACTGATCTAATAAATAACGTAGATAATCAATTGTATTTTCTGAGTTACCTGCGTTATACGCTTTTAGTAGTAAGCTTCCCTCCAGATAGTCAACTGCCCCGTAGTATGTCTGTTTGTCTCGTATATTAACAACTCTCACTGCTATTTCTTGGTCAGTTTTTCCCCAGACATACCCACTTAAATCTCCCCACATTAAATGACACTCATCAAGCAGCAATACTCTCAACTTTCCTTCTTCAATTTCCTGCCGATGCCTTGCCAATAGTGTTTCAATCTCTTTTTTTTTTGCAGCAACAGCGTCCTCGTCAGCTTTTGGATTTAAAGAAGTAGTTTTCTTCCAACTAATTCCTGCCGCATCAAATAAGTCATAATAGCTCCGCTTTGACTCATAAGTTACATCATATTCAAAAGCCAATTTATATTCGAGTTCACCAAGTTCCCAACATTCTTTTGTTTGCAACCAACTTAAAACTTCTTCTCGTTGTTGAGCAGTTAAGTAACTTTTTTTTCCCTTGTGGTTCAGGCGCAGTCCCGAAATTCCATCTTCCTCATAAGCTTGCTTCCAGCTTGTTATCGAACCCAGTGACACATCTAAAATTGTTTGAATTTCCTCATACTTGTAGCCTTGATAAACCAATTTGACTGCCAACGCTTTCCTCACCTCACGCGCATCTGGGCGATCATCTATAAATTCTTGTAGTTCTGCGATCGCGGCTTGTAGATGCTGGTTTATCATTGTTAGCTATTAGACAAATATTCTGTCCGTATTATCTCGTAGTTTTTTTCAGAAATCAAATATGATTCCTATAACAGCAAAATTATACCTTCCGGTACTTTTAAAACATCCTCTTAGCTCGACTTTATCCATTTTTCGGCAATGTTCAAGCTGATACTGAAAACTTTGTGTGACGGTAGTTTTACTTTTTCGATTTTAACGAGAATTAGTGATATGGAAAAAGTTTTTGCCGTATCCAGGGAACCAAGTTCTGAATTTGGGATAAAGTCGAGCTTAGTTAAGACTTTAAATGATTAAAACTAAAGTACCTATGAATATTAACCCAGTTCCTAAAATAATCTTCCAGCTTAAGGATTCTCCCAAAAAAATGACTGAAAATAATAAAACTAATACTAAGCTTGATTTATCAATTGGTGCTACAAGAGAGGCTTTTCCGGCTTGTAAGGCTTGGAAGTAAAAAATCCATGATAACCCTGTAGATAGTCCAGATAATAATAAGAAGATCATGGTTTTTTGGGGTATAGCTAAGATATTAACTACATTTCCCTGAAAAAGTACAATCCCCCAAGCAACTACTAAGATGACAACAGTTCGGATTGCTGTTGCTAAATTAGGATTCACATTTTCTATGCCAATTTTGGCAAAGATAGTTGTCAATGCTGCAAAGCCAGCCGAAAATAATGCATATATCCACCATGCTCTGGTGTTGCTTTCCATCTTGCCTCCTGATTCACTAGTCAAAATTAGCAGTGTAATTTAAGCTCATCTTGCTAGCATAAATTACTCATCTGTCAAGTTTGACTTGTTAGGTTCGTAGTTTGCGCTTTGCCGCTTCCCTCTCTTGGTTACTCAGCACTCAAGACTCAGCACTACTGAAGCTATTACTTTCGTCAACTTTGCATTAACTTAACATTAGGAACAAATTTCAACTGTCATAGGTCTTAATTTTAAACATTTTATCAAATTGCTAGCATTACTTTTATGTTAAGCTGGGTATAGTTAGAAAAATGCTGGTAGCATATATTACTAATATTTATCTAGGTTACGAAGCAAGCAATCATATTTGTAATACTAGTACTATCTCGGACTAAAGCTAACACTTTAAAGTAACTAGGATGGGTTCCCCCAGATGAAATCCCCACCTTCTTCAAATTCTTGGAATGGTCGCTTTGTAGGTGATAACCAGCGATACCGTTTAGACAGACGGTTAGGCGGGGGTGGCATGGGAGAAGTCTTCCTAGCAACGGATACCCGTGTTGGTCAACAGGTAGCGTTGAAGTTGCTCAAAGATACGCTGGTGGCATCATTAGAAATGAGAAAGCGTTTTGAGCGTGAAGTGGCAGTTTGTGCTGCTTTGCAAAGTGACCACATTGTTAAGATTAGTGACTGTGGAGTTACCCCAGAAGGTTTTCCATTTTATGTGATGGAATATTTGCGGGGACAAACGCTCAGGCAATTATTGCTGCGCGAAAAGCGGCTATCTGTTGAGCGGACGGTGAAGATTATGGCGCAAGTTTGCAAGGGTTTACAGCTTGCCCATCAGGGAGTGACTCTGCAACGGGAAGGTGGCAAAACCACTGAACATATTCAGGTAATTCACCGCGACCTGAAGCCAGATAATATATTTCTAGTACCTACAGATTTGGGAGAGTGGGTCAAAGTTTTGGATTTTGGTGTTGCCAAAATTCGGAGTGAATCTTCAGAAAATTCCAATATTACAAATATAACTAGTACATTTATCGGTACATTTCGTTACGCACCTCCTGAACAGATCCAAAGCGATCAAAACTTGGATGCTAGAGGTGATATTTACAGCTTAGGGATTATCCTTTATGAAATGCTGAGTGCAGCCGACCCATTTGGAATCAGCATTAAGGGTAGTCATATCAGTGAGGCTTCTTGGGTATTAGCTCATGCTTATGAGCCACCGAAACCACTGCGATCGCAACCAGGCTGTGAGCATTTACCCATACAATTGGAAGCGGTGGTGATGAAATGTCTTCACAAAAACCCAGCAAACCGATTTGCAACCGTAGCAGAACTGAATCAGGCTTTGCAAGCTGCTGCCAAATTTGCCACCGGGACTACTAGTGTACCCGACCAGATTAGTGGGCAATCTTCCTATAATCAAGGTTCAAATAGCGAAACCGTTCCGAGACAATCGAGCGACGACACTATTCTGCGTCCTCCATCTGCATATAATCAGGGTTCAAATCACGAAACCATTCCAAGACAATCGAGCGACGATACTATTCTGCGTCCTCCATCTGCATATAATCAGGGTTCAAATCACGAAACCGTTCCAAGACAATCGAACGACGACACTATTCTGCGTCCTCCATCTGCATATAATCAGGGTTCAAATCACGAAACCATTCCAAGACAATTTAACCCGATTGAGCAAAACCAATCCGAGGAAACCATTCCTCCCCTTCAATCTGGATACAACCAAGGTTCAAATCACGAAACCGTTCCGAGACCATTTAACCCAATTGAGCAAAGTCAACAGAGTCCTGTGAATAATCCGAACGCCAACAAACCGGATGTGACATTGTATCAACCACGACCTGCGTCTAATCAAGGTGGGCAACAAGTGCCACCAGATAAGACATTGTTTCAACCGCGACCTGGGGCTAATCAAAGTGGACAACAAGTGCCACCAGATAAGACTTTGTTCCAACCGCGACCTGGGGCTAATCAAAGCGGACAACGAGTACCACCAGATAAGACATTGTTTCAACCTCGACCTGGGGCTAATCAACGTGGAGAACAAGTACCACCAGATAAGACATTGTTTCAACCGCGACCTGGATCTAGTCAAAGTGGGCAACAAGTGCCACCAGATAGGACATTGTTTCAACCGCGACCTGGATCTAGTCAAAATGGGCAACAAGTGCCGCGAGATGTAACTTTATATCAACCGCGACCAGTATCTAGTCAAGGTAGACAACAAGTGCCAACGGATGACACTATTTACCAACCAAGGCTAAGTGAGCAGCTAGCTACAAGAATTACTCCCAATTTTTTGCGAATCCTGGGAGTGGTCTTTGCCATTGGAATGACTCTGGCATTAGTAACTTTTATATCTACTCAATCGCAATCTGGTAAAGAGCCAAATAAGGAGCAAGGTTTACCTAATAGCGATCAGCGCATTCAGAACTAATCAGCTAATTAGTTATATCAACACTCCATATCCTGTTTCGGTAAAAGAGATTTAAAATCTAGAACAGGGGTTTATCAGGATAAAACTAGCGACATTAATTTATTAAACTACGACATCTAATTTGTGAATGTACAGCTATTTTTTATCAAAACAGAATTCAGGAGTCAGGAGCCAGAATTCAGTTGGGTATTTTGTGCGACTGGCGGATGAATCAAGGGCGTTTTTGCACCCCCACTAAATCGTTCGCGCAGCGTCTCTGAAAGAGAAGATTTAGTGGTCAACAAGACAGTGGGGGATTCAAACCCGCCACTGATAGCGCAGCGTTAGCGAGTCCGCGAGCTTCTTGATTCTAACTCCTGAATTCTGACCTCTGAATTCTTCTTCAAAGTCAGCACTCAGAACCTAGCATTATTTAATGTGACGGATTACTTCAGCAACTGACCAAGCTTGAGCGATCGCACCTCTGGGTGTATGAGGTACATCTCCATCAAAAATCTCAGAAATAGAATCAAGACAAGCGTCCAATAGGAAGTGATCTAGTAGAGGTTGCCAATCAAAAGGCAGCGATTGTTGTGGGTAAAAACGTTGCCAAGCCCGAATGTATGGCCCAATTAGCCAAGCCCAAACAGTGCCTTGATGATAAGCGCGATCGCGTTGCTCTTGGTTGCCCTCGTATTTCCCTTTGTATTCTGGATCTCCTGGATCGAGACTGCGAAGACCATAGGGGGTAAGCAAGCTGGCAGTTGCCAAATCTAATATCTGACACCCTTGCTGAACAGAAAACCCACAATGGTGCAGTGACAGCGCCAAAACGGCATTGGGACGAACTTGGAAATTCCGGCGATCGTCCGGCTCAATAGTATCGTACAAATAGCCCAACTGAGGATTCCAGAACTTTTGCAGCGAGGTTTTCACGTGTTGCGCTTGTTGAGCATAACGCTGTGCTTGCTTGGTGAGACGCACTGGCTCACCAAAATTAAGTTGGCTCAAGCGCTCTGCCCACTGACTCAACCAACATAAAGTAGAATACCACAGCGCATTAATTTCCACTGGCTTCCCGTGACGGTGAGTGACGGGGTGTGAATCAATTACCACATCCATCCAAGTTAGGGCTACACCACGAGCATCCCAACTAATTAGCCCATCAGTAGCATCAACTTGAATATGGAAATGTGTACCACCAACAAATGCTTTGTAGATTTGCTGCACTACGGGGAATTGCTCTGCCAAAAATTCCCAGTCTTGGGTAGCTTCTAAATAAAGTCCTAAAGTTTCAACCCACCACAACGCCGCATCGATACTGTTATAAATTGGTTCACCATTGATATCAGGAAATACATTAGGAATCAAACCCTGGCGACAATAATGCCCAAAAGTCCGTAATACTCCTTTTGCCAAATCAAAGCGCTGGGGAACTAGTGCTAACCCCGGTAAGGAGATTAATGTGTTGCGTCCCCAGTCATTAAACCAGTGATAACCAGCAATGACTGTGGGGCCTGCAATTGAGGCTCGATAGACGATAAACTGATCGCTTGCTTTGAGTAGTTTTTGCCAGATTGGGGATTGAGCATTGGGCATGGGGCATTGGGCATGGGGCATTGGACATTCGTAATTATTCTCCTGCTCCCCTGCTCCCCCGCTCCCTTGTTCCCCTGCCTCTCTGCCTTCCTGACTCCATCCAAAAATCTGTGAGAGCCGTTCTTGCTCTGCCTCCACGGCTTCTGCAAAGGTTTTGGGGGTGAGAACGCCTGACACCGAGTCAGGAAAACCTACTCGTGCCTCTAGAGTCACAGCATCTCCTGGTTGGAGTGTGACTATCAAGTAACCAGGACTATAAAGGTCTTCCTTGTCGCCTAATCCCCGTTTCGTCTCCTCAGACAATCCATAATGCCAATACCAAACAGCATCTGGTTGATAATTTCCTTGTGTCCAGCGCAAGTGCCAAGGTATACCGAAGCGCCCAGAATTGATTGCTTGTAGACAGATTTGCTGTTGCCCTAGCAATTGTGAAAACTTTAATTCTTCACTAGCAGTCTGCTGATGGTGAAAGTCACGTTCTGCTATCAACAGTCGCAACCGTAAAATCGCTGTTTCAGTTCCATCGTAGCGATACTGAATTAAAGTCCTATGGCAAAATTGGGCATGGGCGGCATTGGGCATTGGGCATTGGGCATTAGAGGGGCGGGGTGCGGAGTGCTGAGGAGAGAAATTTTCATCCTGCTCTCTGCTCCCTGCTCCCCTGCTTCTTCCCCAGTCCCCAGTCCCCACCAAGCCATAGGGCATCAACAATTGTCTTGTTAACTGCCAGTTATCTTGTCCCCAAGTCCATTTTGGAACTGGGTTAATATCAAAGCAGCGTAGCAGTTTGTAGCCTGTTGGCTCAATCTGACCGTTACCCCAAAAATTTGTCCCCAGTGCCACAACTTTCCCTAATACTTCTAAGCTAGCTTCTAGGTGCGAAAACAACAGAGTCCGCCCAGAGGGTGGATTTGTAGCGGCAAACAGCCAACCATGATAAGTGCGGGTGCGGACACCAGAAACTGTACCACTGGCAAAACTTCCCAAGCCATTGGTGAGCAACCATTCTCTTGTATCTAAATCAGACATTTGCTACTCAAAATCGTTATGAGTATGATATAGTCGTAACAGATCGTAATTAAACTGTGAGAGCGTGGATGGGTGAGTTTTACTTGACCCAATTTCAACGCTACTAAACCGATAAAGGAGAATTAGGTTAATGTCCCTTACTTACGGAACCGAAGGAAGCCTCCGCGTTGGTCAGCAAGCTCCCGATTTCACAGCAACGGCTGTGGTAGATCAGGAATTTAAGACAATCAAACTTTCCGATTATCGCGGTAAGTATGTCGTCCTGTTTTTCTACCCACTAGACTTTACATTTGTTTGTCCCACTGAAATTACAGCATTTAGCGATCGCTACGAAGAATTCAAGAAAATCAATACAGAAGTCCTTGGGGCTTCCGTTGACAGTGAATTCTCCCACCTCGCTTGGATTCAAACTGATCGTAAGTCTGGTGGCGTCGGCGACCTAAATTATCCTCTAGTCTCCGACATCAAGAAAGAGATTAGCGCCGCTTACAACGTTCTTGACCCAGCAGCTGGCATTGCCTTGCGTGGTCTGTTCATCATCGATAAAGATGGTATCATACAGCACGCCACCATCAACAATCTAGCTTTTGGTCGCAGCGTTGATGAAACCCTGCGGACATTACAAGCAATTCAGTATGTTCAGTCTCACCCCGATGAAGTTTGCCCAGCTGGTTGGCAACCTGGTGACAAGACAATGAACCCTGATCCAGTGAAGTCTAAAGTTTACTTCTCTGCTGTCTAAATTTCCCTAGCTAGCAAACTCTAATCCATCCTGTTGGAGTTGAGAGCAAAATCAATGAAAACCACAGATAAGCAGAGATAAACATTAAACAATGTCAACCTCCGTATTTATCTGTGGTTTTTTCATAAAATGATATTTACATAATCAACGTTAAAAATATATCAGTTTTAACAAAGATTGTGACTTATAAAGTGCCCAAAAGCTTATCCAATAAATCTTTGATCATCCAAAATCTAAAATTTTATTATGCTTACTTCAACTGATTTTAGTGGCTTATTAAATGAGCGATTCTTCCGCAACTTTTTGCCAGTTCCAGCTAGCAATAAACTCAGATTGGGAGTGGGAACACCAGACTTTCAATTGCCAGATATTACCAACGGAGCATTAGTAAAGTTGTCTGATTATAAAGGTAAGCAACCAGTGTTAATTGCCTTTACTCGGATATTTACTGAAAAACAATATTGTCCCTTTTGTTTTCCTCACATTAAAGCTTTAAATGAAAACTACGAACAATTCAAAAATCGCGGTATAGAAGTTTTAATGATTACTAGTACCGATGAACGGCAGAGTCAAATAGTTGTGAGGGATTTAGGTTTAAAAATGCCGTTATTGAGTGATCCTAGCTGTCGAATATTTCGTACTTACCAAGTAGGACAAGCACTGGGAGCGCCTTTGCCAGCACAGTTTGTATTAGATAAACAAGGAAAACTTCGTTACTGGCATTTATTTTCTTTTTTAGATCACAATGCTAGCGTTGAGACATTGTTAGAACAATTCAATTGAATCTAAGGCAAGAGACGCGATGAATCGCCGTCTCTACAATAATCAGTCTTTTGTCTTGGCGGCGATTTATCGCGTCTTTGGGATCTAAAATTTTCATCAAACAACCTTAACCGAACCGTATTGGAGTATAAGGTGTAAGATTGGCAATGTTCGGCCTAATTATAAAGCTGTGAGGTTTTCTAATGCTGACACTTTATCACGCGCCAATTTCTCCCAACTCGCGCCGCGTCTGGATTACTCTGCTGGAAAAAGGACTTGAGTTTGAATTGGTAGAGATAAAACTGAATGGGGAGCAATTTAAACCAGATTTTTTAGCAATTAACCCTTTCCATCACATTCCAGTTTTGGTAGATGATGGCTTTAATGTAGTAGAATCTTTAGCAATTCTGGACTATTTAGAGGCAAAATACCCTACACCTGCGATGTTGCCTAAAGATGCCAAGGATTTAGCGATCGCACGCATGGTACAACTGGTAACAGTGAATGAGCTTTTGCCAGCAACCACCACGTTTTTACCTCAAATATTAGGATTTCCTGGAGCAGATCCAGAAAAAATTGAGCAAGCGAAGCAGAAAATTTCAACAGTGCTGAAGTTTTTTGAAAATTTATTAGATGATCGCCCTTACTTTGGTAGTCAAAACCTCACTCTCACCGAAGTTGTTGCTGGGACTGTAGTACCTTTGATGCCAATGGTAGGCATATCTTTGAGTGAATATCCAAAATTAAATGCTTGGCGCGATCGCTTAATTGTACGTCCATCGTGGCAAACTACCGAGACTACACCGGAAGCAATGGAAGCTTTTAACTATTACGCCGTAAGTCCCCCACTGAATTTGGTACTCCAAATCAGTGGCGGGATATAAGGCGGTTGATAAGGATTGCATCTAATATTAATTTTTTGCATAGCAAAAAGAAATATTAGATGTATGACGAATCAACAATTGTTTTGTTTTAGTGCTTTATCAGAATATATATTTATGGTAAAATAAGCGCATCAAGGAGGTGATGTTGAGTGTTACACAAGGTTGTACAAGTCCGTTTATATCCGTCACTGGAACAGCAAAATCAACTAGCTCAAGCTTTTGGTTGCGCTCGTTGGTGGTGGAACTATGCCCTAAATAAGTCAATTGAAACTTATAAGGAGACGGGGAAAGGACTTAGCCGTGCAGCGCTCAACGCATTTCTTCCTACACTCAAAAAGGCAGAAGGGACGGTGTGGTTGGCTAACTGTTATAGTCAAGTTTTACAGGCTACAACACTCAATTTGACCACAGCATATAAGAACTTTTTTGAGAAACGTGCTGGATTTCCTAAGTTCAAATCCAAGCATAGTAAGCAGTCTATCCAGTATCCTCAAAACGTCAAGATTGTAGATGGGAATGTCAAACTCCCTGGTAATATTGGGATAGTTAAAGCCAAAATACATAGACTCATTGAGGGGAAAATAAAGACTGTTACTGTGAGCAAAACACCCTCTGGGAAATACCTTGCATCTATCCTGACTGAGTTGGATGGTGAAAATCCGGTTATTTTAGAAGGTAAAATTTATGGCATTGATTTAGGACTAAAACACTTTGCTGTCGTAACCGATGGCGAGAAATTATCTTTTTACGATAACCCTAAACACCTTGCAAAACATGAAAAAAATCTCAAGCGTAAGCAAAAGAAATTAGCACGTAAGGTTAAAGGGAGTAATTCAAGAAATAGATATAGAAAAGTTGTTGCTAAAGTATACGAACGAGTTAGTAACTCAAGGCAAGATTTTCTGCATAAACTTAGTTATAAGTTGGTCAGCGATAGCCAAGCTGTCATAGTAGAAAATCTTCATGTCAAGGGCATGGTTTGTAACCACAAATTAGCAAAATCAATATCTGATGCAGGATGGGGAACATTCACTAACTTTTTAGCCTATAAGCTAGAACGCAGAGGTGGAAAGTTGGTTGAGATTGATAGATGGTTCCCCAGTTCTAAGCTTTGCTCTAATTGTTTCTATCAAATAGGTGAAATGCTATTGGATGTCCGTGAGTGGACTTGTCCTCATTGTCATACTCATCATTCGCGGGATGCAAACGCAGCCGCAAATATTAGAGCAGAGGGTATCAGAATGATAAAGGCGGAAGGTTCAGCCGTCTCTGCTGTAGGAGGGGAGGTAAGACCAAAACTAGGGCGAAAGTCCAAGTTGCGGCACTCCCTCGTGATTACAGAAGCCAACACTGTACTTGGTACTCCAAGTCAGTGTGGGTAGTTCACGTCTGTCATGGCGGCCAGAATAGCGCAGCAAAACTCAGGGTGAATTCATCAGCAGTAGAGACGCGAAACAGCACTTTCTGCTGCTTTACAATGCGTCTCTACAAATCCAAAATATTCACAGCCTGACTTGGTTCAAATGACTACGGGGATTATAAGTACGTATAGCGCGGATTTTTTCATAATATTCCCGCTCTTGTTGGCTGAGGTCTTTTGGTGGAACGATCGCCACCTTCACTAACTGATCGCCGCGTCCACCCTTGGCCAGAGGCCAACCTTTGCCACGTAAACGCAGAGATTGACCAGAACGCACCCCTGCTGGTAGCTTGACATTAACTGAACCATCCGGAGTGGGTACATCAATAGATGCTCCCAAAGTAGCTTCATCTGGTGTGATTGCCACTTCGCACATCAAGTTATCGCCTTCCATTTGGAAGAACGAGTGCGGCTGAAGTTCAACTTTTAAGTATAAATCCCCACGTTGTTGAGTCATGGGGTTGATTTGACCTTTGCCCCGCACGCGCAGGCGAGTACCAGTTTTAGAACCAGATGGGATGCGGACATCTATTGTTTCGTTACCTAAACTGAACCGCTTTTGCACACCATTAAATGCTTCAGCAAAAGTTAGAGCGATCGCAGCTTCACTATCCTGGTTAGTACCTGCACCTGCATCTTGAAACCCAAAATCGTTAAAGCCGCCAAAACCACTTGGCGCACCCGTAGGATTACGGGGAGAGTAACTTTGTGAGTAACTTTGTCGCCCACCACGAGGGGCAGCACCACCAAAGCGTCCTAGCAACTCATTAATAAACTCATCAAAATTGCCGTATTGACTGAAGTCAAAGTTACCCATATCGGCACCAACACCGCCAGATGGGAAACCTTCACCAGCTTGTTTCCAATATTGACCGAATTGGTCGTATTTTTTGCGTTTATCTGGATCTGATACAACTTCGTAGGCTTCGCTAACTTCTTTGAAGCGTGCTTCTGCCTGTTTGTTGTTTGGGTTGACATCAGGGTGATATTTGCGGGCTAATTTACGAAAAGCTTGTTTAATTTCCTCTGGACTGGCAGTCTTACTAACTCCCAAAATAGCGTAATAGTCCTTGAAGTCGGTTGCAGCCATCTACCAGCCTCCTATAGAAATTCCCGTTATGTTTTTTTTTAAGATGAGAGATGTTTAATTTGTCTGGTATAGTGCCAAACAAAAAGAATCTGATTTTAAATTAACAAAAAATATATAAAATCAAGTGTGGTTCTCGCTCACCAAGCGATCGCAATTTCCGTACTCTGATTTTTCTGATAAGCGGATCAGGTTATCTAGTCCTTCTTCTAGGCTTGGGGGAGCATCCCGGAGTTGACGGTGCATCCGCAAAATAATTTCTTCTGGAACCTGACGCGATCGCCTTTTATTACGTGCCAAACACAGCCAAACTGGTGTGTCAACCCAAATTCCCGTAATCTGGCTAAAGCCCAAATTACGAGCTAAAGCAATGACCTCACGACGATGGCGGCGCTGGGCGTTGGTGGCGTCGAAAATAGCTGTATTTTCGGTGGAAATAGCTTGCTGAAATTGCCGCTCAATTTCGCGCCAAATCAGCAGCCACGGTCCCTGAACGGCTTGGGAACCAAACAGTTGCCCCCGGATGACATCCGTAGAAATCAGCGACATCTGGGGGCATTCTGCCAGTAATTGTTTTGTCAAAGTTGACTTACCGCTACCTGGAAGACCAATCAGTAATATGAGTGCTGAGTGCTGAGTGCTGAGTGCTGAGTAAGAAGTGAAGAGTGAGGAGTGATTAGATGTTGTACTCATAACTGCTAACTCCTAACTCCTAACTCAGCACTATACTCCTAACTCAGCACTCACAACTCAGCACTCAGCACTATTAAATGATGGTTCCATCAGGAATTACAGCATTTTTCAGCACGACGACGATGCCACTGCGGATGTAGAAACCTTGATTTTCCCGTTCAGCTTCTTGCACGTTATCTTTATTAATAATTTTGACATCGTGACCGATGCTGGCGTTTTTATCGATGATGGCACCGCGAATAATCGAGTCAGTACCAATACCTACAGGAACGTCACCTTTTTCTACATTGCATTGGCGTTCCACAGAAGGTTGATAAAAATCTGCACCCATGATCAAAGATTCTTCAATGACACAGCCAGATTCAATCCGCGATCGCACTCCTAAAACTGAATGTTGAATGCGGCAATTTTTCAAAATACAACCTTCGCCGATAATTGATTCTGTTACCTGGCAATCTAATAGTTTACTTGGAGGTAAGTAGCGAGCGCGGGTATAAATTGGAGCCTTTTCGTCGTAGAAACTAAAAGGTGGCAGGGGCTGCTGAGTCAAGGCTAAATTAGCATGATAAAATGCTTCAATTGTTCCAATATCTTCCCAGTAATCATCAAAAAGGTAAGCTTGAACGTTGTAATCTTTAGAGGCATCTGGAATAATTTCTTTACCGAAATCAGTCCTTTCTGTACCTTCTCTCAACAACTTGAACAAAACCTCTTTCTTAAAGACATAAATCCCCATTGAGGCGATGTAAGGCTGTTGCTTGGCTTGTTCTTTTGATAATCCCAGTACACTTGTATCAACTTGCATTTGGGTTAATGCTTCGCCTTTAGGTTTTTCGCTAAAATCAATTACCCTACCGGAGTCATCGATTTTCATCAAACCAAAATCTGAGGCGCGGCGCTCATCGATGGGGATGACTGAGAGAGTAATATCAGCCCCCGTTTCCCTATGGCGCTGGATAAAGTGGCGATAATCCATGCGGTAGAGGTGATCGCCTGAGAGAATTAGATATTCTTCTACATCCCATTCTTCCATTAACCACAGATACTGACGCACTGCATCGGCTGTACCTTGGAACCAGTTAGGGTTTTCTGGCGTTTGTTGTGCAGCTAGTACTTCCACAAAGCCTTCGTTGAAGCCAGTAAAGTTGTAGGTACGGGCGATGTGACGATTCAGAGAAGCTGAGTTGAATTGTGTCAGGACGTAGATTTTGAATATTTCGGAATTTATGCAGTTACTGACAGGGATATCGATTAAGCGGTACTTCCCCGCTACTGGTACTGCTGGTTTAGCGCGTAGTTTGGTTAGCGGGTAAAGCCGAGTACCCGCGCCACCACCAAGAATGATTGATAAAACTTTTTTCACAAAATTTCTCCCAGCTGCCTTTCAACTCTCACTCTCAGTTTAGGACTGTCTGCCACCACAAGTAAGGGGGGATCAAATATTCTCAGGGATGAATTTTACAAAATGCTGCTGAGGATGGATAGTGCTGCTAGCAAATAAATAAATAGAACATTTGTATTAATTGGATGATCATGGCTGTGCCAACACCTTCGGTGAAGGCTACACCCTAGAAATCAAGAAAGCATTGTATCAAACATTGAAGCTACCTAAACTTTTTCTCATACTTAGTAAATGCAATTGTTGCGATCGCTTCAAATACTTCACCCAAGATTCCTCTGACAACTGGGAAATAGCATTTGCTGACAGTGTTGCTGTGAAAATATCTTTGCCACTAGTAACATCATTAACGCCCAAACTTTCTAAAACAGCGATCGCACCAGAATCTAAAATTGGTTCAGTATGGATGAAAACCCCTAAACTAGTTTCTTCTGGATCTTGAACATCATTCAGCGCTGTAGCAAGAGCGGCATCTAGTTTCTGATAATTCATCAGCAACTCCTTAGTAAAGATGGTAGGCAATTTATGCCTACCCTAACCTATCAAATTTATAGGTTATTATCGCCTATCCTTGTACAGAAATAATATCCACCTTTCTCAGTCTAATTACAGATTTAAAGCGTTAATCACTCCATAACCCCATTTGTCATCAAATGTGCCTGCGGGTTTTCCGGGAATGGCACTATTTTTACGTAGCAAGTCTTTCACAGCAGCCGGATCAAGTTTGGGATCGCGCTGCAACAGCAGTGCCACTAACCCACTCACAAACGGTGTCGCCATACTAGTACCAGCTTGCACCACAAACTTGGAATTAATCATCGATGAGCGGTCAAAATTTGCATCGGCAGAAAGCGTGGAAATAATCATTGCTCCTGGTGCTGCTACGTCGGGCTTGTGTCCATCATTCCGTAGTGGCCCTTCACTACTAAATTCCGAAATAGTATGTAATTCTAAGCCCATTTCTCGCACTTGGTTATCAATATCTGTGTATCTGGTTTTAGTTGTATAGGCGGCAACTGTAATTGCACTGCTGGCGGTTCCTGGTGAACCAATTTTTACTGCATCCTTCACGCTTTTACCTGTGAAAAACACTGACGAAGTGTCATCTAGTGTCCACACATCTAAACGTGCATCAGTAGAAGAAGTGTTGCGGACTCGTAGCTGCCAAACACCTCCCATTACTTGTGAGGGGCCAATACCACGTATTTGCACAAAGAAATTATGGTCGCTGTTGGCTTGATCTGGCCCTGGTGTCGCTAATTGCACCCGTGCATCTGGTAACTGGTAATCTTGTGCGGCGTTGCCGTCAGTAATGATTTTTTGGAAGGGGGTGACAAAACCGTTAGGACTCCGTACAGACACTTCCAATTCGCTGTCTTTGGCATACCAAGCGTTTAACCAAACTATGCCTACTTGATTCAAAGGAACATTAAAGCGCATACCACGGGTGCGTCCACTGGGTATCGTCGCTTGTCCATGAATGTTATCGTTTCCTTCGTTACCCGCAGCACAGCAAACAATTCTTCCAGGGCCAGTTTCGGCGTCAATGACTTTTGAAAGTGAATCACTACCGTCATGGGCATCAGCGTGTCCACCCAAGCTGAGATTTACTACTGCTGGGCGTCCCAACTCTCTAGCAATTCGGAAAATGTAGCGGACGCCATCAGCAATGTGGGCATCCTGTAAATCTGATCTGACGACAACTAATTCCGCTTCTGGTGCGACACCGCCATAGCTAGCATCAGCACCGGCGGCAATTCCAGCAACGTGAGTACCATGACCGCTAGTATCCTGAGAAACTGTCAGTTGCGCTCCCGTAAATTCAGCCCCATAGCCGCCCTCTGCGACTCCTGGGCCTGGCAGTGTTTGATCCCAAATGTGTAAAATTCGTCCAGCAAAGGCGGGGTGTTTCGGATCAATGCCACTGTCTATAATGCCGATGATTACTCCTTTACCAGTCAATCCGGTTTTATTTTTGAACTCCGGTAGTTTGACTTTTTCTAGTGCAGTGTCCATCCTCAAATGAAGTTTGCGTGATGGCTTAATTCGCTGAATCACATCTTCTTCAGATAAGACATCTAAACTATCTAATGGTAAGAAAGCTGTTCGCACACTTCCAGAATTTTGATTGACTTCTATATTATATTGTGATAAGTAACTTAAGTCTGCATCAGGGTCGCAGTAGATAAAAACGACACTCTTAGTGGGTTTGACTGGACTTTTGTGGGCAATGATGCCAAGCGATCGCTTGTGTGTAACTAAAGCTTGATCTCCTTCATGTTGATAGTCTTGAAATGCCAAAAGTAGTCCGGGAGAAAGTTTTTCGTGTCTCATTGTTACCTCAAATTCAATTTATTTACTGAAAGCAAAGTAGTTATTTTAGTAAGACCAGCCGCTCTAGATCGTAGTTTTTTGGACTTGATTATTTGATGCGACTATAGTTATCTATTTTTTTTCATAGATAACATCAAATAAGCTTAGGAGGCGGTAAGTTCTTCCTAAGACAATTGCTCATTAATAACTCATATTCCTGAATTATGTCTCCTTAATAGCGATTTGCTGTGGCTCGCGAGACATCTTTGAGCAGCTGCATCTAGGAATTACCCAAAACTGGGGTAACAGGTAATTTGTATGAAGCTATTAAACTAATCCAAGGTCTGCCTAAATCATTACGGACAAAGTGAAGAAAAATAAAAAGGGGCATGGGGCATGGGGCATGGGGCATGGGGCATGGGAGGTGCAGTATGTCAGTTATTTTTCTAATGACAAATGACAAATGACAAATGACAAATGACAAATGACAAATGACAAATTACAGATTCTCTATCATAAGTAAGAGCCATAAAGAAGCTAATATTTGCAACGATCGCTTCTGAACGTACAAAAAGTTATTCATGCAAATTCAAACACCAGACTGGGTAAAGCACGCTGTTTTCTACCAAATCTTCCCAGATCGCTTTGCTAGAAGTAAAAAGCCGCGCAAACGGCTGTTGCACGAAGCCCGTTGGGAAGATTGGGATGCTATGCCAACCCTCCAGGGTTATAAAGGCGGCGATTTATGGGGCATCATGGAAGGTTTAGACTACATCCAGGATTTGGGGGTTAACGCGATTTACTTCACACCCATTTTTCAATCCGCCAGCAATCATCGCTATCATACCCACGATTATTACCAAGTTGACCCGATGTTAGGGGGCAACGAAGCTTTTAAAGAATTGCTCGATGCAGCCCATCAACGGAATATCAAAGTCGTTCTGGATGGGGTGTTTAACCATTCCAGCCGGGGGTTTTTCTTTTTCCATGACGTTTTAGAGAATGGGCCCCATTCCCCTTGGGTAAATTGGTTCAAAATTGAAGGCTGGCCTTTAGCACCGTACACTGGTGATTTACCTGCCAATTACGGGGGTTGGGCTGGAAATCGTGCTTTGCCAGAATTTAACCACGACAATCCAGAAGTGCGGGAATACATTATGGAGATTGCCGAATATTGGATTAAATTCGGCATCGACGGTTGGCGATTAGATGTACCATTTGAAATAAAAACTCCTGGTTTTTGGCAGGAATTTCGCGATCGCACTAAAGCCATCAATCCCGAAGCTTACATTGTGGGCGAAGTGTGGGGAGATTCCCGCCAGTGGTTGGATGGGACACAATTTGACGGGGTGATGAATTATCTATTTACCGGGCCAACAATTGCCTTTGCAGCTGGCGATCGCGTAGTCTTAGAACAAGTCCAAAGCCGTGACTATCAACCTTATCCACCTTTATTTGCTGCCGAGTACGCCACCAAGATTCAGGAAGTACTGCAACTTTACCCGTGGGAAATTCAGCTAACTCAACTCAATTTACTCGCTAGTCACGATACAGCCCGATTGATGACCATTGCAGGCGACGATATAGCCAGTGTGGAATTGTCAACTCTACTGCTACTCACCTTTCCTGGTGCCCCTAGTATTTACTATGGTGATGAAGTTGGTTTACCTGGTGGCATAGATCCCGACTCGCGCCGTGGCTTTCCTTTAGAGAGTAAATGGAATCAAGAAATTTTCAATACTCATCGTCAATTAATTGCCCTGCGCCAAACTTACCCAGCCCTACGTACAGGCGATTACCAAGTCCTCCATGCTCAAGGACAACTTTATATCTTTGCGCGAACTCTGGGAACAGAGGAGTTGATAATTGCCGTCAACGCTGGTACAAGTTCGGCAACAGCAAATGCAGATATCGCCAGTTTGCGTACTCAACCCAACAAGCTGTTATATGGCACTGCTGAAGTTGAGTGGAATAGTGAAGGAGAAACTCAGCAGTTGTCGTTGACTGTTCCTGCACGCAGTGGGTGCATCCTGAGAGTAGGGTGATGAAGGGAAATACAGTTCGGTTAAGGCAAGAGACGCGATAAATCGCCGTCAAGACGAAAGATTGATCCTTGTAGAGACGGCGATTTATCGCGTCTTTGGATCTATAATTTTCATCAAAAAACCTTAACCAAACCGTATTGGGATGAGGATAATAACCAATGCCCAATGCCCAATTCCCAATGCCCAATGCCCTTACTTCCCTGCCACCATTGCAGGCATCAACACCGCATCAATAATATGGATCACGCCATTGTCTGTAAGAATATCTGTTTTGAGGACATTGGCGTTATTCACCTTAAATTTACCGTCGGCAGATTCAATGGCTACAATTGACCCTTCAAGTGTCTCTGCCTCATTAATCTGTACTAAGTCATCAGAGCGAACATCCCCGCTAACGATGTGATACGCCACAATTTTCTTTAGCTTGGGGATATCTTGTAGTAACGAATCTAAAGTTCCCTTTGGCAGCTTGGCAAAGGCTTCGTCAGTTGGTGCAAATAGTGTGAAAGAACCAGGACTTTTCAAAATTTCTATGAGATTTGCAGCTTTAGCAGCCTTCACCAGGGTATTGAAGTTTCCCGCGTTGACAGCAGTTTCCACAAGGTCAGCCATAAGGATGTGTGACTTTAGTCAGGTAATATTATTTATAAGTAATTTATAGTGACTTAAACACTCTCAACCTCTATCAAGAGAGAGGTTGCTAGCAATTAAACACACAGCAGTAGATTTATCAGTACTGCTACACTGGAGAGTAACCCCAAAAACCACTGATTATGCTAAAGCGTTCTAAGTTCGAGACAACTCAATCTCAGATTATGCACCGTTCTGAGGATCTGATTAGTGCAGCCTCAAATCGTTACCGCATTACGGTTCAGGTGGCAAATCGTGCTAAACGTCGGCGTTATGAAGACTTTGAAAGTAACGAAGATGCGATGATGAAGCCAGTGCTAAGGGCAATTATTGAAATGTCCGATGAGTTGACTCAGCCAGAAATTATCGGCGAACTATAAAAATAGTTCTGAGTTGAGAGTGCTGTTAGCGGATAGCTAGGGTTAAGCCAGTGCTGAGTGAAAATGCAGTGTGATAGCACTCTCATTTCAAAATATCGTTTTATGAAAAAGAAAAAACTTCTACCTAGATCAATACTCTCAAAACTTGGAACTCCGCATTCACTACTCTTTACCTTAATGGTAGTAGGTGTAATTCTTGTGGGTTCAAGAACGGGCAAATCAATACATAGAAATTTATTTAGTATCCAACCTGCATACGCGCAGAGAATCACTCCTAGCGATGTTTGGCAGGTGGTATATCAGCAATTGCCAGATTTCCCACGGGAAAATAACTATATCAGCAAAGAAAATGGGAAAGTTGCCGAAAACAACACCCTGGTAAATCGCCTGATTAGATATCACATTTATACCAAAGGGCGGGCCCCAACTTATCGGTTGGATTGGAAGCTGACTTTAGCTGATTACCTGGGTGCGAATGAAATTATGTATGATGCTAGCTATCCAGGGAATGATTCACTGCGGGAAAATCCTCTAGAAGGCGATCGCAAAACCATCACAAGTCTCACCCGCAGCCAGCGAGATGCTCTAGTACAAGTATTAGTGAATATATTTAATCCTCCTGTCCCAAATACCTTATCCCCTAGCCCCAATATCGCACCGAGTCCTAGTACATCAACTACCCCACAGCCATCCCAAGGGGGAGGTGCCGACTTACTAAGATAACGAGAGAGTTATTAATTCCTAACTTTTTATGGAACGCGTTGTCAAAAGCGGATTTGGTTGGCGCATTGGCTGGAACCCTGATGCATTCGAATTTAAAGGTTTAGTCGGTACAGATGATTGGGCAATTGAGTTAAACGAAGCCGAGTTGAATGATTTTTGCCGTCTATTAGCCCAGCTAGCAGACACCATGAAGCAACTCGCAACTGAATTAATGGAGGAGGAAAAAATTGCTTGTGAAGCCGAAAGCGATTTATTATGGATGGAGGTGGAAGGCTATTCTCATGCTTACAGTTTGCGCTTCATCTTGAATACAGGGCGATGTGTAGAAGGTAAATGGGATGCTTCTGCTGTTCCAGATTTACTGCAAGCTACTGGGATGCTGAAGGTTTTTTAAATTTACCTCTTGATTATTCTAGAGTTTTGCTATATGATAGTAATTCTGACCGGGGCGTAGCGCAGCTTGGTAGCGCGCCACTTTGGGGTAGTGGAGGTCGTGGGTTCGAATCCCGCCGCTCCGATTGATGATAAGCCATACCTGCTAGTCTTTTTAAAAGAACTGGCGGGCTTTTTCATGGCTTTTTACCTGAAAAGCTTGATCTAACCATACCAATTACTTGCTACACAAAATATAACATCCTTCATTTACCTTATAGGTTACTTTTTTTAGCCACTCAACCACAGCGATCGCGATAACGCTAGCACGCCCAAGATGCTCCTTTGGCACAAGCTAGTACTGGAAAAGCACCACAGATAAAGCAGGTGATCAAGCAAGATTAATTAGTGGTGCGATCGCAAGTGTATTTACCTGAACTCGACGTAGTTGTAAGTTCTGTAGGGCGTACCCATGTCTGCAAACGATCCTCTAAAATTCTGGAGAAAAACGTGTCACCGCGATTTGTGTAATCCAGTAACAATCGCAAATAACGTGGAAACGGCTAGAAAAAACAGTGTAGAAACTACAAACAATAGTTGAAGGTCGAAGTTTCGTCAATTATCTGGGAATCCAGATTGATGTCCTCTAAATAGGCTAAAACCCACATTAGGATAGACTTAGAAACAAAGGTATAATTTTCTCTACGAGGAGTAATATAGCAATAGTAAAAGTAAATGGTCAATAAAAAATGGGCTGTCAAACGACTGACAGTAAATCTTACATCAACAGAAGCGCAGAAACTAGAAGAATACTGTGCAAAAACAGGAAGACCCGCTACTGATGTGATTCGGGAATTGCTGCGTTCTTTAGAGGTTCAGAATGCGGAAGTATGTGAAAAGCCGCCATATTCTGAAGTTTCGGAATTAGCTAGGCTTCAAAAATAAATCAAGATAAATGTGCTGGACGGTCGTTTTTTTGATTACGCGAAATCTTGGCAAAATTATGACCAAATCGAGTTGTCTGTTCCAATCTGGCATTTAATAATCCATCTTGGTTTGTAATATAGTTAGGGATTCCTGTTCCTACGCAAGTAAGTTCAGGAATCAAATCGAGTTCCTATATATATAAATAATTTGGCTTAGTTACTTAGTCGGTTATAACTACTGAATTTTTGATACGATAATAGCAATAAATACAGCAAGACCTAGCGCTCTCCGAAAATAATTAACGCCTTGAAATAATTCCAGCCACGCCCAAGTAAACAAGGAGCCATTTGCCAGTACGTCTAATACTATATTAATTTTGCCACTTGTAAAAATTAGGGCTAGTAAACTAGTTACTATCCAAACAATAAGCGGTAAATTTGGCATCTGTGCCAAAACAATTTTGCCATCGCTGTCACGGAAGGTTTTATCAACTAATGTATTTTCCATTATTTGAAATCGCCACTTAGCTAAAGGTTATTAATCTACAAAAATTACCGGATGGTTTATTGGTCAGAGGATGTTTTCAAAGTCATCTCGTCAGTAGTAAAACTTATATATATCCCTAAATTCCCCTTAAATTTGATTCTTTTCCCCCTTTTGAAGGATTTATCAGAGGGATCAATAAGTGCCTGAAATCACAGCTAACCACTTTTTAAATATCCTCTAATAGACTTAGATTCTTTAATAATATTAAAACATTGAGGCAAATCTATTTCCAAGCATCTAATTGCTGAGATTCGAGCGGTAAAGCATATTCATATATGACTATATCGAAAGGAATACTCACACGAAACCTGCCAATATATTTGTCATTGTATTAATGCAAGTTGGAGCGATTTTTATCAAATAGGTAGGGCATATACCCTACCTACTCTTGTAGTTTAATCTGCACCCTCAATTGGTGCAAAACCTTGGCGCTGAATATTTTCTGTCACCGCACGTGGTTCCAAAAATTGCAGGAGGTAATCAGGGCCACCTGCTTTAGAACCTACTCCAGAAAGTTTGAATCCACCAAAGGGTTGCCGTCCAACGATCGCTCCGGTAATATTGCGGTTGATGTACAAATTACCGACTTCAAATTCTGTCTGCGCCTGCTCAATGTGGGAAGGCGTTCTAGAATAAAGTCCGCCAGTCAAGGCGTAGTTTGTACCGTTGGCGACTGCTAACGCTTCCTGGAAATCTTTCACCCGAATTACCGCCAGCACCGGGCCAAAAATTTCTTCCTGGGAAATTACCGCATTTGGCGATACTTCACTAAAGATAACTGGCCCGATAAAATATCCTTGTTCGGGTGCTGACAATTCCAAGGCTAGTTGTGCTTCTGCCTTACCCTTCTCAATATACTCGCGGATGCGATCGCGGGCATTAGCATCAATCACTGGGCCAACTTGGGTACTTGGTAACTCTGCTTCCCCAATATTCAAGGATTTTGTCGCTTCCACCAATCGCTGCACAAAGGCATCATAAATCGGTTGCAGCACAATCACCCTGGAGGCGGCAGAACATTTTTGGCCGCTGTAACCAAATGCTGACTGTACTACTCCCACAACAGCTTGGTCTAAATCAGCACTTTCATCGACAATAATCGCATTCTTGCCACCCATTTCAGCAATCACCCGTTTCATGTGCTTCTGTCCGGGTTTCAAAGTTGCCGCTTCTGCGTAAATTCGACAGCCGACTTCCTGAGAACCTGTAAAAGCAATTACATGAGTATCTGGATGATTTACCAAATAAGCGCCGACTTGAGAACCCTTGCCAGGTACGTATTGAAATACACCTTTGGGAAAGCCAGCCTCAATTAAGATTTCTGTGAGTTTTGCCGTAATTACAGAAGATGTTTCCGCAGGTTTGAGGAGAGTGCAATTACCTGAAACCAAAGCTGCGACAGTCATTCCACAAGCGATCGCAAGCGGGAAATTCCAGGGAGAAATTACTACAGCAATACCGCGTGGCTGGTAAATATAACGATTAGTTTCGCCAGGAATGTCATAATTCACACCTTCATCTAGCCGTTCAATCTCATCAGCGTAGTACCGACAGAAATCTATCGCTTCCGAAACCTCTCCATCGGCTTCTTTAACAGGTTTCCCAACTTCCAAAACTATCCAAGCTGAAAGTTCAGCGCGGCGGAGTTCCATCAAATCACCAGCTTTCCGCAAAATATCAGCGCGTTGTTTAGCTGGTGTTTTCTTCCACCCAGAAAACGCCGTTTTTGCAGCTTGCATCGCCTGTTCTGCCTGTTCAACGCTAATCAACCCAACTTTACCAATTACTTCACTGAAATTAGAAGGATTGAGAGAATCAACATATTCCGGTGTTTTGACATATTCCCCATTAATTAGCGGCAAATAAGTTTTACCCAACTGTTGACGAACACTTTGGAAAGCTTGCGCCGTCTTTGTTCTCACCTCTTCCTCTGCGTAATCGGTATCAGCAGCACCGAGGAAATGAGAGTTAGGAGTTAAAGAGTTTTTTTCTTCTTTGACAATCGGCGCTGCTAATAATTCCTCAATTGGTCGATTTTCCAGATTTTGCCGTAAAAAAGAACTATTAGCGGTATTTTCCAACAATCGGCGAATTAAATACGCCATTCCAGGCAATAATTCACCGTAGGGACAGTAAACTCTCACCCGATAACCTTTATCAACCAACGCCTTGGCAACTTTATCACCCATCCCGTAGAGGACTTGTAATTCAAAGCGACGGCGAGGAACATTTAAGCTTTCAGCGATGGCAATGGCGCGAGAGTGCGATCGCACATTATGGCTACCAATGGCAGAATACACATATTGATGATTTTCTAACAACAGCTGAGTGATAATTTCAAAGTTAGCATCAGTTGCCGCTTTATCGTTGTAAACTGGCTGTGGCCAATGCTTCTGCGCTGCTTTGATAGTTTCCTGATCCCAATATGCGCCTTTCACTAAACGGATTGTCAAGGGATAACCACGTTCTTTCAACCAAGAAATTAGGTCTTTGGTATCTTGCTCGCTATCACGCAGATATGCTTGGATTGTTATGCCGATATCTGTGCGTTGCCGAAACTCTTCTTCTAGTAAGAGTTTTTTCAGGATGCTGAGAGTTATATCCTTGTAGGCATACTGTTCCATATCAAAATGCACAGCTGCGCCCAACTCTTTAGCACGACGTAAGAGAATCCGAATGCGATCGCTAACTCGCTCCTCACTACCTTTAGCATCCAGAGGATCAAATTGGGAATAAAACGCTGTTAACTTAACAGAAACCTGAACTTTTGGGATTGCTTCGCCATCAGCCTCATCAATAGCCGGGATAGCTGACCAATTCTTTGATGCTTCCACCAATTGTTGCATTAATTCTAGATAGCGTTCTAGATAAGACTGCGCTTCGGCTTCGGTAATTACGGCTTCACCAAGTAAGTCGATGGTGAAAGCCATTTTTTCTTTTCGCAGTCGTTCAACTGTTTTGATGACTTGTTTAATATTTTCCCCAGAAATATATTTATGGGCAAGAGTCTCAACCGCTGTCCCAACAGTTGTAGCAGCAACTTGTCCTGGCATCGAATCGGGATTAGCAAAGTTTAGCATTCCCTTCAAAGCTGCCGGTAATTCTACAGATTCATCTCCTAAATATTCTTGTAAATGTGAGGCAATTTCTGATTTACTGTGCAAAGCAGGTAATGTATCTATAAAACGAAATAGTTGCACCCGCAACCCAGGATTACTCATCGCCCAAGCTAGTAATTTATCATCCCAGCGCATTTGATCGCGCAGGGAAGAAAAAAACGAACGATTTTCCTGCGTTGCGGCGAGAAGTTGTTTAGCAATTTCTTGGGTTTTAGCTTCGTAGGTGCTTGTTTGTACTTGTAATACCACTGATAATAAACTCCGTTAATCAAGGCGAGGCTTTTTGTTCAAAGCCTGTGTCTTCTATTTTGACGCTTTCATTTGGCTGTCACCATATTTAGTGGGGAGTAACGGAAGATGAGGGAGTAAGCAAGAAGAATTAATAACCAATTCCCAATGCCCAATTCCCAATGCCCAATGCCCAATTGAATAACAAATGTTATCCTTTTGTTGATCTATTTCTAACTTGATTGACAGATGTTGCAACACAATAGATTAGCTCAGTCGTACTAAGAGTGTGAATACTACATTTATGCCTACAGAAAACCTCACGCATATTTTATTTTCTAACTGGCAACACACACTCCAACCCTTTGGCGTTGACCAGGTAGCGGCTGATAAAGCCTTTAATTCTTTGGTTGCAGCTTACTCTACCCCTGGTCGCTATTACCATACACTGAAACACATTGATCATGTCCTCAGCACAATTCAGATTTTACAAGGCTACACCTACAACCTAGCTGCTGTTCAACTAGCTGCCTGGTTCCACGATGTAGTATATGACACTGAAGCTCAAGATAATGAAGAACGAAGCGCAGACTATGCTTTGGAGTTGCTGAGTAATTTGGGTATTCCAGAAAGTATCATAGCTACTGTCACCCGTCTTATTCTGAACACTAAAGACCACCAAGCTGCGGTAGATGATTGTGATAGCCAAGTTTTACTTGATGCAGATTTAGCGATTTTGGCTACTAACCAAGTGCAGTATGGAGAATACACCCATGCCATTCGCCAGGAATATGGCTGGGTGTCAGAGGCAGAGTATATCACAGGTCGTCAGCAGGTTTTAGAACGATTTTTAAAGCGATCGCGTATCTACTTTACGCCTTTAATGTTAGAGTTCGCCGAACCATCTGCCCGTGGCAATATCCAGGCAGAAATTCAATCTTTGTTGTCTCGTTAGCTTTATCACTGTTAGTAACATGAAATTTTTTCTATATGAATTAGGGGAGAGCGATTTCCCTCCAATTCTGGGAACTCTAAAAATGGCAGTTACTGACAAATATTACTACAATTTTGATGAGAACTCTTCAACAATCACCCTCGCTTAGGGCAGTATTCCAACAAAAAATAGACACCAAAAAATCTACCAAACACCAAGAAATTCATGAAAGATTAGGTGATGGCTTTTTAGGTGGGTTGGGTTCATTCATGTTTGAATTTAAGCAAACAACAAATAAATTCAAAGGCAATATGGGGGAATGGGGAGTATCACTACTTTTGCAATCTTTCCCCGATACATGGGTGATATTTAATAATGCCTTCATCCCCACTAACTCAGGCTCTCTAACGGAAATAGACCATTTAATTATCGGTGAAAGTGGTGTTTTTTTAGTAGAGGTCAAAACCTGGAAAGGTTCATTTAGCGCTTATAAAGATAAATGGAAACGGCGTGAAGGTAACAATTGGGTAGCAGTTGACAATAGTCCGACTTCTCAAAGTATTTACCATCAGAAAATGTTTAGTCAGTGGATTACTTCATTAATGCCTAACCTTCCTAATGGGTTTGTTGCGGCTCCACTAGTCTTCCCAATTGCTACATGGATAGGAGCAAATGATTGCTCAGTTCCAGTTTTACAAGGTATCCCTGCACTGCTACAGATGATAAATAGTTCTCCTGATTGTTTAACTCCAATGCAAGTGCAGGCAATTGCCCAAGCCGTTGAAAACTTGATACTTCCTACAAATACTAAACCGATTCCTAAGCCCAAACCTGTTAAGCGTCAGAATCCTATAATTTGAGTTTATGAAGTGCGCGAGGGTTAGGCAGAAGGCTTGGCCATTGATGTGTAGGCAATATACCAATAGTCGCTGCCTTCTCCCTCTGGTATCACTTATAAATTTGCTGGAAATCCCTTAGTTAACGTCTGCCACCACCACGATGAGGCACTTCAACTTCAGCATCTTGTAGCTTTCTTTTCGGTGCAAAAACTTCTTGATGCTGTTGCTGCTGAATTTTTTCCTGTGCAAACTTTACACGGGTGCGAACTCCCAGATCGGCATCTGTATCGAGCAGTTGCTGAAGTTGATCTGTAATCCGTGACGCTTGATCGGGTAAAGTGACTGCTATTGCAATGGCTAGTGTTTCTAAACTCGTCACTGCTGCATAGCGCACTATCCACTCTGGATCTTGAGAAATTAGTAATAGTGCCTCTAATGCCTGAGTCTGAACAGATTCCACTTTCTCAGTAGGTAGTTGATGCAAGCGCAAAGTGCCTAATCCTCTGGCAGCTGCCCGCCGCACACTTAAGGAAAAATCGTTTTTTGCTGCCTCTAACAAGGTATCCAGCGCCCGGACATCGCCAATTCCCGCTAAGGCACGAATAGCCCAAGCTCTAGCACTGTAGTTGTAGTCATCAATCAGTTCCAATAGTGACGGTACTGCGGCTTCCCCGATCGCAATCAGCCCATCTACCGCCGCCACCGCCGCTCCTGGATTGTTGTAGCCCAAAGCTGCAATCAAAGTAGGAACAGATTCCTCTATACGAGCTGCTGCTAACTCCTGAACTGCGTCTAATAAGCGATCCGAAGAGTCTGCTTCTTCCACAGCACGAATCAATATTTGGGCTAGGTCATTGTTATTCATAATAATTTTTCATGAGTCATTAGTGGTCAGCCAATTGTAGCTGAACTTCTCCGTAGTTGACATCATACATAAACCCCCTAGCCCTGATTTTGCAGTTGGGTTGGAGGTTTATGTGTATTAAACATTTGATTTAAACGTATTAATGAAAACTCATTACTTAGAACTTAGGACTACAACAGCGAGTCCATTAAATTAATCACTTTGATTGCACCCGCTGACAAAGTGCTTGCTGCTGTGTGATTAACTTGATGTTCTAGTAATCCTTTAAGAGAAATGAGCTTCAGGCTATTTTCGGCAAGAGTCTGTGCGATCGCATCTGCTGCGGGTAGATATCCGATCGCTCCCAAGTCTGCTAACACTGCTCGACGCAATTGCAATCTTTCACCCGCCAAAGCCTTTACCAACCGTTCTCCATAAACTGGTTCTTGGGTTAATTGATACATAGCTCTCGCAGCAGCATATTGCACCAATTCAATTGGATGCTCTAAGAATGGTTTTACCAAAGGGGTAGACTCAGTTGCCTTCAAGGTTCCCAAGGCTTCTAAAATGGCCTCATAGGGTTGAGATAAATCAGGCTGCTTTGATATCAGCTGCTCTCCCTGCAAGCCTACTTGTAATAGCTTAATCAGGGGGGGAATGCAAACCGGATCGCCCAGCATTTCTAAAGATTGTGCTGCTGCTTCCCGCACATAAAAATCTGAGCAGTCTAAACACGCAATTAAAGGTGAGACTGCTTGGCGATCGCCTAGTTTCCCTAAGGCCCTAGCGGCGTTCCGTCGTAGAGGATATCCGCCTTCTGGTGTCCGATCGGCTTCATCCTCTAAAGCTGCGATCAATTTTGTCACCGCAGCTGCTTCACATATCCGAAACCTACCCAACCACCAGGCAGCATAAAAGCGCAGACCTAAATCTGCACTCTCAAGATTAGCGATCGCCTGCTCTACTGTCAAAGATTCACCATCGCCAGAGTTACCTGTCGGTGACAAATCTTCAAATTTCTGCGGACTGAAATTCATTATGAAGAAGGAGGATCGCTTTGTTCGCTATCTGTTTTAGCTTCAGCGTTTAATGGCTGAATGCTGACTATTTTCCCACCCAAGCGAGTAATCCGCTGCATTTCTTGATTCATTCGGTTCTCTGGTACTGTGAAAAACACAGAGGCACTAGAACGAATGGGATAATTAGTTTTTTCGGTTTCTTCGCTTTGGCGCAGACCCACTACTTCATATCGAAAGTAACGACTACTACTTCTACTACCAATTTGTCCAACCATAAATCACTTCCAAATTTTAAGTTTTAAGTTTTCAATAGTCATTAATAATGACTATTGACAAATGATACTAAAGTGGTTTCACACTCGCTATTTTACCACCTTGTTTTACCACTCTCTGGAAGTAAGTAGATAGTTCTTCATAAGGTATGATCACCGCTTGATTTACACGGCGTGTGCTAGGATACCCGGCACCAAAAACGCCTGCCACTTCAATGCGGTAAAGTCTGCCTTCTTTACCAAAAGTTCCCGCACCACCAAAAGTACTGTTGGGGGTAACGCCTTTTTCAGAAGCAACGTATGAAAAGCCAGAGGGGCCACCAGAGGGGGGAACAACGATGGATGCACTATTGCGACCTAGTTCGCTAGCAAGGCGAGAAGATTTCCCTTTAAGTTGGGAGGTATCGCTACTCGCATAGCCGCGATAAAGTTGGAATATCCGGCTAAATCCTACAGTTTTCTGTCCTGTTTGGGTTTGAAAACCGCGATAGTAAGGGACTATATTTTCACCAAAACTAGATTGATACTCTGGTGAATCAATATAAGAATCAATGTCGGCTTCATATCCCTTGTTTTGGTACAAGTCCAAGTGATAAACCACTTCAGACTCATCATAAGGAGCACGACCCAACAAATGTTTATAGTTCAGTTCGATGACGCGAGTTTGGAAGTTGTCGTAGAAAAACCTGGATTTGTACAGTTCTGATTTAGCTACTTGACGTACAAACTCTTGTACTGTGCTTTTACCATCGCGCAGGATAGATTCAGCACTTGTGAGGCGGTCAGATGTCAATATGTAGTTATTGCCCAACACCTGACGATAGACCGCAGAAATTACTCTCTCAATGTCTTCTTTGGTTGCATTAGGACGCAATTCCACAGGAGACTGGTCACTAAAAGGTTCTGTTCCCAGACGGGAAGCTGCTGTTGTAATAGCCATTGGTAATTTTCCTTTTGTAATTAATAGTTGGGGACTGGGGATTAGGGATCGGGCGTTGGGTATTGGGTATTGGGTATTGGTTATCCCCTTCGTCCTCCTTGTCCCCAATTCCTAGTTCCCAGTCTCCAGTCCCCAGTCCCCAATCTCTATTTATACGGCTGTAATGCTAATAACCTTACTGCCCTTGCGATTCAACTGCTGCAATTTACTAGACAGTTGCTCGTAGGGTACGATCAATTCCGCAGTACCGCGCCGCACTACTGTTGAGTTCGGGGAAGCTGCTTGTAGCACTCTGATGCGGTATGTTTCTCCACGACCACCTGTAGAGAGTCCTGTTAAGGCTCCGGCGGAGACTGGATAAATGGGTGAGGCTAGATTCTTAGCCACTTCCCAGGTTAGCCGTCCTTGTTTTTGCCCTTGAGCGCGATCGCTATTGGCATAACCCCGATACAGTTGGAACAGTCGGCCAAATCCAACGTTTTTCAGTCCTACTTGACTTTTAAAGCCTCGATAGTAGGGGACAATGTTCTCGCCAAAACTTTCTTGATATTCTAGTGAGTCAATGTAGGAATTAATCTCAGCTTCATAACCTTCTGAGTTGTAAAGCTCAACATGGTACGAAATCTCTGACTCATCTTCCGGGGCACGCCCCAATAAATGCTTATAATTCAACTCGATAAACCGAGTTTGGGAATTGGAGTGGAAAAACTTATCCCGATAGAGTTCCGATTGAGCAATAGCTTGCACAAATCCCCGGACGGAGATTGCACCTTGCTGCAACAGTGATTCTGCACTCTCTAGACGTTCTCCTTCTAGTAGATATGCATTACCCAAAACCTGACGGTAAGCCGCTCGGATAACCACTGCCACATCCGCTTCTGTTCTATCGGGACGTAGTTCTACCAGTGCTGAGTTTTCAAATGCTCCAATCCCTAATCTTGCTGCTTGTCCCAAAGCCGCCATCCTTAACCTCCTCAGTTTTAACTGCAAAACTGAAAACTTTTTAGAAAATTTTTTTCTAGTCTTTTAACAGTCTTTTGAAAATAAAACTGCCCGGAGAAGTAAACAACTCATAGAACTTACTTGTCATAAGAGCTGATTTCCTCTCCGGGCTAAAGAAACACTCTAGCTTAGAGTATTGATTACATAGTCGATGTAAGAATTGGCTTCAACAGCTGGGTCGCCGCTTAGACCGTGGTTAGCTTTGATGTACTTGAGAGCTTCAATGTACCAGCTAGGAGACAGGTCAAAAGTCCGGTTGATTTCAGCCAAGCCAGAAATCAAGAAATCATCCAAGGGGCCTGTGCCACCAACAACTAAAGCGTATGTGATAATCCGCAAGTAGTAGCCAACATCACGAACACACTTGCCTTTGCCGCGTGCATCAGACGCGAAGTTGGGGCCTTGTTGTTGGGTGGTGTAAGGGAATTTGTTATACACTGCTTGAGCAGCACCTTCGGTCAAACGTTGAGCATTAGCGCTCAATGCTTTTGCTGCTTGTAAGCTAGCTGGTGCTTGGCGGAAGCGACCAAAAGCAACTTGAATTTCGGTGCTGCTGAGGTAGCGACCTTGAGAATCTGCTGATGCAATTGCTTCAGTTAGAGGTGTTTTTGTCATTTTTGGTATTTCCCTTTTACAAACGTTATGGTTGAAATTTTGTTTTGTCCTATGGATGGACAATTATTTAGTCAACATTCAGCAATGCAAGCTTTGCTTAAGCAACAGCAGCAGCAGCACGATCAAAATAGCTAGCTATTTCAGATGCCAAAGCACTGCAATCGCCTCTGGTGATGTTGTTTGTGTCGTTAACAATTGCCAAAGAAGCTGCTTTCAGCTTTTGAATACCAACAGCAACTGAAGCTCCTGGGGTTCCCAATGCTAAGTAGGTTTCACGCAAGCCATTGAGGGCGCGGTCATCTAGCACGCTGGAATCGCCAGCAAAGATAGCGTAGGTGATATAGCGAAGAATGATGTCCAAGTCTCTGATACAAGCAGCTGCACGACGGCTGGTGTAAGCATTACCACCGGGAGTGATCAATTGGGGTTGTTCTGCCCACAAATCACGAGCCGCAGCAGCAACAAGAGCTGATGCATTGCTGGTAATACGGTTAACAGCATCTGCACGCTTGTTACCATCTTTGACTAGTTCGCTCAATGCATCCAATTGTGCATCGGAGAGATATTCCCCACGTGTATCAGCTTGGGAAACTACTTTTGCAAATGCATCTAAAACCATTGCGTTAAATCTCCTAATTTGCTCGGTTAAGAATAATTGGACTCAAAACTGAATGGTTCAGTTTATTTTTCGATGTCAGCACTGCCTGACGAGTTACGAAAGGTCTAAAACAGACATCCAACGGAATAAGTTTACGATCTCCAGGCTTTCAGATTAAAACTTTTGTTAGAAAACTTCAAACTTCTGCGAACGACTGGAAAACCTGATTAAGATGTTGTTTTTTACTTCCAAGTTCTCTTTATACAATGCTGCCGCATCATTATTTATTACAAATTATTGTTATGTTTGTTAATCTGATTTACATAAGTTAACACTTTGTCTCTTTAGTTTATGAGACGTTAGTACCGCATGACAAAAATCACTCTCCAGTTTTAAAAAAGCTAAAAAGCTAATGAAATAGGCAGTATTCTTCTGCTTCCTGCCGCGACCAGATGGGTCTTGGGTTTAAGACCCCCACCAAATTAAAAATTTGGTTGCTTTTATTCAAGAGGGGTCTGAATCCCCAACTGAGGTAAGACCTTCTGCCTCCTGCCTCCTGCCTCCTAACTCCTAACTCCTTCAACGGAAATCCCTTAAAGAATGCGTAGACGTAGCCCACCGCAGGCATCGCAATCTAAATTTGTGTAATATTAGCTACTTCTAGCTTCTGCCAAGGTCACTGCAACCGCAGATTCATCGCCAGAGTCAACAATGCGATCGTACAATTACCTAATCGAATTTATCTTGCAGAAACGCTATGATTCAATACGCTTGGGTTAAGGGCTAATAGTACAAAATTGAAATTGTGGGTTTTCAAGACGCGATAAATCGCCGTCTCTACAAGTGTTTTGGTCTTATCTGAACTATATTGCGCTATGATTCGCTTAAATGCTTGGGTATCTTGGTAAAGAAAGCGATGACCACCCTTAAAGAACTCTAAATACGCATCTGGTATTTTTTTATACATTTTCTCAAGATTAGCAGGAGAAGACATACCATCGTAACGACCACCGCAGACATAAACGGGAAGATGCATCCGAGAAAGTCGATTATACGTATTGTGAGCAGGCAGGCATCGCACCCTTAGTATGTACTATTTAATACCTACTAATTCCTGCCAAACACACTGCCAAGGGCGCGTGCCATATTTTGCGGTTGCATTGCATCCATTGCGGCGGTGGGTTCGTAGCCGCAGTGAACCATACAATCGGCACACTTGGGATTACCACTCTTCTGGCCGTATTGACTCCAGTCAGTTTGTGCCAGTAATTCCTTGAAGGTAGAGTAATAACCTTCGTTCAGCAGATAGCAAGGTTTTTGCCAACCGAGAACGCTATAACTAGGGCTACCCCAAGGCGTACATTCGTAGTCCTTCTCGCCAGTGAGAAAATCTAGGAACAGCGGATTGTGATTGAAGTTCCAGTTTTTCTCACCACTTTTGTATGGAGCCAGAATTTCTCGGAAGAGGGCGCGGGTTTGTTCACGGTGGAGAAAATGATCTTGATCTGGTGCCCACTCGTAACTATAGCCGGGAGAAATCATCATCCCGTCAGTATTTAGTGTTTCCAGAAAGTTGAAGAACTCTTGCATATCTTGGGGTTTAGTCCCCTCAAATATAGTGGTGTTAGTTGTAACACGAAAGCCTTTAGCTTTAGCGGCGCGAATGGCTTTGACAGCAATATCAAAAACACCTTGGCGATCGACACACTGATCATGCAACTCCCGCATTCCATCTAAATGCACACTAAAAGTTAGATAAGGGGAAGGTTGAAACTTATCTAGACTCTTTTCTAACAGCAAACCATTGGTACACAAGTAAATATATTTCTTGCGCTCAATTAATCCCTGAACAATCTCATCAATCTGGGGATGTAGCAGAGGTTCTCCCCCAGGAATTGAGACAACCGGTGCGCCGCACTCTTCCACTGCGGCAAAGCACTGTTCTGGGGTGAGATTTTGCTTTAAAATTTCCTTTGGATGTTGGATTTTACCACAACCCGTACAAGCTAGATTACACCGAAAAAGAGGTTCCAACATCAATACTAAGGGGAAGCGTTTACGTCCTTTCAAACGCTGCGTAACAAGATACTTCCCGATATCCATAGCTTGTTGTAGATTAACTGCCATTGTTGCGATCGCTCCTCTTTTAAAGATAAATGCACCACTTTCTCAACCCCAAGATTTATCTGTGGGGTTTTCAATTTTGAATTTTGAATTTTGAATTTTGAATTTCCCAGAGGGGTTGACATACCCCTGAGCAACAAACCAATCTACAGCATTTTTGAGTGCCCCATTCAGCGAAGATTGGGGTAGACCCAACTCTCGGACAGCCTTTGCAGCATCGTAATACATAGGTTGTTTCGCCATCCGAACTCCATCCAATGGCACTGAGGGCAATTTTCCCAAGGGTGCGAGAATCTTTTCATCAACCCAGGCAATGCTAAGGGGTAACCAAGGGGGTACGGTTCGTTGAGGTGCGCTTAGACCGGTGATATCGGCGAGTTGTTCAAGTAGTTGCTTTAGACTGAGGTTTTGATGACCTAAGATATAGCGATCGCCTGATTTACCTCGTTGCAAAGCCAGTAAATGCCCCCATGCCACATCTTGCACATCGATAAAATTTAGACCAGTATCTAAGTAAAAGGGCATTTGTCGCCGCAAAAATCGCAGGATTATATCACCCGTCGGGGTAGGCTTGATATCCAACGAGCCAATGGGGCTGCTGGGATTGACTATAACTACCTCCTGACCTGTAGCAACGGCTTGCATGGCTTCTTGTTCAGCCAGAAACTTAGACTTTTTGTAGTCACCCACCAACTTTTCTAAGGGACTCTGATGTGTTTCATCCACAACCTCCCCTGATGATCCTACCCCAATTGCTGCCACTGAGCTGGTGTAGACGGTGCGCTCAATGTTAGCTTTGCGAGCGGCTGCCAAAATATTGCGCGTACCCAGGACATTATGACGGTGGAGTAACTCTCGGTCTGTTTGCCACAGAGAATAATGGGCTGCCACATGAAATAGGTATTTACAACCTCTCATTTGTTGCCAGAGATTTGGATCATTCAAATCGCCTTTGACAATTTCCACATCCAAACCGCGTAGGTTCTCCAAATTACTGCTTGAGCGTACCAGCGCTTTTACTGTATATCCCTGTTGCAGAAGCAACCGTACCAAGTGAGCGCCAATAAAACCAGTACCCCCCGTGACAAAGACTTGCATCAACTTCCCCCCTGCTCCCCTGCTCCCCTGCTCCCCTGCTTCTGAAATCGAGGAAACCAATCATCCAAAATACTGTAGACGACTGGCACGACAATTAAACTGAGGATAGTTGAAGTTACGAGTCCACCAGCGATCGCAACAGCCATTGGCGATCGCAATTCAGAACCAGCACCAAAACCCAATGCGATCGGTAGCATTCCTAAGAGGGTGGAGGCTGTGGTCATCATAATTGGTCTGAGGCGCACTGGCCCTGCTCTGAGGATTGCCTCTGTGCGGTCTAAGCCAGATTTACGGAGTTGGTTGATGTAATCTACCAGTAAGATGGCATTTTTGTTTGCTAGTCCCAACAAAAATACAAAACCAATCAGCGAGATCATGCCAAAGTCACTCTTGGTAAAGAGCAAGGCCAGCATGGCCCCCACAATTGATAAGGGTAAAGAAACACCAATAACTACTGGGTCTATCCAGCTTTTGAACAGCAAAATCAGCACCACAACAATACAGAGTGCTGATAATACCAAAGTAGTGCCAAAACTAGCAAATACTTCACCTTGGCGGGCAGAATCTCCTCCCAAGTCTAAAGTTACACCAGCAGGTAACACTGCTTTGGCTTCCGCTACCAATTGGTCTGTGGCACTACCTAAAGACAAATCTCTGCCCAAATTGGCACTGATATAGGCGACCCTTTGATTGTTGAGCCGCTCAATTTGAAAAACTGTACCCTGTGGATTTGTTTCACTTGTTACAGTCACATCAGCAAATCCCGGTAGTTTCTCAATGCGCTCTTTAATTGCCTGGGCAGCTTTGCTGAGGCTTTGGAGGTTATCGCCTCGTAGTGACGCCTGTAAAGGTTTTTGTCCACCAGTGTCAACAAATTGAATATCTTCCACACTGGTACTCACACCAGGCAGATTAGGCAAAGACGAGCGTAATTGGTCTTGTACTTCCGCAGTCTTGATATTGCGGTCTTCTTTGAGCTTCACATAAAGCGTACCTTTATTTGGTTCACCTTCACGAGAACCAACAGTAGTAAAGACTGTTTCCACTACTGGAGATTTTCTCACTACATCTTCTAGTTTCTTAGCAACCTCTAGGGAATCGTTTAAGGGGTTGGGGATGGGGAATGGGAGATTGGGGGATTGGGGATTGGGGATTGGGGATTGGGGATTGGAGACTAGAATCTTTCCCCTGTCCCTCTGCTCTACCAGGAATACTCGGCAAGGGGGCGGTGTAAGTAATATTGAACTCGCCGCGATCTAATTTCGGAATAAATCCTTTGGGAATTAGTAGACTCAGTGCCATACCTGCAATAAAACTAAGTATGGCTAATGCGACGACTGTCTTGCGGTGGTTTAAAGACCAGTGGAGTAAGTTTCTGTAAAATCGGGTAAAATTCGCCCAGATGTTTGCTTCCTGGCGGTGTTGGGGAGTTGAATTAGCAGGTTTTAACCAATAAGTGGCTAAGGCTGGTGACAATGTACGGGCAACCAATGTTGAAGCAATCATGGCTGCTGAAACTGTGATTCCAAATGGCTTGAAGAACTGTCCGATGACTCCTCCCATCAAACCAATGGGCAAAAAAACCGCTACTGCTGTAGCAGTGGTGGCGATGACTGTTAAGCCAATTTCATCTGTAGCTGAAAAAGCGGCTTGGCGAGGAGTTTCCCCTTCATCAATGTGCCGCATGATGTTTTCGACATCGATGATCGCATCATCGATGACACTGCCAATAACTAAGGCCAAAGCCAACAATGTAATCGTTTCTAGGTTGAAGCCAAAAATTGCCATGACGATAAACGTCGCCAACAAAGATGTCGGAATCGCCAAAGCAGAGATGAGAGTTGCCCGCCAATTCCATAAAAAAGGAAAAATTACCACTATCGACAAGACAACGGCTTCCATCAGCGCATCGATTGTTGACTGAGTGGCTTGGCGGATATATTCTGCTTGGGTGGCAGCTAAAGTGAGGTTAACATCCTTGAGGGTAGAGCGTAGCCTTTGAACTTCTTTTTCAACTAGACTCACTACTTCTAAGGTGTTAGCGCTACCGCGTTTGATTACCTGAAATGCCAGTGCATCTTGGCCATTAAACCTGACTAATGTTGCGCCACCCTGGGGTAGAGCCGCTGCACTCGCATTCGCTGGATTTACCGGAGGAGTTGCAGTAGCAGCGCCTAGCAATGAAACTTTCAGAACTCCTGGTAGTTTAGCGATCGCACTGACAATTTCATCTTGCGCCAATTTTGTCAAATCTGTGAGATTCCGCGTCGGACTCTCAATGGCATAGCTAATGGCGGCTGACTCGTTTAGATTCAGGGGAATAATTTTGGAAGTTGCTCCTTGAGGTAGAGTCAACTGCTTGAGAGCAGCTTCAACTTCTTTTGTTGATGTTTCTAAATTAGTTCCAACGGCAAAAGAGAGGGCAACGGCTGTTTGACTAGGATAAGTAGATGAACGGATATTCTCCAGTCCTTCTAGGGAGCGGAGGCGTTCTTCTAGGGGTTGGGTGAGCTTCGCCTCTGTATCCAGGGCAGTTGTCAGGGGGGCTGTAGCATTTACAACCACCACTGGAAATGTAATATCTGGAAACAAAGCATACTTAAGAGAACTGAAAGCCAGAACACCAGCTACCGTTACGGCAATCCAAAAACTCACCGTCAGCCACGAAAATTGAATCGCCAATTTAGAGATATTGAAGAGTTCTCGTGCGGATTTTGAGTTACGAAGCTTTACCATCTTGGAAAATTATCGTGTGGGTGACACAATTATTTAGTCATGCTACAGCAATCGGCTTTGGTTTGCGAGTTTTGATCCTCACCAAACGGTAATATTACTTATTGTCACTCAAATATGAAAAACTCCACGCCACTTGCGGGATGGAGTTTTTGGGCATGGGGAATCGGGCATGGGGCATGGGGCATGGGAAAGAACATACCAATGCCCAATGCCCCAAGCGACGGGGCGACTATCCCTCTACAGACACCTGGGGATGGAGTTTCCCGTCGCTTTCAATGAACCAATATTTAATCGAACTTCAAAGATGAAGAATTCAGAAGTCAGAATTCAGACTCTCAAGAGCGCTAATGTCTAATTTTCCACTTATCAACACAATTCTGGTGCCTCAAGGAGCAGAATATAAAGCTGTGTGTCGCGGATTAAGCGGCGTTACTGGCTCTATCCCAACAGTAGTAGCCATACCTGTTGGGATGAAGCCTTTGCTTAAATATCTGCAACAATCCCAATTGATAGCTCCAAAATCCAGAGTACTGATTATGGGTATATGTGGCAGCCTAAGCGATCGCCACACAGTTGGTGATATTGTGCTGTATCAAGATTGTATTTATCAGGGAAGGCGGCAAGAATGCGATCGCACTTTTACAGCACAATTGCACTCTTATATATCAGATAAAGTCTCCTTAGTCAAGTCACTGACAAGCGATCGCGTGATTTGGTCTGCTGCCGAAAAACGCCATTTGGGTGAAACTTTAGCGGCTGATGTTGTTGATATGGAAGGATTTACCGCCCTAGAGTTTTTCAATGCCGCTGGGGTAGACGTAGCAATACTGCGAGTAGTTAGCGATGATTGTCAGCATAATATCCCCGATCTCACATCAGCAATTAATTCTGATGGCTCCCTAAACCCTTTTCCTTTAGCGATGGGAATGCTTCAACAACCCATTGCTGCTGCTCGGCTGATTCGAGGTTCATTAACAGCATTAAAGGTGTTAAAGCAAGTTACAAATCTGCTCTTTTCAGGCTATAGCCAGAAATAATTTATTGCATCTGTTACAGCAATTGTCAGGTAAATAGACCACCCAATAGTGGCATAGCGTTGCTGTGCCTTTACAACAAATAGCAATCCTAAATAATTAATTGCTAAAAATATCTCTTTATTCTCTCTGCGCCTCTGCGGTTCGTTATAAAAAATGATTTTTCATAGGACTCATATTTGATTTCTGAAAAAACTCAGTACAACTAATAAGCCTTCTTTCCTATTTCCAATTGCCTATTTCCAATTGCTTGCATACGCAAATTCGTAAAGCGGATTCCTATATATCACATTAAGACAACCTAATAAATATTAATAGTGTAACAATCAATATAATTTCAGTAGTGATTGTGAAATCACTTTTGGAATAAGTTTTACAGAAACTTTATCGTTATACATATCAAGTAGAAAGCGATATTGGGAATCATAATATATGACCTGATCAGGGTTGGGTTCCATGAGAGCTAATTCCACTGGATTATTAATCAAAAATCCTCTTTTGTCAGCATAGCTCGGAACTAATTTACCAACTATTAAACAGAATTTATGAAGCTCAATAACAACCTCTACCTGTACTCGTTCCTAGCTAATTTCGGATGGCTCAAGAAAAGTTACACCGCTAAAATCATGTTGGTGGCATTTTTGGGCACTCACGTACCACTTTTGACCTTACTTTTCAGTTTCGTGATCTCAAACTCTTACTCCTTAGAGATGGCAGCGCGAGTTATGATTGTTGCTCTATTGGCGACATTAGCAGGTACGGCTGCCACCCTCTACGCAATACACCACCTCCTCAAACCGGTTATTTTGACATCTGCTGCATTGCAAAATTATCTGAACACCAAAACCCTACCTGGATTGCCCACAGAATTTGCTGATGAAGCGGGTACATTGATGGCGGATACCTCACAAACTCTTCACAAATTAGATGAATTAATTCACTACATCAGTAATTATGATGATCTAACTGGATTAGCCAATCGTGATTTATTTCGCGATCGCCTCTATCAGACCCTATCTCAACCTGAAAACAACCAGCGCCTTGTCGCTGTCTTTTTGCTGAGTATTGATGATTTCACTGGTATGAGTCATGGGTTGGAGCCTCAGACAACAAATTTGTTGTTAAGAACAGTTGCCCAGAGATTATCAAACTGTGTGGCGAAAACAGATATTCTTGCCCATTTAAGCGGAGATGAATTTGCCATCGCCCGCATAGAAATTGTTTCTTTTGAAAGTGTGATTAAGCTATCTCAGTTGCTGTTAAGTACTCTGAGTAAACCTTTTTCTTTAGAGGGTAACTTGATTCATATCACCGCTAGTATCGGCATTACAATTAATGGACTAAATGATCGTAATAGCGTAGATCAACTCTTGCAACAGGCTCACATGGCACTGTACCAGGCGAAACAGCAAGGGCGTAGCCAATACCAATTCTATTCGCCGGAAATTAATGCTCAGTTACAGGAGCGACTGAGTTTAGAAAATGAATTATATGGAGCGCTTAAGCGTAATGAAATGCTGGTTTATTATCAACCTCTGATTGATTTACACAGCAGACAAATTACAGCGATGGAAGCATTGGTTCGCTGGCAGCATCCTACATTAGGTTTGATTTCTCCTGCAAAATTTATTCCGATCGCAGAAGCCAATGGTTTGATCGTACAAATTGATGAATGGGTTTTGCGAACTGCTTGTGCCCAAAACCGTGCTTGGCAACTTGCTGGATTTACCCCAATTCGGATATCTGTGAATCTGTCAGCTCGACAGTTTGAACAACCGCATCTAGTTGAAATCGTCAGCCAAGTCCTTGAGGAGACGGAACTCCCAGCATCTTGCTTGGAACTGGAAGTGACAGAAAGCTTCTTGATGGCTGACATGGAGCGATCGGTTAAAACTTTAAAAGAATTACGAGAACTGGGTATATGGTTGGCACTAGATGACTTCGGCACTGGTTATTCTTCCCTCAACTACTTGAAGCGCTTTCCCGTGAATATGCTCAAGATTGATCAGTCATTTGTACAAGATGTCATGTCCAATCCTGATAGCGCCGCCGTCACTGATGCCATTATTGCCCTCGCAAAGAGCCTCCGGTTGAAAATCACCGCAGAGGGTGTGGAAACCCAAGAACAGCTTGACTACCTGCAAATGCAGGGATGTCACGAAGGTCAGGGTTTCTATTTCAGTTGTCCTGTTCCCGCTGATATAATTGTCCAGATGTTGCAGAAAAGTTCTCAGCAGATGGAGACAATTGCAGCATAAGTGAATGCTTAAGCCAGAAAATCTCCCCCCTGATAGCGTTTCAGTTTAATATTTCATAAAAATGGTTGTCAGGGGGAAATGAAGCGAATAAAAGGTCATTTATTTTGAAACAGTGGAAAGCTTTGCAACCATGTGAGTACGAGATGAAACCTCAAGCTTGCGAAACATCCTTTTTAAGGCTTGCTTGACAGAGTTTTCAGTAATCCAAAGTTCAGCACTAATTTCTGCATTGGTTTGTCCTTGAGCCACTAAGGAAGCAATTTGCATTTCACGAGGTGTTAAAAGCTCTGTCTGTAATAGTGGTTGTTGCAATCTCGCCATTGCCACCCAAGTAGAAATGTGCAGACAAATGGCACTTAAATCTGTGAGATTTTGTGAATCAAATGCAGGCATTCCTTGCTCACGGGTCAAACCTACCACGCCCACTAACTTACCATTATTGACAATTGGCCCTGCCATGACGTGCCAGTGGTCAGCACGAGGACAAATCAACTTCCATGTCTTAGGTTCTACTACCAAAGCTTCATGAACAGGGGCATGGCGTTCTAGCAAGTAGCGTGCAACTGGATTGTATTGCGGTGATAATGCAATTTGCAGTGTTTTTTGAATCTTGCTGTCAATTTGAGAAATTTGGGCAAAGAAGAACAGCCCACATCGTGTAGCTGAAAAATACTCACTCACTTCTACGGATATGTGCGATCGCAACATCTGTTCATCTTTAGCTTGAGCAATTGCATGAAATAGAGTTTGTAATGCAATCATGATTGGCAAATTGTACCCTTTCGAGGTCTAGGCGCAGTATAACAACCAGACTTATCCTAGCTTTTGTCATTTGTCATTAGTTTTTTAGCCACTCTCTTGCAAGGTATGTACTAACAAACTCTTTATCAATGACCGAATGGCACTAAGAAAAGCCCAAAGGCTTGTGTCGTCTTGTTCCCAGCCTGGAGGCTGGGAATGCATTTAAAGAGGCTCTGCCTCTTGTCAAGCTACTGGAGGCGGAGCCTCCCAGAATGGTTTCCCAGCCTCTAGGCTGGGAACCAGTTAGAGCAAGGGCTGTATCTTTACTTAGTGCCATTCATCAATGACCAATGACTATTTGTTTGCTTTTTTGGATTACTTAACCATGAATGTAAATTCTGGCATTGATGATACACAGAGATCCGAGCGCTGGATTCAAATCAGTTTTTTTATCGCAGCAGTGTTTTTCAATCTCTGTTTAGCAACCCAAGTATTCAGTGTTGGAATGGCTTACTTTTACAACTCTGATTGGTGGAATCTACATATTTGGCTCGTGCGAGGATATAGCGGACTCTCACTAATTTTATTGGTATGGGTGTTTTTAATTCCGTTTCCTCGAAGAATCCAAAGCCTTACAGCAAGTATGCCAGTACTGCTAGGACTGCAATTTCTCACAATCCATTTACACACTCCTTTTCCTCTAGCAGTGTTCCATCCACTCATCGGCTTTTCCTTATTCTCTATTTCCACAACCCTAGTGCATCGGACATCGCACATCGTATTTCCCAACCACAACCAAGACTAAATCGTTGAGAAAACACAAGTTTCAATTCTTTTCACGCTATTACAGGAGAAATAAAAGTGTCTCAATACGCCGATCCATCAGTTCTCGTTGATACCCAGTGGCTTGCAGATCATCTCAACGATCCAAATGTCCGTATTATTGAAGTGGATATCAGCCCAAAGCCATACAAAAATGCTCACATACCTGGTGCTGTCTTCTGGAACTTCTTTAGAGATTTACTATTGCCTGATTTGAAGGTGAATTGGGATGCGATCGCTTTTGAGAAGCTGATGGCACGTTCAGGCATCACCAATGACACCACAGTGATTGCTTATGGCAGTTATCCGGGAACAGGAGCCTGGATTTTCTGGTTATTGAAAGTCTTTGGGCACGAAAATGTACGAGTTCTCAATGGCGGCTATCAAAAATGGAAATCAGAAGGTTGTCCACTAGCAACTGAGTTATCTACGTTTGCTTCTACTGATTACCGTGCCAGAGGTATTGATGCTCATCTGCGAGTATTACATAATGAAGTTCAGGCATCGATAGGTCGAAGCGATTGCGTGTTGTTAGATGTCCGAACAATTCAAGAATACTGTGGTGAGTGGTTTTTCGATCAACCACCAAAAGAAGGTGAACGTACTGGACATATTCCAGGTGCAGTCCATCTTGAGCATATCTTAACTCTCAACGAGGATGGAACTTTTAAATCATTCAACGAATTGAAAAATCTTTATCACAGTAAGGGGATTACAGCTGATAAGGAAGTGTTTCCCTACTGTGCCATCGGCGGGCGTTCTGGATATACCTGGTTTGTCTTGAAGTATTTATTGGGCTATCCCAATGTTCGGAATTACGATGGCTCTTGGAATGAATGGAGTCGCCTGCCTGATGTAGCCATTGAGAGGTAGTGAGAAGGCAGGAGGCAGAAGGAATCGACACTTAAGGATCGAGGACGCTTTGGATCACATCGACAGCGCCTCTTGATACAATTTTTTTATACTAGTGGGCTGCTATACCCTAATGCGCTTGAGTTAGGGGCTAATTGTACAAAATTGTGGGTTTTCGAGACGCGATAAATCGCCGTCTCTACAAGTGTTTTGGTCTTATCTGAACTGTATTGTGCTATACTCACAACTTTTTGTTAGTAACTTCTTTCCTCCTGCCTCCTGATTACCAATAACCGCACCTTTACAGACGGACACCACTACCGTCACGAAGATTAAAATATCTTAACCTTTCGTTACACTAGAGACATCGAGAAGGACAAAAACAAACTTCTCAAAGCTGAAATCAAAGGTGAACGACATGAATGGCACAATTCGCGTTGGTAATCTCTTCGGAATTCCCTTCTATATCCATCCGTCCTGGTTTTTAGTTCTGGGTTTAGTAACTTGGAGTTATAGCGGTGGACTGGCGGCACAATTTCCCCAATTATCTGCGGGATTAGCTTTGCTACTAGGATTGATGACAGCGCTGATGTTATTTGCCTCTGTCGTCGCCCATGAATTAGGCCACAGTTTCGTTGCTATTCGTCAGGGGATTGATGTAAAATCCATCACACTGTTTATATTTGGCGGTTTGGCGAGTTTAGAAAAAGAGTCGAAAACCCCAGGTGAGGCTTTCTGGGTTGCGATCGCAGGGCCAATAGTAAGTCTACTATTGTGCGGTATCGTTACAGCGATTGGTGTTACTACCACTGCATCAGGGCCGTTAGCTGCAATTCTTGGTGTTCTAGCTTCTGTTAACTTGGCACTAGCTCTATTTAACCTGATTCCTGGCTTACCTTTAGATGGCGGAAATATACTGAAATCCATCGTTTGGAAAATTACAGGTAATCCTTATAAAGGTGTCACCTTTGCTAGTCGAGTTGGGCAAATCTTTGGTTGGGTAGCAATTCTTTCAGGTATAGTTCCCCTACTATTCTTTGGCAACTTCGGTAACATCTGGAATTTGTTAATTGGCTTCTTCTTGTTGCAAAATGCTGGTAATGCGGCTCAATTTGCCAGAGTGCAAGAAAAACTCACAGGTTTGACAGCCGAAGATGCTGTAACTCATGACAGCCCGATTGTATCTGGTAATCTTAGCTTAAGAGAGTTTGCCGATGAGCGAGTCATCAGTGGGCAAAACTGGCATCGGTTCTTAGTGACTGATGATGATGGACAATTAGTAGGTGCGATCGCAGTTGATAATTTACGAAGCATCCCAACAGTAATGTGGTCAGAAACTCAAGTTAAAGAAGTCATGCGACCAATTACTGAATCTACCACAGTTCAATCCGATCAACCTCTGCTGGAAGTCATGCAGCTACTCGAACAACAAAAGCTATCTGTACTTCCCGTGATTCGTGAGAATGGCGTTCTAGTTGGAATCTTAGAAAAAGCTGCAATTATCCAGCTACTTCAAAGTCGAACTCAACCTAACCCTGCATAGATTTATCTCAAAAAACGTCAAACCCTTTTAGAGAAGCTATTAATAGCTTCTCTAAATTTTTATTTATAATTGCAGCAGTTTGCAAGTAACTGAAGTACAACATGCAGGACTCACGCATCAGATTATAGAGAGTTTCTACCTCCTACCTCCTGCCTCCTGCCTCCTGCCTCCTGCCTTCTTCACAATTTTGACAAAATCTCTGGTAACAACTGACTAGGAACTTTAGATAAAGCTAGATTTTGCCCCTGTATCCCTAATTCATTATGAAAAGCACGAATAGTTTTCACCACATAAGCGAAGGTTGTTTGATAAGCCTCTGGTTGTTTACTTAATCCCTTTAAGGCTTGTAAATGGTTATCTAATGCTATTTCTAAGTGTTGAGAACGTATTGCTTTATCGCCATTAAAAGACTTATCTATTACTAGCTGATAATGGGCTAGTCCCAAATTATTATAAGAGGCAAGCAAATCAAAACTTAAAGAAGTCCCGCTAAGTGAGTGAGCCAAAGCTATAGCTTCTTCATAAGCGCTGATACATAATTTCAGATACTTTTGCCGTGCCTCTTTAGTTGTCTGAGATAGGTTTGCTAGATGCCAGTAGGCAGTACCCAGATTATTTTGTGTAGCGGCGCAAGCACTGGGAACATTAGCTGGAGTGCGATACTTGAGAGCATCGGTGTAGACAACTATAGCTCGCTGGAGATTTTGGGCAGGTTGTTCGTATTGTGCCAGATTCCAACAGGCAGTACCGATATTATTTTGAATCATGCCATACTTAAGCGGCTCCTCTTCGGGGTTGTAGTGTACAAGTGCTTCATTGTAAGCTGCGATCGCTTTCTTTAAATGTACAATCGGTTGATTATATTGACCCAGATGCCAATAAGCAGTACCCAAATTGTTCTGGCAAGCCGCATACTTTAATGAATCCATATCGGCTGTACGATAGCTGAGTGCTTCACTGTAAGCTAAAATTGCTTGCTGCCAATTTTCAGATGGGTGAGAAAAACGAGCTAAGTCACCATAAGCAGTCCCCAAATTATTTTGCACACGAGCGTAAGTTTCCAAATGTGTCTGGGGCGAAATCATCTTTAACGCCAACTGATAAAATTCTATTGCCTGATCTATATAAGTTTGTCCTTCCTCCGAATTGGGTGGTGTACGGTATAACATCCAGTAAAGTGTACCCAAATCATTCAAGATATCTGGGAGTTGCGGTGAGCTTTCGTCATAGCTAATTGCTTCCTGATAGGCAATAATTGCTACCATCAGGTTTTCTAGGGTTGACTCTCCTTGTTCAATCCGAAGACGGTATAAAGTACCCAATCGATGATAAGCTTCTGCCAGTATCTCCGCTGAAACAAGATTTTCGTGTAATTTTTCAATCTCCAACAAAATCTGCTGCGGTTGTAAATAATTCTCAGTATTTTGAGTAGTATTTGTGTTGATTGTTGCGATTACTAGCTCCGTTAACTCACTACTAACATAAGATAAAGACGACAGCGATTGATTATTACTCCCACTACCATATCTAGTAGTAGATTCCTGCTGTTGTGGCGCAACCTTCAATAAATCTGCTGTTGACGGCGAAACTTCCTGGGTTTTATGTATGCCATTCCCTTGTATCTCTGCGGGGAAATCGGAATTATTTTCAAAGTTTAACCCGGTGGCTGCGGTTCTAAGTTCTTCTTGGTTAACTGATTCATCTAAAATCGACTGCTCAATATTTCCTAAATCCAAACTTCTGGAATTAGAAAAACGTTCTGGATAGCCGGAATTCTGAGTTGCTGGTGTGGGTTCTCCAGCAAACACAAATACACCAGTCCTGGAACGCCAAAATTGTGGTGCTGATTGCTTAATAGCAGATAACCAAGGGCGCGGTATCCACAACAGTAAGTTAGATTCTAAGAATCTGCCGGATTCTTGTGTAGAAAAATATTGTTCGCTTAAGCGGAGATAGTGCAAAAACAAACGCTGTGTCGCAACTGGTTGCTTGGTGAGATGCTCCACGCCTACAATCTGAAATGCTGGTACTGGAAAAGGTCTTCCAGGCGTATCTTTTGATGCCCCAACAATTGGCGGGGGATAATTAGCCAACCATTGATTAATCTGGACTATGGGATCGGGATCATTTAAATTCAAACGCAATGTGACTAATCGCGGATAAGCTGGAGTGCTATTTTCCTGAGCATTTGATGACTGATATAGCACCTGTCCAACAGGATAAGCCAATGTAGAATGCAAACGGGCTGCTACCTGATTTCTTAAGTGTAAATCATCACATACAGCTAAAAAAAGTTGTCGTCGTAAACCAAGACTTAGGGCAAGTTTCAGGCGGTGGTATACTTGCCGATTCCAAGTAGAATTATTGTTGTGTGCAGTATCATTCACGCTCATAGCGGCTAAAGAGCCAAAACACAGTGTATATCAATACTTCTCGGTTAAGGATTTTTAACTCGGAATTGGGTTTGGGGAAAAGGTTAAAGGGTAAAGGTTAAAGGTTTTTTCTTTCCCCTTTCCCCTTTCCCCTTCCCCTTTTCCCCTTAACCGACAAGTATTGCAGTGTATATCACCTTTCTGGGTGCATCCAAGTGGACTAAACTCATAATAAAAATTATTTTTAAGTAGATATTGTGCTGCTTAGGATAAACTAAGCCTTCATCTCTACATAAATAATAAAGTATGTAATTATACTTTAATTGCTAATTCAATTTTAACAAAAAATAAAAAAGCAGGCCCCTCTTAAGATTGGAACCTGAAAAACTATAAAAAAGTTGAAATTTTATTAAAATGTTTTATGCTCAACTGCTCTTAGAAACAAAGAAGGCGACTAGAATCAAACCGACAACCAAAGCTGTAGCAGCGATTCCTAGTAAGATATAAGTTCGTTTTTGCCCTTCCGTGGGAGGTTCTGCTTGATAAATCTTTGGTTCACGGGCAAAATTATTCAGAAGACCGCCTTCTTCATTCGTATAGGGCATGAATTAATTCCTTTATCTTTATTGTTCATTTAATGTTACATAAATGCTAGATCCGCTCTGAAACTGCTAGACAAATCGTTACATTATTGGGGCATGGGGCATTGGGCATGGGGCATTGAAAAGAGGCAGAGGGAGTGGGGTGCGGGGGGAAAAGGGGAAAACACTCTTCTCCCATTCCCCATTCCCCATTCCCCATTCCCCATTCCCCATTCCCCATTCCCCATTCCCTAACTAGTAATTGTTCCAGTTAGAGGTGAACTAGGACTGGCGTAGTCTTTAATAGGCATCCTGCCAGCAAGGTATGCTAGACGACCGGCGACTGTTGCTAAATTCATCGCACGAGCCATTGCTGCTGGGTTTGGAGAAAGTGCGATCGCACTATTAATCAACAAGGCATCTGCTCCCAATTCCATTGCCTGAGCGGCTTCTGAGGGTGAACCAATACCTGCATCTACCACCACTGGTACACCTGCATTTTCGATGATGATTTGGATATTGGCGGTTGTTTTCAGCCCTTGTCCAGATCCAATTGGCGATGCCAAAGGCATTACCGTAGCACAGCCTACTTCTTCTAAGCGCTTGGCTAACATGGGGTCAGCGTTGATATAAGGCAATACTGCAAAACCTTCTTTGACTAATTGTTCTGCGGCTTGCAGCGTCCCGATTGGATCTGGAAGTAAATACTTAAGGTCTGGTATTACTTCTAACTTGATAAAGTTATTGTCTTCCTGTCCCAACAATTTCGCCATTTCTCGCCCTAAACGCGCTACCCGAATCGCCTCTTCAGCAGTTTGACAACCTGCGGTATTGGGCAACATCCAGATTTTTGTCCAATCTAAGGCTTCAGCTAAACCTTCATGTCCGGGGGCCTTGGTTTGTACCCGTCGTACTGCTACGGTGACAATCTGGCAATCGCTAGCAGCGACGCTTTGCTGCATTTCCTCAATGCTGCGATACTTACCAGTTCCCGTCATCAAACGAGATTGAAAGGTTTTACCAGCAATAATTAATGGGGAATCTGTAGAAACGCGATTCATCGTGTCTAGGGTACGGTGCCCATTAGAGAAATTGGCAGAGTTAGTCAGCATTGGGGTGGAGGTAGATGGCTTGGACTGGAAGCGCGAATAGTGAAAATCTGAAAGCAGAGGGTCAGACTTTTGTTCCAAAATGAAATCGGCAATCAATGCGGCGGTTATGGGCGCAAGTAGAATTCCGTTGCGGTAATGACCAGTAGCAAGGGTTAAATTTTGACAGTGGCTAGTGCCAAGGATGGGCAACTCATCAGGGGTGGCTGGGCGAAATCCCCACCAGAATTCTTGGATGGGATAATGCTTAAGTTGGGGATACAGCCGGATAGCAGCTTGTAGTAATTTTTGAATACCTTCTGGGGTATTGTCAGGGATGAAGCCAACGTCTTCGCTGGTTGCCCCAAGAACAAGGCGATCGCGTCTTGGTACGATGTAAATATTCTGTCCAAATAAAACTCGCTTTAAGGGCAATTCTGGTACAAATTCCGGTACTCTCACACTCAGCATTTGTCCTTTTCGGGGACGTACAGGTAATGGTAACAATTCATTTGACCAAGCACCTGAAGCTAAAACATAGTGCGCGGCGCGAATTATTCCAGCATTGGTTTGCACGCCAACTACTTGTCCCTGCTGCTGTAAAAATGCTTCTACTGTAATCCCGTCTTTCAGTTCAACACCAACAGACTCAGCCGCCGTCCACAATACCTGAGCTAGAGCCTTATTATCAACTTGTGCATCTTCAGGATACCACCACCCACCTACTACATCTGCTCCTAATCCTGGCTGATATTGATGAATTGCCTCTTTGGTTAACCAGTAAGCCGGAGAATAGGCAGGGGGGCAGGGGGAAGGGTGCAGAGGAGAGGAATTTTCCCCCTGCTCACTGCTCCCTGCTCCCTGCCCTGCCTCTTCAAAGAGGGGTGCGAGAATACCGCAGGGACGGTAGCCAGTATTTAAGCCGGTCAGTTCTTCTAATTTGCGCGTCCAGTCAGGATATAAAGCACGCGATCGCCAACATAAGGAGCGCATTGCCTCATTAGAAATGTTTTCCGCATCTGGTGCTAACATCCCAGCGGCGGCGTGGGTAGCGGCAGCCTTGAAGTCACGACAAAGCACGGTGACCTGTGTCCCGCGCAGTTTTAGTTCAATGGCGATCGCTAAACCAATAACGCCGCCACCAATAATTACAGTCTCACTAGTCATTAGTCATTAGTCATTAGTCATCTATCATTAGCCATTTATCATTAGTACATAACTAATAACTCATAACTAATAACTCATAACTTATAACTTATAACTCGTAACTAAAGACGGATCTATCTTCATCAGGAATGCTGAGTGCAATTAATTTTATTTTTTACTCAGCACTCGTTACGAGCTAAACGCCCCGCTACCGCTAACAGAACTTAGCACTGTTCAGTTACCATAAAGCTCGAATTGGTTCGTTGCCTTGATTGACATCGCTTGATGGCGTGTCTGTTCCAGAAGTATCTGTGCCATCTGTTGTACTGTCAGCAGGTGATGTTGAGTCATCAGAAGGATTCTGAGCAACGCTACTCCTGTTGTCAGGTCTTGGAGCTACAATACTACGTCTGGGTTCGTTAGTTTCAGCAGTTTCATTTCCTTCAGTTGCAGTTTCCTCATTCTTGCTGCCAGCACTGCTATTAACATTGATATTAGCTGGCAGGACTTGTGATTTCTTGTCACTGGGAGCGTTAGCGCTTTGTACGCCCATAGGAAAGTTGATGCCCAGTAATGTACCAAGCAGAATGGCTAAACCTCCAGCCATTAAAATTAAGGGTGTCCATCTACCCATCTTGTCTTAACTCCTTTTTAACCTTTTGGTGTCCACACTATTCGAGAACCTTGTCCCCAAAATCCATCAAACTTTGTCACTTTCACATCGCCCAAAACCTGAGTTTGACAGGCTAAACGCAAGTCTGTTGTAGGAGAATGGGGAGGAAGCGAACGCCGTGCTCGATCACGCCAATTCGCTGCTGATACTTTGCCCTCTACCTTAACCGTACAGGTACCGCAACTGCCAATGCCCCGACAGTTTATTACCTTAGCACCGTCATTGTAGAGTTCAATACTATTTTGCAGCAAAATTTTTCGGAGATTGCTTCCCTGTTCGCAATCAATTGTTTTACCTTCAGCTAGTACTTTAGGCATTTTTAAATTGCCAAACTGGCTTTTTGTTGTATATTGACACATTGCCTCGAAAGTTGTCTCGTCGGTCCCAGTTTTATGACCACAAATTCCTCACCTCAACTTTGGCTCTATGACACTACACTACGGGATGGCACTCAGCGCGAGGGGCTATCGGTATCGATAGAAGATAAGTTACGCATTGCCCGTAGACTTGATCAACTGGGAATTCCCTTCATTGAAGGCGGTTGGCCTGGTGCCAATCCCAAGGATGTACAATTTTTCTGGCAACTTCAAGAAGATCCGCTAAAACAAGCTGAAATTGTTGCTTTTTGTTCGACTCGACGCCCCAATTCTACTGCTGCCACCGAACCGATGCTACAGGATATTTTGGCTGCGGGAACTCGCTGGGTAACGATTTTTGGTAAGTCTTGGGATTTACATGTGACAACAGGACTCAAGACGACATTAGAAGAAAATTTGGCGATGATTCGCGACACTATTGAGTACCTCCGTTCTCAAGGTCGTCGCATTATCTACGATGCCGAACATTGGTTTGATGGCTACAAGCACAATCGAGATTATGCTTTACAGACATTAGAGGCTGCGATCGCATCTGGTGCTGAATGGCTAGTCCTCTGTGATACCAATGGTGGCACTTTACCACACGAAATTAGCCAAATTGTTCAAGATGTAGTCAAGGTGACTGGGGAATGGGGCATGGGGCATGGGGCATGGGGCATGGGGAAAGAATCTACCCAATCACCAATGCCCAATGCCCAATCCCCAATGCCCCAAATTGGAATTCATACTCATAACGATTCGGAAATGGCGGTTGCTAACGCAATAGCTGCCGTGATGGCAGGGGCAAAGATGGTACAGGGCACAATTAACGGTTATGGTGAACGTTGCGGTAATGCTAACCTCTGTTCGTTAATTCCCAATTTACAACTGAAGGCGGGTTACAGTTGTATCACAGAAGACCAGCTCACACAACTTACAGAAGCTAGTCGTTTTGTGAGTGAGGTCGTCAACCTCGCGCCAGATGAACATGCTCCCTTTGTGGGACGTTCGGCTTTTGCCCATAAGGGCGGTATTCATGTATCAGCTGTGGAACGTAATCCCCTGACTTACGAACACATTCAACCGGAACAAGTCGGAAATCGTCGCCGCATTGTGATTTCTGAACAGTCTGGACTCAGCAATGTTTTAGCCAAAGCCCGCAGTTTTGGCATTGAACTCGATCAGCAAAAGGCAGAGGCCAGGGAAATTCTCCAGCGCCTCAAAGATTTGGAGAGTGAAGGATTTCAATTTGAAGCAGCCGAGGCTAGTTTTGTGCTGTTGATGCACGAAGCTTTGGGAGATCGCCAGAAGTTTTTTGAAGTCAAAGGTTTCCAAGTCCACTGTGACTTGATTGAGGGGAAAGAAACTAGCAATGCCCTAGCTACTGTCAAAGTCGCTGTTGAAGGGAAAAATATTTTGGAGGCGGCGGAAGGTAACGGCCCCGTGGCAGCTTTGGATGCAGCGTTACGCAAGGCTTTGGTGAACTTTTATCCCCAAATTGCAACCTTTGATTTGACAGATTACAAAGTACGGATTCTCAACGGACACACGGGCACTGCGGCAAAAACTCGTGTGTTGGTAGAATCGGGCAATGGTCGCCAACGCTGGACGACGGTAGGGGTTTCTACCAATATTTTGGCGGCTTCCTATCAAGCTGTGGTGGAGGGCTTGGAATACGGTTTGTTATTACACTCCCAAGCGGAAGCGGCGGTGAAAGCTTCTAGTTGACAAATAGCACTCAATGGTGTAAATAAATTTTACACTGATCAATGAAAAAGGGAGGCGATCGCCTCCCTTTTTCGTGCAACCCTATTAGTATCAATTCTTGGAAAAACCACAAATTTCAATTTCTTCTTGACTAAAAGTATCCTTTAATACCTTGCGGAGAACACGCTGAATATGAAGGTGTTTTCCAGGCTTGACTTTTGTCAGCGTCAGCAGCAATAGGTTATTCTCGCCGAAATTTTCTATTCCAGCTACCCGCGTGGGTTCTATAACATCCTGTTCATCCGCCTTTAACTCCTGTCCTACCTTGTCAACCACTCTATACACATGATCTAAATTGGAGTTATATGAAACGCTAACTTCCACTCTTGCATATATATACTGTTTAGAGAAATTGACAATTGATCCAATATCCCCATTACGAATAATTTGCAATTGACCATCAGGATGACGGAGGTGAGTGGTTCGCAATTCAATCGCCTCTACAATCCCCTCAACACTTCTCTCTTCCATTTTGCCGGCTTCAACATAATCACCAACCAAGTAATAGTTTTCAAATAAAATCAAAAATCCACTAACAACATCATTAATTAGGTTTTGCGCTCCAAGACCAACTGCTATACCCACAATTCCCGCACCTGCTAATATAGGCGCAGGATCAATGCCAATCAGCTTGAGTATAGTAACTCCGGCAGTGAAGTAGATGAAATATTTGGCAAAACTCCGTATTAAGGGAATCAGCGTCAGCCGTTTCTGTTGCTGTGAGTCATTTAAATTTGTAGTTCTTAAATAGAACTCATCAAGAATAAAGTAAGCGACTTCAATCAAAACATTGCTAATAAAATAAACCCCAATAATCTGCACAATTCTAGGTGTATAAGCATTTATCCAAGCGATAAATTCTATTTCTGGAACAACAAGATTTACTATGCCAACATAGAGGATGTATTCCAAACATTTTTTGAAGAGGGGAATTAAATGGCATAAACGCTCGTATAAACGCAGTAGATTGTCAGAATTAGAGTATTTAAGACTCAGTGCGTCGAGAGTATCAACTATGGTAGTAACAGCTTTAATAATTAGTAAACCAATTGTAATTATGATGTATATTTTTAAAGCGATGTAAATATACTTGGGAATGACTTCTGGGAGGTAGAGAAATTTAGCACAGATGATAAAAGAAGATATCCAGAGAGTATGAATAATAATTCTTTTTAAAACTTTAAAAAAAGCCTCAGTACTCTCATCATTAGCTTTTATTTGATCGGCTCTCTTTGCGTAATTGCAGACCCAATCTATACCACGCTTTAAAGGTGGTATGCTAAATTTAACTAGCAATAGCAAACTTACACTTTTCAAGCTTGCCGTAAAAATATTGATCCAAAATTGAGTAGGAAGACTGCGAATAAGATTAAGTTGAAATTCCTGAAGGTTTCCACCTCGATAAATCACCATCCCATTCACACCAATCAGCACAAGACATAGAATCACAGAAATTAAAATTAAAAGTCTGCTGATACTCCGGCGCAGGAATGTGATATTTGCAGTTATTCCTTGAAGCCAAGAAACTTTAGTAACCTGCTTAAAGATTATGCCAATCAGCCAGTTCAACAGCGAGAAAAAGACTATTAAAAATATGACTTCACCCAGGATAATTAATATATTCATCTTGTGAGTATCTGTTGGCTCATTTATTGAATTTCAGCAGGGAACTACTGCAAAAGTGCCTGAAAGTTGCTTCTATCTGTGTGCATGGATGTAGTCCACAAAGTAAAATCTTGGATGAACCCAGAATCTCACCCAAGCGTAAGCTCCTAGACCTAATAGTGCGATCGCTATTAAGGGTAAACCCAGAGTCAGTTGTAATCCATCGGGAAGGCTACGGTGTACACACAAGTCAAATTACCCCCCTTAATCCCCCCTTGCCAAGAGGGGAAACAAGAAAAATCTAGTTCCCTCCCCAATGCATCGGGGAGGTTTAGGGTGGGGTGAAACATTGGTTAATTAGCGATTTCATACTTGTGTGTACACCATAGATCGGGAAGGAGAGCAACAGCGCAAACAGTAATCACAAAGTAGATTAAAAGCACTGCTTGCAAGCGTTGCACAACCAAAAATGCTTCTCGACAGCTACGACAATGTTGGGTGTGTTGCAATACTTGTCGGGTTTTGGGGAAAAGGGGAAGGTGGGGCCCCCTCTGGGGATAAGGGGCGGGGGAAAGGGGAAAGAAAAAACCTTTAACCTTTACCCTTTAACCTTTACCCCAAACCCAATTCCGAGTTAAAAATCCTTAACCGAGCAGTATTGGGGTGTGTTGTTTGTAGCGATCAAGGATTTGCTGGCGATCGCTATTGATATTCCGTTTTGGTGAAACATTGATTCCAACTTCGCTCCAAGGTAGTTGTCCGTGACAATAGCGATCGAACCAATTCCTAAACTCTATTACTAAACGGTCTGCACTTGTAGGTAGCTGATAGGCAGTTTTCCAGCACTAACAAAGACTTGCTCAAGCTTGCAGGTATTTGCTGCTAATTTGCTAGCTGTTGTGGTTATCATTGTTTAAACTCTCCAAATTGCTTGGAATGCATAACACCACACTTAACGCTTCTTAACGTCTCAGACTTTTAATAAGAATGCAAGGACAGTTAAGACAGTTAAGATAATAAATAAGCTATATAAATTAATTAGTTTTTTTTTATAAGTTTTACTTAAATACTTTTCAATGATTCGTGAAAAACAATCTTACCTAAACAACTAGGGAAAAGAAAAAATCTGATAATGCGTTAGAAACTTGAATCTAACTTTTGGCGTTTAACCGCCCTTTAACCCAATACGGTTCACTTAAGGGAATTATCCGTTGAGGCCGGTAAGAGGTGCAGGGGAAGAGAAAAAGGCTTATCTGAACCACTAAAAAACTGAAGAATCCACATCACCCTTCATCAGTAAGATTAGCAATGTGTTTAGCGCCGATGATCGTTATCAGGTGAATCGACATGAAACATTGAAATTCCAACCCTTCGATTTACTTGAAAAAAACTGGCTGATTTGGCAACTAATCCAGAAGGCTAACCGTTTTGAGTAATTCTATTTTTAGGCTGGCTTTGACGCATCTGATTGAGTTTCTAGTGCCCAGTGCTGATATGGTTAAGTTAGTGCCTTTTGTGCCTTAAATGCAAAAATAGCAACCCAATTGCCAATTCTAGGCATGTTACTCCTATACCTAAAATGCGTAGGCGCAGCCCGCCGCAGGCATCGCTAACATTTAGGTACAGACCTAGAAATCTAATGCTGCGACAAAAACTTTATCATATACAAGGTTTTAGGAGAAATTTTCCCAGGATTGAGCTACTAATTGGCTCAACCAGCGACGTTGTTGCTGATCCAGCAGTGAATCATCTGCTAGCAACTGAGCGGTTAATTCTTCCAAAGATTGACCTTGAGCGCGGACAATTTTAATAACTCCAGCGATCGCACTAGCAACTAGTTCTTCATCAATCGGCTGTTGTCGTAGGTCAATAATTTCTTGGGGACTGTCTGGAATGGGATAATTCATGGCGTGGGTTTACAGAAATACAAAATGAACAATAAATTTGACAAACTCTTAAAATTTCTTCACTGAATCTTTACGAAGCTAGTTAGGGCGGAGTGTACCTTACTTTGTGCCTTAATAAAATCTGTCTTAGTGAGTAGATTGATCGGAGATGTCAGGAAAAGATGAGAGAAATCCTTTATTTAGAAATTCCAACTCCGGATATAGCAACTGTGCGTAACTGGTTACAAACAGATTTTGAACCCGGCAATGGAGAAAAAGTGCTTACCTCGGAAGGCTTTCGCCTCAAAATACCCAGTGCTACTACAACTATTGGAGTGGCTCTTTCCGAAAACTTGCCTGCGGAACTTTCGGTATTTGTCTGGTCGGTACAACGAACTACTTATCTAAAAGTGTTTCGTTGGGCAGAACAACCCTTTCCCTGTGAAGGACAAATTCTGCAACGCCTGACTAAAGAAATCAGAAGCCGTTTTCCGCATCATTACCCAGAACCGCCAGCAATTGATTTATCCCAGCAATCGATTTTCGCAGCACTAGGCTCTGCTTACCCCCTCACCGTCAAGTATTTTCAGAAAATGCCTAACGGTGAATATGATCTAACGCGTGCCTACTGGTGGGAACAACGATGGCGCGAAGGGGTACGGAATCCGCAGCAACCCCGGCAGGTGGTGTTTTCCAGTCAAGGGGACAGGGGACTGGGGACTGGGAACTGGGTAAAAGGTAATCCCAATACCCAATCCCTAATCCCTAATCCTCAGTACGACATCATCTACATCGGTGGCGCATTAGGCGCAATCCATGCAGCACTGATGGCAAAACTAGGATATAAAGTCCTGCTGGTGGAACGGATGCCCTTTGGGCGAATGAACCGAGAATGGAATATTTCCCGCGATGAGATTCAAAGCTTGGTTAATCTGGGTTTAGTCACCCCCGCTGAGTTAGAAACCATCATTGCCAGAGAATACAAAGACGGATTCAATAAGTTTTTTGATGCTAATAATCCAGCCAAACTGCGATCGCCCGTCCTCCACACACCCACAGTCCTAAATTTAGGTTTAGATTCCGAAAAATGGCTCCAAATGTGTGGGCAAAAACTGGAAGCGGCTGGCGGTGAAATTTGGGATGAAACAGAGTTTATCCGTGCAGATATTGATATATCACAAGTAGTTTTGCAAGTCAAGCACTTGCCCAGTCAGATTGAGAAGCAAGTAAGTGGACGATTGCTAATAGATGCAATGGGAACTGCGTCCCCCATCGCTTGGCAATTAAATGGTGGTCGTGCTTTTGATAGTGTGTGTCCAACAGTGGGAGCGGCAATTCAGAGCGGATTTGAGCCAGGAGTATGGGATTCCCAATATGGGGACGTTCTTTACAGTCATGGGGATATTTCGCGGGGAAGGCAGTTGATTTGGGAATTGTTTCCCGCAGCAGATGATGAACTAACGATTTATTTATTTCATTACCACGAAGTCAATGCTGAAAATCCCGGTTCCTTGCTAGAGATGTACGAGGACTTTTTCACAATTTTGCCAGAGTATCGCAGGTGCGATATGGACAAATTGGTGTGGAAGAAGCCGACATTTGGGTATATACCTGGGCATTTTAGTCTGGGAAGTCGCGATCGCACAGTTGCCTTTGATCGATTGATTGCGATCGGTGATGCCGCATCACTCCAATCTCCCCTCGTCTTCACCGGTTTTGGTTCCCTAGTTCGCAACTTAGAGCGCTTAACAATGCTGTTGGATACTGCTCTCAAACATGACTTGTTGAGTTTCCGCCACTTGAACCAAATACGCGCTTACCAAAGCAACGTTTCAGTGACTTGGCTATTTTCCAAAGGGATGATGGTACCCACAGGAAAATTTTTACCACCCCAGCGGATTAACTCCATGCTCAACACCTTTTTTGGGCTGTTGGCAGACGAACCGCCAGAGGTAGCAGATAACTTCATCAAAGATCGGTGTGATTGGTTAACCTTTAACCGCCTCGCGCTTAAAGCCGCTAGGAAAAATCCTGCCTTGCTTTTATGGATTTGGGAACTTGCTGGGCCCAGGGATTTGCTCAGATGGCTTGGTAGTTATTTCAACTTTGGTCGTCATGCCCTAATCAGCGCTTTGCTGAGTCCGTGGTTGCCGCGCTTCTTGAATCGGGTAGGTTTTTGGCTAGAACCCCGGAATCCGGGCTTGTGGCTGTGGCTATTGGCGATTAACTATGCGATCGCCACAGGCAAACCGCGATCGCGCAGTCAGGTAGTAAAATCCAACCCAGAAGCCATAATTCCGAAGCCAGAAGTAAGAATTAGTCATTAGTCATAGGGCATTGGGCATGGGGCATGGGGCATGGGGCATTGGGCATGGGGCATTGGGCATGGGGCATTACTCACTTGACTCCCAACTCCCAACTCCCAACTCCCAACTTCCAACTCCTAACTCCTAACTCAGCACTCAGCACTCAGCACTCTTAACTCTTGGGGCGAAAATTCGGCAGTTCTACAGATGCCAATGACTTACGCCCCTTGGGTGGACGCTGGGGATAAACCACAGGTGAGGGTGAATTAGCATCATTGGTGTTATCACCTAATGATTCTGGGGAGAAATCAGTTGCCGACAATTCTAACTGTGACAATTGGGAAACTTCTGACCAGTAGTCTTCAGTTTCTCCAAGAGGTGTCTCAGTGTCAGGTGGAGTGGAGGAAATCGGTAAGTTATTGGCTGGTGAAAGCACAGAATCTGTTGTCCAAGAATTAGAGGTAGTTGCAGGGGGATCTATTTCTGCCTCCAACTGCTCCTTCTGTGGATTTTCTAGTTCTTCATCGTCTTCTAAGATTGTTGCTAAAGTCTCCCAGATGGGGGAATCACCTACATCAGTTTTCGCAGGTGGTGGTGGTGATACTGATGCAGGCTGGGAAGTAAAAAACATTTGGATTAGACTATCTAATTGCTGATCTAAATTTGATGAAGATGAACCCAAAGGTGAAACAACTTCCGTTGTATCTGAAGAATCATCAATTTCTGGAGATGATCCTGGCTGTGTTGGTGTTGGCGTATCTTTCTTAACTGTCCAGTTCCAAGGAGATGATGGCGTCGGAGTGGCTTCATTTCTTTGGAATGGGATTGGTGCTGAGGGTTCGCCCCAAGAATTATCTAGATCATCACTCAAAGATTCTGGTTCTGCTGACCAAGGTTGAATTGGATGTGCATTCGGAAATAAAGACCGAGCTTTTCTAGAGAATCTTCCTTGTCCACTAGTTATATCTTTAGGATGTTTTGCAGCATCCTCTAGGGAGTCATAGCTAGGAACCGATGTATCTAAACATTTTTCTAGAGCTGCTTTGAATTGCAGCGTCTGGCGTTGCTGTCGCATCAGTCTAGTACGTAACTCCCGACAAGCAGTTTCTGACTGCAATAGCTGCTGAGACTGTTCGCTGTTGTTAGTGTGTAACAATGTACATTCTCGCTCTAGCTGGGCAAGGCGTTGTTGGCTAATTTGGAGCTGTGCTTTATAAGTATCAATGAAAATTTCCTGGCGTTGAACAGTTTGTACAGCAGTTTCTAATTGTTGAAATAAAGACTTTATCTGTTCTTGAGCCGCCGCCAGTTCCTGGGTATGTTGGTTGAGCATCGACTCACTAACGCTGGAACGCGTTTTCTGCCACTGCAAAACCTTTTCTGACTCAGTTAGGTTGTCTTTTAGCTGCTCTACTTGTTCATACAAGTTATTGTTAGCTGCACGTAATTCTTCGTTCAATGCCAGCAGGTTCTGAAATTCCGAGTCAATAAGTGCCTGTTTGTCGCTTTCAGGCTCTGCAACCCAGTCCTGCTGGGTAGTATCTTGTGAAAATTGTGTATCTTCAGCTGGCATGAGGAGTGGCAGTTTTCTAACTGTCATATTGTCATTAGGCACAACTGAGTAAAAGGGACAACTCGCCTGCTCTGATTGTGGCGAATTAGCAGAATTTAGGGATTCCATCACAGCCCCCTTGTTTGAGGTGTCAGCTTCATTCATCACTCTTGACTCACCCGCTTAAAAATATTCAGCAGTGCTGGCATTAGCATTGCTTATTAACTGTGTCTAATCAGGGTTTGCTCTAGAAGCTAAGTTTAACTCTCTCCAAGCACCAGCAATTAATCATCAATTGGTGTTCCCTATTTTGTATCTAGACTGATGCCGTTATAACACTATGATGCTCTGCCCCGTCAAGAAGAGGTGGAAGGGGAACTTGGGCTGCCTTCGAGGGTAGGCGGGAGGGAGGAGAAACCTAATGCGTTAAAAACTAAGCTTTATTAGCTGATGAAGTTTTTCTACATGAAAAAACTGCCTCACCTTATAGTTTATTTTTTGTAACCGCATCCGTCTTAAGATATAAATCAAAAATGTCTTCTTCAACACAATTTTGTACTGACTTATTTCTTACTTAAGATAGATGTCGATACAAGTATCTACTATTTGATGATAATTCTGTAATCTGAGCGATCGCTATTTAATGTCAGCAAACAACTAAGAGCTTCTGCCATAACTGCAATGTTAGGAAATTGTGACAAATGCGAATAAATACTTATAAATAGTTCTTAAAAGGGTAGCAAACTACCTAAGTAAATTAATAAATTTTTTTTAAAGAGTAATCTCAACTTAGTATGGGCTTTTTTCTCAGTAAATACAGTCCTAGTCGGCAATTCCAGGCTTAGTTAGTGAGAGACTTTTCATATCAACTTACCTTCAATATGTCAAGTTTCTTTAATGACCACAAGAAAATTGTCTAAAGTATACTTGACTACTTATCAATATTATTTACATTGTATTTTTATTGACGTAGTTTTGATTTTAATTAAGTACTAGTGCGGATATCATTTTTAATTAACTTATTAAAGAATAATTGGAATAACCGAGTTTTTCACTAGCAACAAAGTAGTTATAAAGACCATGATTACTGCCTATTTATATAAATGTGGCGCGAACTAAAGCGTTGTGGCAGTTAGGCTTGTCCAAAAAATCCAAATTTAAAATAGGGGTGCTAAAGATGACTGACGTACTTGCAATGGGCGCAAATATAAAGCAAGAAGCTGCCCAATTACCGCTGGTTGCAGAAAATTTTGACAGTTTTTGGGATAAAGAAATCAGACCGTTATTCACAGATGAATCTCTATCTTTTAAGGTGAAAACTCTTAACGGAAAATATGTCAAGTACGTCAACTTGGATAATGGAGCTACAACCACTCCCTTTGCAACCCTTAAGCAGCATGTGGATGAAATGCTTGACACTTATGGCAGTGTGCATCGAGGTTCTGGGCAAAAGTCCGTCATTACGACACGAGAATATGACGCTAGTCGGAACGTGATTCGGGATTTTGTCGGGTCATCTTCAGACAACTATGTAATCTTTGCGAAGAATACAACAGAAGCAATTAATGGAGCCGCCACACTTTGGGCAAAAAAACCTGGGAAAATCTTAGTTTCTGATATTGAGCATTCATCCAACCTGTTACCTTGGGTCACTAGAGACGAAGTTGTGCAGTACAGAACTCAGCCGGATGGAAGTGTAAGTGTTGCAGAAATTGAGGATATATTCAAGGCACATCAAAATCTCCCCGAAGCCGAGCAAATTAAGTTAGTAACTATTACAGGTGCTTCAACAATTACAGGTTACAGGCCCCCGATTTACGAAATTGCAGCTTTAGCACATCGGTATGGTGCAAAGATATTTGCCGATGTGTGTCAGTTAATTCAGCATGAACAAGTAAACATGGGTGCAGATGATGACCCATGTCATTTAGATTTTGTGGCTTTCTCTGGACACAAAATGTATGCCCCTTATGGAACTGGGGTTTTGCTGGGGCCAAAGGAATTTTTTGATAGCTCCTACCCTTATCAAATCGGGGGTGGAAACCTGCCTTATATCACCAGAAACCTAGAAATAAAACGTTTTTATACAGAACGGGCCCATGACCCTGGAACACCAAACGCAATGGGTGCGATCGCCATTGCTAAGGCGATTGAAATTATCGAAGCATTAGGACGCGATCGCATCGCCCAGTATGAACACTCTCTAGTTGAATTCACATATACACGGCTGGGGCTGATTCCTGGGGTCAAAGTACATATTCCCGGAGATAATTTAGCCCATGTTATTCCCTTTGATATTGATGGGTTTGATGGACGCTTAGTAGCAGAAATTCTGGCACAAGAATATGGCATTGGGGTTCGGGCTGGGGCTTTCTGCACTTATGAATACATTCGCAAACTCAAGAATATTTCAGACGAGCAAGACTGTGAGATTGCCAAGGAAGTAGACAGAGGAATTACGCGCAACATTCCTAGTATTATCCGAGCCAGCTTTGCTGTATATAATACATTGGAAGACTGCGATCGCTTTATAGATGCGATCGCTCAAATAGCTAAAAACGGATTGACTCATTATTTGCCCAACTACACACAAGATCAGATGACTGGTGTCTGGACAAGCAATAAACAGCTAGTTTTTTCAGAGCATAGGGCATTTATTGGGCATTGGGCAATAGTTCTTCCCCTATTTCCCCTGCTCCTTCATCAAGCCTTATTCTCTGTGCCTTAATTACGAATTACGAATTACGAATTAAAAGGGGGTAATAGCTTGAGCGATGAAAACCTCTTTGATCAGGAAGATTACTTACAGGCACGGGTTGATGAGTGTATCTGGCAAAAAAGTACAGATGCAGGTATTTCGCGCCAGCGCTTTCTAAAAATACTAGCCACTATGGTTGGTGCAACAGCCGTCGCTGGGTTAGCTAAACCTGCACCTGCTCACAGCCAGACAGCTATTAAAACTAAAGGCAGTAAAATACTTAAGCCATTGCCACCAGGGTATATCTCTCATAGCAAAGGCACATTAGAGATGAACTGGGAAGCAATGTATGGGCGTGGTTATTTAGTACCAAATGATTGGTTCTATGTTCACAACCGCCATACACCTCCCCCTTTTGACCCGATTACATGGCGTTTGAAGATTCACGGAACTGGCGTTTCTGCACCTTGTGAGTTCACTTACGATGAAATCGTTGCCATGCCGTCCATCTCAGTCACTTGTGCTATTGAGTGTGCTGCTAATGGTCGGCGCTTCTTTGAAGAAGCTTACAACACACCACTCTCTGGAGCAAAATGGAGACTTGGAGCTATTGGTGTGGCTGAGTGGACTGGTGTACCGCTTGGCATGTTATTAGAGCGAGCTGGATTGAAAGCCACAGCGAAAGATGTACTAGTAGAGGGTGCAGATGTGGATTCGCTGGATTCAAAGGAGACAAATAAATCCAAGTTCAGCAGTGTAGTTCCAATTAGTAAGGCATTAGCAGATAACTCGCTCGTTGTCTATGCAATGAACGGAGAACCATTACCTCCAGATCACGGTCAGCCATGCCGTGTTTTATTCCCTGGTTGGGGAGGAAACGCCAACGTTAAATGGATTGAGCGGATTGAAGTTTCGGAAACACCGATATATACCCAGTGGGTGACAGAGCAAATGGTGCTGGTTGGTGCAGATTATCCAGCGATCGCACCATATAAAGGTAAGCTGATTACCTATCAAAATGTTAAGAGCGCTTTCGAGTTGGCTTGGCCTGCTACACTTTCGGCTCGAACTCACTTACTGCGTGGACGTTCTTGGTCTGGGAAAGGAAAGATTACGCGTGTGGAAGTCAGCCTAGATGGCGGTAAAACTTGGCAATTCGCACGACTCAGAGAACCAAACTTTCCATTTGCATGGGTACGCTGGGACATTGAATGGAACCCAATTCCTGGGGAATATTTTCTCCAAGCTCGTGCTACTGACAATTTAGGTAATACACAACCGAGTACAGTTCCGTGGAATGATTCTGGATTGCTATACGGAGGCATTGTTAGCCATCCGGTGACAGTACGGGGATGAAACAGATGAGGAGGACAAGGGGATAAGGAGAATAATTAACACCGTGTGCGACTTTCTCTCAGACCTAACCCCCAACCCCTTCCCTACCTCTCCCTAACCCTCTCCTACGAGGAGAGGGAAGCGGAAAAACTTTTGTTGCTGGAAGGGCAGCAAAAATTAAAGCCTATCGACCTTTCGGAGAGAGGAATGGAAGTGGGGTTTCAAGAATAAGTCGCACATCGCGTTAATTAATAACCATACCCCATGCCCAATGCCCCATGCCCCATGCCCAATGCCCAATGCTCAATGCCCACTCAGCACTATCAGTTCTCTAGAAAAAGACCTATTTATGATTGATTATAGTTGGTTGATTTTAGTGACGGGGGGTCTAATATCTGGAGTCATAGCTGGACTTTTAGGAATAGGTGGCGGTATTGTCACAATTCCTCTTTTAGTCACACTAGGCTATACTCCCGTTCAGGCGATCGCTACTAGTAGTCTTGCTATTGTAATTACTTCAATTTCTGGAAGTTTGCAGAATTGGTGGATGGGCTACTTTGACTTTAAACGAGTAATTTACTTAGGAATTCCAGCTTTTCTAACTACTGGAATAGGTGTATATTTCGCCAATAAAATTCCATCTTATATAATACTTTTTACATTTGGCATCATCCTACTCGCTAATATCTATTTGATTGAGCTTCGCAAGCAATTGGCCTTTAAAGATACAGAGAATACAGCACCAATATTTAACCCATTAGTTTCTAAAATCGGCACTGGGGGAGCAGCAGGTATTTTAGCAGGTTTATTCGGCTTAGGTGGCGGTACGATTATGGTGCCACTGCAAATGTTGCTACTAGGAGAAGACATTAAAGTAGCAATTCAAACTAGTTTGGGTGTAATTGTCATCACTGCTTTAGCTGCCTGTACAGGACACACATTAGAGGGAAATATTCTGTTTGTTCAAGGTATAGTTTTGGGATGTGGAGGTCTTTTAGGCGTTCAAATGAGTACTCGCACATTGCCAAAACTACCAGATTCCACAGTGAGTTTAGGACTTCGTATTTTCTTAGGAATACTATCAATCTATATTTTTTGGGAAGCTTGGATAAATTATCAAGTGATAGTTTAAAAGTCTTCGATAAATGACAATTTGTCAGCTTGTTATAAAAAAGATTCCTAACTTCTCTAAAAAGTTGGGAATCTAAAATTACCTAATATATTAAAAGTTAGTTTGACCGTGGAAGCGTAGACGCAAAGCAGTTTGTCGCTAAACATCGCTCATTTCGTCCGTTATTATGATGTCAGCCAAATTACCCATAAGAAGCAGTTTGTAGTGGGGACTTCAGTCCCCAAAGCTAGGACTAAAGTCCTTACTACTAACGAATATTTTTTATTCAGCTTGATAGACGTAAATTTTCGGAATATCATCTTAGGGTAGCCATCGGGGACGAAATCCAGCAAAGGGGAGTTGTTCTGGTCTAATTTCAACTGTCTCAGCATCAGCGATGGGCAACAGAGGCATTAACCACAGGCTACTGGTATCGATCGCATCTCCATCATCAGTTTTCAAAGTGTTTGGGGGCAATGATGTTGGGGGATTTGTCTGCGGTACTACTTGGTCAAATAACAAGCCTAAACCGTCGGCAGATAAACTCATTTGCACATTTCGTTGAGCAGGAGGCAGTACTAGCAGTGGTTTTTGTTGTCCGCTTTTCAGATCAATTGCCACCACATAAGGCTGTTCTATATATTGTTCTTTGGATACTAGCTGTGTTAGCAAGCAGTAGAGAGTGGGTGAGGCGATGTCAAATTGGCAGCTGAGAATTGAGCCTGTAGTTTTTAATAGTTGTTTCTGCACACCTTGGTTTGTCACTAAAAACAAATCTCGCGTGTAATCTGTATTAAATTTTACCATCGCTGCTTGAGAGCCATCTTTGGAGAAAGCCTGTACCAAACCAAACTGCGGTAGAAAATCTAGGGGTTTGCTAGCATCACCTTGCAGTGGTAGAATTGCTGCCCCTTGTCCTTGAGCAACTGCTACGGCTTGACTATCTGGTGTGATCATAAAGTCTCCCCCAGGTTGGCTTTGCAGACGTTTAGGGGTGGGTTTTTCTGCTGAACCGTCGCTGTTTGCTGGCATAAACCATAGTCCAAAGTCGCCGGGATTAGTTTTGTTTCCCCGCTGGATGACAATAGTTTCCCCATCAGGTGATAAGTCAAATTTGAGATTTTGATAATCTTTACTATCTAAAATCAGGTCAACTCTACCTGCTGGTTCTACTTCTTGTTCAGATTTACCAGAAACGCCTGTTGTCACTGTGTACAGCTGGGCTGAAAGTAAGTCTTGATTGTTGCTGGTGCGAGCAGAAAATAAAATTTTCTCGCCATCAGGAAACGATTCAAAGTCCATTACTACCAAATCTTTGGGGGTAAGTACCCTTTTTTGCTCTTCGGTTAAGTTGTAAAGAACTAATCGTCCCTGTTCTTCTTGATTGGTTCCGATGTAAAGGATGACGCGATCGCGTGTGCGGAAGCTACCTGTAAAGGCCTGTATCACCCGATTTTTGCCTTCTTGCTGGGCAAACTTATCTTTGGCTCCCTGTAACTGCACTTTATAATTTGTGCCATAAGGTGCTGGTGTCACTAGCGTATAAACCATCCGCCGCCCTGCCCAACTGAATTTACCTGCTAGAGGTGGCTCAATTTTTAAGTTCTCCTCGACGCTTTTTACTTCCATTGGGCGGCTGAAGGTGAGGGTGAAGGAGTTATCTTCTGCCCCAATTTGTTGATTTTGCCAGGTAAATTCCCGGACACGAGCAGTTACCACATCACCTTGCAATACGAGTAACCCAATCAGCACACTCAGCAGTAGCATTAGTGCGATCGCTATCCGATCCAGTGGTTGAATAAATGCTTTAGATTTAGTCATTGATTATTGGGCATTGGGCATTGGGCATTGGGCATTGGGCATTGGGCATTGGTCGTTAGTCATCCACAAATGACAAAGGACTAATGACTAATGACTAATAACTATAAGGATTCTCCGGTTGAGGAATCTTTTTGAGAGAGGTAGCGGCAATGGTAAGTTTGCGTTTATCTCCCAAACTTTCTGTCACCATTTGTCCTTCAACTTCTAGCCAGGTATCAGGGGAGTAACGCTCTTGATTATTTTGTAGTTTAACGGGCAATCCCACAGGGTAAGCATCTGCTGCACAGCAAGTTAAGACAAATCGTGCTAAAAACAAATATTCTTTTCCTATATCGGGCGGGTGGATCACAAATCCCTGCACCTTGACTTTTTGCCCTGTATATGCATCTGGTTCTGGATAGACATTGAGGGTGCGTACCCAGTCTACGAGCGATCGCTCTTCTGGACGAACAGTAACCCGAAAGGCTTGAGGTTTAACACGTGTGCTTCCCAATAAATCAGTAGTCACACCCCCTTGGAGTGCTTTATCACTAGCAAAAACTTGCGGTGTAATAATAAAACCTAGAATCACTGTAATCAACAAGAAAGCACTGCCCCAACCAGGGGGAAATAAACTAATATGCTGCATGTTTGGCGTCACATCACGGCGACGCCGTTTCCAAAGTTCCTGCATCTTGAATAAACCAATAATGATGAAGCCGATACCAGCCACAATCACCAACCCAAAGAAATTTGGGTGAATCAATAGGTTAAGCTTGTTAGTTTGCCAATATCTCAACATCAAAACACCCCAAGCTGTAATTGCTAGGGCATCCAGCCAAGGGAGTAACAGATTTAGGATTTTAGATTTGGGATTTTTGTTAGTCATTAGGCATTAGTCATTGGTCATTGGTCATTGGTCATTAACAAAGGACAAATGACAAATGTTTTTTTAAAAGACGTGTAAATTCAGAAAAAGAGTGAACAGAAATGTCAACTGTGCTGCTACAGCAAATAAGTAAAAGATAGTTTTGGGTTTAAAAATAGATAACATCAAACCAACACTTTTGATGTCAATCATTGGCCCAAAGACGAGAAATGCCAGTAATGAACCACTGCTAAAGGTTGAGGCAAAAGATAGAGCAAAGAAAGAATCGACTGTAGAACAAATTGACACTACTACTGCTAATATCAGCATCACCAGAATTGAGCTAATAGGCCCAGCACCTAAACTGAGGATTAAGTCACGGGGGGCTAGAACTTGAATGGCCGCAGCGATCGCACTTCCTAAAATCATCACTCCGCCCAATTCCCGCAATTCTTGGATGCTATTATCCACCACTAAGCGGAGTTTATCTCCCAGCGGTTTACTGGTGGTAGAGATTAAGGTAGGCGGTACCACACTAGGATCTATCCGCAGAGGTATACCTGCTTTTCCCCCTAAGATATAAGTCCCGGATTGCAAGAGATTCGATACAGGTGCTTCCTGTTGTACTTGATAACGCTTACCACGGCGTTTAGTTTCAGGCTGCGCGGGTGGATTAAACTTCATATAACGAGCGATCGCAGGTTGGACTATGGGATTTAAGTCCTTTTGAAAACTGAAAACAAACCCGATAATTGTAGCAATTGCTAGGGAAAATACGACTCGTAAGACCACTATTTCTGGCTGATCTCGAAATGCTGTCCAAGTTGCCCAAATTACAATTGGGTTAATTGTTGGTGCTGCTAGCAAAAAACCAATTGCGACTGGTGTGGGTACTCCCTGCATTAGGAACCGCCGCGCTACCGGTACATTCCCACACTCACACACCGGAAATAAAAAGCCGATCATGCTGCCAACTAAAGCACCCAGCAGCGGATTTGTGGGCATTTTTTCTACTAGTTTGCGCTCATCAACAAAAAATAGCAGCAAACTGGAGAATAAAACCCCAAGAAGCAAAAAAGGCATCGCCTCGACTAGCAGACTTAGAAATATCGTAAAACCATTGTTCAATTGATTCATGGGCGTCGCAGTCAAAAGCGGTTTTGAGTTTTAGGGTTCTGCCTAGTCATTCTATCGAAATGGGGATCAAAAGCAGTTCGGGAAAATTAAACATCATTTAAGTAGCAAGTTATCCTACGTTTCAAATAGCGCTTAAACGCTACAAACCTTTGCTTCAGCCAAGATAGTAATTTTTACCTGAGTGCATTTACTGACGATGACCATTTCTAAGATTGTCTAAGTTCAGAAATTGTTCCGTTCTAGAGGGCAAGTAGCTGCATAGATGATTTGAAGTTATCTATGTTTATACTTACAGTAATTTGCTGGATAAGATATTAGCTTGGCTGTATTTTCATCAAGTATTCACAGTTATTGAACATTTGGGGTAGGCGTAGCCCGTCGTAGACATTGCTCTTGGTTACTACCATGATTGCTTTTGGCTAGTTCTCGCAAAATCTGATCTGAGCTTTGGTTGATTTTTTACTATAAAAACTCTAAAAATGCAAGACCACAGTTTAGCAAACACGATGAAGAGTGCTGAGTGCTGAGTTGGGTAAATGCTGAAAGTCCCTATCCCCTAGTCTCCAGTCCCCTTTTCGTCAAAATATAAGACAATTTAGATCCCCGACTTCTTTAAGAAGTCGGGGATATACTTCACTAATTCACGATTATTTTGTACCATCGTGATTATTTACGTTTTGGTGGAATCCCCCAAATCTTGATTTGTTGATCAAAACCACCACTGGCAAGAATTTTACCATTTGGACTAAAAGCGATCGCACTTACCCAGTCTGTATGTCCACTTAGTGTATTTACCAACTCGCCTGTAGTTAAATTCCACAATTTAATCCCATCCCTGCCAGCACTAGCAAGGGTTTCTCCATCAGGGTTAATGGCGATCGCATTTACCCAGTTATTATGTCCTGTGAGGGTGCGGACTATTTCTCCAGTATTAATATTCCACAGTTTGACTGTGCGATCGCGGCTTGCACTAACTAATGTTTGTCCATCTGGTGTAAAGATTACAGCGCTCACACCATTAGAATGAGCTGGCAATTCACTAACTAATTGACCAGTACTCAAATTCCACAGCTTGATTACACCCTTATTATCACCACTAGCCAAGGTCTGTCCATCTGGACTAATAGCTAGGGTATAAATCAAATTATCAAAGCGTACTAGAGTTCCTAGAGGGCGTTGCTGTAGCAAATCCCATATACGAATCCCATCCAAAGCTCCACTAATGAGAACTTTACTATCAGGAGACACCGCTAAAGATAAGACGTTACTGGTATGTCCGACAAAAGAGCGGCTAAATTTAAAATTTTTCAGGCTCCAGAGGTTAATCGTGTTGTCATTACTACAGCTAACAAGGGTTTGACCATCTGGCGAAATAACTAAAGATTCTACAGATGTTTTGTGTGCTTTGTTAATATCCGCCAACTTTTTGCCGTTTGCGGAATTCCAGAGGCGAATTATACCCTCGTTTTCTGCACCTCCACTCACAAGTATTCTGCTATCTGGACTAAAAGCGAGGGATTTAACGGTTCCTTTATGTCCTCTAAGTGTGTAAAGTAGTTGGGCATTACCAAAGCTGCTGGTAGCTTGGGAATTTGGCGTTACTTCAACGGCAGCATGAGCTTGATGAATGTAAAACCCTTCCCAGGTAATCACTGGAAGGGCAACAGCTGCCATAAATGCCAGGATAATATACGGACGCAGAAAACTACCCCCACCTCTTCCCTCACTACTCACTCTTTTTCCTCACTTTTATAGATACGGTTACCCCAATACATTTTGCAGAGTTATTACTTAAATAACTCTGCATATCCTAAAGAGGTGGTTTTTTCTTAGAAATGCTTAACATTGGTAAAGGCGGACTAGAAGAACGAGAGGGCAAATAATGTTGCACTACAGGTTCCTCTGGTAAGGGACGACGCTGTTGGACACGCCACAACTTAAAGCCGAGCGCTATCCCTGCTGTTCCCAAACCAAAAGCGAACAATGACCAGCTATCATTCAAACCGCCAATCAGGGCATCCATAACGCCCATCGTCATCAATACAGTGACTATTGGCTCTTTTCGGTAAGTTGACTTCAAAAAACGAGGTAATACAGCATTCATCACAGCTTGGTTGGTTCCAGTTCACCTTTTGTGTATATTTACCCAGAATACCTCACCCGTCATTTGCCTTTCTTATCCAAGGCAGGCATTAATTATGATTTTCTTTAGTAGGGGAGGAAGTTTACTCATTAATTGCCTTGCATATACCTTGCATATATTAGTTGCAAGTCTATGATATTTCAATCACTAATAGGTATTTCCATTCCTCTCTTGCTTACATTCTAGGTCAATTATTTATAAATAAGTCTAATTAAAGTATTTAAGGTGAAGTACTTGGCTATCAATTGTTAAAGTCAAAACCAACTGGTTGTTCCAGCTGGTTAAAACTCTTTTAATTACTAGCTTACAACTTCAATATCGTGCTTGTTGATGGCACTATTTCAGACCCAGCCATGATAGCACCCCTTGATTGGTGACATATTCAATCACCAACATCAAAGCGAAGCCAATCATTGCAGCTCGACCATTCAAGCGTTCGGCATATTCGTTAAAGCCAAACTTAGGCTCCTCTAGTTTGGGTGTAATCGTTGGTTGTGTTTGTGTCATTTTTAAGAAACCTTTTTCGGCAAACGGGACATGATATCAGACTTCGCAGCAGAAGTCGGGGAAAGTGGTGAGAAGTGGTAAAGGTTAAAGGAATAGATTCGTTTTTCCCCTTAACTTTTACCCTACGCTTGGTAGCTTAAAAGCTGATTGCAGTGCTTGAATACCAAGATGACTTGAGAAATTCAGCAAAAGCTCCCTAGTCGGGAGCTATACAATCGGTCTTTTAATAAATTGTTACTATTCTTTATATATTGTATAAATACTGGGGCAATAGTCAAGGGCAAGAGTTTGGGCTACTCAGATTGAATTGAGAAACTTAGAACAGAGATTAGCTATCTCTAATACAGCTATCTCTAATACTGAAGTAGCAAGACAGAAGTAGCAAGCTTGAGATTGGCAGGCTACAGTTAAACAAAAAAAATATCAGAGGCGATATATGGAAATCGGCGTTCCCAAGGAAAATAAGGATCAAGAATTTCGTGTAGGTTTAAGTCCTTCTAGCGTGCGGGTGCTGCGAGAAAATGGTCATAGCATCTTCGTCGAGACGCAAGCAGGTAATGGTGCTGGATTCTCTGATGACGACTACAAAAGTGCTGGAGCCGAGATTGTCCCGACATCAGAAACAGCTTGGAATAGAGAATTGGTTGTTAAAGTTAAAGAGCCGCTGACATCTGAGTATAAATTTTTGCAGAAAGGGCAGATATTATTTACTTATTTACATTTAGCAGCCGATCGCAAATTGACAGAGCATTTAATTGATTGTGGCACAACTGCGATCGCCTACGAAACTGTAGAACAACCTGGTGCTAACAAACTACCCTTGCTCACCCCCATGAGCATAATTGCCGGTCGGCTAGCAGTACAATTTGGGGCCAGATTCCTAGAACGTCAGCAAGGTGGTAGAGGTGTACTTTTGGGCGGTGTCCCTGGAGTCAAACCAGGAAAAGTAGTAATTTTAGGTGGCGGCGTTGTCGGCACAGAAGCAGCTAAAATTGCCGTGGGGATGGGTGCGATCGTCCAGATTTTAGATGTGAGTGTCGAGCGTTTATCTTATTTAGAAACTCTTTTTGGCTCTAGAGTCGAATTGCTTTACAGCAACTCTGCTCATATTGAAGCCGCCGTTAAAGAAGCAGATTTACTCATCGGTGCAGTTTTAGTGTTAGGACGTAGGGCACCAATATTAGTATCCCGGGAATTGGTCAAACAAATGCGTCCTGGTTCTGTAATAGTTGATGTAGCTGTTGACCAAGGTGGTTGCATAGAAACCTTACACCCCACATCCCACACTAATCCGGTATACATTGAAGAGGGTGTGGTGCATTATGGCGTTCCCAATATGCCAGGAGCAGTACCTTGGACAGCAACTCAGGCACTTAATAATAGTACATTACCTTATGTTGTCCAGTTGGCAAATTTGGGAATTATGGCACTGGAAGTTAACCCAGCATTAGCTAAGGGTGTGAACGTGCGGAATCATCATTTAGTGCATCCGGCTGTGCAAGAGGTATTCCCTGATTTGGTCAATTAAGGTTTGCAAGTGCTAGGCGATCGCTTATTTTAATGGTGATAGCGATCGCTAGTTAGACTAATTTCCTTGCCAAATGCGCGGATGGGTAGGTGTACAAAATGAGATGGGGCAAAAAAGCCTGTATGTTGCATCTATACAAGGCTTTGAGGGTAATGGTACTTTTAAACCATCCGCGCACCTTATGGGAACTGGTTTTCAGCGATTTGTATCTTGTGTTATTACTATTCCCTGTGCTATGATTCACTCATTCGCGCAACTGCACCTTGAAAACCAAATACAGCAAGGCTTTCGGACGCCAGCGATTGCAATTCATCAAAATCCCTATTAGGGATTGAAACAGGATGATAAACCTTAATTCCTAAATCTTCTAAGATTGCAATTCATCAAAATCCCTATTAGGGATTGAAACGAATAGAAGGCTCCGTCCGTGTCACAAGATATAAGAATTGCAATTCATCAAAATCCCTATTAGGGATTGAAACACTGAAGAATTTCGCATATCCAGAAAGTTTACGTATTGCAATTCATCAAAATCCCTATTAGGGATTGAAACTTTAGCGTAGTGCGTATACGTGTATTCTATGTTTGATTGCAATTCATCAAAATCCCTATTAGGGATTGAAACAGGAGTGAAGCGGCGCACAGTCTTAAGTTGCAAACGGGGAGATTGCAATTCATCAAAATCCCTATTAGGGATTGAAACAAAAGGCTAAACAGTAGATAGTTCAAGAGTTTCAAATTGCAATTCATCAAAATCCCTATTAGGGATTGAAACGTATATAGATCGAATAAGAATTTACTTTTTTGATATTGCAATTCATCAAAATCCCTATTAGGGATTGAAACGGTTCATTTGCAAACTTCCAACGCTTTGTAGAGCCTAAAATTGCAATTCATCAAAATCCCTATTAGGGATTGAAACTAATATTTGGGAATTGTAAAACAGCCATAGCATTTAAAATTGCAATTCATCAAAATCCCTATTAGGGATTGAAACTGGCATAAAACACTTTGTATCATGATGAAAGGACATTGCAATTCATCAAAATCCCTATTAGGGATTGAAACAGTTTAATCTTTTGGGAAAATTAATCAATCCCTCATTGCAATTCATCAAAATCCCTATTAGGGATTGAAACAAACCGAACATCAGCAAGCAATTCTCGCAACTCTATTGCAATTCATCAAAATCCCTATTAGGGATTGAAACAAAGAAATATCAGGATTGGAAAGCGGGAAAAGTTGATATTATTGCAATTCATCAAAATCCCTATTAGGGATTGAAACATTCCAATTACCACAATAATCATAAAGTAAAATGGTATTGCAATTCATCAAAATCCCTATTAGGGATTGAAACGAATTTCAGGAATGGGCTGAATTAGAAGCCGATATTATTGCAATTCATCAAAATCCCTATTAGGGATTGAAACGAGCGTATCTTGCCCAGCTTCACGAGCGTAATGATATTGCAATTCATCAAAATCCCTATTAGGGATTGAAACGGGAACGTTCACAAAATAAGATAGATCGTCAGTAGATTGCAATTCATCAAAATCCCTATTAGGGATTGAAACGTAAACGCTATAAAACAAATCCCTCAACGTGACGCAAATTGCAATTCATCAAAATCCCTATTAGGGATTGAAACAACAGCCTATGGGATGATGTGGCTGGATTTGATCATTGCAATTCATCAAAATCCCTATTAGGGATTGAAACTGCACACTTACTTATGGAGATAACCGACATAACAACATTGCAATTCATCAAAATCCCTATTAGGGATTGAAACGTGTTAATAAAATTTGTGCCGTCAAAGCCATAGGATTGCAATTCATCAAAATCCCTATTAGGGATTGAAACTTTGGTATCAGAGTTTGAACATAATTAAGTTCAAAATATTGCAATTCATCAAAGGATAAATTCCCTGTAGAGACGGCGATTTATCGCGTCTCTCTAAAAGGTTGTTTGAAAAGTCGTATGTTGTAATTTTAATCGAATTATTACCCCCCTTAATCCCTCCTTATAAAGGGCTACGGTAGTACACACAAGTCGAATTACCCCCCTTAATCCCCCCTTGGAAAGGGGGGAAATAGAAAATCTAGTTCCCTCCCCTTTGCAACTACCGTGTATACACAAGTCGGATGTAAAGTAGGTGCAGAGGATTTTTGAGAAGCAAAAACTATGGATAATCCAATCTTAATTCACGCTTCGACGACACCAGGAACGGCATTTGGAGACCCAAGGCTGATAAAAAGGGGGCAGCATTATACGAGGCGATTCGTAAGCACCAATCGATAAATATCCGGCAAATAAGTCGAAATTGGGCAGAACAGATGGGTTATTATCGGTTTTTGGAGAATGAAAACGTAACACTATCAGAACTAGTACGTAGCCTTTCGGATGATTGCGAGTTTCATCTGGCAAAACGACACGTATTAGCGATTAGCGATACTAGCGAGATTAACTTGCAGTCTCATGCAGGTAGGCTGTCACCGCCAGGATTAGGAGTAGTAGGCAATAACACAGATGTCGGGTTTTATATCCATCCAACATTGGTATTAGATGGTGAGAGTGGATTTCCACTGGGGTTAAGCACAGTAAAACTGTGGAGCCGAGCTATAAACCATGCAGATAAACATAACTCGTGACTATCAAAATTTACCAATTGAGGAGAAAGAATCTTACAAATGGTTAGCATCGGCAGAAAGTAGTAAGCGATGCTTTGAAGTGGGTGGAGCAAAAATGGTAACTCATATTGGCGACCGCGAATCGGATTTATTTGAGGAATTTGCAACTGTACCCAATAAAAACAATCATTTACTGATAAGAGCTTGCCAAGATCGTCGATTGTTAGGGCGGTCTGAATCACTATTCGACTACTTAAGTCAGCAGCCTTGTGAAGGTACTTATATAATTAACGTTCCCGCAGACTCACGTCGAAAGCGAATGCCAAGAGAAGCAATGCTTATTGTTTCGTTGTGGACAAGTTGAGATTCAACGCCCCGATAAATTAGGCGTTTTTGGCTATCCTCCTAGTGTTACCCTTTTTGCTGTTGAAGCTCTGGAAGTCCAACCACCCGCAGGACAAGAACCGATTCATTGGCGGTTGCTGACAACTCACGTTGTTGTCTGCTTGGAACAGGCACTGCGAGTCATTAAGTGGTACGGATGGCGATGGAAGATTGAACAACTTTTTGCCACTCTCAAAAAAGCTGGATTGAATATCGAAGCGACTCAGTTAGAGTCTAGTATTGCAATTCAACGCCTAACAATCCTTGCTTTGTCCGTAGCCGTGCGAACCTTACAAATGGTTGAGGGACGCGATAATACTCAACTTTCTGCCGAGCTTACCTTTTGTCAAAAGCAGCAGCAATGCTTATTAGGACTTCAATCTTCTGTTGAAGGCGATACCAAAAAATTACAAAATCCTTATCCACGGGGTTGTTTGCCCTGGGCTACTTGGATCATTGCTCGACTTGGTGGATGGTCTGGTTATACCTCTGGTAGGCCTCCTGGAATGCCTACCCTTGTTCATGGTTTAAGACAATTTGAATCCATCTTTATCGGCTGGAAACTCGCTCTGGATGGACTTGTGTATACACGGTAGCCCCTTTGCAAGGGGAGGGTTAGGGTGGGGTAAAAAATATTTGATACATCAATCATGACTTTTCAAACATCCTCTAACCGCCAAAATGAATTTGACAGAGTACTAACCTGCAATTTTTGCGAAGGATACGCAGACTCCAGGAACTTGAAACCATTATCATGTGGGTTTTGTCTGTATAGTCCCGAATTATATTCGCCCTTTGGTATTAATCATAATAAGTATGTTTTTTTAATCTGGGGTACTTATGATTGGAATTCTAATTGTAAACTCGGTTCCCATCCCCATTTGAGAATTCACTTCCAATGTACCATTGTGTTTTTCCAAAACTATTTGATGGGCAATTGATAAGCCGAGTCCAGTGCCTTTACCGACAGGTTTTGTGGTAAACAAAGGCTCAAACAGCCTTTGTTTCACAGATTCAGGAATGCCGGTACCATTGTCTGCAATCCGAATTACAATCCATTGTTCGGAATCTACTTCTGTAGTAATCTGAATTTGAGGAATTTGATCACTGATTTTACCTAATATCAGAGCTTCATCAAGAGCATCAATTGCATTAGCTAGAATATTCATAAATACTTGATTCATCTGACCGAGATAGCAATTTATCTCTGGTATTATTCCATAACTCTTAATAACTTCAATAGCAGGACGATCGCCATTACCTTTGAGGCGGTGCTGCAAAATCATTAATGTGCTATCCAGTCCTTGGTGCAAATCTGCAAGTAATTTTTCATCACTATCCGAGCGGTAAAAGTTGCGTAGTGAGGTAGAAAGGTTTTGAATCCGTTCACTACCTAGCTTGAGTGAGTTCAGGATTTTTGTGATATCTTCAAGAATAAATTCCAGATCCAATTCATCAATAGCAGTGCTAATTTTAGCTGTCGGGTTGGGATAATCTTGTTGATACAGTTGGATAATTTTACTTATTCCTGCAAAATATTCCTCTAAAGGTGGAATATTGCTAGTGATAAAACTGAGAGGATTGTTGATTTCATGGGCGACACCAGCAATTAATTCTCCTAGTGTTGAGAGTTTCTCTTGCTGCACTAGTTGGACTTGGATTTGTTGCAAAGCAGCGGTGCGATCGCTCACTTGTTTTTCTAAAGATTCAGTCAGTTGTTTGACTTGTAAATGCACACGCACTCTTGCAATAACTTCCTCTTGGGCAAAGGGTTTGGGGATATAGTCTACTGCACCAAGAGAAAATCCCTTGGTTTTGCTCTCCGTATCTGCTAAGGCTGTGGTGAAAATAATGGGAATGTTTTGAGTAACAGGATTGGCTTTGAGGCGGCGACAGGTTTCAAATCCATCAATCCCAGGCATTTGTACATCCAGCAAAATTAACTCTGGTCGATTACGTTCTGCAAGAGCGATCGCAGTTTCTCCATCCACTGCAACACGAAAACGAAACCCCTCAATACTGAGCGCTTCGCACAGGACAGATAAATTTGTCGGATTATCATCCACAATCAAAAGAAATCCAGTATTTGAGGTCTTGAGCATGATGGATTAAAAAGCGAAATTTGATTCTAATTAATTAATATGTTGTTGAATGAAACTTTCCAAACGTTTAAGTTGGAAATTACTAGCAAGCTGGATGATTTGCTCAGTAAAAGCACTAAGTTGCTCATCAGATGCAGAAAGTTGTTGAACTGATTCTAAAAGTAGTTGAATATCGCCGTCTTGTGCTAGTTCGAGTAACTGTTGTAAAATCTCATTACTAGGAGAAATCATCTTCTCTAGCTGATCGATACCACCTGCATCAGTTTTTTTGATTATGTCTGCTTTGCCATCAAAAATCCATTGCAGTTGTAAAAGTTTTCGTAATAATTCCAGCAGGGCTTCAGCTTCTATAGGCTTTGGTAGAAATATATTTGCACCAGCATCAACACTCTTATACTGATCGGCTGCAAATACACTAGCTGACGAAGCAATAACAGCAATCTTTTTAAATTGGTTAGACCAACGTAAACGTTTGATGAACTTAAATCCATCGCTTACAGGCATAACTAGGTCAGTGATAATCAAGTCTGGTTTATGAGCTATAGCTTGTTCCCATCCTTCCTGACCATGACTAGCTTCTACAACCCTAAACCCAACTGGCTCTAGTAAATTTACAATTACCGAACGGTTTTCCCATTTGTCATCCACAATCAAAATCGTGCGTTTTTGTCCTTGATAACCAATAATAGTTCCCTGCTCTATCACTCTGGAAACCTTTGCCCAATCTTTAGATTCTGGCAATTGCACCTCAAACCAGAAAGTGCTACCTTTGCCAAGTTCACTCTGCACCTGAATTTGACCACCCATCAGTAAAATAATTTGTTGGCTGATGGCTAATCCTAAGCCAGTACCTTCACTTTGTCGTTTCTGATTTCCCACTTGCTCAAAGGGCTGGAAGATTTTCTGAGTTTGCTCAGGGGTTATACCCGCGCCGGTATCTGCTATCTCAAAACGAATTTTGTAGTTTGTTATCTTTCCATCGGCGTCTAATTCTTGACTAATAACCTTAGCCTGGAAGCTAACGCTACCTTCATGAGTAAATTTAATAGCATTACTCAGCAAGTTAATCAATACTTGTCGCAAGCGTTTTTCATCAGCATAAACGCCTGTTGGCAAATCAGGATCTAAGTTGACATGAAATGCAATGACTTTTTGTTCCGCCTGGATACGGCAAATTTCAACCACACTATCTATAAAAGCAGGAAAGTAGAAACCAACACGATTCAATTCCAGTTTCCGGGCTTCAATTTTGGAGAGATCCAGGACATCATTAATCAAGGTTAATAGATGAGAGCCACATTGGTAAATAATGCTGACTCCTTTGCGTCCTTTCTCGCTTAAAGATTCTGTGCGTTGGAGAATTTGTGTATAACCCAAAATGCCATTAAGAGGTGTACGTAATTCATGGCTCATATTGGCAAGAAATTCACTTTTTGCTTGGCTAGCATTTTGAGCAACTTCCTCAGCTTTACGCAGTTCTTGCTCTATACGCTTGCGCTGCACAATTTCACTTGTGAGCACTCGATTAATTGCTTCTAACTGGGCAGGGCTAGGCAATGTTAGAGCTTGAGGCATGAGATAAAATAAGGCAAAAGCTGTATATATTGAAATAATCGCAGTTAAAGCTTTGAGACTACCTGCAACCCAGTAATCTGGATGCCAAAGCGTCCAAATGTCTATCAAGTGTCCAGTTCCGCAAGCAATGATAAAAGCACCAAATAATACAAAGACTCCATTAAAAGGAACGTCTTGGCGTTTGGAAATAAAATAGATCAGTAGGAAGGGAATAGAATAATAGGCGAGTGCGATCGTGGCATCAGAAATAATGTGTAACCAAACTAGCCCCGTTTGCCAGAGATAACAATGTCCGTGGGGAATAAAACCAATTGAGTGCAAAGGATATTTTAAAAGTGTCAACATGATTTTAAAGGTTACTGGATTTGCAATATATACCTCTAATCTCAGTATTCCCAAATCATCAAGTAGTAAGCTTAGTTCTCAGCAATCTGACTAATTTACTTGCAAAATGCGCGGATGGGTAGGTGTACAAAATGAGAAGGGGCAAAAAAAGCTGCACACTCTATCTATACAAGACTTTGAGGGCAATGGTACTCTGAAAACATCCGCGCACCTTATGGGGACTGGTTTTCAGCGATTTGCATCTTATGCTATGACTATTCCCTGTGTTATGATTCATTCATTCGCGTAACTGCACCTTGAAAATCAAATACAGCAGCGCTTTCAGACGCCAGCTATTGCAATTCAACAAAATCCCTATTAGGGATTGAAACATCAAAGCAGTTGAAGATATCTCAAATTCTGCAAAATTGCAATTCAACAAAATCCCTATTAGGGATTGAAACAGCGCTTCGACTAATCCCTCTCGATCCGCCAAGGGCATATTGCAATTCAACAAAATCCCTATTAGGGATTGAAACACAAGAAGAAAATCGGATACTGAAAGCAGCCCAATTGCAATTCAACAAAATCCCTATTAGGGATTGAAACGCCTCTCCTATTGCTGGAGGAGCCGCGATCACCCTGAATTGCAATTCAACAAAATCCCTATTAGGGATTGAAACTGTGCATTCCAGTTTGTTGAACAGGTCGATAAGAATTGCAATTCAACAAAATCCCTATTAGGGATTGAAACAGGTTACTCTGAAGCCGTTGAAAATCAACTTCAATATTGCAATTCAACAAAATCCCTATTAGGGATTGAAACTCAAGTCGATCAAGAGACAAAAGACCTATTTTTAGAATTGCAATTCAACAAAATCCCTATTAGGGATTGAAACATCCAACAATACCGAAAATACCAATATTTATATTGCAATTGCAATTCAACAAAATCCCTATTAGGGATTGAAACCCTAAATTGGCATAGGAACCATTGAAAGTGGTAAAATTGCAATTCAACAAAATCCCTATTAGGGATTGAAACATTCGCGGAGCAGGGCTTAATGCTGATACTTGCGGAGCGCTAATTGCAATTCAACAAAATCCCTATTAGGGATTGAAACGCAGGTTCTACTATTGGTTTAATTGGTGCTGGCGATTGCAATTCAACAAAATCCCTATTAGGGATTGAAACGGCAACATCCCCACTGGATTATCAGGAATCTGGATTGCAATTCAACAAAATCCCTATTAGGGATTGAAACTGAGCTTACTCGTTATCCCGTAGATTCTTTGAAATTGCAATTCAACAAAATCCCTATTAGGGATTGAAACAAGAAATCGACGGGAGTTCCAAATATTTGAGTGAATTGCAATTCAACAAAATCCCTATTAGGGATTGAAACTCAGGAGTAGCTTTCTCTATGTGATTCATATTGTCATTGCAATTCAACAAAATCCCTATTAGGGATTGAAACAAACCATAGCTCTAAACCGGAGATGGGGGTATCTATTGCAATTCAACAAAATCCCTATTAGGGATTGAAACGGGTTTGACTGGGTGCTTGATGCTTACTCCCCATATTGCAATTCAACAAAATCCCTATTAGGGATTGAAACAGGGCGCTTGTATGGCTATTGCTAGAGTTAAGCATTATTGCAATTCAACAAAATCCCTATTAGGGATTGAAACAACCCCGGACAACGTAGGAACCCAATCGAGCGAATATTGCAATTCAACAAAATCCCTATTAGGGATTGAAACCATATTGTGGAATAGGGCAAGTAGTGCTAACAACATATTGCAATTCAACAAAATCCCTATTAGGGATTGAAACTTGTAAATGTTAAGGTCGAAAACATCGAAAAAGAATTGCAATTCAACAAAATCCCTATTAGGGATTGAAACTCAGATAATTTAGCAGTGGCCATAAACAAGCAACATTGCAATTCAACAAAATCCCTATTAGGGATTGAAACAAAACCCGAACGATCGGCATTAATCCAGCCCTGAGATTGCAATTCAACAAAATCCCTATTAGGGATTGAAACAAGCTTGTTAAATTTGTCCAAATAAAATAAGGTAGCAGTATCTAAGCGATCGCGTCACTTTTCGGAATCACCAATATCATCCCAAGCTAATGGTAAAATCAATTTTCTAAAGCATTACCAAACTACCTTCTGCTTCTTCTTCAAGTTCATAACCATTAGCCAGTTTTTCAATTGCTTGGTCAATCATTGCCAAACCTTGATCTACTTTTTCAACTAAACTTAGCTGTCCTCGCAGTTCGGCAGCACCAACGAAACCCTTAGCATACCAAGTCATGTGCTTACGGGCTTGACGCACGCCGCGATCGCCTTTATATTCCCACAAGGCTTGTAAATGATCTCTTGCACATTCCAACCGCTGAATCGGGGTAGGTTTCGGTAATATTTCCCCAGTTTTCAGGAAATGATCAATTTCTCCCACCAAAAACGGATAACCCAAAGTTCCACGAGAACACATAACGCCATCAGCGCCAGTTTGTTCTAAACATCTCACCGCCGCTTCAACAGAAAAAATATCTCCATTCCCAATTACTGGGATAGAAAGCACTTCTTTTACACGGGTAATCCATTCCCAACGAGCATTGCCATTGTATCCTTGGGCGCGGGTGCGTCCATGTACCGTAATCATCTTTGCCCCGGCATCTTCCATTCGCTTGGCAAAGTCGAGAATAGTAATTTCGTTATCATTCCAGCCAATGCGGGTTTTTACTGTCACAGGTACATCAACAGCTTTTACCACTTCCCGCACAATTGCTTCTGCTATTTCTGGTTGGCGCAACAACGAAGAACCACCACCATTTTTAGTGATTTTATTAACTGGACAACCCATATTAATATCAACAGTATCAGCACCTTCTGCAACTGCTTTGATTGCTGCTTCTGCTAGGAAATCTGGACGACAATCAAATAGTTGAACGCTAATTGGGCGTTCGTTGGGGTCTACCTCCATGATTTTGGGTAACTGCTTGACATAATGCAATCCTGTAGCATTCACCATTTCGGTATACATCATGGAATCTGGGGCATAGCGACGCACCAGACGGCGAAACACCATATCTGTAACCCCAGATAGAGGCGACTGGAGAACCCGACTTTTTACCTCGAAGGAGCCAATTTTGAGGGGTTGGGAAAGTCTAGCTTGGAGAATGGGAGACAGGGAAATCATAGAAAAAATTAAAAATTGTGCGGATAAAAAATAGCAGGAATCTTTAGAGAGAGGGATTTGTGATCAGTGCTAATTGTCGGTTACGTATCCTGACTTGGAGGTTGTTTTTGCATTTCTTGCTGAATCTCTTCTAGACTCAAACCTAACTCTTTCGCTGTTTCTTCAAAACTCAATCCCAATCTCAACAACAAAGGTATCATTCTCAACTTTTCTTCACGCGCTCCTTCTTGTTTACCTTCTTGCTTGCCTTCTTGCTTGCCTTCTTGATAAACTCGTGTTTTTTTCAAATCACTTAACCCAAACATACCTTCAATCTCCTCTCGACTCATTGCCGGAAACTTGTAAACCAAAATTGTCTCTATCAATTCTAGTAACTGCCGCCGTTGTGGTTCAATGTTGATTTCTTGCTGGGTTCTGTCTATTAACTGCCTAGCAGCGATAATAGCTGTCTCCTCTTCATCAACGACTAATTTCATCGTAGCAATTCCAACTGGCAGCAATGCTGTTTCACCTAGTTCATTGAGATAAATGCGACTGATGCGCTGGCTAGTGAAAAATTCGCTGTAATTCTTGATATCTGCTGTATCTAGACTGCGATTGGGATAAATAACTACTCCTCGCCAAGAATTTTTAGGTTTATTTTGGCGTAAGTATAAAGAAATTTCTGAAAATAGGCGTGAATAAATTTCTGTGTCGGTTTGAAACTGGACTTCAACAAAGTAAATCGGATTTTCTTCTCCTTGTGTTGGGAGAAAAACACCATCTATACGGAAGGCAGTTTGCTTGATTTCAATTGAGGAGAATTGATAAGTCTCTGCGGTTTGGGGTGGATTACCAATTAATTCAAAAAAGATGCCAGGAAGTTCTTGAAAAAGGCGATAAAAAATGCTGTCAGTTTTCACGCTTGATGTATTGCGGTGATTTAACCAGTTAGATTTTACCGTAAAATAGCTAGCAACAAATTTTGTTCAATTAGAGAATGTTTTAAAAGTTCTCTAAGACTACTGAGTTTTATTTTCAGCCTTAAAAAAGTCACAAAAAACGCCGAGACTAAAAATATCTAACAAAAATCTTTTTTTAAATAAGTGGAACTCACGTTAATTTATCAAGAAAGGCAGTCTTGCTGGAGGAAAACTGCCCTCTCTCAAGTACCGCGACTAAAGGAGTCTTATTCAGGAAGAGTCTGAATCCCCTACTGATTTACTCCTTCTGCCTCCTGCCTTCTTTTTCAATACTCTGTATTAAAAATCGCCAATCGGTCAATATTGTGAGTAATATTATCGACATAATACTCTCTAAGAGTATAAGAATTTATTGATACTTCTAAGGAGTCGTGTTAAAGATGATTCACTATCGTGTGTTTCCTAAGTACCGTAGAGTAGATGTTATGCTTGCGAAGCTGAAGTTTTTGAAATCAGCAAGGCTTTTATTTTTTAGTATTTCAGTATTATATTTTACTTTAAGTACGGTAGCGGCAAGTATGGCGTTCCTGAGTACAAGCTTGGGTAGAGCGATCGCTCAAATACCATCGACACCAGATTCTATACCCTCTGGTGAAAAAACACCATCTCAGGTTAATGTGCTGTTTGTCAACCCAAAGGTTGGAGATGACAGCGCAGGTAATGGCAGCGAATCCGCTCCTGTGAAAACGATTACTCAAGCGTTGCAATTAGCTAACGCCAATACTGTAATTATGCTCTCTACGGGCACTTATAGCGCCGAGACAGGAGAGGAATTTCCCTTAATGCTAAAGCCGGGTATTTCAATTCAAGGCAACCCTAGCAATCAAGGCAAGGATATTATCATTCAGGGTGGTGGTGATTACCTGAGTCGGAGCTTTGCCGGTCAAAATGTCACAATTGTTGGAGCAAATCAAGCTTTATTGACTGGGGTAACGGTGACAAACTCTAACTCTCGTGGTTACGGTTTATGGATTGAATCTAGCAATCCAGTAGTCGCAGAAAATACATTTACTGGCAGTACTCAAGATGGGATTTCCGTCAGCGGTAATGCTGCACCCACTATTACCAAGAATTACTTCGATCGCAATGGAGCCAATGGGATCACAATTTCCGGTAACTCCAGTCCCCAAGTGAAGGAAAATATCTTTCACCAAACGGGTTTTGGGATTAATATTGCTCAAAATGCCGCTCCGATAGTCATCGGCAATCAAATCCAAAATAATAGATCGGGAATTGTGGTGCAAGCAAATGCCCGCCCGATTTTGCGGAATAATTCTATTCAAGATAATAAAGAAGATGGTTTAGTTGCGATCGCTCAATCAATGCCAGATTTGGGTAGTGCATCTGAACCTGGGGGTAATCAATTTCAAAATAATGGCCGCTACGACATTAACGCTAGCGCTGCTAAACAGGTAATTGTTGCTGCTGGTAACAACCTTGTGAGCGATCGCATCACTGGCAAAGTAGATATTGACGGTACAACAGCAATAGCAACCCAAAATTCTCAACCCGCTCCCAACAACGTGTTACGAGAAATACCACCAACTGGAGAAATCACTTTCTCGGCTCCGGAAATCTCTGAAACTACCAATGGGCAAAGCAGCAACAGCATTTCAGCAAATCATCCTGTTTCTACACAATTAAACAGTCAAATGCTGCCATTAGCGCCAGTCAATACATCAGTTTCCACGCCTAGATCCAATCAACAACTCCCCACCTCTGGAGTCGCAGGTTTTCCTACTCCTAGCAGCTTGTCAGGTAGACAAATACCAACTAACACTTCAAGAGTTGCAAATTCCAGTCCAGCACAGCAGTCTGATACACGACAGTTAAATTATGTGCGGATTGATCCTAATACGATTGAGTTTACTGCCCCTGAGTACCCATCCAATCCAGTTGCACAGCAGTCATTACCAATACTAGAAACTTCTGCCCCAGGTGCTTCAGCACTTTTACCACTTCCTAGTCACAATATCCCTATTAGCAATACTCGCAATATGCAAACAAGTTCTGCAAGTATTCCTTATGGCGGTAACTCTGCGACGCAGTTTGGTATACGTTATCGCGTGGTAGTGCCACTAGCAACTGAGAGAGATCAAGATTTAGTGCGATTCCTTGCTCCTGATGCGTTTCCCACAGTTTGGCAAGGTCAAAGAGTTATGCAAGCAGGAGTATTTAACAGCGAATATAATGCTAAAGAAATGCTTAAAACACTTTCTAGCAAAGGTTTAAGAGCTATTGTGGAGCCGTTGAATTAATTGGGGATTGGGGATTGGGCAGAGAAGAAAGAGGTAATTAATTTTATTATTCTCCCCCTTGCCCCCTGCCCCCTGCCCTCTGCTTCTCCCTCATCTCCCGAAAAAATCCTACCCCGGCTTATGATCCAAATGGGTTGCTTGCTCTAGAGCAGCTTTTTCTTTAGCTCGGCGGACATAGGGTTGTAATTGAGAGCGATCGCAACCTGTTAAAATACTCAGGTTTTCCAAGGTGATCCCCCGCATTAACATTTCTACGCGCCAGGTTTGTTGCGCCTGAGCTAAAGCTGGCGCTTGTCCTTGGGGAGTTAACAATCCCTCACTCCATACTTGCCAACGTGTCTCAAGCTCTGATTGTGAGATGGGTGTGCCTGTTTCATTTAAAAACATGGCTGTTTGAGCATCTTTACGACTTTTCAGCCATTTGATTAAAGGATTATTAGTAAAAGAGCCGTAGCGTTTGCCCAAAATCCACTGATTCACAGGTACTTGACGGACAAATCCGGGAATTGTGATTTGTAGGAAGTGCCCTTGAGTATCGTAGATTTGGTGCGATCGCTGCAAGCTAATTATTTCTGTGGCGGATAACCCAGCCCCAAATAATACATAAGCTAAAGCATAATCTCGCGTTCCCAATTTCCTGGACTGTTGCAGAATTTCGTGAACTAAACTAGCAGGCAAATCAGCTATTTCTGTAGTGCTCAAGCCTCCTTGTAAGCAGTTTGTTGCTAATTCTGCGGAAGATGACATGGCTCCATTTAAAAACAACTCCACCAAATTTTCTAGAAAATCGTCGCGATCGTCCCAAAGTTCGTGAAATTCGCTAGTGAACTCAATTACGGCATATCCCAAGATCATCCCATTCAGCAAACTGGCTAATTTTTCTGCGGGTAAATAAGTATTTAGGTGTCCTTGCTGGATTACAGTAGCTAAATACTGAGCTACATAGCGGTTTGCTTCTGTTACTCCCCTGCCTAGGGCGCGGCGATTTTCTGCCGGAAATTGGTCGGCTTCACCCACCACAGACCGGACGAACTCTGGCACTCGTTCTAGTGCATGTAAAGTGTCACTTGCATAATCCTTAAGAGCTTGGTAAACATTGCCGGGAGGCGTTGCTCGCCGCACCAGCGACTCACCTAAATCCTTGAAGGCTGCGGACTCTTCCAGCACAGCCAAAAGCAGTCCGTGCTTATTGCCAAAATTCCGAAATAAAGTCACTTCGTTGACTTCGGCTTTTTCAGCAATTTGGCGGGTTGTAGTGGCGCTGACTCCGTGAGCAGAAAACAACTCAAGTGCAGCTTGAATCAAGCGTTGACGAGTAGAAAGGAGGTGAGATGACATAGAAAAATGCAAGTGGCACTTGCACGGATATCAGAGTTCTGCTAGCATAACAAATGTAAGTGATACTTGCTTTACTCTATCCTACGGGTGACGCTCCTGCGTCGCTAATGGGGGAAACCCCTAGACGCTCAATGACTCGCTAACGCTGTGCTATCGCTTTTGGCGTCTCCCTTTGGGAGAAGACCGTGGTGGCTCACTGTAACGAACTAGTATACAGGGCGGGTAAATCCCTTGTGGGATGGCATCCGAGAAAAAGCAAATCGCTTCATCATCCATCAACAGGAATTTTTATGACCGCAAATTTTGGGGCGATCGCTCCTGAGAGAGGCAACTCACCTCAACTCAGGTGGATAAATGTGGTATTTTTTGGTGTATTTCATGCGTTAGCACTTCTGTCTCCTTGGTTTTTCTCTTGGCCAGCATTAGGTTTGCTAGTGTTTCTCCACTGGTTATTCGGGAGCATTGGTATTTGCTTGGGATATCACCGACTACTGAGCCATAAGAGTTTCCAAGTTCCCAAGTGGTTAGAGTATGCGATCGCCCTCATTGGAGCGTTGGCTTTGCAAGGTGGGCCAATTTTTTGGGTAGGTGGACACCGCCAACACCACGCCCACACAGAAGATATCAATTTAGACCCCTATTCTGCCCAAAAAGGATTTTGGTGGAGCCATATACTATGGATTTTCTACCCACGTCCAGAATTCTTTGACTATGACACCTATAAAAAATATGCCCCTGACTTAGCAAGACAACCTTTTTATTGTTGGCTGGATCGCTACTTCCTGGTGTTGCAAATCCCCTTCGGGCTGCTGCTTTATGTCTTAGGAGGATGGCCTTTTGTGTTCTATGGAGTGTTTCTCAGATGTGTCTTGCTTTGGCACTCAACCTGGTTTGTAAACTCAGCATCACACCTGTGGGGTTATCGCACCTTTGATGCTGATGATGGCGCTCGTAATCTTTGGTGGGTATCCATCGTAACATACGGAGAAGGATGGCACAATAACCATCATACTTATCCCCACATGGCGAAATCTGGGTTGTATTGGTGGGAAATTGATGTTACTTGGTGGAGCATCCTAGTTTTGCAGACTTTGGGTTTAGCCAAAAAAGTTGTCTCACGTCCCCCTCAAGGTGCAACTCACGGCTAAATTGCAACTAAATTATCATGAATTTGTTATGCCGATTGCTTCCCGCAGTCGGCTTAATAAGTTTTTACGCATTTTAATTGCATATTTAGATCATGATTAATACTTCTAGTTTTCGTCAGACGATTCTACTAGCTATTATCACACTCAACCTCATTTCTACTTGGTTACACTACATAGATAATGCATTATTTTTGAGTCGATATCCTGGCCCAACGTGGTTCACTTCTGTTGGAGTAATTAGTACTGTAATTGTGATGACTCCAGTAGGACTATTAGGATATTGGTTTTACACCAAAGGCATGTTTTGGTTAGCGTACTTTTTATTAGCCTTATACTCAATAACTAGTATCTCCAGTCCAGTCCATTATCTCTTTCCGATGGTTGCTCCCATGACTTGGAAAATGCATAGTCTAATTTGGCTGGATGGATTTATGGGACTGTTACTGATAAGTTTCTTGTTATGGTCTAGTCTTGTATTGAAAGAGTGGCATAGTACACTATCTGCAAATTGATTTTACAAAAAGTATATATAGGAATCTGCTTTGATTTCTGAACGAATTTGCGTAGGTAGGCAATAGGCAATAGGAAAGAAGACTTATTAGTTGTACTGAATTTTTTCAGAAATCAAATATGAGTCTTATATATATAGTTGTAACTGAAATCGCCCACCATTTTGTTAAGTCTAAGAGGATGTTTGAAAAGTGCCTAAAGTCACAGCGAAACACTTTTCAAATATCTTCTTAGAACAGTAAATTCAGCAATTATGAGTCAGAATATTGGCGCTGTCACAATTTCTATTATTATTCCGGTACTCAATGAAGCGGGAAATATCAAAGAAGCAATATCTACGACAGCCTTCTCTACGAAATGCTATGCCAACGCAACTACAAAACCCAGTGCAAATATAGAAGTGATTGTCGTAGATGCTGGTTCAGAGGATGAAACTGTGGAAATTGCTCAGTCATTAGGTGTTAAAGTTATCTCGTCATCTCCCGGTCGTGCTGCTCAAATGAATGCGGGTGCTGTTGCAGCTAGCGGAGATATTCTGCTATTTCTCCATGCAGATACACGTTTGCCGACTGGGTTTGATGAGATGATTTGTACAGCACTACAGCATTCGGGGACTGTGGCTGGTGCATTTAACTTGCGAATTGATGCGTCACTTTTAAGTTTACGATGGGTGGAGTGGGGAGTAAAAATGCGATCGCATTTTTGGCAAATGCCTTATGGCGACCAAGCAATTTTTTTAACAAAAGACGTATTTCAGCAAATTGGTGGCTTTCCTGAATTGCCCATCATGGAAGACTTTGAACTCATACGACAGTTGAAACACACTGGACGCATTGTAATTATCCCCACACCAGTTGTTACCTCAGCCCGTAGATGGTTGCAAAAGGGAGTATTAAAAACCACCCTACTTAATCAAATAGTAATTGTTGCTTATTTACTCGGCGTTTCACCTGAGCGAATTCGTAGCTGGTATCGCCGAGAAAAATTTAAGAGAATTTAAGCTGTTTCTCATGTGGGTAGTATATCTTAGGGGCATTGCAATACGGTTTGGTTAAGGCTTTTTGATGAAAATTTTAGATCACAAAGATTCGATAATTTATCACAAAGACGCGATGAATCGCGTCTTTTGCCTTAACCGAACCGTATTGAGGGGCATTAGATTTAAGGGTAAGTTTCAAAGTTGAGCTTCAGAAGGTCAACTTTGAGCCTCAGAAGGTCAACATCAAGCCTCAGAAGGTGAAACTTATAAAAATGAGAAAGCGCGTATTAAATTCTAAACTCAAATTACTGCTGCTAAGTTGCCTGATGGTCACTCTAATAATTGCCGCTAAACAGTTAAACATTCAGGGACTTTTACAAACCTCAGTTATTTGGGTTGAGAGTCTTGGGATTTTAGGGCCTATCGCTTACATAGTCATTTACAACTTGGCAACATTACTGTTTGTACCGGGTTCCCTACTAACGCTCAAAGGTGGTTGTTTGTTTGGAGTATTTTGGGGATCAATATATGTGCTAATTGCTGCAATAGTCGGAGCAACCTTAGCTTTTATCATTGGACGTTACCTGTCACGGGATTGGGTTTCTCAACAAATGGACAAACATCCTAAATTTAAAGCGATTGATTTAGCAGTTGCCAAAGAAGGATGGAAAATTGTCTTTTTGACTCGTCTCTGTCCCATTTTTCCCTTCAATTTATTAAATTATGCTTTTGGAGTTACACAGGTTTCTCTCAAAGACTACATATTAGGTTCCTTCGGTATTATTCCCGGTACTGTGATGTACGTTTATATTGGTTCTTTAGCTGGTAATCTTGCGATGATTAACACGTCTCATCAACCAATCACTCCAGAAACTCAAGTTTGGCAATGGATAATGCGAGTAGTTGGGTTGATTGCTACTGTTGCGGTGACTGTGTATATCACAAAAATTGCTCAGAAAGCATTAGCTCAAAGTGTAGCAATAGAAGAAATAACAACCCATGACAAAATTAACAATAATTCAGATATTTAAAAGTATTGATGCCAGAAACTTGCAGAAGTTTTTTAGCTTAAGTGTATTAACATTACTGATATTGGCGATCGCTTTCTCATTCAACACAGAGTCAGCTTTAGCACAAGAATCTGCAAATCCAAATTCTTTCAATCCCCAAGCCATTTTACGGGAAGCCTTGCAGTGGATTGATAGCTTGGGTGCGGTGGGAGCCTTAGCTTTTATAGCCCTTTACATTATCGCTACTGTTGCTTTTTTCCCAGGTTCTATTCTCACTTTGGGTTCTGGTGTGATTTTTGGTGCAGTTTGGGGTTCTCTCTACGTGTTCATTGGTGCAACCCTTGGCGCTACAGCTGCTTTCCTTGTGGGACGTTATTTAGCTAGGGGTTGGGTTGCTCGGAAAATCGCAGATAACAAAAAATTTGCCGCCATTGATAAAGCAGTAGGTAAAGAAGGATTAAAAATTGTCCTGTTAACGCGACTGTCCCCTATATTTCCTTTTAATTTGCTGAACTATGCTTTTGGTATTACAGGAGTTTCACTTCAAGATTACTTCCTCGGCTCTCTAGGCATGATTCCCGGAACCATTATGTACGTTTATATTGGTTCTCTTGCAGGTAATCTGGCCATGATTGGCACTGAGGCTCAACCTACTAACCCGACTTTACAATGGGTAATTCGCATTTTGGGTTTGATTGCGACGGTCGCTGTAACAGTTTATGTAACCCGGATTGCACGCAAAGCTTTAGAAGAAGAATTGTAGGGTAGTACCACTTGCACACACAAGTCGAATTACCCCCCTTAATCCCCCCTTGCCAAGGGGGGAAAAAGAAAATCTAGTTCCCTCCCCTTTGCAACTACGGTGTACACACAAGTCGAATTACCCCCCTCAATCCCCCCTTGCAAAGCTATCCATTACCCGGATCTTTCTTAACATTTGCGAGAGTATTCACTCACGCTTTTCTAACCCTGATTCGTTCGTCATCAATTCTCAATAAAACCCTAATTTTAGCGATAAGACTAAGAGCCAATCTGTCAAGTATGTTTGACACCTCAGTGTTCAAGATGCCGACAAAACAAGCGTTTCAAGATTGTAAAGAAAGATGTGACTAATGGATAGCTTGCAAAGGGGGGAAGCCGGAAATCTAGTTCCCTCCCCTTTGCAAGGGGAGGGTTAGGGTGGGGTAAAACGCTGGTTAATCAGCTATTTAAGACTTGTATATACACCGGGCGGTGTGTCTTGTAGCTCACTCAATCGAGAACCGCCATAAACAAGCATAAAAATAAAAGACTGAGCCACCTAAATTAATCGGGATTCTTAATTTTAAAAGAGGTTTCGCCAATGACAAATTCAGATTTAGAGAGAGTTACAGTTCGTCCAATGGATGAATATAACCAAAAGTTGGTGTCTTACGTCCATCCACCAAATTGGGTTAATCCTCAACCGGCAGATGTTTACGATTTGGTAGTAATTGGGGCTGGTACGGCGGGATTAGTGGTGGCGGCGGGGGCGGCGGGTCTGGACTTGGGTTTAAAGGTGGCGTTGATTGAAAAGCATCTCATGGGTGGAGATTGCTTAAATGTTGGTTGCGTACCATCTAAAACTATTATTCGGTCTGCCCGCATCGTTGGTGAAATTTGGGATGCTAAAGACTTGGGAGTTAATATTCCCCAACATAATATAGATGTTGATTTTCCGAAAGTCATGGCCAGGATGCGGCGAATAAGGGCTGATATCAGCCATAATGACTCGGCGGAGCGGTTTCAAAACTTGGGTGTCGATGTATTTTTGGGTAGCGGTCGATTTGCAAGTAAAAATACTGTGGAAGTTGGCGATAAAACTCTGCGGTTTAAAAAAGCTGTAATTGCAACTGGTGCAAGAGCTGCACAACTGTCGATTCCGGGAATTGAACAGGCCGGTTATCTAACCAATGAGACGGTTTTTTCCCTGATTCAACGACCGGAACATTTGGCGGTGATTGGCGGTGGCCCCATTGGTTGCGAATTGGCGCAAGCTTTCCGCCGTTTGGGTTCTGAGGTGGTACTTTTTCATAGCGGTTCTCATCTTTTAAATAAAGAAGATGCTGAAGCTGCTGAAATTCTCCAAAAGGTTTTGATTAACGAAGGAATTCGCGTAGTTCTCAATTCCAAGTTGGAAGAAGTGGTAACTGTTACTGAGGGGAAACGGCTTTACTTTTCCTCTAATGGTCATCGAGATTCAGTGACAGTAGATGAAATTTTAGTCGGTGCGGGGCGATCGCCAAATGTGGAAGGTTTGAATTTAGAATCAGTAGGGGTGGAATATGACAAGCGTCAAGGTGTCAAGGTAAATGATTACCTCCAGACGACCAATCCCAAAATTTATGCGGCTGGCGATATCTGCATGAACTGGAAGTTTACCCATGCTGCTGATGCGGCGGCGCGGATTGTGATTAAGAATACGCTGTTTTCTCCCTTTGGCTTGGGACGCTCGAAACTCAGTAGTTTGGTGATGCCTTGGGTAACTTATACTGACCCAGAAATTGCCCATGTAGGGTTATATGAACACGAGGCGCAGAAATTGGGTATTGAGGTGACAACAATTAAGATACCTTTTAATAGTGTAGACCGAGCGATCGCAGATGGTGAAGAGTCAGGATTTCTCAAAATCCACCATAAAAAGGGGTCTGATGAAATTATTGGTGCAACTATTCTCGCCAGTCACGCAGGTGAAATGATATCAGAAGTGACTACGGCAATGGTGAATAAAATCGGTTTGAGTAAGTTAAGCAGTGTAATTCATCCTTATCCCACTCAAGCCGAAGCCATTAAAAAAGCAGCTGATGCTTATCGTCGAACACTCCTGACATCAAATACCAAAAAACTGCTGGGATTTTTAACAAAGTTATCTTGAGCAAAATCAAGGCAGGAGGCAATACTTGTCGGGTTTTGGGGAAAAGGGGAAGGTGGGGCCCCCTCTGGGGATAAGGGGCGGGGGAAAGGGGAAAGAAAAAACCTTTAACTTTTTCCCAAACCCTATTCCGAGTTAAAAATGCACAAAGCGAGCAGTATTGAGGCAGGAGGCAGTATTCCTCCAGTGAGAACTGCCCTCTGCCTTTCTGGATAACTGTTATCTAAACAGCTCGGAAGCGATTAATCTGGCCTCCTGTCAAGTTTGCATAGTAGAGATTGCCATCTTTGCCAGTGGTTATTTGTGCAGTGACTCCTAGATTTGGCGTGTCTTTTTGGGAAGCAAACCGCTTAACTGAGACAAATTTACCCTGACTATCGAATGTCACGGCATCGATAGTTCCTTGACTGAAATCACCAATGAATAAGGCATTTTGATAGATTGAAGGGAAAGTATTACCTGTGTAAAAGTCACCCATGACAATCGAATTGGAACCAAAATGCTCGTAAGTGTAAGCTGGTGCCGTAACCGTTTTGCCACTATTGTAAAAGTCTTGCGCTTCCTTTCGGTTAGAATAGTATATTTGTTTTTGGCTGACAATATTGCCATTTGCATCCTTGCCACCTTCATAGAATGGCCAGCCAAAGTTAGCTCCTGGTTTGCCGATATTGATCTCTTCGTAACTACCGAAGCCAACATCACCAATATAGGGGGTATTGGTTTTCTGATCAATTGTAAAGCGGAAGGGGTTACGCAAACCTAAGTTATAAACTTTGGAGCTATTGCTATCGGGGTCTCCGTTGTAGAAAGGATTACTTGATAAGCCTTGACCAGTAATTGCATCAATCCGCAGGAGCTTACCAGACAGGTTATTGACATCCTGGACGCGTATTCCTCTGATATCTACCCCGTTATACGAAATTCCATCTCCTATGCTGACAAACAGAGAACCATCAGTACCAAAGCGCACAGAACCAACTGAGTGAGATTCACTATCACTGGCTATAAAATCCTGGACATTTTGGACTTTATCGAGATTATTTATATAATCCTGCAAGCTGGTGAACGGCTTACCAGTATCTTTGTTGAGAATTCCTGATGGTGCGTAGCCAAGTGAGACATTTGTGCTGTTGCCATCGGGACGAACAATATTGTCCCAAGTGCTATTTTTGCCTAGCAGCACAACTTCGCTGCCAGCAATAGCAGTAGTGTAATTGGTTTTGGCGTCAGCTGTCACTCGAATCAAGCGTGCAGTACGATTCCCAAACTGATCGGTATTGTCCAATGTGCTATTGGGATTGTTCTTAGGATTGTTTGGATTGGTTTCTGGTGGATCGTAGGTAAACAAGAGGTAAACGTAATTGTTGCCGGTTGCAGTTTTGCCAAAATCTGGATGTACGGCAATGCCTAAAAGACCGCGATCGCGCGTGTCATTCACCTGTCCAGAAATATTGATAAATGCTGTTGGTAATAATGTGCCGTTGTCTATGACTCGCACTATTCCATTTTTCTGAGCAACGAACATCCGCTTACCGTCAGCTGTCCAGTCAAAAGCTGTAGGTTGAGTTAAACCAGAAGCTACTGTATCTAAAGCAAAGTTACCAGGGTCGTTATCAATAATACTAATAGTTGTCTGTTGAGTAGCTAGCTGTACCCCAACTGCATTACTAAACCTCAAAGAAAATGCTTCATTTGGCTCCCCAACATTGTCATTAATAATGGGGATAACAATGTTCTTACTGGTTTCTCCTGCTGCAAAATTCAAGGTTCCAGATCTATTCTGGTAATCAGATCCAGCTTTTGCAGTCCCATCCACGGTTGTGTAGTCCAGACGAGCAGTCCCCGCAGCGCTACCCCGTGTAGCTGTCACCGTCGCAGAACCGTCACCCTCGTTAACTATTGGCTGACTGAAGTTGATACTAGAGCTATCGTTATCTTGAATCGTAATTCCAAGAGTTCGTTGAAGTCCTAGCGTGGCCCCCACTGCCTGATCAATGACAAAATTAAAGGTTTCATCCCCTTCTGCTAAGGAATCGTCATTGATTGGAATAGATACCTGCCTGCTGCTTTCTCCCGGCGCAAAAATAATTGTTCCAGCGCTTTCGACACCTCCACTTCCATAGTCAACTCCTTTCGTGGCAGTATTACCTATGGTGGCATACTTAATTGAGGAAGTGCTACTTAAATCGCCACTTCTCAGTAAAGTTACGGTTACACCACCAACGCCTTCGTTTACAGTTGTGGAAGATGATCCTAAAGTGATGGTGGTCGGAAGAACTGCTGAATACAGTTGAGACTTAGGAATGATTTCTTTGGTCTGAGAAGCGCTTGACCAAGATAGTTGGGAAACAGCTTCGTATGTCTTATCGTAGTATTCGAGCTTAATATCATACTTCTGACCAGCAACCAGTGCGATCGAGCCACTGTGTTCTGTAGCTGACTGATCGACAAACTTGTTGATGATTTGTTGACCATTCACCCACAGTCGTACACCATCATCAGTAGTGGTATGGAAATTGTAAGTTTCGCTGTACTTGGCTTCTACCTGACCTGTCCAACGTGCTGAGAAGGTATCTACACCGATGGATGGATCTGGAGAACCAAGGGCCCAGTTAAAGTTAACCGTCGCATCTGTGCGAGTTTGTTTCAGGTTGGTGAAGTCGATGTTGTCATAGTATTCTCCTTTGAGTCCATTGCCATTACTAACTACAGGAGGTACGCTGACATTGCTGTACAGTTGGGACTGAGGAATAATTTCTTTTGCTTGAGAAGTGCTTGACCAAGATAGTTGGGAAACGGCTTCGTATGTATTATCGTAGTATTCGAGCTTAATATCATACTTCTGACCAGCAACCAGTGCGATCGAGCCACTGTGTTCTGTAGCTGATTGATCGACAAATTTGTTGATGATTTGTTGACCATTCACCCACAGTCGCACACCATCATCAGTAGAGGTGTAGAAGTTATAAGTTTCGCTGTACTTGGCTTGTACCTGACCTGTCCAACGTGCTGAGAAGGTATCTACACCGATGGATGGATCTGGAGAACCAAGGGCCCAGTTAAAGTTAACTGTTGCATCTGTGCGAGTTTGCTTCAGGTTGGTGAAGTCGATGTTGTCATAGTATTCTCCTTTGAGTCCATTGCCATTACCAACTACAGGAGGTACGCTGACATTGCTGTACAGTTGGGACTGAGGAATAATTTCTTTTGCTTGAGAAGTGCTTGACCAAGATAGTTGGGAAACGGCTTCGTATGTATTATCGTAGTATTCAAGCTTAATATCATACTTCTGACCAGCAACCAGTGCGATCGAGCCACTGTGTTCTGTAGCTGATTGATCGACAAACTTATTGATGATTTGTTGACCATTCACCCACAGTCGCACACCATCATCAGTAGAGGTGTAGAAGTTATAAGTTTCGCTGTACTTGGCTTCTACCTGACCTGTCCAACGTGCTGAGAAGGTATCTACACCTACGGATGGATCTGGAGAACCAAGGGCCCAGTTAAAGTTAACTGTCGCATCTGTGCGAGTTTTCTTCAGGTTGGTGAAATTGATGTTGTCGTAGTACTCTGCTTTCAGCCCATCTCCCTGAGAGAGGGCGCTAGCACTAGCCCGAGCGGAAATATTGCTGGATTGTGCCTGATTCTCTAAAGCAGATGGTTGAGCAACAATTGCTGAATTTAGAGATGTTGACAGTTGTTGATTCTGTTCATTCATTGAGATATATGCCTCACAATAGAGCTAAAACTAATGCCATGATCAATACTTTTGGATTAGTTTTATGTTTGATGTTTTCAACAAAAAATGCGTAATAATCGTAGCGTGAATATGTTGATAATCAAATTATTATTTACCTATCAACATATTCTTAATTAAGACTGATACTATTTCATTCATTTGTTGATACAAAGCAATTTATTAATGCATGATGCTTTGGGTTCTGCTATTTATATCAACATTAAAATAGTATTACGTAATGATATGCCTTCCTATTTTTTCTCTGAAAGGAAATATAAAAAACGTGTATTATATGAAATACTAAAGATTACTTTAAGGGGGTATTAGTCCTGATTAATGTTTGTTTTCTTCAGACAAATTTGTGAGTTTAATTCATAGTTTTTTCCTCCAGCAAGAATTGCCTTCTGCAACTCGACTGAGTTTTACTGAGCCTGTGTTTCCCTGAGCTTGTCCTTGGCGCAGCCTCTCGTAGAAAAGGGTCAAAATTGCGATCGCCGAAGTCCTCCAGCCTTCTCTTATAAAAAATCACAAATCACCATTTTTGAGAGCTTCTAATTTCTCTGACGTGCAGGTGTATGAAGGTGAGGCAAAGCAAAGCACAATCGGAGTATATAGATACTTAAGTATCTATAGGGGCAATAATACACATTTTGCTTAAGTACTGTTTTTAGATTAATCAATTACATATTTGACACTAGAACACGATGTTATGTCTATCTTTATTGTGGAACTTTGTTTAAATATTCACATTGATATATATATTTTTAAAGGAATATAAAAGTTTTGATGATTTTTATATAAAAATCTCTAACATACAGGATAATCCCATGTTTTTTCTCCGCATAGATATTAATTATATGAAAATTGTATAAAGAAACCTTTTTCTATTTAAAGATTTGACAAAGTATGATTTATCTATGCTTTATCTTGACGCGTATTCGGAACACAATCCGTAGCAATTCCCCGAATATCGGACTTTTCGAGCAACCTTGTTGTAGGTGAACTATCCAGCGAATTGCTACGCAGCAGTTTCACTGAACGCAAGGACTTATCAGCGCTGAAACCCTACTCTTTCGTTCATTTACAAAAGTTTTTAATTTACTTCAAGTCGGAAAAATTACAAGTTTGACGTTGCACATTCCCACTTTCCCCTAGACTAGGGGCAGCAACCTTGTTCAAACTGGCTGAGGAAAGTGGATTTTGACTGAGACAAACAATTTAAACTCTACCATCCAGAATGTCTCACGCAGGGAATTGCGAGATTTAGTGCGGACTCAGCTGCAAATGCTCCTAGAAGCAGGAGACTTGCAGGGAGCAAAAGCTATTCTCGTACCTGTACAGCCTGCGGATATTGCCGAGGCGATTGAGGGTTTGCCAGAAGCGATGCACGCTTTGGCTTTTCGCTTGCTTTCTAAGGATGAAGCGATCGAGGTTTATGAATATCTCGACTATAGTGTTCAAGAACGGTTAATCGAGGAACTTAAAAGCCAGGAAGTCCGTGATATCGTCGATCAAATGTCGTCGGATGACCGAGCTAGATTATTTGATGAATTACCAGCAAAAGTCGTTAATCGCCTGCTAGAGCAACTGAGTCCAGCGGAACGCCAAGCTACAGCCCAACTATTGGGTTATGAAGCTGATACTGCTGGGCGAATCATGACGCTAGAGTTAATTTCACTGAAAGAAAACTTTACAGTATCTCAAGCTTTAGAGCGAATTCGCAACTTAGCTAATGCCAGTGAGATGATTTATTATCTTTATGTCATGGATGCGGCAAGGCGCTTAACAGGGATTGTATCGTTGCGGGAGTTGGTCACTTCTCAGCCTGAGCAGATTATTGGCGAAATTATGACCCGTGATGTGATATTTGTCTACACTGATACAGACCAAGAAGAAGTTGCCAGATTAATCCAAAGATATGACTTTTTAGCTGTGCCTGTGGTCGATCGAGAACAGCGTCTAGTAGGTATTGTCACCGTAGATGATGTGATTGATATTTTGCAACAAGAAACCACCGAAGATATCTATGCCTTGGGTGGTGGTGTGCAGTCGGGGGGCGACAACTATTTTCAGATGAATTTACTGGAAATTGCTCGGAAGCGGGTTGTATGGTTATTGGTCTTACTTGTAACCAATACCATTACAGGAACGATTATTAAGTCGCAAGAAGACCTTTTAGCAAAAGTGGTAACACTGACAGCGTTTATCCCCTTGCTGACTGGGACTGGTGGTAATGTGGGCGCTCAATCTTCCACGGTGGTGATTCGCGGGATGAACACTGATGAGATCCGATCGCTTGGCGCATTGCAGGTAATTGGCCGAGAGGCGATCGCAGGGGCATTATTGGGGGGAATGTTAGGTACGATCGCTACTGTCTGGGCTTATTTTCTCCAAGGACGAATAGAAGTAGCGATCGCTGTCGGCACTAGTTTGGTAGCTATTTCTCTTTTAGCTTCTATCTCCGGTTCAGCACTGCCGTTTCTATTTCGCTACCTCCGTTTAGATCCGGCATTAATGTCAGCACCATTCATCACCACAGCAGTTGATGTAGTAGGTGTTTTGATTTACTTCAATTTAGCGCGGGTAATTTTAAAGTTATGAAAAGAGTCATTTGTTATTAGTTATTTGTCATTAGTCATTAGTGAAGAACAAAGTACAAATGACTAATGACTAATTCTTACAATTCTGATGCTGTCTCTGGAGCAACTATTTCGCCAGTACCCAATTCTAGTATCAAGTCCTGATCAGTAATCAATCCGCTGAGTTCTTTAACTTGTAAATTCATTTCTTCACAAGCTTGTCTGAGTTCTTGTGCAAATTTGTTGAGGTCTTGACCATAGCCACATTGATAAGCAGCAGTTTCAATCCCTTGCTTGGCATTTGCTCTAGCACAATCTACTAGTTCTGTGCCATACAGTGGTGTAGGAGATGCCATAGACTTAGTTATTAATTCTTAAATGTACACTGATAGATAGACTATCAATATTTCAACATTAACTCATCTCTCCAATGGAAGACCATTAGGGTAGAGTCATTTGTCATTTGTCATTAGTAAATAACCAATGACTAATACTACTCTACAAGAGGCTACGCCAACGGCAAGCTCAGTACAAATGACAAATGACCAAAGACAAATGACAATTTTTTTACTTACCCATTAACAACTTCTCCACCATTGACATGTAACACTTGTCCAGAGACATAAGAGCCATCATCAGAGGCTAAAAATACGTAGCTAGGAGCAACTTCTTCTGGTTGTCCGGCTCGTTCCATTGGTACTTGTTTACCAAAAGTTTCAACTTTCTCATTAGGAAAAGTTGAGGGAATTAAAGGTGTCCAAATTGGCCCTGGCGCGACAGCATTAACGCGAATTCCTTTTGACACTAAATTTTGTGACAATGAGCGAGTAAAGGCAACGATCGCACCTTTTGTAGAGGAATAATCCAGTAGTTGTGGATTACCTTTATAAGCTGTTACCGATGTAGTATTGATGATAGAACTGCCTGCTTGTAAATGTTTGAGTGCAGCTTTAGTCATGAAAAACATCGAGAATATATTAGTGCGAAAAGTTCGCTCTAGTTGTTCTTCAGTAATTTCCTCGATACTTTCTTTTGGATGTTGTTCGGCGGCGTTGTTGATGAGAATATCGAGTTTGCCAAACTCACCAACTGTTTGTTGGATTGCTTGCTGACAAAAGCTTTCATCGCCAATATCACCTGCAATGGTGACTGCACGACGCCCTTGTTTTTCTACCAAATGTTTTGTTTCTTTGGCATCGTCGTGTTCATTCAGGTAAAGGATCGCCACATCTGCACCTTCTTTAGCAAATGCGATCGCTACAGCACGACCAATACCACTATCTGCCCCTGTAATTAATGCTACTTTATCTTTTAACTTGCCACTACCCCGATACTGAGCATCATCCGCTTTAGGTTTTGGTGTCATTTCTGATTCAACACCTGGTGCTTCTTGTTGCTGTGGCGGTTGTAATTTTTGCTCTTTTTTCTCTTTTTGCTCTTTTGATTTAGCCATAGTTTTTCTCTTGGTAATTGAATTTTGAATGTAATTAAGTATTGGGAATTTGGGTTAGGTAAGAGGTGAAAGTTAACAGGTGTCGGAAATAATCTGTACTTTATTCTTCATATTCATCAAAAGCAAACCTCGGATCAAAAATTTAACCCAAGGTTTATTTTCTGCTTTGACTCTCACTTGCCATTTGCAACTTTAGGCTTTTATACCCCAGATACTTGTCAAAGGTACTGATTGCTGGTAGATTTATGCTGCTTAGATTTTTTATCCTCACACCTAATTACGAAAATAAGTACACAACTATTATGTGATGAAAAATTTATTACTCTCATCTGCTTTTAAAGTAACTATTCTGTAGCTGTAGTTTATCGCTCCATAGAGGTAAAGTAATTTAGAATTTGCTCAATCTTAAGACAGAAAATAATTTAAATAAGAGTTACTCAATTAGCTAATTATGATCTCTTATATCTTATGAATTTTGCCATTACCGCTAAATGAAAATAAATGTTTCTACTTTCTCACTTCGTGGTTGCAAAAATACCTAATTTATGAAGTCAGTTTTTGTTAATATTAATATTTATTTAGTTTTATATCTGTATAGCTGCCTTTTTGCAGACTAAATTTATTGCAAAAGCAATTGATAAACTAATAGACCAAAAGTCTGTGTGGTGCGCTACATTGAGATTATTAGAGGGCAGGGGTTATGGCAACACTAAATATTTCTGAGTTAGAGCAAGTTGAAAAGTTTCGCCACTTACAATTAACCCTACGCGATCGCTGGAAAACAAGCGAGCTATTTGACAATAGTGAAGCGGATATTTTAATTATTCCCTCCTTGAGTCTCGACCAGCGCGAACTCCAAAAGATCGAAGGCTGTGAGCATTATGAAGAAAGATTACTATTTTCTTTAATTCGGTTGCGGAATCCCCGGACTCGGCTGGTTTATGTAACATCAGTACCGCTGCATCCTAGTATCATTGATTATTATCTGCAACTGTTGCCAGGAATTCCCTTTTCTCATGCCCGCAATCGCTTGCTGCTACTTTCTACTTACGATTCCTCTCTTAAGCCTCTTAGCCAAAAGATTTTAGAACGCCCCCGACTGCTAGAAAGGATTCATCAATCTTTAAGGCTAGACAAATCATTTATGATTTGCTACAACTCTTCGCACTGGGAAGGCGAATTGTCTTTAAAATTAGGTGTACCACTGTATGCTGCTGCACCAGATTTACAGATTTGGGGGACAAAAAGTGGCAGTCGGCAAATCTTCGCCGAAAGTGGAGTATCTCACCCAGATGGCAGCGAAAAAGTTTGGAACCACGAAGATTTGGCAGAAGCTACCAGTGATTTATGGGAACGTCAACCGACATTAAAACGGGTAGTGGTAAAACTCAACGAAGGCATTTCTGGAGAGGGAAATGCATTGGTGGATTTTAGACCGATTGAGAATTTAGCACCCGAAAAAGGTACTCATGCCCAAAGGGTAGCAGCAATTAGCGATCGCTTCTCAACAATGCGCTTTCAAGCAAAACTTGAAACTTGGGATAATTTTTCGGGAAGAATCCCGGAATTAGGGGCAATTGTTGAAGCATTTGTGGAAGGGGAAATTAAGCGATCGCCCAGTGTCCAAGGACGGATTACACCCACTGGCGAAGTCGAAATCCTTTCAACCCACGACCAAATTCTGGGAGGACCAGACGGTCAGATTTATCTTGGTTGTAGCTTTCCCGCTGATGAAAGATATCGACTGCAATTACAGCAATTGGGACTGCAAGTTGGCAGAAAGTTAGCAGAGAAAGGTACTTTAGAGCGATTTGGTGTAGATTTTATCGCCGTTGACAAGGGTAACGGAGAGTGGGATATTCAGGCGATCGAAATTAACCTGCGTAAAGGCGGTACAACTCATCCATTCATGACCCTGAAATTATTAACGAACGGCCGCTATGACCTTTCCACGGGTTTATTTTATAGTCAGCAAGGTCGTCCAAAATACTATATTGCCACTGACAATCTGCAAAAAGAGCGCTATCAGGGATTATTACCTAATGATTTGATGGATATCATCGCTCACCACAGACTGCACTTCGATAGCGGTACTGAGACGGGCACAGTATTTCATCTGATGGGTTGCCTTTCACAGTTTGGCAAGTTGGGATTAACTAGCATCGGTGATTCTCCGCAACAAGCACAAGATATTTATAACAGAGTTGTGAAAGTTCTGGATGAAGAAACCCGCAGCGAAAATCATGATTTCTCGGCGCTTTCAGATTATTCCTTTCCCGTGGTTTGGGATGAGCATTGATATCGGGGCAGAGGAAAAAACTTCACTGGCAAAAACTGTTCGTACCTGTCGTCAAATTTTCAAAGTTGAGCAGGCTTTGTGGTTGTTTGTGATAGTCGAAGGTGCCGAACCAACCAATAATGCTGCTGAGAGAGCCATTAGACCTGCGGTAATATGGCAGCGTACCAGTTTTGGTTCTCAAACGACTACTGGTAGTAATTTTGTTGCCCGCATGCTAACTGTTGTGACTACTCTTAAGTCTCAGCGTCGAAATGTCTTGGAATTTATGACTCAAGCTGTGGGTGCTAAACGCCAAGCTAAACCAACTCCTTTTTTACTTCCTCAAGTTCCTGTGGCTTCTGCTACGTGCTTTAATCCTTTCCTCTATTAGTGAGTAATCTCTCAGAACAGTAGACTCTTCTACTTGACCAGCTCTAAATTTAACATAATCACCCCACAATTCCAGTAAAGTGTATGTTTTTTCCTTCTTGGCAGATTCATAGTGAGGCTTGTATTTAGCCAGAGTAAAGTCAAAATAGCCAGCTATGACATCTAGCTCTATCTGCCTTGCTTTCATCTCACCAACCACTCTATTTTCAGCAGTGTCAGCCAGATTTAAAGATAAGTATTTCTGATTACCAGCAAACAAAGCTATAGTAAATCTTGATCTAAGACGACCTTCAAGGGTTTCAATTCCAATCTTCACTGACTATCCTTGACTATTTAGGGTTTGTAGACCATAGTCAAAAAATAGTCAAAAGGGGGTTAAAACAAATAATTCAGCCCTCTAGAACTACATATGACTAGGATCTCAAACCCTTATATTATCGTCTTTTTAAAGTGGCTCAGGTCGGAGTTGAACCAACGACCCCAGGCTTATGAGTCCCGTGCTCTAACCAACTGAGCTACTGAGCCAGATTTCATTCAAGTCATTTAATAATATAGCATACAAATTTGCTCAAGACTAGACCATTTTGCAATTTTGTTATAACTTCCATCCCTATTGAGGTCATACAAAGCAAAAGAGGGAGGTAAACTCCCTCAACTAACAAGGCAATAATTTAGTTACAGACTAGCCAAGATTTACAGGCGATCCGGTAACATAGCTATTGGGTTAACAGCACCCTTGCCTGATGGATGGATTTCAAAGTGGGTGTGTGGCCCAGTACTATGACCAGTGCTACCCATTAAAGCAATTGTTTCTCCTTGATTCACCTGCTGACCTGCTTGCACCAGAATCTTGCTGTTATGAGCATAGCGAGTCGTGCTGCCATCAGGATGGCGGATTTCGACAAGGTTGCCATAACCACCTTTGTTCCAACCAGCTTTTTCTATTGTCCCCTCAGCTGAGGCGACAACTGGCGTACCAGTGGAGTTGGCAACGTCAATTCCTTTGTGCATTCTACCCCAACGCCAGCCATAACCAGAGGTGAGAGTACCCTTTGCTGGCCATGTGTAAGCTATGGTTGAGGAAGATGGAGGAGGAGTAAGTTCGTCAATGGGTCTGGGCAGATATTGATCCACTGCTGCCAAAGGCGGTAGTATCTGTGGAGAAACGGTGGTTCCCCGCATCTTTCCTAAGGAGTCAGAGGAATTTACTCTTCCAACAGGCGTTGCAACTCTGGTTGGAGATGGAGTGCGAGAGGGAGTCCACTGGCTAGCAGAACCTAAATTAGGCAAGAACTCTGGGTTTACTGCCTCGTTAGGGCGTACAGTAGTACGGAATTGGGTCTTAATTGGTTGAGCGCTATAGTTAGCCCGAATCGGTGTTGGAACTGGAATTGGTATCGCTACACTATTCCGTCGAGGAGCAGAGTTCGGTACGGGGATATTATTGGGGGTAGAAATAGGAGTGAGCATCGCAGCATTATTAATTTCGGTAGCTGCTGCTGGCACAACTAAGTTTCCAGACTGTTGAGCGCGATATTTCTGCTGTAACCTCTGGATTTCCGCTTGTAAGCCCCGCAAACGGTCATTATTGTTATTGTTTCCCCTTGCTACTCTATTTGCCGCTGTTTTAGGCTGTTGCATTTCGGCAAAAGCTTGTGGCACTGGAATGTCACCACCAACGCCATAAGACCTAACAGTTGGGGGGGCTGTTTCTAAGTCAGTTGCACTATTTGCCTGAACCTGAACAGTTACTGGTGTAGGGACAGCAACGCTACTGTTGTCGGCAATGGTTGGTGATTGTGAACTAGGTAGGTATGAGTTGGCACTACCAATATTCACAGGGGAGGTGGCTACTTTTGGAGTTTTGCTGGACTCTACAAAAGTGGGCTTAGTGGCTACAGTTGCCTCAACTTGAACAGCAGGAATAACTAGTTTTTGACTAATTTGCAGTTCATTTGGATTATTGAGGTTATTTGCCTTAACTATTTCTGACACTGAAGTGTTGTATCTGCTGGCGATCGCTGCTAGTGTATCTCCAGGCTTCACTTCGTAGGCAGTTCGAGTCGAAGATGCAATAACTGTTGGTGTAACTTGTACTGGTACACTTGTATTAGTCTGTGTCTTCTGTTTTAACCTCGATATCAGGTTAGCTTTGCTGGCATCGTCAGAAATGTCTGATTGGGCTAATACAGTCTTCTCAACCACAGTTGTTGGCTGTGCCAACTCTAGATCAGCTTGTGATAAATTTTGGTTCTCCCCAGACCGCAGCTGCGCCAGACTCTTTCTTAAACGGTTCGATTTTTCTTGTAATCGATTTAGTGCGAACTCTTGTTGCGCCTTAAGTTGTGCATTTATTTCACTGTTGACTGCGCTAGATGTTGCCACTGTTTGTGGCTCGGCAGTTAATGATGCATTTGTACTACCAAAACCATCAGCACTAGAGTCAGACAGATTATTGACTGTTGGGAAACTAGTTTCGGCTAAGGTATTGTTCAATCCCTGTGCCAGTTGAGGCTTCAGGTAAGGGGAATTTTTATAATCAGCTGTTGCTTGGGAAAACGTTTCTGATGCAGGAACTTGCAAAGACATTCCACTTGCGGCAACTTGCCATTTAGCTTCAAGCCCAGGCACTTGTGAGACTGCCGTTGGTTCCACGATCACAGGACTTTCCGGCACGCTCGCTGATGAGACTGCTTGGGACTCCAGCTTTGTGGAGGCGAATTTCACCTCAGTGTCAGGAACAGCAGGAATCGCGGAGGTTGCCTTTTGGCTGCCTACTGGCACTGCTGCTTGGGCTTGATCGCTTTGTCGAGTCACCAAAAGGCTGGTTGCTCCCATAGAGATTGCCAAGCCAATCATGGCGGCTTTTGTCCGCACCCGGCGGTTAACTTTTGGATTCATCACATTTAGCAGTTCTACCGGGGCATCATCGCTGCTGGGGTTATTGTTCAACACAGCTTTTACTCTCTTTTTTAATGCTCGTTTCAAAGACGACCTCCTATGATCACTAGCGCTTAACTGACCTCGATTTTTCAGTTGGATACTAGTCAATGATTTAGATCACAACAAATGATAGATCAAGATCACATTCACCAGAGATGCTTACGCAAGATTAACCTGCTTCTCTGATTTAGACAAGTTCACACGTGTTAGCAAAACTTAAAATTTGCTGTGTTTACTTGTCCGAACCACTCCTAACACCACTTAGGACGTTTTACTCTTTACCATTGTCCGCGCTTGTCTTGCGTCAATCGCGGGGACTGGACAAACTATTTGCCAAGTCCATAGTCGCTGCTGAGAATTAAATTGCTGCCTGCGACTTCTGGAAAATTGATGCCCCCTGCTGTAGATATCTTCAAGATATTTCTACCCAATCCGTCTTCTCAACACGAGACTTTACGTTGATTATTCCCTAAAAAACAACCGTATTAACTATCGGCTACTTTTTGGCTGCTTTCTGCCGTTCATTGAGCCAAAATAGCTCAAATGTAAGACATGACTGGATTTTAGCGCGTTTGTTCCCAAATTTAGGATGTTTCAAATTCATCAAAATCTATCATTCAAATTTGGCAATACCCCAAGTTTTATATACAAATTTCTTATAATAACCTTCCTTTGTTTGTAAGTATCTTCCACTACATTTTGGTAATAAACCTAATTTTCGGTATATTGTTTTACATATTATTACAGTAAACAAGAAAATTTTTGCTGCCAAAAATAAATCGTCTAATAGATTCTGGGAGATATCGTAAGTGAATATACTTATGGGTATAAAGGTAATCAACTATTGTAAATAGCCTAACTGACGACGGGTTTCAAATAAGCCAATTGCCACACTTACCGACAGATTCAAGCTGCGAACCCCCGGTTGGCTCATGGGAATATACAGAGTAGCATCGCAATCTGACAGAATTGCTGGTGGTAAGCCCGTAGTTTCACTACCAAACAACAGCCAATCATCAGCTTGAAACTGAAAGTTTACATAATTACAACTTCCGCCAACTGTATAACCCAGCCATCTACCTCCACGCTCCTGATGTAATGTTTTAAAGGCTTCTAGGGATTCGTGATAGTGGAGTTTGACATAAGGCCAGTAATCTAAGCCCGCTCTTTTGAGGTAGCGATCGCTAATTTCAAATCCCAAAGGCCCCACCAAATGCAATTCTGTACCTGTAGCTGCACAAGTACGGGCAATATTACCTGTATTAGGAGGGATTTGGGGGTTAACTAAAACTACCTGAGGCATTGTCCGTATAATTTACGTATTGTATAAAACAATCTATTGTCAATGTTAAATCTACCAAAAGGTAGAGGTGATTCATAGGTTTTGTTAATAATAATCAAGCATCATCCATCGATTAGATTTTTAAAACGAATCGCAAACCCTCCCAGGGCAATGCCTGAGAGGATATTTGGCTAAAATCAGGAAATATTAAGTTTTGTGTAGAAAAAGTAAGTACCTGTGTCTTTTAGGGCTGGTAGTCTCTCCAAGAGAATCTATCATTTGTATGAAGAGGCGAGTAGTAGTGAGGAGTAGGGGGAGATCAGGGACAATCAGGGGAGCAGAGGGCAGGGGGAGAATAAAAATTACCTCTTTTTCTTTCTCCTCTGCTCCTCTGCCTCTTTTCAATGCCCAATGCCCCATGCCCAATTCCCTTGACTTAAGCCAGTAGTGACGAACACAATTTGTCTTCGAGTTCGATTTCGCGCTCTTGAGTGGCGATAATAGCCTGAGTGATGACCCGTTGGCTATCAAAACCGACTGCGTGTAATTGCAACCACTGTTGAGCTTCATTACCTTCGCGGAGGATTTTGTGTAATGGGGAAAGGAAACAGCTAAAGCCTCGTTGTTTGGCGATCGCCCAAACATCTTGGTACATTTCAGAAATCCAATCTCTGGCTAGGATATTTCTACCATCTTGCCAATGCCTCAACTGAGCATCAAGACTATCAGCAGCAGCAGCAGCTTCGTTCTCAGCAGTCAAGGTGACAAGTTCTTCAGCAGAAAAAGTACTTTGGGTTAATGGATCGATACTAGGATTTTCAATTACTTGCAACAAACGCGCTTCTAATAAGGCAGTAATCGCCAGCAAAGCAATCGGATCTGTGACTAAATCACAAATTCGCAATTCTAAGCGATTCAAGTCATAAGGACGGCGATCGCCATTTGGCCGCACTGATGCCCACAAATGCCGCACGTTTTGCATGGTTCCGGCAACGAGTTGATCTTCCACCCACTGGATATGATCGGCATGGCTGGCAAATAACGGTACATGACTAGGCGTTTGTGGGAAGACACCCCAACGGGTGGAGTGATAGCCAGTAGCTTTGCCATCCAGGAAGGGAGATGAGGCGCTGAGGGCGAGAAATAGAGGTGCTTCCATGCGAATCACCCTACACGCCCGCATTAATACTTCTGGATCGCTGATTCCTATATTGATGTGTACGCTAGCAGTAACTACTTTCGTCCCGTAGGTATTCTCAATGTAGTCATGATAAGGATTTGCTGGATCGGAACGGAGAAAGCGATCGCCGCCACCCAAAGATAAAGTGCTTCCCGGTATCAAGGTGTAATCGCCTAAACGATTGAGGTAGTTTCGCAACTCCCGCCGGGGACGCAGCAAGGCACACAATAAATTATCGTAATTATGGGATGGTTGGGTTATGTATTCGACATTGCGGCTATCTGGCTCCCGCATAAACCCACCCAAAGCGGCAACAATTTTGTCGGAGAGACCGACGATTTCACCTTGAGGCGTGCCAGTGTACATCTCAATCTCAAAGCCTTTTAATAAGACCACCTTGTTCTCCTCGGCTCTCTCTACCTACAAATTGTATCGAATAAGACGAATCTCTGGATCTATCTTTCGGTCAATCAAAGGTTAAGAATCATTTAATTGCCAACTCATGCGAAATCAAGAAGGCATATTTTTGCGCTGTCTTCCGATAAATTATTACTATTGAAATATGAAAAATATCCTAGTACAGCACGGCGGAAATAAACCACCCATTCCCAATCAACAAAACCCTTACGCTGTCTTCATTTTTAATTTTTAATTTTTAATTTTTAATTCCGCCTTGCGGTACTAGTGTGGGTTAAGGACGGTACAAAATAAAATCATTACGTGAATCACTCTCTTGAACAATATTGAGACGTAGAAACTGTTCCCACACTTCATCAGTAAGTAAGTTTAAAGCAGTTTCGGGATGGTTAATTGCGATCGCGCCGATAATTTTACGCCATCCCTGTTGCAATAACTCAATAAAAACCTCTTCCAGAGAAACCTGATTCAGCAACGAAAGTGCAGTTTTAAAAATGCCTGAATCAGCTTGTATATTCTTGGACTTTAACCCCTGAAGTGCCACATTTAACCATACGGGTAGAAGTTCTAGCCAGTTGTTTTGCTGTATCTCTTTGAGTGCAATATCTTCCATACCTAGCGCACCCCACACGCATAAAGTCTCTACAGCCAGTTTATAATCGCGGTTTTCTAGAACATTTTGCCATAAATTTTGAGCGTGAGTTTGGAAGCGATTCGCGAGAAATTCATAAGCTTCCTGGACTTGATGGGGAATTGTAACTTTATAAACTGACTCGCCTCGTGGTAAATAATCGCCGCGATAAGATAGCCAGTTATGAGATCCGCAAAGATGGATTTCTTTATCAACTACTACTTCTTTTACATGGGAATCTCCCAACCAAAAAACCTGTATAGATGGTAAACCATCAGGTGTTTTTATCGCTCGAAGTTTTTTCTCTACTTCTGGTGGAATTGGTTTATCTTCATCTTCTTGTTGCCACGCAATTCCATGTCCAATTAAAATCCAAACTCCGCGATTAGCTAATTTCTGTAACAGAGAGAGAAATTTTTCATTGACAACTGCCTGATTCACCCAAGGAGAATAGATTATAACTTGACTTTTAGCCGAATTTAAAACTTCTGAAAAAACTTGGCTAATTTGTCCATCGCGTAACTGTACGGCTTCACCTAGCACTTTTTCATCACTGGCTTTCGTAGCAGTTTCTAGCGCCTTTTTGCGAATATTTTCGAGTCTAGCCTCTATTTCATTATTTTTCTGCTTGAGAATGGCTTCACGTTCAAAATTTATGGCTTCGGTTGACAATTTACATAGTGCTTGCAAAGAAATTTTGCCTTCAGTGTATAGCACTTCTAACCAATTAGATGCTGACTCTAAAATTTGCTTTCCATTTCTAATTTGAATGCTCAATTTATCTTCAAGGGCATCGAAAATAACGAAAAGCGATATCTTTCTCCAAATTTTTTGAGTCGAAGCAAGCACTTTACAGGAAGTGACGATTTTTCCCTCTTCTGGGAAATGAAGTGATAAACCTGAAGCTTGAATACTTTTTTGTATTTTCTCAAGTGGTAAAGAAGCAATATCAGCAATTGTATTATCAATAGTTATAAAGTCTGCCAAATCAGGCAAATTTATCACTGTTTCATTTAAAGATTCAGATTGAAAGGTAATCTTGTCGCTTAAAGGGTCTGTAATAGCATTAATTTGTATAGGATATGGCGGCTGTGGCACAGAGCCTTTTTCATAAAATGAGCGACCTTCAGGAGTAACTGTTAGTGGCGATGTTGGTGATAGAGTTTGTAAGGAACGAAGAGTTGCAGTAGTAGTTTTAATAAATACAGAATCAAGCCCAAGTACAGAGGCTAATTCATCTTCGGTTGGTGGAGGTTGAAATTCAATAGCAGCGCGGATGATAAATTCTTCGAGGACGTTAAACTGGCGGGGTTCCTTGATATTTAGTTCTACAGGAGTTTGACGTAAGCTATAACGAAATTGACGCGCTGTTAAAACTGACAAACTAGGACTTTGCGCTTCAATTTCATCTACAAAATTTCTGAGATTGTCATCAATCGGTTTAGCAGAAGAGGCAAAAAACATTAACGTAACAAGATGGGATATTTAATTTGTACAAATACTTGTAACCCATGAGGGAAAATACTTTTATGCTTTCAACAAGGCTTGACGACGACTAGACCACCAAGCAAATCCAGCACCAGTGACAAACATTAGCAGACCATAAATTGCCCCAGGAATAGCCATTGTAGGACTATTCAGCAGCGTAGGTGTAGAAGCGATCGCGATCGCCAGTGTCCCATTTTGAATTCCTACTTCTACTGTAATTGCCGTAACACGTTTTTCTCCTAATCGGGTTAAAGTAGCGATCGCAAAACCTAAAGCCATTGCAACCACATTCAAAACCAGAGTTGCCAAGCCCACATCTATTACGTAAGAAACAAAATTATTCCGTTCTCGCAGCAGCACTCCAGTAATTACCACCGCCAGGAAAAATAAAGACAGCCACTTCACTGGTTTATCTGCCTTGTCTGCCAATCCGGGTGCATACCGCTTGGCTATCATCCCAATTGCTATAGGTAGAAGTGTAATCACCGCAATCTGCAAAACAGTGTTTAAGAAAGGTAACTGTAGCGTTGTTCCTTCCCCCAAAAATCTCTGCATTGACAAATTTACTACCAGAGGAATCGTAAAAACAGTAATGAAACTACTAATAGCTGTTAGCGTCACAGAAAGAGCAACATCACCCCCAGCCAAAAACGTAATCATATTAGAAGTAGCGCCACCGGGACAGGCTGCTAAAATCATCACACCTACTGCTAATTGTGGTTCAAGGGGAAACACCGACGCAATGCCAAAGCCCACAATCGGCAACATGATCAACTGGGCCACCAAGCCAATCACCACCGCTTTGGGATAGATTACAACTCGCTTGAAGTCCTCTAGGGTCAAAGTTAACCCCATACCTAACATGATAATAAATAGAGCCAAAGGCAGAAAAACAGCCGTCAGAAAATTTGCTTCCATCCTTAACCCGCGTTGGTAACAATAAAAGTGCCTCTGGATTGTACCGTGTTTCCCCTTAGGGAATTGATGGCTGTTGCAAATTAAGCTCTTGAAATGGTTCAGAAGACTCTTCTAATTTCAAGCTACCGGCAGATTTACCGTTGATTTGTAGAGTGTATTTACCGTGCGGCAAGCCTTCTAAATAATAGACTCCAGCACCGTTGGTAACAGAAAAACGCCGAGTCCCCTCATCTGGTTGTATGGCTTCTACCCGTGCGCCTGCGATCGCTTGACCTTGAGTATCGGTGACTACCCCCGATCGCGTATAAGAACGAATTAGCGGAATCATCACAGGGGTATAACTGCCAGCAATCACATCAACAGCTAAGGATTCAACCGCAGCCTGCCAATCAGGCGGTAAACCTGCTGGATCGAGGTCTAGGCGATAAACGCCAGGAGACATCCTTACTAAAGTGCGATCGCCTTGAATTTGTGGTAAAAACGACTTCAGAGGTTTATTGTTCAAAGTCAACAATAAATCTGCGTTATCTGTATAAACTGCTTCCCCTCGATCTTGTTTGCCGTTATTGTTTCGGTCAAAAAATGGCTTAATCAAAAGTCCGCCTTGTGTACGGAAGTAATTAGAACGGCGATCACCTGGACTAATACCCCCTTGTAAATTCAGGCTAGAAGCTAAATCTATGCTGAAAGTTGCTTCATCGGAACTCGGCGATACTCCTTGATAACGCGCCCGTAATAGCAAACCTGGTAAAACTGTTGTTGATAATGTAGCTAGCAGCCCGCTACCCTGAGAACCAATGCCATAACCCAACTGTGCTTCCCACCTATAACTACCATCAATCGCCTGTTGTTGTGAACGATAGCGCCAACTTACACTTAACAAGCTGTCGCTACGATTTTGATTCTGTGTTTCATAATTTAACAGCAGTGCGCTGCCACCATTAGAAAAGCTGTTTTTAGAAAATTTGTAAGTCAGTTCCGACAAAGTACTGATTTCGTTACCGCGTTGCGTTAATTCTAGTCTCCCAAGACGTTGCAGCAAATTCCAGCGCAGGCGGTTTTTAGTATCTAAGCTGACACGGGCAAAGGTAAAGACATCTTTGCCACTCAAGTTAATTTGCATTCCGCCAGATGTCGCATCAGCTGTGTCAGTACTAGTGAATAAGGTGAATTGAGGCAAAACTCGCCAATCTAAATTAAAACGACTAGACAAGCGATCGCTGAGAAATGCAGCACTCAAGCTAGAAGATGGATTATAGCGAATATCTGTATTGACATCCCACTTATTACCCGTCAGTGCTGAAACTGCTACCTGCAAAGGTAAGTTTCCCGGACGCCAAAATAATTCTGCTAAGGCTCTAGGCGATTCGTCATACACTCCACCTAAGCCTACTGTCAGATTTTCTGATAAACCCCAACGCCCAGCAATTCCGCCCCGAAAGTCAGAAAAGTTGCCCAACAGACTTTGATTTCCCACAAAATCCCGTCGTAAGCCACCAGAAACGATTAATGCTGAAGCACCTGCTGGTAATTGTCCTGGGACTGTCGAAAAACTAGCCTGTTGAATTTCAGGTTGTGCGGTGAGTCGTCCTTGGGGATAAAGCAAGACGCGATAATTGTTGCCCAAAAATTGATTTTGACTTTTAATATTTTCAAAGCGGTAAATGCCAGAAGAATCAACTAAAATTTCAGCAATCACGCGATCGCCAAAACCTTGTACCAACCGCACTAATGTACCTGGTTCAGCTTTACCAGAAATTGTCTGTCCAATAGAATCTGCTTGTAAACGTTGGCGAGGATCGGAAGAACCACCACCGAAGGGTTGAGGTGGTACAAAACCCTGTCGTTGAATGGATGTAAAACCCCAATAATCTCCTGTTCCTTGAGCCTGCCAAAACGTTGGCTGGGAACCTACAAAATAATCAGCTGAATTAGTTTGTCGCAAAAACTGTGCTTCGGCAATATTCCAAGTTTGCGGATTTTCTAAATTTGGTTGATCGGTGCGGATGAACCACGAACCACCAAAAGCACTACCAACAGCCAGAAAATCACCTCTATAGTTTGTCGATCTGGTAGCACTACCGCTAGCATTTACCTTTTGTTCAATTGCGGCGACACTAAACTTTTGAGGTGCAATGTGTGGTAATCCTTCCAGTTGAATCGGAGTTTCCGTTTCTGCTAGTTTGCCAGTAGATTGATCTGATCCTGGAACATCTAAAACTATGGCGTATTCATTGATATCAAATTTCGCGGTTACGCCAAAGAGAGTTTGTAAATCTTGGATTGTAAAAACTAATCCTAATTCTGGATCGGTGCGAAGTTTTGTTGGGTCGATGCGAGTCACAACACCAGGCGATCGCACTTCTAATTGCCCATCAGGTAAAGTGGTAACATTTAATTTTAACCCTTGAATTACAGCATCATAGGGTAACAGCCAATTTGCAAAATCAATTGCTTCAGAACCATCTTCTTGACCACGCACTAAAACGCTAGGATTGACATTGCGGTTTCCTAGATTCAATCCTACGGGAAAAACTTTAAATTCTGAATCCTTAGCTAATTGGGCAGTTGTGGGCGTTTGTAGATTTGAAATCGCAGGTGTATCTGCCTTCGCTGGGGCGATCGTAATTTGACAGATCAGAGCGATCGCAGCTAGCAGACATTTGCCTGTGCTAGTTAATAACCGAAGTTGCACAGAATTTTCATTTATCGGGAAATTTATCTATAAAAATAGAGACGTTGCATTGCAATGTCTCCACAACATATCATTCCCACTTGCTAGACAAAATTATCTATATTAATGCTGTATTTTACAGCAAGATTAATTCTCCCAAATCAGGCTACAGATGCCAGATTTAATTTGAATTTATTAATTATGAATTATATTACACAAGCTATTTTTTCTGTGATGCCGCAGTTTGTGTAGGAATAGTAATATTTAAATTGAAGGGCAGCTTACTTTTTTTACTGTCTTCACCCCAAAACAACTCACCACTTAGCTGATATTGACCAGGATTCAGGGCTGGTTGGTTTTTATTGGGGTAATTTAATAAGAAATTGCGATCGCTATTTGCCACTACAGCATTAGTATCTACCTGTCCAGTTTTGATAACAGTTTGTCCTTGACGTAAAGTCCAATTTAAACTAGGGAGAACAGTTGCTTGACCGTTATTGCGAACTAAAATTTGAATTTGTTTTTGCTCTGGGTTAAAGCTGGCACTATCAATCGCTAATTGTGGAGAAAGATTGCCTTTTCTGACGTAGAATGTCACGCCAATTCGTGCCACCAAAGTAACGTTATTACCAGCAGCATCTTTGGATTCACTAAGAGTTTCATTAAACACTACCGCACGATATTCCCCATCAGGTAAATTAGGAGCCAAGCGGCTAATGAGGCGCACCCGCCGAACTTCTCCTGGTTTGACAGTCAACTCACGCGGTGAGAATTGCAGATATTTTGTCAGGTCATTGGGACTAGAGGATAAGGTTTGAAACCCTGAATCGCGGCTATATGTGAAAGGTTGAGCATAGATCCGAATCCGAGAAGGAGTCTTACTGGTATTGGAAATTGTGATCATTCCTTGGGCTTGTCCGCGTTCCGCCTTGGCTTCAATCACCAGAGGAGAAACGCTCATTTGTGCTTTAGCAGCACCAGGAAACAATATTAGGGCGAATAAGCCAGCACTAACAGCAGCTAGAGAGCGCCAATTATGATTGAGCATATTTATAAATATGGCAGGATTGTAAATTTAATTCCTGATTTATAATTCCCAAAAGCAGACTTATTTTATCTCTAGGTAATCAGAAAAATATCTTGCCGCTTGAAGATTTATTCTCTAGCGACAAGATATTCAGCAACTATTTTTCTCAATCAATCTGAAGGTAAACTGGGGAAAATTCTCGCCTATGGCACGATAGTCAACGTTGTTACATAGCTGTAGTTTCCAGGAACAAGGGGACTGCCCTTATCTACTATCATGTTTATATCCAAAGGCAAACCGCCACCAGGGGGCAGTAACACAGGACTACCACCTTGAGAATTCGTACTGCCAAAAGGTGAATTGATCTCCCCGACAGAGAACATGGGTGTAAACCCAGGGCCTCCAGTCTGCTGTGGTTGAGATATACTCACTCTGGCACCTTGGTTACAGCTAACAACAACCTTACCAAATACCCCTCCAGAAAACATTGCCGCTAGTGCAGTTGGGTTAGTCACTTGGTTGAGTCCCAATTTACCAGGGGTAATTTGATCGAAGTTGCAGACACCAGCAACATTTCCCGTAAAGGGAACATCAGCAGTTTGTGCCATTGTTTTGGGTGCAAGAGTAGCAGAACCAACAATGATCAAAGCAGCAGTTAATAAAGAACGACGAATCATTTTTTAATCCTTCTCAAATAAATTAGAGTTCAATCAAACGAAGCATCAACAAGAAAAGCAGTTATGGTGCAATGGTTAAGGTAACAACGTAGGTATAAATTCCTGGCGTAAATCCTACTGGTCGTTCTACTAACAAATTCACCTCTAGATTGGTGTTACCTGCTGGCAAAGTTGCGCTCCCACCACCAACATCACTGCGAACATTGGTCGAACCAAATTTTAAAAAGCCAATGTGCGTTGTCCCAGATGGATCGGGACTAGGGCCAGATACAAGCTTGGGGGGAGAAACAGTAACAGTTGCGGATGTGCTGCTTTGTACACCGATAGTGGCAGGAGTTTGTGATTCAAGATTTGTCGCAATTCCACCAGAATTGCTAGAAATAGTTGGTTCAGCAGTGCCAGGGGCAGGAGAAATAAAGGTAGCTTCATCTGGAACTGTTCCACTGAACGGAACATCTGCACTTTGAGCTAGCACAGCTTGATCTAGAGCGAATGCCTGCAAGCTTAATGCACTTGCCAGCACCAGGCTAGAGGTTAACGCTAGACGGTAAAGCATAAAGAAGTTAACTAATTACTCAGCGCTGTCTTGTCTCAGTGCTTTTCTTAGGATAGCTATCAAATGCTACATTATCGACCGCAGAAATACCATATTTATATCTCTAGGAGCAAATTCCGTTAAGATACTTAGCCCAAGTTACGGTTTATGAAATTTAGGTTTTTTGTCGATTCGCGCAATACCTGCGACGGGCTATGCGTAAGCACACCACAGATTTAGCTGAAGAGGCGAGAAACATCAACGAAACCTTCATGAAGACTTACAATATTTGAAACTTCTGAATACATACTTCCGACTTTACCTGATTGATGGGTAAATAAATTATGACAACCCACAATTATCAGGAGTTCTTGAGCGCGGGAAAATGCAACATTTACTCGTTCTGGCTTTTTAGCAAAACCTACATCTCCTTTACTATTGTTGCGAACCATACTTACAATTACAACGGGTCTTTCCATACCTTGAAATCTGTCTACAGTACCAGTACGAATTTCTAGTGAAGGGAAAAGTTCAGATTGCAGACGTTCATCAATTTTTCTTAATTGAGCGCCATAAAAGGTAATTACAGCAATTTCTTTTTTCGGTTCACCATTAGCAACTCTAGAAGCCCAAGTAGTCTCGAACTGGTGACACAGACGTTCAATCGCATCAATTTCTGGAGTATTAAAGTAGGAAGTTCCATTTCGTTGCTCTAAAAACTGATTCTCTATAGGCGTTTTTACCCAGAGAAGATGCTGAGATTCTTGGATAATTTCGCCTGCTAGATGATGTGCGCGTTTTGTGTCCGGTTCCAAAATTCCAGATTCTAGTTTGCCATCATAAAACTGATTAATTGCACCCATAATAAATGGATGCATTCGATATTGTGTAGTTAGCATTTGTTTAATGCTTTCATCAGCAGATTCAAACTGACTTTTAAACAGTGATTCTTCTAAAAATTGTAGTTCGTCTCGTGTATTACCCATTGTTTGAGCAACTTCTTCTACAGTGCTAGTATCAAGCATGGGTGGTAATTGCCGATGATCGCCTACCATGACTAGCTTTTTGCCTTTTAATGCTGGGATTAGTAACTCTGGTGGAGTACACTTACTAACTTCATCAATAATGACGACATCAAAAGATTTGAATTCTTCCGAAAAACCTCTGCTTGCAGCTTGAACACAAGTGATACCGACGACATTAGCATTATCTAAATAAATGCGCCTTAAATCGTCGCGATCGCGTTCAGTTGGCTGTCTTAATTTCCCAATCCAATCTTGTACAAAATTTTGATACTTATTGATATAGGTTTCATCTTTCTGGAGTTGCTGTTGCCAAGATTCAAACTGAACATTGATTTTGCGTAAAAATTCTAGATTAAATAAGTCACCATGACAATTTTCGAGCTTAAATTTATCAGGTATTGTTTGCCATCCTGTCAACCACCAGTTTCTTTCTACTATTAAATCTTCTGATGGTTGTGGTTGTGATTTTTGTTCTATTTCGCGCAGATTAGTTTGTAATTGTTGAAGCTGCTGTAGGGAAACTTCAGTTTCTTGCTTTAGTTTTGAGAGATGCTCGCGTAGAGAATTTTGAATCGTCTCCAGCACAGAAAAAGGTTCTAGTGATGAAATTAAGCTTTCAAGCTGAATAATACAAGTTCCCCAAGAATTCACTTGATTTGAGAACTCTTGCGGCTGCTCCCAAATATTTGATTGTGTTGTGAGATATTTTTCAATTAAAATACGTAATTGAACAGGTATATTTGGCTGTTGATTAAGTTCTTGCAAGCTATTAATCACTCGTCCAAGCTGCAAATTAGCATCTTCCTGTGCTTTTTCAGCCTCAGCTTGAGTAATAGATATTTGCTGTTGGCTAACTTCAGTTTTCTGAAGTTCATTTAATTGTCGTTGCAAATGCTGAAGCTGTTGTTCAGTTTCCGTTTTGACTTTTAAAACGCATTGACGTGCATTTGCAAGGATTATATCTAGCAATTCTTGTGTAATGCGGGTGAGAGTAGAGTCAAGATTATTCCATTCCCATGATGCTCCATAAGTCCGTTGCATTCTAATTAAGAAAACCTGGGTATTCTCAACTAGTAACTTTCGCTGTTTGGGGTTGAGTAGCTGATAATTGTTAAACTGTTGATAGGTTTCTTGCCATTGGGTGCGATCGCTCTTTGATAGCACCATTGGAATTTGACTAAAATTTTCTTGTAAAAAATAGCTAAAATTATGCTGTTTACCCCGCCTGTCAGTAAAACCTCCGTCTATTTCATAAGCGATCGCCTTTGTCAATAACTCCCATTCTGGTAAGTTAATTTTGTATACTTTTGGTACTATTGGTAATTTTAATGTATTCGCAAACATCAACAAACCTAGCGGCAAGTCCACTAAATTCTCTGTTAGTGGTAAACCTGATTGCTGACAATCTTTTAATGTTTGATACAGATGGGAAGGTGCTGTAGATTTCCATTCTTTCACTGCTGAGATAATATAATCAATTTCCCGTTTACGGTTTTCCCATATCTGGATTGTTTGCTGTAAATTTTGCAGCTTGGTAAGATATTGGTGATAATCTGGTTGTAGCTGATTTAACGAGGCAAAATTTTGTTTGACAACCTGCACTGATGCTGCAACTTCTAAGATGGCTTTACTGGCTTCTTGAGCATAAGTCAAAGCAGTTTTAAATTCAGAAATTTCTATTGCTACAGTTTCACGCAACCAAGCCGCTAAACCAAAAGCGCCAAGCGCCGGACGCAAAAAGCCAAGTTCATTAGTATATTTGATGGTTTGACGAACATTTGCTAAAAATTCTTCTACTAAACTGTTCCCTTCTGTGTATGGCTTAAGAAGTGGCAAAAAATCTGTGACTTCTGGAGCTTCCCAGTTGATATTTGGAGCAGTATTTAGTATATTTTTTAGCCCTGAAATTAGTAATTCAACTTCGCTCTGTTTCTCTAGAGTTTCGTTGTAAGATGTTTCTTGGTTTTTAAAGTTAGCCTCTAGCTTTAACTTATTTTTATTGAATTTAGTTTGTTGCTGATTAAATTCTTCCTCTACTTGTAAGTAAGCTGCAAATCTTTCTGATGATGCTAGCAATTGACTGAAAACTTGGATATTTTCGAGTCGTTGAGTCAGATTATTTTCACAGTCAGTTGCAGTATTTTCTAGCCATCTGCCAATTACTTGGTCTTCTAGAAATGGCTGTCCTTCCTCGCCAACTTTCTCGGCTCTACCTTTGCGTACAGCCCGAATCACTGGGTTGTGAACTAATCGACTAAGGGCGTTATCTACTGCTAAATTGGCTTGAGAAGCAATTAAAGTTCGTCCACCACGAAGGGCTATTTGATAGCAAATCTCGGCAATTACGGTAGTTTTACCAGTACCCGGTGGCCCTTGAATAAGAACAAGATCCTTAGCGGCAAGTACCTTTTCTACTGCTGCTTTCTGACCAGGATTAGCAGAAGATAACAACAAATCTTGTGGCTGAAGTTCAACAGTTGTTTTGATTTGTCGAGCCTGAGAAGCATCGAATAAAAAGTTACCCAAATAGGGATTTTGGGTGTAACCATTATTCAAATCATCTAAAGCTTTTTTCTTGCGCTGAATCTGCTGAATATCACCAACTGCTTCAAAACACAAAAATCCTGTATCTGGCAACTTATAACGCTCTGTTGCCATATATTCAGCTAAATCGCGTTCTAATCTGAGGCTGATAATACAACGGTTGGGGTCAACTTCCTCAACAGTCCCTAATTGACGACCGCTAATCCAATTTTTGCCAACGGGTGCAGTTTCAAAAAGCTTTAAATCTTCGTTTTTTGTGCGTCTTGCTCGTTCCCAAAAGTTTTCTACATCAAGGGAATTTTGATAAAAGCCGTCAAGGGTGGCTGAGGCTACATCTATTTCAAAACTGATCCGTCTTTTGAAGTTATAGTTATGACTTACATAACGCACGCAAAACTGACGCGCTTTAGCGATTTTTTCCTCAATCTGCAAAAAGGCTTTCCAAGCTTTCAGCTGATCTTCTGTGGGTACATGATCGCCACAAACTGGCGCGGCGGCGATGCGTTTCAATGTTGCGGGCGGTATGTCGAGATGATGCTGATGATTAGGCAGCAAACGCAAGCGACAAGGTACAGCATAGCTATCGGCGTGTGCCCGTGAGGGTTGTAACAAATAAGCCGACAGTATTTTTAAACTGCCACGTCCATCTTTTTGTACAGCTGCTCTAAATCCTAATGTTTTTCTGAGCTTCTCTAGTCTTGCGGGTAATTGAAACTCATCGCTGTCTGTTGCTATTGTCAAATCCCAAATTTCTTCTCTTGCCTCTTTCCCCACGCCTTTGCGACGCACATAAAAGAGAGAAGGCTTTTTACCGACACATTCATACATTAACTCATTGGCGCGATCGCGCCGCTCCCGAAATTCGGGATATGATTTCAGGGCAGTTTCCCCTTCCAGATGACGGATAAAGCTATCAATTGCTGAAGCTATAAATGTATAGCCCCAATCTTCAGAGGTTATTTTAGTAGTTTTCGAGGATTTTGCTGTTAGTTTATTTACCGCTACACGAATACGTTCTGCCTCGGATTCTGAGATACTGCTAGTATGACTTTTGACTACAATTTTGAGCTTTTCACAAATTACTAATAGCTTTTTACTATCTAAATTTAATTCTTTTGCTAGTTCGTAGATTCTGGGTTTGCCGTTATTCATCCACTGCTGCCTTTGCACACAAAGTTTTTATATTTTAAAACTTACGCAATAACTCTCTGAAAGTTTTATTCCTTCTCTTCTCTACGAGAGGCTGCACCAAATTTATAAAAATCCTGATTTAATATAATATTCATTGTAAGTGTTGCTACTAACCTGGGGCAGTGTTAACCCAACTGTCTTGAACATTTTAGGAATCTAACAACACTTTTTGCGACTACTACAAGCATGATTATTATGACACCATAAAACAAGGCATCTAATAAAAATGCCCCAAGATTTATATTCTGGAAATCTTCAACCCCGATTCTCCCCCAGCCGTGTACAGGTGAACCAGCATTATCGTCATGCACTATTGGGAATGGAAACCCAGCCGTTAAGGAATTACCACCCATACATGCATTTAGAGGACATGGTTCACTGAAGCAGAATCGCTTACAACCAGGAGGATTCTGATACCACAACGATAATAGAACGAATGGAATTCCTAACAATGAACTCAATATTATTGCTGCGATCGCTTTTCTAAATTTGCTCATCTAAGGAACTTCCAAAGCATAAATTCATCGAAAAAATTCAAGCTGTTGTATCAAAGTTTATATTGGCGGTAAACTTCACTGGCGGCGCGATGTAGCAGGGAATGCCGCCAAACTAAAGATTTCATATCATCAGCATAACCACCGCCAATGACGCAGGCGACGGGATAACCGCTACTCATACAAGTACTTAAAACCTGCATTTCGCGGCGGAAAATCCCGGCATCGGTAAGGGCTAATTTGCCTAAACGATCGCCTATATGAGGATCAACGCCAGCATCATAAAATACTAAGTCTGGCTTGACTTTAGATAATAAATCTGATAAATAATTTGCCAAAGTTTGTAAATAAGCATCATCCTCCATTCCCACCGGCAAAGGAACATCCAAATCGCTGTTTTGTTTAGTACCGGGGAAATTGACTTCGCAGTGCATGGAGAAAGTAAAAACGCTGTCGTCGTCTTGGAAGATAAAAGCAGTGCCGTCTCCTTGATGAACATCCAAATCCACAATTAGGATTTTTTGGACAAGTCCAATTTTTTGTAAAACGCGACAAGCGATCGCTAAATCGTTGAAAATACAAAAACCAGACCCATAACTAGGAAAGGCATGATGAGTTCCACCAGCAGTATTGCAAGCTAAACCTTGACTTAATGCTAGTTTAGCAGTGAGTATCGTACCACCTACCGCTACACAAGTACGATTTGCTAATTCTGGACTCCAAGGCAAACCAATGCGACGCTGTGCTTTGGGGTCTAGGGTTCCTTCGCAATAAGCTTGAACATACTTTGGGGTGTGGACTAACTCTATCAATTCGTGTGGCGGACGTTCAGGTGTGTGAAATTGTTCTTGATTAGCTACACCATCAGCTAACAGCAATTCGTAAAGTTTTCGGAATTTAGACATCGGAAAGCGATGTCCTTCAGGTAAGGGAGCAATGTAATCTGGGTGGTAAATAATTGGCAAGTCCATAATCGAGAAAATCTCAAGCAGCTAATCTGACAACTAGTTACCTTGGTGGGGTAAAGGGTAAGGGGTGAATGGCACTAAAAAAATATACAGCCCTTGCTCTGACTGGTTTCCCCACGTTTTTCAAGCTACGGTGTATACACAAGTCCTTTTCACCCCCTCTAACTCCCCCTTGCCAAGGGGGAGAACCGGATATTTCCCCCCTTTGCAAGGGGGGACTAAGGGGGGTAAATCCAGGGTTGATGTGTGTACACCGTAGCCTTTTTTCAAGGGGGTTAGAGGGGATCTAAAAGTGTCTAAAATCACAGCGAAACACAAAAAAAGGGATAAGCCCAAAAGCCTATCCCTCAAAAAATCAACTAATCAATGTATCAAGTTCCTGAAGTCCAAGAATTGATGTACTCAATTTGGTCAGGAGTTAGGCTATCAATCGTGATACCAATAGCCTGCAATTTCAACCGCGCAATTTCTTGATCAACTTCAACCGGAATTGAGTGCAAACCAGGTTCCAACTTACCCTTATTCTTCACCAGGAATTCACAAGCCAAGGCTTGGTTCGCAAAACTCATATCCATTACCGCGCTGGGGTGTCCTTCAGCCGCAGCCAGGTTAATCAAGCGTCCTTGTCCAAGAACGACAACTGATTTACCATTTTTCAACTTATATTCTTCGGTGAAAGGACGAACTTCTTTGATTTCCTTAGCTTGTGCAGCCAAGTATTTCAAATCAAGTTCCAAGTCAAAGTGACCGGAGTTACAAACGATCGCACCGTCTTTCATGACATCGAAGTGTTCACCGCGAACGACGTGCTTGTTACCAGTCACAGTGATAAAAATATCACCTTGGGGTGCAGCTTCAGCCATTGGTAGGACGCGGAAGCCATCCATTACGGCTTCAATTGCCTTGATGGGGTCGATTTCGGTAACGATGACATTAGCACCCATCCCACGGGCGCGGAGGGCTGTACCTTTACCACACCAGCCATAACCGACGACGACAATATTTTTACCAGCCAACAAAATATTTGTGGCGCGGATAATGCCATCTAGGGTTGATTGCCCAGTACCATAGCGATTATCAAAGAAGTGCTTGGTGTCGGCGTCGTTGACGTTGACTGCGGGGAAGGTAAGAACGCCTTCTCTAAACATGGCGCGTAAACGCACAATGCCGGTGGTGGTTTCTTCGGTGCTACCAATCAAATCAGCGATTTGGTGTTGGCGTTCTTGTATCAAAGTTGCAACCACATCGCTACCGTCATCAACAATAATGTTGGGGCGATGATCTAAAGCTATTTGAACGTGGCGGTTATAGGTTTCGTTATCTTCGCCTTTTTGAGCAAAGACGGGAATTTCATGATCGAGGACGAGGCTAGCGGCTACGTCATCTTGCGTTGATAGTGGGTTGCTAGCAATTAAAAGCGCGTCTGCACCACCGGCTTTCAGAGCGATCGCCAAATGTGCTGTTTCGGTTGTAATGTGGGCACAAGCTACAAGGCGTAAACCAGCGAAAGGCTTTTCGATTGCAAAGCGATCGCGGATTTGCTGCAAAACTGGCATTTCGCGTCCAGCCCATTCAATGCGCTGTCTTCCCAAGGCAGCTAGGCCGAGGTCTTTAACCTCGTGCTTTAATCGGGGAGAAGTTGCGGTCATCAAAAGTTACCTCAAAAATTTAAAAAAGTTACGTAAATTTTACGCACTCTACTAGGTTATTGTACAACTTGCGATTTTTGCTTGTATTTAGCAAATCACTAGTCAATACTCCTCAAGACTAGCTTGACGTTTGCTTACCCTAATGTCAACTTCATCGCCAGGTTCTTTCTTTTTGTTTTATCTTTGGTAAGAGGAATACTTTTTTCAGCCTTATCTCCTGATTTTAGGTACATTGTCATCTGTCTAAAGATAGAGAACGAGCAAAAAAACATCGAAGTTTCATCATCTAAAGGGAAAACCTCAACTTTAGATAGGTACATTTACCCAAACAAATTGCGGAGGATGGTTATAGAAGTAGTCAATAGTCAATTTTTTTCAAGGAGGTGTTTGAGTGCGTTTTCAATTTTTGGCGTTGGCTTTGCCCGCCGTAGGCATCGCTAGTTCAATGGCCATAGCTGTTGTATCTGTGCCAAAAGCCACAGCCCAGATTCCTTTTGTCCCTCAACTGCAAGCTCCTAGTAGTGTGAGCAATGACCCAGATAACAGAATTGTTTCGGGCTGGATTTATTTAGATGGTCGGCGCTTGTTTCAAATAGCAGCATCAAGAACCAACTTTCCCGAACGTATAGAAAATATCCAGCAGAGTTTGCAAAGAATTAGCCAAGGTTACTTTCGGTCATCTGGAAACGACGAAGCCAAGGTAGAGGTTCGGCAAGTAAATGAGTTACCAGTAATTTATGTCAACGGACAATACCTGATGACCATCACTTCCGATGATGCCAGATTGCGACAGGTAGACATGGCAACATCGGCAAATCAAATCAGAGATGCCTTGCAACAAGACTTGCAACAAGCAAAGGAAGAAAGACAAACTCAATTTTTAATCGACCAAGGTAAAATTGCTGCGGGCATTGGATTGGTGATGATTCTCATGAGTTTGGGGGTATATAGCTGGCAGCGGCGTTCCCAAAAGGATTTAGTAAACCCCATTGCTTCCCAACTCCCCAGAGTGCCCCTAAACTCACCAATTTCGCAAGCAGCAGCAGCAGCCCAACCAATTGCAACACAACTGAATCAACAGCAACACCGACATCTGCAAGAAGTTAAGAGACGATTGTTTCAGCTAAGTCAAGCCGGAATTTGGGGAGGTGGAAGCTTCTTTATTTTGGGTCTATTTCCCTATACACGAGCGTTTCAAGTAGGAATTCTCAATGCAGCCCAATTTCCTTTGCGATTAGGCGTTGTGTTACTGGGAACCTATGTAGTGATCCGTTTGACCTACGCCCTGATTGACCGCTTCACCACCACTTTAATCAGCAGTGGTGCTTTACTGACTCCAGAAAGTTCTGAACGGCTGCAACTGCGAGTTTCCACATTTTCTGGCGTGACTAAAAGCATCGCTACTGGAATCTGCGTAGGAGTGGGTTTCTTGCTAGCGCTGGTGGCATTGGGGATAGATATCGTTCCCTTGCTAGCGGGTGCAAGTTTAGTTGGTGTTGCAGTGTCTCTGGCCTCGCAAAACTTAATTAAAGATGCGATTAATGGTTTCTTGATCATTCTAGAAGACCAGTACGCTTTAGGCGATGTGATTAATGTGGGAGACGTGGGAGGCTTAGTAGAAAATTTGAATCTGCGGATGACCCAACTACGGGATTCTGAAGGACGCTTGATTACGATTCCCAATAGTGAAATTAAAGTTGTTGCTAATCTTTCTAGTCGTTGGTCACGAGCCGATTTAACAATTCCCGTCGCCTACCAAGCCGATACAGAAGAGGCTTTGAAGTTGATTAAAACTGTTGCCGACAAGATGAATCAAGAACTGCAATGGCAACGTCAAATTTTGGAACCGCCGCAAGTTTTGGGAATAGATCAATTTGGCGATCGCGGTTTGATTATTCGCGTCTGGATAAAAACACAGCCCCTCAAACAATGGGATGTCGCACGAGAGTTTCGCCGCCGCCTGAAAATTGCCTTAGACGAAGCTGGAATTTCTATTTCTGTGCCTCAACAAGCAATTTGGGTCAATGATGATCAGTCGTTAAATTTTCAAGGTAATGGCAATGGCAAAGCTAATTAGAAATTTGGCTTCATAACCGCATTCTTCAGTTACCTCATTCCCAGTTTGAGACCTACGGTGTACACACAAGTCCTAAAAACCTAGCTTGATAAGACTTTCCTCGTTCCCAGTCTCCGACTGGGAATGCATTCATTGAGTCTCTGACTCAATGCCAGATCGGAGGCAGAGCCTCCACGAGGAGCATTCCCATGTAGAACATGGGAACGAGATAAAAACGAGGTAAACGAGATAAACGAGAGAACAATGAAAAATCAAGTTTTTTTTGACTTGTGTATACACCGTAGCCCCTTTGCAAGGGGAGGGTTAGGGTGGGGTAATTCAACTTGTATGTACACCGTAGCCTTACTAAGGGAAGGTGCCGCAGGGGGTGGAGTTATTTCTATGTATGCCTCTGCAAAAGGCTTATATCCATAACATCCTCTAACTCTGATACCATTTTCTGTAATTTCCTGCTTGCTAAAAAAATTAGTCGAATAGAAATTAAGTACTTAGATAAGGAAGAGTGAAATGGGACTTAGCGACGGACTTTTGAACCCGACGAAAAAAGCTATGGTCATAGATGACTGTTGCAACATGATTGAAGGACAGCTTGCATCCAAGTCAGGTATGAACGGCATGGTTTTAAAAACTGCCTTTGCCGCCTTGAAGGGGATTAAACCAGGGTATATTCCTTACGTCGTTGAGCTGATTTTACCTCAATGCTTCACGGCACTTGATCCCATCTGGAATGAAGGCGTAGAGAAAGGCGACCCAATTGGACACCTGAGTAATAATAGCTCTCGTACCGCAGATGCGCTGCTGAGTGTTACTGATGCCAGAGTCAAAAACACAAAGCGCCAAATCGTGCGAGGAACCTATGAAAAACTTCGCGGTTCAGCGAAAAAGTACGTAGAAGAAGCAGTACCAGATTTAGCCAAAGTAATCCATAATTACACTAAGGCATAAGCCAGAAGAGAAGAATCAAAATAAACGTATGCCGCCGTTCGATGCCCCGGTGGCTGGCATACGCGGCAGATATTAAATTGGCGAAAGTGCATAGACACAAGGCGGCTTGTCGCCAGATATTGCCTGAAAACTTTACTAACTCCAAATCAAGTTCCGCCTGTTGGATGGCTCCTTCTTTTAACTCTTCTCTGAGATTGGTTAAGGCTTTTTGATTAGTATAATATTGTACGGTTTCGTTAATGAATCGACTGCGATCGCATACCCTTTTAGTCTTTAAGCATTTGTACCCAGAATAGAAGAGTCATAATGCTGTAGCAAATCTTCTGGATCGTTGTAAATTGCGATCGCTCCCGACAGTTGTTCATCGCTAAAGCCACCGCAGCGCAAACCAATCACAGCTACCCCTGCTTTGCCGGCAGACTCAATATCATAAGGCGAATCTCCTAGCATCACGACTTTTTCAGGAGTCATTTGCCCTTTCTTCAAGGCGGCTTCTACAATGTCAGGAGCAGGTTTAGATGCTTCGGCATCATCGGATGTAGTGACTTCCGAGAGCAAATCATCTACTTGGGCAATTTTGAGCATGATCTCAAGTTCTTCAGAACTGGCTGAACTAGCGACAACCAGATGCAATCCCGATTTTTGCATCTTTAATATTAAGTTTCTGCTCCCATTGGCAGCAGTAATTTGCGGTATATATTTGTCAAATAATAGTTCTTTGCGTAGTTTAGCGATCGCTTTACCAGTTCCTTCTTCACCATTTAATTCTGGCACTACTTTGGGAATCAGTTGATCTCCACCCATGCCCATGAGTGGTCTAACTGTTTCAAATGGCACTTCTAAGTCATAAGCTGCAAATGCCTCTACCCAGGAATTTGCATGAACATCATTACTTATAACCAGCGTGCCATCAATATCTAAAATCACCCCTTCTAATGCCATGAAAAACCTCGGCTGACGTTTTGTTTCATAGCTGATGATTGCATGGCAAATAATTTACTTCATCGTCCTAACAGAAGAGAAGGGGGTTAGAGAAGAGATTGCTTCCAGTACGGTTCGGTTAATGTTTTTTGATGAAAATTATAGATCGCAAGGACGAAATAAATCGCCGTCAAGAGGAAAGACTGATTATTGTAGAGACGGCGATTTATCGCGTCTCTTGCCTTAACCGAACAGCATTGAGATTGATTCCAATACAGTTCAAGCAACAAAATACTTGTAGAGACGGCGATTTATCGCGTCTCGAAAACTCGAAAACCCAAAATTGTTGCCATTAGCTCTTAACCCAACTGTATCGAGATTGGCTTTCACTTAATATCATCGCAGAGACGCTTGTCGCTCTCACCCAAATTCGGGTTATTCTGCAAATAATCACGCAGCCAATTGCAACCCCGCACCAACAATCGGTCTAAATTATCCACAGACCACAACCGCGCTGTGTTGTCAGATGATGCTGTGGCAATGGTTTTGCCGTCCGGGCTGAAACTCACACTATTGACACTGCTTTGATGCCCTTTGAATTCTTGTAGCAGTTCTCCGTTGAGCGTCCACAACCGCGCTGTGTTGTCAAAGGATGCTGTGGCGATGGTTTTGCCATCCGGGCTGAAACTCACACTATTGACACTGCTTTGATGCCCTTTGAATTCTTGTAGCAGTTCTCCGTTGAGCGTCCACAACCGCGCTGTGTTGTCAAAGGATGCTGTGGCGATGGTTTTGCCGTCCGGGCTGAAACTCACACTATTGACACTGCTTTGATGCCCTTTGAATTCTTGTAGCAGTTCTCCGTTGAGCGTCCACAACCGCGCTGTGTTGTCAAAGGATGCTGTGGCGATGGTTTTGCCATCCGGGCTGAAACTCACACTATTGACACTGCTTTGATGCCCTTTGAATTCTTGTAGCAGTTCTCCGTTGAGCGTCCACAACCGCGCTGTGTTGTCAAAGGATGCTGTGGCGATGGTTTTGCCATCCGGGCTGAAACTCACACTTAAGACTTCTTTTTGATGCCCTTTGAATTCTTGTAGCAGTTCTTCGTTGAGCGTCCACAACCGCGCTGTGTTGTCAAAGGATGCTGTGGCGATGGTTTTGCCATCCGGGCTGAAATTCACACTATTAACACCGTACTGATGCCCTTTGAATTCCTGTAGCAGTTGCCCATTGAGCGTCCACAAAAGCGCTATGTTGTCATCTGATGACGTGGCGATAGTTTTGCCGTCCGGGCTGAAACTCACACTATTGACACTACCCTGATGCCCTTTGAATTCCTGTAGCAGTTGCCCATTGAGCGTCCACAAAAGCGCTATGTTGTCATCTGATGACGTGGCGATAGTTTTGCCGTCCGGGCTGAAACTCACACTATTGACACTACCCTGATGCCCTTTGAATTCCTGTAGCAGTTGCCCGTTGAACGTCCACAACCGCGCTGTGTTGTCAGATGATGCCGTAGCAATGGTTTTGCCATTCGGGCTGAAACTCACACTATTGACAATACTTTGATGCCCTTTGAATTCTTGTAGCAGTTGCCCGTTAAGCTTCCACAACCGCGCTGTGTTGTCTAATGATGCTGTGGCAATGGTTTTGCCATCCGGGCTGAAACTCACACTATTGACACTACCCTGATGCCCTTTGAATTCTTGTAGCAGTTGCCCGTTGAGCGTCCACAACCGCGCTGTGTTGTCTAATGATGCTGTGGCAATGGTTTTGCCATCCGGGCTGAAACTCACACTATTGACAATACTTTGATGCCCTTTGAATTCTTGTAGCAGTTGCCCGTTAAGCGTCCACAACCGCGCTGTGTTGTCAGATGATGCCGTGGCGATGGTTTTGCTGTCCGGACTGAAACTCACACTATAGACACCGCCTTGATGCCCTTTGAATTCTTGTAGCAGTTGCCCGTTAAGCTTCCACAACCGCGCTGTTTTGTCATCTGATGCCGTGGCGATGGTTTTGCCGTCCAGGCTTAAACTCACACTATTGACACCACTTTGATGCCCTTGCAACTGGTTACGTTCTTTAATTTTATCGAGAATACTATCCAAAGCAAAAATCGGGCTGATAGCTGGATATTTTTCTAAAGAGCGACCATCTTTTACCAGAGTTTTTAACTCTTTCCCACTCTGCATTGCTGCCACCAGCGATTCTAACTCAGTAGACTCAAACTGTCTTAAGGCATTAACACCTGCCCGTTCTAATTCTGTTCCCTTTTGTGATTCTTTTTGTGCTGTCTCTGCTCCTTGTAGCGCTGCTTGCGCTTGACTCAAAATAGTTTGAGCTTGTTTAGTTTTAGATTGTGCTTCCTGTTGTTGTCTATTTGCCTCTTGTGCTTTCTCTTGAGCAGTTTTGACTTGTTCGTTAGCTGTTTTAATTTTTTCTTCTCCTTGAGAATTTTTATTTTGTAATTCTGCTGCTTGCTGCTTTACATTCCCTAAATCTGCCTGTGCTAACTTAAATTTTGCATCTGCGGCTTGCTGATTCTTCTGCGCTGCTTGAAACTTTTGCTCTGCATCTTTCTTTTTAGTTTCTAATTCTTGTGCTTTCTTCTGTAATTCTATCTGTGTTTTTTGCGTAGCTTGCAATTCAGCTTGAGCCGTTTTAACTATATTTTCTGCCTGTTGCTTTTCATCATTAGCATCTTTAGCCACTTGAATTTGATTCAATGCATATAAAGATGATATACCTGCAAATAATAATAAACATACCGCTAACCCAGAACTCACCGTCAACTGCATCCGCCCTTGGCGAATTTGCCGCTTGGCTTCTTGTTGAGCATTAACTAATATCTGCCTCGCATCTTGTTCAAGCTTCAGCTTCTCTTCTGCTTGCAAGCGTTGTTCTCGCTCTCTAGCTAATTCTGCTAGTATTTCATTACCCTGTTGCTGACGAATGAACGACACAAGGTAATCATGCACCAGTTGATAACGGTCAGCAGGCGATTCTGGTAACAGCAACACTAACCTTGATGCCACAAAAATCTCTAACACCAAATCTAATTTATCAACTTCTGCTACCAAATCTGCTGCTAACTCAGCGCGAGTCTTCAGGGGACGAGTCCCATTTTCATCTGTGAGTAAATATAAAATCAGTAGAGCAACCTGTTCATTCTCTGAGCCACAATCATGGATGACTTCTTCTAAAAATCGCTCAACCAGTTTTTCTTTAGGCCCAAACTGACGATACTTTTCTAAAGTTGTAATTTTCTCAGTTTGCAATTGTGTCCCAACAATTTGTAACTCAATAGGACGAATCTCCCCCAATTCACCTGCTAAATCTCGCACTAATTCATCAATTAATGCAGGCTCTAGATAGAAGCGAGATCGTTCTGTTAAACTCTGCACAACAGCTTTAGCATTAGCTGGCGAAAAGTTACCTAAATTATAGAGAATATTTTTATCAAGAATATTATTATTAATTACAGTTAAATTAACCCGATGTAACTCTAATAAATAATGTAAATAATCTTCGCGTAAAGACAGAATTACATTGACAAAAGGAATATCTAGACATACTCGTAAAAACTCATAAAATGCTTGTCGTTGACCTTGGTCTGTATAAACAAAGAAAAACTCCTCAAACTGGTCAAACATCAAAACAGTTAATAAATTCCGATCGGCATTTCTCCGTAATTGTCCTAAAATAGCTGCTGACGAATCAAGATTAACAGATAATTTTTTACCTCTGACTTCCTCAAAAGCCTTAGCTAAACTTCGCCCTAACATTCCTACCCAATCTGTATATACTCGCAACAAAACAGGTAAAGCATCTCGCTCACCAATTGCTTGCTGTTGTAATACTGGTATTAATCCACCCTGCAAAATCGAACTTTTCCCCACTCCTGACTGACCATGAATTACAGTCAATTTATGCTCAGTCCCGCTAATTCTTTCTCGCAACTGCTTAACATCTTGTCCACGACCAGAAGCAGCAATTTCTTGAGCAATGGTTTCAGGATTTTCAGCTTTCAATTGTGCAGAACTAATTGCCTCTTGCTGCGGGTTGAAATAAGATGCACCAACAAACGCGCGGAAACCATACTGTTGTTCAATTTGTAATTGCTCTTGCTTAATCTCAAAAGCTTTGAGATATTCACCTTGTTCAAAGTAGAATAAACGCAACATTTCTAATTGCGATTTTGCTAAAACAAACCGATATAATCCAAATTCATCAACTTGTAGATTAGGTATATCAGCTAATATTTGCAATGTTTGCCCTGCAAGTTTAGAGGCTTCTTCCCAGCGTGACTGCTCTAAGGCTACTTCTGCCAAAAAACCATAATCTTTAGCCAATTGCAACGGCGTGCCATAATTTTGATGTAACGGTAGAGACTTTTCAACAAGGTTTTGCAACTCTGACCATGCTTGTAAACGTCGTAGCACTTCACACAATTTAGTAATATGCTTTGCAACTAAATCTGAACGTTGTGTTTGTTCAAAAATATTAATAGCTTGCTGAAGATAATTCCTAGCTTCTTGCCAATATTTTAAATTTTCTACTTGATTTTTTTCAGCTTTGCGGTTATGTGCTAAAGCAATATTAACTAATAATATACCTTGGCGTCCTAAATAGTTAATTCTCTGCCAAAAACTCAAACTCTGTTGATAGTGTTCTATAGCTGTATCTATCTGATCATGTACATAATCATTCAAGCCAAGTACAAATTCTAAACTTGCCTGAAATGCTGGTTCTAATACTTTTTGACGGCTGTGCAAATCTTGACGGGCGGTTTCTAGTTCCCAACAAATTTGGGGATTCGGCGTTATATCTCCAGCAAAGATTTGATCGGTTTTTTGCTGAAGGAAGTTGACTAACTCATCGGTAGGGTTTTGAAACTCAATAATAGTTGCCCAATTCTCTAAATCAGTTGCTAATCGAATCAATTTTTGCAGAACTGAATCATTAACCCACAACAATATCGGAAACGGAAAATTCTTTCTAAACTCCTCCCGTACTTGGTTAGCTGAAGTCAGAACTGTATCAATATCTTTAACCGACTCCAAACCAAAAATCATCAATGCAGGTGGCTGCTCATCTCCCAGTTGTTCGCGGATATTTGTGTAAAGCGTTTTGACTGATGCAGGTAAGGTAATTTCGTGAATATGTACAGGAGATAATTGGTGCAGACGTTGCACCATACGCTGACGTAAAGCAGCATAGTTACAGCGCAGCAAAATCAGCGAAAATTCCCCCTGAGAAAGGGTAATTGTTCGCACCAGAGTTTGCAATGAACGTTCATTGTCAAAGGCTAAATTTTCTGGCTCTTGCTGATTACTCATAACATAGATAATTTACCTTATATTACCTGTTTGTATAATTACATCATGCAAGTAAGGGACAGTGGGCTGAAGCATGATTTCTGTTAGTTGTAAGCTGTAGTTGTGAAAATTGCAACTGACACCGCTCCCGTGAACCCTGGAGCCACTCCCGTAAACCCTGGAGCCGCTCCCGTGAACCCTGGAGCCACTCCCGTGAACCCTGAAGCCACTCCCGTGAACCCTGAAGCCACTCCCGTAAACCCTGGAGCCGCTCCCGTGAACCCTGGAGCCACTCCCATAAACCCTGAAACCACTCCCATGAACCCTGGAACCACTCCCATGAACCCAGAAGCCACTCCCGTGAGCCCTGATATCATGTCCGCATAAATAGTTATGCTAACCACAGTCATTACACCCTACCCCCAACCTCTCCCTGCAAGCGGCGGTGTACACACAAGTCTGAAATAGCTGATTAACCAAGGTTTTACCCCACCCTAACCCTCCCCTTGCAAAGCTACGGTGTACACACAAGTCTTAAAAAGTTGCCCAACAGCGTTTTGATCCCCCCTAACCCCCCTTAAAAAGGAGGGAATTAGAATCAAAGTCCCCCTTTTTAAGGGGGATTTAGGGGGATCAGATGATTTGTGTGTACACCGTAGCCTTATAAAGGGGAGGGAACAAGATTTTCCGGTTTCCCCCCAATGCATCGGAGAGATTAAGGGGGGTAATTGTTCATATACGCCGATTCATAACCTAAATTCTTTAGCTTCAGCCAAAATTGGATTGACATCAAACCACGAACCATCCTCATTCCGGTATTCAAATACAAACATACTGCGGAGCAAAAGTTCGTATCTTTCATGACCTCTCAAGCTTTTCTCTTGCGTCACCTCACGCAGTAATTCCCATTCATCGGGCGTAATTGCCAAAGTTAGCTCATTGCGGCGCTGTTTAATCACCCTATTTACGCACTCACGCGACAGAGGCGGGTCTTCTTGCTGAAGACAGCGAAATAACAGCATCAACAAATTACGCAAATGACCACCGCTAACTCGGCAAAGTCGCTCTAAAGTATCAGGACTATCAAAAACCTCGGTAATTAAATTCCGGCTTTGTTCCCAACTCACACCAGGAAAAGCCCTCGCCATAACCATCTGTTGCAGCAGCATGATTCCTTGTGAGAATTGCGAACCATCTTGTAATTGCACAGGAACCATCGGCAAAACCTTGGGGTCTACGCCAAAGCGATTTGTTAACCTTCCTAAAGCGTTGGAAAAAATCAACACTAACGGAATGGTATAAACAACATGACAATTTAACTGGTTTAACTGTTCACCCCGTTCTACCCCTCTTCTGTCACTCTCCGAAAACATTTGCCTTTTCTAAAATCTAGAGCTTTTGTATAACAAGCGATTGCGCGATTATTTTCTAATAACAAATACAAGTCCTATTTTTTTCTAATAGTATAGCTTGTATTGATTGCCTCATGAGGCTTCTAGCGATCACTTTCCCGGAAAGTGACAGAAGAGGGCTACAAAGAGATATTCTGGCTGGTAATGACCGGAAGGTTTCTGAGAATTATCAACTCTGTCGAGATTATCTATAATTACTACCAGTCCTTTTTTACCCTGTTGCTTGAGTTTTTCTCTAGCAGGCCTGAGCAATTCTTTGTTAATTGATTCTAAAATGCCATTGGTGCGCGGTTCTAAATATTGCCGTAACTGACCGCGAAGTTTGGGGCTATCTTTAGTTTTGGCAGTAATCTTGGCAATACCTACAGATAATTCAGCCTCAACCCCAATATCTAGCGGCGTTTGCAAAAACTCTGAAATTTCCGTAAATAGATTTTTAAAGTATCCTGGTTTGAGGTTAATTTTAATTGCTTCCAGGCTTTGACTCACTTCACGAGCTACTGCCAGTAAAATATCTGTAACATCAATATCAGCCATATCCAGACTTTGGCTAGACTCGAAATAAACCACATGAAACCCCTGCTGCTCTAACTCTGCCTTTAGCCGCAGTAACTCAGTAGACTTGCCACAGCCGATATGTCCGGTAAACAATTGACAAGTAGGTTCTTCAGGTGAAAGGCGGGTGATAGTTCGTCCTAATTCTTCAATAATCTTGGCACCACGCACTTTAGAGAAATCAATATAATATTGTCTATCTTCCGGTTTACTCACAACCAGAGTCTTACTAGGGTTGCAAGCCTGAAAAAATCTAACTAAATCTAGTTTCATCACAAATCACCCGAAATCAGCCTGACACTCTTGCCCATTTCAGTGATTATACAGACGAGAAAGCGGCTATTTCGGAAAAAACTTCTTCAAAATGACTGATTAAGGGACTTCCAAATAAAAAATATTCAACTACTCCTTGTGGGGTGGGCGTCTCGCCATAGGTGTCAAGTTAACGTGAAACCCTTGCCAAGGAATGATATCCCTGTTTTGTCACTCTGGCAGTAGTATAATAAGGTACAAACGCTAGAACCAAGACACAGAGTATGGTACAGCCTCGTCCAGCCGCACCAACAGTAAAATTCGTGGACGAATATTGCCAATGGTATAAAAGCCTGTTTCCAGATGTTAGGAGCTTCGAGGCTTTTAAATACCTTCATGTAGGGTGTATTTCTGAACTAAAACGGAAAACCCTACCAGAAATAGCAAAAATTGTAGGATTGGACAATCAGCAGGGTTTGCACCATTTTTTAACTACATCACCTTGGGATATAGAGAAGTTAAGAGCCTTGCGATTAGAGCTAATTTTACAAGTTCTAAAAGGTAGACCAATCATTCTAATTATTGATGAGACAGGAGATAAAAAGAAAGGGAATAAGACAGATTATGTGAAACGACAGTACATAGGTAATTTGGGTAAAGTAGAAAATGGAATTGTAGCAGTCACGGCGTATGGTGTATTCTGTGGGATGACTTTTCCATTACTGTTTGAAGTATACAAGCCACGCGAAAGATTAAAGCCAGGGGATAAATATCTTACGAAGCCTCAAATAGCAGCAATAATGATGAAAAAAGCTAGAGTTGATGGGTTTTAAATTCAACCTAGTACTAGCAGATAGCTTATATGGTGAGAGTAGTGCTAATTTCATATCTATATTAGACGATCTGGGGGTTAAATTATCTAGTGGCGATTCGCTCAAACCATTCTGTAGAGCTACTTCCTAGACAACATACTCAATATTTAAAGTGGCATAAGTTTAAAAGAGTATTCTCTAACTTGAGTAGTGAGAATCGGTTTATTAGGGAAATAATTCATGGTAAACGACAAGAAAAAAAGGTATTGGCAGATTACTACTGACATTGAGAAATTACCCGGTAACACTACTTGGTATGTGATGAGTAAATACGCAGACCTTACACCAAGAGATGTTGGTAACTTTTATGGGTTAAGAACTTGGGTTGAATATGGCTTGAAGCAAAGTAAGAATGAATTAGGTTGGGCAGATTATCGGCTGACTCATTATGCGGATATTGAACGCTGGTGGGAGATTGTTTGTAGTAGCTACTTAATGGTGAGTCTACACTCTGAACAAATGCAGTCTTCTCCACCAAAGTCTCCATCAAAATTGGCTGCTCATCCTTGGTGGGATGATGGGAAGGGTTGGAAGAACATTCTTAACAATCTCCGTTTAATAATTCAACCTTTTACTTTATTTAACCTAATATATCCCTGGTTGACAGTTTTTCCTATTCCCCAATTGTCTTTGGGTTTTTCGAAACTTCAATCTATTATTTATAACCTCACCAGTTCAATATTTATTTTCCTGTCTCACCCTGATTTCTACTTTTCCTCTGCCTAGAGTGACAAAACAGGGATATTGAGTCCACTGTGCGAATCGTTGGCTAGAAACTAAGACCCATAAGGGTTTGGAGGATTAGCCGCAAGGTACAATGCCTTGACAACTGAATGACTATGTAGGTGAGAGTTAGTATCCTAGAACCCCCCAAATCCTACCCCGTAGGTGCAACGGTGAAAGCATCACCCCCAGGTTTGAGACTAGCTATCAAAGCCTGAAGCGGGGTGAAAAGGTGTTATTACTGACAGCCTAAGTCGGTAAGCATCGAGCAAAGTACCCATGAGTAAAGCTTTGGCTTGAAGATGCAATTGAGTCGTCGTTACAATGAACCAGCGAAATAAGGCTTAATGCGCTGGAGCCAAAAGGCACAGGATAAGGAGTTGGCAAGAATCGGATTGACCAACAAGCACTTCCAATAAACCCGGCGAAGAGCATCACTCTAAAGGTACACAGTATGGTCACTCGGAACGATATAACCTCTCGTATGCTCTCAGGTGGTCGAATCCCTGAGTAGGTGCTAACCGTATGCAGCGAGTAGGGGAGATTAAGTCAAAAGCGAATGTCTGGGGTAATGCCCAGAATATGCAGACAGACCTACGGTGATTTGGATGATAAAGTCCCAAGTAATGAGTATATATGTCTAATACACAGTCTCAAAGACTGATGGTGGAATGGCACTCTATTAACTGGCGTAAGCTAGAGCGTAGCGTGTATAAGCTCCAAAAGAGAATTTATCAAGCCTCTGCCCGTGGTGATGTAAAAGCATATCGCAGACTCCAAAAGACACTGATGAAGTCATGGTCAGCAAGAGCTTTAGCGGTTCGTAGAGTCACCCAGGACAACCAAGGGAAAAAAGACGGCTGGTGTAGATGGCGTTAAGTCGCTGACTCCAAAGCAACGTCTAGAACTCACTGATATCTTAAACCTGGGTACAAAGGTCAGCCCAACTAGGCGCGTATGGATTCCTAAGCCTGGAACGGAAGAGAAGCGACCTTTGGGTATACCTACAATGAAAGACCGAGCCTTGCAAGCACTTGTCAAACTGGCACTAGAGCCAGAATGGGAAGCGCGATTTGAACCCAACTCATACGGGTTCAGAGCCGGACGCTCATGCCATGATGCGGTAGAAGCAATATTTAAGGCAATCAAGCTCAAGCCAAAATTTGTACTCGATGCCGACATATCAAAATGCTTTGACCGCATCGACCATGAAGCACTGCTGAGAAAAAATAAATACATTCCCCACCATCCGCCGACAAGTACGTGCATGGTTAAAAGCGGGAGTGATGGATGATAAGCAGTTGTTTCCAACATCTGAGGGTACGCCACAGGGCGGGGTCATTTCTCCGTTACTGGCAAACATTGCCCTACATGGGATGGAAGAACGAATTAAACAATACGCCAATACCCTCCCTTGTAAAGACGGTCTTAATAAACGGGATACCCGTAGAAGTCTAAGTCTAATTCGTTATGCCGACGATTTCGTAATTCTCCACGAAAACATAACCATAGTCCAAAGATGCAAAGAGATTATCTCTGAATGGTTAAAAAGCATGGGTTTGGAACTAAAGCCCAGTAAAACGAGACTGACTCACACCCTCAACCAGTATGAGCAGGAAAAACCAGGGTTCGATTTCCTTGGTTTTTCGATACAACAATTTCCAGTAGGAAAGTATCACTCGAAACGGGGTTTTAAAACAATCATCACCCCAAGCAAGCAGAAGCAAAAGGTACATTATGAACAAATCGCTAATGTTATTGAAACCCATAAGGCAGCTCCGCAAGCGGCGCTAATCAGCCATTTAAACCCAATAATTAGGGGATGGGCAAACTACTACGCGACTGTGGTAAGTAAGGTAGCTTACTCAGATATCGATGACCTCACGTACCAAAAGTTATATGCCTGGGCAAAACACCGCCACCCCCAAAAAGAACTGGGGATGGGTGTCAAAAAGGTATTGGCAGTCTATAGGCGGTGATAACTGGATATTCGCAACCAGGAAGGAAGGTTTAACCCCAACTCGGTTACTAAAACATGCCGACACTCCAATAGTACGTCATGTGAAAGTTAAAGGCGAATCGTCACCATACGACGGAAATCTGGTTTATTGGAGTACAAGAATGGGTAAAAACCCCGAAATGCCAAATAGGACTTCAAAACTCCTGAAAAAGCAAAAAGGGAAGTGTACCCACTGCGAAATGTTTTTCCGCGAAAGCGATGTGCTAGAAGTTGACCATAAAATCCCTAAATCGCAAGGTGGTAAGGATATTTACGATAATTTGCAACTTCTACACAGACATTGCCACGATACAAAAACTGCCAACGATGGTAGTCCTGGCATAAAATCCGGCTGCAATAGTGCCGAGCCTAAGCCCACCAGAATACTTGAAAAAGTCAAGGATAAATGGGTAATGAGGTATGCGTGACAAGCACCAAACCATTGAGGAGCCGTGTGAGGTGAAAGTCTCACGCACGGTTTTGAAGACCAACGGGGTTGGTGACAACCTCGTTGAGTTTAATCACTTATACCAATTCAATGAATGATTGCAACACATCCTTGGGTAAAGACGCGATGAATCGCGTCTCTACAAATGGTCTATTTGTCGCCTTCTTTTTTCAAATTGGTATTACCATCACAATCCGCGTCACCCTACCCCGGTGTGTATAAACAAGTCAAATTACCCCCCTTAATCCCCCCTTGCAAAGGGGGGAAATATCCGGTTCTCCCCCTTGGCAAGGGGGAGTTAGAGGGGGTGAGAAGGACTTGTGTATACACCGTAGCCTTTGCAAGGGAGGGTTAGGGTGGGGTAAAATCCCTGTGGGGTAAGCGTTTGAGCTTAACTTGACACCAATGGCAAGATGCCCACCCTACAAGAAAGAAATGTCTACAATTTCAACTTTTCACCCCGAATCGAATAATCCAACAACTCCATCGGGTGAATAACTGAAATTTTCTTACCTTGCAACTGCAAATGTTTAGTAATCTGCAAAGTACACCCCGGATTAGCAGAAGCAATTAACTCAGCACCAGTATTCAACAAATTCTGCACTTTTTGCTGACCCAATTCTTCAGCAACTTCTGGTTGCAGCATATTATAAACCCCGGCACTACCACAACACAAAGCTGCGTCTATTGGTTCTCTCAACTTCACTCCTGGAATTTGCCGCAATACCTGACGCGGTTGGACGCTAATCTTTTGACCATGCAATAAATGACAGGCATCTTGATAAACTAAATTCAAGGGTTGATCAGTCAACGGTGAAAGTTTCGCTGTTATACCAACAGTTGCCAAAAACTCTTGAGCATCTTTAACTTTCGCGGCAAAATCCTTTGCCTTTTCCCGATATTCTGGGTCATCTTCTAAAATGTGACCGTATTCTTTTAAAGTATGACCACAACCAGCAGCATTGATAATTACGAAATCTACATTAGTGTTGGCAAAACTATCAATCATCTGCCTTGCTAATGCTTTCGCCTGTTCTGTTTGTCCTTGGTGTTCGGGAAGCGCCGCACAACAACCTTGAGATTTGGGAATCACAACTTCACAACCATTCGCTGTTAAAACCCGTACCGTTGCTTCATTCACGGGCGAGAAAAATAGCCGCTGCACGCAACCCAAAATTACCCCGACTCTGTAACGCTTCTCGCCTTGAGCAGGAATTACATTAGGCAAATTATCTTGAAAAGATTTGAGAGTAATTTCTGGCAGAATTGATTCCATTGCTGCCAAACGGGGCGATATTTTATTGAGTAAACCTGTAGCGCGAAAAAACTTAGCAAACCCCAACTTTTGATAAACCAATAACGGAACTAATAAAACCCGTAAAAGGTTGGGATAGGGAAACAGAGAAAATATCAGTTGACGAAAAAATTGATCTGGCAAACTGCGGGGATAATTTCGTTCAACTTGGTGACGAGTTGCAGAAATCAACTTATCATACTGCACACCAGACGGACAAGTACTTACACAAGCAAGACATCCCAAGCAAGAATCAAAATGTTCTACAGTTGCCGTATTTAGAGCAATTTCACCCTCATTAATTGCATCCATTAAATAGATGCGTCCTCTAGGTGAATCCATCTCTTTACCAAGCACCCGATAACTGGGACAAGTAGATAAACAAAACCCACAATGTACACAACTATCAATTAACTTTGGGTCAGGCGGATGACTTTCATCAAAGCCCTTCAAATTCTTTAAACTAGCCGTATTATTAACAGAATTTTCTGAAACTTGCATAACTATTTTTCCCCTCTCTATTTCAGCGTCCTCAGCGTCTCTGCGGTTTATTTCTTAAATACCACCCACAAACCGACCAGGACTTAAAATATTCTTACTATCAAACTGTTCCTTAATACGGCGCATCAAAGGCAAAGCATTTCCCGTATAACCCCAAACATCTATTTGTTCTTTAACCGCCATTGGTGCTGACAAAATTGTTAAAAAACCTCTAGAGTCTTGAGTGCGATCGCTTCCAGCGGAGTATAATTCGTCGCGGATTTTCAAAACCTGATTTTTACTCTCTAATTGTAACAAACCTAAACCACTACTAATATGAACTAAACCCCACTCCACCTGATTCAAAATCTCTACAGCAGCAGTAGGCAACACTCCTATTTTGCAGGTAATTAGAGATTCTGTAGCAGTAGTATGTATTCGTTCTTGTAATCTCTGCCATAGATTAGCTTCATCACCATCTGCAAAAATTGCCCCATTTAAAGCTAACTTTTGCCCTACTTCCAAAACTCGGTTTGTCTGTTCTTTAACACTCTCACTAATACTTTGAAAGCGGGCAATTAATCCCAATCCTTGACCCAAACCTAAACTAGATACCAATTTAGTTGATAGCAAATCAGCTTGAACTGGTGTTAACGCCGAACCTCGAAGGATATCAGCCGCTTGGGATATAGCCTCTGCACTACCAGTCAATACCACTGTTCCCGATGCTTCTGCTAGCGGATACAGGCGAAAAGTTAGTTGACTAATAAAGCCTAATGTGCCATAAGATCCTGTTAGCAACTTCATCAAGTCATATCCGGCGACATTTTTGACTACTCTTCCCCCAGCTTTGGCAATTTGCCCATCAGCACGCACAAAGGTAATACCTAGTAACTGGTCGCGCACACTACCATAGCGTTGCCGTAGAGAACCTGTATCACCTGTAGCGACAATACCGCCAATAGTTGCCGACTCTGGTGCTGTGGGGTCAAGGGCAAGAAATTGCCGCGATTTTGCCAAAAGTGCTTGCAAATCGGAGAACTTCATGCCAGCTTCTACGGTGACAGTTAAATCGCCAACGGCGTGTTCAATCAGTTGGTTGATGCGTTCTGTACTAACTACAACATCAATGCCCTTAGCTAAACCACCCCAGCTAAGTTTACTACCACTACCACAGGGGAGAATGCGCCAGTTGTTTGTGTAAGCAGTGGCAATGACTGCGGCTAGCTGTTCTTGGCTGCGGGGATAGACGATACAATTAGGAAGCTTTCCAGAAGCTATAGCCTCTTGAATACCTTTTTGCTGACCGAGTTCAATATTTTCCCAAAGACAAATAGCATTTTCTTCACCGACGATAGATGCAAGTTCAGAAGCGCAGACGCCTTGCGGCCTGTCGTTAGACATCGCTTTCATTGAGTTTATTTTTTTACGCCCTACTTCTAATTTACTGGCTAACTTGACCAAAAAAGCGTATTACCATTACACGGTGGCTTCAATTTAGGGAGCGATCGCAGCTAACCAAATAAAAGCAGGGTTCTTTTTCAAGCGATCGCTACTCATTTACAATAAACTTTTTACCGCAGTCTGCAACTTTAGCGTTTATATTACAAATCTACAGATAATAAAATCGAAATTTCAAATGGCGTTCGTAACCATGTTTTTCTGTTAGTTATCTATTCAGATTAAAATATGCGACTGAATCACCTAATCTCTAAGAGGATGTTTGAAAAGTGGTTCGCTGTGATTTTAGGCACTAACTGATCCCCCCTAGCCCCCCTTAAAAAAGGGGGAACCAGAATTAAAGTCCCCCTTTTTAAGGGGGATTTAGGGGGATATAAAAGTGATTAAAGTCACAGCGAAACACTTTTTAAACAACCTCTAATGCCTTTTTGGCACGCTTCAACTGTTTCCAGAGAATATGAATTTCTTTGTAAGCTTCTTCTGGAGAAAGTTTGCCACCAGTTTGGAGGTTACATATATAGTTTACCCTTTGAGAAAACTCTTGGAGATTAGCGTTAAACACCAAATACTCTGGCTTAAACTGCCCATAATATGAACTACGAGGATAGAGAAAATCGTACATTTCCGATAAGAAATCAGATTTTGGATTCATATAAGTTGAGATTTATTAGGTAATAGCACAATTCCAGAAACTCTCTTATCTTGTGATTCCCATTTTAAAATTTTAGGAGAGAAAGTAGTAGATGAGTGAAATTTACCCATCTACTAAAGGTAGAGTTAGGAGACAACTTGTATCTTTACAATATCTTGTATGGGAAAAATCATAAATTACAGTAGTATTCTATAGAGCTTTGAAGAGAAGTCTGGGTCTAGTATATTCATTTGAATATTGCTATAAAAGTGTAATTGTTGAGAATAAATTTATATTGTTATGATTAACTTTTAAAAAAAGTAACAGATGGGTAAAAATTACCCCTCTGCTACAAGCAAACGGAGGTATAAACTTGATTATTTAATTGGCATGAACCAATTCTTGAGGCGCAGCGGCATCATATTCTACAGCTTTAACAAATTCCTTGAGAACGTCTTTGAGTCTTTGCTCAATTTCCTCATCTAACAGAACACTGTTATCAGCTTGTCGTTGAACTTGTTTGTCTACTGCATAAACTGTAGCTAGAATATGCCGCGCTCCTAATTCAGATAAGACGGGTTTCAGAGCATATTCAATTGCCAATAAATGAGCGATCGTTCCACCCAAAGCAATTGGTAACACGGGCTTACCTGTTAATGATTTTTGTGGCAGTAAATCTAGAAATGTTTTTAACACTCCTGTATAAGCAGCTTTGTAAATTGGGGTGGCAATAATCACACCATCTGCCTTTGCTAATAAAGCTTTTGGCTGTTCCAAAGCAGGGCTGTCGTATCGTCCAAAAACTAAATCTTCAGCAGGCAAATCCCGAACTGAAATAATGTCTACATGCAAGCCTTCTTGTTGTAAAAGCTTGGCAGTGTATTCGACCAAACCATAGGTTCTAGATGGATGGGTTGGACTACCTGCGATCGCTAAAATATTTGCCATTCAATTAAACTCCTATTAATGGGCATGGGGCAAAACAGTTCCGAGTTCCGTTAGCAGTAGCAGGGCGTTTAGCCCGTTCTGAGTAAAAAAGTGAGATTCCTCACTCAGCACTCAGCACTCCTGACTCAGCACTATTGAGGGGCATGGGGTATGGGAATTAAGGACTAGAGAAGAATTTTCAATGCCTAATGCCCACTCCCCAATACCCTAAACTTTACTAGGATATGGATGTAGCTTTTTGTTTGTGTTGCTGAGGAAAATCTTCATTTGCCACAATCTCGCCAAATGGACTCAAGACGTGTTGCTTCTCCACTACGGGTAGATTCTCTAAAGGCAGATGGGGAAATAAAAGTTCCGCAACTCGATAAGCTTCTTCTAGATGGGGATAACCAGAGAAGATAAAGGACTCAACACCCAAAGCAGCATATTCCAAGATTCTGGCTGCAACGGTTTGGGGATCGCCGACTAAGGCCGTTCCCGCACCACCCCGCACCAAACCGACTCCCGCCCAAAGGTTGGGGCTAATCTCTAATGCCTCACGATTACCGTGGTGTAATTGAGTCATCCGGCTTTGTCCAACTGAATCCATCCGGGCATAAGCTTTTTGGGCTTTAGCGATCGCTTCGTCATCTACATACTTAATCAGTTGATTCGCCGCATCCCACGCTTCACTCTCGGTTTCGCGCACAATCACATGTAAGCGAATCCCAAACCGCAAAGTCCGGCCTTCTGCTTCTGCAAGTCTGCGAACTGATGCAATCTTCTCGGCAACTTGCGCCGGTGGTTCGCCCCAAGTTAGATAAACATCTACATGCTTGGCAGCAATTTTTTGAGCTATGGGAGAGGAACCGCCAAACCATAAGGGCGGATATGGCTGCTGAACAGTTGGAAACAGCAGTTTCCCATCCTGAATATTGAGATAGTCGCCCTGGAAATTAGCTTGTTCACCACTAACGATCGCTCGCCATACTGTCAAAAATTCATCTGTTAATTCATAGCGCTGATCGTGATCCAAATGCAAGCCATCCCCCGCTAACTCTACGGGATCGCCTCCTGTCACGACATTAATCAGCAAGCGTCCTTCAGAGACGCGATCAAAAGTCGCCGCCATCCGTGCTGCCACTCCAGGCGATACCAAGCCGGGACGAATCGCCACCAAAAAACGCATCCGTCGCGTTAGCGATACCAGCGTTGAGGCAATAATCCAAGCATCTTCGCAAGAACGCCCAGTGGGGAGCAATGCCCCTGTATAACCAAGGTCATCCACCGCTTGTGCTATCTGCCGCAGATAAGGAAAGCTTACTGCCCGTCCCCCTGTAGCAGTTGCAAGGTAACGTCCGTCGCCGTGGGTTGGGATGAACCATAGTAGCTGCATGAGTCCTGTCCTTTTAAACTACGGCAATTCGATAGAAATACCGTGCTTTATTTATAGCTTTAAAATATCACATATTCTACTTAAGCAAGCAAGAAGTTTTCAGAAAACTCCGGTATTCCTATCAAACCAATGTATATTAGGCGGTGTTCAATAAGCTAGCGATCGAAAAAATTAGGGATTGGGCATTGGGGATTGGGCATTGGGCATGGACAAGAGACAAGGAAGAGATTTATTCCCTATTCCCCATTCCCTATTCCCTATTCCCCATTCCTTCTGTCTCTAGGAGGAATACAGCAATGGCAGCTTTATGTATATTAATTTACTTATTCATAACCTTCTGTTAAATTAACCTTAATGTACGTCAAACCTATTGATTTGCTGTACTTAAGTTTTTAGCTACAAAGGTGGGTAGCCATCCACCCCACTGGCAATAGGTGCAAAATTCCGTTCTGTCTCTAGGAGAAATAAGGCAATGGGGCCGATGTTTATTACTGCCAACGATTGGCCACATATAGCGTTTAGATTGTCTTTGGCGCTCCTGGTTGGTTGCTTGATTGGATTTAATCGTCAGCAAGGGGGTAGACCAGCAGGGATGAGAACATTTATGCTCGTGAGTATGGGGGCAGCACTATTTGTGATGATTCCTTTGCAGGTTGAGGGCGAGAGTCCCTATGCTGCTACTAATGCACTGAGTCGGACAATTCAAGGTGTAGCTACCGGGATAGGATTTCTCGGAGCCGGATTGATTTTACAAGAGTCTCCGAGAAAATCTGCGGCGCCAAAAGTAAAAAACTTAACTACAGCTGCCTGTGTCTGGACTGCGGCTGGATTGGGAGCTGCGATCGGTTGTGGCTTATGGCAAATGGGATTATTAGGAGGGCTACTGACTCTGATTACCCTAAGTGGTGTGAAGCGTCTAACTCGCGCATTTGTGTTTCTGACGAGTCGAGGGAAACAGGGGACTATTCAGGATCTCACAACTACCTCTGATGATGATGATTAAGTGTGACTACACTAGATCCATGAGTTAGACAAGACTTCTGATCAGAACCTAATCATTCTGTAATCTATGCACGATATCTAGATTTACTGTCCAACATTAGGTCAAGTTGATCTGAATATTGGACAATATTTTTTTGTTTCTTAGCTAATTTTAATGAGTTTATCAGGGCTAATTCAGAGCGATCGCTAATTATAGTCATTCATGTAGGGAATTCCGTACTGGAGTTGATTGGCCAGTGAACCGGAAAATAGAAAATAATAGATATATGGACAAACGGTATTTTTTACAAGCTAGTGCAGTAATAGTCGGCACAGGATTGTTATCAAGATATATCAAATGGGGGCCAGAAGAGATGACAACTTCTAAGAGTGGATTTGAAATCACCAAACCTGAAGAAGAGTGGCGGACGATTTTAACGCCAGAACAGTTTCGTGTATTGCGTAAACATGGGACTGAACGCGCTCACACCAGTCCATTGGATAAGGAATACGACAATGGGACTTATTATTGTGCTGCGTGTGAACAACCACTGTTTACATCTGATACCAAATTTAATAGTGGTACTGGCTGGCCCAGCTTTTTTAACCCGATTGAAGGTGCGATCGCTACTACTGTAGATAGGTCATTGTTTACGACCAGAACTGAAGTGCATTGTAGTCGTTGTGGTGGTCATCTGGGCCATGTTTTTGATGATGGCCCTGCACCCACTGGTAAGCGCTACTGTATGAACGGTGTTTCGCTGAAATTTACTCCTGCTTAATAAGTTGTGTAGGTGTAGTCTCTCGTAGACATCACACCTACTAACCTAAATTGTCCTATTTGTTTGTGTCTGGTTTCTCCTTTTTGTCTTTGGGATCTTTTTTAGGTTTTTTAACTTCTTTATTACTTTTTCTTTCCTTCGACATCAGTGTTCTCCAAATAGGTTAATCAGTGAAAGCTTCCACATTCTGCCGTTATGGAATCAGGAGGTGGCTTACCTGATATTCTTTTAAGGCAAAAAAGAAAGTATCAGATATAAATGCTACTAACTACCATCATACGGTGTTGTTTGATTTTCTTCTGAAAGCCTTTGCATCTATTTCAACCACAATTTACTAGTGGGGGCGCACAGCTAGCTATGCGCCCCCACTGATTTACTAGTATTTATTTATCTGAAATTACTATGATTGGGTAAACGATTCTGTCGCCGATATTTTACCCAAAAATTATTTTTAAAGAAGTTGACCCTACCTTGTTCACGATCCGCTCCTGAGTCTGCAAGGTTTTGTTTCTTTTTTCTCCAGTGATCGAGGGAGTAAATATTAAAGCTGCTACCTGCAAGCAAAATAAACAGCACAATCCCGTAAGAAAGCATGGAAGTAGCTGCACCCCAGTTTTGTATCGATGTCACTCCCAACTTCAGAATGATCATCAAGGCAAAGGTGACAATTAAAGCGCTTCTAGTTGCTAACCCAAGTGTGATTAACACGCCCACAATTAACTCTACAGGGGGCACTAGGTAAGAATTGATTCTCACCAGAAATTCTGGAAAATAAGAAGTTGCTAGTTCTTTGACAGTATCTTCAGCGAATCCAGGGATGTTAAAAATGCGAGTGAATCCGTGATTAAAATAATTGACACCAATGAGAACTCGCAGCAACAAATAGGCGATCGCAACATCCTTTGATTTGAGACTAATGTAGTTTCTATTTTCATTCATTGCCTGAACTCCAACTATGGTACGCCGACTGTAATTGATTTCAATTGCAGAAATTGGGAAGCACTTAGGGGTTTTGAGAACTAACGTTCTTTCATAGACAGAATTAAGCGAACTGAGCGATCGCTGAATAGGTAAGTGTGCAGCCAAGTAAGTAATACTAGCAAACGACTACGATAGCCAGGAAGATATACTAAATGAACTCCTAGCCACATCAGCCAAGCCAAGCATCCTGTAAAGGCAAATGCACCAATTTTTCCCACACCTGAATAACAGCCAATAATTGCTAATCTTCCCTTGTTGAAATAGCTAAAATCCTCTGGTGATTTACCTTGAAATTGCCGTTGAATATTTCGAGCTACAGCAACACCCTGCTGAAGTGCCTCTGGTGCAACCCCAGTTAATGGTTTACCGTTCTGTTCCATATATGCCAGATCCCCAATGGCATATATATTGGGTTGCTCTAGCAATTGTAGGGTGGGATGGACAAGTAACTTTCCCTTCTTTGCTGAAGATACTTCCTCAGATGTTGTCGGATAATTCGCCTCTAACCCCGCAGTCCAAATGACGGTTGCAGTTGGAATTACCTCATCGTTTTGCAGATGTAAAGATTCAAAAGTCACTCTAGTCACTTTTGTTTGCAGATAAACTTCCACTCCTAGCTGATGTAATCGTTTGTAGGTGTAAGCTCCCAACTTCTTTGGCAAATCGGCCAATAAGCGATCGCCAGATTGGACGAGAATCAACCTCACTTGCTTTAAAAGTGTCGGATAATCTCGACGCAAGTGGCCTCGAAGCATTTCAATGAAAGCACCTGCAACCTCAACACCCGTCGCCCCACCACCGACGATGGTAAATGTCAGCAGTTGTTGGCGTCGTGATGAATCAGATTCCTGGATTGCTCCCTCAAAACAAGAGAAAATTTGATTTCGGATTGCTATTGCTTCTTCTAATGTTCTCATTGAGAAAGCATATTCTAAAGCTCCAGGAACTCCTAAAAACTGGGTTTGGCTTCCAGTTGCAAGTACAAGAAAGTCATAGGTGATTGAACAACTATCTGTTTCAACAGTTTGCCCTGAAAAATCAATTTGCTCAACCTCAGCCATCAAAAACTGAACCTTAGACTTATTTCGCAGGAAAGAGAATCGCCGTAATATCGTGCGGATAGGGTAAGCAATGTACTCAGGTTCCAATTGACCTGTGGCAACCTGATACAACAACGGTACAAAGGTGTGATAGTTGTTGCGATCGATTAATAATACATCTGCACCAGAATCAGCTAAAGATTGGGCAGTTTGCAACCCACCGAATCCAGCGCCAACAATGACAACGCGGCGACTGTTCATCCTTCCCCTCTTGATTTAGCTAGTCGGTCAAGTTATTAACTGTCAATATATTGATAACAAATTATCGATAGTGTCATCAGACTTCAGTATTAATAGCAAAATTACTTAGGGACTTCCAGATAAAAAAATATCCAATTAACTCCTGTGGGGTAGGCATCTTGCCCGCCATATAAACTGGGCAGGCAAGATGCCCATCCCACAATATTGGATAATTTATTTCTTGGAGTTCCCTTAGAATCACAATCAAAGCAGCACTTATATAAAGAATTGGAAGAGTTTAGGCAATAACCTGCAAGAACTCCCCCAATATTCAAACAGACGATCGCCCTTACCCATTTACAGCGTTGCTACAAGATCCTGCAAGCGATCGCGTCCATCGCGGAAAACTGGCCAACCATCGCCCACCAGCACTGCTTCTACCCGACTCAGTTGAGCTAACCTCTGCACAGAAGCAACAGCCTCTTCTCGATTCAGAAGTTTGTCATCTGGTAAAATCGTCAAGCTCCCTGCTTTGCGTGCCCGGACTAAATCCCCTGTAATTAAAGTTGTCTCCTCCAGTAACAGAGCCAATTCACCGGGAGTTTTAGAACCGTGGAGTTCAATCACCTCCAGTCCTGGGACAAATTCTTCACCATCAGACAGCCAGCGATCGCAATGTATGGGAAAAGTGTCTTTTTCTGCCAGAGGGCCGGCTATTTTAGCGTATGTTTGATCGGCAATTTCTTTACTTGCCCTGATATGCTCAGAATTTGTCAGCACAATCCAAACCACACCACCGAGGGATTTCAGATGATTCCAATCATGGTTTGATAGGGCTACTGGGTCAATCAAGATGTTGCCATCTGGGCGAATCCAGGCAATCCCATTGAAATCAATATTTCTTGCCGGATTGAAATTAGACCAGCTATAGAGATCGGGACGGTGCAAAGATTTCATGATGATTCTGGATCAGTACTTTAATAATTGACTATTAATCTCAATAATTCAGTATATAGATAATAAGGTTATATTCCCTCTGGATCTGGAATTTGAGTATACTACGATAAATCTATCGATATTATGGATTCTATCGGGTTTACAGAAATTTCCGCATAACTGCAATAGGGAGGTATAGGGGTGAGTGAGATTGTGCGCCAAAAAATATCAGCGAAGGCAGAAGAGTTTACAGAGTCTGTGATTCGAGAAATGACGCGGGTGGCACTGCAATATGATGCAGTGAATTTGGCGCAGGGATTCCCCGATTTTCCCTGTCCCTTGGAGTTGAAACAGGCAGCTTATGAGGCAATAGAGGCAGATATTAATCAGTATGCCATTACTTGGGGCGATCGCCCCTTTCGTCATGCGATCGCCAAAAAAGTCCGCTGGTATCTTGGCTTAGATATCGATCCCGAAACCCAAATTACTGTTACCTGTGGTTCCACAGAAGCAATGGCATCTGTGATGCTAGCAACAGTTAATCCCGGTGACGAAGTAATTGTATTTGAGCCGTATTACGAAAATTATGGCCCCGATGCGATTTTAGCTGGTGCTATACCCCGCTACGTGACACTGCATCCCCCTCATTGGACATTTGATGAAGCACAGTTGCGTCAAGCTTTCAATGCCAATACCAAAGCTATTATTATCAACACACCCCACAATCCCACAGGTAAAGTCTTCACCCGTGAAGAACTCACCCTAATTGCTGAACTTTGTCAAAAGTGGGATGTGTTAGCGTTCACTGATGAAATCTACGAACATATTCTCTATGACGGCACTCAACATATTGCCCTAGCAACCCTTCCCGGAATGGAAGAACGCACCGTTACTATTAACGGTTTATCCAAAACTTATAGCGTCACCGGATGGCGAGTCGGCTACATTTTGGCAAACCCAGAATTGACAGGAGCGATTCGCAAAGTCCATGATTTTCTCACCGTTGGCGCACCTGCACCATTACAACGAGCCGGAGTTGCCGCCATGCAACTGCCACCATCCTATTATGAAGAACTAGCCAAACTTTATCAGCAGAAACGAGATAGCATTTTACAAATTCTAGATCAAGTTGGCATTCCCTATTTCGTTCCCAAGGGAGCCTATTATGTTCTGGCAGATATTTCCAAATTTGGCTACAAAACAGATGTTGAATTCACTTACCATCTAATTAAAAATATTGGTGTGGCGGTAGTTCCTAGTTCCAGCTTTTTCAGCGAACCAGAAAAAGGACATTCATTGATCAGATTTTGTTTTAGCAAAAGACCTGAGACATTAAAAATAGCTAGCGATCGCTTACTCAAGCTGCAATCAAATCTACAACCAACATCTTAACATTCATTTATTCTCTTATCTTCCCAAATAGTAGAAAGCGAAGATAAAAAATCAATGATTTTAAAAATAATTTAGGACTGCTATATGGCTACTTACGAAAACATTTTACAAGCAATTGGTAGAACTCCATTAGTCAGACTAAACAAAATTACTGAAGACATTCACTCAAGTATTTATGCCAAAGTAGAATATCTCAATCCTGGCGGGAGTACCAAAGATAGAATTGCTCTTACCATGATTGAAGCCGCCGAAAAAACAGGACAACTGCAACCCGGCGGCACGATTATTGAAGCTACCGCAGGTAATACTGGTGTGGGACTGGCATTAATTGCAGCAGTAAAAAAGTATCGCTGTATTTTCGTCATGCCTGATAAAATGAGCCAGGATAAAATCAACCTACTCAAAGCTTATGGTGCAGAAGTAGTTGTTACTCCCACATCTGTACCGCCTGACTCGCCAGAAAGTTATAACGGTGTGGCGGAAAGACTCGCCAAAGAAATACCAGGAGCCTATAGACCAAATCAATTTGAAAACCCGAATAATCCTTTAGCACATTACTTAACTACAGGCCCAGAAATCTGGTCAGATAGTAATGGTAAAATTGATGTTTTTGTTGCAGGTATGGGCACAGGTGGTACAATTTCAGGAGTTGCTAAATATCTGAAAGAGCAAAATCCAAATATAGTAATTGTTGGTGCAGATCCAGAGGGTTCAATTCTTTCTGGTGACACCCCAAAATCTTACAAAGTTGAGGGAATTGGTGAAGACTTTATTCCCAAAACATTTAATCGTCAATTAGTTGATGAAATGGTTCGGGTTAGCGATAAAGAATCTTTTAATATGGCTCGTCGTTTAGCACGAGAAGAAGGTTTATTGGTAGGAGGTTCTTGTGGTACAGCAGTAGCCGCAGCGCTCAAGTATGCAGCCAGATTAACAGAGCCGAAGTATATTGTAGCCCTATTACCAGATACGGGAAGAAACTACATTAATAAAATCTACTCCGATGCCTGGATGCAGGAAAATGGTTTTTGGGAAGGTACAACAGTAAAAAGTATCAAAATTGGTGAAATTCTTGCTCAAAAAACAGATTTTCCTTCTCTAGTTGCTGTTAGTCCCCGTGATACCTTGAGTAAAGCCACAAACTACCTACAAAAGCTGAATATTTCACAGCTACCTGTGATTGATAATAAGCATGTAGTAGGAAGCGTCAATGAAGCCTCTTTAATGAAATTTCTCCATGATGGCATCAACTTTTCTAATCAGGAAGTTTCGGCAGTTATGGGTAAACCACTGCCGATTCTCGATGAAGAAGTAGATATTTCTGAAGCTTATCGAGTACTGTTATCAGGAAGCACCGGCATTATTATTAAGCGGCATGATGTTCCTATTGGCTTAATTACCAGAGCCGATTTAATCAGATATTGGATTAGCCAAAACCAAGAATAATCAAGGAAAAATTATGGAATTTGAGACTAGAGCAATTCATGAAGGTCAGCAATCAGACCCACAAACGGGTGCTGTCATTGTTCCCATTTATTTGACTTCTACTTATGAACAAGAAGCCATCGGTAAACATAAAGGATATGAATATTCTCGCACGGGAAACCCCACCCGCACAGCATTAGAAGAGGCTTTAGCTTCTATTGAAAATGGGAAATTTGGTTTGGCATTTGCCTCTGGCTTGGCTGCAACTACCACAGTATTAAGTATACTCAAAAATGGCGATCATATTGTTGCTGGTGATGATTTATATGGTGGGACTTATCGGTTGCTAGAAAAGGTTGTAAAAAATTGGGGTGTTACAACTAGCTATGTAGATATTGATAACATCGCTGATTTTGAAACTGCCATTCAACCAAATACTAAGCTGATTTGGATTGAAACCCCTACTAACCCTCTGTTGAAAATTATTGATATTGCCGCCCTAGCAAATATTGCTCGTAAAAATAATATTATCTTAGTCGTTGATAATACTTTTGCTAGTCCTTATTTTCAAACGCCGTTAGATTTAGGTGCTGACATTGTGGTTCACAGTACTACTAAATATCTAGGGGGACACAGTGATATTATTGGTGGCGCAGTTATCACATCTAACGAGCAACTATACACCGAACTGAAGTTTTATCAAAATGCGATCGGGGCGATTCCTAGTCCTTTTGATAGCTGGTTAGTGCTGCGAGGAATTAAAACTCTGGCTGTGAGAATGCGAGAACATGAAAAAAACGCTTTATTTTTAGCTGAATTTTTAGAAAAGCATCCCAAAATTGAGCGCATTTATTATCCAGGGTTATCCAGTCATGAACAACATAAATTAGCAAAAGAGCAAATGTCTGGCTTTGGGGGGATGATTAGTTTGGAATTAAAGGGTGGTTTTGCTGAGGTTGAAAGATTCGCTTCTCGACTCAAGTTATTTTTGCTGGCTGAAAGTTTGGGTGGTGTGGAATCACTACTTTGCTATCCTACGAAAATGACTCATGGTTCTCTACCAGAAGCAGAACGACTTCAGCGGGGAATTAAGGATAATTTAGTCCGTCTTTCGGTAGGAATTGAACATCAGCAAGATTTGCAAGCTGATTTAGAAAATGCTCTAGCTTGAAAGTTGGTATTGGGTATGGGGCATGGAAAAAACCGATTTTTAGTCTGCATTGTAAACTTAATTTTTCGTGATTAAGTATAGGGTTTTTTACCCCTACCCTCAGAGGTAACTTTGTTTTAGGTGGGGTCTAAAATCCTATTAGTAATTATGAATTTTTAAGTGTGTCTATCTTTAAGTTAATATAAGTTAATAAATCCTAGGTTAATATAAGTTCATAAATGCTTAGTTTAGGCATTTGTTAAAAAATATTGACATTATTTTTGATCCAAATTTAACTCTAACTTTTGCTCCCCAATGGCAAGTTGACTTGCTTAATAAAACCCCACTCTAAAACCGGGGTTTCTAAGCCTTAGTGTATATTAATCCTCAAAAAAACAACACTAAACTAGTGTAGAATTCGTTCAAATTCCCGGTAATTATATCGGGATAGTAGGCTTATAAATTCTGAATTAAAAACCCCATTGACTCTTTAAAAGGATAAGACTAATGTTATGAGTAGTCCTTGAAAGGACAATATTTAATGCATCAAAAAATCAAGAGGTATTTCCTATGATGATGATGATGATGACTGAAACCATGACTACCGAAATGCAAGCTTGTATGGATGCTTGTATGGACTGTCACAAAATGTGCATGGAAACCATGACTTACTGCATGAGCAAAGGTGGTAAGCAGATGGACAAAAGCATGATGAGCATGATGAGCATGATGCGCGATTGCTCTGAAATGTGCATGATGTGCATGAATATGATGATGAGCGGTTCTGAGTTCATGGAACGCACTTGTATGCTGTGTGCGGAAATGTGCGATCGCACTGCAATGGCGTGTGAGATGATGAGCGATGACGCGAAAATGATGGAATGTGCTGCTGCTTGCCGCAAGTGTGCAGAGTCTTGCAGAAGTATGCACATGATGCCTGCTTAATTCCTCTAACTAGCAGAAGTTTCTCTGCAACCTAATATTCAAGCGCTCAGACTCTTTGGGTCTGGGCGCTTGAAGTAATATTCTTTAAAAAAATTTCCCGCGTCCCATATATCTCTGCGTTCACTTCATCAAAATCAAGCGCAGAGGATCTAAACGGACATACCAAGGAAAAGGCTGGTCTTTCATCGTTGCCCATTTTTCTTTGAAGACTTCAGCTTGCAGATGGTAATCTTGAGAATTCTTGCCAGCCGAATGTAGTTTAAGAAACAACGTCATTCGATGAGGCGTTTCACTGGTTCGTACTACCCAGCAGGGAAAGGTGTTTTCCTGTGATGAGTCGTTGGTAAAAATGAACTGATGGGCACGAATGCCGATGTGAGATAATTCGCTCTTGATTGATCCAATTACTTGAAGAGTACAACCCCAATCAGTCGCTTCCACCTGTTGCGATGACTGGAGAACAGCACGGGAGAAGTTTTTGCATCCAGTTAGTTGGGCGACACTCACAGTAGCAGGATGCTGGAAAATATCATGTTTACTACCATAATGAACCGCTCTACCATGCTCTAATACCAACAGATTCGGGCAAATCCGATAAGCTTCTTCCATATTATGGGTGACAAATAAAGTCACACCTTGGTAGCTAGCTAGAGTTTCTGTCATTTGCTGCTCTAATTGACTACGTAAATGGGTATCAAGTGCCGAAAACGGCTCATCTAAAAGTAATGCTTCCGGTTGACTTGCCAATGCTCTTGCCAAGGCTACCCGTTGTTGTTGACCCCCAGAAAGTTGGTGCGGATAGCGATCGCCTAATCCCTGCAACTGCATCGCTATTAGTTGCTCCTCTACTTGCACTCTAATACTTCCAGCAGATAGGTTTTTGGGCAAGCCGAAAGCAATATTTTGCGCCACACTCATGTGCGGAAAGAGAGCATAATTTTGCACTAAAAAACCGATGCGGCGATCGCGGCTGGGTACATTAATTCCTTTTTCTGAGTCAAACAGAACTCTGTCATTTAAAACTATGCGCCCGGTTGTGGGTGTTTCTATTCCGGCAAGGCAGCGCAAAATCATGCTCTTACCTGCTCCAGAACCCCCTAACAATCCCAAGGGTTGCTCATCAGTAGTGAAAGCAACTTTTAAATGAAAGCTAGGAAGTATTTTTTCAATGTTGACAAACAATCCACCAGATTCAAAGCTAGAGTGCGGAGTATAAAGAATTTCTCCCCCTGCTCCCTGCTCCCCACTCCCCGCCCCCCTCCTCTTTTCCCTCAATTCTTGCCAGAAGTTAACCCCAATAATTCCAGATAGGGAAATCACCATAATAGCGATCGCCCAAAACCAAGCCTCGTTCATCGCTCCCGCTTCCACAGCAAAATAAATCGCCATTGGGATTGTCTGTGTTTGTCCGGGAATGTTACCAGCCAGCATCAATGTCGCACCAAATTCTCCCAAAGCACGGGCAAAAGCGAGCATTGTGGCGGCGACAATGCCGGGTACTGCTAAGGGTAAACTGATCCGCCAAAAGATCGTGGCTTCAGTTGCACCAAGGGTTCTGGCTACTCGCAGCAGATTACCATCTATTTGTTCAAAGGCTCCCAGTGCAGTTTTATACATTAAAGGAAAAGAAACTACCGTGGCTGCGATCGCTGCACCATACCAAGTAAAGACGATGGTGAAATCAAAAGCCTGCATGAGTTTCCCTACAGGGCCATTTTTGCCAAAAAATAGCAGCAACAAGAAACCGACAACTGTGGGGGGCAAAATCAGTGGTGCAATAAAGATACCCTCAATCAACGATTTACCTTTGCCACGATATCCCAGCATCCAGTAGGCAGCAGCCATACCCAAGAAGAAGGTAATAAATGTGGCAAGCAATGAAGTTTTGAGTGATATCCAAAGAGGTGATAAATCCAATGGCATAGTTGTCTGGGGAAGAATTAGCTCAACTAATCCATAATTTACCAACTTTAGTTCCAAAATGTTCGTAAAAGTTGGTAAATCACATAACAATCAATGAAGGAAATCCCAAAAACTATCCCAAGTTTTAAAAAGTTTCTGGTTCGGTCGAGTATAAAGCGTCAGGGTGGAGTTGCATCGGTCAAAATATCGTAATGGAGAATGTCAATCACTTAGTTAGCAGTTTTTCACTCTCGATTGAACGATTATGCTTATCCTTAAACTCGATTAATACACATCCAAAATAAATAGCTGAGTCACATCTTATGCAATTTCATATTATCTTTATCAAATGTCTACTAATTAGTAGTTAATATTATCAAATCTATAATACGACTTACGCAAGAACTCTCTAAAACTCTTATTTCTCTGTGCCCTCTGCGGTTCGAGTTTCAGTTACCTGTGCGTAAATCCTGTATAAATTACAGCCTTATCGAAGACAAAACTCCTGGAATTATGTCCTAAAAAATATGTTTTTGTCTTTACTTTTTAAAATTAATTAAATATAAAATAATTGTTATTAGCTAAACTAACTAGGAAGTATCGTCATGCAATGCTAAACAAGCAACAAGAATTGTGAGTATGTAATGATTATTTATTAATGAGAAGCTCTAAAATGAACACTAAATTTCTACTAACGTCTAACCATCTCCTCAAAGATTTTCCAGTAGTTGAAACCGGAAAATATATTCTCCGGCTTGCTTCTACTAAAGAAGAATTAGAATCTGTTTTTCGGTTGCGCTTTGAAATTTTTAATATTGAATTAGGCTTGAAATATTCTGCTTCTAACCCTACCCAGAGAGATCAAGATGAATTCGATACGGTTTGTCATCATTTGATACTCATCTTTAAACCAACTGGTAAAATAGTTGGGAATTACCGAATGCAATCTTATACAATGGCTTCTCAAGCGTTAGGATTTAGTGCTGCTAAATATTTTAATATCAATGACATTCCTGATGATATTCTTCAGGAAACTGTAGAACTTGGGCGTGCATGTATAGCAAAAGAATACCGTAATATTCAGGCACTTTTATTACTTTGGAAGGGTTTAGCAAATTATCTTGTCTGGAGTAAAAACCAATATTTTTTGGGACGTGTAACATTTAAAACACAAAGTCCTTTACAAGCTCGTTGTGCTTATAATTATTTTCAGCAAAAGAACTTGATGCATCCAAATATTTTGGTTTATCCAAATTCAGAATTTATTTTAGAATTACCTCAACAATGTCCTAAATCATATAATCTTGAAATTCCACATATTTTACAAGCATATTTTGCTTGTGGAGCAAAAATATGTAGCCTTCCATCTATTGGTCAATTTAAGCGGATTACTTTTTTAACAATATTTAATAGTAAAAATGTTGCTAGATATCAGTAAGAATTTATTCCTTACTAACTGGCTGGACTTTAGACTAAATAACGGGACTTAAACATTTTTTTTGAGGCATAAAGAATACTCAAACCTATATAAGGCAAGGAAAATACACCAAATACTCAAAAATGCTTGAAACCAAGATATATCAAGAAACTAGGCTTAACGATGTCAAAGTCTCTGTGCATATAAATTTGAGGCTTTTTTCTGGTTACTTTTTGTCTAAGTCCCACTAAGTCCCAATAAGCAGACTACAATACAAAGCAAAGCTAATGAGCATTTATTGTAAAAATAAAAGCACAACATTGTTGTGCTTCTGTAATTCTTTTGTATTCAATTTATTGTGACAACAAGATACTTTGTTAATTAGTCCAGTTGACTACTGTAGGCGCTAAAACCATAAGCCAAAGTTTCCTTTAAACTACCTGATGGCTTAAGGCTCCTGTTGATGGCATTAGCAAACGGTACTGGAATTCCTTTAATGGTTTCCGGCAAAATTGCATATTCTTCTGTTGGTTCGACAATGTATTGTGGACACTTTGTTTGCATCCCAGCAGTTACTAACATTTCTTCTATTTCAGCAGATGTATATTGCTTGAGATAAACTGGATTTCTCACAAATGGGTTCAGCCTTCTTATAAAATTATGGATAATATGAGAAGGACAAGACTTGTTGTGAAAGGAATGATTAAAAACAAAAATTCCACCAGGTTTCAGCACACGAGTGATATCAGCCAACAAATTTCTTAATTGTGCATCTGGGATATGCATAAAAACGCAGTTAGAAATTACCAAATCTATAGAGTTATCTTCTAAGGGCAATATTTCAGCAGAAGTACAAATCAAGTTAAATTCAGCTTCTGGGAAAAAATTATATTCTTGCTTGACCTTGATTAACCGCCGTAATAAAGGTTCAGAAATATCAATTCCGTAATATTTCTCACATCTCAGATTTTTCGCTTTCGAGAGATGTAATGGTGCGCGACCATAACCAGAACCAATCTCTAGAATAGAGCCAACAGATTTATTCAATGGAAATTTATTCCAAGTACCTCCAGGCGTGCCAGTTAGCAGAGTGTAATCTTGTTTAATGGGCGATGTATCTGCAATCTTTTCAATTTTTTGGGAACCATAATATGTTTTCCCGATTGCATCCCATGTTTTTTTATGTTGAGTATTATTCAACTGTTCATAATCGCTAGGAAAATAAATGCCATCTCGTAATTCAAAGTCATTCAGACTAAATTTTACATCTGCTAATTGACTCATTATGATTATTCCTCATGAATAGTTAAGTCTGTTTTCTGTTATACTCTCAACTCAGCATTAACCGCAAGTGATGTTTACTCAACCGCTTGCCTTGAGCCTTTTTCAAAGTCTATAGCTATTTTAAGTTCAATGGGATATGACAGATGTGCCCCTAAAGCGCCTATTGCATCCCAACGAAAATCGCTGTAATAACAACCCATTGCCTGATCAGAACACAAGTTCGTATACATTAGTTGATGGACTGCAACAATTGGAGGCTGTGATGGTAGAAGGGTCACAACAAAAACGGGTGGTAGTTATAGGTGCTGGTTGGGCTGGTTTAGGAGCAACCTACCATTTGGCAAAACAAGGTTATGATGTGACACTTCTAGAAGCAGGCCCCTATCCTGGTGGATTGGTGGCAGGTTGGCAAACACCAGCCGGCAAATCTGTTGAAGCGGGCATTCATGGCTTTTGGTATCCTTATAAAAATATTTTTTCCCTAATCAATGAATTAGGAATTAATCCTTTTACTACTTGGACTCGTTCTTCGCAATATTCGCCAGCAGGTTTGGAAGTTGAATCACCGATTTTTCAAGACTTACCGCGACTCCCCTCGCCACTGGGAACTTTTCTCTACACTCAGTTTAAGCGGCTGCCACTAATTGACCGTCTCAGTGCCCTACCTTTACTTTATGCTGTCGTTGATTTTGACAATTCTGATGCAGCTTGGCGACGCTATGATTTTGTAACTGCCCGTGAGTTGTTCAAAGACTTCAACGTTTCTGCACGGCTTTACCGCGAGGCTTTTGAACCAATGTTATTAGTGGGCTTGTTTGCCCCTGGCGAACAATGTTCAGCCGCAGCAACTTTAGGGATGCTTTACTTTTTTATTCTGGCTCATCAACCAGATTTTGATGTAGTTTGGTGTCGGGGAACTGTTGGAGAAAAGATATTTCGTCCTTGGGTGGAACGTATTGAAAAAGCTGGTGCGCGAGTGTTACCCAAGCGTCGAGTTACAGATTTAATTGTTGATAGTAATCATCGAGCCAAGGGTGTGGTTTGTGGTGATGAAGTAATTGAAGCAGATGCCGTGATTTTTGCGGTTGGGATCACAGGGATGAAGAAAATTGTCTCAACGAGTCCTAGTTTACAAAGCTGTGAAGAATTCCGTAATTTGAGCAATTTAGGAGCAATTGATGTTTTGGCAACGCGGCTATGGTTTGATCGCAAAATTGATATTCCTCGTCCTTCTAATGCTTGTTTTGGATTCGACGCAACTACAGGTTGGACGTTTTTTGATTTGAATGCTCTACATGATGAATATCAAAATGAGCCAGGAACGGTGATTGAAGCTGATTTTTATCATGCAAATCAGTTTCTCAATTTGAGTGATGAGGAGATTTTACCAATAGTTCAGGGTTATTTAGCAACTTGTGTGCCAGCGTTTCGGGAGGCAAAGATAATTGATAGTAGTGTAATTCGGCTACATCAGGCCGTAACTCACTTTGCACCTGGTAGTTATCGTTATATGTTGCCCGCTAAGACAAGTTTTGAAAATGTGTTTATGAGTGGGGATTGGATTGTGAACCGTCATGGTTCGTGGTCACAGGAAAAGGCTTATGTTACTGGTTTGGAGGCGGCGAATTTGGTGGTGTCTTATTTGGGAGAAGGTCAGCCATCTGAGATTTTAGCTGTAGAAGAGGATGAAGCGCATATTCAAGTGGCGCGATCGCTCAATCAAACTTTGCGTGACTTGGGCAAATCTATCCTACCTGACTTTTGGTTGCCGTAATCTTTGGGGTAGCACAGCAGTGCATCCCTAATATAAGTAAATTTCTCGTAAATCTAGTTAATCATTAACTGTAATCTAAATTCGGTAAGCTAAAGAAAGCGATCGCGATATAGCGGTTCTCATTTTGATGCAATACACTTTGACCTCTCTCCAAACCTCTCTCCTTTTAGGAGAGAGGCTTTGAATCTTACTCCCCAACGCTAGTAGGGAAGGGGCTGGGGGTTAGGTCTGTATTGCACTCAACTGATAACCGCTATACCATCCTTATAATGTAAATCAAATCACATAAGCTTATGGAGCCAGACTCTTTACAAACCGAGGTGATTCTAACGCACCCGCGTGAGTCTCTCGGTAAAGTACAACTTGATTGGACACCCCAACCCGGAAACTATCTTGATTTTCAAGGTAAAACTTATGCAGTTTTAGAGCGCCGCCATCGATATCAACTTCAAGCTGGGCGATACCGCTTACATAATATTGCCATTTATGTACAGTCTGCTAAACGACCATCTGAGAAAAGTTTGGTAGCAGGACGTTGGGTAATCGGTGATGCCACCTGCTGCTACAATGCTCATTCAGAACTCATTCGCTGTGCAGTCAACCCAGATGGCCCTTGCGAATCTTGCCGCTTTTATGAAAAGTTAGAAGCGATTTAATTTTGGATTTTAGATTTTAGATTTTGGATTTCGGTGTGAGCGCTACTTCGACCCTTCTCTAAGAGACGCTGCGCGAACGGCAGAGGAAGGGCAAGCAAGCTCAATACAAGTCAGTCGAATACTTTTTCCTTCAATCCAAAATCCAAAATTCAAAATCTAAAATTGCCAACCCTTCAACTCCCCGCACCAAAAACTTCTCCCACAGTTAAGCGGGTACCATTAACAAAATCCCATCCCGACTGGGGACGTTTACCAGCTAGCTGAACCTCTCGCAACAGCAACAAACCTTCCCCAGTTTGAACGATCGCCCCAATTCCTTTAACAATGCTCACTACAACTCCCGGTTGATCTGATAAGTTTGACAAATCGGGTAATTTATCCGCTATTTCTTGCAATTCTGGTGGGAGATTGCGTAGACGCGGAGCGGCTTGTCGCCAGACATCGCCTACAGCACCAAGGGGAGCAGAAGCGGTGATTTTCAAGAGGTTGTCACGAAAAGTAGCCGTGCAGTTAGGGTAAAAGCCTCTGATTTGATTGTGTAATTGGATCGCGCTTTTTGACCAATCCAAACCATAATCTGGTTTTTGAATCAGAGGTGCATAAGTAGCTGCTAAATTATTTTGGGGAATTGGTTGAATTTCCTGGCGTTCCAACTTCAACAGAGTTTCCACCAACAAATCTCCACCGATCGCAGCTAGTCTCTCGGCTAAATCTTGGGTATTATCCAGTAATCCAATGGGTGTAGTGGCTATTTGTAGCATTGGGCCGGTATCCATCCCCACATCCATTAACATGGTCGTGATCCCCGTTTCTTTCTCACCGTTATACAAACACCACTGAATCGGCGCTGCACCGCGATATTTGGGTAAAATCGAGCCATGCACATTAATACAGCCCAACTTTGGCATCTTCAATATTTTTGACGATAAAATCTGTCCATAGGCGACAACAACAAACACATCTGCGTCTGATTGTTTGAGTTGGGTTAAAGTTTCAGTGTCTTTTTTCACCCGCTCAGGTTGCCATACTGGTAAGTTGTGAGCAGTTGCGATCGCTTTTACGGGTGTTGGGATCAATTTATTTCCGCGTTCCCGGCGTTTATCTGGTTGAGTGACAACTGCCAACACCTCAAATTCTGAATGATTCAATAACTTTTCTAGCGTGGGTACAGCAAACTGGGGTGTACCAAAAAATACAATTTTCATTAATAAATTAGTCGTTAGTAATTAGTTAATCGTAAGTGCGCTCCTCATAACTGACAACATTTAAGTTGCATATTGAAACAGAATTCACCAAGTCAGGATTTAGCAGATGTATTCTGGACGGCAGTGGCAAAACACAGTTGATTTGCTGTAAATAATATTGGCTATTTGGTGGTACAATGTTTTCGTATTGTATTAGTGAAACCAAAAGCTGCTTGATTCACTTAATAGTTAAGTTGACAAGTGTAACAGCTAGCATCAACTACATCTGCCTCTAGTGAACCTAATCACTTAGTGGTTTTTCGTTACGAGTCGCTAGAGCATCTACCGAGTAAATTTCGTTGTGTTCCTGATAATTTTCCCCAAACTGCCTTTAAACGCAGTTGAGTTTCTGAAAAACTATTGCGTCTTCTAGCTATTTTGTAGTTTAGATTGCAATTTTTAAATTTGGGTTGCTGACACCAATATTTTCTGAGTATGATGTATTATGCGTCCGCTTTCCCAGGTTTTTAATTAACGCCTCACGTTTACCATTCTGAGGGTTTGCGCTGTTATATTTAGTGTATGACCTGGCTTGTTTGCTGTGTACTAGCGATCGCTAGTACGATCCCCAATAGCCAAGTTATTTAACTCTTGTTTGCCAGCGCCATTTTCCTAACCTATACCCGGAATTTCCATTAACCAATACCTGGTGTTTGGTGTGGTTAGGTGTAGCTACAGCAAAATTATATATCGTGTAGTAATTACTGAGTTCTCAGCATATTTACTATACTCGCATATCTTTGCAAAAAAACATTCAGTACCTTAGTAAGAAAAGGTGTAGACGATGATACCTAATTTTTGTAAAACTCTGCAAACTTTGAAGAAATTATCTAGTCATTGCTTTTAGTTTCTTGTTATACATATAATTGCCGCCTGCCCCATTGCTGCTGATGTATTGCTTCTCACATCGCAATCGCCCCCTCTAGAGAGTCTACAAATGCTTAAACCCCTTTTGCTGTCAGGATGGTTCCGCGCACAACCATTTCTCAATTACGTTGTCGTTGTGATACTGATTGCACCCTTGTTAGGGGCATCGGGTCACTCGATCCCAGTAAGATCCGAAGTAGCTAAACTAGCTTCGACAACTGGAGATTCTGACTCTGTATCAAAGGAAATAGCTGTAGTTGGGGAACCTGAGATAGCTGAAATATTCAAAGCAGATCAAATCAACTCATTAACAGAAGATTTTGACTCTGTACCAACACAAAGTACTGCTCTCCAGGAACCGCAAGTATTACCAGCGGATAAAATTGATTATTTGGCTCAAGTAGATAGTTTTGTGCCAAACAGCGATTTAACTGTTCCTGATACTTTGGCAGCAGTTGAACTCGCACCATTAACGGATACTCCTGTTAGTCAGCTGAATTTAATACAAAAACTCAAAGCTGCTAATATTAAGTCTTTGAAAGGACAAGGAAATTCTCTCTCTAGAGAAAAGTCTTTTACTAAATCATTGGCAGCAATTAAAGTAGCTCCAACTCTGAGAGAATTACAACCAACCATAACAACAGAAATACCTGCTACTGAATCAGTTGATGAGTCCCAAGCAGAACAAATAGATCCTATCGGTAGTCCTCATCCTATTCCTTGGAAATGGATTACAGCTACTCAAGAGGCAATTGGTTCTAAGGGTGGTTCTGGAGTGCGCCACTACCGCAGCGTACCTGTGGTTTCTCCAGATGGTAAATATGCTGTTTATAGCCGGGTGCAACTAGAAGTCAAACCCCAAATGTACAACAGCCGTGTCACCAGCATTATGTTTGTCCAAGATATGCAAACTAAAAAGTTGTGGGTGATGGCTTCAACAACTCCAGTTAGCGATCCTTTATTAAAGGTAAAGGCTGTAAAGGCGGAAGCCTCAGAACAAACTGATACGAGCGGTAAAATTGGAGTATTAGTTCCTGTTAGCTGGTCAGAAAAAGGCGATCGCTTCTTAGCACGCAAATTTGAAGGTATATTTAACGCAGGTGATTCTACAGATAGTGCAGTGATTTGGGATCGGCAAAAAAATCACACGAATACAGTAGCTCCAGCTAATCAGGAAGATGAGCATGAGAAAATCGCTGTATTGTTAGGCTGGAGTAAAAGCCAACCAGATCATGTGCTGTTCCGTGCAGGTGAATTGGGCGAGGAAAACTGGCCGTTAATGCAAGTTACTAATGATGGTAAGACTGTAACGACAACAGACGATGATCAGCCGATTACTTTTGGCAAAAAGGTAACAGAAATTTGGGCGGGCCCACAAGTCGCCTACCGATAGGTTATAAAAAATCCTATATACTCCCGTTGTCGTTAGTGACGACAACGGGATTTTTATTTTGTACAGTTTCAGATTTTACCCAGAAAACAATGAAGAGTGCTGTTCACGGTCGCGGGGCGTTTAGATGTTGGGGAATTCCTCCCATGCGCTCTAGAATGCTTTGCTCAGATGACTGGCTTTTCTCACCATGAGAAGCGTCATTTTTCTGATCCTGTCTATCTTTTATGAATAGCAAGAAGTCCAGCACTTCTTCCACTAGAGAAAGAGAATATTTATTGACATACTTAATTTATGAAGCGTATCGTACAATTCGCCCACAACTATTAATCTAAATAAAAATACTTAAAATTAAAACTAGAGAGGCTTAGGCTTATCACCCCTTTCCCACTCAGGTATAGCCCCTTTCACCCGCCGGATGGGCAAATTAGCAATTAAAGCTGTGGTTCGTTGGTTGCTTTCTAAGGAGAACTCCAAGCCCTCTGTCTCAATTTCTACATAGCGACAGACTACATCTAGGATTTCTTTCCGCATTTTTTCCAACGTTTGAGGATCTAAGTCGGCGCGATCATGAGCAATCACCAATTGCAGGCGACGTTTAACTTGAGTTCGACTGCTATCAGGGCCGCGAAAAAAAAGTTTTTCTAGAAGTTCAATCATTACGAATAGGTCTGGGGCGGAGACTGGAAAGGTAAGTTAAACAATCTTTGTCCACAACAACCTTCGTAGACGGGCGAAGATGCTGTCTTGGGACGAGTCGATCTCCAGAAATTCGACACTTTCTCCTTCTAATCTACGAGCAATGTTCTCAAAGGCTGTGGCAGCTAAAGAGGGATTTTCCGCTAACACTAAGGGTTCGCCGCGATTGGTAGATACAATAACACGCTCGTCGTCAGGGATTACCCCGATAAGGGGAATGGCGAGAAGTTCCTGAACATCTTGCACTGACATCATATCATTTGCCTGCACCATTGCGGGTCTGATGCGGTTAATTATTAAATGAACACGCTTGATACCTTGTGCTTCTAGTAACCCCACTACCCGATCAGCATCACGAACTGAAGAAATTTCTGGTGTGCTGACAACTAGCGCTTCTTTGGCCGGGCCGATCGCATTTTTAAACCCATTTTCAATACCGGCAGGGCTATCAATAATCACATACTGATACTTTTGCGCTAGTGCATTCACCAATAACTTCATCTGTTCAGGTGTGACTGCATCTTTCGAGCGATTTTGGGCTGCCGGCAAAAGTACGAGATTGGGTTGGCGCTTATCTTTCACCAAGGCTTGTTCTAGGCGGCACTCTCTGGCTAAGACTTCTACCGCAGTATAAACGATGCGGTTTTCCAGCCCTAAGAGCAAATCCAAATTTCTCAGACCAAAATCCGCATCAACCAAAGCAACTTGACGCCCCATCTTGGCCAAAGCCATACCCAAATTTGCTGAAACTGTGGTTTTACCCACTCCTCCTTTACCGGAGGTAATCACAATAATGCGAGTCATGATAGAAATGCGGTCAATGAGGGTTCAGGAAATATAAAACAGTAAATTGCAGTATAAAGTATGAAGTATCGTATCAAGTATGAAGAAATATCTGTTCTCCCTGATGATAGCGAGGCATGAATATTTCTTTTATTTCATCTTTACTTATATACTTCATTCTTTAAGTAAATATTTATGGTTCTTGATTGCTCTTGGTGAATTGGTTTCTGGAAAAATCAGTCGCCCTAGCGATGCGAATTCCTTGGGGCGTAATATGTGCCACCTCTGGATAAAACTGCATTGGCGGTTTTTCTGGTGCTCTAGCTACAGCATCTGCGATTCGCAGTTGGGTTGGTTCCATTTGCAAGGCCATAATCAGACACTCACTATTGCCTCCAGCCCCAGCATGAGCAATTCCACGCAAACGACCCCAGATAATAATATCTCCATCTGCAATTACAATACCACCTGGGTTTAAATCTCCCAAGAGAATTACTGTCCCTGGATGACGAATTTCTACTCCAGAGCGGACTGTCATTTCTAAATAGAGGGCATCTGCCTGGGGGATGGCTGTAGCCGTTGGCTCTGAACTCAAGGAAGTTACGGGCTGTAATTGTTCTACAGAATACCCAGATGTTACGGCTGCGATCGCAGTTTGCCGCCGACTTGTCGAGACAGATATCAGTCGGAGTTGGACTTCACTTAAAGCCTCGGCGAGTTCTTGGAGTTGTCTGGCATCTACCAGGCGGTCTTGTGCCATTAGATGCACAGGTGTATTAGATACACGGAAGCGATCGCCAGCATTCAGACGTTGCCTTATTTGTTGCCAAATATCAGACCAACTAAGTTCTGAGGCAGATACTTGAGATTCCGGGGGCAAAATTAATAACAGTCGTCCCTCCTTACTCTTTAACTGGACTTGAGTATTGTCACTTATACGATGCCCTGGCAATGCTGATTCATTCGGATTTGAATCAGTCAGGATGAAATCTGAAGGGGCATCAGTATTTGACTCTACATCTGGGTTGGTAGGATTTGACTCTACATCAGCAAGGACAGTATTTGATTTTAAATAAAGGAGGACAGATTTTAACTCCGCATCCGGGAGGATAGAATCTGACTCTACATCAGAAACAGTAGGATTTACCTCTACCTCTGAAAGGATAGAGTTTGGTTCTGCATTAGGAAGTGCAGAATTTGACTTTAGATTGGGAATCGCAGAATCAGAAGTCATGCAGTACTAGCCAAAAGACAAGGGACACTCCGAATAATTACTAATATTAGATCAGTTGCAAAATTCAACAACATCCTCAGACCACAAAGTGCAGAGTGCCGAGTCCTGAGTCATAGTGACAAAATTTTGCTTCTTTACTACCCTACAACAACAATTCTTATACTCTTCACTCAGCAAGAATTTTGTTCGGTGTCTCGTGACTCAAGACTGTTTAGTTAACCTCTGATAAACTGTCCCCAAGGCATCAGCATCGCCGACGTTACCAGGAAACAGCACCACAGGTAAGTTAGGAAACTGAGGATGATCGGATGGTGTTAATACCATTGAACAACCAGCTAAAATTTGACCTAGTAAACGGGCTGAGGTTAAAGCTAGTCCAGTACTCAAGACATCGTTTGAAGTAATGCCACCCTTGCTGATTAAGAATCCTATATCAGATGGTAAACCACGCACAATATCCATCAATAAACCTGAAACTTTTACCCCAAACTCCAATCGTGTCTCCACATCTTTAAAACTTAGTTCCTGACGGCTAGTATAAACCACTGGTGTTTTGCCAGCATTGTGTATCCTCTGTATACTTTCCTGAATTTCAGTTAGCAATCCAGCAGATTGATTTGCATCATCATTAAGTAATCGCGCTACATTTACTTCGATTCCTACTGTTCCTTCTACTTGTAACAGCGCCTCTAATTGCTGAGTAGTTTTTTTCACATGAGAACCAACAATCACCGCACCTGGTTTGCCTTGGCGCACATACTGCGCCATCTTTTCGGCGGCAATTGGTTGGGGTGGTAAAGCGGCTAAAGCTGTTAAAATACTTGCTGCACTGCGAAATAGAAAGCGTTTCCCTTGACTTGCTGCTGCTAATATATCTACTGCAAAGCGGTTGAGATCATCTTGAGTTTCACCATCTACAACAGCGCACTGATTACTATTAAGTTGTAACAATCGTTCCAAACTACCAGCGCGAATATCGGCTATGAGAAACCTTTCTACAGCTTCAGCACTAATTCGTCCTTGAGTCTTTTCTTCAACATACTTGGGCAAGTAACTGTGATGGTAGCTGAAGACTGAATCACGGGCAAATTCAGTTTCATGGACTGGGGTGGTTACACCGCCAATAATCAAGTAATGCACGCTGTCACGGGTGATGCGTCCACCTTCAAAAAATGCTGGTACGAGAAAATGAGCATCAAAAGGGCCGAGTTCTTGTGCGATCGCATCAGTTTCAATGGGATAATGTCCCCGCAAAGTAGAATCAGAACGGCTGACAATCAGAAAATCGTCAATTCCTTCAGCATTCAAAGCGATTTTCAGGTTCTGGCAAACTTCTGTGGTGACAGATGCAGCTGACTCTGGCGTTAGTGATCTAGTATTAGTCAGCACAAATAAAATCGGCGAATCATCCTGCAACCCGCTGCGTAAAGTGTCCACATCCCAGTGCATTAGCAGTAAGCAGCTATGGACTGTTTGAGAACCTGTAGGGTCATCATCCAGGACAATTATTTTGGGTTTGTTGCTCATTTAAGTCAACGGGTGATTGTTTTCTGGGAAAGAATTGGGCGACTAAAAGTCGCTACTACACGAAGCAAAGTCCACCTCCGTGGACTAATCAAGATTAATGGTTTTCTAACCTGCGGAGGCAGGTTTCGTCTGTGTAGCCGCGACTTCTAGTCGCCCAAGCTTTACTCAGCCTTTCTGCAATTTTCTGATTTCTGCTTGCACATCGATCGCAATTTGCAATGATTGATTTAGCAGTTGAGCATATTCGCCTGCTTGACTACTAACTTGTAAAGCTTTCAGGCTGGGTAAATTATTGACAAATAGCTCTTGATTATTCGCAAGCAATTTTTTATTATCTCGCAAAATTCGTTCCGTTTTCAGAGCGCGGACTAAATCTTCTCTAATTAGTTGTAGGGCGGCGGTTACTTTATCTCGGTCATGGATACTGCTTTCTACGTTTCCTGATGCTGCCAATTGGTCATTAATATCAATGGCAGCAACCAGATCATGATATTTATCAACTTCGTCTAAAAGTATTGTCAGTCCTTCAGGACAGCTTAATTGTCGCCATAGCCATCGCCCCACTAATATCGGCATGGGCACTAAAATTAATAAAAGAATTCCTAGTCGAATTGAAGAACCAATTGTTGGCAGAATAATAAACGCGTAAACAAAGCCCACAATTATTGGTGTTAGCGCCAGCGTCACCAGCATTTCACTGATAAAAAACCCTAATCGCTTTTTGCTATCTCGCAGAACCGAGGGACGAAAAACGTCTTCTGGATCGAACCCAGTTAAACGTCTCAGTTCCCCTTTGCTAATTTCCAAGCCTATTAAATCCGGCTGCACGACTGGATAACTCCTATGGAAGCCCAAGTTAAGTATCTATTTTAATCGGCTTTACCGTGATGATTGTGGTTATATTCGGGAAACCAGTTTTCATCTAAAATTTGTTCTAAAGAACCAATGGGTATAAAAGGGAATATGTCAATGGCAAGTTGAGAGCGATCGCTTGCTTCTGCTCTTGCATCTTGATAACATTCATCAAATATTTCTAAAATGTAAGGTTTTAAGCTAGGACTATCTTTCAGAGCTTTTTTAATCTCTCTACGAAAAGTCCTGATTTCCCCTTTCCAATGTCCTTGATTACGTTCTCGTTCTTCATCCCAACATTTGAGTTTTAGCAGATGTTGAAGAAGCTTAATTAATAAACTTTCAATTGTTCGCTTCTCCCTTCTACCCATAGTTTCTAATTCTTCTAACAAATTATCCAAATCAACAGCAGAAAACTGTCCAGTGCGAAGTTGGTTTATGGTTGTCCTCAGCCACAGGTAATAATCTTGGTCGTATAAGGTTTGAGTTACTGATTGGATTATTGGTTTCACCATACACCAGCAAAATTCCTAGTATTTTTTTAATTTAGCTCAATTGAGCTTATAGCCAAAATAGCCTCTAATCTCTGACTCTAGCTTAATAGTTTTACCTTCACGAAAAGAAAACTCCCCCCCTGTGACACCATCATAATGTTGTTGGTTCATTGATTACATAAGTGAGAAGCCGCTTTTACTAAAAGTTCTTTCAACGAATCATTCCAGGGTTCAGCTGGAATTTCTGTTGTAACATCAAAAACAACTAGTACCGCAAGGCGGAAGTCAAAAGAATTCTATTCCAAGCTCTTGCGCCATTTCAAATCAATGAAACGCTTACGCTGTATTCATTTTTAATTTTCAATTCCGCCTTGCGGTACTAGTCATGTTGTTGCGATCGCCTATCGGTCATTGTAGAGTACAATCCATCAACCTATTGGCGATCTAACTGATCAGTCACAATGCAGTAATATGTAGGCGATCGCATTTAAGCCCACATCTGAGTAGTATGACCGCAGAACAAGGGTTAATAATTTTTGATACTGCAACTGCATCCTCGCAGACAGGCGCAAAACTAAATTATCGACCGCAAGCCGCCGATACCAGCATCGATGCCGATACTTATCTATTCACCCAGTTGCGAAAACTCTCACTTGAACAACGGATAAAGATATTCGCGGCTCATGAACGTGGAGTGAAAAAACTTTGCCTTGCAGGAATTAAATCACGACATCGCAATGTTTCCCAGGAAGAAATTCGTTGTATATTTGCCCGTGCCTTGCTGGCAGAAAAATTTTCTCCAAACTTCCAGTCAATTGGTGTTGATGAAAGTATGTGGATTCAAGATTCCATTTCACTAGCAGGCGAACTCCACCAACTTTTTGAGTCAATAAATATACCTTATTACGTTAGTGAAGGTGTTGCTAGTTCAATTCATGGGGAACCTCGCTCGACTCGCGATTTGGATTTGGTGATTTCAGTTCAACCTGACCAAATCGATTTGTTGGTAACCACACTGGAAACAGCGGGATACTATTGTCCAGCAGGAGCGGTTGAAGATTTGAAGCGAGGATCTGAGCGAATGCTCAACATCACGCATACCGAAACCATAGCTAATGCCGATCTTTATATCACTGATGGTTCACCATTTGCAGTATCGCAGATGGCACGTCGCATATTGCCCAATTTAGATGGGATACCTGCATTTTGGGTAGCTTCGCCAGAGGATACGATTTTACAGAAGCTGCGCTGGGGGCAGAGTAGTCAATCCGAAAAACAGTGGCGTGATGTATTGGGGATATTCAAGTTGCAGGCACAAACTTTAGACTACACATACCTTATAGAGTGGGCAGAATATTTAAATTTGGTTGATACGTTGAGTCGAGCATTCACTGAAGCTGGTATTTAACAAAACGTGAGTTTGATGAACCTCTCCCTCCCAGCCTGCCTCTGGGAAACGGAAAGGGAGGAGCAACGAAAAATTCAGCTTTTTGCTCCCCTCTCCGTGTCGGAGAGGGGTTGGGGGAGAGGTCAAATAAGACTTGTCGAACTCACGTTAACAAAATAGAATTCAGAATTCAGGAGTCAGAATTCTGAATTCCCTAGCAGTAAATCTTAAGGATAAAGACCTCTATCAGTCAGTGCTTGCGCCACTCTACCCACTCCTAAAGTGTAGGCTGCTAATCTTAAAGGAATTTGCCGCACCTCCGATTGGTGAATCACCTTGCGGTAGGCTTGCACCATCAAATGTTCCATTTCGCGGTTGACGCGCTCCTCATCCCAAAATACATAAGAAATACCTTGTACCCACTCCAAATAACTGACTACCACACCGCCTGCATTCGCCAAGATATCTGGTAGTACTGTCACTCCCCGCGCCTCTAGCGCCAAGTTAGCCTCAAGAGTAACCGGGCCGTTTGCTGCTTCTGCCACAATCTGCGCCTGTACCTGATTCACATTTTCTTCAGTGATTTGGTTTTCTAAAGCCGCTGGTATTAAGATATCGCAGGGTAAAGTTAACAAATCTGCATTGCTAATTGGTACAGATTGCGGAAAACCCACAATACTCTTGCGATTTTCAGCAGCATAAACTTTCAACTTGGGAATATCAAGACCAACTTCGGAAAATATTCCTCCAGCACCCGTTGAAACGGCAAGAATTTTCGCGCCTGCTTCATATAGTAATTCTGCTGCGGCACCACCTACATTACCAAATCCCTGAATAACTACTCGCACTCCTGCCAAAGATTTACCTTGATCTGCTAGCGCCTCACGCACAGTAATCATCACACCACGTCCGGTTGCCATTTCTCGTCCCAGAGAACCACCAATAGAAAGCGGTTTCCCAGTCACAACTCCTGGTACAGCGTTACCAACATTCACAGAGTAAGTGTCCATCATCCAAGCCATTTCACGGGACGAAGTACCCATATCTGGCGCCGGAATATCTACGGAAGGCCCAATATCTTTAATTAACTCGCTGATATAACGGCGGCTGATTCGCTCTAATTCACCAACACTGTAACGTTTTGGATCTATGGGAATGCCACCCTTACCACCACCATAAGGAATACCTAACAGGGCACATTTCCAGGTCATCAGCATTGCTAGAGCGGATACTTCCCGCAGTGTCACAGCCGGATGGTAACGAATTCCGCCCTTGTAGGGGCCTAAAACATCGCAGTGTTGCACACGATGTCCAGCGAGAACTTGTATTTCCCCATTATCTAGTTTCACGGGAATGGAAACTGTGACAACCTTACGCGGGTGGCTGAGAATTTCCAGTAAACCCTGATTTAAATTTAATTCTTTAGCTGCCGCTTCTAAGTAGCTACATGCTTGATCGAATGGGCATATATGCGCTGGAGAAGCAGGTTCTGGCAGCAACAGTGATTTTGAAATCATAAAATTTTCTCCTAATCACGGTATCTTTGCGAACCGGATATCATCTGTATCTAAGCTTATCCTTTTTTTTAGGAAAATAGGAATTTTGTAGTTTTTGTTACAGTTTTATATTTTATATCCTGATATAGGAAAAAATCAATATGTGGACTACTGGTCTGTCAAATTCATTTTGACGGTTAGAGAGACGCGATAAATCGCCGTCTCTACAGGAAATTTATCCATCAATTATTTATTGACAGACTACTACCACATTCTAGATAGCCTGCTTTCTTAAGGAAATCCAAAAAATAAATTATCCCCACAGATTTTTATCTTGTTAATGCGATCGCAACATTCTGTCCACCAAAGCCAAAACTCAAACATAATATCTGGCGAATTTTACTTAGACGGGCTGCTGTAACGATATCTAAGTCAAACTCTGGCTGCTGGAATCCTACACAAGGTGGTAAAATTTGATGCTTTAATGCCATGAGAGAAAAAGCTACACCTAACGCTCCAGATGCCCCTAGTGTATGACCTGTGCTTCCTTTGGTGGAACTAACCGCCACCCCTTGGGGAAACAAACGCTGGATTACCATGCTCTCCATCTGATCATTTAGCTGGGTAGCTGTGCCATGAGCATGAATATAATCGATATCGGCTGCTGAGAGACAACTACGTTCTAGACATTGTTTAATGGCAGCGATCGCACTTTTGCCTTCTGGTTCTGGTGAATTACTATGATATGCGTCGTTGGTTAAGCCAAAACCGAGAATTTCACCATACACTTTTGCTTGACGCTGTTTTGCCAACTCTGCTGATTCTAAGACAAACACAGCCGCGCCTTCGCCCAACACTAAGCCTTCTCGCTGCAAATCAAAAGGATAAGCCCCAGTTTTCGCCAAAGCGCCCATCTGCTGAAACCCAGCTAAAGTTAGGGGTGTGATTGGTGCTTCTACTGCGCCAGCGATCGCTTGTTGACATTGCCCAGTTTGGATAAGTAAAGCTGCTTGGGCAATAGACCAAATTCCTGTTGCACAAGCTGCCATTGGTGCTAAAACCGTTCCAGATGCACCAATTTGCCTTGCAGCTGCGATCGCATTTATATGAGGTAATGTATCTAGCCAGTTTCCAAAAGAGGACACGGGAAAATTCTTCGCGTCACTATACATTTGCCGAGCCAGAATTTCCCAAGATGCTTGATAAGAGCGACTCGATCCAATGACTACAGCACAATCAGCTAAAGGTGGAACTAACCCAGAATCTTGCAAAGCAGAAGTAACAACCATCTGAGTTAACATTGTCAATTCAGATGGTTGTTGTCCAATTAAACCTAGAGGAAATGGTGTAAGTTCTGGAAATGGTTGATGTAATCTAATTCCAGATTTCCCTGCTAGCAAATTTTGCCAGCTATCCTCTAAGCTTCCACCCAAGGCGGAAACTAGACCAATACCAGTGACATAAACCTTAACCAATTTGCAATTTTGGGGATGAGGTGGATCAGGAAGATGAGGAAGAATAATAATCGTTTTTTTACTTCCTCATCTCCCTCATCTCCCCATGCTCCTCTACTGTGCAGGTGTTTTCAGATTTTCAGCACCTTGGGTGACTTTGGCAGAGTCAATGCGATCGCCTTGCTGAATTTTGTTGACTACATCAAGGCCTTGAGTGACATTGCCAAAGACGGCGTAGTTACCATCTAAAAACGCCAAATCTGCCAAAGCAAAGTAAAACTGAGCAGAAGCGGAGTCTGGTGATTGCGATCGCGCCATCGCTACTGCACCCTGTTTATGGGGCAATATGACAGGTTGAGTAGTAGCATCAAATGGTTTATTGTAAACCGGAGTATCTGAACCTTTTGGCTTAACTTCTAAAGGTATATAGCGAGCATTTCCCGTTTTTGGGTCAATATAGCTACCGGTTCCTAATCTATCTGCTGGAACTTTTGGATCTTTGCCTTGGGGATCGCCGCCTTGAACTACAAAAGGTTGGGGTTCACGCACAACTCGATGGAAAGGTAAACCATCGTATACACCCTTTTGTACTAAATCTACGAAATTGCCAGCTGTAATGGGGGCATCAGTGCCGTCTACTTCGATAGTAATCGGCGAACCTTTAACCATTAGCACCACAGTAGCCTTGCCTTCAAGCCGTGGTAAATTTGTGATTCCAGGAACACTCTCACTACTAGTTTGAGATACAGATGTTGCATCACTAGTTGTCTTGGTGCTTGCCTCGCTTGTAGTCGAGGTAGCTGTTGAGCCTGGAGAAGACGTATTAGAAGCGACTTGCTGTGGTGAACATCCTCCCAACATCAAGGCACTGATAATTACAAGAGAAAGCAAAAATTGTGAAATTTTTAACCGCATTGCCAGTTACTGATTTAACCAGAGTATCTTATCGTCTCAAGAGGGAATGGGGAAGAAGCAAGGGAGCAGGGAGCAGGGGGAAAGGGAGAAGAGTTTCCCCTCAGCAAGAGCAGAACCCTATGCCTCTGCCTCTTTTCAATGCCCAATGCCCCATGCCCCATGCCCAATTTCTTACAGTCCTTCTAACGAGACTCCCAAAAAGCGGGCTAACTTTGCGCCTTCTGTTTCCAACTCTGTTAGAGATAGCGGTTGTCCAACCCGTGTTAGGGGTATATCTCGCCGCCCCTTAATGCGTAGATAGAGGGCGCGACGGGGATTAAGACCTTCTTTGACGGCGATTCGCACAGATTGCACATCTTCTATGCGACTATCAATCTCAATTCGGCGGTTTTTGCCAGGAAACCCCCAACGGAAGATTTTGATTGTGCCAGTTTCCTGATTAAATTCGTTGTAACCGCCTCCTACATCCAATAAAATCACTAGCCACAAGTATGTAGCTAATAGCAAGCCAGCAGCGCCATATAACCCCATTACCAATCCTTGGGGGACGAATACCAGTTGAGTTGGATCGGAAACTATGAGTAAATTAACTTTTAAATAACTGGATATCCCAGCCAATAAAAAGCCGCTTGCTCCCAAGGTAACGATGGTTGCCCACCAGTAGTTACTAAACCGACGAGAACCGAGAACATTTTGATGCAGGAGGCGATCGCCTTTGTTAATCGTTGTTGATGTCGTCATTGAACTACCATTGCCTGTGAGATACTCGCTGTGACATACTCGCACACTAAATGCTTTTGCATAGAGTGGTGGCTCTCTGTGCTAATCCGGCTACTGCTTAGGAGGCACTTCAGCACTGTTTTAAGTCCACCGGATAACCTGCCGCAGACTATGAAGTTTTTACCCTGTAATCTACAAATTTTACTATCCCGGATGATGCTGGCTTACTTGCACTACGAGACAAACCACTTAGGCTATTTGTATTTAGTCAAGATGTGCCAACTTTCTTTCCCCTTGGCTAACGTTTCACATAGGTTTTCCAGAGGTGTATCAACGACGGTGGCGGCGAAGTTACCATCCACATTTTACCAAACATCGTTCACAAAAACTCAACTGCGCCCCTCCATGTTCCTGCTACCGATATAATTTCTTAGGGCATGTTGTAATACCATTTTTTCACTCAATGGCTGATAAAAATTCTTTCTTCCCTCCCCCTCAGCCCCCCATATCCCCTGTTCCTCTCTTTCTGCCTCTTTTTCACCTCTTGGGAATGAGTTAGCTACATACGTCCATCTGCATTAATTTTTTTCAGATTTCTGAGAAAAGTTGTGTCAAATTGTAAAAATTCTGATATTCATATTATTAATAAGGTTCGTGTTTCATAGCTCATTTGCTTCTGCGTATCAGGCAAAAACCCTGACTAGTGTGATAAATTAAGAATCATTAAGTTACCACAAGCTAGATTACTAGCCGATGGTACGTGTAATGTCATAACCCTGAGAAATAACGACTTAACTAGTCTGCAAGCTCTCAGAATCTCAGTTGTTTAAAAGCTGTTGAGATTGTCAAAAAAAACGTTAATTCCTCACGGTAGTCGGTTAGATTGACTCTCCGTACTACCTTAAAAACGTTGCAATTTTAGTAAAAAATGAGGATTTAGTCCGATGACCATCGCAGTTGGACGCGCCCCCAGTAGAGGGTGGTTTGACGTTCTAGACGACTGGCTCAAGCGCGATCGCTTCGTATTCGTAGGTTGGTCAGGGATACTATTGTTCCCCTGCGCCTTCCTAGCACTAGGCGGTTGGCTGACCGGCACAACCTTCGTCACCTCTTGGTATACCCACGGGTTAGCCTCCTCTTACCTAGAAGGTGCTAACTTCCTGACAGTGGCAGTATCCACCCCCGCCGACAGCATGGGACATTCCCTATTGCTGTTGTGGGGGCCAGAAGCCCAAGGCAACCTCACCCGTTGGTTTCAATTGGGTGGTTTGTGGCCATTCGTAGCTCTGCACGGAGCCTTTGGTTTGATTGGCTTCATGTTGCGGCAATTTGAAATTGCCCGTCTGGTAGGTATCCGTCCTTATAACGCCCTCGCTTTCTCTGCTCCCATTGCAGTATTCGTCAGCGTATTTCTGATGTACCCCTTGGGACAATCTAGCTGGTTCTTTGCACCCAGCTTTGGCGTCGCGGCAATTTTCCGATTCCTACTATTCTTGCAAGGCTTCCACAACTGGACACTCAACCCCTTCCACATGATGGGCGTTGCGGGTGTATTGGGTGGTGCTCTATTGTGCGCCATTCACGGTGCCACAGTGGAAAACACCTTGTTTGAAGACGGTGATGGTGCTAACACCTTCCGCGCCTTCAATCCTACCCAGTCTGAAGAAACCTACTCAATGGTGACAGCAAACCGTTTCTGGTCACAGATTTTCGGTATTGCTTTCTCTAACAAACGCTGGTTGCACTTCTTCATGTTGTTCGTACCAGTTACAGGCTTATGGATGAGCGCCGTCGGTATCGTCGGTTTAGCACTCAACCTGCGGGCTTATGATTTCGTCTCCCAAGAATTACGGGCGGCGGAAGACCCTGAGTTTGAAACCTTCTATACCAAAAACATTTTGCTGAATGAGGGTATCCGCGCTTGGATGGCTCCTCAAGATCAACCCCACGAACAATTTGTATTCCCTGAGGAGGTATTACCACGTGGTAACGCTCTCTAATAGACCAAATATATTAGGCGGCACTGGACGCGACCAAGAATCTACTGGCTTTGCCTGGTGGTCTGGTAACGCGCGTTTAATCAATCTATCTGGCAAACTACTGGGTGCTCACGTTGCCCACGCTGGTTTGATTGTATTCTGGGCTGGAGCGATGACTTTGTTTGAAGTCGCTCACTTCATTCCCGAAAAACCCATGTACGAACAGGGCTTGATCCTGTTACCTCACCTTGCTACCCAGGGCTGGGGTGTTGGTGCTGGTGGTGAAGTCATCGACACCTTCCCCTACTTTGTTGTTGGTGTACTCCACCTAATTTCCTCAGCCGTCCTTGGCTTTGGCGGTATTTATCATGCTGTCCGTGGCCCAGAAACCTTAGAAGAATACTCTTCTTTCTTTGGTTACGACTGGAAAGACAAGAACAAGATGACCAACATCATCGGCTTCCACCTGATTATTTTAGGATGCGGTGCGTTGCTGTTGGTGCTGAAGGCAATGTTCTTTGGTGGTTTGTATGACACTTGGGCACCAGGCGGTGGTGACGTTCGTGTTATTACTAATCCGACATTGAACCCAGCGGTTATCTTCGGTTATGTAATCAAGTCTCCCTTTGGTGGCGAAGGCTGGATTGTCAGCGTTGATAACTTGGAAGATGTCGTCGGTGGTCACATTTGGATTGCCTTTATCCTAATTGCTGGCGGTATCTGGCACATCTTCACTAAGCCTTTTGCTTGGTCACGTCGTGCATCCATCTGGTCTGGTGAGGCTTATCTCTCCTACAGCTTGGGCGCTCTGTCGTTGATGGGCTTCATTGCCTCAATCTATGTTTGGTTTAACAACACCGTTTACCCCAGCGAATTCTACGGCCCTACTGGGCCAGAAGCTTCTCAAGCTCAAGCTTTGACCTTCTTGATTCGTGACCAACGCTTGGGTGCTAACGTCGGTTCTGCCCAAGGCCCTACAGGTCTGGGTAAATACCTGATGCGCTCTCCAACTGGTGAAATCATCTTCGGTGGTGAAACCATGCGCTTCTGGGATTTCCGTGGCCCTTGGTTGGAGCCTCTACGTGGCCCCAATGGTCTTGATTTGGAAAAAATCAAGAATGATATTCAACCTTGGCAAGCTCGTCGCGCCGCTGAATACATGACCCACGCTCCTTTGGGTTCTCTGAACTCCGTAGGTGGTGTGGCTACTGAAATTAACTCCTTCAACTACGTATCTCCTCGCGCTTGGTTGGCGACTTCTCACTTCGTACTAGGATTCTTCTTCCTAGTTGGTCACTTGTGGCACGCTGGACGCGCACGGGCTGCGGCTGGTGGTTTTGAGAAAGGAATTAACCGTGAGACTGAGCCAGTGATGTTCATGGACGACCTAGATTAGGTTGTAAAGTTTATCTCATCACTGACAATCAAATAGTTTAAAGGCTCTTGCGTAAAAGCAAGGGCTTTTTTTATAGGAAAATTAGTAATCTAGTGATTAAACGGTAATTAATACTATGAGCGATTCCAATTTTATTGATGCTTTGCGATGGACATCTGAAGCTAAAGAAAAATTGCAAAATATTCCCTTTTTTGTCCGCTCTCAAGCCAAAGCTAGAATTGAACAGCTGGCTCGTGAAGCAGGACAAGAGGTTGTGACGGCTGATTTGGTAGAAGAGGCTAGGCTTGAGTTTGGACAATAAAATATTCTGGAGATCGTAACAATGACAGTCGCCAAGAATCGAGCAGACCGAGTAATGCTTTATGACATTAGCTGGCAACAGTTTGAAAATCTTCTAAAAGACTTGGGAGAGCATCGGGCAGCAAGGTTAGCTTACGATCGCACTACCTTAGAAATTATGACACCTTTACCTGAACACGAACATTACAAAGAGGTAATAGGCGATTTGGTCAAAGAAATCGCTGATGTGCTGGATTTAGACTATGAAAGTTATGGCTCGACTACTTGGAAGCGAGAAAGCCGAATGGCAGGGGTAGAATCAGATAATTGCTTCTATTTCCAGAATGAAGCTGCGATTCGGGGTAGATTGGATCTAGACTTGAGACAAGATCCACCGCCTGATTTGGCACTGGAAATTGATGTTACTAGTAAATCTTTAGATCGTTTTCCCATTTATGCCCGCCTGGGAGTACCAGAACTCTGGTGTTATGACTCCGGTGAAATCAAGATTTATCTCCTGCAAAATGGGGAATATGTCGAGTCAGAGAACAGTCTAGTGTTTCCTACTTTAGAAATTCGATATCTGCCAAAACTCATTGAGCAAAATCGGGCAGATGGCAGACGGGCAATTCGTCAGGCGGTACGCGAATGGGTGAGAAAAGGCGGCAAGGGTGAACTACCCAGTTAACCTAATTACGAATTACGAATTAGTATTAGCTTCCTCCCACATTCATTGCTGTTAAAAAAGCCTTCTGGCTCACATCTCTATAAACTGTATTCAAATACTTCATTACCACATCACTCGAAGTCGAATTTACTACATTTTCCTCTTCCTTCGCTAGGGGAATTGCTCCTAATACATCTAATACCATCTCATTAGTAGACGGCGCAATCACTACTAATGATGACTCTAGTGGCTCATTGTATTGCCAGAAAGAATCAATTTTTACGGAGTATTTGTTATTAGGAATTGACTGTTGAATTTCGGGCGTTTCTATGGTATTGGGCTGAATCTTGGCATTACGTAATTGACGTAAATCGCTGATAATTTGCTCTTTGGTGCGTCCGCGCAATTGAAATAGTACAAAAGGGTCTTCACTGAAGCGATCGCCTAACTGATAGTACAGTGCACCAATGTGTTTACAGGGATTTGCCTTATCAGGACAAGAGCATTTACTCTGGACATCACCAAGAGTAAAAGGGAATATCGAAAGACCATTAGCCGTAAAGACTTCTTCTATATTTTGTGGCATTTCTCCTGCTAGTAATTTTGCGGCAAAAATTGCCCTTTGGGACATGGTTTCAATTACATAACCCCATTGTTCATCAGTAAATGGTTCAAGGGAAAGGGAAACTTTATAAGGTTCAACTTCACTACCTTGCACCCTAGCTAATACTTTTGCACCTTTAAATTCAATGCTCAAAACATTTCCTTGACGAGCATAATTTCTCGCACGTTCTAAACGCTTTTTAAAGCGATAGGAATCTAGCAAATCTAGCCATTGTTGTGACCACCATTCTCGACTTGCTTGTAATGTGTAATTAGTCATAATAAATTTAAAATTATAGAATAAATGGGTTGATCTAGTTTTGTGACAGTTACCTCAGACTCTAGCATTTATGGTTGGGAGCATATCAGTTTCGCAAATATACGGCTACAGATTGGAAGTCTGGGATTATACAGAGACGTAAAACCTTGAATTAATTACTAATTACGAATGACGAATTATTCTATCCCCGTCTTACGCCGCAACCACTCAACCAATTGGCGCGAAAAATCCAAGTTCTTATCGCGCAAGCGCTCTCGGATTTCCAGCGCAGTCAGTGCTAAGGGTAGTGCCTCTGTATAGCGCCCCTCCTCCTTCAAAACTCGTGCTAACCCCTCTTGAGCATCAGCGACCAAACTTTGCTGTCCTATTTCCTGCGCCAGGGTTAACTGACGCTCGTACCAGGTACGGGCTTCTGTAGGGCGGTTGCGGTTAAGGGCGAGATGTCCTAAACCAGCAGAATGAGAAGCTTCTTGTTCTTTAAAACCCAGCTTTTTAGTGATCGTCAATGCTTGCTTGTAGTAAAATTCGGCGCCATCGTAGTCTCCCTGCGAGCGTGCAAATCCTCCCAAATTGTTGAGGGCGATGTACAACTGCTCCGCTTCCGCCCAGTCCTGGCGTTGCTCTGCAATCACTCCTTGCATACGGGTTGCAAAAGCCTTGTCCCGAAGGTTGCCGCCCCGTTCCATCATCTCCTTCATTTGATCTCCCGAACTTGCTGTTCGATCTTTGTCCGCACGTTGGTAGTGAATCCAGGCAACATGATATGCACCCCAACCAGCATCGCTCCACTGACTCAGTGCCTTTCCTGCCAGATATCGCCACTCAGCCAAGCGTACCCACTCATCCCAGTAGCCTCGAAACCGGAGGAAGCTAGACAAAGCGTGTTCCAAATCGATGAGCATTTGGGCAGCTTGTTGGTCTTTCAGCGTACCGGGGATACCTGCCATCTCCCACAAGGTTGTCGCCACGCCTTCTAGATTCTGCCACTCGGCTTCCAGCTTGTCATGGGTCTGATAGGCATCTTTGCCCTCACCCCCGTACTTCTGGGCAAAGTCTACCCAGTAGCGCAGAACTTTGCGTTGGGCGGCAGAGTCAAACCGAATTCCACTTAGGGGTGCAGTCCCAACAGTATCCGTTCCGTCCACAGCTGCCAGGATATATGTGCGAGTGAGGGGGTGCAGGCCAAACCGTTCTCCATCCAAATCATTCACCAAAGATAGAGTTACCAGCCGTTCTAAAGAAACTTGAATCTCAGTGATGGCTAAATCCGTAGCATCTGCCAATGCTGCGGTTTTTGCTGGTGTCAGGAATACAACCAGGGCACACAACACTGTGCGATCATTTCCAGAGAGAGTTTCGGCGGCATCGGCAAACAGAAACCCGTAGAGATCGGGAGATTTGGCGGCATTCCGCAATCGCTCTAGGGCAACACTGATAGAGTAGCCTTTGTGTGCCACCTGTCCTAATGTCCAATCTAGCGCTAGGGGATTGCCACCAGAAGCTTCATATAACCCTGTTTTGTCACTCTAGGCAGAGGAAAAGTAGAAATCAGGGTGAGACAGGAAAATAAATATTGAACTGGTGAGGTTATAAATAATAGATTGAAGTTTCGAAAAACCCAAAGACAATTGGGGAATAGGAAAAACTGTCAACCAGGGATATATTAGGTTAAATAAAGTAAAAGGTTGAATTATTAAACGGAGATTGTTAAGAATGTTCTTCCAACCCTTCCCATCATCCCACCAAGGATGAGCAGCCAATTTTGATGGAGACTTTGGTGGAGAAGACTGCATTTGTTCAGAGTGTAGACTCACCATTAAGTAGCTACTACAAACAATCTCCCACCAGCGTTCAATATCCGCATAATGAGTCAGCCGATAATCTGCCCAACCTAATTCATTCTTACTTTGCTTCAAGCCATATTCAACCCAAGTTCTTAACCCATAAAAGTTACCAACATCTCTTGGTGTAAGGTCTGCGTATTTACTCATCACATACCAAGTAGTGTTACCGGGTAATTTCTCAATGTCAGTAGTAATCTGCCAATACCTTTTTTTCTTGTCGTTTACCATGAATTATTTCCCTAATAAACCGATTCTCACTACTCAAGTTAGAGAATACTCTTTTAAACTTATGCCACTTTAAATATTGAGTATGTTGTCTAGGAAGTAGCTCTACAGAATGGTTTGAGCGAATCGCCACTAGATAATTTAACCCCAGATCGTCTAATATAGATATGAAATTAGCACTACTCTCACCATATAAGCTATCTGCTAGTACTAGGTTGAATTTAAAACCCATCAACTCTAGCTTTTTTCATCATTATTGCTGCTATTTGAGGCTTCGTAAGATATTTATCCCCCTGGCTTTAATCTTTCGCGTGGCTTGTATACTTCAAACAGTAATGGAAAAGTCATCCCACAGAATACACCATACGCCGTGACTGCTACAATTCCATTTTCTACTTTACCCAAATTACCTATGTACTGTCGTTTCACATAATCTGTCTTATTCCCTTTCTTTTTTATCTCCTGTCTCATCAATAATTAGAATGATTGGTCTACCTTTTAGAACTTGTAAAATTAGCTCTAATCGCAAGGCTCTTAACTTCTCTATATCCCAAGGTGATGTAGTTAAAAAAAATGGTGCAAACCCTGCTGATTGTCCAATCCTACAATTTTTGCTATTTCTGGTAGGGTTTTCCGTTTTAGTTCAGAAATACACCCTACATGAAGGTATTTAAAAGCCTCGAAGCTCCTAACATCTGGAAACAGGCTTTTATACCATTGGCAATATTCGTCCACGAATTTTACTGTTGGTGCGGCTGGACGAGGCTGTACCATACTCTGTGTCTTGGTTCTAGCGTTTGTACCTTATTATACTACTGCCAGAGTGACAAAACAGGGATAAAGCGGTCAATATCTCCGGCTTTATGGCGTTTAGTTCCTGGGCTAGACGGGGGTGCGATCTTCCCTTCTCTCTCATTAATTCCAAAGCTTCTGCCTCTAAGAGACGATCTAAGCGGATGGTGACGGCGCTTTCCCCAGTGCGGCGGCGGCTGGTGATGATCGCTTTGTTGGGGGTGGGCAGTTTCCGCAAAAACTCGGCAATCATATCGCGTTCTTCTGAATTCAAGGTTTCCAAGTTGTCCCAAATCAACAGGGTGCGCCGTCCCCGCAGGGCATCGAGAAGGGCGCGGCGGCGTTCTGTGGCATCATTCATTTTCACAATATCTGTTTGTCCCAACCTCTTGGAAAATTCCCGGCAGAAGCTATCGAGAGAAGACAGGGCCAGGGTTTCTTCCCGCACTCCCTCTGTAGAGAGCCTGGTAGTCTTGGCAGAAACAAACAGGTAGGCATCAAACAAGGCTTGCTCACGGGCTAAATGTGCTACCTCCAGCGCTAACGCCGTTTTGCCCATACCACCAATACCATCGATCGTCACACCCCAACCGCGCTCCTCTGGTGAAAGTGCTTCCAAACAACGGGCAATTTCTTGTTTGCGTCCCACAAACACATCGTTATAGCGGGGCAGGTTATCGGGCAAATTTTCTGAGCGCTTTCCCTGTAATTGGCTTAATCGCGCCTCTAAGCTAGTGACTTCTTTTTGTTTTTCTTCTAGTTCGATTTGCAAATCTACTGGAACTCGAATCCCATAGCTAGCTTTTTCCTCCTCTATTATCTGGAGGGCGCGACGAGCGCGGTTAAGAGTTCGCTGTAATGCTTCTTGATTATCCATAAGGTTATATAAAAATAAATCTAATATTAATACGCTGCAAACTATGGAGATCCCCCTAAATCCCCCTTAAAAAGGGGGACTTTAAGAAACTCTCTTGCCCCACTTTTTAAGGGGGGTTGGGGGGATCAAAAGCCTGTGGGGTAACTTTAGTCTTTCACAGTATCTCCCAGAACTCGGCGATTCGTGTTCGGAACTCGGCGATTCGTGTTCAGAACTCGGCGATTCGTGTTCAGAACTCGGCGATTCGTGTTCGGAACTCGGCAGTTCGTGTTCAGAACTCGGCAGTTCGTGTTCGGAACTCGGCAGTTTGTGTTCAGAACTCGGAAGTTCGTGTTCGGAACTCGGAATGAGAAAAATCATCGTCGGATATATTTGCTTAATCCAATCCTGTTCTTTGATGCCGGGACTCTAATTCAGTTACCTGGCGACGTTTCTCTTCTAATTCAATCTGCAAATCCACTGGAATACGAATGCCAAAAGAAGCAGCTTGTTCTTCTAAAATTGCTAAGGCTCGTTTTGCTCTTGCTAATGCAGGTGTTACCACTTGTTGATCAGTCATAATTTGCAAATCTGGGATTGTGGTTGAGCTTGGTAGTCCCTTCCCTCCCCGCAGCATGGCAATAGGAAAATCTTCCATCGCCGTATCAAAAAACGGAGTCTGTTCAGCCTGACGTTGGGTTCTGGCGCTCTCTGGAACGGTTTTACCCAAATGATTCATCAGATTTGAGAGCATAACTTTGGAATCGCCTGGTTGATTAGCCGCTCCCCGCAATGCCTCAATTAGATGATAAGTATAGAGACTCATGGTTCCATCAGGACGTATCCAAGAAACCTGATTGCCTCTGGAGGATGTAAACACCGCCCGTCCTTCGCCCTGCTTCAAGGCATCGACTACGCCCTTGGGCAATGCCGTAGCGATAAAATCAGCAGGTAGTTCGCCTTTAGAAGTAGCCATACCCTCTGCATGACAACTATCAATTACCACCCACAACCGCTTTGCTTGAATCTGCCGCAAAGCTTGAGTAAATTCTTGGGCAGATAGGGCGGTATTAGCAATGTCTGTGGAATTGAAGTCATGTTGCAGCAAATAATAACACTGACTTGATAAGTCAAAGCACCCATGACCAGAGTAAAAAACTACAATTGTTGCATCGCGATCGGCAGCAGCCTTTTCCTTTAACCACGTTAATCCATCCAAAATTGCGCTGCGTGTTGTCTGTTGATTCTGCAATAAACGAATATGTTCGGAATCATCCACATAGGCACACAAGTTTGGATCGGTTAGCACTGTTTTCAAGGCTTGCACATCTTTAACTGTGACAGGCAATGAATATTGAGATTCGGCTGTTCTGCCAACCCCAATTAACAACGCATAACCGTGGGCAAAGTGATTCGACATGATGGCACAGGGTAAAGAAAAAGGTGTGATATTTTTCAATATCGCATATTTAATCTAGTGGTTTATTTGGTTATTTATCGGAGGGGTGAGAAACGAACCGCAAAGGGCGCAAAGGGCGCAAAGAGCGCAAAGGAAGAAAAGTTAAGAATGAGTTTACTTTGTAGTGGGTGGCTCTAACCCTAAATTCAAGGACTAAAGTCCTTACTACGAACTTATTCTGTATCATCGTCAATTACTGCACTGCGATCTAGTATTAGTAAGTTGCGGAGTTGATCTGTATCTAGTTCTGTCAACCATTCTTCACCAGCACCTACAACTTGTTCAGCTAGCTGTTTCTTACTTTCAATCATGTCATGAATTTTTTCTTCTAAAGTACCTGTGCAAACAAATTTATGTACTTGCACATTCCGGGTTTGACCAATCCGAAATACTCTATCTGTGGCTTGATTTTCCACAGCTGGGTTCCACCATCTATCAAAGTGGAATACATGATTTGCTCGTGTTAAATTCAGTCCGACTCCACCCGCTTTCAGAGAAAGAATCATAATTGGTGGCCCTTGAGGATCGTGTTGGAAACGGTCAATCATTTCCTCACGTTGTTTTTTGCTGGTGCTGCCATATAAAAAGAATATTTCTCGCCCTAGCTGTTTTTCTAAATAGGGTTTAAGTAACTTACCCCACTCAGCAAATTGTGTAAAGATTAAGGCGCGATCGCCTTCTGCTAAAACTTCTTCTAACATTTCTTCTAGCCGCAGAAGTTTGGCTGAATTATGTTGTTCTAATGTGGCTTGTTTCAAATATTGTGCTGGGTGATTGCAGATTTGTTTGAGTTTGATTAGTAAAGCTAAAATCATCCCCCGCCGTTGCAATCCTTCAGCAGAGTCTATCTCTACTAAAGATTGTTCTACAATTTGTTGATAAAGTGCAGCTTGTTCACCAGTTAAACCGCAAAATACGGTCATTTCTTGCTTATCTGGTAAGTCTTGAATGATGTCGCGATCGCTTTTTAATCGCCGTAGTATAAATGGTTGTACTAATGAACGTAACTGAGTCAAAGAGGCAGTATCACCATACTTTTCAATTGGCATGGCAAACCGACGCTGGAAAAATTGCTTATTGCCTAAATAGCCAGGATTGAGAAAATCCAAAATAGACCAGAGTTCTTGCAGCCTATTTTCTACAGGTGTCCCCGTCAACGCAATCCGAAATGTCGCTTCTAATTCCCGCACTGCTTTTGACTGCTTCGCGTCTGGGTTTTTCACATTTTGGGCTTCATCTAAAACAATTATCTGCCAAGAGACACTTTGCAATGATTTGATATCTCGATGAAGCAGTGAGTAGCTGGTAACGATTAAATCGTGCTTTTTCACTGCTTCTAAAAACGCTTTCCCTTTAGGGCGTTTATCACCGTGATATTGCAAAATTTTCAGGCTTGGTGCAAATTTATTAACTTCCCTTTCCCAGTTGCCTAAAACAGAAGTTGGACAAACTAATAGTGTTGGATTTTCTAGTGCATCTTGTTCTTTGAGATGTAGCAAAAAAGCAATGAACTGCACGGTTTTACCGAGTCCCATATCGTCGGCGAGACATGCACCCAAACCCCAACGTTCTAAGAAGGACAGCCAAGCCGCACCACGTTCTTGATAAGGCCGCAACTGTCCTTTAAAGGCTGCTGGTGTGGGTAAAGGTGCGATCGCTTGATTATTGCTTAACGCCCCAATCAACTCTTGCAACGCCCCAGATGCCTCAAAGCTGACGACTGGTAATTTTTCTATTACCTGGGTATCTCCTGTACTAAAACGCAAGGCATCTTCCAAGGAAAGGGCCATTTGATCTTTGCGAGTGGTAAAAAATGTTTGGGCTGTTTTGATATCTTGGGGGCGCAATTCTACCCACTCGCCGTTAATTTCTACTAGCGGACTATTTAAAGCTACAAGTTTATCAAACTCAGCTTTAGAAATAGTCTGTCCGCCAATTGCCAATTGCCATTGGAAATTTAGTAAACTCTGCAACCCTAAACGTCCCTGCTTTCCTTTTGGGGTTTCGGCAGTAATTTTCAAACCCAAACGGTTCGCCCATCCTTCACGGTTTGCCAAACTGGGAGGCAAAATTACTCCCAAACCACTGTCTTCCAGCCTCCAAGCTACAGCTTTGATAAACTCATAAGCTTGAATGGGGGTGAGACGAGAAGATTGGGGATATTCGGTTTCAAAGCTGGGTGCGATCGCTGGATATAATCGGGAAGCTACCCCCAAACCTCGCAAAAATGTTTCTTGTGGTTGCTCAATTGTCCGATTTTCATAAACCAATCGTTCAACCGGATTGTTCCAAATAGTTGCCGCATCCACCAAAAACTCAGGATCGTCAGCCGCTTGTAGGAAATATGCTAATGTCCAATCTGTTTCGCCAAACTCTGGAGAACGCAGTTGAAAACAGGTACGAAATAGAGTTTTAAGAGTTAATTGGTATTGTAGCGGCATAGTCCAAGCCTTCAGTGCCGCTTCCAGTCGTTCTATTTCAATGGCATCTGCATTGACTGTGCCAGATGTACTAGTTAAGCCTTGCAACCACTGTCGCACCCCAGCTGGTAAAGATGCGTAGGCGTTGCCCGTCGTAGACATCGCCTTAGCTTCAATTGGAGGTTGAGAACCTACCATTTCTCGCACTTGGGCATCTATCGTACTGTTTAGAAATCCCAAAAGTAATTCTTGAGGTTCGGCTGGGAAGTTTATATAGATTGGGCATTGGGCATGGGGCATGGGGCATGGGGCATTAGTTATTAATTCTTCTCCACCCAGTCCCTCTTGATAAGTACGACAAACCAACGGCATATTCGCAGAATATTTTTCTAGGCGGGTTCCATCTACAGCACTATCTAGAAGTACTCGCCACTTAGCAGCAAATGCACCATCTGATTGTCGGTTAATTGCTGGTAAAAACTTACACCGTGAGATTAAATCTAAACTCCAGCGGGCAACCTGCGACCAAAAGCGTAAATCTCCACCTAAAAAGGCATCTTCCCCTTTAGCAGCATTTAAAGGAACAGCAGCGAGAAATTTTATTGCTTCGCTGGGGTTGAGACGAAAACCCTCAACTCGCCACGGTTGTAAATATTGTGGTGAATCTGTATTTTCCCCCAAGCTGGCAGAATGTACAGGGAAAATCGCTGTTGTTCCTTTATCACTTCCTTCTGGGATATAAGTTGGTAAGGCAATGATTTGGGAGTGCGTTGGTAAACTTATCTCAGGGGCACTGGCGGCTTTGCGGGTTCGCCCAGTAGTTGCGATGGCTACTTGGGGTTTTTGAATGAAGTTAGTAATTGCCATGTTCTGCGATCGCAACCACTCACTCAACTCAACCGATGTCATTGCCAATGGATGTAGTGCTATATCTCCAGATCCACTAGACTCGAAATTCACTCGTGGCGATCGCCAAGTTTCCCCCCAAATAAATAAACTACTATTTTTATTTTTTAGTAACCAATTACAGTGTAAAATCACCATTTGCTAACTACTTATATTTTCCCAAAACTCAATAATGAAAATTGCAATTATTCTACTTTTTACATCTTATAAATAAGATTTTTGACCAAAATTTCCATATAATAATAGATATTTAAGTAATTATTCCACATAGTTAATAATGAAATTTCCCCTAATTAAAGTTTTAAAAAATGGAATATTAGTGGAACTAGATTATATACATCCTCAAGATCATGAGGTTGTAAGAGCATTACTCAATCTTGTAATTGTTGAAGGTAAAACCTATCCCCAAAAGCAACCTCTATCTCCTACAGAATTTTCAACTTACTGGTTAAGCAAGGATGCCTTTGTTGTCAGACCATCTGTTGTAGATCCTACACACAAGCCAAAAGAAATATTAGGGGCGTTTTATTTAAAGCCAAACTTTCCCGGTCGGTGTAGCCATATTTGCAACGCTGGTTTTATTGTACAACCTGAGTTACGCGGTCAGGGTTTAGGACGGTTCATGGGAGAGGCGATGCTTTCGATAGCAGCACACCTGGGCTACGAAGCAGTGATGTTTAATTTGGTCTTTGAGACTAATATACCTTCAATTACACTTTGGCAGTCGTTAGGATTTGAGATTATTGGGCGAATTCCGGGTGCGGTGAAGCTAGAGAATGAGCAGGTAGTAGACGCGCTAATCTTGTATCACACTTTGGGTTGAATGACTTGTCTATCTTTGTATGTACTAGAAGTCAGCTATATGGCATAAATGTTAGGATTGCCACAGAAAGAGAATAGCGAAAGAGAAGGAAAAAAAACTGAATGGCAGAAGTTGATAAGTCAATATCCTTCGATGGAAGGGATATTCGACTGAAAGTAGGCCTATTAGCTCCCCAGGCTGGTGGATCGGTTTTGATAGAATCAGGGGACACATCCGTTTTAGTAACGGCTACGCGATCGCAAGCCAGAGAAGGCATTGATTTTCTTCCCCTTACTGTAGATTATGAAGAAAGGCTATATGCCGCTGGTCGGATTCCCGGCGGGATCATGCGCCGCGAAGGTCGTCCACCAGAAAAAACAATTCTCACCAGCCGTCTTATAGACCGTCCCATGCGTCCCTTGTTCCCGTCATGGTTGCGGGATGACCTACAAATTATCGCCTTAACGCTATCGATGGACGAGTTAGTTCCACCCGATGTGTTAGCAGTTACAGGCGCTTCCATCGCTACCCTGATTGCCCAGATTCCTTTTAATGGGCCAATGGCAGCAGTGCGGGTTGGTTTAGTGGGAGATGATTTTATCATTAACCCCACTTATGCCGAAACTGAAGCTGGAGACTTGGATCTGGTAGTAGCAGGTTCACCACATGGCGTAATCATGGTGGAAGCGGGAGCCAATCAGTTGCCAGAGCGAGATATTCTTGAGGCGATTGACTTTGGTTATGAAGCAGTACGGGACTTAATCAAAGCGCAGCAAGATTTATTAGCAGAACTGGGTCTGGTAATAGTGCAAGAAGCACCACCAGAAGTAGACCAGACGCTAGAAAATTATATCCGCGATCGCGCCAACGGTCAGATTAAGAAAATTCTGTCGCAATTTAGTTTCACCAAACCGGAACGCGATGCAGCTTTAGATGTCGTCAAGGATGAAATTGCCGCGACGATTAGCGAACTGCCAGAAGAAGATCCCATTCGAGTTGCCGCAACTGCAAATAAGAAGGCACTTGGTAACACTTTTAAAGATATTACCAAACACTTCATGCGGCGACAAATCATCGAAGATAACGTCCGCGTTGATGGTCGTAAACTCGATCAAGTGCGTCCGGTTTCTTGTTTAGTTGATGTCTTACCAAAGCGAGTCCACGGCAGCGGTTTATTTAACCGGGAACTAACTCAGGTATTATCCACTTGTACTCTGGGTACACCTGGAGATGCTCAAAACCTCAACGATGACATGCAGCTAGATCAGCACAAGCGTTACCTGCATCATTACAACTTCCCGCCGTTCTCAGTCGGAGAAACCAAACCAATGCGTTCTCCAGGAAGGCGTGAAATTGGTCACGGGGCATTGGCAGAACGAGCGCTCCTACCTGTGCTACCGTCAAAAGAACAATTTCCCTACGTGATTCGCATCGTCTCGGAAGTACTTTCTTCCAACGGTTCTACCTCAATGGGTTCAGTCTGCGGTTCCACCCTCGCCCTGATGGATGCTGGTGTACCAATTCTCAAACCCGTCAGTGGCGCGGCAATGGGTCTGATTAAGGAAGGGGACGAAGTACGAGTCCTGACGGACATCCAAGGTATTGAAGACTTTTTGGGCGACATGGACTTCAAAGTTGCCGGGACGGATACCGGGATTACCGCCTTGCAAATGGATATGAAAATCTCCGGTTTGTCTTTGGAGGTGATAGCCCAAGCCGTCCACCAAGCCAAAGCAGCCAGATTGCATATTCTGGAGAAAATGCTCGCCTGTATTGACACACCGCGGACTGAAACCTCACCTTATGCCCCACGTCTGTTAACAATCAAAATTGATTCAGACATGATTGGTCTGATCATCGGGCCTGGAGGCAAGACTATTAAGGGGATCACAGAGGAAACTGGTGCAAAAATTGACATCGAAGATGATGGCACCGTGACAATTTCTGCTGTGGATGAGAACAAGGCCAAGAGAGCTAGAAATATCATCCAAGGCATGACCCGCAAGTTGCACGAAGGGGATGTCTATGCAGGACGCATTACTCGGATTATACCGATAGGTGCATTTGTGGAATTTTTACCTGGGAAAGAAGGTATGATCCACATTTCTCAACTAGCTGACTACCGCGTTGGCAAAGTTGAGGATGAAGTAGCGGTGGGCGATGAAGTAATTATCAAAGTGCGCGAAATTGATAACAAAGGTCGCATCAATCTCACCCGCTTGGGTATTCACCCAGATCAAGCAGCAGCAGCACGAGAAGCTGCGGCGGTAAATCGTTAAATCGATTTGGGATTTTAGATCAATTAAATCTAAAATCCGCGATGCCTATTGTGAAGGCATCGCCGTATGCTTCTCTATTTAGTTGTACAACATTTATAACAAAGAGTAATCGGAATCGAATCAATGAAACTTATTCCTGATAACCCTTGTTTTGAGCAATTTATCTCACTACGAACTAGGATTTTATTTTATATTTAATTATGCCTAAGTAGTGTCAATTCATAAATTGCCACTATTTCAAACATTTAATAATTTAATAAATATTCAATTACTAAATAAAATAAGCCAAAACCTACAGTAAAACTATCGAACTTTAGTATAAGAATATCTATTGATTACTGACAAATAAGTCTTGCCATTAAATACTAAATCTTTCATATTTAAAAATGAAATTTCAAACTACAAATATTGACATTATGACATCTCTAAAAATTATGAATGAGAATTACCAATCTCTCAACAATGAGGGTGAAGATGTCATTCAAGGATTAACTCAAAGTCCCAAAACTTTACCTCAAAAATATTTTTATGATGATTACGGTTCAGAGTTATTTGAACAAATATGTGAATTACCAGAATATTACCTAACACGAACAGAAGCAGGGATTTTGCACAAATATGCCCATGAAATCGCTCAGATAACAGGAGCTTGTGAACTTGTAGAATTAGGCAGTGGTAGTTCTACAAAAACTCTGTTTTTGTTAGATGCTTACCAAAAATTTGCCAGTTCTTGTAGGTATATAGCCATTGATATTAGTGGGGGAATTCTTAAATCTAGCGTAATAAAGCTACAGCAAAAATATCCTGCTTTCTTTATTGAGGGATTAATAGGAACATACCAACAAGCATTGATAAAATTAGAATCAACCTTTACACAATCACGGATGATTTTTTTCTTGGGTAGTTCTCTTGGTAATTTTAACCTGCAAGAATGTGATGATTTATTAAGACAAATTACTAGGACTTTACAAGTAGGTGATTACTTTCTTTTGGGGATTGACTTACAAAAACCCAAGGAAATTTTGGAGCAAGCTTATAACGATAGTCAAGGAGTTACGGCTGCTTTTGACTTGAATATACTTTCTCATTTAAATTGGCGTTTTCAAGGCAATTTTGACCTCAATTTATTCACTCCTCAAGTTATTTATAATCAAAATAATGCTCAAATTGAGACGTATCTACATTGCCAAAAGAGTCATAAAGTCTCTCTAGAAGCGTTAGATTTACAAGTTTTGTTTGCAGATGGAGAAAGCATTCTTACCCAAATTTCTCGCAAGTTTGATTTAGGAATTATGCAGAAACAACTGGAGACATACGGATTTAAGACACTGAAGACTTGGACAGATCCCAAGGAGTGGTTTGGGTTAGTTCTTTGTCAAGCTTAAATTTTGCTTCCTGAAACACAGTTAATGGTACAGTTTAGATTGAATTAATCTGAACTTCTTTTACCTTTAATTGCAGTATGGGAAAAAATATGAAATTATGCTAACCGGATTAGTAGAACTTTGCCAACTAAAAATCCTAGATTCTGAAGGCACTGACAGAACGGGACAAAATCAACATTCTCTATGCGATCGCATTCTCTATGGATGTAAAGAAACATTATTCAATAAATTAGTTTAATGGAAACTAAAAATTCATTACATTTAAAAGGAATAATACTGCTTATCCTTGTTAATGTAATTAGCGCTACAACCTTTCCATTGACTAAAGACATCGTTAGTAGTCTTTCACCAAGTGCATTGATTGTCAGCCGCTTTGTCATAGCGGCAGGGGTTTTTACCTTAAATTTACGTAATATTAATGCACTTTTATTTCGTGATGGTACAGTACTAGGGCTTTTGCTTTTCTTTTTCTTAGCTATAGAAACAGTTGCACTCAAGACGATACCAGCAAACCGGGCGGCATTCATTGGCAGTTTGAATGCACTCATTGTCCCTCTACTAGGATGGCTGAGTGGTCAACGCGTGCTGTTAAGAAGTTTCCTTGCTGCTGGAGTAGCTGTGATTGGTATTGGCGTGATGTTTTGGGAAGGGGGAGAACTAGGAATTGGCGATCTATTGATGTTTGTTGATGCTTTTGTCTATGCAGCATACATACTTTTTTTAGAGCGAGTCGCCTCCCGTCACCCCACTTTAACACTCACTAGTGTTCAACTTTTGTTCATTGCGTTAGTAGGGATACTCTGGAATAACACACAAATCCTTAACGAATTTGAGGCAATTCGCCAGCACTGGGGAGCGATTGTCTACTTAGGGCTGTTGGCGACGGCTGCTGTCATCTGGCTTCAAACATTAGCACAGCAATGGGTTTCATCTGACGAAACCGCCTTACTCTATACACTTGAGCCATTGTTCGCCACAATTTTCTCGTTTTGGCTACTTGGAGAACATCTGGGAATACGCGGTTTCATTGGCGCGATTCTTGTGTTAGTTGCTCTGTTTCTAAGTCAAATCCCTCAAAAAATTGAGCCGGAAGCGGAAGCAAAAGTTGAGGTACAGAGCAGTTAACGGACTATTAACTTATTAGAACCATAAACTTCTTAGGTTGGGTTTCGTTCCTAAACTCAACCTAAGATTCTCCTTTGCCCAAGCATATTGCTCTTTAATCTCTTTGTTTAAAAGTATCGAGAAATTAAGGTTAAATGCCTGAAATCCAGCCAAACATTTGATACTTCAGTCTAAAAAGTGTAGTTCAGCCTGAAGTGAGAATTTAAATTTTGTAGAGCATAAAATCTTGCAAATATGCATGAATTAAAAAAATATATTTGAAACTTATTTTGCCATAAAAGCAGCAGTAAAATTAGAAAAATTTACTTTACAAAAAATCACTTTACATAGTAGATTTAACTCTAATTAAACCAAGTTTTTTTTAAATAAAATGGTTCTTTTTTTATGAGTACAATAGAGGTAATTTCAGCTTCAAAGCTCAATTCTCGTATCACGATTCAACAAACAGGAAAAGGACGAGGAGTATTTGCTAGACAAAAATTTTTCCAAGGGGAAACTGTCGTAGTGGGTATTTCAATTGAAGAAGTTCCCGAACGAACAATTTATTCCTTTCAGATGGATTTTAATTTGTATGTCAACCTAGACGAGCCTGCTGTCGTCATTAACCATTCTTGTGATCCAAATACTGGGGTAAGAAACAATCAGTTTGGAGGATATGACTTCGTTGCTTTAGGGGATATCGAAATAGGTGAGGAAATTACCTGGGACTACGAAACCACTGAATATGAATCAATTGCTGTCCGCCGATGCTTGTGCGGATCTCTATCTTGTCGAGGGAAAACATTAGGATTCAAATTTCGGGAACAAATGTTGCGTGATACTTATGGAGAGTATATTGCAGATTATCTCAAAACTAAAAGCAAATAATGTTTGTTAAACCACATCTATTTTGAGAAATATATTTTTTCAAAATCCTGGGAGCATCAACTCTTGTAGAGACGCGTTAGCACTGCGGGACAAAGTACAATTTCGCGTCTCTACATTCTTTTATTAAGCCTTTTTCAACCAGCTAAACATAGCGCGTAAATCTTTACCAACTTCCTCAATTTTGTGTTCAGATTCTTTACGACGCATAGCGGTAAATCCTGGTTTACCAGCTTGGTTTTCGAGAACGAATTCTCGTGCAAATTGTCCAGATTGAATCTCGCTGAGAATCTTCTGCATTTCAGCTTTGGTTTGTTCGGTAACAATCCTTGGCCCACGGGTATAATCGCCATACTCAGCAGTGTTAGAAATGCTATCGCGCATCTTGGCTAAACCACCTTCCACAACCAAGTCAACAATCAGCTTGACTTCATGCAGACATTCAAAATAAGCCAATTCTGGTTGATAACCAGCTTCTACCAAAGTTTCAAATCCGGCTTTGATTAAAGCGCTCAAACCACCGCATAATACTGCTTGTTCGCCAAATAAATCTGTTTCGGTTTCTTCGCGGAAAGTAGTTTCCAGAACACCGGCGCGAGTACCACCGATACCTTTAGCATAAGACATGGCGCGATCGCGTGCCTGACCACTAGCATCTTGATAAACTGCAAATAACGCTGGTACACCTTCACCACCTTCATAAGTCCGCCGTACCAAATGCCCTGGCCCTTTGGGTGCTACCATCACCACATCTACGTTAGCCGGTGGTACAACTTGCCCAAAGTGAATATTGAAGCCGTGGGCAAAGGCTAATACATTTCCTTCTTCTAAATTCGGTTCAATCTCGTTTTTGTAAATCGTTTTTTGAACTTCATCAGGTAACAAAATCATGATGAAGTCAGCAGCATTAGCGGCATCTGCGACATTTTTCACAGTTAAACCAGCTGCTTCAGCTTTTGCAACTGACTTACTACCCGGATATAGTCCCACAATCACATTCAAACCACTATCTTTGAGATTGAGAGCGTGGGCATGACCTTGGGAACCATAGCCGATGATAGCAATAGTTTTTCCAGCCAAAAGGTCTAAATTGGCATCTTCGTCATAATACATCCGGGCCATAGAAGCATCTCCTGTCAGCAAGCATTGTCATTTATTGGCAGGCTTACGATTGTACCTCAAATTGAGTAACACAAATGAATTATCAATCATTGAATTTATCTCTTTGAACTCAGGGGGAGTGTTTTCGACGGCAATAATCGAGAAAAAGGCCAAGTTGATGAGCGATACTGTAATGGTGGCGATCGCCTTACCGAAAAAGAATGGCGGATTATTCTCAACAAAATGATCAACTGTAACGGTGCTGAACTAGCACAAATGGTAGAAAAAGCAGCGCGTGCATTATTTCATCAGGGGAAAGAAATTTATATTGGGTTATCCGAACTGTTGGAGCAAAGGGAAATGATGGTGCCACTCTATGTCAGGGATACTGATATTTTGATAAGTAATTCACAATCGTATCTGCGGTAGATGTTTTGCACTCAGTATGATTTATGCGATGTTTGCGACGGGCTACGCCTATGCTTGGGGTTTTCTCTAAGAATGGAGTGGGTGATCGCACTCCATCACCCTAACTAGCAAAGCAAAATCCCCATCTCAAAGCGCAGGTTCATGGCGATCCCTACTTAATCAAAAAGCTCGCCTGCTATTAGCAGATCGTTTCTATTTTGATTAGCAAGCCAGATAAAGAACCATCTATCTACAACATTTAATCGTCTATTTGTTTGGTCATAATCAAGAATTATAGGCTTAATATCTTTTTTCACTTGAAGTGACGCTGTTGATTGCAAAGCTTGAGTTAGATTACCAGGATTAAGATCTTTTTTTTGTGGATGATGTGATTGGAGTATTTCACGTATTCGAGCATAAGTAAGTCCTTGCTCTAATTCTTTTAAATTTGCTGTCAAAATAGGGTACAAAAGCCATTTATGCATTTCAAGTCTGGTATCTTGAAAACCTTCAGAAAATTGAGTTATAAAGGACATATAACGCCCACTCTGTTGGTTAACAACTGACTTGATTAATTCGTGTACATATAAATTATTACCAATTAAACGACACTTCTCTAACGTTTCACTAACTCCTGATTCACGACATGCTTTAGCACAAACTTCTTGAACTATATAAACACTATTAAAAGATTCGGATATCAGGGTATTTTTAAAATGCTCTGTAAATTCAATATTTAATAATTTAGCTCCATCGTCAATGACTTGACGCAATTCTTTATTATTCCACTTGTCAGCATCTATTGCAATTACACGCCCAGTTAAATCACCATTATATACAATTAATCTATTCTCTTCTAGCCAAACACCTATAATAATAAAGCAGAATTCAGATGCTTCATGGAATGCTTTTAAGGCAACGGCAAAGTCTTTTTGAGCTTCTGTAGAAAGGTAATGAAAATCTTCTAAAACGATATATTTTTTAAATTTTACCGCTTTCAATGCAGCGATAATATCATTTACATCTTCTGCATCAAGTTCCAAACTTTCTAATGTAATCTCAGTAGATTTCGTCTTTTCTGCATCACCTGAAACTGTTCCTTTACCTTTAAAAAAGTTTAATAAGCTAATTCCACCTTCAATGGAAGCCATAATTTTTTGCTTACCAGCAGCAGTTTTCTTAATTGATTGAGTAATTTGGTAACCTACTGCTTTAAGGATTGCAGAGTGTATATCTACTAATTCCCAACGATTGGAACATTGGATATTAATATATTCCTCAGCGTCCAGACAATGTTTCCGCAGAGATGTTTTTCCTTGTTTTGAACTACCGTATATAACAATGTGCCTATTTTTTGTCAAATTTTCTATAAGTCTGTGATCCACTTCTTGTCTTTTTACATAATTTAAAGGAAGATCGCGTGCAATACCATAGACAGAATCAGCCGAGTAAACTTTTTTACTAAACATTTATTTATTTTTCCGCACATTAATGAGTTTGATTATACACACTTGTTCCTTCTATTGTTGAGTGTGATCGCTCACCCTGTTTCCTCTAAGAAATTGGTTGTTGCTTGAGATGCCCAGCGATGGCGTAACCGCCTGCCGGAGGCGATCGCATCACTGGGCTTGATTTACGTCATCCTACTTCTGTTGTTGATCTGGGGGAAGTTGACAAGCTCCCTTTTCAAACTGGTACTCAATTCCTAACCCTTTTAAATAAAAGTTCACAGGGTTGCAACCAGAGAACGCGGCGGCAACGATATGAGCGATCGCTACAAGGACATTGAGCCGAGATAGCTGCATATTCGGAAATTAAGACTCTTAACGATTATCCTGCTTAGATTTGGTAATTTGCTACTTGTTTGTACTTAATACCGTTATAGGCAACAAAAAATCAAGCCTTTTCAGCCACTATTTCCGTTTTCGTTCTTATCTCGGCTCAATGCCGCGATCGCCTTACCGAAAAAGAATGATAGATTATTCTCTGAAAAAATAATGTAAGTATTCTTGTTTGTTTATACTTTATTTCTCAACACTATATAATAAATTGCGTTTTACCCTTATCCTCGGTTTCGGGTAAATCACTCCCTTTGAGGTTGGCTTTCATGGCAAAGAAAATTGCATTTGGTTGGTATGGCGGCAAGTACAGTCATTTAGACTGGCTTTTACCCTTGTTGTCAAAAACGACCCACTACTGCGAACCCTTTGGCGGTTCAGCAGCCGTGTTGTTGAACCGAGAGCCTTCGCCTGTAGAAACCTACAATGATATTGATGGCCAGGTAGTCAACTTTTTTCGCGTACTACGCGACCAAAAAGACCAACTCATCGAGGCGATTGGGTTAACCCCATTTTCGCGTGAAGAATTTCGGATTGCTATAGCTAAAGAGGAAGAGAGTTTGTCAGACCTGGAAAGGGCTAGACGATTTTTCGTCCGGGCGCGACAAGTGAGGACGGGCTTGGCACAAACCGCCAGTGTTGGACGATGGGCGCACTGCAAACTTACTAGCCGCGCTGGAATGGCTGGTGCAGTTTCCCGGTGGCTTGGTAGTGTTGAGGATCTGCCCGAAATCGTGCAACGGTTGCTACGCGTGCAAATTGAGAACGACCGAGCAATTGATATTATTCGACGGTACGATAGTCCAGAAACATTATTTTACTGTGACCCTCCCTACCCGCACGATTCCCGTGGGGATAGCAAGGCTTACGCTTATGAAATGACCGACGACCAGCATCGGCAGCTAGCGGATGTTTTGCGTTCAGTCAAAGGTAAAGTTGCCCTTTCAGGCTATGATTGTTCGTTGATGCAAGAACTATATGGTGACTGGAACTGCATTAAAGCGCCCGCGAAACACTGCCATTCCATCAAGCAGTTACGGCAAGAAGTACTTTGGCTCAATTATGATCCGCAAGCTTCCACACTTACTGTTGAAGAAATCGCTCCATGTCCACAACCCCAGCAGCTATCCTTGATGTAGCTTTACAAAAAGCCGAAGCATCGATAGCACAACCGATTGTCACCAACCCCAGCATTGCCGAAAAAATTGACTATGTGTCGCGCTATGTAGGCAATCGTGCTGTAGTTCGTTTGTTGCTGGCCTGCTCTTTGGCAGCAATTCACCGTGCAAATGTTGATATTCGCAAGCCTTACACCGAAATAGGCACACCAGATGCTTACTCTGGACGCTACTACGATGAAAGTTACATCACAGCATTCATTAACCAGCACGAGTTGCCTTGTAATCCCACTACTGCGTTCCTCACCCCTGCACTGCGAAACCGTAACATCACCTTAACCCCAGCAGTGAATCTGGTGGGACGACCGCCCAAACTCTACGAAGTCGCCCTGCAATTACTTGATGATGTTCATGAAGGCAGAATAACTGCTGAGGAACTGCTAGCCCAAACCATTCGCTGTCTAATTATTGCTCGGAACGAGAAGCGGCAGCGCATGGAAACACTACTAGCCGACCTGAAAAAGTCGGAAGACGCAATACCTTTGTCAGCAGAGGAAATTATCACACTCCTGAAACAGCATTTGGCTTGCCGAGGTTCAAGCCGTCTTCCTGTACTAATTGTTGCTGCTGCCTATCAAGTAGCAGAACAATATATTGGGGAGCGTTTTTTACCTCTAGAATCCCACAATGCAGCAGACGAGCAGACTGGAGCTTTGGGAGATTTGGAAATTACTTTAGTTGATGATGAGAAGGTGATTACCAGCTATGAAATGAAGACCCGACGCGTCACGTTAGCAGATATTGACCGTGCTTTGCAAAAAATCAACAGCACAGGCAAGCGGGTTGACAACTATATTTTTATCACGACGGATGCGATCGAAGAAACTATTCAGGAATATGCCTCAAGTATGTACGACCGTACAGATGGTATAGAGATTGTGGTTTTGGATTGTATCAGTTTTGTACGTCACTTTCTGCATTTGTTCCATCGGCTGCGATCGCAATTTTTGTCAGCCTACCAACAGCTAGTGCTAACAGAACCAGACAGTGCCGTTAGCCAACCTCTAAAAGAAGCTTTTTTGGCATTGAGACAGGCTGCTGAAAGTGCCAAAGAATAATGACTAACCCTGTTACATAAATCGCAACAATACAAGCTTTGAGTTTTTATTCAGTAATACTGGGGTTAACTTCATCTATCTGGGGGTAGATTATGTATACTTCGACTAAATTCCCGCGTACATCTGCTTTGTTTATAAGTGCGTTACTTGGAGGGGTGATTTTTACCAGTTGCGCTTCTTCTGAACGCTCAACAAATTCGGCTTTACCTCAAATGGCCGCCGATGGGATGGCAAATCGAGCATCTGCACCTGCTGGTGAAAGCAGTATTTCTCAAAAGGCAGAAGCTTCATCAATAGTTCGTTCTCGTCCTCAACTCATCAAAAAGGCAGCAATTTCTTTGACTGTCAACTCTGTAGATAAGACTGTTGATGCTGTTTCGCAAATTATCAATCAACAGCAAGGGGATTTAATCGGGTTGAAACAACAACAACCTAGAAACGACAACCCGCGTTACACAGCAACAATCCAATTGCGGATACCAGAGAATCGGCTAGAACCGACCCTGGAACAATTAGCCAAATTAGGCACTGTTGATAGTCGTAATATCACTGCCGAAGATGTAGGCGATCGCTTGGTAGATTTCCAAGCCAGACTAACGAATCTACAGAAGACTGAAGCCAATTTACAAAAAATTATGGATCGGGCGGGTTCTGTTAGAGATGTGCTTAGTGTTGCTCAAGAACTGAGTAATGTCCGACAAACAATAGAACAAATTAATGCCCAACTCAAAAGCCTACAAAATCAAGTTGCTTATTCCACTATTACGCTGAACCTAGAAGCCGCAGTTTCTAGCACCAGTTCACAACCTGCCTTGGGTTTGCAAGTTCAGGAGACTTGGAACAAATCTACCCACTCCCTTAGTTCATTTTCGGTTGGCTTACTCAAGCTGGGTATTTGGTTAATTGTTTACAGCCCCTATTTGTTAATTTTTGCTGCCCTTGTTTATGGTTTTACTCGTTGGCGGCGAACTCATTCACCACGTTTGACACAAATACCAGAATCAACTAGTTCTGAGTAAACTTGCATAAATCCTACATTTATGGTTGATAAATTTACATAAGCAAAAAGTAATTCAAATATTGCCAAATCTTATTAACTGAGCATCCATCTAGAAAAGTTCTGTTAATCCTGTAGTTTTGATTACTTAAATCATTCTTCAAATGTAAAAATAAACACAAAATATATGATGACAAGTTTGATACAAATTTGTTAAGAATAGTTACAATAGTCGGCATCCCGGATAATATTTCTTATGGTAAATTCACTTGACAATAATCCACCACATCAAGTAGTTATTGTTGGCGGTGGTTTTGGTGGACTGTATGCGGCAAAAACACTCGCCAAGGCGGCAGTAAACGTTACTCTGATTGATAAACGTAACTTTCATCTATTTCAACCCCTTTTATATCAAGTCGCCACAGGTGCGCTATCTCCGGCTGATATTTCCTCACCGTTGCGTTCTGTACTCAGCAAGAGCAAGAATACGAAAGTGCTGCTGGGAGAGGTGAATAATATTGATCCAGAAGCGCAAAAAGTGATTGTGGGCGATGAAGCAATAGCTTACGATACGTTAATTGTTGCCACAGGTGCGAAGCATTCCTACTTTGGCAAAGATAACTGGGAAGAATTTGCCCCAGGCTTGAAAACAGTAGAAGATGCCATAGAAATGCGTAGCCGGATTTTTTCGGCTTTTGAAGCCGCAGAAAAAGAAACCGATCCAGAAAAACGCCGTGCTTGGTTAACTTTTGTAATTGTGGGTGGTGGGCCAACAGGTGTAGAGTTGGCAGGTGCGATCGCAGAATTGGCAAATCAAACCCTCAAAGAAGACTTCCGCAACATCGACACCTCAGAAGCCAAGATTTTGCTATTAGAAGGTTTGGATCGGATTTTGCCACCCTTTGCACCAGAGTTATCACAAGAAGCGGAAGCATCCCTGACGCGGTTGGGGGTAATTGTCCAGACAAAAACATTGGTAACGAATATTGAAAATGATGTAGTTACCCTCAAACAAGGCGATGAAGTTAAAGAGATTGCCTCAAAAACGGTATTATGGGCAGCAGGTGTGAAAGCTTCCGCAATGGGTAAAGTGCTAGCAGAACACACAGGTGCAGAGTGCGATCGCGCTGGACGGATTATTGTCGAACCCGACTTGAGTATTAAAGGACATCCTAATATTTTTGTAGTTGGCGACTTAGCAAATTTTTCTCATCAAAATGGTAAACCCCTACCTGGTGTTGCACCTGTAGCCAAGCAAGAAGGTGAATATGTAGCAACATTGGTTCAACAGCGGCTTGCAGGTAAAAATTTGCCACCCTTTGCTTACACTGATCACGGTAGTTTAGCAATGATTGGACACAATTCTGCTGTGGTAGATTTGGGCTTTATGAAGCTAAAAGGTTTCTTTGCATGGCTATTTTGGCTGGTGATTCACATCTACTTCTTAATTGAATTTGACAACAAATTAGTAGTAATGATCCAGTGGGCATGGAATTATTTCACCCGTAATCGCGGAGCAAGATTAATTACAGGAAAAGAATCAATTACGGAGTTTGTAATTTCCGATAATAAACAGCCTGTAAATGTCTAATTGGGAAGAGGTGACAGGTGACAGGTGACAGGTGATAGGTGATAGGTGATAGGGAATAATCTGTACCCTGTAACCTTTACCCTATTCCCTTCCCCACTCCCCACTCCCCGCCCTCATAAATTAGCAGTAAGCTATTTGAGGGCGTTTTTTCATATCTACATAATGGCAACTATTAACGACAACTACCTGAAACTGAAAGCGGGTTATCTGTTTCCAGAAATTGCTCGGCGGGTGAATGCCTTTGCAGAAGCCAATCCTGATGCTAAAATTATCAGGCTGGGCATTGGTGATGTTACCGAACCTCTGCCGGAGGCTTGCCGCACAGCGATGATTAAAGCTGTGGAAGAAATGGGCGATCGCAATACATTCAAAGGCTACGGCCCAGAGCAAGGCTACGCTTGGTTACGGGAAAAAATTGCTACTCAAGATTTCCAAGCACGGGGAGCCAATATTGATGCTTCCGAAATCTTTATCTCCGACGGTTCCAAATGCGACACGGGCAATATTCTAGAAATCTTTGGTCATGACAATCTAATTGCCGTAACTGACCCAGTTTACCCCGTGTATGTAGACACTAACGTTATGGTGGGTAATACGGGAGATGCCAACGATAAAGGCGAGTTTGAAGGTTTAGTTTATCTACCAATTACGGCTGATAACAACTTCACCGCAGAGATTCCCTCAAAGAAAGTCGATTTAATTTATCTCTGCTTTCCCAATAACCCCACTGGCGCAACTGCTACCAAAGAATATCTCAAAGCATGGGTGGACTATGCCAAAGCTAATGGCTCGATTATTTTCTTTGATGCAGCCTACGAAGCTTATATTACCGATCCATCGATTCCGCACTCAATTTATGAAATTGAAGGTGCAAGAGATGTTGCGATCGAATTTCGGTCTTTTTCCAAGAATGCAGGTTTTACAGGAACCCGTTGCGCCTTAACCGTTGTACCGAAGACACTCACAGGAAAAGCTGCCGATGGTTCCGATGTGGAACTGTGGAAACTCTGGAATCGCCGCCAGTCTACCAAATTCAATGGTGTTTCTTACATCGTTCAACGGGGAGCCGAAGCGGTTTACTCTGAAGAAGGACAGGCACAAATCAAAGCATTGGTTAGTTTCTATCTAGAAAACGCCAAAATTATCCGCGAAAAACTCACAGCCGCCGCATTATCAGTTTATGGTGGCGTGAATGCACCTTACGTTTGGGTAAAAACTCCTAATGGTTTATCCAGTTGGGAATTCTTTGATAAGTTGCTGCAAACCGTCAACGTTGTGGGGACACCTGGTTCTGGCTTTGGTGCTGCGGGTGAAGGTTACTTCCGAATTTCGGCATTTAACAGCCGAGAGAATGTGGAAGAGGCGATGAAGCGGATTGCTGAGAAGTTTAAGGTGTAGAGCGATCGCTTTTGTTAAACTCAATCTATTAGTCTAAAGGTTACGGTGGGCTATATTATCCACCGCAACCTCATAGATAATTATTGAGATTCAGCTTACTTGTATTTTGGTTATGACTGCTGCTATCCCCGTTTTTAAAGCTGTTAGCCAGATGCAATTAGCACCTGGTAGCACGGTGACAATTCCTGATGTTAGCTGGCAAGAATTTGAATCTATTTTAGAAGAATTGGGAGAAAAAAGAAATACACGAATTGCCTACAGCCAGGGTACTTTAGAAATTATGGCTCCTTTACCAGAACATGAAATTCCCAAAGATTTAATTTCTGATATTGTCAAAATATTGCTGAAAGCTAAAGATATCAGATACCAACCTTTTGGTTCCACCACTTTTAAACGGCAAGGTGTAGCGGGAGTTGAACCTGATGCTTGCTTTTATATTCAAAATTATCAACAAATGATTGGTCATCGTCGCTTACAACCTGATGATCCGCCCCCAGATTTAGCGATTGAGACTGATGTCACATCGAAAACTACTCTTGATGCTTATGAAGCCATTGAAGTCCCAGAATTATGGGTTTACGATAGCGGAAATCTTTCTATTTATTTGCTGAAAGAGGGGAAATATATAAAATCTAACACCAGTCCTAATTTTGCAGATATAGCGATTACTCAAATTATTCCTGCTGCTGTGGAACGTAGTTGGCAAGTGGGAAGTTTTCAAGCTTTGAAAGAATTGGAAGCAATGATTTAGTAAATGATAAAGTAGCCACTGGATGATGTAAATAATAATTGACGTAATCTAAAAGATAAAGATTATCGAATAAATTTGTTTAGTTCTTCAACTAAAAGATGTACTGTTGTTGAAGGATTATCACTTACTGGATTAGAAGGGTTATATTGCTTGAGAAAACTTTTAGCGTGTTTGATGGCAGTAGATTGCCTATTTTCTATTTCCTCATAGATTGTTGCACTATTTTTTTATATTTGTGTCCAAGCAATTTCTCTTTCTCTAACTTATCGATGTAATCTTTGCGAGGAAGTCCAGTATTTAAAAATTCAAAATGCAATACATACCATAATTCAAAAGCTTCATTAGAATAAGCAACTTTAAATCCTTCTCTTTCAGCGTTTGCAATGGCGTTGTTAAAATCTTGCTTAGGCCAATCATCCCTATCAAATACACACCAAATTTGATCGTAATCTCCTTGAGCTTTTAATTCTTTAGCTTCTTGTACTAGTTTACTTGGATTGTATCCAAACCCTCTAACATCAATTTTCTTCACAGTCGTGGAAACGCGAAAACTCATGAAGTAATTTGGCTCGGTTTTTTCCCCTTCACAAATAATTAAAAATATTTGCCTAAGCTCTCTTGTTTCAACTTTTCTATCAGCATAGCCACGCTTTCTAGGCATTAGGATCACCAAGAAGTTGACTTAAGTCACCAATAAATGGAATAGCACCATATCTACCCTTGATATAATCACTTTCAAAAGAAGCATCATGTGGTATTTTATATTCAACTAATGAATATAAATCTGTAGCACCATATTTGTTTTTCTCAGTAAACCAAATCTGATCTCTACGAAAAAGTTTATTACTAAGCAAATTAGTGTCATGAGTCATAAATATTAGTTGTGCATTATTAGAGTTTGTTTTTTTGGAGTTAAATAATTCAACAATTGCTTTGCCAATTAGTGGGTGAAGTCTCGCATCAAATTCATCAAATATCAAAACTTTGCCATATTTAAGAGTATCTACTAAAAGTCCAGCAATAGAAATTATTTTTTTAGTTCCTTCCGATTCTTGATTATCTAAATCAAAGAATTTAATAGAAATATTACCTTTATTACCAAACTTTTCATGACCAGTTCTAATTGAATTGTCTGTTTTAAAATGATAAGAGCTTTGTTCTATAGGAATAATCTCTGCTTCCTTTATTCTTATTTGTTTAATACCTAAATCTAATTTTTTAATTAATTGAATAACTTCTGATTTATTGTCATTATTTTTTAGTAAAAAGCTTACTGTATAACTCAAATGCTCTTGATCATCTAAACCTGAAACTATATTTACTTTTTTTGTGAGCAAATCTAGTATTCTCTCAGCTATTTCAACGTTAAATTGAGCAGCTACTGATAGGAAAAGTGCATTGCTCCTAGTTTTTGGGTAAATACCATCAGCTTTGAACCTTTTAGATAGATATTTTAGCTTATGTGAATTTCCATCAGTAATTCGCTCAAAAAGACGAGTTAAATTTGTTTTAGGAACATCAGATAACCACTCAGAAACAACCCTTTTTTGATTAACTTCAAATCCATATCGATACTTTGTAGCATCTAATAGAAATACAATTTCAAAAAAAGATGGTTGTGCTTCAGTTTCTGTACTTAGCTCAAATGGCTCAACTCCTATTTTTTCTGTACTTTGAGTTTCTTTAGAGGAATTAATCATAAACCACTTCATGAAGCTCAAAGCTTTCGCAAGATTACTTTTGCCACTCGCATTAGCACCATAAATTGCAGCACTTTTGAGTAATTTTAGATCATCATCTATCGCAAAAACGTTGTTTTCATCAAGTTCATTTTCTTTGGCAACAATATTGGCAGCAACCATACTAAAGGTTACTTTATCCTTAAAGGAGCGGTAATTGCCAATACTAAACTCTATGAGCATAGTAACTTTTTATCCTAAACAGCATATTTGTGAAACGATCGCAAATATATAAGTTAAGCATAGCGGTTATCGCACATAAAATATGACTACTCTGACTATGCGATGCCTACAACGGTAAACTATACACTTTCCCAATTATCCATTCATGCATCAATAAATTATTCCTGAGCATTACTTCCTCCTTCTTCACTATCATCAGGTAAATCAATTTTCGGTTGCCCATAATTAGCCAAAGTCACCCCTTCTTCTAAATATACAGTAGAGTATTTACTCAACCCAATACGTTGCGCAGAATAAATTCCAGAATGACCGGAAAATAAATAGCTCACTACACAGCTAATAGCAATAAATACCCCTGATTCCAAACCAAATAATTCAATTCCCATTAAAGTCGATGCTATAGGTGTATTTGCTGCACCCGCAAACACACCCACAAATCCCATTCCTGCTAACAGTGGTGCAGGTAATGCTAAAAGCAACGATAAAGCATTACCTAAAGTTGCACCAATAAAAAACAAAGGTGTCACTTCTCCACCCTTAAAACCTGCACCTAAAGTTAAAGCAGTCAGACCTAATTTTGCTGCAAAATCCCAAGGAGGTAGCTGAGTATAGAAGGAATCAACGATTGTTGGGATACCAAGCCCCATATACTTGGTTGTTCCACTCAATCCAACAATTGCTGCTATTATTGCACCACCTATCAAAGGACGCATTGGAGGATAGGATATTTTGGTTTTAAAAAAATGACTGATTTTGTGAGTTACTTTAGCAAAAAATCTTGCGACTATTCCAAATATTATACCTGCAATAATTGCAGAAATTAGTCCCCAAATTGTGAGCGTCGGTATTAACGGAGCGTGTCGGTATGCGGTATGATGTAAACCCAATAGTAAGGTGACTTGATTCCCTACGATCGCAGCAATTAAAGAAGGAAAAAGAGCGTCGTAATGAATCTTCCCAATTGCTAAAACTTCTAGACCAAATACGGTTCCAGCTAAGGGAGTACCGAAAACTGAAGCGAATCCCCCACTTATACCCGCCGTTAACAAAATTCGCCGATTAGCCCCTTTAAAATGTAGTATTTTAGTCACCTGATCTGCCAAAGAAGCACCCATTTGTAATGCTGTCCCTTCACGACCGGCTGAACCACCAAAAAAATGGGTAAGGTCTGTTCCTAGTAACACAAGAGGAGCCATACGGAAGGGAATAATCTTTTTGGGGTTATGGATTTCTTCAAGTAAAAGGTTATTTCCGGCTTCTACAGTTTGACCAAATCGATGATAAATCCAACCACTCAAGAAGCCGCCAAGAGGAAGGAAGGCGATAATCCACCGATGTGATTCCCGCCAATTAGTTGCCCATTCTAATGATGCTAAAAGAACCGCAGAAGCCATTCCAGCAAGAATGCCAGCTACAACGGAAATAGGCAGCCATTTGATTAGGTGGGGTAAGGCAATAAAAGGTTCAGATTGACGTAGTTTTTTCATATTAATTCGTAATGGGCTTCGCCCCGCTACGCTAACGTAATTCGTAATTAAATTGAGTTTATTTCACGGTTTTCTAGCAAGATTACAGGTATTGGGCTGGCTTCTAAGACTGCTTGTGATACTGAACCAATTAACACTTGCTCCCAAGGTTGATGTCCGCGTTTTCCCATAACGATCGCAGTGACAGAATACTCTTTAGCAATGCGAATAATCTCTTCTGGTATCGTGCCTGTAACAGTCAAAAACTCGTACCTGATATCAGATAACAACTGTTTGCTTTGTTCTTCTATTTTTTGGATGTCTTGCTGGTTTGAGGTGTTAACTACATGCAAGACGATCGCTTCCCCGTTGCTACGACGTGCTAAATCTGCGACTTTGGTTAAAACTTCTGTGGCTAAACTCGATGTATCCACGGCTGCCAGCAATACTGTACGAGTAGCAACTGTTACCTTGGTCGGGTCAACTTCGCCTTTGGTGAGCAATTTCGGGGCAAAAGTCATAGTTGCCCAAGCGCCTAATGGTGCTGTGATTAAAATTGATAGAGCTGCGATCGCTAAAATTATCTCACCTCCAGCAATTCCTTGGGAAAGGGGTATTGCCCCAATGGCGGCTTGGACTGTGGCTTTGGCTGAGTTTCCTGGTAGCAGAAATAATTTTTCTCGCCAATTCCAATTACTACCCAAGGTTGAAAGATACCAGCCCAACATCCTACCAATGAGTAAACCGATTGCCAGAATTACAATACCGGGTAACAGAATTTTCTCTAATACTTGCAGTTGAATAGTTGCCCCTAACAAGACAAACAAAAAAATCTCAGCTACTATCCATAAACTGTCAAATCCACCGCGTAATCTTCGGGCTAAGGGAGGATCTAATTCAATTAAGAAAAAACCCATAGCCATTGCTGCTAAATAACCAGAAAAATAAGGCAAAGCATGAGCGACAATTACCAGGAATAAAGCTAAACTGGCAGCAATCACAGTATCTTGAACAATATTCTGAGTCCAGTTTTGTTTAGTTAATAGTAAAACTAATAAACGGGCTGCTAAATAGCCAAACAAGACTCCCAGCAATATTTGCATGATAATTTGGAACGGCAGCAATTGCAGAGCAGTCAAAGTGAATCCCCCAGGTAGGGTAATCTGCTCAACACCTCCGTCACCTAAGAAACTTAGCAGTAGGCTGAAAACTAGCAATAGCAGTACATCTGATAAAGCACTACCAGTTAAAATTGCATCGGGAATTCCTTTTGTGACACCCCAACCTAAACTTTTCAACCTCAGCATTCCTGGGACAATTACAGCTGGAGATTCAGCGCCAATTACACAGCCCAAGAGTAATCCAGTGGGAAAGTCAAATTTAAAAATTATCATAGCGGTAATTGCGATCGCGATCGCTTCTGTTGCTGCTGGCAAAAATCCTAAGCGCAGCGCCACTGTTCCCTGTTGAGCTAGCTTTTCTCTATCTAAACCCAATCCGGCTTTCATTAAAATAATCATTACTGCCAAAGTTCTTAACTCATCAGCAGCACCCAGCACATCTTCACTGATGACATTCCGAACTTGGGGCCCAAGGATAATCCCCACTAAAATCATGCCAATTAAAGGCGGAGCGCCTAAACGACGGGCAAGTTGACCGACAAAAAAGCCCATCATTAAAATCCACAATACACTGGCTAGCATTCCATGACTCCTTGAGGCGCGATTTGTAGATTTACACTTTCTACAGGGGAGTCAGGTAATGCATTTAGCCAAGCCCTACTCTCCCGCAGTTAGCGAAGAAAGTAGGAGCCATCAGCCTTCCATATCAGAATTTATCCGTTTGGAAAGGCGGTTTTGGCGAGCTCCATCACCATTAATAGTTTTTCATTAAATTGATAATACCATTTTTGCTGTGAGTCAATATCTTTGGTATTCTACGATATAGATAAATAATGTATATCATTGGCGGTATTATATGCTGCCATCATCAGAAAGTAATTATCAACCTGTTAAAGATTCTCAGACAAAACTAGATCAGTTTTTAGTTTGTGGGCTAGGAAGTTTGGGTCAGCATTGCGTTGCAGTCCTAAAAGAGTATGGTGCTGTTGTTAATGCTATTGACCAAGAACAACCCCAACATTTGGAAATACCAAATTTATTAAGTTTATTAGAAAACTTATTCATCGGAGATTGTCGTCAGAGCAGTGTTTTAGAACAGGCAAACATTTCTCGGTGTCGAACTGTACTTTTAGTCACTAGCAATGAACGAGTAAATATAGAAGCTGCCTTTGCCGCAAGGCTTTTAAATCCTCAAGTTCGCCTGGTTGTACGTTCTGACAAACAAAATCTCAATGAACTGTTAAGTCAGACTCTTGGTAATTTTATTGCCTTTGAGCCAAATCAAATTTCCGCTTCTGGCTTTGCTCTTGCAGCCCTTGGAGATGACAATCTTGGATATTTCCAACTGGAAGAACGCCAATTTCGGGTAGTAAAGCGTCAGATAAAAATAAGTGATAACTGGGCCAATAAATGGCATATACATGAACTAAATACTTTATATCGTCGGGTATTAAATTACGCTAATGATTCATCTCCTTTGCCTAAAGAGTTTCATCAGTGGGAACCAGAAGCGACATTAAACCCAGGCGATACGATTATTTATATCGAAGTTACAGAGCAGCTTAAAAGTTTAAAACAAATTGCTACTGTGCGTAAATACAACTGGCAGCAGTTATGGCAAGAGATTGTATTAGGTAGAACCTGGAAAAATTTAAAAAATAAAATAGCATATCTTTTGCGGACATTCTCTCGTTATCAGAGTTTGCGGGTGGCAATTATCTGTGGAATTACAGTACTTTTTCTTTGGTGTTTTGGAACAATTATTTATATCTTAAATTATCCTGAAAGTAACATAATAGAAGCATTTTATGCTATTGCTGTCTTGCTTCTGGGAGGATATGGAGATGTCTTTGGCGGTGTGAATTTTAAAACGCCACCAGAACAGGCTGAAAATATGCCAGGATGGTTGCGATTGTTTAGCCTCGCACTAACTGTAACTGGTATAGGTTTTGTTGGGGTTTTATATGCGTTGCTAACTGATGCTCTGTTAAGTTCAAGGTTCCAGTTTTTTAATAATTACCAGCCATCAATCCCCCAAAAAGACCATGTTGTACTTATTGGGTTAAATAGAGTTGGTCAGCGAGTCGCGGCTTTGTTACAAGAATTCAAGCAACCTGTAGTGGGTATTAGTAGCACAGCACTTAACGCCGATTTTATCAACAAAATTCCACTGATTATTGATAATATTACCGATGCTTTAGACAAGGTAAATCTCGCTAATAGTAAAAGTGTCGTTGTAGTTACGGACGATGACATGGAAAATTTGGAAATAGCTTTGATGGCATACGCTAAAAGTCCTAAAACTCGTGTGGTCATTCGGACTTACGACCGATACTTTCGTGATAATGTCGCACGATTGTTTCCTTATGCTCAAGTTATTTGTACCTCTGCTATTTCAGCAGAAGTATTTGCTGCTGCGGCTTTTGGAGAAAATATTCTCAGCTTATTTAACTTCGATACTCAAACTATTTTGGTAGTAGAGTACATGATTGAAGCTGGAGATACACTGAATGGATTACTATTGGCTGAGGTTGCCTATGGTTATGGAGTTGTACCAATTTTATATCAAAGTCTTAGGCGATCGCCTGTTAAGTTCATGCCTGCCGATCATACACAACTTTCTATTGGCGATCGCCTGATTGTTCTGGCAAATAGTCATAGCCTCCAGCGGATTGAACGAGGTGAAATGTTTCCTCGAAATTGGCAAGTACAAATTGAGAAAGTTTTAGCTCAAGATGCTATTTTTGATGGTGCAAATGAAATCAGTATAATATCGGGATGTAACATCGGCGTAGCTAGAGAGTTAATGCATAATTTGCCTGCACCGCTACCAGTAGCATTATATAAACAACAAGCTTTATTACTAGTGCGAAGACTCAGTAAATTAAGAGTTACAGCCTACTTGAAACCATTTATTCAAGATACAAATTGAACTGGGGATTGGGGAAAAAGCAAGGTATCGCAGTCAAGCTACGCGTAGCCTTGCGTAAGGAAGGGAGTTGAAGTAGTCGAGATGCTCGGCACAAGACGTAGAGCGCAACCCAACATATAGTAGGAGGTTGGGTTATGCAAAGCCTCCACCCAACCTACATTTTTTTGTAACATTTTAGCCTAGCAGTCCATTCAAGACTACCGAGATTTTTTCAGAAATCAAATATGATTTTTATAACTTGTATAAGTAACTGGATCTAAATTAATGGCAATTAACTTATAATTTCTCCCTAGACAAACAATTTACTTCTGTAGATATAGGACTAATATTTGATTTCTGAAAAAGCTCCGTACATTTGAAGAGTCGCAAAATCAAAGGTAGTGTGCCGGATAAACCACTCAAACATCCATTTGAGATGTGAGAACGAAGGAATCAAGGCACAGAAACGCCGCACCCAGGTTTTAGCTTGTAACCAAATATCCTCAATTGGATTTTGTGACGGGCAATTAGGAGCAAAGCGGACGCAGTGAATTTTCCACTCCTCTTGAGACAAATCTTGGTTTACCTCGCCTAAAAAGTTTTGAACCAGATGTGAACGATGGTAAGAAGCACCATCCCAAAAAAGAAGTAATCTTTGATTGGGGGACTGATCTAATAAATAACGTAGATAATCAATTGTATTTTCTGAGTTACCTGCGTTATACGCTTTTAGTAGTAAGCTTCCCTCCAGATAGTCAACTGCCCCGTAGTATGTCTGTTTGTCTCGTATATTAACAACTCTCACTGCTATTTCTTGGTCAGTTTTTCCCCAGACATACCCACTTAAATCTCCCCACATTAAATGACACTCATCAAGCAGCAATACTCTCAACTTTCCTTCTTCAATTTCCTGCCGATGCCTTGCCAATAGTGTTTCAATCTCTTTTTTTTTTGCAGCAACAGCGTCCTCGTCAGCTTTTGGATTTAAAGAAGTAGTTTTCTTCCAACTAATTCCTGCCGCATCAAATAAGTCATAATAGCTCCGCTTTGACTCATAAGTTACATCATATTCAAAAAGCCAATTTATATTCGAGTTCACCAAGTTCCCAACATTCTTTTGTTTGCAACCAACTTAAAACTTCTTCTCGTTGTTGAGCAGTTAAGTAACTTTTTTTTCCCTTGTGGTTCAGGCGCAGTCCCGAAATTCCATCTTCCTCATAAGCTTGCTTCCAGCTTGTTATCGAACCCAGTGACACATCTAAAATTGTTTGAATTTCCTCATACTTGTAGCCTTGATAAACCAATTTGACTGCCAACGCTTTCCTCACCTCACGCGCATCTGGGCGATCATCTATAAATTCTTGTAGTTCTGCGATCGCGGCTTGTAGATGCTGGTTTATCATTGTTAGCTATTAGACAAATATTCTGTCCGTATTATCTCGTAGTTTTTTTCAGAAATCAAATATGATTCCTATAGATGTAATTTTGGTACTTATAAATGAGTGATTTTATTAATAGTAGATAAGTATCAAAAACAACTAAATTAGTATTTCTAAAAGTTAAGTGAGAAAACCGTACTTCTCTGATAGGTTTTCTGTACCATATATCTAAGTTTAGCTGGATACAATCGAAGTGTAGCTGAAGTAATGCTGTTTTTTCAAAAAGTTACACAGCATTAGCAGGAGAGCGAAAACATGACAAATCAATTGAAAACGGCTGCAATGCTTGCTGCGCTAAGTGGTCTTTTAATCGCAATTAGTTACTGGGTAATTGGCGGTTCTAGTGGCTTGATTATTGGGATTGGCTTGGCAGCAGTAACAAACCTGTTTTCCTGGTATCAATCAGATAAGATTGCGTTAGCAGTATATCGGGCCCAGCCTGTGAGTGAAAGGGAAGCACCAGGACTTTATCAGATGGTGCAAAAATTGAGCGATCGCGCCAATATTCCCATGCCCAGAGTTTACATCGTCCCTAGTCAAGGTGCAAACGCCTTTGCTACAGGGCGAGATCCCGAACACGCTGCTGTGGCTGTCACCGAAGGTATTTTAAATATATTGCCAGAGGACGAACTCGAAGGCGTTATCGCCCACAAACTCACCCACATTATTAATCGTGACACCCTCACACAAGCTGTTGCTGCTACTGTTGCTGGTGCTATCTCATTCCTAGCCCAAATGGTTAGTTACAGCCTATGGTTTGGCGGTGGTTCACGAAATGACAACAGAGGTGGAAATCCAATAGGAGTTTTATTAACAGTCATACTAGCACCAGTGGCGGCGACAATTATTCAGCTAGCAATTTCGCGCACACGAGAATTCTCTGCTGATGCCGGTTCTGCTAGATTAACTGGTAATCCCCGCGCCTTAGCTAGGGCATTGCAACGGTTAGAAGCCTCAGCAAAACAGATACCTTTAAATGCCAATCCAGCTTATGAGCCGTTATTAATTATCAATTCTATCTCTGGACAATTTCTGGGTAATTTATTCTCCAGTCATCCTGCTACAGAAGTGCGAGTTGCAGCATTGCTCAAATTAGAGCAACAACTGCCAACAAAAACTTATTAATTTGTCATTTGTCATTTGTGAGATTTGCAATGACTTATTACTACTATTACAGGGTGCAGTTTTCATCAACGGACACACTTTGCAATTAGGGATGTTTTAACTATGAATGCTAACAACATCGAATCCATTGAAACTACAGTAATTGAATCTACCGAATCTATCGTAATTGTAGAAATCAGTTCTGAAACCGACGAATTAGTGGAAACTGAAATGGCTGGTGAAACTGATGAGGTGAAGCGCGAAACTAAAGCGCTGATTGAGGCTCTAAAAAGACGCGCTCAAGCTGAGGCTGATTCCGCAGGTACTCTCACCCGTGAGACATATTTGAAAGTTGTGCGTCAAACACGGGCATTAATTGAAGGAAGGAAATTGATGGAACGCGATCGCTTAGAAAACTCTTGGGCGATAATTCAGGATGAAGCTGAGAGAAACTGGCACTTATTGATGAAAGATGTAGTAGACTTCAGCTTTCGCCTGCAAAAGGCGGCTATTGCTGCTTGGGATACCTTCAATCACCCTTACTCTCGTTAAAGAGGATGCGAAGGGTGCGGCGATAGGGGCGTATATCTGTCATTGGTGTCAACTTAACGCGAAACCGCACGTCCGCCAACACGTCCGCCAGGGATTGTAAATCCCTGTCTCATAGCTAAAGTCCTCTTCAGAGGACTTCATAGCGCAAAAATTTTCAGTCTACTTCAGTAGACTTGAGCAATTAGTCAGGGATTTACAATCCCTGGCTGGCGGGTGAACAACACCCAATCAGTACGCTATATTTGGCTTAAGTTGACACCAGTGATATCTGTGCGCCCCTACTGCGCTTAGAATTGCAAGCGGATCACCCGAAACCCAAAAAATTTGAAATAAAGCTTTAAGAGCATAACTCTGTGCCCTGATCTTTGAATATTCAAGCAATTATTAGTAATATTAATGTTATCAATAAAATAATTATTTTTTCCTTATCAAAATTATAACATTGGTCACCAACATTGCAATGTTTGTCCTTGACATTACAACGTTGGTCATTAACATGGCAATGTTTGTCCTTAATGTTACAACATTGTTAATTAACATTACGATGTTTCTTTTTAAGGTTACAACGTTGGTCATCAACATTACAGCGTTTCTTCTTAATGTTGTAATGTTAGTCATCAATGTTACAACATTAAGAAGAAACACTCAAGCTTTTGTAAATCATGGTGAAGTATTTGTCGCCACACTCAGCACTAACTTTACTGATGACTCTGCGGCAATTTTAAGGAGACACCACCAACAACATCACTGTCCCTTCTAACAAATCACCTCCGCTGCGATGATATAGATATCTGCGCCGCAATACATCCAGAGAGGTTTTTTTCAGCTTCAGTAATTTTAGGCAATCCCTCAGACCACTCTGGGAAAAACTGCTCTTTTTCAATTCGGACTAAACAGAATCGAGTATGGACATTCATTAAGCTGGTAATTGCTGCTATCTGTGTGATAGTTTTTCACCTCCCTGTGTATGCAAAAGCCAGCTTTCCGGTGTTATGGCTTCCTTTATATATATAGTGTGAAATTATTTGATTTTTTATTTCACCAGAACTACTACAATTACTATTGATGCTAGATAATGGGAAGGCTTTGACATTTTCTTCTCAATCTAGCCCAGGAAACAATAATTAACACTTATGCGAACTCATTATTGCGGCGAACTCCGAAAAGAACATATTGGAGAAACAGTTACCTTTTACGGATGGGTAGACCGTCGCCGCGATCACGGTGGTGTGATATTTTTAGATTTACGCGATCGCTCTGGAATCGTCCAAATCGTCAGTGATCCGCAACGCACCCCAGATTCTTACGAACATGCAAACGCCCTGCGAAATGAATATGTTGTTGAAATCACTGGTAGGGTAACACAACGTCCTGAAGAATCGCTGAATACCCGCATCCCAACAGGCGAGGTGGAAATCTACGCCGATAAAATTAAACTTCTCAATGCTGTTCGCAAACAGTTACCTTTCCAAGTTTCCGTAGCTGACACTGAGACAGTGCGCGAAGACTTGCGGCTGAAATATCGTTATTTAGATTTGCGACGCGAACGCATGGCGCAAAATTTGCAACTGCGTCATCAAATTGTCAAAGCCATGCGTCGTTATCTAGAAGATTTAGAAGGTTTTATCGAAGTCGAAACTCCAATACTTACCCGTTCTACCCCAGAAGGAGCGCGGGATTACGTTCTACCCAGTCGCGTCAATCCTGGCGAGTGGTATGCTTTACCGCAATCACCCCAGCTATTTAAACAATTGCTGATGGTATCCGGTTTAGACAGATATTATCAAATTGCCCGTTGTTTTCGTGACGAAGATTTACGCGCTGACAGACAACCGGAATTCACCCAGTTGGACATGGAAATGAGCTTCATGTCCCAAGAAGAAATTATTGAACTAAATGAGAACTTAGTTTGCCATATCTTCAAAACAGTTAAAGGCATTGAGTTACAGCGTCCTTTCCCTCGTCTCACTTATGCTGAGGGAATGGAACGCTATGGGAGTGATAAACCAGATACCCGCTATGGTTTGGAATTAGCTGATGTCTCAGATATTGTGAAAGAGTCAGGTTTCAAAGTCTTTCGAGACACTGTTACCAATGGTGGTATCGTCAAAATCTTACCCATTCCCAACGGTAACGATGTAATTTCTAATGTCCGAATTAAACCAGGTGGCGATTTATTCAAAGAAGCCAGTGAAGCCGGTGCTAGAGGTTTAGCTTATATCCGTGTTAGGGATGATGGCGAAATTGACACCATTGGCGCTATTAAAGACAACCTCAGCGAAGAACAAAAACAAGAAATTTTGCGCCGTACAGGTGCAAAAGCTGGACATTTGCTGTTGTTTGGGGCTGGTGATGCTGCTACAGTTAATAAAACTTTAGATAGATTACGACAAGCGATCGCTAAAGAATTTGGTTTAATTGATCCAGAAAAAATCAACTTACTCTGGATTACAGATTTCCCAATGTTTGAGTGGAATGCTGACGAAAAGCGTCTAGAAGCATTGCACCACCCATTTACAGCACCGCATCCCGATGATTTGAGCGACTTAAAGACTGCACGCGCCCAAGCTTACGACTTAGTACTTAACGGCGTAGAAGTTGGCGGCGGAAGTCTGCGGATTTATCAGCGAGAAATTCAACAGCAAGTATTTGAAGCAATTGGATTATCTCCTGAAGAAGCACAAAGTAAATTTGGCTTTCTCTTAGAAGCATTTGAATATGGTACACCGCCGCATGGTGGCATTGCCTACGGTTTAGATCGTTTGGTAATGTTGCTAGCTGGAGAAGAATCTATTCGAGATGTCATTGCTTTTCCGAAGACACAACAAGCACGTTGTTTGTTAACAGATGCACCTTCGAGTGTAGATGCTAAACAATTGAAGGAATTGCACGTTGCTTCGACTTATAAACCAAAGTCTTAACAAAGCGCAAGGGGAGCACAGAAAGTTAAAGTAAGCCTTTATAGCTCAGTTCCTCTCTAACTATTCTGTTATGTTTATTATGCTCCCTTTGCCTTTCATCAATTGCTGAACTGTATTCTAATGGAGTCTCTAAACACTCTAAGTGTTCTTTTTCTCCATTTTCATAAATTATGATGTGACGATCATTGGTCATTCTATGCATAGCGTAAAACTCAAGGTACTCAGCATCATCTTTTATCCCAAAAATAAAATTTATCTTCCAACCAGATTGAAAAATTGAACCTTTCTGACGCTTTTGTATATTCTCTTCTGGCAAAGTAATTTTCCATTTAGAAAAATGTTTATTAAATTCATTTGTAATTACATCCATGTTTCACTCATTAGCCAAAGTCCTAGCATAAATCATAAGAGGTTGTTTGAAAAGTAGTTAGCTGTGATTTTAGTCACTTGTTGATTCCCCCTAACCCCCCTTAAAAAGCTACGGTGTATACACAAGTATGAAATAGCTGATTAACCAAGGGTTTACCCCACCCTAACCCTCCCCTTGCAAAGGGGAGGGAACTAAATTTTCTTGTTTCCCCCCTTGGCAAGGGGGGATTAAGGGGGGTAATTTGACTTGTGTATACACCGTAGCCTAAAAAAGGGGGGAACCGGAATTAAAGTCCCCCTTTTTAAGGGGGATTTAGGGGGATCTAGAACGTTTTGCTACCAGCAAGAGGACTTTTCAAACATACTCTAAGTAGGGTGGGCAATGCCCACCAATTACTTTGATTGAGAAAGCAAATATTTTTCTTGATTTCATCTCCCATTTCCCTTAAATTAGCAGTATTGGGTATAAACTGCATTGAAGTGATGAGGACACTCAATGGAAGTTTTCTTAGCTAATATTAATCATATTGAAAGTATTTCAGTACTATTTGATCGGTATCGTATTTTTTACAATCAGCCATCAAACCTTGAAGCTGCTAAAAAGTTTCTCAAAGAACGTTTCCAGAATAATGACTCGGTAATATTTGCAGCTAATGACAATGGAGAATTAGTTGGATTTACTCAGCTTTATCCCAGCTTTTCTTCAGTGTCAATGAAACGAATATGGATATTGAACGATTTGTATGTGGAAGAGTCGTATCGCCGCAAGGGAATTGCAAAGTTATTGATGAGTGTTGCGGAAAAATATGCACAAGAAAGTGGAGCCATTCGAGTAATTTTAGCTACTCAAATTTCTAACATAACTGCGCAAAAACTCTATGAAGCGCGAGATTACATTAAGAACGAAGAGTTTTACCATTACGCTTTACCATTGCAGTAGTGGCATGATTTGAAAAGAAAAAACCCGCCGTAGCGGGTTAAACAACAAAACTATGAACAATGAAAACTTGATTTAACTGGAATATCTCATTTCAGCTTCCAGTTGACGAATCAGCTGTTCGTCGCCTTTTGCTCTGGCTATTTCTAAGCGATGCTCTAGGCTTTTTTGAATATTCGCTCTGTGAGTTTCTCGTGCTTTGCTCACACTTTGTAGTCTATTTTGATTCATAGTGATTACCTGGTTTAATTTTTCACTTTATTGTCTTGTCTTCTTAACATAACATATATTTTGTAGCTGTTGCTACAGAAAATATATTTTTTATATAATTTTACCAAAATATGTCTAATAGACAGATAGATCAACAACCACCCGTGACTTTACTAAGCGATTTCGGCGATCGCGATGTTTATGTAGGCATAATGAAGGGAGTCATAGCCCAAATCAACTCCAGACTGAGGGTAGTAGACTTAACACACCAAATTCCGCCGCAAGATGTCGCAGCAGCCAGGTTTAGCCTAATGAATGCTTATCCCTATTTCCCAGTGGGGACAGTGCATGTAGCAGTAGTAGATCCGGGTGTGGGAAGCAAACGACGAGCGATCGCAGTAGAATTTGCTCAAGGGTTTCTCGTAGGCCCAGATAATGGTATATTCAGCGGCGTACTCAGTCAAAGTCCAGCGATCGCAGCCGTCGAACTCACAAATCTTAACTATTGGCGAACTCCTCAACCAAGCAAGACTTTTCACGGTAGGGATATCTTTGCATCAGTGGGAGCTAATCTTGCTAGTGGTGTGTCCCTCAAACAGCTAGGAAAAGAAATTGATCCAGCAAGTTTGGTCAAACTAGATATAGATAAGTGCAAGCAGACAACCAATGGTGTAGCGGGTTGCATTCAATATATTGACCACTTTGGCAACCTAGTCAGCAACATTCCAGAGAGTTACGTCCAAGGCAAAACTTGGTGTGTGCAAGCCGCCGGGTTGAATATACCAGGCTGTGAAACTTACAGTGATGTCAAGGTGGGAGAGATAATAGCTTTAGTTGGCAGTCACGGCTGGGTAGAAATTGCCATTAATCGCGGCAATGCTCACTCACAGTTACAGATTAATTTACAAGATGCTCTACAAGTCTTGTTTTTATAAGACTTTAATTGCAATAAAGCAACTGCTGAAAGACATAAGTTTAGAAATGGTGACATTAAGTTCGTTTCATTGCTCATAATAATAAAAGTAACCCTTGAGCAATTTCTTGTTGTACTCTACTAGAGAATCATAATTATATTCTTAACTATGACTACACAAACACTCTCAGCACCAGAAGTTTATCAAGGCCAGTTTGGAGAATTTACAATTACTCAGAGCGATCGCACTGGCGTAATTATCTACCGCGCTGGGTTAATGGTAGCAGCACTGAGCTTTGCCATCGGCAGCGCTTTGATTTTATTCAACAATAACCCGACCGTTTTCACCATACTGACACCTCTATATGCTTGTTTTAGTCTCGCCCTTGGTGTAAGTTTATTTACCATTCATATCTACATGGCATCACTGCACCGAACTTTGCAAGTTTTTTGGGCGATCGGTACTATCGCATCAGTGATATTGACAATCTCTAGTAGTGAACCTTTGGCTCTTACTGTTTATAATCAGCCGATTACCTTATTCGGAGTTGGTTTTATCTTCGTTGCTTTGACAGGTATTTATTTTAAAGAGGCTTTTTGCTTCAATCGCCTGGAAACCAAAATATTAACCCCAATAGTACCGCTACTATTATTAGGACATTTGGTGGGAATCTTACCAACTCAAGGAGAAAGTATTTTATTAGGAATTTGGGCGACATTATTTTTAGTGTTTGCTCTGCGAAAGACAGTACAAGAAATTCCTGCGGATATTGGAGATAAGTCTGTATTTACCTACTTAAAAGAACAACGTTTAGCTAAGGTTTAATGCAGGTAAAAAATCGTCGGTGTCAAAAATTTCCAAAAGTCAAACTAATCAAACGCCAAGAAATGTGGACACTTACGGCTCAAGGGTGGGCGATTGCGATCGCTTTGATTGCTTATTTAATATTTTTCACTATTACTCATGTACACTCATTTCTCGCCGTAACTTCCCCAATCAAATCGGCACAAGCATTAATTGTTGAAGGATGGCTACCAGATTACGCTATAGAAGAAGCTTTGGCTGAATTTCAAAACGGTTCTTATTATCAAATAATTACTACTGGAGGCACATTAGGAAAAGGAAGTTATCTTACCGGATACAAGAACTTTGCAGAGGTGACAGCCGCCACCTTCATAAAACTTGGTTTAGAAACAGAAAAAGTGGTAGCTGTTCCGACACCTTTCGTGGTTAAGGATCGTAGTTATGCATCGGCTGCTGAATTTTATCGCTGGCTATCCAATTCAAATTTACAGATAGAATCAATTAATCTTTTTTCTTTGGATGTTCATACCCGTAGGAGTTGGCTAATTTTCAAAAAATTACTGAATCCTGATATCAAAGTTGGTGTGATTGCTGCCAAAACGCAAGATTACGATCCAGAGAAATGGTGGGCTTCTAGCGCAGGTGTGCGGACAATTATTGATGAAGCGATCGCTTATGTTTATGCACGCTTTTTGGACTGGAAAGCCTAATAGTGATAATTCGTAATTCGTAATTTGTAATTCGTAATTCGTAATTCCCCGACTTATTTGAGAAGTTGGGGGTCTTTGATTCCAGTTCCCTCCCCTTTGCAAGGGGAGGGTTAGGGTAGGGTAAAAACCAGATTCGTAAACTACTTCAGACTTGTGTGTACACCGTAGCCTTTTGAAGGGGGGTTAGAGGGGATCGAAAAGTGCCTAAAGTCACAGCGAAACACTTTTCAAACAAGCTTCTAGGTTGACATACTTACTTACTTACCCAGTATTTCTAATAATGCTTGTCGATAAATTTTTAGACCCTCTGCATTCAGATGGTCGCCATCACTGGTCAAATTTTCTTTAAGAACATTATTTTCATACAAGGGTGCTAGTCCTGCTGCTGCAACTGGCACTTTTTCTGTTTCAGCAACTTGATTAATCAGAACATTAATTTGTTCAACTCTAGAAAGTGGGGCTGCTACAGTTGGATCTGAGCTTGCTGCAACTGTTGAATAAAAAGCCGGAATGAGAAAAATCTCTTTATTTCCCATTGTTCGGACAAGTGCGATCGCCTCTTGGAGATTTTTGCTAAACAACTCATCACTAATTCCATACCAAGCATCATTTCCACCTATGGCAATAATAGCTTTTTCGCATTTCACCTTAGTAGGAATTAAACTTTTCAGTTGTTCCAATAAAGAGATTGTACTCAGACCATTTAACCCAAAATTAAAAGTACCACTCCCAAGGGTATTACCAAGTCCAGCCGAAATAGAATCGCCAAACAAGCAACCGGAAAATTGTTTATCTTGGGCTGCGAGTGTCTGATATTGCAGTGCAATTTTTCCTAAAGGTGAAGTACTTACATTGTCCTTTGGTGGTGCATCAGCAGAACTAGAAGAAGAGTTTGCCATGCCAACTAACCGGGAAATTTTTGACACGTCAACAACTAATTGATTACTGGGATAAGCTTCTAGAAAGCTGGTTATGCCTAGACCTTCTGGTGATTTTGATCCTAAAATCAGCGCAGATCGTAGTGCTTGTGTACTGGCTTGATCGCGACGAGCGATCGCACTAGAAGCAAAAGATAAAATTTGCTTGCCCATTCCTGTGTTGAGCAGCTTATCTAAAGCCACAATATCAAGAGACATTTTCACCTGAAGGGCATCTTGAAACTTCTGTTTCTCCTTAGCGCTTAGGTAATCTAGGAAAGATTGCAAATCGCTAGAAGCCTTTTGTGTCTTGTCATAGTTGCGTATATCTGCCACCGGGATCGATTGCTCAAACAATCCGTACCTGACAGTCACTTTTTCGGCTGCCAAACTAGGCAACAAACCAAGTCCACTATGCAGCAGTAAAAATATTAGGCATCCACATAGGCTTATTAGAAGACGATAGAAATATTTCATCACAAAATATAAAAATAGATAGTCAATAGTTAATAGTCAAGAGTCAAGGGTCAAAAGTCAAGTCGCTTCGCTCCAATTAAAAATTAAAAATTATTAATTAAAAATTGCAAGACGCTCTCTACGAGACGCTGCGCGTAGCTTGCTTCTCTGTAAGAGTACGCGGACTCGCTAACGCTGCGCTATCAGTGGGGGCTTGTACCCCAAATTAATTAATTAAAAATTAAGAATAATAATTTTTAATTAAAAAAAGGTCAAGGGTATAGCCATTTTCAATCCGGTGAGGTGCAGGTATGCAAATAGAATGCGACAAATAAACCATCTTGTAGAGACGCGATTCATCGCGTCTTCACCCAAGGATGTGTTGCAATTATTAATTGAATTGGTATGAGGTCAAATTTGGGAATACTTAATCCAGTAGGCGTGAGGATGGAACGGTGGTAGAAGAAGGTGCATATTGGCTAGCTTGGGCACAAATTTCTGGAATTGGCCCAGTATTATTGCGACGGCTGCAACAGCATTTTGGTACGCTGGCAACAGCTTGGAACGCTACCAAGGCACAATTGGGAGAAGTGGAAGGTTTTGGTTTGCAAACATTAGAAAAAGTAGTACAACAGCGATCGCGTTTGCAACCAGAACAACTATTCACCAAGCACCAGCAGGAAAACTCTCATTTCTGGACACCAGCAGATGCAGATTATCCCCGCTTACTGCTGGAAACTCCAAGTCCGCCGCCGATTTTGTACTATCGCGGTGAAGTCGAACTCCAAGAAAATCTCGGACAAAAACCGCTGGTTGGAATTGTTGGAACACGCCAACCCTCAGAATACGGTATCCGTTGGACTCGCCAAATTAGCACAGCTTTGGCTAAAAATGGCTTTACAGTTGTTTCTGGAATGGCAGAGGGAATTGACACAGAAAGCCACAGCGCTGCTATGAAAGCAGGCGGACGCACGATCGCAGTTTTGGGAACTGGTGTAGATGTGATCTATCCACATAAAAATCGGGATTTGTACCAGCAAATTTTGACAGCGGGGTTAGTCGTGAGTGAGTACCCGACAAAAACCCCACCCGATCGCACGCACTTTCCCCGTCGTAATAGAATTATTGCAGGTTTAAGCCGCGCCATCTTGGTCATGGAAGCGCCGTTAAAATCTGGTGCCTTAATAACAGCCACATACGCAAATGAATTTGGTAGAGATGTCTATGCGTTACCTGGAAGACTTGATGATTACCCCTCGCAAGGGTGCTTAAAGTTACTGAGTCAGGGAGCTTCTTTCATTCTTAAGGAACTAGATGAACTGTTAACAATGCTAGGAGCAATACCACAACTTGATGGAGTCGAGGTTTCCACAACACCAGAACAGTTAAGTTTGCCAACTTTATCACCAGAACTACAAAGGGTAATGGATGCGATCGCAAGTGAAGCTTTACCCTTCGATTTTATTGTCCAACAAACCAGTATGGCTGCTGGCTCAGTTTCCAGTGCTTTGTTACAGCTGGAACTTATGGGTTTCGTTTCGCAACTACCAGGAATGCGCTATCAAAAAAGTTAAGAGTTAAAAAACAACATTTTCCAAGTATCGCTCTTGAGGAAAACTTTGCGATTTACTGAATGTACGTCTTTGGTAACATCTTTGTAGCAGAAATTTCGTTAACTTGTATAAATCATACTTATAACCGATGGCAAACAGGACACAAAACTGATGAAATAAGGTTAGTCTTGCGAATTTGGAGTAATGACAGACAGCGTTTTAATTCTTGGTGGACGAGGGCGGATTGGTAGCAGTGTTGCTCAGGATCTAGCTACCCATACGCAGGCAAAAATTACAATTACTGGACGTTCTGCGGAGTTTGGAAGGGCTGTTAGCTTGTCTTCGGGAGGACAAGTACAGTTTTTGATATTGGACTTAGTAGAAGTTGACAAGCTGCGAGATGCGATCGCAAACTCTAACTTAGTCATCCATTGTGCTGGTCCATTTCACTATCGAGATACTAATGTTCTCGAAACCTGTATTGCTCAAGGCGTTAATTATCTAGATGTCAGCGATCATCGCTCCTATACCAGCAAGGCTCTCAGTTATCATGAACAAGCTGCTGCTGCTGGTGTGACAGCAATTATTAATACTGGTATTTTCCCTGGTATTTCTAATAGCATGGTACGTCAGGGAGTTGAACAATTTGATCAACCAGAAAAGATCCATTTAAGTTATTTAGTTTCTGGTTCTGGCGGTGCTGGCATTACAGTGATGCGGACAACTTTTCTAGGGTTGCAGTATCCTTTTGAGGCTTGGATAGATGGAAAATGGGAAATAGTCAAGCCTTACAGTGAAAGGGAAGTAGTTGAGTTTCCATCCCCATATAGACGTAGCGGAGTTTACTGGTTTGATATGCCAGAAACCTTTACACTGCCCCATGCTTTCCCATCAGTAAAAACTGTAATTACTAAGTTTGGCTCTGTTCCCGATTTTTACAATCATCTAACTTGGATTGCAGCACACATTTTTCCCAAGTGGTTAATGCAGCGACGTTACATGATTGAATTTCTGTCTCATGTCAGCCATTCAATGACAGATGTCACTAATAATTTTAGTGGAATTGGTGTAGCAGTTCGTTCAGAAGTTACAGGGCAAAAAAATGGTAAAACTGCTGTTTATTGTTCAACTATAGTGCATGAAAATACAGCGATGGCTTCTGGTTGCGGTACAGGTAGTATTGCCCAATTATTGCTAGAAGGCAAACTCAATAAACCAGGTGTTTTTGCTGTGGAAGAAGCACTACCAACAAATTTATTTGAAGAGGCAATGCAAAGCCGAGGCATTAAAATTAATTACAGTTGGTTATAGCTTAATACGCTCCGATTAAGAAAAATAGTAGGTTGGGTTGAGCAATAGCGAAACCCAACTTACGCAGCTTAAGGTTTTCATGCCTAACTGAACCGTATTGGTGTAAAATCCCACTAAACTAAAATAAAGGAACTATAACTAAAAATTAATATATCCTGCGGTAGAAGTAATAACTGTACTCAAACATTTAGTATGCCTGTGAGTCTTGAGTATCGAATCTATTTATACACTAAAAAGACTCATAAAATAAAATAGGAGAATTTCTCAATGCAAAAAATTGTATTAACTTTCAAACAAGCATTTTCTAGTATTTTGGTTGTTGGCTTGATGGTTTTCATCAGCTTGTCAGGTTCATTTATTGTCGGTCAGCAAGCTAGTCATGCAACTACTCTTGAAGAATTGAAGCTAATACCTCCAGACTACAAACCAAATTCTGAAGAAAAAGTTAATCGTGCTTATGAATATGACCCAGGTGTTGGCGTTCGAGAAGAAGATCGACAAAAAGCTTATGAGCAAGCAAAAAAAGATTCAACCAACCTTAATACTATTGAGAAGGCTTACGAAAGGAATTTGAAGGCTGAGAAAGAACAAAATCCTCCAGAAAGTTTTGGTGAAAAAGCGAAAGAAGTGATTGAAAAAGTGACAGGTAAATAGTTAATAAAATTAAATTGTCGGTTGTGTAATCGCCGATAGTAGGCCACATAAATGTAGGGTGTGTTATTGGCATAACACACCCTACATTTATGAAGTGGTTTTTGTTTGATTGGAAAGATTGCGCTCATACCACTGCATTAATGGAGTTGCACTAATTCCATGCACAATCACAGAGACTACAATCGTAGTATAAGTTATCCAAGCAATTTTTTCGGCAGCCTCACCTTTTAAGCCATGACCAAAGGCATAGGCGAGATAGTATAAAGAGCCAACACCGCGAATCCCAAACCATCCAAATAACAAACGAGTTCCTGGATGCATACTTCTACGGCGTGATTCTAGAGGGCTTTTACCGATTGTGCTAATCCAAACTCCTAAAGGTCTGATGATCAAAAATAATGAAATTATCACTATCAAAGATTGCACAGCATAATTGAGCATTGGTTGCAATAATAATATTGAACCCAACAGTAAAATTGTTCCAACTTCTAGCAGCTTTTCAAGTCGTTCTATAAATTCTAATTGTGCTAGCGGTTTTTCAGGATTTTTGTAACTGCGTTGAACGACTAACCCAGCTACAAATACTGCCAGAAATCCATAGCCATTAACTACTTCTGTTAATGAATAAGTTAGCAAAATTATGCTGATGGCAATAAAATCTTCCATTATTTTATCGGAAGGGAGACGCTTTTGAATTTTTTCGTCAATCCAAACTATTGGTTTAGCAACAGCAATTCCCATAATAATACCAACTGCGATCGCCCAAATTAAATCAACCGTAATCCACTGTTTAAACCAGTTACTCCAGTTATCATCTTCTAACGCATGAATGCCAAAATAAACGAAGGGAAAAGCTAAAGCATCATTTAACCCACCTTCAGAAGTTAAACCAAATCTCAATTCATCTTGGTCGCTTGTATTGGTCAGTTGTACTTCTGATGCTAAGACTGGATCTGTTGGTGCGAGAATTGCTCCTAATAAAATTGCTTCTCCCCAATTCATTCCTAAAAACAATTTACCTACACCAGCCAAAGCAAAAATTGAAATTGGCATCAGAAAGACAATCAATCGCACCGTAATATCCCAAACCTTTAACCTTAATGGGCGAACAATTTTTAAGCCGCAGCTAAATACAGAAATAATTACTACAAGTTCTGTTATTTTCTCTAGTAATTCGGCGTTGAAAGCTTCATCTTGACGTAATTGAATTAGACCTAAACTATAAGGGCCTAGAAAAATGCCAACAAGTAGGTAGATAATTGCAAAAGAAAGAGGTAAGCGAGCAATTAAACCTGACGCTAATGTGACTATCAACAAAAGTAGACCAATCACAAATAGGTCAATAATATAGATATCTACCATATAGCGATTTATATAAAAATTAGGCGTTGCTTTGTAAGCTTAGTTGCAATAGCTTTTTATTAGGAATTACCTATGGGCAGATTTTTAGGGATTGGGAATTGGCTACCAAGTTGGAGAGGATGCGCTTTGATTATTCGCCTCTGAATTCAAACACAGCCTCCAAAACAATGGGATGGGATCTAGCACGGGAATATCGCTAATGCACCCCTCTGTACTACTACTAATGGTCTATTCCCAATATGGTGTAGGGCTACTGGCAAAAATTTTGGGTTTTCGAGACGCGATTTATCTCCGTCTCTACAAGTGTTTTGGTCTATATCCCCTACTTTCTCACTCAGATATCGCCCATCTTAGTACAAATATACTATAATAGAGAGAGCGTCCACAAAGCCTAGCCAAATGCATAATGGCTCTGTGAAAACCTTCTGGAAGATGGATTCAAGGGTTAGTTCGATGATGAAGCATTATATTCTCAACCTCAATCCGACTGCCAAGCATGAATGGGATCGGTGTATTTTACGTGACCCGTTGACTGCCAAACGCCCAGACATTGCTAAACTAATTGCCGAAGCAGTTGGTGCTGATACAGGTAGTTATTTGGTGAGCGTGAATATCGAAGTTCAAGTTTTGCAGCAAGCCGCAGTACCTCAAGCCGAACAACTCTCGCTTTCATTTCCAGAGGTGAGTGTGCCGTCACAACCACAACTGCGGGAAGCGGCTTGATGCGATGCATGCGATCGCCTAGAATATCTGCATTACTAAGTTCGTAGTCAGGACTTCAGTCCTGAATTTTTAAGCACTGAAGTGCTTAGGGTGGTCAGAACCCCGACTTCTTTAAGAAGTCGGGGTTCTTAGCCCAGCAAAATTAATGCGATAGACCACTAGAATCTGTGGGACAGCAGTTGGGAAATTTGCTGATTAATAATTGCCACATCAAAACGCCCACTAGCCATAGTACGAGCATTATTGGCTATAGTTGCAGTTATTTCTGTCTCTTGAAGACAGGTGATAATTACTTGTGCAAGTTCCTGGGGTTCTCCTGGTGTCACTAGAAAACCATTAAGTCCATGTTCTACCAATTCCGTTGCACCCCCAGCTTTTGCTGCAACTACAGGTTTTCCACATAGCATCGCCTCTACAATCACTCTACCAAAGGGTTCTGGCGAAGTAGAAGTATGTGCCACCAAGTCACAAGCTGTCATTAGCTGGGGAATATCAGAACGAAATCCTAAAAATTTGACGCGGTGTTCTAATCCCAATTGGGCAACTTGTTGGTGTAACTTTTGGACGTAATCTTGTTCACCAAACAGTGCATCACCGACTAAAATTGCTGTCACTTCTGACGGGCATTTAGCAAGAGCATCAATTAAAATATGCTGCCCTTTCCAAGGTGCAAGACGGCTAAAGTGTCCGACTACAAATTTTCCTTGTAATCCTAATTGTTGCTGTAGTTGCTTAATTTCAGACTCATCAGTTTGATAAGTTTTTGGATTAAAGCCGTTATAGACAACCTCAATAATATCTGGGCGTCCTCCTGCTTGCACAAAGGCTATCTTACTAGCTTGGGAATTAGCAATTATTAATGATGCAAAACGATTAGCTAAGTTAACAGCAATGCGAAGATTAGTTTGGCTAAAATGTTCTTTGGAAAGAATATCATGTAAATGATAAACCAGAGGACGACGACTGAAAAAACTTGCTAATGCTCCTACAACTAACGCTTTTTGAGTATTGGCATAGATTAAATCGTATTCACGGGCTTTTTTGACTACCTTAGTAATCAGAGGTGCAAGTTGTCTCAAACTCTTTAATCCTTGTACCAAACTGCTTTCTTTGCGAACTTGGATTACTTGAGTAGCGATAACTTCTACTGGAATATGATTTTGCTGTAGTAAATGTTTAAATGGGCCATCTGCAAATAAACCTACTAAAGCGCGATCGCCATAAGGTTTAGCAATATCTATTAAGCATAATTCGGCACCGCCTGGTTTACCGCTTTGGTCTAGGAAAAAAATTTTCATTTAACCTCTATTTTATCTAGTTTGATCCACGTAGTGTTGCTAATATCTATTACAATCTGGCATCTGGAAAACCTCTCTCTAAATCTCTCTCCTAAAAGGAGAGAGACTTTGAATTTTCCCCTTTCCCGCGTCGGGAAGGGGGTTAGGTTTTTCGTGGATTTTTCCACATAACTTAAAAAGTCAGTTATTACCATCACTTGTTTAAGCTAATAAAATATTGCGTACTTGTTTGGCAATTTGATTCCAGTCGTAGTGTGTAGTTGCGTACTGGCGACAGGCTGATCGTGAAGGGATAGAGATATTTCCCAAAAGTGCTTGCTCTAATTTTTCAGCAATAGCTGAGGCTTCTGTTGAAGTAGTAATTAAATCTGGTGAAAATTCTGATAAAATTTCTGGCATTCCTCCAACTGGGGTACATAAAACAGGAGTACCACAGGCTAGAGACTCAACTATTACTAATCCAAATCCTTCAAAAGATTGACTAGGCATAATAGTCAATTCAGCAGCTTGGTAAGCTATAGGTAATTGCTCATCAGGTAGAAAACCTAAAAATTTAACGTTGTCATCTAGTCCTAATTCTGTAGCCTGTTGTTGTAGTGCGGTTTGAATGTGACCACGACCTGCGATCGCTAGCCAAACATCTGGTATTCTGGGCTTAATTATAGCCAGTGCTTGCAATAATTTGTCAACTCCGGTTCGATGTACTAAGCGGCGGGATGTAAATATTATCCGGCGATTAGTTGGCCAGCCTAGCTTTGTACAAGCCTCCGGGGGTGATAAATTTGGCTGAAACCAGTTAATATCAACTCCACCAGGAATAATATTAATTTTGCTCCACGGTACTTGATATTTATCATGTAGAATTTTACCAAATGCTTTGCTCAAAACTATGAAGCGATCGCAGCGATTATAAGTCTTTTGTTCTATTAGCCAGTGTTTGATCAAAAGACTGAGGTTTTTATTAACAACCTCTTGCTGACTCTCAGAAGCCCAAGGGCCATGAAAGTTAAAAGTAACTGGTACTCCCTTTGGCAAAATATCTAAAATAGGAAAGCTATATAATGCAAAGTGCAAATTAATAGCATCTGGTTTGCTTATTCTTGTTTTCTGAAAATTACTGCGAATTGACCATAATCTTTGCCAAATAGGACTATCAACAGAAGCTAAGTTAGTCAGCTTAATTGGCGAATTTATTTCATCCTCTGGTAAACCGACCCCACATAATTCAACCTGGTCTTTATTTGCTGCTAATTTATGAGTTAGTTCATAAATATACCTTTCTAATCCTCCAGGACTTTTGGGAAACCAGCCTAATCCAAGGGTAAGAATAGATGCCGAACCCAAATCCTCTTTCTTATTTTCCATTAATCTGTATCCTATAATTCTTGAGCATTTTTGAATAACAATATGAAAACTTTACACTTTCGATGCAGAGAGAAAAATTGATATGTTTCTCTACAGTAGTTTTTATCAAAATCTAAATCACAATAACTTCCAAATCCACATTACCAATAATATTTTTTATAGAACACCAATTTATAAACTATTTATATCCCAACGTCAACAAGGAATTAAAGCCTGTATTTTTATTAACTAGAGAATACCGACTACAACATATATGATACCTGGAAGTCAAGGAAGGTCAGAGGTATATAGGGAAAGGAAAAACCACTTAGAATAAATTAATATCAAATAATTTTGTATTAATGTTTACCATTTTTACTTGTAAAGAAGTAAAAAATAATACGAAGAATAAATATTAATGATTAATTCAAAACTTTTAGATGCGATATCCTTACATAATCTATATCTTACCCAGTTAAAAATAGTTATATTTTTGTACGGATTTTATAAATACTGATTGTATATAAATAATTAAAAGCTGAAAAAATATATGATAAATAAATTACTGACGAAGTTAGAAAAACTCCGTCGCAAGCTCAATCAGCACATCAAAAAATTATCTAAACCTAGATATTTACAAAGAAGTAAAACTTTTAATTTTTTACTCAGCCTGACTGTTGGAGTCATTGTTACTACCATTGGTATTACAACAGATTGGGCAACAACCGGAACACCCACGCTTACCTATAAAACATCGTGGATAGGTAATACTATTGGCAGTGGAAATCTGCGGATACAAAACAATATTGAGGGCATGTATGTTACTCCTGATGGCACAGTTTATACCAACAGCCATTGGGATGAAGCAGGAACAGAAGCAGGAATCTATAAAGATGGTAAAGTTATTGGTGCTCTTGGGGATACTCACGGCTGGAGTCGTGGTGGTGGCAAAGCTGTAACAGCAAATAGTAAATATATTTACATTGCCATGACTCAAGGTTCGAGGGGCAATACAAAAGAAGATTACCCACCAGAAGGAACAACTTGGTATTCCGTTAGGCGTTATGACTTGACAGGAAAACCTGCGCCGTTTCCGAATGGGCGTGGTTGGGATAAAAGTATGTTGATTACCAGTACTAAAAGTGAAGTTACTGGATTAGCAACTTTGGGAAGCGAGTTGTATGTGAGTGATTTTGCTGCTAACCGGATTCGTGTTTATGATACTGATACGATGAAGGAACTCCGCAGCTTTACCGTTGCGAATCCCGGAGCAATAACTATTGATCCACAAAAAAATCTGTGGATTATTCAAAGTAAAAATGGTGGTAAGCCTGCGAAAATTTTACATTATTCCCAGAGTGGAAAGCAATTACCCCAAGAGATTGCAGATATCATTGAACCATCTGCGATCGCAATTAATCATCAAGGTAAGCTGTTAGTGGCAGAAAATGGGCCGCGTCAGCAGATGTTGATTTATGACATCAAAGATCAGCCAGTACAAACAGGTAGTTTCGGCTGTAAAGGCGGTATCTATGCAGGAGTTGCTGGTGAAGTTCGAGATTTGAAACTTTATGGACTTACCGGAGTCGGTGTAGATGCTTCCGGTAATATCTATATAAATAGTAATGGTTTCAACAAATCAGGAACAGATTTGCGGAAATTTTCGCCATCAGGAAAACTCATGTGGCGATCGCTAGGATTGATATTCGTCGATAATGCAGATGCCGATCCTAAAACTGATGGTGTAGATGTATTCACCAAACAAGAACACTATCTGATGGATTACAGTAAGGCTGCTGGTAAGCAATGGACTTACAAAGCCTACACTTTAAATGCTTTCAAATATCCTCAAGATCCACGTCTGCATACATCGCCAGATGGAACCTTTGTTCGCCGCATCCAAGGGAAGCCGTTTTTGTTTCTCACAGATATGTATAACAGCTTTCTGCAAATATATCGTTTTAACCCAGACACAGATGGCAAAGTAGCCATCCCAGCCGGAATGTTTGTTGGTACAAATAGCGCCGATAAACCATTTATCAAGGGAAATTGGCCACCGCATCAACCAGAAAAAGGGGAATGGATCTGGCGCGATCGCAACGGAAATGGCAAATTTGAAAAGGACGAATATGATACCAGCAAAGATTATCCCTATATCGGCGGCTGGTGGGTAGACAGCAAAGGAGATGTTTGGAAAGCTTTGCGAACCGAAGATGGCATTCGACACTATCCTTTACAGGGAATAGATCCTAAAGGCAACCCCATCTATAGCTATAGTTCGATAGAAAAGCAAACTACTCCCAACATATTTAACGACTTGCGGCGAATCGAATATTTCCCCGAAACAGATAGTATGTATTTGTCAGGCTTTACAGTAGATCACCCTGCATTCGGTGACGATGCTGGAGTTGCTGGATCTGAGATTGCCCGTTTTGACAACTGGAGTAAAGGAAATCGTACTCCCAAGTGGCGAATTGTGATTCCCTACGACACCACTGGCCAACGCGAAGTATCTACGGCGGCTATGAGTGTGGCGGGAGACTATGTATTTGCCGTGACAGTCAAAACCGCAGAGGTATATGTCTACAATGCCAAGACGGGAGTGCAAGTACAACTGTTAAAACCAGGCCCAGAAGTTGGCAGCGAAAGTGGCTGGATTGATATACCATACGGTATCCGGGCTTTTCGTCGTTCAAATGGTGAGTATTTAGTATTTGTGGAAGAAAATTGGAAAGGAAAAGTGATTATGTATCGGCTGGCGGGGTGAGTATTTACAGCAATTACCTGTAAGCTTAACCAAGCCACAGATCCCCGACTTCTAAAAGAAGTCGGGGATCTTGTTTATTCAGGATTGCTATATGTACAAGAATATGTGATTAAATGTATCGCAGATTTAATCAGATAAAATGCTCCATGCGTCGAGACTCAATTTTTTACAAACTGTTTCAACAATCCCCCACTCTCTTATTTGAACTCTTGACAAATCCACCAACAAATGCAGATGCTTATCGATTTGATTCGGTAGCTGTCAAGGAACCCAAATTTGAAATTGATGGGGTATTTCTCCTACCAGAAAGCGAGACTCCTGGAGTTGTATATTTTTGTGAAGTACAGTTTCAAAAGGATGAACAGCTTTATGAAAGAGTATTTGCTGAATCTTCACTATATTTCTACCGCAACCGCACCAGATTTAACGACTGGCAAGCAGTTGTAATTTATCCATCTCGCAATACCGAACAAAGTAACATTTATCCTCATCGAGGATTGCTCAATAGTAACCAAGTGCATCGGGTGTATTTGGATGAATTGGGGGATATTCGCCAATTACCTTTATGGGTAGCACTGATGGTACTAACTACGATAGAGGAAGAAGAAGCACCTGAAGAAGCAAGGTATTTGTTAACAAGAACTGATCAAGAAGTACCATTAGCAGAGGGTCGCGTCATAATAGAAATAGTGACGACAATAATGATGTACAGATTTGAACAATTGAGCCAAGCGGAGGTAGAGTCTATGCTAGGAATAACACTACAGCAAACGAGAGTTTATCGAGAAATCAAGGAAGAAGGACGAGAAGAAGGACGAGAAGAAGGACGAGAAGAAGGGCGAGAAGAAGGACGAGAAGCGATGGCTAATGCTATTTCCCGACAATTAACTAAGCGGCTTGGAAAACTGTCTGAGGAAATGCGATCCTCCATTTCTGGTTTATCTTTGCCTGTTCTCGTAGATTTGAGCGAGGCATTGCTTGATTTTACTACTTTGGCTGATTTGCAATCTTGGTTAGAAGGGCGAACAAATTAAACTACCTCTTGATGTTTTTGGCTTAGATACATCGCAATTCCTTTCTCGTAGTAAGCTGCTTCATTAATAAAAACAGGATAAACAGTAGACGCTCCCTCATAGAAAATATCTTTTCCTGCAAAAGTCAGAAACATTGGATCGCCTGGATGCAGAGGTTCATAATCCCGAAACTGAAGCTGGGGATGAATCATGGCTTGAATCTCTCCATGTAGGTGCAGCCCGTCGTAGGCATCGCTTCTAGGATAATCGATCGTCTCAATGTATTGATAGAATGTAATCGTACTATTTGACTGCGGAATATTACCTTGGTTGCAACCTTCAAAATAGTCTAAAATTGCATACATAAGTTGCTCTGTTTGCTGAAATAATTCGGCGTTTAAGATATTTTGAGCTACAGCACCAACTTCTATCACAAAACCCAATTCGCACAAAGAACGGAGAAAACCACCTTCTCTAGATTGTTGATTAATAAAAATCTTTACCATCGGATTTATCGAAGTCAAATAAGCGCCTAACCGAAGTAAGAAAGGGTGCATATCACAAAAAATCAGACTTAAACCCATGTTGGCAGTTGTGCTGTGCAAATCAATAATTACATCCACAAAAGGCAGATTTTGCGGTTGCAATATCTGTTGAATTTCTTTTGCCCGCGTATCTTCGTAACTTGAGAGTTGGGTATTTTGTAAGCTTTGATTAGTGAAGCAACGATTTAAATCTTTCTCAATGTATCGCTTGCCTTCTTCAATAGCTTTGAGATTGCCAAGTAATGCCAGAGTTTCAAAACTTCCTCTGTTAATTAAATTAGGATACTGCTGAAACTTTTTGACTAGATATACTCCTGTTAACTCATTACCGTGGTTTCCTCCAACGATCGCAACTCGTTCAATCTGACTCATAACAACCTCATATCTAAAAAACTTGTAGAGCTGATACTATAATGCTTACCCTACGGTTATTGAGAATGGCGCAAGATAGAAGTATAGCTTCTGCTGGCTAAATCTTGTAAGAGACTGAGGCGATATCTACGACGGGCTACGCCTACGCTTCATGTTTGAGCCAAAATGTGATAACTGTTAAGCTGTTGGTTTTGGCACAAAAGAGGAGGAAATTTATGGAGAAGGACTTTCAAGCGATGCCTCCAGCTGGCTACGCCTACGCTGAACTTTACAAAAACGCTCTCCTCAACGACGTACTCCCATTTTGGGAAAAATATTCTCTCGATTGGCAGCAAGGCGGCTATTTCACCTGCCTCGATCGCGAAGGCAAAATTTATGATACAGACAAATTCATCTGGCTGCAAAACCGCCAGGTGTGGACTTTTTCTATGCTTTGCAACCAGCTAGAAAAACGCGAAAACTGGCTAAAAATTGCCAGCAACGGCGCTAATTTTCTCGCCCAACATGGCAGAGATAGTGATGGTAACTGGTACTTTGCCCTCACTTGTGAAGGAAAACCACTGGTTCAACCTTATAATATCTTTTCTGACTGCTTTGCAGCGATGGCATTTAGTCAATATGCACTTGCTGGCGGCGAAGAATGGGCAAAGGATGTGGCGATGCAAGCATATAACAACGTATTACGCCGCAAAGATAACCCGAAAGGCAAATATAATAAAACTTATCCTGACACACGCCCTATGAAATCATTGGCTGTACCGATGATTTTAGCCAACCTGACTCTAGAAATGGAATGGTTGCTGCCAAAGGAAACACTAGAAAATGTCCTGGCTGAGACTGTCCACGAAGTGATGACCGATTTTCTCGACTCAAAACGGGGACTAATGTACGAAAACGTTGCCCCTGATGGTTCCCACATAGATTGTTTTGAGGGAAGGCTGATTAATCCAGGTCACGGTATCGAAGCTATGTGGTTTATCATGGACATTGCGCGTCGGAAAAACGATACCAAAACTATTAACCAAGCCGTGGATGTGGTGCTAAATATCCTGAATTTTGCTTGGGATAGCGAGTACGGCGGATTGTATTACTTTATGGATGCAGACGGTCATCCTCCACAACAACTGGAATGGGATCAAAAGCTGTGGTGGGTTCATCTAGAGTCATTGGTTGCATTAGCAATGGGCTATCGCCTGACCGGGCGTGAGGTGTGTTGGGAATGGTATCAAAAAATGCACGATTACACCTGGTCACACTTTGCCGATGCAGAATACGGTGAATGGTTTGGCTATCTCAATCGGCGTGGGGAAGTATTGTTGAACCTCAAAGGCGGCAAATGGAAAGGATGTTTTCACGTACCGCGTGCATTGTACCTTTGTTGGCAGCAATTTGAGGCGATCGCAACTGGTTTGCAATAGATTTCTTACAAAAATTCATAGCTTTAACGTTACTTATGAATATTTAAGTTGTTGCGATGCCTGCGGCGGTAAACAACGCAGTCAGTTTAATCTCAACCAGAGTACCATCTGCACGGTTTAACTCATCCCAAATTATGATTTGATTAAAGGTATTACCCAAATAAAAAACTTTTAATATGAGAAAACTGTCGCTGATTTTCCCCTTAGCTATTCTAGCTTTTGGCAGTGTAGTTGTTAATAACCAAGAAACGTTCTCACCCAATACTTACACTCAATCTGTTACCCGTGAAGTTTTAGCGAGTGGTTATCCTACTCAAGATAAAAAGCAGATTCTTGAGCTTGTACGCTATACCATCGCACCAAGGGCAAAACTCCCTACTCATACTCATCCGGGAATGCAGATTGAACGAGTAGAGGCGGGAACTTTAACTTATGCTGTTGTGGAAGGAGAAGCTAAAGTAACGAAAGCTAACGGCACAGAATTCATTCTTCAAAAAGGGAAAACTATACAGCTTACAGTGGGAGATGCTTTAGGTGAATCTGCCGGAATGGTTCATTATGGAGAAAACCAAACAAACAAACCGATTATTCTGTTGTCTGCTTCTCTATTTAATGCTAATCAACCAAAAGCTATTTTAACCAATCCTGAAAACAGATGAATTTGATGAGAAATTTCGACTTTTTTTAAAGCTTTACTCATTAGTATTTGAAATGGCATCACACAGATGACGATATTAGTCGCTAGAGTTATCAGCAAAGTAGTATCGAGTTTCCAGAGTTTAATCGTGTTAACCCTCTCAAGTTAAATGTGGAAGAACTTACCAACTTTGCAAAGTGTCACCCAAAACTAAAGATTTAAATAATATTCTCAAGAAAGTTTTTCAATCTGCTTGTTCTTTTGGCTTAGTGTCTTCATTATTAATTACAGACTAAATTCGGCTGCACCATCCTCATCCACATCTGCATCTTTACCCATAGCAGTAGGTTTAAATTTAGAGCCGTGAATTAATTCACCAAACACAATCCCTGGATTTTGGTGAAGAATATTCAGCACACTCATAAAATCTCGCACAATTTCCCCTGGTGTCATTAATGCTTCTGCACCCAAGCGATTAATAATTTCTTGCACAAACTCTTTCAACTCACGATTTGTCAAAGTCTGTTCATAGCCAAAATTGAGTGCATGAATCTCAGCTAAACGTTGCAGAAGCGTCAAGATTTCTCCTTCACTTAACGGATTTAGCCGAATCACTGGCCCTAAATGTTCTTGAACATTAGCTTGTGTTACGAAACGACTTTCTTTTGTGCGTCTTTGCCAAGCTTGGTCTGCAAAAAGTCCCCGTTTGGGGTCTTCTAAAAACTTAGTTGTTCCACCAACAACAATACCCAGATGTTCTGCTTTACATTGCATGGTATCGTTAAACATTGCGAGGAGTCGATTATAGTTCTTTTCCCGTGTGACTGTAGTAGATATTTGATATATGTGTACAGCTTCATCAACTAAAATTAACAGTCCTTTATAGCCAATCTCAGCGACAAACTTTGCAAACAGTTTTATATAGTCATACCAACTATCATCATCAATAATGACCCGCACTCCTAAAGCTGCTTTCGCCTCAACTTTAGTAGTAAATTCTCCCCGCAACCAGCGCATCGCTGCATTTTTTAAATTATCATCATCCATTCGATAGCCACGCCAATAAGCGATAATCACGCTACCAAAATCAAAACCGTGAACTAAATCTTCAATATACTGAACTACTTCCCTAATTTTCGATTCAACTTGGTCATCAAAACCATCGTCATTTGGACGCATTTCAGTTTCTTTAACCACTTCTTGTTGAATTTTATTAATCCATCCTTCTAAAATCGAGACTAAAGCACCACCATCAGGACGAGTTTTTGTAGCTAGGTGGCTCATTAATTCTCGATAGGTAGCTACACCTTCATTGTTGCTTCCAGCTAATCGGCGTTCAGGGGATAAATCAGCATCAGCTACTACAAAACCTTGCTCCATCGCTCGGTTACGAATTAGTTGTAGTAAAAAACTTTTCCCAGAACCGTAGTTACCAATTATGAAGCGAAATGCTGCGACACCTTCTGCAATATCATCAAGATTTTGTAATAGGCTTTTTAGTTCTTTTTCTCGACCTACTGCTATATATTCAACTCCCACTCTTGGTACTACCCCCGCACCAAGGGAATTGATTAAAGCAGTGGAGATTTTTTTCGAGATTTTGAGCTTTGCCATGTCTTAAATTTCACTTTATTCTAAACGCAGAAGCACGCAGTAGATAGATAAGATACATATTCACCTTATACTAATCTGACGACGGCAATAATAATTTAATTTGACGAAGCATGTCTAGCCATGAGACTTTCATGCATTGCAATCATTTTTTTGACATGGATAATATTCTCAGGATAAACCTCTAGACTTTCCGAATCTGTGTTAATTATTAATTCACCAATAGTATCATTTGCTCGTTCATTTATAGAATCGATTAAGAGATTTGGCATAGTGATGTTTGCTTCGGCAATTTTTTTAATAGCAGCATTGGGATTATCTTGATCGACTATAGCTTTTAATACTTGTAGTTCGTATCCTGGGAGATTTTCTAAAAAATTAGTCCATTCTTCAGGTATATTCTCTGATGTATCAACATCCGAATTTTCTATGATTGCTGAAGTTTCCATTATTTCAGAAAAAGGAAACAATTCAGTATCTTCTTCTTGGGAATTATCCGCCAAAGGTTCTGGATTGAAGGTTTCTAGTTGTTGGAGTAATTCCCATACTTGATTTTGCAATGAATCTCGTTCTTCTTGCAATAATGAAATTTGCCCTTGCAACTGCTGTAATTCAGTTTTTTGTTCTGCTATTAGGGTCTGTGAAGAGTTCAGGATAACTTGGATATTTTCTCTTTCGGTTTTTGTCGCTATCAGCAATTGATTTTTTTGGGTTGTCTCAACTTCTAGCTCTTGAATTGCAATTCGTAGTTCGTATAGTTTTTCTTCTAATTGGGGTTTTAGTCTGCCTAAAAGAGTTAAATTGCTTTCAACTTCTTGTTTCTCCTGTTGGAGTTGGGAAATTTGACTTTGTAACTGGGCGATTTCAGCGCGAGATACATTACAATTTGACTCTAGACGGCGCTTCTCAGCTGTGAGTACAGAAAAAGCATTGTTCAATTCTGTTTGATTGTTCTGCAAATTATTAATTTCAGTTTGCAGGCTACTAATTTCGGTTTCTAACTGCTTTTTTTGTCCTGCAAATGTTCTTAATTCTCGATGTAGACTATCCCTTTGGTTGCGGCTTTCTATAACTTGATTTTGCAGTTGTTGTGATTCAGCGTACAATAAATTATGATGTTCTTCGATTTGATTGACTTCCCTGACAATACGAGCCTTTAATCCCTCCATATCTTTAATTCGCTTGCGGAGAGAACCTAAGACAAACATTTCATAATTTCTGCGTCGCTTATCTATGAATAATGCTGTAGTATAGATAGTAGCGGCAGTAATTACACCTGTGAGAAAAGCTTTATTAAAATCCCAGCTTGGGACAAGGCTAAGACCAAAACTCACACTAAAGGCAACTATCACTAGTATAAATCGATTGCTGATCATTACTGATTGCATATTGCTGTTTTTTAACGTAGTTAAATTATCAGAATAAGTAGCTCTCATACTAATTCGTAATTAAAAAAATGCATCCAGATTAAATACTTAACAAAAATGCTTTTTAATCTGTTTTTCTGTTTTGTGAAATAAGAAATAATTTCAAAATTTGGTAACATAGTCGTTCTGAAATCTGTAGTTCTAGTTACTATTACATAACATTGTTGTGTAAATAATAAAAAAGTGCAATCATTAATAAAATAATTTTAATACTAGGTGTTGGATGTATTGTTATTTGCATTAAAAAGTTTTAAATCTGCTTTTAAAAAATCAACAAACTGCCGTGCTGTCCGTCCAGAACGACCATTATGGCGAGTTGCCCATTGTAATGCTTGAAATTCCAAATCTTCTTGGGTAATATCAATTTCAGCTTGTGCGGCTAGATGTTGTACAATTTTTAAATAAGTTTTCTGATTGGCTGGTTCAAAGGTCAAGGTTAAACCAAAGCGATCGCTAAACGAAAGCTTCTCCTGCATCGTATCCCAAGCATGGATTTCCTCGTTATCCTTGGGTGCAGGTCTATCCACAAAAAACTCCCGAATCAAATGACGGCGATTAGAAGTAGCGTACACCACTACATTTTGAGGCCGCGCGGTTAAATTACCTTCTAAAACTACCTTGAGTGCTTTAAAAGCATCATCATCTTCTTCAAATGAAAGGTCATCGACAAAGATAATAAATTTTTGTGACACGCCCCGTAAATGTTCCACAATTTCTGGTAGTTCTTTTAAGTCAGATTTTGCTACTTCCAACAAGCGAAGACTGCGATTGCTATATTCATTCAACAAAGATTTCACCAAAGAAGATTTGCCAGAACCGCGACTACCGTAAAGTAATACGTGCAGTGCCATCTCTCCTGATAATAAAAACTCTGTATTTTTCAGCAAAGCATCTTTTTGAGACTCGTAACCGACAAGCGCACTCAGTTTAACCGGGTCAGAATAACGAATACCAATAAACTGGCCAGCTTGCCAGCGTAAAGCGCGATATTCTGCAAATAAACCAGAGCCACATTGCCGATAATAAGCTGCTAACTCTTCTACAGCATCAGCCCAATTATCTAACTCTTGTAGATATTTAGCGAACTTTGTCTCTACTCCTACAAATTCTTGCTCTTTATACCACACTACTGGTGAAATCGGCATCTGAGTAACGCCTTGTACCCACTCACTCAAAGAAGCGCTACTACATTCGTAGAGACTTTGCAATATTTGTAAATCATGCTGAACTGCTGCTACTAAAGCTGGGGGTAAATCTTCAAATTCTCGCACTCCAGCCAGCCTTGTAAAAGGATTCTCACAGAAGAGAAGTTGAGTAATTAAATAATCTTCCCAGTTTTGATTTCTAGCGGCTAAAGCGTGAAAGTAAGTTCCGTAAGCTTGGAGACAACCTCGTGCATCGACGTTAGTGTAACGTATAGATTGCAATAGTTCCAGAAATGCCACCCCCACTTCGCCTTGCAGAACAGATTGGTGCAGTAAAAGTGAGGCTGCTTGGCGCTGGAGATATTGAACCTTTGTATATGAGGAAGTACTTGCCATTGGCATCGCTTGATTATCCATCAATCAACTGTGTGGTATAGCTAAATAGCTATGGTAAATTGTCTGCTGACCCTGGCAGTAAAGTCAAAGTCTATAGATGTTTTAACAATGAATTTAAGTATAGTTGCTGCTTTTGCCTACGGCATATTATCGATTATTGGTGGCATTATTGGATACATTCAAGCTACTAGTAAAGTTTCACTCCTAAGTGGCAGCATTAGTGGTTTATTACTGATATTTGCCGCTTACTTTCAACTCCAAGGGCAAGCCTGGGGTTCAATTTTAGCAGTATTGGTTACTGCCGTTTTAGTAGTATTCTTTGCATTTAGACTTGCAAAAACACGTAAGTTTATGCCTGCGGGATTAATGACGATTTTGGGTATGCTGGCATTGGCGGTGATGGTGCATCAAATTGTGGCTTTAAGGTAGCATCAGTCTCTAAGTAATAACCACCCTCCTGTTTTTTTGACATGGCATGACTTTCTTTGCCTTGAATTATACTAGTACATTTATATTACTATGACTTGTTACCCTTGCCTGATAACTTCCAGCATTCTCGAAGAAAATCAACAAGAATACCATCCCAACAAAAAGAGTGGCTGAGAATAGCCGTCTACCGATTTATTCATTAGTCATTGACAAAAGTGCAGTTCCATAAGATGCGCTCATGTAGCCTTTGTTTGCGATCGCTCATAGTCATCTACAATTTGTAGGTCACACAAATAACGTCATAACAAGGATTTCAGGCACAAATTCTCAAATTTAAATAAAAAAATAATTACTAACCGCCCAAAAAGTCCGGTTTTTTTGGCTTGGTGATGATAAATAAAAGTAATAGCGTTGAATGCCATGCTTTGTCCTGCGAAGGATTACTGAAATTCTTCGCTGCTTTTAGAATGGCTACTGAACATCAAACAACATCTGTTGCCAATCAGTTTTTTGCTGGGGATGCTTCTCCGCCACAAAAAGGGGATGGAGCTACATCAAACGGCTCTACCACAAAACTTACTCTAGAGTGTCTAAGTAACTATGCTGATAAAGTGTAAAGATGTCACTGGATTTGGGAGCAAATTTTAAAGCAATTATAAAGGAGTTGGTGCCATTTTGGCAGGTTTTTATCCAAAAGATGGGATATTAGTAGATTGTACAAATCTTTATTGTTATTCACACATTAGTGCAGCTTGGCATAAATAACTATCCAGTTGAAAAAGGCTAAAAATAGGTGAAATCACCAGTATTCCTTCTGCCCCCTGCCTTCTTGCACTAGTTCCTATCTACGGAAAGCTGCTAAAACCAAGCAAATTTGACAGAGATAAGTTTAAGTAATTTAATGAAGTAGGAAATAATACATGGTATTATCACTGTCTTCTCATAACGTTATCCAGTATCTGCAAGACGCGGGTCTGTGTAGCTCAGAAGATAACCCATCAGACAAATCTGAGTTGCCAGGAAATAGTAAGAGCAATTTCAATTTAGTAGTGACTTTAGCAGATAATCGTAAACTGCTAATTAAACAAGAACGTAACGTTAACAACAATGACGCCGCGCCTCATGAATTGTTTCAGGAGTGGCTATTTCACCAACTCCTCCAACAGTTTCCAGTTCTAGGTAATACTTCAGCGATCGCACCATTGGTGGTGCATTTTGACGAAGAAAATTCTATTCTTGTCTGCAATTATCTGAGTGAGTATCTAGAACTTGCGAAATTGTACCACAACAATGAGATTTTTCCACAAGAAATTGCTTCAGCTATCGGCACGACTTTGGCGGGACTGCATCGCGCCACCTACAACCGCCGAGAATATAAGGATTTTATGGCAACTGCTCCCCAAGGAGAGTTTCGCTATGGCTTTTACAATCCAGCCCAAGGGGTAGGGTCAATTGGGCCGGAGATTTTTGGGGCTATTCCCACGGATGCACTAAAATTCTATGTTCTCTATCAACAGTACGAGAGTTTAGAATCTGCGATCGCAGATTTGGCTTATGACTGGAATCCTTGCTGCTTGACTCACAACGACCTGAAATTGAGCAACATTTTGGTTCATTCCAGATGGGAGCAACTAGACAATTGTCTAGTACGACTAATTGACTGGGAAGCTTGTTCTTGGGGAGACCCAGCTTTTGATTTAGGAACTTTACTGGCAAGCTACTTAGGAATTTGGCTCAACAGCCTCGTAGTAGACCCCACCATTGAGTTAGAAGAATCTCTACATTTGGCGTTAACACCGTTAGAGATTTTACAACCTTCACTTATTGCCTTGATTAGGGCTTATGTGAATGCTTTCCCCATGATTTTGGAATACCGCAGTGACTTTATTTTGCGCGTTATCCAGTTTGCGGGACTGGCACTGATTCATCAAATTCAAGATATGATTACGTGCCGGAAATACTTTAATAATGCTGATATTTGTATGCTCCAAGTAGCTAAAAGTCTACTCACGATGCCGGAGCAAGCTGTACTGACAATTTTCGGGATATCAGAGTCGGAAATCCTGAATCCTGTAGCAAAGATTCATAAATTTCCTCAGCCTGTAAAAGAACAGCAATTACTTCGCATTTATTACGAAAAAACTCGGCTGCGTGGTTGTTAGCAATAGGTAGCAGAACAATTTCAAAAGAACACCCAATTCTGAATTCTGTATTCTGACTCCTGAATTCTATTTTGTTAAAGTTTGATTTCTGAATGGATTAATGCTAAATTCCTCTATCAATCAACCCCTAACTTCTCTATTTGATATTGCTAAGAATATCCAGATTGAGTCAAATTTTTGTATTTACCATCCCAATTATCAACCCTTTGCTCTACCGACTAAAATAGCCGACAGATTTCAGCAAAATTCCGTAGATTTACAACAGAAGTATCTGACTTTACTACTACGAAATTTTCTCTATGGAATCTATTACAATGGCTCTCTGCAAACTACTTTAGCAGTCAATACTGATAGTACTAATCGCTCCCCAAAGGATAATTTAGCAGATAATTCCATTTTAGAAATTGATTGGGACTTTTACGAGCAGCTGCACGCCAGTAATCACGGCATAGGTTACTTTGACTCTAGATGGCAGGTGTTGCGGAAAGAACCTGATGGGACTATGGCGGTGACTAAAGGCGGTTTAACACTTTATGTTGAGCCAGATTGCCATCTAGAATCCAGTAAGAAATCTACCAAAGTGGGTGATATGGTAGCAATCTGGATGCCCAAAAATCGACTGCAAAACGGTTGTTACTTAGCAGTTAGCAATGTCGGACAGGAACAGCAAAGTAACCCCGATGTTGATTTAGGAGCAGGGCGAATCTACTTTAACTTTACGCCATCAGGTGCGATCGCTCTCATGGAAAGCTTGACACTGCAATTGAATGCAGCCTCGATTCCCTTTAGCTTTCAAGTTCTCCACAATCCCTGTGCATACGGACGTTATGATTCGGGGCTACTCTATTTTGAACTCCCCGACTATCCAGCAATTCGCACAATTCTTCAGGCTGTTTATCAAGAAAATCAATCCCATTTCCAGCCCGAAATCCCTTTGTTTACGAAATTTTTAGCCCCAGGGTTAGGTTTAGCTGAAGAACCAACCCAAAAATTTGCCGCACAGGAAAGTTTTGGGATGAACCGTTGTCAAATCGTCGCTAATGCTTTGTTGGAAGCTTGGCAAAAAGGTAAGAATGCGATGGAAGAACGGATGAGGACGATTGACCAACACTTTGCGCGGCATCTAATAGATTTACAGCGTCCTTATCTCAATCCCAGTTCTGAGGATATATATAAGCCTTTAAATTGATTGATTAATTGGGCATGGGGCATGGGGCATAGGGCATAGGGCATGGAGATAAGGGAGTAAAGGAGCATAGGAGAAGTTGCAGCAAGTTTTTCCCCAATGCCCAATGCCCAATGCCCCATGCCCAATAATCAATTCAAAATTCCACAATTACCGGCGTATGGTCGCTGGGTTGGGTTAATTTTCTGGGTGCGACATCGATGATGCAACTTTTAGCACGCTCATACAAGATAGGTGTGAGATAGTGATGGTCAATCCGCCAACCTAAGTTGCGACGGAAGGCGGCGGCGCGATAATCCCACCAGCTATAATTTCCGCCTTCTGTGGTGAATTTGCGAAAAGCATCGGCAAATCCCAGTTTCAGAATATCCCGTAAGGCTTGGCGCTCTGCTTCTGTTGCCATAATGTGATTTTCTGTACTCACCTGCTCGTGAATATCCTTGTCTTCTAAGGCAATGTTGAAGTCTCCGCACACACAAATTGCAGGGTGTGACAGCACAAGCAATCGCAAATACTCATGTAGCGCTGTCAACCAGCGCATTTTATACTCGTATTTCTCAGTTCCTACTGCTGCACCATTGGGAACATATAAGTTCACAATCCGAATACCATCAATTACACCTGTAATCACTCGCCTTTGCTCGTCCCATTCGTGGTGTAAATCTGGCAAAATTGCCCTAAACCCGCTACTTACATTTAAAAGTGGCTGGCGGCTAATTATGGCTACGCCATTATAGGATTTTTGTCCTGATATATAAAGGTTATAGCCTAATTCCTCAAAAGGCGATCGCGGAAATTCAGCATCCATAACCTTGGTTTCTTGCAAGCAGAGAACATCAACAGGATTCAGGGTTAACCAATCGATAACCTGTTCAAGGCGAGTGCGAATTGAGTTGACGTTCCAAGTAGCGATTTTCATTAGTTAGTTATCAGAATTTTTGTAAATTACTAATTACAAATTATGTAATTATTGTACAATTACTTAATATTTATAATTCCTGTTTCATTTCCTAATTTCCCTTAAACACAGTTTGAATTATTTGATCCTATTGAACATTTTAGTATTGTCAGCTACAAAATATTCAATTTTGTAAGTTCTGCTACAAAATATTTTACTGCATTATGATCCCCAAGACAGATGCAACAAGTAATAGATTAGCGATAGGTTAGAAGTGTAGGTCAGGATTGACTTTCACCGATAGACCGTTAGATTTGTTGGTAGAAAGTTTGCGGTACGGTTAACTATTATTGCGTTTTTGCTAGCCTGTTAGGTTAATTTAAATGTCAAAATAGTAAGTAGAAATGCTCTTTCCTCATAAAATAATGATGTAGCTCATTATTGAGGATGATTTCATAGACTGAACCAAAAAAACGTATGAAAATCGCTCAAGTTGCCCCCTTATGGGAAAGGGTTCCACCTCCTAATTATGGAGGAATAGAACTGGTAGTGAGTCGCTTAACTGATGAACTTGTTCGTCGCGGTCACAAGGTAACTTTATTTGCCTCTGGCGATTCTCAAACTTTGGCTAATTTACAAGCCGTTTACCCGCGTGCATTGCGCTCAGACCCAAATGTGAAAGAGTATGCAGTGTACGAAATGCTAGAACTGAGCCAAGTTTACCAAGATGCTGCCCAATTCGATATTATCCATTCTCATGTAGGGATTTCGGCACTACCTTTAGCGAGTTTGATAACAGCAACTTCTACAGTCCATACGCTGCATAATAATTTTACGACTGACAACCGTCACGCATTTAGCTACCACCAAAAGCAACCTTATGTCAGTATTAGTAACTCGCAGCGTCAAATCGATCTCAATTATATTGACACGGTTTATAACGGAATTGAGCTAGCAGATTACCCATTTGTAGCCCAACCGTCAGAACCTTTATATTTGGTATTTTTAGGTCGTTTTTCACCAGAGAAAGGGCCGCAACATGCGATCGCCATTGCTAAACAGAGTGGTTGGCGCTTGAAGATGGCAGGAAAGGTTGATATCAAAGACTCTGAGTTTTTTGAACAAGAGATTGCCCCCCACATAGATGGTCAGCAAATCGAATATTTAGGTGAAATTACCCACGCCGAAAAAACTGAACTTCTGGGCAATGCTGCCATAACTCTTTTCCCCATTAATTGGCAAGAACCTTTTGGCTTAGTAATGATTGAATCAATGGCAACTGGTACACCAGTGATTGCCATGAATTTCGGTTCCGTACCTGAAGTGATTGCTCACGGCAAAACAGGTTTTATCTGCAAAAGCTATGCAGAAATGGCAGCAATGATTCCACCAGCTTTGGAACTCAATCGTCAAACCTGCCGAAAATATGTGGAAAATAACTTTAGTGTTAGCCAAATGGTTAACGGATATGAAGCTGTTTACAGACAAATTATTAAAGACCACCTAGAATCGAATGGCCGCATTCATGCAGCCAACATCCAGTTTTAATAACTGCTTTTTTTACTGAGCTTAAAACAACAATTTTTTTAAGGAGGACATTGGTATGAGTACGAGAGCCAACACCTGCCCATGCTGCGGTGGTTCCCTCCTGCGTCATGCCCGTCATGGTGAACTATATTGGTTTTGCCTGTCGTGCCGACAAGAAGTACCGCTGTTAACTGTTACTCGCCTGCCTAATGTGGAAACCCGGAACACTGGAGTGGTTCCCCAGCCAGCGGTGAATACCTAGTTTTTCATATAAAACCTACTAAAAATCAATACTGATTTAGTTTAGACCTATCAATTAGCTGCAACTGGTAAAATCGGATGTAGCTAATTGATAGGTTTTAAAGTTTTGTTAGCAGCCTTACTTTATGGGCAAGAAGATTTACGCCTAGAGCAAGTTCCTGACCCCACTCCGGCGGCTGGCGAAGTTGTAATCCAAGTGGGGGCAGCAACAACTTGTGGTACAGATTTGAAAGTTTGGCGGCGTGGTGGTCATGCCAAAATGCTAAAACTACCGACGCTGTTTGGTCACGAAGCTGCTGGGCGAATTGTTGCCTTGGGTGCAGGGGTGACAAATTGGCAAGTAGGCGATCGCATTGTCGCTAATAATTCTGCTCCATGCATGAAGTGCTTTTTTTGTCAACGTCAAGAATATTCTTTATGTCCAAATTTGACATGGAATAATGGTACCTTTGCCCAATACCTGAAAATTCCTGCACCGATAGTAGAGCATAATTTGTTGCAGATTCCCGATGAGTTGCCGTGGGAATTGGCAGCCATGACTGAACCTTTAGCTTGTGTATTGCATGGTGTAGCGCGTTCTCATATTAAGTCCAAAGATAAAGTAGTCGTCTTAGGAGATGGGGCGATCGGGCTAATGTTTGTGGCGGCGTTGAGTGAGAAAGCTGAGGTTTTGCTGTGGGGAGGTAATAACCACAGGTTAGAAATTGGTCAGAAATTGGGTGCAGCCCAGACCTTTAATTATCATCAAATCCCGGATATTCCCAGTGTAGTGAAAGAAATTACCCAAGGATGGGGCGCAGATGTGGTGATTGAAGCCACTGGTGTACCAAGTGTTTGGGAAACTGCGATCGCCTGCGCTCGTCCTGGTGCAACAGTCAACTTATTCGGTGGATGTCCACGGGATACAAGCATTACTGTGAATACAGAACAGCTACACTATAGCGAACTTACCATCAAAGGCGTGTTTCATAATACACCAGAGTATGTGCGATCGGCGTTATCATTGATAGCTAGTCGCAAAATTCCCTTTGAGTTACTTATTAGTGAACAGCGACCATTAAAAGATTTAGAACAGGTGTTTTGTGAGATGAAGGCGCGTAAAGTAATTAAGGTAGCGATGATTCCTTAGTATTTTGGCGAGCAATTCATCAGGCACACTACAATAACTAGATATAGCAACACAGACTTAGGCTAAATTACTATGACTCCTCAAGTCATTACCCCAGTATTGATGATTGAGCCTTCATCATGGCTACGTTCTGGCATCACCATTGAAAAAGTTGATAATGTTAACCTTGCTAAGTTCACAGATGAGTTACATACTCGTCTAGAAGAATTGCTTGAGAAACGGAAAGCTGAATTGCTGACTCCTGAAGAAGAAGCCGAATATGCTGGAATTGCTGAACTAGAACGCATCCTAACTTTTGTTAACGCTAAACTGATTGCCAATCGTGGGTGTTAAAGATAGCACTCGGCAGTTTGTGCGCGAAAGAGCTAAATATCTGTGTGAATATTGCCACTCTCCAGAACGCTCCAGTTCAGATCGCTTTACAATCGATCATCTTGTTCCACAATCATTAGGTGGTTCAGATGAAGCTAACAACTTAGCTCTAGCTTGTCGTCGCTGTAATGAGCGTCGTTACAATTTCACAACTGGCGTTGATCCTCAAACTCAGCAAGAAGTCGCCCTATTCAATCCTCGTCAGCAACGGTGGGTAGATCACTTCATCTGGACAGGCGATGGACTAAAGATCGTTGGCAAAAGTGCTACAGGTCGAGCAACTTGTCATCGACTAGATATCAATGATGAATTTCACAACCAAGGATTTATCCAAGAATCTAGGCAGTTATGGATACAAGGAGGCTGGCATCCACCTGTAGACGATCCTCGTCTTTGATGCTTGAACTAGCGATGTTAGACTGCTGACAATCTATCCACGTTGCCAAATCTTAATGCTTCTATCATGACTGCTGCTAGCCAAAAGTTTTCCATCTGGACTGAAGGCAACAGACATAATGTAGGACTCATGACCAGAAAGAGTACACATTTCTTTCTTGGTTTTTAAGTCCCAAATCTTAATTTCCTTATCATCACCTCCACTTGCTAACATTGTGCTACTTGGGTCAATAGCCACACATACTACTGCCTTAGAGTGACCTTGCAAACTTTCTTCGCGCCCACTCGACGCATCAAATAATCGAATAGTTTTGTCGTTGCTCGCACTCGCTAAAATTTGACTGTTGGGGCTGAAAGTGATTGAACGGATCTTCTGTGAATGGGCTGAAAATTTACGCGCTAACTGTCCAGTTTCTACATCCCATAGTGTTACAGTCTTGTCCCATCCGCCACTGGTAAGTACTTTCCCATCAGGGCTGAATGCAACTGCCTCGATAATTTGAGGATTTGAGTTAGATAGAGTTTTAATCTCCTCTTTAGTCGTCAAATTCCACAGTTTCACATCTCCATCGTTGCTGCCACTAGCCATCAGATTGGTAGACGAGTTAATAGAGATTGAGGATACTTCATCGTAGTGGCCAAAAAGCGTTTTAATTTTTCTGCCACTTGTCACTTCCCACAAATTGATAGTTCTGTCAAAAGAAGCACTGGCAAGAATATCACCTTTGTTGTGGAATGCGACTTGGCGAACAGGACCTCTATGACCAGTGAGTGTCTGGATCTCACGCATTGCTTGCAAATCCCACAGCTTAACTGTCTTATCGTCACTGCCACTGGCTAACAAATGCCCATCAGAGCTAAAAGCAACAGAGTTCACACCAGACTGCAATCCTTGATGTCCCGTGAAAGTTTGAACACATCTCCACTGTGCTGCTGTAAGCCATGACACCATAAATGTACTCCTATATTTTCTGGAATTAACGGAGCAAACTTTTCTCGTTCAACCAATCATTGCGAGTCAGTAAGCTCATTCATAGTGTTCCCAGTCATAATAGGATATTTAACAACTAGTTATAAATCACATTTTTTCTGGATTTGCAAACAGAGATTTTAAGTTGCGTCTGCCACTGACAACTCTGACAATTTCAATTCCTTCACCAATAATCATGTAAAAAATAATATACCCATCCAGTGGAAGTCCTCTAAGGTTGGGACGCAAATCCTCGTATTTTCGTCCCATATTCGGAAAGCTAACGAGTTGTTGACATTTTTGATTAAACGCATATAAAAGTTGCTCACCAGCCTCAACATTTTCTACGGCGAAATAATCTGCGATCGCTTGTAAATCACGAGAAGCAGGGAGTGAGATAATGTACCGATTCATTCCTAAGCCTCTTTTGCTTGCTTCAACTGTGTTAAAAGCTGATTTACAAAAGTTTCACCATCAATTCCTTCTCCCTTTTCAAGTGATGCTATCCCTTCATCAATCTTGGTGCGAGTTTCTTCTAGCCATACTTGCTGAGAAAGAGTCTCTTCTGCTAAAAGATGCAATGCAGTTTGAATTACTTCATCAACATTGTTAAATTGACCTGTTGCTAGCAAAACTTGAATTATTTGTTCTTGCTCTGGGCTAAATGTAATACTCATAACAATTCCATTCCTTGGCTTTTTCTATGATAAAGCGTTGATAAGTAAGATCCCTGATGTCTTAAGTTAGGTTGACGCTTGAAATAATCTTGCTGAAAAACGGGAAGACTATGGTTACTCCCGAATTGGGAAATTTCTATAAAATCCTGAACAGCAAAATGCTCAAAAAATCTCTACTTAACTACTTAATTTTGCCTTTTTCTCTAGTGCCTTGGCTGTGCGTAGGAACGCTTTTTGATTCCCAAGCTAATGCTTTACCAGGGCAAAGTACAGAAGAAGTAGGCACCTGGATTAAAGCACATCCCACACTCCGCCCCAGGAGTGGAGAACAATTATTTGTACAAAAGACTGATACAGCCGCCCAACGATTCACTTTTCAAGCGTCGGTATTGCCTCCTGGTAGGGTGGAGTTTTCTAAAGACCGAGGCAGAATTCGCTCTGAACGCATTGCTATGTATGATGCTATTAACGGCATGACATTTGAGCGCCTTCAAGAATCCTTGCGGGTAATTTATGGCTTAGAGATTTATCAAGACTATGATCGCGCCCAAGTCGTGTATCAATATCCCAACCAAAAGGTAGTTAACTCAGCGCGTCTAGCCAGAACTCCGATTCGGGAAGCCTTGAAGGGAGAATTACGAGTAGGCGATCGCTATGTATATTGGGTGGAAATTGCCCAACCCAAGACTGGCAAAGCTTTTACTGGTCAAATGACGGTTTTGCTTAAAACTGACCTAGACAAATTAGAAAAGGAACTGCAAATTCGTTAATGGGCATTGGGCATTGGTTATTCCCCTTGTCTCCCTCATCCCTCCATCCCTGTATCCCTTCTCGTTAAAAGATTACTCAATCCCTATCCTACAACTTCCCCAACTCCATCTGAGCTAGGGTTTGCCATGTACCCGAAAAGATACTTTCAGATGCTAAGGAAATGCGTAGCAAATCTTCTTTCAGAAGTGGCGGCCAATCAATGCCAGCTTTACGCCCTGCGCCAAATAGCTGTTGCGCCTTAATACTTAACTGATAAAGGGCCAAAGCCAGTTCTCGGTCTAGGCTCTTTGCATCTTTGAGGGCTTCAAACACCACTTTCAATGCTAATAAAATCGAAGTGATCTGACCGGGTACCGGTGGTTTCCCCTGTTTCATACGCGTTAACAGCGCATCTGGGTTTTCCTCGGTTGTGATTGTCTGATCTATGAGGAGTTTCCGAGCTGTTTCGTAATTCATGTAGCCAGTTTAGCGTACATTTTACTTCAGCAGGAATACCTAATTAAAAAGTCATAGAATTGGCTTCTAGTTATTTCTAGCAATCTCTTATGATTTGTGAAAAGATAGGCGTGGGGAAAATGATCGGGAATTTGCGATGCTCTAGGTTAACCAGATAGACTGAATATAATATCTTTGAAAAATACACCTTACTAGGAATCAACAACAAAATGATATCGTCAAATTTACTAGAAATTGAGCGCTCCATCCTTGCCTTGTCTGTAGAAGAACAGCTTTGGCTGTTAGAAAGTATTGCTAGACAAATCCGAGAAAGTGAGTATATAAAAGATAAATTGCCTGATGTTAAGAATCCAGAAGAACAACTGGAAGTGATGCCTTGTGAGCCAAAAATTCAAACAGAAATTCCCCTTATAAATGATGAATTTGCAATTTCGGAAATACTCTGAACTCTAGGAGTAAAATTTATGAGATTGCCAGACTTGAACAGTCAAATATACAAGTTATCTGTGAGCATTTCCTTACAATTACTGACTGCGATCGCTCAAAAACATAGCTGCGATCGCAGTCTCTAAATTGAGCATTTACATAGAAAAAGCAGTGTTAAACAGTAATAGTCACAACTTTCTATGTCACCTAGATAGCCAAATTTTTTCTTTTTACACGGAGAAGTAGCGATCGCAAAATCAGATTATTACCCATAAAATTAATTTGGCACTTTCGATTAACAGTTAACATTTCGTTATAGATTGGCTCTATTTGACGGTACATAGTTACCAATCAATAAGTAGCATAGATAACTTTCTCATCTAGTTTTGTAAATTGACTTTTGTTTCATCTGTCTTTACTATTCAACCCCATCATGGTATATCACTGGGATAAATACGCTCCTGTGATGTTGCTGATTAATAAGTCAATGGGACAATCGCGCAAAAACAAATATCTTGGGTGCTTATTACATTGTTTGAAGTTATGTAGCCTTTTGATTACGGCCTATCAACCACTGCGGTAGACTATGCGTTGATTATGATTCTTTCGCAGAGAAGAACACTCGAAAGGAGCCGTTTTTTCAATGTCTCATACCGTAAAAATCTACGATACCTGCATTGGCTGCACCCAATGCGTCCGCGCTTGCCCTACTGATGTACTTGAGATGGTTCCTTGGGATGGCTGTAAAGCTGCTCAAATAGCCTCTTCACCCCGTACAGAAGACTGCGTGGGCTGTAAGCGCTGCGAAACCGCTTGTCCCACCGACTTTTTGAGCATCCGGGTTTACCTGGGCGCTGAAACAACTCGCAGTATGGGTCTAGCCTACTAAAAAGCTGAGTGCTGATCGGAGTGCTGAGTGCTGAGTGCTGAGTGCTGAGATAAAAAGAAGTAAATCACAAATACAATTTTTTGATTCTTCACTCGGAACTCGGAACTCGGAACTCAGCACTCTTGATGAAATCGCAATTTTAGATTGGGGATAAAATCTCTGGGTATCTAAATCTTAGAAGCCGTATTTGTACCGTCAAGTCAAAAGCTGACGGGGAATCTGCTGTAAAAAAACCTAAAGTCTATAACAATACCTAGTGGTAGAGGGAGTAAATTACTCCCTTTTTTCTTTGCAAAACGTCGAGTTTGTGGTAAACACTATACTGGATTTAATCATCCTGAAAAAAAGTGGTGTGAACAATGTGCGGAATTGTTGGATATATAGGCACTCAAGCGGCGACAGACATTTTACTGGCTGGGCTGGAAAAACTAGAGTACAGAGGCTACGATTCTGCTGGAATTGCCACTATTTGGGAAGGTGAGGTAACTTGTGTACGGGCAAAAGGCAAACTTCATAACCTGCGTTCTAAACTGGAACAAATAGAAACTCCTGCCCAAATTGGTATTGGTCACACTCGCTGGGCAACTCATGGTAAACCAGAAGAGTACAACGCCCATCCCCATCTGGATACGGCAAAGCGAGTGGCGGTGGTGCAAAATGGCATTATCGAAAACTATCGTGAGTTACGCGAAGAACTCAAAGCAAAAGGACACGAATTTCGGTCTGAAACCGATACCGAAGTCATTCCCCATCTCATCGCCGAATTTTTAAAGAATCTTCCTCCCTCATCTGCCTCATCTGCCTCCTCTCCCTTCTTAGAAGCAATTCGCCAAGCCGTTAACCACTTGCGCGGGGCGTTTGCACTTGCAGTTATTTCTGCTGACTTCCCCGATGAATTGATTGTTGTGCGCCAACAAGCACCTTTGGTAATTGGTTTTGGCCAAGGGGAATTCTTTTGTGCATCTGACACGCCTGCGATCGTTGCCTACACCCGTGCGGTGCTACCTCTGGAAAATGGCGAAATTGCCCGCCTCACACCTTTGGGCGTTGAGATTTACAATTTTGCTGGCGACAGGCTGAAAAAACAACCCCGGCTACTCAACTTCAATCCTGCAATGGTTGAGAAGCAGGGCTTCAAACACTTCATGCTCAAAGAAATTCATGAGCAACCAGGGGTAGTAAGAGCTAGTTTAGAAGCATACTTTAATCCAGGCGAATCTATCGAATCCCCAATTAATCTTGGTTTACCGACAGATTTATATACCGATTTAGAACAAATTCAGATCCTCGCCTGTGGTACTAGTTGGCACGCAGCATTAATCGGAAAATATTTAATCGAACAATTAGCAGGAATTTCAACTCAGGTACATTACGCTTCTGAGTATCGCTATGCACCATCACCTTTGACGGCAAACACGCTGATTATTGGTGTTACCCAATCAGGTGAAACCGCTGATACCTTAGCAGCTTTGGCAATGGAAAAAGAACGTCGCCAGGGGAAAGAACCCAAATATCAAGCGCGACTACTGGGCATTACCAATCGCCCGGAAAGCAGTCTTGGTGATATGGTACCGCATGTCATCAGTACCCTAGCGGGAATTGAAATTGGGGTCGCGGCGACAAAAACTTTTACTGCTCAACTGATGGCGTTTTATGCTTTGGCATTGGATTTAGCAGCTCGTCGTCAGACAGTTTCCAAAGACACATTAGAGAAAATTATTAACGGGTTGCGGCAGATTCCCAAAGAAATTGAGGCAACTTTGGAAAGTCAGGAACGTTTAACCGAACAGCTAGCCCATGAATTCGCCGAAACCCAAGATTTCATTTTTATAGGTAGGGGGATTAACTTCCCGATTGCTTTGGAAGGGGCATTGAAATTAAAAGAAATCAGCTACATTCACGCCGAAGGGTATCCGGCTGGAGAAATGAAGCACGGGCCCATTGCACTTTTAGATGCGAAAGTACCAGTAGTTGCGATCGCAATTCCTGGTAGTGTTTATGAAAAAGTAATTTCCAATGCCCAAGAAGCCAAAGCCAGAGATTCTCGGTTAATTGGGGTGACTCCAGTTAAAGATGGCGAAGCTGCGGAAATCTTTAACGATCTTCTTCCCGTCTCTCATGTGGAAGAATTACTTTCTCCGATTCTCACAGTAGTACCTTTGCAATTATTGGCTTATCATATTGCCGCCCGTCGCGGTTTGGATGTCGATCAGCCAAGAAATTTGGCCAAATCGGTAACAGTAGAATAGTATAATTTTATACTTTTTACTTAATGGTAAAATGGCTTTTGAAGAAGTGCGATCGCTTGCAGAAGCCATTTTTAATTATTACCTATCAGTTTTCCATTACTCTTGCAATTCACACCCATTCACTGAAAAAGTTGCGGTTCCAAAAAAGTCTGCAATACTCCATACATCTACCTTGAATTTTAAGAACCTATGCTTACTCAAGATAAAAAACAACGCAACTGGAAACCCATTATCAAAGCATTTGAGGCTGTCCTTGGTAAAAATGGTGTGGTGCAACGCCGCGAAGAACTCATTACCTATGAATGCGATGGTTTAACTGGTTATCGCCAACGTCCCGCTGTGGTGGTGTTACCCAGAACTACAGAACAGGTTGCCCAAGTTGTGAAGGTATGCAATCAATATTCTATACCCTTCATCGCCCGCGGTTCTGGTACTGGTCTATCTGGTGGCGCTTTACCTGTTGAAAATTCTGTTTTGATTGTTACCTCATTAATGCGGCAAATCCTCAGCATTGATTTGGAAAATCAACGCACAGTTGTACAACCAGGAGTGATTAATAGTTGGGTGACACAAGCTGTCAGTGGTGCTGGTTTTTACTATGCTCCTGACCCCTCTAGTCAAATTATCTGCTCGATTGGGGGCAACATTGCCGAAAATTCTGGTGGCGTACATTGTCTCAAATATGGTGTCACCACTAACCACGTTTTGGGATTAAAAATTGTCACCCCGGAAGGAGAAATTATCGATTTAGGCGGACAAATTCCAGAAATGCCTGGTTATGATTTAACAGGTGTTTTTGTTGGTTCTGAAGGCACTTTAGGAATTGCTACGGAAATTACTTTGCGAATTCTCAAAAGTGCAGAATCAATTTGTGTGCTGTTAGCAGATTTTACTAGTATTGAAGCTGCCGGGGCAACTGTTTCTGACATCATCAGCGCCGGAATTATTCCTGGTGGGATGGAAATGATGGATAACTTCAGTATCAATGCAGTTGAAGATGTTGTTGCAACTAATTGTTATCCCCGCGATGCTACTGCCATTCTGCTCATAGAAATTGATGGTTTAGAAGTGGAAGTTGTAGGGAATAAACAGCGAGTTATCGAAATTTGTAAAAAGAATGGTGCGCGTAATGTCACTTCTGCGACTGACCCAGAAACCAGATTGAAATTATGGAAAGGACGCAAAGCTGCTTTTGCTGCTGCTGGACATTTAAGCCCAGATTATTATGTCCAAGATGGTGTAATTCCTCGGACTCAGTTGCCTTATGTTCTGCATGAGATTGAGACATTAAGTCAACAATATGGTTATCGTGTTGCTAATGTATTTCATGCTGGTGATGGCAATCTTCATCCGCTAATTCTTTATGATAATTCTGTGCCTGGAGCATTAGAACAAGTAGAAGAAATGGGTGGAAAAATTCTTAACCTTTGTGTCCAAGTTGGTGGTAGTATTTCTGGAGAACATGGCATTGGTGCAGAGAAAAAGTGTTATATGCCACAGATGTTTAGCCCAGTTGATTTAGAAACTATGCAATGGGTGCGGCAAGTTTTTAATCCCAAAGGGTTAGCAAATCCTGAAAAGATATTTCCCACACCACGGACTTGTGGTGAAGCAGCAAATGCATCAGCTATCAAACAATTTGAAGGTGTGGAAAGATTTTAAGAAGAAGGAAGTCAGGAGCGGAACTGGAGACTGCGACTGCGAAAGCTCCTTGTGGGGTGGGCATCTTACCATTGTTGTCAACTTAAGCTAAAACCCTTTTCAAATCTCGTTTTCAGCCTCTGGCTGGAAATGCGGCTCCTGGTGGCTCTGCCGCCAGGAAGGGAGGCGGAGCCTCAACGACGAGCATTCCCAGTCTCCGACTGGGAACGAGGCAATCTAAAAGCTATTTATAGACTTGCTTTGACGTTAAGTTGACACCAATGACACCCATCCTCCAAGAAATTTGGGATGTTTTTTTATTTGAAAGTCCCTAAAAAGGGTGAGCTTAATTCGGCTCCCCTTTTTTAGTGTGCTTAGGGGTATCTAAAAGTGCCTAAAGTCACAACAAAACACTTTAAAAAAAACCTCTAAGAGTTAGGAATTAGGAGTTATCATGTTTGGGAATAGTTAAGTATATTCATGAACAAAATTGGCTCCGTATTATTGAAATTATTTTGAATTCTGAATTCTGACTCCTGAATTCTTAATCATGATTCCTTTACATCATCCGGAGGATTATAACTTTATTTTGTAGTTATATATATTCCGATCGCACTAGGTCACGCTTACAAATGAATCGGGTTGCTCGCCGTTGTATTTCTTACTTTCTATGTTGGGGATTAGTAGTCGCTTTAACAGTTTTTTCATTCTCTTCACAGCCAGTTTATTCCCAAAAAATAATTCCTTTAACTACAGAAATTCGCGGCGTTTGGCTCACTAATGTTGCTAGTGGTGTACTATTTATTCCTTGGGGTATTAACCGTGCCATAAATCAATTGTCGGCTCTTAATTTTAATACAATTTATCCTGTAGTTTGGAACCGAGGACACACTTTTTATAAAAGTGCTGTAGCTAAAATGACTACAGGCTCGGAAACTCAACCTTTGCTCAATTTCATGCACGGGGGACAGGATGTTTTAGCAAAGATAGTGACACTTGCTAAAAATAAAAATTTGAGAGTCATTCCCTGGTTTGAATACGGGTTTATGACGCCGCATTATTCACAATTAGCAAGGCGTTATCCTGACTGGTTGACAATTGGGCAAGAAGGTATAAATTCTATCCAAAATGCTCCACCAGAAGAAATCGACAATATTTTAGTAACTAAGCTGGCTTGGTTGAATCCTTTACATCCACAAGTGCAAGAGTTTATTCAAGAGCTAATTTTAGAAGTAGTCAGAGATTATGATGTGGATGGTATTCAGCTTGACGATCATTTTGGGATGCCTGTACAGTTTGGCTACGATCGCTTCACTATAGAACTCTACCAGCAAGAACACCAAGGCAAAAGTCCCCCTGGTGATCCTTTTAACTCAAAATGGATGCGTTGGCGAGCAGATAAAATTACGGATTTTATGGCAGAAATTTATCAAGCTGTCAAGGCGATTAAGCCTAAAGTTAAAATATCTTTGTCTCCCAATCCTCAAGCTTTTGCCTACAAATACTATTTACAAGATTGGGAAAATTGGGTAAAAAAAGGTTTAGTTGATGAGTTAATTTTACAGGTATATCGAAATGATAAAAAGTCTTTTATCGCTCAACTAGAACAACCACCTGTGAAATTGGCTCAAAGTCTAATTTCTGTAGGAATTGGGATATCAACGGGAACCGTGCGTAGTCCGGTGAAAATCGCACAAGTGAGAGAACAGGTTCAGGTAGTGCGCGATCGCAATTTTGATGGTATCTCATTTTTTTACTGGGAGAGTCTTTGGGGTTACATCGTACCAGAATCACCCCAACAACGACGCAAAGCTTTTTTTGAGATGTTTAATGCTAAAACTGTCAGACTATTACCACCAAAGAAACTTTGATGCCATTTGCGCCTGGAAATACTAGATTTGGCTTTGCATTGCTGTGGACTTTAGCTACTTTTGGCGGTTTTTTATTGAGTTTACTCTTAATTGAAGTCGGCGAAAAACCTGATATTGGACTGGTAGAGGCTGCTATCGGCGGATTTGCGATCGCACTTCCTCAAGGCTGTCTTCTCAAACAACCTATATTTTGTATCAGGTGGATTTGGTCAAGTCTTTTGGGTTGGAGTATTATCACCGCTATCGGTATTGGTGCTGTAGGTTGGATTGTACCTAGCACTCAAATTCTCCCTCAGAGAATCCTGTCTGGGGCCATTTATGGTGCGCTTGGCGGCTTCGGAATTGGATTGGCTCAATGGTTGGCAATTCCCCAGTATCAGGCGTGGCGATGGATATTAGTCTGTTCGGCAAGTTGGGCTGTTGCTATCCCTGTAGGTTCTACTATCGGGATGCTTTTGCACCACTGGACGCAGTTATTCTTCGGCGAAGTTATGGGATTAGCCATCACTTGGCTGCTGGTTGGTATCCTCACAGGGATCAATGCTCACAAATTGCGATGACTACGGCGGGCTACGCCTACGTAAGCTCACTCTCTTTATTAAGAATAATAAATTTAATTCACATATACTGATACTTGCACTTAGATATATGCAAAAATCGTTAAAAACCGTTAAAAATCAATTTTAGAAAGTTTGCCCTAACCTGCAAATGTATTTTCGCCTTCAAAAAGCAGGATTTGTTAAGCTGACTCCTATTTAGCTTTCCTAGATTTCTGACAAGAAGTAGAGAAAGATCCAAATTTCAATGAGCAACAGCTGACAATACTTTGCTATAGGCGCTAAAGTGCATCTACTACAAGCTTAACGATCAGAGAGCGCCTAGAAGAGTCAGTAATACAAGAGTGGGACTCTCGCATGAATATAAATCCAGCAGAATCAACTATGGAGTTGACAAAATTATCACCACCTCAGATTCTCTTCGGCACAGAAGTAGATGAGAAAAGCAGTAGTGAGCAGTTTCTACTAAGCATGTACGATTCTGTGCAGGCATCAATCTTCGTAGTTGATGTTCTGGAGGACGGAGATTTTCGATATGTGGCACTTAATCCCACTCATGAGCGGTGGATAGGTATTCGCTCAGATGAGCTTCGGGGCAAAAAACCAGAGGATATTCTCTCTCCCATCGATGCTGCAAGGGTGCGTCAGCATTATAATGACTGCGTGCTATTTGGCAAAACTATTTCTTACGAACAATGTTTGCAATTCCAGGGAATTCCCACTTGGTGGAGTACGACTCTGACGCCACTACGAGATGCTAACTCTAGGATTTATCGACTGATTGGTACTAGTAGCAATATCACCTCTGTTAAGCAAGCAGAACAAGGGATCAGATACCAGGCTGAACGAGAGCAACTGCTAGAAGCGATCGCTGGACGAATTCACCAATCTGTAGAATTAGAGACAATTCTGCATCAGACTACAATTGAACTGCGGCAGTTTTTGAATTGCGATCGCGTGCTAATTTATCGCTTCCAGACTGATGGCAGTGGAGTAATCATTGCCGAATCAACTGTCGCTGCTGATGATCTCCTGTTGGGAAAAAACATCATTGATCCCGGCTTCAGTGGCAAACATCCAGAACACTACGGACGAGGTTGTATTCAAGTCATCGAAGATATTGATGCAGCCGGATTGCACCCTTGCCATATAGATTTCCTGGCATCTTTGCAGATTAGAGCCAATCTTGTCGTGCCGATTTTCAAAGAGCAAGATATGTGGGGGCTATTGATTGCCCAGCATTGCCGTGAATCGCGTCAATGGCAACAAACGGAAACTGACTTGCTAAAGCAGTTGGCAACTCAAATCGGCATTGCTGTCCAACAGGCAGAACTTCATCAGCAGATCAAGGATCTCAAAACTAAGATGGAGTTGCAGAAACAGAAGCACATAAATCAGTTGCAGCAGGTGCGAAACTTTGAAGCCTTGGTGCGACGCATGACAGAACAAATCCGCGACAGTCTGGATCAAACTCAGGTGTTGCAGACTCTCACCCAGGAATTAGCAGAGTTACTCAATCTTGATTGTTGCCAAATCGAACTCTATAGCACCTGCAAAACCCTGGTAACTGTTACTTACGAGTACACCAAAAACTTACCCCAGTTTCAGGGATTGACCAGACAGATTGCAGACCGTCTTGAAGTCTATCAGCCGTTGTTGCAGAAACAAACTTTGCAATTTTTGGAAATTGTGCCTGGATGGCAGCCAAACTTGTTAGTTATGTCCCAGATGGCTTGTCCAATTTTCGATACTCAAGGGATTTTGGGAAATATTTGGTTGACAAGACCATCACAAGAGGCCTTTGATGAATTTGAAATTGAGCTAATGCAGCAGGTAGCAAATGAATGTGCGATCGCCATTCGTCAAGCCCAGCTTTACAAACAAACTCAGACACAGGTAAAAGAACTAGAAAAATGCGATCGGCAAAAAAACCAATTTCTCAGAACTTTGTCTCAAGAACTGCGGACACCAATAACTAGCATTAGCCTTGCAGTCCAAACGCTTGAAAGTGTCCTCACCCCAGCAGAAATATCAGAGATAGAAATAGTTCCGCAACTATTGCAGATTCTACATAACGAGTGTGGACGAGAAAGCAAATTAATTAACGACCTACTCACACTCACATATCTCGAAGCCGAACCCGATCCCCCAACTTTGATTGCCATTGACTTTCAAAGTTGGCTTCACCCAATTATCGAGTCTTTTCGAGACCTCACCAACTGCCAGCGACAGCAATTAAACCTGAGTGTTGATCATGCGCTACCGCCTTTGGAGACAGATATCACTGATTTGGAGCGAATTGTCACCGAACTGCTCAACCATGCCTGCAAATACACCCCAGCAGGCGAATCCATTACAGTTTCGGCTCAACTGATAGGGAATGCAGTAGAGCTTAATATTACAAATTCTGGGATAGAGCTTACCAGCAATGAACTGTCACGGATTTTTGAGCCTTTCTATCACCTTTCCAAACACGATCCTTGGAAACATAGCGGCACTGGACTGGAATTGGCATTAGTGCAGAAAATGGTCAGACATTTAGGCGGCTCAATTTATGTAGAAAGTGCAGCAGGTCAAACCACCTTCGCTGTCAAATTCCCCTTTTAACTGTTTTTTGGTGCGGCACTAGCTAAATTGTCAGGAGTTGTGCTACTATTGTTATTTGTGTGGGTGACTAGCTCAACGGTAGAGCAGTAGACTCTTAATCTATTGGTTGCGGGTTCGATTCCCTCGTCACCCATCCTTTCTATCCCTCCAAAATTTACCCTTGCCTAAATCGAGCAAGTGCCGCGCTCGGAAATCCCCAATTTTCGGGGATAAACAGCGATAAAGCTTTGACTAATTTAACTAAAAACCCCTCTTGCTTTTTAGCAGTCCAGTCGAATCTTTAGGGTTTCCACTGGACAGCAAATTATCAAACAGGAGTCAGGAGTCAGAATTCAGAATGAATTCTGTATGACTGGTGGATGAATAACCGGGTTTAATACCTCCACCAAATCGTAGATTTGGTGCTCAACAAGAAAGTCGCGGGTCTGAATTCCCTACTGATTAGATTCTGACTCCTGAATTCTGACTTCTGAATTCTTCTTCAACATATCTTCAGGTACGGTTCCCCAGTCGAGAAATCCCCCCTGCGATCGCTACCTACCGAAGATAAGACGCGGTAAATTAAATATGTAGCCTCTAAAAATAAATGCTACGTAAATGCTACAAACTCGCTTGCTTGTTACGGGCTGGCGTTAGCGACATACCGCAACACTCCTACCAGTATGGGGAGAAATCATAAATAATTCCGTTTTCCAAGCGATTGTATTATGCATAAAAAACTACAACAAACCATCAAACCGCTGTTAAAAACCTTCTTAGCCCTAAGCTTAGTGTTAGCTTTGGCTCTTGGTCACGCCGATGGTGCATTAGCAGCCCGCAGTGGGGGTCGCATCGGTGGTGGCTCATTTAGAGCGCCTTCTAGTCGCACCTATACACCGCGCACATCTGTACCTCCTGGTGGGGGCGGATACTATCCTGGTGGTGGTTTTGGTGGTGGCTTTGGCTTTCCCTTCATAGTTCCCTTCTGGGGTATTGGGGGAGGATTTGGTGGTATATTTACCATCTTAATTTTCTTGGCGATCGCTAATTTCTTATTGCAAACTTTCCGCCGTGTCTCTAGCGGCGAAGCTGGAGAAGCAGATTACAGCAGTAACTCTCCGGTTTCTGTAACTCGTTTGCAAGTAGGTTTGTTAGCTCAAGCCCGTGAATTGCAAAATGAACTCAACCACATTGCTGAAACTGCTGATACTAACACCCCAGAGGGTAGAGCAGAAGTTCTCCAAGAAGCCAGCCTAGCTTTACTCCGTCACCCCGAATACTTTGTATATGCAGGTGGTGGCACTCAACAAGCCAGTTTGAATTCAGCTGAAGGTCAGTTTAATCGGCTGTCACTGGCAGAACGCAGCAAGTTTAGCGAAGAAACTCTTTCTAACGTCAACAACCAGCTAAGAGAAGCCCTTGCCAAAGATGCTTTACCGCCGGCTGGTGAACTCGACAACCCCACCCGCCTCTTTACCGAAGGCCCTGGTGAATACATTATCGTCACCTTACTAGCGGCAACATTAGGTAAGTTTGACATCCCTACAGCGATTAACAGTGCTGATGATTTGCGTCAAGCTTTGCGCCAAATTGGTAGCATCCCTAGCGACAAACTTCTAGCAATTGAAGTTCTTTGGACTCCGCAAGCCGAAAATGATACCCTGACATCTGATGATGTGTTGGCAAATTATCCTGATTTGAGACTTGTTTAATCTCTAAAAAATTTGGCGCTTTACTGCTAAGAAATAACTTGGCATCTTGGCGAAAGAAATCAGTTTCCCCTTGAGGGGAATAACAACTAGAAAACCGTTTGTCAATGACAAGCGGTTTTTTGTAGAGCTTATAAGTAAGTGGGCGTAAATAATTAAAGGTTTGTAGTGGGGACTTTAGTCCTCTCTTAAGGGCTAAAGCCCTTACTACGAGCTAATTAAATTGAATTTTACATTACTTAATGTAGTTTGATTTATTCTTGCCCACTTACTTGTAGCAATCCGGAATGATTCATGAAAAAATACTGAGATGAATTGGGAAGCCCCGTCCGTCTTACGGCAGGGTAGTTAACTCAGTAATCAATATGTATTAGAAAAATTATTCTTAGTCAAAACTTTGGTAGTATTATCAAAATGCATTATACGCAAAGCGTTATCTTATGCCTAGTGTTGAACCCGAAGAAAAGCGAGAGCATCGCATTAAAACAGAAATCATTGTAGATGCTGAAGACAAAGAAGACCGGGCTATGGGTTGGTATTATTACCTCGAAGAGACTCTGAATTTTCCCTTTCTGGCTAAATGGACTAAGAAGGGACGCAAATCAGGTTCCGTCGAGGAGAAACAAGTGGAAGTGCTGGGAATGGCCCCAGATGATGAGTGCTTAAAAGATATGTTGGTAGAAGTGGCTTACCTTAATGGTAAGGATGAAGATGTATATTCTGCAAAGTTATCTGAAATAGCAGCCATTGATGCTGATAGTGAAACTCAAGAAGCGATCGCAGACTGGCTCTATTGGATTGCTAGAGGATATAAGTTTTAAACTCTAGGACAAATACCGAATGACGCGGCAGGGATTGCCAGCAGCGACAACATTCTCAGGTATGTCTTTGACAACTACACTGCCAGCACCAATAGTTGTATTATCACCAATAGTTACACCTGGACAAATAATTGCACTGCCACCAATCCAGACATTGTTACCAATGTTAATTGGGGCAGCTAATTCTCTACCAGAAAGACGAATTTCCGGCTCTGTTGGGTGATAAGCAGTATAAATTTGTACATAAGGAGCGCACAAGACATTTTCACCAATGTGAACTGGATTGCAGTCTAAAATTACACAGCCATAGTTCATATACAATTTGTCGCCAGCGAAAATATTACTGCCATAGTCACAGTGAAACGGCGGCACAATGAATACTTTTTCACCGATCTTTCCAAATAATTCTTGCAAAATTTGCTGGCGTTGCTCTTGCTGTTCTTCAGTTGTAGAATTGTAGCTTCGCAACAGACGGCTAGCCCGCTTATTTTCGGCAGCTAATTCTGGATCTTCCGCCAGATACAATTCCCCCGCGAGCATTTTCTGTTTTTCGGTTTTTTCCATGACAGACTTATTTGAAGTGGCAACAAAAATAACTATTTAACTAAATATGGCATAAGTAGCTTTTCCCTGCCGTTTCGCTCGGTACATCGCAATATCAGCATCTCGCAGCAAAGTAGCAGGCTCCTCATAATTACTAAAATTCCAAGTAATACCAATGCTAGCTGTAGCAGATAATTCATATCCATTCAGGTTAACTGGCGATCGCAATGAGTCTTGAATACGTTTAGCGACATTGGTGGCGTCGGTAATGTCTTTAATATCCTCCAAAAGAACAGTAAACTCATCTCCACCAAATCGTGCTACAGTATCGCCACTGCGTAAACACGACTCTAAACGTCTAGCGATCGCGACTAAAAAATCATCCCCTATTCCATGCCCAAAGCGATCGTTAATCTCTTTGAAGCCATCTAAATCCAAAAATAAAACTGCAAAATAATAATCGCTTCTGCGTTTGCTACGTTCAATTGTTTGTCTGAGCCGGTCTAAAAATAAAACACGATTCGGTAATGCTGTCAGCCCATCATAAAACGCATTGCGGATCAGTTGCGCCTCTGTCTGCTTGCGCTTGGTGATGTCTTGAAAAACTAAAACCGCGCCAGTAATATTGCCCTTTTGATCGCGGATGGGTGCAACATTATCCCCAATCGCTATTTCTTTGCCCTCTTTGGTAATCAGTGTACAGTTTTCTGGTAAATTGAAAATTTCACCTGCTTCCATTACGTATGTGGCTAAATTTTCAATTGTTTCTCCTACATCTTTGTCAACTAAGTTAACGACTTCTACTAAATCCTTACCTAATGCTTCACTTTGCTTCCAACCAGTCATTAGTTCTGCAATGGGATTCATCATTTGAATACAACCATTTGCATAAGTTACAATCACTGCACAGCCCATACTGTTTATAATTGCTCCTAGCCTCTGTTTTTCTTCGTATAATATTTTTTTACTCTGATGTTTATACAGAGCCATTTCAATGGCAAAATGTAAATCACTTTCAAGAAATGGTTTGACTATGTAACTAAAAGGCTCACTTAGCTGATTTTTATGTAATGTTTTATATTCTGAACACTCTGTTAAATATACTACAGGCACATGGAAGTGATTCTGAATAATATCCGCCACATGCACACCGTCAATTTCCCCAGCTAGGCAGATATCAATTAATACTAAATGTGGATGAGTTTCTGCTACCTTTTTTATTGCCTCTTCACCAGACTTAGTTATTTCTGAAACTGAATAACCTAATTTTTGTAAACTTTTTCTAATATTTGAGGCTATAACTTTTTCATCCTCAACAACTAGGATTTTTCGGGCGAACATGTTAAAACAACCTGTTTGCTAAGGTTCAGATTTTTATTGTGGGTGTCAAACTCAATCAAAAAGTCATTATCTTATCATAAACAATCTCTCTCCTACCCTATTTTCTTGCTTGATAAAAATACTGACTAACGATCAAATAGTAATGTTATTAACCTCCCATAATTTCTGTGCTTGTCAAAGCTAATTTTGATTATTTAATGCGGCTAATATCATGTTATTAACATCAAATGTATAAATTGCCGTATAATTACCAGCAATTAAGAACTGATTCTCAACAATATACAATCGTTTTTTAAGCAAAGTGTAGATACCAAGTATAGTATTTATGTAAAAAATAATCAAGAATAAAAGTTGATATAATCACAATCTACTACTTTTATATAAGTTGAAAAAGTTAATAGAGTGTGTTGTATGTAATACAATAATGTGCATCCATTCAATTGCTACTAAAAATTAATCATTATCTGGAATTAAAGAATTTAATACCGCTTTGGCTACAAATGTTTTTTGTCTAAATCGGGATTTAAATTGCCGTCTGAAACTGTCTTAAATTTTGAATGGTAAGTTAAAGGATGTTACTTAGAACTATTAATCGCTCCTGGTTAATGCTTAATCACAAATCCTGCGATCTGAAAATATGCAAGTTAAATGCTCATCAGCAGAACGCGGGATTTTTGAGTTTTTTGAGAATGAGTGGGTACTGGGGGCAATGGCAAGAAAGATTCTGTTTGTGAGATCCTTCCACGCTCCACCTAAACTCGTATTTCTCACAAGCTTCAGGCGTTTGATGGAGCAGAGGGGAAAGAACTTGGTATTTGAACTCTCCCCTGCTCCCCTACACAAGCGCAGGCTTTGAGAGGTGGGGTGAGAAATCCGGGCTAAACCCCCCTTTCTTTGCTGACTTATAGATATTGAGAAAAAAACACGTTTTGTGCTTTAGAGATTGGACTTACTTTTAGTCAGTTCAATGCTAATTTTGCCACCAAAGTCTGGAATAGGTGCAGCAGGTTTGCTGAGAGTGACTTGGACTTTTGTTACACGATCGCACTCTTGGAGAATAGAATCTGCGATCGTTGCTACCAATTTCTCTATCAACGCAAATTTAGACGTTTTGATGAGATGTTGTATCAAGCTAATGACGCTGCGATAATCTAAAGTGTCTTCGATCGCGTCAGTCTTGGCCGCTGTGGAGATATCCAACCATAACCTTACATCCACCTCAAACCATTGTCCTAGCACCTGTTCTTCTGGTAGATACCCAGTGTAGCCATAGCCGCGAATTCCCGTTAAATGAATGCAGTCCATAAAAGTTTGAGAGCAAATTGGGCATTTTGTAGAAAGTGGAAAGTTTGCTTGGGGATTTTCTTTCCCAGAAACTCGCGTGACGGTGTTGGGTTCCATCACCGCATTGATGGATTTTAAATTGAATTTCCCTAGACGAAATCTAAAATTTAAGATTGTTTTATAGCTATGTATGATTTAATGCCGATCGCCTTTAAAAATGTTAATCAACTTTGGGCTTATATTTTAACAGAGACGCTAAAGCGGTTGGGATTGACTTGTGCCATCATTTGTCCTGGATCACGATCTACACCTTTAGCGATCGCATTTGCTCAACAAGCACCTGAAATTGAAGCGATTTCCATTCTCGATGAACGTTCCGCCGCTTTTTTTGCTTTGGGACAAGCGAAAGCAACCGGACGCCCTGTGGTACTAGTTTGCACCTCTGGTACAGCAGGAGCCAACTTTTATTCAGCAGTCATCGAAGCCTCATATAGTCGCGTACCACTGTTGATATTAACCACCGATAGACCCCCAGAATTGCGAGATTGTCACTCTGGGCAAACTGTAGATCAATTGAGATTATATGGAAACTACCCAAATTGGCAAACAGAGTTAGCCTTACCCTCCGCCGATCTGGGAATGCTAGCTTACCTGCGACAAACGGTAATTCATAGCTGGGAAAGGGCGCAAACTCCTACAAAGGGGCCAGTACATTTAAATATTCCCTTTCGCGATCCCTTAGCGCCTGTACCAGATGGAACCGACTTGAGTTATTTGCGATCGCAATTTCATCCAGAAGACTTTTTCGCAGGGATAGCAAACCCATGCCCCATGCCCAATGCCCAATGCCCAATGCCCAAAGAATGGAAAGAATGCGATCGCGGCATTATTATCGCAGGTGTTGCTCAACCGCAGCAACCAGAAGAGTATTGTAGAGCGATCGCGCACCTTTCCCAAACTCTCAAATGGCCTGTGCTAGCAGAGGGACTCTCCCCAGTCAGAAATTATGCCGAACTCAACCCCTATTTAATTTCCACTTATGACCTGATTTTGCGAAATCAGCAACTAGCAAAGCAGTTAGCACCCGAAATGGTGATTCAGGTAGGTGAAATGCCTACAAGTAAAGAACTGCGTAGCTGGATAGATGCAACCCAACCCCGACGCTGGGTAATTGATCCCAGTGACCAAAACCTCGATCCTTTGCACGGGAGAACGACGCATTTACGGACATCTGTAGAAGACATCAAAGTAGAGGAGGGAAATTTATCTTTCTCCTCAAAATATTTGCAGCAATGGTGTGATGCGGAAACTAAGGTTAGGTTAGCTGTTGATCAGACGATGGGGAAAATAGATGAAATCATTGAGAGTAAAGCAGCTTGGTTAATTTCTCAGATTTTACCGCCTGGAACGCCTCTGTTCATTGGCAACAGTATGCCTGTGCGGGATGTGGAATATTTCTGGAAACCGAATAATTTAGGAGTGCGATCGCACTTTAACCGGGGTGCAAATGGCATCGATGGCACATTATCCACAGCATTAGGAATTGCCCATCGTCAGCAAAGTAGTGTGATGTTAACGGGAGATTTAGCTTTGTTACATGACACCAATGGTTTTTTAATCCGCAATAAGTTTGTCGGACATCTGACGATTGTGTTAATCAACAACAACGGCGGTGGTATTTTTGAAATGTTGCCCATTGCCAAATTTGATCCACCATTTGAAGAGTTTTTTGGCACACCCCAGGATATTGATTTTGCTCAGTTATGCGCTACTTATAATGTGCAGTATGAATTGATTACTTCTTGGCAGCAGTTGCAGCAAAGATTAAATCCACTACCAACCACAGGAATTCGAGTTTTAGAGTTGCAGACAAATCGTAAAAGAGATGCTAAGTGGCGACAGGATAATTTGAGGAACTTTGCCACAAATATTAAGATTTAATCATAGGTACTCATATTTGATTTTTTAAATCCACGTAGTGGCGTGGCAAGCCTAAAGGAGTACATTATAAATCTTGAAAATATTGATATTTTAGAAACATAACTCAATCTTTCTATTGCACCAATTTAGCTATGTCGCGCTAGTAGTGGCGTGACACAGCTAAATTAGTTATTATCATGGTACTTTATTCATGCAGAATTAGCATTTAAAATTCAAGTACTCTAATTAAAATGTTTGAAACAAATAATTCTAATTTAAAAGATACAGGACTATTTCAAGCCTACCCGATCTATATTGATAAAGGTTTAGCTGCTACGGGAATGTTCTTACAGTTGGCTCCGTGGGGAAGTGCAACTATTACAGGTTTACGTGGGAAGAGTATAGAAGATTCAGTAGATCAAATAATCATCAATTATGAATGGCCAATTCCACTTTTACATTTAGATAAACAGTTATCAAAAGAAGAACAAGAAAATTTGCACCTTCAACGTTTTTTAACTGATTACTCTTTAGCAACAGGAAAAATTGAATATACTCACATACAACTAGGTAATAATCCACCAGACTTTTCTTGTAATTTCAAAGGAGTAACAGTTTCTTTAGATTGTGTTCAGTTTACAGTTAGCCGTCGGCGTGAGGTTAATGCATTATTTGAAAATATTCGTAGGAAAATTTTAGATAGACCACGTGAAAAGTTTTTAAATTTGAGAGGTTATCTTGTTTATACTTGGTTCGGTTTTGGGAATTCTAATAGTAATAATTATCCACATCGAGCAAATGATACAGAAGGTATTGACCAAATTATTGAAATGCTAGGCACGGTTAATGTAAATCCAGTGTGTTTGCAGATACCAGGAGGGAAATTACCATCTCAAGCACCAAACCTTGGGTTAGTAAATACTGAAAAAGGATGTATTTTTTATGTCGTTCCTATGTCTAATGGTGTTCCTTCCACACGCTTTTTCCAGTTCACTGGGTTTGAAATAGGTTTAGCTTATACCTCAGTACACAATCGAGAAGAGGGATGGGCTGAATTACATAGGCTGGTGAAAAAACATGATAAGCAAGAAATTGAACACTTATTAATTACAGTGGGCGGGCCTAATAAACACGGCTTAGTGTTTCCATCAGATGAAATACTTATTAATTTTATGTTGGAAGGCGCAAAACCTAAAATTGAGACGGAATATTTAGAAGTAGTTTTTATTCATCTGTGGTCAACAGGAACAATCATCAAATTAGTTCCTGAGTATCAGATAATTACACTAGGATTATTTCCTGGCGGTATAGGAATGGCTTTTAATAACATAAATATAACTTAAAGTCTATTTACACTGGCTTATAACCACCGTTCCAAGTTCCCGATCGCAATCTCAATTCCAACAACCTTCTTAAGCAAATTTCAGCAAATAGTCGTTTTAACAGTCGCAGGAGGAGCGATCGCACTTTTTATTCCATCGTTTCTGATATACCCGCGTGTCTGCAAATGCTTCTTCACTTTGGGAAACTTTATTTGTAGTGCGATCGCCCTTCTTCTCTGCGTCTCTTGGTGAAACTTATCCGCTTACTTCACCTTGTAACCACCCTTCCAAATCAGCAAGAGAAGAAAAATCCAACAAAGCATCACTTAAAGCTTCCAACTGTTCCACCGATAACTCTTGAATCTGGGACAGAAGCGCATCAGGAATATTACCCACGCGCCGATTTAATAGTCGTAAAACGATCCTTCTTTCTCCTTCAACCTTTCCTTCCTCTCGTCCTTCAACCTTTCCTTCGATCTTTCCTTCCTCTCGCCCTTCTTCCTTCGCTTCCAGAATAGCCCGTGGTTCTTCCAAATTCAGTCCCAACATCGCTTGAATCTCCTCTCGACTAAGGTTAGAAAACTTGTAAACAATAATCGTCGTAACTAAATCAATTATCGCTTGCTCCGATTGTTGCTGTGCTTGCTCCAACAAAAACCGCGCCCCTTCTACTGCTTCCGTTTCAGAAGTAACATTTGTCAGCAACATCAAACCCAATCCCAAAGGTTGTTCTCGCAAATCCCCCAACTCATCCAAATAAACCCGCCTGATTTGACCACTTTCTAATAAAGCGCGGTGAATCGTTGAGTTAGAAGGTTCCAAGCTGCGAGAAGCAAAAATTATGACTCCAAACCAGTCATCGTAACGGATAGAGTTGCGGTAGAGAAACAAAAATAATTCGCTAAAGAAGCGGTGATATAAGTCTTCGTCCTTCTGAAACTGCACTTCTGCAAAAAAGACGGTTTTGGAAACTGCATTAGCGGGAGGTAAAAACACTCCATCAATCCGAAACGCCGTTTCTTTCACCTCAACTGATTCAAACTGGTAGTTTTCCGCTTCTGGAGGTGGTTCATCTACTAATTCAAACAGCAAACCGGGAAATTGCTTAAATAATTTGTAGAAGATGGTGTCACGTCGCATTTTTATTCCTCAACACCCAGACAATTACCAAATTGTAAAGGCTTGAGATACCAATTTGAGCGTAGGCGTAGCCCACCGCAGGTATCGCATGTCCCTACGTCCACGATAAAATTCTCAAGCACAACAGCGCACTCCATACCAATGCAAATTAACTGGCAAACAGCCAAAACCTACGAAGATATTCTGTATCAAAAAACTGATGGCATTGCGAAAATCACCATCAACCGTCCCCACAAACGCAATGCTTTCCGTCCTGAAACTGTCTTTGAACTGTACGACGCTTTTTGTAATGCTCGTGAAGATACTACTATTGGTGTCGTCCTATTTACAGGCTATGGCCCCCACACTGATGGTAAATATGCTTTCTGTTCTGGTGGCGATCAAAGTGTGCGGGGACATGCGGGTTATGTGGATGATACTGGTATCCCCCGCTTGAATGTGCTGGACTTACAACGCCTGATTCGTTCCATGCCGAAAGTAGTGATTGCTCTAGTAGCGGGATATGCGATCGGTGGCGGACACGTCCTACACTTGATTTGCGACCTTACGATCGCTGCCGATAACGCCATTTTCGGACAGACTGGGCCGAAAGTCGGCAGTTTCGACGGTGGTTTTGGAGCTAGCTATCTCGCCCGCGTTGTAGGGCAAAAAAAAGCACGAGAAATTTGGTTTCTCTGCCGCCAATATGATGCCCAACAAGCTCTAGAAATGGGCTTAATTAATAGCGTCGTCCCAGTAGAACAACTAGAAGCCGAAGGTATTCAATGGGCGCAGGAGATTTTAGAAAAAAGCCCGATCGCAATTCGATGTCTCAAAGCCGCCTTCAACGCTGATTGTGACGGACAAGCTGGTTTACAAGAGCTTGCTGGCAATGCCACCCTACTCTATTACATGACAGAAGAAGGGTCTGAAGGCAAACAAGCCTTTCTCGAAAAGCGTCCACCAGATTTCCGCTCTTTTCCTTGGCTACCTTAAAATTGCAAAAATCGCACCTCACTAAAGGGTGCGATTTTTGTAGATGTCAAAATTTACAGCACTAAATATCTTAAAAACAAATCTTATCTTAAGCAGACTACGAACTCTATTCAGTAATAATGGATGACTAAATAACAACTGCTTTAGTCTTTACCTGTTCAGATATGGAGACAGTTATTTCCTCAACAGGGGCAAGAGCAGCATTGTCTAAATCTGAGGCTAGAGATTGAGAAGATGTTAAAACTGGGGCTGCATCTGGCAAACTCCAAGCATCTTCCAAGGTTTCCCAAGAAGGTGCAAAAGGTGGGAGCGCCAAAGAGCAAGCCTTCCAAGTTGCTTGAACAGGCGCTCCTAACTGCTGGCACGTTCCACCACGGCGACCTTCTGGCTGGTAATGACGGCAATATTTACAGGCAGATGCTAAAACTTTAATAGGTTTCATTTGGATTAATCTTTAGTGCAGTTTCTGGCTAAATTTCATCCTTATATTCTGCTTCTATATATAAAGACGTATAAGAGCCAAAAAGTCATTATTTTCTATAGGTTTCAGCGATCCCAAGCAAAAAATAAACTTCAGGATATTTTTATAATCTTGTTATATATTTCAATAATCGTTAGAGTGATCACCTATAGATTTTGGCTAAAACTTATTAGGGATCAAGACTAAAAGTAAAGCTTTTGATTTATCCAGCCTTTTAACTTCCTCCTTAAGGATGGATTAAGGCATAGATTTTAAGATAAATAGTATGTTTTATCTACCACATTCGGCACATTTTAACAGGAAAATATCTTTTTTCTCAAGAATCAGAACTATTTTATGTGAGAGCAGCAAGTTACTTCAGGATAAATTCTGCTCAACTAATAATCGTTAAACTATTTTGCTTTTAAAACTTTTTAGCAGCACAGACAGAACAGACTTCCCAGCGCTGGAGTTCACCGGGTGGGGTGGGAGATTGACACTGGGGACAAAGAGGTAAGCCATGCGATCGCGATCGCATCACCTTCGCCCAATTCCCAAAAGCAGCATTCACATCCTTAGTGGGTGTCATATCAGGGCGGCTAATCTCATCACCAAGGTAACTGGGATGCTCATGGGGCGAAACCGTTTGTTGCTGTTTTCTCTCCACCGACGGATTTTGCCAGCCAGCAGTGGAGAAGCGAATATCAACCAAAGGCGTTGGCAGCTTTTTATTCAACTTTAAAAGCAGAGATGTGCGACCAAAAGTCATGTTTTGCGCCCAAGCAGCACTAGAAGTTGCTACCGACAAAACATCGCGCTGAATTGACAATGGTCGAGTATTTGCGGCAACTACTGGGCCAACAACTTCTGCCCAACACTTGAGCAGGCGTTGAAATGGCTGCTCCTGCCATTGAGCCTGCTTTTCTAGAACACCTAAAATATCATTTATTGATTTCAACGACATCATTCCAAGTGCTGAGTGCTGAGTGCTGAGTGCTGAGTTAGGAGTTAGGAGTTAGGAGTTATTATTTCCCCAGTCCCCAGTCCCCAGTCCCCAATCTATCTATTTAGATAATTTCCGCTACTATTGTCACAAATATATCTAAAGTTAATTCCAACAGTCTATGTTTGAGGTACAGAAGCAATGACTCAAAACCCTCTGAACGACTCCGCTACTAATCAATCGTCTAAAACACCTGGGTTGAAACCAGTACTAGCAGCAGCACTCGCGAGTTTAGAAGTGCCTCTAGATCAAGAGTTAGCTCGATACCGACGCACGCGAACTGGCTTGGTGTCATCTAAGCAGTCCCGTGTTGCAAGTTATATGAGCAGTCAACAATTGGGGTTGACTGCTCATATAACATCGGGAAAAACTCAGTCATCAGGAACGGAAATTAAAAACAATGTACCGCCTGCATCTGTACCCGTGAATCATCAGGGAACCCCAGCACCAGCTACAGCAAAAATTGACGTACCACCCCCACCTCCATCTTCTGTAGCTGTGAATCCTGAGATAAACCCAGCGCCAGCTACGCCAAAAACCGAGGCACTGAATAATCTTAATATTGCCTCCATCTCCGATTCTGCTAAAACCCAAACTCAACTTCCACCACCCCCGCCCAACTTTACTAGTAGCATTGTGCCTGCGATCGTTAAAAATACTCAGAGCGAAAATCTCTTGCAGCCAGATGAAACTCCTAAGCACCCAGATGACTATTTGGAATCTAGTGAAGCACTGCTGCGAAGTCTGACAGAAGAACAACCAGAAACTAAGAAACCAAGCAATTCTAGCGACAGTCTGCTATCACCCTTGGGTATCGGCTCAATGTTACTGCTATTGCTGGCGAGTCTGACTTTGGGTTATGTAGTGTTCAATCCCAAAAGCTTGCCACAATGGAATTTAGGTAATTTGTTTAACGGGAAATCATCTCCCGTACCAGAAAATACTGAGGAAGTTGGGAGTAATGCTCAACCTCAAATCCAGCCACCAAGTACATCTATACCCAAGTATCCCAATCTAGCTGCCCAAGAGTTTCCTGAAGTGAGAGATCCCAAGGATGTAGTTGGCTTAAAACCCAAAGTCCAACCAACTCTCGCAGTAGTGCCTAATCCAATCGTTCCCCAAAACCCCACAAATCCTCAAGCGGCATTACCTGACCCCAACACAGCCCTAAAACCGACAAATCCGATCACCTTAGCACCAGTACCGACGCTACAATCTTTGCCTCCCCTGAATTTGCCTCCCACTCCAACAGCAAAAACCTCGCCTAAGCCAATCGCAACCTCACCACAGCCGGATGCAGAAATCAAACCAGCCACAGATGGGTTTTATCATGTAGTGATAGATAATAAAGGCGCGGCTTATGCCTCAGCACGGCAAGTAATTCCTGATGCTTATTTATCACCCAACAAAGAATTGATTTATCTGGGTGCTTTTAAGACTAAAGAGCAAGTACAACAACACATGAAATTGTTACAGGCAAGAGGAATTAAGGCACGGGTTCAGCAGCCATAAGTTGCAAAAATCTACGATACCATGAGATAACAGTCCTGAGTTTTGAGTGCTGAGTCAATGAGTGCTGAGTGCTGTTAGCGGATAGCTAGGGTTTAGCCCGTGCTGAGTGCTGAATGGTAAGACACAAAATCTTGTTTGTTTACGACCCTACAACACAAAATATTATATTCAGGACTTTAACTGGTCATTCAGCACTCCCTAATTACCCTATGACAAAAAATATTATACTTAGGACTTTAACTAGACACTCAGCACTCCATAACTAATTCAAAACTCAGCACTCAGCACTCATTACTGAGTTTCGTGAATGGAGAGCCGATATGGAATTAATCAAGCGTATCCTACGGGTGATTCGCGCTAATCTCAATAGTTTGATCGGCGGTGCAGAAGATCCAGAAAAGATTCTGGAGCAAACTGTCTTGGAGATGCAGGAAAATCTGGTACGGTTGCGGCAGGGTGTAGCACAAGCGATCGCTACCCAGAAACGTACTGAACGACAGGCCGCCGCCGCCAACTCTCAAACAGAAGAATGGTATCGCCGCGCCCAATTGGCGCTGCAACAAGGCAACGAACCTCTAGCACGCGAAGCTTTGACTAAGCGTCAAGCTTATAAAGAAACCGCTACAGCCCTATTTTCCCAAATAGAGCAGCAAAACGATATAGTAGCTAGGCTAAAAAAGGATATGAGATCGCTAGAGTTAAAAATTTCCGAGGCGAAAACAAAAAAAGATATGTATATCGCTCGTGCCCGTTCTGCCGAAGCGTCTTCTCGACTCCAGGAAATGCTCGGCGGAGTTTCTACCACCAGCAGTCTGAGCGCCTTTGAGCGCATGGAAGAAAAAGTTTTGCAAATAGAAGCTCAATCAGAAGCGATCGCTCAACTCGGTAGCGACGACTTGGAAACACAATTTACTTCCTTGGAATCTAATAATAATGTAGATGCCGAATTGGCAGCGATGAAGGTGCAGGTTTTAAACCAGGCAGAAAACACACAGCACAACAATCTCCTCACTGAGGAGAATCAGAAGACACAGCCTCCCCAACAGCAGTTACCCAACACTCAGGACTCTTGAAAAACAAGCAAGGGAGCAGGGGGAGATGAGGGACATAAGGGGGACAAGGGGACAAGAGGTGAGAACTTGAAACAAGTCTTTCCCCTTGTCCCCATGCCCCATGCCCCATGCCCCATGCCCCATGCCCCATGCCCCATGCCCCCTGCCCCCTGCCTCTTCTTGAAGTTCGGCTAATTACCCCAGTTTGGAGATATCTTAACAATTAAGAGTTGTTGGGAGGTACTGATTCAAGCCGGAAAGATTACATTGAAATAGGTAGCTATTAAAAAAGTAAAAAAGCTAACTGTCCAACAAAAAGCGTAAAGTACACAAGGAAAAACAAAGTTATGGGATTATTCGATCGCATTAAGCGAGTAGTTAGTTCTAACCTTAACGACCTGGTTAACAAAGCCGAAGACCCCGAAAAAATGCTAGAACAGGCCATCCTGGAAATGCAGGAAGACTTGGTGCAGCTTCGTCAGGGAGTAGCTCAGGCGATCGCCGCCCAAAAACGTAGCGAGAAACAGTACAATGATGCCCAAAATGAAATCAATAAGTGGCAACGCAATGCCCAACTGGCACTACAAAAAGGTGATGAGAACTTAGCACGACAAGCCTTAGAGCGGAAAAAAACCTATACCGACACCAGTACTGCCCTCAAAGCTAGTTTAGATACCCAAAGCACTCAAGTTGAAACCCTCAAGCGCAATTTAATCCAGCTAGAAAGCAAAATTTCTGAAGCTAAGACCAAGAAAGAAATGCTTAAAGCTCGGATTACCACTGCCAAAGCCCAAGAGCAACTCCAAGGCATGGTGCGTGGGATGAATACCAGCAGTGCAATGTCTGCCTTCGAGCGGATGGAAGAAAAAGTCTTGATGCAAGAATCCCGTGCACAGGCACTAGGAGAGTTAGCAGGTGCAGATTTAGAAACCCAATTTGCCCAGTTGGAAGGTGGTAGCGATGTTGATGATGAATTGGCGGCTTTGAAAGCGCAAATGCTACCACCCGCAGCTCCACAAAATCAAGCTCAACTGCCACCGCAACAACAAGAAACCACTGCTTCTAATCCCAAATCTAATGAGGTGGTTGATGCCGAATTGGATTCTTTACGCAAGCAATTGGATCAACTGTAAAATTGGCAGAAAACTTATTTGAGATAGTCCCACACCTATTGGCTGTGGGATTTTACGTCATTAGTCAATAGTTAACAGTTCTATCCCTCTTCTGTCACTCTCCGAAAACATTTGCCTTTTCTAAAATCTAGAGCTTTTGTATAACAAGCGATTGCGCGATTATTTTCTAATAACAAATACAAGTCCTATTTTTTTCTAATAGTATAGCTTGTATTGATTGCCTCATGAGGCTTCTAGCGATCACTTTCCCGGAAAGTGACAGAAGAGGGCTATAGGAATCATATTTGATTTCTGAAAAAAACTACGAGATAATACGGACAGAATATTTGTCTAATAGCTAACAATGATAAACCAGCATCTACAAGCCGCGATCGCAGAACTACAAGAATTTATAGATGATCGCCCAGATGCGCGTGAGGTGAGGAAAGCGTTGGCAGTCAAATTGGTTTATCAAGGCTACAAGTATGAGGAAATTCAAACAATTTTAGATGTGTCACTGGGTTCGATAACAAGCTGGAAGCAAGCTTATGAGGAAGATGGAATTTCGGGACTGCGCCTGAACCACAAGGGGAAAAAAAAAGTTACTTAACTGCTCAACAACGAGAAGAAGTTTTAAGTTGGTTGCAAACAAAAGAATGTTGGGAACTTGGTGAACTCGAATATAAATTGGCTTTTTGAATATGATGTAACTTATGAGTCAAAGCGGAGCTATTATGACTTATTTGATGCGGCAGGAATTAGTTGGAAGAAAACTACTTCTTTAAATCCAAAAGCTGACGAGGACGCTGTTGCTGCAAAAAAAAAAGAGATTGAAACACTATTGGCAAGGCATCGGCAGGAAATTGAAGAAGGAAAGTTGAGAGTATTGCTGCTTGATGAGTGTCATTTAATGTGGGGAGATTTAAGTGGGTATGTCTGGGGAAAAACTGACCAAGAAATAGCAGTGAGAGTTGTTAATATACGAGACAAACAGACATACTACGGGGCAGTTGACTATCTGGAGGGAAGCTTACTACTAAAAGCGTATAACGCAGGTAACTCAGAAAATACAATTGATTATCTACGTTATTTATTAGATCAGTCCCCCAATCAAAGATTACTTCTTTTTTGGGATGGTGCTTCTTACCATCGTTCACATCTGGTTCAAAACTTTTTAGGCGAGGTAAACCAAGATTTGTCTCAAGAGGAGTGGAAAATTCACTGCGTCCGCTTTGCTCCTAATTGCCCGTCACAAAATCCAATTGAGGATATTTGGTTACAAGCTAAAACCTGGGTGCGGCGTTTCTGTGCCTTGATTCCTTCGTTCTCACATCTCAAATGGATGTTTGAGTGGTTTATCCGGCACACTACCTTTGATTTTGCGACTCTTCAAATGTACGGAGCTTTTTCAGAAATCAAATATTAGTCCTATAATAACTATAAATTATTGACTATGGACTATTGACGACTTTGAGATAAAGTATTGTGTGTGCCAACTTTGATCGCCACCTGACGGAGACTGCAATGAGTAAGGCTGTAATCACCATAACTGATGCTGAGTTTGAAACCGAAGTGTTAAAAGCCGAGCAGCCTGTATTAGTTTACTTTTGGGCTTCCTGGTGTGGGCCTTGTCAATTGATGTCGCCCCTGATTAACTCAACCGCTACCAAATATAGCGATCGCCTCAAAGTCGTTAAGATGGAAATTGACCCTAACCCACTGACTGTTAAGCAGTACCAAGTGGAAGGTGTACCTGCCCTCAGACTATTTCAAGGAGATAAACTACTAGAATCTACTGAGGGAGTTATCGGAAAAGATAAATTACTCGCTCTTTTAGATACTCACTTAAGCAGTAATTAGTCAATAGTTCATAGTTCATAGCAAATGACCAATGACTAATGACCAATGACTAATGACCAATGACTAATGACTAACATACAGTTTGCACAACGTTTACAACCCTTACAATCTAATGTATTTGCTGATATGGACAGAGCCAAGGCAGTCGCTTTGGCCGCTGGACGACAGGTAATTGATTTGTCCTTGGGGTCTTCTGATTTACCAGCCGAGGCACACGTCATCGACGCGATCGCCCAATCTCTCCACGATCGCAGTACCCACGGCTATCTGTTATTTAACGGTACCCAAGGATTTCGCGAAGCCGCAGCCAAATGGTATGAACAAAAATTTGGCATCAGAGTAGATCCTCAAACTGAGGTACTACCTCTGATTGGTTCTCAAGAAGGTACAGCCCATTTACCTCTAGCAATACTCAATCCAGGGGATTTTGCTCTGTTGCTCGATCCAGGTTATCCCTCCCATGCGGGGGGAGTCTACCTAGCAAGTGGCCAAATCTACCCAATGCCATTACGGGCAGAAAACGATTTTTTACCAGTGTTTGCTGATATTCCCGCCCCAGTCTTGGCGCAGTCGCGGATGATGGTATTAAGTTATCCTCACAATCCCACGGCTGCGATCGCACCCTTATCTTTCTTCCAAGAAGCTGTCGCCTTCTGTCAGCAACACAATCTCGTCCTCGTTCACGATTTCCCCTACGTAGATTTGGTATTTGAGCAGACCGGAGACTGGGTAGACTCTTCTCCCAATCTAAAATCCAAAATCCAAAATCCAAAATCCCTAGTCCCTTCGATTCTGCAAGCTGATCCAGAGAAAAGCGTCTCGATAGAATTTTTCACCCTTTCCAAGTCTTACAATATGGGCGGCTTCCGCATTGGCTACGCCATCGGAAATGCGCAGTTAATTAATGCTTTACGCCAGGTAAAAGCCGCCGTTGATTTTAATCAGTATCGGGGAATTTTGAATGGTGCGATCGCAGCCATGACTGGCCCGCAAGCTGGGGTGAAAACGGCCGTTGCAACCTTCCAGAAGCGCCGAGATGCTTTCATTACAGCTTTACATCGCATTGGCTGGAAAGTTCCCACTCCCGAAGCCACAATGTACATTTGGGCAAAGTTACCCCCATCTTGGAGTCAAAACTCTGTAGAATTTTGTACTCAGCTAGTCAAACAAACTGGTGTAGCTGCTTCTCCAGGTGCTGGCTTTGGCAAATCTGGAGAAGGATATGTCCGTTTTGCGTTGGTGCATGAGCCACCTTTGTTAGAAACTGCTGTAGAAAGAATTGCTGAATTCCTAAATTAAATTTCTTCTCAAACCAAACACCAAAGATTTTTTGCAGCAAAGTCTATGGAGAGAACACACGGTAGGGGCGCACATATGTGCGCCCCTACGAATACTTGTATTCTACTAAAACAATAAGTTGTATTTAAAATCACTCTGCCATTTTGAATATAATTGTAATTATACGCATAAAAGTCTATAAATATTAGTCATCTTTTCATTGATAATCAGCATGAACTTTACCCAATCAGGTCTCACCGTTTCTTAAACTGGGTTTGTACGCAAAACTACCAAAGACGGCTAACGATGTAGGTTGCGTTTTTAAGCAACCATATTGTCAAAAAGCCTGTAGTCAAGACAGCCCAAGCCTAAAAACGGCAATAGTTTAAAACTTAACTTCCAAACTGACAGAGACTTGAAAACAATGAAGATGACTTTTCAGAAACTTGTAATTGGTGCTTCAATGGCTATTGGTGTGAGCGCTCTTGCCATAGTACCAGCACAGGCTGGAACACTCACTGGTGCTACCATAGGTGGAACAGCATCAAGTGATTATTTAATCTATGATGTGTCAGGTAACAGTACTGTACTTGTGCCAAATACCCAGACAAACATCCAGAAAGTTCTGGATGGTAATGCTGCAAATCCTACTGGAAACGTAGAGTTACGAGCTAGCAGTGAAGGGTCTGGTTTTGATTTCACCAAAAACACCACTTTGACAGGGCAAATTGGTGACAAAAGTATCACCTTGAGCAGTCTGACAGCAACAGATTGGTTTAGTACTGGCTCAGAATTGAGTACAAACTATGGAGCAAAGAACTTTGCAAATACTTGGTTTAACGAATTTGCTAAGGCAGCGGGTTTAGGAGCAAATTTAATCCCTACAGCCTATAATATGTTTTTGAGCAGCAATGGTTTTCAACGCTCCAGCGACCCTAATATCTCTTATGTTAATCAAAATGACATCACTGGCGATATTAAAATTGGGTTAGCCGGTCACTTTGATTTAAAAGAGTACTATCGTCCTATATCACCACTCTTGGCTAGTTTTCTCAAAACTGGATTCCAAGCTAGTGAAGTTGTTAAAGTTACCTACAATGACAAGACTGATTTCCTTTACAGCTTTTCTGCTACAAAAAGTGGGCTAAGTAACAGTTTAGGAGTAGGTGCTGATGGCAAGTCCCACAGTGGCAACTATGAAGTTACCATCCAAGGTGTGCCTCCCACAGCAGTACCAGAACCATCAATAATACTGGGTGTGCTAGGTGTTGCTGGTGTATTTGCTACCCAACGAAAATTTAAAAAAGCATCTATTTAAGATTGTGGGTTAAAAACGACAAAAAAGTTAGGGAGCTATTTATTAGCTCCCTTTTTTGATGAATAATTTCTGCAAACTGTAAGATAATTTAATCTTCTAGGTTATACTATTCCTAAAAACATTTGCAACGAATGAATCGCTTGTAATATTCTGCATCTCTATGCCCCTACCAACGTGTTTGTAATATAGATTTCGTGAAATGGTATTACTTAGTATTACTTCCCCTCATATCCAAATGAAATCTGTTTCGGGAAGGGGAATTACCATACGGTTAATTACAGTATTACTTAAGTAGTTTTACTAATACAAATTCGGCAATTCAATTTTTAAAAGCTATCGTTGATTTAATACTAAAATTTAGAAAAAGTCTGTAAAAAAAAGCTTAATTTTTGATTAAATTATATTTAAGGATACTATCATTTAAGTGTTGTAGCGCAGCGAAATTTAATTTTTTTATATCTTTGACTAGATTTAGATAAGTCAAACTTCTATTTTTTTCACGGTTTAAATGCACTACCGTTTTAGTTTATGGTAATAATTGTTGGCTTTTACTTAAAAAAAATCAGATAATAGGTAGTAATGAGAGCACAATTACTCAATATAGATGAGCCATTGCAGTCAAACAAAGTTAGACGAATTTTGCTAGTTGAAGACCATTATCTCAATCGAATGTTACTGAGTGACTATCTAATTTACTGTGGGTACGATGTCCAAAGCTTATCAGAAGGCTCTAATTTTTTCTCAACTATAGAGAAATTCCAGCCAGATTTAATGTTACTAGACTTGAAATTGCCAGATGTTGACGGTTATTCGCTTTTAAAACAAGTCCAGCAAAAACCTGAGTTGTCAAAAATACCTATTATTGTGGTTTCAGCCTTTGCTTTTAAAGCAGACCAGGAACTAGCCCTGAGTTTGGGCGCACGTCACTATTTTGTCAAACCTTTAAAACTCAAGGATCTCATCTTTGCAATTGAAGAACAGTTTACTTGTCGCCCCAGATAAAGTTTTGTGCTATGCGTGAATTTATTCTGCTTTTTGGTTAGCGATGAACTCTTCCACACGCTCGCTAATATTTTGTATAGAACTGCCAATGGTTGAAATTTTTTGTTGTACTTGTGCTAACAATAAAACTGCCGTTTGTAGCTCATTGAGAGTTTCAGCCATAGCCTCACGATACTGGGCTTCAAAATCTTGTAAGTTCATAGTTTGGCTTTTACTTAAAATCATTATAATAGCTATATTCTCAATCATAATCGTAAATTTGATTTACTAAATCCGTTAATTCGCTTAATACTATAAGTTCAATAAAAAAACTTAAATGCTGGAGATTAATAAAAATTTTATATTATATTTATAAAAGCAATATTTAAATATATTTTTTTAAAATGCAGAAAAAGTAAGTGAGTATAAGATAAAAATATCTTTAGAAAAAACTTTAAATAAAAAAATACTCTTAATTTTAAAATATTAATTGTATCTTCAAAAAAGAAAATTTTGATTCTGACAGTAGCAACTGATGACTATAGCGGTTCTCGACAAGTGTGAAGTACAATTTTGACCTATCTCCTAAAAAGCTAGGTCAAAATTGTTCCACCTTCCCGAAGGCGGAAAGGGTTAGGGCAATACTGTTCGGTTAAGGCAAGAGACGCACAGTAAATTACCACCTAGTCACTAATCCCCAGTCACCAGTACTCTGGTGTATGTAGATCATGATGCCAACTTTATATTTACTTGATAAATAGTTCGTTAAATCGGCACGAAAAAATTATTTTTCTTAAAATAGAGAAAGATTACCTAATTTTCGTTGTGACAATATCTACGCAAATATTACCGCTGGTTAAAGAGCCAGAACGACTGGAAAACCGTCTAGCCGAAATTCCACCGGAACCGGGGGTTTATTTTATGCGGGACAACAGCGATCGCATTATATATATAGGTAAATCACGTAAGTTGCGATCGCGTGTCCGTTCTTATTTCCGGGATGGCTACAACAAGAGTGAACGTATTGCCACGATGGTCAAGTTGGTGACAGAAATTGAATTCATTGTCACTGATACTGAAGCCGAAGCTCTAGCGCTCGAAGCCAATTTGATCAAGCAGCACCAGCCATACTTTAACGTGCTGCTCAAAGATGATAAAAAATATCCCTATCTCTGCATCACTTGGTCAGAAGATTATCCGCGAATTTTTATTACCCGTAAACGCCAGTTCGGCAAAGAAAAGGATAAATTTTATGGGCCTTATACTGATGCTGGATTACTGCGAGAAATTGTCCGTATCTGCAAACGCATCTTTCCCCAGCGACAACGACCTCAACCACTTTTCAAAGACCGTCCTTGCTTGAATTATGATTTAGGCCGTTGTCCGGGTGTGTGTCAAAAGCTGATTTCACCAGAAGAATATCGCAAAATTGTGCAAAAGGTGGCGATGGTCTTTCAAGGTCGAACTCAAGAACTGATTGATATTTTGACTCAACAGATGAGCGCCGCCGCCGAAAACTTGAATTTTGAGTCAGCAGCGCGGATTCGCGATCAAATTTCTGGGTTAAAGTCGCTGACAGCTGACCAAAAAGTTTCCTTACCAGATGATACAGTTTCGCGGGATGCGATCGCACTGGCAGCCGACGAACAGCACGCCTGCATTCAACTATTCCAGATTCGCGCTGGTCAATTGGTAGGACGTTTAGCTTTTGTGGCGGATGCTCACGCAGAACCGGGAGCTATTTTACAACGAGCTTTGGAGGAACATTACCAAACTGCTGACTCAGTGGAAATACCTTTAGAGATTTTGGTACAGCATGATTTACCAGATGTGGAGATATTGGCGGATGTCTTAACTCACCGTAAAGGTAAAAAAGTCACGATTTTGACTCCTTTGCGCCAAACTAAGGCAGAATTAATTGAGATGGTAGAGCGAAATGCCCAGTATGAATTGCAAAGAATGCAAAAATTTGGCGATCGCAATCACCAAGCAATGCAAGATTTAGCCAACATTCTCGATTTACCAGATGCACCCCACCGCATTGAAGGTTATGACATTTCCCATATTCAGGGGTCAAATGCTGTAGCTTCGCAAGTGGTATTTATCGACGGATTACCGGCCAAACAGCACTATCGCCACTACAAAATTAAAAATCCTACTGTGACAGCAGGACATTCAGATGATTTTGCCAGTCTGGCTGAAGTTATTGGGCGGCGGTTTCGTAAGTATGGGGAAAATCAGCAATTAGCACGTTTGGGTAATCCTGACTGGCCTGATTTAATCATGATTGATGGCGGTAAAGGTCAGCTATCTTCAGTTATCGCCATTTTGCAAGAGATGAATTTATTAGAAGACTTGCGAGTTGTGAGTTTAGCGAAGCAGCGAGAAGAGATTTTTTTACCGGGAGAATCTAAACCCTTGACAACTGATGCAGAACAACCAGGGGTGCAGTTGTTGCGGCGGTTGCGCGATGAAGCGCATCGATTTGCAGTAAGTTTCCATCGTCAGCAACGTAGTGATAAATTGAAGCGATCGCGTTTAGATGAAATTCCTGGCTTAGGACATCATCGACAAAAGCTGCTACTAGGGCATTTCCGCTCAGTTGACTACATTCGGCAAGCGACAACCACGCAACTCGCGGAAGTAGCAGGAATTGGGCCGCGTTTGGCTCAAGAAATTTACGATTATTTTCATCCTGCTTGAAGTGACATCACAAATTTCCCGGACTTACTTATGAATAAAAATTGGGTTTTGGCAGTTCATCATTTAACGCCCAATTTCCGATCTCTTGAATTTTGTAATCTACCGGATCGTGGAGAGTGAACGTGCGGAGATTACGCCAATAGCGATCAAAGCCGTACTTTGCCGTAGTAGCGCGTGCGCCCATAACTTCAAAAATGCGGTTGGTAATGTCTAAACCGACTCTAGTCGCTGCAACTTTGGCAGTAGCGACGCAAAGCGCACATTCCCCACGTTGTTCGGCGGTGAGTGACCATTCTTTTTCCCAAGCCGCTTGTAGTAATTCTCCAGCTTGCTCAGTCAAGCTCTTAGCTGCTTGGAGTTCAACCCATATTTTGCCATAGTGCTGGAGGATGTGAGGATCTTGGGTTGCACTCTCTACACCCGATGTCAGCCAAGGTTTTGTATTAGTGGAAGTATATGTTTTAGCAGCTTCAAATGCTCCTTGAGCAATTCCCAGGTAAATATTAGCAAGATTCAATTGAGTTAAACAGGCACGAATAGTAATGAAGGGTTGACTGGGTTTGTCTCTACTACCAAGAATTTCGTCAGGGTACACCAACACATTCTCAAAAGTAACACTACCACTATCTGTTTGACGTTGCCCGATATTATCCCAATCATGATGAACAGTAACGCCTTGCCGTTGGGTAGGAATTACCAAAATATTCAATTCATCAGTTTCCTGATGAATGGCAGTGATGGGCAATATATCCGAGTCTTGAGAGCCAGAGCAAAAGCTTTTAATCCCATTCAGACGGAAATAATCATTTTCCGGTGTCAGAGTAGCTCTTTTATCTAAAGGATTGAGGGCATTGCACCAAAACCAATTATTGTGAATAGTTTCTGAGTAATATCGCTGTTTTTGCTCTGCCGAACCAAAGATATGCGGAATTACTACACCTAGATGGTGGTAAGAAAATACGTGAGCAATGGAGCTATCAACCTTAGCAAACTCGCGGGTAATTTGCAGAACGGTAATCCAGCTTTGCCCTAAACCACCGTACTCTGTGGGTACGATGAGTTTTAGCAAGTTACTTTGGCGCAAGCGATCGCGTTCATGCTTTGGCGTTCCCCCTTTGACATCCCGTTCTACAGCAGTCTGGGCAAATTCTTCTGCTAAAGACTTAGCTATATCAAGATAATTTTGAGACTCTTTCGTTTCGATTAATTGCATACTTTACCACTTCTCCTGTAACCTTCTTGTGAGAAGTAACTATAAATTTGGCTGGAAAAACTTTGAATTTAAAATAGGTTCACAAAAATATTTTAGTATGAAAATACTATTGCACATACTTACTAACAAAAAATGCAGATTTTGTAATTCGTAGTTAAAAATTAAATTACGAATTATTCTAATGCCCTTCACGATTCAAACTCAGGGATGGCGATTCTTCAACATTCTGTTACATTTTAGATTTTAAATTTTGGATTGAATAATTACAAACTCAAAACTTCAAAAAATCTTTCAATTTTAGATTTGCGATCACTTTGCGAAACCGGATCTATGAGCGTCTGTTAGATTGAGAAAATTTCCTAATCCAAAATCTAAAATCTAAAATCTAAAATAGAGAATGCTGCAATTACAACCAAGGATGGCGCGGGGGATAGACACCATTCAGGAAGTAGTTACCAACAGCGTAGTACTTCCAACGCACGGGATCGTGGAGTGTGTGAGCGCGGGCATTTCGCCAGTGGCGATTGTAGTTGAATTCTTCCAATGTGGATTTAGTACCTGCTAGTTCAAACAATTTGTTGGTAGCTAGTAAAGCTGCTTCGGTGGCTAAAGCTTTGGCTTCGGCAACTGCGATCGATGCCTCAACTACCTTGGGTTCTTCTAAGCCTGACTCGTTGGCAACGTCAAGAAATTCGCCTGCACGACGCAGCAATGCTTCAGAAGCGTGAACCTGAATTTGGACATTGCCTAAGTTATATAGTGTCAGCGGATCTTCATAGCCTTTTTCTAAATTGCTGTCAACCCAAGGGCGGGTATAGTTACGAACAAAGTGGATGGTGTCACGGACTGCGGCTTTAGCAATTCCCACGTCTACAGCAGCTTGAATGATTTGCGCGATCGCACCCATTGGTGTGGCCCGCTCAAAGGCTAAATAGTGCGGAATCACGTGTTCTGACTTAACTTTCACATTTTCAATAATGGTAGTGCCGCTAGCAGTGGTACGCTGTCCGAAGCTTGTCCAATCATCAAGTAGGGTTAATCCTTCGGCATCTCTTTCGACAAATGCCACCACTGTTTTACCATCTGGATTACTGGCAATCACAGGAACCCAATGTGCCAATAGTGCCCCAGCAGAGTAATATTTGCGTCCGTTGAGTACGAAGTCAGATCCATCTGGTGTTAATTTTGTCTGCACATCGTTCACAGACTTAGTGCCAATTTCCGAGAAGGCGTTACCAAAGCGTTTACCTTGTAGAACCAAATCAAAGAAGAACTTTTTCTGCTCATCCGTACCATCCAACCGGACTGCTTCCACCATGTAGAGGTGGTTTTGAGGAATTTGACCGAGGCTAGAGTCAGCTTCGGAAATGATTTTAACTACTTCTGCGAGGGTGGCACTTGAGACAAAAGCACCGCCGTATTCTTTAGGAACTGTAATTCCCCACAATCCGCTCTGGGAAAACTTTTCCACTTCCTCAGCAGGCAAACGCCGAGTTTGATCGCGCTCTGAGTCTCCTTTGGCAAACTCCGCTGCTAATTCGTGAGCGATCGCGATCGCTTCTTTGTCATCCCGAATAATATGCGCCTTCTGGTCAGTATTAATTACTGATGTCATGGTAAAACTCCTTGCTTGTGATTGAGTGACTCATAATCGCCACTAATATGAGACAACGCAAAATATATTTATTTGAGCAGAGATACGTAGAGTTCTTTTTCGAATTTGAACTTGTAGTAAGCGTTGGTATTTGCTGTAGGAGTGGATGTAGCTGTTTTAGATAACAGCTTCAATCTACAAAACCAACAAAGTACAGGAGTTTGCAAGTCAATGAGGTACAGAACGCTAGACTCCAAATCAGATATAAACAATCCATCTTCTGCCTCCTGTTTACACCACAACCAACTCATCAGCTGTCCGACGATTAGATTTAAGTTCGCGCACAATTGGTATTACTGTCTTACCAAATGCAGGCAAATCATCCGTGTAGTGTAAAAAGCCACCAAGAATTAGATCGACTCCCACTGCATGGAACTGGCGAATCTTTTCAGCTACTTGTTCAGCCGTGCCAATCAAACCCGATCGGAAGCCATCGTTATACTGCACCAAGTCTTCAAAATTGGAATTCGCCCACATTCCCTGACCTTCACGAGTAGAAGATCCCGCCTGTTTCACGGCTTCGCCAAATCCCTTCACCGCCTCTACATCGGCTTGGGCAATAATATCGCGCAATACTTCATGGGCTTCTGCTTCCGTATCTCGCACGATGATAAAGGAATTCAAACCAAACTTAATTGTGCGTCCTTCAAGACTCGCTAATTCAGATACCTCTGCAATCTGCTCTTTCACGCCTTCTATGGTGTTACCATTCATGAAATACCAATCGGAGACGCGGCCAGCCATCCGCCGCGCTGCTTTGGAGTTACCACCTTGGAATATCTCCGGGTGGGGATTCTGATTAATTGGTCTAGGCTTCACCCAACCGCCGTTAATGCGGTAAAAGTCGCCCTTGAAGTGAAATTCATCCTCAGTCCACAAACCCTTGAGAACGCGGATAAATTCTTCTGAACGACGATATCGTTCGTCATGGTCTAACCAATGTTCACCATATATAGTGAATTCGTCTTTGAACCAACCGCTAACTACATTTAGAGCAAACCGACCGTTAGAGAGAAAATCAATACTTGCACCGATTTTGGCAACTACTCCCGGATGCCACAATCCAGGGTGAACTGCTGCAATCAACTTCAATTTCTTGGTGACAGGAGCCAGAGCCGACACAGTTGTAAGTGCCTCTAGCTGGTACTCAGCGCCATAACTAGCGATAAATCTGGCTTGTGCTAGAGCATATTCAAATCCAACTTCTTCAGCTGTCTGAGCTAGTTGAGCATTATATTCGTAAGTCCAATCTGTGCGTTGGGGAATTTTACTAACAACTAACCCACCGCTGACGTTGGGAATCCAGTACGCGAACTTAATATCTACCATAATTGTGCGTTTGTAATTGAAATTGCTTGGTTATTTATCTAAGTTTGCAAGTGAAGCAACAAAATCTAATTTGTCATCACTAACAAATCAGCTGAAACTTGATAGAGCAAAATTTTAGTCAAAATCGAAAGCTTGAGATTGGTTGCAAACTGCTTTTAGTTTACAAGTAGACAATTCTTTGATGGTGACAATATACCATAACTCGACTGTGCTACCGTAGTTTTAATGAATCAGACTTTATCACAACGGTTTTTCTGATGTCGTGACTCGATATACTTAAATTCCATTTCCATATTCCATTTTGGAATACTGCCCAATTTCCCTGTGTATTTAATTATTTTTTATACTTGCTGGCTGTTATCCTAATTCATTCAAAGCAATCAGGAATCAGACTCGACAAAGTATCGACACTATTCCATATCGTGATAAATAAATGCTTCTCATCTGTCATCTGCAACTATACATGGCAGAAATAAATGTGGTAGTGTGAGCTACTAAACAACGGTAAAAAGATATAGATATAGTAGTTAATTGAATGTCTCGTAAAAAAAGGCACAGGAAAAAGATTTATGACACTTCAGTTTGGAATTTGGTCGCCGGTCTGCGGTGGATGGTTGCGCGTTGTCAACCATGAGGCTAATTTATCCACCCAAGATTTGGTAAAACTGGCAGTTCAAGCAGACGAGTTAGGTTATGACTTCTATTACATTCCGGAACATTACTTAAATGCAGTTCATGGGCCTAAATATAATGTCGCTGACGCTTGGATTACAGCAGTTTTAGCAAGTTTGAACACCAAGAAGATCAAGATTGTTGCAGCCGTACAACCTGGTTTTAAACTGCCTGCGGTGGTTGCCAATTTGAGTGCAAACATTCAAAATCAACTGAGTAAAGGCAGATTTGCTCTCAGTGGTATTGCAGGTTGGTGGAAATTAGAAGTAGAAAGCTATGGAGATATCTGGCTACCTCACAGCGATCGCTACGCCCGATTAGAAGAGTATATTGATGTAATCAAGGGGCTGTGGACAGTCGAAGGCTTTAATTATATTGGCAAATACTACACTATTAAGGGTGGTATTCTCGCAGATCAGCCGACACCAACACCACCCATTTTCATTGCTGGGGAATCAGATCGGGCAATTAACCTAGCAGCTCGTCTGGGAGATTATCTATTTATCAACGCTGATGATCCTGAGAAAACGGCAGCATTGGTGCAGAAAGTGAAAAGATTAGCTAGCGATCGCTATGGTCGTCAGATTAAAGTAGCAATGAGTGCCTTTGCGATCGTTGGTGAAGATACTTCCCAAGCCGAAGACAGATTAGAAGCGATTTACCGTTCTGCCGATCAGCAGCAGATTAAGTACTTTCAAGAGCAAATCGATCCGAATGTAGTCGCCCACAACAAACTAGACATCAGTCAAACCATTGAAGCCAATCTCGGTTTATCTGCTCAACTGGTTGGCGATCGCTATACTGTTATTCGACGCCTGAAAGAATACGAAGCCGTTGGCGTTGACTTAATAGTACTGAAATTTGAATCTATGTTAGAAGACACTATTCGCTTCCACAAACTAGTTATTTCCGAATATAGACAGCAGAGTAGCTTAATTACCTTGTAATTAAAATCTTACCTCACCTAGCATGAATAAGATTAAACTCGAAGATATTACCCTAAATCACCTCAAAATCTTAAAAGCAGTAGATGACTGTGGTAGCTTCTCTAAAGCGGCACAAAAACTAGGTTATAGTCAAGCGCTAATTAGTAAAAAAGTCAAACAAATAGAGGATTATTTCGGAGTAATTCTCCTAAATCGCTCACCTGGCTCTATATGCTTGACTAATAAAGGCAGGAAATTGATTTCCCAGACACTTAATGTCGTAGAAACTGTAGAAAATCTGCAAGAAGAATTTCAGGCAACATTTAGCGCTGAAGGCGAAGATTTGATATTGGGAGCTACTAGTTTAATTTTAGAAGTCTGGCTCAAACAATATTTGCAGCGATTTCAGCTTTGTTTTCCAGGTAGAAATCTTAAAGAAATTACGGTTAAAAATAATAGATTTTTTTCCAATTCTCAACTCCTAGAAATGGATCTCTTGCTCAACAGTTGCGCTGGATACAAAGAAGAACACCATTGCACTAGATTAAAAACTCATAAAATGCTGTTGGTTTCCTTTGGGGCAAGTAAATATCTCAATGAGCATAGCCTAGTTAAAATAAATGATATCGACCTGACTGATATTGTGCTTTTAGATGAGGTTCATCAGGAACTATCTAAAAATGAGTTTTTGATGAACAAATTAAGCGGTGTACAAGTTCTACACAGTTATCAAGATGTACTAAAATACGCTGACAAAAATCAAAAGCTAACGATTTTACCCGACTTTTGTCAAGCTGATATCATATCTCAATACCAAGTTTTAACTTTTCCGATTCAAGATATTAATGAATATGGAATTTATCTTCATGTTCCTCGATTTAGTGAATTGTTAATATCCGCAGAGAGCTTGGTAAGAAGTTTTAGACTAGATCCAGATAATTTAGAAAGTTTGCCCAACGTAAATCTATTTTTAGGTAGCTGTTCTCCCAAAGAAGAAAATGTTCTTAGGATAGGTATTCAGAGAGATTCCATAGGACAGTTTATTGCTGGATATGGGACTAAGTATATTTCTGATTTACAGAAAGCCTCATCACTTGAACAGGCTATGTTCAAAAATATTGAAATTAATCGAGATTTCGAGTTACAAATTCTGCCGTTTGCTTCTGGGGAACAAATGAACCGACAGATGAAACGTGGAGAACTAGATATTTGTATTTTAGATGATATTTCTCTCTTGAATAATGGTAGTCAATTCTTTGATGATTTAAGTTTTGGTTCTAAATTAATTGGGATTGCTTCGTATAATATTTTGGGTCAAGATATAAATATTGTTCTACACAAAGATTCTTCTATAAATACTGTCCAGGATCTAAAAGGTAAACGAATTTCTACCTTATTTGGTTCAAATGCTCATAGGTTCATCATTACTCTTTTTGATCTCTATGATCTGGATGTCAGTAAAGATTGTAGGTTAGTGAATGAAGATCCTCGGAAAGCAAGTAAGAGCTTGGCGAATAAAACTATAGATGCTTACGTATGTTGTCATACTTTTGCCTCCATTTTAGAAGCTTATACTTTTGTGAGAAAGCTGCCTTTATCTCAAACAATTAGTTTAAGAATTCCATCAATTAGAGGAATTGTTTGTCGCTCACAGTTCATTAAAGAAAATCCTAAAATTGTAGTTGCTTATTTACATGATTTAGTAGTTGCGAACTATTGGTTTAATTCATCTCCAATCAATGCGGCAGATTTATTAACTAAAGTAATTGATGTGAGAACAACTCAAGTAAATCAGTTTTTTAATCCTGTATTTGGTAATCGCATCGATCCGACTCTCAAACCTCAATGGTCTTGGTTACTGAAAACTTTAAATCGCAGGTTGGAAGGAAAATATGGTATTTCACTATTTGATCTAGATTTTTGGATAGATGATTATTTCTTAAGACTTGTCTACAACTTGCTGAATATAGATTATCACTTTCACCAGGTTTCTTTTGCAAGTGAATTTTCTAGCAGCTATTTTGTCGAGGAACAGTTTAGCAGACATATAAAAGTTCTCTATGATAAGTACAATTTACCCCTACCAAATGAAGATAGCAATCACACAGCAATATCCAGTTTAGGATGAAAAAATCCACGCCACTTGCGGGATGGGGAAGAAGTTACCGAAGAAAGGCAGAGGGCAGTTCTTGCTGAAGGCAGAAGGAAGAAAATACAATTTTTGCCCTCTGCCAAAAGGGTTTAGAGCAAGTAAATTTATTTATGAAACAAAATAAAAATATTTTTTCCGAGACGCGCAGCGCAAGGAAAAATACGTCCTTATTAAATCCCCTAAATTTATTTATGGGGATTCCGACTGAGCCTCCTGTCTTCTGCCTTCTTAACAATGCCCAATTCCCCAAGCGATAAGGTGACTATCCCTCTCTACCCACAAGCGACTGTGTACACACAAGTCTAAAAAAGCTCGATTGATTTCTCTTTGTTCTCTCGTTTATCTCGTTTTCATACTCTACATGGGAATGGGTTATTAGGGCTGCTGCCTCTAGTCAGATATTGAGTCTCTGACTCAATGAATGCATTCCCATGCAGAGTATGGGAACGAGGAAACACGAAAAGTCTTATTAAGCTAGGTTTTCAGGACTTGTGTGTGCACCGTAGTTGCCCACAAGGGGATAGAGTTTCCCGTTGCTTTCAATAAAAAATATTGCCGGCAAATATTAACTAAATCTTAAGATAGAGATTTTGTGGCTAAAGATACAGTAATTTATGGGTTTTAATTTTTGAATACAAGAACGGCTTTTTTTGTATTCGTCTGAAATGACTATAAACAAGGCTCTCTCAAGGCATTAATCATGGGGATCAGTAAATCTCTAAGCAGCATTTAAATAAAAAATAATTTATGTATCTAAAGTAGGAGAGTAAAATCACTTAGATTCTAGGATAATAGATCAAGATATCGAAAAGTTTTCAAACCTGAAATTTTGTTTAAAATAATCAACCAATATTACAGCAGTTTGTTAAGTTGGGTCGAACCAGAATTTTTACGGGTTTAACTTGTAGCTTTACCAAATAAAAAATAATTACAACCAGGGGTTTTAAAATGCAGACAGTACAAAAGATTTACTGCCCAAATTGTGGTAGTCATGCAGAGCGTTACTATATTTCTGATAGCCAATTAACTCGCACACAATGCCCAAGTTGTGATTACTTAATGATTAGTTGTACTCGCACCGGCAAAGTGATTGAGGCTTATGCCCCTGGTATTCATGCACCCGCTAGATAAGATAAATTGAAAATTTGAGAATGTTTTCTCTAATTTTTAAGAATACAGAAAACTCTATCCCTTTATGGATAGAGTTTTAATAAGGAAGAATATTTAATCATCGTTTCGCCCATCAGGGTCTAGGTTTTAAACCCTAATCGCAAAGACGCGATAAATCGCCGTCTCTACAAAGGACTGATTCTTATAAAGACAGCTATTTATCGCGTCTCTTGCCTTAACCGAACCGTATTGCATCAACTCCTACAGAATTCTTATTGATAAAGTTATTTATCTGAAATTTTGAACACTTCACAGCTTGTTATTCTGTTGTCTTAGTTGTTGCTGTCGTCTCTGTTGTTCTAATCTCAATTCTTGCTGTTGTCTAATTTGTTGATCTTGTCTGAGTTGTTGCTGTTGTATCCTCAGTTGTTGCTGTCGGGTAAATTCTTGCTGTTGTAGTCTTGTTTCTTGTTGTTGTATTCTCAGTTGTTGCTGGCGTATTAGTTCTTGCCGTTGTCGTGTAAATTCTTGCTGTTGTATTTTCTGTTGTTGTTGTTGTTGGGGCTGTTGAAGGTTTAGGCGTAGCCATGTTTCCTTCAATTTCTCTTGTGTTTGTTGAATTTGCTCCTCTTGTTGTTGTCTCATTCTTTCTTGAAATAATTCAGGTTGCTGAGGATTTGTCTGAATTATTTGTCCGTATGCAGCAGAATTCATTGGCAAAGCTTTTGCAAGAACAATCACTAATAGCCAGAATTTAAGAATCAATGAGCGATTCCACATAGAATTATCTCGTCAATTGTTATAGATTGGTTTTAGCGATCGCTTAACCTTAATATAACAATTTTTACCGAGGTCTTTTTGGAGCAATTGCTGACCTCTGAGCTTGTTTAATTCTTACTGGCTCTCAATTGCCCGCAAGCAGCATCGGCTTCTAAACCACGAGAATAACGCACACTAACGGCAGTATTTTGCTGCTTGAGGACGTTGACAAATGCTTCAATGCGATCGCGGTTGGGGCGTTTATAGTCTACTTCTTGAATGGGATTATAAGGAATCAAATTCACATGACTTTGAAATCCTCGCATACATTTTGAAAGTTCCAATGCATGTTCTGGTAGATCATTAACACCCGCGAGAAGAACATATTCAAAGGTAACGCGGCGTCCAGTGATTTCCACATATTCCCGACATTCAGCCAGTAAATCTTCTAGAGGATAGGCGCGGGCGCTGGGGATGAGTTTTTCGCGTAGTGCTTGGTTGGGTGCGTGAAGACTCACAGCCAGAGTGATTTGCAAATTGTTTTGCGCGAACTGACGAATGCGATCGCGAATACCAACTGTAGAAACTGTAAGCGATCGCTGTCCTATACCGACATCTTGATTTAGAGATTTCAATGCTGCTAGGACATTCTCAGTATTCAACAAAGGTTCACCCAGTCCCATAAATACGACATTGCTAACCCGTTGCCGAAAATCTTCTTGCACAGTCAACACCTGATCAACAATTTCATGCCGTGCTAGGTTGCGTTTGTAGCCTCCCTTACCAGTAGCGCAGAAATCACACGCCATTGGGCAACCCACCTGAGTAGAAACACAAACTGTCAGACGGGATTTTGGGCCATCTCCCCTTTCTGCGAAGGTGGGGATGCCAACAGTTTCAATAATTTGACCGTCTGCTAATCGTAAAAGATATTTGACTGTACCATCGGGAGCCTCAGAGCGGTAATGTAAAATTGAGCGCCCTACGGGAACTTCTGCTAATTCTGCACGCCATTGTTTGGAGAAGACAGAAATATCAGATAGCGATCGCACTCCCTTGTCATAGATCCATTCATGCAGCTGCTTTCCTCTGTAAGTAGGTTGTCCTTGCTGCTGCACCCAAGCAGTTAACTCCGCCAAAGAAGCACCGAGAAGGGGAGAGATTAATTCTGATTTTTCTGGGTTGTGTGAGTCAACCTGAGATACAAGAGGCGTAGCAGACATAAAAAAATCACGAGTTGGTGTTGAATCTCTATCCTACACCTGCCAGATCAAGTTAGTCTTGACCAAAGAAGATGAGGGAATTAACCAAAGGTTGTGCCATTCCAGCCCCACATTGCACCCTTGGCGTCTGCAAACTCTATGTAAATGCGATTTTTCGGCACACCGAGAGTTTGGTTAATCTGCTGGCAAAAGTCTTGACTCATTGCTGCGGTTTGGTCTGGCTTCATTGTGCCAATGCTTTTAATTTCAATGTAGCAAACCGGGTCTGTATTCCCTGCAAAAGTCATGGGAATTCCTGGCTCAAAAGCAGTCATTACATAGGATTCTGGTTTTCCCAAATGTTTTGCTAACTTGGCTGATAGGTTTAAAAGCATTGACTCAATTTCAGCTTTTTGAGGAGATTCAGCAGAAGTTTGCACTTTAATTAATGGCATAGTACTGAATTGGAATTTTGGATTTTATTACATTGTTAAGTTTACCGAAACGCAGAGGCAATAGGGAGATGAGGGGGACAAGGAGAATAAATACCAATGCCCCAATGCCCAATACCCAATTCCCACCATTTAGTTATGAGACGAGCGAAATAGGTGATTATGTTCAGGATGATATAAACGCGATCGCCCTCTTGCCGGCGAAAGTGCTGGACTGATTATATAAAGTGTAGTGCGAATTAGTTTTTCTTCATGAGTGCAGTCTGCCATTTCATTCAGAGGGACAACCCTGATTTTTTCATCGGGCCATCCGATGCGAAAGCAAATTGCAATGAGGGTTTCGGCTGGATAGTGTTCGAGTAATTTAGCTTGGGCATTTTCGACGTGACGCGCACTCAAATACAGACAAAGACTAGCCTGATGTGCTGCAAGAGTTGCTAATTCTTCAGTGGCGGGGACTTCTGTACGTCCGCTGATGCGAGTCAAAATAATGGTTTGAACTAAACCAGGGACAGTTAGTTCTATTTTGAGTTTGGCAGCAGCGGCTTGAAAGGCGCTGATACCTGGTATAACTTCAAAAGGAATATCTTCCTCTGCGAGGAGGTGCATTTGCTCGTGGATGGCGCTGTAGAGACTAGGATCGCCAGAATGGAGCCGGACTAGAGATTTGTGTTGCGATCGCACCCTATCGATCATAATCGGCAAAATTTCTTCTAAAGTCTGATTCGCAGTCCTAATTATCTCCGCATCTTTTCGGCAAAGTTCTAAAATCTGTTCGGGTACTAAAGAATCAGCAAATAAAATTACATCAGCAGCAGCCAGTAGTTTCTGCGCTTTCACCGTTAATAAATCAGGATCTCCGGGGCCTGCTCCGACAATATACACAGATGGTTCTACAGCGTATAGTGTTTTTTTATAGCTTAGACTTTCTGTATATTCACTTTTATAAGCACACATGGCAATCTCTCAAAAAATATTTTGGCAAATTCTTCAGTATCTTTCCGGATTCACCCTCTTTCCCTAGTAGATAGTAATGGTAGATGCACCCTGGTTAAGCCCTAGAGAATACTCTGGGGCATTTTTTATTTTTTAGTCATTTGTCATTAGTCATTTGTCATTAGTCATTCATCCTCTCCCCCACTCCCCACTCCCCACTCCCCATTCCCCTCATCTGCCACTCTCTCCATTTACCTTAGAAGTAGGAACGACATCGGGTAAAGGGCGTTTGAGTAAGTAAAGCCAAGCTAATCCAACTAATCCCAATAAAATTCCCAGACTACTCACTACTTGTGCCATGCGTAATGGCCCCAGCATCAAGCTATCAGTGCGAAAGCCTTCAATCCACAAGCGTCCTAAGCTATAAGCTGGCCAGTAAACTAGAAATAGTGTGCCTACCTTCAGACGTGGCTTACCGGCTAAAGACCGGAAAAACAACGTTATTAGTAGCGTAAACACCATTAAATCCCACAGAGATTCGTAGAGGAAGGTGGGATGAAAGTAATCAGCACTAGCATATTCTAGAGGACGATGGTCTGGTGGAATATACAGCTTCCAGGGTAAATCAGTAGGATCACCAAAAGCTTCAGAATTAAAGAAATTGCCCCAACGTCCGATCGCTTGACCTAAAATCAGCGAAGGCGCTACTAAATCTGCTAGTTGCCAAAAAGAAACCTGCTTGATTTTGGCAAAGATTAACGCAGCCAAAACGCCACCAAGAATAGCTCCGTGAATAGCAATACCTCCTTCCCAAATCGCAAAGATTTTTTCTGGAGTTGAAGCATATTTGGGCCACTCAAAGAAAACGTAATACAGCCGTGCGCCAGGAATTGCCCCAATTAATAACCAAAAGAACAAATCACCTAACAACTCAGGATTAACATTGCGGCGCTTTGCCAAATTCTGGGAAAGGATGACGCCAATTAACACTGCTGTAGCAATCAATAAGCCATACCAACGGATAGTTAGTGGCCCTATTTTCAGCAAAATCGGCCCTGGAGAAGTAAATTGAAACGCCAAAGGTAAGATGGAAAGATCCAGTACCATGAAAAATTACCTAGAAAAGTTTGTTAACTACCCGCGCACTTTGCTAAGTACGGAGTTTTTTGGGTTTTGAATACTAGAACTACACTTCAATCCTCCACAACATTGTAGGGACGTAGGTAAAAATTCAGTATTCATATTTAGGAGTCTAGTTCCTAACGCCTAGTTGAGCATAACTTGTGTCATAAAACAATTGAGTTTCGTATCCTTACTCAGAGCGCAAGATGGTAGATTTGATTAAGTTACACAAAACGGTTTCGATATAATCACTTAAACAACTTTGATATATTTAAAATTGTGATAGCTATTTATCCTGGTAGCTTCGACCCCATCACTTTGGGACACCTAGACCTCATTCAGCGCGGTAGTCGCCTGTTTGAGCGGGTGATTGTCGCTGTACTGCGGAACCCCAACAAAATGCCACTTTTTAGCGTGGAGCAACGGCTAGAGCAGATCCGTCATTCTACACAACATCTACCGAATGTAGAAGTAGACAGCTTTGATGGTCTTACCGTCAACTATGCTCAAATGCGACAAGCACAAGTTTTGCTCCGGGGTTTACGGGCTGTGTCAGATTTTGAAGTGGAACTGCAAATGGCTCACACCAATAAAACTCTTTCTACCCAAATAGAAACAGTTTTTCTTGCAACCTCAAATGAGTATAGTTTTTTAAGTAGTAGTGTGGTAAAAGAGATTGCAAGGTTTGGTGGCTCTATCGATCATCTCGTTCCTCCACACATTGCCCTAGATATATACCAATGCTACAATCACAAATCTCCAATGTTGACCCCAATCTCAACGGAAGCAATCCCCCCCCTCAAGAGCATCTCGGTGGAGAGGGAAGCATAGATATTCAGCAGGAACTCAACCGCCTAGAGGAAATGGTTCTCTCTAGTCTCAGGATTCCGCTGACGGGACGCACACTCATAGATGAAGAAAAGCTGCTAGATCAGCTTGATTACATCCGGCTTGCTTTACCATCACTTTTTCAAGAAGCAGCAGCGATTCTAGAACAAAAGGATGAAATTCTGCTAGAGGCGGAAGAGTATGGACAGCAGGTTGTTGAGGCCGCACAAGCAAAAAGAGCGCAAATTTTAGCTGAAAGCGATATTATTCAACACGCAGAACAGGAAGCTGAACAACTGCGGCGACAGGTGCAACAAGAGTGTGAGGGAATAATGCAAGAAACCCTCGCCGAGATTGACCGCAAGCGGTATGCTTGTCAACAAGAGTTAGAGCAAATGCGACAAACTGCGATCGCTCACGCTCAAGAAATTGAAGATGGTGCTGATGCTTATGCCGATGGCATTTTGGGAAATATTGAGCAGGATCTCAAAGAGATGTTGCGAATTATCACCAACGGAAGGCAACAATTACAAATTGATAACCTCACCCAGCGCAATTCACCTCCTGGTAAAAAAAGATAGAGGTTTTAACGAGAGATGGGGAAAAATTATTGCCGTCTTTACAAGAATCAGTCCTTTGTAGAGACGGCGATTTATCGCGTCTCTTGCCTTAACCGAACCGTATTGGATTATAGGGTGTAAGTAAAATCTTTCACCAGCATACCAGGAACTAAACTACCTCCAAGTTGGCGACTTTCGTAAGTTCCTACTTCGGGAATAAATTCTTGAAAAGTAGTCAAATCTATTAAATTTTCTCCCCAGAAGCGATAGAGACTTTCATCAAAACGTAAGTTTTCAATTGGTGCGATAATTTCTCCATTTTCTACCCAAAAACAAGCATAACGAGTCATACCTGTAATTCTACCAGTGTGGCGATCGCTCCAATTCAAGTAATGCAAATTTGATACATATAATCCTGTATCTAAACTCGGAAGAATCTGTTCAAATTCTAAATTTCCCGGACTCACTTCTGGCGCTCGTAAAGTCTCTGAACCATTAGCACCATTGGCAATTTTTTGATATTCTTTAGCAGTTCGAGAATTCACCAAAGTATTTACCAAATGTCCTTTTTCTATTACAGGTAACTCCGGTGCGGCTATTTCTCCCAATTCATTAAATCGTGGTACTAATCCGCGTTGAAAGTTTTCTTTCAAACTAAATTTTGGAGACAGTTGTTTTTCTTGACGCGATAAAGCTGCTAAAGCACTATTTCCTTGTTGGATATCAGCTTCGCTTACTGCTCCCCAAGAAAGCATTAGTAATAAATCTGCAACAGCAGCAGGTGCAAAATAAGTTTTATATTGTCCCCGTGGCAATTCTTTAACTGGACGAGCAAGCAATTCGAGTTGCTTTTTGCCTTCGCTAATTTTGGCTATATAAGCAGATTCATCCCAATCACTCCCTGCAAATGTGCCCTTAACGGCTTGTTCAGATGGGGAAAATAGAGAATAATCTAATGTAAAAGAATCAGTAGCAAACCAGTGTTTTTGACCACTAGAATCACCATAAGCTTTAATTACTACTCCCCCTGCATATATACCTGTAAAATCTAATCCAGCAACTAGTTCTAGCACAGTTGGCACTACTGCTTCTGCCGCCAATAAATTCCCAGAATGTATTTCTCTACTGGTATTATTTCCTGATGGTAAAACTAGATATGGATCGATTGGTAATAGAATAAGTTCGTCACGTAGTTCTTGTAAAGCAGTATATGCTAACTGCCAATCTACCTCCCAATTTCCAGTAAAGGGAAACTGCCGAACACTATTGCGCTGATCTTTCATCAAAGTCAGTTCTATCCAACCATCAGCAACACAACCAGTTTGTCGGACTTTAGCATGATTAAAACGAGTAAATTGACTTATTTCACTGCTAAGTCTCACAGTGAATTGTTCATTTTCTGCTTTTTTGATCAACAGACTTTCAATCAGTCGATTAAAGCTGACTTCTAATGCAGATAATTCCTCAATTTTCATAGATATTAAATATTAAAAGGGAATAGGTAGATGGGATGACGCAATTACGAATTACGTGAGCGAGTATTCGTTCGCGCAGCGTCTCGTACAGAGCGTCATTACGAATTACGAATTACGAATTACGAATTATCTAAACTCCTCCACCAAAAACTTCGACATTAGCAAATACACAAACAGGTGAACCGTGTCCTACCGAAATAGCCTGATTTGGTTCTCCTTTACCACAATAAGGAGTACCATACATTTGCCAGTTTGTGGCATCTCCGACTTTAATTAAACTATGCCAAAACTCTGGTGTTGTGGCGCGATAGTTAGGATTACGAAGGGTTTTAGTGAGTTTGCCGTTTTCAATTAATTTGGCGTACTCGCAACCAAATTGAAATTTGTAGCGGCGATCGTCAATTGACCAAGAGCGGTTAGATTCCATATAAACGCCGTGTTCGATCCCGGCAATAATGTCTTCAAAAGTGCCGTTTAAAGGCTCTAAATTCAAGTTAGCCATGCGATCAATTGCTGGCCGATTCCATGAGGAAGCACGGGCACAAGCAACTCCTGCGACACCTGCCCTGACTTGGCTCTCTAGACTGCCTAACCCACGTTGGAGTACACCTTCTTTAACCAAATATTCCTTTGTTGCTACAGCACCCGTATCATCAAAGCCATAGCTGGCAAATTCACCTGGGACAGTAGGATCAAAAGTAATATTCATCAGTGGCGAACCATATACTAGGTTGCCAAAATCATTTTTATTAACAAAGCTGCCCCCAGCATAGTTACGCTCATCTCCCAAAATTCGGTCAATTTCTATGGGATGCCCGACACTTTCATGGATTTGCAGCATCATTTGGTCTGGCGCTAAAACTAAATTGGTGCGGGTGGTTGGGCATTCTTCTGCTGTTAAAAGTTCTACTGCTTGTTCGCCAATTTGCCGTACCCGATGCCATAAGTTTTCTTGTTGTAAAAGTTCTAGTCCACCTTGGTAACAGTTTGCTTGCGAGCCGTTGTTACTACGCTGCTGTACAATTGCTCCATCTTGAGCAGTTACTCCATAATGAGTGCCGATAGATAGTATTTTTTGATAGACTTCTGAGCCATTGCTGCTGACAAACCAAGATTCTTTTTCGGTTGTGCTAGCACTGGCTATGGTTTGCACAATCTTGTCGTCAACTTTCAACGTTTGGCAAATACGAACCAGTAAATCGTTGATTTCTCCAGGACTCAGAGAATCCAATGATTCAATAAATGGAGATTTATATTCACCAACAACTTTAGGACGCTCACTTTCACGGAAGGGATGTATCCACCATTCACTGGCTGCTAGTGCCTGGTTATAGGCAGTTTGGGCAGCAGCTTGGAGGGAAGACAGTTCCAGAGAGTTAGTTGCTGCATAACCCAGACAGCCATTTACCAAAACTTCCAGCATGGCTCCGACAGTGAAGGATTTGCCGTTTACTTGGGGTAAGGCGTCGCGGACTAAACGGGTAGTAGAAGTTTCCTTTACGGCTCTAATACCAATCCAATCAGCAGGAATATCGAAACTAGCGATCGTTTTTCTAAGTTCAGACCACATAATTTAAGGAATTGGGTAATGGGCATTGGGCATGGGGCATGGGGCATAGAGAAGAATTTAATTCCTAGTCCCCAGTCCCCAGTCACTTCTAATTCCGATGCCAGCGCGTGCCATCACGGCTATCAATTAGCGTAATACCTTCTGCTTGAAGTTCGTCACGAATGCGATCGCTTTCGGCAAAATTTTTGGCTTTACGTGCTTCTTGCCTTTGCTGAATTTTCGCTTCAATTTCCACATCGCTTAAACCATTACTCTTGTCAGTTTCGGCTTCTATCTCAGCTTCTAAACCCAAAACTCCAGCTAATGTGACGATAGTTTGCCATTGACGCTGTAACTCCTCAGGGGAAGTTTCGGTTTTCCCTTCATGCACAAGAATATGCCCCTCACGGCGCAGTTCTTTGGCTAATTCAAACAGCACTGTTAACCCACCAGGAAAATTAAAGTCGTTATTCACAAATTCTTGGAAGCGTTCAATATAGGGATTGGGTACTGGGTATTGGGTACTGGGTATTGGGATATTCCCAGTCCCTAAATCCCAACCTAGTTTTTTGCCGTATTGGTAGCCGAAGAGTAAACCTTCTTTAATGGTGTGCCAACCGTTGGTTGCTGCGGCGATCGCTTCGTCGGTAAAATCTATGGGTGTGCGATATTGAGCAGTTAGCACGAATAACCGCACCGCCATCGGGTCAACTCCTCGATCCAGCAAGTCTCGAATAGTGGTAAAGTTGCCCAAAGATTTGGACATTTTTTCACCATCTACTTTCACCATGCCGTTATGTAACCAGTAACGCGCTAAGGGTTTTCCTGTTACAGCCTCAGATTGGGCAATTTCGTTTTCGTGGTGGGGAAAAATTAAGTCAGCACCACCAGCATGAATGTCTATGGTATCACCCAAGCGATCGCGCACCATTGCCGAGCATTCTATATGCCACCCCGGACGACCTGCACCCCAAGGTGATTCCCAAGCTGGTTCTCCTGGTCTTGCTGCTTTCCACAAAGCAAAATCGAAGGGGTCTTTCTTTTTCTGATATTCTGGATCTTCGATGTTGACGCGATCGCTTTTCCCCGCTTGCATATCTTCTAACTTGCGTCCAGAAAGCTTGCCATACTCAGCAAACTGGCGCACTGCATAATACACATCGCCATCAGCAGGGTAAGCAAAACCCTTATTTTCCAACTCATGAATTAATCGCTGAATACCATTCATCGTATGGGTAGCACGGGGATACTCATCAGCTTCTTTGATTCCCAATCGCGCCATGTCCTCAAAATATGCTTTGATAAAGCGATCGGCTACAGCTTCCATTGATGAATGTTCTTGCCGCGATCGATTCAGAATCTTGTCATCAATATCAGTAAAATTTTGGATATATCGGACTTCATAACCGATAAACTGGAGGTATCGGCGTACTACGTCCCAAACAATGCAAGCTCTCGCATGACCCAAATGGCAGTAGTCGTATACCGTCACGCCGCAGTAATACATCTTAACCTTGCCTGGTTCGACTGTTTCAAACGGTTCTTGACGACGGGTGAGGGTATTGTAAAGGGTTAGGGTCATAACAGAGTAATGCTGAAATAAGGAGATACGTAATAATAGGGTAAGGCAGCTGGGATGACAGTCCAGCATCCCTATGCTAGTGTTTTCTGGACTATCTGCGCTACATTACTATTTTTTGACTATTTGATAACAGCGCTATGCAATCAGCAGTTACACCCGACTCTTCCGCAATGGATACGCCCAAACAAGGAATGCCAGTAACAATCATTACGGGTTTCCTCGGTAGTGGCAAGACGACTTTACTTAATCATATCCTCAACAACCAACAGGGTTTAAAAACCGCTGTTCTAGTGAATGAATTTGGTGAAATTGGCATCGACAACGAGCTAATTGTTTCCACTGGTGAGAACATGGTGGAGCTAAGTAATGGTTGTATCTGCTGCACTATTAATAATGATTTAGTAGATGCAGTTTACAAAGTTTTAGAACGCCAAGAAAATCTAGATTATCTAGTAGTGGAAACAACTGGATTGGCAGATCCGCTACCAGTAGCGTTAACATTCTTGGGCACAGAATTGCGGGATTTAACCCGCTTGGATTCGATTATTACCGTAGTAGACGCGGCGAATTACAGCCTAGATTTATTTAACTCTGAGGCAGCATACAGCCAGATTGCCTATGGTGATGTCATTGTGCTGAACAAGACTGATTTAGTTGATGAAGCCACTTTGAATGAGTTAGAAAGAAAAATCAACGAAGTTAAGGAAGGGGCAAGAATTATTCGTGCTACGCGATCGCAAGTGCCACTTCCTTTAATTTTGAGTGTTGGTCTGTTTGAGTCAGATAAATATTTTGACACAGTGGTGGATGAACACGACCATCACGATCATGATGATCACGATCACTCAACATGCGGTCACGATCATCACGACCATGACCATGACCATGACCATCACGATCATCACCATCATTCTGACCATTTAGAAAATGATGGTTTTACTTCCATATCTTTCCAAAGTGACAAGCCTTTTTCTATTAGGAAATTTCAGTATTTCTTAGATAACCAGCTATCCTCAAATATCTTCCGAGCGAAGGGAATTATGTGGTTTGACGAAAGTCCGAAGCGTCATATTTTCCACCTTTGCGGTAAACGCTTCACCTTAGATGATGATGAATGGAAAGGTAAATTGAAAAACCAATTAGTGCTGATTGGTCAAAATTTAGATCGTGAGGCTTTAATTAGTCAACTCGAAAACTGCATTTGTCTACCTTCAACCTCTCGCGGTAAAGGTTTTGGCAAATAAAAGTTAAGAAAGACGCGATTAATTGCGTCTGTACAAGACTTAAAGTTTAATACTCGTATGCTCGTTCCCAGGTTCCGCCTGGGAATGCATTCTTAATGGCTCCGCCATCAATTTTGAGCAATGGAAATGAGAAAATAGCGTAGGCGCAGCCCGTCGTAGACATCGCGTCTTCACTCCCCTGCATTACCAGCTTCTTCATTTACCAACTGCTGTACTTGCTCTACGGTTAACCCCGTAACTTTCGCAACGATTTCCACTGAGATTCCCTCTTGAAGCAAATAAATTCATCGCTACACGCCTTACTCCTTCAGCACGACCTTCAGCAATACCTTTAGCGCGACCTTCTGCTAAACCTTCAGCAAGGATAGCTTGATAAGTTACTGACTCCTGCATAAGTTCTCTCCGCAGCAATTGTTGAATTATCTCTTTCTCTAATACTAGCCCAGCCAGAATGAACGCTGAGGCTGCAATATTGTTCTGGATACGTTGATCGGTAATTTCTGAAATTTCCTGAGCAACTTGTTGTAACGTAGCAGTGCGGTTATTTGTCTGACTTAACACTGCAAATGGTAATAATCCTGGATGCTCCAAAAATATACTTGTTGGTTGCTCCCACAGACGAATTACCTCGAATCTATGAGAAGTTTCTTCTAAAGTGAATGTGGTTTGTTGCACAAGTTCTGAATTTGTCTGTTGAAGATAAATCACTACTTGACGCATTCGCTTATTTTTAAAGCGGCGATACACGCGCAACCGATAATCAATCATCCGAAAGGGAATATCAGCATTGGACTGGGTTTGAAATTCCAAATGCAGCACAACTTCATCGGACTGAAGCAATATCAGCGCATCGGCGCGGATTGGTTCAAAAGAAAGTTCAGAAGGACTTAATTCAGTTAGGGTGATAGATTTTCCTAACAGCCAAGTGGCAAAGTCACTGGAGAAAGTTTCAGCAAGGAACTTACAAACGTTATCGAACATTAAGGGATTTTATCAGGTGGTAGGCGCTCATTGTTTATATATTTAGGTTGCAGTTTAAGAATGTAATCGCTCTAAAATTGAAACGTTGATGAACCTTTAGATTAAAATGCGTGTTGTTATCCAACGAGTTAAATCATCTCAAGTTACAGTTAATGGTGAAATTGTCGGTAAAGTTGGGCGGGGGCTAAATTTGCTTGTAGGTATTGCTAATACCGACACTGATGTTGAAATTGACTGGATGGTGCGTAAGTGCTTAGAATTGCGGCTGTTTCCTGATGCAGAAGGAGACGATCGCTGGCAAAAATCTGTACAAGAAATTGGCGGCGATTTGTTAGTAGTTAGTCAGTTTACCCTTTACGGTGACTGTCGCAAAGGTCGCCGTCCTTCTTTTGACCGTTCAGCCGCTCCTCAGTCAGCAGAAGATTTGTATAATCGTTTTGTTACCAAGTTAAGGGCTAGCGGATTACAGGTGGAAACAGGTAAATTTGGTGCAATGATGCAAGTTACAATTGAAAACGATGGCCCCGTAACTTTGTTACTTGAAAAAGAAGCAATTTAAGTATATATACTAAAAAATGAATAACAGTAGCCTCTAGACCGTCGTGTTCTAATTGATGAGAGAATATTAAATTAACCATTACCAAAGTTTAAATTCATTCATCATGGCAAAAATCCAGTTTTCTAGAGGTCTTGACGAAGAGGTAACTCCAGATGTGCGCTTAACGCGATCGCGCACTGGAGACAGTGGTACAGCGACGTTTATTTTTACGAATCCGAAAATTTTAGATCAAGGTAGCACCGAAGATATTACCGGGATGTACTTGATTGACGAAGAAGGCGAAATAATTACCCGTGAAGTTAAGGCTAAATTTGTTAACGGGAAACCGGAAGAATTAGAAGCACTTTACGTCATGAAATCTGCCCAAGAATGGGATCGCTTTATGCGCTTCATGGAGCGGTATGCTGAAGAGAATGATCTGGGACTGAGCAAAAATGAGGCATAGGACATAGGGCATCGGGCATGGGGCATCGGTAATTGTCATGCTCAATAATGCGCCATTTACCATGCCCAATTATCCATTAGTGAAAATTCATGAGTGACATAATAATGCCACAACCCCACCCAGACTCGCCTGGGATTACGGTAACTTGTGCTGTGGTTACTGTCAGCGATACACGCACTTTGGAAACAGATAAAAGTGGCCAGCTAATTCAGCAGTTACTTCTTGGTGCTAACCATGCTGTAGGAGCTTACACGATTATCAAAGATGAACCAACAGAAATTCAAGGGCAGATAGAAAATCTGGGTAAAAGTGCAAATTTGGATGCTGTAATTTTCAATGGTGGCACAGGTATTGCACCAAGAGATACCACCTACGATGCCATTGAGAAGTTGCTGGAGAAAACTTTGCCGGGATTTGGTGAGTTATTTCGCTTTTTAAGTTATCAAGAAATTGGTTCGCGGGCGATCGCTTCTCGCGCGATCGCTGGTGTTTATCAAGATAAATTAATCTTCTCGCTTCCGGGTTCTAGCAATGCTGTGCGACTGGCGATGGAAAAACTGATTTTGCCCGAAATCACTCACTTGGTAAGTCAGGTTTGTAAGAATGTGAAATGAGCAGCCTTTCAGAGGGCTACCATAAAACTCAGCCACAAGGCACTGAAATCATCCTTTCTCCACTTACATCCTGAGACTACCCAGAATTATAGTGAGACGGATGAAATTTTAATATCAGGTTAGTAATGGAGCCTATTTACTGGAATTGCATAATTGCTCACAGCATCACTGCATTTTCATACTTTGGTATCCCCATAGTAATAGGGGTTTTCTTTGCCAAAACTAAGGCAACTATCCCTTCGCAGTTTTGGCTAGCTTTTTTATTATCAGGTGGATTCATACTATTTTGCGGATTTCATCACCTTCTGGCGATCTTTGAGCCGCATTCAGCAGTGTCGCTGTTGCACTTAGGTGTACTTGATCTAATGGCGTTTGTTTCCTTGTCTGCCTTACTCTACCTGATGCCAACCGCTTATCAAATTGTCAAGGCGATCGCCAAATCTCAAGAAGATACCCGCGAACTTCAACGCAGCCAGCAGATGCAACAGCTATTTTTAGATCATGGCCCCTTTGGAGCCTATATCAAAGATGAGCAATCTAGAGTGCTTTACTACAACCAGGAAATACAGTCTAGATTTTCGGTAGATCCACAAGAATGGTTGGGGAAAACGGATAGTGAATTCTTGCCAGATCCAGAAGAGGGACGGCGGGTAATGGAAAACGATCAAGTCGTTTTGAAGACTCTACGCCCCTTGAAGCTGATTGAAGAGGTAAAGATATCTGATAACGATCAGCCGTGCTACTGGCTATCGTTTAAATTCCCGTTTACCGATTACGCAACGGGCGCTTACCGCATTGGTGGGATCAGTATCGATATTACAGAATCCATAGAAGCACAGCGATCGCTCACTGACCTAAATCAGCAGCTAGAAGAAAAAACACTGGAATTAGAGACAAAAAAACGAGAACTTATATATCTCTCAGATATGACGGATATGCTTTATTCCTGCGAGTCTGAAGATGAAGTGTATCAAGTGGTCGCTTTAACTTGTTCTAAGCTCTTTCCTAATATGAGTGGTTCTATCTATAGAATTGCTAATTCCAAGAATTATGTTCAGATGAATAGTTTTTGGGGAGGTAAAATAACCAGTAAAGAAATATTTTCACTATCTGATTGTTGGGCATTGCGGAGAGGAAAATTAAACATTTTATCGCCTCGGAATTTAGGGCTAATATGCAGTCATTTAATACAACCTGTTAGGGGCACACATTTGTGTGTTCCATTGTTTGCACAAGGCGAAGTAGTTGGGATCTTACACATTGATGCGCTTGAAGAAATTAGTCCAGAAGATCAACAAACTACTGAGATTATTGCTAGAACATTAGGCATTGCACTGAATAATTTATCGATAAAACAACGTCTAACTCATGATAGCTTGCGGGATGGAATGACCCAACTATTCAATCAAAGCTATATGCAAAGCATAACAGAACAAAGGCTAGCGGAAGCTGAACGGTCGGGACAACCTCTTAGTGTTATTTTCCTTGATATTGATAACTTCAAATCTTACAACTCTCGCTATGGGCACGTAACTGCCAACATCCTTCTCCAGGGATTAGCAAAACTGCTGTTAAAATCTATTCGCTCTTTTGATATTCCTTGCAGATGGGGTGGTGAAGAATTTGTGATTGTGATGCCTAATATGACACTGGAAGCGCTCAGGAAGCGAGTAGAACAATTAAGGCTAGATATTGAACAAATGCAATTGAAAGACGGCGATCAGATCCTCCAAAGCATCACTGCTTCTTTTGGAATAGCTGTATCAGAACCAGGGATTACGGTTAAGGATTTGTTGAATCGGGCGAATCAAGCGATGCTTGAGGCAAAGCGAACAGGGAAGAATCGAGTTAGAGAGTATGTAAATACCTTTAATTGAAGAAGAATACAGAATTCAGAATTCAGAATTCAGAATTCAGAATTCAGAATTTATAATAAATACCGCAAGCGGTGAAATAAGCAACTCTTCAGTCTGCATTAAGTGTCAGTACAGCATAAAAATAAGAAACTTATAAATTTCCCGTATAAAAAAACAACTCCGTGAAGATGTAGGAGTTGTCATTTTATATTCAAGTAGTTTTTAAAACATTCAGAATGGAGCGATGCCTACGGCGGGCTGCGCTGCGCCTACGCTAAACAGATGCTAGCCAGAATAGCGGCGATTATATAAAATACTCCAACCACTTGTAATTCTGACCAACCTGTAAGTTCCAAATGATGGTGTAAAGGTGCCATTTTGAAGAGGCGTTTGCCTTTGCCATCGGGGCCCTTCGTGGCTTTGTAATAACTTACCTGTGCCATCACCGAAAGGGTTTCTACGAAGAAGATACCACTGAGAATGAACAGAGCTACTAAGGTATTTGTTAATAATGCTACAGCAGCTAAAGCTCCTCCCAGTGCTAAAGAACCAGTATCTCCCATAAAAACGCGGGCTGGGTTCCGATTATGGGCTAAGAAACCTAAGCAGCCACCACTTAACGCAGCACAGAAAACCATCAATCCTGGTGCTGTAGGCGCGACTATAGCACCTAATGCCAAAAGTGCGATCGCAACTGTTCCTGCTGCCAAGCCATCAATACCATCTGTTAAATTAGTCGCATTACTTTCTGCAACTAGTACAAAACCGGCTATTGGCCAAAATAGGAATCCTAAAGGTAGTGTGAAGCTCACCCAAGGCAAAGCAATATTTGTAATATTAGAAGGTTGATTAAACATCAGCCATAGACAAAACACTGCTGCAAAACTCACCTGCAAAGCTAGTTTTGTCCGGGGAGATATACCTTTATTTGATTTACGGCGCAGAATTTGCCAATCGTCGAGCCAGCCAATCAATCCGTAGCTGATTGTCAAAGCCGAAACTGCAAGCACCTCTTTAGAAAAGTTAGACAATATACAAGCAAGTAGCACAGATACAGGTATAAAAAATATACCTCCCATTGTGGGAGTGCCTGCCTTTTTGAGATGAGCTTGGGGCCCATCTTCGCGGATTATTTGTCCAGTTTTGAGTGCTTGGAGTAAAGGTATTACCCAAAAGCCAACCACACCTGAACCCATAGCACACAAAAGTAGTGGCAGAGTTAGTGACATACTTTGCCAGGGTAGCCGATTGGCCATTGAATCCAAGAAAAATGCTGTTGTACCTAGCCCGACGGCTAATAAAGAGGCTAGAGCGATTCCAGAAATATTTAATCCTTGCTCAGGAGATAATTTAGCGTCCACAGAAGTTTCCCTTCACTCCACACTTAATAAAATTGAATACCAGGAACTAGGGATACTACCAAGTCCCTAACCCAAAAAGGCTAATCCTCAGCGATTCCTATATCATCATCATCGAGGTCGTAGCCAATTCCATCTTCCACACCCATTAGAGAGTCTATTCCCTCTTCGTTATCTCGAAAATCCGGTTCGTGAACGTCACGCGCGATAATCCGGCCATTGGTTTGCAACCAGTCCAACAAAGAAGACTCTGGCTTTAGGGGGATGACATCGGCTCGTTGGTTACGAGCTACTTCACGTAATGGAGAGTTCAACATAATCGAGTGAGGAAAAGAAAAGGTTTACGTAAGTTGACATTTAGAGTCTATCACTTGACACGGATTAATTTAGTTATCTTTTCAACCCTTTAGTTGATAAATCCGCACTCAGATAGAAATTTTTTTATTTAATAAGCATAAGGCTTAGTCAAGCGGTTCTTAGTAATTTTTATGGCTCTACATATATGTCCTTAATATCTTGTTTATGCTGATGGAAAGTGAGTGATTTTAGAGGTGACAGGCGATGATGGGAAAAGCGGCTCTTATCGATGCGATCGCTGGTACAAATCGCGGTCTACTGGCGACCGGAGAACAGAAACAGGCTATCTTAGCAGCGATCGCCAACTTAGAAGACTTTAATCCTACACCCCGTCCGGTGGAAGCTAGTAATTTGCTAGATGGCAATTGGCGATTACTATACACCACTAGCAAGGCTCTTTTAAACTTAGATCGTCTACCTTTGTGCAAACTAGGTCAAGTCTATCAGTGTATCCGGGTAGAGAGTACCAGTGTTTACAACATAGCTGAGATTTATGGCTTACCTTATTTGGAAGGATTAGTCAGCGTTGCTGCTAAATTTGAGCCAGTTTCAGATCGGCGTGTCCAAGTGAAATTCGAGCGGTCTATTATCGGCTTACAACGTTTAATAGAATACAATTCTCCGGTAACTTTTATCCAACAAATTGAAGAAGGTAGAAAATTTCCCGGAATTGATTTTGTAATCAAGAGTGATAGACAGCAAGGCTGGTTAGATATCACTTATATAGATAACGATCTGCGGATCGGCAGAGGTAACGAGGGTAGTGTATTCATATTGAGTAAAACATAAGTATGTACCAAAATACTATTTGCGAATGAAGGTAAGCTATAACGTGTACCTTGTCAAGTAGGTTCTAATACCTTTTTAAACTTTGGGTAGCGAGTGGGGAGTAGGGAGTAGGGAGATGAGGAAGATAAGGGAGAAATAATAACTAATATTCAATGCCCTATGCCCCATGCCCCATGCCCAATGCCCAATTCCCAATACCCAATTCAGACAAATAACTTAACAAAGACTCTAGCAACGACCTTCAGGTTGTAGAGTGAAATCAATTAGCCCTCTAGATTGGCGATTGATAACTAAAAGGGAAAATAATCATGGTTCAACGTGGTTCTAAAGTACGTATTCTCCGCCCTGAATCCTACTGGTTTCAGGATCTTGGAACTGTGGCTTCCATTGACCAAAGCGGCATCAAATACCCTGTAATTGTCCGCTTTGAAAAGGTCAATTACTCTGGTATCAATACCAACAACTTTGCCCAGGATGAATTAGTCGAGGTTGAAGCACCAAAGGCTAAAGCACCGAAAAAATAGCAGCAAAGCTATAAGGGGCTTGTTTGATGCGATGATGAAGGGTAGTCTTAAGTCTGAAGTATGAAATCTGAAACTTTCAGTTCATTCATTCTTCATCCTAGCCTACCCTAATCTATGAGAGCCGCCCTGCGGGTATTTACGGTTTCTCTTGGGTAGTAATACGAGCCATCTACGGCTATGTAAGTTACTACCCTATCTTTATCTTCCTTGATCCCTCAAATACATCAAAATTGCCTGCTTAATCAGCTTGAATGCCTGAACTGCCTGAAGTTGAAACAGTCCGAAGAGGTCTAAATCAATTGACCCTCAACCAAGAAATCACGGGTGGAGATGTGTTGCTCGATCGCACCATCGCCTACCCGTTTTCTGTTGGTGAATTTGTTGATGGAATTAAAAAGAATGCGATCGCTACTTGGCATCGTCGCGGCAAGTATCTCCTCGCCGAACTCTCCTCATCTTCCCCTTCATCAACCGGTTGGCTAGGGGTTCATCTGCGAATGACCGGTCAACTCCTATGGCTGCATCGAGATGAACCATTACATAAGCACACGCGGGTTAGATTATTCTTTGGGGATCAGCAGGAATTGCGCTTTGTTGATCAGCGTACCTTCGGGAAAATGTGGTGGGTTCCGCCTGGTGTTGCTGTAGAAAGTATTATGACTGGTTTAGCAAAGCTGGCAGCAGATCCATTTTCACCCGAATTTACTGTTGAATATTTAGCTCTCAAACTGCAAAACCGTCGCCGTCCAATTAAAACTGCCCTCCTGGATCAATCTGTGGTGGCGGGATTAGGTAATATTTATGCTGATGAAGCATTATTTAAGAGTGGAATTTTACCTGAAACTTTGTGTATAGATTTGCAGCTAAAGCAAATTGAGCGTTTACGAACAGCCATTATTCAAGTGTTGGAAACCAGCATTGAGGCTGGTGGTACAACTTTTAGTAATTTTTTAAGCGTTAAAGGTACTAATGGCAACTATGGTGGTGTTGCCTGGGTTTATAACCGCGCTGGAGAACCATGTCGAGTTTGTGGTACAGCAATTCAACGAATTAGGTTAGCGGGGCGATCTAGTCATTTTTGCCCCCAGTGTCAAACCCTACGGGGAGTTAGGAGTTAGTGTCGTAGCGTGTCAAGCTTACAACTATTTTCAGGTAAATAGACCACGCGGTAGGGAACAATGCTCATTGGTGTCAACTTAAGCTAAAAATGGCTTCTCGCTTGGCTTGAGTAACCGTCGGAAACTGAAGTTCCCGCCTAATAGCTAAAGTCTACTGAAGTAGACTCAAGATTTTTGGGGATATTTTAGTTATCTTTAGATAACTTCGGCTATGAGCCAGGAATTTCAATTCCTGGTGGACGTGCAGTTTCACGTTAAGTTGACACCAATGAGCAATGTTCCCTACGACATATGTGGTTCAAATACATGAAAACTGCTCTAAAATAATGCATTAGACGTAGGTTGGGTGGAGCGGAGCGCAACCCAACATATATCAAGATGTTGGGTTACGCAAAGCCTCCACCCAACCTACAATTGTTTTTGCAACATTTAGCCTTGACACGCCACTACAGCATTTTTTTGGTTAATTTAACCTACCTACTTAGAAGTTAGGAGTTTTTACTTCTAACTTGGAACTCTCTTAAAATGCAGATAGAGAAAACCAGTTACAAATTTGAGAGAGGAACTCATGGCAGTCAAAAAGGGAGATATGGTTCGCGCTATCCGCGAGAAACTGGAAAACAGTCTGGAAGCAAAAGCCAGTGATAGTCGCTTTCCTTCTTATTTGTTTGAAACCAAGGGCGAAATTGTAGATGTCAAAGGTGATTACGCCCTAATTAAGTTCGGGAAAGTGCCAACACCAAACGTTTGGTTACGTGTGGATCAACTAGAAGAGTTTAAATAATAAAAAAGAATTCAGGAGTCAGAATTCAGAATTAAGCATTTATTCTGACTCCTGGATTCTTGTTGATAAAATCGCATCTTACATTTATCATTTATGTCTTCTTCTCCTAACTCCCCGATTGTCTGTAATTTACCCCGTGTCACCATCGTGGGTGCGGGTAGGGTTGGCAGTACTTTAGCCCAACGCGTTGCGGAGAAAAATCTGGCAGATGTAGTTTTACTAGATATTATTGCGGGAATGCCCCAAGGTTTGGCGCTGGATTTGATGGAAGCCAGGGGAATTGAAATACATAATCGCCAGATTATCGGCACAAATAATTATGCTGATACAGCTGGTTCTCAAATTGTGGTAATTACCGCTGGACTTCCCCGCAAACCGGGGATGAGTCGGGATGATTTGCTGAAAACCAATGCCAAGATTGTGGTGGAAGCGGCAAAAAATGCGATCGCTCATTCTCCCAATGCTATTTTTATTGTCGTCACCAATCCGTTGGATGTGATGACTTATTTAGCTTGGCAAGCAACTGGTTTACCACGCGATCGCATTATGGGTATGGCTGGTGTATTAGATTCCGCCCGTTTTGAAACTTTCATTGCCCTAGAATTGGGCGTTTTACCCGCCGATGTCAAAGCGATGGTATTGGGTAGCCACGGCGATTTAATGGTTCCCTTGTCTCGTTACGCTACCGTTAATGGCATTCCCATCACTGAATTGCTGGATGCACCCACAATTGAACGCTTGGTAGAAAGAACTCGCAACGGTGGCGCAGAAATTGTGGAATTGATGCAGACGGGAGGCGCTTTTTTTGCTCCGGCATCAGCTACTAGTGTGATGGTAGAATCGATTTTGCTAAATCAGTCGCGGTTGTTACCCGTGGCAACATATCTGCAAGGTGAATACGGTTTAGAAGATGTTGTGATTGGTGTTCCCTGTCGATTGGGATGTGGTGGAATTGAGAGTGTTTTAGAATTGACACTCAGTGATGAAGAAAGAAAGGCTTTGTATACTTCGGCTCAATCTGTGCGTCAAAATATTCAGCGATCGCAGGAAATTTTGGCTAACAATGGCTGATTAAATAATTCGTAATTCGTAATTTGTCGAAATAACTGCAAAAACAAAAGGCAGTAGGTTCACATCCTGCTGCCTTATACCAATTAAATTAACGTGGGTTCGATGAACCTCTCCCTCCCAGCCTCCCTCTCCGAAACGGAAAGGGAGGAGCAACGAAAAATTCAGCTTTTTGCTCCCCTCTCCGTGTCGGAGAGGGGTTGGGGGAGAGGTCAAATAAGACTTGTCGAACTCACGTTAAATTAATGATTGCAACACATCCTTGGGTAAAGACGCGATGAATCGCGTCTCTACAAATGGTTTATTTGTCGCATTCTTTTTTCAAATTGGTATTACAAATCAAATTGGGAAAACCTCTCTTTTTCTAGGTGAGAGGCTTGGAATTTTCCCCATTTCCTAGTAGGGAAGGGTTTGGGGGGTTAGGTTTGGCGTTAAGTTAACGGCGGGAATCCTGATCTGCGGGGTCGCCATAGGGGTCTTCGCTGGCTGGGCGAACGTCACCAAACTCCCCTGTGTCTGCGGGATCGCCGTAAGGGTCTTCACTGGCTGGGCGAACTTTGCCGTAAGATGCTGGATCTGCGGGGTCGCCATAAGGGTCTTCACTGGCTGGGCGAACTTTGCCGTAAGATGCCGGATCTGCGGGATCACCGTATGGATCTTCGCTGGCTGGACGAACATTGCGATCGCGGAATTCGGTATTTTCAGCTTGATCGCTGTTCGACCCCAAGAGGAAATCTTTCGCCTTTCGCAAAAAGTAATTTACCATAATCCTTCTCCTGATTTAGTTTCGTGTCTCCCACGTGCGCGATCGGCGTTATCCTCCGGGAAACCCGCTTTAGATTTACACACGCTTCGCTATCTAGAGTGCCGGTGCTGCGGATGAAGTTATGCCAGCTAGATCGCGACCTGTGGAACTCCGGTTATAGCCTTGGAATTGCTGATACTTTTGTGCCTCAGATTCGGGTACTCGAATTCCTTCTGCTGGTGGAGTTACCCAGTGAGCGCGATGTTCAGCATCGCGGTAGTATACACGCCCGTTCTTGGAAAGATAGTACTTACCCTCTGCGCCTTCTTGGGGAGCATTTTTATGTTGGTTGTACATATAGTAAAGTGCGGCAGCTCCCGCCAAGATTGCCACTTTTTGTCCTGTACCCATTCCCTTCTTAACTTCGGGTTGGTTTGTGGTGCGATCGCTTACTGTTCTACCAATGGTGTCATCAACAGGTGGTGGAACTGAAGCCTTTTGCGAACCGCCTCCGCAGCTACTCAGCAAGGGTACCATTAGTAATGCCGAAAGCAGCACTGCAAATAGACGCGAAACTATTTTACGTTCTTTAAATATTGTGTTCATCGGATTTTGTCATCACCTGTGTTTTCTAAAAGCTTTGCTGTTGCAAAAACAAAGTTGGAATTCCTGTTATTTCGCCTCGAATTGAAAAAACATATACCACTTAATTTACAACTGCACAGCTAGAGCGTTTCATTTGTAATGATGATCGATTTTCTCAAGTATTCCATCCTGCCTTTGAGAGAAACAGCATTCATCCCAAGGAAATATCTTATTGATTTTTTCTGAATCTATTTGGCTGAAACGCTGAAATCTTCAGCAATTTCTCGGTTATTTTTTCTGAATAAATAATTTACAAAGATACAGCTACTATGATGATCTTTGTCAAAAAATACACTCAATATGACATCAAAAAATACAGCCCAAACTAGCACTCGTCTCCTTTTGGCTTTGTGGGATTTGGGAGGAACGCAGCAGGAAGTTAAGAAGGGTCAACTCACTAAGCGAATTGTATCTAAAAGTCAGAAGGTCGCAGATTATCAGGGTTTATTTGAAGAGTTACAGAATCAGGGTGCGATCGCAATCTCCAAAAAGGGATATTCTCTGACATCTCCCAAGGGTTTAGAGGTATTGGGTGAGGGTTTGAGAAGTGGCGAGTTTAAGTTTGAAGGGACGATTGTCGGTACTTGGGCGGCGAATGCGTTGTTGCGGTGGATTAGTCAGATTGATGTTGCAGTAACTAGTGCAGATGTACCAGATAATGGGGTTAAAAGTGCGATCGCATCTTACGACGAGTTTAAATCTGTGGCGTTGTAAGCAAAGCACTTTAAGACTATCTATACAAGAAATTATTGACTGAACATGGGAAATTTTAGCTGGTATATTATGAATTAAATTGTTAATAATCACAATTCTTAAGAAAGTGGATAAGCTAACCTTTTTTCGGTTAGCTTAACTATTAAAGTGTTAAGTTTCTGTTGCTGAAAATTGTACAAGATACTCATCTATTAGTAACTCTGGTTTTAGCTTAGAATTAGCCAAAAATTGTTCACATCGAATAACAAGCTGATCTTCGGTAACTTTAGATTCACAAAGTTCTTTAAGGATAAGACCTAAATCAGTAATCAGTTGATTTAATTTATTTAGAGTTAAAGCCCTAGAATCGTTAATTACGATAGATTTTGTTGTGTTACTGTTCCGATGGACAGAGACGGGTACACATGAGTAATTGGGATACTCTTTCTTAAACCATTCTACTGAGGTCAATAGTTGACCATAATTATCCTTATTTAAAGGATTATTCTCGTATTTTTTACTCTTAGCTTCAATAACTAAAGCGAGATTATCGTCAAGCAACCACAGAACATCTGGCCCTTTAGTATAAATTTTTTCTGGTCTTTCTGCACGAAATCCAAGCATTATTCCCAAATGTTCTAAAGCTTCCTCAAATCTATTGGAAGAAGTTTCTGGAACTAACTGAGAGACTACTTGCTGAAACCATGACATATAACCTCGTCGGTTGAGTTTGTAGTTAGCAATTAGATTGACAATTGCTTCAGCTTGCTTACCTGGATTAGTTAGTGGCACATAAGGTGGAATAACTTGAGGTCGTAACAGATTGTAGTTGTCTGCATACGCTTGTTGTTGAAATTGTTGAGATAGATCAGTTTTTTCCCAGAAATATGCAGCGCGAGCAGCCAATTGTTTTAACCATCCTCTACTTTTTTGGTCAATTTCTGCTGAATCCTGCCAATACTTTTCTAACTTATCAATAGCCTTTTCAAAATATCCATCACGCATAAGTTTAAATACCTTGCGTTCTATAGATGCCTGAGTTAGAAAACTTTTATCTTCTTGTATTGATTCAGTGAGTTCAGCTAATGTCTCTGCATGGTACTCAATCCAGTCTTTTTCACGATTCAGACATTGCATAATTGTGTCATGCAAGTTTTGTTTGTCAGCAATACTTTTACTAATTTCTACTCCCATTTCAAACTGTGCGCGAGTACTTTTATTCAAGAATTTTAGACTAGCTGAACGCCCAATCCACGCAGTTAAGTCTTGACCAGTAACTATCACCACACAATAGTCGCCATAACCTCGCGCACCCCTTCCCATACCCTGTTCAATACGTTGTGCTAATGTGCTAGCGAGTTCAAATCCTTCAGCAAATGTATTTGCCCGATATTGGTCGTACTCACTACTTCCACGAGGTAATCCTGATAAAATTAATAGCCTACAGGCTGAACCAGGAAGATCAATTCCGTCATAACGATTGGCAAAAATAAAAGGCCCATAAGATTCGCCTTCTTGAAGTTGTTTGACGTGAACGGCTACCTTCTCTGTTGAATCTGAATAGGTGGCAACATTCTGCCACTGTTTTGCAGTCACTTCTGATGGTACAAGAATTACTGTACCCATGTGTTTTTTAGCTATTTCTTTAACCAATTCTTTGAGAATCTTGAGGACATCATCAGCAGGAAAGGGCATAAGTTCTGGAGCAAGAATCATTCGCTCACTCACACCAGCTAAAGAGTTGGATGTAATCGGCTTAGATATAGAATCAGGGTTAGCATCAAATGTTCTTACAATAGCTGTATCATCACTGATTGTTGCTGAAAGAAAGATACGTCGGGGACAATCTGCAAAGGTTGTAATCATATCAACCAATGGAAAAATTGGTGTGATTACGAAAGCATTTTGACTAATCAGGCAGTGACAATAACTAAAATTATCACGAAGAAATGGCCATACAAATTTATAATCATCGGCTTTATAACGCAGAAATTCTCTTATCTGTTCAGACCTAGCTTTCCAACTCCAATAAGGAACTTCTAAAATGCCACTAGCTGGTTTACCACTTACAATATCGTCAAATGTTCCCAACTTTTCAAGCTTTTCAAAATCACTGCGGAATATATTTGTAAGAGAAGCGTAATCCTCGTTACTGCTACTTCTTTCAACACGTAATGTAAAAATATCCCGCATCGCAGAAAAAGCAACATGGGCATCATCAAGTATGATAGCTGCTGCTGTCAAAGCTTGTTTTATGCCACGAACACCAAATCGACTGTTACCATTAAATAGTGCTTGATAGGTACAAATAAGAACACTCTTACCAGAAAGAAAATCCTCAGAAAAATTTTTGCCGTATGCAACTGCTGGAATGTTGTACTCTTTAGCCTTTGCCAAAGTCTGTTCCACAAGTTGAACTGTTGGTGATAAGTAGATTACTGGTTCACGATGTTCATTTAAGATTGACTGAGCAATAAGTAAAGCAACTAAGGTTTTGCCACCACCTGTGTGTAGCTTAATTACTAGATCACGTTCATTTCTACGATTGAACCAATCGCTTAAGACTTCTGCTTGGCTAGTATAAATATCGTTGAAACCAGGTATTGGCGGCAAACGTCGGAAAATTGCTATTGGATCTATAGCAGTTGGTTGAGTTTTAGATTCACGTAATTTCTTAAAATCTGCCATTGAAGCTCAAGCCTCCAGGTAAACTTTATACTTGACTTGTATATGTATAATAGTTTAACTAATTAAAGTCCGTGTAGGCTGTAAGCTGAGACTAAAAGTATGTCTATTATTTTTTCGAGGCTGTGCAGTGTATTTCTAATATGTTGCTTCATCCTTGCAATTCTCTCGCTTTACGCAGTTTTTCTCGCAATTGTTCAACTACAACTTCCCCATCAATACCTTCCCCTCTATCCAGTTGATCAATAGCAACCTCAACTTTTTCGCGCGTTTCTTCAACCCACTGCTGATAACCTTTTTCCCACTCTAATAGCAACTTCAACGCTTTACTAATAACTTCTTCAGGATTTGAGTATCTACCTGTAGCAATTTGGGCTTGGATAATTTGCTCTAGTTCAGGTTTAATTTGGATATTCATAATTTATATCTTCAGTTTGTTGAGAGCTTTAACCTTGTTATAACAAAAATTAAAGTAAGTTATTTTAAGAGCGATCGCAGTTATCCTAAAGTTAATATACCAGCCTGATAATTTACTACCAACGACAGAATTTTTAGCCACTCTGAACCTAACAATACTTCCGTAATTTCATTGCCCACATAAACATTAATTTCATACTCTTGTTCGTTTAATATCACCTTGCCTAGATAAATATCAAATCTTGATTCTCCTTTAGCAGTTCGTAGAGATTCCTCACCGATATAAAACCAGTCTAGACCCTCTAAATCTTGTTTGTTAATAGCAAGAAAGCCTGTAAAACCAGTATCCAACATAGCATCTACAGGCAAATCTAATCCATCAGATGTAATCAAATCAATTTCAAAAAATAGTTGCCCATTATCCCGAAAGTTACCCTCAATCATATTGTGCCAGTTGTTCCCGTCTCATTTAGGCAGAATACACAATGTCTACTATTTGGGTATTTTTCAAGCGCTTTTTTATGAGCTTGCATTTTATCTGCATCAATCAAGTAATCACCACTATTTGGCTCTACTGCAATATACCAGCCATAGTGTTCCTGAATTAAATCTGGACGCACACGCTCAAAAATTACCCGACAACGCCGATAAAATACTTCATCTTCAGCTTTGCGTCTAGCAAGTTCTTCTGGTGATAAAGTTAGTTCTGGAAAAATTCTACCCCGACGTGCAGGTTGTTTTGCAGGTGATTCAGTCATAGTATTAATCCTACTTATTGATGCTGCCTTAACTTTATTTTATAGGAAGCAATAAAGAGCGATCGCACAACCCACCGCAGGTATCACTATTTCCCTCAGTATATTTTATTTATAGTGATAAACTTTACAGAAAATTCATACTTAGCCACTGTGTAACTTCATTTACATAGGTTAGAAGATTTTGTACTGTCGAAGAAACACATTATACTTACTACACTGGTGTTCATTAATAACCAACCTGTACCAAGTTTAAAACTTAGGTGAGATTACCCATGTATTATCAAATTTGGAATTTCTTTCTTAAAGAAGATAAATACATTTATTGGAAAGAAAAAATAAAAGTTAACAAAAATTTTGACAAAGTTACATGGCAAAAGATTATTGATTTTTTGTTTTTAGTAGAGCAAACTTTCCAATTGAAAAGTCAACTAGCAGAAACCGATAGCCTTGAGCCTTTTCTCAAGTTAGCAACAGAAAATGGTTACAATTTGACCGCAGAAGAACTTGCTTGGTTTCTAATTACCAGAAGACAGATTTGGGATCTTTTTGATTTTGCACAAAAAACGCCATCTCTCAAAGAAGAATTGCTCATAGCGAAAGATCCGCAGCAGTTTGTCAACATCGCTGCCGAAAATGGCTATTACTTTTCTGTGGAAGAGTTAGCTTGGTTGTTAATTGAAATTAAATCATCGCCAGAATTAGTATCTATTAACAACAGCGTTGGAGAGATTCTCACAGTATCAAGCTACGGCAGAATTGAAATCGGATACTGGATTTGGCTGGCAGAAGACTGGGGAATTGTGCCACCATTTTGTCATCGAGAGAAACCAGATAATTTATTATCTGGAGATACTAACAATCCTTTTTTACTCGATCGCTGTTTCCTACCCAAGAGCTATTTTAATCAACGCATCTTAGTAAGTAGTAATTCGTAGAGCTATAAAACTTATACAAATTTGAAAAAAGAATGCGACAAATAGGCCATTTGTAGAGACGCGATTCATTGCGTCTTTACCCAAGGATTTGTTGCAATCATTAATTGAATTGGTATTAATTACAAATTACGAATTACAAATTATACAGTGAAGCATCCTAGACGGAAGAGAGAACTTCTATCTAGGATGCTTCACCATAAAAAATTGTTGCTGATACAACAATTATGGAGAAAATGTGATATCTAGACTAGAGCTATCAGCTAGCAGAAACGGTTAAACTGCCGGGTTTCTGAAGATCACCTTGCAAAACCACACCTCGCTGATTGGCATGGATATGACGCAAAATTTTGTAAATTTCCTCAACTTGTTCTGATGCGCCTGCCTTTTCGGCAAGTTCCTCAAGAGAAATGGGATTTTTTTCTTTTTGTAAGACTGCTACCACTCGTGTTTGCAAATCGAGAATGGAAGCGGCTGCTTTTTTGCCAGCTTCTACCCCTGGCTGATGGTAGGCGTTAACGTTAACTAAGCTAGCGTATAAACCAACAGCGCGTTCATACAAAGCAATTAATGCCCCTACAGTTCGGGGGTTAACTTGGGGAATGGTGACTGTAATGGAATCGCGGTGATTTTCATAAAGCGCTTGTCGGGTTCCTTGGAGAAAACCGGAAAGATAATCGCCTGATGTCACTCCCGGATCTATTTCAGTGGATGGGCCCTGACGATCTTCCAACACTTCAACGAAGGTAGCAAAGAAATTCGCTACACCCTCACGCAACTGCTGGACGTAAGCGTGTTGATCTGTTGAGCCTTTGTTGCCATAAACGGCGATGCCTTGATGGACAACATTACCGTCTAAGTCTTTTTCCTTGCCCAAGGATTCCATCACCAGCTGTTGCAAATAGCGACTGAATAAAAATAAGCTGTCCTTGTACGGTAGGACAACCATATCTTTTTCGCCCTTTCCATTACCTGCAAAGTACCAAGACAAAGCAAGCAAGGCTGCTGGGTTATTTTTCACATCTGGGACGCGGGTAGCATCATCCATTTCTTTTGCACCATCTAGCATGGCGCGAACATCAATGCCCTGTAATGCGGCTGGTACTAGCCCCACAGCAGACATTTCTGAGGTGCGTCCTCCTACCCAGTCATACATGGGAAATCTGGCCAGCCAACCTTCGTTTTTAGCCAGTTTATCGAGGTTGCTATCAACGCTGGTAATTGCTACCGCATATTGAGCAAAATCCAAATTGTGTCCGGCATAAGCTTTTTTAACTTCAATCATGCCGTTGCGAGGTTCCGGTGTTCCCCCAGATTTGGAGATCACCAATACCAAAGTGCTGGCGAGGGTATTTCGGAGATGATTGATAACGCGATCGATACCTGCTGGATCGTTGTTATCGATAAAGTGAAGTTTCAGGGGCGGGAAATCAGGAGCGAGAGCTTCTGCGACGAATTGGGGCCCGAGGGCGGAACCACCAATGCCAATGGAGATAATATCCGTGAAGCGGCTTGCTCTGGGAGGATGAATAGCACCTGTTTGGACTTTTTCCGCAAAGGCTTCGATGTGTTCTAGGGTTTGGACAATTTCTTGTGTAAGTTCTGGAGTTGGCGCTAAATCAGGATTTCGCAGCCAGTAATGTCCAACCATGCGGTTCTCGTCGGGATTTGCGATCGCACCCTTCTCCAGTTGAGCCATATCCGCAAACGCCTTGTCAAACTTCGGCCGCAACGAATCCACGAAGGCATCATCGAACCGCATTCGACTTATGTCTAAGTACAGTCCTAATCCCTCGTGGAAATATAACCAGTTTTGGTATCGTTGCCAAAGTGCCCTAGCATCCATAGGGAAATCTCAAATAAAGTGTTTTCTCAAAAACCAGTTTAATGTAAGGTTATAGCGATCCCTGCCTAGCCTTATACAGTTTACAGTTTTAAGTGTTCGCTTGACTCTTTACTTCAGACATCTGGCATAGGGATGACACGCAGAAATTTCACAATTTCACCCCTAATTTCTATACCAATCAGGTAATTGTCTAGGGTGAAGCGGTGAAAAATGCCTTCACCATCAAGCTGTCGCAGTTCTTTTAAATCAGTCAGTTGCCACTTTTGGGCTAACTCAATAAACACAAAATCATGTACCCGCTCGTAGGCGGCAGGTTCTAAATTTTTCAGGTCTAGTAAAAAAGACCGTGCATAGCGCATTTCCAGACTCACTAGGCGTTACCTTAACCAAAACTTGAGGGACACCAAAAGAGTGCTGCTGAATCAGAAAAACATCAACAGTCTTACCGCTTCTTCATGGGTTAAGATATCCCACGGTTGCTGCGATCGCTTAACCTGTTGTATCGCTTTAAGCATATAAAAGTCACAATGTAAAGCTTCGAGAACATCCCAAATGTCTTGCAAATCGTCATCGGCTAACTGCTCGATTAAGTGATGCATTCTCAGTCGCAGCAAATTCATACGTCAACTATTCCCTACCAGCAAACACCAACAATAAATAGTATTCCCATAAAATTAGCTACGCTCAAGCTACGCTAAAATTTATTCGCCCAGTGAGTGGGGAGTAGGGGCAGGGCTGACTTTTCACCGTATCTGGAAAACCTCTCTCTAAATCTCTCTCCTAAAAGGAGAGAGACTTTGATTTTTCCCCCTTCCCGCGTCGGGAAGGGGGTTAGGGGGTTAGGTTTTTTGTGGACTTCAGGGCAACAGGAGGAGACAAAAGGAAATAAGGAAAATAACCATACTCAATGCCCAATTCCCAGTTCCAAATTCCCAAATAATTTAATATGGTTGACTATCTCATTTTCTTAGCAATTTCTACAGCACTTTTCGCTCTATTCGGTCTAGGACTCAATTTACAGTGGGGTTTTACAGGGCTAATTAACTTTGGTCATATTGCTTTCATGACCCTGGGAGCATATACAACGGTATTATTAAGCTTAAAGGGCGTACCCCTACTTATATCGGCACTGGCTGGGGCAATTGTCGCAGCCTTGTTGGGTTTGATAATTGGTTTTGCAACTCTCCGCTTACGGGAAGATTATCTAGGAATTGTCACCATTGGTACGGGCGAATTAATTCGTTTAGTGGTAAATAATCAGGAATTACCTGTGGGTGACACCTGGATTTCTGGGGCGTTTGGTGTGCAAAGTTATCCCATACCCCTATCCACAGAGCCGAGTTTGTTTGTCAGATTAGTGATGATTGGGTTGTTAACGCTGCTAGCTGCTGTAACTTTTTTTACGTTATGGCGATGGATTCGTACCACCCAAATATCTCGGACTACTGATTTAGGTAAAAAGACAACTAGCAAACAAGAATTTATATCCCGCTTGGTTGTGGGAATTGTGTTAGCAGCTTTGGCAGCAGCGATTTATGTTTCTGGGGTGATTGGACTGTATAATTACAACCCAAAAGCGGGTTTAATGCTGGTGTTGCTGTTGGTTTTAGCATTTGTATACTGGCGCTTAGAAATTTTGGTGCGATCGCCTTGGGGTAGAATTCTCAAAGCTATCCGCGAAGATGAGGAAATTCCCAAAGCACTGGGAAAAAATGTCTTTTGGTATAAATTACAATCATTAATGTTAGGGGGTGCGATCGCAGGTATCGCTGGTGCTTTCTTTGCTTGGCAACTCAGCGCCATTTACCCTGATAATTTTCAACCACAGATCACCTTTGACACTTGGATCATGGTGATTTTAGGTGGTTCTGGCAATAACGTTGGCACAATCTTAGGTGCGGTAATTTTCTTTGCTTACGATGCCCTAACGCGGGAAGTCTTACCCAGAATCGTTACCCTTGATGAAGCACGTTTGGGCGCATTTCGGATCATGGTAATCGGACTAATTTTGATGGTACTGATGATTTGGCGTCCTCAAGGTATCTTAGGGAAAAAGGAGGAACTCACCCTTGGTAAATAACCAGTCATCGCCACTTCCCCTTTTGGTAGCCACTGGACTTTCTAAAAGCTTTGGTGGTGTCAAAGCAGTTAACGAGGCGAGAATCGAAGTTGCTAAAGGCAGTATTACGGGCTTGATTGGCCCCAATGGTGCTGGTAAAACCACTTTGTTTAACTTACTCTCAAACTTCATTCGCCCAGATAAGGGACGAGTAATTTTTGATGGTGAACCGATTCAAAACTTGCAACCATATCAAATCGCCCAGCAGGGAGTAATCCGCACTTTTCAGGTTGCACGGACTCTCTCGCGGTTGTCGGTGTTAGAAAATATGCTGCTGGCGGCGCAAAAACAAACAGGTGAAAATTTTTGGCAAGTGCAGTTGCAACCGCATATTGTCGCTAAGGAAGAAAAGCAACTGCAAGAACGGGCAATGTTTTTATTAGAATCAGTGGGCTTGGAAAAAAAAGCGTACGATTATGCTGGTTGCTTGTCTGGTGGACAACGGAAACTGCTAGAAATGGGACGGGCGCTGATGACTAATCCCAAGTTAATTTTGTTAGATGAACCCGCAGCTGGGGTAAATCCGAAGCTGATTGATGATATTTGCGATCGCATTATCACTTGGAATCGCCAAGATGGGATGACCTTTCTGATTATTGAACACAATATGGATGTCGTTATGTCCTTGTGCGATCGCGTTTGGGTACTTGCCGAAGGACAGAATTTGGCTGATGGTACACCAGCAGAGATTCAAAGCAACCCCAAAGTTTTAGAAGCTTATTTGGGAAAATAGTTTATGAGCTAAAAATTTCTTTACTAATTAAAACTATAGATACCCAACTTCTTTGAGAAGTTGGGTATTTAGCAATATGGTTTGGATAAGGTTTTTTGATGACATGCCGCTAATCGCAAAGACGCGATAAATCGCCGTCTTTACAAGAATCAGTCCTTTGTAGAGACGGCGATTTATCGCGTCTCTTGCCTTAACCGAACCGTATTGGGGTATTTTGTTTATTACAGTTAAATTTTATGATTATTCGGGAATATTAAGCTATGAAAGCTTAGACCCAATATCGGGTTTTGGATATTTGGAGATTTACTTATGAAGAAGATTGCTAAGTTAATGATCATCGGCATCATCTTACTTGAGATGTGTGGTTGTAACTCAGCTAAAACGACGGAACCGAAAGATTCTAGTCTAGTTACGAGTCAAGCTGATTCTCAAGCTCAAACAATTATCAAAATTGGCGGTTCTAGTTCAACGGTAACAGTTTTAAAACTGTTAGCACAAGCTTATGAATCACAAAATAAAGCTGTCAAAGTTGAGTTTATCTCCAATAGTCAATCTGAAGGAGCGATCGCAGCCCTAAAAAACGATATTATTGATATCGCTGGTAGCAGTCACAAACTCAAACCAGAAGAAGATAACGGTAAAATTCAATATCGTGAAATTGCACAAGATTTGTTACTTGTCGCCACCCACAACAGTGTTAAAGGTGTTAACAACTTATCTACTAAGCAATTAAAAGCAATTTACAAAGGTGACATTACAAATTGGCAAGAATTAGGTGGTGCTGACGCAAAAATTGTATTATTGGATAGACCCGAAGATGAATCAGCGAAAAAATTATTACGAAAACATTATTTGGGAGAAGATAAGACTACAAATAAAGCCGTGATTTTGAGCAAAGAGGGAGAATTGATCGAAACCTTACAAAGTACTCCTAATTCTGTCGGCACTTTTTCTTTGGCTTATTCTCTCATCAACAAATCACCTGTCAATCATCTCAGTCTCAATGGTGTTGCTCCCAAATCGGAAAACTTCGCCAATGGTAAATACCAAATGGTGCGTCATCTAGGTATTCTTTCGGACAAAGTACCTTCCGCACCTGCTCAGAAGTTTATCGATTTTATATTGAGCAAAGAAGGTGAAAAAGTACTACAAAATAATGGCTTTGTTCCTGCTAGATAAATAAACAATTCGTAATTCGTAATCACGAATTACGAATTAGTAATTATTGTTAAATGTGCCATGCAGAGATTTTTCAGGGGGCTGAAACTCAGCCAAAAAATTGTTCTACCGATGCTTGCAGTTTGCCTGAGCGTATTCATGCTGGGCTTAGTAGTGCTAGGAAATTGGTTTACCGATAGTTTGCAGCAGAATTTTCGCCAAGAAATCGAAAGTTTTGCTGAACGAGTTCATCAGGATTTTCAGTATGAACAGCAAACTCTAGAAACTCAAATCGAACTAATTGCTAATCGAGATATGCTAAATCAAGCTGTGGAACAGCGCGATCAAAGTTTGCTTTTACAAGTATTGCTACCACTGAAATCTATATTGAAATTGGATTGGATTAAGGTAATTGATACTCAGGGTAATGTCCTCGCAGATTTACGAAATAACTCCTTAAGTCAAGCCAATTTCTTAGACGAAGTAGTTACCAACACTGCTAGTAGAGGAGCGCATTTAGTCGATTTAGTAGATGTAGAAAGCAAACAACAAGTTCTCGAAGTGGTGACAAATGAAATCAAATCATCAGCAGGACTTTTGGGAGGAATCATCATTGGTAACTTAATAGACGATACTCTAATACAAAAAATTGCTGAGGGTTCCTCAAAACAACTGATTGTCCACAGACAAAATCGTGTAGTTGCAACAACCTTGCTGGTAGCCAAAGATGGAACTTGGGAATTTACTCATCCTAATTTACCTGCTAGACAAATCACTATTGATCACAAAAACTATTTAGCTAAAAGCATCATATTTAGAGGAGTAAGTCAGTCTTTAACAACCACAGTGTTGTATCCTACCTCGCTTCTAGAGGTTTCACAATGGAAGTTATGGACGCATTTAGGATTGTTGTTTTTGTCGGGAAGCAGTATTGTGGCAGTTATTGGGTTTTTAATTGCACAAACTATTACTCGTCATCTGCAAGCTGTTACACAAGTGGCACAAAGAGTTACTCAAGAATCTAATTTTGATCTGCAAGCTCCTGTAACCACTCAAGACGAGGTGGGAATCTTAGCTATTGCTTTTAACCAGTTAATTCAACAAGTAAAGCGACTATTAGCAGAACAATATCAGGCGAAACAAAAATTAGAATTTTATAGCCAAACACTAGAAGAAAAAATAGAAGAACGAACCCAAGTACTACGACAAAAAAATATTGCTCTCAAGGAAACTTTACAAGAACTTAGGCATACCCAGTCTCAATTAATCCAGAATGAAAAAATGTCTTCCTTGGGGCAATTAGTTGCTGGTATTGCTCATGAAATTAACAATCCAGTTAATTTTATCTACGGTAATCTTAAGCATACTGATGATTACACACAACAGTTGTTGTGGTTACTTCAACTTTATCAAAAACATTATCCCTACCCAGAAAAAGAAATTCAAAAAGCTAAAGAAGAAGCTGATATTGAATATTTAACAGAAGATTTGCCTAAAATATTGACTTCCATGAAGATTGGAGCCAGTCGCATCCGGGAAATTGTCCTCAGTTTACGAATATTTTCTCGTTTGGATGAAGCCGAGTTTAAAACTGCTGATATCCATGAAGGGATTGACAGCACTCTATTAATTTTACAACACCGGATTAAATCCCAAAGCAACCGCCCTCAAATCACAGTGATTAAAGAGTATGCTGATATCCCTAAAATTCAGTGTTTTGCAGGACAATTGAATCAAGTATTTATGAACATCTTGGCAAATGCTATTGATGCTTTAGAAGAGGCTTTTCAAAACGGGCTTTGTCCAGAACCGATAATTCGTATTTCTTCAGCCCAGGTGAATGAAAATGTCGTTATTCAGATTGCTGATAATGGCACAGGGATTCCAGAAGCAATCCAGTCTCATCTATTTGACCCCTTTTTCACCACTAAATCTATTGGCAAAGGTACTGGCTTGGGATTATCAATTAGCTACCAAATTATTGCTGAAAAACATGGTGGCTCATTAAAGTTCATTTCATTACCGGGACAGGGTGCAGAGTTTGTAATTACAATCCCGATTCGATAGGTGATTTTGCACAATAGTTCTATAAAATTTCTTTTTTTAACATTTTTGAGGGTTCTAAGTACTGGCTTATAACAAGCGACAAGTTTTGAGGTGGGATTAAAATCTCCAGACGCTCACGGACTCGATAATGCAAAACTTAGAGGATGTTTTAAAAGTCCTCTGGTAGGTAGCAAAACGTTTTGTATCCCCCTAAATCCCCCTTAAAAAGGGGGACTTTTAGAGATTTTGCCCCCCTTTTTAAGGGGGGTTGGGGGGATCGACAAGTGCCTAAAATTACAGCCAACCACTTTTAAAACATCCTCTTAATTACAAATTACAAATTACAAATTACAAATTACGAATTACGAATTATTTTAATCTTCGTTATTTTCTGCAAAATTGACTTGTTCATAAAGGTCGCACAATTCAATTTGAAAATCAACCGTTTGCACTGATAAAGTTGCAGATTCATGCTCAAGTTCAGTGAATGACCATTGACTTTCCGCAGTTTTTACATACTGCATCACGTGATACTGATATTGGTCAATTAAAATATATTCCTTGAATTCGGGAATAGAGCGATAATAAAGAAACTTATCGCCTTGGTCATAATTTTTAGTCGATTTAGATAAAACTTCAGCAATTAACATCGGGTTCATAACTGTTGTTGTGCTAGTTCCCGTATAAATAGGTTGTCCTTCAATCACCATCACGTCAGGATATGTGTGCTGCCGATAACGGGGTATCCATAAACGTACATCACCAATATAAACATCATAATTTTTACGCCTTAAAGCAATTTTTAAGGATGCGGCTAAATTCAAAGCAATTTTATTATGATTTGTAGTGCCACCCGTCATCGGTACAATTTCTCCATCACGGTATTCGCTTTTATATTTTGCCTTTTCTTCAAGTTCTAAATACTCTTCAGGTGTGTAATAGAATTTTTTGGTTTCTAACTGCATAAAAATACAACCTATGATTGTGGGATTTGCTAATCTTTTATATTTATCGAACAGAATTCAGGAGTCAGGAGTCAGAATTCAGCAATGTTTTCTGTATGACTGGCGGATAGCGCAGCGTTAGTGAGTTTGCAAGCGTCTGAATAACCGGGTTTAAGACCCCCACAAAATCGTAGATTTGGTGGTTTTCAAGACGCTCGCGGACTCGCTAACGCTACGCTATCAGTCGGGGATTCAGACCCGCGACTGATTTATTCTGACTCCTGTTAGCGGTAGCGGGGCGTTTAGCCCATTCTGACTTCTGAATTCTTCTTCAAGTTGTACGCCAATAAATCCCATTTTCTCGCTGCATTAACTGGCAAGCAATCAACTCCCGTCGCAGTGTGGCGCAGTCAAGATGGTAGCGTTTGAGAATATCATTTACCAAACTTTCAGGGTAGTTGACCCCTACATCAAACTGGTTTGCTAACCACTTAAGAATAACTAGACGCTTTTTCCGACTAGCAGGAATTTCTTTGAGGAGGTGGTTGCATAACTAACTTCTAATTAGATAGATGTCTAATTAGAAGTATATCTAATTAAAAAGCTAAGATCCCCGACTTCTTTAAGAAGTCGGGGATCTTACTTGTTGTTTAATTTAACTAAACTGCTCCCCTGCATCTAAGTTAAACAGCATTTGCAGAGTTTGCATACAGCGCCGTCTGGCTTCCACGTCTTGCTGCGATCGCAATTGCACCATCGGGTCATGTAAAATTTTATTGACAATTCCCCGTGTTAATGCTTCGATTACTTCTTGATGTTTTTCAGCGAATTCCGAACCCAATCTCGACAAAGCTTTTTCTAACTCTTGTTCGCGGATGGTTTCGACTTTATTTCGCAGACAGCTAATAGTGGTAACAGTTTCTAAACTGCGCCACCAAATATCAAAGGCTTCTACTTCTTCTTCTAAAAGTCGCTCGGCTTCTTGTGCAATCTTCCGACGGCTTTCGTAGTTTTGCGCTACTACTGCCTTCAAATCATCCACATTAAACGCCTGCACATTTTCCAATTCATTTACATCCGCATGAACATTACGCGGTACAGAAATATCAAATAACATTAGAGAGCGCTGAACTTCTAAAACCATTTCCAATTTGGCACGGTCAAGTATTGGCTCTGTAGCAGAAGTACTTGTAAACACTAAATCACTATCGGCAATTACTGCCATCATTTCTGATAGTGGATGAATATTGATCGGTTGTTGAGGGAACTGCTTGGCTAATTCTTCGGCGCGATCGCGAGAGCGATTTACAATACTAATTTCCACAGCACCTTTAGAAATTAGGTGTTGCACCAGCAGCCGCGACATTTTACCAGCACCCAGAATTACCACTCGACAAGCTGCTAAATTTGCTACTTTAATCTGCGCTAACTCCACAGCAGCCGAACTGATAGAGACAGCGCCAGTACCAATACTAGTTTCAGTACGAACCCGCTTACCAGCTGTCAACGCTTGTTTAAATAATCGATTCAAAATGGTTTTTATACCACTATATTGCTGTCCCAGTTTGTGAGTAGTCTTCACCTGAGCCAGAATTTGACCTTCTCCAAGTACCAGACTATCTAAACCACCTGCTACCCGCATGACATGCATTACTGCATCATCATGTAGCAACATAAATAAGTGTTGTCGCAGAGAAAGTACGGGTAATTTACTGTATTCTGCAAGAAACTGCGTTACTTCCCGGATACCTTGGTCTGCTTCACTGGTGACAATGTAAATTTCTAGGCGGTTACAAGTGCTAAGAATTGCAACTTCGTCAATATGGGGATAGCTGGCCAGTTGAGCGATCGCACTTTCAATTTGTGGTTCTGGAATGCTCAGTTTTTCCCGGACTTCTACTGGGGCTGTTTTATGGCTTAACCCCACCACTGCTATATTCATTTGCTAAATTGTAGTTACTAGTTGGTAGTTGGCAATCTGGCATCAAGTAAGAATAGGGAATGGGGAATTTTTGTTTATTGGTTGATAGTTTTCCAACCAACCATTAATCACTAACTACTAACTACTAACTACTGTAAAGGTAAAGCATTTCGGTGATGATTTTTCCGTTTTATAGAAACATTTCTTTCCAAATGCTTTACCCTTACTTTTACCATTCCCCATTCCCTAAAAATTAGTTCAGTTGGAGAACTTTTGGTTCACCAAACAAGTGAATTGTATCAACAAATCGAGCAGTTTTAGACTGGTTAGAAATTACCAAGCTTTGAGTTCTTGCCCCGTCTTTGAAGAAACGTACACCTTGCATGAGATTACCACTGGTAATGCCGCTAGCCGCGAACAGAATAGTTTCACCAGATGCCAGTTCATGAGCATCATAGACCTTATCGGGGTCATTGATATTCATAGACTTTAAGCGATCGATGTTGGCTTCTCTGCTTTCTCCAATCAGACCTGTTTTTACTACAGCTGGATCGTAGATCAGTTGACCTTGGAAGTGTCCACCCAAAGCACGCATTGCTGCTGCTGAGATTACGCCTTCAGGAGCCGCACCAATACCCATCAGAGCGTGGATGTTGGTTCCGGCAAAACCGCAGCTTATAGCTGCACCCACATCACCGTCTGAAATTAGGGCGACTCTCGCTCCAGCCTCACGGATTTCCTTAATTAAATCGTTGTGGCGTTCGCGCTTCATGACTACGACCACAAGTTCTTCAATACTCCGATCTAGACACTCAGAGAGAATCTTGAGGTTTTCTGTTGCTGACTTGTTGATGTCTACCTTGCCCTTAGCTGCGGGGGGTGCTGCTAACTTCTTCATGTAGAAGTCAGGAGCAGCAAATAATCCACCCTTTTCAGAAATTGCCAAGACAGCCATCGAACCAGGTTGTCCATAAGCTACCAAGTTGGTACCTTCGCAAGGGTCAACGGCGATATCAATTTCAATTAATTCATCAGGGTTACAGACACTTTCGGCATTTGGTTGGGTACAGATACCAACTTCTTCCCCGATGTATAGCATAGGCGCGTCGTCACGTTCGCCTTCCCCAATTACAATGCGACCACGCATGTGGATTTTATTCATCCGCTCCCGCATAGCTTCCACAGCTACCTGGTCAGCGATGTTTTTTTCGCCTTTGCCCATCCACTTTGCAGATGCGATCGCGGCTTGCTCTACTACTTCAATAATCTCTAAACCAAGTGTATTTTCCACAGAGTTTGCCCTCTCAGCTGCTTGAATTTGCGTCGTTTTATCTGCCTATTTCAGTTTTCAAGTCTACCAAAGGGCGGATACACGTGGAAGAAAGTTAAGTTTTACTGCTAACTCGTTAGAAAAGTGCCAGTTAAGACATCCTAATTTTTCACTCCTACAACTCCAGTATAAAACCTGTTTAAAAGTTACTCAGTTAAGAACTGGTACAAATATTTAGCAGTGAATATCCATAATGTTGCTTTTATTCAGGTCTATGTTTAGGTATAAAATAACAAAGAAGAAAGCTAGTAAATTCACTAAAAACTGAAAAACAATGCACAAAGTAAATATCTTGTCAAACTAAGAGGTTAATCGTGTTTATCGACTACATCACTCTAATGTTAATCAATATGGTAGCTGGGTTATTTCTACTGGCTGACTATGTATATCGTGGTATAGATAGCTCTAATCAAAGGCAGTGGATTCCCGGGTTCGGGATTACAGGAGCGATCGCACTCACAACTGGTTTACACATGAGTTTTACCTGGCCTGTTACTGGCAGCTTTAACATTGCCTTCGGTGAGACAAGTGTTCTATTTGGAATCTTGTTTGTTGCGGCTGCGATCGCCCTTGCTCAAAATTGGGATTTATTGACAATAGCAGTTTACGGCTTTTTTGCTGGCGTAGCTGCGATCGTAGTCGGTATCCGCATCATCAACTTGAATTTGACACGCCAACCGCTTTTATCGGGAATCGGCTTTATTTTCACTGGCTTAGGTGGTGTTTTTGCAGCGCCAACTCTCTATTGGAAAACCAACCGAACTTGGCGGCTAATTGGCGTAGCAGTGCTGATAGTTGCCGCTTTAATTTGGGCATTGACTGGATATTTGGCTTACTGGAATCATTTAGAGAGTTTCCAAAAGTGGGTTCCAGCGCCGATGCGATAAGCAATGATCTAGGCTAGAGACATAGTTTAAACCTTGCTTAATAAAAATATGCTGGACTTTCTTAATCCCCTCTTAAATCGCCATCCAGAGCGAGTCAAAGCCAACGTCGAACTTTACACCTGGCAAACTTGTCCTTACTGCATTCGTGCCAAAATTCTGCTGTGGTGGAAAGGTGTAAATTTTACTGAATATAAAATCGACGGCGACGAAGCAGCCAGAGCTAAAATGGCAGAACGCTCTAATGGTCGCCGTACCGTACCACAAATTTTTATTAATAACCAGCACATTGGCGGCTGTGATGACCTCTATCAGCTAGACACACAAAGTCAACTCGATCCCCTTTTAGCCCAAGCCGCTATTTAGAAATCAAATCAACCCCAACAATTTCCTTGGCGATGCTATGTTGGGCAATTTTGGATTCTAAATTTCTCGGTAAGCAAGTTCGTAGTAAGGACTTTAGTGCTTATTACAAACTTTTCATTACTAGCTTGATAAAGTGCCAGTAAACTGTAGGGCAAAAAAGATCAAAATTTTTGATAAGAATATGCTAACTAAATACACAGAATATCTTATACATCAAAAATGGATGAGTTATGCCCTAGAATTAGCAAAAACAGCAGGTGATGCAGGTGAAGTCCCTGTAGGTGCTGTTATCATTGATTCAACAGGCAAATTGCTGGCACAAGGAGAAAACAGAAAAGAACGCGACAAAGACCCTACCGCCCATGCGGAAATTCTCGCTCTCAAGAGAGCTGCAACAACTTTACAAAATTGGCATCTTAATGAATGCACCCTCTATGTAACTCTTGAACCTTGCCCGATGTGTGCAGGTGCGATCATTCAAGCGCGTCTAGGATTACTTGTATATGGAGTAGACGATACAAAAACTGGCGCAATTCGTACAGTTATTAACATACCCGACAGTACTGCTTCTAATCACCGTCTCCAAGTAATCGGAGGCATTCTAGAGTCAGCTTGTCGCGAGCAATTACAGACTTGGTTTGCCACTAAGCGGCGTAGGGTAAACTAACGGACAGAGGTAAAACTGTCCATCTAGTACGACACAAGTCACGCAAGAGAATCTACGGTGTAACTAATCAGGCTTTCCGTTAAATTTTTACCCGTCAATCAGCTGCATCCGTCATGATGGAATTTTACTCTTCATCCGATACCTGCCAGCACCCACCAGCAAATCCTCAAGTAGCTCATACTACTTCAAGGGTTTCTCCTTGGTTAAGTCCTCTGGCATATTTATTAGGGCGTCACTGCCTATTACCATTATTCTTTGGACAAATTAGAATAACCGGACAAAAAAATATCCCCACAACTGGGCCTGTGATCCTTGCGCCTACCCATCGGGCGCGTTGGGATGCATTGCTTGTACCCTACGCTACCGCTTGTCTGAGAAAGCAAGACTTGCGGTTTATGGTAACTATTGACGAATGCCAAGGTTTGCAAGGCTGGTTTGTTCAACGTTTAGGGGGGTTTCCTGTAAATTCTAAGCATCCGTCAATCCGCACGCTGCGACATGGAGTGGAGCTACTTCAGCAGCACAAAACCCTGGTAATCTTTCCAGAAGGTAATATTTTTCGCGATGGCCAAGTTCACCAGTTAAAGCCGGGAATTGCTCGTCTTGCTTTGAGTGCTGAATCTAGTTATTCCGGGCTGGGAGTGAAAATTATACCCATAGGCATTAATTACAGCCAACCCTATCCAAGTTGGGGTACAGATGTAAGTATTGACATTGGCTCCCCAATCAGAGTGACGGATTACATGAGTGGCTGTATAAAACAAGATGCCAAAAGCATCACATCTGATTTAGCAAAGGCACTGCAACAATTAAGCCATCAAGAAACAAAAGTTACTAATCACGCATTTGCAGAAATTACTAATTCTTGATCTAGTTAAACGTCAAGAGTTCCAAGACTGGCCTTAAGCATTGACTATTAACCGTGCATGATTAAGAAACTGCACGTTTTCAAGGTTTGACACTAATTGTTAACTGCTATATCCATCCTGAATAAGTCACAAAAGATTAGTGATATTTTGTAACCTTTGAGGATGTATACATATATAGATTACCCTCTATCTACGCGATATTCAGCCAAATTGGCATTTTTTTGAGCAAATAGCTAAGAGTTATCTGCAAACTATTGAATTGATTGATAATCTATAGAGAAATTAACGCGTTAACTCAGTCTACTGTGGGTATCGCTGATCACAACTATTTAAGTTAGTTACTATACAGGGGTAATGGGAACTCTATTAAACCGATTTTCAGTCCTAAATCAGAGATACTTAGGATGTAACTTTGCTTTGTCCAAGACCAAAACAGAGTTAAGATACCCGAAGTTTCCATAACTTGTTTATATAGTTGTCGCACTAATTGATCCCATGAACACTGCTGCCGCTGTTACCTTGATGCAACGTACTGTTTTATCAGTCATAGCAGTCCTTAGTCTGCTATCACCTGTGAATGCTCAGGTATCACAGTCACCAGGCACTACCAGCCAACCACAACCCATTGACCCCAACGATCCCAATAACCTCCGCCCCATAACCCAAAGTAACAGCCTTTTGAGCATTGAAGGTGGCGATCGCTTAGTAAAAGATGCAGAACAAGCCGTTTCTGCTCAAAACTACCCCTTAGCTGCTAAGAAACTGCAAGAAGCACGTCAGGTTTATAATCAGCTATCTAATTTTTATCAAGAGTTAAATTCTAGCTTTTCGGGAATTGACAATAGAGTTTCTGATTCTCAGCGTCAAAAAGCTCTACTAACAGCCCAAAAGCGAGATGAAGCTACCTTTCAGCTAGCATTGGTACATCGCGCCCAAAATCAGCCAGAATTAGCTGTACCGTTGTTAGTTCAAATAATTAAGAGTCAAAATCCGACGCGGGATTTAGGCAAGAAAGCCTATAAACAGTTGTTTGAATTGGGTTTTGTTGATTCTCCCTATCCCAGAGAAGGCGGTACTTCATCTTCCTCATCGCCAAAAAAATAAATTAAATTTTTGTTGCCTCTTTTTCCCTATCTCTCCAACCAGTCGCCTGGGAATGCCCCAGTGCTAGGATAGAGCTATCTACCATAGCCAAAACCTGAGCATTCTCAAAAATACACCTCAGAGGCGCGTTTATCTACAGCCTTGCCAAAAACTGAAGTTGGCACAGGCATTTGCTCCATATCTGTTAATAATAGAAAAGTAAGTTTTTTCAGGAATTGCGATGATTAGTCCGCAGCAGGTTGAGGCAATGATCAAGGCGGAACTGCCAGACGCCCAGGTTCAGGTGCAAGACTTGACTGGTGGCGGTGACCACTATCAGGTGACAGTAGTTTCATCGCACTTTGCAGGTAAGGGACTAGTGCAACAGCACCAGTTAGTTTATGGTGCGTTGGGTCAAGCTATGTCAACTGAAGCGATTCATGCCTTGGCGGTGAAAACATACACTCCCGAAGCTTGGCAAGCAACAGCAGCTTCGTAAATAAGAGTTAGGAGTTATGAATTTTGACTCCTCACTCCTCACTATTGAATCCAACATAGGAAACATAAATACCATGACACCAGAACTCAAAGACAAAATTGATAGCTTGCTACAAGAGAACAAGATTTTAGTTTTCATGAAGGGAAACAAGTTAATGCCCCAATGTGGTTTCTCCAACAACGTTGTGCAGATTCTCAATACCTTGGGAGTTCCCTTTGAGACGATTGACGTTCTATCAGACCCTGAAATCCGTCAAGGTATTAAAGAATACTCTAGCTGGCCGACAATTCCCCAAGTGTATATCAATGGTGAATTCCTTGGCGGTTCTGATATCTTGATTGAACTGTACCAAAAAGGTGAATTGCAACAAAAGGTAGAAGTAGCTCTAGCCTCGTAATCTCCGGTTTATAACAAACCAGAGGCTATGTTGTTGAATCTGTGCTTTGCAATCAAGGCAGTGTACCGTTTTTTATGTCCTTGAAAGGGGAAATATATATCTCTCTCCCCTTTCAAGGTTTTCTAATAGGTTTCTGATAAAAATACTTGGCAGTATACAAGCCCCTCAATTTGACGTAAAAGCCAATTTAGAACAGGCTTTTGGAGGTTGTCTTGTTTCCCAGTCTCTTACTGGGAATACCTAATGGGGCTACAGCCTCAAGATTTGCGGCAGAACTGCAATGAATAGTATTTCCAGCTTCTAACTGGAAATGATGTTTTAAAGGGGTTTGGGCTTAAGTTGACACCAATGACGAGACGCCCACCCTACAATAAATAATTGGATATTTTGTTATTTGGAAGTCCCTTAAATTTATTTATAAGGATTGTAATTTTTAATTCCTCGAACGCGAACAGCGTCTTGGAGAAAAGCGGCTAACCTGTCTTTGAATTAATTTCAGGTTAGGTCAACAATCCCCTCAGTCGCATTGGCAAGACCAATATAGGGCTGAGGGGATGCGTTTTATCAATACAATAATTTCTCCAAATTTCACACCACGGCAACCCGTTGACCAATACAGATAATATGCTATAATTATCTGCGGTAATTAAGGGTTACTATCAATAACCAAGTAAATGGTACTTAGTAGTAATCGGGTTGTGGCTGTGGTTGCGGCACTGCAAAATTTGACCCATCGTACAAGTAGCGGCTGGCTTCCTCTTCTAGGCGATGAATCAGATAAGGTTCAATGACGTTGCTATGTCGCAATGCGGCTAGATATCCATCCAAATACATCCGCATGTCATCCGTGCGATAACCGCGATTCCATAACTCGGCGAAGGCGTCGGTGAGTCTTTGGTAATAGCGGATGGTTTGTGTGTCTTGGAGCATAACTGCTGTATTAATCTCTTTGGAATGAGAATTGTAAATGATTCACGCTCAAATGTGAAGTGTAATTTCACTTTGGCATCAACTCAAAGTCAACACATCTACTTTGGGCAGTACCCTCCTAGCAGCTACAAGCTACTTTTATCCTATTCCAGAAAACATCGATTCTAGTGACCAGCTAAGTTATTTTTAGGATTTTCATGGTCAACAGCCCAATTGTATTGGTGTTATATTCCTGGATAGGGGGCGCTAGATTTTTGCGGAAAAAATCTACTTTCATCATCAGGTTAAAAAGCTGTTGTACTAATGGTTAGCTGGTTGGGTTATAAATATTTTCCACATTACACCCATCTGAAAACAGAATATTAAGCTAAAAGAACTTTTGATAAGTCTAACAAAACTTTCGATAAATTTAATAAAAATTTAACAATATTTCTAATCGCCTTTTAGCAAGGCATAAATTAAAGATATTGCCACTCTTTTTATGAGGAAATGTAAAGCTAATAGTAATTGAAGTAACAAAGGCTACAAAACCTTAGAGATGGGCTTGTTACTTTGAAAGTCATCAGACGCTAAGGGGTCTTGCCGCCGTGGGTTCGGTTTGTATAGAAATCATTGAGGGGAATCCCCATCTGAGGTCGTTGTTGGGTTGGCACTTACAACAACTGGAATACCGTGTGCATCAAGCTGCCAGCATTTATCAAGCAAGGGAAGTATTTTTAAGCCATCAACCAACACTGGTAGTTTTAGATGCAGACCTGCCTGATGGTGATGGCATTGAGTTTTGTCGTTGGTTGCATCGTCAGCAGCAGCCTCTAATCTTAATGCTATCTGCCCGTAATAGTGAAGCTGATATCGTTGCAGGTTTAAAGGCGGGTGCAGATGATTACCTGAGCAAACCTTTTGGGATGCAAGAGTTTTTGGCACGGGTAGAGGCACTGATTCGCCGAAAGCGCACACCTACTGCACCAGCTTACTTGGATTATGGCACTTTGCAAATCGATTTAGTTCAGCGCCGTGTCCGGTTCCAAGGGGAGTTCATTGACTTAACGCCCCAGGAATTCAGTTTGCTGTACGTTTTGGCACAAGCTGGTGGAGTACCTCTAAGTAGGTCGGAATTGCTGCGTCGTGCTTGGCCTGATGCTATCGATAACCCTCGTACCATTGATACTCACGTTTTGTCGCTGCGGAAAAAGGTTGAACTTGATCCTCGGCAACCCAATTTGATTCAAACTATCCGCAATGTTGGATACCGTTTTAACATGGAAATTTTGAATACTAATATTTCACAGTCACAAACAACAAAGTTAGCTAGAGAGAGATTTAGTAATCAACGTTCAACACTTAGTAGTAGTCAAGTGTGATGGAAATGGGGAGTGGGATATGAGGAAAATAACTCATGCCCAATGCCCCATGCCCAATGACAATTGACTCATCCAAAATTTAAAATCCAAAATCGTCTTGAGCCTCTGCTTGAATCAAGCTTTTTCGTAATTCAACCCAGTCTATCTCTGAGACTCTTTGATTTGCGAATAAATGACCTTGTTGCAGGTGTAATAACCGAGTGCAAAACATCTGGGCCAGTTCCAGTTGGTGATTTACCATCAGAATTGTGGTTTGATGAGTTTGACTCAGCTGGGTTAAGATTTGCATTAGATGAGTAGCCGTACCAGCATCTAGGGAAGAGGTTGGCTCGTCTAATAATAATATTTTAGGCTGGATGACTAAGGCACGAGCGATCGCTACTAGTTGTCGTTGTCCCGCAGAAAGTTGCACCTCTGTTCGCCCTAACCATTCATTGGGAATATGCAGTTGGTCTGTCCAATGATTAACTCGTTGCTGAATTGTCTGTTTGGGCAAACCACGCAAAACTAAAGGATAAGCCAAGGCTTGCCCAACTGTCATCCCCAACAGCTTTGATTCTTGCAATACAAGTACAAGCATTTGCCGTAGCTGGATGACGGGAATTTGGCGATATTCTTGATTTTCTAGATAGAGCTTACCACTCGTGGGTTCAATTAGGCGGTTGATGAGGCGTAATAAGGAAGTTTTACCAGCACCTACTGATCCTACAATAGCAATGCGTTCGCCGCAGGCGTTGGCGGAGCCATCGCTCTGGAATACCTCCAAGGAAATATCTTGCAATATGGGGTATCCTTGCTGATTGCCAGGAAGTTGGGTTTTCAGCTTTGTAAACAGATTAACTTGCTCTAGCCTGAGTATGGCTTTTGCTGTATTCAACGGGAATGGGGAGTAGGGAGTAGGGAGTGGGGAGAAATAACCAATGCCCCATGCCCAATTTTAAGTTAATTGTGTACTAGTTAAGGCTGTAGCGATCGCCCAGCCATCGACTAATAGTAGCAGCAGTGTGCATCCCAGTAAAATCAGGTACATCCAGGGCTGCGCTAAAGGGCGAACATCTGTGGTGTCAATGCTCGTCTTTGCTTGGACAATTTGCACCAAACGGGTAAATCCAGCTACACGCATCGGTAGTAAATAAGCTTTCCCATCCTGGCTGAGGAAGTAATAAACTAGCCCTCCTTGCCCGGTGCTGCGGGGTTTTAACTCTTTGACTTGTGACCAAGGTAAAGACCAGCCTTTACGAAAAAAGCTCGGCACCCAGGCGGGGTAAGTAACCTGAATTCCCTCGTCATCTACCATTACTTGTTCAGTTAATACCGCGTACAAGGCAACTAAACCTATGCCAATCCCTATCCACAATAATTCTGGAGGTATGGGTGCAGCTGTTACCTGCGATAAAAAAGGTAATGGGACTGTGAGTGCTATGTATAGACTCAGCAACGTTATCCGAATCAAAGGAGACAGACGAAAAATAGAAGCTGAGATATTGGCTGAGTTTGCTGTCACGGCTCAATTACAATGCTTTTCTTCATTGTAGGGTAGGTCTATGTCCTTGGTAGTTGATGTGTGGTAGTTCACGGTAAATACTTTTGTACTACAATCCAACCAGTAAGGGATACCCAGGCAAATCCTACAAACAGAATAATATTTACGCCGATGTGTAAGGGTCTAGCCCAAGGTCGTCTGACACTAATTTGCGTGGCACTGAAAGCAGACAGTAAAACTAGTGCTACCACTATCAATCCAGCGATTAGGTGTGACGAGTGACCTAAAGAACCAAAGTGGCCTAAAGTGCCAACAATACCGATCGCTAGCAGTAGTAGCACTAAACTTACCATGCTGATTCCCATTGTATAGTGGAGCGATCGCACCCCTTTATTTCCGCCCATAAATGGGGTAATAAAAGGGAATTGCTGCGAAGTTCTCGCCCGAAACATCCAAACGCCGGTGATTGCTAACATTAGATATGCTAGCAGGGACAACCCCATTGACCAGGCGGCTATTTTCCACAACCAAAGAAATGAAGGCAGATTCATAAGAATGATTGTAGATGAGATGGGGGAGACAAGAGAGACAAGGAGAATAAACAATGCCCAATGCCCAATGCCCAATGCCCAATGCCCAATGCCCAATGCCCAATGCCCAATGCCCAATGCCCAATGCCCAATGCCCAATAAATAATAAACAAAAAGGGCTGCTGAATTAGCAACCCTTAAATTTAGATAAAATTGTTTTTTTTTAATCAACCGATGCTAAACCAAGAATTTGCAAGGGTTTGGTAGTATCTCCGATTTTTGTATTAATTTGCTGCACCATTAGTCTGGTATTAAAAGGGTCTTTTTCATCTGATGAGTCTGTATCAAACTCATTAGTACTGGGTTCTTCGAGCATCAGGCGATCGCACGGAATCTTATCGGATAAAATTGCACTTGCCATCATCCCTGTATGAATCTCCACTTGACCTTTTCGCGGAGCTTCAAAAACTAAACGTTGTCCAGGGAAAACAACCCTTTCAAAATACCAGTTGGGAATATTGCAGATGCGAGCTACCTGTATTTTGCTCGTGGCATTAATGTAGCAGCAGAGAATTTTTCCCGATTGCTCAGGTGGTAGAGGATCTAATATTTGAGCCATAACTGCTGAGGAGCTTTACGCCACAATTTTACATTACACTAGCCAAGCCTAGCACCCACTGATCCCCAGTTGTTGTAACTGCGAATACCAACTGAGTATTTGTAGATTATTTCTGTCTAAAGATATATTTTCAGTTGTGAAAATTTTGTAATTATTCACACCTTTTTCGGAATTATACACTATAAATAAAAGTTTTTGATATTTTATCCTGGTATAAAAGCTTCAATTCTCTTAAAGCAGATTGTTAGGGAATTGACATAACAACGATCCCCTTGCTTTTAGCATAGCGAGGAAGTGAGTTTTGCTGTTTCATTTATCCCAGGATTAATCGGCTGGGATCATCGCTTAATGAATAAACTCGATGTTATGGTAAAGCTATATGAAAAAATGTCTTCATAAAGCTCTCTATAGATTCTATGTATGTTTTATGCATAGAAATTTTAGCGTTTTTCGCAGTTGCTAACGGCAGCTTCGGGGATACCAATAATCGGCTGAAATGTCAAGCACGATTGTGATAAATAAAACCAAATAAAACAAGCACACACTTTAAGACTGGATGTTTCTCTCGCTTTCTCCACAGATTGGCAAGATGGAAGTTAAAACACAGATGATGGAAAATCGAATTCTTTACGTTCGCCTTCCTTGTAACCCCATCTTTCCTATTGGGGTTGTCTACCTGAGCGATCATGTCCACAAGCAGTTTCCTAATATTGAACAGCGCATCTTTGATTTGGGAACAGTACCACCTTTAGATTACAGTTCTGCTCTGGATCGCTGTATTGATGAATTTAAACCGACACTACTAGTATTTTCTTGGCGGGATATTCAAATTTATGCCCCAGTTGGTGGACGTGGTGGCAACCCGCTGCAAAACGCTTTTGAATTTTACTACGCCAAGAATCCTCTATTGAAGCTACGCGGCGGATTGGGCGGTTTGCGAATCTTCATTGCTTACTATGTAGAGTTGTGGCAAAACCAGAGCTTAATCAAACGCGGTTTAAAACGCGCCCAAAAATATAATTCTGATGCTCGTGTAGTTGTCGGTGGTGGTGCAGTCAGCGTATTTTACGAACAATTGGGTAAAAGCTTACCCCAAGGGACAATTATTTCTGTAGGTGAAGGCGAAACCCTGCTGGAAAAACTTTTAAGTGGCAGAGATTTTCGAGATGAACGCTGTTACGTTGCCGGAGAAACTCAACCACGAAAACGGCTAATTCACGAACAACCCACCCCAATAGAAAAAACAGCTTGTAACTACGACTATATAGAAGGCATCTGGCCGGAATTTAACTATTACCTGCAAGAGCAAGACTTTTATATAGGTGTACAAACTAAGCGTGGTTGTCCTCACAACTGTTGTTATTGCGTCTATACGGTTGTTGAAGGCAAACAAGTACGCATCAACCCAGCAGATGAAGTAGTTGCTGAGATGCGCCAATTATACGATCGCGGCATTCGCAATTTCTGGTTTACCGATGCCCAATTCATCCCCGCGAAAAAATTTATCCCCGATGCTGTAGAACTCTTGCAAAAAATCGTTGATTCTGGTATGACAGATATCCACTGGGCAGCATATATCAGAGCTGACAATTTGACACCCGAATTGTGTGAACTGATGGCGAAAACCGGGATGAACTACTTTGAAATCGGGATTACCAGTGGTTCTCAAGAACTGGTGCGGAAAATGCGGATGGGGTACAACCTGCGAAACGTCTTGCAAAACTGTCGTGATTTAAAAGCTGCTGGTTTCAACGATGTAGTTTCCGTTAACTACTCCTTTAACGTCATTGACGAACGTCCCGAAACCATCCGTCAAACCATCGCTTACCACCGCGAACTAGAACGGATTTTTGGTGCTGATAAAGTTGAACCAGCCATCTTCTTTATTGGACTACAACCCCATACCCATTTAGAAGAGTACGCTTTCAAAGAAGGTATCCTCAAACCAGGGTACGATCCAATGAGCTTGATGCCCTGGACAGCCAAAAAACTTCTTTGGAATCCCGAACCCCTTGGTTCATTCTTCGGCGAAGTCTGCTTGCAAGCTTGGCAACAAAACCCCAACGACTTCGGGCGCGAAGTCATGAAAATCTTAGAAGAAAAGCTGGGTTGTGCTGACTTAGAAGCAGCACTGACAGCACCATTAGAGACGAAAGAAAAACAGTTAGCGAGTGTATCCTAGAAAACACTAAAATGTGGAGAAATTCAGAATTCTGAATTTCTCCCTCTATCTTCCTCAGTGCCTCTGCGGTTATTTTTTTACCAAATCCCATGTTAGAAGGTTCAATCCTACAACAGATGGAAGCAGCCCATCGCCACACCACCAGGCCAATTCGATTCGGTGTTTACTACAAAAATACCTTAGTTGCCCTGTGCCATGCTTTAGAAGACCATATCTTAACCGATGACGGCACACCCTTAGTCATCGCAGCCTTCCAACAAGGTAAATGGTATCTACAAGAAGCTGAACGATATGCAGACATCGCCCAATGTAGTTGCCAAATTGCCATCATGGCTGCCGCTGAATCTGGCTTTGCTGAACATCCTACCAGCCAGCTACCCAATGTAGACTTAGTAGGATTAGATGCAGGCGATCCAGTGGCACAAGAGTGGCACTTAATTATTTTATCGCCTAAATACACAGCAATGGTAATTTGTCAAGAATTATCAGAGGCTGATTATGGTAGTGTTGGAGTGCCGACATCAGACTTAGAGCGCAAATTTTATGGCTTGTGGACATTTGAGCCAGAGTTAGTGCAAGAGACAGCAGAAATAGCGATCGCTCACATTAAAAAATACAACCCAGAATTGGCGGAAAAACTCACAGCTGATAAACAACAAATTGTACCGTCAATGGCCAGATCGGAAAATTTAGGTGCAGTTGTCTCTCGTGTTGTAGATTACCTCCAAACAGGACAAGATAATTTATCCATCCCGACAGCGCTTCAGAAACAAACCCTAGATCGCAACTTGGTTTCTAACGAAATCCAAGCCTTTTTGCGAATGGCGCAACTGATGGATATGGCAGATATCAACAATCCAATGGCAGCTGCGGAAGTAGTAGTACTTGCTGAAGCGATCGCCCAGCTTTTGGATCTTCCCGCATGGCAAATTAAGAGATTGCGGCTAGCGGCTTTGTTACATCGCATAGATCCATTACAGAAAGCAGAAAGCGTTCTCACAGGTGGTATATCCACACGCTACCAAGAAGATGCACCCAGTTGTCCTTTAACTTGTCCCTTAGTACCGGGGGCGCAAGTATTGCGAACTATGCCACGGCTGCGAGCAGTTGCCCAAATTATTACTCACCAAAGCGAGTGGTGGAATGGTACAGGGGAACCAGCAGGTTTAGCTGGAGATGAAATTCCCTTAGAGTCGAGGATTTTGGCATTATTAGCAGACTTTCAGTGGCGAGTCAATGAGCGAAAATCCTCAAATCAAAGCCGGGAACAGATATTTACTCAAGCATTAGATGAGTGCAAACAGCAACAATCTAACCGCTTTGACCCTAAACTTGTAGATACCCTAACTTTATTAGTTATGGGTTTACAACAGGGACTCGACTTACCCATCATGACACCCAAATTCAGCGCCGGCATCTGGATACTCGATTCCCAATGGGATAGCCACAGCAAGATAAGTGAGCAGATTGGTAGTTACTTTACATGAATATTGAAGCCATTAAATTAGGACAACTCAAACAACTTCCAGGGGCAAATTTAGAAGATGAGGAACTCTCCCGACTAGATTTAAGCCGGGTTAATCTTGCTGGCGCTACCCTTGTCGGCACTAATTTCGCTGGTTCTAAGCTCGAAGGTGGACATTTGGAGGGGGCAAATTTGATGGGAGCCAACCTCCAAGAAACTGACTTACGGGCGAATTTGATGGGAGCAAACCTGATGCAGGCAGATTTAACGGGCGCTGACTTGCGGGGTAGCAATTTGCGTGGCGCTAACTTGATGGGAGCAAGACTCAGTGATGTGTCATTGGTGGGTGCTTTCTTGAGTGGTGCTAATTTAATGAATGTGAACTTGCAAGGCGTAGACTTGCGCGGTGCTGACTTGCGCGGTGCAAACCTGACTGGGGCAAATCTTAAAGGTGCAGATTTGAGTCGCGCCGATTTGCAAGGTGCTTTGTTGAGTGAAGCAAACCTGGAAGAAGCTGATTTACGGGGGGCGAATTTGGCGGGGGCGAATTTGACGGGAGCGAATTTACTTTGTGCAGAGTTAGAAGGTACAAATTTGAGCGGCGTTAATTTGAATAAAGCGTGTTTGGTGGGGACAGTAGTAGAAACGCTTGCGTAAACATTGCACCAAAAAACCACCTATGCCGATTATTTGTATTTTCGAGGACTACCCATAATGACACCTGTCGTCGCACAAGTCTCAATTACCGCAATCATTCCCATGTTGAGCGCGATCGCAAATCGGCAATGGCAACAGTTCAAAGAACTGGAAGCAAATTTTGTATCCCAGTATGGAGTAGAGGTATGGCAAGATGTTTTTAATTTCCGTCTCAAGCCAGCACTAGATAAAGATTCTGACAGATGGCTACTGTTTCAGTGGTGTGGTGAAGGAATTATCTCAGTCAAAAATGTGGCGTAGCGCGATCGCGCAAGGTGAATTATGGCGATCGTTTAATTAAAAACTTCTCCTAAGTGCGCTCTTAATGCATCGATACTGCCCCACTGATTCATCAAGCCTTCACTAGACAACAATTTAGCTTTAGTGTCATACCAACTCCAGTTGGCTCTCATTTCCTTCTTATCAAGAGGAATACGGCTGGGATTATTGAAATCAGCAATCCAATGAACCTTAACCCATCGGAAAATACCCCATGTACCTATTTCCCATTGAGGTTTATCTTCACTTCCCTCATTAACCAGTTCAACTACGTGCGTCAAGTATCGCTCGTCGTACCCATCCGGTTTTTGAGAAAGGATGATAAGAGATCCTTTTGGTAAGTTAAAGGCGTGAGTATGTACACCCTCACTCTCTTTAAAGTTTTTAAAGTTTAACTGAAAGTAAGCTCCAACAGGATAGCTTTCATACGCCCAATCTTTATCATCATTGACATTTTTGATATATTCCAGACGACTACAATCCATTATTTTTAACCCTAAATATTTATTGGATGTTTAATCTCTAAAAAACTTTTGGCTAAAGTCTGACACTTTGCCCAAATGGAATATTAATGTAGTTTCTTTTTAGCCGATATTTTATTTTTCTACAAGTTCATTACCCATTTTTAACTTTTCACTGTTCGCCCTCGTATCCACAAAGCTAGTACACTCATTAACAACACCCCCATCACTCCTTGCAGGGGGTTATTATTCACACCAGTTACCCAATCAGGAACTTGACCAGAATATTTCACTAATTTACCTACATTAATAATGTAGTAACCCCAAACTAAACCACCATGCAAACCAATTGGAAAACCCAAGCGTCCCCTCCGCCAACGCTTTCCCCATACTTGCGTTAACCCCAGCAGTACTAAAGCTGGAAATTGCGGCAGTGTATGAATAATTGCCTCCAAGGGTTTAATAAAGTGCAATGTAGCAAACGCAGTTGCATCTGTCCACAGTGCCACACGCAGACTGTAATCTCGTTGTAATTCATCTAGCAACCAGCCTCGGAATAACAATTCCTCAGCAAATCCAACACCTAAGCCAACAAGTAAACCCTCTAAAACAACTTTCAGCAAGAAAACTTTCGGTTGTTGCCACACCAACCAACCCAATAAACTTTGTACCCCAAAAAGTATCAGAATATTAATTATCCCCAGAGCCAAACCACGCAGTAAATCCACACCGTTTTGCTGCGTGAATTCTAAGCCATAATGCCGCAGAATTTGGGGCTGTTGGTAGACATATTTACCCCATAATCTCAGGAGAAAAATAAATATTGCATATAACAATACCAATGTCAATATACTTTCTAAATTTGAATCATGCACTAGTAAGTATATTGGTGCAGCCAATGGCAACCATAGCAGCAATAAAGTCAAAATAAAAAAACCCAGCCTAATAGGGGCAGGGCGTTCGGCTAAACGGATAAGGTTTTTGTTCATACCAAGTAAGTCACTAAACACCAGCCAATACTCTAAACTTCGACTAATGACCAATGACCAATGACCAATGACTATTCATCAGGTTCAATCGTGCTACTTAAACCGTGACTTTTCAATGTTTCGCAATAAAACTCAGCGTGTTCCAGGGCGCAAGTAATAACTAAAGCTAGCCCGTTAGTATGGGCTTCCATCATGATGCTAACAGCTTGGGGTTGGGTAAGGCTTGGCACAGTGGCTATTAGTGACTGCACAACATGCTCCATCGAGTTGTAGTCGTCGTTATGGAGCAAAACGCGATACCGAGGCGCGAGCTTGCGGGTTGTGGAAGGCTTTTGAATGGTTTCAACTGACACGGCTCTTTGCTCTTTTCTCGTTACTTCACTACAACAAAGTCTCTGTTTTGCGATCGCTTAACAGTGTTTCACCTATTCTATAGTATTTCTGCTCAGATACTATGCTAGGAAAACCCTTTGCTGCCAGGGATTGGTCGTATTAGTTTTGCGTAGCTACTTGTGAGGCAGATGTCTAAGACATGGCTGCCATAAGAGTGCTACCCTAATCTTACAGAAGCTTTCCTTAAACGTAGCGCATTTTCACTTTTAAGATTAAGGAAGTTGCAAAATAATCCTTGCCCCTGCCCAAACTGCATAATGATGGACATGAGCCTAGATTTTCTTCAACCGGGACAAATTGTGTCTTTAGAGTATGGCGACAGAAATCTGTATGCAGAAGTTATTCAATTTGTGGTTTCTCGCCATTTATGCTGGGTGCGTCCTTTATTAATGGTTACTTGGACTCAAGAATCGCCGCTAATTACCGATTTGCGAGATGCATCTGACTTGCTTTGGCCTGCCAATTTATTTCGACCAGCTTTAGATACAGAAGTAATTACCTTCTTGAGCCAACTTTTAGCAAAAGAACCAAAAACTGAACCTGACTCAGTAGCCAAGCAGCAACTCAATCAGTTTATTCACCAACTTTGGCAAGCATACCAAGAGGGATTGGGCATTAGGGATTAGAGAATTAGGCATCGGTCATTGGTCATTGGGTATTGAGATTTAGGAGTTAAAAGTATTTCTCTCCCCCTGCTCCCTCGTCTTTCCCCTCGCTCCTCATAAACCGTAGCGAATACCAGCATCTTTCATTCGTTGAATCCCTTCTTCTAACCGCTCATCGCTAATAATTAAAGCAATTCGGAAAAAGCCTTCTCCTGATGGACTGTAACCAATAAATCTAATTACAAGAATGCCACATTTGTCAAGTAGTAATTCCGCTTGTGGACAATTTCAGCAAACAGGTAGGGAGGAATTTTTTCTAGGTGTTTAGCCAACTGCATGGCGATTTACTACGAATGCACAATGTAGAGGGTCGTTAGCACAGTTTACGCCATATTTAGATATTTAAATAATCAACCTCATAGATAAATACAAGCAGTGATATTGCCCTTGTTATCCCCCATGTCTAAACTTAAATTACGAATTATTTTAATATCCTAGGCTAGGAACCAACTGGACTCGTCCAGCATCCATCTCTGCCATTAATAATTCTAAAGCTTCGTAATCAACATCAGAAATGTAACCAAGTTCCGTCAGTTCTGAGTTTATTTCATTTTCTATCTCAGGAGTTAGTTTTTTAATGTCAAGAGCTTTTTCTACCAATTTACGAATAGCGTACTGAGTTCTCATAAGTAATAACCCAACTGTAATATGATACTAATCATCCCAGATCAGTCTCAGTATAAAGAGTGATCAAATACTAACTTACTAGTGATATATATCACAATTTAACTAGTTAGATAGATAATTTGCTATGACTTTCCGGTATACCATTAGCAACGCTAAAGTGGGAGATTTAACCTACCGTTAAGACTTGGCTAAATTAGCTCTAGTTATAGACTAGGCAAGGTTTCTCAGCATAGTTACTGATAATTTGTCTGCTCTATGGCTGTCTATAGTTGATTGTTTTTGAACTGAGATAAAAAAAAAGTATATATAAACACATTTTAGCCTGGAATTATAACAATCTTTAAACAGACATACTAAAGCAATAAAGATTCAGCAAAGAGAGCTAAGACGTATGGTCGATGCAACAAAATAGAGTTTATGTTCAAATAATCCTTAGCTTGACGCTTCGACAATTCTCAACAGGATGTAACTATGCAAGCAGTGCTTAACTATCCCAAGATTGCAGTTATTCGCCCCCAAGGGTGTTTGAATGCTGCAAACGCCTTGGAATTTGAACGAGATATGACTACAGCGTTGGCACAAAATGGTATTTCCATCTTGGTAGTAGACCTAGCAGCCGTAGAATCCTTAGACAGTGCGGGGTTGATGGCATTGTTATCTACACACAAGCTGGCTCTTACTTTAGGACGGAGTTGCCAGCTTTGCGCTGTTGCTCCAACAATTAGAATTATTTTTGAACTGACGCAACTCGATAGGGTATTTGAAATATTAGACGGTGAAACCGAGTTGGCCCAAATATAACTTTATGTAAAATCACAAAGGTTCGGACAATAAGTGGAGTTTATGTAAAGGAGTTGTAAGTTGCAACGATAAACTCTGTTAGAAGACCTAATTCAATGCTAAGGTTGGGATCGAGTAGCTGTAATTAAGGTAGCTAGAAGATAGCACAGTGGTTGTTGCAGTTGAAAGATTAATAACGTCGGGTATTTCAAAACCAGCTCGTTACTTGGGTAACGAGCTGTTAGCAGTACATAAACCTTGGGATACGGCAGCAATACATTGGGTTTTAACATACCCAGAAGTGTATGAAGTCGGTGCATCTAATTTAGGGCACATCATCCTTTATAACATTTTGAACGCCCAACCACGTCAATCGTGCGATCGCGCCTACCTCCCAGGAAAAGACCTGGCAGACAAACTACGCGAAACTAATACGCCATTGTTTGCGGTAGAGTCAAAGCGATCGCTCACAGAGTTTGACATTTTAGGCTTTAGCCTCAGTTACGAACTGGGTGCAACTAATATCCTCGAAATGTTAAATTTGGCTGGAATTCCCTTGACTTGGCGAGAACGCCAGAAAGCAGGGGAAGCAGGGGGAGAATTGACGAATCTCCAATCCCAATTCCCGTTGATTTTCGCTGGTGGGCAAACAGCGACATCGAATCCTGAGCCTTACGCTGACTTTTTCGACTTTATCGCCCTTGGAGATGGAGAGGAACTACTGCCAGAAATTGGTTTGGTATTGGAAGAAGGCAAACAAGCAGGATTAAGTCGAGAACATCTGTTACTGGATTTGGCACAGATACCAGGCGTATATGTGCCTCAGTTTTATGACATGGCAGAAGATGGTTCAGTTCATCCTCATCGCCTAGATGTGCCGAAGCGAATTCTGCGAAGGGTGGCAACTCCCATACCAGCATATTCCATTGGTTTAGTTCCTTATGTAGAAACGGTGCATGACCGTTTAACCATTGAGATTCGACGTGGTTGCACTCGTGGCTGTCGCTTCTGTCAACCAGGAATGCTGACTCGGCCAGCACGGGATGTAGAACCCGATAAAGTTGTAGAAGCAATTGAACAGGGTATGCGGGCGACTGGTTACAACGAGTTTTCTCTACTATCTCTGAGTTGTTCTGATTATTTGTCCCTACCAGCAGTGGGGATGGAAATCAAAAATCGCTTAAAAAATGAAAACATTTCTCTGACTCTACCAAGCCAACGGGTAGACAGATTTGATGAGAATATTGCCAACATCCTTGGAGGTACGCGCCAAGGTGGACTAACTTTTGCTCCAGAAGCTGGTACTCAGCGGATGCGAGACATCGTAAATAAGGGTTTGACGAATGAAGAATTGTTGCGGGGAGTAAAAACCGCTTGGGAGCAAGGCTGGGATAAAATAAAGTTGTATTTTATGATTGGCTTGCCGGGTGAGACGGATGCTGACGTTGTGGGCATTGCCGAAACAGTAAGCTGGTTACAGCGAGAATGTCGAGGTAAGGGTAGAAAACCCCTAAACTTTAACCTGACAATTTCTAACTTTACGCCCAAGCCCCATACACCATTCCAGTGGCACTCAGTTTCTACCGCTGAATTTAAGCGTAAACAAAACTTGTTGCGGCAAGAATTCCGCCGAATCAAGGCAGTGAAGGTAAATTTTACCGATGTCCGCATTTCGGCAATGGAAGATTTTGTGGGACGAGGCGATCGCAATTTGAGCAAAGTAGTCCGCCGTGCCTGGGAATTGGGAGCAGGTATGGATTCCTGGTATGAAAATTTAGATCAAGCTTTTAGTGCTTGGGGGTCTGCGATCGCCCAAGCCGATCTAGATTGGAAATACCGTCAAGTAGAGAATGGCGAATGGAATTTGTTTTATGTCCAAGAGCAGAAAAGATCCAAAGATGCGGAAAATGACCAATTCTTAACTCCTAACTCCTCACTCCCTAGTACAGACACGATTAATCGCGTCCCTCCCCACTCCCTGGATATTCCCCTTCCTTGGGATCATATTGATACCGGGATTGACAAAAAGTGGCTCCAAGAAGACTTGCAACGCGCTTTAGAAGCTGCAATTGTACCCGATTGCTCCTTTGAAGGTTGTTCTCACTGTGGCGTCTGTGGCACCGACTTTGGGCATAACATAGTGATTGAATCACCTGCTATCCCACAATTCGCTGGTGAGTTTGTCCCCAACACAACAAAGGCGCAAAGACTGCGACTTTGGTTTGGTAAACAGGGTGACATGGCTTTGATGAGCCACTTAGATTTAATTCGTCTGTTTGATCGAGTTGTGCGGCGAGCAGGCTTACCAATCGCTTTCACTGGTGGATTTCATCCAATGCCGCGGATTTCTCTAGCAACTGCTTTGGCTTTAGGGGCTACTAGCAGCGGTGAAATTGCCGATTTTGAGTTAACTGTGCCAGTGGAAATTGATACTTTCCGAGAACAGTTGGCTCGTGAAATGCCCACAGACATACCTATATATAATGTGGAGCAGATAGATTTAAAAGCTAGTGCCGCTACCCAACTGCTAGAGTCCGCAGAGTATTTAATTACTGTAGTAGCACTTGCAGAAACAACACCCATACAATGGCAAAACTGGATTGATACAATCAAAGCAAAAGAGGAACTTTGGTACGAGCAAATAACTAAGTCAGGCAAGAGCCAGTTAATAAATCTGCGCGATCGCTTATTTGAACTGGAATTAGTAGAAACATCCAATAGCAAAGCAGAATCTATGTCATCTGTGATCCGTTATCTAGGTAGCTATCGCCAAGACGGTTTGCTGTTGCGTCCTGAACAAATCCTGTTTATGCTAGAGACAGTGGCTAGTGTAGAATTTCAACTCCTGCACATCCACCGCAATCGGCTAATTTTAGGGGTATAATCCCTGTAGGGCAACTTGCTAGTAGTTGTCCTAACATCGCAGGTAATATGAATTGATTTTTAGCAAGGTTGCGTTAGAATGGGTTGAAGAGAAATTTTCTGGCGCTGCATTGAATTAGCTGGTTCACTACCCTGGTATTCAGGGGGCGAAAGCAAAGATATTAGAGTGGAACTTCTAGGATTTTATCCCAGACAAACAAAAAGCAGATTAAAGAATGCACACTCTCTCTATAGCTACCTTGTGAATCAGTAACTAACAGCAGGCTCGGTTAGCTTCTCCAAATCCATGCTTTTGAAACAACTGCTGAATGTCTAATCCACGTAGTGCCCAAGAGCTAGTGCATTACTTTTTAGAGTTAAAGCAACTGCTGTCGGTTATGCCGACTTGTAGACTTTCACAGACGCGCAAAGCGCGGCTTGTCTTAGGCTAGAGCGGCTCAAGGCAGGGTAGCAACTGGCGCTGCTGAGTATAACCCTAAGATAAATCCGGGGAATGGAAAATAGAAATAGTTTATTTTTCTCCACGAATTCAGTAGGTTACTATCAAATGAACCATCCTGAGTTAAAATGCTCACTCAGGATTTAGAACTTTCAACTCAGAACTCTCTTAATTGAGGGTATTGCATCACAAATCAACCACGGATGGTTGATTTAATTGCTTAAACGATATGCAGCTGTTCTGGAATAATCAGCCGTGGAAACGCTCTTAAGAGCGCCAATAGCTATTTAACTTAGAAGCTCAGATTTGCGATTTTTATTATCAGTAGCGCCTTTTGAGGGTTGTGAGGGCAGCAAAAGTATAATATCAAACCGAGAAAATACTAATAATTAAAACTGACGCGGAGACGCAGGGAGTTTTGAATTAAAAGTAATTAACCGGACTTGATACAACAAACCTCAAACCTGTAAGTGCTGCCAATTTTTGAGGAAATTGAATGCCGAAACAAATTATCATCGCGGAGCAGCACCAAATTGCTGCGGTTTTTTCTGAAGATCAAATACAAGAACTCGTTGTTGCTACGGGTCATCATCAAATAGGTGATATCTACTTAGGAGTAGTAGAAAACGTCTTGCCTGGGATAGATGCGGCTTTTGTCAATATTGGCGACCCAGAGCGCAACGGTTTTATTCATGTTACCGACTTGGGGCCATTGAAGCTCAAGCGTACCGCAGCGGCAATTACAGAACTACTAGCACCACAGCAGAAAGTTTTGGTGCAAGTAATGAAAGAGCCAACGGGGACAAAAGGGCCCAGGCTCACGGGTAATATCACCTTACCCGGACGCTACGTAGTACTGATGCCCTACGGTAGGGGCGTAAATTTATCTCGACGAATTAAAAGTGAAAGTGAGCGCAACCGCTTACGGGCACTAGCAATTTTGGTCAAGCCGGCGGGAATGGGTTTGCTTGTGCGTACAGAAGCCGAAGGCAAACCCGAAGAAGCGATTATGGAAGATTTGGAGTTGCTGCAAAAGCAATGGGAAGCTATTCAGCAGGAAGCCCATTCTACCCGCGCCCCAGCACTGCTCAACCGAGACGATGACTTTATCCAGCGCGTATTGCGAGATATGTACGGTGCGGATGTCAATCGGATTGTCGTAGATTCCAGTACTGGTTTGAAGCGCGTCAAACAGTACTTGCAGAATTGGAGTGGCGGTCAAACACCGCAGGGATTGTTGATTGACCATCATCGCGATCGCTCCCCAATTTTAGAATACTTCCGGATCACAGCTGCGATTAGAGAAGCCCTGAAACCGAGGGTAGACCTACCTTCTGGTGGTTACATTATCATCGAGCCGACGGAGGCATTAACCGTAATCGATGTTAACTCAGGTTCCTTTACGCGATCGGCAACAGCTAGAGAAACAGTTTTGTGGACAAACTGCGAAGCGGCAACAGAAATTGCTCGCCAGTTGCGTCTGCGGAATATTGCCGGGGTGATCGTCGTTGATTTTATCGATATGGAATCGCGACGTGACCAATTACAAGTTCTCGAACATTTTAATAAAGCACTCAAAGCAGACAAAGCTCGTCCCCAGATTGCCCAACTTACCGAACTGGGTCTAGTAGAACTGACCCGCAAACGTCAGGGTCAAAATATTTACGAATTGTTTGGTGAAACTTGCCCCACCTGTGGCGGTTTAGGACATACCGTGCGTCTGCCTGGAGAAATCGAAAACCGATTACCTATACCGGCAGAGACACCAGAGCGTGAGCGTTTTGTATCCTTGCCTCATCGAGAACCACGTCAGCCATCTGCGCGCACCCCAGAACCACGTGAAACCTATGATGGATTTGGAGAAGCATTTGACGGCGACTCGGAATTGAGTAACCTAAATCTGATCAATCATCCTAGTTATCAAGAGCTTAATGATAAGCGTCGTACCCGCACTCGCCGCAGTCGCATTGGTGTCAATGGGTTAAACGGGAAAGATGAAGCTCGGATTGTTCCCAATCCCCTGGCTTTTGCCAACGAGCCAGACTTAGACCTTGATATGGAACCAGAACTAGGAGTTGCACCAGAAATTCCCTCACCCACCCTTGGTAAACCAGGTTGGAGTGAAAGAGTAGAGCGCACTAAAATTATCAAGGCAGAACCAGTTAAACCAGTGGTAGAACCACCGGAGATTAGAACTGTAGAAATGAGCCTCCAAGAACAGGATATGTTTGCCTTGATGGGCATATCTCCCTTGGTGAAGTTAGAGCAAGAGGTTAAAAATACCAAGTCTGTGATTATTAATGTGATTCAGCCCGGTCAATTGCCAACGACCCCAACTGAATCAACCTCAGAATCAACTATTGTCCAAAAAGCAATACCTGAAATAACCGCTATTGCCCAAAAGGCAACACCTGAAATAACTCCTATTCCACAAAAAGCAACACCTGAAATAACCGCAAGCAAGATACCAACACCAAAAGTTATTGAGCCAGAACAAAAATCTTTGCTCGAAGCGACAACTGAACCACCGGAGTTAACTGTGAATCCTTCGGGACGCTTGTCTGCGAAAGCCGCAGCCGCGAACGAGATCGCAGATGAAAGTGAAGCTAATAGCAGTGCCACTGCCAGCCGTCGCCGCCGTCGTCGTTCGTCAGCGATCGAGGATAATTAATTTGCTTTATGGTAGAAACATCGCCAACGCCTTTGGAAAAATCCACTTGGCTGGAGTTTTCTACCTTGTCAGGGATTCCAGGGTTGGTTGCAGGTGTGGATGAAGTAGGGCGAGGTGCTCTATTTGGCCCTGTGGTGGCGGCAGCAGTGATCCTACCAGATCACGCTTTGCCAATACTAATGGCAGCTAAAATTAAAGACAGTAAAAAGTTATCTAGTTCTCGAAGAACTCAGCTAGCGCAGCAAATTTGCGGGCTGGCTATAGATTGGAAAATTGGATTTGCTTCTACTGCCGAAATTGACAAGATAAATATTTTGCAAGCGACGCTATTAGCAATGAAGCGGGCTGTGCTTAAGTTAAAGGTACAGCCCGAAATTTGCTTGGTTGATGGCAATCAGTTAATAAAAGACTTGCTATTGCCGCAACAAACAATAGTTAAAGGAGACGAGCGATCGCTCGTTATTGCCTCTGCTAGTATTGTCGCTAAGGTTTGGCGTGACGATCTGGTACTGCGTCTAGCATTAAAATACCCTATGTACAACCTGGAGTGTAACAAAGGGTATGGTAGCCAGCGCCATTTGCTGGCTTTGCAACAATACGGGCCTTCGCCTCTGCATCGTCAGTCTTTTCGTCCTTGCCAAATCAAACGCCTGAGTGTTGAGTGATTAAAAAATTACTCAGCATTCAGGATTGGTAACTCAGTACTATCACCGTCAAGTCCTTTATCTTTGGTTTGTGATATCACCCAGTAGCGATAATCCGCCAAAAGTTGATTTAATAAGCGTTGTTTGACTGACAACAGCACGCTTTTAAGCAAACCATTTCCAGTAGCTTCTAAAATCGGCTTCGGAGTAAAGGAAAATGGCGGTGGCAAATCCACCATCACCTCTAAATCAGCTTTTCCTTGCAGGCGAGTGCCAGTGCTAAACTCCTTGGGAGACAAATGCCCTTTTAAATTGAGAGCAAAGCGCTGGTTAATATACTCGAAACCCAGGATTTCACAGCCTAGCGATCGCAAATAAATTATTCCATTTGATTCTGCCCACACTCTCATATCCACAGTAGGTTGAATACTTAGTGACATAAAAGTTAGCGGACGCATTTTCAAGCGAAATACTTCTTCAGAAAGTTGCTGAATCCGGTTATTGTCAACTAAAGCCTTAACCAGTCTTTGAGGCTGACGTAAGTAGTGCTGAATGGGAATAGGCTGCTCTGGAACAGCGATTTCAACCGATTGGGAGGCAGTAAACCGGGTAGCCATGAGCGGATAAAAATATCTGTTTCTTAATTTTAATATTTTTTAACAACTTAGCTCTGATTATTAGAAAAGTACAAAATTTATTGGCCATAAAAATGATTGTTGCTGATCAGCTATACATTATTAGTAAAAAGTTGGTACGCTCATTATTATCTTTAAGTTTAAGAAATATAGATTATGATTTAAGCCTTGACATAAAAACAAAAATATGGTTTCTTATCTAGGCAGAAATAAGTATAATTTCTCTGAAATATCCGGAGCAATGTAGCAAAAAAAACTGCCAGGAAACCTATCTGATCAAAGACTAATTTCCATCACTTATTTTATTGGATACATATTTCGGTCTATTTGTTTAGTGCGTAAATTTTACATATAAGAATGTTTAGTAAAAGTAGATATTGGATGTATTTTGCCAAAACCAAAATATCATACCTCTATTTACCGATTAAACTCGTAACTCAAGGCTAAAAGTATGACTCTATCGATCGCACATTTAGGGCCTCCCGGCACTTACGCAGAACAAGCAACTATTTTTTATGTCAACTGGTTGAAAAAAAGTACGGAAATTGAAGCTATATTATCTCCCTATCCCAGTATTTCTCAATCATTGCACGCCGTTGCTGATGGTCAAGCTCAGTTGGCTGTTGTGCCAGTGGAAAATTCTATTGAAGGGAGTGTTACCACAACACTGGATACACTCTGGCAATTAGATAGTCTGCGAATTCAATTGGCTTTGGTATTACCCATTGCCCATATGTTAATTTCCTGCGCGTCTAATTTAGATAAGATTAAAACTGTTTACTCTCACCCGCAAGCTTTGGCACAATGTCAGGGATGGTTAGAGCGGTTTCTGCCGACTGCACAGATTATTCCCAGCAATTCTACAACCGAAGCACTACAGCGATTAGGGCAAGATACAACAACGGCAGCGATCGCTTCTAGTAGAGCTGCTCAACTCTACAAATTACCCATACTTGCTAGTTGCATTAACGACTATCCAGAAAACTTTACTCGTTTTTGGGTAGTCAGTCATGGCGAAGCTAATGCTGCATACCAGACATCAAAAGCGTCTGCTAGTCACACATCGCTGGCTTTTAGTATGCCTGCCAACACACCGGGAGCATTAGTCAAGCCTTTGCAAATATTTGCTCAACTAGGAATTAACCTCAGCCGAATTGAATCTCGTCCGACGAAGCGATCGCTAGGCGAATACTTATTTTTCATGGATTTAGAAGCGGATGCCAAGGAAGCACAGATGCAATCTGCTTTAGCAGAATTAACTACCCACACAGAAATTTTAAAAATTCTTGGTGCTTACAATGTTTTATCGATCAGCGGTGTTACTTGAGAAGTTAAGAGTTATCAGTGATTCAGTTAGGGACTATAAATTATAAGTTGTCAATCTTTTATTTTTTGTTATTTCTTCCTAATTCCTAACTCCTCACTCCTAATTCTTAACTCCTCACTTTTCATTAAATGTGTCTTTGAGAACAGCACGAGCTGCCAAGTGATTACGAGTAGAGGTTAAAATTTCTGCTTCTCGCTCTAGACGAGTTGCAGTATCTTGCATTTCTAGCAAGAGCTGCTGTTCGGGAGCGACACCGTAAAGGTTACTAGCTACCCAATAAGACAACTCTGTTGGTAGGTCAGGCAAATCTTCTGGCAGTTCGATATTTTGTTCAGTTAACTTGGCTGACAAACGTACAACATCTCGCAGTAGTTGTTCGACATCAGAAGATAAAGGTCGCAAATCTTTAGTTGGTGCTTGGTCTTCAATCCACTCGACTAAGCCAACACGGTATGGCTTTTCACGAACATACTCTAATACACGAAATCTTTGCTGCCCTAAAGTCAACATCTTGATCCGATCGTCTGGCAACCGCTGGTGATGAACAATTTCGGCACAGCAACCTGTGTTTGCAATTGTACCCTTGACTGGATCGAACATCAAAACACCGAACCTGCGATCGCTCTCCAAAATCGTGTTCATCATGATTCGGTAGCGAAATTCAAAGATGTGCAGGGGTAATGGTCTTGTAGGAAACAGAACTACTTCGGGTAACGGGAACAGAGGTAGTTCGCGAACTGCAATTTTAGAAGATGATGTCATTGTTACCTTAGTATAAACTTAATCTTTAAAATTTTCCTTTTCTCTGCTTTTCCCGTATTTTGTCTACATTCTATCATTTGTTTCCTAGCTAAATAAAAGCCCTGAGATATATTTCTTCAGGGCCATGTAAATATTAATACTAATGTCATTAGTCATTTGTCATTTGCTAATGCCTAATGACTAATGACTAAATTAAAGTTTGACTTCGATATCTACACCCGATGGTAGATCCAATTTCATCAGGGCATCAATAGTCTTAGAAGAGGGCTGGTAAATGTCAATAATCCGGCGATGAGTACGGGTTTCAAAGTGTTCCCGTGAATCTTTATCTACGTGAGGCGATCGCAGCACACAATAGATCCGGCGTTTTGTTGGTAAAGGAATTGGGCCTATAGCTGTAGCGTTGGTGCGGTTAGCTGTGTCTACAATCTTCTCGCAAGATGTATCCAATAAGCGCCTATCAAAGGCCTGTAAACGAATTCTAATCTTCTGCTGCTGTAGAGTTGCCATCTTTAATTTTCCAGGTTCTGCGTAATTAGGGGAGTATTTACAGGTTAAAGGTTACAAGTTATAGGTTACAGAAAACTATTACCTGTCCCCTGTAACCTATTACCTTATTTATAGAGGGAAGAGAAAGGAGCAGAGAGGCAAAATAAATACCATCTCTGCTCCTTTGTTATGAGCAAAAAGGTGCTACTTCAGAATTTTGGAGACGACACCAGCACCGATGGTGCGACCACCTTCACGGATGGCGAAGCGCATTCCTTGTTCAATAGCGATCGCGTTGATCAATTCAACTGTCACCTTGATGCGATCGCCTGGCATCACCATTTCCACCTCAGTGCCATCATCAGCTGTGAAGGCTTTAATCGTGCCAGTTACATCTGTTGTCCGCACATAGAACTGGGGACGGTAGCCAGCAAAAAATGGAGTCTTGCGACCACCTTCTTTTTCTGTTAGGACGTAAACTTCACCTTCAAATTGAAGGTGAGGTTTAATTGAACCTGGTTTGGCGATGACCATACCCCGTTCAATATCAGCCTTCTGGATACCCCGAAGTAGTACGCCAGCGTTGTCTCCAGCCATACCTTGGTCAAGACTCTTCTTGAACATTTCAATACCAGTTACGGTAGTGGCGCGAGTATCTCTGATACCCACTAGTTCAACGTTATCGCCGACTTTGACTATACCCCGCTCAATCCGACCTGTGGCAACAGTACCACGACCTGTAATTGAGAATACGTCTTCTACAGCCATTAGGAAGGGCTTATCAACATCCCGCTCAGGAGTGGGAATGTAAGAATCTACAGCATCCATCAGTTCATAGATTTTGTCTACCCAAGGATTTTCTCCTCGTTGGGTCTTGGGATTCTTGGTCATTGCTTCCAGAGCTTGCAGACCAGAGCCTTTGATAATGGGGATATCATCGCCAGGGAAATCGTAGCTGCTTAACAGTTCTCTCAGTTCTAGTTCCACTAGTTCCAGCAGTTCTGGGTCATCCATCAAGTCTTCTTTGTTCAAGAAGACAACCAGACTGGGAACGCCAACCTGTTTTGCCAACAGAATGTGTTCGCGAGTTTGGGGCATGGGTCCATCGGTAGCAGCAACTACGAGGATACCTCCGTCCATCTGGGCAGCACCGGTGATCATGTTTTTCACATAGTCAGCGTGTCCTGGACAGTCTACGTGAGCATAGTGCCGACTTGCAGTTTCATACTCTACGTGAGCGGTATTAATGGTAATACCCCGTGCTTTTTCTTCTGGGGCATTATCAATTTGGTCATAACCCTTAGCTACAGCTTGACCCATAGCTGCCAAGGTCATAGTGATGGCTGCTGTCAAGGTAGTTTTACCGTGGTCAACATGGCCAACTGTACCGATATTAATGTGGGGTTTATTTCTTTCAAACTTTGCGCGTGCCATGAATGCTCATTTCCTTATTTTAACTAAGCGTTCCCTTTGCTTTTTGCAATGATAGTTTCAGCTACGCTCCGAGGCACCTCTTCGTAGTGGCTGAACTCCATCGTGAAGGTACCCCGACCTTGCGTTTTTGACCGGATATCAGTGGCGTAGCCAAACATACTCGCTAGTGGAACTTTGGATGTTACCTTAGCAAGTCCCTTTTCGGTGCTTTGGCTTTCAATCTGCCCTCGGCGAGTGTTTAGGTCGCCAATGACGTTCCCCATATAGTCTTCAGGAACTTCAACTTCAACTTTCATCATAGGCTCTAAGATGACAGGTGAAGCTTTCAGCACAGCCTCTTTCATCGCCATTGAACCAGCGATTTTGAAAGCCATTTCTGAAGAGTCTACATCGTGATATGACCCATCAATTAGCGTCGCTTTAACGTCAATCAATGGATATCCAGCAAGAACACCGGATTCACAGCTTTCTTTCATCCCTTGTTCTGCGGGGCCAACGTACTCTTTAGGTACTGTACCGCCAGCAATTTTGGAAACGAATTCAAAGCCACTACCAGGTTCTCCAGGCTCCAAATTGATCACAACGTGACCGTATTGACCTTTACCACCACTTTGGCGGATGAATTTGCCCTCAACTTTGTTCACAGCTTTCCGAATTGTTTCTCGGTAAGCTACTTGTGGCGCACCTACATTCGCTTCCACCTTGAATTCTCGTAACATCCGGTCTACTAGAATTTCTAGGTGTAGCTCTCCCATCCCCGCGATCACGGTTTGGTTTGTTTCGGGATCGACACGGACACGGAAGGTCGGGTCTTCTTCTGAGAGAGATTGCAGAGCCTTGGACAGCTTGTCCATGTCGTTCTTGGTTTTAGGTTCAACCGCCACCGAGATCACAGGCTCAGGAATGAATAGGGATTCCAGGATTACTGGCGATCCATCATCACAGAGTGTGTCACCTGTTAAGGTATCTTTTAATCCCAGAGCTGCTCCCAAATCACCCGCTCGCAGTTCATCGACATCTTGCCGATCGTCTGCCTTCATGAGAACTAAGCGGGAAATCCGTTCTTTTTTATTCTTACTAGCGTTAAGAACGTAGCTGCCCTTTTTCAGGACACCAGAATAAACACGGACAAATGTCAGGCGACCGTAAGGGTCAGCCATAATCTTGAATGCCAGAGCCGCTAGGGGTTCGTTGTCATCAGCCCGCCGCTCAACAGTATCGCCATTGGGCAGTAAGCCTTGAATTGGTGGTACTTCACTTGGCGCTGGCAGGTAATCGACAACGGCATCCAGCATCAATTGCACGCCTTTGTTTTTGAATGCTGAACCACAAAGTACTGGTACAATCGTCCCCGCAATTGTGCCTTTACGCAGGGCAGTCCGAATTTCCTGTTCTGTAAGTTCTTCGCCCTCGAAGTACTTAGTCATCAGAGCATCATCGGTTTCTGCTGCCGCTTCTATGAGCTTGGTGCGGAATTCGTCTACCTGCGCTTGCAATTCTTCCGGGATATCGGTTTCCTGGATATCAGTACCTTGGTCATTGGCGTAAATATACGCACGTTGCCCTACTAGATCAACGATACCTTGGAAGTCATTTTCACTACCAATTGGTAGTTGAATAGCGATCGCATTCGCCCGCAGGCGATCGCGGATTTGCTCATGAACTTTATAAAAGTTCGCTCCGGTGCGATCCATTTTGTTGATAAAGGCTATCCGAGGAACTTTGTAGCGTTCTGCTTGCCGCCATACTGTCTCCGACTGCGGTTGCACGCCGCCCACAGAACAAAATACTGCGATTACACCATCCAACACACGCATGGAACGCTCAACTTCAATTGTGAAGTCTACGTGACCTGGAGTATCGATAATGTTAATTTGATGATCTTTCCAACTGGTACTGATAGCAGCGGCAGTGATGGTAATTCCCCGCTCGCGCTCCTGCTCCATCCAGTCTGTGACGGCAGTTCCTTCATGAACTTCGCCTATTTTATGAATTATCCCAGAGTAAAATAATATTCTCTCTGTTGTTGTTGTTTTGCCCGCATCTATATGCGCCGCAATACCAATGTTGCGTACTTTCTCTAGCGGGATCGTGCGTGCCACAGCTACCTCCTATAGTTTTTGCCTCATGATATCTTGTATATTACTCTTTGTTAAGATTCTATACTTTTACGGAAAACCGTCTTTGTTTTGCAAATCCACGATATACCGCTTCGGCAAGGCGATATACCGCTTTTCTACTTAGTAACGATAGTGCGCGAATGCTTTGTTAGCTTCCGCCATCCGGTGCGTTTCTTCCCGTTTGCGAATGGCATTGCCAGTTTCGTTGGCAGCATCCATTAACTCATTTGCCAGTTTGCTTGCCATTGTCCGGCCTGGTCTAGACCGGGAATATTGCACTAACCAACGCAGTGCTAGGGTAGTGCCCCGTTCTGTACGCACTTCCATTGGTACTTGGTAGGTTGCTCCACCTACTCGCCGAGCTTTTACTTCTACTAAAGGCGTGGCATTTCGCACTGCTCTTTCAAAGGTTTCCAAAGCACCAGCACCAGTGCGTTCCTCAATAGTTTTTAATGCATCATAAACAATACGTGCGGCAAGTGATTTTTTGCCATGACGCATGATCCGTCTGATAATCATGCTCACAAGGCGACTGTTATATACGGAGTCAGACGGAACTGGGCGCCTTTGAATAACACCACGACGAGACATACTTCACCTTTAATTCGGAATTGGCAACGAAATTATATGCTATCAGACACCGGAAACTAAAAGCTGTGGAACCCAACCCTCAGACTTTCTCAATTTTGTTTTCGACTGTTGCAGCAAGGCTGACCTATTGACTGCCAATTTTGGATTAGAGTTTTTGGTAAATGTTCCGACCACAAGGATTGGAAAAAATCAAAAGTCTTTAAGCCTCATCCCCTCCTGGGTTCGACCAATCCAAAATCGCAAATCTAAAATTCATTGACTTGCTACCTGCAACTAAATACTCAAGGGGACAAGATTCTAAACCTTAATGTCCAGATTAGAATTCTGCTGTGGGTTACAGCGTTCTCCTCAGAACTTCTACACTTGCTCGCTTAGTGTAGGTGTAGCTTGATTTTTTTAAACAGACTTTAACAGCTTTCATAACTGCTGTTAGAACACATACCCTGATAGTTTTTTTGCCCTTGGCACTTTTAAGGTAGACGATTAATCGTGTTGGATGCGATTAATCGCCTAATCCTATTTTTTCGCTTCTTTCGGACGCTTGGTTCCATACTTGGAACGGCCTTGTTTGCGGTCTTTAACTCCGGCTGTATCTAGGGTGCCACGGATAATGTGGTATCTCACGCCCGGTAGATCCTTAACCCGACCACCACGAATCATCACAACTGAGTGTTCTTGTAAGTTGTGACCAATACCTGGAATGTAAGCTGTGACTTCAAATCCAGAGGTAAGCCTGACTCTTGCTACTTTTCGTAGAGCTGAGTTAGGCTTCTTTGGTGTGGTCGTGTATACTCTGGTACAAACTCCCCGACGTTGGGGGCATTGTTTCAGAGCCGGAGACTTGGTTTTCTGACGCGCTTGTTCGCGCTCAGTACGTATTAGCTGCTGTATTGTTGGCATGAGTTACAGCGCGTAAAGCTGCTTATATGTCTAAGTTTTAACAAATCCTGATTATATCTTTTTTTACGGCTTTATGTCAATTGTTATTTGTCATTTGCTATTTATTGCTTCTTTGAACGATTACTTAATGATTAATGGAGAAGGAATTGCCACAGCCACAGGTTGCGATCGCCTGGGGATTCTGGAAGCGAAAACCACCACCCATTAAGTCTTCTGAATAATCCACTTTCAAACCGTTGAGGTAATTTAAGCTTGCGGCATCTATGACTACTTGAATTTCATCCAAGTCGAAAATCTGGTCGCCAACTTTTATTGCTTCATCGAAAGACATATCATAAAATAACCCGGAACAACCACCTGGTTTTACTGCCAATCGAAACAATACATTTGGCTGCTGCTTGGACTTTATTCGCCCAATTTCACTCGCGGCTGCTTGACTCAGATGAATCATGGAACTAGTTTTTTGCAATTGAATACCCCATGTTCTATTTTACAGATGGGTTGACTCTCGCTTCTGCAAAATTCCAAATCATCGAAGGCATGAGCGCGATCGCTATTACTACATTTATAACACTAACATATTTCAATCCCCACCTTAATAAGGTAGGGACTTCTGGGGTGCAGTAGTTCGTTCACAAAGACGGTTTGCACAAAAATGTATTCAGTTTTGGGATTAGAGCTTTAATAGCGTTCTTTTGGTTTTAATCCTTGGTACGGGCATAGTCATCTTGGTAGCGGATAATATCATCTTCTCCCAAGTATTCGCCATTTTGGACTTCAATCAACACCAAGGGGATCACACCAGGATTCTCTAAACGATGAGATGTACATTGGGGTACATAAGTTGACTCATTATTGCTCAGTAGGACTTCTCTTTCACCACAAACTACCCTAGCTGTACCAGAGACGACAATCCAGTGTTCACTGCGGTGATGGTGCATTTGTAGACTGAGGCGATGTCCAGGCTTAACTTCGATGCGCTTAATTTTGTATCCGCGCCCTTCTTCCAAAACTGTAAAAGCGCCCCAAGGACGTAATTCCGTTGCAGCAACGCCCCTAGAAGTTATGGCTGGAGGTAGGTGTAGAGTTTCAGTCTGTGTAGTTTCTTGATATCGAGCCATAGTTACCTCATTTGGAGACATAACAAACCGTTGGTACTCTTAACTATTGATCAAAAATCTGGTGCTATCTTGCAACCTTGAAAATCAGCAATTTTGTCGCACCTTGATAAACATAGCAAAATCAAACCTTATGGTGTAAACCATCACTACTAAAACTCTGATGTCTACACCAAGTCTTCATCAAGCAAAATGATAGCTTGTTCTAAACTTTAAAAAAGAATGGGGCATTGGGCAAAACAGTTCCGAGTTCCGAGTTCCGAGTTCTGAGTAAAAAAGTGAGATTCCTTACTCAGCACTCAGCACTCATTACTCAGCACTCTTGAGAGGCATTGATGATTAAGCGACTTCTCCCATTCCCTCATTTTCGTGGTTGCAGGAAAATACCAATTCCGTTATGAACACGAGCAGCGGTACTAGGTGAACGATCGAGTAGTTGTCCTCCTAAATAAAGGCTGGTGGAACTACCACCGTCCAAATTTAGAGCATTCACACAGCCCATGAGTTGCATCAATTGGGCATGTTCTGCCAAATTAGGCCCATAACCGCCGACACGATTATGTGTGGCAGTAATCATCAGTGTGCCTGTTGCCGTTGTGCAAATACCGCTGCGAATAGCTTTTTCGGCAATAAAGGCATTGCTGAATTTTTCGCCTTTGGCATCAAGGACAATTTGACGGTTTTGGATTAGTAGCGGCCCAGCTCCGATAATGTGAGGATAACGACTAAAATCAGCTGGTGTAGTGGTGCTGGAAATACTTACTGCGCTTCCAATAGGTAGTTGTGAGGCAGCACTAGCAGCATTAGCGCGTAAAGTTAGCAGGTAGCCATCCTGGGGAATGGGAACCGCTGTGACTCCAACTTTGCCGCCTGGTAACTGATTAGTAATTTGGTTTTTCTGTACCACTAAGATAATTTCGTTATCCGTTATAGGCGTGTAAGTTGATCCCCAAGCTGGTGTGTAACGAGCAATACCACTCTGGACGTAACCGCTGTTAAGAAACAGAATTGGTAGACGCTGACCATTTGCTGTAATTAAAGTTTCTTCTAAGGTGAGACGACCAAAGTAAAATTGGCCAGAATCATTCCAAGCGATCGCACCTCGATTCAGAATGGGGCCTGATAACCATTGATTATTCTGACGAATCGCACCCAATGGTAATCTGTTATTGCGGTTAAAATAACCACCATTAATTCCAGCTATTGCTAAGTAACGTTGTGCTGTTTGAATTAAGGGAGCAGTACCCGTAAGCCCATCAGTACTAGCCCACATAGGTTTTAACGCTAGCCCAAATTTGCGGGGATTAACTTCTAACCAGACCACAGGAAAGCGTTCTGTGCCTAAATTCACATAATTCTGTCGCCAGCGCAATCCTGGGGCCCAAGTAATATCTCGTTCTTCTAGAGGATCGGGTCGAATATTGATAATCAGGCGGTTGGGATTAGCTACAGTACTAACTTGAGGTGATAGACCAAAGGGAACGCTCAGACTAATAATCGTTTGGTTTTTCAGCACCTCCACTTTTTGAATTAGTGGTTCAGGGACTGGTGATATTGGTTGTGTTGGTGTAACTGGTGATAATTGTTTAAGCAGGTTTGGCAGCAATGTTGGTGGTGCTGCTGGTGGCTGGGGAGTATAGCGTTCTATCAAAACAGGGGCGGCTATTCCATCCAGAGTAACTGTCCACTGTCGATTTGGCGGTACAGTGGATTTGGGAGTTGGCGTGTCTGGATCAGAGGATGGAGTTTGGGGTTTTGCGATCGCTAACCCTTGTACAACTTGCCAGGGGGTTGGACGATCTAAATCGACAAGAATCCGAGCCTGTTGCAAAGGGGCACTCGCTTCTGGAGGTTCCTGGCTCTGAACAATATTTGTGATTTGTGCTTTCGGGGTAGCAATCACCAAGGTGTTGCCATTAGCTTGAATCTGCCATCCAGATGTTTGAGCAAAATTAGTAATATCCAGATAGCGATATGCTCCTGCTAGCCTGGTGGTTAAAACCAGTGGCTTTGTCACCGACGAAAACCACTGTATTGGTTGCTTCGCTGAATTACTACTGTTTAAGAAATTTACTCCAATTAATTGCCTGAATGCCCCGTCACTGAGGTTAGTTGTCATCTGACCAGCTTTTCCCGGTCGCTGTAACCAAGTTCCTGGTAAAGTACGCCCATTCAGGGAAATTTGATTACCAGAGGATACTGCACCTGTCAAAGGAGGTACAGTTGACTGTGATATTAACCTGGGTATTGGTTTGGCATTTTTCGGTGACTCTTGGGCATTGGTAGGATAGGTAGTAATTAAGCACAGTGCTGTCAAAAGTATTGGTGACACACTAGCCCGAAAAAATCTGCGTTCGTCCTTGGTGTTGGCGGAGCCATCGCTAATCCCTGATTGGCAACAATTCGGCATTTTTACCATAATTTACTAAGTACTTTTGAAAACTATCACCCAAGGTATAAACTAACTAATTATTTGGAAGTATAAAAAAAACATGACTTTATTTTTGAATAAATATGATACTCTATATATTGGCTAGTTATCTCTTTTAGACATTAACCAATTTATTTAGACGCTAAAGCCACTACGATCAAGTGTTTTAACTCCCACTAATTCTAACCACACCATATACGGTAGTTTTGGTTATCAAAACTGGATTAAAATATTTAATCCTCGCTGAATCTTGTTACTTCAGTAAGGTCTAGTTAATAGTAATACATGCGGCAACTCGTAAGCGGCCAAATTCTAGACAACAAAAATATTTGGGAATTGTCAAATGGGTATATATTGTAATACGCTGATTTTATTGCTGAATCAGGATAACTTTTGCTTTAGAACCTAGTACAGCATTTGGTTTTAGTTTTGTTTCAGGTAAGCCAAAATAGGCTCTAAGAGTAGCTAGCGTGCATCTGGAAAAAAGGGATTGAGAAAATACTTAACTTCAAAATATAAAAAAGAAACTGTCAGGGCAAAAATAATGTCTTGGCGGAGGTAACTTGTCCAACACCGCATAAATACATAAAAGAGACGCAACTATTTTAACACGGGTGAACTAGTAAAGTAAAACCGAAGTTAAAATTTTTTTTCCCTAAATTTCGGTGCTTACATATTTCTCCATCGCTGAATTTAGAAATTTTTTCCGACAATGTAGTGGCAAAATTGGTAACTCAATACTTCAGGAACAGGGTATGAATAATAAACCGATGAATCAAGACCAGAAAATCACAGCGGACATAAACTCAAGAGATACCTATCAGGGGCAAAAGTGGTTAGTAGAAGAACGAGATGCCTGTGGTGTCGGTTTTATTGCTCATCGCCAAAATCATACCAGCCACGAAATTGTTGAAAAAGCCTTAGCTGCTTTGACTTGCTTAGAACACCGGGGGGGTTGTAGCGCTGATCAAGACTCTGGTGATGGTGCTGGAGTATTGACAGCTATCCCTTGGGAGTTGTTCCAACAAGACTTTGCCCAAAGGGGGAAAGAATTTACATCCACCAATAATATAGCTGTGGGGATGATATTTCTACCACAAGACCAAGAAGCAGCACAGAAAGCGAGAGTGACTGTTGAGCAAGTAGCTGCCGAAGAAAAATTGATTGTGCTGGGTTGGCGAGTAGTGCCAGTGCAATCTGATTCACTAGGGATACAGGCAAGAGAAAATCAACCCCAGATTGAACAAGTTTTGTTAGCTTCTGTTGACAAAAGCGGCGATGAATTGGAACGGCAGTTGTACATTACTCGCCGCCGAATTAGTAAAGTTGCAACCAATATCTCAGAAGAATTTTATATCTGCTCTTTGTCAAGTCGGACGATTGTCTACAAAGGCATGGTGCGTTCCGCTGTCTTGGGCAACTTTTATGAAGATTTAAAAAATCCAGTTTACAAAAGTGCCTTTGCTGTCTACCATCGGCGCTTTAGTACGAACACAATGCCCAAGTGGCCTCTAGCGCAACCAATGCGGCTTTTGGGTCACAACGGCGAAATCAACACCTTGTTGGGCAACATCAACTGGATGATGGCACGAGAAGCTAGCCTGAATCATCCTGTATGGGGCGATCGCATCAAGGAACTCAAGCCATTAGTTCATATTGATAACAGCGACTCAGCTACCCTAGACAACGTAGTGGAATTGCTGGTTTGCTCTGGACGCAGCCCCCTGGAAGCCTTAATGATTATGGTTCCAGAAGCTTACCAAAATCAGCCTTCTTTACGTGAATATCCAGAAATTGTTGATTTCTACGAATATTACAGTGGACTGCAAGAAGCGTGGGACGGCCCAGCCCTTTTAGTATTCAGTGATGGCAAAAAAGTTGGTGCAACACTAGATCGTAATGGTTTAAGACCAGCTCGCTACGTGATTACCAAAGATAACTACATTGTTGTAGCTTCCGAAGCTGGTGTAGTGGACTTCCCAGAAGCCGATATTGTCGAGAAAGGTAGACTCGGCCCAGGGCAAATGATTGCCGTGGATTTAGAAAATCATGAAGTCCTGAAGAATTGGGATATTAAGCAACGCATCGCCAAACAGCACCCTTATGGAGAATGGCTGCAACAGCACCGTCAAGAATTAAAGTCATTAGTCATTAGTCATCCGTCATTAGCAAATGGCAATGGCAAAGGACAAATGACAAATGACCCAGGACAATTGACTACTGACAAGCAAACCTTACTTCAGCATCAAACTGCCTTTGGTTACACCACAGAAGATGTAGAAATGGTGATTCATCCAATGGCGATCGCAGGTTCAGAGCCGACTTTCTGCATGGGTGATGATATTCCCTTAGCGGTGCTGTCACAAAAGCCTCACCTGCTTTATGACTATTTCAAACAGCGCTTTGCTCAGGTGACGAACCCGGCAATTGATCCCCTGCGGGAAAAGCTAGTGATGTCTTTGAAAGTCGAACTGGGGGAACGGGGTAACTTATTAGAACCCAAGGCAGAATATGCTCGGAGATTAAAACTTGAGTCGCCGCTGTTAACAGAGCCAGAGTTAGAGGCGATTAAGCTGTCAGGATTTGCCACGGCTGAATTGTCAACCCTATTTGCGATCGCCAGCGGCCCAGAAGGATTGAAAGCCGCAGTCCAATCTTTACAAGCACAAGCAGCTGAGTCAGTCCGGGCCGGTGCAAGGATTTTAATATTAAGCGACCAGGGCAATGACAGTATCAACACAGAATCCACCTACATTCCTCCCTTGTTAGCAGTTGGTGCGGTGCATCACCATCTGATTCGGGAAGGGTTGCGAATGAAAACATCCCTGATTGTCAATACTGCCCAATGTTGGAGTACCCATCACTTTGCTTGTCTGATTGGCTATGGTGCTGGCGCAGTTTGCCCGTATATGGCTTTAGATACGGTGCGTAGTTGGTGGTCTGATCCCAAAACTCAAAAGTTAATGGGTGTGCAAAAAATTCCCACTATCACCCTAGAACAAGCTTTAGGAAACTATCGCAAAGCAGTAGAGTCAGGTTTGCTAAAAATTCTCTCCAAGATGGGAATTTCTTTACTCTCCAGCTATCAAGCAGCCCAAATTTTTGAAGCTATTGGCATTGGCGGAGATTTAATCGAATTGGGATTCCGTGGTACGACTTCCCGTATTGGTGGTTTGAGTGTAAGCGAACTTGCGGATGAAGTGCTTTCCTTTCACAGCAAGGCTTTCCCCGAACTGACTGCGAATAAGTTAGAAAACCTGGGCTTTGTACAATACCGTCCTAACGGCGAGTACCACATGAATAGCCCAGAAATGGTTAAGGCGCTACACAAGGCTCTAGATGGCAAAAACTACGATCACTACGAAGTTTACAAGAAGCACCTCCAAGGCAGACCAGTAACTGCTTTGCGGGACTTGCTGGATTTTGAAGGCGATGCCTACGGCGGCAAGCTACGCACTCCGGTTGCTTTAGAAGAAGTGGAATCGGTATATGAGATTGTCAAACGCTTCTGCACCGGCGGCATGTCTTTAGGCGCTTTGTCAAGAGAAGCCCATGAAACTTTAGCGATCGCCATGAATCGCATTGGCGGTAAATCAAATTCTGGAGAAGGCGGCGAAGATCCAGTGCGCTACACAATTCTAGATGATGTAGATGAATCGGGACACTCGCCAACCCTACCTCATTTAAAAGGATTGCGGAATGGTGATCAAGCTTATAGTGCCATTAAGCAAGTGGCATCAGGACGCTTTGGTGTCACGCCAGCGTATCTAGTCAATGCCAAACAAATTGAAATCAAAATTGCCCAAGGTGCCAAGCCTGGGGAAGGTGGACAGCTACCGGGGCCCAAGGTGAGCCAATACATTGCGATGTTAAGGCGCTCGAAGCCTGGTGTGACGCTGATTTCGCCACCACCACATCACGATATCTATTCCATTGAAGACTTAGCACAACTGATTTTTGATCTGCACCAAATTAATCCCAAAGCAAAGGTGTCGGTGAAGCTAGTTTCAGAAGTTGGCATTGGCACGATCGCTGCTGGTGTAGCGAAAGCAAACGCTGATATTATCCAGATTTCTGGTCATGATGGTGGTACAGGTGCATCACCACTTAGTTCGATTAAACACGCTGGTTCCCCGTGGGAATTGGGTTTAAGTGAAGTACATCGGGTTTTGATGGAAAATAGCCTGCGCGATCGCGTGATTTTACGCGTAGATGGCGGACTCAAGAGTGGCTGGGATGTGGTAATAGGTGCATTGATGGGTGCTGAAGAATTCGGTTTCGGCTCCATTGCCATGATTGCCGAAGGCTGCATCATGGCGCGTATCTGCCACACAAATAATTGCCCCGTGGGTGTCGCATCCCAGAAAGAAGAACTCCGCAAGCGGTTTACGGGAATACCGGAACAGGTTGTCAACTTCTTCTACTTCATTGCCGAAGAAGTGCGGAGTTTGTTAGCCCGACTCGGCTACCGTTCTTTGTCAGAAATCATTGGACGTGCAGATTTGTTAAAACTGCGCCAAGAGGTAAAACTTACCAAAACGCGATCGCTGAATCTTGACTGTTTACTTCAGCTACCAAATAGCAGAGACAATCGTAGCTGGTTGGTGCATGAAGAAGTTCACAGCAATGGCGTGGTTTTGGATGACAATTTCCTTGCTGATCCCGACATTCTAGCTGCCATTAGGAATCAGTCTACCGTTACCAAGACTTACCCTATTGTCAATACTGACAGAACAGTAGGTACAAGATTAGCGGGTGCGATCGCTTCGCAATATGGTGACAGTGACTTTGAAGGACAAATTAATCTCAACTTTACAGGTAGTGTTGGGCAAAGTTTTGGTGCTTTCAACCTCCCCGGCTTAATTTTGACCCTCGAAGGAGAGGCAAACGACTACGTAGGTAAAGGGATGCATGGTGGTGAGATCATCATCAAACCCCCAACAGATGCTACCTATAACGCATCACAAAATGTGATAGTTGGCAATACGTGCCTCTATGGTGCTACTGGTGGGATGTTATTTGCCAACGGACTAGCAGGAGAGCGCTTTGCTGTAAGAAACTCCAAAGGCATAGCAGTGATTGAAGGCGCTGGGGATCATTGCTGTGAATACATGACGGGTGGTGTGATTGTCGTCCTCGGTAAAGTCGGACGTAACGTAGCCGCTGGAATGACTGGTGGACTGGCATACTTCCTGGATGAAGACGACTCATTTCGTGAGTTAGTCAACCCGGAAATTGTCAAAATCCAGCGAGTGATTACAGAAGTGGGTGCAAAGCAACTGCAAGAGTTAATTCAAACTCATGCAGAACGTACTGGTTCACCCAAGGCAAAGAAAATTCTGCAAAACTGGCAAGAATTTTTGCCGAAATTCTGGCAGTTGGTTCCGCCTTCTGAAGCTGATAGTCCAGAAGCTAATCCTGAAAAAACAACTGAGTTCAGTTTAGTGACTAGTCATTAAGTAGGTGGGCGTGAATAATTAAAGGCTCGTAGTAAGTGGCTCTAGCCCTTACTACGAGCCTACTGATTCAGAAATAACGTATTTTTAACTAAAAAATATAATTTTAGTTTTTAGCCAATTACTATTGACTAACTACCCATCATTAATAATTATTGCTTTTTGTTAGCAAGCAACTTTTGCTCAGTATCTTCCATTTCTAAAAGTTCTGGAATAGTCACAAAGCGATAGCCTTGATTTCTAAAGTTGCTAATAATTTCTGGTAAAGCTTGTATAGTTTTGGAACGGTTACCACCACCATCATGCATTAGCACAATACCACCAGGTTTTGAATCTTTAATTACGTTATCAATCAACTTTGGTACAGATGGCAACTTGTAGTCTATGGAGTCAGCTGACCACATCACCACACTATATTTTTGACCTTTAGCATAAGCAACTAATCCATTGTGCAGGTTGCCACCAGGTGGTCGGAACAGATTTGTTTTAGCACCTGTAACTTGATAAATTAAATCTGTTGTGCGCTCAATTTCAAAAGCAGCAGCTTGTTGATTAAAGAAGTGATACCAGTGATGCCAAGTATGATTGCCAATGACGTGACCTTGAGTGACAATCTGCTTTCCTAATTCTGGATAATTTTTTAGGTTCTGCCCGACAACAAAAAATGTCCCTTTGATATTATTTGATTTCAGAATATCTAGCACTTTCTCTGTGGTTTCAGGCCAAGGGCCATCATCAAAAGTGAGAGCAATCACTTTCTCACTCTGAGTGAGTTTTGCTGCTTTAACTATTGCCCCTTGAAAACGTGGTGGTACAGCGTATGATAGTCCTTTTGTTTGTGCTTCTTGCTGCCAACTTGTAAGCATCGACGCCTTTAATTTCTCAATGCGCTGCTGAGTTCCTACCTTTGCAGCTATACGCTTTACATTTATACTTTGTCTACTTTGAGCCTCTGAAACATTGGGTCTTAAAAGCATCATGAAAGCAAGGCTAAAAACACCACCTAATGCAAGCAGTGCAATTAATATTCCTTCTGGCCACAGAAACGACTTATTGTTTTCCACCTCATAGCTCCTTCAAAGATCGAACCATCAACCACGGTTATGACGGTACGTTATAGCACATTTTATTTAGATATTTAGATACCAGTTGCTTTCTGATAATCATGAAAATTGAAATTGAGAATAACGGAAATTCAGAATCGAGAAGACAGACTATACTGTTTTAACTGAAATCTAGATGCTCTAGATTTGGACGAGCGTTGAATATACGATACTTGGTAATATCGAACGTCAATCCACTTATAAAAGGCAAAGTCTGCACTTGCACGTTATTACCGCTAGCTCTAAGAAGGAGCACAATCAGATAATTAACCACACCCCAAAATCCTCTTAATAGGAGTTCTGAATTAGTTGCTGTTTTTCAATTCACCGCTAAGGCAGCATTATCCTTTCAAGTTTTATAGTTTTGCAAATAAGATGAACTAAACTGTAGAGCCTACAATTTGCACTTTTCGTGGACTGAAGTTTTTATAGCCAGACATTCTGACAGTAAAACTGTATAATTTACAACTTAGTAAATTATTTGATTAACATACAAAACTACTTAAGAGAGGCGGGGTATCTTTCAAAAAAGAGTCTAGTAAACTATTAGTTCTATTCTTGATAAGATATATTCTACTGCCTGCTGCTATTACTTCCTTTTTAAGAAAAAGTTAAATTTTCTACTGACAGAATGTTACCTTGTATCTTCTAGGAAATAGATCAGACGAAAATTGATTCAATATAGTTTCTCATTGCCAAGGGGCACTTATTCGTTAATGTAGATACTTTTGACTCATTCAGCAAAAACAATTCTATCGCCAGTTTGGTTCTCTTTTGGATGCTGATACTTTAGCCGAAATTACTAGTAGCTTTCTGTCTGTTAATGTTTTTCTCTGATAACTAAGGAGATTTATATCTTATTAATAGTACAATTTAATATTTACCGTCACCGTGTAATTACGGAAGTTAATCACATGTATATGAGTAAGTTATCATAATTGAATTGCAATAGTATGGCGTCTATTTATCGAACCATTAAATTCTAGATTGAAATGTAATATTTTTTACTAAAAACACTTTACTTAGCTAAAAGTAGGGACTTCCAAATAAAAAAATACTCAACTACTTCTTGTGGGGTGGGCATCTTGCCGTTAGTGTCAACTTAAGGTTAAAACCCATTTGTCAACGATAGGTTTTGTTAGGAACGAAGTATAAAGGTGAACTTTTTTCTAACTTTTATACGCAAGCTGGGAGTGGTGCTAATAAACAAATCATTAATAGTCCCTGAAAAAGTTCGTTTTTTGTCCCTTTAAAACCAAATTGTTAAGGATAAATGCTTATTGACATAGGAAGTTTGAGCTTAACTTGACACCTATGGCTAGACGCCCACCCCACAAGATTGGGTAATTTATTTTTTGGAAGTCCCGTATGTATTAGAGTCACATTAGAATTAAGATTTTTAATTATTTATTTATAAATCCTAATCATTAGCTTATATTGCCTTAGACAGGTCATAGTTTATTTACAGTACTTTTGCTTATCTTTGCTAGATGCAATAAGTGTATTATTTAATATCTGTATGGGTTGACTATTAAACCCAGCTTTCCTATTAATATACCTTTTGAGTCAAAATAATCAAGGTATTTGTCTTACTTCTTAAACTGGCTAGAAACCTTTATGATTCCTCACGAAAGTGATGTAGAAAAAGAGCGTGCGTCGTTAAAATTATGGCGTAGTTGGCAAGAAAATCTGATTTTAATTGCGATCGCATTGTGTTTGGCATTCCTAATCAGGACTTTTATCGCTGAACCCCGTTATATACCTTCTGATTCGATGTTGCCAACCTTACATACAGGCGATCGCTTGGTGGTAGAAAAAATTTCCTACCATTTTCACCCTCCTATAACTGGAGATATTATTGTTTTTCAGCCACCCGCAGAACTACAACGTCGAGGATATCCCAAAGACCAAGCCTTCATCAAGCGGGTTATTGGTCAGCCTGGTGAGGTAATTAGTGTTGCTTCTGGCAAAGTCTACCTCAATGGTCAACCCTTGGCAGAAGACTACATCGCGGAACCCCCAAATCAGCCATATCAACCAGTGAAAGTTCCAGAAGACGAATTTTTTGTGATGGGAGATAACCGCAACGATAGTAATGACTCTCGCTATTGGGGCTTTTTACCCAGAAAAAATGTCATCGGTCGGGCAACGTTTCGCTTTTGGCCTCTTGATCGCATTGGGTTCATTTAATCAATTTTAGATTTTGGATTTTTCCTTCAATCCAAAATTCAAAATTGTCAGAGTTAGGAGTTATTTAAAACTTCTAACTTTTAACTTAAAACGTTAAATAATACATCATCTGAGCGATCGCATCACCAGTTAACTCCAACCGTCGCTGAAAATCAGCCAGGTTCCGATAAGGCCCGGCTGATTGCCGATTTTGCACCGCTGCTTGTGCCAGAGACAAATCTATAAATGGAATTTGTGCTAACTTTTCAACTGTTGCTGTATTTGGGTTGACTAAATGGGTCGGATTTTCTAGAGATTCGTGGTCATAGTAAACAAAATTCAGCAGAGGCTTTAATGGCTCCAGGCGCGGCGCTGGTATAGCCAAAGCCGCAGCGATATCTTCAGTACAGTAAAATTTAACACCAGAACGTGAAAGTTCCACAAGCGATCGCGCTTGGTGAATTGACAAACCTGGTAGGCGTAACCAATCATCTACAGTCGCTTGATTAACATCAATGCGAATACCTAATTTTGCCGCTATCTGAATTTCTTCCCCAGATTGCAGGCGATAATAGGGATCGTTAAGGAGCTTGGCGCGGAGTTTTTGCAGTCTGGGGTTCAAAGGTAGCCAGTTATTCATGATTGTCGCTCACCTCAAGAAATCTGGTCTAACAATTGGCGGCGCTTTTGCTCAAACTCATACTCTGAAATCAGTCCATCCTGGCGCAGAGCATCTAATTCCCGCATTGCATCAGCGATCGCTCCTACCTGATTACTTACCCTTTGTGAGTTTCTTGTTGCTGACTTACCTAGATTAAAATTACGATCAAAAGCTTCTTCATCTTGGGCTAAATACCAAACTCCCTCAATTGCACTAGCTACCTTGGGGATCGGCGTCCAGGAAAGCAACACATACAAAATACCCCACAACGGCTGTCCCAAATAGAATTTATGTAATCCTGAAATTGTTAGTGTGCCAGAAAAAGCTAAAACAGCGGCAACACTTCGGCTTTTGCGCTTAGTCAACATATTTCTAATAAATCTACCAATACCACAGTTCGACAATCAGACAGTCAACTACCCTGCCTTGCCCTTCAGACTTTTAGATGGGAAGTCCCACACATAATTAATTTAGTACTTGAAGAAAGTTGAGTAAGTTTCACATGACTGTGCATTGAGCTTTGATGCTAATTTTAAGTTTTTAACAGCTTTATTACTACTATGTCACAGACCTTCCTACCGCCAAAATGGCTTGAACAGCTTTGTGATCCTTACGCTGTGCTAGGAATTTCTGTGATTGCTGATGATCGCCAGATTTTTAAACGCTATCACAGTTTAGCCAAGCTGCTACATCCCGATCGCAATGCCAAAAACTCTAATCCAGACCAAGAATTAGCTACGGCAATATTTAGCCATTTAATCAATCCAGCTTATGAACAGCTGAAACATCGACAGAAGCGCTTGATTGCGATCGCTATGCTGCGATCAGACGCAAGAGTTTCAGAGCAGAAGTCTTTGTCTTCTCAAAGTGCCATAGCTCAGGAAATGATAGAAATGTCTACACCCCAAGCAGAATTATTTTACGAAGAAGCGATCGCCTGTTATGCAGAAGCTCAATATAAATCACTAGATCAGTTTTATCAGGTGACGCAACAAATTACTATACTGAATTTGGTATACTTACGGTTGCACAAACCAGACCTATTCCTACCGCAAAAGGCTGTTCCCATCATCTCTGAGGTAAAAGTCAAGCCAGTTGAATTGACATTATCTGAACAAACTGATGTCAAACCAGTTTTGACAAACTACGCTCAACGTCACTACCAGCGAGCTATTGAGTACGTCAGGCTAGCCAAATGGCCCCTAGCCGTGCAAGAACTGCGTGATGCCATCAAGTTAGAGCCAAATAACAGCGACTATTATGCTTTATTAGGTTTGGTACATCTCAAACAAAAATTTATCGGGATGGCTAGGGTTTACATCTATCAAGCATTAAAACTGAACCCGCAAAATTCACTAGCCTTGAAATACGCTCCCGGTCTGAAAATTCAACCGAGTGAAAACACCAATCCTAAATCAATGGCTAAAGCTATAAGTATTGCGGCTTTATTAAGTCGGTTTACACAAAAGAAAGGTTCTCAAGTCAAGTGTTGAAATTTCGGTAACAAACCGTACTAAAACCGAAGCTTTGTCACTAGATTACTCCCCTAGACTAAAATAATAAATAGAAGTAAAACTATTAAGCTACTGAGTCTGGACACTCAGTTTAATATAAGCAATATGGGATTCTTCGATTCTGAGATAATTCAGCAAGAAGCAAAGCAGCTGTTTGAGGATTATCAAGCGCTAATCAAGCTTGGTAACAACTACGGCAAATTTGACCGTGATGGCAAAAAGCTGTTTATTGAGCAAATGGAAGCCATGATGGATCGATATCGCATCTTTATGAAGCGCTTCGAGCTATCCGAAGATTTTATGGCACAAATGACAGTAGAACAACTGAAAACACAATTAGGTCAGTTCGGTGTTACCCCGCAACAAATGTTTGACCAAATGCACCTTACTTTAGAACGGATGAAAGCCGAGCTAGAGAAACAGGCTTAGTCAATTTTAGATTTTAGATTTTGGATTAATTGCCAATCCAAAATCCAAATTGTGGTGGAAGCGCACCAAAGGTGCGACCCAAAAGCCAAAATTATTGTGACTTGGGCCGAGAAAACTGGGAAGGTGACTTAAAGTTTTCTACTGGTACGTTCTTAAGTGCTTTCTCCATAAAATCTTTCCAGATGGGAGCAACCATACCGCCACCCGTCGCACGGCTAGCTAATTGTCTGTTGTCGTCCCTCCCCACCCAGACAGCAGTTGTTAGTTGTGGCACAGTGCCTACATACCAGATATCCTTTTCTGAGGAAGTTGTACCCGTCTTTCCAGCACTTGGGCGAGCGATCGCAGCACCTTTACCAGTACCATTAGTAACTACCGTTCGCATCACATCGATAATTGCTGCTGATGCCCAAGGATCTAAAACTAGCTGGGGTTTAGGGGTGTTATCTAGTAACACGTTACCACTACTATCGGTGACACGAGCAATTACAGTTGGTGGAGATTGCCAGCCATAATTAGCAAAGGTAGCATAGGCGCTAGCCATTTCTAGGGGAGTGACACCAATTGCACCCAGAGGCAGGGAGGTAACAGGTTCCATCGGACTCATGATTCCCAAGGTACGGCAAGTTTCGATTACTCTATTCATGCCAACAGCCTTACCAATCTTGATCACGGGAATGTTGCGCGACTGGGCTAAAGCTGTGCGGATTGGCATAGGTCCGCTAAAACCCCCATCATAATTTCTGGGAGAGTAGCGACCACTACCATCTTGATAGCTGACTGGAGAATCTATAACCGTTGAGTCCGGCCCATATTTACCAGTAGCGAAAGCAGCATAATAGACAAACGGTTTAAAAGAAGATCCAGGCTGCCGTTGAGATTGAGTTGCACGATTGAATTCACTGGTCTTAGGATCTACACCGCCCACTAGTGCTTTAATAAAATGCGTGCGCGGATCAATTGCCACCAAGGCGATTTGATTCTTAGATAATCCCTGCCCAAGCAGTGATTTATGCCACTTACTGACAGTTTCCTCAGCCATCATTTGGAAGTTGGCGTCAACTGTAGTTTGCACCCGCATCCCGCCTTTGAGTAGTGTCTCACGCCCAAACTTCTTGGCCAACTCCTGGGCCACAGTATTAGTTACATAGGGTAGGGCACTACCTTGAAACGATTTGATTCTACCAAGTTTGATTTCTTGCTTGAGGGCACTGTCGTACTCTGACTGGTTGATCCAGCTTAATTCCAGCATCCGTCCCAGCACTTCTTTTTGCTTTTGTTTTGCCAGTTTCATACTCGCAAACGGGCTGAATTCTTCTGGTGCTTGGATTAAACCCGCCATCATCGCTGACTCACCCAAACTTAAATATTCTGCTGATTTATTAAAGTAACTGCGGGCCGCTGTTTGTACACCATAATTGTTATGACCCCAATAAACTTGATTGAGGTACATTTCTAAAATTTGGTCTTTAGTGAGAATTTGCTCTAACCGAATTGCTAGCACTCCCTCCGCTAACTTCCGGGTAAAGGCACGCTTGCGAGATAAAAATAGGTTTTTTACCAATTGCATAGTAACAGTAGAGCCACCTTCTTTGACTCCACCTGCTACAGCGTTAACGACTACAGCACGTCCAACACCAGTGGGGTTGATACCGTGGTGATCGTAAAAGTGGCTATCTTCACTTGCCAATACCGCCCGTTTGAGATTTGGGGAAATTCTATCTAGGGGTACGACTTCCCGGTTGGCTTCTCCGTGAATACTCGTTAAGAGTTTGCCCTTAACGTCATAAATGTAAGTCGTTTCTGAGGGAAAGAAGTTACGTAGCTGTCTCACATCTGGCAAATTACGGAAACTGATGGCTAAACCAACCAGTCCTCCGGCTACAATGGAACTTGCCAGCATGGTGATTGAGAGGAGAGTACCGCCAGTTACCTGACCAACTCCTTTCAAAAACTCAAAACCTGATGAAGCCCGACGCTGTGGCTGTTTATTTTCAAAAGTCCTAGACGACGACACGGCTATTTCACTTCCTCACTTGTAAATTTAACTGTAATTGATTGGGTGAAGCAAGGCGGTTAATTTTTTGCAATTATAGTAGTTTGGCAGATGAGAAAGTGGATAAATTGCCAGTGAATATAACCAACTTAACTTCTAGTGTGCAAAACGTAGCTAATAATGAGTCTCTTAGTATGACACCAGATTTTGCTTGGCTGCGTCGTGGTGTAGTAGAAGTTTTCCCACAATCAGCTGATGTTAACAGCGAAAGTTTAGAAAGGCTCTTACTAACTACAAACCAACCTTTAAGGGTCAAATTGGGGATTGACCCAACGGGTACTGATATTCATTTAGGTCATAGCATACCAGTACGAAAACTGCGAAGTTTTCAAGATGCAGGTCATACAGCAGTTTTAATTATTGGCGATTTTACAGCGCGGATTGGCGATCCAACTGGTAAGTCTGAAGTGCGTCGTCAGCTTACAGAAGCAGACGTAGTGCAAAATGCTCAGACTTATCTTGATCAAGTACGTCCTATCTTGGATTTTGACACACCAGGAAGGTTAGAGGTGCGTTATAACTCCGAATGGCTCTCTGGACTAAACTTAGAGAAAATTTTAGAGTTACTCTCCACGATGACGGTGGGGCAGATGTTGGCGAAGGAAGGATTTGCCGATCGCTATAGAAAAGAGAATCCGATTTTTATCCATGAGTTCCTGTACCCGTTAATGCAAGGTTTTGATTCGGTTGCAGTTGAGGCAGATGTGGAATTAGGTGGGACTGATCAGAAATTTAACATTGCTGTAGGCAGAGATTTGCAGCGCCATTTTGGTCAAAAGCCCCAATTTGGGATGCTGTTGCCAATTTTGATTGGCACAGATGGGGTGCAAAAAATGTCTAAGTCTTTAGGTAATTATATCGGATTGTCAGAACACCCAGGACAAAAGTATCAAAAGTTGCAAGGAGTTCCTGATAATCTGCTGGAGCAGTATTTTGAACTGTTGACGGATTTACCTTTGGATCAAATGCCAGAAAATCCCCGCGATCGCCAAACACTCCTAGCATGGGAAGTTGTGAAGCAGTATCACGGTGAAACCGCAGCCCAAGAAGCCAAAGAAGCAGCCCAAAGCGGCGGTAAAGAAGGTGCAGTTCCAGAATTTTCTCTAGCTGGCGTACAGCAATTTCCTACTAAGTTAGCGTATATTCTCAATGTCAGTGGCTTGTGCAAAAGTACAGGTGAAGGAAAGCGGAAAATTCAAGAGGGTGGAGTGCGCTTAGATGGCGATCGCATTACTGATGCTGATACCACTTTCGATTCTCCTAGTGAATTACAAGGTAAGGTTTTACAAGTTGGGAAAAATAAGTTTGTGCGTTTAGTGCCTTAAATTGGGTATGGGGAGTGGGAGATGGGGAATGGTGAACAGGCAGAACAACGAGTTATTGTGGCTTTGGATGTGCCGGATGAACAAAGTGCGATCGCTCTTATAGATCAGCTACCGCAAGTTACTTTTTGGAAAGTCGGTTTAGAGTTATTTACCAGCACTGGCCCGAAAATCCTAGAAGAACTAAAGTCCCGGCAAAAGCGCATTTTCTTGGATCTAAAGTTTGATGATATCCCCAATACCGTTGCTGGTGCTTGCCGGAGTGCAGCTAGATACGGAGTGGATTTACTGACAATTCATGCTACTGCTGGTAGAGATGCCCTGAAAGCTGCAACTGAGGCGGCACAGGAAGGGGCTGTAAAAGCAGGTGTAGAACCACCAAAGTTAATTGCTATTACTTTGCTGACAAGTATTTCTGCTAGGCAGTTGGCATTTGATTTAAAAATACCTTTGGAATTGCCCGAATATGCTCTAGAAATGGCACTGCTGGCTCAAGAATCTGGTTTGGATGGGGCAGTTTGTTCACCTCAAGAGGTGGCGCAGTTGCGACAAACTTGTGGAGATGACTTTTTGCTAGTTTGTCCGGGAGTACGACCAACTTGGTCAGATAATGCAGATCAAAAGCGATCGCTCACCCCAGCGCAAGCCATTAAAGCCGGCGCAGATTACCTAGTAATTGGGCGTCCCATCACTACTGCTACTGAGCCTGAGTTAGCCTGGAAAAGGATTTCTGAGGAGTTAACCACGGTGGCATGAAGCTAAGAGTCAGTGAGAAACTGGGGGACAGAGTGCAGGGTGTAGGGGAGAATAATCTTGCGCCTTCGCTCAGGAAGAAAAATTATAGTTGGCTTTTAGTTTGTGGCTTCTGGGTTTTAGTATCACATAGCCTTACTTACCCAGCGTTATCGACAAACCTCTCCTCTAAACCTTTGGTGCTAGCACAAAGGGAAAATGTCAATACTGGCGTGAAGTCTTTGTGTTCTGAGCAAAATTTAGAAACATTAACTACACAACTACTGCAAGATTTGCCTAGTTATACAAATCGCGCTAGTCAACGCGCCCGCCGCCTCAGTAGAAGCAGTGATGTTTATAGTTATATGCTAGTGGCAGGAAGACCTGAGTTTAGTCCTCTGCCCCTTAACCTTGAAGAATATAGTGCAGATGCGCCTAAAAGCTCTGCATCAGGAATCGAGCAAGTTTTCTTTACTACCTTAGAACGGCAGTACATAGGAAAGAAACTTGTAGAATTGCAGCAATTTCACTGGCTGTTGTTGACTAAAACTAAAAGTGGTTGGCAACTAGTAATGATGTTTTCTCAAACTGGTTCCTATTCAGCACAGCAGCCACTATCCCCACCACGCGATAGTAGTAAGGGTACTGTTGCCCAAGGAGTTAAAGCTTGGTTGCGCGATTGTCAAGCTGGAAGTGTACGACGGTTGCGTGCTGTAAATCGAGGAGACAAAATTGAACCGTTAATATCAAAGTAGAACAGCTATAACTCGAACAAAAATGCCTTGCCTCTAAGATATTTGCTACAGAAGCTTTCACTAATGTAGGGTACAGTTTCTAATAAGAAATTGTGTTCATTTGGCTGCGACGCTAAAAAAGCAAAATTGTTTATTATTGCTCCGAGAAAGAACGCCTCCAAGATACTCTGATAATCATCGCGCAGTTGACACACGCTTTGATATCCCCTGACGAACGATCTACGGTTTTCGGGAAACAGATGCAGCAGTGTATGAGCAATGTCATAAAGGTAGTAGCCAAAGCCACAACAGGAAAAGTCGATAGCCCGCGCCTTACCTACATAAAAGATGTAATTATTTTCATTCAGGTCTGCGTGAATCAAACCCCAATTGGCACGTGTTTTTTCTAGTGCTGTCATCACATTACTAATTTGCTGAACGACACTCTCAAGCACAGCGAAATCAGTCAGAGATATCGTACCAGCATCTATTAGCGATCGCAGCTTCATTAGTGAGGCGTGTAGTTGCTCCCAGTCATATTTTGGTCGTGTGAAGCTTGAAGGCAATTCCCAAAGGCTGGCGTGCTGGTGTAACTGAGCCATAAGTTCCCCGATTTCCCTAGCCTGCATCGCTGTAGGTTCAGTGTCGAGAGGGGAACCATCGACCCACTTTAGTAGTGTACAGTTGAGCATTCGGCTAGTCTCATCAATTGGGACAGAGGTAATAAAACTGCCACTGAGGTTCTGTACGGGGTATGGGACGACCAAATCCGTATCTCTATGCAACGCAGTCAGCCACATGAGTTCTGACTCAATGACGGCATTTTGTTGCCAAATGCGATCGCGGAACTTAGCGATCGGATAATGGATACGGAGAAGAAATAACCCTTGCTCATCATTTTCTGTAGATGTCGCCAAATTTTGATTATTCCGAGTGTCAACGCGAAACGTCACATTTTCGCTATGACCCAAGAATACTACTTGAGGTGCACTGAGATTGTACTGAGCCAGCGTAGTTGAAGCGAGACTCTTCCAATCGATTTTGCTCTCCATCAATTTCTGATTCAGATACTTATTTCAAACAAAATAAATGTACATCACCCAACTAGCTTGAATCAGTGAAATTTCGCCTATGTCTTTGGGAAGATTTTGAGGAAAAATAGCTGATAAACAGCTAAAAAAAGCAGACATTATTTAAAATCTCAGACTGGCTTGAATTTAAGCGTTGTAACTCCTGTTTTTTGGCGATAACATGAGGATAAGTTTATTTCAAGCTTCTCAAACCGCGTTTAGCGACAGTTTTTTTTATGGACATTCAGTTAATCAACATCGGCTTTGGTAACATTGTGTCTGCCAACCGAGTAGTTGCCATTGTCAGTCCAGAGTCTGCCCCGATTAAGCGGATTATTACCGATGCACGGGACAGAGGCCAACTGATTGATGCAACTTACGGTCGTCGGACTAGGGCTGTAATTATCACCGATTCCAGCCACGTAATTCTCTCAGCGATTCAGCCGGAAACGGTAGCAAATCGCTTTGTGATTTCCCGTGAACATCAAACTGTAGATAATTGACTAGTACTCAAACAACCCAAATTTGCTGGGTGAGGGTGGGGAGTAGGGAGTAGAGACAAGTGTTTTCTTTTGTTTTGTCAAATTTTTGGCTGCCTAGCAAAGTTGCTTTGGTGGACTACTAACAGTAAACTAACAATCCCAAATCCCATTTTTATTTGCACCGTATCGGCAGTAACATGTGAATTAGACAAGCTTTCTGTCACCCTTGCTACAAATTCTTTAGTCACTAGTGGACTAGACCAAGAACACAACACTAATGAATAATATCTATTGATTGATTCACAGGTTGAAGGGATGATGCCAGCTTTACCCATCCAGAGTAGTGCTACTACCGAAGAATGCTTACATTTAGGCAGGTTAATTGTTTTAACTGGCCCCAGTGGGGTCGGTAAGGGTACTTTAATGCGATCGCTCCTAGAGCGTCATCCAGAACTCTATTATTCCGTATCCGTGACGACACGTTCTCCCCGTCCAGGGGAAATTGATGGTAAAAATTATTACTTCATCAGCCGCAGCAAGTTTGAACAATTAGTTGCTGAAGGTGAATTTTTAGAATGGGCAGAGTTTGCTGGTAACTATTACGGCACACCCCGTGAAGCTGTACTTAACCAAATTCATTCCGGTAAGTTGGTGGTGTTGGAAATTGAACTAGAAGGGGCAAGACAAATTCGTGCTTCCTTCCCCAGTGCCCTCAGCATTTTTATTTTACCGCCTTCCTTTGATGAATTAGAGAAACGAATCCGTTTTCGTGCCCAAGACTCCGAAGAAGCGATCGCCCGTCGTCTACTCCGCGCCCAAGAAGAAATTCAAGCCGCAGATGAATTTGATATTCAAATCGTTAATGACGATTTTGAAACTGCTTTAAATGACATTGAAATGGTTTTGTTTAAATAAGTTAGGAGTTAGGAGTTAGAAGTTATAAATTTAAACTCCTAACTCCTAACTCCTAACTGCTAGTAATTAACCAAATAAACCTTGAATTAGTGCCAAATTACTAGTCAAAAAGTAAGCAACTACTGCACCACCAATACCACCAATCAAAAAAGAACTGGCGAAGTTGTTCCAGCTTTCTTTAGAGTTAAAAGCATCTGCTGGAGGGTTGGGTACGGTAACGCTAGGAAGTGCTTTGGGAGGATTGCTATTGGAATACAGAGATAGACAAGCTGTAAGTACAACAACCAAGCCTATAGCTCCCAATAATCCAGCTAAGTTAGCATTACCTGTGTCTCGCAGTGGACCCAATTTGGCAAAGGGGCCAAATAGTAAGTAACCATGAGCCATGCCAACTTCTAAACCCCGTCTGGAAGGAGTCAAACCTGCGCGATAGGCAGGTAAATTATTAATGAATCCCTTGATCAAGGGAGAAGAATTAACCGGGGTTTCTAGGTTGCCTAGCTGAGGATCGCCGAATGCGGGAAAAACAACTTCCCGATTTCTTGGATCGCTGGGAAGATTCTTTGATGCATCTACTGCTTGTGCCATATTTTATGTTCAGCCTCTAAATTAAAATGGTGGCATTTTTATATTAATAATAATTGTGGCTAAAGATGTCTTTTTGCTAGGAAGTTTAGAAAAATTAATTTAGCTAGTTTTAAAACTGTGAAACTCGCGATCTGTAAACAGAATCACGAGTTTCAAAAAACTATTTTTGCTGACTATTTTGGTGATAATTCTGCTTAACTAAGCTGAATACATCCACTACACAATATTAGGCAAAACACAAGAAATTCAACTGTGCTAAATCCAATTTTCCACTTACGGTAGTGGGTGGAAAAGTAGGTCGGGGAAAAAGCGGTTGAATTCAATCAAGATACCTGCTGTGATTGTCAGCCAGATGGTAGCTGCCACGGGCGCTGTAGAAATGAATTTAATCAAATAAGATGATTGATCGCCTTTGTCTGCCATTAATTTAGTCTCCAAAACGAATGAATTAGTTAAGCTGATTTAGCGTGGAGAAACGGGGATTTCTGAATCCTTGGCTGCTAACTTACCAGAGAGAAGTTCTTGGACTGCTGCTGCTGGCCAAGCAAAGCCTGAGAGGATGATGGGTAGTGCCAAACCAAGATCGATTTGGATTTCTTTGAGTTCAGTGTCAGATTCCTTTTTGATTGCTTGCAGATAGGCACGACCTACCCAACCAATCCAACCAGCAATATATAGAAACAGAATGCTAGGGATCAAAAAGTCACCAGCACGATCCAGACGACCATCAACAATCAAGTGGGGATAGCCCTCAGGGCCGCATAGCGCCTGAGAATAACGCTCAAACCGCTTTTTCCCTGATTGGGGGTCAGCGGTGGTATTACGGGCATTAGCTGCTAGCTCTTGGAAAGCGGGATTGTCTTTACACGGTGTCAAATTAGCCCCTAAAGCTTGCGCTGGGGGGGCAAAATTGAACCAAAGACTAATCGCTAACATCAAAGCAAACAATCGTCGCATAGAGTTGTTTCCTTTTATTACAAAACAAGAAGTTCTTTGTACAAAACGAAGCGGCTTGTACAGTTGTTTATTTGCATAACTAGGAAGTCATCATACTCTTGGGTGGGAACCGAGTAAAGTTTAAGTAAATAAAAGTTAAAGCTTCTCAACCAAAATTAGTGCTGAGTGCTGAGTAACGAGTGCTGAGTATAAGAATTGTTGTTGTAGGGTAGAAAAGAAGCAAGATTTTCTCTTCACTATTCAGGACTCAGAAACTCAGCACTCTCAATGACAACCGTTTTAGCAATAGAAACCAGCTGTGATGAAACTGCCGTCGCAATTGTTAACAATCGTAAAGTTTGTAGCAGTATCGTAGCCTCGCAAATTCCAGTCCATCAGCAGTATGGTGGGGTAGTGCCAGAAGTAGCGTCTCGCCAGCACTTGGAAACAATCAATGAAGTGATCGCTCAAGCCTTAGAGCAAGCCCAACTAGACTGGGGAAAAATTGACGCAATTGGCGCCACTTGTGCCCCTGGACTTGTAGGTGCGCTGTTGGTGGGGTTGACTGCTGCTAAAACCCTAGCGATGGTACACAACAAGCCATTTTTGGGAGTTCATCACCTCGAAGGTCACATTTACGCAACTTACTTGAGTGAATCAACTTTAAATCCCCCTTTCCTTAGTTTATTAGTTTCAGGCGGACATACAAGCTTGATTTATGTCAAAGATTGTGGTATTTACGAAACACTGGGACAAACCCGTGATGATGCAGCGGGTGAAGCCTTTGATAAAGTGGCGCGATTGTTAAAGCTGGGTTATCCCGGTGGGCCAGTGATTGACAAGTTGGCACAACAGGGAAATTCTCAAGCCTTTGCCTTACCGGAAGGAAAAGTTTCTCTACCTGGTGGGGGGGTTCATCGTTATGATGCGAGTTTTAGCGGGTTAAAAACAGCTGTCTTGCGTTTAGTGCAGCAGTTAGAGAAAGATGGTGGACAAGTGCCAGTAGCAGATGTAGCAGCTAGCTTTCAGAATACCGTAGCGCGATCGCTAACCAAAAGAGCGATCGCCTGTGCCCTAGATTATGGTCTAGACACAATTGCCATCGGTGGCGGTGTAGCAGCTAATAGCGGGTTGAGAAAAAACCTCCAAGCCGCTGCCGTTAAACATAGCCTACGCGTCCTATTCCCACCTCTAAAATTCTGTACCGATAACGCCGCCATGATCGGCTGTGCCGCCGCTGACCATCTATCCCGTGGTCATATATCCCCCCTCACGCTAGGGGTTGAGTCTAGGTTAGCGCTCACTCAGGTGATGAAGTTGTATCAACCTATTGAATAGTCATTTGTCATTTGTCATTTGTAACCACCAGACCAATAGACCCTCAAGAGTATTGACTAATGATTACTGTACATAGAATTAGCGGGTCGTTTTGTCCAATGCCCAATTCCCAATGCCCAATCCCCAATCCCCAATCCCCAATGACTAATGACTAATGACTAATGACTAATGACTAATGACCGGATGTGATCAGCTACAGCATCCGGCTGCTCCAACATAGCCAGATGTCCGCAATTAGGAATTTCCAAAACATTGTCAGCACAATATTGGAACAGTCTATGAAAGCTAGCTAAATGTCGCACATACTTGGGTTCCATAACCTTGTCTTCCGCGCCAGCCAAAAAATAAACTGGCTGCTTCAGTTGGGATACTAACTCAGGTAAACGATTGATTTCTTCTTCCGTTGTGGAGTCTAACAGAGTTCCCAGAGCCGCTTCTGGGTCAGCCACGACGAAATCAATTACCCGCTGACGTGCCCAATAGCGGTCTAAAGGACGAGCCACACTCGCTCTAGTAAACAGCAAATCAATCAAAGGCACCTGGGACAGCCAGCGCGGGCGGACTTGCAAAAATTTCTGACCCGCCGAGCGAAACTGCTCAAAGGCTTCTTTGAGGTAAATACCACCACCAGCGTTGATACAGATAACTCCCTTAACACACTCAGGTATTTGGTCTGCTCCCCAAAGAGCGATCGTCCCACCCAACGAGTGACCAATTAGCCAAGCACTCTTAATATTCAGCTGTTTCAGAAGAACTGCTAAATCCTGAGCGTATGCAGCAGGAGTGTAAATAGAATCGAAAGGTGAGCCAAGCGCACTACTGGAGATGGGCGTCAGGCTCAGAGACGTTTGTGCTCGACTAAAATCAGTTTTTACCTGGGATTGCGATTCACCAAAACCCCGCAAATCATAGGAAAGGCACTGCAAATCATCTGATAGGCGGGAAATCACAGGTTGCCAATATCCACGGCTATTAAGCCAACCGTGGATAAATACTAAAGCATGGGGGCAGGAAGTGGGAGCCGTTAGCTCGTATGCGTGTGGAACGCCCAAGATTTCGATAGTTGCCATACTTATATCGTACCCTTAAGGGCGGGTGCGACTAAATACGGAGTGCGAAGAGTTAAAAATTAGGAGTGAGGAATTATTAATCTTTAATTACGAATTACGTTAGCGCAGCGTTAGCGACGCAGGAGCGTCATTACGAATTATCTAACTCATAACTCCTCACTTTTTTCATTTACCTAGCAACCTCTGTCGCACTCCTTCAGCAATTTTGTGGCCCAGATATTCAGGAATGAGGCTTTCATTTGGCCCCAACAAGTAGAGAATTAGCCGTGTACGTCCGCGCCAAACTAGTAAATTGGCATTGACTACCAAAAGGTCTTCCTGCCAGATGGCGTACATCACTTTGTAGAATAATCCTGGTTGATTATCGGCTTCAATCACTAGTGCGGGGAGATGAAAGACCGGATCGACATAGAACTCAGTTTGTACCTGTTCTAAGCCAGTGTCAAGATTGAATTCTACTGCCAGCATCTCTTCTACCTCAAACCGACCTCCCAAAGCCTCGCGAATGGCGCGACAGACATTTTCTGCGGTTTTCTCGGTCAAGGCTTTACTACCACGAGACACCAAAAGTTTGATAAAAACTAACATTGGCGGACGGATCTGACCGTATAGACTCAAACCGTGGATAGTCAACCCATAAGCTGCTAGTACACCAAAAATATCGCTGAGGAGAAAAGACTGGTTGCGGTAAGCAAAATGCAGGGCACTTTTGCTACCTTCCGGTTTCAGTTCAATCACAGCGCGTCTAGTTTTATAGAGACGGTAGGCTAGCCGCAAATTTTGCAGTTGAATTTCACTGCTGACGAATTGCTCATAAAACTGGGGAAACGCTCGGTTAAAGCGCTTTAGGAGTTCCAGTGTCGAAGATTTTAAACCAGAAGCCATTGTTAAGGGTAAGACTCGCTTGCTTTCGTCACCTGGGGACTGGGTGTTGGGGATTGAGGGCTGGGATGGGGGACTGGGAATTGGGGACTGGGGGGACAAGAAATAGAGTGTTCTTAATACCCAATGCCTAATGCTCAATCCCTTGTATACAATTCACTCCTAAGCTAACGTGCATTTAAGCTCTATACGAGTAATTCCCAGGATTAGGTTTTTTCATTTTGAATTTTGAATTTTGAATTACTTATTATCCTTCCCTTTTGATGAATTTCTCCTAGCCTCTACAACAAAATGCTAAAGTTGAAAATGATTGGTGTGAAACACGCTTTAACTGGCTGTTACCATTACAAATCCCGAAAACAACCGAAAAACTTTGAGTGTAAAGGGTAGTAAATGGGGGTAGCTATGTTAAACATGAATCAACACTCCTGAGAGTGGAAACCAATTCAGTTATACTACCCGAACCACGTTGGCATGGGTTTTTGGAAAACTTGGTTTAGTACTCCTGAATCTATAGCGACAACTAGGACAAACCCCTTTGAAGAGCATACAGCGGCAGCTGCGGGCAACTCCAGCAGCATTAGCGAAGCTTCTTCAAAGGAGGCTCGAATCGTCTTTAGTACGGAACGAGACATTGACCTATATGAGCTAGAAGAACTCTGTGATGCAGTTGGTTGGTCGCGTCGTCCTCTAAGAAAAGTGAAAAAAGCTATTGAGCATAGTTTTCTCGTCGCCTCAATGTGGCAGGTGAGAGGAAACCAAAAGCGGCTCATTGGTTTTGCACGGGCTACCTCAGATCACGCGTTTAATGCCACAATTTGGGATGTGGTGGTTCACCCAGACTTTCAAAGTCAAGGACTGGGTAAGGCGCTGATGAAATACGTTCTCAAAAAACTTAGGAGTGAAGAAATTAGTAATGTCACTCTCTTTGCTGACCCACATGTTGTAGATTTCTACCGAACTATGGGGTTTATGGCTGATCCAGAAGGCATCAAAGGCATGTTCTGGTATCCTCACTAGCGCTCAATCCAAATAAAACCCGATTCGCACAAGAAAATCAGGTATACTAGTACAAAACTATTACTTTAATTTGGTTTGACAAGGTTTAGCCGACGAACAAACAAGTATATCTCTTGTAAAACTAAGTCGGCAGAAAAACCTTTATCAGTGTAAGGATGTGATCTAGCTCGTCTTTACAGAAGATAAAAGATATTAGGCATAAGCCGTTTTATCTGATATGATTAAATTAATGCCTTGTAAAAAGTATGATCGCTTTGATGGGAAGTTAAAACTAAACCAAAAAAGTCGATAAGTATAACCGGGATGTAGCGCAGCTTGGTAGCGCGCCTGCTTTGGGAGCAGGATGCCGCAGGTTCAAATCCTGTCATCCCGATTTAATTAGTATAGTTAAGAGTTAAAGCAGATTAACTAGTTTTTTTGCTGACACATACAGTTTAATTGCGTGTTTTTACCGGGGATATCAATTAGGCTGTTCTGCTGTTGCGTTAGCTGTTGAAGCCTAACAGGCAAATTTAGTCCTTAAGCAGTAAGTGTAAGTTATTTCTACTACTGAGCTTTGTATATAGGACTCCTATTTGATTTTTGAACAAGACTCAGTACGGATTTATGCCTTCTTTCCTGTTCCCTATTCCCTATTCCCTGTTCCCTGCCCACGCAAGTAAATTCAGGAATAAAACCGGATTCCTATATCTTCGAGAAGATATTAAACCAATCCCAGATGGAACGATTGATAAAGCAATAGCGTCACCCAATATTAGAAAAAGCCGATAGAATGGCATTTATCATCTCCAAGGCCGGAGAGATGGAGAGACTTTTCACTGTTTGAGAAGACATATAATAGGCATCTACGGCGTTTCGCGGTGAATAGCGGAGCTAAACCGAGAAAAACACAACGTTAGCACAGCCAATTTCTGAAAACGATACTATAGCAACCCTAAATAGTTGGGGAACATTGGATTTTGACCGTTGATGTTTAACACCCAACCTCAACGCGCACAATGAATTTTTCACAACTGAAATAGATTGCTATATAACTAAAGCTAGTTGGTGCTGTGGAAATCCAACCATTTGCATTTGTTTAATTTAATTGGACTATTGATGCGAGGAGCAGTCATGAAATCATTTATTCGCTTGGGCGCAACATTGGGTATAGCTGGCAGTGTATTTTTAACTGGGCTTTCAGGAATCGGCAATCTACCAGGAATAGGCAATCTAGAGGCGATCGCGTTGCCACAAGATCAGGTAGTTAAAAAGCTCCAAGAAGTACCTGTATTCACGCTTACCAATCCGAAAGGCGAATTCGTAGTTCTTTCCAGAAACAACGCATCCAAGCCAGTTTCACAAGTAGGGTTTTTTATTAGCAAGCAAGATGCTCAAAAATTCCTTGACAATCGGCTCAAAAAAGAAAATCCCCAGTTGGCAAACACCCTACAGGTTAGACCTTTGTCTCTGGCAGACTACTATAAAATAGTGCAAGAAAGCAAAAAGAAACCAGACTCTGTAATTTATACTTTAGTCCCGACTCAACAACAGGTAGCTTCGGCGACAAGTATGCTCAATCAAAATGGTAAAAAAGGGGAGCAATTCAATGGTATTCCCTTATTTGTACCTAAATTTAAGAAAGATAATAGCTATCTGACCATTCCCGTTGCCAAAGGTAACGAGCGGTACATCCCCTTCTTTTTTGAGAAAGAGCAAGCAGTGGCTCTGTTAGACGAATTCAAGAAAGCCGTGCCAAAGGAAGCAGAAAACACTGAAATTCAGGTAGTGGATTTGTACGGTGTTATGGAGGCTCTCAATAGCAGCAGCGATCCTAGTATCAATAAAATTGTTCTCTATCCATCACGGGAGTCGATCAATTTTATTCGCTCCCTTTCGCCGAATCAATCACCAGCTGCCAAGCCTGCTGCCCCCGCTCCGAAAAAATAACGGATATGCGTTCCAAGGTTGAGGTATGGGGGAGAAACATCTGATAGTTTCTGGTTTACAACTTTGGCAGTGGCGAAATGCAGCTCTTGAAGCAGCGATCGCCACTGATGTCCCACCAGCAGAGGTAGATTGGCTGCTGCTCGAAGTTGCTGGCTTAGACCGCTTGGCACTGCGTTTGGAGTCTTTTAAAAACTGGCCGCAAATTCAACTGCAATTGCCTTTAGAAGAGTTAGACCAGTTGTGGCAAAGGCGATTAAATGATCGCTTGCCAGTGCAGTATATTGCGGGAGTTACACCTTGGCGTAACTTTCAAATCGCGGTGTCGAGTGCGGTTTTGATTCCTAGACCAGAGACAGAGTGCTTAATTGATTTAGCGGAAGCATCTGCTAGCAATGCTTCAGAACACTGGGCAGATTTGGGTACTGGGAGTGGAGCGATCGCACTGGGATTAGCAGATGTCTTGCCAAAAGCCACAATTCATGCAGTTGATTACAGTTTAGAAGCTCTGGCGATCGCACGAACCAACGCCGATAATTTGGGTTTTGCTGACCGGATTAAATTTTATCAAGGTTCTTGGTGGGAGCCACTGACATTCTTAAAAGGTCAGTTCAGTGGTATGGTGTCGAACCCCCCTTACATACCCACCAGTACCTTACCTAGTTTGCAACCAGAAGTAGTTAACCATGAACCACATCTAGCTTTGGATGGTGGCGGTGATGGCTTAGATTGCATTCGCCATTTGATCGAAGTCTCCCCTATTTATTTGCAACCAGGTGGCGTGTGGTTGATTGAGATGATGGCAGGACAGGCAGATGCAGTGCGAGAACTTTTGCAAAATCAAGGTAGCTATTGTAAAATTCAAATTCATGCTGATTTAGCTGGAATTGAACGCTTTGCCCTTGCTTATAAAAGTTAGGAAAAGGGCATGGGGCATGGGGCATAGCGCATAGAAAATAGGAAACCTGCCTCATGCTCAAACCCATAACAATGACACAAATTTCTCTAACAAATTTAATAGCTGGCGCACGTGCTGGTCTTTTGGTGAGCTTTCCTACGGATACTGTTCCGGCACTTGCAACCGTACCAGAAAAAGCAGGATTAATTTTTGCGGCGAAGCAACGCAGTCAAGATAAACCTTTGATTTTGATGGCGGCTAGTGCTGAAGATTTGTGGCCGTATGTCAAAGGTAGTGAAGATGAGTATCAAGTTTGGCAAGAATTAGCAGATAAATATTGGCCGGGAGGGCTGACATTAGTTTTACCAGCGAGTCAACACTTGCCAAAAGTTATGAACCCCATTGACCCGACAACAATTGGTATCCGAGTACCAAACAGTGCGATCGCCCAAACTATTTTGGCGCAAACAGGCCCTCTTGCCACCACTAGCGCCAATTTTTCTGGTCAACCGCCTTTGCAAACGATAGCAGAAATTGAGAATCAGTTTCCCAAAGTTTTGACTCTAGCAACAACAGAATATGAGGGTGAAATGCTGGGAATTGGTGTACCTTCCACCGTTGCTAAATGGACAGGGATAAATTGGCAGATTTTGCGACAAGGTGCGATCGAGTTAGAGATTTCGAGTGATAACCAGATATAGGTAGCTATAATGTTGTTTCGCTGATTTGCACAACAGATAAATCTGGAACTTTCGTTTGCACTGTTGTGATCAATTAACAAGTTAATAATTGCCAGATTATGAATTGGAGCAACTGGATATATCTAGGAGCAGGAATAGCACTAGGTATGGTTTTCCGTCAGTTATTTGTGCGTTCGTCTAATGTTTCATCTAGCTCATCCCCAGTAGCGCCATTAGCTCAACAGGATATGCCACCAATATCGCAACAGCTACAACAAACGCAGCTGGCATACCTGATGGCAAGGGAAATGAGCCAGTTTAAAGCTGGTTTTTTAGCACGGACTACTCATGAATTGCGATCGCCCCTCAATGGTCTGATTGGCTTGCAACAGTTAATTTTGTCCGATTTGTGTGAAGATCCAGCTGAGGAGCGAGAATTTATTGCCCAAGCTCACGAGCGAACGCTGAAACTGCTGAAGCTGATGGATGAAATTCTCAATGTTGCGAGAACTGAACATGGTACCAATAAATTAGATATTCAGCCCCGACCCTTAATCCAAATTTTGGAGGAGGTTCATAAATTAACTTATATGCTGGCGGCTAATCGCAATTTTCCCTTGCAATTGTTACCCGCCGACCCAGAAATTTATATTTTGGCAGATAACCTCTCTTATACTCAGCACTCAGCACTCATTGCTCGGAACTGCTGCGGTGATTCCTGAAGCTGAACTTCTGTAGCGGTAACGAAAGCAGCGTTAGCTAGGTTGTGTAACACCATCGTAGTGGTGGTGTTAGGTTGAAAACCAATCTTTTCGTAGAAACCCTGCTGGTGAGTAGTCATCAGGTAAACGCGCTCAACCCACCTCATGCGGGGATGAGTCAAAACGGTTTCTACTAACTTACTTCCCAAACCACTACTTTGATACTCTGGATGAATCACAACATCCCAAATTGTGGCGCGATATATGCCATCAGATGTTGCTCTAGCAAAGCCAATGAGTCGCTCACTATCCCAGACGCAAATCACTGGTTCACTATTGGCAATAGCTATACCTAAATCTTCAATACTGCGTCCCTTTGCCCAGAAAGCTGAAACATTTAACAGTTCTTGCAGTTGGTAAAGGTCAATTTCAGACTTGCGATCGCTAAATTGAATCTGATGATCGTTCATGTATGGCATCACTTTTGGCAGTATATTTGCTATTTCTAAGTCATATTTTGCTAGAAATTGCTGAATACGTATATCTATATGCAACGATTTGAAGATTTAATGACAAATCCACTTCCACAGAGGATGAGTTGGCCCCTGTTGACGTATTCGAGAAACTTGCTTTTCTAAACGTTGTTTTTCTTGCTGTGGTAGTCCGAGTAAGATATTCCGACTTTGCCAAACTAAAACAGCAGCGGTCATTCCGATACAAAAGGCTAAACCAAAGGTAGACAGTGGATTGTAGAAAAGCCCATATCGCACCGCCACCCAGGTAAAATATTGTTGCCACAGAGAAATTTCTGCACGTAGACCCCACAAGGAAGCAGGGGCAACAGTGAGCCATAAACAGCCCACAAATAGCCATCTACCATATATTGTCAACCTATGTAATCTTTCTACTTGTTGAGTAAAGGATGGGTCAGTTGTCATTTGTCATTTGTCCTTTGTCATTTGTCATTTGCTAAAGACTAATGCCCAATGTCCAATACTCAATGACTAATTACCCGCAGATGTATCAATCGATTCATCAGTGACTACCACACTTGTTTCACCATTGCGCTCTCGCCACAAAGTTAGAAGAGTACTAGCGATGAAAATACTTGAATAAGCCCCGGCTGTAAAGCCAATAATTAAAGCTAAGGCAAAGTTTTTCAGTGTCTCGCCACCAAACAGAAAGATAGCGAATAATGATAGCATCGTGGTTAAAGTCGTGTTGATAGACCTTGCTAGGGTTTGGTTCACAGCATCATCCACAATGTCAGCGATCGCTCGATCGGGATTAATTTTCAGGGTTTCTCGAATGCGATCGTAAATCACCACCGTATCGTTGACTGAAAAACCTGTAATTGTGAGTAAAGCAACGATGAACAGGCTATCTACTTCAGTACCCAGTACTAAACCCAAAATCGAAAAGATCCCTGCCGTAATTAAGACATCATGTAATAGCGCAACGATCGCAAACACCGCATAATCCAACTGAAAACGGAAGCTCAAGTAGATTATGATGCCTGCAAAGGAAACTATTAAAGCTATTACCCCAGACCTAAATAGTTCTGATCCCAGAGTAGGACCAACCGTGTCAAATTGATTTTTTTGTTGGTCAAAAGTACCGACTTTTTCACTTAAGGCATTTTGCAAATTGGTACGCTGTTCGCGATCCAAGTTTTTTGTGCGAATTGATATACCATTTTGTCCACCAGTGTCTCTGTCAGTGACAATTTGGATGCTGCTATCGCCCAGTCCTTGTTCTTTAGCTACTTCTCGGACGATATTAATATCAATTGGCTGGTCGCAGTTACCGGGTTTGGTACAATCCCGTTCAAACTGCAATCGTGTACCACCAACAAAATCTAAACTGGGACGTAGGGGTGCTTTGATATTCGGGTTTTGCCAAGAAATCACCATTGAGATGAAACCGGCGAGAATGAAGGCACTAGAAATAGCCCACCAAAGCGATCGCGATTTGTTAATACTCAGTTTCATTAAGCCACCTCTGCCTTATTTGATGTTGGCAGGTTCGGAGAGAAAAGTTCTGGTTTCTTGAATGCGGGAATTGTAATTGCTAAAAACATTAAGGTGCGACTACAGGTAACTGCTGTAAACATACTCACCATTACACCCAAGGCCAAAGTTAGGGCGAAGCCTTTTACCAAACCAGCCCCTAGCCAGAATAGTGCCGCACAGGCAATGACTGTAGTCACGTTGCCGTCTAAAATACTGGAAAAGGCGCGGTAAAAACCAGATTCTACAGAACGATAAAGGGATTTGCCTGCTTGCAATTCTTCACGCGTCCGCTCAAAAATTAGCACATTCGCATCTACCGCCATCCCAATACTGAGGATGAAACCGGCAATTCCTGGTAGGGTCAGGGTGACACCCAATAAAGCAAAGGTAGCCCAGGTCAGCAATGCGTAAATCAATAGTGCGACATCGGCAATCAGTCCTGGTAGTCTATAGTACACCACCATAAATATTAATACTAAAGTCAGACCACCGATTCCAGCGTAGATACTGCTAGTGATGCTGTCTTTACCCAAGGTTGCTCCAACAGTGCGGATTTCGGCAATTTCTACTGGTACGGGTAATGCGCCACCTCGTAGCTGTACACCTAAGTCATTGGCTTGTTGTGGGGTAAACCGTCCTGTAATTACGGCAGAGCCACCAGTAATACCAGTGGCGGCAAATTCTATACCTACAGTAGGAGCGCTAATCAGTTCATTGTCCAGAAAAACACCAATGCTGCGCCCAGTACCGGCGAGATTTTTCGTCAAATTGGCAAACAGTTCACCACCCTGTTGGTCGAAGCGAATGGCAACATTCCAGTTGTCGCCTTGAGTGGGTTCACCGTATGCATCCTTGAGGTATTTGCCAATTAGCGGTGGATTAGTGCTTTCAAACAATTCTGCGATCGCTTGATTACTGTTCTGTAAATCTTCTTGATTTTTGACAATTGCTGCTTTGTCGGTGCTCTTTCTCAACTCTTCTTGCTTGGCTTTCAATTCGGCTCTAGATGCTTGGAAAGCAAGCAGTTGGGTTTCTGTATTCGGCTTTTGTGTCCGAAATTCTAACTGCGCTGTACCCCCTAGCACCCGTTCAGCTTGCTCTGGATCATTAACTCCTGGTAGTTGTACCAATATTTTATCTGTGCCGACTGTTTGAATTACTGGCTCAGAAACACCCAAACCATTAATCCGACCTTCGACAACTTTCTTCACACCTTCCAATTCTCGTTCGGTGATTTTGGGAATATCCGCTGATGGTTTCACCTGAATTGTGAGTTGTGACCCTCCGCGCAAGTCCAGTCCAAGGGGTATCGGAATTGTGGCAATCACCGTAATAGCGGCGATTATCAGGACTAAAATCAAAATTAATAGCGATCGCTGTCTTTGCATACCATAACTCGCAACTGACAAAGGCTATAATAGCGCTCTTTTATGGAGTTATGAGCAAGTATTGGGTACTGGGGATCGAGCATTGGGGATTGATTATTATCCTTATACCCAGTCCCCAGTCCCCAATCCCTAGACTCGCAAAGCTACCATTTTTTCCACAGCTTCCACGATTTGCTCTGGTTGGATGATTGTTAGTCGTTCCAGATTACCGTTATAAGGTGTGGGAATATCTTGGGAAGAAAGCCGTAGTACTGGCGCATCCAATTCATCGAATAAGCGATCGTTTATTGAGGCGATGACTTCTGCTCCAATACCCGCAGTTCGCATTGATTCTTCCACAACAATGACTTTATGGGTTTTTCTTATTGATGCACCAATGGTATCAAAATCTAATGGTTTGAGGGATATTAAATCGATAACTTCTGGATCGTATCCTTGTTTTTCAAGAGTTTTCACAGCTTGCAACACATGATGCCGCATTCGCGAATAAGTAATAATTGTGACATCTTTACCCTCACGCACAACTTCTGCTTTATCCAGAGGTAGCAAGTATTCTTCTTCTGGTAAATCTTCTTTCAAGTTGTAAAGTAAAACGTGTTCAAAGAACAACACTGGATTATCATCGCGGATAGCGGATTTTAGTAGACCTTTAGCATTTCTTGGTGTGGAACAGGCAACAATCTTCAACCCTGGCACAGCTTGGAAGTAAGTTTCTAGTCGCTGTGAATGTTCTGCGCCTAGCTGCCGTCCCACACCCCCAGGGCCGCGAATTACCATCGGAATTTTAAAGTTACCGCCGGAAGTATAGCGGAGCATCCCAGCGTTGTTGGATATTTGATTAAAGGCGAGCAATAAAAAGCCCATATTCATGCCTTCAATGATGGGGCGTAACCCAGTCATTGCGGCTCCCACAGCCATCCCAGTAAAGCTATTTTCAGCGATTGGGGTGTCTAGAATGCGGAGTTCGCCATATTTTTGGTACAGGTCTTTGGTAACTTTATAGGAACCGCCGTAATGTCCTACATCTTCACCGAGAACGAATACGCTGGAATCACGTGCCATTTCTTCATCAATGGCTTCCCGTAAGGCGTTGAAGAATAGTGTTTCTGCCATTTAGACCTTTTAGTACGATTATGGTTTTAGAATTTTATCGTGCTGCTGTCACAAATACAGTGAGCGATCGCACTAGTTAGAGATTGGGTTGTTTAAACGATCCTCTTCATTGGAGCAAGAATATAAGAAACGTGGAGCCAAATAAAACGCAAAACTTTAACTCCGTAACAGAGGCGGAATGGACAGCTGATTCTCAGATATATAGTTGCTGTTGCATTCCGTCAAGCTTAACGCATCAATACTTGAGAAAAATTATGTTACGAAAATCACTAACGCACCCTACATTAGGAGTTGCAAATTCATAAATCCACCTACCTAAGTTAGATTTTATAGGTTTTAGGACTTACGCATTGACAATCGCAATCCTTAAAATACCGACTCAAAAGGTTTTTTCCGATAACGCCGATAAATATCAAAATCACTGTCCAAAGTAGCGTAGGCGTATTCCGCCGCAGGCATCGCAGCAATATCTAAGCGTTCCGAAATGACGATCAATGATAAATCTGCAAAATCCCCTGGTAAATCTCTGTACTGAGTATTCAACTCAGCAATACGCGAAAAATCTTGAGGTAATAATTGCTCACACTCATAGAGTTGTAGCACCAGCCAAACCCAAAATACCAAAATCTCACACCCAGACACCAAAACACAACTCTGTGCCTCTGCGCCTCTGCGTGAGATTTCTAAATTCTTGCTCAATCGCTCACCTTACTTTAACCATCGCGCCGCATCTTTGGCATGGTAAGTCAAAATCAAGTCTGCACCAGCCCGTTTAAAGCCTGTTAAAGTCTCCATAACCACGCGCTCCTCATCAATCCAACCATTGAGAGCCGCAGCTTTCACCATCGCATACTCACCAGAAACATTGTAAGCTGCAACGGGTAAGTTACTCGCTTCCTTCACGCGCCAGATAATGTCCATGTATGCCAAGGCTGGCTTAACCATGAGCATATCAGCACCTTCAGCGATATCCAATTCAATCTCTTTAATTGCTTCGCGGGCGTTACCTGGGTCCATTTGGTAAGTTCTTCTGTCCCCAAATTGTGGTGTCGAGTCTGCTGCATCCCGAAATGGGCCATAATAACCCGAAGCATACTTAGCAGCATAAGACAAAATCGGCGTGTCTTGAAATCCTGCTTCATCTAAACCCTGACGAATTGCTTGCACAAACCCATCCATCATCCCCGAAGGCGCAATGATATCCGCACCGGCTTTCGCTTGAGAAACTGCTGTTTTTTTCAACAATTCCAAAGTTGGGTCATTTAAAACTCGTCCCGTTAAATCACCAACTTGTAAATAACCACAATGACCGTGGCTGGTATACTCACACAAACAAGTATCAGCAATTACAATCAAATCTGGCACTGCTGCTTTTACCGCCGTCGCTGCTTTTTGGACGATACCGCAATCATGCCAAGCGCCAGTAGCATCCACATCTTTATCAGCCGGAATCCCAAATAAAATAATCGAAGGAATTCCTAAGTCGTAAACTTCTTTTGCTTCTTCAACAATTTTATCTACCGAAAGTTGGTAGACTCCGGGCATGGATTTCACCTCGTTAGCGATTCCCTCACCGGGTACGGCAAATAATGGGTAGATTAAATCGCTTGTTGTTAAAACAGTTTCACGAACCATCCGACGCAGTTGGGGATGAGTACGCAGACGACGGGGACGATGTGTAGGAAACATAAAATTTTATGAAGAAAAACAACGCAATTGGACACAAAACAAAGCGTCACAAAAGCAGGCTAAAATTTTCCTGCCGTCAGACAGACTACAAACAGTGCTTAACTGTCCTTTTGCCCTACTCTTAATCAAGTTGTGGGGCAATTTTGTATTCTACAGCTTGGTTGCATCTATCCGACGGACTGGAAAAAAAACAACATAGTAAGCAATTCAAAATTCAGAATGGTTAAGGCTGTCTATTGGCAAAATTTTGGCGAATTGAGGGTTGAAATTTAAACGCAAAGTGGCGCAGAGGTAAACGCAGAGGCACGCAGAGAATTTGCTACTAATTAATGAAAGGTTGTACTTGGTAGTAAATAACTGACAATGCCCAATGCCCCATGCCCCATGCCCCATTCCCAATGATAATTTGTGTTAAAAAACTCGGAAAATATAGGGATAGCGGAAGGGTATATCAGGATTACTGAAAACTCCGATGAGTGCCCAAATTGTTAATCCCCAGTGCAATAGATATCCCAGACCGGCTAGTGGCCCCAGCAATAATAGAGGTAATACTAACCAACCGAATAGAAAAAACAACGCTCCCAGAATTCCTCCGTAAAGCCAGACATTAAAGTGGAAATTGATGGATTCTTTGGCGTTTTCTTTAACAACAGGATCATCAGAGACGAGCAGTATAGCGATAGGTATACCTACAGATACCAAGGTTGTGCTGAAAAATATAGCTCCATGCGACAAGGCAGATAGAAGCTTTCGCTTGTCTGTGTCGTACATTCTTTTCTCCTATTTAGTCAGATTGTTGGTTATATTACGACCCTATCACGAGCATCGTTGTCTTAAGATTAAAAGACTTACAAGAGCCAAGAAAAATTAAGTTAGCTAACAAACAAATACACTTATGTCTACTGAACTTCAGTCTGAACTTATTCAAGCGGTTGAACTTCGCCGCAATTTTGCGATTATATCTCACCCTGATGCGGGTAAAACTACACTAACAGAAAAGCTACTTCTGTACGGAGGTGCAATTCACGAAGCTGGGGCGGTGAAGGCGCGACGGGCGCAGCGAAAGGCTACCTCTGACTGGATGGCGATGGAGCAACAACGGGGTATTTCCATCACCTCCACAGTGTTGCAATTTGAATACCGGAACTGTCAAATAAATTTATTAGATACGCCGGGACACCAAGATTTCAGTGAAGATACTTATCGGACACTTGCCGCCGCCGATAATGCCGTGATGCTGATTGATGCGGCAAAAGGTTTGGAACCCCAAACCCGCAAATTGTTTGAAGTGTGTAAGTTGCGGGGTATCCCGATTTTTACATTTGTCAACAAGCTCGATCGCCCAGGTAGGGAACCTCTGGAACTGTTGGATGAAATTGAGCAAGAATTGGGATTACAAACCTATGCGGTCAACTGGCCGATTGGTATGGGCGATCGCTTTAAAGGTATTTTTGACCGACACAAGCAACAAATACACCTCTTTGAGCGCAGTTTCCACGGTAGCCGCGAAGCCCGTGATACGATAATCGAGTTAGGTGATCCGAGAATAGAAGAACAGCTAGAACAAGACATCTACCACCAACTGAAAAACGATCTAGAACTGTTAGAAGGAGTTGGGCCAGAGCTAGATTTACAGTTGATACACGAAGGCAAAATGACGCCTGTGTTCTTTGGTAGCGCCATGACTAACTTCGGGGTAGAGTTATTCCTCAAGTATTTCCTCGACTATGCCCTCAAACCCGGTTCTCATGTCAGCAGTGTTGGCGAAGTTCCACCTACATACCCAGAATTTTCGGGGTTTGTCTTCAAACTGCAAGCGAATATGGACCCGAAGCACCGCGATCGCGTCGCATTTATCCGGGTCTGCACTGGTAAGTTTGAAAAAGATATGATGGTGAATCACGCCCGCATTGGTAAACTCATCCGTCTATCTCGCCCGCAAAAACTCTTTGCTCAAGAGCGGGAATCGATTGATGTGGCTTATCCTGGCGATGTGATCGGTTTGAATAATCCCGGTGTTTTTGCGATCGGGGATACAATCTACACGGGACAAAAACTCGAATATGAGGGGATTCCGTATTTCTCGCCGGAACTGTTTGCGTCTATGAGGAATCCCAACCCCTCAAAATCTAAACAATTCCAAAAAGGCGTTGCGGAATTGCGAGAAGAAGGTGCTGTACAAATTATGTATTCAATTGATGAAGCCAAGCGCGATCCAATTTTGGCGGCGGTGGGTCAGTTGCAATTCGAGGTAGTGCAGTTTCGCTTACAAAATGAATATGGTGTAGAAACCATATTAGAGTTATTGCCCTACAGTGTCGCCCGTTGGGTTGAGGGTGGTTGGGAAGCATTAGAAAAAGTGGGACGAATATTCAACACCACTACAGTTAAAGACAGTATGGGACGCCCAGTGTTACTATTCCGCAATGAATGGAATTGTCAACAATTATTGGGCGACCATCCAGAGTTAAAATTAAGCGCGATCGCTCCAGTATTTTCTAGTCAAAAACCAGTGGAGGAATGAAGAAGAATCCAGAATACAGAATTCAGAATTCAGAATTAATCCTACCAGAAGTCCCAACTGAATTCTGACTCCTGACTCCTGACTCCTGAATTCAATCTTTATCGTTCACTTGACAAGCAAAACTTGAGCGCGGTTGAGTTCCACGGCATCCGAGGTTCGCGCTTTTGCACAAACGTGGATCACCTAGAAGAGATTGGAGTGCCAGAATTTGTATGCCTTCACATGCCAAATCGTCTTTGGAGGCTGGTTTAGTTGCCCTCAAGCAGGGAAATTACCAAACAGCGATCGCTCACTTAGAACCTATTGCTAGTAGCCAAAGCAATGGTACTGCTAGCTTACAAGCCCAAGTTGGTTTAGTGATGGCTTATGCTCGCACTGGCGAAGTGTCCAAAGCGATCGCTATATCCCAGAATCTCATTGAGAGTAATAATCCGCAAGTTCAAGAGTGGGCAACACGCGCTCTCGAACACCTGACAAAACGTAAAAAACGCGATCAAGAATCAAAAAATGTCGAAACTGGATTTGTTGCCTTTAATAATTCAACTCCAGATTCTGCCCCAGTTCCCCCCCCGGAAACTCCTACATTAGAGGAAAAACCAAAAGATCAAGTCACAGAAAGCAAAAGCGACGACTCCCCGTCGATGGTGCCACTCGCTAGACTCAAAGCTACGGTAGCATCTCCATTACCACCACCGACGACTGCACCCCTAAATGGCTTCATGGGTTCTGTGACTCGCACCCAAGCCAAATTATTCGGTGTTATTTATTGGCGGCAAGCACAACGCGCTAGAGCATGGCAACCGCTACGCAAACCGAAATTAATTCCTTTGCGGCTACTGTCAGCAGGGACATTCATCGCCCTGTTTTGGGTTATGCGAGAAATCCTGAAGTTAGCATTGGGATTCATCAACCAGACTTTAGTCAAACTACCTTATCTGGAGCCGCTGCAACTTTTATACCGCGATCCTACTAGATTGTTGCTAATAGTATTGGTGATTTTAATCGGAGTATCACCTTGGTTGCTGGATCTGCTACTGGCGAAATTGTATGGTCAGCGAGAATTTCCTAAAGATGTATTGAATACCCATAGCCGCGAAGCCGTTCGGGTGCTACAACGTTGTTGCCAACAGCGACACTGGCCCATACCCAAACTGCGGATTTTACCAATGGCTGCACCAATTATCCTGACTTATGGTAGTTTACCACGTAATGCCAGGATTGTTGTGAGTCAAGGGCTATTAGAGCAATTAGCAGATGATGAAATCGCCACTATTTACGCCACGCAATTAGGGCATATTGCTCACTGGGATTTTGCTGTGATGTCTTTGTTGCTGCTGGTGACACTACCAATTCATCAGCTATATCAGCAAGTGTCGCAGTGGGGAGACAAAATATCAGCGAAAATTTGGCGCTGGCCGGTGACAATTGTGGCTAGTCTAATTTATGGAGTTTGGTCTTTGCTGACTGGGACTGGATTGTGGTTATCGCGGTTGCGGCTTTATTATAGCGATCGCGTTGCATCTGAAATTACTGGCAATCCCAATGCCCTGATTCGTGCTTTACTCAAAATTGCTATTGGTATTGCAGCTGATATCCAAAAACAGGAACAGACGAGTTGGCAACTAGAAAGCTTAAATCTTTTGACACCAGTCAGCTACCAACAGAGCCTCGCTTTGGGCACTATTGCCAGCAATCTATCTTTTGAAGCCTTTTTGAAATGGGATACTGCCAATCCCTATCGCCGATGGTTTACGATTAATAGTAGTCATCCTTTGATAGGCGATCGCATCGAACGCCTCTGCCAAATAGCCCGTCACTGGCATCTAGACACCGAGCTACATTTTGCTAGCGAACCATCAAAGGTGAAGCGTCAGTCTTTCTTATTACAAATCGCTCCCTGGTTGGGAATCCCTCTAGGGGTTTTGTTTGCAGCTTTAGTCTGGATAACCTGGCAACTAGCATTCACACTAAAGTTTTTAAATCTAAAGTGGATATACGAAGATTGGTCTTTCATTACAGGCTGTCTTCTGATTGGCTTTAGCATCGGTACAGTGATGCGGATTAATTCTTTCTTCCCCGATATCAAACCTGACACTGTGCAAACTGACGACTACTTACCCAACCTCTTATCTGACCCTTCTGCCTTACCAATTGATAGCGTCAGCGTGCGTCTTGTGGGCAAATTATTAGGTCGTCAAGGCACTAGCAACTCCCTAGCGCAAGATTTAATCCTCCAATCCAGCGCAGGTTTAGTGAAATTACACCACATTTCTTGGCTAGGACAGTCAGTTAATCATCAGGATCTAATTGGTAGGCAAATTATCGTTACAGGTTGGTTCCGCCGAGGAGCAACACCTTGGATCGATATCCAAACCTTGGAAACTCAAAGTGGTAAAACCATTCATAGCCCTCATCCCATTTGGTCTACTTTTTTAGCAGTTGCAGCACAGGCTTGGGGCGCATACGTTTTTCTTACTGGTTAGTCATTGGTCATTTGTCATTGGTCATTAGCAAAGGACAAAGGACGAAGGACGAAGGACAAAGGACAAAGGACGAAGGACAAAGGACAAAGGACAAAGGACAAAGGACAAAGGACAAAGGACAAAGGACAAAGGACAAAGGACAAAGGACAAAGGACAAAGGACAAAGGACAAATCGGAATGTAAACAAAAGTTGCAGGTTTTCTTTACAAGTGTTACATTTATTTACACAAACATTAGCAGCCAACATAACTCAGCACTACAGCTTAGTGATGAATTCGGATGCTTTTCCCCCACTCCATACCTTTTTATCCTCCCAACACAGCAGGAAATCAACCAGCCACCGGCTGGTTTTTGTTTCAAAATATGCTCCCTTGAATAAAAAATGTGTTTTATGTTACGATGCAGTAATACTAACGTCGGAAATGTGTGCGCTAAACTAGCTACGTAGAAAATACCGTGGTAATGTAAGGAATGGTATTTGATTCTGCGAAAAATGCATAGAAGAAAGCGTGTACTTTAGCAGGCAATAGGCTATTAAATTTACAATTCTTAGAATTAAGGTGTTATTAGCTCACCATAGTGTGGGCCTTTGGATTAAACAAGCTTGATCCCGACGAAAAACTGTATTGTTGTATAAGTTGACAGTTTCGAGCAAAAAAATTGGTTAATGGCAGCCTTGGTTAATAGCATCTATTTATTAAAAGCCAAAGCCAAGCGATTGTTTTCTCGCCTTGCCATGTTCATTCAACTCTGGAGGTATAGTTCATGTCCGTTCGCCTATATATAGGTAATTTGCCTAAAGATGAAATAGATCGTCAAGATCTGCAAGCAGTTTTTGCAGCCGAAGGTGATGCTGTAACAACTAAATTAATTAAAGACCGCAAAACTGGCAAATGCCGTGGTTTCGGTTTTCTTACCGTCAACAATGACGAGCAAGCTGACGAAATCATTGAAAAGTATAATGGGCAGCTGTTCAAAGACACTCCCATTAAGCTAGAGAAGGCATTACCTCGGACAAAGGGTGAAGAGGGCGACGAGCAAGCTCCTAAACCAGTTACTCTTGCTAGTACTAGTAATAGTACCCCGACTCCTAGCCCCAACAGAGAAGGTAGCCGTCGTGAGAAAAGCTCTAAGAAGCCTCGTCGTGGCGGCAGTGGCGGCGGTGGTTCTCGTGAAACCAGCACCACAACCACAGATTCAGACACTATTCGTCCAGATCCTCGTTGGGCTTCAGAATTAGAAAAGCTGAAGCAGATGCTAGCTGCACAAACTACGAATTAATCCTTAAGGGAGAGAAGTTAAAAATTAAAAATCAGAATTTTTTTTGATTTTTAATTTTTAATTGTTGATAATTATCTAGCTGCTTAGTTTAATGAACTTGCAGCTAATTTTGTAAGTACGTAGGTGCAGCCAGGCGTAGGCATCGAATTGTCGAATCGTGGAGAATTGAGGGTTGAAATTTAAACGCAGAGGAACGCAAAGGTAAGCGCAGAGGCATGCAGAAAATATGCTACAAAGTAAGAAAATTTTTACTTAGAATAAAATTAAGTTTTTGTGATCAGACGCATTAAATAAACCTGGATGATAGGGATGCGATGCCTGCGGCGGGCTGCGCCTACGCAGTAATTAGCTGGATTTGATAAATTATATTCAGTAATGGCAAGCTTCATAATGCCAAGTGAACAAGAGGCGCTATCGCTCTAAAGATAATCTACACTCAAAGTGATACCGATCATTTTCAGCTTCTGTTATGTCCTCAACTCTAGATTCTTTGCCACCTGCGCTCGCTAAAATCGTCCAGCGCTTTCAACGGTCAACTGACCAAAGAAGACGTACTGAACAGCTAATTGGCTACGGTAAGAAGCTGAAGGATTTTCCAGATGCTGACAAAGTACCGGAAAATAAAGTTCCTGGTTGCGTTTCTCAAGTTTACATCACTGCTTCACTCAATGATGATAAGGTCGTATTCCGTGCTGACTCAGATGCCCTCATAAGCAAAGGGATGGTTGGTCTTTTAATTGAAGGATTAAATGGGCTAACTCCCACAGAAATATTACAAGTGACTCCAGATTTTATTCAAGAAACAGGCTTAAACGTTAGTCTGACAGCTTCCCGCGCTAATGGATTTTACAATATTTTTAGAACCATGCAAAAAAAAGCGTTGGAATGTAAGTTAGATTTACTTAGCTAAACTTGGTTATTGGTCATTAGTCATTAGTCATTTGCAAAGGACAAAGGACAACTGACAAATGACTAATAGCGTACAACTACCAAAATTTAGTCTTATGTCAAGCAATCTATTATCTACTCCTGCTGGTATTGGCTTTGGTGGAGTAGTTCAAGAATATCTCTGGAATTTTGAAAATCAGCAATTGCGGGTTGTTTATGAAACCCTCGGTAAAGGTTCACCGCTATTGCTACTACCATCTTTCAGCAGTGTTTCGACGCGTTTGGAAGTAGGCGAACTTGCCAAGTTACTAGCTCCCAATTTTCAAGTTGTAGCCATAGACTGGCCTGGTTTTGGTGAATCTTCTCGCCCTAGTTTGAATTATCGACCGGAAATTTATCAGCAATTTCTGGAAGATTTTGTCAAAGCTGTTTTTAATACTCCCATTACTGCGATCGCGGCTGGTCATGCTGCTAGTTACGTTTTACAATTAGCTGTGAAACAATCTGCTGCTTTCTCAAAGATTATATTGTTAGCTCCTACTTGGCGTGGGCCTTTGCCAACAATGGGCGCAAGTCAGCAAATAGCTGGCATTGTGAGAGAATTGGTGCGATCGCCTATACTTGGTCAAGCTCTCTACAAACTCAATACTGCCCCATCTTTATTAAGTTTTATGTACCGCCGTCATGTCTTTACTGACGCGGCTAAAATTACACCCAGTTTCATTGAGAAGAAGTGGCACACGACTCAACAACCAGGAGCGCGATTTGCATCTGCTGCCTTTGTCACTGGTAATCTTGATGCTGTACAAGAACAATCTGATTTTTTAGAACTTGTAAAGTCTCTAAGCATACCGCTCATGGTAGTAATTGGGGAATCCAGCCCCCCAAAATCACGAGAAGAAATGAACGCTTTGGTAGCATTACCAGGAGTGAAAAGTGTTGTTATCCCTGGTTCTCTGGGATTGCATGAAGAATACCCAGCAGTTGTTTTAGAAGCAGTTCAAGATTTTTTGTTCTCGTCAGAAAATTAAATCCTCGCACCAAGACGCAAAGATCATTTTGCACCTTGGTGCGAAATTAAAATTAGTTCAAACTACTGCGATTAAGTTTTTGCAAGCGAGAAAGAGAAAGCCCTAGTAGACCGACTATACCAAGACCAAGGACAGTTGAGGACTCAGGCACGGTATTGACTTCAAAATCAAAACTGAAAGTGCCAGACTCCTTAAAAGGAATGGGATTATTGCCATTGCCTAAATCAACGAGTTTGAATGATGCAGAGTAAGTTCCCAGTGGTGCAGCAGCATCAGTCCAAAAGGTAGGGGTGAACGAAAACTTATCACCACTGCCGATTGTGTAGATATCACCGACTGACTTGACAATATCAACACCTGCTGAATCACCAATATTCAATCCGCTACTAATTGACGCTAATTGTAAACCAATATTTGCACCCTCAAGGGAGGACTGCCAACGACCATTAGAGCTATTGAACAAATATTGGTTGTCTAATTCTTTTGAAGTTTTTAAAGACGCGATAGGTTCTATTGTCAGATTGCTATATTCCTTATCTGTTGCAGTACTAATCAAGCGACCAGTATAAAACCCTGTACCAGGTAATAATGTTAGCGGCGGTTGTTCTGAGTAAGATTCAGGAATCCGATTATTTGTATTGGTTGGGTTAATAGTTAGGTTATCTAAAGACCCTGAGTAGCTATAAGTACCAATGCCGTGGAAATGACTTGATTCCGGCGTGTCTTCATCCCTGTGTGCAAAGAGAAGGGTTAAACGATTGTAGTTGGGGTTCTCTAAACCTGCGTATGTCCCTGTAGAGAGAGCCTCCAAACCATCTAATCCAATATAAAAGCCCGTTTCATCTGAATGATTATGAGTATCATCTGCTTGTGCTGGCGCTAAAGCGGTAGATAAAACCAGTGGCGCAACAACTAAAAAGCTGACTGCAATAGACGCAGATGCTTGTCCTGTTTGAGTTACTTGCTTTTTCGAGCAGGTAGTGTTTCTTGAAACCACCACGCTTCTCCATCAATCTATAATTTTCTATGTGATAATGATTATCACGACAGCTACAGGATTGTCAAGGTACTAACCTGCGATTTCCCGCAGGGTGAGTTGGAATATTCTTATCAGCTACGCCAACCCGTGAATATTTATTACTTATTACAGATGCATAAAAATAAAATGTTTCTTGGTTAAATTATGTGATTATTGTGCTGAAAGCCAAAATAATAGCAAGTTCGCACAAAAATATAAAAAGATTTATCATAGGCGATAATGATTATCCATAAGGTGAGACAAGAGGAATTTAGAGTATGGTGGCTGACGTAATCAACAATTCAGTTCCCGTTACTGTTCTGACTGGCTATTTGGGAGCAGGTAAAACGACTCTACTTAATCACATCCTCACCTACGAACACGGCAAAAAAGTTGCTGTGATTGTCAATGAATTTGGGGAAGTGGGTATTGATAATCAATTGATTATCGATGCTGATGAAGAAATTTTTGAAATGAATAATGGCTGTATCTGTTGTACAGTGCGCGGCGATTTAATTCGCATCATTGGCAATTTGATGAAGCGGCGCGATAAATTTGACCATTTAGTAATTGAAACAACTGGATTAGCCGATCCTGCACCAGTGATTCAGACATTTTTTGTTGATGAAGACTTGCAAAGTCAACTATCTCTAGATGCGGTGGTGACAGTCGTAGATGCCAAGCACATCTCGCAGCACTGGGATGCAGACGAAGCCCAAGAACAGATTGCCTTTGCCGATGTAATTTTACTTAATAAAACAGATTTAGTAGCGCCAGAAGAGTTAAATGAATTAGAAAAACGGATTCGGGCGATGAATGCGATCGCAAAAATTTACCGTACTCAAAATTCCGAACTAGGAATGGATGCTTTATTAGGTGTAAAAGCCTTTGATCTAGATCGTGCATTAGAAATTGATCCAGATTTCTTAGGCGAAGATGCCCACGTTCACGATGAAACTGTCTATTCTGTAGCTTTAGTAGAAGCAGGTGCAGTTGATGGAGAAAAATTAAACACTTGGCTTTCCGAGTTACTGCGTACCCAAGGGCCAGATATTTTTCGGATGAAAGGTATTTTAAATATTGCTGGAGAAGATAATCGATTTGTATTCCAAGGAGTACACATGATATTTGATGGCAAACCCGATCGCCCCTGGAAACCAAGTGAAACTCCCAAAAACGAACTAGTCTTCATCGGCCGCAACCTTGATGCAGCCCAACTCAAGCAAGATTTTCTCGCTTGTCTAGCTTAAAACAAGCTGTTTTCGAGCAGGGGGTAGAGGGGAAATACTCATACCCCATGCCCAATGCCCCATGCCCCATGCCCTCCACATAAAATATGAACACCACAACCAGCAAATCTAAGGAATTTGAACAACACTATTCGGGGACACTTTCAGATTATGTAACTGCGATCGCTTGGTCGCCACAAGGTAAAACTTTAGCAGCAACTTCCGCCGCCGGGGAACTAGTTTTGTGGAATGATGCTGAACTCACAACCTTACAAACTGGTAATGGTAAATCAGTAGACTGTCTGGCATTTTCCCCAGATGGAAAATTTTTAGCCGTTGGTGGACAAGATGGACAAGTAAAAATTTGGCGCGACACTGAATTAATCGCCACCTTGGAAAATGCCCCCGCATGGGTTGACAAGCTAGCTTGGAATTACACCAGTAACCAACTAGCTTTTAGTTTGGGGCGTTACGTGCAAGTTTGGGATGCAGATACTCGTGAAATTGTCGTAACGCTGAATTTCGATAACTCTTCAGTATTGGGTATAGATTGGCGTATTGACGGACAATACTTAGCCATTAGTGGTTACAAGGGAGTCAAAATTTGGCATAGTCAAAACTGGGATGAAGAACCATACAGCTTAGATATGACTACTGTCAGTTTAGCTATGGCTTGGTCGCCCGATGGCAAATTCCTGGCTTCTGGCAACATGGATCGTAGTGTTACCGTTTTAGAATGGAACAACCCCGACCCGTGGGTGATGCGTGGCTTCCCTGGTAAAATTCGCCAATTGGCATGGTCGGAAGCTATGACTAAAGTAGGTGCGCCAATACTGGCATCTTCTAGCGTTGAAGGTATTGTGGTGTGGGAAAAGCTAGAGGATGATTCGTTAGGCTGGGAAGCACGAGTATTAACTAATCATGTGGGCGTGATTAATGCGATCGCCTTTGCACCAAAAAGTTTCCTTCTCGCTTCTGCTGCTGCTGACGGTTGGTTATGTTTATGGAACAAAGCCAAGGAAGTATCCCAAATTATCACAGGTGTCTCAGCAGGATTTTCCACCCTAGCTTGGCATCCCCAAGGTAAGTTACTGGCCGCAGGCGGTGAACAAGGCGAATTAGTTGTTTGGTCAAAAGTTTTGCGGGGTCAAGGATTTGGGCGTAGTTAAGTAATACTTGGTAATTAAAATTGAAGGTGGGCAATTTATTAGCTATGCTGTATCAGCAAAGCTATCTTTGTGTGAATTATGAACATAGTCAAACTGATTTTACTCGCCTGTCCTGCATTTCTGGTATCGATGCTGCTGGTAGTCAATCCAGCACACGCATCCAGCCTGAAATCTCTATACCCTACACAAATTGTTACGGTAGTATCTACACAACAAATTCCTGATCTGGTAACACCAAAGTTGACTCAAACATTTAATCCGATTATTGATCAACTTGGTTGCAATTGTGCAAACTGTGTTCAGTCTAAATTTCAGTCTTTACAAGGCAAACTGCCATCTGTCGATTTTTAATAAAGTTACGAGTTATGAATATTGTAGGGGCACAGCAATGCTCATAGGTGTCAACTTAACGTGAAACCGCACGTCCGCCAGGGATTGTAAATCCCTGTCTCATAGCTAAAGTCCTCTGAAGAGGACTAAGATAGCGCGAAAATTTTCAGTCTACTTCAGTAGACTTGAGCAATTAGTCAGGGATTTACAATCCCTGGCGGGTGAACAACACCCAATCAGTACGCTATTTTTGGCAAAAGTAGACACCAATGAGCAATGCTGTGCCCTTATTAGCTTTATAAGCTTTTTGTATGTGGCGATTGCCTACGGCACACTACGCGATCGCACTCATTGCTGCATAATTATTTATGATATTCGCTAAAGCTCACGCCTGAAAAACCAGGTAGGAAAGCTGTTAGGTAAATTCCTAGATACTGAGAAAGCTGCTGGTAAGCCAGTGACATTGGTGCAATCGCCATCTGCACCCAAGCTGTTAAGCTCTTGTTAAAAGAGCTAGTCTGGGAATTAGAAAACTTGCTAGAGTGAACAGAGTTAGCCTTAATGTCTAATCGCCAAAACCTATACATCTCATGGATTTTGCTAATATTGCATCCCAGCTAAACGCTGGAACGATTTTACCAGAGGGGATTGTTATTCTCACCCTCTTGGGGGTTTTGATTGTTGATTTGATTTTGGGGCGTACATCCGCGCGCTGGATTGGATATCTAGCGATCGCAGGTTTATTTGCTTCGATTGTCGCCCTATATTTTCAATGGGATTCTCCTAATCCCATCGGTTTTACCGGTAGCTTTAACAGTGATGACCTGAGTATCGTCTTTCGCGGTATTATTGCCTTGTCTGCGATCGCGACTATACTGATGTCAATTCGCTACGTTGAGCAGAGCGGCACTGCTTTAGCAGAATTCATCGCTATTTTGCTGAGTGCTACTTTAGGAGGGATGTTTTTATCCGGGGCTAGTGAGTTGGTGATGATTTTCATCTCCCTAGAAACCCTGAGTATCTCCTCTTACTTGTTGACAGGTTATACCAAGCGTGACCCCCGCTCCAACGAAGCGGCGCTGAAATACTTGTTAATTGGAGCTTCCAGCACGGCAATATTTTTGTACGGTGTATCACTGCTGTATGGACTATCGGGAGGACAAACCGAACTAAGTGCGATCGCGAATGGCATTGCCACAGCGAAAGTCGGTCAATCTTTAGGTTTAGTGATTGCCCTAGTTTTTGCGATCGCAGGTATTGGCTTCAAAATCTCCGCTGCACCCTTCCACCAGTGGACACCAGACGTTTACGAAGGCGCTCCCACCCCAGTCATCGCCTTTTTATCAGTCGGTTCCAAAGCAGCTGGGTTTGCCCTAGCCATCCGCTTGCTAACAACAGCCTTCCCACTTGTTGCTGAAGAGTGGAGGTTTGTCTTCACCGCTCTAGCCGTTCTCAGCATGATTTTGGGTAACGTAGTCGCCTTAGCCCAAACCAGCATGAAACGGATGCTAGCTTATTCATCCATTGCCCAAGCTGGGTTTGTGATGATTGGCTTGATTGCTGGTACACAGGCGGGCTATGCCAGTATGGTATTTTACCTACTGGTTTACCTGTTCATGAACCTGTGCGGCTTTACGTGCATCATCTTATTCTCACTGCGGACAGGAACCGACCAGATTGCCGAATACTCTGGTTTATATCAAAAAGATCCACTCCTAACACTGGCGTTGAGTATTTCCCTGCTTTCCTTGGGTGGTATTCCACCATTGGCAGGGTTTTTCGGCAAGATTTACTTATTTTGGGCTGGTTGGCAAGCAGGACTTTATTGGTTAGTCTTGCTAGGCTTAGTTACCAGCGTCGTCTCCATCTACTACTACATTCGCGTAGTTAAGATGATGGTAGTCAAAGAACCCCATGAAATGTCCGACGCAGTGAAGAATTATCCCCAAGTGCGTTGGGATTTGCCTGGGCTAAGACCTTTGCAAGTCGGGTTGGTAGTAACATTAATTGCCACTACCGTAGCAGGGATTTTATCAAATCCACTGTTTACATTGGCTAACAATTCCATCTCCAACACACCATTTTTGCAAGCAACAATCAACAGTAATGTAAAAGCACAAAATCTCCTGCTTTTGCCAAAGTTAGATTCGGTTAGTCAGTCTCAACCCTCAGTTGATTCTACTGCTAAGATTTAACCGAGTTTCAACTAAACTTTGTACTCAGCGACACGCCTGTTTGCTAATTAGCAGACAGGCGTTTGTTATATCTTTTAACTGAAATTTTATGAGACTGAATTAATAGGTATCCCAATACTACTCGGTTAAGCATTTTGAACCCAAAGTTTGGTTTTGGGAAAGGGTTAAAAAGTAAGAGTTAAAGGTTTTTAATTTCCCTTTCCCCCCGCCCCTTATCCCCAGAGGGGGCCCCACCTTCCCCTTTCCCCCTTAACCGACAAGTATTGATAGGTATCCTAATTATAAATTCTGCACCTTCTCCTGGAACAGAAAAACAGCTAAGTTGTCCGTTATGTTTTTCAACTATAATCTGATAGCTTATATATAGTCCTAGTCCAGTACCTTTGCCCACAGATTTAGTGGTAAAAAATGGATCAAATAGCTTTGAGCGAACTTGTTCATTTATTCCCAAACCATTATCAGCAATACTAACCACGATCCATTTTTCATCGACTAACTCAGTTTTAATTTGAATTTGGGGATTATTATTTATCCGTTTTTGATTGTCAGTTGTTTGTGAATTTACTTCTGACCACTGACTATTAAGCGCCGACGACTCCAGTGCATCGATCGCATTAGCAAGAATATTCATAAACACTTGATTAAGTTGACCAGGATAGCAAGTTATATTTGGCAGTTGACTATATTTTTTGATGACTTTGATTTCTGGGTACTCATGCCTAGCTTGCAGGCGATGCTCCAAAATCATTAAAGTACTATCAATTCCTTCATGGATATTGACTTGCTTAAGTTCTGCTTCATCAAGTCTGGAAAAGTTACGCAGTGATTTAACAATTTCCTGAATGCGTTCTGCTCCCACTTGCATTGACTTGAAAAGTTTAGTTATGTCTTGAATCAGAAAATCTAAGTCTATTTCTTCTACTTGCTCTTGAATTTCTGGAGGAGTCTCTGGACAAAATTGTTGATAAATTTGCACCAATTTTAGTAAATCATGAGTGTATTTATGGGCGTGATGAAGGTTCCCATAAATAAAACTCACTGGGTTATTAATTTCATGAGCAATACCAGCGACCATCTGACCTAAACTAGACATTTTTTCAGCTTGGATAAGCTGAGTTTGAGTAAGTTGTAGTTCGTTTAATGTTTCTTGTAAAGCAGTGGTACGTTCCTCAACCCGAATTTCTAACTCTTGATTCGCTTTCTTGAGTGCTTCCTCTGTCTGTTTTCGTCTCTGAACTTCTTTGGCTAACTCATCAATTTTTTCATTCAGGAGAACGAAATTACTGCTGGTCAAAGTTCTATTTTCCAAGCGTAAGAGAATTAAAGCTGAAGATTCAGGAGACCAAGGTTGAATAACGGCTCCTTGACTACGACATATTAATGTTTGCTCATCATTCTTTCGTAAAGTCAAGGAGCCAATAACCATTGCCCTGCTACTTGAACAAGCTTGCAGATACCTGACAATGTCGTTGGCAGGCTCAATTACAATTTCAAAAAGCATTCTTCCTTGCAGTTCTTGACGGCGTAACCCCAACATATCTGCCACTGGTTGATTGGTAGCTAACAACTGACCCTCTCCATTCACCAGAAGTAAAGGTTCTGGTAAAACTCTGGCAAATTCAAGAAATTGTTCAGGAGTCATGGTGCTTCCAATCTCAGGGTTCGATTCTACTTTACATATCTGCACTAAGCTTATATCCCGGAATTATTTTGATGCTGAAGGGTTTACACAGATTCTAGTCCTCTAAAGTATTCTCGACCTTCTGCATCTTCTGCTTCTTCTGTAAGTTTTAAGTAAACAATAACTCTACATCCAGGATCACCCTGTGCTATGGTTTCTTGCAATTCTACTTTCGCATATCCTAGATTATTAGCTGCAATCGTCCCAAAGACGTTTGAAGTCATCATACACATGGCAGGGCGATTAAGTACTTTTTCGCCAAATGGGCAGACGCGGTTGCCAAAGACGATTTTTTCATCATCCTGCTCAATCACATAAAAATCGCCCTGAATTCGTTTTTTTAAATCAATCAAGACATCAGCTACCTGTTTACGAGAAAGGTTGGAGACTTCCAAGGCAGATTTATAATCTTGGTTAATCTGCCTTCCCATCCTTTCACCAACTACGCTAATAAATCCAGAAGCTTCTTCTAAGCCAACTACATCCTGTAAAGTGCCAGATAATTCTCTGATTAATGTACGTAAAAATATATCGCGTTCTAAAGAGAGATTAAGCGTAGCTATTGAGTGATTAAGTGCATTGTTCATAAATTTTCAGGACACAATCTGGGAACTACAGTTCTAGGGTTCCCCAAAATATATCCAAAGTAACTCTTAATCTCTTTCCTCAGAGAATTTAATGCTTGCTTTTGTTTCTAATCAATATTTATGTAATGCTCATCACAAATTCTGAATTTTGTGGTTCTGACAGTTTATGTAGATGAACGTAACTTACTATGATTATTGAATGGGAAGCTTAATGATAAACTCTGAACCTTCTCCTAAGACTGAATTTACTTCTAAAGTTCCTCCATGTTTTTCGACAACAATTTGACGGGCAATTGATAATCCTAATCCTGTGCCTTGACCCACAGGCTTGGTGGTGAATAAATAGTCAAAGATTTTTTGCTGGACATCAGTTGACATTCCCATGCCATTATCCTTAATCCGAATCAAGATATGATTTTTATCTTCAGTAAGAGTAGTCTGAATCAAAACTTTATTGGGATTTGCTTCAATTTCAATATAGGTGCGTCCGACATTAGACTCCTCTAAAGCATCAATAGCATTAGCTAGTAAATTCATAAATACCTGATTTAGTTGTCCAATAAAGCATTCTAATTCTGGCAAACTATCGTAATCTTTAATTACTTGAATATCAGGACGATTCTCAGATGCTTTTAAGCGGTGTTTGAGAATCATGATGGTACTGTCGATGCCATCATGAATATTGCAATAAATTTTGCGATCGCTATCTGCTCGAGAAAAGGTTCTCAAACTGGTACTAATGTTGCGAATGCGCTGAACTCCCTCTTTCATTGAAGAAATTAAATTAGGTAGATCGGCAAGCATATACTTCAAATCTATAGCTGCAATTTCCTCTTGAATTTCTGGAACCGGATTAGGATAATGCTGCTGATAGAGGTTAATAATATTAATCATGTCTTGGAAATATACTGAAGCGTGTCCGAGATTTCCATGAATAAAACCAACTGGATTATTAATTTCATGAGCAACTCCTGCTACTAATTGACCAAGAGCAGACATTTTTTCTGTCTGTACAAGCTGAAGTTGAGATTCTTGTAGGTCTTTTAATGCTTTAGATAACGCGGCTGTTCTTTCTGCAACTCGCTTTTCTAAAGTTTTTGTGAGATTTCGTAATTGAAGATGGGTTTTAATTCTAGCTAATAATTCTTCTTCATGAAAAGGTTTTGTGATGTAATCAACTGCTCCTATACTTAGACCCTTTACCTTACTATCAGTATCAGAATTAGCTGTCATAAAAATTATAGGAATATCACAAGTAGCTGAATTTTCTTTTAGAAGTTTACAGGTTTCAAAGCCATCTATTCCCGGCATCATTACATCTAATAAAATCAAGTCAGGTAGTCTATACTCAACCTGTTGAATTGCTCTTTTCCCATCATTTTCTGTAATGACTTTAAATCCTACATTCATTAATATATCAAAGACAATTTCTAAATTAGTAGTAGTATCATCTACTACTAAAATTAAACTATCTTCTGGGGCATAAAGCATCTTTATATCTTGCTCGTAATTCATGTATTTAAATTAATTTAACTCCTTGTTACTTATTCACTATTGCCCTGCGATCGCAGCTAAGTCATCTCCATTTTTTTTACAGACTGACTGACAATTTTCTCGTCTGACAATCCTATAGTTCCCAAAAAGTCTGATAACAGCAACATTCTTACACCAAATTGCCCACAGCTTTTAGCTGGTGCGATCGCTACAGCATGGACATCAACCATGAATCTTCATTTTCGCCGAAGTTGAAGATCCTCTTTCATGAAGGTGATCGGTCTGAAATTAGTGATTATTACCCTTGTCTTTTTATAAGAGTAGAACGAGTAGAACTCTATCAGAAAATATTGTTGAGGGCTTAAGTTAATTTTTTCAGTTCGTCAACAGCATTTCTCATGAATAGACACGACATGAATAGACACAAAGATAGCTATTTTTATTAAAAAATAGAATTCCAGATAATTACGGTTATTTTTTAATAAAAAACATTGAACAATAGCTAAATAACTTTTGAAATATTCATATAGATTTACACGTTACTCATAGTGGCGTAAGTATCATTTACAAATTTTATTAAAGTCGTATTGCTGTGAATTTTTCAAAAAGTTTTTTCAAAGACTCTTAATAAATTTATTGAGATATTGTCTTTCTTCTAATGCAATTCATTTTTTCTCAGTACTTAAAACTAATACACTTTTTATGAACCAATTACTTTACCCTGGTCTATACTGTCCATTTCCATCCCAGATTAATAAGCATGTTGATGTTCTAGAAGAGTATGCTCTTGAATGGGTAACTCGCTTTAACCTCTTGGCTAATGAATCATCTTATAGGCGTTTTTGCAAATCAAAGTTTTTCTTCCTAGCAGCAAGTGCTTATCCTAACTGCCAGCTTGAAGAATTGAAAATTGCAAATGATTGGTTAAGCTGGGTGTTTATTTGGGATGACCAATGTGATTTATCAAATTTAGGAAGAGAACCTAATGTTCTCAAAGATTTTCATAGAAGATTTTTGGAAGTATTGAATGGCGCAGAACTTACGAGTAAGGATATACCACTTGCTTATGCCTTAAATGATTTACGAAAACGGATACTTCAAAGAAGCAGTCAAGAATGGTTTCATTACTTTGTTGCTCGCTATGAAGGCTACTTCGATGGATGTGTCCAAGAAGCAATTAACCGAGCACAAGAAATTACACCCGATATTGAGAGTTATATGCTTATACGTAGGTTAAGTTTAGGGGGGTATCTTTGCCTTGCATTGATGGAATTTTGTAATCATTTAACAATTCCTGATTTTCTTCGGAATCATGAGGTGATGAAAGAGTTAAAAGTGATGACAATTAACATTCTTGCCTGGTGTAATGATATTTTCTCTGTACATAGAGAAATGTCAAGTGGCGATGTTCATAATTTAGTATTACTAATTCATTATCAACAAAATCTTTCTTTAGAAACATCAATTATTGCAGCTAGCAAAATACACGATCAAGAATTATGCCACTTAAAAGAGTTTGAATTATCTATTCCATCTTTTGGAGAACAATTAGATACTGAACTTGCCAATTACATATCAGGAATACATAGCTGGATATCTGCTAACCTGACTTGGTATTATCACTCTGGTCGCTACCAAACTATAGAAAGATTGGAGTTAACTCAATAAAATTTCACTCTATTTTGAGAACAAATAAAAATACCTAAGAGGTACACTAGTGCCTTGAAAGTTGATCACAGATGAACCCCATCTTATTCTGTTAAAGGTTTATCCCTGCTAATACAATTTTAGATTTTGGTTTGGACTTAAAATTCACATGCAACTACCTAATCCTCTCAAAACTCCTTCTTTACTACAAAAGCTTCATTGGGTTGCTGACCCTGTGGGCTACATGGAAAATGCAACTCAAAAATATCCGGATATTTTTACTGGTAGGACAATTGGCTTTGGGGACACTATAGTATTTGTGAATCATCCTCAGGCAATCCAAGAAATTTTAACGAATGATAGAAAGAAATTTGTAGCTGCTGGTGAACTCAACAGAATTACTGAAGCCTTTGTGGGAGAAAATTCAATCCTCATGCTTGATGGCAGTCCTCACAAATGGCTACGACAATTGATGACGCCTTGTTTTCATGGACAGCGAATGCAAGTCTACGGCCAACTAATCTGTAATCTGAGCGATAGAGTTTTTAGTCAGTTACCACTTGATCAGCCCTTTTTGGCTCGTAATGTCGCACAGAACATATCCTTGGAACTCATCTTACAGATTGTATTAGGCTTGTATGAAGGAGAAAGATTTGAGAAACTTAAGCATCTACTGCCATTGATGTTAGATTTGTTTCGCTCACCTGTCACTTCCAGTTTTTTCTTTTTCCGATTCTTGCAACAGGATTTAGGAGCTTGGAGTCCTTGGGGAAAGTTTCTGCGCGATCGGGAGACAATCTATCAATTGCTCTATGCCGAAATTGCCGAACGCCGACAAAAACCTAATTCAGAACGCGTCGATATCCTCTCCTTACTGATGTCAGCTCAAGATGAAACTGGTCAATTAATGACAGATCATCAATTGCGCGATCAGTTGATGAGCCTAATAATTGCAGGATATGAAACTACTGCAACAGCAATAGCTTGGGGATTCTATTGGATTTACCATAAGCCGCTAGTCCGTGAAAAACTTTTCAAGGAACTGGATACCCTTGGTGATTTCCCAGATCCTATGAGCATTTATCGGCTACCATATCTCACTGCTGTCTGTAATGAAACCTTGCGAATTCATCCTGTTTTGATGATTTTATTCCCTAGAGTGGTACGAGAATCAGTTGAACTTTTGGGACATCCTTTAGAGACTGGAACAGTATTGCTTCCCAGTGTTTATCTTACTCATCAACGCGAAGATTTATATCCTCAACCTAAGGAGTTTCGACCAGAGCGCTTTATAGAACGCCAATTTTCTCCCTATGAATTTCTGCCTTTTGGTGGTGGTGTCCGTCGTTGTATGGGTGAGGCTTTAGCCTTATTTCAAATGAAACTAGTATTAGCCACCATCCTGTCACGTTATCAGTTCGCATTAGTTAATGAGCAACCTGAGCGACTTCAGCGCCGAGGTTTTACCCTAGCACCTGCTAGTGGAATCAAGATGATAGTTACAGGACGACGTGAGCCTTTAGAGTCTTTAGTGAAGATGAAAACTGCATCCGTATCCTAGTAGCTTGTCAGAGTTGTTTTGATGAGTCTTAGAAATCACCTAGTTTGTCACAAAAACTGGGTTTTTAGAATTTTAGACTGGGTCGAGTGGAGCAAAACTCGACAAACTTACAAATGTTTGGTTTCATTTTACTTAACCCAACTTTGTATTTTAAAAGAAGTGTTACTATAGCAATCCGTGCAAGAGTTACGAACAAAAAGATCCCCGACTGTTTCAAGAAGTCGGGGATCTGAGCATCTCAGTAGAGAGCAAATAAAATAAAATAAAATTGCCATAGTCTAGATATCTGACTGTTGCATCGGTATCTCAATAGTAAACTCAGTCCCCTTTCCTAATGTGGAATCACAGGTTAAACTACCCTTGTGTTTGTCCACAATAATCTGATAGCTAATCGACAACCCCAACCCCGTACCACTTCCTACCGACTTAGTGGTAAAAAATGGGTCAAAGATTTTCTGCTGCACTGCTTTTGTCATACCAGAACCGTTATCGGCAATCTTAATTATCGCCGTATTATAATCTGTTAGTTCAGTAAAGATGTGAATTTGTCCTACTCTATGAGAAGCCGCTGACGCGTCTATTTGTTTTGTTGTTTGTTCTTTGTCATTTACCAATGATGGATGATCAATGAAAAATGCCTCTTGTAAAGCATCGATTGCATTACTCAAGATATTCATAAACACCTGATTGAGTTGACCAGGGTAACAAATAACTTCCGGTAATTTTCCGTATTCTTTGATGACTTCAATTTCAGTAAAATTGCTCTTTTCTTTAAATCGGTGTTGTAAAATCATTAAGCTGTTGTCTATTCCCTCATGAACATCCACAGGCTTCATCTCAGATTCATCTAGGCGAGAAAAGTTGCGTAAGCCTAAAACAATATTCCGGATACGCGAACTCCCCACTTTCATTGAATCTAGAATCTTTGGCAAGTCTTCTGATAGAAAATCTATATCAATCTCCTCAGCTTTTTCCTCAATTAAAGGCGAAGGACGGGGATATTCCTGCTGATAAGCAACTACCAAATCCAGCAAATCTTGGACATACTCACTAGCATGAGTAATATTGCCATTAATAAAGTTAATAGGGTTATTGATTTCATGGGCAATTCCTGCCACCATTTGTCCTAAAGAAGACATTTTTTCACTTTGAATCAATTGGATTTGGGTACGTTGCAATTCTTGTAGAGTTTGTTGCAAACAGTGATTTTTGTCGTTGAGTTCCTGCGTTCTTTCCTGGACTTTTTCCTCTAGGGTATGGTTGTATTCCTCCAAGCTTTCTTTAGCTTGTGCCAAATTTCTGTAGAGGATAGCATTCTCTAGGGATATTGCTGCTTGAGTAGTAAGGAGTTTAAGGATTTCTATGCGATCGCGTGTAAATGCTCCTGTCGTTAAATGATTTTCTAGGTAAATAATTCCAATCAATTTACCTTGATTTAGAAGAGGTATAGACAACAAACTCTTAGGTTCTTCACTCAGAATGTAGCTATCACCTACTAAAAAGGAAACAGTCATTGCATCATCAATAACCAAAATTTCTCTAGATCGTTTAACGTAGTTAATCAAAGTAATGGGAACATCGTAACTTGACTCCAAAGAAGTTGATGGAAACTCGGTGTGGGTATGATCAAAATTTGAACTTGAACAAACTGCTGTAACAGTTAATGCTAAGTTATCACCTTCACTCAAAATTAAAGCGCATTTAGAAGCTCCTGCATTCTCCATCACAACTTCCATCAAAGTAGAAAGTAGTCGCTCAAGCTCGATTTCGCCAGAGAGTGCTTGAGATGCTTTAATGAATGCGGCTAAATCCAGAGAATCAGAAATACTTGTCTTCGAGCCAATAACAGTTTGTTGATTACTCAGGGTAGATAAAGATGATATAGATGTGTTATGTAAAGAAGTGCTTTCCTCGCTGGAATGGATACTCAGTTTTTCTTGCTGAAACATAGGAGCCAGTAATTGGGAATAGCGTTTTGCCAAATCGTCAACTTTGGCTAACGCTCCCCAGCGAACATAGCTATAGTAAGCATCTATTAGGTAGGTTTGGGCAATCTTATGTTTACCCCATTCTAAATAGAATTTGGCAGTAAGTTCTTGAGCAAGGGCTTCTTCATTAATATACTCATGTTCTTTGGCAAGCAAGATAGCGCGATCGTAGAATTCCATTGCTTCGAGATATTTACTTCCAATCCGATAGCGTTCAGCCTCTACAAGATAATATTTGTGCAAATAATTCATTGGAGCATGATGTGCCCAATGCTCCATTTTTTCTTGATTGGCTTGAACCCGATCGAGAATGGATTTTTGCTCAGAGCCGGATACGTCAGAATACACAGCCAGACCTGCCAAAGAATCATAAAAATGGAAAACTGGAATAACTAGATGTCCTGTTGCTGCATCTAAATATTTTTTCGCCAGTGTGGCATTTTCAACTGCCTGATGGAATTCATGAAATAGATAACAGAGATGAAGTTTGCTGACATACAGATATAGAAGTCCGAGTCCATCTTTAGTTTCCAAGTGAATCGGCAGCATTTTATCTTCGTTATAAACTTCACCAATTAAACAAGACGAATTTTCTGCACGCCCTAGCAAGTTCAATACACTCTGCCGATAAACAGTACCCCATTGAAATACTGTTTCTTGCTTGATTTGTCTAATGGCATTATTGTAATTTGCCATTTCTTGTTCTAGCCCTGACAGTTCTCTACCGATAAAATATGAACAGTAAGAATAAGCGTGTAGAGAATAAGCTGCGTACTCTAAATCTCCTGTTTGAATACCGATAGAGTAAGCTTCCAACAAAGGTTTTAATATTTCCTTGGCTTGCTCCTTCCAAGGTCTAACAAGTGGATGAAAAGATCCAAGTACTTTCGCACTAATTTCTTTAATTTGTAACCTAGACAAAAGATTTACAGCTAGTTTACCAAATTGATAGCCGGACTCAATATCTCCCACTAGCGCACACAGTATTAGTCCATAATTAACATAGACAAAGGCAGACAATGGTGCGTTGCCATATTGTAGGGATAAGTTTATCTGTTTAACAAGAATAAGTGGGAATAGCTCAGGAATAGCTTGATAGGTCAAAGCATGAGTAGTTGATAGAATACTCATAACTGCCAGTATTTTAGCTTCTGTCATTTCTGGCAGATTAATTAAATCTTCAATACGCCTCCCAGCTAGATTTGATGCTATTTCTGCCATTACTAGCTGAACATCAGATTGGCTTGGATGTTTAGGAAACTCCACTCCAAAAAGCTTCAAAAAAGCTAGTGCAGTATTAATTCCTTTGAGTGCTTGGTTTTGCGCTCCATAGACTTTAATTTTTACTTTGTAAACTTTAACTTTATCTATGAGAGTTTTCCCTCGTGCCAACACTATCTCTGCTAACTGCTCGGTTTGCTCAAAGTCGCCGTCCAAGTACGCCGCCTCTGCGGCTGTCTCATACAAAGCTAGGATTAGCTCATATTTCGTCTGCCAACTATCATCTGTCAGCAATTGAATACCAGTAGTTAAATACTTCACAGCAGCAAGATAAGCTGTTGATGCTAAAGCTTTACGTCCAGCAATTAGATTCATCTGGGCCAGTTCATCTCGTTTAGCTTGAGGGGAGATAAATTCCGCTGCGATATTAAATTGATTAACAAGTTCAAAAATCTTTTCTTCCTGTTCTGCAACAGGAATATTGTTGAATAATAGTAGCCCAATTTTTAAGTGAATTGGCTTTTTTTCTTCTTCGGTAATTAAAGAATAAGCAGCTTGCTGCACGCGGTCATGGACAAATTTATATTTAGGTAACTGTAAATTAGAAATTGGAAATTGTGTAGATTCTATTCCATGAACAATAAATTCTTGATTAGTATTATCTTTTGAAAAGATGTTGTAATTTTCAGTCTGTGGTAAAACTAGACCATCAAGTAATGCTTGCCACAAGTCTGATGCAGTATCTACTACAGATTTTTCATGGACAAGCGCTAAAGTTTTTAAGTCAAATTGATTACCAATACAGGCAGCAAGCTTCAGAACTTTTTGGGTATATATGGGCAATTTTTCTATTTGCAGTCCGATAAATTCTACTACATCATCTGTGAGAGCTAATTTTTTAACTTTTGAAATATCATATTGCCAATAACCAACATCAAAGTTTAATACGATTAAGCCATCATCGTTTAAAGATTTGAGAAATTGAACGGAAAAGAAGGGGTTGCCTTTAGTTTTGGCAAAGACCATCTGGGTGAGAGGAACCGCAACTACTTCAGGACAATGTAGGCTATCAGCAATGAGATGATTTAAGTCACCCTGATTTAATGGTGCTAGGGTGATCGTATTAATAATTGCTCCTGATTGTTCAACCTCCTGTAATGTCAAATAGAGTGGATGTGCTTTGGAAACTTCATTATCTCGATAGGAACCAACTAACAAGAATCCACCCTTGTTTTCAAACATCTGTTCTGTATCGTTTGATAGAGAAGACAATGCTCTTTCACACATTAATAACTGAATTAATTTTAAAGAAGCTATATCTGCCCATTGCAAGTCATCAATAAAGAGAACTAAAGGATGTTCTTTCGTTGTGAATATTTGGATGAATTTTTGAAACAATACATTGAACCGATTTTGGGCAGCACTACCAGACAGTTCTGTAACCGGAGGTTGCTTGCCAATAATTTGTTCGAGTTCAGGAATTACATCAATAATCACCTGAGTTTGTGTACCCAATTCCCGCAGAATTTTGGCTTTCCAGCGTTGAATTTGGGCATCAGTTTCCGAGAGCAGTTGCCCGATTAAATCCCGAAAGGCTTGCACCAATCCTGATAAAGGAATATTGCGTTGAAACTGGTCAAATTTTCCTTTGATGAAGTAACTACGCTGCCGCACAATCGGTTTGTGGACTTCATTGACCACAGCCGTTTTGCCAATGCCAGAGAAACCCGCGACTAAGATCATTTCTGTTGCCCCCTCTGTAACGCGCTTAAAAGCAGCAAGTAGGGTTTCAACTTCACTTTGGCGACCATAGAGTTTTTCAGGGATTACGAAACGATCTGAGACGTCTCTCACACCTAGTTCAAAGGGTGCAATATTTCCTGTTTCTTGCCACTGGTTTTGGCACATCTCTAAGTCATGCTTTAACCCCAAGACACTCTGATAGCGGTCTTCGGCATTTTTTGCCATTAGCTTACTGATGATGTCAGACAAAATTGATGGAATATTAGAGTTAATTCGGCTTGCTCTTGGCGGTTGTTTGGCAATGTGAGAGTAAACTAACTCCATCGGATCTTTGCTGGTGAAGGGTAACTGTCCGGTAAGGAGTTGAAAGAAAGTAACACCAAGGGAATAAAAATCAGTGCGGTAGTCGATACCTCGGTTCATCCTTCCAGTTTGTTCTGGGGAAATGTAAGCCAGGGTGCCTTCTAAGATGTTGGGATTCGTAAGAAATTGGATTTCTCTTGGTAGGAGGGTGGCAATACTAAAGTCGATGAGTTTTATTTCATCTGTGGTAGGGTTTATTAGGATATTGGCAGGCTTGATGTCTTTGTGAATGATGCGATCGCGATGCAGTCCTTCAAGGGTAGAAGCAATTTTAATAGCAATATGGAAAAACTCATTGAGGGAAAGCCAGTTTTCCTTCTTCCCCTTGTCCTCCAGTCGCCAGTCTTGGAGGGAAATGCCGCCAAAATCTTCCATTACTAAGACGTAGCTGTTACGGTAGCTTTCTAAGCTATAAGTTTTGACTATGCCAGGAAGCTCAAGGTTTTTGGTGATGATATATTGATTTCGGAACTGGGCGATTTCCGCGAACGTCGGATATTCGTTCCGCATCAATTTGAGAACGACTGGTTTTTTGTCTTTTTCTCTAATGGCCCGATAAACCAGGGTTTTACTACCTGAGTAAATATCCTCGGTAATGCGATAACCAGGAAATGCATATAAAGTATCTAATACTACTAACATTGCAAACTATGCTCATAATTCTTGTTTCTATGGCTTATTATTCCCGTGCTAAGACTGTCCGTATCATTAAATAGGCTTTTTTTTTGTTTAATTTGTCTTAAAAAATATAATTTATAATATAATTTTCGCGAATATCTGAATCTTGAACTATGTAATTATGGAAAGGCTAACTTTGGTATAAAGCTATAAGGTTTATAAGGATATTGCTACCAAATGTATCTGACAAATATTTGCTCTTGTTACTTTTTATCTATGGACTAGCTTGCAAATTTTGATGCAGATTTTGGATGAGCAGACTAAATAACAAAAAAGCCTGCCGTTCTCCTTAGCTTAAGAGGAAACTGTGGCAGGTTTCATGAGTATTGGGCTGATTTTCTAGACTAACAACTGAGTTCAACTCCTTCTCATGTAAAGACGCTATGTGTAGCTGACTTCACCATAGGAGTATGGATAATTTAAAATTCAAAATTCAGAAATTATAGAGGTGCAGATAATCGCTAGTTATTTTTTCCTGTTTTTGAATTTTGTTGTCAACGTTGATTTGTCAACATAAGTGTTTTTGAACTAACTATTTTTACCCGCTTTTAATCGGACACCCGTTATTAGAGACGGTGTATTTTTGGCTGCGATAATAATAAGGAGTACAAATGCTACTTGATTTTTTGTTTAATAAAAGTCACAACCTGAGTTAGCTGTTTCTTCAAACCATCAATTTCTGCTTGCATTTTGACAATTTTCTCGTTCAACGCATTAATTTCTGCGTTGGAGACTCCTCCAGTACTAGGATCTGCGTTGCTTGCCGCCGTAGGCATCGCAGTATTTGCGACACTAGGGGCTACGTTGCTTGCCACCGTAGGCATCGTAGCAGTTGCAACACCAGAAGCTGTAGCCGTGCTATTTTTAACAGCAACTGCTGCTCCTACTGCTACGAGTTCTGGGCGCGGCTGTTTCGCCTTGGTCATAGCTAACTTAATTGCGCTAATTAGTTGCTTCTGATCAAAAGGCTTGCCCAGAAATTCAAAATATTCAAAGGGTTCTGTAATTTTCTCGGTCACCTCTTCCTTGCGACCAGACATAATCACTAAAGGAATTTTCCTTAACTCCGGATCGGCTTGAACTTTCTGGAAAACCTCCCAGCCACTCATTTTAGGCAACAGGAAATCCAGCATAATCAGGCTGAGTTTTTCCTGAAGGATAAAATTTAGTCCTTCCAAACCATCTTTTGCTTCCAGTACCTCAAAATTGCCCGGAGGCAACATTTCTCGTACTTTTACTCTGACAACTGTAGTGTCATCGATAACTAAAATCTTGTTGCTTGCCACGACTGTTTGCTCTAACAGAAACTATAAGTGTAAATAGCGGCCTTGCCGATTGTCCTTGAGAATCCTCCCACTATATACAAAATTTCTAGCAATTGGGGGATAGTATATTTCGGTATAAATGACATTGCTAGATGTGTTTTGCAAAACTTCTATTTTTGTTATGGGCAATTTATGTCATCGTGATATTTAAAGCTTAAACTTGCCCCACAGTTCCTTTGGATCTTGCTTGAATGTCTATGATTTCGTCACAACAAGCCGAACTCAAGTCTGAAATTATGGCAATGCCTAGCTGGTTACGTCGCCCTATTGGCAAAGCCAGTGAAATCTCTACCGTACAACGCATTATTAAGCAGCGCCAGATTCACACGATTTGCGAAGAAGGACGCTGTCCCAACCGGGGAGAGTGCTATGCCCAAAAAACTGCAACTTTCTTACTAATGGGGCCTACTTGCACACGCTCTTGTGCTTTCTGTCAAGTAGATAAAGGTCATGCACCAATGCCTCTTGATTTAGAGGAACCCCAAAAGATCGCACAGGCGGTGCAGCTTTTAGGATTGCGTTATGTGGTGCTGACTTCTGTAGCTCGTGATGACTTGCCCGATCAAGGCGCAGGGCACTTTGTGCAGACGATCGCGACTATCCGCCAGTTAAACCCAGAGACTCAAATTGAGGTGCTGACCCCAGATTTTTGGGGTGGTGCTGGTGTTGGGGAATCAGGTCAACGCCAGCGGATAGCGATGATTGTGAAAGCCAAACCAGCTTGTTTCAATCACAATATTGAGACAGTACGACGGTTAACTGGGCCAGTGCGTCGGGGTGCCAAGTACGATCGCTCGCTCTTGGTGCTGGCTATAGTCAAAGAAATCGATCCGACAATTCCCACCAAATCAGGTTTGATGCTAGGACACGGAGAAACACTTGATGAAGTCGTTGAAGCAATGACCGATTTAAGGGCTGTGGGGTGCGATCGCCTGACTATCGGGCAGTATATGCGTCCAACTCTTGAACATCTGCCAGTCCAAAAATATTGGAATCCAGAGGAATTCGAGCAACTTGGCATATTAGCATGGGAAATGGGATTCAATCATGTTCGTTCTGGGCCTCTGGTTCGCAGTTCCTATCATGCTGGAGAGGAGGGAGTGGGGAAGTAGTAGTGCTGAGTGCTGAGTGCTGAGTGCTGAGTGGGAAATCTTACTTCTTTACTCAGAACTCGGAACTCGGAACTCGGAACTGTTGTGCCCAATTCCCAACTTCACACAAATATTCTTAAAGAATTTGGGTATTTGGTACGCCAGTTTGGTATTTCTTAAAAAGTCCTGACATTAGGAGAATCGCATTATGACTGCTAAAGCTAAGAATTCCGCAGTTGCCGACAGTGGAGCTAAACCTCCCTACGCTTATCGCACAGGCTGGGCACTGTTCTTATTGGCTATCAATTTCCTGGTAGCAGCCTACTATTTCCACATTATTGAATAATTAGAAGTGGAATGGTGCTGCTCAAATCGTTCCTTTGAATAAACCTTTGGGACGAATGAGTAGCACCAAAATCATGATCAATAGTGCTACACCTTGTTTATACTGTGAACCCAGCCAAGGAGTGCTAATTTCCTGGACGATGCCAATGATAAAAGCTGCTGCGATCGCACCGTAGGGATTGCCAATGCCACCAAGTATTACTGAGGCAAATAATGGTAAAATTAGAAACCAACCCATATTGGGGCGCACGGCTGTAATTAACCCATACATACTTCCACCCAATGACGTAAGAGTGCCGGCAATTAGCCAAGTCCAGAAAATTACTCGGTCGACATTGATACCTGAAACCCTAGCTAAGTCCAGATCGTCGGCAACTGCTCGCATTGCCTTGCCAATTTTGGTATTTTGCAGCAGGTAATGCAGCGCCAAAATTGCTAGCACCGCCAACCCCAATACCAATAATTGATTTTGCGGCACTTTTAAACCCAAAATATCTAAAGCCGGAGTAACAGGTAAATTATAATTTTGGTTCTTGCCACCCCAGATAAAAATAATCCCATTGCGAAGAAATAAGGCAAGTCCGATAGAAATAATAATCAGCGTAGTGGAAGTAGCACGAATAGAGCGCATCTTTGACCATAACAACTTTTCCGATAACAGCATTGCTGCTACTGTTCCCACCGCCGCCAAAATCATTGACAGCCAAATATTAACTCCAATAGTGTTTATCAGCCAAGTCAGATAGGCTCCTAAAGTGAGAAAGTCACCATGAGCAAAGTTCGATAGCCGTAAAATTCCATAGGTAAGAGTGAGTCCGACTGCGGCTAAAGCAATAATGCTCCCCACCGCAATCCCATTAACGATTAGTTGGGCGAATTGTGTATCCATAAGTCTTAAGTTGCTTTTAAAAAATTTTAGGTCAGTGGCTCATAAAATATTTTTTTTGGTCTAGCTGCTAAACTCGACATCATAAGCTATGGTTTATAACAACATAAGTTATGGTTTATAAATAAAAAAGAATTGTCGGCTAATATACATAGAATCCTATTCGGATTTTTATGCGAAGCTAAACTTGTTCAGCGGTCTAGTTGACCATGCAGCAGTATTCAAGCTTATCAGACCAGAACTCACAGATAGATGTAACGCCAAAACTTTTGAGAACAATTGAGCAACTTCGCGCACAGCTGTGGCTGGAGAGCAGCTTGAACAAGTTGCAAAGTCGCCTTAATGATTGCCTGCTTTCTGCTTGTAACACTGTCCCACAGGCAGGAGCCGCACAAGCGGAAATTCTCCAAACTGTGGTTAACGAAATTAACAGTGCTGTTAACAGCAGTAATCTGGTGCTTGCAGATTGTGCCGTAGGCATCGCTCTGTTTCAACCACAAGAAACTGTTGCCACAGTTTGCTATATTTCTCGTTCTCCATCCCCAAACTCACAACCTTTATTTCTAGAAGTGCTGACAGCAGAAAAAAAGCTGCTGTTGAGATTGCAAGAGGTCATAAAACTCGAAGATTTGCAACAGCTTGAGAATCAACAACCACCCAGTGCTTGGCGGTTGGCTGATGATTCTGGCAGCGTCATAGGTTGGCTAATTATCGCGGCAACGCCCCTAAGCTCTGATCGTGAGTCGCTCATACAATCACAAGCTCAACTCAGATCACAATTGATGGCAAGGTCTGCCAAGTACTGTACTACAGCTTTGGTGCAACTTAGACACATCCTATCTTGGGAGCAACGGTATCAACAGTTAAGTAATTCTAATCAAGAATTGGAGCGCACCAATCAACTCAAAAATCAGTTTTTGGCAAATACCAGTCACGAAATTCGCACACCACTTAGTTCTATTATTGGTTTTACCCACCTGCTTTTAGCTCCAGGGTACGAACCAACTAGAGAACGCCAGCAAGAGTATTTAAATATCATTCAGTCTAGCGGCAAGCACCTGCTAGCTCTGATTAATGATATTTTGGATCTCTCTAAAATTGAAGCAAATCAGCTGGAAGTGCAGTGGGAAAAAGTAGATGTGCCAGTGCTGTGTAGCAACGTTTTGGCACTGGTGAAAGAGAAAGCCGCAAATAAGGGTTTGAAACTGTGCTTAGAACTTGAACCTGATATCACAACCCTAGTAGCTGACCCCTTACGACTCAAGCAAATGCTGTTGAATTTACTCTTCAACGCCCTAAAGTTTACTAGTAAAGGAAGTGTTGGTTTACAGGTTGTTTCCAAAGGTGTATCTGTGCATTTTACAGTTTGGGATACTGGCAGTGGCATTTCTCAAGAAGACCAAATTCAACTGTTTCAACCCTATTTCCAAATTGCCAAGGCCGTAGCTGATGGTGTTGAAGGTACTGGTTTGGGTTTAGCAGTGACTCAGAAACTTGCCCAAATTCATGGTGGTTCGGTGAAAGTTGAATCTGAAGTAGATCGCGGCTCCCGTTTTACCCTCGTACTTCCCCTTAAGCAAGAGGTGGGAGTGGGAGGAGATGAGGAAGTAGGGGAAGATGAGGGAGCAAGGGAAGCAAAATTTTCCTCATATCCTCTGCCTTTCACCCCTAGTTCTTCTGTAGAAATTTTGCTGGTAGAAAATGACTTACCCAACGCTGATTTGATGCAAATTTATCTACGTAAATTGGGATATCAAGTGACTTGGGTTAAGAATGCTGCCGAGATGTGGGAAACTCTAACTGAGTTAGAGCCTGTGGTGATTTTAATGGATGTTTATCTAGCAGATGGAAATGGTCTTAACTTGGTGCAACAACTGCGAGAACATCCACAATATCGGACGATTCCGGTAATTATTCAAACAGCAATGGCAATGAAAGGCGATCGCGAAACTTGTCTAGCCGCGGGAGTAGATGACTATATTTCTAAACCAATTGATTTACCACTTTTAGCCAGTCTGGTGGCCAAGTACAGTAAAGCACCAAACTCGGTTGATGAGGAATGAGGAGTGGGGAGCAGGGGGAAAATTCCTCTCCTCTGACACTTCCCCCTGCCCCAATGCCCCATGCTCAATGCCCCATAATTCATGACTACAATAGTGTTTATTGGGTGCTATAGGGTTTTGGCAGGATTGGGAAATGATGCTTACAGAAAAATTTGAGCAATTAAGAGCCTTATTTAGAGAAATGGAGCAGGCGTTGATTGCCTACTCTGGGGGCGTTGATAGCACTTTGGTTGCCAAAATTGCTTATGATGTGTTGGGCGATCGCGCTTTGGCTGTCACTGCTGTTTCTCCTTCGCTATTACCAGAAGAGTTGGAAGACGCCAAAATTCAAGCTGCAACTATTGGGATTCGTCATGAAATCGTCCAGACTCACGAGATGGAAAATCCCAATTACACCTCTAACCCGGTTAATCGCTGTTATTTTTGCAAAAGTGAATTGCACGACACTCTCAAACCTTTAGCTTTAGAGTTGGGTTATCCCTATGTAGTCGATGGGGTAAATGCTGATGATTTGCATGATTATCGCCCAGGAATTCAGGCGGCTAAGGAAAGAGGGGCGCGATCGCCCTTAGCAGAAGTGGGTGTCAGCAAAGTTGAAGTTCGCCAACTTTCGCAACAACTTGGTTTACCTTGGTGGGATAAACCTGCTCAACCTTGCCTCAGTTCTCGGTTTCCTTACGGTGAAGAGATTACTGTCGCTAAGTTGCAACGAGTCGGTAGAGGAGAAATGTATCTGCGAAAGCTAGGTTGGCAGAATTTGCGTGTGCGATCGGAAGGGGATACAGCACGCATTGAATTACCACCAGAACAAATTAAAGAGTTTGTGTTGACTAATGATTTACAAACATTAGTTTCTGCATTCCAAGATTTTGGATTTATCTATGTAACCTTAGATTTGGAAGGTTATCGTAGCGGTAAGTTGAATCAGGTTTTAAATCGGGAAGCCTTGGGCGTTAAAGCATAAGATTTTTAATTTATTTGCCTTCTAGAGAAACTAGAAAGCAACCGTTAATCCTCCAGATATTATCGGGCTGTTTTTCCATGAAATATAAAGCCCTCAAGGGAACTCCATCAGGAGAAAGTAGCAGCACTGGTTGAGTTATGTTTCCCTGGATGGATGTTACCTTTTCAAAAAAAACAGAACGAGGACGGTATACTGCCGGATAGCTTGTCTTTACCATCTGCATAAAATTTTCTGGGTTTCCGAATTGCGCCTGAATTGCTTGACTAGCGAAGGCAAAAGCACCTTGGGCATCATCCTTTTTAAAGGCTGCCAATTGGTGTTCAATTACAGAACGGATGTTGATGGTATCGCTGTCAGTAACTTCCATAAATGTCAAAATTGCGTAGGCGCAGCCCGTCGTAGACATCGCTCAAAATGTCGGTCAAGCGATCGCTCAATTACTCACGCTGAGTGAGCTTGTATTCTATCTGCTGTAGTGCTGTTCGCCACACATCATATCCTTCTTGAGACAGGTGCAATCCATCTGTAGTCAACTCTGGGCGCAAATTGCCTTCCATATCCGTAAACCAGCTATAAATATTTAGATAATTAGCGCCTTCTTGTTTGGCAATCAGGGTTAGTTGTGTGTTGATGTTACGAATGCGGCTATTGGAAAGTTTTGGTAGGCGAGTCGGCAAAATTGATTGGACAATGATTTGACTTTGGGGATGAGTCTGCCGTAAACGACGGACAATCCGGCGATAATTACGCAAAATTGCTTGATCGCTATCGCCTTTTCGTAAGTCGTTAATCCCAGCCATAATGTAAATTACATTTGGCCGTGTTGCCGAAAATGCTCCCAATCTTTTTAAAACGCCACTGGAAGTATCTCCAGATATGCCTTGATTTAGCCACAATTTACCAGCAGGTAGTTTTTCTCTAGGAAACCACATGCTTAAAGAATCACCAACTAAGATACTTAGATGATTGGCACCTTGACCTTGAGCGATCGCTCTTGCTTCTAAAGCTAATAAACTTTTCCAGTCGTCATAAGTTAGTTGACGTTTCTTGATCGACTCCCACAATGATTGCAAATTATCACTATTTACGCGTGTATAAATCTGACCTGTTTTCAGAGCCGCCAATCTTTGGTAGTAAAGCTGATTGCCAGATGTCAATAAGAGGCTAGTTGCTTGGGCGCTGGGGTTGATTAATGACTCTGTTGCGGCTGGTAGTCCCTGACTGCTGAATTCTGGTACGCTAGGGACGTTTTTCTCACCTACTGTTGGCTGCGAACTTTTTAGGGGTTGGAACGCTTGGCCGCTGAGTTCTGGTAAGGAGAGATCAACGCTGGGGATAATTTTTGTACTGACTATTGCCTGCGAACCCTGTTTTAAATCCCACAGGAACTTAGAACTTTCGGGCAGGACAATTGACAGATGTGGAAGAGCCGATGCTGGTATTGCTAATCCTGTTAACAAGCCTGCTGCCAACAGATAAGGGTCCCTCATCGTTTTCTCTCTCCTCTACTCACTGCTTTTCCCTATGACAGCATTAGTTGCCTGTATTCAGGAAAATTTTACTTCGGTTAAGTTATTATTCTTATTTACACTGTATAGTTCTGTAAAGCGTGTTCACGAGATTATATTTGACAATTTACGATCTCTTTAAAGTACGGTTTTCTCGGTGGTATAGAAGTCTTGTTTGTGAGAATCTTTCTACTGAAAGCATTGTTGTCATCAACCGACCACTTTCCACAACTCAGTTGTCACAAATATTGTAAGTGTTTGCAAACTTGGCGATTAGTGAGTAATTTTTGAGTATCTCAGGACAGAGGCTTTTGCTTTTGATATTGGTAATATAGGAAATAACCATTTGATTTCATGTTTCTAGCTTTCAGTAAATTGTAGCGATCGCATGAGAGTTTGCTAGACCGAGAGGCGATGTCCGACCACAAGCGGTTTCTCTACGATACGCTCCATGTAGCTTGCTTTTTTGTAGAAGCACACGTCTACCCTTTTTCATTTCTCATATTAAATTGAGCGGTGCAAATGCATCAGTTATCAAATATGGGATTAGTCAGATTAAAGATTCGAGAACTAGCAAAAGAGAAAGGATGGACACTAAAGGAAGTTTCTGACCGTTCTGGGGTAATTTACAGCACAGTTAGAAGTTATGCGCGTCGTCCGGCAATGACAACAGTTGACTTTACTGCTATCCACAAATTAGCTCGCACCTTTGATGTGACGATTGAAAATTTAGTGGAAATTCTGGAGGAATAGGCAAAAGTTTAACTGTTTAGAATATTGATATCATACGATGATGTGTCCTGAGTGAGCAAGCATCAAGTTTACCATACTGAGAAGTTTAGAACTCACTATAGGAATCATATTTGATTTCTTAAAAAATCTCAGTTGTCTTGTAGGATGTTTTAGCAGAGGGTAACGCGCCATTTCAAGCTTGTAGTACCGTACTCTCGGCAATACATAATATACGTATATTTCAAGAATAAAATACTAGTCCTATATACGTAATTTAAAAATTTATGTTTACTCATTGAAGTATGGGTTGAAACACATTTAAATTAAGTTTTACCTCTAGAGAATAACCTCATTGAAAGTGCTAAGATTTAGGCTGAATCATTAGTGTTTTCCTTTTATTCCGTGGCTAGAGCTAGTACAGCGATTGGTGTCAGTCCCATTATTAAAGAGATTGTGCAAAAACAGGCACATTCGACACGTTTGACCCTAAAAGAAGTTATTCTGATGGGGATGTTAGCTATTGACAAATTAGATGATCAAGGTCGTCAAGAGCTAGCGGATCAAGTTCATCAAATGCAGGTGAATGGAGAAATTTAAGTGAGTAATTATGAGTTAAGAGTTATGAGTTATAAATTTTAACTCCTCACTCCTGACTCTTCACTTAATTTGGTTATTTGCTAAATCGATAACGACTTCCCATTACATAATTCTCATTAATTTCAAAAGAAATCCATCGGCGTTGCAGAGTTTCAGCAACAAAGCCAGTTGTATTAGAACCTGCAAATGGATCTAATACCATATCACCTTCATCAGTTAAGAATTTGATGAAGAACTCGGCGAACCCTTGCGGAAAACGTGCTGGATGGGGTCTAATTTCTGCTGTTTTGCAGCGTCGTAAATAAGCACTATTAGATTCAGTATTCGCAATTTCTAGCAAATTCGGCGGAATTGCGCCCTGGTTATCCTTTTGGAATTTATCAGAAATATCATGTCCGCTAGGACGTATTTTTGCCTTATAACCATTTTTGAGTAATTGTTTCATACTTTGGCTATAGGGCTTTAAAACTTTTCTGTTATCTGCTTTAGGATGCGGTGTTTTAGATAACTACCAAACTGTATTGACTGAATCTTTGACGCGAATTCGCCTGATTGTCACCCACTCCGCAGGAGTTGGCAGTCGAGCCGGATTATAGTGGTAAAATTCTTGAGCAAGAAAGAAACCTACTTCCTTGCATAATCTGACCAAAAGCTCGTATTGGTAGATACTCCGCACGGGATTACCAGGTAGGTAAGCGCCGCCTAAATCTAATACGAATGAGCCATTATCTGCCAGGACTCTTTTAAATTCATAAGCAAAAGGTAGAAACCACTCAATATATTTTTCAGCAGTTTCGTTACCGTATTCTTTTTTGCGGGTGAGTGCGAATGGAGGTGATGTGATAATTAAATTAATACTATTAAGCTGTTACGCAGCTAAATTTAATAAACAGCATTACCTTTATTTTTAATTTTGCGTTCCCATTTAATAATAAGACCTCCTTCATTTAACAATTTATTTAACAACTCTTCTAGCTGTGATACTGACTCGAACAATCTATGAGCTATATATTCTTTTGCTGAATGCCAAACCAATTCAATCAAATTATAATCTGGACTATAAGGTGGTAGAAATTCCAGGATAATATTTGGCATTTCTGCCTTGATACGAACTAAAATATCTTTTCTTTTATGGAAGCTGGCATTATCTAAGATAATCACTATTTTCGCAGAACATTTATTGAAAGTCTCAATTCTATTTCCTTGCTCTATCCATTCTTGCAATAGAAAATTATTCAAAGATTGAAGCTGCTCATAAAATACATCGGCATTTCCTTTTTTAATCACAAAATTCATTCTCTTCTTGTCGTGATAACGTAACCCTCCCATAATATTTACTCTTCCTCTTCTTCTTTGACCTGTGATTTGTTTCCTTGTACCTTTCTTACCCCCAGTTTTTTCTTCTTATCACTCTTAAACTAAATCCACTCTCATCCCAAAACCATACCTGTAAACGCTCTGGGGCTTCCTTTGTTATTCTTAAGTATTCTGACAATTTTTCTTTAAATGCCTTACGCATTTCAGGATTCTGTTTGTCCTCTAGGCTGTATTTTGCCCAAAGGTAAACGTACTTTTTTTCGCTCTAATATTCTCCCAACTTGTGAACCACTTAACTTAATTCCTGTTATCTTTTCGAGGTATGTAGCTAGTCTTGCTGCTGTCCAACGACCAAATTCATACCCATACTCTAGTGGCTCTTTTTCAATTATTTCTAATAATAAATCCTCATATTCTTTGGTAACTTTGCGGAAGTTCCCTTCTCTTCTTCCATCTAAAAAACTTTCTAGGTTATCTGGATCGCCGTGAACTGCCCAATATGCTACTGTTGGATATGCAATATCTAAAAACTTACTAATCTCTTGATAAGTTTTTCCATCATTCATTAATAATAAAATCAGAATCTTTTCTCTTACGTAGGGATTTTCATGCTCTTTTAGCGTTTTTAGTAGCCTTTCCTTCTGCTCTTGGGAAAGATGATTTTTTGCTGGCATAGATGGCTGATACTAAATTAATTACTTAATCTAATATTATACAATCTAGCTGCGTAACAGCTTATCATCAATAAATTTAATAAGTTTAAGGCTATCACCTAAATATGCTGCTCCGTTCTGCTGGGTATAAAAAGGATTAAAATTTATTTCTTTTGGTGGTGTTATTGGTTCTTCTTGCAAAATTTATAAAATTAACTTGTTTTGGTATTGTTCAAGGATTTAATTTTAACAGTTATTTTTTAACGCAAAGGGACACAGAGTAAAGCGCAAAGTAACGCAGAGGAGTATATTAGCTTCAGACTTTTAATTAGCCTGGTAATTAGATTGTGCTAAATATTTTCTACACTGAAATTGATTTTTTCATAATACAGGCAATTTCACCATAACCAGGATTTCCAGTTAGCCCTTGTAAATTATTATGCTCTATATCTTCAAGTGATCCAAGCTTACTTGTCCATTTACCAGTAGGTAGTTGTCTAGCAATGTGAGTTGGTACTTTATTGGAATTAGCATATATGGCTATTCTTTGAAATCCCTCTTCTAAAACATCACCTTGACAAACTTCATAACCAAGTGTTTCAAATGCCTGTTGAAAAGCCTCTATAGTTTCTTCTCTGGGAACACTCAATGGCCAATAAAATTGATGTTGAATATCTGGCCACCACCATGTTTCATCATCCTCTGCTGCCCAAGCAACACAGTTGTAATCAATTGTATCTGGGCTGGTAAGTTTGTATCCATAGACTATGAGGTTAGGATAATCACGCTCAATTTTTTCTCTGACAAACTTAACCCAAGCGTTATTACCTACCACCTGTATCCTCTTTGCTTACCCCACTCCAACCAAGCTTTAGTCATTTCCTTTACTTTTCCCCTATATTCTTGAGGAACCGGATCTTCTCTACTGATGGATTTTAATGCCCAGAACCAGTGTCCAGATTTATTTTCCAGTTCCCTAAGCAAAAGTGGGATTACAGGTTTTCCCATGCCGATAATTTGCTGATATGCAGGGTGCATCGACATTTGGTTAGTAGATGATATCCCAAAAGTTTCTTCACGCCATTGCTTAACAAGCGTTGTAAACGTAGCTTCTATTTCTGAGATTTGCAGTTCTTCCATATTGCTGCTTATAACTAAGTTAATTTTAGGCGATCGCTCTATACAGTGAGGTTATGATCATCACACTTAATTTTTATCTGACAAAGTTAACCCAAGCGTTTCTATGAAACAAGCGGATTTTCAGTAGTCATAACCAAAACCTAAATAATATTTATTAAGTTAGTGCATTATTAATTTCCCTAAACAACGCTTCTCTCACATCATTATTTAAGCAAGATTTGCACCATTGATTCACAAGAGTTTCCCAGACGCTTGTTGAACTTTTAATCACTCGATCACCAACCATTGATGTCCACCTATGATGATCAGGTTCTAACATGGAGTCATCAAGGTATGTCAGAAGTGTGCCTGCTCCAATTCCAAATCTAGCTGGAAGATCTGGCCATGCGAGTTGTTTTAGTTCTTTAAAAACAACACGTTCAGGAGCTTCAGTTCCAGGAAGAGTTATACAACTACCGTTAGATACAACATCTCCATCCAGTACAGCAATCGATTTGTAGGGCAATTTATTATTTTTTGCAAGATTCCCCATGATTTGAACAACATTGGATGGTCCCACAGGAACTATTGCCAAACGTGTAAGCAGTTCTGCTGAATCAGGATTACTTGCTAGTATTTCGCGTAAAAATATTTCCGAATCTCTGTCTTCTACAAAAATGTATAGTTCAGGATGTACATTTTCGTCCAAACGGCTCAAAGCAAATTCTGGAGTCGCTCCATAAACTATATTTGTCCCAGATGGACCAGGCAGTAGCATTATCCTTAGGCCATTGTCCAGCAAGATGCTGCTGTCGGATTTTGTCTATTTCTTGTTGATCCATTTTGTTTTCTTAACCTTTAAATTACTGACTAAAAAATATCCGATTTTTTGGTAGTGATTCTAATTATATACTTACAACACTAGTAGCCATATTAACCAAATCTACCAGCAGTCCAATACTATACTACTCGGTTTAGGAATCAGGTGAAGATGAGGTTGAAACCGCAGTATGCAGTATTACCAGCAGTCGAAAAATCAACAATGTTGCGTAAATCAAGACATAGGTTAGCCAACAGTGAAGTGAGCTAAACCAACCACACAGGCTTTATGACCACTATAGAAAATCCCCCACCTTGCGGCAGGGGATTTTTATTACTTATCTACAAAACTAGTAGCGGAATTAACCGAACTTACCAGCAGTAGAAGCAATCAAGAACGCGGCGTAAGTCACGATGTAGCCAACAGTGAAGTGAGCTAGACCAACTACACGAGCTTGAACAATTGACAGAGCAACGGGCTTGTCTTTCCAGCGAACTAGGTTAGCTAGAGGAGTGCGTTCGTGTGCCCAAACAAGGGTTTCAATCAACTCTTGCCAGTAACCTCTCCAGGAGATTAGGAACATGAAGCCAGTAGCCCAAACTAGGTGTCCAAATAAGAACATCCAAGCCCAGACAGACAGGTTATTCACGCCGTAAGGGTTGTAACCGTTAATCAACTGAGCAGAGTTAGCCCAGAGGTAATCGCGGAACCAGCCCATGAGATATGTAGAGTTCTCATTAAACTGAGCTACGTTGCCTTGCCAAATACCTAGATGTTTCCAATGCCAGTAGAAGGTCAACCAACCAATGGTGTTGAGCATCCAGAATGTAGCGAGGTAGAAGGAATCCCATGCTGAGATGTCGCAAGTACCGCCACGACCGGGGCCGTCGCAAGGGAAGGCATAGCCGAAGTCCTTTTTATCGGGCATCAGCTTAGAACCACGGGCATCCAAAGCACCTTTAACCAAGATCAAGGTGGTGGTGTGCAGACCTAAAGCGATCGCATGGTGTACCAAGAAATCGCCAGGGCCAATTGTCAAGAACAGGGAGTTAGTACCAGCATTGATGGCATCTAACCAGCCTGGAAGCCAAACGTTAGCGTAGTTAGGCCATGCTGTGTAAGCAATACTATCTGGGTTAGATAGCAAAGTATCTAAACCGTATAGTACTTTACCGTTTGCAGCTTGGACGAATTGAGCAAATACTGGCTCAATCAAGATTTGCTTTTCAGGAGTACCGAAAGCAACTACTACGTCGTTGTGTACGTACAAACCAAGGGTGTGGAAGCCCAAGAAAAGGGATACCCAGCTAAGGTGGGAAATAATCGCTTCTTTGTGCTTCAGCACGCGGTCAAGTACGTTGCCTTTATTTTGTTCTGGATCGTAATCACGTACCCAGAAGATTGCTCCGTGAGCAAAAGCACCAAGCATCAGGAATCCAGCAATATACTGGTGATGCGTGTACAACGCTGCCTGAGTTGTGTAGTCCTTCGCAATAAATGCGTAGGAAGGCATGGAGTACATGTGCTGCGCTACCAGGGAAGTAACAACACCTAGCGCTGCTAAGTGCCAACCCAATTGGAAGTGCAGGGAGTTGTTGTAGGTGTCGTAGATACCTTGGTGAGGTAGGTTAAACGGGCCTTCAACTGGAATACCAAAGAAACTCTTGGCATTTAATGCTTCTTTGAGACTGTGACCAATCCCAAAGTTTGTCCGGTACATGTGACCAGCAACGATGAATAAAACTGCGATCGCTAGGTGGTGATGAGCTATGTCAGTCAGCCACAAAGCTTCTGTCTGGGGATGGAAACCACCCAAGAAACTCAGAATTGCAGTTCCTGCACCTTGCGATGTCCCGAAGATATGTCCAGGAGTGTCAGGGTTTTGAGAGTAAACACCCCAGTTGCCTGTAAAGAATGGTGTTAAACCGGCTGGGTGGGGTGGGGTATTCAGGAAGTTATCCCAACCTACGTGCTGACCGCGAGCTTCGGGGACAGCAACGTGAATTAAGTGACCAGCCCAAGCCAATGAACTAACACCAAACAAACCTGCTAAGTGGTGGTTTAGGCGGTGTTCCGCGCTCTTAAACCATGCCAAGCTAGGACGGTACTTGGGTTGCAAGTGCAGCCAACCAGCAAACAGTAATACAGCAGCGAATAATAGCAAGAACACTGAACCGTTGTACAGTTCGCCGTTATTCCGCATACCGATGGTGTACCACCAATGGTAAAGACCAGAGTAGGTAATGTTTACCGGATTGCTAGCGCCTGCTTGGGTAAAAGCTTCGATCGCTGGTTTACCAAAGTGGGGGTCCCAAATCGCATGGGCGATGGGACGGATGTGAAGGGGATCTTTAATCCACTGTTCAAAGTTACCTTGCCAGGCTACGTGGAACAGGAGGCTGGATGCCCACAGGAAGATGATTGCCAAGTGACCGAAGTGAGTTGCGAAAATCTTTTGGTAAAGATTTTCTTCCGTCATGCCATCATGGGTTTCAAAATCGTTGCCTGTAGCGATCGCATACCATATCCGACGAGTCGTCGGGTCCTGTGCGAGATCCTGGCTAAATTTCGGAAATTTTGTCGCCATAGGTTTAATAAATCCTCTGACCTTTAGCCATCAAATACCAGCGTTTAGAGTCCTGAGTTTTGAGTCCTGAGTACCAAGTTTTGAGTATTTTCTCAGCACTCAGCACTCAGCACTCAGCACTCCACAACTGATTGCTACCCTACTGAAAGGATGTGTGCATGGAAGAATGCCCAAGTTGTGGCAATTCCTCCCAAGAGGTAGTGAGCTACCCCTACAGCCCGACCCTGAATAATGCTCAGAGCGCGAGGCTGAATTGCTGGTGCTACCTTCAGTTTGTTATGCGCCCAAACAATGGACTCAATCAGTTCTTGCCAGTAGCCGCGACCACTGAACAGGAACATCAAGCTGAATGCCCAGACAAAGTGAGCGCCTAAGAAGAGTAGACCATAGGCAGATAGCGCGCTGCCATAGGAATTGATGACTTGTGTAGCTTGTGCCCACAAGAAGTCTCGTAACCAACCGTTAATGGTAATGGCGCTTTGGGCGAAGTTACCACCAGTGATGTGAGTTACAGTCCCATCTGCATCTACGGTTCCCCAAACATCTGATTGCATCTTCCAGCTGAAGTGGAAAATTACAATAGACAGGGAGTTGTACATCCAGAAAAGTCCGAGGAATACGTGATCCCAACCGGAGACTTGACAGGTACCGCCACGACCGGGGCCGTCGCAAGGGAAGCGGAAGCCCAAGTTTGCTTTGTCTGGAATCAGACGAGAGCTACGGGCGTACAGCACACCTTTGAGCAGAATTAGGACGGTGACGTGAATGGTGAAAGCGTGAATGTGGTGAATTAGGAAGTCCGCTGTGCCCAAAACAATGGGTGCAGCTGCCACTTTACCGCCAACAGCCAAGACACCGCCGCCAAAGACATAGCTAACTGGTTCTAGGGCATTGGGTGCAGTTGTACCAGGAGCCAAGGCGTGGATATTTTGTATCCACTGGGCAAATACTGGCTGCAATTGAATCCCTGTATCAGAGAACAAGTCTTGAGGACGACCCAATGCACGCATTGTGTCGTTGTGGATGTAAAGTCCAAAGCTATGGAAGCCGAGGAAAATAGACACCCAGTTTAGATGAGAAATAATCGCATCCCGGTGACGAATTACCCGATCCAGCACGTTGTTTTGGTTCACAACTGGATCGTAATCCCGCACCATGAAGATAGCAGCGTGAGCCGCTCCACCAACGATTAAGAAGCCACCAATCCAAATATGGTGAGTGAATATGCACAACTGCGTAGCGTAATCAGTTGCCAAATATGGATAGGGGGGCATCGCGTACATGTGATGCGCGATGATGATGGTCAGCGAACCCAAGAAGGCTAAGTTAGTAGCCAACTGAGCATGCCAAGATGTGGTCAGGTTTTCGTAGAGACCTTTGTGACCTTCACCGGTGAAAGGACCTTTGTGGTTTTCTAGAATCTCTTTAATGCTGTGACCAATACCCCAGTTGGTACGGTACTGGTGACCAGCAACGATAAAGAGAACTGCGATCGCTAAGTGGTGATGAGCAATGTCAGTCATCCACAAGCCGCCTGTTACTGGGTTTAGACCGCCCTTGAAGGTCAGGAAGTCAGCATACTGACCCCAGTTCAAGGTGAAGAAAGGTGCTAAACCAGCAGCAAAGCTGGGATACAACTCGGTCAACAAGTCTTTGTTCAAGATGAACTCGTGGGGCAAGGGGATGTCTTTGAGAGCAACACCTGCATCCAAAAGCTTGTTGGTCGGATTGGACACGTGGATTAAGTGACCTGCCCATCCCAAGGAACCACAACCTAGCAGTACTTGCAAGTGGTGATTCAGCATCGACTCCACATTCTGGAACCATTCCAGTTTGGGAGCGCGTTTGTGGTAATGGAACCAGCCGGCAAATAGGAACAAGCCTGCTAATACCAAGCCACCGATCGCTGTTACATAAAGCTGGAAGGAGTTTGTGATCCCCCAACCACGCCATACTTGGAACAAACCGGAGGTGATTTGAATACCGTGGAAACCACCGCCAACATCACCGTTTAAAATGTCTTGCCCGACAATGGGCCAAACAACTTGGGCACTTGGTTTAACGTTTAACGGGTCGCTTAACCAAGCTTCGTAGTTAGAAAACTTCGCGCCGTGGAAAATCATCCCGCTCAACCAAACCATCACTACGGCTAAGTGGCCGAAGTGGGCTGAGAATATCTTGCGGGATATATCTTCTAAATCGCTTGTATGTGTATCAAAATCATGGGCGAGTGCGTGCAGGTTCCAAATCCATGTGGTGGTTTTGGGACCTCTGGCTAAGGATCTGTCAAAATGTCCAGGTTTTGCCCATGCCTCAAATGAGGTTGGAACTGGGTCATTATCGACGATTACTCTTGCCTTTTTTTCCTCTCGCTCCGGAGGACTTATTGTCATTTGACCTCCTCTCTTGATAAGGAATGAGGAATCATGAATACCACAAAGTGAACCATTACCGGATACTCAGAATTTTACTGAAGCCGCGATGAAGACCCTATGTGGAGAGTTGTTTCTCGTTGAATTATAGAGTCTTCACCTGCACTTTGTTGGAGATATTTTAACAATAATTCAAACTTGGTGGAATATTGCTGGAATTCCCGCCTTATCTGCCTTTTAACTTCAAACTATTTGTCTAAAAGTCAATAGATTAACCATTTTAATTTACAAAGAATAACAATTCGTAAGTTTTATGGTTTTGCTGTATGCGTTGGGCGTTCCAGCTTTTACTTCTATTACTCATGAACATTTGTGTCATCTTTCCATTGTTGTAAGTAAAAAGCTGTAAAAAGTATGACTTATTTTCAAATCTACTGAAATAGACACAGGAAAACTTCGGCGATGTGAGGTAGATTTCACCTTTTGGGCTATAGTTCCAGATGGACAGTTTGAGCCAAAATAATCTGTCAATTGTCGAAGACTATCACTGGGTGCAACGCATGAACTCGTGGCAGAAAAGGGTGTTAGAGAAGCTCCTCCCTGAGAGGTTCCCGATTCTCAGGTGGATAATGACATTGTTGCTGGTATTAAGCTTGACCAGTTGCGGCGAGAAAGTCGCTAGCCAAGAAGTATCTAATAGCTATAGAGAAAACTCTCCACAGATTTCTCAAATTTCAAAGCAATTTTCGGAAGTTTCCCCACCATCTGTTATTCAAGAACTGCGGACAATTTTGGAAGTTTATCAGCCACAAGTGACAATTGTTACTCCAAAATCTGATGAAGTTTTCCAAGATGATAAAATCACAGCCAGTTTTCAGGTTAAGGATCTACCAATATTTAAAGATCCACAATTACAACTGGGGCAACATCTACACGTAATTCTGGATAATCAACCTTATATACCTGTTTACGACCTGAATCAGCCCTTGGTTTTGCCAGACTTGTCTCCAGGTACTCATACCCTGCGCGTCTTCGCTTCTCGTCCTTGGCATGAAAGCTTTAAGAATGATGGCGCATATGCCCAGACAACATTTCACGTCTTTACCAAAACCGACGACAACAACCCAGATCCTAAATTACCCCTGCTAACTTACAGCCGTCCTCAAAGCAGCTATGGGGCAGAGCCAATATTACTGGATTTTTATCTAACTAACGCTCCCCTACACCTGGTTGAGAAGGAAAACACTAACGACGGATTTAGTGATTGGCGTATCCGCGTCACAATTAATGGTGAAAGCTTTATTTTCGATCGCTGGCAAGCTGTTTATCTTAAAGGCTTCCAAACTGGTAAAAACTGGATAAAGTTAGAATTTCTCGATAATCAGGGAAATCCTCTCAAAAATGCCTTTAATACCACAGTCCGGTTGATTGACTACCAGCCAAAGGGTAAAGACACTTTATCAAAAATTGTGAGAGGAGAACTCACAGCAGATGAGGTGCGGGGCATTGTAGACCCGAATTATAGACTTGCACCTAAAACTACACCTACGCCTTCTGTTGAAAAAACACCCCAAATACAACCGAAGCTAGAAAAACAGCCCATTCCTGAAACGGAAATTCCAAAAGAATCTAAAACACAGCCAGAAAAACCAAAATTGGAAGTTCCAACGGCTGTACCATCTCCTACCTTATCCCCGACACCATCAGAAATAATTACGCCAACACCAGAACCACAACCAGAGGTAACGCCGACTCCTGAATCAACGCCGTTACCCGAAAAAGTTACGCCCCAGCCAACAAAACCTAGATTTGGCGGATTTTTTAACCGTGGGGCTGGTAAAGCTCCCACACCACAAACAACAGTTGCACCATCTCCTAGTTTGCCACCCACGCTGCCAGAGATTATCGAGTCTCCAGTACCAGAAATAATTACGCCAACACCAGAACCACAGCCAGAGGTAACGCCAACTCCTGAATCAACGCCGTTACCCGAAAAAGTTGTCCCTCAGACAAAAAAATCTAAATTTGGCGGATTTTTTAACCGTCAAACGGGCAAGACACCAACTCCACAAGTAACAGTTGCGCCATCTCCTACCTTGCCACCAACGCTGCCAGAGATTATCGAGTCTCCAGCACCAGAAGCACAGCCGGAGGTAACGCCAACTCCTGAATCAACGCCGTTATCTAAAATAAGCGCTCCCGAAGCAGAAAAACCAGAGTTAACCAAAAATACTCAACTGTAACTCTTGCGCTAAAGCCTCAACAAATGCGATCGCACTTACAGGATTTCCGATATTATCCAACCCAGGACTGTAGCAAGCGATCGCTCCCTCACCTGGTACTATTGCTACAAGTCCACCACCAATCCCTGATTTCATCGGTAAACCAATCTTGACTGCAAACTCGGCAGAAGCTTCGTACAGTCCACAAGTTAACATCACAGCATTGACAATTCGGCGGTTTTGTGAATTTAAAAAGTTATTTTCACAAGCTAGAAGTTTTCCTAACAAGGCTAAATCTTCAACCTGCCCAGATATGCAGCATATTTGCTCGTAGGTGTCAAGTGCTGTTTCAATATTTTCTAGATGTCCAGCTTCGGCAAGATGATTTGCGATCGCTTCATTGGCTGTTGAGCGGGTTAATCGCACTGAAGCCAGCATTACCTCATCTAAGCTTAATTTGCAACCTGCTAATTGGTTGAGCCATTGACAAAATAAAAGAGTGCGTTGATTAGCATCCTTTCCTGGTAACTTATCAGCGAGGGTGATTGCCCCACTATTAATCATCGGGTTACGGGGGCGGCCGCGATCGCTAACTAATTGTTCTAAAGAATTGAAGGGTGCATCCGATGGTTCCACCCCAACCCACTTAAAAACCGTTTCTACTCCAAAATGTTCCAGCAGATAAAGGAGAGAAAATGTCTTAATCACACTCATTAGCGGGAAAATGCAAGCTATATCCCCAAAAATGATATTTTTTCCCGATTCACAGCAGATATGGGCTGCAAACCAACCAGGATCAGCTTTAGCTAATTGCGGAATGCGATCAATAACTCGTCCCCGTTTAGCCTGGAATTTAGCTTGTTCTACCCAAACTGATAACTCCGTACTAGTTAATTTTTCCAATCCTTCCACAACAGATACAGCCACCTTAAATTACATATAGTCAATAAGCATAAAGCTTGCATTTATTAATTACGAATTACGAATTACGAATTACGAATTATTATGCTTCCCCGTGTTAGAGCGCCAGAATTACCACAAAATTACTCTTGGCTAAATACCGATAAGTCTTTGTCTCTTAAACAATTCAAAGGTAGAGTCGTAATTTTAGATTTTTGGACATACTGCTGCATTAATTGTCTACATATTCTGCCAAACCTGAAATATTTAGAAAAAAAATATAAAGATAGCCTTACCATTATCGGCGTTCACTCCGCCAAATTTGAAAATGAAAAAGAAACAGAAAATATCCGCCAAGCTATTCTGCGCTACGACATTGAACATCCAGTTGTAGTTGACAGAGATTTTCGGATTTGGCAAGAGTATGCTGTGCGTGCTTGGCCTACGTTAATAATTATTGATCCAGAAGGTTACGTGATTGGCCAGATTTCTGGTGAAGGAAACCGTGACACTTTAGACGAGTTGATTCAAAAGTTAATTCAGCAACACCAAAACAAAGGCACAATTAATTTTCAAGAAATCAGCTTGACTTTAGAAAAACAGCGTCAACCATTAATCACACCCCTAGCTTTTCCTGGTAAAGTTCTAGCTACCCAAGCCGATTTATTCATCGCTGACTCTGGACATCACCGCCTGGTTGTGAGTAGCTTTGATGGAGAAATTTTGCACTTAATTGGTACTGGAAAATCAGGTTTAACCGATGGTGCTTTTCACGAAGCGCAATTTTTTGCACCACAGGGAATGGTATTTGATACCGAAAATGAGATTCTTTATGTTGCTGATACAGAAAATCATGCATTGCGGCGAGTTGATTTAAAGGGCCAAGTAGTTGAAACTATTGCAGGAATTGGTGAACAAAGCCACAATATCCATCCTCATGGCGGTGCTGGTTTAGAAACCGCGCTGAATTCCCCTTGGGATTTAGTGAAAGTAGGAAATACCTTATTTATTGCAATGGCTGGGCCGCATCAAATCTGGGAAATGGATTTAGAAACTGGCATTATCAAAACTTATGCTGGTACTGGTGCAGAAGCGTGTATTGATGGTTCACTTACTGAATCTGCTTTTGCTCAACCTAGTGGTATTACTAATAATGGGCAAGAATTATATATAGCTGACAGTGAAGTTAGTTCAATTCGTGGTGTGGGAATTGTCGAACCGTACCAAGTACGAACTGTTTGCGGTAGTGGCGGTTTATTTGGTTTTGGCGATGTAGATGGACAAGGTGAAGATGTCCGTTTGCAGCACTGTTTAGGAGTGGAATATGCCCAGAATTTTCTGTGGGTGGCAGATACCTATAACCATAAAATTAAATTAGTTAGTCCTAGTGGGAATTGTCAAACAGTTTTGGGAGATGGTTTTGCTGGTTTACAAAATGGTCAAGGTAAGAATAGCCGCTTTTTTGAACCTTCAGGATTGAGTGCTATGGATTCATATCTATATATTGCTGATACCAATAATCACTCTATCCGTCGCGTAGATTTGAATACTTTTGAGGTGACAACCCTAGAGTTTCTTGGGTTATGTGCGCCAGATGTTTGTATTCCGCCGAATTTATAGAATCATAACCTCATGCAAAAGCACAAAGAAAAGCTCTGCATCTGGAGTGTCTAAGCGTGATATTTTAAAGAAGAATTTTGTAGAGCGATCGCTTGTATGCAATTAGTAATTTTTGATATTGATGGTACACTGACAAATACCTACAAAGTTGATGAAGATTGTTTTAAACGTGCTTTTGCATTAGAATTTGGAATTTTTGGTGTACATACAAATTGGTCTGAATACTCATACACCACAGATTCGGGAATTACCCAAGAAATTTTCAAAGAAAAATTAAAACGTCTTCCTTCAGATGAAGAGTTAATCAGAATCAAAGCGCGTTTTGTTAGTCTACTCCAAGAAGCGTATATTAATAACCAAGATTTATTCAGCGAAATACCTGGTTCTGCAAATGTATTAGCTAAATTACAGTTATACCCTGATTGGTGTGTTGCGATCGCAACTGGTGGTTGGCGTGAGTCTGCTAAACTAAAACTTCAAAAAGCCAACTTAGAAATAGAAGGCATTCCGTTAGCCTCAGCTAATGATGCACTTTCGCGAGAAGATATTATTAAAACAGCTATTATCAAAGCAGAGAATCTTTATCAAGTTGAAAAATTTCAGAAAGTTGTTTTTATCGGCGATGGGGTTTGGGATGTAAAAGCAGCCTATCAGTTGAGTATTGCTTTTATTGGAATAGGTAATAATATATTAATAAATATAGGCGCTACAAAAGTTATTCAAGACTTTACCAATTTAGATGACTTCATGACAATATTACAAGATGCAGAAATCCCTAGATTTTCTATGAACACTATTCTCCACATTACCAAACGCCAACAATGGCAACAAGCAAAAAATCTCGGTACATATCGCGCTGATTCGTTAGACAGTGAAGGTTTTATACATTGTTCAAAATCAACGCAAATACTCAAGGTTGCCAAGAGATTTTTTGATAATCAAAAAGAATTAGTACTACTTTTTATTGATTCTGAAAAAGTACAAGCTGAAATTCGCTATGAACCTGCTGAAATAGGGGAATTATTTCCTCATATTTATGGTGAATTAAATATTGATGCTGTGTATCAGGTGATTGATTTTGAAGCTGGGAAAGATGGTTTATTTGAGTTGCCGCAAGAAGTTATAAATTTAGAATTATGAACCGCAGAGGCGCGGAGGACACAGAGGAGAAGAGATGGAAAGAATTTAAGCGTTCGCCCTTGGCGTTGGCGAAGCCATCGCTTTTGGGGCGTTTGCTACATCCAATTTGGGAAAATTCCCTTTTCGCTCATATCAAATTTGAGTAAAAATAAAATTATTTAACAACTAACATCCTATGGTTACTCTTCAACTCAGCCAAATTCGAGTTCCACCAGGGCAAAGAATAATACTGGAAGATGTGAGTTGGCAAGTATTTGAAGCAATTCTCAATGAGTTAGGGGAACATCGCGGGAGTCGAATAGCATACAGCCAAGGAACGTTAGAAATTATGGCTCCATTACCAGAACATGAGCGATCTAAGGTAATCATCGGAGACTTGGTGAAAGCTTTGTTAGATGAACTCGATCTCAATTGGGAGTCTTTAGGTTCAACTACCTTTAAGCGAAAAGATATAAGTGCAGGTATTGAACCTGATGATTGTTTTTATATTCAAAACTATAAGCTAATGATTGGGAAAGACAGGATCGACCTAACTGTTGATCCTCCTCCTGATTTGGCGATTGAAATTGATGTCACCTCTAAAACCCAAATTAGTGCCTACGAAGCGTTAAGAGTACCTGAAATTTGGCGATATGAAAACAAAAACCTAGAAATTAGCTTGCTGCAAGGTGAACAATATGTGAAGTCTCTCATCAGCCCCACATTTCCTACTTTTTCTATCATGGAACTCATTCCCCTGTTTGTGGAAATGGCGCGAACTACAGGAATGAGTTCAGCACTTAGAGCGTTTCGACAATCGGTAAGAGAACAAATACAAGGCAGCTAAGGCAATAGCATTTGCGGGTACACGAACTCTTGTCCGCTAAAGTCAAATCAAGGTTTTACCTGGGTAGACGCGATTTCTAACCGCCAAATTAAAGGCATTCCGCGCTTTACTTAAAGAAGGGGAATTAATATAGAGTAATTGTGACCGAATTTAATTTACAAATCCAAGAAAATAGCGATCGCTTATCAACTCCACTGGAGGATGCTTTACCTAGCTTGCTTCCCCTTAAGAGTACGATACACTGCATCAACACTAAAGGCGATCGCCTTGACCGTTTCCTTTCCCAAGAATTACCAGATTTATCCCGTTCTCGCATCCAACAGTTAATTGAACAGGGTAACGTCCAACTTAACGACAAAGTTTGCACATCTAAGAAGATCAATGTCAAGCTAGGCGATCGCATCACTCTAGAAATACCAGAAGCGCAACCCCTGGAACTACTAGCAGAAGATATCCCCTTAGATATTCTCTACGAAGATGACCAATTACTTATTCTCAACAAACCCGCAGGTTTAGTTGTCCATCCAGCACCCGGTCATCCAGATGGCACTTTGGTAAATGCTTTATTGGCTCACTGTCCCAATTTACCAGGAATTGGCGGAGTCCAACGTCCCGGAATTGTCCATCGATTGGATAAGGATACAACGGGAGCGATCGCGATCGCTAAAACAGATATTGCCCATCATCACCTACAAGCACAACTCAAAGCAAAAACTGCACGGCGAGAATACTTGGGCGTAGTTTACGGTGCGCCAAAAACTGAAAGTGGCACCATAGATTTGCCCATTGGTCGCCATCCCCAAGACCGGAAGAAAATGGCAATTATATCCGTTGAACAAGGCGGACGATCTGCCGTCACTCATTGGCAAGTACTAGAACGCCTTGGTAACTTCACCTTGATTCACTTTCAATTAGAAACTGGACGCACCCATCAAATTCGTGTCCACAGCAGCAAAATGGGTCATCCAATTGTCGGCGATCGAGTTTATAGTTCTGGTCATTCAGTGGGGGTAAATTTGCCCGGTCAAGCACTACACGCTTGGCGACTAAAATTGCAGCATCCTCTGTCTGGGGAGTTGATTGAGGTGACAGCTACTCCTCCCGCCCACTTTACAAAACTTTTGGAGATGTTAAAAAGACGAACTGTACTTTAAGCTCATCTCACGCCTGAAACTAGCTCCATTTCACATACATTGAGCCATTGATAAAAAACCATACTCAATTCCCAATGCCCAATGCCCAATTCCCATTAACAATTAGCGTGCATCAGACATGGGATAGAGTTTGTTTCACTTAGTTATATCTAAATAAAACTCCTACATAACCCAGGACTTATGCACGCTATAAAATAATCAATCAAATGGATGTACTAGCCAGCCACCGATCAAAAATCGTTATTTAATTCCTGCCAGTTGCCGATAAGGTACAGACTTTTCGATATCGATGTTGAATGACGAGATCCTTTGTGGCGCATTGCCAGTTGCATTGACACTTTGTGCCATAGACAGGAATAGAGCTGGATCGCCAGCTTTGGGCTTTTGCTCTTGTGGAAGGAATCTGCGTACTTCGACCTGCCAAATGATTTGGGGGAAACCCAGTTTGGTACGGTGGTAATCTTCGTATCGTGGTGATTTGATGTTGAATGGCAACTCACCCGCAGATTGAGATGGCAGTATCCGACGGCGCTGATAAGGCACTGTAGAGTATCCAAAATTGCTCAGGTACTCTTCGGTGTTGAGTACTTCATCAACGAAACCTACAATACCCTTGGTCGCAACTACAATTGACCAAGCAATTTTTTCGCGCTCGTTGTATGGGTCGCGTCCTAAAACCCGCTGGATTACTTGCTCAACAAAGCGATAATTATTGTTGAGGTCGTAGAAGCTTTTCTTAAAGGTATTAGAAAGCAGCAACCCACGAATAAAGTCCCGCACTGTAATTTGTCCATTACGGAGTTGAGACTCTAAATATGTTTCGCGATCAGCAGCAAAGGCATAAAAGAAAATTTGACGATATGCTGCTTCGATCAGATCACCTAAATCTGACGGAGAAAGTATATTGTCTGTATTAAAAATCCTGGGCTGTTCATCACCTGGCACTTCATATCCAGCTACACGCTGGTTTTGACTTGAAGGTTCATATTCTAACAGAGGAATTGGCACTCTAAAGCCTCCATGTTCTTAATTAAAGTTAACAACTTTTAATCACATATTAAAGGAGTAGTTGGATCAGAACCTCAGAATTCTGATAATATTTCACGAAACTTAACTAAGAGTGATTTTCAGAATTCAAAGAAATGATTAGCTCGCTAGATTCAACCATAGCTAATCAATAAAGGGAGTGGGACTTCCAGCTTAAATGACTACGTGAATCACCAAACAAACTTTATTCACATATTTTAGATTAGGAGATTCAGTTTCACCTTTTTGAACTAGAGCAATAATTTTTAACATTTAGCAAAAGAAATTAATGGGGAATTGGGGAATTGGGGAATGGGGCATTGGGCATTGGGCATTGGGCATTGGGTAGAAATAATACGGCAGTTTTCAAGTAGATAAGGTACAAAATGCAGGACTCAAAATCAGACATAAAGAGTTTCTACTTACTGCCTCCTGCCCCCTGCCTCCTTCAGTGACCTATCCAAAATTCCAAGGGATCTATGGTTGATTTACAGTAAGGCCAGCTACGCAAGGTTGACTCCATACCTACCTCCCAGTAGGGTGGTTCCAATCCCAGTCCTAAACATAGATGAGAGAGGATACTAGCAAACTGCTCATTGTGACCAAAGTCTCCTAGATGGGCATGGGCGTATTCATGGACGACTACACCAAACCAGTCTTGAGGTGCAACTCGACCGACATCTACCAAAATGGTGGTTGGGTTTGTGAGAATGTTGCACAGCCCATCTATACCGAAGGATTGAGCTATGGGTACTGCAAAAATTTGGATGTGGCGACGCTCTTGGGGATGAAAGCACTCATGACAAACTTCTAGATAGGCATTTATCTGAGCGTTTACGGTGTTAATATTTTCACCGATCCAAGTGCAAATGGGAATGCGATCGCGCAGGTTATCAAACACATCCACCATACCCGGTTCTAGGGCAAGTCCCTGTACCAGACGCAGGTAATCTTGCCCACGAGTAAAAGCATCACTCTGCTTGAGATAATTCACCAGCCCAAAACTGAATAAAACTGTCTTTTTTCCAGAACATCCGGCCCTTGTGTTTCTGTTACTTCTGCTGTGCTGGAAACCTCAACAGAATTATCAATGCGGGTTTCAGAACAAAATGATGCTGTACTGAAGCCGCCAAATCGTTTGACTGTACTGGTTCGCAGTCGCATATTTGGGCTGGCAAACCAGAATCGCTCAATGGAACTCATTGTTTCGTATTCGGTTGTCAGCACCAGTCCATCTTCATCATCCATGTGAAAAAGACCGACTACAGGCACTATTTCGGCGTAACCTCTTTCCCGGAGTAATTTGCCTTGCCTTGGGTTATCGCCATCAGGCACGATCGCAAATATGGTTTTTCCCTGATGGTTTTCCTCACCCTCTCTATCCCAAGCCATAGTGCCTAGCCAACACACACGTGACCCACCTATTGAAAGGCTGGGGTCAATCTCATGATACTGGCACAGTTCAATGATTTCTGGATGATCGGCATCTAGAGTTTCTACCTGTATATCTGATTCTCCCGTCTCTGAGCGCTTGAACGCCAGATGATGAGTTGCACGTTGCGATCGCCACTTACCAGCACTTAGCTGAAAAAATTCCATTGCGTCTATCAATCTTCTGACTCCTACTTATTACTCCTGCGGATGATGTTTTCCTTGTTCTTTCTTTTTACAGTTGTTGGTATATAAACATTCTAAACATTACAGCTATTAGCGGTCAGCTTCAATAAACTCCCTACAAAGGGAGAGGCGGACGTGTCGTTGTGTAATTGTAAACTTTTATGGGGACTATTTCTTATGGCTTGACAATGTAGACGTTTTAATATCTCAGTGCTAGACTATTAGGAAGCAATGTCAATGACAGCTTACGCCTTCACACTAGCGGTAACAACACATACCATTCGATCCAGTCAATCCAGGAGTGAATGATGGACTTCCCTATCGAACTAACTTTAGAGCAACAGTTTCGCTTACAAAATTTGAAAGACCAGGTAAAAAATTTGAGTCAAGAAGAGGCTCAGGATTTTTTGTTAGAAGTCTTACGGCAGATGATGGTAAAAGATAATTTGGTCAAACATCTGCTCAAACAAGCTTAATCAATTAAAAAATAAGATTTTTTCCTTAAGACTTACGCAGTGGTAGAGTTCCATTGAAACGCGTAAGTCTTAATTTTTTGGGCATTGGGAATTGGGCATTGGGCATTGGAAAGAGACTCTATGGGCAGGGTTTCTTAGCAGAGAGTAAAACTCTTCTCCCTTGCTCCCTGCTTCCCTACTACTGATTCTCTAGTCCCCATGCCCCAATCCCAAATTAAATATTACAGATTATTACTTTGTCTCTCATAGTAAAGACTAGGGTACTATTGATCCCCTATGTTTTTGTTTGGCTACTCGCAGTTAATCTGATCGAGAACACGCCAGAAATAATATCCGCCATTTGTGAATATTAAGGAGAACTCATGGTTCTTGATGCTTTTTCCAGAGCTGTAATTGCGGCTGATGCCAAAACCGCTCCTATCGGTGGTGCTGACTTGGCAGCCCTTAAGTCTTTCATCGCTGAAGGCAACAAGCGCCTTGATGCAGTGAATGCGATCGCCAGCAACGCTAGCTGTGCGGTTTCTGATGCCATTGCAGGGATTGCTTGTGAAAACACAGGTTTGATTCAATCTGGTGGTAACTTGTACCCCACCCGTCGGATGGCTGCTTGCCTACGTGATGCTGAAATCGTTCTGCGCTACGTAACTTATGCGCTATTGGCTGGCGATTCTTCCGTATTGGATGATCGTGCTTTGAACGGTCTGAAAGAAACCTACACAGCTTTGGGCGTACCCACCGGATCTTCTGTACGCGCTTTCCAAATCCTGAAGGCTATCAGCGTCGCTCACATCACCAACACCAACACTGAAGCTAACGCTGGCAAAAAGTTCCGCAAACTGGACACTCCTCAAGGCGACTGCTCTGCTCTAGCTGCTGAAGCTGCTAGCTACTTCGATCGCGTTATTTCTGCTCTGAGCTAATTGCTAATCGCTAACGCCTAAAGCCTATTAGTCAAGCCAACTGAAATAAAAACTCGATCAAATCTAATCTGGAGTATAAAAAGCAATGAAATCAGTTATCACTACGGTTATTGGAGCTGCTGATGCAGCAGGTCGTTTCCCAACCTCCTCTGATCTAGAATCAGTTCAAGGTAGCATTCAACGTGCTAGTGCTCGTCTAGAAGCTGCTGAAAAGCTAGCTGCTGGTATCGATAACGTAGCTAAGGAAGCTTATGATGCTGCCTTCAAGAAATATCCTTACTTGACCCAAGAAGGTGAAGCTGGCGCTACCCAAGTCAAAAAAGACAAGTGCCTCCGCGACATCAAGCATTACCTACGCTTGATCAACTACAGCTTAGTTGTGGGCGGTACTGGCCCTCTAGACGAATGGGGTATTGCAGGCGCTCGTGAAGTTTATCGCTCTTTGGGTCTGCCCACCGCTCCTTACGTTACCGCGTTGACTTACACTCGCGATCGCGCTTGCTCTCCTCGTGACTTGTCTCCTCAAGCTTTGGTTGAGTTCCGCGCTCTCCTCGACTATGTAATCAACTCCCTGTCATAGTCACACGGATTGACTAGACGAGCAATAGTCATACTCTAAAACTTAGGGACTCTCAGTCTGTTGCTTTGCCTGTATCTGGTTGAGTGACTGACCAAGAGTCCCTCAGTTGTTACTAATTCGTAATTCGTAATGACGCTCTCTACGAAACGCTAAAAGCGAACGAATACTCGCTAACGTAATTCGTAATTCATGATTGAACTTGGGGGATTTAAACAGGGAAATTTCTTTTATGACAATAGATTCTCTATTTGAACAGTTGAAACACCCCAACCCCAATCTGCGGGAACGGGCTATGTGGGAACTGGCTGATGTCCGTGATGAAAATACCATTCCTCGGTTGATGGGCATTTTGGATGAGGAAGATGTCACTTATCGTCGAGCTGCGGTAAAGGCGCTGGGTGCTATTGGTATAGATGCTGTACCTCTACTAGTAGAGTCATTAGTAAATAGCGATAATGCGACCATTCGGGGTAGCTGTGCTAAGGCGCTGGCACAGGTTGCTGCTAACCATCCTGATGTTCCTTTCCCGGCTGAGGGCTTACAGGGATTAAAAACAGCGCTCAATGACCAAAATCCCGTTGTTTATATTGCATCAGTGATGGCGCTGGGTGAAATTGGTTCTCCTGCTTTTGAGGTTTTGACTGAAGCTTTGAAAACAATAGATAACGTTGCAATGGCTGTAGCGATCGTCAATGCACTCGGTTCGATGGGTGATATCCGAGGAGTAGAAGTGCTGACAGCATTGACAAATGATGAATCTATTGAACCGTATGTTAGAGAGTCCGCAGTCAGTGCTTTGCCTCGATTAGATCAGGTGATTAAGTATAAGAGAGAGTAGCGATCGCTCTTAAATACAACTACTTTTATCAATCCTAATAGACCAGATACATTAGATGAATAGACTGGGTGTCACCTTGAAGTGATCTCCGAGTGCCTTAGCTTGTGCCTTACTAATCGACCGCTTACCGTTCACAACCTCAGACACCACGCCGCTCGATCCGATGATGCCCACCAAGTCAGCTTGACGAGTATCACTCGCTTCCATAATGTGTTGGAGAATTTCATGCGGCGCAGATTCATCCATTGGATAGTTCTGTGCCTCATACGCTTCAATCAGCGTTACTATCAGCTTATGCAGAGCTTGTTCTTCTGGAGTCCGGTTCTTGCAAAACGTTAGGCGCTCTGCCACAGCTAGGGCGCGATTGTATTCCTCTTCCGTCTCAATGACCTTGGGGGCAACTTCAGATAATCGATTTATTCCCAAGCATCCTCCTCTAACTGTCTCTCAATTTGAGAAATCGCCAACTTGATCACTGCCTGAACCCCCGCTTCTTTTTCCTCAGTTAATGCAGCTTGCAGTGGTTCTAAAGCAGTGCGATCGCCAATTTTCATCAATGCTAAAGCCGCCGCTTTTCGAGTTTCCCAATCGGCATGATGTAGTAACTCAACCAGATTAGGAATTGCTGGTTGATAGGCTAGGCTGCCTAAAGCAGATGCCGCTTCACACCGCACGATTAACGATGAATCAGTGAGAGCGTTCACCAGAATGTGAAATGCTCCTTCTTCAGTGCCTTCTTGAGCGATTTTAGCGATCGCACCTACCACCGCAGCCCGAACTTCAGCCGAGTCTGAGTTAATTTCCCGATATAAATGCTCCTTCGCCTCTGCCCCAATAAATCCCAACGCCCATATCGCATGACCTTTGGCACTTTCTGGATACTCGGTTGACGCTAAGATTTTCAGCAACGCTGGTACAGCTGCCTCCCCTATTTTGGCAAGCCCGCCAACCGCAGAGGTTTTGACCACGGTATCTTCATCATTTAAGAGGGCATTGACCAAAGTGGGAACTGCGATCGGGTCAGCGATGAGTGTCAAGGTTTTAGCACTGGCTCTCCGCACAACTGGGTTTGGATGATTTGCCACAGCTTCCATCAATAAAGGGGTCGCTGGTTTACCAATTTTACCCAATGCCTCTGCGAAACTCAACCTAACCATACCCCGTGAATCCCCCATACTCTCAACCATCCGCTGTATTAGCTCTTGGTCATCTGGGTTGAAGGTGTTTAAGCTTAATTGCTCACTCACCGCTGCAAATAAAGCATCAGTTTCTGCATGGGACAGACTTAACGAATCAGCCCCGGATTGAGTTTCGGAGTTGAGCATATAACTTATAGCTAAATTATTAAAATGAATTACTAGTACAACACGGCGGAAATAAACCAATCATTCCAAATCAACGAAACCCTTATGCTGTATTCATTTTTAATTTTTAATTTTTAATTTTTAATTCCGCCTTGCGGTACTAGTTGCTGACACTCAGGGCAGCCTGTTGATTACGAAGTTCCTGGAGAGCAGAATCAATCTTGGTAAGCTCAGGCTCTAGTTTTGCCATGACGTTTACTCTCATTAATTTAGCCCGTTTTGCTGTTTCCGTAGTTTCTTGGATTAGACGTTCCCGATATTGCTCAAGTTCTGCAATGACTTCTGCTACATCTTGGGCGGTTACGTTATTGGTTGTTGTAAATTCTGAGGTTTCATCCATAAGTTTTGTTTCCTAAATGCGTGTTTATATGAATGATGTGTTTTTAGTGTTCCAAAGAATGTTTGTATTTGCTTATTCGCTAAAGACCAGTAATTAGCTTTTACATAAAACTGAACAATTGGCAAGAGGCAACTAACTAATAGCTGAAAAATGCATATATTCCGATCTTCTCAGATCGAGTTACCACTGGTAAAGCTTTTTTACGGAATTCTTCAAAAGTTGAACCCAACTACAGCTTTTGCTCCAAGTTCTGATAAGTATTTTAAGTAAGTCGGTGAGAAAAATTCAATGTATATGAAGAAATATAAATTAGTAAGATGTGTTAATGCCGTAGGCTAACGCACCTGAGATTGTTGACGGTGCGTTGCGCTCTGCGACAACACACCCTACTTGGCAAGGGAGGACAGCGATAGCCGGGGGGTGAATTATATGCAGCTTCACAAAGAAACGGTATAACTAATTCATAATTTATACTAAGAATTTAATTACGAATTACGAATTATTTTAAGAGGTTTCCTCAAGTGGAAAAATATCTCCTCGTAAGTAGGACTCAAAGTTTTTCTTAAAATATTGAATGCTTGTCACATTCGGTTCATCACTTTCTGTTGGCGTGAATTCATAAATTGGGACTTTTTCCCTCACCAGCTTGACCAAGCTAGGATGGAGCTGTTCAAAAGAATCTACTCTAAAGATTGTGGTTTCAAATCTTAATTTAGCTGGATGAGCATATCCTAACTTCATCCACGGCAACCAAGGACAGTCTCTCGCCCACTTAGCAGGAGGGACATCAGTTGCATCGGGTCGGCATGTATTTGAGATAAAGTACTCAACTCCCTTAAACTTTTCTCCAGGGCAATAGTCTGAATATTTGCTATCTCCTGCTAAGGGATGCGGGTATTCTAAAGGAATTTCCATGACAGAGGTAATATATCCGCTGCCTTTGGGTATAACAAATTTCTTTGGTTTAACTGAGCCTTGGACAATCCGGTTAGCAATGTGTACTACTGGTACTGGTTGACTTGCTGTTGGTAACTTCCAAAAGTGCAGAATTTCTTGAGTATCCGGGTCACAAAATAAACCCAACTCTCTATTGATGCGATACCCGACTTCGACATACTCAGGATCGGGTTTGAGAAATACTTTGGTAGCATTCATCCCAATAATAGAGAATAATTTCTCCTTTGACTTGTCTGGTGTTTCTTGCCACCAAATTTCCCCAGACCAGTTGTAATAAAGCTGTAAACCATGATTTTTTCTGTAAAAATCGAGGTTGTTAAATTCGTAGTCATCTAAATAATCACTCATACCGCATTTTCTCTAGTCTGAAAATCTGAAATGCCTTTCTGGAGATAGTTCCAGCGCCCAGAGCTTTTATCCCTGTTTTGTCACTCTAGGCAGAGGAAAAGTAGAAATCAGGGTGAGACAGGAAAATAAATATTGAACTGGTGAGGTTATAAATAATAGATTGAAGTTTCGAAAAACCCAAAGACAATTGGGGAATAGGAAAAACTGTCAACCAGGGATATATTAGGTTAAATAAAGTAAAAGGTTGAATTATTAAACGGAGATTGTTAAGAATGTTCTTCCAACCCTTCCCATCATCCCACCAAGGATGAGCAGCCAATTTTGATGGAGACTTTGGTGGAGAAGACTGCATTTGTTCAGAGTGTAGACTCACCATTAAGTAGCTACTACAAACAATCTCCCACCAGCGTTCAATATCCGCATAATGAGTCAGCCGATAATCTGCCCAACCTAATTCATTCTTACTTTGCTTCAAGCCATATTCAACCCAAGTTCTTAACCCATAAAAGTTACCAACATCTCTTGGTGTAAGGTCTGCGTATTTACTCATCACATACCAAGTAGTGTTACCGGGTAATTTCTCAATGTCAGTAGTAATCTGCCAATACCTTTTTTTCTTGTCGTTTACCATGAATTATTTCCCTAATAAACCGATTCTCACTACTCAAGTTAGAGAATACTCTTTTAAACTTATGCCACTTTAAATATTGAGTATGTTGTCTAGGAAGTAGCTCTACAGAATGGTTTGAGCGAATCGCCACTAGATAATTTAACCCCAGATCGTCTAATATAGATATGAAATTAGCACTACTCTCACCATATAAGCTATCTGCTAGTACTAGGTTGAATTTAAAACCCATCAACTCTAGCTTTTTCATCATTATTGCTGCTATTTGAGGCTTCGTAAGATATTTATCCCCTGGCTTTAATCTTTCGCGTGGCTTGTATACTTCAAACAGTAATGGAAAAGTCATCCCACAGAATACACCATACGCCGTGACTGCTACAATTCCATTTTCTACTTTACCCAAATTACCTATGTACTGTCGTTTCACATAATCTGTCTTATTCCCTTTCTTTTTTATCTCCTGTCTCATCAATAATTAGAATGATTGGTCTACCTTTTAGAACTTGTAAAATTAGCTCTAATCGCAAGGCTCTTAACTTCTCTATATCCCAAGGTGATGTAGTTAAAAAAATGGTGCAAACCCTGCTGATTGTCCAATCCTACAATTTTTGCTATTTCTGGTAGGGTTTTCCGTTTTAGTTCAGAAATACACCCTACATGAAGGTATTTAAAAGCCTCGAAGCTCCTAACATCTGGAAACAGGCTTTTATACCATTGGCAATATTCGTCCACGAATTTTACTGTTGGTGCGGCTGGACGAGGCTGTACCATACTCTGTGTCTTGGTTCTAGCGTTTGTACCTTATTATACTACTGCCAGAGTGACAAAACAGGGTTATCCCTATTGACCCTTGATGAATAGTACCTACAATTATACGTATACAATCATTGCTTTCATGAAATCGGCGTTGGCTAAAAACGCATAACCTATGTCTATCGCGACTTTCGGCAATATCTACTCAGATGAGTTAATTACAGCCACTGAGTTGAATCGTCAGCCTGGGCGAGTTCTGGACAAAGCTTTAGAACGTCCAGTGACAATTACTCGCAATGATCAGTCTTTTGCTTTGTTACGCCGGGAGGAAATGACTTTTCTTGTAAAGGCAGCAACACAGAGTAAAGCTGTTTTTGAAGCATTAACCGTCGCCTTCTCTTTGCTACTTGGAAAAGAAATTGGCTTTGAACATCCTTATGGATGGCTTAGTGTTTTTGAAAAAGATGATCTGCAAGACTTTATTAAGGAACTAAGTGAGGCTTTTCGGTTGATAGATTCTTCTCCCATAGCATGGGAGATGATTGACGCTCTCATCCATGAATGGCACGAGAGCGCCATTGCGATCGCTAGTCCTGAACTGGCAGATGCTTTTAGTGCCGAAACTGATGAAGTGCTATTAAAGTCGCCACCTGCTCAGAGTGGTGTGTGAATGAGAGTATGTCAGAAAACCCTTCTGAAGATCCAGTAGTAGAGAATGTGGAGCCGCCAGAAGTTAAACTGACGGCTCCTGCATTGTCTGATAAAGAAAGCACTTGGTTAGTGGTAGCCAAAAATAGTCGAGTGAATCGGGATTGAGAGGCTTTAATGCAGCGGCATCCAGAAAACACTCATCGTTGTTACGAAGATTTATGTACTGTACCAACAACCAGACAGCCTCGCCGTGTTTTCCCTTTGAAGGGCAAACCTTACAAGGGAGTATGGGAATACGAGGTAACAAAAGGGGACAGAGTATTTTACGTTCCTGATCAAGAAAAGTTTAAAGTCGTTGTCTACTACGCAGGAAAACATCCGAATCCTGCACCCACACCGTGATTTGTGTCAAGAGTTAAGAGTTGCTAACAGATATACGTGACCTCTTGATATCTGCAAGTATGATTTATTTCAACCCTCCAACATAACTTACTGATCGCTATTTTCCAGTCCCCAATCCCCAGTACGATAATAAACGTGACCTCTGAGCAATTATCCAAGAGCCATTTATAGACCAATGGATAAACGTTTTTTTAAAATGTTTGGGTTAACAGAAGAACAAGCGATCGCAATTATCGATACACCATTAGAACAACTCGAAGACGCTTCTGATAAGTATATTGCTGTTTCCCATTTAATTAACTTCCCCACTGAGCAATCGATCGCGGCTTTGGTACGGGCGATTGAAACCAGTAACCCTGATGAGTTAGACCACCGGATTGTTCGACGCAAGGCTGTGGAAAGTCTGGGGCGATTGCAGGCCGAATCAGCTTTACCTGTAATTCGGCAGTGCCTTAAAGATGATGATATTTATACTGTTGAAAATACCGTGTGGGCGATCGGCGAAATCGGCACTAAAGAGTCAGAAATTCTCGAAGAAGTGGCACAACTACTGGATAAACCAGGTCAAATCTATCGAGTGATTATTCATACTCTAGCTAATGCCGACTATCAACCGTCTCTCGAACGTGTACGGAAATTTACTGAAGTTGAGGATGAACCTACCCGTAGTGCAGCGATCGCTACAGTTTGTCGTTTCACGGGTGACTACTCCCAAATTACTGAGGTGATGACGCTGCTGCAAAGTTCCAGCGTCAATGCACGACGGGGTTGTATTCAAGACCTGATTGATTCACGCTACTACAAAGCCATCCCAGAAATTGCCCGTTGTCCTGTATCTCTGGTATTCCGGTTGCGAGGATTGCGGATGCTTTTGGATGCAGGCGTTCCCAGTGGTGAAATTACTTTTACAGAAATTCAACCTTACTTAGAGCAAGTACTCTACGACCATCCCAACGACCTTGATTTAGTACACGAGTATGATGCTACACCTGTGCTAGATTTTGTGATTAACGAACTCTACGAAACTGATTTTGGACGCTGCTATTTAGCCACAAAAACCTTACTGGATATCTATGCACAAGAAGCACCCCAAGCACTTTTAGTTACTTATGAGGATAAGGCATATAACGACTATGGCGCTCATTATCATGTGATGAAACTTTTCGGCTGGCTCAAATATGCTCCCGCTTACGATTTATTAATAGAAAACCTGCACAACCGCGAACCTCAGTTTCAGAAATCTCGTGCAGCGTGTGCGATCGCTCTTGGTGAATTGAGTGATTCACGAGCGATTCCTGAACTCAAAATTTGCCTAAATACGCCAATCTGGGATTTGAAATACGCTTGTTTATTGGCGCTAGACCGCTTAGGAGACTCGTCTGGTCGGGAAATTTGTACTGGCGATTGTGATTGGTTAATTAGGGCGAAAGCTACGAGTAATTAATAGTCCTGGCGACTGGAAGTCGCGACTATACAAACATAGACGCTTTGCGGCTTCCCGCAGGGTAGTCCGCCTCCGCGGACTCAGGAGAAATTGAGGTTTGAAACCCACGGAGGTGGGTTTTGCCTGTGTAGACGCGGTTTTAAACCGCCCTACATTTGTATGCTCCTGGCGGTGTTCAGGACTTGCTTGTGGTGACTGCTTCGTTTAAAACTAACTTTGGTTCTGGTGTCTCTTCTTCTTCTGGCAAACCATAAATTGATCTGTACAACTTCACGTACTCTTTGGCAGATTGATACCAACTAAAATCTTGGGCCATGCCACGTTGTTGTAGTTCTTGCCATTGCGGTTTAAAACGGAAGCCTTCCCAAGCCCGGATCATACAGGTGAAAAGGTCTAGCGGTTCATAGCGATCAAAGCAATAACCAGTACCAGCAGCATTTTCAGGATCGTGATGGGTTACGGTGTCAACTAATCCACCTGTGCGGCGGACAATGGGCACAGAACCGTAGCGCAAAGACATCATTTGGCTAATACCGCATGGTTCAAAACGACTAGGCATTAAGAAAGCGTCAGTACCAGCGTAAATGCGGCGAGACAGGGCATCGTTATACAGTAAGTAAGTTGCCATGCGTCCGGGGAAGCGGGATGCTAATTGCCACATCTGAGTTTCATAGTAGCGATCGCCTGTCCCCAACAGCACAAACTGGGCATCTGTATAAGATAGGAAGCGATCGAGGATTTGCAATATCAAATCAATGCCTTTTTGTTCTACTAATCGGGTCACAATCCCAATTAAAAAGGCTTTAGAGTTGACTTCTAATCCTACTTCTTCTTGCAAAGCAATTTTGTTGGCTTTGCGTTTATCTAAAGTATCAGCAGTAAAGGTTTGAGCAATGTATTTGTCATTTTCTGGATTATAAACCTCGGTATCAATACCGTTGATAATTCCAGATAGTTTACCGCTAATAAAGGACAACAGACCTTCTAAAGTTTCACCGTAAGTCGCTGTCTTGATTTGCTCGGCATAAGTGGGCGAAACTGTATTTACCTTATTGGCAAATTGCACCGCCGCTGCCATGACGTTGTGTCCTTGCATATACCACGGACACCAAGTAATTTTCTCTAAATACCAACGCCACGGCCCTTGATAAGCCAGGTTATGAATGGTAAACACTGTGGTGATATCAGGATCTTGGTGCATCCACACGGGAATCATCCCCGTATGCCAATCATGACAGTGGATAATTTCTGGCTTCCAGTAATTCCAGGCAAACTCGGCTGCACCATTGGAAAAAAAGGTGAACCGCCAGTCTTCATCATCTCCAGAATAAATCCGGCGGGGTAGGAATACGGGATGTCCAAATAAGTACAAGGGAACATCAGTACCAGGCAGAACGCTTTCATAAACAGCAAATTCCTGGAACATGGCATTTCCCCGCCAGATGGGTTCTTTGGGAATTTCCATTTTGTCTGGCAGAAAGCCATAGTAAGGCAAGAATATCCGCACATCATGCCCCATTTCTCTCAGAAATTTGGGTAATGCCCCAACAACATCACCCATTCCTCCTACTTTCGCAATGGGTGCTGCCTCTGCTGCAACAAATAGAATCCGCATGGTAATTTTTGCTTCCCTGAGTCTATATTGTCAAATTAACTTGCTGATCCCCACCAACGCGATTTTTCGCGTCTTTTGTGTAACGGCGATCAATTCTTATCTAATCACATCGGCTTGCCCAATTGCTTAGGAACCGCGCTGAATCACCGCAAAAATTTCTTCTAGAATTTCTTGCGCTCCCTGTTGCCGCAACACTTCTGCTAGTTCTGTGCCTAGTGCTTCGGCATTGTTGGCAATGCCAGTGACGGTATCTTTTACCAGCTTTTGACCATCTACACTGGCGACTATGCCCGTTAAGGTCAAGTTATCACCAGATATTTCTGTATTTACACCGATAGGTACTTGACAGCCGCCCTCTAATGAGCGTAGAAAAGATCGTTCAGCGAGACAGCGATCGCGTGTTTCGGGATGTTCGATGGCTTTGAGTAGAGATAGCAATTCACTATCATCAGCACGGCATTCTATCCCTAAAGCACCTTGTCCAACGGCGTGGAGTGAGATTTCTTTGGGGATAACTTGATGAACGCGATCGCTCATTCCCAATCTTTCTAATCCTGCTGCTGCCAAAATCAGGGCGTCGTACTCGCCTGCATCCAGTTTTGCCAACCGTGTAATCAAATTTCCCCGGACATCCTTAAAAGTAAAGTGGGGGAAATGGTGGCGTAACTGTGCTAAACGTCTCAGAGAAGATGTACCAATTACCGCACCTTCTGGCAACGTATCAATTTGTTTATCTTTATGCTTTTCATGCACCACTAATGCATCTGCTGGATTTTCCCGTTCAGTAATTGCTGCCAGCATTAACCCTTCAGGTAAGTTAGTCGGCAGATCCTTGAGAGAATGAACTGCAAAGTCAATCTCCTGATTGAGCATTCCGAGTTCAAGTTCTTTAGTAAAAAGTCCTTTATCGCCAATCTTAGCTAATGCTACATCCAAGATTTTATCGCCTTGGGTAGACATGGTGTGGACTTCAAAAGTGATATCAGGAAAGCTTTTCTGGAGTTGCTCTTGTACCCAGTAGGTCTGAACCAGAGCAAGTTGGCTTTTGCGTGAACCAATCCGAATAGTGCGTGGGGGACTAGAAACAACTGAAGTCATAAAACAATATATCAAAGGAGGCGATAAATTCACTCTCATCTAGACTACCGTAGTCAGGGACTCATACTAATTTTGGAGTTTGGATTTTGGATTTTGGATTACAATTCTTTACTAAAAAGGGAATGGGGAATGGGGAATGGGGAATGGGGAATTATTGAATAAATCTCTTCCTTGTCTTCCCTGTCTCTTTTCAATGCCCAATGCCCAATGCCCAATGCCCAATCCCCAACTAATTAGACTTACCTTCTAATGGGAGAGTGACCGCACAAGTTGTACCAATTCCTACTTGAGTGGTGATGTTAATATGACCTTGGTGTAAATCTACACACTTTTTCACCACTACCAATCCTAATCCTGTACCAGGAATACTTCTGACATTCTTGCCACGATGAAACGGCTCAAACAACTGCTGTTGATCTGCTAGCGGAATTCCAATACCCTGATCTTGAACTTGGAGAATCACCGTATCTGATTTAAACTCCAGACTAAGATGCACATTCCCTCCATGAGGAGAATATTTAATCGCATTTAGCAGCAAATTAGACAGAATAGAACGCAACAACCTTTCATCCACCCTAGCCGGAACAGCTTTTCCTTGGCAAATAAAACCAAGTGTGTGCCTTTCGTCTGTACTTAAGCGCATTTCTTCCACAAAATAACCGCAGAATCCTTCTAAATCTAGGAGTTTGGGATTAAATTCTAGTTTTCCGGTTTCGGCTCGATTGATGGTCAAAATATCGTCTAATATCTGAACCATATTTTTGACAGAGAGTTGAATTCGCTGCAAGTTCCTCAATCGTTTAGAAGAGTTATCCCATTCATCCTGACAGTTTTCTAGCAATTGAGCCGCTGCTAAGGCAGTACTCAGAGGAGTGCGAAATTCGTGAGATGCCATTGAGAAAAAACGTGTTTTCAGGGCGCTCAGTTCTCTCTCTCGTTCTAAGGCCATGCGAATTTCATCTAACCGCTTGCGTTCTGTAATATCGCGACAGTTAACTATAATTCTAGTGTCTGCTGTATTATCTAGAAATTTCTGGCTAATAGCTTCTAGCATCCGCCACGAGCCATCTTTGTGCCGACAACGAAACTCGATTGGGGTAGTAACTTCGGAACTTTGAATAGCATGAGTAAAGCTATGGTGAGTATTAGCAAAATCATCCTGGTGAATGTAATCTAATAAGTTTTTGCCAATTAGTTCTGCGGCTGGATAACCCAAAACCTTTTCAACTGATGGGCTTTCGTAACGAATAGAACCATCTACATCGAGAATTTTGACAATATCTAAAGCATTTTCAATCAATGAGCGGAAGCGTTCCTCGCTCTGGCGTAGCGCCTGTTCAGCTTGTTTGCGCTCGGTAATGTCACGTTGTACTGATATCCAGTGGGTATACCAGCCAGTTTCATCGGCTACGGGGAAAACGCTAAATTCATTCCAGAATTCAGACCCATCTTTGCGGTAGTTAATTACCTGAACGGTGACTGATTCCCAACGAGAAAGCGCAGTCCAGACTTTATCCATTTCAGTTTGACTTGTTTTCGCTCCTTGAAGAATACGGGGCGTTTTACCTAAAACTTCTCCCAGGCTGTAACCTGTGATTCGGGTGAATGCTTCGTTAACATAAATAATCTGTGGCCCAGGTTCGTCAATGGGTTGCGCTTCAGTGATCACTACAGCATCATTGGTATTTACAACTACAGATTGCAGCAATCTTACCTGTTCTTCCTGCTTCTTTTGGTGTGTGATATCAGCAATCACTGCTACCATGCCATTGATACTATCGTCGCGATCATGTAATGGAGCGGCGGAGAAAATTATATCGATCGCAGTGCCATCTTTTTTAAAACGGCGCAATTCTACTCTGGTATACGTTGTTCCTTGTAAGATACTTTGTTGCAGAGTATTATATTCCTCTAATTGATCGTCTAAAAAAATTGGGTTAGGAAGGTCCATTACCTCCGCCTCTGTCCAGCCAAACATCCGTTCAGCAGCAGGATTCCAGATTTTCACATTCCCTTCTAAATCAAGTGTGAAAATGGCGCGAGGAGAGGCAGTAATTAGAGCTTGCAGCGCGGCTTGGGTGCGCTGACGTTCGGCAATTTCTGCTCGGAGGGAGACATTGGCTTTAGCTAATTCTTGAGTCCGCTGTTCAACGCGGTGTTCTAATTCAGCGTTGAGTGTTTGTAGCTGTTTGTAAAGTTCTGACTGTTGGATAGCGATCGCTACCTGGGTTGCAAGTTGCTTCATTAACTCAACTTCCCAAGATTCCCAGATGCGGGTGCGATCGCACTGATGGGCAATCAATAAGCCCCAAAGATAAGGGGTAGAAGCAGGTGTCTTGCTATCTCGTTGTTTATCCGCTTCCCGATTTTCTTGTAAAATTGGCACTACCAACTTGGCTTTAACACCGAACTGTTTCACGAAGTCTGCCAAACATGGTTCGACATCTGCTTGTTCAACGTTTGCGATCGCGCGGGTTTTTCCTAATGAATAAGCTTGATGATACTCTCTAGGAAACACTTCTTGTGGAAAAGTTTCCCCTAAAATTTTTATATATTCAGGTAAAACTGTTTCAGTCATTGCGCTGCCTGTACCATCTTCCCAGAGGCGATAAATTAGCACCCTATCTGCTTGGAGAAACTCGCGCACGTCTGCAACAGTGGTAGTAAGAACTTCCTCTAACTCCAAAGATTCACGGATATGATGAGCAATCTGGTTTACCAGGCGTTCCCGCTCAGTTTGTTGCCGCAGTATCACTTCTGCCCGTTGCCGTTTAGTTACTTCTAGATTGAGAAAATAGTAAATTACCGCCAATGCAATAATGCTAAAGCCAACACCGATGGGGGCGAGATTCATAACGGTGACATACTCCTACACTGATGCAAGCATACAGCTTAGGCTTCTCAGTGACTCCCGGTATCCCGTCGGACATTAACTGAGCTTTGTTTTAAGTCCACGAGATGCCCCTCCGCAGACTTTGAACAAGTACCAAAAAGTCTGTTCTACCTTAGTACCGCTAGAATTTTACCCATTCACGGAGATGACAAAAAAAATGTCTATTCTTGAATGGAACCCCATATTCTAGATTGTTTAGGTTCAGTGTACAACCAGCATTTTCGGCTTTGTCTGTACTTATTTATCATCCCATTGATTGCGGTATTTGCCTTAAGAAATATAATCAATATGGGTCATGATTCGACAGAGTAAAAAGCTCATATTAAAATTATCGAACGTCCATAATACAAAAAAATTAACAATTTTTATCAAATCTAGTGTATAAACCACCATACTTAAACCAGTATTGCCTTAACTGATGACAAGGCGTAAACAAACTGGCTTTGACACGATAAAGAAAAACCTGCCGATGGTCGCCCATCCAAATTTTGTCAACCGGCTCAACAGAAATTAATGTTCCTCCTAGGGCATCTATACACTCGGTAAATCTTTCAACGCAAGAATAGTCTATAGTTTCAAATAGAAAAAAGTGACCCGAACAGATTAAATGACGGCTTCTTATCCAACATTGGAGCTTTTTATGCGCTTGTGGCGGCAACATTCTTTTGCTTCAAATAATTTGATATGAATGCAGGGTTTATGGGAGTACGGTTCGGTGAAAGGGGAAGGTGGGGCCCCCACGCAGTGGGGATAAGGGGCAGAGGGAAGAAAAAACCTTTAAGCCAAACCCAGTAACTTTTTCCCCAAACGTAATTCTGAGGTCAAAATGCTTATCGGAGCATATTGGGGTTTATGGGACTTATCCACCAAAAGGCATTTTCTGAAAATCTCTTGGCTCAAGATAGAGTTCTTTTGGAACGTCTAAAGGAGGTTATTAAAAACCTACATAGAATAGAAAGTTACATATCAAAAGTAAGGAAATAGCTCAGGAAATAGTAAAGAAATCGGAAAGAAGCAACGAAATCTAGAAATTGTTACTTTTCGCAATATTTCCTCAAGCAGAGTTCGTAGATTGTTTTAAAGATAACTAGTACCGCAAGGCGGAATTAAAAATTAAAAATTAAAAATGAATACAGCATAAGGGTTTCGTTGATTTGGAATGATTGGCTTATTTCCGCCGTGTTCTACTAGTATGGTTAAAAAAAATTATGCGAATTCTCTTAGTTGAGGATGATGTACGCCTTGCCGAAACTTTAGCAGAAGCCCTTACAGACCAGCGTTATGTGGTTGATGTGGTGACAGATGGTGAGGCGGGATGGAATCAAGCCAAAATGCTGGATTATGATTTGCTGCTGCTGGATGTGATGTTACCAGAACTCGATGGAATTAGTTTATGTCATCGGTTGCGATCGCACAGCTACACTATGCCTGTTCTCATGCTTACTGCTCGTGACACCGTTAGCGATAAAATCACCGGACTCGATGCAGGTGCAGATGATTATGTCGTTAAACCGGTGGATTTGCAAGAACTATTTGCACGAATTCGCGCCTTGCTTCGTCGGGGTAATGTTTCATCGCCGCCGATTTTGGAATGGGGCAATCTGCATCTCAACCCCAGTACTTATGAAGTGAGCTACGGTAATAATATGCTACATTTAACACCGAAAGAGTACGGAATATTAGAGCTATTACTGCGAAATGGTCGTCGTGTCCTGAGTCGCAGCGTGATTATTGAACATATTTGGTCGCTAGAGTCTCCTCCAGAAGAACACGCTGTGAAAGTTCATCTTAGAAGCCTGCGTCAAAAGCTTAAAGCCGCCGGAGCTTTTGAAGATTTTATTGAAACAGTTCACGGTGTAGGCTACCGTCTTAAACAACTCGATTAATTACTCACACTTAAGGGTCAGGCTTCAGATATTCTTGCAATTCTTGAGTACGCAGTTTTGTAGTATTTTCTAGACAACCAAAATAAATAGTAGGGGCAATACTTCCGCCCTCATATCTGCTTCTCTCAAACTCACAATTGGTATCTCGAAACTTTATCCACGCTAACTGTGCAGCAATTAATTTCTGTTTTCTCGGCTTTTCTAATGTAGATACCAATTTTTGATAAGCTTGATTCAGTTTTTTATCTGAATTCTGATAAGACAACTTCGTACATTCATTAATTGCTGTTTGAGTTTGAGGATTATTACAGTTGAGCTTTTGAACTAAAAGGATCTCAGATAAATCAGGCGTTGTGCCTGCTAATGTCACAGTGGTAGTATCTAAACTGCTGAGAGTTAACATACTCGCCAAAACTAATAATAACTGACGCATAGGAAAATATTTATTGTTAGAGTTGATTTACAAAGTAAATTTTAAGTAGGGTGTGTTATTTCTTTAGCCTAACTCACTGCTACGTACATAGTAAAGTGCATTAGAAATTTTTTATATTCTGCCTACCAGGAGACTCTCTCGATGGAGTTTTGGTTACAAGAAGAAGACAGTAGCCACACGGAATCAAAAGGAGGGAAAGCGATCGCTAGTATATATACTTATTGCATCAGTCAAGAAAAGGAATGAAATTTTTATTTTATTTAAGCAAATAAAACGTACATTTTTGTTAGAAGTATGATATCTGTGTATAAAATATTTTTATTATACGTCAAATTACGACAAAACTCTTGCGTTTATTATTCAAATAACTGTATTCTTTATATTGTTGAAAATTGTTTTTCACAAAAGCAATAACAACGCATAATTTCAGCACATAGGAAAAGTATTGTCTTGGCGAATCGATAAATAGTCGATATCAAACCAAAATATATGTATGCCGTTGTCGCTGGCATGATAAGTAACAGGACTAACTACAAAAATGAAAAATTAAATATTTTGTTTATGTATGTAGTGTAGCAAAGAATTCAAAAATTTCCCTATCCCTTATCTCCTACAGGCTATACCTAATTTGAATAAAGAAGAGTATCGGCTAAATTCTCAGACTTTCATCTCTACTAATCGAGGCAAGAAACTTATTCTGTGCTGGCTGAGTTTGGGATTTCAAGCCCATTTTATCAACGAATCACGACCAGGAAAATTATGACCTCTTTAGATCCTAATTTTTTTGACATCCCTGACAAAAGCCTAATCATCATCAACCCAGCCGTTGATGACTATAAAAAACTAAATGGCAACAACTTGGAAGTCATCTTTAAAGACGTAGTAAATACAGAAGTAAAAACGGTAACTTCAGAAGCACATAAGCTGCTGAAAATTCCACCTAAAGAATTGTTAGCGCCTCCTGGTGATTTCAATCCAACGCTACTACTGTTTTGTGCATCGGTGACGGTGCTAGTTTTATCTAACTGTGGTTACTGGCTTTGGCAATGGCCAGACTGGCTGTGCTTTAGCTTTAACACTATTGCCTTGCATTGTGCTGGCACAGTAATTCATGATGCTTGTCACCAATCTGCCCACCGCAATCGAGTAATTAATGCCATGCTAGGGCATGGTAGCGCCCTGATGCTAGGGTTTGTTTTCCCAGTGTTTACGCGAGTACATTTGCAGCATCATGCTCATGTCAACCATCCCAAAGATGACCCAGATCATTTTGTTTCTACAGGTGGGCCGCTGTGGCTAATTGCATTTCGATTCTTATCCCACGAGGTGTTTTTCTTTCGACGGCGACTGTGGCGCAAATATGAGCTATTGGAATGGTTTATTAGCCGCTCAATCGTTATTGCAATTGTTTATATCTCAATTCAATATCATTTTTTAATGTACGTTCTCAATTTTTGGGTTGTGCCTTCTGGTATTGTGGGATTAATACTGGGCCTATTTTTTGATTATTTACCCCATCGTCCCTTTGTTGAACGCGATCGCTGGAAAAATGCTCGTGTATACCCTAGCCCAATTCTTAATATCCTGATTTTAGGACAGAACTACCATTTAATTCATCATTTATGGACTAATATTCCCTGGTATAAATATCAGTCTACATATTACGTGATGAAGCCTTTGTTAGATGAAAAAGGCTGTTATCAAAGTTCAGGATTACTACAAAAGAAAGACTTTTTGGAGTTTATTTACGATATCTTTGTAGGGATTCGGTTTAATCATCATAAAACTAAAAATCAAGACGAATCACAAAGTCAGAAATAATGTCATTTGTCATTTGTCCTTTGTAAATGATTAATGACTATCGTTTTCATAATTAGGGTCTTCAGTACCAAGCAGTTTGTCCCAGAAGGTAAAATACAAACCGTAGTGTACTTTGTATTTGCGATGATGTATAGAATGATGCGTAGAGCCGATAAGCCACCTTCCAATCCAGTTGTTTTTAGATGAGGAGGGAAATACCTCAAATCCGAGATGGGTAAGGACTGCCCATACTGTCATAATCACAAGTGCGGCAACTAAAGTGATAAAATGCAGCGGAACTATAAAGCTTACACCTACAAAGAAAAGTCCTTGGACGATCGCTTCTGGTAAGTCGAATGCAGAAGAACTCCAGGGCGTTGGCTCTCCTGAACGGTGGTGCCCATAATGCATCCACTTAAAAATCAAAGGCTGGTGAAATATCCGGTGGATAAAATAAAAGTAAGTATCCTGAAGAACAAGCACTGCAATAAAGCTAACTACCAAATACCACAGTCCGTACTTCCATATATCAGTGTATAACAGCGTTGCTCCCAAACTATACTCTGAGATGATAAACGCTCCACAAATAGCAAAAACTACTGCGGATAGTACCGATAATTCGATATCCTTTTTAACGGAACCACTCATCAACGGTTTTAAACGCAAACTCTTGTTGGCGAGGGACTTTCCCAAAACTAAATAAAAGAGCAAGTATGCTCCCCCAGCTATCAGAAAGTATCGGGCAAGAGTGATACCAAACAGGGAAAAGAAATAATACCAAAAAGAGTGGTTTGTCAATTAGACCCATCCATAATATTAATTTGGTGAAATGAAAATGCTGATTATGTCCAATTGTTTTGGTCTTCAATTACCAAAAATGGCCAAATTACAGCCAAATTACAATTTAATTTGTTAATCGACAAAATCCACTGCTTATTTTACAACATTAAGTAGTTCAGATAATTAAGACTGACATAAAGACACCGAGAGAAGTCTGTAGCAATATCTCATAAGTAGGGTGCGCCGCTGAAACTACGGGAATGCCCAAGGCATGCAGTCTAAAGGTGACAAGTTCTCGCTTTTTCTTGGTGTATGATGCGATCGCACATGACCGTGTACTTACTCAATATATCTAGAAAACTCAGCCCCAAAACAGAAGGTGAAAATTTACAGGAATGCTAAGAATAATTTGGTATCTTCATTAGTTATCCAAGCTTAATTATTATCTCTTATGAATCGTTCCGCCTGTCTCATTTTCAATCCTGTTGCGGGTCAGGGCGACCCAGATATAGAACTAGCAGAAATTCGGTCAATATTAGAGCCAGATATTGACCTAGATATTTATCTCACAACTAAAGAAATCGACGCTGACCAACTGGCCTATGCAGCTGTAGAACGAGGGGTAGATGCAATCATTGCTTCGGGGGGAGATGGTACTCTCTCAGCAGCAGCGGCGGCCGTAGTTGGTACTGACATCCCATTTGGGATCATTTCCAGAGGCACAGCTAACGCTTTTGCCACAGCTTTAGGAATTCCTGACACGATCGCAGATGCCTGTAAAACAATTGTGGAAGGAGGAACCCGCCTTGTAGACGTAGCTTATTGCAACGATCAGCCAATGGTACTGTTAGTAGGTATTGGCTTTGAAGCTGAAACTGTAGAATTGGCAGACCGAGACTCCAAGAATCGCTTTGGGATGATGGCCTACGTCTTGGCAGGAATCCAACAATTAAGAAACTTACATAACTTTGATGTTGAAATTGAAACTGAAGATAGGATAATTAAAACTAGTGCCTGTGCAGTAACGGTAGCAAATGCCGCGCCTCCCACTTCAGTTTTGGCTCAAGGCCCAGCAGGTCTAATTTATGATGATGGGTTACTAGATTTAACAATTGTTGCTCCAGCTAACAAAGCAGGAGCGATCGCGGCGACATTTCATCTATTTCAAACGGCTTCTACAGGTAACGCTACAGAACGGAATGATATTGGCTTCCTGCGAGCTAAACAGTTTAAAATTACGACTGAGCCACCACAAAAGGTTGTTCTAGATGGTGAAATCGTAGGCACAACACCAGTAGAAATAAAGTGTGTCCCGGCAGGCTTGCGAATTTTTGTGCCATTAGTAGAAGAAGTTGAGCCTACGGAAAAACTAGAGGGACTCCCTAATCTGACTATTGAAATGAAAAACACAGTAGAGGAGTGAGGGCATGGGGCATGGGGAATTGGGCATTGGGGCAGAGAGGAAAGACTTGCTGCAACCTTGTTCCTCTGCTCCCCTTCAATTAAAATTCAGGAGTAGGTTGTATTGAAACTTGTATCTGATCCAGCGATCGCTAAAAAAATTCGCAAAATGAATCAGCGGGTACGGTGGCAAGATCCGTTGATCGTGGAACGGAACATCGACCAAACTCGGCTAGTGTTGGAGGATGGTCAAACAGACAATCCTGAATTCTCATTTTTAGTTGTAGGTGACAGTGGTTCCGGTAAACACCGGGGACACAATCCCCAGCGACAGGTAGCTGAACTCATGTTGCCTCATCACAACGAATCCCGCTTTATGCTGCATACCGGGGATGTGATCTATTTGGTGGGGTCGAGTGAATACTACCAGCAGAACTTCATCCAACCTTACCGAGAGTTTATCTTGGGCGGAGAGCATCCTAAACGGGTTGCTTATGACCAGATGGTTTTTAAGCTGCCCATTTTACCTGTACCGGGAAATCACGATTACTATAACTTGCCGATTCTATTAAGCTTTGCGTCCTTAACAACATTACCCCTTCGTCGCCTATTGCGATCGCGCTTAGACCTAGATGTGGGCTTACATGGCTCAGGAACCGGTGACGCCTACGCACGGGCATTTCTCGATTATCTGAAGGCGTTTCAGCTTCCGGGAGAGTTAAATGATCATTTAGATCAGTACTACACAGCCAAGACAGATACAGGTCGTTGTATTTCATATCAACCTGGACAATTTACCCGTCTTCCCAATCGTTACTACACTTTTCGCTATGGCGGTATTGATTTCTTTGCCTTGGATTCTAATACATTTAACGATCCACCACCGCTGCCTAAAACCAAAGAAGGTGACGCCAATCGTAGACTCTTAGAAAAACGCCGTGAAGATTTTGAGCAAGAAAAGCTGGAAATAGTTGAAATCTCAGCCAAGCTTCGACCCGAAAACCCCAGCGAAGCCGATCAATTAGACGACTTCCACGCCAAACTGTCACAAATTGAAGAAATTATTGTTGATATCGATAAGCAACTAGCGACTAATAAAACAACGCTGACTGATACTGAACAATTGGATTGGCTCAAGCAAAGATTAATTGAATCTTGGAATAATAGTGAAGTTAGGGGAAGGGTGATTTATTTCCATCATCCTCCCTATGTAACAGAGGCGACGAAGTGGCAACAAGCACAAACTCTGATTATTCGCGATCGCCTGCGTGAGGTACTGAATGCAGTAGCTAAAGAAATCGGTTCTTTAAATCAGGGGCGTCCTTTGGTCGATTTAGTAATAAACGGTCACGCACACTGCTTAGAACACCTGGAGACAATGGATACAGGACACGCTGATTCTCATATCCACTGGATTGTTTGTGGTGGGAGTGGGTTTAGTTTGCGACGCCAGCGGATTGAGGGAGCAGATTTGATAGAGGACAATAGATTAGTGGCGCGATCGCATCTGTTCATCGGTCGCAACGGTCAAGGTTCTCAGAAACGGCGACCTTATTCAGGTTTACGTATTGACGTTAAAGGCGATGGACAGCCTAAGTTTATTGTCCGTCCTTTGGTTGCCGAATGGCATCAGCGGCAATGGCATAATCGTGAACTTGAGCCACTAATCATTTAAAAAATGGGCATTGGGCATTGGGCATTGGGCATTGGGGAAAGACTTACGACTTACTACTTCTCCCCTGCTCCCCTGCTCCCCTGCTCCCTTGCCCCCTGCTCCCACTCTCTACTCACCGATCTACCGATCCCATCACAACATCAATACTTCCCAAGATGACGAAAATATCTGCTACTTTTTGACCTTTGATTAACTGAGGTAAAACTTGTAAATTATTGAAATCGGCTGGACGAATTTTCCAACGCCAAGGGAAAATGCGATCGTCTCCAATAATATAGATTCCTAATTCTCCTCTTCCTGACTCTACACGGACATAATTTTCACCTTCAGGAATTTTAAATGTGGGTGCAACTTTTTTGGCAATGAATTGGTAATCAAACCCGTTCCACTCAGATTTATAACCTGCTACCAGACGTTGAGCTTCTAAATTTTCGTATGCACCACCAGGTAATCCCTTAAGTGCTTGTTGAATAATCTTGACTGACTCACGCATTTCTCCAATTCTGACGATATACCTGGCAAAACAATCTCCTGCTGTATCCCATTGTATTTCCCAGTTAAAATCGTCATAGCATTCGTAGTGGTCAACCTTTCGTAAATCCCACTTCACCCCAGAAGCGCGTAACATCGGGCCAGAAATTCCCCAATTAATCGCATCTTCGCGACTTAAAACACCTACACCCTCAACTCGGCGGCGAAAAATGGGATTATTGGTAATTAGTCTTTCATACTCATCAATCTTTGGTGCAAAGTAGTTACAAAATTCTTCGCATTTATTCACCCAGCCGTAAGGAAGGTCAACAGCAACACCGCCGATGCGAAAATAATTATTGTTGACCATTCGGTAGCCTGTAGCAGCTTCAAACAAATCGAGAATCATTTCGCGATCGCGCAAAGTGTAAAATATGGGAGTTTGTGCGCCAGTATCTCCCACAAAAGGCCCCAACCACAGCAAATGGTTGACAATTCTGGCTAACTCCAGCATGATTACCCGAATATAGCTAGCACGTTTGGGGATAGAAACATTTGCCAGTTTCTCGACAGCATTTACCGTCACAGCTTCATTAAACATCCCGCCATAGTAGTCCCATCGGCTCACGTAAGGTACATACATAATATTGGTACGGTTTTCAGCAATCTTTTCCATACCTCGGTGCAGGTAGCCGATGACAGGTTCACAGTCCATCACATCTTCGCCATCCAAGGTGACAACAATCCGAAAGCACCCATGCATAGAAGGATGATGGGGGCCAAAGTTAATCACCATTGGCTCAGTCTTGGTTTCAATTCTGCCCATAAATAACAAGTTTCCCTAATCTCTAATATTTCGGAATAAGATACTATTTTTGAAAATTTTAGAGAATTTACGGGCTGGAGTCTTGCAAAATCGTCCGATTTTTTGCAGATTTATCCTATCTTTGTTGAATAGCTTTAGGAGTTACACCCGTTAGTCGCTTACAGTGAAAATTTAGATGGCTTTGGCTAGTAAAACCAACTGCACCAGCAATTTCAGCTATTGTCATTTTTCCCTTCAGTAATAATTCCTGGGCACGTTTCACGCGACAGTAAATTATATATTTATGAGGAGTCATCCCCGTAGATTGTTTGAAAAGCTGGGAAAAATAATGGGAACTCATTGGTAGTAACGCCGCCAACTCTGCTAAACCTAAATTTTGGTCAAGATGTTCGTGAATGTAGTCTATAACTTGCTGTAATTGACGAGGTGTTAAAGCATTTTTATATGTTTTTAATATCGGTTTGCGCGTGGAATAGTGTTGCATCAGATGTACTGATAAGGCATTTACCATCGTCTCTGCGTAAAGACGGCTCCCTAGAGGATCGCTTTCCAAAATGCCTTTCAGTGCTAGCCCTATTTGATAAATTAGGGGATCGGGTGTGGCGAAGTGCGGCAAAAGTTGAATCTGTTTGGCATCTGCTGTTTCGTCAACTGCACAAGCAAAAATCTGTGGTTCAATAGCAAGTAAAATAAAGTCGCCTTCAGCATCCCAAGCTGCCTGATGCCCGACATTAACGGGAGTAATAATAATATCACCTCCAACTACAGCGTCACGATGTTTGCGTCCATCCATTTTCCGTTCAGCATGAATTACCCGCGCTCCATGAGTAAAAATGATTAGAGAGTGCCACAGGGGAGTGGAAACTTCAGGAAACGCAGAAGCGGGTTGACACATGTATCCAAATGAAGCACCATGCCAACCTGCTTGAAGACTTGTGAGAATTGGTAAACGTGGGAATAGCGGCAATAAATCATCTTCTTTAGTGATAACTAAGGGCTTTTCTTCTAACATGGGCTACCACAAGTTATTACAAGCCCAATGTATCAAAAGCTAAAAAATTCTGATATATCAAATTAGGCTTTATTTGCCCATAAAATTAGAGACGCAATTATTGCGTCTCTAGAAACCACCTATTTAGCCTTTTTACGTGTAATTGCACCCAGCAAAAGGAAGTTGTTAATTAAATGATTCCTGGGCCTCTACCGCGGCTGTCACCTTTTTCTGTTAACTTACCTTCTTCGTCCTGATTAATTTCTCCGAGTTCTTCAACACGTTCTGCCGTATCTGCTGCTGCTTGTTTGCGTGCATCACCCGGTTCTTCGTAGTACATTTCCGGTTCAACTGCATAGTTGTTCAACAAACCTTCTTTATCTACGGTATAGCCGTCAGTGGTGCGTATACTGTCTGGATCAGTTTGATCGTCGGTAGCTACATCTGCTTCGCCTTCTTCTGTGGGGAGTGTTTTGTACTTACCTCCCTCTCTTTCCATACGAGCAGCTGTTTCTGCTGGGATAATGCCGCGATCGTATGTATCTACTTCTGCTCGATCAGATGAATCTGTACCTTTTTTAACTGCTTCATTAGCCATAATTTATGTCCTCGTTAAAGAATCTATTAAATAACTTCAAAAACTAGATTAGGCTGTTTCTCATCTCAAAACTACTATCTTTAGAAGTGATTTAAGTTCAAAAATATATTGATTTTATCCATCTTCAGATGTATCTATAGGACTAATCTTAAGTCCATCTCGATATTTGTCATTTACGCAATTTGAGTAGAATAAATATTTTGGCTAACTGGACACTAATCAGCACTATAACAATTCTAAATCATTAGTAAAAAATTATATCCCCGACTTCTTTGAGAAGTCGGGGATATAGACACAGCGCATTTTCACAAATTAAATAGGATTGCTATATATAGCAATCCTAAATTCTTATTAACAAGAACCTCGACTTTTGTAAGAAGTCTGGGTTCTGAATCATGGAGCTAGCTTAATCATTTACAAACTTACTCGCCCACAAATTGGTTTTTCAGTAGTTGAATTTCATTGCCTAATTCTTGGCGAGTTGAAGACTTTAGGAGATAACGGAAAATAAACCAACTAGCGTAACCAATTCCAATTAACTCAAAAAACGGTGATAGTAGAGGAATATCATTGATTGCATCTAATACTGCTAGTACTACCTTAGCTGTAACAATCGCCGCTAAAATTAAAGCAACAGTTATTAGAGGCTGCTTGTAGTTTTGAAAAAAGTTACTTAAGTATTCGGGTAGTTGCTCCAAAAATTGAGTAATTTGTCTGCTAATTTGCTGCCATTGGGATTCCGGTTCCGTTGCTGGTGGTAACTTTGGCAAGTTTGCAGTATCAGCACCTTCAAGTGCTAACGTACCTTGTGAAAAGGAAGTCTTGATGGATTCACGTTGCTGTTGTTCGGTTTCCATAGTTTTTATTTTTGGTGACTACAAAAGTTTGTATAACTTAACTGATCATCAATAAATATAATTATTAAGGTCGTCAGTTGTCAATTCTTAGTGGTCAGTAATAAGTATAACTGACCACCAAGACTGAGTAAGAGCATCTAAATTTATTTTTGCCTACTTACTCAGTGGAATTTATTGTTAGGTGCTTCAGCTTTGTGGCGGAGCAACAACTGCTTTAACAACTACATTTTTGACGCCTTTAATTTCCTTAGACAAAGGCTCAATTTTAGCCAATTGCTCTTGATTATTAACAGTTCCAGCTACAGTGACAGTCCCATCTTCTACTGCATTAACTGTTAGTTGACCATTAGGTATGTTAGCTTCCAATTTGGAGCGAACTTGACTTGCTAGATCGGCTGAGGCTCTGTCTGTATCTCCGCCAGTGGCATTATTGCGCTGTTCACGGGCACGAATATCAGCATCAAGTTGTCTTCTGCGAAGTTCACTTTGTGCGTCTTCTTTAGCAGCTTGTGTTGTTGCTGCTGTTGGAGCTTGTGCGGCTTCGTCTGGAGCTGGTGCAGTTACAGTTGTTTTGGCGGTATCTTGACAAGCAGCAACACCAAAAACTAAAAGACTACTAATTAGGAAAGGAGTTAGCTTTTGCATATGTTTAATTTTGGCTCAGAATTGATTGATGTTTACAGTAAAAGTGAGGAGCAAGTTTTTTAGTCAGGAGCAAGGTCTTTATCAAAAAGAATTTAGAATCCAGAACGAAAAAGCATTGTAATTTTTGTTTTTTTCATTCTTATTCGACTTCTTGCTCCGATAATTTTGTGGAATTACTGTGAGTTACACCTACCTTGGGTTAGAGTACTTCATCACGACGGTCAACAATAACTACGGCAGGATCGTTTCTATGAGGCTCTGTTGAGTAATTAGGACGAATGGGATCAATAACTGGTGAGTCACTATGGGTTACTCGCTCGGAACCTGGGCGATGTTCACTAATTTCAGTGGCATCATAGATAGCAAATTCTTCAATACCTCGACGTTTGAGAATAGCTTCAGCTTGATGAATTTCAGCTTCTGTAGCATCGATAATTAGCAGGTAGTCACCTTTTTGGAAGCGTTCATTATATATTCGCGCCTTGTCTTCAGGAATTCCCAAGCCAACGAGTGCGCCAACAATACTCCCTGCGGCTGCACCAATAGCACCACCAGCCAATGTTGTGGCCAAAGCTGTTGCTACTGCGCCACCTGCAATCACAGGCCCAACTCCAGGAATTGCTAAAGTCCCAAGGCCAACTAATAAGCCAGTTAAACCGCCGACAACACCACCTGTAGCTGCTCCAGCTTTTGCGCCTTCGTCTGCTTTATTACCTGTACTAACGTTTCTGTCTACATCTACGCCAGCGATCCCATGACCGTTTGTATCTTTGGCAATGATGGAAACTTTATTTAAGGGAAAACCCGCATCTCGCAATTCTGTAAGTGCTACTTCTGCATCTCGCCGATGAGAAAAGACTCCAATTGCACGTCTTGCAACACCACTATGAGCCGCAGTGGGGGTTGGAGCGACATAACCGGTGGTTGCATTTGTAGCATCTGGATGGTCGAAAATGCCAAATTCTTCTACACCCCGCTGATGTAAAATTGCTTCTGCTCTGAGAATTTCTGTATCTGTGCCATCGAGGATAACTAAATAATGTCCTCGTCTCACACGTTCGTCGTAAACTCTGGCTCGTTCTTCAGGAATTCCTAAACCAATCAATGCACCAAGCAAGCTACCAGCTACTGCACCAATACCAGCACCAGCGAGAGTTGTAGCTAGGGTAGTTGCTGCGGCTCCAGCCAGCATAATTGGCCCAATTCCTGGAATTGCCAAAGTGCCAAGACCAACTAATAAGCCAGTTAATCCGCCCAAAGCACCACCTGTTGCTGCTCCGACTTTAGCACCTTCGTCAGATTTATCGCCGACGCGATCGCTCACTTCAGCCCCAGCAATATCCTCTCTGTCTCCATCCTGCGTAATGACAGAGACTCTATTCATGTCAAAGCCAACTTTTTTTAATTCATGTAAGGCATGTTCTACATCTCTACGATTAGAAAATACGCCTACAGCACGTTTATGTACACCTACTACCATTATCTTTTCTCCTCAGCAAAAATCAATTATTCACTAATTCATAGCTCGTAATAACCCTTATTAATACATGTTTCTATTTCATTTTCATCAATCGCTTGGAATAATTTTTCTCTCTATCATTAGACATAGGTGGTTTTATCTAAATCAGTAAAAAAATATCAAGTATAAAATGGTTATTTGTTTTATAAAAGTTAGACATTAATTATTCTTCTTCTCAAAATTTTATTTAAAATTGATCCCAAAAATATTGTTTTCTACTGTTTGTTACATTAGCCAAACCATTTATATGCTGCCATATCCACAGATACATTTTTATAAAATTTGCTTCTTCCTAAAAATATATATTTAACAAAAATTTACAAGCGTAGATAGATTCTTCTATCTAATAAAAACAATAAAAATATTTATTTACTTAAATACAACTTCTGGCAAAGAAACCTATTACCTAAGAAAGTGCCAACTTATCTAATTAATAATTAAGCTGAGAAATAAGCCATTTTGTAAATGGGTATTCATACCGTTTCTTTGTGAAGGTGCATATACATTTACCCTGCGATACTTTGGGGGACTACAGACGAGTCTTATTCTGTGCATCTTCAGACAGAATTGGTATTTAGTTGAGTGCAAGTGAGAAAATCCTATGTTTCAAAGTGTTTTAACTATTTTTGGATCGAACTGGCTACCTTTTGGATTAGCACCGATAACTTTAGCGCAAGAAGTACTAACGCCAGAAGAAGCATCAGTTCTGTTTTCTGGGCCTAAATTTTTGGTAGCATTGCTGGCTGGTGTTGCGATGGCATTTGCCTTTCAATTGTTATTCACAAACTTTTCAGTCGCTATAGGAATTTCATCTTGGGAAATCGACTCGGATTCTGATGATGAGTCAGAAAGTTTGGGTAGAACAATTCGGAAAGTTCAAGGTAAAGTTGGTGCTTGGGCATTAATAACCGCTAGTATTGCATTATTTATTGCTTGTTTTTTAGCGGTAAAACTTAGCTTAATCGAAAGTGCATTTTTAGGAGCAATTATTGGTGTAGTAATCTGGTCAACCTATTTCTCATTAGTAATTTGGTTGGGTTCCTCAGCAGTAGGTTCTTTAATTGGTTCTATTGCTAATACTGTCACTTCTGGTATCCAAGCTCTGATGGGGACAGCAACTGCTGGCGTTGGTGCTAATACTGCGAAAAAACAGTTAGTTTCTACCGCTGAAGATATTACAGCCGCAGTTCGCCGGGAATTAACTTCAGGTTTTGATTCTGAAGGGATTAGAAATACACTCCAAAGTTCTTTAGGTTCTCTGGAATTGCCAAAGCTGGATATCAAAGAAATTCGGAATCAATTTGACCAGCTTCTAAAAGATACTGATTTGCAATCTGTTGCTAATAGTGATTTATTGCAAAATATCAACCGCCAAACTTTTGTTGATTTAATCAGCAGCCGTGCAGATTTATCTAAAGAAGATGTCAATCGTATTGCTGACCAATTTGAAGGCGCTTGGCAACAAGCTTTGAATCGCAAAAATCCCACTGAGCAAGTAATTAATTTGCTCAAGTCTGCCACTCCTGAAGAACTCAATTCTGAGCAATTAGGTGAACGACTACAAGAACTGGTTACCGTTGGAGGTGGTAATGGGAATGGTGTAATCAAGCAAGCTATTCGATATGGTTTGAGCGCCGCTGCACCAGCAGTTATGGAACGGGTAAACCTTTCTAATATCGATGTGAATAAAATTACAACTCAGTTGCAAAAGCTGAAAGAAAAAGTTCAAGATGTTGATGTCGATCAAATCACCGAACAATTTCAAAAGTTTAGAGAGCAAGCATCTGAGCAAGTATCTGCAACATTGCCAATTTCACTTGAGAACACGATTAAGGCAGATGTAGAAGACTACATATTGCATTCATTTCCTTGGCACTTTAACCGAATTACCCTAGTAGATGAATTTAAAGAAGTCATCTATGACGTAAATGCAGATCCGACCACTGTCAGACGGGAGTTGGAAGAAATAAATCAAGAATATTTTACCAACTTGCTGAAGCAGCGAGATGATCTCAGTGAAGCCAGAGTGAAAGAAATTTCCGATCAAATGGAAAGCGATCGCCTGGAAGTTTTAGAAACTGTTAAACAAGCCGAAACGCGAGAAAAAGGGCAAGATTTCCGCAGCCGGATCGAAGATTATCTGCGTTCGACGGGGAAAGAAGAACTAAATCCTGAAGGTATTGAACGGGACTTTAGAAAGTTGCTGGAAGATCCGGAAGCTGGGTTTGAAGATTTAAGTAGCCGCTTCGGACAATTTGACCGCGACACTTTTGTACAATTGCTTCAGCAACGTCAAGATATCAGCGAAGAGGAAGCTAATAATATTGTTAGTCAACTCGAACGTAACCGCGATAATTTCTTGAATCGTGCTAGAGAATTGCAAGAACAAGCAAAAGCGAAAGCTGATGAACTGCGCCAAAGAGTTGAAGATTATCTGCGGAATACTAACAAAGACGAACTCAATCCTGAAGCTATCAAACGTGAGTTTAGAGTTTTGCTAGACGATCCACAAGCTGGAATTAGCCTTTTACGATCGCGCCTATCGCAATTTGACCGCGATACTTTTGTCCAATTACTCAGTCAGCGTCAAGATTTGAGCGAAGAACAGGTAAACCAAGTTCTCGATCAGCTCGAAGCAGTCCGAGATAGTATTTTGCAAGTACCGCAACAAGCGAAAGAACAGTACGAAAAAACGACAAAAGCGATCGCAGAATATCTCCGCAATACCAACTTGGAAGAACTTGATCCAGAAGGTATTAGAGCCGATTTGGAAAAATTACTCAATGATCCCAAAGCCGGAGCCTTAGCTTTGCGCGATCGCTTATCTCACGTTGATCGAGAAACCTTAGTTAAACTCGTAAGTCAACGGGGAGACTTGAGCCAAGAGCAAGTTAATCAGATCATTGATCGCGCTCAAGATGCGATTGGTGACATTGTGAGAGCGCCAAGACGTTTAGCCAAGCGTACTGCTCAACAAGCTTTAGATTTTGAAGGTAATCTTGAAGAATATCTGCGTAATACCAACAAAGACGAGCTAAATCCCGAAGGAATCAAACGCGATTTGCAATTGCTGCTGTCTTCTCCCCGTGCTGGAATTGGGAATTTAAGCGATCGCGCCTCGAAATTTGACCGTTCGACAATTGTGGCGCTGTTATCCCAACGAGAGGATATCTCAGAAGAGGAAGCTAACCGAATTGTGGATCAAATTGACTCGGTTCGCAGTTCCATTGTCGAACAATTTCAGCAGATTCAGCAGAGAGTGCAATCATTGCTGGATGGAGTTTTTGCCAAAGTTCGTAACTATCTCAACTCCCTGGATCGTTCAGAACTCAACTATGAAGGGATTAAGCAAGACTTTGCGAAAGTGTTCGACGATCCGCAAGCCGGATTTGAAGCATTGCGCGATCGCCTCAGTCAATTTGATCGTGACACCTTAGTTGCTGTGATCAGTTCTCGTGAGGATATTTCGGAAGCCGATGCTAACCGGATCATCAACCAAATAGAAGCGGCGCGGGATGGCGTACTGCAACGAGCCGAACGCATCCAAAAAGAAACCCAAAAACGCTTGAAAGCAATCCAAGAGCAAGCTAAAAAGCAAGCTGAAGAAACCAAAAAAACCGTTGCAAACGCTGCTTGGTGGATATTTGGGACAGCGATCACTTCCCTCGCAGCCAGTGCGATCGCAGGTGCGATCGCTGTGACTGGGATAACTCTACCTGGCTGAAATATCTCCGTTAACGGGAATTTTTAAGAAATACAGAGTGGTATTCAGTTTTTACAAATGAATACCACTTTTTTTATAAGTGGCTAGCTGTGACTTTCAGCACCTATTGATCCCCCCTACTAGCCCCCCTTAAAAAGGGGGGAAAACTTCTTAAAGTCCCCCTTTTTAAGGGGGATTTAGGGGGATCTAAAACTTTTCGCTACCAACAACAGGACTTTTCAAACAATCTCTAAGTAAGGTTTAGTCTAAACCCTAGTGGTCAAAACAGGTAAAAAACTGTGTCAAAGCCAGATTGAACACCTTATTTCACTCTTTAACTCAACATACATACACTTTCCACAAGTTGTTACAAATGATAATTTATGCTGCAATAAAGAAAACATATCTGGAATCGGCGCACCTCTTAAGGAAGAACTATAAAAATAACAACCGCCGTAAAATTTAGATCCTCTCGTCATCAAATAGTTTTAACTATATAGGACAGGACTCCTATTTGATTTTTAAATAAAACTCAGTACACATCTATTCCCTTCTTTCCTATTTCCCATTCCCTATTCTCTATTCTCTATTCCCTATTCCCTTCTTTCCTATTTCCCATTCCCTATTCCCTATTCCCTATTCCCTATTCCCTGTTCCCTGTTCCCTGTTCACTCCCTACGCAAGTAGCATATTACAGATGAACAATGATGAATTTAATTTAGTGTGCCACCTCACAGAGTGTAAGCAAGCAGAGGAGGCATTACAACAGCAAATTCAATGGCAGCGACTGGTGATGGCAATTGCCCAGCGCATCCGCCAGAGTTTGAATTTGGATAATGTTCTCAATACCACCGTCACTGAAGTACGTCAGTTTTTACAAGTAGATCGAGTGTTCATGTATCAGTTTGAACCAGACTACAGCGGAGTGGTAGTAGTGGAGTCTGTTGATGAAAATTGGATTTCGGCTCTGCATACCCAAGTCAAAGACAGTTATTTCATGGAAACTCACGGGGAGGAGTACACACAGGGGCGCATTCAAGCTGTCGCAGATATTTATACAGCAGGTCTGACTGAATGCCACTACAATTTACTTACTCAGTTTCAGGTCAGGGCAAACTTGGCAGTCCCCATCTTACAAGGAAAAAAATTGTGGGGATTATTAGTTGCAAATCAGTGTGCAGCACCCCGCCAGTGGCAGACGTGGGAAATCGATCTACTCAAACAATTGGCAATGCAGGTGGGCATTGCCATCCAGCAATCTCAACTGTACGAGCAGGTACAAACTGAACTGGTTGAACGCAAGCGGGTAGAATCGGGTTTAAGAGCACGCGTGCGCCAGCAAGCAGCTGTGGCTAAACTTGGTCAATTAGCTCTAGCGAATATAGACCTTTCCGCATTAATGGACGAAGCAGTTATCCTGATTACTCAAAGCCTTGAGGTAGAGTACAGTAAAGTTTTAGAACTGCTTCCGGATGAGAACAGCTTATTGTTGCGATCGGGATTCGGTTGGCAGTCAGGGCTAGTGGGAAATTTTAAATTAGAATTAGGTGCAGGGAATCAGACTCAGGCTTCTTATACACTACTTTCCCATGAGCCAGTAATTGTTTGCGACCTTAGCAAAGAAACGCGATTTCAAGGGCCACCTTTATTGATTAACCACTCGGTAATTAGTGGGATTAGCGTCATCATTCAGGGACAAAAACAACCTCTTGGTGTCTTAGGCGCACACACAACTAGACATCGGGAGTTTACCCAAAATGATATTCACTTTTTGCAAGCGATCGCTAACATATTAGCTACAACCATTGAGCGCAAGTGGGCAGAACAGAAAATTCGCGAACAAGCAGCTTTATTAGATATTGCTTCTGATGCGATCATTGTGCGCAACTTCCAAAACCAAATCTTATTCTGGAATCAAGGTGCAGAACGTCTGTATGGTTGGGAAGCTCACGAGGCTCTCGGAAAGAACCTGGAGAAGTTGCTATGCAAAGAAAGCTCACAGCAATTACAAGCGGCCTTAACAAATGTTACTGACTATGGATTATGGCAAGGTGAGTTACATAAAGTAACAAAGTGCGGCAAAGAAATTATCGTGGAAAGCCGATGGACACTGATGCGTGATGAAGCAGAACAACCTAAATCCATCCTCTCCGTTGACACCGATATCACCGAGAAAAAACAACTCCTGGCCCAATTTCTCCGTGCCCAACGCTTAGAGAGCCTTGGCACATTGGCAAGTGGTATTGCTCACGACCTCAACAATATCTTGACGCCCATTCTCTCCTCAGTGGAAATGTTAGCGCTCAAACTTCCCAATCTAGATGCACGTAATCACCAACTATTGAAGCTGCTCGAACATAACTCTAAACGTGCGGCGGATTTGGTCAAACAAATTCTGACTTTTTCTCGTAGGTCTGAAGGCAGTGGTATTTCTTTACAAATAGAACATCTACTATTAGAAATTAATCAAATTGTCAAAAGCACATTTCCCAAATCTATCGCAATTATCAATAATCTGCCTAGATATCAACTCTGGACTATCTTGGCAGATCCTACTCAAATTCATCAGGTGTTAATGAATTTGTGCGTCAACGCTCGTGATGCCATGCCCAAGGGTGGCACTTTATCTATATCTGCGGAGAATTTATTCGTCGATCAAAACTTTGCCAAAATGAATCTAAATGCTCAGGTAGGGCCATATATAGTCATAACTATTTCAGATACAGGATTTGGGATTCCGCCACTAATTTTGGAGCGAATTTTTGAACCCTTTTTCACAACCAAAGAGCCAGGGAAAGGCACTGGCTTAGGTTTGTCAACTGTGATTGGGATTGTCAAAAACCACAATGGTTTTGTGAAAGTGTCTAGTGAGGTAGGTAAAGGTTCCCAATTTGAAGTGTACTTACCAGCCATAAACAAAACTACAAAGCAGCAACCAGAGAAATTGGAATTGCCCAACGGCAACGGAGAATTGATTCTAGTTGTAGATGATGAAGCCGCTATTCTAGAGATTAGTAAAACTTTGCTAGAAGACCACAACTACAAAACTCTGACAGCTATTAACGGCATTGAGGCAATCTCATTGTACGCCCAGCATAAAAGTAAAATCAGCATGGTGTTGATGGATATGATGATGCCATCAATGGATGGATTGACTGCCATTGACATAATGCAACAAATGAATCCACAAGTCAAGATTATGGGTATCAGTGGCACTGTGACTGAGAGTCAGATGGTTGAAGCCGCTAACGCTGGCGTCAATATATTTTTAAGGAAGCCTTACACTTTCCATCAATTATTACACGCTATTAACGACTTCTTGAGCCAGCCATAATCTCAGGGAAAATCGCCGAGAAAAATTTAATTTACTTCTTACTTGTTAAGCTTTTTCAGAAAAGTCACACGTGCATCATCATATATGATAAATGTGACTTAAATTACATAAATTAATTGTTTGTAAGCAATAGTACTGCTACTTACAGGTAGCTTAACTCACCTAATGGAGATACTTTTAAACACTATCTGACAACAAACACGGTGAAACACCATGCTTCTTTTATATCGAACTACAGGTGTCGTAATATACATAATTTATTATAAATATTGATATTTTGGCGATCGCAAAAGAACGCGACAAATAGACCATTTGTAGAGACGCGATGAATCGCGTCTTTACCCAAGGACGTGTTGCAATCATTAATTGAATTGGTATTAGTAAGTTTTTCTGATAAATAAAACAAAGTACCCTGAGGGGTACTATCACGACCTTGTGATTTGGATATAAATTAAAAACATCAAAGACACCTAAAGTTAAATCCGAGTAAATCTGCTTCTTACCTAGCAGCCTGGTCTTGGAAGTGAAGACATCAGGCACAAGGATAAAACATGATTGCTGGCACAATTTTTAATGCCAATATCATCGATATATGCAGTATTTCTCAAATCTTTAGAATTGACGGTAAAGACCTGCTTAAGTCAGGTCTGGTTCAAATGTCTATTCATTTATCTTACTCCTTTCCTAGCGAGGAAATGACGAGATAATTTCTTAACTTTTACTTTTCGAAACTATCAGAGGAACTCATTATGGCAACTATTAACGGTAGCAATTTCAATGACAACAATACCTTCAACGGTGTACCATTTGCCTTTCGCCCTGCCCTGAACGGTATCGTCGATCCAGTTTTTGTTTTTCCAGGTCTTTTAATCCCCGATGCTGCTGATACCATCAACGGACTGAACGGTAACGACATTATTAACGCTCTTGGTACCAACGATACCCTCAATGGTGGTGCTGGCAATGATACACTCAATGGGGGTGCTGGAAATGATAGCCTCGATGGGGGTAGTGGCAATGATAGCCTCAATGGGGGCGCAGGCAATGACATCTTCAAAGGCAGTCAAGGTAACGACAACATTGATGGTGGAGATGGCTTTGATACCGCCGACTACAGTCAACTAGGTCAAAGCATTACCTTGTCAGGTATTGGAACCATTCAAAAAGCTGGAGGATTGGGGCAAGACCAACTCTTTAAAGTCGAAAAGATTATTGCTAATGCTAATGTTGCCAACAATACCATAGATGCATCCCAATCTTTGCCTGGAGTATCTATCACCGTTAACCTGCAAAATCAAAGTTTGACTGCCAATAACGTTCCTTTTTTGGGAGCATTGCCATTTACTGTAGTCAACTTTGATAATGTCATTGGTACAAATGCAAATGACAGCATTACTGGCGACAACCAAAATAACCAACTATCTGGTGGTGGTGGTAACGATACCATTAATGGTGGTGTTGGGGTAGACTCAACCAACGGCGGCAGTGGCAACGATCGCATCATTGATACCGACTTTGTGAACTTCGATGTTCATAATGGCGGAACTGGTGTAGACACAATCGATTATTCCGGTGTCACCTTCGGTTCCGGGGTGACAATCAACCTGGCAACAGGCTTAACCTCTGTCCTTAATGGCAATACTGAAACCATCCTTAACTTCGAGAATGTTGAGGGTAGCCAAGGCGGTGAAACAATTATTGGCTCCTCTGGCAATAACGTTCTCAATGGTAATGGTGGCAACGATACCATTAATGGTGGTGCTGGGGTAGACTCAACCAACGGCGGCAGTGGCAACGATCGCATCATTGATACCGACTTTGTAACCTTTGATGTCCATAATGGTGGAACTGGCGTTGACACCATTGATTATTCAGGTGTCTCCTTCGGTTCCGGGGTGACAATCAACTTGGCAACAGGCTTAACCTCTGTCCTTAATGGCAATACTGAAACCATCCTTAACTTCGAGAATGCTGAGGGTAGCCAAGGCGGTGAAACAATCATTGGCTCCTCTGCTAATAACGTCCTTAACGGCAATGGTGGCAACGATACCATTAATGGTGGATCGGGCAACGACACCATTAACGGTGGATCAGGCAACGATGCGATCGTTGGCGGTAGTGGAACCGATCGCCTAACTGGAGGATTGGGTAACGATATTTTCGATTTCAACTCACTTTTTGACAGTCAACCTGGTTTAGCGCGGGATGTGATCACTGACTTCGCTGGAAACGGTATCTTTGCAGGCGATCAAATCGATCTATCTACCATTGATGCTAACTCTATTGCTGGCGGCAACCAAGCCTTCACTTTCATTGGGGCTGGCGCATTCTCCGCAGTCGGTCAAGTCCGTTATTCAGGAGGTATTCTTCAAGCTAACACCAATTTCGATTTTGCCGCCGAGTTTGAGGTTCAACTCGCAGGAGCACCAGGACTAGTAGCAAGCGACATTATTCTTTAATTAATGAGTGAACAACCGGGGTCTAATATCAAGTTAGATTAATCATCCTAATTCCCGCTAGAAACCCACCCCGCTAAAGCTCTACTTGCTTTTACACCCCTACCCCACCTGATCGGGGAGGGGTATTTTTATAATTGTTGTATTTATCACTAACGTTAATGCTTGCTCATGCTCGATCGCGCCGCGTATGCATGAGAAAATCAGATAATACAATCGCAATAGTTGCGATGATGCCAGGGAAGGAAAAAAAATGTCGGAGAATTTGAGAAGCCAAATTGTCACGCAAGGGGTGCAGCGATCGCCTAATCGGGCTATGCTACGTGCAGTTGGTTTTAAAGATGAAGATTTCAATAAAGCCATTGTCGGTATTGCCAACGGCTACAGTACGATCACTCCCTGTAATATGGGGATAAATCTACTGGCGCAAAGGGCAGAAGTTGGAATTAAAACCGCCGGGGCGATGCCGCAAATGTTCGGCACGATTACCATTAGCGATGGGATTTCGATGGGAACTGAAGGGATGAAATATTCCCTAGTATCGCGGGAAGTCATCGCCGATTCCATTGAAACCGCCTGTACTGGCCAAAGTATGGATGGCGTACTAGCCATTGGTGGCTGTGATAAAAATATGCCAGGGGCAATGCTGGCGATCGCTCGGATGAATATCCCCGCTATCTTTGTCTACGGTGGTACAATTAAACCCGGTCACTACAACGGACGCGATTTAACTGTTGTCAGTTCTTTTGAAGCTGTTGGTCAATACAGTGCTGGAAAAATTGACGAAAAGGAATTATTAGAAGTTGAAGGTCGGGCTTGTCCTGGTGCTGGTTCCTGTGGGGGAATGTTCACAGCTAACACCATGTCTTCAGCATTTGAAGCGTTGGGGATGAGTTTACCCTATTCCTCAACAATGGCGGCGGAAGATGCCGAAAAAGCCGACAGCACGGAAAAATCGGCATCTGTGCTAGTCGAAGCTATCCGTAAACAAATCTTGCCCCGCCAAATTATCACCCGCAAATCTATAGAGAATGCCATCTCTGTGATTATGGCGGTAGGTGGTTCGACAAATGCAGTGCTGCACTTTTTAGCGATCGCCCGCGCCGCTGAAGTAGATTTAACTATAGACGACTTTGAAACAATCCGCGCCCGCGTTCCCGTTTTGTGTGATTTGAAACCAAGTGGTAAATATGTCGCTACAGATTTGCACAAAGCTGGTGGTATTCCGCAAGTAATGAAGATGTTACTTGTGCATGATTTATTACACGGTGATAGCATTACTATCAGCGGTCAAACCATTGCAGAGATATTAGCAGACATCCCCGAAGAACCATCTGCCAATCAAGATGTGATTCGGACTTGGAATAACCCGATGTATGCTCAAGGACATTTAGCCATCCTTAGAGGTAATCTGGCAACAGAAGGGGCTGTCGCCAAAATTACCGGGGTGAAAAAACCAGTAATTACCGGCCCCGCACGGGTATTTGAATCGGAAGAAGCTTCTTTGGATGCAATTCTGGCGGGTAAAATTCAAGCTGGTGATATTCTCATAATCCGCTACGAAGGGCCCAAAGGTGGCCCTGGAATGCGAGAAATGTTGGCTCCCACTTCGGCAATTATCGGTGCTGGTTTGGGTGATGCGGTGGGATTAATTACCGACGGACGCTTTTCTGGTGGTACTTATGGCATGGTAGTTGGTCATGTTGCTCCAGAAGCAGCAGTGGGTGGTGCGATCGCGCTTGTAGAAGAAGGCGATAGTATTACTATTGATGCACCCGCTCGTTTATTGCAGTTGAATGTATCTGAAGAAGAATTGGCTCGTCGTCGTGCTAATTGGCAACCTCCTGCACCACGTTACACTAAAGGCGTGTTGGCGAAGTATGCCAAGTTGGTATCTTCTAGCAGTCTTGGGGCTGTGACAGATTTAGACTTGTTTTAAATGATTTAACTGAACGCCTTAATTCCCCATCCTTCTACAGGGTGGGGTTCTTCAGGTTTAATAAGCAATCAAGCGAACATGACATAACACCATTTTTCGTTTCTACTTGGTTTTAGCAATCTGCGTCGCTAATTTTATACTACTGCTCCTAATTAGAGAAGGGACAATACTCCTATTTCTAGTAATTTTTACTGAAATTTTATGAGTTTTTGTAAAAATCTTGAAGAAGTTTCAGGAAATTTACATAGCAGCTATGATGTCAATAGAGAAATTACGGCAATATAGTTGACAGTCAACTGCTTAAAAACCGAAAAGGGTACAAAATGAGTTTTGAATCTAACGTCAAGCTGACGATCGCTCTTGCTAATCCAGACTTAGATGCAGAAGAACAAGAACGGGAAGCACGGAATCTGCTGCGAGAAATCAAAGACTTAGATGTTGAAAGTGCTGAACTCGTAGCAGTTACAGAAATACCTGAAGGAGCCAAGTCTGTTGGCGGTTTTTTGTTGGGTGTATTGCAGGCAGAGGTGAGCCTTGCCAATTTTAAGAAATTGCTGGGATTTTTGGGCGATCGCTTGGGCAACAAAACAATCGAACTTGAAGTTGAGGCTAACGGTAAGAAGCTTAAGGTGAAAGCTAGCAGTCAGGAAGAGTTAAACGCTGCCATCGAACAAGCTCAAAAGTTTATCGCAGGCAACTAAGAAATTCCAGCATTAAGGAAGAATAACAAGATGTCGAAAGTAGCTCTGCTAATAGGAGTCAGTGAGTATGAGCCTAGTCTTAACCCGTTACCAGCAGCGACAAAAGATGTTGAGGCTATGCAGCGAGTTTTGTTGCATCCAGACATTGGCGGCTTTGATGATGTAACACTGCTGATAAATCCTCAACAACATGTAATGCAGGAAGCGATCGAAACCTTGTTTGACGGTCGTCAAAAAGATGACCTCTTGCTACTGTTTTTCTCTGGACATGGTATTAAAGATGAGAACGGCAGGCTTTACTTTGCAGCTCGCAACACACGCAAAAATGACAAAGGAGTATTAGTTAAGGCAACAACAGTACCAGCTAACTTTGTGCATGAGGTCATGAGCAATAGTCGCTCTAGGCACGAGGTCGTAATTCTCGATTGTTGCTTTAGTGGCGCATTTGCCGAGGGTCTGTTAGCAAAAGATGATGGTTTTGTGGATGTCAAGAACCAATTGGGTGGTGAAGGACGAGCTATTCTGACATCTAGTACCTCAACCCAATATTCTTTTGAACAGCAAGGGGCAGATACCTCAACTTACACCCGCTATATAGTTGAGGGGCTGGAGACTGGTGCCGCAGATCGGGATCAAGATAGCTTGATCTCTGTTGATGAATTACATGAGTACGCTAAAAAGAGAGTACAAGAAGCTACTCCAGCAATGAAACCGGAGATATATGCAATTAGAGAAGGCTTTAAGATTCTGCTTGCTAAAGCACCCAGTGATGACCTACAGCTTAAATATCGTCGAGAAGTTGAGTTTTGCGTAGAGGGTGGTAATGGTGAAATTTCTTTTACTGGTCGCGCTACATTGGATGAGTTACGAAAAAGACTGAGACTAACAGTTGAAGAAGCTACTGCAATTGAAGCTCAAGTTTTAGAACCTATCGAAGTCTACAAGCAAAAATTGCAGCGATATGAACAGACTTTACGCAATGAGATTGAACGTCAATTTCCTCTTTCTGATAACACTCGCGCTTTGTTGAAACGTCTTCAGCAAGTTTTAGGACTTAGAGATGAGGATATAGCTTTAATTGAAGCTCCCATACTTGCTTTCCAAACAGATAGAGTAATTGAGAAAAAAGTAAATACTCCTCCTATAAGAAAAATTAATTTTAGCCCATTGATAGGACTTTTAGTCGGAGTAATTATTGGCGGTATTTTAGTATATTTATACTATATTTCCCGACCTAATATACCTATCGTAAATTCATTTTGCGCCAAAGAAAAAGAGAAATATAGTTTAAAGGATAGTATTAGCATAGGTGAAGAAATTTTATTCAAACAAGATACGAACCCAGATAAAGAAGCTGGAGGTACAGCAATTTTCAATGGTGATTGTCCAAATGCTATTGATAGGTTTAATTCATATCGTAAAACTAATCGTAACGATCCAGAAACATTAATTTACTTGAACAACATTAAGGCTATTGAGAAAGGTAATTATCTGAAAATTGGTGTGAGTGTACCAATTGGTACTAACCCGAATGTTGCTAAAGAAATATTGCGTGGTGTAGCTCAAGCTCAAGATGAAGTGAATAAGAATAGCAGCATTAATGGTAAGCATTTACAAGTGGCGATCGCTAATGATAATAATGACCCAAGTACAGCCTCAGATATTGCTAACCAGTTTGTCAAAGATACTGATATTCTAGCTGTGGTGGGACATAATGCAAGTAGTGCTTCCCTATCTGCTGCGCCAAAGTATCAAGAGCGAGGGTTAGTAATGATTGCTCCTACAGGCTTTTCCGAAAACCTTTCTAATTTTGGCAACTATATATTTCGTACTCTCACCAATATTAGCTTGTCAGGAGATAAGCTCGCTGACTATATTGTTAGAAAATCTGGCAAAACTAATATTGCTATTTGTGTTGATTCCAGAAGTATAGATAATGAGTATTTTAAAAATAAATTTCTTATAGCAATTAAGAATGCTGGTGGTAATATTAATCCCACAAATTGTGATTTATCGACAGTTGATGACGATTTGAAAGCAAATGCGGTGATTTCTCAAGCTAGAAATAACGGTGCAGATGCTTTATTCCTCGCTCCCCACATAGATAGAATTGATAAGGCTATAAAGATAGCAAAAGCTAATCAGGGACAGCTAGCAATATTTAGCAGCCCTGCTCTATACACTTACGAAACCCTAGAGAAAGGAGAAGCCAATATCAATGGTATGGTACTTTCTACATCTTGGCATCCCCAGCAATTTCCAGGCAGCCCTTTTGCACAAAATGCTCAACAGCTTTGGGGTGGAAGTGTGAGTTGGCGAACGGCGATGGCTTATGATGCGACTAGAACGATTATTGCTGGTTTACAGCAAAGCAACACTCGTGATGGTTTACAAAGAGTGTTACGTAATCCTAATTTTTCTACTGATGGCGCAACGGGAAAGATTCAATTTGAGCCATCGGGCGATCGTAAGGGTGATTTTGTATTAATCAAAGTTCAGCCAAGCACTAAAAATCAAACTGGCTATGATTTTGTATTGCTGCCTCCAGTTAGTTCTGATGGATCTAAACTTAGAAATGGCAGCAATTGATTAAATGCTAGCTGCATCTGACACAAATTTTTACGTGTATACTCAATAGCTGATTTGAGATTATAAAATAGCGATCGCATCCAGTCTTTCACTTACAGATCACAATATATCTGGATTTTCCCCTAATTCTCTTAATCTAGCCGCTAAACGAGACGCCTGTGCAACCGCGGCTTCCTCTCTTACAGCAGCAGCTTGTACTTGTGAAACCGCTGCATCCGCTTGTGCAATTGCAGCCTCCTCTGGTAACAAAACCAAATTGCCAGCTACATCGTAAAACCGCAACCATACCGCCGTTTCTCTATCTATTGTTCCCTTACTCGTCCCCAACCATAAACCTAAACGCTTACACCATAGCCACCCACGTTCATTTGGTGTTAAGGGCTGATACTGCTGATTATCATCTAAATGCCACCCTTGCAAAGAATTAGGATCAAAAGGGTCATAGACAAAATAATCTGAAGTACGGAAAGTTTGTTCGTAAAGATTTTTCTTAATACCCTTGTCTATTGCTGCCGTAGATGGTGACATTAATTCCACGATTACATCAGGATAGCGACCATTTTCTTCCCAAACTACCCAGCCTTGTCTTGAGTTATTGCCGTCAACGTTTAGCACTGCAAAGAAATCTGGGCCTCGGAAATCACGGTTACGAACTTGGGTGCTGCTGTAGTAAATAAACATATTGCCCCCAGCAAAGAAATCATTGCGATCAGCCCAAGCTTGCTGCAATGACCGAATCAATACATTCATGGCAATACGGTGGCGATTTGATTCCAATGGTTCACCATCATCAAAAATTAAATCTGTAGGCGGTGTAGGGTGTTCCCAGTCTAGAATGGCTCTTGGGTTGTTTTCGGTAGTCATGAGCGATCGCCTTTCTCAGAAAGCCTTAGATTTATATCATAATCTGCCGAGAGCTTCCTGAATTAAAGTGTACAAATTAGAAGCAGATTAAATTTAAAAATCAAATTTATTAAAGTATATCGCCTCTAATCATGAGTGTATAAATTAGCTAAAACAATCTTTTATATAATTCTTGGCTGTTTCAATTTTGTCAGTAACTTTTAATTTTTACTTATTAAAGGAATACAGATGGTAAACTCTGTCCCACATCCTGGGGTAGAATCAACTTCAATAGTTCCTGCGTGTTTGTCTACAACAATTTGATAAGCGATCGCCATTCCTAATCCAATTCCTTTGCCCACAGGTTTAGTGGTAAACATGTGGTCAAATACCCGTTGTTTTACATCCTGTGACATCCCAATCCCATTATCGTAAATCTGAACGATCGCACAATCACTTGATTTGTCAATTTGGGTTTGGAGCTTAATTTGATTAGGGTTATTTTCAAGAGCCTCAAAACTTCGTTTTTGGCTGGCTTCTTCCAGTGCGTCGATCGCATTTACCAGAACATTCATAAACACCTGATTGAGTTGCCCTGCATAGCATTCTACTAGAGGCAAATCACCGTATTTCTTAATGATCTGAATTTTTGGTTGATTAGGCGTCGCTGTTAGGCGATGATTCAGAATCATCAAAGCGTTGTCTAATCCTTCGTGGATGTCTACAAATTTCATGTCTGCTTCATCGAGGCGCGAGAAATTACGCAGCGACAGCACAATTTCACGAATACGCTTGGTTCCCACTTGCATTGATGCCATTAACTTGGGTAAATCTTCTGCTAGAAACTCAATATCAAGGTCTTGGGCGCGATCGCTAATTTCGGCTGTAGGATTTGGGTAGGTTTGTTCATAAAGCTTGAGCAAATCGAGGATACCTGCGCTGTATTCACTGGCATGGTTGAGGTTGGCATGAATAAAATTGGCAGGATTATTGATTTCGTGTGCCACCCCAGCAACCATTTGTCCCAAGCTAGACATTTTTTCGGTGTGGATGAGTTGAGCTTGGGTATTTTGCAATTCTTTCAAAGTTTTGCTGAGTTCGTGAGCCTGTTGGCTGGAAATCAAGGCGCGATCGCGAATCTGTTCATATAGTTGCACTTGTCGCCACGCACTAATCAACCCAACCAGTAGCAATCCTCCCAAAACCGTAGCCAACAGGTTCAACGCCTGCAATGGTGATTCAATATTTTCTTGTGGCACAACTAAAGCTACTGACCAATTTGCTTCTTTTAGGGGGGTATAAGCAACATAGCTCCATTTACCATCTAGTTGAGCAAATTCAATATTTGTGCGTTTAGCTACCATTTGTTGAACAATTTCAGCCAGCCTGGGATTGGGCGAGTTGAGGAAACTCTCTGCGGCTTTTTCAGGTGTGCCAATTAGTTCCGTATTGGGATGGGCGATGGGAACTCCTTGAGAATTCAACGCAAAGGCATAGCTACCTTTACCTTGATGTAAATTGCTGATCACTTCAACTACTCGGTTAATTGGAATACCTCCCATTAATACACCTGCTGGCTTTGTGCCTGTTTGGGCAGGAATCGGCGAACTAATTTGAATCTGTAACTGATTGCTTGTGCGGCCAATAATTGGATCGGCGGCTATCGTCTCACCTACTATGCTCCGCTGAAAAAATTCTCGATCTTTAACATTTAGACGACCCCCCTGAGTGTTAATTAATGCACCATCTGGTATGCTCAACGACATGAGCAAAAACGTTTGTAGCCGCTTCACCTCAGATTGTAAGTAAGGTTCCATCACAGACCAATCTAGCGATCGCACCACTGGAGAATTTGCCAAAGTCTTAATTTCTGTCTTGCGAATGGCTAACCAGTTATCAATATCATTCTCACCTTGCTGTGTTTTTAAAAGTGCTTGCTCCTTGAGACTATTAAGCAACAACCCCTTAATAATCTTGTAACTAGTGATAGCTGTAACACTAATACTAATGGACAAAATCACTACAATTGATAGTAATAGTAAATTTCGCGATCGCCATTTCAATGAGTAGTAATTTTTATTGGTTGGAGCATACCATTGTGACGTGATTTTCAACCACACTTTTCGCAATTTAAGCATTATCATCGATTTATTCCAAGTTAAAATTTAAAAAACAAAAATGTAGCGTGTTTTATACTAAATAAAGTACTCATCACTCAGCACTCAATACGGTTCGGTTAAGGTTTTTTGATGAAAATTCTAGATCCAAATACGCGATAAATCGCCGTCTCTTGCCTTAACCAAACCGTATTGACTCAGCACTCATCATTGTTGTTGAGTAGAGATTTGAATGACAAACTCTGTACCCTTTCCAAGTTCTGAAGTGCAAGAGAGTGAACCGCCATGTGCATCTACGACAATTTGACGAGCGATCGCTAATCCCAATCCAGTGCCTTGTCCTACAGGTTTGGTGGTGAATAAATGGTCAAAAACTTTTTGTTTAACTTCTGGTGACATTCCCACGCCATTATCAGCAATCTTAATCAAAACATCCTTACCTGAGTCTGCTACACAGGTTTGAATGGTGATGCAATTAGGGTTGTCTAGAATCGCTTCTAAACTCCGCTCCGTATTGTATTGTTCAAGTGCATCAATGGCATTTGCTAACAAGTTCATAAACACCTGATTAAGTTGTCCAGCAAAACATTCTACTAGGGGGAGTTTGCCATAATTTTTAACCACATCAATTGCTGGACGGTTTTCGTTAGCTTTTAAACGATGTCTAAGAATCAAAATAGTGCTGTCAATGCCTTCGTGAATATCAAAAGGAACTTTATAATCCTTATCTGCTCTGGAGAAGGTTCGTAAACTGGTACTAATACTGCGGATACGGCTAACACCTAATTTCATCGAATCCAGCAATTTAGGTAAATCTTCAAGTAAATAATTTAGGTCAATAGCATCAATTTCATCTTCAATTTCTGAGCCGGGATTAGGAAATTTCTGTTGATAAAGCTTAATTAGTGCAAACAAGTCTTTGATATAATCTTTAGCTGGTTCTAAATTGCCAGCAATAAAGCCAACAGGATTGTTAATTTCATGGGCAACACCTGCTACCAAATTACCAAGGGCAGACATTTTTTCACCTTGCACCAATTGCAATTGCATTGTTTGGAGTTCTTGCAACGCTTGTTCTAATTGTTGCTTTTGCTGTTGCAATAATTGTTGTGCTTGTTGAGGTGCAGTGATGTCTTCACACGTGCCAAGGATGCCAAAAACGTTTCCTTCTCGATCTTTTAGAGGAATTTTATTTGTATTCGACCAGATTTGTTTTCCGTCTGCTTGCAGGACTGTTTCGATAATATTGAGTTGAGCTTGTCCAGACTCCATAACTTGGCGATCGTACTCTACATACCAATCTGATTCTTCACGAGTCCAAGAGAGATCGTAGTCTGTTTTATCAATAACATTTTCTGGCACTCCTACACCCGAAATTTCAGCAAATTTCTGGTTACAGCCTAAATAAACACTATTGCGGTCTTTCCAGAAAACAGACTGGGGAATATTGTCCATAATTAACCGCAAGAATTGTTCAGTCTGTCTCAGGTTTTCTGAAGTATCTTGTGCTTGTTGATAAAGTCGGGCGTTTTCTAGGGAGATTGCAGCTTGAGTGCATAACAGATTGAGAACTTCGACGCGATCGCTAGTAAACGCCCCAGTGGTAAGATTGTTTTCTAAATACAAAATCCCCAACAGTTTGCCTTGATACAAAATCGGCATACACAGCAAGCTTTTGGGTTGGTGATGAATGATATAAGGATCAGCTATCAGCGCCGAAGACAATGTTGTATTAAAGATGACGCTAGTTTGTAGGCTGCGTTTGACGGCGTAAATCAGGCTATGGGGAACCTCTGCGCTATCTTCCACAAAAATGGACTGTAGCACGGTTGATTGCTGCCCAATTTCAGTAGTAGCCTCAATTACCAATCTATCTTCTTTAAGTAGTAGTAAAACACACTTATCTGCTCCAGCATTTTCAATCACAACTTGCAACAGCTTAGTAAGTAATTTATCCAGTTCGATTTCACTAGAGAGAGTCTGAGATGCTTTGATAACTGTTGCCAAATCTAGCATCACTGATGCACTGCTGCTAGAAGTTATTGATTTGCTAATACTTGGGTGGAAGGTAGCAATGCTGTCAATATTTGCGATCGTCTCATTGTGTGTGAGTGGCGATACTTTTTCAGAGTCACTTCGTGAACGCGTCTGTTGTAAAATAGGAGCTAGCAATTTTGGATAATGCTGTTCTAAATCATCGACTTTAGCTTTAGCGCCCCAGTGGGTGTAGCAATAATAAGCATTAATCAAATACTCTTGTGCAATGCGTTCTTTACCCCATTCTAAATAAAACTTGGCTGCGAGTTCGTTGGCGAGAGCTTCTTCATTGACATATTCGTTTTCTTTAGCTTTAGCAATGGCGCGATCGTATGACTCGATTGCATCCATATACTTACCAGAAATTCTTGCTATTTCCGCAGATAATAATAGATGGCGATGCAGAAAGTTTGTTGGGCAATTATTCGCCCAGGTTTTTTGAATTTGTTGATGCTCTCGGATAATTTCCCAATATTGCTTTTTCTTCTCTAATGTCGCATTGGGATAGAGGGCTATCAAACTGAGTGGATAATAGAAATGATATTGAATAATTGGGAAAAAGCCAGAGTTAGAAGCAAGGGTTTTATCAGCTTCTTCTGCTGCTTTCACTGCATCTGCGTAGCGGCCATAAAGATATGATAATTGGATTTTGAGAAAGCAGTACCAATTAATTCCATGCTCAAAGTTATTCTTCTGTCGCCAAACTTCTATATAGGGAATATCTTCGCCATTGTGATTATCTAATAAATCGGTGTTTTTAGATATATCTTGTAAGTTCAATAAAAACTGCCGTTGTAAAGTAAATGCATACAGCATATTAGTATCATTTACCTGTTGTACATAGCCCAAATATTTCTCAGTTTCCGTGTAGACATCAGAGAGGCGATCGCCTTTAATTAACATTGCCCAAATGAGGAACGAAACTGCCCAAACCCCGAACACCAAATTTCCAGTTTCTTGACAGACTTGGAATGATTGTTGAGAAATTGGTAAATTCGTTTTTAAATGCTGATTATAGGGATTAGTTGTGTGTGCAAAGATATTATTAGTCTTAGGGATAAACTGAGTACTATTAAAATAGCGATCAACTTTTAATGCTAGTGTACCGAACTCATAAGCAGTTTGATAATTACCTTGATTTGCCAGACTCATTCCATATAAACAGTAAGCAAAACCAGAGCTTTCTGCATTGCCATATTTCAACGATAAGCTGATCATTAATAGAGGCATCAAGCAACTAAGATTTTGATCTCCTCCCATATAAGCAGCTGCCCAAAGGTCAGCTAAAAGACCCATACAAACTTTCTTTTCTGGATCTGTCATTTCAGGCAGATCGAACAAATCTGCTGTCCGAGTCGTTTTAAATTTAGCTTTTAATTCTTCAAGTTTAGTTTCGATGGCAGCTTGTTGTTCTTCAGAAGTTACTGGCAAATGCATCCCCATGATGCTCAAACCTTTTAACCCAGCTTCAAAGCCAGATTCTATATTTTCGCCCTGAGTCATTTTCAGATGCATCTGAATTCGATAAATATCTGCTTGTTCAAATTTATCTTGGCAATGATATAATACCAAATTAAATAATCTCTCTGCATCATCAAAATTACCAGTCAAATATTCACATTCCGCAGATTCTCGATGCAATTTAAAAGTTAGTTGATAGTTAGTAGTCCAACTTTCTTCTATTAATAATTCTCTGCCTAATGTGAAATATTTAACGGCTGCTCTATAAGCAGTGGAAGCTTTAGCTTTCTTCCCAGCAATTAAATTTAGTTGAGCTAGATCATATTTTTTGGATTGCTCATCAATTATGTCAATTCCCTCATTTAACTGATTAACAATATCAAAAATACTACCTTCGAGTTCTAATGGTGATGTATTGTTTAAGAGTAATTGTCCAATTTTTAAATGAGTAGCTTTTCTTTGAGATTCAGGGATTAGAGAGTAGGCAGCTTGCTGAACACGATCATGGAGAAATTTGTAAGAACAGGAGTCAGGAGAATTGGGTTGTATAAATTCTGAATTCTGAATTCTAAATTCTGACTCCTCTTGATAGAACTTGTAGACCTCATTGGTAGGAATAATCAACCCATCTTGCATAGCTTTCCAAAAATCTGCGGATGTTTCCACCTGAGATTTTTCATAGACGATCGCTAATGCCGCCAAATCAAATTGGTTTCCCACACAAGCCGCTAACTTCAAGACTGCTTGAGTTTCAATTGATAACTTTTGCAGTTGAATTGCCATGAACTCTACTACATCATCGGTCAAAGCTAGCGATCGCACCTGAGCAACATCACATTCCCATCCCCTTTGAATTCCTCCCTGTGGGGAGTGATGGGAGTTAAATGTAATTAGTTGATCTTGATATAGAGCTTTGAGAAACTGGGTACTGAAGAAAGGATTGCCTTTAGTTTTACTTAATACTAACTCTGTTAATGGTGCAGCTAATGTTACAGAACAATTCAATGTATCTGCAACCAAATGATTAATAGAAATCTGATCCAGGGGAGATAAAGTAATCGTATTGACTGTAGCGCCTAATTTCTGAATTTCTTCCAAAGTCAACATCAGTGGATGTACAGGGTTGACTTCGTTATCTCGATAAGCACCAATTAACAGTAGATAGCCGATATCAGCTTCGCTCATTAACAAGTGCATTAACTTTAAAGAAGCAGAATCAGCCCATTGCAAATCATCAATAAAGATCACTAATGGATGTTCTCTTGTCGTGAACACTTGAGTGAACTTCAAAAATAGCGAATTGAAGCGATTTTGTGCCGCACTCCCAGAGAGTATCGACGCCGGAGGCTGTTTACCAATAATACTTTCCAGTTCTGGAATTACCTCAACCATCACTTGTCCGTTCTCACCCAAAGCAGAGAGAATTTTGCACTTCCACTGCTCGAATTGAGCGTCAGTTTCACTCAGCAGTTGCCCGATTAAGTCTCGGAAAGCTTGGACAAAAGCAGAGAAAGGGATGTTGCGCTGGAACTGGTCAAATTTACCTTTGATAAAGTAACCCCGTTGCCGCACAATTGGCTTGTGGACTTCGTTCACCACAGCAGTTTTGCCAATCCCGGAGAAGCCTGCTACCAAAATAATTTCAGTACTTCCCTGACTGACTCTCTCAAAGGCATCTAGTAAGCTTTCAACTTCGGCTTGGCGACCGTAGAGTTTTTCTGGGATGATGAAGCGATCGCAAATATCCCTTTGTGCAATTGGAAAACTCTCAATTCTACCCGTGTTTTCCAGTTGCTCTAAACATTGTTCTAAATCATACTTTAGTCCTAATGCACTCTGATAGCGGTCTTCAGCATTTTTCGCCATCAATTTCATTACAATGTCACAAATAACTTCGGGAATCTCCTCTTCCCCCTTGCCCCCTGCCCCCTGCCCCCTGCCTACCAAACGTTCCGGTTGCTTGGCAATATGACAGTGAACCAACTCCATCGGATCATTAGACTGGAAGGGTAGCTCCCCGGTAAGTAGTTCATAGAAAGTGATACCAAGGGAGTAGTAATCACTGCGATAGTCAATTCCGCGATTCATCCGCCCGGTTTGTTCCGGGGAAAGGTAGGCGAGAGTACCTTCTAAGACATTAGGACTGTGAATTTCCTGGGTTTCTCTAGGTAAAAGAGAGGCAATACTAAAGTCAATCAACTTAACTTGCTTAGTTTCCGGGTTAATCAGGATGTTGGCAGGTTTGATGTCTTTGTGGATAATCCGATGGCGATAGAGTCCATCAAGAATATTACTCAGAGCGATCGCAATTTCCAAGAACTCTGTCAGAGTATATTGGTTGCTCCCTATTTTTTGGTTCATCCAATCTCTGAGGGAAATACCACCAAAATCTTCCATCACCAAAGCATAGCTGTTGCCGTAAGGTTCTAGACTGTAGGGATGAACAATACCGGGTAAGTCAAGATTTTTAGCGATCGTATACTGATTACGGAACAGCAACAGTTCATTGAAGGTGGGATACTCCTGCTGAAGCAGTTTGATGACAACTGGAAGTTGATCAGCCTCTCGAATTGCACGATAAACTAAGGTTCTAGAACCTGCATAAAGTTGTTCGCTAATTCGGTAGTTCAAAAGCTTGTCCATCGGTTCAACTGCTGTATTCATACTTGATCAACTCTTGTGAAATCAGCTATTTATTTAAAGTAGTCTGCCCAAAAACCAGCTTTTTCTAACTCAGTTTTCTTTTGAGCGTAGGCGTAGCCAATCGTAAACATCGCATTTAACCTGTGTGATGTGTCTTGAGTTTCTCAAGCAAAACTCCCGCTATTTCCGGTAAAATTGGTAACGTGCTAAACTGCTGGGCGCATTGGCAATGAAATTTTTGGCATGGAATTTGAGTGGAACCCAGATAAAGCTGTTATCAACCTGAAAAAGCATGATGTCTCTTTCCCAGAAGCCACGACCGTATTTGAGGACTCCTTATCTGTGACATTTCCTGACCCTGATCATTCGATTGGGGAAAACCGCTACATTATTATTGGAATGTCTGGGTCAGGTAACTTATTGGTTGTCTCCCACACTGACCGAGAAAATTGCACTCGAATCATCAGTGCTAGAAAAGCCACCCGCCAAGAAAGGAGGTTTTATGAAGAAGGAAATTGACGAGCTAGAAGACGAACTACGTCCTGAATACGACTTCTCGAAGATGGCAAAAGGTGTAAAAGGTAAGTATGTTGAGCGATACCGAGCCGGGACAAATTTAGTCCTTCTAGAGCCTGATGTTGCCCAAGCTTTTCCGACGGATGCATCCGTGAATGAGGCATTGCGATTATTAATCCAAATTGCTCAACGCCAGCAGCTTAACAACCCAATAATTCGTAATTCGTAATTCGTAATTCGTAGACATTGCATTTCACTTGTGTGATGTGTCTGTAGATCCTCAAGCAAAACTCCCGCTATTTCCGGTAAAATCAAGTTCTGAGGACTGTGGATTTGGGAGAAATTAGGGGTGCCTACACTTGGTGTTAACATTGACCACATCGCCACTATCCGGCAAGCACGGCGGACGGTGGAACCAGATCCCGTGGCAGCTGCGGTGCTGGCAGAATTAGCGGGTGCTGATGGGATTACGGTGCATCTGCGCGAAGATCGGCGGCATATCCAAGATAGGGATGTGCGTATATTGCGGCAAACAGTGCGATCGCATCTTAATTTAGAAATGGCCGCTACAGATGAAATGCTAGCGATCGCTCTCGATATCAAACCAGATTACGTGACTTTAGTCCCCGAAAAGCGCGAAGAAGTCACAACAGAAGGCGGACTAGATATTACCCTCCAAATTGCTAGAATAGGTGAGATAGTCGATAAATTGCAAAGCGCTAGCATTCCAGTTAGTTTATTTATCGATGCTGAACCAGCACAAATAGAAGCATCTATCAAGGTGCAAGCGCAGTTTATTGAATTGCACACCGGACAATACGCTGAGGCTAAGGACGAAGCAAATCGCCATCGAGAATTAGCCATATTAGCTAAAGGGTGTGAACAAGCGCTTCAAGCTGGATTGCGAGTCAACGCTGGGCATGGACTCACTTACTGGAACGTCTATCCGGTAGCTGCGCTTCCCGGCATGGAAGAACTGAACATTGGTCATACCATCATCAGTCGGGCAGCATTAGTAGGTATAGAAAGGGCAGTCCGCGAGATGAAACAAGCTATAAAAGGGAATAGGGAATAGGGAATGGGGCATTGGGCATTGGGCATTGGAAAAAGACAAGGAAGAGGGGGAGACAAGGAAGAAACTTGTTCAATAATTCTCCCTTATCCCCCTCATCTCCCCCTGCTTCCCCTGCTCCCCCTGCCTCCAGTCCCCAATCCCTAATCCCCAATCCCCACAGAGGGTTGTCACTGCGAAATCTAGAAATTGGGATCAAATCTTCAGCAAAAACTTCTATGAGCGCAACAGAATCTAACAACCTACCACTTTGGGTACAGGATAGAGATAAGGTGATAGCAGAAAGCACTGATGTCGAGTGGCGCTATCAGACACCGCCTGATTATTCCCGCTCAAAAGAGAATCTCGCTAAAGAAAGTATCTACAATCACCTTGAAGGTACACTGGAAGCGATCGTACAAAACTTGGTGCGAACCTTCGAGATGGAGGTGTCCTTCAAAGCTAACCCACAAGAGTGGTTGTCTATTGTTAATGAACAGTTTCGTGTGAGTACCAATGGTGGAGTCGAGTACACCGCAGCAGATTTATCAGCCCAAGGTACTTACAATCTATTTATGACTGATTCAGAGCATTACAAAGCTTCAGAAGAAAGCTTTGAATCATCCGCAAAACTCTTCCACACAACATTTCCCCAAGGATTTCCTTGGGAAGTATTGGAAGTTTACTCAGGGCCACCAAATGTCACATTCAAATGGCGGCATTGGGGACATTTTAAAGGAGAATACAAAGACTATGCACCTACTGGAGAGACAGTAGAAATTATCGGCATGAGCATTGCAAAAGTTACCGATGACTTGAAGGTTGTTTTCTTAGAACACTACTTTGACAATAATCTGTTCTTGGAAAAGTTAACATCTGGTGGCAAACAGACAAATGCTGACAACGAGAAAAGTGCTTGTCCGTTCAGTTCTTGGTTCAAGAAATCCAACAAAAGTTAGTTTGTAAGGGTACAGTGCAGCACTGTACCCTTAAATTATTCACATAGCAACCAAAGGATGAAAATGCAAACATACCATTACGTTTTGGCCAGTCAACGTTTTCTTCTCGAAGAAGAACCGATACACGAAGTTATCAAAGAACGCACTCGTCACTATCACGAACAAGAAAAACAAATAGATTTTTGGTTAGTTGAGCAACCAGCTTTCTTGGAAACACCGCAGTTTGCAGAGCTAAAGGCGAAGTGTCCCCAACCAGCAGTAGCAATTATTTCTACAAATGCCCAATTTATTACTTGGTTAAAACTGCGTTTAGAGTACGTCATCACTGGTGAATTCCAGGCTCCTTCTGAAGCAATACCCGATGCATTGGCATCGCTTGCCACCGTATCTTAGAAATTGGGAATTGGGCATGGGGCATTGGGCATGGGGCATGGTAGACAAGGAAGAGACTTATTCAATATTCCCCCTCATTCCCCTCATCTCCCCAGTCCCCAGTCCCAATTTTATTTGTGAGTAACAAAATATATTTTTTGACACTCTTTTTATCTACATACTGAAGTAGCTGGGTTTTCAGCTTTTTTCTTATAAAATCTTCTAAGACACCTTGATTTACATAATCTAACTTTTGTGCATAGATTTCAGACTTTACCAAGTGTTTTAGGACTAGCGATATCTACGGCGAGCTTCGCTTACGCAGGGCTGATTGGTGGGATGAGTTCTGTCTTTGCCCAACAAGCAATTCCCCTCTGTCAACCACCAAATGCGGGTGAGTATCTTTTATTAGTAGTAAGTCCCACAGCAAATAATCAAAAGCAGTTGCGTAGTGCCTTACCACCTGAACTTAAGACCATCACCTGTCAATATCTCAACGAAACTGTGACGCGAGTAGGGGGCTTTAACAAAATTGATGATGCTAATCGTTGGGCGAGATATGTCAGCAATATTGTTGGCTTGTCTGCCATAATTACCACTCGACCAACAGCGGCAGATGTCCAGCCACAATCACAACCACAGCCACAGCGACAACCACAGCAACAGCTACAGTCACCTCAGCAGACAGTCAGCTATAATCCTCAAGCATTAGGAGAGGGTTATGCAGTGCTGGTAGATTATTACAATCGTCCAGAACTAGTAAATAGTGTGCAGCAAGCGGTAGGAGGTAACGTAGGTTTTGTTTCTTATGGACAACGCCCCTACTTACTAGCAGTTTATACCACTAACCAAAGTGAAGCATACAACACATTACAAAAGCTGAACAATGGCGGTTTCGTTGCCAGCATCGTAGATAGTCGTAAGGTGATTCTGCTGCGCTCAACTGTGCGATTGTAGTCTATTAGTCATTAGTCATTAGTCATTAGTCATTAGTCATTGGTTAATAGACTGTAGACTATTGACTAATAAGCAGACCTAGCTAACCAATAGATGGTTATACCCAAAGCCGACCCAGCGATTACCTGAACTGGTGTGTGTCCGAGTAATTCCTTGAGACGGTCTTGGCTAAAGTCTGGTTTTTCATGAAATAATTCATCAATCATTTGATTGAGAATACGAGCTTGCTTACCGGCTGCTTGGCGTACTCCGGCTGCATCATACATGACGATAATGGCAAAAACGATCGCAACGGCAAAATCAGGAGATGCCCAACCTAGTGTTTGCCCTACACCAGCAGCTAAAGCTGTAACTAAAGCTGAATGGGCACTGGGCATACCTCCTGTTGTTACCAAAACACGTATATTAAGTTTGCGATGTTTGATGATCTCGACTACGAGCTTTAATGCTTGAGCAATTAAACAAGCTACCAGAGCAACCAGCAGCACCCGGTTGTCTAAAATGTTGCCTATGTCCTGCATGGTATTTTGGTTAGGTTAGTAAATATTAGCAGCAGTTGTCGGTTGAGGAAACATTTAGATTCAACCCAAAATCCAAAATTAACCTAAGTACATTACGACGGAAACAGACCAATTATTCAAAATCACCAAAAAGCTTAGATGATAAGCTTTTTGAATTTTGAATGAGTAAAGTTTGAATTCCGCAGGGCGGTGTAGTAAAGCATGGACTCAATATAACCACCCATTGCAAATCAATGAAACGCTTGCGGTATGGAAATTACGAATTACGAATTACCAAAAGCGTTACTAGTTATTGCGGCTGACAATAAAATGAGCGATCGCTTGGAGTGATTTGGCTCTCTCCCCAAATGGTTCTAATTCCGCACAAGCTGCTTTAACTAGCTCTTGGGCAATTGATCGCGATTCATCAAGTCCCCAAAGGCTGGGATAGGTCACTTTCTTGGCTTTTTGGTCTTTGCCAGCAGTTTTACCTAATTCCTCTTGGGTAGAAGTGATATCCAGAATATCATCTATGATTTGGAATGCTAGCCCAATATTTTGAGCATAACGGGTCAATCGCTGCACATCTTCAGGTGATGCCCCAGTAATGATCCCGCCACAAACTACAGAAGCTTCCAAAAGGGCAGCCGTTTTGTGTTGATGAATGAAATTTAGCGTTTCTAAGGAAATATCTGATTTCCCCTCTGACTCTAAATCGACAACTTGACCGCCGACCAAACCAGCCGCTCCCAGCGCCCGACCAAGACGGACAACTACCTGTAAGACTAGCTCTCTGGGAACACTTTGGGGGGTTTGAAGGGCAACAAACTCAAAAGCGAGAGCCAACAAGCCATCCCCAGCTAAAATCGCCACATCTTCGCCATAGACTTTATGATTCGTCAGCTTCCCACGACGATAATCGTCATTATCCATCGCTGGGAGGTCGTCATGAATCAACGACATTGTGTGGATCATCTCCACTGCACAAGCCGTTGGCATAGCCATCTCAATACTTCCACCCATCATTTCACAGGTAGCAAGGCAAAGAATGGGACGTACACGCTTGCCTCCAGCTAATAACGAGTAGCGCATCGCCTCATAAATCTTTTCTGGATAAATGATGGGGATAGCCTGATCCAAAGCATTATCACAAAGCTTTTGCCGCTCTTTTAGATAAGCTGCTAAGTTAAACGTGGCTTCCTCTGGTGGTGTCTTTTGAACGTTATCAGTTGCTACCATTCTTTCATTCCTGACACTTTGGGATTTTGTCTTATACGTCACAATTTTAAGGTGCTGTGGGGCTGAAAAAAATGAAGAGTTAGGAGTTAGGAGTTAGGAATTAAGAGTTAGCAGTTAGAAATTAATAACTCTTAACTTTTAACTCATCACTCTTTTTCTTTTCTTGCCGCTCTGGAATAGCTGTCCAATGTATTTTGCAACAATATGGCGACAGTCATAGGGCCAACACCACCAGGAACGGGGGTGATAAATCCTGCTACACCAGCGGTTGATTCAAAGTGGACATCGCCAATGAGGCGACTTTTGCCACTAGCATCGGTGACGCGGTTCATTCCCACATCTACCACAACAGCGCCTGGTTTCACCATATCAGCAGAGATCAGTCCGGGACGACCTACTGCTGCAATTAGAATATCAGCATTTTGGGTGATGCTTTTGAGGTCATGCGATCGCGAGTGAGCGATGGTAACTGTGGCATCAGCTTCTAGTAGCATCAACGCCATAGGTTTACCCACCAAAATACTGCGTCCCACAACTACTGCATTTTTTCCCTGCAAAGGAATTTCATATTCTTGTAAAAGGCGCATCACACCAGCCGGGGTGCAGCTGCGTAAACCAGTTTCTCCCCGTACTAGTCGCCCCAAGTTCACTGGGTGCAGTCCGTCAGCATCTTTATCGGGATCGATTTGATGCAGCAGAGCCACAGCATCCAAGTGGTCAGGTAAAGGCAACTGTACAAGAATGCCATCCACCCGTTCATCGTGGTTGAGGGCGGCAATTACCTCTTCTAACTCCTCCAAAGTAGTTTGGGCAGGAAAATGTTTGCCAAAAGAAGCGATACCAACTTTAGCGCAGGCTTTTTCTTTATTGCGTACATAGGCGGCTGACGCTGGGTTATCACCAACCATCAACACTGCTAAACCAGGGGGTCGTCCAATTTTTGGTTGTAATTGTGTAATGGCAACAGAAAGTTCTTGCTGAATTTTTGCAGCTAAAGCTTTACCATCAAGGAGTTTGGCAGTTTTTGTTTCCATGAAAATTCCCAGCTATGTTCGCTTTTTGTCCAAAGTCAAAAGTGAAAGTATTGATTATTGAATCTTGACTTTCGACTATTATTGTGTTGCTGTTTGATGTCGTAGAGTTTCTCTCACAGTAAATTCATAATATTTATTTTCTCAGATCAACGACATCATCTGAAGAATAAAGAATTGGGGAGCACAAAATGGAGAGATTAGAGGGACATGGGGGACAAGGAGGAATTATTGAATAAGTATCTTTTGTTCTTTGTCTTTGCCCTCTTCCTTGTCTGCCTTGTCTCTTTTCTATGTCTAATGCCCAAAATAAATAAATCGGTAGCTTTCATGCAACAAACAAGAAATTTGTCCCTTTCGTTCTTGTATCGTCGGCACAGTATTGTTCCTTACCGACTGGGGTTGACTTTTTTCCTAGCAGCGGGGCTTTGTAGTTGTGGTAACTTGACATCGTCTGGCTTGAGTGGGAATGGCTTAAAAATTGGGACAAATGTCACCCCAATTGGAGAAATTAAACCAAAACAAGACAATCAGGCTATAGTTTACATCCAAGGTCAGGTAGAAAAGCAAGCTCCCATGATGAAACAGTGGGCTTATAAAATTAATGACTCAACTGGCAAAATTTGGGTTGTCACCAATCAAAAGAACCTGGGTGAGGGCGCACAAGTGGTGATTAAGGGTACAGTTCGCTACCGGAGTATTCCCTTAGCTGGCAAAGAATTGGGGGAAGTTTATTTAGAAGAAGAGTAACTCAGTAATTAAAAATGAACTTATGAACAATCAACAGGTGCATGTAGCGATCGCAATTCTCTACCAGAAAAACAAGTTTCTCATGCAACTGCGCGACAACATCCCCGGTATTCTCTACCCTGGTTATTGGGCACTGTTTGGCGGTCACATCGAACCTGGTGAAACGCCAGATGTAGCAGTAAAGCGAGAAATTTTAGAAGAAATCGGCTATATATTACCACCATTCGTTGAATTTGGTTGTTATTCCAACGAAAGAGTTGTTCGTCATGTCTTTCATGCACCACTCTTAGTGGAATTAAATCAACTAGTTCTGAATGAGGGCTGGGATATGGGGTTATTTACGCCAGAAGATATTCGCCAAGGTAACTGTTATTCACAAAATGCTGGCGAAGTCCGACCTTTAGGGGACATGCATCAAAAAATTATGTTGGATTTTATTGAGAAAAATCCAACATAATTTGGGCATGGGGCATGGAGAAGAGACAAGGTAGAGACTTATTCAATAATTCTCCCTTGTCCCCCTTGCCCACTGCTTCCCCCATTCCCCACTCCCAAAAAGCCAAAATAAAGTTAGAACTCTTATAGGATCATCACTAAATGCAATCAACAAACAAACTGCCGCGATGGTTAACTATAGGATTGGCATTTCCCGTTGCCATTCTCAACGGCTGGCTATTAATCCAGGTTGTACAGTATTTTCAACCCTTGGTTAGCATTATTGCCGCCGCCATCCTACTGGCTTTTGTACTGAATTATCCAATCCAGTTTCTTCAGGAACAAGGGGTGAAACGCAACTTAGCTATCGGGGGAGTGTTGCTTTTGACTCTGGTGATTTTAGTAGCTCTAGGCATCACCTTGGTTCCCCTAATTATTCAACAACTCGTGGAACTGGCTAATATTTTGCCCAGTTGGATTGATTCTGGTACTCAACAGCTGCAAACTTTTCAAGATTGGGCGTTAAGTCAACAGCAACTTCCTATTAATTTGAGTGGTTTATTTACCCAAGTTCTAGAACGATTATCTAACCAACTTCAGTCCTTCACTGGTAGAATTCTTGGTTTTGCCGTCGATACCATTGGTATTGTCCTCAACGTGCTACTAGCGGTAGTGCTGACTATCTACCTAACATTGAATGGTGAGCGTCTTTGGGACGGAATTTTTCAGTGGTTTCCCCATAACATTGGGTTAAGAGTGCGGGAATTACTGCGAGAGGATTTCCATAATTACTTCATCGGTCAAGCAACATTGGGAGCTGTATTAGGGGTGACAATTACACTGGTATTTTTGGCGTTGCAAGTTCCCTTAGCTCTACTTTTTGGCATTGGTATTGGCTTGTTTTCACTCTTCCCCTTTGGTACTGGAGTCGGTATCGCCATCGTAAGTTTGTTGGTAGCCCTGCAAAATTTTTGGTTAGGAGTAGAAGTCTTAGGTATAGCTGTTGCCATTGACCAAGTTAATTCTAATATTATTGCACCTCGAATTCTCAGCAATTTGACTGGTTTAAATCCTGTGTGGGTGGTGATTTCTTTATTGCTGGGGGCAAAGTTGGGAGGAGTGCTGGGTTTGTTAATTGCAATCCCTATTGCCAGTTTTATCAAGGATACAACAGATAGCTGGCGGGCTGGAGAGTTTAATAAGATAGATGATATAGAGTCAGAACCTATTGCGGTAATAAGTGATAGAGCAGGGACTTATAGTTAAAATCCAATCATTCAGATTAACTTAAAAACTGGTGATCTTGCCCATAAATAAAATGCAAAATCATAATTTATGATGCTAACAAACAAGAAGCTATTACTTTGTGCATCAAAAATTTTCTAGCAAGCAAAATAATCGTAAAAAACTTGAGTGTAAGTATAGTCTGCACTTCTCTACGAGATACTACGCAAATGACAAAGCTCTGTTACCACAGCAGTCATCGCCATTTACATATAAGAGGAAATCTAGTAGCACATTAATCAACGATCAACTCCTACAAAAGCATCATAAAATTCCTTATCCTTCAGGTGAGAATGGAATACAACACTTGCAGAAAATGACTGCGAAGCACTACGCTGGGAAACCAAAGCAGTCAGTATTTTGAAAAAATGAAAAGTTGTTTAAAGCTTACCTTTGACAATGGGCAAACAGCATTAGCTACTCAAGTTGAGCAGCAAGCAGAATTGGCAAATGCTCTTGTGGAAATAGGGCTTGGTGGTTCGCGTCCTGTTTTAGTAGTAGTAGGCGGTGCAAGTAACATCAGTGAAGCTGACTTTCTCCGCATTCAAAGGTTGTTTGTGGAAGTTTTAGCCCCCATCGCCGAAACTTTGGGGGCTTACGTTGTGGATGGGGGTACGGATGTAGGAATCATGCGAATGATGGGTAAGGCTCGTATTCAGATAGGTGCTAAGTTTGCCTTGGTTGGTGTGACACCCGAAAGCAAAGTGGCTTTACCTAATCATTCAGAAACGGCTGCTGATTTGACACCCTTAGAGCCAAACCACACTCATTTTGTGCTAGTTCCTGGGAAGAATTGGGGCGACGAGTCTCCTTGGATATCTCACGTTGCAACTGTGCTAGCCAATGGTGCACCTTCGGTAACAGTACTGCTGAACGGTGGTGAAATTACCTTTAAGGATGCGCTTTCTAGTGTTAATACTGGCAGGTTAGTTATTGTGATTGCTGGTAGTGGTAGAACCGCAGATATACTTGCAGATGCCTTGCGTGGAAAGGCTACTGATGAACGAGCTAAAAAGCTGGCTAAATCTGGTACATTACAATACATCGACTTAAGCGACATAGAGAAGGGAGTTGAGAATTTAGGCAAAGTAATTAAGGGGTTACTTTCTAATGAGGAGTAAATAATGGGAAAAAAAGATAGTTATCAGGAATTTTTAAAGGAAGATTTTAACAAGTTATTTGCAGGGATGAACTTAGGCGATGTGCAAAAACATTTTTTGCGATCGCGCTGGTTAGACCAAGTACTCTGGATGGAAGCTAAGGCGAATTCATCGCGCGATCGCCATTATTATTTGCGGATCACAACTATTATCGGTGGTGTAATTCTCCCAGCATTGGTAAGTCTAAACATTAACACCACTCCTAAAAGGGATATCATTATCTGGTCAACTTTTGGTTTGAGCCAAATAGTTGCTATTAGTGCTGCCATTGAAGAGTTTTTTCACTATGGAGAACGCTGGCGACACTATCGCCGTACAGTCGAATCTTTGAAAACCCAAGGGTGGCAATTCTCGCAGTTGACAGGCCCTTATTGTAATTATACAAGCCACGAACAAGCTTTTAATCTGTTCGCAGGTCATGTAGAAGATATTATTCAGCGAGATGTGGAAATATATGCCACTCAAGTTGTACAAGAAAATAAAGAAAAAAAACAGAATCAGGAAGGCCATATCACTCTGCAAAATACAAAGATAATCAATTTGGAAGAGAAGAAAGAGGAAGAATAAAATATTATTCAGAATTTGTGAATACTTTACATTCATACTGAATTCTGACTCCTGAATTCTGAATTCTTCTTAATCAAATCGATTAAATAAACTCTCCCCCGTTAGATAAAAACATGAGGAGAGTTAGAACTAAAGTCCGGTAGGGTAATCGGGCTACTTAAGTTTTTATTATTTATCGACTTTATATTATTCCTCCTTAAGACAGATAAACATTTCATTTGAATTCTATGTTGGTAGCTTTTGAAAAAAATCCCCATTGCTAGATAGAAATGGGGAAATATGAGTTAAAGTTCGTCAGGTGATCGGAATATCTGTTTATTTTGTCTTGATACTATCTTTCTCAATTCCTCCGTTAGGTAGAGAAATATTTCATGAATATGTTCAGGTATGTGTTTATTAGCACTGTCAGGTGAATTTGAAGAAAAATCCAGAATTTATAAGTATGTAAGAGCAAATAATTAGAAGATAGTGTAGAGGAGGAGCCAGTGCCTTACTCAGTTTACCAGAATTGAGATGGTAGCTATTTACGCGCTACTGCACTAGCTGTGTACCCCTACAAGTTGCTGTATTTCACGCAATTGAAAACTGCTATAACTTAATCCTCTAAAATCTGGATTTCATCGAGTTGATTAATTACCACATCCGCACCTCGGACATTATCTGACTTACCTACCCAAGTGATACCAATACAACCTGCGGCTTTAGCATTACGTGCCATTTGCATATCACCAACTGAATCACCCACCATTAATGTAGCGCCTGGTTCGACTCCCAAAGCTTGGCAAGCTTGCAAAAATAGTATTGGATCTGGTTTACTCGGCCCCTCATCTACTCCCATTTCCAACTCGATATAATCACTTAACTGGTGATTAACAACAAAATTACGTACTTCTTCAGTTGTCGCGGCTGAAAGGATACCAAGTTTTAGTCCACCTTCTTGCAGGTATTTCAAAATTTCTAAGCTACCTACAAACAGTGGTGAAGGAGTTTGTCCAATGTATTTCTCCGCTTCATCTAAAGCTTGACGGGCTATTTTTAAGCACTCAAACCATCCTCTTCCAGTTTCAGCAATATATGCCGCAGCCGCAACTTCTGTTTCGCGGCGACTCGCTACTGATATTAAACCTGCGGGGTCTAGAAAACTACCATTGATGCCAAATGCCATTAATAGGGGTTCCCCGGTTCCAGGGATTTGAGCGTCTATTAATCTTGCTGCCTTTTGTGCAAGCGATCGCAAATACGTTTCTGAATCTTCTAGAGTACCGTTTTTGTCAAACAAAATTGCCTGGATATTATCAAAAGTGATATTTCTACATTTAATGCTTGCCACAATATTCCACCCCAGTTATTTAGTTAGGAGTTAGGAGTTTTTATTAACTCATAACTCCTAGCAATTTTCCACATAAAAAAAGAGGGAAAAACCCTCTTTATACAATAATTTAATACTCTTACTTAAAAAGAAGTAAAACTATAAATGTATTATTCTTCAATAGCTGCTGGAATTTCTTCTTCAGTTTCCGTTGCTGCTGGAATCTCTTCTTCAATTTCCGCAACTACTGGAATTACTTCCTCAATTTCTGCTGCTGGTGGAATTTCTTCTTCTAGTTCCGCTGCTGGTGGAATTTCTTCTTCAAGTTCCGCCGCTGGTGGAATATCTTCCTCTGCTACAACTTCGGCAGGTGCAGCAGGCGCAGCAGTAGCACCTTGTTGCTTGGCTAACAGCTGTTCACGATACTTAGCAGCCATTTCTTCCGCCTTATCGTAGACCAAATCCCGGTTTTTAATCATGTCACCGGGTTCGGGTTCTAGCTGCTTGGTAGATAGGGAAATCCGACCCCTTTCTGCATCCAAGTCAATGATCATAACTTTCACTTCATCATTGACATTGAACACGCTATGGGGTGTATCAATATGTTCGTGAGAAATCTCAGAAATGTGCAGTAGACCACTGACACCACCAATGTCGATGAAAGCACCATAGGGCTTGATACCACGAACAGTACCAATCACTACTTCGCCGACTTCTAGGCGGTTCATCTTGCGCTCAACCAGTGCCCGACGATGAGATAGAACTAAGCGGTTACGTTCTTCATCCACCTCTAAGAATTTCAATGGCAGTTCTTCGCCTACTAATTCTTCTTTAGGTTTGCGGGTACTAATGTGAGAACCTGGGATAAAGCCACGTAATCCCTCAATCCGTACCAATGCACCACCGCGATTGGTTGCAAACACGCCAGAACGGACAGTAGCATCTTCTGCTTGTAGCTGTCGCACGCGCTCCCAAGCCCGCATATATTCAATACGGCGAATGGAAAGGGTTAATTGACCATCTTCGTTTTCATCGGTAAGGATGAAAAATTCGCGCGTTTCGTTTGACTGTAATACTTCTTCCGGGCTATCCACCCGGTTAATAGACATTTCTTGTATAGGTATATATGCTGCGGTTTTAGCACCAATGTCAATCAGAGCGCCGCGCGGCTCTATACTGAAAACTGTTCCTGGGACAACATCACCAGGGCTAAAATGATAATCGTATTTGTCAAGTAGAGCAGCGAAATCTTCGTGAGTGAATCCAATTTCTGTAGCGGTTAAATTCTGATTGACCATGCTGATTTGTTCCTGGTTCTAGTCTCCGTAAAGGTTGTGCGACAAGCGTAATATGTTGTGCAAGCAGTTTTATGGCAGCCTACACAAAACATCCTTTTTCATCCTAGCGCAGAAAAGCTAGCATTAACACATATCTACTCCCAAGATTGGAAATTATATCACAATATAAAAATGATTGCTGATTTACTTAGTATTTAAAACTAACAAAGCACAAATACAATAATATCCGTTGCTACCAAGTATGGTAGCAACGGATATTAACGTTAAATCAGCTTAAAGCTCTGGAAATAGGCTCTACTTATCTTTTGGTTTCTCAAAGCGAGGGGGTTCGCGAAATGCGATCGCAAAAAACAGAGTACCTATACACAGAGTAAAAATCAAGATGTACGCAACGCTTTCCATATTATGATTTCCTGCCTATCGAGCCAGTAATTAAAGTTTTGAATGCTGAGTCATCTGAGTGCTGAATCAGAGCCTTAACTCGGAACTCAGCACTCATAACTCAGCACTGAAAATTAGAGGGCTTCCTTCCGGCGGGTTGACTTGTCACCCACTTTCTGGAACAGACCCCACTCAACTTGCTCTTCTAGATCCGCATCAACACCAGCAAATACGTCTCGGTAGATTGTCCGAGCGCCATGCCAGAGATGACCAAAGAAGAACAACAGAGCAAATACGGCGTGTCCAAAGGTAAACCAACCTCTAGGACTGGTGCGGAATACACCATCAGAGTTCAAGGTTTCTCGGTCAAATTCAAAGATTTCACCACCTTGAGCTTTACGGGCATACTTCTTCACATCAGCTGGTTCTGTAAAGGTCTTACCATTCAGATCGCCACCAAAGAAACTAACGGTGACACCAGATTGCTCGAAGCTATACTTAGATTCTGCCCGACGGAAGGGAATGTCAGCGCGGACAACTCCATCTGCATCAGTCAAAATCACTGGGAAGGTTTCAAAGAAGTTGGGGAGACGACGCACGGTCAATTCCCGTCCTTCAGAATCTTTGAAAACGGCGTGACCTTGCCAAGATTGGGCAATGCCATCACCCTTCACCATTGGCCCTGTACGGAATAGACCGCCTTTAGCGGGGCTATTACCGACGTAATCGTAGAAAGCCAATTTTTCAGGAATCTGCGACCAAGCTTGGTCAAGGGTTTCACCTTGAGCAACGCCTGTTTGGACGCGGCGCTGAATTTCTTGACGGAAGTAGCCTTGATCCCATTGATAGCGGGTAGGGCCAAATAATTCGATGGGTGTGGCGGCGTTACCGTACCACATAGTACCAGCAACAACGAAAGCAGCAAAGAAGACTGCTGCAATACTGCTAGAAAGTACTGTTTCAATGTTCCCCATCCGTAGGGCTTTGTAGAGCCGTTCGGGGGGTCTAACTGTGAGGTGGAATAAGCCTGCAATAATACCAACAACACCAGCGGCAATGTGGTGAGCCGCAATGCCACCAGGGTTATAGGGGTTAAAACCATCTGGCCCCCATTCTGGTGCTACTGCTTGCGCGGCGCCAGTTATACCATAAGCGTCAGAAACCCATATCCCCGGCCCAAATAGTCCGGTGACGTGAAAAGCACCAAAGCCAAAACAAAGTAGACCAGATAAGAACAGGTGAATGCCAAACATTTTTGGCAAGTCGAGAGCCGGTTCACCAGTGCGGGGATCTCTAAAGAGTTCCAAATCCCAGTAAACCCAGTGCCATACGGCAGCTAGGAATAAAAGACCGGAAAGGACAATGTGAGCCGCAGCAACGCCTTCAAATGACCAGAAGCCAGGATCAGTGGATGGGCCACCAGTAACGTTCCAACCACCCCAAGATTGGGTAACGCCCAAACGTGACATGAAGGGCAGAACGAACATCCCTTGACGCCACATCGGATTGAGAACTGGATCGCTAGGATCAAAAACAGCTAGTTCGTAGAGTGCCATCGAACCAGCCCAGCCTGCTACTAAGGCTGTGTGCATTAAGTGTACAGAAATCAGTCGCCCTGGATCATTCAGAACGACTGTATGTACTCGGTACCAGGGTAGTCCCATCGACTACGCTCCTCCTCGATGAGTTAGTTTACAAAGCAATTTTCTTACTGAGGTTATGAGAGACGAAAAACGCCACTCATAAAACTCTCTCTTGTTTTTTGTTATTGCCAGAGCCAGAGTACTACCACAGCTTAGTCTTAATAAGTCAGACAGCGTGGGTGCTTCGGCAATGCTTACTCGCTTCGGGAGGTTTACCTATGTTAGGGTAGCCATCGCCAAGCAAAAATGAGAATGTTTTAAAAAGTGTAACTATTGATGGAATTGTTTGCAAGCGTGTAAATTGATGCGATCGCGTAGCATCTCCAAGTTTTTTCGCTACCAATACCCGTCGGGGATTAAATTTTCTTATCTTTTCTTTACGATCAAGGGGGCATTGGGCATTGGGCATTGGGAATTGGGCATTGACCAGAAAAAGCTCCAGCAAGAGGGAGCAGGGAAAAAAATTCTTTCCCATGCCCCATGCCCCATATCTACTGAACCACCAACTGGATATTTTGCAGTTGACACTTCGTCTCAGCTGTACCCAGGCGTTCGATTACCTGTTCGGCGCTCATTAGACGCTTGAGTACTACTTGACCTATGGTCTTACTAGCAATTACTGGTGTTGTTGGCTTCACTTCCACGGTTAAAATGGCTTCTTCAACTCGATAAAGCCATAGCAATTCGTCTTGTTCGACTAAACAAATATTCATTCGCTGAATATCTGGTTGGCGTCGCCATGCGGTTATTTGCCAGAGTCCATCAGATGCCCAGACTCTAGCAACTGCCCATCCTTCAGATAGAAAGAAATATTTCACGGTTTTAGTCTCACTATTAGACTTTCAATCTGCTGTTAACGATATCGCGATCGCTTGATTTCGCTGATGTACAAACATGAGATTTTTGCCAATACAGCCGATCTTTGCGATAAACCACTCAACAGGTGTCTGTGCCCAAGCAGCAACAGGCAAAGTCTTAACGTACACTACTTGGACTCAGGTCAAAGTGTAGCAAAGCTATTCCCTAGTAACTATAGAATTTACGACAAATTTAGCCGATGTTTAAAATCTTAATTAAATAAAAATTTTTCAGTATTTAACAAATGTCAAACTCTGTATTTTTGTCAATGAAGAAGAATTCAGAAGTCAGAATTCAGGAGTCAGAATCAAGACGCTCCAGGATGAGCTAACGCTGCGCTATCCGCCACTTGGACAAAATTCATTCTGAATTCTGACTCCTGACTCCTGAATTCTATTTCGATGATTTTTTGTAACAAAATAGTGCGTAGGCGTAGCCCGTCGTAGATATGGCAAAGCAGTAATAAACTTACAAAAGTTTAATCTAGTACAGCACGGCGGAAATAAACTACTCATTCCCAATCAACAAAACCCTTACGCTGTCTTCATTTTTAATTTTTAATTTTTAATTCCGCCTTGCGGTACTAGATGCTTACGGATTCATTTTCATAGAGCAAATTCTTTCATCCCTAGTTGCAAGTTATTTTTATTCCTAAGTATATACTTAGCTGTAAATATTGCTGTAATTAATTGTAAAAATCCCACAAAATAGTCATAAATGTAGTAAGATTACTGACCGCTGATATCAAATATATTATTGCTATGACCTGGTTTTCCTTGTCCGTGAAACGGTGGGGTCGGATTACACAATTCCTATCTTTGTTCTGTCTATGTTTATTTTTGGTTGTTAGTTGCGCTCCTGGTCCTAATTCTTCTACGCCACCACCGGGTTCTGTAAATAGCCCTACAGGTGATGGTCGTATTACTATAGGTACAACAGCAAAGCCAAGAACCCTTGATCCGGCTGATACCTATGAGTTAGCATCCTTGGGTTTAGTGTTTAATATGAGCGATCGCCTCTACACTTACCAACCAGGAAGCACGGAAATTGAGCCACAACTCGCCACAGCATTACCCAAAGTTACTCAAGATGGCTTAACTTATACAATTCCCTTGCGTCAGGGAGTAGTTTTTCACGATGGGACTCCCTTCAACGCCCAAGCAATGGCGTTTACGCTCAACCGCTTTATTCAAAATAAAGGAAAACCCTCATTCTTATTAGGTGATATAGTAGATTCGGTAAATACCACAGGCGAGTATGAGTTAACCATCAAGCTGAAAAAGCCCTTTGCAGCGTTTCCTTCACTGTTGGCTTTTCCTGGGGTATGTGCGCTTTCACCAAAAGCTTACGAACTCGGTGCAGGTAAATTCAAGCCGAATACCTTTGTGGGGACTGGCCCTTACAAGTTAGCGCAGTATGGTACTGATTCCATCCGATTTGATGCCTTTGATAAGTATTGGGGAGAAAAACCAGCTAACAAGGGTGTTAACGTCCAAATTCAAACTAGTCCGGTTAATTTGTTTAATGCTTTTCGTACAGGCGCAGTCGATATAGCTTATCTGTCGCTACAGCCAGATCAAAATCGCAGTTTAGAAGAAGGAGCAAAAAAAGGGGATTGGCAAGCGATCGCAGCTCAAGGTAGTGTAGTAAGTTATCTGGTATTAAACCGGAATCAGCAGCCTTTAGATAAATTAGAGGTAAGACAAGCGATCGCATCAATAATTGACCGTCCACTTTTAAATCAGCGGGCGTTACTTGGTCAAGCAGATCCGCTTTATAGCATGATTCCTACAACGTTCAATGTTTCTCAGCCATTATTCAAAGATAAATATGGCGATGCTAACTTTGAACAAGCTAAAAAATTATTAACTACTGCTGGTTTCTCCAAAGAAAATCCCGCAAAAGTACAAATTTGGTATCCTTCTAGTTCGCCTACTCGTAGTTTGGCAGCACAGACACTCAAATCTCTTGTGGATACCAAAATGGATGGAATACTGCAATTTGAAGTTACCCAAGCAGAAGGGCCTGCCTTTTTTAAAGATATTTCCAAGGGATTATATCCAGCAGCTTTACTTGATTGGTATCCAGACTTTTTAGATCCAGATAATTACGTCCAGCCGTTTTTGTCTTGTGACAAAGGTTCAGTTGCTAAAGGATGCGAAGATGGAGGCAGTCAAACTCAAGGTTCGTTCTACTATAGCGAAGCTATAAATAAACTGATTGATCAGCAACGCAAAGAACAAAACCCTGAAGCGCGTCAGAAAATTTTTACCGAAATTCAAACCCAAGTAACAACTGATGTACCTTACGTTCCCTTATGGCAAAACAAAGACTATGTATTTGCCCGAAATGGTGTGAACAGCGTACAACTTAACCCTACCCAAATTTTGGTTTATCACACAATTAAGAAGTAGTCATTGGTCATTAGTCATTAGTCATAGCTGTTGACTTTTGACTTTTGACTCTTAAATAAAATCTTTCATGTTCAATATATTTGTAGTTAATAGCTAAGAGGTTGTTTGAAAAGTGTTTCGCTGTGACTTTAGGTACTTTTAGATCCCCCCTAACCCCCCTTAAAAAGGGGGGAACCGGAGTCAAAGTCCCCCTTTTTAAGGGGGATTTAGGGGGATCTAAAACTTTTGATACCGCCAATATGACTTTTCAAACATCCTCTAAGATATTTCCAAAAACTGCATTTATAATTTTAAACTTTTAATTGCTTATGTCTCGTTCTAAAGCTTTACAGTATTACATTGTTTCTCGCTTGCTTCTTGCGCCACTTCAGCTATTAACAATCATCACCATTGTATTTCTCTTACTAAGAGCAACACCAGGAGATCCAGCAGATGCAATTCTTGGTGGACGTGCGCCAGAAGCTGCTAAAGAGGAATTGCGAAAACAACTTGGTTTAAACCTTCCCCTGTGGCTACAGTACCTAAATTATTTGGGAAGCATACTGCGCTTTGACTTGGGAACCTCTTTAATGAGTCGCGGACAAAATGTTTGGGACATAATTGGGCAATATTTCCCGGCGACGGTGGAGTTAGCAGTATGTAGTATGGCGGTTGCACTCATCGTTGGAATTGCGGTTGGGACACTTTCCGCCTCTCGTCCTGGGACATATTTTGATGTCGGTGGGCGCTTATTTGGGATCATCACCTACGCACTTCCCATGTTTTGGGCGGGAATGCTTTTGCAGTTGATTTTCTCAGTCCAACTGGGTTGGTTTCCAAATTCCAACCGCTTTCCGCCCAATCTGCCGGCGCCGACTCCTGTCACTGGGTTGTATACAATTGATAGCTTACTCGGTGGAAACTTCATTCAGTTTTTCACATCTTTGCACCATCTGGCTCTACCGAGTCTCACACTAGGAATTTTGCTCAGTGGAATTTTTGAGCGAATTGTGCGAGTGAATTTGAAGCAAACCTTGCAAGCCGATTATGTAGAAGCCGCTAGAGCCAGAGGGATTGGTGAAAATAAGATTTTAGCCTCCCATGCTTTAAAAAATGCGCTAATTCCAGTGATTACAGTCTTGGGATTAACCTTTGCGTCTCTGTTGGGTGGGGCGATTTTGACAGAGGTAACATTTTCTTGGCCTGGGTTAGCAAATCGACTGTATCAAGCGATCGCCGATCGTGATTATCCCACAGTCCAGGGAGTGCTAGTCTTTTTTGGTGCGATCGTTGTCAGTGCCAGCATTTTAATTGATATTTTAAATGCTTATGTAGATCCGCGAATTCGATATTAGCCAAGAGTTATTCACTGTTTATAATTTTCTTGTGGGGTGGGACGAAAAGTCACTGGTGTCAACTTAACGCGAAACCGCACGTCCGCCAGGGATTGTAAATCCCTGTCTCATAGCTAAAGTCCTCTTCAGAGGACTTCATAGTGCAAAAATTTTCAGTCTACTTCAGTAGACTTGAGCAATTAGTCAGGGATTTACAATCCCTGGCGGGTGAACAACACCCAATCAGTACGCTATTTTTGGCTTAAGTTGACACCAGTGGACGAAAAGCCCACCCCTTTTTAGTATTTGATAGCTCACAAAACTATCATTTTGTCTGGGAACTATTATGGATTGGAGTTATATGACCCAGAGATACCTTTACAGCTAAGATTGGTATAGCTGTAGCTGCAATAAGAACAGCAGTAGCCAGGATAATTGCAACTGGTTTACCACCATATTGAACTAAGACTTTAAAAATATTTTCTGCTGTTTGACCTCCAGCTTGAACTAATTCTACTGTCTCTGATTTGTTTAAAGCAGCAGTAATGTTTTCAGCAATATCGAGAAGTTGTTCTGTATTGTTTGTCTGGCTGGGAATATCTAGAGATTTATCTCTTGGCTGTTGCTGCACGGGTAAATTTTCATTTTCAGCATAGTAAGTAGACATCGTTTTGCACTCCTCTCTTGTTGGGATGTCTCTATACTCGCCTGTAGTCCATAGTTATACGTAGGATGTAGGTAAATGTAGGATTAGGTCATAAATACAAAGAATGTCTACATAGACGTAGGATTACGTAGGTTTTGCTGTAAAATACTAAGCTTATATCCAGGTTTTAACTTTACTCTACCAACTTAACCAGGTTAAATGGAAGCTGAAGAAGCATTAGAATCTATTAAGCAAATATTTGAGGAGAGGAAAGGAAAAGTAGTATTACTGGGCAAGTTAGAAGAAAAAGTTTTTCTACTAAGTTGGCAAGGGATGAATTATAGTCAAATGCCTTCTAAAATAAAAAAGTCTAATCCTACTGCCAAACCATATACAGAACAGCAGAAATGTTGAATGCTGATACAAAACTTTACATAAATAGTTACACTAACTCTAAAAAGGCTAAATTAGTCAACATAACATCATCTCCTCAAACCAATGAACATAGCTGATTTTCTGACACATACAAGATTGCAAATAGCGGAATTTATCTAATAGTGTATGTCCCCATTGTGCGGGAATAGATAAAAGCTGTAAAATCAGATAAGCTATTAAACTAACGTAAATTTGTATGGTGATACCGTTGACGTTTTTGGTAATTAATTTGTCAAGTTTTAAGTGCATCTTTAAAAACTTCCACAAGAGTTCAACTCCCCAACGTAATCGATAAATATCCCTAATTTCATCATCATTAACAGCTGCATCTCCCGACTTTGGTAAATTAGTCACTAAGCGGAACTCAGTTTTCGTTTCTAAATCACAAAAATTAATGACTCTATAGGCAATAGCCTCATCAGATGCACCTACTTTGACTAATCCAGTTGCATCCTCAAATTCTAGTAACGAAATTGTTTTTTAATCCGCAAAACAAAATATTTGTTTTCTTGTACCAATTCTTGAATGAATTTTAATCCCGCAAAGCCTCTATCCATTACCCCCTACAGCATTAGTTGGGAGACTAGACATCATCTTGGAACCAAATTTATAATCATGATCATGTCCAAAATTGATCAAGTTATCTTCTGGGCTACCTGTAGCTAAATTCAAAGAACTAAAAAGTTTGACTTGATGATGACCCAAAACCCATAACAATTTACTTGTCAGGGTAATAATTGTTGAATCAATAGGACAAATAGCATATTTATCGTGTAATTTTTTGTGAATTTTCTTCTGTACTAATTCATTTAATTTTTGGTAAATTCCTTGAAATTGTTTTTGGCTTCGATGTAAATTTGCTTTAGAAAAAGTAGAAATATCTACCTCAAATCCTGTATTGTTTAATCTCTTAAATAAATCTCGCATACTTGTTAAGCTATTATCCAGAGCATAGGATAGCCAGCACTCAAAGAATAGACGACTATTCAATACTGGATAATCATTTTTTGGCAGGCTTTTCAAGATATCTTTGACAATTTTGGGAAATGAATTTATAATCACAATCAAACTAATATAGTTTAAGCCTTCGCCCAAAAATACCATATTTTGGGCTATTTTTATCGGATTTTTCTTACCGTTCAACACTTCTGACAGAACAGTATTTAAAAGAAATAGGTAAAAGTTTAAACGATAAGATTAAAAGAGTATTAAATATAGACGATCTTGATAAAAGAAATTTGAGGGAAGAACTTGAAAACTTTTTTGAGAGAAATTACAATTACCATACTAAAAAACTATCTTATACCACTGCGCCAGAACCAAATTATACTACTTATCCAGAGTTACCTAATAATGTATCTGAGCTAAATCAAAATCCCTTCATTCCTTTTAGTGGCAGAGTAGAAGAAAAGGATCTATTCTTTGACCGAGAGCGCGAAATGCGGCGAGTATTTGAGGTGTTGAATAGCGGTAGTAGTATTGTTTTAATTGGGGAAGAGGGAATCGGAAAATCCTCGCTGCTATGGATGATTTGCCAAGAAGTAGAAACTCGTCTAAATGTTAAACGTCAGCCAGTTTTCTTAGACCTGAATTTACTTCATAATGAAAGTCAATTTTATAGTGAGTTGTGCTACGAGATTGGTATACCTGACAGTAAAGACTATCAGTTAACCCGCAATTTGCGAAGTTGTAAAATACTACTGGCTATAGACAATGTAGGAAAACTTACAGGTGAAGGTTTTACTCGCAACATAAGGGATTATTTGCGCGGTTTAGCTGAAGGAAGTAATGCTCCGTTGAAGCTGATTTTAGCTGCCACCAAACCCCTAAACAACCTTTTTAAGGATAGTCAGGAGCAAGGTAATACTTCTCCGTTGGCAGGTATTTGCCAAGAGGAACACATTCATCCTTGGAATGAAGCTACTATGCGTGCTTTTATTACCAACCGTTTGGCTAGAACTTCAGTGAGTTTTACTGAAGAAGAAATCATCCAACTCATCCAAGAAAGTGGCGGACATCCTCGAAAACTGATGCAACTGTGTTATCGAACTTATTCGCGGTATGTGGAGGGTTTGCAATGAATGACACCGCTTTGACCTCTCCCCTACAAGGGGCTACGGTGTACACACAAGTTATCGAATTACCCCACCCTAACCCTCCCCTTTCCAAGGGGAGGGAACTAGATTTTCTTGTTTCCCCCCTTTACAAGGGGGGATTAAGGGGGGTAAAACCCGGATCTCAAAGTAACTCCGATTTGTGTGTACACGTTAGCCTACAAGAAGAGGGGAGCAAGATTACTCCTACTCCCCCTTCCCTCATAGGGAAGGGGGCTGGGGAGTTAGGTTCTTCACGGGCGAAGATGGAGGTTGAATAATGACCCCAGTACCCCGCTTAGACTTAGCGCCCAAGTTGAAGCGTCCCCTCTCGCTGTGGAACCCCTTGGATTATCTGCGCCTTTTGTATTGGGTGTTTTTCTTTCCCCAAGCTTTGCGGTGGTATGTGGATAGATTCGGGGGTGGGTATATTCCTGAAGGGGAAATGAATTGGCGAAAGGGATGGGAGTTATTGCGTCAAAATGCTATTCAACGTCAGTTACTTTTTCAAGGATTAGTTTTAACAGTAATTACACCTGTAGCTATAGGTTTAATTTTTCAGACTCTAAATGTTCGCGTTGACTGGTTAGGCATGGCGGTAGGCATGGCGGTAGGCGTGGCGGGAGGCGTGGCGGGAGGCGTGGCGGGAGGCGTGGCGGTAGGCGTGGCGGTAGGCGTGGCAGGAGGCGTGGCGGTAGGCGTGGCGGTAGGCGTGGCGGTAGGCGTGGCGGTAGGCGTGGCGGTAGGCGTGGCGGGAGGCGTGGCGGTAGGCGTGGCAGGAGGCGTGGCGGTAGGCGTGGCGTTCGGCGTGGCGGGAGGCGTGGCGTTTGGCGTGGCGTTCGGCGTGGCGGTAGGCGTGGCGGTAGGCATGGCGGGAGGCGTGGCGGGAGGCGTGGCGGTACGCGTGGCGTTCGGCGTGGCGGGAGGCGTGGCGTTCGGCGTGGCGGGAGGCGTGGCGTTCGGCGTGGCGGGAGGCGTGGCGTTCGGCGTAGCGGTACTGCGTCCAGAAACCTGGCTTATTGGATCACCTTTAAACTTGCGAATCATCCAAAACAGTAGTTGGCTACTCCCCCGCATTACTCCGCTTCCCCTTCCTAATCTTGTTTGGCGTTTGCAAAATTGGTTGCAAAATGATTGGGAAACAGGTTTACATAATACTAATGAACTTCTGGCTTATACCTTACAATTCGTTCCCGTTCTTCAAGCAGTCAATAGAGTACTTGCCAAAATCTCCTCAGAGCAACTTATTTGGAATGTCTCTCGACTGGCGGCAAATCCTTTTGATTGGAATATATTACGTTTTGCTTCAGTTTCTCTAGATGAAACCCTAAAGTCAAATTTTATCAAAGATTTGTTCTCTGTCTACTCTTTCTTCCCTCGTTCTTGGCAAGAAAGTTTACAGGCTCGTTTTGACACAGACATTCGTTTAGATACTCCTGCCAGTGCTGCTGCGGCTGGTTTCTGGCATCTACATGAACATGAGCCAGCCAAAGCAGTAAAGGCTTTTACAGAAGTGCGTTCTCTACTTTATGGTGAGGAAATGTACACCCTTGCCCAAACTTTAGCGGCGTTTGATAAAGCTCAAAAACCAGCCTCTATTGCTGCTATCCAAGTTCCTCCTTTTCCCCAGGAACCGCTTTTACGTCCAGATACCTGGAAAGTCCTTGTTAATCTGCGTCGAGTTGTTGAAGATGTCCAGTTTGTTAATCGCAGTATCTCACGTTCAGCCAGGTCTTTAGCTCTCAATCGAGCATTAGGCGAACTGACAAAAATCCTAAATCAAGCTGACACCTTGCCACAAGCAGAGCAAGGGTTAATCATAGATATTGCTCAAACTTGGAAAGAAAGCCTTTTACAAATCACTGGTGAAGTGGGAGAAATTTCTATCACCAAGCCTGTGGTTAATCCTTATGTTGTAGGCGATCCGGTTCAAGGTCATCTTTTTATTGGGCGAGAAGATATTATCAGACAGTTAGAAGAACTCTGGGTGATGGGTAATCAACTCCAGTCTGTAGTTCTCTACGGTCACAGGCGGATGGGCAAAACTTCTATTCTGCTTAACGCTGCTAATTGTCTAGGTTCACAAATCCAGCTAGCTTATGTAAACTTGCTACGTTTGGGAGATAGCCCCCAAGGTGTGGGTGAAGTACTAATGGCAATTTGTGATGAAATTTCTCAAACTGTAAAACTTCCACCACCAGATGACGCTGATTTACTAAATCTTCCCTACCGGACTTTTGAACGTTATTTAAAACAGGTTGAAGCACAGCTAGATGGTGGGTTAATCATTGCCTTAGACGAATTTGAGAAAATTGAAGATTTAATTGAAGCGAAAAAAATCCCTATCGACTTTATGGGTTTTCTGCGCGGTTTGGTGCAAATGAGTTCTAAAATCGCCTTTGCCTTTGCTGGTTTGCACACTTTAGAAGAGATGACAGCAGATTATTTTCAACCCTTCTTTGCCAGCGTCATTCCTATTCATGTAGGCTTTCAAAAACGTGCAGCTACGCGCAAAATTCTCGCTAACCCAGGTAATGAAGACTTCCTCCTCGACTACATCCCGGAAGCTTTAGATGAAATTTATGCCTTAACAAATGGCCAACCATATTTAGTGCAACTGCTGGGTTTTCAGCTAGTGCGCGGCTACAATGACCTTGTTTTTGAGCAAGGGCGATCGCGTGACCCAGTTTTCACAGTGGAAGATGTGGAAGCAGTTATCAATGACCCTGAGTTTTTCAAGCGGGGACGCTACTATTTTGATGGGGTTTGGGGTCAGGCGGCGCGGGGTGCTGAAGGTCAACAAGCAATTGTACAAGTGCTTGCACCTCACCCAGAAGGGTTAAGTCTGGATGCCTTAGCTCAGTCTACAGGTATGAATGACGCTGATTTACAGGAAGCGCTGAATACTCTGAAGCGTCATGATGTCGTTGAGGAAACTCAGGGAAGGTGGCGGATTATGGTAGAACTTTTTCGCCGTTGGGTTTTGCAGGAGTAGAGTAAAGCGATCGCATTTGTTATTTTGGGGTTCGCACTTGTTATTTCAGCGATCGCATTTGTTATTTTGGGGTTCGCACTTGTTATTTCAGCGATCGCATTTGTTATTTCGGAGTACGCATTTGCTATTTCGGAGTACGCATTTGTTATTTCGGAGTACGCATTTGCTATTTCGGAGTTCGCATTTGCTATTTCGGGGTTCGCATTTGTTATTTCAGCGATCGCATTTGCTATTTCGGCGATCGCATTTGCTATTTTGGGGTTCGCATTTGCTACTTCTGCGATCGCATTTGTTATTTCGGAGTACGCATTTGTTATTATTGATGGCTTATCTTCTTAAACTGCGCGGGTCGAGTGCATCTCTCAGCCCATCACCGAGTAAGTTGAATGCCAGCACTGTGAGAATAATCAGCACAGCCGGCGGCCAGATTAACCAAGGTTGCAATACCAAAATTGAAGCATTGCTAGCCAGAGAAAGCATATTTCCCCAAGAAGGGTCTGGTTGTTGAATGCCCAAGCCGATGAGACTCAATATCGCCTCTGCACCAATAAAGCTGGGAATTGCAAGAGTCGCAGAGATAACTACATAACTAGCTGTTTGCGGCAAAACGTGGCGGAGGATGATATAAAGTGGGTTCGCACCCATTGCCCGCGCTGCTTGGACAAATTCTCGCTCTTTAAGTGATAATACCTGTCCGCGAATGACTCGTGCTAAACCAGCCCAGCTAATAACCGAAGTAATCACCACAATTAGCAAAAAGCGCTGGGTACTGCTTAAACCCGCTGGTAAGACTGCACCCAATGTCACCAAAAGATAAATACTAGGGAAAGTCATTAGCACTTCTGCCAAGCGCATAATCAGGCTATCAGTTACACCGCCGAAATAGCCAGAAATTCCCCCGATAAGCAAACCAAGGGGATAGGTAATGATAATGCCAAAAATCCCGATAAACATACTGATGCGACCGCCATGCAGGAGGCGACTGAATTGGTCGCGCCCTTGGTCATCAGTGCCCAATATGTTGACTTTTGTGCCACTTTTTGTCCCAAATAAATGCCAATTTAAGGGGATACCAGGAAAGATCGTGACTTCATCCCACTTCGGGGGTAATGGCAAACTCATCTGTAACAATCGGTATTCTGGCCCGGAGACAAATAGACGCAGAGGTGATGGATTTTTGAAGTCTACAATGAGTTTGCGATCGCCTGTTTCTAAATTCGTATCTCCCTGAGTAGTCGGATAAACATGGGGGCCGATAAACTGCCCTGACTGAGAAACCCAGTGGATCTTAGTTGGTGGCAGCAGTGAACCATTAGGCTGTGAGGCATAGGGGTCATAAGGAGCTACGAAATCAGCTGCAATTACTGCTATGTAAAAAATTAACAGCAAAATTGCCCCAAATCGTGCCAAAGGATTTTTCTTAAGTCGTCGCCACCAATCCATAGTAGTTAGGAGTTATAAGTTATGAGTTATGAGTTATTAAGCTTTTATCTTAATTCATAATTCATCATTAATAATTCTTAAACTCCCAACTCTACCAATTTTGGATTTTGGATTGAATAAAAAATCTAAAATCCCAAATTGAATAGCTCCTAATTCGCAACTCCTAACTTCTCCAAATACCGCTGCTGTTCTTCCTGTTGTTTTTCATGTTCCACAACAAACACGTTTGAGTAGAGATTAGCAAGAATTTGTTTTCCTTGTTGTGTCAATGATAGGTAATGCAATCCCTCTTGGATATAGGGATAGACACCATTCCAGTAAAACTTAGCGTAGTTATTACGTAAATCGGCAGGAGTTTTATAGCCCAAAACTTTATTTACACCAGTTTCTTCAAACTCGTAAAATAAAGACGTAATTTTCTTTAGGTAACGTGGGTCACTTAGTTGACCAATCAAATCAGCAGCCCGGACTAATCCTGCAAAGCACTTTGTATCTTGATGATCTTCTGCGGCAGGCACGGGAAATCGAGTCAATTCAATATTGCTCTTAATTGCCTCAGCATCTATTAACTTGTGACCTCCAAAACGCTCATCAATAAAGAGCTTGGCTCTATCAACATGATAGGGTGTCAGACTAGCATCAGAAGCGCCAGGAGCTACAGAAATCATTTTGCCATTTTTACCTGTGGCATATAAGCCTGCTGCTTCTCGGTCTTGCCGGCAAACTCCCTTAACGTAGCCAATATCATGACTCACTAAGGAAATAATACAATGCAACCAATCTTCACTGGAAACGCCGCCTTCCCTAATGTGTTTGCCACGTAAGATTTCTTGCCCTACTAGGGTGACAAGGACAGTGTGTTCAACATTGTGGTAAAGGGCGTCGCTATTGGCAATATTTTCCAAAGCCATGTTACCAGCCCAGGCGATAATGTCTTGATAATCATTTTTGAAGCAGCCATAAGTGCGACGGTAGCCATCTCGAATTTCATTTACAAAGGCATCAATTAAAATTTCAGTGGCATTGAACATATCTGGTTACTCTGGTAAATACCAATTATTTATTGATTTGATTGATTTAAAAATTCCATAATCAGGGCCACCCTTACTGGAATTTAGAGCAATGGAGTTTGCTCCTTTGTAACTCACGTGTAGCTGTGGACGCTAGCTTAACCTATACCTGGATTACATGGTAATAGATGACTTCCTGGCAACACAAAAGCTTTAGAGTAGTTACGAGTTGCGTATAAAAAATAATCTTCTAGTGTAGAAAAATACATGAATATTTTAGATTTTAATTAGATAAATCTAGATTCGCTTTATCAGTTTTTCATATCTAAGCCTTGGTTGGCGGTGATCTAAATACATCTAGTGTGTGACCTAGAGTAGTTTAATCTACATAAAATTTTGAAGCATTTTTTCTTAGTAATTACTCTTAGTAAAATCGTAGTATTCTATACAGTTGCATCTGAAAGAGTTTACTATTAAATGCCTCATAGTTGATAGAAGTAAATAAACTTCAAGTTTTCTTAAGAAAAAATCAAGATTGATATGCATAGACAGAGTGGAGGTGGAACTGTGAGTGATGAAAATGTTTCATGTGAAAACCGCCAATTATGGGCGGTTTCACAACTACCACCCTGCTGAGACTGGTGATAGTACCAGTAAAATTTAGCTACATCGACAACTTTCAAACTTAGATTATGTATGACTGCGCTATGGCTTTGGCAAGGAACCACCGCACCCATAATAAATATCTCGTGGAGTTAATTATGCGTTACCTGAAATCCTTGTAGAGACTTAGCACTGCTAAGTCTCTACATTCTTTCTTACCAGATGTCTATTACAGTAAACTTCCAAATTTAAGTGTTTTAGACAAATTGAATATCGCTCAGGCTATAGTTATTGGCGAGGATTGTGATCACATCAAAACGAGGTAAAATCACAGAAGAGTCAGTGCTGTTTTCTGTTGTATCTAACGAAACACCAAGACTCAAGGAATTTTTAGAGCCATTGTTTTTAATAATCTCGTTAACAGTTGACTCTAGCTGAGGGTCGTTTATGTCTTCACTGCTCAATGTATCGTTCGTGATTGACCCAAATGGAGAGCCAATAGCAATGTAGTTGCTACCAAAAATATAGTTTTCAAGTTTTTTCAGTTGGATTTTATCTTGTCCTGTCTGAAAATCCCCTATAAAAGCAAAGTCATTAAGACCGAAAAATCCTCCACCTCCCACATAGTAAGGATTTTTTTCATCTCCAATCACAAATGTGTCTGGATCTGCACCACCTGTTAGGATATCTATCTCCTTTATCCCTGGTTGAACACTTGCAGTATCAACACCAACTAAAGTATCTTTACCATCAAGACCTGAGAGTTGGTCATTACCCTTTCCACCTTTGAGCAAGTTATTGGCTAAATTACCGATAATGGCGTCATTTTGTGAAGTGCCAGTGACGTTGACAAAGTTCTGAACTTTAAAAGTCAAAGTACCCAATCCTGGAACACCATTGACAATCAGACTATTGGTTGACAGGTTGACATTCAATGATGTTGTTGCAGTGCCTATAGAACCATCAATAGCATTGGCTTGTCCTTTTGCCCCAATGATAGTTTCTATCTTGACGAGTTGATCTTTCCCAGATATACCTTCCTTATTCACGATACCAACGGCTTCGAGGCTAATAGCATTACCCAATCCGCTATAGTCAGCCGTATCAATTCCGATACCTCCATCTATGAGGTCATTACCAGTTCCTCCAATTAAGATGTCATCACCACTACCACCTTCTACAATATCGTTCCCATCTCCAAGGCGAGAGGCAAAGATAACACCTTTGCTGCCTCCACCAATCACATCATTACCATCACCACCGCGTACAGTATCATTGCCATTACCTCCCAAGATTTCATCATTGCCTTTTCCACCTTCGAGCAAATTATTGGCTGAATCACCGATAATGGTGTCATTTTGTGAAGTGCCAGTGACGTTGACAAAGTTCTGAACTTTAAAAGTCAAAGTACCCAATCCTGGAACACCATTGATAATCAGACTATTGGTTGACAGGTTGACATTCAATGATGTTGTTGCTGTGCCTATAGAACCATCAATAGCATTGGCTTGTCCTTTTGCCCCAATGATAGTTTCTATCTCTAATAGCTGATCTTTACCGGATTTACCTTTGTTGACAACACCAGCAGCTTCTAGAGTCACAGCCTGACCTAATTCGCTGTAGTCAGCTGTATCTGTTTCAGATCCTCCTACAAGTGTGTCATTGCCGATGCTACCGATAATGCGATCATTTCCCGCAAGACCAAGCACAATATCATCCAAAGAAGTACCGATTAGGACATCATCAAAGCGAGTACCAACAATTAACATATATTAATGATGCTGAAGTTTTTATGACTTTAGCAGAAGTAGGTTATTAAATAAGTTTAGAGCGGGTTAAGGGTTATAAAATTGTTTACTTAAATGTCTATTCCCTCATTTTTTAGCATCTAGTTTAATTAGCAGAAATAATTTATTGAATAAGTTTATATTGGGTTAAGAATTATAAAATTATTGATTAAATTGTCCGTTCACTCATTTTTTAACATCTAATTGAATAAGTTTGGGGTTCGGATGCCAGAGGAGAGTGAGTATCTCACGGTTTTTCCTTTTTCGATTGAGCAGACCTAGACATAGGAGTGGAAACCCTTGTAGAAAACTTAAATGTAAGATTTCTACAAGAGTTTCAGGTAACGCATCATTAATTTCTGGTGATGCCTATTCTAGATGAGGATTTTTACGGACTGTAGAAGATTGCGTAGGCGTAGCCCGTCGTAGACATCGCTGTCATATTGCTTCACATCTAGATGGATAGACAGGTGAACCGAAAGGTTCTACAATCTGACTGATTGCGGTAAATTTACCTATTGTCCAATCCACATAAGCATAGTAAAGATTTTCTAGTGATTCCGTTTGATTGCGGAAGCACTAAATTAATATAGGAAAGTCTTGAGTAAGGGGCAGCAAACAAATGGATGTAAAGCTGATTCTAGCTGGATTAACAGTTATCTTCACACTTTCGTGCTTATTTTTTGGCACGAAAAATGGATTTTATGATTCAGATAACTATCACGGCAATGGCTCTGCACATTGAGATAAATCTGTAGGCGCTTGGGTGACTTCCCAAAGGGTGAGTTGGCTGAAAGCGCTCAAAACTTGCAAAGGGAAAATACACAAGAGGCAAACTCCTTGAGTTCCTAGTTTGATGGCTTCTCGTTAGCCCACCTTTCCGAACCAGTGCGGGTTCGGTGGAGGCGTCCTCCCCAATCAAAAATCTGTATTCTCAGGGTGTAGGGGCGCACGATAAAACTTACCCCTAAGTCACAAAACCAAAATTTGTGTATGTAACTTTTGGCTTTTGGGATATGTCCATGATGATGAGGTTTGAGGGGAGGAGAGCATGAGGGATAATCTGTCGGCATCCTCTCGCGTAGATGCTGCGGAAGCGGGTAGTGAATTAGAATGTTTCCCCTATAGTGTCCAGCATGACAATGAGGGCGTGTGTTTATTGGTGAAAATGGGCCCATACCGCATTCTGTTGGATTGTGGTTTGGAAGATATTTCATCGCTGGCTAAGGGGCTTAATAAGTCAGTACATGGAGCTAATTCGCCCCTACCAGCAGATTTAGTTTTGATTAGTCATGCCCACCCAGATCATTCTAGAGGTTTACTGGCACTGCATAAAGCTTTTCCCAAGTTACCTATTTATGGTAGTGAGGTGACTAGCAAGTTACTGCCGTTGAATTGGCTAGACCAAGACCCTCAAGAAATTTCCCAATTTTGTCATGCCTTGCCGTTGCGATCGCCTGTGGAATTCCAAGAAGGTCTGGTGGCAGAATTATTTCCCGCAGGGCATCTACCAGGGGCAGTGGCAATTCTACTTACCTACACCACTCAGCAGCGTATTTACAAGCTACTCTATACAGGGGACTTTTTCCTGTCCAACTCTCGCCTGGTAGAAGGTTTGCGTTTAGAGGAACTGCGGGGTTTAGATTTGGATGTGCTAATCATTGAAGGTAGTTATGGCACATCCCGTCATCCTCACCGCCGTAACCAAGAAAATCAACTAGCAGAGCGAATTAATCGCGCGATCGCTGATCATTGTTCTGTAATCCTTCCCACCCCTGCTTTAGGATTGGGTCAAGAACTATTAATGCTCTTGCGATCGCATCACCATTTCACCGGACGAGATTTAGATATCTGGGTAGATGGTGCTGTTGCTACTGGGTGTGATGCCTACCTAGAACTACTACCTCACCTTCCCCCATCGGTGCAGAACTTCGCCCGCCATCAACCCTTGTTTTGGGATGAACGGGTACGTCCCCGCGTGCGTCGTTTACAACCAGAACATCGTCCCACTGTGGGCAAATCACCTTGTATAGTCCTCACCGACTCTACATCTGATTTAGGTGAACATTGCCAACTAGACACCGGGCCTTGGCTGATCCTGTTACCAGAAAAAATTGATATAAAAGTTAACAAAGAATATTTAGCACCCACCACTGTTGAAACCTATCTTTTAGCTCAACATAGTGATGGTCCTGGTACTACGCAGCTAATTCATAACTTGCGACCCCAGCACGTGATTTTTGTCCACGGTTCTCCTGCTTATTTAGCAGACCTGACTAGCTTAGAAGAGTTGCAAAACCGCTACCATGTACATTCACCAGCAGCTAACACTTTAGTAGAACTGCTTATTGGCGATACATTTTTGCAACCGGCAGCGCCAGAAACTAACTACGAAGGCGAACTGACGGAGTTGGGAACAGTAATCACAATCACCCTACCTGATGTGATTACTGCTGATCCGCGTTGGCGGCAATTTGCTGATACTGGGTTAATCGAAGCTCGTTGGCAAGGGGAAGAACTAGTATTAAGGGGATTGTCTCAACGAGAATTACTCAGCCAAAATAGCGATCGCTATACATGGACAGATGTAGACTGTTGTGGTACTTGCCGACACCAAAGGGGGCAGCGGTGTTGGAACCCAGCTTCCCCGCTGTTTAACTTCAAGGTAACTCTTGAAGGTTACTGTCCTGCCTTTGAACGTTTATCTAGTCCTGAGTCCTGAGTTCTGAGTTCTGAGTTAGGATTTATTACTCAGCACTCGACCCTCAGCACTCAGCACTGATTAATTATTCTGGATTCGAGTCAGTGTAGCGGTTATGAATGCGTTCAGCTTCGGGACAATCTTCAGTCATCAAAGGTTCCACATTCCCGCGTGGTACTGAAGCCAATTTTTGCGTTACAGCACCAATGCTCTCGAGGCGAACCATTTCTTCCCAAGAACAAACTTCGTCTTCTTCTTCTGTTTCATAGCGTAGGGTCACTAAATCTCCCTCTATGTCTATGATGCGGGCGCGTTCAATCCAGCGTTGCTGGTCCCGCAAGAAAACACATACCTCGCGCCCATCGCAACACAGTTGATAAATCTTGCGGTGTAGCATGTATTGTTTCTGCCTTTTTAAACAACGTAGTTAAACCTGTCAAAATCTGGGTTCTACCCCATTACATTACACCTTTAGGAGGTTAATTTCACTGTTTGGAACAACAAGTAGAGTTTATGACCTAATCCCAAAACTTGCCTGTAGTTGTCAAAATGTTGAGAAATGTTTGGTCATCAATCAATGGTTGCTCTCGCAATGAACTAAATCTCCCTCCGGCTGATTCTAGGGAATGTCTGCTTCATAGAAGTCAAACAATTCAGCACCTGTCCTAACCAGGTTCATATTTGTTGGTGAGTCATTCCTACCATTATGTAATAAAGAATACTCCAAAACAATCGTTGATTGCGGTTGTTTAATTTGCCTACTTTTAGTCATTGGCATTACTGGGAAGTCCGGGGACTTGGTTTTACTTTTACCCACTTGTATCTGATCTTAACTCATTCTCTTGCTGACCTTAATGCTTTTCAACAACAACACCTAAAGAGTTTTGAGTTTTTAAGATTTTTGCCCGATTATAACTAAGAAAAAGGCAACGGAGTCGAGGGAAAGGCAGATAGACAAAGGAGTTAAGGGGCAAAGCGTCAATACCCTGAGAAGATTCCCCTCTGTTTCTTTTGTGGGAGTATCAGCAAGATTTATCAAGAAAGGCAGTTCTTGCTGAGGCTAGAAGGTGGAAGGAAAACTGGACTCTACTTCAGTAAAGCGACCAGAGCAAGCTTGCGGTTTAAAAATATCACTGAATTTCCGTTTAATGACTCCAAATCATTAAGGGTCGAATCCTCTTGGAGTTTGCTCGTCCTGCCTTCTGCCTCCTGTCTCCTGTCTCCTGCCTCCTTCAACTGATAGAGGAAATTCCATAAGCACGCTTGATGAAGACGCTTCTCGTTTAATTTGACCTGCGCGAACTGCATTATATAGGGCTGCAAGAAAAGGCAAATCCTCTGACTGATAGCATTTAGTAGACAGTACTTGCTGGAGTAAACCCTCAGATTCAACACTAAGATATCCAGTTTCAAAAGCAGATTCAATGAGTGTGCGAATCATCTTGATTAGGGCAGAGTAAACAATTTGTTACGTCAAGTGTGGAACATTTTTCTCTGCTATTAATTGATATGGAACATGAATATCATGTGATTATAATTACACGTAACTAGTGATTTCTATCACAATTATGGTTAAAAAGAGAACTTTATGTACGTTTATCTATGAGTTGATTGATATAAAATTTATGAAGTATCTCAGTATTAATACAGCTAAACCCCATGATTTAACAATATTAAAATATATAAAAAAATTTTTAGGCAAGCATCCAAAAAATATAGTTTGGATATCACAAGCAATCAAGCGAAAAACTGGCGGAAATCTTCATCATTTTTACTTAATTGCACCCAATCTAAGTTTAAGGACTGGAATTTTTGCACTAAGCGATCGCAAGCCGGACGTTCGGTAGCGTAATGTCCAGCATCGATTAAAATGAGATTACAATCGCGGCTTTCTTGAAACTGATGGAACTTACAGTCAGAAGTCAGATAAGCTTGAGCACCAGTTTTAGCGACGGCTGAAATGTAACTAGCTCCCGAACCACCCAAAACGGCAACTCGTGAAATTGTTTGTTGTAAATCAGCAGTTGGAGAAAAAATCAAATTAGGCGGAGCAAGTCGGGTTTGAATGGCTGCGAGTAATTCCTGTAATGTCAGAAATGGCTCTAGCAAACCAACACGACCATATCCTAATCCTCCTTGTGTTGGTACTATGGGAGTAACTTCTTTGAGTTCTAAAATCTGACCCAAAACGTCAGCGGTACCATCCTGCACTTGGTCGAAATTAGTGTGAGCAGTGTAAATACCAATATTATGGGTAAAGGCTAACCTTACCATTTCTGCGATCGCTTCACCAGTGCGTAAAGATTTGAGAGGATTAAAAATCAAGGGGTGATGGGCGAATATCAGATTAGCATTAAGAGCGATCGCTTCCTGCATTACCGCCAAAGTCGGTGTCAAACAGACCAAAACCCGTGCTTTTTCCTGCAAAACTCCCGGCTCAATCTGCCAGCCACAATTATCCCAACTTTCACACCAAGCTGGATTTGCCCATGCTTCAAACCAAGTAATTAAATCAGCAATTTTCATAATTATCGTTCTTCAGCAATTTTGAATTGCTAATCAATGTCTCTGTGGTTGAATATTTAATTGTAATGCTACTTGCTGGCGCATTTCTTGGAAAGGTTTGTTCCATACAGGGCTAGCATTCCAATTCCATGCTGCTACTGGAATAAGTTGTTCTTTTGCTAAATAAGTTAGCAGACGGTATTCATCTTCTGGTTCACGAGAAAAGGTGAAGGGGTTACGGTAGCCTGTTTCACACAGTTTATAAGATATAACTTGACCATGATTAATACGTTGTAAAAGTTCCTTACCTTTAGCGAGCAAATAATCAAAAAAAACCAGACTAAAAGGTTCTATATGTGAGCGTTTTTGTGGTTCTTTTTTTACCCATCTTGCCCAATCAAATCCATACATAAAATCATGAACATAACGAAAGCGCATTTCCGTTTTATTCCCAAACATTTCCGTCAAACAAACCATCTTTTCACCAAAAACTTTTAAGAAGGGAACAGCGCCTTCATCTGCCGTTAACGCCTGCCTAAGCATACTACTTACCAGAAAATCAAAATCCCAGAAGATGTTTTCTGGGAAGTTTTGCAACTGAGTGCGGACTATGCTTTCGAGAGTTTCTTGAAGGGTTGTGAGAATCGGAATGTCGGTGTTTTGTTCAGTAATCAAATTTCCCAATTCTGCAAAATTGGTAATTAATGTCTTGTGGGGATTAAGTGACAATAAGTTAACAGACTGCTGGACAAAAATTTCATCAAGAAATTGAAAATTAGGAGTTGGTTTGAGTTCTTTCTTCATATTAATTGAAATTGCCCAGACAGCTTACACTAAAATATTAGTGTATAATAAAATAAATAGATTATTAAATAATCATAAATAAACTTAACTTTTAAATTTACATAGATTATTTGGTATGTATCTGGTTATTTTTTTATTAAGAAAGCTATTACGGCAAGAATTATGTAATACATATCACCGCACAGGCTACAATATTATATCCTAATGATTCGCAGTATAAACAGAGTATTTAAACTCTACAAAACGACACTTTAAATAAACAATCATTGAGAAATATCTATCCAGAAATGTGAACAACCAATTCTCTTGAATGGCTGCGTTGGCGGTGTTCCCAAATATAAATTCCCTGCCAAGTTCCCAGTACAAGATGACCTCGATTAATGGGGATATGTTCAGAAGTGTGAGTGAGTGCGGTACGGATGTGTGCCGGCATATCATCGGGGCCTTCTGCATCATGGATATATTTGCCTGATTCTGGAACGAGTTTTGCCATAAAATCAGCTAGATCCACAAGAACATCAGGATCGGCATTTTCTTGGATAACTAAACTGGCTGAAGTGTGGCGTAAAAATAAAGTACAAAGACCAATATCAACACCTGATTCTGCAACTATGGATTCAATTTTTGCAGTGATATTGTAAAAAGATTTACCAGTCGTAGAAATTCTCAGTAACTTTTGGTAGTGGCTCATTTAAAACAGTAATGATTGATGACAGTAAAATCTAATTAGCAGTTCAATCTGCTTGATTTGGTTGTTGTTCTCTCGTTGGTTGATCGCTTGACTTAGTATGTCTTCTTCTAAAGATGCTTAACACGGCATTTACAGACTCTTTTATGACATCGGGGATGATAGGCGTATTAGGTAGATTGTGAGATAAAGCTGTAATGTTAGCCGGATCTGGCTCTGGCAGTTGTAAACCATTTTTAGAAGATGTTGTATCATCTTGGTTGGTATTCATATTTTTTGTAGTTCAGGAATAAAATAAACTGTTACTTGATGTAACAAGGCAACAAAAGCAATTCCAGCAGTCACAAAAGTAGCATACGTCAGGGATTGAGAAATATCCTCTACTTGCTTCTGATTTTCATTATAAGTCTCTCTCAAGTTAACTAACATCTGTGACTGGTATTCTTGAGGTGAAAACTTCAAATATTTATTCTGAAAATCGTCAGTTTCTAGGTTGGGACTGACAAAAAATTTGCGTGGCAATAAAGCCCGTATTAGTAACATAAAGTTGAAAAGCAGTAACAATATTTCTAATACACTAAAAAGACTAAATATTGTAATCAGCCTGGATATTGTTAAAAAACTTAATAATGCGGTGTTTGTGACAAATAAGATGTTCATCTGAGTGATTAATATCTGCCGTTCTTCTTTTTGCCTTTCAATCACTCGACGTACATCTTGGGCGGCCAATTCTAAAGTTTCTTTATCTATTGTTGGAGATTCCATTATTAATTGATTGTATTTTGAATAACTTTATTTCGTCTGCAAATAATTAATAACAGCTTTAGCGATCGCTTCATTCCCATCCTTAGCAATTGGTTGAGATTGCTTTGGTGGTTGAGGTAACTCATGGAGAAAATCCCAATTACCTTGAAAAAAGTCAGATGGGGTGATAATTTGATGCTGATTATAATTAGTTATGCCTTCTACTAGAAAAGCTGCTTCGGCAAAATCCTCACGCGGTATAGTAACAATCGGTACTCCTAATAATGTGGCTTCAGAAAAAGTACTGTAACCAGGTTTAGAGACGACTCGCGCACAAATAGGCATAAAATCTACAGGGCGGTATTTGCGGTCATCAATTTTCACTAAATTAGGTAAATCAGGGGCAGATTGATCAAAGACGATAAATTGCCAATCGGGGAATCGCCGCAGGTTATCGTAGGGGATTTGCTGTAAACCCAAACCACCAAAGGTCAATAAAATAGTTTTTTCGACTGGTGTAGTTATTCCCCAAAGAGAACGTAAATCATCAGCAGAGTAACGAGGGGAACCGCCTGTTAAGCCGACATCTGTGATATTGTTAAAAGCTGGCATTGGTTCATGGAAAGGGAGACGAAACAAGCGATCGCACTTTGAGTACCCATCACTAATCCAATCTGCAATTGCGGTAAATTCGCCTCCCCAATCTCGGTAGATAAAGTCCCAGCCAAAGTTACTCATCATCCAGCAGGGAATATTTGCAGCTTTGGCAAACCCAGGAGCTAGGAAAGGAATATCTGCCAAAATGAGATTAACGCGATTTTGGCGGATAAAATTCACTTCTGAAGCAATCAGCGAATTTTGATGCTTCTTAATATCGAGCAACTTTTCTAAAGTCGCTGCTTTATCCATTGTTAAACTATCCGTTTGCACCACACCCAAATCAAATGCACGGGGACGATAGATAAAATCGCCTTGTATGTAGCACTCTAGCAACCAGCGTGGGGCAGTACTCACCAGAATTAGTAGAACTTCTGGGCATAATTTTTGAATTGTCGCAGCTACAGAAGCCGTGCGGGTAGCATGACCAAAGCCGTGGTTAGTTATGGCTAAGTATAAGATTGGGCGTTCCATTTTAAAGTTAGGAGTTAGGAGTTAGGAGTTAGGAGTTAGAAGTTAGGAGTTAGAAGTTAGGAGTTAGAAGTTAGGAGTTAAGAGTTAAGAATTAAAATCATAATTACTACACTGATAACTTATAACTCCTAACTTTTAATTAATCTTGCAAAAACTTTGAATTGCCCCAACCAATAGGTCGATTTCCGATTCTAAAGTAAAGTAATGGACGGTAACGCGTATACAGCTAGGATCGGCAATTGTTCGAGTTAATATCCTTTGTGAGTCTAAAAATTGCACCAACTTCAAATTAGCTTGGGACTGATTATTTGCAATTTGGAAGGAGACTATACCGCTTTCGGGTGGGGAAGTTCGCAAACATTTAATATCAGGTAACGCCGTCAATTGTCGCCAGAGGTATTCACTGTTGTGGCAAATTTGTTCGTAACGTTCCTGTGAGGTTCCCCATTGCTGATGAATTGCGATCGCTTCCTTTAACCCAAGATATAAAGGATAAGCTAATGTAGACACTTCGTATCGTCGCCCATCTGGAAGCCAATCCACAGGCTGAGATTGACTATCCACAACAATGCCATTCAAGCCAATAAATGTAGGTTTCAAGCTTTCTCGTGCTTCTGGTCGAACATACAAACCACCAGCACCCGCAGGGCCACATAACCATTTGTGACCAGTGAAAGCATAAAAATCAACTCCCAATTCAGTCAAGTTTAAAGGCAATAAACCAGCAGATTGGGCAGCATCTATTAATAGTGCAGAATGATTATTCCTGCATACTTCGGCAATTTTATCAAGAGGTAAAACTTGACCAGTATTCCAGAAAACATGACTCAATATCACTAGGCGGGTATTGGGGCGCAAGTGCTGGGCAATGACTGTTACGGGGTCGCCCTCATTTAAAGTCGCTTTTAGGGGACAGGTAGTAACTTCCACAGCGAATCTCCGTGAGATTTCTTGTGCTGTCGCAATTACACCTGGATGTTCGCAGTCCGAGAGCAGCAAATGGTCGCCAGCTTGCCACTCAATACCCCACATGGCGATATTACAGCCTACAGTGACATTTTGAGTGAGAGTAATTGTTTGGCTTGGTGCATTTAACTCCAAAGCGATCGCTTCTCTTGCGGCTTGAGTTTGGGGTGCTATCCAGCTATACGCCTCATTTCCAAAGGGGCCTATTTCTTGAACATAAGCTTGAGTTTGGGCCATAACATCCATTGCTTTTTGGGGCATCGGCCCTTGTCCGCCATAATTGAAATAAGTCTTATTTGCTAAAGCCGGAAATTGCTCTCGATGGCGATGCAGCTTGATTGGTGATGCAGAAATACTAGTCATAATTCACAAGGGATATCTGCTGTTTGCAGATTTATAGAGATTTAGAGGTATTTGTACTTTGTGGATAAACCGTGGTTGTGTCAATCTCTCTCAGTTGTAATTTGGCAAAAAAGCAAACGCTTGTGCTGTTTACACCAATAGCTAGCTGTTGACAGTATAAAATAAACGGCAAATTAAGTGTGGATGCAATCGCCACTTCCAGATTTTAGTTGTCTAATTTACTCCCAGAGTGTACTAATTCTTGTTAACTTATAAAGATGCTAATTAATGCTGAACTCCTACTGCAATATCAACGCTGTAAACGCCGGCCTTTTCTAGATACTCACGGTGACAAAAGTCAGCGCGATGCTCCCAATGAGTTGCTACGCAAACTGCAACAGGACAAAATCGCTCATCAGCTGAGTGCTTTGGCACAGAAGACTTATCACCAACCAGATTATTCTTATGGAAACTGGGAAAGGGGAGAGAAAGAAACTTTAGAATTGATGCAGCGTGGGGTTGAGTACATATATAAAGGAGTACTGTTAGCAAATTATTCTGAAGCATACACCCTCCTAAGTCGTCCAGATTTACTTGTGAAACAGCCAGGACAATCCCATTTTGGGGATTGGATATACGTCCCGGCTAATATTGAACTCGGTAAGCGTCCTAAGCAAGAATATCAAGTTGTCGCTGCATTTCATGCTCAAGTATTGGCGACAGTGCAAAGAGTTCCAGCTGAAACAGCTTCGCTTATATTGCGAAGCAAAAATACAAACTATGCGGTGGATTTGTTCAAATGGACGCCACGGATGCAGGAAATTCTGGAGGAGTTTATTCAAGTTTTAGAGTTACCGAATCCGCCAGAAGTGTTTATTTCCCGGCAAAAGTGCAATCTTTGCCATTGGTATAGTGAATGTTATGCGATCGCTCAATCTGAAAAACATCTCTCATTATTACCAGGTGTAACACCCATTCGCTACACTCAACTCCAAGCCTTAGCCATCACCACGCTGGAATCTCTCGCTAACACTAGTCCCAGCACCTTAGAAAACCTACTTGGTTTTGACAGAGAAATAGCACCCAAGCTGGTAGTGCAAGCTCAATGTGCACTCGAAAAACGACCCCTAATTTTACCCTACCCGTTACCAATAGAAGATATTACATTTACAGCACCCATAGAGATTTACTTTGATATTGAAGCACAGCCAGACTTAGATTTAAATTATCTCTTGGGGGTTTTAGTTGTTGATAGACTTGCCAATACAGAACAGTTTTATTCATTTTTAGCAGACAAACCAGAAGACGAAGAATTAGTTTGGCAGCAATTTTTGGATTTAGTTTGGCAATATCCCGAAGCGCCAATTTATCATTTTTGTGTCTACGAGTTTGATACAGTCAAACGGCTAGCAAAGCTTTACCACACTCCGTACTCCTTAGTGCGTCCTGTCCTGAATCGATTTGTGGATGTGTATGAACAATTAACCGAAAGTGTAGCATTGCCAATAGAAAGCTATGCCCTCAAAGCGATCGCTCGTTGGCTAGGATTTGAGTGGCGGGAAAAGGAAGCTAGTGGCGCAAAATGTATTTACTGGTATGATCAGTGGCTAGAAACAGGCGATCGCGCCTTACTAGAAATTATCCAAAGCTACAATGAAGATGATTGCCGCGCTACCCGCAGAGTCAAAGATTGGCTTGTCAACTTTTTTCAGGATGAATATGATTTGCGACTTGCTTAATTAGCGCTGAGTACTTCGCATATTCCAGGATAGTTTATTTCTTTACGATAGCCTATGGCAAGCCTCTTTACATCCACCTTCTTCCTTGTACTTACAGCTATTTTCAGGTAAATAGCTGTAGGTCTTAATATGTTTTAGTGCATCTTTATGCAGAAATGGTATCAGTACTCTTTCAGTGCTATCTTGTTTATTACAGTTCAGATAAGACCAAAACACTTGTAGAGACGGCGATTTATCGCGTCTAAAAAACCCACAATTTTGTACAATTAGCCCTTAACCCAAGCGTATTGGTTTATAACTTTCAAAATTTAGCAAGAGCTTTACATGCAGTTCATTAAAAAAATATTTGTATTTCCGCGAATTATTTACTTTTTTATCCCGATTATAATTATCACTTTCTTATTTATAATTTTACATACAAATGCTGTTGAAATCAGTAGCATAGAATTTATTGGGGAAGCCACTTTACCGAAAGGTTTAATATTTCAGAAAACTGAAGTTGGAGGCTTATCTGGAATTACATATAATGTAAAAAACAACCTTTACTATGCTGTTTCTGATGACCGGGGGCAAAAAGCTAATGCCCGTTTCTACACTCTAAAAATCGACTTGAGTAAAGGTTCCCTACAAAAAGATGGAATTATCCCAGTTAGTGTTCCTACATTATTAAATGAGAATAGTCAAACATTTAGCCCTAGTGAAAGTGATACAGAAGGTATTGCATTAACTAATAAAGCAACTGTGTTTATTTCTTCTGAAGGCGATGCTGTAAAATTAATTAATCCTTTTATTAAAGAGTTCTCACTATCTTCTGGCAGAGAAATTGCAACACTCCCCATCCCAAACAAATTTTTGCCAGATAAAACTAGTCAACAAGGTATCCGCAACAACTTAGCTTTTGAAAGCCTTACCATCACACCCGATAAAAAGCATCTATTCACAGCCACCGAAAATGCTCTAATTCAAGATGGTGCCGCAGCTAAACCTAATATCGGTAGTCCTTGCCGAATTTTGCAATACAACTTGCTCAACAACCAGCCAGAAAAGGAATTTCTTTACCAAACAGAACCAGTTGCACCATTTTTGAATTTAATTGGCAAATTCGCTAGTGGATTGCCCGATTTACTTGCTCTCGACAATCAAGGACACTTCCTAAGTTTAGAACGGTCATTCACTGGTTTAGGATTTGCTGTTTCTCTGTTTCAGGTTTCTTTAGAAGGAGCCGATGATATTCATACTATTGATAGCCTTTTAGCAGTTGATGCCAAAAATATTAAACCAGTTCAGAAAAAACTGCTATTAGATTTGAGAAAACTGGATGTACTGCTAGACAACATCGAAGGCTTAACTCTTGGCCCTAAGCTACCCAATGAACAACAATCATTAATTCTTATTAGTGATAACAATTTCAACTCCCTACAACGCACCCAGATACTAGCCTTTCAAATTAAAATTGAAAATACGCTAATTAGATTCTTACGTCGTTTATTGCCAAACTTTAACAATTAGCTGTACAGAAATAAAGGTGTATAGACATCGCGGCTTTACTGCTATTTACTTATTACTGTGTATTCACGGAATCTACTAGGTAACTTTATCTAGCCTATTTAGAGTTTCCGTGTAATTTCTCAACCGTAATCCTTAATAAATATGTTACACAATATTTAGGAGCTTTTGCAGAGAAATTAACCATAATTAAAGCTTGTAGTTAGTTATCTCAAAATAATGATATTTTTGCAAGATTTAAATTTAATAAATAGCTATAAATTTTAAAGTATTTTGCCAACAATATTTTTCAAAAATGATTTTCATGAAACAAAATAAAATTGAGAATATGGTAGGGCAAAAATCAGAATTAGACGATTACATTGGACAATGTTTAAATAATCGCTATTTAATCAGAGATTTGATTGGCAAAGGAGGGATGGGTAGAGTTTATCTAGCCGAAGATACTGCTAAAGGTGGTATGCCTATTGCAGTCAAAATATTATCACTTAATTTGGCGAACCAACAAATGTCCCAACGCTTTGCCAGAGAGATTTTTATTGGCGCTCAATTGGGTCGCAAAAGTAAACATATTGTTCGCATCCTAAGCTATGGCGTTACTGATGATAAAACTCCATTTTATGTAATGGAATATCTCCAAGGAAAAAATCTCAAACAAATTCTCAAAATTAAGCCCTTAACAATATCAAAGTTTTTGCAGATTTGTAATCAAATTTGTTTAGGTTTACAATGTGCCCACCAAGGCATCAGCCATAAAGGAGAGATTTATCCTATTGTTCACAGGGATATTAAACCAGAAAATATATTCATTAGTGAAGATAGTAAACAAGGAGAAATTGTCAAAATACTCGACTTTGGCATTGCAAAATTCCTAACAGAGCGAAGTGGAATGACGCTGACAGATTCTTTTATTGGCAGTTTGCCTTACTGTTCTCCAGAACACATGGAAGGACGTAAACTGCTAGATGTCCGCTCTGACATTTACAGCTTGGGAGTACTAATGTTTGAGATGCTGACAGGAAAGCATCCATTTCAGACAAAAAGTAACTCTTTTGGTACTTGGTATCAAGCGCATCGGTTTCAAATGCCACCTACAGTTGAAGAAATTAATCCCCAAGTCAAAGTTCCGCAGATATTAGAAAAACTATTGATGAGTTGTTTAGCTAAAGAAGTAAGCGATCGCCCTCAGAATATCAACAAAATATTAGAAGATTTAGAAAAGGTTAATATTCAGCTTAAAGATGTTATTCCTAGCAATGGTAGTGATATTGTTAACCTCTCATTTCCGGTTCAATTAGTACCCGCAACTTTATTATCAGAACAAGAGTGTTTGCAGAAAAATTGGCCTAAAAATAAGCCAATTGCGCCAATTGGGTTTCCACATTTACTACATACTACCCAAAGACCTATACCAACTTTTTGGGCAATGTTGCCCAAACAAGAGATTACAAGATTTTTGGATAAAATACATGGCACTGAATTTATTAGTAAAATGAATGTTTACCCGATGCTATTGTGGGTAACAGTACTATACGATGCCGAACCTTCTATGACTAAATGGCTACCTTATTTTCTGGATTTGAAAGACAATAAAGGGCAGAATATAGCACGTGGTTTAGCAGAAGTAGGCTACTATCATTTACTGTTTTTTCCCCTAGAAGATCCAACACGTTGCTCTCATGTAACAACTTTAAATCTCACCGCTAGCCAGCGCCAGCAGCTTGTAGATTGGTTAGAGATAAGTCAACAGTCAAAAGAATTAATTTCGCCTAATCAAGCCAAAAATATTCTCAAAACAGAGTATGAAAAGCTAAAATTAGATATTTTACAAAATTTAGCTATACATCAAAAATCTGAGAGAGAAAGTTTAAAAAATTGGATGAATAAATTCTTGGAGATTTTTTTGAAGTTTGTATCACGCCATTGAAAGTCTGCCATCAAAATGGTTGCCTCCATTATCTAAAAACCTTCTCTTAATTATGTATGTATTGCTAACTTTAAATGTACTCAGGAGTGGAGGTTAATAAAGTGAATCAGAGCTTATTTACATCTCCAAGTAGTACGGGCTTGCTTGCCAATCGTTATCAACTCAAGCAATTAATTGGTAGCGGTGGTATGGGTGAAGTTTTTTTAGCAAATGATATTTTGTTAGGAGGAATACCAGTTGCTATCAAGTTTTTGACTCAAACTGTTGTCGATACCAAGATGCAACAAGACTTTGCTCGTGAAGCTTTAATGAGTGCAGCTTTGAGTCAAAAGAGCATACACATAGTGCGGGCGTATGATTATGGTGTGAATGAGAAAGGCAAACCATACTACGTCATGGAATATTTATCTGGCAAGAGTTTAAAGGATTTGATTCCATTACCTCTGCCCATCTTTTTAACTATCTCTCGCCAGATTTGTTTAGGCTTACAATGTGCTCATCAAGGTATTAACATTGATGGCAAAATTTGTCCATTAGTTCATAGAGATATCAAACCTGCCAATATATTAGTTATTCCCGATCCGATATTGGGTCAGTTAGTTAAAATTCTTGATTTTGGGATTGCTAGATTTTTAAATTATGCATCAACAGCTAGTACAAGTAGGGGATTTAATGGCACTTTACCCTACTGTTCTCCAGAACAACTAGATGGGGAAAAATTAGATAGTCGCTCTGATATTTATAGCCTGGGTGTGATGATGTTTGAAATGCTCACAGGCAAAAAACCTTGGCAACCAGAAACTGACTATTTTGGGGCTTGGTATAAAGCACATCACTTTGAACAACCAAAAACGATCGCAGAGGTTAAACCGACTCTGAAAATACCTCATAAGCTAAATAATTTAATTATGGCTTGTCTTGCTAAAAAAGCAGGCGATCGCCCACAAAATATAGCTCAAATTTTGCAAATTTTAAACAGCTTAGAACAGTCTAATTCTCCCAGCTTACCTACAACTTTAGGCTCTAACTCTATTCTTAGCCGTCCCCTAGATTCTGGATTACCAATCACAGTAGAACAAAACTATCGGCAACTTTTGTGGCCTCAAAATAAACCAATTCAAGAAATTGTTTTTCCTCAGCTTTTAGACGCCCCACAAGGATCTCTAACAGCGCTATGGTTGATGTTGCCTAAACAAGAAATCAAAAACTATGCGGTTTCTACTCGTTACAGCCAGTTTATCTTCATAACATCCCCTCACCCAATGCTGTTGTGGGTGACTGTACTCTACAATCGGCAATTGGCTCCTAAGTGGCTACCATGCTATTTAGATATGCAAAATCCCCAAAATCTTAGGCTGGTAAGTTTATTGGCTGAAAATGAGCAGTATCCTTTGATTTTCTTTACTCTGGAAGCGCCAAATTCTTGTATCAAAGTTCTCAGCAGTCGCATTGAGCCAACTCAGCGGCAAATGTTGAAAACCTGGGTGCAACAGAGTCATAATCTACCGCCCGCTTCTCAACCCCAGTTGAGCAAACAGCTATTAAAGCAGCAGTATAAACAAATGCAATCCCGGATATTGCAGCATCTCGAATCAGAGCCACAGGTTGTATTATCTAGGTTTTAACGAAAAATTTCCACCTTGGAGAGATGAGACAAAAATAATTTCTAATTTCCTATTCCAAAACACTTGACAAGTAGAAAAAAAATAGTGATAATAGCAAAGTTGCCAAACAAGGGACTGTAGTTCAATTGGTTAGAGCACCGCCCTGTCACGGCGGAAGTTGCGGGTTCGAGCCCCGTCAGTCCCGTTCTAAATTTATCAGTAGTTAATCATCGAAACAAAGCTCGGTGGTTTTAAACTTTGAATTCCCCAAAAGGATTGACTCAGAATTCAGGGTTTGAATATAAGCTACATTTATCATGCTTTGCGAAAGAGAGAATCAACTGTGACTGTTAGAGTCCGTATTGCGCCGAGTCCAACCGGAAATTTACATATTGGTACAGCTAGAACAGCTGTATTTAACTGGTTATTTGCCCGCCACCACGGCGGGAAATTTATACTCCGAATAGAAGACACAGATTTAGAGCGATCGCGTCCCGAATACACCGACAATATTCTTGAAGGACTGCGCTGGCTAGGGCTTAACTGGGATGAAGGGCCATTTTTTCAATCCCAACGCCTGGATCTTTATAAAGAAGCAGTACAAAAACTGCTAGATCAAGGATTAGCCTATCGCTGCTACACCACCTCAGAAGAATTAGAGGCGCTCAGAGAAGCCCAAAAAGCTAGAGGTGAAGCTCCTCGCTATGATAACCGTCACCGTAACCTCACGCCAGAACAACGCGCCGCTTTTGAAGCAGAAGGTCGTTCTTTTGTAATTCGCTTCAAAATCGAAGATGGGCGGGAAATTGTCTGGAATGACCTAGTAAGAGGAAAAATGTCTTGGCGAGGTAGCGATTTAGGTGGTGATATGGTCATCGCCCGCGCCTCAGAAGAGGGAAGTGGTCAACCTTTATACAACTTTGTCGTTGTAGTGGATGACATCGATATGCAAATCACCCATGTCATCCGGGGAGAAGACCACATCGCCAACACCGCCAAGCAAATTCTGCTATATGAAGCAATGGGGGCAAAAATCCCAGAATTTTCCCACACACCATTGATTCTGAACATGGAAGGACGCAAGCTTTCTAAGCGTGATGGCGTCACTTCCATTTCTGACTTTCAGAAAATGGGCTTTACTGCTGAAGGTTTGGTGAATTACATGACATTACTGGGTTGGTCGCCACCAGACTCAACGCAAGAAATATTTACCTTAGAATCAGCAGCCAAAGAATTTGGCTTTGAGCGTGTAAATAAAGCAGGTGCAAAGTTTGATTGGGACAAGCTGGATTGGTTGAACAGCCAGTATATCCACAAGACACCAGTAGATAAACTTACAGATTTACTCATACCCTATTGGCAAGGGGCTGGGTATAAATTTGATGGTGGAAGAGAACGCCCCTGGTTAGAACAGCTAGTAACTTTAATTAGCCAGAGTTTGACTCGTTTAGTAGATGCAGTAGCTCAAAGCCAACTATTTTTTAGCGACAAAGTTGAATTTAGCGATGAAGGTAGCACACAACTGAAACAAGAAGGTTCTGCTGCTGTCCTTGAGGCGATTGTCAAAGCTTTGGAAAACCAGGCGCAACTATCGGAAGCCGCCGCTCAGGATATTATCAAACAAGTGGTGAAAGAGCAAAAAGTCAAAAAAGGCTTGGTAATGCGATCGCTTAGAGCAGCTTTAACTGGAGATGTTCATGGCCCCGACCTCATTCAATCTTGGTTACTACTAAATCAGATTGGTTTAGATAAACCACGCTTGAGTCGCGCTATAACGGAAGCTCATTAGCGATTACTTCCAAATTTTAGAAATATTTTAGATTTTAGGGGCGCACAAACGTGCGCCCCTATCCATAAGGTAGAGCAACTATAAGAACAAAAAATCATTGACTAATTACTCATGAATTATCCCCAATTTCAAATCTAAAATAGGTAGTCAATTCTCCTCACTTTGGGAACTTGGTGTGTAAAATTAATGTCTTCAAAAACACTTAGAAGCGAACGTAATTACAATGCCAACACAAGCGCTCAATAGAGGGATAAGATTATCGTTCATGATAGTTACGCTCTTCATCATATCGACGGTTACCCCTGTTACTGATGCTGATGCTCAGGAAGCGCCAACGATATTTGGAGATGTCACCATTGGTCCTCAGTTTTCGCCAGACCCCTTGACAGTTCGCGGGATGAGTGGTGGTTCAATATCTGGGAGTCAAGTAGCTGGGAGAAGTGAAACAGCCACTGGCCCTTGTAACGGATTTGTTGATGAAACCCCAGACCACACATTAGCGCTAACAAGTAAATTTGACTACCTAAAGTTGCAAGTGCAAAGTCCTGAAGACACCACCATAACTATCAAGGGGCCTGGTGGTACTTGGTGCAATGACGATTTTGATGGCAAAAATGCCGGCATTGTTGGTGAATGGCTACCTGGAAGTTACCAAATTTGGGTTGGTTCTTACGAAAAAGGCAAATATCTTCCTTACACTTTACAAATTACAGAAGCTAAGTAGGGGATTGGGGATTAGAGATTAGGTATTGAGGATTAGATTAAAAATTAGGGTTCAACTAATTTTTTCCAGTCCCTAGTTTCCCAGTCCCCAGTCCCCAGTTTCCCAGAATGATGATTGATTGAGAAGGGCTTAAACACCACGAGAAGCATTCTAGAGAAATTCTCCATGTCTTTGCATCCCGTTGCGCTCCTTTTTCTCGTGCGATATTGTATTAAAATTAAGTTAACTTTGATTAAGATTCTTGTTGGCATCGCCATAATGCTCTAATCGCTTTATGGCAGTGCATATAAGAGATCAAATTAAACAAAATGGATTTATAGACATCCGTTTAACAGCTTAAAGTTACAGAGTGATGAACATTCCGTTACTAAGGCTGATGAGTTGTATAGGCATCTAGAGGCAAATTAAGATGAAATTCTCTTGGAAAGTCGTAGTACTCTGGACATTGCCGGCTTTGGTAATTGGCTTTTTCTTCTGGCAAGGGGCTTTTGCAGGCGCTCCTACTGACATGAGTAAGAATGCAGCCAATACCCGCATGACCTATGGTCGCTTTCTAGAATACTTGGATGGCGATCGCGTCACCAGTGTGGATCTTTACGAAGGCGGTAGGACAGCAATTATAGAAGCCCGCGATCCAGACATCGAAAATCGTGTCCAAAGGTGGCGTGTAGATTTGCCTATTAACGCTCCTGAGTTAATTAGCAAGCTCAAAGAAAAAGCCATTAGTTTTGATGCTCACCCCATGCGGAATGATGGCGCAATTTGGGGATTGTTGGGCAATCTCGTATTTCCAGTTTTATTGATTACCGGGTTGTTCTTTTTGTTCCGGCGTTCTAGCAACCTTCCCGGCGGGCCAGGTCAAGCGATGAACTTCGGCAAATCCAAAGCGCGTTTCCAAATGGAAGCAAAAACCGGAGTCAAATTTGACGACGTAGCTGGGATTGAAGAAGCTAAAGAAGAATTGCAAGAAGTTGTCACCTTCCTGAAGCAGCCAGAAAGATTTACTGCTGTGGGCGCACGGATTCCCAAGGGAGTGCTGTTAGTTGGGCCTCCTGGAACTGGTAAAACTTTACTAGCAAAAGCGATCGCTGGTGAAGCAGGTGTACCTTTCTTCAGTATTTCCGGTTCAGAATTTGTGGAAATGTTCGTTGGTGTGGGTGCATCCCGCGTCCGCGATTTGTTTAAGAAAGCCAAAGACAACGCCCCCTGTATCATCTTCATCGATGAAATCGACGCCGTGGGTAGACAACGGGGTGCTGGTATCGGTGGCGGTAATGACGAGAGAGAGCAAACCCTCAACCAATTGCTCACCGAAATGGACGGGTTTGAAGGTAACACAGGCATCATTATTATTGCTGCCACCAACCGTCCCGACGTACTAGACTCAGCCTTGTTGCGTCCCGGTCGTTTCGACCGACAAGTAACAGTCGATGCACCCGATATCAAAGGGCGTTTGGAAATCTTGCAAGTCCATGCGCGGAACAAGAAACTAGACACTAGCGTATCTTTAGATGCGATCGCTCGCCGCACTCCTGGATTTACTGGTGCTGACTTAGCCAACTTACTCAACGAAGCGGCAATTCTTACCGCCAGAAGACGTAAAGAAGCGATCACCCTCCGCGAAATTGATGATGCGGTGGATCGGGTAGTTGCAGGGATGGAAGGTACTCCTTTGGTAGATAGCAAGAGCAAGCGCTTGATTGCTTACCACGAAATTGGACACGCTTTAGTTGGGACTTTGTTAAAAGACCATGACCCAGTACAGAAAGTTACCCTGATTCCACGTGGACAAGCACAGGGTTTAACTTGGTTTACACCCAACGAAGAACAGGGATTAATTTCTCGTTCTCAGTTGAAAGCCAGAATTACTGGTGCTTTGGGTGGTCGCGCCGCTGAAGAGGTAATTTTTGGGGCTGCGGAAGTCACAACTGGCGCTGGTGGAGACTTGCAGCAATTATCGGGAATGGCACGGCAGATGGTGACTCGGTTCGGGATGTCCGACTTAGGCCCACTGTCGTTAGAAAGCCAGCAGGGAGAAGTATTCTTGGGTCGTGATTGGACAACCCGATCTGAGTATTCTGAATCCATTGCTTCCCGTATTGATGCTCAAGTCAGAGAAATTGTTGAGCAGTGCTACGACAATGCTAAGAAGATCATCCGTGACCATCGCACTGTCACCGATCGCTTAGTAGATTTGCTCATCGAGAAAGAAACAATTGACGGCGAAGAATTCCGCCAGATTGTGGCTGAGTATGCTGAAGTGCCAGAGAAGCAACAGTATGTACCGCAACTGTAATAGTTGACTCAATTCTAGCTAGCATCTGGAAATGAGTGAAGTAACAAAAAATAAAATGAGGATGGCGTATACCATCCTCATTTTTTTACGTTTTTTCAGTGTTAGGAAGCTTCTAATTTTAAAATTCTCAAAATTTATGAACCCATAAACTCTATAACAAACCTTGTTTTTTCAACTTAGCAAGCGCATCTTCAGCCGCAGCTTTCTCAGCATCTTTTTTATTGCGTCCCTTGCCTTCTCCATAAATCTTTTCATCTACCAATACTTTGGCTATGAATTCTGGCGCATGAGAAGGGCCTCCTATTTGGTCTGTGAAATATTTGGGTGGATTTGGGGTAACGTTGCGTTGCACCCATTCTTGAAAGCGGTTTTTTGAGTCTACATTAGAACGAGGCACAATTATATGCTTAGGATCTACAGAATCAAATAGTGGTTCTATAATTGCGCGAACTGTTTCAATATTAGACTCATTGTCTAAATAGTAAGCACCAAGAACTGCTTCAAAGGTACTACTAAGCAAATTAGGATTTTGGTAGCCTCCGTCTCGAATTGCGCCTTTTCCTAACCGCATCCTAAAGTCTAAACCTACCTCCTCGGCGAACTTTGCTAATTGTTTTTCATCTACCAGCGCCGAACGCCGCCGGGTTAGTTCATCTTCTCCCATTTCTGCATGACGACCATAGAGATATTCGCCACTTAAGAAATTCAGCAAAGCATCACCGAGGAATTCTAGGCGTTCATTATGTTCGCCTTCTCCGGGGTTTTCATGGACATAAGAACGATGTGTAAGCGCACGGCGTAGAAGTTTTTCATTATGGAATATTAGAAGTTTGTGCATTTTTATATTGTATTTTATTGCAAAATTGGCTGTTGGGAAACTTTACAAGTGTTGCTTTGTTCAGACATAAAAAAACCGCAAATCGCGGTGTCTTGGGAAAACCCAGTTTTTTATTCAACTGGGTTTTTCAAAGCTATTTTAGGCAGCCAGTATATCTAACTCAGTTAAAAATAACTGCTGATTTTGCTTTTTGACTTTGCCATCCTTTACAGCAACATCAATAAACTGGCTAAAACTCTTAAATTTCTTTCCATCATCTGTAGAAATAGATAAGTATCCTTGATAGTTAGCACAATGTTGACGCATCAATTTATCAATGCGACCAAATACGGTAGGCTTACCTTGGCTTGAGGCAGTTTTGATAGCTTCAATTAGATACTCTATAGCCTCTTTGCAATTAATCTGAGACACAATAGCCGTGTTTTGAGGTTGAGTCTTATTGCTATTGTCAACTAACTCAGGTAATTGATCTACAAAATAGAAGTTTTCATTACCAACTAGTTTAATCAATCTTGGATTTTCACTACCTCTTTGAGCAAAAATTATCACTTTTTTACCTAATGCCTGTAACATGCAAATTAAGCCAGCATAGTCCCAGTCTCCTAGTACCAGAATAATTGTATTAGGACTAGGTGAAGGTTTTGGGGCGAACAGTTTAACACAGTCAGCCATCAATCTATAATCTGCACTATTCTCTGAATGATCGGGAACATCAACACACTTCATACCAAGAATTTCAAGTTCATTTTTGGTGCTAACTTGGTTTCTGTAGTGTGAATTATAGTAGACATTTTTGCAGTCTATACGCCCCTTGGATTGGGCAAATTCCAGCAACAAATCACCCTTTCCTTTAATTGAAGAGACGTTTTGAATATCGGCAAAAATACCGACAGAATTTTTCTGCTGGTTAGTTTGTTTTTTGGAAGACTTATCAGCGTGTGTCATTGTAATATATCAGAAATGTTGAATGCTGATACAAAACTTTACATAGATAGTTACACTAACTCTAAAAAGGCTAAATTAGTCAACATAACATCATCTCCTCAAACCAATGAACATAGCTGATTTTCTGACACATACAAGATTGCAAATAGCGGAATTTATCTAATAGTGTATGTCCCCATTGTGCGGGAATAGATAAAAGCTGTAAAATCAGATAAGCTATTAAACTAACGTAAATTTGTATGGTGATACCGTTGACGTTTTTGGTAATTAATTTGTCAAGTTTTAAGTGCATCTTTAAAAACTTCCACAAGAGTTCAACTCCCCAACGTAATCGATAAATATCCCTAATTTCATCATCATTAACAGCTGCATCTCCCGACTTTGGTAAATTAGTCACTAAGCGGAACTCAGTTTTCGTTTCTAAATCACAAAAATTAATGACTCTATAGGCAATAGCCTCATCAGATGCACCTACTTTGACTAATCCAGTTGCATCCTCAAATTCTAGTAACGAAATTGTTTTTAATCCGCAAAACAAAATATTTGTTTTCTTGTACCAATTCTTGAATGAATTTTAATCCCGCAAAGCCTCTATCCATTACCCCTACAGCATTAGTTGGGAGACTAGACATCATCTTGGAACCAAATTTATAATCATGATCATGTCCAAAATTGATCAAGTTATCTTCTGGGCTACCTGTAGCTAAATTCAAAGAACTAAAAAGTTTGACTTGATGATGACCCAAAACCCATAACAATTTACTTGTCAGGGTAATAATTGTTGAATCAATAGGACAAATAGCATATTTATCGTGTAATTTTTTTGTGAATTTTCTTCTGTACTAATTCATTTAATTTTTGGTAAATTCCTTGAAATTGTTTTTTGGCTTCGATGTAAATTTGCTTTAGAAAAAGTAGAAATATCTACCTCAAATCCTGTATTGTTTAATCTCTTAAATAAATCTCGCATACTTGTTAAGCTATTATCCAGAGCATAGGATAGCCAGCACTCAAAGAATAGACGACTATTCAATACTGGATAATCATTTTTTGGCAGGCTTTTCAAGATATCTTTGACAATTTTGGGAAATGAATTTATAATCACAATCAAACTAATATAGTTTAAGCCTTCGCCCAAAAATACCATATTTTGGGCTATTTTTATCGGATTTTTCTTACCGTTCAACACTTCTGGTAATATATCCAGTATTCTTTGGTGAACTGGACAGATTCAACAAATTACACATTTAGCAGGGTAGCTTTATAAAGGTAATTGATACTCAAAAAGTACCTCCCTATCACTAAGCTCTCTTCTCTACTCGCAAGTTTAACTAGTTTCAGTCTCAGCAGCATAATTACTGTGTTGCTCGCAACATTCCGCACGATCCGCTATGCTAAACATTCATTTAGATGGGTTAGTTTCTCTTTGACATTGTAGTCAACTATTGAACCTGGCATCAGGCTGAATTTTTAGCTTAACGGATCGTGCAAAATGTTGCGAGCAACACAGCAATTATGCTGCTGAGACAGCCGCCAGTGGTTACACTTTAGAGTTGTGCTTTATCATGCAAGTTGTTTACTGTCTCAATTACAAGAATTGCATGATATCAGCTATATTGTCAAGCATATCACTTGTAAATAAATGTAACCTATTTTACGGTTTACTTTGCGCGATCGCACCATACAAAATACCTAAAATTTTCTTAATATCCTTAATATAATATTCACTCAAATCAATCGAAACTGCATTACCTTCAAGCTTAAGAAATTGCCAGAGCGTACCGATAGTAACAGCACCATATATAGCTTTTATTTGATTTTCACCTCTTTCGTTAAATAACTGAGCAGCTACCATTTCGGCAATACATTGGGCTAAACCAGACCTCAAATTCTCATTTTTACTTTCTACTAGGACAATCACAGGACTACGCACAAGCAACTGCTCCGAAGAAAGACTTAAAATAAAATCACAAAAGCCGTTTAATCCTCGTTGACTATCAACAGTAAAATCAACTCCAGAAAAAAAGCTTATTTCATAATTAAATTTGCGTCTAATTTCTAATAAGATTGGACTTATGATCATTTCACTACGAGCTTTTTCTGAACTTATCGCTACTGCTAAATCAACATTTTCCCTAAGAAGAGTAGATAATAAATCGCTACATTCTTGCTCCTGCACATTTGCGAATAGTCCAGATGATTCGTGGATAACTAACCCAAAAGAATCAATAACTTCAATAAGTTTAAAATCACTATAAGCCATAAAACTTAATCCTTTGCCTTATGACTGAATCCTATAACAAAGTTTAAAAATTCCGCTTTGGCGGAAACACCTTAGCTAAATCAAGAGATAAATCAGGGAAGCAGGGAAAAGTTATTATCTCATCTGACAGGAAAATTCGCTTATTTGAATAACCATATCTGCCTTGATTATCCTGATATGGTTCACTGTAAACTTCCAAATAATTATCGAATAAATTGAATATCCAATAATCAGTAATACCTCCTTTAGCATAGAGAGGTATTTTAACGTCTTGGTCATAGGCCAAAGAAGAATCTGAAACCTCCATTACTAAAAACACATCAGCCGCTTTAGGATGACCCGACAGATAATCATCAGCACGGTTTTGAACAATCGCAAAATCAGGCTCAGGTTCGCTATTAGGTGGCAAAGCAATCGGCGCTTGTGATTGCAAAGTAGCCTTGTCTCCCAGTATTTTAGGGAGTTCCTTCCACAGTTTTCTTAAACAAGTTTCATGGGCTGTATCTTTGGATGCCATTTCAATAATTTCCCCGTTGATTAATTCAATGTGGTCATCTTCATGGAAAAAGCCCAATTCTCCAAGCCTGTGGTATTCATCCAGTGTGAAGCGTTTAGCTTGAGCAATACTCATAACCTTACCTTTCTCTCATTGCCATAATCCCTATTCTAAATGTGCCAGAAATTGGTATGCTAAAGGCCGAGACTCGCTATGAAAGCAAACAATGCCTGCGCCTACTATCAATCCCACGATCACTGCCTTTCCCTTGACAGCCGTAGTCGGTCAAGAAGCAATTAAATTAGCCTTACTGTTAGCCGCAGTTGATCCTGGTTTGGGAGGAGTAGCGATCGCAGGTCGTCGCGGTACGGCAAAATCTGTAATGGCTCGTGCTATCCACGCTCTACTACCGCCCATTGAAGTTGTCAAAGGCTCAATTAGTAATTGTGACCCCAACCACCCAGAAGAATGGGACGATCAACTTTTGGCGGAGTACGCAGACAAAGACATTCAAGATGTTCCCATCGAAATTATCCCCGCGCCTTTTTTGCAAATTCCTCTAGGTATCACTGAAGACAGACTCCTCGGTTCCGTGGATGTGGAAAAGTCGGTCAAACAAGGTGATACGATTTTTCAGCCCGGATTACTCGCTACAGCCAACCGGGGTGTACTGTACGTAGATGAAATTAATCTATTAGATGACCAAATATCAAATCAGCTTTTAACAGTATTATCTGAGGGACGCAACCAGATTGAACGAGAAGGGATTAGTTTTCAGCATCCGTGCAAATCCCTATTTATTGCCACCTACAACCCAGAAGAAGGTGGATTACGAGAGCATTTGCTAGATAGAATTGCGATCGCACTTTCTGCTGACGGTGTACTCGGCTTAGATCAAAGAGTAGAAGCAGTTGAACAAGCGATCGCTTATTCTAAATCTCCCCAAGATTTCCTCAAACAGTACAACGAAGACTTGGACTCCCTCAAAACCCAAATCATCTTGGCGCGGGAATGGTTGAAAGAAGTCATTATCACCCATGAACAAATTGCCTATTTAGTGGATGAGTCCATTCGCGGCGGAGTTCAGGGACATCGCGCCGAGTTATTCGCCGCGCGGGTTGCCAAGGCCGCCGCAGCTTTGGAGGGACGAACAACAGTTAATGCCGAAGATTTGCGCCGTGCTGTGGAACTGGTAATTGTGCCACGCGCCACAGTTGTGCAGACACCGCCACCAGATCAAGCACCACCACCGCCTCCACCGCCGCCGCAACAGAATCAAGAAGAACCCCAGGACGAATCAGAAGAGGAACAAGAAGAACAGGAAGAACAAGAAGAAAATGAAGAGCAAGAACCGCCCGACATCCCGGAAGAGTTTATCTTTGATCCAGAAGGGGTAATACTTGATGACAACGTGCTTTACTTTACTCAAATGGCGAAGCGGCAAGGTAAATCTGGTAGTCGTAGTGTCATCTTTTCCGATGACAGGGGGCGCTATATTAAGCCAATGTTGCCCAAGGGGAAAGCGCGACGCATTGCAGTAGATGCCACCTTGAGGGCTGCGGCTCCATATCAAAAAGCACGAAGAGAAAGACAACCAGATAGAACAGTTATTGTCGAACAGCCTGATATTCGCTCGAAACGCCTGGTACGCAAAGCCGGGGCGTTGGTAGTATTTGTGGTAGATGCTTCTGGCTCAATGGCCCTGAATCGAATGCAATCGGCTAAAGGTGCGGTGATGCAACTGTTGACTGAAGCTTATCAAAACCGCGATCAAATAGCATTAATTCCTTTCCGGGGAGAACAAGCAGAGGTATTATTACCTCCAACACGTTCTATTGCTTTAGCGCGTAACCGCCTGGAAAGATTGCCCTGTGGTGGGGGTTCGCCTTTAGCGCATGGTTTAACTCAAGCTGTGCGCGTCGGCTTAAATGCTCAGATGAGTGGAGATATTGGGCAAGTTGTCCTTGTAGCAATCACCGATGGGCGGGGTAATATTCCCTTAGCGCGTTCTTTGGGTGAACAGCTAGAACCAGGAGAAAAGCCAGATATCAAAGGAGAATTATTAGAAATTGCTGCCAGAATTCGTGCTTTAGGGATGCAACTATTAGTAATTGATACGGAAAGTAAATTTGTGTCTACGGGTTTTGCTAAAGAATTATCGCAAACAGCAGGCGGTAAATATTATCATTTGCCGAAAGCGACAGACCAAGCTATTGCTGCTATGACCAAAGGTGCGATCGCTGATTTAAAATCTAGATAATTAGTTATTAGTCATTTGTCATTTGTCATTTGTCAGTTGCTTTTCTACTAACCACTGACTATTGACTAATGACATCAAGATCCAGTGGGCATTACCTGTGGTTGCAAATAGCAAATCAAATCTTGAATTCCCTTTTGCAGATAACGAGTTACAGTCATTGGACTAGTGCCAATGTTTTTAGCAGCATCCTTGCGAGAAAGTTCCTTCAAAAATACCATTTCAACTGCCATGCGGGGCTTTTCTTCCAACATATTGATTGCGCCTTGGAGTTGTTGGCGTTCTTCTTCTTGTTGCAGAAGTACATGAGAACGAGGACAAGGAAGTGCTTCACCCAAGGTTATTTGGCAATCAACATAGTTAACTGCGGTTGCATCTAAACTCAAAGGCATCCGATTTTGAGCCGCTAATTTGGTTTCTTGCCATTCTTGCACAGATACCCGAAGTTGGCTGGCAATTTCAGCATCCTTGGGCTGGCGACCTAAAGACATTGCCAAGTCCTTGCGAATCTTTTGCCCTTCATTGTACAATTCTTGCCAACGACGGGGAATTTTTAATAGAGTACTGCGATCGCGCAAAAAGTGCAGCATCTCACCGCGAATGTATGGCACTGCAAAGGAACTAAAAGCATATCCTTGGCTAGGGTCGAAACGCTCAATTGCCCTAATTAAACCAAAATAACCGATTTGTTCTAAATCTTCATAAGGTTCATTACATTGATGGCTGAATTTATGAGCCATCTTTCGTACTAAGCCAGTATGTAACTGTACAAGTTTATTACGAAGTTTAATAGAAGGATTCTGGTGGTACAAGTGTAATAATTCTATACCATCAGTTCGTAAAGAGGACTCACTTGCTGCCATATACATTACCTTTGTTGTAACTCCTATTCCTGAGAAAATGGAGCTGCGTATATTTTCTTCTAAGCTGTCATTATTTTCCTTAGTCAAGCCAGAATAAGCCATCGTCGTTTCACTGAACTTGTGAGGGGTCTAACTCCGCAATTCAGTATTTGTACGCATGATTTTGCTAACCCTTCTGTCGCAGGTTATTTTTGTTTTTTACATAATTCTTGCATGGCATATAATCTTTAGCTTTTGCAACAAAAACTAGCTATTTATGCTGAAAAATGCATAGCTGACTTAATGCCCATCAGTCATACTGAGTGCAATTGGATCGGCACTGAATTAATTGCAAAATAGATTGGGCAATTTTATTTCTTAGTACGCACCGTCATTAATAAAGGTCGAAAATCCAAATTGGCAGTTGGCTTGAAGAACAAAATCCAAGCTACAACAAACAGAATTCCGACTCGTTTTTATGGGAATTTGTACTTAGTTGGGTATTAAGGGACATTTCCATTAACAAAAAATAATTCAGGAGTCAGGAGCCAGAAAAAGAAATTGAATTCTGTGTGACTGGTGAATAACGAATCAACTCCTAGCCAGCTTGCAAGAGCGTCTCGTAGAGAGCATCTGAATAAACGGTGAACACTACACTCTATCTATAATTGAGTGGTCAACAAGAGAGTGGCAGGTCTGTAGCAAGATCCCCCAGGGTATTCCCGATAAGAGTGACTCTAACTTCTTCTTCAAATATTGGTAAGAATAGTAATGAGCAGAACGTTTTCCTGAACAACAGTTTTTCAATATGAGCAATACCAGTAATTTTCGTGAAGCTATCCGTGAGGCTAAATCTCACGCCCTCGTTGGCCCAAATGTGATTGCTAACGCCCTCCCCTACGTTGGTGGTGGATTGGTGCTAACAGCATTAGGAACCTACGGCGGTTTGGGAGTTATCCGTACTAATCCCGAAATATTCTTTCCCGCCTTCATTGGTGCGGTGATTTTGGAATTAATTTTGTTCTTTGTTGCCCAAAATGTTGCCCAAAAAGGTAATAAGGGACTTGCACTACCCCTGTTGGCAACCTACAGCCTCTTGTCTGGATATACTCTCAGTGGCTTGGTATTTGTCGCCTTGAGATCCCAAGGTGTTGGCATTCAAGGCATTGGATTGGCTGCTCTTGGTTGTGGCGTTACCTTTATTCTCGCCCGTCAAATTGGTTCAAATCTCTCTGAACAAGACGGCATGGCTTTGACGAAAACCATCAATCTTGGTGTCATTGCTTTGGTGGTTGTGTGTCTAGCCCAATTCGGATTTGCCATGTTTGGTGTTTACACGCCCAATTGGTTAGAAATCGCCATCTCTGGTTTGGGGGTGTTTCTATTTGTTGGGGTTTCTGTTGTCGATTTCTATATCTTGCCCCGCACTTACAGCGATGACCAATATCTGCCTGCTGCTTTATCGATGTACTTAACTTACATCAACTTGTTCGTCTTTATCTTGCGGTTGCTAATTGCCATAAATGGCCGCGATTAATCGTCTGTAGACACTAACAAAAGTAAAGTTTTATAAAGTAAAAACCGTGGTTAAATTTTCAGCAACCACGGTTTTTTCATCGTTTTAATTGTCGAATATGTTGGTTATTAGAAGGATGGAGCATACAACTTATCGCCAACAATCTCGCGAATTGTCTCTACTAGTTGGATGTATGCAAAGTTAGATAAAACTGGTTTTGCTGCTTGCAACTGAATTGGTTCATCTAAATCAATCCATGACTTACAGCCAGCGTATTTGGCGTAATAGGAAATTTCTTGCTCTTGGGGTAGTTTATACGTCCGCAGGAGAAGAATATAAAGCGGTTGACGTGGTTTCCATTTGAGGCGATCGCTAATAAAATGCTCGTTCCAAATATGGAAGGGAAGCAAGGTGTTGACAATAGACTCGTCACTAACTGGCAAAATATCCGTAATTTCAGCCCAACTTCCAATGCGAACTGTTTCAGGATGCCAACCTGATGTTACTGGATAAACACCATTGGCATACTCAGCTTTCAGCATGAAAGCTTGTTGATGTTCATAAGTAGGGTAAAGCAAAACTTGCTTGTGGGCAACTTGGAAGTGTCCATTTCGTTCATGGATACCGCCTTTGCGGAGCAACATAATTGTTTTACCATCTTCCAAGGCATTTACGGCCACTGCCCATTCTTTGAGGGCATGAAAAGTTGTAGTCAATTCCATCAGCATCTACATGTAATTCTGATTTAATTTCAAGCTAAAACCGATAAAGTATGAACTGTCCAAGGGAATGAATTAGGAAGCAGTTATGGAAAAGCGATACGACGGGATTCTGATTCTCTACGAGAGGCTACGCCTACGCCTACGCTAGGTACTTCTGATGTGCAAATTTCACCCATTTTGACGGGAACTTAGCAAACTGGTAAAAGAATGTGGGTGGAAATTGAGGATGCAGAGTCGATTAAAACCATCAGAGCCGCTTATGAAGCTGGTATCACGATAATTGATACCGCTGAAGCTTATGGTGGAGGACATTCTGAGCAAATTATCGCTGAAGCTTTATCTTATGTACGCGTAGACACGTAGCGGCTTGTCGCCAGACATCGCGTGCAGTATGTCACGAAAGTTTTCGCCAACCATCTAAAGTATGAACAAGTGATTGAAGCTTGCATTGACGCGTAGCGGCTTGTCGTTAAACATCACTCCCTAACCAACCTGAAAACTGATTACATCGACTTTTACCAAATATATTGGCCCTCCGGTGCTTTCAATAGTGAAATAGTACCTATCGAAGAAACTATAAGTGCTCTTAACCTCCTCAAAGAGCAAGGTGAAATCCGAGCCATTGGTGTTTCCAATTTTTCCCACGCCCAGTTAGTCGAAGCAGCAAGTTATGGACGTATTGATAGTTTACAACCACCTTATTCTTTATTCTGGAAACAGGTAGAACAAGATGCATTGCCCTATTGTATCGAGAACAATATTTCTATCCTTGCTTATTCGCCTTCAGCACAGAGCTTATTGACAGGCAAATTTGCTCTCGGTCATAAATTTGACCCAACAGATAACCGTGCTAAAAATAAACTATTTCAAGGCGAAAATTTTGAACGTGCCCAACGAGCGCTAGGAAAACTGCATCCTATAGCCCTTCTTCATAATTGTACTCTTGCTCAGTTATCTTTGGCGTGGTTAATTGCCCAACTCCAAACAAATGCGTAGACGCGGAGCGGCTTATCGTTAGACATGGCCGGAGCGCGTTCTCCCGAACAAGTAGGAGACAACACATTAGCTGCCCAATTGGCAGAAATTGACGCCATTGGACGCATTCTTACCGACAATCTGGATGATAATCAAATTATGTGGAATTGGTGACAATGCAGTTGCGGTAGCCATGCTTATATATCCAAGATACCTTGAACTTTCGTAAAGAGAAGGTTAGGGATCAAATTTATAGCTTTAGATTGCAAAACCTAACAAAAGGTCAACTTTAGTAAACCAAGGGTTGCAATTCACAAGCTAAGTGCTAATTTAAGTAGTAGGACACCAAACAAAATAAAACCAAAAAAAAAGGGTCAATGACTTAGTGTCCCCGTGTCATCAACCCAAGCAAATTTCAGCATATCAAATGTTAGAAAAGTGGCAAAAAACCTAATGTAGAAGGCAAAGCCAAATCCTAAAGCGGAAAAACGCAAGAATGCTGAGTTTGTTAGTTTTTCAGTCCACCTTAGTTATGAACTTTCAATTACTTAATTAGTTTAACAATTTGAAAACTGTGAACTCAATAAAACCTGGTCAACCTCGACCAGGTTTTTGGTATTTTGTTATGATATAATTTACTCAGTACGCAGGGCAAACGCATCTAAATTACTCTTGATCACAACGAAGGTTAAGAACCAACGAAAAAATAAGGATTTCGCGCTTGATTATTTTTTAAGCCCTAAAGCGATCGCCTAAAATTTTCGCAATAAGCAAAATTTAATGACATTAGTTCTAGCTCTATTGAGAATAGACTTTGCTTATTGACATGATGCAGCCGCCCTACTCAGTACGGCAGGGAGTGCCGAAATTAACACTTAGACTAGAATAATATTAACAAAAGAAAGTTAATATGCCCAAGAAACCTACAATCTTTTGGTTAGAGTAATTCAATTATTTTTGTAAAAAAACAAGCCCATTTGTGTAGGTTTGTTTTGTAAAATATAAACTCAAATTAATACACTGGCTAATTTTCCAGCAGGGAATAAAATAAGACAGCAACGTATCCTGCGAGGAGAATTTGATGAGAGGTTATAGATTTTTAAATAAAATTACTACAGCGATTATTATTACGACCCTTTCTTTTTCTTGTAAGTCTTCTGTTAGCAGAAATGCAGAACAAGCAAAAGCAACTGAGAAATCAAAGCCACAACCAAATCTTGTCTATGGCGATTTAATCATTAAAGAACAATCAGATTATCTAATGATTCCCGTTAGTCTTGCAGAACAGAATGAAGATAAAGGAATTGATTTAAAACTTTCACGGTCTTATGAAAGGAATAACCAATTGTATAACATCATCTTTTATCAGAAACAAGATGGTGAAGCTCATCTTTTATTAAATAAAAAAGCCATTATTACCTCCTTTGATTTATTGGAGGTAAAAGCAGCAAACAAGCCAATTACAAGAGTTTGGTTGTATAGAATTGTTGACCAAGACACCAATACGGATAAAAAACTCAGCAGCGAAGATGCTACTATCGGCTATCTTTCTGATTTATCAGGTAAGAACCTCCTGCAAGTTACCCCAAATAATACTCGAATAATCAGTTGGGTTATTGTTCCAAGTCAAAATGCAATTTTCCTAAAAATTATCAAAGACTCTGATAATAATAAAAAATTCACAGCCGAAGACAAAACAAACTTTGTTAGGGTCAACCTCGATAAACCCAGTATGGGAACTGAGATTATTAGTGAGCAAATAGAGCAAGAAATTAAATCCTACGTTTTTAAATAATTAAATAAGTGTTTTAAACTTTACAGGGCAAAGTTTAGCTGATACTGCACTATCAGCTAAAATCGTTTTGGTCTTTACATATATCCTTTCTGCAATGCGGTGGATTTGTTCATATCTAGATAGCCATCAAAAAAAGTTTCCAAGACCTAATGATCCCTAACATAGAGAATTATTCGGAAAATACGTGTAATATTAACAACATAGAACTCACTAAGCCAAACACAAGGTAAGGTCTGAGGAAAACTATGTAAGTAGCTTTTGGCGACTTACAAAAATTATCCAGACAAATTGAGGAGCTGGAAATTGGGATTAAGTATTTTTTTAAGATATAAGCAAAGTTTGACATAACCATCTACGCTACTTTCTCAAAACATTTTTTACTCTACCTATATATAGATTGACAAAAATACTGTGATATTAAATAGATTTTAAACTTTAAATTCTTAAATATTTGTTTAGTGATATCACTGAATATATGCTGCCTAATACAGTTGATGTATCTGTATTTATTCGGTGGCTATCATTGGTTACAAAAATCATTCCTACCCATTTATTGTGTGGTGTCAGATATTTTTATGTATAACTACTGTATAACAATCAAAAGTACTGCTGGTCTATCAGTGCTTTCGCGGTTTTGTGTCCTGTATCACAAATTAGCAATTCCAGTAAAATGACCTTATCAAAGGCATTGTAGGATGTTATAATGATGAAGTATCGAACAAATATGTTTTGCTAATTAATCTTTAAACAGCGAAAAAATGTAATTTATGATGCTCTCAAAGTTGGGTTTGCGTATGCAAACCGTTACACCATACAGGGAAACATCTGAAAATATTAATTACAAAATAAAACATGATTTGTTTAGTTGTAAGTTTGTATTAAGAAGTCCATGTATAAAAATGCTATTATGACAGTTGTACAACTGGTTTAAGTTGTAGAATGCTACACATTTTACAACTTAAAAATAGCTAAAATGGAATCGAGACTCTCAATCAGAGAGTAGACCTACACAGTGTTACGAAGAACTTCAATTTTGTATGAATTCAAATAGCCAGTCTGCCAATGCCGAGACATATTCCCAACGTTTGGCAGACATTGTGGGAACTGCGATCGCTCTGTTGACTCTTATCCTACCCGTATTTGTCATCGCCCACTATTCTTCAACTGATGTCCAAAATAACCAGCAACCCCTGATCCAAAACCTACAAGGCAGTAAAGATTGATAAAGCTTTCCACTAGTATTCCACCAGTAGGAGAGCTACAAAAAGAAGAACACTGATTTTGAGACAACCTCTGTAGATGTAAATGTTGTTCATCAGGAATAAGCTGAATCTGTATTGTGTTACCCCAGATTTCAGTTGTCTTGACAGAATAGGGGCAAGAAATCCCTCCAACAGCAATCAAGGGCGGAGGATATCCATAATACCCTCTTGGAAAAAGCGTTACGAATAAACTTCGTAACGCTTTTTCCATTTTTTGGAGGGGAAAGGCAATGTGTGCCGTGGAATGAATACCTTGGGAAGAGATCCATATTGCCTTAAAATTCTACACGGGGAGCGAAGCTGACTGAGTGCCCCCATGATTCACTGTTATCAGAGGAGTTTTTTGTGGATTTATCTCGTATTCCTGCCCAACCGAAACCGGGTCTAATCAACGTTTTGATCGAAATTGCTGGCGGAAGTAAAAATAAATACGAATATGACAAGGAACTAGAAGCTTTTGCTTTAGACCGAGTACTCTATTCCTCGGTAAAGTATCCTTATGATTACGGCTTTGTACCCAATACTTTGGCTGATGATGGCGATCCCCTAGATGGTATGGTCATAATTGATGAGCCGACCTTTCCAGGTTGTGTTATTGCTGCACGACCGATTGGCTTTTTGGAGATGATTGACGGTGGCGATCGCGATGAGAAAATCCTTTGTGTTCCTGACAAAGATCCACGCTACACTCAGGTAAAATCCTTGAAAGACGTAGCGCCACACCGCTTAGATGAAATTGCTGAATTTTTCCGTAGTTATAAAAATTTGGAAAAAAAGGTGACTGAAATTCTTGGTTGGCAAGATGTGGATAAGGTTGCAGCTTTAGTAGAAAAATCCGTCAAAGCTTATAGAGGATAATAGAGGAGTTAGGAGTTAGGAGTTAAGATTTATGAATTTTTATTCCTAACTCCTCACTTTGATAACTTTCGCTTGTTACGGATCGCAAAAACTGCCACCAACCCTAAACCAAAATGCAGCGTACTCTCCTTTTGGCAAAAATTCATAACTGCACCCTCACGGGGGCGAATATCAACTACGTGGGTAGTATCAGTATCGATGAAATGCTTTTGGAAAAAGCTGGTATCTTACCCTATGAGCAGGTGCAAGTAGTTAATAATGCCAACGGTCAGCGCTTTATTACCTATGCGATCCCGGCTCCAGCCCATTCAGGAATAATTGAGTTAAATGGGGGGGCAGCACGTCTAGGCATTATTGGCGATCGCTTGATTATAATGACTTACGGGCAGTTCACTCCAGAAGAGTTAAAAAGTTACTCTCCTACGGTAGTCATTGTGGACGAAAAAAACAGGCTGTTGGAAGTACGGCGCTACGATGACCTGCTCAGTAAGGTCTAATTTCAAGAAAAATGTCAAATTTTGAGTTGTCGGGTTCCCAAAGCTACATACCTGAAAAGTCAGCTACCCTGCCAAGCAGTCCATCAGGTGAATTTCTCGTGCAATTCTGGGGTGTAAGAGGTTTGATTCCCACTCCAAGTAGCAACACCAATCGTTATGGCGGTAATACCGCTTGTCTAGAAATGCAGGTCGCTGGGAAACGCTTGATTTTTGATGGCGGTACTGGCTTACGTATACTAGGTAAAACTTGGCAAGAACTACAACAGCCACTAGAAGCCCATTTATTTTTTACCAACTGCCAATCAAATCGTATTCAAGGGTTTCCCTTTTTTGCTCCAGCATTTATTGTGGAAAATTGTTTTCACATTTATGGCACAGCTGCCTCAAATGGAGCCTCAATTAAACAATGTCTGTACGATCAGATGCTCCAGCCACACTTTCCTTACCCTTTGCAGGTAATGCAGTCGGAATTGCAGTTTTATAATCTCACTCCAGACAGTGAGGTGAAGTTAGATGATGTCACCATTACAACTGCATTAATTAACCAAACTCAGCGGTCAGTTGGCTACCGAGTTACTTGGCAAGAGTATAGTGTTGCTTACATCACGGATTTGCACCAGAATGCTGATCAAGTGGAGCAAGAGCGGATTTTAGAGTTTATTAAAGGCGTTGATTTGCTGATTGCCAATGCCACTTACACTCCCCCTACGTCTCACAACCATGACTCTGCTGATTTACTCTGGCAAGCTGCGGTGAATACAGCTTTTAATGCTGGCGTCCAACGGTTAGCAATTTCTCATCATCACCCAGATGATCATGATGATTTTCTTGACCAGGTTCAGGTCGATATTAAATCTGCTTTTCCTCAGGCAATACTAGCCCATGAAGGTCTAGTATTAAGTGTTGGTAAGTAATTTAGACTTCTTAACATTTTGAAATCGTTATGAGTACTCTCGATCAAGTGCTAGAAGACGCTTTGCAACTTTCCTCCGAACAGCAAGAAATGCTGATCAAGATTTTACAAAATCGTCACCACGAAAACCGTCGTGCAGAAATAGCTATAGATGCCCAACAAACCCTAGCTGATTTCCATGCAGGTAAATTTCGGCATCAGTCAGCCCAAGATGTTATTGCAGAATTACACCAGTCATTGGTGTCAACTTAAGCTTTGGCGAATTGAATAGAGCCTCCGGCACGCTGACGCGAACGCAGCTATACAGGCAAAGTCCGCCTGCGCGGACTAAGGTCAAATCAAGGTTTTGAAACCCAGGATTGGTAGCTTTTGTTTGTGTAGACGCGGTTTCTAACCGCCCGTTTTGCTATTGCACACAATTAAAATAGGCTATATTGCCCCTACGACGCGTTTTGCAACTCAGCTGTGCGGACTGAAAGCTGCTGTGTCTGATTACCCCGTTGCACTTTCACCTGTAATACTTGACCAAGGCGACTATCTTCCACAACATTCTGCAATTGTTCAGCACTGATAATTGCTTTACCATCAACTTGAAGAATTACATCCCCGCGCCGGATACCCGCAGATGCAGCTGGAGAATTGGGAACAACTCGCATGACAAAAACACCATTAATTTCTGGTATCTGAATAGGAGAGTTGGGATCGGTATTATTTTGCTTGGCAAGTTCGGGTGTCAAAGTTAGCATTTGCACACCTAGGTAGGGGTGAGCAACTTTACCATCACGTTGGAGTTGCGCTGCGATCGCTTTGGCTTTATCAATAGGAATCGCAAACCCAATACCCATCGCATCAGGACGAATAGCTGTGTTAATGCCAATCACTTCACCTTGACCATTTAATAGTGGCCCGCCAGAGTTACCAGGGTTAATGGCGGCGTCTGTCTGAATGAAGTCCAAGCGTTTATCACTAATGCCGACTTGGGCGCTGGAACGTTTGAGGGTACTGACAATTCCCAAGGTAACGGTGTTATCAAATCCTAAAGGATTACCAACTGCGATCGCCCAGTCTCCTACCTGTACATTAGTGGAAGAACCCAAGGGTGCGACTGGTAAATCGTTACCAGCGTTAATCTTGACTACTGCCAAATCTGTGACTTCATCAATACCTTGAACTTTCCCTTCAAAGGTGCGACCATCTTTGAGCCGGACTGTTACTTTATCAGCCTTATCGACCACATGAGCATTGGTCAAAACTAAGCCGCTCTTGTCAATAATGAAACCTGAGCCTAAACCGCGTAATTGCTCAGAAGGCATCTGTTGAGAAAAACCGTCACCAAAGAACCGACGGAAAAAGGGGTCTTCTAGAAATGGATCAACGCGACGAGTAATTGTCCGCTCGGTATCAATTCGGACAACTGCTGTACCCACTCGATTCACTGCTGCTGTGACAAAGCTGGTGCTATTTATGGCAGCCGTGGCTGGTGATTGGCGTTGGGCAATGATTTCTGAAGTATCTCCAGCAGTGACTATAGGTGCTGGTTCGGCTTGGGATGGTAACACCTGCAATGTGCTAACCGTGAGCAAAACTCCTAGCGCGATCGCTAAAACATGACTACTGAGTTGACGTAGAGACCGAGATAATTTGGGAAATCGCATAATCACAACCTAATTTATAAGCCTAATTGTTGCTTAGTCGTGACAAATCTATTTACAGTTATTTTTACAAAATTGACGTTGGCTTTTGAGTTCAAGTTTCTCCTGCTCTTTCCACTACTGGGTTAGGGCATTTTACGAACTATCTGTAATCAACTTAATGGAAAATCTAACCCAAAAGCTATTATGGACATTCACCCTTTACAAGTTCGGTTTTCACCCATCAATAAAACTTTTGGATTGCGAATCAGACTGTCTCACTCTCTGTTTGAACGGTGGATTATGGATGAACTAACTTTTGTTCAAGATTTCATTCCGACTGGCTGCACCTAGCTGGGGTAAAGAGTTGATGGCTGAGTGAGGAGTGAGAGTAGCGGGAACAGTTGGAGGGATTTGTAATTGTTGGACAACACTTTGCAGTAATTGGTCTTGTCCAGTCCGCAAACCCCAGAGATTTGTACCACGATTGATAATAGCAAACCAAACCAAACCGCGATCGCGTGTGGGCATCACTCCCGCCAAAGCGCTCACATCGCGGAGAGTACCAGTTTTGATCACGGTTGCTGGGGGAATGTGTCTGGCGTGCAGTGTTCCCCGGCGATCAAATCCAGACATGGGGAACAAGTCAGCCAAATTCAGTTGATGGGTGGTTGCTTCCCTTTGAATAGCCATTAACATCGCACAAGCAGCCCTGGGGGAAATACGATTTTCCTGGCCTAGGCCGGAACCATTGATTAACTGAATTTCCACTTGTGGCACCCTAGCAAGGCTAGCAGCGGTTGATTGTACTACACTTGCTCCTCCCACTGACTCTGCCAGCATCTCTGCCATATCGTTGTTACTGTAAACGTTCATTTCCTTGATTAGTTGCTTCAAGGGTAATGAGCGATGACGTAGTAACAAAATTTGTTGAGCATTGGGTTGCATCGCAACTTTCACCGCACCAGCAATCACGACTTCAGGCTTGGGTGTTCCCTTGGGCATGATTGAGTGTATATAAACAGCAGGGCGTCCCCAAGTCGCACGATTTAGTGTTTGCTTGAGTATTAGACCGGCTAGCATCGGCTGACGTTGGAAATTCATGGCAAAATTGCCAGTAATGATCAAATTTCCCTTTACCTGCTTGATGCCCATTTTATTGAGAGTATTACCAAGAGCGATCGCTTCTTCCCAAACAAACAAAGGATCGCCACCACCAGTAATCACCAAATCGCCCTGTACAACCCCTTTGACCACTGGCCCAGTGACACTTACTAAAGTATCAAATTGGTGATCTGGTCCCCAAGCTTTCAACGCAACTAATGAAGTGGCAATTTTAGTTAAAGACGCAGCGGGCAGAGGTGTTGTACCTTGGTGATTTGCCATCAGCATCGGCCCCGACTGCATCCAAATTCCCTGACTCTCAGCTAGATTTTGGGCGACTAGTTTTGATGTTATGAGCTTTTTCAGATATTCCTGCACCGTAGTTGCCCCAGTTGGATTGGGATCAGGGGCAAGAACTAAGCCAGGACTACTTTGCCAAGTCAAAGCATCTAAGGCATCTAGAGGTTTGATTTGTACCCCGGCCATTTCCAGCCAAAGCGACACCAAACCTGAACCCAATAATTCCAGCATTTTTTATTCCTCTATTAGGATTTAAGTTTCCTGTGCTAATATACAAGTTTTTTTACGCTAATCAGTATTGAGTCATAATAGCTGGTGTTTTTATCATCTGTAAGTAGGGTGAATAATATTGTTTTTGTGGCTCCTTTGACAATGCCAAAATGCCCATTGCTTATGAAGATAGCCTAATGAGAATAAAAAATCTCTAGCTGAGACAATGAGATGAATTAATTATGGTAAAAATGTATATCAAGGTATGAAGCGATCGCATCTCATCAAAATAATTCATGAGAAGGAGTCAGAAGACAGAATTCAGAATTCAAGAATACCCCATGCCTGAAGTCAGGGGTAACAATCGGAAAGAATTTTTCTTCTCCACGATAGCGTAGCGGTAGCGAATCCTTGAGCGTCTTAAAATCGGGGGCTTTAAACCTCGATTCTCCATCCAGTCGCACAGAATCCAGAATGGATTCTGGCTCCTGAATTCTTCTTTGGTAATTCGTAATTGAATTAGTTAAGGATTCATGCTCCGACTAATTATAAAGCAGCAATTTTAGATTTTAATACGGGACTCAAACCCTAAAATTACCTTAGCGCAGTACGAAATAGTCCGCGAAGTCATTACAAATTACGAATTACGAATTAGTTAATATCTATTTTCTTTCTGGATGTGCTGCATCCTCTGCTGAAGGAGTACCCATCTGATTAATTGTGGCAATCATCTGATACAAGCGCCCCAAGTCGCGTTGATTGAAGTACAAAATGAGGCGGGGTAGCCCAACAGTTTCATCTTGTGCTTCTTGAGGTAATGCCTGACTTTTTTCAATTCGTCCTTTAACAATAATGTCGCTGAAATCAGCATTGAGTTGCTCAACAAGAGCGTCTGATATATCTGTTTTCAGACGGATGACTAATTGATCCCCTACATAGCGGCTAGAATGATAAACCTGGTAAAAACGGGTGATAGCGTCGCAAGCTACATCCAGGTTATCTGTCACCGTGTAAAGGCTGGGGTCTTCAGGACTGACAAGACCATTTTGCACTAATTGCTTATCAATGTATTCGCTCCAAGAGCGCCAGTAATCACCACCAGGGCGATCAATTAAAACTAGAGGTACTGGGCCAAATTTACCAGTCTGGCTTAATGTCATGCATTCAAAAGCTTCATCTTGAGTGCCAAAGCCTCCCGGAAATAAGGCTACAGCATCACTTTCTTTCAGAAGAAACAGCTTGCGGGTGAAGAAATATTTGAAGTGAATTAACTTGGGATCACCTTCTATAAAAGGGTTTGCTTCCTGTTCAAAGGGTAACTGAATGTTTAATCCAAAGGAATTTTCTCGCCCAGCACCTTCGTGTCCCGCCTGCATGATTCCACCGCCGCCGCCGGTCATCACCATGAATCCTAATTGAGAAACAGCGTGAGCAAACTCAAGGGCCATTTGGTACTCTGGTGTATCTGCCGCGAGACGAGCAGAACCGAAGATTGTAACTTTGCGAACGTGTCGGTAATCATAAAAAAGCTCGAAACCGCGCTCCATATCTGCTAACGCAGCCGACAAGATTTTCCAATCGAGACGCTCAATTTCGCTATCAGCTAGACGAACAATAGTAGCAAGTGCTTGCTGAATAAATTGCCGATTTTTTAATGTCGGTAAACGAGCGATCAATTCAGCGATATCCGCCTGTAAAGACTCTAATGTGTCAAACGACGCAGATGAGGTCATGAGAACTGCCGCAACAATGGCACTATATTTTACGTGAATGACTTACACTCTAGCAAGCAGGATATACCCCTCTAGAGAAAAGGCGATCGCATCGTGCTAATAACTTAGACATTTCAATTCAATCCCAGTTCTTCTTTCAACGCTTCTGGCACATTAACTGCTGTCTCTAATCCCCGCACACCTTCCCACTGCTGCTTTTTACCCCAGGTCATTTCTTGGAGATTGGCGTCGCTGAGGTCTGCACCACCCAGAATGGCGTAACTGAGGTTGCTATGGCTAAGATCCGCACCATTGAGAATAGCACCACTGAGGTTACTGCCACTGAGGTTAGCACTGTTAAGCTTGGCATAGCTGAGGTCTGTGCCGAACAGGATGGCGTCGGTGAGATCGGCACCACTGAGGTCGGCGTCGTTCAGAATCACGCCACTGAGGTCGGCTTCGTTGAGAATTACCCGACTCAGGTCTACGCCACTAAGGTCGGCACCTAAGAACATTGCACCGTTAAGTCTGGCATTGTTAAGTTTGGCACCGTTAAGTTTGGCGTAGCTGAGGTCTGCGGCAACAAGGATAGCATCACTAAGGTTGGTACTGAAAAGAATTGTGTCACTGAGGTTAGTACCGTTGAGAATGGCGTGACTCAAATCAGCACCACTGAGGTCGGCGCGGCAAAGATCGGCATAGCTAAGACTAACGCTGCTAAGGTTGGCTTCACTCAAATTTGCACCGAAAAGGATGGCGTTACTTAGATCAGCATGGCTAAGGTTGGTGCTACTCAGGTCAGCGCGGTTGAGGTCGGCATGGTTGAGGTCGGCGCGGCTGAGATTCGTACTGCTGAGGTCAGCGCGGTTGAGGTCGGCACGGCTGAGGTTAGCACAGCTGAGGTTAGCACCACTGAGGTTGGTGCTACTGAGGTCGGCCCCACTGAGGTTAGCACCGCTAAGGTTGGCACCGCTGAGGTTGGCATCACCAAGGTTGGCACCGCTAAGATTGGCACCGCTGAAATTTACGCCAGTTAAGTTGGCATCGCCGAGATAAGCAAAGCTTAGGTCAGCGCCACTAAAGTCTGCCCCGGTGAGGTTGGCATCGCCTAAGTAAGCACTCTGAAAGTTACCGCCTTTGAGGAATTGCCCGACTATACTGCTAAAGTTACCAATTTCCAGGGCATCGCTATAGTTGATAATCCGCAGCAGTTGAGATGTAAAAAAATTGTCTGTGTCTGGTTGGGCAGATGGATAGAAGGTGATTTTTTGTTTGAGTTCATCTTGCTCTTGAGCGTAGCGGTGTAACTCTAACAGTAAAATCAGTACGTTTAGACCTGTATATATGTCTACCTGTCTCAATCCAATCGCAATATTTTGTGCTGCCAGTTTTAATCTTTTTTTCTGAGGTAAGTTATCATCTGGTGTCCCATCGATAAATTCTCCCTGACACCAGCGATGATAAAAATCTTCTAGCCGCCAGAAAAGTAGTTCTGGGCGAATTTTTTTACCAGTCACAACCAATTCCATTACTTGGCTGACTATTTCTGGTTTCATCGCCCCATTGCCAAGTAAATCATAAATTTCTTCATGCATTTGGCGATCGCACACTCTAAAGGATAACCCAGAGGGTAGAGTGCCCAATGTCTGATCATCTATCTTAGAAGTCAAACCACTCTTTGGTATTGACCATTTTTCTAAGCTTTTTTGCAGTCTCGGAGAGTATAAATATTCCTGCAAATCATCTTGAGCAAATTTAACGCTTTTATCTGCTTCTTTAATACTTTTTTCTAGAGGTAAAACTGCTTCGGTTTCTGGCGATGTGGTCTTTGGCATCTCTTCCAACCTTGTACCTCTCACATAATTTCTCAGCAGCTGCCAGACTTGAGATAAATATGTTGACATTTCTGTGTCCGTTGTTACATTTAAATTACTGTTTTTGATAATCCTGAATTAAAAATTTTTCTATGCTAGTTTGCTATTCATTGCCAACAATCAAGAGTATAAACAAATACTATATTAAAAAAATCATCAGTTGGCTATGTCTATGACGAGCTACTTCTTGTGCATTTGCCAACAGCTTTCCTGGAGGGCGGCTTTTCGCTCACCTGTAGTAGCCTTCAGCTTCTTCTTGTGAGGTAAATAAAGTGTTAGCTTAAGATTCTTTCCAAAATCAAGTAATTTCCATGCTTTTGCTATTTTGTTATACTTTTTCCCCAAGAATGTTACTAGTTTGATGTAAAAATTATGCTTACTGTTTCTTGGAGAGGTAATTGTTAGGAGAAATCCTACACTAAAACAGCATAGAAAAACTGAAAGATGGCAACTAAAATTGAAGTCAAAAGTTTATTGCTTAATATGAAGCAGCTAAGAGAATCGGCAGAGAGTAGGCTATATAGCTTTACAAAAGTTAAAAATTAATTGCGTGCGTAATAGTTATCGGGGAATGGATGCGATGAACAAATTAAGCTTTTATGTGATTTTGTTACATGGTTTATTTTTAGGGATAGCAACGGCTAGTGCCAAGTCACCATCTTTTAACAAAGTTGATACCGAGTTGTCAGTAAAACATAAGGTTGTAGAAGGGGTAGTTACAGGCAGAATTGGAGAGAAATCTAATAGTCAGTTAACGACAGAAACTTCTCCAACTAATATTTCAGCATTATCGCTAAAAAATATTAATCTTTCTCAGGAAAAGAAGCTACCTTCGGGACAAGTTTGGGTAGTTAATCAAAATAAACATGCACAGCCTCAACCGTTCATTTGGGTAGTAAAAGATCCTAAAAAAGCAGGGCAGCAACCATTTTTACAAGTTGCAAAACCGAATGCCAAGCCTAATCCTAGTAAACCAGTAGCAAAGGATGATTTAGAGGTATTTGACGAAGTAATCAAAGATACCCAAAAGTCAGGGGGATTATTCACTCTATATCGCAATAAAGAAAAGAATAAAATTTATCTAGAAATTAAGCCAGAGCAACTCAATAAAAATTACCTAGCTACGGCAACGCTGGAATCAGGTATTGGCGAACGGGGTATTTACAGCGGTATGCCTCTACAAGATTTTTTGTTTTATTTCCAACGGGTGGATGATAAACTAAACTTTGTCATTCGCAATGTGAATTTTCGCACTCGTGAGGGAGATCCCCAGGCGCGATCGCTAGCCCGGTCTTTTAGTGACTCTGTTCTCTACAGCATTTCCATTAAAAGTATTCATCCACAACGCAAAACTTTTCTTATCGACTTGGGCGATTTGCTACTGACAGATTTAGCTGGATTATCTGTAAGTTTAGGAGTCCCAGGGAGCACAGACCAGTCTTATTTTGGTACTGCTAAAGCTTTTCCCCAAAATTTAGAAATCGAATCAGTTTTGAATTTCTCTGGTGGTACTGGCCGTGAAAGTGAAATAGCAAGCTTTGCGTCGCTAGCTGACAACCGTGGCTTTACCCTGCGTGTCCACTATAGTCTCTCGCAACTACCTGATAAAGATTATCGACCGCGAATTGCTGACGATCGCATCGGCTATTTCATCACCGCCTATCAAGACTTATCCAAAGACGATCGCGGCGATTCTTTTGTCCGCTACATCAATCGCTGGCATTTGGAAAAACAAGACCCAAAAGCAAAAATTTCTCCACCCAAAAAACCGATTGTTTTCTGGATTGATAACGCTGTGCCTTTAGAGTACCGTGATGCGATGAAAGAAGGTGTCCTGATGTGGAACAAAGCCTTTCTCAAAGCTGGATTCAAGGATGCAATTGAAGTCCGCCAAATGCCAGATGATGCCACATGGGACCCAGCAGATATTCGTTACAACACGATTCGCTGGATTAACACAGTCGATGGCTACTTTGCAATGGGGCCATCCCGCGTTAACCCCTTGACTGGAGAAATTTTGGATGCAGATATTCTCGTAGATGCCAGCTTTGTCAGGCTACTAAAGAGTGAGTATCGCAAAATCGTCCAACCTAGCCAACAATCTAGCCAAACACAAAATCGCACTACTCTATCAGCTTTGATGCAAAATCGTCTACTTTGCGCTAATGGTTTAGATGCGAAAAACAATGGTATGCCCCAGCAAATGCAAGGGGAACAGGGGTTGTTGAGTCGTTTATCAAAAATGGCAGGCGAGTACGATTTATGCTATGGGATGGAAGCTGCTAACCAGTTTGCTGTTGGTTCATTGGCGATGTCACTGCTGCCAGATACTATGGCCACTCCAGATCAGGTGAAAGAATATATCAATCAATACTTACGTTTAATCATTGCTCACGAAGTTGGACATACTCTTGGTTTACGTCATAACTTCCGTGGTAGTACACTGCTAGCACCGGAGGAAATGAATAATACGGAAATTACCAAAACTAAAGGTTTGACAACTTCTGTGATGGACTATATTCCCCCAAATATTGCCCCTCAAGGGACAAAACAGGGAGATTATTTTCCCAGTATGGTGGGCGTTTATGATGAATGGGCGATTAAGTATGGTTACATAGCAATTCAAACATCAACTCCTCTAGCAGAAAAGCCAATTTTGGAGGAAATTGCAGCAGAATCTTACAAGCCAGAGTTGAGTTATTCCACAGATGAAGATGTCTATGACCTTGATCCAACTGCCAATGCTTGGGATAACAGTGGTAATGTGCTGCTTTATTCTCAGTGGCAATTGAATAATTCGCGGGTGATGTGGGAACGTCTCGATAAACGTTACCCATTGGCTGGTGATAGTTACAGCGATGTGAGCGAACGTTTTAGTACAGTATTGGGTAACTATTTCCAGCAAATATATTACACCACAAAATACATTGGGGGACAATCTTTCTATCGCATCCGCCCCAACGAGATAGCCTCCGAGAAAGTCTCTGAAGTCGGCCAACACCGATTACCATTTGAACCAGTACCAGTTGAACAACAACGGCAGGCCTTAGAAACGCTACAAAAATACGTATTTGCAGAAGATGCCCTGAGCTTTTCACCCGAACTACTGAATAAATTAGCTCCTTCTCGTTGGCGACATTGGGGTAGTTCTCCTCAAGTTGGTCGTTTAGATTATCCAATTCATGACTTGGTGCTACTGATGCAGGGTTCTGTGTTGCGGGATTTATTCTCAGGCGATCGCCTCTCTCGCCTCAAGGATATTGAACTCAAAACAAAGCCCGAAAATGCACTGACTCTACCTGAACTATTTGAAACTTTGCAATCAGGTATTTGGACGGAAGTCATGAAACCAAAAGGTAAACCAATGAAGATTGCCAGTTTACGGCGAGGCTTGCAGCGTCAATATCTGGACATTTTGACTGGTATGGTATTGCGAAAAGAAAATGTTCCTGAAGATGCCCGGACTCTAGCTTGGTATAAACTCAAACAACTAGATGAGAAACTTAAGGGGGTTAATTCCGAGGATGAATACACCAAAGCGCACTTATTAGAGACGCGCGATCGCATCGAGAAAGTCTTAAACGCCCCGTTGCAAGGAAATTAAACAAGATAGAAGTGAGGAGTTAATAGTAAAATTCCTTACTTCTCTTCTTTTCCCTAATTTTGGCAAATTATATTTAGAATGCTCATACAGGCTGAAAAATAGTTTATGTCAGCTAGAGATAAATTTCACAATGTTGTGAAATCGGCATTACAAAAAGACGGGTGGCGAATTACTCATGATCCTTTGCTGATTCGCATAGAAAATATTACCGATATGTACATTGATTTAGGTGCAGAGAGAATTATTGCGGCAGAAAGAGAGGGACAAGTAATAGCGGTTGAAGTGAAAAGTTTTATCGGCACTTCAACTATTTCTGAGTTTCATACTGCGGTGGGACAGTTTATTAATTATCGATATGCCTTAGAAGAAATAGATTCCGAGCGAGTTTTATATTTGGCAGTGCCCTTAAACACTTATAACGATTTTTTAAATAAACCATTTATTAAAAGTATTATCCAGCGCAGTCAAATCAATCTGATAGTTTATGATGTGGAAACGGAGGAAATTATCCGATGGCAGATTTAGATAAATATCGAAACTGTATTCGTCAATTACTTACAGAATATGCTCAACGTGCCTCCTCTAATAATGAAATTGAAGCTCAAACAATTTTTGATGGAGAACAAGACCATTATCAACTGATATATATTGGTTGGCAAAATAGACGCAGGGTTTTTGGGCCTGTGATGCATTTTGATATCAGAAACGGCAAAATTTGGATTCAGTGGAATGGTACAGAAGAGGATGTAGGTGAGCAACTAGCGGCGATGGGAGTACCAAAACACGATATTGTAGTTGGATTTCACCCACCTTACATCCGGCAGTATACAGATTATGCTGTGAGTTAATCACAAATCAGTCAGAGCGATCGCTTGGAGATTACCCTCTGATGTAAGAGGCGCATTAGGTTCTTTTCCCACTGCTTGGCAATGTCGCCCAATATATAGGGTTTTCTGCATCAAGTTTATGTATAAAAAACTCAAGATGAGGCAGCAGATGAGAATTTTCCTCCTGCTACCTCTGCTTTCGCCTAACTACTCAACGCCTTTAAGAACCGTTGCAAACTCTTAAACACATTGGGCTTTCTTGTGGGTGTCGCGTCTGTTGTTGTTTGCGGTTGTCCTTTTAAAACAATGAGATCCAAATCATCACCAGATGGTTTTGTGGGTAATTCGGCAATTCTTTGATATTCGCCGGCGGTTTCCAGCCAAACTTCCCACTGTCCTGGGTAGCAGCGATATAAGGCACTTTCATCGTCTATGGGGCGCACGTAATAGGCAGATTCAATGGTACTGATAAAGCGATCGCGGATTTTTCTCGCTGTATAACCAATGCCCACGGTTCCAGAATCTTCTAAGCGAGGATTTAACAAGACTAAAGGGCGATCGCCTATTACTTCACATAACTTTTCCAACTGCGGTACTTCTACAGATGTGGGGGCGATGAATAAGAAAATTTCATCCTCTGGCTGAATTTTTGTCTGCAAGGAAGCAGCCCTTCCCGTACCGATATCCAAAATTTGAAATGGTGCATCAGCCCAATCGCGGCGGGCGAGGGCCGCAGCCCCAGCGTCAGCAAAGAAAATCTTCAAACGGGAATCATATTCTGTAAACGCAGGTAGAAATTGTTCCGCCACCGGCATAAACTTGAGTTCAGGGAACAGGAACTCAACTTGTATGCGAGTACAGCCATCTGTAAGGGCAGCTTGAACGGCTATACGAGATTGGGCGATCGCATCTTCAAGACTATTTGGAAGTTCACTCATAATCTACATGGTGCTCTAGTGTCTACTCCCATTGTTTCAGTATTGGCTCTTAATTAGGACTGACGCAGAGGAGATCGCTCAACTGCTTGAAAAAGCAGGGGTGTTTTATGCGATCGGGTAGAAATTTGGTAATCGACTACGGGGCGATCGTTCGATGATTGAAAATATTTTATACCAGTATAATGTCTTCTTTTTATAACTTTAGTTATATCTCTATTGATTCTCAATAGTGTTCAACTTGAGTATTTTCTCATCAAGTATGAATTATAAATCATCAAATATCTCAACTGAACTCAGTCGCCAGCAGGAGGAGACCTAGCACAATATTTTTTATACTATCAAATAAACGTTATAAACAAATTAGGTAACAGTATATGCCTCTTCATAAACTTGAACACTTTGACCAAAACTATCGAGAAACTTTTGGTGGAGACGACATTAAAGCGCTGGATGTTTATACTGAGGGAGGAGAAAGAGTAGGCTCCGTGGCTGATGTTTTAGTTGATGACGATGGTCATTTTCGGTATTTAATTATTGATATAAGCTTAGATTTTGCTAGCAAGAAAATATTGCTGCCAATTGGTCTTTCCCGGATCAATTATCCAGAAAGACGCGTGTATGTTGACGGGTTAAGCAGACAGCAAGTAGAAAATTTACCCGATCACAAAGAAGATGCGATCCTTGATAAGGATTATGAAGAAAATGTCCGTGGCGTATTTCGTTCTTCAACCAGCGGTGTGACTTACGATCGCGATACATACAATTATCAGAAAGATCCAGATTTATACCGTTTAAATGAGCAATCTGATCAAACTTTTAGACTCTATGAAGAACGATTAATTGCCAACAAACACCGCATAAAAACTGGAGAAGTAACCGTTGGTAAGCATATTGAAACAGAAACTGCACGCGTTACGATACCTATTCAAAAAGAACGAGTTCTGATTGAGCGAGTTATGCCAACAGAAGCAGGAAAGGTTCTAGATCCCAATGAAATTAAGTTTCAAGAAGGGGAAGTAGCACGCATAGAAGTGTATGAAGAAACGCCTGAGATACATAAAGAAGCATTTGTGCGTGAAGAAGTTCGGGTCAAGAAAGTAGTAGAACGGGACACTGTGGAAGCACAAGACACCATTCGTCGAGAAGAGTTAGATGTTGATACTGCGGGGAATTTAAATGTGCAAGAAAATGGGATGACTACACATGAAGCTATTTAATTAGCCAATTAATAAGTTTTTTTGGTAATTTATCTAAAATAATCATGCAGGTAAAGTTATACCATTTGGGATTTTAGATTTTAGATTTTGAATTGGGAATTGCTGTGTGTATATTCTGTGAATCCTCCATCTATAAAATTCTTTTTTCAAATTGGTATTAACTTTTATATATGCCTGTGTTTTTAAACCAAAAGGTTCCCAACTTATTAGATAGTTTGGGAACTTTAACCTTTGAAAAATTACATTTTGAGAAACAGCGTCAAGATGTGAAACTTTGTTGTAAGTATTTTAATATCTTTGGAAATCTATGCACTAAGGCTAGTACCGCAAGGCGGAATTAAAAATTAAAAATGAAGACAGCGTAAGGGTTTTGTTGATTGGGAATGGGTGGTTTATTTCCGCTGTGCTGTACTAGATATATTAAAAACAAGTGAAGTACTCGTAATTTTATGTCTTTATTTAGCTATCTTTATAAAAAATCCCTATAACTTTTGATTATTTAATCTTGGAAACAATTCATTCGCCAGAAGGAGGTATACAAATCAAAAAATGTCTAGTTTAGTTATTAAGAGATGAAGAGAAAATTTTTGAGGTTAAATATAATGGTTCTTTACAAATTAGAAGATTTTGAGCCTAACTACCGGGAAACCTTTGAAGGTCACGATATTAATGGGCTTGGAGTATATACACAAGGAACTGATGAAAAAATTGGCACTGTTAGCGACGTTTTGGTGGATGACGAAGGTCATTTTCGCTATCTAGTTGTTGACTTAGGTTTCTGGATTTTTGGTAAAAAAGTATTGCTACCACTTGGTCGTGCCCGTATCGACTATAACGTTGACCGCGTGTACACAATTGGCTTGACTAGAGAGCAAGCAGAAGATTTACCTGAGTTTAATGAACGCCAAACCCTTGATTACGACTATGAAGAACGGGTGCGTGGTGTATATCGCCAACCCACAGACAACATCCCTCCTGTAGAAGCTTCAGCACCATTAGATACAACACCCACTTACGCCCGTGATAACTACAATTACGAACGTGAGCCTTCTTTATACGGGTTAAATGAGCAAGATCATCAGACTCTGAGATTGTATGAAGAACGGCTGATTGCCAGTAAACGACGCCAAAAAACTGGAGAAGTAACGATTGGCAAGCATGTTGAGACTGATACTGCACGGGTTGCAGTGCCCATAGAAAGAGAACGAGTTGTGATTGAACGTGTAACTCCAACAGATGCGGGTACATCTGTCTCTGGGCGCGAAGCAGATTTCCGTGAAGGCGAAGTTGCTCGCATAGAAATCCACGAAGAAACTCCTGATGTTCGCAAAGAAGCATTTTTGCGTGAAGAAGTTAGAGTGAGAAAAGTGGTAGATCAAGACACAGTTGAAACTCAAGAAACTGTGCGTCGTGAAGAGTTAGATGTGAATTCTGGTAATCTTCCGATTCAAGAACGCTAACTAAATATAGTCATTAGTTACTAGCTAATGACTAATAATTAATTCGACACAGTGCAGGTAAGGCTGTTGAATGAATTAGCCTTACCTGTGCTTGCAATAATTGATCCCAATTTAGATTTTGGATTGCGAATTTTACTCTTGATATAGCTTGAATAAATACATCTATCGCAAACCTTTTCTAAATGGTATCAAGGTGACTAATTTAATTTAGCTAAATAGAAAGTAGTTCATAAATTTTGTATATGAATAGCCAACTGATGGCAAAAAACATTAGGCAGACAAACAATAATCCTGGCACTACTAGCACCTCACTGGAAGAGTTAAGAAAGAAGGTGAACAATTTTTCTGTCTTCGATAAGCAAGGTCAGCTAGTAGGAGTAGTTCATGATTTAATTGTGGATGCTAATCGTCGGCTAAACTTAGTTATATCTAGGCAGTTGAATCAGCAAACTGTAGAATATGGTCAGCAGTTAGCCGAAAAATATCCTTCTTTGTTTCGCTTGCAGAGCCAGAGAATAAAACAAATTGACAAGCCAAATAAATCTGTTTTCATAGACTTAAACCAATCAGAAATAGAGTATATGCCTGAATATTTAGAAACAGAAAAACCAGGCGATAGCAACTCAACTGAGCAACTAGCGAATAATCAAACGACAAATAGCCTAGTTGATCCCGTAAATTTAGAGCAGGCTACTGAAGAACAGATTATTCGTCTACTAGAAGAACGACTAGTTGTTGAAAGCAGTAAGCGTAAAGTTGGTGAGGTGATTGTTCGCAAAGTAATTGAAACCCGGATGATACAAGTTCCTGTCCGGCGTGAAAAACTGATTGTGGAACAAGTTAGCCCGGAACACAAACAACTCGCAGAAATTGATTTAGGAGATGAAGAAATTGCTGGCGTTGACTTGACCGACGTAGAAAGACTTGAATTTACAGGTTTTGACAGCGGTTTAACGGTAAGCAGCGAATTTAGCTCACCTAAAATTGCTAGTTTATTATTGAATGCGATCGCACTAGAGCAAAATCACGGCTGCAAGCGAGTGCGAGTGACCATTGCTGTTGAAGATGAGTCACACCAGAAAAAATACCAGGAGTGGTTTGACCGCTGTTCTAAGGGTCAATCACTAAAGCCAGAAAAATAAGTTTCTAGCAGATAAATTACTAGGGTGGACATTGTTCACCCTATTTTTTTGCTGATTTGAGGAAAGAAAGTTGGAATTTCCGTTCCTTTTTTGGTAGGTGGAATGTCTCTAAAGCAACTTAATTTACAATACTAAGCAGTTGCCGTTCTTTTGGCTACTTGCAATGAAATTTCGACAGAAGAGACTTTCACCGAAGAAACGACAGCATCTGATCCCACCGATTCGGATTCAAGTTCGAGATGGAAAATTTGAGATTATGGGTATGGGTGTATGGCATTCCTACTGGCGCGATCCCTATCATCTGCTGCTAACGATTCCCTGGACTGGCTTTCTGATCCTGGTTTGTACTTTTTATGTAACTATTAATGCTCTATTTGCCCTAGCTTACTTGATAGGAGGAGATTGTATTGCCAACGCCAGACCTGGCTCTTTTTTAGATGTCTTTTTCTTTAGCGTGCAAACCCTAGCATCCATCGGCTATGGGGCAATGTATCCTAAAACAACTTACGCCAACATTATTGTCACCATTGAAGCAATGATCGGTTTGGTGGGAATTGCTGTGATGACAGGACTCGCGTTTGCTCGATTCTCCCGACCTACAGCCCGTGTGCTTTTTAGTCGTGTAGCAGTAATTACATCTCATGATGCAATGCCAACTCTCATATTTCGCACCGCTAATCGGCGTCGCAATATGATTCTGGAGGCGCAAATGCGAGTCTATTTGATGCGCGACGAAGTAACCCTAGAAGGGCAATTCATGCGTCGATTCTACGATCTGAAACTACTGAGGAGCCAAACACCTAGCTTCACATTAAGCTGGTCAGTGATGCATGTCATTGATGAGTTTAGTCCTCTATATGGGATGACACCAGAATCGTTAACCCAGACAAATACTATGGTGATCATCTCTTTGAGTGGTATTGATGAAACGGTTGCACAGGTTGTTCATGCCCGTCATAGTTATGGTGCTAATGAGATTTTGTGGAACAATCAATTTGTCGATATCTTCCACCACACACCCGATGGACATCGCTACATTGATTACAACCGCTTCCACGATGTTTTACCTTTAGATGAAAAAAGTTGAAATTTCTGAAAGTTATTCGGAAGTTTGATTGAGTTGTGATTGTAAGGGTTTAACGACCACGCGACCATTTTCAACTACAGTGCAACTTTTAACTATGCTCTTACTGTGGTTAACTGGCACATCCTGGCACTGGTTCTGATGGGAGATGTTTTGCTCCTGTTGTTGGTTGAGGACGACAACACAAGAGGCGCAGGAGGTGAAGGACATATAACGTATTTTGATCTCTATATTAATAATTATCGCGCTACTGATGCTGTTTGGCTGAAAAATTACGTATATGCGAAACTATGGATGTAAGTACTTGCTTTCTTGTGCTTTTAGCCAGTGTAAACAGGAAAGCGGTTATAGATCCCGCCCCGCTTTCCTCTCTGCCCAAACTTGTTTGGCAGGGTTAGACAGTGGGTTTTTATAATGAAAAAATTTTTGAGATATGTGGGTTTAGGTTTACTATCTACCTTCTTGACTGCTGCTCCCGGATTGGGAGCTGAACGCATTAGCTTTTTTTACCCTCCCTTTGGCGAATTTTCTTTATCTGTGGACTCGCTAGAAACTTTTGCGAAAGTTGGCAAAATCGATGACGAACTTTCCTTTTATGCTAGTCGTGCTACTCCTGAACAATTGGCTCAACTGCGGGATCTACTCCAGCAAAGGTTTAATGTAACTCCTACACTAGTATCTCAAGTTACCTACTCACCTATAGGCGAGCAGCTGATGCAACGTCTAGGAGAGTTACTCCTCACTGAGTCTCGAAATAATGGCTTTTATGCTATACGTGCCTCTTTGATTTTGTCTGCTGCTGATCAAGAGGGTTTAACGGTTGTGAATTTGCTGCGTAAATTTCCTAGCAATACTATGCGGGTGAATTTCACAGAGGGGTTAAGGATAGTCGATGACTTGGCGCAATTGCTCAAAAGAAAGGATGAAGTTGTTGCCTCTCTTCAAAAAGAGGCGATCGCACAAGCAGCCAATTCAACTGTTGACTTCTCCCAAAAATTAGATTTGCGATCGCCTGGACAATTCCGCTCGCAGAAAAAAACCTTGGAGCTAAATGACTTTTCTCGCAATCGCCGTCTCCCGGTGGATATCTATTTACCTACAACTCAAAACTTACAACTCAAAACTCAAAACTCTCCATCACCTCCCTTTCCCCTGATTGTCATTTCTCATGGTGTCGCCTCAGATCGTTCTCCCTTCGTCTACCTGGCTGAACATCTAGCATCTTATGGTTTTGCCGTTGCTGTTCTGGAACACCCTGGTAGTAATGCCGAACGCATTCAACAATATTTTGCAGGTTTGGCGGGGCCGCCAGAAGCAGCAGAATTTATCAACCGACCTTTGGATATCAAATATCTACTCAATGAACTCGAACGTCTAGACAAATCTGATCCTACACTCCAAGGAAAACTCAATTTTCAGCAAATTGGGGCGATCGGTCATTCCTTTGGCGGTTATACAGTTTTGGCTCTAGCAGGGGCAAAGATTAACTTTGAGCAACTACGCCAAGATTGTAATCCCAATAATTCATCGTTTAATTTGTCGCTGATTTTGCAGTGTCAAGCAACAGAGTTACCTCCCGGAAATTACGAACTAAAAGATGATCGCATCAAGGCCATCATTGCGATTAATCCTATTGATAGTTCAATTTTGGGTCAGTGGGGAGTCAGTCAAATTAAAATTCCGGTAATGCTGGTAGCAGGTAGTCAAGATATTTTCGCCCCACCCGTATTTGAGCAAATTCGTCCTTTTACCTGGCTTTCGGACTCCAATAAGTACCTGGCTTTGATCGAAAACGCTACCCATTTTTCTGCGATCGCTGAACCTACTGCTGAAAACGATATCTTACCTGTACCACCTGCCTTGCTGGGCCCCGATCGTGATGCTGTTTATTCCTATCTCAACGCCCTTAGCCTAGCTTTTGTAGAAACCCATATCCTTAACCGTCCTGAATACCGTTCTTATTTACAGCCTTCCTACGGCACATTCATTAGTAAAGAGCCACTTAATCTCAGTCTTTTACAGTCATTGCCAGTAGATCAATTCAATCAAATTTGGAATGGCTCAACTCCCCAGTCAAGCAAACCATCAAATCCTCAACCTACTTCTACCCGTCGTTAGTTTTAGGAGGCAGGAGGCAGAAGGCAGAAGGAAAGAGTAAGCCGATTGAACTGTGGAGAGAATTACTAATTACGTAAATGTACGGAGTGTAGCTTTAGGCATAATTATCAATTAGGAATCATATTGACTTACAGTTAAGAACCCCAACTTCTCTAAGATTTTGGGGATCTTATTGTGATGGATGATTGAAATTTGCTACAAACAAGGCAAGTCTCAAGCATTACTTTGATTAACTCAAAGTTAAACCTCAAGAAATTACCATTTGTCTTAAAGTTTGGTACATAATTCAAGACAATCATTGAGCCTACTTCTACCTTTTCAACAAATAAAAATCATCAACCTTTATTTTCAAGAAAACAGTAAATTTACTGATGCAATTCTGTGAGTTTATTTAGAGCTAACTATTGCAACCATAAGGCAAAACGCTATATGTCTTTTTTGTTTCTAAACTATGAATTAGATATAGCAATTTCCCAAAAAAGTGGCTCTTTGTCAGGGAATTAAGATATTTATACTGAGGGATTCATAAAAACTTATTTAATAAAATCTTTTATATATATATGCTTGTCGTTAAGAACTATTAAGAAATCCTTATTAAAGAATATTGCAATGCCTTGATTTAATTGCTAACGTGTGTATGACAACGATGCTGATGAGCGCTCGGATCTAGGAGACATAAAATCTATGAGCTACATGCATTCAGCCAATTGTGTTAGGGTTTGACGGGTTAAAAACGAGAAATTTCTGCCTCGTATAGACAATTATGAGGGATTGCAGATTAACCAAGAAATATCTCGTTGCCAAAGGCTTAGTTTCAGTTTGATTTCAATTGCGATTGATTATTTGTCTTACCTTGTGCCGACAAGCAAGTAGCTCTTGATTGTGTATATCGGCAATAACGAAGAGTTTGGTAGGACTTAGATTTTGGAGGATAAAACCAATGGAGATTCAAGGTAAAGTTGCCCTAATTACAGGGGCTTCTCGTGGTATTGGACGAGCGATCGCTCTCGAACTAGCGCAACAAGGCATCAAGCGGCTGATATTGGTGGCACGCGATCGCCAAAAATTAGTTGAGGTAGCCGACGAAATCGAGGCGATGGGAACAGAAACTGCGATCGTGGCATTAGATTTGACGCAGACAATTGAAGTAAATATCGCTGTTGCCCAACTATGGCGCAATTACGGACAGATTCACCTGCTGGTTAATTGTGCGGGAGTCGCATATCAAAGCTCGTTTTTACAATCTAAAATGCCCCAAGTTCAAGAAGAACTCTCTGTGAACTTGTTAGGAATGTACAACCTAACTAGTTTGATTGCTAGACGCATGGCCAGCCAAAGACAAGGGACAATTGTCAATGTATCGAGCCTGATGGGGAAAGTGGCGGCACCAACGATGGCGACATACTCAGCAACCAAGTTTGCCATCTTAGGATTTACCCAAGCCTTGCGCCAAGAATTAGCTGAACACAATATTCGCGTCATTGCATTACTACCTTCGCTGACAGACACAGACATGGTGCGCGACTTAAAATTATTTCGCTGGGTGATCCCCATGACTCCCCAGCAAGTGGCTAAAGCACTCGTCAACGGAATGCAAAATGATTCAGCAGAAATTTTAGTCGGATGGCAAAGTCATTTAGCTGTATTGTGTCAGCGCGTTTCCCCTTGGTTGCTAGAGCTAATTTTACGAATAGCAACTCCGCCAGCACCAACAAGACAACGATCTATGGAAAAACTTATCCCTTCGCGTAGCGTCTCGTAGAGAAGGGGAGACGCCGAGGGCGATCGCTTCAGTAGTGCTGAGTGCTGAGTGTCCAGTAGTACCCCATAGTTAAAAGTCCGAAATCTTCAGTTCTTTGGCTTTATTCTTGTGCAACAAAGTAAGGCTCACAGTGCCAAGAAATGCTAATAAGCTGAAAGTAGAACTAGATTCAGGAACAGACTTGGAATTCTCAATTTTGATAACTTGTCCAAGTCCTGGGCGATCGCCTCGGTTTGCCACGTAGATAGCACCATCAGCACCAATAGTCAAAGCAGTAGGAGACTCTAATCCATTGCCACTAAGAATAGTTGTGCGAGTTCCATCAGTCGCTATTTTAATCACAGCACCATCTAGATTACCTTTCCAGAGTGACTGATTAGCGTACTGCAAAGCATATAAATTACCCTCAGCATCAAAATCTAAGTCAGTAAGTTGGGTAAAGCCATCGGTATAAACTGTTGGTTGACCATCAGCACCAATTCGATAGATTTTTGCTTCACCTTCTGGAAAAGGAAAACCAGTTAATTCGCTAATATAATAAGCGCCATCTGGGCCTTTAGCGATATTTGTCGGTACTGCTTGGATTTCAAATGGCGATGATGATGGGCCAGAGGGAAAAATTGGATTATTTAATATCTGTCGGGGAATTGTGGCGATCGCCTTTAAATTACTGCCATCAGTTCCTACGCTGAGTAACTCATTAGCGCCAGTATCAACTGCAACAATCTTATTTCCATCTAAAAGAAGAGAGAAGGGATTGCTAATTAGATCGCCTTGATCTGGATTATTTGCAAGTTCATAATTAGCTAAATCAGCAATACTAGTCCACGAATTTGTATTGAAATTAGCAGTGATGATTTTTCCTAAGTCAGTGTTACCTAATGCAGCCCGAAATGTGGGATTTGAACCATACCCAATTGCAATATAAGGCTTGCCAGTAGCATCAAATTTGATATCTTGAGGTCCAGAAGTATCAGTACCATCTGGTAATGCTAAAGAAGGAAGTCCTGTAAGTATACGTTCTTGCGTACCATTTCCAATTTTGGTGACTGCACCAGTTGTGCCATAGCATAAAGATTGGTTGGCAACGCTCGGTGAAGGAACACAAGCTCCACTGCCGCCTGTTCCTGCTTCGGTGACGTAGAGACTCCCATCATTACCAAAACTTAGACCGCGTGGATTATTAAGACCATCGGCAATTACCGAAAATGATGCCGCATCTGCTGCTTTGATCCCCGAAAAAGCAGCAATACAAAGACTCAAAAATGTGATTCCAAATTGTTTTAGTTTCATTAGACTCCTCCTAAAATTAAATTTGCGTAAAGCATAGAATAGAAAATTTTATCTTGACAAATAATAATATTTAATGTTTATAGTTTCTATGGATTTTAGAGAATGCCTAAAAAGTTTTTTTGTATACATCTAACCCTTGAGATCCCCCTAAATCCCCCTTAAAAAGGGGGACTTTAAGAGCTTTTTGCCCCCCTTTTTAAGGGGGGTTGGGGGGATCAAAAGGCCTGTGGCGCAACTCTAAAAGACTTGAGTGTACACCATAGCTTTTTTAAGGAGGGTTAGGGGGGATCAAGAAATTATTTGATACTTCTCAGACATCCTCTTACAGCTTATTTAAAAGAGGGAAACAGATTCAAACCCAGAAACCTAGATGAAATGTAAATTTATTAATTTCGAGTTGTATCATACCATTTCCAAAAATCTTTGCAACATAATGAATCGGCTGTAGGAGCGTACAGATGTACACTACTAGCAACAAAATTAAATAGGATTACTGTAGATTTCTAACGCTTTTTATACAAGTGCGATCTCAAAACTGTTGAACTACATAGATTTTGCAGGACTACAAGGCGATCGCAGTTTGCATCAATAAATAAAGTTGCAGATCAGAAATTGCTGTGCGATCGCATAATTAGACATACCTTGTTTCGGAGCAAACAGAAATGCTTTCTTTCCCCACAACTCTGACTCCTTTGCCCGAAATCATTGATGGCTTACCGAATATTTCTGGTTGGGAAACAGAGGTTCTCTCTGTAGTTAACCAAGATCAACCAGTATTTTTACCAACAACAAATATCTGTTTAGAAGACGTAAATGCTGTGTTTGCGATCGCCTTGCACATGCACCAGCCAACTATACCTGCTGGAAATGGCGGTACACTGATCAGCAATCTGCAATATATGTTTGAACATCCCCATGAAGGGGATAACCACAATGCAGATCCTTTTGCCCATTGTTACAGCCGCATGGGTGACTTGATCCCCGAACTTGTAAATCAAGGTTGCAATCCCCGTGTGATGTTGGATTACTCTGGTAATCTGCTGTGGGGACTGCGGCAAATGGGACGCGGTGATGTTCTGGATAACCTTAAACGGATTACTTGCGATCGCACCTATCAACCTTATGTAGAGTGGTTGGGTACAATGTGGGGTCATGCAGTTATTCCTTCCACACCCATAGCAGATATTAAATTACATATCGTTGCATGGCAACATCACTTTGCGGCAATTTTTGGCTGGGAAGCACTAGCGCGAGTCAAAGGATTTTCGCCCCCAGAAATGCACCTACCAAATCACCCTGATGCTCTCTTTGAATTTGTGAAAGCGCTGAAAGAATGTGGATATCGCTGGCTACTTGTTCAAGAACATTCTGTAGAAACTCTTACTGGTCAATCTCTGACTCATAAACATTTACCACATCGTCTAATTGCCCGTAATTCTCAAGGCGAAACAATTAGTATTACAGCCTTAATTAAAACCCAAGGTTCGGATACTAAATTAGTTGCTCAGATGCAGCCTTATTATGAAGCTAAAACATTATCAAAACAACAAATTGGCAGTGTATTTGTACCACCAATAGTTAGCCAAATTGGTGATGGTGAAAATGGCGGCGTGATGATGAATGAATTTCCTAGCGCTTTTAAACAAGCTTGGGGAGATATGGTAAATAATGGGGGAGGAAAATCAGGTTTTGTTGGGGTGTGTGGTACAGAATATTTAGAATTAATCGAAGCTGCTGGATGCAAACCTGAAGATTATCCAACTTGTCAACCAGTGGGACAACATCAGATTTGGGAGCGAGTTTCACCAGAGAATATTCAACCGCAAGCTGTAGAGAATGCCATTCAAGAATTGAAGCAAACAAACTCTAATTTTCATCTGGATGGAGCTTCGTGGACGAATCATATCAGTTGGGTCAAAGGATATGAAAATGTGTTGTCTCCCATGTACCAATTAAGCAGTTTATTTCATCAAAAGTTTGATCCCTTACAACAAATTGACTCAGCAGAACCTGTAACCAGACAATCTCATTATCGTAATGTTCTTCTACATAACCTGTTGTTGCAAACCAGTTGTTTTCGTTATTGGGGACAAGGTGCTTGGACTGATCACGCGCGGGAAATTTACCAACGTGGCGAAAGTTTATTGCAGATGAATTGAATTGGAGGCTGGAACGCATATCAATTCTTAAGACTTGATCCTTCTTAAAAATTATCGATTCTTAAGACTTGATCCTTCTTAAAAATTAGTGACACAACCCCCTTTTTAAGGGGGTTGTGTCACTAATACATTGCATATTACAGTAAATGAAGTACACCCTTCCCCTGTTCAGGGGCTACGGTGAATTACCCCCCTTAATCCCCCCTTGCAAAGGGGGGAAAAAAGAAATCTAGTTCCCTCCCCTTTGCAAGGGGAGGGTTAGGGTGGGGTATTTTTTTACCTCACCAACTCGTAATCTGCTGTAGTTTATAAATAGGCAATAAAATGAAAAATATTTATGACATTTTAGCAATGATTAGAACAAGACCAGGAATGTATTTAGGACAGCGTTCCTTAACTGCATTAAGAAGCTTTATTGATGGCTATTTTTTTGCTATAGGGCAAAATGGGATATTAATTGAAGAAGAGAATCCTCCCTTTAGTCAGTTGAACAACTGGGTAGCTCGATATTATAAACGGTATGGATCAACAGCAGGATGGAAAAATATTATTCTCCGAGAAGTTGGAGACGAAGCAAAAGCATGTGATGTATTCTTTGAACTACTTGAATTATTTAAGCAACGGTTTCCTGTACTTAAGTATCGTGTTTTCTTAAATCCAAACCACAAATCTACCGGAGCTATATATCGACGTATATGTATAGATGGGATATACAAAGACTTAGATCCACCTAAAGAAATTAGAATTGTTCAATATACAACAGATTCTGGCTTTTACCGTTTCGATGTATCCCAAGCCGGAGAAATTACAGAAATTGGCTATTTTGAGACAGAAAATTTAGTGATGGAAGAAGTTAAGAAAGAGTTTGAAGTTTCTTTAGATGAGTGGGAAAACTTAAATACTATCTAAGGATCTTAAACTTATAATAAGAATAACTTCAACACCTTCAACACACTCTCATGCTGATTTCATAATCAGTATTTGAGGAATTGTTTCTTTCAAAAAACTGTTATATGTGAGTCATTTTTCTAAATATATCTTCTTACACCAGAGGTAACAATATTTCAAATTTTGTACCGATACCAGTCTGTGAATGAAAATTCAATTTACCACCATGTCTCACAGTAATAATTCGATAACTTACCGTTAAACTAGTATTTTTACCATTCTTTGTTTCAAGAGAAAAAGAATCCGTAATTTGCTGTTGTAATTCTTGAGACATTCCAGAGCCATTGTCAGCAATACGAATTAAAACCCAGCGAGAATCTGGTGCATTTGGATTACTTGCTTCTTGTGAAATAACTTCTGTGGTAATCTCAATTCGGGGTTTTTGAACAGTCTTTGTCTCATCTAAATGCAACTGCTGTCGCACTGCTTCATTGAGTAAAGTATCCACAACTTCACTTAAAATATTCAACAAAACCTGGTTTAGCTGCCCCATAAAGCAATACACTGGCGGTAATTGCCCGTAGTATTTGACGATTTCAATTTCTCCTTGAATCCGGCTATTTATTAATAGAATGATACTATCTATACAGGCATGTAAATCTACTGGTTTAGGATATAGTTCATCTATATGACAGAAGTTTTGTAGACTGGTGACGAGTTTCTTTAATCTTTCTGCTCCCGTGCGGATACTCGCAAGCGATCGCGACAAATCTTGTTCTAAAAAATCAAATTCAATTTCTTCTTTGATCTGATTAATTGCCTGAGAAACTGATGGTAACTCTTGATCGTAAGCTGCTATCAGTTTGAGTAAATCTTGGCTGTAGGTTGAAACATAAGTTATGTTCCCCCAAATAAAACCTACTGGGTCTAAAATTTCGTGCGCTACGCCGTCAACCAAACGCCCCAGATTTGCCATTTTATCATTTTGAATCAATTGGGCTTGGCTACGTTCATACCGCACTAGATTGTCGATTCCTCGAATTTGCCAAGAAATAATATTCAATTCTTGGACATCTAACAATCTATAAGCACCAGATTCGGTTTGTACTACAATTGGTTCTGCTAATAATTCTGGCGATCGCTTTAAGCTAAGTTGCATCGTAGTTAAAATCGATGTTGTATCCGTAACCAGCAACATCGGCGTTCGCGCATAGCTGTAGAGAACGGCTAATGGTTGCTGAACAAATAACTCTTGTCCGAATGGGCGAATTAAAAATTCCAGCAGTCGCCGCCGGGAAATCATTCCAATGAATTGTCCCTGTTCTACCAAAATTACTCCTGGTAACAGAGGATATTTTTCCAAAACACTAGCCACTTCCATACCAGTGTGGTTGATTTCCACCGTGAAGTTATACATTGGTAGCTCTTGGAGGGTTGAATCCAAACCAAGATCGCGATCGCTACCCTCAGACAAAAATGGCGGTGAGATTTGGTAACTGAATTCTTCTGGCACTAGACACCCTGATTTTTTCAAAGACAGGTAAACAATAAGTTAATATTTTACATTCTGCCACCCTCAAAATCCGGTTTTAGTTTGGGTATTTAGTAAGACTAGTGGTCTGTCAAGGTGAAAATCTTTCTCAGGTGACTGGAAGCAATTGGCGTGCGATTTCTGATTTGGGCGGAGAATATTTAGAGAGCGATCGCAAGCTAAACTTTTACCAGCAAATGAACGAGGACATTATCCCATTGTTTCTTTGGGTGTTGAATTAGGTTTATGGCAGGGAGTTTATCAGAATGTTGAATTACCCTGGCTGCGTTGGTGGAATTTACAAGGTAATTTGCTGTTGATTGGGGATGAAAGAGCAGAACAAGAACGCGAAAGGGCACAAGAAGAATGTGAAAGAGCAGAACGAGAACGTGAAAGAGCCGATCGCCTAGCTGCCCAATTGCGATCGCTCGGCGTTGAACCAGAAGCGTGATATTTTACTAGAAATTACGAATTACTAATTACTAATTAAAAAAGGGCTGGTGTAAAACAGTCATCTGTGGCTTAATTTGTTTAGACACAAATTTTACTGCTACCAGGGTAATCACGATGACAAATAAACCTCCTTCCGAACCGGAGTCATCCCAAAGAACTGCCCTTGGCTTTGATGAATTTATAGCCATTTTGGTTGCCTTCACCACTATCGGAGCAATTCTTTTTTGGTCGTTGTCCCGCAGGGATTCTAGCTTGGACTTAAACGGGCTGCTGTCGCCTTCCTCCACTCCGTCTTCTAGTGTTCAACCAAATCAAGTATTGCCTTCCCCTACTGCCAAGGTAGAACCAAATGCAGTGCCAAAAAACGTTCTACCCTATTCTCCATCTGAGCCGATTGTTGAACCCACGACACCTTCATTCCCAACTAATAGTGCAACTCCTTCTGGCGCAGTGTTGCCATCTAATCAGGTAATCCCAACTCAATCCCCACAACCACCTGTATCCTCTTCAACAGAAGTTGAGTCGGCGATTGTATCATCAGCATTGCCTTTAGTAACTCCGGCAAAACAAAAATCAATTATTCCGCCGCCAATTGCATTTAACGATGTGCCGACTGACTTTTGGGGTCGGCGTTTTATAGACGTTCTTTCTTCCCGTGGTATTCTCAAGGGGTTTCCTGATTATTCTTTTAGACCAAATCAGCCTGTAAACCGCGCCGAATTTGCTGCTATACTGCAAAAAGCTTTTGAGCAAAAACAGTCTAAGACTGCGATCGCATTTCAAGATGTACCAGCAAAATTCTGGGCAACTCCAGCCATTGACCAAGCCATCAGTGCCGGATTTCTCAAAGGCTACCCGAAACAATCCTTCAAGCCACAACAAAATATTTCACGAGTGCAAGTTTTAGTTGCCCTTGCCAGTGGGTTAAATCTGCAAGCACCCACTTCCCCAAATAAGATTTTAAGTGTCTATAAAGATGCTAAAGACATTCCAGCTTATGCTACTAGCAAAATAGCCGCTGCTACAACCAATGGTCTGGTAGTTAACTATCCAAATCCACAACTTCTTGCTCCCAACAAAGTAGCTAGTAGGGCTGAAGTGGCGGCGATGATTCATCAAGCTTTAGTAAAACAGGGCAAGTTGCAGGCAATTCCATCTCAAAATATTGTGCGTAGGAGTAATCCCCCGCAGCAGGCATCGCCCAAAATATCTCCAGAAGTTTTGCAGACTCCAAAACAGAACCCAAACGGTAAATTGTCTGCCGGAGGTTCGTCTCAACAATAATTCGTAATTCGTAATTAAACCAAGGGTTAGAGTCCCTGACTTATAAAGATCGTAGCGTTATTGATCGGGATTTAGAATATATCTATAACGTAATTACGAATTGTTAATGAACTTGTAGGGAATTTAGCGAGAAGTCTGATTGCCGACTTCCGGCGATCAGACTTCTGTGATTTGAAATTAGAGCGTACTCCCATACAGAAGCAAGCAGCTATGATTATCGCTTCTCTACGACACGCTCCCGCGTTCGTAGAGAAGCGATAATCAGATATTAAGCTTCTGGAATTTCTTTACCGACAACTTGTGATTTAAGAGTGGTGATTTCACTAGTTAACTCTTTCCTGGTTGAGGCTTTGAGTAAATAGCGGTAAACAAACCAGGCAGAGTAACCAATACCAATCAACTCAAAAGTAGGCGCTACCAAGGGTATATCATTCAAAGCATCTAATATTGCCAAGAGTACTTTAACCCCAACAATTGATCCCACAATTAAACCAACTGTTACCAGCGGTTGCTTATATTGATTAAAGAAGCTTCCCAGATATTCTGGCAATGTTGCTAAAAAGCTAGAAATTTGCTCACCGTATTTTAGCCATTCATCTTGAGACTGTGCGGGAGGCTGGATTTTGGTGATGGTTCCCGTTTGGTTGTTGATCTCTGCCACTGTAGTCTCTTTAGATGCGGTTTCCGTAAATTCTTGTTCTGGCATTTTCACTCCCATAAATTTGACAGTTGAGTTTTCTAATCTGGATAATTACAACCAAAAGGCTGTTGATTAGGTAATGCACAAGTGCATCATTACAATTGGGTGAAGGACACAAAAGGGTTTTAGTGTCCTATAACCATAATTGCCCCGTAATATCTACTGCATCAACTACAAGGTAGACAGTCAGTAGGAAGATAGAATTCAGAAGGCAGCAAGATGTATTATAATCAACCTTCTGAGTCTATTTTTTTGAATCAACTGGAATCCTCTGGTTGTGATTGTCCCATTCCGTGTCATTTGCTCATAATCGTACTAAATCTAAGTACAAATCATGCAAAAATCAGTCCACTTCTCATTTATATAAGCCTAGAAGCGGATTTTATCTGATATTAAAGCTATCTTAGACCGCGTTCGTCAATTAACCCATTCGTATTGATATTAATACGTAATAAAAATTTTTGTGTGTTCATACAGACTAGACTTTTAACTTATTTTATGATAAACGTGACTCAATACTGGGGGATGAGGGAGAAATAATCAATACCCCATGCCCAATGACCCATGCCCAACAAATGTCAAACCTTTTGTTTTTTTCCTGATTGTATTAATTTTATAAGGAAGCAGTAAGGTAGAGTAGTGGCGTACCTGATGGCAAAAACTAATTGCTATCAACCGCATATTGAGGAAAGTGTTGTGGTAAAGAGAAGATGCTCTCTGGCGGATCATTAGTGCAGAAAACTATTCATTGCTGCTGACAAAAGTGAATTCTGTACGCCTTCGTAAGTTTACTTAGGAGCATTGTTATTAAAAGCACTCATATAATATAAGGTTATGCTAATTATCTAATAAGCAATGATTTGCTCTTGCGATAAAAGAAGATAATGTAGATATTAATGACTAAATTGAAGTGTTTGTACAAGCTAGACTAATTTGGTGATTTTTGTGGGAAGGCAAGGAGGTTTGAGAAATGCCAACTCAAAAGCCAACCCCTATCGACAGCAGTTCAGAAAGCAAAAAAGTGCCAGCCGAAGAACCATCGACAGACGAACTCCCAACTATAGAATTTCCCTCACGAGGGAAACTCAAAGCTAGTTCTTGGCGCATCCATCAAAAAATTGGCTATGGTTACTTTGTAGCGATCGGAATTGGCTTTTTTGGCTCACTGACTGGGTTGGTGATCGCCAACTACTACCGGGGAAGGGAAGTCAGACAATTCAATCAAGCCTATGAACAAGGACAACTACTGAGTAATTATAAAGATGCAGTCATCGGGGCGCAATTACATAGCTCTAACCTAGTTGCTGTATTAGAAAATTCACAACAACTGCAAAGCAAAAAAGCTGATTTTCTGAAGAATGTTGAAAAAGCCAAGCAATTAGAGTCAAAAATTGGTGGATTTATTGACAGTAAACCGAAAAGACTAGCAGCAACAAGTTCGACTTTACAGACCTTATTGCTGGATTACCAGACTAATTTAAAAGCTTACGTTGACCAAATAGAGGTTGTCTTGCAGGAAATTGATTCTCAGCAAGTGCAGCCTGAGGAGATTTCCTCTGCCCGATCGCAGTTATTAACAATAATGCGTGGTGGAACAGCCATGCGGCTAGACCAGCTTTCGCAAAACTTGACTAACATCCTGCAAACTGCTGAAGATCAAGAGCAAGAAAGGCAAAAAGCCGTTGAGCAGGCGAAAATCGTTGAGCGATTCATCGTGATCATGAGTATGCTGGTTTCGGTAGCGATCGCAGCTATTGTAGCTTGGCGTACCAGTCGGGCGATCGCTGAACCAGTTATCACTGTCACCCAAGTAGCTGAACAAGTTGCAAGGAAACATAATTTTGATTTGCGAGCGCCCGTTACCACTGAAGATGAAATCGGCCTACTCGCCAAATCTCTAAATCGTCTAATTGAGCGGGTATCTGAGCGAACAAAAGAACTACAACAAGCTAAAGAATTAGCCGAAGCTGCAAGCAAAGCAAAAAGCATATTTCTGGCCAATGTCAGCCACGAATTACGCACACCATTAAATGCTGTCATTGGTTTGAGCCAACTTCTAGAAGACGATGCCACCGATCTTGGTTTATCGGGAGACTTTATCACAGACTTAGAAACAATTAACGCTGCTGGTAAGCATTTACTGCACTTGATTAACGAAATCCTCGACTTGTCAAAAATTGAAGCGGGGAAAATGACCCTATATCCTGAGACATTCGAGATTGGGACGCTGATTCATAACGTCGTCCTCACAGTCAAACCAGCTATAGAAAAAAATGCCAATGTTTTAGAAGTGGATTTTGATGAGCAACTTGGCACCATGTACGCTGATCAAACTAGGATGCGGCAGGTATTGTTAAACTTACTCAGCAACGCCAGTAAATTCACTACAAACGGCAAGGTGACGCTCACAGTCAAGAGAGAAAAAGATGAATTCCGACCGGAGGCTCCTTTGGGCAGCATTACTTTTACCGTTACCGACACAGGTATAGGTATGTCTCATCGTCAACAGCAGCAGTTATTTCAACCTTTTACACAAGGAGATACTTCGACTACGAAAAAGTATGGAGGAACGGGACTAGGGTTAGCAATTAGCCGTCACTTTTGCCAGATGATGGGTGGTGAAATTATTGTCAAAAGTCAGCCGGGAATTGGCTCTACTTTCACCATTCGTCTGCCAATGACTGTACAGGAATAAATTACCCAGATTTCTCACCACACCTCTCAAAGCCTGCTCAAGAGAAGGGGAGCAGGGGAGAAGTTGCAGTAAGTTTTCCCCTCTGCCCCTCTGCTCCATCAAACGCCTGAAGCTTGTGAGAAATGCGGGATTAGAGTGGAAGTGCGATCGCTAATCGAGAAAAATCTCTCACATCACGCTACTTAAATAACACTACAGCTTTTACAGCAATTTTCAGATAAACTGATTTTCTAGAGTATTAGGACTTACGCAAAACTACACGTGGTAGAGGCAATCCATAATTTCCCATACCGTAAAATTAGGATTTGGGCTATTGTTTGCGTAAGTCCTATAGCGTTTCTCGACAAGCGTGAAGTACAATTTTGACCTCACTTCCATTCCTCTCTCCTAAAAGGAGCTACGGTGTACACACAACACAAGTCAAATTACCCCCCTTAATCCCCCCTTTTTAAGGCTACCGTGTATACACAAGTCCATCCAGAGCGAGTTTCCAGCCGATAAAGATGGATTCAAATTGTCTTAAACCATGAACAAGGGTAGGCATTCCAGGAGGCCTACCAGAGGTATAACCAGACCATCCACCAAGTCGAGCAATGATCCAAGTAGCCCAGGGCAAACAACCCCGTGGATAAGGATTTTGTAATTTTTTGGTATCGCCTTCAACAGAAGATTGAAGTCCTAATAAGCATTGCTGCTGCTTTTGACAAAAGGTAAGCTCGGCAGAAAGTTGAGTATTATCGCGTCCCTCAACCATTTGTAAGGTTCGCACGGCTACGGACAAAGCAAGGATTGTTAGGCGTTGAATTGCAATACTAGACTCTAACTGAGTCGCTTCGATATTCAATCCAGCTTTTTTGAGAGTGGCAAAAAGTTGTTCAATCTTCCATCGCCATCCGTACCACTTAATGACTCGCAGTGCCTGTTCCAAGCAGACAACAACGTGAGTTGTCAGCAACCGCCAATGAATCGGTTCTTGTCCTGCGGGTGGTTGGACTTCCAGAGCTTCAACAGCAAAAAAGGGTAACACTAGGAGGATAGCCAAAAACGCCTAATTTATCGGGGCGTTGAATCTCAACTTGTCCACAACGAAACAATAAGCATTGCTTCTCTTGGCATTCGCTTTCGACGTGAGTCTGCGGGAACGTTAATTATATAAGTACCTTCACAAGGCTGCTGACTTAAGTAGTCGAATAGTGATTCAGACCGCCCTAACAATCGACGATCTTGGCAAGCTCTTATCAGTAAATGATTGTTTTTATTGGGTACAGTTGCAAATTCCTCAAATAAATCCGATTCGCGGTCGCCAATATGAGTTACCATTTTTGCTCCACCCACTTCAAAGCATCGCTTACTACTTTCTGCCGATGCTAACCATTTGTAAGATTCTTTCTCCTCAATTGGTAAATTTTGATAGTCACGAGTTATGTTTATCTGCATGGTTTATAGCTCGGCTCCACAGTTTTACTGTGCTTAACCCCAGTGGAAATCCACTCTCACCATCTAATACCAATGTTGGATGGATATAAAACCCGACATCTGTGTTATTGCCTACTACTCCTAATCCTGGCGGTGACAGCCTACCTGCATGAGACTGCAAGTTAATCTCGCTAGTATCGCTAATCGCTAATACGTGTCGTTTTGCCAGATGAAACTCGCAATCATCCGAAAGGCTACGTACTAGTTCTGATAGTGTTACGTTTTCATTCTCCAAAAACCGATAATAACCCATCTGTTCTGCCCAATTTCGACTTATTTGCCGGATATTTATCGATTGGTGCTTACGAATCGCCTCGTATAATGCTGCCCCCTTTTTATCAGCCTTGGGTCTCCAAATGCCGTTCCTGGTGTCGTCGAAGCGTGAATTAAGATTGGATTATCCATAGTTTTTGCTTCTCAAAAATCCTCTGCACCTACTTTACATCCGACTTGTGTATACACGGTAGCCTTGGCAAGGGGGGATTAAGGGGGGTAATTAGACTTGTGTATACACCGTAGCCTTGGCAAGGGGGGAAACAAGAAAAATCTAGTTCCCTCCCCTTGCAAAGGGGAGGGTTAGGGTGGGGTGAAACATTGGTTAGGGACTTTCAAGAAATAAATTATCCATTTTGTGGGGTGGGCAACATGAGCGCCCTAAATCTGGGACGGGTGGGGACACCCGTCCCACAAGAAAATTTGGGATGTTTTTTTATTTGGAAGTCCCTTAATTAGCGATTTCATATTTGTGTGTACACCATAGCTCCTTTTAGGAGAGAGGCTTTGATATTATTGTGTTATTTATGTTTTTGGTAGTCTACAGGTCTTTCTAGAGCTTGTTCCGTTTCAGCAACACTCTGTAGAGTTTCAATTATGTCTGACGCAATTATTCAATCTGAATTATTGGATCACAAAGCTAATCACGAGCAAAAACTCTGCCAGATTCTCACTGTACAAGAATTAAGTGTTCTAAACGATCGCTCCAACAGCAAAGGGCTAGTTCAACTGGCTTTTCATCTCACTATTATGGGTTGCAGTGGCTACTTGTGGGCAACAAACTTTGGTAATTGGTCGGTGGCTATACCAGCACTGTTAATCTACGGCTTCAGTCTGGCTTCGATGTTTGCATCAATGCACGAATGCGTTCACAGAACGGCTTTCGCTAACAATCGTTTGAATGATTCCGTGGCTTGGTTTTCCGGCTTGCTCTCATTTTACAACAGCACGTTTTTTCGTCGTTATCATAAATGGCATCACCGCTACACTCGCGTTCCTAACAAAGATCCAGAATTGACTGATCTCAAACCCAGCAACCTGGGCAAATACTTGTTGATAATTAGCGGTTTACCGTGGTGGTGGGGCAAGATAAGTGGGCATTTTCAGGTTGCAACTGGTCAATTTGACGATTTTCCATTTGTGTCAGAAGCAGCACGAGCCGAAGTTATTCGTTCTACACGTTGGCAATTAAGTATTTATGCTGGTGCTATCGTTCTCTCGATAGCATTTAATCAGCCTTGGTTTTTCCTGTATTGGCTGCTGCCGCTTCTTGTGGGCCAGCCGATTCTCCGTTTCATTCTGCTTGCAGAACATACAGGTTGCACTCTTGACGCCAATCTGCTTACAAACACGCGCACAACGCTAACTCTCTGGCCTGTGCGATTTTTCATGTGGAATATGCCATTTCACGCAGAGCATCATTTGTATGCATCAATTCCGTTCCACGCTTTACCAAAAGCACATCAGCTATTGAGCAAACACTTTACCCACATTGAACCTGGCTATCTGAAAGTCAACTGGGATATCATAACTAATTCGTAATTCGTAATGACGCTCTCTACGAGACGCTAAAAGCGTAGCTTGCTTCTCTGTAAGAGTACGCGGACTCGCTAACGCTGCGCTAACGTAATTCGTAATTAGGACACACAGAAAATGGCTGGCGTTGGTGATAAAGAAACTTTACTATCCTTCCCCATTCCCCATTCCCCATTTCCCATTCCCTTTAATTTTTATTTGCTCTAGACTCGACCTTAACGCACCTTTGTCAGATCATAAAGAATGATTAAGAAAAACGAGTATAGACAAACATGATAAAAATGCTAGCTGAAAACTTAATGGGGATTGAAGCAAGATTACAAATTAATTGGGTTTGGCTAAATGCCAGCTTACAGTTTGCTATTTGGGGAATTTTTTCACTTTTACTCGCTGAAGTCTTGAGAGACAGTTACCATGCTTTGTGTCACCAAGTCAATTGGCTTGCTAAATGGCACAACAAGCACCACATGGCTTATCGCCGCGATTTATCGATAGTTTCCCTGAAAGTTTACCAAGAATCCCAGCTATATCACGACATTTTAGAGTCGAGTCTACTGTTAATGGTATTGGTAGTCATTGCCTTAGTTGTCCAGCAAATGGGGTTATGGCTGGGAGTAGCTTATGCTTGTACCTTCTTGTATGGCGCGTCTGTGCGATATTTTCAGGGAAAAATTGATACAGACTACAACCACCTACCTGGCCCTTTAGAAACAATTCCATCCATTTGGTGGGTGAATCGGTCTTACCATTGGCGGCATCATTTTGATGATGTCAACGCTTACTACAGTGGTGTCTTTCCCTTGGTGGATAAAATTCTTGGTACAGGACTGTCTCTCAAGGGTAAAACCATCGCTTTAACCGGAGCATCAGGAGCCTTGGGTCAAGCGTTGACGGCTGAACTTGTAAAGAATAATGCTAAAGTTGTCGCATTAACCACTAATCCAGAAAAATTAGTAGAGCAAGCTGGGGTGAAGGTAATTCCCTGGCAGTTGGGTAATGAAGCTAATTTGAGGGATAGTTTAGAGAAAGTAGATATTTTAATTATCAACCACGGAGTCAATGTCTACACTAGCCGTACACCAGAGGCTATCAACTCCTCTTATGAGGTGAATACCTTTTCCGCATTGCGGTTGATGGATATATTTTCGACAACTGTAACAGGGCCACAAGCAAAAGCAACTAAGGAAATCTGGGTGAATACTTCTGAGGCTGAGGTTTCTCCAGCGCTGAGTCCGCTTTATGAACTCAGCAAGCGATCGCTAGGAGATATAATTACCCTTAAGCGCTTGGATGGGGATTGTGTAATTCGCAAGTTAATTCTTGGCCCATTTAAGAGTCAACTGAATCCTTATGGAGTGATGTCTGCACCGCAAGTTGCTCGTGCTATCTTATTTTTGGCGCGGCGAGACTTCCGAAATATTATTGTGACAATAAATCCTCTTACCTATCTACTATTTCCCTTAAAAGAAACTAGTACATGGTTATACTATCGAATCTTCAGCCGGACAGCAAAAAGTTAGTTGATAATTTCCAGGTAATAACCCAGATATCAATACGGTTCGTTAAGGCTTTTTGATGAAAATTTTAGATCACAAAGATTCGATAATTTATCACAAAGACGCGATAAATCGCCGTCTCTACAAAAGACCGATTATTGTAGAGATGGCGATTCATCGCGTCTTTTGTCTTAACCAAACCGTATTGACCCAGATATTAGTTCAAGTAATAATTTTCTAGATCAGTGACTGGAGAAGCGCCTATAAAGCTTTTAATTTCGACTGCTATTTTCTCTCCACTTTTTTCGGCAGCTATGAGTTTTTCTGCACCTAAGTCAATATATAAATTTCTTGTACCCCATTTGATAATAAATGGATCTTTGGTGATTTGCCAACTATCTTTTTATAGGGCATTTCTAACCGCATTATGGTAAATGTCTTTAGCTGGCATAGGGAGAAATTTATATTACAATCTATACTAGATTAATTTGGGAAATTACAGCACTCTTGTTGGTTTGGCGCAAAGTCGTAGATCAGAAAAATTTATCGTTAGGCTTCAGAAGGAACTACCAGATATAAAATGTGTTCAGATTGTTTTTTCTCAAAGCCGAGCGATAGTTGATTTTTTGTACTAACAAGGTAAAAATTAGCTATAATCACAGCAAAAATGCTGCTCTCCTAAATCTAAAATTCCAAATTTAAAATTGATATGATCGAATGGATTCCGTCGATAGCATTTATTCTAGGTGGCTTACTGGCTGGGATAATTGGTGAAAAAGTTATCTTCAAAAAACTTGAAACATTCGTTAATAACAAACGAATTGCCGGGGGTAATATTATATTTCACTCTCTGCACCGCATGACTTTTATTTGGTTTGTCATTGGCGGTTTCTTTTGGGCAATTCTGAGTTCTCCACTCAAGCCAGATGTTGCAATTGTATTGCAAAAAATTCTGACGATCGCACTGCTGTATTCAGTAACCCTAGTTTTAGCAAGATTGACTGCTGGTTTTGTTAATTTATTTATTCGCAGAACGGAAGGGGTTCCCACATCGCTAATTTCTAACCTTGCTAAGATTACTGTTTTAGTTTTGGGAACATTAATCATATTGCAAACGGTAGGTGTTCAAATTACACCGATCATCACAACTTTAGGGATTGGTGGTTTAGCAGTTGGTTTAGCACTTCAAGACACACTTGCAAACTTGTTTTCTGGTTTTTACTTAATTATATCTAAGCAAGTTAGAACCGGAGACTATGTGAAGTTAGATGCTGGACATGAGGGATATGTTATAGATATTTCTTGGCGCAATACGACTATTAAAGAAATTTCAAATAATGTAGTTATTGTTCCTAACTCTAAGTTGTCTTCTGCCATTTTCACCAACTACCATTTACCCGCAAAGGAAATTACTTTAACAATGGATGTGGGTGTAAGTTATGATAGCGATTTGGAAGAAGTCGAAAAAGTGACTGTAGAAGTTGCCAAAGAAGTCATGCAAGAAATTGCACCGGAATTAAAAGAGAGTGAACCGTTTATCAGATTTCATACTTTTAATGATTTTAGTATAGATTTTACGCTTTATATGCGCGTAAATGAATACTTTGATCAGCGTATTGGTAAACATCTATTTGTTAAGAAGTTACATAAACGCTATCAGAAAGCCGGAATTCAAATTCCTTTTCCGATTAGGGAAGTGTATATGCAAGATAATTCAGCTATGGAACGAAATTAGACCTGGCGACTAGAAGTCGCGGCTACACAGACAAAACCCACCTCCGTGGGTTAAAAACCTTGATTTTTTCTTAGTGGACTTAAGTTGTATAGCCGCGATTTCTAATCACCTGGTGGAAAATGTGAGCTTAAATTGCTAATGCTCGTTTTTCTAATGGTAGTTCAAAGCGATCGCCTGGTTTCGGCTCAAGTACCCGTGTTGAAATATTGTTCTTCTCTAGTAACGAACGAAATTCTTCAGCACTTCCTTTAGTCTGAATCAATTTCATCAGCAATCCTTCAAACGCCACATCACCACCAGCAGCCGTAGGTATTATTACTTGAGGTTGTAATGACTTTACTACTTCCAAAGCACTATTTTTGCCTTTAATAATCGGCCCAAGCAAAGGCAATGTCATGTCAATAAACGGTGTAATCACGACATCGATAGGTGCAGATTGCTGAAGTTGTGGAGAATGATAACCATGAGGCTCGTAGTATACAGTTAGACCACTCTCCAATTCTTTGAGGAGATAACTATTTTCTACCAGAGTAGGGCCAATGGGGGAGCCGGGGAAAGCTTTGATTTCAACTTGATTATTTAAACTGAAAGTTTCACCATGAGCCAATACTGTAACTTGGGTGTAACCTAACTGCTGTACTACCTTGGCAGCATTGGGAGAGGCTACAACTTTGATGCTGTGGTCGAGTACCTGAAGCGTTGGTGGGTGAGCGTGGTCTTCTAAACCTTGAGAGAGCAGAATCAGATCAATATTATCTGGGATTGGGCGATTTTGCGATCGCGAACCTTTGAATAACCAATCCAAGTTGCTGAAAATTAACGAACCAACCAGCCAAGGGTCAATCAGTATTCTTTTCCCACCAATTTCCAGTAACCAAGAGTTGCTGTCGAACCAAGTTAAAAACATAAATTTTGTGAAGATAACGCCTACCTTCATTATCAATCGTGTCAGCTTTCTATGTAAGCAATGAGGCCAATACCTACATTCTTCCGGTTAAGTCTACACACGGAGTTCTTTTTATGTCTGATCTTGGTTTTACTCACATTGCACTTGCAGTTAGTGATGTTGATGCAAGTATCTCATTTTATGCAAAGTATGCCCAGATGACGGTCGTGCATCATCGCATTGATCAAGCAACTCAATCAGATGTTGCTTGGATTAGTGACCTGACTAGACCTTTTGTGATTGTCCTAATTAAAGCAGCTAAAGTAGAAGGCGCATTATTACCACAATCCCATCTTGGCGTAGCTTATCAGAATCGTGGGGAAATCGATCGCCTGTGCAATGAGGCACGCGCTGAGGGAATACTGCTGGATGGGCCAAATGACTGGGGCTTTCCGGTTGGTTACTGGGCTTTTATTCAAGACCCTGATGGTCATACACTGGAAATTTCCTATGGTCAGGAAATTAGTTTTACAGTTGAGCAAGCTAGAGACGCGATTAATCGCGTCTCTTAAAAAAATAGTGTTACTTTTTGCCAGGAGTACGTCCACCTTCATCGTTACTACCACCGTGAGGATGGGAATTGCCGGGGTCGCATCCCTCAGCACCATTACCAATTCCTTGGTTACAATGGCGACGTGGTTTGATGCGCTCCATCGAATCCTCAGCTGCAACTTGTTGTTGTCCAACGACATACTGCGAGGAGATGTTTGCAACCTTTCCAGTGCTAGACAAGGCTTGGTATATTAAAGCAGACACTTCAGACCTGGTTGCTACCTGTTCAGCATTTAGCAAGTTCACATTGGGATAGTTGACGACTATACCATGTTGTGTCAAAGCAGCAATCAGACTGCGATATTCAGGACGAATAGTATTTGCATCGCTGTAAACAGATAAGATTGTATCCGTGGAGCCAGTAGTTTGATAATTTAATCTCTGCGCTAATGCTACCAAAACATCAAGGCGAGAAAGCTTTTGGCTAGGGTTGAAATCCTTGCCTACAGCAGTGTTTAAAAAGCCCATTTGATAAACTTCGCTAATGGCATTGTAAGCCCAATATCGATTTGAGACATCCTTAAAAGCAATAGCTTGGCGAATTTTCCCCTTGGCAAAGGCTTTCCGTAGCATTGCCGCAAACTGGGCACGAGTTACTGGTGCATCTGGGCGGAAAGTCCCATCAGGAAAACCTTCGAGAATTTCCATTGTTGCCAATTTGGTAATAAAATTTTTAGCCCAGTAGTTTACGGAAACATCAGAAAAACCAACTTGCAGAGTTCGAGACATACTGATTTGGCGATAATTCATTAGCATTTGACTAGTGTCGTAGCTAGAGTTATCGCTGACTTCCATCACCTGCACCAAACTACCCGGATTAGCTTGCAAAACATCTGCCAAATCGGAACTAAAAGCGTTAACGAACGACTGACGGACTAAAGCATAATCTCCCTGAGTGAAAGAGAGGGGATAAACACTAGTTTTGGCAATTGTTGACAAACCTTCTACTTGGAACTGACTACCTTGAAAGGTTTGGGAACTGCTCAAGAAAATAACACCTTGTTTCCTGATTTGGGTAAAGTAGTCGTAGGTGGTGGCATTTGTGTCAATAGTGCCGTCTTGGTCAGCATCAAGACCATAAACAGTGCGAACAACTTGGTATTCATTAGGTTTGGCTGACAAAATCAGGTTAACTGTGGTATTTGCTGACAAACATTCAAATTCGCTGTAGCCAATAAAGCGGTTTTGAATATCATACAATCGCACGACGATGCGATCGCTAGCTTTTAGCCCCTTAACAAATTTTACTTTTTGTTTAATCTTGTATTTATAATCGCCTACAAACCGTTCTTGTAAATAATTATTATGACTTTTACTCTTGACAGAAACGCGGGCAATTACCTCTGAAAAAGTATTTGCTGGTTGCCAAATCGCAAGGCTAAAACCTGTTTTTTTCCCTTTTGCCGAAACTTTATTACTATTTAACTGAGTGCGATTCATTGTTTCTACTTTTTTATCAACTAAAAGTAGTTGATTTGTGGAATTATCAGATATTTGGGCGATGGTAGTAGAGAACCCTAAAGCTGCCGATGCAGAAGATATTGGCGAAAATATTGCCACTGAGGTTACAGCTAGAACAAATTTGCTCATTTGAGCAAAGTAACTTTGATTTATGTATTTCATCTCACATCACCATTCATCTAATAAGTCAAGGGATACTAAGTACTTCTTGACTTATTAATCCCTTGGGGTAGATGGAACTAACATCTAATGAGTGCTGAGTGCTGAGTGCTGAGTGCTGAGTGCTGAGTTTTGAGTTAGGAGTTATCAGTATAGGAGTTTTGAGTGTGATTATTGTTTTTTACTCAGTCAGCACTCAGCACTCTTTCGGTCAGAGAAAATTACTATATTAAAGAAACACTTTATTAATCTTAATAATGACTGTAAGTACACAACCGCTTGCAACCCAAGACGCTTTTGAAAAATTCTTTTGGACTTGGCAAGGCTACAAAATTCAGTACACTGTCATGGGCACTGGACGACCTCTGGTACTGGTTCACGGCTTTGGTGCTTCCATTGGACATTGGCGTAAAAATATCCCAGTTTTAGCTGATGCTGGCTACCAAGTATTTGCCATAGACCTTTTAGGCTTTGGTGGTTCCGATAAAGCGCCTATTGATTACAGCGTGGAAGTTTGGGTGGAACTGCTGAAAGATTTCTGCACAGCACATATACACGAACCTGCTGTATTTATTGGCAACTCCATCGGCGCACTTTTGAGCTTAATTGTACTGGTAGAACATCCAGAAATTGCTGCTGGTGGTATTTTAATAAACTCTGCGGGTGGTTTGAGTCATCGTCCCCACGAACTGAACCCGCCGCTACGGATGGTGATGGCAACTTTTAATCGGTTTGTGCGATCGCCAATTACAGGTAAATTTGTCTATAATCGCATTCGCCAAAAAGCCCAAATTCGCCGTACTCTCTACCAAGTTTACCGCGATCGCCAAGCCGTCACCGATGAATTAGTCGATTTACTTTATACTCCCTCTTGCGACCCAGGAGCGCAACAAGTTTTCGCATCCATTCTCACAGCGCCTCCTGGCCCAAGCCCAGAGGAACTATTGCCCAAAGTAGAACGTCCTATATTAGTGATTTGGGGTGCCGATGACCCTTGGACACCAATTACCGGGGCCAAGATTTACGAAAAGGCGCGTGAGAATGGCAAAGAAATCAAAATTGTTCCCATTCCCAATGCCGGTCATTGTCCTCACGATGAAGTTCCAGATGTTGTCAATGCTCAGATTGTCGATTGGCTGGCGCAATATCAAGAGTTCTAAATTAGAAGTTAAGAGTGAGGAGTTAAAAGTTAGAACTGAAAAATTATTAGAAGTTTTACTCCTAACTCCTAACTCGCAATTTGATACTCAGTTAGTCAATATAGCGGTTCTCAATTGTATGAAATACAGACCTAACCCCCAGCCCCTTCCCTGCAAGGGAAGGGGAGTAAGACTTAAAGTCTCTCTCCTAAAAGGAGCTACGGTGTATACACAAGTCCTAAAAACCTAGCTTGATAAGACTTTCCTCGTTCCTAGTCTCTGACTGGGAATGCATTCATTGAGTCTCTGACTCAATGCCAGATTGGAGGCAGAGCCTTAACGAGGAGCATTCCCATGCTCTGCATGGGAACGAGATAAACGAGAGAACAATGAAAAATCAAGTTTTTTTTTGACTTGTGTATACACCGTAGCCTAAAAGGAGAAAGGTCAAAGTGTATTGCTTCCATTCGAGAACCGCTATAATTTCATGCCTAGACTCAAGACGAGGGCAAACTGTCCATTAACAACACTTGCGTATGACATTGAGCAAAGTGTCCGTCATCAAGAATAACTTTGTGCCTATGCACCTGGGCGCGTGCAAGGTAAAAATGCGGCTAACAATCTGGGTGAGTCACTCTTATTTTTTATTGCACTTTGAAAAAATCAAACTCATCTGGTGAATGTAATGGAGCTTGATGTGCGTAATGAACATAAAGGAATAATTCCCTTAAGTCATCATCCAGATTTTTCCCAACAAGGCTATCAAGTCATCAGCGAACTAGGGCGCAACCGAGAAGGGGGACGCATTACTTATTTAGCTAATGTCCTCAACTCTAATGAACAGGTGGTGATTAAAGAGTTTTGTTTTGCTCATGCAAGTGCAGATTTGTCAGGCATAAAAACCTATGAACGCGAAATTGAAATCTTGCAACAACTGAATCATTCCCGCATTCCTCGCTATGTAGATTCCTTTGAAATACCAGGGGTTTTTTATATGGTGCAGGAATATAAAAATGCCCCATCATTGGGTATAAGACGCAGTTTTCATCCTGAAGAAATTAAGCAAATTGCTTTGTCAATCTTAGAAATTTTGGTTTACCTGCAAAAGCAAGTTCCCTCAATTATTCATCGGGATATTAAGCCAGAGAATATTTTGGTTGATGAAAAACTAAATGCTTATCTGGTTGATTTTGGTTTAGCTAGGATACAGGGTGCAAAAATAGCTCTGAGCAGCTTTGTAGCCGGAACTCCAGGTTTTATGCCACCAGAGGAACAGTTTGGTCATCCTCTAACGGAAGCATCAGATTTATATAGTTTAGGAGCAACGCTAATTTGCTTACTTACTAATACTCGTTCTGCTGAAATTGGGAAATTAATTGATGATAACTATCGATTTAATTTTCAGAAATTAGTTCCTCAAATCAGTCCACATTTTCGGTTGTGGTTGATGAGAATGGTAGAACGTAACCGGAAACGTCGCTATGCCAATGCATCTTTTGCTTTAAAAACACTTCAGCGAATTCAGGTTGTTGGTACTGCCACCGAGATAGATACTTTAGTCACTACAATCAAACCTAGAAAACGAGCTACAGTGCTGGCACTAACCACTGTTTTGACATTGGCTGCGATTGGGGCAACTTTGATGAGTTGTCAGCCTGGTGATACGGTTAGGCAATTGCTGGAAGCTACAGAATGTCAAGGCTTTGATTTCAGCTCAAGTTGCCAAGAAAAAACCAGACGTTAAGAGTTTTACCCCACCCTAACCCTCCCCTTGCAAAGGGGAGGGAACTAGATTTTCTTGTTTCCCCCCTTAGCAAGGGGGGATTAAGGGGGGTAATTCGACTTGTGTGTACACCGTAGGATGCATTGGGGAGATTAAGGGGGGTATATCGAAGGCTTGGGTTTCATTACCAAGACACCCATCCCATAAGAATCGTTATTTTAATTAATTCCGAGCGATACCTTCTTCACGCGCTGCACGTTGCACAGCAGCGGCAACAGCAGTGACGACACGCTCATCAAAGACTGACGGAATAATATGTTCCCGATTCAAATCTGAAGGCTTGACTAAGGAGGCGATCGCACTTGCAGCTTCTAAGTACATTGTGGTGGTAATTGTCTGTGCCCGACAATCTAAAGCACCACGGAATACTCCAGGAAAAGCTAACACGTTATTGATTTGATTCGGGTAGTCACTGCGACCGGTCGCGATGACCGCAACATCTTGACTGATTAATTCTGGCTGAATTTCTGGAATGGGATTTGCCATTGCAAACACAATTGCGTCTTTCGCCATCGAATGCACCATTTCTGGTGTCAAAACTCCGGGTACACTGACACCAATAAATACATCTGCGCCTTGCATTGCACCCGCTAATGTACCCTGAGCTTTCACAGCAAATTCGAGTTTTTCTTCTGTCAAATCGGTGCGACTAGTAGAGATAATCCCTTTAGAATCGCACATCCAGATTTTTTCTGCTCCAGCTTTCCTCAGTAACCGAGCGATCGCCACTCCAGCCGCCCCAGCACCGTTAATTACGATGCGAATTTCCCCCATTGCCTTATTTACCAGCTTTAGAGAATTGAACAACGCTGCCAAGGTAACAATCGCTGTACCATGCTGGTCATCATGAAAAACGGGGATATCTAACTCTTGGCGCAATCTTTTTTCAATTTCAAAGCAGCGAGGTGCAGCAATATCTTCTAAATTCACGCCCCCAAATACCGGAGCGATATTCTTAACTGCCTGGATAATTTCTTCTGTGTCTTGGGTAGCAAGGCAGATGGGAAAAGCATCCAGCCCGGCAAATTCTTTAAACAGCATTGCTTTGCCTTCCATAACTGGGAGAGCCGCTGCTGGGCCGAGATTTCCTAAACCCAAAACGGCACTACCATCGGTAACAATAGCAACAGTGTTTTGTTTGATGGTTAAATTGTAAACTTCCTCTGGGTCTTGAGCGATCGCTGTACAAATTCGACCGACTCCGGGTGTGTAAGCCATTGCTAGATCGGAAACACTCTTCAGAGGAATTCTGCTGGTAATGCTGATTTTGCCACCGCGATGCAAATTAAAGGTGCGATCGTAGACACTGAGTAACTTGATATCTGGCAATGCTTTCACTGCTTGCACAATGGTTTCAGCATGTTCGGTACTAGCAGCATCCACAGTCAAATCGCGGGTGGACTCTTTGCGGGTTTGCTCAATTAAATCAATTTGACCGAGATTACCACCAGTGGTTGCGATCGCCTGGGTTACTGACGCCAGCATTCCTACACGATTAGGAATCTGCAAGCGCAGTGTCAAACTAAAACTAGAATTAGGAGTTAGGTCTGCCATGTTGATTTTGGATTTTAAGTTTTAGATTTTATATTGAATTGAGACAAAAACTAAAATCTGAGATTTTTTAGTCAGTGGAAACACAATAAATTTAAACCCTTGGAATAACCACCAGTAGTTAGTTTACTCACTGCTCACAGTTTTGATAATTATTTTTATTTATACCAATGCATTTACTAATGTAAATGAGTAACAATTTAGTAATTGTACCCAAATACACCAGATATTTTTTTAATATTTTAGCTGTGTAAATCTTTGTATAACTAGAGCTTCATAAAAAAAGCGCCCTCTAAACAGAGAGCGCGGTGAATTTAAAATTACTATTAACCATGTATTGCAGGTGCGTAGGCGTAGCCCATCGTAGACATCGTTGCCACAGGCAATGCCTCACCAGCCGCCAAATCCAAGGGGAAGTTGTGAGCATTGCGCTCGTGCATTACTTCTATACCTAAATTGGCGCGGTTTAGCACATCTGCCCATGTATTAATTACATGACCTTTGGAGTCCAGAATTGATTGGTTAAAGTTGAACCCGTTGAGATTAAATGCCATCGTGCTGATACCTAATGCCGTCAACCAGATACCAACTACAGGCCAAGCGGCTAAGAAAAAGTGCAAGGAACGCGAGTTGTTAAAGCTGGCATATTGCCAGATTAACCGCCCAAAGTAACCGTGAGCCGCTACGATGCTATAGGTTTCTTGTTCTTGACCAAACTTGTACCCATAGTTTATAGATTCAGCTTCAGTTGTCTCTCTGACTAGAGAGGAAGACACCAAAGAACCGTGCATTGCTGCGAAAAAAGCACCACCGAACACCGCAGCTACACCGAATTCATGGAATGGATGCATCAGGATATTATGCTCGGCTTGGAATACCAACATGAAATTAAAAGTGCCGCTAATGCCAAGAGGCATCCCGTCAGAAAAGCTACCTTGACCAATTGGGTAAATTAAGAAAACCGAAGTTGCAGCAGCTACAGGAGCAGAGTAAGCAAGGCAAATCCAAGGACGCATCCCCAGACGATAGCTTAACTCCCATTGCCGACCGAGCCAACAGAAGATCCCAATCAAGAAGTGCAAGACAATGAGCTGATAAGGGCCGCCGTTGTAGAGCCATTCATCCATTGAAGCAGCTTCCCAAATTGGGTAGAAGTGCAAACCAATGGCATTAGATGTGGGTACAACAGCACCAGTGATAATGTTATTGCCGTATAATAAGGAACCAGAAACTGGCTCCCGAATGCCGTCAATATCGACGGGGGGTGCAGCAATAAAGGCAATAATGAAACAGATGGTAGCGGTCAATAGGGTAGGAATCATTAAAACGCCGAACCAACCGATATAAAGCCGATTGTCGGTGCTAGTAATCCATTGACAAAAACGATCCCACAGGTTGCCGCTTTCGCTTCTTCCGAGAGTGGTGGACATAACTGTGTTGTTTATAAATCGCTGACAACAAACTTTCCCAATTCTCAGGAATTGAGACTTGTACTGTTTTCAATGACTTTCGCCAAATACTTTCTCCCTATTCGCCGGAACTCTCTAGAATTACCTCACACCAACAAATGCTATTAACTAACTTCCCCAGGGAGATTGTGTGAAAAAGGGGAAACTTTTACCGGCTCATATATCACGTTTTACATGAACAATTTGTATTTTTCAATTCATTTGTATTAAGTTTTACTAAGCTAAAGGCACAACAAACTCCGTGTGTTCTTGGGAATTTAAACCTTGTTGCAGCACTGCTAAAACTTTCGTCATATCACCTATAAGTTTTTATTCTGCGTTCACAAATTCCAAATACCCCTTGCTAAGTTCTTTCACCGCCAAATCATAAAATTGCTTACCGTGTTCTGGCGTTGCTAAATCCGGATTTGATCCCATGCGTCCATCTGGATAATGTACTCGAAAGTCAGCTGCGCTATAAATCCTATGTCCACTTGCAACTTCTGGTGAAAGGGGTGCTTGCTTAATCGCCTCTGGATAAACGTACTGGGTGAGGGCTACTTCACTTGGCGTTGCATGAGAACCTTCTTGATCCCCATATAATTCTTTAGCTAGCTTATATACAGAACCACACATAAACCAGTTTGCAACTTGACATTGCACCTGTTGAGCATTGGGAATCTGCAAATCTTCTAAATGAGCGTAAGTTTCTGAAAAAGCCGCTTTGAGGGTAGCGATGTTCCCGCCGTGTCCGTTAATAAAGTAGAACTTGCTAAAACCAGCTTTGGCTAAACAAGTTACATAATCTCGCACTACTTGAATCAAAGTGCTGGGACGCAGACTGATTGTGCCAGGAAAAGCAGTATGATGCAGTGCCATACCCACATTGATTGTAGGGCCAACGATCGCTTGAGTTGCATCACCAACACCAGCTGCGATCGCTTCTGCACAAATCGCATCAGTGCCAATTAACCCCGTTGGGCCATGTTGTTCTGTGGAACCAATAGGGAAAATAATCCCCTTGGACTGCTGTAAATAAGCTTCAACTTCTTGCCAAGTACTTAAATGTAGTAGCATTGTTAATGATTTTCCTCAATAAAATTGCCGTGGGATCAAACCTTTTTCTGCTAAAGAGCATATAAACTCCCACTAATACGATTATGAACTCCCAATATTCCCTGTGGTAGCGATCGCACAATATCCAATATCCCCAACTTCTTTGAGAAGTCGGGGATCATTGTCTACTGCCAAATTTTGAGAAAATCAGACTATCTATTTCTATGAATATTGTTTAGGGAATGGAATCGCAACGAGTTTCGACAGATATGGATATAAGGAATTTACCGACTCTGCCACTTTATCCTACGATACTCGCCGCGAACTTCCCTATAATACAAATCAAAATTGAGTGATGAGATGTTGGTTTTCTGGATCATCAAGAAAACAAAGGGGATCAATTTTGAATCTTGACTAATCAAAGTAATAATGCTTCTTTACGTCCTTGGTAATTTCCCATGTGCAAGACATACCAGCGGGAAAAATCACTAAATCGCCTTTACCCATTTGCACTGGCTGTCCACCATCAGGAGTAACAACTACGTCTCCTTCCAAAAAGTAACAAGTTTCTTGAGAATCATAAGTCCAAGGAAATTTTGAGACTTCCTTTTTCCAAACTTCCCATTTAAATACACCTAATTCATTGAGATGTTCTTGTCTGGGTTGACGCTCAATTTTAATTTCCATATAGATAGTGTTTTCTCTAGTGATGTTCAGCAGTAGGATTGAATATCCTCTCCACACTGATCTACTAGATAACACAAAGCGCGAAAACGCAAGTAGACAAGTTCGTTATAAAGCGGATTGAGTTTGCACATTGGCGGAATGTGACCTATTATGCGACCAAAAAGCATGATATCACGCTCGAACGGACACTGGGCGGGGATCAGTTTAGCAATAAATTTGGCGAATTTCCGATTCTGAATCTCAATTTTGTCCAGCCATTGACGTAATGGTTGCAGTAAATCTAATTTAGGTTGAGCAAATTGCTTTTTACTACCTATTTGATTCTTTTCTTCTAAAGGTTTAATAAAAGCAGGCAGAAAAATACGCTGATTATTTGTTTTAAGCATAGTTTTAGGCAAGGTTTTCCTTGTGTAGATGAACTATTTGCCGATTGGGAATATTGCCATGTAATCTGTCTGGTCATTTTGCATTGTGAAGATAACGAAGACAAGCACAATGCAAAGATTTTACATGCATCTCTGGAGAGAAATGGTTTAACTAATTGTTATTTAAACCCACCAAATGATCAAGAACTGTCCCGTTAAATACAAAATAACAAAGAAAATATAAAAATGGCATTTCTTTAACTTATGGATTGCTAATCTCAAAGATAGCTATCTTATATATTGAATATAAATTCCTGGTTCTGAAACTGCCCAGTATCTGGAGATGTAGTTTATGGCAGACAAATATAGTTTTTTTCTCACCCCATATACATTTCGCTAGGATTAGCCCCTAATGTCTTTCGATTTTAGGGTATTTAATGTCCATAAATTTGTCTGATATACTACATAACCTAACCTAGATATTATGTAAATCAGTAGCAAAAAATTTTTTGATAAGTCCAAACTAAATATTAGGACTTACGCAAGGGCGTGGGCCAAAATAGTTATAAGTTTTGAGTTCCCAGTGCTGAACTCCCCCATTGCCCTATTGTGAAAAACTTATTTTTTAAAATGTCTCAAGCCATAACGGTCTTGATATTTGCTGATATAGTCTACATTCTGTTGCTCTAATTTTGACAGTAATCTAAGTGGAAACGCTTTTGGTAAATATATAGGACGATACCAAGATTGGTTATTAAAATAATCTTGTAATTCTGGAGTATCAAAGCGGCGTCCATGAATGGCAAAAACCGAATTTCGCATTATATCAAGTTCCAAACCGTCTTTACCATCCAAATCTGCATCAGTTACCCGTCTTTGGGAAAGCCATAAAAAAATGTTGGCGGCGGTGGTATCTACTGGTGGTACTGATGTTGTTAAGGAAGGTATAGATTGAATTGGAACAGATGGGGTAGTTGGTGTAATTTTGGGAGTTTCTATCACCGGGGTGGTGACATTTGACGGTGTTTCTGAAGGTAATACCGTTTTGTCTGTTATGGGTTGAGAAGATTTTGGTAACACTTGACTAATAATCACAGATGCACCAATTAACCCACCTGCAATCAAACTGCCCATGAGGATATTATTCTGACTATTACCACTTTGAGGGCTAGGCTGTGGTTTGACTGGTACTGTCTGAGGCGGTGGTGCAGAGACTACAGTTGGTTGAGTCAAGAGGGGTTGCGTCGGTGGAATTGGATTTGCTATGCTCTGCAAAGCATCCAGCATTGCTCTGGCTGTAGGGTAGCGATCGCGCGGATGATAAGCGATCGCTTTATCAATCACTCCTGCCATAATTGGGCTAATATGACCAGCATACTGTCGCCAAACAATTTCCCCCGTCTGGGAATCGGTTTCTAGTTGCTGCGCCTGTTTACCAGTCAGCAAATAAATTACCGTCATTCCTAAACTGTATAAATCACTAGAAAAAACTGGTCTACCTGCGGCTTGTTCACTCGGCATATAACCGGGTGTACCAATCACAATCGAACTGGTAGGATTGCCTTGAGAATTTACTACTGTTCCCATTGATTCCCGCACAGCACCAAAATCAATTAGCACCGATTTACCATCTTGATTACGCACAATGATGTTATCCGGTTTAATATCGCGGTGAACGATATGCCGAGAGTGGACGTAATCCAGGACGGGTAATAAATTCATGAATAATTCCTGGACAGCGCCTTCACTAAATAGCCCCTGCTTTTGGACTTTTCCAGTTAGGGTATCGCCCTCAACCCACTCCTGAACTAAGTAAAATTGTCCCCCAGAGGAGAAGTAGGCATACAATGCCGGAATTTGGTCATTTGCCCCACCAAGTTCTTCAAGAATCGCTGCTTCGCGTTGAAACCTCTCTTGCACTAACTGATAAATTTGGGGATTGTTGTGAATTGGTCTTAACTGTTTAACCACACAAGGACGCTTTGAAGGCATATACGTATCTTCTGCTAGATAGGTTTCACCAAACCCACCAGCACCCAGTGTGCGGATAACTTGATAGCGATCGTTTAGCAGCTGTATTGTCATGGGAGATTACAAGTGATATTCATAAGATAGTTTTCCCCAAAACTACCTTCATTTCAAATCTAGTAAACCTTCTTCTTTCAATTTAGGATTGAAGCGAATTTCCATTTTCAAGCCTCGCATTTCTAATAATTGCTTTGAAATTTCTGCTTCTACTCTCCGCGCCACATTTTTAATAATTTTTCTTGTTGCTAATTCATCATTAGCTGGATTTTGATAATTTGCTTGTTCTTCAGGTGTCATTACCACCTTGACATCAATGGGATCAGTCCATTTTTCCTTGTTATCCCCATTTCCCCAAGGCACACTGCCATTTTCAGCAATCCAAGCATTTTCAGTATTTTCTAAAATTGTGCGACTAGGGCGTTCAATAGTTTGAACTTTAACCCAATAGCATTGCTGTGGCTGACGGACTAAATGTTGCTTGAGGCTAAGGTAAACATCACGAGAGTATCCTACAAATTGGAGTACTTTTTCTTGGTCAAAAATCGCATATATCCCGATTTTACCCTGAAATTGTTCGGGCAATTGACCCTGAGCGTCAATATAAGAAATGTATTCTAGGGTTGCCAAAGAAGAAAGATTTGTTTCAGTAGCCATAGATCAAATATCAAACTTGCTATTTGCCTTCAAAAGTGAAAATTACTTAAATTGTAAGAATTCAGGAGTCAGAATTCAGGAGTCAGAATAGTTAAATAATTAGGAGAAAATTTTATCCATAAATGTACTATCTATGCTGCATTCTTTTTAAATTCTGACTTCTGGGTGTTGAATTCTTGAATTAAATCTATCTTGAAAATTAAGCATTACCCAATTTCTGGTAAATTGCACAAAGACGACTGGGTTTAAAAATCTTAGCATTAAACATGAAATTTGGTGGTACGTTGATGATGGCATATTCATCAGATTCATGATACTTCTCAAATTCTGCTGGCATTCCTTTAGTGGTAGTTAAGCTGTAAGGAACTGGTTGGAAAAGTAATTCTGTAAATTTAACTTGTTCACATCCCAACTGTTGAGAAATTTGGTTTAAGAAAGCAACGCTTGTCAATAAATTGAATAGAGTTTCTTGGGCTTGTGCTTCAAGAGTGAAATTGCCATCAAAGTTCTGGACGATTTTCAGGGGCATTTTCTGTATATGTAGTTATTAACGACTAAGTGATGAGAGAAAATAGGCAACATGTTGCACATAGTCATCTACTTTTTTGTGCAGATGAGCTTGGTAAAAAATTACCACTTTAAGATCAGCCTATTGGATTGTGGGACTTCTGTCAGCTACACGAGGAAGCTAGCATGGTTAAGAATCGTGAAGTTTAGCAGATTCTTATCGATAGGTGATTTTTCCTTAAATAACAGTCTGAAACCGTCTTTAAATTACGAATTATTTTAATATGGTGAGTCAAGCGCAGATATTACAATGGTTGCAGGCTTATGCAACAGAGATAGAGCAGAATAAAGCCTATTTGACAGAATTAGATGCTGCGATCGGAGATGCTGACCACGGAATCAATATGGATCGAGGCTTCAAAAAGGTAAGCGCTCAGTTACCAACTCTTACAGACAAAGACATCAGCAGCATTTTCAAAGCCGTGAGTATGACCTTGATTTCTTCTATTGGCGGTGCTAGTGGCCCTCTTTATGGCACTTGGTTTTTACGAGCAAGTACAGCAGTCGTTGGTAAGCAAGAATTAACAGAACAAGATGTTTTAGCGATACTCCAAGCAGGCTTAGACGGCGTGGTGCAACGTGGAAAAGCGCAACTAGGAGATAAAACAATGGTGGATGTGCTATCTCCGGCTGTAGCTGCTTGTGGGCAAGCTGTAGAAGAAAGTCAGGGAACGCTGGAAGCTATGCAAAAAGCTGTAGCAGCAGCCCAAAGGGGGTTGCAAGAAACTATACCGATGCAGGCGAAAAAGGGACGGGCTAGCTACCTGGGGGAACGGAGTATTGGACATCAAGACCCAGGAGGGACTTCTGCTTATTTGATGTTGAAGAGTTTGTTAGAGGTATTGGGAAGTTCCGGGGAATAAAAAATTTTCTGAAATTATTATTCTTTTTCAGGATAATGACATTAAGCTATGCGCCTAGAGTATTGATGGCGCATGAAGATGTCCTTGAGAAAGCAGCCAATATGACATCAAGTGGATCAAATAAAATTAATGCCGTTGAAGTGGATGGCATCCAGTTTGAAACTTTAGTACCGGAGCGAATGTTGTGCTTACCAAAAAAAATCTAATACAGAAACTTTTGAGCAATTTGGAATTTTTATTACCAATACCGCCAGGATATTTTTCTCCTAAATATTCTGTACAGATTGGTATACGGATTACTAATAACACCCTAACTCCTCTTAGAGGTTGTTTTAAAAGTATTTTGGTGTGATTTTAGACACGTTTAGATCCCCCCTAACCCCCCTTAAAAAGGCTACGGTGTATACACAAGTATCAAATAGCTGATTAACCAAGGGTTTACCCCACCCTAACCCTCCCCTTGTAAAGGGGAGGGAACTAGATTTTCTTGTTTCCCCCCTTTCCAAGGGGGGATTAAGGGGGGTAATTTGACTTGTGTATACACCGTAGCCTTAAAAAGGGGGGAACCGGAATCAAAGTCCCCCTTTTTAAGGGGGATTTAGGGGTATCTAAAACCTTTTGTTACCGACAAGAGGACTTTTAAAACATCCTCTTAGGTTTAGCTTTTATTTCACCTTATTTCCAGAACTTGTGAATGCAAACGCAGTCATTCCATTGGAGGGTGGTTGGATTAGAGCTTCAACATCTTTAGAATCTGATTACCCTCTCGCTATGCCAGGAGAGAGTGTAACATACTTTCCTGAGATAAAATTTTTTGGGACTTGGGGTAATCGATTTGGATTTAGCATCACCAGTGGAGATAGTGGTACATGGTTTTTTCAATCTCTCAAGCCAGGTAATTATCAGTTCCGATTTATCTATAACAGTCCAAATGAAAAGGTAACAATATACGGTTCTGTAAGTAGAGATATGAGCTTAATAGAAGGTATTTGGACGGGTGAAGTATTAACTCCATTTGTGGAATTACATTTAGCCCAGCTTTGAAGTAAAACCTTGTCGCAGATCATCACCTAAAAATTCCAACTTACCTGATTATCTGATTGACAACAGATGTACTCTGAATACGCCATTTGCCTCGTTGTCGAATCAAATCGTACCGAACTCGCAAATTATCGTTAGAAGAGGTTTTGAACTGACCATTTTCATATAACTGCGTCACTTCTCTAACCGTAGCTTCCACTGCGGCACGATCTGCAAATAAATCAATTCTCTCAACAGATTCCACCTTCAGACTATGCTCGTACTTCCGGTATCGGTTGTCTGACCTATCCTGTTGAGCAATCAGCCGCCATTGAGACAAAGCTGAACCAGTTAAAATCTGCTCTAAATTATTAATCTCATGATTCGGGCCTAAAGCTGCTGCTTTGGTAGATAGCCAAGTGCGAATCACGTCCTCGGCCGTTGTATCTGTTAAAGGCCCATCTAATACTTGTGGTTTACTATTTCGAGGAGGAATAAATACTGGTGGTTGATTTATTTCTACAAACAACTGTGAAATAGGTAAAGGTGGTTTGGGGAAAAACAGATTTTTTAACCATCCAAAAGTTGTTGTGGCTAATACCCCGAAAACTAATATACTCACCAAAGAAATAAACACTCTCCATACCAGCCGTGTTTTACCTTCGATGGTGTTAGCAAAAGTTCGCCGTCGTCGGGGACGACGAGAATGAGGACGATTATCTGGTACACGCTCTCGGCTAGCAGATGGAGTAGGTTTTCTCCGCCTACGCTTTTGGTTATGACCCGGTGCAGCAGTTTTAGCTGAACCATTCAAATGCTGATTAGAGCCTCTGCTCATTCTTTCAGCAGCAGGAACCTCTGATTTTATACTCCCAGATGAATTCCACATTGGTGGTGAGATATTTGAATATTCGGGTGTTTCTTTTGTTGGTGTTTCTGGCAAATCTAGGTCAGGTGTTCTGCTGTGATTAAATTGCGCTGAGGTCTTAGTTGAATTGTTGTGGAAAGAGGGCTTATTTGTCTGGGTTTTGGGAAAATACTGGGGGTTAATTACAGCCCATTCATTAGTTGTTTCCGCATCCGTTGGCAGTGCTTCTAAATAAGCTTGTACCTGTTGGTTAGCAAAGTAATCTTTTAGGAAAGCTTGCTGGTTCGCTAAATCGCGAAAATGGGGAAATACTTCGTGTTGCAACCACTGTTCTGCATATAGACACAGCCCTGGTAACAAATCTGGAGAGTCTTGAGATTTTTCCCGAATAAAAGCTAAAGCTTCGTACTCCTGACTAAGTTCTAAAACACGAGTCGCTTCTTCAGTTTGTCCCAAGAGTAATGCACATAGAGACTGTTCTAAATGTACATCTTGGCGTTTGCCCAGACGCATGAGCATTTGTCTTGCTTGACGAATTAAAGCAGGTTGCCGTTGAGCAAATCCCCTTGCTATTAAGGCATAAACAGCCAAGTAAGTGGCGACAGCAGAATTGCGTTTGCTTTGGGCTTCAAATAACTTGTGCTGCTCTGCAACTGTTAAATGGTTGCGTAACTGCTGAATAAATCGCAGAAAGTCATCTATGTTTAAACCAGAGTCATCATTGTTCGTGCCATCAATCCCGCCACGATCTTCTAAGAGGTTTTGTAATAATTCCAAGCCTTGGTTTCGTTCGGCAGTCTTTTCTTGAGGGAGTGCCAACAACTCCAAAATTCGATATGGTCGTAATTTGTAAAGATCCGCCTGAATTTCTGCCTGGACACTGGCGAACAACCCTTCGCGCACTAGCAGTTCTTGACCAGTTTCTAGGGATATAGCGGCATTTTCGTAGTGACCTTGCTGCCACTGTTCGCGACCTAATTCTAGACAAGCAAGGGCGACAGTGAGAACGACATCAGGATGTTCAGCACTTTCGTGTATTTCTTCGTCTGCTAAATTATTACCTTTTCTTGAACTTGTAGCACCGCTTTTATTTACTAGGTACGGACGACCTAGTTTCAATACAAGTTCGTATTCTCCTAACTCTTGCAAAATTAATAAAGCGCCAACTAATTCGTCTTGGGTAATTTCAATACCTAGACTCTGGGTGTCACTACCCCTTTTGGTGCTTTCTGGTGGACGATTTTCCAGTGCTACTGCGGCAGCAGCAAGGTTATCAGGGTCATAGGCGTGGGCAAGATAGAGATGATCGTAGGTACTGCGTTGTTTTGGATCTGATAAAACCACGTAAGCTTCTTCTATGAGTTGTTTACGAGAAGAAATTGCTGCATGAGAATACTCACGTCGTGGCAGTTGTACAATGCGATCGCTGTATGCCTGTCGCAATTGTTCTTCACTTGCCGCTAACGGTAGTCCTAAAATTCGGTAGTAATCTAGCGGAATTCGCACAGCCTACTTCCCCTGCACCGTGATCAACATAATTCACCTAGAGTTTTCCAGGCCTGTAAAACCGTGCCATAAAAATGCCGTGTAGAATTTACTCTACAAGTGTATATTGCAACAACTCGTTTTGTACCTTCCCGAAATTTTGAGTCACATTCTAGTACTAATTTTTTGCTTTCGCCTAGAAAGCCTCAATTGTTTGTCTTAATTCTTAGTATTTTTGTTTAACACGACTATTATCAGCCTTCGATACCACAAACCACAACTACCGCTTTTAATCACGGCAAAATTGTTGTGGTTGCAAGAATCTATTGATGATTGATTTTTTCGGGACTTCCCCAGGAAGCAGTAATAAAAATACCACTATTGAGGGTTGACCCTGATAACAGGAGAAGAAAATCATATCATAATTTACCTTTAATTACAATTACCTATTTGGGTATATAGACTTTTGCTTCCTTTTTTTTAAATTGTTAATGGATATGCAGAAAGCAGTCTATCTTGATTGCTAGTCTATGGAGGGGAATATTCAGGAGTGCTGAGTTTTGAGTGCTGAGTTCTGAGTAAGAAGTAATGAGTAAGACGTAGTACTTGTGAATCTTTTCCTAAGTACTCACTACTCGTAACTGATTTGATGCCTAATCGGTCTAATTTTACTTTTTACTCAGCACGGGCTAAACGCCCCGCTTCCGCTAACGGTACTCAGCACTGTTTTGGTGAGAGAGAAAAACCCAAAGCGGCAGATGTTGCCCTTAGAGTCAAATCCTCACGGGGTATGGGCTGAAAAGTTAAAAATCAAAAATTAAAAATTCAGCTGTTCCCTAAGACCCTTTTTTGGTGCATAAATAAAGTTTGATTGTTGAGTCTTACAAACGCTAGCCTGTTAAAAGCTGAGGTGTTATCAGACCAACTTATTTAAGACCGTAACTTTAAGTTGTACAACAGGGATACTCAAAAATAATGGTTCAAGAGCGTACTTTACCCACTTTTAATCCTGCTACTACGCACATTACTAAAGAAGAAGGGTTACGGTTGTATGAGGACATGGTACTAGGGCGCTTGTTTGAAGACAAGTGCGCTGAAATGTACTACAGGGGCAAAATGTTTGGTTTTGTCCATTTGTACAACGGTCAAGAAGCCGTTTGCAGTGGTGTTGTACAGTCAATGCGACCGGGTGAAGATTATGTTTGTAGTACCTATCGCGACCACGTTCATGCTCTGAGTGCGGGCGTACCAGCAAGAGAGGTAATGGCAGAATTATTTGGCAAAGCCACAGGTTGCAGCAAAGGGCGCGGTGGTTCCATGCACATGTTTTCTGCCGAACATCGTTTGCTGGGTGGCTATGCTTTTGTGGCTGAGGGAATTCCTGTAGCGGCTGGAGCGGCTTTTCAAAGCAAATACCGCCGCGAAGTGCTGGGAGATAAAAATGCTGACCAAGTGACAGCTTGCTTTTTTGGCGATGGTGCAGCTAATAACGGTCAGTTTTTTGAGACGCTAAATATGGCAGCTTTATGGAAACTGCCAATTCTGTTTGTAGTCGAAAATAATAAGTGGGCCATTGGGATGTCTCACGAACGAGCCACTTCCCAGCCAGAGATTTATAAAAAAGCCAGTGTGTTTAACATGGTGGGCGTGGAAGTAGATGGTATGGATGTACTAGCAGTCCGAGCTGTGGCCCAAGAAGCTGTAGCCCGTGCCCGTGCAGGTGAAGGTCCAACATTAATTGAGGCGCTTACATACCGCTTCCGGGGTCACTCTTTGGCTGACCCAGATGAAATGCGAAGCAAAGCGGAGAAAGAATTTTGGTTCGCCCGTGACCCAATTAAGAAGTTGGCAACTTATTTGGTGGAGCAAAATCTGGTGGATGAGGGAGAAATCAAAGCAATTGATCGTAAAATTCAGGATGTAATCGACGAGGCAGTTAAATTCGCCGAAAGCAGCCCTGAACCAGACCCCAGTGAGTTATATCGTTTCGTGTTTGCAGAAGACGAGTAAACAGTGCTGAGTTATGAGTGCTGAGTGCTGAGTATTTTTATATTCTACTCAGCACTCAGCACTCAGCACTCCACCTTACCCAGGACTAAAATTTGTGTTTAGCATTGCAGTTCAACAGCAACAGTACAAGACCTATATTCTTTCTGATGAAGCCGCTGGTTCTCAGTTAGAAGTCGTACCAGAACGCGGCGGTATCATCACCCGTTGGCGTATTCAAGGGCAAGAAATTTTCTATCTGGATGCTGAACGCTTTACTCATCCTGAGTTGAGTGTCAGAGGTGGGAATCCAATTTTGTTTCCTATTTGTGGCAATCTACCAGATAATACTTACACTCATGACGGTCAAAAATATACTCTTAAGCAACACGGTTTTGCTCGTGAATTGCCGTGGTCAGCAACAGAACAAAATACTAAAGATCAAGCCAGTCTGACTGTCGTTCTTAATAGCAATGAGCAAACCAAGGCTGTTTATCCTTTTGATTTTCAACTGGCTTTCACCTATGAACTTCAAGGTAATACTCTAGAAGTCCGCCAGCAGTATAAAAACTTATCATCCACACCAATGCCTTTTTCGGCTGGTTTCCATCCCTACTTTTTGTGTGGTGATAAAACTCAGTTAGAGTTGGAAATTCCCTCTAATCAGTATCAAGACAATCAAACTAAGGAAATTCACTCTTTTGACGGCAATTTTGACTTTAGCCGTGATGAAATTGATTTCGCCTTTGGACAGCTAACGAGTCAATCGGCTACTGCGATAGATCGCAGCCGGAAGTTAAAACTCACCTTGGATTATGATGATTTCTCTACCTACCTGGTATTTTGGACTGTCAAAGGCAAAGAATTCTACTGTCTAGAACCGTGGAGTGCCACCCGTAACTCCCTCAATACTGGTGATAACCTGACTGTGTTAGCACCAGGAGCTAGTCACACAGCATCTATAAGGTTGACGGCTAATTTTTTCTAAACCCCTTTACATATCTACAGATGTTTGTGCTATGATGGCAAAGTTGCGAAATGCAGCGAAAGGGTCGCTAACTCAACGGTAGAGTACTCGGCTTTTAACCGATTAGTTCCGGGTTCGAATCCCGGGCGACCCATATAAAAGTTTAAGAAAAACTTGCCTCTGTTTTTGAGGTGAAAGCAGAGGCAATTTTTGTGAATGCGATCGCTCATCCAAAAATTTTTGGTTCTCCAGAGCGATCGCTGTTTGTGAAAATCAAAAAGGATTGCGGATTCATAGAAATTGACTAAGTTACGCGATGTGCGACTTATTGTTTCGTTACACAAGTCGGGTATATAAACGATTGAAAAGAAAATTCCCACAATCCGCACTGGAGCGAGAAAATCGTTACCAGTGAGTGGAATGAGGGAAAAATGTTTTCTATAGAAGAGTAAATCAATTGCTGTATTTTGCTGTGTTGACGATGTACTGATTGAAATCACCCAGATATACCCAATTAAGAGACGAGGTTTTGCTCCAAGTTTAAGGGAGAGTGAAGTTTTAACAATGGAAGTAGTTGCAGAGTTTTTGGGAATAGATGCTGACAAAGACATTTGGAAATACTTTCACCGTCATTGGTTAGGGCTATTTCCTCAGTTAAAGAGTCGCTATGCTTTTATTCGTCAAGCAGCTAATTGTTGGCAGTACAAAGAACTGTTACAACAAAAATTAGCACAGGTTTTAGGGGCATTTTCTGAGCAACTTCATTTAATTGATGGATTACCAATACCTTTGTGTGGCTTCAGTCGCGCTCCCAACTGCCGGAGTTTTAAATCCCAAGCAGATTATGGCTTTTGTGCTGCCAAGAAACAGACGTATTATGGGTTTCATGGGCATTTAATCATTAGTGGCACAGGAGTTATTAGTGGGTTTACTCTCACTCCGGCAAATGGCAGTGAACGAGAAGCACTTTGGGATTTAATCACGCGAGTTAAAGGTTTATTAATCGGAGATAAGGGATACTTAAGTCAGTTTTTGTCAGGAGAACTTGAAGGAATGGGTATTAATTTACAAACCCCTCTGCGTTCTAATATGTCTGACTCTCGTAGCCAATCTTCGGTTCGATTAATGCAACGCTTTCGTCGCCTAATTGAAACAGTAATTGGTCAATTAGTTGAGAGATTTCATATAGAGAAGATTCGAGAAGCGAGATATGTGGCATCTTACCAGTCGTCTCAATCGCAAGATTTTAGCTCATACTGTCTGTTTCTGGCTTAATCGCCACAATTGTGACCCTCTTCAGTTCGACGATCTTGTTACAGAATATTAAGTCGCACATCGCGTTAAGTTTGATTTTTAATCAGTCATTCTATGGATAATTCAGTGCGGGTTGAAAGTGAATAAATGAATCTGAACTTTTTAACTGAAAGTATCCCTCTTCTGTCACTCTCCGAAAACATTTGCCTTTTCTAAAATCTAGAGCTTTTGTATAACAAGCGATTGCGCGATTATTTTCTAATAACAAATACAAGTCCTATTTTTTTCTAATAGTATAGCTTGTATTGATTGCCTCATGAGGCTTCTAGCGATCACTTTCCCGGAAAGTGACAGAAGAGGGGTATAGCCGTAGTCACATAGGTTAGGACAGTGTTAGATTGCTCAATCAGAATTCCCTTCTGCTTCCTGCCCTCTGCCCGACGCTAGCGGACTCGCTAACGCCGCGCTATCAGCCTTTCTTGATAATTCGCCTCGCAGAACAGTTACCGCTTGTCCGGCGAGAAAGACGCGATCGCCGCCGTCATAATATACCTTCACCACCCCACCGCGCCTGGATGCCTGATAAGCCAATAGCTCATTTTTGTGCAAGCGATCGCGCCAGAAGGGGGCGAGACAGCAATGAGTAGCCCCAGTCACCGGATCTTCATCAATTCCCAAACCTGGGGCAAATAAGCGAGAGACGAAATCATATTGAGAATCAGGGTGAGTGAGGCTGGTGACAATGATCTCAGAAATCGGCAAAGTTTTCAGTATTTGGAAATTTGGCTGCATTTGGCGTACCAAATCCTCAGATTCCAATTCCACTAAATAGCCAAAGGAATTTAAGAAAACAGATTTGTACGGTACACCCAAAGCTTGCTTGAGTTCTCGCGGGGCGACTGTTGCTTGTGAGTGATTCACAGGAAAATCTAACTCAATCCACTCACCTTGCAACTTAGCAATCAGCACTCCACTTTTGGTGTAGAAACGCGCAACTTCATTTGGTGACAGATGCCCCTCTGACCAAAGTACATGGGCACTAGCTAAAGTTGCATGACCACAAAGTGGTACTTCTACTGTGGGCGTAAACCAACGCAAATTGAAGCCATCATCCTGTCTAACGAGAAAAGCCGTCTCAGATAAATTCATCTCCTGCGCTACATTCTGCATCCAGCGATCGTCTTGGGGAGTGAGCAAAACACAGACAGCAGCAGGATTACCTGCGAATACTGTATTGGTAAAAGCATCAACCTGGGTAATGATTTGTCCCATTAGATTCACCTTGAAAAGTGGACAGCAATATATTTATCAGGAGTGCGTTAAACATTTATGCAGACTGTTACCATTCTTTTGAAGTGGCGTATGGTTCAGTTTTACAGCCGTTCCCAAATGAGAACAACCATTTACAGTACCTTATAAGTTAGGAATACAATCTCCAAAAACTAGGGTCAATGTTAAAGCAAAACGGAAACATGAGGATAAAAATCTTCAGAAGCATCTTTGCTGCTGTCAACTTAGCGCTAATTTCTGGAGGATTAATTAGTTGTGCTGTTGAAGTACCGCAGCCACTTGCTCCAACTGAGCAACAAAAACCAGTCCTACAACCTAACCAGAACGACAGAGATGATGACGACAAAGATGGTGACGAGAAAGATGGCGATCGCAATGATGATAAAGATGATGACGATAAAGACGATAACGACTAAATAAAGGCAAAACTGTTACCTTTATCCTTTTTTGAGTTTACATTTATGCTTATCCAAGAAACTTCTACTTCCCTCGTCGATACTTTACGCCTCCGACGGCAACGACTAGCCAACCTGATTAATTTTCCAGCAATTTTGTGGTCAGGTAGCAATAGTCCGCGCAACTTTCCAGCAAATCCCTTTCCGTTTCGCGCTAGCAGTCATTTTCTCTATTTTGCCGGACTACCATTATCAAAGGCGGCAATTCGTTTAGAAGCGGGTAAGCTAGAACTATTCATGGACGATCCATCATCCGGCAGCGCCCTTTGGCATGGAGAAATGCCAACGCGCGAGGAAATAGCCCTGCATATTGGGGCGGATGTGGCTCGACCAATGGCAGAATTAGAGTCTTGGATAGAAGATGCCGCCACACTTGCTGTACAAGATGCAGCTACTTGGACGCAGCAATCGCAGCTATTAAATAGATGGGTTTTACCACAAAGTCCTCCCCAAGGAATTGATTTGGAGTTAGCTAAGGCGATCGTTTCTCTCCGTCTCACCCACGATGAAGCTGCATTAACTCAGTTGCGAAAAGCTGCTGCTGTGACTGTTGAGGTTCATAAAGTTGGGATGGCAGCAACACCTCAAGCCAAGCTAGAAGCAGAAGTTCGTGCAGCGATGGAAGGGGTAATTATTGCCCACAATATGACCACCTCTTACAACAGTATTGTCACTGTTCACGGTGAAGTTTTGCATAACGAGCAGTATCACCACCCTCTACAACCAGGTGACTTACTACTTGCTGATGTTGGTGCTGAAACCGAGATGGGTTGGGCCGGTGATGTTACTCGCACTTGGCCAGTTTCCGGCAAATTTTCATCTACCCAGAGAGATATTTATAATGTTGTGCTGGCAGCCCATGATGCTTGCATTGCCAAAATACACCCTGGTGTAGAATATGGGGACATTCATCTGCTAGCTGCTACGGTCATAGCTGAAGGTTTAGTAGAGTTAGGAATTTTACAAGGAAATCCCCAAGATTTAGTAGAGATGGATGCCCACGCGCTGTTTTTCCCTCATGGTATCGGTCATCTACTGGGTTTAGATGTCCATGATATGGAAGATTTGGGCGATTTAGCAGGGTATGAAGAGGGACGCCAAAGGAGCGATCGCTTTGGTTTAGGCTACCTTCGTTTAAATCGTCCCCTGCATCCAGGAATGTTAGTCACAATTGAACCTGGTTTTTATCAAGTACCAGCAATTTTAAATGATGCCAATGTCCGTTCAAAATATCAGAATGTGGTGAATTGGCAGCGTTTATCTGAATTTGCTGATGTGCGTGGAATCCGCATTGAAGATGATGTTTTAGTTATAAAAGAAGGTAGGGAAGTTTTAACAGCCGCATTGCCAAATGATGCTGATACTGTAGAGAATCTAGTTAATGGTTGAATTTACGCTAAATGTTACCCCACCCTAACCCTCCCCTTGCAAAGGGGAGGGAACCGGAGATCCAATTTTCTGGCTTTGCAAGGGGGGATTAAGGGAGGTAATTAAGTTTCATCACTCCACCAAACCCAGATGATTTTGTAACGCTTGGCGCATCACTTCTACAGGCACAGTTTCCTGCTGCAACCAGATTTTTAATGCTGCTGCCCCTTGTTGGACTAGCATTTCTAAACCATCGATCGCAATTGCACCTTGTTTTTGAGCCTGTTCTAGAAATTGCGTCGGTTTAGGAATATATATCAAATCGTAAGCGATCGCACCCGTTGGCAAATTCGCTATTTCTTCGACACTCAAAGGCGACTGATCAACTTTGGGATACATCCCAATAGGAGTTGTATTTACTAGCAGATTTGCTTGGGGAATCAGCTTTGGCAATTCCTCCCATTGATGAACCTGGAATTTATCAGCTAGGGGTGAATTGCTCCAACTATTGCGAAATTCCTGTAATCTTTGCAGATTGCGTCCAACAACATGAATTTGGGCAAAACCTAGCTGGGTACAACCTGCTACAACTGCTCTTGCTGCACCACCATTGCCCAAAATTACCGCTACTTTCTGACTCCAATCTTGTTTATATGTTGTCTGCAAAGGAGCGATAAATCCTTCTATATCCGTATTTGTTCCCACCCATTTGTTATTTTGGCGGCTAACAGTATTTACTGCTCCGATAGTTTGGGCCAGGGGGGTAATTTCTGAGAGTAGCGGTATGATCGCTTGTTTGTGAGGTATTGTCACACTAAAGCCGACAACCCCAACAGCAGCGAAACCTGCGATCGCAACTTCTAAATTTTGTGGTTCGATCGGAAAAGGGAGATAAATGTAATCTAATCCTAATTGTGCGATTGCAGCATTATGCATCACTGGTGACAGCGAATGTTCCACCGGATGTCCAATGACTCCTAGTAGTTTAGTTTTACCTGTAATTTCTTTAGTCATTTGTCATTTGTCATAACTCATACTCCTTGTCCCAATCCCCAGTCCCCAATCCCCAATCCCATTTCCCTCACCTAGCCTACAATTATTAAAAGCTACTTAACACTTCTTTAAATCATGCAGGCAACTACAGCCCCCTCTACAATTCCAATTCCTGGTAAATATTGGCAGTGGCGCGGGCACAACGTTTACTACGTGCGTGCGGGAGAGAAACAACTGCAACGTCCGCCCTTGCTTTTGGTACATGGATTTGGTGCTTCCACAGACCACTGGCGCAAGAATATCACAGGATTGTGCCAAGATTTTGAAGTATTTGCGATCGACCTTTTGGGATTCGGGCGATCGGCAAAACCAAAATTGCAGTACAGTGGCGACTTGTGGCGCGATCAACTTCATGATTTTATCAGTGAAGTGATTGGTCAAAAAGCAGTATTAGCAGGTAACTCCCTTGGTGGCTATGCTTGTTTGTGTGTTGCAGCACAACGTCCTGACAGCGCAGCTGGTTTAGTTTTGCTCAATAGTGCCGGGCCTTTTAGCGAAAGCCAGCCCACATCTGAACCGGAAGCTTTGCAAAGTGAAATTCAGCCACCCAAACAACCTTCTTCTTTACAAAAATTACTGGGTGACTCAGTTAAATGGATGTTTCAACAACCTTTAGCTCAGTTTGTGTTATTTCAATACGTGCGACAACGTTGGGTAATTCGCCAAACTTTAGAAAAGGTATATCTTGATAAAAGTGCAGTTACAGACCAATTGATAGAAGAAATTGCTCGTCCTGCTTTTGATCCGGGTGCATTGGATGTATTTGTTTCAGTTTTTAGCAGTCCTCAAGGGGAAAAAGTTGATGTGCTGTTAAAGCAATTAACTTGTTCTTTATTGATGTTATGGGGAGAAGCTGATCCTTGGATGAATGCTAGAGAACGTTCTCAAAAATTTCGTCAATATTGTCCTGAATTGACAGAGCATTTCTTAACAGCAGGTCATTGTCCTCATGATGAAATACCTGATAGAGTAAACCCACTTTTTCGCGATTGGGTATTGTCTATTCCCCAGTGATATTGCATCTCATTAGAAAAAGTTGAGTAGAGATGTAATAAATCGCGTCTCTACTCGCAGTATTTTCTATAAACCAATACAGTTCAGATAAGACCAAAACACTTGTAGAGACGGCGATTTATCGCGTCTTTAAAACCCACGATTTTGTACAATTAGCCCTTAACGCAAGCGTATTGTTCTATAAACAAGATAGTTAGATAAAAGAGACAATTACTATTAAAGCTAAAATTCCTATTACAATAACTTTTTGGATAAATCAAAATCTAAAACCAGATTGGTATAAAAAATTAGTTAACTAAAAAAACCGCCACTAAATATGATAGGGCGGTCTGGTTAAGCAATCGGAGGGTAATTACAGATTACTCTGCTAATAAATGAAATTGCTGTAACGAAGTTTGCATTAAATTGGGGATTGGGTATGGATTATTCCTCTTCTTCCTTCATTTCCCTACTCTCTTCCGTAAACACTCATTGGTTCCTTGATAAATCGGGTGTAAAGATGCTTAAACGTAGATTTAATTACGCGGGGCATACCAAAATCAATGGGTATTAAATTGTCTGGTAGCCGCCAATCTTCTATTTTTAATAAGTCGGGATTTAAATGTGGAAACTCTATGTCAGCTAGTTCTGGACAAACTCCTAGCCTTTGAGAAGCTGCAACTGTGGGCACTTGTTCAGGAGGAACATTGAGGATTTCTACCATTGCCCGATCTAAAGCAAATATATCTGATGCGGCTGCTAAAATACCTAGTTGGCGAGGTTCCCCATTACTGGGGCCATTACCTTCATGACCGATGATGCCATCTAATATGGTTAAGTTAGGGTTAATTGCCCTGGCAGTTTCTACTAACATTTCACCAAATCTATTTGCATCTTTTCCAGCTTCCATGTGCCACCAAGCTTTCATTTTGCCGGGGACACAACCAAACAGGTTTTTTACGCCCAGTGTTAATGTCAACTGGGCGTGAGATTTCACTTTAGGTAAGTTAATCACTACGTCTGCTTCCATTACTTCTTTAGACAGCCGCAGATGGTTAAAATTGTCGCTAATGGTTTGGTAACGCTGACCGTGAAAATCGATGATGGGAAGATTGAGTTCTTCTAAAATAGGCAGATAGCCGTTTGCTATTGCTACGCCCTTGGCACTGCCAAAAGCAGGACTATCGCCCAAAAATGGCTTACCGCCAACCTCAATTACCATCTGGGCAACTTCGTAAACTAGTTCAGCACGGGTGATACACTCTTTACCAGGACGTGAGCCTGTAAGTAAATTAGGTTTGAGTAAAACGCGATCGCCTTTTTTTACAAATGCTGCCATTCCTCCAAAAGGTTCCAGCAGTATAACTAAAGATTCTCGTAAAGCCTCTCGTTCATAGGACGTAGCCCGAATGAGACTGACAGATGATTTTTGAGTCTGCATGGATAATAAATTACCAGTAATGAAGATATTCTTCTATCTTCCTATTTATACCAATTCTCTAAAATCTCGCGTACTATTACACCACGCCGTAAATAAGCCACACATTCCAAATCAACGAAACGCTTACGCTGTATTCATTCATAATTTTTAATTTTTAATTTTTAATTTTTAATTCCGCCTTGCGGCACTAGCTTAACCTCTGCCGTAACCACAAGGCCAATAAAGGTAACGCTAGTTGATAACCCTGTTCAGCACTATAAATTAAACCTTTGTTCTGTAATCCAGTCAGCGATCCCTGAAGGCTACCACCTCTTGAAAGACCATGTTTTTGAATATATTCTTTACTTTGTGGTTTATCTGTAGGATCTAAAGCCAAAGATTCTAAAAGATGCACCTGATTGGCTGGCAATAACATGAGTAAAGATTCAAAAACTAAGGACAAGTCTTTGAGCAATCCTTCTATTGCTTGCTGCACTGCTGCTTCACTAATTAACCCATCAGGATAAGAAAAAGTTTGCAGGCGGCGAATTATTGCCATTGCGTCGCCAATGTGTCCTTGGACAGCATCTAAAAATAATTGTAGTGCGAGTGAGCGAGAATCAAATTTCATTCCTTGTATATGCAATATCTCCCTAGCCCACAATGCCAAAACGTCATTAGCTAAGGGGGCTAACTGTATAGTTTCTAGCGGATAGTTTGTCTCATCTGGATGATGGCTGATCTCAGCTATGGTTGCTACTAAAACGTAGCTGACATGAGTTTGTACATTGATTTCTCGTCTGAATGTAGCTTCCCACAAACCATTACGATCCCAAGAGCGAATGTGCGGAAAACTCTGCAAAATCAGCACTACCCGCTTATTTAAACCAATAGCCATAATTTGAAGCAAATTGAGCAAAATTTCAAATGCTTGCCACAACTGCTTTTGGTTTAGGGAACGCAATGACTTAAGTTTGCCTTCTGGATGAAAGACAAAAAACTCTTTGCCAAAGTTGCTTACCCAGTCTTGAATTTGTGCTGCTTCCCAGTTTTGGCTAATTGTCTCTGTTAGCAGGAGGATAAATCGCTCTCCATCTGTAGCGCGGATACAGTCTATCTCCAAGACGATCGCACCAACTTCTTGGGCAGCCCCTCGCACTAAAGTTCGTCGCCCACTACCAGGTACGCCAGTAATCAGCAAGTCTCCATCTTGGGCTAGTACTTCGACAATTCGCTGAAATTCTAGCGATCGCCCAACTAATTGTAAAGGAGTAGACAAATCCAAATTCACCTAGTTTTTGCCCTTGGTTTTAATCTTCACCTAACGGCAAGCATACTCACTTGCGTGACTACTGAGCAAGCATTGAAAGTAATGATGATAATAGTCAATTTTTATTAGTGCCTGCTTATATTTAGCACCTATTTTTAGTGCTAAATTTTATTCAACACTGGATTTAGGGAATAAATATGGTACAGGCAGCATCTCCCATCGCACCCCAAGAAAAGCAATTCACCGTTTGGCATACTTTGGAAATTTCTGAAGCGATCGCTCACTTGCATAGTGATGCTGAGAATGGTTTGAGTAGTGTAGTAGCCAAACACTTATTGTCTGAAGTGGGAGCAAACGAACTCACAGGCAAGAAAAGCAAACCTTGGTGGTTAAAATTTTTACTGCAATTTAACCAACCACTGCTGATTATTTTGTTGTGTGCGGGTTTAGTAAAGGCGTTAAGTGGCAGCTTGGTGAATGCTGGTGTTATTTGGGGAGTGACTACAACTAACGCCATCATTGGATTTATTCAAGAATCGAAAGCCGAAAGTGCGATCGCAGCCCTCGCCAAAGCAATTACCACCGAAGCAACCATTATCCGTGATGGTCAAAAATTACGCATTGCTTCTGGTGAGCTAGTACCTGGAGATATTGTGCTGCTAACTTCTGGTGATAAAGTCCCAGCAGATTTACGGTTAATTAAGGTTAAAAATTTACAAATAGATGAATCTGCCCTGACTGGTGAATCTCTAGCAGTAGAAAAGAAGACTCAAACTTTAAAACCAGATATTGCTCTAGCCGAGCGCAAAAATATGGCTTATGCGGGTGGCTTCGTTACCTTTGGGCAAGGTACTGGTGTTGTAGTTGCCACAGGGAACACCACAGAAACAGGGCGAATTTCTCAGTTAATGGAGCAACATACAGATATTTCTACTCCTTTAACTAGAAAATTCAATAAATTTAGCCAAAATTGGCTGTATATGGTGTTAGGATTAGCAGCCCTCTGCTTTGTAGTGGGATTAAGCTTTCGAGGTTTTCAAGAAGCTTTAGAAGCAGCAGTCGCTTTAACAGTCAGTGCGATTCCTGAAGGATTACCAGCAGTCGTGACAGTTACCCTAGCCATAGGTGTTTCCCGGATGGCGCGACGCAACGCCATTATCCGCAAATTACCAGCCGTTGAAACCTTGGGAAGTGCAACTGTTGTTTGCTCTGATAAAACTGGGACTTTGACAGAAAACCAGATGACAGTACAGGCAATTTATGCGGGGGGATATCAATATACTCTCACTGGTATCGGTTACACACCGGAAGGCGAAATCCTGATAGATGACAAACCCGTGAACCTCAACAGCCATAAAGGTTTGCAAGAATGTTTAATCGCAGGTTTATTGTGTAACGATTCCCATTTAGAAAAGAAGAATGGTAGGTGGGTAGTAATGGGAGATCCTACAGAAGGGGCACTAATCGCATCAGCAAATAAAGCAGGTTTTAGTCAGCCTACCTTACTTCAGCAAATGCTAAAGGTGGATGCGATTCCCTTTGAATCAGACTTTCAATACATGGCGACTTTGCACGCCACACCCCAAGGTAAGACTATTTATATTAAGGGTTCAGTCGAGGCAATTATTCAGCGTTGCACTCTGATGTTGAACACTGATGGACAAACCCGCCCCTTAGATTGTGTAGAAACATTACGGCAAAGCAGCATCGAGCGCGAAGTCAATATTATGGCACGGCAAGGCTTACGGGTATTAGCTTTAGCGAAAAAAATAGTACCCGATGGGCAAAATACCCTAGATCATCCAGATATTGATACCGGGTTAATTTTCATCGGCTTGCAGGGAATGATCGATCCGCCGCGTGAGAGTGCTATTAAAGCAGTCCAAGCCTGCCAGGAAGCGGGAATTGAGGTCAAAATGATCACTGGCGATCATGCTATCACAGCGCAGGCGATCGCTTATCGCATGGGCATCAACAAAAATGGCTCAGTTCTGGCTTTCACAGGTGCAGAACTAGCAAAAATGGATAAAACAGAACTTGCCGAAGTTGCCCAAGAAGGCGCAGTCTTTGCCCGTGTCGCCCCAGAACAAAAGCTACGTTTAGTCGAAGCTTTGCAATCAAAAGGTGAAATCGTTGCCATGACAGGAGATGGTGTCAATGATGCACCAGCCTTAAAACAAGCAGATATTGGTATTGCGATGGGTGGTGCTGGTACAGAAGTTGCCAAAGAAGCCGCAGATATGCTGCTTACCGATGATAATTTTGCCTCCATTGAAGCTGCTATAGAAGAAGGACGGGCAGTTTATAAAAATCTGCTCAAGGCAATTTGCTTTATTTTGCCTGTCAATGGTGGTGAGTCAATGACAATTTTAATTAGCACATTGCTAGCCAGGGATTTACCAATTTTATCTTTACAAGTTCTGTGGCTCAATATGCTCAACTCCATTACTATGACAGTGCCTTTAGCCTTTGAGCCAAAAGCGCAAAACATCATGCAACAAGCGCCTCGTCATCCTAATGAACCATTAATTTCAAAGAGTCGGTTACAACGAATCTTAGCAATTTCTCTATTTAATTGGATTGTCATATTTGGAGTATTTGAATATATCCGCCAAACTACAGGTAATGTTGATTTAGCGAGAACAATGGCGATTAACGCTCTCATTGCTGGACGGATATTCTATTTATTGAGTATTAGTCAATTAATCCCGAATTTGATAGCCAAGATGGACGGCACAATTAAAGAGAACGTTGATATACCTGCTATTGGCTTTGGGATTTTAGGGGCAATTATTTTGCAAATTATTTTTGCTCATGTGCCATTAATTAATGAAGTTTTTGAAACAGCACCATTAAACTTGCAACAGTGGTTATTTTGTTTAGCAGTTGGTTCACCAATGATTTTGTGGGCTACAGTAGTGAATCGTTTTGATCCGCCAAATTAAATCCAGCCAAAAACGAACCGCAGAGAACGCAGAGAACACAGAGTTATGAGAGGTTTTTTCTCTCTGTGTACTCTGCGCCTCTGTGGTTCATTAAAAAAATCGACACTAATCAATCTGCTTTGATTCTCGACTCAGAGGTAAGATAGCACTCATCTGTTCTAGATTTAACACTGTGGCTAATTCTGCCTCATTCATCAATCCGCGTTCTAAAACAATCTGCCTTAAAGATTTACCAGTTTCTAAAGATTCTTTGGCGACAGCTGCGGCATTTAAATAACCAATGTGGGTATTTAGTGCGGTTACTAAGGCTAAACTACCTTCGGCATAAGCTAAACAACGTTCCTGGTTTGCTGTGATTCCTTCAATGCAGCGTTCAGTGAGTGCAGCGATGGTATTACCTAGAATTTCGATGCTGTGAATCAAGTTATAGGCTATTAGCGGCATCATCACATTTAATTCTAATTGTCCGGCTTGGGCGGCTAATGCGATCGCACTATCGTAACCCATCACCTGAAAACACACCATTGATGTCATCTCTGCCATGACTGGGTTATATTTCCCCGGCATAATCGAAGAACCGGGTTGCACTGGTGGGAGTTGAATTTCTTTCAAACCAGTTTTTGGCCCCGAATCCATCAGCCGCAAATCGTGAGATATTTTGACTAAATCCTGGGCTAAGTTGCGTAAAGCACCGGAAACATTTACAAATGGGGCCATACTCTGCATAGCTGCCATGAGATGGGGCGCAGGTTCTAAAGGAGTTTCAATCAATTTTGAAAGAACTTCCACCACACGGGCGCGATATAGAGGATGAGTATTTAACCCCGTTCCGGCTGCACTACCTCCCAAACCCAACACCATCAAATCACCAGAGGCGGTGTAAATCCGATTTTGGTGTTCTGTAAGAATTTGTGCCCAAGCCTGGAAATTCTCACCCAAACGCACGGGGACGGCATCTTGTAAATGGGTTCTGCCAGATTTGACGATATCTTGAAATTCTACAGCTTTGTTTTCTAAAGATGCGATCGCACTATCTATTGCTGGGTGTAATGTCTTAGATAATGCCAATAATCCACCAATCCTAATTGCCGTAGGAATCACATCATTGGTAGACTGCCCATAATTAACGTGATCGTTAGGACTAACACGTTTATAATTGCCCTTTTCTTCACCCAGAATTTCTAAGGCGCGATTTGCTAAAACTTCGTTGATGTTCATGTGGTGGGACGTTCCAGCACCCGCCTGATAAACATCCACGACAAATTGATCTCGGAACTTCCCAGCCAGGATTTCATCAGTTGCTTGCACAATCGCCTGACTAATATCTTGGGGAATGCAATTCAGTTCCCCATTGACAATTGCTGTAGCTTTTTTAATGATTAATCCAGCATCTACGTAAGTATATAGAGGCTTAATGCCGCTAATAGGAAAGTTTTCGATAGCTCGTAACGTTTGAATGCCGTAATAAACGCTACTAGCAATTTGGCGATCGCCCATCGAATCGCGTTCGATGCGGAATTGAGAGTCTGTGTGTTCAGTCATAGTATTGTTTTAAGAGAGCTACAGAAAACAGATTTTCCCACGCAGCCACACTCAGATACACTAATCTGCATATATTTTGCATATTTGCCTCGCTGCTTGTTGCTTTACAGTCGTTAATTTTGAAGTTTGATTTATGAATTACGAATTACGAATTACGAATTACGAATTATTATGACCATACCCAACTGGATTACCTTCTCTCGCCTATTGGGGATACCATTTCTGCTTTACGGTTTATATAATCCCACACCTGAAGCTCAGTGGATATGTTTGGTGATTTTTCTTGTTGCTGCATTGACTGATTGGTTAGACGGCTATTTGGCGCGGAAACTCAACCAAATTAGTGAGTTGGGCAAATTTCTTGATCCTTTAGTGGATAAACTTCTGGTACTTGCGCCGTTGCTGGTTTTTATTGAACTAGGAAAAGTCCCAGCTTGGGGAGTGTTTTTGATTTTAGCGCGAGAATTAGCGATCGCTGGTTGGCGAGTGAATCAAACAACAATTACCGGGGCGAACATTTGGGGTAAACTCAAAACTGTTAGTCAAATAGTTGCGATCGCACTTCTAATTGCACCCCTACCTGAAGTATGGCAAACTCCCTCTCTGATTGCTTTTTGGGTTTCTGTAGCCTTTACTTTAATCTCTGGGGGTATTTATCTTTTGCCACAAAAAGCTAGCATGGCTGATTGAAAATATCTACTGTATCGTTCCTAACCCTCTTCTGTCACTCTCCGAAAACATTTGCCTTTTCTAAAATCTAGAGCTTTTGTATAACAAGCGATTGCGCGATTATTTTCTAATAACAAATACAAGTCCTATTTTTTTCTAATAGTATAGCTTGTATTGATTGCCTCATGAGGCTTCTAGCGATCACTTTCCCGGAAAGTGACAGAAGAGGGCTAATAGGTCTGGGATTTTTCCAGATAATCATGACAAAATATTTTTAGCTACGTTAGAAATTTCTAATAGTGCCTAAGAAAATTCGGGAACTAAAAGCAATGCTCCTAAAAACTGGATTTACTTATAGAAGCGGTAAAGGCAGTCACACAGTATGGAGTCATCCTTTATTAGTTTACAGCCTCACTTTGTCTGGCAAAGACGGAGCAGATGCAGATCGTTACCAAGAAAAAGATGTTAGAAATGCGCTTATAGAAATAAAACAATTAGAGGAAGAAGACAAAGGAGAACAGGAGTGAAACCACAATATAGTATTGTAATTCAGTGGTCGATAGAAGATAAAAAATACATCGTCAGCCTACCTGAGTTTGGCCCCTATGCACACACTCATGGAAATACCTACGCAGATGCTCTCAATAATGGTGAGGAAGTGCTAGAACTTTTGATTGAAGATTACCAAGCACAAGGAAAACCACTGCCAGAGCCTTTGACTGCAAATGTTTCCTTTCAGTTTGTATAATCTTCAAAAATCATAGCTAGGTAATCCACTAACATCAGTCTGGAGAGCAAACAAATCACCTGAGTAGAAACTTTTATCAATCTCCCCTTGGCTGAGTCCAACTGAGCCAGTGGTGATGTAGAGTGTTTGCAAATCTTCGCCGCCAAAGGTGCAACTCGTTACGAGTGGAACAGGCAGTTTTATCCGCAATATTTCTTCACCCTTATAGTTGAAACGAATCACACACCAGCCATCCCACATAGCTGACCAAATATTTCCTTGGCTATCTATTGCCAACCCATCTGGGTAGAAAGATTCATGAGTTAAATCAATAAAAATCCGGCGATTACTAATGCTACCTGTTACTGAATCAAAGTCATAAGCATATATTTTTTGTTGAGGAGAATCACTCAAGTAAAACGTTTTTTGATCGGGACTCCACCCCAGACCATTAGAGATAGTCAAACCCGTTTCCATCAGATGCAATGAACCGTCACGATCGTAGCGATAGAGGCTAGCCTGGGGTTTTTCTAAAGAAGACATTGAACCAATCCAAAAGCGACCTTGAGGGTCACATTTGCCATCATTCAGACGGTTATCTGGCAGATTTCCTTCAATCTCCAAAATGGGAGTAACTTCACCTGTTTTGGTGTTGAGAAATGCCAAGTGATGACGCAGTGCCATAATTAATCTATCTTTCCCTGCTGTTGCGATCGCACCTACCACATCTCCCACATCAAAAAACAAGTCTTTCCCCGTAGCAGGATTGAACTGATGTACTCGATGGTTGTAAATATCGAGCCAGTACACTAGGTTTTGGGTAGAATCCCAGATGGGGCCTTCACCCAAGCGGGCACGAGACTCTAGAACATTGTGGAGTGGATATTGCAAAACCTGGATCATTTTATCAACCAACAATAGTATTTACAGAAACTAGTTTCAGTAGCCTTCAGGCAATTCTAAAAAACGTTTGCCTAACTAATAAAGGAAATTTTCATTCCTGTTTCAGTAAAGACTAAAGACGCGATAAATTGCGTCTTCCCCAGGTAGAAGAAAATATATTTGATTTTGCGTTGAGCAAACCTTTGCCGTGATCCGTTAACTTAAAATTAGTCGGTCAGGATTCGCCTTATGTACCAAACAGACCCGCCTCGCCCTGCAAAAGAAACCCTACCCACCATGTATGATCTTCCCAGTGAATACCCGGAGGACTCTGGTTTGCCTGACGAATTTCACCTTTTTCAACCCCAACTTCTGCGCGAAACCTTCTATCCACCTAACTATCCAGCAGAGGAAGTATTTGTTGCCAGTGACTTAAACCTTTACTATGACCTCCGGCATACACTGTGGTACAAACGCCCAGACTGGTTTGCTGCTGTGGGAGTTTCGCGTCTCTACGAACAACAAAACTTGCGTCTGAGTTATGTAATCTGGCAAGAAGGGGTTGCTCCTTTTGTAGTGGTAGAATTGCTTTCTCCTGGCACTGAAAAAGAAGACTTAGGACAAACTCTACGGGAGATTAACCAACCGCCGACCAAATGGGAAGTTTATGAGCGGATTTTGCGAGTACCTTACTACATAGTGTTTGACCGCTACACTGATAAACTCCAAGCATTCCAATTAGTTGCAGACCGTTACAGCGAATTGGACTTGAGTACCCCACGGCTGTGGATGCCGGGTTTGGAACTAGGCTTAGGACTCTGGCAAGGTTCTTACCAAGGAATTGAGCGATTGTGGCTACGTTGGTATGATGCATCCGGGAATTGGCTTCCCACGCCGCTAGAAAAACTAGAACGAGAAAGTCAACGTGCTAAAAGATTAGCAGCACAACTGCGAGAGTTAGGCGTTGACCCTGATGAGTTATGAAAATGCGATCGCATCAGCGAAACCGATGGTTAGAAACCGCGTCTACACAAACAAAAGCTACCGATCCTGGGTTTCAAACCCACAATTTCTCTTAGTCCGCGGAGGCGGACTTTGCCTGTGTAGCCGCGTTCACGCAGTGTGCCGCAGGCAATTCTATTCGCCCTGGCTCACAACGCTTGTAAAATCTCCTCATCTACAGAAAAATCAACATCAGCTTTGTCTTTTCCATTAGCCAAATAGTCATTTTCTAGAGAGTCTTGTAAACCAGAAATCAAATCATATTCAGGATGCCAGTTTAATTCTGTTTGCGCTTTATTCACCGAAGCAAAGAAATGCTGCACCCGCATCGGAAAAGCTTTGCGTTTGCCGAAATCAAACTTTTTCGGGTCGTAATGGACGATTTTTACAGCGTCAGGTGATTTGCCAGCCGCTACAGCACTAGCACGGGCTAAACCATCAAAAGTGACAAAGCGATCGCCAGAGATATTATAAATCTGCCCTATGGCTTGTTTATTACCCAAAACCTTAGTCATTGCTAGTGCCAAGTCTTTTACATGCCCTAGCTGGGTGATATGCAAGCCATTTCCGGGGATAGGAATGGGGCGATCGCGTACAATTCTGTCAAAAAACCAGCCTTCCAACTCATTATAATTACGAGGCCCGTAAATATAAGTAGGACGAATAGAAGTAAAGGGTAATCCCAATTGAGTCAGGTAAGCTTCTGTTTCATGTTTACCTTTATGGCGGCTTTTGGGATCTACCGGATCACCTTCTACATGAGGCAATTGGTCAGATTTGAGATACACTCCCGCAGAACTCATATACACAAATTGTTGCACTCGGTCTTGAAAAATCTCTGCTAGTGGTTGAGTATCAGTAAGTTCCCGCCCATTATTGTCAAAAATGACATCGAAGTTTTCTTGTGATAACTTTGCTTTTAATTGAGTAGCATCTGTGCGATCGCCTATAATTTGTCCTACTCCCTGTAAAGAAGGTGCTGGCCGATTCCCACGATTGAAAAGCACCACCTCGTGTCCTTGTTCCACTAGTAGTTGAGTCAAATAAACACCAATGAACCGAGTACCACCCATAATCAGAATTCGCATAAATTCGCCCTTTCTATATCAGTTTTCGTTAAGGGAATAGGGAGGTGGGGAAGATGAGGGAGAGGAGAGAGATGAGGGAGAAATAACCCATGCCCAATGCCCAATGCCCAATGCCCCATGCCCAACGCCCAATCTGAGATTATCAGGTTGCAGCATCCATCTGGAACCTATGAAGGAAAGATTCCGTCTTATGTGCTAATCTGGGGCGCTTCCCGTTAATTAATCACAAGGGGAAACTTTTCAGTTAACGTCATCAAGTTGGCCTTTGTATTTTCCATTTATTCAAGTTAGCTGTGCCCTTGAAATATGCTCTAGTTCATGAGTGGCTGACACCTAAAGCCACCGGTGGTTCAGAACTCGTTGTACGAGAAATTTTGAATCACATTGATGCTGATTTGTATGCCCTCATAGATTTTGAATCTAGCAACAGAGAAAGTTATTTATACAAGCGTCAGATTGGCAAGACGTTTCTCCAGAACTTTCCCTATGCCCGCAACGGTATACAAAAATACTTACCTTTGTGGCCTTTGGCAATTGAACAATTTGATTTGCGGCATTATGATGTAATTCTGTCTTCATCCCATGCTGTTGCCAAAGGAATTCTTACCACTCCCGAACAGATGCATATTTGCTACTGTCACAGCCCTATGCGCTATGCCTGGGACTTGACCTTTGATTATCTGCGCCACAGCAAACTAGGTAGTGGTTTACCTGGGTGGGTGACGCGATATTTATTACATCGTTTGCGCCAATGGGATGTATTGAGTGCCAATCGCGTTGATTACTTCATTGCCAACTCGCAGCATACAGCTCGGCGGATTTGGCGTTGCTATCGACGAGAAGCAACAGTCATTTACCCACCAGTGAATATTGCGGAATTTCCGTTTTTGTCTGAGAAAGAGGACTTTTACCTGACAGTTTCCCGATTAGTGAGTTACAAGCAAATATCGTTGATTGTCAACGCTTTTAATCAACTAAAACGACCATTAGTAGTCATTGGTACAGGAGATGAAATGAACAAGATTCGCGAGATGGCAAACTCGAATATCCAAATACTCGGTTGGCAACCCGATAATGTGGTAAAAAAATATATGTCTAGGGCTAAAGCGTTTGTGTATGCAGCTTGTGAAGATTTTGGTATCGCCCTAGTGGAAGCACAGGCCTGCGGCACGCCAGTAATTGCCTATGGTGCAGGGGGTGCTCTAGAAACAGTGCGAGACATCCGCTCTTGTGCGGATACAGCGACAGGTCTATTTTTCAGGACGCAAACAGAGGCGGCTTTGGTAGAGGCAGTAGAAAAGTTTGAAGTGTATCAGGGTTCGTTCAGTTCCGAGTATATGCGATCGCACGCCGCGCAGTTTTCACCGCAAATATTTGCAAATCGTTATCTAGATTTTGTAAACAAGTGCAACGAAAAAGACCGTTTTCAGAATAATGGTCTTGGTTAATGTCTTATTTTTTTAGGCTTTTGGCAATTTCCCCCAGAAGCAGATCATTTTGGCTTTAATATTGGGACTATGTGTGGTGTGGATTATTAAGGAGTATGATGACTGCCCAGAGCTCACTCCTCTCCGGCAAGCGAGGCGTACGGCAAGACACTAGAGCGTCTACGCGTACTTTCTTAAAACGCGGTCAAAAAACAAAGACGCCAAAAGTTAAACCCAAAGGTTTATCTTTTCAGGGTTTAAACGGAGAGTTTGCCAAACGACTGTTCGATATAGTGTTTTCGCTGTCGGTGTTAATTTTGTTCTTCCCCGTCTACTTAATTTTGACCTTGCTGATTGCCTTCAGTTCAGAAGGTCCAATTTTTTATGTCCAGGAACGGGTAGGGAAAAATTACAAAGCGTTTAGTTGTATTAAATTCCGAACAATGGTAAGCAATGCAGACGAAATCCTCATGCAAATGATGGAAACATCGCCTGAGTTGCGGCAAGAATTTGAGAGCAGTTTTAAGCTGAAACAAGACCCTCGGATTACCAAAATTGGTCGATTTTTGCGAATTACTAGCTTAGATGAATTTCCCCAGTTCTGGAACGTTTTAAAAGGGGACATGAGTGTAGTCGGCCCCCGACCTTTGGTAGCAGAAGAACTGCCAAAATACGGTTGTCACATTGACGAGATTTTAACAATCCGTCCAGGAATTACTGGTTTGTGGCAGGTATCTGGGCGTAATGACATACCCTACCCTCGGAGAGTCCAAATAGACCTGCATTATGTCAAATTTAGGAATTTCTGGCTTGATTTATGGATCATCTTGAAAACTGTTGATGTGGTAATTCTACCCAAAAATAACGGGGCATACTGAGTAACTACTTAGAGCGGATTCTGTGGGGCAGTTAATGCCCCTAAGTACCGATTCTTACCCTAAGACTAAAGAATTACTTATCTTTGCTTTCTATAAATTTGTGCTTTTATACTTAACTCAGACTTCTCTAAGTGTGAATCTTTTTCTATTTTGCCCTGATTCGCCTTTTTGCCAGAAGTCTAAATTTAATATGCCTATTTTATTAATTCTTCACAAAACTATAAATATATAAAGTTTTGACAAAAAAACAACTTACATAAAAATAATCTTGATCTATCTGCTACAAGAAGAAATATACATAATTCAAAAATCTTGATCTATCTAGTACTTAGCTTACGTGTTCAATTATTTTTTACTAAGTATATTTATTTACGGAAAAAGTCTTCTAACAACAAGAACTCGTAGTTTCCCATTAGGCAATTCAGCAATTAGTTGCTAGGTTGTATCAGATTGGCTGTAACTTTTTAATCAAAGACAATAAGGGATAATTGAGCATGACGCAACAGAAGCGAGCGTTGATTACTGGTATTACTGGACAAGATGGTTCATATCTAAGTGAGTTTTTACTGGAACAAGGTTATGAGGTTCATGGCATTATTCGCCGGACTTCTACCTTCAACACAGACCGCATCGATCACATTTACGAAGACCCCCACAAAGAGGGAGTGCGGTTGTTTCTTCACTACGGTGACTTGACAGACGGTACGACGTTGCGGCGCATTTTAGAAGAAGTCAAACCAGTAGAAATTTACAACCTCGGCGCTCAATCTCATGTCAGAGTCAGCTTTGATTCACCAGAATATACAGTGGATGCTGTAGGAATGGGAACGTTGCGTCTGTTAGAAGCAATTCGAGACTACCAACATCGTACCGGAATTCAGGTGCGATTTTACCAGGCGGGTTCTTCAGAAATGTACGGTTTAGTACAAGCAATACCTCAAACTGAGACAACGCCCTTTTATCCCCGCAGTCCCTATGCCTGTGCGAAAGTTTACGCCCATTGGCAAACTATAAATTATCGTGAGTCTTATGATTTGTTTGCTTGTAACGGCATACTTTTTAACCACGAGTCACCGCGGCGGGGTGAAACCTTTGTAACCCGCAAAATTACTAGAGCGGTGGCAGGTATCGTTGCTGGTAAGCAAAAAAAGATTTACATGGGTAATCTAGACGCCAAGCGAGATTGGGGCTATGCCAAGGATTACGTCAAAGCAATGTGGTTGATGTTGCAGAAAGACCAGCCAGACGATTACGTAATTTCGACTGGTGAAACTCACTCAGTGCGAGAGTTTTTGGAACTGGCATTTAGTTATGTGAATCTCAATTGGCAAGATTATGTCGAGTTTGATGAGCGTTACCTGCGTCCATCTGAGGTAGAGTTGTTGATTGGTGATTCTACCAAAGCACGGCAAAAGTTGGGCTGGACACCATCAGTAACCTTTGAAGAATTAGTTTCCCTAATGGTAGAAGCAGACTTACAAGCATTGGGCCACACTTCACCCAATGGAAATGGTTCCCAATTTCCAGATGATATTGCGACTATTCGTCAAACACTGGGCGCTTTGCACTTCTGATTTGCATCACAGAGGATAAAAATATGACAGCCTTAGAACTAAAAAATAAACGCATTCTCGTCACTGGTGGGTCGGGGTTTCTAGGTCGTCAGGTTATAGATCAACTGTGTAAAGCAGGGGCTGATCGTGAGAAAATTACGATACCGCGATCGCACGATTCCGATTTGCGTGTCTGGGAAAATAGCCAACGTGCAGTTGACCAGCAAGACATAATCATCCATCTAGCAGCTCATGTCGGTGGTATCGGTTTAAACCGCGAAAAACCCGCAGAGTTGTTCTACGATAACTTGATCATGGGAACCCAGCTAATTCATGCTGCCTATCAAGCTGGAGTAGAAAAATTTGTCTGTGTTGGCACAATCTGTGCCTATCCTAAATTCACTCCAGTGCCATTCAAAGAAGATGATATTTGGAATGGCTACCCAGAGGAAACTAATGCCCCTTACGGAATTGCAAAAAAAGCACTTTTAGTCCAATTGCAATCTTACCGCCAACAGTACGGTTTTAATGGGGTTTACCTACTGCCAGTAAATTTATATGGCCCAGAAGATAACTTTGATACAGGAAGTTCCCACGTTATTCCAGCATTAGTTCGCAAAGTTCACGAAGCCCAAATTAAAGCGGAAAAACAACTCCCTGTTTGGGGTGATGGCAGTCCCACCCGTGAGTTTCTGTATTCAGAAGATGCAGCGCGGGGGATTGTTATGGGAACTCAATTCTATAACGAATCGGAACCAGTTAACTTGGGAACAGGTTATGAAATTTCCATCCTTGATTTAGTAACTCTAATCTGTGAATTGATGGAGTTTAAGGGTGAAATTGTGTGGCAAACTGACAAGCCTAATGGTCAACCCCGCCGTTGTTTAGATACTGAACGAGCAAAGCTTGCCTTTAATTTCACGGCTCAAGTGAGCTTTGAAGAAGGGCTAAGGAATACCATTGAGTGGTATCGTCAACACGCTATATAACTATGTACTGCTGAATGTAGATTGATACAAGCTGGGCAATGTCCAGCTTATTTTTTTGACGATATAAATTTTATGGACAAAGTTAATCATCAACTAAATAAAGCAGAACTGCGCCGCACTCTACTCAAAACACGTCAATCAATGTCCGTTGGAGAATGGAGAGAAAAAAGCGATCGCTTATGCTCTCATTTACAAAACTCTACTTTGTTTACCCAAGCAAAAACAATACTCGCTTATTTCAGCTTTCGCCAAGAACCTGACCTCAGTCCCTTATTTGCAAATACCACATATCGTTGGGGATTTCCTCGTTGCGTTGATAAATCCCTGTGTTGGCATATTTGGACACCTGATGATTCTGTCCAAAGTGGCGCTTATGGCATGACTGAACCTCACCCCGACGCTCCAATCTTAGATGCTACTGAAGTAGATTTGATTCTTGTACCCAGTGTAGCTTGCGACTATCAAGGATATCGTTTGGGTTATGGCGGGGGATATTATGATCGCTTGCTCAGTTTACCGCAGTGGCAGACAAAGCCGACTATCGGAATTGTCTTTGATTTTGCCTATTTGTCCCAAATACCGATTGAGCCTTGGGATAAACCACTACAAGCTATTTGTACGGAAACCGGATTGACTCGAAAAGGTTGAAGGATTCAGGATAATGAAGACATCTCATCAAATGTTTTATGAATAACCCAACGTCATCTACCACTGAGCAAGAAGCAATAATTGACGAGATTATCGCAAGTAGTCGCCAAGCTCAACAAAAAACGGGCCCAGACCTCCGCCAAATTCATAGCAAAAGTCATGGACTCCTTTGGGGAGAGTTTATTCTTGAACCCAATCTTCCTGAAGACCTGAGAGTAGGTTTGTTCAAAACGCCTCAAACCTATCCTGCGTGGATTCGTTTCTCTAGTGGTGGTTCACCTCAAAAACGTGGGAAATTCCACTCCGATAGCCAACCTGATGTTCGTGGTATCGCCATCAAGGTGATGAATGTGGAGGGGCAAAAAGTCCTCGATGATGAAGAAAAAACTCAAGATTTTATACTTAACAATTATCCGATTTTCTTGACAAAAGACGTTCGTGATTACGCTGATCTTTCCCAAGCAGGTAGTGGACAACTTAGCCCAGAACGGCTGGAAGAACTTGGCTATGCCTTTGCTATTTTGCAAAAAATTGGTAGCAAAAAGGTAGGAAATCCACTTTTGATTCAATATTGGAGTATGGCTCCCTTTAAGTTTGGTAGTCGCATTGTAAAATTATCTGTCAAATCTCAACAGCCTGAACAACCACCAGAAACACTTCCAGAATCAGAAAATTACCTTCGAGAAACGCTGGTAAAATATTTGACAGAAGAAGGTCAAGAAGCGTCTTTTGACTTCTTAATTCAGTTTTATGTAGACGATGAAAAAACGCCGATTGAAGACCACATTCAGGAATGGCAAGAAGCAGATTCACCATTTATTAAAGTTGCTACTGTCCGCATTCCCAGCCAGAAATTTGACTTTGAAGAACGCAAACGCTTAGATGAAGGTTTGCTGTTTTCCCCTTGGCATACACTGCTCGAACATGAACCTGTTGGAAGTGTGAATCTCTCTCGCAAGAGGCTTTACAGCGAACTTGCAAAGTATCGACGAGAAGAAATCACCAAACGCTTGCAGGAACCACAACCTTATGTAGCGGTTGAAGATTAACCACTCTAGTTTGACTTAAAACTGTAGGATGATAGGCTATAAGCCTACTTGATTAGATCCGATTTTTGGCGTTGCTGATTTGATGTATAAAAGTTATTAGTTGTGCAACCAAAACTCTTGTAGAGATGTAAAATTTTACGTCTCTACATTTACAGATAAAAGTTGAATGTAAATATACCTTAAATATTTAATGAATCGTCTGCAATTAACTCGTGTGCGGAAAATGTGGGTGAAAATGGGTGAGCATCCACCAAATATTTGATCAAGTGCAAAATATTGAAAGCAAGTTGTAATAAATATTTAGAGAACTAGGAAAGTTATTAATCAAATGCTGAACTGGAAAAAATCACGATCGCAGATTCTGCTAATGTATGCGCTATTGGGAGCGATCGCACTGGTGATGCTCTTTCCTTTACTATGGCTAATTAGTACAGCCTTAAAATCGCCTACTGAAAATATTTTTCAGTCACCGCCACAGTTGTTGCCTAGTCAACCAACACTAAATAACTTCTTTAGTGTGTGGAACTCTCTACCTTTTGGACAATATCTGTATAACAGTACTTTGGTGTCAGTGCTGACTGTGGGTTTAAATCTGCTGTTTTGCGCTTTAGCCGCCTATCCGTTGGCAAGATTGTCGTTTGTGGGGCGAGACTGGATTTTTGTGGCGATCGTCTCTACGATTATGATTCCCTTCCAAATCGTGATGATTCCCCTCTATATTTTGACAGTCCAGTTGGGTTTGAGAAATACTTATTTAGGGATGATTTTTCCAAGTTTAGCTTCTGCATTTGGGATTTTTCTGTTGCGCCAAGCTTTTATGGGTGTCCCCAAAGAAATCGAAGAAGCGGCTCGGATGGACGGCAGTTCAGAATTAGGTTTGTGGTGGCATATTATGTTACCAGCAGTTCGCCCTGCACTAGTAACTTTAGCTATTTTCGTATTTATTGGTGCTTGGAGTGACTTTTTGTGGCCTTTAATTGTCATCCAAGACGAAAGTTTATACACTCTTCCTTTGGGCGTCGCGAAGCTAGCAGGGACATTTTCCCTTGACTGGCGTTTGGTAGCTGCTGGCTCAGTAATTGCGATCGCCCCAGTCTTATTACTATTTCTGTTTTTACAACGTTATATTGTACCTACGGAAACCGGTAGCGGCGTCAAGGGTTGAAGGGGGTAGGGGGCAGGAGGCAGGGGGGCAGGAGGCAGGGGGCAGGAGGCAGGGGGAAGGAGGCAGGGAGCAGGGGAGAAAAAACTTTGCCCAATCCCCAATCCCCAATTCAATAAGCACCAGTCTTTTTAAATACCACCCAGATAGTTTTAACAATCAGACTCAGGTCATAAGTTACAGACCACTTGCGCTGATAATCTATATCCATCTTGACAATGGTTTCAAAGTCTGTGATGCTGGAACGTCCATTAGCCTGCCATTCTCCGGTAATGCCTGGTTTGACTCGCAATCTATCCCAGTGGTGTGGATCGTAATGGCTAACTTCATCAAGAGTCGGTGGACGAGTACCAACTAAACTCATATCCCCTAATAAAACATTCCAAAATTGGGGTAATTCGTCCAAGCTAGTACGCCGCAAAAATTTACCCACACGAGTAATGCGAGGATCGTCAACGGATTTAAAGATGTGACCTTTAGCTTGGTTTTCAACCAAATGCTTGAGTTTATCAGCATCGACGATCATGGAACGGAATTTCCAAATGCGGAAAGTTTTTCCGTTCAAACCACACCGAATTTGGGAATAGAATATTGGACTTGGCTCATGAATAGAGGTAGCAATTGCCACAGGAATTGCTACCATAAATGTAATAATCAGCCCTACAATGGCTCCAATAATGTCAATTAATCGTTTTCTCACACTTAAAGTTGACGGGTGTGAAGGCTGTTGCGAACAATTAACTGAATAAAGATAAAGATTATTCACGAGGGCTAACTTATTTTATAACAGGAATTTTTGCATCAGTAGTGTAGACATGGACATGATTTTTAGGCGATTTTTATTACTGTTGATTGTCGCCACTACTGAGTGTTAATATACACAGATTTTAACCAATAAAAAAACCAAAAAACCAAAATTTACAGAATCTTTCAATTAAAGTGAGAGATTGTAAATCTACAGTATTTTTCTCCATCAATAAAAGAGATCCTACTACGGTACACATCCAAACAGTTACTTTCCTGAAGTACGTGCGATTCGTTGATTAGTGAATCACGGCAATCAGTCCGTAAATAACTAATCCAGCCCGACAGCAGATTACTGTCACCAAAAGGCTGAACTCTCGGTCAGATGCAAGTGTAAGCCTTGCCATTCAGACTCAGAATTGACTCCTTATCTGCCCACACCGAACAAGCTCGGTTCTTGTAGAGTGAAGCTGGGAACAGGGCGCAATCAGACGACCGTTGCGGGTTGACACTGGCGCTAATAGGGAGTTCCTATGATGAAACAGAGCCTAGAAAAGCAACTTATGGAAAGGCAAGGCGTAACAAAAAACCCCTGACCTCACTGGAGATAATTCCCGCCGAGTATGTACTTAACAACGGCAAGAGTCCAGGGAATCCAGTAGTTGAAATGGCTACATCTAACGGAACAATCAATCTCTCCGAGGGAACGAATAAAAACGAGTTGTGGGTCTAGGGGCTTTCGTTCCCCAAGTAGCCCAGACGAGCGGAGGAATCCCCACAATTCGGGCAGGACAGACCGTAATTGGTCTGAGGTGTTCAGAAAATACAAACTCTAGAAGAGAAAATGATTAGACACAGTTACAAAACTAGTGAATCTTGGAGAGCTTTACCGTGGAAGAAATTCCGCCGAAATCTTTTCCGCCTTCAAAAGCGCGTATTTAAAGCGGTTCTTGTTGGAGACAAGCGGAAAGCTCGGTCGCTCCAAAAGCTTATTCTAAAATCTACCTCGGCTCGATTTCTTGCAATTAGACTTGTATCTCAGCTAAACGCTGGCAAAAAGACGGCTGGTATTGATGGGAAGAAATCGCTCTCATTTGAAGAACGCTTCAACCTTGAAGAACTACTGAAAATGAATAGTGGAAATTGGAAACATCAAGGACTAAGGGAAATCCCCATCCCCAAAAAGGATGGGACTACCAGAATGCTTAAAATACCAACCATCGCGGATAGAACTTCTTGAGTTTGGACTAATTGGCATTTAGCGGCAATAAATAGAAGCTAAGAGAAAGTTACCCAACATCTTTCAGAGGCTGAGTTGAGTTGAATCGTTGAAAAAAAGCAGAAACTAAGCAGCAGTTAGATTAGCATTTTTAAGTGATTCTTCGGTTTTAGGTTTTTTAGATGCGTGTTTTTTGACAGTGGGATAACGGGGACGTAGAGGTGGCTGATGCCCTTGGGCGCGACCAGGTGATTTACCGCGAGTTTTAGGGGGTTGAGCAGGAGTACCAATTGCGGCTAAAATTAGTGGAAAGGCTTGTGCCACACGTCCTGGAGACAGTGTATCCTGATTCGATTGCCAAGGCAATGGGGGAGTCGATACAGGCAACTCTAGCTAGCCAGAGTTGCCAAGTTAACAGGGGCATCAGGTCACTCCATCGCTCTGCTGCCTGAGTAGAACTAAGTTGAGGGTGTGTCCAATACAACCTCTGCTTCGCAAATAGATACCAATGCTCAAGGGCAAAACGGCGTAAGTATTTGTGCCAGAGATCCTCTAATGCAGGCATTGTCTGACCCAACCAAGCTAGCCATAAGGGTTGGAACTTACGATTACGTCCTACTGGTTTGATGACCTCGACGCGAATAATTTCCATTGCCCGGTTTGGGGATTGAAGAAAATGAAACCCACTCCAACGCATTACTTTAACTCGACCAATTTTCGGGTCTTCAACTTCTAGAGTTTCAGTTGCCACAGGCCAAGTTTCCGGGTCATTGAGCTTAAACTTATGACCATGTTTACAAGGTGCGCCTCGTCCTTTGTAAGTACTGGGTGTACCCCATACACATCGGTTAGATGCTAAACGTAACAACAGGTCTGCGTCAATTTTCTCCGTAGCTTGGACAAACTTGGCGTTGCCATAACCTCGGTCATAAGCGGCAAGCGGCCTTTTTCCTAACTCACGAGTGATTTGTTTAAGTTGGAATGCTGCTTTACTGTTTGGCGTTTCAAAGCTGGTGAGCCGTTCATGTTTCAACGGCAATGCCCAACTCCCATCCGCCTCTGGTATCCACGCTAGCGTGCTGTAACTTTGTCCGATGCCTATACTTCCCCTGGAGTCCCCATGAAAAGTTCTTTCTTTTAGTGTCTTCGCTTCTGGTCTTGCCCAAAAACTATGATCCCCTGCTAGAAATGGCTGTTCATCCGTCGCTACCTCCTGTACCAGCAGTTTCATCAACTTCCTCTTCGGTGGGCGACTATCATGCAGTGCTGCATAAATGCTCGACCATTGCCGTCGAAATACTGGGCTTTGTGACAAGCTTACAAATGATGGGATACTCGGACTTGTTAATACTGCATCCATCAATTCAAATACTGCATCTTTGGCCTTCCCCAAACTATCGTAGATAGCTTGGCGGAATTTTTCTAGTTGTGTCAGGATCATCACGTCAATGATTTATCGATTACTTTCATTGACTTTACGGCAGTCAGCAGTAACACTGACTGCTTTTCTCTAGCCTTTTAGTCCAAAGTCCAGGTACTAGTCTCAATGATGAACCTCTAAGGCAAAATTCACCGTGTATGGTTCCTCAAGTGATTGCTGATTACTAGCCTTGATTGCATTTAGATAGCGACGCAAAGACAACAGTTGTTGGGAATTGGGACGATAAGTGAGACTCCCTTGTTTTTCAAAAAGTGGTGCTATGGCGATCGCCTGATAGTCAGGATTTTCTTGCGAACTCTGGGTGAGCCAGGTTGATTCTGTGACTGAAGGTATCAAACCGGAAGGCAATTCACCTTCCAAAAAAGCCAGCAGGCGTTGCTGACAAGTGCGAGTATTAATCCCGCGCCCCTCAAATAACTGGATAACTTCACCGAAAGATAAGGATCGCTCTGGTAACAACCGTAGCAATTCTGTAAACAAGAAATAATCAGTGTATTGTTGCCTGGGTATATCTAATATTTGGGGATGCAGAGGCAGCATCGCCAAACCATAAGCAACCCGACTGCAATTAGGAGCGCCGTTTTCGCCGAGATATAAATCTTGCATAATCTTGGCACTGGGGAGTTTTTGCCGTAGCCAGCGGTTCACCGTCCCGACACAAGCCACCCCACCAGTCAGGATCGCTTGATTAATGGATTCTGTAGGAATGCCACGAGCTACCAATAACTTGTTGAGTTCTCGGTTTAGGCGGCGTACAAAGGGGATAAATACCTGGCTTTCTAAGTCTCGTCGCTGCAAAATCCACCGCTGATCGGCTAATTCCAGAGTAAAAGAGTCTTGGTGTTGCAAAATCAGCTTTAAGGCTAGTGCCGCATCTAATACCGCCTGTCCTAGAAGAGAACTTTCTAGACGCTGCTGGAGGCGAATCCGAGCGGTGATATCTGGCTCTCCGACTCTGGGTAATTCTAATTCTTCTAACCCTAAAGTCTGCCAACGCATTTGGTCTAAACCAGGAATTGAGGGTTGCCATTGCCAAGGATTACTCGTGGTAGTTTTGCTATCGCTTGGTGTTTCTGAGCGTGATTGCCGAGATTTCGGTGGCAATAGCAGCTGGCAAATAATATCTTGCTCAATTCCCTTGCCAGCATAAGCAAAACTGTGGAGCATGAAATCATTGTATGTCAATTGCTGCAAGCTTTCTGGTACATTCACCAGCAACATTTCTGTGGCAGTTGTCCCAATGTTAATCACAAGGGTGTTGCCAACAATGGGATGTTCGCTGGTTTTGGCTGGATGAGAACCTTGAGTATCGCTTAATTTTATTTGCTCACCGTTAGCAGCATCAAGTTCTGGGAGTAAACTAGCGATCGCTTCTTCGACAAAAAAGACTTGCTGTGGATGTTGGATAAGTTTGCTAGTGAGTAAAGCTTCCCGCACGTTAAAGCGGTATTGTTCCGAGCAACTAGATGGACAGGTGCAAATTACACCAGCAATATTATTGATAATCTTGGGAAAATTTTGTTCGCTGATTCCAACAGCCGCAGCCACTAAACTAGGGGTGGTACTTGTTTTTTCGGATTTGAGGGTTAATAGTAGCTTAGAGAGCGATCGCACAACCCAAATCAAAGGCCCTGCCGAAAATTCATTTAATTGCAAAACAGGTTCCCATTTTTGTCGTTCACTCTTGTAGGGAATGGCTACTTGTAAATAGGGTTTCAACTGGGCCGAGTAGAGATTGTTTGTTGTCGAATCTGCTGTTGCTCTCGGTGTTGCAGAAGTGGTGGCCGAGCGATCTTTATCTTGGGCAACAGCCGCAGGTGCCGACTGTTCATGTGTTTCTACACTTTCGTTTTCACCGTGAGGTATAGAAGCTGTAGGCAGATAAACCTCTGTTGGTAAACGAAACGATTGCTGGAATGAACTTGTTCCCGGCGGATTTTCTGCCGACCAATAGATAGGATGTACAACAAAAGTCGAGCGATTTAACAATGCGGCGGAAATTCCTGTTGTACCTAAATCAATTCCTAAATACCAGACTGATTTTAGAACATTGGGCGAAACTTCTGGATTATTTATGGAGTTGGAAATTGATGGTAAAGAAGTTTCTTGAACAGGAGTTGTGACTTCCTTTTTTTTTTCAGTTTCTACCAGGGGAACTGCCAAACTGGGTAAAGCAGCAGTTGAGGTATTCTCTACTACTTGGAGATTTTCAGGGGAAGTTGTGGGGATTGTGTCTTGAATGTTATCAAGTAGTTCCGAGAAAAGATCCAGGTTAGTAGCTGGCTGCGACTCAGAATTTAGCTGCTGATCAAAATTAGCCAAATCCCGATCTAATTGCTGCAACTGTTCTTCATCTAAAGAAATATCAGGTACGGCTGGAGCCTGGTTTGACTCAATAGAAAGCAAGTTTTCTTGTGGTGAAGCAGCAATGTAGTTATCTGAAGACGGTTCTGGCTGATCATCGCGAATTAATGCTTCCGATGTGGCAATATCTTCTTTGCGATCGCGCGGCGTGTCGTAGACAGACACTAAGCTAACAGCAGGCTTTGCCAACTCAATTTCTGTTACTTCTGGAGTAACTGGTGCTGTAGTTGTGACATCTTCCACAGAAGATGTTACTTCCAGCAGTTGTTGCTCACTATCAGTATCAGGCAATAGGTCAGTTAGGGTATTAATTGTATCAACACTAGCTGGCTGAGTGTCGAGTTGCACCGGGAAACTGTCTGTTTGTGGGGTAGAGAAGCTAAGAGGCGAGTCTAGGTTAGTCTCTTCTTCAAAAAATAGTTCTTCCTGTGGTTCTGATGATGAATCTGTGGTTTCTCCTAAAGTCTCAGTCTCTTGGCTCGTCTCTGGTGTCACAACCGCAGAATCCACAGTTGGAGGAACAGGTGGAGCCTCAGCAATATTCAACGGTGATGGAGAGGCTGTAGAGGTAGATAAGTCATTTGTGGCAATATCGAGGCTTGGATTACTAACATCACCAACGCCGAATAAACTGGCGTAAAGTTGGTCTACTTCATCACCAATTAATGCAGAAATATCTTGCGATAATTCGGTCGGGGTTTCAGAAGATTCAGACGAGTCTAAACCAAGCTGCAACAGCACTGCATCTAAATCTTCTGTGAGGGTAGTCTCCTGTTCCTCAGAAATAATAGTGAGTGGAGATGAAGTTTCTGGCTGTATAAGCTCCAAGGGTTGGGGCGCAACTTCAGCAGCGATCGCGGTTGGTTCAACTAATGATGCTGGTGAAGATAGTGTCTCAGATTCTACCCCCAAAAAAGATAACTGAGAACTAGGGGATTCTTGCTGCAAATGCTGGGTCAAATTATTGAGAAAGCTGGCCATCAGCTGCTCGCCTTGCATCCCCTTGCTATGCATTCTTGCTAATGCTTGCGAGAGGGATTCGTAATAAGTATTAATGTTGCGCTGTAGTGCCTCAAAGACTACATTCACCGTCCCATCTAGGGATAATAGGCGTTGATCCAACTCCCTGGCTAGATGGGTTAATCGCTCCACACTATCTGGTGATTCTAAAAAAGTTTGAGTTGCAGAGTTTGTGTGATTAGATGCTCTTGAAGAACTGGCGGAATTTTCCCCCGTCTGTCCTACCAGTGGCGTTAAAGTTGGCACAAGACGACTCATGAGTACCTGTAAAAACTCGGTAATCATCTGCTCCTGGTTTGTCAACTGTTGCGCTAGGGAGTAGTTTTGCAAACGCTTTTGTTCTAACTGTCGAATTTCCTGTATGAGAGTGGCTCGCTCTTGCAAAAGCGATTCTAATTCCGATCGCAACGGCTGAATCAATCTCGAAAATTCATTTTTTAATTGTCCGACGCCAACAGTATTCTGTTCTTGACTGGGTTCAATCTGCGGCAAGGAATACTGGTTATAATCACGATCAATAAATTTTGTTACCAAGGGCGAACGCGGTTCTTCAGAAGACTGATTTGGGATGCCGCTCTCTAATGCTTCTTTTTCTTGCAACTTCACCAAGAAGTCCCGAATTCTTTCTAAAACTTCTTTAGGCTCTTGCGCCTGACCAGACAGAAATCTAGACAGGCGCTTGCCACCGCTGGCAAGCAAGTTGTCAATGTCTGCAATCAACTTTTGAATTTCATCTGCACTGGAAGTCACTTTTATTACCTTACGTAGAAAATTATGTCAACTAATGTGACGATTACCTTACAATCACCGTACCCTATGGGTATTTTGCTATACGCAGCATCGACCATAGGAGAAATTTTGAGTGGCAAAAGCCGCTACTTGAACTTGTGACTGTCATTATGTTATGGATTACTGGGAGTCGTGGCAATCTTCAGTCAGCGTTTGTGTGAGAAGCTTAGTCTTGCAGGTCATTGGTTGCCTATTTTTGGAAATCGCTAAAATACCTGAGCAATAATTTACTCCCTTTAGTATCATTGATGTTGTTTGCCTATATTCTTAACTAATCGAGTTTGCAGTGCAGCTAGCCCTTAAGCAATACAACCGCCGGCTATAAACTACTTTTTGCAAAACTTTTACCCCGTTTAAACTTATAGGTAAAGATTATTTAGAAAAACGTTCTTGTCGCTTTCTTATGTAGCATAGTTTAGTTTTCTCTTTGAAAGGGAGCTGTGCAATGATGGCTTAGGCTAAAAATGGCGCTCTTGTTTGTTGTGTTTATATAGCAGCTTCAATAAAAATGTGGTAATGGAAGACCGATATAGCTTGCAAGCACAGGCTAATCCCTGGATGATCACCTCCGCTCCCTTTTTTCAAGGGTTGCCAGAACCCGCTGTGGAATCAGCCCTCATCCATCTTGTCACCCGCACTCACCCAGCCAATCAGGTAATTCTGCTGGAAAATGACTGGGGGGGGTCTGTGTATTTTATTATGGACGGTTGGGTAAAAATCCGCACCTACAATCTGGAAGGAAAAGAGGTAACACTGAATATTCTTGGCAAAGGGGAATTATTTGGTGAAATGGCGGCGCTAGATGAAGTACCTCGTTCCACAGATGTGATTACCTTAGCCCCGACGGTAATTGGCAGTATGCCTGCTCAGGATTTTGTCAAATTACTTCAAATAGAACCCTTGGCGGGGGTTAGATTGGCGCAACTCATGGCACGACGATTGCGGCAAGTAAATCGCCGATTGCGGTTGCGCGAATCTGATAGCCAGTCACGAGTAGCAGATACATTGCTATTTTTGGCAGAAGGACAGGGAAAAAAAGGGCAGACAGGAACCGAAATACCCAATTTACCTCATCGGGAATTGAGTAGTTTGAGCGGACTGGCGCGGGAAACAGTAACACGAGTGTTGACAAGGCTAGAAAAAAAAGGCTTGATTAAACGGGATCAAGATACTATTTGTATTCCCGATTTGTCAGCCTTAGAAAGAATGATAGTTTAACCGATCGCGCCCAAGATTCCTCAACTTCTCTACGAGACGCTACGCGAACAGCTAAGAAAAGTTGGCGATGAATGGGCGCTCTGGGACTGGGTACTGGGTACTGGGGAGAAATTATGAGTAAGATTTGGTTGGGCTATGAATCCCCATATAAATCTTCCCAATCCCCAGTAGAACCAGTCCCCAATCCCCAATCCCCAGTTTAAGAACTTGTCAGATATGAGTATTTTAGATTCTCTGCCAGATGAGCCGGAGAAAGATCCATCGCCTGAATCTCCAACTCCTCAGAATCATTGGTTAGACAAAGAACAGCAGTTAATGCCTCCTCAAATCAAGGCTGTTGCGCCCTTGAGGATGGTGGAAACGGCATTTTTAGCCAGTACCGCTAGCCTAATTTGGTTTATTAATTTCTACTTTCCCTTGGGCCCAGTTTTGCGGATATTTTTTCCGGTGCCGATCGCTCTAGTTTATCTGCGTTGGGGCAAACGTGCAGCCTGGATGGCAGCACTCACTTCTGGGTTACTGCTGACAGTATTGATGGGGCCAGCCCGCAGTTTGCTGTTTGTCATGCCCTATGGGTTCATGGGCGTGCTTTTGGGAGCGACATGGTATCGTCGTCGTGTTCCCTGGATTGTTTCTATCACCTTGGGTACGCTGTTGGGTACTTTGGGAGTTTTTTTTCGGCTGTGGTTGCTGTCTATTTTGTCGGGTGAAGACCTGTGGATTTATGTGATTACCCAAGTGACTGAGTTCATTGAGTGGGTATTTTTGAAGCTGAGTTTGTTAGTGAGTCCCAGCGTGTTTTTGATTCAAGTGGGAGCGATCGCTCTAATTCTACTCAACAACTTTATCTACCTTTTTGTGGTACACCTAGCAGCCTGGTTCCTTTTTGACCGTCTGGGTAACCCCATTCCCCGCCCACCACGCTGGGTACAAGTCCTCATGGATTATGAGGTATAGTCATTTGTCATTTGTCATTTGTCATTTGTCATTAGTTTTTGGTTAAATGATCAGTCTTAACTAATCAGCAATGCCCCATGCCCAATGCCCAATGCCCAATGCCCAATGCCCAAATTTGTATTTATACCCAAAAAGAACAGGGTGAAGAATGGCTACAACGGTATCGTGGCTGTCTACCCGTATTTGCTTGTGTTTTAGGATTTACTGAAACTGGTTTAATTCCAGGAATTTCGGCGGCTGGTCGCACTCCAGAGGATCGGAAATATACTGCTTGTGCAGATGCCGAATTTTTGTATTATGGCCCGGAACATAAAGCCCAATATCCCCTACCACCATTAGCGGCTGGGGCTTCACCTGTGCTGATTTCTCGCGCTGTCTTTGAATCGCTAAAGATACCAGTTCATTTATTTAATGCTGGTTTACCTCAGCCTCCTGCTGTGCCAGTAATTGATTTGGGTGGCGCTCCTGCTAAGTGTTTAAGTGGAGGTGCTGCGATGGAAATCACAACGGTACACCACTTGTTTGAACAAGGGCTACTTTGGGGAGAACGCCTTGCTGCTAATATCCAACAGGGGTATCTGATTGTCGGTGAGTGTGTCGTTGGAGGCACTACAACTGCCCTGGCAATCTTAACTGGTTTAGGTATAGATGCTGCCGGAAAAGTTAACAGTAGCCACCCTGTTTGTAACCACGCACAAAAATTTGCACTAGTGCAAGCTGGGTTGGAGAAGATGAAGGGGAGCAGGGAGCAGGGAGCAGGGGGAGATGAGGGAGATGAGGGAGATGAGGGAGCAGGGGGAGCAGGGGGAGAAAATTTTACTTTGCCTTTATCTTCCCCTGTTAACCCCTTACAACTTGTTGCTGCTGTAGGTGATCCCATGCAAGTGGTGGTAGCTGGGATGACGCTCGCAGCTAGTCGTAGTTGTGGTGTAATGCTTGCTGGTGGGACGCAAATGCTGGCGGTTTATGCGCTCATCAGTGCGATCGCTCAAGCTTACGCCTTATCATGGCAACCAGAAGCAGTAGTTGTGGGCACAACCCGCTGGGTGGCAGAAGACCCCACTGGCGCTACAGTTGACTTAGCTCTCAACTTAGGAAAAAGCAGCTTCATTCAGAGTGGAATAACCCCTCCTCTATTGGGAACTCATCTGAGTTTTGCTAATTCTCGTTATCCTCAACTGAGAGCTTATGAGCAGGGCTTTGTGAAAGAAGGTATGGGTGCTGGAGCAGCTTGTATAGCCGCCCATCTTAGCCAAGATTGGCAGCAACACCAACTTTTGGCAGCCATTGAAGCCCAACTTGAACGGCTAAGTACAGCATTTGATTAGGACTTCCAAATACAAAAATACTCAATTATTTCTGCTATTGAGAGCGATCGTACCCTAACAACCCTAATGCACCCCAATACTTGTCCGTTAAGGGAAAAAGGGGAAGGAAAAAACCTTTAACCTTTTCCCAAACCAAATTCTAAGTTTAAAATGCAAAACCCGAATAGTATTGCAATGCACTCAATCAGACGAGAGTGCAACCAGAGATAATTTGATTATTTATAAATATTCAAAAAATACCTCAGGTACTAATCTTAATTCTCCAGATTGAAAGCGAGAGATATCTATCCATAAAGCTCTATGCTTATGATTTTTTGATTCTGAAAAAATTAAATTTTCCAGTTGATAAAATTTTGAATCAGCAAAGTCACATTGATAAAGCTGAATAATTTCATGACCTTGCCTACCATTAAATGTAAACAGGTTCTCTATACAACCTAGATATTTAATATTAGTTAAGTCTGCTTGAATTTCTTCTTGAAACTCCCGTTTTAAAGCGTCGTGGCTGGTTTCACCAAATTCAACCCCACCGCCCAAAGCACGATAAAATGTTTCTTGTTTGACGGGATCGTAGCCTTCAGAAAGAAATATGCGTTCGTCATCCCGAATTAGCCCCAAGGCTATTACCCGAATTTCACCTGCTTTATTCATTTTTGTAACTAATTATCGTAAATAGACTGAGGACGACTTTCGCTATCCTCAATCGGCCAATCTGGATTTTCGCCGCCGATGTACAATTCTTCGATGGTGACATATTCCTGACTTAACTGAGTGAGGGCATTGATTAAAATATCTAGAGCAATCGCATCACTCGTTCCCAAATCAAACCAACAACGCCCCCACTGTCCCTCATATTCAAACTCACCGATATTATGCATCAGTGCTAGCAGACTTTTGTCATATCCTTGTTCATCATAATTCATGTAGCTGATATCGAGTCCAGTGTCCTGCACCTGAAGATTCTCGGCATTAAATGCACCCAATTTACCTAGATAAAACCAGGAATTGAAAACTTCTTCTACATATTGCTTCTCACGCGCAGAAGGATTTGTACTAAATTTTAGCCAAATCCACATATCAAAAGGATTAATTTCGCGGAACTGAATCTCCATTTTGGTCTAATCTCTCAATTACTCTTCTGGAAATAAGCATATCAAAGTAGGGCATGGGGAATGGGGCATAGGGCATTGGGAAAAAGTTAATCGCCAATGCCCAATACTTCAACAAAGTTTCACAGGAAGCCTGTCGAACTGCTCAGTACAAGTCCCTATACCCGATTATCCAGGATTATTGAGGCTAGCAGCCCTGTTGCGTTCACCCTCAATTTGTTTGACTAAATCGCTTGGGAGTTGGGATTTTTTAGTCAATGCTTTGTCAAAATTAGCGATCGCTTCCTGGATCATCTGCTGGCTTTTTTCTTTTTGACCCAGTTGTTTAAGGATTTGGGCTTTGAGATAATAAATTTCTGGATTATCTGATGTGGTTTTAATCGCCCGGTTGACATACTCTAGTGCCTGTGGATACCTTTTTAAATCCCTGTAAGCAATAGCAATACCCCGATCCACTAAATAACCAGGAGCAGCATTTTGTTCTAAACGTCTAATTGCCTGATCTGGGCTAGCAAAAGGCAAATTAACCGCCAATAATAAATCCATATAACCCTTGATTAAATTCAGTTCTGGATCGTTGGCAGAAATTGCTTCGGCTTTGTCTAAATATTCATAAACTTGCCGCAACCGACTAAAAGCTTGCGGCACGCCATTGACTGTACCTTCACGGGTGAGAACTACTGCACCCTCTAAAAAATGACCAACAGCGGTGTATAAATTACCACGCAATGGATCGCTAGAAATCAGTTTTTGTCCGTTTTCTAGAGTTTTCTGACTGTAAGTACCTAGTTTAGCCCAATCTTTATTTCCGTATGCTAAAGATGCCTTCATCGCATAAGCTAGAGGTTCATTTGGCTCTTTGGATACTGCTTGTTCCAGATAACGCTCTGCGGCTGGATAGTTGCCTTGTTGGAAAATTGCTTTAAAAGCTGCTTCTGTTTGGTCACCAATTTGATGAGGTTCGCGATCGCGAAACGGATCGCCAGCCGGGGAGGGATTTACCCACAAATTAAGTGCGATCGAAGGGGCAACGCCAAAGGCGATCGCAGCAGCAAAAGCAGTCTGGGCGAGGGTAGTGAATTTAGCAGACACTACTAATCGAGGCAAAGAAAACCTTTTAGTCATTTTAACCCTCAGAATAATTGCGGTTGAAATAGTTGTATGTGTTACTTAGAATGCAAAAAATGGTTAATCTTAACTTGCCCTGCTTAAAACAAATTTTTTTATATATAGGACTCCTATTTGATTTTTGAAAAAACACCCTACAACTCAAAAAGCCTTCTTGCCTATTGCCTACCCACGCAAGTAAGTTCAAAAATCAAAGCGGATTCTTATATAAGGTTGACTTTAGTCATTTTTCCGTGTTTCCAGGGTTGTCCCAGCCATTGTTTAAGGGTGATTCTGCCACAATGGAGAAAAAGTGGATAATTCTTGCTGCTAAATTAAGGTGTGAATCCAAGTCATGCGCTAGATGTTTTTCCAGAATTTTCCAGACGCTCTCAGTGTAGCTAATTAGTAATTTGCTGACTTTTTGGTAATCTTAACAAATGCTCTATCTCCGAAATCTAATTTATCACCCTACAGCGTGCCCAACAGCGATTCTCAAATCGATCAACTTGGAATTAGCACCCCAGCAGCTAGGTCTGATTATTGGCCCGAGTGGTTCCGGTAAAAGTACCTTACTAGAAATTTTGTCGGGACTAGCTGAACCCACTACTGGCGGGCTGTTCTGGCGGGAACAAGAACTTATGCCCGAACAGCTACAACAATTGGCTGGGTTGGTATTTCAGTTTCCAGAGCGGCACTTTTGCGGTGGTTCAATTTTAGAAGAATTGCGTTTAGGACATCCTGAGCTAGGGTCAGAACGAGTCAGACAGGCACTAAGTGAGGTGGGATTAGAGCATTTATCGCTTTCCGCCGCCCCCCATGCTTTGAGTGGTGGTCAGCAACGACGTTTAGCTTTGGCTGTGCAATTGATTCGCCAGCCAAATTTACTGTTATTGGATGAACCCACAGCAGGATTAGATTGGTCAATGCGTCGGCAACTGGTAAATTTATTAGCGAAACTGAAACAAGATTGGACACTGTTGATAGTGACACACGATCCTGGGGATTTGTTAGCGATCGCAGATCGTTGTTGGACACTCAACCACGGCGAACTACAATCAGTAGATCCAAAGACACTAGAATCCAAAGTTAAAGAACCTCTACCATCCGTGTAAGAAAAGAGCAGGGGGAGCAGGAAAATAACCATGCCCCATGACAAATGACCAATGACAAATGACAAATGACAAACTTATTGCCTGAGATGGCAGAAATCTGGCAGCAAACTCTCAATTGGCAGCCAACTGTCCAACAGCAGGAACAATTCCAAAAACTTTATGAGTTAATTCTAGAAGGTAATCGCCAACTAAATTTAACTCGAATCACTGACCCCCAAGAGTTTTGGGAAAAACATCTCTGGGATTCTCTACGAGGAATTACACCCCTGCTATCAGCAAATTTCTCCCCTGCTTCCCCTGCTCTCATCGATATTGGTACAGGCGCGGGTTTTCCGGGTATTCCAGTGGCAATTACTGTACCTAATTGCAAAATTACTCTTCTGGATTCCACACGGAAAAAAATTAATTTTCTCGACAATATATTAACTGAACTTGCCCTTACCAATGCCAAAACTCTTGTTGGTAGAGCTGAAGAAATCGGTCAGCACCCCCAGCATCGACTAGCTTACGATATTGCATTGATCCGTGCTGTTGGGGCAGCCTCTGTCTGTGCAGAATATACCCTACCACTGCTCAAACAGGGGGGTTTAGCCATAATTTATCGTGGTAATTGGATAGAGGATGAAACAACTGCTTTGCAGAATGCTGTGAAGCAGTTGGGTGGCGTTATTGAATCAATCGAACAATTTATAACACCCCTGAGTCACAGCATCCGGCACTGCGTGTATTTGCGTAAGGTAGCTACCACACCAGTTCAGTTTCCCCGTGCTATTGGTGTACCTACTCAAAAACCTCTTTGACAAGAGCGGAAGATCAACTATTTATATGAAAAATTCAGAACTCAGGAGTCAGAATTCAGTATGAATTATGTACGAGTGGGTGACGAATATTGGTTAAAACCTCGCCCCTAGTGGGCGAAAAAATTAAAATATTCTCGCCTTAAAACTCTATCCCTTTATGGGTAGAGTATTCTGAATTCTGAATACTGTATTCTGACTCCTGTTTTATTGTTTAAGCAAATTTACTCGCTGCTGCAAACCGCTTGTTAATCTCATCCCAATTAATCACGTTCCACCAAGCATCTAAATAATCGGCGCGGCGATTTTGGTAATTGAGATAATATGCATGTTCCCATACATCATTACCGAGGATGGGATATTTACCTTCACTTAAGGGACTATCTTGATTAGCTGTAGTTGTGACTTCCAGCTTGCCATCTTTGTTACGCACTAGCCAAACCCAACCACTACCAAAACGGCCAGCACCAGCTTCGTTAAACTGTTTTTTAAAAGCTGCAAAACTGCCAAAATTTTGATTAATTGCGGAGGCAATATTTCCTGTTGGTTCTCCCCCGCCTTTGGGCTTCATAATTTCCCAGAACATTGAGTGGTTGACATGACCACCACCATTATTGCGTACTGTTCTGCGAATATCTTGTGGTACACTGTCAAGTTTTTGCAACAGTTCTTCAACACTTTTGCCTTTGAGTTCTGGGTGTTTTTCTAACGCTGCATTCAGGTTTTTCACATAAGTTGCATGGTGTTTATCATGATGAAACTGCATCGTTTTAGCATCGATGTGTGGTTCCAGTGCTTCGTAGGCGTAAGCTAAAGGTGGTAATTGGATAGCCCCTGTTATATTTGGTGTTGTATTTGGTGTTGTGTTGGGAGTTGCAGTGTTTCCTTGGTCAGGAGATTTCTCTGCCAATGCACAAGCATCTAATGTAAAAGCACCCGCACCTGCTGTGAGTAAAAACAAGAAATGGCGTCGATTAATAGTCATATAAGTTTTTGCAGCGAATCCATTAAGTCTCTATTGCAGTTTTTATTTTCTTAGATTCTGGCTACAAAAAATTGAGAATTGATAATTATTTCTGTCAGTTTAAGAAACTATTTGTAAATTGAAGAAGAATTCAGAAGTCCGAATCAAGGAGTGGGGATTCCAACCCGCCACTTCTTGAAGATAGCTAATTAATTTAATTGAATTACTTTAAAACTACAGTCAATTATGAGGTAAAATTTTGTCTCCAGTTTTGGGATCAAACACAAACAATTGATTCAAATCTAGTTGTAGAGAAAGGCGATCGCCTGGACGTGGACGCACATCCCCGCCTACCTGAATATTTAACACCACCGCCGAACCAGGTAAACCAGCACGAATCAATGTTTCCCTTCCCAGAGGTTCCACCAGTTTAACTTCAACCGATAACAGTCCTGAATTTTGAGTCCTGTTAGCGGTAGCGGGGCGTTCAGCCCCTTCTGCGTCCGTGTTAATTTTTATATGCTCTGGACGAATCCCCAAATCAAAACTGTGTCCCTGACGCAAATGTAATTTTTCTTTCACATCTGCTGGAATTTCTAATAATTGTCCACTCACATCAAAACCGTTATTTTCATAGATTGCAGGCAAAATATTCATTGGTGGATTGCCTAAAAAACTTGCCACCATCTGATTAGCAGGACTTGCATAAATAGTTTGGGGATCGCCGATTTGTTGAATTCGCCCTCGATTTAGCACGACGATTTTATCAGCCAAAGTCATCGCTTCAACTTGATCGTGGGTGACGTAAATAGTTGTAATGCCTAATTCTTGATGTAGCTGTTTCAATTCTGCCCTGGTATCATCGCGCAATTGGGCATCTAAATTAGATAAAGGTTCATCAAGTAAAAACACTTGTGGTTCACGAGCGATCGCTCTCCCTAATGCTACTCGTTGTTGCTGTCCCCCAGAAAGTTGTTTGGGCTTGCGATCCAGCAGGTGATCCAGAGAAAGCGATCGCGCCACATTCATCACTCGTTCTTGAATGATTTTTCGGTCAACCTTCCGCATTTGCAAGCCAAAAGCGATGTTCTCCGCCACACTCATGTGAGGATAGAGAGCGTAGTTTTGGAACACCATTGCTACATCGCGTTGTCTGGCTGGGATATTGTTCACCAAGCGATCGCCAATAAAGAGTTTGCCAGATGTGGCACTTTCTAAACCAGCGATCGTTCGCAAAATTGTAGACTTACCACAACCCGATGGCCCAACTAAAACCCAAAATTCGCCATCAGGAATTTCAAAGGTAATATCCTCAATAGCCGTGACGTTATTGAATCTACGCTTAATATCTTCTAGACGAACATTTGCCATTATCTAATTTGATATTTTCAGTTTGGGATCTGCGGCACTTCCAACTAAGCACTAGGAGGTTTTATCCGCACCCTCCGAGGAACTGTGAGGCTGCTTTGCAAGTGCAGAAACTTGGTTGTTCTGCACAACTTTAATCAGAAATCTTAGAGCTTCATCGACAGCATCGGCATTAGGAAAAACCTCTGCAACATCAGGTTCTAAAAGAATTGTTGTCTTACCAAAGCTCTTTCGTTCAGGGCCGAACTTTCTGACCCTTAGACTCTTTAAGTCATACTCTGATTGCAGACTACAGTATGCCATTTTTGACTTTTCAGATATTCTCTAAACAAAGTTCAATTACTTCTTTCATATTAGCCATCAACTCATCAATTGTTTCTCCCTGACTGTAACAAGCTTTTAGCTGAGGGACTTCTCCAACATAGTAGCCATCTTCATCCCGTTCAATGATGACGTAGAATTTTCTGTTGGTGTTATTGATCATAATGTCTTTGTACGTAAGCTCAAAATCATTATTTTTCTGGATTCTTCGACCAAGCTGGGTGAGAGAGTAAAGAAGCGAAGACTCGTACCCCTCGAAGTTGATTAGAAAGGGGTAAATGACCTCTAGGCGCACTCAAATCCCAGGTAAACTCGTTAGGGTATCGTGTCCACGTATTACCTGCTTTCCAGCCAATTTTTGGCCAGAAATTCTCCCAGTTTTTACCCAAACTTAACCAGATTTCTCGCTGCACTGAAAAGCCAAATTTACCTTCGGAGTGGACTAACCAGAGGTTGTTAATGGTTTGCAAGTCAACAGCCGAGGTATTTTCTACCTCAGTAAAATACAACCATTTTCGTTGTACAGCTGTTGGCCCTGATAGTTCGCACATTTTTTCGATGGTGACGCGATCAGCTGCTTGGAAGTCTTGAACCGCAAGTAGCTGTTGCAAAGAATTGTAGTTAATCCCGCACTCTGATTTTAGAGGTACAATTCCCTCAGGAAAAGAGGAGCGCAGAAATTCTTTGGCTTGAGGTGCATCAGAGTTGTAGAGGACTTGGTAAGCTTTGCCATCAATCCAATTCGCTGGGTTCTCACGTCGTTTCAGTAAAAATTCCATCAACACGTCTAATCCCTCATTACCCAACTCAGCTAATTGTGGGATTATCTGCTGTTGGACTTTTTCAGACCCAGCGATTAACGGTCGTCGGAGGGAGTCGATGTCATTTGCAGGGCCTGATAAAATCATTGGGTCTGTCATGCCATTCTCGTTTTAGCGGTCAGTGAAAGAGCGGTAAGCTATTGGGCTTCTCCAAGGTGAAGCACTGATAGCGAAAAGTAGTTTACTATTTTTGATCGTACAAAATTGCGATCGCTTCACTGAATCCCACACTTAATCCCCAAATAATGTACAAGGGGAATAGGGGGAAAATCTGCGCCTTATGGCTTGGTGAACACAAGACACAGCAAAATATACAAGCCTGCCACATAAGGTTTTTTTGAATAGCAGCGTATCGATTAGGAGTGTGTGAACAATGTACGAAAAGATTACCCCCCCCGCAGCCGGAGCAAAAATCACCTTCAAAAATGGTGAACCAGTAGTACCAGACAATCCAATTATCCCCTTTATTCGCGGCGATGGTACAGGTATAGACATCTGGCCTGCTACCCAAAAAGTGCTAGATGCTGCGGTAGCCAAAGCATATAAGGGTCAGCGTCAAATTAGTTGGTTCAAGGTTTACGCTGGGGATGAAGCTTGTGATTTATACGGTACTTACCAGTATTTACCCCAAGACACTCTGACGGCAATTGAAGAGTATGGTGTAGCTATTAAAGGGCCTTTGACTACTCCCATTGGTGGCGGTATTCGTTCTTTAAATGTGGCGCTGCGGCAAATTTTTGACTTGTATGCCTGCGTGCGTCCTTGCCGTTACTATGCGGGTACGCCCTCACCCCACAAAAATCCCGAAAAGCTGGATGTAATTGTTTATCGAGAGAATACGGAAGATATTTATTTAGGCATTGAGTGGCGACAAGGTAGCGAAATCGGCGATCGCTTAATTAAAATTCTCAATGAAGAACTAATCCCCGCCACCCCAGAACATGGGAAAAAACGCATTCCTCTTGATTCTGGTATTGGCATCAAACCCATCAGCAAAACTGGTTCCCAGCGTCTAGTTAGACGTGCCATCAAACACGCTTTGTTATTGCCCAAAAACAAGCAACAAGTGACTTTGGTGCATAAGGGCAACATCATGAAGTACACCGAAGGGGCTTTCCGCGATTGGGGTTATGAACTAGCAACTAGTGAATTTCGCCAAGAAACTGTTACTGAACAAGAATCTTGGATTTTGAGTAACAAAGAAAAAAATCCGAATATTTCCTTGGAAGAAAACGCCCGCCAGATTGAGCCTGGGTTTGATAATCTTACCCCAGACAAGAAAGCGCAAGTTGTCAAGGAAGTTGAAACTGTTCTTAACTCAATTTGGGCAACCCACGGCGATGGCAAATGGAAAGAGAAAGTTTTGGTGAATGACCGGATTGCTGACAGTATTTTTCAACAAATCCAAACTAGACCGGATGAGTATTCGATTCTGGCGACGATGAACTTGAACGGCGATTACTTGTCTGATGCCGCCGCCGCCATTGTTGGCGGATTAGGAATGGGGCCAGGGGCAAATATTGGCGATTCTAGTGCAATATTTGAGGCTACCCACGGCACCGCACCCAAACACGCAGGCTTAGATCGGATTAATCCTGGTTCAGTGATTTTGTCTGGTGTGATGATGCTGGAATTTCTGGGTTGGCAAGAAGCCGCAGACCTAGTTAAGAAAGGTTTAAGCGATGCGATCGCAAATAGTCAAGTCACCTACGATTTAGCCCGGTTGCTTGAACCGCCAGTTGAACCCTTAAAATGTTCTGAATTTGCCGACGCAATTATTCAACATTTTGGTTAAGTACACTGGTTGCTAGTTAACTGTTTTACAAACAGGCTGGCAATCTTCCGAACACGCAACATTTGTCCATAAATTAGCGCCTTTTGCGTGAGGCGATCGCTTCTTGATTTGGCAAAATAGTTAGGAGTGCGATCGCCTTTTTCAAAGCATTTGGGATACAAAGCTACCAAAGCCTCTTGTCTTGGGGTAGCGCACCGTACAACAGTATGAGTAAGCATAGGACATATTTATAGTAACTATGGCGTAAACTTTTTCAACATAGATACACGACACTAGTTATAATTTCCTATAAGTTGAAAAAACTCTTAAGATTTAGCGTAATTATTGCGCTTCTCTCAGACCGACTAGCTGACAACCACATTAGGAGGACTATCTATGGCGCTTGTACCACTGCGGCTGCTGTTGGATCACGCAGCTGAAAACGGTTACGGCATCCCAGCTTTCAACGTTAACAATTTGGAGCAGATTCAGGCAATCCTGAAGGCTGCTGTCGAGACAGATAGCCCCGTAATTTTGCAAGCTTCTCGTGGCGCTCGTGCTTATGCAGGAGAAAACTTTCTCCGCCACCTGATTTTGGCTGCGGTAGAAACCTATCCTCACATTCCCATTGTCATGCACCAAGATCATGGCAATGCTCCTGCTACCTGCTACTCAGCAATTAAGAACAACTTCACCAGCGTGATGATGGATGGTTCTTTAGAAGCTGATGCGAAAACACCCGCTAGCTTCGAGTACAACGTCAATGTTACCCGCGAAGTTGTAAATGTAGCTCATGCTTTGGGCGTCAGCGTTGAAGGTGAACTCGGTTGTTTGGGTTCTCTAGAAACTGGTGCTGGTGAAGCTGAAGATGGTCACGGGTTTGAGGGTACACTCGACCACTCACAACTTCTAACCGACCCCGATGAAGCTGTTGAATTTGTAGAAGCAACCCAAGTAGATGCTTTGGCTGTTGCCATCGGCACAAGCCACGGTGCTTACAAGTTTACCCGCAAGCCGACTGGTGAAATTTTGGCAATCAGCCGCATTGAAGAAATTCACCGCCGTTTGCCCAACACCCACTTGGTAATGCACGGTTCTTCTTCTGTACCTGAAGATTTGCTTGCACTGATTAACCAGTATGGTGGTGCAATTCCTGAAACCTACGGTGTACCTGTAGAAGAAATCCAAAAAGGTATTAAGAGTGGTGTACGTAAAGTAAACATCGACACCGACAACCGTTTGGCTATTACTGCTGCTGTACGTGAAGCTTTGGCTAAAAAACCAGAAGAATTTGACCCCCGTCACTTCCTCAAGCCTTCTATCACATATATGCAGAAGGTTTGTGCTGAACGCTATCAGCAATTTGGCACAGCTGGCAACGCTAGCAAGATTAAGCAAATTTCTTTGGAAGATTTTGCTGCTAAGTATGCTAAGGGTGAACTTAACGTTGTTACCAAAGCTGCTGCTAAAGTTTAATTTTGACAACTAAGTTAGGAGCATAGCAAAACTATGCCCCTAAAAAACTGAGAATTTTAATGTTGTCAGAAACCGGGTAAACACCCGGTTTTTTGTTGATCTATTAAGGATTAGGAATGGAGCATGGGGCATTGAAAAAAGACAGAGGGGCGGGGTACTGAGGAGAGGAATTTTCACCCTGCTCCCTGCTCCCTTGCTTCTTCCCCAATCCCCAATCCCTAAAACACCCGATGCTGTAAAGAGGGCATTTGACGGCGGACTTGTTCAAGCCTAGTAGGCTTGATTTCTGCGATCGCAATTCCCGGCTTTTCCCCAGCATCGGCTAAAATTACACCCCAAGGGTCAATAATAACGGCATGTCCGTGGGTTAGACGGCGGCTGTAGTTGTTACCTGTTTGGGCAGGAGCAATGACGTAGGCGGTATTTTCGATGGCTCTGGCTTGTAGTAGTACTTGCCAGTGGTCTTTGCCAGTAAAGGCGGTAAAAGCGGCGGGAATAAAGATAACATCAGCTCCCTTATCTGCCAGGTGACGATACAGTTCAGGGAAGCGGACATCATAACAAATAGAAAGTCCTAGATTACCGAGTTTTTCTGAGAAATAGACGGGGGGGAGTTGCGTACCAGCCACAACCGTGCTGGATTCACGGTAGGTGTTGCCGTCGGGGACATCAACATCAAATAGGTGTACTTTGTAGTAGCGGGCAAGTTCTTGACCGTTTTGGTCAATGAGTAGAGTTGTGTTATAAACTTTGCCTGTATTGTCTACGGGAAGTGGAAAGCTGCCGCCCAAGATCGTAATTTGAAAGCGTTGAGCCATTTTTTTGAGAAATTTTTCACTTTCAAGAGCGATCGCATCCCCTTGTGCGAGTTTATCTTTTTCTTCTCCCATATAGGAAAAGTTTTCTGGCAAACCCACCAATTCAGCACCTTGACGCACGGCAAGCTCTATTAATTCTTCTGCCTGTGCCAAATTTTTCTGTAAATCGGGCACACTGGTCAATTGAATAGCGGCGGCTAAATAAGACTTCATAGATTCAACAACGAACAGTTGATTTATGGAAGATAGATTATCAAAATATATCGCTACTTCAACATTTGTGGAACTTAATTAGAAATACATCAGCTAAGATTTTCTTCTAAGAGACTTGTTTTATTGTTGCTCTTAATCTTCCTCTGGGTTCTAACAAACTAAGCAAGATCGCAATTAGGTTGTGATCAAACCCTGATAAAAGCTGTCTGATATGAAAATTTCTGTATTTACATAGCAACTAATACCATTTTGAATTTTGGATTGGGAATCGCCTTGGCGCATCTGGCCTGGTGTGAATTATTCTGTTTTCAAATTGGTATAAATTTAGTTATTGAAAGCGACGGGAAATCCCATCCCCTTGTGGAGAGGGATAGTCGCCCCGTCGCTTGGACATTGGGCATTGCTAACATAACATCTTCCCCATGCCCCATTCCCTAATGAGTTGTTTTTGAGGTAGAAAATCCCTAAAGATATTATCAAACTGTATACAAATGTAAACAAGTTTGAAAAACGATAAATTACGCCTCTCAAACTTGTTTATAAAAATTAACCTCAAGTTAGAAGAAAATGGATAACTCAAAAGGATTTTATTGCCTATTGAGTTTCAAAGATACTTTTCGAGAGTGGAAGCTAATGTAGTTTTAGGCACGGCGCCAACCACCATATCGACTTTTTGTCCACCCTTAAAAATCATTAATGTAGGAATGCTGCGGATGCCGTACTGACTAGCAACATTAGGATTTTCATCAGTATTGACTTTTACGACCTTTATTTGACCTTTGTACTGTTCGGAGATTTCATCGACAACAGGAGCTACCATACGGCATGGTCCGCACCAGGGTGCCCAAAAGTCAACTAAAACGGGTACATCGCTGTCGAGTACTTCTTGCTTGAAACTAGAATCGGTAACTTGTGCGGCTGCTGACATGCCTAAAACCTTCGCCAATAATATCTGAGCTTGGTGAAAATTCTACCATAGCAAAAACCTCAGCTTGGGAGTGCGAGGATGTACATTTGCAAAGAAGCTCTAGAATTTATTTACAAACATAAGGAACCGCCCGAACAATAGTCCGGGCGGAGTGTGGTGTGAGGAGTGAACGGAAACATGCGTCTCCGCTATCTCTATTGTAGGCGACATATCGGATTTTTCCAGCAATTGTTTAGGGGGCTAGAAAATTTATTGAAGGATTAGGGAATGAGGAGTGGCATTCAAGAGTAGGTATTTAATCATCACGCAGTAGAGAGGGTGATTTGAGAGACATTCAGTTGTCGAGTGAAGCCTAATGGGAATATAGGCATAATATAGAAACACCAACACTCAACTTGCCACTAGCGATCACCATAGCACACAGATGTATTTCGGCAGATTTTGGCTGAATAATCTGGGTTTGATGCCCATAAAAACTGCCCTGTTTGCCATCTTTCAAGACATTAGATAAATATTTTACCTGCTTATCTTATGCCTTTCTTAAATACTTACCCTTAAAAGCCATTAACCATTCCCTAAAAATTTTGTATCTTTTAAATACCAAGTTCGCCGGATTGTCAAGTATTTTGTTTAAATTAGGAATACATGCTTGGTCTGTACAGTGGTAGCCTGTGTTAGATTGAGCATACTGACTATAAATTTTCCCTCTGACGCAACTGTCATTATGGTGATTACAAAAAGTAGGCTTGTTTTGGGTGCTACGGCAGTGACACTCTCCACGATCGCTGTTACTAGCCTTGGCATTCATTCGCGAGGTCAGGCTTTATTTAAAGCAAGTCCCAAAGAATTGGTAGATGAAGTTTGGCAAATTGTTCAGCGCCAATATGTAGACGGTACTTTTAATCAGGTAGATTGGCAGGCTGTTCGTAAGGAGTACTTGAGCAAGTCCTACAGTAATCCCCAGGAAGCGTATAAGTCCATTCGGGAAATGCTGAAAAAGCTAGAAGATCCATATACCCGGTTTATGGACCCACAGGAATTCAAGAATATGCAAGTGGATACCTCTGGGGAACTTACAGGGATTGGGATCACGATCAGTCAGGATGAAAAAACAAAGCAATTGGTTGTAATTGCGCCAATCGAAGATACGCCAGCTTTTAAAGCTGGTGTTTTGGCAAAAGATGTCATCCTCCAAATCGACGGCAAAAGCACCAAGGGAATGGATACTAATCAAGCAGTATCCTTGATTAGAGGTGAAGCAGGAACCCAAGTCAGCTTAACTATTCAGCGCAATGGTCAGACAAGAAAGTTTGACATCAAACGAGCGCGAATTGAAATCCATCCGGTTAAGTATTCTCAAAAGAAAACTCCAGCAGGGAATCTTGGTTATATTCGCTTAAACCAATTCAGCGCTGGTGCTAGTAAAGAAATGCAAAGCGCCATCAAAGATTTAGAAAGCAAACGGGTAGCTGGATATATCCTTGATCTGCGTGGTAATCCAGGCGGCTTACTTTACTCCAGTATAGATATTGCCCGAATGTGGCTGAATAAAGGCACAATTGTTTCTACCATTGACCGCAAAGGTGAACGAGAGCGAGAAGTAGCAAACGGACGTGCTTTGACAAATAAACCGTTGGTGATATTAGTGGATAAAGGTTCAGCCAGTGCCAGCGAAATCCTTTCAGGAGCGTTGCAGGACAACAAACGTGCAACTTTGGTGGGTACTCAAACCTTTGGTAAGGGATTAGTGCAATCAGTACGTCCACTAGAAGATGGCTCAGGATTAGCGGTGACAATTGCCAAATACCACACGCCCAATGATAGAGATATTAATAAGCATGGTATTGATCCAGATGTGAAGGTGGATTTGACCGATGCCCAGCGACAAGATTTGTGGCTCAACGAACGTGACAAACTTGCTACTTTAGCAGATCCTCAATTCGCTAAAGCAGTAGAAGTGATAGGTAAAAAAATTGCTGTTAAGAGCACAACCACAGCAGAAAAATGAAGAGGCAGGAATAAAGTTAGGAGGGAATAGTCAGGAGTTAGGAATAAAGACTGTCATTGTCAACTCATAACTTCTAACTCAAAACTCCTAACTTAAATTGGTTGGCACTTCCCGGCCCGAATAAGTCCGACACGCCGAGCGATCGCTTCTTCTTGTGAACTAAAAGGCCCCCACTCTTCTATAATTTCTAGATTATCGTCACCAACTTGTTCGCTGGGGATGATTTCACAGTTTCCACCAGAACGTTTGACAATATACCAAGTTTGTGGTTCGTTCATACTTTAAATCCAGCCATCCATATATAAAAATTAGAAAGTTATAGAAGGATGAAATTTTCTATTTCACCCTTTAGCTAAAATTTAATACCTCCGCTCTTTTGGCTCAAACATAGTAATTGCCACCGGTCGATATTGAATGTCAATTCCCACTGGTGAATAGTAAGCCATTGTATGTTTGAGGAAGTTTGTATCATCTCGCTGAGAATAGTCTTCGCGGAAATGAGCACCACGACTTTCTTGACGATTTAGAGCAGATGCCAAAATAGTCTGTCCCACTACCATCAAGCTTCGCAATTCCAAAGCTTCCACAAGTTCGGTATTCCAGCAACTACCTTTGTCATCTAAATAAATTTGCGGATATTGCTGTTGTATTTCTTCTAATTTGTGCAACCCTTCACTCATTAATGCCTCAGTGCGGAAAACACCGCAGAACTCAGTCATACAATCCTGAAAAGCTTCACGGACTTGGTTAATTCGATACTGTCCTGGTTGTTCTAGCAAAGCTTGAATTTGTTGCTGGGCTTCTGTTACATACCGTTGCTCATCTACAGACGGCAACTTACGTTTTTGTACAAATTTGGCGATCGCAGCCCCAGTCCGCTTACCATAAACCACACACTCCAGTAGTGAATTACTCCCCAGACGATTAGCACCATGTACAGAAACACAAGATGTTTCACCCGCAGCAAAGAAAGCATCAACTAAGCCATCACCACTACTACGAACTTGACCATCGGTGTTCACTGGGATACCACCCATACAATAGTGAATTGTCGGACGGACTGGCATCGGTTGAGTTACCGCGTCAACGCCTACTAGGCGGTGCGCTTCTTCCCAACAGAAGGGAACGCGACTCATAATTTTTTCTTTGCCCAGATGGCGCAGATCCAGATAGACAAAGGGGCCACCAGCACTGCCATCAAGATGAATACCACGTCCGGCGCGAATTTCGTAAGCGATCGCTCGTGAGGTAATATCACGAGGAGCCAGTTCCATGCGACTAGGTGCATAATTCGCCATAAAGCGATCGCCTTCACTATTAATTAGATACGCCCCTTCTCCACGTACCGCTTCTGAAATCAGCACCCCTACCGGATACAAGCCAGTGGGATGAAACTGGACAAATTCCATATCTTCCAGGGGCAAACCTGCGATCGCAGTCATCGCCAAACCATCACCCGAAGAAGCGTAATCATTAGAGGTAGTGTTATAAACGCGACCATAGCCCCCTGTAGCGAACATCACTGCCTTAGCCCGCACCACCTCAATACGTCCATCCAAAAGATGGAACATTACCACACCCTTCGCCTCATTTTCTTCCAAAATGAGACGCATCACGTACCACTCTTCATAAACTTGCACCCCATAACGCCGCAAATTATTAACCAATTCGTGCAAAATCGCGTGACCAGTTTTGTCAGCGGCGTAGCAAGTGCGATTGTGGGAATGTCCGCCAAAAGCCCGTTGGGCAATGCGCCCATCGGATAAGCGAGAGAACAAAACCCCCATGTGTTCCAAGTCAATCACCACACCCGGCGCTTCTTGGGTGAGAATTGCTACAGCATCTTGGTCTGCCAAGTAATCAGAACCCTTGACAGTATCAAAAGCGTGTGCTTCCCAACTATCTTCTGAATCAACATTTTTCAGTGACGCAGCCATACCACCTTGAGCCGCAACTGAATGGGAACGAATTGGATGGGTTTTAGCAACCACAGCAATATTTAAACTAGGATCAGTGCGGGCAATTTCCACAGCAGCGCGACACCCTGCCAATCCACCACCAACAATAATCACATCATGTTCAAGCATATTTAGCCCCCGACTGCAAACCACTGCTGTTCTATTGTAGAGATGTGATTAATCAGGTAGTGCGTTGCAACAGCGGCATCTCTACAAAAAAAATTCCCTGCCTATAGACAGGGACATTATGACAAATATGTGAAATTAGGAGTGAAAAGTTAAAAATGAAGAGTTATGAGACAGATAAAGTAACTCATAACTGATAACTGATAACTCCTAACTCTTTAGCTAGTTGCTTGTACAGGTTGTTGCTGAGACACATTACCTGGCATGGGTTCCATTTTGGTTCCCGGGCCTACAGGAGTGACTTCAATATGATTTAACAAGGTAGTGACAAACGCAAACAACAAGAAAGGTAGCGATAGCAGAACGACAAGACCCGCCGTTGCTAAAGCGTACACAGGTCGCTTGGCACCCATCAACGCCAAAGCTGATGCCAAACTTAGAGTAATCGTAATTAACCAAACAATTATTTGGCCGTAGATATCACCAAAAGTCAGGGTACAGACAAACCGATACTTTTGAATATTATTTTCGCTCATCATATTGGCCTCAAGTCTCTCCTAATAGGTTCTACGTTAGAACTATGTTTGCCTTGTGGACAATTTCTAAATATTTTTGCAAGCTTTGTAATATCACTTCACAATCAAGCTGCTAAAAGGCGACAAGGCAGCTATGCTGAAAAAACTTCTCCCCTTCTCTGCGAATATGGGAAAGGTCGCAATCCTGATGACCTCTTCAACAAATACTCTCTTTATCTTTCAGCCAAGACAGATTTTGTCATCTGCCAAATTCAGGATATTCACAATATATAGCAATCCTATTTAATTTTGTGAAAATTGCAACTCACATATCTCCGACTTGTAAAAGTTGTGAGGGATATTGTTTTTCAGGAATGATTCAGGATTGTTATAGTATTTAATTTTTTGCTAGTAAATATTAACTAGAGAAATCAAGTAAAGTGCAGGATGTAAAACCGATTTTTTGGTGTTAAATTTTGAGTATTGCCCGAATTTGTTGACTTCAATCAACAAAAACCTTTATTTTTCGTGGCAATATTGTTTTAGGAGTGAATGTGAATACTATTTTTCTTCGTAAAGGTGTTTTTTGGTTGCCGAGTATAGCTGCTCTTGCATTTCTGAGTAGCGGCTTATCTGCAACTGCTCAGACAGTGGACACGTTGAACACTCAGCCATTAACTGAGCCTTCCGCAACCGTAGCATCTCCCAACGAGTTTAGTGCAGAACTAGACACTACAAAGCAAAATCTCTCTACAGAAACAACTGAGCAATTTACAGTAACAAATTTAACTGAGGTACAGCAGTTACCCAACACTCCGATACAGGAAAACGCCAGTGTAACGTCTACACCCATTCCAGGCACAGTGGCAACCTCATCTGTAACACTGACATCTAAGTTTGTAGAATCGACTTCTCAAACTACTGCTCAACCATCTGATACCAGAGTGGCGCAATCGGATATTGATTTAGGTAGACGTACCCGTGGCGGCAGCAGCTATGTTGGCATCGCTGCTAACATTGGTTTGAGCGGTGGGGACTCATCTTTAGGCGACGGTAACTTCGCAATAGTCAGCAAAATCGGACTAACAAATTCTATATCTGTGCGACCCTCAGCTGTAATTGGGGACAATACTACAGTTCTACTCCCTATTACCTACGATTTTAATTTCCGGTCAGCAGATGCTTTTAGTGAGCCTTTACCTATTGCACCTTATGTAGGAGTGGGTGCAGCTTACAAAACTGGTGATGATTCGCAATTTGCCTTTTTAGTATCTGGTGGCATTGATGTGCCTTTAACTCCTCAATTCACAGCAACGGCCGCTGTGAATGCAGGATTTTTCAACCAAACTGATGTGGGCTTATTGTTAGGAGTTGGTTACAACTTCAGTGGGTTTTAAGAGTTAGGAGTTAGGAGTTAGGAGTAATTAAGATTAAATTCATAACTAATAACTCCTAACTCCTCACTTTCTACTTAGGGGTAACTTTGTCAATCACCTTGATTTGTCCGTCGTCTCCTACCGTCCAGACATCGTAAACACCGACCACATCACCATTAGCATCAACATCTACGTTGCCGCTGGCTCCTTGATAATTGATATCTTGACCCTGTTTAAGCAACTTCAGCCCCTCGCAGACATCGGTAACTTCTGTTCCAGGGGCATTAGCCACTTCACGGATTTTGCTAGCTACACCAACGCCTGTATTTTCCTTAGCAGCTTGTGCTGCCAACGTCAATAAGGCAGCCGCATCCCAAGCTTGAGGAGCGTATTCCCCTGGCGCACCACCCTTTTTATCCTTCCACAGTTTGTTGAAACTTTCTAGTGCTTTACCATCGGAACCTGGTACTGTACCGATCGCTCCAGTTAAAATATATTTACCATCACTACCTTTGCCAACTTGTTCTGGGAAAGTAGGTGATTTTACTCCATCTGTCAACAAAATCTGTACTCCCTTGGACACACCTTGCTGATAGGCGGCTTTTAGAAACAAACTACCGGTTTCCGCATAGAGTACAGCCAGTACTGCATCTGGCTTACCAGCAAATGCCGCCGCCGCTTCTGTATCAAATGTCTGGGCTTTCGGATCATAGCGGACAGGCTTATCTTTATTAACGATAGTTCCACCCAATTTTTCAAAAGTTTGCACAAATGCTTTTTCAAAGCCAACGCCATAGTCGTTATTAATCACGACTGTAGAAATTCGCTTGAAACCTTTTTTATTGGCAAGTTGGGCTAAAGCTAGTGCTTGGTAGGTATCGGGGGGAGCAGTACGTGCCCAAAAGCCTTTAAAGTCGCCTTTTTGAGCTTTTTCAGTAAAGACAGGACTGGTACTACCAGGGGAAACCAGCATCACTTTATTCGGCGTGGCAATGGAAACTGCTGCACTAGAAACGCTACTGGCAAAGGAACCAACTACACCAGCTACTTTATCTAAGGTTGCTAGTTTGGTCATACCAGCAGCACCAGCTTTGGGGTCGGTTTGGTCGTCTACTTGCACCAAGGTAACTGGTTCGCCATTCACTCCATCACAAGCGTTGACTGTATCAACGAGCAAAGGGACAGAACCTAGCATCTGCTGTCCTACAGAAGCCAAGTCGCCTGTTGTCGGTAGCAGGGAACCAATTTTTAGCCCTTTAGAACTGCTTGTGGTAGTTGAGTTTGCCGCTGGGGTTGCAGTACTTCCGCTGTTAGCTGTGCCATTGGGAGTACTACTATCGCCACAAGCCCCAACTAGGAACCCAGTTGCTAGGGTAGCGATACCGAAGGTTAAGGCGGCGCTAATTTTTCTCATAAATAACTTTAACTCCTCAGATATTTAGGAGTCTAAAATAAGATTCAAACTAGATTTATAAATTAGTTGTATCTTAATCAAGACTCCAAAGGATAAATCATATCATCCATCTTCAGGAGTAGAGGTATTTACCCCGACATTAGTACTTGTTTTTGTACACAGAATGTATACCGTGTATCACAGGCTGGAAAACGGAGAGGGAGGGATTCGAACCCTCGGTACGGAGTTGCCTGCCGTACAACAGATTAGCAATCTGCCGCTTTCGACCACTCAGCCACCTCTCCTGACTCACGAATATCAATGTTAGCAGGTTTGTTGGGAAGAGTCAATAGTCATTTGTCATTGGTCATTGGTCATTGGTTATTTACAAAACACTAAGGACTAAAGACTAGGGACAAATGACTAATTTTTTAAAGGACTTGCGATCGCATCCAAGCTACGGGCAAAGAGCGTAACTTTTGCCACTGGGGGACGTAGGCGCGTCGAGTGAAGGCATTATAATCGTTACGTTCAATTACGCTTAATATTCCACTGTAATGCATCAGAGCCGCCCACACAGGCCAACGACCATCAGAAGATAAGTGGGAAATTCCCTTTTCTGCTTTTTTATAAAACTGTCGTGCTCGATCAATTTGAAAGCGCATTAGGGAACGCCAGCGTTCATCCACTACACCCTCGAACAAGTCTTGTTCGGTGTAGTTGAATCTTGCTAAATCTTCTAGGGGAATATAGATCCTTCCCCTTCGGGCATCCTCGCCCACATCGCGCAAGATGTTGGTGAGTTGCTTGGCAATTCCTAAGGCAATTTCTTCTTCGATGGGAATATATAGCTGTTTTTCACGGTTCCAGGGAGCTATATTTCTGGTAGTATCCAACCCCATTACTGCTGTTGACATCAAGCCGACAGTGCCAGCAACACGGTAACAGTAGAGGTATAACTCCTCGAAGGTTTCATAACGACTGCGATATAAGTCCATGCGTTGACCGGCAATCATATCCCTAAAGGGTTGAATGTCCATCGGGAAACGTTGAATGGTATCTACCAAGGCTACATCGAAGTTGTCCAATGGGTGTCCAGCAAACATCGATTCGAGCTGCTGTTCCCATAGGTCTAGGGTTTCTGGCGTGGTGATAGCAGATGCGGGCCCATCCACCAGTTCATCTAAACGGCGACACCAAGCATAAATTGCCCAAATAGCAGGACGTTTTTCTTTGCTCAGGAGCAAAGTACTGAGGTAAAAAGTCGTGGAATACTTGGCTATGAGGTGACGACAAAGTTCGTAGGACTCGTCCAGAGAGACCAGCGTTTTCATGCGCGGTGGGGATTCAGGCAGTTGCAGCATTCGTTGCGGGCGGTCGGGTGAGCGTTTGCAGGTTTGAGGAATTTGCTACCGGGAGGGCCTCTGAAATCGCCTGCGCTGTCAGCTTACCAGAAAGTACGGCACCTTCCATACTGGCTAAATAGCGTTGCATGGTGTAATCCCCGCTGAGATAGAAGTTAGCAATGGGGGTTGTTTGCGAGGGACGGTACTGTTGACGACCAGGGGTCGCTTGGTAAACTGAACGGGGCGTTTTCACCACATGAGATTTCAGCAAAGTTGCTGGATTGTCTCCTCCAAAGTGGTCAGGGAAGAGTTTTTCTAACTCGGCGATAGTTGCAGCCACAATCTCCTCATCGGATTTGGCAATCCAATCTTTTGCCGGGGCTAGAACTAATTCCAGCATCGAGCGATCGGGGTTGGCGTATTCACGGCAGGTATTGCTCATATCAGCATAAACGCTTAGGAGGGGCGATCGCGAAAATAGCAAGTGATCAATTTGCGTAAGTTTACGATCAAACCATAGATGCACGTTAATTACAGGCACGCCTTCCAAGCCTTCTAGCTTTTGGAAAAACTCCATTTGCTTCCAAGGTGTTGGCAAGATGACCTTTAGAGGGTCAACTGGCATGGCAGATACATACAAATCCGCCGTGAAAACTTCATCTTCGTCCCCATTCAACCCCCTAATCAAGTATCCCTTCACAGTGCCATCGGCGTTTAGCAAAATCTCTTTCAAAGGGGCATTCAAGCGGACTTCTCCGCCGCGTTCGGTGATGTAATCTACTAGGGGCTGACACAACCGCTCTGTTGGCGAACCATCCAGAAAGGCCATTTTCGAGCCATTTTTTTCCTGGAGGAAACGATTGAGGGCAGTTAAAAGAATGGTTGCCGAAATTTCATCTGGGCCAATGAAATTCAGCGACTTGGCCATGGCAATAAAAACTTCTTTATTGACCCGTTCTGGAATGTTGTGTTTACGCAGCCAATCTGTCCAGGAATATTTGTCCATTTCTTCAACGTACTTTTGCCCCTGAATCATGACCGGCAATAACCCGATGCCAAAGCGGATTTTTTCTGGCCATGTCAGCATGTCGTTGTTTCGCAGAATTGCCACTATACCATTAATCGGTGCCGGCAAATCTGGAAAATCAAAGCGACTGTAAGTACCTGGTGCATCCGGCTGGTTGAAGATCATTGTGTGTTCTTTCCACTGCAACCGATCTTCAATATCCAGTTCTTTGAATAACTGCAACATGTTGGGATATGCCCCAAAAAAGATGTGCAGTCCTGTTTCGTACCAGTCTCCATCAGCATCTTTCCACGCGGCCACTTTACCGCCCAGAACGTCGCGACGTTCCAAGACAATGGGTGTGTGACCTGCGTCCGCAATATATTTCGCGCAGGAAAGTCCTGCTAGTCCCGCTCCCGCGATCGCTACTCGCATGTAACCCTACTGCTCTTCAATATTTCTTAACCGTTTTATCGTTCTCATTATACGTTGCAATCCGTTACATTTGGCAGTTATTGTGCGATCGCTTCCCCAAAAAACTTTTTGCAAAGGAAATTTTATCTACGCGCACCTGCCCAAGTAAATTGCCAATACCATTGTTGGTAATAGCTTTGCGGCGTGCATTTCATCTATATTTACATGATTAACATGCAGAAGATTTAGGGAAACAAAAGTATTTCCTTTGACTGAAAATAAGGTAATCCCAAATGTTGTCTTAAAGTAGTTGATTTCTTTGCTAATTCGTGTATTTGCTTTGAGGAAATGTCTGGGTATTGGTTAAAGACTGCTTTGAAAACTTTATTCTCCCCCTCAGGGTGTAGGATAAATGTTTATGTCCTCTAGGTTGAACAACCCAGTTGTTTACCTCACAACTTATAGGTAAAAGATTATGAGTGTATCGCAGGAGCTAAAGCGCTTTGGACATCACCTGATTCTAGGTATTTCTGGCACTACATTAAGCGATGACGATAAACGCGCACTCAATGAATTAAAACCGATTGGGGTGATCTTTTTCGCTAAGAATTTTTTGGATGGCACTCCATATCAGGTTTGGCTGGAAAGTTTCAAGGATTTGAACAGCCAAATACGAGAATATGCTGAACGTGACTCAATGTTCATGACTCTGGATCATGAAGGAGGTCGTGTAATTCGTACACCACCGCCAATTACCCGTTTTCCTCATGGGATGTTGTTGCGATCGCACGCTTATGAAGTAGCAAAAGCCACATCTGTAGAGTTAAAATCACTGGGCATCAATTTATCTTGGGCACCTATAGCAGATATTTTTTCCCATCCCGACAACCCCGTGATTGGGCCTCGCGCCTTTGGTAACACTCCCGAAACTGCTACTCAAGGTGCGCGTGACTACTACCTTGGACTTCGAGATTCAGGAATTTTGGGATGCGCTAAACACTTCCCTGGACATGGAGACACCAGCAAAGACTCTCATATTGAGCTACCAATACTGAATTTAACTCTAGAAGACCTGCGACTTCGAGAACTTATACCTTTCAGAGCTTTAATCGAAGTACAGATTCCTTTGATTATGACTGCTCATATCTTATTTCCCAGGATAGATGCTGAAGTGCCAGCAACCCTTTCCCAAGCTATTCTCAAAACCATACTCAGAGAAGAACTTGGCTTTAAGGGAGTTGTTGTATCTGACGACTTAGATATGAAAGCTATCTCAGAGATATTTATGAAAGCTGGTACTGTGGCGCAGTCATTTCATGCAGGCTGCGACCTGTTTATTGTTTCGCGTAATATTAATTCATCATCTATTGAAAGAACATATAAGATTGCTGAAGATTTCGTCAATTCCCTTACCAAGGGTAGCTTAGACGAATCAGTAGTGGAGGCAGCCAGAGAAAGAATTGAAAAACTACTGGCAGTAACACCGCAATATCCCATACATGCTTTGGATAAAGATATATTATTGCAACATGCTCAACTAGCGATCGCTAGTTGCTATTCATAACCCAATGTGCATTCAAATTGCATATTAGCAATTGCCAAAAGTCTAGCTAAAATTGCAATTCTTAATTTTTAATTCTTAATTTTAAATTTTTAATTGTTTAGTGGGTGGTATAGGGGTCGAACCTATTTCTGCGGGTTAAAAGCCCGCTGCACAGCCGGTATGCCAACCACCCTGGTGAGTTTAGATAAAGAAATGAGCAAGTGCGATCGTATACTTACATCGCAAACGTTGTTAACACGAACACTAGATATAAATCCACCGGGGAGGTACTGCCCCTCCTATTTCTGTGTTATCAGCACAGTGCCTCGCTTTTCGGCTTCAGGTGGAAAAAGAGGAAGATGAAGGAATCGAACCCCTACAGTTGCCCATACCCTGGTTTTCAAGACCAGTTGCCGTCCATTCAGCGGCATCTTCCATTCAAGGGTGTCTGACGGGACTTGAACCCGCTATTACTGGTTCCACAAACCAGCGCCTCTACCACTTTGGCTTCAGACACCATCAGTGGAATCAATGGGAATTGAACCCATAACCTCCTGCTTGCAAGGCAGGCGCTCTAGCCATTTGAGCTATGACCCCATTAAATTAAGTAAAAAGATCAAAGTAAAAACAAAAAGAAAGAGAAATATTAAATTCATTCTTTTGACTTTTGACTTGTTTAGGCGGGAGTGGTAGGACTTGAACCCACAACTTTCGAGGTAGAAGCTCGAAGCTCTATTCCATTGAGCTACACTCCCAATATTTGGTAGTCCTGGCAGGATTTGAACCTGCAACCTCTTGCTTGTAAGGCACTTGCTCTACCGTTGAAGCTACAGGACTAAGCAAGCGAGTGGAGGGACTTGTTCGCGTAGCGTTCTCGAAGAGTACACACGCACTGAGTATGGCGCACTCAGATGCTACCGATTACATCACACCCGCATCAAGCTGGTAACAGGAATTGAACCTGCAACCTACTGATTACAAGTCAGTTGCTCTGCCAATTGAGCTGGTGACGGGGGCAGGAATTGCACCTGCTGATGTGAGGCTTATGAGACTTCCAAGCCACTCTTGCTTCATCCCCGCATATTCACCAATACCCCTGACTGGATTTGAACCAGTAACCTCTTCGTTCTAAGCGAAGCGCCTCTTCCGTTGGGCTACAAGGGCAAAGTCTGAGTGGTAGGGATGAACCTACGACCTGGAGTTTCCAAAACTTCCGCGCTCCCACCTACGCCACACTCAGATATTTTGGTACTCCCGACAGGATTTGAACCTACAAAAAACTAGATCCTCGGTAAGCGTGCGTCTTCCGTTCCGCCACGAGAGCTTAGTGCCCCTGACAGAATTTGTAGACGTGAAGCGGCTTTCCGAAGGGTAGCTGCAAAACCTGGACTCTGATTCCAGCACGTATGCCAGTTCCGTCACAGGGGCATATCGGGATGGCAGGATTTGAACCTGCGACTCCATGCTCCCAAAGCATGGCTTCTGGCCACTGAATTACATCCCGTTGGTACTCCTGGTGGGAGTCGAACCCACAACAAAACAGATTTTAAGTCTGCCACCTCTTCCAATTGGGCTACAGGAGCAGAGTTTGGCAGCCCCACCAGGGGTCGAACCTGGAATCTTCGCCTTCAAAGGGCGCTATGTTGCCAATTACACCACAGGGCTTTATTGCCAGGGTAGGGTTTGAACCTGCGACCTCATCGTTCAGAGCGATGCGACTTACCAATTCGTCCACCCAGCAATGAATGGCTGCCTCAGTAGGACTCGAACCTACAACCTCGCGGTTAACAGCCGCTTGCTCTACCATTGAGCTATGAGGCAACGAAGCCCCCCAGGTCGGAATCGAACCGACGACCTCCTGTTTTTCAAACAGGCGCTAACTACCGACTGAGCTACCGGGGGATAGGAGAAGAGATCATGTAACGAGAGCGGAGGGAATTGAACCCTCAAATCTTCAGTTTCGTAGACTGAGATGTTATCCAGTTACACCACACTCTCAAAACGGAGAGAACAGGATTTGAACCTGCGACGGGTATTAACGCCCGCTTCCTCTTAGCAGGAGGACGCTTTTAGCCACTCAGCCACCTCTCCATAGTGGGTCGAGCAGGATTTGAACCTGCGTGCAAAAAAGAACAGTTTTACAGACTGTCGCCTTCAGCCAGACTCGGCCACCGACCCATAAATCATTCCCTCGACGAGAATTGAACTCGCATCTGTGCTTTGAAAGAACACTGACTTAACCATTCGTCCACGAGGGCATAATTTGCAGAATTGTTAGATTAAAAAATTTAAAACCTAAAATCCAAAATTGTCTGACACAGGGACTAGGATTTGAACCTAGAATATCGGATTTGGAGTCACGAGGTGTTGCCGTTACACCATCCCTGCATTTGGTGGCAGCGGCGGGATTTGCACCCGCATATACCAGGGTATGAACCTGGGGCTTTGCTGGTTAAGCTACGCTGCGACAGAGGTCAAGGCGGGATTTGAACCCGCGCTAATCGGTTTTGCAGACCAACGCCTTACCAACTTGGCTACCTGACCACTTGGGAGTCCCGACGAGATTCGCACTCGCAATTTTCAGCTTGAGAGGCTGACGGCTTAAACTATTCGCCTACGGGACTACAACCAGGGTGACGGGATTTGAACCCGCAACATTTCCGCAGACAACGGAACGCTCTAGCCAGTTGAGCTACACCCCGATTTTTGGAATCTGTGCCTAAAAACTTCAAAGTTTAGGCACAGATTTTGTTGGTGAACTTGCCCATTTCTTATTTAGTTTTCAAGGTTCAGATAATTGACTTTTTACTGTTAGGAAAACAACCGAAACTCTAGGTAGCAAGCCTGTTGTGTATTACGGATGTATTCAGTGGTTTTGATGAGTGCAAATTTAGAACTTTTTTCATTTATTGCCTCTACTGCCGATGGTTTGCAAGTAAAAGCAGCTTTGTTTACTGGGGACTCTGGTTTATTCCAACGCCTGTCCTTTAGTTGTATGTAGAACATAACTTTGACTCTTGAGAAGCTTTGTCTTTCGCCTCACTACAAATATACTACAAAATACTACAAGAGGTGTCAAGGGGTTTTAGAAAGTTTTTTTGAAATTGTCTAGAAAAGCTTCTTTACTTAGATTTGAAGTTAATTAAGCCCTCTTAAAAGTCAAACAAACTACAGTTTGGATGACTATTTAAAAGCCTGAAGTGACAGATAACTACCTCAACCGACAAAAGATAATTAGTGTTGTCGCGATCGCCACTATGATTACAGCTTGTAGTATTGCTCCAGGCACTTCCCCACAATTGGGATGAACCAGCCAATAAGCAAAATCCATGCTGCACAAGTTCAAGATCGTCCAGCAAAAGGGCAAATTAATGCGCCAGTAGTAGACCCTACCTTGACAGCCCCAGCTAAATTTCAAGGAAAAATGCTTGATCAGGTGCAACCCAGCAACAACGAAAAGGTTATTGCTGGGTTGTATTGATAATGGCTCGCTTTTTCGGTCAGAATACCCAACTGAATTCTGACTCCTGACTCCTAAATTCTGTTCGATAATAAAGGGTGAGAAGTTATGCTCACCCTACTATTTCGTTTATTCGCTCATGACAGAAGCACTGCTTTCTTGAGCTTCCTGCCAAAGTTTGTGCAAAAAGAACTCAGCGCGATCGCTCAGAGTGGTGACAAACACACCGACAGCATCCTTAGAACTATCTGATAGCCAAGAACCCCGCAGGGTGACTTCCATGTATTCGGTATCGCACGCACAGAGGGCAATGATTTCTCTGTCATCTCTTTTTACCTCAGCCCTGAGTACTTCTACTCCTGGCAAATCAACAGGAAGCAAAAAGGAAGCGGTAGTGGGTTCAATGCATAAACCTTGCCCAACTCGCAGGGCTAAAATCACTCGCTGCGCTACCCATTCTTCTAGCGACAGAGTAACACATTCCAAATCAAAACTGCTTTCAGTGTAAGTTAATTTCAGCATTCCTTATGCTCTCCTGTTATTCCAGGTTTGCTTGCATATCTATCCAAAACTGTTCAGCAAAAGAAATCGCGGGGTGAATTGGCGCTTTTGGTTTGGTATGCAGTTGCATACCAGCTTCAAACAAGGTGCGATCGCCTTTACGGGAGTTACATCTTTCACAAGCTGCGACTACGTTATCCCAAGTGTGAGAACCGCCTTTAGAACGCGGCATCACATGATCTAGCGTTAGATGTTTGCTGCTGCCACAATATTGGCAACTGTGATGATCTCGTCGCAACACTTCCCGCCGATTCACTGGCGGAACTTTCCACATCCGCTCATTAGAAGTGATTGTCAAACGAATGTGTTTTGGCACATCAATTACCAAACTGGGTGAGTGAACTTGCCATCCGGCTTCTGTAGTAAAACCAAGGGGTTGGGCTTTGTTGGTTACTAACAGCACAATTGCCCGCTTGATATTGATCCGACATAGTGGCAAGTAATTTTGAGAAAACACCACCACAGATTGCTCTAACACTTGCATTGCGATCGCGCCGCGCATGGAAGATATCGTCACAGCTTAACTCCTTATAAAAAAACCCCCGCTTCAAGTTTTCGGTGAAGCGGGGGTTAGAATTGACCGGAAAATTTTCTGGTCTTATATCGGTACAGTATTTCTATGTCTGTACCCCCCGCCTTGTTCATCTAGTTCTGGTTTTGCAATCAGCGCACTAATGCTGAGATGTCTAAAATCATGATTACCCTCTGTGATTTGCCCATAATCTCGGCTACCATCGCCCATAAATAAATACTCCACTTCCATAACAGCGGATTCCCAACCGGATCGGCGATTGGTGGTACACAAAATTGAAGTAGATATGGGGTAAATGGATTTCACAGAAAATTTCACCTATTGAACATTCCTTTAAACATACTACACTTGTATTACTATCCTGTCTATACCTTTAAGGAGAAAAACTAATGCATACGATCGCTCGCACCCCAACCACCGACATGGAAGTTACCAGCATCCGCCTAGAGCGGGAACTCAAAGATAAACTCAAAGAAATCGCTGGGAATCAGGGATATCAAGCTCTGATCCGAGATATTCTTTGGAATTATGTCCAGCAAAAATCAGGTGAGTGGAAGCCTAGATTTTCGCGAGCGGACATTCGAGCTAGCATCGCTGCCACAGCTCAGCAGGAAGAACGCTGTGTACTTACAGGTCAACTAATTCAACCCCAACAACCGATGTTGTTAGGACTGACGAGGAATGGCGATATGGTTCCTCTGAGTGTCGAGAGCTTGGCTGGATAGTCTGATAATCAGATGAATGCAGCCCAGTTATTATTACTAATAATTGGGCTGCATTCAAATTTTAGGTTCATTAATATTTTACTGAGAGTTACGGAGATCAAAGAGTAACTTGTTAAACCTACTAGGTTTTTTCAAACTGTAATAAAAATTTATAAAATAATTTAAGTAATTTTACGTGAGCTAAAGGGAAATTTTGCTGGAATTCCAGAGAAATTACGGTTTGTGTATACTTACAGAGAAGATAAAGTTAGTGAATTATTTCAACATAAAGCAGTAAAAAATAAGCTAACTGAAGCATTTATAGGATATCTTAAGTATTCTATTTACTTATGTACCAATGTAGCAATTTGCTTGATACAGTGGAAATTTGGCCATCTGAGATAGAAAAGGGCTATAACAGGTGAGAGAAAGTATTCATACAATATTTGTCAATTATCAGGGTGTAGCAACACAACTAACGGTGAAAAATATGCCAAGAAGTTGGGTGCAAGAACAATTGGGTTATTATCCGAGGGCGTGCCAATAATGAAAAAGCCTTTATCATCGCCGCCACATTACGTAGATGACATAGATCGACTACAACCTTACCAAGTCAAGCTGATGCAGCATCAGGAAGAACCTGCCCGTGAGTTGGTACAAAAGATTAACCAAATCATTGCCAATAGATCGACGACGGCATTAATGCTCCAAGATATTGCCCAATTGCTAGGAGTTGCTTTTCAAGTAGATTGCTGCTGCTTGGTTTCCGTGACGGGTGAGACATCCGAAGCAACTACTACTAATTGGTGTGCTGATGAGTATCTAGGGTTGCCACATCCCGAAGAAATGTTTTCGATGGAACAGTTACTCATGCACTCGCCAGTGCTGCAATGTGCTGCCCAAGCATTGACTATCGAAGACATTTCTATCATTCAGAACAGTCTGGTAATTGGGTGTCAATATTTGCCACTACCAATAAAAACTGTTTTGGCAATTCCCACCAGATTTGGTGGCAATAATAATGGAGTGATTAATCTGATTAAATTCCAACCCTATGAATGGAGTGAATCAGAAAAACAATTACTCACAGAAGTGGAGTCGGCTTGCGCGATCGCTTTTTCGAGAGTGGCACAAGCTCAACTCATTGCTCATCAAAAGCAGTATGTGCAAAAGAGCGAGCAGCATCAGAACTTGATCAAGCAATTAACTATATTGAGTCGCAGCAACTTGGAGCTTAATCAAATGCTCCAGTTAGTTATCACCTCAACTGCCGAATCTCTACAGGCAGATCGGGGTTTACTCATATCACTAAAATATACAGATCCACTATTTAGGACTCAAGCTAAAAAACAAATTCCCAAAGCGAAAGCTACTGTGATTGGTGAATGGGCTAGGGAAACACAAAATTTCGGTACTAGTAAACCAAGCACCTTAGCTCAGTCTTTCTTGCTTTCAGACTGTGGTTTATGCCAGCGTGCCTTCATGGATTCTGGAAAAGCAGTAATCTTCGATGACTATACAGACCAAAACGATACCTTGACAGCGGCTCCATTATTTGAAATAGGGGAATTGCCAGCGGTACTTTTAGTGCCATTAGAGAGTCAAGGTAAAATCTTGGGTTTCTTAGTGCTACAGCAATCTGTGATTCGCAGCTGGCAACCAGCAGAATTAAATCTTGTGGAAATGGTTTGCGCTCAAGTGAGTAACGCCATAATTCAGTCACAGACATTGCGACAAGTGCAAACTTTGGTAGATGAGCGGACGGCAAAACTCCAGAGTAGTCTGGAACTACAAGCGAAATTGCATGAAAGAACACGCCAGTATGTTGAGCAGCTACGGAAACTCAACGAACTAAAAGATGAATTTTTGAGCAACATGAGCGATCGCTTGCGCTATCCTCTGACAAATATGCTGATGTCAATTCGTAACTTGCGTTTGCCAGGAATAGCACCAGAGCGTCAAGTTAGATATCTGGATATCCTAGAGCAGGAATGTACAAAGGAAATCAACTTGATTAATGACTTGTTGACACTCCAGAAACTAGAGTCGCCTCATGAAGCCCCGCAATTAGAATCTATAGATTTAAATACTAGAATCCTAGATATAGCAGCATCTTTTGAGAAAAAACTTGCAGAGAAGGGATTAAAAATTTCTGTAGATTTACCAGAAGAATCTCTCAAACTGCAAACTGAACTGGAGAGTTTTGACCGCATCCTGCAAGAATTGTTAACGAATGCCTGTAAATACTCAGAGCATGATACTATCGTCCGCTTGCAAGCTGCTCACCAAGTTGATCAACTTGTTGATCAAGTTATCATGAAGGTGACGAATACAGGACGTGCTATCTCTGAAGAAGAAGCGACCTATATCTTTGACAAGTTTCGTCGCGGAAAAGGGCGTTGGACTCCGGGGACTGGCTTGGGACTTGCTCTAGTCAAGTCTTTAGTGCAGCATTTAAATGGAGCGATCGCTGTTGAAAGTGTCCAAATCTCGGATTCTGAACAGAGCGAAATTTGCTTCACCCTGACTCTGCCCCAATTCTCTGACGAAAGCAAACCATAATTCTGAAAGTGACTAAAAAACAGAACACAACAGAGAACCCTGATTTCCAGTCTCCTAGTGATGACATTAACCTCCAAGGGGATTTGACTGCTGATAAAATCGCTTTGGCAGCTAAGATAGAAGTCCAAATTGAGAAAATAGCAGAACGACAGCGGCAAATCAGCGCTAAAGTTAAAATTCCCCAACCAGTAGAACGAATCTGGAAGGTTCTGACAGATTATGAAGCTTTGTCTGACTTTCTCCCCAACCTCGCCAAGAGTCGTCTAATCGAGCATCCTAATGGTGGAATTAGACTTGAGCAAGTAGGCTCCCAGCGCTTACTGAATTTCAATTTTTCTGCGCGGGTGGTTCTGGATTTGGAAGAATGCTTCCCCAAAGAAATTAATTTCCGGATGGTAGAGGGAGATTTTAAAGGCTTTTCTGGTAGCTGGTGCTTAGAGCCTTATTCCCTCGGTGAGTATGTAGGAACAAATCTTTGCTACACAATTCAAGTTTGGCCTAAACTCACTATGCCAGTGGGAATCATTGAAAATCGCCTGAGTAAAGACCTACGCTTAAATCTTCTGGCTATTCACCAACGTGTAGAAGAGTTAGCTAGTAAAGAACCGTATGTGTAACTAAACGATCATTCAGGAGTAACTCTGGATGATCGTTTTTGTTTATAGCCTCGCAGAAATACACACTTCTACTTTTTTAGTACCCCCAGGGGAATTCGAATCCCCGTTACCTCCGTGAAAGGGAGGTGTCCTAGGCCTCTAGACGATGGGGGCATCGGACTCAGACCTTTTATAAATTAACCAATTTTCTTGCCTTTGTCAACAGGTTTTGCCAAAAAAAGTTTGTGGCAGGTAAACTGGGTGGAGTAAAAGCTTCAAAAAGATACAAAGATATGGAGACGCACAAAAAATTCCGTAGAAGCTTCTGCGGTAAGCCACAGGATGCTGAGGCATCCTGTGCTCAGAAGTTTGGGGGATACACAGATCGAAAAAACGCTAAATTCAGCAATGGACAAAAGGTATGATGTTGTACCCTGTAAAGTTAATATCTACGGTTTTTTACAAAAGATTTTGAAATAAATCGCTCAAAATCTACAACATGGAAGCATCTTTTGATATCACCCTACAGATGGCGATCGCTGTCTTTGCAGGCATTAGCGCCCAAGTGCTGGCTGCATATTTTCGCATACCCAGCATCGTCTTGTTATTGCTGTTGGGCATCCTCTTTGGCTCCGATGGCATAGGGCTATTGCATCCCCATTCGCTGGGCACTGGGCTGGAAGTTATTGTTGCCCTAGCAACGGCAATAATTTTGTTTGAAGGCGGACTTAACTTGGATCTGCGAGAGTTAGGTAGAGTTTCAGTTAGCCTGCAATTGCTCGTCACCCTAGGAACGCTGATCACACTGCTTGGTGGGAGTATGGCTGCTCACTGGCTGGGTGAATTTCCTTGGAACATAGCTTTTCTCTACGCTTCCATAGTCGTGGTGACAGGCCCAACCGTGGTTGGCCCTTTGCTTAAACAAATAAATGTAGATCGGCAAGTGGCAACACTTTTGGAAGGAGAAGGGGTTTTAATTGACCCTGTTGGCGCTATCCTCGCCTTCGTTGTCCTCGATACGATTTTAAACGGCGATGCTGACCCCATTAATGCGATCGCCGGTTTGCTGATGCGCCTGGGTGTTGGTGCGGCAATTGGTGGTGCTGGCGGTTATCTGATGAGTTTGATTTTCAAACGCGCCAGTTTTCTGTCATTTGAGCTAAAAAACTTAGTGGTGTTGGCAATACTTTGGAGCCTGTTTACCTTATCGCAAATGATCCGTAGTGAATCGGGAGTAATGACAACAGTCATGGCAGGAGCAGTTTTTGCTAACTCCTCAGTCCCGGAAGAACGTCTGTTACGGAGCTTTAAGGGTCAGTTGACAATTCTCAGCGTCTCGGTGCTATTTATCTTATTAGCTGCTGATTTATCCATTGCTAGTGTGTTTGCTTTGGGTTGGGGTAGTTTATTCACTGTTTTGGTATTAATGTTTGTCGTTCGCCCGATTAATATTCTGTTGTGTACCTGGAACAGTGACCTAAACTGGCGACAGAAAGTATTTTTAAGCTGGGTTGCTCCTAGAGGAATTGTTGCTGCCTCCGTAGCTTCTTTTTTTGCGATTTCGCTGACACAGCGCGGCATTAACGGCGGTGATTCCATTAAAGCTCTGGTATTCTTGACAATTATCATGACTGTTGTTTGCCAAGGTCTAACAGCTGGCTGGGTTGCTAAATGGCTGCAAATCACTTCAAAAGATGCAACTGGGGCAGTGATTGTGGGTTGTAATCCCTTAAGTCTTTTAATTGCTCGGTTCTTTCAAGAACGGGGTGAAAAGGTAGTGATGATTGATACTGATCCCAAATGTCTTGTTCAAGCTGAGGCGCAAAATCTTCGGGTTATTGCCAGCAGTGCGCTGGATGCCGCTGTTCTGGAAGAGGCTGGACTTGCCTCTATGGGTACTTTTTTGGCTATGACAAGCAATGGCGAGGTAAATTTTGTTTTGGCTCAACGAGCATCTGAGGAGTTCAATCCGCCACGTGTCTTAGCTGTTTTCCCACGTAATTCGCAAGCGAGTACTTCTGTTAGTAATAAAGTTAATCAAGCTTTTATCCCAGACTTAGCAATTAAGACTTGGAATGAATATTTGAATGATGGACGAGTCAAGTTAGGAACAACTACCCTAACTGAGTCAGAATTTTCTAGTCAAAATGAGCATATCCAAGAAATGATTAGGACTGGGGCGTTGATACCGCTATTAGTAGAACGAGAAGAACGCTTACAGGTAGTACCAGTAAAATACGATTGGGAAGTTGGCGATCGCATTATCTACCTTTTGCATGATCCTAGACCTAAGCTTTTAAAACGTTTATCTGGTGCTACCCAGTCTACTCGCCTCTCTTTAGAAAAGTTACCAGAAGTTGAAGAAGTCCCCCTCGCCAAAATATCTCAACTTTTCACTACTGACACCCCTGGGGCATAAGGGAAGACGGGAGCAGGGGGAGAATAACAATTCAAAATTCAAATGTATGTATATATTTCAAGGTGAAGGAGCGTCTAATTGCATTCTTTTTAATCCTCCTTCAGTTGTGCAGTCTTCCATTTGGCTAAGAAATTCTGGAAAATATTCTGTATTTCTAATTAACCAGTCAGCGCTGCGGACTCTAGCATTAGTCTGAAATTTACCAGATACTGGTGATAGCTGATTTTTTTTCATTGAAAGAAAACTTTCTACTTTGCCTGAAATTCTTACATTGCCATTATCTCTATTAATCGTTTTAAACCCAGACATTTTCGTAATTGAAATACCTTGGTTTAAAGAGCAAGCAGAGCCACTTTGAATATTCGCAGCAATCAATAATTTTTCACTAGTAATAAAAAACCTGATATTTTTACTTACTGATTCTGAAATTTGAGCATTTGCAGGAAATGATGATATGGTAAGGCTTGCAAGAGCAATAGAAAATTTTAAGAATCTTTTCATTGTTTTCAACATAAGCTTCTTTGTCAGTTCTCTCGTAATAATTGACGTGAGATTGATTGTTAGTCTTTTAGCAGTCCATTATTTAGCAAGTTATAAAAGTTATGTTTTATAACCACCCTTCTAACATCTATCACTTCAACTGTTATTACAATGGCAGAATCAATGATATGAACATCAAGAGTTTATGAAGAAAAATGCTATATATTTTTCAATTACAGCGAAATATTTAAAGTTTTTTATAAATTATGAATTTTAGTTATTTATTGCAGCAAAATTATAAGTAAAATGTGAATAAATATCTATCTTACTTGAAAATTAATTTTTAATCGCTAAGTGTTTCCCCATAGGGGAGGTAACATACAGCGTCTACAAAAGAGGCTATTAATTAACGTGAGCCTCCAACGGAGGCGCAACAGTGGGAAGATCGGAAGAAAACGCTGTTTTTTTGGAGTTAGATGAACATCTACCCCAAAGTCTCTTTGATAGAGTGGGCAAATTCACTGACCTCATTTTCATGGAGTATGTCATGTGAATCTGCCATCTTTAATAGACCTATTTCGTAAGAATTAATTCAGAAGTCATTGGTGTTCTAACTCCCAACTTCCCACTCAGCTTGATGCATTTGCGATTCCTGCCAGAGTAAGGCAGACAAATGCACTATGGCAAGAATTAGCGTCGCTACCGAAATCAGATAACTGTGGATTGTGTAAAGGTGTTCGACGGTAATTGTGTTAATGGCTCCACCGCCAGTCAGGATGTCGCGCAGTTGGCTACCAATCAAAGGAATGGCTTCGATGGTTCCTAGCTCAATGCTAAAACGCCAGTATCCTTCCTGAGTCCAATCTAGGATCATGGCTGTCCAATTCAGCCCGATCGCACTTAAGGTCAACAAAATCCCACTAATCCAAGCAGCCAGCCAACTCTTACGAAATTGCCGACCTAAAAACATCACCACAAGTTGAATGAGAGCGATCGCAATTACCGCGTTACCAGCAATATCATGCGCTCTCCAAAACAACCAGCCGTATGGCAGTTGTGTATTAATCATCTTTAAGGAGTTATAAGCCCCGCCTGCTGTCGGTTCATAGTAAAAAGAAAGCAAAATTCCGGTAGAGATATAAATTAGGCACAGAGTCAGAATCACGACCGATATTATCGTCGCTACTCGTCGCAAAATCCTATCGAACTGGGTGCTTTGCATAGCTCACCCCTCCTGTTCTTAACTAGGTATTTATTCTTGTTATATTTTAGCTAAGAAATATTAATAAATGTTGCATTTCTCATAAAAAGATGAGTTTTTTAAATTAAATATTGCACCCAAGCTTTTAAGGGTTCTGGTGAACCATACCAAATCCCAGGACTTCTCGGAGAATGCCTCACACCTTCAATCACCAGATTTTCTGCTCCTTCTAAATGAGCAGCTTCAATGGGTGTGATTCCATCTCCCCAAGTGTTACCCTTACCACAGGTTAATTGGTAACTACTATAAGCTAACCAACTACCGCGTCGTCTTTCTCCAAAGATAGTTTTCCCAGCCACACAAACGTAACGAACGTTTTTGTGAAAGGCTCCTGGGTAATTATGAGTGACAAAATCAAGATTGAAGCGCGTCCAGCGTTCTTGGCTAATGTGGGGTGTACCCAAGGTGATGAGAGTAGCAACCAGGGGATGCGCTTCCCAAAGAAATGGCTTGACATCGCCGCGTGCTAAATAGGGCTTTCCTCCCATGTAGATTCGGGATATCCAACCTCCGGCTGAGTGACCAATTAAATTAACTTGAGTAGCATTATATTGCTGCAATGTATGGTTGATCGTGCGATCTAGTTGTTGCAAAATTGGCGTTATAGGTCTTCCTACAATAGTGGGTAGCCAGTCACGCCGTCGCAGTGGGACTGTAGTTGTGGGAAAATCTAACTGCTGTAGAGATTGTTCTAGTTGGCGGTAAGCGATCGCGCTTTCCAGATATCCAGGCAAAATAACTGTCGGTAACGGCATTTTAAATCTTGGATGCAATATTGAGGGTTTGAACTTCTTTGATGAAGAAGTCGTCATGATTCAGAAGCTAGAATTGCGATGTCTGACTAACTCCTTTGATAAAAACCCAAATTGCTTTAGTGCGGTTTAGGGCGAGAATGTCAATAAAATTGTACAGTTTGCAACAGTTTTAGGGGCTGCTGATGTGATAGTATTTTCACATAGGGACTAGTCTCGGACAAGCAAGTGTGCCATCTATTACAAGAGCGTAGTTGAGTAAAAAAACCAGGCAACTTAAGCAAATGTTTTGATGTAATCAGACTTGTGGGTTCACTTAAACTTTATAAATATCCCAAATATAAATAAATTTTAATTGTGTGCGCCATAACAATAAAAAAAATCAAAGGTAGTAATTTTTCAAATATCTCTATTAGCAAGAGCGAATTGAAAAATATGATACACCGTCATTGATCAATTAAAAATTTGAATAAATGGCAATTTTAGCGTTTTGATTGCCAAGATAGGAAATTATTATTTCCTTAGATGGATGCATATATTGCAAAATATTGCAATATAGTCGGAAAGAGAAAATCGCTAGTCAACTGCAACTGAGTCGAGTGAACGATAACAGCTATGTCTTACGTCTCCCTGCTGAAAAATATACCAGATATCTTAAGCCAGCCAATTGGGATAGCAGCTATAGCTTCTCTTGGCATTCACGGTGCGATCGCGATGATTGTGCCATTGATGCCTATGGAGTCTAACAAGCCCAAAGAAACAGCATCATCCAAAACAGTCGGACTTTTGGCATTGAGCCAAGCCGACCAGAATCGGTTGCCCCAAAGCACTCCCCAAATTGGTTTACAACAACTTCCTCCAATAGCGCCACTTTCTGCTCCAAACTTTAGTGCCCAAACTGGATTACCTCCATTAGCGCCACCGCCATCCAGTCAGCTAGTACTGCCTCCGCTACCCCCATCATCGAATAACTATCAAGTCTCCTCTTTGCCTACAAGGCAGTCTTTGCGGATGATTCCTAGTAATAATTTGCGATTTGACGCCTCTAAATTTGACAGTTCTAAATTCAATACTGGCGCCAGATTCTCTCCATCGGTTCCTAGCGTGAGTGACAGTGGCAGCAAATACGAGCCACCTAAGCCCCTAGCTGTAAATAGGTTGCCAGAATTGCAGTCGCAACAAGTACCTGATGATATTCTGCGGAATGCCCAATCTCCAAACTTATCTAACACTGCCCCCATTGCAACAGCACAGGTAAATACGACTGCACAAATGACGCCATCGGCGAATGATGCGTCCAAAATAACTCAAAATCAGCTGATAAATTCTCTAAAACAAGCTCCAAGGAGTGGGAATACTTTAATCGGAACTAGGGTAAGCACATCCCAGACAGCCAATTTATCGTTGAAGGGAACTCAACAGACAATTGCACAGCTAGACTCTTACGCAAACCTGAGAAAAGAAGTCCAGCAAGAATACCCTAACGCTGAACAAAAATCAGTCATCCGCCAAATATTACCCACAGATAAGCCGAATCTTGAAGGTGCTGTTTTGGGCGTATTAGTGGTAGATGCTGATGGCAAGGTCTTAGATATCAAATTTCAAGACAAGTTAGTTTCCCCTGAATTGCAATCAAAAGCAAGAGAATACTTTAATAAGCAATCCCCCAAGGGAGATAAACAAATCAGTTCCTATCCCTTTAACCTCGTTTTCCAAAACAACACTAGCAATAGCACTGGGGCTACTCAAGAGCAAAAGCCCTCGTCATTATCTGCACCGGGAGTCAATAACAATCAGCTTATTACCCCCTTACCAGCAGCTACTTCTAAACCATTCCCTGATCTGCAAATCAGAAATAACCAGCCCAAACCTACATCGACAGGTACTCTCAAACCATTAGCTGCACCAGGAGTTAATAGCAATCAGCCTGAGTTAGCACCCACAACTACTCCCAAACCATTATCTGAACTACGAATCAGAAATAATCAGCCCACACCTTCATCAACATCTACCACTTCCGAACCATTAGTGCTGCCGAGAGTAAATAGTGGTCAGGCTACATCCTCTACTGAATCTGATCAAAAATTAGTAGAACGGTTGCGCGAAGTGAAAGAAAACAGGCAAAAGTCTAATCCAGAAAAATAATCACCAGTGGGTGGTTTTGGATTAATAAACAAGCTAGAAGCCATGAATGATAAAAATTGTAAATTTATCATTCATTTTTAGGGTTTCGTTTTTAGCAGTTGACGAACTGGCGATCGCTAGTTCGTCATATAAAAATGGGATTTGATTCCTGAACTAACTTACGTAGTGAGGGATAGGAAATAAGAAAGAAAAAAGATTTGTACTCAATACTTGTCGGTTAAGGGGGAAAGGGGAAGGTGGGGCCCCCTCTAGGGATAAGGGGCGGGGGGAAAGGGAAATTAAAACCTTTAACCCAAACCCAGTAACCCTTTCCCAAAACCAAACCTTGGGTTCAAAATGCTTAACCGAGTAGTATTGGATGTGTACTAAGTTTTTTTACGCAATCAAATAGAATTTATATATAAAAGAATACTCAACTAAATTCTTGTGGGGTGAGTGTTTGCCCGCCCGTAGCCTAAAGCTAGCAAGATGCTTACCCCACAAGAACTAGACGGTATGCTAATTTACCAGCCTTGTTCTGCATTTTGAAATACGTAAGCAGCTACCTCAAGAATATCCTCATGACTTAACTTGCCTTTAAAGGCAGGCATGGCATTTTTACCATTTTGTACTTGGTGGATAATTGCCTGGATTGAGTCGCTATCATAATTTTCTAAGTACTTTGACAATGCTTCCTTTTTCAAGGTTTTCTGGCTGATAAGGATGTTACCGCCACCTATATGGCAAGAAGCACAGTTAGCCTCAAAAATTTTAGCCCCATTAGATGGTTCGGCAGCGAGTGCTGGACTAATGAATGTCAATTTGAATAGAGCGATCGCCGACAGTAAGATTAATAAAAGTATTCTCAACAGAATTTCCTCGCAACAAGCCTCCAGCAAGAGTATAAACGTGATTAATCCCCGATTAAGTCAAATTTGATCAAAATTGGCGGTAACTAGTTCACTCCTCCTCGCCACAGGTTGTTTAGCGTCTTAGGAGAAGATGGGACTCGTTACCGCCATTTATACATTTTGTGCGTCACTCTAGGAGTGTGGCGTGTTGCCATGAGCTAATTTCACTGAGAAATCATCTTTGCCAACGACAATGTTTCTAGCCTTCGACAGTGATTGTACCAACCATGCCAGCACCACGGTGGGGTTCGCAGTAGAAGGTGTAATCACCAGGTGTTGCGTCTGCGGGGAAGGTAGTTGTTTCCTTTTGACCAGGACTCATCAACATCTTTTTATGAGACAGAGATTTCGCTAAATCAGCGCTCTTAGCGGGGTTTTTGGCAGCATCAAACACAACATTATGGGGAGGAACTTTATTGTTCACCCATTCAATTGTGTCACCTGGTTTGATAGTCAACTTTTTCGGTTCAAATGCGAGCATTCCTTTATCGCTACCCAATTTCACCTGATAGGTTTCAGCCGAAGCACTGGGAGTAAAAACAGCAACGCTGCTAACAACTAAAAGGATTGTCAATACAGCTAAACTAAGGCGTCGCCAGCTTGCCGAAATTAATTTCATAGCTCTCTCCTAACATCTAATTTTTTTCCCTTTCTCTATTTTAAATAAAATCAACACCAAATATGACAATCTGTCATAGATACAATTTTTTTTTAATAATGGGGAGCAATTTATGGCAAAAAGCTGTGCAATCAGTAATAAATACTAGACTGCCATAGCCCAAAAAGCCCGTGAATCAAGGTAAACAGTTAAATAAGAGATTTTTATTTTTTCTTTAGGAATATCATGGTTTTTCAAAATTTTTTGTGTGCCAAAAAGGAACATTTTGTGCTGTTGTGAAAACTAGGGAATGGGGAATGGGGAATGGGGAATGGGGAATGGGGAATGGGGAATGGGGAGAAGAGTTTTCCCCTCTGCCTCTTTTCAATTTCCAATGCCCAATGCCCAATTCCCAATGCCCAATTCCCAATGACTCAGTACTAATTCCGAGATTTAGTAATAGATTTTTCCACCTCCCCACTTAGTACCAACAATTTTGGGTTGCAAGAGAATATGACCAGCGATCGCTTCCAAGTCATCATCTGTCAGATTTCGCATTGCTGTGAAAATATCTGCACTTTTGATACTGGGATGTATTTCGGAAATTTCTTCTTCGCCGTCGTAAGTAGTAGGATTTTTCAGGTAATCCACCAAGCCTTCAACGTTATTACGGTTGGGTGTTGCCAGTGCCAAATCCTCTGGAGTTAGTCCCACGTTCTGGTTTGTTTTGGTAACTCCCCCAGCATGACATTGGGCGCAAGCGTAATTAAATAAGCGTTTGCCTTCTTTGACTTGTTTAAGGCTGAGTACGGTGACCTCACCTTCAGTATTTAATGGCACTGTTCGGGTAGCTTTGTCCAGTTCCACTGCTGTCGCGCTACCGACAAACAACTGAAACGAGAGTAAAACAGTGGCCACAACAACGCCAATTAGTCTTCTAAACATGTTTCCCCTTAAAAAAATTTTGACGCTCAACACAGCTAAGAAAGCGATTCTCAATCTCCAAGCTGCTAATTGCTAATGACTCATTGTTTTTTGCCATTAGCTACCAGTGATTAGCCAAAGCCGAGATCACCCTTCAGTTGACCTCGTTATCACCCACCAAGTCGCTAGTACCTTTTGGGTGTGTTTCAGACGATATTTGGGAAATAATTGCCTTTGCATCTTCTAACGCCAAACGGGTCTTTTGGTGTTTGTAGGCGATTCCCAGTTGGTTGCACAGAGAAAACACTTTTTCTACAGGAATGCTGTAGTCGGCTGCTATCTCTGCGATCGATAGGTCTGCAAAACCCATAATGCTTGTTAACTAATAGATAGAGATTGAGTCTCTGTAATACCAATATCACGTTAGGAGTGCAATTTGTTGCCCAAAATACTGTTTAGGGAATGGGGCATTGGGCATGGGGCATTGGGAATGGGGCATGGGGCATGGGGTATTGGGCAGGGGAAGAATTTTTAACTCTTGACTAATGACTATTAACCTTTTCCCCCGGTAAAGGTGACGCTTTGAATAAAGTAACGGTTAAAAAAGGCGTAAATACCTAAAGCGGGCAGAGTGAAGACCATAGAAGCCGCCATAATGTAGTTCCAATAGCTGATGTATTGACCTTTAAAGGTGTTCAGCCCCAAGGGAAGGGTAAACATTTCTGGGTCAAATAAGATAACTATAGGCAGCAAAAAATTATTCCAACTCCCCATGAATACAAACACTGCCTGCGCTGCTAGTGCTGGTTTTGCCAAAGGTAAGACAATATATCGAAAAATTCCAAAGGTATTTAAGCCATCCAGTTGCGCTGCTTCTTCTAGTTCTTTAGGAAAATTAACAAAAAACTGCCGCATCATAAAAATAAAAGTGGCATTGACCATGCTAGGTACAATCATGCCTTGGTAAGAATTCAGCCAGCCGATCGCTTTCAAAATCAAAAATGTTGGAATCAGGGTGATTTGCGCTGGTACTGCCAGCACAGCCAAAATCAGGAAGAACCAAAAGCGTTTGCCTACAAAGCGCAGTCTTGCCAAGGCATAACCAGCCATTGAGTTTAATAACAAGTTTAAAAGCGTGACGCTAATGGCGATCGCCACACTGTTGAACAACCAGCGCCAAAATAGCGGTTCTTGAAGAAAGATTTGCTTGTAGTTATCGAGAGTAAAATTCTTGGGGAGAAAGTTGGGTTCACCACTGACAATCTCTGTTAGCGGCTTAAATGATGCTGAAAGTGCCCAGAGAAATGGAATTAGGGTAATGATGGCATAGAGTGTCAGCAAGACATACAACAGGGCTTTGAGCCAGGATAAGCCAGAGATGTTAGTCAAATTCGTTCACCTCCAAAAAGTCGCCGCTGAATCAAAGTGATGGCAATAATCACTGCTGCCAACAAAAATGCGATCGCAGCTGCATATCCCATTTGTAAATTCCGAAACACAGCCTGATAAATCAGCAGCACCACAGTTAAGGTAGCGTTGTTTGGCCCGCCAGTACCGCCAGAGAAGATGTAAGACTGGTCAAAAAGTTGAAAAGTCCCAATTACCCCCACTGTTGCCACAAAGAAGGTTACAGGCTTAAGTAAGGGAAGAGTAATGTGGATAAATTGCTGCCATCCATTTGCACCATCAAGTTCCGCGGCCTCGTAAAGTGTTTGGGGTATATCCTGTAACGCCGCCAGATAAATCACCATGAAAAACGGTGCGGTTGACCAAATGTTCATGATCATAATGCCTTTGAGCGCAACTGCTGGATCACCCAACCAGTTATAAGTAGGTAGCCCCGCAAAAGCGAGAAAATCATTTAGTAGCCCATCAGTGTTATAAATCCACATAAAGATGAGTGTCAGCACTGCTGAAGAAGTGACTGTCGGCAAAAAATAGAGGATACGCCACCAGTTTTTACCGCGAATTCCAGAATTCAGAGTTACCGCCAGAATTAAAGCCAGGATAGTTTGAGTTGGCACAACAATAGCTACATATTCGGCTGTGTTTCTCAAAGCAATCCAAACTCTTTCATCTTCAGCTAATCGCGTGAAGTTCCGAAAACCAATGAATTCGTACTCAATACCGCCAAGAAGTTGAACTTTTTGCAAGGAAAGAAAAACGGCGTAGAGAATGGGTAGGACTACAAAAGTTCCTAAAACTAGAATGGTGGGCATCATAAACATATACCCAGACAAGTCTTCGGTGATATTCCACCTGGGGTTAATCCGCCGTCTGTTGATTTCAAACACTACTGAACCTCCATCTAATCTCGCACTAACCCGACTGTAGCGATGGGTCGCGCATGATTATTTATCGTACTGGCGTGGCAAGGCTAAAATGTTGCAAAAAAATTGTAGGTTGGGTGAAGGCTTTGCGTAACCCAACATCCTGAATATATGTTGGGTTGCGCTCCGCTCCACCCAACCTACGTCTAATGCACTATTTTAAGCTTGCCACGCTAGTACTCTCGGACAAAAATAAAGACATTGCTTGTGTGAGTTAGCTGGAGATGTAAGTTAGGGAACTATATATTTAGTTTCCTTGGGATGCTCACAAAATGTCATATACAGACTACTTACGTACAATTAAAAGTAAACTCCAGAGAACTGGTAAAACTCAAAAAAGCCTACGGGTCAAAACTATCATAGAACAGTTTGGCTACCAGCGTAGAAGTCAATCATTCATAGATGATTTTAATACTGCTCTTGATGAATTGGGGCTTTGTGCAAATCCTCGGTTGGATTTGCATATTCCGTTAGATACAAAAATAGCTATTTCTATTAAAGGTGTAGAACCAATAAATGAAGTTGCTGAATCTCAATCTATTTCAGCCAAACTAAAAGAGGCAATTTCAGTCAAACACGATTTTTTCTACTACTTGTTTGATTTTGGCTCTGAACAAGAATATGAACGATTCCAGGCATGTTTAGATTCTCACCAGCCAGTAGGTATTTTTTTAATTCCACAAGTAGAAGATTTCTTCTCTGATATTGTTGTCAAAATCTTTAATTATGAATTAATTAGAAAATATCAGTATGGCGGCTATAATAGTATACCAAAAGCTGTCGCTAGGAAAATTCCTAGCAGTATTGCCTCAGAAGATAAAGATTGTGAAGATGAACAAGAAAATCCTATCTCTGATGCTAGTATTTTTCAGTTTTATCGCTCAACCATGACCAGTATTATACTTGGCAACACTGGTTTAGAATTGCTTGATTCTGAAAAATTTGATCAGCAGTTTGAACAGATATCACTATATGCAAATAAATATAATTCTGAACAGTTTTTCATTTTATTTCATTGTCCATCGGTATTAGAAATCCAAGCTCATCAGCAAGAAGATGCTTTAGGATACTTAGTAGATAGAGTTGCCAGTAAAATTCCTTTTACTTTTACTCTCAGGTGTAAATATCCAAATGAAGTCTCTATTGAACATAAAGAGGAAGTATACGCCCATTTTCGTCTCCTGCTGGAACTTCCGTATTATGAAATAGAGGAAGATGATGCATCTTTGCAAGATTACTTTCTAGAATTACAAAAAGCCCAGATACAGGCTGAGTCACAGTTATTACTGAAGATGAAAGCTGAACATTTTTACACCCTGAAGTGGCAACAGGAAAGTAAAGAATATATCTATCTCAAATATTTTGCTATTAAAACATTGGAAAGTATCGGATATGGATTGTCTAATATCGGCTGTGAAGTTGAGTTTACCTCCAGAGATGAGGAAACAATAGATGAAAATACATCGGATGATGATGAAGAGTACCAAAGTGAAATCATAGAAGTCTATGTAAAAAATCAGGTGTTGATTGAGATAGAAACTCTCAAATATCAAGAATTTCAGGATAATAATCTCTTTTTAGATTCAATTAAAAGAGTTTTGAGAAAATCAAAAGTATGGCCAAATAAACTCGAAAGTATTTGGTTAGTAATCCCCGGTTTTGAGATAGCACGCAACTATTACCAACTGAAAAAAGCTAAAGAAATATTAGAATATAAATTTTCTGGATATTATGGCGATCGCTTCCAAGTTGTAATCATGGCTCCTGATTATGAAAAACACCAATTAGTCCCAGTATCATTTGATTCTATCAACTATCCATCTTTTGAGTATGTGGCTCAAAAACCTAGTTTAGTCCAAGCATATCCAACTACTAACCGCGTCAAAGAATTTAAGCTTGACTTTAGCCAAGTACAAGGGCTAAAGGAAGAAAAAGAAAAACTAACTAGACTCCTGAAGCTGCAATCTAAAGGATACAAAAGTTCAATTGGTGGAATTCTTTTTTATGGCTTACCGGGATGTGGTAAAACTTTACTAGCAAATGCCTTTGCTAATGAGTCGGGAAGATATTTCTTTAAGTTCTCTCCTGCCGATATTATCAGTGTTTGGATCGGGCAAAGTCAAAAGAATATTCGCGATATCTTTGCTCAAGCTAAGAAAAAGTCTCCTTCACTTTTATTCATTGATGAATTAGACAGTATTGGATTTAATCGTAACAATGACAACGCACATACAGACCAAAAAGCAACTATCAACCAATTACTCATAGAACTAAATAATCTCCAAAATAGTGATGTAATTGTCATTGCTGCTACTAATTATTTGAGTGGCATTGATAGTGCTTTGAAGCGTTCTGGTAGATTGGATTGGAAGATTCCTGTTTTTCCACCCGATCAAGTGGAAAGAATGGATTTGTTCAAACACTACCTGTCCAAAATTGATATGAATCAGCTAGTTAACTTTGAAATTCTGGCAGATAAAAGTGGGAGATTTACTTCATCAGATATTGAGTTGGTTTGTCGGGAAGTTAGAAATGCTATTCTTCTAGAAGAAATTAGTTCAGCTTTAACAACTTCAGATGTGATTACTTACATCAACAATCTGCAAGACGGCGGCTTAAGTCTTAACGAGGGACAAGTCAAAGACTTTTTAGAAGAGTGTAGGAGAATGAGTGTAAAAAATCCTAAGTTAGAAACTCTGAAATTAGAATGGGGATTGTATTAGCAGTAGGCTAACAAAAATCGCGTAGGCGTAGCCCGTCGTAGACATCGTACCTTTTGGCAGTATTGGAAAAGAACTTTAGGAATATGCGATATTTTCATCCTCGAAAAATACTGCTAAGGAGTATAGGAGTGGTAGCGATCGCCTACATTTCAACTTGTCTAATTTTGTTTATTCGGCAGCGTTATTTGATATTTCGCCCCACTCCACAAATTTTAACGCTACCTAGTTCACCCGACTTTTTTCTTCCTTACAAAGATGTGCGTTTACCTATTACCAGCTCTAATGAATATATACATGGCTGGTGGATTCCAGCAGCATTACCAAAAGAGAAAGTTTCTTTAATTCCAAATGAGCCTGTAAAAATTTTAAAATCACCTAAAACATTTTTATACTTTTGTGGTGCTGCTGCGAATAAGGGTTACTACACTCATATAGCCAGACTTCAAGCAATGCGACAGTTGGGGTTTTCTGTGTTAGTGATTGACTACCGAGGTTTTGGTAGTAGTAAAGGGAATTTTCCTAGTGAGTCTCAGCTTTATCAAGATAGTCAAATAGCCTGGAATTATTTAGTAAAAATACGACAAATTCCTCCAGAGCAAATTGTCATTTACGGCGAATCACTTGGGGGAGCAGTTGCTATAGATTTGGCAGTAAAACATCCAGAAGCTAGTGGATTAATTGTGCAAAGCTCTTTTACATCAATGGCAGAGGAAATAAAATATAGAGATTGGTTACGGATGTTTCCCATCGATTTGCTGCTAACACAAAAGTTTGATTCTATTTCTAAAGTTCGTTCTCTACGTCTTCCAGTTTTATTTATTCATGGAACTGATGACAGCATTGTTCCATCCTATATGAGTCAGCAGTTATATGATGCTGCCTCTGAACCCAAACAACTTTTATTAATTCCAGAAGGAAAACATTTCCAAATTTATCAACCTGGAAGTAACTCGTATTTACAGGCAATTCAGAAGTTTATCCAAAAGGTAGAGTCTCAAGAGTAAGAAATAGATCCATCGGGATTACCTTCGACACGATTCAAAAATTCGTCCAAGACTTGCAAGAATCTTTATGTCTCTTCGAGATGAGGCATGTGTGAACATAATCGGAATTGATGCCGACGGGATAGGCTGTAAATAATCACTTATTGAGGCTGATAAATCATGGGGAGTGCAAATAATCAGGGGTTTTGCTGGTGGTTTCTACCAAAAGTGACCCACTACAGTTTAACTTTGTTGCTGAGTACGGTAATGCTTGCTGATGCTATGGGGGCGACACCAAGAAACATAGGGTTGCAGATAGCACAGCGCCCAGGAACCACTCAACAAAATGCCACTCGTGCTGCTGCTGAACGTGTTTTTCAAGAGGGATTGAAACTTTATCAACAAGGGACAGCAGAATCATTGCGACAAGCGATCGCAAAATACCAAGAAGCGCTGAAGCTTTGGCAACAAGTTGATGATAAACCCTGGGAAGCCGAAACCCTCAACAATATTGGCAAAGTCTACGACGATTTAGGAGAAAAGCCAGAAGCGCTCAAATATTACAACCAAGCTTTACCAATACTCCGTGCAGTGGGGGACAAGGGAATGGAAGCCAGCACCCTCAACAATATTGGCAGTGTCTACGGCTCATTAGGAGAAAAGCAAGAAGCGCTCAAATATCTCAACCAAGCTTTACCCATAAGCCGTGCTGTGGGGGACACAAAAGTGGAAGCCGTCACCCTTGCCTATATTGGCAAAGTTTACGACAATTTAGGAGAAAAGCAAGAAGCGCTCAAATACTTCAACCAAGCTTTACCAATACTCCGTGCTGTGGGGGACAAGGGAATGGAAGCCAGCACCCTCATCAATATTGGCATTGTCTACTCTGATTTAGGAGAAAAGCAAGAAGCGCTCAAATACCTCAACCAAGCTTTACCCATAGGGCGTGCAGTGGGCGACAGAAAAGTGGAAACCCGCACCCTCAACGATATTGGCTTTGTCTACATCTCATTAGGAGAAGAGCAAGAAGCGCTCAAATACTTCAACCAAGCTTTACCCCTACTCCGTGCAGTGGGCGAGAGAAGAAGGGAAGCTACTATCCTCAGTAATATTGGCGCTGTCTACAATTACTCTTTAGGAGAAAAACAAGAAGGGCTTAAATACTACAACCAAGCTTTAACAATACTCCGTGCAGTTGGGGACAGGGAAGAGGAAGCCAAAATGCTCTTTCATATAGCTCTCCTAGAATCCAGTCAGGGTAATTTACAACCAGCCCAAACACATATTCAAGCAGCTATTGAAATATTTGAAGATTTACGCGCCAAAATAGCTAACGAAGAACTACGCGCTGCTTACTCTGCCTCACTCCAACGCTACTACCAGTTAAACACCTATCTGCTGATGGAATTGCAAAAAAAAAGACCTATAAAAAGGATATGATGCATTGGCACGAGAGCGATCGCTCTCGTGCCCGTATTCTGATAAAACTACTAACCAAAGCAAACATAGACATCCGCAAAGACATTGATTTTCAGTCAATCCATCGCTTTAATCTGCTGATTAGCTTCATTCTGTGCTTTCAGCATCGCCTGCTTTAATGGTTGTTGTCCCAACAAGGCGCTGACGAATTGGTTATCAAAGTTATTAACGATCGCACTTGGATATTTCCCTACCTGCCACGGTGTAGCATAATTTACTCCCGCTACTAATGGCGATCGCAATGGATCTTGGTCATAGCCCAAATTCTTTGCTACTGATTTACGTGTTGGCAAAGCAAACCCTGTTCCTGTCCACTTTTGCATTCCTTCTTTTCCTGTGAGATAAGAAATCAACTCCCAGGCTTCGGCTTTGTGTTGTGCTTGCTTATTCATTACATAGGCAACTGTAAATACCATCGTGCCTTTTTTGTCATTAATAGTAGGCACTGGTGCAGTACCAAACTCTACTTGCGGAAAGGTTTCAGTTAAATAGGGAATTGCCCAGTTACCTTCAATCACCATTGCCACTTTACTCTGACCAAACATTTCACTACCTGAGTTTGTCCCCACATCAGATTTTTGGGCAGAGGAGCGGTCTTTTTGATACTGGTTTACTACCAACTCTAAACCCTGTAAACCTGCTTCACTGGCAAAGGTAGCAGAACCATTTTGATCAACAAGTTGTCCACCAAAGGCTTTAATTTTATAAGCTTGACGCGCTAATTCTGGAATTTCTCCAAAGCCGTATTTGTTAAGTTTGCCTGTCAATTGTTTCGAGTAGTTACGTAATTCATCCCAAGTCGCTGGTGGATTACTCAAGCCTGCAAAGGCGAAGGCTTTTTTGTTATAAAACAGAGCAAGGGTGGAATAGTCTTTGGGAAGACCGTAAATCTGGTTCTGATATTTAAAACTGTTGAGTAGGGTATCCTCGAAGTCTACTAAGTCAAATTTGGTAGTGATATAACTATCTAACGGTTCCAAGACATTTTGACTCATCAAGAAAGGAGCTTCCAGCGCATCTAGATAAAAAACATCGGGCGCAGCTTCCCCAACCAAACGAGTTTTGATTACATCCATGTATTGGTCGGAAATTACCTCATATTTGACCTTAATGGTTGGATATTGTGCCTCAAAGTCTTGCAGTACTTGTCTCAAGAGCTTTTGCTCAACGGGAGAACCTCCCCAACCACTGAGTTTAATAGTGACTGCGGTAGATGTTAAGGGTTTGCTTGGTAATTGTAAGCTTTGACAAGCAATAATAGCGATCGCGATCGCCATCATCAATCCCAAAAAATTAAATAATCTTTTCTTAATCACAGACAGATAACAGTTTCTCTCTTCTTACTTATACCTTCTGTTGCTAAGGAGTGAAATTTTACTTATTTGAAATTTTTGTTGAGAATTGCAAGCTAAAATAACGAAAAATTATCAGCAATGCTATAAAGCATACTGAATTCCTCTGCAACCGGATTTATCCAGGGTACTTCACCCATAAACATAGATTATGGATTCTGTTCAGGTTGAAACAACTGCGCCACTGACTCTGGAATTTCCCCAGATTGCCTTACCACCAACAGCAATCTCTCCAAACTCTCGAATTCCCAAGGATACTATTCGCACTAGTTTAAAAGCTTCTACTGCGGATTCTGTCTTAGCATCGGTTTACTCCCTTGGAACTGGCGGGATTTTACTCAGCAATTTATTGGTGGAATTAGGTGCTAGTCCAGTGGTATTTGGGATGCTTTGCTCTATCCCTATGTTGGTCAATCTTATTCAGCCGTTGGGTGCTTATTTGTCGGAACGCAGCACCAGCCGTTTTCAATATTCGCTTCGGACACACGGAATTGGTCGGCTGCTATGGCTAATTTTAGTAATTGGTATTGCCAGCGCCAGTTGGGGAGTGGTTGATACTCAACAGCTAGTCATATTGACACTCTTGATTGTTCTATTCAGTAATCTTTTGGGAGGACTAGGAACTGCATCGTGGCTAAGTTGGGTGGCAATGATAGTTCCCCGACGATTGCGAGGTAGGTATTTTGGGCTACGCAGTAGCGCCGCTAGTCTAACTAATTTGGTTTGCGTACCAATAGCCGGTCTACTTGTATCACATTGGTATGGAGGATCTCTACAAGGTTATGGGTTAGTTCTACTGGTAAGCGTTGTCTTTGGAATTATGGGATTGGGGTGTCAATATTTCCAGGTGGATATGAATCCGCGATCGCAAAACACTTATTATGGCAAGTTAACTCAAACAAGTGAGATTCAATCAGAGGTTGTAAAAGATGAATCTTCTGAAGTCGCTCAATCAATTGATCCACCACAAAACCAATTAGCTAACAGTGTTTGGAAAAACTCTAACTTTTTGATATTTCTGCTGTATTTCAGCTTTTGGACACTTGCTGTTAACCTCAGCAGTCCTTTTTTTAACCTCTATATGCTGGATACGCTGGATTTAGATGTAAGTTACGTGACTATCTACAACAGCCTCCAGGCGGGGGCAACTTTGCTGATGCTCATCCTGTGGGGAAAATTAGCAGACAAGATAGGTAATCGTCCCATCCTCATTTCTATTGGGATTTTGGTTGCAGCGACACCACTGCTGTGGCTGGGGATTAGTGTTAATTGCCTTGATATTTGGCTGTGGTTGCCACTATTGCACATCTTGATTGGAGGGACTTGGGCGGCAATTGACTTGTGCAACAACAATATACAATTAGCGATCGCACCAACTCAAAATCAGTCTATCTATTTTGCGATCGCAGCTGCCGTTGCTGGAGTAAGTGGTGCTTTAGGCACAACTATAGGCAGTTTCATCGTCCAATTTGCCCAGTCTGGAGGTTTACTAACCTTGTTTGTCCTCTCTGGTCTATTCCGACTAGTAGCCCTTGTTCCACTCATGTTTCTCCAAGAGCCAGGGAGAGGATGAGAGGGAAAGAAGCAGGGGAGCAGGGAGCAGGGAACAGAGTTTTTCTCTGCCCAATGCCCCATGCCCGATGCCCAATGCCCCATGCTATTCTGCGGCGGTAGAAGTCAAGGACATTGTTTCCCACAACACCATGTGAGGTGTTGTTAATACAGGCTGGTGTAGAGCAATCAGCTGGGCTAGGGTGTTCTTTAATTGGGTACGGGGTACGATATCATCGACAAAACCATGCTGGAGCAAATCTTCAGCAGTCTGGAAATTTTCGGGTAGTTTTTCCCGCAGGGTTTGCTCAATCACTCGCCGACCAGCAAAACCAATGGTTGCCTTGGGTTCTGCCAAAATTATATCGCCCAACATTGCAAAACTAGCGGTAACGCCGCCCGTTGTCGGATTGGTCAAAACTGGAATATATAATAATCGGGCGTCTTTATGGCGCTGTAAGGCTGCGGAGATTTTCGCCATCTGCATCAAAGAGAGCATACCTTCTTGCATCCTGGCGCCACCGGAGGTACAGATGATAACTACAGGATAGCGTCGTTGAGTGGCTTGCTCAATCATCCGAGTGAGTCTTTCTCCCACAACCGAACCCATACTACCACCCATGAAGCGGAAGTCCATAACCCCAAGGGCAATGGGCAAACCATTAATTTGACCCAAACCAGTTCTAACTGCGTCTATTAAGCCAATTTTATCTTGTGTTTCCCGCAAGCGATCGCTGTAGAGTTTGCGATCGCGAAATTCTAGCGGATCAGTTGGACGCAAATGCTCATCCAGCGGTTTCCAGGTATTGTGATCTATCAATTGACGGATGCGCTCATCGCTGTCTACCCGATTGTGGTGACCACATTCGATACAAACCATCTGATTGGCTTTCAGGTCTTTTGTATATGCCAACACGCCGCACTTAGAACATTTATGCCACAAACCATCAGCAATTTCACGCTCTTGGCGTTCGAGGCTGGTAGATCCTGACTTCCGTCGATTTGCAAACCAATCAAATAGAGACTTTAAACCACGTGATTCTTCGTTGTTAGCCATTTTTTATTTTATTTTAAGTGGGTATGAGGTCGAAAAGATGTTAAACCGTATTGGGTTGTCCTTAGTTAAGAGTCATTTGTCTTTACTAATGACTCATGACTACATCGTTAAACTACGCTTTTAAGCAATTCAGACCTTAATTTTGATCTTTGGTTGCCAGCTTAACGAAAATACTTATGCCAATACAAGTCTCTTGCTCTTTTTTTCAGCAGACTTAATTATATGGACGTACTGACAACGCCATGAGAATACCAACCTCCAAATAAGATGCTTTCCCCCTCCTACCCAAATCAATTATTCGTATTGCTAGGTTCTGAACAAGCGGCATCTTTTGCACTAGTTGTACTTGCCAACGGTTAATCGTCGTTAAGAGGGTAATACAAGTCACAAGCTGAATATTATCAAAATGTGAAGGGCTGATGGGGTAATGTTGGTTACAGTCACGAATTATAAATATTTTTTATGAATGGGCATTGGGTATGGAGCATTGGGCATGGGGCATGGGGCATTGGGCATTGGGCATTGAGGAGCAGAGGGGAAAACTCTCCTTTCTTGCCCCCTTGCTTCTTCTCTACTCCAATTCAAGACGCTGGAAAAAATAACCGCAGGTAGCTTGACAAAATAGCTTCGCCGCTAAAGAGGGTAATCACAGATCCTAAAGCCAGAAAAGGGCCAAAAGGCATTTTTTGTCCTAACTTTTGTCGCGATGTTTCTTGATTTGCGGCTTTGCGTCTACGTATAATAACACCACTGCCAATTAAGGCTCCCAGCGCACAGGCAATAAAACTAGCCAAGAGTAAATATTTCCAGCCTAACCAGGCTCCCATCATGGCTGCTAACTTGGCGTCACCTGCACCCATTGCAGTTTTACCAAAGGCAATTGAACCCAGTAGGGCGATCGCATCAAACAGCCATAAGCCCAATACTGCACCAACTATGGCCATCATCAGGTGATTTACCAATGCTACTAAACTAGCTTCTGGTAAAAAACCAACCACCATTTGAAACAAAATCCCTAGCACTAAACCCGACTGAGTAAGTGGATTAGGTAGGGTCATTGTATCTAGATCGATAAGTGATAGCGCTAATAACCAACTGCAAAAAGCCCAATAGCCTATTGTTAAAATCGAAACTTGAAATACCAAAAAAATCAGTAAAAAAATTATGCCCGTTACCCCTTCTACCACAGGATAACGGACAGAAATTTTGCTTTTGCAATATCGACACCGCCCTCTTAAGGAAATCCAGCCGAATACTGGTACATTGTCGTAAGCTTTTAGCTGGTTTAAGCATTTAGGACAACGAGAAGGCGGCCAAAGAATTGACAACCCAGCAGGTAACCGATAAACAATAACATTGAGAAAACTACCAATAGATGCACCTAAAGCAAAGACTATTACACTCGCCGGAATGGCGAACAAAATGTCCATACAGTCATTAGTCCTTTGTCATTTGTCCTTTGTCCTTTGTCCTTTCTCATTCGTCCTTTGTCAATGACTAATGACTAATGACCAATGACTAATGACTAATGACCAATGACAATGACTAATAAATGTGCGATTCAATTTGGCTCAAGGGCACAAAACATTCTTGAGGTAGGAGAACTGGTTGGTTAGTAAAAATAACCTTACCTCGATGAGTCATTCGATTAATTGCTACACCGGAAGGTTGCCCAGCTATTTCGGGATGTACTTCACAGTGAGTGTAGTAAATCTGCCCAGCGGCTCTGATTACGGCGGGATCAATCAGAGGCGATTGGTTCTTCGGGGCGGTAAAATTTGCTTGTCCTTGTCGTAATGCGTACACTATCGACTGTTATTTGATTGCTAGATTTCCCTTTAGTCTACCCGAAACTTATAGCAAAGGTTGCCAAATTGCCCAAGTTGCTCGACAAAATTATTTTTGTTCAATAGCCTTAATGAGTGAGTCTCCCATAGCGCGGCAACCAAGGAGATTTTTTCCTGGGGAAATTATGTCCCCTGTGCGATCGCCTTGTTCTAAAACTTGCAATACGGCTTGTTCGATGTGATCTGCCGCTTTGGGTTGGTCTAAACCGTAGCGCAACATCATCGCCGCACTCAAAACCTGTGCTAAAGGATTTGCCTTATCCTGTCCGGCAATATCTGGGGCGGAACCATGAACTGGTTCAAACACACCAGGCCCAGAAGCGCCCAAACTAGCTGAGGGTAACATTCCAATACTACCTGTGAGCATGGCAGCAGCATCAGAGAGAATATCACCAAACAAGTTGCCTGTAACTATAGTGTCAAATTGCTTGGGAGCGCGTACTAACTGCATAGCAGCATTATCTACATATAAATGAGAGAGTTCGATATCTGGATATTCTTGTGAAAGTTGGGTGATGCGATCGCGCCACAACTGAGAGACTTCTAATACGTTCGCTTTATCTACCGAACAAAGTTTTCCACCGCGTTTCCGGGCTGCTTCAAAGGCTACCCGCCCAATGCGTTCAATTTCCGATTCGGTGTAAACCATTGTATTTACACCGCGTTTTTCACCATTTTCTGCGGCAAAAATCCCTTTAGGCTTACCGAAGTAAATCCCGCCAGTGAGTTCGCGCACCACCATAATATCCACGCCTTCCACAACTTCGCGTTTCAAAGTCGAGGCGTCGATTAGCTGGGGCAAAATTTTCGCTGGGCGTAAATTGGCAAATAATCCTAAACCGGCACGTAGTCCTAACAAACCTGCTTCTGGGCGTAAATTGGATGGTAAGGAATCCCACTTATAACCACCAATGGCAGCTAGTAATACAGCATCACTGTTACGGCAAGCTTCGAGAGTAGCAGATGGTAGGGGTTCCCCTGTGGCATCAATTGCTGCACCACCGATGAGGGCTTCTTGAAATTCAAACTTCAGATCAAATTGCTTGCCTACGACTTTCAGCACATCTACCGCCACTGCCATAATTTCAGGGCCAATGCCATCGCCGGGGAGTAGTGTAATGCGGTAGTTCTGGGTCATAGCTGATTATTACTAGGTAAATGCTTACAGATCAAATATCATACCTAGCAAAATGTACCGATGGAGTTTTTAATTTATTTAATTATTTATTTAGATGTGTGTTGTCTGAATCGCTCTTTCGATGACCAGACACAAAAACAGATTTTTATACATGACTTACGCAACTGGCATATTATTTTTAGTTTGTAGTGAGGACTTTAGTCCTCAAAATCAGGGCTGTTCGCGGAGCATTCCCGTAGGGTAGCCCTTACTACAAACCAAAAGGTTTAATTTTTTGTGACACTTGCGTAAGTCCTATTATGTAAAAAGTGCACAAGCAAGACGAGAAGTAGAAAAAACTGCTATGTATAGGACTAATATTTGATTTCTGAAAAAGCTCCGTACATTTGAAGAGTCGCAAAATCAAAGGTAGTGTGCCGGATAAACCACTCAAACATCCATTTGAGATGTGAGAACGAAGGAATCAAGGCACAGAAACGCCGCACCCAGGTTTTAGCTTGTAACCAAATATCCTCAATTGGATTTTGTGACGGGCAATTAGGAGCAAAGCGGACGCAGTGAATTTTCCACTCCTCTTGAGACAAATCTTGGTTTACCTCGCCTAAAAAGTTTTGAACCAGATGTGAACGATGGTAAGAAGCACCATCCCAAAAAAGAAGTAATCTTTGATTGGGGGACTGATCTAATAAATAACGTAGATAATCAATTGTATTTTCTGAGTTACCTGCGTTATACGCTTTTAGTAGTAAGCTTCCCTCCAGATAGTCAACTGCCCCGTAGTATGTCTGTTTGTCTCGTATATTAACAACTCTCACTGCTATTTCTTGGTCAGTTTTTTCCCCAGACATACCCACTTAAATCTCCCCACATTAAATGACACTCATCAAGCAGCAATACTCTCAACTTTCCTTCTTCAATTTCCTGCCGATGCCTTGCCAATAGTGTTTCAATCTCTTTTTTTTTTGCAGCAACAGCGTCCTCGTCAGCTTTTGGATTTAAAGAAGTAGTTTTCTTCCAACTAATTCCTGCCGCATCAAATAAGTCATAATAGCTCCGCTTTGACTCATAAGTTACATCATATTCAAAAGCCAATTTATATTCGAGTTCACCAAGTTCCCAACATTCTTTTGTTTGCAACCAACTTAAAACTTCTTCTCGTTGTTGAGCAGTTAAGTAACTTTTTTTTTCCCTTGTGGTTCAGGCGCAGTCCCGAAATTCCATCTTCCTCATAAGCTTGCTTCCAGCTTGTTATCGAACCCAGTGACACATCTAAAATTGTTTGAATTTCCTCATACTTGTAGCCTTGATAAACCAATTTGACTGCCAACGCTTTCCTCACCTCACGCGCATCTGGGCGATCATCTATAAATTCTTGTAGTTCTGCGATCGCGGCTTGTAGATGCTGGTTTATCATTGTTAGCTATTAGACAAATATTCTGTCCGTATTATCTCGTAGTTTTTTTCAGAAATCAAATATGATTCCTATAACCCTCTTCTGTCACTTTCCGGGAAAGTGATCGCTAGAAGCCTCATGAGGCAATCAATACAAGCTATACTATTAGAAAAAAATAGGACTTGTATTTGTTATTAGAAAATAATCGCGCAATCGCTTGTTATACAAAAGCTCTAGATTTTAGAAAAGGCAAATGTTTTCGGAGAGTGACAGAAGAGGGATAATATCAGTGGGTATTCCTGCTAGTCCTATGAATCCACTGAAAATACCGTTGCCTACTGACCAAGCGGTTGACTCTAATATCATTAGGTTTGCAATATTATCTCTATTACCTACCCAATAAAAATTGTTGGCAAAAGATAGTCCCCATTGCCTACCATCTTCAATAGCATAAGCAATAGCTTGTGCGATCGCAGGCATATTCATAATCGATTCAAAATCCATACAGCTTTTACCTGATTCACTGAAAAGACCTAGATATTTCTAGCTTTAGTATTCCCCGTAGCAAAACTTAAGAATTGGTATTATTGAAAACTTTAGTGAAGAAACGGTAAATAATGCCCATGACTAAAAGCAGCTTTATATAAAGCCAGTTTCAATTTCCGAAACCAGCCTGACAAAAGCTGTAGAAAAAGGTTAGGTTAACTGTTAATCACAAGCCGCACCCCAGCAGCGATGGTAAAAGAATTAGCAATTTGTACCCGTGGACTAACTAAGCAATTTGATCGCCATGTTGCTGTCAATGATGTGGATTTAGAAATCCAGGCGGGGGAAGTATATGGACTGATTGGGCCGAATGGCGCGGGTAAAACAACTCTCATCCGAATGTTGGCAACTGCTGAAGAACCAACTACGGGTGAGATTTATATTAATGGCGATCGCCTACTCCGTGACAAGAGTAATCCCAAACTCAAGCGTCGTCTAGGCTACTTACCCGATGACTACCCATTGTATGAAGATTTAACAGTCTGGGACTACCTAGATTATTTTGCGCGTCTTTATCGTTTACGAGAACCACGCCGCACTCAACGTCTACATGAAGTTTTAGAACTAATCCAACTTGGTAATAAACGCAATAGTCGGATTTCTACGCTGTCGCGGGGGATGAAACAGCGCTTAAGTTTAGCGCGAACGATTATCCACGAACCGATTTTACTACTACTGGATGAGCCTGTTTCTGGACTTGACCCCATTGCTAGAATGCACTTCCGCGAAATCATCAAGGCTTTACAAGAAGCTGGAATGACTGTCATCATTTCTTCCCACGTTCTCAGTGATTTAGCTGAACTCTGTACATCTGTGGGAATCATGGAACTTGGCTTTTTGGTAGAAAGTACTTCCCTACAGCAACTTTACCAACGTCTTGCCCATCAGCAAATTGTGATATCAACTCTGGGAAACTTAGAGACACTTTTGAGTGAACTTAAACATCATCATTTAGTAGAAGAGTGGGAGGTAATACCAGGAAAAAACAGCGTGCGGGTGAATTTTTCGGGCAAAGATGAAGATAGTGCTGAGTTGTTGCGATCGCTAATTAAAGCGGGCATTCCTCTGACTGATTTTCACTGCATACAAGAAGACTTAGAAACTATTTTCTTAAACTTAGGTCACAAACAAGCATCTTGATGCGTCAATAAATACCACTTTTCCATTTTTGGAGAATTTTTTCCTATGATGCTCAATTTAATAGACAAAATCGGCGATTGGAATCCGCAACTATTCCGAGAACTCAAAGGACGCCTAAAAATTTTTAATGTCGCGATCGCAGTTGCAACATCCTTACTTCTACAAATGGTAGTTTTTTTATATCAGTTACGCGAGTTTCCTGATGATCAATACGCGCTAACTGCTACATACTGTCGTTTGCGCAAAGTATATGAACTACGACAAAACCAGATTTATCAGCAATCAAATCAACCTCAAATTGATGATTTGAATGATTTTTTCTCAAAGAATTTTTGTCCCCAAAACGAAATTGATTGGCAGCTATGGTGGCGAGATCACTGGGAATATATATTCCTCTCTTTGAGTGTAATTTTTGTATTTACCCTCTTAGTGGCGGGAACTTATTTGCTGATTAATGATTTAGCTAAAGAAGAAACTCGCGGCACACTGAATTTCATCCGTCTCAGTCCTCAATCAGAAACAAGTATATTGACTGGCAAGTTACTAGGAGTTCCGAGTTTAGTTTATCTCGTTATTTTAGCAGCAATTCCTTTACATCTGTGGTCTGGAAGTTCGGCAAGAATTGCATCTAGTTACATTTTTAGCTATTATGCAATTCTTGCTGCTAGTTGTATTTTCTTCTACAGTGCTGCATTACTATTTGGCTTAGTTACTCGTTGGTTTAGCGGTTTTCAGCCTTGGCTAGGTAGTGGTGCAGTTTTGCTTTTCTTGTTCACAACGATGGTACTGGCATCGTCTTATAGCAATAGTTTAAATAATTCAACTACTTGGTTTAGACTCTTTAGCCCTTGGGATACAACAAATTATCTATTTCCTAATTTGTTCAATCTGTCCAAGGCTTCTCCTCTGAAAAGTTTGGAATTCTTCTATTTACCATTAGGGGCAAATATTGTTAGTGCTGTTGGCTTTCATTTATTGAACTTGGGATTGTGCAGTTACGGAATTTTCCAAGCTCTTAAACGTTGTTTTCGTAATTCTCAAGCCTTAATAATCAGCAAGAAACAAAGTTATTTATTAGTAGCTTTTTGCCAGGTGATGATGTGGGGATTTAGCTTACAACATTGGAACATTAATTCCACCTTGTATAATCAGGTAGGGCAAAATTTAATTTTTCTGGTTCTATACAACTTGATGTTGGTTTTAAGCTTAATTGCAGTTCTTTCCCCTCACCGTCAAGATGTACAAGATTGGGCAAGATATCGACATCAGGGAGTTTCTAGTCACAAAAATGTTTGGCAGGATCTAATTTGGGCTGAAAAAAGCCCTGCACTCGTAGCGATCGCTATTAATTTGACAATTATTACTATTCCCTGGCTAGTTTGGATTTCACTTACATCTGTTTTTGATACAGACCATAGCCCAAATTGGGCAGGTGATAATTTTGACAGGCTGAAAGTATTGTTAACTATAGCTTTGTCTATCAGTTTAATGATGATTTACGCTACCATCACCCAATTGATACTTTTGCTCAAAACTCCTAAACGTTCTTTCTGGGCAATAGGTACTATAAGTGCAGTAACGTTCCTACCACCGATGATTCTAGAATTTATTGGTATGTCGTCGTGGAAACATCCTACTGTCTGGTTATTCTCAACTTTTCCTTGGGCAGCGATAGAATATTCTGGGGCGACAACAATTTTTATGGCACTTCTAGCCGAGTTGACTGTTTTAGCGTTGTTAAACTTCCAGTTGACAAGGCAGGTGAGGTTAGCAGGTGAATCTGCGACAAAAGCATTATTGGCGGGACGTTAAGTAAGTAGTTGAGACACCTTAGATCCCCGACTTCTTTGAGAAGTCGGGGATCTTGTTTTTCATGTAGCATTGGTATAAGTATTACAAGCATCTGAAAGTCATGTTAAATATCTCTACTCAAGACCTCCGCTACACAGCCATCCAGTTTTTAGAAGAAAGTCGCCCACAGCGTCTACAAATTCTTAGGCAACTGGGCATAGCTCGTTATGAGTTTTTAACTAAAATACGACTAAATGAAGCAAATATCATCTGTATAATGCGGTTTTTTAAAGATCCAAGTCAGCTAAAGTTTCCTAATCTTATCGGAGCCGATTTATCTGGTTTAATTTTAGATGGTGTAAACTTCATTCGAGCTAACTTATCAGGGGCAAATCTACAAGGTAGTAGTTTAATCAATGCAGACCTTTTATTTGCAAACTTTACGAAAGCCGACTTAAGAAATGCAGATTTACAAGGTGCAACTCTTAACGAGACTATTTGGTTGGAGACTCTAGTAGACAAGTGTCATCTTGGCGTAGGTACTGGTTTAAATAATCTGCAACGTCAAGAATTACAACTACGCGGAGCTAGATTTAATTCTTGAGTAGATGGTAATTAAAACACAAAAAAATATAAGATGATTGAATTGAAATTGACTGGATAAGTTAATGAGTATTAAGTTGCCCCAAAAATTGATGTTGCTGGGTTCAGGAGAACTAGGCAAAGAAGTCGCGATCGCAGCTCAACGTCTTGGTAATTATGTAATTGCTGTTGACCGCTATGCCAATGCTCCAGCGATGCAGGTTGCTGATGCTTATGAAGTTATTTCTATGCTCAGTGCTGATGATTTAGAAGCTGTAGTGAGAAAACATCAGCCAAATATTATTATACCAGAAATTGAAGCCATCAGAACCGAAAAACTAATCGAATTTGAGCAGCGAGGTATTACAGTTATACCGACTGCGGCTGCTACTAACTATACAATGAACCGCGACAGAATTAGGGAACTAGCACATCAAAAATTGGGCATCAGAACGGCTAAATATGGTTATGCGACAACTCTAGAAGAATTGATTGCGATTTCTGATGAAATTGGATTTAGTAATGTTGTTAAACCTGTTATGTCATCCTCTGGCAAAGGTCAGTCTGTAGTGCAGGATAGAAGTGAGGTTGAGAAGGCTTGGAATTATGCGATCGCTAATTCTAGAGGAGACAGTCAAAAGGTCATCGTAGAAGAATTTATTAACTTTGAAATTGAGATAACTTTACTGACAATTAAACAGTGGAATGCACCGACAATTTTTTGTTTTCCTATTGGTCATCGCCAAGAACGAGGAGATTATCAAGAATCGTGGCAACCCGCAGAAATTTCTGAAGAGAAGATATTAAGAGCGCAAGAAATAGCTATAAAAGTCACTGACGCATTAGGAGGAGCCGGAATTTTTGGTGTTGAATTTTTCATTACCAAAGATGAAGTGATTTTTTCGGAACTTTCTCCCAGACCACACGATACGGGAATGGTGACATTAATCTCACAAAATCTCAATGAATTTGAACTACATCTGCGAGCTATTTTAGACTTGCCAATTCCTTATATAGAACAGTTAGGGGCATCAGCTAGTGCGGTAATTTTAGCATCAGAAAAATCTGATTCTATTGCTTTTGGTGGTGTAGCTGATGCTTTATCAGAAAAAGATGTAGATATTAAATTATTTGGAAAACCGAATGCTCATCCTTATCGGCGAATGGGCGTAGCTTTAGCGAAAGGTGCAACTGTCCAAGAGGCTAGAGAAAAAGCTACTAAAGCCGCAAATAAAATCACAATTATCTAATATCACGCCACTCTAGCAAACAGAGTGCTACATAATTGCGATCGCGAGCAAAATGCCAATTAGCGATCGCAGTAGCTTTGACAGTGGAGCCAAACAGGAACAAGCTTAAGAAGCTGGGTAGAAGCCAGCTAAATTTTAGAACGTTTTCTTTGGGATGAGGAAAATTCTTGAACAAATAAACCTCGCCCATCATTAAGACACAATGATGAAAAGTTTTGTAAATTTTTGCCTGACACGAAAAAGCATCTGTTACAAGTATTTAATTTAACCAGTACTATGAGCATTCCGTGATACTCTACGGTTAGTGAGTAGTATCTTTAATCATTTTCATACTGGATTGTTGAATAGTGGCAAATAAGTATTAACTATATCTGGACACAGCTAAGTATGTTGATGAGAGTTTTCCATACCCAGAAATTCAGCCTATGGAAATTTTGTATAGTAGCTTGTACTATCAGTTTCACTGTCAGCAGTTGTACGCCTCAAAAAAGAACAATGCTGCGAGTAACTGCCGAGAATTTTCGCGATCGAGCGGCTGATGCTATTACATCGGTGAAGGAAATCTATCAACTGAATAATTTACCTGTAGATGATAATTTAGTTATTGAACGATTACTAACTGATACCAATATTAAATTCGGAATTCCTAGAGAAGTAAATAGAATTATCACCGGAGAAAATCAACTAAATACCCAGTCATCGGATGTCGATGAAACACTTGATGCTTTGAAAGCAGAATATGATGTAGCAGTCGAGGTCTTTAACAAGCTGGAAACAATTGATTATGAAAGTAAAAGGATAGTTGCTAAAACTGCCCAGCCGGCAAGATGTTTAACAGTAAAAATGCTACTTTTAGCTAAAAGAATTCAGGAAAGACCACCAAGACCAAGGGATTCGGAACGGGTGATTATCAGTTCCAAGCTAAAGCATCTTGGTGAACAGTATAGAAATTTAAATATATCCTCACAACCAGAAGCAGAAGAAATTAAGCGCCAAGTTGTTGAACAGATAGATAATTGGCGAAAAGTTAATTTTTATGAGCAACAAAGTTTGAATGAATCTATCTCTAAACTTTTGGTGGCAGCTGACACTGGACGAAAACTCTCAGAACTAATTGATGACTACCCTAATCTTAACTTTGAAGTTATTGCTGCTAGAGTTACTCAGATTGTTGGGGTAGCTACCAGTTTCACTGGAAACGACTATAGTTCAATACTTACAAAGATTAACACTCTTGAAAAAGAGATCAATGAAGATGAAGTTTTGAAGGAATTTCTAAAAGACATATCTCTGAGAAACAGACAGGTGCAACCACCAATCTCTCAATTATGTCAATGATTTTTAGGGTGAAACTAGTCATGAACAATGTTTACAACTTAACTGAATATATAAATCATGACCACCAATAATATATTAGATCCTTTTGCGGAAATAATTTCTCATCTTCAAGAAGTTACTGACAAACAAATCGACTTAGAACAACTCAATAATACAGAAGAAAAATTACGAAATATTCTGTTCCAGCTTCAATTTGAACTTGTCAACGCACAACATCAAAAAAACTGGGAGGAAGTAAACAAGTTTGAGTTAGCAGTTAGCGAATGCCAGCTTACTCTCAATAAGGTAAGAGCAGCGATTATAAACGTTAGTATCATCGGAATCAATCCGAAAAATCGGGCACAGATGCAGCAAATATTAGAGGAAATTGAGACTGCACGTAAAACTCAGGTATACATAGATTTGGCTATCCGCTTATTAGGCTTTTTGCGTAGGTTGTTTCTGTAATCTTCAACTTTACCTTACAGTAGCGATCGCACAAGCAGAAGCAGTGGGAGTAAGTGCCACCTGCCTCCTTAACTAGTACAACACGGCGGAAATAAACCAATCATTCCAAATCAACGAAACCCTTATGCTGTATTCATTTTTAATTTTTAATTTTTAATTCCGCCTTGCGGTACTAGCTTGATCTATCTCTACAACCTGCCTGTAAAATTGAATAGATACATCAAGGCTTTTAGGCACTGTGAACTTTTTTATCGGTTGTGCTGTTTGGGCATATAAAGGTTGGGTAGGCGAACTCTATCCCCAAGGAACTCGCACTGCCGATTTTCTACAGCTCTATAGTCGTCGTTTGACGACTGTAGAAGGTAACACCACCTTTTATGCCGTGCCTAACGAAGAAACTGTAACCCGTTGGGCTGCCGAAACACCAGCAGGTTTTGAATTTTGCCTGAAATTACCGCGAGATATTACTCATCAAGGGTTGTTACAACCTTATATTTCAGGTGCTTTAAAATTTCTGGACGGGATGCGCCCTTTAGGTAAGCATCTTGGCCCAATGTTTGCCCAATTACCACCCAGTTATGCACCTGTATTACTTGACGATTTGACCAACTTTTTGGAAGCTTGGCCGCGTACAGAAGCACCCCTAGCGGTGGAAGTTCGGCATCCCGACTGGTTTAGGGAACCCCATGCTAGTAATTTGACGGCGCTTTTAGAAAGGCTAGGTGTGGGACGGGTACTGTTAGACTCGCGCCCCATTTATACTGGAGATGATGACCCCCAGTTGCTATCGGAACGGCGTAAACCAAAATTACCGTTGCAATTGAGCGTGACAGCGCCTTTTACGCTGATTCGGTTTATTTCTCATCCAAATTTATCAGTGAATCAGCCATTTATGGAAGAGTGGGTAAAGCAGATTCAGCAATGGTTGCAGATGGGAGTGAGAATTTATTTCTTTGTTCATTGTCCAATAGAAGCGCGATCGCCTAGCATAGCGCGTCACTTCCAACAGCTATTGGAACAAAGTGATACACCAGTTCCACCTCTACCTTGGAATAACCTAGAGCATCCCCCCAATCAACTCAGTTTATGGTGATTTCAGCGAAGTTTTTAAGAGTAGTTCCACCAAAGGAGGTTGAAATGAGTCGTTTTCTTTATGAGAATTCAGTCTCGTACAAAGGATATCTCATCATTCCATTTGTTTTTGGGAAGGCGGATAATTACGAAATTTATTCATATAAATTGCTATCAGAAATTGGGCATAAAAGCCAATTTCATAAAGCGGAAAATCCAGCCGCAATTTATGGAAGTGGTGTTAGTAATATTGTTGATATTGCTAAAGAACATATCGAGCAAAATTCCGAGTTTGTTGCCCAATCGGATAATTTTAAGTCTCGCTACATTTACAAAAATAATTTGATTATCATCTTCCAAGAAGGAAACAAATGTTTTTATGACCATTATCCACCAGAGTTATTGAATAATATTGCAGCTCCAAAATTATTCAAGTCTGAATATGAATGTTTGAGTTGGATTAAGCAAGGGTTTGATGGGCGACATGTGCAGCAAAGAGCTATTTGAAGAAAGCAGATGTTAGGAGTTATATCAAGTTCGGATCAACACTTATCACTTTTTCCAGATTCAGGCTTATAGTAAAGGGCTGATTTATATAAGACTTGTTCTTGATGGGTTTCTAAAGTGCAATGAGACAAAGGGTAAGTTACACAAGTAACAACATAACCAGCCTGTATTTCACTTGGGCGCAGAAATTTTTGCTCGTTTTGATCAACTTCACCACTAATGAGTTTGGCGACACAGGCAGAACATTCGCCTTGTTTACACCCAGACGGTAGGCGGATACCAGCTTCTTCTGCTATATCCAAAATATATTGATCGTCTGGTACTTGAATGGTGCGATCTAACCCAAGTGTAGGATTGATGAATCGAACTTGATAAACTACCATCTGCTGTTTCTAATTATTGTTTAACTGCTTTCATCGATAGACTAATCCGTTTAAGTTTCTCGTCGATTTCTAACACCTGCACTTTGACTACTTGTCCGACTTTGACAACTTTGTTGGGATCATCTATAAATCTATCAGCAAGTTGGGATATGTGTACCAAACCATCTTGATGTACGCCGATATCGACGAAGGCACCGAAGTTGGCAACGTTTGTCACGATTCCTTCTAGTTCCATTCCCATTTTTAAGTCTCTAATTTCCTTAATTCCTTCTTTGAAAGTGGCATACTTAAACTCAGCACGAGGATCTCTACCTGGTTTTTCTAGTTCACTGAGGATGTCGCGCAGTGTGGGTTCGCCGACGCTATCGGTAACATATTTCTTCAGGTTGGTCTTTTTGAGTTTTTCGGCGATTTGTGTTACCTGATTTAATGGCACATTTAGATCAGATGCGATCGCTTCTACTACAGAATAACTTTCTGGATGCACTGCTGTATTATCTAATGGGTTGTCACCACCGCGAATCCGCAGAAAACCCGCTGCTTGTTCAAAGGCCTTCGGCCCCAGCTTCGGAACTTTCAAGAGTTGGCGGCGATTTTTAAAGGCTCCATTCTGGTTACGATAGGCGACAATGTTATTGGCAACACTTGCCGTAATCCCAGAGACGGAAGTTAGAAGTTCTTTGGAGGCGGTGTTTAAGTCTACGCCGACGTAGTTAACGCAACTTTCTACAGTGTCATCTAATTTCTTTTTCAACAACTTTTGATCGACATCGTGCTGATATTGTCCCACACCAATGGATTTGGGATCGATTTTCACCAGTTCCGCCAAGGGGTCTTGCAAACGGCGGCCGATACTAATAGCACCGCGCACGGTAATATCTAAATCGGGAAACTCTTCCAGCGCTACTTTACTTGCAGAATATATAGATGCGCCAGATTCATTCACCATCACCTTAACTGGTTTGCGCTCTATGGTTTGCAATATTTGTGTGACAAATTCCTCTGTCTCACGAGACGCTGTACCGTTACCGATGGCGATTAACTCAATCTTGTACTTTTCAATCAGATTTTTGACAGTTTGTGCTGCTTTGAGTCGTTGTTCAGCCGCTTGGTGAGGAAATACTGCTTGATATTCCAAAAATTTTCCAGTTTGGTCGAGGACTGCAACTTTACACCCAGTTCTAAATCCAGGGTCTATCGCCAGTGTTGGTTTCATCCCTGCTGGTGCAGATAGCAGCAACTCCCGCAGATTAGTTTCAAATGTCTTGATTGATTCTATATCTGCGTAGACTTTCTTCTCAGAAATTACCTCTCCCATTAGAGATACTTTCATCAAACGGTTGAATGCATCCTTCAACATCGCTTGATAAAAATCGCGAATTGTCCGTACTTTGGTTTTAATTTCTTTCGACTCAAGATAGTAAAGTACCGTATCTTCATCGAAAGCAATTTCAAAACTTAATACTTTTTCAGTTTCACCCCGACACAAGGCCAGCATATTGTGGGGTGCAATATTTTTCACCTTAATTTGATAGTTACGGTACATCTCAAATTTGGTTGTACCTTCGGGATAATCATCTTTGATGCGGGAAACAAATACCCCTTCGTCTAAAAGATAATCGCGGATATATGCGCGTAATTCAGCTTTTTCAGCTACCTCTTCAGCCAAAATGTCAGCAGCACCTTTGAGTGCCTCCTCTGCTGTTTTTACTCCCTTGGTTTCAGAAATATACTTAGCCGCTTCTTCTTCCAGGGAAGCAGTTGCAGCATTTTTGACATTTAGCGACTTGATGAATTCCGCCAGTGGTTCGAGTCCTTTTTCTCTGGCGATGGTGGCGCGGGTGCGTCGTTTTGGTCGATAAGGTAAGTATAAATCCTCAAGTTCGGTTTTTTGTAAGCAGGATGAGATTTTGGCTTTAAGTTCATCTGTCAGTTTACCTTGGTCAGCGATCGCACTTAAAATTACAGATTTTCGTTCTTCCAGTTCTGTTAAATAAGTATATCGATCAGCCAGTTCACGTAGTTGCACTTCATTCATCTCATCGGTGCGCTCTTTGCGGTAACGTGCAATAAAGGGAATTGTTGCACCCTCCGCCAAAAGTTCCAGCGCGTTTTGCACCTGATGGGGTTTGAGGTTTATTTCAGTTGCCAGTAGTTGAGGAATGTTCAGCATTAGGTGTCTAAAATGAAAATGCTACTTCTAAAGGTAATATGCTAGATCCTTATCTTGGCGCAAGGCCCAAGTTTTCAGTCAATTTACCAGATGATTACTCACAAGAGTGGAATTAGCGAAATAGAAAAAACCCACCTACGCAAGTTTTCAAACCTTTCAATTTAGTGTATATGAATGAGAATTTGTATAGCATAGCGCAGCTAAACTGAGCCGAGAGAGCGCCACAAGGAGTTTCACGGAAGGCATTGTGTACTCTCTACAGACTAAGCAAGCTAGCGCAACCTCTCTTAACTTACTACTTAAAGCAAGCTTGGCACACCATCAACGACAGAAGAAGGAGTTCTTCGCCAAGTTTTTGTTTGCTTCATCTATCGCAATAATTATTCCCATTGGTGTAATATACAACGTTGCATAGTCTTTATTTTCTATAATATTTATTTCAAACGACTGTTGTGGCTAAAACCTGATTGGATGTAAGATCAACCACAATTACAAAAACAATTTCAATTTGTTTTATAAGCACAACAACTTTTAGTCCAGAGGTTAGTAAAATGCCTTTGTTTTTCTTGATACCATTGTGTACTGCTTTAGCCACTGGCTACTTGTTCAAAAAGAGTACTGATGAGATTGCATATCTTTCAGGTGTATTTGCTGCTATTAGCTTGATTTTAAGTTTAGTATTAGCGCCTTGGCAGATTCAGTTTGGATTGTTAATCATTGTCTTCATTACTACCAACAGACTTTTGCAGGATAATGAGTCCAAATAATAGGAAAACAAATTAGAGAAACTGAATAATCACAACCACAAAGATTCATACTCTTGATTGCCATCTATATTTTTTTGTAATCTTGCGTAACTTTGTGCTGTGCCTTGCCAAGGCTTGCACTATTGTTCGAGTTTAAATTTTGCTTTCGGAAACTCTCAGCTTGAGACTTATCGAGTTTGATACTAATTCCCTAATTCCCTAATTCTGCAAATTCTTAGTATTCAGAAAGTTCTTTATAAATGTAAAAATCCTCAAAATCAAAATTCATATAAAATAAAGTTTTGATTTCATGAAGTTTTTGTTTAAGTATATTTTCGGTAAATGAAGTTTTGATGAAGTATGACGATAAATTTGCAACACGCTTTTCTCGTGGTATTCTAGTAGGTGATTATATGTAACAATAAACTTGGAGAACAAAACCTAGTTAAAATTACCAAGAGAAATCAAGCAAACCTAATACTCGATAATCTAAAACTATATCAAATACAATGCAATCAAGGCCAACTCCTAGTTGATTAGCCAACGATAGTTTGCATTAGTTGTTAGTGTTGTCAAAAGCTCTATTTAGACATTCAGTAAAATTCCCCAGAAACCTGTAAAGCGCATTACCGTAGAGTGATTTGTCGAGTCTACAATTTACGCAGCCAAGCAGACTTCTGTTACTTATTGTGTATCCATGTCTAAAAAGAGCATATATACACACTCGATTTGAGAAAAATTGTTATGAATCGGCTTAGTTCCCGGTCGAGGTTATGGATACATCTGTGAGCCAGAATAAGTTCTATGGTATGTCAGTAAATTAATAAACTTTCCTGAAGCCAATTAAGAACGTTTATCAATCCAGTTAAGTTAATGGCTTGAGAAGTTCAGTAGCTTCTTCAACAAGATATCTACAGCAGGATACAACTAATGAAAGTTAATAAATGGATTAATCAAAAATTCTGGCAATCCATTTTTATACGTTTAGCTCCATTTGTTGCACATGTAGGTCGAATTCAAGTTAAGCATAAGCAATGTCTACGACGGGCTACGCCTACACACACTGCTAAACTTTGTTCAGAGGTAATTTATGGCAAAGCCTTCAACCTTCACTACATCTGTATCCTTTATACCCTAGATATTGCGATCGCACTAAGAAGTAGTCTTGAAGCATAACTGGCGCTCTATTGCGAATCATACAAATGTTGCCATCATCAAGCAAGCATCATGGAAGCCGCATAATATTTAGCTGCTAACTCTAGGACATAAGCTTCAACGGTTATTTTGATATCAGTCCCTTCAACATAGCCTTGCTAATTTTGTTGTCTATTTACTGAAGTAGAGGTTGAATTGCACAGAAGGTGTGACCAAAATCCAAAACAAAACGTTTAAAGCAACGGGCTGTTTACTGTCTGGTTCATACCTACTATATTGATTGAGGCAAATGTACTATGAAATCTATCTCGCAAATTTCCAGCTTTAAAATAATTCCTTATACTATCCTGTTTATCAGCATTTTATTTAGTATTTCTGGACAATTGCTGATGAAGCATACTATGAGTCATCCAAATGAGGGACTATTAACTTGGGAATTTATTCAAAAATTAGCATTAGCTATTACTGTTTATTGCTTGGGAGTAGTAAATTGGATATTGGCTCTGCGAACTGTAAAATTAAGTATTGCTTATCCACTGACTAGTTTAAATTATGTCGGTATACTTTTCGGTTCATACTACTTTTTTAATGAAGAGATTACACTAACTCGAATAGCGGGAGTCATCACTATTTTTATGGGTGTTCTTTTAGTTGTGATTCCACTTAAAAAGTCTATATGAGTTTTCTCTGGTAAATTCTACAAAAAGTATTGACAAATGAACATAATTACTTGGCTGCTTTTAATGTTTGTAGTTTTATTGGGAACAACAGCTAACCTTTCACTAAAATATGGACTTTACATTTCTAGCCCTACGAAGGGAGGCAGCACATCTATCCGAAATCTGTTATTTTCTCGTTATTTTTTGATTTGGTTTGTCTGCTATACATTCATGACTATCTTGTGGCTTTATGTATTGCGAATAATCCCTCTGAGTCAAGCATTTCCAGTTCTAGGATTAATGTATGCACTTATACCAATTGCTTCTCACTATCTTCTAAAAGAGCAGGTTATATTTAGCCAGTGGGTAGGAATTTCTATTATCATAGCTGGTGTGGTTCTTGTTGTTAACTAATAGTTAAAAATGTCATAAACTAGGTTATTAATAATAAAAATTAAAAGTTTCTGAGAGATAAATATCAAAAACATTCCTACAAAAATCTAAATTTATGAATATAGGCATTATTGGCGGGGGTATAACTGGGCTAGTATTAGCTCAACGTCTTTCAAATCAAGGACATACAGTAACTGTATTTGATAATAACAAGCAGCTTGGTGGACTTACCACCTATCATGATTACGGTTTATTTACCTGGGATCGTTTTTATCACGTTATCCTCCCTTCTGATACTCATTTGATAAACTTTCTCCGAGATATTGGTCTTGGAGATAAACTGCGTTGGCATCGAAGTTTAACAGGTTTCTACGACAATAAAAAATTCTATTCTATTAGTAACACTATAGAGTTTTTGCGCTTTCCTCTGTTTGGACTTATAGGTAAAATCAGATTAGCCTTTACTCTCCTATATGGTTCACGCCTGAATAACTGGCGGCGCTTAGAGAAGATTTTAGTTGAAGATTGGCTATTAAAACTCGGTGGAAAAAGCACATATGAAAAGCTCTGGAAACCTTTGCTGCTATCTAAATTAGGAGAGAACTATAAGCGAATATCAGCAGTTTTTATCTGGGCTTATATCAAACGACTATTTTCAGCACGAGATTCCTCATTAAATAAAGAACAACTTGGTTATGTCTCAGGTGGTTACAAAACTGTTTTTGACCATATAGAAAAATTAATTTATGCGGCTGGAGGTCATATCCACACAGGTGTCGCAGTGGAATATATTGCACCTAATCCAGGAGGTGGAATGTGGGTAGAATATCAGGGTAAAAAAGAACATTTTGATAAAGTCATTTTTACTGGCCCAGTTAATATTCTGCAACAGGTTGCTGCTAATGAATTGGTAAAAGTTTCCGATACTGGTGAAACAGTAGAATACCTGGGTGTAGTATGCATGGTACTGATTACTCGCAAGGCTCTAGTGCCTTATTACGTAGTAAATATTGCCGATAAGAATATTCCTTTTACCGGAGTCATCGGTATGAGCAATTTAGTTTCTTTGCAAGAAACAGCAGGATATCACATGACATTCCTACCAAAATATATACTTTCCACTGACCCGTTATTAAAACAGCCAGATGATGAATTGCGCCAAGTATTCTTCCAGGGTATACGCTTGATGTTCCCTGAACTAAAAGCAGATGACATTGTAGCAGCACACATTAATCGAGCTATTAAAGTTCAGCCACTACAAGTTTTAAATTATTCAAGCCTTGTTCCACAAGTGAGTACAGAAAACGATGATTTTTTCGTCGTCAATACCTCACAGTTGGTTAATGATAGCGTCAATAACAACGCAGTTGTGCGACAAGTTGATGAATTTCTCAAGAAATCAACATTACTGAATTCTTGAAATTTGAAAATGATATTTTGAAAATTACACGAGGTACTTATGAGTCTTTTTGTTCTTTTACCCGCATACAACGAGCAAGCATCAATCCGACCCTTGTTCAAAAGATTTCAGACATTACAGCAAATCTCTAAGATGGAGATAAAACTGATTCTTGTTGATGATGGTAGTAGTGATGCAACTGCCGAGACAGCTTTAGAAGAATCTGAATCACTAGGTATATTACTGAAATTAGTCCAACATCCCAAAAATGCTGGTTTAGGTCAAGCAATTAAAACAGGTTTCATGACTTTCTTAGAAATCTCTAAAGAAGGTGATTTTTTAGCTGCGATGGATTGTGACAACACTCAACCACCAGAACTCTTAATCAAGATGTATGACACAATGATAGCTGGTAGCTATGATATTGCGATCGCATCTAGATATCGAAAAGGCTCTAAAGTCATAGGTTTATCAAGATTTAGAGAGATAATGAGTTACGGAGCCAGCTGGCTGTTTAGAATTGCCGCCCGCGTACCCGGTGTAAGAGACTATACTTGCGGTTACAGGCTGTATAACCGTAATTTCGTCAGTAAACTAGATATGTATTATGGGGAAAATCTATTTACTGAAAGTGGATTTGCTTGCATGATAGATTTACTGCTGAAAGCTAAAGTACTCAAACCTAAAATTGCAGAAATTCCAATGGTTTTGAGATATGACCAAAAGCCAACTGCCAGCAAAATGAAAATTCTCAAAACTATTACTCGAACCTTAAAACTCCTGTTTAAGAATCTAACATCGACACCCCCAGCTTCAAATTTAGGTCAGACTGTCAATGACCAAGGAACAGCAAGAGTTCCATTGAAAATGGTAAATCGTAAATAAATCTTAGAGTGATACTCTGGATTGAATTAAGCTAAACAGCAAACAAGATTGCATATTTAATATGAGTTAGTCGTCACGAAGCTTCTATCTTCTGGTACAGGTGGGGTTTATCCCCTTCCACTCCTAGCTCATGACGATAACTAAATTTTTACACCGATACCCTCAAGTTTCAAAACCTCAGCCCGCCTTTGCGGGCTTTGTTTATATAGTCCCAAACTTTTAGTCTGTGGGTGAGTTTTCCAAGGTCTTGCTGAATTGGAGGGAAATCCACACGCCTTTCTGCCAACTGTGGCTTTGACTCATTTGTTAGACTAAACACACCAGAATTTTTCAGTCAAATCTCTGAATTACGCCAGCAGACGAGGCTATCCATGCTTACAAGTACGCTACTTCTCTCGAATCAACTTCCCACACTCCAATATTCCTCCACACCAGAGCGTTTCGATGAAACCTGGGAAGCCCCTCTGGCTACTCTCCTGGGACTAGGACGCGCCGCTGGTGCTGACTTCATCGAATTATTTTTAGAGCGTCGCAACTATATTAGTTCTCTTGCAGAAGATGACGCTATCACGAGTATTTCACCCAGTCTGTCTACAGGCGCGGGAGTCAGAATATTTCGTGGTAAAGCTGACTGCTACGTTAGCACCAATGACCTGTCGTTTCCCGGTTTGAAAGCAGCCTTAGAAAAAGGTCTTTCTATCTTGGGATTGCAACTACCCACTGCTAAGGCTTTCATCCCAGAAATCAACCTAGAATTACTTAGAGATTACGCCACCAAAAGAGGCAAAGATGCATGGCTACCAGTGTGTAGCTCCATCCGCGAAATGGGAGAAATCCTCCTTGATGGTACTGCCCACCTGAAGCAAAAAGCTAGCCACGTCCAATCGCGCCGTGCTACCTATTTCCGGGATTGGCAAGAAGTTTTAATCGCCGCTAGTGACGGTACTTTTGCTCGTGATATTCGCCTTACACAATCAGTAGGATTTAACCTATTGTGTGCTGATGGTGCTAATCGTAGCTCAATTGGCGATCGCGCGGGTAATACTAGCGATGCCAACTTCTTGAGAACTTGGGATTCTCAACAAGCTGCCGAGAAAATAGCAGAATCGGCTGGAAAAATGCTCTACGCAGATTACGTGGAATCAGGTACTTATCCCATCATTATGGCCAATCACTTTGGCGGCGTAATCTTCCACGAAGCTTGCGGACACCTACTAGAAACCACCCAAATTGAACGCAATACCTCCCCCTTTGCTGACAAAAAAGGCGAAAAAATTGCCCACGAAAGTTTGACAGCCTGGGATGAAGGGCGCTCTGAAAATGCCTTCGGGACAATTGACATGGATGACGAAGGTATGCCGGCTCAAAGAACCTTATTAATTGAAAAAGGCGTTCTGAAAAACTTCTTAGCAGATAGAACAGGTTCCTCACGCACCGGACACCCCAGAACTGGAAGTGGACGCCGCCAAAATTATACCTATGCCGCCGCTAGCCGGATGCGTAATACTTATATTGATTCTGGCGAATACAGCATTGATGAATTATTTGCCTCTGTTGATAAAGGTATTTACTGTAAAAAGATGGGCGGTGGTAGCGTTGGTGCTACAGGTCAATTTAACTTTAGTGTTGATGAAGCTTATTTAATTGAAAATGGCAAAATCACCAAACCGTTAAAGGGAGCAATTCTAATTGGTGAAGCAAAGGAAATTATGAATAAAATTTCCATGTGTTCCCAAGATTTGGAAATTGCACCAGGTTTTTGTGGTTCCGTCAGTGGCAGTATTTACACCACAGTCGGACAACCCCACATCAAGGTTGATTCTATTACCGTCGGTGGAAGATAATCTCGTCAACTTCCAGGTTCTACCTGGAAACGCCTTCTTCGTGGCTCTGTCACTTATTTTATCTAGAAAAGAAGAAGCCCTTCATTATTACATTCCCAGGCTGAAGCAGGGAGTGAGAAAATCCCAAACCCAAAATTGACTATGCCCAATATAAATGAGATTGCAAATTCCGCCAAGGACAATGCTGGTAAGCTTGGTATTAAGAAATTCGACATTTATGGCTCAACAGTAGATGACACTAGCGTGCAAGTAGACCAAGGTGAGCCAAAACAAGTCAAAGCTTCAAATCGCTCTGGTGTTACTGTTCGTGTCTGGAATGAAGATAATACAATGGGTGTCACCAGCACTACAGATGTAGACCCCAAGGGACTGGAATTAGCTTTAAAAACTGCTTACGAAGCCAGTTTCTTTGGTGTTAAAGAAAATGTTCCTGATTTTAGTCCAGAGGCTACTATTCCTATTCCAAATAAGCCCCAGGATAAAGCACCTCAAGCACCTGTTGCTGAACTCATAGAAAAATTGTTGGTAGCTGAAAAAGAATTACTGGCTGCTCATCCAGCAATTAAAGGTGTACCTTATAACGGTTTGTCACAAAGAGATATTGACAGATTTTATCTCAATAGTGACGGCGCGGTGAGAACTGAATCTCACTCCTTAGCATCAGTTTATCTTTACAGTAAAACTGAGGAAGAAGGGAAAAAACCGCGCAGTGCAGGAGCTTTTAGAATCAACCAGAGTTTAGATAATCTAGATATTAATGGTTGCATCAAAGAAACCGCCGATAAAACTATCAGCCACTTGAATTATGAAAAAATCAAAACTGGTAAATATCGAGTTGTTTTCTCAGCTGAAGCTTTCTTAAGTCTATTGGGTGCTTTTTCTAACTTGTTCAATGCCCAAAGTATTTTAGACAACCAAAGTCTATCTACTCCTGATGATTTAGGTAAGGAAATTGCTTCCCCTCTAATTTCAGTTTATGATGATGCGTTGCACCCAGCTAATGTAGGTGCAGAAACTTTTGATGGTGAAGGAACTCCGACTCGTCAGATTTCGCTAATTGAAAATGGCGTTTTAACAGGATTTCTTCATAGTGCAGGCACTGCTAAAAGGTTAAATACCCAGCCAACAGGTAATGCCAGTATTGGTGCAAAAGTCAGCGTCAGTCCCAATTTTTATCATGTTTTTTCAACAGCAACTCCTGAGCAGGAGTTTAGCTTAGAAACGGCTGAAAATGTGATTCTTATCGATGATTTGCAAGCCCTCCATGCTGGAGTTAAATCCTTGCAAGGTTCCTTCTCTTTGCCCTTTGATGGTTGGCTAGTTAACAAGGGTGTGAGGACGAGTATTGAGTCAGCAACTGTTGCTGGCGATTTCTTAGAACTCTTGAAATCAATTATTTATGTAGAAAAAGAGCCAGAGTTAACGCCAGGGGGAGTTTGTCCGAAAATCTGGGTTAATGAACTTTCGATTACCGGTGAGTAAAACTTAACAAGTGCAGGGTTAGGAGTTGAACATAACTCTTAACTCATCACTTTGGCATCAATTAATATTCACCACCCACACTAATGGCAGTATTAAACACGTCAGCACCGCTTAAATCAATATTGGCTAAAACTGCGCCATCAACTTCAGTATTATATAGATGAGCATTACTCAAATCAACGTCGGTGAGATTAGCATCATTTAAGCTAGTACCACTAACAAAAGCATTTGTGAGATTAGCAGACTTTAAATTTGCACCAGTTAAATCAGCACCTTCTAGGTTCGCATTTTCGAGATTAGCCCCTTTTAAATTTGCATTTCTCAAATCAACACCTATGAGATGAGCGCCTTTGAGATTTGCTCCTGTTAAATTACATCCGAAACATTCTCTAGTTTCTAACAAGCGGCGGACAGGGGCGGAGTTTTCTGCTTTGACGGAAATGGGAGCAGCTAAAGATAGCGTGCTGAGTAAGGCTGCTGCCGTCAAAAAGATTGGTTTCATATTTACCTCCGACATTTCTAGAAGTTATTCAATTTTTAACTTCTGTGGTTCCACTGTCGCAAAATTACAGAATTTTGTCCTCATGCGATCGGAAGAACATATAATTTCTATGAGATTAGGTATTCTTCCGTCAGATAGTCCGATGGGAGTAAAATTCACTGAGATTATATTAAGCCTTGCCGCTACCTAATAAATACAGCAGCGCCATGCGAACGGCGACACCACTGGTAACTTGCGATTGAATGAGACTAAATTCTGGGTCATCCATCAATTCAGAACTAATTTCAACACCACGGTTAACTGGGCCTGGATGCAAAACTTTGACATTAGGTTTACAAAGTTGCAGTTTTGTGCTTGTAATGCCAAATAGCTGATGATATTCTCGCAAACTTGGCAGCAAATGAGCCGTCATCCGTTCCTTTTGCAGGCGCAAAGTCATCACAAAATCAGCATTCTGCAAAGCTGGTTCTAGTTGCCAATGTAAAAATAGTTGGGGAGTGGGGAGTGGGGAGTTGGGAGTGGGGGATGAGGATATAACAAACTCCTGATTTCTGACTTCTGACTCTTCAGAGATAAACTCGGCAAATAACTTGGGTAAGAGGGTTGGTGGTGCTGCAAGATGCACTTCGGCACCACTGGCAATTAAACTCCAAATATTCGATCGCGCCACGCGAGAATGGAGAATATCCCCAACAATGGCAATCTTTTTCCCCTTCAAAAGTTCCATTCGGGGATGATCTGGGTCAATTAGAGTAGTTATGGTAAATAAATCTAGCAGTGCTTGGGAAGGATGTTCATGTTGGCCATCACCAGCATTGAGGACGCTAACTCGTACACCTAGACGATCCATTTCAGCCGCGATCGCATTTGGTACTCCTGCCTCTCGATGGCGGACTACCATAATATCAGTTCCCATGGCCAAATAAGTTTTCGCTGTGTCGAGAATTGTTTCTCCTTTAGTCATAGAAGATGTGGCTGCGGCGAAGTTCAGCGTATCTGCACTTAAGCGTTTGGCTGCGAGTTCAAAACTGCTGCGAGTGCGGGTAGAGGATTCAAAAAATAAATTCGCCACCACCTGTCCCTGCAAGGTTGGCACTTTCTTCGTCCGCCGTGATAGCACTTCTTGAAAACTAGCAGCAGTTTGCAAAACAGTATCGTATTCAGCGGTGGTGAAGTCAGCTAGGGAAAGAATGTGATGACGATTCCAGGTGGTAGTAGTAGGCATAGAATTTGGGGAGTGGGGAGTGGGGAGTGGGGAGTGGGGAGATGAGGGGGAAAAGGGTAATAACCCAATGCCCAATGCCCCATGCCCCATGCCCCATCCCCATTTCCTTCAAGTTGGTAAATGGAAAACGTTTAAAGCTAGAGCAATTAGGCTAAGGAAGGTTAAAAACCCAATTGTATCTAGCATTGTAGTCACTAACGGGCCACTAACCAAGGCAGGGTCAAGTTTGAGTCGTTTCAAACCCATTGGCAGTAAAGTGCCGAGTGTAACGGCCACAATTGTATTAGTTGCCATTACCATTCCGGCAATTAAAGCTACCCATCGTTCTTGAGGCCGCGCCCAAATTAAGGAAAGTAGCATCATCGTTATGGCTAAAACTACAGCTGTGCCCAATCCTGCTAAAAGTTCTTTGCGGAGAATTTTTAGAGTATCTTTGGGTGTTACCTCGCCTACTCCCAAGCCGCGAATTGTTACCGTTAATGATTGAATCCCAACAGTACCACCAGTGTTAGAAAAAATTGGCATGATGACTGCTAGAACTGGCACTGCGGAGATTACAGATTGAAAAGGTGCGATCGCACTAGCAGCACCAATATACATGGCCATAATGCCCAAAAGCCAAGGCAAGCGGTTGCGGATGGTGAGTAGAGGAGAAGATAAAGCTGCTTCATCACCACTCACACCCGCCAGTTTTTGGATATCTTCTGTGGCTTCTTCTTCCAAAATATCCATGACATCATCAATGGTGACGATGCCAACCAATCGGTCTTCTCGGTCAACTACGGGGATAGCGATTAAGTCGTAGCGCTGCATGATTCGCGCCACTTCTTCTTGAGGGGTTTCAGTTGTCACCTTAATGACGCGATCGCTAGCAATATCCTTAATGAAAACATCGGGAAAGGTAAACAGCAATTGCCGCAGTGAAACTACTCTTACCAGCGTCCGGTTATCATCTGTGACGTAGGCATAGTAAATTGACTCCTTGTCTTCGTCCTGACGGCGGATTTTACTTAGGGCTTCACCTACAGTCAATCCTTGCCGCAACCGGACATATTCGGTTGTCATCACCCGCCCAGCAGTGCCTTCTGGATAGCCGAGAATCGTTGCTGTTGCTTGCCTTTGTTCTGGACTAAGTTCTTGTAATAACCGTTTGATTACCCCAGCAGGTAGTTCATCAAATAATTCTGCCCGTTCGTCGGGGCTCATCGCTTCTACAAGTTGCACTACCTGCACATCATGCAGAGAATTAATTAGTTCTTCCTGAACCTCGGTTGGCAGATATTCAAATACATCAATTGCCTGAGCTTTATTGAGTAAACGGAATGCGATCGCGCGTTGTTTCTCAGGCAATTGTGTAATGTATTCTCCCACATCCACAGGTTGCAAGCGATTTAAATCCCATTTCAACTGGTTTAAATCGGTAGTATCAGTCAGCAAATCACGAATATCTTGTGTGAGCATGAGATATATCTCCAAAGTCTCCCCCGCGCTGGGAGACTTCCTCGCCAGCTCAGAGGAGGTTGATACTGCCATCTGGTGGACTATTGCCCATAAAATTTCAACAATTCAATATCGATATCTAAAATTAAGGCATCGCTAGTCATCATCCTAACCCGGAATAGCACTCTCCGGTGGATACTGAATCTTAGCATTCAGCATCTGTGATATTCCTCAGTCATGAGTAATTTAATTGCCCTGTGTTGCAAGTAATTTACATGTAACTTAAAGTAGATTTTACTACTGCTACAAGCTATGTGTCTTGCCAATCAACGATTTTTTTCGCAAACTTTATACAGTTAAAATACTTACAATATGATTCAGTAATTTTTGGTATCAAGCAACTTCATGCATAGTCACCTGGACGACGGAGAATCAAAAATGGGTTGGCAGGTTTTACTTCATAGTTGCGGTAATGTGTTTGAGCTTTAGCGATCGCTCTTGGCTGTGCCTAGTTTTCTCTATACTTAAGATATACAAACAAAAATTTTATAAATGGTTTCTTAGGCAGTAAATTGCCAAAGTTTAAGATTTCCATCATGATCTCCAGATACCAAAAACTTATTACTGATAGCTAATGAACTGATCCCTGGTTTGTGTTTACCTGGAAATTCTTGCAAAAGTTCTTTGCTTTCAGTACACGATATCCTGATATTTCCATTTAGTGTAGCAGTGATGAGAATACTACCGTTCTCATTTAGGAGAACGTTGGGGACAAATGGACCACCATCCGATATTGGTGCTGCTTCAATTATTTGTATTCTTTTGCCACTCATAGTATCCCATAGGTATACTTCGTTATGTCGATCTGATGCAGTAGCTAGAATCCTTCCTCTATCATCAATTGAGCAGTAACTCACTTCTCCATAATGACTATCAGGGAAAGCTCTAATAAGTTTTGTAGAAGGCATTTCCCAGACTCGATTTTCTCCAAGTCCGCCTCGTGCATACAACCGTTCTCCAGTATCATTAAATGCTAATAGGTCAAAATCCCAAAATCTTTCGTCACTAATTTCAGCAATCTGCTCAAATGACTTTAAGTTCCATACAATCACTTTGACTTGATGTGAGTAATTTATCGCCGCAGCCAAGTAATTAGCTCTAAGATTGATTGAAAGACATCCTACAGCACTTGGCGTCTCTAAAGTTCGTGAAAGCTGATTAGAAAAATAATTCCAGATTTTTATTCTGTTGTCTGAACCTCCACTGATTACATCACCCTTCTCTCCAATTACAACTGCACCAGCATTACGCTCATGAGAGTATGAGGCGATAAGCTCACCAGATAAAAGATGCCAAATACTTACCTTTCCATCTCTTGATGAACAAGCAAGAATTCCTTGCAATTCATCAATAGCAATTTGTGCGACTCCCATATCTGAATTACGTATTTTATGCGATCGCAAAACTTTAAAGAGTTTTAATGGCGATAAATATTTTTTTCTCTCATCTTCAGATAGCTTGAGCGAAGGTAAGGAAGCTTTGTTGTCTAGCCCATAAGAGAAAAATTCATCCTTCATAACTTTGTTTAAGCGAGTTGATAAAGGTAATTTTTAGAGATTTTCTCGTGTCCGTTTTGCTTCTATTAGTTTTTCCAGTTCACCAATTTCATCTATGGTATAAAACTTCGGATTAGGTTCGGCGTTAATTTTATCCATTAGAGCGTAAAAAGCTTCTGTATCATTACGATTCTCTAATAAATAACGTTTTAACTCTATTTTACTCATTGCGGCAAAATTAGGCTTAGTCATTCGTCGTATCTCCATTCACCATTAGGGTTAATTAAAATACCTGTTTCATCTCCAGCCAAGATATAGATGTCTCCTGTTCGTTCATCTAATCTGACTATAAAGATAGGTAGTAGAAACGTTGTGAGGTTTGACAGAGGATAAAACAAATCAAATTTTGTTTGGGTGTAGGATACCTCATCAAGATTGACTTACCTTTTTAATAGCCGCATCACACCACATCCTGATAGCTTCTTCCATTGCCTCACTGTGCCCTATTTCTAACTCAAGAGCTAGCTGTTTGAAAATTTTAACTAAATCCTTGGGCAGATAGGCTGCACTTTGGGTGTAATCGCTGTGGGTGCGTTTGTTAATTCGAGTTTCCATAATGAAAAAAGTTAATCTGCTGTTATGCTAGCATACTAGCTCATATCTCCCAGATTGCACTCCGTAGCACATAATTCTGACCACACCCAAAAATCTCCCTAATTTTTCACTATTTCGCCAGTGCCACGCCGAAATAAAATCACTAAAATTAAGTACCCAGAAACCTATTAACAGGAGATAATAATAAACTTACTACCCTCCACTGTTCTTCCATCAACCATTACAGAGCTTGTTCTGACTTGGTTTAGGTAATTCAGTTCACAGTCACAGGGTCGAATTTTGCAAGTTGTTCTGAACCAAACCATGAAAACATCTACCAAATTGCTAACTCGTCTAGACTATTACTACCAGCAAATCAAAACGATCATCCTGACTCGGCAGAATCCGATTACTGGTTTACTACCTGCGAGTACGGCGATTACAGCCCACGGCGATTATACAGATGCCTGGGTGCGAGACAACGTTTACAGCATTTTGGCAGTTTGGGGTTTAGGACTTGCATACCGCAAGATTGACGACGACAAAGGACGCACCTATGAACTAGAACACAGTGTCATCAAACTGATGCGCGGATTGCTATTTGCGATGATGCGACAGGCTCATAAAGTAGAGACATTTAAACATACTCAGTCGCTACTAGATGGACTGCACGCCAAATATAATACCGCGACGGGTGATATTGTTGTTGGTGATGATGAATGGGGACATTTGCAACTTGATGCCACATCTATATTTTTGCTGATGTTGGCGCAAATGACGGCTGCGGGATTGCCAATAATTTATACAATTGATGAAGTGAATTTCGTCCAAAATTTGGTTTACTACATTGGACGAGCTTACCGTACACCAGATTACGGCATTTGGGAACGTGGTAATAAAATTAATCGGGGTAGTGCTGAGTTAAACGCCAGTTCTGTAGGCATGGCAAAAGCTGCTTTAGAAGCTATCAACGGATTGGATTTGTTTGGTGTGCGTGGTAGTCAAGCATCAGTAATTCATGTGCTACCAGATGAAATCGCCCGCGCCCGGATTACTTTAGAATCACTATTACCGAGGGAATCTGGTTCTAAAGAAATTGATGCGGCTCTGTTAAGTATTATTAGTTATCCTGCCTTTGCAGTAGAAGATTTGGAGTTACGCGATCGCACTCTAAACGATATTATCAATAAACTCGCAGGTAAATACGGCTGCAAACGCTTTCTGCGTGATGGACACCAAACGGTTTTAGAAGATAATCAACGTTTACACTACGAACCGTGGGAACTCAAGCAATTCGAGCATATTGAATGCGAATGGCCGTTATTTTTCACTTATTTAGTTTTAGATGGATTATTTCGTGGCGAACAAGAACAAGTTAAAAAATACCAAGAGCTTTTAGAATCATTACTTATAGAACAAGATGGTTTGCGTTTATTGCCAGAACTTTATTATGTTCCAGCCGAAAATATAGAGGCAGAAAAGTTAGCACCACAAACGCAACCACGTTTGCCTAATGAAAATATTCCCTTGGTGTGGGCGCAGAGTTTATATTTCCTCAGTCAAATGTTGAGTGAAGGGTTACTGGCGGTTGGTGATATCGACCCTTTAGGAAGACATTTATGTGTGGGCAAACAGCGCGATGCATTAGTACAAATTGCTTTATTAGCAGAAGATGAAGATTTACAGACGAAACTAGAAATTCATGGAATTGAAGCCCAAACACCTGCTCAAGTAGAACCGATTCAAGTGAGAAAAGCTGGAGAATTCTCAGCTATTTATACCCAAATTGGACGTAACGACAAACTTGGTTTGACTGGGCGGCCAGTGCGGCGGCTGCGGAGTTTGACAACATCTAGAATCTTTCGGATTCGTGGTGAAACAATTGTATTTTTGCCTTCCTTTTCTGACTCCCAGCAGTTTTACTTAACTCTTGATTACCATTTTTTGCTGGATCAAATTAGAAGCGAACTAGCTTACATTCAAAAATATTGGAGCGATTTAGGGCGTCCTACTCTGACTTTAATGTTGACGCACACCATGTTAGAAAGTGGTTCTGAGGCATTACTAGAACTGATGCAAGAACTGAAAGATGGTATTTGTAATGGTGTACGGGTAAAATTAGGGCGGCTAAATCAGCTAATGTTGACAGCCGGAATCCAAAGAATTGATTTCCTCCCCAATGCAGAATTTTCGCGATCGCCAGTAAAAAATGCTAGCCCACGTTGCTATTATCTAGCCTATCATCCTGAGAAAAACTGGCGCTTAGGACATACCCAAGAATTTCAAGTGGAGTGTGAAACCAACTTTGGGTTATTACTTTCTCATTTGCGCTCATCAGAGAACATCTATGAGCAAATTGAGTTATTGCAAACTTTAACTCGCTTACAGGGAATGAAATTTGATACAGGGTACGGTGGCCCAGGATATCGCGTCACCGTAGGCGATTTACTAGATGAAGTTTACACCAAAGCTGGAGATTTAGGTATTTGGGCAGTGGTACGGCGGGCTGCTGGGTTACGCCAAATGGTTGATATTAGCCTATCAGATGCAGTCACGAGTATTTTGGTGCGAGGTAAACAAATTGCTGTGGGTAAAGCTTACAGCGAAGCGTCCTTGATTACCGTACCCATGTCTCACGATGAAATTGCTGATAAAATTAATCATTTTTGTCGTGAAGATATCCGCGATCGCGTCCTCACTCAAGAGATTTTAATCTATCTTGGTATCTTAATTCGCTCAGAATCCGAACTCTTTCAGGGACTACTCACGCTAAGAGTCGGCTATCTCATCTTATTACTAACCAGCGAACTAGCGCGGGAATTACACGTTACTCAAGATGAAGCTTATGATTACTTAATGCAACTTTCACCCTTTGAAGTGAAAATGCGTTTGCGTCAGGTATTAACTGGATATACTGGCATGAGTAACCTATTACGCCAGCAAGAATCACTACACGTCAAACAAAAAGAAAGTGATATTGCTTGGGTGGTTTTACCAGCGATTGCAGAAGGAATAGAAGTCCCATCAGGCGGTTGGCGGCGGTTTCGCCAAGCAGAAGGTGCAACAGGGCGTGTACCAAAAGAGTTTTTTAAACAAGTTTGGGTATTAATGCAACATTGCAAGGGTCTAGTAATTGGCGATAAACTAGAGCGGCGCAATCGTTTAGATAGTGAGATAATGCTGTCGGAAATGACAGCGGGAGAAAGAAATTTTGCTCTGTTAGTTGAGCATTTGCTAAATAAAATTGAAGCTCCAGAATACCGCCAAGTTAATATTGAAGCATTAATCGAATTAGCTGCGATCGCAGCCAACAATCCCAACCTGCAAATTGAAGAATATATCGTGTTGGATGTGTTAATCGGCCATGCAGTGCGATTGGCGTGGTTAGAGAATCATAATCATCGCAGCGATCGCTATGATGAGGATAAGGCGAGTGCATGGCGATCGTTTTACAACACCTCTCCTAGAGATTGCGCTAGTTATATCCTCAAAGCCTTCCGCTTTTTGACAAAATTTGGCGAAGTCAGTGCAGCTTAATTAGCACAAGTGTAGGCTGCGTTACACTATGTTCACAAACTGAAAAAGCCTTGCTCTAATTCCCTCCTTTTTAAGGAGGGTTAGGGAGCATCAAGCCTTAACCCAAGCGTATTGTAAGAAAAAACTCAATTATAGGATGCGATCGCACCCAAAACTAGGACAGTGAATGACTATAACTAAACAGCCATATACATTATCGGATTATCCCTATTGATTGCAAGCTCATAAGTAACTGAGCAATACCACCTGCTGCAACACCAGCACCAGTTGCCAAACTACCAGCTATTTGGATTATTTCTTTCAAGGAATCACCTTTTTCTTTAGCATCCTCACTGTCATCTTTTTGTTGCTGGATTTCATTATTTATGTTAACTGTTACTTGGTCGCTCTTGTGATTAAGAGAATCTAGCAAGTTTTCCATCTGAGCAATACGTGTATCTACTTTATTAATACTTTGTTTTAGATTCTCTAACTTGGACTCCATCTGACTTTTGACTTCACCAATCTTTTCTTTACAAGTTTCTACGCTAGTTTCACGAGCTTGAACAGCAACTTCTATTTTTTGTACTAACTTACTATCAGACTCTGTATAAATTCCTTTACTTCTTTTAAGAATTTGCAGTTTTTCTTGCAGACTTTCTAAATCTTCTTGATGGTCTTTTTGTTCTTCGCCCAAAGATTCAATTTTTTTTCCAAAGTCTTTAATTTCAGCTTCTAATTCTTGGCGATCGCTATATTCTGTTCCAGACATAAGTATTTTATAAATTATTAATTTTAACAAACATTTTCTGCAAATCAGCTAAGTTCATGCTTTGGATAAAATTTGTCATTACTTGGCAATCGTGGGCTATTGCTTTCAGTTGTTCTGCTTCTGGATTAGTTGGGAAATATGACTGAAATTTAGCAATCAATCCGGCTAGATGAGTAAAATTATTCTGGATTACCTTTTGGTCTTTTTGCATAGACACAATTACCTTTGAAGGTGAATTACCAGTTTTATCCAATTCGGATACCAAATCAGGAGCAAAGTTAAGCTCTTGGTAGATTTTGAGCAAACTTAGGTAAGATTGGTTGAGCTTGATAGCTTTATTAGCTAAAGTTTCATACCTAAGAACAAATTTTTTAACTGTTATATCCAAGGCTATTTCCTCCTAATTTCAAATCCTGCCTAACCTTATCAATTTTTACTTGCTCAACAGCACGATTCAAGACTTTTGTCAATTCGTATTGTAATTCTTGTCGGTCTTTTTGTAACTGTTTAAGAGTATCCTGGAGAGAATGCTCCTCTAAATCTGTAATTCGCCGTTGTTCATAAGCAATTTCATCCTCATGTTGTTTAAGTGGGTTAGCTTGTTTAGGGTTATCCAAAAACTTCGTTAGCTTCGTTACCTGTTGCTGGAGAGTTTGCAATTGACGAGAAAGTTTTTGCCATTGGTGTTTGTACTTGTCGCGCGGAATGCGGTTATGGGTGTCAATTACTTCCTGGTATAGCCTGTCAAATACAACTAATTTGCTGGTAAGATGTGATCGCAACTCCAATAAATCGCTTAAAGTCAAATTAGGACAAGGCTGTAGACGTTTGAAATTGTGAATATTATCAGCTTTGATGCGTTTGTCTGTTAGTAATAGTTCGTCTTGAGGAATTGGATTTAGAACAAAGCGTAACTCCCCAGCAAGACTATAAAAAACTTCTGTTTTCAACTCATTCAATAGTGCTTGTAACTCGTTGCAACCCTGAGAAACCTTTTGCAACTGGTTGCAGATGTCGGTAAAAGTTTGACGATACTCACCACATAGGCGGTGATGTTCTTGTAAACTTGTCTCAAATACTGTTTGCTGTCCTTGAATATACCAATTATAGGACTGAATCAAAGTTTTAATTTTGTCATTATTAGTCGAACTTTCTACCTTTAACTTTTCTTTAGCACTATTTTCTTGAGGAATTTTGACCATACGGGGACGATACCAACCTTCCATATATAAGAAGGACTCACCAGGATTTAAACGAGCAATTTCTTCTGTTTGAGATTGATCCAAAAGCATCGCCTGACCGATATCTTTGCGGTCATCTGCTGATACTAACCTATGAGCAATTTTGATATTAGTATTCTTTACCACCTCTGCTGCAACTGCTGTGGGTAACTGGTCGGCAATAATAATTGCTTCTCTCAGCGCCCGCATTTCTGCTAACATTCGCGTGACATAATTAGCAGCTTCCTGTTTAGTATTAGCATCATCTGCTGAACTTGCTCCTAAATTACGTCCTACTAAGTTATGAGCTTCTTCTAATAAAATTACATGTTCGGGAATTCCAGGTTTCTCGGTACGTTGACGTTTAATATATTCCCGAATCTTAGTTAACAAAAGAAATGTCATCAAATTAGCTTGATCTTGGTTCAAGTAATCCAATTCCAGAATCGTTGGATATTTTAATAAGTCAGCAATTGTTGGACTACTTTTTTGGCTATTTAACATTGCACCGACACCACGACGTAACAAACTACCTATCCTTACTTCAAGGGCAGTTTTCAGGTTAGATTTTACTTCCCCCGCGTAGTCTTTAGTTGCAAATAAGGCAGTGATTTTGTCATACAAATCCCGCATCATGGGAATTTGTAAATTTTCTGGTGTTCCCTCTTCATTTCCAGTCCAACCCCGGTCATAATAAATTTCTTCCAATGCTTCTGAAAGTAAAGCAGGTAAAGGTCCAGAAAGCGGTAATGCACCACGAAATGAAGCCTCTAGATTAGAAATATGTTCATAAAAAGGTACACCTGGCGACACGTCAAAAGGATTAAACCGGAAAGGTGAAATCAGATCATTTCCCAAAGTATAAACCCGCAATTCTCGTTTAAGAGCGTGAAGCTTTTGCAATTGGTCAGTAGTAAATTTATCAGAATTAGGTTCAATAGTGAGTAGAGAACGATATTCTGTTTTTGCAGGTTCAAATACCAAAAAAGGAATATTTTGACACCATAGTTGAGTGAGTATATTAAATGCTGTTGTTGTTTTACCACTACCGGGAACACCACAGATAAAGGCATGTTTGTTAAGTTGCTCAAGTTTGATTTGGATGGTGTTTTCTGGACGAGTGGTTTCATAGCCACCAAAATCAATCCATTGCTTGTCCGGTGTTAAACTAGTGATATCATTTTCCTGACGTATTCCGGCTACGGAGGCATCACCAGGAACAACAATGCGAAATAAACCGCTAATTTCACTCAATGTGGCGTAGCGATGTAATGGTTTTAAATCTGCGACTCGCACACCACCTTTACCCGTGATAGAATCACCACCAAATTCCGCTTCACCGAGTTCTCTATCCCATTCTTCCCAGTGTGTAGAAAGGGAGATTGTCCCCTGTTGGGTTGCAATGATACTACTTGAAAATGCTGGATGATATTTATCAATAATAACGGTACGATAGCGACTCTTTTTCGTACCACTCAGCAACAAAGTTCCCAAGACACTACGAACTACTAATTCATTGGTTCCCAGGACTTTAAAGCTATAACTATATAGACTTTCGGTAAGGTAAGAAGATTGATATTTTTCATAAAGTCGGGAAACCAATTGTGCATTTCTATCTCCCTCTCTAGAACTACTTAAGCTGGAACCGCTACTAGCCTGTCTTAATTGTGAGAGCATTTGGTCAAGGGAATTAATCCAGCTAGATTTATCTTGCAAAGATGTAGTATCTGGTTCCAGAGTTATTTCCAACATTAGTGGACTATTGAAGCTAGCAATAGCCTGACAAACTACTAGCATATCGTTAGCTTCTTCAGCTTCTAATTGCATCGGTACATAATAACTTGATAGCCCCTTTTTTTTGAGTGATTCTAAAGAGTCGTATCCGCTCAATAAATCGGGGTAGTAGAAAAAATAACAAAGTAGAGAGATGCACATAGGGTCGTAGAATATATGACATGGCGCAAAAGCAATCTCCAGAAAAACAAGTAGAGGCATTGTTGCAAACCATCGACCCCTCAAAGTTTGCAGACGAATCCTTGCGCCAGACATTAACTGTTCTGCTAAACGTCATAGAGCAGCAACAATCAGAGATAAAAGAATTACGTGAAGAAAACCAAAAACTACGGGACGAAAACAATCGTCTGAAAGGCGAACAGGGGAAACCAGAAATCAAGAGCAATCAGTCGAAAGGGTTCAAGAGCAATCATTCATCCGAAAAAGAACGACACACTCCAAAAAAACATACGAAAAGTAGCAAAAATCAGAGCATAAAAGTAGACAGGACATGCATTCTGGATTATCCGGCGAGTGAGCTACCGCCTGATGCACAGTTCAAAGGCTATGAAGAGGTAATCATTCAAGATATTTCACTGTTAACTGATAACGTATTATTCCGGAAAGAAAAATATTACTCGCCTAGTGTTGGAAAAACGTATTTAGCATCTTTGCCACCTGGTTACGATGGAGAATTTGGTCCGGGAATAAAAGCTCTAGTAATTAGCTTATATTACGGCGGTAATATGACCCAAGGTAAGTTGCTCTGACTTTTCACGGGAAGTCCTCAAGCCCCCAAAAAGCGTGGATTTTTCCACAGGTTCATTCTCAATAACTCTAAGTTAATGAAAATAGTCAACGGAGAAATCAGGGCTTGGGAAACCATCAAAATGACCTTTTCCACATGCCGTGAAAAGTCAGGTAAGTTGCTAGAGTTTTTAGAGAATATTGGGATCTCAATGTCGGCTGGCTATTTATCAAATCTACTCATCAAAAACTTAGGCGATTTTGAAGCTGAATATAATCAAGTTTATACATCTGGGTTAGAAAGTAGCTCGTGGCAGCATATAGACCAAACAAGTGCCCGTGTTAAAGGAGTAAATCAGACCACGAATGTAATTTGTAACCCCTGGTACACAGTCTACTCAACTACAGCTAAGAAAGACCGACTAAGCGTAATTGGGGTCTTGCAAAATAGACAAGAGCTTGAATATGTTCTAAATGGGCTGACTTACGAGTTGCTTACAAGTTTTAATGTCCCAACTAAATGGCACAATCAAATGAAATTGTTGCCGCAAGAAACAGTTTTGACTGAATTAGAGTTTAATTCATTGCTGGATACGTATTTAAGCAAGCTAGGTTCTCAATACCGGACTCGTGTTTTGGAAGCTGCTGCAATTTCGTTCTATCATCAGCAATCTCAAATACCAGTGGTAGAATTTCTGGTCTGCGATGATGCACCCCAATTCAAATTAATTACAGATAATTTGGCTTTATGTTGGGTACATGAAGCCAGACATTATAAATAATTAAGTCCATTTGTTGGTTTTTGTCAACAAACATTAGACAAATTTTTTAGGGGAATTTTGGGATTACTACCGAGAATTAGTCGCTTACAGAAATTCCCCTTCCCCAAAAACCAAACAGGAATTAAAGACTAAATTCTGTCAGCTATTCGGTACTGAAACTGGATATAAACAATTAGATGAGCGAAAAAAATTAACGGCAGCTAAAGAGTCTGAACTACTGCTGGTCTTAGAGTATCCAAACTTACCTTTACATAATAATCCGGCGGAATTAGCTGCTAGGACTATGGTGCAGCGACGAAAAATTAGTTACGCCACTCAAACGAGTGAGGGTACTAAGGCATGGGACATTTTTATGTCTCTTGTTGCCACTACTCGTAAATTGGGAATCAGCTTCTTTGAATATATACATGACCGGATTTCTCTCTCTGATAAAATCCCCGAATTGGACACTATTATTCGCTCAAAATTTTCTATTAATCCTCAACCTTTATAGTCAAGCGTTTGCATTCAAATAGAATCCCTGCGTTAGAACAATCTAGTTAACTCTCAATAAATTGGATGTTAGCAAGTCTTTTTTACTTTTATTCGCTACCCCGACTTATTGAGCCGATACTCAAATCCTGTATTGTTTAATCTCTTAAATAAATCTCGCATACTTGTTAAGCTATTATCCAGAGCATAGGATAGCCAGCACTCAAAGAATAGACGACTATTCAATACTGGATAATCATTTTTTGGCAGGCTTTTCAAGATATCTTTGACAATTTTGGGAAATGAATTTATAATCACAATCAAACTAATATAGTTTAAGCCTTCGCCCAAAAATACCATATTTTGGGCTATTTTTATCGGATTTTTCTTACCGTTCAACACTTCTGTTATTCAATATATTGTTAGCGGCTCTAAATCTAGTTATATGATTGTTGCTTCGGAGGCATAAAATCAAATTTTTAATATGATGATCTCCATCTTTCGCGTACATAGATGCAAATGTATTTCCTATACCTTCAAATACTTCGTTCTCATCTAAGTGAGAATTATCATCCATCACAGATGTAGCTCTTTCTAAAGCGATATTAATTTCTTTCACTCCTTTCAAAGCTAATGAATTTATTACTTTATAGCAGACATCATATTTATTAAAATCTTCATCTTTAGAATCATTTTGTTTTATGCATTTTGTCCAATGGAGATTTAAGACTTCATAATCTAGACCTAAAGTAACTTCCCTAAGCTTGTTATAATTTCCGTAAGTCCAGAAACGCAAATACTCATCATAATCATTGCTATGTGTAAGATTTGCATCAGCAAACCTTTTAATTTTCAACTGCATTATCTTTTCAGCAATCTTTTTGGGTTCTTCAGCAAGATGTCGCGAAACCGAGATAAAATCAAATCCTAAATTCTCAATTGTTGTCGCAGCAGACCAACGAATCAAATCAGTTTTTCCTGACTGCGCCTGCTCACTTAGCAGTTTCAACAAATCACTGCTTTGTTTTAGTCGTTCCTTAACATCTGCATCAGTAATTTTGCCAAAAGCTTGTATTGTTAGTGCCAGAATGGCCTCTAGTTTGACTTCTTTCAGTATCTCTACAAACGCTTCTAAAGGTGAGTCAGCGCGAGTAGCCACAGACTCAAAGAGGTCAATCTCTTCACCCGCATTTTCACAGGTGCGGAAAGCTTCAAGGATTTCAGCAGCGGTATTGAGAGTCGTGGAGTTCATACTGAAGCTAGATGCTAAATTGACAACTATAACTTAGCACCGTAGTCATATATACAGTTCAGTATAAATACTACTATGTGAAGAGGGATCTGAGTAAATGCATCCCGTTTTGGTAAATCGCTCTGCACCAAGCGCACACTACGCTAACAGACTTCTAAGTTACTGGCTCAAAAGCGAAACCTACCGACTCGGGCTACATATTTAGTCCGCCTACGCGGACTAAGAGAAAATCAAAGTCTTTCGACCCGTCTGCGCGGATTTTGTCTGTGTAACCGCGACTTATAGTCGCCCAGCCAGTAATAAATTAGACTTTACAAACATCCTCTAAATGACCTTTAATTAGTTTTGACTGTTGCAAAAAAATATCCCCTACTTCAGAAGCGCCGTTGTAAACAGACAGCAAAAGCAGGGGTTTATTAAATTTTCTTTTGTTGTTAAAACTACTTAACAGAAACAGCATCAACATCAATAGTGCTTCCACTAGAGGTAGAACCCTCAGTAGTATTAGGTACTTCAGCACCCACCTCACCCTTACGAGCTTTCCAGCCTTCAATCACTAGCCCAGACACCTCACTAACTAGCAGGGTCAAAAGAAAAACATCATCAATCTGTCCCACGACAGGTATAAAATCTGGGAGAATATCAAATGGGCTGACCAAATAAACCAACGTTCCTAAAATTACCCACCAACGGTACTTAGGGTTACGAAGCACATCCCGATACCAGGTGTAAAGCGATTGGATTGAAAATTTCATATCTTGAACCTCCTAGTTATCTTTAATTTTGACAAATTATGCTAAAAATTCCCGGTGCGAATAACCGCCCTAGTTTGTCTGGAAGACGCTACTTATAATTTGTCAACAGAGAAAAATAAGCAAATAAGGGGGAGTATTTATAATTATGTTAGAATATTTAAATTTTAAAGTGCCTTAGACCAGAAATTACGGCGCTATCGATAATTCAAGGTACTGTACTTTCAAAAAATCGGGATGACTGGATTCGAACCAGCGGCCCCTTCGTCCCGAACGAAGTGCGCTACCAAGCTGCGCCACATCCCGTCATAAAAATGGCATTGTAGATTAACAATATCACAACCTGCGGCAAATAGCAGAATTACATCTATATCTATATATATGATCACTTCGCCCAAAGCTTTGCTTGCTACGATTAAATTTATATAACTCTAATGGTAAAAGTGGATTGTGACTGTAAAACCAGACTGGTTGCGGGTAAAAGCACCTCAGCGTGAGCGCATCGGTAACGTTAAAGAAATTTTGCGGGATTTAGCCCTCAATACAGTTTGTGAGGAAGCGTCCTGTCCGAATATTGGTGAATGCTTCAACGCTGGGACTGCCACGTTTTTGATTATGGGCCCGGCTTGTACACGCGCTTGTCCCTACTGCGATATTGATTTTGAGAAAAAACCTAAACCACTAGACCCTACGGAACCTTCACGGCTGGCGGAAGCTGTTCGCCGCATGAACCTTAATCATGTAGTAATCACTTCTGTAAACCGAGATGATTTGCTTGATGGTGGTGCGTCTCAGTTTATGGCGTGTATTGATGCAGTTCGCTCTGTTTCACCCAACACGACAATTGAGGTACTAATTCCTGACTTGTGTGGTAATTGGAATGCTCTAGAGTTGATTCTACAAGCTGCGCCAGAAGTATTAAACCACAATACCGAAACTGTTCCACGCCTATATCGCCGGGTGCGTCCCCAAGGAAACTACGATCGCACATTAGAATTATTGCAGCGCACTCGTCAAGTTTCTCCCAACACGTACACTAAATCCGGGATCATGGTTGGACTCGGTGAAACTGATGCCGAAATCCGCCAAGTCATGCAAGACTTGCGAACTGTAGATTGCGACATTTTGACCATTGGGCAATATCTCCAACCTAGTCAAAAACACTTGCAAGTAGACGAATTTGTCAACCCAGAACAATTTGCGGCTTGGAAGGCATTCGGCGAAGAAATCGGATTTTTACAAGTTGTCTCTTCACCATTGACAAGAAGTTCGTATCATGCTGAACAAGTCAGAGAATTAATGGAACGTTATCCCCGCAGCCAATTTTAGATTTTAGATTTTAGATTTTAGATTGGTGAGCTAAGAGGATGGGGAGACTTTTGATTTAATGACTAATCCAAAAACTGTAGCAATTCTTGGTGCGGGTGCTTGGGGTGCATCTCTGGCAAATCTCGCCGCCGCAAATGGTCATCAGGTGCGCGTGTGGTCGCGTCAAGGTTCCCAAACTCTGGAAGCAGTTTTAAAAGATGTCCAAATAATCTTGTCCGCTATCTCGATGATTGGTGTGAGGGATGTTGCTTCACAAGTCCAGTCTTTCCCCCTTTCTCCAGAGGCAATTTTTGTGACGGCGACGAAAGGCTTAGACCCCGAAACTACCTGCACGCCGTCACAAATTTGGCAAACAATATTCCCTAACCATGCAGTAGTTGTTTTGTCTGGGCCTAATTTATCGAAAGAAATTCAAATGGAATTACCAGCAGCCACGGTGGTAGCCAGTAATATTCCCACGGCTGCGGAAGTAGTGCAATTAGTATTTTCTTCTCATCGTTTCCGGGTATATACCAATCCCGACCCTTTGGGGGTGGAATTAGGGGGAACACTGAAAAATGTGATTGCGATCGCAGCTGGTGTGTGCGATGGTTTACAACTGGGAACTAATGCCAAAGCTGCTTTAGTCACCCGTGGACTTACAGAAATGGTTCGCATCGGCAACAACTGGGGCGCAAAGACGGAAACTTTTTATGGTTTATCGGGTCTAGGGGATCTGTTAGCAACGTGCAATAGTCCCTTAAGTCGCAATTACCAAGTTGGCTATCAGTTAGCTGGTGGTAAGTCACTTACAGAAATTCTCGCAAATTTACAAGGAACTGCTGAAGGAGTAAACACTTGCCGGGTTTTAATGCAACGAGCCAAGCAACAAAACATAGCAGTCCCAATTACCGAGCAAGTTTATCGGTTACTTCAAGGCGAAATCACACCCGGACAAGCACTTGATGAACTGATGTTGCGAGATATCAAGCCAGAGTACAACTACTAGCAGTTTGTCGATGGGTAAATAAGTTTGTAGTAAGGACTTTAGTCCTTGTGTTAAGCACTTCAGTGCTTACTACATACCGGGCTTTTGTTAGCTAGACAGATTACTAACTATGTAGTCTGTCAAATTGAAATTGGCAGATTAAGGCTGACATCTAAGAGGGCGCTGGAACACGGAGAGAGTATCTGATATTTATCTACGTCTTCTATCTCCGTGTTAATATACTTTTTGCCGTTAATACTAATAAATTTTCTGATATCTATTAGTTCTACTTATACCTGAATAATCCTTAGAAAAAATTGGTAAATCGTCAGGATATTACTTTAGTCACCATGTAAATGTGACTATGCCAATTATAAAGATGACATTCACTGAAGGATGTTTATACTGTGTTACAAAAGTTACTATTCAAAACCTTAGTGGTTAAAATATTAACCAAGTAGTTGAAATATTGAAAGCCTAGCTATGGATTTAAATAGCTATTGGTTCAATCAAAAGTTTAGCAGCCGATTAAGTTCAGTAATACTGTATCCAATAAAACCCTTACAGTTAATTTCTAAAAAAATTGTAATGGAACCTTCAACCATGTTAGTTCATCGTAAATCACGGGAACAATAGCAACAGTTGAATAGCTGACCGTAATCTAAGCTGACCGTAATCTATTGTTACCTGGAGCCATTGAGACGATCTTTATGCCAGCAACATCTTTTTATGCAGATGCCCCCTACAACACCAAAAAGTCCCGCCAGGCTTTGGACTCGGATCTCACGGTTGATGACAGTGAGTTATCGGTAGATGATTTACAGGAGCTAGAAATTGCTTCTGTTGACAACGCTAACTTTGCTGCTAACACTAACCGCCGGAGTACAGACCTAGTACGTCTTTATCTTCAAGAAATTGGTCGGGTTCGCTTGTTAGGGCGGGATGAAGAAGTTTCAGAAGCTCAAAAAGTCCAACGCTACTTGCGGATGCGGATAGTGCTTGCTAAGGCCGCCAAGGAAGGGGATGAAGTGATAACGCCCTATCTTCGGTTAATTGAAGTTCAAGAACGTCTTACTTCCGAACTCGGACATCGCCCGTCTTTGGAAAGATGGGCTGCTACTGCTGATATAGTTTTATCCGATCTTAGACCGACTTTGGCAAATGGTAAACGTCGCTGGGCTGAAATCGCCAAGTTGACAGTAGAAGAGTTGGAGCAAATCCAGTCCCAAGGACTCCAAGCAAAAGAACACATGATTAAGGCTAATCTTCGCCTAGTTGTGTCTGTTGCCAAGAAGTATCAAAATCGCGGTTTGGAATTGTTGGATTTAGTCCAAGAAGGCACACTTGGTTTGGAGCGGGCTGTAGAAAAATTTGACCCAACAAAGGGTTATCGCTTCAGTACTTATGCTTACTGGTGGATTCGTCAGGGAATTACACGGGCGATCGCTACTTCTAGTCGCACGATCCGCCTACCGGTTCATATTACCGAAAAGTTAAACAAAATCAAAAAGGCTCAACGCAAAATTGCTCAAGAAAAAGGTCGGACTCCGACTCTAGAGGATTTAGCAACTGAGTTAGAAATGACACCGACCCAAGTCCGAGAAGTTTTGTTGCGGGTTCCTCGCTCTGTTTCTTTGGAAACCAAGGTAGGCAAAGATAAAGACACTGAGTTAGGTGAATTACTCGAAACTGACAGTGTAACCCCAGAAGAGATGTTAATGCGAGAATCTTTACAAAGAGATTTGCATCATCTTCTGTCAGATTTGACTAGCCGGGAGCGCGATGTCATCTTGATGCGGTTTGGTTTAGCAGATGGTCATCCTTATTCTTTAGCAGAAATTGGCCGCGCTCTCGATTTATCCCGCGAACGAGTCCGCCAAATAGAATCCAAGGCTTTGCAAAAGCTACGCCAACCCAAACGCCGCAACCTCATCCGCGACTATTTGGAGTCTCTAAGTTAGGCAATGATCAAGAGTCATTTGTCATTAGTGAGCCAGTGCGGTCATGGGGAAAACCCCCATGACCGCACTGGCGTTAGCGATGTAGGAGCGTCACCCGCAGGGTCATTTCAATACTGCTCGCTTTGTGCATTTTTAACTCGGAATAAGGTTTGGGAAAAGGTTAAAGGTTAAAGGTTTTTTCTTTCCCCTTTCCCCCGCCCCTTATCCCCAGAGGGGCCCCACCTTCCCCTTTTCCCCAAAACCCGACAAGTATTGAGGGTCATTTGTCATTAGAAAACTGCACTTGACAAATGACTAGGGACAAAAGACTGATTTGATCCCCAGGTTAAAAGCCTTTTAGAGGCTTGTAGCAAATAATTTGCATTTAATGGTACAAAAATTTCCCCATAACTTTGCTCAGATATATCGAAGGTGGTGATCAAATAAGCAATTTAAAATTCACTAGTTCAAAATTCAAAGTCAAAGGATGCAATCGTTACAAGTATCCTAACTATTAGCTGTATGGAAATTAAATGTATTACAGCTTATTACTTTAATTTTGATCAAGATTTGATGAATTGTTCTTAAATATTTAACATAAATTCTCAATAGGCAATGATTGTTGCAAATTGCTCCCAAGATTTGTTATATTCTCAATTAACGAGCTTTGTTGAGAAATATTAGTATGACTGTCTACACAACTACTTCACTCAAGGCAGAACTGAACGAACGAGGCTGGCGATTAACTCCCCAGCGCGAAACAATTTTACACATTTTTCAAGAACTTCCGCAAGGTGAACATCTGAGTGCGGAGGATCTTTATCATCGGCTAGAAACTGATGGTGAAGGGATCAGTCTGTCAACTATCTATCGGACTTTGAAGTTGATGGCAAGAATGGGAATTTTGCGGGAACTAGAACTGGGCGAGGGACATAAGCATTATGAAATCAACCAGCCTTATCCCCATCACCACCATCACTTAATTTGTGTTAGATGCAACTCAACTATTGAGTTTAAAAATGACTCAATTTTAAAAATTGGGTCGAAAACTGCTCAAAAAGAAGGTTTCCATCTGCTGGACTGTCAAATGACCATTCATGCAGTATGTCCCAAGTGCCAACGGGCGCTGATGCCGCTTTAGCACTTGGGTAGATAAAAAACGAAACTACTCAAATTAACCAAATAAATGGAATTTTGAGCAGTTTTTAATTTGCTGTTACTGGAGGTAAGCAACCAGTTGGTAAGTGATACTAACAACGCCAAAGCGGATGTTAAAAGCGTCCGCTCTTAAGATCCTTGAGACTGATGCCGTAAAACTCCTGGGCTTGTTTAATCGCTTTTTTGGTGTCATCTGCCATCACACCGTTCAGCTTACCTTTATAAAAACCCCGCTCCCGTAGACGCGTTTGGATTTCTAGGGTATTAAATTCGCTTTTGCTAGCAGTATTAACTGAGCTATATAACTTAGCTCGAGTAGTTGGGCCAGCAACGCCACTTGCTGCCAAGTAATTAGCGGCTTGGAATCTCCTTACAGCATCGGCAGTGTAGGGGCCATAGTAGCCATTTGGCTCTCCCTCTAAATATCCTGCCTGGATCAATTGTTCTTGAACAATTCTAACTGGCTCACCGCGATCGCCTACACGAAGTTTATCTCGATTGACTACCTTTTTGGGAGCCTCTTCTCCACTACCAATGCCAACTCCGGGCAATTTACCTAATGTTGCTGGGCCAACAACACCGTCAACGCTTAATTTATAAGCATCTTGGAACCGCTTGACAGCTTCTTCGGTAATTGGGCCAAATATTCCTGTGGCGTTCCCGTAATAAAAGCCCGCGACTCTTAAACGTTCTTGTAAAACCCTGACATTTTCACCTTCATCCCCTTTAGAAAGGTAGTTGGAATTACGGCGCTCTCTTGTTGCTGAACTAGTAGTGCTAGGCTTTTTGGCTTGTGTACTTACAACAGTAGCTTTTTTAGCTTGTGTAGTCGTAGTACTGGGCTTTTTAGCTTGCCAACTTTCTAATTTTTGCAGGGTGCTTGCTCCAACAATGCCGTCAACTGGTAAACCAGCAGCCTTTTGGAAGCGCCGCACAGCTTCTTGTGTGGATACGTCATATACTTGGGTAACAGAAGCTTGGTAAAAACCTGCTGTTTTCAACTTTTGTTGTAGATTTCTGACAGAAGGGCCTTGATCGCCTTTTTCCAAAGCTATGACACTGCTCACAGCGCCAAGAATGGACAAGGACAGAGCAAGGGGCAACATATACTTCCAAGCCCTACCAGAAAGCCGTTTCCAGTCTGGCGCAGCTGCTTTGTTAAACAAAGAACTGAGGGATACCAATTCACTGGGTGTGCTGTCTTCGTAGGCGAAAGCTAGGTGCAAATACGCAAGATTTTCCATATTTGTTTCCTACACCATTGATTTTTCTTCGATAACTGCTTCAGCTTGATGTACTAGGTTCCTCAAAGCTTCTAATGTTCCTATATTTACATCCTCCCACAAATTGCGCTTGTGTGCTTCTAATAATTTTTCAGCAATATCACGCAGAGCGTAAGGGTTCTTTTGCTGAATAAATTCTGACACAACTGGGTCGAGCAAGTAAGCCTCTACTATGCCTTGATACATATAATCTTCTACACATTTAGCTGTTGCATCATAGGCGAATAAAAAATCTACTGTCGCCGCCATTTCAAAGGCTCCTTTGTAACCGTGGCGCATGACTCCCGCAATCCACTTGGGATTGACTACACGAGAACGATACACCCGCGCAATTTCTTCTTTCAGTTGGCGAACGCGTGGTTTAGCGGGTATGGAATTATCACCAAAATAAGTTTGGGGGTTTTTTCCCTGTAGAGAACGCACCGCTGCGGTTAAGCCACCCTGAAATTGGTAATAATCATCAGAATCGAGTAAGTCGTGTTCACGGTTATCTTGATTGTGCAGCACAACTTGCATTTGCGCCAAGCGTTGTTTGAAGGCTTCGGTATTGGGTATTGGGCATGGGGCATTGGGCATTGGGCATTGGGCATTAGGAAGAATTTCTGCTCCTCTGCTCCCCTGCCCCTCTGCCAAATTTCCCGAAGAATAGGCGTAAGAACTCCAGTTGATGTAGGCGCGGGCTAAATCTTCGTCATCTGTCCAATTTTGCGATTCGATTAAACCTTGAAGTCCGGCCCCGTAAGCACCTGGGCGAGAACCAAAGATGCGATAGCGCGATCGCACCGCAGCTTCTTGTATAGTTAATCCTTGGCTTGTCCACAAATCAGTTTCTTGGCGAACTGCATCTGCAAGGGGATTTTGTTCTGGCGGTTCATCTAAGTCTGCTACTGCTGATACTGCTTGATCGAATAAGTCAATTAAGTTGGGAAAAGCATCCCGGAAGAATCCCGAAATTCGCAAGGTGACATCTACACGGGGACGCCCCAAAATCGCTAGGGGCAAAATTTCAAAATCTACTACTCGCCGCGCCGCACCATCCCAGACTGGTTGGACTCCGAGTAAAGCCAAGGCTTCGGCAATATCATCACCCCCTGTTCTCATGGTGGCTGTTCCCCACAATGATAAGCCTAGTGTTTTGGGATATTCACCATGTTCTTGAGTGTAATATTCAACGAGAGTTTCAGCGGCTTTTCTGCCGATATCCCAAGCTGTTTCTGTGGGAATGGCGCGAATATCTACAGAATAAAAGTTTCTCCCTGTTGGTAGAACTTCTGGGCGTCCGCGTGTGGGTGCGCCAGATGGAGCGCTTGGGACATATCCGCCATCGAGTCCGTGTAATAAATGGGTAATTTCTTGATCGGTTTGTTGTAAAGCTGGGAGGAGGCGATCGCGTATCCAGGTGGAGACGCGATTCATTGCGTCTCCACTTCCAGCACAGACGCGATGAATCGCGTCTCTACAAGAGTCCTGATTTATTAGTTGTTCTACTAAGAGGGCGGCGTGTTCTTCTAGGACTTCGACGATATCACCGAGGGTACGGCATTCAGTGCCATTGACTATTGAATATTCACCACTAGTCATTGACAAATCGGCTGTGAGGGGATCGAAATCTAGTCCCCAATCTTGAGCGATCGCACGGGTAATACCTGAAGAATGGCGATTGGGGATGCGAGCGATCGCTACTATTAAATCTCGTAACTGCCTTCCTTGGGGACATTGCCCAAAAATGTGCAACCCATCGCGGATTTGGGCTTCTTTTAATTCACACAGATAGCCACCGATGGAATTCAAAATTAAGGATTCAGACTTAAAAATTTCTGTTTCATTTTGGATTCCCAAATCTAGATGGAGATTTTCTTTGATTACCAGTTCGTGGATGCGATCGCGAATTACTGGCAAACGCGAAGGATCTAAACTGTCGGCTTCATAATATTCATCAATTAAATTTTCTAACTGCTGCAAAGAACCGTAGAGTTCCGCGCGAGTCATCGGTGGCGTGAGGTGATCTATAATCACCGCTTGAGCGCGACGTTTGGCTTGGGAACCTTCACCAGGGTCATTGACAATAAACGGGTACAGGTGGGGAAGTGCGCCGAAAGCTACTTCTGGATAACAATTACTGGATAAAGCCACACTTTTACCCGGTAGCCATTCTAGATTTCCGTGTTTTCCCACATGAACTACAGCATCAGCACCAAAAGTTTCTCTAACCCAATAGTAGAAAGCTAAATAAGCATGAGTTGGTTCTAAATCCGGCGCATGATAATTCAAACTGGGGTCATTATCATAACCCCTTGCTGGCTGAATTCCCACAAAAACGTTGCCGAGTTGGATTCCAGAAATGGGGATTGGGCATTGGGCATTGGGCATTGGGAATTGGGAATTGGGCATTGGGCATTGGGCATTGGGCATTGGGTATGGGTTATTGCCCTCATCTCCCTCATCTCCCTTATTCCCATGCCCCATGCCCCATGCCCCATTCCCCATTCCCCACCGTTCAGTAATACCTTGCTGAACTGCTGGCGGTAATGAAGCAAAATATTCTTGATATTCTTCCCAAGAAACACTTTGGTGTACCGGAAGCGATTCTTGACCTTCCGGATCGTTGGTTACGCCATCTGTCAGCCGTTGAATCAACTCGTCTCCTTCAGGAGGTAGATTTTCTACTTCATACCCAGCCTGATGTAAAGCTTGCAGGATTTCTACACAACTAGCTGGGGTGTCGAGTCCCACACCATTGGCGAGGCGGCCATTGCGGTTGGGGTAGTTTGCCAGAATTAGGGCAATTCGCCGTTCTTGGGGTGGTTTGGAACCCAGACGCGCCCAATTTGCTGCTAGTTTAGCAACGAACTCGATGCGATCGCTCACTGGTTCATAAATTACCACATCTGTTTCTAAATGGGGATTACGAGTTTGTAATGCTTTAAAAGACACAGCACGAGTAATAATCCGCCCATCTACTTCTGGTAGCGCCACATTCATCCCAATATCGCGGGGAGAAAGCCCTTGAAATTGTGACTCCCACTGCTCAATTGACCCGCCACTGAGGATTACCTGCAACACAGGCACATCTAATTTTTCCCATATTTCAGTTTGGGGTGTTTCCCTTTCCAAGCGTGCTAAAGAAAAACTGGTGGTATTTAGCAGCACAGCTATTGATTCGGCTTCTTTGGGTTGAAAAAATTCCATCAACTCAGCTTGAACATCGGGTTCACGCAATGAGGAAACAAACACTGGCATTGGTTGTAAATTTTTCTGTACCAAAGCTTCGCATAAAGCATCAATTACTTTAGTGTTTCCCGCTAAATAATGAGCGCGGTAGAAAAGGATGCCGATTTTGGGCATGAGGCATGGGGCATGGGGCATTGGGCATTGGAACCCTTGAGGTTCCAAGGCGGATGGATGAAGTTCTAACTCTCCCCTGCTCCCCTGCTCCCCTGCTCCCCCTGCTCCCACTCCCCACTCCCCACTTCCCACTCCCCACTCATACAATCCCACGCGCGGAATCGGCTGGGGTGGCGGGGGATTATATGCAGTTGACAAACAACTGTCGGAGATAAATTGCAGAGCATTAACGAAATTTTCCACGCCGCCTTCGCTAAAATACTGCCATACCTGATTAACAATAGCCAAAGGCACAGTAGACAGGGAAATTAAATCAGGATCAAAAGCGTCGTCCCCTGGCATTACAATGAGGGTTCTACCATTACGTTGCACAATTTCCTGCACAACTTCTAAGCCATAACTCCAGTAGGAACGTCCTCCTAACAGGCGCAAAACAATTACTTGGGCAAGTTCCAAAACTTGCTCTCCATAAGTGTCTACACTTAATTGTTGCTGCAACTGCAACAGGTTGGCGACTCTTAATGCAGGAAAATTTGCAGGTAATTTCGGAACCGAAGCTGCCAAAGTTTGAATATCCGTATCAGCGGCCGTAATCAACACGAAAGGCGCTGGAGTTTGTTCTAAAAAAATTAAACCCTCTGACTGATTCCATCCACCCGATGTGCTACTTATACGATGCATAATCCTGTCTTACCGTTTTAAACTGTTGGTTAGTACATAATCAAAACAAACTTTTTTCCTTGGATTCAGCCCCCTCTTACCAAAATGATTGAAAATGCTTAGTTCTCCTGATTTGAGCTTTTCTCGAACCTTGCCTATTGTTGTATTTAATCAGCTTGGGGAGTTGTTGGAACAGATGGCTCAAACGGTGGGAAGTGCCGCTTTGGTACTGACAGAAGCTGTTTTGGTGCGGGTTTGTATACCTGTGGAGTGGCAAAGACAAAGGTTTACGCTAGTAGTTTCTGAGCAGTTTAGTGCGCTCTTAGTAGGAAACTTTGAGGAGGAGCAGGGGAGCAGGGGAGCAGAGGGGCAGGAAATTTATTCAGCATTCAGCACTCCTAACTCCCCTCTCAGCACTCAGTACGGGCTAAACGCCCCGCTAACAGCACTCAGCACTAAATTGACATTTAATTTAGAGGCGATCGCAACATTTGTCTACGAATTGAGAGATTTGTTTGAGTGCGATTCTTATACTCACCAAAATCTCGAACGCTATCAGCAAATTATTAGACCTAATGATGCTACGCTCCAAAGTCAATTTACGCTGTTGTTATTAGAATATCTCCTAACTCAGCCAAACCAAGAAATAATAGCACCTCCAAGCCCAATCGGACCGGCAGTTTATATCTGTCAGCCAGTGGAAGATGCTTTAAAAAAACAGATTTCTCAAGAGCGGCTATTGAATCAGGTAACAACGCAGATCCGCAAAAGCCTGGATTTGCCTGTCATTATGGCAACGGCAATTACACAGGTGCGTGAGTTTCTGGAATTAGACAGATTAGTAATTTATAAATTTGCAAGTTCCCAAGTCAAGACTCAACAATACCAGTCTTCTACAGACGAGGTAAATGGGAAATGCTCAACTTCTATCTCAGTAAATAATCAACCCATATTAGAAGATTACCAACAGTATGGGGGTTATATTGTCTATGAGTCCCGTGCTACAAATGCTATTACATCGGTGTTGAATTACACGGAGGAAAATTGCTTTATCCGAACCTCTCAATGTTGGGAGAAGTATCGCCAAGGTTTTACCTTAGCTGTGGATGATGTCGAAAAAACTTATGTTTTAGAAGAGTGTTTATTGCATTTTTTAAGGGAAAGCCAAGTTAGGGCTAAGTTGGCGGCACCCATTATGTTTGAAGAAAAACTGTGGGGATTGCTGATTGCTCATCAGTGCAATGAGCCACATCAGTGGAATGATAGCGAAAAAAACTTGCTAATTGCGATCGCAGAACAATTAGCGATCGCCATTCACCAAACCGAGTTAATGCAAACTCTCACCCAAGAAAAACAAACTCTCGAACAACGAGTTATTGAGCGTACAAGGGCACTACGCGATGCCCTCCTCGCCGCCGAAGCTGCTAGCCGGATCAGAAGTGAGTTTCTCGCTACTATCAGTCATGAATTGCTCACGCCTTTAACTTATGTGATTGGGATGTCTTCGACGTTATTACGCTGGCCCTTGGGTGAATTGAGCCAACGACAACGGGGTTATCTGCAAACGATCCACGACAGTGGAGAACATTTATTAGGAATGATTAATGACATCCTCGATTTATCGCAAATCGAGGCTGGTAAAACAGCTTTAAATATTTCAGAATTTTCTTTGGTGAATGTTGCCAAAAGTGCTATGGAGTCACTGCGAAAAAAAGCAACAAGCGAACAAATTAATCTCATACTTGATTTGCAAATCGATCCCAGGCGCGATCGCTTTACCGCCGATGCCGAACGAGTAGAACAAATTATCTGGAATCTGTTAACTAATGCCATTAAATTTACCCCTGAAAATGGCAGCGTTACTTTACGTCTTTGGGTGGAAGATGATACTGCTATTTTTCAAGTCGAAGACACCGGAATCGGTATTCATGAAGAACAATTACCATTACTGTTTGAAAAATTTCAGCAACTCGATACACCCTATCGCCGCCGCTACGAAGGCACTGGACTGGGACTAGCTTTAACTAAACAACTCATAGAACTCCATCGCGGTCGAATTGAAGTAGAATCAACTGTTAGTATTGGCTCAATTTTTACTGTATGGATACCAACTCAGGCAATGAGAGTGATGAGTTAGGAGGCAGGAGGCAGGAGGCAGGAGGCAGGAGGCAGAAGGTCTTACCTCAGTTGGATATTCAGGACGGGTCTGAATAAAAGCCACCAAATTAAAAATTTGGTGGGATCTGAAACCCAATACAATTTAGATAAGACCAAAACACTTGTAGAGACGGCGATTTATCGCGTCTCAAAAACCCACAATTTTGTACTATTAGCCCTTAACCCAAGCGTATTGATCTCAAACCCTTCTTCCCTAATGTCACAGTGGAAGAATTATTCCTCCTGCCTTCTACCTTTCTTGATAAAAAAACGAGGAAGTATCACTTCCTCGTTTTAGCAAAATCGCTACAGTTTAACTAATTTTGAATGTTGAACCTTTCAGCTAAACAACACTAGCAGAAAAAACGAAATCATTTGCTGTGAGGCTAGTTGAAGTAATTCCCAACAATGAAGCTAACTCTGTATTTCCAGTTTTCACTAAGGTGTCACTACCCTGTTGCAATAGGGTTAGGGCACTAAACTGAGTAACGCCAATTCCACCCAAACCGATTTTATCAATGGCGATCGCAAAATCAGTCACAATGTTTTTGCTAGTTGGCAGACTGGCGTTAGCAATCCAGAACTGATCAGCACCAGCACCACCACTCAGGCTATTACTACCCTGTTGCCCAGCAAACAGAATATCATCACCATCGCCACCAAATAGAGAGTCATCGACATTAGAGAAGAGTTTGTCATCTCCAGAACCACCGTAAAGACGGTTATTAGTGCCGTTACTGGTGAGGGTGTCTTTACCTGAGCCACCGAAGGATAATTGACGAGAACCTTCAATTACTGTCAGGGTATCAGCACCGGCTGCCCCAAATAGATTATTACTACCACTGGCTTCAATTACGACAACAAGATCATCACCATTACCACCATTGGCACTGGTATTTTGAGCCGGGCCATTTTGACCAATGAATATTTGATCGTCACCGTCTCCTGTAGACACTGAAGAGTCATTACCCACAAGCACCGTGTCATCCCCGTTCCCGGTTTGGATTGTGTTACCTTGAGTAGCCTCGACAAAATCTGCTCCATCACCTGTAAATAAGGTTTGATTTGGCTGGGCTGTAATATCATCGCTAGTTGTGGAGCCAAACTTAATTTCTTCACCTTTTGGCTGACCTAAACCAGGAGCAAGGTTGAGAGGATTCTCCAGCTTTAAGAGAATAATTTCATTGTTGTCTATGACTGGATTCTGAGGATCATCTCCAGGACGACCTGTTGAAAAGGGATAGTTGTTGTCATTAGCTACCAAAATGGTGTTTTTGTCAACAACCAAAACATTTTCAATGGTTACAAACGGGAAGTCAAAGGTGGTTTTGCCATCTCCATTGAGGTCGTTGGGGTCTTGGATGTTCAACAAGTCTGCAACTTCTTCTTTGACTACATAGCCATTAGAATCTGTTTTAGACAAGTCTATTTTGAAAATCTTCTTGAATTGAGCAGAAGTTCCTTGACCACCATCCCGCTCAACGACTAAATACTCATTGTCATTAATGACTGCTAAATCCCCGATCGCATACGCGGGATTTTCCAACTTGTAGTAAAGTTTATTATCGGTGTACTTACGGCTAGCGATATCAAATTCGTTAATCCGCAACGCACCGGGAGCATCACCTTGAACCGTACCCTCTAGCAGCATATAGAGCTTGGTTTTGCTGGCATTGATTGCTCCACCTTCAAAACCTTTAGAGCCACCCAAGTTAGCAAAAGCATCTCCTGAAAGAACATCGGGGTTTTGTGGCGATCGCACTAAGTTATTCTGAGGATCACTCAAGAAATCTCGGACTTTATCCCCTGTATCTGGGAAGTCTGTGAAGAGTGCATCTACCCCTAGCTGAAAGAACTGCTGAAATTCTAGTTCTGGATTACCTTTGTAATCTGCTGCTAAATACAGGTCTTCATCGCGGAAGGTGTAAGGATGAACCTGTAAACCTGCATTGTGAGCATCTTGAACTAAAGTAGTGGGAGGTAACAGTGTTCTATCAGCTTCATTTACTGTCCCGTCGTTGTTGATATCATCTGCCAAACCATCATTATTAGCATCAGTACCTCTGACACTGACAATTAACCGCTTCCAAGGGCCAATTCCATCAGCATAGGTAGCGATTTCAGCCAAACCTTCTGGAGTCCGTAAGTCGCCATAAGTCCGAAGGTCGTCACTGACTTCAAAATCATAAGGCTGAGTCTCTATGATCTCACCGTTTAGCGTAATTCCAGCGGCATCGAAAAGTTGAACCAGGGGAATATCTACGCCTGCCTCTGGCATAATGCGATCGTGGAGATCCTTGAGATTACCCACTTCAAAGGATTGGATGAAGATCCGACTGGGATCGGTGAAATTCTCAGCCTTGAGTGTATCGATGAGGATTTCACTGATGTTTCTGTTAATTTTCTCCGTAGTGCCTACATAAGTAGCTTCTTCGGCAGAATAGGTGGGATGCTTAGTTTCAGGATAGATGCCAATCTTTTTACCCGTCTCGGCTTCTACTTCCTTAACCAAGTCGATGATTTCGGCGAGGGTGGGAATTTCAAATTGACCATTGAAGGATTGGTCGCGGAAAGGTACACGCTGTATAGCTCTTAAGGTCTTGATTTCTTCTAAAGTGAAGTCTTCAGCGAACCAACCAGTGATTTCAGTTCCATCTAGACTGACTGTTTTCTTGCGATCGGCAAACTGTGGATATTTGGTAATATCGTAAACGTCTGTGGTTGTATTGCTTAAATTAAGAGTGCCATCAGGATTCAAAATTGCCAAAGCAGGCTCATGACGAGCAATTAATACCCCATCTTTTGTAACTACTAAGTCAGGCTCAATAAAGTCAGCGCCGTCTGCAATTGCTTGTTTGTAAGCTTCTAGAGTATGTTCTGGAAGCTTTCCACTAGCACCTCTGTGGCCAAGAATTTTAGGTGCTTCTCCATCTAGAGTTTTGAAGAAGTCAGGTGTAGCAATGGGAGCTTCTAACAGCTTACCAGCGGCATCAAAATGTAGTAGGTAAGGGCCAAACTCTTCTCCAACCCAAATTGTCCCGTCTTTATCAAAGACGAATGACTCTACATCCAAGTCTGCACCAGTTAGTAATCTATCAGTAGTTCCTTCATTAACTATTTGGAAAGGAATCTTGTTATTGGGATCAGATAGTTGAATGTAGTCTAAAACTTTAACAGTGCCATCTCCATTTTCTGTTCCCTTAAAACTTGGGTCTAGACGATGGATGCGTAACAGAAAGTCTTCACTATTATCTTTGCTGCCGTAACCATTATCTGACAGAAAGTATAAAGAGTCATTATTAGCAAACTGTACACCACTGAAGCCCTGTATTGGCTGTCCTGGGAAAGGCCCCGTTCTGCCATTCCCTGAAATTTCCTCACCAGAAACAGGCCCATCACCATAGGTATCAGCAGGTAAAGAGGCAAAGCCTACTAATTCAATTGCCATAATTAGAATGTTGGTTGGGTATTTGGATTTAACTGGTTCGCAAACTAATCAAGTTCTCTCATTGCATCACTTGTGGAAAAAATCAATCATGTTCTCATGCTAAAAACCGGAATTACGGGTAAATTTTAGAATCACAACACTACAGCTTGGGCAATTCCGTTAAGTCCGATTTCGTCATCAACACTGAAAATAAATGCATTTACAAAAAATGTATTCTTTCAGAGTTATCGAAAGCTTGATAAATGAGAATTTGATGTCAACTACTAATTGGTGTTAGTTAGTCATGAGTGTAGAAGACTGAGATACAGAATTGAAATCTGTTGATAGTAGTATGAGAGAACTTAGCTAGCAGTAAATATATTTTCATGAGAAGATTAAGAAAACAATAAGCTAACTGGAAGAAATGATTAATTGTAAGGGCTTATAAATCAATAAGGTTCAGCTAAGGGTTATTGGTGTAGGTAATTGGTCTTTGAAGACGCGATTTATCGCGTCTCTACATGAGGGTTTTGTTGCTCATTCTCAACTGTATTGGCTTATAAATTCATGAAAATCTTTGCAACACATGAAATATTTAGATCCCCGACTTCTTTAATAAGTCGGGGATCTTGTTGTTTAGAAATGATTTAGGATTGGGATAACACTAGGCAACAAACTAAGCTACGACGCTAGGAGAGAAAACAAAGTCATTTGCAGTCAGGCTAGTTGAGATAATTCCCGACAATGAAGCCAACTCAGTATTTCCTATTTTCACCAAAGTGTCACTACCCTGTTGCGACAGCGTTAGCCCACAAAATTGAGTTACGCCAACACCGCCAAGCCCGATTTTGTCAATCCCGACTGTAAAATCAGTCACGATGTTATTACTAATTGGCAGACTGGCATTAGCAATCCAGAATTGGTCAGCACCAGCCCCACCACTGAGGCGATTACTACCTCCTTGACCGGCAAATAGCACATCATCACCATCGCCACCAAATAGCGAATCATTGACATTAGAGAAAAGTTTGTCATCTCCAGAACCACCGTAGAGACGGTTATTGCTACCGCCACTGCTAAGGGTATCATTACCGGAACCACCGAATAATGATTGGCGAGAACCTTCAATTATTGTGAGAGTATCATCACCTGCCCCACCAAACAGATTATTACTACCACTAGCTTCTACGACGACAATCAAATCATCACCATTACCACCATCAGCATTGGTATTTTTAGCGGGGCCATTTTGGCCAATAAAAATCTGATCGTTACCCTCTCCCCCAAATACTGAAGAGTCACTCCCTGCAAGTACGGTGTCATCACCGTTCCCAGCCTCGATTGTGTTACCTTCAGTACCTTCTACAAAATCTGCGCCGTCACCTGCACTAAAGAATTGTCCTGGTTCAAGATTGACGGTATCGCTGTTGCTAGAACCAAAACCGTTCGGGAAAGGAGGCTCTACAACTGTTAGGTTATTGGGTAATTCCAGAATGCCGAGTTTTTCAGCAGGTGTATTACCCGTAACGTTGAAATCGTTGTCGTTAAGCAAGGCTAGAGTGTTGGGTGCTACCAGCGCCAAACCTTCTAATTTTTCTACTCCGGTGTAACCCAACTGAGCGGCATTAGCAATTAGGCTTTTGGTGACAGGGGTAATATTGGCGGTAGCTAACTCCGCAGAGGTAAGTTTTTCAATGGTTTTATCCGCTGGCAAGGTAAAGTTAGCAGGGTTGTTGATGTTGGTCGCCCCGGCTAAATCAATTTGGTAAATTAGTTTATTGCCAGCTGATGTACCATTGTCGTCTCGCTCAATTACCGCAAATTTGCCGTTACCCAAGGAAACTGCATCACCAATCTTATCAGTTGCAGGTAGACCTTCCAGGAGATATAAATACTCTGCTGTCACCTGCTTGGTAACAATATCAAACTCTAGAATTCGCAGGTTGAGAGAACTTCTGGAAGTTGCATCATTGGCGACATCTGGATTATCAATTGGACTTTGGATAAAGGCGTATAATTTATCACCTTCCAGGGCGACAGCTTCAAATCCTCGGTTATTGCGGCGTTGGGCATAAACTTCTGGCAATACCTCAGTGCCAAATGTTCCGGTTGGTTGATCTGGGTTGGGTGCAGTGGCAGTTCCTTGAGGGATAAAGCGGTCAATCAGCTTACCATTAGTGTCAAAGTGGTAAATTGCCGGACGGTATTCATCTACCAGCCAGTAATCTCCATTTTCCGCAATTACAATTCCCTCTAAGTCAGCACCCAAAGGATCGTTAGCGAGAACATTGTTGTCTAAGTCAACGGCAATTTCATCTGTGTAGGCTAAACCGTTTCCTACAGCTTGCAAATTAGGCAGTCCCGTTAATGGCGTTGTCCCATCTTGACGGAATAGCCCCGTTCTCTTGGTAATATTAATTTCACCTGTACTGCGGTTGAGTTCAAAGCTGACTATTTCTGGCTGGAAATCGGGTAATAAAAATGGTCTGTTTACACCATCAGGTTCTCCATTGGGGCCCCTGTCTGTGTGAGTGACAAACTTCAGATTCCCATTTGCTGCAAACCCTTGGAAATACAACCCAGAGAAACCACCTAATAAAATATCTTGATTTTCAGAGGTTGTTCCTAACTTGGGTAGGTTTTCAAATTCATAGATAGTCAGTTTGGGTTGGGCAACAGGATTACGTGGATCGTAACTAGTGGTGTCAATAGTTAGAGAATTAGGCAAGGCATTGGCAATATTTTCCCAAGGTACAAACTTGAAGTTAGAACTGATATTTTCTTCTTCACCTTCATCGCTGACTATTGTGGCAGGTTCATTGGAGCCATCTTGAGTGACAAATAAACCAAATGGAAAGTTAGGCCCCAGTGGCACGTTAATTACTTCTGCACCATCTGACTCTTGTACGCTGTCAATTGACCCATTGTTTCCAACGGCAAAGTTACCTACGTATTCGTTGTTACCTTCACGGGTGTAGGCAACAAAGGTATTGTCGCCTTGGCTGGATGCTAATAAATAGCCTGTGCCATTTTTACCGTAATAAATGGTCAGTCCTTCTACGTCATCGGTGAGGTTAGTACCACCCAAATCTCTGACTTGATCAATTAACTTGCCAGTTGTGCCACCGTCTGGTTCTGCTTGGAACTTCCAAATACCGACATTTTCCTGGCCGATGTAGAGGAAACCAGTTTCCTGGTCTACTACCATACCCTCTGTTTGCGGATCGCGATCGCCAATTGTTGGTACAGTAAATTCTCGGACTCGTTCAATACCAATTTTCCCATTACCTTTGTCAATCAGTTTAAACTGAGCGACATCTCCAGTTTCGCGGCGATTGGCAAAGACATAATAATCATTGGTGATGGGACTACGGTACAATGCCAGCCCGTAAGCACTCCGAGAAGATGAGGAATAAGGTTCTGCAAAAGGTAGCCCTTGGAAGAGAGTACCAAGGCTGCTGTCGGTAATATCTTCCAGGTAATTGCCGTCAGTGCCAGGATTGGGGTTAATTTTGAAGATTGCTAGTTTATCATTGTTGCGATCGCTAGCTACGGCAATATCAATAGATTGATTGCCTAATTTAAAACCGTATTGCAGGTCTATGTTGTTGTAGCGGATACCACCCGGATTAACTGTCTCTAACAAATTACCAGACAAGTCATAAATCCGCAGTCCGCCATTTTTCACTGAGGTTAATACTAGGCTATCAGCAGAATTTGTAGCATTAATATAGATGGCTGGATCATCAGCATCGGCACGTTGATCAACTGGGAGTGTTTCATCATCCAACAAATCGGGACGAGTTTCTACCGTGGGTGCAGCAGTTGGAACTAAGTCTGCATCCAGCGTCAGAATTTGGGTAAATTGGCTTTGGTTGAAGTTGTTATCACTTACCAGCACAATCGACTGACGACCATCTGCTAATTTGGGGCCAAAGGTGATGCCTTCGATGTTATCTGTACCGTTAGGCAAATCCAGATCATTTAAATTTAATAGCAGACGTTTTTGAGCGGGTTGGATCACTTCTAATTGCTCAGTACTCAGATTATTGAGAGAATCGTAGAAGCTAATATCTGTTGATCCTTGCAAAGAAACTTCGTAGATTTTGATAGTGTTGCCTACACCTTGTGCAAAGGAGCGTTCCAACGCCAGCAAGGTTCCTCGGTTATCGATCGCAAGTAAATCCACTAAACCATTGTCAGCAAAGCCTGTGCTAGGGTTGGGTACATCCGCGATCGCATCCGTAATGTAAAGGTATTCTTTTTCTGGTTGCCCACTAAGCAGATTGTATTGCAGAATTCGGGAACGGCTGCCGCTGCTGAGTGAAGCCCTTAATCCATCTTGAGAAAGTGCGTTTTCGGTAGCGGTGAATAGGGTTTTCTGGTCAGGTGTGATGGTGAGGCTTTCAAATCCCAAATTATTGTAAACACCTGATGTCTGCGTGTCACCTGCATCTACAAGACCGTTGCCGTTGGTATCCTGAACTACTGGCAGGAATTTGCTGGGGACAAATAGCGATCGCAATTCTTGCCCCGTAGCTAGCGAAAACTCTTTAATAAAGGGATTGCTAACTCGACCTGCACCAGGATTAACTTCACCTTCAGAAGAGATGAAAACAGTACTATTGTTGGTTAAAGCAATGCCTTCTGGGTCAACGCTAAATGTTGCAAATAAGTTGTTATTGCTATCTCTCAGAGGTGTGACATTGGTAAAAGTCACCTCAGTATCAGCAGTGAAAGTGTAGAAGCGGGCGGGGCCAAATTGTGAGCGATCGTCTGAAATAGCGTAGTAGCGGTTATTTACAGCGTCGTAAGTGACACCAGATAGTCCCCCCAGTGGAGTCTGTACCCCATTCACAGTACCCCCCACACCAGCAGGAATAAAGCCAGTAACAAAGGTAGTTTCTTCCACAAATCCTGCACGAGGAATAGTTTTACCTGGTTCATTTGGCCCACTTTGCACATCTGCGAACACCAAGCGATGGTCGGAACTGGGGAAGGGAAAAGTACCTACCAAGGGGAATGTCGGGTCAGTATTTAGAGGCCAAAATACTCCTGAGTTGGCAATGGTCAGGTCAGCGGAGGGCAAGACGTAATCAGTCCGCAGATTTCCGGGAGTCGTATCAGCAAAGTCTGCGGTATCAAAGCTAGGATTACCCTTTTGGCTAGCGTTTGCACCACCCTGCAAATCTGCTTGTTGGGGGCTACCTACACTGGTAGGGATGACATTAGTATTGATATTGGGATTTTGCAACAGTTGGCGAATAGCATTGTCAAAACTATCACCATCTAACGGGTCTGCATTTTGATCACCCACAATCACAAAGCTTGACCCAGAAGCAATTCCGCCCGTTTTGCCTTCATCATCATAGATGTAATTACCTTTACCAGGAGTAACATAATCTGCCCAAAAGCGGATCTCGTCGTGGTTGCGCTTACCATTGCGGTCTTCCGGCCCATCAAAGGTTGGAGGTGTGGGGTGGCTGGCGAGGATGTGAATTGTCTCGCCGTTCACTTGAATGGGTACATCCCAATGACTCTTGGAGGAAAGACGCACAACTTCGAGTTCCTCGTCAGAATACCAATCATTTGGCTGTGGCGTTGCGAGGTCATCGGGAAGCAAGGCATTGGGCATATCCTTCCAAAGGAAGTTTTGGAAGGTGCGGATATTGGTGGTATCGATGGGATATTTGGACAGCAGCAGCATCCCATATTGACCAGGAAAATTCCCGAATCCGAAAGCATCATCGCCATCTCCTACTGTACCGTCGTTGTTCAAGTCAAATCCAGAGGCAATACCCGTATTGGAAGGAGCGATGTAGAAGTAGGGGTAGTCAACGGGAGTTGTACCGTTTTGGCTGATGGCTAGATAATTTTGCTGGAATAGTTGAACTGCCTCCGGGGAGTAGTCAAACTCGTTAATTAGTAGCACATCTGGGTTATTGCGCTGGATGATTTCTGCAACTGCCTTTGCCTGAGCATTATCGGGGGTAGATAAATCACTTAATAACTGACCTTCAGCGTTCCGATTCAAAGAAGCATTGAACTGGGAAAAGCGAATTGTGCTTGTAGTTACCATAGTTGAATTCTCTGGTAGATTCCAGACATGAGACTGCTTTGAAAATTGGGAGTGCGGAATGGGCGTTTCTTGCATTCCAACTCTTACTCACTGGGACTCTGCGCCGAATGGCACTAAGAAAAGATACAGCCCTTGTTCTGACTGGTTCCCAGCCTGGAGGCTGGGAATCCATTCTGGGAGGGCTGCCGCCTCCAGTAGATTGAATTGAGGCAGAGCCTCTTTTAAATACATTCCCAGCCTCCAGGCTGGGAACGAGACGACACAACCTTTTGGGCTTTTGTGCCATTCGACTCTGCGCCTCTGCATGAGCCAAGCGATCGCCCGAATCTGCGTTAAACAAAGACGAAACGAGTATCTGTCGCCAAATTGGTATTGCGGTTTAACCCGTTTTCCACAACAGCAATCAATTCCGCTCCATTGTTGGTGAAAATGCCCACGTCCGATCTAACTGACCCTAGTGAGTAATTGTTAGCAACTCCCTTAAGCTGAATCTGATCGTTTGCTTGGAAGTTGAGAATATAGGCGTAGTCACTGTTGCGGGAACTGGTATAGAAAACTGAACTGGCATCACCCAAGACGTAAGTATCTGCACCTTGCTCGCCGTTGAGGAGGTCGATTTCGTTTGTGCCGCCCCCCCAACCAATCAGGCGGTCATTACCATTACCCCCAGAAAGTGCGTCACTGCCAAGTCCACCTAAAATTGTGTCATTGCCATCGCCGCCAAGGAGTACATCTGTGCTTCCCTTGCCATCCAGGTAATCATTACCTGCTCCACCATTTATTAACTCACTGCCATTAGTGCCGATAACGCGATCGCTTCCAGCTAGAGCGTTGACTATGTATCTGTTCAAACCCGTAAGTTCGCTAACAAAGATGATATCGTTGCCAAATGTCGCCTTGTTATTGGCCACAGTCAGGTCAAAGGTATCACTAACATTAGCGCCTTTGCCATCAGCAGCGATGACTGTGACTGCAAAAATCCCAGTTTGGGAGATATTGCCAGATATTACACCTGTGTTTGCAACGATACTAGATCCAGCGGGTAAGCCCGTAGCACTGTAGCTGAGGGTATCGCCTTGATCGATGTCAGCAAATTTGTTACTGACATTGAAAGAGAAGGGTTTATTAGTAGAGATGATTTGGTCGTCAATCGGTTCTACTACCGTGGGAGCATTGTTTTTAGGGAGATTAAACCGAGCCACGCTAGGGTCATGATCGCTATCCTGATCAGCAAACTCTGAGTTTATGTGAACGACATCATACCCATCTAGCTTGTTGAGCAAGTTGTTACTAACTAAAACGTGGTCAAGGGTTTGGGCGTTACCTTCAAAGTTGTATGTGTAACGCTCATTTTGCGGCAGCGTTTCAATTAAGGAAGTCAGTCCAGCGCTTTCTATGGTGTTGACGGGGTTGGAAAACTCAAAGTCATTTAAGTCACCCGCCACTACGACATTGGCATTAGGGTCGATCGCTAAAATACTGCTGACAAAGTTTTTCACCAGGGTAGCTTGTTGCTGACGCTGGGTTTCGCTAGTGAGAGTTGGTGGTTGATTCGGCCCAAATAATGGTTGGTCGCCACCTTTAGAGTTAAAGTGATTGCCAATTACATAAACAGTTTCACCGTTGAAAGTAAATTCACCTACTAACGGCTTACGACTGCTGGTAAAAGCTGAGTTGGTGGGGTCGATTAAACCAGGACTATTAGAAACTGTGGGAACACCAGAGACATTGGTAACTGTGGTGCTGGTGGTGGAACTACCACCGGGGCGATCTACAAAGCTGACACGACTGGGATTAAATAAGAAGCCAACCCGGATATTTCCACCAGGTTCACCGCCGTTCGTATCGTCTACTGGATTAATTTGGCGATATTGATATGTGGGGCCGCCAGCAGCAATGATTGTATCAATTAATTTTTGGAAAGTGGCACTGGCATCAACTACGCTATCATTTGTCGGCCCGTTATTGTCCTGAATTTCTTCCAGACTAATGATATCTGGGGATTTCAGATTATTAACAATGCGGTTAGCCAGGTTGTTAAACTTGGTTGGATCATCACCTGGGTCAAGGTTTTCAACGTTGTAGGTAGCAACTGTCAGCTGGTCGGTAGTCGGAGTTAAATTAGTGACTTCCCTAGTCAGCGTGTTTGAAGTCACTGTCACTGAGGTAGGTAGAACTTCATAGTTGCTGAAGTTATAATCCACCACACCTGTAATGGTGTCCAAAGTAGCACCAACGTTAACTTTGGGTGAGCTACCAGAGGTAAACAGTGTGTCATCAATTTGGATACGCTCTGGGTTAAAATCGTTAGGACTAATCACGATACCGCCACGGGCTGTACGTCCGGTGGCATTAGCACCATCGTCTGCGAGTACCCAAATTTCCCCAAAAGAATTTGTCGGACTAACTGCCACAGGATTATTTATCTGGACTAGCATTCCTTCTAAGCTTTCGTAGAAATCAATGCCATCCTGGGCAGGGTCAAAGGTGGTTGTTCCAGTTTCGATATTACCGGTAGTGTCGTTATCAATTACCGTTGTTGGAATAGTTCTGCCGCCATTACCCAAAATCGTGGCAGTTGGCAAAGCATTTCCACTGGAGAGTTTGACTATCGTCGGGCTAGTAATTTCTGTGGTCGTTAGGTTATTGGCATTATTACCTGGACGAAACTCTGTAACTGTCCCACTGACTAATATAGAATCACCGACGGATACAGTTGGTGCTGATGATGTGAAAACAAAAATGGCTTCGGAAGTGCGATCGTCGCTGTCTGGAGTAGGGTCTTGCAAGTAAAAACCGTTACTTGTTTTAACCGTGACAATTCCCGCTACATTACTGACAGTCTGATTTCTAAAGGATGAAATATGCCCCGTTCCCTGAATATCGCTAATCCGAACGGAGGGAGTTACTTCAAACACCGCAACCGTTTTGCTGACTTCGTTTGTGGTAACTAACAAAGGCTTGCCTGTGGGACTATCAGCCGCCGAGACAAAGGTTAGCCCTTCGATCGCAATATCTTCGGGAGTGTTGATATATTGAACGAAGCTTGGCGCTTGCGGATTTGTCACTTCATAAACGATGACATCGCCAGTCCGTTCTAAACCCACAAAAGCATAAGTGCGGTTGTTGATGACTCCGATCACCACACCTTCGGGTTCGGGCCCTTTGTTATCACTGCGGCTGTCAAAAGTATCAGCTGCACCATCTGAGTTAAACAGGGTTGGTACTTTAGTTGCGGTGATTTGTTCAAATTGGTCGCCACTGTCGAATATCTGATTACCGCTTGCGTCCCAAATCGAAAAGGAACGCGCCCCCAATGCTTCGATCCGATCGAAATCTCTGTCTCCATCGATATCACCCGTGGCCCCGGTTAATTGCAACCGTCCCAGATTGGCATTATTCTTGAGAGTTGCCGCATTCGGGAAAACAGTTGGATCTAAAACATATCCGGCTGCACCAACCCGGATTTCCTCGCTAAAACCAGTGTAGTCGCGGGAATCTCCTTCGTTGGCGGTGATGTAGTAGGTTTGTCCGTTAGCACTGAAGCTAGCGATCGCATCGGGTTGATATAACCCAAATATCGGCCAATTCTGAATATTAATTTTACCATCGCGATCGCTAGCATCTAATCCATTACCTGGGAGATTGTGATTTTTCGCACCCAGAGGCAAAATGCTGGTGATGGTGGCGCTAGCAATATCCAGAATAGCGATCGCATTGTTTTCTTGCAAGGTAATCCGTGCAGTTTTACCGTCTGGAGCTACTGCAATATACTCTGGTTCTAAGTCTTGTGCTACCGTCGAGCCGGGTCCAGTAATCCGCACGCCTGCGGCTTTGAGTGTGGCAATTTGGCTATTGAAGCTCGTAAATGAGGCTTGAGCAACGGTTGCATTAGCCACGCCACCAGAAATATTAATAATACTGACTGAACCTTCAGGATCTACCGAATTTGGTTGCCCGTAGCTGTTGGGTTCCCCTTCATTTGCGACTAATACCTTCGTACCATCGGGGGTAAAGGTGAGCATATCGGGTAATGCACCCACCGCCACCGAGTTCAAGAAGTTGCCACTGGCGGCATTGTAGAAACTCACCTGTCCGATCTGTTGGGCGTTTGTGGTGGTATTTTGGATGGCGTAGGCGACTGCGACAATGCCATTTTTCACCGCCACGCTGTTGGGAATGGCTTGCGTACCTGCGGGGGGCGTAAATCCTGTTGTCAAAGTACCAGCCGAGGTTACTGCACCTGTATTGCTGACGTTATAAATTTCAATTATGCTGCCAGCAACCACAAACAGGCGATCGCTTCCAGGATCAAAGGCGGATATTTCGGCCCCATTTGTACTGGTGAAGCCACCAATTTTCTGTAAAAAGCTGGAGTTATTGTTGGTAATCGTAATATTTTGGGAAGTGGTGCTGCCCAGGATAATACCTGCGGAGGGTGTACCAATGGTCAATGTTGCGGTTTCTGTTCCTTCTGCGATCGCATCATCGGCAACGATAAAGGTAACAGAACCAGTGGTTTCTCCACTAGGAATGGTGATGATATTGTTGGTGAGGTAAAAATCTCCAGCGGTGATGCCTGTTCCCGAAACCCCTAAATTAACGGTCTGATTCCCAGATACGGCACTGGATGCATTAGCCGTAACGGTGATAGCTGTTGTGTTTGCTTCCAAGCCAGTAGTGCTGCTGAGGGATAAGTTGACAATTGGAAACGTAGCATCGTTATCAGCGATCGTGATGTTTTGGGAAGTAGTGCCCAGTGTAATACCTGCGGAAGGATTACTGATGGTTAATGTAGCGGTTTCTGTGTCTTCAATTACAGCATCATCTACAACGGTGAATGTGACGGAACCTGCGGTTTGTCCGTCAAGAATTGTGATGATATTGTTGCTGAGGTTGTAATCACCAGCGGTGATGTCAGTTCCCGTTACGCCTAAGTTAACTGTTTGATTACCGGAAACAGCACTAGAAGCAGTAGCGGTAACTGTAATTTGGGTTGTACCTGCTTCAGTTCCGGAGTTAGCGTTTACAGATAAATTGACTGTGGGATTTCCACTAGCGATCGCAAACTTTGTGGTATCTGGGACTGTTGCAGCATAACTACCATCTCCGCCATCGAACCAATTGGCGACGTTGTTAACAAGCGGTTTGTAGTTTGCAAAACTGGCTTGTCCACTGCGTGAACCATTATATACCCCATAGTCAGAGTCATTCGAGAGTGCGATCGCATTAACTCCATTACTTAGCCCAGCAGGAGTTAGATTTGTCGTTCCCTCACTTGACACACCAGCCAAAAATGTGGTTGGAGCAGTGGCGCTAGTGCCGAGATAAGCATAAAGAGTCTCATCAGATGCAGCAAGACCATAGTTAGCACTACCAGAAACGCTAACCCGACTCAATGTACCAATCGACGCTGCTAGATTAACAGCATTGTCAATTGCGCTGAAACGAATTACAGTACCAGCAGTAATGGTACTAGCTCCTGAATTCCACTGAAAATAAGACTCCCCAGTGTTAAAAGATGTCAGGCTAGTAGCTTCGTTATCAGTGAAGTAAATGATTGTATTCGGGTCTATGTCTACAAACGTGACAATAGACCAACCATCTTCATCGGCATTGAAAGAGATAAAAGCAATATCGCCTTGTGTCAAAGCCATTAATAACGTCTCCTTCAATTTATTTTGTATTGTTTGAGAACCACCTGAAAAGCTGATATTCAGGAATAATTTGCAAACATAATCAAGTCATATTGACAATCGCAATATCACTATCAAAAAAAACTATTTTGTGGTCAAAAAAGCTACGGATTTTACTAGCATTAATCCATATTCAGCAACCTCAAGTTATCTCGGCAACATTAAGAAACCGCTAGCAAAAGGTTAAAAGAACAAATATTTGGTAGTCAGTTGCTCTGAGATATACACCTGAATTTAGTTGAAGAAGTCGGAGGGGCAGCAATTTTACGCCCATAAAAAAGCAATACAGTTCATGTAGAGACGGCGATTTATCGCGTCTTGAAAACAATTTTGTACTATTAGCCCTTAACCCAAGCGTATTGCATAAAAAAGGCGGACAAGATGCCCGCCCCACAATAAGTAGTTGGATATTTTTTATTTGAAAGTCATTTTGTATTAAAAGCCACTCTTGCTTACCGGAACTTACCAGGAGCTAGACGAGCACCGTTAGGTTGAGACTGACGACGAATTGCTACTCCACTCCGCAAATTATTTCCAGTACCACCATCTTGGCGATCAAGGAAAGGTTTCAAATTAATCCCACTTCTAGATGAACTAACCCGATTATTGCCACTACCTAGAAGTGTGCGTCCTAAATTATATATTTCGTTGCTTCCACTATTGCGATTGCCATAAGTGTTAACAGCTATGGTTTGCTGTCCACTATCAGCAATAGTCAAGTTTTGAAAAATGCTATTGCGAATAACAACAGGATCTTTACCACGCGGGACTGTCAGCACAATTCTACAGTTTGGGTTAGTTTCAGTTGTGACGCAGACAGTATTTTCGTTATTTTCTACAGATGTCTGGAGTTCTTGTAAGCCATCTGGGCGATAAAGTTCTAAGCGACTGGCGATCGCTGCACAACGTCTTTGTGCGTCCCAACCACCACCTAAAGCCGCAGGCGCCGCCCAAGGAAAGAATTGTCCTGGTTGACTTTGTGGCTGATACATGACAGTATACTGTCCATTGTAAGTCTGACAGCTAAACCGAGTTGTACCGTCAGATGAGGGTGAAGGTGGTATACCTGTCGATGTGTCAATTGGTACGGGTGCTGATGTACCACCTGATGGTATTGTTGGTACTACTACACCATCGCCAGTAGAATCATATTGCGCCATTGCTGCCGAATTTCCCAGACACAAAGATAAGCCAATACTGCCTAAAGAAATCAACCGAATCAGTTGTGATGACATAAATCATCCTCCAGTAGAAGTAAGTAGGGAATTGATAGTTTAAGTGACGAATAATTCTGGCTTTTGATTCAGCAAAACCCTATTTTTTTCCTCTCTAGCTTTTTTCTCTACGAGTAGCTTTTTCACCCGTGCTTGAATTTCTGTATGACGCCTGAATCCTTCATCAGCGTAACGGTTGTAGCCACTACGGGTAATCAGGTTTTCTAAATCACTCACTCGCTCACCACCGCCTGGGTGCGAAGAGTTCGTTTCATGCTGGGGTTACCTATGCATATATGCTAAGGCAAATTATTTGGATCAATACCTTGAGATTGTAAATAGGCAATTAGCCGTTCTGGGATACGTAAAACACAAAAAACCCCAGCGAAACTAACCGGGGTTACAGAGAGAAGTATGAATGACAATGAGATACAGCGATACCGAAATCAAAAATCTTAGCTAACAGTAAAACTAATCAAAACTAAAGCGGTGACGATTAAGGTTGCAAAAAGACCCTGTAAAACGTATTTACGTTGTTCCCAAATTGCTGGGTACTCAGCGTAGTACATCTTGGGTTCTGCTGCATAGTTGTTGAGAATGCCGTCTTCGTTAGTGGTGGTATACATGGTTTTTTTCTTTGTTTTGTTATCTTATGTAAACAAATATAACAAATTTGTTACAAATCGTCAATAGGACTTGACAAACAAAGACTGATGGTAGACATAAAACTGACTTATCAGCGATCGCGGATTCTGACGAAGACGGTTCGAGTCTGCCAAAGCCGGATGCCTCTCAATACGGTTCGGTTAAGGGCTAATAGTACAAAATTGTGGGTTTTCAAGACGCGATAAATCGCCGTCTCTACAAGTGTTTTGGTCTTATCTGAACTGTATTGCACCAAGAATTGCTACGACCAGAGAAAGCTAGCTCTGGCGAATGAAATTCGCGGCTATACAAACAAAACCCACCTCCGTGGGTTTCAAATTCTTTGAGTCCGTGTAGCCGCGATTTCTAATCGCCTGGTATATTTGTAAAAGTGAGATGCTCCCGCTTACTTTTGAGCGTCCCAAAGTTTCTTGTCGCTCTAAGTGGCAAAGTTACGAGGCGGATCTTGAATGCCTCCTTTAATTTTGGGATTCCCTAGATATCTAACCCAACTACCATTAGGTCAGGTGGATGTTCAACATTAAACTGGTAATATATCTCTCGTCGCTCTTGGGCTGGAAGAGTTAACAGCCATTCTAAAATCCCCATTTCACCAAGTTGAATTTGTGGGTTGCTACGACTGAGACGCACTTTAATTTGCTCGTTGCGGCTAACTGGCAATTGTTCAGTTAGTTTCAGATTTAGCTCTTTGTCGAGTAAGTTAGTAATTATCAGCCGATAACTATAAGTAATCCGGCGCTGGTTACTAATTAATCTTTTATCTACCAGACGTTCAACTAAGTCGCGCTCAATTTTTAAACCTTCGTCAATTCCTAAGTTCAGTTTGAATTCTTGCCCTGGTGCAATATTCTCCAACCCAGTAGTGCCGACAAAAACGTTGTCGCGGAAAATATTCGCTTTACCTGGTAACAAAGTTGCACCGTTGGGATTATTTTTTACATTCGCTTGTAGATAAGCAAAGCTTACCAAGCGCGGCATTGCGACATAATCGAAGCTACAAGGATAATCATCATTAAAAATCGTAGTTTTATGGGGTGCGCCATCACTGGGAATATTGCCACCACTATTCAATTTAAAGGTAACTACACTACCTTCTTTGGATACTTCTGCTGTAACGGTTTCTGCTGCGATCAGACTATCTTGTGCAACTTCATCTTGTTCTTGCCAATCCGCTCTGGCAGCAGAAGCAGGCGGTTCTGCTATGGTAGGTAGCAGTGGTGGCTGGGCAGTAAATCGGTGTCGTTGTAACAGTTGTGGACGTGGCGCATCAATATACCAGGGTTCAAGTTTGGGTGGGAGTGTACCTAATCCCGGTTTAGCGGTAGAAAGGGTAAGATTTGCACCAATCCAATCTTCGCCAGTGCTTTGAGTAATTTCTGCAAGGTAGCTCAGATGTACAATATCGCTGGTAGTGCTAAAGCGTAAGTCATAAAGCGGATTCCAACTAGCGCGATTTACTATGTAAGATACCTCTAATTCAAATTTTCCTTCACCCGCTACTTCAACTGCTACAACTAAGTTAAAACTCTCTTTTGGATGGGGCGTTTGAATTTTTTGCAATGAGGTGTGGAGTGCTTGCAGTTGTTTGTCTAATTCCTGCTGTTGGGTTTTGCACTCTCCAGATGCGATCGCATATTCACTATACTGGCTTCCGAGAAAGTTCAAAAAATCCAAAGTTTCGCTAAGGCTGAGATTTTTCCGAGACAAACTCTGTGAAAAGGGTTCTTCTGTTTTTTCACGTAAGCCAGCGATAAAACTAGATTGCAATGCTAAAGCATCCACCTGAGCTTGCAGGTGGCGTTTTTCTGCTTCTAATTGCTGAATTTGCCTTGTCAAATGTGCGACTCGCTCCGCTACAGGTTCAGTAGTGTAGATGCGATCGCTACTAACTCCCACCAAGCGCACCGCTACCGTACCTGTACCGCTAACCCTAACAGACTCAGTTTCTAGAGTCATTGGCATTGCGGTAATTACTAATTCCTGTTCAATTCCTGTTAAATCAACTACACTCCGCCGTGTAACCAATGCTCTGTCAGCATACACGGTAACAGCTACAATCTCGCTTTGTACTGTTTTGCGCCAAGATGGTATTTCCGGGTTAACCACTACTAGTTTTCCCCCATTCTTAATGATTCTGCTGGTTAATTGTCAATGTTTACTGGTCTAACAGTCAACCCTTTTAGGTAATTCGTAATTACGAATTACGAATTACGAATTATTTTACCCGTGACTTGGTTCAAACGCACTATTAGAAACAGGATCAACATTTTGCTCGACAAAATTCTTTGCCGCAGCTAGTAGATACTCATAATAGGCACGAGCGACAATAGATAGCTGCTTGCCAGATGGGTAAACCATGTACCAATGTCGCTGAATGGGGAAGTGTTGTACATCTAAAATGCTAAATTCTGAAGTGTCTGACAGTAAGGTATGACGGGATAAAACAGAAATTCCTAAACCACCTGCGATCGCTTGTTTAATTGCTTCGTTACTTCCCAATTCTAGCTTGACTTTTACCGTTACCCCTTCTTCTTCAAATAGCTTTTGGACGGCGCGACGAGTTCCTGATCCAGGTTCCCGCATAATAAAAGGTTCGTTAGATAAGCGTTGTATAGGAATATTTTTTTCCTTGGATAACGGATGATTAGTCGGTGCGAAGACTATCAAAGGGTTTTCTAAAAATGGTTCACAAGTCACATCTATATTGTCTGGAATTTGACTCATAATATATAAGTCATCCAGATTTTGACTCATTCTTTCTAAAATTTGTTCGTGATTTGTTACTTGCAGCGAGATATCAATCCCTGGATAGAGTTCGCAAAATGGCCCTAACAAACGTGGAATAAAGTATTTTGCTGTTGTAATTACTGCCAAGCGTAATTGTCCCTGTTTTAGCCCTTTTAAATCTGCCACCTTCATTTCATACTGGGCTATATTGTCAAAAATCTGCCGACAAGTGGCAAATAATTCCCGTCCTGCCTCCGTCAAATACAATCGCTTCCCCACTTGCTCAAATAATGGCAAACCTACCGATTTTGTGAGTTGCTTGATCTGCATAGAAACGGTAGGTTGGGTGAGAAACAATTCCTCCGCAGCACGAGTAAAGCTACTGTGCCGTGCCGCCGCCTCGAACACCTTTAACTGGTGCAGCGTCGCTTGGTTCAAGGGTGATTCTCCTGTATATAACGATTAATAGATATATAACTAGTATTGCTGAACACTGGCAAATGATATAGCAATGCTCACAGAAAGTTACGAGTTTCATTATAGATAAAACTCTATTATTTATATTAAAACAAAAGTATTCTACTTATGGATTGAAGAAGCTATTATCAGAACAGCAAAAGCGTAAGATGCCTTCCATCTAAACGATGAATGTTGAATGATGGTTTTTCAAAATTCATCTATCATCATTCATCATTCCATAATTCTTCTTGAACTTTTGTAGGTAGCTTGGTTAAATCTGGTAATCTTAGTACCTCGATTTCGGCAACTTGTTCTTTAATATTCACTGGTAAGTTTAACGGTTCGCGTTCTTCTATCCAACATCTTGCTAATGGCAAGGTTAGCTCCATTTCGTCGAGAGGTCGGGGAATTACCATGACTGCATTTAATTCCCCAATGCGTTCGGCTTCAAACATTCCCGCTTCCACTGCTACTGCCACATTTGCTACGGAACCACGAATAATGGCTGTACATAAACCCGCACCAATTTTTTCATAGGCTGCTAACTGAACATCAGCAGCTTTGAGCATGGCATCACAAGCTCCTACCATCGCTGGAAATCCTCGCGTTTCTACCAAACCAATTGCTTGATTACTCAGACGGCTGTAATTGCCCTCTTCCATCAATTTAGTAAAACGGGTTGTGATGGGAAGCACTATATCTAAGTTGGGATAAGGCCGGGGAATCACCAAACTAGAAACTAGCTGACCAAACTGTTCAGCCGTTTGCACACCAGATTCTACCGCCAGACGCACGTCAGCAATTCCACCCCGGACGATCGCAGTACAATGACCACTACCAGTTTTTTCATACCCAATGAGGTGAACTCCCGCTGACTTCAGCATCATATCCGCTGTACCAACGATCGCTGGAAAGCTGCGGGTAGAAACTAAACCCAAAGCAGTATCCTGAAAGGTTTCTTGACTACTTGCTCCCTGGATGGCACGAATAGGCCGTTGATTATATGTTTCCATGTCAATTCTCCAAAATACGGAAAAAGCCGACAACTTACAATTAACACTTACTCGGACTGATTGTCAGAGTTTGGGTCGTTCAATGATTGTCTATGAGGAAACAATGTAGTCAACAGTCTGCTTATACTCCCTTGTCCATAAATTTGAGTCCCGAAACCGTTAGGGGATTCTGTGGTTGGCTGACTGGGGTCTGAGTTATGTTCTGTAGACGTTTGGGCGGCTTCTTCCAAGATGGAGTCAGCATTATTGACCGGTTCTTCCACCGGAGGAGGCTGGCTTTCTGGAGTGGCGGGAGATTTAAAGTAAGAAATCGACTTGTTTTGTTTAAAATCCACAAAAGCCGAAGCTGAGAAGTTAGTTGAGGAAACTACCTTTTCCTTAACTCCCCCTAAGCCATTTTCTTCTTCCTGCTGCGGTGATGTATTTGTAGAAGCTGGGTTATTTGTAGATGGTTCTAGTTGCTTTGTTTGAGTAATTTGCCGACTGGTGTCTCCTAGAATTGAACCCGGTGGCACTACTTCTCCAGGTTCAACCGAATAGTTAAAAACTGTTGTTGCTGAACCAATGCAAGCATTTGCTCCAATTTTGCCCTTGCCAACCATCAAAAACCCGGCTCCCAGGTTTGCACCTGCTTCTACCTCTAAGGTTCCTTCATGGACTTGGAGAATTGCTCCCATACCAATACAGACCCCTGGCCCAATGATGATCTTGCTGTTTAAAGCCGCTTGGAGGATCACCCCAGGTGCAAGTACCGCGCTTGGATGAATAGTCACCTCACCACTAATGTAAGTATCAAAGTTATTGCTGAGGCGCAGTGGCGGCACAGACATGGAAATTTTAACCTCGGAAGCAGGTGTAGTGCTGAGTGCTGAGTGCTGAGTGCTGAGTAATTAGTACTGAGTAATTAGTACTTAGTGATTAGTATGTTCTAAAATCTGAGTTTACAGTTGGTGTGACTGGTGTCTTTAAAGTGTTAACTCAGCACGGGCTAAACGCCCCGCTACCGCTAACAGCACTTTTAACTCAGCACTCAGTACTGCTATGGTCGTTGAATAATCGTTTCTAATACCCGACGCTTGGCTTTGGGGTCAACACCAATTAAGCGTACATATTCCCCTGGATATTCGCCGAGTTGTCTTTCTACGGCTGCGAGCGCTTCTCTTTCTGAAGAGGCTTGAATTTGACCGGTACTAGTCCAGGAACCAGTACGGAACCGCCGTTGATCTACATGCTCAATGCTAATTTTTGAGCCGCTAGCCAATAATTGCCGGAGTTGACCTACTACTTCTGTACTCAAGCGCGTACTGGTAGCTGTTGCTGTTGCAGTAGCAGAGGGTGTACTGCTAGTAAATGATTTTTGACTTTGACTGCCAGAAGAGGCTACTTGACCATTTGGACGTTGGATAATAGTCTCTAATACCCGCCGTTTGGCTTTAGGGTCAATACCAATTAAGCGTACATATTCCCCTGGATATTCGCCGAGTTGTCTTTCTACGGCTGCGATCGCTTCTCTTTCTGAGGAGGCTTGAATTTGACCGGTACTAGTCCAGGAACCTGTACGGAAGCGGCGCTCATCTACGTGTTCAAGGCTAATCTTCGATCCGCCAGCCAATAAATGCCGGAGTTGGTCTACTACTTCAGAACTCAAGCGGTTACTGGTAGCTGTTCCTGTAGAAGAGGGTGCTGCACTAGTAGTAAATGATTTCTGACTACCAGAGGAAGCTACTTGACCATTTGGACGTTGGATAATAGTCTCTAATACCCGCCGTTTGGCTTTGGTATCAATACCGATTAAACGCACATATTCGCCTTGATGGCTTGCTATGCATTCTTCTAAGGCGGAGATGACTTGATTTGTGGAAGTTGCTTCAATTGGCTTGCAACTAGTCCAAGAACCAGTGCGGAAACGACGTTCATCTACGTGTTCCATACCAATTTTATAACCACCTGCCAACAAGTGGCGGATTTGTTCTAGAGTTTCGCCACTGACTTTGCCACTGCTAGAACCGTTACCGTTACCATTACTGCTGCTGTAGCTGCCATTGCTATGACTAGTCGGCGCTTTAAAGCTGGTAGCTGGTTTTGCATCATCATCAGGACGTTGGATGATAGCTTCTAGCACACGCCGTCTATCTTTGTCAATGCCAAACAGTCGGACATACTCACCGCTATGATCATTTACACAGCTTTCTAATGCTGCGATCGCTTCACCGATTGATCTCGGTTCGATTGGCTGACAACTAGTCCAAGAACCAGTGCGGAATCGTCTTTGATCTACATGTTCCGTACCAATTTTATACCCTTGCCCCAATAGATACCGCAACTGATCTATTGTTTCTGCACCCAAGCTATTGCTCGACACTTCACTACTCCTTTCCAACTCTAAAACAGTAATACCATTACCTGTATAAGATTTAGCGTTCTCATCCCGAATGGGTGCTATACATTTGCTATCCGCAGCACAGAGATAACCAGCTCGTAATGCCTGATTAATTCCAACCACATGATGAGCAAATTCCTTATCCTGATCTTGCACATCTGGCAAGCGATCAGCTTGCTGCTGGCTGGTAATTATCGCTCCCGAAGGTATATATTTACCAGGGGGAATCTCTACGTCTTGAATTAAAGCGTGCATCATCACGATGCAACCTGCACCCACCCTGGCATTAAACACCGTAGAGCGAAAGCCAATGAAGGAATTATCACCTACATAAGCTGGCCCGTGAATTAGAGCCATGTGGGTAATGCAAGCGTTTTTACCAATCCATACTGAGTATTTATTTTGGTCATCGCCAATTACTCGGCCTTGCTCCAACCCATGAATGACAACACCATCTTGAATATTGGTGTTTTCACCCAAATAAAAAGGTGTGCCTTCATCCGCTCTAATCGTAGTCCCCGGAGCAACGATTACATTTGCACCTATTCGTACATCCCCAATCAGATTGGAAAATGAATGTACAAAGGCAGTTTCATGGACTTTGGGTTCAGCTAAATTCCTTGACCACGGGGTTGGGGGTGCCGCCGTGCTGCGGACTGCCATCGCGAGATTCCTCCTGTATTGTCATTTGTTCAGTTGTCATTTGTCAGTTGTCATTTGTCCTTTGTCGAGAGCTAATGACTAATGACTAATGACCAATGACTAATGACTATTGATATTGATCTTTTTTACTGTAAATAAGGCGATCTTCAACGTAAATGGTATCTATGATCGCCACCACCACTGCATCTAATGGGCGTTGTTCATTTCCAGTAACTTGACGAGCGGCACTACCACGACTGACAAGTACCCACTCATCTACTCCTGCTCCTACACTATCTGCTGCTACCTCGTATTGTGGCAGGATGTTTCCATCTTCATCCACTAATTGTAACAACAGTAGTTTCACACCTCTGAGACTTGGATCTTTTTGGGTGCTAACTACTGTGCCGCGAACTTTGGCAACTTGCATTACAAATTACGGTCTTCTACCGAAAGGGCGAATTGCATTCACATTTTCCCGGAACTGCTCTACGTCTTCTGTATAACGAATTGGGAGGACGTATTCCAAGTTTTCATGAGGACGAGCAATGATGTGAGTAGACAGCACTTGTCCGCCATTAACTCGCTTTACAGATTCAACTCCTGCGGCCACAGAAGCTTGCACTTCCGAAACGTCACCACGGACAATGACCGTCACTCGACCACTACCAATTTTTTCATAACCTACTAAGGTGACGCGGGCAGCTTTCACCATTGCATCAGCAGCTTCCACTACTGCTGGAAAGCCTAGCGTTTCAACCATTCCCACTGCAATTGACATTAGTTTTAATCCCTATTTGAAAGTTTTTAGCCTTGGACAAAAGTGATGCTCTTTTCAGGCAAAGAGCGTTAATTACTTTGTTTAAACAGCTTTTAAGTACGGAATTGTTCTACCGCTTCTGTGTAACGTATCGGCAAGACGTACTCCAGGTTTTCGTGAGGACGAGCAATGATATGAGTGGATAACACTTCACCACCAAAGACTCTTTTCGCCGCTTCAACCCCAGCTGCTACAGAAGCTTGAACTTCCGATACATCTCCCCTAACTATCACTGTGACACGAGCGCTACCAATTTTTTCATAGCCTACTAAAGTGACACGGGCGGCTTTCACCATCGCATCAGCAGCTTCCACTACTGCCGGAAAGCCCTTCGTTTCAATCATCCCAACTGCAATTGGCATCGCAGAACTCCTACAAAATGAATCTAATCAGTACTGTTGTTTGAAATTTTTGACGGGGAGAGCTTTATCTTAGAGCTAAGAAAACACTTCCAAATTAAGCATAGGAAAGCTTGGCGTCCCTGGCAATATAAATCACTATAATAGTTTATGATAAGAAAGTTTTAAAAAACTTAACAAAAATTTATCTGTGCTTCTGGGCAATTAAAGTTCACTGATTCCTAGAGCAGCCACTTATGCTTTATAATTTCTTTATCACATTTACAAAACGACATTCATAACCAAGGCTAATCCTATCTCGCAAAGGGCAAGCATAGGCTGCGTCTTTTGCTGCATCTATCTTTCCTCAAAAATAACTGTATGTACAAGGACTAGGTGAAAAATAGATAATTTTTTCAAATATATCGTATAAATTACTTTGCTTAAAGTAGAAATACAAATGTAAAAAGGTCAGTGATGTTAAGGGAAGTAAATGCTTTTGCTTATGTAAAGTTATATTTTACTTATATTTAATAGGGTAACGTTAAGTAAAATTCTTCATGGAAATTGACTTTAAAAAATATTAAAAAAACATCGGGCTTTTGGTAGATTTATTTTAATAAATAAATAATTGTTTGAAAGTTTTTTAAAATTAAGGCTGAGTCGTCAAGGAAAATTTAAATGGATCAATTTCTATTTTCAACAAGTTGGTTTGTGCCTTTTTATAGCTTATTGGGTGCAATTTTGACCTTGCCGTGGGGAATAGGAATAATTAAGCGAACAGGGCCAAGACCTGCGGCATACTTCAATTTGTTGACGACCGTTGTGGCCTTTGTCCATAGCCTGTTTGTATTTCAAAAAATCTGGGATAGAGAACCAGAAAAGTTACTAATTGCCTGGTTCAAAGCTGCTGATTTAGACTTATCTTTTAACTTGGAACTGTCGTCAGTCAGTATTGGGGCAACAGTTTTAATTACGGGGTTAAGTTTACTGGCACAAGTTTACGCTCTGGGTTACATGGAAAAGGACTGGTCGTTGGCACGTTTTTTTGCGCTGCTGGGATTTTTTGAGGCGGCGCTGAGTGGTCTAGCGATCAGTGATTCTTTGTTTCTCAGCTATGCCCTTTTGGAAGTCCTGACACTTTCGACTTACTTGCTGGTGGGGTTCTGGTATGCTCAACCTCTAGTAGTGACGGCGGCGCGGGATGCGTTTTGGACTAAACGGGTGGGAGACTTGTTGCTGCTGATGGCTGTAGTGACACTTTCCACCTTAGCTGGGAGTTTGAACTTTTCGGATTTATATGAGTGGGCGCAAACAGCTAATTTAAGTCCAATGACATCAGCATTGCTGGGGTTGGCGTTAATTGCTGGGCCTGCTGGTAAATGTGCCCAATTTCCACTGCACCTGTGGTTAGATGAGGCAATGGAAGGGCCAAACCCCGCCTCAGTAATGCGGAACTCGCTGGTAGTTGCTGGTGGTGCTTATTTACTGTATAAATTTCAACCATTATTAGCATTGTCACCAGTTGCTTTGAATGCCTTGGTAGTTATGGGCACGGTAACGGCGATTGGGGCAACATTAGTATCTATAGCTCAAATTGACATTAAGCGATCGCTATCTCATTCCACCAGTGCATACATGGGGTTAGTGTTTTTGGCAGTGGGGTTGCAGCAAGGGGGTGTAGCCTTGATGTTGCTGTTAACTCATGCGATCGCAAAAGCATTATTATTCATGAGTTCCGGTTCAGTCATCTTGACTACCCAAAGCCAAGACTTAACAGAAATGGGCGGTCTGTGGTCGCGGATGCCAGCCACCACCACAGCCTTTGTAGTCGGTTCAGCGGGGATGGTAACACTGCTACCACTAGGAAGTTTCTGGGCAATGTTAGCATGGGCTGACGGTTTCGTGAATATTAGCCCTTGGGTAATTGGGGTTTTAGTATTAGTCAATGGCTTGACAGCATTCAACTTGACCAGAGTATTTAGATTAGTCTTCTGGGGGAAACCGCAACAGAAGACCCGTCGCACGCCAGAAGTTGGTTGGCAGATGGCGCTGCCAATGGTGATTCTCACAGTCCTGACTCTGCTTGTACCTTTGATGCTACAACAATGGTACTTACTACCCGATTGGGAAAGTATTAATTGGTATGTGGCGTTAGCATTGTTTACTTCTACCGTAGTCGGGGTAGGTCTTGGGTGTACAGTTTATCTACACAAAGCTTGGTCAAGATCGAGAATATTGGCGTGGAGATTTCTGCAAGACTTGTTAGGTTATGATTTTTATATTGACCGAGTTTATCTTGTAACCGTGGTGAGTGCAGTAGCACTGCTATCTAAAATTTCTGCTTGGAGCGATCGCTACTTAGTCGATGGTTTCGTAAACTTGGTTGGGTTTGCGACCATTTTTAGCGGGCAAACTTTAAAGTACAGCATTTCTGGGCAATCTCAGGGCTATATGTTGACCATCCTAGCAGTTGTCAGCGTTCTGGGTTTTTTCATCAGCTGGTCATTGGGTTTACTAGATAAATTACCTTTTTAAAGATATTGTCATTGGTCATTGGTCATTTGTGATTGGGTAAGAGTTTTTTCCCAGTCCCCAATCCCCAGTCCCCATTACCCCTTATCCCCAGTCCCCAGTCCCCAATCCCCCATTCCATACCTACTTATGCTTAGTGTTTTAATTCTAGTGCCGTTAATCGGTGCAGCTTTAATTGGTTTCTCGCCCTCTGGCATCAATGGGAAATTTGCCCGTGGGGTGGCTTTAGTCTTTGCCAGTATCGCTTTCTTATGGACAATCGTACTAGCAATTCAGTTTCATCCAGGGGAAATTACTCAACAGTTTGCTGAATCTATCCCTTGGGTAGATGCTTTAGGTTTGAATTATAACCTTGGGATAGATGGTTTATCTTTACCGTTGCTGGCTTTAAATGGATTGTTAACTTCCATTGCCATTTACAGCAGTGATGAATCCCTACAGCGTCCTAAATTTTATTACTCTTTGATACTATTATTAAGCGCTGGGGTGACTGGAGCCTTTCTGGCACAGGATTTACTGCTATTTTTCCTATTTTACGAATTAGAACTGATTCCGCTGTATCTATTGATAGCTATTTGGGGTGGTGCAAAGCGGGGTTATGCTGCTACCAAATTTCTCATTTATACAGCCGTTTCAGGAATCCTGATTTTAGCAAGTTTCCTCGGCATGGTTTGGCTGAGTGGTTCCTCTAACTTTGCACTAGCAACCTTGAACGCGACAACTTTACCTCTAGGGACACAGCTTTTACTGCTAGCGGGAATTTTGATAGGTTTTGGGATTAAAATTCCCTTAGTTCCCTTCCATACTTGGTTGCCAGATGCTCACGTTGAAGCTTCTACACCGATTTCAGTGCTATTGGCTGGGGTGCTATTGAAGTTGGGAACTTACGGCTTACTGCGATTTGGGATGAACTTATTGCCAGAAGCTTGGAATTATCTAGCTCCTTGGTTGGCGACTTGGGCAGTGGTAAGTGTGCTGTATGGTTCATCCTGCGCGATCGCTCAAACCGATATGAAAAAAATGGTAGCATACAGTTCCATTGGACACATGGGTTATGTGCTTTTAGCGGCGGCAGCGGCTACACCTTTAAGTGTGTTGGGTGCTGTAATGCAAATGATTAGCCACGGCTTGATTTCTGCAATGCTGTTTTTGCTAGTAGGGGTTGTGTATAAAAAAGCCGGAAGTCGAGATTTAGAAGTCATTCAAGGATTGCTGAACCCAGAACGGGGTATGCCAGTAATCGGTAGCTTGATGATTGTCGGAGTCATGGCCAGCGCTGGTATACCGGGAATGCTAGGCTTCATCTCCGAATTTATAGTTTATCGGGGAAGTTTTCCAGTTTTCCCAGTGCAAACATTGCTATGTATGCTTGGTACTGGTTTAACAGCAGTTTACTTCTTAATTCTTGTCAACCGCGCCTTTTTTGGCCGCCTGTCTGCACAGGTTATCAACTTACCACGTGTGTATTGGAGCGATCGCATCCCACCTGCAATTTTAGCTATATTGATCGTGATTTTCGGGATTCAACCTGGTTGGTTAGTCCGCTGGACTGAACCAACGATTACAGCAATGGTAAATACCCAAAACGTAGTAGTAGCAGTGTCCTTGGATAAAGTAATGGGGACTGGGGATTAAGGATTGGGGACTGGGGACTAGGAATTAGCGACTAGGGAAGATTTTTTTGAATACATAATACCCAATACCCAGTACCCAATACCCAATACCCAATCCCCAGTCCCCAGTACCCAATCCCTAAACTTTTTGGATAGATAGCAATGGTAATTACTAAAAAGAAAGCTCCTCACAATCCCTTAGCTGAGTATATTGAACGTCTGCAAAAAGGAGAAGCATTACTCCCTGATAGTCCAGAAAATGTGCTCGAAGTTGTTGGTATTCTTAAAAGCTATGGCGTAGTTTTAGATGCCTACTCAAAAAATCTTAACTATATTGCCGAGCATCAGTTTTTAATATTTTTCCCATTTTTTAAATACTTTAATGGAGAGGTTTCTTTTCAGAAATTACTCCGTCACTGGTGGCATGATCGAATTAACTTTGAATATGCCGAGTATTGCATGAAAGGTATGATGTGGCACGGTGGCGGTGGACTAGATACATATCTAGATACAAATGAATTTAAAGAAAGAGCGCAAGCTGTTATTGCCGCAAAATTTCAAAATAATCCCTTCATTCCGGGTATCAACCAACTATTTCCAGATTTCTTAACAGAACATTTGCGCGTCTCTGCTTACTACACAGGTTTAGGCCAATTCTGGCGAGTAATGGCTGATATCTTCCTCAGCCTATCAGACCTTTACGACCAAGGCAAAATCAAATCGATTCCCGAAGTTGTAGAACATATTAAAGCGGGGTTAGTGGCAAATGCATCAAACCCAATTACCTACGCCGTCAAAATTCGAGGTAAGGTCTATGAAATCATTCCCAAAAGTGTTGGTTTGACCTTCTTAGCAGATACAGCAATACCTTATGTAGAAGCAGTATTCTTCCGAGGAACTCCTTTCCACGGAACAGTTTCATACAATGCCCAAGGATATCAAATTCCCCCAGATCAAACTCGATTTCAATATGGCGCATTGTATGCCGATCCTTTGCCCATCGGCGGCGCTGGTATTCCTCCCACCTTGTTGATGCAAGATATGCGTCATTATCTTCCAGAGTATTTGCACGAAATTTATCGTCGCAGTCTTCGGGGTGAAGATGATTTGCTAGTCCAAATTTGCATAAGTTTCCAAAAGTCGATGTTTTGTGTGACCACAGCAACGATTTTGGGGCTAATGCCTTATCCTTTGGATACTAAAGATCCAGATGAAGCAAAAGGTAATCGAGTTTATTTAGAGAAGTGGATGAGTCGGTTAGAAACTTCGCGGTTGCTGGATGTGAATAAATAGATAAAAAAAGATTTTAATTACATTCCGATAAAAGTCAAGGCTGCTCAATCTTTGGGATTTGAGTATAGTTTCTTAGTATCTAGCATCGTGATGCGTAGTGCTTGTACCTTGTTGGGATTGGGCTGTAACTAGTACAGCACGGCGGAAATAAACCACCCATTCCCAATCAACAAAACCCTTACGTTGTCTTCATTTTTAATTTTTAATTTTTAATTTTTAATTCCGCCTTGCGGTACTAGTCTTGAGTTTAAGATTGATTGTTTCGCTAGCATTCAACAAATTATTATCCTGCTTTGATATTTTTCTCCATGACAAAGTTTATAAACTTTTGTCCTCTACGCTCAATCTCTTGCTTTTTTATAACAATAAATCCCTGCTTTTCAAAAAAAGGTTTCGCTGTAATACTGACTTCTGTAAATAACTTTTCAACCCCTAAAAACTTCGCTTTTAATTCAATCTGTTCTAAGATTTTCTTACCAACGCCTTTCCTTTGAAAATCTTTATGACAATAGAAACGGTTAATATGACCATTAGCCTCTAATTCTCCAAAACCAATAATTTTGCCATTTTCTTCTGCTACATAAGTAAAGTTACTTTCTAAACTTTTAACCCAAACTTCAATATCCATGTTTACTGGTGCCCAAGCATCTACTTGTTCTGCTGTGTAATCGTGAATATTTACTTCATGAACAGTGTCGTAGAACAATTTCATCATTTCTTCCGTATCAGCTATTTCGTATTTTCTCAATCTCATAAGGAATGTGATTAAAGGTATTTCAGAGGATACAGCACCTTGCGGCCACTGATGTTCAAGGTAAATATATTTTTACTTAGTACATTTGTACTAAAATGCTGCTAAAATGCCTTACAAGTCAGCTAGCCTTGCTTGAGGTAGTATGAAAAAAATCCAAGATACCGACAAAAAGCCCATTTTGCTGAAAGTTTCGCTGTTGCAGCCTACATCTGTAACTACTGCTATAGTGCCACTGCGACTCCAAGAGGAAAAAATCATCAGTGAACAGGAGCGTTTGATTGCACAAGTAGAACGCATCAATCAAATGGCAGGAGAGTTAGAAACTGCGATATTGGAGTTGAAAGCGATCGCTAACACACTGAATACTCAAAAAGGTTCCCCATTCTTGAAGAAGGAGCCGTGGAAAAATCTTTGTCAGTATTTCGCAGTTAGCGTCCCTTGGGTGAAACGAAAGTCTGACAAATCATTTATTCTGACAACGCGAAGAGTTGATTTATTCCGAGCCGAAAGAGAAGCCGCACTGCTAGCACAGCAACTTCGTCAGCAAACCAAAAAAAGATTAGCATCGCAGCGACACAGAAAAAACAAGAGTGGAAATCACACAAAACGCTTGTACAAAAGGTATTAGTCAACAAATCTTAAAATTCTCAACATTCAACGGCATTTCACCCTTGAGGTTGTAGCAGTTATGCTGATTGAAGTGGCAGAAGGAACTTCTTTCTCAAAATTGCCTACTATACTGCCATTGCCTCTTTGCCACCAAATATGGTTGCAAAGAGGCAAAACTGCCCTAAGATTTGCACTTCCGTAAAACCAGAGTGTAACATCAGGGACAATCAATCAGCGCACAGAAGAGGTAAAAAGAAGGTGTTAAAGACACTTTTAGTGATTGCCGTTGGTTTTTTACCGTCCCTGATTTCCCTGTGGGTGATCCGCAAAACCCATTTGCGATCGCGCCTACGGCTCAGACAAGCAGCCATGAATTTCCCAGCAGTGCAGGGACGGCAAAACCTTACACAGATTGAGAGCGATCGCTATTATTTAGAAGGGGTAGGTTATCTGATTGGCGATATCAGCTGTAAATTTAATGCCCGATCTGGCTACATGCGTTGTGCTGTCAACCCCGAAGGCCCCTGTAATGGTTGTCGTCACTACGAACCCAAAGGATTAGCTGATAGTGAAAAAAGGGCTTAAAAGTCCTTACTTAGTACTTAACTGAACTGACAAAGCAACTTTACAGCACATTCCCAAATAGAAGCGGGGAATGATAATATTATCACTATTTATAATAATTTGTATTTACAAACACTTTGAATATTTGTCTTTGCATGTTCAAATAAGAATGATTTAATATAATTCGTGCAAAAGTGGAAATCTGCGTCATTTTGTTTGCAGATTATCAACTTTAGTATTGGCTTTTGCCGAATATCTAATAACTACATGACTATTTAACGATGAACAAAGCGATCGCTCGAACAACAGCATTATTATCAACTTGTGCTTTGCTATTGGCAGGCTGTGGTGGCGGCGGTGACCCTGTGGCTGTGACAAATTCTCCAAATAGTACCACAAATAACACTGCAACCGACACCGCAGCGACAACGGGTACATTGTCGGGTGCTATTCCTATCGGTATTGCTGTTGCCCAAACAAGCAATGTAGCATTACTAGGTCAAGAGCAAGTTGCTGGAGCCAAACTTGCCGAGAAGTATTTTAATAGTAAAGGTGGTGTTAATGGCACACCAATTAAATTGGTGTTTCAAGATACTAGCGGTGATGAAGCAGGGACAATTAACGCTTTTCAAACTCTAATTAACAAAGATAAAGTTATTGGAATTGTGGGTCCAACTTTATCACAGCAAGCTTTTAGTGCTGATCCTATTGCCGAACGTGCAAAAGTACCAGTTATTGGTCCATCAAATACTGCTAACAATATTCCCGAAATTGGTGATTACATTGCTCGTGTTTCTGCGCCAGTTTCCGTTGTCGCGCCTAATTCGGTGAAAGCTGCACTTAAGCAAAATCCCCAAGTTAAAAAGGTTGCAGTTTTCTATGCTCAAAATGATGCATTTAGCAAGTCAGAAACGGAAATTTTTCAACAAACAGTTAAGGATCAAGGGCTGGAATTGGTAACAGTACAAAAGTTCCAAACCAGCGATACAGATTTTCAAAGTCAAGCTACCAATGCAATTAATCTAAAACCAGATTTGGTGATTATTTCTGGTCTGGCTGCTGATGGTGGAAATTTAGTCCGACAATTGCGGGAACTAGGTTACAAAGGCTTAATTGTCGGTGGAAATGGTTTAAATACCTCGAATATATTGTCAGTTTGCAAGGCACTTTGTGATGGCGTTTTGATTGCTCAAGCCTACAGTCCAGAACATCCAGGTGAAATTAACGCAGCATTTCGTAAAGCTTATACTGACGAATACAAAAAAGAGCCACCCCAATTTAGTGCCCAAGCTTTTGCAGCAGTGCAAGTTTATGTCGAAGCACTTCAAGCTTTAGATAAAAAAAGCAAAGTTAACAAATTACAGCTACCAGAATTGCGGACAGAGTTAAACAAACAGATACTTAGCGGAATATACAATACACCATTAGGTGAAATTGGTTTTACTCCCATAGGTGAAGTTGTACAAAAAGATTTCTATGTAGCCCAAATAAAGATGGAAAAAGATGGAAGCCAAGGTAAATTCACATTTCTAAAATAGTTGCTACATGAATATCAATCTGTTTTTGCAGCAATTATTAAATGGGTTATCCATCGGCAGCGTCTATGCAATTTTTGCGTTAGGATATACCTTGGTTTATTCTATTTTGGGCATCATTAATTTAGCTCATGGCGCGATTTTTACATTGGGTGCATATTTCACTTATGCACTCATGGGTGGTAGTTTTGGATTTAATGGCTTGTTAGCTAATGCAGCCCTACCGATACAATTACCATTTGCTATAGCTTTGATATTAGGAAGTACCTTGGCGGGATTGGTAGGGGTAGTCATGGAACGGGTTGCTTTTCAACCTTTGCGCCGTCAAGGATCTGATCCTTTGCTAACTGTTGTTTCCAGCTTGGGGGTAGCAGTGGTAATTGTGAATTTAATCCAATATTTAGTAGGTGCAGAAAGTTACACATACCCCGCAAATACTTACGGTAATTTGCCACCTGCAATTAACTTTGGTAGTCCAGAAAACCCAATTCCGATTCGTAGTGTTCAGGTGGTAATTTTTAGTGTATCAGTGGTGATTGTGGCAATTCTTACCTATTTTATCAATCGGACTAAATATGGTAAGGCAATGCAAGCGATCGCAGAAGATCCAACTACGGCTAGTTTGTTAGGAATTAATAGCGATCGCTTTATCATCCTAACATTCTTCATCAGCAGTTTTTTAGCAGGATTAGCAGGAACTTTAGTCGCCTCTAGTGTTAGTATTGCAGGGCCATATTTCGGCATTGCTTTTGGTTTACGGGGTTTAGCGGTAATTGTTTTAGGTGGTTTAGGTAGTATTCCCGGTGCTGTGGTGGGAGGCTTAGTAATTGGATTAGTGGAGGCGTTTGTCCCTGCTGAATTCTCTGGTTATAAAGACGCAGTAGCCTTTGGAATTTTGTTTATCATGCTATTAGTTAGACCCCAAGGTTTACTAGGGCGGCGATTTATTCAGAAAGTTTAAAGAGACATAGCGTTATGAAAACATACACCAAACAAAAATTAACTTTTGATCAATTTTTAGAACAGTGTCCAGAGGAAGGTTTATATGAACTTGTAGATGGAGAAATTGTAGAAGTGCGTGCAACGAGAAATCATGATGATGTCGCTAATTTTTTATTATTTGGTTTCAATGACGAAATTAGGCGGCAAAACTTAAATTATGTAGTTAATAACACAGCAGTCTTTAAAACTATAACTGCCAATGAAATAGAACAAGGGCGCAAGCCTGATGTAAGTGTCATAGATAAAGATAAATGGCGCTCAAATCGTTCTGCTTATGCTGCACTTGAAGAACCTATCCAATTAGCTGTAGAAGTGACATCAACTAATTGGGAAGATGACTATTTAGATGAATATCAACGCTTAGGTATTACAGAATATTGGATTGTAGATTATTTGGCAATTGGGCTAAGAGAGTATTTAGGAAATCCAAAAGTTCCGGCTGTGTTTGTTTTTCTATTAGATGCTGAGGGAAAATACCAATGCACACACTTTAGAGGTTCAGAACGAATTGAATCGCGAACTTTTCCTAAACTGGCGCTGACAGCAGAGCAAATATTAACAGCTTAAGAGTTGATAAAAGCGATAGTTTGATTAAGTTTAATCAAAATATATTAAATAAAATGGCTGATTTCTTCGCTACTTACGCTTCTTTGATTGTCTCTATGGTATTGGGGGCATTACTAGGGTTATCGCTTTACTTACCGCTAATGACAGGACAATTGTCTTTAGCTAGTCCAGGATTTTATGCTTTAGGTGGGTATATTGCAGCAATTTTATCCACAAAAGTTTTTACATCTAGCAGTAGTTTATTTCCAATTCCCTTATTGTTATTGGAGATGTTAATTGCTGGTGTAATTTCTGGATTATTGGGCGTAATGGTGGGAATTCCAGCATTGAGATTGCGAGGAATTTATTTAGCGATCGCAACTATCGCTTTTGTGGAAGTTCTGCGCGTCATTTCCCTCAATCTAGATATTACAGGTGGTGCTGTCGGAATTTTTGGTATTCCTCAACCTTTCCAAACACAACTTGAATATTTATGGATTGCTCTGCCATTACTATTAATTAGTATGGTGTTGCTTTATCGTTTAGAACGCATTCGTGTAGGAAGGGCTTTTATCGCTATCCGCGAAGATGAATTAGCTGCGGGTGCAATGGGAATCAATCCCACTTATTACAAAGTTTTGGCGTTTACATTAGGGGCTATGCTTGCAGGCATTGTAGGTGCAATTAGCGCCCACTTCCTTAATACCTGGAATGCTCGTCAAGGTACTTTTGATGCCAGTATTATATATTTAACTTTTGTTTTAATTGGTGGTTCAAGAAGTTTTTTAGGGCCGGTAGTCGGAGGTATGGTATTTACAGCCTTACCAGAAATTCTGCGAAGTCTCGCTGATACTGGTGGTTTACCTACTTGGCTAGCACAATTTTTGCGAGATGGGAGATTAATTATATTTGGCTTACTAATAGTAATAGGTACAATATTTTTCCCCCAAGGGCTAATTACTCCAGATATTTTTCAAAGACGTAAAAGCCAAAAGTGAACTATTCATATATTAATAAATATGCAAAAATGTCATACACTATTTCAGAAGCTAACAGCAGTATTGTCTTAGAAGCAAGAGCATTGACTCGCCGCTTTGGTGGTCTAGTGGCGGTAAATAATGTATCTTTTAGTGTAAATAAACATGAGATTTTTGGACTGATTGGCCCTAATGGTGCTGGCAAAACAACACTGTTTAATTTAATTACTGCCTTCATTCCACCTTCTAGCGGCCAATTAATTTATCAAGGTGCTGCAATTTCCCAACTGCGTCCCCATCAAATTGCTGCTTTAGGTATCGCCCGTACCTTCCAAAATATCCGCTTGTTTGGGGAGTTATCAGCGTTAGAAAATGTGATAATCGCCCGACATTTACACACCAAAAGTAATATGATTACAGGTGTTTTGGGATTACCACCAGCGCCTCGTGAAGAATTGAAGACTAAGCAGAAAGCTTTAGATTTATTGGATTTGGTGGGATTAAGCGATCGCGCTGACGAAAAAGCCAAAAACTTTGCTTACGGTGATCAGCGGCGGCTGGAAATTGCCCGTGCTTTAGCATTACAACCACAAATTTTACTTCTCGATGAACCGGCGGCGGGGATGAACCCCAACGAAAAGCAGCAATTGAGTGAATTTATTCGCAGCTTGCGCGATCGCTTCAATTTGACGATCATCCTTATAGAACACCATGTACCCTTAGTTATGGGTTTGTGCGATCGCATTGCTGTATTAGATTTTGGTCAATTAATTGCTTTGGGTGAACCCGCAGTTGTCAGAAATGATCCGGCTGTAATTGAAGCTTATTTGGGAAATGATTGAATTTATGTAAACAAAACTTGCACGAATTCGTCTAAAGAACTCACAGCGATACCTCCGGTAAGCTCCGCTAACGCGCTATCCATTAAAGTTTCTAATTGTTCCACACTTTCGCTCTCAAGCCTTGCTTCTACCTCTTGAGGAATTTCGCCAAAGCGTCGTCGCAATACTCGGATTAACTGCTGTCGCGCCCCCTGTTGAACGCCTTGCTGAATACCTAGCTGAATACCTCTTTGCTCAATTTCCTGATATCAAGGCGATTCTCGCAATACTGCCATATCCCACCTCATGATTTGTTGCACTAAAGGCGTATCTAACACAAAGCTAGCAAAAAATGCCAGCAATGATTCTAATTGGTTTAACTGTACATCTGCTCGTAGCGCCTGTAATGCCCGTTGCACAACTGATAACTCTCCCCCTCCTCGCAGGATTGGCACAAAGGGTAACAACGATGGTAGTGGTTGCTGAAAGACTATTTCAGCATCGATTTCCCACAAATTAATCACGCGATAATCTTGGATGGCACGTAATCCCAAAAATTCCTGCTCATAACTACTGACAATCGTTAAAGTGGATGGGGGCGGTAAAATGTTAACCAGTACTGGGTAAGTTGGCAGTCGATAGCGTTCTTGTGCCAAGGCAGTATATGCTCTCATCCGTAGAGGCATCTGTGCCGTGTAACGCAACTGTAGTTCATTTAATACTAAAAAATCTCCATGAGTGGGACTGTATGCCTTCACCAAAACATGTGTTTCCCGGCTAATCCACTGAAACTCAGAACCGAGAATTTCTTTCGCCACAACTTCAGGACGCTGTGTTACCCACTGTACCCATGCATCGGGAGCTAAATTAATTAGTCTTTTGCTACCAATATCTGCTGCTTTTGCCACAAGACGCTTGATTTCTGCAAGCCGCACACTCGTGACTTCAAGTCATGAGTTAGGCGTTCCATATTTCTTTTAGAATAGGAGATGGGTGCGTCTTATGGTAAGATTATCAGAGCAAAATATCTGTTAGAGAAATGCAAAAAGCGTTTCAAGTTACACTAATTCCTAATCACAATCAAGAAGTCTTAATTAATAAGACTATTGGTTGTGCCAGATATGTGTACAACCGCTTTTTGGCACTCAAGAAAGAGGTATATAATACTGAGCAAAAAACCTTAAACTATAATACTTGCAGTCAGCAACTAACTGTACTAAAGAAAGAAATTGAATGGCTCCAAGAGGTAGATAAGTTTGCTCTCCAAAACTCGCTCAAGAATTTAGAGACAGCATACAAAAACTTTTTTGCTGACTTCAAAAAAGTGAAAGGGAAGAAAGGTGTAGGTTTTCCTAAGTTTAAAAAGAAGTATGGGTGCAAACAGTCTTACAAAACCAACTTGACCAACGGCAACATTCAGGTAATAGAGAATCGTTTAAAGCTTCCGAAACTAGGTTGGGTAAGGTTTCATAAATCTCAGGACATTATCGGAAAGCTTGTAAATGTTACCATTAGTCGCACTTCATCTGGTAAATATATTGCTAGTATTCTGTGTGAAACAGAGATAGAAAAATACTCCCAAGTCACAAAAAATATTGGCTTAGATTTGGGAATTAAGTCATATCTTGTTACCAGAGATGGTGAAGTTGTAGATAATCCGAAGTATTACAGAACTCAAACTCGTAAGTTACGCTCATGCCACAAAAAACTATCTCGTAGTGTAAAAGGTAGTAGTAATCGAGTCAAAGCGAAAATCAAGCTGGCTCGTATCTGCGAACGGATTACGAATTTAAGAGATGATTTTCTGCACAAACTGTCTACTCGTTTAATCAAGAAAAACAGCGTTATCTGTATTGAAGATTTGCAAGTTGCCAACATGGTGAAAAACCATAAGTTAGCCCTGAGTATTTCAGACGCTAGCTGGTCAAAGTTTGTTGCTATGCTTGAATACAAAGCTTTGTGGCATGACAGAATCGTGCAGAAAGTTGGTACATTTTATCCCTCATCTCAGACTTGTAACTGTTGTGGTTTTGTTAACCCATTAGTTAAAGATTTAAAGCTGCGGGAATGGTCTTGTCCACAATGTAGTAGTTACAACTTGAGAGACGTAAACGCCGCGCGGAACATATTGGGCGAGGGATTGAGATTAATGAGCCAGTGCGGTGGACGGGTCTCCCGGCATAAAGCACCTGGCGTAGCCGCCGTGGGTATCCCGGAGGTTCTAAACGCCTGTGGAGAACTTGTAAGACCTGGAGCAATTCAGGCACAGATCGTTGAAGCAGGAATCACGCGACTTTGAGTCGTGTGAGGTTCAAATCTTTATCAGTAATTAATGGTGCATCATAAACATTGCAGTATTCTGGCGTTGGTTTTTAAGATGAAGCAATGTCTACGATGGGGTAAGCCTACGCACTGTTTTAAGAAATGTAGGATTGATGTATGTTAGGTTTTGAATCAACATTTCTGGATGTAAACCGCCGATGAAATCCGATAGTAGACCAAACTATACAATTTTAGAAGTTCAAGAACTTGATGTTAATTATGGCGGCATCCAAGCTCTGAAAAAGATTAATTTAATTATTCAAAAAGGCGAAGTAGTTACTTTAATTGGTGCTAATGGTGCTGGTAAAACTACTACACTCCGAGCTATATCTAAAATAGTTAATCCTAAGAGTGGCGTAATTATTTATAATGGACATAATATTACCCGCCGCCAAACTCACGAAGTTGTACAACTTGGTATCGCTCATTGTCCTGAAGGACGCAGAGTATTAACGCGGCAAACAGTATTTGATAACTTACTTTTGGGTGCTTATATTCGCTCCAATCAAGCTGAGATAAAAGCAGATATTCAGCGCCAATTTGAGTTATTTCCACGTTTATCGCAAAGACGTAATCAACTAGCAGGAACCCTTAGCGGTGGCGAACAACAAATGTTAGCGATCGCACGGGCTGTCATGAGTAAACCACAACTATTACTTTTAGATGAGCCTAGCTTAGGTTTAGCACCTGCGATCGTCCGGGAAATCTTCTCAATTATTGAAAATCTCCGGGCTACAGGCGTGACTATTTTGTTAGTTGAACAAAACGCGAATCTGGCGCTGCAAATTGCTGATCGCGGTTATGTTTTAGAAGCTGGTTCTATAACTTTAACAGGTGCAGCATCAGAATTAATTAGTGATGAACGAGTTAAAAAAGCTTATTTAGGGTGATGATTATAGTAGAGTAATAATCCAATAAAATTCTTATGAACTGGATTAGTGTCGATGAAATAAAACGTGACTTATTAGGCTACCTTCAGCGCGTTGAAGCTGGAGAAACTCTTATAATTATACGTGGTGTAAAGCCAATTGCTGAAATTAAACCGACGGTAAAAGCACCTGATCTATCTAGACCATTCGGACTCTGTGCAGGAGAGTTTATTGTACCCGATGATTTTGATGAACCATTGCCAGAGAATATTATAAGTTAGTTAACGGTTTTCAATTAACCGTAGGACAACTAATTGGATGGTTGAAGTTGTAAACAATTGTATAAGTTCTTCTCTAGCTTTGGGAATACTAAAGATAGTAATTTACTAAAGTCAGAGCGAGATAATGGATTTCGTGAATTTAATAAAAACGGGAAATAGTTGTAAATTTGCGACTGAAGCTGATTTAGAAGATTTTGTGTGGGCTAATTTAAAGGAACTTTTCGGATTAATTCCGCTAAAGCGACAATATTATGTTAATGGTCAAATTTGCGATATTTTAGCATTGAGGGAAAATAAACAGTTAGTGGTGTTGGAATTGAAAAATGCTGAAGATAGATATATTGTTCAGCAGCTAACTCGATATTATGACGCTTTACAGGAAGTAAAACCTTTAGAAGACGAAATAGACTATCAACAACCTATTAAATTAATAGCAATTAAGCCTAATTTTCATAGAGATAATTTTATAGACAAAAAATATCATCATTTAGCTATCATGTTTTTTGAATTCACTATTTTAGCAGACGAGTTTAACTACTATTTCCAAATAAAAGATTTAGATTTAGATAAGGTTTCAAAAATAGAAATTCCTCATGAGAACAGAGAGAGAAATGAAGATATACCTCCACCTTCTAGAGGTCTGATTATCCGTCTAGCTAAATGCTCTTCTGAACAACAAGAAGGAATATTAAAAATTCGTCAAAAGGTTCTTAGCTTTGATAAACGGATGGAAGAAATTTCTTCTGCTGTTAGTTTACGATATGGAAATGGTAATAGTAAAACAAGTAAATTCTGCGCTGAGTTTTACTTTGATAGTAAAGGAATACCAATTATATTTTTATGGTTAGGTTTAAAAAATAATAGTAGCGATCGCATAAGTAGAGCAAGGATTTGGACAGATTGGCAAGACAATGCTTTGTTAGAGGGATATGTACCAAGTGGAATTGGTGCAAAGATGAATTTATCCAAAAAGACACTTTCAAATCGATTAAAAATAATGAATGAAATAGCAGCAAATAAAGGTTATAAGGATCATAAAGGATATAAAGACATGATCCAACATTCTAAAGATAGAAACAGAATAGCTAGGAAACTTAATAACTCGGAACCTTTAGCATACGAGGAAAGGAAATTACTAGAAATTGATGTAAATGAATTTAGCCATGTTATCGGGGGTGGAAGACTTAATACATATAAATTTGATCGCTATGATTCTCTAAATGGATTAGTTGATGTAGCTTTAGAAAAATGGCTAAAAAGGCTATAAGCAAAGTATAACTATTGCAATCTTAAACATTTCGGCAGATTACTATAGTCGATATTGCTTTAGAGAGTTGGCTAAAAAGGCTTTAATAAAAACTACATTGACAGCATTTATAACTTTTCCTAATCATTAATATTATTAAATATTATTACGATTTTTGTCATATATTAATATTTGCAGCCCTCCTTGCAGATATCTATATATTTGTTTAGCGGCGAATTCTATTCACCGGAATAATTAAACCTATGAGTCAAATAGTCTGGATAGCAAGACACGCTAACCGCCTCGATTTCGTAAACCCCGATTGGTTTCTCACCGCCGAACGACGCTATGATCCGCCATTGTCTGATGATGGTATGGTGCAGGCACAGCAATTAGCTAAACGTTTGAAAAAAGAAAATATTGGCCATATTTTCGCTTCTCCTTTCCTGAGAACCGTACAAACAGCAAACGCAGTTGCAGAAATACTCAATTTGCCGATCAAACTCGAAACAGGTTTGAGTGAATGGCTAAACCCAGTTTGGATGACAGAAGAACCCGAAAAACTCTCAACTCCAGCGTTAGCAAAATTATTCCCCAGAATTGACACTAGCTATACTTCGCGCATCGCCGCCAAATATCCTGAAACTCACGAAAAAGTGCGAGAACGTTCTGGGCAAACTGCCAGATGTTTAGCTACTGAGTTCTTCCCGCAGGATATCCTGCTAGTGGCACATGGCGCATCTGTGTTGGGCGGGGCAATGGGACTAGTGGGGGAAATTGCCAAAACAGAAGTTAAAGCTTCTCTATGTTCCCTGGTAAAAGTGGTACGCGAAGATCCAGAATGGTTATTAGAACTAAAGGGAGATACTTCCCATTTAACCCACATAGAAGAAGTGATTCGATTTGCTTAAATCTCTGATCGGGATTTGTGTTCATAGCTTCTGCTAGGTTGGGTATATCCTACAAATAAAGTAATTTCGCGAATAATTTCTATGACATTGTTACTAGCAGGAGACATTGGCGGTACGAAAACTATTCTGCGATTGGTTGAAACATCAGATTCACCAGCTTTACATACTATTTATCAGGAAAGTTATCACAGTGCTGATTTTCCCGATTTAGTGCCCATAGTGCAGCAGTTTTTGGTCAAAGCTAATACACCCATACCAGAAAAGGCTTGTTTTGCGATCGCAGGGCCCATTGTCAAAAATACTGCCAAACTGACCAATTTAGTCTGGTTCTTGGATACCGAACGTCTACAACAAGAATTGGGTATCCCGCAAATTTCTTTAATTAACGACTTCGCTGCCGTTGGCTATGGCATTTTAGGTTTACAAAAACAAGACTTACTGACGTTGCAAGTTGGCAAATCTCAACCCGAAACCCCCATTGCAATTATTGGTGCTGGTACTGGCTTAGGACAAGGATTTTTAATTAGACAGGGAAACTACTATCAAGTCTTTCCCTCAGAAGGTGGACACGCTGACTTCGCCCCTCGAAACGAGATCGAGTTTCAACTGTTAAAATACCTACTGGATAAACATGATATCCAGCGCATTTCTGTGGAACGCGTGGTTTCTGGAATGGGAATTGTGGCAATTTACCAATTTTTGCGCGATCGCAAATTTGCCGCCGAATCTCCAGATATTGCCCAAGTTGTGAGAACTTGGGAACAAGAAGCGGGACAAGAAGAGAAAAGTGTCGATCCTGGTGCTGCTATTGGTACAGCTGCACTACAAAAACGCGATCGCCTTTCGGAACAAACCTTGCAATTATTTATAGACGCTTATGGTGCAGAAGCCGGCAATCTTGCCCTGAAACTCTTACCTTATGGTGGCTTATACATCGCTGGTGGAATTGCACCCAAAATCCTACCGTTAATTGAAAACAGCGGTTTCTTATTAAACTTCACTCAAAAAGGCAGGATGCGCCGCCTCCTTGAAGAGATACCCGTGTATATTATCCTCAACCCGCAAGTGGGGCTAATAGGTGCTGCTTTATGTGCTGCTAGGTTATAACAGCTGGCATCATCAGTAAGATCAGCATCTCAAAAGGCAAAAAATATGACAATTAAAAGTCTGTTGCCATTAATCGCCGCCACCTTTGTCTGTGGTGGTTCTATTCTCGTGGAAGCGCGTCAACCCAAAACCCCGGTGGCTGTTGTCAAACCAACCGTCTCTAAACCTGTGCAGCCACAATGGAAGTTATATACCCCTCCAGATGGGCGTTTTACTATTTTGATGCCAGGAAGTCCCAACAGAAACACCGAATACCAAAAAACTTATATGGGGGAAATTACCTTAGAAATATTTGTCGCTGAACCACCAAAACAGCAAGTAGCATACATAGTTGCTTACAATGATTTTCCTTATAGTTACGGTGAAATGGCTGACCCCCAAGCTGTACTGAATAATGCGCGGGATATGGCTTTAAAAACTACGAAAAGTAATTTAATTAGTCAACGAAACATTCGTAGTTCCAATAATCATCCTGGCAAAGAAATTGAGTACATCAATTCTGGAGGGAAAATCACTAAAAGTAGAATGTATGTTGCTGAAGGAAGATTATATCAAGTAATGGCAATAACTACAAAAAAACAGCAGAAGACATTAGCTAAAACCATTACTGGGTATTTAAATTCTTTCCATGTAGTTTTGAAAAAATGAATTGAAGAAGAATTCAGAAGTCAGAATTCAGGAGTCAGAATAAATAAGTCGGGGATTCAGACCCGCGACTTTCTTGTTGCACCACCAACTTGAAAATTTGGTGGGGTGCAAAAACGCCGATTATTCAGACGCCAGTCATACAGAAAACATTTCTGAATTCTGACTCCTGACTCCTGAATTCTGTTCGATAACTAAAACCTCGACTATCTGAGCCTTGCAATCAATTGTGTGGCTCATATAGTGCTTTTTGTGTGTATGGCACAATCCAAAAATATTAGGCTTCTGGTTCAACGCCAAGCGATCGCAATTGAGCAGTCAAGCGATCGGCTCTCTCCTCACCAGTCAACAACAAATTACCTTGCAAATCCCACCAGCGTAGCCAAGGTAATTCCATATTTTGATATTGTCCCTGCCAAATCCCTAACTCAACCCCTAAAGGATGTATGAGATAATGTCCGCGTTCATTTGCTGTCAATAACTGATATTGTCCACCAATTAATTCATAAACTTCTACACTGGCTTTATTCACTTCATAAATGCCGTAGAAGGGAGGACGAATCACCTGTTCATAAATCCAAAATTTCCCCTTCCACGGAGTTTTATCTCGCTCCTGACTACCATCCCCAGAAACAAATTCCAATGCAATCAATGGGGCAATAAACTCTCGCCATAATACATAAGACCTGCGCGTTTGCCCATCCAAAGTAGGTGGTACGTTCCCTACATAAAACCAGTCGGGTGCTTCTGCGCCTTTTTCTGGGGGGTCAGTTATTCGCCAGTAGATACCGCTATCTTGACCAATACAGTATTGTCCATCAGGATGACGTTTTTGCAATATCGGTTTAATCGAGTCTGTTAGGAGGATGCTTTGGGGATGTTCCTGAAAGTTTTTCACGAATGTACCGTCAGACTCAGGAAGCTGTGTATGGTCAGGAAACGGGGTCAGCGCGGTGGATGGGTCGGTTGCAGAGGTCATAAGACTACCTTTGCAGGAGTAGGGGTTGTTTTTTAGTTTAGCAAGCGTAGGCGATCGCTTTTTCTAATTAGCTTTAAGATTATTGGATTTTTGGCCCAATGTACCCAATGAGAATTTTAGCTGGCCCTAATTCTTCAGAAAAATGAAGCCGCCAAGCCCCTGCACCAGTCATTCTTAGGTGGAAACTAAAGATACGATGCACATTATCAGGACCTGACTTTTCACGGGATGTGGAAAAGAAAGATTGGTTCGCGATAAATTATCGCGAACCACTTCCTATTCTTTATTATATTTGGAAGTTTCTTCAACTAAATCTTTTAAACCCTGTCTGAGAGCCTCAATTGAACGATCTAAAGCTTCGATTCTAGTCCTGGCAGTAATTTGTTCAATGGCATCTATGTAAGTTTGACTACCAGCCTTACCTAAATGCTTGTACTTGGAAAGCTTGCCATCACTCCGAGTCGGAAATATTGCTGTTGTAGCATGTAGTTTATAGTACCAATAAAATTCTTTGCGCCCCAATGCTTGTTAACGAGCTATTCTACAACGTGGTGGCGCAACAGGCATTGAATTGTGTATGGCAGCGACTTCTTTTTCAAGACGCTCCAACATGTCGATAACTTTGTCTATGCGCGATTGTAAATCCTCTTGGGCTATAGTTTTCCGGTCTTTCGGCATAAAATCAACATTCCGCGATTCGCGACTGCTTGTCGCGAACCATATTCCTCTATAACTTTGTTGAGTAACTAAAATCAATATACTCATTTTAGATTTTCATGTAGCAACCAACCTTGGCACAAGGTTTCTAATTCCAACCAACCTCGCCACAAAACTTGTATCCCAATAGGGCTACTCTTCCTATGTTCTAGGTATCCGCCGAGACGTGCAATTGCTCTAATTGCCCAGTCAACTGTAAGCTCTAGGAGCTTTTTTTGTTTGGGTGGAGTACTAGCAAGTAGCACGTCCATTTGTATTTTTGTTAACACCAATTCTGCTGAACTGTGCGGGGAATTCCGGTGTAAATAAGTCATTCGCAGTAATTGTGCCGCAATCACTGTTAAAAAAACCTAACATTGTTGACATACTCTCCCCTGCCAAGCGGTAACTTTCCGCTTTACAGCCAGATTTTAGTATTTTGTGATACTCTTCTATCCGCCAGCGATACGTATACCACCGAAGGATTTGAGATGCTTCTGCCTGTGTTGTTACTAACTCGCTTGTCAGTAGCATCCACATAACTGGTTCGCATCCGTCTGGCACATTAATCTCTGTCGCAAAGAGTGCGTAAACGTTAAAATTACCTGACTTTTTTAATCGAGAAGGAGGATTTATTGATACTGGACAATACCTGATTTCTAAAGTTGCAGTTCTTTCTTTTCGCTTTTTAGTTTCAGGTAATTCAACCTCTTTTACAAACTGCACTTTTTGGGATGTTACATACTCCCATAAATAAGAGTTTTCTCCTTCTAAGCAACGATTGTGAGCGGCTCTGACAACTACACCTGTATTTTTATTTTTACGTTGAAGTGCGAATACTTCTGCAATATCTCCTTCACGGTCAAAGACATGAATCACTCTCGTGAGTAGTCCACCATCAGGCATTTCTAAACCATTAAATAATTTGTTGACTTTTTGAAAAGCTTCAACCCATCGATAAGATTCTTTCTCCTTAAAAGCTCTATTCTTGGCGATTAAACGTTCTTTTTTTAACCGCTTCTTTTTTGCCGTAGATGTTTCCCCTGGTGATGGAGATGCTTTGTGTTGTCGATGCCACAATTTCTCCCATAATAGTCCTAGTGGCTGACCAAAGTCTGGGTCTAGTGCTAAAGAACTATGTAAAATTAGCCCGTTCCCACCATTACCTGTAGGCCCATAATCATCTCTTTTTTCTAATATTTTTTTGTAATCAAGATAAGTTGTATCACCTACAGCTAATACTATTGGTATGCCATAAATCTGCTTAGAAGTCTGTTTAAAAGATGGCTGGGTCAATTTATCAAAGGTTGTTTTGGGGTTAGAAAAGAATTCGTAACCACGTTTTAGGTCACTAGCGCTTTGAAATATTTGCGATAGAGGCTCACCATATTTTACTTTTAAAGCCTCCGCAATTATCACTGCTCTGTTGGTTAGACGTTTGTCACCAAAATCACAATTGCGGTACGGGTTCGCTTCTAATAGTTTCATTTGCACCCCAAAATACTACACTACAAGCACCTTATATTAGAGGACGCAAATCGTCTTAAGTTTAAAGGATTGGTTCGCGATAGATTGTCGCGAACCAATCCCCTTTTCCACATCCCGTGAAAAGTCAGCTCCAAGTCCATGTGTTAAACATCCCTTGGTTTTAGTAAGGTGATTAAATTCTTTTCCCACTCATCAAAGAATCCATCAGGCCATCGATCAATTCTGCCATTCCGATCAATGCGTGGTGAAACTACTTCAGTAAAAATCTGTCCTTGTTTTTCTTGGCGCTGGAAATAGTGCAACTGGACATCTTCTGGCTCAAGTTTTCCGCTATGAACTGCAAGCCGAATTCCGTTTAAAACATGATCGCTATGAGTTTCTATCACCACTTGAACACCACAACTAGCAGCCAGTGCTAACAATTCACCCATTTTTGTCTGCCCTCTAGGATGAAGATGAGCCTCTGGGTTTTCAACTAGAATTAGTGTATCAGGTTCTGAAGCGAGTACTATGACATTTGATTAAATGCTCTTGGCCCTATACGCTCTGCCTCAATGTAATGAAAATTTTGGTTAAAAAGACTGGATAAGTGATATACTTGTTCATCTACATACTCCGAAGTCAAGTATAAAAAATTAGCTCCTACATCTTCTTCTTCATTTTTAAATTTCCATATACTTTTAGTACCATTTTCCCAAAGTATTTCAAATACTAGTTGTTCTTGTTTAGATGCACCTTCAAAAATCGCATCTTTAGCTGTACCAATATTAATTAAATCTCCATTGAGTACTAAGCCTTTTTCCGATAGTAAACCTTTTTGATAAGATTGCCTTAATAATAACAATGCTTGTAAAACAGAAGACTTCCCAGTACTGTTAAGTCCAGATAAAAATGTAAGTGGCCTAAATGTAAGGGGTTGATTTTGAAAAGGCTTAAAATTTGTGAGTGTCAAGGAATCAATCATAGAAGTACTTCCTGAATTATTTTTTCTATAGTACTAAATCTATACTGTACTTTCTCAGCAGCCTGAGATATAGATTCTAAAAAGTATTTGTCATTGTCTATATATGTCTTAAATATATCAATCAACTTTTGTTTTCTATCTATTAAAACTTGTATTTGTTCATCACTCAATTTACTCAGAAGTACTGACCAAGATTCAAATAGAGCTTTATTTATAGGAAACTTTCTTTTCTGAGAATTAGATATTTTCCGAAATGCATCTTTACCAAAGATGTTCTCGCTAGCTAGAATTGTTCTTTTAAAATTATTTTCAATGTTATGTAGCTCAGTTTCAGAGAGCTTATTTGTCTTAGATAGCGCTTTCGTTAAAAAAGTATCTCTGTTGTCGGCATAATCTTTATAATGAGTCAAAGTAAAAGCTAAGAAACCTAATATAAATTCCCGATCATCCATACGCATTATCCTGTCATCTCCAAGTTTAACTACCTCTTGGAATTTTGGATATGCAGCAAGTTTAGTTAAAAACTTTGTTCCCTTACCGGGATTAAGAGCATGGCGTAATTCTTGAGGTGATAAAGCTTCACCTCCTGTATTAATACGTTTGAAAATATTATATTTAATTTCTGGAGGTGTGCCTTTTTCGATCAGATATACTGTTAGTTGAGTTTCTTCAAGACGGCGTTGGTATCTGCGATCAATTTGATCGTAGGTTTTACCTTCTAAATTTGTAAGATATTCTAATCCAGATAGTTTGAGTTTTTTGTCGAGAATAAAGCGCTTCAGTGCAAATAGACGCTGTAAACCATCGACTACTAACCATTTATCTTCATTAGTAGCATCTACATAAAATGCTGGTATGGGGATGCGGATAATAATAGATTCTATAAGCCTGCTTTGGGCATCTTCTTTCCATATATCCGCATGACGTTGGAAATCAGGTGCTAAATCAAGGGCTTCTTCATTGATTCTTTTAAGCAATAACTCTATTGTTGGTTCCCTAGTTACAATGTTAATTTTGTCAGGATCATATTGGAAAGTAACTTTTTCCTCTTGATCTTGTTCTTCTAAAGTTTCTTCATCAGCTAATTCTGCATTGTAGTTACTCAAATCTGTCACAGCGCTTACTCCTTAGTATTAACACTTGTTTGTTCACTCAGTTATTAGTGATGCTTGGTGTTACTACATCAGCAAATGGGGCTTTTTAACTGGCGTATTTCAATCCTACTATCTCGCAAAATGACAGAGACGCAAAATTTCGCGTCTCTACGTACCTAGTCTATTACTTATTTACCTTTCCCAGCGAAATCAAAAATTGGTGCGATCGCCCCCAGTAAAGTCAGAGCTATGTCAAACGACAAACTACTGCGCGTCTAAGCACCTCTATAGTCCAAAAATATTAGACTTCTGGTTCCACTCCGAGCGATCGCAATTGAGCAGTCAAGCGATCGGCTCTTTCATCACCAGTCAACAACAAATTACCCTGCAAATCCCACCAGCGCAGCCAAGGTAATTCCGCATTTTGATAAACTCCTTGCCAAATACCTAACTCAACTCCCAAGCGCGTAATCGGATAATGTCCGCGTTCATTTGCTGCTAATAACTGATATTGTCCACCAATTAATTCATAAACTTCTACATTGGCTTTATTCACTTCATAAATGCCATAAAAAGCCGGATGAATTACTTGCTCATAAATCCAAAATTTCCCCTGCCAAGGAGTTTTATCTCGTTCTTCACTACCATCCCCAGAAACAAATTCCAAGGCAATTAGGGGGGCAATAAATTCTTGCCACAGTACATAAGACCTCCGCGTTTGTCCATCGAGCAAGGGCGGTACATTTCCTACATAAAACCAATCTGGTGCTTCTGCTCCTCTTTCTGGCGGATCTGTCAAGCGCCAGTAAATACCTAAGTCCTGACCTATACAATATTCACCTTCAGGATGTAATTGTTTAAGGATAGGTGTAATCGAGTCAGTGAGTAAGATGCTTTGGGGATGCTCTTGCCAATTTTTCACGAAAGTACCGTCTGACTCTGGTAGCTGCGTATGATCGGGGAAAGGAGTGAGGGCGGTGGATGGGTCGGTTGCAGAGGTCATAGGTCTAGCCTCGCGCTGGGGTGAAGTTTATTTTTTAGTTTAGCTTGCGTACTTAACCAAGTTTTACTCGCAGCTAAGAATCCTTTGGGGTAATTAAAAATTGGAGCAAAGCAAGTTGACGAGCTTCACTCCCGACTAATCTCAAAGTACACGCAGTAAGCTAGGAATGCTTTCAATTGCTGACAAATCACGAATTTCTGCCAAAGCTTGCCGAAAATTACCTTCTCGCACATCATGGGTAACAACCACAATCTCTGCAAGTTCCCCTTGAAAGCCAGTTTGGACAATTGACTCTAAGCTAACGCCATAATTGCCAAAGCAAGTACCCAATTTACCGATAACTCCAGGCTGGTCATTGGTGAGGAAACGGGCGTAAAACCGAGTTATCAATTCTGCCATCGGCGCAATTTGGCAGTATTCTTGATGTCCACAAGTTAATAAGGGATTTGCAACTGCTGTATTGGTTTTGAGGACAGCAACTAAATTCAAAATATCCGATGTGACAGCACTGGCGGTTGCACCAGCACCAGCACCGGGACCAAAAAACATTACTTGCCCAATTGGTTCTCCTTCGACAAGAATGGCATTGTAAACGCCGTTGATGCTAGCCAAAGGATGGGCTTGCGGTACTAAGGTAGGATGAACTCTGACGGAAAGGGGAGATGAGGGAGTATCACGTTTAGCGATCGCTAACAATTTAATCACAAATCCCAATTTTTCGGCGTAGGCAATATCTGTCTTGCTGACTTGCCGAATCCCCTCGGTATAAACATCTTCTAGGTTGATCCGTCCACCAAAGCCTAATGATGCGAGGATAGCAATTTTATCGCCTGCGTCTAAGCCATCGACATCAGCTGTGGGGTCAGCCTCAGCATAACCTAAACGCTGGGCATCAGCTAAGACATCATTGAAGTTACTACCTTCTGTTTGCATCCGCGTCAGAATGTAGTTTGTTGTACCGTTCACGATGCCCGTTACAGTATGAATGCGGTTAACACTTAAAGACTGCTTCAAGGGTTGAATCACCGGAATCCCACCACCCACAGCCGCTTCTAGCATGACGTAGACGCCTGCTTGATTGGCAGTTGTGAAAATTTCCGCCCCAAAGCGGGCGATCGCTGCTTTATTGGCGGTGACTACATGCTTGCCATTACTTAAAGCTTTGAGAATTAGCGATCGCGCCGGCTCTAGTCCGCCCATCACCTCGACAACTATATCTACTGCTGGATCGTTGACAATAGAATCTAAATCTGTGGTTAACATTTCCGTAGACAATTCTACTGCACGGGGTTTATCGAGCGATCGCACTCCCACCCGATAGATTTCTATCTCTTGCAACAATGGGTGACGCCCAGCGCTATCTTGCAACAACTGCACTGTTCCCGTTCCCACGGTGCCTAATCCCAGTATTCCTAGTTTCACACCCACAAATTTTGCACCCAATTTATTTTTTAGTGCTGAGTGCTGAGTGCTGAGTGCTGAGTAGTAACAAGTATTATTTAGTACTTTACCCTTCAGAACTGAGAACTCTTTCCTCAGCTATTTACAATATTCATAACAAAACAATTGTAGGGTGAGCATTGCCCACCCTACTCATTGATAACTTAGAACTCAGCACTCAGCACTTAATAAGTTTCTACTTCATAACTTAGAACTCAAAACTCAGCACTCAGCACTCAGCACTCAGCACTTAATAGGTTTCTACGTGCCAGCGATGGGCTTTCTTGAGTTCCTTCTGGTAAACACTCCAGGTTACGCCTTCTTTCGCAGCAGCAGTTGTTAAGGCTGCATCAATACCTTCTTCCATACCTCGCAAACCGCAGATGTAGGTGTGGGTTTTTTCATTTTTAATCAATTGCCACAATTCATCAGCATGTTCTGCTACGCGGTCTTGGATATACATTCTACCGCCTTGAGGATTTTTTTGTTCGCGGCTGATGGCAGGAGTGAGGCGGAAGTTCTCAGGATATTTTTGTTGAATTTCTTCCAGTTCTTCCTTATATAAAAGGTTTGGAGTTGTGGGCACACCAAATATTAGCCAAGAGAATCCTTTAAATTGGTAATCTGGGTTTGCTGCTCTTTCTGCATCTTTAAACTGACGCCAGAGGTAAGCTCGCATAGGGGCAATACCTGTTCCGGTTGCCATCATGATCACATTAGCATCAGGATCATTGGGTAACAGCATTTCCTTACCCACAGGCCCGGTAATTTTTACCTCTGCCCCTGGTTCTAAGAAACACAGGTGGGTAGAGCAAACACCGTAGACTGTTTCACCAGTTTCTGGGTGCTTGTATTCCAACTGGCGGACGCACAGTGATACTGTCTTATCATCCACATCATCGCCATGACGAGTTGAAGCGATGGAATAGAGTCTAAGTTTTTCCGGCTTGCCGTTCTTGTCTAATCCTGGGGGAATAATCCCAATACTTTGACCTTCTATATACTTCAAATCACCTGCGGAAATGTCAAATTTGAGGTGTTGAACAATACCAATACCACCTTTTTTGACTAGTGGTTCATTAGATACTACCTTACCAATAAACGGAGCATTGGGCCGGTAAGTGTTAACAGGAACGTCACCGTGGTCTTTTTTGGCTTTCGCTTGAGTCATGGTGTTGCCTTTCTTGTCCTTGTTCTTGAGCTGTTCTTCAGCAGGTGTTTTAGCGAAACCTTTGGTTTCACTATCAGCTTTTACAGGTGTGGCTTTACCATTCCCTTCACTGTCAGCAGTTTCCTCAGATGTCGCTAACTCGCTGACAACGCTTGTAGCATTCTCAAGTGAGGCTTTACCATTAACTGGCTCTAGACCAGTTACTGGCTGGATGCTAACAATTGTGCCGCCTAGACGAGTGATACGTCGCATTTCTTGATTCATGCGGTTGTAAGGCACTCTGATGAACACACTGCCACTTTTCCGAATTGGGTAGTTAGTTTGATCAGTTTCTTCGCTCTGACGCAAACCCACCACTTCATAAAGGAAGATGCGGCTACCTAATTCTGTGTTGGCAGCACCCTCAACAGCACCTTGATTGTACATTCGTTCTACCACTCCGATAATTTACTTAACCGTTTTTCAAAAAAAAACTATTCCCATCCCATGCCAGCTTTAGTTTACCGGATTTTCGTTTCACAAAACTGGCTCTCTGAGAAAAAGGCATCATTAAATTAATGCCTTGCTAAGTACACTCACCAAAGACATGCAGGCATAGCAAAAAACACACCTGTTCACCTTCTAAGGTAAAGGATAAGTTCTTGGGAGAATGTTAATAATGAGTCAATTTAATCTTTTTTTTGTTAACTACCACCTGGATTAGAGAGATAGCTTTTTACCTTACTACTCAACAAGCAAATGAACAATAGCAGATATTGATAGGAATACTAACTTGATTGGTAGAAGCTACCGCTTAGTTTACCTCCAAAAGTTGCCGTTGTGCTTGTCTACTCCAAGGACTTAAATCAGAGAATGCCAATCTCGGAAAGTTTTCTTCCGATTGGTTTTACTTCTCAAAATTTACTGCCCTCCCGAAATTTTGTTAGCTATATTTATGACCTGTCTATGGGAATTACATGACTCTGACAAATTCAGCTACAAACATAACGACAGAGAGAACCGTGATTTAAGCAACTGTAATTAGTTTCACTTGATGTGAAAAATCTGTCAACCTCTATTCAGTGCTTTGCCATAACGCCAACGCTTCTATTTGAGCATATTCATAAATTTACAGCGAATAATTTGACCAATGCAAGTTGTTGGCTCATTCCTTGGATAGATTTTTGCTTTGAATATATATAAGCATTGTCGAACCGGAATTACAATTTAGGAAGGTCAAAAAATTCGCTACAACAACAAATTATACCTTATAGACTTGATTATATAGAGTCACAAGTAGCAGAATCAGAGAAGCGCAACACTCATGAGCGGTGTTGATCCCCATTTTTAAATTAACAACTAAATTAACAAAAAAATGATTGATGAACCATGCTAATTCTTCTTGACAGCAATCTTGTATGGGATACCCCCTTCTGTTAAAATCAAATATACCACTAGGATTAAATACTTACCGGCACCAACATTCAGCCTAGTCCGACGAGTAGCAACTTAATTACTTTGTTGCCTACACGCTCGCTTGGTGTCTTATAGCTGTGCTAGGTAGCAAGAACGCAGGATAAACCAAAGGGGTAAACTCCTGGCTTCAGAATCTGCTGTGTGAAAAAATATTGACACAATTTTAGTATTTTAGAGGAGATTTATGACAAGTAAGCCGGAACGCGTGGTACTGATTGGAGTAGCCGGAGACTCTGGGTGCGGGAAATCTACGTTTTTGCGTCGTTTGATAGATTTGTTTGGTGAAGATTTAATGACAGTTATCTGTTTGGATGACTATCATTCCCTGGATCGCAAACAACGTAAAGAAACTGGGATAACGGCATTAGACCCCAGGGCGAACAATTTTGATCTGATGTATGAGCAAATTAAAGCGCTCAAAAGTGGTCAAGCGATTGATAAGCCGATTTACAACCATGAAACTGGCTTGATTGACCCGCCAGAGCGGGTAGAGCCGAATCACATTATAGTTGTTGAAGGGCTGCATCCTTTATATGATGAGCGGGTGCGATCGCTAATCGACTTCAGTGTTTATTTTGACATTAGCGATGAGGTCAAAATTGCCTGGAAAATCCAGCGAGATATGGCTGAACGCGGTCATCGCTACGAAGATGTTTTAGCGCAAATCAATTCCCGCAAACCTGACTTTGAAAAGTTTATCGAACCACAAAGAGAATTTGCCGATGTGGTTCTTCAGGTATTACCCACGAACTTGATCAAAAACGATACGGAGCGTAGAGTCTTAAGGGTACGTATGCTTCAGCGGGAAGGTAAGGAAGGCTTTGATCCAACCTACCTATTTGATGAAGGGTCAACAATTAATTGGACTCCCTGTGGACGCAAATTGACCTGTTCTTATCCTGGTATGCAACTATACTATGGTTCCGATGTTTACTACGGACGCTATGTCTCAGTACTAGAGGTGGATGGTCAATTTGACAACTTGGAAGAAGTCATTTATATCGAAACCCATCTCAGCAATACATCCACCAAATATCAGGGTGAATTGACTCACTTGTTACTCCAGCACCGCGAGTATCCAGGTTCCAACAATGGTACTGGTTTCTTCCAAGTGCTTACAGGTTTGAAGATGCGTGCTGCCTATGAGCGGTTGACAGCTACAGAAGCAAAGTTAGCGGTTCAGGTTTAAAGCAGCAGTGTTTGTGTCAAAGCTTGTGGGGGCGCTTCCGGGTGTCCCCATTTTTTTGTGTTATTAAATACATTTTCTCCACAAAATAATTAGCATACATTTATCTTATTTACAGATACTTACCTTATAATTAGCGGTTTTTATCAATATCAATCAGATACTAACTAGTGAAGTATAAATATTGTTATCATTTCATAAATTAGCTAGTTGATCTAAATACCACATTTAGTCAGCTAAAAAACTCAAGTCAGGAGGAATTTCCTTTGTCTCGTCGATATTTATTTACCTCCGAGTCAGTCACCGAAGGTCATCCAGATAAAATCTGCGATCAGATTTCTGATACCATTCTGGATGCCCTACTGACACAAGACCCCAGCAGCCGTGTTGCCGCTGAAGTAGTAGTTAATACTGGTTTAGTGCTAATCACTGGTGAAATAACCACCAAAGCCAACGTAAATTTCGTCAATCTCGCCCGCAAAAAAATTGCCGAAATTGGTTATACCAATGCTGACAATGGCTTTTCTGCTAACAGCACCAGTGTTCTACTGGCTTTAGACGAACAATCACCCGATATTGCCCAGGGCGTTAACACCGCTCAAGAAACCCGCCAGCAAGATAGTGATGAACTATTCGACAAAATTGGTGCGGGCGATCAAGGTATAATGTTTGGTTTTGCCAGCAACGAAACACCAGAACTGATGCCCTTACCCATCAGTCTCGCTCACCGCATTGCTCGCCGATTGGCAGCAGTCCGCAAAACAGGTGAATTGTCATACCTGCGTCCTGACGGCAAAACCCAAGTGACTGTGGCTTACGAAGATGGACGCCCTGTAGGTATTGATACTATTCTAATTTCCACCCAGCATACAGCTAGTATTGGGGAAATAACAGATGAGGCAGCTGTACAAGCCAAAATAAAACAAGACCTCTGGTCAGCAGTGGTCGAACCTGTTTTTGGCGATATTGACGTTAAGCCTAATCAGGAAACACGTTTTTTAGTCAACCCCACTGGCAAATTTGTCGTTGGTGGCCCTCAGGGAGATTCTGGTCTGACAGGACGGAAAATAATCGTTGATACCTACGGTGGTTATTCACGACATGGTGGCGGCGCTTTTTCCGGCAAAGACCCCACAAAGGTAGACCGTTCTGCTGCATACGCGGCTCGTTATGTCGCGAAAAATATTGTCGCTGCCGGGTTGGCAGAAAAAGTTGAAATCCAGCTATCTTATGCGATTGGCGTAGCGCGACCAACAAGTATCCTAGTCGATACCTTTGGCACCGGCAAAGTGGATGAAGAAACCTTACTAGAATTAATCAATCAGCACTTTGAACTGCGTCCGGCGGGGATTATCCATACCTTCAACTTACGCAACTTACCAAGTGAACGAGGCGGACGTTTTTATCAGGACGTCGCGGCTTACGGTCATTTTGGGCGGGCTGATTTAGACTTGCCTTGGGAACAGACCGATAAAGCCGAATTGTTGAAGCAAGCAGCAAATGAATCACTTTCGGCAGCAGTTGCTCAGGCACTAACCTAGACTTATACGCTACTACAAAAACTTAATTTATCTACGTGAGGGTATAGGCAACTTGATAAGTTACCAATATCCTCATTTTTGCAATTCGTCTGAATATTCATCTGCGTTTCGGGTCTTTCACAAAGCCAATTCTTCCAACAAGAATCCTGAAAGCTAGTTTTAGGACAATACGCTTGGGTTAAGCAATAGCGAAACCCAACAAAGCCTTGATAATGTTGGGTTACTCTTTTCCTGTCGAAGACGCTACGCGAACGAGAAGCCCTTTCTCTACGAGACGCTCTGCGAAAGGGTCTACGTTCCTCAACCCAACCTACGCCAGGTTTAGTTTTTAGCCTTAAATAAACCGTATTGAGTTTTAAGAGAGCTTTTCAGAATATATTGTACTTTTATTAAGTGGATATCGGCTCAATCCCAAATCCCAATAAGAAACCCCCTCCGCCTTCGTTATAGCAAAATAATTACAAGGCAGAGGGGTTTCATTGATCTTAATATTTTTTTAGAGGCAGATATTAGGGATAATGCTGGCAAAAAAACCAGTTTCTCTGATTTAAAACCCGCAAAAACCTATGTTGTGTTTATTTTAACCTGCCAACTTAGTTCAGCCTAGTCCCAATCGGGAATTTCGGCATCTTCTCCACCAATACCGATTCCAGTGTTAAATATTTCGGCATCAGTGAGATTGAGATCATTCATTGATGCTTTATACACATTAGAATCGTGAATCGTAGCGCGAGTAAAATTTACTCCGTTAAGATTTGTTTGCTTCAAATTCACATTGGTTACATAAGCGGATGTTAGATTAGCACCTGCCAAGTTTGCACCAGTTAAATCAGCACCTTCGAGGTTAGCTCCTACAAGGTTGGCTCCTTGGAGCTTCGAGCCTCTCAAGTCAGCACCAATTAGATGAGCGCCACTGAGGTTAGCTCCTGACAGATCACACTGGATACATTCCCCAGTTGAAAGCAGCTTTTGTAAGTCCTGCGGATTCTCGGCTCTAACCGAGCTAGTGAAAAATAGGGGAGTTGCTAAGGCCATGGCCGCTAATAGCTGGAGTTTCATAATTTTCCCCCTTAAATAATCAAGTTGCGTCCGTTCTGTCCCTCACGATTCTATTATCTCACTAAATTTCGTAAGGTCAATCTATCTCCTGATAACTTAGTTGTGATATGAAACAAGAATAAAAATAATGTCACAAATGCTATTGATTCTGATTTTGGCGATTTTTAGACGATAATTCGGCAAAAATTGCCAATATTAAATCACTATTAAATCTTTTTGAAAGCTTGTACAATTCGTCATAATGCTGATTTTATAAGTATTTATACTTCTTAAATTATCTAATTTAGCTTAAGTCTTCATAAAGAAATTCTCGCATATACTGATTAACCAATTCAGGCTGTTCTTGCTGTACCCAATGGCCACAATTAGGAATATACTTAAGTTGAAAATCTCTGACATAGGCTGCGGTGTCGTAGGTTAGTTCCTTGCCAAGTGCAGTGTCATCTTCTCCCCAAATCATCAGTGTTGGCACTTCCAAAATACCCCAGTTTGGATTTAGAATTCTCTGTTGAAAAACATTGCGGTAGTAGTTCAACATTGCTGTAAGGGCACCGCGTTTGGCAGCAGCATCTTTATATGCGTCAATATCCGCTTTAGTGAAAGCACTCTTGTTAACTGCTGTACCTTTAAAAATTGTTTCAATTGCTTGGTAGTCTGAAGATTGTAAGAATACTTCTGGTATCCACGGTAGTTGGAAGAGGAAGATATAGTAACTACGCTGCAACTGTTGAAGAGTGCGTAAGCCTTGACTAAATTTGGCAGGATGAGGAAGGTTAAGAATAATTAATCGCTCTACCATTTCGGGGTGAGTGTATGCAAAATTCCAAGCGATCGCACCACCCCAATCATGTCCAACTAAAACACATTTTTGGTATCCTAATCCTTTAATTACTCCCTCAACATCTTTGATAAATTCATCCATTACATAAGCTGATTGCTCATTTGGTTTATCACTATCGTTGTAGCCACGCAAATCAATGGCGACGACTTTAAAATCTTGGGCAAACTCTGGTATTTGATGCCGCCAAGAGTACCAAAATTCAGGAAACCCGTGCAGCATCAACATTAAAGGGCCTTCACCTTGGGTAACGTAGTGTAGTTTTACCCCATTGCTAGTTATATATTCGTGTTTACAAGAACTTTCTATTAGAGACATAATTAATCCAAATTAAGCATTAAAAAATACTAAATAAGAATACTGTACTTAATAAGTGTAATATGATTTTAAGCAGACTCACATCTATTAAAAGACAGTATTACGATAGTGATTTTTTGCAAAAAGTTAGACAATTTGCCCTGAGATAGATGTGAATCGTGAGTAAATTTTGGTAAAAGGTAGACATTATAATTCTCCCCAACTACCATGACACAACAGTTGACAAACCATGCTTCATTGTGGGTTGAGCGACTGGGACGATTTGGCTATGTTTCCAAGGGAGTCGTTTACGGTATAGTTGGACTACTGGCGGCACAGGTGGCTTTTGGCACGGGTGGTAAAACAACTGATACCCAAGGCGCTCTCCAAACAATCGTCAACCAGCCATTTGGTAAATTTTTGCTGGCTTTAGTTGCAATTGGCTTGATTGGATACGTAATCTGGCGTTTTGTACAGGCAATTAAAGACCCAGAAAATAAAGGTAATGATGCCAAAGGTTTGGCAGTGCGAATTGGTTACGCAGTTAATGGCTTGATTTATGCAAGTTTAGCCTTAAGTGCTGTGCAAATCGTTATGGGTACAGGCAGCGCTAAAAATAGTAGTGATTCTACTGAAAACTGGACAGCACGTTTGCTTTCTCAACCCTTTGGTCAATGGTTAGTTGGAACTGTGGGGGTATTGATAATTGCTCTAGGTTTTTATCAGTTTTATCAAGCTTTTAGCGCTAAATTTCGTAAAGAACTGAATTTAACTGAGTTAAGCAACAAAGAAGCCCAATGGGTAATGAGGATTTCCAGATTTGGTTTAGCGGCACGGGGTATAGTATTTTGTATTATCGGTTGGTTTTTAATCGAAGCAGCAAGACAGTCGAACGCCGCTACAGCAGAAGGTTTGGATGAAGTATTACAGACGTTAGCGCAACAGCCGAATGGAGCATGGCTTTTGGGTATTGTGGCGTTAGGTTTGGTTGCCTATGGAATTTACACAATAATACAAGCGCGGTATCGTCGGGTAGTCAATGTTTAGATGGTGCAGTAGCGAGAATTTTAATTTATAGAAATGGCAATAATCGAAACTCGTGGTATCTGGCTGACCACTACTGATAGTAAAGTTCTCAGGTCAAAGGAACGCATTGCCAAGGCGATGGATTTCCTGGCTGAGACGGGATTTAATGTGGTGTTTCCAGTTGTTTGGAACAAGGCAGTAACTTTGTATCCTAGTCAAACAATGCGGCAGACTTTTGGAGTCGAAATTGACCCGCTATCTGTAGGTCGTGACCCTTTAGAAGAGGTGGTGGTTGAGGCGCGGCTAGTTGGGTTGAAAGTTATTCCTTGGTTTGAATACGGCTTTGCTAGTTCTTACAATTTGAATGGTGGTTTACTTTTACAGAAAAAACCGGAATGGTCTGCGCGTGATTGTAATGGTAACTTACTGAAGAAAAATGGCTTTGAGTGGTTGAATGCACTCGACTCACAGGTGCAGGAATTTTTGTTGAACTTGGTGCTGGAAGTTGTAAAGAATTATGATGTGGATGGTGTTCAAGGTGACGATCGCTTTCCTGCATTTCCCTCTGAAGGTGGCTATGATGAGGGTACTGTCACCCGCTATCGTCAACAATTTAATTGCAATCCGCCACAAAATTCCAAGGATAGGCAATGGTTACAGTGGCGTGCAGATATTCTGACTAACTTCTTGGCGCGTCTCTACCGGGAGGTGAAAGCGGTGAATCCTAACTTGCTAGTAGCGATCGCACCTAATATCTATGATTGGGCATTTCAGGAATATCTGCAAGACTCGCCTGCATGGCTGAAGCGGGGAATAGTTGATATGATTCAGCCGCAGATTTATCGTCGTGACTTTGGGAGTTATTCTGCGATCGCTGATAAACTGGTAAACCAGCAGTTCACAGATGCAACACTGCCGAAGTTAGCACCGGGAATATTGATGAAACTTGGCTCTTACTGCATTAGTCCAGAATATCTTGTGCAGGCAATCGAATACAATCGCCAACTGGGCATTCAAGGAGAAGTATTCTTTTTTTACGAGGGTTTGCGCGAAAATAATAATACCCTAGCTAAAGTTTTGCGAAATGGGCCTTATGCTAAATCTGCATCATTTCCCACTCTGTCAGATTTGAGTGCGGGTGGTGTGAGTCACAAGAGGACATCTTCTATTTGGTCAGGGGTGAAAAGGGTGTTAAAAAAGATTTTTTAAGGGAAAAGGCGCGTGGAATCTCAATTGCCAGTGGAGCGGATAATTAAGACTTTAAAAGAGGATTTACCGACACTTTTTGAAAAAGATATTTCATATCAAATTTATACACAGGATATCTATTTTAAAGATCCGGTGAATACATTCAAATACAAATTTAACTATCGGATTATATTTTGGACTTTGCGATTTCACGCTCGGCTATTTTTTACCCAAATTTACTTTGATGTCCATGAGGTTTATCAGTCAGCCGAAGACACGATTTTAGCAAAGTGGACAGTGCGGGGAGTGTTGCGGGTTCCTTGGAAAGCTGGTTTGCTTTTTAATGGGTACTCAACGTATAAATTCAACCAAGACAATTTGATATACGAGCATATAGACACTTGGGATAGAAAACCAGGGGAGATTTTACGGCAGTTTTGGCAAAGGGGATAAAACCTATAGGATAGCCATTTATGGTATAGAAATGTATAGAAACTTGTAAAAATATAAAATATAGTTGTTAAATGCACACATTTCTAGCTTCTTCCTCAATGCAGCTGTCCGCACCACCAAATCACTTGCAGCCTATGAAGATTGTCGCACTGGGGGACAGCTTAATTTATGGATTCGGTGATCCGGAAAAAGGAGGCTGGATTGAGCAACTAAGGCGGTGGTGGATGTTGCCGGATAGTGATGGTCATATTCTTTATAATTTAGGGGTAAGAGGCGATCGCACGCAACAAGTAGCACAAAGGCTAGAAGTTGAATTTCGCCACCGGGGTGAACTGCGAAATCGTGTTCCCGACTTGATTATTTTATCAGTAGGCGTGAATGACTCAGCGCGGTTGGCGCGTCCCGATGGTCGAAGTTACACAGACTTTACATTGTTTGAAAAGGAAATTGCTTCTCTGCTAGATTTAGCACAGCAACTCTGTCCTGTGTTATTTGTGGGCATGGTGCCAGTAAATGAAGCCAAGATGCCATTTTTAGATTGTTTTTACTATAATCATGCCGACCAGTACCGCTACAAAGAAGCAACTCGAATTGCTTGCACAAAACGGCAGATTCCCTATTTAGATATTTTTGAGCAATGGATGGAACGCGGTGAAACTTGGCGGCTCAAACGCTTGAGTGAAGATGGACTTCATCCTAATACAATAGGTTATCAAGCTTTGTTAGAGGATGTAATCAATTGGGATGCTATGCCGCCTTCTCTACGAGATGCTACGCGAAAAGTGGGTTTTGCCAACGCAGTTCACCATTCTCAATTTGATTATCGGCTTAAACCATCCTAATAATTAATATAGATGTGTTGGTGCTTTGAGGCTAGCCAAGATTCTCATATTTGCCATCGTGGTAAAAAGCACCACAATTTTCCTAAATTTTTAATGAAAGCGAATCTAACATCCATTTATAAAAACTCCAACTTCTCTCTTCTTTATTACTCCCAACTCCTAACTCCCAACTCCTAACTCCCAACTCCTAACTCAGCACTCAGCACTCCCAACTCAGCACTCCTATGACACCAACTTTATTTGGTCGCTGGCAAACTCGATTATTATTACTTGCAACTGTAGGTGTACTCGTATCTTTGCCTTTTGTAATGGGTTGGATTGGTCCTGGTGCTAACTCAGTTTCTTTTTGGATACTTGCTTATGTCGCCATCTTTGGCATAGGTTGGGATGTGCTTTATGACTATCTGCAAAAATCACGCTGGGATAGAGATTGGCCCGCAGTTTATCAACTCTTAGCTGGTATATGGGAATTGGTGTTTGTGTTTTGTGGAGTTAAACTGTTTGGCTTTTTACCAATACCTTTACGGAAAGAGGAACTGTCGCCAGGAGCTTTTTTACTGCACTATAGCATCGTGTGGTTAGCAGTTTTTATTACTTCCCAAAGCTTAATGCGAATTATCTTCCCCCGTTGGCGTTTCCGGGGTGGAGAATGGTTGTAATACATTAGATACTCGAAACTAATTTAATCTTGAAGAAGAATTCAGAAGTCAGAATTCAGGAGTCAGAATAAATCAGTCGGGGATTCAGACCCGCGACTTTCTTGTTGACACCAAATCTACGATTTGGTCGGGGTCTTAGAGGATGTTCGAAAAGTATTTTTGGTAACATCTAAGTCTCGGAAACCTAACCCCTCTAGCCCCCCTTCCCTACAAGGGAATGGGGGTTTCAAAGCCTCTCTCCGAAACGGAGAGAGGTTTGGAGAGGGGTTTCTAGTATACTTTGCGACTTTTCAAACAACCTCTTAAACCCGGTTATTCAGACGCGACGCTCGAATACTCGCTACCGCTGCGCTATCGATGACTCGCTAACGCTGCGCTATCCGCCAGTCATACAGAATACCCAACTGAATTCTGACTCCTGACTCCTGAATTATGTTCGATAAATTACAGCAATTTCAGGTAATTAAACCATAGTGTAGGGACGCAGATATATCTCTCTACAGCAGATTGTGGTTCAAATAGATGAAAAAGTTTATAAATCGCAATTTAACAAATCATAAAAAATCATATATGGCGGTTTGATTTTGGATGCAATATGTTGTATTGACGTACAGTTGTGTGCGTTCTTAAGAAGAACATAACAGATTACTACAACTTTGGAAACCAAAGCAACGCATTGCCTCTTGTATCTCATCAAATTAAAAACAGCTATCTTCTGTTCTCAAAATTGGGACTTGTGTTGATGTATTAATGAGAAAAACAGGACAAGTTTTGGAGTCTGGAGCAATTCTTCAATGCAGAGACGCAAATTAAGGAGATGCAATGTCAAATTTTGATCTGGTTATTCAGCTATTTCTGCAACTCACAGTTATTTTAGTCACTTGTCGCATTGTTACGATTTTAGGACGCCGCTATCTTGGTCAAACCGATGTTGTTTGCGAAATGATTGCGGGTGTAATGCTAGGACCATCTCTTTTAGGATTGATTGCACCAGATTTTCAGCAATGGCTATTTCCTAAGCTTCCAATCATCACAGCTTTAGGAGACAAAATACCCAATCCATCAATGTCGATTTTATATGCTATCAGCCAAATTGGGTTGGCAATTTATATGTTTTTGATTGGTTTAGAGTTTAACACCAAACTCTTAAAACATCATATCAAAAGTGCAAGCTTGCTATCTGCTGCCGGAATTATTACTCCTTTTATTTTAGGAGCGATCGCATCTTTTTGGTTTTATCACAATGGTAATTTCTTTCAACCAAAAGTCACGCCTTGGTCAGCCGCATTGTATCTAGGTGCGTCGATGACAATTACGGCTTTTCCGATGTTAGCTCGTATTCTTTACGAACGCGGTCTTGCACAAACCCGCTTTGGGACTTTGGCTTTAGGTGCAGCATCAGTAGATGATGCAGTTGCTTGGTGTTTACTAGCGATCGTCCTTGCTAGCGTGAAAAATTCTCTGAGCATTGCCATATTAGCAATTGGTGGTGGTATTTGCTACGTGCTATTTGCGATTTTTATCGGACAACCTCTACTGAGAGCATTCACACGCATGACAAAACGTGATGCAGGTGTGAACAGACAAACCTTGACCTTGATGTTGATAATTTTAATGTTTTGTGCATGGTTTACCGATGTCACAGGCATCTATGCAATATTTGGTGCTTTTGTCCTCGGAGCAGTGACACCACGCGGAGAATTTGCCCAACAAATTCGCCAATATACAGAGTTTATAACTACTTCTTTTCTGTTACCGATATTTTTTGTCTTCTCTGGATTAAACACTCAAATTGGACTGGTAAATACACCGACTTTGTGGGGAATTACGTTCTTAATTATTGCGATCGCAATTCTCGGTAAAGGTATTGCTTGCATGTTGGCTGCAAAATTGGCTGGCGAAAATTGGCGGGAATCAGCAACTATCGGCGCTCTGATGAATGCTCGTGGTTTGATGGAGTTAATCATCCTCAATATTGGTCTGGAGCAAGGTATAATTACTCCAACTTTATTCACAATTATGGTTATTATGGCAGTCATTACTACCCTGATGGCATCACCACTGGTTGCCTTTTTGTTGCATAATACAATTTATGATAATTCTTCCGCCTAAGCAAATTCAAATATAAAATTAATTACCTAGCAATTGGGTAATAATATCCACTTTGAGTCTGGTTATAAGCGCTAACTTGTTTATAGCTGCGTTTAAGCACTCCTACAAACCGAATACCTATAGGAATCAAATCTGATTCGGATAACTTATTTGCATAGGTAGAGAAATCTTAACTCTTAACAGGGAATAGCTGTGTGCTGAATTTTTCTCCGCAATCAAATATGAATCCTATATTACCTATTTTTTTGATATCGGTAATTCGTAATTTCTTCGAGATTTAGCTCTTAAAATCATCAAAATTCATGTTTCATGCCTGCTAATGCATCGTAACAGCAATTGACATAACAACAAAGCACAAATTACTCTTGGTTTGATCTAACAAACTTGACATTTTTCTGTCTTTTAAAGAATCATCTGATAGAAACCAGATAATTAATTGTGAGGAAACCATGCACATAGTTATTCTCGTTCTGGTTGAGGTGCTGATTGTTATTGGACTTTCAAGGCTAGTAGGATTAGCATTCCGTTCTATTAAGCAACCGCTGGTAATTGGTGAGATTGTCGCCGGAATTATGCTCGGCCCATCTTTATTTGGTTTAATTGCTCCCCATCTAGCAGTTACCTTGTTTCCACCAGAAACTTTTCCTTTTCTAAATGTTTTGTCTCAGGTGGGACTAATATTTTTCATGTTTCTGATTGGGCTAGAACTAAATCCTAAATACCTCAATAGTCAGCTAGAAGTAGCTGTTTTGACTTCTCATGTGAGTATTTTGGTGCCGTTTTCTCTAGGAACATTGCTAGCGGTAGTACTTTATCCTCTAGTTTCCAATGCAAGCGTATCCTTTACCGCCTTCGCCTTGTTTTTGGGGGCGGCGATGTCAATTACTGCCTTTCCAGTGTTGGCGCGAATCATTACTGAAAACAATTTACAAGGAACGCGTTTAGGAACCTTGGCGTTAACTTGTGCAGCGGTGGATGATGTGACAGCTTGGTGTCTTTTGGCAGTAGCGATCGCAGTTGCTCGAACTGGTGACTTTGCTGGTGCCATACCCACAATTATCGCCAGCATAATTTACATCGGCTTGATGTTGACGCTGGGACGTTGGTTTCTCCAGGGTCTTGTCAAACACTACCTTCGTGCAGGACGCCTCAGCCAATTGCTGCTAGCTGGGATTTATATGGGCGTGGTTGCGTCGGCACTCATCACCGAACTAATTGGTATTCACTTAATTTTTGGGGCATTTTTACTGGGAGCAGCCATGCCCAAAAATGAAGATTTAGTGCGGGAATTGGCAGTAAAAACCGAAGATTTTGTCCTGATATTCTTGCTGCCAATATTTTTTGCCTACAGTGGCTTACGGACGCAGATTGGCTTGCTCAACCGTCCAGAATTGTGGTTTTTGTGTGCGTTGGTTTTAGGAGTGGCGATCGCAGGCAAATATTTTGGCACTTATGTAGCGGCTCGTGTCAGTGGTATTAGTAAACGCGAAGCCTCGGCACTTGGTTGGTTAATGAATACTCGCGGCTTAACCGAACTAATAGTGCTAAACATTGGTCTAGAGTTAGGGGTAATTTCCCCCTTAATATTTACCATGCTGGTAATTATGGCATTGGTAACTACATTCATGACTTCGCCACTGCTGGAATGGACATACCCGAAGAAGCTGATCAGGTTAGATGTCATGGAACCGGAGTTGGAAGCAGAAACAGACGATACAGATACAGATGACACTGCTGAAAGTGTGACTTACCTTCGCCCCTACCGAATTTTAGTGCCAGTAGCTAATCCGAGTACCCAAAAAGGGTTGGTACAGTTGGCAGTAAGTATCGCTCTCAACTACCGACATCCCGCCATTGTTAACCCTCTTAGTCTGATTGAATTTGAAGAAGATTATGCCTTTGAAAGTACCCCACTTGAAGTAGACCGATTAATCGCCCAACGCCGCCACCAGCTAGAAGAATTGATTAATACTCTCGAACCGCTAGAGACACGCTCTTATGTGCACCCCATCGTTCGCACATCTAGCAATGTCGCACGGGAAACATCACAGATTGCCGCACTAGACCAAGTTGATTTAATTCTAGTGGGATGGCATCGTCCAGCTTTTAGTAGCAATCGCTTAGGTGGAAAAGTCGGTCAAATTCTCACCACTGCACCAGTTGATGTGGCAGTATTTGTAGACCGGGGAAGCGATCGCTTAGAAAGTTTGTTAGTGCCTTATTCTGCAAATATCCATGATGATTTGGCACTGATACTTGCGCTCAGACTGCTCATCAATCATGAAACTTGTATGTTGCAGGTTTTACACGTTTTACCCGAAAATCGTCTCAAGGATGAATTGAGTTACGAGCTAGACATGATGATTGAGCAATTACCGAGCAGTGTACGCGATCGCATTGAAATCAAAATTGTCCAGTCCCCAGAGCCAATCCAAGCCTTAATCGAAGCCTCAAAAAGTGTAGACCTGACAATTGCTGGCACCAGCCGCACTTGGGGTATTGAGCGTCAAACCTTGGGAAGATATACAGATCAACTAGCTATCCAATGCCGTTCCTCTCTGCTAATTACCCGCCGCTACAGTCAAGTCACCGCTCATCTAACTTCCATGCTTCCTGAAATTAGTAATCAAGAGGAGCCAGCGCTGTGGTAACCCAGTCGGCACAAGAGAGGGCTTGAAAAGAGGCAGAGGGGATAAACTCTTCTCCCTTGCTCCCCTGCTCTCCTGCTTCTTCCCCATTCCCCAGTTCAACACATGAATCATTTCAACTTCAAATCTTTAGCTTTTTACGGAGTAGCAATAAGTTCGGTGCTACTGTTGTTTAAAACTGTCAGCGTTTATGGGGAAAAAAATCTCAAGGCTCCTCCTCCAGTTAACGGCAGATATCGTCTAACGCTGGCTGAAAATTTGCCGAACTGTGAAAAATCGGATACCCTGACGTTAAACATTCAACAGTCGGGTATTTACTTAAATGCCTCTGTATTACCGGCAAACGCTAACGCCGATACTGACGAAAAGCACTCTCTGGCAGGCATCTTTAGAAATCAACAGTTAAATTTATCTGGGAAAGTTGGCAAATCAATCCTTTGTAATATTCCTCGCCCCCAAAATGATCCTCTAAACTCAGTCACAATTCAAATGCAACTTGTGGAAAAAGGTAGCATAACAGGTCAATTAACCATAGATGGCATCCCACAAACTCTAACATTTACCGCTATGCCCCAAAAAGCTGAGGAAAAATCTGATAAGTTAAACAGCCATTGAACTGGAGAATGGGGGCTGGGGATAGTAATCGTAAGCGCGAAGTAAACAGCAATGTGAGCGCATTGTATGGGTTTTATGGAGCAAATAAAAAGAATGGATCAGGGACTAAAGACTAGGCAATTTTGCCAATGGCGCAAGCAGCTATTTAGCATCAGTCTATTAGGCTTTTGTGCAGCGATCGCCCTTGAAACTTTCACTACTGCTGCTACACCACTGGCAAAGCTAAATAAATGGCGTTTTTCTACCAAAACACAGCAACTCGAAATCACCCTCTCAGCAGGCACAACTCCCCGTTATTTCTACTTAGCCCAGCCTCCTCGCCTTGTTGTAGATTTACCAAATACTAAGTTGGGCAACGTTACCACACAACAAAATTATTCTGGATCAATCAAAAGCATTCGCGTTTCTCAATTGAATGAGAACGACACGCGCATTGTCTTAGATTTAGCACCAGGCACAGCTTTTAATCCCAAACAAGTAAAACTACAACCCGTTTCCCCAAAAAACTCCACTCGCTGGGTATTACGTCCAGTTATTTCTGGTAAAACTGCTGTAGTCAAACCAGCAAACTCCCCACCTTCACCCAAGAAACTACCTCAACCGCCTACTAACCTACCCGTAACTACTACTAACGCACAACCACCCTTACTGACAGTACCACCTCCATCCAATGAACTGCCTTCAACAATTACTAATAACTTAGGACAGCCTTTTGTAACTGTACCTCCCCTAACTCCGAATACATCCTCTCAACAACCTGGTTTGATTCTTCCCCCTCCTTCTTTCCCAAATCAACCCGGTAATTTGAATAGCATTCCTCCTTTTGGTATGTCGGAATTTCCAGTTCCAACAGTCCCGAATGTTCCCGATGTCCAGGTGATCGAGTTTGGTCAACCCCTTCCTAAAAATAGATAGGAAGCAGTGGGAGATGAGGGGGACAAGGAAGAACCAGGGGAGCAGGGGAGCAGGGTGCAAGGGGGAGAATAAAAAATTACCTCTTTCTCCTCTGCTCTCTGCCCCTCTGCCTCTTTTCAATGCCCAATGCCCCATGCCCAATGCCAAATCTAAAATCTGTCCGTTTCTTGAGGTGTTCCAACTGCTCCTGGTTGAGCCGTGAAGAAGTTCTGAGCAGCTTCATTCTGATATATACACCTAATATCAGGTTTGTCACTGTCCAAGTTACCTGTGAAACCAAAGGTATTCAAGCGATTTTTGCAATCTCTTACCTGATCGTTAGTCACCAGCTTACGTTGCTCTAAAAGCGCCCAGTTATTTTGCCGGATTACGCATCCAGGACGCATACTGGGTTGGGCAACATAGACGTTGAAGGGGTTGAGAGTGACGAACAGTCTAGCGTCCATCACCATCGCGCTAGCTCCGTACTGCACACAAATCTCAGGGTTTGGTGCTTTGGTGTCAATGAATTCACGAGAAGCCACATTTGATGGCGCCAACGTGGTTGTAGAGCTAAAAGCAATGCCAATCCCAATTCCCAAAATCAATACCCCTCCCATAATGGCGATGGTGAAGAGGTTAAACATAGGGGATTGGAAAATAGAGGGTTTAGAAGTAGTAGCCGATCTACCAGTGGTTTTACGTCTCATTGTTGCTTAATCACCTTCACGCCTATTTGGCAGGGAGTGGTCTAAAGTTTGCTCCCTCTTTTCAGTATGCCTAGTCTTTAATGCAATTGTCTGTGATTTTCTGTGCTACGTTCACGGTAACTGAGAAAAATATGAGTTTATCTAGATAACTTAGTGGCCTTGATATCCTCCCAGCACTGTATTCAATACTTTAAATCAGTGGGAGATTCCAAATATCACTCTTTGGGCTTCCTCCCAATATTATTAATTTTACATTAGTTTAAAATAGCTAAATTTATTCTTGCCGACTTCACATAATATCTGGACAGAAGTTCAACTTTATGTCTTATTGCTTCTATCTGGAATAATTGGTGAGTATTTTTATTTATTTGATCTGATCGTTAACCAATTGTTGTTAGTTATGACCTTTGTTTTGTTTGACTTGTTAGTTAATTTTTTACTTCTTGTATTGATGGGTTATTATAGCACATTTTTGATGATTGTCAGATGAGCTTAATTCAATTTTCACTATTAAAACAGTCAGAATGCTGAGATTATCTAGCTTTTGTTGTTACTTTTCAATTTTTAGGATGAGATATTTTTGTTACCCCTAGTAATTGATGTGTAAAACAATGTAAATTAACACTTAATGAAATTTTGATAAGTAATTGAAAGCACGTGACATCTCAAAGAGCGCTACTTTCGGGCAAGAGGTTCAAAACTTCGCAACTTCAAATCTTCCTAGCTGATACTCTGACTATTTTTTGGGGAGATTGGTTAGATTTACGTGTGAGAATTGTACAAGTTGCTGCATCAGGATTAATATCTCCACTGATATATATTTTAGCTTTTGGCTTGGGTTTGGGTAGTTCTATCAAACCCGGCTCAGGGATTAGTGGTAATTATGACAACTATTTGGAATTCATATTACCGGGAATGGTGGCGCTATCATCCATGACGATTAGCTTTGGGGGAACGACATTTTCAATTTGTGGAGACAGACTATTTAGCAAAACCTTCGAGGAATTGTTGTTAACTCCTATACACCCCTTAGCGCTGCACATAGGTAAAATGCTGGCGGGAGTCGTGCGGGGGTTGATGACTTCCGGTTCAGTGATTTTGGTAGCGCTGCTGTTGACTGGAAACTGGAATTTTCTCAACCCACTATTTCTACTGTTGGTAGTGCTGAATTGTTCGGTATTTGCTGGTTTAGGTGTGATTGTGGGGTTGAGTGTGCGATCGCTCGAATCAGTTGGACTCTACAACAATTTTATAATTATCCCTATGTCATTCTTAGGAGCGACTTTCTTTGACCCTGCGACATTACCAGCTGCCCTTAAGGTTGTAGTTTACCTGTTACCGTTGACCTACGCCAGCATCGGACTGCGTGCAGCAGCTCATTTACCCTTGTCCCAGTTTCCTTGGTACAGCATACCGATTTTGCTGGTAATTGCGATCGCTCTTTCTTTGTGGGGTGGTTATAAATTCGCTCACCAACAGGATTAGAATAATTCGTAATTCGTTAAAGCCCCCATTACAAGCTGTGCTTTAACTGTTGGATTTTCTGTAAAACTTTTTCCCGATGCTGCGTCAGTTTGATCCATCGGGGTAGGCGACTGGCAAGACTGCCATTGTGCCAGCCTAATGTCTCATCTGGCAAACGTTCTCGCAACTTTGATTGCACATAACTTTCCAGGAAGTTCAAATGTGCTTCATTATACGCCCATAGCACGTGACCGCAACAAGAGGTTTGTAGCCACAAGGGCAAGCCAAAAAAATGGTCTAATATTCCATAGCTAGAATTTCTTGGAGCCATGTAATTGTTCTGCCACAATCGCAGTGCAAGTTTTCCTTTGGCAACATTTGACTGTTGTTTTGTATAGCTACAGTGCTGACAGATAATTCTTTTGATGGAACTAAGACTTGATTGCTCAGAATTCACAGTCAATATCTTGGCAATGCGATCGCATTGGGGACAACGAACTAAAATTTCTTGCTCAAAATCAGAAAGCCGTTTGCTATAGTCTCGAAATCTTATAACCATTTCATATCAAGCCTGGTACTTAGTGCCGCGTTAAGACAGCAATGAACAACGGTTTATTAGAAGTCAGGATAATTTTATGATTCACATATTGTCTAATCTGTCAACGTATCAGTTCTAATTTAGATTTTTTATAAAGATTGCGTGAAATTACTAGTTATCGTGATAAAGCATTACAAGAATTGCTTTATAAATCAACCTATGAGTAGATATCAACTCAGTGAGCAAGCACACATTAACCACTATTTATCTAGCAGATAGATAGCAGTTGAAAAGTGAGTTTTTGCTGTTTGATTTAACCCATGCGGTATAGCATTCTCTTAACCAATATGAAAAGGACACAAATATGACTACAATTGCAACCAAAATAGCCTTATCTGTTCTAGGAGCAGCAGGAATTAGTCTTTTGTCTTGGACACCAGCAAGAGCCGTCATTTTTGTAGAACCCATCGTGACGACTGTGAATGAAGACATATTCAAAACGAGAGAACCAAGAACCCTTGGGCCAAATATTCTACCAGGACAAAGAATAGAATATGGTGTCCCAGATAGAGCTAACAACTTAATAAATGGCACTGGCAATAATATAGGAAGCTTCATTTTTGACTTACAAACGCTGTTCTATACTAATGCCGATTCTAATCCATCATTTGATAATGAGCCGGTAGAGTGGGGAGATGTTGATGGAGATGGAAAGATTGGTTTCTCTAGTATTCCTGGTCTAGAGGATATCTTTACAAACGTTACCGTCGAAGGCAACATTCTTACTTATAGTGGTGGCGTAATCCCAGACGGAGGCATATTTTACAATCTATTTTCTACCAAGCCCGATTTAACCCCAGGTGGTGGAATCATTCCAGCAATACCAGAAGATCAAGAGGATAGAGATGGGCCGATCCGGGTGGGTGCTTCTTACACTGCCATTCCTGAATCAACTAATGTTTTGGGTGTACTCGTCTTTGGCGCTTTAGGACTAGCTTTCAAACTAAAGCGATCGCTACACTGTTAAAGCTGTTACTGGGGACTGGGGATTAGGGACTGGGAACTAGTGATAACTGACAATCAGCAATGCCCCATTCCCCATGCCCTCATTTTGTAATTAACTCACCATACACCGCTAGTGTTTCCTGATGGACGCGGGCAACACTAAGACGCTCTAGGTTTTTATTTGCCCGTTGTTTCCACTCGTCCAGCATCTCGGCATTACTCAGTAATTGCACTAAGACCCCAGCCAAAGCATTACTATCTTTTACTGGCACTAAAAGACCTGCTTGCCCATTATCCAAAGCTTCAGGAATCCCATCTACCTGAGTACCAACGATCGCAATTCCAGTTTCTCTCGCTTCTGAAAGTACCAGAGGGCAAGGGTCACGATGGGAAGCCAGCACAAATATGTCACAAGATATCAGATAGCGTTGAGGTTCTGGTTGGAAACCTTCAAAATGAATGCGTTCTTTTACAGAAGTTGCTTGTGCCTGTGCCTCAAATAGCTGTTTATCAGGGCCATTTCCTACCAGATAAAGATGCGCTTGGGGAAAATCTGAGGCAATTTGTTCAAAGGCGGCGATTAACTCAGCAATTCCCTTACGTTGATACATCCCAGCTACAGTCGCGATCGCTGGATGCTGTAATGGTAGAGGTTGATAATCTTGTATTTGTCGAGTGCGGGGACTGCCCAAAGTTCCGTTACATACCACCCGCAACTTGTTTTCTGGAATACCGCGCCTAAACATAGAATCTTGCACAGCCTTACTGACAGCAATTACCCTGTCAGCCAAACCCATCAGCAGACTTGCACGTTGAAATTCGTTGTGTACTGTCGAAATTAAAGCATATTTGTTTCCTTTAAAAATACGTGCTAATATCACTCCCGTCATCATGTGGGCGTGAACAATATCCGGCTGAAATTCAGCTGCGATCGCTCGGTAACGCATAACTGCTTTGATCATACTTATCGGTTTCCGGCTTTGGTCTAGTTGGTAGTGTTTGACACCAAAAATATCTAGTAAAGTCTCGTACTCACCACCAGCAGAAACAACCGCTACTTCATAACCAGATTTTGCCTGTAGACAAGCTAGATCCACAGCCACATTCACAATACCGTTACCTATTTCTTGAACGTGGTTCAAAATATGTATGATTCGCATAATCTTTAAGATGTGTATAAAAAATAAAGATAAGTAACTGAGTGTGAATCTGCATAATTATTGAGTTCTTCAGTGACAACTCAAAATTAGTCAGTAGTGCGTAAAAATGACCACTTACTACTGACTAAAAGCGTTTCTAACTAGTTACTTAGCTTAAAGACTTATTCAGTAACGGCTCGATAAATCGGGGTAAAACTCCAAAATCGTCCTTGTTAGAATTCCCCATTTCCCTCTCTTGGTCACTACTGAAATACTTTTCTGACTTTACAAAAACAGCAATTTGCCTGATGATAAAAAAGAAATAAATAGTAATAAATAATTCGTTACTACTGTTAGTATTTGTGTGAAAACCTAGTAAATATAAAGCTTCAGTCAGTTTGAGTTGACCTCATAACCTTATCTTGAAGTAACAAAATGGTAACTCCACATACTCCCCACTTTCAATTAAATTCCATAATTCCCCTCTCATATACGCATAGCCTGGTCTTCATCGATATGGCGGTTGAAGACTATCAGACTTTGGTTAACGGTGTTATCCCCCACACCGAAGTATTTGTTCTTGACTCGACACAGAACGGTGTTGGGCAAATTACGGAGATTTTGGCGACTCGCGCTGACCAAAATATTAGCAGCATTCATATTGTTTGCCACGGTGCCCCCGGTAGTTTGCAACTGGGCAACACTCACTTGGGACTCGATACCCTCAAGCACCATAGCCCGCAACTGCAACAATGGCAGAAGATATTTTCCGATTCTTCCAAAATCGATAAACCATTAGTTACATCCGCTACAACATCTGTAGCCAACTTACTCATCTATGGTTGCAACGTAGCTTCCGGTGATGTGGGGGCAGAATTTATTGCTAAACTGCACCAACTTACAGGAGCAAATATTGCTGCTTCGCGTCAGCAGATAGGCAATGCAGCATTAGGAGGTAATTGGGAACTAGAAGTACGCACCGATGAGATGGAAGTGACTCTAGCTTTTGCAGAAACGACGCGAGAAGCTTACGCAGGAATACTGGCGAAGTTCACAGTAAATGATACCGGAGATGCAGATGATGGTGATGCGAACAATGGCATTACCACACTTCGGGAAGCAATTAACTTAGCGAATGCTACTCCAGGGGATGATGTGATCACTTTTGGGGGTGTATTCACGGATAACACCCCAGATGTAATTACCCTGACCTCTGGGCAACTGACGATTACTGATGATCTTACCATCTTGGGCACTGGGTCATCTTTGCTTACCGTGAGTGGAAATAATGCTTCCAGAGTGTTCGAGATATCAGGATTAGTAACAGATGTTAGCATTGATGGTTTGGCGATCGCTAATGGTAATGATAGCGGTATTAAAACTAACAACAATACCATTCTCAGCCTAACTAACAGCACCGTTTCTGACAATACAGGAAGCGGCATTTTTAACGAAACCTATACCAACGTCAGTCTAACTAACAGCACCGTTTCTGACAATACAGGAAGCGGCATCTTTAACGGAGGCTATAGTAGCCTAAGTATATCTAACAGCAATGTTTCTGGAAATACGGGAAGCGGCATCTTTAACGAAGGAGGCACAGTCAGTCTAACTAATAGCATTGTCTCTAGCAATACTGAAAGCGGCATCTTCAACACCATCACTGGTATTCCTACGTACAGACTTAATGCTGGTAACATCAGGGTTATAAATAGCACTGTCTCAGGTAATACGAAAACTGGGATCTATAACCGAGACAGCATTCTCTGGCTTAACAATAGTACTGTCTCAAACAATACAGGAAGCGGTATTTCTAACTTATCTATCAAAGATGAGTATATCTTTTTTTCCAGTTCAGTTACCCTGACAAACAGTACTGTATTTGGGAATACAAACACTACTGAGGGCGGCGGCATCTATAACAACGACGCCCTCACCCTCATCAACACCACAATTACTAATAACACAGCTGACTCTAACGCCGATGGGACTGGCGACGGTGGCGGCGTTTTCAACGATGGTGGGACTATAACCGTTGGGAACAGCATCATTGCCGGTAACTTCGACAACTCCACCTCCAGCAACATCACGCCCGATGTGGCTGGTAGTTTTAGCGACTCTGGCAATAACCTAGTTGGTAATAATACTGGTAGTACTGGTTTGACTACCAGCACCTTAGTGGGCACCAACGCCAGCCCCATTAATCCCCAACTCAGCCCTCTACAAAATAATGGTGGTGCAACATTAACTCAAGCTTTACTTGCGGGTAGTCCCGCCATTGATGCAGGCAATAATTCCCTAGTTAGTGCCAGCACAGACCAAAGAGGCCCTGGATTTGACCGAATATCCAACGGTGTGGTTGATATTGGTGCTTATGAAGTCCAATTCACTAGCCAACCACCTATTAATACTGACACAGTAGTAACTAACACCAATGATTCTGGGGCAGGATCGTTGCGACAGGCTATTCTCAATGCCAATGCTACTGCTGGGGCGGATACGATTACTTTTGCGGGCGTGTTCACCGATGACACCCCAGATATCATCACCCTCACATCTGGGAAATTAACAATTACCGATGATCTGACAATCTTAGGTACTGGGGCATCAAACCTCAGCATCAGCGGCAATAATTCATCAGGGGTATTTGAGATATCAGGAATAGGGACAGATACTAGCATTAATGGCTTGAAAATTGCTAATGCTAGTAATAACTTTGGTAGTATTTTTCTCAATAGCAATGCCAGCCTAAACTTGACCAATAGCACTGTATCTGGCAGTACTGGGTCTGTAGGTGGCATCTTTAACAGAGGTAGCCTTAGCCTGACTAACACTACTGTTTCGGATAATAGGGGGTCGTCACTAGGAGGCGGCATATTTAACACAGGCAATCTCAGCCTAATTAACAGCAGCATCTCTAATAACATTGCCTCGATCCAATACGACCTTGCTTACGGCGGCGGCATCTTCAATACAGGCAACCTCAGCATAACGGGAAGTACTTTCTCTAATAATATTGTGTTCGCCAGTGGTTTTGAGCGCAACCGTCCTAACCCTTTGCCATCTTACGGTGGCAGCATCTATAACTCAGGCACCGTAAACCTGAACTATAGCACCATCTCTGATAGTACAGCCGAAAGCGGTGGCGGCATCTATAACTCAGGCATCTTCAACCTGAGCAATAGTACTATCTCTGGCAATAGGGGGTACATCGACGGCGGTGGCATTTCTAACTCAGGCACTCTCACCCTCGCCAACAGCACCATTACCAATAACAGTGCACAAGACTTTTACGTTCGTAATGCCGATGGTGGAGGCATTTTTAATGACTCAGATGGTACTGTTATCGCTGGCAATACCATCATTGCAGGCAACTTCAACAAAAATTTATATGACTCTTCTGAATTCCCTATCCTCAAGCCCGACGTTTCTGGCAACTTCACTGATGTCGGCAATAACCTGATTGGTGACAACACGGGTAGCACTGGCTTTACCACCAACAGCATTGTCGGTAACAGCGTCAACCCCATCGACCCCAAGCTAGGGTCACTAGAAAATAATGGTGGTGTCACCTTAACTAATGCCCCACTTGTGGGTAGTCCTGCTATTAATGCTGGCAATAATGCCCTAATTCCTGTTAGTGTCACCACTGACCAACGTGGCGCTGGATTTGATCGGATATCTGGCAGTAAAGTTGACATTGGTGCCTATGAAGTCCAAACCTTTGCAGGCGACGGCGGTCAAAACAAATTTGTGATTGGCCTCAACGAGGGAACGCAGATTATCACAAATTTTGGTGGTGTGGGTAAAGGAACAAACCCAACAAATGCGGTGATTGCCGAAGCTGATAACCTCAAATTTGAGGGTACTGGCTTAACTGCCCGAAATCTGCTGCTCACCCAGAATAGTAGCAATCTGGTAGTCTCCTTTGAAAACTTGGCGAACAGTCCAAACGTCATCCTGCAAAACTTTGATCTAGAAAAACTCGATAATCTCCGCAAATCTACTGGAGCCAGCGTAGATTTGGGTAATATCCTCTTTGATGGGCAAACCAGCATTGAAGACAGCTTTGATGTCTTCGATGCAAACTCTACCCAAAGCACCGTCTTTGGTAAAAATAGAGTCACCTTTGTTAACGACCTGAACAATAATGTCAACGGTCTTGACAACTCCAACGATGTGATCAACGGTCAGGGGGGTAATGACCGCATTGATGGCAAGAGTGGAAACGATCTGCTACGTGGCGGTGCGGGGGATGATACCCTCATTGGTGGTAGTGGCAATGATATCCTCATTGGTGGTGCTGGTAATGACATCCTCACTGGCGGTAGCGGTAATGACCAGTTCGTTTACCAAGCCTTGAGTGACATCGGTGATACGATCACTGATTTTAATCAGAGCGAAGATCAGTTAGATTTAAGTGATCTATTCAGAAGTCTAGACGACAGTAGAATTCCTGGCATCAACCAATACTTGCAGTTTGTACAATCGGGTACTTCTACGCAAGTTCAGATTGACCCCGATGGTTTTGGTGGTATTGAAAGTTTTAGCACCTTTGTGACTTTGAATAATTTCACTGCTACAAATCTGGTAGTTGGTACAAACGTCTTTGTCTAGCATTCACAAGATCACCTTCCCTTTGTTAAGGCTATCCATTACTTTTTGCCAGTGCGATCGCTTACAGGAAATGAATTTGTGATTCAATGTCAATAATATAGGCATTATATCAATAACTATGAATTGATTATTGATATAATGCCTCTTTTGTAAAGTCATAAAACAGATTTGCAACAAGGGTTTTGACCTTTTTAAGAAAGGTGTGACTAATGCATAGTTGCTAATACCAATTACCTGTGAGGTTGCTATAGAAGCAGCTGTTCTGAGCAACTTGTCTCACCAAGGCTGATTCTGTGCAGATTCTTAGAAAATTGGTATAGGCAATAATAAAAAGTACTACCAACGCTTAAAAAGCTAGGATTCAATTAATACAAGTTTGCGAACCTGAGAATTGTTTCCCTGAGAGCGGCGTGATGAGGCAGCAGTTAGCAAAAACTTCCAAGACTGAGGAGAAAGTATAGACGGATCGATCATTGAAAGAAAACTCTTGATATTTTTTTGTTTCAGCGCTACTAAAATCCAATGAAGTTTCAGGTAATTTTTTATATCCTGAAAGACGGGAATCTTTGAGCGATGTTGGTCATTTACTAAGGCGTAAATTTTCTCTTTCATCAAAATATTTGTCGCCAACCGCCGAGACAAAGAAAACTTTTGATTATACGCACCGGGCCAGATAGTGCGGTAAGCAAGACAATGGTTGAAGAAAATAGCATCGCCAAACTGAGCAATCCGAATCCAAGAATCGATGTCATCACAGTTAGCATCGAGTGTAGAATCCCAACCACCAGTTTGCAGGAAAGCATCACGTCGGCAAGCTACTTGTACAGGTGTACCAAAGGGTACAAGCTCTAAAAGCATACCGTAGTGAATATCAGCTTGTGGGATATAAAAAGCTAAACCGGGGCCAACTTGGGGAGTGCGAGAGAGTTCAACTTCATTACCATCCACCTGAGCCGCCACACAAGAGCAGATTACAGCATCGGGACGAAGTGCGATCGCCTTTGCCATTTCTTCTATGCAGTTAGGCGCTAAATAGTCGTCATCATCTAAAAACTTAATCCAGTCGCCGCTAGCTTTGGCAACTCCAGCATTTACCGTTGCCGCATGACCAAGGTTAACTTCGTTACGATGGTAAACAATCTTGTCCCCTAAGCTTTTGAGATAGGTTTGGGTGTCATCAGATGAACAATCATCGGCAACAACCACCTCGCACTCGATTGTTTGGTTCCGAGCCGAGTCAATTGCTCTTTGCAGCAGATTCAAGCGATTATAGGTACTGATGACGACGCTAAATTTCATAATTTTTACCCCTGTGGTACAGCATTCTGCAATATAGCTTTGATCTTTAGACCGTTGTATCAGTAAAATTATCAATCCCAACAAGTAGACTGAAATAGGATTATCGATTTATCATTGATGATCGTGAGATTTTTTTAAGCAGACAGAAAGACTATGAATGCTCAAGAGATTATCCGCTCCATTGAAGCGGAACAGATAAAATCGAATCTGCCCGACATTTACGTGGGCGACACTGTAAAAGTGGGAGTGAAAATCAAGGAAGGCGAAAAATATCGCGTACAACCCTACGAGGGAGTAGTAATTGCCAAGCGTAATGGTGGCATCAACGAAACGATTACAGTCCGTAAGGTTTTTCAAGGCGTGGGCGTTGAGCGGGTATTTTTGCTGCATTCTCCCCGCATTGACAGCATTAAAGTATTACGTCGCGGTAAGGTACGCCGTGCTAAACTTTATTATCTCCGCGATCGCGTAGGTAAGGCAACCCGAATCAAGCAACGGTTTGACCGCCCTTTGTGATTCGTCCCTCAATTATTGTGATTCGTCCCTCAATTATTATGGGAGAAATCTCAAGCCTCAAGCGGCATCTGCCGCTGACTTGTTTTCCCAACAAAATTAAGGTATGATATAAATCTCATATTGCGTTAAACTGGAATTTAGTTCAGCGCAATCACTGAATCAAAAACAGCTTGTGCGCTCTTAGTTCAGTTGGTAGAACGCAGGTCTCCAAAACCTGATGTCGGGGGTTCAAGTCCTCCAGGGCGCGCTCAAGAGCAAAAACTAAGCCCGAAATAATTACGCAACTGTTAATATAGCAGTTAGCGATAATAATTTCGGGTAAACTTATTGTGTTTGTAGTTGTTTTGCTTTCAGCAAGTGAAATAGAGTCGAAACTGCAAAACTGGACAAACAAATTTTAGATTTTAAATTTTAGATTTGGGATTGACAAAAAATTTAAATAAATGGACAACCCAAAATCTGAAGTTGAGTACCTTTGCCTTAAAGCATGGGGTAAATCTAAAATCTTAAATCCAAAATTGAGTAAGAAACGGGGGATAATCGGTCGTGGCCAAAAAAAATGAAGCAGAATTGCCAGAAACCACAAATGGGTTTAGCTTTGGCAACTTCATACAGGGAACCAAAGAAGAACTTGAAAAAGTAGTTTGGCCCAGTCGGAAACAGATAGTGAGCGAGTCCGCCGCTGTGTTGTTGATGGTGGCACTCTCCGCATCTTTGATATACTTGGTCGATGGATTGTTTGCTTGGGCAGCCAAACAGGTATTCTGATGACTTTTGCAACAGACGAACCTCGCAACTCAACCTTCCAGTCTGAGGACACAGCAGAAGCAGCAGAAACAGCGTCAAAAGAAGCACGCTGGTATGCAGTGCAAGTTGCCTCAGGTTGTGAAAAACGTGTAAAGACGAACTTAGAACAACGCATTCAAACTTTTGATGTAGCTGACAAAATTATCCAAGTAGAAATTCCGCAGACGCCAGCGGTGAAAATCCGCAAAGACGGCAGTCGCCAGCATACAGAGGAAAAAGTTTTCCCTGGCTATGTGTTGGTGCGGATGATGATGGATGATGATACCTGGCAGGTGGTACGAAACACCTCCCATGTAATTAATTTTGTCGGTTCAGAACAAAAACGTGGTAGTAGTAAGGGTCGCGGTCACGTGCATCCCATACCACTGAGTTCTTCAGAAGTAGAACGTATATTCAAACAAACCAGCGAACAAGAAGCTGTTGTCAAAATTGACATGGCTACTGGTGATAAGATAATGGTGCTTTCTGGTCCATTTAAAGACTTTGAAGGCGAGGTGATTGAAGTCTCTCCAGAGCGGAGTAAGCTTAAAGCCTTGCTCTCAATTTTTGGTAGAGATACACCAGTTGAATTGGAATTTAATCAGGTAGAGAAACAGAGCTAAATACAAATGGCGAAGAAAGTAGTGGCGGTCATTAAACTGGCCTTGAATGCTGGAAAAGCCAACCCAGCACCGCCAGTGGGGCCCGCCTTGGGTCAACATGGTGTCAACATCATGATGTTTTGTAAAGAGTACAACGCCAAAACAGCAGACCAAGCTGGAATGGTAATACCTGTAGAAATTTCGGTTTTTGAAGACCGGAGTTTTACATTCGTACTCAAAACGCCACCCGCATCAGTACTGATTCGGAAGGCGGCGAAAGTAGAAAAAGGCTCGAATGAACCCAACAAAAAGAAGGTTGGGTCAATTAGCAAAGCACAATTGCAAGAAATAGCCCAAACCAAACTTCCCGACCTCAATGCCAACGACATCGACGCGGCAATGAAGATTGTGGCAGGAACGGCTAAAAATATGGGTATAACAGTCACGGATTAGTCATTGGTCATTAGTCATTAGTCATTGGTAACTGACGAAGGACAAAGGACAAAAGACAAATAACTAAAAATTATCGGGGGAGAGGCGAAGCTTCGGAATTACCCCAGGAGAACAAAATGCCAAAAATATCGCGTCGTTTGCAGGGATTGCAAGCAAAAGTAGAAGAGAAGGACTATCATCCTTTAGAGGCTTTAGCCCTTCTTAAAGACACAGCAACAGCTAAATTTACCGAAGCTGCTGAAGCTCATATCCGGCTGGGAATTGACCCCAAGTATACAGACCAACAGTTGCGGACAACGGTAGCACTGCCCAAAGGTACAGGACAAATCGTCCGAGTGGCGGTGATAGCCAGAGGCGAAAAGGTAAATGAAGCAAGCAACGCTGGTGCTGATTTAGTGGGATCAGAAGAACTGATTGACGAAATCCAGAAAGGTAGAATGGATTTTGACAAGCTGATTGCCACACCCGATGTGATGCCACAGGTAGCGAAACTGGGTAAATTGCTTGGGCCGCGTGGTTTGATGCCATCGCCCAAGGGTGGAACCGTGACATTTGATTTAGCAGGTGCGATCGCAGAATTCAAAGCTGGTAAATTAGAATTCCGAGCTGATCGAACTGGTATTGTCCATGTTATGTTTGGTAAGACAACTTTCTCGCCTGAAGATTTGTTAGTCAACCTGAAGGCATTGCAGGAGACGATTGACCGTAACCGTCCTTCAGGAGCTAAAGGTCGTTATTGGCGCACATTTTATGTGTCAGCCACAATGGGGCCATCAATTAAAGTTGATATCAGCGCCCTACGAGATTTGAAACTGAGCGGAGCAAGTTAATTTTTAGTCATTAGTCATTTGTAAAGACAAAAGACAAAAGACAAAAGACAAAGGACAAACGACAAAATTAAATAGGCAAAGCCGGAGACAGCAGGTGCTAATAGCTTAAATATCCTGCCGAGGTTAAAACTCTAATTGTCAGAATTACCACCCACGAAGGTGTGATAACTATGGCATCACGAGTCTTACTCTCAACCCCGGCTATGTTAGCTGGGGTTTGTTGTTTTGTTTGGTTCAGGTTGAGAAAAAACGTACAAGTAGGGCAATCACCGATTATTTTAAGGAGGTGAGATTGGAATGGGTAGAACACTAGAAAATAAAAAAGAGATAGTAGCTGACCTCAAAGAAACTTTGAGTGAGTCAACTCTGGCACTGGTAATAGAGTATCAAGGATTAACAGTTGCTGAGATTACCGATTTACGGCGGCGGCTACGTCCGAGTGGTGCTGTCTGCAAAGTAACTAAAAATACTTTGATGGGCATTGCTATTGAAGGTGAAGAAAAATGGCAGCCATTGTCAGAACTACTCAAAGGTTCTTCAGCCTTTTTGCTGGTCAAAGAAGATTTTTCATCTGCAATTAAGGCTTACCAAGACTTCCAAAAAGCCACCAAGAAGACAGAACTTCGTGGCGGTGTTATGGAAGGTCGCCTACTCAAAGAACCAGATGTCAAAGCTCTGGGAGACTTGCCATCTAAGGAACAACTCATTGCACAAATTGCTGGGGCTATCAACGCTTTGGCTACCAAGATTGCTGTGGGTATCAACGAAGTTCCTGGTTCACTGGCTCGTGCTTTGCAAGCTGTGGCTGACCAAGAGCAAAGTGGTGGTAGCACCGAAACTGCTGCTGTACAAGATAGCAGCACCGAAACCGCGACTGAAGCTGATAGTAGCACTGAAACTGCTGCTGAATAGACTTCGTGGTTCATTCAGTCAAAAGTCAAAAGTCTATAGTTAAAGACCAATGACTAATGGCTAAATAAATAATCAAAATTACAGGAGTTATATCAATGTCTGCTGCAACCGATCAAATTTTAGAACAACTAAAAACCCTTTCTTTGCTGGAAGCTTCTGAATTAGTTAAGCAAATTGAAGAAGCTTTTGGCGTGAGTGCTGCTGCACCCGTTGGTGGCATGATGATGATGCCTGGTGCTGGTGGTGCTGCTCCTGCTGAAGAAGCTGTTGAGCAAACTGAGTTTGAAGTGATTCTCGAATCAGTCCCAGCTGATAAGAAAATTGCCGTGCTGAAGATTGTCCGCGAATTGACCGGTTTGGGTCTGAAAGAAGCGAAAGACATGGTAGAAGCTGCACCCAAGGCAGTTAAAGAAGGTATTGCTAAGGATGCCGCTGAAGATGCGAAGAAGCGGATCGAAGAAGCTGGCGGTAAGGTGACTATCAAGTAGTCACAATTTTCTTACCACTTTTTTATTAAGGAGCCTAAGTTAGGCTCCTTTTTTTATCAAAAAAGTAAAGGTTCAAAACCTTGCCCGCAAGTGGCGCGTTCGCGGTAGCGTTCGCACGAGAAAAAATCGTATCGGCTCAATAAATAGGGGCACTCGCTCATCAGCGAATGGTATGAAGTCACCCACAGATTCAGGAAAAAAGCTAAAGCTACAGTGAGGATGTCAACTAAAGTTCTTGACGTGTTGGACGGATGATGATTTCATTCACATCAACATCACTGGGCTGCTCAATAGCATAGGCGATCGCACGAGCAACAGCATCTGCATCAATGGCGATCGCATAAAGTTGATTAATTCCCGCTGCTGTGTCTTGATCGGTAATCGTGGTAGTCAGTTCAGTATCAACGGCTCCTGGTGAGATATTGGTCGAACGGATTTCACCGTTTGACTCTAGCCGCAGTCCTTCAGAGATTGCTCGCACTGCGTATTTAGTAGCACAATAGACTGCTGCTCCCGGAAACACCTTATGTCCAGCCACTGACGATAGGTTAATGATATGACCAGACTTTTGCTGACGCATAATCGGCAACACGGCAGCAATCCCATAGAGAACGCCCTTGATGTTGACATCAATCATCCGATCCCACTCCTCTACTTTTACTTGGTCGAGGGGAGAAAGCGGCATCAACCCAGCATTATTGATCAGCACGTCGATACGGCCATAAGTACTCAAAGTTTCCTTCGCCAAAGTTTCTACCTGTGCGCGATCTATCACATCCGTCACTCGGTAGGTTGCAGTCCCTCCTGATTTAGCGATCGCTGCAACTAATTCTTTGAGCCGATCTTCTCGGCGGGCGGCCAGCATCAGCTTGGCTCCACTAGCTGCGAGTCGCTTCGCAGTAGCCTCACCTAAACCACTGCTGGCTCCGGTGATGATTACCACTTTGTTTTGAATCTCAGACATATTGATTAATGCGGATCGTTGAGTGTGGGTTATGAAACATTGAGTGCTGTTTAAGGGGATTGTACCTTTTTCTTTCTGGTCATTCCTAGATTACTTATGTTTATAAGTATCCTTCATCTACAGTGCTATACGATCCCAATAAAGCACTGCGAGTTTGGGGGCCGACTATACCATCGACACGCAAACCATTGTTGGCTTGAAACTGCCGGACTAGCCCAACAGTCGTATTTCCGTAATAACCTGTAGGATTAATCCCTAAACGTCTTTGTACTTGTGATACAGCAGAACCTCTAGAACCATAACGGAGTGTGATGCGTCCACCTACTCCAGCAGACGTTGGGTTGTTTGGACGAGAGTTATACGTATCACCTACCCATCTTGCAGCTACATATCTATTTCTGGACAGGCGAACAAAACCATTAGCTCTACCAGTGCTGGTAATTCTAGTACCGTTGGGAATACAGTCTACAACTGAAGAACTAGTGTAGGGGCTTACACGCACGTTCAGACAAGTGCCGTTAGTTCTGACATAAGCGCCTAATGCTGCTGACACTTGGGTAATAGCTGTAAAAAATACTATAAAACCAGCTAACGATAACCAAACGGAAGATTTCAGAGATTTATTCCAATCTAAGTCAAACTTGGGAAATTCATAGTCGATAGATTTAGCCTGACTGTTTGCCTCTTCGTAGGCCACGAACATAGATGAATAAGCAATATATTCCATTGATTAACACCTTGATCTTTTAAAAAATAAAAACTCACAAACTTTTCACACCACAAATTAAGCGAGTCTTGAACGGCAATAGACTCACTCAAAGCCATCGTCTACTGTTTATGATGTACGACTGCAATTTTATTCGCCACCATCGCTGAAAATAATGTTGTCGCTACGAATCCAACCAATTGCTCCCGATTTCGGGAATTTCACTCGACACCAGTTACGGTTACGACCACCTCTATCTCTGTCTTGAACGCATTGTAAGTTTTGGACGCGATCGCCACCTAACCCGTAGCCCTTAGTACCTGAGCTGATAGTTGGTCTTGTACGTAGGTTAATTCTTTTTGACCGTCCTCCAGCTAGCGTCACCCAATTAGGTCTAGCGATGAGATAAGGCTGGTTTAACTGATTTACAACAGAAGGATTTGAGGTTACAGAAACATCATTAATTCCTTGCACTCGTTCGTGAGAAATATTTGCTTTCACTGGAAAAGTCGCAACAAATGATGCTAAAGATACAACAGTGGTAATAAGTAATGTTTTAAGTTTCATGATTTTTGTTCGCCTAAATATTGACAAATTAAACTTCACCTAGCCTTTGTAGCTTGTTTTCGGATTTGCTCGTGAAACTTACCCATCCTGAAACAAAGATAGAGAACAGAAGCCCTAAAATTTTTAGATACATTTAAATTTCCCATGTTTTCTTCTTGACTTCAAGTGCAGATAAATCAGTTAATCTGTTTACAAGCAAATTAGCCCAAAGCACCATCATGATTAAACGTGTCAGAAAGTTATATTTTTGCTCTTGTTTTACAAGGGTTTATTATTAATTTTTTAATATTTAATTTGGAGGTAAAGCTAAAATTTTTCTTAAAATAGCTTTAATATACAACGTATTTTTTATTTCTTCTATCAAAAAAAATATCCATGAATTTATTTACAGTTAAAGAAATATCACTTAAATCAGTTAAGAGATAAATTACTCTATTAAAAACATCATATACATCAGTTAAGGTCAGGAACTTACGAGCATCTGACTTTTCAGATAGTTCCAACAGACTGTAATCCATTGAGTAAGTAAATCGACAAGCAAAGGACTTGAAGGAGATTTTTCTATTTCATATATACACAAATTTTTTGGATTTATTTATGTTTGAAATCAAACTCTTATGAGAGAATAGCTATTGAATTTTAATAGTTTTGTGAAAATATTAAATCAAATCCAGATAAAAATGAAGCAATTAACCAAGATAATTTTTTCAAAAAATAAAATAAACACTATGTTCAATCTCAGTTCCAGAACCAATCAAAGATTTAATGAAATTAACAAACTGGCAATAAATATGTATTGATGTTGAAAATAAACATGAAAAACAATCAGAGATTTTCTGCCTTTCCCCGGTTAACCAGCAGTATCTTTTTAATACTGGGGATTTCCGCCATATCCTACATTACGGCTTGCAGTAATCAATCCAATAGCAGCAAAGCCGAACAAACTTCTCATACTAAGTTTCCTCTGGGTTTTTCGGTAAGTAAAATAGACACCACAGTAGACCCCAAGCAAGATTTCCAGAAATTTGCAGCAGGCAAATGGCTGGATAGTGTTCAACTTACCCCAGACCTTCTACGAGCGTCCGATAATGACTTTTTAGGCAAGCAGGTTTCCCAGCAGGTGCAAAAAATCGTGTCACAAGCAGCTGCTCAAAGCACTAAGGCATCTAAAGGAAGTCCGTTGCAACAGGTTGGTAACTTTTATAGCTCAGGCATGGATGAGAAGCGCCTGAAAGCTTTGGGGGTTTCTCCTCTAAAGCCAATCTTTGACCGTGTTGAGGCTATTAACTCTCCTCAGACTTTAACGGAAACCCTTGGCGATTTGTCAGTGAGATTCAGTGGAGATGATATCCTGATGTTTGGGGTTGAGATTGGAGCAGATACCCAGAATAGAACCATCAATAGTATCTATGTGGGCGATCGCCAACTGTCCCTCCTAAGTCAAGCAGAATATGTGAATCAAGACACGGCTGCTACCCGCAGTGCCTATTTAAAGTTCATCACAGACAACTTAAAAATCGCTGGCGATTCTCCTGAAAAAGCAGCCGCCGCAGCTAAGAAAATTCTGGAAATAGAGACTCGCCTTGCCAGTAAAAAACTCAGCCCTGTAGAAAAAAGAGACCCCAACCGCAGATACAAAAGGATGTCGTTTGCAGAGCTTGAGTCTTTGCTATCCAACTTCGATGTCAATACCTATTTTCAAAAGTTGGGATTACCGACCAAGGGAAATATCATTGTTGTCGAGTCTCAGGCATTGGCAGAGCTAAACCAGATACTCAAGCAATACCCGATAGAAGACATCAAGACCTATCTCCGTTGGGTGGTATTGCTGCAAACCAAACACTATCTGACTCCTGCATTTAACGAGCCTGCGCTTGCCTATGCTCAGAGTCGCTATGGAAAAATTCAGCTTCCGCCCCGTGCTGAGATTGTATCCGGCCAGATTCCTGAATTATTAGGTCATCCTTTATCTCAACTCTATGTCAAGGAATATTTTTCTCCCCAATCTAAGCAAAGGGCAGAAGATATGATTGGACAGATCAAATCTTTGTTCAGGGCGCGGTTGGCAGCGAATCGTTGGCTGAGTGAGCCTACCCGTAAATCAGCCCTGGAAAAACTTGACCGTATGGTAATCAAAGTAGGGTATCCAGAGAAATGGATTGATTACTCCAGTATTGATATTCGACCGGATGACTATTTTGGCAACGTGATACGGATCAAAGAATTTCTCTCCCGTCGCAATTTGGCCTTGTTGGGCAAACCAGTAATCCGTGATGAGTTCAACGACCCAGAAGCCACATTGCCTATCAGCGTAGATGCAGCCTATGATCCAAGCAAAAACGGAATTGAGATCCCTGCGGCTTTCTTACAACCACCATACTTCGATAGTAAGGGCGATGCAGCCGTGAATTTTTGTTCTATGGGAGCTGTAATTGGTCATGAAATGACTCACGGTTTTGACGGTCAAGGGCGACTTTACAATTCTCAAGGTAATCTCCAGAATTGGTGGACTGATGAAGATGCTGCTAAGTTTGTAGCCCAGACCGATAAATTGGTGAAACAAGCTAATGCTTTTGAAGTGCTTCCAGGGTTGAAATTGAACGGAAAACTTACCGTAGGAGAAAATTTGGCTGATGCTGGTGGGGTCAGTCTAGCCTATGAGGCGCTACAAAAATATTTGCAAGAAAATCCCCAAGCTAATCAAAAAATCGATGGCTACACACCCGAACAGCGTTGCTTTATTGCCTGGTCTCAGTTATGGGCTATGAAAACCAATGAAGGAATTCTTCGCCAAGAGACAGCAACCGATCCCCATGCTACAGGCTCTTATCGTGGCTTTGCTCCTTTTCAGCATGAGGATGGATTTTACAAGGCTTTTGGCATCAAACCGGGCGATGCTATGTGGTTGGATGAAAAAGACCGCGTGAAGATATGGTAAGTAGTAATTCAACACACTAATATTGACCTGTGTAGATTAGGGAAAGAGCAAAGGGTAAGGGTTTAAAGCCTTTACTCTTTATCTGTGTTGTAAGTAATCCATTGTGGTCTGCCAATCTGGATATTGTTTGCTTCAAAGGCTAGGCGCACTCGTAGACGGAACTCTCGCCCAACATTCCATTGTTCCATCGGTGCCGTTTTAATCCAAACGCGCACTAGCATACCCGTGTGGGAGAGGTCATCAATGCCCAGCACTTCGGGCGATTCTGGCAGGCGATCGCGCCATTCCACTTCGCTATATAATTGCTGGGAGACTTGCCTGAGAATTTCTAAAACCTGCTTCGGGTCGTTTTCATAGGCTACCACAATAGAAAAGTCTACCCGCGACCAAAGGCGGGTTAAGTTGTTGACATCAGTGATATTGCTATTAGGAATGGTAATTAACTTACCTTCGCCATTGCGTAGTTGAGTCACGCGTAGGTTGAGATTTTCCACCAGTCCGCTTTTATTCCCAATCTCAACCACATCTCCCACAGCAAATTGATCCTCCATCAAAATTAAGCAGCCATTGACCAAATCTTTCATCAAACTTTGGGAACCAAGGGAAATTGCAATACCGATGACAGCACCCCCTGCCAAAATTGAACTAGTGGGTACATTAAAAATGTCTAGAGTCCGCAAGATACCGAAGGTAATGAAAACAAAGGTGATTAATCCTTTTAGTGCCCCGGAAACTGTTGCAGATCGCAGGGTAATCCGTTGAGTTTCACTCAAAGGGAGAGAGGGATGGGTTGTCCAGACATCGATGATGTAGTCAATTAAGCTTTTGCCAATACGAATGACAATACTAGTGAAAAACCAAATAATCAGCAGCGCGAGGGGACGGGCTAAAGCTTCACTCCACCATCTCATCAGGTAGGGGACGCGAGACATGATGACCACAATGCCGATGTACCATCCGAGAATAAACGCCCAAAACAGTAGCAAGGTAAGAAAAGAATAGATCCCCAGTTGGCGCTTGAGAGTGAACTGTCGCTGGATGATTTCTAGAAATTGCGATCGCTGATGGGCGATGGTGTGTGCCTCTGATTCGCTGGTGTCGATTGCCTGAATATTGACCGATGTTTCTGCCTGAGAGCGTTTGACCGCAGCCTCTTTTGCCTCAGCTATATGCTCTTGATAACGAGCTTGCAATACCGTCTGTTTGCGAATTAGAGTTCGCCGCAGGAACCATAACACAACACTGCCCAACACCAAGCCGATGCTGATTTGTATTGCCTGCCCAACCCGTTGAGACAATACATTAGGTGAGAAGAGTCGCTCGATGCGTTCCACTTCTGCTTGTAATATTTTTCGCCACTCCTGGGCCAATTCTTCCAGTGTTTTCCCATAGTAGTCAGCATCTGGCTCTGTCACTGTCACCAGCCTTAAAGAACGGGTCGTTTGATCGTCATTGAGCTGGAGGATTAGGCGGTTATTCAGGGTGGCAACAGAAATTATGGGAGTTTGTTTGGCTTTGTTGGCTCTATCGAGCGCTCGCATCAGCCGTTGCGTAATTTCTTCAGCACGTACTTCCACAGGAAGACTTCCCTCTGGCGGTTCGTCGCGATTAAAAACAGTGGGAGAGACAACCTTAAATAAAAGGTTTTTGTCTAGTGGTGAATTCACGTTGGCAATTTCATATTCACCGAGACGGGTGACGCCTTTAGGCGGTTTGTGCGGATCGTTAGAAGCGGCGGTGGGTGAGGAGGAGAGTTGACTGTGGGCGATCGCACTCCAACCAAGTACTATTGCGATCGTCATCACGCTGACTAGCACAAACCGAATTATTGAATGGAGGAAGCGATTAAACAGGAACATAATCTCTGGTAAAGTGATTGAGCAACTCGATCTTGGAGTCATGCTCTACTGTATCAGGCACTCTCGATCGCCTCAGCATTTCCGCTGGAATCTACTCTAATCGACCTAACTGTGCTGCACCGCGCACCCTTGCAATCTCCGCACGCGCGGCTTTGGCTGCCGGACTATCGAGACTGTCCGTAGATGCAATTGCAGCTGCAAGATCGATCGCCGCATCAAGTATTAACCCAGCGCGTTTTGCCGCCTCAGACCCGGATGAGGACTTGATCTCTTTTAGGTAAGCTCGCCGATTTCTCGGTCGGTTAGAAATCGCATCCAGTTCGGCTTCTGTCACGATTCCGTTTGCAACATCGTCAGCCAGCAGGACGCGGACAAACTTGCGCTGACGCTGCTCGGAGAACCGCCACGCAAGCAAAATCGCAACCGTTCCAATGACGATGCCCATGAGCCCGAAGCCGATAAACCCAATAATGGCATCCCAACAGCCATGAGCCAGACAAGCCAACAGAAAGAAACCTACCAAAACCGCGAGCCGATGGCCGAACGAGCGATTTTTCGCTTCGAGGAAGTAGCCAAATCCCGTACCCGCAACCGCCGTGAAGAGCGAGTGACTCCAGAAACCGACAGATGTGCGCCCTACCAATACCTGGAACGCATCAGCAACCTGCTGCGATCCGAAACTTGCGTCGGGTGCGCCCACAATGTAAGACACGTTTTCAAAGACCTGAAAGCCGAGACCCACAAACGCACCAAGCAGAAACCCGTCGTAGGCGTTGCGGACATGGTTGCGTGCTAGTAAAGAGAGCATGATAAGCCCGACGAATTTGGAGCTTTCTTCCACGATGGGTGCCGTGATGGGCGGACTCCAATGGCTATAAAAGTCGAAGCTGGCCAGCTTCGCTATTAGGGATAGGATTGCACCATTGCCAGGGAGCGCCATGACCCACGGCGCTACTAGTCCGCCCCAGAGGAAGCCAAGCAGCGCGAGCTTGGCTGGCTCGCGTTCATAGCGATCTTTGTGCGTGAGAAACCAGATCCAAGGCAGGCAATACAATGCCTGAGACGAGAGGGCGATGAACAGAGCGGTGGGATAGATGGCGCTGCTCAACAAAAGTCCGCTGAAAACATAGGTGCCTTTCAGCACGAGCAACCAATACAGGTAGCACGCCGGGTTGTGCGGCTGAAAAAATCGGACGGGATAGCTCCAGCCTGAACGAGCAATGGCAGCCTTGCGGATTGTGTCCTCACTCTTTGCCGTGCTAGTCACTAATCGCCCTCCTTTGGTTTAAATGTGATGCTCTTAATCATGTCAGCGATCGGTTGCTCCAGTTGTGTGGAAGTAGCGGCCGGGCCCTTCACAGTCACTTCGACTCCCTGACCCTTGCGATCGACGTATGCGAGCAGTAGACCAGTATAGTTGGGACTATTAATTCTCTTAGCTACTCCGGCAACCTTTTGCAGTGTTGTAATGGGAACTGGTTTACCCTCGACAACAAATTCATTCTGGTCTTTCACGATCTGGTTGAGGAGTTCCTCGGCAGTTCCCTTCCAGACGCCGCTCTTGACGCTAAACGTGACACCATCTTTGAAGACCTCTGCGGTTGATGAATTCCCGGCAGGGAATGGGGCCTTAGTTAGCACCCAGCCTTGGGTTGGCGTAAAACTTACGGAACCGACATTATAAGCTGTCCCTGCTAAAACCTCCTTGTTATGAACAGCCTCGTTGATGGCTGGCATGACTCCCGACCATAAAAACACCACAAGATAAACGCTCACCGTCGGCCAAATGAGCCGGCGATCGAGTCCAAACAGCCGATATTCAACCGGTACAGCGGCTTCGTTTCTTAGGGGGGACATACAATTTTCCTTTTTGCGGTGCTAAACAGGCAGGGGAGCAGGGAGCAGGGGGAGGAAAAGTCGTTGTGATTCCGAAAATTGGATAATTTATTTTTTGGAGTTCCCTTATATTGGGCAGAAAATTTCTGCCTAAGATCCCGCACATAATACGCTGTTGGAGGTGTTTAGACTGTTGCACTTCCAGCGATCAAGAAAACTGTTAAAAGCGATGCGATAAACGTATCGCTTCTAACAGTTTTCAAGCTTTTCTCTAGTATTGAAAAGCAACCATCACAAGATACCGACTGAAAGTTCAAAAGGAACCGTTCGATTTCTGTCCTTACTGCCACCCATTAGATACACACGAACTGTATAGTTACCACTCTGTGACAAACGAACGTTTCCGTCGTTACCCGATATTGAGCTGTTATAAATTGCCCGATCTGTGCTGCCTGGTGGGAGAATGTTGAAGTATGCTGATCCTTTGGTAATCAACGAAACCGACATCCTCTGCCCTGCCCGCGCATTCAGAACATAGTCGTGGTAGTGGTTGCCCGTGATCGAAGACCGCATAAAAGTGTTATCGTTGCCAGCGGAAAACCGTACTGTCGTATGAGCCTGAGCTAACGACGGTGCAGTGAAGCTAAATGTGAGCGATGTGGTGATAACCGAGGCGGCTAAAACACTACGAATAAGAGTCAAGGCAGAGTTTTCCATGTGATAGTTTCTCCGTCGCAAACAATTCATTGTTTATTGTTCTAATTAATCAGCAAACCAGTTTTCAACTGCGAAGACATGGGTTTTGTTTTTGTCTTGACGAAACCCAACAATACAGCAAACTAGAATCGGGTTCTGCTACTGCCCCAATCGCCTGAGTTGCAATCGCCCCGAAACTTTTCAATCCCATCTATGGCGATCCTGCCGCTGCGCCGGTCGATATTGACACGCGGTTTATTTAGCCCGTTTAGCCTGTATTTTCCCGTAATTTTATCGGGCGAAACCTGAAGGTTTTCGAGCGTCCACCATCCATTGTCACCGCCCGAATGGATCGGCGGGATGAGCCTTCCACCGAGATGGATTTTTCCCTGTGTATCGCGGATTTCGACCTGAACTTCGGAATCGAAGTTGGTAGTCGTTGACTCTATGCGATTACTTGATTCGTAGCGATGGCGGCGGTCGTTCCATTCATATCCATAGCTATTTGTGACAGTCGGTTTGCGACCCTCACCATAGCAGATCAAGGTCAGATTTTGGCGCGACGAACTGCTATTGTGATTGTCAGATGTGCGCTGTTCCCGCAGGTAGCTATCGATCGCTGTCTGGGCTTTACGGATTTCTGTTGAATTACAGGATCGACCCCGTTGAAGGATCTCTCCTTGAGGGTTAAAAAGGACAGTACAGCCTCTTCCTGGTGTCATACCAGTCACACTCAGATTACCGTTGTCTAAAGTGTCAATCACTGCTTGAGCGTTAACAGGATGAGTGACTGTCAGAGTTAATAAACCCAGAAAAGTAGGAGTTAATATTCGTAAGCTTTTCATTAGTTGCATAGAGTCTAGATGAATTTGTTTGGAAACTCTATCATTGAGAATTTCGCCAGTGTCAATCGGTTTAGACACAAGAACAGGATTAGATTATCTATGGCAGTGATGCCAATCAACGTAAAAGATGTTTTGATAGCGACCGTTTGAGGTAACGATTTCTACACACTTACCTGAGTTGCCTTCAACCCAGAAGGAAGCAACAGAAGTATTTGACACTTTTTCGTTACGGCGATAGGTATATCCCCGCTGCCGCACTTCACGTTCTGCTTGACCAGCCCTCGCTCCTACTAGGTCTGGCAAGGGTCGGGAAGACGAATTGCCTGTATTTTGAGGACGTTTCTTATCTCCGCGATCGCAATCTGCTGTAGTTCCGGTATCAACCAGAGAAACGTAGCGACCTTGTTCTGTCCTCACACTAATGCACCGACCTGTTTTAGTTTGAGTCCAAAAGCTATAAGTAGAATCATCAGATTTTTCAGCCCAGCGAAACCTATAGCCCCGCTTTTGGAGTATGGCTTCTCCATCTCGTCCGCGAACATTCACTAAATCTTGAATTCCGCGAACGGGATCTCCAGCATTTTGAGCCTGGGCATTGAGGGCGATCGTGATGATTAGGGAACTCACAACGATCGGAATTAAACGGTTTATTTTCATGTTGTTTTCTCAAGAGTGCAAATAATCTTAGGAATTATTACAAATTGGATTGCTTTAACCTAAAGCGCCCCTTCATTGGTATCAGAGAAGTAGTAGTTGTAAAACTCAGTCCCCGTCTTTTTGTTAATCACCACAACCTGCTTAGTACCTCGATCATAGATGACGCGCACCTGCTCGTTTTCGCCAATGAATGTATTGCCAGATGTCCTCTCCAGATAGCCGTGGAAGTTAAATTCGCCCTCCGTGATTTGGATGACGATTGTATTTTTGTCCAGTACTGTCATGTAGGTGACAGGTTTAGAAGATTGGGAAATGATGATAGAAACAGGTTCAAAGCTTTGAGCTTCGGCAGAGCTAACCAGCCCCTCCATGCTCCAAAAAAGACTGCCAGCAGTCATAAAACAAAGAGCAACGAATTTTTTCTTGATGCTTTTCATGGCGATTACCCAAAGGGGATTTGAAAGCTTCATACAAAAACAAGCAAATTAAGTAAAAAACATTATGATTTTGCCTATTCAGAAGTCAGAATCAATTTAGTGGGGGATTCTGACCCGCCACTAATTGCAGACCGCTAAATCAAAGATTTAGTGGGGGTGCAAAAACGCCGCTTATTCATTCACCAGTCGGACTCCAATTCAATTCTGAATTCTGACTCCTGACTCCTGAATTCTGTTTTGATAATCGGCGTTTTTGCACCTTTCTTGTATGTCTAAAACACGATGACTTTCATTTGCGTTGTCAGCTTCTTCAACAGTAAGTAGAACGGTGTAAATAATTAAAGATTTGTAGTGAGGACTGAAGTCCTTACTACGAACTAAATACCAAAGTTTTTACATTACTTCACATAGTTTGTTTTTTTCAAGTCGTTCTATTTAACCTCGACAAATCGAACTCTTAATTGAACAGCATATTGCAAGAAATAATTGGCACTGCCTTTAAATCTTTCATATTTTCTTATTTACTTCAAGCGCAGATAAATCAGTTAACCTAACTTGCCCGCAAATTAGCTGAAAACACTCGTGTATAGTCTGTAGCTTTGACAATGGAAGGATTGAGCAAAGGTGTACTTCATTTACTAACAATATTTGTATTTTTATATACGTGTATTAACTACTTGCTTACGTATACCTCTAAAGATTTTTTAATACTGTTTTATTTTGCCACGACTAAAAAATCAATTGAGGTTTGTGCAGTTCAAAAACCTCACTTACATCAGTTAAGGTGTAGTATATATCTGTTGATATCTAGATTACAGCAATTAAAACATCACATACGTCATTTAAGTCTGAAAGAACCCTTTTAATAAAAATTAATATGAAAACAACTAAAAAATCTCATTTAGAGATGAAAGCAGACAAAAATAAATCACTGCGAAAAAGAGGAGCAGTTCTGACTGTTGTTGGGTTGAAGAGATTGCAAACTGCAATTTTAGAAGAAGAGAGACAAAAAAGAGGAAGTAAACGTTTTACCCAAGTAGAATTAAGCGATCGCATTGGAATTTCTACCTCTAGTTTAAGCCGTTTATGGTCTTTGAATTCGAGGATAGATCCGCGTACCATGCGAATCTGCTTTAGTGCTTTTGATTTAGTGTTGCATGAAGATGATTACACCCTATATGATGCCAATGATATGGATTTCCTGCGGGAATATTCGCCAGAAGATAGACAACTGATAGATCGAGATTTATCTGCAAATTCAGCTAATGCAGATTTATTACCAGAAAGTGAATTGTCGGGGGAACAACAAACAATCACACCAAATACTGCACCATCTCAAATTGTTTCCGTCTTTCTCGGCGAAGAGAAAATTAAGAGTGAAATGACACTCAATAAACAAAGCGATTACAACGATGGAACAAAGATTAGTGAATATATAAAATATCCCTGTGCTCCTTTATCTTTAGATTCTAAATTCTATATTCCTCGTCCTCCATTAGAAGAACTAGCATATCAAGAAATTACTCAACCGGGATGCGTCATTCGCATTCAAGGTTGTCGAGGCATGGGTAAAACTTCTCTGATGTTGCGGATTGTAGCTCATACCAGAATGTTAGGGTATGAAACTGCAAAAATCAATATCGCTCAAGTTGATATTGATGTTTTGCGAAAACCTCAATTATTCATGCAATGGTTAGCTGCTAGTATTGCTCGTCAACTAGGCAGGGAATTTAATGTCGATAAACATTGGGACGAAGAAATAGGTAGTAAACTCAGCTGCACTCTTTATCTAAAAGAATGTTTGCTTGCACCTTTAGAAAAACCTTTACTATTAGTATTAGACGAAGTTCAGCATATTTTTGAATATCCCGATCTAGCCAATGAATTTCTACCTCTGTTACGTTCGTGGCAAGAAGAAGCGCAACAGGATGAAGTATGGACAAAGCTGCGTTTGGTGATTGTTTATTCAACAGATGTTTGTCTTTCTATTGAAATTAATCAATCTCCTTTTAACATTGGGCTACCATTGAAATTATCAGAATTTACTTCTGAGCAAGTAATTGAGTTAGCAAACCGCTATGGAATTGATTGGCAACAAAACAAGCAAGTGCAGCAATTAATGGAATTAATCGGGGGACATCCAGCATTACTAAATATTACTCTTTATCACCTGCTTTATCATAAATTAACCTTAGAAGAAATTTTGCAAACAGCAATCACAGAAGTAGGAATTTATCGTCAACATTTACAAAATTTATTAAATAAATTACAAAAAAATACCCAATTATTAGATACTATGAAAATCTTCTTAACAAAAGATGAAAATATCGATTTAGATATATTAACTGCCTACCAATTAGAAAATATGGGTTTAATTCAATTGCAACAACAAAAATGGGTAATTAGTTGCCAATTATATCGAGACTTCTTGAAAAAATATCTGATGTCGTAATTCAACAAAGTTCAGCAAATGATGATTTGCTATTATGAAAAAAAGCATTTATAAAGTTGGTGGTTGTCTAAATGCTAATGCTGCTAACTATGTTAATAGACAAGCAGATATTGAGCTTTATACAGCCCTGAAAGCAGGGGAATTTTGCTATGTATTCAACTGTCGTCAAATAGGCAAATCTTCACTGCTGGTACATACCAAGCAACGATTACAAAATGAAGGCTTTAGTTGTGCTTACATTGATATTACGCAGATACGCAGCCAAGAACTCACCCCGATACAATTTTATAAAGGGATAATTGTCCGCTTACTGCATAGTTTTGGATTAGCTAAAAAAATCGATTTTGCAGCTTGGTGGCAAGAACAAGCTGAGTTTTCACTCATACAACGCTTGGGCAATTTTATTGAAGAAATTTTGCTAGTCAATCTGAGTAGCAATCGCATTTTTATTTTAATTGATGAAATTGATAGTTTGCTGCAATTAAACTTTGGCATAGATGATTTCTATGCCTGGATTCGGGCTTGTTATCAACAAAGAGTCCATAATCCTGAATACGAACGACTGGGTTTTGCTTTATTTGGCGTTGCAACTCCCTCTGATTTAATTCAAGATAAACTCAAAACACCTTTTAATATCGGTGTTGCTATTAATTTAGAAGGGTTTACATTAGCAGAAGCTCAACCTCTGGTAGTGGGATTAGAGCAAGTTGTGAACAATCCCCAAAGGGTATTTAAAGAAATTATTGCTTGGACTAATGGACAGCCATTTCTAACGCAAAAATTATGTCAGTTGGTGGTAATAACCAAGCAACAGCATTACAGCCAAGGGATGAATCTAGAAAGTAGCAACGTCAAAACTAGCCCACCTTTGGAGATTACACCAGGTAAGGAAGCAGATTGGATAGAGTGTTTAGTGCGATCGCAAATCATTAAAAATTGGGAATCTCAGGACGAACCAGAGCATTTACGCACAATTCGCAATCGCCTACTTTACAATATTCAACGCGTTAGTAGATTACTCGGTATCTATCAGCAACTTTTACAAGCTATTCCTGTAGCAGCCAACGATAGTCGAGAACAGGTAGAACTGCTGCTTTCTGGTTTGGTAGTTAAACATCAAGGATATCTGCAAATCCGCAATCGCATATATCAAGAAGTTTTCAATTGGGAATGGGTAGAGGAACAGTTAAATCAATTACGTCCTTATTCGGAAACACTATCAGCTTGGATTGCTTCTCAAAAACAGGATACATCCCGACTTTTACGGGGACAAGCCCTGATTGATGCCCAAAAGTGGGCGCAAAACAAAAGCCTCAGCGATTTAGATTATCAGTTTCTTGCCACCAGTCAGGATGCAGAACAGCAAGAAATCCGGCGCCAATTTGAGGCGCAGCAAGAAAGCGAACGGTTCTTTCGGCAACTAGCAGAAGCAATGCCCCAGATGGTATGGATTGTAGAGCCAGATGGCAGGCTATCTTATACCAACCAGCACTTAAGTACCTTTTTGGGGCGATCGCATTCGGAGGTAACAGATTGGAAAAGCCTGGATGTGGTTCATCCCGACGATCACGCCAATAACCTTGCCGCCTGCAAACATTCTGTAGAAACCAACTCACCCTATGAAGTGCAACTGAGAATACAAGATGTCGCGGGAAACTATCGCTGGTTTCTCAATCAGGCGATTCCCATCAAGGATAGAAGCGGACAGACGGTGAAGTGGTTTGGCACCAGCACCGACTTAAATGATTTGAAACGACAAGAAGAATTCCGGCGACTGCAAGAAGTTGAAAAGCGACTGCAACAAGAAAAACGTGCCAGTCACTTGCAAAAGTGGCTACTGGGGACTGTTACTATTGCCTTTGTCATCGCCAGTTCTCTGGGAATGTATGCCTTTGCTCAAAGATATCAAGCCACTCTGCGAGAAATTGAAGCGATCGCCAACGTCTCGGAAGCTCAGTTTGTCTCTGGGAATCGATTAGATGCTTTAGTCAGTGCCATCAAAGCCCAGACTCGATTGAGCAAATTGTCGGATGTGCCTACTGAGTTAGTTACCAAGGTAGATCGAGAGTTGCGCCGTGCCACCTTTCAAGTCATTGAACGCAACCGCCTAAACGGTGAACAGGGTAAAGTGCGGGGTGTTGCCATCAGTGCCGACGGACAGAGAATCGCTGCTGCTCACCAACACGGTAAGATTACTCTGTGGAAAAGCGATGGCACATTGCTCAAAGTACTTAGTGGTCATCAAGGAGAAGTCTTTGATGTCACCTTTACTCCCAAAGGCGATAAACTGATTTCTGCTGGGCAAGATGGCACGGTGCGACTCTGGAAGCCGGACGGCACACTGGTTAAAACACTCAACGGTCATCAAGATTCGGTGCGATCGCTCTCCGTAAGTCCTAACGGACAATGGATTGCCTCGGCTAGTAACGACAGGACAGTAAAACTTTGGCGCATCGACGGCAGCTTGATTCGTACTTTCAAAGGACACAGCGATGCAGTTTCAAAGGTGGCGTTTAGTCCTGTTGATGCTAACATCCTAGCCTCGGTCAGTGATGATAATACTCTCATCCTCTGGAATCTGGAGGGTAAGAAAATTCGGACACTGAATAATCCCATCGCACCCAAAAAAGGCAAAAACCGTTTGATGAGCGTCACCTTCAGCCCTGACGGACAAACCCTGGTAGCTGGAGACTGGATTGGTAATATTATCTGGTGGACTGTTGCTGGCACTTTATTGCAAACCGCCACAGAACACGACAGCAGTGTGGTGACTCTCGCCTTTAGCCCCGATGGCCAAACCCTCGCTTCAGCTGGTTGGGATAACACAATTAAGTTTTGGAACAGCGATCGAACTGTCAATCAAACCCTGTCTGCCCATATTAACGGTACATGGGAAGTAGCTTTTAGTGCCGATGGTCGTCGTTTGATTTCCGGTGGTGAAGATGACTTGGTGCGGCTGTGGCAGCTGCAAAGCGAGATTCTCACGGTATTGCGTGGTCATCGTGCCTCTGTTTGGCACACGCCGATTAGCCCTGATGGGCAAACAATTGTTTCCTCTAGCGCTGATGGCACGATTAAGCTGTGGAATCGAGCCGGACAACTGCTCAACACCTTAACCCCGCCACCAGGGCAGGTTTGGTCGGTGGATATTAGCCCAGACGGGAAAGACATCGCCGCAGGTAGCGATGATGGTTCCTTGAGCTTATGGACGATACAGGGAAAACCCTTAAAAACAATCTCAGCCCATAACGCAACAGTGCGGGATGTGGTGTTTAGTCCCAATGGGCTAGAGATAGCTTCCATCAGTTGGGACGGCACTACTAAACTCTGGAAGCGGGATGGTACTTTCATCCAAACCCTGAGCGAGTCCCTACCCAAAAACCGCGATCGCCTCAATGCTGGAGCATTTAGCCCTGATAATCAGTGGTTAGCGATCGGGGGTCGAGATACGTTTCTTCGCCTCTGGCACCGGGACGCGAACGGAAAATTTCCATCTCAACCGCAATTTACCCTCAAAAGTCATAACGAAGCCATTTGGGATGTCACCTTTAGTCCTGATGGAAAGTTCGTTGCCACAGCCAACGAGGACACGACAATTAAACTATGGTCGTTAGATGGTAAATTAATTCGTACCATTCCCGCCCACACAGATCGGGTAAATGGTATCACCTTCATTCCCCCCCATTCTGGACTACCCGACAACTGGGGTACTGTCCTAGCTTCTGCTGGTTGGGATAATACTGTGAAACTTTGGTCGCTAGATGGCATCCTCCGCGCTACTCTGGAAGGACATGAACAGCGAGCATTGAATGTTGCCTTTTATCCCGCTACTCATAATCAGGGAGCATTGCTAGCATCTGCCGGGTTAGATGATGTTGTGATTCTTTGGCAACTCGATCGCGTCTTGGATAGTAACCAGATATTGCACTCTGGTTGTATGTGGATACGAGATTATTTGCGATCGCATCTAGATAATATGAGCGATCGTCAATCTCTTTGTCAGGTGGAAAAAACAATTCCTCCAGCCTACTCGAATACACCCGGCTAATGCGTACTCACATATAACGTATAATGTAATGTATACATCATATAAAATTTAAATTGTGTCGAGTAAAATTCGCAAGCAGATTTATATTGAACCACGTCAAGAACATTTGCTAAAAGCGATCGCCCAACAGGCGGGTGTAAGTGAAGCAGAGATTATTCGCCAAGCTATTGATCTTCATCTTGGTGAAATAACTCCACCTCAAACCAATCTTGCAATGTGGGAAGCCGAAAGAGAATTTATTGAGCAAATCAAAACTCGACCTGCTCAACTTGGAGGTCGGGATTGGCAGCGTGAAGACCTTTATGAACGGTAGGGTTTTACTGGATACTAATATTCTCGTTTATATCTACGACCCACTAGATATAGTGAAACAGGAACGAGCGATGCCTACGGCGGGCAAAGCCTACGCAATTACTGACCAATTGATTCGTTCTGGGAAGGCAGTAATTAGTACCCAGGTATTGGGAGAGTTTTTTATGGCTGGATCATAATAGGCAATGAGCCTTTTTCCGAACCAATAATTACAAGCTTAGAATTATTAGATTGAGCTAGCTTTTCTGTGGCTTCAATCGCTCGTAATTGTAGCACTTGGTTGCTAAGTCCACCTGAGATAATTTTTTGAGAATCAGCTATACCTCGCGCTTCGATAAGCTTTCGTTCTGCCTCTTGACGCTCTTTCTCTAAAACAAATTTCATCTGCTGATTTTCTTGCTCTGTCTTGAGTTTGTTTTGAATTGCAGCTTGTAGAGTATCAGGCATTTTGATGTTTCGTAAAAGAGCTTCCTCAACGATGAAACCCAAAGCCGGTATTTCTTTGGTGAGTTGTTGGTCAATTTTTTGGGCAATTTCTTGGCGTTTGGTAGAGTAAATAGCATTGGCTGGGTAGTTTGCCGTGATAGCGCGGACAGTAGAGCGGAATCTGGAAATCACCAGTTGTGTTTCATCAGTTCCAATTGTTTTATAGACTGTAGCTGCCTTTTGCGGATCTAGCTTGTACTGAAGACTAACATCAAGATTTAGGCTCAAACCTTCTTGGGATGTCGCATCTATATTTTCCTTTATATCCTTAAGGCGAGTAGAAAAATTCAGCACCTTGCTAAAGGGATTCAGCAAGTGGACACCAGGGTTAAGAGTAGTTTCGGGAACCTCACCAAATAAATTGACGACACCGACATTACCAGGTGGGACAATCACCAAAAGCCTAGAAAAAGAATTCAGTACTGCAATACTGCCAATCAACATCATAATTGTGCGTATAGCTAAACGTGATCTTTCACCAGAGATGCTATGTGTATTGAGATAGACGAGAATTGCAATTAGGCTAGTGACAAGAGAGACTATAAAACTCATGAGTTTTTTCTGTGTAGTTAAGACGAATATACTTAATCACATAATTCCCAAAGGCTTTTATAAAACTAATACCATTTCACACAAGTTAGCGATTTACGAATCCTTTTACAGATTAAAAAAGATTCCCAACTTTTCTCAGAAGTCAGGAATCTTAGCCTTGGAGCGATGCCTACGACAGGCATTGCCTACGCTACTCTAGATTAATTCCAAATCCCAAATCACTTACCGTTGCCGTTACCACCATTACCATTGTTGTGAATGACACGTTCGGCAAGCTTTTCCGGCACTTCCTGGAGATGGTCATATTCCCAGTGGAAGGAACCAACGCCAAGAGTGAGCGATCGCAGTTCTACAATAAAGTTTTGCATCTCTGCTTGTGGCAAGTATGCAGCTACATTATCCCAACCTTGCCAATCGTGTCTGCCCTCATAGCCTAAAATTTGCCCTCGTCTACCACTCAAAAGTTGCAGAACTTTGGAGGTAAATTCGCTAGGTGTGGTAACTTCCACCCGCAGAATTGGTTCTAACAGGGTAGGTTCTGCTTGGAGTATCCCCGTTTGCATTGCCAATCGGGCAGCTTGTTTAAAGGCTTGTTCGGAACTATCAACGTTGTGATAGGAACCATTAGTCAGAGTTACCGCCAAATCCACCATTGGGAAGCCCAAAGGCCCATGTGTCAGAAATTCCCGCACGCCCATTTCCACCCCAGGAATATACTGTTTAGGAACCACGCCACCCACAATGGTTTCATTGAAATTAAAGCCTGTACCGCGTGGTAGGGGTTTGATGTCGAGAAAAACATCACCAAACTGCCCGTGACCACCACTTTGATGTTTGTAGCGCCCATGAACTGAAGCCACTGTTTTGCGGATGGTTTCTTTGTAAGGTACTTGCGGTAAGTGGGTTGTCATCGGCAGATTATATTTGCGGCGCAGTCTGTCTAGGGTGACTTGTAAATGAATTTCGCCTTGACCCCACAAGATAACTTCGTGAGTATCGCCGTGTTGTTCCCAAGCAAGTGAACAGTCTTCTTCTAATAACTTGGTAATGGCACCACTGAGTTTAACTTCATCGTTGCGCTTTTCTGGTGTAATGGCGAGGGCATACACAGGTTCCAACTGTACAGCTTTGGGTAATTCTATTGCAGATTGCTGTTCTGTAGAGACTGTATCGCCTGTTTTAATTCCTTCTAAACGGCTCAATGCAACAATTTCACCAGCACTAACTTGGTTAACTAACTGCTGTTGTTGTCCCATGAGGCGGTAAATTCCACCTGTGCGAATGCCATTGAGGACAATACCATCAGTTAATTTGCCCCGCCAAACACGCACGAGAGAGAGTTTTCCACCTTGGGGAGTGTAGTAAGTTTTTAATACCTGCGCTAAAGGTGTATCACCTTTGATGTTTTTTAGACGACGTTCTGCTGTGGTTTCTGGTTCGGGGGCTTCCCGTAACAAGGCTTCTAATAAAGGTCTAACACCATAATCTTGTTCTGTTACACCAAAGAAAACGGGCACTACTAAATCTGCCCCTAATTCCATTTTTAAATCTTTGAGGATTTCCTCTTGGGGTGGTTCAATGTCTTCTAAAAGTTCTTCGAGTAAATGGTCGTCAAAATTTGCTAGGGCTTCGAGCATTTCTGCCCGTGCTATATGTTCTTCTTCTTTTAAACTTTCTGGGAAGGGAATAGGATCAGCAGGTGCGCCTGGGTGATATTGATATGCCTGTTCGCTCACCATATCAATAAAGCCGGTGAGTTGTTCCCCGTTCATGATGGGATATTGATGCGCTACTAGCGGACGGCTAGATACTGCTTTCAGGGCGTGCAACGTTTCCAAAACGTGAATATTTGCCCGATCCATTTTGTTGACGAAGACGAGGTGGGGAATTTCCCAATCGTCGAGGAATTTAAATAGAGGGGCGAGGGTAAGGACTCGTTCGCGGATGGGTTCGCAAACTACAATTGCTGCATCGACTCCGATTAAAGCATTGTACGTTTCTTGGGCAAATTCTACGCTTCCCGGACAGTCAATAAAAGTGAAGCGAATGCCGTTATACTCAGTGCTAGCAGCGCTGACTTCTACACTCATGTGGCGATCGCGCGACTCGGCAGCACTATCTCCCACTGTATTGCTGTCCTTAACATTGCCTTTCCGAGAAATTGCCCCTGTGACAAATAACAAGCTTTCTAGTAAAGTGGTTTTTCCACTTAAATAAGGCCCGACAATTGCAACATTCCGCGAACCCGATTTTACTTTTTCGTTCATAAAACCTCCCTTGCGGTAAGTTTTTCCTAACCGCATGATTCCGTATATATGAAGGGTTAAAGAAGAATCCAGCTATTCTGAATGGGCTAAACGCCCCGCTATCGCTAACAGGATTCAGAATCAAGACAGTAGCGAGTCCGCAAGCGTCTTAAACTGATTTCTTCGTTCACCAGCCGTACAGACTTCATTTTTAATTCTGACTCCTGACTCCTGAATTCTATTTGATAAAAAAATGGTTCTCTGGAGTCAAAATTACCCCTTCTTTAATTTGTTATTATGCTCCTTTTAATCGAAAGTTAAAAAAATTGTAGTCTGTCGTAAGATTTAGCTTAAGAAAAGTTAATTATCACAAATTTTTATGCTGAATTAAAAACTTTTGTAAAAAACTTTTTATGAAGTAAATTTAACTGAAATTGTTGCGAGTCAGAAAATCAATGGCATTATCATTCTTTAAATATCGCATAGCAGGGTTAGTAAGTTTAACTTTGCTGATTGTTAGTATTTCCTCTCCCTCTCTTTCTCTATCTCCTCCTCTCGCCTCAAAGCTGGCACAATCTAATCCTAAAACTGCTATAGACTGGTTAAACCAAGGCTTACAGGCAATTCAGGCGGGAAGGGTACAAGATGCGATCGCAGCCTTTAAACAAGCAACGCAATTAGATCCAGCATTAGCACCAGCGCACTATAATTTAGGGCTAGCATTCAGACAAACGGGACAATTACAACCCTCTGCGGATGCATTTTATCGAGCGACGCAAGCCGATCCTAAATTTGCTCCAGCTTTTGCGAATTTAGGTGGTGCGTTATTAGAAGGGAATAATTTACAGTTAGCGAACGATTACCTGCAACGCGCCGTAGAACTTGATCCCAAACTAGGATTTGCCCACTATAACTTAGGGTTGGTACAAGAACAGCAACGAGATTGTGAACGAGCGATCGCATCTTTTAGAAAAGCCATAGAATATAGCAAGAATGCACCAGAACCTCCTTATCATTTGGGGATGTGTTATCTCCAACAAGGCAAACTCGATCAAGCTAGAAATGCCTTTAATCAGGCAGTAAAGATTAATCCGAAATATCCCGAAGCTTACTACAATCTCGGCTCAATTTGGTTTCAGCAACGCAAATTACAAGAAGCATTAGAAGCTTTTAGAAAATCAGCCGAAGCTAACTCTAACTATCCCAACGCTTATTATGGTGCTGGGTTAGTTTTTATGCAGTTACAGCAATATGGAGATGCAGTACAAGTATTCCAATTTGCTAGAGATTTATACAATGCTCAGGGAAATCCCCAATGGGCAAAAAATGCCGAGCAATTGTTGCAACAAGCACAAAATTTAAATTACCAACCTCGCTGAGGCGCAAAAACTTAATATTGCATAACATAAAAGTATTGGGTTGACTCGCTGGTGTTGTCTGAACTTATCCCGAATGGAATGAATGTACATGCAAAAGCGCCAGAAAAGTCGATTTTTATTTAGCGATCGCTGGCTTGATCGGCAATCAATTGTTCGCAACATGGAAGCCTTTCAAGACCTAATTGTGATTGTTTTGTGTTTGGGTTTGTTTGCCGTCATGCTGATCCAATTGTGGGGTTTACTTATGGCCCTCATGCAGCCACTGGATTATAAATATGTGACTGCAAAAATACTATTTGTGTTGATTTTAGTCGAGTTATTCCGACTATTAATGGTCTATTTGCAAGAACATAGTATCTCTGTAGGAGTAGCGGTTGAGGTAACGATTGTATCTCTACTGCGAGAGGTAGTAGTTCACGGAGCGCTGGAAATTTCTTGGGTTAATACGCTGGCAATTTGTGGTTTGTTATTTGTTCTGGGTGGACTATTAGTGGTGTGTGCTAAGACGCCACACATGGATTGTATGAGCGCTAACACTAAGTTTTGTCCGGTTGTGTATAGAGGAGGTAGGGAACGGAAAAATGATGAGTTTGAATTCGAGTATTCACGTCAATGTGATGAGAAGCAACCGCTTGGATAAATTGTTATGAAATTAGAGAGTGGGGGAGATGAGGTAGAATTTTCTCCCTTGTCTGTCCTATCTCCTGACGTAGTTATAGAGTAACGGCTATTAATTACGAATTACGTTAGCGCAGCGGTAGCGAGTCCACAATAGCGAAGCGTTAGCGACGCAGGAGCGTCGCGTCATTACGAATTTACATCATAACCTACCCTCGCAAGGTACTTCCGACGTATTGAAATATACTCTTTTTGGAAGATGAATCGCTCTTTAAGGGTGAGTATAAAGTTAATTAGAAATCCTAAAAGAGGTTCAAACAATGGCTAAAAATACAGGTAACGGACAGTCTCAAGAACCAATTAGCAACTTGGAGTACGATTTTGTAACCGTGTTGCACAACAAGGCTGAAGCCGTTAAGGCTTACGATATTTACATTAAAGATGCAGAACAAGTAGGTTCTCAGCCTTGTGTAGAGTTGTTCCAAAAATTGCGCCAGTCTGATCTTGAACACGCACAAGAGATCCGCCAACATCTACAACAAGTGCTGCAACACGGTAAGATGTAACCCAGGTTTTAAACCCGGTTATCAGAAAAATGGGTTTAAAACCTCGTGTTTCCAGCACGGCTTTAAAGTAATGAGTAAGGAGTAATGAGTAATGAGTGGATGAAAAATGGGTATTTACTCATTACTTATTACTTATTACTCATTACTCCTTCTTCCCCGTGCGTTCACGGCGGTGAGGATGTCAATTTTTTACTTGGATACCAATTGATTAAGGGGAGCAACCCCAGCCAAATCTAAAATGGGCGCGATCGCATCTTCGCGTTTTACTGCCATCATGTGGACACCCTGACACAATTGCCGCGCTATTTGCACTTGCTCGGCGGCAATTTTTATCCCTTCCTCAAAAGGATCTTTGGCTTTTGCCAATCTATCAATAATATGTTGGGGAATATTTACACCTGGAACACATCTATTAATAAACTGGGCATTTTTTGCCGATTTCAACAGAAAAATTCCTGCCAAAATTGGTTTTTTATAACCAGCAGCAATGGTATCCATAAACTTTTCTAACTGCTCAAAATCGGTAATCAACTGACTTTGAAAAAACTGCGCTCCAGCTTCAATTTTGCGTTCAAATCGACTTTGCAAACCTGACCAACTCTTACATTGCGGATCTACTGCCGCACCAACAAATAAATCTAACGCTCCATCAGTCAAGGGTTTTTCGTTGCAATCAACGCCTTGATTCATCTTCCGAATTAGTTGTAGCAGTCGCACAGCTTCTAAATCAAACACTGCTTTGGCATCTGGATGATCACCTGCTTTTACTGGGTCGCCAGTCAAAGCTAAAATGTTACGGATACCTAAAGCATGAGCGCCCATCAAATCAGCTTGTAAACCAATGCGGTTGCGATCGCGGCAAGCAATTTGACAAATCGGCTCTATACCGTTTTGTGACAAAATTACCGACGCCATTAACGAAGACATCCGTAATACTGCGCGGCTACCATCAGTAACATTGACAGCATGAACCCTTCCCTTAAGAGTCGCCGCCATTTGAATCATGTGCGCTGGATCTCCCCCTTTTGGCGGTGCTACCTCGGCGGTAACTAGAAATTCACCTGCTTGTACAGCTCTGCGAAAGGCTGTGTGGCTATGGGTGTGATGCATAAAATTAAGACTTTCAATTTCTTAAATGGTATAGCAAATCACACCTAAAAGGGAAAACTTATAGAGGAAGAGAGTATCCTAAAGCAGCTTTTACTTGTGATAAAGTTTGATTTGCGATCGCTCTAGCTTTTTCCCCTCCATCCCGCAACACAGACTCTAAATAGCTTTTATCTTCTGTTACCGACTGATATTTTTCTTGAATTGGTTTCAGATACTCAATAATTGTGTCCGTCAACAATGGCTTGAATTGTCCCCAACCCATATCCTGACACTCAACGGCCACATCTTCCTTTTTCTTGCCAGACAGTAATGTGTACAGGGTTAACAAATTATTACACTCTGGCCGCGCTGGATCATCAAAAGTCAGCCCCCGAATCGGATCAGTTTTACAACGCTTAATCTTGTATTGAATCTGTTCTGGTGAATCTAGCAAACTTATCCAGCTTAACTCCGAAGGATCAGACTTCGACATTTTACGTGTACCGTCCGCTAAACTCATCACTCTTGCCCCTTCCTTGCGAATCAAAGGGTCTGGTAACTTCAGAACTGGTTTATCTGGTTTACCAAATTGGTGATTTAACCGAGCTGCAATATCCCGTGTCAATTCCAAGTGTTGCTTTTGGTCTTCACCAACTGGCACTTTATCCGCTTGATAAAGCAAAATATCAGCTGCCATCAGCACAGGGTAATCTAATAAACCTGCACTGACATTTTCTCCCTGCTTAACAGCCTTTTCCTTGAACTGGATCATATCTTGCAGCCAGTTTAGAGGTGTAATGCAGTTGAGCAACCAGGTGAGTTCGCTGTGGGCCGAAACGTGGGATTGCACAAAGATGGTGGAGTGATTTAAATCAAGACCACAAGCTAGATAGAGAGCAGCAAGAGTGTAGGTATCAGCTGCCAACTGTTTTGGATCGTGTGGCACTGTAATCGCGTGCAAATCAGCCACAAAAAGGTAATTTTCGTATTCGCTCTGACCTTCTACCCAGTTGCGAATGGCTCCCAAGTAGTTACCTAGATGGTAATTGCCGGTTGGTTGAATTCCAGAAAGAACACGTTGCTTGCCCATAAATTTCAACTTAGTTATCTCAAATCCGCGCTATGTCAAGTGGCGATGTCTGACGACAAGTCGCTTGCGCCTACGCAAAACTCATTTAATTTTGACATTTTCCAGGTCAACTCGCCGAGAGATTTTAACTCAACTCCGATTCAATACTGCTCGGTTAAGCATTTTTAACTCGGAATTGGGTTTGGGGTAAAGGTTAAAGGTTTTTTCTTTTCCCTTTCCCCTTCCCGCGACGAATTGGGGGTTAGGAGGTTAGGTCTATTTGCATAGCAGTACCTCACCGGATTGAAAATGGCTACATTACAACGGCGGTAATGCTGTCAACTGACTAAAAAATCACCTTTGCAAATCCAAATGTCTATCTGAAGACAGATAGAGAAAGAATAGGGGTAGTGGGATCGTAGCATCATCTCTGCAATGATCATCCAAAACACGGATTTATCAAAAGTAAAAAATCTTTCAACCAAAATTTAATTAGAGGACTACAGCAATGAAAGTACTCTTACTTTACCCCCGCTTTCCCAAAACCTTTTGGTCTTACGACGAATTCATGAAAATGGCGGGACTTAAAGCATTTATTCCACCGCTAGGGATTTTGACTGTTGCGGCTATGCTACCAACAAATTGGGAAGTTCGGTTTTATGACCGCAATGTTAACCAAGAAACGGATGCTGATTGGCAATGGTGCGACATGGTAATTCTTTCTGCGATGCTTGCACAGAAAGAAGACTTTCTTGCCCAAATTCACAAAGCAGCGCAACTGGGGAAAAAAGTTGCTGTGGGCGGCCCTTATCCAACATCAGTGCCAGAACCTGCCCAAAAAGCAGGAGCTAACTATTTGATTTTAGATGAAGGAGAGATTACAGTTCCGCAATTTTTAGATGCGATCGCTAAAGGTAAAGAACAAGGAACTTTTCGCGCTCTTGAAAAACCAGATGTAACCCAAAGCCCCATCCCTCGCTTTGATTTACTCAAGCGAGATGATTACTTAATGATGGCAATCCAATTTTCTCGCGGTTGTCCTTTTGAATGCGAATTCTGTGACATCATCAATTTATACGGTCGCAAACCACGCACTAAAGAACCCAGTCAAACCCTAGCAGAACTCCAAACCCTCTATGACTTGGGCTGGCGTGGATCTCTGTTCGTAGTAGATGATAACTTCATTGGCAATAAACGCAATGTAAAACGCCTCTTGCAAGAATTAATCCCCTGGATGCAAGAACGCAATTATCCCTTCACCTTCCTGACTGAAGCTTCCGTCAACCTCGCAGAAGATCCTGAGCTATTAGAACTAATGGCGAAAGCTGGCTTCTATTCAGTCTTTTTAGGTATTGAAACACCAGATCAAGACAGCCTACAAGTCACTCGCAAGTTTCAAAATACCCGCAATCCCCTGTTAGAAGCCTGTCGTACCATCAATCAAGCTGGATTGTTAATCTATGCAGGATTTATCATTGGTTTTGATGGAGAAAAGGCTGGCGCTGGGGAGCGAATTCAAGCTTTTATTGAAGAAACCAGCATTCCTCAACCGATGCTAGGTATACTGCAAGCTATTCCCAATACTGCCCTCTGGGAAAGACTAAAACGAGAAGAGCGATTATTAGAAGGATTTGGAGGTACGGAGGTGGGGGATCAGAATTCCTTAATGAATTTTGTTCCTACCCGGCCGATAGCTGAAGTTGCTAAAGAATATTTAGAGGCAATTTGGAGAATGTACGAACCTAAAAACTATCTCCGACGTTGTTTTGAACAATGCCTGAAGATTACACCTAATCCGCAACTACAGCAGACAATGTATTTTCCTCCTGGTAAAGGACTGCGACTACTTACACAATTACTTTGGCGACAAGGCTGGCAACGGCAGGAAATTCGGGGCCAATTTTGGCAACAGCTTTGGGCTATTCTCCGTACCAAGCCGCAATTTGTGAATATGTATTTGGGTTTATGCGCTGCTGGTGAGCATTTTTGGGAATACCGCCTTTTAGCCAGAGAGCGGATTACTAAGCAATTAGGATTTGATCCCCTAACCACGCCTACCCCTGTTGAAAAACCATTAGTCACAATTTGAGTTATACCAATTTAAAAAAATAATGCGGCAAATAGACCATTTGTAGAGACGCGATGAATCGCGTCTTTTAATTGAATTGGTATTAGTTGATTGTTGAGCGATCGCTAATGTGTTTTTATAAATAGCGATCGCATTCATTTTGCTCACAAAAACCAAACTATTAAATTGAATTTACCTTTCTGCCAAACTCACCTTTCCTCCAATTAACCCCAGAAATCCTGTTCCAAAGTGCTGAATCTCCAAAAAACTTGCTTGTTCTGCGGAGGTTTTGTAAATTTGGAATGTCTTCATAATTCCCAAAGTTGCAGCACTTTCTAAAGGCCCAACAAAGCTAATATCCCGGTCAAGAAAATAAGTTTGATTAGCCCAGTGAGCCATCTGATTGGCATTTAAAAAGTAGCATCCTGCGTGAGGATTGAGGGCACGACGAAAGGTAATTGGTGTATTCATAATTGTACCCTTGAGTTCTTGTTGCTCCTGCACATTTTGAAAAGAAGCCGTTACTCGTAAAGCCAAATCCCCATCAATGTAAGCTTTGTTAACTAAACCGTAAGGGGAGATTTCATAACGATTTGGCTGGAGCAAATTTAAATCACCTGCTTGTTGAGTAAACCAGTTTAATTTGATAAAAAACCAAGGATCGTGAATAATTAAGTCATCTTCCAAGAAGCAGCAATAATCATACTGACCGAGACAACTTTGCAGAACAGCTTGGCATTCAAACCCTAAAAGCAGAGGTTCTACATTAGTAGAATGATGCTTATATAAATGGGATGGTAAGGGAAGCTGATTCAGAAGATGATTATCTTTAGTTGTACAAATAACAATATCTAGTTCGTGAGCCTGCGGCTGATTAGCAGGGAAAGCTAGTCGTTGAGCGATGTTGATAATACTTTGAGATTTGCCAAATAATTGGTGTAAAGCAGTAAGGCTTTTAGTTAACGCCTGCAAACGCGGTTGCGGGTCTTTGTGTTGAGAAGCATGACGACCTTCACTACTAGGTTTAAAAAAATGGGCAATAGTAAAAATAATTCGCATTTTAAATATCGCTTATGTATTTATTTGTGATTTGTCATGTGTCATTTGTTATTGGTCATTTGTACTAAGCTTAGATTTGGTGCAGCCTCTCCAAGAGTTGTATGGGTCATTTGTCGTTTTTCATTTGTTCTCGATCAATAACTAATGATTAATATATTTCTTGCAAAAATATTTATTTTCAGGCTTTTATTTGCACCTTTACTTAAGGCAAAAATGTTTATGCAAGTGACAAATAACAAATGACCAATGACAAATGACAAATGACAAATGACTAATGACTCCTACCAAAACCTTTAGAACTTGGGCGCTTTTTTAAACTCTCAGAACTTTTACCAGCAAACATCCATTGCAAATGCTGTGGTAACAGTTTCGCCAAATCATAACGCTTCAGAATTGTCGCTCGTGCATTCGCCCTAATTGCATTCATCTCTTGAGGATGATTCAGCGCTTCTTCAACTCTATTAGCAATATCTTGAGGAGAAAAGAAATCTACCAGCAATCCATTTACCCCATCCTGTACAACTTCCAATACTGGCTGAGTCTTAGAAGCTACTAGTAAACATCCTGCTGCCATTACTTCCAACATTGACCAGGATAAAACAAAAGGACGGGTTAAATAAATATGAGCATAAGAAGCTTGCAAAACTTGAAGGTACTCATTATAAGGAAGTCTATCTGTAAAGTGCAGTCTCGATAAATCCAAAGATAATTTTTCCAGCATTAATTGTTTATAAGTCTGACCATCGGGGAGATTCTTCCCATAAGCCACTCGATCTTCTCCCACAACTACTACATGGCACTTAGGTCTTCGCTGTTGAAGTAGCGCCACCGTTTCCATAAACTGCGGAAAACCTCTATAAGGTTCCATCCCTCGTCCCACATAAGTTACCAATTCTTCCACATGAGAAAGGTCAAGATTTATTCTTGGTAAAACTAACTTTGCGCCTGGTTTGGGAACAAAATAATTGGTATCAACACCATCATGAATTACAGTGAGTTTGCTATGATATTCTTTGGGAAACTGCTGCCGCTGCCAATTCGTTGGAGAAAGACCGCGATCGCAGCTATATAAATCAGTCAAAATCGGCGTATTTTTTACGCGGATACGGCATTCATCATCAGCATTGAGTGGTTCATTGGGATCAAAATCAGCATCCGAACCGTGAGCATGATAAAACCACTCGAAATAACATAATAATTCTGCTTTGGGGAAAACATCTTTCATAAATAAAGTTGGCCCCCAACCAGAATGACCATAAACTATATCAGGTACGAAACCCTCAGCTTTTAATTTTTCTGCCACGCGATAGACAGCCTGAGCGGTCAGAACAGCGTTTTCCAGGCTGCGAACGTAATGATGGGTTTGGGGAGCCGCTTCACGAGAAGGGGTATAAATAGCTTTGAAAACGCCAGGTATTTCGCCTTCCCGACGATTTGTCCCAAAGACAACTTGGCAATTAGGATCTTTACCTAAAACTGTCGCTAGGTTGCGAAATTGTGAGGGAAAATTGGGATGTAAAAATAAAACTTTCATTGGAATAATCTTGATTAAATTATTGCCAGATAAAATAAATTAAGACAAACTGCTTAAGATTATAAGATTATTTATCACAACTTTTAGCAAGTAAATTTAGGTAAATGGTTGCCCGAAAATGCGAAAATAATTGCAAATTCGTGTTATGACCATGAAATTTATTGGCATTGATTTAGGCTGGCGATCGCAACCAAGTGGACTATGCTGTTTAGAATTGATAGATGGACAACTACAATTACTCGATCTAGACCGCAAAGAAGCCATTGCAGACATCCTTATCTGGATCGATGAAAGTGTACAACCAGAGGAACCAGCCATCATCGCCGTAGACGCACCTACCCTCATACCCAACGCCACCGGGAGTCGCCTCCCCGATAAACTTAGCCACAAATACTTTGGTAAATATCATGCGGGATGCTACCCAGCTAATCAAAATTTACCCTTTGCAGAGCGCACCATCAACTTTGGCTTAGAATTAGAATCACGCGGTTTTGCACACGCACCCACCATTGAACCGCAAAAACTTAGCAGATATCAAATAGAAGTCTTTCCCCACCCAGCAATTGTTAACCTATTCAACTTAGAACGCATCCTCAAATACAAAAAAGGACGCCTCAATGAACGCCGCCTAGAACTAATTAAACTCCAAAATTATCTTCTCGATATCCTCCCCTCCTTCTCTCCTCCTCTGCGCTTCTGCGGTTCCTTCGTTCTCGAAATTCCTACCACAGGCGCGGCTCTCAAAGCAACTGAAGATAAACTAGATAGCTTAATTTGCGCCTATGTTGCTGCATACTGGTGGTATTGGGGAGAACAGCGTAACTTGGTATTAGGCGATCGCACCACTGGCTACATTGTCATCCCCCAGAGAATATTAGCCTAAAATTGTAATATCGTAAGATTTAACTCAAAGAGGTTTTATGCAAGGAGTTAGTTCTAACTTGAGTTTAAAAGAGCTTTATGAAATTGACGATCATCTCTGGTTAGAGGAAACGATCAAGCTATTGAAAGCTAACCATTTAGAAGAATTAGATTTAGAAAATTTAATTGAGGAGCTAGAAAATTTGGGTCGTAGAGACAAAGCCAAGGTTGCTAGTTTATTAGAACAAATAATTAGACATCTTTTATTGCTGCAATATTGGACAGAAGAAACTCAATATAATTCTGGACATTGGAAAGCAGAAATTAGAAGTTTTAGAAATCAATTAAAACGTAATTTGACAACAAACTTATATCAATTTTTAGAAAATGAACTAGTATCAATTTATGATGATGCTTTAGGATATGTAATTGAGAAAACCGAGGGGAAATTAGATAATTTGCCTCAATATTGTACTTATACCTTAGAACAGCTACTAGATATTAATTATCTACCTGAAAACTTGTAAAATAAAAGGCGTTGCTCAACTTAAATCATCAACGCCTCATCTTATATTTCAGATATTTCAGAGATTTTGGTGTTAAACATAATACTTCTCAAACAATTTCCTTCAGTGATTGATTTTTCTACTCAAAACATGAAGTTTACAGAGTGAAATTTGAATAATTCGGGTAAAAGCACACACAAAAAGCGATGCCTACGGCGGCAAGCTACGCAATTAAATTTCTGATTTAATCTGGTTCTTGGCCAAATAGTGTTCATCGAGAGCGCGTCTTAGCATCATTTTAATCACAGCTTGACGGCTAATATTGAGTTCGGTTGCCATTTTGTCGAGTTCTTTGAGCATCGGACTAGGAATTTCAAGGTTTGTTGTGACTATATCCTGTCGTCTTCGTGAGGTCATTTGACGAGGTGTTCCGACTCTTGTTGTCGTGGAGTCAAAATAACGATCAACGACTTCCTCTCCCTTCGCAATTTTTTCTTCAAGTTCTTCAATAGAAATATTGTTCATAGATTTCTCTCTCCCGTCTCGTACTTTTCCAATAAGTAATTAACCAAATATATTCCCCTTCGTCGTCATAACGAACTTCGTAAATGACCGATAAAAGGGTGTTTCCCAGAAATCCAATAGCAATAAATTGTTCTGGATCATCTCGTTTTATTCGTTCTACATAGTCGCCTGCTAAAATAGTAGCGACCTCTTCCTAAGAATATCCCCTATTTTTCTTAAGAAGCTGACTTTTATGATTATCCCAGTCAAATCGCATTTCTCTTATAATTCCTCATCATTCTAGCAATAATTATTTTTGAGATGTGACTGCATCGCACAATAAAAGGCGTTGCTAAACTTAAATCAGCAACGCCTATTCTTGAGTATTCAATAACTACTCAGCACTCTTATTCTGCCCAAGCAATTAACCTTGGTTCATAAGGATTAGCTAGATTTGGATTTTTCGGCAATACACGCAAAGACAAGCCTTGCAAACCAGAAGCGGTATAGGTAATATTACCCGTGTAAGTACTCAATTGCTGTGCATCCTCCCCTTGGTAATCCATCACCACTGGTATAGCGTTGACAATATCACCATTGGCATCGATCGCACCTTGATATAGCTCCACCTGCACATCATCATTGGTCAAAGTCGCCAAGTCAACCTTGGCTTTGACGGCAACGGTTTGGTTAACCTCAATGTCTGAAGCTGCCGATACATCAACATCTTTGATTCTGATGTTGAACCAGTGTTCGTTTAGTTTTTCTTTCCAAGCAGCTAGTTCTTTAGCTGGAGCATAGTTATCAACAGTCAGAGTATGATAGCGATCGCTAGCGGGGAAATAAGCCCTTTGTGCATATTCTCCAACCATCCGCGCTGTATTGAAGAACGGACAATTCAACCGAATTGCATCCTTCATTTTGGCAACCCACGGACGAGGCAAGCCATCACTATCGCGGTGTTCATAAAATAGCGGTACAACTTCCTTCTCTAACAATTCGTAGAGAGCATTTGCTTCTACTTCATCTTGGTAGTTAGGATCGTCGTAATTCTCTCCATGTCCAATTGCCCAGCCCGTGCGGACGTAATCAGCTTCATCCCACCAGCCATCTAGTACGCTTAAATTTGGCAATCCATTCATAGCGGCTTTCATACCACTAGTACCAGAAGCTTCCCGTGGACGACGCGGTGTATTTAACCAGATATCACAACCCGCAACCATCAACCGGGAAATGTGAATGTCGTAATTGGGGACAAAAACGACCTGCTTTTCTAAGTTTTGTTCGCGGATAAAGTGATTAATATCGCGGATCAGTTCTTTACCGGGGATATCCTTGGGATGTGCCTTCCCAGCAATCACAAATTGCACTTTCCGGTCTTTGTTAGCCAGCAGAAGCCGCTTAATCCGATCCAAATCACGCATCCAGAGGGTGGCGCGTTTGTAGGTGGCAAAGCGACGGGCAAAGCCAATGGTGAAAGCGTAAGGATCTAAAACTTCTTGTGCTTGGATAATTTCTGAAGCCGAAGCGCCGCGATCGGTCAAATGCTTGACCAAATGCTCTCGCACATACAAAACCATATCCAAGCGGCAGCGTTCGTGATTGCGCCACAATTCCTCATCGGGTATGGCTTCCATCCGATCCCACAATGGGCTATCTGGTGGTGCTGATGACCAATTTGGGCCGAGATAGCGATCGTACAATTCTTGAGTCGATTTTGCTACACAACTGCGAGCATGGACACCGTTAGTAATTGCTGCGATCGGCACTTCTTCTACTGGCACATTCTGCCACAAGCCCTGGAACATTTGCCGTGACACCACACCGTGGAGTTGTGCGACACCGTTAGAAAATGTTGCCATCTTCAGCGCCAGCACCGCCATACTAAAAGGCCCAGATAAATCGCCTGTATTCTCGCGCCCCAGTCCTAAAAATTGCTCTTTGGGCAACCCAAATATCTCTGCGTAATATCCCAGGTAGTGCAGCATTTTGTCGGGAGCGAACAAGTCAATTCCCGCGGGTACTGGCGTGTGGGTGGTAAAGATATTGCTGGAAGCGACCACTTGTCTAGCTTGGACATAATTCAGTCCTTCTTCCTGAATCAGCAAGCGGATGCGCTCTAGGGCGGAGAAAGCGGCGTGACCTTCATTCATGTGGTAGGCGGTAACTTTCAGCCCCAAAGCTTTGAGCATTTGCACGCCACCGATCCCCAGCATGATTTCCTGGTGGATACGCATATCGATGTCGCCACCGTACAACTGATCTGTAATGTCGTGGTCGTAAGTGTTGTTCGGTTCAATGTTGGTGTCCAGCAGATACAGGGGAACCGTCCCTACCTGTACGCGCCAAACTCTTGCATACACCTTGCGTCCTGGATAATCTACCGCAATCCGCAGTTCCGAACCATCGGCATTGCGCTCCAGATGCAAGGGCATATTATAGAAATCGTTGAGCAGGTAGCGTTCTTGCTGCCAGCCATCAGCATTGAGATACTGAGCAAAGTAGCCTTGCTGATACAGTAAACCTACACCGACAAGTGGTAACCCCAGGTCACTGGCAGATTTGAGGTGATCCCCCGCCAGAACGCCCAAGCCTCCAGAATAGACTGGCAAACAATCTACAAGTCCAAATTCCGCCGAAAAATAGGCGTAGCATTCTTTGGGTTTTTGCTCCCGTTGTTTCTGATACCAAGTGCGCTCTTGCAAATAATCGTCTAACTGGCGGTCAGCTCGATCCATTTGCGCTAGAAAGCCTTCATCCTCAACAACTTCCAGAAGCCGCGATTGAGATATGGTACCCAGCATTAACACCGGGTTATGATGGCTAGACTCCCATAGGTCAGAGTCTAAGCGACGAAATAAATCTTTAGTGTCAACGTTCCAATCCCAGTGCAAATTATAGGCTAGCCGCCGCAGTGGTTCGAGTCGCGGTGGTAGTGAGGGGGATACGTTAAATGTACGAATTGGCTGCATAGGTTGGCAAAACTCCAAGTTTAGCTATGGTTATTGTTTACTCTCTTTACCAATGTTGCCAATTCTTTATACTGTAGTTTGTGAAAAAGCGATGACTTTGTTAAGCATTGAGAATTTTTTTAACCTCGTTGCTAAAGTTTACACCAAGGTGTTTCTAATTCTGTGTCCTACTCTCAGCCATGTACTTGGTATATTAAAATTTAATCATTTAGTGGCATATATCACTTAAAAAAAATCTAGTTTGGAATAAATAATTTATATTTATTTTAGTATTGCTTCCGGGGATCAAATGTTGGGTCTTAGCTGAGGGTGAAAATTCCTCATAGCTGTGTCCAGGAAAGTTAAATTTTTAATTATTTCTTAATAAAATTGCACTCATAAAGAAGCGCTGTAAGAAGGCAATAGGCAGATCGCGCAGCGTGTTGTAGATAAGGCAGAACGTAAATGCCATCAATAATCGGATTGAAAACTGTACCAAGCAGTTAAGCAGGAAAAGCGATGCCTGCGGTGGGCTACGCCTACGCTAACTACTTGGTATTAAATATTGATACTAAACCAGGAAAATAACCTATTAGGGTGTTATCTTATGCACCTAATGAAGGCTGATCTTTAGTATTCTTTGTCATCGTCAGAGCTACAGCTGCTGCATAAGCAATCTCAGCTGCCATTTGATAAGCAAGTTTGATACTTGATGAAGCGTCTTTGGCTTTAGGAGAGAGGGAAGCTTTTTTTCGGCGCGACTCTTGTTTGACATCACCCGCCACAATAGCTCGCTGTAAAATTATCCAGGCATCTAGGTCTTCTGAGTCATAATTACTTTGAAGCTGCGATCGGATTTGGTCTTCGGCTACAACACTTAGATAGCCGGTAGTTAGAGCTTGTTGCACAATTTCTTTAATTAAAGCCATAATTTGAACCAAGTGTGTGAGTTAAAACCGATACCTCAATTCGAGCAATTTGATGTTATCTTGTGGGCTTCTCCTGGAAACTAAGCTACGTTTCAGCTTTCTTTTAATAAAATTTATAACAAGTACTACCAAGGACGCATCACCCGCTTGGCTCACCCGAATGGGTGATTTACAAACTTTTAGATATCAGTAATAGGGAAGAGGAAAATTTTTAGCTTTTTCAGAATATAGTGTCATAAGTATAGTAGATATCATTCTTAATTTAACACCCAATCATAAAATTACTTGCACAAGTAACGGTACAAATATAGACAAAAATGCTAATTAACCACTTACAGCATTTTTTAAATTCACCGTCTTCAATAGATTGAATCTAAGTGTATACAATTATTTCAGAGTAGCGTAGACTTTGGCCACCGCAGGCATCACTTCCGTAAAAAAGTTAACTAGTTTCCAGTATTCTCATCAACAAGCAGCCTAGAAATCAACTTATTTCATGAGAGTGTTCCACTAAAAATAAAATGTGTTATCGTTAAAAACAATTGTTATTAAAAGCAATTCATTTAATTAAAAACGTGAATTGGCTAGTGTGTAAATCATCCGTGTGCAACATGATTGGAGCAGCATACTCTAGAAATTCGTTGCAAGAAAGCCGTCATAGCAGTCGGGGAAGCGCTTACTTGTTTGCACCGATGGTTAACTTCAATGTGATGGCCGATGTGGGAGATAATCCACCCTAATTGGGTTTTACTTGGGCAAAAATACCCAGAAAAATCTAACAATAATTACATTGTTATGCTAGGCATAAATTTTATCTAAACTTTGAATATAGTCTAGTTAAATGTATTTTTTGTTGCAAATAGCTTGTGGAACTGAGTTTTTTTAAAATACTAAAACCGCTTGAGAGTAAATAGCCTCAAGGTAAATAACTCTATCCCTAGTTACGTAAAAAGCTTTTCAAATTTGCCGGATAACCAAAAAAGTACCCTATCTAAACCAGCAAATTTTCCCATCAGACAATTTAATAGTCTGAGTTTTGACTCTGCAATGCATTTAAATTGTTTTGTTAATTTAACTGGTTAAAAAGAAGCCGAATTTTTACGTATATATAGTAAAAGGCTTCTGATTAATTAACACAATTGTGCGTATAAAATGAGCGAATCTATACACCTAAATGCAAGAATTGCTCACATAGTCAAAGCCAGAATTTGGTTTTTCAAATATTGGAAAGCCATCTAAAAATATTGGGGAATTTCGGTAATACTGCCAACATAAATCCTGTGTTAGTAAATACTAATACCGTTTGTGTTGGCAGAAGATTAGAATACAGCCAAAACAACTTTCAACACTGTCACCAACAATTGATTTAAGAGATATGTAGCCATGCATAACGAGCAATATTTTTCAAAGTTGCAGCGCGTGCAAGAACTTTTAGTAACTACGGTGTTAGGAGATATTCCAACACTTATTCTGGGGCCGAAGTTGCGTAATTTGGGATATCGGAGTATTTTTGCCCAGATAGGCAGCCCAGTATATATTCAAAATGGTGTTGAATTTAACGGTACTTCTTGTATTGAGATAGGCAGTGGGGTCTATATTTTCAAGGGTGTGCGGATGGATGCTAGAGGACACAAAAATAATAGAATTCATCTAGGAAATAGAGTCGCTATTGAGCGTAACGTTGATATAGGGTCTTTGGAAGATACATCTATACGTATTGATGAAGACACCTTTATTGCTCCCAATGTGTGTATTGAGGGGCCAGGAGACATTAGAATTGGTAAACACTGCTTGATTGCTGCCCATTCGGGGATATATGCCAATAATCATAATTTTGCCGATCCGGTGAAGCCGATTAAATACCAAGGTGTTACTCGCAAGGGAATTGTAATTGAGGATGATTGTTGGCTAGGACATGGAGTAACAGTATTAGATGGCGTTACTATCGGCAAAGGCAGTGTTATTGGTGCGGGAGCAGTTGTCAATAGAGATATTCCTCCTTTCTCCGTTGCTGTCGGTATACCTGCACGAGTAATCAAAAACCGAATTGGCAAAGATCTAGCAAAGGTTCAAGCGGAGAAATAGGGGATTGGGGATTGGGGACTGGGGACTGGGACTGGGGATAGTAATTATTTCCTCTGTAACCTATCCCTTTTTTTTAGAAACTTTTGCCGTTAGTCAACGTCACAGGAGTAAAAAGTCTCTGAGTTATTTCCTAAGGGCATCTAAAAGTCAGACAACTGAGTATCTTGTACTATTCTCAATAAGCGTAGGATAGGATAGACACTACCAGTCCCCAATTCCCAGTCCCCAGTCCCCAGAGTCTTCTAAAAAAGGGACGAGATTTGGGTAATATAAAGTAGCTATCTTTTCTGCATGGCAGATACTGAAAGAAAAGCTTTCTTTGTTTTACCCGTTGGAGATATTTCTATGCTGACTTTAAAAATCGCTGTTTATATTGTTGTTGCCTTCTTCGTAACTATCTTCATCTTCGGATTTTTGTCGAACGATCCCGCTCGTAACCCCGGCCGTCGGGACTTAGAGTAAAAGGGCGATAAATCATCCGCGACTTTGGAAGGCGGAAAATACTAAACGCCACGGAAACTTACTAACTTACGCTTAGTAAGTTTCTCCCTCCAGGTAGCTTGCTGTAGGTAGCAGAAGGCGACAGTCGGAAGGCAAAATGTATGTTTAACCTTTCCTTCGTCATTTGGCTGTTTGTTAGCCCGATTTTGCTCAAATATGCTTCATCCAGTTCTGCCACCCGATCCGCCTCCTATCGTCGAATCTTTACAACCTGTAAATCCCACCTCATCTGCTAGTCATACAAAGTTTCTTTCAGGTGTAGATACTGGAATACACGAAAAGACAGACAAATCCAAGCAGTCCAAGCTTTTGGCTCAGTTGGCAATTGCGGATAACACCAAAAGTGATCCGCAATTACCAACTTCGATCAACTCAACTCAGAATGACTTGGTAGTTGCTCAAACTCCCTCTGTACCTCATTCACCAGAAACCTTACCACCAGAAACTTCCCCACTCACAGGTTCTGGAACCGCCGCACTTTTGGGGCAGTCACTCGTCGTTGGTCATTCCACGCAGGAGGTTAAAACCTCTAATCGCCAAGAGAAAGAAGACACAAAGATAAGTTCGATCGTCGGCGTTCGGCACTCGGAAATTCTAAGGTCGGCGCTGCGTAAACGGCAGATAGAAAGAGAAGCCACTGAGTTGGCAAAAAAAGTTGGAGCGGAGGCTTCCCATCTAGATGCAAAAGGTGAACCTTCTGAAAAACTCGGTGAGCGATGTCTAACGACAAGCCGCTTTGCATGTACGCCAATTTCCAACTCTAGTGGAAAAAAACAAACCTTTTTGGACTCTGGTAGCTTTATTCCTGTTGTTGCCCAATCTCCGCGTCCTCTTCAAATTCCTCCAATTCCCACAAACAACAAGTTAGTCGAGTCCAAGGCGGAAATTTTAGCTGAGAAGTTAACGCCACAAAAACAGCAAACTGATATTACTGCACAACAGTCTCCTGTTAGAGACAATATCTCTGTATCCGCTGCTGATCTTGCACCGAGTTCTCAATCAGTACAAAATTTTATAAAATTCACGTCTCGTAACCCGACAAACCAACTCTCAGTGCCCATCACTGTAGAATTCAAGTCGCAAGTCCAGCAACAAAGCCAAGCACCAACGCCGACACCAGAGGACAACACCACTAATCAGCCACAAGGTGAACCATCTGGTACAACTGCACCAGCTACCACGCCGCCAACCGGGCCGAGAATTGTGGAAGTCACTTCAGATCGCCAAGAGTATGACGAGCAAAGGCGAATTATTACAGCTGTAGGTAATGTAATTGTGCGATTTGATGGGGCAGTGGTAGATGCCGATCGCCTGCAAGTCAATTTGGACAACTTGATTGCTGCGGGAGAAGGCAATGTAACGTTAACACGGGGCGATCAAATACTGCGCGGACAACGCTTTACCTATAACTTTGTTCAAGATAGTGGGGAACTGGAAAATGGTAGAGGAGAAATTTATGTACCCTCAGCACAAACAGATTTTGCTTTTTCACCCACAGCTATAAGTGCTGGTGGAGTTTCAAAACGTCCGCCGAGCGATCGCATTAGAGCCAATCAACCCCTTTCCGGTGTGAGTAGCCCTGGAGGAATTGATGTGACAATTGGTGGTCAGTCAGACGCTAGCAACATCCCGCCACCGAAAGCTGGGGGTGCAGTCAATCGGCTCAGGTTTGAAGCTGAACAAATTGACTTTTATCCGCAAGGCTGGCAAGCAAGGGATGTCCGCATCACCAACGATCCTTTTTCGCCTCCAGAATTAGAATTACGCGCAAATACAGTAACTTTGACGCGAGAATCACCCTTGGTAGACCGGATCAGGACACAGGGGCAGCGTTTGGTATTGGATCAAACAGTCTCCTTGCCAATTCCCCTGAATGAGCGTACTATTGACCGTCGAGAGCGGGACGTTACACCTGCAATCGTCTCCCCCGGCTACGATGGAGAAGATCGGGGTGGTTTGTACATTGAGCGTGGCTTTCCAATAATTGATACAGAGCAAACACGCTGGACAATTACGCCCCAGTTATTAGTACAGAGAGCTGTGCAAGAAGGCACGGGTGATTTAGGCGCACTCTTTGCAGTGAAGACAAAGATAAATTCTGTTTTGAGTTCACGGACGATAATTCAGGGAACTGGGGAGTTAACTAGTTTTAACTTGAATGACGTGGAAGAAAATTTGCGAGTGAATTTAGGATTGCGCCAGACATTAGGCACTTCTCTTCCCCACACATTGAATGTGCAATATAACTACCGCGATCGTCTCTACAACGGTACTCTGGGTTTTCAAACTGTCCAGAGCAGTTTTGGCGGCATTATTACCTCTCCTGTAATTCCTTTAGGAAAAAGTGGCATCAACCTCAACTACCAGGCAAGTGCCCAGTATATTGATGCCAACACCGATCGCCAAGACTTGTTAGAACCAGTACGGGAAAACAATCGCATCTCACTTGGTCGTGTACAAGGAAGTGCTACCCTCAGTAGAGGGCTGTTGCTGTGGCAGGGAAAACCATTACCACCCACTGCCACTGAGGGATTACGATACACGGCTACCCCTGTAGTTCCTTACTTGCAAGCGATCGCTAGCCTTACAGGCACTACCAGTTCTTATACCAATGGTGATAACCAAAGCACCCTAACTGGTACAATTGGCTTACAAGGTCAAATTGGTCATTTTTCTCGACCTTTTTTCGACTATACCGCCTTTAATGTCAGTTTCTCTCAAGGCTTAAATAGCGGATTATCACCCTTTTTGTTTGATCGCTCCGTTGATAACAAAGTGTTGAGCGCTGGAATATCACAGCAAATCTACGGCCCTTTTCGCTTAGGCTTTCAAACATCTGTGAACTTGGATACTGGTAGAGAAAGTAGCACCGATTACATTTTGGAATATAGCCGTCGTACCTATGGCATCACCTTACGTTACAATCCGGTGTTGGAGTTAGGCGGCATTAGCTTCCGAATTAGTGATTTTAACTGGGGTGGCGGCACCGATCCATTTTCGGAAATTAAGCCAGTAGTGGGCGGCGTGCAACAGGATAATTAATGAATAGTGCTAATAACTTTTCTATTTTTTGCCCAGCCTAAGGACTTGGGACGACTCGACAGCGGATCGCACAATTGGTTGATCCACCGCCAGGTATTCTCAGGTTGGCATAGTCGCCGCCTAGTTGAACAAGTGAAGGTGGTTGGTGTAGGGTTATACAGCATCTTTGAACTGCGGCTTGGTACTCTCGCCATTGCTTGCGGATTGCTATGCTGGCGGCATCGTCACCTAAGTCTGAAAATTTTAGCCCTGCTCGAATCAGCCAAGATTCCACGTCAGTTGTTTCACCAAGTATTTCTGGAATGGGATTAATCTTTTCCATGAGTAATATCTTATACGTATATTCACGATTACTCATTTCACGTTAAGAGAAACTATCAATACTAGCCAATATTATTTTTTATCAAAATCATCAATAAAAATGATTCATGCCTGAGTATAAAAACTCAGGCATGACAGAATGAATTACTATTACGGCTGGCAAACATCATTGCTTTCGCTTCCGAATCAGCTATTTTCTAGCTCATAATCACTAGAAGCGATAGCCTAATCCGGCTTGGAAGCTGACGGCATCAGCATCACTATTTCTGTAGGCGTCAATGCCCCATTTAGTATCGCCATAGGCGATGACATTGTTGCTAACTTCTGATTCAATACCAAGGGTGACTACAGGTGAATTCTGATTGCCCAATGGGGTTTTTTGACCTTCGTCAGTTACAAAAGAATAACCACCACCGAAGTAAAGGTTAGTGTTTCTGGCGATGGGCGCGTCGTAAGTCACTATGGGCATAATTGCAGCAGCATCACCACCATACAGCACAGAACCCCGTAGTGAAACAGGCGCATTGGGCATGGCGTAACGTCCCTGAATATTGCCACCGAATTGTGCTCCATCGTTTCCTTGTCCGCCACTGGTTGCACCAGCCGCAACACCAGCACCGATGTAATTAGCATTAGTACCGTTAGTACCTGCTGTTTGAGCAGATGCAATGCCGGCTGAAAAAACAATGGAAGCAACAGCAAGTGCAGAGGCAGCTAATTTTGTAAGTTTCATAGGATTCTTCTCACCAGAGTTAGTTAAAGTCAATGTTCTCTAGTACTAGAATCTCTTTTTTTACAAAATGTAACCTCGCACACCTGGCTCACCCGATTGGCTGAATTATTTCTCACCTACTTGGGTGTACCCACTGAGCAATTCAAAGTTATTTTTTTAAAAAGCGTTGACGTAGACGAGATGTGAAAATATTCACCTCTGGTATTTTCATCCATGAAGCGATCGCAGCAAACACCGCAATTCCCACGAAGCCAGAGATACATAACTGCAATAGCAGAACCACTAAACCCGTTTTACCTAACAACTGTTGCGTTCCAACTAAAGTTCCATAGCTTGCCACCCCAGCTACCACACTACCAGCAGTTAAACCCAGAATTGGCACACTCCACTCACGCCAAGGTAAACCATTTAGTTTGCGATCCAGTAACCATAACAGCATTAACAGGGAACTGCAATTTACACCTACTGTTGCTAACACCAAACCGGGAGCACCAAAAGGCCCAACTAAAATCCAATCGAGCGCAGCATTGAGAAAGATGTTAAAGGTACTGATGCGAAAAGGTGTCTGCCCATCACCCAAGGCATAAAATACCCGCACCAAGACATCACGCCCCAAATAAGCAAACATCCCAATACCGTAAACAATTAGCAACTCGGAAACTAGCTGCGTAGCATCTTGCTTGAAAGCACCCCGCTCATATATTACCTGGACAATGGGTACAGATAGCACTACCATCAATGCTCCTAGAGGTAGCATGGTGACAGCACTAAGTAAAAGTCCCTGACGAATCCGTATTTTCAGATCGTCCCAATTTTCTGGTTCGGCAAGTTTGGCGAATATTGGTAACAGAGGCAGCAAAATGATATTAGAAATAATCCCTAAAGGAGTTTGCACTAGCAAATTGGCATAGTTAAAGCCAGCAGCAGCACCAGGAATGGGACTTGCAAAGTAAAGTACAGTAGCAAAGTTAATTGGCATCATCCCGGAAGAAATTGTTGCCGGAGTCATGATTCTAATCACTTCTTGAACACCTGGGGATTTAAAATCAAACCGCAGGCGTAACGTACCTAATCCTAACCGCCACTGAACAATTAGCTGCACCAGCCATTGGAGAATTGCTCCTGCCAAGGTTCCCCAGGCTAAGACCATACCACCGATTAAAGCGTATTCTGGCTTGATAATATCCTTGCCCACTTGCATGGTCATGAAAGCAATGCCGATAATAACGGTAATGCTGGATAACAGAGGGCTGATGGAGAGCAACCAATATTGATTAGCTGCATTAAGAGTACCGAAGCCAATACCAATTAAACCGGCAAATAAAGCCATTGGTGCCATAATGCGGAGTTGTTGAATGGCGATCGCTCTGGTTGTCGCCTCCAAGCCATGACCAACTAAATCAATGATCGTATCCGCAAAGAAAATCTGAGCGACTGTTACCACCAACAGCAATCCAGCTACCAACGTTGTCACGGTTTCCACAAGGGGAGCCGCTTCTTCTCGTCGACGCTTCGCTAAAACACTGACAATTGCACTGTGTAACGGCCCATTTACGCCACCGAGTAATATTAATAGAAAGCCAGGGATAACATAGGCATAACTATAGGCAGTGGCAGCAGCACCAACACCAAAAGCCGCAGCGATCGCTTGCTGCCGCACTAAACCGAAAATTTTACTAATTAATGTGGCTGCGGCAACAATGCCAGCAATTCCAGCGAAAGAACGAGAGGGTTTTTGGTCTTGTTGTGTCACGAATAATACTCGACAACTCTTGCAGAGTGCATACTTTTAAACATTTAACCTGAAATCCCGCAGTCTGTCAGGTAAATTTTGACAAATTAGTAATTTTAAATGCCTTCGTTGGCATTGGCAAAGCGATGCCTAGGTTGGGCTACGCCTACGCCCAAAATTAAATTCCTGAGATTGTTATGATACAGCGAATTACAAGTTAGTTAGTTAACGATTCAAAAAGGGTAAGATCGCTTTTCTGATTTGTCCCGGCAATACTAACTTAGTCATCACCTTGTTGTGTACAAGCCAAAATTATTTTTTAACTCATTACGAGGATAGATCAAGAAAGGGGAACTATAACAATCAGGAGGCAGGAGTAACCCACTCTTAAAAACGTGGGACTTAAGCTGTGGAAGCTTTAGATTTATATCGCACTTCTCTGCGAGACGCTGCCGCAAACGTGCTGCACGTCTCGTACCAGTATCTTCTTTTTAAACTGGGTAATACTTCTGCCTTCTGCCTTCTCTGATAACCATCTTCTGGGAAATAGTTAAACACTGTAAAAATTTGCAGGTTGTCATATTTTTTACACCCTTTAACCTATGAAGTTTGGTGTGATGAACCCTTGTATAAAAACGACATAACCCAGAGCAATGGAACCCAATTCAAATTTCACAGAAAATCAACTTCTCTTGTCAAGCGCTCAACTTCAAGAGCAACTAGAGCAACAAAAGGCTTTGGCAAGTGTAATTGTCCGAATTCGGGAGTCTCTTGACTTAGAAACAATTTTTCAAACGACCGTTACACAAGTGCGTCAGTTGCTAAATGCTGATCGAGTAGCAGTCTTCCAGTTCGACCGTGAACAAAACTGGGAGGGAGAATTTGTTTCTGAGGATGTTGCAGTTGGCTGGGACTCAGCAATGGCAGTAAAAGTTTACGATCGCTGCTTTGGAGAACAATTTGCTGCCAGTTATCAACAAGGTCGAGTGCAAGCAGTAGCAGATATTTACAACGCAGGGCTAAGTGATTGTCATGTGGCAATTTTGAGTAAATTTCAGGTACAAGCCAACCTCGTTGTCCCTCTATCCCGCCAAAAGGAACTGTGGGGATTGCTTTGCATTCATCAGTGCAGTGAGACTCGTGACTGGAAAGAATCGGAAATTGAATTTATTTGTCAAATTGCTGACCATCTTGCCGTTGCGATTCAACAAGCAAAGCATCTCCATGAAGTCCAATTGCAAGCTGCAAAATTGGCTCAAGCAGTTCAGCGCGACCAAGTAATTGCTCAGATTGTTGATAAAATTCGCTCACCTCTTGATATTGAAACTATTTTCAAAACCACAACGAAAGAAATACGCAAGCTGCTGCAAGCTGATCGAGTTGCCATCTTTTGCTTCAATGCCGATTGGAGTGGTAACTTTGTTGCTGAATCATTTGCGGAAGGCTGGATTTCCCTAGTTGGCATTGAGCCTGCGATCGCTGATACTTATTTACAACAGACGCAAGGCGGACGTTATGTTAACAACCAGACTTTTACAGTTAATGACATTTATCAAGCCGGATTAACAGACTGCCATATAACGCTGTTGGAGCAATTCCAAGCAAAAGCCTTTGCAACTGCGCCTATTCTCCAAGGAGATCAACTTTGGGGAATCATCGCTGCCTACCAAAATGCCTCACCCAGACAGTGGCAATCTTATGAAGTCGAATCACTGACCAAAATCGGCACACAAATTGGTGTAGCCGTGCGACACCATAAGTTGCTGGCATATGCTCAGTATCAAGCAGAGCAACAAAAGACATTAACTAGCGTAATTACTCGAATTCGGGAGTCCCTAGATTTAGAGACAATCTTCCAGACTACTGTCACTGAGGCCCGGCGAATGCTGCAAGCAGACCGAGTTGCAGTCTTTCGTTTTGACTCGCAAAAAGATTGGGAAGGAGAATTTATTTCCGAGGATGTTGTATCTGAATGTAACTCGGTAATAGCAGAAAAAGTTTATGATTATTGCTTCGGTGAAAACTTTGCACCTCTTTATGCCCAAGGTCGAGTAAATGCGATCGCTGACATTTATCAAGAAAAGTTTCCAGGTTGCTACGTTCAAATCCTAGCAAAATTTCAAGTGCGGGCAAATATGGTCGCACCTCTATTGAAAAAAGGCGAACTTTGGGGATTGCTATGTATTCACCAATGCACCGCTCCTCGTTACTGGCAACCCTCTGAAATTGAATTTGCCAGTCAAATAGCCGAGCAATTGGGAGTCGCATTAAAACAGGATTCTTATTTAAAGCAAGTACAAATGCAGGTTGTCCAGTTAGCAGAAGCCACTGAACGCGAGAAAGCAATGGAACGACAAGAATTGCTGGCTGCAACTATTGATAAAATTCGCCAGTCACTCGATATTAAAACTATTTTTAGAACCACTACTCAAGCTGTGCGCGAGTTGCTAGAAGTCGAGCGAGTTGCAATTTACCGCTTCAACCCTGATTGGAGTGGTAAATTTGTGGCAGATTCCTTTAAAGATGGTTGGAAACCTGTTGTACAAACCCAACCAATGATTATAGAAACTTTTGAGGATACAGACGACGATAACGAACTTCCGCGTAACGAAACCTTTGTTCCGATTCGGGAAGGTGAGAAATTATGGGGATTATTAGTTGCTTATCAAAATTCGCAACCGCGTTATTGGAAAGAGGAGGAAATTAATTTACTGGCTCAAGTCGGGGTGCAATTGGGAATAGCGATTCAGCAAGCGGAATTATTAGAACAAACTAAACGTCAAACCTTAGAGCTTACTCAAACTTTGCAAGAATTAAAACAAACTCAGACCAGATTAATTCAGGGTGAAAAAATGGCAGGATTAGGACAACTACTTGCTGGAGTTGCCCATGAAATCAACAATCCTATCAGTTTTATTTTTGGCAATCTTATTCATTTAAATGAATATATTCAAGAACTGCTAAAGGTAGTGAAACTTTACCAACAAAATTCTTCATTGTCACCAACTGTCCAAGAACAAATTGACAAGACTGATTTAGATTTTATCATTGAAGATTTACCCAAAACCCTTGAATCAATGCAAGTAGGAGCAGAGCGAATTTGTGAGATTGTGCTATCACTACGTAACTTTTCTCGTACAGATGAGGCTGAATTAAAGCCAGTAGATATTCATGAAGGCTTGGATAGTACTTTGTTAATCTTAGGGCATCGCCTCAAAAATAATATTGAACGCCCAGCTATTGAGATTGTTAAAGAATACGATGATTTCCCTTTGTTAGAATGCTATCCCGCGCAATTAAATCAAGTATTTATGAATCTTTTGAGTAATAGTATTGATGCATTAGAAGAAAAGTTTAAAACTATACAGCAAAGGTATTTGAAGTTATTGCAAGCGTGTCCAAAAATACCTTTAACTATCTGGATTAGTACGCAAGCTGTTCATAACCAGATTGTAATTAGAATAGCTGATAATGGTCTTGGGATTCCAGAAGAAGTGCGATCGCACATGTTTGATCCCTTCTTCACCACCAAAGCACCAGGTAAAGGTACAGGATTAGGATTGTCTATTAGCTATCAAATAATAGTTGAAAAACATCATGGTCAGATTAAATGTTCTTCTAAACCAGGAGAAGGAACAGAGTTTTTAATTGAAATTCCCAGCGGTAATTAAAGGCGACTGGTTTTTGACAATTTTCACTCAATCTTAAGTAAGGAAACGAGGATAAGCATTTTATGCTCAACGCCGAGATTCTAGATTCTAGATTCTTTACTTACAACCCAAACTATCTCGCGTTGACACACCCGTAACTGGATTGACGCCATCGGCTCGTTCACACAGCAGCGACACTTGATAACGGTCAATTAAAGCATCGGTAAAATCAGCACCAGTGACATCAGCATCGTAAAAGCGGCTGCGGGTCAAAGTTGCTTCTGTAAAAATGGCATTTTTCAGGTTAGCACCATCCATAGTGACGCGATCGACTAAAGCGCCGTTCAAGTTCGCACCTTCGAGATTTGCCTTTAACAAAACTCCTTTAGTCAGAATTGCATTGGTTAAATTCGCTCCTTGGAAATTCGTACCCCGCATTTCTGCTGCTACAAAAGTCACACCTGCTAAATCAGCATGAGAGAAGTCACGATTTTCTAAATTTATATTGTTGTAGTTAATTGTGTTGATTTGAGCAAAAGCCGGCTGGGGATTAAGTATTATCCACAAAAAGGCTAGTATCAAAATCGCCATCAAACCAAAAAAGCGCAGTAAAATCTTTTTCATAACTTTATTATTTGTCAGTAGTCCTTGGTCATTAGTCCTTTGTCATTTAACCAATGACTAATGACTAATGACTAATGACTCTTGGCTATTTCCAATCTTTACCAATCCGAATTGTGAGATCAGATTCTAAATCACCGATCGCAGATACTTCTATTTGACCCAAGCCTAAGACTTTTTGCAAATCAACTCCAACTCGCCGATTGCCTTTTTGGACAACAATCTGAGTTTGACGTTGGGTATCTGGCCAATCAGGCACTTTGTAAATATTAGTAAAGCCTTTCTGTTTCAGATAAGCAATAACTTTTTCAGTTAGCTGAGGTTGATTGGAAGCATTTTGAATAGCAATTTTGAGGTTAGGAACCTGACGCATATCTGGCTTCAGACCAGGTACATTTACCCCAACATAATCATTCAACAGGCTCTGTTGTCCAGTCATATTTAGCCAATAGCTATCAGGGTCTTTGCTAAAACGGCTAAAGGTACCAGGCAACACGGTCATTTGGAAGTTATCCCGATCTAGGTTGAGACCGAAGTTCACCAACGCCATCATTTCTTCCATCTTCAGGTTGGTATCAAAGTATTTTCGCATCAAGCGAGTTAATTGAGGCAACCTGGGTAAGATGGTAGGACTATTGAGGCGTTGTAGCAATGCTGCTGTTAGTGCTTGCTGACGCTGCACTCTTGGCAAATCTCCCAAACCTGGTTCACGGAATCGGGCAAACTGTTCTGCTTGTTCGCCGTTGAGGGTTTGCCAGCCACTGACTAAATTAATCGACAGCCGACTGCTGGAGTCTTTATATTCCATTGATTGGGGAACAAAGACTTCCACTCCGCCTAACTGATCGACTAACTGCCGTAATCCACTAGTAGAAATACGGATGTAGCGATGGATTGGGGCGTTGTTTAAGGTACGGCTAACTACCCGTGCTGCCAAGACTGGGCCGCCTTGGGCATTGGCATCAGATACCTTAGTTAATCCCTTTTCTCCCTTTTCGGGGATAGCAATCATCGTATCTCTGGGAATGGAAAGCACCCGTACAGATTTTTCACTAGGGTTAAGACGTACCAACAGCATGGAGTCGCTTTTTCCAGCAAAGCTTTCTGGAGAGCCATCAACGGTACCGCTGACTGGTTCAATCCCCATAATCAAAATATTCATCGGTCGGGAAAGCTGGTACTGGGAGAGTTTTCCCCATAACTCGCCTGGTAGTGGGATTTTTATCTCGTCTTTACCAGCAGTTCCTAAATCTTCATCTGTTCGATCTAGGTTGCTCCACAGAGGAGTCCACAGCGCTAAAGTTGATACCAGTAGCCCAGATAAGATGACACCGATAACAACCGTCGCGATCCACAACAGCCATCGAGGCATGGTTAAGCCCAGTCTCTCGTAAAGCTGATTGGGAATTGCACCCACAGATTCGACGACGCTACGGTTCGGATTCGCTGGTAGGTTTAGTTCGACCTCCTCCTCCTCTGAGTCGGCTACTGGTACAGGTGTTACTTGATTTTCCGTTCGTTGAAGTTGCTGCGATCGCACTTCACTTTCAAACTCTACTACTTGTTGAGATGTAACCGGATTTTCCGACCATTCGACTTGTTTTATCACAATTATCTCCCCACTCAACCACTCCCTAAAAGTATGTTAATCCAAGCTACAAATATTGCCAGTGGAAAAGCTCACTGTAAACTTGTAATGTTCTTCGGTAGGCGTGTATGACAACATGAATACTTTATTGTTCCCCGTAATCCTTGCTGGTGGTAAAGGTGAACGTTTTTGGCCCCTGAGTCGCAAAGACAGACCCAAGCAATTTTTAAGTCTAGATGGTAGCTCTAAAAGTTTATTACAAGCAACCGCCGATCGATTGATAGAACTCGGTGGCGGATGGGATTCCTTGTGGGTGATTACTTCTAGTCAGATAGCTGAAGGGGTAAGACAACAATTACCTGATTTACCAGTTGAAAACTTACTGATCGAGTCCGAAGGTCGAGACACTGCCGCAGCCGTTGCTTGGACAAGTTTAGAAATCAAACAGCGCTATGGAGAAGACGCTGTGATTGGCTTTTTCCCTGCTGACCACTGGATTGCTGACGAAAAAGCGTTTGCACACACATTAAGCGCGGCTACGCAACTGGCAGCAAGTACAGCAGCGATTGTTACACTGGGGATCAAGCCTACTTTTCCATCAACCGGTTACGGCTACATTGAACAAGGTGAAAAAATAGGTAGCTTTAATGAGTTGCCAGCTTATCACGTGAACCGCTTTACTGAAAAGCCCGACCGTGAAACGGCAGAGACTTTTTTATCTACGGGACGCTTTAGCTGGAATAGTGGAATGTTCGTTTTTCGGGCAGGGGTTGTTCTCAAGGAACTACATACCCATGCTCCAGAAATTATCGAACCTTTAGAACAACATGGTCCTGATATCTATCCCCAGTTGCCTAAGAAGAGTATAGACTATGCGCTAATGGAAAAGACAACTCTAGCATACGTTTTGCCAGTTGATTTTGGTTGGGATGATTTAGGAGATTGGAATGCGATCGAACGCTTACTGAAGAAAGAGGAGAATCCCAATGTGGAACTCGCTACTCATGTAGGGTTGGACACGCAGGGGGCGATTATTTACGCCTCAAATCCAGAAGATGTAGTTGTTACAATTGGTTTAGAGGATGTGGTGATTGTGCGCGATCGCAATGTCACTCTCGTTGTTAAAAAAGACCGTACCCAGGAAATTAAGCAGATCCTCAAAATTATTCAAAGCGATTCCCGATTTACCGACCTGCTGTAAAAATTAAAACCCTTGGCAGAGGCGAAAAAGTCTATTTTCCTATTATAACTTGACTGTCTGTTATTTTATCTGACAGTTATGGACATTATTAGCTTTGAGCCTCTTGCCAAAACAATGGCCATCGATTCTATTACTGCCTATCAAAAATATATTTCTCCGTCCAAAGGATTTAGTTGTTCCCATCGCTTATTACATGGTGGGGATTCCTGCTCTAATTACGTCAAACGGATGCTGAGTGAACAGAAGCTCCACGAAGCCGTACAATCATCCATAAAAAGATTCAAAGACTGTGCCGCAGCTAGCAAAACTTTAACAAGTACCAAAGCTAGAGCCGACTTCCGTTGTATTGTCATCCCCTGCTGTTTACCTCTTTAACTCCTCTGCATCTTTGCAGTTCTTTACAAAAATGTTCCTCACCCAAACTGTTCCCCGTCAACGAGAAATCCTGGAAGTATTCCTTCGCAATGGCTGGGACTATATGCGAAGGTTGCTTACTGGTGGCAAAGCTGATGAACCACAGCTACCGACACCTGCGGTTTTAAAAAATATTCTGGTAGACTTGGGTCCAGTTTACGTCAAACTTGGCCAGCTACTTTCTACCCGTCCAGATTTACTAAGTGCAGCCTACATTGAGGAACTATCAACCCTACAAGACGAAGTACCGCCAGTTCCCTGGCCAGAGATCGAAATAATCCTCCGTAAAGAATTAAAACGTCCACTAGCAGAAACCTTCAGTACAGTTAACCCGATCCCCGTAGCGGCGGGATCAATTGCCCAGACACATCGCGCGACATTAGCAGACGGTCGAGAAGTCGCTCTGAAAGTGCAACGTCCGGGTATTGATATTACTATTGCCCAAGATATTGCTTTAATTCAAGGTATTGCTGATTTAGTGGCGCGGACTGAGTTTGGGCAAACCTATGAAATCAAATCCATCGCTGAAGAATTTACTAAAGCGCTAGAAGCCGAGTTGGATTTTACACGGGAAGCGGGTTTTACAGACCAACTGCGGCGCAACTTATCTAAAAGTCGTTGGTTTGATCCCACGCAAATAGTGGTTGCGGAAATTAACTGGGAATTGACCACAGAAAAATTACTGGTGATGGAATGGCTGGATGGAGTGCCGTTCCTTTCGGCGGATTTGAACAACAACAATAATGGTAAAGATCCTGCTGTAGAGCGTAAAGAAATAACTACTTTGTTATTTCGGGTATTTTTTCAGCAACTATATATTGATGGCTTTTTTCACGCTGATCCCCATCCAGGGAACTTGTTTTATCTCAAAGATGGTCGTGTTGCCCTGTTAGACTGTGGCATGGTGGGAAGACTTGATCCCCGTACACAGCAGATATTAACAGAGATGTTGTTAGCGATCGTTGATTTAGATGCTCAAAGGTGCGCTCAGTTAACTTTGCAGCTATCAGATTCCGCTCAACCAGTAATTTTGTCGCGGTTAGAAAATGATTACGATCGCATGTTGCGAAAATATCACAACGTCAGCCTCACGCAAATCAACTTCAGTAAGATCATTTATGAAGTTTTACAAGTTGCCCGCAACAATAAAATTAGGTTGCCTAGTAATATGGGTTTGTATGCCAAAACCATAGCGAATTTAGAGGGTGTAGCGCGGACATTCAACCCGGATCTGAATTTTTTTGATGAAGTCAAACCGTTAATTACAGACTTGTTTCGACGCCAGTTAATAGGGGATAATCCAGTGCGATCGCTCCTCAGAACAGCTTTGGATATTAAAAGTCTCTCTCTTCAATCTCCCCGTCAAATAGAACTGTTATTAGACCGAGTTACCTCAGAAACCTTACAGTGGAATCTATCGCTGCGGGGGTTAGATGGTGTGCGGCGCACTATGGATGATGCCGCTAACCGACTATCTTTTAGTATATTAGTGGGTTCATTGATTATGGGTGCGGCAATAATTTCTACCAGAGCGCAGACAACTCAGCTATCTTTTTTAAGCACCATCCTGTTTGCAGTCGCCAGTTTATTGGGTTTGTGGTTAATTATCAGTACATTGCGATCGGGACGTTTACGGTAAGCTAAAACACATTTAATTTGCAGATTAAAATTTTATCAATATCTTGTGGGGTGGGCATCTTGCCACTGGTGTCAACTTAACGCGAAACCGCACGTCCGCCAGGGATTGTAAATCCCTGTCTCATAGTTAAAGTCCTCTGAAGAGGACTAAGATAGCGCAAAAATTTTCAGTCTACTTCAGTAGACTTGAGCAATTAGTCAGGGATTTACAATCCCTGGCGGGTGAACAACACCCAATCAGTACGCTATTTTTGGCTTAAGTTGACACCAATGGCATCTTGCCCGCCCTAATAATGCAAGTTAAATACCGATTAGCTTAAAACCATTTTAAATTTTGGGCTTTGAATTGAAGGAAAAATCTAAAATCTAAAAGTAAAAGGGACTGGGGATTAGGGATTGGGGATTGGGGATTGGGTTATCAAACGAAAAATGATGTTCGGGGCTTTAACCCCTCCCAAATTTTAGAATGTTTTCCCAGTCCCCAGTCCCAGAGTAGCGAACATCGCGCCACTAACATAAAGGTATAGTGGGGGACTCCTCACCGCGACCAGTTGAATGACTCCTGTTGTAAACAAAACAGCGCTAAACACCAATGATTTATGTGTGTTTACCATCAAAGTTCTGAGTGGCGGCTTCCGCGACTCAGACTTCTCTGTGTGTACATCTGTGGTTCTAATATAAAAAATATGTCAATTATCATCGCTGAAAATCTGAGTAAATCTTATCCAGTAGCAGTTAAAAGTCCGGGTATTAAAGGTACAATTACCCACTTTTTTCGCCGCACCTACCGCTCAATTCAAGCAGTTCAGGATGTTTCCTTTGAAATTGCCCCTGGTGAAATAGTGGGGTTTTTAGGCCCAAATGGTGCTGGTAAAACCACCACACTCAAAATGCTTACGGGGCTAATTCACCCCTCTAGCGGTACAGTCAGAGTAGCTGGACAAGTTCCATTTCAGCGTAAAGAAGCATTTTTGCAAAAAATTACCTTGGTAATGGGGCAAAAGCAGCAGTTAATTTGGGATTTACCAGCACTTGATTCTTTGAAAATTAATGCCGCTGTATACAACATCTCTGATAAAGAGTTCCAGCGACGAGTAGGAGAATTAACAGAGATGCTTTCCCTAGAAGGTAAACTTACCCAACCAGTGCGGAAGCTATCCTTGGGTGAGCGGATGAAGGCAGAATTGTTGGCAGCACTTTTGCATCATCCCCACGTATTGTTCCTAGATGAACCGACACTGGGATTAGATGTAAATGCTCAAGCTGCGGTACGCGATTTCTTACGCGAATACAATCAGCGTTATCAAGCTACAGTGCTATTAACCAGTCATTACATGGCTGACATCACAGCTTTGTGTCAACGGGTGCTGTTGATTCACCAGGGAAGGCTCATGTATGACGGTAGCTTAGACGGACTGCTAGAACGTTTTGCTCCTTACCGAGAAGTGTATATAGAGTTAGCCCAACCTCTACCAATAGAAAAACTTATGACCTATGGTGACGTGAAACTTTTAGAAGGGCGAGCAGTGCGTTTTATGGTATCACGAGAGGCGCTCACCCGCACTGTATCTCAGATTTTAGCGGATTTGGAGGTAATTGATTTAACTGTCACCGAACCACCTGTGGAAGAAGTAATTGGAAGAGTTTTTCAGGCAGGTGTTGTGGATTAGAGACGCAATTAATCGCGTCTGTACAAGAGTAGGGAATTCTGAGTCAGTGGGTAATTTTTGTAGCGGGAAGTGAATAAATGAAGCGGATAATCAGAAAAGCCTTAACTTTGCTGTCAGTATACTACGCCTATATGGTTGAGTATCGGGCAGAACTAATCTTATGGGTTTTAGCTGGGTCTTTGCCGATTATCCTCATGGGTGTTTGGATACAAGCCGCACAAGGAGGACAGTTTGGGCTATCACCCGTGGATTTTGCCCGTTACTTCATCACAGTTTTTATTGTCAGACAACTCACAGTTGCTTGGGTAATTTGGGACTTTGAAAAAGAAGTCGTGGAAGGCACGCTTTCGCCCAAGTTGCTACAACCGCTCGACCCAGTATGGCATCATGTTGCGGGGCATATTTCTGAAAGATTTGCTCGTTTAACTTTTGCTTTTTTATTAGTGGGATTATTTTTTATTCTCTATCCCCAGGCTTTTTGGGTACCAAGTTTGAATAGATTTTTGCTCTTTACATTGGCTGCGGGGCTAGCTTTTGCTTTGCGGTTTTTGATTCAGTACACCTTTGCCATGTTCGCCTTTTGGACAGAAAGGGCTAGCGCTTTAGAAAACTTCTGGTTGTTATTTTATCTATTTTTATCTGGTTTAATAGCACCTTTAGAGGTTTTTCCAGAACCTGTGCGGAAAATAGTTATGTTTACGCCTTTTCCTTATTTGATTGATTTTCCCGCAAGTCTTTTGGTAGGGCTACCCGTAAATTTAGGGCAGGGATTTTGGTCAATGGTGGGGTGGATATTAGTATTTTTGGGTGTGAATCGCTTGCTTTGGCGTGCGGGTTTGAAGAGGTATTCTGGGATGGGAGCATGAACAATTTATCCAAACAGAATTCAGGAGTCAGGAGTCAGAATGAATTCTGTACGACTAGCAAAAAAAGCCATAACGGTTTCTAACTGGCTCAATTGTTCATCGGTGCGAAGAATTTGCAATGCCTGTTGCACAGTCGATTCTTCTGCACCTCCCTTGAGAATTGGGACAAAGGGAAGCAAGGATGGAACAGGTTGAGTAAAAGCGATGTCCACATTGACTTCCCAAAGGTTTATAACGCTGTAGTCTTGACGCGGATGTAAACCTGCAAATTGCGATTCATAGCTGGTAGGAATTTCAACATCACTTTCTTTGAGGATGTTAACCAGGACTGGATAGGTGGGCAAATTGTACTTTTCTTCTGCCAGTGCTGCATAAGCCCGCATCCGTTTGGGCATTTCAGGCTTGTTGCAATATCGGGAATCTGTGTTACTCATCTTACCCAATTTTCGGGTGCGAGGCTGATTAATCGCTTGGTGCTAATATCTGCTGTTTTAGCCATAGGAGATGTAGATGACCATAGTTGTAGTTTATGGCTAAAGTAGCAGAAGCTACACCTATGCACTGATCTACTTTGCTAGAGATTTTATAAAGTACCCGGTATAGTCTTAAACTTTTGTGCCGTTCCCAAAGAATAATCCTCTAATTTAAAATCACCAAAAGGCTTTTTTTCTAATCTATTGCGTAGCGCTTCATCGAGAATCACACCTGCTGATTCTCTTTTAACGCCAATGATTATAACACTTCTCTGATATTTAGTTAAATCCTGATTTTTCTGGCAATCACTTCGCTGAAATTGACCCAAATTTAATAATCGATAACCTTTGATGCTTGGTGTATTTATAAATAGGTTTTTAACTAAAACTTGTATTTGTTTGGAACGTTCTAAAGCTACACGTTCTTGAACTGCTATATCACCTTTACAAGAAGCTGTACCTATGGAGATAATCTCACTAGGATCTTCCATTATATTCTCTAGATTTTGTTTTTGTAGATTCAGATTTAAAAGGTCAATGCTAATAATCTCGTCATTGTACTTAACTTGAAAATTACTACCCACAAGCCATTTGTAATCTAGTGATAAAACCGCTATATTAAACTCAGCTATCCTTCCCTGGCTATCCCTACCTTCTTGATAAGGAAAATAATCAATACTACCCTTTTTTTCGGGATATTGTCTGTAATTTGATATTCCAGAATATTCTGTTTTTCGCATTGCTAAAGCCACTATACTAAGCAATGCTAACGCTACTAATAGGGCTGCGAAAAATGCTAATAGTGGCACTTTTTCAGGCTGTTTATATGTAGGTAATAAGTTGTCATTAATAGACTCAGGTAAATGTTCACTTTGAGAAATATTTAGTATATTAATGTCTGTAGGAGTCGCTTCTGCTAGTTGAGTTTCAATTTCTTCTAGGCTCTGTAAAATTTGTTGGGCATTAGAAGGGCGCTTTTCTATATCCAGTGCTATTAGCCAAGCAATTAAATTCAAGAGTAAGGGTGAGATATGAATGGCATGATTTTGCCAGTGCAACAAATTGTGCTGGACATCATACATATCCAAAGGATGGTTTCCCGTCAGCAAAAATACAAAGGTGCGTCCCAAAGCAAAGAAATCTGATTGCGGTACTGCTTGACCATTCATTTGTTCTGGGGCGCTGTAGCCAGATGACATCAGTGCTGTCATCTTTTCGCTGTTGTTGAGTTGGTCTTGGTAGGTTTTAGTAATTTCACTGGCAGTACCAAAATCAATTAGTACTAGATTCCTGCAACCCTTATCAAGGGGGAATCTAATCATGATGTTAGATGGCTTAATATCTCGATGTAGGTACTGTTTGCTATGCACTACATCCAAAATTTCTAGCAATTGTCTTAACCAATCTATGGCTTGTTCTTGGGATATGGGGCAATTCTGCTGCTTTAGCCACTGTTCTAAGTTGTAGCCATCGATTTTTTCCATTGCTATGCAATGCAGCACTAAACCATTTCGGGTTTGATACTGGAAGTAGCTATCTTCTTTGGGAATGCCGGGATGCTTGAGTTGTGCCAACACGGTTACTTCTTGCTGAAATAGTTCTACTGCTTTGGCATCGCTTGATAGATCCTCTTTGAGTATCTTGAGGATTTTGGGGGTATCTTGTTCGTATGCCTCATAAACTTTACTAAACCCTGTTTTTTCACTCAACAGGCACGTCACCCGATAACGCCCTAGCAATTCTAGATGGGAACCACAACTTTGACAAAAGCGGTTTTGATGATTATTCGGGTGATTTGGTTGAGGGCAAACGGGATTGATACAAAGGCTCATGAGTGGGTAATGGGGAATGAGAGAGATGAGGGAGATGGGGGAGATGAGGGAGATGACAGAGATGGGGAAATAATCAATGCCCCATGCCCAATCTTTCTAGACATTGCTCCTATTAATTCTTCTGTTGCCGTATGATAATCCCGTCTAAATAATCATGAGATTTTCTATCTGTTTTCTGCCAAGAAAGCTGCCACTGTTTGGTTAAATGCCTCTGGTTGTGTCAAAAATGGCCAATGATTGCCGGGAACTTGGCAGATGCGTAAGTTTTTAAGATGGGTTTTGTAGGGTTGAATTTGCCAATTTTGGCGGTTCAGTCCTTGTTTTGGCTGGACGAATAGAGCAGGAGTCTCAAGGGGAATTGTAAAACCGGGCACCTGCATTACTGCCTCAAAAATGCCGTCGCGGGCGGCTATGGTAAATTTGCTGCCCCAACTACCATCGGGTTTTTGTTCTATTCCTGCTTGGAAGACTTGCTGCTGTAAGGAACTCCATCCTTGATATTGCTTTAACTGCTGTGCTTGTTGTTCGGCTTCTTCGTAGCTGGCAAAGGGGCCCATGCTTTTGAGAAAAGGCAAGAAGCGATACAACGTCGGAAAAGTTACCCTGAGAAGACTGGGCATTTTCCAGATGAAAATCGGATCGACCAAAATTATACTCCGCAACCGCTTTGGGTTTTCTCTTGCCCAGATGGCGGCTAATTTGCCTGTCCACGAGTGACTAACAATATGGGCAAAAGTCCATCCAAGATGATCCATGAGTGCTTCGAGGTCTGCGATCGCACTCTCAAAGCTATAATCTATCTCTGGCTTGCTACTTTGGCCATGTCCGCGCATATCTGGTGCCACTATGTGGTAATCTGCCGCCAAATAATCTCCTAAACTAGACCACACCAAAGCATGATCGCCTAAACCATGTAACAGCAGTAAAGGTTCTTGACCTTGGTTCCACTCTAAATAAGAAAGTTGGATATCAGGTTTTGATAAAGTTTGACGCACAGGCATCATTGCACATCCAGCTGTAGATAGTTTTGCGTTTATATGGTACTGCGAAGGACTGGGGACTGGGGACTGGGAGACAAGGGAGACAAGAATAACTAATACCCAAATGCCCAATGCCCCATGCCCCATGCCCCATTCCCCATGCCCCAATCCAATTGTTACCAATTACCACTTTATGACTCTGAGGATTGTACCAATTGACACGAAACAATAAGGCTAATGAATGCCAAGATCAAAAATAAAGGATGCCCCAAGGATATTGAAAGTACTATGCCAGAATTACACCAATCAATTGCCCAGCATTATCACGAACGGACTAAATACAATCCTGAGACTCTCGCCTCTAAAAATCAGCGGTTGGACTGGACTAAACAGCCAGTGCCCTTTAAAGAGTACAAAATTGGCTCTACTTTTGATCTCAAACCCTATATCCAAGAAAAAGCAGAGGCTTATGCTAATAATCCAGATGCTCAATGGTGGCAAAGACTCTCAAGGCTGTTGTTTCGCAGCTATGGATTGACGGCGAAAATGCCTTCTATGGGGAGTGCTGTGTATTTACGCGCTGCTCCCAGTGCAGGCGGGTTATACCCTGCCGAAGTGTATGTGGTTTCCCGTGGTACGTCGTTATTGCCGCCTGGTCTATATAACTACCAGTGTCGGACTCATTCTCTTATGCATTATTGGGAAAGTGATGTTTGGCAAACTCTCCAAGCAGCTTGTTTCTGGCATCCTTCTCTAGAAAATACCCAACTGGCAATTATTGTCACTGCGGTATTCTATCGTTCTGCGTGGCGTTATGAAGATCGGGCTTATCGGCGGATTTTCCTAGATACGGGACACTTGTTGGGTAATATCGAGTTAGCTGCTGCAATTACTGATTATCGTCCCCATTTAATCGGCGGCTTTGTGGATGAATCAGTTAATAATCTGCTTTATGTTGATCCGCAACAAGAAGGTGCGATCGCTGTCTTACCTCTGGCAGACTTGTTAGATGTTAATCAAAATTTGCCATTGGGATGTACTGCTTTACCTTCCGCTACCGAAACTAGTTATCCTCAAATCCCCGATGGTGAATTGCTGACATACTTCCATCAACACACCCAGATCCAATCAGGTATTACTGGTAATCTCAATCTACCAACTATCAAACAAGAAAAATCTTTGGAGGATAAATATAACTTTCCTTTCTGTTTGAAAATTCCCACCATCACCGCACCTATAGACTGGGGACAAAAGCTGTCAGAACTGGAAATCACTATGTACAAGCGACGCTCTACCCGTGCCTACAATGGCGATGATTTAAGCTTCGATGAATTGAAAAGTTTACTTGATTTCACTTACCAACCACAAAATTACATCGACCAAAGTTTAGATATTTCTCCAGACTATTTTGATCTGAATTTAATAGAAACATTCATTGCCGTTTGCGGAGTTAAAGGATTGGAGGCGGGTTGTTACTATTACGCACCCAAAGCCCAAGAATTACGCCAAATTCGGTTTAAAAACTTTCGGCGAGAGTTACATTTTCTCTGTTTGGGACAAGAATTGGGGCGGGATGCCGCAGCGGTATTGTTTCATACAGCCGATCTAAAAGCTGCGATCGCACAATATGGCGATCGCGTTTACCGTTACTTACACATGGATGCTGGTCATTTGGGACAGCGTTTAAATTTAGCCGCAATGCACCTGAATGTCGGCGTCAGTGGTATCGGTGGATTCTTTGATGACCAAGTAAATGAAGTCTTGGGTATACCTACTGATGAAGCTGTTTTATATATCACTACATTAGGACGCCCAAGATAAAATATAGCGCAGACCACCGCAAATAATGCCAAGTCCACAAAGATTCTTATCTACGAGAAGCTACACGTAGCTTGCCGTAGAAGTATGCGGTTCATTTCCTAACCTAAACTTTTGGCAGTAAATATATTCTGTAAAAAATTTTACCTTATAGAATGATTTTACGGTGGTACAATCATTACTTCAGTGTTGCCGTAAATTGTCAACTTTTTTTGGGGTTCGATGTGGTTTAATTTCGGGAAATACTTCTTGAAGCTTTGCTGTAGTAAACTATCGTAAATTTAGCTCAGGAGTTTGGAGTGGAGTTATCAATCTCCGTATATTTCCGTATTATTACTTGTTTTATAACTCCTTAGTATTACCAAGTGAACTTTCTTGCTAAATTTATTTATTGATGAGGTTGCAAAAACTGCCTATAGTTTGATAAAAATACTGATGGTACATATTATTTTTTGCAACCCACCCTTAGAGGATGTTTGAAAAGTATTTCTCTGTAACTTTAGGCACTTTAGATCCCCCCTAACCCCCTTTTTAAGGGGGGAACCGGAGTCAAAGTCCCCCAATTTATCGGGGAATTTAGGGGGATCTAAAACTTTTGATACCGACAAAAGGACTTTTCAAACAACCTTTTAAGCAAACCCAAGTACCCATTCAAATGAAGGAAATCATTTCCACAAAAAATAAATATCTTAACAATCTTGTAGAGTAAAAACATTGGTTAACTTCAGCATAGGCTTTAGCTAATTTAATTTGGCATTACAAACATTCAGAAAAACACAATTTTCATTCCGCAGATTTTAATTATTTTGTTTAAATCTGATAATTAATAAAACTTTTGTAACACAACCACTAATGCTATTTCCTGAAAATGAAAGACAACGTATAGAAGTACTTAATCAATATCAAATTTTAGATACGCCACCGGAAGAAGTTTTTAATGAACTAGCTCAACTAGCTGCTAACTTTTGTGAAACACCAATCGCCCTGATTAGTCTAGTTGATGCAGAACGAGAGTGGTTCAAGTCAAAAATTGGAGTAACTATATCGGAGGTTCCTCGGAGCATTTCTTTTGGTAATTATACTATCTTGCAAAGTCAAATATTAATCATCCCGGACACTTTGCAAGACGAACGGTTTGTTACAAATCCCCTTGTAATATCAAATAATTATTTTCGTTTCTATGCAGGAGTTCCCCTAATTAACTCAAGTGGTTTTGCATTAGGTAGTCTTTGTGTAATTGATTTTTCACCACGAAACTTGAGTGTTAAAGAGCAAGTAGCCTTACAACAGTTGGCTCGACAGGTAATCAGGTATTTAGAATTACATCGACAAAAACTTATTGATGATAGCCAAAGGAGTTTTAATCTCCTTTTTTCTAAAAATCCCAATCCAATGTGGGTATATGACCAGAATAATCTGCAATTTTTAGATGTAAATGAAGCTGCTGTTATTCACTACGGATACTCACGAGAAGAGTTCTTGCAAATGCGAATAACTGACATTTGCACTCCAGAAAATATGCATATTTTTCTGGAATATTTAGCAAAAAAACACTCTAACTTACACTTTACTGGACAATGGCGACATCGGCGAAAAGATGGACAGGTTATTGATGTTGAAATTGTCACACATTTAATAGACTATGCTTGTCACCAAGCTCATTTGGTTAATATCCGAGACATCACAGAACATAAACAAATAGAAATAACTCTTCAGGAAAGTGAAGCGAGATTTCAAGTTGTTTCTGAAGCTATTCCTGTTCCATTCATTATTTCCCGTGCATCTGATGGGTTGATTTTATACGCTAATCCAGAGTTGCTTCAAACATTTCGGTTCTCTCCAGAGTATTTAATAAATCGCAAAAATTTATTAGATTTATATCATAATTTGGCAGATTTAGAAGTGCTATTAAAACTTCTCAATCAACATGGTTTTATTCATAATTATGAACTTCAATTAAAAAGAGCAGATGGAACTTATTTTTGGGCGATAACTTCACTACAATATTTCAAATTCAACAATGAATCATCGATTTTAACAGTATTCTATGATATTAATGACCGAAAAAATGCTGAAACAAAACTCCAAGAGCAAAATGAGTTTTTGCGGATAATTTTTGAGAGTATACCGTTGATGATTGCCCTCATTGCTCCCAATGGTAAACTTCAATGGGTGAACCAAGAATGGGAAAATATTCTCGGTTGGAAACTTCAAGATTGCCAAACTTATGATGTATTGGAAGCGTTATACCCTAATCCTGAATATCGACAGTATGTAATAAATTTTGTTCAGTCCGCACAACGCAATTGGGGTGACTTTAGAACTCAAGTGCGCGATGGTCGTTTATTGGATACGTCTTGGACTAATATTAAACTTTCAAATGGTCAAATTATTGGTATTGGGCAAGATATCACAGAACGTAAGCAAACTGAATTAGCCCTAAAAGCCCAAGCCGAGCGGGAGCAATTGATGCGGACTGTTGCTCAACGGATTCGTCAATCTTTGAATCTCCAAGATATTTTGAATGCAACAGTTCAAGAAGTGCGAGATTTACTTGGGGTTGATCGAGTAGTAGTTTATCAGTTTGACTCAGAGATGATCGGCACAATTGTGGCAGAATCGGTGGAACCTGGATGGACAGTTTCTTTGGGTGTAGAGATTCATGATACGTGTTTTCAAATAGGTGCAGGAGTGGAGTATTATCAGGGACGCAAACGAGCGATCGCTAATATTTACGAAGCTGGACTCACTGATTGCCATGTTCGCCTGTTAGAACAGTTTGAAGTCAAAGCAAATTTAGTTGTACCCATATTGCTAGAAGTAGGCTCTCAAAGCCCCGGCTCTCACCTTTGGGGTTTACTGGTTGCTCACCAATGCTCCGGTTTCCGCCATTGGGAAGAAAATCAATTAGATTTGCTCGATCAACTTACAGTCCAATTAGCGATCGCAATTCAACAATCCAGCATCTTTGAGCAAGCTCAAACTGAACTTGTTCAAAAGCAAAAAGCTCAAGTGAAATTAAAAAATGCCTTGGCTGAAAAAGAAGTTCTCTTAAAGGAAGTTCATCATCGAGTTAAAAATAATTTGCAAATTGTCTCCAGCTTATTACAACTTCAGACCCAAACACTCAAAGATCCGGAAGTAATCAAAGTCCTTCGAGAAAGTCAGAACCGAATTGAATCAATATCTCTAATTCATAAGAATTTGTATACTTCCGCTAATATTGGGCAAATTGATGTTGCTGACTATATCCATAATTTAGCAACAAGCTTGCTAATTTCCTATCAAATATGGCCGGGTAAAATTGCACTAGAAATTGATATAGAACCATTAAATTTAAATGTTGACCAGGCTATTGCCTGTGGATTGGTTATTAACGAATTAATTTCCAATGCCCTCAAGCATGCTTTTCCCAACCAACAAGCAGGCACAATCAGCATTGCTCTACGCAATATCGGTAATAGTATCGAGATGACTATCCGAGATAATGGGATTGGTTTACCAGATAATTTAGATTGGACAAATACTGATTCTTTGGGTCTGTCGTTAGTATATGACTTGGTTATAGAACAACTAGAAGGCAGCATTACTCTAGAACGAAATCATGGAACAGGATTCAAAATCCAATTCACGCAGTTAACTTTGCATCAATAAATATCAAATGGGTCAAGCTAAGATTTTAGTCGTTGAAGATGAAGTGATTGTGGCTAGAACTATTGCTAGCCAACTCACTCAATTAGGATACATTGTTACGGGTACAGCTTCATCTGGAAAAGTTGCCATTGCCAAAGCATCGGCAACTCAACCAGAACTAGTATTAATGGATATTATTCTTAAAGGTGAGATGGATGGTATTGCTACCGCTAGTCAGATTCGTGAACAGTTAGATGTACCCATAATTTATTTAACTGCTTATGGTGACGACCATACTTTAGAAAGAGCCAAACTTACCCAACCATTCGGATACATTGTTAAACCATTTACTACAAAAGATTTAAGAATAGCGATCGAGATCGGTCTTTTAAAACACCAATTAGAACGAGAACTGCGAGAAAATCGAGATCAGTTAGCAACCCTTTTAAATTCGATGAGTGATGCTGTCATCGCTACCAATGAGCAGGGAGCAGTGACATTCATGAATCCCGCAGCTGAAGCGCTGACTGGCTGGCAGCAAAAAGATGCTTTAGGAAATGAGGCCACGAAAATTTTTCATATTGTCGATGAAGTTACAGAGACTACATTAGAAAACCCTGTGACAAAAGTGCTACGGGAGCAACAGGTTGTTTATTTAGGGGAATTCACATCCCTGATTACAAAAAACGGAAAAAGAATTCCAATTGGTGATAGTGCTTCACCACTGAAGCGAGGATCTGACCAGATAAATGGTGTAGTAGTTGTTTTCTGGGATCTTAGCGAACGACGCCAAACAAAATTGCTAGAGCAAGCATTGGAGAAGGAGCAAGAACTTAACCGTCTCAAGTCACTATTTATCTCTACAGTATCTCATGAGTTTCGTAATCCCCTAACTGTTATTCAAACAGCAGTAGAACTCATTGAAATGCAAGGAGCAAATTTGACAGATGCAAAAAGAGGCGTTTATTTAAAGCGAATTCAAGGTGCTGTGCAATCTATGGAAAAACTCATGGAAGAAGTGCTGTTTATGGGCCGAGCGGAAGCAGAAAAACTCATATACAACCCCGCCGGACTTAACTTAGAGAATTTTTGTCGAGAGTTAGTCGAAGATTTTTCTATTGTTGAAAGTAGGGTATGTGAAATTGTTTTTACCTGTCATAGCGAGAACACGTCTGCTGTAATGGATGAAGGACTCTTACATTACATGTTGATAAATCTACTCTCAAACGCGGTTAAATATTCTCCCAGAGGAGGCAACATTCAGCTTGATTTAATATGCGACCCGATTGAGAAAGTAGCAATTTTTTATATTCAAGATCAAGGTATGGGCATTCCCGAACCAGACCAAACTCGACTTTTTGAATCATTCTACCGAGCCTCAAATGTCCAATCAATTCAGGGTACTGGATTGGGGTTAGTAATCGTTAAAAGGTGCGTTGATGCTCATAGGGGTAAAATCAGTGTCACAAGTCAAGTTGGAGTTGGTACTAAATTTACAGTAATTTTGCCCTTAAATTCCGAATCATCCTTGATTGAAGCTATTAAAGAGGGAACGGAGAGTAATAGAAAAGAGGATTTAGACCCCACCTAAAACAGTCCGCACTTAGTTGCGTATTTATCTTACTCTCGGAGAGAGAACTCTTAATTATTCCCTATTCCCTATTCCCTATTCCCTGTTCCCTTTGGTAATGACGCCATTTTTCTTGTTGACGCGCTCTTTTCTCTTCGGTGAGGCTATCAAAACAATAGGGACAAGAGATACCTTGCTCATACTTTGGAGACACCTTATCTTCCTCAGAAATCGGACGCCCACAACAGAAGCACCGCTCACAACTCCCTTCTTCCAATCCATGACTAACAGCTACCCGCTCATCAAAGACAAAACATTCGCCTTGCCATAAACTTTCTTGTGCTGGAACTTCCTCCAAATACTTGAGAATGCCGCCTTTGAGATGATAGACTTCTGCAAAACCTTGGGCAAGCATGAAGGATGAGGCTTTTTCACAGCGAATGCCGCCTGTACAAAACAGAGCAACCTTTGTGTGTTTAGCTGGGTCGAGATGGTGACGCACATAATCGGGGAATTCTCGGAATGAGCCAGTTTGGGGATTTTCTGCGCCTTGGAAAGTACCGATATTCACCTCATAATCATTGCGGGTATCAATCACGGTTACTTCTGGATCAGAAATTAGATCATTCCATTCCTGGGGGCTGACATAAGTACCAACTTGCTCATTTGGGTCAATTTCCGGCAACCCTAAAGTGACAATTTCTGGCTTCAACCGCACCTTCATCCGCTCAAAGGGCGGAGTTTCGGCATAGGACTCTTTAGATTCTAGGTCTGCTAAACGGGGGTCAGAACGCAAAAACCAGAGAACTGAGTCAATGGACTGACGCGAACCTGCAATTGTACCGTTAATGCCCTCTTGTGCTAGCAAAATAGTCCCCTTGACATCTTGAGCTTGGCAGTAAGACAGCAGAGGAGCTCGTTTCTCGGCAAAATCTGGCAGCTTGACAAATTTATACAGTGCTGCAACCACTTGGATATTTTCTGGCTTCATCCCTTTGATAATGGAACAATATAAGTTACAATAGCAACGACAATCAAAGTTACCTACTATTTTAATTTTACGGGGGTTTAGCTCAGTTGGTAGAGCGCCTGCTTTGCAAGCAGGATGTCAGCGGTTCGAGTCCGCTAACCTCCATTAAAGATGTTTATTGAAGTGTGTGATGCCTACGGTAGCGATCGTTGACGCACATATCAGGGACTACCAAATAAAAACCCCATCACTATGAAGGAATGGGGTTTTTATTTGGTAGACAAGGGGAAAGGGAAGTTGGTATTGCATCCAATTGCCCCAATTTCAAAGTCGTACTTAGTTAGATAAGTCTCTGGATAAGGAGGTGAACTGTGACTTGACAGCACTAAGGTAATTTTGATCGTTCAAAATTTGTGGGGGTAATTTGTTAGCACTAATAGCAGCCTTAACTAAATCTTCCGCAACAATATTTCTGTTCTGGCGTTCAAAAATCAGATTTCCTCCACTCGGAATGCCCTGCTGCTCTAAACCACCTTGGTAAGCAAGAGAAACAAGATTGAAGGGTTGGAGATAACTAGTAGCAGTAGTAGAATTGACAGCAAGTTTGATTGGCTCATTCTTTACATCAGTGGTAATACTAGCACTGGCGTAATTGTTATTTGTGGCTGGTTGAGCGTTAGCAATTCCAGATGTGAGGGCAACAAAAGCAATAATAGCCGCAGAATTTATAAAAGTTGTAAGTTTCATCGAGTTATCCTTAAGTAGCTGGGGTTTAATTAATCTTTTTTACTCAAAGTGTTCCCTTTGTTATAAACTTTATTCTCCTATACTTAGCTCATCCGATCGGTTGAATTTTTTCTCACCCATTCGGGTGAAGTTATGAAGCTATCGGGAATAGTGTAGTCATAAACATTTAGGGAATTCCAAGTAATAAAATATCCCAATATTTCTTGTTGTAGTATGGACGTATCGACTGTCCTGTGAACTGGGCAAGGTTTCCATCCCACCCACAAGTAGTAGTCATGTATTGGTTGGGAAAAGTGGAAATATAGGGCGATTAAGTACTGCGACAATAAGCGTCTTAGTTAGCATCATCCAGAACCAGTTAATCAAAGTTGGACTTACTATAGAACTACTATTTTATTTTTGAAAAAATACCGTACATCTCAAAAAGCCTGATTGCCTATTGCCTGCCTATCGTGCTTCTCTGCGAGACGCTTCTTTACCAGAGGCTTGTCTGCGACACGCTCCGCGAATGCCAACGCGAACGCGCACCACACAAGTAAGTTCAAAAATCAAAGCGGATTCTGATATCTATATAATACTTAGGGGGTTGTTTGAAAAAGCGTCCATTGGGATTAGTAGCAATTGTTCTCTACAAATCATTTGCCGCTTTGCTGCTTATGGTTACTTCGATCGCTTTATTATTGACATTAAAAAATTATCAAACTCTAGAGGCTTTTTCAGAGAATTATGTTTTAGAAGGTAAATCGATGATTATTAATTGGCTTTTAAAGAAAGTTATTAACTTAAATCCTCGAACCTTGGCATTTAGCAGTATTGGAACAGGAATATATGCTATTGTTACTACTATTGAAGCCATTGGTTTATGGTACGAAAAACGTTGGGCACATGTCTTGGTATTGGGACTTGTCGGTATCAGTATTCCACCAGAGATTTATGAATTAATTCAGGGTATCTCTCCTATAAAAATGTTTATTTTTGTGTTGAACTTAGCAGTGTTTGGCTATTTATTCCGAAATTTTCCTAAACATCAAACCACTGCGCGGAGTCATTAGTTATTAGTCATTAGTCCAAGAGAAACACGCCCACTCTTTTAAGAAGCTCCAGGTTTACGCAAAACTAAGACCCCACGTTGTACAATCGCTAAAAATACAATCTGGAGAGCGACTTGCCTAGATCGATTCACTCTACTCAACCACCACTGAAATTTATTCCCCAACGATTGAACCCACTGGTACTCCAGATTGTTCGGTGGTTATTGCCGATCGCACTACGGTTTCGCACTCGCCCTTGGCTACCAGCTGGAATTGTCAAGATTGAAGCCACGAATGTTGAGGTATTAGCTGAACTTTATCAACAATTCCAGGCTGGAAAAATTCGTTTTTTGTTGGCATTTCGCCACCCAGAGGTGGAAGATCCCCTCTGTATGCTGTATTTGCTTTCTCGCATTGTGCCACAAGTCGCTCGTCAGGAAGGTATTACACTACAATCCCTGGTTCACAGCTATTTTCTTTATGACCGAGGTATGACGGTTTGGGCTGGAAAATGGCTAGGTTGGTTGTTCTCTCGACTGGGAGGTGTGCCGGTTCATCGCGGTAGGCGACTAGATAGGCAAGCTATTCAAACTGCACGAGAGTTGTTTGCTAATGGCGAATTACCGATCGCAGTGGCACCCGAAGGCGGTACTAATGGTCATAGTGGTATTGTTAGTCCACTGGAACCAGGTGTTGCTCAAATGGGGTTCTGGTGTGCAGAAGACTTGCAAAAAGCTAACCGGACTGAGACTGTGATCATTTTGCCGATCGCTATCCAATATCGTTACGCCGAGCCACCTTGGTCTAAACTAGATTGGCTGTTGAGTAAGTTGGAAGCTGATAGTGGCTTACCAGTAAAGGAAATTGATTCGGGTAATCGCGAAGAGATTTACTATCAACGCCTCTGTAGGTTAGCTGAATATCTGATTACCGAGATGGAAGAATTTTATCGTCGCTTCTATCATCAAGACATCCCAAAAACCATCTCAATTGATGAATCTGCTACTCCTAATCAGGTATTAATTGCCCGACTGCATCGCTTACTAGATAAGGCATTACAAGTTACCGAGGAATATTTTGGAGTTCAGGCGCAGGGTAATTTTATTGACCGCTGTCGCCGCTTGGAAGAAGCTGGCTGGAATTACATTTATCGGGAAGATTTGCCAGATATCAAGGCTTTAGCACCCTTTAAACGCGGTTTAGCAGACTGGATTGCAGAGGAAGCAGACTTGCGAATGCGGCACATGCGGATAGTGGAAAGTTTTGTTGCAGTCACAGCTACCTATATTCAGGAACAACCGACGACGGAACGGTTTGCGGAAACAGCTTTGCTTATTTTCGATATGCTTTCCCGAATTCAAGATACAACGCTTCCGGGGCGACCTCGGTTAGGTTTGCGACAGGCACAAATCACTGTGGGGGAGCCAATTTTAGTTACGGAACGCTTTCGCAATTGTCAGGGCGATCGCCTCGCGTCTAGACAAGCTGTGAGCGATTTGACAAAAGATTTACAGGTTGCTTTGGAGAAGATGATTAGTTGAAGGAGGCAGGAAGCAGGAAGCAGGACAATACGGTTCGGTTAAGGCTTTTTGATGAAAATTTTAGATCACAAAGATTCGATAATTTATCACAAAGACGCGATAAATCGCCGTCTCTACAATAATTGGTCTTTTGTAGAGACGGCGATTCATCGCGTCTTTTGCCTTAACTCTCTCACCGATACAGCCAAACCCGAAGTAGTGAAAGCAGTTGTTCAGTATCTACAGGTTTGGTGATGTAGTCAGATGCTCCAGCTTGGATGCACTTTTCCTTGTCGCCTGGCATAGCTTTGGCAGTTAAAGCAATTATTGGTAAGGAACGAAACTGTTGTTGCTGGCGGATGGCGCGGGTGGTTTCGTAACCATCCATTTCCGGCATCATGATATCCATTAAAACTATATTAATCTCAGGATTAGTTTGGAGCTTCTCTATGCCATCCCTGCCATTTTCGGCAAATAGCACTTGCATTTGATAGCTTTCTAAAAAGCTGGTGAGGGCAAAAATATTTCGCAGATCATCATCTACAATCAGAATTTTCCGATTAGCCAGCACCGGGTCAGTTTGATGTAGTTGCTCTAGCATTTGACGTTTTGGTGGCGGCAAATTTGCTTGTACCCGATGTAAGAATAGGGCAGTTTCGTCTAACAACCGCTCTGGCGATCGCACATTTTTAATGATAATTGTCTCTGCTAGCCCCCGCAGTTGGGTTTCTTCTTGGCGGCTGAGTTCTTTGCCGGTGTAAACGATAATCGGCAGTTTCAACAGCCTGGGTTCAAGTTTTATCTGCTCAATTAGTGTAAACCCGCTCATATCGGGCAAACCCAGATCCAACACCATACAATCAAAATGGTGCGATCGCAAAATCGAGAGGGCTTCTGCTCCCGTACCCACTGCTGTACTTTGAACATCGCCATTACCGATCAGTTCGATAATACTTTGGGCTTGTACGGGGTCATCTTCTACGATCAGGAGATTTTTTACCTGACGCTCAATAAAGCCTTTAATCTCAGTCAATACTTGAGTTAGCGCTTCTGGAGAAACAGGTTTTTGTAGATAGGTAATCGCCCCTAGATGTAATCCCCGTTGCTGTCTTTCATCAACAGAAAGTATGTGTACTGGTATATGTCTGGTATCTGGTCTATGCTTCAAACGATCCAGCACCGTCCAGCCATCCATCTCTGGCATGTGGATATCTAGCATAATCGCATTGGGTTTAAACTGTTGCGCGAGTGCTAGACCTTGTTTGCTGTGTAAGGCAACAATGGTTTTAAAGCCCTGCTCACGAGCCATATCTAGTAAGATGCGGGCGAATTTATCGTCATCCTCAATAATTAGTAAAACGCGATCGCCTGGTTGAATTATTTCCCGGTCATCTGGAATTTCGCTGGTGAAGGTAGTAAGTACTTTCGCTGATGCCGAAGTATCCACATTTGTGGATCTTTTTTCGGACATTGGCACTTCTTTTATGGTAGATGCCGTGCGAATAGAGGTAGTTGGCTCAGGGGGTGGTGTGGTGAGAGTATTTTTAGCATTCTTTTCCTGTCGCCTGGGTAAGTAGAGGGTAAAAGTACTTCCCTGCCCTGGTTGGCTGATTAGTTCAATTCTTCCTCCCAACAATTGAGCCAATTCGCGGCTGATGGACAAGCCTAAGCCAGTTCCCCCGTACTTGCGACTGGTGGTGCCGTCTGCTTGCTGAAATGCCTCGAAAATAATCTTCTGCTTCTCGGCTGGAATGCCTATACCCGTGTCGCTAACGGCAAAAGCAATCATAGAATTATCAACTTGGGCGGCCTCATCTGCCATGCTAATTTGTAACTTCACGCCTCCCTGTTCTGTAAACTTAAAAGCGTTAGCTAGAAGATTTTTCAGCACTTGTTGCAGGCGTTTGGAGTCGTTATAAATTGTTGGTGGTAACTTCTCATCCAATTCAACGGTAAAACTGAGTTCTTTATTGTGGGCAAGTTGCCGGAAAGTCTGCTCTAGAGATGTCTGCAAATCTACTAAACCAATTTGCTCAATATCGAGCAACATAGTACCCGACTCAATTTTTGCCAAATCTAGAATGTCATTAATTAACTCCAGCAAATCATTTCCAGCCGAGTAAATAGTCCGGCTGTACTCTACCTGTTTGTCGGTCAAGTTGTTAAGAGAGTTATCTGCTAGCAGCCTTGCTAAAATTAACAGGCTATTTAACGGTGTCCGCAGTTCGTGGGACATATTGGCGAGAAATTCTGACTTATATTTGGAAGACAACGCCAGTTGTTCAGCTTTTTCTTCCAAAGACTGTCTCGCCCGCTCAACTTCTTGGTTCTTGCGGGCAACTTCCCGATTTTGTACTTCTAACAATTCTGCTTTTTCTTCTAATTCCTCATTTAGTTGTTGCAATTCTTCGTTAGACTGCTTGACAAGAAATTGTGATTCTTCTAACTCGTGTGCCTGTTCTTCTAAGCGTTGATTGCTCTGTTGTAGTTCTTCTTGCTGGGTTTGCAGTTCCTCTGTTAAAGCAACAGATTCTTCAAGTAGTTGTTGGGTTTGGACTTGGGAAGCGATATTATTTAAAAATACACCGAGAATTTCACTCAATTGCTCTAAAAATTTCAGGTGCAACTCGTTAAAAGGCCCAAAAGAGGCAAGTTCAATTACGGCATTTACTTGCGTTTCAAATAGTATGGGCAACACAATAATATTTAGTGGTGGTGCTTCTCCCAAGCCAGAACTGATGCGGATATAGTCACTAGGAACTTCTGTGAGGAGGATTCTTTGTTTTTCGAGAGCGGATTGTCCTACTAGTCCTTCGCCCAAGCGAAACTGATTTGCCAAGTTTTTGCGGGCTTTATAAGCATAACTACTTAACAACTTCAGCATCGGCTGGTCGTTTATAGAGTCCATCACATAAAAAACGCCTTGGGATGCCCCAACTAATGGTGCTAAATGCGACAAGATTAGGCTAGATACACTTTCCAGATTTCGCTGTCCTTGGAGCATCTGGGTAAATTCAGCCAAGTTAGACTTTAGCCAGTTTTGCTCCTCATTTTTTCTAGTTGTGTTTTGCAGATTAACAATCATTTGGTTGAAGGTGCGCGTCAGCACACCAATTTCATCCTGGCGATCGCTATCTGGTAAACTTACCGATAAATCCCCATCCGCCATTTTTTCTGCCAAATCAGAAACTCGTTTCAGCGGTACTGAGATATGTCTGGTCAGGGAAAATCCAATTAAAGCTAAGATTACGGAAAATAAGGGAATACTATAGACAATACTGCCGAGCGTTTGCTGGGCAGCTGCTTGTGCCTTCTCAGAGCGCTGTTTCAGTAGTGCGCTCTCCTCAGTTTTCATCGCCTGAATAACTTTCTGGATTTGATCCATTAGCCGCTTACCCTCGTCTGTCAAAACAGCTTTTTGGGTAGCTTCTAAACCCTGGCTTTGCCGTATTTCAATGATATATTTCATTACAGCCATTCTCTGCGTTAGCAATGGCTGTAAAATATCAAGCCGATTTTGTTGGTTGGGGTTATCTGCTGTTAAATTTTGAAGTTCCTTAATTTTTTGATTTAGTGATTCAAGAGCAGCGTTATAAGGTTCTAAATAGCGCTTTTCTCCAGTAATAATGTAACCGCGTTGCCCAGTCTCAGCAGTTGTCAGTTGTAAGTTGAGGTCTTCAAGCTGACTCAACACCTCGTAGGTATGGTTTTCTTTGCGTGAAGTTTCAATTAACTCATTGGTGCTATGGTAGGAGATTAGACCAATAGTGGTCAGAGTGGCCAAACTCAGGGCAAAACTTATTCCAATCTTGGTTCCAATCTTCAAACGATTCAACATTATTCCAGGCAGGTATTCAAATCTTATAGAAATGGAAATAGGTTCAAAACCAGAAATGGGTAGGATTGGTTATGAAACTACTATTTTACTATTTGAAACAGATATTATTTTACTCGGAGACTACCATCTTGGCACTTAGATTTTATGTTGACATGATATTTTTATCAAAAAATCAACACCTATTTAATATACTATTGTGATGGTTAAACAAATTTCGTGCTTAACAAAAAGGCTGGATAGTAAAATAAAACAGCCGGATAGTAAAAATTAAGTTTATTAAATTTATTAAAATGCAATTTCTATAAATGCTAGCTAAATATAGCGGCTTTTGTGGTTTGATATTACATCAATGCCATTGTACATCACTATACAGATAAGCCTTAACCTCAGTTATCACAATGGATATTCTCGGAGAAGGGTAAGGTGTCATAAAGCAAACTATAGTTAAAAAATGTAATTTATTTTACAGAAAATATACTTATGCTATAAATTTTCAAAAATATGCACAATCACGATATATCATTAAACCTCTTGATATTAACTTGACGTTTAACTATAAGTTCGTAATAACCTGGCGATCGCTTCTAGACAAATCAAGTTCAGATTGGGTATAGATACTAAAATGTTGGATCTTGTTACTCTCTAAGATAGCTCTTGCACCTGCTATGTAGATATCAGTGCCTTTGATGACTACTAAGTAATGACCCAGAGTCACCTGATGCTCATAATATCTGGCTAGATCATCGGGAATTCCTAAAGTAGTATAGTTATCTTGGGAACTGCTAATATTTTCTTCAAAAATATCACTTAGATAGCTTGTATTTTGGGCAACTATTGATACTTGAGTCATGGGAAAGCCAGCGGTTCTCAGTTCAGTCAGCGCTCTTTTCGCATCTTGGTGAGTATAAAAAACACCAACTGCGTGTCTATAGCGGCTATTTGGGGTCGAGTATGGTTCAGAAACGCTCCACTGTTGAGTATCACAGCGATTAAAAATTCTCCTAGCAATACGAATTTCTATGTCTATGCCGGTTACTATCACCAAATAGTAACCCTTACAGACAAGATCACTGTAACCCTGTGCTTGATTTTCAGAAATCCCTAAACTTAGCAAAATACCAGGCAACCCACCTGTTAAAGTAGTAGCGATCGCTGTTACTTTGGCTCCGGCTAGCATGACTGAGCCTATACCAGGAATTGCCCAGAGAGCTAGACCGGACACTAAACCATCAAGATCGCCTAAAGTACTACTAGTAACGGCTCCAGCAGCGTTTTCTTCAGATGTATTGCCAGTGTGCCTTTTAACATCAACACCAGCAATATCACTTTGTACTTCTGCATTCCGTGCAATTACAGAAACTTTGTGCATTGGAAAATTAGAAGCTTTTAGTTCCTGAAGTACCAATTGTGCATCGGAACATCTAGCGAAAACTCCTATAGTTATTCGCTCTTTTTCTAATGTCATTTTATCGGTTTATTGCAGCTAGAAGTGATTCCCAAAACTGTTGATTTGAGCTAATTACACAGCTCGACGACTCAGTAAACCCCAAAGGAAAATCAGTAGCATAGCACCAAGAACAGCAAATAAGATGCTTCCTAGAGATAATGCTCCTACAGATGCAGCGGCTGCTGAACTACTACCTAGCAAAGCTTGACCCAAATAACCTCCAACTACGGCTCCAAGAATTCCTAATACAATTGTGGAGAGAATACCACCACCTTGAGTTCCTGGATAAAATAACTTAGCTAAGGCACCTGCAATTAAACCCAAAACCAGCCAAGCAATAATGTTAGTCATGTGAATTTCTCCTTCGTGAGAACCTACTTTGTTTACTTTTGACTATTTCATCTTAAAGTTTGCCTACAAAATTCCTGATCTATCTAGAGAACTAATATCAAAAATCTTTAGATATCATTTGAATATTCATTATGTCGTATTTAGGGATAAATATTAGGAACGATTAGGAATTCGATTGGATTCCTAATATTACTTGTATAAGAAATAACGCCAAATAAATATGTACTAAGTTTTTTAGCAATCCGATTTGATTTCTGAAAAAATCTAAGTATATGTAGGGGAGTGAGCCGCGTAGGTGGGTTTCCCGGCTTGAGCGGGACTGGCGTTGGGTTACGAAAGCCATAGAGAATTCGGAAGCTACTAGTACCGCAAGGCGGAATTAAAAATTAAAAATTAAAAATGAATACAGCATAAGGGTTTCGTTGATTTGGAATGATTGGTTTATTTCCGCCGTGTTGTACTAGCAATCCAATTGCTGTATTGGCTATACAAATGTCTATCGCTTGCTTACCGCAGAGGTTATCCTCTTTTTTTTTGTTATCAATTCTGTATTTTTTATTCTTCTTAAAAACTGTCTAATTTATGGTAATTTAGCGATAAAGTTCATAGAATCTTTGAGAGTGTTAGGATATTTATTGAGAAAGCTATTAACCTTTTGCTTTTGATTATCATCAACAACAAAATTATAGCTTTCCGCAAAATTAAAGCTTCCTACTAAATATTTAGCTCCTAAATTAACTCTATATAAGATATTTTCTTCAGTTACATCACTGTGGTTGACCAGCCATCCTTTCCGATGTGATAAATAGAGTAATGTTGGATCACTTCCGGTACTAGCAATTATTAGCGAATCAGGTTCAGTATTTTGTTTTACTTGCTCTGCCAGTTGAAAAACAGCCGATTTATCTATTCTTTCTTTGAACATATAATCAATACTATAGATGACAGAGCCAGCAGCTAAAGTTAGACATAGCAATACTACTATAATTTTCCTCTGATTCACTTTTTGAGCATTTTTATCGAAGTATTGACTACAAGCTTTACCCATAAATACCACTCCTGGGAGCATAAATTGGAGTTGGTAATATTCATGTACTAGACTAGTAACTGGTACTAAAATCCAAGTTAAAATTACTGAAACTAACCAAATATCTAATACATATTCTTTTGAACTTTTTCTAGTAGTGAACAATCCTAGTAAAAATATGGGTAAGCCAAAAATAGCAAAATGCCTAACAGCAGTTCTAAATAATATTTCTGTCCAAAAATGTAAAGTAAGTACAATATTGTAGTTATATCTATTTGTTGAGCCTGACCAAAAACCAAAAGTATTACCATATTCTAAAAATAGTTGATGAGCATGGTAATACCATAAAACTACAGATACTAAGATAAATATGCTATAAATCCACAGAGACAGTTGAGAAAAAACTCTGATCCCAAATTTAGTCCACGCTAAGTAAAAAAGTGGAATTCCTAAATATATTATTGGTAAAACTTTGATTAGACAAGCCAAAGCTACAAAGCTACCTGATAGCATTAAATCTCGCCATTTTTCTGATTCAAGCCAATTATTAAAATAGTATACGCCAAGAATTGAACACATCAGCAGCATAGACTCTGGCTGAAAAGTTCTACTATAATAAGTGTTTAAAGGTAAAATTATAAAAAATAAGCTAGACCAAAATGCAACTTTCTTATCTAGAATTTTGCTAACAAATTGATATAGAAAGTATGACGCTACCAAAAAACAAATAATTGATAATAGTCTACCCCAAAATTCTGAAACTCCAAAAACTTTGTAAATAAGAGCAACGATAAACGAATAAATTGGAAACTCGGTTTCACAATAGCCAGGAGAATTACCTCCCCAGTCAATTTGGGGATAAAATAAATTAAAACCATTTTCATAAAAATTTCTGGCAATTGCTGCTGTATCTGACTGACGCCAGGAGTGAATACCGATAATTGGCGAATTGATATTATAAATTCTGATAGCTATGGCTAGAGTTAACAAAAAAAAGATTGGCGATTTTTGGAAGCTGTTTTTAATAAGATTATTTTGCATAGAGCCAGTTTTTTGGAGAAATTCAGGTAGAGACACAGAAAATAAAAATCAGCGATTTGGTATTCAACAGGAAAGTTGCAATTGAGATATTAATCTTTTGAAGATGGTTTGATTAAAACAAGTAAGCAAGAAAATATTCAATTACTTACAAAACTGAAGTTTTAAAAAGCGGTATTAAATATTCAAGATTCAGGATTCAAGACTAAAGAAAGAGCTAGTTGATAGAGTTGGCGACGGGGAAGGGAGGTAAATTTTGCTAACTGACGGCTAGCTTGCGATCGCGATATTCCCTGACTAATTAACTGTCTCAATTCGGCTTTCAGTTCCTCTTGGGTCAATTGGGGCTGACTAGCTGGAATTCCTGCCACAACTAATGTATATTCACCTTGGGGTTCTCGTTGGTTGTAGTGAGCGATCGCATCGGCAATCGTCCCCCGCCAAAATTCTTCATACAATTTAGTCAACTCCCGTCCTAGCACAATTTGGCGATCGCTTCCCCAAACTTCTGCTAAGTCTCGCAAAGTATCTCGCAATCGATGGGGCGATTCATAGAAAATCAATGTCCGAGATTCTGTTTGCAGAGATTCTAAATGTTCTTGTCTCTGTTGAGTTTTAGCTGGGAGAAAGCCTTCAAAAACAAACCGATCCGTTGGTAATCCAGCTGCACTCAAAGCGGTAATTGCTGCACTAGCGCCAGGAATGGGAACTACTGGGATTCCCGCCTCAATACAGGCTTTCACCAGTTCATATCCCGGATCAGAAATACCTGGCATTCCAGCATCACTCACAAGAGCGATCGCTTTATTGTTGACTAAATGCTCTAATAACTCTGGGATGCGGCTGGTACGATTATGTTCGTGGTAACTCACCTGGGGAGTTTTAACTTGAAAATGCTGTAGCAGTTTCCCCGTGTGACGGGTGTCTTCGGCAGCAATGATATCAACAGTCTGCAAGATTCGCACCGCCCGAAAGGTTATATCTTCCAGATTGCCAATTGGAGTGCCGACAACATAAAGTGTTCCTGGTTTTGGATCAGTTTGCATGAGGGAGAATTAGGAGTTTGTAGAGACGCGATGAATCGCGTCTTTGCAGGAGGGACAGGAGAGACGCGATGAATCGCGTCTGTACAAGAATTACAAATAATTACAAAATATAAATGAGAAATGGATAATCCAAAATTCAAAATTCAAAATTCAAAATCGGATCGTGGGTTATTTGTAGGTTTAACAACCTTAGATTTAATCTACCTTGCTGACTCTCCTCCTCAGAATAATCAGAAGATTGTCGCTACTGACTATACTGTAGCGGCAGGGGGCCCAGCAACAAACGCAGCTGTAACTTTCAATTATTTAGGAAGTCAGGCTACAGTCTTGGGTATAGTGGGTTCTCACCCAATGACGCAGCTAATTCGAGGTGACTTGGCAAATTACAAAGTCGCGATCGCAGACCTTGAGCCTACCACTGATTTAGCACCGCCTGTTTCCTCAATCATTGTCACCCAAACCACAGGTGAACGAGCGGTGATTTCCATCAATGCTGTCAAAATTCAAGCCAGCACCGCATCTATCCCGGCAGATATTTTGCAAAATGTCGATATCGTCCTAATTGATGGACATCAGATGGGGGTTAGTTATTCCATAGCCCAAATGGCTAAAGCTAAGAATATCCCAGTAGTAATTGATGGTGGTAGTTGGAAGCCTGGATTTGAGCAAATTCTGCCATTTGTAGATTACGCCATCTGTTCAGCTAATTTTTATCCCCCGAACTGCCAGACTGGAGAAGACGTTTTTAGCTATTTGGGTGGATTTGACATTCCTCACATTGCCATTACCCACGGGCAAAAACCAATTGAATACTTGAGTTGCACTAAAACTGGTATCGTAGATGTGCCGCAGATTCAAGCAGTTGATACATTAGGGGCTGGAGATATTTTCCACGGTGCTTTCTGTCATTACATTTTAAGGGAAAGTTTTATTGATGCGCTGGCACTGGCAGCTAATATTGCTGCTGATTCCTGTAAATTTTTTGGCACCCGGCGCTGGATGAATTTAAAGGGCTGAGTAATAAAATTATAGAAGGCCAAATTTAATGAAAGACTTACAAGAAATATTAGCGATCGCTCGTGAGGTAGGTTGGGGCGCAGCAGATATACTGCGATCGTATTACCACGGCACTGCAAAAGACCCTAACTTAGAAGTTCAATATAAACAGAATGAGCCTGTTACCGTTGCCGATGTAGCTGTGAGTCAATACATTTTGCAAAAGCTACAAGCAGCTTTGGGTAATGAAGATTTTGCTTACATCAGTGAAGAAACTTATCAATCGCCAAGCACAGGCGCACAGTCTTCCGCCCCTTGGGTATGGATAATTGACCCTTTGGATGGTACACGAGACTTTATTGAAAAAACTGGAGACTATGCGGTTCACATTGCTTTAGTCAAGGAAACACGCCCAGTGTTGGCAGTGGTGGCAGTACCAGAGGCTGAAAAATTATATTACGCTACCAAAGGCGGGGGCACATTTGTAGAAACCCGTGGTGAATCTGTTCCTTTGCAAGTGTCATCAGGTAAAAGAGTTGAGGATTTAACCTTAGTTGTTAGTCGCTCTCACCGCAACCAACGCTTAGATTACTTACTACAACACTTACCCTGTCAAAATCATAAATCTGTGGGTAGTGTAGGCTGCAAAATCGCCACTATTGTCGAGCAACAGGCAGATATCTACATTTCTCTTTCTGGCAAGTCTGCGCCCAAAGATTGGGATATGGCAGCCCCAGAACTGATATTAACCGAAGCAGGTGGTAAATTTACCCACTTTGACGGCGCTCCGTTGCAGTATAACACCGGTGATATCAATCAATGGGGAGGTTTGTTCGCTAGTAATGGTGAATATCACGAATTACTGTGTAAGGAAGCAGAAGGGATTCTAGCGCAATTTGACCATAGCTAATAGGGTACTTGAGGATGAATGTTTTGGAATTTGCTTTTAAAACAGTTAGTTATGGTATGATTACCCCCACTGCCGATAATAATCTTTACCTCTTAGTCCACAGCTTAATTTTCAAAACACTAAATACCTGGGCGATCGCTACTTAATTCCGATTTCCTGTTAAAAGTGTAACTTTTATAGTACAAGCAACAAAAGCCAGCGAATGGAGAAGTCTGCAAACCTGTCCGAAAGGTCTGATTTGTCAATAAAATTCACTATAAGACGATATTCAAAGGCTGAAGGCTGTGCTACACTCATGGACATAAAGATTATTTTCGGTTGAGTAACCAGTTTTGATTTCTAAAAACCGTCTCTCCGAATTTAACTCTCTACACTCCCTGAATTCGGAGATTTCTATGTCAATTTACGTCGGGAACCTGTCCTATCAGGTTACAGAAGAGGACCTAAAGCAGGCTTTTGCAGAATACGGAACAGTAAATCGTGTTCAACTACCCACAGATCGGGAAACAGGCCGGCCGCGTGGGTTCGCTTTTGTGGAAATGGAATCAGACACACAAGAACAAGCTGCCATTGATGCACTTGATGGTGCTGAATGGATGGGACGTGACTTGAAAGTGAACAAAGCTAAACCTCGTGAGGAAAGAAGCGGTTCTCCTCGTGGTAGCTGGGGTGGCGGTAATGCCCGCCGCAACAATAATCGCTACTAAAGTCGATTCGTTAAAGTTTCACATTTAGAGTCTCCAGCAGATAAAGCCAAAGGCTCCACTCTGCTGGAATATTTTATTTGGTATCTAGTCTTGAACTATTCATCCACATTGAGGAGGAATGAGAATGACACAAGTAGTTTTAGGGGAGAATGAAGGTATTGAATCAGCGTTGAGAAGATTTAAGCGGGAAGTTTCTAAAGCAGGAATTTTCCAAGATATGAGAAAAAAGCGTCACTTCGAGACACCGATAGAAAAAGAGAAGCGTAAAGCAATTGCTAGGCACAAGCAACGTCGTCAACAACGTTCTCGCTTCAATTAAAAAGTCCAAGCAAATTTGCCCTTCGATTTGACATCTAGCCAGCATCTCTTCATTGTTGTCAAATCTCCGGAAAGCCACAAGTAATTACGCATAGATCAACATCAATCAATAAACAACACTGTTAGTAGTAGCGCTGTATTAATTTTCAGCGCTACTAGGCATAATTAAACATACAATAAAATCTTAGTTTGTAGTGAGCGATTCATCGCTCATAGAAGGGATTATCAGGACTAAAGTCCTCTCTGCGAGACGCTACGCGAACACTACAAACTTTAATTTATTTATGCCTACCTTGTACCTTATTCTACAAAGAAGCGCTATAGTTTGTTGAGTTCTACAAATAGAACTTGTAGCAATATAAATGTATCTATGTTCTTCTATACCGATAAAGTATTGTAAATATGGTGCGTCTGCAATAGTTGGCTCTGGATTTAAAAAAAATGTTACGACTTTATCATTTATTACTAGGTTCTATTTTGTTGGTGTCAATACCGCTGGGAGCCAAATTTGTTCTACCCCAATTTTCTCCACCCAAAGTCATAAAATCCTCTGCCGTTGCAAAACTTCCCAATCCGAAAGAGGGAAATATCTGGCAGAAAATCCTGGGAAATGCTACTGCTCCAACTAACTGGCAAGTTTCTGCTTGTGAGGGAAATGCACCCCTGTTGTGTGTCTCCTCTAAAGGGAAACGTTTGGGTACAGTTGAGATTAACATTTACCCACTAGCAAATAATGAGGATTTCCGAAATAAACTCGTAGCAGCGGGTATTCCAACTGCTTCCCAAGTGGACTACCAAAGTACCAAATACCAAACCCAGGTATTACCAGTACTTAAGACTTGGGTTGTAGATCACTACGCTGCGTTTGCGAAAGATCGTCAGAGTGAATATGGAAAAGAGATTAGTTTCTCAGCCTACCCACCGCAACCAGTACCCATTGGTAAGCTTCAGGGAATTCGCTATGGGTTCGCTGGACTTAAGGAACAAGGTGGAGTACAAGAGCAACACATAGGTCATGTTGCCTTTGATGGCAGTAAACTTTACGTAATTACCACTGCATTTGACACAGGTACGCAAACAGGTAAATTTGAAAAACTGGAAAACTTGGCTATTTTTCAACCTTACTTATATGCGATCGCATCTGATCTACGTTTACCCCAATAGGTCTTGGGTTAGGAGGTTACAGGTTACAGGTAATAGGGAATAGGGAATAGGGAATAATCTGTCCCCAGTCCCCTGTAACCTGTAACCTTCTTCAATCACCCATCAACCTAAATCTCAGCTACTGCTCGTTCAATCAAGCGATGTGCCAAAGTTTGCGTACCTGTGTGTTCATAATAATTTGTTGATACATCCAGGAACGCCGCAAGATAGTCTAACTTGTCATCAGCAACATCGACAAAACTTTGCAAATTGCTAACTACCTTTTGTGGCGTTAAATTATTGGCACTGACTAGTCCACTCATCCAACCTTTAACTGAGTCAAAGCTTTCGCCAATAAAGTTAAGCTTACTACTAGCATTGTTTCCTGGAATTACATCTTTGATGTTTTGGAAAGTCGAGTTTTGTTCTAACTCCTGTGGATTTGTTTGATTAATCCCGGATATTGCTTTGCTGATAAAGTCTGGGCCCAAAGGTATCAAACCATCAACACAAACTAATGCCACCATGCGGATGAGTGACTCACCACTATACTCACCTAGAGAGGCGACAAAATCCCCAATACTGTCTCCAGGAATGCCGTTAATTTGGCAGAAGGCTAATAACTCAGCCACTAATTTCAATGTCAGATCGATAGTTTGGGCTTTATCAGGTTTGGGAGTGACAGAGTTTAAAAAACCCAATAAAGGAATTTTCTCGCCAACTTTGTTAGCTAAAGCTGCTGCACCAAGCGCTCTATCTGTAGCATCAACAGTTTGATAAAGCCACAAAGCTGTTTGGTATCCTTGGGATTTGTCGTTGAATAGATAAATTGCTCTTTCGCCAATTTGCTGAATTAAATCTTCGTCGTCTTCGCCAGTGACAGTCTTAATGGTGTTGACAAAGCCAACAGGATTTTGCCACTGACCAGGAGCAACAAAATCGAGTGATTTTAACATAGAAACAGTCAAGCCGCCAGTTGGCAATTGATCAACCAACTCAACAATCGATTTGCCCATAAAAATCTCCTTATTTAGGTTTTGTTATCTGAATGGAATGTTTGTAGTGCAAATCATTTCAGTTTAGCCAGACCATCAAGATTAAAGTTCTCTAGCCAATCTGCGCGATCGCTAGCTGTAAATGACGGATCGCGAGAAAGTGCTTTTACTTGGTACTTTCCTACTAAAATTGCAGTTTGCGTCTTACCTACTTCTACTGCGGGATAACCGCCAATTTTTTTGGTACTATTCGAGAACTTTGCTGCTGCACTCGGTGTGCTGGTGGTATCAGAAATAGACAGCAACGCTATATCTTTACCGCCTTTTTTCAACTTCGCTTCCGCAAAGCCTTTTTTCTCTTGGGTATAGACGCGCTGGTAGCCATCACTAGCTTTTGGGAAAAATTTATTAAATTCGCTACCTTGAGTTGCTGTTTTAGCTACCGATTGACCTCTTTTTTGTTGAGTGCTTTCTTTTTGCGCTTGGTCAAAACGTCCAGGTGTTGTTGGCGCACAGGCTGTTGTCAGTAACATTACTGACAGCAACAAAGCAGCTACTACCCTCCGCCCACGATGTAAAATCATTCTCGACTTCTCCTTATACTTGAGCTTTGAGGCAATTATCAGCGCTGCAAGTAATTTTTACCCGTAAAATTTACTTTTTGATAATTATTGCCTCAATTTTCAACTATAGCGGTCTAATTTTGATTATCAATATTTTTGCACTTCAAAAAAATTTTTCAGTGGCATGTTCAACGTACCAACTAACCCAATAAAAAAACGCCCCCCTTTCGGGAGAGCGTCTTTTACTTATAGATAAGGATGAAGAGAGTATCTCAGATTATGATTAACCGTTGATAGCAGGAGCGGAAAGAGCTACAGGAGCAAAGTCACCAGCAGCTAAATCTAGAGGGAAGTTGTGAGCGTTACGCTCGTGCATTACTTCCATACCCAGGTTAGCGCGGTTGATTACATCTGCCCAAGTTGCAATCACACGACCTTCAGAGTCAATGATTGATTGGTTGAAGTTGAAACCGTTCAAGTTGAACGCCATTGTGCTTACACCCAAGGCGGTGAACCAAATTCCGATTACAGGCCATGCTGCTAAGAAGAAGTGCAGTGAACGGCTGTTGTTGAAAGAAGCGTATTGGAAGATTAGACGACCGAAGTAGCCGTGGGCTGCAACGATGTTGTAGGTTTCTTCTTCTTGACCGAATTTGTAACCGTAGTTTTGAGATTCGGTTTCGGTTGTTTCACGAACCAATGAAGAAGTTACTAGTGAACCGTGCATTGCAGAGAACAAGCTTCCGCCGAATACACCAGCTACACCTAGTTGGTGGAAGGGGTGCATCAAGATGTTGTGTTCTGCTTGGAACACGATCATGAAGTTGAATGTTCCTGAGATACCCAAAGGCATACCATCAGAGAAGGAACCTTGTCCGATTGGGTATACCAAGAAGACTGCGGTTGCAGCAGCAACTGGTGCGCTGTATGCGATCGCAATCCAAGGACGCATTCCTAAGCGGTAGGATAGTTCCCATTCACGACCCATGTAGCAGAATACGCCAATCAGGAAGTGGAAAACTACCAATTGGTAAGGACCGCCGTTGTACAACCACTCATCTAAGGAAGCTGCTTCCCAGATTGGGTAGAAGTGCAAGCCGATAGCGTTGGAGGAAGGTACTACTGCACCGGAGATGATGTTGTTTCCGTAAATTAATGAACCTGCTACTGGTTCGCGGATACCATCGATGTCTACGGGAGGAGCGGCGATGAAGGCGATTACGAAGCAAGCGGTAGCGGCTAGCAAGGTTGGAATCATTACTACGCCGAACCAACCGATGTAAATCCGGTTGTTAGTGCTGGTGATCCATTCGCAGAATCTATCCCATACGTTGGCGCTTTCGCGACGTTGTAAGGTTGTTGTCATTGTTTTATAAGTGCGGTTAGTTATTTATAAATCAGGCTCGTTTGTCTTTGCCTGTGGAACTACTTTACACTGCTTTACAATTTGTAATCAAGTTTTATTACTTCAGTAAACCTGATGCGAGTTATTAGTTTTGCTTATTTAAGTCTCTGGTGTTAGCGCCCAAAAGATAAAATAGAAAGGAACATTATTGTTATTAACTCTGAATAAAGAGTTGATGTTGATTATTACCAAAATTAGGAGGGGAGGTGTGCATGACAATTACTCTAAATCACACCATAGTGCCCGCACATGAGAAAGAAGCATCAGCAAGGTTCTTTGCAAAAATTTTTGGCTTAGAGGTCGAGGTTCCCGTTGGTCACTTTGCTGCTGTACATATTAATGATGTGCTGACGCTAGACTTCGCTGACGCTGAAACATTCGAGTCGCATCATTATGCGTTCCATGTCAGCGATGAGGAATTTGATGCAATTTTTACACGCATTAAAGAGGCGGGTATTGAATACAGTAGTGACCCGATGCATCAAAATAAAGGACAAATTAACCACAGGAAGGAAGGTCGGGGTTTCTATTTCTATGATCCCAATGGTCATAACTTAGAACTGTTGACCAAATAATTACTAATTCGTAATACTTGCTACAAACGAGTATTACGAATTTTTAATGCATTACTTCTTTACTAAAAAATATGCTGTAGCATACTCAGGCAATTGGCTGATATTCTGGCTAAATTCTTTTTGACTCTTAAAAATACCTGCTAAAAAATCGAGTTGATAAAGATTGGGTAAAAAGGCTCCACCTGTATCAGCCATGACTCCCATTTGCAGATGTTTGCGACCACCTTTAGTATGCTCAATAATAATCACTTTACCTAAACCAATATTCAGCACATCTCCAGCAAAGGTTACTCCTGGTTTAATGGAGATTTTTGCATCTATTTTGTATCCATAGCCTTTAATGGCATCAACCTCTCTAAAATACCAATAACGCTTTTGTGCTGTTGCTTTCAATCCGCGAATATAAGACATTCCATTATTTCTATCTACATTAAAAAATGCCTTATAACCATCTGTAAAGTTAATCAGAACTGTTCCTTGCATCAGTGCCTCTTCTAAGCCAGTTCTGGTTAAATAAGCGAGACTTTGAACTTTGCCAAATTCTTTACCACCTGGTTCGTAAATACCAGACAAAACATCTTGCTTTGTATATTTAGTGTAGAATTTATCAGTAATTGAGTTTTCTTTTAGGCTATAAATCGGTGTATTATAAGTAGAGGTTTTCTTGCGAGAACCAGTGTGAGTAAATACAGCATACTTGGTAATTCGTAATTGCTTTTGTTTTTTGTTTTTTGGGTTATGGGCAGTCCATTTTATAACTCTAAAATTGTTATTAATAAACTTCGGGTCTTGTAACCGAGTCGCTCGATTATTAGCAATGTCTTCCTTTAAAACAACAATCATGAAGTCCAAAGTTTTGAGAACATCTGGTACAGTAACTCCTTGAGTAGCAAGTATTCCTGTACGCAGAATATCTGGATCTTTTGAACCATGATCTTGAAAATATTTTCTAGTATTAACGAGAACGGTTAATAAATCTCCTTGATTAAAATTAACTTTACTACTGGGCAGTTTGACTGGAGTAACAACCTGGCTGCCATTAATGCTAAATTTATATTTTTTGAATTCATCGACAACTGGATAGGGTGCAGATGCCGCCAACAAATCCTGCTGAGATGAAAAAGTGTTTTCTTGACCTATAATTTCATCAGATGTTTGTTGACTAACAAAAGGATTTTGAAAGCTTGAGGTAAGTGAATCAGCAGCCTGATTTGAGGTCAGGGAAATCTGTGATTGAAGTGGGGCAGAATTTTCTTGTTGAGTAAAAGACTGATCTTCTTGGTCTTGGGTATATAGATGGCTACTGGCCAAACTGACAAGTAATAAGGCAGCACAACCTACTGTGAAGCGAAATTTTTGGCTGGATAACATATTCATAACTTGGAAAATAAATTTCTAATACTCAATAATCAAGGTTATGTTTCTATCACTTCACGCACTAATTGCGCCAATTTTTCAGCACTATCGGGAACTGCGATCGCTTTGGCTTTTTCCCCCATTTTTGCTAACTCATCCGGTGACTGCAACAAATTCAACACATTATTTTGCAATACTTCAGTCGTCAACTCCGATTGCTTCAGTGTTAACGCCGCCCCAGCTTTTGTAAATACGTCTGCATTGTAAGATTGATGGTCTTCTGCGGCAAAGGGGTAAGGAATCAAAATCGCTGGTGTTCCACACACTGCCAATTCTGTCAAGCTACCCGCGCCAGAACGACTAATAGCAAGAGTTGCTCGTTGCAACAAGTCCGCCATATTGTTGTAGAAAGGTAAAGCTATGTACTGTGGATGTTTGAGACTATCTGCTTCCTCGTCGCGATCGCCAGTTAAATGTACTATGTAAGCACCAGCATCAAACCAAGCTTTTGCAGATTCACGCACCAACTTATTGACCGCAACTGCACCCTGGCTACCACCAAAGACGACAATTAAAGGAACACCATCAGGAATAGCTAAATCCAGCGGTGCATCAATTGCCCCATCCAGAAATTGCCCTCTTACGGGAGTGCCAACGCAGACATTTTTAGCACGGGGCAAATACTTAGCAGCTACTTCAAATCCCAAAGCTACCGCACTACACCAAGGGCCAAAAAAGCGAGTTACTTTTCCTGGTAAGGCGTTAGATTCGTGGAAAACCACAGGTAAACCAAGAGAACGCGCCGCAATCACTGCTGGCCCGGCAATGTAACCCCCCGTGGTAAACACCCCTTGAAAATTTCCCTGTTTGAGAATTCGTCTAACTTCTAGAATCGCAAGGGCGAGTTTAGCCAAAATCCGAATCGAGGAGAGTCCAAACCCTTGCTGAAACCCTTCAACTGCAATAGTATTCAAGGGATACTCTTGAGGAACAAGTTGAGTTTCGAGCCGATTGGGTACTCCCAGCCATTCTATTTGATAATCTGGCAGTTTTTGTGCCAGTGCGATCGCTGGAAACAAATGTCCACCAGTCCCACTGGCAGCTATTAATAATCGTATCGGTGCGTTTGCCATCAAACCTCTACCGTTTAGCGTCTAGCTTAACTAAGATAAAACAATTTCCTTACTTTCTCTAATCAAATCAGTAAATTCTTACCAATGACTAACATTATTAGCACCTTAGTGAGACGCCAACTCAGATTTCCAGCAAATATCTGGCTGGTGACGTTCCTGCTAACTCTTGGTTTAACAAGTGGTTGGCAACGCACTCAAGCGACTACACCACCGCAATTAGCCCAAACCACTACACCCCAAAATGCACCAACCGATTTGAACAATCTGTTGACACAAGTTGATGCCGCCGCCAGCCGAGGCGATGTCAAAGGGGTGTTGCAATTCTACAGCCCCAATTTCACTCATGGGGATGGGTTAAACCTCCAAACCCTGGAAAAATCTTTGACTTCACTTTGGCAACGATATCCCAAATTGCAATACACTACGAAACTGTTGTCTTCAAAACCTGAAGGCAATGGAATTATTGCTGAAACAGAAACTAAGATAACTGGCTTACCGTCCGGTAACGGTAATAAGTTGGCTCTCAATGCCACGATTAAATCGCGTCAGCGCATTCAAGGCGGAAAAATCGTCCGCCAAGACATTTTGTCAGAACGCACCCTACTTACCTCTGGCAGTAAGCCACCCCAAATTGATATCAAATTACCACAACAGGTACAAGTTGGTCAGAAGTATAGTTTTGATGCGATCGTTCAAGAGCCACTTGGTGATGATTTTCTACTAGGAACGGCGCTAGAGGAAGCCATCAAACCAGATAAATTTCTCAACCCCACATCTGTGGATTTGCAATTACTAACATCTGGTGGACTGTTTAAAGTTGGACAAGCACCATCTACCCCTGGTAGCCAATGGGTTTCTGCCGTCATTCTGCGAGGTAATGGGATGACGATGATAACTCAACGTCTGCAAGTGGTGAAGAAGTAGTTAGGAGTTGGGAGTTAGTGCACTACGCTACCGCTAACGTACTAAAAATCTTAATGGTACGTTGCCTTTAAAAAAGTCATGTATTGATGTATCAAATATTTTTTTACCCCACCCTAACCCTCCCCTTGCAAAGGGGAGGGAACTAGATTTTATATTTCCCCCCTTGGCAAGGGGGGATTAAGGGGGGTAACAACGCAATTAAAATCACAGTCAATCACTTTTCAAACATCCTCTTAGGATGAAATGCATAACGCACCATTCGTAAGGATTTAGTGCCATACTCTCGCAGCTCTAGCAATCCGCTTTGATTTTTGAAATTATTTGCGTAGGAGGCAAGAGGGAATAGGCAATATTACTACAGTCAAGAAGCATCTTTGAGTTGTACCGAATATTTTCAAAAATCAAATAGCGAGTCCTAAAGTAACTATAAAATGTATGTTTTAAGTCAGAAGTGTTGAACGGTAAGAAAAATCCGATAAAAATAGCCCAAAATATGGTATTTTTGGGCGAAGGCTTAAACTATATTAGTTTGATTGTGATTATAAATTCATTTCCCAAAATTGTCAAAGATATCTTGAAAAGCCTGCCAAAAAATGATTATCCAGTATTGAATAGTCGTCTATTCTTTGAGTGCTGGCTATCCTATGCTCTGGATAATAGCTTAACAAGTATGCGAGATTTATTTAAGAGATTAAACAATACAGGATTTGAGGTAGATATTTCTACTTTTTTCTAAAGCAAATTTACATCGAAGCCAAAAAACAATTTCAAGGAATTTACCAAAAATTAAATGAATTAGTACAGAAGAAAATTCACAAAAAATTACACGATAAATATGCTATTTGTCCTATTGATTCAACAATTATTACCCTGACAAGTAAATTGTTATGGGTTTTGGGTCATCATCAAGTCAAACTTTTTAGTTCTTTGAATTTAGCTACAGGTAGCCCAGAAGATAACTTGATCAATTTTGGACATGATCATGATTATAAATTTGGTTCCAAGATGATGTCTAGTCTCCCAACTAATGCTGTAGGGGGTAATGGATAGAGGCTTTGCGGGATTAAAATTCATTCAAGAATTGGTACAAGAAAACAAATATTTTGTTTTGCGGATTAAAAAACAATTTCGTTACTAGAATTTGAGGATGCAACTGGATTAGTCAAAGTAGGTGCATCTGATGAGGCTATTGCCTATAGAGTCATTAATTTTTGTGATTTAGAAACGAAAACTGAGTTCCGCTTAGTGACTAATTTACCAAAGTCGGGAGATGCAGCTGTTAATGATGATGAAATTAGGGATATTTATCGATTACGTTGGGGAGTTGAACTCTTGTGGAAGTTTTTAAAGATGCACTTAAAACTTGACAAATTAATTACCAAAAACGTCAACGGTATCACCATACAAATTTACGTTAGTTTAATAGCTTATCTGATTTTACAGCTTTTATCTATTCCCGCACAATGGGGACATACACTATTAGATAAATTCCGCTATTTGCAATCTTGTATGTGTCAGAAAATCAGCTATGTTCATTGGTTTGAGGAGATGATGTTATGTTGACTAATTTAGCCTTTTTAGAGTTAGTGTAACTATCTATGTAAAGTTTTGTATCAGCATTCAACATTTCTGGTTTTAAGTCAACTATTTTTACTTTTTAATAGCGGATTATTTGTCTTGATTTATTCTAATTTTATACTTTTTGGCAGTGATTTGGATTCAGGAAAAGAAAAATTGTTTATAGTTTATATATTTTGAATATTCAGATAAATATTTTTTTGTTTTTCATAAATAAAATTAGGGTGCTGTTAAGAAAGTAGCAAAGGTCAAAAAATATATTTTCTTCCTGTCTCCTACTTTTATTTGGTAAACCAACTTAAAATATAAACCTTAGTGGCCAAAGCATTGCGGTACTAAACTTCATCCTATGACATCCGATCAACCCTCTGAGCAACTTGTATCTGAATCTACCGCTACTGAAGCGTTCGACATAGAGCAGCAAGACAACAAAGATGCATTATTTCCCATCGTTGGCATTGCCGCCTCTGCGGGTGGATTAGAGGCATTTACGGAGGTACTCAGGCATTTGCTTACCGATACAGGGATGGCATTTGTACTGATTCAACACTTAGATCCTAACCACAAGAGTCTGTTGAGCGAGATTCTAGGAAGAACAACTACAATGCCCGTCAATGAAGTGCGAGACGGCGTGACTGTGGAACCTAACCAAGTCTACATTATTCCGCCTAACACTAAGATGATGTTGTCTGGTGGAGTGTTGCAACTCACTCCGCGAGAGAAAGTTCATGGTAAATATATGCCTGCTGATGCGTTCTTTACTTCATTGGCAGCAGATCGAGGGCACAAAGCGATCGCAGTTGTTCTATCTGGAGCAGATGGAGATGGTTCACTGGGGTTAAAGGCAATCAAGGCAGCTGGAGGCGTGACTTTTGCTCAGTGTGAAGACACGGCAAAATTCGATAGTATGCCCAATACTGCTGTTGCCACCGGGAATGTCGATTTTGTACTACCGCCGCAAAAAATCGCCGAGGAACTGGTAAATCTCAGTCGCAATCCTTTTATTTCTAACTCTTTGCCAGCGATCGCAGTTGAGAAGTTGCCCGAACAGGGAGATGCCCTGGCGACTATATTTGTCTTATTGCGATCGCAAACTGGCGTTGATTTCAGCCACTACAAACCCAACACCCTCGATCGCCGCATCCAGAGGCGAATGCTGTTGTATAAACTAGAACGCTTGGAGGATTATGCCGAGTATTTGCAAAAGAATCCGAGTGAAGTCAAGGCGCTGTATGAAGAAATTCTGATCCATGTAACCCATTTTTTCCGCGATCCCGAAGCATTTGAACTGTTGAAACAGCGAGTCTTTCCTACCATCATCCAAAATAAATCAGCAGAGTTGCCGATTCGGATTTGGGTAGCTGGGTGTTCGACGGGTGAAGAAGTCTATTCCATCGCGATCTCCTTGCTGGAGTTTTTGTCAAATAAAGTCACCTCGCCGCCGATCCAAATTTTTGCTACAGACATCAGCGAGATCGCGATTGACAAAGCGAGAACGGGTATTTATGCAGAGAATCAAATGGTGGAAGTCTCACCAGAGAGCCGCCGCAGATTTTTTAATGCCCTTGAAGGCGGTGGATATCAAATTAGCAAAGCTGTCCGCGAACTGTGTGTGTTTGCTAGGCAAGACTTGGGCAGTGATCCCCCTTTTTCTAACTTAGATTTAATTAGCTGCCGGAATGTACTGATTTACTTGGACGAAACGTTGCAAAAACGGATATTGCCCATCTTTCATTACAGTCTTAATCCGACTGGCTTCTTGCTGCTAGGGACTTCAGAAAGCACAGGTAAATATTCGGAATTGTTTACTCTAATTGACAAAAAGTATAAAATCTATACCAAAAAGCTAACTGGAATTCGTCCAACTTTTTCGTTCATTACCAGCAATTATCCGATAGTAAAAGTGGACGAATCAAAGCCGACCAATGAGAATCCATCGGATGAGTTTGACTTAGAGAGAAAAACTGACCAACTAATCTTGAATCGCTATGCCCCAGTGGGTGTGGTGATCAACGACAAGATGGAAGTGCTGCAATTTCGGGGAGAAATCGATCTCTACCTCAAACTTGTACCAGGGAAACCGAGTCTTAACTTATTCAAAATGGTGCGCGAGGGTTTGCTCATCGAGCTACGGGCGACAATTTATCAGGCACAACGGCAAAAAATTCTCGTTAGAAGAGAAGGGTTACAAATTGAAGAGGGTGATCTGGCAAAAATCATCAATCTTGAGGTGATTCCATTCAACCCTGGGACTGGCGAAGAACTCTACTTTCTGGTTTTATTTGAATCAGCACCACTCACAATTAACAACTCCAGCACAGTAAATCCTGAGAGCGAAGAGCAGTCAGACTTAGCGCAGGAGATTGTTCGGCTAAACCTTGAACTTGCAACCGCCATCAAAGAGCGGACTGCAACTCAAGAATATCTGCAAGCGGTGATCCAAGAGCAGGAGCATATCAATCAAGACCTGAAAGTTGCCAATGAAGAAATCCTCTCTAGTAATGAAGAGTTGCAAAGCACCAATGAGGAGCTAGAAACTGCCAAAGAAGAGATTCAGGCAACCAACGAAGAACTCAACACCACTAATGAAGAACTTCGTAGTCGAAATCAGGAATTACACCAAGTTAATAACGATCTCACGAATTTGCTTGCCAGTATTAATATTCCCATTTTGATATTGACTTTGGACTTACGCATTCGACGTTTTACGCCAATGGCGCAGCGACTTTTCAATTTGATTCCCACCGATGCTGGACGACCTTTGAGCGACATCAGAGCAAATCTCGATGTTCCTGAGTTAGAAACTCTAATTTTGGAGGTTCTGGACACACTCAGCATCAAAGAATTAGAAGTCCAAACTCTGGGGGGACATTGGTACAACCTCCGCATCCGTCCTTATCGCACTACAGAAAACAAGATTGACGGTGTAGTGTTGGTGTTAATAGATATTGATGTTCTTAAACGCAGTGCCGTAACCTTAGAACAAGCCAGAAATTATGCTGAAGCGATTGTGGAGACGGTACAAGTGCCGTTAATCGTCCTTGATGCTGATTTCCGGGTGAACAAAGCCAATCGCTCGTTTTATGAAACATTTCAGGTTTCACCATCAGAGACAGCGCAATCTCTGATTTTTGAACTAGGAAACGGTCAATGGAACCTGCCCGGATTGCGATCGCTTTTAGAAGAAATTCTCGCCAACGATACCAGTATTAACAACTGGGAAATAGAGCATAGTTTTGAGCGGATTGGGGAGAAAACCATGCTGCTCAATGGTTGGAAAATTATTGAACAGGGCGAGGCTCAAAGGATTTTACTGACGATTGAAGATATTAGCGATCGCAAACAGTTAGAGTTAGAGCGATCTAAGCTACTAGCACAGGAGCAGTCAGCCCGTCAACAGGCGGAAATTGCCAACCGAGCCAAAGATGAATTCCTGTCGAACCTCTCCCATGAACTTCGTAACCCGCTTAATACGATACTGGGCTGGGCGCAACTTTTCCGCACCCGCAATTTAGATTCAGAAGCAGTCATTCGTGCCTGGGAAGTGGTGGAGCGGAGTGCTAAGGTGCAAGCTCAGTTAATCGATGATATGCTGGATGTCTCCCGAATTACGAGTGGCAAGCTTCATTTAAATACTCGTCTAATCGATCTAGTTTCAGTAGTGAATGCCGCCATTGAGTCTATCCAATTTTCCGCAGAGGCGAAAAGCATTGAAATTGTTTCAAACTTGAACTCGGCGACGATTGTCGGAGATTTTGACCGTTTACAGCAAGTTCTGTGGAATTTACTTTCTAATGCCATCAAGTTCACTCCAGTCGGTGGGCGAGTGGGAATTATGCTCGAAGCTGTATCTACTCATGCTGAACTTCGAGTCAGCGACACAGGAATTGGCATCCGGGAAGACTTGCTGCCATACATTTTCGATCGCTTCCGCCAAGGAGATTCCAGCAGCAGCAAAACAAGTCAGGGACTTGGATTAGGCTTGTCAATCGTCCGTCATCTGATAGAACTTCACGGTGGAACAGTTCAAGCGCAAAGCCCAGGTGAGGGACTAGGAACCACGATCGCCATCAGGCTACCTCTGCGCTCAATACCGCCGGAAATTACACCGCCAACTTATTTAGAGCCGAGCGTTTTGTCAGAGACTCAGCACACATTAAATGGTAAAAATCCACCCTTGAGCCTTAAAGGATTATGCATCTTGGCTGTAGACGATCAAGCGGATAGCCGCGACTTAATCAAGTCGATGTTAGAAGAGTTTGGGGCTGAAGTAGTAATTGTGACATCGACAAGGGAAGCGATCGCTGCTTTAACTGAATCTCCTGGCAAATATGATGTGCTTTTAGCAGATATTGGGATGCCAGAGGAGGATGGTTTTTCCCTGATTCGTCAGGTGAGAGGGCTTGAAGCTGAAGCTGGGGGACAAATTCCAGCAGCAGCAATCACTGCCTATGCCACCGAACAAGAGCGGCAAAGGGCGATCGATGCTGGTTTTCAAACGCATCTAGCTAAACCGATTGAGCTTAGTGAATTGGTATTGATGATTGCAAATTTGAGTGGACGAGGGACAGGTAATTCGTAATTCGTAATTCGTAATTCGTAATTGAGGTACTGTCCAGATCCCCGACTTCTTTGAGAAGTCGGGGATCTAATTTTTCACGAATGATTTAGGATTGCCATATCAAATGGTAAGAGTTTAGGAGTCAGAATAGTGGAAAGCTCAGGAGATAACTTGAAGGGATGAATGTACTTTTGATATCAAACCTTTTATAAATTCTGACTTCTGACTCCTGAGTTCTGAATTCTTGCATCCAATGTTTGAATAAACGTTTGAATTACGTATAAATTGTATAATCTGCACCTAAAACATTCCAAAGGTACAGTTTATATCTTACATTTTTACTTAAAAAGATACATAATATATTTGATTTTTTTTAATAAAACATAAGGTATCAACTATTAATTAGAGGAGTCTTACGCATGACTGCAACCTTCATGAGGAGGCCTAAGTTTCGTAATGCCCAATGGGTGAGCTTTGTTGGTGGAGAAGGGATTGTACGCAGCTACACACCTGAATATGGCAGATGGATGTATGTCATTGAGATGGCATTAGGGCTAGAGCCTGACTTTGGCAGAGTTGGTGCAGAAACGATGATACTCCTTACCGAAACAGATTTACTTACGACATACAGCAAATTTCAAGCTGGTGAAATGAAGAGTGCTGAGTGCTGTTAGCGGTAGCGGGGCGTTTAGCCCGTGCTGAGTGCTGAGTGCAGTGGGACATAGCTAATTCTTAATTCTGCTGTAAGTAGGTTTTTGATAAGGAGGATGAGGAGGTGGAAAATGTTTAAATCTACCGATTTAATTCGGGGTAAAATCTACTCTTGCCGAGGGGAACAAATCAAATTTAGCCATCAATCTCGTAATCAGAGATTCTTTTTTGTAAACAGTAGTCGTAAGCGCTTGATGTTTACATCCAATTTCATTCAGCGAGAACTTTATGAAATCAGAGTACTAGCAGAACAGTAGGGGAAGCTTCAAGCAGCAAGACAACTCTGATTTAGTCAAACAAATCAAAGATTTCAAAACTTATAGTTACTCCTGAGATGAAGTTATCCAAAAATTCAATTTGGACAAACAATTAGAGCAAGATTTCAATATCATTAATGCTCATTTTAGCTGGTTATAAATCAACTACCAGTCCCTAATAAATGCCTGACTTTTCACGGTATCTGGAAAACCTCTCTCTAAATCTCTCTCCTAAAAGGAGAGAGACTTTGAATTTTCCCCCTTCCCTGGTAGGGAAGGGGGTTAGGGGGTTAGGTTTTTCCTGGCTTTTCCACATAACGTGAAAAGTCAGAACAAATGCTAGGAAATTTTTAACCAATGGCTCGGATGAATAGCGCTTCATTAGCAGTGAGTAAAAAGGAATTACCATGAGACAACTTGTTATTGCTGAACGCGTAAGCCTCATTGGTCATATCGTATCAACAGTATTTGGATTGGTAGGAATACTACTGGTTATACCTAATGCCCAAGTGATTTTTAACTTATCCGAGCTTGCACAAACTGCCATTCAATGGAGTATGGCAGGAGGTGGTGTAGTTTATATGATTTTAGGTGCGGCAGGTGTTTTCTTATATGCCACGAGGATTTTAGGTTTAGGTCGCGCCTTAGCATTTCTGTTGCCATCAGTATTTATTTCTCTAGGAAGTGAATTACTAGGAACCAGTACTGGTTTTCCATTTGGTCATTATAGTTACCTAAGCGGTTTAGGTTATAAGATTGCGGGTTTAGTCCCATTTACAATCCCCTTGTCGTGGTTTTATTTGGGATTTGTTTCTTACCTGCTGGCACGTGCAGGTTTAGAAGTGGACAAAAAACCCAACTTGTGGCGGCATATAAGTGCGATCGCTTTGGGTGCTTTGTTACTAACCTCCTGGGATTTTGTTCTCGATCCGGCAATGAGTCAAACTTCTCTACCCTTTTGGTATTGGCAACAACCAGGCCCCTTCTTTGGAATGCCTTACCAAAATTTTGCGGGGTGGCTGGGTACTAGTTCAGTATTTATGGCTGTGACTGCACTGTTGTGGAGAAATAATCCAATTAACTGGGAGCGATCGCAACTTAATATACCTTTTGCAGTTTATTTAAGTAACTTTGGTTTCGCTACAGTCATGAGCTTAACATCTGGATTCTTTGTACCCGTGTTGCTAGGCTTGTTGCTGGGTGTAACTCCCGCAGTGCTGCTGTGGTTGAAAAGCTCATCTACACCTGTCCAAGTTCTCATGGAACCAGCAGAAATCTCTGTAGCTAGAGTCAAAGTTGCAGCGAAATGAAAAGGCATTAGGCATTGGGCATGGGGCATTGGGGAAAGACCATAAGTGTCAACTTAAGCTTAAACGCTTATTCCACATACGTTTTACCCCCCTTAATCCCCCCTTGGAAAGGGGGGAAAAAGAAATCCAGTTCCCTCCCCTTTACAAGGGGAGGGTTAGGGTGGGGTAACGCGAATCGTGATGGTCAGCGAGTGAACTCAATATCGCGTCTTGACAAGGGTTTCACGTTAAGTTGACACCTATGGGGAAAGACTCACTGCAACTTCTCCTTTGCTCCCTGCCCCCTGCCCCCCTGCCCCCCTTGCCCCCTTGCCCCCTACCATTCCCGCTCTAAGAGTTCTTTTCTCGGCAACAACAAACTAGCTTCAATCTCCTGGCGCACAACCTCTGTGATCTCACAGTTGCTATTAAGGCAATCGATAAGCAACTGATTGGCATCGTAATATTGTTGCAATACTTGTTGTTGCTGTGGGCTGAAGTGCCAGTGATGCTCAATGTTTCGATGGTTGGCGATCGCAGTTTTTAACTGTTCCATCCAGGCAGGATAACTTCTGTGCCACCATGTCTGAACCCTTTCTCTACTTTGTTCTGGATCAGGCAGTAGGTCTTTAAGTTGTTGTAAAGCTTGATGTAAGCCAGCATCTTGAGCGATCGCTAAAGCATAACTCAAAGCATCGTCGCAGGCATAGGCATCGGCAAAATTATATTTGCATTTCATTACTAGGTTATCTAATGCCGCATCCAAAAAAATATCTTGATCGAAGATGCAGACAAGAGCAAAGTGCGAGATCAGGTGAGGATTTCGAGCCAAAGTGAAGTAAAACGCGCGAATTGCAATAGGCTGGGGGGGAGTGGCAAGGGACTTGTGATTTGCCCAAGTTAAAAATTTTTGCAAATATGGATCTTGAGCCACTAGCGCATCAACTTCTTTCTTCATCAAGAGTACTAAGAAATCTGCACTCCGCAGCATGGCAACCGTTAACAAAAAGATTTCGCGCCACCTGGGTTCAGTAATATGACTCACCAGACGTTCTAACGGTTGTCCTAATGCTTGTAAATTATAACTGGCAACGATTTTTCGAGCAGTTAGGTATTCTTGAAACGTCAAATAAGAGAAGGAGAAAATTCCCCGCACTCGTTCTGCTAGTAATCCATGTTGTAACTCTATCGCCTGAAGTACCTCTTCACTATCTAATTGCAATTCCTCTGGTTCCGTCGAAGCATTCGGTAAATCACAGATATAATCGCTAATGTATTGTTCAACAATGCGTTGTTCAAAAAAGTAATTACCCTGTTCAAATGTCGCGCTAGCAACCTGACTCAGTAACTTCAGCTTTTGTGGTAATAAAAAGCCTTCGTACACTTCATCCCGCTCAACTGCTTTAGTTTCGTCCCATTTGCCCAGCAGGAGGTCTAAACACTGCTTATAAAACGCAGCTTTTTGGGTTGGAAATTTGTTCTGGTGATGAAAAACCCAGCAGGCGAGATGCAAAAACAAGGGAGTGACAGCAAGTCTACGGAATTGTAAGTTTTCGGGTAAATCTAGTTTATTAATAAACTCAATTGCCTGTTCTTGTTTATTCTGGATGTTCGTTTTTGTAAGTGCTGTAAACCACTTCTGAGCAAAAGCAACAATTTGGTCTTGACTAAATGGGGCAATTTCAACATCTGTAAAGCGTCTAAGGTTGAAAGCTTTAGCCGCTGTGCGACAGGTGACGACAAACATATTCTTTTGATACTTTTCAGAGAGTCTGCGAATCTCGTTGACAACAGCCTTGCTCTCTTGATGGAGTACTTCATCTAATCCATCCAGCAACAGCAATACTCTGCCCTCCAACAACAAAGTTTCAAGCACAGATAAATCTGAAATTCCACAGATGAGGAATTCTTTGCAAATATAGTTGAGTAAATTGATCTCTCCTGCTTCTCTAGACTCATCGGCAAAATCTCTTAAGGTGACAAAAATGGCAACCCGATTTGCAGCAAATCTCCCTCGGTTGCATTGAATCGCCAGATGTTGTAAAAAAGTGGTTTTACCTGCTCCCGGTTTACCCAACACCCGTAGCTTTGAGTAAGTTTGAACTGCCGTGATCCCCGCCATTTGTGTTTGGGATACTTCACCTAAACCAAAGCCCTCGAATTCTTTTGATGTAAACTTTTGCAAGTCAGCAAACTCTAACCACTGAAAGCTGGCAATCTCCTCCAAAATGTTGACATCGATGTAAATGTCGTTGATTCTAACGGGGCGACTAACATCTAATAACTGCAAAGTACCGCACTGGTGTTGAATTTTGTCAAAGCGTTGCGATCGCACAAATTGTACTAGAGCATCAATATCTAAAAATTCAGCAGCACCAAGTTCTTTTGATTCAGAAAATTCTTCTGGAGGATTAGCCGCAATCTCCCGCCAATTCAACGACAACACAGAGCAAATTTCTATAAAGATATGACGGTCAACCGAACGCCCACTAAAAAACCGCCAAATTGGTTGGCGAGTCTTTAAGTTGACTTCAAAAGCCAAGTTGTCTTGTGTCCACCCCTTATGAGCAAACGCTTTTTTAGCTTGTTGAATTCCGCTAACTGATGCTTCGAGCGATCGCTTGACCATAGGAGCTTAGACACATCAGATAAAAATTCTTCAATTTGACATTATTGCAACATACAGTTTTGGAACTACTTAGAAACTATTTGAGTTATTTTTAAATGCTAATGATTTATTTAAAGCATCTTCCGCTAATATCCTCTCATTGCATTGTTCTCAGTTAAACATGATTGGTTTAAGTGTTATTTTTAACTTTTTATTTTGTGTATTAGGGAATTGTGGTATATTTAGTAACTCTAGTACTGCGGCGATTTAAACTTTATGTAAGATTAAATAGTCGTTGTTATTGTACCACTCCTTTACGCCTATGTATAAAGTTAACCTAATATAGGACTCATATTTGATTTCTGAATCACTCGTAGAGGTAAGGAACTGGGGACTGGGGACTGGGAAGAAGGAATAAAGGTGTACTGAGTTTTGTTCAAAAATAAAATATTAGTCCTATATATTAGGACTCAATAACTTGCTAAATTGCTAAATCTTGTATTTAAATTAAGAGGATGTTTGAAAAGTATTTCTCTGTAACTTTAGGCACTTTTGATCCCCCCTAACCCCCCTTAAAAAGCTACGGTGTATACACAAGTCAAAAAAGTTTGATTTTTCATTGTTCTCTCGTTTATCTTGTTCCCATGCTCTGCATGGGAATGCTCCTCGTTGAGGCTCTGCCTCCAATCTGGCATTGAGTCAGAGACTCAATGAATGCATTCCCAGTCGGAGACTGGGAACGAGGAAAGTCTTATCAAGCTAGGTTTTTAGGACTTGTGTATACACCGTAGCCTTAAAAAGGGGGGGAACCGGAGTCAAAGTCCCCCTTTTTAAGGGGAGCCACTGCGGTCTTGGGGTCTCCCCAAGTAGAGCAAGTGGCGTGGATTTAGGGGGATCTAAAACTTTTGATACCGACAAGAGGACTTTTCAAACAACCTCTAACACGGGACTATTGAATTTTGACTAACAATGACTTCCCTACAAAATCAAATCATTTTGATCACTGGTGCAAGTAGTGGTATTGGTACTGCTTGTGCAAGAATCTTCGCTGGTGTGGGTGCAAAACTGATTTTAGCGGCACGACGACTGGAACGTTTGCAGCAGCTAGCAGATACTCTCAATAAAGATTTTAGTACTGAAATTCATTTATTACAGTTAGATGTGCGCGATCGCAGCGCTGTTGAATCTGCCATTGCGACTCTACCCCCTGCCTGGTCTGATATCGACATTCTCATTAACAATGCTGGTCTAAGTCGCGGTTTAGACAAGTTACACGAAGCCAGCTTTCAAGACTGGGAAGACATGATTGATACTAACGTTAAGGGTTTACTTTACCTCTCCCGCTATGTTGTTCCTGGAATGGTAAGTCGCGATCGCGGTCATGTGGTAAATTTAGGTTCCATTGCTGGACATCAAACTTATCCCGGTGGTAATGTCTACTGTGCTACCAAAGCTGCTGTCAGAGCAATTTCTGAAGGTTTAAAACAAGACTTGTTGGGAACGCGGGTACGTGTAACTTCCGTTGATCCTGGTATGGTAGAAACAGAATTTAGCGAGGTGCGCTTTCACGGAGATACTGAACGCGCCAATAAAGTCTACCAGGGAGTTACACCTCTAACAGCAGATGATGTGGCTGATGTGATATTTTTCTGCGTGACGCGATCGCCCCATGTCAATATTAATGAAGTTGTGCTGATGCCTGTTGATCAAGCTAGCGCTACCCTGGTTAATCGGCGAACATAAATTCAGGAGGCAGGAGAAGGGAGGTAGGAGGCAGGAGGAACCAATGTTTAAAAACCATGAGATTGTAGCAAGGACGCTTTGTATCTCGCGGCACTTTCCGATCAATCCAATTCTTTTTTTGGCTGGGCAATGACCCAGAACTAAAGTTTTCATTCATACTTCTTTCCTCCTGCCTTCTGCCCCCTGCTTTCTGCCTTTCTTTGTAACCCATCTCATACCATTTTGGATTTTAGATTTTGCGATCGCGTAGCATGTCGGAGACAAAAGTTTGTCGCAAGATCCTGTCAGCTACGGCTGCTACACGGCGATAGCAAAACGTTTCGTAGAGAGCATCTGCTCCGCTTTCCCGTACTCCTGCCTGAATATTACTGTTTATATCAGGATTAAAGCGCGATTCTCCTGTGGAAAGGCTGGGCGATCGCGTGCAGAATATTTACAGTATTGCTTAAAATTATGGATAATTTCCCAGTGGTCGCTCAAGCAGATGCATCCTTACCAAATCACACTCAGGAAAATATACATCTAGTGGAGTCAGCAGTTGGATCGAATTCACCACCGAAGGAAAAGGTAGGAAGTGACTTTGACTCTCGCATGATGCTGCGGTGTTTGGAACTTGCTCGCCGTGCTTTAGGGCGTACTTCGCCAAATCCGCTAGTGGGAGCGGTGATTGTCAAGGATGGCGAGATTGTCGGCGAAGGGTTTCATCCCCGCGCAGGTGAGCCTCATGCAGAAGTGTTTGCTTTGAAAGCAGCAGGCGATCGCGCTCGTGGTGCAACAATCTATGTGTCACTCGAACCTTGCAACCACTACGGACGTACTCCCCCTTGTTCGGAAGGATTGATCGAAGCAGGGGTGGCAAAAGTAGTAGTGGGTATGGTTGATCCCAATCCCCTGGTAGCTGGAGGTGGAATTGCCCGTTTACGTGCGGCGGGGATCGAAGTGTTGGTAGGAGTAGAAGAGTCAGCTTGTTGTCAACTAAATGAAGCTTTTATCCATCGCATTCTCTACAAGCGACCTTTGGGAATTTTAAAATATGCCATGACTTTAGATGGCAAAATTGCCACTACCTCTGGTCACAGTGCTTGGGTGACAAGCCAAGAGGCCCGCAATGAAGTACATCAGTTGCGGGCGGGTTGCGATGCCATAATTGTCGGTGGTAACACAGTCAGACAAGATAATCCTTATTTAACCAGCCATCAGGTGGAGGCACATAATCCCCTGCGGGTGGTGATGAGTCGCCATCTCAACTTACCGGAAAGTGCCCATTTGTGGCAAACTGCGGATGCTCCAACTTTGGTGTTGACACAAGAGGGTGCTAATCCCGACTTCCAAAAACTGTTGCTCAAGCAGGGGGTGGAAGTGGTTGAATTAACGTCACTTACACCAGATAAGGCAATGGCGTACTTATATGAACGGGGTTTTTGTAGCGTGTTGTGGGAGTGTGGTGGTACCTTAGCTGCTAGTGCGATCGCTCAAGGAGCAGTGCAAAAAGTTCTAGCATTTATCGCCCCGAAAATCATTGGTGGTAGCATTGCTCCCACACCTGTGGGCGATTTAGGTTTTACCACCATGACTGAGGCGTTGTCTCTAGAACGTGTTCGTTGGCGTGTAGTCGGCTCTGACTGCTTAGTGGAAGGTTATTTTCCCCAAAAAGCCAATAGTCAATAGTAATAATACTTGACTATCAATCAATTCATCGTGATTTTATGTTGGCGTAGCCCGCCGTAGGCATCATGAACACTGACGTTCATGGGCCATATCACGTATAAGGGCTAGCCGAGATTGAATGTAGTGGCACAGATAATCAGTTTCGTTAGAATCTAACAACACTTGCGTTTCGGTTTGTTTCACTAACCACTGTACCAAGCTAGCATCATCCAGTTGTAAGAGGAGCTTGGCTTGGGCAGTTTCAACCACTGACCAAAGCTGACGCATAATTGTAGGAGTCATCAGACCTCAATTGAATAATTTAGCTTTGCTGTCTTCAGATTACACAATTCCAATCGCACTTTACGACATGAATGTAGAACCTGAGACAAGTATTATTAAAAACTTAATAATGATATTTATAACTTTATGAAGATTAAGAATTTAAAACTCAGTTTGAAAACGGGTATTGGGCATTGGGCATGGGTTTAGTTGCAAAACCTAGAAAACAAATGCACTAATTCTAAAAATTGGGTTTTTGTGATTGTGAAGACTGAAACTGTCTTGATTGTAGAGCAATAAAGACAGTTTTTTAAGAACTATATTGAATACTAAATCTGTGTTAAAGGATACAAAAATCTAACTTTTGAGAACAGTGTTTCCCAGGACATTAACATCTTTTACCTGTAGATGGATTCACAAAATCATGTAAATCTGCATCCCAAATGCTGATGTAAATAAAATCACATTGTTGGCGGATTATCTGACCTTTAACTGAGCCATTCTGAAAACTAAAATTATCAGACTGGCGCTTTTGTACCTTTTTGAGTCCCTGCTTAATTTCTTCAGTGGCTTGCCCACTTAACATTCCATTCAAGGTAGCCTCCATTAGCTGTGGATCTACCGATTGGGCAAAAGATACCTCAGTTTGACGCAGCACTTTAGAATTACGATCAAATAGGTAGCCAAGGTCAATTTTGTTTGGCACTAGTTTGTAAACAACGGCACGAGTCTTGCCCCATGCGCCTCTTAAATCTTGATTTGGTTTGCCGAGGGTAGCTTCTACCGTGCTTCTTGATGTACCTGTAGGAAATGCGGGAACACTTTGGCTGCTGTTAGTGGCAGCTAATTTACTCGGTGACTCATCATTCTTCTGTGGTTGCGAAGGTGCTTCTGGTGTGGGAGGTGTAATATTCTCTGGTTCTGGCTGTGGTGTAGAACGCACTTCTGCTGCTGGTGTATCTGATGTTACAGGCTCTTTTTCTGGCTGTGGTTTAGATACAACTGGGGGATTAAAGATTGGCAAAGGATCGGGAATTACTGGCTGTCGTGATGGTGAAGCGGGTACAACTGGAACTGGAGAAGTTTGGGAAGAAACAGACGGTTCGGGAGATGCAGGATCGGTAGGCAAAGATTCTGGCGATCGCGTGGGACTTGTCGCAATAGTTGTTTCTGGTTGTTGCTGACGAGTCATATTAGAAATGGCGACTGCACCAAGCAAGCTACCTACCAGCAAAGTACCAACAATCACAGCAGGTTTTTGCCAGTTTCCAGGAGTGGAATACCCTGGAATCACAGAATTTTTTTGTGGGGAATACAATGCCTGGGTTTGTTGAGTCGATGCAGCAGGGGGAGAAAAACTGACTGTGGGAGTATTTGCAGCTAACTCAGGAGGTATATTATTACCAGATTGCAAGGCATGTAGCATTTTACTGGCAGTGCTGTAGCGATCGCCAGCATGAGGCTTAATTGCCTGATTGAGTACCTCCGCCAATTGGGAAGAGACATTAGGGACGTGTTGCTGCCAAAGTATTTCCCCAGTTTTCAGATCGGTTATTAGTTCTTGTGGATGTTTGCCAGTCAGTAGATAAATCGCCGTTAAGCCTAAGCTGTAAATATCAGTGGCGTAAACTGGGCGGCCAACGGCTTGTTCGCTAGGCATATATCCAGGCGTACCAATGACAAGCGATCGCGTCGGCTGTCCTGGAGAATTCACCACTGAACGGATTGTTTCTTTAACTGCACCAAAATCAATCAAAACTGGCTTACCATCCCCAGAACGGAGAATAATATTATCTGGCTTGATATCCCGGTGAATAATGCCTTTGCTGTGAACATAATCTAAGACCCAAAGCAGACTCAAGAGAATTTCCCGAACAGCAGTTTCAGTCTCAAATCCTTTGGCTTCGATAATTTTTGTCAGGGTTTGACCGTGAATCCATTCTTGGACAAGGTAAAATTGCCCGTTTTCAGAAAAGTAGGCGTAGAGTTTCGGAATTTGGTGACTACTTTCACCCAAATACTCCAAGGTTGCTGCTTCCCGTTCAAATCGCTGTTGGATCAGTTGGTAGGTTTGCGGGTCATTATTGGTTATTGGTTTTAGTTGCTTAATCACGCAGCGACGGCGAGAAGGCATGTGGACATCTTCTGCTAGAAAGGTTTCGCCAAACCCACCAGCGCCGATTACCTGGATAATTTGATAGCGATTGTTCAGCAGGGTTATTGTCATGAAAAATTACAAGTGTAGATACCCAGTGCGAAGCCAGAGATTTTCTGTTTTCTCCGGGCTTGTCGTCAGACATCGCCCTTTCCAAATGTACATCAGATAAGTTGATGAGTTATAGACACTGAATTGAGGACATCATCTGTTTTCAATACCAATTAAGAAAAAATTAAGTGTTTGAAACCCACGGAGGTGGGTTTTGCTTGTCTAGAAGCGGGTTATAACCGCCGATTTTAAAAGTATGTTCTTCTATTTTTGACCCTTTTTTGGGGTGACATTTGCGTACAAGCATAACGTTTTTAATGCAGGTAAATGCATTAAAAATGCAGAGTATTGCCAAATTTGATTTGCGACAAATTAATGAAATGCTGTACTAAGTAAACTCTATAGTTTCAACAAACTCTAAAATACTCTCCTTGATGTCTTCGGCTTCTTCTTCAACAGAATCGGGAGTTTCGCCGTTGAGAAAACTGTGCTGACTACTAACTATATACAAAAATTCACCACTGATAAAGGTGAGCAGTCCCCGATACGCATCTAATCTGATTGCAGTTCCATTATTTTCTTGCTTAGAAATCGTCGAACCTTTGGGCATATCGATCAACACATAGTAAGCGCCTCGCAAAGTATTTTCCAGATATTCGGTATACTCCACCGAAGCATCTGGTACATTGACAAAAATCGCTTGGGGTACATACTTGTCTACTAAAATTGTTTGTAAATATTCTTCTTGTCCAACAGACTCCAGTTCCTCTAACTGTTCTAGAGGGAAAGGATAATAATCGATTCTTAGCAAAGTACCAACGTCATCAGAAAAGCCAACTACTCCTTCCTGGCTTTGAATTCTACCGCCTTGTTGCGGATCAACTGGAATCGGCACAGTAAAATTACCTAAAGGAGATTGATATGTCTGTTCAGTAAAATCCTCTATGACTACTGTTTCATCTTCATCATCGTCTGCATATTCTTCGTCTTCTGCTTCTTGAAAGGCTGCAATTACCTCCTTGATGATTTCCTCCGCTTCTTCATCCTCAAGTTCCAAGGCTACTTGTAGCTTTTTGAGGTAGGCTTGTTTCGGTTTGGGGATGGCGAGTTCATCATCTAAAAGCACGATTACCCCAGCAGCAAAACCATCCAGCACTAATTCATCAGAAAGAGATACTTTGGCGACATTAAACAAAGGCCCGATTCCCTCTTCTTCTGCAATGGCGAGGAGTCTATCAACTATTTCTGCGATTTCATCTTCTGAGTATTCCTCAAAGACCTCGAATTCCCAAAGGATACCAGCTAAACTTTCTGCATCTACATCTTCAATCGATGAATCAGCGATCGCGGTGACAGTTGCGATCGCCGCCACCGCTTCTTCTGGACTGAGTGATTCTTCTGATGTCTTTGGTGAGTTAAAAACCTTGTCATATTTGGTCATAATTGCTACCTAAATTAATTGGTTGATAGTAATAATAGATTGAAAGTGACAATGGTCAGTTTACCTTACTCAGTGCTGAGTGCTGAGTAAGGTTTGAGAGTTTTCCCCATAAGCAAGTGGCGTGGTGGTTTTTTAACTCAGCACTCTTCACCAATGAAGCAAATCTTCTAGAAAAAAAGTTCGCTAATATCTGGTTTACTTGGTATTGCTCAGGTGTAACGAAACCTTGTTGACAGCTAATCTCCAGCGCCAATTGAGCCTTGCTGTAATCCACTCCACAAACTCCTGACTTACCCTCTGATGATTTGAGACATACAGGAAGCGATCGCGATATTTTAGTAAAAACTTGAATCTAAGCAGTAACCTTGGTGTCCTTACTCTCCCCAGGATGCCTGGTATTTCATAGTAATTCAAGTGAGCGCTAATCGAGTCTTTCAAATGGTAGTAATTGACAGGGTGAACTTGATCAAGTTTGCATTCCATCAGGTTATTAGCCAGGTGTTGACTTCGCAGTACAAATTCTGATTTCAACACAGAAGAAATTGAGGCTATACGGTTCGGGTAAGCGTTTTCACTTTCCTTGTGGTCTGAGGAAAGGGGTAAAGGATGTATTCAAAACCTTTCCTCTTGTCCCTTTCTCCTTTAACCGAACCGTATTGGGAGTTTAGATGTTATAAAATCTGTTGTCGAATATACACTTAAACCAAGCTAGGCTCAGTATTTACCGCAGGTGACTTTAACGAGATATTGTAAATTTTTGTTATCAAGCAATTACTGTTAATAACTGCTATATTCCTTTATTTTTATCCTCTAGCAGATGAATTATGTCTACCGATAGAATTATAAACTAGCTAGCGATAGATACCTACACCGTAGGCAGGATGTCACAATACCGAAGTTTGTAGCGACACACAATACTCAAAACGTTGTACTGTTGTTTCTACAACTGTGAATTACATGAAATTTTGAGTTTTTTTATGGTAAAAACCCCTCCATCCCAGTTTTCACCAGATCAATATAAAGTTGATTCTGCACAAGAAAAAGTAGAAGCTATCATAGAAAGCCCACCCTCAGAAACTGAGATTGACTTAGAGTTTCTTTACACCAGAGATATTGAATTTCGTCAGGAAACTATTTACTTTCTTGTGGTAGATCGCTTTTATGATGGCGATCCAGATAACAGCGAAGGTGTAAACTCAGAACTGTATGATCCAAATAGACAAGATTGGGGTAAGTACTGGGGTGGCGACTTGCAAGGTGTCATCGACAAATTAGACTATCTTAAAAACATGGGAGTGACAGCCATTTGGCTGACTCCACTATTTGAGCAAGTAGAAGAATTATTTATTAGCAATGCCGCGATGCATGGCTATTGGACAAAAGATTTTAAACGGATCAATCCTCGCTACATTGCCGATGGAGAGAATCCTTCTTTAAATGCTACCCAAGAAGAAAAAAATACGACCTTTGATCGGTTAATTGCAGAACTGCACAAGCGGAATATGAAGCTGGTGCTAGATATTGTCTGCAACCATAGCAGCCCTGATACCAGCGGTAGCAAAGGGGAATTATATGATGATGGTGTGAAAATTGCTGACTTCAATGATGATGTCAATCATTGGTATCACCACTATGGTGAAGTGCAAAACTGGGAAGACGATTGGCAAGTGCAGAATTGTGAACTAGCTGGTCTAGCAACCTTTAATGAAAACAATACAGAATATCGGGAGTATATTAAGTCAGCTATTAAACAATGGCTAGACAGAGGTGTAGATGCACTGCGGGTTGATACTGTCAAGCACATGCCGATCTGGTTTTGGCAAGAATTCACTGGCGAGATGACGAATCACAAACCAGATGTATTTATTTTTGGTGAATGGATTTACAGTAATCCTAGTGACGATCGCTCCGTAGAATTTGTTAACCACTCAGGTATGACACTTCTAGACTTTGGACTGTGTGTAGCAATTCGAGCCGCACTAGGGCAAGGTTCAGAAATGGGATTCCAAACAATTCAATACATTTTTGATCAGGATTATCGTTACAACGGGGCAACAGAGTTAATCACTTTCATCGATAACCATGATATGTCCCGCTTCCAATCGCTGAATCCTGATCCAGCGATGTTGAAAGTAGCGATCGCCTTAATCATGACATGTCGCGGTATTCCCTGCATTTACTACGGTACAGAACAGTATTTGCATGACGACACCGATGGCGGTAACGACCCGTATAACCGCCCGATGATGGAAAATTGGGATACTGAGAGTGAGATTTATCGTTGCATCAGGTTGCTATCTGGCTTACGGCGACTGAATCCTGCTGTATCAATGGGTAGCCACTGGCAAAAATACTTAACACCTGATATTTACTGTTATGTACGCCGCTATCGTGACTCTCTGTGTTTTGTAGCTTTAAACCGGGGAGGAGAAGTTACTCTCCCAGAAGTAGAAACAGAATTACCTGATGGGGAACATACTTGCGTGGTGACTCGCAACAAGTATGAAGTGAAAGACGGCAAGATTTATAACCTGGTACTAGAGGAACGGGGAGTGCTTGTTTTCAGCCACGTTGGCGAACGGATTAAAGCACAGACAATTGTCCGCGTCCAACTCAATGGCGTAGATACCCAACCCGGTGAAATCATTGTGGTGACAGGAGATTGCCCAGAGTTGGGTAACTGGGATATCAGCAAAGCATATCCTTTAGAGTACATCAACTCGAACACCTGGTCTGCCGAGATTCCCTTTGATGAGAGTGCTGGTAAGCTGATTGCTTATAAATATGCCATGTGGCGGGAAGGGCGATCGCCTCTGCGCGAAAATTTGGTAAATCGTCGCTGGGTGATTGCCAAAGAAGGCACTGTCAAATGGCGTGATACCTGGGCATCGGGAAGAGAATCTTAGAAATATAGAAGATTTGATAATTTATCACAAAGACGCGATAAATCGCCGTCTCTACAAAAGACCGATTATTGTAGAGACGGCGATTCATCGCGTCTTTTGCCTTAACCGAACCGTATTGAGGGCTATATAGCATTCATTGCACGCAAACCACGATTATAAATACCTGATCTCAAATCCAATATCTAATTTTTTTGCTATGGTGATCCCAAAGGAATTGTTAACTGCTTACGAGGTGTAGATCAAGTGATTAGTTGATTCTGTAGTATAAAATACTGCAAGCTGCACATAAAAATTATCTATAAAGTGCATCTGTTTTGTTACTTAGTAGGTTGGGAAATACGCGTTTCAATATCTTCTAACGTTTGTAACAATAAACGAGTTGCCTGCAATTTCCAACCCCATTTCTGAATTCTATAAGCTAATACAGTCCCAACTACAGACGCTAATAAGCCTATGGGTTGATTTAAAGAAATTCCCAATAACAAACCCAATCCAGCAATTCCCCAAAATGGTAAAGCTACTGCTTGTCTTTGTTCTTCTACAATTTGAGTAATTATATTAGATTTCATAGTAGCAAGTAATGCCTGTTTGACTTGCTGCTGTTCGTCTGCCGATACTGTTAAACCTATTTTACGGCGTAGTTTTTCCATTTTACGGGCATCAGTGCTGTATTCAGTTAGCTCATCTTCTGCCATTTTCAACAGTCGTTCTAATTGCGCCATCGTGAATTGTGTCTGGTATTTTTATAAAGTAATTAACCCGAATAATTGTTAATTTTTATTGCCTATTGCCTTGTATTTCCTTGCTAAATCTAAGACTACGCGACAACATCAAAAATCTAAAATTGAATATGGGAAAAATATAGTACGAGTTATGCACTTACAAGTTGAGTATAAACTTAAAAGGTAATATTTATGGCTACAGTATCTAAAAGCACTTTATCTCTATCTGCCCAAGAGCGATCGCTCATTCTCTGGTTTGATGAAGTTGGTATTGCTGATATACCCGTAGTTGGTGGTAAAAATGCCTCACTGGGCGAAATGATTCAACAGCTAACGCCCAAAGGCATTAATGTTCCCACGGGATTTGCCACCACTGCTTACGCTTATCGTTATTTCATTCAATCAGCCGGCTTAGAAGCAAAGCTACGTAAACTCTTTGCTGACTTAGATGTTGAAGATGTGAAAAATTTACGAGAACGGGGGAAAAAAGCGCGATCGCTCTTAATTCACACTCCATTTCCTGTAGAATTGCGAGAGGCGATCGCTACAGCCTACCAAAGTCTATGTGAACGATATCATGCAGAGACAGATGTTGCAGTCCGTTCTAGCGCCACCGCTGAAGACTTACCCGATGCTAGTTTTGCCGGACAACAGGAAACTTATCTCAACGTTGTCGGTGCTGAAGGAGTTTTAGCAGCTTGTCATAAATGCTTTGCTTCCATATTTACCGATCGCGCTATTTCTTATCGTCATGCCAAGGGATTTGACCACTTTAGCATTGCTTTAGCTGTGGGCGTACAAAAAATGGTGCGCTCTGACTTGGCAACCTCTGGGGTAATGTTCTCCATTGACACAGAAACCGGATTTAAGGATGCGGCACTAATTACAGCCGCCTATGGTTTAGGCGAAAATGTTGTCCAGGGGTCTGTAAATCCAGATGAATACTATGTTTTTAAACCAACTTTAAAAGCTGGTTTCCGCCCAATTATCGATAAAAAATTGGGCAGTAAAGAACTGAAAATGATTTATGATGACGGTTCCAAATTTACGAAAAATGTTTCGGTTTCGCCCAGTGAAAGAGGCAAATTCGCTCTGAGTGATGAAGAGATTTTACAACTAGCAAATTGGGCGTGTTTAATTGAAGACCATTATTCTCAAGTCCACGGCATATCTACTCCAATGGATATCGAGTGGGCAAAAGATGGCATTACTAACCAACTTTTTATTGTGCAAGCGCGTCCCGAAACCGTCCAGTCGCAGAAGACGGGAAATGTCTTGCGGAGTTATCGGTTGTTATTGGGGAATCGGGAATGGGGAATCGGGAATGGGGAAAAATCTACCCACTCCCCACTCCCTGATTCCCAATCGCCACTCACCCTTGTTACCGGACGTGCGATTGGAGAAGCAATTAGTCAAGGGAAAGCCCGCCTAATTTTAGATGTTCAGAAACTAGACCAGTTCCAAGCCGGGGAAGTTTTGGTGACAGAGAGAACCGATCCCGATTGGGAACCAATTATGAAACGCGCCAGTGCAATTGTCACCAATTCTGGTGGAAGGACATGCCACGCCGCAATTATTGCGCGAGAATTGGGTGTCCCTGCGATCGTGGGATGCGGCAATGCTACAGAAATCTTGAAACCTGGTCAAGAGGTAACAATTTCTTGCGCTGAAGGGGAAGAAGGAAAAGTTTATGCAGGCTTATTACCTTTTGAAGTTGAAGAAGTTCCTTTAGAGAACTTACCCCGCACCCGCACTCAAATTTTAATGAATGTAGGTAATCCCCAAGAAGCACTAAGTTTATCCGCAATTCCCAACGATGGCGTAGGTTTAGCGCGGACAGAATTTATCATCGCTAACCAAATCCAAATTCATCCAATGGCGTTGATTCACTATGACTCATTAAAAGATGAATTTGTCAAAGCTAAAATTGCTGATATTACCTCGCTTTACGACGAAAAACCCCAATATTTTGTAGATAAATTAGCCCAAGGCATAGGTAGAATTGCAGCGGCATTTTATCCCAAACCAGTAATTGTCCGAACCTCAGATTTCAAAAGTAATGAATATGCCAATTTATTAGGTGGGCGACAGTTTGAACCCCATGAAGAAAACCCAATGCTGGGTTGGCGAGGAGCGGCACGTTACTATGATGAAGGCTACAGAGAAGCTTTTGCCCTAGAATGTCATGCCATCAAAAGGGTACGGGAAGACATGGGTTTGACAAATGTTATTCCGATGATTCCTTTTTGTAGGACTCCCGATGAAGGGCGTTTGGTTTTGGCAGAGATGGCAAAAAATGGTTTAAAGCAGGGAGTTAACGACTTGCAGGTTTATGTGATGTGCGAGTTGCCCAATAATGTGATTATGGCTGAGGAGTTTGCTGAGGTATTTGATGGCTTCTCCATTGGTTCTAATGACTTAACTCAGTTGACACTGGGGTTAGATAGAGATTCGGCATTAGTGGCGCGGTTGTTTGATGAACGCAGCCAGGGTGTGAAGCGAATGGTAAAAATGGCCATAGAAGCGGCGAAAAAATGCGATCGCAAAATCGGCATTTGTGGACAAGCACCCAGCGATTATCCAGAATTTGCTCAATTTTTGGTGGAACAAGGAATTGACTCGATTAGTTTGAATCCAGATTCGGTCTTAAAGACAATGCTGGAAGTGGCAAAAGTCGAGAGTAGTAATTCGTAATTCGAGTAATTTATGCCAGCTAAAGACCGTTACCACCAGAACGTCAATAAATGCCCTAATCAAAGATGACTGGACGATTACCGACGATCCATTTCATTTGAAGTGGGGAAAAAGGGATATGTATGTTGACTTGGGTGCAGAGAAATTGATTGCTGCTGAAAAGGAAGGACAGCAGATAGCCGTTGAGATTAAAACGTTTCGCAGCGTGTCGGACATGACTAATCTTGAACACGCGCTGGGACAACCGCTCTGTAATGAGTAGAACCAATCCCGATCGCGTCCTCTATCTTGCCGTTCGGGACGAAGTATACGCCGATATCTTTGATGAGCCAATTGCTAAACTTTTGGTAGAAGATTACAAAGTTCATATTGTTCTATTTCAGCTAGAGCAAGAGGTTATTTTTAAATGGATACCTTGGAGCAATACAGGCAGTTGATTCGGAATATTCTGATTGAACATACAAAAATCCCCTTCAGCACTGGCGATATTCAATTTGAAACAGTTTTCGACGGCGAACAAGACCGCTACCTCTTGATGATTTTGGGAAGAGAACCAGCCTATGACTTGTCTCCTACTGTGACTCGTCGCGTTCACGGCTGTCTGATTCACATTGATATTATTGATGACAAAATTTGGATTCAACGTGATGGGACTGAAGAGGGGGTAGCAACGGAACTGGTTAGGGCTGGTGTGGCGAAGGATCAGATTGTATTGGGATTTCGGTCTGAAGAACTGCGGAAAGATTCAGAATTTGCTGTTGCATAACCAACGGTAGCTGAACTTTGGAATAACTACCCATAGCATAGCGATCGCCATATTTTGTTTGTGTAATTGTCTACAACACTTTTGACTGCTCAACCATAAGTATCTTAGTATTTTGCAGAATGGCGATTTAGTTTAGTCAAAAGTAAGATGACAATCCTTTTGGAAACCGAACGCTTGATCATTCGCAGTTGGATACCCGAAAGCGATGCCAAACAAGCGTTTGCAATTTACAGTGATCCAGAAGTTACGCACTTTCTTGGTAAAGCTTCTCTCGTTACAAGTGTTGAGTCACAGCGTCAACGTTTGATTGACAACATCGAGCGATTCCACCGACGCAACAATGGTACTGGATCTTGGGCAATTGTCGAAAAGGAAACTACAACAATTGTGGGAACTATCCTTCTTAAACAATTGCCCGACAAAGATGATTTACCCACTCAAGATTATGAGGTAGGCTGGCACTTACGGCGAGCTTCTTGGGGTAAAGGGTATGCAACAGAAGCAGGACAAGTTATGCTCAACTACGGATTTAGTGTTCTGAACCTGCCATTAATTTATGCCGTAGTGAAGCCAGAAAATCATGCTTCAATCCGTGTAACAGAACGATTGGGTATGAAACCAGTGGGACGGACAAACAAATATTACAATATTGAATTACTCCTGTTTCAACTAGATGCACCTGAAGAGTGGAGGGAAAACAGGGGGGCAAGGGAGTGGAGTTCAAAACCTCATCGACGAGTATTAAAGACTCATCAGCGAGTATCAAAGACTCATTCACGAGTATCAAAGACTCATCGGCGAGTATCAAAGACTCATCGGCGAGTATCAAAGACTCGTTGACGAGTATCAAAGACTCATCCCCTATTCTCAATGCCCAATGCCCAATGCCCAATGCCCAATGACAAATGACAAATGACAAATGACAAATGACTAAAAAGTGGTTCCGAATTGGCATGGTGAGTGTATTCTTTCTCTCACTTGCCTTACGGTTTTGGGGGATGGAGCGATTTAACACTCTGGTATTTGATGAAGTTTACTTTGCCAAATTCGGTAATAATTACCTCACGCATACACCCTTTTTTAATGCTCATCCGCCGCTGAGTCAATATATTATTGGTATCGGCATTTGGATTGGTAGTCACATTCCTTTTTGGCACGATACTGTAAATGGGCTGACAGGTTCATTGCGATCGCCTTGGACTTATCGTTGGATAAATGCCCTCACAGGCTCATTTATTCCTGTAGTTGTGGCTGCGATCGCTTATCAGTTGAGTTATCGTCGTACCTTTGCAATACTTGCAGGTTTGTTCACAGCCTGTGATGGCCTTTTTCTCGTTGAGTCTCGCTATGCCCTGAACAATATTTATATTGTCATCTTTGGTTTGTTAGGGCAGTGGTTTTTATTATTGGCATTAGATAACCAAAATCGGCGACGCTCATTTTGGTTAGTTCTTGCTGGCATCAGTTTTGGTGCGTCAGTTGGGACTAAATGGAACGGTTTATGGTTTCTTTTGGGTGCTTATCTGATTTGGGTAACAGCGTGGGTAATTAGTTTGATACATTCTTTTCCTAACCCCAAACTCGGAGGCAGGAGGCAGGATAGCGCAGCGGTAGCGAGTCCGCGAGTGTCGGCAGAAGGTGGAAGTCATGAGGTAGAAGGTGTAAGTCAGGAGTCAGGAGTTAGTACTTATTCTCCCTTAGCCCCCTTATCTTCCTTATCTTCCTCATCTCAAACACCACTACAAAACTTGACTCAGCTAAATATTTTTCAAATGCTGTTTTATCTAGGAATTATCCCAGCTTTTATCTACAGTATCATCTGGATTCCCCACCTTCAACTAGATAAAACTTATGGATTTATTGCAGTACATCAGCAAATTTTAAAGTTTCACTTACAGCTAGGTGGCAATAGTCCCAACGTGCATCCTTACTGTGCTGCCTGGTACAAATGGCCGTTGATGACTCGACCAATGGCATATTATTATCAAACAGCTAAAAGTATTACCGAACCTTTACCTGTAATGGGGCCACCTTTGCCTCCTGGTGCTGGAAAAGTTATTTATGATGTCCATGCAATGGGTAATCCATTTTTGTGGTGGTTTGGTGTTTCTGCCATGTTGTTTCTAATTGGGTTGCTGGTGTCGCAAGCCGTTATTTTTTTGGTAAAGGAAAAGCGTTTTTCTGTACCTGCAACTCTGAGTGTTGATACTTGGATTGCATTATATTTAGTTATCAACTATGCCGCTAACTTATTACCTTGGGTAAAAGTTACGAGGTGCGTTTTTATTTACCACTATATGTGTGCAGTAGTATTTCTCTTTTTAGCGATAGCTTGGTTTGTTGATCAATGCCTTCGCAGTTATTATCAACAACTGCGGGCGCTAGGTGTCACCATAACTTTTATTATTCTGGCTGCTTTTATTTTCTGGATGCCAATTTATTTGGGTTTACCTCTCTCACCTCACGATTATAAGCTGCGAATGTGGTTCAACTCTTGGATTTGATTAAAGAGACATTGGATATTGGGCATGGATTATGAGGCTAGCGATCGCTAAAAAGTGTGTCGATACACACGTAGACTAGATTGTAGTCAATAGCCAAGCTAGAGTAAGTACAACTTTTACTGCCACTCTCCCTTTGGTTAACATCTAAACAGTTAGCTAAATAGCAATTAAAGTAAGATTTAATACATCTAATTCTATACGAACAAGTGTTACTTAGAGTATTGCTTTTGAGCGATCAGATCACTGTATAGAGTCTTTTGTGGCTCCCTCTAAAAGCTTTTAGGGAAATTTTTAATGATACTACTTGATAATAGCTATCTATAATTTCTAATTTTTTTATACTAATAAAGTGAATATTTAGTAGATATACGCAATTATCGTATTTAGTCAATATTTCATCAAAACTTATACAGTGCTTAATCTTCAGAATTTAAAAAGGAGATTTGTAGCTTGATGTATAAATAATAAAAAATACATAAAATAACATGCGCTATTAGTGTAATAATTTGCACGTGTAAACACTCATTTGGAAATGCTTGACAAATTATGCATCAAGCATGGGGCATTTGTGGATCTAGATTTATAAAACTAGCAAATTCTGCGTATATGTCCGAATGTCAGGTCAGTTTTGAGACTAAATACTTAAGTGCGTGTGGTGGTAAGTGTTTAACACCGTTTCAGCGGAAACTACTACTACAAAATTTGGACGATAGTTTACCTGAATCCTACCGTCAACGAATTGAAATTATGTTGTTGGCAGATGAAGGAAAAACTCAAACAGATATCTGTCAAACCTTGGGATGTTGTGCAGCAACAGCACGACATTGGACACACATAGCTCGGGCTGGGATGGCGCACCAATGGCAAGATTGCCCCATTGGTCGCCCGAAAGCTGTGAATGATCAGTATTTGGAGCGTTTGAAGCAACTAGTTAACAACAGTCCTCGCGATCATGGCTATGCTTTTCGCCGCTGGACAGCAAACTGGCTTGCGAAACATCTAGCAAAGGAATTTGGGATTGAGGTAAGCGATCGCCATATCAAGCGACTGCTCAAACAAATGGGATTATCCACACTACCAAAACCTATTAATGCAGAACAAAGCAGTAATGAAAAGGCTACGAGTTCCAAAATCTTGATTAGTGACCTCAAATCGGCAGCTATTCCTGATAATTCCGAATTTTTACCTATTAACTTTGCAAAATTAGGAAAAGATTTAGACATTTATGGCGCAAGATATATCTGCTCAGTTAGTTTCTCTGCAACAGTTCAACAATATTCTGGGTTATTCTCTTTCGACAGAGGAATTTCAACACTGTCTTGAACAAGTTAAATTTATCAACCCAAAAGTCGGCAAATTCTGGCAAGGAACTGATGCTAAAGCTGGTATATATATTGCGATCGCTGGAAAAGTCAGGTTACTAGATGGCGGCGATGAGTTAATCGCTACTTTGGAGGTGGGAGAGTCCTTTGGGGAATTTACCTTATTTAAAGAGGGTGACTTCAGACCTTATGCAGCAAGAGCTTCAGTAAACTTGCAATTATGTTTCATTCCTGGAGAGGTATTGTGGCCACTGATGGCTAAATATCCACAAATTCGGGAGCATTTGTGGACTAGGGCGCTATCCCGTAATCCCCAACAGGTAGATTCAGAGAACCCTCCATCTGATTCAAAACTGTCTCATGAAAGAAAGATTTTGTTAACGCCAGCAGTCGAGCCACACCAGAAAAAGATTAGCAAAGCCTATTTTCCCAACTCCAAGCAGCGAGTCGGGCATTTATTACAGCGTGTGATTCGGCGCTATCCCTTTTTTGCCCAACAGAGTGGATCAGATTGCGGTGCAGCTTGTTTAGTAATGGTGTCTCGCTATTGGGGGAAAAACTTTAGTGTAAATCGCCTACGGGATATCGCCAATGTTGACCGCAATGGCTCGTCGCTTCGGGGGTTATCGGCGGCGGCGGAAAGTATTGGGTTTGCTACGCGACCTGTAAAAGCGAGTCTTGACCAATTGGCGAAGCAAAAATTGCCTGCGATCGCTCACTGGGAGGGGAAGCACTACATCGTTGTCTATGAAATCGCTGAAAAACAGGTGATTGTGGCAGATCCTGGTATTGGTCAACGCACCCTTAGCCACCAAGAATTTAAAGCCAACTGGACTGGCTATACACTGCTGCTACAACCCACAGCCTGGTTAAAGGATGCCAAAGAAACTACAACTCCCTTTTGGCAATTCTTTGAGTTAATGAAGCCTCACTCTTTAGTAATGCTGGAAGTGTTTGTGGCTTCCTTATTTATCCAGATATTTGGACTCGTTACTCCTCTGTTTACCCAATTAATTTTAGACCGGGTGGTAGTGCAGCGTTCTGAACTAACCTTAACGGCGGTAGGGTTAGGATTGCTGATTTTTAGTTTATTCCGTGTGGCGATGACGGGGTTGCGGCAATATCTGTTAGACCACACGGCGAATAAGGTAGATTTAGCATTGATTGTGGGATTTATTCGCCATACCCTGCGGCTACCCTTAAGTTACTTTGAGTCGCGTTATGTGGGGGATATTATTTCTCGCGTACAGGAAAACCGCAAAATTCAACGCTTTCTCTCTGGCGAGGCGCTGTCCATCCTCCTGGATTTAGCTACTGTCTTTATCTATTTAGGATTGATGTTTTGGTACAGTTGGAAAATGGCATTGCTGGTGTTAGTAATTGTGCCGCCTTTTTTCCTACTGGCAGTGATTGCCACACCTTTTTTACAAAAGATTTCTAGGGAAATCTTTAATGCTGTTACTAATGAAAGTAGCTATCTGATTGAAGCCATTTCTGGTGTGCGAACAGTTAAATCCACAGCAGTAGAACAGACGGTACGTTGGCATTGGGAAGAGTTATTAAGTAAGGAAATAAAAACTAACTTTTCCGGGCAAGTTATCAGCAATCGTCTGCAAATATTCAGCAACACAATTGAAGCAGTGGTAACTACCGTCTTGCTGTGGTTTGGGGCTTACCAAGTGATTCACAACCAGTTAACTATTGGGCAATTGGTAGCATTTAATATGTTGCTGGGAAATATTATCAGACCTTTCCAACGATTAACAGTTTTGTGGAATCAATTGCAAGAAGTTGTGATTGCAGTGGAACGCATTAATGATGTGTTGGATGCCGAACCAGAAGAGGATTTACATTACCAGGCGCGGCAATCTTTACCACCCATTAAAGGTAATATTCGCTTTGAAAATGTGACGTTTCGCTATCACCCAGAAAGCGATATCAATGTTTTGGAAAATCTTAGCTTTGAAGTACACAGCGGGCAAATGGTTGCTCTAGTGGGACGGAGTGGTTCTGGGAAAACCACGATTTCTAAACTGGTTTTGGGGTTATATCCTCCCACAAATGGCAAAGTATTGATTGATGGGCAAGATATTAACAGTCTTTCGTTGCGTTCTCTACGCGAGCAGGTTGGGGTAGTTGACCAAGATACCTTTTTATTTGGTGGAACGATTCGGGAAAATATTAGCTTGGCACATCCTGGGGCAACTTTGGCAGAGATTATTGAGGCGGCGCGATTGGCGGGTGCTGATGAGTTTATTAAAAAGTTACCTATGGGTTATGAAACCCAGATAGGTGAAGGAGGGGGGATGTTGTCTGGAGGACAGCGACAAAGAATTGCGATCGCTAAGGCGTTGCTAGGCAATCCCAAGCTGTTAATTTTAGATGAGGCTACTTCCCATCTGGATGCAGAGTCAGAAAGGATTATTCAGACGAATTTAAACACAATTCTTAAAGGCAGAACTACCTTACTAATCGCCCATCGCCTATCAACTGTGCGGAATGCAGATTTGATTTTAGTGCTGGATAGAGGCGTGTTGATTGAGAGTGGGACTCACCAAGAGTTGATGGCGAAGCGAGGACATTATTTTTATCTCAATCATCAGCAGTTGGATGTTGCGGGGTAAAACAAGAGGATCGGGAGAAAGCTTTTCTTGTTTCACCACTTCTAAAATAAAATCCCAAATCCAAAATTGATATCAGGAAAAATTATGCCAAACACATTGAATGGAAAGGTTCAAACCCAAATCCATGAGGTAGAACAGCACGAGGAAATTTTAAGTAAGCAAACACCCGCGAGATCAACTGATGATTGGGCTGACGCGACGAAGGATTTACTTGATAGCTTGCCCCAGGTTTGGACTAGGGGATTGCTGTATTTTTTAGTGGTATTTGTGTCGATAGTTTTACCTTGGGCGATGCTATCTAAGGTGGACGAAACGGGTTCAGCAAGAGGGCGACTTGAGCCAAAGGGAAAGACGGTTAGGCTGGATGCTGCTGTGGCAGGTACTGTTGCCGAAATTCGGGTCAAGGAAAGTGATTCGGTTAAAGTTGGGCAGACTTTATTAGTATTGGAATCGGAATTAGTTAAGGCGGAATTGCGGCAGGTACAGGATAAGTTAGAGGGACAATTAAATCGCTTTTCTCAACTAAATTCATCTAAAAGTCAGTTAGTTGTATCTTTGACAACGCAACAGCAACAAAATCAATCTCAACAGTTGGAAAAGCAGTCTCAAATTGACCAAGCACGACAGAATATGAATGCTCTTAGAAATTCCTATGATTTACAAAAAGACGAAAAGTTAGCTCAAGTCAACCAGGCACGCCAAACTCTTGAGCATAGCCAAACAGCTAATAAATTAGTAGACAGTAGTTTGGCAAGCACTCAGCGGGAAGTTGAACGCTATCGCAGTCTTTGGCAGTCAGGGGTTGTCCCAGAAATTAATGTTGTGGATAAGCAAGATATAGCTAAAGACAAGCAACAGTTATATGAACAAAATCAGTCAGATATTCAGCAAGCTAAACTACGTTTACTAGAACAACAGAGTAGTTATGAGCGGACTATTCGGCAAGCAAATGCAGATATTGAACAGGCACAGTTGCGACTCAAAGAACAGGAAAGGAGTTATCAGACTTTAACTCGTTCCAACAAACTAGCTCTGCTAAAAATCGACGAACAACAGAAGAATTTGGAAACAGAAATTACTACGCTTCAAGCAGAAATTGCTCAAAGTAAGAGTCAGATTGTCTCGTTAAAGTTTCAGTTAGGACAACGAGAGTTAAGAGCCACTGTGAATGGTAGAGTGTTTCATTTACCGATACAACGGGCTGGCTCTATGGTGCAGCCTGGTGCAATGATTGCGGAGATTGCACCGCAAGGTTCGCCTTTAATAATTCGGGCACAAATGGCAACAAATGAGAGTGGTTTCTTGCGAAGAGGATTGCCAGTAAAGTTGAAGTTTGATGCTTATCCCTTTCAGGATTACGGCGTTGTGGAAGGAGAATTGTTAGAAATTTCTCCTACTACCATAGAGGTGGAAACACCTAATGGAAAGGTAGCAGCTTATGACTTGGAAATTTCCCTAAAACAAAATTGTATTCGCTCGGCTAATAAGTGTATTATTTTGCGTCCTGGGGATACGGCGACAGCTGAGGTAATTGTGCGTCAACGTAGGATTATTGATTTTCTGCTTGACCCGTTTAAGCAGTTGCAGCAGGGTGGGGTGAAATTGTAAAAGACTTATAAATAAACATCCCATCGTTTTTGCAGATGGGAGTAGCTATAAAAGGAGAGGTAAAATGTCACAAGTTGTTAAGATTACAAACGAAAATATTCTTGAGCAAATTAAGCTATCTTGTAAAATTCCATCCATAATTGAAGAGATTGTAAATCGCCAGATTCTGGAAAATACCTCAGAAGCTTTGGGTATTAAAGTAGAGGTTGCCGAACTTCAAAAAGCAGCTGACCAAATGCGTTTAGCTAACCAATTAGATAGTGCTGATGATACTTGGGCTTGGCTGGAAAAACATGGTCTGTCTTTAGAAGAGTTTGAAAAAATTCTTGACAATAGTGTGATTGCTGGAAAGTTAGCTGCTCATCTGTTTACAGATAAAGTTGAACAACACTTTTTTGAACACCAATTAGATTATGCAAGTGTAGTCTTGTATGAAGTTGTCTTGGATGACGAGGACTTAGCGCTGGAACTTTTCTATGCCATTCAAGAAGGAGAAATGAGTTTTCATGATGTTGCTCACAAATATATTCAAGATCAGGAGTTACGACGCTCTGGGGGATACCGAGGAATACTTAGTCGTAAGGACTTGAAAGCAGAAATTTCTGCTGCTGTCTTTGCTGCTAAAGCACCACAAGTTCTCAAACCAATTGTCAATTCTCAAGGATTTTACCTGATTTTTGTTGAGGAAATTATTCAACCGCAATTGGATAATAAATTGCACATTAAAATTGTTTTTGAACTTTTTTCACAATGGATGAAGCAGCAACGTGAAAAAGTGGAAGTTTCATTAAGATTAAGTTCAATCAACTAAGTCTTTGTTTGAAAAGTTAGTTAATATTGCAGAAAATAAATAACCCTCTGAAAACCTTAGAGGGTTATTTGTTTTTTTACATCTAATAAACATTGCTTTCATTGTGAAATTATAGATGTGTAATTTCACTATTAGGCAATCAAAAAAACAAAACTTCTTTTTGTTTTATACCAATTTTATATGAAAATGCATAGGATAACTATAATCACAATTCTTGCTATACAAGGATTTTATAGTTTAGATTCTGTGCAAGCTCACAAAGAATTGATATTGCTAAATCTATTACTAGGTAAGCCGCGCAATTTCCTTACCTATTTGATAGCCAAGCCAAGCTACTGCAATAAGTGGTAGAATTCCACCACGAGTTGCATCACTATCAGTATCACTTAATTCATTCAGATAGCTTGATTCGTCAAGATCATTAATGGTAATGACTGTCATGATAAAATCTCCGATTCAGAAGTGGGAATAGATGTTTTCAGAGTTAGTCATTAAGAAGGTAGCCAACAGCAACAGCTACAAGGAAAATACAGATTGGGCAACCACCCTTAACTTCATTGAGTTCACTGGTATTTAGCTCAACTAAACCGCTTTGAGCATTTAGATCTTGAATTAAAATGTTAGCCATTTTCAATTTCTCCTCTGTTTACTTTTAGTCGCCAGTTTCAGAATGAGGTTCTTAAGTTGCTCATCTATGGATAGTTTCTTCTATCAATCGTGTTAAGTCAATATTTAACTCTAGATATAACATGACAAAAATGATTCAATTATATGTTTTAAATTTACTAAATTTATTTTAAAAATAAAAAAATACCAAAATCCTTTAATAAGGAATTAACTAAAATATAGATTTAAAAGATAAATATCCCAGACTCTCAAAAAAGTCAGGGATATCTTTTTAAACAATGATTTAGAAATGTAAATTACTATTGAATCTAGTTTCTTACTGTGCAATCACACTTTAGCTGACTTGATTTTTCGTAACCAGCCACCTAATCCCAGTGCTAGGACAGAACCAAGAATAGTTGAAGGTTCAGGAACACTTTTGCCTCTATAAATACCACCTACTACTAAGGGCCCATTATCTCCAGGTACTGCTGGTCTTAAATCCGGGTCGGTAAGAAACTGAACTACAAAACGATTATCATTTGGGATTTCTCCTCCTACAAAATTAAATCTTGGAGCGCGAAAACCTTCGACAGTAAAATCAGGAGAAACAGTAAGAGTTGGAAAAATGTTAGAAAAACCAATTTGACCATCTCCATTTACATCTCCCCATTGCACATCATCTTCAAGGGTATCAAAATCTGGAAATAATAAAAGGGAGAGTGAATTTATGGTTAGTTCTGTATTATTTAGAAAGTTTTGTTGCCCAGTAGTATCAGGAGCATTCCAAAATATTAATTCATTCGGTTGAAGATTCAAGGGAATTCCGACTCCCTCAGGCAAGTTTGGGTCAGCTGTTGTCACTAATGGTTCGACTAAGATAGCAGCAGTTGCTGGAGCTAATGACATCAGACATCCTCCTACCGCACCTGAAATCAATAATCCGATGTTTTTAGCTTTCATAAGTTTTGGTAATCTAACTCTATGTTTGTTTTTACCATTATCTTTTGTGTGAATTTACCCAAAAATAGAAAATAAATAAAGTTTTAATAATTTATTTGATGGAAAAAGTGAACCTTTTATATCCCAAAATATGACAAGTAATAGATTATGCAATCTTTATGTTTTTCAGATTAATTAAAAAGTCTATGGAATAACAAAAAATTAAGATGAGTTTGTCTTTAGGTTAATTTTTTATTTTTAAATAGAGTAGAGAAAAACTCTAAAAAATCAACCCAAAAAAAGCTTGAGTTGATAGATAATAAATACTCAATTCCCAACATCGGACGATTTTATTCTTAGCAATTAATCAACTTTCACTTCTCACAACACCGGCTTCCTGTTCAATGCAGTCTAACGCCTTCTTTGCTCTAAAAATAAGTCGCAAATAGGCTAACTGACTATTCCAAGCAGAACGAGGTAACAATGCTTCTTGAGAGTCTGTAAAAGTTGTATTTTCTTCAGAAAGAGAATCAGTGGAAATATTATTCATAAAAATGTTTAATTGCTGGGACTAACCAAAAGATGGACTAACTCTGATTCTGCTTCCCACGATTGTGGCCATTGAATGCGATCGCTAGTAAAATGAAGTGGATCGTTTTCTGGCCAAGGTGCATTTATTGGTTCTTCAACTAGCCCAAACTCCCCATTGTCAAAAGGGCTTCCCTCCGCCTGACGCTGGAGAAACACTCGTTCCCGAATACCACCTTTTTCCTGAGTCAGGGCGCGATGATGACAGTAAGGATTGTTACCTCTCTTATCAAAGAAAACATGAGCAGTCCAACTGCAACCACCACGACATAGTTCCGAAAATTCGCAAGACTTACAGAAACCCCACAAATGTTCTGTTCCTTTGGGAGTATCAGCCCCCAAATTAAACCGTAGTTCTTCCGTTTCTTCAATAATTGTTCGCAGTGAATAGTCGCGGATGTTGCCGCCAGTATAGGCTGTGGTAGGTAGTGAGGGACAACCTTTTATCGCACCATCGGCTTCAATGCCCAAAGCAGACAATCCAGCACTACATCCCTGCCAGAACGACCAAGCATCTCCTCCCCGCAACAGTCGTTCATAGGGGCCGTAATAACCGATATTATTTCCCGGTTGAACTTGCACTCCTTCCCGCTTTGCCTTTTGAGCAACACGAGCAATCATGGGATATATATCTAATAATTCATAAGGTTGTAGCAGAATTTCACTATTATCTGCTGCATTTCCCATCGGTACAGTCAACTGAATTTGCCAAGCGAATACTCCAGCATCGCGGAGATGCTCGTAAATACAAGGAAATTCTGGTGCAGAGAGACGATTAATTTGAGTATTGCAGCCAAAGCGTATATCTGCTTCCTTGAGATTGCTCATGGTCTTAAACGCCCATTGCCAAGAGCCTTGTCTACCACGTAAACGGTCGTGAGTTGCCTCTAAACCATCAACTGAGACAGATACCACGCTAATTCCAGCTTCCTTCATCCGGCGGGCTGTGTCTAAGGTGATACCATAACCCCCTGTGGTCATACCACATAACATCCCAGCTTTGGTAATTGCTTGGGCAATCTCCAGCCAGTCAGGACGTAGAAAAGCTTCACCACCAATTATGGTTACTTCTGTAATTCCTACTTCCGCCATTTGTTTGACTAAATCAAGGGCTTCTGCTGTGGAAAGTTCTTGTGCCCTTGTATGCCCAGCACGAGAGCCGCAGTGTTGACAAGCTAGATTACACTTGAGTGTAATTTCCCAAACTGCATAACTAATTCGGCGATAAGCCATAAAAATACTCTCAATTGATTTTTCTAGAAAGGGACGAACAAATCCTCATCCGTCCCTAGAAATTTAATATTTTCTAGTCGCAATAGAGGTTCCTTAAACTATGTCATCTACCCGAATAACTCCATACAATAGTTGGTAGGGTGGCCATACAGCTCCATATAATGGTTGGATTTTGGGCTTGCCAGTTAATCCACCAAAAACTTCTGCCAATTCTTTTTCACTTAAATCCTTGAATTCAGCTTCACCATTTGCAGACTCCAGCAATTGAGCAGTATATTCTTCATACTCTTCTAGAGTGAAATCGTAGCCAGCAGCTTTAACTATTTGACTACATTCTTCCTTGCTATTAACGCCTTGAATTTGATTACGAAAGGCTTCATCATTTGCTAGCTTTTCGTAAAAAGCTTTCACATGTTCTAGAGACATAATCTTCTACTCCTGAAATTACTTAAGAGTTGGTAACTCTGTTGGAATATTGAACCAATTCATTAGATATATCTAATCTTCTAGGATGGGCATCCTGCCTGCTTTTGGCTACGGGCGGTTAAGACACCCATCCCACAAGCAGTAGTTGAGTATTTTTTATTTGGAAGCCTTTTAACTGGCAGCTAGTTTTGACACTTGAATTGCTACTTCAGACGGATTGTAGTTATCTGTAATCAGTTGTGGACAACGCATACAAGCTGCTTTCCCTTCTTGTTGCCACCACCGACAATCTCGGCGTATGGAACAGGGGGGTAGTTCTTCTGCCACTGGCGGTAACTTTTCTACAATTCGCATTGCTAGACGGCAATCTTGTCCATCAAAATGCTGGCAACCTTTAGTGGCACAAGCTGCCGCCGTCCGAAAAATTTCAGCAGGTGTAATTGGACTAGCTTTTGCTATCAGTTCATTAGTGATAGGCAAGGGCTGTTTAAGATAAGTTACACGAGGTTCTGCAACTGTTCCACTGATGATTCCGAAAACAACACTATCCTCAGATTCTGGTCTAGCACTGGGGCAAAGTGTAGTTTTATCAACAGCAATATCTTTCATCAATTGAGCCTCCAGTGGAAAGAATCTTTATGAATACAAGGGTTCAGTTGCTATGATTCCTATCGTTGTAGGAATAGGAAACTTACCAAGTATTACGGGAAGCAATTTTGATTCTCCACCTGCAACACTTTTTGCTTCTTCGTCAGACATAGATAATAAAGTTTCTTCTGAATCCAAAACTTCGTTCCGACGTGCCACAGCATTTTTCACAGCATCATCAATCAAATCACTAATTTCAATTTGACTGTTATACTTTCTTTCTTTCGCTTCCATGTTGATTTTCCTCTGATTTATTGACTATTGACTATTACTAACCAGTGTAATTGCCTAATATGTCCTTATCTTAGGGAAAAAGAAGCTACTCACTCTATATCTTAAGAACTCTAAATTAGACAGAAATAAAACTTTTATGTCACTAAAAAACCATAGATTTTAAGTTACCCCTATTTTTCTGTAGGGGCATATATCATTTACTTAAGCTATAAACTGTGGGATACCAATTCAAATTTGATATCTTAGGCAATTGCGATCATTAACTAAAATATTTATGTCCCGAAAATATTGGAAATTGATAGAGAATTTCTAATTTCCAGTTACTTTAGATCAACTTGGAAAAACATATAATCTCTAAAATATCAAAATAAAAATCTAGATTTGGCATTTATAGTGCTAGGCGATCGCACATCATCAACTACTCTTCATTTACAACTTCTCGCCTAACAAACAAAGCCCGATAAACAGGTTCACCCTTTTTTTGCGTACCTATTTCCCTTTCTGTTGGAACTGGTAAGGGGTTTTCAGTCAACCATTCTCCTGTACCAATTTTCTCAAAATCTGGATTTTCCGCAAAGCGATCGCGCATTTCCACAGCGACAAATTCCATATCTGATTGCAGAAATACAAATCCCCCAACCGCAAGATATTTCGCTAAATCTGCCACTAATTCTGGTTGGACTACACGACGTTTCGCATGGCGGGTTTTAAACCAAGGATCGGGGAATTGAATTGTAACGCGTTGTAAACTTCCTGGAGGGAGAGAAGATAAAAGTGAGTGCAATGAGTTGTTCACATTGCAAAACAAGTAGTGCAGGTTTGTTAAAGCCAACTCAGAACGTAACTTATTCGCCTCCACCACCAGCGGTTCCCGAATTTCTAAGCCGAGAAAATTCCAGTTGGGTTCTATCTTGGCCATATTCAGCAAAAACTGTCCCTTAGCGCAGCCAATATCTAGATGTAGTGGTTGATTTGGCTTTGTATAGACTTTTTCCCAGTCAAGGGGATTTGCTGGTGTTTGATACTTTTTACCAAGTGGATTAACATGCTGGCGGACTCGGACTGCTGCCAAAATTTGCTCTCCTTCAAGTGAAAATATCCTGTAGTGCAACTCCAGGTTACAAGGAAGTCTAGCAAAAGTATGCCAAAAATTATCGGTCTATCATTCAATCGCCTATCCAGCAGAAAGTTTTTGACACTCCCACGACTATAAGCGGTGGGCTTTTTGCTCCAATACTTGTAAAGCAGTCTGAGTCAAATATGCCATCTTTACACTGTATTTTGAGGTTTTCGAGAAATTTATATTTTTGAAGTCCCTCATTTTGCATTAATCTCTAGAATTAAAATGCTTAAGCACATTTGCTCTAGTCATGGAGGGAGGAAACTTAAACAGTGGATATTTTAGATTTGTTTTATAAGGGCGGGCCAGCGATGTGGCCTTTGCTCATTTTGTCGATTCTGGCTTTGAGTGTGATTTTCGAGCGTTTGTGGTTCTGGTTAAGAATTTTGACTCAGGAAAAGCAAATAGTCGATCGCATCCTAGATGCTGCCCAGGATAATTGGCAAGTAGCTGCGGACATTGCAAGACAAGCAAGCCATCAGCCAGTTGGGCGTTTTCTCTACGCCCCTCTACGCTTAACAAAAAGTAATGCGGAAACCTTTCGATTAGCACTTGAGGCTACAGCAGAAGATGAATTGGCTGGAATGCGGCGAGGTGAAAAGCTTTTAGAAGCCGTGATTGCCCTTGCACCCCTGCTAGGATTATTAGGTACAGTTTTGGGTTTAATCCAGTCTCTGCGCTCAATTCGGATTGGCGATTTAGGAACTGAATCTACTGCTGGAGTAACTACTGGTATTGGTGAATCCTTAATTAGTACGGCAGCAGGGCTAATAGTTGCCATCATTAGTTTGGTATTTTACCGCCTATTTCAAAGTTTTGTCGTCAACCAAGTTAAAGTTTTTCGTAAAGCAGGGAATGAAATGGAATTGCTTTATTACCAGTCCCCGCCTGACTTTAGTAATATTACATCAGCAATTGTGCGGGAGAATTTCACTCCACCTCGCAAGCCAGGAAAGACTCGGTTGCCTGAACCACCTGAACCCCCGAATGCACCTAATTAATAGTCAAAAATTCAACTCCGAAACCAGGCTTTATAGTGAGACATGAAAGTTAATCTACATACTCCAATTGAAGAAGTCCAAATTCAAATCATCCCTTTAATTGATGTTGTTTTTTGTATCCTGACATTTTTTTTGTTAGCGGCATTACAATTTACACGGCAACAGGCAATAAATGTTGATTTGCCCAAAGCCAGCCCCAGTTCAATATCCGGGATAACGTCACAGAGTGGAAGTCTGATTGTGACTATCGATGCCGTTGGCAATACTTACATAGAAAAACAGCCTATAAAACGGGAAGATTTGGGACAAACGTTAAAACAGTATCTCCAACAAAATCCCAGTGCTATCGTGGTGCTGAATGCTTCGCGCACAGCAACTTATAATGATGTGATTGAGACATTAGATTTACTACGACAAGTAGGAGGCGATCGCGTTTCTTTGGGAATTATTCCTGGCCCATCTCAACCACCCACAAACTTACCAAACCAACCTGCTATCCCCTCTTTCCCAATAAATCCTGGTGATGCACCAGTTCCAGGTATCAATCCCGAAGGGAATCTTGCCCCTAAATTTCCCTTAGCACCTAATTCCGTACCCTTACCCACGGCAGTTCCTAACTCACCAGCGCCTTAAGCGCCAGCATCCAAACCAACCTACTCTTAAAAGATAATGTAGGGCATGGGGAATGGGGCATGGGGCATTGGTTATTAATATTTTCTTCCCCTGCTCCCCTACTCCCTCATTCCCCACTCCCCCTTCAAGATTTTTGCTAAACCTAAAGATATCTAAAATAAAATTCGGTCAGAGAAAAAATTTCTGCTAATTTATAAATAATTGGTTGAGCTTTAAAGATTTTTCCACCGATAAACTGAAGTAATTTATCACCAATTGCCATTCACATTTCAGGGGTTGTGGCATGAATATCGTGACGCTTTTAATTGTTTGGGTAGTAACAGCTATCAGCTTATTGATAATTAGCAAATTGCCTTTGGGAGTTGAAATTGACACTCCAGGTAAAGCCTTTCTTTCTGCCGCAGTGCTTGGGATCGTGACGGCAATAGTCAGACCGATTTTAAGCCTCGTTTTTGCAGTACCAAATTTACTTACCTTGGACTTACTATCCGGCATTTTCACATTTATGATTGCCGTAGTTTGTTTTAGTATTGCTGCTTGGTTAGTAGAGGGATTTCGCTTACGTTACGGTATTTGGAGTGCTGTAATTGGGGCATTTGCGCTGACTATAATTAACAGCTTAATCTACAAACTTTTGGGCGTCTAAAATTAAGAGTTAAGAGTGATGAGTGATTAACAACTGATCACTCCTAACTCCTAACTCCTAACTCGCATCTTTTAATTATTCGTTGGAACTTGGTGGAGCAACTGGGGTAGTTGATTGTTGTTTACGTTGTTCGCGTTTTTTGCGATCGGCTGAAAGCATATCTGCCATTACTATCAGTGCTTGCGCCATTTTTTCTAGGTTAGAACGATATAACTCCAAATCTTTGTTGAGTTTGTCATCGGAGAGGTGCAGACCGGCAGCGATCGCTTTCAATGCCTCAGTGAGTTGTTTTTCGTCTTTGACTAATTCGGGATCTGACTGCTCTAATAACGAAAATATACCAATTGCGAACAAACGGTTGTATTTAAAGTTAGGATTATTGGCGATCGCTTGCAGTTGTGCTTGTAAGTCAGTATCTCTATCTAAGTAAGTAGTTTGCCCTAGCCAACCAATTAAATCTTTAACTGGCAAACCTTTAGCTACAGCTTGCAATCTTTCAGCATCCTGTCGATATTGTTGCGGATCTTTTTCTATAGCCCGACATAGGGCGTTAAAAATTGATTCTTGATCCCGTTCGGGTTGATAGCCTTCCATGAAGCGGTCAAAAGTAGTGACGACACCCAAGGCATAAATTGGATTGTAGCTAAAATCGATATTTACTGACAGCAGATGCATTTCCACCATCAATTCTTCTACTACCCGACGATAAATAGTGTTGATCGGACGGGTGTGAAGATTGTAGAAAGTTCGTTTTGTATCAGAGACTGTACGGACGTTATTCACAAAGAAAAAGGAAATGTTAAGGGCGACGTATCTTTATTTTCTCGCTTAAAGGCTACTTTGCCAAGTTGAGCTTTTAGCTGGTGACAGTTTCATTTACAATGTAGACAAATCAGAAGTATTCTATAAGCTAGTAGCCACAGGGGATTAAGACCTTTTCTCCTAAAAAACTAGCCCAAAAAAATTATCATCCTTAATGATTTTTTTATTGCAATTATGAACTTCTCGCCACAGTTAATTGCTTTAGGTGAGTACCTAGCTGGTGAATTTGATAATCGGGAACAAGCCATAGCAGAACCGGTTTGGTATGTCCACCTGTGCTTGTGGCAAAGACCAGTTAATCTCTTCACAGAAGATAGCATTACCTTGTTTGCCGAACAGGCTAACGTTATTACCCTAGATCAGCCTTACCGCCAGCGAATTATCCGCTTGCGTCAGGGGAGCGACTCTGACGCAACCGTGGAAGTACAATATTATATGCCTCAAGATCCAGGTGCATTAAGAGGCGCAGGTCATAACCCTGCTCTACTCAACACACTAACACCCGAACAATTAGATTTACTGCCAGGTTGTATCCTAACAGTTACTCAAGAAAAACTAGCTTGCGATCGCTATAAGTTCACTGCTACCCCATTACCAGAGACTCGTTGCAGCTTTAGTTATCTTGGCAATACTGTGTATGTTTCCTTGGGCTTTGCAGCTACAGGGGCAGAATTTTATAGCTATGACAAAGGAATTGATCCAGCAACTGGAAAAGCAACCTGGGGAGCGATTATGGGGCCTTATCGCTACACCAAGCGAAATCAGTATTTAATAAGATAAAGTTATGAGTCATGAATTTTGAATTAACTCCTAACTCCTAACTCTTTTCTAGCTGGCAATGCTACGAGGTACACCTTCTAAAGCTTCCTCTTCTGTTTCAAAGATTTCAAAAACAGTATCCATCATCGTCACTTCAAATACAAGTTTGGCTTCTGGATGTACATTGCAAATGCGGAAACTGCCCTTGACTTTATCAGCATCGCGCATTCCAGCGACTAAAGAAGTAAGACCAGAACTATCAATAAAATTTACCTGAGCCAGATTTACAACTACATGACGACTGAGTTTGGAAATACACTCCTGTAACTTCAGGCGAAATTGCCAAGCAGTGGTAATATCTAGGCGACCTGCTGGTGTCAGGACAATAACAGTGTTTCCGTCTTGGGTTGTATAAGTTTTTTGGTCTATATGAATCACTAAAGCCCTCCCCGTGCTATTCCTATTAAGATTAATTACTTGCAGAATTTTCTAATGCTGTCACTTGAGATTAACAAGGTATAGCTAAAATTGTCACCTTTTTCTGCTAAGTGCTTAACTTTAGTAGTTTAACTCATCAAAATAGTGGAGAGTGGGGAGTGAGGGAGATGAGAGAGAAAGGGAAAATCAGGATCATAACTCCTAACTCCTAATTCCTGACTCCTAACTCAGCACTCAGCACTCAGCACTATTTAGCTGTCCAGTTGATCCAATCTTGAGGCTTAAGGAAGGTTTCATACAACTCGGCTTCGGGGGAATTAGGTTCCGGTTGATAGCCGTATTCCCAGCGCACTAAGGGTGGTAGGGACATGAGAATTGATTCGGTGCGTCCGTTGGTTTGTAGACCAAAAATGGTGCCTCGGTCATAAACCAAGTTAAATTCTACATATCGTCCCCGACGGTAGAGTTGAAAATTCCGTTGGCGATCGCCATATTCCATCCCATGCCGCCGTTCTACAATTGGTACGTAGGCTGGTAAAAATGCTCTGCCGCAGCCTTGCACAAAACCAAACAAATCTTCCCAATTGCGGGTTTCTGGTGTTCCCACCTGGTTACTATAACTAGCGGCTTCTCCGTCGGGGTTTGGGCCACGATATAAAACACCTTGACCATCTTGGTAATCAAAAAATAGACCACCTACACCCCGTGTCTCGTCACGATGCTTGAGGTAGAAATATTCATCACACCACCGTTTAAATACTGGGTAATACTCTGGGTGGTGTTCGTCGCAAGCCTGTTTCAATGTTTTGTGTAAATGTGCCGCATCTTCAGCGAATGGGTAATAAGGTGTCAAGTCAAGACCACCACCAAACCACCAAACTGGCCCCGCTTCAAAGTAGCGATAATTTAGATGAACAGTGGGTACGTAAGGATTGTGAGGATGTAGCACCATTGAAGTGCCAGTGGCATAAAAGCCATGCCCTGCTGCTTCCGGGCGTTGGGCTAAAATTGAAGCTGGCAAATGGGAACCCCAAACTTCAGAAAAATTTACACCTGCTTGTTCAAATATTGCACCATCTCGCAGCACGCGCGATCGCCCTCCACCTCCTTCTGGGCGTTCCCAACTATCTTCATGAAACTTAGCCACACCATCTAGTTTTCCCAATGATTCGGTAATTTCGTCTTGCAGCTGTTTCATAAACTGACTGACTCTAGTCTGAGCATCAGGTGCTGGCAAAGACTTGGATGGTACTGCTTCTACAGTTGGTGTTTGCGAGTTGGTCAACATAGATTCCCGAACCTAAATTACAATTTCCAGAAAGCCACAAATTTTTCATTTTAAAATTTGGGGGAAACATGCGCCAACAATCTAGCTCTATTTGCCCAACCCGCTTTTTCTTACTGGTTAAGCATTTATACGATTGATGGGCATCACTAGAGTTATTTTCCCTCAAATGCGTATAGGCTTGTATATTGAATTAGTTTTTTTTGAAATTCTTAATTGGAATATTCTGGTAGAAAGACTAAATTTTAGTCTTAACCTTGAAGTATCAAGGGTTTGACTGGACTGCTCAAAACTTATTTACCATATTGCTAATGTTGGCTGTTAGAGTCTGTCCTGAATCGAAGCTTACTATGTTTAGTGAATTTTTGAGAAAGTTTTAATTTAGGGTTTGAGCGTAGTTGCACATCATACCAGAGTTACCAGAAAGTCTCTAGAGAGGAGGAGGATTAGGAAAATGCAAGGTTGGTTATCCAAATTCATCCACCGCAAGCGTCGTCGGTTTTGCGCCTCTCTGGTGTGGACGTATCGAGAGATTAGTTCTGCTTCTGTAGATGAACTGTGGCAAAAAGTGGTTGACTTAACAGATGTTTCCTGGCATCCACAACTTAAGAGTACTAATGTTCCCCACGGATTAGTACCCAAACCAGGATTAATTTTTCAAGCTGTCACACGCTTTTCACCGATTCCCATCAGAATTTTTGTGGAACGCGTCAATCCTAGAGAGATGCTGAGTATCCGAGTAATGGCAATTCCTGGAATTGAGGAAAGGGTGACTTATCAAGTAGAGTCAACAGTTTGCGGTACTTGTTTGTCTTATTCTGTAACACTACGGGGTTGGTTATCGCCCCTGATTTGGTCTTTATCCCGTCCTTATGCAGACCGCGTTGCAAGGTCTTTAGTCGAGGCAGTAGAAAAGACGGCATTACCAGCGGTATCTGGTCAGAAAAAATCCCTTAATGACAGTTGTTTTGATTTTTAGGGACTGGGGATTGGGAAGTGGATAAGCAGGGAATAGGTTACAGGTTAAAGGTTACAGATGATTCCCTCTCACCTGTCACCTCTCCCCTAATCCCAATGCCCAAAGAAAGTTAAAATTCTATTAGGTAATAATGCTATTTGCTAAGTTTTATTACGGCAGCGACAGTGATAACACTAAGCTGACCTTACCTAAGAAAGCATCCAGTTAATAGCTAAGATGTTCGCCACAACTGTATTTATTCATTTTGAATTTTGAATTTTTATGTACGATGTCCTTGATTCTCGCTCTGTCTTAGAAATTTTGCGACCAGTGGAAGACCCAGAACTCCGCAAAAGTCTGGTAGAACTTAATATGATTCGTAATGTCACAATTGACGGTGGCAAAGTTAGTTTCACTTTAGTATTAACCACTCCTGCCTGTCCTTTACGTGAATTTATTGTTGAAGACTGTCAGAAAGCTGTCAAAAAACTCCCAGGCGTTACAGATGTCAGTATAGAAGTTACGGCAGAAACACCACAGCAAAAAAGTTTGCCCGATCGCACTGGCATTTCTGGGGTGAAAAATATCATTGCTGTTTCCAGCGGCAAAGGTGGCGTTGGTAAAAGTACGGTGGCGGTGAATGTCGCAGTGGCTCTAGCTCAAACTGGGGCGAAAGTCGGCTTGCTAGATGCTGATATTTACGGCCCCAATGACCCCACCATGCTGGGTCTGGCTGATGCCCAAATTGTTGTGCGTTCCACTGAAACAGGTGACATTCTGGAACCTGCTTTTAATCACGGCGTCAAATTAGTTTCGATGGGCTTTTTGATTGACCGAGATCAACCAGTAATTTGGCGGGGGCCTATGCTAAATGGTGTAATTCGCCAGTTTCTCTATCAAGTGCAATGGGGGGAACTGGATTATTTGATTGTAGATATGCCACCAGGAACCGGAGATGCTCAGTTAACTTTAACCCAAGCAGTACCGATGGCAGGGGCAGTAATTGTCACCACGCCGCAAAACGTAGCCCTGTTAGATTCTCGCAAGGGATTGCGGATGTTCCAGCAGATGAATGTCCCAGTATTGGGGATCGTAGAAAATATGAGCTATTTTATCCCCCCCGATCAACCAGATAAGCAATATGACATCTTTGGTTCCGGTGGTGGCTCCAAAACAGCTGCTGAATTGGGAGTGCCGCTTTTAGGGTGCGTGCCGCTAGAGATTTCTACACGAGTAGGTGGTGATAGCGGTGTGCCAATAGTCGTTGGTGATCCAGATTCAGCTTCAGCAAAAGCATTAACAGCGATCGCTCTTACCATCGCTGGTAAAGTATCAGTTGCAGCTCTAACATAATTAATTTTAATTTCTATTTACTTCCTGGGCTATAGCTTGGGAATACTAAGCATTGGGTATGGGGTAAGGGGCACGGGGCATGGGGATTGAGGAAACAAGAGAAGAAGAACTATTGATTATTAACCAATGCCCAATGCCCAATGTCCAATGCTCAACAATTAAAGCTAAAGTCTAAACTGACACAATGTTGTTAAAACGATCGCTCCCCAAAATTCGCTGGAAGTCTTGGGTTAAGCCCTGGCAGCATGTAGATTGGCTACTATTTTGTTTGCCGATAGCTGCTAGTATCTTTGGCGGACTAATGATTCTCAGTACGGAATTGAAACAGCCAGTAACTGACTGGTGGTGGCATTGGATGGTAGCGGGTATCGGCGTGCTTATAGCCCTGTTTTTATCTCGTATCCGTTACGAACTTTTGATGCAGTGGCACTGGGTAACTTATGCAATAACGAACTTCAGCTTAATCATAGTGATGATTGCTGGTAGTAGCGCTAAAGGGGCACAGCGGTGGATTCCTATTGCTGGTTTCAATGTCCAACCCTCAGAATTTGCCAAAGTCGGCATGATCATTACCTTAGCTGCTTTGCTACACAGGCGCACTGCTTCTACCCTCGAAGGTGTTTTCCGCGTTCTGGCAATCACTGCTGTACCTTGGGGATTAATATTTTTACAGCCAGATTTAGCAACATCAATGGTTTTTTGTGCGATCGTCTTAGGAATGCTGTACTGGGCAAATGCCAACCCAGGCTGGTTAATTCTGATGATTTCTCCTGTGGTTGCCGCCATTTTATTTAGTACATCTTGGCCATTAGCAGAGCCGATAGTTTTATTCAAAGAACTATCTTTTGGCCCATTAGGGATAGTTTGGTCAATTGCAATGGCTATTGTGGGCTGGCAAACTCTTCCCTGGCGTCGATTTGGTTTGGGCACTATCGGTGCGGGGACTCTCAATATACTGGGTGGCGAATTAGGAGTCTTCGCCTGGAACCATATTTTGAAAGAGTATCAAAAAGACCGGCTCACTGTATTCATGAACCCCGATCACGATCCACTCGGTGCTGGATATCATTTAATCCAATCTCGTATTGCTATTGGTGCCGGTGAAATTTGGGGATGGGGTCTGTTCAAGGGGCCAATGACGCAACTGAATTTCGTACCGGAACAGCATACAGACTTTATTTTCTCCGCAGTGGGGGAAGAATTTGGTTTTGTTGGTTGTTTGGTAGTGCTGTTTGTCTTCTGCTTAATTTGCTTCCGTCTACTGCATGTTGCCCAAACCGCCAAAGATAACTTTGGTTCCTTGTTGGCTATTGGCGTTTTGTCCATGATCGTATTTCAGCTGATTGTGAATATTGGCATGACTGTTGGTTTAGCGCCTGTGGCAGGAATTCCCCTACCTTGGATGAGTTATGGGCGTTCTGCGATGCTGACTAACTTCATTTCCTTGGGAATAGTAGAATCGGTAGCAAATTTTCGACAAAGGCAGAAGTATTATTGATTCGTCATTAGTCATTAGTCCTTTGTCCTTGGCTAATGACCGAATGGTACTAAGAAAAGCTTAAAGCCTTGTGTAGTCTTGTTCCTAGCCGTCAATACTGGGAATTTTTTCCGAATGAGGTGCTGCCTCTGGTCAAGCCACTAAAGGCGGCAGCCCTCCCAGAATGCTTTCCCTGGAAGTCAGGGCAAGGGCTGTATCTTAACTTAGTGCTATTCGCTAATGACCAATGACAAATGACAAATGACAAATGACTATTAACAAGTATTAAGCTATTAAAAGGAAACAAACGAGGCTAAAAACATGATTCTGCCTGGAGCAACTGTTCGCGTCAACAATCCCGCAGATACCTATTATCGCTACGAAGGACTCGTGCAACGACTAACTGATGGCAAAGTAGCCGTATTATTTGAGGGTGGTAACTGGGATAAATTAGTTACTTTCCGCCTGAGTGAATTGGAACTCGTAGAGACCACAGCCGGACGTAAAAAAGCCAAATAAAATTAGTCATTAGTCATTTGTCCGTTGTCATTTGTCGTTTGACAAAAACTAATGACTAATGACCAATGACTAATGACTAATGACTAAATTACTATGCGCCTCCCCCTACCACAGTTTGCCACTGGCGATCGCCATCCCAACCACATTGCGGAGGTGATTGAAACTACTAGTACTGAATTTTTAGCTCAGTGTTTAGAACCAGAAGACTTGAGCTTTCCCTCCATGCCACCCTTTGGTAGTTGGGTCTGCTCTGTAGATGAAGAATCTGGTAATCAAATTTATGCTGTAGTGTATTATGCCACAACCATGCCCATAGATTCTGTACATCGGGCGAGAGCATTGGGGTTGTCATTGCAAGATTTACGGGAGGAACAACCCCAAATATTTGCCATGCTGAGAACGGAATTTCGGGCTGCGATCGTGGGCTTTGAACTATCTTCGCAAAATCAAAGTTATAACCAAAGAGTATATCAGTATCTACCACCCCGTCCCCCGCAAATTCATCAGGCTGTTTATCGGTGTGAACCAGAAGCTATTATTAAATTTACTGAAGAACTAGATTTCTTAAGGACACTCCTTTGTATCAATGGTGCGCCAATAGAGTCTTTGACCGCAGCTGCCATTCGAGATGTATACCAGTTACGCAAAGCTGACCGAGAATGGCTAATTAAAGCTGGACGTAACTTGAGCGTGCTACTTAAAGACGACTACGATCGCTTGCGGTTCATTTTGAGTCAAATCCACCCGTAGGTAGTTAGTTCTGAGACAATTGCCTAGTTAGTGTAAGTTAAGGTTTTTGATTTTTCGTCAGGTGGCTTCTTTGTTTATATCGATCAGGCGATCGCCCCCAAGGTAATCGCAGTTTTACCATAGCCCCTTCAATTCCTACATGATGGAACTCATATCACAAGTTCTTGTTCTGGAACCAACTTCCCAAGTTCTTGGCAAGGAACCAATTGTTCCCTTTGCTATTTTGTTGGTGGTCATCTTAGTTATACCCATCATGTTTGAGCGACTAAGATTACCAGGATTAGTGGGTTTGGTTTTCTCAGGGCTAGTACTTGGGCCTTCAGGTTGGAATCTATTCCAGTCTGACTCACCGATGATTAACCTACTATCAGACATTGGGTTAATTTATTTACTGTTTGTCGCAGGGCTAGAAGTTGATCTAGAACAGTTTCGCCGCCAGAAAAGTCGCGCTTTTGGATTTGCTAGCTTGACTTTCAGTGTACCCCTGGTAATGGGAACCCTAGTAGGACTAATCTTAGGCTATGGCTGGAATACTTCAATCTTAATTGGCTCTTTATTTGCTTCCTATACCCTTTTGGCATATCCCATAATCAGTCGTTTGGGAGTGGTAAACAACGAAGCTGTTACTGTCACCACTGGAGCTAAGATTTTTACAGATATTGGTGCAGTGCTGATATTAGCCGTTTGTGTAGCTATGGCTGATGATGAAGTATTCAGCTTTGCAGAACTACTCACTTTGTCTGGTCGGTTAACTATTTACTCTGTTGCCGTTGTCACAGGCTTTGATTGGGCAGGCAAAGAATTTTTCAAGCGATCTGGAGACGACGAAGGAAACAAATTTTTGTTTGTGTTGCTTTCTGTGTTTCTAGCGGCTGTAGGTGCTCAATTGATTGGGGTAGAAAAAATTGTTGGTGCTTTTTTAGCGGGTTTGGCGGTGAATGAAGCTGTGGGTGAAGGGCCAGTCAAAGAAAAGGTGGTATTTATTGGCAGTGTGCTGTTCATTCCCATTTTCTTTGTTGACCTTGGTTTACTGATCAATCTACCCGCCTTTGTAAATAACCTAGATACGCTGAAGTTAACGCTGTTGATGATCGTTGGTTTGATTGTCAGTAAATTGATTGCAGCTTTATTAACGAAACTGGTTTACCGCTATAACTGGCAAGAAATGCTAACGATGTGGTCGCTGTCACTTCCCCAGGTTGCTACAACCTTAGCAGCAACGTTAGTAGGATATCGGGCTGGGTTGCTGCCACTAGAAGTATTACACAGCATCATTGTCTTAATGGTTGTCACATCAACCTTGGGCCCTTTGATTACCAGTCGAATAGCTGTTGGTTTGAATTCCTCAGTAGCGGAAGATCCACCACTACCCCTATCTGACCAAAAAGCACCAGAGATAGATAGTGCTTTTACTATAGTTGTGCCTGTATATAATCCTCATACCCAGCAGTATTTGATTGAAATGGCGGCGTTATTAGCACGTCAGTCTCAGGGCAAAATTGTACCACTGGCGATCGCTAATGCTGCTGCTCACATGGATGCACCGCAGTTAGAAGCCTCTCTACAACGGAGTGAGCGGTTATTGACCAAAGCCACTGCACAAAGTCGAGTATTGGGCGTACCTACGGAAGCAGTGCTGCGGATTGATGATGCCTTTGCTCAGGGAATTAGCAGAGCGGCTCGTGAACAAAAGGCTAATTTAATTGTTATGGGTTGGGGTAAACGCACTGGGTTGCGAGCGCGTTTATTTGGGAATGTGATTGATGGTGTGCTTTGGGCTTCCCATTGTCCAGTAGCGGTGACACGTCTAGTAGAATCACCGAAAAAAATTCAGCGCATCTTAGTACCAATAGAGAACTTAACAGCACCCACATTACAGCCTGTACAATTTGCCCAGATGCTGGCAGAAGCAAATCAGAGCCACATTACTGTGCTGAATGTGTGCGATCGCCGCACTAGTTCTAGTAAAATTGCTTGGAGGCGATCGCATCTCTCACTGCTAGTATCTAAATTGGCTTTGACCAATGCCCCAGAAATTCAAATCATCGCTCATGAAAATGTTGCCCAAGCAATTTTGCAGGCAGCACGATTATATGATTTAGTCGTTTTACCTTTTATACGTAATCGTACCAGTCCTGGAGGGTTAACCATTAGCGATGTCACTACCCAGTTAGCCAGCCAACTCACTTGCTCCATCGTCATGCTTGGAGAACCGCAACGCACTCAAACTAATGTAATTACCTCTAATACGGTTACTAGCATTACTTCTGCTGTATAATGTCAGCCATAGTTCAGTCCATTTGAGTAGACTTGAGCTGTGATACCATTGACAAAAATCTTTGCAACAAATGAATTGGCTGTAAGAATGTACAAATGTACGTCCCTACAAAAGCATACATTTGTAGCATAAGTTTCGTGGAATGGTGTCAGTCTTTGCAATCAAGTGTAGAGCAGAATATTAGCAAACGCGATACAGGTTAACTATGTTAATGGTAAGACCTTGGAATTAAACGAGTTTCAAATTACTTCCTAGTACTTTGCATCCCACTGAAAATAGTTGTAACTGTGAAAATTACTGAGTTCCTAGTGGCTCGGCTTAGAGATAATAAAGATTCCACCTACAAAGAGCGAGGCTAATACCCGCGGACATAAATACTGAGTCCCTGTTAGTTTATTAGTTACTCAGTATTTAGCACTGATCATGGTAAAAACACTTTATCTTGTTGAAGATTTGATGAACTTTAAGTGGAAGATTGATAATCTTTAGACTAAGTTTGTTATTTTGCTAATTAAATTCTTAAGCAAAAAGGTAAAAATATAACAAAACTGCAACCGAAAAAAATAAGTAAGTTCAACAACACTTTTTGATGAAGCCTTGTTCTTTTTTTTGTTCTGTATTTTTGTACCCAAGCTGGGTAATCTAAAAGTAAGTGCAATAGCTACTGAAAATATTTGTAAATAACTGGGAAACTATGAGAATTTTGGTGACGGGCGGTGCTGGGTTTATTGGTTCCCATCTCATCGACCGACTAATGACTGCTGGGCATGAATTAATATGCTTGGATAATTTTTACACTGGCCACAAACGCAACATTCTTAAATGGTTAGGTCATCCGTACTTTGAACTGATTCGCCACGATATAACCGAACCAATTCGGTTAGAAGTAGATCAAATTTATCATTTAGCTTGTCCAGCTTCACCAGTACATTACCAGTACAACCCAGTTAAAACCGTTAAAACTAACGTGATGGGAACACTGAATATGTTGGGGCTAGCTAAACGTGTAAAAGCTAGGTTTTTCTTGGCTTCAACTAGTGAAGTATACGGTGATCCAGAAGTTCATCCCCAAACTGAAGAGTATCGGGGTAGCGTCAATCCCATTGGGATACGTTCATGCTACGACGAGGGTAAAAGAATTGCTGAAACTCTAGCATTTGATTACTACAGGCAAAATAAAGTTGATATTCGAGTTGTTCGGATATTCAACACCTACGGGCCGAGAATGTTAGAAAACGATGGTCGGGTGGTGAGCAACTTTATAGTTCAAGCCTTACGGGGTAATCCTTTAACCGTCTACGGCGATGGTTCGCAAACTCGTAGTTTCTGCTATGTTTCTGATTTGGTAGAAGGATTCATCCGCCTAATGAATAGCGACTACATTGGCCCAGTCAACCTGGGCAATCCTGGTGAATACACGATTTTACAATTGGCACAAACGGTGCAAAATATGATCAACCCGGAAGCCCAGATTAAGTTCGAGGCACTACCTTCGGATGATCCCCGACGTCGCCAACCTGATATCACAAAGGCAAAAACTTGGTTAAATTGGGAACCTACCATTCCTCTACAAGAGGGGTTAAAACTAACAATAGAAGATTTTCGCGATCGCATTCAAAGCGATGTCAATAATTCAACCACCTAAGCAGCCCCTAGTGTTGCTCTAAATTTTCGTGCAGACTCATCCTCGATAACTAATATACTTAGTGGCTGAGTTGACTAGTAGTGTATAAGTGTCAAATTGAGAACTTCTTTTTGAAGACTAATCCCAAAAAAGTGAGGAGTTAAAAAATGCGTGTTTGCGTGATTGGTACTGGTTACGTTGGTTTAGTTACAGGTGCTTGCTTGGCTCATATTGGGCATGATGTAATTTGCGTAGACAACAACGAAGAAAAAGTTAAGTTAATGAAGTCTGGGCAGTCCCCAATTTTTGAGCCAGGACTCTCAGAAATTATGCAGTCTGCCATTCAAGCAGAGAAAATTCATTTTACTAGCGATCTCGCCGCCGGAGTAGACCACGGGGAAATTTTGTTTATTGCTGTGGGAACACCACCTTTACCTACTGGTGAAAGTGATACTCGTTACGTCGAAGCTGTAGCCCGTGGTATTGGGGAAAACCTCAACGGTGGTTACAAAGTCATAGTGAATAAATCTACAGTACCCATTGGTTCTGGTGACTGGGTGCGGATGCTTGTTTTAGATGGGATTGCAGAGCGGCAGAAAACACTGATACCCGCAGGTGGCGTACCCAGTGATGAGAAATTAACTGAGTTTGCAGCTGAATTTGATGTAGTGAGCAATCCAGAGTTTTTGCGCGAAGGTTCGGCAGTTCACGACACCTTTAACCCTGATCGCATTGTACTAGGAGGCAATAGCCAAAGAGCAGTAGCCTTAATGCAACAACTCTATGCCCCAATTGTGGAACGCAAGTACGCTGATGATCAATCTTTACCCCCTGTACCAATTTTGGCAACAGACCTGAGCTCGGCGGAGATGATCAAATACGCCGCTAATGCCTTCTTAGCCACTAAGATTAGTTTTATTAACGAAGTTGCGAATATTTGCGATCGCGTCGGTGCTGATGTAACCCAAGTAGCCAAGGGTATCGGTCTAGACTCCCGCATTGGTAACAAGTTTTTACAAGCTGGTATTGGTTGGGGTGGTTCTTGTTTCCCCAAAGATGTCTCGGCTCTAATTCACACTGCTGATGATTATGGCTATGAAGCCCAGCTAATGAAAGCTGCTGTTAGTGTCAATGAACGTCAGCGGTTGATTGCTTTGGAGAAACTCCAACAAGTTCTGAAAATTCTCAAAGGCAAAACAGTCGGACTACTCGGACTGACCTTCAAGCCAGATACCGACGACTTGCGCGATGCCCCAGCACTCATCCTAATTGAGCAGCTAAACAGACTGGGAGCCAAAGTCAAAGCCTACGACCCTATTATTTCTCAAACAGGTATGCGTCATGGGCTTTCTGGGGTGTTAGTAGAAACCGATGCCGAAAGACTTGCTGACGGCTGTGATGCCTTAGTACTTGTCACCGAATGGCAGCAGTTCAGCACTCTCGACTATGTGAAGATGGCAAAATTGATGGCCCACCCAGTTATCATTGATGGTCGTAACTTCCTCGACCCCGAAGCAATGATCCGGGCTGGATTCCAATATGTAGGCGTGGGAAGATAGAGAGTTAGGAGTTAGGAGTGATAAATAAAAATTAATTACTAACTTCTAACTCCTTTGAAAACCTAAATATTTAAACTACCGCCTAGATTCATCTAGGCGGTATTTAATTTGTTTAAAGCTTAACTTTGTATTTTTACGTGCAAGGCTGTGTCAAGAGCTACTTGGAACACGTTCAATTTCAGCATATCCACTGAAAATAAGTTTTTGACCTTCAGTTTCTAATCGATTGAGCCGCATTTTCACTCCATCAAGGTCAAAACGATCAAGATCAACCATATTATCTAAAATTTCTACCAGCGCTACGCTCAAGGTTTGCGAGATTTCTCGTTGTGCTTCTGGCACTTGGTCAAGTTGAATTTTTGGATCTTTGAAAGAAACTCGCCGCCGCCTTTCAATAGCTACTGTTAAAATCATGCTCAGGGGTACGAGTTCGCCATTATTTAAATCTGCTTTTGCTACAAGCTGTAAACGATTCTCTGGCAATAGCTGTACCTGGACATCCGTAAATGAGACTGGTTCACCGCCAGATAATGCTGTCAGGGATGGTACGGAGAGGTTAAGCAGACGCTTTTTCACCAGTTCCGCATTAAAGGCTTGGTTGATGCCTGCTTCTGATAATATGACTTGAGCGATCGCTTGAGTGGGTTGCTTAAGACTAAGTTTGCCACTTAAAACCGAGCCGAAGTCAATAGCCACCGCATCGGTTTCAAAAGACATCTCCTCAACCGCGAAATCTTTCCGAATCACCAAGCCACGACCGCTCATTTTGAAGCTATCAATGCTGCCTTGCAACAGTTTGCTGGAGGGGTAGCAGCGCACAAAGACTTCTACTGACTCGCTTTGCGTAAACAGGTGGCGAATCGTTTGGCTGGCGACTGTGTTGAGCATCCGCTCTCCCCAATCAGTGCCTTTAGGATCTTGTAAACCAGTAAGTCCGCCGAACATGTGGTTTTTAGTCTCTAGAAGTTCTTTGTACTTTTGTAACAAATCGTGAAGAATACAGCAAGCGATCCCGTGATTAATTGTGCTGATGGTTAGGCATAGGATAGCTGATGGCAAATAGCTAAATGTGTCAAATATTACTGACTATATTAAAGAATCTCAATGCTAGAATGCACAATCAGAGCCATGCTGAACATGCCCATAGTTCACAAGCACTCCTGACATCTGATAAAGTTGATGAGAAAGAATTTTGAGAACTTGACTGATTGAAAGAGAGGAAGCGATCGCATCTCTGTTAAAAATAGTTTCAAGCCAGGAATGTACTTTGATAAAAAACTGTGAAGAATACAGCAAGCGATCCCATAATTGATTATGCTGAAGGTAATTGTATCAGATGTTACTTGTGAATTAGTAGTGGGAATAGCAGAATCCATTAACTTTGGAGGCAACATTAGTAGATGCTCAACTAGAGAGCGGAAAATTTCTCGAAGCCGCTATTTCTCAAGAAAAGATTATGGATCAGATTTTGGTTCACATTGTTTTAGCAGGTAATCCAGATAAATCTTGGGAAGATATTTTGCTAGAATTACAAGCTGCCAACCTTAGTCCTGCCTCAATCGATGCGATCGCTTCTCATATCAAATCTCCACTATCTTTAGAAACCTTACTTGAGCAAATTAATAGTGATTTTGCAGTACCCTTACTGGCTCAATGTCAAAAAATTGCTCATTCAGATGGGGTAGTTACACCAGCAGAAGCTAAGGTTATAGATTCTATTAACAAAAAATTAAACTGTGATTTGGCTGCAATCAAATAACCTAAATATTGATGTTATTTTTTTACAAAAAGCGATCGCAATCTCTACGCAAAAGTGCGTAGACGCGGAGCGGCTTGTCGTTAGACATCGCAGCACATCCATTAATCATGAAGCTATCTGATAAATTGCAGGTCGATATCTCGCTTCAGGAGTTTCTTTACTCTCCACTTTGGCAGCATCTAACCATGCTGCTTTTGCTTGCAAGACTTCACGAAGTGCTTCTTCTTCAGTTAGACCAAATGCTGAACAATATTTCAGATCAGGAATATCAGCAATGTAGCCATCATCTTCTTCACTGTAGAAAATATTAATGTGATAGTGCTTCATCCTTAGCTCAGTATCGCAACCAAAATACGCAGCAAGTCTTCTACATCAGCAGGAACACGATATAAGTTGATATCTTGAGTTATTTGTTTATTTTCTCGATTCAGTAGACCAAATTGCCAAATATCCCCTGTAGAAACAGCCCCTTGTAAATTTGCCTCTTGAGAATCAGTCCACGCATCAATAGCAATCAGTTCTACAGCAAGCTGGGTAAAGCCCCTTGCCAAATCAGCATTTTTAGCTTCCACAACCAAGAGCTTATGGTCTGTATGAAGATAATAGTCAAGGGAACCTTTTAATTGTTCTGTAACTATAAGAGGATATTCAATTCTAAGTTGGGCACGGGTGTAATGAACAATATCCAATAAAATTGGGGCAATTAGTAACTCTCTGCGGGCTGCTTCACTAGTCAAGCTAATATATGGCAAACTCTCCTCAATCCTAGATTTGAGATTTACGAGTCTATCTAATTCAATGGTGGACTTTTGGTGATTGAGAGAGGAACGTTTTAAAGAATAGCCAAATTCAGCCAGGATGTCTTCTGGCTCGAATGACATCTCAAAATAGTTTCTGAAAGTGTATGAGTGATTTGGTTGAAGGATGGGAGTTTTGCTCATACTTGATAATTCGTAATTCGTAATTGAGCTTTTTAAAATAACATCAGATTTTCAATAGGTTCGATTGTCATACAACTTGTATGACAAACATAATAGGCCTCCTACCTCGTTAACAACTTCCGCCGCAGATTATCCAACGCTGCATTCGCACTAACATGACGAATTAGAGCGCGTCCTCGCACTGTGCCAAACTGATACTCAAAACTTGCCACTTCATCGTCTGGCCCAGCTAAACCAACGTAAACTAAACCCACTGGCTTAGTATCCGTCCCTCCAGTTGGGCCAGCAATACCAGTAATACTCAATCCCCAAGTGGTTGCAAGTCGAGTTTTTACCCCAATTGCCATTTGCTCTGCAACGATCGCACTTACCGCCCCAAATTTATCTAAATCTTCCTGGTTAACCCCCAGCAGCCCAGCCTTCACCGAATTGTCATAAGAAATTACTCCACCCCAAAAGTAATCAGAACTCCCAGAAATCTCAGTTAACATTTGTCCTAAACCGCCACCAGTGCAAGATTCTGCGACTGAAAGCGTTTCTTTTGATGTCCGCAACAGCTGACCGACCACGGAAGCAAGAGTATCATTATTAACGCCGTAAAAATCCAGTCCGGCGATTTCTTTAAGTTGTTTCTCAATGGGCGCAATTAGTTCTTCTGCGGCTGCTTCTGAAGTTGCTTTAGCAGAGACTCGCAATCTTACTTCCCCCTTACCTGCGTAAGGTGCTACTGTGGGATTTGGCAACTTCAAATAGGAAGCAACCTTTTCCGCCAAAGCCGATTCACCAATACCCCAAAACTTTAAACTCCGACTGTAAATAATTTCTTTACCCCAACCTTGACTTTTGAGAAATGGGACGGCTGTTTCTTCCCACATCGGGTGCATTTCACTGGGAACACCGGGAAAGGTGAAAATAGTAATTTCAGGACGAGGTTGCCAAATGATGCCGGGTGCTGTTCCAGTGGGGTTGGGGAGAATTTCTGCACCTTGGGGAATCAAAGCTTGTTTACGGTTACTTGGTGACATAACCCGACCACGTTGGGCGAATTTCTGGGTTATGTCTTCGATGATGTCAGAGCGTTCTACCAACGGGACTTTAAAAAAATCGGCGATGGTTTCGCAGGTGAGATCATCTGGTGTCGGGCCGAGTCCACCAGTAAAAATGAGAATTTGCGCTCTGGAAATAGCAATTTCTATAACTTCTTTCAACCGTTCTGGGTTATCCCCAACCACTGTTTGATAGTAATGGGGGATACCTAGCTGCGCTAATTGTTGCGCCAAAAATTGAGCATTGCCGTTGAGGATATCTCCTAGCAGCAGTTCAGTACCAACACAAATAATTTCTGCGCTCATTGGATTGGGAATGGGGAGTGGGGAATCGGGAATGGGGAGTGGGGAATCGGGAATGGGGAGTGGGGAGAAGAACTATTACCAATGCCCCATGCCCCATGCCCAATGCCCCATGCCCAATTATGCTAGTGCTGGTACAGGAATTTCCAGGTGAGGATATAAGGGGAAGCGATCGCACAATGCCGCTACCCGTTGCCGACAATCTTGGGTTACTACGTCGGAATCTGGAGAAAGTAGGCGATCGCTAATAATATTTGCAATCTCGGTAAATTCTCCTACTCCTAAGCCCCGCGTGGTCATGGCTGGAGAACCTAACCTCAGACCACTGGTAACAAATGGCGATTGTGGATCAAAGGGAATAGTATTTTTGTTAGCAGTAATATTCACGGTACTAACTAGCTGATCCGCCTGCTTACCAGTTAGATTGACAGAGCGTAAATCTACTAATATTAAATGGTTATCCGTGCCATTAGACACCAACTTTAAACCCCGATTTTGTAGTTGTTCGGCCAAAGCACGAGCATTTTCAATCACTTGGGCAGAATAGGTTTTAAACTCAGGCTTGAGGGCTTCTCCAAAAGCTACAGCCTTACCAGCAATGACGTGTTCCAATGGCCCGCCTTGGCTACCAGGAAAAACAGATTTATCTAGCTTTTTACCTAGTTCTGCGTCACCAGTCAAAATTAAACCACCTCTAGGGCCGCGTAGAGTCTTATGTGTAGTTGTTGTTACTACGTGACAATGAGGAATGGGATCGGGATGAAGACCACTAGCAACTAAACCAGCAATGTGGGCAATATCGGCAAGTAAGTAAGCGCCGATTTCATCAGCAATACTACGGAACTTTTGAAAGTCAATGATACGAGGATAAGCCGAATAACCACAAATCAGCAGCTTAGGACGCTCCCTTAGCGCCAGCTCTCGAATTTGGTCATAGTCAAGTTGTTCTGTTTGTTGACTGACACCATAGTGGCTAACTTGGAACCACTTACCTGAAAAATTTACAGGGGAACCGTGGGTAAGATGTCCCCCATGAGACAAATCCATCCCCATAATTTTGTCTCCTGGTTGCAGTAGCGACAGAAACACTGCAAAATTGGCTTGTGCGCCAGAATGGGGTTGCACATTCGCATGAGCAGCACCAAATATCTGTTTAGCACGGTCGATCGCTACTTGCTCGATTTTGTCGATAAACTCACAACCGCCATAGTAGCGTTTACCAGGTAAACCTTCGGCATATTTATTTGTCAGTACCGAACCTTGAGCCGCCAGTACAGCGGCGGAGGTAAAGTTTTCACTAGCAATCAACTCCAAGTGGTCACGCTGACGCTGTAGTTCGTCGTTGATTAACTCCGCGATCGCTGGATCACTGGAGGAAAGAAAGTCTGAATTAGTCCTAGTCACTTCAATTATCCTTATGGAAATTTGTACAACGGCTGATTTGGGTTGGATACAGCACCTAAATAACAGTCAAGAGCAATAGTTTTTGACTGCTGTCCAGAGGCGATCAATCGTCTCCGTACTCTGAGGTTTATTTATGCCAACTTATTTATTATTAGACCCAAGCTCGATTAATGCATTAATAATCATAACCTTGCTTTTTGAAATCCTCACCTTGCTGCGTGTTGTGAGGTCGTTAGACAGTATTCTTTATGAGAAAGAGAGAAAGGCATTTAGTTGCCTTTCGGGGATAAAAAAGAACTTCAGACAATATTGCCCTACTTAATCATTCATGAACAACAAGAACCCCGACTTTTTAAAGAAGTCGGGGTTCTGCGGGTTGCAATTCTCACAAATCAAAAAATCAAATAGGATTCATATAGCGATTTTGATAGTAAGCCAAAATCTGGTTAACTCGTTGCCGACTTTCTGAACCAGAGTTTGCTGTCCACGAGAGGCTCAAACCAGCAATTTGACTTTGATTGTAATCAAACTGCTGGGATGACTGGGGAATTAAATCCACTTCCACCCCTTCGACTTGATGTAAATGCGCTGCTATTTCTCTATAGACAGCTAAAGGCAAACTAGCGAATTCAATTTTTTCCTTACTCTCCATTTTTATGAAGCTCCCACATTAAAAGAATTTTGGGGAGGCGTTGTCACTGAAATAGGATTGCCGGTAGCAGATGCAGCTGACGGCGTTGAGGTGACAGCCCCTTCCCCTACCATTTTGGCAACTTCAATACCAAATTGTTCCAAAATCACGATGGGGTTGTAGCCCTGATTCATTTCAATACGTTTAATCAATACGCCATTTGCCAATCGCTGTCCCGCTTGTACATAGCGACTTGTTGGCTCATCGGGTACTTTGATAATTGCCTGTGGTTCCTTACTAATTAGAACTACACCAGTCACAACCACTGCCCTTGCTAATTCAGGTTGTGCTGGTGGTGGCAATACAGAGGCTAAAGTAGGGTTGGGGACAACTTGAGGCAAAACCTTGGGTAAGACTGAAGTCAAGGTAGGATTGACTTTTCTTGCTACAGAAGAAACGTTATTTTTCTTTGGATTTAAAGCTATGCTACGTGTTGGAAGTTTTCGTACTGCTAGTGATGCAGTAGGTAACTTAGGCAACACGGGAAGAGGTCTTCTAGACGTTTGAGGCATTCCGGAAAACGTCTGCCCGAAAAGTTGTGTAAAGGGGTCACTTCGATCTTTTGATACCACAAGTTCTCGTGCCCGTTGTGTAGCATTAGTGGATTGAATCAAGTTAGCAGACGCAGGATTAACTTGTGAAACCTGTTTGGCAGGTATCACTGGATTCTTAAAGGATTGAGCCGCTGGTGGCGACTTTGTGGCTATTTTGGGAATTGGTGCAGGATTGATTGCTTGTTGTGTATCTTCAGAAGCACATCCAGCGATCGCCAAGGTTAAAATAGCTGCAATTGTAATTTTTGAAGTTCTGCCCATGAGCTGTTCTCAAAAGCCATTGGAAAATTGAAACATGGAAATCAACATGCCTGAAATGTGTATTAAAGGCAAAGTATGTTCCCTTTATAACCTAATTTTTTACATTTCAAGGGTTATTTTTAGCACTGCCTACTCAGCATAACTGCGGCTTGGTGTTTGTTTGCAGTTAGTCCTCAGCCACACCCATAAGCTCTTTCATCAAATCCAAGCCTTTCTTGACTCTACGGGAAACCGTAACTACACTGATACCCAGATGTTCTGCAACTTGTTTTTGGGTTAAATCTTGCAAAAACACACATTCCAACACATCGCGGGTGCGTTTTTCTAGCTGAACCAATGCTTGTTGTAAGCGAAGTTGGTCTTCTTGTGCCAGTTGAAAGCTGCGATAGTGAGGATCTGGAACCAATTCTCCCAAGCAGGTAGAACCTTCTTCTCCATCTTGGATTGGCACATCGAGACTCAAGGGAGCGCGATTGACCCATGCTAATTTAATTTCTTGCCATTCATTTGGAGAAATTTCTAGTGCTGCTGCTAATTCCGAGTCGGTTGGTTGGCGATTATGTTTTTCACGCCAAGAACGTGATATTCCTATTGCTTGCTGTTGGAGTGCTAACCATCTCCGAGGAATTCGCACGGTGACGCCTTTATCTCGAAGATAGTGTTGAATTTCACCCCGAATATAAGGAAGAGCATAGGAACTGAAGGCATGTCCCTTGGAAAGTTCAAATCTTTCAATAGCTCTGATTAAACCCAAACATCCAACCTGGAGCAAATCATCGTAGGTTTCATGACATTGATTTGTCCAGTAGTGAGCTTCTTTTCTCACAAGTCCAAAATTGAGTTTTACCAGTTGATTACGGATATTTTCTGACGGAGATTGCTGATATTCTCGCAACAACTGCCAAATTTCGTGTTTTAGTTCAGTGGTGACTGTGGTAGGCATAGCACCGGGTTTATTGAGCAAATAAAGAATCAATTATTCGCTTTTAAATTAAGCTGCGATCGCACGATATCAAAGACAATATCGCGCTATATTTCCGAGCAAATACTATGGTAGATAACAAATATTTTCTATCAAAAATCCATAGATTGCTTGACAATAGAGCAAAATTTAAATGAGCGAAATTGGTATTTAGATGGTTATTTATCTTTGGTATGATCTGTAGTTTTTTTGAGAACTACATAGGAATAAAATATAAAATTAATCACTAAATATCAAACCGAGATTGTACTTAACTTGAATTAATTAATGATGAAGTTAATTTATAGAAACAAAACAACAGTATTCGGGTTTTTGTTGGAATAGTAAAAGTTATATTTACAGTAAAATTACGTGTCTCTTCAACAGAGATTTATCCAATAAATAAAAATTACTAAATAATTTAAAAGAATACTATGTATATTTACGTAAGCCAATAAAAAAAGGGCATCTCGCCCTTTTTCGTACTTAAGTCTATAGTCTTTTAATGAAAAGGAAAAGTGAAAGGGATGAATCAAGTGACCCTCAAAATTGAGGGATCAAAATTTTCCCAATTGCTAGAGCTATTTCGCCCACAATTTTGCTTGGCTTTAACTTTTCCCCATCTTTGTAAAAAAACTATCTACCCTCTTTTTTCAAGAGGGTAGATAAGTTAACTTTTGTGATCAAGTCTGATACTTACAGAATTGTCATTCTGAGTGCCAGTTATTTGCCTTACTTCCAAAGATTTAGCCACGAGTAGGTTCAACCCGTCCATAAAATAGACCGCGAATCTTAACTTCTTTAGGTTCGCCAGCACCTAAATCTGTATCAGATGGCTGTTCGCTCTCGAAAGTACCAGCAATTTCACCGCTAGAGCTGTCTATTTTAGCGATTTGCAGAGAAATCTTGCCATTGAGATTTTCAGCACGCTTGACGTTAGTGCGGGTAAGTTCTTCATCATCTGCTTGGGCGGGGAGTGCTACGGCATTATCGTAGCCACTGACGACACCACGACCTTTAGGATCTAGGAAGGCAGCACCACGATAGGAAGGAACTTTGAAGGTGCCTTCAAAGTCCGTAGAGGTGTTAATACTGGTCAAACTGGGTTGGCTTTGAGCAACCAAGTTTTTGATGGTGAAGAGGAAAGGTACTCGCTCACCACCAGGAAGCTGCACAGTGATGGCTTGGAAATCAAGACCATCAGTTTCCGTAAAGGTCAAGCTATTATCTGAGTTGATTTTTAGATCACCTTGCACTTGGTCAATGGTGGAAGTATATCTGGTCAATAATTTGCCAGCAACAAATTCTGCTTCTTGCCGTTTATTAGCAGGTTCTTCTTTGATGAAGAAGCTAGTTGGCTCTAAGCAAAGTTCTTTGATGGCATAAGACTGGCTAGAATCAATGGGAATGGAACCACGGCTTGTTTCTGCTAGTTGGGGGCATTTATTAGCCAAGCCAGTGCCGCGAATTTGATCGTAAGTAAGTACATCTCTACCACTACTACTAGCAGGAGCATCACTACAAGCAGTTATTAGCCCCAGGCACAAAGCCAAGAATGCAACAATTAAAGCGCGATACCTCATGGTCAACCTCAATCTCAAAAATTAATATCTAAGTTGTAAAACTGCATCGAAGCTTTGATCTCTGATGAGAAGCCGCTACTCTGCGAAAAGCTACCTTTGATCGGACACGGCTTTGCTCTGATTTCCAGATTTTAAGCAAGTGTTCGGGTGTTTAGGTTGTCAGCCACTGCTCAAACTTTTCTCTGCTAAACGTAGTTAAACGTGTCGCTCTCTTGAGCGTGGGATGTAAACCCCAGACTTAGTAGCACACTGCATCCATTTTGGATGTGTGTCACTAGGGGAGCAAAAAACCAGCAGTTTTACTGTTGGGGCATTTGTTAGAGTTGGGCGGGTGGATGAGTAAGCCTCACACAGAGAAGCATAAATGCTTGCCTCGAAGAGTGCGAAGAGGGGTGTCTGTTTCGCACTTTGCTTTTGCTTATGGCAAAAGCGGCGTCGCCCAAGTCTTTTTGTATCATGTATGTGACGCCACTACATACAGCCCATTGTTTGATGGGTAAATCAGCCAGATCATACGATTTTTTTTAACTCAAAATCAAAGTACTCAAAATCCAAGAAAGTCTCGTACCGATCGCATCTAGCTGCTGTGGAGGCTATGCTAAAGGTTATTATGCTCTTTTAGGAGCGATCGCAATTACTTTTGATAAAGATACAAATCTAGTTATATTCAACCCTGACTAGGGGAAGTGAGGGGACAGGGGACAAGGAACAAACTAGGGAAAATTAAAAATCTCCGGTAAATTTGAGTTGACCTCATTTATACGGAAAGGGTGGCATGAACGATAACAAAAATATTGAATCAGGGGAGTTGTCCTGTAAAGTGCAAGCGATCGCAACTGTGGTGTATGATGCAGTCCAGGGTTGTCAAGGCGATACTGTAGCTCTTTTAGCTTTGCTGCGCCAATTGGAACAGTTACACCGAGAAATTCGGGATGGGGTTTTTCAAGAGAGTTTGCCTGTTAACCGTCGCCAACTCTACTCGCTGCTGAAAGATATTGAGTCTGAGGGAGGCTGGCCTTACATTGAGCGCATGAGATTACAAGCATTTTTAGCGAATTTGCCAAAAGAGGCTCCCGAAGAAAATAACCATGAAGTTCTGGAGAGCGATCGCTCCTTTAGCTGATTATCTCGAAATAAATTTCTAACTCTGAATTAACAACTCTGATCGCCTCATCAACCGCTAAACCAAGAGCGGTTGCCCATTGAGGCTTCAACCTAATTCGTAATTCGTAATTTGTAATTCGTAATTAAAAAGGGTTTGTAAAGGTTATGCCATCACAAAGAAAGCGATCGCGCTCCTCAAGATTGCGGTTGTGCTTGAGGTAATCACCCACCCAGTTGCAACTACGAACAAGCAGATCATCAAGGTGTAAATTCCACAGAATTATCTTGTTGTCATCACTAGCTGATGCTAATGTTTGACCATCTGGACTAAAACTGACACTTAACACCGGAGCGCGATGCCCATTAAGACTTTTAATTAATTTGCCATCACGGCTCCAAAGTTTCACTGTACTATCCCAACTGGCAGCTGCAAGCAATTCACCATTGGGACTGAAAGTCACGGCATTAACGCTATCGCTATAACCTTTTAATAAGGTTTTTAACAACGTCCCATCCCGTCGCCACAGTTTCACGGTGTTATCCCAGCTAGCAGAAGCCAGTAACTCGTCAGTGGGACTAAAGCTGATACCCAATACCCAACTATCATGGGGCGAGAAAGTTTTGAGCAAAGTACCATCCTGCTGCCAAAGTTTCACAGTTTGGTCATCACTGGCAGAGGCTAAAATCTGACTATCAGGGCTGAAATTCACGCTATTTACCCAACCCTGATGCCCTACTAAGGTTTTGAGCAACTTGCCCTCACGGTTCCAAAGTTTCACCGTTTTATCTTTGCTAGCTGATGCCAAAAACTGACCATCAGGGCTGAAATTCACGCTCATCACACTATCAGTATGCCCGTAGAGAGTCATGATTAAAGTACCGTCAAGCCGCCAAAGTTTAACAGTTTTGTCATAACTTCCTGAAGCCAGCATTTCACCTTTTGGGTCAAAACTGACACTAGGAACTTTATTTGTGTGCCCTACTAAAGTTTTGTACAGTCGGGTTTTGACCTCACCACTGCTGGTGTCTTTTTGCCAGAGTTTTACAGTGCGATCGCTACTACCAGAAGCTAGCATCTGACCGTTGGGACTCCAAGTAACACTCAAAACTCGATCCTGATGTCCTTTAAGAATAGACGGTGTTGGGGCATCTAAACTCCATAATTTCACGCTTTTGTCAAAACTTCCTGAAGCCAGCAATTTTTTATTTGGACTGAAAGCAATGCTAACAACTGCATCGCTGTGTCCTTTAAAGGTTTTGAGTAAGGTACCAGTGCTACTCCAGAGGTTTATGGTATTGTCTTCACCTGCGGAAGCTAACTTTTTACTATCGGAACTAAAGCTCAAACTCCACACTGTACTGCTATGCTGCCGTAAAGTTTTGTAAGGACGATATTCAAAACCGTCTTTAGTACTGTTACTTTCCCGCCGCCAAAGTTTTACTGTTTTGTCTCTACCTGTTGATGCCAACAATTTACCGTCCGGGCTGAAAACAGCTACAACCACACCCTGCTGATGTCCCTGCAAAGTTTTAACGAGGCTACCGTTCCGTCGCCAGATTTTCACTGTTTTGTCGTCGCTGGCCGAGGCAACAAATTGACCATCGGGACTGAAGTTTACCCAGTTAACCCACCCTCGATGTCCCCTCAGTATTTTTACTAAGCTACCGTCTTTGCGCCAGAGTTTTACAGTTTTATCCTTACTTCCAGTAGCTAACAATTCGCCATCAGGACTGAAATTAACGCTATAAACCCAATCTCCATGTCCTTTTAGGGTTGTATGTGGCTTGGGGTCAAATTTATCAGTAACCGGGTTTTTGTGCCAGATTTGCACTGTTTTGTCGAGGCTGGCGGAGGCTAGGGTTTGACCATTAGGGCTAAAACTTACACAAGTGACAGCATCAGTGTGATCTTTGAGGGTTTGGAGTAAGGTACCGTCAGGACGCCAAAGTTTCACCGTATGATCTCGGCTACCTGATGCTAGCAACTGACCATTCGGGCTGAAAGTTACTCCCCAGACAATATCAGTGTGCCCTTCCAGGCGGTTAACCTCCGTTACTCCATAAACTGCCTGTTGCAGGGCTGTTACCACCCGCATTCGGGTATCTGGTTGCACTCCATCAGCCTGTTTAAGTGCTCTCCAAGCCCGCAAACTTTCTAATAGGGCATCAAATTCTTTATTAGAGGCAAACAGAGCTTCACTAGCAGCAGTGATCGCACTAATTTGCAAGTTGGTTTCACTGCGTTCAGCTCGTAGAGTTTGGCGGACTGCTGCTCTTTTCTGTAAGTCGGCTTGCCACCATAATGCTGCTATTGTTCCCCCCATAATTGCCAGGATTGCACCTGCTAACCGTGCTTCCCGCAGTCGCCGTTGCAATACCAAATTAAGTTGCTTTTGACTGAGTTTTTGAGCTACTTCAGCTCTAGTTTTTTCAAATTTTATTTTTTCTAATTCGGCGAGCATACCATAGTTGTTCTTTTGGCGAATTGGTTCAACTAAATAATCATGAACCAACTGGTAGCGATCGCCTAACTCTTCTCTGACTCGCAATACCAACCCTGAACCTACCAATATTTCTAAAATCAATTCCCCAACTTTGTCAAAATTTAATATCGTATATATTTCATGATTATTAACTAATGCCGCCGCTAAATCAGCTTTACTTTTTAAAGGTCGTGTCCCCTTTTCATCAGTTAACTCAAATAATAATTTCCAACTTAACTCTTCATTCTCTTGACCACAGTCTTTGATAACTTCTCCAAGCCAGCGTTCCACCAATTTTGCCGAGCCACCACAAAGTTTATATTCTGAAAGTGTGGTAATGTTTTCTATTTGTAGTTGGGCGCCAACTATTTGTAATTCAATTGGATTTACTTCATCTAGTTCCCCTGTTAAGTCCTGCACTAATCGGTTAATTAATTCATTACTCAGATCATAATGTGAACGTTGAGTAAGACTATGAATGATAGATTTTGCATCCTGGCTAGAGAATTTTCCTAAATAGTAGCGAATATCTTTATCGAGAATATTTTTATTAATTACGCCTAAATCATATAATCCAGTGCTATTGTTTTGGCTCAATCGTTCAAATTCTAACAAGTGATGTAAATAATCTTCTCGTAAGGAAAGAATGATTTTGACATAAGAAATATTTAAACATTCACTAAAAAATTTATAAAACTCTATTCTTTGTGTGGGAGGATTACTAACAAAGAAAAATTCTTCAAATTGGTCTAGTATGAGTATTATTGTATAATTGCGTTCAGATGCTAACCGAATTTTTTCTAGCAGTATAGTTGGTGTAGAGTCAAGATTAAGCGATATTCCTGTATATACCAGTGCTTGATTAATACTGCTGATCAAGATTGTCATCCAATCAGTATAAACAGACAAAACAATAGGTATAGGAATTCGTTCACCGATAACTTTTCCCTTAAGTGCTGGGACTAAACCAGCTTTGAGAATCGAACTTTTACCTACACCTGATGGCCCATAAATTACTGTAAGTTTGTAGTCAGCGCGGGTAATTCTTTCAATTAAGCGATTGACATCTTGTTGGCGTCCAGAAGCAGATATTTCTTGAGCGATCTCTTCAGGAATAAACGGAATTTTATGAGGTTCCAGTACTGGGTTAATTCTGGGGCGTTGCGGCTGCAATTGACTTGCGCCGATGAAGGCACGAAAGCCATACTGGTGTTCTATTTGAATTTTTTCTTGCTTCAGCTTAAAGGCTTCTGTATAGTCATGACGCTCAAAAAAGTAAAGCGATCGCAGTTCCTCTAAAATCTCTAGGTAAAGTGATGGCTGATGTTGTAGCTCACAAACTACCCTCGCCCATTCCAGGTTATTGATAGCCTCCTCCCACTCACCCAGATGACGCTGTGCACGTGCTAGCAAGAGAAGATACCAACTTTCTTGTCGGCGTGTTCGCAAAGCATCTCGTAGATAAACTTCTGTTGCTTCTTCGGCGATAGAAAGTGCTGTATTTGCTAATTCATGAGCTAGTAACCAATTTGACTTAGAAGCCGCTACATTTGCCAAAAATCCATAATTTTGAGCAATTTGTGCAGGAGTTCCATAAGTTTTATGTAGATGTAATGACTTTTGAGCTAATTCTTTTAAGTCATCCCAGGCTTGTAAACGTTGCAGCATTTCACAAGCAGGCAAAATGAATTTAGCAACTAAGTCTTCTCTTTGTACCTCATCCAATAGCTCCAAGCATTGTTTAAACCACAAGAGAGCATGTTCGCAATAGCTGTTAGTATTCTGGTATAAGTCTGCCATTCGGTGATAGCAAAGCCCCAGATGAAATAGTACTATTGCTTGCTTGAGTAAAGACGAGGGAGGGGTAGGGTGAGGACATGAAAGGGGGAAAGAAGAATTACTCTCCCATTCCGCTACTCTCTTTGTTTCTTGCTGCCATAATGCTAGACTTCTTTGATAATTGGCTAAAGCACCATTAATTTGATCGTTGGCGTATTTATCTCGCCCCAAGACAAACTCTAAACTTGCTTCTAATCCTGGTGTTAATTGAACGCCATATAGGCGCAGCAAATCATTACGGGCTGATTCTATTTCGTGGCGGTGTTGAGACTTAGGATCTAAATCTAGAAAAGCATTAGATAAAAATGTTTCAGCACCTGCTTCTAAAACTTTGGCAAATAGAGATTCTGCTTCTTGGTGGATCAAAGCAATTAAATCTGCTTTGGTCATTTCAAATTTAATCGTGGTTGCAGCCCAGCTTTTGAAATCAGGCGCTAATCTTGAAAGCAATGATGCGACTTCATCTTGTAGCCACAACACCACTGGAAATGGAAAAGTTGCGGCATAGATATCTCGTGCTTGGTTGATGCCTGTAAGTAAGTTTTCCAGGTCGATAATTGACTCAATATCAAAAACCATCACAGCAGATGGCAAAGAGTCTGTCAGGACGGCAGGATTATCTAAAGATAGTTCTGAGACTATTGTGGTGTGTAAAGAAGTAGTTGATGGATTGAGAACGATTTCTCTGATGTTGATGTCTTTGGTGATGGAGCGAATATTCTCTAACATTTGCTCACGTAATTGCCCATAGTTACATCGAACTAAAATCAGGGCAAATTGACCTTCGGAAAGCGCGATCGCTCTAATCAGTCTTTGCAAAGTATGCTGATTTTCTTTGGTGTAGACGCGTAGCTGCTTATCATTAGTCATTGCTTATTGGGCATTGGGAATAGGGCATTGGGAATGGGGCATTGGTCATTAGTTATTAGTCCAATGACAAATGACAAAGGACAAATGACTAATGACAAATGACTTACCCAGCAGTGTTACTTGTTTTGTTGCCAAGCTAAAACTTTTTCTGTTTCTGCCAAGGCTGGACTGATACCAAACCAGCGTCCTAGAGGATCGCGATATTCAAACAGATACATACTTCTTAGTAAGCTTTGATAGTCCGACTCACCTTTAACTCTCTGCTGCTGCACTACTTCAAACAATAATTCCCACTGGGATTCATCAATAGCTAATAGCAGATCGTCGCGGTAGTCTTTAATCACGGCTTCTAAGCAGTCCCTAGAAAAAGGTGGATCTTGTCGTTGCAGGCAGCTATAAAGTAAACCCAATAAGTTACGAATGTGACCACCACTGACGCGACATAGACGATCCAAGGTTTGGGAATGATCGAATAATTCTGTAATTAATAAAAGCCTGCTATTCAAAGGAACTTCTGGAAAAGCTCTTGCGAGAACTAACTGGCGCACTAGTGACATCCCTGGTTCGTAGTCACTGCCATCTCTTTGCCGCACCAATACCATTGGCAGTACTTTTGGTGCAATCCCTCCCCCCAGGCGATTTTTTAGTGTCTCGTACTCATTGGAGAAAATTAATGTTAGAGGAATGGTGTAAACTAGGTGGCATTTGAGTCGGCGTAACTGTTCACCTCGGTCGATGAAGAGATATTCTGGTTGCGATCGCCCCGATGCTAAGGGACGCATATCTACTCGATCCAAATTATCTACAATCACTACCAGTCCTTTTTGACCCCGGAGCTTTAGCTGTTCAACAGCTTTTTCTAAAATTTCTTCGTTAATCGCCTGCAAAATACTATTGGTACGTGGTTCCAGATATTGCCTCAGTTGATTCCGCATCTGGGTGCTATCTTTGGTTTTGGCAGTAATTTTGGCAATACCCAAAGACAATTCTGCTTGTCCAGAAAGCTCTATGGGGCTTTGCAAAAAATCGCCTACTTCTTTAAACAAATTGGTAAAGTAACCGGGTTTGAGTTTGATGTTAATCGCTTCTAAACTGGCACTGACTTGACGGGCTACACTCAGCAGAATATCGCTGACATCAATATCCGCCATGTCTAAGTCTTGACTGGACTCAAAATAAACTACATGAAATCCCGCCACTTCTAGTTCTGTCTTGAGGCGCTGCAATTCCGTTGACTTACCGCAGCCAATGTGACCCGTAAATAACTGACAGGTTGGCTCATCAGGAGAAATCCGAATGATAGTCCGTTGCAATTCTTCGACGATCTTGCAACCACGGACATCAGCAAAATCTATGTAATACTGACGATCTAGCACGTTACTTGTATTTAGCGTGTAGCTTGGGTTACATGCTTTATAAAAACGTGACAAATTTAATGTCGTTTTCATGTATGTAGAGGTGTATGTAGACGTGTGTGTAGATGCAGTTTAATTCGTATTTTTTATACAAGTAATCTCTATCCGGGATGTAGACATACGATTAACTTGCAAGTTGGTAGTGTCTTGCAAGGGACAGCACTTGGTACAGGACTACTGTCAGTAGTATGGTAGAGATTTAATTGACCCTAATAACCTTAAGCATATCTGTCCTTTTTACACCTGCTATTGAGGTTTTGACAATCTCTAGCTTTTGTTTGAACTGCCACAAACCTTTAGGGCTGGGTGAATCAGTAAAAAAAGTTACTAGATTGCATGGTTCTCAATTTGTATAGCTGACCAGAAGGACTGGTATGAATTATAGCAAGCTATACAGAGATTCAGGAATACTTAGCTATCATTTCACATTCTATTTGTCAAGAAAACAAAATCCTAAACATCTAAATTAATATTTTGTAATCTTTAGGAAAAAAATCTTCAACAATAACTTGTCAAAAAGACTACAGTCAGTTAAAAATGGACACCGGAAACTTTAATGGGAATAGTGACTAGCGCCATAATCTTTGTGTAGTTACTGTAAAGTGTTACTAAAAATAAAAAAAGTCTTGAGGAGAGCGGCTAACAGATGCCAACAGTGTTTACTGAAATTAATAATGATACAAATGCGTCAAGGAATTTAGATTGCAATCAAAAAGGGGTTTGAATGGCTGGCATAATATCAGTTTCCCGCACGGATCTAGCCCAGCGTCGTAAAAAATTACGTCGGCAGCGGCAGATGAAAATTATTCAGGCTATTTGGCGAACCTTTGCTATTACTGGTTTGGCGGGTGGATTACTGTGGATGGCAGTCCAACCAGTGTGGATGCTAAAAGCTCCCAAGCAAATAGTGATGAAATCAGGCAATAAATTACTGTCGGATGAAACAACTCAGTCACTGTTGGTGTTATCTTACCCCCAGTCTTTGTGGCGGATTGAACCGTCGGCGATCGCTAACTCTCTGAAGAAACAACCAACTATTGCCCAAGCGATCGTGAGACGCCGCCTCTTTCCTCCTGGATTATTCATCGAAATTCAAGAACGAGTACCTGTAGCAGTAACTCAAACACGTGACAACAAAAAAGTAACTATTGGCTTACTAGATGCAAGTGGGGCCTGGATACCCTTAGAAAAATACACATCACTGAATCCCACTAGGAAATTACCAAATCTCAGAGTAATTGGTTCACCAAAACAATACTACCTCTACTGGACTCAACTTCATGAAGCTGTCAGCCAAAGTTCTGTGAAAGTGATGGAAGTTGATTGCCAAAATCCAACGAATTTAATTTTGAAAACAGAATTAGGAAATGTGCATCTCGGCGTTCCAGGCCCTCAGTTATCTGAACAAATCAAGCTACTCGCCCAAATGCGGCATTTAACAGCAAAATTCAATTCTGGTCAAATAGAGTATATTGATCTGAAAAATCCCGAATTCCCCTTAGTACAAATGAACCAAAAAGATCAAAAATCAACTCCTAAAATCCCTAAAAATATCTAGGGTGTTTAATGTATTGATAGCTCTTAGTAAATTAAGAAGCTTTATGCTGATAAATATATTTATTATTTTCAGTTTTCCCACAACCCTGACGAAAATCGGCATTAACTTCTAAAAAGACAGTTTACCGAGGTTGCAAACTGTAACAGAAAATGCCACCCAAAATTGCGTAAGCATTGCTTCTGGGCAATAAATTTAGACCATTCTGTACCGTAATTTTTATTAGGTGACGAAACCTCTTAGAAAATCTTGATTTATTGACTGTACTAGTGAGGGTTCTCGTAGGATAGACTATTGCTCCAACAAAGTGTCCATTAAGACCCCCCAGGCAACAAATTAATCAGGTATAGTCTGACAAGTAAATTCTTGCTTAGTTTAACTTAAGGATAAGTAAGTAAAAGGTAAATTTTGTGTCTAAAGTTGCAATTATCCCCAATGGTGAAACCTATTAACAATATTATTGAGGCAGAGAAGATACGCTGTAGTGTGTCTTTACAAGTTATGCCCTCCCCTGAGAATAATGAAGAGATTAATGTCTGGTTGAAGTTATACAGGTCACTTTTAGATAAATATAGGTATACTTCTCTAGAATTGGCTGTGCGATCGGCTGCCCTAAAAGCTTATCCCATAGCAAATTTTCGCACTACCAATTCTGTTAGGCTTGGCAGTAGTGAAAATAATAAAGAACAGTGCCATAGTATTGTGGCAGTGTCAAACTAAAGTTGACTCTTAGGTGAATAACACCTGAAAAAGTCGTTTATCTACCCTTTCACAAATCCAATGACACTTGATAATAACCAAGGACTTAACTATAAAAATTCCCAATCTACGGGACAGCCGGGATTCTCTCTGGCAGTTAACTCGACCAATCCCTTTAATAACTCTGGGCTGAACTTCGGACAAAATCACGATAATAAGAAGATTTCTGCGGAAAATAGCCGAATAGGTGAGATTGTTCCTGGTCGGGTGGCCAACATCAAAGTGATTGGTGTCGGTGGTGGTGGTGGCAATGCTGTTAACCGCATGATCGAGTCTGATGTTTCTGGGGTAGAGTTTTGGTCAATTAACACTGATGCCCAAGCTTTAACTCTGGCAGGCGCTCCAAGTCGATTGCAAATTGGACAGAAGCTAACGCGGGGTTTAGGAGCAGGCGGTAATCCTGCAATCGGTCAAAAGGCAGCTGAGGAATCACGGGACGAAATTGCTACAGCTTTGGAGGGTGCAGACTTAGTATTTATTACTGCTGGTATGGGTGGTGGTACTGGGACGGGTGCAGCCCCAATCGTGGCAGAAGTAGCTAAAGAAATGGGCGCTCTCACTGTTGGTGTTGTCACACGTCCATTTGTCTTTGAGGGACGCCGCCGCACTAGCCAAGCAGAACAAGGTATTGAAGGACTAAAAAGTAGAGTAGATACACTGATCATTATCCCCAACAACAAACTGCTGGAAGTGATCCCCGAACAAACACCTGTGCAAGAAGCTTTTCGTTATGCAGATGATGTGCTGCGTCAAGGGGTGCAAGGTATTTCTGATATCATCACGATCCCCGGTTTGGTAAACGTTGACTTTGCTGATGTTCGGGCTGTGATGGCAGATGCGGGATCGGCATTGATGGGAATTGGCGTTAGCTCTGGAAAATCTAGGGCTAGAGAAGCTGCGATCGCAGCTATTTCTTCACCGTTACTAGAATGTTCTATTGAAGGCGCAAGAGGGGTTGTATTTAATATTACTGGTGGTACTGACCTCACCTTGCATGAAGTGAATGCTGCCGCAGAAGCAATCTATGAAGTAGTTGATCCCAACGCCAATATTATTTTTGGGGCCGTAATTGATGACAGACTTCAAGGTGAGGTGAGAATTACTGTAATTGCCACTGGGTTTACAGGTGAAGTACAAGCTGCGGTACAACAAAGTGTGGCTAACGTTCGAGTAGCACCGAATGCCTCGAAGCGAACAACAACCCCGCAACCCGCAGTTAATCCCCCAACCTCAACTCCAAGTTCAACTCCAACTCCAACTCCAATTCCAGAACCAAAAGAAAAACCTGGATTGGATATACCTGATTTTCTGAGAAACCGACGTACACCAAGGAATTAAAAGATTTTGATTTGAGATTTTAGATTAACTAAGCAGTCTCAGGTCAGGCTGAACGCTGTATAAAATCTGCTACTTCCACCAGGGTTTTACCAAGGGCAGGGGTAAGCAATCTTTTGCCATCCCCAATTTTGCCAATTGGTAAAAAACTTGTCAACGCTACTTTATAGAATGAACTTGGGCAGGAGTCTGCTGATTCACATCGTCAGCTATACTTCTGGAACAAAAAAACCAGGAAGACCTGCCCAAATAGGAATGCGTAGGCGTAGCTAGTCGTAGACATTGATACATCTACCCATCGCGATCCATTAAACTTAATATCCGGTATAAGTAATATACTTACTCAAGGCAAGTTGCTTAGAGAACTTACTCACGCAAGTATCCAACGGAAGTCTGTTCAATCCATTGAATTACCTGATGACCAAGGAGAGTGCCATCTAGTCGGTCAATCTCACGAATTCCGGTGGGACTGGTGACGTTAACTTCAGTCAGGTAGCCACCGATAATGTCAATACCCACAAAGATTAAGCCGTCTTGGCGTAAGCGTTCGGCTAATTGGGTACAGATTTCATACTCTCTTGGCGTAATTTCGGTTTGAGCGACTGTACCACCAGTTGCCATATTATTACGAAAATCAGTTCCACTAGAGAGGCGATTGAGCGCACCAATCGGTTCGCCATTGAGCAGGATAATTCGCTTATCTCCCTCTTTTGCCTCTGGTAAATAGGTTTGTACCATTACTGGCACTCGGCCTTGGAGGGTACTGAGTTCGACAATGGAGTTAAAATTGCGATCGCCTGATTGCAAAAATAAAATTCCTTCCCCAGCTTTGTTACCTAGTGGTTTGAGAACCGTAGCCCCTTTTGCTTCCACAAATTGCCGGATAAACTCCTTATCAGCACTGACAATGGTTTCTGGAATCGCCTTAGTAAACTGGAGGGCATACATTTTTTCATTTGCCCCTCGGATGCCGCTCGGACTGTTAATTACCAGGGTTTTATTTTGGTCAATGTAATCGAGAATATAGGTGGCATAGAGGTAGGAATCATTGACTGGTGGATCTGTCCTCATAAATACGGCGTCCATTGTCTCTAAAGAAGTTAAGGAGGAATCGCTCAACTTATACCAAGGATTCACCGCTACCCAGCGTCTCTCCAGCAACTGCACTGGTACAACTTCAACTCGCTGTAGGAAAGCCCAAGCTTTGCCCTCCACCACACTCAGCAAATTTGCTTGAGTCACCCAGACTTCGTGTCCCAGGATTTGCGCTGCTTCAATTAAGGCAACACTGGTATCATGACACGGGTCAAGCAGATGGATAGGATCAATGATAAAAGCCAGTTTCACCCTTTATACCTCAATCACCAAGAAATTAAATGGTTATTCAACTATTATCTCTTGATGCTCTCACCAATTGACGTATATCTGTACTGCTCAGTAAAACCTGGAGAGTAAAATCTTGTAGACATATTCGCTTTTGTGGGAAAAGCTCTTAGACAAGAGATAGCGTGTTGTTTGTTTTAGAGTTGTAGCGACTGCCGTGTAATTTGCAGCGGCCGCTAGCGCACTTATAGAATCTAAACGCTATTGCTAGAAGTTAGTAGCTCATCCAGCTTGCCTTGACTATCTAAAGCATGGATATCATCACAACCACCAACATGATCATCATTAATGAAAATTTGCGGTAAAGAGCGGCGTCCATTTGCCCTTTGAGCCATTTTACTTCTGGCTGCTTCATCTCCATCAATGCTGTATTCGATAAATTCAACACCCTTGTTTTTCAGCAAACTTTTGGCACGGATACAAAACGGGCAAGTTCTCCAAGTGTAAATTTCTACTTTTGCAGCCATAAAGTCCTCAAATTGATTTCATGCTTCTTAATTTTAGAACTTTGCCACTGACTGTAGCTGCTTTATCCCGTTTTGACCTGATCTTTAAAAGTTGCTAAGTGGGTTTACGATGCTTGATGAAGGTGAGTTCACTAGAACCCCTATCATTCAAAAATCCCACAGCTATAACGGGTGGGAGTATGAAAAACTTAGTAATTATGATGTTTGAGTATCTATTTAATAAGTAAATTTTATAGTTTTAGGAGACACACCTGAATCCGACAAGGGATGCATCTAGTGTCTCCTAGTAAAGCTTCTAGGCGACTGTCATTGAAGCTGATACTAAAGGCTTTTTCTTCGCTATTCTCAGCGCACCCACAGCAAATAGACCAAGGGCAACTACTGTAGTAGGCTCAGGCACTTTTTTAGGTGGTGGTGGTGGGGGTGTATAGTAAGGGGCTTGTCCTTTGAGTTTACTGCTTCCGTTACGATTGCTTCCAGAACCAACACTCATTAGGCGCACTCCAAAGTTTTCCTGAGAAAACTGAGCCAACGTTAAAGCTTTTGAAGTATGGGATAGGGTAAAGATGGTAGATTGAATATCGCCTTTTCCTTGACCTATACCTTCTTGACCAATTTCTACACCAGCATCAAAGAAGTTCTTCTGGTTCCCGTTGCCGTTCAAATTGTTACTATTGCCGCCCACAGAGTCAACTGTTCCAGCAGGGCCAAATTTGCTAGCTGTTACATCTTTACCTACTACTTGAAGACCGCTAAGAAGTGAGTTATCTAAAATGTTAAAGAAAATACCTCGTATGTCAGCAATTTTGTTGCTACCAGTGGATAAATAATCTACTTTAAACTGAACTTTGCCAGACCCCGCTATTGAGTCATCTAAGGTAAACTTCACCTGAGTATCCGAACCTGTGAAGTCGTTGATAGTGAAATTCATCGAAGCGGCATTAGCAGGGGCAAAAGCAGAAGACGATATCACCACGGCAGTAGCAGCCAAAAACGCAGGTATTGTTGTGGTGGAAAATAGATGTTTCATGTTAATCAATGTTTGGAAAAGAAAATGGTAAGACTCAGTTGCTAATGATGGGAATTTGCTGCTTTCTATCCATGTAAAATCAGATGCACCCAGTGAAAAGTCTTTTACTACTCTAGATATTCAATTAGAAGTTGTCTATGATACCAGCCTTAGTTCAAAAAGACTTTATTTTTAGCTTCATACAAGAAAAAACCCAGTATTGCTACTGAGTTTTATTAACATTAAATATTGATGCAATTCTAGTATTTACCCACAGTCAACGGCATATTGGATCAGCTGGGCAAGGCGGTGACGTAGGGTTTCTAATCCCAAGCGCTGACTCGCAGAAATAAACACTGCTAGAGGGAATTCTTCCCTAGCTAGAGCCAGTGTCTCACTATTAGCCTGATCAATCTTGTTAAAAACAACCAGCGCAGGGCCAGGTGTTATTGGCATTTGTGCCAATATTTCTCTGACTGAGCGAATATGACGCAACCAAGCTGGGTGAGACAAATCCACCAAGTGTAGTAGGGCATCGGCTTCTGTAACTTCCTCTAGGGTGGCGCGGAAGGCATCCATTAGTGAGGCAGGCAGTTCGTGTATAAACCCTACTGTATCTGTAATCAGAATTTCCTGATGTTCATTTGTTTCGCCATAAGGAATCGCCAAACGGCGGGTGGTAGGATCGAGAGTAGCAAATAACTGGTCGGCTGTATAAACTTCTGCATTGGTGAGAGCATTCAGCAAAGTGGACTTACCAGCGTTGGTATATCCAACCAAAGCCACTGAAGGAACTTCCCGATGCTGCCGTCGCTGCCGTAACCGCGAACGATGGGCTTGTAACTGGTTCACTTCTTTTTGCAGTCGGGAAATGCGCTGCCCAATGGCACGGCGTTCAGTTTCCAATTTTGTTTCACCAGGGCCACGAGTCCCTATACCACCACCTAATCTGGACATGGTGCGACCTCTACCTGCTAGTCGCGGCTGCATGTATTCTAACTGTGCTAGTTCTACTTGCAACTTCCCGGCACGAGACTGGGCGCGTTGGGCAAAGATATCCAAAATTACTTCGGTGCGGTCAACCACCCGGATACCAATTTGCATTTCTAAGTTGCGGACTTGGGAGGGTGAGAGGTCGCGGTCGAAGACAACGAGATTAACCCCTAGTGTTTGAGCCGTTAGGGCAATTTCTTGCACCTTACCTTCGCCAACTACCGTTTGGGGATGAACGCGCGATCGCTTTTGTTGTATTGTCTGTAATACATCTCCGCCAGCGGTATCAACTAAACGTGCCAATTCTACTAGGGTGTCTTGGAATTGTAGGGGAGTCATCTCACTGGTCATCAGCCCCACAATCAGCACGCGATCGTGGTCAGCATCTACTTCCTGGGCGATAAATTCGCGCTGGAATTCCGCTTCCAGATTTTCTACCAAGTCTACTAAATCCTGGTCTGCCAGATCATCCAAGCTCAGAGGTGACGATATATTCCAACTTGGGGTTTGGATTTGTTTAGAGTGAGCGAAGCCGAATTGGCTTTCCTCTACTTTGACAGCAGCAGGACTAGGAATCAGGGTGCGAGAGTCTTGGGGTGTCAGATGAGCTAGATAAGCTTCTTTTACATACCCAGTCGCACCGCCTCCCCGCCGTGTGAATCCGGTTCCGGTAATATTTAGGACAACTAGGGCATCTAAGCGTTGCAGTGCCATAGCTGTGAGTGCCGCTTCGTTGGGCGGTTCTGGCTTGAGATGGGTGGCGATACAACGAATACCACTGAGTCGTTCTGCACCATAACGGGGCAATTCCATCGGTGGTATTTGCGTTTGACGCGGTGTGCCTACCCCGACGCGAATCACTTGTCCGCGACGGTTGATGTAAGCGCACACAGGCTGATTGACTTCTGTGCTAATTGCTGCCAGACGCTGGGAAAACTCAGGCGTGGTGATGCGATCGCCTGGTATGCGCTGGTGGTACAGTCGCTGTAGTTGCTTCAGCTGGCTGGACTTCAGACCTTGGAGATTTCCAAAAATAGTTTCTATAGGCGTTTATGACCAGTAAAATGGCCCCCCGAATCCTTATATGTCTATTTTACAACAGGGTTTAGGCTCCTATCTCTCTCTTTTGAGGGATGCGTTGTGAATTTGTTCACGGTGGGTATTTATTTGAGGCTATTTTGGTGGTGTAACTCACAAATTGAGTATATTACTTTCAAGCATTTGCTAAATCAGATATAAATTCCTCTTCTGTTAAATCAATCATCGTTACACCATACCCCTCTTCTGTCACTTTCCGGGAAAGTGATCGCTAGAAGCCTCATGAGGCAATCAATACAAGCTATACTATTAGAAAAAAATAGGACTTGTATTTGTTATTAGAAAATAATCGCGCAATCGCTTGTTATACAAAAGCTCTAGATTTTAGAAAAGGCAAATGTTTTCGGAGAGTGACAGAAGAGGGATACAGCACTTGCGTCTGTTATGAGGTACAATAAATTAAAATATAAATACCTCTAAATGAAGTCATACTCTGTCGATCTTCGAGAAAAAATAGTTGCAGCACATCTTCAAAAAAATATCTCAATCAGAAAAGTAGCTAACATATTTTCCGTCTCAAAAAGTTTAGTTCAAAAGCTTGTAAAACAACAAAAACTTGAAGGAAATTTACAATCCAAGCCGCGAGGAAAGCCACAATTTAGTCATCTAACAAATGCTGACATAGAGTTGAGAGAATTAGTTGAATCATATCCAGATGCAACATTGATAGAGTTGTGTGAATTATTTGCAGACAAGACTGGTAATTGGGTAGGTCAAAGTGCAATGTGTCGGGCGTTACAGAAATTAGGATTAAATCGTAAAAAAAAACGAAGCGGAGTACCCAAGCTCTTACTGAGAGAGTCCTGCATTTAAGATTAGATTATTGGGAAAAGGTCAAAAAATATAGAGCCAGAAAATTTAGTATTTTTTGGATGAAACTGGTGTCCTACTTGGGTTAGCGAGGACTCATGCCCGTTCACAAATGGGAACAAGAGCTTACTCTCTTAACCCCCTTCTATAGAGGCTCAAAAGTTACAGTAATTGGAGCAATTAGTCTTAAAAAAGTAGTTGCATTAATGACAATGAATGGTTCAATGGATGGCATTGCATTTGAATTATTTATTGAGAAGTTTTTAGTACCACATTTATGGTCAGGAGCAGTAGTGGTGATGGATAATTTATCCGCACATAAACTAGATTCAATTGTGCCAATGATTGAAGCTGTAGGTGCGAAAGTTATTTGTTTATCCTCATACTCCCCCGATTTTAATCCAATTGAATTATGGTGGTCACAACTTAAATCTTTTTTACGCAATTTTGCTCCAACTACAACAGAAATGGTTGATAAACTAATCTCAGTTGCACTCGACTTAATAAATCCTCAACATTTAAGAAACTGGTTTGCTAGTTGCTGCTACTGTACCTCATAACAGCCGTAGGTGCTGTAACGGTGTAAATTAAGTAAAAAAGTTATTCTATTTATACCTGCTAACTGTGCAGCTAAACCAGAAGAAATGCGTTTCATTTCAAATAGTTTAACTGCCATTGCCATTTTTGCTTCTTGTTCAAACTGTTCTTGCATTTGCTGTAAAGCATCTGGTAAAGTTTCTGGATAGTCAATTTTAAGTTGTGACATAATTTTTATCAAGATAATCGCATTTAATTTTCAGTCGTCATAAAGTCCTTCATCTTCCGGTGCGTAGCCATTAAAAAAAGCCTGATGGCTGCGGGTGCTTTCGGGTTCTTCTATATAGATTATGTTGTCATTCTCGGTTTCCCAGTCTTCAACATCTAAAACTGAGAATTCTGTTAATTCAGGGTCGTTTAAAAAATCTTCGGCTGTAGCGGCTATCAAAGGTTCTAGTATTTTGTGACGTTCTGCCAAAGATAGGCTAGCGATTTCTTTGAGAGATAGCTGTTTTTGCTCTTGGGCGTTGTCTGACATTGTATTTATGTTCTTGAAGATCGGTTTTCTTTATATTTAGTAATGTATCTATCGGTATTGCTTTTAGTTTACTTTATTATTTAATCTGAAATGTAACAGTGATCGCTACTAAGAAATTACTCAATATTAACTAAATAGTAGACACTGTTAGTAAGTTTTTTGAATCAACGTCTCAAAACCATCAACTTTAACAAAATTTTAAAAAAATTAATTAGTTTGGGTAACATTTTTACTACTATTAATAGTAATTTGCATATTTGGAATATAATAATTTTGATATAATTAGTTTTGTAGAAATTAGGGTCGTTTTTCACAGCTTGAGCAAAGGAGTTGATTGCTTCTTGATAATATCCTAACTTCCGTAGTACATGGCTACTTTCGTACCAAGCTTCGTGTGAAGTAGGTTTAATTTTCAAGGCTTGGTTGTAGGATGCGATCGCTTCTCTATAACGTCCTAACTTCCCTAGTATAATGCCTTGGCAGTACCAATCATCGTAGTTATTAGGTTTGATTTTCGCAGCTCGCTCATAAAATATGAGTACGTCTTCATAGCGTCCTAAATTCCGTAGTACAATACCCTTGTAGTACCAAGCTAATAGAAAATTAGGTTTAATTTTCACAGCTTGGTCGTAGGACACAAGCGCTTCTTCAAATTGCCCTAATCTCTCTAGCGATAAGCCCCGAGAATACCAAGCTCTGTAAAAATTAGGTTTAATTTTCAAAACTTGCTCCAAGGATACTAATGCTTTTTTATAGTTTCCCAAACTCATTAGAGCTAAGGCTCGATAGTACCAGGCTTCGTAGGAATTAGGTTTAATTTTCACTGCTTGCAAATAGGATTTTGCTGCCTCTTGATGGCTTCCTAAATTTTGTAACGCAAAGCCGCGATAAAACCAAGCTTCGCAGGAATCAGAGTTGATTTGCAAAGCTTTTTTATAGTTAATAATTGCTTCTTCATAACGAGCAAAAAATATAAAAACATAAGCTCTTTCTTGCCAAAGTTTGTAGAAATCTGGCTGAATTATTAGAGCTTTATTATAATATGCAAGCGCTGCCTCATATTCATTAATAGTAACTAATAATTTTCCGAGTTCAAGTAGTAAAATAGATTTTCGAGTTTCAGTCTGAAATTTTGGTTGTAGCAGGTCTTGAATTTCCAGAAGTTTCTCTATTTTTTGTTCCAAATTGAGTTCCTCATATTCTTCATCCTCTCCTTCATAAAGTATACGATATGATTCTTCAATTACCACCTCTGGTGTTGTGGGTAATTCAAACACCCCAGAACGCCAATCAAAAAAATCTGGAGCGCGATGAATAAAATAGCTAATTGAAAATGAACGCAGAAGAAAAACAAAGGTGATCGGGAAATCATCTCTAAAGCGTTCTCGCTGCTGGTTTAAATGATTTAAAATATGCGGTACACTGGTTAAATTACTAAATTGTCCTTCGGTAATTTCCCCAAAATTTCTTTTCTCATATTTATATAAAGAATATTCCAAACCTTTAATTAATAAAATATCAATTTGCTTGTCTTTAACAAACTCTGCTACTGGTTGATATAAATTATCAATCGCCTCAACCAAGCGCAAAACTGCAATCTTCTTCTGCGGAATCTCCTGGGGAAGTTTGACAATAAACTTGTCTGCTTCCCCAGGTGTACATTGGACAAAAAACAAACCAAATCCTGATTTCCGCTTCAGTGCGCGAAGTAAGTCTTGATAAGCTTCTTCTGGTTCTGGGGGTAAATCATCATCCCAATCACTTAAATTTGGATTCATGAAAGTTTCGCTACGGCTTCTTTAAATTCTGGAATTCCTTGAATCAATGGATGAATATCATACCAACGCTGCATCTCTCCATCATCATCCAAATAGCGGTATTCTAAAAGACACCGGTTATACATCAAACTCCGATACAAGTCATCATTAATAATGCGCTTAGAACAAGACACTTCCGCTAACAGACACCATTGATGATTTTCCACAGCGCGGCGATAAGTATCTCTGGCTTGAGTAATTGCTCGTCGCACCGCCTTTTCTGAAACAGGTAACTCCTCACTACGTCCAATGGCATCTTGAGTTAACAATAACAAATTCCTCACATGACCTCCACTCATTAAACAAAGTCTGTCTAAGGTTTGGGGACTGTCGAAAATTTCCGTTTCTAGTGATAGTTCGGGGGCAATTTGCCGGACTCGCTTCTTAATGACTTCCTTAACTTTCTTGAGTCCTGGCTGATAAATGTCTCCTTTGAGAGTGTTTACCATAATCATCGGCAAAATTTGGGGGTCGCCGTAGATGTCTCTGAGGTCTGTTGCCCTGGTAGAATAGACCATTGAAGTGGGGACAGTGTAAATCAAATGGCAATCTAAAGCTTGGAGTTGTTCGCTACGGTCTAAAAAGACTTCCTCATAGTTTGTGCGCCCGTCGCCATCTTTAACTAACACCATCCGGTCTAAATTATCGACAATTACCGCCAGTTTATTGTAGCCATTAGGTAAGTGCTGTTTTGCATCCACCAGAAACTCATTTAACACCTGAATTAAAGTGACAGTGTGAGGATCAATTTTTTGGCGAATCTTCTGGCGTAATTCAGGAACAGCTCTTAAATTTGCGGTCAACTTGGCAAATTGAGCAAGCTGCACTTCTACAGCCATCTTCTCAAACTCTATGGGAGTCAGCGCCAAATCTTTTAAATCTACCCAACGATCTTTCAACCAGTCGAGTATCGGACGAGGACTAGCAATTCCTTTTAAATCTTTGAGCAAACGGCGGGTACAGGCGAGGAGAATATCTGTATATTGGGCATCTTCAGAATCGATATCTTCTTCATCAGCCGCAAAATAGACAACATAAAATTTCCGATTTTCTAAATACTTCTTTAACCTGAGTAATTCTGTAGACTTCCCCGCACCCCGATGACCAGAATACAATTGGCAAGTATTTGTATTTGCCAATTGCATCCGATTTCCCAATTCTTGCAAAATATCGGCATCTCCCCGCACATCCTGACAATCTACATATTTTGGATCACCTGCGGGTAAGGGTTCAAAGGGGTTAAAGGCGTTGTAGAGATTTGCGAGTAAGTCAGTACTATTAGGCATAGGTAAAAAATATAGCAATGATGCTCATAATAATTGAGATCATACAGAATTGAAGTAGATGAATCCAGTTCAAATACTCGTTAACGGAGTTCAGAGGTAAGCTACGCTTTGTCTCCCCTCCCCTTGCTAAGGCTACCGTGTATACATAAGTCGAAAATTCTCTACCCACATTGTTGTCAGAGTGAAACTGTCACACTCACCGACATCCCGCCCAGAACTTCAGTTCTGGGCTGATAGCTAAAGTCCACTAAGCGTGGACTGAATTAATCATTTAGTCCACGCTTAGTGGACTTCAGCTATGAGACTCGGAATTCATTCCGAGGCGGGATAGAAACGCAGTGCGAGATTTATTAATGATATGGCTGCGGCAAGACTTGTGTATACACCGTAGCCTTGCTAAGGGGAGGGGTTGGGGGTGGGGTATTAGGGACTTTTGCAAGAGGTCTAGTTTTTCGCCAGTGCTTCACTGCTGTTTGCAATTCCTCAGACAACCAGCTATCAAATTGCGGATAAATCGGTAAACGCGCCACCAATTCCCACCCAGCAGGTTGTAAAATATTTCTCAAAGCCTGTTCCTGAATATGGGGATAATCAGGATTCACTTCATCTGTTGGCCCAATTCCGCCCAAGTCTCTAGCACCAGCTTCGATACAAGCGAGTAACCATCGGTCATCTTTAACTAAATTCGGCGGGATTTGAATAGTAATATCTGGCGGTAAAATCTCACGCGCTTTAGCAATTACTTCTGGTAACTGATGAGGATCAAAAGGTGGTGCATCAAAAGTTTGCTGATGTCCTGGACTATGAGGTTGCAGGATGACTTCTTGAATGTGATGGTAACGTTGGTGCAATTCAGATATAGCTTCCAAGGTTTCCCACCAATCATCTACAGTTTCCCCAATTCCCAATAGTAACCCCGTTGTAAAGGGAATCTGCAACTCTCCCGCCCATTGCAATTGTTGTAAACGCACTTCAGGTAATTTACTCGGTGCGTGCCGATGTACACTATTTAACAATGTTGGCGTTAACTGTTCCAACATCAGCCCCATCGAAACATTTACACGCTTGAGTTTTTGCATTTCTTCAAAACTCAGTGGCCCCGCATTTGTGTGAGGTAAAAACCCCATTGAAAGCGCTAATTCACACAAATCATAAATCCGCTCAAACCACGCCTGACGCTTTGGTGAATGTGGATGCACTTCACCGCTAAGTATGAGAATTTCACAGACTTTTTCGTTTTGAAGTGGTTTTAAAATACTGTCTGCATCTGAAAGACTCATCCAGGGACTTTTACCCAGTTCACTGCGAAAGTTGCAGTAACTACACTGATTAAAGCACTCGTAAGTGGGAACGATTGTATAAGCAGGGCTATAAGTGACAAGATGAGAATTATTAATTGGCATAAGCAGAATAAATTTGCTCTTAGTAAGCAGCCCCAGATTTATTTTAAGGTCTGGAGACACTGACTACAAACCTTTAATTATTAACGCCCACTTATTTATTAGAAAAACAAGAACTATTTTGCTTTGTAAATTTCTGGTAACTGCCACCAAGGAATATGAGGATATTCGTGATGCTCCTCGTGGTAGCCGAAATGATAGCACGTAATAAATGACCACCAAATTGGACGGTTAATCGTTTGGGCACAATGAGGATGAATATAACCTCCAATAGGTTCACTATGTGGGAGGAAAGTACCAAAATAAAATAATTGCAATGAACTTAAAAGCGAAGGCAACACCCAAAAGTAACTTAGATTATCACTGGGTATATGAAGTATATATTTAGCAAAGTTATAAATCAGGGTTAGGGCAATTATTTGTCCCCAACTCCAGTAACCTTTCATAAAATATAAATACCAAGCAAAGAAGTTTTTGTAGTTACCATTATGAAAATCTGGATCTATTTGAGTTGCTGGATTGTGGTGGTGTAACCAATGCTTTTTCAATAATTTTTTATATGGTAAAAGTCCATAAAAAGATAAAGTTAATGTCCCAATAATATGATTAATTTTGCTGTTCTGAGGAAACACTACCCCGTGCATAGCATCATGAGATGTAATAAATAATCCTGTATATAAAAATGTTTGCCAAAGTATGCTGGGAACTAGCATCCAAAATTGTAATTTTGAGATGTCAAGGGAGAGTAATAAACTCAGACTAATTACCCATACGCTAACAATGACAATAGCAATGAAAAGCCCTTTAAACTGAGATTTGCTTTTCACTACTGGGGTCAGCTTTGATTGATGACTGGGTGGTTGTTCAACTTGAATCACGCTTTTACTCCGCCTAGTATTCAGGTGAAAATTCCTAAAATATAGTCACCACAAAAAGCACTAACCACCAGCCAGAAAACTCTATTAGTGGTCAGTGTCTTGAATTGGATAGTGCCAATACTTTAAAATGTTTATAAATATTAAGATACTTTAACTATTATTACACATACAACCGCTAAACCAACAACTGTTTTTGGTTTAGAGGTTAGTTTGTGTAAGTCCTAATACTTATAGATGTAGTGACTAAAGTAACTAGTGTTTTGAGTATGGGACTTTCTAAACAGCCAAATCCTGCGAAAAAGACGGTAACATAATTTGCGCGAAGAGGAAGAGATGAAGTTGAGTAATTCCCGCATGACGCCGTAGCCGTTGAGATCCTGAGCTAATGTAAGCTAGAAGCTGAATTATCGCCAAGTGATCGCTCCAAAGTTCAGACTATAGGACTCATATTTTCAAAAATCAAATATGAGTCCTATAAGAATTAAATCCCAACTCTAAAGCATTACTATCTTTGACAAGGATTAGATTTTTAAAATTCTCAGAAAATACTTTGAAATTAGCTCAATAGTATTTCAGATGCCAAAAAAATCTAACAAAAGTTAGAGGTTTTATGACTCGCACTCGCGTTTAGTCACATAGTGGCGGTAACGAAACATCGCTTCCAGTTGCGCTTGCACTAGCCAACCACTGACAAATTCAACTGTTCCTCCACCAGGCATAGAGAAGGAAATAGCATCAGTTAATCTGGTTTTGCCATTTTCTGGTTCAAATTCATGTCGATGTACCCAATACTCGAAAGGGCCAGATATTTGTTCGTCGGTAAACAGGCGATATTGTTCACATTCAGTATGACGCGCTAACCAAGTTAAGGGTAATGGGCCGAGAAACAAGCGAAATTCGGTGATAGCGCCTACGTTCAGCCCTCCTTCACGACGAACCACTTGGACTGGCTGCCAAGGTGGATTCAACAGTTGCAAAATATCTGGCCTTTCGTGAAATTTCCAAACTACTTCTGGTGAGGCGTTAATGATTGAGGAATGTTTAAAGTGCAGCATGGAAAGAAAAACCTAAAATTCAACTTTCGGATTCGGTATCAATTTCGATATCTAGGGTATCTTCATCAACCCGCACATACAAAATATTTGGGTTACAACAAACTTGACAATCTTCAACGTAAGATTGCTGTCCTCCAGCACTCAAATCAATAAAAGTTAAGTTCGGTTCGCCGCAATAGGCGCAGTAATACTCAGCTGTGTTTTGCATCAAGTTTTCAGCTATGAATTCAATGGCTGTAATTCTTTTGGGGATGGATTGATATAACTTTTAGCATCAGCCAAATGCTTTAGTAGTGTAGACTGTGGCAGAGGCCCTTGCAAGTGGCTCCAGGGTAATACTTGTTCTGTTGACCATTCGGCGTGGACATAAAAATCTAAGTCGGGGATTTGTCCTTTGAGTTGCTTGAAAGCACGTTTGTAGCTACCCAAGGAATCGCCAAAGTCACGAGTAAGTTCAAGAAGTTGGGAGAGTCTGCGATCGCCTCTCGATAACAAAGCCTGTATAATCGACCAATTATAGCTTTCTGGGCGAAATTCTATCCCCTGTGGTTTTAGCTGTTTTTGCAAAAACTGCAACCGCTTTTCTGCTTGGCGATTTACCCCAAACCATTGAAACGGCGTATGTGCTTTGGGTACAAAGGTGCTGCATCCGTATGTTAAGCGCAATCCCGGTGCAGCTTTTTTGATATTACGCATCATCACTATGGTTTGTTCTAAATCTTCTGCCTCTTCACCAGGAATTCCTGCCATTCCGTAGAGTTTCAAGCTTTTTAATCCGCCAGCTTTGGCATTTATCGCTGCTTGAATAATTTCGTCGTTATGCAGCTTTTTATTGACGATTTGGCGGATTTTCTCAGAACCACTCTCTACTGCAATGGTAAGCGATCGCGTGTCTCGTTTCGTCAAAGTTTCGGCTAACTGGACTGTTACAGTATTAGTTCGCACTGAGGCAATACTTAGACGAACATCATCATACTTTGGCTGACTAATATAATCTAGCAAAGTCTCAAATTCTGGATGCTGAGTGACTGAAGCCCCTAATAATCCTAGCCGATTTGTGACTTCTAAACCTTTTGCGATCGCTGGAATTAATGAATCTTCCAGACTGGCTGTTCTAAAAGGCAGTGTGAGATAACTCGCCAAACAAAAGCGGCACATTTCTGGACAACTTCTCACCACTTCCACCATGTAGATATTTTCCCATGCGGCTTTTTCAGTGACTACAGTCGATGCCGATAGAGTATTTCCCCGATAAGTTTGCTTTTGCACCACTGCGGGAGTTTCGGGAGAAATCGGTTTAATTGACTTTACTTCACCATCTCTTGTGTGATATTCCACCTCATATAAACTGGGTACATAAATTCCTGGTATTTGTGCAAGTCTTTTTAGTTGAGTTTGTCTTGAGGCATTTCTGACTTCTTTGTAAGCCTCAATAAAATTCCCTAACAGGGTTTCGCCATCCCCCAGTAAAACGACATCAAAAAAATCTGCAAAAGGTTCGGGGTTAGCCGTGAGAACGGGGCCACCACCAAAAATTATCGGATGAGAATCATCACGAGAGGTTGCCCGAATGGGAATTTCTAAAGATTCCAGCAAATTTAAAATATTCACATAATCCAGTTCCCACGAAATCGAAAATCCCACAATTTCCGGCCTTCTGGGAAGTTGTTCGTGAATATCGGTAAATAGGCGACTCACCTGCACATCATCACGCATTGCAAAAGTTGCCCACACTACTTGATAACCAAGGCTAGTTATACCTACGCTGTACTCGTTGGGAAAGGCGAAGATTATGGGGATAGCGTTGGTGTCTGGGGTGGTGGGTGTAAATAGAAGGCGTTCAGAGTCAAATACAGATGATGTCACAGGTGTTTTTTAGAGGCAAGTTTATCTATATTTAATTTTAAGCCATAGAATAATTAAGTTAAAAATCAATGTTACGGCGTTAGCAAGAATAATAGGCAAGGATTGTAAATAAATTCCATAGATTAGCCACAAAAAAATACCAGTTATGAATGTAATCAACGTCACCAAAGAAACATCTTTAGCTGATTTTGTTTGCCAAGTTTTAAACATCTGTGGCAAAAAAGAAATTGTGGTTATTGTGGCGGCAGCTAATCCTAGAACTGTCAGAAAATCCATATTTAATTATTTTAATTATTTATATCAAGTTGCCATATCATACATCAGCGATCGCCCTTGCCTGCTTAACGCAACGCTATACTAGACATTTTACACTGTTGAGCGATCGCTACAACAGCTTAACAACAAGATTAGCGACTTATTGAATAAGTCGCTAATCTAAAAATGTATCACGGTCTTAGCAAGAATAATCGGTGAAAATTGTAATTTATGTATATTAACCACCAAAAAAGACCGATTATAAATGCAATTAGCATGACAAAATAAAATTCATTAAAGGATATGTGATAAACACTAGCAAAATCGATGAATTAATTCTTCACGAGACAACTGCAACAGTAAAGGCGTAAACTCTTCTGGCGCTAACGATAATAAAGGTTCAATAATTGCTTGAAGCTCATTATCTATTTCACCAAAGCGAACTTTGAGCAAGTTTTCCACTACTAAGCGTTCTCCCTGCTGAATTCCTGTTTGGAGTCCTGTTTGGAGTCCCCGTTGTTCTCCTTCTTGTATCGCCTGTTCTCGGTCTTGTTGGTAAAGTGGTGCTAATCGCATAAGTAATTCCCTATCTTCCTCGTCTTGATTTTGAGTGACTTGTAAGTTTTGTTGCAAGTTGTACAGCAATTCTAACGCTGCTTTTCGGAAAGGATTATCAGGAGTAAGTGCTTCTAGTTCGTCAATTGCTTGCTTTTGAACGTTTCCCTTACCGATGATTCTCAGCCATAAGGTTTCTGAGATAGATGGCAACTGATGAATTGTTACTATCGCGGTACGCAAATATTCTGGCATGAAGTATATTCCAGGCAGGTAGTCATCTTTTGGGTTAGCACCAAATCCTGATAAGAGTTGCGCTGATGCTGTGGGGGTAAGAATCCATAATTTTGGTAAATCAGATTCTAGAATACGAGTTTTATTCCGATTTGCTTGTCGTTGTAAATCACCACGCACCTCTAATAATTTTAAGAGACAATCGCAAATTTCTGTAGCTGAGGCTGCGTTACGAAAGGGTTCAAGTAGAGAAGGGGTAGTGACAATTTGACCTAATAATCCGAGTGTTCTTGGTATGTCTCTTGGTTGTGGTTTGGGAATGAAATAAACATCAATCTGTCTAACTTCTCCTGCGACTCGTCTAGCTGCTTGGATTTCGCCGTAAGGAGTGAGTAATTGTTCGAGGTAGTCTTTGGCAAATTGGTCATGGATGAATCTAGTCATGTTGGTAGTTTGGTGATGCAAACCAGTTTATTTACGATTGTCTGACGATTTTTTGAGATAAGAATTAGCCCAAGCATATCGTTGAGAATCTTTTTTAAGTAAATATTCTGCTGCTTCATGTCGTTTATTTTCATCTTTTGTACTCCTGACTACTCGTTTTCTATCATCATCTATATCTTCAGGTTTGGCACCGCGTTTAATTGCTTGTTCATACCAATAATCTCCTTTTGGATAGTCACTTTTGTCATAACATATAGCACCCATTAAGGTATAAGGTTGATGACTATCAGGTTGATACTCCATAGCTTTTTTCGCGCAAATCTCTGCATCACCTAAGTGATCCATATCTCTGAATGCTGCGCCTCTAGTAACTGAAATTGCTGACTTTAGCTTGCTTTCTCTGATTTGGCTCAAGTCTAAGTTAGTAAGTTTTAATGCCTGTTCAGGTTCATCTGCTTTGCGCCAATAACTACTGGCGGTGGGAATATCCCATTTATTTCCAGTGCGGTGAAATTCCTGCTCATAAAACTCTGCTTCTAGCCTGTAATACGCAAGAGCACTTTTTCCGCCAGGAGATAATAGTTCCTCTTCTATAAGCTGCAAAACTAACTTAGGATCTAGCCGTTCTTTTTTCTCTAATTTGACCATGATCGCGTAAAATGGCTCTAGCGGAAGTGAAGGATCTATCAATCCATATTTTCTCTTGAGAATAGCGAAGTGCTTTTGTTGAGCGAGAATAATAATATCTTCACGTCTATTATTTTGTAGCCAATCAATTTCTGATTCATTAAGTAGTTCTCCTAAATCGATCTTAGATTTTAGGGTAGAGGCGTATTTTTCATTTGCAATTTCTATAATCTTAGTCAGCTTGCGTTTTTTGAGAAAATTAATATCCTGTTCACCTAGCTGATTGGACAACTCAAGCCTTTTGATAATTTTATACAGGTGACTCTTAGGCGATGAATCCTCATAATGAGTTACTTTATACTTCACTCTCAAGGCAGCAAATTCTCGTGTTTCTTTCAGTTCTTGAGCAATGGCAATTGTTTCATTAAGTCCTTGCTGTTCCAACCATTTAATTTCTGACTCACGCAAATTTTTGTTTGCATCAATATTTTTTAGTATTAGATATAGTGGACTGGATAATGATAAATCAGAATGTTGATTTGCTTGGTATTTCTCTCTTAACTGAGCAAAGTGAGTTTCTTTTACTGACTCTTGTTGTTTAAAAATTTCTGCTGTTTCAAAGAGTTGGTTATTGAGCAGCCAATTATATTCAGAATCACTTAAACGTTCTGTAACCTCTAACTTTTTTAGTATTTGATGCAAGAAACTATCAAGATATGAGTCTTGATATTGAGTAGCTTTGTACTTAGATTTTAGTTGAGTAAATCGGCTTCTCTCTTGAGCAATCTTCTTCTTCTCTTGAGCAATCTTTTTCATCTCTTGAGCAATCTTCTTGGCTTCAGATAAATCATTTTCTCTCAGCCATTGAACTTCTGAATCAGTAAGTAAATTCCCTGAATCAATTTTCCAAAGTATAGAATACAGATGACTAGATTGCCAGGAAGTACCATGCTTTGTAGCTTTGTACTTAGACTTTAATTTTGAGAATTCAACCCCTAAATTTACAAAGTCCTTTAATTTATCTTGCTGTTCTTGACATATAAATTCAAGCTCATGTTCTCTCAACCATTCAATTTCTAGTGTAGTTAGTTGAATTCCTAAGTCAACTTTTCGCAGGATGAGATAAAGAAGACTAGAGGGTGATGAATCGGGATAATTAGTTGCTTGGTACTTGGACTTTAAAGCAGCAAAGTGTTTTAAGCGATTTTGAGACTCTTGAAGCATATTGCTAGTAGATGCGATCGCACGTAGTTAAATGTGTTATCCGCTACTATAGCAATGCCAGTAAAAAAGGGCGAGTCAGACACCCACCCCCGAAGCATAAATATTTTCTGAAAGTCAAAGTACAATTCCTACAACACCTTACACTGTCCATGATGCCGTAACAAATGGTCACACAACACCAGCGCCACCATCGCCTCAACCATTGGAACTGCACGCGGTAACACACAAGGATCGTGTCGTCCTTTTGCTGCTAATAGGGTTTCTTCACCTTCACGAGTTACTGTCTTTTGCTCTTTTCTAATTGTTGCTGTCGGCTTAAATGCAACTCGTAAAATTATATTTTCCCCGTTGGAAATTCCCCCCTGAATACCACCAGAACGGTTAGTTACAGTGCGAATTTCACCATTTTCATCAATATAATATTCATCATTATGCTCAATTCCGGTTAACAGCGTTCCGCCAAAACCGGAACCAATTTCAAAGCCTTTGCTAGCAGGGAGAGACATTACACCCTTAGCGATATCAGCTTCCAATTTATCAAATACTGGTTCGCCTAAACCTTTCGGCACATTACGAGCTACACATTCTACGACACCGCCGATAGAATCACCAAGTCTCCCAACTTGCTCAATTAATTCAATCATGCGATCGCAACATTCAGCATCAGGACAGCGGACGATATTACTTTCCACTTGTTCTAAGGTGACAGTATTTGGATCGACTACACCTTCCAAATCCTTGATGCGCTTGACATAACCGATAACTTCAACATTGGCAACTTGACGGAGAATTTTTTTAGCGATCGCACCTGCTGCTACTCTGCCAATTGTCTCACGCGCTGACGATCTACCCCCGCCTTGCCAGTTGCGAATACCATATTTTGCATCATAAGTTGCATCCGCATGAGAAGGACGATATTTTTCGGACATCTCGTCATAATCTTGCGAACGAGCATCTTTGTTCCGTACCAAGATTGCTATAGGCGTTCCTAATGTTTTGCCTTCAAATACCCCTGATAAAATCTCGCACGTATCGGCTTCTTTGCGAGGTGTCGTAATTTTACTTTGTCCCGGACGCCTTCTATCTAATTCTACTTGAATTTCTTCTGCCGAAATTTCTAGTTGTGGAGGACAACCATCAATCACAACCCCCACACCGCCGCCGTGAGATTCACCAAAAGTAGTGATGCGAAATAGATGACCAAAAGTGTTGCCCATGATCTTAAAGAAAAAGGATGAGGCTTATGTATTTTACCTAGAGTTCGCGCAAAAGTTAATTCTTGTACTTGTTTTGGTACTTGGACTTGGAATGTATAAGTACAAATAAGAAAGCGCCCTCTGTTTAGAGAGGGCGCTTTCTCAATTTAGCGAAACTTCAGAATTAACCGTTGATAGCAGGAGCGGTTAGAGCTACAGGAGCAAAGTCACCAGCAGCCAAATCTAGAGGGAAGTTGTGAGCGTTACGCTCGTGCATTACTTCCATACCCAGGTTAGCGCGGTTGATTACATCTGCCCAAGTTGCAATCACACGACCTTCAGAGTCAATGATTGATTGGTTGAAGTTGAAACCGTTCAAGTTGAACGCCATTGTGCTTACACCCAAGGCGGTAAACCAGATTCCGATTACAGGCCATGCTGCTAAGAAGAAGTGCAGTGAACGGCTGTTGTTGAAAGAAGCGTATTGGAAGATTAGACGACCGAAGTAGCCGTGAGCCGCAACGATGTTGTAGGTTTCCTCTTCTTGACCGAATTTGTAACCGTAGTTTTGTGATTCGGTTTCGGTTGTTTCACGAACTAGTGAAGAAGTTACGAGTGAACCGTGCATTGCAGAGAACAAACTTCCGCCGAATACACCAGCTACACCTAATTGGTGGAAGGGGTGCATCAAGATGTTGTGTTCTGCTTGGAACACGATCATGAAGTTGAATGTTCCTGAGATACCCAAAGGCATACCATCAGAGAATGAACCTTGTCCGATTGGGTATACCAAGAAGACTGCGGTTGCTGCTGCTACTGGTGCAGAGTATGCGATCGCAATCCAAGGACGCATTCCTAAGCGGTAGGATAGTTCCCATTCACGACCCATGTAGCAGAATACGCCAATCAGGAAGTGGAAAACTACCAATTGGTAAGGGCCGCCGTTGTACAACCACTCATCAAGAGATGCTGCTTCCCAGATTGGATAGAAGTGCAAGCCGATAGCGTTGGATGAAGGTACTACTGCACCAGAGATGATGTTGTTTCCGTAGATCAAGGAACCTGCTACTGGTTCACGGATTCCATCGATGTCAACGGGAGGAGCGGCGATGAAAGCGATTACGAAGCAAGCGGTTGCGGCTAGCAAGGTGGGGATCATTACGACGCCGAACCAACCGATGTAAATCCGGTTGTTGGTGCTGGTGATCCATTCGCAGAATCGATCCCATACGTTGGCGCTTTCGCGACGTTGTAAGGTTGTTGTCATTGTTTTATAAATGCGATTATTTGCAGATGAATTTAGGTAGGTTTGACTACCTGTTACACATCTTAAATAATTTATTGCGTTTTGTAAAGTACTTTCAGAAAAAATTTTCTCTTGGGATTTACGCACCCACAGCAGAAAATCCCCAATTCACTGAAAAAGGGGATTTTGGGTGATACCATTTTGGATTTTAGATTTTGGATTGTGAGAAATGCACTTCACTCTTCAATTCGCTGCTGGCTGCTGGGATATGGACTCTATAACCACTTCTTCTAAAGGTGGACGCACAGATAAATAAATTAATGGGCCGAATAACGGTATCAACGCTATTAACCAGAAAAACTGGGGATTTTTCCAACCGCGACGCGCCATATCATCCCTCAGTAATGTGGGAAATAATATGCAAAGTAGACAGAAATCTAAACTCATCACATTGATGAAGCGGTTAGTTTGCCACTGTTGGACAAAATTGCCCCAATCTCCGTCTCTTAAACCGTATGTAACTAAAATAGCTGTGGCTACCGTCAAAACAACCCCAGTCATACGAGAATCTAGCAGTTTGAGTAAGGTATTTTTTTTACCAATAAACTGATTATTTGGTTCCCTAATGGCTAAGTACGGCAACAAAGCAAAAGCACCAACTGCGAACGAAGCGATCGCAAACAGCCAAGCAGGTATTTTTTGTCCTCTGCCATCAATCAACACTACTGCACTGTAGATGAGAGGCCAAATACCCATGAGGTTGAATAGTGCTATTACTAAAGGATTAACACCTTCCCACTGCATAGTAGAAAGGTTTTTAATTAACTCGAATGTACCGGGTTGCTCAGGAGGCGCGAGGAAAAACGCATAAATAGTGAATCCCAGCCACAGCAAGCTAAAGGAAATTTTTCTAACCATGAAATATTTAAGTACTATTAATTTTGCCGCTATAAATTGGGCTATCTGCCTGCTATGATATCGTTCATTTGTTATTACACGATCCGATATTAAGGATTGAAATAACTGAAAGCTTCAGAGAGATAATCAGCAGCAGATGCTACTACTGCGATCGCACTTTCATAATCTAGGCGTGTTGGCCCCAAAACTCCCACACTTCCTACTGGTATCGAACCTCGGCGATAGTTGGAAGAAATCAAGGTGCAGGTGCGTATTGGTTCTAATGGATTTTCTGCACCTATGCGAACTGTTACCTTTGGTTTAGCACCATCCTCCAGTTCTGGTTCCTCAAATATTAATCGCCACAGTTGGTCTTGTTCTTCTTCCAACAGGTGGATAATCGTTTGTACCTGCTGTAACTGGGAAAATTCTGGCTGGCGCAAAACTTCTGACACACCCCGAACCATAATTTGGGTTGCAGTCGGTGCATGAGTGCGACGACTCAATTCGGCAACTGAGTTTTTCAAGAATTCTCCATAGCGTTGGAACTCCTGATCTAGTTCGCTCCAGTCAAGATAGGCTAATTCCAACAGACTTCGACCCCGCAAGTGGCTATTCAAAAAATTAGAAACAATCTGCAACTCGCGATCGATTACCTCTGAATCGCGCTGTCTTTCTTCCGGTTTTGAAGCCAAATCCATCAATTTGGAATGTGTCTCGTAACCATCAGTTACGACAATCAGCATGATCCGCCCAGCTTCAATTTGCACTAATTGCAGATGTCGCAATAGTGCTGTAGTGGTTTGCGGCATAGTGATTAAGCTAATACAACCACTCAAGGTTGCTAAAATTTGCGCGGCTCCTTGGAGTAGGGTTTCTAAACTTCGATCTTCCCACTGGAGAAGCTTTTGCAGTGCCACCTCTACTTCTCGCCCTAAACTTTCCGTACCACTTCGTGGAAGCAAGCTACGCGTAGCGTCTGTCTGCGACACACTGCGCGAACGCAGAGAAGGTGTAATTAGCTGGTCAACATAAATGCGATAGCCTGAGTCTGAAGGTACACGTCCAGCAGAAGCGTGTGGTTGGTAGAGTAATCCAGACTTTTCTAAAACGCCCATCACATTGCGAATTGTCGCCGAGCTTACACCCAGGTCGTACTCCTCGACCAAAGCCTTTGAACCAACTGGCTCTGCCGTAGCAATGTAGTGACGTACCGTTGCCCAAAGTATATGCTGTTGTCGATTTGTTAACTGGACTTCCATTGTGGTATGTTTTGCTGAAGGCAAATTTTAATCAAACTCTAAAAAATTTGTGGATTTAATCGAAAACGGAGAATATTAATAATTTATTAAGATAGCAAATTATACAGCTACATTATGATAGGTATTTTTAAAGTTAATATACATGCAGCATTTTTTAAGAGTAGGTTTGAGATAGTAGCTCAATTTTTGGGCAAAAGCTGCTAATTATAATGTACCCTTAATGCGCTTCTTTCTAACCGTATTTTTGCACAAATTTGCATTTGCAACAGTATTATTAGATACGTATTTTTTCGCTATGGCTCATGCTGAACTGTAATTTGGGCAAATCGAAAAATCTTGTGCAGATGTACTTGATGTCCAAATTGCAAGCTTTCCGGTAAGGCTCTAAAGTTATGTACTGCTGTTATCAGCATAGCAAAAGCCAGATGGAAGAGTGAGTTCCACCTGAGCAAAAGCTAATATTGGGGAATCGAAGGGTCTACTAATATGGAGTAGGCATCAATACCACCCGAAATATTTTGCACATTTGTAAAACCTTGAGCAATCAACCACTGGCACATCTGGGCGGAGCGGATGCCGTGGTGGCATAGCACAAGAGTTTCAGCTTGGGGATTGAAGAGGGTAGGTACTTGATCTCCCCATTCGGTAAATTGACTTAAAGGTAGGTTGACAAAGCCCTCAATGCTAGCGATCGCTAATTCTTCTGGTTCACGCACATCTACTAGCTGAATACTTGCATCACGAGAAGAAAGACGTTGCCCCAGTTCTTCTACACTAATTTGGTTCATGGGTTGACTAAAAGAATTCCCTATAAACAGTCCTAATCCTATTTATGGTGACAGAAAATCTCTGCCTTCGCATGAGTATCCATTCTCAAGAGGGTTGATAAATTCTGCTAGGCTTTCTGCTTAAATGGCTGTAAATTGTCTTTTTTAATAGGTTTAATGTGAATAGGCAACGTTCATTTATTGGTTTTATCGTAGCTGGGGCGATCGCACTGCTAGTAATTGCGATCGCTGGCTTTTACTGGTTTTTCGCCAAAAATCCGGCTAACCTCATTGCTTCTACCCCCCAGCCTAATGCGGCCATCTTCGTCTCCAAACTTTCCCCTGCAATGGTTTCATTGCTGACGAATCCTGACCGTTTGCAGGTGTTGGAGCGTGAAGAAGAACTATCTAAACTCAAAACCAGTTTATTCGCCAAAAGTGGCATAGATTACAAGCAAGACATTCAACCCTGGTTAGGGAACGAAATTACATTAGCGATCACCACATTAGATATTGATCGCGATCCAGAAAACGGACAGCAGCTAGGGTATCTGTTAGCACTAGCAACCAAGCAACCGGAGAAAAGCCGCGAGTTTGTCGAGTTGTTATTTTCTAAACGGGCGTTAGCTGGAGCAAACTTAGCTGTTGAACAATATAAAGGCGTAAAACTGATTTCTGACAATTCTCAACCAGAACAAGATTTGCTTGCTGGTGCTGTTGTCGGCGAAGGCTTTGTATTATTTGCCAACGATCCGAAAGTGCTGCGAGATGCTATCAATAACGTCCAAGCGCCCGATCTGAATTTGACGAGTTCCCCCGAATACCAAAAAGCTAGCAAAGAACTGCCCAAAGGGGGTTTAGCTATAGCTTTCTTGAATCTTCCCATCGTGGCAAAATGGCAAGGGTTAGAGCTACCAGAACAAACATATAACAGTGAAATCATTTCCCTGGTGTTAAACCCCAAAGGATTACTAGCGGAAACCACCTTTTTGACTTCATCGGAAATTTTTCCTCCATCTCCACCGCTATCTAAACCTGTGGGAGCATTGCAGTATATTCCAGCGTCCGCAGGTTTGGCAATTTCCGGCTCGAATTTGAGTAATTTAGGTGACAGTGATTTAGCCAAACTCTGGAAACAAGCAACAGCAACTATATATGGTTCTGAAGAAGATGTGGTTTCTCGGTTAGCAAAACCTCTGGTAGATGTTCAAAAACGCTGGGGGATAAACTTACCAGAGGATATTTTTAGCTGGGTACAAGGGGAATATGCCATAGCATTATTACCTGAGAAAGAGCAAACAACCCCCCATTGGATTTTTGTGGCAGAAAAATCCGAAGGTGTGGAACAAGGCATTGCTCGTTTAGATGCGATCGCCTCATCCAACGGACTCAGTATTAATCCCTTGACTATAGACAAGCAAAAAATCTCCGCTTGGACAGAGTTAACCACGGCTACAAAAAAAACTGATGCCAAAGAAGGAGCATCCTTTAGCATTGAAACAAAAGTACTGGGATTGCGTACAACTTTAGGAAATTACGAAATTTTCACCTCTGACTTAGAAACTATGGATGAAATTCTCACAACTAAGGATAATTCCATAATTGACAATCCTAATTTCAAAGATAGTATCGCTGCAATTCCCCTACCAAACCAAGGCTATATATATCTTGACTGGATAAAGAGCCAGAATTTGTTAGAGCGTCAAGTGCCAATTCTCAAACTAGTGGAAGTCTTAGGGAAACCGTTTTTTAATAACCTGCGATCGCTCACAGTTAGTAGTTATGGAACTGACACGCGATCGCTCAAAGGTGGCGTTTTCTTCCAACTCGGTAATTCGTAAGATTTTCATCAAAGTTGAAAGTGCAGAAGGTGAAATAATTTTTCACCTTCTGCATTTTTGCCCCATGATATTTACGTAGATTTTCTGTAGCATTTGCTATTTGTATTTGTAATCTTTGGATAGATACTGGCTGCTGGCCTAGCAATTTAGGTTCGATGTGCCAGTAGTCTCAAATACATCAGAAATAATTTACACAATACCCAGGTAGCGATCGGTAATGGGCAAAGCAATTGGCATTGATTTAGGGACGACTAATTCTGTCGCCGCTTTTAAGTTAGCAGAAGTGGAAGTAGTTACGGCTAACGATAACACGCCCCCAGATAGGAAACTGACGCGATCGGTTGTTGCTTGTGAGCAAAATAAATTTTTGGTAGGAGATCAAGCTTACAACCAACTCCGGGCTAATCCTGAAAATGTGGTTGTTTCCATCAAGCGCCTAATAGGACGAGGTTTTGGCGATCCAGCCGTACAAAAACAAAAGTCGGAATTTGGTTACAAAATTGCTCAACCGAGTCAGGGAACAGACAACGGTATTGCAGTGTGGCTAGGAGGCAAAGAATATCAGCCAGAGGATATTTCTGCTGAGATTCTCAAAAAAGTTGTGCAAAATGCCCAAGCTTATCGCCAAGGAATTGGTAAAACAGGCGAAGTCATAGATCAAGCAGTGATTACCATTCCCGCTTACTTCAACGATAAACAACGCCATGCTACCCGTACAGCTGCACTCAAAGCTGGAATCACTCCCTTAGAATTGCTACCGGAACCCACAGCCGCCGCCATATCTTACGGCTTTTCTCCAACTGGGGAAGATTTTAAAACAATTTTAGTTTTTGACTTTGGCGGTGGTACATTTGACGCTTCGGTGATTCAAGCAGCAGGAACTTCATTTATTGAACTGGGAAAAGCTGGAGATTTATGGTTGGGAGGAGATGACATTGACTCTCGGATCATCAAGTTTGTTAAACAGCAATTTGCCCAGCAAGAAAGAATTACTGATATTGATGGCTTGATTGCCAAAATGCCCCACTATCAACGGGTGCGATTTAATGCCGATTTGAAGTTAGCAGTAGAACGCGCCAAAGTTGAACTAAGTACTGCTACAGTATCTTGCATTGCTCCTGCGACTCAATTATTAGATGAATTAGGAATTGCTATTCCTATTGAAGTAGAAATCACCCGCGAGCAATTTGAGGAACTAATTTCTGATTTGGTAGAGCGATCGATTCAGATTTGCCGCCAAGCCCTACAAGATGCTGAACATCATTTAGAGATGGTAGATGTAGTGTTATTGGTTGGCGGTTCTTGTCAAATTCCTATAGTCCAACGCAAAGTTAGAGAAGCCTTTGGAGCGGATAAAGTAGTAGTGCATCCGCGTCCGATGTATGCGGTGGCGGAGGGTGCAGCAATTGTTGCGGCTGGACAAACAGAGAAAGTAACAACAGTTTCTCGTGATTATTTTATCAAGCTGGTGGATGGCGAAGAGAACAAAGAGAAAGTACTTCAGAGGGGTGATATCTTACCAGTGACTACATCCCACACTTTTAAAACTGTTGCTGATGGACAACGTTTGATTCACTTTCAATTTTTGACCCCCGATCAAGTAAGCCAAGATTTGGATGGAATATATGAAGATAACAGTATTGGAGATATTTGGTTGGGTTTAAACCAATCCTATCCACGCGGGACGGAAATTTTAATCAACTTGGAGTTAGATGAAAAAAATAGTGGGCTAAAGATGACTGCCACATTGAAAAATGCCCCTTCAGAGAGAGTAAGTTGCACCTTTTCGCGGGGAGGCTCAGACGAGAAAATATATAAGGAATTAGAAAAAACGATCGCAGAACTCAATAACCAAAACCTAACTCCTCTCGGTGTGGAAGAAGCGCTGAAGTTAGCCTTACCAGTCGTGGAGTCAGCCAACAAAATCATCGATCCGGATACGGGAGACGAACGCGGCTATTTACGCGATGATGCTAGTGCAAACTTGAAAAAATTCCAGGTATCCATGTCTAAGGAAAGCCTAGAAGCAGAGTCTCTTGCCAATCAGTGCGATCGCGTAGTTAAACTTTGCGGCTCGATAATTCCCCAACCACAGCAGGAACGATTGCAAAAGCTGAGTCAAGAATTGCAAGATGCCATCGACACCAATAACCTCTCTAAGATGAAGTCTAAGAGTGAAGATGCAAGAAGAGAACTTGACAATCTACCTGATGAAGTCCAGTTAATTCAAGCTTGTCTTTTAGCAATTCGTCAAGCCCACGCGGTTGCACCGACTCAAGCAAATGCCATGTCTGACAAACTTTCTCGGATGCTTGGCGCTATGGAAAGTGATGATGCACAGGAAGCTAATCGCTTGTGGAGTGAATTGCAACCAGATGTCAAGCATTGGCTAAATGAGGATTTACCCAGTAACAGCATTGTCACAGGACTAATGCGATGAAGATTAAGCTGAACTGTCCTGTGTGTGATTACCAAGAAATTGAAGGTGACACTTGTCCTAACTGTGATACCGATCTTTCTGTAATTCGGATGCTCAAAGAATTACCGCAGGTGGAAAATCCTGTGCGACAAGTGAAAATCGCTAAATGGCAACTAGGAGTTGCTTTACTCTTGCTGATTATCGGCATTGGGTTGGGTGTAATAGGCAGTTTTATCTTCCTGCAACCACAGTTACACACATTAACTGTCTCTTCTCCCAATCCAGTTATTAGCGATCGCCCAAAACTACCAGTTAATACTGCCCCTGTTACCGCTAAGGAACCCCCAAAACCAATTACCTATACTGTCAAATTGGGAGATCACCTCAGCGCGATCGCTGAAAAATTTTGTGGCAAAGGAACCTCTTGGCAAGTAATGGTTAAAGCTAACCCCCAACTCAAAGGGCGGGAAAATGATATAGACGTAGGGGATGTGTTAAAAATTCCCAATTGCAAGGAGAGCGATAGATGAGCATCCTTGATAGCTTGAACGCTTTAACTAAAACTTTGCTGGGAGTGGGTATTATTGATGCCTGGAAGCAAGCACCACACACTAAAGAAGCCAGCGAAAAAGCAGCACGATTAGCCCAAAACAAACATCTGCGAGAAGCAGTAATGATTGCAGAAAAAGCTCTCGCTATCTGGTCGAGAAAACCAGGTTTTTGGGAGCGTTTGATTTGTCAATTGCTGCTGGGTAAGCTGTTAGACAATTTTACTCAGCAAGTAAAGCAGTGGCGCTATCAAGTGGCGCAAGTGGATAAACTAGCTGCTAATGCGAAAACCTTTCTCAAGCAAGATACGGGCGATCCTTTAGAAACGGAAGCGCTTGCAAATGCGATCGCCATTTATCAGCGCTGTACCAAAATTCTCCACGACGATCGCATCTCGCGGCTAATCAAGCAGTACCAAGAAGAACTGCAAGGGCGACAGCAGTTTTTGACTTTAGTGACACAGGCACAGTCTCAGGCAGAAAATCGGTTCTATAAAAATGCGATCGCAGTTTACCGAGAGGCTGAAAAGCTTTATTCTACTGAATCTCTACAACAGGCGATCGCTGCAAGTGTTGCTCAAGTCCAACAAGAAGAAATTTATGATGCTGCTTTTGAAAAGGTGCAACAAGCTGAAAGTGAAGGAAGATTACAGGGAGCGATCGCACTTTTAAAAAATGCCCTGGCTAAATTTTCTCGCCCTGACGGAATTGATTTACTCGAAAAGCTACAACAAACACTTAAAGGAAGAGAACAATTTCGCCAAGGGCTAGCAGCAGAAAAAGCGGCTGATTTTAAAGCGGCTGTATCTCTTTATAGAAATGCCAGATTGCTCTTGCCTAACTCTACATCCTGCCAAATCCGGTTAGCACTTGTGGCAATTAAAACTCAAGCATGGGCAACCGCACTAACTTACCTAGAAGCTATACCTGGAGAACAAGCTGCTTATTTGCGGGGATTTGCCTACGCCCAACAAGAAGATTTACAGGTAGCTTATAAAGAATGGCTTGGGTTATCTACTGCTAACATTGCCAAGCAACGAGAGATTCTCAAAAATCTTTCCCAACGTCAACGGCTGCTAAAACTACAGAATATTGAGCAGTTGGTAGCGGCTGAAAATTGGGAGAAGGCTAAAGCAGAGAGTACCCAATTTCTCCAAAAATTTGGTTCCGATCCTTTAGTAGAGGAAAATCTAAATGAGCATATTCAGCCACGTTTAGAAGCAGAACTATGGAAAGATAAAGAATGGAAAATTATTGCCGATCAAACCGAAAAAGCTTGGATTTCACAGCCGAATATTACTACATTACATAATTTGGCAGTAGCAAATTATTATCTTGCTCAAACTTCTCCGATAAATCTATTAAATTTAATATTTTCTTTATCAACAGCTTTAGCAAATATAACTAAAGATCCTAGCCTTCAAGATGTGCCTTGGCTAGAAAATAAACCTGTAGAATTTGCCGCCGTCTCTTTAGAATTAAAACGTCGAATAGAAACTGCAATAGACATGAAAGATACAAATATTATTGAGTATTTGTATCTGCGCGATCGCTACCGATTAGAAGCAGTATCTCTAAATCTCATGGGTGAGCCGGCAAAGCGCGGAATGAAAATAAAAGATGTATATATCACACCTGTTTGTTATCAGTATTACCTTCCTCAATGGCAAGGAATTTTCGAGAATAGAATACATGCTAACCAAAAAATCTTAAGTTTCCTTTATACAAATTGGGGATTGGCTGTCGCTGCTTGTTTAGAAGGAGATTATCAAAGAGCAATTCAACTTAAACCTAAACCCTCAACCACAGATAAATCTTATATCGCAGCATTTGCTCAGAAATTTGTCGCTTATCATGAAGGTTACTATCAGCTACAGCAACAAAAATGGCGAGAGGCAATTATTCCTCTCAAGCAAGCAAAGCCAGAAATTCAAGCTAGTCAAGATTGGCAACAAGAAATAGACAGACTTTGTGGATTGCAACGTCAAGTTATATCAAACTTTCAAGAACATTTAGAGTTTGCCCAGTTTTGGTATGACTTTTTAGGAAGTAGAGACGCTAGAAGTTATCTAGCTGAGTATAAGGCAGAACAAATACGCGAACAAATTGCTAATGAACAAATTTCATCAGCAACAGCCCTGAAAGAACTACAAAAACTTAAAGAAATTGACAATCAAAATCCTATTGTAATTGACCTAATTGAGAGAATTGAATTTAACCAAGAATTAGAATTAATTGATAAGCTTTTAAAAAATAATAAATTTGAAGAAGCTGTCCAACGTGCAAAAGAATCCCAGCATCAACGTATACGTAATATTGTCTCAGACATTTTCGTAGAAATATTAATCAAGGGTTTCCAAAATCGTGATTTAGGATTTGAAGATATTTATCAATTAGGCTATTGGGCTTATGAACTCTGTCCAGATGATCCAAATGTCCAAGAAATTTATAGATTTTGTCAAGAACTGAAGGATATTGAAAATCTGATGAAATGCGATCGCTTTGATGAAGCTGTCCATCGTGCCAAATACTCACAACATAACTCTATTCGTCACTATGTCGCTGAGTTTTTTATTAAAACCTTGCTTAAAGGTATTCAAAACCGCAATTTATCTTTTGATTTGATTCAGCAATTAGGTCGCTGGGCTTATCAACTTTGTCCAGACGAACCTGCTTTTCAAGAAATTTATCGTAGTCTGAATATTCGTTAATTAAAGGTATCTAATGGAATATAATCCTTATGACATTCTGGATCTATCCCCATCAGCATCCAAAGCTGAAATTGCAAAAGCTGTAGCAGTGGCAATGAAGCAAAAAAAGCATCCTGTAGACATCATTGCTAAAGCTCAAAAAAGCTTACTGAAACCAGAGGAACGCATTATAGCCGACTATTTGCGCCCCATACTACCCACTATTAAGCACTTCAAATATAGCGATTTATCGCCTTTGGTTCAACCAGCACCTACACTGGTCTTATTGCCAGAATTTGATGGATTAGAGCAAGCGATCGCTCAATCTGCTCAAGAAGAACGCCTAGAGCAAGAGCCTTTAGCTATGACCCTATCAGAGTTATTCACCGAGGGCATTATAGCTTGTAAAGAAGAACGCTACCCCAAAGCGATAAAATACCTCGAAGACTACTGCCAAGGCTGTACAGACCGGAATAGTAAAGATTACATTCAAGCCCAAATGTGCCTGATTAAAGTGTATAAAATAATTGGACAGTCAGAAAGAGCGATCGCACTTTGTCAGCTTTTGAGTAATCATACCAATCCGCAAGCGCAAACTTGGGCAACTAAAACTTTAGCGATGTTATCAAAAGAGGTTTCTCATGTCTAATTTTATTATTAGTCAAGAACAGCTAGACTTGATCACACAAGAAATTAACAACCTCAAAAAGGACAAAGTTGTACTACAACAGTCCTTACGAGAAGAGCAAAGCCAAACCACAGCAAAGACTGAAGATTTATTTTTAGAATTGCTAGAAACTGGTGATGCGTTAGAAGCCTTACTGAATTATCTTGAACAGAACCCCAACCCCAATCCAGAATTTATCCAGCGTTTACCCAAGTCTGTCGCGGCAGTTAATCGTAAGTTTCTTAGTGTACTAGGAAAGCGCCAAGTTTTACCCATAGAAATAGAACTGCAAAGTACACAACCAGATTTTAATTTATGCCGTGTTGTTGATCGTGAAGTCAGAAATGATGTGGCAGACCAAACAATTACTAAAATCGTCCGTCGAGGGTTTTATTTAGGAGAAAAAATCCTACGTCCAACAGAGGTAATCACATCTAAAACATCAGTTGGAGAATTATAACTGCTGTTTATATAAAGAAACAGCCTAGCAATTATCTGCTTGCTTGAAAAACATTCAATTGTGGCACATTTGAATGTGGCACAACCAACTGAAATTTCACTATATTTTTTTAACTAGAATATGTATATATCATTACTAATTTAACAGCCTGTTGGAGGGCTACTATGAAATACTGTCGCCCCCGACTTCAGTTTCGCGGCGGTTGGCTGTTGGCTTTACTTACCGCCATCACAGCTACGCCTGTAATAGCAGAGACAGCGAATTTTGGCACTTTCAATTTATCAACAAACTTTGATCAAGCACAAGGAACATTACAGGGATTTACAGGTGGTTCTTACTCATTGTCTGCCATAAGTAACCGCGATCGCGATCAAAAAACCTGTATTGGTTTTGCCGATCCTAATCCAGATCATATTATGGTTTTGGAAAAGGACTTTTCCCAGCTGACAATCCAAGTCGATAGCAACAACACCGACACAACTTTACTAATCCAAGGCCCAGATAACACTACAATTCGTTGTGGTGATGACACTGGTAAAAGTAAAGATGCTAGCGTTAGCGATCGCGACTGGAAAAACGGCACATATCGGATTTGGGTAGGTACATTTAATCCTGGAGTCAAGCGGGATTATACTCTGACGGTGGAGCAGCAGTGAAGTAGGGAGTAGGGGATGAGGGAGCAGGGGAGATGAGGGGGACAAGGGGACAAGGAGAATAACCATGCCTAATCCCCAATCCCTAATCCCCAATCCCTAATCCCTAATCCCCAATCCCTAATCCCCAATTTTTAGGTGTAACACTTGAGAGGATAAGATGGGAGAGTAGCTTGTTGTGCTTTCCGAGGGTGCTATCTCGTGCTATCTATACTGCGTGCTGACTTTCGTATCATATTTGAACGTGACCCAGCTGCCCGTAACTGGTTGGAAGTTTTATTTTGTTACCCAGGTTTGCAAGCCTTGCTATTTCATAGGCTGGCTCACTGGCTGTATACTCTTGGTCTTCCCTTGATTCCACGCCTAATTTCTCACTGGGCTAGATTTTTGACTGGAATTGAAATCCACCCTGGTGCAGCAATTGGGCAAAGTGTTTTTATTGACCACGGCATGGGTGTAGTAATTGGTGAAACTGCGATCGTGGGAGACTATGCCCTAATTTATCAAGGTGTCACCCTTGGAGGTACTGGTAAAGAATGTGGCAAGCGCCATCCAACTGTGGGTGAAAATGTCGTAGTTGGGGCTGGAGCGAAGGTACTGGGAAATATCCAAATTGGCAATAATGTCCGTATTGGCGCTGGGTCTGTTGTTCTAAGGGATGTGCCTTCAGACTGTACTGTAGTGGGCGTGCCTGGGCGCATTATGTATCGTTCTGGAGTTCGGGTTTCACCTCTTGAACACAATAACTTACCAGATTCAGAAGCTCAAGTAATTCGTGCTTTAGTAGACCGCATTGAGGCGTTGGAAGAACAAATACAAACTCTTCAGCGCAACAATTCTTCAGAAAAAACTCCTGTTTTAGTGGGTTGTTTAGCCACCAAAGAGGATGAGCCAACCCACGATCCTCGCTGGTGCAATCTCAAAGATAAGACTATCCAGCAATTTCTAGATGGTGCTGGCATTTAGTTAAAAGTCAAGGGTTAAGGGTCAATCTTTTGACTCTTGACTAAATCACGGATTAATCGCTTCATTAGTCCACTGTTGCTGATCATTACGGTGGTAAAGCCATCGATTTTGTGGTTCGCCGCGTAATTCTAAATGGTCTACTTGCACCGGATCTAGTAGCAGGAGGCAAAAATTAGGGACTGGCTCAACAGGATCGGGCGGTGATGCCTCAAAGGCTCCTGCTTCTTGGATTCTGGGTTTACCAGGATAAGGCCAACCAAACTGTAAACGCGCTGCATCACTTAATTCTTGCCACATTGCGATCCGGGCTGGCTGTAAATTCTGGTGAGAATCATCACCGCTTACCAGAGTCAAACAACCAGTGATGCGGAATTGTTCTCGTGTATTGGGGAAGTACCAGCAAACTTCTGCCCAAGGTTGTTGCTGTATTTGGTCGGCTTTGGCACTACGGTTATCGGTGATAAATCTTAGCTGGTTTGTATCTTCTAAAAAGCCGCGAAAGACTAGGGTACGATTAGCGGGGCGACCATTCGCTTGTAGCGTTGCTAGTTGCAGGTAACGGGCATAAACAAGACTACGGTTGCGATGGAGTGCATGAGCGATCGCACCTCGCCAAGGAGCAAGAGACATATCAATTAAAAATTAAAAATTAAAAGTTAAAAATGAAGAAAGTCAGATTGAATCTGGGTTTCTAGGTTTGGGTCTGTTGTCTTATTTTAGACAATTGGTACAACGCTAAGTAAATAATTTTGCTGTCTCTGTGTCTTTGGGTGAGTATTATCCTTATTTCAACGCAGAATATACAGTAACGCCGTGTGCAACTTTCTCTCAGACCTAACCCCCAACCCCTTCCCTACAAGGGAAGGGGAGCAATAATCAAAGCCTCTCTCCGTTTCGGGGAGAGGTTTGGAGAGGGGTTTTAAGAATAAGTCGCACATCACGTACAGTATTATGTTGTATAAATTCGCAGATGAGCTATGGCAGAAATTCAAGTTGGAATTGAAGGGGAAGGCGCACCAGCAGCAGCCGAGGGTTTGCTAGAAATTCCTGGAATATCGGGAAGCTATGAAGTTCCGACGCAAAAAGAGGGAACTTTGGCGGCTGTTGCTACTATTGTCGGCATTGTGGGTGGTGTTGCGGCTTTAGCTGAACAAATTCGCAAATGGTATCAAGAATGGCATAAATCTCATCCAGGGAAGCAATTTGATGTGGTAATTCTTGATCCTGATACTGGAAACAGGATTTTACTTGAAGACGCTACCATAGAGGAAATCACGGAAATCCTCAAATCTATCAGCAAATAAGTGCAAACTATCCGCATTCAACTTCGGGAATGTACGCAGGAAACTGTTGAACTCAGGTATTGGCTACCTCAAATAAAGCACTATGAATCACGTCGCCTACAATTAGCAGAAATCACTGATTTCCTCAAGCAAGGTGAACGAGATTACTATAAACTGCTGCCCAATTTACCAGGAATCGGGAAGCAGTTATTTTTTTGGTTGGATGGGGATGGACGCTGGTTGAGTCGGGGAATTGCTAACTGTCGCGGTGAGGGGTTGGTAATTGCCATTGATACTGATAAAAAATTGGCACATCTACCTTGGGAAGTGCTGCATGATGGTGAGGATTTTTTGGTCAAGCGGGTTAATCCAGTGGTGTTACCTCTGCGCTGGATTGAGAAAGAAACGGAAGCGTTTTCTGTGGAAGCACGACAATTGCGAGTATTGTTTATGGCAACCGACCCGGAAGACGTGGAACCAAAGTTAGAGTTTGAACAGGAAGAAGCGAGAATTCTGGCTGATACGCGAGATTTTGCTGTTGATTTGCGGGTGGAAGAAAGCGGTTGCGTTAGCGAGTTAGGTAAGGTGTGGAGTCGCTATTTTAATGACTTTGATGTGTTTCACCTCACAGGACACGCCTCAATTAAAGATGAAGCACCTTACACGCCTTACTTTATCACTGAGACGGAAATCGGGCAACGCCACGAAACCACAGCCGCAGAACTGGCCGAAGTCTTCCGGTTTCGCTTTCCCAAGTTGGTGTTTTTATCTGGGTGTCGGACTGGACAAGCACCAGATAAAGGCGCTGTCCCTTCAATGGCTGAGGCACTAATTGCACAAGGGGCGATCGCTGTTTTAAGTTGGGGGCGGCCTGTGGAAGATCGGACAGCTACAGCCGCCGCCGCGCACCTCTACGGCAAATTAGCTGCCGGATATCAATTAGCTGAAGCACTCGCTAGCACTTACCAGCAGTTGTTTAAACAGAATGTGCGTGACTGGCATTTGTTGCGGTTATATGTCCAGGGAGAATGTCCCGGTGCGTTGGTGGAAGTGTTGGGAGATATCCCACCCTCTGCGCCGGAACCTGCATATCAACAGTTTTTAGATCCCGATACCCAACTGGTGCGGGTGGCGAAACCCTCTGAGTTTGTTGGGAGACGGCGGACTTTGCAACGTTGTCTCAAAGCTATTCGCACTTCATTAGGGGTACTAATTCACGGACTGGGGGGTGTGGGTAAGAGTACTGTGACGGCGCGACTTCTGGAAAGGATGGTTGGCTATCACAGGCTGGTGAACTTTCGGCAACTCGATGAGGACAAACTGCTCAAAACCCTTGCTGAACAATGTACCTCAGAACGGGGGCATGATATTCTTAATGGCAAGTTACCCTTGATGCAGCGCCTCACCAAGTTTTTCACTGAAGGACTCAATACCAAAGAACAGCGCTTTGCCTTTGTGCTGGATGACTTTGAGGCTAATTTGGAATTACGAAATGGGGTTTATGTCTTGCAACCTCAAGTTGTGGATGTACTGCTGGCGTTGCTAAAGGCGATGCAAAATTCCCAACTTCCCCACAAGGTAATTATTACCTGTCGCTACAATTTCACTTTGTCGGAACTGAATCATCGTCTGTACCGCGAACCTCTGGGGGCTTTGGGTGGGGCAGATTTAATTAAAAAGTTTAATCGTCTCAATTCGTTTAATGGCAGTTGGCAATTTCAGCCAGATTTGCCAGAACGTGCCAAACAAGCAGCAGATGGAAATCCTCGGCTGTTGGAATGGTTAGATAAGATTTTGCAAAATTCCCCGCAGTCGCCAGAAGCCGAGAGGGGAGTTGAGATGATTCTGCAAAAGATGGCAGATAAGGAAAAGGAATTTCGTGAGGATATTTTGGCACAGGTATTGCTGAAGCAGCAAACTCCAGCTTTGCGTCTTATGCTGGGGAAGTTGTTGGTGTATGAGTTACCTGTTCCTCTAGCTGCGATTTCCCCGATTTGTGAGGATATCTCAAGTTGGGAAAGTCATATTCAACGCGCTGAAATTTTGGGTTTGTTGGAAGTTACGCTGACCAACAACACAGAGAGGTTGTATCGTGTTCCCCGGATTTTGTCACCGTTGCTAGAGTTTCCAGAAAACCCCAAGGGTGAAGAGTTGTATAAACAAACGGCACAAATTTTGTATCGTCTGTGGTGGGAAGAGAAAACTGCTACGGAGGCGCAAAAGTTAGAAATTCATCGCTTGGGGTTGTTGGGGAAGGATGAAAATATTGCTGTAGAAATGACACATAATTTGGTTAGTAGCTGGACAAAAAAAGGCCGATATCACGAAGCAGTGCGATTGTGCAAATCTACCATAGAACTTACCCCAAACTATCGTGTTTTAAATGATATAGCTCCCCTTGAAAGCGAACTGGGTGAATTTGAACAAGCACAGCAACATCATGAACAAGCACTGGAACTTTGTCCAGAAACAGATGAAAAAGAAAAAGCTGTAATTATTCATAGATTTGCTAATTTTTATGCTACCCAGGGAAAAGTTGAAGATGCATCTGCACTCTATATTCAGTCTTTAGAATTAAAAGAAAAAATTCGTGATGGACTAGGTAAAGCTGACACTTTGCACCAATTAGGAATGCTTTACACCTACCAAGGAGAACCAGAAAAAGCCCTCCCACACTACCAACAGGCTTTAGAATTGCGGGAACAATACAATGATGAGATTGGCAAAGCAGCGACGCTACATGAACTTGGCCGTATCTATACTAAGTGGGGCGAAATTAAAAAAGCGATTGCACTTTACAATCAAGTTCTTGAAATTGATGAACGCACTGATAATGATCCAGGAAAAGCATTGTCCTTGCACCAATTGGGAATTCTTTATGCTCTGAGTGAGGATATTGAAGAGGCTATTATACTCTTTGAACAATCTTTAGAAATCAAAGAACGCAATAATAGTTTTGGTCACAAAGCAATGACTCTGTGGTGGTTAGGAGATTTGTCAGAACGACAGGGTGAATACACTAAAGCGATATCCTATTTGCAACGAGCTTTAGATATTTTAAAGCGATTGAAGTCACCGGATGCTGAAAGTGTGAGTGCAAGTCTTGATAGGGTAATGCGTAATTCGTAAAATGTCCAAGGCAAAGCGGCGACGTTGCACCAACTGGGAATTCTCTACGCCAACAAAGGGGAAGTGGATCAAGCGATCGCACTTTTCAATCAGTCTTTGGAAATAAAAGAACGCATTGGAGATGTCCAAGGCAAAGCGGCGACGTTGCACCAACTGGGAATTCTCTACGCCAACAAAGGGGAAGTGGATTAAGCGATCGCACTTTTCAATCAGTCTTTGGAAATAAATGAACGTATTGGTAATGTCCAAGGCAAAGCAGCGACGTTGCACCAACTGGGAATTCTCTACAGCCAACAAAGGGGAAGTGGATGAGGCGATCGCACTCTACAATCAGTCTTTGGAAATAACAGAACGCATTGGTAATGTCCAAGGCAAAGCTGAGACGTTGCACCAACTGGCAGGTATCTACGCTAACAAAGGCGAAGTGGATCAAGCGATCGCACTTTACAAGGAGTCTTTGGAAATAAATGAACGCATTGGAAATGTCCAAGGCAAAGCAATGACTCTGCGGAGGTTAGGAGATTTGGCAGAACAGCAGGGTGAATACACTAAAGCGATATCCTATTTGCAACCAGCTTTAGAGATTTTGCAGCGATTGCAGTCACCTTATGCTGAAAGTGTGAGGGCGAGTCTTGATAGGGTAATGGGTAATTCGTAATTCGTAATTCGTAATTACAGGACGGAAAGATTTTTTGTCTCATGCAAAGGCGCAAAGAAGAACGCGAGAGTGTTTTCTAAATAAATGAAAATTGCTGTAATGAGTCTTTTATACTCGTGGACGAGTCTTTTATACTCGTGAATGAGTCTTTGATACTCGTGGACGAGTCTTTAATACTCATGGACGAGTCTTTTATACTCGCGGACGAGTCTTTGATACTCGCGGACGAGTCTTTGATACTCGCGGACGAGTCTTTGATACTCGCGGATGAGTCTTTGATACTCGTGGACGAGTCTTTGATACTCGTGGACGAGTCTTTGATACTCGTGGACGAGTCTTTGAACTCCGTTAATGAACCTCAGAGCTTCGTTGATGAACCTCGGAGCTTCATTTGTGAACCTCGCAATGTTGTTCGGTTAAGGCAAAAGACGCGATAAATCGCCGTCTCTACAAAGGAATTATTATTGTAGAGACGGCGATTTATCGCGTCTTCGTGATTATGGGATTTATTTCATTAATAGATTTTGATAGCAATTCAGGTGAGAGAATCAGGATCTATGCCGAGCGATGTCTAGGACGGGCTACGCCTACGCACTTTTCAAGCAGTCTTTGGAAATAAACAATGCGGTATCTTAATTAATGAACCAATTTTCTATGTTTATACCATCAAAATCTTGAAAATCTGCTACATTATTCGTTACTAAAATCAAGTTATTTGTAACTGCAATACTCGCAATTTGCCCATCAATAAATCCAGGATTTTTACCAATTTTTGATAATCTAGCTCTTTCCTGAGCATGATATTGTGCAGATTTTAGATCGTAATCAAATAAAGGGATTTCTGCTAAAATTATGTTGTTGATATAATCCTCTATATCTTGACGTTTTTTAGAAACAGGAAGACGTAAACAACCATATAACATTTCATGGATAACTAGGATAGCTGTGGCTGTTTCTTGTCTATATAATCTTAGCTTTTCCATTACTTTATCGTTGGGATGAGGTCGTTTAGCCTCAGACAAAATATTAGTATCTAGTAAATAATTTAGACTCATAGATTAACTTCTCTTCCTGGTGACTTATCCCGTAGATTTTCAAAAGTATCATCATCAATACTTTCTAAATCAACCCTTTGTCTAAAGTCTTGTAAAGCTGACCAAAAATCAGTAATGTTTTTACTTTCTCTTAACCTTTTTTGATGTTCAGATATAGAAAATGTTTTTTCAACTGATAATTTATATTTGAGAAATTGAATAAAATCTAAAACTTCTTGCTGTTTATCTGGTGGTAATTCTCGGAATGTTTGTAGAACTGTTTGTTCAATAGTCATAGTTTTACCTCTGCTAGATGAGATATGATTTGATTATAAGAAAATTGCTGTAATGAGGCTTTTATCTTCGTGGATAAGTCTTTGAACTCCATTTTAGATTAAATCAGGATCTATGCCGAGCGATCGCAACCGTTCTGCTAATAATTGAGTGCGTCGTTGGGCAAGTTGTGCTTCTTGTTTTGCTTGTTGAGCTTCTTGTTGAGCAAGTTTTTTGTCTTCTTCTAGTGTTAAAAACCGTTGTCCTTGTTGGTTATACCAATACATCCATTCGCGTGGTATGCCTAAATACGTTCCTCGTTCGATGCCAATTCCTAAACCAATTTCTGGTAGCCAAACGGGATTACCATCACGTAATTCATAAGCATTATTAACTAATTTGTAAACTTCTAAACGTGGCTTACGGCGACGAAATGGGTTGTAAACTACATAATACAAAATTCCCAATCTTGCATACTCTGCTTTTTTGGTCGAGTACTCACCGCGATATGTCTGAGATACCACCTCCAGCACTAATAGGGGTAGTTTCTTCTCTTCCCAAAGCACATAACTGGGGCGGAGGTTTTCATCATAAAATCGCTCTACGCCCAGACTCAAAAACCCATCTGGGACTATTGGCGGTAAATCTGGGTCATAATAAATACCCATATCTACACCAAAAAACCAATCCATGCGTTCTGGCCAAGCCATTGCCAGAAGCGCTTTAAGTAAACCGGGAATCAAGTCTTGTAATTCGTTATCCACTGGCGTATCGTCAGAGTCTGGCAGTTCCTCAGATGACGGCAAACAAGCTAATGGATCGTACTTTAGCATGATGGGTTTACTCTTCCTCAGTTATTAGTACATCTTTATTTTATTAATGAATTTTGAGAGCAATTCAGCACATCCTAATTTTATTTGCAAACATCGAGAGTATCAAATCCCCGACTTCTTTAAGAAGTCGGGGATATTTTGCTCATTAGGTATTAGTTTTCCACTTGTTTGAGTTTTTGAAAAATTTCATCAAGTGGCGACTCAGATTCATCAGGACAAAATTCTAAAGCAAGTCGAACTTTTCCTTTTTTCCATCCGAAAGTACTAAATTGCAAAACTTCACAATTTAATCCTTGGGTATACAAATTTACTTCATCTGTTTCTTCTGCTCCAACATATTCCTTAATTGCTGTAATCAAATCACGGACTTTAAAAGTTTTGGCAATATTTAACTTATTAAAAGTGTCTGGTTCTATAGACACAACTTCATCGTGATTTAGTCTCTCGAATCCATCTTCCATAAAAATCTCCTGTCAATAAATCTATATTTTCAGAGATATAACAGTTCGTCCGAAATAAAATGATGATTTTATAGATTTAGTGCTGGTCAAATAAAAATTTAGTAATAATTTGATGTCTGGTAAATTAGCCTATAATTCTCGCGTTACCCCTCCCCAAAGCATCGGCTACGATGTACACACATCTTGGTAATGAAGTGCAAACCCTGGGTTTACCCCCCTTAATCCCCCCTTGCAAAGGGGGGAAATATCCGGTTCTCCCCCTTGGCTAGAGGGGGTGAGAAGGACTTGTGTGTACACCGTAGGAAGAGTTAGAGGGGGTGAAAAGGACTTATCGTAGCCTTAGCAAGGGGCGGGTGGGGCAGTTTTATTTAAACGGTTCTTAGAAAAACCAACCGTAAGAATGCAAACCTTTACCCAAAAGATTTACACCGAGATAGCAAACCCAAACTACAAGCAAGCCGGCAGAGGCTAAAATTGCGGGACGACGCCCTTGCCAACCGCGAGTAATTCTGGCGTGAAGATAGGCGGCGAACACTAACCAAGTGATTAATGCCCAAGTTTCTTTGGGGTCCCAACTCCAGTAGGAACCCCAGGCTTCGTTAGCCCAAACGCCACCGGCAATAATGCCAATTGTCAGCAGGGGAAATCCTAATCCAATGATGCGATAGCTGATGTTATCAAGAGTTTCAGCAAGGCTAAGGCGCTGGGGTGAAAGAGGTTCAGCAGATACTACGGCTTGAGATTCAGGGGTAGTTACTAAATTCAAGACAGCAGTGTTACCGTTACCATTGCCGTTGCTACTAGTTTCAAAACGGGCAAAGCCGTTATTTTCGGCAGAAGGGGCTGATGGTTGAGAAATTAGTTCAGTAGCTTTGTGCAAGCGGTAGCCGTTGCTGCGATAGCCACCAGTACCAACAGAACTGCCTTGTAGTTGGATATTTTGACCACGAGTGACAATCAAAAAAGCGATCGCTAATAATGAACCCACCATCAAAGCAGAATAACTCAACATCATGACGCTGACATGCATCATCAGCCAATTTGACTTCAAGGCAGGTACTAGGGGTTCTGACGCTTGCATCTGCGATGGTAGTGTCATAGTAGCAAAAGCTGCGATCGCCATTGCCACCGGAGCTGTCGCAACTCCTACTAAGCGGCTGCGGCTACTATTTTCAGCAATCAGATGGACGGCGGTAATTCCCCAGGTTAAGAAAAACAGAGATTCGTAGAGATTACTTAAGGGAAAGTAACCAGCTTCGATCCATCGTGCCCCTAGTAGAGTCGCAATGCCCAAATTTGCGATCGCCATCCCAGCTGTCCCCAAAGCGGCTAGATAAGGCAGATTCGGAAAAGCCGCTCCTCCCCAATACACGAGCATTGTTAGGAATAATATGGCAAAGGACGCATTGTCCAGCCAGTTCTGGAGTACAACCAGATTCATAAAGTGTTCTCTCCGTGGATAATTTAAAATATGGAATTTCTGACTGTTCTGATCCTATATGTTTAGAGTGTCATGGGACAGGGGAAATTGGAAATCGGGAATGGGGCATGGGGCATTGGGCATTGGGAAGAGATAAGGAAGAAACTTATTCAATAATTCTCCCTCATCTCCCTCATCTCCCTTATCTAACAGAGTTACTCTTACTGCTTTCTGGAGTAGGCAATGTAGTCGTGTTACTAACTTTTTTGAGTGCAATGAAAATGTCGTAGCGGTTACTGCGACTGTCGCTGACAGCAGATGTCATCCCAATTGAGCGCGTTGCAGCTAGCAAAATTTGTTGATTGGGAATTAGAGTTGGTAGAGGGAAATTTTTCACAGTTCGTTCCACATCCAGGAAAAATTGACCATTTGTCGGATTGGGTTCTGTAGGAACTGTTTCTTGGAAGGGAAGAGTACTAGCTAGTGTGTTGTTAGGTTTGGGGACAATTTTATCAGTGATGGGAGCGCCCACTACTAAGAAAGCGATATCTCCATCTAACCAGCCGTGGGTGGCTGTTAACGTACCATAAGGTGATACCCAATTAACAACGGATTGACCTCCGACTTTCCCTGGTTGCACTTTGAATTGGTATTGATTTTTCATCACTTCATCCAGCTGAGTGATGGATGTTTCAGCCGATTTGCGATTGCTTGTCTGTACCATGAACAGCAAACCCACACGAAAATCATCTGGTGAACCTTGTTTTGGAGTAGTAGGAATCAGTGATAAGGAAAACTCGCCTTTCATCCAACTGAGCAAATCCTTATCTAAATCGAGATCGGTAAGCGATTTTATCCCACCTCTAATCTGTTCTGGTGCGATCGGTGAAAGGGGATTTCTTTGAGACGTTAAAATGTAGTTTCCCCACAACCGCTGTAAATTGCCCCCCGAAAGCATCATTAAAGTTTCTGCTGGTACGCGGTTTTGCATTTTCCCAGCTTTGTTTTCTACCGCCAGCAGTCGTTGACTATTAGGGTTTAACCAAGAAACGCCCTTTAAGCGGATTCCTTCTGGCTCTAAGATCATTGTCCCCGCTAAACCTTGGTTATTTTGTAGTTGAGCCAAGACTTGAGCAGGTAAAGGGCGGTTTGGAGAAGCAGCGGCTATTTTGGCTGCTGCTGGCACATTGACGTAAAATTGGGCAAAGGGTTGGTAGTTGGCGATTTTCGGAAAATTCTCAGCAAAGCCCCCTGTTGTGGCTAGGGATGTTTTATTTTTGTAGGCGTCGATGGCTCGTTCTGTAGCTTTGGGACTATCAGTTATCACTAAAAAACGCCCATCTAGTAATACAGCCGAGAAGTTTTGCCCTGCTTGTCCTTCACTTTGTTTAATGGCGAACCCTTGATAAGTACGGTCAATCCATTTGCCTTGTTTCAGGGTTTTGGGTTGTGCCAAAACCCTTTTGGCGATTTCTGGGTTTTTCACTGGCAATACCATTACCATCGACTGCTGCTCAATAGCAGCATTTTCATTGGTGGTAACTGGTTTGGGTGCAGGTTTATTCCCTGCTGCTGGAGCAAGAATTGCGATCGCAATGTCATTGCCTACCCAAGGAGCAATATCTTTTTGGAAATCGTAACCATTATTAGTCAGAAAGCGATCGCGCAACTGGACTAAATTTTTGTCCAGTTCTGCTTGGGTGTCTTTTGTCCCAAACTCCCGCAATTTCTGCCACTGTTGGGGATCTGTTGTCAGAGAAACCGCAAACAGAGCATCACCAGGAATAATATTTGCACCTACTAGCAAATTCCTGGAAGATGGTTGTCTCTGGGTGAACCAGTATGCTGCACTCCCCGCACCAATCAATAACCCAGCAGCCGAGAGCGTCAGCACCAGAGACGGTTTCTTATTTTTCTTCATTGGAACAGACACAACAGGCAGTGCCATTGAAACCTATACCTCATATTGCAAACTCATTACTTGCTTGATTGGTTAAGTTAACCAAAAAGCTTCTCCTTATTTAGGGCAGTTAACTGCATAAATTTTTCTATTTTAAACTCCGTAATCAACCTTCCCGAATGTTTCAAAAGCAGTGTTTTTGCAGTTAGTTACCTTTTTTAACACGCTTTGTTGAATTTCGCAGGACACTTCCTTGAGACGGTTGCTTCTATCAGGAAGTCTCCGAAAGTTCACATCCGTCATTTTAAGCACTTCGAGGATATAACTAACTTGGGCATTGCTGCAAGTCATCAGCAAGCTACATTACCTTCTATTTACTGAGCTTCTACCTGTGGTATTGACTTTATCTAACCAAGCTCAATTCAGTATGCAAGATTTTGTATGGGCTACCAATCTTACAAATCAGATATGTTGTTGAAATAAACCTATGCCTCAGTATTAATAGTACTCAATTGCATAGGCCCCAAATATTTGGTTAAATAAGGCGAAAAAACTTCATAAATTAATGTTAATGGCTGTCCATGATGCCAAAATAAATAGTGGCGACCCCAAAAAGACCCAGTTACATCAAAACCTGACTGTAGCGCTGATGAGTCACCATAATAAATTCCTCGAACATCCCGATATAACTCTGTGCGAAGACGAGCTAAACTAGCCCAAATTGGTAATGAGCGGTTTTGCAAATACTCATCTACATGACTAGCTTCCCACCACGAGGTGGCATACGCTAATCGCTGACCAGAAGCAGTACGTAGCCATACTTGTCGCCGTAATCGCGGCCCTGGGACAGCTTGGATTAACTCAGGAGCAGCATCCAAGTCCATGCCAATTAATGACATATCAATAACATCTACTTCTACAGGCTCACCTGTGAGCAATTCTAAGTGACGTGTTGGGGAGCCATCACCCAAAAGCATTAGCTGCCAAGCAGGAGCCAGTTGAGTGTGAGGTAAACTTTGTTGAATTATCTCCTCCCCTCCTTGCCAAATCGGAGTGAGGCGATGCCAAGCTGGCGGTAGTGCTAGGTTGTTTGTCGGCGTAAAAGTAATAGTCAATGCTTTTTACAAAACTTCACCTATCTCTATAAAAGCATAAAAAATTAGTACTTTAGCAAGGCTAGTGGTCTATCGCATCAATTTTGATGAGTTTGTAGTAAGCACCTCAGTGCTTAAAAATCCAGGACTAAAGTCCTTACTACGAACTGATTTACCTAGCTAACGTTGCCTAAGAAAAGATTTAAGGGTCAATAGTCTAAGGTTTTTTGACCCTTGACTATTGACCCTATAACTAAACAAGCGAAAATGCGGATGGCGAGACTCGAACTCGCAAGGCAAAGCCACACGCACCTCAAGCGTGCGCGTATACCAATTCCGCCACATCCGCATGGTTTGTCTAAACATAGACTATAGCATAAGAAAATAATTATAGTAAGGTGATATCTAAATTCACTTGCTCAAAAATATAAATTTTCTCAAGGCGGTATCAGGCTGACAGAAATCTAGCAGCGGCACAAGTGATATTAAAAAGGGTAGAGCTACTGTGTTCAGCGGGGTATGCCTACGCAAAAGCCCAGCTTACTAGGCTAGCCAAGACTTACAGCAGCAATGTTGTTAGTGTAGTAAGACCTGTAGAGCCAGCAAGCCTGCAATCTCAAGTTTGCTTAGAATCAGGGTGGCGAATCTCCTGTCATAATTTGAAATAATGCGGAAGCGTTGTTTCAAGTTGGATCAGAGAACATGTCAATCTACTGGTAATGATATCGAAACTAAAAAATGAAGTTTGACAAAATATTAATTGCCAATCGGGGAGAAATCGCCCTTCGCATTCTCCGCGCCTGTGAAGAAATGGGAATTGCGACAGTTGCGGTTCACTCCACTGTTGACCGTAATGCTCTCCACGTCCAACTTGCTGATGAAGCAGTTTGCATTGGCGAACCTGCTAGCAGTAAAAGTTATTTGAATATTCCGAATATTATTGCTGCTGCACTGACGCGCAATGCTACTGCTATTCATCCAGGCTATGGCTTTTTGGCAGAAAATGCCCGGTTTGCGGAAATCTGTGCCGACCATCATATTGCTTTTATCGGCCCAACTCCAGAAGCTATAAAGCTGATGGGGGATAAATCCACTGCAAAAGAAACCATGCAAAAAGCTGGAGTCCCGACAGTACCAGGTAGTGAGGGGTTGGTAGAATCCGAGCAAGAAGGATTAGGATTTGCCAAAGATATTGGCTATCCAGTGATGATCAAAGCCACAGCAGGTGGCGGCGGACGGGGTATGCGCCTAGTTCGTTCTGAAGATGAATTTGTCAAACTTTTTCTTGCAGCCCAAGGGGAAGCGGGAGCAGCTTTTGGGAATTCCGGCGTTTATATCGAAAAATTTATTGAACGTCCCCGACACATCGAATTTCAAATTTTGGCGGATAACTACGGTAATGTTATCCACTTGGGTGAACGCGATTGCTCTATTCAACGCCGGAATCAAAAGCTACTAGAAGAAGCACCAAGTCCGGCTCTCGACCAAGACCTACGCGAGAAAATGGGACAAGCTGCTGTCAAAGCTGCCCAATTCATTAACTACAGTGGGGCGGGTACTATCGAGTTTCTCTTGGATAGATCGGGTAAATTCTACTTTATGGAAATGAACACCCGGATTCAAGTAGAACATCCTGTAACAGAGATGATTACTGGGATAGACTTAGTTGCCGAACAAATCCGTATTGCCCAAGGGGAAAGGCTTAAGCTCACTCAAGAGCAGGTAGTTTTACGGGGTCATGCGATCGAATGCCGGATCAATGCTGAAGACCCCGATCATGACTTTCGCCCTTCCCCCGGAAGGATCAGCGGCTACCTCCCCCCCGGAGGGCCTGGTGTTCGGATTGATTCCCACGTTTACACAGATTACCAAATCCCGCCCTACTACGATTCCTTGATCGGCAAGTTAATTGTTTGGGCACCAGACCGACCTACTGCGATTAACCGGATGAAACGCGCACTCCGGGAATGTGCCATTACTGGACTACCTACTACCATCGGGTTTCATCAAAAAATTATGGAAACTCCACAGTTTTTGCAGGGTAATGTCTATACAAATTTTGTGCAGGAAATGAACGGTTAGGGGAGTGGGAAGGTTACAGGGTATAGGTTACAGGGAACAGGGTTTATAACCTATAACCTGTAACCTAATTTACACGAGATAGCATAGTCAGCAATCCTTGTTGACCTAGCAGAATTTCTCGCAGCAGGCTGAAGATGCCAACCAAAATAATAGGTGTAATGTCTACCCCGCCTATAGGTTGCACTAGCTTTCGCAACGGGATTAAAAATGGTTCAGTCGGCCAAGCTATCAAATTAAAGGGCAAACGATTCAGATCCACTTGCGGATACCAAGTGAGAATGATCCGGAATATAAATAAAAATGTCATCACCCCTAACACAGGGCCAAGAATCCAAGCAGTCAGGTCAACACCAGTCATCGTTTTAAGGTACTATCTGTCTGTAAAGAAAGAAAAAATTTAGGCAACGGCAAGCCATTCGGGTGACGCTCCTGCATCGCTAACGCCAAGTCTCTCTATGGGAAAACCCCCTTGAACCTAGCTCTCCCAAAGGGGGAGAACTGTACTGGCTCATCGCCCTTTGCGACGCCGAATAGCCCGTCGTAGACATCGCTAAAAAATTTGAAGCTTTGTAAAGCACTCTCATCATTATTTTAACCAAATGCTGTCACTTCCTTCTGGAATACAAAAGGAAACACGCTCACGCAGTTAAATCAATGACTAGCAAGAAGGGTTATTAAGTTTGGCAGTTAACGCCCAGAGGCTTCTCAAGAAAGTAATACACTATTAAAATTAGGATGAAGTGTGTAAAAAAAGGTTGAGAAGTATGACGCCTTCTTTAGCAAATTTTCTTTGGAGCCTGCTATGGGGTACTGCAATTGTTGTGATACCCGTTACAGTTGGTCTAATTTTCATTAGCCAAAAAGATAAAATTCAGCGTTCATAATGCTTATGAGAGTTAATTTAACTCTCACAATCGATTGTCTGTCAGCTATCTACATTTATTGCACCAAAAGCAGCATTTTCTGCGACTGGCCGTAATTGTAGATGATAGACATAGGTGTTTTTACTTTTCGGTGAATAGCTTCAGAGCTTCTTTGCCAGAAGCTTTGAAGCTTCAATATATCGTTCCTAATTAGAGTAGTGATTTTAATTGTGACTCGCTAACATAGATTTGATATCGGGAAAACAGCAATGATAAATTTTGGGCTGAACTCAGCCAGTTTTCTGGCTCAGGTAAATTTTGGAGCAAACTCAGCCAGTATTCTAGGAATTTTCCTGGCTGTGGCTGGGGCAGCACTGTATTTTCTCCGCACTGTGCGTCCAGAATTGTCACGGGATCAAGACATTTTTTTTGCCGCAGTCGGCTTGCTCTGCGGCTTTATTCTCGTCTTTCAAGGATGGCGGCTAGACCCGATTCTGCAATTTGGTCAACTGCTTTTAGTTGGTACAACTGTATTTTTTGCAGTTGAAAGTATTCGCCTGCGGAGTATAGCGACCCAGCAAGCAAAGCGCAACACTCCGATTGTGGATGATGAGCGGGAGGTAAGCAGAAACTATTCTTATAACGATCGCAGAAAGTATCAAGCGGAAATGGATGCAGACTTAGATCCATTGCCTTATGAAGACGAGGAGGAACGCCCCGTGCGTGCCCGGATTCGGGGTAGCAGGGATGAGATTTCAACTCGTGATGACTACTACCAGGAGCAACCCCCCCGTCGTTCAGAACGCCGTAACGGCAGCAGTAGTGAAAGACAGGCTCCAGCGGATAGAACACGGCGGCGTACTTCTGGGCGTCCTGTGAATCGGCCTTCTGAAACCTCTGAAGAAGAAAATTGGGGTTCTTCGTCTAGGCAAGTTGATGATTGGGAAACTTCTGGTGGAGAAGTCAGAAAACCTTCTCGCCGCAGTAATAGCGGGCCCCAGCGTCCCGAAAGTCGTGAAGATGATGTTGCTCCTAGACCGAGAAGGCGTCGTCCCACCACTGACTCAACTCCTCGAAGACCGCGCGAAGATGATGATGCGATTCCAACTGATTATGTGCCATACAATCCTATTGAAAAGCCAAATGAAGGGCCAGATAATTCAAACGATTTTGATGACGATATTTAAAACAGTTGGTGTGGAAGTTGGTTTAGAGGCGACGGAAAACAATTGAGGTGGAAAAATTTACGCCTACATTTTGGCTCCAAAGACCAATTCATTGGAGCCTAGTTTTTGGTTTAACAAGTTTGCTTGTATCTTGTGGTTCTAACGATATTCCTATAGGGCCTACTTCCCTCAACAGTCGCTACACCGAGGAGCAACCTGTTTTGAGCGGAAATGGGCGCTTTTTAGCGTTTGTATCGAATCGGAATGGTAATCAGCAGCTACTAATGTACGATTTGGAGAGGCAATTGTTTATTCGCACACCGGGGATCAACCGAGCAGAGACAATTGCCGAAAGTCCTAGCTTAAGCTACACCGGGCGTTATATTGCTTATCTTACTAGTGATCAAGGTAGAGCAGTGGTGGCGCTTTACGATCGCGCTACGCAACAGTCGCAAATCGTTACACCAACCTATCGCGGCTGGGTCAGAAAACCAAATATTAGCCCAGATGGACGTTATGTTGTCTTTGAAACCGCTATCCGTGGTCAGTGGGATATTGAAGTCCTAGATCGGGGGCCAAATATTGAGTTAGATATTCCCAATGGTGCAACTGTAAGTTCACCTCCGTAGAAGAGAGGGAGCAGGGGAAGCAGGGGAAGCAGGGGGAGAAAGAATAACTAATGCCCAATGCCCAATGCCCAATGCCCCATGCCCAATGCCCAATGCCCAATGCCCAATGCCCAATATATGAAACGTGTTTTTTTTATACCTATATTTTTATGCTCCAGTTTACTGACTGGGTGTTTTGGCTACCCTCGTCTTTTGAGTTATCCCTTTGATCCGGGGGGTCGGAGTCTCAATAGTTTAGCGTCGGAATTAAACCCCCAGATTTCTGGGAGATACATTGTTTTTATTACTGACCGACGGGGTAGCCAAGATGTTTATATGTTTGATACGGTAACTCGTAATTTGGTTGATTTGCCAGGTTTAAACTCCCTTGATGCGATCGCAAATCATCCTAGTGTTTCACAAGATGGTCGTTATGTTGTGTTTGCAGCTAGTCGTCAGGGGCGATCGGCTATTTTTCTCTACGACAGGGAAACACGCCAATCACGAAATATGACTTCTAACCTGCAAGCAGAAGTCCGTAACCCTACAATTAGCGCTGACGGTAGTAGGATTGCTTTTGAATCTAGTAACAACGGGCAGTGGGATGTTTTAGTATATGACCGTTTTGGACGGCCGTTGAATATACCTCAAGAACCGCGTTGAAGAATGGAGACTGGGGAATGGGGAGTCGGGAGTGGTGAAAGAAAATTCCCTATTCCCTACTCCCTATTCCCTATTCCCTAATTCTTGTTGCACAGATTCAATGAGCGATCGCACTTGTTGCGTCCCCTCAGAAGCTTCAAATGATAGGGGGAATTTACCTCGACATAACATCCGCAAACCGAGGGGTGCAAGACTGAGTAATCCTTTTAAATCTCGAAAATAATTACCGACGACTTGTAAACCAAATTGACGTTCATCAATCCAACCACCTTCTTTAACCAAATCTATCAATACCTTCCGGTGACGAATTGAGCGACTGTCGCTGGCTTCTTTCTGAGTAAGAATTTCTTGTTTAATTTTGGTGATTTGTTCTAATGGTGCAACTTCCATTGGACAAACTGAATCGCAATATAAACAACGGGTACAACCCCATACACCTTTAGTACCTTCGTTGTAGCTTTCTAAGCGATTTTCGGTATCGCTATCGCGGGAATCTTCTACCATCCGGTAAGCTTTCGCAAGGGCATGAGGCCCTACAAAGTCTGGATTAACTTCACGAGCGTTGCATTCAGAGTAACAAGCACCGCACATAATACAGTTACCAGTTTGATCGAGACGCGATCGCTCTTGTGGTGTTTGCAAAAACTCTCTTTCTGGTACTTGTCGTGCTGCCGTACTCACATAAGGAGCAACTGCCTCTAGATTATTCCAGAAACTGCTCATATCTACAACCAAATCTTTAATCACGGGCATATTACCGAGAGGAGCGATCGTGATTTCGCCAATGGCATTTACTTTACTTTGGGATGATGGTATTTGTTGTAATCTGGCAAGTTCACTGCCAACATTTTCTTTACAAGCTAAAGCCGAACGCCCATTAATTCGCATCGCACAGCTACCACAAATGGTATTGCGGCAATTTTTGCGAAATGCTAAAGTTCCATCTTGCTCCCACTTAATATGATTGAGGCAATCCAAGATTGTATTACCTGGTTCTGCCTCCACAAGGTAGGTTTGCACAACAGGGGAGGAATTTTGTTGCTGTCGAATTACCTTAAAAATAACTTTCATTACCACTAACCAAAATTTTAAAATTGCTTCACCAGGCTCGAAAATCATCAGTCAAGGTAGGTAATTGCGAAAAGTGAGCTATACTCTTTTTGCCTTAATTCAAACCCTGGTGTTAATATGCTGACGATTAAAGAGGCACTGATTCTAGTTTAAGGATAACCATTAAAATTTTAGTTGTAGCAGCCCTGTAGGCAAGATTTTTGTCAAATTCTAAGATAAAACGCCAAAAATGTAATCGCAGCTTTCCATTGAATTTATCTGTTTGGCAATGTAAAGGAAAGAGGGTTTGCAGGTAGAGGGACTTAGGTTCATCTCTGAACTAGCGATCATATCCAAATTAAATGCATGTCAGGTTAGCAACACATCTTGATGTCAACTTGAGTCCAGCAGTCTCGGTTGGAAAATTTTAGCTTCGGTAACCCTTGACGGAATTTTTTGATTATATAGAAGTGTAAAAGCCCATGTTCAACATATAGTAGTGACAATCAAGCGCTAGGCATCTGTTAAGAGACTTATTATTCCCATAGACAGACGTGCAAAATCCTCTGATCACTTTTGACCTTAGGATAATAATCCGAAGACAAATCCTCACCACTTTCAAAGAAAAGTTAGAGCAGTGGGAAACCCGGACACGCGAGACTTTTTGCTTTTTGGCTGACTCTCAATCAAGAAAATCTTGGATTTAACTCATTGGTCAAAACTGCTCGTCTCAATTACATAAATTTTTATAAAAGCCAGATGGCAATACTCACGCTTGCAATAAAGGGTTAGTAAAATCGCCACTGCTTTTTTCAACTTTCAAGTCCAGGAATTTAAATAAAAATTTACCAGCAACTTTAATTCAAAATTAAACAACTATTTTGCTATTATTAGTCCATGCTAGTATTTAATATAAAATTACGAAGTGACAAAACCAGAATTAATAGCCGTATCAGCGCGGCTACTACTGCTTTGTTGATTCGTAATGTAGAGACAAGAAAATTCGCGTCTCTACTGGCAGGAGAAAAGGGCTTATGCCCGTAGGACTCTATTGAAATACTATGCTGTCCAAAGCTTGAGAGGACGAGTGGAGAAAACTCTACTTGCTCATTGGCAATAAAGACAAGCACTGAAAGTGAAAAACCTGCAATTTCTTAGGTCTACGACTTATTTGCAGTAGAACCTACCCAATTTGTAAAGGTGGCTGAAAGTTACACCGCTACAGTAGCGCCAAAGGAGAAAATAGTTTTCTTTCTGATGGCGAATAATGGTTAAAAGTGCCGTAACATCACCAAAATAAATGTCTGTGGCAACTATGGCCTCTAGTTGGTTGTGGACAACCATAATAGAAGTGCTTTTGGCTCCTATCGGCAGGAATTCACCCTTTACACTAGGGTCTTAAGTAGCTCTATGCAAATGCTAAAAAGCTAAATGCTGGCATAAGACTACATCGTTTATCAGTTTGGAGAGAGTAAGGAAAATTTGAGCATAATGACTGAAACTGCAACCGCGCCATTAACCGGAAAAGCACTACTTGCTAAAGTAAAAGAACTTTCCACTTTACCACGCCGAGAAAGAGCTAAACAGTGCGGCTATTACACTGTTACTAAGAATAACCAGGTTCGTGTCAATCTCACCGATTTTTATGACGCTTTGCTATCTGCTAGAGGAATTCCTCTAAGTCCAGAAGCACCTAAAGATGGCCGTGGTCGTGAACCGACCTATCGGGTTAGTGTCCATCAAAATGGTCAGATTGTGATTGGTGCTACATATACCAAAGCAATGGGTTTAAAGCCTGGAGATGAGTTTGAAATTAGACTGGGATACAAACATATTCACTTAATTCAACTCGGTGAAACTGATAAAAAACTGACCTCACAAGATATAGACTCTGACGAATCAGACGAGGATTTGGAAGACGAAGAGTAAATTTGCTGATGGTAGGGATAAGTTTCAGGTGATGAAAACTTCTCCTTACCCTAATAGCAAACTGGTAGCTCTGTTGAGAGAATTTTGTCCCAGTTAAAAAATACGATTAGACTCCTTGCAGAAGTCACCAAGTTTAGTAGAGTCTTGATTAATCAGCAAGAAATCTATAATGCAAGAAGTCTATCGTGTTTTTTTGTTTATTTTGATAACTTTCTTTGAGCCTTCGGTCAACGCCTTACTAGCATTTATGGAAAATGCACCAGCACTAGTTATAGTGATGGCATTTTTTGTTTGCTGGATAGTTTGCTGGTTGCCAGTAGCAGCAGTATCAGCAATATTGCTTAATTGGCAACCTTTTAAACCTTTGCAGCCAGAGCAAAAGATGCCGTTATTGGTGTCACTTTACCTATTAGCTCCCCTGATTCTTTGGGGAGTTATTTGGCTGACTAATAAATCTTTTTCAGATTACGGTTTTGTTAGCAATCTTTCAACTCTTACTTCTTTAGCAATAGGTTTCGGTTTGGGAGTGGTGAGCCTAGCTATTGTATTTAGTGGGCAGTTCTGGTTAGGTTGGTGTTATTTTGAAAAGACGAATTTCAAGTTACTACTACCTATCTTGCTACCGATTTTCTTGATAGCGTTGTTAGTCGGTGGGATAGAAGAGTTAGTTTTTCGCGGTTTCCTGTTCACTGAATTAGCGCAGGATTACCCAGTTTGGGTAGCAGCAGTAATTTCTAGCTTGATTTTTGCCTTGCTACACCTGGTTTGGGAACAACGCGAAACAGCACCGCAACTCCCTGGATTGTGGCTGATGGGAATGGTGCTGGTGTTGGCACGCTTTGCCGCGAGCGGTAATTTGGGTTTAGCTTGGGGATTGCACGCGGGATGGGTATGGGCGATCGCTACTCTAGATACAGCAGAATTAATTAATTACACAGGTAAAGCCTCTGATTGGTTTACAGGTAAGAATAAAAAACCCCTAGCTGGTTTGGCGGGAATTATTTGTGTATTGGGAACTGGAGTAATTATCTGGTTATTTTCTAAGTATTTTTAATTTTGCATCGAAGATTTACGTCAACTACCCAAATCCCCGACTTCTTTGAGAAGTCGGGGATCTAAATCTATCTTTAGGACTAAAAACCAATACGCTTGGGTTAAGCGCTACTTGTACAAAATCGTGGGTTTTTGAGACGCGATAAATCGCCGTCTCTACAAGTGTTTTGGTTTTATCTGAACTGTATTGGACTAAAAACTACTGATTCCTTCTGATTCTGTCGATTTCTCGTTGTAATTCTTCAATTTGACGGCGTAAAGTTTCTGTTTGATTTTCGGAAGATTCTGCTGGAACATTAACTGCTCCTGAAGCAGGCGATCGCTGATAATTTCCTCGGCGGATTTGCTGATATTCTTCGGATACTGCCCACGCCCGTAAATAATGCAAGCGTTCAACAGGGAAAGGATGGCTCAACATCGTACCCTGAGCGCCATTGTAGATCAAGAATTTATATATCTGATTCAGTCCATCTTCATCAAGTGCCTGATAATTTTCTGACTGCTTGATAAATTCTTGTAAACTACACTCATTGGCATATTTGTGACTACCGCCAGAGAGTTTCATCATCGTTAACATTACAGGATTCAAGTCATCCACAACTAGTAGTGCGGCACGATCTGACGATAACTCCGCTTTCCGCCGCCACTCAAAAAAAGCATAAATTAAGCCTTGTGTGACAATATTACCGAGGCCGAAGGTCAATTCTCCCAAGGCGGAAGCAGCACTCATCGCCCACATCGCCATTTGAATTAAAATAGTATGACCACATTTAATATGCCCCAATTCATGGGCTAACACCACCCGAATCTCGGCTTCATCTAGTAAGTCTAGTATCCCTGTATTTATGACTATCCCTCTTCTGTCACTTTCCGGGAAAGTGATCGCTAGAAGCCTCATGAGGCAATCAATACAAGCTATACTATTAGAAAAAAATAGGACTTGTATTTGTTATTAGAAAATAATCGCGCAATCGCTTGTTATACAAAAGCTCTAGATTTTAGAAAAGGCAAATGTTTTCGGAGAGTGACAGAAGAGGGCTATGTAAGGATTTTCTTGCCCCAGCGCATAGCTATTTGCTTGGGGATCTTGCGAGACAAACAGTGTAGGTTCTGGGTAAATGTCCAAATCTCGGACGCATTCCCGAAACATTTGGTAAATAGTGGAATATTGACGCGGCCCGACTTGGATGGTGTTACCCATTAGATAGACTAATTGAGGGCGTTCGTAGATAAATTCCACAAATTTGCGAGCGATTAAATCAAATCCCGGTAAATTTCGTAAAGCTTGCTCGGCTTGGCGATCTAGTGGATGCCTGAAGGCTTCGCTGGAAATTCCTGTGTAAGTTGGCATAATTCAGGGTATTGGGTGATTGGTCATTAGTCATTAGTCATTGGTCATTGGTCATTAGTTTTGGATCAATGACAAAGAACAAAGGACAAAGGACAAATGACAAGATAATAGAAATGGGGCAATTGGAAGTAAAAGTCACTTTGTATGGAATTAAAAGCGTGTGATTGAGGCAGAAGTTCATTTGTCACTACATAACTTTTTGCGATCGCAAGCGGGGTTCCCTTCCTGGCCCCATCATTTGACGATGGCACGGTTGGTAGCACGCGCCTTGCGCCTGGGACGTAGCGCCCTAATTCAAGTCGGGGCGGTTTGTGGCTATCAAGGGCGGTATCGTACTAGTTTCGTAGCATCAGCCCTAATGTGGCATGGCCCTGTAATTATTGTTGCTCAAGAAGCGGTGCAGCAACTTCTGCTGCGGGTGGAAATTCCCCGTCTACAGCAGTGGCTACCAGCTAATAAATCGATTAGAACAGGTGACGCTTGGCCTGGTGCTGAGTTTCAAGGGCTACTGCTGACCTCCCCAGAAGCTTGGTTAACAGGACAATTTGCTGGTGGCGATCGCTTTCCTCAAGGCATTCCTACAATTATTGATGGGGTAGATGATCTCGAAGATTGGGTGCGTCATCAACTTACCCAAGATATTCAACCCGATGATTGGGATCAACTCATGCTGGCTTGCCCAAACGAAGTTGAGGCAATTCGCGAAGCACGCATACAACTGACACACGAACTTTTTCAGCATCCTGCAAATCCATATCAGTGCTATCTAATTTCCCAGCCAGAAATAGAAATTTTGAGTCGTCTCTATTCTGCTTTAGAGTCATTAGAAGCATTGCCAGAACCTTGGAAGAATTTCTGGCAACAATTTCAAACCCTTAACGAAAATCTTTCCCCCTCATCTCCCCCTCCTCTCTTCTGGGCAACTATTGCCCATCGACAAGGTTTATTTTCTTTGCATTACGCCCCAATGGATTTAGGGGAAATACTCTCGCCTATTTGGCAGCGACAACCAGTAGTTTTAATTGGTAGCGCCATCGAACCGGAAACTGAGGCTCCTCTTTTCCGACAGCGCCTGGGTTTGGATGATTTAACTTGTCTAAAGTTCTCTTCGGAGAGTCAAGCGGAAGCAATTCAACTGTATGTACCCTATAAATTGCCTCTACCTAACACACCAGAATTTCAAGCGGCATTTATTCACAAAGTCCGCACACTGGTTTGTCTAAGTGCTACAGCACCAGGATTGACAGTTGTTTTGGTTGGAGATGTACCACTCAAATCTCAAGTTGCGACAATTCTGGCTTCAGAGTTCGGTTCGCGGGTGCAAGTAGAAAAAACTTGTTTAGATGAGAATGGTATTTTAATTAGTGGTTGGGAATTTTGGCGAGAACATCAACGAGTCTTGCCAGCACCCCATCTATTAATCATTGCTACTTTGCCCCTACCATCTTTGGAAAATCCCCTGGTAGCTGGTAGGGTAGCTCTTTATAAGCGATCGCATCAAGATTGGTTTCGTTTATATTTGTTGCCAGCTGCTTTGAATGAATTACAACGCGCGATCGCTCCAGTCCGAGAAAGTCAAGGGATCGTAGCTTTGCTTGATAGTCGTGTAGTTAACCGTAGCTACGGCGCTCAAATTCTCGCTGCCTTAAGTCCTTTAGCACGCATTAACTATCTTGATCCCAGTCTGTTTTCCAATACAGATGAGGAAAATTCCGCCTAAAGTTCAGTTATCAATGCCCAATGCCCAATTTAAATTTTGTCAACCAAAGTGCGATCGTCTAAAAGCAAGCACTATTATCAGCTTATAGAAGGTGATGTAATTTATCGCCTCTCTATAGCCATGATTCCTGGCAAAATAAATTTAGAACCTAAATAGAATTTGAGTTGCTGATTATGGGTGAAGCAAAGCGTCGTAAAAGCACACTGGGAGAAACATACGGTCAAGATACTCGCATCTTGTCTTGGGTTCCGATCACAAAAACTCAAGGCGAACAATTTGTCACGTGGACTACTCGTGGTGCCTGGATAGGCATTGGTCTTATGGTCGTAGGATGGGCAACTATCCGTTTTATCGGCCCAGCTTTTGGTTGGTGGCAAGTAGTCTACTAATACTCTCACCCCTAAAAGGGGTGAGATTTTTCAAATAATTTGCAATTGAATTAGTTGAAGATTTATACCCAAACAGGTAAAAACCGCTAATTTGACAATTTGGTATGGTTGTTTGCCAAGAATTACGAATTAGTTAATCTAGTATTTAATATTAAACAATTATTCAATTTGAATAATCAATCAAAATATATTATATATTGCGTCAAATTTGGCAAAACTAAATTAAGATAAAAATCTTTACAAATTCTCATCCTTTGGTTAGTACAACTTTTTGAGGATAATCCCAAAATAGTTATAAATATTGCCTAAATGGCAACATAACTCTGCTGAGTTTAGGTATTGTCAGTGTTGAGTTGATCCATCCTGGAGTTTACACTTACACTTGTCTATAAAACACGTAACCAAGTAGTATTAAGCACGATTTTCTAGTTTTAAGTACTTAATTTCAAATTCACATTGTCATTTGCTCAACTCTATACGTACAGGAGAAACGAATTTGGTATACCGAATCATTTGTCCATACCAAAATTTACGTTAGGAAGAGAATAGATTAAACATCTAAACAAAACTAACTATAACGATGCAAAACTACGCCATAGCATCTACTAACGGTAAATTGGGCTGCACGTAGCCAATAAAGACGAAATATGTAGCTTTTCTGTAGTTGACTAGTGCTAGATTTAAGTTACTCTTAAAGCGGATCGTTTCTTGCAAGAATCTACCCTGACAGAAGTGTATAAAGATATGATTAAATTTAGCAATTCTGTCCGAGATTTTGTATTTGCAAACTGAATAGTTTGATACGGCCCTCAAAACCCCGATACACTACCCTAAACAAGGTAGTCAATTAACGACTCAATATCATCTGTCTAGTAATTGTATTGAATAGTTTACAATACCAGTGGATGAGAAAATCTAAAGAAAATATAAAAGAAACTCAAACGACTGTGGTGTCTGGAGGACAAAAGTGTTTCTGAGACTAGCACATCAACATCGACAATTCGTCCAAGACTTGGTAATGAACCTGCAAGCCTTGGCGGTTGTTTTAGAGCGGCGCGGGTATCCTGCGTCCTGCTACACCTGTGGCGACCAAATGAATAGTGCATCGTTTATGGTTAGCTTGGGTGATAACCATCTAATTCGGTTTTTAGTGTCCGATTATGGGATTACTTGGACAGAAATGCGGGATGACCGCGAATTAATGAAGCTAGAAGGTGCAGAAGCAATTAGCCAGTTAGATGAATTGGCTAATCTTGTCAAGCAATCTATGCAAACTGATACAGGCTCTAAAACTCTTGCTAAGAAGTATTAAGGTTCTAAGGCTTGATGGCAAATTCAAAATTGATTATTAGTAACTGGTAATCGGTATGGTGGCTTAGTTAGCGATCGCTCTTACTATTCCTCATTACCATTAGGTGATTGGCTCATGGTTGGCCCATCGCATATTTTTGTATCTGCCATAACCTCACGAGCCGGATTTTTAGCCTTTAGCTGGAAGGTGTTAAAAGAGAAAGTCATCCTTTGGCACAGGTGAGGAACTATAAACACCTAAAGTCCATTGCCAATCAAAATAAAGGGTGCCCAATAGTATGGATGACTAAAGTTACTAACCGCTGCTACGGGTGCATTGTGACTTATTGCCTTCCAGTCTCCAGTAATTAATGAGACTTGAGCTTGTCGTAAAGCTTCAGTTTTACTAAATTTATTAGTCGAGAGGACACCATAAAAAGCACTCATAAGTGCTTGTGTACCACCATCATCCACAGACCACAAAGAGGCGATCGCGGCTCTAGCGCCGGTTTGTTGCATCTGATAGCCAAAGCCCAAAATTTCCTCACCATTACCTAACTTGCCTCCCAATCCGGTTTCACAGGCGCTCAACACTACCAAATCGACATTGGGGAGTGACCAAGTAGCGACATTTCTAAAATTTACGCGATCGCCATTTCCGAATAAAATAAACGAATCTTCTGGTTTCCCCACCACAAAGGCTGCATGAGTGGCTAAATGGACAATTGTATAATCATCCATTTGGGGTACAGCGACTCTGGGGGTAAAGGCATCGTCTAAAAGCTTCGTAGTTTCAGGAACCGCAGCTGCTAGACTTTCCACCTCCCGCGTTGCAAAGGGTAAGCCAGCAAAAGCAACCTGTCGATTACCAACTTTGATTTGATAATTACCTTTAGTAAAAGCACCTGCTAAAACCCGCAAAGTAGATTGTTTTGGGGTGTTTAAGTTAGTCAGACTAGCCGATGTAATGTGATTTACATTGAAGCGCTGCACTAGCCATTGTTTACCATCATATAAAGCAGTTAACGGAATGTAGCGTAACCGATCGTCTGGAGCGTAAATCAGAGTTTGCGTACCTGATAGCTTCAAGTCTTTCTCTATCGGTTTAATTAGCCAGTCATACAATTGGTGTGCAGGTGCTTTGATATTTCGACTGGGATTAATTAAAGCTTGACGGAAAGAACCAATTGTTTGATGAAGGTTTTCGCGTTTTACAGCAACAGTACGATGAATTGGTGGAGATTCAGGAGTTACCAATACCAATTCCAAACTATCTTTTAAAATCAGTGGGTAGAGTAGTGCTGATTTTTGAGGTAATCGCGCCAAATTATCCCGAAGTTCGTTGAGATTTTCCAAATCCAAATTTTGCTGTCTAGCTGTACGGCTAATTTGCTCTACCTGTGCTTTCACTGAAGGACTATTAATAAATTCGTTAAATCCATTTAAAAGTTGCTGTTGATTTAAGACTAATTGCTCGATACGTTGTTTCTGTTCGAGCGATCGCTCTTTGGGGGGAATTTTTCGTAGTGTTGTCAGTTCCTTACCCAGCACAACAGCATTATCCACGGTTTGATCCAACTTTTGTTTAATGGGTTTTTCTGTTGTCGCTATATTAATACCTTTAACAGTACGTTGATTCCCGGACACATTCTGGAGATATTCTTCTAGTTCTTCAACTTTGAGTAAATCCATTGTCCTTTGCGCTTCAGCAACACGTTCCTGTTTAAGCAATCTTTCGCCCAAAATGCGATATGTCTGGCTAACAGTTATGCTGTAAGCATCTGGTTGTGGCGCACTCAGTGCTGATGGATTCAAGCGAGCTTTTTCACGATTAATCAAGCAATGCTTGTAAAAAAAAATTGCTAATTCTGGTTGATTTTGGATGTCAAATAAGTAACCTATGTTACTGTAGGTTTTGCCAAGTCGAACGAGATCCCCAAGTTCTTTGTTAATTAATATGGCTTGCTGATAGGATTGAAGTGCTTCTGGATACTTTTTTTGAGTTTGGTAGATTCTGCCAATATTGTTAAATGTGACTGCTTCCCAATAGCGCTCTCCAAGTTCTCTGCTGATGACTAATGCTTTCTGTAATCTCTGCAATGCTTCTTGCGATTTACCTTGACGAGATTCTTTGATAGCTTCTTCATTGAGCCTTGCAATTTCTAATATCTGATTACTCGTGGGTAAAGCTTGAGCTTTTTCTCCAGATTCGTACCTCAACCTTGCATTTTTGCTTACCTGGTTATTGTCTGGATATACCATCCCAAAACCTAGTAAACTAAGTAGAGTCAAAGTAATAACACTCACATACTGGAGATTAGGCTGCATAACAAAACACTCCCTATACTCGGAAGGTAAATATTAAATCAATAAGTCCGGCAATGCAATTAATTTTTATGCTATTCAATAATTTGGAAAATTTATAGGTACTGAGAAACTTAAAGATGTCAGAAGAAAAACCCAGCCAACCAAAACTACCGCCAACCAGCGCTCTTGACAATCCATCAAATCATGAATTTGGGAATTGGTTTGAATATCCTGTGAGAGTGCAACCCCATCACACTGACTATGCAGGTATTGTCTGGCACGGTTCCTATCTAGCTTGGATGGAAGAAGCACGGATTGAATGCTTGCGATCTATAGGAATTGAATTTGCTGATTTAGTCGTTATCGGTTGCGATTTACCAGTTGTAGAACTGTCGGTGCGCTATCACCGTTCAATTCAATTGGGTATGGCAGTAGTGGTAAAAACGCGAATGGCTGAGGTGACTGGTGTCCGAATCAATTGGGATTATGCCATTGTCTCCACTGATGGACAACAATTGTACGTCACTGCCAAAGTGACTTTAGTCGCTTTAGATCGTGAAAGAGGTAAGATTATGCGTCAGTTACCAGCAAGTGTTAAGGATGCATTGGCTAAAATTTCAGTATTAAATAGTAATTGAACAACAAAGGTTGTAAATACTACAATAACTTTGATGCCAGTTATATCAAAGTGGAAATTTTCCTCAATTTTTATACTTCACTTTTTATTAGTAAAAGTGAAGTATTTGTTTTTACTTTCCAATTTGGATCTGCGACAGATTTTGAGCAAACTGTGTTATGTATTGCCAAATATCTTGTGGAGTAATACCAAAACTAATATTTAATAAAATAAGGATTGCCGCAAGAGTCAATGCATTGCTTACAGTTGCTTTCAGCAACTTCCAAAATATGATGAAGACCATCCAAGCTACAATCAGCGTAGCAATCATATATATTAATTCCTTAATAAATTCCCTTATCCGAGAGTGACTTTATTCAGCAAGGGGAAGTTTTTGTTTTGGTGAAAATTACTGGTATAAAAGAGACTTAACCCAATTCTTAATATCCACTAGAATGAGGATTTATGTGATAACTAACCTGGGGATATTTTACCTAAAAATGAGATAGTTATTTATGTGCTAGGCTGCTTTTTTTTGCAAAGTTTCTGTAAAGATTTCTAATTTTTGTTTGTAGATAAATTATAGATATACATAAAACTAATGGTTGATCCGGAAGACATTATTTATTTTCAATAGATTTTAATTTGTTCACTTTTTGTAGTTTCAGGTGAAATGACTTCCATATTAATTGGATTAGAGGCTGGGGATTAGAGATTGGGGAGTAGGCATCAATTTCTAATCCTCAGTCCAATCTGACTGAAGGTTTTTATCGCACAGAGATTATGCGCGAGTGAGCTTCTAAGTTTTCAGTCGCTATTAAAACTTCTTGTCTTGCCCATTTATCTGCTGCCAAAATGTCATCTAAAGTGGGATTAGCACGATTATCATTTTGATGGCGATCGCACACCCACTCGATACACCGGGGAATATCTAAAAAGCGGATTTTTTCATCTAAAAATAAAGCCACAGCTTGCTCATTGGCGGCATTCAACACAGCTGGCATGGAACCACCAGCTTTACCCACAGCATAAGCCAACTGCATACAAGGATACTTCTGGTGATCTGGTTCACGGAAGGTTAAATTTCCAGCTTTGACTAAATCTAGTCGTTCCCAGTTGGTGTAGATGCGATCAGGCCAAGAGAGAGCATACAGCAAAGGTAAGCGCATATCGGGCCAACCGAGTTGGGCTAAAACTGAAGTATCTTGCAGTTCAATCAGCGAGTGAATGATGCTCTGGGGATGAATGACAATTTCGATATTGTCATAATCCAAGCCAAACAGGAAGTGAGCCTCAATTACTTCCAGTCCTTTATTCATCAAAGTAGCAGAGTCTACTGTGATTTTCCGCCCCATCGACCAATTAGGATGTTTGAGGGCGTCAGCAACGGTTACATCTGCTAACTTTTCTACATCCCAGTCTCGGAAAGCTCCACCAGATGCAGTTAGCACGATTTTCCGCAAGCCTTCTTTTGGCACACCTTGGAGGCATTGAAAGATTGCGGAATGTTCGGAGTCGGCTGGGAGTAATTTTACACCGTGTTTTTCGACTAGGGGTAGAACCACAGGGGCCCCAGCAATCAGGGTTTCTTTATTTGCTAAGGCAATATCTTTACCAGCTTCAATAGCTGCGATCGTGGGTAGCAAACCCGCACAACCAACGATCCCAGTGACCACGGTTTGGGCGTCGCCGTAGCGAGCAACTTCTATCACTCCGGCATCACCTGCCAGTAGAATCGGTTGGGGATCGAGGTCAATGATAGCTTCTTTGAGGGCTGGTAATTTAGCTTCTGAGCAAATGGCTGCTATTTCCGGTCGAAACTGCCGAATTTGGGCAGCCAACATTTCGACATTGCTCCCAGCTGCCAATCCCACAATCCGAAACTGATCTGGGTACTGAGTGACAATATCTAAAGTCTGAGTACCAATAGAACCAGTGGAACCAACAAGAGTAATCGCTTTCACAATTGCTTAAGGATTTACAGACAACTCCCACTATAAATTGCTGGGGACTCTTTAATAACAGCAATCACTATAATCGATACACTGACTCCAAGAGAGGGAGTGGGGAGATGAGGGGGACAAGGGGGACAAGGGAGAGAATCACTAACTAATGACTCTTGACAAATGACAAATGACAAATTTTCATATATCTAGACAAAATTTGTATTTATAAATACTATATTTTTAAAGATAAATTCCGACAAAATTGGCAAAAGTAACCAAGTAGGGAACACTTTTAAGTAATTTTTAATCTGTCGAGTTTGTTAATTATTTTGATGGAGGATTTAATATGCAATATGTTACTCATAAATCGCTGTGTTACAGCCATAAGTAAAAGGATATATAAAGGAGTTTGTTGAAGCACTCAACCTTATGGTCAAAGTTCAGATAGTTATAAAAAAAGCTTTATGGAAAAATGATTTCCTATTTCCAGCAGCAATATGGTTTGCCAGTCGAATATTCATCTGGACTCTTATGTTGCTGGTTGCGCCAAAACTATCGTTACCAGCAGAAGAATTTTTGCCCCGTTTTGGCTGGGGTGTTTTTGATGCCTGGGATAGTATGCATTATCGAGCGATCGCTACTTCTGGCTATGAATTTGTAAATGACGGCAAGCAACACAATCTTGCTTTCTTTCCCCTATTTCCCTTAAGTATCTGGGTTTTGATGAAGTTGGGCTTACCCTTTGAATTAGCAGGCACGTTAGTCAACAACTTGGCATTTTTTGCAGCGCTTTACTGTTTGTACTTTTGGGTTAAGGAGCATTATGACATCAATGCAGCGCAATGGGTGACTGCTGTGGTTTCTTTGTATCCATCGTCTATGTTTACGGGGGTGATTTACACAGAGGGGCTGTATTTGTTTTTGAGTACGGCGACTTTGCGGGCATTTGATCAAAAACAGTATGGCTGGATTGCCCTTTGGGGGGCGATGGCGACAGCAACACGTCCTACAGGTATGGCACTAATTCCAGCATTGGCGATCGCATCGTGGAAAGAACGCCGACCACCCATTGCTTATATAGCTAGTTTTACGACCGCTATTGGCATACTTCTATTCAGTTTGTATTGTGCGATTTATTTTGGCAACCCTCTAGCTTTTATCGAAGCACAAAAGGGATGGCGACCTTCCCTTGGGTTTGATTGGCAGGGTTGGTTAAATATGCTCATGCAAATTGCAGTTGGCAGAAAAAATTGGCAATTTGGTTGGGTTCAAAACTCCTCTGGCGGGATTCAAGACCCCTGGTATCTCTTGTGGTTTGGGGTCATTGTTGCCAGTGGCTATCTTTTATGGCACTTCCGTCAACATTTTCGTTCTGTGAAATTATTCTATGGCTTTTATGCTTTAATCTTATTTTTGTTGATTCTGGCAAGCGAACAGTGGATTAATAACTTGCTCAACCTAACTATGGTCTTAGGTGGTGGCTATGTGTTGTGGCGCTTACGCACGCAACTGACCCCAGTTACAGTTATTTATGGCTTTTGTGGTATTGGTTTGCTGCTAGCCTCTGGAGGCACTATTTCCTTGAGCCGTCTCGCCTATGGTATTGTGCCTTTAAATATAGCCATTGGTGTGCTGCTATCTCGCCATCCTCGCCAGGGATATTTAATACTAGGCGTTTTTGTGACACTACTAGCCAAAATAGCTGTAGGATTTGCCCAAGAGCGCTGGGTTGGTTAGTAGGTAGGCACAATAAAATCTAACAACGTAAAGAAAGATGAACTGGGTCAAAACTCTCTTCCATTCTGCCTTATCCCAACAATAAATTTTCCAAGTCGGTTTGTAGTAAGCTGCTCTAGAACTTGTAAAAGTGCTGGAGCAGTTTACTAAGAATGAATTTCATTAATTTTACATTACATAATCTAGTTTGATTTATTCTTACCTATTTACTTTAGAGGTTTTAATTAATTAGTTGATTCAAGAATATATTAATTCAAATAAAGACAAGGATAAAATAGCCAAATGAAAAAAGTAAGTTTCCCCAAATATTTAACGCCTTATATAACTATTTATAGTGCTTTTATTTTTTGCGCCATTGTGGGGATGCTAATTTTCCCAGATACTTTTTATAAGTTCTTTTGTCCCACTCAGTTACCCCGTATAACTCCCCCTCAATTACCACATAAAAGTTACTACTGGGATATAGGACTTTATGCAAATATGGCTTTGCAAAATACTTGTACTGCTTTTTATCCTCTTTGGGGTTTTATAATTACTCACCTATTTCATCCCCAAAATCTAGAACAATATGCAAATTATTTTAAAATTACAGCTACAGCAATTTTTTGCATATCTACTCCTTTAGTATTTTGGGTATTTAAAAATGCTTTAAAAAATCAACTTCTGGCATTTACAATTACCCTTGCTTACACCGTTAACCCTATGGCAATTTTTCGCGTTATAGGCTATACAGAAAGCTTGTTTTCTCTACTGGGAATTTTTTTGATATGGCTGCTTTTACCTGAAAATAAATTAAATGAAAAAATCAAATTAATACAGTTATCGGTTATTAGTATTTTAATGGCTTTAACTCGTCCAGTATTAGTTCAGATTATTTTCGCTTGCTTCTTCTCATTAATAACAATATGTTTCTTAACAAAACAACTAAGTAAAAGTAATCTTTTCCGAACGATTACAATATCCATTTCAGCGATATTTGGATATTCTATTTATGGATTTTTATGTCTCCAATCACGAGGAGATTTTTTCGCGCCATTCCACGATCAAAAACAATGGGGTAAAACATTAGGATTAAATTTAGACTTACTATTTTTACCTAAATCTCCCTTGTTTGATTTATTAGGTTTATATCTACCAATTCTGATTCTAATAATTTCTTTTATCGTAATATATTGTAAATCTAAAAACCATAAATTATTGGTATTTATTCCAAAAATATTTATTTGGGATATTTTAATATTATACCCGCCCTTATTAGTATTAGCGTATATGTTGAATTATTGGCGAGGTACAAAAAAGGAAATAATTACCTCTAAATTCACCAATAGCTTACAAAATAATTATCTATTTTGGTTCTGCATATATTTTTCAGTAATAAATGCTTTAATTGTATTTTTTACACAAAATCGCCTAGCGAGTTTAGGCAGATATATATTTGCAGTACCTTTCTTTTTTCTAGCTTTAGGATATTTGTATTCTTGTTTTCCGGGAAAAAGAAAATATAAAAACCTATCATTTATGATTATTGTATCCGCGATCGCTCTTGTGCAACAATGGATTAATTATGGAAAAGATCAATGGCTGGGTTAAAAGGTAAAAAACAGTTAATTTAATTAATAACAGTGTAAATCCTTTAGCTTCGCCGAGAATTTGACTGCTTATATAGGAATCCGCTTTGATTTCTGAACTAATTTGCGTAGGCAGGCAATAGGGAATAGGCAACAGGCAACAGTCAAGAAGGCTTCTTAGTTGTACTGAGTTTTTTCAGAAATCAAATATGAGTCCTATATATTAGTTAATTATTTAATTATTGGTAAAAAATTGAATTTAAATTTCCTAATGAATGTATCCAATCAAACAAAGATAGCGATCGCTTCATTATTTGTAGGTGTAGGTGCTATATCTTTTGGCTCTATTTTTATGAAATTAAGCGAAACTGAACTCAGCCCCAATGCCACTGTATTTAATCGCTTTTGGCTTGCTAGTGTGGTCTTCTTGTTCTGGAATGGATACAAGGCAATACGGCAGCGATTTTCCTTAGTTCAACCTGTAGAACAGCAGCCCTACACCAGTCAGGATCTATGGCTATTGCTAGGTGCTGGTATTCTTTGGGCAGCTACTTTAGTCTGTTTGGGTTGGTCGCTGACTCAAACCAGCGTCACTATTTCTAGTGTGTTGCACAATCTGGCTCCCATATTTACCAGCTTAGGGGCGTGGCTATTATTTCGTCAGGGTTTTGAGAGGCAATTCCTCATTGGTATGGTCATCGCCCTTGGGGGAGCGATCGCTATTGAATTTGAAGAGCTGCAAATCGCCACAGACGAAGTTCAAGGAGGATTGGCTGCAATCGTTTCTGCGATTTTCTTGGGTGCATACCTGCTGATTGTAGAAAAATTACGAACAAAATTTTCTCCTGACACAATCCAGTTGTGGATCTGTGCGATCGCGGCTTTAGTCATTTTCCCGATACTTTTGTTTACTCAAGATCAGATTTTTCCTTCTACAGTCAGTGGTTGGCTTTGGGTCATTTCCCTAGCCCTGATTTGCCAAGTCTTTGGTCATGGGCTTTTGACCTATAGCCTTGCCAGGTTTTCTTCTGTGGTTGTCTCCTTAGTGCATTTATTAGAGCCAGTATTTAGCGGCATTTTCGCTCTTATAATATTTTCGGAAAAATTAACTTTTTCAAATTGGATAGGTTTCGCTGTCGTTTTAATAGGTTTATACTTAGCCGTATCTAGCCAAGCTGCTATTAGTTTCCCATTCCAGGAATCAGTCAACAATATAGTTAACACTTTCGTTAAAAGTATGACGTTCAAACTGTCATTACTAAAGCAACAATTCTCCGAAACACCAGCTTTATTAGGAACGGCCTCATTATTGTTTGCTCTAATTCCCATATCTTTAGCGCCATCTCTAACCAAATTGTGTCAACAAGAAATTGGTGCAAATGCTGTAGTATTTCATCGCAGTTGGATTGCAACAGTTGTCTTTGCGCTGTGGAATGGACTTGAGGCTTTCCGCTACCAACAGTCCGATAGCCAATCTATAGAACAGAAGCCTTTTACTGGACAAGAAGTGTGGCTATTGTTGGCAATGGGAACCTCTGCTGGAACCTACCTCCTCTTGTGGGCTTGGTCGCTGAGTCAAACTAGCGTAGCCAAAGTGGCTTTACTGTCTAATTTAAACTCCTTATTCGTTGCTTTAGCTGGATATCTGTTATTCGGTCGCCGCTTCGATCACAGATTTGTGATTGGTCTAGTCATAGCCTTGGGGGGAGCGATCGCATTTGAACTTAATAAGGTGCAATTTGCAAATGACCAAATACTGGGTGATGCCTTAGCATTACTAACTGCGGTTTTCATGGCTACGTGTATGCTGCTGATAGAAAGACTCCGAACCCGATTTAGCACTGCAACTATCATGCTGTGGCGCTGTGGAGTTACAACAATGTTTCTATTACCCGTCCTCCCATTTCTGGAAGATAGACTGTTGCCCTATTCCTGGACAGGTTGGTTTTTCATCATTTTCCAAGCCCTCTTTTGCCAAGTGTTGGGTCAGGGGCTTTTGGCTTATAGCCTCAGCAGAATCTCTTCAGGCGTTGTAGCTGTCACACTTCTGCTAGAACCAGTCCTAGCTTCCATTTTTGCTTGGTTCATTTTTTCAGAACAAGTAGGTTTGTTTGACTGGGCAACCTTTGCTGTAGTTTTAGCGGGTATCTATCTAGCCCAATCTAGCCAATCCACTGTTCAAATAACGAATGAAGGCTCGTAGCTCTATAACAAGTAACACCAATTCTCCGTAAACTTACACTTAATGATTACTTTCGACAATTTCTCTATGAAGTAGTTCAACTTTGCGATCGCTCAAAATGCCAGCGTCAATCATGCGGTGATATTCTCTCTAGTAACTTAGGCTAATTCCGCAGCTAAAAGCCTACCTTCAATTGGTTCATACTCATCTTCTAGTAACCATAACTTGGCTGCATTATAGTCATTACTAGAAAATACAACCTTATAACCCTGTGCCGGATCATAAACTTGACAGTTATCTTCACTGTCGCAAAGCAATAAAAGAATATATGGAGGCGATAACATGGGATCTATCCATACTTCTGTAAATTCCCAGTTATTCTTCACTCGGTCTCGTGCGGGGGATGATGTGGTATCGGTCGTCTGCATTGATTTTTATCTCCCCATAGTAAAGTAGAATACGGCTACCATCTGGACTTATTTTACAAGCTATAGGTTCATTAAAAAACATCCCATAACGGTCATATCCTCGAATCATTCCGGTGAACGATACCTGAAATCAGATGCGAAAAGCGATCGCATCTTTATTAGTGCATGTTGTATTTCTAACTTTTCTTCGCTGGAAAGACTTTTAATTGCTTCAACTACATCACTGAAGGTCATAACTTGAAACACCTTTTAGTGCTTATCAGATCAATCTAACATGGTAACGATAAAGCTAAAATTTTAAATCTTACTCAAGCTCTTGGGTAATAATTCTCATTGCTATATTGCTATTGATAGAAAGTCGATATATACATAAAGTAACTATAGGATTACTATTTGATTTTTGAACAACACGTAGGGTGTGTTATAGCGAAGCGTAACGCACCATTTTCAAGGGTTTGGTACGTTAGACTAAAGTCATAACGCACCCTACAAATACTTAATTTTTTTCAGAAATCAAACCGGATTCCTATACAATTCATCAATTGTTACTAAACCGCCCTCGATAAACTGTATGACAAGTTCATACCCATCAAGTAAAGCAGTTCCTAGTAAAGGTCGCTTTCCTGTCGCAAGTACATTCACTTCCCGTTCTTCTCCATTCCAAATAATGTTACCTTGATGTACTGGCAAGATTACATTACTATTGTCAGCTAAATTTGCATACATTTCATACACGAAAGGGAAACCCAGTAGAGTAACTGCTGCTGGAGGCAGAGAAAGAAACTCTGTAAAACCTGTATCGATAACAAATTCAATAGTAAAATCTGGTTTATTTGTAAGTCGAAATATGATATTTACTGTTGCGCGTCCGTTCTTGACAATACCAGAAATCACCGATAATCGCGCTCCATGTCACCACTGAAGGAAACAGCGACTTTATAACCAATGCGAATACCAAAAAGTCGAGCTAATGGGTTTTTATTACGTAAATATCGTGCCGATTCTAAGCCTGTTTTATCAATTGCATATTCACCTGTTTCTATATCGATAATCACCATTTTACCGATGTTTTCTTCTCGTTCTACTTGTTGACGAATGCTATTTTCGTATAATTCTTTCGCGCGTCGTCCAACTTCTTCGCGGCTTAAAAGTATGCTTTGCACGTTCTTGCTCCTTGCTGTTATTTTTTCGCGTTTGCAGTTCATGTTAAGGAATAGGTTGTCTTTGGGTTAGTCTTCATTGAAATAAGACTCCACATCCATACGATCATGCAAAATACGAATAATATCGATAGTTTCAGTGGTTTCCTGATAAAAGATCAAATGTCGTCCGATGTGGTAATTGCGATATCCTGAGCGAATATCATCACAAGTACGTCCTCTGTGTCGCTCTTGTGCCAAGAGATGAAAGCAATCGTCCAAGATAGCAAGATAACGGTTTCTCTGCTCAGTTCCCCATGTTTTTTGGGTGTAGCGACCGATTGATAGCAAGTCTTGAGTGGCTAATTCAGTCAGGCGAAATGCTGACATGCGCTATTCACGGTCAAGTTCTGCAAGCAATCCTGAGAGAGAATAGTCAGCAAATCCGCTGTTTTCGCCGTCTCTCAATGCTCGTTGCAAAGCGGCAAGTTTTATTTCTCGCTCTTCTAAAAGGCGCAGTCCCGCTCGAATCGCTTCACTGGCACTGGCAAAACGACCGCTGTCAACTTGATTGGCGATAAACGCTTCAAAATGCTCACCCAAGGTAACACTTGTATTTTTTTGCATACAATTTCCTCCTGTATAATACCAATATATAATATTTTTTGGTATTACTCCAGATGAAAATTGTAATTGATGATGTCCAAAAACCTCATTAAATAAAAACGTAGAGCAATAAATACTTTACCGTAAAATATGTTAAAAATTTAGGACTTACGCACTGTACAAAAGAACAATCTTGTGTATTACGTAAATCAATCATATTCTCTAAAAACTCTCTACTAACTTAGAATAATTCTGCCGCTAAAAGCCTACCTTCAATTGGTTCATATTCATCTTCTAGTAACCATAACTTTGCTGCATTATAGTCATTACCAGAAAATACAATTTTATACCCCTGCGCCGGATCATAAACTTGACAGTTATCTTCACTGTTACACAGCAATAAAAGAATATATGGAGGGGATAACATTGGATCTATCCATACTTCTGTAAATTCCCAGTTATTCTTCACTAGGTCTTGTGCGGGGGATGACGTGGTATTGGTCGTCTGCATTGATTTTTATCTCCCCATAGTAAAGTAGAATACGGCTACCATCTGGACTGATTCTATAACCTATTGGTTCATCAAAGAACATTCCATAACGGTCATATCCTCGAATCATTCCAGTGAACTGCCCATTTTCTATTATGGCTTGAGTAACTCTATTCATTGTAGGTTCATCGTTAAATACATGAGTGGCAAGTCCTCGTTTGAGAAGTCTTTGACTTTGAGGTGTACCTGCTATATGCTTGGCAACTTGTCTAACGTCAAGGCTAATTTGACGATTAATTCCACTCATGATTAATGGTTAAGTTTTTTGTATTTCCAGGATTTACACTAAAAACAGCTAAATTTCACAATTACGATGAAAATATAGCGATCGCAAACCCAAATATTTTCACACAAAAAACATTAGACCAATAAATAATATTGTACCGTTTTGTAATTTTCTATTTGAGATTTAATCCCCAGGTCTAAATTTTACTCAACCCTTTGTAATTAAAATTAATTGTGCTGTTTTTTACAGTTTCGCCGCCGTTAAATTTAACATAGCAACTATTGAATTGTTATAATTATTACTTAATACTAAAGTGTTAACAGAAAATTTATTATGTCAATTAAAGTTGAAAAGATTAATCATGAGCAGGTTGTTGAAATTCTATCATCTGAGGAAAGCCACTTTTTAGACTTGAAATCAATAAACATAAAACCAGCGAAACTAACTCGCTCTATATCTGCATTTGCAAATGCTAGTGGTGGTGAAGTTTATATTGGAATTGATGAAACTAAAATTGATGGGAAAAATCAACGTATTTGGCGTGGTTTTGCTGATCAAGAAGATGCAAATGCTCATTTGCAAGTTTTTCAGGAACTATTCCCACTAGGTCAGTACTATAGCTATACTTTCTTGTCCTGTGATGGTTGTATTGGGTTGGTTCTTCAAGTAGAGATTAACAAAAACCGAGAAATCGTTAAAGCTTTAGACAGGCCTATTCCATATTTGCGACTTGGAGCACAAAATCTACCACAGGATACAGAAGAAAAACTTGCACGGCTCAAGCTTGACAAGGGTATAGATTCTTTCGAGACATCTACAGTTAAGGCTGATATGGAAGTTATTACAAACTCTCTTCCTATTCTTAATTTTATGCTTCGCGTTATACCGTCGGCAGAACCAGAGCAGTGGTTAAAAAAACAACAGTTGATTATTAATGGAAAACCAACTGTTGGTGGTGTTCTTCTTTTCTCTGAGGAACCACAAGCTTTGCTACCGAAAAGATGCGGAGTGAAGGTCTATAGATACAAGACTGCTGATGAAGAAGGTCGAAGGGAGAATCTGGCTTTTGATCCGATAACCATTGAAGGCTGCTTGTATGATCAAATTATTGAGGCAGTAAACAAGACAAAGAATATAGTTGAAGAAATCCCAAAATTGGAATCAGGAAGATTACAACATATTGAATATCCTGATGAAGTTTTACATGAAATTATTACTAATGCAGTTCTTCATAGGGACTATAGCATTTTAAAAGACGTGCAAATTCGCATCTTTGATAATCGTGTAGAAGTTGAAAGTCCCGGTAGATTACCCGGACATATTACAATAGAAAACATTTTGAAAGAGCAGTTTGCAAGGAATGGTGTAATAGTACGCCTTATTAACAGATTTCCTGAAGCACCCAATAAAGACGTGGGTGAGGGTTTAAACACAGCCTTTGAGGCGATGACTCGCCTGAGACTTAAGGTTCCCGTTATTGCTGAACAAGAAAACTCAGTAATTGTCTATATTCGACATGAACCCCTTGCTTCAATTGAATCAGCAATTATGGAATACTTAAATGATCATGAAAATATAACTAACAAAATTGCACGAAGAATCGCCAGTGTAGACTCTGAAAGTACTATCAAAGCGGCTTTTAATAGACTTAGAGAGCAGGGGCTTATTGAAATAGTACCAGGAACTAAAACTGCTACCTCGGCTTGGCGTAAACTTCGATAAGCAAATTATCAAATAACACAAAAAACGGTAGAGCAATAAATACTCTACCGTTTTCTAATTTTCTATTTGAGACTTAAAATCCCAAACTCTAAATCTTACTCAACACCTTGGGGTAACAATTCCCGGCGCTGTTGAGAACTAACTTGGACAATGCCATTTTCATCCACATCAACGATCGCAGTATCGCCATCTTTGATACGACCAGACAGAATTTCTTCTGCTAGGCTATCTTCTAACAGGCGCATAATTGCCCGACGTAATGGCCTCGCGCCGTAGCTGGGACTGTAACCTTCAGTGATCAATCGATCCTTGAAGCGGTCTGTGACTTCTAAGGTGATACCCTTTTCCGTCAGACGACCAAATACTTCCTTGAGCATAATTTCGGCGATTTGGGTCACTTCCGGCTTGTTCAACTGACGGAAGACGATAATTTCATCGAGTCGGTTGAGGAATTCTGGACGGAAGTACTGCTTGAGTTCTTCGTTCACCAAAGAGCGAATCCGGTTGTAAGTTGACTCGCTGGCATCTTCTCCGGAGAATTCAAAGCCGATACCGCTACCGCCTTTTTCAATTACCTTAGAACCAATATTGGAAGTTAAAATCAGCAAGGTGTTCTTGAAGTCTACCGTGCGACCTTTGGCATCAGTTAACCGACCGTCTTCCAAAATTTGCAGCAACATATTGAAGACATCGGGGTGCGCTTTTTCGATTTCGTCGAACAACACCACGGTGTAAGGTCGCCGCCGCACGGCTTCAGTCAACTGACCACCTTCGTTATAGCCAACATAACCTGGAGGAGAACCAATCAGTTTACTGACGGTGTGACGCTCCATGTATTCGGACATATCTAAGCGGATCATCGCTTCTTCGGAACCGAAGAAGTAAGCAGCTAAGGACTTCGCCAACTCGGTTTTACCTACACCAGTAGGCCCAGAGAAGACAAAGCTAGCTATGGGTCGGTTGGGATTTTTCAAACCAACACGAGCGCGACGAATTGCCCGTGAAACTGCCTTCACAGCTTCATCCTGACCAATTAAACGCTGATGCAAGGTGTCTTCCATGTGCAGCAGCTTTTCAGATTCAGATTCGGTGAGTTTGTTCACCGGTACTCCAGTCCAGGAAGCGACAATGTGAGCAATGTCTTCTTCTGTAACTACAGGTTCTTCACCTTCTGTGCCTGTTGCATTGGTCTTGCTTTGAGCGATCGCTCGGATTTCGGCTTTGATTTCCATTTCGCGATCGCGCAATTCTCCAGCTTTGTCAAAGTCTTGAGAGCGCACCGCGTCATCTTTTTCTTTTAATATCTGACGCAGTTCTTTGTCTAACTCTTTGGCGGCGGGTGGCAGTTGGGAGTTAATCAAGCGCACTCTAGAACCAGCTTCATCAACCAAGTCGATGGCTTTATCTGGAAGGTAGCGATCGCTAATGTAACGATCTGACAATTTCGCCGCCGCCACCAATGCTTCGTCGGAGATTTTCAGTTTGTGGTGTTGCTCGTAGCGTTCGCGCAAACCATATAAAATTTCAATTGTTTCATCAACTGTAGGTTCGCCAACCATTACTGGTTGGAAACGCCGCTCTAATGCTGCATCTCGCTCGATGTGCTTCCGGTATTCGTCTAGGGTTGTAGCACCGATGCACTGCAACTCACCTCTGGCCAAAGCTGGCTTGAGGATATTCGCTGCGTCAATCGCACCTTCTGCCGCCCCTGCACCAATTAAGGTGTGTACCTCATCAATCACGAGAATGACATTACCCGCCGAGCGGATTTCATCCATGATTTTTTTCAAGCGTTCTTCAAATTCACCTCGGTACTTGGTTCCTGCTACGAGCAAACCAATATCCAAGGTGACGACGCGTTTATCTTCCAGGATGTCAGGGACATCTTTGGTGGCAATCCGTGAAGCTAAACCTTCAGCGATCGCAGTTTTACCAACCCCTGGTTCCCCAATCAGCACTGGGTTATTTTTGGTTCGGCGACCCAATATTTGGATCACTCGCTCAATTTCTTTAGCACGTCCCACCACTGGATCGAGCTTATTGTCTATCGCCATCTGGGTCAGGTTTGAGCCAAATTCATCCAGAGTCGGGGTTTTTGTGCGCCCGGATGAACCACCTGGTGAAACTTCAGCAGTTTCTCCCAACATGCGGATGACTTGGGTTCTGACCTTAGATAGATCCACACCGAGGTTTTCTAGCACCCTGGCTGCGACGCCTTCCCCTTCGCGGATTAGGCCCAACAGCAGATGCTCGGTGCCAATGTAGTTATGCCCCAGTTGGCGTGCTTCTTCCAAGGAGAGTTCTAAAACTCGCTTTGCCCGTGGCGTAAACGGAATTTCCACGGCAACAAAGCCTGATCCCCGTCCTATAATTTTTTCAACTTCAATTCGGGCATCTTTAAGATTGACGCCCATTGATTTCAGCACCTTGGCAGCCACCCCAGTGCCTTCGCCAATCAGACCCAGGAGGATCTGCTCGGTTCCAACAAAGTTGTGACCTAAACGGCGGGCCTCTTCTTGGGCCAGCATGATTACCTTAATGGCTTTTTCTGTGAAGCGTTCAAACATGGCATTTTTCCCATCACCTGCGGTCGTGCCGGTATGCTGATTTTAGCACAGGCAAAGCTTTTGGATGCCTGTATAACAGATTATAGACATCCTGAAGCTATGACTTGGGTTGATGGGCTAATTGTTAACTCTTGACTACTTTTATGTGGCTAGTGTACTGAGGAGCTTTAGTTCACCAGCGTTTTTGAGATTTACTACAAACAGTTCACTGCTTACATTGAGAGTTTATTTACTTAATCCCAAACATTTATGTATAGCATATATATTTTTTAATATCAAGCAAAATTAATTTATATAATTTTTTATTATAACAAGTATGGTTTGCATAAAATATTTATATAGAAATAGATGCAGCAAAGTTGCATTTTTTTGCTGAAGCTGATCCAAACTTCGATAATTAAAAATTAATAATTCTCAACTACTTAAAAATCAAGTGCCAAGAGGATTTGTCCAGGCGATCGCTAATCATGGAATGCCACTGGTCTAAAGTTGCTTGAAATTTGGAGTGTTGTAAATCTGGAAGCCAAAGGATTAGGGCGTCTTCATCGTTATCTTGGTAGTAACGCCGACGCCGCCCAGCTGTTTTGAAGCCAAATTTTTGATATAAAGATATGGCTCCCAAGTTGGAAGCTCGGACTTCGAGGGTAGCTCGCTCCATTTTGCGATCGCAAGCTGTCTTAATGAGTGAATATAATAAAGCCTGTCCTAAACCTTGACGGTGATATTGGGGATGAACCGCCAAAATTGTAATGTGGGCTTCGTCTAAAATTGACCAAAAGCAACCCATTCCCAACAGCATCGAATTAGAGACAGGGGAAAATAAACCCAGCAGATCGCTGTTGGGGCTGTCCAACTCTCGTTGGTAGCCCTCCATTGTCCATAAACCACCAAAACAAGCTTGATCCAGTTCCAACAATGCACTCAGATGCTCTGCTGTCAGTAATTTAATTTCTAAGTCTAATGAGATCACATTTATTGAATAACGTTACAAACCCTTTGTAAACTGGGAATTGGGAGATGAACTCACAGCCCATAAATTGAACAAGGAAAATTTTTATAGTTATGGTATCGACTCACCCCACTGGGGTTCAACATTCTGGAAGTCAATATTTACCTCAAAGGCACGACACCAACGCAAATCCATCGCCCAATCAAGAACTTTTACCCTTGACTGCCAGAGTTCATAATCATGACCTCCTGGAAATTGGTGGGTGTGATGTCACAACCCTAGTTGAGCAATTTGGTTCACCTTTATATATTTTAGATGAAGAAACCCTGCGTTCTGCTTGTCAGCAATACCGAGATACTTTCAAGCAATACTACAAGGGCGAATCTCAAGTATTGTACGCCTCAAAAGCTTGGAATTGTTTAGCAGTTTGTGCGATCGCTGCTTCAGAAGGTTTAGGAATTGATGTCGCATCAGGCGGCGAACTATACACTGCGCTGCAAGCAGGCGTCAATCCTGAGAAAATCTATCTTCATAGCAACAATAAATCTCGTGAAGAACTGATTTTTGCCACAGAAGTCGGTTGCACTATTGTGGTGGATAACTGGCACGAGTTACGCACTTTGGTAGAAATTGTTGAGAGGGCAAATTCCCCCACCGTACAACCTCGATTCTTGTTACGCTTGACTCCGGGTATTGAATGTCACACTCATGAATATATCCGCACGGGGCAACTAGATAGTAAATTTGGCTTTGATCCCAATGAATTAGAGGAATTATTTACTTTTGTCAGCAAACAGTTTTTCCTTAACTGCTTAGGGTTACATGCTCATATCGGTTCCCAAATTTTTGAGCGCCAACCGCATCGAGATTTAGCGGCTCTGATGGTACAGTGGTTACGTGATGCGGCGAAGTATGGGTTAAATTTTACAGAGTTAAATGTCGGTGGTGGTTTAGGGATTAAGTATATAGAATCAGACGATCCCCCTAGCATTGAAGAGTGGGTGAAACCAATTTGTGAGGTAATTCAAGAAGCTTGTGCAGCCGAAAATTTACCTTTACCAAAATTACTGTGTGAACCGGGGCGATCGCTAATTGCCACAGCTTGCGTCACTGCCTATACTATTGGTTCATCCAAAGTTATCCCAGAAATTCGTACCTACGTAGCGATCGACGGAGGAATGTCTGATAATCCCCGCCCGATTACTTACCAATCAGTTTATCGGGCAGTCGTTGCTAATAAAATGTCTTCTCCCTTAACCGAAACAGTCACAATTGCTGGTAAACATTGTGAATCAGGAGATATTCTGATTCATAACGCTCTACTCCCAAAGACTGAACCAGGGGATATTCTCGTAGTTATGGGAACTGGTGCGTACAATTACAGTATGGCATCTAACTACAATCGCTTGCCCCGTTCGGCTGCTGTTGTTGTGGCGAATGGCGAAGCAAATTTAATTTTGCAACGTGAAACTTATCAAGACTTAATTCGACAAGATCGCCTACCAGAAAGATTAAAGAAATAGTCATTAGTCATTTGTCATTAGTCATTGGTCATTAGTCATTTGCAACTGACAAAGGACAAAGGACAAATGACTAATGACCAACCGTAAATTAGAGGCAAAAGTGTAATCCAGATGTCATGAGAGATTGGTGGAAGCAATGGCTGACAAACCTAGGATGGTCACAGTCCTTGCTACTTGGGACTCTGGATATTGTGTTGGTGCTGGCGCTGACTTACATGATACTAGTTATCATTAGTGAGCGACGGACACTGTGGATGGTGCGGGGATTCATTATCTTAATGCTAGCCTCGGCACTAAGTGGCAGATTAGGACTACCTCTGCTAAGTTTTGTATTAGAAAAATTGGTAATTGGTTGTGCTGTGGCGATGGCAGTTGCTCTACAGTCAGAGTTTCGGCGGTTTTTGGAGCAATTGGGGCGTGGCGAATTCCGCCAGCTGTTTCAACCAGATCGGCTGGCAATCCCTAAATCTGATAGTGTAATTGATGAAATTGTTGAGGCTGTTAAAGAATTGTCAAAAAACCGCATTGGAGCTTTACTAATTGTGGAAACCACAGGGCCAATTGATGAGCGAGACTTTTCTGTGCCAGGAGTAAAGCTAAATGCGGAAGTTTCTAAAGAACTGATCCAGACAATTTTCCAGCCGAAAACTTTGTTACACGATGGGGCAACACTGATTCGTGGATCACGGATTGTGTCATCAGGTATAATTTTACCACTTTCGGGACGCACAGCCTCGCGCCAGTTGGGAACACGCCATCGGGCGGCAATGGGAATTACTGAGCGGGTCGAAAATTGCATTTGTGTCGTTGTATCTGAAGAAACGGGTTCTATTTCCTTAGCGGAACGGGGAACCCTAAATAGACCGCTGACGATTAGAAAGCTAAAAGAGTCATTAGAGGCTCTTTTGTCCCCAACCGTGGATCGGGAAGCTGTTGCTCCTGGTGTGTTGAGTTTTGTTCGTCGGACAGGTGGGAAGACACTAGCACTGGTTTCACGTTTACTCGGATTACCATCGACCGCTTCTCGAGATAAAAAATGACAGCACAACAAACTAAACTGCAAGATTTGCCTACTGACTTAAAACGAGAACTATTGCCGCAGCACGTTGCGGTGATTATGGATGGCAATGGTCGATGGGCTAAACGTCAGGGTCTACCCCGGATTATGGGTCATAAGCGAGGAGTAGATGCTCTCAAGGACTTACTTCGCTGTTGTCAGGATTGGGGAATTCAAGCGCTGACAGCTTATGCTTTTTCAACGGAGAACTGGAAAAGACCGCAGGAAGAAGTGGATTTTTTGATGACTCTGTTTCAAAGAGTTTTGCGGCAAGAATTGCGGGAAATGGTCGAAGAGAATGTTCAAATTAAGTTTGTGGGGAATTTGCAAGACCTGCCGCGATCGCTTCAACAAGAAATATCCCGTTCAATGGAAGAAACTAAGGATAATCGCGGTATCCGGTTTTCGGTAGCAACTAATTATGGTGGACGGCAGGAAATTTTACAAGCTTGTCAGGCGATCGCAAAACAAGTCCAGCAAGGTCTGCTACAACCCAATGAAATTAATGAACAGGTGTTTGAAAGCCACTTGTACACAGCCGGAATTAGTGACCCAGATTTGTTAATTCGCACCAGTGGAGAAATGCGCCTCTCAAATTTTCTTCTCTGGCAAATGGCTTATGGAGAAATTTATATTACCGATGCTCTCTGGCCAGATTTTGACCGGGCTGAGTTTCACCGCGCCTTATGTGCCTACCAACAACGCGAACGGCGATTTGGGAAAGTGTAAATCAAGAATCAGAGTCGTGAAATAGGGCTTTGATATCTCGATAGCCACTGACAACACGAAAAATCTCCACATCTTGCCCTATGGGCATGTAGAGAATGAGGTAATTATCTATTGAAAGGCTACGGATACCAGGTAAAATTTCATCACGCTGTCGTCCGAGACGAGGGAACTGAGCAATTTGGGCAAATTTCACGTCCAGCTTATTTAAAAAACCCTCAGACTGAGCCAAGCCAGATAGTCTAGCAATGTAATCCGCTATCTTGCTCAATGTCTTGAATTGCGGGTTTAGTAAGGCGAAATTGTGGGGTCATGCTTCGTGTGAAACACCGTAGCGCGCTCGGACATTGGCGTGAATTTGAGCCATTGCAGCCGAACCATCAACAACTTCGCCCTGCTCGGACGCTTCCCACCCAATACGCGCTTCTTGTTGCAAGTCTTGCAGTCGTCCTTGATAGATGTCTTCTTGCTGTTCCAGGAGTTTTATGCCTGCAAGAATAACTGCGATCGCGTTCTGATACTTACCGCTAGTGATTTGGCGTTGAACTAGCGCTTCTACTTCAGGTGGCAGAACGATTTGCATAGATTTTTGTCAAAGTAGGAGTAACTTTAATTGTAAGCGATCGCTTTGGATGGGCGTTTTTTGTCTGATGGCAGTTGCTATGAAGCAGAAAGATCCAAGAAGTGATTTTTGGAATCCCCACGCCTTGAGGCTGGGGAGGATGTCAAATAGGAGTCTATATCAGTGAAACCAATTTTAGGTTTAGCGATCAGTTACATATTTATTTCTTCACCAGCTTTTGCACAGGTACAATTACCACCCTTATCTGGTATCAAGATTTTAGTTAACCCAGGACATGGAGGGCAAGAAACTGGCGCGGCTGGGCCAACAGGATCTTTAGCTAAAGATATCAGCTTGACAGTATCTAAGTTGCTGCGTGATGAACTGGTCTTAAGAGGCGCGTTAGTAGTGATGACGCGAGAAGATGACAAAGAAATAGCTTTATCTACTCGCCAAGCCATGATCGAGCAACAACAACCAGCGATCGCTCTCACTATACATTACACAGCAGTACCCGATGACGGAGATGCAGAGAATAGCAAAGGCATTAGAACTTTTTGGTATCATTCCCAAGCCCATAGCCTAGCCGTTTTTCTCCACAATTATCTAGTTAAGCAGCTAGGACGTTCATCAATGGGGGTGTTTTGGAATAACTTGGCGCTAACTCGCCCCTCTACAGCACCATCAGTGGTAATGGAACTGGGTTTTATGACCAACCCCGAAGAATTTGAATGGATAGCCAACGCCGATGAACAAAAAAAATTAGCGCGAGTCTTGGCAGATGGTGTTGTTGAGTGGTTTCAGGGTGCAATCACTCTGCGATCACCTAAATAGCTCTATGCAAATCAATCAGAATTCAGAATACTCTATCCCTTTATGGGTAGAGTTTTAAGGTGAGAATATTTTAATTTTTTTCGCCCACCATTCCACTGGCTTTTAACGAATATTCAGACGCGACTCGAAAATACTCGCTAACGCTGCGCTATCACTGACTCGCATTCCGCAAGCTATCACCCACTCGTACAGAATTCATACTGAATACTGACTCCTGAATTCTGAATTCTGAATTCTTCTTATAAAGTTAATTGGAGAGGATCGTACTCAGCAATTTTTATGGCCCAGAAAACACCGCTTGTTCTACATCATCCCGACTCAGAGAATACTTGAATGAACGTTGGATATCCTGCCCATTTTCCCCAGATTGGACATATCGCACTACGATTTGCTCAACGTCGAGCCATAGTTCAGCTTTCCAGCTAGGTCGCTGCACGTGCCAGCAATGCCTCTGTGTGTCATCTTGTTGACAGCCTTGGTCTTTTAGCCACTGCTCAATTTGTGGCAGGGGATGATTATATAGGGGGGTATCAGAGGGAAGAAGAGGCATAGGAATTTTAGATTTTGGATTTTGGATTAGGGAGTTTTTTAATTTTTAATTATTTCAGATGGGTAGTTAGTTGCGACATATAGGTAATATGCTGTTGTACAAATGCAGTTGGTTGCAGCAAATGGGAATGGATAGCAGCCTCGCCACGAGTTAAGGCAATGGCAACTGCTAATAATAGACAACCTACAAATGTTAACACCAGCATAAATAAGGCAAAGATTTCGCCAGATGATAAGGGGCGATCGCTCGCATCAAGGTATGCTGATTTTGAAAAATCATAGGAACGTGAGACGGGATGATTCAAATCAGGGGGTGGTTGAATCACTCCAAAGCGGGAATAGCCAATTTTTAGATCATAGCTTAACCGACGTTCTGGATGGCTAAGGGTGGCGTAGGCTTCGTTGATTTGCTGGAATTTGGGAGTGGCGATCGCAGTCGGCAAGTCTGTAGTATCAGGATGATAGAGTTTGCTCAGTTGCCGATAAGCGCGACGAATATCGATTACCGATGCCCAGGGATGCAGTCCTAGCAGGGAGTAATAAGTTGGTTCACTGCTTTGTGGCATTGCCCCGTTGTGATTCACGGCTGTTTGAGTCACTTTGCTCAAAGATATTTTTTATATTTTAAATCCTTTGTGAATTCGAGAAGACACAACAGGTCTAGCATCAATTCTGAATTCTGCTGTATTATCCCTAACGGATTAAATCAGCACGGGGTTTAAAGGTTTCAATTTGCCGTAACTTTTCGTAAAGTTCCCGTTCTTCTTGACTAATATTTTTCGGTGTAACTATTTGAATTTCTACTAATTGATCCCCACGTTTACCGTCATCACTGGGATAGCCTTTATTACCTAGTCGAAATTTTTGACCAGACCTAACTCCAGGAGGAGTAGTCATTTTTACAGGGCCATCAAGAGTGGGTGCTTCTACCTGTCCTCCTAAAACTGCCTCGCTGGGAGTAACTGGTACTTGGCAGAGGATATTTGCACCTTCTAGTTTAAATAATGGATGAGGTTCAACAGTAATTTTTAAGTAGAGATCGCCACCACCAACGCCTTGATTTCGCAAACGAATAGTTTGACCTGATACCATACCTGGAGGCATATTAACCTCTAGCGATCGCCCATCTTCTAAGCGAATGCGTTCATTACCACCTTGATAAGCTTTTTCTAGTGGCAGCGTTAATCTGGCTTCTATATCCCGGCGGGTTGTGCGAGGTGGGGGGGTATTAACGGTATAGGCAACTTTTGTTCTGGGGGAACGAAAGGGATCGCTATTGTTACCATTACTAGAATTACTGGCCCCACTCTTATTTTTGACGCCGATAACTTGATTAATAAAGCTTTCAAAATCAGAGAATTGGCTGGGATCTACGTCCTGATTGCCATTGCGATCGCTAGCGCTACTCTGCCAAGTTTTAGCCTTTGGCGTCTGTTTATTGCCGGCAAAGCCTTTTTGCTTCCAGTAGCGGCTAAACTGGTCGTACTGCGATCGCTTGGCTGAGTCTGAAAGGACTTCATAAGCCTCGCCAATATCCTTAAATTTTTCCTCAGATTCTTTGTTACCCGGATTTAGATCGGGGTGATATTGCCTTGCTAACCGCCGATAAACCTTTTTAATTTCCTCGCCAGAGGCATCTTTAGACACTCCTAAAATCTCGTAGTAATCGCGAAAGTTCGGCAAATTTTGCATAGTTCAGTTATTTAAATTTTAGATTTTAGATTTTGGATTAATCATGAGTTAGGAGTGAAGAGTTAGGAGTTGAAAGATTTAATTTTTAACTTCTACTCTTAACTCTTATCAGAAGTACTAATTAGGTAGACATAATTAAACATAAAATGCTAGCCAGTGAAATCATTTTCCTGAGCAGCTTTTACCTCTTGCCTCCTGCCTTCTGCCGACGCTCGCGGACTCGCTACCGCTGCGCTATCCTGCCTCCTGCCTTTTACTTATAACCAATCATTGTCTTCTTCATCATCCCAGTTATCTTGATAGCTGGGACGGGATTTGCTGCGTGGAGGACGGCTTTCATAAGAGGGAGAACGACTGTCTCGGCTATAGTCTTTGCCGTAATCTTTGCCGTAATCTCTGCCATAGTCCTGACTGTATGAGTCGCGTTCCCGATATGTATCTCTGGGAAATTCGCGTTCTCGTTCCTTATCACCGCCAGTAAAGATGTCACGGATGGTACCAAACAAGTCGTCATCTTCATCTTCAGCATAAGTCTGGCGGACTTCCCGATTTAGCTCATAGAGAGCATCTTGTAAATCGGCGTAGGCTTGATCAATACCGCGATCGCTATTTTCCTTAAGACTCTCTTTTAAGTCTCGACAAATATTATCAATTCTTTGGCGACGGCTGCGGGCAAACTGCATACCAAATTCTAAAGCTACTTCTCTAAGTTGCCGTTCTGCTTGGAAAATCAACGCTTCAGAACGAGTCCGCTTTTCTACTCTTTCTTTACGTTCGCGATCGACATCAGCGTATTTTTGAGCGTCTTGGATCATCCGATTCACTTCCGACTCATTCAAGGTGGAAGCGCCTTGAATGGTGATACTCTGTTCTCGCCCAGTGGTTCTATCTAAGGCTGTTACCTGTAAAATACCGTTAGCATCAATATCAAATGACACCTGAACTTGGGGAATTCCTCGTGGCGCTGGCGGGATACCATACAGCTTGAAACGTCCTAAAGACTTATTGTTTGCTGCCATTTCACGTTCGCCTTGGACTACGTGGATTTCCACAGTATTTTGGTTATTTTCAGACGTGGAAAAAATGTCAGAACGCCGGACTGGTATGGTGGTGTTGCGGGGAATAAGTTTTTTCATTACGCCGCCGATGGTTTCCAATCCCATAGAAAGGGGTGTCACATCTAAAAGCAGGACATCTTTGAGTTCGCCAGCGAGAATTCCTGCTTGAATTGCTGCACCCACTCCCACAACTTCATCGGGGTTAACGTTTTCGTTGGGTTCCGTACCAATCAAGTCCCGCACTAGCTGCTTCACCATTGGCATCCGTGTAGAACCGCCAACTAATACAACTTCTTCAATATCTCTAGGTGAGAGTCCGGCATCTTTGAGGGCGCGTTTCACTGGTGTCCGCAATCGCCCTACCAAATCACCACACAAACCTTCAAACTGGGAACGCGTTAGACGAGTTTCCAGATGTTTTGGGCCTTCCTGATCGGCAGCAATAAAAGGTAAGTTAATATCAGTGACGCTGACAGAGGAAAGTTCAATTTTTGCCTTTTCCGCAGCTTCCATTAGGCGTTGTAAAGATTGTCTCTCGCGTCTTAAATCTATGCCTTCGACTTCCAGAAATTGCTCTGCTAACCAATCTACTATTATTTTGTCAAAGTCATTACCACCAAGTTGCGTATCTCCACTGGTAGCTTTGACTTCAAATATCCCATCGCCTACTTCTAAAATCGACACGTCAAAAGTGCCACCACCCAAGTCAAATACTAAAATGGTTTCCGTGTCACCCCGATCTAATCCATAAGCCAAAGATGCAGCAGTCGGTTCATTAAGAATTCGCAACACCTCTAAGCCAGCAATTCTACCAGCATCGCGGGTTGCCTGCCGCTGAGAGTCATTAAAATAGGCGGGTACTGTAATTACTGCCCCTGTGACTGGTTCACCCAAATAGCGGCTAGCATCGTCTGCCAATTTCTTCAGCACCATTGCCGAAATTTCTTCTGGGGCGAAATCTTTATTGAGACGGGGACAAGCAATTTTAATATTACCTACTTCGTCTTTGCGGATGGTGTATGGTACACGCTTGGAATCTGGATTAAGTTCGCCATACTTCCGCCCTATGAAACGTTTAACTGCGAAAAAGGTATTTTGTGGATTGAGGACGGTTTGTCGCCGTGCCATTTGCCCAACCACCCTTTCGCCATCTTTGCTGAAGCCAACTACGGAGGGGGTTGTTCGCATTCCTTCTGCATTGGCAATCACCACCGGCTTGCCACCCTCCATAACGGCGACTACTGAGTTGGTTGTACCCAAGTCGATGCCGACTACCTTGCCCATGCGTTACTCTTCTCCTAAAGTGTCTTATACATTTATTATGATTGGGCGGAACTACCTTTAGCTTTGTGCTACAGGATAAAACACCTCAATGGTATGATAGTCATCATTAAGGCAGTGAGCTAAGAAGTGCAGCTAGAGGAGATAGTTGCAAGACTAGGATAGCATTGAGATGGTTGGTGTGCCCAAGCAGCCTCAATTTTTGTCATATGCCTACTTCTGTTTACGGTATCTGCAAGTTGGGTAAATGCACCTTAATAAAGCTTGCTCTGTTCTTTTGAGTCCCTGAAAAGTCTAATATTGCCACTAGTTAAAAGATTTGAATTTAACAGAGCGATTAAAAAGTTCCCTGAGTGCGATCGCACGAGAACGCGATCCTTACATGGCAACGGCTGGACATTTTTTTGTCCAAGAATACATCCGCCAGCAATTTTCCCAATGGGGGAGTGTGGAAATCCACACCTTTGAAGTCAGAGGTAAAGCTTGTAATAACTTGATATTAAATTTACCTTCCCAAAGGAGAGGGCAAAAAAAGGATTTGCTACCAATTTTAATTGGCGCTCACTATGATGGTGTTCCGGGAACATCGGCGGCTGATGATAATGCTACAGGTGTGGCGGTGTTGCTGGAATTAGCTAGAAAGTTTGCTGCCCAAGCTGTTAGATATCCCTTAAGGCTAGTTGCTTTCGATATGGAAGAATATGGCTTACTCGGTAGTGCTGACTATGCAGCCTTGTTGCATCAACAAAAGCAACGGCTACGCTTAATGATTTCCCTAGAAATGCTGGGTTATAAGGATTCTACACCTGGCTCCCAAAGTTACCCTCCTCCTCTGGAACGCTTCTACCCAGACAGAGGTGATTTTATTGCTTTAATTGGGAATTTGCGGACATTGCCTGACTTAATTGGTATGAGTCGTAATATTCGCAAAGCTGGCGTACCTAGTCAATGGCTACCTGTGCCGAATCGAGGTTTAATAGTCCCCCAAACCAGACTTAGTGATCATGCACCTTTCTGGGATTTGGGTTATCCGGCAATGATGGTGACAGATACGGCATTCTTGCGGAATCCACATTATCACAAACCTAGTGATGCGATCGCTACTTTGGATTTAGATTTTCTTACTGGTGTATGCGAAGGTTTAGAGATGGCAATTCGGCAGTTATAAAAAGATTATATTTTATATTTTTTTTGTTAATCAATATTCTGAATTTTTTTCAATTGACTATACTATTATCTTTACGCGATCGCACATTGGGAGTCAAAGTAATTAAATCGTCAATATTGCGTTTCATTGTCTCACAAATTGCATCTAATGGTAAATCGTTGGCGTCATAACCAAAGGGGTTTTCTATCTCTAAGCCAATAGCTTCAATGCCAAACACAGTAAACCCAACCAAAGCAGAAACTAAACCTGTCCACCAACCGAGTTCTTTTACTATTTGAAATGGTAGCAGGAAGCAATATAGTATTAGCAATTGCTTCAAATGAAAAGCATAAGCAAGGGGCATAGGCGTTTTTAAAATACGTTCGCAAGCACCTAAATTATCCACAAGATTATTCAACAATTCTTGCATAGATGTTAGCTGGTAGCTATTAATGCAATCACGATTATACTGTTCCTGTAAATAATCTCCTATCCAAAAAGCAACCTCTATGGGGGGATTATTCATAATTTTCAGTTTTATATACTTAGTAGATGGCACTAAGTCTTCTAACTCGCTATTGACAACTTCTCCTCGCAAATGTAATTTAGTTGTTATAGCAAAAGCTGCCAATAAGTTTAATGTCGTGATTTTATTGTCTTTATCTTCTGGTGAAATTTCATCAACTGATACCCAAATTTGCCGAGCTAGATTTCGGACGTTATTTACTATAGAACCCCAGCATTTTCTCCCTTCCCAAAATCGCTCATAAGCCGTATTTGTACGAAAGACAAGTAACAAACCTAAAACAATACTAGGGATAACACTTCCTAAAATAGGCTGGGATACAGGTTTGTCAAAATGGTAAAGCAGAGAAATCAAAAATCCGAAAGCTCCACACCATAAAATATGTTTGGAAATTGCTTTCATTACTGAACCTTTAGGTTGTAATGCTGTGCTTACCCACTTGAGTTTTTCGGCTATCATTTAGTTTCCTTAATAAAATATTTATTGAACCGATATAGCAATTAGTCAGACATTATATAAAAGTCAAAAGCGACGCCTACGCAACAATTGTAAAGAAATGTAGAGATTTCGCCGTGACTGCATAAATTCCGCATTCCATCTTGATAAATCTATAGAAGAAAAGATACATGCTTGTCGATGATGGTCATACAGCATTGTGTATCCCAGTAAATCAAAAAGTTCTAATCTGTACAAATCCTGCCCTGTCAATTAAACGTTTAGACATAACTTATTTAGTTATGTCTTTTTTTTGTCGTTAGTCTCGAAACGTTGAATTTCAATCAAATAACCATCAGGATCGCGGAAAAAACAGTGGTAAATGTTATATTTTTCGTTTAGCATGGGTGGCTTTTCAAATTCTATGCCACGTTCTTTGAGATATTCAAACCACTCATCCACCTGCTGTGTTACCAGGGTAAAAATGACACTTGATTGCTTGTCGGCTGGAGGAGTCAATATTTCGCTTGCTTGACACAATCCTAAGTATCCAGAGCCACTAATAGTATAAATACGACAAGTTCCTTGGTCAAGCCATAACTCCAAGCCCAGTTTTTGTTCGTAGAATTCTGTAGATATATTCAGGTTAGAGGTAGAAAAAAAGGTAACTTGTTGTTCGATTTGCGGATGAGTAGACATAAAACACATTTGAGTATATACCCTAACGACATTAGGCGATCGCATAGGTAAAAATTAATTGATGTTAGAAACCTGTTACTGCTCCAGAATGCCTTAAGGGCATCTGGAGTTTCTTTTTGGAAAAAACCATTAAAATTTTCCCAATCATCCTGATATGCCAAAACTTGACTGAATAAGGATGCATACTGAATTATCTATATTTAACACGGGCATCACTAATTGATGTACCCTGTCTGCCAAACAACTCTCGCAAAACAGCCTCAGTTAATCTGGGGCTGTTTTGTGTGACTTTCAACAGAGAAGGTGTGTAAACGAGAATCTTCAGACATCGTTATCTACATTTGAGTGTATACCCTGATGACGTAGGATTTTATCACGGTGAAAATTTGGTATAGGTAAATGCGTATCTTTCCTGACTCCAGAGTTGTCACAAACATTTCTGGAGTTTTTTCATTATTTAATTAAGCGATCGCACTCCTAATTTTGACTAAATAAAAGTGCGACACACTTAATATAAATGCTTATTTCGTTGTATATGTCACAAAAATATCCTTTTTCATCTCTACTTCTGCTGGAGCATCTGGATCATAAGCTGGTGATAATAAAAAACTAGCAAATGACGGTAAAGGAACTCCAGTTTTAGAACTACATGAGGGATAAAGTAATGTGTAAAATGGTTCGGCGACAGAAGGAGTACTAAGTTTAACTTCCATAGCAGTTGCTAAAGCCTGAGCGCGGCTTTGAGCATCTTTCATCGCTGATTGATAAACTGAACTCTGCAAAGCTTGACAGTCATTGACTGCATACTCAACACCCACACTCTTGACGGAAAGATTTTCAACTTCGCTCGTCGCCTTGTTCGCTGTAGCAACAATTTCCTGGACGCGATCACGCGTTGGTTTTTCCAGTCTCACCAATATTTTGGCGTTATTTTCACTAGAATTAGTGCTAATTTGCACTTGAATTTTATCAGCCCTAATTCCTTTGGCAACTAAACTATTAACTACAGGCTGGAGAGTTGCTTTAGTTAGCGATTTTGTGTTTGGGAAAGATTCTGCTGCTGTTTTGTAATTTAAGAGTAGAGTCCGTGAGGACAAGCGACGGGCTTCAGGTATGGCTGATGGTTGCGTTTCTAACTCATTATTGCTACCTCCGCTACTGAATACCAATTCAATATCGGCTGTATCTGCTGGCACTCTCACTACCCCTTGACCGATTACCATTAATGAATGGCGATCGCTTGCTGGTGGATAAAATAATTGGGCATTAGTGACTTTTGGTGTTATTACTCCCACCCCGACAGTCGCAGTAATACTTACCAACATTAGAGCAGTTATTTTTCTCATATCCTGGGAATGTCCTTTGAACCTGGTAATTGTCAAAGTTTACACCTCAAGAGCAGGATACTTAAAAAATATTGAGCTAATCCCACGAAGGCTATAGGATTAGCTCAAAAATTCAAAATTCACTGCGGACTATTAACCAAACCAGTGAGAGGGTTCACAAGCTGGTTGAACTGTTTCACAAACATGATGGCTAATCCAATCTGACTTTTCTTGAACGATTAAACAAATGCCTTGGTGAATCAAATTCTGTAAATGTAGTTGCTGTTCCAAAGGTTTACGAGGCAATTTGTAATAAGCCAAGCTTCCTTCTTCAGCCTCCGCTAACGGAATCTGTCTATCAGACATCGCGGTGTAAAAGGAGGGAATACGATTGAGGACGAAAGCAATTAGCTCTTGGCGTAAGTCAGGAATCGCAAAGGCTTCTTGATATGGATGGTATGGATATGTATCCAAAACGCTTTCAATCTCTCCTACTATTGATTGTTGTGTTAAATTAACTAACGTTTTCATGATTTTTAAACTCCTTTTTTAATCCAGTGAATGATTGATGGAGAAAACAACTTTTTTAGATGGCGATGTCGTCATGATAATCATTTAAAACTGATTCAACTGACGGATGTAATAGACACAGAAACTAGCCTTTTATCTTAGTAGAATGTTAGACATTTAGCTCTGCTTATTTTAGTTAAAATTTATACTGTTTCACAGCATGAATTATTAAAGCAGCGTCCAATATCTGGTAAGCTTGCGACATTTTATATTTATAATCCTAATTATTTCAAATTTCTGCCTTTTTGGCAGAAATCTACATAAAACGCAGCACGAAGGCTAGGGGATCAAGTTTAACGGCAATAAAACAACTTGAATTAGGAACAAGTTTTTAATGAAGTTAAGCTTTGTTGGTAATTTACATCACATTTTGCATTTGCTGCAAAATTTGCTGTTTCATCTAAAAAACTTATTTGTTGCACTTTGATTTAGCAAGTCATAAAAATAGCGACTCGCTATAGTGCAAAATCAGTCTAGCGACAGATGAAGGGATCAGACAAAAACGTTTAGAAAGTTCACATTATCTAAAGGTAGATGACGCAACTGATGATTAATTTCATCAGCCGCAGCTAATCCAGAAAGCATCGCACCTTCGGCAAGATTGCCGCCACACCAATCACCACAACAAACTAAAGGTAGGGGAATTCCGGCAGACAAAAAAGCTTCATGCCAAGGACGGCTAGGAAAGGCATAACGCCAACGATGTACTTGCATCCATTCGGGAATATTTAGCCAAGGGAGGGACAGAGATTCAGCTGCTTGTTGCAACATAAGCTGTCCGACAGGTTGTAAATCTTGGGATTCTAGATAACGTTGGGCAAAATCAGCGCTACTTTGAACTACAAAATGTGGCTGCTGAGGGTTGGAACGCTTGCTACTGTCCAAACCAATCCAGGCTAAATCGATATCATCCACAAAAGTTAGAGCTTTCCACTGAGGGAGAGATTGGGATGTGAGAGGATATCCAGCGATCGCACTAATTGAGGGATAAAATTCTACAGAACGCAAGTTATCAAGGAAGACTGCATCCAATACAGTTTCGCCCAAAGGTTCTAATAGCGTCACAGCTTGGGGTGCAGGAATGGCTACAACTAAAGCTTTTGCAGTTAATTCTTCGTTACTAGATTCGAGAGTCAAACGCCAACTATTTTCGGGAGTTGGGGTAATAGCGATGACACGCTGATTCAGTAATATTTCTAAACCTGGGGCGAGGGATTTAGCGATCGCACTCATTCCCCCAGGTGCAACATATCGGGGACTGCGGTTTTTCGGTTCAGATAAAGGAGTGCCAGCTGTGAGTTCGTAAACCTCCTCCGTCCAAACTTCCAGGATATGGCGCGATCGCAATATCTCCACAAAACGTCTAAATAATTCACCCTTTGGCTTCAGATAACAAGCCCCATGATCCGCGCAAGTTCCATGCAAGCGGCGTGTAGCTAGTCTTCCTCCCAAACCACGGGACTTTTCTACCACTACCACCGAATATCCAGCTTGACTTAACTGCTGGGCGCAGACTAAACCGGCGATTCCGGCACCAATTACTGCAATATCAGTCATGAGTCAATATTCCCTAGTCATTGGTTATTAGTTTTTGGTCATTAGTTAGTTATTATCAAAGGACAAAATTACTACTAATGACTGCTGAAAGCTAATAGTAGAATAAGGTACAGAAAGCTGCATGGAAGGGAGGATGGGAAATTGGATGAAATGAGGGCGGCGCTAGAGTTAGCGACCGAAGAGGAATTGCAAGACTTAACGGCAATTCTGTTTAGTCGTAAGTTCAATCCCCTAGACTATGTACACACACCCGAACCCATCGAAGTGCAAAGCCAAGACCGAAAAGCTTGGTTAGATTCACTAGAGGGTCGCTTTCGCTTTTTGGCGGCAGATGGGATGACTGTATTACGGGGACGCACAGGCCAGGTAACTTACCGACAAGCCTTAGTTCAAGTATGTAAGTATCTAAAAATTCCCTATTCTAATCAGCTGGCAACTATTGATTTAGAAGCAGAAGTATTTTTACATCTGCTAGGACAGGTGTGGAAAAAATTGCCGGAACAGGAAAAACAAAAATTGACTGTACGGGTACAGCGTCAGCTGCTCAAGTCAGAACTCAAACAACCGCTACCACTTTTATTGCAACGTGATCCCTTGGGGTTACTTTTCAAAGGTGGTAGTGCGATCGCGGTTACTTCTCTTCTCCAGCCACTTGTACTGAAGCAAATTGCCCGTCAATTTGCCATCCACTTTGCTACTTATGAAGTAGCAAGACAAGCGGCGATTAAAGGCTCAGAAGCAGCTACGAAGCAATTCCAAAGCTATGTAGCTATGCAAATGGCGCAACGGGGTATGACTGTGAGTGCAGCTCGTTATGGGGCAGCCCGCACTATGTTTGCCGTGATTGGGCCGATGATGTGGACTTGGTTTTTTGCAGATTTAGGGTGGAGAGCGATCGCCACTAACTATGGTCGAATCATTCCTACCATATTCGCCTTAGCTCAAATTCGCCTCACTCGTGAGGAATGTTGGGAGCCAGCTTGAACAAGGTTTTTGACTATTTCAAATCTCGTTGGCAATCTTCTTGGAACTACTCTCTATGGGCACTATTCATCTTCCCATTGAGTCCCTTAGTGGGGGCTGTGACTATAGGACTTGTATCATTAATAACTTGGCTGAAACAAGCCCGCAAAATTAGTCGCCGCCCCTTAAACTGGGGATTTGCTCTTTTGAGTCTCTTGCTAATCGTGAGTGCTGGGTTTGCCCAAGACAAGACAACAGCTTTCCTCGGCTTATTTAATTTATTACCATTCTTTTTACTTTTCGCCGCCCATAGCGATTTGATTCAAACATTTGCCCAATTACGGCAAATGGCTTGGATTTTGGTGATCGGTTCCATGCCAGTGATAATTATCGGCTTGGGACAGTTATTTTTAGGCTGGAGCTTAAAATTCGAGATTTTGTGGATTGTCTTAGCTTGGACAATCAGACCAGGAGGAAATCCGCCAGGTCGCATCGCTTCACTTTTCTTGCACGCTAACACCTTCGCAGCTTATCTAGCAATAATTTTCATCCTTGCTCTAGGGTTGTGGCTAGAACAATGGGCATGGGGCATGGGGCATTGGGCATGGGGCATAGAGAAGAGACAAAGGAGAGACTTATTCAATAATTCTCCCTCATCCCCCACTCCCCGTTCCCCACTCCCCTTTATCTTCTTAACCATTGCGGTGATTACAAATTTCATTGCCTTGATTTTTACCAACTCGCGTAATGGATGGGCGATCGCTATTTTTGCCTGTTTAGCTTATGCACTTTACCAAGGTTGGCGCATTCTTGTGGGTGGTGTCGCTGCGATCGTTTCTAGTGTGCTTTTGGCAGCTTTTGCTCCCTTACCAGTCGCTCAAGTTTTTCGTCGGGTAGTTCCTGCATTCTTTTGGGCAAGGTTAAATGATGATATGTATCCAGATAGACCAGTCGCTTTAATGCGAAAAACTCAGTGGGAGTTTGCTTGGTCTTTAGCTCAACAACATCCTTGGACTGGCTGGGGATTACGCAGTTTTAGTCAAATCTACAAAGCTCAGATGCAGATTCCTTTAGGTCATCCCCATAACTTGTTTTTGATGTTATCTGCTGAAACTGGTTTTCCTAGCGCTTTTTTATTTTGTGGTTTACTCGCTTGGATTTTGATTACAGGTATCCAATTACTGCAAAAGTCAAAATATATAAATACAAAGGACAGATTGATATTTTTCAGTTATCTTTTAGCTTTTGTTGGCTGGATTTTATTGAACATGGTAGATGTAACTCTCTTCGATTTCCGTTTGAATGCGCTTTCATGGTTAATTTTGGCTGCCATTTGTGGAGTAGTACATCATTATCATGAACAAGAAAGGCTTGTATCTCGTTAAAATTAGTTATAGCGGTTCTCAATTGCATGAAATACAGACCTAACCCCCAGCCCCTTCCCTACAAGGGAAGGGGGGTAAGATTCAAAGCCTCTCTCCTTTTAGGAGAGAGGTTTGGAGAGAGGTCAAAGTGTATTGCACCCAAACGAGAAGTGCTATAGTGAATGACAAAAAGTAAGTATTTACATCATAAAAAGCTAAATTCATCTAAGTATTAAAGGTTCAAACAATGTCTACCACGAACTACACCTGAGCAGGCATAGTAACTTGTAATAGCGATGATTGGTTTTCAGTGTATGCACTGGGGACATTTAGAGTTTTAAGTTAATAAGATTACTATATTCACGTCTGTGACTGTGAGTGTGACTAATACCTAATTAGTCACTGTTGCTGATTGTTGGGAAGGTGTAGGAATAACCCTTTGGGATTTTCCTGCATGACGGGCATCTCTTGTAGATGCCCTTTTGTATATTTATTATTTTCCTCAGTTAAACATAATTTAAATAAAGATTTAGCTTCATAAAAAAACGGAATTTATTCATGAAATTATCCTTACAAAGCTTTGTATTTATAACTTCTTCATTAGGATTATCTACAATAAATTTTGCTTTTACTCTGCCTGTTAAAGCAGCAATTCAGTGTGAGGCAGGCAATATAATTTATTATCCAAATGGTTCACTGTTAACTTGTATACTTGAGCAAAATATTACTGTGCAAGTTTCCAGTTCTCTTTCAGGGATATCTAATTTTCCCTGCCGAGGAAAAAGTTATATATCTTTCGATGAAAAAGGACAATTTCACACTTGTGAGCTTGCCGATGACATCCAAATCACAACAGGTAATTCATTTGAAACATGTTCAGCAGAATATAGGATATATGTTTCAACTTCAGATGATGGAAATAAATCTATTATTTGTCGGCAATACTAAATAATTCGTAATTCGTAATCAGTGGTTGCTATAAAACCTCCACGGTCTTGTTGTTGCTCACTAAAATATTTCTCACTTTTTCTAATACACTTGCATCAAGCGATGCTTACGATAACCCTTATGGTGTAAGCTCTCCGGTAAAATGGGTGTGTCGGTAACGAAAAAAAAGACGCATCCATAACCAACCTTATGCTCACAACAGCTAACTTTCTTCAGTACACCCAATGGTCAGGTATAGCTACCTTGGTATTTGCTGCCTTAACAGTTTTGGCTTTTATTCTCAAATGGGGCATCCGCTTTCGACTCGTGGGTACGACTGGCTTTATGCTGGTGCTGACTGGTGGTTTATTTGCACTCTCAATAGTCCCCTTGAGTCGGACTGTGATTCCCGGAGCAGCCAGGTATACTTTAGTTTATGACAATGGGTCAAACCAAGCAGTGATTGCTACATCAACTCAAATTACACCCACACAATTAGAAGCAACTTTACGTCAAGCAGCTAGTAATTTGTTTTCTTATGGTCGTTCAGGTACACGGGAAGACGACAAGTTGACAGTTCGCGCTCGTACCATTATCCACCCGGAACCAGGGACTTCTGTACCAGTTTACTTGGGTGAGGCCAAGCGATCGCTCGTTTCTCATCAAAATTCTCCAGTAACAGTCGAAATTTACACAGACAATTTTGCCCAATTGCCAAAACCCAAGGCTTAAGGAGCAGGGGAGTAAAGAAGGGAATAGGTTACAGGTTATAGGGTACAGATTATTCCCTATAACCTCTCAACTGTCACCTCTTCCCTAATCCCAATCCCCAATCCCAGAAAACAAAATTTATTTACCTGTTATCAGGACGACAAAATTTATTTTGTATTTACTGATACAGTAATAGTTATTTTTAGATTAAGATATTCACACTTTAGTGGTTTCACTGTGGTAAAAGGTTAATCAGCGTGCGGGTAATTGGTACTGACAGTTGTGATTTGTCAGTTGTTGTCCTAATTACCACTGTTGCCGTTTTCACAAGTCTTTGCAGCAAATGAATCAGTTGTAGGGGCGTATAGTTGCACACCCCTAAGTATGTATCTATAGCTAAGGATTGTATGAAATAGCATGATCGCTTAGACATTATCGATTCTCAATTGCTTTTCTTGAGAATCTGACAATGGTAATGTTAATTAGTTATACGGTTATTCAAAACTTTGATAGTTCGGAATTTCAGGTCAATGGGCATTATAGATTCAAGCAACGTCGTCAAACTACTCAATCAGTCGGCTAGAGGCTTTGTCTATTTCATTGCTTGGCTCAAATCCAGATGAGTCAGGTGTCAGGTTGGAGTCATTCTAAAACCCGCTTGGCAACAAGTATCCTTGATCACTAGTCTATTTGATTAAGAAATATCAAAGTTTTGGCAAACTAGATTATATGCACAATAATTTTACTACTCAACCTTCTTTGTCTACTCAAAACTCTAGTTCATTATTGACACTCACAGTTGCCCCAGCAAAAGTAATTCGTGGTTCTGAGGTGTTGCAAGCAGCCGCAGCAGAAATCGCCCGTTTGGGAAGTCGTCCCTTAATTGTGGCAGGTGAGTCTACTCTCGCCATCAGCCAACAAAATTTGCAACCAGTTTTAGAAAGGCAACAGTTAAAAACTGTCCAAGCTACATACGGTGCAGATTGCTGTGAAGCTAGCCTGAAGTCTTTACAAAAGGCGGCAAAAGAACATACAGCTGATGTGATTATTGGTTTTGGTGGGGGCAAAGCCCTAGATACAGCGAAATTACTCGCGCAGCAGTTAGAGTTGCCAGTGGTGACAATTCCGACATCAGGGGCTACCTGTGCAGCTTGGAGTGCCTTATCGAATGTTTATTCAGAAGAAGGGGCATTTCTCTACGATGTGGGGCTATCACGTTGTCCCGATTTATTGATACTCGATTATGAATTGATTAAAACTGCACCACAACGGACTTTAGTCGCTGGAATTGGTGATGCGATCGCTAAGTGGTATGAAGCCTCTGTTAGTAGTGGACACTTGCAAGACACTTTAATTATTGCTGCGGTGCAACAAGCACGAGTTTTGCGAGATATCTTGTTGCAAAAGTCAACCGCCGCCCTGAAAGAACCAGGTAGTGAAGTTTGGCGAGAAGTGGTAGACGCCAGTGTTTTACTCGCCGGAGTAGTTGGTGGACTTGGAGGGGCGCAGTGTCGCACAGTTGCCGCCCATGCCGTGCATAATGGTTTAACTCATATTTCCGGACATGGCAGTATTCATGGCGAAAAAGTTGCTTTTGGAATTTTGGTGCAACTGCGTTTAGAAGAAATGCTACAAGGCAATCAACTAGCAGCATCGTCACGACAACAGTTGTTAAAGTTCTATACAGAAATTGGACTGCCCCAAAAATTGAGTGATTTGGGATTGGGCAATATTACATTAGGCGAGTTGCAAACAGCCGCTGAAATTGCTCTAGTTCCGAATTCTGACATCCATCGACTACCGTTTAAAGTCGCGCCAGAACAGTTGATGGCGGCAATGGTTTCTACTACTGCACCTATAGATAGTAGAGACATTACAAATCGAGTTTCGCCCAAGGGAATGAGTGACGAGGTTTTATGAGTTTAAATTGGATTGTCCCAGCAGAACGCATACAAAAACTGCCACCTTATGTCTTTGCCCGTTTAGATGAACTGAAAGCTAAAGCACGGGAACAAGGGTTGGATTTAATTGATTTGGGCATGGGAAACCCCGATGGTGCAACGCCAGCACCAGTTGTAGAAGCGGCGATCGCAGCCTTGAAAGATCCCGCCAATCACGGTTATCCGCCTTTTGAGGGGACTGCTAGTTTCCGCCGCGCGATCACCAATTGGTATCATCGCCGTTATGGTGTGGTTCTCGATCCTGATAGTGAAGCCTTGCCATTGCTGGGTTCTAAAGAAGGATTAACCCATTTAGCGATCGCCTACGTTAACCCAGGTGATTTAGTTCTCGTTCCTTCCCCGGCTTATCCCGCACATTTTCGCGGCCCTGCGATCGCAGGCGGCAAAATCCACAGCTTGATTCTCAAACCCGAAAATGACTGGTTAATTGATTTAGCTGCCATTCCTGACGAAGTTGCCAGACAAGCTAAAATTCTCTATTTCAACTATCCCAGCAATCCCACCGCCGCCACTGCACCCCGCGAATTCTTTGAAGAAATCGTCGCCTTCGCCCGCAAATATGAAATTTTGCTGGTGCATGATCTGTGTTATGCCGAGTTAGCTTTTGATGGTTATCAACCCACTAGCTTGCTAGAAATTCCCGGCGCGAAAGATATTGGTGTAGAATTTCACACCTTATCTAAAACTTATAATATGGCTGGTTGGCGCGTTGGGTTTGTCGTGGGGAACCGCCATGTAATTCAAGGTTTACGGACACTAAAAACTAACTTGGATTACGGTATTTTCTCCGCTTTGCAAAAAGCCGCCGAAACCGCTTTACAACTGCCAGATGTGTATTTGCACGAGGTACAACAACGCTATCGTACCCGCCGCGACTTCCTCATTCAAGGATTAGGAGAGTTGGGTTGGGATATCCCCAAAACTAAAGCGACAATGTATCTTTGGGTGAAATGTCCCGTTGGTATGGGTTCCACAGATTTTGCCTTGAATGTGTTGCAACAAACTGGCGTTGTTCTGACTCCAGGTAATGCTTTTGGGGTTGCAGGTGAGGGTTATGTAAGGATCAGTTTGATTGCAGACTGCGATCGCTTAGGTGAAGTTTTACATCGCTTCAAGCAAGCCGGCATCCGCTATCAACCTGAAGCTGTAGTCTCTGCTTCACAATAGAGATAGATAGCATCCCCTTATCGAAATCTGATTCATGCAAACCCCCTCTGCTACTACTCCTCATTTAATTGCTGCTGGCTTTCATGCTCTTTCTGATCAACTCAGGATTAGTGTGCTAGAACTCCTGCGACAGCGAGAATTATGTGTATGTGATTTGTGCGAAGCCTTGGGGGTAAATCAGTCCAAACTATCTTTTCACCTGAAAACCCTCAAGGAAGCTGGCTTAGTTCACTCCCGTCAGGAAGGACGCTGGATTTATTACAGTTTAAATTTGCCCCAGTTTAGTATTTTAGAGGAATATCTGGCAGATTTTAGCCACAACCGTGTAATTTTTTCTGCCCGTTCTTGCTGCGATTAAGAATAAGTTTATCTATGCTTGGGACTGATTTTCTCAAGTGATAAAGTGGCATTGATTTTGGGAACCCTGACATTTAGAACAAAATGCCTTTTTCCACCTACTTGAACTGAAAAAGAAGTTCTTGAGTAGGGGAAGAGTTTTTCGTGCGTCTTGGTGTAACCAATTTATCATGGCTACTTAATTTAATTATGCGTATTCGTGGGCAGCCTCGCGGGCAAGAGTCTCAATTGCAACTTGTTCAAGAAACCTCACTAGAGTTGACCTTTCAGCTAGGTGTTCAACCTAAGTCTATTGCGTTCAAGAACGCTTGGATTTCCTGCTGTGTAAATTTAGTCATAGCAGTTCTAGTAATTGGGTTTATATATACATTGATGAGAAATATGACCAACGACCCAAATATACCGTCTAGAAACTCTTTTTTTTATTATATTTTTGGGATTTGGATGCTTGGCCCAATCATCATATTAATCAGTATTCCGTTCCATAAATACTTTACGGTATGGACGTTTAACCGCACACATCAACAAATTTTCAAAACCACAACTTACCTATTTAGGAAAGACCATACTAAAATTTTCTCCTTTAGTGAAGTTAAATCTATTCAGGTTGAGCAGGATTATGATGATTCTGATGCTTGTACAGAATTATATATGGTGCTGAAATCTGGCAAAGAAATGACCCTCAGTCAGAGTTCCTACAACTCCAATACAAGCAAACAAGTGACTGACCTTCAATTTCATGAAGAAATTGCTCAAAAGATGCGTCATCATCTTGGCTTGTGAAATTTGTGTTGCTTGGTTAACGGTCAGCATATATGCTCACAACTTAGTGTCCATAGGAAAATACGGTTCGGTTAAAGGGGAAAGGTTTTAAATACATCTACCCTTTTCCCAGACCACAAGGAAAGTCAAGAGTGCTTATCCAAACCTTATTTGGCTTATAGGACGGTTGTAAGCTGTTACGCAGCTAAATTTAATAAACAGCATTACCTTTATTTTTAATTTTGCGTTCCCATTTAATAATAAGACCTCCTTCATTTAACAATTTATTTAACAACTCTTCTAGCTGTGATACTGACTCGAACAATCTATGAGCTATATATTCTTTTGCTGAATGCCAAACCAATTCAATCAAATTATAATCTGGACTATAAGGTGGTAGAAATTCCAGGATAATATTTGGCATTTCTGCCTTGATACGAACTAAAATATCTTTTCTTTTATGGAAGCTGGCATTATCTAAGATAATCACTATTTTCGCAGAACATTTATTGAAAGTCTCAATTCTATTTCCTTGCTCTATCCATTCTTGCAATAGAAAATTATTCAAAGATTGAAGCTGCTCATAAAATACATCGGCATTTCCTTTTTTAATCACAAAATTCATTCTCTTCTTGTCGTGATAACGTAACCCTCCCATAATATTTACTCTTCCTCTTCTTCTTTGACCTGTGATTTGTTTCCTTGTACCTTTCTTACCCCAGTTTTTTTCTTCTTATCACTCTTAAACTAAATCCACTCTCATCCCAAAACCATACCTGTAAACGCTCTGGGGCTTCCTTTGTTATTCTTAAGTATTCTGACAATTTTTTCTTTAAATGCCTTACGCATTTCAGGATTCTGTTTGTCCTCTAGGCTGTATTTTGCCCAAAGGTAAACGTACTTTTTTCGCTCTAATATTCTCCCAACTTGTGAACCACTTAACTTAATTCCTGTTATCTTTTCGAGGTATGTAGCTAGTCTTGCTGCTGTCCAACGACCAAATTCATACCCATACTCTAGTGGCTCTTTTTCAATTATTTCTAATAATAAATCCTCATATTCTTTGGTAACTTTGCGGAAGTTCCCTTCTCTTCTTCCATCTAAAAAACTTTCTAGGTTATCTGGATCGCCGTGAACTGCCCAATATGCTACTGTTGGATATGCAATATCTAAAAACTTACTAATCTCTTGATAAGTTTTTCCATCATTCATTAATAATAAAATCAGAATCTTTTCTCTTACGTAGGGATTTTCATGCTCTTTTAGCGTTTTTAGTAGCCTTTCCTTCTGCTCTTGGGAAAGATGATTTTTTGCTGGCATAGATGGCTGATACTAAATTAATTACTTAATCTAATATTATACAATCTAGCTGCGTAACAGCTTATTGCACTACCTCGATAAATGCATCAACTTTTTTTGATGAATTTTTATGTATAGTGCTATGCTTTATATTGACACATCAAGTTTTTTTGAAATGATATAAACATACTTTCAAAATTACCCCTAAAGGTGAGGTCAATGAACGCAATAGCAAAGAATTTGGCTCTTGTATTTGGAGTGTTGGCTTTTGCGACTAGTTGCACAGCCACATCTAATTTATCTACTCCAACTCAGCAATCGCCAAAGGTTACAGAAGTCAGTGATGCGACAAAAGTGAGGGTAATAAAGATTGATGGTTCTAGCACAGTCTATCCAATCACCGAAGCGATCGCTAACCAGTTTCAACAAAACAAGCAGCAGTACAAAGGACAAGTTCTCCTAAGCTTTTCCGGTACTAGTGCGGGATTTAAGAAATTCTGTAACAAAGAGACAGACATCAGCAATGCCTCGCGTCCCATTCTGAAAGCAGAGATAGAAGCTTGCAACAAAAATGGTGTCAAGTTTATCGAGCTTCCCGTTGCCTTTGATGCGCTGACTGTTGCGGTGAATTCCCAAAATACCTGGGCAAAAGATATTACCGTAGCCGAATTGAAAAAGCTTTGGGAGCCAGAAGCCCAAGGAAAAATCACTCGCTGGAACCAAGTGCGATCGTCTTGGCCGAATCAACCAATTAACCTGTATGGTGCTGGTGGTCAGTCTGGTACTTTTGATTACTTTACAGAAGCTATTGTTGGTAAGACCAGAGTCAGCCGCACTGATTACATCTCCAGTGAAGATGATCTAGTCTTAGTGCGCGGAGTCGGCACAGATTCTAATGCCTTGGGTTATTTCGGGCTTGCTTATTACGAAGACAACAAAAGTCGGTTAAAGCCTCTTGCAATTGATAGCGGCAAAGGGGCAGTATTGCCATCACCTGAAACTGTTGAAAAAGCTGAATATCAGCCATTAGCTCGACCTTTGCTGATTTATGTTAACGCTCAGTCTTTACAAAATCAGCCAGAACTCAAAGAATTTGTAGATTATTACCTCAAGTACGCACCGATAACAACCAGTTCGGTTGGGTATGTGCCTTTACCTAGTGAAGCCTATGAATTGGCAGAAAAAAACTTTCAAGCCGGTAAAGAAGGAACAGTATTTGCAGGTAAGGAGCAGATAAACTTCCAAATTAGTGATTTGTTGAAGACACCACAAAAATAGTAATTTTACTCAAAAAAACTGACTTTTTCAAAAGTAATAGTGGCCTATCGAAAAAGTTCTGAGAAGTTCGTAGTAAGCACTTTATTGCTTAAAAAAATTAAGGACTGAAGTCCTTACTACAAACGCACTATGGAATCAGTTTACTGCTACCCATTAATTTAAATAAACTTAGGAAAACTGATGAGAGTACGTGTTGGCATCAACGGATTTGGCAGAATTGGAAGGCTAGCTTTGCGGGCTGCCTGGGGTTGGTCAGAACTTGAGTTTGTCCATATCAATGAGATTAAAGGTGGGGCTGTAACAGCCGCTCATTTGCTTAAATTTGATTCTGTCCACGGGCGCTGGACACAAGAAGTAGAAGCACAAGGCGATCGCATTCTCATTGATGGCACACCCTTAAGCTTTAGCGAACATTCCCAACCTGGCGAAGTCCCTTGGGAAGAGTTGGGTGTTGATCTCGTGCTGGAATGCTCCGGTAAATTTAGGACTCCCGCCACCTTAGACCCGTATTTTAAGCGGGGAGTACAGAAGGTAATTGTGGCTGCTCCAGTGAAGGAAGAAGCCTTGAATATTGTCATGGGAGTTAATGATCAACTTTATGAGCCGGAAAAGCATCATTTACTAACTGCGGCTTCTTGTACAACTAACTGTTTGGCTCCAGTCGTGAAGGTGATCCATGAAGGTTTGGGCATTAAGCATGGAATCATTACCACAATCCATGACAACACCAATACTCAGACCATTGTAGATGCCCCTCACAAGGATTTACGCCGCGCACGGGCTACCAGTCTATCGTTGATTCCTACCACGACTGGATCGGCAACTGCGATCGGTTTAATTTATCCCGAACTCAATGGCAAACTCAACGGTTTGGCAGTACGAGTACCGCTGCTCAACGCTTCTTTAACAGACTGCGTGTTTGAAGTTGTGCGACCCACAACCGTAGAAGAAATTAATAGCTTACTAAAAGCAGCTTCAGAACAAGCACCACTCAAAGGAATTCTGGGATATGAAGAACGTCCTTTAGTCTCTATCGATTACAAAGACGATCCTCGGTCTTCCATCATTGATGCCCTCTCCACGATGGTGGTAAACGAGACGCAAGTGAAAATACTCGCTTGGTATGACAACGAATGGGGCTATGCCAATCGAATGGTTGAACTCGCCCGTAAAGTAGCTCTGAGCCTGAAATATTAATACTTTGCGTGCCTCTGCGCTAACTCTGCGTTCCTCTGCGTTTAAATCTTTCTTCCCTCATGGTTTCTACTACAGCTCATAGCGCCAATTTTAAGAACTATATCCTAGTCACCCTCGCCTACTGGGGTTTCACCCTTACCGATGGTGCCCTGCGAATGCTGGTGTTGCTATATTTCAACCAAATTGGCTATACCCCAATACAAATTGCCTTTCTGTTTTTGTTCTACGAAGTGTTTGGAGTTGTCACAAACTTTTTAGGCGGTTGGATTGGTTCTCAGTTCGGATTGAAGGTAACACTTTATAGCGGTATCGGATTACAGATTTTTTCTCTAGTCATGTTGTCATTCCTCAATCCAAATTGGGCACAGTGGATTGCAGTCGGTTATGTGATGGTGGCACAAGCATTTTCTGGGATTGCCAAAGACTTAACCAAGATGAGTTCTAAAAGTGCCATTCGGTTAGTGGTGCCTCAAGATGCCCAATCATCTTTGTTTAAATGGGTGGCGGTGCTGACGGGTTCTAAGAATGCACTCAAAGGAGTTGGCTTTTTTATTGGTAGCGCTCTTTTGGCTGCGGTTGGCTTCATCAATTCCCTGTGGATTATGGCAGGGGGACTTTCCCTGATTATGTTTTCTGGGCTGATGCTGCCCAAAGGAATGGGCAAAATCAAGAAGAAAATCAAGTTTAGCCAGCTGTTTTCTAAGAGCGAAGAGATTAATATTCTCTCGGCGGCTCGATTTTTTCTCTTTGGTTCTAGGGATGTATGGTTTGTTGTGGGATTGCCAGTATTCTTACGTGGAACCTTGGGCTGGTCATTTTATCAGGTTGGTGGATTCTTGGCTTGTTGGGTAATTGGTTATGGCGTTATTCAATTCTTAGCACCAACACTGATTCAGCGATTTGGTTCTGGTCGTCCCCCGCAATCAAAGACCATCCAGTTTTGGACATTTACTCTAACAGTAGTTCCAGCCGCGATCGCTCTGGCTCTCCAAATAGGTATTCCTGCAAATATTGCGATTGTTGGTGGACTCCTGGTTTTTGGTGTTGTGTTTGCCTTCAACTCAGCAGTTCACTCTTATTTAGTCTTGGCATTTACTGATGATGACAAGGTAGCGCTAAACGTTGGTTTTTACTACATGGCAAACTCAGGTGGTCGATTAGCTGGAACTGTTTTGTCAGGTTTGGTATACCAGTTTTTCGGGTTAGTGGGCTGTCTGTGGACATCCATGTTCTTTGTACTAGCAGCAGCATTAATTACTCTGAAGCTACCCGATCCTCAACCTAGTAAAGCAATTGCTTGGAAAGCGGGAGATGGGGATTAGGGAATGGGGCATTGGGCATTGGGCATTGGTGATTTCTCTTATCTTCCTCATTACCCTCATCTTCCTCATCTCTCCAAGAATATTTCAGGCTTATATCCATGAATACGAATTCGCAGCCGAATACAGCACAAGCAGGGAGTAATTTGAGTTTTTTTGAAAGATACCTTACTGTTTGGGTGTTTCTCTGCATTTTGGCGGGAATTGGACTAGGAAGATTATTTCCAGGGGTGGCGGTGACGCTGGATGCATTGAGTGTTTATCAAGTGTCAATTCCCATTGCAGTTTGTCTGTTTTTCATGATGTATCCCATCATGGTGAAAATTGACTTCACCCAAGCTGCAAATGCTATCCGCGCTCCAAAACCTGTAATTCTCACTTTGGTTGTCAACTGGTTAATTAAACCATTCACGATGGTGGTATTTTCTCAGTTTTTCTTAGGTTGGTTATTTCGCCCGCTAATTACAGGCACAGAATTAATTCGTGGTGACGAAGTTGCGATCGCTAATTCTTACATTGCAGGTACGATTTTACTGGGAATTGCTCCTTGTACTGCGATGGTGCTGCTGTGGGGTTATCTTTCCTATGGCAATCAGGGACATACTTTGGTGATGGTGGCGGTTAATTCTCTGACAATGTTGTTTTTGTATGCACCTTTAGGTAGGTGGTTACTGGCGGCAAATGATTTAACAGTGCCGTGGCAAACGATTGTGTTGTCGGTGCTAATTTATGTCGGATTGCCTTTAATCGCAGGAATGTACAGCCGTTATTGGATTTTCCAAAACAAAGGTAAAGAATGGTTTGAACGGAGATTTTTAAAGTATCTCAGTCCAATTGCCATTACTGCCTTGCTGATGACTTTGGTTTTGCTATTTGCTTTTAAAGGTGAATTGATTGTTAGCAATCCCTTGCACATCTTATTAATTGCCGTGCCACTATTCATCCAAACTAATTTTATTTTCTTGATTAGTTATGTGGCAGCGTTGAAGCTGAATATATCTTATGAGGATGCCGCACCCGCAGCATTAATTGGAGCTAGTAATCACTTTGAAGTGGCGATCGCAACTTCTGTAATGCTGTTTGGCTTAAATTCTGGTGCTGCACTTGCTACAGTGGTAGGTGTTTTAATCGAAGTGCCAGTAATGTTGATGCTGGTTGAAGTTTGTAAGCGAACGGCATATTGGTTCCCACGGGAGCCAGAAAAGGCAACATTGCGAGATCCAAGGTGTCATTGGTAATTCGTAATGACGCTCGTGGACTCGCTACCGCTACGCTAACGTAATTTCTAATTACGAATCAATATTGACATATATCGATATTTTGAAAATCCTACAAGGAGCAAAATTATGGCAGTTCTGAAAACTCATGTGGCTTTGAATGTTACTGACGTTGAAAAGTCTGTAGCATTTTATCGGGCAATGTTTGGTGTGGAACCTGTGAAGTATAAGGATGACTATGCCAAATTTGATCTTTCTAGCCCAGCGCTAAATCTCACACTGAATTTAGCTCCTAGCATCCAGGCTGGTGGTGCATTGTCTCATTTGGGTGTACAAGTTGAAAGTACAGAAGAAGTACGAGAGGCTATACGAAGGTTTACGGAGTCAGGATTAGCATTATTTACCGAGGATAATACTGATTGTTGCTACGCTTTGCAAGACAAGGTTTGGGTAACAGATCCAGATGGGAACCGCTGGGAAATTTTTGTGGTGAAGGTGGGAGATACCGCGCCAGAAAAAAATTTGGTGACTACAGTTAATTCGACAGAGGTAGTCAAGGCTGTTAATAAGCCATGTTGTGGTTAGAGGAAACCTAATACCAATTCACAATTCGCAATTCGCAATGGGCTAACGCCCCGCTCCGCTAACGCAATTAAGTAAGTTGGCGCGAAAAAAACCAAGTATGTTACGAAACGTAAATAGGCTTAAAACCCTTACTAATGACCAATGACAAAGGACAAATGACAAATGACAGCCTTAGCCAGTTAGCTTTAATTGCGCCGACCTACTTAAGTTAGCGATCGCTCGAAGTAACTTAGCTGGCTCCACAGGCTTGGTGATATGCTGTCCAAATCCGGCGGCAATTGCTTGTTGATAATCAACCTCACCAGCATAAGCGGTTATGGCGATCGCAGGAATTTTCCCGCCAAGTTCTGGTGACATAGCTCTAATTTGACGCATCAGCATATAGCCGTCTACTTCCGGCATTCCAATGTCGCTTAACAGCAGATTTGGCTGGAACTGAGGCATAATTCGTAATGCTTCCATCGCAGATGCGGTCTGGATTACTACTGCGCCAGACTGCTCCAGAATGAAAGTAATTAACTCTCGTGTATCACGCTCATCATCCACCAGCAGAACTTTCAACCCATTTAGATCGGGTGAATCATCAAGTTGAGAAACAATCTGATGGCTATTTAGATGAATTTTGAGCAACGGTAGCATGACTGTAAAGGTTGCTCCCTGTTCTTCACCCAAACTTTCTGCCTTAACTGTGCCACCATGTAGCTCGACAATGTGACGAACAATAGCTAATCCTAATCCCAGTCCGCCAAATTTTCTGGTAGTTGCGCCATCAGCTTGTCGGAAGTAGTCAAAGACATAAGGTAAAAAGTCAGGGCTAATTCCTTTACCTGTATCACTGACTCGCAGCTGAACCTGAGAACCAACAGACTCTAAACTGATTTCTACCTCTCCACCTTGGGGTGTAAATTTAATAGCATTGGAAAGTAAATTCCAGATAACTTGCTGCAAACGACTGGAATCACCTGTTACTAAGAATTTTGAGTCGCCACTTTGGTGCGCTTCCAGCGCAACTTGAATTTGAGATTTGAGATTGTCAGGTTGCTTGATAAAATCGATAGATTCTAAATTTCTGTGAGAATTTTCTAATTCAAAATCGTTCGACTGAGCGTAGCCGAAGTCTAAAATTGTAAATTGCAAATTGATCGATTTGGCTTCAGCGGCTAGACGCACGGTTTCTATGGCTGAAGCGATCGCAGTTGCCAGATTTACAGGAGCAATATTCAGACTAAGTTTACCTTGCAGAATGCGAGAGACATCCAGCAAATCTTCAATTAATTGGGTTTGCAACTTGGCATTGCGCTCAATGGTTTCGAGAGCGCGAGTAGTTGTTGCTTCATCATACTTTTTGGTTTGCAGTAACTTCGACCATCCTAAGATCGGGTTTAGCGGCGTGCGAAGTTCGTGAGAAAGAACCGCCAAAAATTCATCTTTGATCCGATTAGCTTGGATCAATTCTTCTTTCCTTCGCTGTAACGAAGCCATTAACTGAGCGCGTTCCAGAGCAACCGCTACCTGATCGGAGGTTGCTTGTAATAGAGTAATTTCTCCAGAAGTAAAGTGAGTACGGGTGCGACTGGCAAAAGAGAGAACACCGAGCAGCTTTCCTTGAGCAATTAATGGTTGCCCTGCGTAGGCTGTGATTTCTAAAGCACGGAGAATGTGGGCATTTGGAACGGTAGAGTGTAACACATCGTTAATAACAATTGGATGGCGTTCTTGTGCCACCACTCCGCACATGCCTTGATTAAATTCCAGATATTCAATTGTTTGAAATACTTCATCAGTGATGCCATTCCAAGCTACTAACCGAAGTTTTTGCTTATTTTCGTGTGTATCGATTAGATAGTGGAAGTAAAAGTGCAAATCCATCTGCGCCGAGAGTTTGCTAAACAAGCTGTTCATTAAATCCAAGGGGCGCTCATTTGAAAGCAAATCGCTAGTTGTTTCCGAGAGCAGTTTGAGTCTTTCACTGCGCTCTTGTAAAGCTTGTTCTGCAAGTTGACGTTCCCGAAGGGCGCGTTCGCGTTCGGTGATGTCAATTGCAACCCCTCCTACTAGGCGTTGCCCAGATGCATTGGCAATGGGAAACTTATAGACTAAAAATTCACCGAGAGTGCCATCTGTGCGTGGGGCAGACTCAATCGTTTGAACAACCTGATTCGTCTCGGCAACCATTCTAATGTTATCGAGGAGAGGTTGAGCGATTTGGGCTGGGTATAGCTCAAAAATATTTTTATGAATCGCCTTATTTACTGCTAAGTCAAATGTGCTCAAATAAGTTGGACTGAGGTAAACTACACGCCCGTCTACATTCGTAATCCATGCTGCGGCTGGAATATTGTCCATAAAAGCTTGGAATTGCTCTTGACTCTGACTCAGTGCTTTTTTAGCTTGTTTAAGATCACTAATATCCAGAATAAATGCGACTGATTTTTGTCGAGATTCTCCTAAAAGAGAGTAACCAACTACAACTGGGACAATAGAACCATCCTTGCGAATAAATTCCTTCTCATAAGGAGTACAGGTTCCCTTTGCTGTTGCCTCGGTAATAGCCAGTTCATCTAAATATTGGTACTCAGATGGCATGATATCAGTCCACCGTAATCTACCTGCTTGGATATCCTCCTGGGTATAGCCGACAATTCGCAAAAACTCATCATTGGCTTCGGTGATACTACCATTCACATCACCAAAAAGAATACCAACTACATTTGCTTTCACAAAACTCCGAAGCCGCTCCTCACTTTCTTGGACTGCCTTCTCTGCCTGCTTGCGTTCGCTAATATCTGTAGTGCTGCCAACTAAGCGTAGTGGGTTGCCGTCAGCATCTCGCTGCACTATTATCCCTTGATCTAACACATAGATGTATTGATTGTTTTTATTGCGAATTCGATACTCGGCAGTATAGCGATCGCTATTTGCCAAAGCAACTCCCGCCTCATCTTCTACACGTTGCAAATCCTCTGGATGCACAAGCTCGCGCCACCAATTACCATTTGCTTCAGCTTCAGCGAGAGAATAGCCCAAAATTCGAGTTAATCCCTCAGTTCTTTCAACGGTATCCTCTTCTATATTCCAGTCATAAATGAGACAGTTTACCGCAGATGCTGCTAACTCAAACCGCTCGTTAGCTAACCTCAGTCGCTCCTCCTTCTCCCGCAAAGTTTGTTCTACTTGTTTGCGTTCACGTAGTGCAGCTTGCTGTTCGCTCAAATCAACAACGAAGCCAATAACCGTTTCTTTAGCATCTCCCACGAGGACAGAACCGAGCAAAACGGGAACTCTTGTCCCATCTTTGCAGATATACTCCTTCTCAAAGGGTTTACATACTCCGGTGGTTTTCAGTTCTTCCACTGAACGCTCACTTAAAAGAAGATACTCTGGTGGGGTAATATCGCGCCAGTTCATTCGGTTAGCGGATAAATCTTCTCGCCTATAGCCGAGCATTTTCAGAAAAGCATCATTGGCTGCCATGATGGAGCCGTTCTTCATATCAGTGACAATTACTCCAATGATGTTGGATTCTGCCAGTCGGCTAAACCGCATCTCGCTATTTTGCAACAACTTTAGGCTTGTCTCTGCCTTGCGTCTAGCAGTTCGCAACTCTGAAGAAAGAGCGGTAATTAAGAAGGATACTAGTGAAAACGTTGTTAATCTTACCAAAACGTTTTGGCTGAAGAAATCGAAGGAGTAGACTGGCTCAATCAAAAAATATAGCGCAGTTGTCACCGAAAGAGCGATCGCTAACACTCCAAGTCTCATGCCGCCATACCAAGCACTGACTGCCACCGCAGCATAAAATAATGTAAATACGCTCGGATCAAAAACTGGCAACAGCAGTTTTGTCAACAGCAACGCCGCTATGACTGCCACAATCATCACACCACAAGCTATGAACCGAGAACGCATCATCAAAATTTTTTCGGGTACTTTCACCATCATCTTAAGAGTCCTCCCGTTGCTCCGCTTTTGAGAGATACTCTTTCACTAGTGTTTTACCTGGTTTGCCCATTTTCTGTAACATTTCTTCAATCAGCTTTAGTGCCATCTGTGAAGGCACTGTAGATCCGTTCTCCCAGCGATTGATTGTTCGCAGAGAAACTCCTAACTTGGCTGCAAACTTTTCCTGAGAGAGATCGAGTTGCTGCCGAAGTTCACGGATTATATCTGAAATTTTTAGTGGCTTTCCTAGTTCCATACTAGGAAGATTAAGACAGATGTCTCGCCATTTGTCTCCAGCTTGAGGAAGAATTTAAATAGTCATTAGTTATTATCGATTTCATCTTTTGGCGAAATACCAATATTCATTTATCAATGTTCACTGATTATTGTTTACTGCAAAACCTATCTATAAAATAAATATTAAATTTCTCTGATATGTAACGCCACAATAGTATTCTTTAAGGCGATTTAATGATATTAGCCATCACACACCGCCAAAAATTTATGGATGGTGTGTTGCATTCTCGTGCTTCATACTCAACTTAATTTTTCATATATAAAAGATATCTATATATAAGTTTTGCTTAATATTTTCCATTGATAAATTTTTCAATTGGTAATTTTGGCAACCAAATCTGAAACGGGTTTCCAAGTCTGTAGTTAATTTTACTTCTATGGTAAGATGCCAATGGCAAAATTATATAGCTATGATGCACTTTTAATAAAAATTTTGCCTGATTTTTAACCGTTTTGATTAATCAACATCCCGAAACACTCCTAAACACTCAACTGGAAAATTTACCAGGTGAAGGTTATGTATTTAACTGGTTTGACTGGTTTTGTCTTTGGTATCCTCCAGGTTGGCTAATTTTATTCAACCGCCATTGGCAGCACTATCACACCGACCCAGATGGTTGGAATTGGCTAGAATATGGATTATTTTTAATTCCTGGCGGATTTTATCTAGCGTTGCTGAGTCGCTGGTTGCGTCTGGGTTTTCGTTCACCCCGAAAAGAAGTTGGTGAATTTGATCCCAAATATCAACAAGCTTTTCGCCAGGAAGTTCTTGGCCCCATCGTTAAATCATATTTTCGGGGAGAATTGCAACAAGTTGAAAACTTGCCGTCAACAGGGCCATTGATTGTGGCAATGAATCACGCGGGGATGTGTTTTCCTTGGGACTTTTTGACCTTGGGTTATTTATTAAGTGAAACCAGAGGATGGGTGGTACAACCTGTAGCAAGTCCAGCATTATTTGAGCATCCTTGGGTGATTTGGTGGCTACCACCTAAATGGTCGCAGGTTTTAGGTGGTGTGCGAGCCGAATTAGATAATTTTGAGGCAGCAATCGCTCAAGGTAAAATTCTCTTATATGCACCCGAAGGTATCCGCGGCCCTCTGAAAGGTTGGAGAAGACGCTATCAACTAGAAAAATTTGATGTGAGTTTTATTCAGTTGAGCGATCGCTATCATATTCCCATTCTCCCAGTAGTTTGCATCGGTAGTGAATCTCTACATCTTTGGGCTGTTAATTTCACCAAATTGCAACGACTAGTCAAATTACCATTCTTGCCTTTTTCACCTTTGATGCTAGTCTTACTCCTATTTCCCTCAATGGGAATTTGGGCAATGAGAACTCGTCTGCGTTACTTTATTCAGTCTTTAGAACCAGCAAGATTGGATAACAACTCAAACAAAGGGCGTGCAGTAGCCTATCAACAGGCGCAACAATTACGAGAAAAACTGCAACTTCAAATTCATCAGTTTTTGGGTAAATCTTAATACTACAACCTGAAATTCAAGAATAATTTGAGTATTTTTGCAGCAGCTACGTTATAGCCATTTTCAATCCGGTGAGGTACAAGTGTGCAAATAGATCTAATCCCCTAATCCCCTTCCCGAAGGCGGCAAGGGGGAACAGTTCAAAGCCTCTCTCCTTTTAGGAGAGAGGTCAAAATCGTACTTCACTAAATCGAGAACCGCTATACCAATGTCGTGTAGTAAGTAACTACAGCTTATCCATTGGTTACAAAAATAGAAGCCATTGTTACAAATGCTTGAACCTTAGTAACAATAGTTTGTTTATTTCTAGCAAATGCTTATACCTTTGTTAGAAATGCTTAAACAAAGCTTATCAATATAGAAGTATTTCCAGCAAATGCTTATACCTTTGTTAGAAATGCTTAAACAAAGCTTATCAATATAGAAGCATTTCCAGCAAATGATTATACCTTTGTTAGAAATGCTTAAGCAAAGCTTATCAATATAGAAGTATTTCCAGCAAATGTTTATACCTTTGTTAGAAATGCTTAAGCAAAGCTTATCAATATAAAGTCATAATTTACATAAAAAAGAATGGAAATCAAACAGATTTGCGTTATCGGGGCTGGAATCAGCGGACTGGTGACAGCTAAAACTTTTATCGAAGAAGGCTATGACGTTACTGTATTCGAGAAACAAAAAGGACTTGGTGTGTTTGGGAAAAGTCTCGAACTTACCCAGGATTAACTACTCAGAATACAGGTGACACCTATAGTTTTTCAGATTATCCCATGCCTGCATCCTACCCAGAGTAGCTGCGGCTTGTTGCCCGAACAACCGATGAATCAGGCTAACTGTGGCATCAGCATAGCTCCTCCAGATTTTTTTAAGTACATACACTCTGGTAAAATTCAGGCAATAAAAACCAGCATCACCAAGTTTATCCCTGATGGTGTGGAATTAGCCAATGGTCAGCAATTGCACGCAGATATAGTAATTTTTGGAACAGGATTTCGCCAAGAACTTCCATTTCTCGAAGAAGAATATCGGCGACAGGTAATCGATGAAGATGGTAATTTTAACCTTTATCGTTATCTGATTCATCCTAATATTCCACAGATGGGTTTTGTTGGCTATAACAGCAGTTTTTACAGTCAGTTGACATCAGAAGTTGGTGCTTGGTGGCTGCTAGAGTATGTCAAAGGCAACTTGTTGTTATTGCCTTCGCCGCCAGCAATATATCAAGAAATAGCAGCAGATATCTATTGGATGAAAACTCGATAAAATAACGTTGTAGCAAGGGCGACATGCATAACCTCGGTTATACTGATCAACTTATGGAAGATATCGGTGCGAATAATCAGCTTGGTGTCTGGAAGGGAATTTCACAAATTATGATGCCTGTGGATTTATCTCTCTACAACAAATTTCGACAGGAATTAAAATCGCAAAGACTGAGAAATATTAATGATTCTCCTAACCAATTAACCAAATTATTGTGAGTCGAAAGCAGGCGGTTAAACTGACTCCACTGAGGAAGCACCGAAACGATAGCCTTTGCCATAGACTGTGTGAATCAGCGTAGTTTCTCTACCTACCTCAATCTTGCGGCGCAACAGGCGAATTAATGCCGCTATCACATTACTACTAGGTTGTTCTTCCTCTTGCCACAAATTTTGCATAATCTGGGCATGAGTTAGTAGCTGTCCCGTGTGTTCCATAAAGTATTGCAACAACTGGCTTTCTTTTTGCGATAGCTCAATTATCCGTCCCTGACGATAGGCTACTTGATTTTCACAATCAAGTTCTAAATCAGCGACAGTTAAACGTCCAGTGGTGGTTTCATAGGTTTGAGAACCGGAACGACGCAATAAAGCACGAACTCTCGCTAGTAACTCCCGCAGTTCAAAAGGTTTAACTAAATAGTCGTCAGCACCAGCATCTAAACCTTCTACTCGGTCATCCAAAGTATCCTTGGCTGTGAGAAACAGCACGGGAGTAGTTTTGCCTTGGCGTCGCAATTCCTGACAAATCTCTAACCCCGTTTTTCCTGGCAGCATCCAATCTAAAATCAGTAGGTCATAATTACCTGCTTGTGCGTGTTCACTGCCACTTGTGCCATCGTAAGCGGCATCAACAGCGTAACCCTCACGAGTTAATAAGCGACTCAAGGGTTCAGTTAGTTCAATTTCATCATCAACTAATAAAATTCTCATGCTGCTTGTGGTAAGCATATAGAGATATTCTCAATATTATTCAACTGTCGAGACGCTAAGGATACCAATAAAAAGAATGCTGACTGTTGCATTGCCAAAAGGGGAACTACTTAAAAATAGCATCCGCCTGCTACAAGCTGTGGGATTAGATTTTAGTGCTTTTTTAGATTCAGGAACTCGCCAACTTCAAATTCCTGACACTAAGGGAGTTGCAAAAGCTTTGTTGGTGCGGGCGCAGGATGTGCCGGTTTATGTAGAATATGGTCAAGCACAACTGGGTATTGTCGGTTACGATGTATTGCGGGAAAAGCAGCCGCAAGTTGCCCACTTGGTAGATTTACAGTTTGGGCATTGTCGGATGTCGGTGGCGGTAAAAGCATCAAGTTCTTACCGATCGCCTTTAGATTTACCACCGCATGGTAGAGTTGCTTCCAAGTATGTAAATTGCGCTCGTGAATATTTCCACAGTCTGGATTTACCTGTGGAAATAGTGCCGTTGTATGGTTCAGTGGAATTAGGCCCAATTACTGGAATGTCAGAAGCGATCGTGGATTTAGTTTCCACAGGTCGAACTTTGCGCGAAAATGGACTAATTGAAGTTGCTACTCTCTATGAAAGCACGGCCCGGTTAATTGCTCATCCTTTGAGTTACCGCCTGAACACGGGTAATCTGAGTGATGTGATTGCCAAGCTGCGAGAAGCCGTTTTGGTAAGTGTTTAATACCAATCTGTAATTCGTAATATTCCTTAGAGAAATCGGGAATATTGTTGTACTGACTTGCATAGGGGTGCAGCTATGTGCCCCTAAATTGTCTTGCATCCGTTGCGTAGCAGCTTTCCGTATAAATAAAAAGATTAAATTTTTTCTTTAACCCCTCAGCATAGAATCAAAGCGTCAGTGATTGCCGCAACTCCTCATCATCCCTTTACATAATTTTAGTCATATCAATATAAACCTTGTAACACTTACCAAAAAATGGATAGAGCACTTACGTAACAATACGAAGCCTAAAAATGTTCATTTTTAACAAAATACTCACAGCAAGGGTTCTATATTTTTATTTGCAAAAAGAAATAAAAAAAGATTACGCCTCTACTTTTCCTAGTCGGGGTTGAATCTGCATTCCCAAGCAAAATCTGGGAACTAGCCTAAAACGAAAAGCATGAAGAGTTAATAAAATCATGAAAAATTTATCTAACAAATTATCTATAATTTTCCGAGGAAGTATCTGTCTATTAGGTTTAGTGAGTGCAGGAAATTTTTTAGCAGCGCCAGCAAATGCACAACAAGCCACTGCTCGTGGTGCTGTTAGTCTGATTAGACCTTCTGGTACTTTTCTGAGCGTCAGTGGGGAGTTAATTTTACCTTCCGGCTCATCCCTTGATAACGGCATAACAATTACACCGACCTATGGAGGCATACCAGGTGGAAATAATGAGACTATCACTAGTCTGACTATAACCCCAGGATTACTTCAAACTAATACACCCTCTAGCCCAAACTCATTGATTGATCCAGTAACAAGTTCGCTAAATAATAGTGTTTCAATTGAAGATATAACAACTATAATCCGAGCTGGATCTGGTGTTAATAGCTCAGGTGCTTTAGATTAGCCTGATTTGTATATTGAGCACTGCTTACTGATGCCGAAAAATTCGATTTTAAAGCTTGTAGCAGTGCTTACCCTACATTTATTACATATATTAATTTTATCAAAATCGGTAACCACCTTGAATTTGTAAATCAAATCCATTTTCGCCTGTACCAATTTTAGATTCTAAAAAAACATTATTATCGGTAAAGTTATATCTAAAAATAGCTCCGTAGTTTAAGCCAGACAATCTGCTATTTAAACCCAAATTCCTTGTAGTATAATTTTTAATATAAGCACCAACAGATAAATTGGTACTAACTTTTTGTAAACCCTGTAACTCATAGAAAAGGTTTTTCCCTAACTCTAGATTTGTGTTAATATTCAAACCCGTGCTAGTACTAAGTTCACCACTAAATAGTCCTAGCAACTCACCATTACTATTTTCTTCAACAAAAGCGATAGCGGGGGCTAAAGAAAAGCTTAGATTTCTTTCTTGATGATTAAAGTAATAGCTGAGAACAGTAGAAAAAGGATTATTGCGATTCGATGCACTATTCCAGTCAATTTTTAATGATGGTACGTGAGTATTAATAGCTACAGGTTTTTTATTTGAGTTTAACTGGACATTAGTTTTAATATAGTTAACTAGAACATTAGCATATATGCCCACAGATGGTTCTGCTAAACCTAAATTATTATTAGAAACTCCAGGCGCTGAGTTGGCATTTATATTAAACCAAGTTCCCAAGCTAGCACTATAGTTTAAATTACCAGTAGAGCCTGCTGCTAATAATTCGACTGAAGGTAAAGATAGATAACCATTAAAGCTGTTAAAATTTATACCTATAAGATCAACTCTGGTGAGTTCAAAATAATCGAATGCTAAATCAAATGTCCTGACTGGAATCGGTACTATAGTGTTATCTTCAGAACTAAATTTTTGTACAAATTGTCTCCCTTGGGAGTTAGTTAAAACAACTTCAGCAGCAGTAGATTCATTAATAGGATTAATATCAGTATTAGTCAGAGGAATTTGATTTCCTATGAAAGTTAGAGGGCCAAATCTTTCATTAGAAAGTCTGAGGGTTGAAAAGAATGTATCACCTGGATCTAAAAGTTCAATATCTCTTTGTAAAAATTGGACTGCACGCTTGTGATTTCCTGTTCTTATTTGCAAGATACTAGAGTCATTGGGAGTAATTTTACTCTGAAGTGTCAAATTTCCAGATACCTGTTCTAGACTAGTCGCTCCATTAGAATAGGCTAAAGTCCGATTAATTCTGTTGTTAATTTGTCTTCTTTGATCTGGTGTAGACTTTGTATTTAAGGGAACAAAACCTTCACCGTTTTTAAAGCTTTGTCGCGCTTCTGCTAAACTTTCGTTAATATTATCTATTTTAATGAATTCAAATATTCCACCCAATGCCAATCCTAAAGTAGAATTAGCTGTTTGTATCCCATCTATACTGAATTCGCTGAAATTAGCTGTGATAGATATTCCTGGACTAGAAAAGATATTAGAATAAGTAGCACTAATTTTTTCTGGATCATATTGAATAATACTTCGGTTATGAGGGTAACTAACATATAGTCTGTGCCAATTAGAAGTTTTTTGTGTCTCAGATAACACTTCAAATATGGGATCTCTTTTGCCGAAAGATACCCAAGATAAAGAATTTAAATAAGACAAATCTCTCTCAAGTGGTGTCAAGAAAGGATTAACTGCTATATTCAATAAATCAAAATTATCAAATTTGTCTCTTTGGGTAATCTTAATACCTGGTAATGAAGAGACGGGAGCAGTAAAGCCAAAACCTTCGCCTGTCAAAATATTACCCCATAAAATACCAGTTGCTTCTAGAACAGAATCAGGAATAATTTCGCCTAGTTGGAGTCTAACATTCCCCCCATCTAGTAAAGGCTTTAAATTCGTAGTAGGAAAAGCTTGGATAATTTGAGGTGTATTAGTAGCATCTAATAAGTCAAATAAAGCTCCGCCACCGTCATTACTCAAGGTGGAACCACTACCAATAATTGGTGTAATATTTTCTAGAACTGTGACATTCGGATCTTCAGGATTGATTCCACTATTAATTATCACTCTACCAGCAGGTATTCCTTCAGGATTAACTAGTTCTCCTGCTATAGAAACTATAGAAAAATCATTAATTTCAGCTTCACCGATTAATTCATCAAAATTAACAGGTAGACTAGTAAGATATTGTAATCCCCAAAATCCTTGAGTTGACGTCATATTTTGGGTACTGTAAGTTTCAGTAGCTCTACCTTGTGCAAGAATACCTACTTGTGTACCTTTAGTCTCAATTACTAATCTATTGTTATCGAGAACCCAGTAAAACTGGTCTTCTTTGGGAAATTTAGCATAGGTAAATTTATCAATAAACTGATTGTCTCCAGAAAATCTAATATTTAAATCTGTATCTATATAATTTTCGTCTTCGTTTGGTTTAAATAACTGAGGTTTAAAAGTAAGGTTATCTGTAGGATTAACAATCCACGGATACCTATTAGCACTAATTGTTAGAGCATCAATAATTATTTTTTTCTGATTTGCTTGTTGTTGCTTTTTAGCTTGACGTAGCTTTTCTATTAGTATTTGTTGTGTTGTTGTATAAGGTTTTTGTTCATTTGAAGTTGACGGTTTAATTGTATCCGGTTGAGTTTCTTCTTCTTGCTCAGGTGGCTTGGGAGGCTCTATTTTATATTCTTCAATTGGGATAACGTCAGCTACGGTAAAGCTGCGTAACTTTTTGGCTTTTTGTAATCGATAGTTAGCATCTTTTAAAGTTTTTTTTAACAGCGTTTGGCTTAGTAAATTATCTGTTGCATTCGACTCTAATGAACTTTCGTCAATAACATCTACATTATTTTCTGCTTTCAAAGTAACACTATTCTGCTCGTTATATTCTAAGGCAAACGCAGAAAACTGAACTAGTATTACTTTGAACAAAATTGTTGAAGACAAAAAGCACGTCACAATTACTTTTAGATTTTTTTTAAATCTCATTAGTGAGATTATTAGAATTCTTCGAGTTGAAATTTTAGAGGTTTCCACAATAGAATATGCTCTTTGGTAAATTCAAAAATCAAATTTAATTCAAACAATAAAAGTTGGCTAATAGTTATTTAAATTATCAAAATAAATTACTCAAGATAAAAATTAAGTCATGGCTTAATTTTCCAAGCTTGGATGTTTTTGTTGTTTTAGTGGAATGTATTCAACGATCGTTTCACTTACTTCGATATAGATAACCAAAGAAGAACGATTTTTTATCCTGGCTGTAAAGAATAAAATAGGATTAAGCAGATTTACTGCAACAAGAGTGTAATTCTTGAGCAAAAATTAAACCTCAGCAAAATCACCACAGCTAAAAAAGTGAGCTAATTTTTAACCGTATAAACACGTAATGTGAAGATATTCAGTCAAAAAAGTGGATGAAAAATATGTTTCAGGCTACTCGCCGCCGCCTTGCAATTTGGTACACTGCTGTCACTGCTGTATTACTACTACTGTTTGCCAGTGGCGTTTATTTATACGTCCGCAGTACACTGATTGAGCGAATTGATGACACTCTTAACCATGTAGTGGAAATAGTGGAGCGTTGTATCACAACCAGTCGTTGTGCGTCTACGCTCATATTTGAGCCAATTAATACTGATGCAGAGAAAGTTCGCATTAATGTAGAAGCTAGTTTTCGTGACAATACCGATGCTGTAGAAGATGACCACATCGACCTAGAATGGTTTAGTCCGAATGGTAAATTAGTTTGGTCAACGCTATCCGAACCCCTAAATATTCCTATTCATGCCAACCGGACTGGTGAAACTGTGCGCGTAGTCAAGGGAGAGAAAGAAAAAAGTGAAGTTAATAAACTTCCCACTCTTAACTCCCTACTCTCCACTCCTAACTCCCCACTCTTATTGCGGCAAATCACCCAACGGGTAGAAGTGGGACGGCAAGTATTAGGATATCTGCGTGTTAGTCATCCCTGGTTTGAAGTTACTAAACCTAGTCGCCAGTTAATTTTTGATTTGGCGTTAGGTATTGGGTTAATGGTGGTTTCTGTAGGTGCAAGTGGCTGGTTTCTTTCGGGGAAAGCGATGGAACCTGTAGGTGAATCTTACCAACGCCTCAAACAATTTACTGCTGATGCTTCACATGAACTTAGAAGTCCCATTACTTTGATTCAAACTAATGTGCAAGTTGCCCTTGCTGACTTAGATTTAGCAGAGATAGAAGAGACTACTTCTTTGCAGTATCGGCAACAGTTAAAGGTGGTGGAACGCTTAACGAAGCGTTTGGGTAAGTTAGTCAATGACTTACTCTTCCTAGCACGGCAAGATAGTGGTATTAGCAAAGATACTTTTTCACCTTGTCCGCTGGACGCTTTGCTGATGGAGGTGGTTGAAGAACAACAATTGTTAGTCCCGGAAAAAGAAATCGCCCTTTCTCTAAACTTAATTGACCCTCCCGCCTCCGAAATTAGCCCGGAATTACTGGAAAATTGGTTTACCCTTGTGGGTAATTGGGATCAACTGGTGCGGCTGTTCACAAATTTAATTGCTAACGCCTTGCATTACACTCCAGCAGGTGGACAGGTGAAAGTGGAATTGGCGCGGATGGAGGGAATAAATCGCGTTTCTGGACTACGTTATACTAATGCTCAGTTGCAAGTTAAAGTCAAGGATACCGGAGTTGGAATTCCAGCGGAAGCACTACCACGCTTGTTTGACCGCTTTTATCGGGTAGATCCGGCACGGACTCATAGGACTGGGAATACAGCTACAGCCAGCGCTACTGGTTCAGGATTGGGATTAGCGATCGCTCAAGCTATTGTCGAACATCATCAGGGTCATATTCAAGTTGAAAGTACCCAAGGCATTGGCACTACGTTTACTATCACTTTACCAATAACTCTTGAGTCTTAATTTGTTCAGAAATTTCTGTTTCCTGTGATAGATGTAGAAAAGTAAATAAATTTACTACTGTACATAACAACAGTTGCAATATTTAGCCATTTTTTAATTGCCACAGTTTGATATTTCTACTCCTAATTCTTTGCTGGAGTAGTTATATATGCTGCTATTTTATTTTGGCAAATATGCATCTATGAATAATACTTTGGGGGTTTAAATGGCAACTTCTTCCAGCGATATAAAAGAAAAAGATATACCATTTTTGGAAAAAGTCAAGGCTCAAAGTGGTTTGCCAGACATTTACGATGCTAGGGACATCACCGAAGTAGTATTTCGGGTGATGCGCGACCTGATGACTACAGAAGCAGCGGATCGAGTTGAAGGTGAACTGCAAAAACCGGCCGAAATAACCGATGATAAATCTCTGCAAATGGATATTGCAGACCTATGGCACGATACAAATCCAATTGTCGGATTTTTAAGTCGGGTGCGTCCACCTTGGCAAGGCCCCGGCATCTTTAAAATTAATAGCGATCGCTTCTTATTTCGGGTAGCAAATGAAGGTGGAATGCCACCAAATGTAGAACGCGAACAGGTAGTTAAAGCTGTGTTTTCTGCTACTAAAGACGAATTATCGCCAGAACGAATTCAGGAAATCGCTAGCTGGCTACCTGATAAAGTTCGTCAGCTCTGGGAAGAAGCTTAAATAATTCGTAATTCGTAATTCGTAATTCGTAATTAAGTTTTGTGGCGGTGATTTAGACCCACGGTAGTCGGTTAAATCTCTTAAACTATTCTACCCAAGATTCTTGGGTAATGAGTTATGAATTATTTTAAATTTATAACTCATTAATTTTTTGGTTATAGCGGTTCTCGTTTGTATGCAATACATTTTGACCTTCTCTCCAACGCTATAAGTGAAGGATCTGGGGGTTAGGTCTGTATTCTATGCAATTGAGAACCGCTATATTTTTGAGATTTATCACTAATGATTTAGCTTTTCAAGCCTTGGGAATGAAATAGTTATGTCTAATTTTAGATTATTTTCTAGTCTCTGGTTAGATACAAAAAAGAAAGTTAGTTGGTATTATTGTATGTGTGCATCGAAAGTTTAAACCATATTGAATGTACTGTTTTAAATTTTTAAATAAAGAAAACTTAACTTTTTCCAGGAGTCAATAATGAATATGCAATTTCAAAAGTTTCGCAAGTCGGCTGAGTTATTTGGCGTTATTTGTGGAGGATTACTGATTAGTCTGCCAGCAATTCCTCAAGCAATAGCACAAGAATCTACTCCCAAAATTAACCCTTGTCCTAGAATTTTCTACGAAGAACCACACAACACTCGCGTTGTAGTCCCACAAGGTTGTCCTCCCAACGCTCTAACACAAAGACTAGCTGCTCAAGGGCTTCTTCCCGTCCCTGCTACCACATCACAAGATCAAACAAGATTGGGTGTCGGTGGTGAAGCTCCAGAATCAGGTGTTATGTTACCAGGTCAAGCCCCCGGAGTTCAAACTCAACAACCCGCGGTTCCCAATGACCAACCAGCAGCACAACAACCACGGCAAGCCCCTAGCGCGACGATCGCACTAGCAAATGGTACAGTTAATATCAGGTTGGTAAATGATACTGCTGCTAATGTAACTTTCCAAGTGATTGGCGATACAGCACCGCGATCGCTACAAGGTAAGTCAGATGTAATATTGCAAGGTCTAAGCGCACCAGTAACAGTGACATTTGAACGAGAAGATGGCGGACAGTTGATAGTTACTCCCCAACCTTCCTCAGAGCCAGGAAGCCTAGAAGTGACATTTAACGAAGCTACTAATGCAGTGCAGGGTAGAAGTGCTATGAGAATTGAAGCCAACGGTTCAGTGTACTTGAATTAATCAAGGAGTGAGGAGTTAGAAGTTACTAACTCCTACTTGCGTTGAAGCATTTTAGTTAGCTGATCTAGCAATTGCACTTCTTGTTTGCTATCTTCCAATGTCCGCGCCAGTATAATCGCCCTTTCGTAAAAATTGCGGGCAGTTACGAAATTACCTTGTTGCTTGTATAACTGAGCGTAAGATTCAAAAGATTTTAATTCTTCTCGCAAATTTCGCAATTCCTTAGCGAGTGCCAAACGTTGCTCTAGTAAGTCAAAGGCGCGTTCATAGCGTCCGACAGCAGTGTGAGACTTAACTAAACCATCAATTGCTCGTAATTCATTGGTGCGATCGCGGTTAGTTTTAGCTATCCGCATTGCTGCTCCATAAGTCGCAATGGTATCCTGATAATTTCCAGATGCTAGGTAAGCATCTCCTAAATTATTCAAGGTATTTGCTTCTCCGACAGCATCGCCTGTCTGGCGGCGGAAAATTAAAGCATTTTCGTAAAGTTTAATCGCTTTGTTGTAATCTCCCAACCTAGCAGTTACCAAACCCAAATTACTCAAAGACAGTCCTTCACCTTCAATATTTTTGACATTGTGAGCAATTGCGAGTGCGTCTTCCACAGTTTTACCAGCAGCAGCAAATTCTCCTTGTTGCAGCAGAAATGTACTGATATTATTTAGCACAAAAATTTGACTTTGAAAATCTTTAGTATCACGAGCGATCGCTAATCCTCGTCTTAAAGCATCTTCTGCTTCTTTTAAACTACCTAGCTGGACATAAGCCTTAGCAAGCAAATTGTAAGTCAGACCTTGTGCTTTCAGGTCGCCAATTGAATGATATAGTTCTAGTGCCCGCAAGGAAGACGCAATTGTTTTATCCGCATATCCTGAAGCATATTGTTGTTCACCGATACGCAGCAAACCGTCTGCTTCATTTCGTGATTGTCGTCCAACGGAACTATTTAAAGGGCGGTGGAGTTGTTGCGTAATATCAACCGCACCCGCCGCGATCGGACTCAATAAAAAAGTAAACAGTAAAAAGCTGTGTAAAAGTACCTGGGGACGAGAAATCGCACCTACACAAATTAAGACTACCTTTTGTCTGGGAAATACAAGCCGTTGTTTCATAAAAATTACCCGTAAAGTTGCGGGTTTAAGTAGAAGGTCTAAGAAGAAGTTTTAAGTTTTAAATTGAAGACAAACAATATACGTATTTACACTTGAGTTACGACTGATCTAAATCTTCCCCAAAGTATATGGCGCGGATATCTGCGGGTAATTTGTCCTCTAGCATACGATAGCCTTCCTGGAGAAAATTGGCTACCTCATTAGGAGCGATCGCTTCTCCTTCGGCTTGTAAATAAGCAGCAATTCTAGTTTCGCTCCAGTGGAAAGTTTGAGACATTAACACGATTAATCGCAAAACTGGTGGTAGTTGGTCTAACGCCTGTTGTACATAGCACCATAGTGGTGGCGAAGTCGCTTGGAGAGAATAATGAATTGCTTCTGTAGGTGGGAGTTTAATCTCGTTAATACAGAAAGCTGTCATATTAATTAACCAATTTTGCATGGTTAAAGCTTCTTCGCCTGATTCAGAGTCGGTTAAATTTAGTCCACCGAGTTCATAGTAGATATGTCGCCAAGTGAGGGCAAACAGATAATCTGCCTGCACAGGCGATCGCGCCGAATGCCGAATTAAGGTATAAACTATAGGGCTATAGCGGCAAAAAATCACCGTAAAATACTTTCCGGCATCTGGATAGCGCTGAAACAGAGTCAGTAATTCATGGTCACTGTGATGGAACAGCGATTTCACCAGCGGGTGATTAGCTTCCGTAAAATGAGGAATTTGCATAAGCCTTGCGATTGATAGTTGTTAAAATAGTTTTGGGAATTGCACTCCCGTAGTTAATCGCATAATATCTTGGTGTTGCTCAGTTTGTAGATGAGACTCAGACTACTTGAGTATTGATAAACTAGAAACAAGGACTTAATTTTAGTCTTAATCGACAATCATAAAATCAACTCCCTTATAGAATCCTTATTTGTTCATGGTTATAGCAGTTAGTGTGGTATCGTTCCTAGTCAGTCCCCTTACATTAGGCTCCTTTCTGCCTTCTCTGCCCTTAGATAGCCTATTCTCCACCCAAGGCATTATGGTAATGCTGCTAGCAGCTTATGCTGGTGCTATGTGGATGTTTCTCACCAGTGCCCCAAAAGTACACACTGTAATGGTGTCAGATTTGGAGATTGCTCGACAATTGTATGAAGGGCTGCTAGATTTGCCAGCAGCTGAGGTGCCATTGCACTACTACTACAACTACGAACAAACTATCGGCGCAACTGGCATTGATCCACTATATATGTCTACTGGGCCGAGCTTGTCTAGCAAAATGATGAACAATGCCAATGATGGGCTGTGGTATCAATTAAAGAAAAACACCCAGCTACACGTCATTACTGGTGCGAGTTTAGGTACTAAAAATCAGCAACGCCACGTTTGTTTTGACCATGACTGCCTAGAAATGATTTTAATGCGAGTTGAAATGCGCGGTTTGAAATTGAAGATTCGCAACCATAAGCCCCTAAATTTTTTGGTCAAGGACTATGAAGGGCGAGTTATTGAGGTAGCTGAGGTAGCGAATTAGTCGTTAGTTACAGCAGAATTCAGAATTCAAGAGTCAGAATTCAGAATGGACTACGCCCTCCTGCACTAACAGAAATATAATAGGCTTTGAGACTTAGCTTGGGTGGGGCGTAGCTTGCCGTCGTAGGCATCGCTCCACCCAACCTTTTTGGATTTTCCACTCAGGCTAAAATAGGTAAATCCCCTCACAGAGATGATTTATGAACCAGCCGATATCCGAGAGAGTGCGCTGGACTACCGCCGACTTAGAATTGTTTCCAGATAACGGGAATCGCTATGAAATTATTGACGGAGACTTGTTTGTGACCAGAGCGCCTCACTGGAATCATCAAAAAGCCTGTGTCAGAATTATGACTCCATTGGATACCTGGTCACAAGCTACTTCTTTGGGACAAGTCGTACCTGCCCCAGGAATAATTTTTGGCGATAATGATAATGTAATTCCCGATGTCGTCTGGGCTAGCAATGAGAGATTGCCCCTACTTTTAGACGAGGCGGGGCATTTGACTGGTGCGCCAGAACTGGTTGTAGAGGTGTTATCTGCTGGTAGTGAAAATGAAAAGCGGGACAGAGAACTAAAACTTAAGCTCTACTCATCACGAGGTGTCAGAGAATATTGGATTGTAGATTGGCGTAAGCAACAGGTAGAAGTATATCGGCGCGAACAAGCGAGTTTAAAGTTAGTTGCTACATTATTCAGTGGTGATGAATTGACTTCACCCATATTGCCTGATTTTACTTGTGCGATCGCTCAATTATTCACCTAACACAAATTACGAATTGCGAATTACGAATTACGAATTACGAATTAGTTAACTGTGCTGTAAAAACTCAACTTTGGGCAATAACGGATCAGTCACAACACCCACACCGCTAAAACCCCAACGTTTGAGCAAGTTTCCTAACTGTGTACGCGCAATAGATTCCACAGCAAAGCGATTTGCGACTTCTGCTGCATGGGTATTGAGATAGCTTAGGGCATCAAAGTTTTCCTGAAATAGCAATAAGTAACCTGATTTTTCGGCATCAGGACGAGCAATGAGATAATTACCGTCAGTTTTTGAACGCACCAAGTAATAGACTTCGGAAAGCATGGAGATTCGGATTTTCAGTCAACGCTATCACAATTGTAGAAAACGCTTTGGATTACTTTATCACTTAATTGTTGGGATTTATAATTATGACCTTCACAAAGCTAGTTAACCTGAAGTTTTTTAGGCTTACAACTGTAACACATTTTTGCAAGAGGTTTAATGAAGCGATCGCTAACCTTAGCAAATAAATGAAAAAACTAGAGGAATATCGCACAGCTTTACTTTCCGAATATCCCTCATTGCTCCAACATCAACAATGTTAAATATCTACCAAATTATCCAAATTTACCACTGACGTAATCTCTGGTATCTTCCTGCTGAGGATTGTTGAAAATATTCTCTGTATGGTTGTATTCGACAAGATATCCCATTTTACTGCCGCTTTCTGTCGCCTGAGCATTGAAAAAGGCTGTCATATCCGACACCCGCGCGGCTTGTTGCATATTGTGGGTGACGATAATAATGGTATATTGCGACTTCAGTTCTTGGAGTAATTCTTCAACCCGCAAAGTTGAAATTGGATCAAGAGCGGAGCAAGGTTCATCCATTAACAAAACTTCTGGCTGAATTGCGAGAGCGCGAGCAATGCACAAGCGCTGCTGTTGACCACCAGATATAGATAGACCACTCTGCTTTAGTTTATGTTTAACTTCATCCCATAATGCAGCTTGCCGCAAACTCCGTTCTACCAATTCATCCATATCACCTTTATAACCATTAATCCTGGCTCCAAAGGCGATATTTTCATAAATTGACTTGGGAAAGGGGTTAGGCTTCTGAAAAACCATACCAACCCGACGGCGTAATTCTACCGTGTCAATTCTTTTGTCATAAATATCGGTTTCACCGAAGGTAATTCTTCCTTCAATATGTGCGCCAGGAATCAAGTCATTCAAACGGTTAAAACATCTTAGTACAGTACTTTTACCACATCCAGAAGGGCCAATAAAAGCTGTAATTTTGTTTTTGCCGATGTTTAGGTTAACATCACGAACTGCTTTGAAATTACCATAGAAAACAGATAATTGCTCGGCTTGTAAAATGCTCTCGGAAGTAGCGGTTCTTGAACTTGATACCATACAAAAATTTCAGATAAATCCTGAAAATCTACATTTATAATGAGGTTGATTTCTTTAGCGTGACTGCTGAAATTTATTGCGTAAAAATATTGCTGTTGAATTCATCAACAGCAGCACGAGCATCAAAACAATAATGCCAGCAGCAGCATTTTGGTGAAACTCTACTTGAGGACGAGAAACCCAATCAAAAATTTGAATTGGCAGTGCTGTAAAAGAACTTTGCAAACCTTGGGGAGAAAGCTGGGGTAAGAAAGTAATAAAGCCAACAGCCCCAATTACAATCAACGGAGCCGTCTCACCAATCGCTCGTGAGAGTGCGAGAATTGTACCGGTCAGGATTCCTGGTAAAGCAATAGGAAAAATTTGTTCTCGGATGATTTGCCACCTATTAGCACCAAGGGCAAAACCTGCTTGCCGTAGACTATCGGGAACAGCACGCAGCGCTTCACGAGTAGTAATGATGATAATTGGTAGAATCAACAAACTCAAGGTTAAAGCACCAGCTAACACCGTGCGCCCCCTGGTGATTGGTTCCATCACTCGCACAAAAACTTGCAAGCCCAACAAGCCATAAATAATTGATGGGACTGCGGCTAAATTTGCAATATTGATTTCAATTAACCGAGTAAACCAGTTGTCCGTGGCATACTCTTCTAAGAAAATTCCTGCGCCTACTCCTAAGGGAAAGGAAATTAAGGCAGTTATTACCAACAGCCAAATACTGCCAACTAAGGGGGCCAATACTCCAGAAGAGGAGGCACGGCGAGAGGAAAAACTAGTAAGAAAAGACCAATTCAAGCGGCCAACACCGTCAGTTAAGACATCTATGAGCAAAATGGCTAACACCACTAATGCGAAGAGAGTCGCACCCCAAGTAGCGATCGCAAAAATTTTGTCGAGATTGTAGCGCTTATTGATCGAGAGATCAAAATTCTTATTTTCCCCAGAGTCAGACAAATTTGTAAACGGAGTATTGCTCTTTGTCATTCGTATTTCTCCCGGAAGCGGCGAACAAACCAGTAACTAAAAATATTCAGGGCTAAGGTAATGAGAAACAAAGTCATACCCACCGCAAAAATAGTTTTATAGGCCAGTGAACCTGCTGGTGTGTCTCCTTTGCTGACTTGGACAATGTATGCTGTCATTGTCTGAATTGGCACTAGCGGATTTAAACCCAACTGAGGATTTTGACCAGCCGCGATTGTAACAATCATTGTTTCACCAATAGCGCGGGAAATAGCCAAGATAAAAGAAGCTACTATCCCAGATAAAGCCGCTGGTAAAACTACTGAAACAATGGTTTCCCGCTTAGTTGATCCCAATGCATAGGCACCTTCGCGCAAACTACGCGGAACGGAATAAAGAGCGTCTTCACTCAAAGAAGCTACCAAAGGAATAATCGAAATTCCCAGTACTATACCTGCACTCAAAGCATTGAATCCCTGCATCCCAGGGATAAATGATTGGAGGAAGGGTGTAACTGTGAACAATGCAAAGTAACCAAATACAACGGTGGGTACTCCTGCCAATATTTCTAGGGCAGGCTTCAGCCATTTGCGGAGTTTTGCTGGAGCATATTCACTTAAGCAGATAGCGGCTAACAATCCTAGTGGTAATGCTACTGCGATCGCAATTACAGATATAAGCAATGTGGCACTAATTAGCACCATGATTCCAAACTGCTTATTAGTAAACAGCGGCGTCCATTGTGTGTCTGTTAAAAACTGCCAAATCGAAACTTCTTGAAAAAATTCAACAGTCTCAAAAATCAGCGTTAAGACAATGCCAATTGTGGTTACAACCGAGACAAAAGCAAACAAGGCAAACAGCGCTCTGACGCCAGTTTCCACCCGTTTACTCAAAGCCCGATTGGGCTGCCATAAGTTGGAATTACTTGGTTGATTAGATAACGGGTTGGAAGTCATTTACGGACAACCTCATAAATTAAAACTCCTTTTGTATTTATGGACACACTACCATTCTATGAGAACTGCCCTCAAGCTGGAAATAAAGCTTACTCTTAAGACCGTAAGCCTTAAAGAAAGTCAGTATAAAGAGGCTTTTTTGACAAGCTACTATTTCCAGCTACTAGGGCTGAGTGCAAATTGTGCAGATAATCTCACATTCTCAAAAAAGTAATTAGTAGATAACTCTTACTTTTCTTGCTTAAGAAGTTCTTTCAGAGTAACGCCCACTTGAGAACCTTTACCCTCAAAAACGGAACCTACTTTCCCGCTATTGAAGCGTGCTTGAACTTCAGTGAGTATATCGCTAGGTAAAGGCACATAACCCACTTCTGTAACTAGCTTTTGGTTGGCTGGAGCATAATTGAAATCAACAAAAGCCTTGACTTCAGGACGGGTTGCCGCAGTTTTCTTAACGTAGATAAACTCTGGACGAGCAAGCGGCTGGTAAGTACCATCGCCGATGGTTTGTGGACTCGGCTGAACACAGCCCTTGCCATTGTCAATACCAACCAGCTTTAACTTCTCTTTGTTGTTCTCATAATAGGCATAACCAAAGAAACCTATACCACCTGGGTCAGCGGTTACACCTTGCACCAAGGTATTATCATCTTCACTAGCAGTGTAGTCTCCGCGGCTTTCTCCTTCTTTACCTATAACTGCTTGAGTGAAATAGTCATAAGTACCAGAGTCAGTACCAGGACCGTACAAACCTATTTTCTGGGCAGGAAATTGAGGGTTAATTTGGTTCCATTGGCTGACTTTGCCTTGTGCCCCAGGTTCCCACATTCTTTTTAGTTCATCAACTTTGAGGCAACTTGCAAAGTTGTTTTGAGGGTTAACCACTACAGATAGACCATCGTAAGCAATCGGCAATTCAATGTATTCGATGTTACCTTTCTTGCAGAGTTCCACTTCTTCCGGCTTAATGGGACGGGAAGCATTAGAAATATCAGTTTCACCCGCACAGAATTTCTTGAAGCCGCCACCCGTACCAGAGGAAGCCACAGTGACTTGCACTCCAGGATTAGCCTTTTGAAACTCTTCTGCCATCGCCTCAGAAATAGGATAGACGGTACTAGAACCATCAATCTGGACTTTTCCAGATAAATTCGATCCAGCTGCTGTATTGGTGGCTGGGGTAGCACCGCCATCAGCTGGACTAGAGTTGTTAGAAGCTTGATTGTTATCGCCGCAAGAGCCAATACCAATTGCTAGAGCAACTAGGGGAGCAACCAACCGCACCTTTGAAGAGAACATAAGGATCTTTATAGAATGATGCTATGGATTAACAGTATGAACCTTAGCACTCTAGAGTAAGAGCAAGGTTAAGAAACGGTTAAGAAAACCCTAATACATACTTATAAATTTCTAAAATTCAAAGTTACTAAAAGCACACATTAGAAAGCATAATATTTGATGTATGGATGAAAATTATACCACTAATTACTATTAGTGAGATGAAGTAAAACATAAATAATTTGGGTACGTTTTAAATATTTTTTTGAATCCGCACATTTTTAAATGAATTTACTATACAAATTAGCAATCAATTATCAATCAAGAAGCAGCTTTAATGTAGGATATTCCATAGTGAAATGGGAACCCAGACCTGTCCTTTTGGTTCTGTGTACTCCTACTCTTAAGCAAGCTATAGAACTCCTATTTGATTTTTGAAAAAACTTAGTACACATCCAATATGGCTCACTTAAAGGGAAAAGGTTTTAAATATATCCTTGACCCCTTTACCCTTTAACTTTTTCCCAGACCACAAGGAAAGTCAAGAGTGTACACATCTATTCCCTTCTTTCTGTTTCCTATTCGTTATTCCCTGTTCTCTCTCTACGCAAATAGGTTCAGGAATCAAATCTGATTCCTATAGCAGTATAGGCATAGCTAAGGTGGGAGAGTTTATATATTAATGTTTATACTGGTTGCTGTTGGTTTGCCCTTTTGCCTTTTCCTGGTTGCGTGATAAATGTTTGCTGCTTCCAATCAATTACTATGGTCTATGATTGGCTTACTCCTGACAATGGGTGGCACTTTTCTAGAAGCTTATGGCATCACCTTACCTTGGACTTGGAGTCAGCACGGAATTCAGACTTTTTCTTTAGGTGTCACTTTTCAAATTGGCGCAGTACTCTTGGTAGGCTGTTTAGGGGGCAAAAATGCCGGTGCGCTGTCGCAAATTGCCTACTTAGTCATGGGATTAACATTATTACCTGTATTTGCCGATGGCGGTGGTATTGGTTATATCAAGCTATCTCAGTTTGGTTATTTACTAGGCTTTATTCCTGGAGCTTGGATTTGTGGCTTAGTTGCCTTCAAAGCTAGACCTAGACTAGAAACTCTTGCCTTTAGTTGCGTCTGTGGCTTGTTAACTCTCCACCTATGCGGTATTACTTATTTGATTATTAGCTATTTTTTTCAGTGGAAAGGCACTGAAAATCTACCCTTGATGCAAGCAATCCTCAGATACTCCTGGTTTGCATTACCAGGTCAACTAACTGTCGTCTGTGCAGTTACTGTAATAGCATATGTACTGCGTCACTTAATGTTTTATTAGTTTATTGTCCTTCGTCCTTTGTCATTTGTCAAAAGCTCATGACTAATGACCAATGACCAATGACCAATGACCAACGATCAATGACTAATTAGCCATGCGTTTAAAAAATCGTCTTTTCTGGATCGCTGCTTTCATAGCTTTTTTCTTAGACCAAATCACAAAATACTGGGTGGTACAAACCTTTAGCTTGGGGCAGACACTACCACTCTTACCTGGGATATTTCACTTCACTTATGTCACTAACACTGGTGCCGCCTTTAGTTTATTAAGTGGGAAAGTAGAGTGGTTGCGCTGGCTATCTTTAGGAGTGAGTTTAGTATTGATAGCGTTGGCGTTGTTTGGCCCAACATTAAATTTGTGGGATCAGTTGGGCTATGGCTTGATTTTAGGTGGAGCGATGGGCAACGGTATTGATCGTTTTGTTTTAGGCTACGTCGTTGATTTTCTTGATTTTCGCCTGATTAACTTTGCTGTGTTTAATGTAGCAGATTCATTTATTAGTATTGGTATTGTTTGCCTGTTAATTGCTTCGTTGCAAAAAACACCAACTTCAAATGGCAGATCGCATTAAACTATTAAGCCTGGGATGATTAATCCCAGGCTTGTTATTACTGAAACCTTTAGTCAGTCCTATATGCGAAGACTTGATCTGTATGGTTACAGCGATTTTTGTTTGTCATCTTACACCAGTTCGCATGACTGGTGGAAAAGTTTAAGAAAGATGCACCTGCGATCGCTGATGGCAAACTAGTATTCGGATTATGCCCCAGCTTTCAATTTAATTACCCGTTGCAGGAGTATTCGGCGAACTAGAACCGGGAGTACTGGGAGAGAGACCTGGTTCGGTAGTGCTACCAGGAGCGCCTTCAGGAGGAGTAACACTTCCTGGTGCTGGAGTTAAGTTGCTAGGAGCGCCTTCAGGAGGAGTAACACTTCCTGGTGCTGGAGTTAAGTTGCTAGGAGCGCCTTCAGGAGCAGTGACACTTCCTGGTGCTGGAGTTAAGTTGCTAGGAGCGCCTTCAGGAGGAGTGACACTTCCTGGTGCTGGAGTCAAGTTGCTAGGAGCGCCTTCAGGAGGAGTGACACCTTCTGGTGCTGGAGTCAAGTTGCTAGGAGCGCCTTCAGGAGGAGTAATACCTTCTGGTGTAGTTGTGCTATCAGGAGTGGTGGTATCTGATGGCGTGGTTTCTGCTGGTACTGTAGTGCCACCAGGAGCGCTAGGGGTTACTGCTGTGCCGCCGGCACATCGAGAGTTAAGGGGGAAATTCTGGCACAGAATTTTCATCCCTTCTGGCGACATCTTGATTTCCGTTGGTGCACTAGTGGATGAATCGCTACTGGATTGGGCTATGGGGGATTTACTGGATTCGGCTACAGCAATGTTAGCGGTGAGCGCTAAAGATAGAGCTGTACCAATCATGGTCAGAGATTTTCCCATCATTCTGAAATTAACCTCAACGGAACACTCGGCCCATTAAAACAGACAATGAGATTTAGAAAATCTTCCTAAATGAATATATTTAGGTTTGTTTCAGAATATGTGGATATGTAAAATTGGTAAAAATTAAATCTGTTATTTATTGGTAGCTAGTGTTTAAAAATACAAAGCAAAAAATTATGTTTGTAGTTATTGAACTAGTAATAGTAGATTAGATAAACCTTTGAGAATGGAGAAAAATCTGTGCCTATGTACACAAGTGATGAAAATAACAAGTTAATTTTGAGTAAAAGCTGAATTTAAAGTATAAATTAGCTCAAAAAGTTCCGTATAGCTAAATTATGCTTTGGCTTATGAGTAAAATGATGAAAGACTAACATCTAAAATTGTAATTCGCCTGATTCTTCACTAAAAACTGTGATGTGAATAGCCGATGAGTTCTCCCCAACCCCCTCACAAGCCACAAACGTTACTAGGTCAACTGACTCAAGCAGTACATACGATTCAAGCTAGGGTCGATTTTTCTAAATTGGCGCTCAAGCCTAATGCCAAAGTACCGGAACTCTGGGTGCAGGACGCGGGGGCGGATAAGGCAGAGGTATATCCACTCTTGGGCGATCGCTATATTCTCGGTCGTAGCTCCAAATCCAGCGATATTGTCATCCGTAACCCTGTTGTCAGCCAAATTCACCTGTCGCTATCGCGCAATTCTACTCAGCGCACACCAGTTTTCGTAATTAAAGACGAAAACTCCACCAACGGCATTTATCGTGGCAAGCGTCGTGTTAGTTCCCTAGAACTGCGTCACGGCGATATTCTCACCCTGGGGCCTCCAGAACTCGCCGCTTCTGTGCGGTTGCAATACGTCGATCCACCAGCCTGGTATGTCAAAGCTACAAGTTGGACAGCTTATGGTGTGGGTGGTGTCAGTGCACTATTAGCATTAGTGATTGGCGTCGAATGGCTAAAATTTTCAGTTAAACCTCTACCTACAGCTACACGCGCTCCAGTAGTTGTTTACGCCCGTGATGGAGCCACCCCGCTAAGAGAGCCTCGGACGATCTCTCATGTAGACATGAAGCGATTAGAGGAATTTGGCCCTTATTTGCCTGCTGCTGTAGTGGCTTCAGAGGATAGTCGTTATTACTGGCACTTTGGGGTTGACCCTCTGGGGATTTTACGAGCCGTGTTGATCAATAGCCGCAGCGGAGATGTGCAACAAGGAGCTAGTACTGTTACCCAGCAAGTTGCCCGCAGTTTATTCCGCGAGTATGTAGGCAGACAGGATACCCTTGGACGCAAATTGCGAGAGGCAATTGTCGCCCTGAAGCTCGAAACCTTTTACAGCAAAGATGATATTTTGCTGATGTACTTAAATCGGGTTTTTTTGGGGGGAGATACTTCTGGCTTTGAAGATGCAGCCCGATATTACTTTGAAAAGTCGGCTAAAGAATTAACTTTGGCAGAAGCAGCAACATTGGTAGGAATTTTACCAGCCCCCAACGCTTTCGATTTTTGTGGAGATGGGCCAAATAAACTAGAAGCGGCGGAATATCGGAATCGCGTGATTAAGCGGTTGCTGGAGATGGGCAAAATTCAACCTGATGATGCAAACCGGGCCAGACGTTCCACCGTCCAAGTTAGTCCTAAAGTTTGTGAACAGCAAGCTAAAACGATCGCTCCTTATTTTTACAGTTACGTCTTCTCTGAGCTTGAATCAATCTTGGGGGAGGGAGCCGCAAGAGAAGGAAACTATATCATTGAAACCAAGCTCGATCCAGCAATACAGAGCCAAGCAGAAGCAGCGTTGAGTAATTCAGTGAATAACGCTGGTAGAAATTTTAATTTTTCTCAAGGGGCGGTAGTCACCCTTGACTCCAGTACAGGCAGTATCCTCGCAATGGTTGGCGGGACTGATTACAGAAAAAGTCAGTTCAATCGTGCTGTTCAAGCCAAAAGACAGCCAGGTTCCACCTTCAAAATATTTGCTTATACCGCCGCTATTCAACAGGGATTTTCAGAATCAAAAAGTTATTCTTGCGCTCCTTTAACTTGGCAAGGTTTTACTTATAAACCCTGTCGTGCGGGTGCTGGTGCTAGCTTAGATATTGCTACCGGGCTGGCGCTTTCAGAAAATCCCATCGCTCTGCGAGTTGCACGTGAAGTCGGGCTGGATAAAGTCGTGGCAATGGCGCAGCGTTTGGGGGTAAAATCAAACCTCGATCCCGTTCCTGGCTTGGTATTGGGTCAAAGCGTGGTCAATGTTTTGGAAATGACTGGTGCTTTTGGCAGTATTGGCAATCGCGGTGTTTGGAATCGTCCCCATGCCATTAACCGAATTTTAGACAGTGGTGATTGCAGCGATCGCAATGATATCAAAACTTGCCGTGTGATCTACTCCTTTGACCAAGATCCAGATGCCAACAAACGAGTGCTGACAAATGGTGTAGCCGATGAAATGACTAGTTTGATGCGTGGTGTAGTTACAAGAGGTACTGGTCGTAGTGCCGCCATTGGATTAGGGGAAGCTGGTAAAACTGGCACGACTGATAAAAACGTTGACTTGTGGTTTATTGGTTTTATCCCTAGTCAGCGACTTGTAACTGGCGTTTGGCTGGGAAACGACAATAATTCCCCAACATCTGGTAGCAGTGCTCAAGCCGCTCAATTATGGGGAAATTATATGCGGCGGATTACAAGGTAATTGGGCATTGGGCATGGGGCATTGGGAATTGGGAACTATTGATCAATAAATGATCAATGGACTTTTGTGAGAAGACCTGATTTTGAGGACTTAGAAGTTTATAGACTCGCCGAAAAGTTAGCTAATGAAATTTGGCGTATTGTTAAAGGATGGGACAATTTCACTAAAGATACACTGGGCAAGCAAATTGTTCGGTCTGCTGATAGTATTTGTGCCAACATCGCAGAAGGTAGAGGTAGATATAGCGACCAAGACAATCGGCGTTTTGTCAAGATTGCGAGAGGGTCTTTGTATGAAACTATCAGCTGGTTGAGGTTAGCCTACGCCAGACAGTTATTGACAAATGAACAGGTAAGCAGATTTAAACCAATCCTTGATGAACTGTTGCCCAAGCTTAATGCTTATCTAAAATCCATAGGGAATAGGGAATAGGGAATAGGGAATAGGAACTTAATTCTCTTCCCCATGCCCCATGCCCCATGCCCCATGCCCCATGCCCCATGCCCCATGCCCCATGCCCCATGCCCAATTACTGATATCCCTGCCAAGGAGTGACTTCAAGTTTACCGCTAGGCTTGAATATTACTTGGAAGTGGGCGAGAGGTTCTTTGTTATTGGGAGCAGCTACATTAGAACCGTAGATATCGTTGAACATCTTGGGAAGGGGTGTTTCCCGAAAATAGTCAAAGGCGACTTGGTTTAGTGGTTCATAGTCAGCGATTACACCCTCTTTGTTGAGCGCTACCCGATATTTCAAATCTCGCGTAAATGTGGGGGTACCATTCCAGGTTTGGCGAACTGTATTATAAAGTTTTTGATTTAAACCTTTAGTTATATTAGAGTCAGTAATTTTTGCTCCTACTACCTCTGGTGTCCTAGCATATCCCCGCCAAGGACTAACTTGCAGCACACCTTGTGTAGTAAACACTATTCGGAATTGAGCGATCGGTTCATTAGAAATGGGAGCGCGGTTAGCAGGATTATAAAGTAAGTTAGGCAGAGGAGTTTGCCCGACTCCTTGATTTGCCTCTTTATTCACCGCCTTGTAACCAACGATCGCTCCATCCGCAGCTACACCCAGACGATAGATCAAATCCTGTTGCAATCCAGAGCGATTAGTCCAAGTTGGATGAATTTGGTTATATACTTGGCGATTCAATGCACGCAGCTGCGATGGATCAGTAATTTCCGAAACTGTATTTAAAAGTGCTTCTAAATCTTTAACTACTGGCTTTGCACTAGCTGTAGGTGTTGGTGTGGGCGTTGGAGCCGCAATAGGTGTTGCAGCAGCTGATGCTGGAGGAGTAATGCTCTTTGTTGTAGAGCTAGTTTGCTCATCTGTCTTAGGCTGCGGTGGACGCATTTGGGGAGGTGGAATCAAGTTAAATGCGATCGCTGCTACTGCTAAACTTGAGACTCCTACAGCAGCAGGAATAGCTTGCTTGATTAAGGCTTGACTAGCACCGCCATAGCGTCTGGTAACTGGTTGTAGTTCTAGGGATAGTTCTGGTAGAGTCTGGGTATCAGCAAAAAACTGATCCACTGCTTCCACTAAATCAAACAACTGCACCGTATTTAAATCTATTTCAATAGGCGGGCGTTTGGAATTATTAGACTGAGACTCGAACCCCTCTGGAGCACCTTCTGAATGGATGATTAACCTGTGTCGGTTGCTGTCAATTTTTTGAAACTCTACCAGTTCCGATTCCTGGTTATGTGCTTGGGGATTAGGTACACTACTTAAAAATTCTTGGGCATAGCCACTAACAGCCCTCACCAAACTTTCAAAAAATTCTCGCCCTCCCGTTATCGGTTGGTTGTAACCAGATAAATAGCATTCTGCATTTACCAATATTGATAATTCTGGGCGCATTTCCTGGAAGTGTGCGGCCCTAGTGACATCACTTAACCCTTCTAAAAGCAGTGTACAATTAGGTAGACTGTACTTACGTTGAATATTCATTCCACTTCACCGTCAAAAAGACTAATCCAGAACCGCTGCATTCCAGCTGTACCAGTACAAAAGAGTAATTGTCCTAACAAATTGATTGCTAGCGCATCTAATTTTTCATCAGAAGTTAATGCTAAGACACCAGAACGCCGAGCATTCATCCGGCTCTTAAAATGTGCTCTAAACCTTTCTAGGTAATTAGATAGCCGCAAATTCTGTTCTAATGGAATCTGCTTTTCTTCCATTTGTTCACATATCATTAGTAACTGGCGAATGACAACAGTTAAACGCCGTGCTATGTAGCAAGCAATGACCACCAGAGCTTTTGCTTCCATAATAGTTAAGGGACGGCGCATGTGCGCCCTTCGTAGCGGGTTAGAGCTACGCATCCGCCATAAATTCACCCTATCTTTAACAATTCCTTTAAGATCCAACTCTTGAGCAAAAGCCAGGATTGCTTCCGAACCACCAAGCTCTAAAGCTTCAATTGCCAGTAAAATCAGGTCAATTTGCAGCCTGGTTCTCCGAGGACAGGTTTTGGAAGCGATCGCAGGATCTGGTAAAGTGTCCAGAATCATTGGCAGTGACTCTTGGGTTGAACTGTTGAACGGCGTTAAACTTGCGGAGACATTCATTCTATAAATACCTTGTGCGGTTCCAACAGATTAGGTAAAACAAATTTAAGATCGGTAGCCAAGACTTGAACACTAGATTTGTGGCATTAACATGACTACCTGATATATACATTAGTTAGCTCTTTCTACTCAAAGGTTTCCCTATATTGAAATCAAAATCTTAAAACATCAGTTAATTCACCTCATTTGTAAGTGCAATCCCTTTTCTAGCTTGGTTTAGATTCTAATTATCGTCAATAAAAGGCGAAGTTTCAGCCTCGACCCCCAGCGTATGACATTATAGTGTACGATTTTTCAGGTATCTGAAATTGGGGACTGAGAACTGGAGACTGGTGACTGGGGACTGGCATAGCTATGAATTTAAATTAATAACTCCTCACTCTTCACTCCTAACTTTCCCTAATCCCTACTCCCTACTCCCCATTTTATGGATTTAAAGTCTCTCGTTCGTGACATCCCAGATTTCCCAAAACCCGGAATTTTATTTCGGGATATTACTACGCTGCTTCGCGATCCAGAGGGATTGCGCTACACTATTGACTTTTTAACACAAAAATGTAATGAAGCTGGAATAACAGCAGATTATGTCATTGGTATGGAGTCGAGGGGATTCATTTTTGGTTCACCTCTGGCTTATAAATTAGGGGCTGGTTTTATCCCCGTCCGCAAAAAAGGTAAGTTACCAGCAGCCGTTCACTCAATTGAATATGAACTAGAGTATGGTACAGATTGCCTAGAAGTGCATCAAGACGCTTTACATCAAGGTAGCCGAGTTTTAATTGTGGATGATTTGATTGCCACAGGTGGAACTGCCAGTGCCACAGCAAAGTTGGTACAGAAGATTGACTGCGAACTAGTAGGTTTTGGGTTTATTATCGAACTACGGGATTTAGAAGGGCGTAAATACCTACCAGACGTGCCGATTATCTCTGTAATTGAATATTAGTCATTAGTCATTGGTCATTAGTCATTAGTCAGTAGAAAACAACTGACTAATGAGGAAGGACAAAGGACAAAGGACAAAGGACAAAAGACAAATGACATCTACGAGAATTTCCTTGGAGACAGGTCGAGATTGGCTAATCAGGCTAGTCACGAGCGACACTTTTATTTATGTGGTAAAGCGGCTATTGCAAGCACTGCTAACTTTGTTGTTGGCGTCAGCATTATCGTTTTTCATAATTCAACTCGCTCCCGGTGATTATGTAGATACGCTACGGCAAAATCCGAAGATATCTCCAGAAAGAATTGAGGAAATCAAGCGGCAATTTGGTCTGGATAAGTCTTGGCTAGAGCAATTTTGGCTGTGGCTGTGGCGAATCTTGACAAAAGGAGATTTCGGCACGAGTTTTATTTATCAACGTTCAGTATCGTCGCTGCTGTGGGAACGAGTACCAGCTACTTTGCTATTAGCGATCGCATCTTTAATTGTCACATGGGCGATCGCCATCCCTTTAGGGATCTTTGCCGCTGTTAATCAAAATAAACTAGCAGACCGCATTCTACAGGTGATCAGTTACGCTGGACAGGGCTTTCCCAGTTTCATCACAGCCTTAGCGTTGCTGGTTTTAGCCCAAATCACCTCTCCACTGTTCCCTGTGGGGAGTATGACTAGCATCAATCACTCGGAACTATCGTGGTTTGGCAGAATCTTAGATGTCGGCTGGCACATGATTTTACCCACAATCGCCCTCTCAATTACTAGTTTTGCTGGTTTACAACGCATCACTCGCGGCGAATTATTGGATGTGCTACGTCAAGATTACATCCAAACGGCTCGTGCCAAAGGTCTGCCAGAAAACCGCGTTATCTACGTTCATGCACTCCGCAACGCCATAAATCCCTTGATTACCTTATTGGGTTTTGAATTAGCTGGTTTATTAAATGGTGCCTTTATTGCCGAATTTTTCTTCAACTGGCCCGGTTTAGGGAGATTAGCTTTACAGGCTTTACAAGCTCAAGATTTATATTTATTAATGGCAAGCTTAGTAATGGGTGCAGTGCTGTTGATTGTTGGCAATTTAATCGCCGACTTGCTGCTCAAAGCAGCCGATCCACGCATTCGGCTAGAAAACCTCAATTAGCAACAATGCTAAATTCAAAAATCAAGATGTATTAAGCGATTTATAGGCTGCTGACTCCGAGATCATAAACACGATTAAGTGCTGCCAACTATCAAACAACAGTTAGGTAGTCAAACTGCAAATCAGGTTGAAGAATGTCTTCCTTCTTTAACCTGCCACTAAATTTTAAAAAATTGAAGTTTAGCTGGTTACTTTACCAAGCCAAGATTTACTGCTTGAAATAGTTAATTTCAGAATTTTTCTAAGCGGGCGGCGGGAATCGAACCCGCATTAATAGCTTGGAAGGCTATAGTTTTACCACTAAACTACGCCCGCGCATTTCCAACCCTATAAATGTAACACAGTTTTTGTAAAAATTCAAGCATTTAGTTGGAATTGGCTGGTTGGATTTTGATCCTGACATACAGATTGCTCAATTCTGGTTTTGTGCGATCGTTGTTATGAGCAGCAATAAAGTTTTCTGTTTTGAAAACTTCGCTGAGAACTTGCTCGTATGTGTTTTTTTCACTTTGCAGTGTTGCTGGTTCTATTTCTAGAACTACAGCCTGTTGAAAGTTGCCATTGTTATCAATTATTAAGCTAGCCAAGAGTTGTGCTGGTTCAAGTCCAGAATTGTGGACAAGAAAACTTGAGTCTAATTGTTTTGTATTGCTTCCCCTGTATAAAGCGATAACGTCGGGTAAAGCATCTTGTCGTAATCTTCCTGCTTTTATCAAGTTACTCACTTCATCTCTGAGTAAAGGAGCTACTATTGCTACCGACGCTCCCTGAGCTTGAGTAGGTGGAGTTTCTCCTGTGGGAGTAGGTGGAGTTTCTCCTGTGGGAGTAGGTGGAGTTTCTCCTGTGGGAGTAGGTGGAGTTTCCCTAGTTGGAGTTGGCGGAGTTTCTCCTGTGGGAGTAGGTGGAGTTTCCCTAGTTGGAGTTGGCGGAGTTTCTCCTGTGGGAGTAAGTGGAGTTTCCCTAGTTGGAGTTGGTGAAGTTTCTCCTGTGGGAGTAAGTGGAGTTTCCCTGTTTTCAGGTTCCGAAAGTGGTGGATTTGCTGGAATACCTGGTGGTAGTCGTGTTCCCTTTCCCAATTTGATTTCTTGACGACGGTTCCAAGGTAGATTACCGACTGGAATTGTCGGTGTCGGTGTTGGTGTGACTGTCGGTATTGGTGTGGCTGTCGGTGTCGGTGTCGGTTTAGTAACTGTCCGTTGTCTAAAGGGTTGGCTATTAGGTCGAGAGTCTGCAATGCGGCTCTTTCGCTGTAGATTATCAGCAGAATTTATTGCGCCAATATCTTGATTTCTGGGCGTAGTTCGTGTTGTTTGTGGTGAACGTGCTGGTACAGACTTTTTCGCTGAGGATACTGGCTTTGGCGAAACTGTTTTGGGTGTTGATTTTGATTTGATTATTGATTTTGTGTTGGGAGCAATGTCTATCAATTCAATGGGAACAGCAGATTGACTTTGCTGGGGAAACCACAGGCTAACTGCATTAGATGAGCCCATCAGCCAGAACGCCAGCAAATGCAGAGAGACTGAACCTATAACGACAGAAATCCACAAACCTGGTGGATCGGTGTGTCGCCTCCAGACTTTGGCTGGAATTGGAGTTTTGTCTGCAACCGATGGTGTCATATTATAGAAACTGGATATGATTAGGCACTCTTATTCATTGATAATGCTTTCAAATACCAGTCTAAATTTTAGCGATTAACCATTATCTCTGGTGTAACAGCGAAAGTCAAAACTGTTTCATCTACTCCTTTAAGTTCTAGCGGACTACCTTTAGTAATTTCTCCTTCCTGTAAATAATCTGCCACGGCAGCAGAAACCAGGATTGTACCGGGAACAGCGGCAGCTTGTAATCTAGCAGCAATATTCACACTTGGGCCAATAGCAGTATAATCGGCACGTTCAGCGCTACCAAACATCCCCACAACAGCAGTACCTTGGTGGATACCGCACCGGAACTGGACGCTAGTAAGTTTGTGACCATCGAATACACCTTGGTCTTGCCAGCGTTGGTTCAATTCCGCGAGTGAACGATGCATTGCTCTGGCTGTATTAATAGCACGACGTACCTGTTCATTAGGGGTTAGTTCTTCCGGCGCTCCGTATAAAGCTAAGATAGCGTCTCCCATAAATTTATCTACAGTGCCGCCATTACTAAAGACAACCTTGGTCATGGCTTCTAAATATTCATTTAGCAACTCTGCTACTCGCCGGGATCTGAGAGTATTTGCTAGCTGTGTAAAACCCACAATGTCACTAAACAAAACTGTAATTAAGCGTGGTTCTGGGCGCAAATCTAACGTTAAATCCCCGGTTGCGGCTTTTTGCACCAAGACAGCTGGTAAAAAGCGTTTTAGTACCGATTCTGTTAGATAAGTATTTAACTCCACGATTCGTCGTTCATTTTCCTTCAACGCTAAAAGATTGCGAACTTCCGCCAATAGTTCCCGATCGTTGAATGGTTTTGCTAAATAAGCGTCCGCACCATGTTCTGTACCTTCAATGCGAGTTTCCTCATCTATTTTCGCTGTCAGCAGAATGATTGGTATTCCTTTTAACTTCGCCTCATTGCGAATCATCTGAATCATCTCAAGTCCGCTGACCAAGGGCATCATTAAGTCAGTCACAATCAAGCTGGGTATAATTTCCTTAGCTTTACTGTGCCCTTCATGACCGTTACGAGCCGTCTGTACATGATAGCCATTGCGGCGGAAAATCTCAGATACATAGGTTCGCAAATCCGGGTTGTCATCTACAACTAAAATTGAGTGCTGAGTCTTAAGTGCTGAGTCTTGAGTATCAATACTGGGGGCAAAGTTTTTTGTAATATCTTCAATATGGTCTGTTGTTGACTCTACTAGTTCTAAATCAGCCAATTCTACGCTAGCACGGCTCGTATTCAGTTCTGTTGACGTTTCTAGTACTTGCTGTGCGGGTAAATGAGCATTTCCAGTCACAAGCCATAAACTAAAGGTAGTGCCTTCACCGTAAACTGATTCCACGCTGACTTGACCACCATGTAATTCTACTAATTCTTTAACTAAGGCTAAACCCAAACCGCTGCCTTCATAGGATCGGTTTGCGGAACCTTCAGCTTGGCGGAAGCGCTCAAATAGGTGGGGAATTTGTTCTTGAACAATGCCGATTCCAGTATCTTGTACTTGCAATATGCAACGATTACGTTCAGATTTTAGTCTGACACTGATTGTGCCACCTTCAGGAGTAAACTTCATGGCATTTGACAGAAGGTTATAAACCACCTTGTCAAATTTTTCCATGTCCAAGTACACCGTAGAACATTCATCTAACTGTGTAGTGAGATGCAGTTTCTTTTTCTCACAGTAGGGACGAAAAGATTCCACAATTTGGCTGACAAATTCGACTAAATCGCAGGGATGGAAACTAGGTTGCATTCTTCCCGCATCCAGGCGTTGTAAATCGAGGAGTTGATTTACCAGCCGCAGCAGACGGCGAGAGTTACGCAGGGCGATCGCACTTTGAGAGTAAGATAATCCCTCACCAGCCGCCACCGCTGACTCTAAAGGCCCTTGAATCAAGGTGATGGGTGTGCGAAATTCATGGGAGATATTTTGGAAAAATTCGGTTTTTTGTTTATCTAATTCCAATAAGCGTTCAGCTTGTTGGCGAGTTTTTTGATATAAGTGTGATTGTTGCACAGCGATCGCGGCTTGCGCTGCTACTGCTTTCGCCAAATCGATATCAGATGGCAACCACTGACGTACTTTTTTACCTTCATGCAAAGTAATACTACCAATACATTTGCCATCAGCCAATAATGGCACGAACATGAGCGATCGCGCTGGCATTTTTAAAGGTAAATCAAAACCCCATACATCTGAGGGAGAATGGCTCACATTACCAATTACCACAGGTTCATGTGTCTGTAGCATTTGTTGGAGGATGGGATTCTCTTGTATGGATGCTTGAGAATAAGGTAATCTCTGGGTTGAAAGGTGATTATTGCTACTTGAATTCTTGTCTGAGACTGGCGATGCCTGCGACGGGTTGTGCCTACGCAAATTTTCTGAATGTTGAAAACTGTCATACAAGCCTACACACTCAACAAACTCATCTTCTTCTGTCCACAAAGACAGGACACAGCCATCGACTTGTAAAGCTTGTCCCAATTGCTGAGTGATCGCCGCAAAGATATCTTGGGGATCTAAACTAGAGCGAATCGCGCTAGTAATCGTATTAATTAGAGCTTCTCGCTTGGCAAGGGCACGTACTTGTTCGTAAGCATAAGCTTGAGACAAAGCTAAGGCTGCCTGATCCGCTACCATCAACACTAACTGCACCTCATCATCGCCCCAGAAGCGAGGAACAGAACACTGGTGCAGTGCTAATACTGCCATTAGTTCTTGTTGGCAGATCAAGGGCACAACTAAACTAGAACAAATGTCAGCAGCAGCAAAAGCTTGCCCACGCTCACGCAGTTCGGGAGTATTACCGTGAATACGCTCATCATCGATCACATCATGAATCACCTGGACTTCGCGGGTTTCCCACACTGTCTGAGCCAAAAGAGGCATAGGGGAAAGACTTACTGAAACTTCCCCTCTGCTCCCCTCTTCCTCTGCTCCCCCGTTCCCCTGCTCAAGAGCTTCTTCAGAAACAGCCTTCTGGTAAATGAATCCTTTATCCGCCAACTGCTCATCTTGGAAGGGACGCAACAGACAGACATCCACCTCCAACATATGACCCACTGTATCTACAATTGCTTGCAAAATTTGTCTGTAGTCTAAAGCACTACGAATCGTATTTGTAACCGTATTCAGCAGCGATTCTTGACGGAGTGTGCGGGTAAGTTCGCGGGTTCTGGCTTTGAGAACATTGTGGGTATCCAAAGCTTGACGTACCACTCCTTTGAGTTCCTCAGCTTCCCACGGTTTGGTGACATATTTGAATACCTTACCAGCGTTGATTGCTTCCACCAGGTCTTCGACATCGGTGTAGCCAGTTAAAATAATCCGGATAATATCTGGATATTGAGTTGCTGTCAGGCTCAAAAATTCTGTACCGCTCATCATCGGCATCCGCTGATCGGAGATGATCACCGCGACCTCTCCCTCTTGAGCCAGCAGATCGAGTGCCGCAGGGCCAGAGTTTGCCCTTAGCACCTTATAGTCGCGATAGAAAGTACGGTAAAGCAAGTCAAGGTTGTCTGGTTCATCATCGACAACCAAAATTTTAGGCTTACTGTTTGCTTGGGATTTCATGCACCGCTTTCCTGCTGCAACGGCAGTCGGATAAAGAATAATCTGATCAGGTAAGGATTTTTCTGAGTCAGGTAATAGCAGAGCATTTCGACCAATAAAGCTGCTTGGCTACATGACTGCTGAGTGTAGGAGCGTTTACTCACAGGAATTCGTCTCAATGGCTTGTGCCGATTACCGTTTGCTTTGGTGCAGTGTAATTGCTTTCATAGTCTGTTTTAGTGTTACAGAGTCGATGCTTGCTTGCCAAATCTTCCTTCACCTCCTGTGAGCAATGTCTGATACTACATACAGCGCTCATAGCTAGCTGAAAAATCCAGATGAAGCTGCATATTAAGTTTTCCCTCTGCGGCAGTTGTACTAACATTTGCAGGTAAATTTTATTTATGGTAGTCATGGTAGAGCCAACAAAATTAAAACAATAATATTTAAAGCCAAAGTATACTATTAGACAAATACCTCTTTCTAATTTAGCAATCAGAACTATCATTAAGACAAGTGGTAGTCGTTGAGGAGTCAGAGATTAGGGATGAGGGAGCCTTGTAGATTCTTGTCCCACTAGCTGTACAGCCTATCCCTATGACTCAGTAGAAAAGTAGTCTCGATGTAGCGGCAACTGCAAAAACAGGTTCAGTACTGCAAACAAGGGTGGTTTGAAACCAGAGTTTCCTTATGGTGTACTTACTTAACAATTTTGTAGATGCTGCCTACGGACAAGTTATGCTATGTCTCTGCCCACTCAACCAAAGCTATACCACTTTACAGATGTAACAATCTGATCTCCTCTCTAGCTGAAACAGGGGATGCACCTGAACTTACCAAACTTAAGATTATGGATTTATAAAACCGTAACTCCTAAGACTCTTTCAAAAATACAGGTTATAAAACCCCAAACTAAAGTGTAAAACTTTGTTTGATCCACAAGCAAAAACGAATTAGCAATATCCAGTCAGCTTAATCTCCTGGGCAGCTATTAAGTTTTCATTTAGTTAAAATGGTTTTTTAGGATATTTGAGAAATTTTTCGTTGAATAAAATCAATACTAAACTAGCCTTGAAATATCGGTTTTTTCATCCATACCACCAATTGCCAATCGATCCAGCTTCCTGCCAATTCCAAATTCGTGCGGCTACACCTGCTGATTTGATTGGTGTTGCCCAAATTATTACTGAAAGCTTTCACTCCCACAACGGTATATGGGGATGGGCTTTTCCATTGCTACGTCTGGGTATTTACGAAGACTTAAGGCATCGGATGGCATCACCTGCGCCCCGTCATATTTGTTTAGTAGCTTTTGAAGCTACTAGTGGTGAAGTTAATAACTTAGTGGGAAGTGTGGAATTGGGTGTACGCTACAGTGATTCCTGGAACCAGGTTGGCGTAGGTTTTCCTTACTTATCTAATTTAGCGGTTCACCCAAAATACCGTAGACATGGTGTGGCTTCAGGATTACTTACTAGCTGTGAAAAAGTCTCTCGTGAGTGGGGATTTCAAGACTTATATCTCCATGTTTTAGAAAATAACCATCAAGCAAGACAGCTTTATTTCAAGCTGGGATACCGGGTGCATAAAGTTGAATCTAATTGGAATACATTTTTTCTCAGACGCTCAAGCCAGATGTTATTGCATAAGCACCTGAGTGCTGACTAGATTATCTGAATCGGATTTTAGCAATTGTCAAGTTTTGTATTGCGACTAATTTGGTAATTAAACACAGACGAATCTAATTAAAAATCTAGTCAATATTTAGTGAAGTATCCAGATAACAGCTAAAATCGATTAATTGACGAAGCGAGTAAATAGCTTTTGATAATTCTTTTTAGGAATAATATTTGATTTATACTTTCTTTTTACGAAAAATCTTCTCGGTCATCTTAACAAAGTATCTTTTTAGTAAAAAAAATTAATATTTTCAAAGTATTATATTTTGCATTTTTGGATTTATCATTAACAAATATTTTAAAGTATTAGATATATATAAATAAATGCATTATAATAGCAGCATATGCGAAATTAATTTTAACAAAATCATCACTTCCTCATAATAACTTTGTAATTAAGATATTCATCTTTATAAAAACTTTAATAAAACACTCTAATAGTTTACAGACAAATCTAGTTATATCTCATAAAATATAATCACTCAATTACTGAAACAACACCTATCTATTGCTATTTTAGATAAATTGGCCAGAAAGGTCTTGATAATAAAAGAATTCAAAAACCTGATTTGATATAACAACTAATTTTGTTTTGAAGTGCATACTACTACCACATTCGTTGAAAGTTTAAAAAACATGGATAGCGAACAGCATCGACGCTATCAGACCTCTATGGTATCAACTTATTACCCTGAAACTAGTTTCCTTGACTCTCTTGTCATGTCAGACGGAACTGAGCAATCGCAAAGTTTGGATATCCTGACACGTTTGCACAGTGGAGAAGTCTTCATCGTCAATAGTCGTAGACGAAATGGATTAATACTCTTTAAGCGCTACCATGCAGAGTTTGCTGGGCCTGGGGCTGCTGTGGGTGGGGATTATGATTGTGATTGCCAAAGGGCACTGCCTATAGGTAATCTGTCTTTATTAACTCCCGAATCTAATGAGGATCGCCAGAAGGCTTACTTGATTAGACGACAGTGGATTCGATTGATTAAACAAATTACAGAAAACCCAGTGCCTGGGCAGCGAGTCCAAAAAATTCTTGATCAATTTGAACAATACTTCCCACCAGAAATCGTGCATCTTCTACCGGATGTTGCATTTGCTCTTTTAGTGGGTGTGCTGCCACAAACAGTGGGAATAGTACGCCGTTTGGGTAGTGAGATGGACAGCAGATTTAATTACTGAACTAATTGCTAAGATTCCAAATTTGCCAAAGCAGCTTGTACTCGATTTACGGTGCGGGTGTTTTCTTCTATTGTCCCGACAGTAATTCGTAATCCTCCGCTAATGTGTCGCACAAGAGTGCCGAGTGTCCTAAGTTTTTGGTGGAAAGTTTTTAAAGCAGTATCTTGCGGATGAGAGCCATTTGGTTGAAGACGCAGGTAAATAAAGTTGGCAGCACTTGGAGTAATTTGTAGTTCTGGTTGTTGGGATAAAATTTCGATTAGTTTGGCTCGTTCACTCAGAGTTTGGGAAATTGATTCAAGTAAGAGTGTGCGGTTTTGTAAAGCAACTAATGCTGCTGCGATGGAAAAGCTGGGGAGATTGTAGGGTAAGCGAACTTTTTCTAAGATGGCGATCGCTTCGGGATGAGCGACGCAATAACCGACACGGAGAGATGCTAATCGGAAGGCTTTAGAAAAAGTACGTAATATAATCCAATTAGGGTGTTGAGTTAATTCATGTACTAGAGTATTTTTACTGAATTCAAAATAAGCTTCATCAATTACTACCAAAATATGTTGTGGTAAACTTTTTAGCCATGCCAACTCTGCCGCAGTTAAGCTATTGGCAGTCGGTGAATTGGGATGCACTACGAAAACTACGCGAATGGGAGGATTTTGAGTTTGTTCGATGGCGGACTGTGCGGCGCTGATGTCAATTTCAAAATTGGTTTCATTTCTACCCACTGCCACTACAGGAATGCCCAAAGTTTGTGCCAAAATCCCGTACATAGAGAAAGTGGGATTAGCAACGAGAATTGAACCTTCTCCTCCTAGACAGGTGGCGATTAATAAAGAGCGGATTAGTTCATCTGAACCATTACCAACAGAAATATTGGCAGCAGTAAACAAAGATGGTGAAAGGGCGGCTGACTCGTTGACATACTCGGCGATCGCATCCTTAAGTGTTTCATGTCCACCATCGGGATAACGATTTGTTTCAATTACTTGCTGATACGTCCAGGCTAGCTTCTCTTTTAGCTCAGGTGGTAAATCATAGGGGCTTTCATTTGTATCCAGCCGATCGAACTGTGTGGGGACAGATGCGGCTGTATCGCTGCTGGGGTGGGGTTTGTACGCACTAAATTGTGCTAAATCTGACCGGATGAAGGGAAGCATAGTTTTAGTTATTAGTCATTGGTCATTAGTCATTAGTCATTAGTCATTGGTAACTAACAAAGGACAAATTACTAAGGACATTTAGTTATATAAGAGTTTAATATTTTACAGCCTCAAGGTAATTGGCAAAAGAGTCGAATTGCCTGCCAAATTTCTTCCATAACATTACCTAAAGCGTGGTCACTGTCGAGTTCGACTAACTCCACCCAAGGACGTGAACGCGCAAAGTCACGACTGGCTTCGATGGGGATAACTTCATCCTTTTTTCCATGCAAAATTAGGGTGGGGATAGGACGTTGCAAAAGCTTTTCTTGGTATTGGGCGGCATCTGTCACGAAATTGTAGCTTAAAGGAATTGATCGCCCTTCCCCATAGTGGTAGACCATGATATGTTTTTCTTGCTGCCAACGCTGTACTTCTTCATTTCCTAGCTTGGGCAACCAATGAGATAAAAACCCAAAAGCTGGTGCTAGCAGTACAAGACGCTGTACTTGTAAATATTGCTGACCCAAGTGGGCAGCGGTCAAACCGCCCAAACTTGAGCCAATCAGCGTTACTGGCGTAGAATCATCACTGAATCCTGCCGCAACTTGAGTGATCTGACGAGTGATGGTCAACTGGGAAAAATCGCCGACATTCAAATCGGGAATTTTCAGCTTTGTTTTAATTTGGGAAAAGCGATCGCTTATATCCCGTGCTTTGGCAGAATTAGGGCTGGAAGCAAAGCCGTGCAAGTAGATATACTGAGTAAACATCCAAGTTTTACCGTTAGGGTCATCCTTAGTCATTTGTCATTGGTCATTAGTTTTAGCTTAAACAGTAAGAGACAAAAGACAAAGGACAATGACCTAGTTAACGCATTGTGACAAATTCCTCTGCGGCTGAGGGATGAATACCCACAGTAGCGTCAAAGTCTTTTTTGGTTGCGCCCATTTTCACAGCGATCGCCATACCTTGAATAATCTCGGCTGCATTTTCACCTACCATGTGAGCGCCCAGCACTTTATCAGTCTTGCTATCAACCACTAACTTCATCATTATCTTCTCTTGCTTACCAGTCAAACTGTGGTACATGGGCCGGAAGCGAGTGCGATAAATTGTAACAGCATCACCAAGTTTCTCGCGGGCTTCGGCTTCTGTCCAGCCGACGGTCGCGGATTCTGGATTAGAAAATATGGCTGTGGGAACAGTTTCGTGAGAAAATTCACGGCGGTTATTCCCAAATTCACTATCGGCAAAAGCGCGACCTTCGCCAATGGCCACGGGAGTTAAACTGATTCGGTCAGTGACATCGCCAACAGCGAAAATATTTGGTTGACTAGTTTGACTATATTCATTGACTGCGATCGCATTTGTAGTGTCATATCCAGGGCCTTCGATAGAACTAGGGACAACATCAACCCCAGCATTTTCTAAACCTAGTCCATCTACATTGGGAGTTCGACCTGTCGCAACTAAAAATACGTCGGCAATTATTGGTTCTTGATCGTCTCCTGATAAAGTCAGTTTCAAACCTTCTGGCACACGTTCAATTGCTTTCACCACATTATTCTTAATCAACCGAATTCCGTGATTCGTCATTCCCTCTTCAATTTCTGTACGGACATCCTCATCAAAACCCTTCAAAATCTTTTCACCTCTGGTAATTTGTGTTACCTCAGAACCCAAACCGCGCATAATACAAGCAAATTCTGTGCCAATATAACCAGCGCCAATAATGACGATGTGTTTTGGTTGTTCTTTTAAATGAAAGATTTCGTTGGAGGTAATGCTATATTCCACTCCTGGTAAATCTGGCTTGACAGGACGCCCACCAACAGCAATTAAAATTTTGTCTGCTGTAACTTTTCGTCCATCAACTTCTACCGTGTGGGGGTCTACCAATGTGGCGCGACCTGAAATTAGTTCCACTCCGGCTTTTTCTAAAAAGCTTATATGTAGTTGCGACAGTCGCCGAACTTCATTATCTATAGATGTAATGAAATATTCCCAGTTAAACTCAGCATTACCCACTTTCCAGCCATAGCCTGAAGCGTCACTGAACAATGCAGGAAAGTGAGAGCCATAGACCATAAGTTTTTTGGGAACACAACCGCGAATCACACAAGTGCCACCAACTAAATCATATTCAGCGATCGCCACTTTTGCGCCATAACTAGCCGCTCTTTTGGAAGCCGCCAAACCTCCAGAACCCGCACCAATCACAAACAGGTCGTAATCAAAAGTCATAAATTTATGTTCTCTTTAGCAACAAATCAGTTCCTGGGAACTTACACACAGAATGTGATTGAACTATATAAGGATATCTGGTGAACCCTGTATAAGTCCTGTCCTTGATTTAATCTAGCGTTAGCAGATGTTATCTCGTCGTAGGGAATATCACTTTTTGCTGTGATTGCTGTAGAGGGAGTAACTACAATTGTTTGTTATGGTTATGCCTCTGGTGTGGGGTATAAGTCTTAGCTGCTGCGTTGTAACAGCTAAGTTCCATCAGGATTTACACAATATTAATAAAACAAACCGTGTTCGGTGTTTGCAGAGCATCTATCTTGTACCCCCATTAGTATTTTTATGTGCTTGGAGAGTCACTTGGAGTTACAGGTGTTGGCTCAATTGGGGTATCAGGTGTTGTCTCAATTGGAGTTACAGGTGTTGTCTCAATTGGAGTTACAGGTGTTGGCTCAATTGGGGTTACAGGTGTTGGCTCAATTGGAGTTACAGGTGTTGTCTCAATTGGAGTTACAGGTGTTGGCTCAATTGGAGTTACAGGTGTTGTCTCAATTGGGGTGTTGGGTGTTGTCTCAATTGGGGTGTCGGGTGTTGGCTCAATTGGAGTTACAGGTGTTGGCTCAATTGGGGTGTCGGGTGTTGTCTCAATTGGAGTGTTGGGTGTTGTCTCAATTGGGGTGTCGGGTGTTGGCTCAATTGGAGTTACAGGTGTTGGCTCAATTGGGGTGTCAGGTGTTGGCTCAATTGGGGTGTCGGGTGTTGTCTCAATTGGAGTTACAGGTGTTGGCTCAATTGGGGTGTCGGGTGTTGGCTCAATTGGGGTGTCGGGTGTTGGCTCAATTGGGGTGTCGGGTGTTGTCTCAATTGGAGTTATGGGTGTTGTCTCAATTGGAGTTATGGGTGTTGTCTCAATTGGGGTGTTGAGTAATTTCTCAATTGGGGTGTTGAGTAATTTCTCAATTGGGGTGACTGGTGTTGTCTTAGTTGGGGTGACTGGTGTTGTCTCAATTGGGGTTACTGGTGTTGTCTCAGTTGGGGTGTCGGATGTTGTCTCAATTGGGGTGACTGGTGTTGTCTCAGTTGGGGTGTCGGATGTTGTCTCAATTGGGGTGACTGGTGTTGTCTCAGTTGAGGCGTTGGGTTTTGTCTCAGTTGAGGCGTTGGGTTTTGTCTCAGTTGAGGCGTTGGGTTTTGTCTCAGTTGAGGCGTTAGGTGTTGTCTTAGCTGGGGTGTCGGGTGTAGGAGTTAGCTTCATTTCAAATACTCCCTCGCCTTTTATCGGTGGCTGTGCTTCCAAAGCCTCAACAGTTTCGGCTTGAACACTTGTGATTGCAGGATCAGGTGTAGGTACAGGATTTTGCCTGTTCAAATCAAGTTCTCGAACCAGTTGGCTCGTTTCATAAAAATTTCTTAGATCAAAATCATATAACCTATCAAATTTCCCTTTAACTATAATCACCATTTGCCCTGCTTCCAACACCTGAGTTTCAGAAGCTTCCTTGTTAGAAACTTCAATGCCGCTATTTGTTAGCGCACCCACAATAGTGGTGTCTGTTTGTTGGTCGTAGCGCACAAATAATGCTGAACCACGAATTGCTGCTGCTGCATTTGGTGTTTGTATACGTGTTTGTCCTTGTCCTGGTGGGATGAGCAGCAACACAGTCCCATTTGACAGTTTAAAGTCACGAGTCTTCGGTAAAAATTGAAATAACGCCTGTTCTCCAACTCGTGCCAAAGAGCCATCGTTGAAACGTAAATCTGCTAGGGAAGCTCTACCAGTTGACAACCCGTCCCCAGGAGTCATCGCATCTAATTTGCGTGCAGGACGTTTCTTCAATTTATCTTTCGGTATCAGTTGTACGATGTTGCGGAGGTTCTGAATCTCTGCTCGCGTTAGAGGAGTTATGGCGCTTACCCGATTTGGCAAAGGCAGCACTATAACTGCCCATAAACTAATCACCAATAATGGAAACGATTTATAAAACATAGGTTAATAATTTTTGAGCTTCAACTAATACAAAAAAAATTAATTTTTAATCTAAATGCTAATTTTTATAGGATTTTTTTAGGTAAATTTATTTGAATTTTTATTTACTTTCTAATAAATAGAGGAGATTATAAGTAAACTATATAAATGCATGTTTGGTTTTTAAGAAAAATCAATATTATTTTATTACTTTTTTTCTCTTCCCTGCTCCCTCCCTACGCAAGTAACTTCAGGAATAAAACCAGATTAGTAGTATGTACTTAGTTGATTGAATTTTTCCTTCCGAAACTAACATTAGTGTGTAATAAAATCTGTAGCAGATTTAAAAATTAGTATTTGATATCAACAATTAAATAATGAGTACGTTACATATAATTCTCTCTAATCATTTCAGCCAAAGGGTTATCAGTTATGCAGGACAAGAAGTTGCGAGGGATTTTTTGTGAGATTACTCACTGGCTATATTTCACTAAATTTCAGCAGAAACTTGATCGGGGCATTTCAGTTTTACACAATAATGTGGGAAAAAATCCGAAAAGCAACAATTTTAGTTTGTAGTTTCAGTATATACCTACAAGGCTAAAATAGATGCAGTCAATTGCCTATTCGGAATCGGAACTTCCGGTACAGCTTGTGGGTCTACATTTGCCAAACGCGATCAACGCGATCTAACCAGATGCGACTCCAAAACTGGAAAAATTTGTTTTTTTGTATTTTATTAGCATCCAGTGGTGGAAGCTGGTGTTGCATTAGAGTAGATGCGGCAGAATCTGCAAATACAGATATTTCGCGTCCTAACAGTTTAGTAAGCACACAGGTAAGTTATCAACGGTTATGTCAGAAGTTGGAACAAGAGGCAATTAACTATCTGTGCAAGCAGTCGAGTGAGTCGCATTTTTTAGACTCTCAAATGCCGTTAAATCTGACACAGCAAGCACCAGAAACACCTCAAACTCCAGTCCAAACTGAAGAACTTGAAAATGCTCAAAGGCAAAATGACCCGCCACAGCTAGAATCGCAGCCAAGTAATTTGCCAATATCTCCTTCAGACTCAAAAGAGCGACTATTAAAGACACCTGAGATAGATTATTCTCAAAGGCTAGAGAGGCTAATAGAACTGCTGCGATCGCCAAAACAACCACCTGAGTCTGATAGCGATCGCGAATTGGGGTTGCGGGTGCGGTTAAGACCCCTAGAACAGCAGCTACCACCAATAGAACAACCCATCATACCTAAGAATTTTAAACCAATAGGCTACCTACAGGGCCGTGTAGGCTACTTCCAGACGACTAATATTTTTTCCTCAGATGATAGTCCCATAGAAGATGGTTTAATTATTTCTGGACTGACACTAGCCTCTGCATATTTCCCTTTGACATCTAAGACTTATTTAAACGCCTCAATTGATGGCAATCTCATTCGTTACATAAATCAGTCACAATATCATTACAACCAGGTGAGATTGAATCTCAGTCTTTACCAGCATCTATCCCAGCGGATGTATGGAGAAATCACTTGGAGCAATCAACACTTATTTTATGCCAACAACAGCGATCGCCTGGATGGCTTTAAAGCAGGCGATCGCTTTTTAAATGAGAATTCCCTGCAACTGTCTTTAGGAAGGCGAGATCCCTTAACTTCAAGATTAACCCTAGATAGCTTTTACGAATTGAGTGTAAATTTTGCTGATCCACCGAGTCGTAATCGGATAACCAATACCTTTTGGGTGTCTCTGAACTACTACTTGCAAAAGCCTCTCCAGGTTGGCATTAACTACCAGGGTAACTTCTCAGACTTTACACAACGCGATCGAGAAGACCAATTTCATCGGCTATTCGGGCACTTAAATTACCGAATATCCAATACTAGTAATCTGAATTTACAGGCTGGAGCAAGTTTGGGTAGTTCAACCGCCGAAAACATTGATTTTGATGGCTGGTTCTTCAGTATTAATTACAGTTTGCAATTAGGTCGGTTTTGAAATTTGTCATTTGTCATTAGTCATTAGTCATTTGTTAAAAACCAATGACTAATGACTACATATAACTAATCCAATCACTCCAACTGCCCGCATAAAGTTTACCTTTGGTAATATCAGCTAATTCTAAAGAAAGTAAATTTACGCAAGCAGTAACGCCAGAACCGCAATATACCAAGATTTCTTCGGCTGTTTCTAGCTTCTCCCACCGACGACGTTGTTCCTCTTGAGGGAGTAGGTAGCCGGAAGAATCTGTAACTTCTTGCCAAGGATAGTTGACTGCGCCGGGAATATGCCCAGCAATTTTATCAATTGGCTCTCGTTCTCCTCGGTAGCGATCGCTTTCTCTTGAATCTACCAATACTACCTCGTGGCTATCTTTCCGACTTTTCACCGCTGTAATATCTACCACCTTTTCTGTTTGTACTTGAGCTACAAACGTACCCATTCGGGCGGGAGGAATAACATCTGTAACAGGATAACCAGCTTTTTGCCATCCAGCAAAGCCTCCATCCAGTACTGCTACTTGCTCATGTCCGAGATAGCGCAACAGCCACCACAGACGAGCCGCAAAGGCAAAGCGCGAATCATCATAAGCTACAACTAAAGTTTTTTGGTAATTTACCCCAATCGCCGCAAATTTCTTCGCTATATCATTAGAGTTAGGTAAAGGATGTCTTCCACCATGCTTACCCACTGGACTAGAAAGATCCTGATTCAAATCTAGGTAATATGACCCCTTTATATGACTTGTCTGGTACTGTTGTTGTCCTAGTTGTGGATCGGCTAGGGAAAAGCGACAATCCACAATAACGACTTGCGGATCATCTAGATGTTCAAACAGCCAAGTTGGCGAAACAACAAATTGGGAATTGGGCATTGGTCATTATTTAGTTTTTTTGTAAGATGTCAGACTTAGAGAATTTTACACCTAAGCTCACAGCAGATGGTTCTTTCACCTTTGTCTCTCAAGAGTTTGGTGAATCCTTTCACAGCCATTATGGAGCTACGCAGGAGAGTTTTTCCAAGTTTGTGGAACCGACTCAACTGGCTATAGCAGCGCAAAAACCAGTCTTACGACTATTGGATATTTGTTATGGTCTAGGATATAACACGGTTGCTGCTTTGCAGACAATTTGGGCGGTGAATCCTAGTTGTTGTGTGGAAGTAATCGGTTTAGAACTAAATCCAGCTGTACCACAAGCTGCGATCGCTCATCGCCTGTTCGACAATTGGAACTGTAACTATGTTGAAATGTTGCAAGAGCTAGCTTTTGAGCATCAAGTGGAAACACCTCGCCTAAAAGCGAAGCTACTAATTGGCGATGCTAGAACTACGATAAAGCTAGTACATCAATCGGGTTTTTGGGCAGATGCAATTTTCCTCGATCCCTTTTCACCACCTCAATGTCCTCAATTATGGACTGTTGAATTTATTAAACAGCTGTCATTGTGCTTACATCCAGATGGTTTATTAGCCACCTATTCTTGTGCTGCTGCTGTACGCATAGCGCTTTTATCTGCTGGCTTGATCATAGGTTCTACTCCACCTGTGGGAAGGCGATCGCCTGGTACTGTGGCATCGCACGCAAAAGGTGGGGAAGCAGAAGTTAGTTCACCCAAAGAGTCTTCTCTGCCCCTCTCACAAATTGAAAAAGAACACTTGCTAACTCGCGCTGCTATTCCTTATCGCGATCCTCAATTGAGCGATCCAACCAAAGTCATAGTGATGCGGCGACAACAAGAGCAAGAAATCTCTTCGCTGGAACCTACCTCCCGTTGGCGAAAAAGGTGGCTATTAGGAAAACAAAGTAGAGATTTTTTGGGAAGTAGTTTGTAGTTCGGTTGTGATGTCTACGACGGGCTACACCTGAGCAGCTACAAATCTCATCTTTAGTCCTTAATTCCACAAAAGTAAACATTTTTTGGCAAAATTTCTGATTTCTTTATTCACATACTCAGGCAACGAGTTTTTACAAGCCAAATAGCTTGTTTTTGTGGTAGTATTTAATATCACATTAACATTGACAGTACTTGAGTATTGCTATAACTAAGTAAGTAAAAACATGTATATATAATAATTACAATAAGGATTTAGCACTCAAAACCCGATATCTCAATATAAAGTGGTAAAATATAACGTTTTCTGACGCTACTGGGTTAAATAATCTCCGTAAAAAACCTGATTTAACATTTGTGAAAATTCATCATACTGGAAATTAGGAGCAAAAAATTTGACAACAAGATACACCTTGTTCGTAACATAAAAGATACATACTGCAAAAAACTCAAATAGGCAGTTTGATATCATACATAATCCCTATGAAAACTACGGCTCAGATACCATCGAATATTAATTTTTTTTGAAATCTAACACTATTAACTTGTGCAAAAACTTGGAGTGCCTTTGTGATTCAATGGAAATCCAACCATACAGGCTTTACAGAACAAATTGTTAGTGGGTCAAACCCCATTAACACAGTGAAGAGTATGGGTTTAAATAATACCGTAGGATCGCAAAATGCGGAGAGTTATTCTTTAGGCTTATCTCAAGGAGACCTTATGCTTGAAGATAGCCAAGCAGTGTCTTCTTGGATAAAAGCTGATGTTAGTTGTGGTGATGATTCACTGGTTTCTAGAACACTACAAGCCAAAGGTTCTAAAGTGAATGGGTTTGATTTAGATCCGCCGAAGGTTTTAGTTGTTGACGATCATGCCGCCAGTCGGATGACTGCTGTTGCCCTCTTGGGGATGGAAGGATACGAAGTGATTGAGGCGGACAGTGGTTCCATTGTTGTGGGATTGGTAACTCAAAAACAACCAGATTTGATTTTGCTGGATGTGATGATGCCAGGAATGGATGGATTTGAAGTGTGCCAATTGCTTAAACAGGATGAGCAGACTAGGTTAATCCCAGTGATTTTTATTACAGCGTTAAATGACAGGCGATCGCGAATCCGGGGAATTGAAGTTGGTGCAGATGATTTTCTCACCAAACCCTTTGATCGAGTGGAACTGTCGGCGCGTGTAAAATCCTTGGTGCGGCAAAAGCGTCTGAACGAAGATTTAGACCATGCCGAACAAGTACTATTTTCCATTGCCATGTCCATTGAAAGTCGCGATCCCAATACGGGCAACCATTGTGAACGGCTAGTAAAACTGGGACAAGTTTTTGGTGAATACCTCGGCCTATCACGCTATCAAATTCGAGATTTAATGTGGGGTGGTTATCTCCACGATATCGGTAAGGTGGGTATTCCCGATGCAGTGCTGCTGAAAAAAGGCGAACTCACCCCCGAAGACTGGCAGATCATGCAGCAGCACGTTTTAATTGGGGAAAAAATCTGCCAACCACTACGCAGTATGCGGGGTGTAATTCCCATTATTCGTCATCACCACGAACGCTGGAATGGCTCAGGCTACCCTGATCAACTCAAGGGGGATGATATTCCCTACCTGGCGCAAGTATTTCAGTTAATTGATATTTACGATGCCCTAACCAGCGAACGACCTTACAAAAAAGCTTTTACATCAGCAGAAGCACTTTCAGTGATGCAAAAAGAAACTGATTCCGGTTGGCGTAGTCCCAAACTAATGCAGCAGTTTGCAGAGTTTATTCGCTCTTGTCATGGAAAAGAAAGAAAGTAGGGAGTAGGGAGTAGGGAATAATTTGAATTTCTAGCTACTGTGATGAACGCTAATTGGTATTATTGCAACTTGCACCTTTGATCAGTTAATTTCTCACAACTCCTGAATTCTGACTCCTTTGATAATTTCAGTCTTCTATAATTAGCTGGTATGATTTGAGCCTGTATTTCAAAGTACCAACAGCATTAATCACAATTTCACTGATAGCTGATAGCTAATTATGGTAGTTGTAGCAATTCTAGCGGCGGGACGCGGCACACGGATGAAATCACGCTTACCTAAAGTTTTACATTCTTTGGGTGGGCGATCGCTAGTGGAGAGAGTTCTCGAAAGTGTAGAACCACTTTCTCCCTCACGGCGAATCGTGATTGTGGGATATCAATCCGAGGAAGTGCAAGCCGCCATGCATTTAATTCCCAGTTTGGAGTTTGTCGAACAGACTGTGCAATTGGGTACAGGTCATGCCATCCAGCAATTACTGCCTCACTTGGAAGACTACACAGGGGATTTGTTGATACTTAACGGCGATTTACCGTTGATACGCACCCAAACCCTCAAGCAGATGTTACAAACTCACGCCCAAAATCAAAACGCCGCCACCATTCTTACCTCCCACCTACCCGATCCCACGGGCTACGGGCGCGTTTTTTGTAACGATGAAAATATTGTGCAGCAAATGGTCGAACATAAAGATTGTAGTGCTGCCCAAAGACAAAATCACCGCATTAACGCTGGAGTTTACTGCTTCCGTTGGCCAGATTTGGCAAAAGTGCTTCCCCATTTACAGGCAAACAATGCCCAAAAAGAATACTATCTCACCGATGCCGTAACTCAGGTAGGACAAGTGATGGCAGTGGATGTGGAAGATTACCAAGAAATTCTCGGTATCAACGATCGCTTGCAACTGGCAACAGCATCCGAGATTTTGCAAAAACGAGTCAAGGAAAAATGGATGCTAGCGGGTGTAACCCTCATCGATCCCACAAGCATCACCATTGATGAAACTGTAGAATTACAGCCGGATGTCATTATTGAACCCCAAACTCATCTACGGGGAAATACTGTGATTCAAACAGGAAGTCACATTGGGCCAGGGAGTTTAATTGAAAATAGCCAGTTGGCTGAAAATGTCACAGTGCACTATTCAGTAGTAATAAATAGCACTGTGCAGGCAGGAACCCGAATTGGCCCCTATGCTCATTTGCGCGGTCAGGTACAGGTGGGTGCTGGTTGCCGCGTGGGGAATTTTGTGGAATTGAAAAATACGCAATTAGGCGATCGCACTAATGCAGCCCATTTATCTTATATAGGTGATACCGTTGTCGGCAATCAGGTGAATATTGGTGCCGGTACTATTACTGCCAATTATGACGGCGTGAAAAAACATCGTACCAAAATAGGCGATCGCACTAAAACTGGTGCTAATAGCGTTTTAGTGGCTCCACTCACCTTGGGAGATGATGTCTATATTGCAGCTGGTTCTACAGTCACAGAAGATGTGCCTGATAATTCTCTGGTGATTGCCCGTAGCCGTCAGGTAGTGAAACCAGCTTGGCGCAAGAAAAGCCAATAAAGCGATAATTAAATCATCAAATTAGCTGATTTAACTAAAGGTAAAAGATGAGGAAAACAAAACAACTTACCGCGATTATTGAGCGTGAAGAAAAGGGCTATGTATCGCTTTGTCCAGAATTAGATATTGCTAGCCAAGGTGACACCATCGAAGAAGCACGCAGTAATTTGGTTGAAGCATTGGAATTATTTTTTGAGACAGCTGACCCCTCTGAAGTCCAAGATCGGCTAATTACAGAAGTCTTTATTACGCGCCTAGAGGTAAATATTGGGTAAGCTGCGAGTTCTTTCGAGTGGGGAAGTGTGTCAAATTTTAGAGATGCATGGTTTTGTGCAAGTACGCCAGCGCGGTAGCCATATTATTATGCAGTAGCGAACAGAAGACTCAACTCTAACTGTTCCTGTTCCTAATTATGATGAGCTTCGTGTTGGCACTTTACGCTCTATTACTCGCCAGTCAGGATTGCCACGCGCTCTTTTTGAGGTGACTTAGCAGATGGAAGAATTCCTAGAACTGAGGCAATTTCTAGAACAAGGCAAAATCCATGAGGCGCTGCTGTTGGTGGATGAGTTAGAAGAAATGAGCCTCAGTGACAAAATCAATAAAATTGATAGTTATGGTGTAGTTCTGCTCATCCATTTAATTAAACAAAAGGCTGAAAAACGTTCTACTCGCTCTTGGGATGTTTCGATAGAAAATACAGTGCGGGAAATCAACAAAATAAATAAGCGCCGCAAATCCGGTGGTTTTTACTTGAATCAAGCAGAATTAATCGATATTCTACAACAAGGATATCAAGTGGCACTGAAAAGAGCGGCGCTAGAAGTTTTTGAGGGGCGTTATGAAGCCCAAGAATTGGCTGCAATGGTTGACCAGCAAGAAACTTTAGCCGAAGCGCTGGAACTGATTCAACAATAGCCAATCAATTCACTATCATTCCACTCCAAGGTGTCACCAACTTTTTCGCCGTCATGGTAGGCGGCGAGTAAGATTTCGCTAGTTTTTCCCCAGGCGATCGCTCCACTGACATCTAAGGCGATCGCCCCCAAATCTCGTTTGTTGTGGTGCGCTTCTCCAAAGGAGCGCTGCATAGCATCCTTCAGGGACATACCATCAGTGACACGCACTACAATCCGTGCGGCTAAACACTCATCAATGATATCTTCCCCAATCCCAGTACAACTCACACCAGCATTATTAGTAGCATAATTACCTGCGGGCATCGCAGAATCACTTACTCTTCCAATGCGCTCAAAGCCCTTTCCACCAGTAGAAGTGCCAGCGGCTAGCCTACCATAGGTATCTAAAGCCACTACACCGATGGTGCCGCGTCCGGCATTGCTGGTTTCTACGAGTTCGGGTTCTGCTACCACGCCAGCCATTGTGCTTTTAAAATTATCTTGGCGCTCTTGTATCCATTCTTGTAACCGCAAATCAGTTAAAGCGTTATAGCTGGGAAGTTGCATTTCTCGCGCCAACTCAGCCGATCCGAAATCTGATAACACTCGGTCTGGCGAACTTTGTAAAAATTGCGCTAACTCAATGGGATTTTTCACCCGCGAAATATTAATTACACCACTAAACCGCCCTAATGCCCCATCCATCAAAGAAGCACTCATACGGATTTGACCATCAGATTGTAATACTGAACCAGTACCAGCATTAAAGCGGGGATTGTCTTCGAGCATTTGGCAACCCTGCACCACTGCCTCAGAGGCAGTTGCTCCTGACAATAGTAGAGAATAGACTTCTTCTATTACTGTATGGAGCGATCGGCGCACCGCATCCAATCCTCCTTTACCGTGGAGAGAACTACCAGCCCCTCCATGAATAATTAATTTAGGTTGCACCTGTAACTCCATTAATCTCTTGCGCTATTTGCGTCTGTGTTGCAGTTGGTTTTATTAGGCATTGGGGATTGGGTATCAGGGATTGGGTATCGGGAATTGAGTATTGGAAAGAATTCATTCCCCATTCTCCAGTTCTTAGTCCCCAGTTCCCAGTCCCCATTCCCCAGTCCCTTTAAGTTTGCGCTTCAGAACGGCGACGACGACAACGTTCTGAACAGTATTTCACATCCTCCCAGCAATCTTGCCACTTTTTACGCCATGTGAAAGGACGTTGACATACCGGACAGATTTTTGTGGGTAGGTCAGATTTAGAACGAACACGTCCCATATAAATACTGTGTAGATGAGAATTTGATTTCTGAGGGAGATGGAAAATAATTATAACCAGTTTGCTACAAAGGAAGGATATTTTCGGCAAATAAATGTTTTGTCAATCTATCTTTAGGCTGATTTTTGAATTCTATTCTAAAAAGAGATAGCCAGAAACCAGATTTCAAGTTATGCGATCCCCGATTCGCATTTTTTTGGTTGCCGAATATTTAAAAGCAGAAAGTAAAAGCGAACTCCGCCATGAGTATTTGGCTGGTCAAATTTTTGCGATGTCTGCGACGGGCTACGCCTAGGCTAAACCTGTGTAATTGATGATTCGTTATAATAATATCCGCCTTTGATTTGATGAAAATTGAACTAGCGATCGCTATTCATCAATCAATATTTAAACCTAACCTACAGCAAACTCAGTATCAGAGCGCACTCTAGCAGGTTGAAAACCCAATACTAAGAATCATTACCAACTAACGGTAACAGCAACCGGCTAACTACTCGATTATCTGGTAACTGATAGAAATTCAACTCTCCTCCTAGTTCCTGCATGAGGTTTTGGCAGATTAGCAGATGTAAGGCTGGTGGTTGATCGAGGTTGCAGGGAGCAAGGACATCTTTGGGTGTATTATCATGTAGTTCTGTTAATAACTGTGGTTCGATCGCACCGTTGTATGTAATCGACAGTTCTAGAGATGTCTGATGATCAGCTCCTTCACTTGTAGAATAATGCTTTGCCTCTGAGGGTTTTGACGCATCTAAACGGCGACACCAAATATCAATTCTGCCGCCGCTTTGAGAACGGTTACAGGCAGTAACCAATAATTCATGGATAACTAATTCAATTTTGACAATATCACCAGCGATCGCCATTGAAGATTGAGCGCTGGAGCTAGGAACACCTCTGACTAATGAAGAATTCTTTGGCGACTCTTGCTCGTCAATAGGTTGTCCTAAGCCATGTACACCAATCCACAGCTTTTGTTGTTTAAGTAAATTTTCGATGCGTTCGAGCGATCGCTTCAGTAAACTGGCTATGGGCATAGTTTCCCAACTAATATGTAGCTGCCAATGCTCAAGTTTAAGCATTCCACTCATAGAGGTAGCTGTATGATCTAACTGCCGCAGCAATAGTTGGTAGCGCATCTGAGTCAATTCATTAGCAGGAATCCCCAAATCATGTATTTGTTTAAGGGACAGCGCCGTTATTCTTTGGATTTCCTCTAGGCGACGATGTTTATACCAGTTGAGTTGTCGTAATTCCTCTGTTGTGGATTCTAAAAGTCGGGTAATTTGCTTTTCACGACGCCACCAGGCTAATTGAGAAATCAGGGTTGCTGTCGCACTGAGGTTTTGTTCTGACCAGCGACGCTCTTGATAGTCTGCTAACAAGACCATACCAGTAATTTCATAATCAGCATTAGTACGTAATGCCATCACCAAAATTTGACTTTTGTCTGGAACATTCAACCATTTCCGGGTTTCTGGAGGTAAATTATCTACCTTCAAAGTTAGGTAATTCTCTGTCGCAAGTGCCCACTGAATTAAGGCTTCAGACTGAATAGAAATAGATGCATCGGAAACAATTCCAAATAGGCTATTATCAATCACTCCAGGGATAATTTCTGCCCACCTTTCACCAGGTGACCAGGATAGCATCACTGCTAAAGGACAACCCAAAATTGATGCTATTTGTTCGAGTGCTGTACGTTCTAAATGCTTTTTTTCAACCTCAATGCTGTTCTGGGATTGTGTCAGGATGCGTAGGCATTGCTCAAATGCCTGGGAAGTTTTTTGCTGCTGGGTGGTACGGTTATGTAATTGCCACTGACGAACAATTACGCCAATCTGTTGACTGACGGCCCACAGCAATTCCTTTTCCAGAGTTGTCCAAGACCGATGGGTTTCGTGAGTGATGACCAAAAGTGGTGCTGGTATCTGACCGTGAGTGCATTTACAAATCAGTAGCGATCGCACACCATTCTCTAACAACAAGGGACGCCAGTTAAAAAAGCGTAAATCTTCATCTAAGTTTTCAATCTCCACCGCTTGAGTTGAACGTTGCAAAAGCTGCCCATCTAATTCCTTGAGAATATTCAGGCTAAATGTCAACGGTCGGCGATTATGAGGCTGACTTTGGTAAATAAATTGATAATTATTCTGCTCCGAGTCATGCTGCAACAGCAAAAAGCGGGTAGCACCTAGTCTAGCTAAAACTCTTTTAGCACAGCTGTGTAAGGTTTCCTGAAGGTCATGTTCGCTATAGATACCTTGGGCAACTTGGCTAGTCAGTTGGGCATCTTCTTGAATCTGTTTAATGGTGCTTTCCATACTTTCGTTAGGTGCAATCAGGGAGATTAAACCAGCCACACCCTGAACAAAATTTTTGTCTGCCTCTGTCCAGATTCGAGGTTCATTGCTTTCCACCGCCAGAAAACCGAGCAAATTCTTTTGCCAGATGATCGGAGCAGCTAAGAGCGATCGCACTTTCAGCCGTTGCAGCAATTTTGCCGTAAAATGACTCTTCAAAGAACTGCGTGCATCACCAATTGAGACAATTTGGTTAACTGCCAAAGCATAATAAAAGTCGCTCAACTCCTGTACAGTCATTCCCGCTGATTGCTGACTGCTGGAATTGCGATCGATTTTGACTAGCTGATTGCTCATTCGACACCAAAAGTAGCGCCCTTCCCGCTCAAACCAGTAAACATTTGTTCGGTTGGGGGAGACAAATTTATGAGTTGCTTGCACCGCTGCTTCAAGTCTTTGATTCAGGTTACTGAGAGTGCGTAAATTTTCCAGTAATTCTAATAATGGCTCGTCGGTTCGCTTGGTTTGCTTTTGCTGCTTATGCATCTCATCTTGATAAAGCACTGCCCCCAGTTCACCTAAAACCATCATTAAACGTGCTTTTGTTTCTCCTGTAAGTAGGTAGCCCCAGCGTTCTGAACCCAGTAACAGCAAGCCTAAGCAACGGTCTTTATAGCGAATTGGTAAAATAATCGTTCCTTGGATGTGGAATTTTTCGGCAATTTTTCCCCATTCGGCGGCGCGGATTTCAGTTTGTAAATCAGCTATACCCAAGGGATGCTGTTCAATCACCACTTGTTCTAATAAATCTCCAGGACTCAGAACAACCCTTTGGCGTAAAAAGCTCGTATCATGATCAGGTGTAATGCCGCCTTTGCCGAATAATATGTGATTTAGGCGATCGTAAAGAGCAATCCAAATTAGTCTGTAGTCAAACTCTTCCTTGAGATAAGAAATAGTAGTTTCAATCAGAACGTCAACATCATCTTCTTCTCTAAGGCTCTGGAGGACGCGTCCCAAGGAGAGGATCTGCTGTTCGGCGGCTATAGGTTTTTGCGGCTGCCCCATCTGATTTATTGGTTAACATAACTTGTAATATATAAGATGCCCAGAAAAGCACCCTGAGTAATATTGCCACGGGTGTTTGCTGAAAGTTCTAAGTAACGAGTTGGTTGAAGTTAGATTATGGAGTGCTAGGGAAATGGGCGAAACTTCATCCGATGCTCTAGAGGAGCAGAGACAAGTCTCAGAGGAAAAGCGAGAGTCTGCTGAAGATACCAGGCTCTCAAAAGAGAAGGAGCGAGAGTTTGCTGAAGATGTCAGGCTTTCACAAGAGGAGCAGCGACGGCTTGCTGAAGAAATGAGAAATTCTGTCGAAGAAATGCGGCAGATTGCTGAGGAAATGAGAAATTCTGCCGAAGTAACCCGGCAGATTGCTGAAGAAGTGCGGCTAGCGAAAGAAGAACTCCGACAAGTTAGAGAGGAAGCACGGCAAGCCAAAGACGAACTCCGACAAGCTAAAGAGGAACTCCAAGAAGCTAAAGACGAACTCCGAGAAGCTAAAGAGGAAGCGCGGCGGTCTACCGAATTCGCGTAGTGTTTAAGGATTAAAATGGATATTTATCAACTTGCTATTCGTCCGCTTTTATTCAATGTGGTAAAAACCGATTCAGAATGGTTACACCAGCAGACGATTCGCACTTTTAGCTGGCTATCGCAAACCCCTGCGAGTTGGGCAAACCAACGCTTACAAAAATCTTTATGTCTGTACGATTCACGTCTAGAACAAAATTTGTTTGGGCTAAACTTTCCAAATCCGGTAGGGTTAGCAGCTGGCTTCGATAAGGATGGAGTCGCTGCTGGCATTTGGCCTAATCTGGGTTTTGGCTTTGCGGAACTAGGAACTGTAACTTTTCACGCACAGCCAGGAAATCCACGTCCTCGTTTGTTTCGCCTACCGTTGGATAAAGCTGCTCTCAATCGGATGGGTTTTAATAATCTTGGTGCAGCAGCAATGGCGGCACGTTTGACACAGGAAAAACAGGAGTTAACTCAGTCAATACCCATAGGGATAAATTTGGGTAAATCTAAGGTGACTCCCCTAGAAGCAGCCGCACAGGATTATCTCGATAGTTTTCGTTTACTCAAGGATTTGGGAGATTATTTTGTTGTTAATGTCTCTTCTCCCAATACACCAGGGTTGCGATCGCTCCAAGATGCTTCTATGCTCAGTGCCATCTTAGATTTATTACAACAAGAAAATACTGCACAAAAACCAATTTTTGTCAAGATAGCGCCAGATTTAGATTGGGTTGCGATCGCTGACATTATAACTCTTGCTAAAACCTACCAACTGGCGGGAATTATTGCTACTAACACCACCATTAGCCGTGATGGACTAAAAACTCAGGTAATTGACCAAACTGGCAAATCACCCCAGGAAGAAGCTGGCGGAATTAGTGGTGAACCATTGCGCGATCGCTCCACTGAGGTAATTCGTTTTATTTGGCAGCAAACCCAAGGACAAATCCCAATTATTGGCGTTGGTGGCATCTTTTCTGCTGAAGATGCTTGGGAAAAAATTACTGCTGGTGCTAGTTTGATTCAGGTTTATACTGGCTGGATTTACGAAGGGCCACTGATGGTACGCCGGATTCTAGCAGGTTTGCTTTCCAAGCTAGAACAAAACGGATTAAATTCCATCAACGAAGCTGTGGGTTTAGAATTCAAAAATCAACGAAGGCAGGAGGCAGAGGGCAGGAGGCAGGAGTAAGATTGTCCGTACTCTAGAACTGCTGCGACCAGAGGGAGCAAGGGTTTAAGACAACAGACCCTGAACAAGAGTTCAGTGCTGCCAAATCATTCTCGGTCGAATAACAAGGATAATTTTCCCCTCCTGCCCTCTGCCTCCTGCCTCCTGCCTCCTTCAACCTTCTTCCTCCACTGGGAAAAACTCCTTAGTTTTTTCCGAATATGTCCAGGCAATGCCATCAGGGTCTTTGCTGCGACTCCATTCTGGAAACTCTGGATCATTTCGCCGTTTATAAACTGTGCTGGAATATACATTTAGCCGTTTAGCAAGTTCAGATTGAATCAGAGAGCCAAAAATTAACTGTTTTTCCAGCGATCGTTTCGCTTCCTCATGGGTTTGCTGTGGGAGTGATTCGGTTTCTGGTTCTTCCTCCTGTGGGATTGGTGCTGGCGGTGGTGCTAAGAGCGATCGCGCTGTTTTAGTAACTGCTTGAGCCGGAAGCTCTTTAACAGGCTCACTACTGTCAAGAATATTGCCGAGAATGCTGGCAGTTATAAAGTAATAAGACTGCCCCGCCTCTTCAGAGTTGACTATACTGGCACCAAATTCCGAGGCTTTACCATCCAAGTAGCGTTTTGCCGTTGTTCCAGGAAAATTGCCCTTGATTGCCAAGTCCATTGGCGTAAGTCTGCCTTGATTTTCGCGAACTAACTGATGAAAAATTGGATTAACTCGATGAGTCCACTGTTGCCATTGATATTCCTGCCAAAGCTTGAAGCCAATTACCAGCACAATTACCGCCAGTAAAATTCTCCAAGTGGCAACTAGGAAAATAATCAAAAACGAGATGGGCAAAAGTAGAACGAGAAAAGCCTTGCCGTTATCTTCTATGGGTTTCTCACTCATGCCGATTTTTGCCAAGTGAATTTTGGGAAATAATATTATTATATTGGCAAAAATTGGCACACTTTTTTGTATCTTTTGGCAAAGTTGCGGCAAATTTGTCGGCAAAAGCTTTTTTCAGTAGGTGTTATAGGCTTTGGTCTGCGATGCCTACGGCGGTAAACTACGCGCAAAAGTTTTTTAGCAGAGAAAATGAAAGTATTTTTAACTCAACCAACAACTCTATAAATTAGCTTGCCACCCTCTTGACAACAAATAATACATATACTACATTAATAATACAAGTCAACTTTCATTAGGGAGTTAGCTTTCACCAGTAGCGGATAGCTCAAATGGCAGAGCGCCCACCTTGCCCGGAAGGGCCGATGTATCGAGGGTTATCGCATATAACAAAAACACCCTTGATCAAACTTCTGGAGGTGTAGGTAAAAATCCTACTTCGCTACAGCAAATAGAGTGCTGAGTGACGAATTTTAAATGTTTAACTCATAACTCCTCACTCTTAACTCATAACTTTATATGTGGTGGGTAGCTCAGTGGTTAGAGCGCCTAAACATCCTTATTCACCCCTTGCCTGAAAAGGCCGAAGAATTGAGGGTTATCGCCTGCCAAGCGGGAGGTCGCGGGTTCGATTCCCGCTCCACTACACCAAATCTAGTCCTGAATTTTTAATTTTTAATTTTTAATTTTCATGTGGCGGGTAGCTCAGTTTGGTAGAGCGCTAAACATCCTTGTTCACCCCTTGCCTGCAAAGGCCGACGAATTAGGGTTATCGATTAGGGTTCGAGAGGTCGCGGGTTCAAATCCCGCTCCGTTACACCAAATAATTTTGGATTAAATTTAAAATCCAAAATCCAAAATTTTCATGTGGCAGATAGCTCAGTTGGTAGAGCGCCGAAAAACATCCTTGTTCACACCTTGCCTGAGAAGGCCGACGAATTAGGGTTATCGCCTCTTAAGCCGGATGTCGCAGGTTCAAATCCTGCTCTGCCACCTTTCATTTTTGCCCGCAAGGGCCGGGAGATGAAGCGATGAATTACAATTTTTTCACTAAAAAGAAGACAACTACACCCCAAAATCAACCTATCCCCGGACGAGAAGCAGAAATGGTTCAAGGACGTTCCGGCGCCTGGATGTTTGATGCTGGCATTTGGAAAATGCTGCGCCGTTGTTTGTTGGTTGGCACAGCAAAAAGCACTTACTACGCTGGTAAACAGGAATTAACAGAGGATTTTGTAACAGTTGTAAGACTTGCTGTTGCCGAAAATCCTGGACGTGTAGCAGAAGAAATTTTGTATGCTAGCGATGGACGCGCCATCAATAACAGTGCGCCTATCTTGGCTTTGGTATTGCTATCGATGGGTGAAACACCAGAAGCAAAACAGGCATTTGGTGAAATATTCCCGCAAATTGTCCGCACTGGTAGCCACTTCTACGAATGGCTGAACTACACCAAATCTCTGCGGGGATTTGGCAAAGTAGTGCGGGAAGCTGGTAAAACTTGGCTCTCAAGGGAAGATGTCAAAGGCTTGGCTTATCAACTGTTGAAATATCAACAGCGTCAAGGCTTCTCCCACCGAGATGCGTTGCGGTTGTTTCATGTCAAACCGCCTACAGAAAATCACCGTCAACTATTTGAGTGGGTAGTTAGAGGCTGGGAAGAATTGCCAGCAGACATCCCCTCAGAGGCGTTGGCGCAGATTTGGTGGTATGAGTGGCTCAAGCGGAATCCCACCCAAACCCATGAAGCTATTTCTCAAGGACGCTTAACCCACGAAATGGCTGCACCTGTGGGCAAAATGGATAAGCAAGCTTGGCAGCTGCTATTTCAAGAAATGCCAATAGGTGCAATGTTACGTAACCTGGGTTCTTTAACTGAACTGGGTGTGTTACGAGCTGATGAAAACGCTAATTTGCTCCAAGTGGAAGCAGTTCTTAATCGCAGAGAACATCTGCGTAAAGGTCGCATCCATCCGATTGATGTTTTGAAAGCACTCAAAACTTATGAATCTGGTGGAACATTAGGACGCAGTAAGAAAACTTGGAACCCAGTTCCTCGAATTGTGGACATTTTAGAAAAGGCGGTTGAACTGTCTTTTGATGTTGTCCAACCCACAGGTAAAGTGTTCATGCACGCCGTAGACGTTTCTGGTTCTATGGGTAGCATGGTTGCAGATATGGGACTGACTTGCTGTGAAATTGCCACCACAATGGCACTGGTGACAGCAAAAGCAGAGAAAAACTACATGATTCGCGGCTTTGCTACCGAATTCCGGGAATTAGGTATCACCGCCAAAGATAGTTTTAGTTCTGCGGTTCGCAAAGCTAGCAACCAAAACTTTGGTGGAACGGATGCATCTGTAGCTTACGACTGGATGATTAAGAATAAGTTCAAAGCTGATGTAGTCTGCTTTTGGACTGACTCGGAAAGCTGGGCTGGGTATAAGCATCCAAGTCAAGCGCTGAAGGAGTACCGCAAAAAGGTAAATCCCAACGTCAAGGCGGTGTATGTCACCTTGACACCTTACCAAATTACTTTGGTAGATCCTGAAGATTCGCTGTCTTGGGATTTGGCAGGGTTCGACCCAGGTACGCCTCGGATCATCCAGATGCTTGGTGCGGGTGAATTGTAGATATTGCTGAAGGGTAAAGGATGAAACACTTTATCCTTCATACTTCATGGCGGGTTATCCTTGTTCGCAACTTGCCTTTCGGGGCCGAAGAATTTAGGGTTATCGGTTACGTCTCCACCATTGTGGGGATTAGCGGGTTCAACCCCCGCACCCGCCTTTGTTTTTGATTTTACCTCACGCAAATAAGAAGGCGATTTAATTTTTGAATGGTCGTTTTTCTATTTCAGCGATGGGTAAGAGTAGGGTTTTTTCGATGTGCGATCGCATCTGTCAAACTTCCTAGTTGCAATTATGCTAATTCAATCAAAAATCTTGCTATGAATGTGCTGCAAGATTTTTCACTTATTTCTAGACTATGAATTGCTTTTTTTACTTCCTCTATTTTTTGCTCAAATGGCAGTTTAGTAAGTATTTTTAGTGCTTTATTTAAGCTTATTTTGCTCTCCCCAAAAGCTTCTTTACTTTCGTTATTTTTTATAATTTGATGTAAAAATATTCCTAGCTCGTGTAAGGTTATTCCCCTAAAATAATGACAACAAGCTAAAGAGAGAAGTACGTTAATCATTAATTTATCTTCTTTAACTCTTGTTGCAATCACTAAAGCTGTTTGAAAAAAATCTTGGCTTACTTTAAAACTTCTTTGGCAGTATTCAAATTCTTTGTTACTTTCTATAAGTTTTCCTTCTCTTTCATCAATTATTCCTAATCTGTGTGTAGTTAATGCAAATTTATAAAGTACTATGCCTAAGTTACTATAACAATCAATATATTCCAAAACCATATTTCTGATAGCTTGAAAAAAAACATTGTCTAATAAATTTGGCTCTTGTCTTAAGTCCTCAAAACAACCTGCTCCATAAAACTCCATAGAATGATAAACAATTTCTAAGGCAATAGTTTCCTGCTTAGTAAGTTCTTGTTTTACTGCTATTTCTGCATTTTCTATATTTAGATACATTTGTTCTTGAGTATCATTCACTTTCGTGCAAGTAATTTTTGGGATAATTGTTTTGCAATTTTCAGATATTAATGTAGATAAAAATATTCCAGCTTTACCGTGAGATTGTTTCCAATCATCTGTTAATTTAAGTCTTTCTATCGCTTCTTGGCGGATAAGTTCATATAAATAGTATCCTTCACTGTTAAACTTCACTAAAGCTCTGTTTTTTAAATCCCTGAGAAATCGGAGTTTCTTTCGCTCATTTTGCTCATCCCAAAGTAAGCAAAAAATTCCTTTTTCAGATATTACAGGAATATATTGATAACGGTAACATCCTAAGCGACATAAAAGTTTATAGGCTTGGGGATTATCTTGTTGAAGTTTGTCAAACTGGCGTTGAACAAGTTTTTCTAGATTTTCTAAAGTTGGATGCCTCAATAGATAATCACGATTATCCTGCCAGTAAACTTTTAAATTTCCTTGTGATTCCTTTAAAATTTCAGGACTCAGGAGAGACATAGCAAAGGCATTTCCGCCATAGGCTCGATTTATTTCATAAAGAGCATCAGTATCTATAGTAATGTTGAAACTAACAAAATAATCCTCCCAAGCTTTATATTCCAACGCTTTTAGCCAATAATATTGAAAATTTTTAAGCTTGATTAAGTCGGGTTCGTGCAGTAACTCACAGCTTGTGATTAGGGTGACTGACTGCACACTTTGATGAGCTATAGGACTAATATTTGATTTCTGAAAAAGCTCCGTACATTTGAAGAGTCGCAAAATCAAAGGTAGTGTGCCGGATAAACCACTCAAACATCCATTTGAGATGTGAGAACGAAGGAATCAAGGCACAGAAACGCCGCACCCAGGTTTTAGCTTGTAACCAAATATCCTCAATTGGATTTTGTGACGGGCAATTAGGAGCAAAGCGGACGCAGTGAATTTTCCACTCCTCTTGAGACAAATCTTGGTTTACCTCGCCTAAAAAGTTTTGAACCAGATGTGAACGATGGTAAGAAGCACCATCCCCAAAAAAGAAGTAATCTTTGATTGGGGGGACTGATCTAATAAATAACGTAGATAATCAATTGTATTTTCTGAGTTACCTGCGTTATACGCTTTTAGTAGTAAGCTTCCCTCCAGATAGTCAACTGCCCCGTAGTATGTCTGTTTGTCTCGTATATTAACAACTCTCACTGCTATTTCTTGGTCAGTTTTTCCCCAGACATACCCACTTAAATCTCCCCCACATTAAATGACACTCATCAAGCAGCAATACTCTCAACTTTCCTTCTTCAATTTCCTGCCGATGCCTTGCCAATAGTGTTTCAATCTCTTTTTTTTTTGCAGCAACAGCGTCCTCGTCAGCTTTTGGATTTAAAGAAGTAGTTTTCTTCCAACTAATTCCTGCCGCATCAAATAAGTCATAATAGCTCCGCTTTGACTCATAAGTTACATCATATTCAAAAGCCAATTTATATTCGAGTTCACCAAGTTCCCAACATTCTTTTGTTTGCAACCAACTTAAAACTTCTTCTCGTTGTTGAGCAGTTAAGTAACTTTTTTTTCCCTTGTGGTTCAGGCGCAGTCCCGAAATTCCATCTTCCTCATAAGCTTGCTTCCAGCTTGTTATCGAACCCAGTGACACATCTAAAATTGTTTGAATTTCCTCATACTTGTAGCCTTGATAAACCAATTTGACTGCCAACGCTTTCCTCACCTCACGCGCATCTGGGCGATCATCTATAAATTCTTGTAGTTCTGCGATCGCGGCTTGTAGATGCTGGTTTATCATTGTTAGCTATTAGACAAATATTCTGTCCGTATTATCTCGTAGTTTTTTTCAGAAATCAAATATGATTCCTATAGTACTGTTAATAGTTCTATATAGTTACTATTATGTGATTTTATGAATTCACCATTTATCAAAGCAAATTCAAGATGATGAATTAACACGCCGATTCTATGCTCTTGGAGCTTGCTTTTAAATTGCTCCATCAAAGTCATAAAATCTTGTTCTGGATTCTCTTTAAAATGATATCTGAGCGTGACGCTAACCCAATCTTCTAATGAGTTGAGGTTTTGGGGTGTAGTTCCTACACGCAGATCAAGATATTCTAAACCTTGAAGCTCAAACCATTTTGTAGCCAAGGTTGTTTTACCTATACCACCCTCTGAGTGAATTAGAATAACTTTTGCACCTTTGTTAACTAGTTCATCGAGGTCTGCGATCGCATCCTCACGCCCCACAAAATCAGAATTTTTTGATGTTGAATTTTGATGTTCCTCTGTTTGAGATTTGCAAACTGGAATATCAACTATCTCTTGCCAATTTAGACCAAGCCTTTTACAAATTTCTTCAAAATTAAGGCGTTCAATTGGGATTATACGAAAGAAATTAGTAACTGTTGCGCGAGATAGTCCTAAATCTCTTGCTAAAGCAGTCTTATTTAAACTATTACGGATCAAAGCTTGATTTGCTTTTGCGATACCTTCTGTAGATGCCTGAAGCCCTCGCTTGGTCATATTCTAACTACGCAATTTTTAATCATTTTAACTGAGCTAATTAAAAGTCATACACACTCATACACCAAGTCAGACACTCTGGATAGCTGACTCAGACACTATCTCAGACAGCAGCCCTCGAAGCTAGTTGATGTAGTCATTCACAACACTTATGAAATCTACCTACATCAACGGACGATACTACTATCAAGGTAATAATGGCGTTCTTCTTCCTGCTGTCACCACAGTTTTAAAAGCGACACAGCCACCAAAGTCTCTAGCTGCCCTTTCCTATTAGCGTAGTAAAGTTGGTAACGTCGAGGCAAATCGAATCGCTGCTAACAGCCGTCGCCGAGGAAATGCCTTGCACCAATTGATTAAAGAAAACGTGCAAGGTTACTCGCCCAAACCTGACAACAACCTGATTCAGCCTTACTGGGATAGCGTTCAATCTGTGCTAAACCAACTTAGTGATGTTCAACTTGTTGAAGAAGCCGTGCCTAACTATAAAGAACTTTACGCCGGGAAAGTTGATTTAGTTGCTCGTTATCAAGGTATTCCCCATTTAATTGAATGGACTACAGCCGAGGAACCAAAACTGAGATTTGATAAGCTTTATGACAAGCCTTTACAAGTAGCTGCTTATGGTGGTGCGATAAATCGGTATTATAGCGATCGCCTCTTTAACTGCAAAATTAACCATGCTCTCATTGTCGTAGCCTTGCCAGATCAAGAAGCAGAGATTTTTCAATTTGACCGTGCAAAGCTAATTCATGTCTGGTATCAATGGCTTAATCGGCTGAATTTTTTCTTCAGTGCAATTGCTGCGTAGAAGTGCGATCGCAAAGCTCTTAGGGGTGACTCTGTTCAAAAATAAAATCGAGTCAGATAGCTTGGTAGGTTGCAAAACCGAATAGTTGTTTGACTCAATTATTAACCTTCTTCCTCCCAATCCTCAATCTGTAACCCATTCACGCGATTGAATTCACTCTTATTGTGGGTAACTAAGATTAAATTATGTGCCTGAGCAATTGAGGCAATTTGTAAATCATAAGGACCAATAGGCGTACCCAAACTTGCCAATTCAGCACGAATTCGACCAAAAATTGTGGCGGCTATATCATCGAAAGTCAGAGAGACAAAATTATTGAGGAAAGCTAACTGTAAAGCTAGACTGCGTTGAGGATTCTTGCTTCTCATCGCACCATAAAACAGTTCAGCCTTAACAATTGAACAAACAGCAATATCTTGTGGTGATAAAGACTCTAACCGTCGTCGCACTCCAGATATTGGACGATTTAGATAAACAATGCAAGCATTGGTATCTAATAAATACATCACTCTAATGGCTCCCGCATTTCATAGTCACCTTGGGGATATCTCACCAGAGTATCATCTTGCAGACAACCAGCCGTCTGTTCAAAAAAACCAGGAGGCCACCCCAATTCTTCAGGTGTTTTTACCTGCACTGGTGCTTCAACGTGACCTTTTGCTGCAAACATCTTCAGAGCATCAACAATTACTTCCTCTGCTGAAGCATACTTACCACTTTCAATCTGAGTTTGGATGAATTGCTCTATCTCTGGATTTAAGAACACATTCATAGATTTATTTACAAGGGTGTTTTTCCATAACTATTTTAGTCTTAGGTGAGATTGTAACTGAACATTAGGCTGTTATTTATATGCTTTGGAGCAACAGCGCGATCGCACACCCGCCCAAAGCGATCGCACTTATATCTCTTGTAAGATGTACAATATGCTTGTTTAGCAACATAATGTAATATAACTTAGCAATCATGGAGCGATGCTGTTCCTTTTGAATCTAATTGCTAGGAAAGCAGCAATCTGCTACATATCAGGATGGTTTGATCTCAATTTGTCCACCCAAAGACAGTAGATTAAGTTTTGTCTGAATAACTATAAGGGATGAAATAGCTCTGCTTTCCAAAAAGTGAAAAAGGAACAGATTTTTATGACATTTGATTACGATTTGTTTGTCATTGGTGCTGGGCCTGGGGGATTGGCAGCAGCTAAAAAAGCAGCTAGTTACGGTGTACGTGTCGCTATTGCCGAACAAGAATCCCTCGGTGGGACTTGTGTAAATCGCGGTTGCGTTCCGAAAAAACTGATTGTTTACGCCGCTGACTTCGCCCTGCAAAATAAAATAGCGCACAGTTATGGGTGGAGTGACTGTCAAACATACTTTGACTGGACATTATTTATTAAGTCAGTACATCAGCATATTGACACCATTAATCAATCATATTTTCAGCAATTGCACAAAGCTGGGATTGAATTAATTTCTCACCATGCCACTTTCATCGATGCCCATACGATCAATGTTGATGGGCGCAAAGTTACAGCAGACAAAATTTTAATTGCTGTGGGAGGGCAACCCCTCAAGCCTAAAATCCCTGGTATAGAATATGCCATCACATCCCGCGAGATGTTTCAGCTACCTTATCTGCCAAAACGTTTAGCAATTATTGGCGGCGGCTACATTGGCGTAGAATTTTCCAGCATGATGCACGCTTTTGGTTGCCAGGTGACGGTAATTGAAAAAGACGAGATGATTTTATCGGGGTTTGATAATGATATTCGCTCTGCGGTACAACAGGGTTTGAGTCAACGCGGAATTAAATTATTTACCAACAGCACCGTTCAAGAAATCAAATACTCAGACGAGAGTTTGTTGTTAACTATTACTGGTAAGAAACGGGAAATAATTACAGCAGATACCATCTTAGTTGCCACAGGTTACGCTCCAAATACCAAAAATCTTGGTTTGGAGAATGCCCGTGTTGAACTTGGCGAAGATGGTGCCATTAGAGTAGATGAATATAGCCGCACCAGCCAAAAAAATATTTTTGCTGTGGGTGACTGCACCAGCCGCGTGCAATTGTCTCCAGTGGCTAAGGCGGAAGGTATTGCTTTTGCCGATACAGTTTTTGGTAACAAGCCGCAAAAACTAAATTATGATTATGTACCCTCTGCTGTTTTTTGTCGTCCAGAAGTGGCTAGTGTTGGGATGACAGAGGCGGAGGCACGGGAAAAATTTGGTGAATCTGTAGAATGCTACTACACCCAATTTCAACCACTGTTGTCTCGGCTAATCGAACAAAGTCAGTCAACTACTATGAAGTTAGTAGTAAATGCTGATTCTGGGCAAGTTTTGGGTGCTCACATGGTGGGTGAACACGCAGCAGATATCATTCAAAGTCTCGGCGTGGCAATTCGCAAAGGCATTACGAAAGAAGACTTTGATGAAACCATAGGCATTCATCCCACAGCAGGAGAAGAATTTCTGTCGTTACATTAAAATCGTGTGCAGGATTGATTCAAGAAGATGCGGAGAAATTTAAAATATTTTCTCCGCTTACCCCTATCCCCGCATCCTTTTCAAGGAGTTTCTGAGAATGGTTCTGAGGGAGATTTTGTGGGAGGATCTAATTCGGCTAAGGTATTCATTGATGAGTCATCTTCTGGAATATAGTATCTGCTTTGAGTGCTTCTCAAATCGTCAAAAGCTTCAAAAGCTTCAAGATCCTTAAGAGCCTCTGATGCAGACTGATATCGCTGTTTGAAGTCATCCAGTACCATTTTACTGAAAATCTTAGCTAGGGATTGACTGACCTGGGTGCGTAGTTTACCGCCGTAGGCATCGCTCCATTTGATCTCCCCGTCAGCATCTCTTTCTAGATCACGGGGTGCGATACCAGTCAAGGCTTTAATCCCAACCATGCCGACTGCATAGATATCACTACTATAGTGTGGACGCCCAAAACATTGTTCGCTTGGTGCGTAACCCTGAGTACCAATGCCAATGGTGAAAGGGGTTTGCTCTTGCTCATCAAGCTGTTTGATGCTGACTTCTTTGACGGCGCCAAAGTCAATCAATATCAGTTTTCCGTCTGAGTGTCGCCGGATGATATTGCTGGGTTTAATATCCCGATGAATCACGTAGTTTTCATGGACAAATGTTAATGTTTGCAATAAGTCCCTGACAATTTTGATCGCTGCAATTTCATTAATTGCTCTACCTGCGATCAGTTCCTGACTTAGAGGATGACCAATTATCTGTTCTTGCACTAGATAAAATTCTTCATCTTCTTCAAAATACGCCAAAAGTTGAGGGATTTGTTCGTGCGTTCCCAATCTTTCTAATGTTTGCGCCTCTGAGTTAAATAAACGCCTAGCAAGTTGTAAACCTTCTGGTTTAGTGTTGGCTGGTTTTAGTTGTTTGACAACACATCGCGGATTGCTAGGACGTTGGATATCTTCGGCAATGTAGGTTTCGCTGAATCCACCGGAACCGAGAACTTTAACAATTTTATAGCGTCCAGCCAGTATTTTTCCTGATAGGGCTAAATCCCTTTGTTGGATTAGGTATTGTAAGTCATATTGTTGACTGATAATCTCTTGGACAACGGGGGAAGTTTTATACTTTTGAAAAATATCTACTAATTGGCGTTTTCTGATGCTTTCTCTCATTACTGAGGTTCCCAGGTAGCAAAGTCCGGTCATCGCGATCGCGATCGCTGGGACTGTAGTGGGAAAAATTAACTGACCATAAACAAAGAACCCATAACTAATTACTACCCAAGTGCTAGACAGGGCGAGACTATACAGAAATCTATTGATACTACGCTTGCGTCTTTTAATCATCAAGGCTGTACTGCCAACTAGAATTAGCACAAACAAACCCCGCAATGGTAGATTTTTAATTCCTTGAGCGATCGCTTTATCTGTCATCAAAGTTGCGATCGCATTGGCGTGAATTTCCACGCCCGACATGGGTTGAGTGCTACTGCTAACGGCGACTGGATGATAATCATTGTTTAACTTATCTGTTGCACCAATCAGCACAATCTTGTCTTTGAAGAACTTTCCCTGCTGCAAATAGGTGTTCCAGTTTTCCGGATCGAATACGTGCCAAAAGGGTATTTGCTCAAATGTACCCGCAGACCCCCAAAAATAAATGCGATCGCCCTTTGGTCGGGGATAATTTACTTGTGCTGCCCTCAGCGCTGCTTCACCAAAGGATAGCCGCTTCTTGCTAAATAAATTATCTTCACCTAATAACTTGGGAAACTCACTCGCTAATCGATGAACTTTTCCATCAACTTCTAAGGGGAAATTAACTGAGCCAATAGACACTGGCCCTGTGCGAAACATTTGTTGTGGGTCTGTAAGTTGCATAAAAGACCCTTGGTGCGTTTCAGAATTTTCATAGATGGCTGCTAAGGTAACTTTGCGGCCATATTTTTGCAATGCGGCCTGAAGTTGGCGATCGTCAGTAGCTCCATAACTGCTTGCTGTGTCAAAAACAACATCTATAGCTACAGAGCGGGCACCAGCTTTGATTAATTTTGTGATTACCTGGCCATAAGCAGCACGCTGATAAGGAAAAGATTTCAGTGTTTCTAGGTAGGCATACTGTTTTGGATCTGTTTTATAGTACTGTTCGGGAACTGATATTGACTGATCGTCTATTGCTAAAATTACGATATCTTCTGGAGGCACAATCGGCCCACGCACTTGCATAAAGCCAGAAAACACCTGATTATCCAGCAATTGAACCACTTCCCAACCAGAAGCACTCACAACTGCTGCCCCCATTACCCAAGCGCCAGCGAGGAGATGACCTAAACGAACCATCCACCTGGACTGGCGAACCGATGCAGTCGAAGTTACTTTTGTCGGTTTACTTGAGTGTCTATTTGCAGCAGAGACATAGTTTTTAGTTAAGGTAGATGTAGGTTCTTCTGCCATGTCGTGTTACTAATTGATTTAAGTCCAACACTTTTATTTATTCAGACCACGTTTTAGTGTAAGCACATTGAAATAAGACTTAAATGATAATCTTATACATTTGTAAAGTATCTTCTATTCACCAACAAACTTCTATTGGCAGAGCTAGCCCCCAAGAGATTTCTACTCAAACACCACTTAAATTATTCTTTTTTTGTTGAATGAGTTACAACTAGTGATTGTCTCACAGATCAGAGCCGGATATCCTCTGCCTGTGCATTTGGTTGTGGTGAGATTTCACCCTAACCTAACCAACAAGTACGCTTCTAACTGGGTGCTTTACCCAAAGCTGTCCCAATTCTGTCTTCTGTCTTTGGCGCAATATTGGTAGTCCCTACAAAGCGTGTCCTGAGACTGAAAGCTTTACCTAAAGATGGGCATTAACTTATATCCTACCTTAAGCCTATGCTATACCTCTTTAGGAGTAAACTTTAGTGTTATGCAGCGATGAATGCTGTTACTGGGTCAATTTTATTGGTAGATTTTGATCACCGGGTGGCTCTTGTAGTGTCGGAGGTGAATACGGTTAGCACCCAGGATCTCAACTCCAATGTTGCATCCGTTTTTATGCCTTGAAAGAGGTAGGATAAAAGCTATAGATAAAGAGCTACTTTATAGATATTAGCAAACAAGGCATTTGAAAATTGCTATAATCTATTGTTCCATCTAAATTCATATATATTATTAGGTGTAAATTTGTATGGGTTCTCCAATGAATCGTCTGTCTATTTTTGTAGACGGAAACAATATGTTCTATGCTCAACAAAAAAATGGCTGGTTTTTTGACCCACGGCGAGTCTTAGAATACTTCAAACATGAGCAATCAGAAACAACATTAATTAATGCCTTCTGGTACACTGGCTTAAAAGACCCGCAAGATCAGCGAGGTTTTAGAGATGCTCTAATTAGTCTAGGATATACAGTCAGAACTAAAATTCTTAAAGAATATTATGATGATACTTCCGGTCGCTACTCACAAAAAGCGAATTTAGATATTGAAATTGTTGTAGATATGTTTAATACAGTTGACCAGTATGACCGAGTAGTATTATTCAGTGGTGATGGGGATTTTGAAAGAGCAATAGAACTATTACGCTCAAAAAATACACATATTACGGTAGTATCAACTGAAGGAATGATCGCTAGAGAGTTACGCAACGCTACTGATAGATATATAGATTTAAATGATATCAGAGATCAAATAGAAAAAACCGAAGGTTAGTAGCCTTAGCAATTATTTACAAAGGTAAGAGTAAAAGAAAAACTAAGGTTGAAGATATATTGAGCTACACGTAAACACTAAACAACAAACGGCAAATGACAAACAAAACAGATCGAATCATCATTTTTGATACAACATTGCGAGATGGAGAGCAGTGTCCGGGAGCGACTTTAAATATAGACGAAAAGCTAGTTATTGCCAAACAATTAGCGCGTCTGGGTGTAGATGTAATTGAAGCCGGCTTTGCTTTTGCTAGTCCCGGAGATTTTGAAGCAGTCAAGAAGATTGCTCAAGTTGTTGGGATAGAAAATGGCCCGGTAGTTTGTAGTTTGGCAAGAGCCATTAAAGCAGATATTGAAGCAGCTGCGGAAGCATTAAAACCAGCAGTTAATGCCAGAATTCACACATTTATTTCGACTTCTGATATTCATTTAGAGTATCAGTTACGGAAGTCAAGGGCAGAGGTGTTAGCGATCGCAGAAGAAATGGTAGCTTATGCCAAGTCCTTCATGACAGATATCGAATTTTCGCCAATGGATGCGGCTCGTACCGATCCAGAATTTCTGTATCAAGTTTTAGAGCGAGCGATCGCAGCTGGTGCAACAACAGTTAATATTCCCGATACTGTAGGTTACACAACACCTAGCGAATTTGGAGCCATGATTAAGGGCATTATCGAAAATGTCCCCAACATCGACCAAGCCATTGTTTCCGTTCACGGTCATAATGATTTAGGCTTGGCAGTTGCTAACTTCTTGGAAGCCGTCAAAAACGGCGCACGGCAACTAGAATGTACAATCAATGGCATTGGCGAACGTGCCGGAAATGCATCACTAGAAGAATTGGTAATGGCGTTGCATGTGCGGCGACAATATTTTAACCCTTATCTCGGCAGACCAGAAGATTCTCAAGAATCTCTGACAAATATTGACACCCGACAAATTTACAAAACCTCACGCTTAGTTTCTAATTTGACGGGAATGTTGGTACAACCAAATAAAGCGATCGTTGGGGCAAATGCCTTTGCCCATGAGTCTGGGATTCACCAAGATGGGGTGTTAAAAAACAAGCTAACCTACGAAATTATGGATGCCCAATTGATTGGCTTAACAGACAATCAAATAGTTTTGGGCAAACATTCAGGTAGAAATGCTTTCCGTACTCGGTTGAAAGAATTGGGCTTTGAACTGTCAGATACTGAGTTAAATAAAGCCTTCGTTAGATTCAAAGAAGTAGCAGATAAAAAGAAAGAAATTTCTGATTGGGACTTGGAAGCGATCGTTAACGATGAAATCCAACAAGCACCCGATTTGTTCCGGGTAGAGTTGGTGCAAGTTTCCTGTGGTAGCAACGCCCGCCCTACTGCTACAGTTACCCTGCGTACCCCAGAAGGTGAAGAATTAACTGATGCTGCGATCGGTACTGGGCCAGTGGATGCAGTTTATAAAGCCATCAACCGGGTGGTGAATGTACCCAACGAGTTAATTGAGTTTTCTGTGCAGTCAGTAACAGCCGGTATTGATGCCATTGGAGAAGTGACGATTCGTCTACGTTATGAATCTAAAGTGTTTTCTGGTCATGCAGCGAACACAGATATTATCGTGGCATCCGCGCAAGCTTATGTAAATGCGCTGAATAGGTTGTATGCATCTTTGCAAACTCAACAAAAGCCAGAGGAAGTAACTGCACAGAAAGTCTGAGATCGGATTTGTCAATCTGCGCGTTTTTAGCTGATGCTAACAAACTCCTCCCCAGCTTTGGCTACGGTGTACACACAAGTCTGAAATAGCTGATTAATCAGGGTTTTACCCCACCCTAACCCTCCCCTTGCAAAGGGGAGGGAACTAGATAGATTTTCTTGTTTCCCCCCTTGGCAAGGGGGGATTAAGGGGGGTAATTCGACTTCTGTGTACACGGTAGCCAACTTTGGGGAGGAGTTTTGTGTGAGTTCCAAAAATTCGTTGGAAATTATGCTGACAGAAAAACATATAACTATCAGAGAAGCCACTAGCAAAGAAGACTTACTGATTGCACAACACTTTTATCAAATGTGGCTAGATATTGGTGTTGATGAGAGTGATATCCTTCTGGAGTGCCAGAATATTACCCTCAAATTCATAGAAGAGGCGCGTCGAGATTTGTTTTACAAGGCTTTTGTTGCAGAGGTTGATAATACCGTTGTGGGTTCTGTAAGTTGTCAACTCTTTGCAGGTTTATACCCGAATGTTTTCAAAGATGAATACCGTAAATTTGGATATATTTGGGGCGTTTATGTTGAACAGCCTTACCGCAGACAAGGAATTGCCAAATCCTTAACTAATAGAGCAATTGAATATTTAAAAGCGATCGGTTGTACGCGAGTAGTTCTTAACGCTTCGCCATCAGGTAAACCCGTTTACTCCAGCCTCGGTTTTTCTGAAGGGAATGTAATGCAATTAGATTTGGTCTGAGAATGGTTTTGACTTAGACCTATGTAAATTCAATCCCGGAAATACAATGATAGACCGTATCCTTATTTTAGCTATTTTCATTTTAATTGGAATACCATTAAGTTTGTTAAGCATCTTCTATAGCTTAAATTATTCAGGTTTTTGTTTTGCAAAGATGCGTTATTTAAGTGATGAAGAAAAGTTACGAATGGCTTTTGATTATAACAATAGGGAGGATACATTACCTGTATATATAGGTCGAAGATTAGAATATTACCAACATATAAAGTATGCAAGTTTTGATGAATATATCAAAGAAAATCCAGACTGTTGTTCTATAAATTACGGGGAACCATACAAGATTGCACAGGCTTCATTTATTCCAGAGTCTTCATTTTTAGATCGTATATCTGGACTTGGTTTTCGCGATTTGACAGTCATTAACTTTAAAGTACGTTATTTAGATGAAAACGGTAATCAGAGAGTACAAGAAGTACGTTTTGGAAATACTTTACGGAACTGTGGTCGTCCAGTATCCATTTGGTTTGATAAAGATACCTAATCACATTAAGTACATATATTTTTAGGGGACTATAGCTATGTATCCCTAGCTTTTTATTAACTAAAGCGAGACATACTATACCTATTAAACAACTCAAATGTATCGGAGATTAATAATGCAAAATCTAACAATAATCAGATTATAACTTTGTGCCTATAGGGGCAAATTTCCACTAATACAATTTTTTTTAGATAGAAATTGGATTTGACTGCAAGATGTTTTAACTGAAGAACTATCTAAATTATCACAGATTCAATAATGAACCGCACCTATTTTTTAGCTATTTTCCTTTTCATCGGATTCCCGTTAACCATTTTAAGCATATACTTTAGCTTAAATTATTCAGGATTTTGCTGTGCTAAGATGCGTTATCTCAGCGAGAAAGATAAGCTTAAATTAGCTTTTGATTCTCTAAATAATGCAGAACAATTACGTATTAAAATTGCAGGTAAGATGCAATATCACGAATTTATCAAGTATAAAAGTTTTGATGAATATATTAAAGATAATCCTGATTGTTGTACGATTAGTCCTCATGGTGGTGTTGATGCTATAGGAGATTCTTTTTTAACTCGTATATTTGGACTTCATTCTGGCGAGGGGATACGTATTAAGTTCAAAGTCCGCTATTTAGATGAAAATGGTTTGCAAATATCTCAAGAAAGAACTGCTGGCATTAGTTTACAAAACTGTGGGGAAGGAGTGACTTTAGATTAATAATTGTTAATTAACATAACTGAGATATTGGAGAATCGTAATGTCAATTTTAAATAAAAAATAAGGAAAACTACCTAATTATTTATATACCTATGAATTTCTTCATCAAGAGAGTAAATTTCAGGATTTAGAAGCAGCCCTAGCGACTATAAGTCGCGGCTATACAGACAAAAGCAGGTTAGCAGAACTTTAGATTTTGTGTCAATCCAACTGCATGGACTACCCTGCGGTAAGCAGCAAAGCACGTATGTTTGTGTAGTAGCGACTTCTACTCGTTTAATACTTTTAAAATATCCTCTTACTTATGCTTAATCAGTATTAGAATTTAAACGCATCATGATTTTTTCAGGCTCTGTCAAATTTTTAAACCCATAACGGCGATAAAGTCCATGAGCATCTTTTGTACCTAACAACCACCTTTGCAAATCTTGCAGTTCTGGATATTCCAAAATATATTCTACAAACCATTTTCCTAAACCCTGTCCTCGATAAGGCTCCAGAATAAAAACATCCTTTAATAACGCAGAAGTTGCATAATCAGTTATGACTCTGGCAAAGCCAACTTGTTGATTATCTTCATAAAGTCCAAAGCATAAAGAGTTTTGTATTGACTTTTCAACAGTAGCTAACGGGATGTTTTCAGCCCAATAGGAAGTTTGTAAAAAATCATGAATCATTTGAGTATCTAATTTAGATTTATCAGTGCTGATGTAAAACTTGTGTTTTAATTCTTCGTTCATTTGGCTGAATGTTTTATTTAATATGTTGATGCATAATAATTCATTTTAATTCATTATTACAGTCAGTACTTTGAAAACTAAGATGATGAAATTACTGAACCATTAGCTGGTTAGTAGAGGCTATATTCAGTGTTCAAGGATATTGGTGCATCTACTATTGATTATGAATCAGCCTACAACAAAATCTTGGCAAGAAGTTCTTGCTGCTTTTAAAAAAATCTGGGGTTATGAAGATTTCCGTCCGCCACAGGGAGAAATTGTCAGCAGTTTATTGGCACAGAAAGATGCGCTGATTATTATGCCTACGGGTGGAGGAAAGTCGATTTGTTTTCAACTTCCTGCACTCCTACAAACAGGATTAACTTTAGTAGTTTCGCCCTTAGTTGCTTTGATGGAAAATCAAGTGCAGGAACTACTAGAAAGCCATCAAAAAGCAGCACTTTTGCATAGTGAATTATCTTCATCTCAACGCCGTGCAACGCTGCAAGCTTTAGAACGTCAACAGCTAAGATTACTTTATTTATCACCAGAAACTTTGCTAAGTGCGCCAGTGTGGGAAAGATTATGTCACCCGCAATTGCAAATTAATGGTTTGATTTTAGATGAAGCTCATTGTTTAGTGCAGTGGGGTGATACTTTTCGCCCAGCTTACCGCAGATTAGGAGCCGTGCGTCCGGCATTGCTAAAATCAAAACCACCAGGAACAAAAATCAGTATCGCCGCTTTTACCGCTACTGCTGACCCCTCAGCCCAAAAAATTATTCAAACAGTTTTACAATTACAGCAACCAGAGATTTTTCGCTTGAATCCCTACCGTCCTAATTTGCATCCCAGCGTTCGCATTGCTTGGACACCACGAGGTAGAAAACAACAATTATTAAAGTTTATTCAAAATAGACCGCAACAATCGGGATTAGTTTATGTTCGCACTCGGCGAGATAGCGAAGATTTAGCTGAATGGTTAGCAGAGATGGGTTACGCTACGGCTAGTTATCATGCGGGATTAGGTGCAACCGAACGCCGTGCAGTAGAAGCAAGCTGGTTAAGTGGTAAGATGCCTTTTGTCGTTTGCACCTGTGCGTTTGGCATGGGGATAAATAAAAGTGATGTCCGTTGGGTGGCACATTTTCACGCACCACATCTGCTATCTGAATATGTGCAAGAAATTGGCCGCGCTGGACGAGATGGGAAACCGGCCCAAGCGTTGACATTGGTGAGTGAACCTACGGGGTGGTTAGATCCAGAGGATAAGCAAAGACAGGAGTTTTTTCAAGAGCAAATGCGATCGCAACAACAAATAGCGCAGCAACTTGTGAAAAAATTACCAAAACAGGGAGAAGTGAATACTGTAACCCGACAATTTCCCGAAGGTGCTACGGCTCTGGCATTACTCCACAGCAGTGGTCAGTTAAACTGGCTTGACCCTTTCCATTACACCATTGCTCAAAAAGCGGGAAATCAGCCAGCGACGCAATTACACGCTGCTAAACAAATGCAGCAATACCTAACAACTAAGCAGTGTCGTTGGCAGTTTTTGTTAAACGCCTTTGGTTTTGATAAAGAAGCAGCTAAGTTGCATTGTGGACATTGCGACAATTGCTGCTAAAGTGCCATGTTCCCTTTAAAAGTAAATAAAATTAGGACTTACACACAGGTAATGAAAAATCGTAGACGCAAAGCGGTTTGCCACAGAATCACAGAAAACTCGGAGTAATAAGAGTTTGATACCATTTCTAGACATGGACTAAGAAAAAATTGAGGGTTTGAAACCCACGGAGATGGGTAAAGCCTCGTGTAGCTAAGGTTTATAACCGCCCTTGTTATAAATTTAAAGGGACGACTCCAACAGGTGAAATCGTCCCTTTAAACTTATAAAAGTGAGATATTCTCTATCTGCTTACCCTAGAAGGTTCAACCCACTCATCCCAAGAGCTATCGTAGCCATCATAAGTAATTTTATAAAGATTGTTACTAACTTCTAAAACCTGCCCTTGATACCATTTCCCCTTCCACAAAATTCTTACTGCATCTCCAGCTTCAAATGATGCCCGAAAGCGTCCAGTGCCTACCCATTCATTCCATGAGCTATCGTAACCTTCGTATGTAATATAGCAATTATCATTATTAACCTTAAGCACCGTTGCCGGATACCATGCCTCCTTCCAAAGAACCTCAGCCTTTTGTCCTACAGAACAAGGTGAAGCAGCAAAAGCGCTAGGAATTAATGTTCCTACCCAAGTTGCCATGAATATAGCGCCAAACAATACTTTGTTTTTCATGATTATTTCTATCCTCAAATAGTAAAACCGAATTTTGATGATGATTTATGAAAATCTACTTCAAAATTTGCAACTAACTGTTACTATTTTCGTGGTATTTGTTTAGCGATCGCCTCAGCAAAAATTATGATTTTTTACCGTCATTTGTGAAGATATTGCATCTAAAATTAGCAGTAGCTATTGATTTTACTTACTTGAAATTCTTAGATACCTGACTTATTTAAGAAGCTGGGGATCTATTAGTATTCATACTGAAACTGGACTTTATGATTCATTTTTGTAAGTTTTCCGTTCTAAATCTAATTTCATAAAGTCCGAGCAAACCTGCTGCTACTAGCAAAGGTAAGAAATAATAGACTCCCCGATAAGCTAACATTGAACCAAAAACTGCCGTAGCAGAAACTTTTGAGGAGAGAATCAGCAAAATTATAGTTTCAAATACTCCCAAACCACCGGGGACATTACTAACCACACCTGCAAACATCGCTAGTAAATAAATGCCCAAAAAGTCTAGATATGACAAATATCTATTGCTAGGAAGTAAAACATAAAGAACTGCCGCTGCCAAAATCCAATCAAAACTAGAAATCACTATTTGAGCCAGGGATATTTTAAAAGAAGGAAATCGAAATTCATGTCCACGAATTATTAGTGGTTTTCTAATAAAAATACTGCCTAGTAAATAAGCCGCAACTAATAGCAGAAAAATTACGCCGATGGGACGCACAGTAGCAAAAGGTAAATGTAATTGAGTGGGAATATTGAGGGGTTTGATGAGGAACAAGAAACCTGCAACGGCAAACATCCCTAACCAAAAGGTAAAATTGGCGAAAGCAATTACTTGAGCGATCGCAACTGCTGACACTCCCCAAGTTGAGTAAAATCGATAACGGATAGCACTACCAGTCAGCAAGGCAAAACCGATGGTATTACTAAATGCAGAGCTAATAAAGTTAGTGAAGGCTATCTTATTCCAACTTAAAGAACGATTAATGTAGTTAAAACCCAAAATATCGTACCCAATCATCACTAAATAGCCCAAAGCTGTCAGCCAAATTGCCCAGCTTAAGCGACTTTTGGGACTGCAACCAAAAAGCCGATTTGGAAAATTTTTTGCTAATTCTATCTATATTATTGCCGCAGTTACGATTACTTATGCAATAGTAATGCTCTTGCAACCTGTGTTTTGGCGGAATCTAGCAACCACAAATGAGCGGCAAAGAGCTAAAGAAATTGTCGAGCAATATGGACGTTTTTCTTTAGCAGCATTCACACTTTTAAATGATAAAAGTTATTATTTCAGTCCTTCGGGTAATAGTGTAATTGCTTATGTTCCCAAGGGACGGGGTGCGATCGCGTTAGGAGATCCCATAGGCCCCGTTGAAGACCGCAAAGAGACAATTATTGCTTTCTGGCAGTTTTGCCAGCGTAATGACTGGTATCCTGGCTTTTACCAAACTTTGCCCGATGATGTTGAGCTTTACAGGTCATTGGGGTTTAAAGTACTCAAGATTGGAGAAGAAGCGATCGTTGACCTAAAAAGTTTTACGTTACAAGGTAAAGCTGGTAAAAACTTTAGAACATCAATCAACCGTTTAACTAAGCTAGGATACCAAATCGACTTTTACCAACCACCCATCGCCAATGATTTATTACATCGGCTCAAACCGGTGAGTGATGAATGGTTGAAAATGGTACAAGGTTCAGAAAAACACTTTTCTTTGGGTTGGTTTGACGAAGCTTACCTGCGAGAGTGCGAGATTGCTGTGGTGCATAATCCCAAAGGTCAGATCAGTGCTTTTGCCAACATTGTCCGCGAGTACCAACTCAACGAAGCGACTATTGACATGATGCGACACCTCCCATCAGTTGAAAATGGCACAATGGACTTTCTCTTTATTTCCATGCTCCAGCATTTTCAAGAGTATGGCTACAATAGCTTTAATTTCGGTCTTTCTGCCCTTGCGGGAGTAGGAGAAAACCCAGAATCGCGCCGCTTGGAGAAAGTATTGCACTATCTTTACGAGCATTTGAATCACTTCTACAATTTCAAGGGACTGCACACTTACAAAGACAAGTTCCACCCTCATTGGGAAGCGCGTTATTTGGTTTACCCAAGTTTAGCTGCCTTACCCGATGTAGTTGTAGCATTGATTCGCGCAGATTCAGGCGATCGCCTCTTTGATTATTTTAAACCCGGAGCGTAAACTAAATAATTAATAGAGTAGGCTTTTTGGCCTACCTCACAAGACTTAACTCCTAGTTTCGATATCGTATAGATTGCAGAGGGTAAGGAGTTTTTGTTTGAAGCGATCGCGCACATTCTCTGGTAATATCACTACACAATCTGGCGTATACTGCATGACTTCGCGGCTAAACCAAAATGTACTAGATACTCGCCTAACAACTCGCCGGACTCGCGCTTTATCTGGTAGCCACTCATTGATATTGTCTTCTGGTTTAGCTTGATAGGCAAAAGCCAAGCCAGCAAATAGGTGCATTTCCACTTCTATCTCAGCTAAACTTCGCCAATCACCAGAAATTGGCATGACAGCAGCTTCAGTAATCCTGTCTAATCGCAAACTCCAGTTGTGAACCAGTTCTGGGATATCAAAGTTTCCTTCTGTCTCTTCACACCAGCAATCAAGATATACCCGCTTTTCGTGGGGTGTAACTTTGGCATAGCGAACGGTAAAATTAAACACACGCTCTGCTGCATCTTGATATGAAAGCTGAAAGGGCTGTTCGCGCAAGATATAGCGGTCTATTTCTAAGCGCCAAGGTGGGGGCAAATTCTCTAAGAAACGTTCGATTTCGCCCCGCAACGGTAATGATAATTCGCTGCGTTCGAGAAGTAAGTTTGCAATGATTTGGGCTTGTTCAATTTGCCCGATGTCTGTCAAAGCATTGATACATCTATGTAATGCCCTAATGCGTGGTTCTTTCCAATCGTTATTATTACCGATGAGTAACTCACGTTGAGCGATCGCTTTAATTAACTTAGAGATATTAGGCTCTTCTCCCCACATCATACCGAATTCACGAGCGATCGCTTCTAGCTCGGCTTTATCACGTTCTGATATCGACAGTGTAATAGATTGACCTTTTCGACTCATGTTTTATACGGACACTTTTATACGGATATATCTTGGCAACTTCTATTTTGCATGGCATTATAAGGAATAACAACGAGTTACGGACAGTTTTTAAGTAAATTGAAAAACTCGCACCATTGGTGCGAGAAATAGGCTGGAGATGTTTTATACCCATCTAAAAAACTGCAACCAATGGTTGCAGAAATTTGTGGGTGGTATTTCTTAGCACATAAATAAAAACTGCCGCCATTGGTGGCAGAAATTGCTTGAATTCATAAGTTTGTCATTCTTTCAACATAGCAGTTTAGATAAACTAAGCATTTGCAAGGAATTTTCAAGGATATGTCCGAAAATTACAGCATAAATCTCAAACCTGTCTATTCTCAAACCGTTAGCACACCTGACGGGGTGAAATTACCTAAAGATTGGTCGCTTTCTTGGCATCAAGCAGAAACCTATCAAGCATTACAAGACCCAAATATTGATGTTGTCTTCAATAGAGCGATGACAGGCGATGGTAAAAGCTTGGCAGCTTATCTGTCAGCAATGACAAATCGCACGTACACTTTAGCAATGTATCCCACAAATGAACTCGCACGAGATCAAGAAAAACAGGTTCAAGGATACAAAGATAAATTTAAACCCAAGTACGAACCTCAAATTAATCGTTTAAATGCGGCTATTTTAGAAAAATATATAGCTACTGGTAAGCTGTCTTCTAAACGAGATGGGATAGAAGATTTTTCTACTAACTATGAAATTCTGCTGACGAATCCTGATATTTTCCATTACATCCATAATTTTTACTACTTGAGAGGAAAGATAGATAATCCTGACAGGTTATTCAGACGTATAGATGAAAATTATAAATTATTTATCTATGATGAATTTCATATTTTTTCATCACCGCAAATAGCTAGTGTTATCAATACAATACTTTTAATGAAACACACTGGCGATAATCATAAAAAATTTCTCTTCCTTTCTGCTACACCTAATGAATTGTTAAAGACTTTTCTAGAAAAGGCTCAACTTAGATATAAAGAAATTGCTCCAGATGCTGTTGGAGCTTACAAATTTTCATCAGATGATTCGACCGATGGGTGGCGGCAGATTAGTCAACCTATTAACTTATGCTTTGCTCAAGGAATAGAGCCTAATCTGAGTTCTAGCTATAAATGGATAGAAGAAAATGCTGAAACGGTGATTTTAAAGTTTTTTCAAGACTATCCTAACAGCAAAGGTGCAATTATTTTAAATTCCATCGCCGCAGTTAAAAAGCTAATAGATAAGCTAAAACCTATTTTTGAACCGCGATGGAAGGTTAGAGAAAATACTGGCTTAACAGGAGAAACAGAAAAATCTCAATCAGTTGCCGAAGCAGATTTACTTTTGGGTACATCTACAATCGATGTTGGCGTAGACTTTCGGATTAATTTTTTAGTTTTTGAAGCTGCTGATGCAGGAAATTTAATTCAACGATTTGGTAGACTTGGCAGACATGAAGGTTTTGAAACTTATCAAGCTTATGCTTTAATACCTAACTTTCTTGTTGCAAGGCTATTTACAGATAAATCTCATCCTTTAGAAGATGGTGAAACTTATGACCGCATTACTTTTAATAATGCCATTAATGAATTTTGGACATTTAAAAATAAGTTTGAGCGATATCCTCAGCGATGGGGTGGTATACAGTCAGCTTATATCTATTCAAAGCTGCAAGGAAACTATCATATCAAAGAGAAATATCCAGAGGTGGCTAAGAAATTTGGTACTAGTGTACAAAATGCTTTGGGAATTAGCATTAAACAGATGAATGCACAGTTTTATCGCTGTCAGAGTGAAGGAAAAACAAAAATTATTGATGAGGCTAGGAGTTTTCGGGGAAGTAGCGAGTTAGATTGTGCAATTTATGACTTAACTAATCCAGATGAGCCAGAAGCAGAAAGATTTAAAATGTATAACCTTCCTGGCATTCTCAATAACTTTATTTTCGAGTTATGGGATAAAAATAGCTTTATGGAAAAAGCCGAGAAAGCTGGAGTAATTACTACTCGCTTTGATAAAGCTTTGTGTTATTTAAAGTTCAAAGGCTATCGGGATGTGCGGGAAGATTGGCACTTCTATTATCCAGGCAATCTGAGAGAATTAGCTAAATCTGGTAAGGTGCAAGTTCTACCAGATAAACAACACGAACTACAAGGTTTAGAGATTTCGCAACGACACGGCTACGGTATCAACCAAATTAGTGATGCTGTGAGTAGACGTAAACTAGTGTGCTTCATTTCAGACCGCGATCGCAACTTTTTACGCGCCACTCTCGGATTACCTATGCACTTTCAAGCTTACCCCCTCACTAATGAGCCAGAAGATAAAAGTCCTCGCTACACCATTACTTTTGGACAAGACGCGCTGTTATTGGAAACCTTAACTTGGCATTGGAAGCCAAAGGACGATGAAGGATGGATATGTTAGAACTAGAGGCTATTAGAGGTGAAGCTACATGACTAACAATGATTTGCTTTCTCGTATTTCCATTGATCCAAATATTTGTTTTGGTAAACCGTGCATTCGCGGACATCGTATTTGGGTATCACTAATTTTGGATTATTTAGCTGGTGGTACGACAATTGAAGAAGTTCTTGAAGCTTATCCAAGCATAGAAAGAGAAGATATATTGGCTTGCATCGCCTACGGTGCAGAGATGGCGCGGGATGTTTTTGTGGAACTTCCTTTGACAAAAAAAAAGGAAGCAAGTGCGTGAAATTAAAGCTAGATGAAAATATCGACTTGCGCGTTGTAACTTTATTGCAATTAGCAGGACACGATGTTGCAACAGTACCAGGACAAGGCTTAAGTTCTGCACCCGATCCCGAAGTTATTGATGTTTGTCGTCGTGAGGGTAGATGTTTAGTCACTTGCGATCGCGGTTTTGGAAATCGTCTGAAATATAATCCCTCTAACTATTCAGGAATTGTAATTATCCGTCTACCCTCTCGCTACACATTTGCTGATTGGCGTGAAGCTATTGAAATATTAATCACTGGGCTAGAATCCGCCGATGTGATAGGTAAATTATGGATTATTCAACAAGCAAAAATACTCGAATATCAAGCTATTGAAAGCGAGGAAGCAAATTAATGAACGAATTTGATGATGATTTACCGGAAGAAGTACCAGATTTTGATTCAGCAAAAGATGAAGATGATGAATCGCCTGTCAAACGCGAACTTCTCACTATTCGGTTATTTAAAGAAGCTGTAAAAAAGGCAAAAGGAAATGAAGGCGATCGCATCCTAGAAAAGTTTGCAGATTATGTCTTACCTAATTTAATTCGGCAGTTAGCAGGCGCAACCGCTAAAGGCGGTAAATTCTTTGAAGTCACGATAGAAATTATAAATGCTAAACGCGCAGCCGCAGGTAAAAATCCTGTTCGTAGAGACAACGCTGGCGACCAATCTGTACTTGCTCACTTACTCAATGGTCTATTTCCCAGCTATCGAATTTTGAAGAAGTTACAAGCAGAAGGAATAGGCACAAACCCAGTTAAGCGTAATTGTGAAGATTTGCAATCATCTGTATTTATTGTTTCCTACTTGTTGCATGACTATGAAAAATTCCCTGACTATCGAGATTGGTTAGAACAAAATTTTATCATTCGCAATTGGGAAGAAGAACCACCAAAAAAAGAAGATGCTCCGAATTTGGGACGTGAGTACATTACCAAAAAGATTTTAGATTTTGGCTTATATCACTTACTAGGCGAACAATGGGAAGAACTTATTGATGACATCATTGAGATTAGCAGCAATGCAGGCGTTAAAAATGATTCGGATTTAGGTTTAAGTACTCGTGGCTTAAAACCTTTAGATGATGAAAGACTAGATAGCAGAATTAGACAGGTTTTGATTGACTTAGTTTCACTATCTGATTTATTTGCTTCAGTCATTAAACATCCGAGAGATGTAGAAAATGGCCGTTTACCTACATTGCTTGCAAGATTAAGCAATCATCAATTACAACTTACCTATCATTCCCTTTCAGAAAATCGTGGAATTCTCACAAATATTTTCAATAATGCTTTAATTGCAGAACATCCTGAAGATTTTTATACACCCTTACTCTATCTACCTGATGGTGTTGTTTATTTAGCTACTGTTGATGCTCCTCCGATTACAACTGATGAAATTCCTGAACAAGTTATTGCCAAAATAAAGTACTTGTGTGCAGAGAAACTAAAGGAAAGACAGACAGGTTTTAATCGTGGTGGTAAGGGATTAAAATTTGCAGATTATTACTGGTTATTTTTTGATGTAGTTGAATTAATGGAAGTTAGTATTAATGCTACTTCTCGACTACTTCCAGACTCAAAACCTGCTTCTGCTGATAAGCGAGGCGAAAGCTTGCTAAATTATCAAGCGCAAGGCGAGCTATCAGCACACTTAAATTTACAAATTGCTAATGAAATCCGCATTGATCGCTTGGCAGAATTTGGTGATGTTTTGTGTCGAGGAATTTGGGGTAGTTGGTGCGAAAAAGTTAATGATTGGCAGAAACAACTAGCAAAAAATCAGAGAAAAAGTATTCCTGATTTAGATTTGACACAAAAGCTAGCTGAATATTTGGAATTATCAGCAGAAATTCCAGCCATCAGAGAAATTCAATCTTTGAAAAAAACAGGTGGTGTACCTCTTGATTGGTATTACCTAGCAGCGCAATACTTTCGTAATCATTCAGGATTAAGCTTTGCTCAAATTCTGGAAGTTATGAAAGGGATGGTGAATCATGTTGCTGCTTTTATTAGACCAATTTTAGCAGAGTTTCAGGATATGCCCGATGGCTGGGATGACTTAAAAACTTATGTCAATCAAGTTATTTCTTTACCAACAGGCGCAGTTATAGAACCAAACCCAGACTCATTTTTAGTTGAACTTAAACGCTATAATGCCGCCAAAATTACGGGTAGAGGACGAGAAAATGTTTGTGCGATTTCTAGTTCTTCATATACTGTAACTGAACAGATGGAATCAGCGACTTTATTTGCTCCTCAAGTCTACAGTAATCGTCAGATTTTATTTAATGCTCAAGCTGCTAAACGGCAAATTTGCTCAATTTGGTCAATTGAAATTATGTTGAGACAAATTTTGATGAACCAAACAAATGCCGTAGGAGCAGATTTTGAAGGACGCAAATATCGCTATCTTTACCTTTATCCAACTTACTTTTTTACCCCAGAAACCAATAAATTTTTGCAAAAGGCTTACAATCAATTTTCCCGAACTCGGTTTGATGCCGAAATGCGTAAGCATTTTATCGCAGAAAATCAAGTTGCAAAGTTTCAAATTGAAAATTACCAAAAAGTTGATTCTCTCTTGATTAAAGAAAATCTAAAACCAGAAGATGACCGCACTTTCAAAATTAGCTTTCCAGAACATGAAACTCTGACATTTTTCTTTTTAGGCTTACCGCCTGGAAGAGACGCTACAGATACAGAATCTTGGGTAACACCAGCTTGGTTAGCATTAGCATTACCGCTTATTCTCGATGTGAAAGTCGTAGCATCAGAATCACCTGTACCACCTTTTATTAGTGGTGCTGATTTTGAACAAACAGTTTTAATTGATGGAGAACATCAAGCGATTCGTTCTTTGATTCAAAAAGATAACTATCGTTTAGATAGCATTCTACCTCGTAGTTCAAAAAAGCGTGAATTTTCTCCCCTCAATACTCTTACTGCTGCTTACTCTATTCACTTGGAAGTTAACCGTAAAAAGGATGGCGATCCAGATTGGGGAAAATTAGCAGATTTGGCACGGGATTTAGAAACCAGTCCTCTCTATGTCTTCCATTACCTTAATAAATGGTTGCGAAAACAAGACAAAATTGATTCTGTACCTATGGCGAAAGTTCGCCTATACTTGGATTTTTATCACTATTTTGAACCAGAAGGAAAAGCTGTGAATCAACTGCGTAAGTTAACAGAACTCTACCGTCGTTTTTATCGTTCCAAAAGTCAATATGCTAAAGCTAATGCAATTCTCAAACCAATTGATGAAGCTGCTGATGTAATTTTGAAAATTGATAAATCTATGGCTAGTGATACTGAATCTTTAATAGATGTGGTAGCGGCTCGTCTAGCCAAGCTGATGAACAATGTGCGACGGAGAGCGGCTGAAGGAAAACCAACATTAACTCTAGTTGATGGTAAGTGGAAACCTGCCTTAACTTCCGAAGAAGAACGTCAAGCAGTTTATGAGTTTTCTAAGTATTTTGTAAAAGAAATATTTGAGGGAAGCTTTAAAAGCGATCGCGCACGTTTAGCAGGTACTCAACTTAATTTAATTAGAGATACTTGTGAATACCTTTATCGCCTAGCAGATGACGAGGAACGCAAGGCACGTCCGCAAGATGAGCCTGATGATATTCCTGAATTAGAACTTGAAGCATCAGTCTAATTTATTCTTTTTTTTTCAACTAACTAAATCGGAGCAATCAAATCATGAAATTCTTGAAAACACTCGATTCTAAATTTTTCCACGATGTAATTCCTGCTAAACCAATGGGAAAATATGTTCATTTCATTACTATTCGCGTTACAGAATCTTATCCTTTATTCCAGACAGATGGTGAACTCAATAAAGCAAGAGTACGTGCTGGAATTGAAAACAAAGAACCTATTAGTCGCTTGGCAATGTTTAAGCGCAAGCAGTCAACACCAGAACGTTTAACAGGTAGAGAATTATTACGTAACTACAAAATTGGTGACTCGGAAAAATGTGACTACAACGTAGATTTCAGCAAAACTACTCCTGATTGTATTCTCTATGGTTTTGCTATTGGTGATTCCGGTTCTGAAAAGTCGAAAGTAGTTGTAGACACAGCGTACTCTATTACACCCTTTGATGATTCTCACCTTAACTTTACCCTCAATGCACCTTTTGAAAATGGGACAATGAGCCGTCAAGGTGAAGTAACCAGCCGTATTAATAGTCAAGACCATATCTTACCTCAAGTCTTTTTCCCCAGTATTGTCACGCTGAAAGATCCCACTGAAGCTGGATTTCTTTATGTTTTCAATAATATTCTCAGAACACGCCATTACGGAGCGCAGACTACCCGCACTGGTAGAGTGCGTAATGAATTAGTTGGAGTCATTTTTGCTGATGGTGAGATTGTTAGTAATCTTCTCTGGACTCAAAAGATATATGACGTAATGAGCAATGCAACTCCCAAGCAAATTAATCCTCCTGATCCGCTCAATGAAGACGAGGTTTTAGAGGCGGCTACACAAGCAATTACTGCTCTAATGTCTCAAGAGTGCATTTCTCATACTGATTTTGTTGGTGCATCCTTCACACAACTTTTGAGTGAAGTTAAGTCTATCACCAGTAATGAAACTCGATTGCAAGAAATGTTGACTCAAGCAAACGATGAATCATCTATTTATGCTCAAACATGGGTTCTTAAATCAGGTAAGAAAGACCCTAAGAAAGATACCAAGGTTAATAAGAAAGCTGCTGCTGTCACGGAGTAAGCAAGATGGTTTCAATTTATCGTTGTCAAATAGAACTTCATGACAGCCTCTATTACGCAACTCGTGAAATCGGGCGATTGTATGAAACAGAGCCAATAATTCACAATTACGCTCTTTGTTATGCGCTGGGTTTAGTTGATAGCCAAATCTACTCTACTATCGTTGCGGAAGAACATTCATATCGTTATTTTTGCCCCGAACAAGTGCCTAAATATGAGGAGCATCTAACGCCACTCAATCAACAAGGAATTTACGTAACTCCGGCGCGATCGCTCAATCATTATTCTATCCTCAACACCTGGAAGTATGCTAACAACAACTACCACGTTGAAATGGAGAAAACACAGAAAAATATTCCTAGTTTTGGCAGAGCAAAAGAAATAGCAGAAGAAAGTAGATTTGAGTTTTTTGTCATTTCGCAAAAAGAACTCAAATTACCAAAATGGATTCGCTTGGGTAAATGGATGAGCAAGGCTGAAGTGACGGTTGAACAATTACCAAAACATAAAATTTCTGAAGGTATATTCACTTGTACACATCCATTAAATCCTTTAGATGTAATGTTCACTAATCAAGTGATTAGCTATGATGTTGTGAATATGCCTCCAGTTAGTTTAATTCAAAATGTCCAAATGCGAGGTCAATACTATCAATTTGACGGGATTCCAAACTTAAAAATTCCAGTTCGGATAGAATATCGTTTTCGGAGTTAATCACTTCCCAAAACCTTTACCACGTTTTTTATTTTTCGCAGGTTCTAGCGTCCAGTCACAAATTACGTTACAATTTTTAGCCCCTGTTAGTTCTGTACGCTCCTCACACTCATCGTGAAACACTATCAACAACAAACCAACGCCTTCCCCAGCGATTACCTAAACAACTTGTGGGGAGAAATCCAAGCTTGTCCTTATTTTGCTATCAACAACCTCAACCGCGATTTTGTCGCCACTAAAGGATTTTCTGTAGTATTTCAGCGTTCTGGATTAGCAAAAGTAGAACAGCAGTTTCCCTACTTCAAACCTTACCTAGATTTGGCTCTCCAACCGAGTTGTAATGCTTTTTACCTCAATCCTTTACAACTCAAGGAAGGCTCCCGCGTCGATCCGCATATCGATCGCTCTTTACGTTCCTACTCCAAAACCATTGAACCACCTGCGGTTGTTAGTGTTCTCTATGTGCGCGTACCAGCAGATATGGAAGGGGGAGAACTGGTATTGCGATCGCACAAACGCCAACTTGGGCAAATTAAGCCCCAATTCAATACTTTAGTTTATTTTCAAGGTGATTTAACCCATTCGGTTAACGCTGTCAAAACCCCAGGAAATCGCCTAAGTCTCGTTTGTGAACAGTATAGTTTGAGTGATGCTGAACTCCAGGAAATCCCTGAGTTTACTGTAGAGTCAAGAATCACTCAGTCTACAACCAAAAAGAGAAAGTATGCCTCATAGTTTAGTGTTGAATTTGCTACCTCAATCCCCTATTCCACCACAGTATCTTACAGGTAGACATCTCCACGCCCTATTTTTAACCCTCGTTAGTTCTGTAGATACCACATTGGGCGATCGCTTGCACGATTCCACCGCAGATAAAGCTTTCACCCTTTCCCCTCTACAAATAAGGGGAGAGGGGATAGGGGATAGGGAACAGGATCGGGGTAAATATAAATCTAAAATTTCTACTAGCAGTAGTTTGCAGTACTCACATCAACAACCCATTCCCGCCGGAACTCCTTGTTGGTGGCGCATCTCTTTATTAGATGACACTCTATTTGGCAAACTTACCCAACTCTGGCTAAATCTTAATCCCAATCGCCCTTGGCATCTTGGCCCGGCTGACTTGTATATTACCAGCATTCAAGGCACACCCCAATCTATTCAACCTTGGGCAAATGCTAGTACTTATGCTCAATTATACGAAGAAGCTAGCGATGTCTGCGACGGGCTACGCCTACGCAATCCTTCCATTAATCTTACCTTTTCCACGCCTACTGCCTTCCGTCAAGGACAGTATGATAGTACCCTTCCTACCAGAGAATCTGTTTTCAATTCCCTACTTTCGCGGTGGAATAAATACAGTGGTATAGAATTTTCTCAGATTGCGATCGAGTCAATATTTCCCTCATTTGTCAATATTCACACAGAAATATTAGCCGACTCTCGCAGCAAATTTATTGGCATCATTGGCGAAGTTAACTACAAGATTTTGGGAGAAATTAAACCCATACAAATTAAGCAAATTAACGCTTTAGCTGACTTTGCTTTGTATGCAGGAATTGGTCGCAAAACAACAATGGGTATGGGGATGACACGGCGGCTGTATTCTCCATAATTTCAATAATCATTTAAAACCACATAATTTATGAATCAAACTGAATATATTTCCATTGCGGCATTGAATCAATATGCCTATTGTCCGCATCGCTGTTGGAGGATGTTTTGTGCGGGGGAATTTACGGATAATCAATACACAATTGAAGGCACAACTTTACACGATCGCGTCCACACGACAAGCGATGTACAGCGAGGAGAAACTTGGCAAGTTCGAGCAATCTGGCTGAAGTCTGAGCAATACAAACTCATCGGTAAATCTGATTTAATTGAAGCAGAAGATGGTCAAATTTATCCAGTAGAATATAAACGAGGGCGCAAAGGCGAATGGGATAACGATGAGTTGCAAGTTTGCGCCCAAGCCTTATGTTTAGAAGAGATGACAGGACAACCAGTTAACACTGGATATATCTATTATGCCCACTCCCATCAACGGCAATTAGTAGAGATTAATGCAGAGTTACGGCAAAGTGCGATCGCTACTATTGAATCTGTCACAAATCTCCTAGAAACAGGAGCAATGCCAAAACCAGTTTACAGCAAACGCTGCCAAGGATGCAGTCTTTATTCGCAATGTTTGCCCAAAGCAACCGATAAAGTCAAAAGTTACCAAGAAGTAAATTAAATCATACCCCAAAACCATCATGTAGAGACGCGATGAATCGCGTCTTGAAAAAACAATTATCTACACCAACAACCCTTGCTAACCCGTATTTAATTATACCCGACAAATCTATTCACTCAAGCCCCAATTATTACTAGGAATCATCAAAAATGGGAACACTTTACGTGACACAAACCGATGCTTTTATCGGTAAAGTTGACGAACGTCTCACCGTCAAAGCTGAACAAAAAACAATCATGGATATCCCTTTAATTAAAATAGAGGGAATTGTAGTACTAGGACGGGCTACTATTTCTCCCGCCGTTGTCAATGAACTTTTAGAACGTCACATTTGTTTAACATTTCTCACACAAAACGGACGATATTTAGGGCGTTTAGAACCAGAAGCTACTAAAAATATCTTTGTTCGTAAAGCCCAATGGCAAGCTGTGGGAGAATCAGAACCAGCAATACATTTAGTCAGAGGATTTGTGCGGGGTAAATTGAAAAATTACCGCCATAGCTTACTTCGCACTCAGCGAGAACATCCTGATACTGACCTGAATAATAACATCACTCGATTGGAAAACGCGATCGCACCAATCGAAAAAACTAGCAGTATTGATTCCCTCAGAGGCTTAGAAGGTGCGGGTAGTGCAGCTTATTTCGGTTGTTTTCAACAGCTAATCAAAACCCCAGAGTTTAAATTTGAAGCCAGAAAACGCCGCCCACCAACCGATCCGGTTAATGCCCTGCTGAGTTTTGGGTATTCATTGCTACGTCATGATGTGCAAAGTGCTTTAAATATTGTTGGCTTCGATCCTTATCTAGGATACTTACACGTTGAACGTTATGGTAGACCTTCCCTAGCCTTGGATTTGATGGAAGAATTTCGTCCTTTAATAGTGGATGCTGTAGTGTTGTCGCTGATTAACAAGCGATCGCTAACCCTAACTGATTTTACCACCGAACCGCTCAGTGGTGCTGTGTCTTTAACCAAAGAAGGACTGCATACATTTCTACGCACCTACCAACAAAAGAAACTATCGAGTTTCAAACATCCAGTGATGGGAAACAAATGCACCTACCAAGAATCTTTTGAAATTCAGGCGAGATTATTAAGTAAATACCTAATGAACGAAATCGATAAATATCCCCCCCTAGTTCTCAAATAACTATGATTTACGCATTGACAGAAAATACCAAATATGAATTCTTTGAAAAAGCACGTCTGTCGTAGGGGTAAAGCACATTGCTCATTGGTGTCAACTTAACGCGAAACTTCATGTCCGCCAGGGATTATAAATCCCTGTCTCATAGCTAAAGTCCTCTGAAGAGGACTTCATAGCGCAAAAATTTTCAGTCTACTTCAGTAGACTTGAGCAATTAGTCAGGGAATTATATTCCCTGACGGGTGAACAACACCTAATCAGTACGCTATTTTTGGCTTAAGTTGACACGCATGAGCAATGTGCTTTACCCCTACATCTGACCATCGAAGAACGATTAATAAAAGGCTGAAACGACCCATTCTCGTATATTCATACGATGATTAAGTTGTACAGTGCGTAAGTCCTAATAACTTGTAATTTCTCCCCATTCCCCATTCCCTATTCCCTATTCCCTTCATGTATATTGTTGTCAGCTACGACATTCCAGAAGATAAGCGTCGGACTAAAATCCATTCGGTTTTGAAGTCTTACGGACAATGGATGCAACTGAGTGTGTTTGAGTGCGATATCACTTCTACTCAGTATGCTAAACTGCGATCGCGTTTAGCTAAATTAATCAAACCTGACACTGATAGCGTGCGCTTTTATTTTCTCTGTGGCTGTTGTGAGCGAAAAGTTGAGCGTATTGGCGGAGAACAGCCACGGGACGAAACAATTTTCTTTGCTGAGTCAACTTCTAGATAGATTTCTGTATTTCAAATGCGCGGAGGGGTAGGTGTACAAATTCGACAGCCCCAGAAAAGTGCCTCTATTCCAACTACAGTAAGGCTTTCAACTCATTGTTCTCTTACTCGTCATCCGCGCAATCTCTGAAATGCTTATCAAAACTCGATTTCAGCCTTGAAATTTTCCTAACACTCTTCCCAAATGAATTCTCTAATGCTATGATTGCCCTTGAATCGCGCAACCGCACCTTGAAAACTAAATACAGCTTGAGTTTGAGGCTCCCGCCATTGCAATTCATCAAAATCCCTATTAGGGATTGAAACAATCAGCAAAAATCAAGTCTTCGGTATATTCACTATTGCAATTCATCAAAATCCCTATTAGGGATTGAAACAAACCAATCACCAGATCAAAAATGGCTTGAACAGATACGAATTGCAATTCATCAAAATCCCTATTAGGGATTGAAACGTTGTTTTCAAGTTTCTTGAGGCGCTTATCAAAAGATTGCAATTCATCAAAATCCCTATTAGGGATTGAAACGATGATAGCAGTATGTGAAATTCTCCATAATTTCAATTGCAATTCATCAAAATCCCTATTAGGGATTGAAACTTCCACTGCCTAAACATCCAATCAGCAGTAGATTGAAATTGCAATTCATCAAAATCCCTATTAGGGATTGAAACTTTCCATCTCGCCTTCAAACAGAATTCAGCTAAAATTGCAATTCATCAAAATCCCTATTAGGGATTGAAACGTCAAGCGATCACCTGTAACAGTGTTGAGACTATCATTGCAATTCATCAAAATCCCTATTAGGGATTGAAACGGACACCAGATCAACAGTTCTTTGCCCTTGGCGGATATTGCAATTCATCAAAATCCCTATTAGGGATTGAAACTTGCCTTAATTCTGCATCTAGTGCCAGCCAAGAAAATTGCAATTCATCAAAATCCCTATTAGGGATTGAAACCAATCACATTTCCGCAATCACATTGTAATCGCCACATTGCAATTCATCAAAATCCCTATTAGGGATTGAAACTTATGCCAGATACAAGGGAACAACAGACGTAGTGCTATCAATCAAAATCCCTATTAGGGATTGAAACTTATGCCAGACCTCCTCCGGTTCGACGGTACTATCATTGCAATTCATCAAAATCCCTATTAGGGATTGAAACATTGCTTTCATCCTTATATTGGAAACACTTATAAAATTGCAATTCATCAAAATCCCTATTAGGGATTGAAACTCGGTGATGTCTTTACCACCAGGAGTAAACAATGATGGATTGCAATTCATCAAAATCCCTATTAGGGATTGAAACTCGATGTTGTGATATACCCTTTTTACACCGGAGTATTGCAATTCATCAAAATCCCTATTAGGGATTGAAACCATACAGGACTTAAGGTTAAGTACATATTCCCTAGATTGCAATTCATCAAAATCCCTATTAGGGATTGAAACTGAAACGTAATAAGCTATTACTGTATCTGTTGTTTATTGCAATTCATCAAAATCCCTATTAGGGATTGAAACATAACTAATGATTATTTACTAAACTTTCTACCCTTATTGCAATTCATCAAAATCCCTATTAGGGATTGAAACTTATTGAAAAAACAACATAACCGTCGGGTAATACTATTGCAATTCATCAAAATCCCTATTAGGGATTGAAACATTTCAGCCGGCAGTTGCTCAACAATTTCTATGAGCATTGCAATTCATCAAAATCCCTATTAGGGATTGAAACGCTGAATTTAGCTGTCTGTGGGGTTCTACGTTGGATTGCAATTCATCAAAATCCCTATTAGGGATTAAAACTAGTGTAGAAAAAGGAGTAAACCTCAAAGCCTCTCTCCTTTTAGGAGAGAGGTTTGGAGAGAGGTCAAAATCAATACAGTTCGGATAAGGTTTTTTAATAACACGCCGCCAATTGTAGAGACGGCGATTTATCGCGTCTCTTGCCTTAACCGAACCGTATTGAGGTCAAAGTGTATTGCATACAAACGAGCGATCGCGGTATATTCCTTTCAAACAAAACAATGCAAAAATGAAAGGGTGGGCAAGCAGCCCACCCTAAACCATTATTTACTTAGCAATAGTTTAAACAGGTGCTTCAGTAGCAGACTTACCAACAAGCATTGCGGTATTTTCGTCGCTTTCCAGGATACCGAATTCAATCAACAACTCTTCCAACTCTTCCATCTCAATTGGGGTAGGGACAGTAAGGTTTTTGTTGTCGATAATCTTGGTAGCCAATGTCCGATATTCGTTGCTTTGATTGCTGTCAGGAGCGTACTCGTTAACAGTCATCCGACGCAATTCTGCGTGTTGAACAATATTGTCACGAGGTACGTAGTGAATCATTTGGGTATTCAAACGTTTTGCCAAGGTTTCGATTAAATCGATTTCCCGGTCAACGTTACGGCTGTTACAAATCAGACCACCCAAACGCACACCGCCAGTGTGAGCATATTTGAGAACACCACGAGCAATATTGTTAGCTGCATACATCGCCATCATTTCACCAGAGGTAACGATGTAGATTTCTTGTGCCTTACCTTCACGGATAGGCATAGCGAAACCACCGCACACAACGTCACCCAAAACGTCGTAACTTACAAAATCAACATCTTTGTAAGCACCGTTTTCTTCTAAGAAGTTGATAGCGGTGATAATACCACGACCAGCGCAACCCACACCAGGTTCAGGGCCACCAGACTCCACACAACGTACATCGCGGAAACCTGTCAGCATTACTTCTTCGAGTTCAATATCTTCTACAGCGCCACGTTCAGCAGCTAATTGCAGAACACTTGTTTGAGCTTTACTGTGTAGCATCAAACGAGTAGAGTCAGCTTTAGGGTCACAACCGACAATCAGAATGCGTTGACCCATTTCAGCCATTGCTGCTAGGGTGTTTTGAGAAGTGGTAGATTTACCAATACCGCCTTTACCATAGAAAGCTATTTGTCTAATCTTTTGCTCAGTCATGGTTGTGTTTCCTACAATGATTTAGTTGATGGGTCGTAAGCTTGATGTGAAATCTTCACCCTTGGCGTCGTAGGGAAGTAGAGCCTGTTGGCGTATATGCATAGCAACTTGTCGCTAGACATCGCATCCTGGCAAAAACAGTTAAAATCAGAACATATTTACCCACGAAGCGATGGCTTAAGAGATAGAGAAATCTCTATTTCCTAATAACAAAGCCTTTAAAACTTTGACTTCAGCATTGTTAGTTGTTGTAACAGAATCCCAAATGGTTGCTCAAGCCTCAAGAGTGGTTGCAGCAGGAATTCAAATGAACGCAGATTTGTTCCCTGAACCACACAACCAACCAAATTGCAATCCACTCTTAAATGGTCGCTACAACTTTTCTGATTTTGCTGATGTCAAGTCGCAAAGAACATCTATCACGCTTCTCGTTTCGTGATTAATGCAGCAGGATAAATTCCAACCCAAAAGTAGTAGTTACAGGTGCCAATACTTGTCGGTTAAGGGGGAAAGGGGAAGGGGGAAAGGGAAATTAAAACCTTTAACCCAAACCCAGTAACCCTTTCCCAAAACCAAACTTTGGGTTCAAAATGCTTAACCGAGTAGTATTGTTACAGGTGCAGTAATATAATGCCTGCACAGGCAATCCCTAACACTCTGGCTTAGAAAATATCTTGATGACTTTTAACAGTATGGTTAAATTCCTGAAAATTATGGAACGACACCATTCTGCTTGGAGTTTTCGTTCCAAAAGTCAGCAACTGCTTCAACTTAATATTGCGGGAGTAAACATTTTCAACCGCGAATTAAGTTAGTAAATATTCTGTATTCCTATGGATTTGTCAGGCTGTACTAAGAGTCTTTCTTCCCAGACTCCAAGAGTAATTGCCTTTTGTGGGTAATGCTCTAGCTAGGTTAGCCAACTCTTATTGGCTCATACCCAGATAAATTGTGATTGACTTCAAGTTGTTACAAAGGCTACTATCCTACTCAATCTAGTTTTAGATTTTCGTCAAAAAAAGATGTAGCTAATTGAAGTGGACTTACCAGAGCAAAAAAACTTTCTTGAGCTTGCCTCAAACTTGTCTTGAAGTCTTTTTGTGCTTTTAACTTGTTTGATTCCTATAAAAACCATAACATACATCTCACTAATTTATTTGGCGAATCTCAAAATATTTATCTATTTAATAGAACATTATCCTTGGAACCTTTAATAGTCATAACTTACGCGTTGACAGATTGCTAGCTAATGAAATGATTTATCATAGCAAATATGTGCAGTTAGATACTTTTGGGTATTTGATAAAAGTATTTAAAACTAATGTTTTACAACGAAAACAGAATTTATTATTTTTGTGGTCAAAAATTTCGTCGTAAAAATAGATTCAATAATTTACAAACTTTCACACGGTAATATCCCTCTTCTGTCACTTTCCGGAATAAGCAAGTAGTTCAGGAGCTAAATCATCCAGAAGCATAAAAGGGTTTAAATTGATTCATGGCTGCAATTAAATGATTGAATCCCAGTAACAACTGTGAATTAGGGAAAATACTTAACCAGGGATAAATTAACCAAAATAGTAAAAGTGGTTGGATAATGAGACGCAGATTATTTAAAGTATTCTTCCATCCTGATTCATGATTCCATTGCGGATGATTAGAAAAATCAACATCACTATTTTCTTGTGCTTCAGTCTCAAGTTGACGAGATTGATTGAAGCCTAAGAAGACTGGAGAATTTAAACTAATCATCGTGTAAACACAAAAAATAATCTCCCACCATCTCTCAATATGTTGGAAATTAGTGAAACGGTAATCTGTCCAGCCTAGTTCCTGTTTACACTGTCGAAACCCATATTCTACCCAGGTTCTTAATCCATATAAATCGCCTAAAGTCTTCTTCAAATTCCCTTGAAGATTCGTCATCACGAAGGAGGTAGAATTTTCTGGCATAGTTTCTGGGTCAGTAGTTATTTCCCAGTAAGTTATGGCTCTTTTTTTACCATAAATTATTTTCCTAATGTATCTAATTTCTGATTTCTGATTGCTAAATGTTCTCTCAAATTTACACCACTTATTCGCCCTAACCCTCTGTCCTGCTGGCAACCAGACTCCATGATTACTTCTTATCGCTACGACATAATCTAATTTATACTCAGCTATTTTTCTAATAAATTGGCTACTTTCACCATATAAACTATCTGCTAATATTAATTCAATATTAAAGCCTAATTCGATTAATTCAGTAATAATTTCTGATGCCAACTCTATTTTAGTTTTATATTTATCTGACTCCTTTAGGGTTCCTTTTGGTTTGAATACTTTTACAATTAATGGAAAAGTTATGTTAGAGCAAACTCCATAAGCATTGACTGAAACTATCCCATTATCTACCTTACCCACACTTCCTAAATATTGCCTAGCCACATAATCAGTCTTTTTACCTTTTTTCCTATCTCCTGTTTCATCTATTACTACTGTAATTGCCTGACCATCTAATTCTTTCTTTAATTTATTTAATCTTCGTTGTTTTAACTTATTTACTGACCAATCTGAATTTGCTAGAAAATGATGTAACGACTGTGCAGAGTTTATACTTACTACTTTCGCTATCTCTGGTAATGATTTTCTTTGAATTTGGGACATTATTCCCAGATGTAAATATTTGAAGCACTCATAATTTCTTACTTCTTTAAACAGGTCTTTATACTCTGCACAATATTCATCTATCGTGGCAACTGTTGGGTGAGCGTCTCTTGCCAAATGTTTCAGGATTTGTAATTCTACATCCATTGCCCTGCTTACCTTCCAGAGTTTTTTATTTTAATCCTTTTATTAAGAATACTCGGAAAGTGACAGAAGAGGGTTAGTCCCCCCTTGTAAAGGCTACTGTGTATACACAAGTTGGGTTGAGAATCAAATAGAGGGAAAAGAACGGAAAATTATTTTTAAAATCCTTGATTTTCCGTTAATTCTATATCAATAAGCTGACACTATTGATAATCAGCTTGATAAGCTCAAAAGCTTGCCTACTAAGGCTTGCATCTTACCAGGCAAGGATTTTAGGACTTGTGTATACACCGTAGCTTGTAAAGGGGGGAAACAAGAAAATCTAGTTCCCTCCCCTTTGCAAGGGGAGGGTTAGGGTGGGGTAATTCGAGGACTGGTAGTGATTTGATAACTTGTGTGTACACCGTAGCTTTTCAAGGGCAGGGTTAGGGTAGGGTAAACACCAGATTCGTAAACCTATCTATATATAGTTTTCTCAATGATAGACCTAATGATAGAAGTAAATTCTATCTTGCAAGAGAGGTGAAACTCTAGCACATAGTTAAAGATTAGATAAGAAGTAAAAAACAAAAAACCATTTAGTGATTAGGTCAGAAACATGTTGACACCATTATTAACCGCCCTAGCTACAGCTTTGAGCCTGTTGATTGTTGATTTAGTTGTTCCAGGCGTTAATATTGCTAATTTTCCCGCAGCTTTGATTGCCGCTTTAGTAATTGGTCTAATTAACGGTTCAGTTAAGCCAGTTCTGTCTGCTCTCTCCCTACCGCTTAATTTTCTATCATTTGGAGCATTTTCGCTCATTGTTAACGGTTTGTGTTTTTGGTTAGCAGCAGTCTTAGTTCCTGGGTTCTCAGTTAGTGGACTTATTGGTTTCCTTCTTGGGCCAGTGATTCTATCTTTCGCTAATACCTTTATTAACAACTACTTTGTTGAAAGAAACCTCTTAACTAGTAGTGGTGATGTAAAAAGCCAAAATGAATTACCTTCAAGATAAGTATTACAGGCAGTAGAGACGCCAGTTAAATTACGTTTCTAACCTACATAAAATCTCCGAAGGTGGATTTCCTAATTCGGCATCTTCAAAAGAATGTAATTAAACAAAATCACAAAGTTGTAAAATCATGAAATTAGTTCGCTTTCTTCTAGGTTTATTAGTGCCTCCTTTAGGCGTTTTCCTCACAGTTGGAGTTGGGCCTACCCTGTTTATTAACATCTTGCTCACAGTTCTAGGTTGGCTTCCCGGTAGTATTCATGCAATTTGGGTTATTGCCAAGCATGAAGAACAACTTAATCGGGAAGGGCGTATTTACTGATACGCAAGATGGATTTTAGGAAATTCTAAGTATGGTGCGTTAGGGCTAAAGCCGTAACGCACCATTTTAATTTCTAATAGAAGTATAAAACTATACGCACTCTGGGGCAATTCATAAATTGCCCCTACCTAAAACTTAATTCTTCTCGACTATTATTTTTGTAAACCCTGTATTTGTTGGAGTCCCTTGGCATATATGCGAAAGGAAGCGATCGCAGTTAAGCTAAATCTAATCTTATCTCAGTATAATTGCTTGTAGTTTGCAGCTATTCCCATGTAAATAGACCATGCCTTACTGATACAGCAATGCTCATTTGTATGCCCCCACAACAGATTACCAGGCAATACCAATAATCTCTCACCTACGGAAAACATTGGTTTATGTTTAAATGAGGGGTTTGACCCTCTATTCATCTATCTGTATCCGCCAGTGGGAAAGGATTCTAGTTAAGCCATGCTTGTTGGTAATCAACTTGGGCCTTGATTCACAGGATGACGCTGGCTGAACAAGGGATTAAACTATGGATAATGTTCAGCAATTGTTGCTTTTAACACCAATTACATAAGTTTAATCTCATTCTTAAATCTAAAATCTCATCCTGCTATATAAAACCAGTTATGTCAGCGTATCAAGGAAGTTGTGGGGAGACCACTGATGTGATTATTAGTGTTCACAACCAAGAAAACCTCGAGTTAACAGCAAATTCTGCTCCTGTGGGTGCTCTTGCCACAAGACAAGGAACTTTTTCTACGTTTCTTGCTCCCCTGACTCAAGATACTTTTAAACAGGTCGTTCAAGATGTTGAGCAAAAATTACAGATTGTTCATCAAACCCTGTCAATGCTGGATTCTCAGGGGTTTGAAACCATTCTGCAAGAAATGTTGCATTCCATTACCTTAAAAACCGGGGAATTACTAGGAGCAGACCGGACAACGATCTTTTTATTGGATGAAGAAAAACAAGAACTCTGGTCAATTGTGGCTGAAGGGGAAGGCGGTCGCTCTTTAGAAATTCGCATCCCCGCTAATAAAGGTATTGGTGGTGAAGTCGCTACTTTCAAGCAAGTTATCAATATTCCCTTTGATTTTTATAGTGATCCGCGATCGCATTTTGCCCAAGAACAAGAAAAAAGAACTGGCTACCGCACTTACACTATGCTGGCTTTGCCACTCTTAAATGAACATGGGCAATTAGTTGCAGTAGTACAATTACTGAATAAATTAAAATCTGGTCATAATCATGATGCTCCACTTGCAGAGCGAATTGATACCAAAGGTTTTAGCTGTGCTGACGAACAATTATTTCAAGAATTTGCCCCTTCAATTCGCCTGATTTTAGAGTCCTCGCGCTCTTTTTATGTCGCCACCCAAAAACAAAGAGCAGTGGCGGCGCTAATGAAGGCGATTAAGTCTCTTTCTCAAAGCAGTCTCGACTTAGAAGACACCCTGAAGCGGGTGATGGATGAAGCCAAAGAACTGATGAATGCCGATCGCAGTACACTATGGTTAATAGACCGCGATCGCCATGAATTATGGACGAAAATCACTCAGGATGATGGTTCAACCAAAGAGTTGCGAGTCCCCGTAGGTAAAGGCTTTGCTGGTATAGTAGCGGCTTCTGGCAAGAAACTAAATATTGCCTTTGATTTGTACGATGATCCTGACTCGGATACCGCCAAACAACTCGACCAGCAAAATGGCTATCGCACTTGTAGCTTACTTTGTATGCCAGTGTTTAATGCCGATCAACAACTGATTGGTGTTACCCAACTTGTAAATAAAAAGAAAACTGGTGATTTTCCACCTTATAATCCAACCGCTTGGCCGAAAGCTCCCGAATGTTTCCAAGCTAGCTTTGATCGCAACGATGAAGAGTTCATGGAAGCTTTTAATATTCAAGCAGGAGTAGCGCTGCAAAATGCTCAGTTGTTTGCCACAGTCAAGCAACAAGAACAAATGCAACGGGACATTCTGCGTAGTCTTTCTAATGGAGTGGTTTCCACTGATAAAACTGGGTTAATTATCGCTGCCAATGAAAGCGCCCAACGTTTGCTAGGACTGGGAGTTGATGATCGTTTAGAAGGTAAATTAGTTAATGATGTCATCGGCATCAAAGAAGGTGACTTTAGCAAGTGGTATCAAGATGCTTTACATGCAGTTGACTTAAAAGGCCGCCAGCAATATTATCCCGATCGCACACTGTTAACTACTGGTACAGAACAGCACAGTATTAATTTATCGATTAACACAATTGCCGATGCTAGCGACCAAGAGCAAGTCCGTGGGGCGCTGGTGGTGATGGAAGATATCAGTGATGAGAAGCGGCTCAAGAGTACGATGTACCGCTACATGACCCAGGAATTAGCCGAAGAATTGCTGAAATTGGATGACGCTAAACTAGGAGGCGATCGCAAAGAAGTTTCAATATTATTTTCAGATATTCGTGGCTACACCACTTTGACAGAAAACTTAGAAGCAGAAGAAGTGGTGAGTATGCTCAATGAATATTTTGAATCAATGGTAGAAGCAGTCTTTAAACATAAAGGCACCCTGGACAAATACATCGGCGACGCCATTATGGCTGTCTTTGGTTCTCCTCTACCATTAGAAGAACATGCTTGGATGGCAGTGCAAACATCCTTAGAAATGCGGGTTCGCCTGCACGAATTTAATCAACGTCGTTATGTAGATGATAAACCTAGAATCAAAATCGGCATTGGCATAAACTCTGATACCGTAATTAGTGGGAATATTGGTTCTAGTAAGCGGATGGAGTTTACCGCTATTGGCGATGGTGTTAATCTTGGCTCTCGATTAGAAAGTGTCAGTAAACAGTATGGTTGCGACATTATTATTAGCCATAACACTTTTAAACCATGCGAAGATTATATTTGGGCTAGGGAACTAGATTACATTCGTGTCAAAGGCAGAAATGAGCCAGTAGCTATATATGAATTACTGGGTTTGCGTTCCAATCCAATTGAAAGCGAAAAATTGCAAGTGATTGAGCACTATCATAAAGGGCGCGAGTATTACCTCAAACGCGATTTTAACCGTGCTAGAGCTGAATTTGCCCTAGTTTTGGCAGCTGATAACCAAGACAAAGCTGCTATGTTGCATCTGTTGCGTTGTCAGCATTGGTTACAATCACCTCCAACAGAATCAGATTGGGATGAAGGAGTCTGGACGTTCCAAGAGAAATAAACATTTAGACATCAAGTTAACTCAATTAAATATCTAATACCAATTTGAAAAAAGAATGCGACAAATAGACCATCTGTAGAGACGCGATTCATCACGTCTTTGCCCAAGGATGTGTTGCAATTATTAATTGAATTGTTATAAACAAGCAAAGTCCACCTCCGTGGACTAATACAAAATCAAGAGTTTTTAACCCAACACAGTTCAGATAATACCAAAACACTTGTATAGACGGCGATTTATCACGTCTCAAAAACCCACGATTTTGTACAAGTAGCGCTTAACCCAAGCGTATTGGTTTTTAACCCACGGAGGTGGGTAAAGTCTCGTATAGACGCGACCTATAGTCACCCGGTGAGTATTGAAGAAGAATTCAGAGGTCAGAATTCAGGAGTCAGAATCAAGACGCTCGCGGACTCGCTAACGCTGCGCTATCAGTGGGGGATTCAGACCCGCCACTGTCTTGTTGACCACTAAATCTTCTCTTTCAGAGACGCTGCGCGAACGATTTAGTGGGGGTGCAAAAACGCCCTTGATTCATCCGCCAGTCGCACAAAATACCCAACTGAATTCTGGCTCCTGACTCCTGAATTCTGTTTTGATAAATTAGATTTTTAAAACAACCTCTTAGCGTGACAAAGACTGTTTCTCCAAAAGTGACAAACTTAAAAGTCTACTCACCCGTTGTAAGCATATCCTCGCAAAATACGTAAACCAAGTAGTAATTCCTACTAATTTAAACGTATCTTCTATGGCAACAGGGATATTGGGGAATATATTATCACAAACAATTGATAATCCAAAAAACATAAACGCAGATAATAAAATCAGAAATTCAGTCTTCTTCAGGATTGTTTTAAACTTGAGAAAAAACATCAATACAAGTACAATATAACCAGCGTAAACTATCTTCTCATTAATATGTAAATAATCGGGAAATACACTCTCATGAATTAAAAAAAAGTCATCAAAAAGCAACAAAGATGTCAGAAGCCCAGAAAACAAAAAAAATGATGAATATTCTTTAGCTCTAATATCTTTTTTGAGTAGTATATAACTAAAGAGGCAGATACTTGCAGAAGAACACCAAAATAATATACCAATATTTGAGAATAATCCCAGATAAAAAGGTACGTTCATTATGGCAGATGGATCTCTAGTCAAATAGTCTGTAGGGACTTTAGCTTTGAATTTGACGAATGTTAAAATTAAAGAAAATGGAATAATTGTTATCAAAAATGTTAATAATAAAACTTTGATTTGAGTAATATAGCTTGATTTTTGAAAACTTAAATTTTTCATCAGTTTATACCTTAATTATCTAGGTCACTCCTCACAGATTTTTTTCAGCTTTTCAAGTATTTAGGATGGAGAATTGAATACCTGCTGTGGAAGTATGATTTTTCTGCTCGTGTAAGATTACTCTTGGGTAAATATCAGGTGAGTGACTGATAAGCATAGGTTTACCCATCAGCCCAGATATTTACAAAATATATTTCAGTATTATTTGGGCATAAAAAAGTATTATTTTTAACTTGTGGGATTGGTCAATTAGGGTGTTAAATGTGAAATAGTTGATTTACAAGGGTCTAAAATTAAGCGAAGGTTAACAAAAGCAATAACTTTGCATTCTTTCATACAGCAAAAAAATATTCAAGTTCTTTTTGTCTTATTTTTTTAAGTTTTGATGAAGCTTGCAATATTACTTGTAGATTTCATTCTTTTTTCCAGCCAGAGGCTAGAAATTCTCCTTTTTGCCAGCTAAGGCATTCCGCCAAACAAAACACCAATTTTACAACCCGCTTGTGCGGGTTTTGTTTTATGGATAGAATAATATATCTAAATAGCTATTTAACGATTAAAATATATTACAAGAAATTTACAAAATGTGAGCGAATACTTCTATGTAAAGTCAACAATTACAAAGAAATATTTCGTTTTTTATATCGATTTGTGTCATATAGGCGATAAAATGCCTACTGGGCAAGCGTTTTCTGATAAAAAACAGATATTGCCTAAAGATCACAAGTTACCTGTGGCTGATGATGCCGCTAGGAACTTCCTTCAGAGAACACGCATCAAAGGAGCCGAAGAAGCATGTTCACACACGTCAAGTCCACCATTAGACACATTGCGCCTGATAACTTACGCGGACGTAGTTTAATCAAGGTGGTCTATGTCGTGCTTGAGTCCCAGTACCAGAGCGCATTGTCGCAAGCGGTTCGCACAATTAACGCGAACAATCCCAACTTGGCGATTGAAATTAGCGGGTACTTGATTGAGGAACTCCGCGACCCCGAAAATTACGAGGAGTTCAAGCGAGAAATTGAGAATGCGAATATCTTCATCGCTTCCCTCATTTTCATCGAAGACTTAGCACAGAAAGTTGTAGCAGCAGTAGAACCACACCGTGATCATCTCGATGTTTCCGTTGTCTTTCCCTCAATGCCAGAGGTAATGCGCCTGAGTAAAATGGGCAGCTTTTCTCTAGCACAGTTGGGTCAGTCAAAAAGTGCGATCGCGCAATTCATGCGGAAACGCAAAGAAAAATCCGGTGCGGGATTCCAAGATGGAATGCTGAAGCTTTTGCGAACCCTCCCGCAAGTGCTGAAGTTTTTACCGATGGATAAGGCACAGGATGCCCGAAATTTCATGCTCAGTTTTCAGTATTGGCTAGGTGGTTCTCCAGAAAATCTGGAAAACTTCTTGCTGATGCTAGCTGATAAATATGTATTTAAAGGTTTAGAAAAACAAAATTTTGCACCTTCTACTTATGAACAGCCGGTGGTTTATCCCGATTTAGGGATTTGGCATCCTTTGGCTCCCAATATGTTTGAAGATGTCAGAGAGTACCTCAATTGGTATACAGCTCGTAAGGATATTTCTAGCGATCTAAAAGATCCCCTAGCTCCTTGTGTCGGGTTAGTATTGCAACGCACTCACCTAGTTACAGGGGATGATGCCCATTATGTAGCAATGGTGCAGGAGTTGGAAGCACTAGGCGCACGGGTACTACCTGTGTTTGCTGGTGGTTTGGATTTCTCCAAGCCTGTTGAGGCTTACTTTTATGAACCGACTACCAACACACAGTTGGTAGATGCAGTGATATCGCTGACCGGTTTTGCTTTAGTGGGTGGCCCAGCCAGACAAGACCATCCCAAGGCAATTGAAGCACTCAAACGCTTAAATCGTCCTTACATGGTGGCATTACCCTTAGTATTCCAAACCACAGAAGAGTGGATGGATAGCGATTTAGGGTTACATCCAATTCAAGTAGCTTTGCAAATTGCAATTCCGGAATTGGATGGAGCAATTGAGCCGATTATCTTATCTGGTAGAGATGGAACTACCGGGAAAGCGATCGCACTGCGCGATCGGGTTGAAGCTGTAGCCGAACGCGCCTTAAAATGGGCTAACCTCCGCCGCAAGCCGAAGCTGGATAAAAAAGTCGCCATCACTGTTTTCAGCTTCCCGCCAGATAAAGGCAACGTGGGAACCGCCGCTTACTTGGATGTATTCGGCTCAATTTACGAGGTGATGAAAGCCCTTAAAAATAACGGCTACGACTTACCAGAATTGCCAGAATCAGCCGAAGCGTTGATGCAAGAAGTCATTCATGACGCTCAAGCGCAGTACAACAGCCCAGAACTGAACGTTGCTTACAAAATGTCGGTTCCTGAGTATGAGGCGCTGACCCCTTACTCTCAACGCTTAGAGGAAAACTGGGGCCCACCTCCCGGACATCTCAACAGCGACGGGCAAAACCTGCTGATTTATGGTAAGCAATTCGGTAATGTCTTCATCGGTGTACAACCTACATTTGGTTACGAAGGCGACCCGATGCGGCTGTTATTCTCCCGTTCAGCGAGTCCTCACCACGGTTTTGCTGCTTACTACACTTACCTAGAGCAAGTTTGGAAAGCTGATGCTGTACTGCACTTTGGTACACACGGTTCCTTGGAATTCATGCCAGGTAAACAGATGGGGATGTCTGGTGATTGTTATCCAGATAACTTAATTGGCTCAATTCCCAACTTGTATTACTACGCAGCTAATAATCCGAGTGAGGCGACAATTGCTAAACGCCGGAGTTATGCCGAAACAATTTCTTACTTGACACCTCCAGCAGAAAATGCTGGTTTGTATAAAGGTTTGAAGGAACTCAGCGAGTTAATTGCTTCCTACCAAACCTTGAAAGATAGTGGACGCGGTGTTTCCATTGTCAACAGCATCATGGATAAATGTCGGATCGTGAATCTGGATAAGGATATTCACCTGCCAGAAACCGATGCCAGAGATATGAGTGCTGATGAGCGCGATAATATTGTTGGCAACGTTTACCGCAAGTTGATGGAAATCGAGTCGCGGTTGTTGCCTTGTGGTTTGCACGTCATTGGTAAACCTCCAAGTGCAGAAGAAGCGATCGCAACTCTCGTCAACATTGCTAGTCTAGATCGTCAAGAAGAAGGACTTCAAGGCTTACCGGGAATTATCGCTAACAGCATTGGGCGTAACATTGATGATATTTACCAAAATAATGACAGAGGCATTTTAGAAGATGTCCAGTTATTGCAAGATATCACCTTGGCAACCCGTGCAGCAGTTACCGCCCTTGTCCAAGAGCAAATCGACGCAGAAGGACGAGTTTCTCTAGTTTCCCGGTTGAATTTCTTCAACATGGGTAAAAAGGAACCTTGGGTAGAAGCATTGCATAAAGCAGGTTATCCCAAAGTTGACACCGCCGCCCTAAAACCCCTAGTTGAATATTTGGAATTCTGTCTGCAACAAGTTTGTGCGGATAACGAACTAGGGGCATTACTCAGAGGCTTAGAAGGTGAATACATTCTACCTGGCCCTGGTGGCGATCCCATCCGCAACCCTGATGTATTGCCCACTGGTAAGAATATCCATGCTTTAGATCCGCAATCCATCCCAACAACAGCAGCAGTTCAATCAGCCAAAATTGTTGTAGACAGGCTTTTGATCCGTAACAAGGCTGAAAATGACGGAAAATGGCCAGAAACCATCGCCTGCGTCCTTTGGGGAACCGATAACATCAAAACTTACGGCGAATCCCTAGCACAAATTATGTGGATGGTGGGCGTGCGTCCAGTTCCCGATGCTTTGGGACGGGTGAACAAGTTGGAATTGATATCTCTAGAAGAGTTGGGACGCCCCAGAATTGACGTGGTAATCAACTGTTCTGGTGTATTCCGCGACTTGTTCATCAACCAAATGAACCTGCTAGACCAAGGCGTGAAGATGGCAGCCGAGGCAGATGAACCCTTAGAAATGAACTTTGTTCGCAAACACGCCTTGCTGCAAGCTGAAGAAATGGGGATTAATCTGCGTCAAGCAGCGACGCGCGTTTTCTCCAACGCTTCTGGTTCCTACTCGTCAAATATCAACTTGGCAGTAGAAAACAGCACTTGGGATAGCGAAGCCGAGTTGCAGGAAATGTATCTCAACCGGAAATCCTTCTCCTTCAATTCCGATAACCCCGGAATCATGGACGAATCCCGGCAGATTTTTGAAAGTACATTGAAAACTGCTGATGCAACTTTCCAAAATCTCGATTCTTCCGAGATTAGCTTAACGGACGTTTCCCACTACTTTGATTCAGATCCCACAAAGCTGGTGGCAAGTCTGCGCGGTGATGGTAAAAAACCAGCATCTTATATTGCAGATACAACCACAGCTAACGCCCAAGTGCGGACATTATCAGAAACCGTGCGTTTGGATGCGCGTACCAAATTGTTAAATCCCAAATGGTACGAGGGGATGCTGTCTCACGGTTACGAAGGTGTGCGCGAACTCTCCAAGCGGTTAGTGAATACAACGGGTTGGAGTGCGACAGCCGGCGCTGTGGATAACTGGATTTATGAGGATACTAACGAAACCTTCATCAAAGATGAAGAAATGCAGAAACGGTTGTTGAACCTTAATCCCCATTCTTTCCGCAAGATTGTATCAACTTTGCTGGAAGTGAATGGACGCGGTTATTGGGAAACTAGCGAAGATAATTTAGATCGTCTACGCGAGTTGTACCAAGAGGTTGAAGACCGGATTGAAGGGATTGAAGGGATTGAATAATCCCTAATCATAAATGTGGAGACGTTTTATAAACGTCTCTACATAAAAAACGGTTTTGACAAATTGTATGGAATCCGGCTAAATGAAAATCAAATATATAATTATAGATATGTATGTCTGCTAAAGATGTCTTTCATGAAGTTGTCAAAACAGCTTTACAGAAAGATGGTTGGCAAATTACTCACGATCCACTCACAATGAGCGTGGGAGGAGTTAATCTTTCGATTGATTTAGCCGCCCAAAAGCTGATTGCAGCAGAACGTGAAGGACAAAAAATTGCAGTCGAAGTCAAAAGTTTTTTAGAGAGGTCGTCTGCTATTTCAGAATTTCATACAGCATTAGGACAGTTTATTAATTATAGAGGTGCATTACGACGGCGGCAACCGGAGCGTGTTTTGTATTTAGCAGTACCTTTAACAACTTACAAAACATTTTTTCAACTTGATTTTCCTAAAGAGATGATAGCAGAAAATCAAGTGAAAATGCTTACAGCACTTGCGTCTGTTATGAGGTACAATAAATTAAAATATAAATACCTCTAAATGAAGTCATACTCTGTCGATCTTCGAGAAAAAATAGTTGCAGCACATCTTCAAAAAAATATCTCAATCAGAAAAGTAGCTAACATATTTTCCGTCTCAAAAAGTTTAGTTCAAAAGCTTGTAAAACAACAAAAACTTGAAGGAAATTTACAATCCAAGCCGCGAGGAAAGCCACAATTTAGTCATCTAACAAATGCTGACATAGAGTTGAGAGAATTAGTTGAATCATATCCAGATGCAACATTGATAGAGTTGTGTGAATTATTTGCAGACAAGACTGGTAATTGGGTAGGTCAAAGTGCAATGTGTCGGGCGTTACAGAAATTAGGATTAAATCGTAAAAAAAAACGAAGCGGAGTACCCAAGCTCTTACTGAGAGAGTCCTGAATTTAAGATTAGATTATTGGGAAAAGGTCAAAAATATAGAGCCAGAAAATTTAGTATTTTTGGATGAAACTGGTGTCCTACTTGGGTTAGCGAGGACTCATGCCCGTTCACAAATGGGAACAAGAGCTTACTCTCTTAACCCCTTCTATAGAGGCTCAAAAGTTACAGTAATTGGAGCAATTAGTCTTAAAAAAGTAGTTGCATTAATGACAATGAATGGTTCAATGGATGGCATTGCATTTGAATTATTTATTGAGAAGTTTTTAGTACCACATTTATGGTCAGGAGCAGTAGTGGTGATGGATAATTTATCCGCACATAAACTAGATTCAATTGTGCCAATGATTGAAGCTGTAGGTGCGAAAGTTATTTGTTTATCCTCATACTCCCCCGATTTTAATCCAATTGAATTATGGTGGTCACAACTTAAATCTTTTTTACGCAATTTTGCTCCAACTACAACAGAAATGGTTGATAAACTAATCTCAGTTGCACTCGACTTAATAAATCCTCAACATTTAAGAAACTGGTTTGCTAGTTGCTGCTACTGTACCTCATAACAGCCGTAGGTGCTGTATTTATGATGTAGAACAAGAGGTGATTTTCCAATGGATAAATTAACTCTATATCGCCAGCTTGTACAACAGATATTACATGATTATAGTGAGCAAAAACCAGCTAACGGAAATATAGAAGTTGAAACAATTTTTGATACAGAACGCAACCATTATCAAATAGTTCATGTAGGGTGGGAAGGTCAAGACTGGGTACATAGTTGTATTATTCATATTGATATTAAAGGTGGGAAAATTTGGCTTCAGTGGAATGGTACAGAAGATGATATTGCAGCTAACTTGGTAGCTGCGGGAGTTCCCAAGGAGGATATTGTGTTAGGTTTTCAGTCTCTTTTTATGAGACAGTTTACAGAATATGCAGTGAGTTAGGAGATGTTTTGAATATTGAAATTTACAGCAATTGTCAGGTAAATGAACACATGATGAATACTGTAAATATTTGTCTTAAATCTGCAAATTAGTTGTGAAACAAAATTATGCCAAAAAGAATTAGCGATGTATTTAGTATTTCATCGGATGAACTAAGGAAAGAAGGCGTATTTGATGGATTTATAGATATTGACTCTAAATTTTATGTAGATCCTAGATTGTTAAAAGAAACCAAAATTGACGAATTACAAGGAACATACAGTAAATTTCAAACCTATTTCGCAAGTATTTTTAATGAAATATATCAATTAAAAGAAAATCAAACAAACACTCAACAGATTATATATCATATAACTGATAAGTTAAAATTCAAAGAAAATTCTCTAGCTGGATTAGGATATTCAACTAACCACACTGAAGGGAAAGGAATCGGGGAAAAATTAGCCGAAAAATTAGCACAAAATGCAGTTCATTTTGCTATTGAATTAAATATAACAGATCCAGCTATTTTTGAAATGACTCCATTGTTTGAGGAAAATTTTGGTGCAGATAGAATCAGTGATATGACTGTTGACATCATACTTACTGAATTACTGACATTTTCTGAACGAGTAGCTAAAAACTTTAAACTTCCAACTTTTACAGATACTTCGATAAGAAATCAAAAATTTAACTTGCCTTATTACTTAACAAAAGGAGTAAAACAACCACTAATTTTAGTTCCTGAAGATATATTAACTAAATTGCCAGTAGCATCTTCTAAGTGTTTTAATGACTATGATTCTATAGTATCGCACAATGATAAATTACGTGCAGAAGTCAATAGGATCATAGATGAAAGGGATCAAAATATTCCTACTTGGGAGCAAGTTTTCAAAAAATTAAAAAAGGCAAAAATAAAGGAACTTATTACTAAAAATCCTAAATTATTGATAAACTTAATTGACAAGTATAAATCAAAACAACCTAATTCATATCATTTTGATAGTGATTTAGATAACGAGTTTAGATGGTATACAACTGCAAAAAATTATGCTATAAATTTCCCTCTTGAACTAAAAAAAATAGTTTATCAAGTTCAAGACTTTCATGAAAATGTTGAAGCAATTGTTAATAAATTCTCTGATTTAATATCACAAAAAGATTTATGTGTTGAACTATATAATGATTTAGGAAAACCTATAAGGGAAAAATTTTCACAACTGATATTACTAAAACTTGTAGAAGAGTATATTTCGCAGAATTCGTATAATTTTATATCAAGAATAAGTATAGAGTATAAATCCAACAATGGCATGATAATATTAGCCAATGAACAAATCATGTTTTTAGAAAGTGTAATTCTATTGAAGTATTCATCTGAGACAAAAGAACAAATCTATAAAAGTTTTAACAAACTTGTAGACTATATTAATCAATATAGTTCAAAGGAGGGGATATTTTTGTTATTAGCAACTGATGAAAGACATTTATATATCCAGAATGAATTATATAAAATGTCTGAAATAGAAAAAAGAAATGAAAGAAAGACACCAAATATTATATTAGTAGATGGCAGAATTAAATTCTTTGGAAGGAAAAAAGTAGCATCCAGTAAATATTTTTAGGGAATGAAATTTAGCTTAATACAGAAGAAACTTTATAATCATTAAAGATTATCGAAAACAACCACCATAGATGCTTTAGCGTAGCTTACTGTAGGTATCGCTTACTCTTCCATAATAGGCGATCGCTTAATTTTTGAGGTTTTCTGTAAGGCGATCGCACATTCTTCCATAACAAGCGATCGCTTAGTTTTTGAGGTTTTCTGTAAGGCGATCGCCTGCAATGCCATCATAGAATCAGCGATCGCAACAGACAAAAAGACTCAAACTATAAGTGTATCCAACACTAACACTGTTAATGCTGGTAAAGATGGCAACCGCGCATCATTTGTCAAGAAAAATGATGCACCTCCACGAATAGCAGTAGCCATCTGAATAGCATCTGGGGTTCTTAAGTTATAATTTGCCCTTAATTGTGCCGCATTTTCAGCGATGTCGGGAAAAACCTCGATAGCTGTTAAACCTTGGGAATTAAATAGAATTTCACGATATTGTTGAGCTAATACTGTGTTTCCTTGTCGTAAGGGATAAACTAATACTTCCGTGATAGTCAAAACTGATGTTACAACGCTAAACTCACCACGAAACATCGCTTCAAAAAAAGCATCTGTAACATCCAAATAATTAGGATTTTCTTCAATAAAGTAAATCAGTGGAGCAGTATCCAAACCAACAATTTGCCCTTGTAACTGGACTAGCCATTCCATGAATCACGTTCCTGATTAACGTATTCTTGAGCATCAATGCCATTCCAGATTTCTTTACCTAACCCACGTAATTCGAGGATACTACGTTTTGGCTTAGGTGTCATTGTCACCTGTTGACGAATTAAGCTTGATAATTCTTCAATTAAGCGTATTTGCTCTTCAGGAGTTAGGCTTTGAGCTTGCAGTAGTACTTCTTGATAATTAGACATAAAATTTACACTTCTACTTCTCTGGATTCTAAGTCCAATATACACAGACAGACTGCATTTCTTTATTTTACAAATAAATGTAGACAGGCTTGATATCTGCTTGTTTATCAGAATAACTATTGCGATCGCATTCACTCTTCCACAGCGATGTCTAACAAACAGCAAGCCGTTATGGATCTAGGCTTAGTTTTTGAGGTTTTTTGCAAGGCGATCGCTGACTCTTTCACAACTGCGATCGCTTTTTTGAGGTTTTCTGTAAGGCGATCGCTCACTCTTCCACAACAGGCGATCGCTTAATTTTTAAGGTTTTCTGCAAAGCGATCGCTCTTTACAATGACCCCCACCAAAGGTTTCTGTCTACTACTCTAAGGCTAACGATTTAGGGCTTATCTCAAACTGTAAATGTGAACGGTAGAAACAAACATCAAACTCCATAAAGAAGTTAACTTGTCCCAAAATCAGAGGTACGTTTGTAGCCTGTGTCCATGCAAATACAAGTTGTACAGGTTCAAATTGCCCAACTACTCCCTGAAGAACCACGACACGCGCCTCGTATTGAGCTAAATTACCTGTCAAACTCAATGCAGTTGTGTGCTGCTCCCACACATACCCAAGCTCAACTCCTACTGAATAAGGAAGCACATTCACGCTTGCTCCAGTATCCAACAGACCGGATGTTATCACAGAATTTTGCTGGTAGATCAAAGTAAGCGGTAGATAGGGGCGGAAACTGGCTTCGCCCAATGCAACATCAATCGGGATAAAGGAATACCGTTGTGCGTTACGCATGGTCTTGAGTTTTAGCAGCTTGTAGCACTTTTAACATGGTATCTGCGGCTTCAACTGCATCATAAGGCGACCACACAGGATAAGACTGATCGGGCTTAATCAGCTCGGTTTCCTGTTGGGCTAACTCTGAGATTAAAACCTGCATAATATAAAACTTATCTGCTCGATTAAGTTCTCGCAAAGTAGAGATTAATTCTGCTGAAACCATGCAAAGTACTCCAGTAAATCAAGTCTGCTTCTCGATCATAGATTATTCGTTGGGTTTCACTGCGTTTAGCCCAAGCTACAACTACAACAATCACGTCTACGACTTACAAGTGAGACAATTCAAGCAACTATTGAGAATTGAATACCTAGATAATGCGTAGGCGTAGCCCGTCGTAGACATCGCACTCACCCTTCTACAACAGGTGATGTCTAAGGACAAGCTGCTACGCGTCTACGCATTGTTTTTGAGGTTTTCTGCAAAGCGATCGCGTTCACTCTTCCACAACAGGCGATCGCTTTGTGTTTGAGATTTTCTGAAAGGCGATCGCTTTGTTTTTGAGGTTTTCTGTAAAGCGTAGGCGTAGCCCGTCGTAGACATCGCCCCTCATCAACTATCGAAGCATAAAATTAAAGGCTCTTTCAGCGTCTTTTCTATTTGAGTGATTGAAAAGGAGATTCGATTCATCTTGCTGATAACATTGATGGCAACGCCAGCAAGCAAAGAACCGCTAACAAGAATTTCAAGGCTTAGTGTGATTCCTGGAGAAGGATTAACAGCTATTTGGGATTTTGTAGTAGTCATTGAATTTTCAATTACTGAGTATCTGATCTAGTTTGAAGTTAATATTCCCGAACTCTTGATTGAGCAATATTTCCTCGGATGTATCATCTACTCCTGTGTACTCCCACACTGTTACAGAGGCACGAGGAAACCACCTTGGCACCTTAGTACCGACAGCGTAAGATGTAGAACTTTCCGCAACGCTTTAACTCAGATTAACCCTGTTTTGTCACTCTAGGCAGAGGAAAAGTAGAAATCAGGGTGAGACAGGAAAATAAATATTGAACTGGTGAGGTTATAAATAATAGATTGAAGTTTCGAAAAACCCAAAGACAATTGGGGAATAGGAAAAACTGTCAACCAGGGATATATTAGGTTAAATAAAGTAAAAGGTTGAATTATTAAACGGAGATTGTTAAGAATGTTCTTCCAACCCTTCCCATCATCCCACCAAGGATGAGCAGCCAATTTTGATGGAGACTTTGGTGGAGAAGACTGCATTTGTTCAGAGTGTAGACTCACCATTAAGTAGCTACTACAAACAATCTCCCACCAGCGTTCAATATCCGCATAATGAGTCAGCCGATAATCTGCCCAACCTAATTCATTCTTACTTTGCTTCAAGCCATATTCAACCCAAGTTCTTAACCCATAAAAGTTACCAACATCTCTTGGTGTAAGGTCTGCGTATTTACTCATCACATACCAAGTAGTGTTACCGGGTAATTTCTCAATGTCAGTAGTAATCTGCCAATACCTTTTTTTCTTGTCGTTTACCATGAATTATTTCCCTAATAAACCGATTCTCACTACTCAAGTTAGAGAATACTCTTTTAAACTTATGCCACTTTAAATATTGAGTATGTTGTCTAGGAAGTAGCTCTACAGAATGGTTTGAGCGAATCGCCACTAGATAATTTAACCCCCAGATCGTCTAATATAGATATGAAATTAGCACTACTCTCACCATATAAGCTATCTGCTAGTACTAGGTTGAATTTAAAACCCATCAACTCTAGCTTTTTTCATCATTATTGCTGCTATTTGAGGCTTCGTAAGATATTTATCCCCCTGGCTTTAATCTTTCGCGTGGCTTGTATACTTCAAACAGTAATGGAAAAGTCATCCCACAGAATACACCATACGCCGTGACTGCTACAATTCCATTTTCTACTTTACCCAAATTACCTATGTACTGTCGTTTCACATAATCTGTCTTATTCCCTTTCTTTTTTATCTCCTGTCTCATCAATAATTAGAATGATTGGTCTACCTTTTAGAACTTGTAAAATTAGCTCTAATCGCAAGGCTCTTAACTTCTCTATATCCCAAGGTGATGTAGTTAAAAAATGGTGCAAACCCTGCTGATTGTCCAATCCTACAATTTTTGCTATTTCTGGTAGGGTTTTCCGTTTTAGTTCAGAAATACACCCTACATGAAGGTATTTAAAAGCCTCGAAGCTCCTAACATCTGGAAACAGGCTTTTATACCATTGGCAATATTCGTCCACGAATTTTACTGTTGGTGCGGCTGGACGAGGCTGTACCATACTCTGTGTCTTGGTTCTAGCGTTTGTACCTTATTATACTACTGCCAGAGTGACAAAACAGGGTTAAAATCGCTGACCAATACCTAGATGGACTTTGCTTTCACCCTGGTCATTAATGCCATAGTCAGCCCGAATTAAGCCTAGTGGTGAATTTAATCGCACTCCAGCCCCATAACCAAAACCATAACCTTGTTTATCCCGCACACCCGCAGGATCTCCCAATACAGTATCACCAGAACCTAAGTCTGAGGCGAAGTCGGCAAATAATACACCGCCGACGATTGGTAAGACGGGGAAGCGATATTCTGCGGAGGCTAACACATAACTGCGACCACTTCCAACTTCTCCAGAATCGTAGCCGCGCACTGAGTTGGAACCACCCAAGTTAAAGCTTTCGTAAGGTGGTAAATTACCAATGACAGTACCAGCTTGGACGTTCACCGCAAACACTTGTGGCTGTTGGCTGTTAAATAACTGGACTGGTAAATACTGGCTGTAATTAGCTTTGAGGCGATTTAGGGAAATATTACCTTCACCGATGGGCACAGATTGTTCTGTACTCAAACTCAGAATGGAACCTTGAGTTGGATTGAGGGGATTATTCCGTTGGTCTTTGGTGGCGGTGAAGGATACGGTAGTTAGGTCATCAACACCAGTTCCACTGGCAGAAAGGGGGTTGCCTTGAGCGTCATTTGGGGTAATATTACCTTGGCGATCGCGAATACTAGTTCGGGTATAGTTTAATCCTAATGAAGTGTTCCAGTCGTCAAGTGGTCGCTGTAAGCTGACACCACCACCAATTTGACCTTCTCGCACTTTGTCGCCGTTAGCTAGGGTAATCTTGTCATCAAAGGTTTCCGAAAGTTCCTGATTCCGAAAACCATTCACAGTGTAACCTAAGCGATCGGGGTTAGTTGTCCGATAGGGACTGATAAATTTGCTATTAAACTGCAAGTCTCGGCTACTTACAGCCAGATTCACACCTAAAGTGTCATTAATTCCGCCGACATTCTGATCTTGATAGCTAATTGTGCCTACTAATCCCTGATCGGCATTGTAACTACCACCCAAGTTAACACCACGCGCCCCAGTTTCTTTGAGTTGGTAAACTAAATCAAGTTTGGTCGCATCTCCTTCTAAGGCAACATTCACGCTCTCAAATAAACCAGTACGATATAGCTGCTGGATGTCTTGTTTAACTACATTTTCTTGGAAGATTTGACCAGATTTCAACTTGAGTTGCTGTTGCAGGAAATCTGGTTTAGTGCGTCCGGCGACGGGATTACCCTTGCTATCAACGGTTTTACCCTCATCGTTGATAAAGCGAAACTTGATATCACTCACTAAGCCTTCAGCAACATTCACAGTGAGAATGCCTTGGGAATTGGGTTTAATTGATAGCACCCGCGCTAAGTTATAACCATTGTCGGCGTACCACTTATTAATTTGTGCGACTGCTTGCTGGAGTCCAGCCGGACTGATGGTGGTTCCAATCTGAGATTGCAACTGTTGTTGGGCTACTTGGTAAGTGAGGACTTTCGCACCAGATAATTGTAGCGATCGCACAATCATCGGCTGCACTTGATAAACTACATTCAATCCAGCTTGTGTGCTAAAGCTATTTACACTGACATTGCTAAATAAACCTGTATCTAAAATTGCTGTTACATCTTTTTGTAGCTGGCTTTGACTAGTTTCTCCACCAGCCTGGGTTTTAATTACTTTCCGAATAATATCTTGCAATTCTTGATTGGCTCCCACTACCTGTACATCTGTAGCTGTGACTACTAAGTTGCTCTCAGTAGTAGGGGTTTTTGGAGTTGAAGGGGAGGAGATGAGGGGGAGTGTTACTGATGAATTACCCTTATCTGCTTTTGCTGAGTTTAAGACTACTGCACCTGTTTTTACAGCGACGGGGTTTTGGGAAAATTGTTGTGCAACTATAGTTTCTGGGGAAGCAATTGTCTCTACCCGTGCGGGAGTATCTTCAATTATCGGCACTACCAAGTTACCCGCTTTTTCAGTTGGAGTAACGGTTTTAGCAGGTGCAGCCGTTGCTTGCTGAGTCACATTGGCAGCAGCTAAAGTAGCTAAAGTAAAAATAGCAGTAGCAGAAACTCGCATAATATTTAACCTAATTAACTGGGAGTTAGTTGTAGTGAGGCTGACGAATAGGGATAATACTAACTTCCAGCTTCTTTGCCGATTTCCCTATTTATACCTCTTACCCAAACAGACAGTTAATTTTGATATTTTGTTTCTTATGAGTAATACTCGGTCATCCTTAGCTTCTAACTCTCAATCTGCAACTTCTCCTTTGCGGTTACTTGTATTAAGTAATGGTCATGGGGAAGATGTCATTGCAGTTCGGATTTTGCAAGAACTCCAGCGACAACCAAACCCACCAGAGATATTTGCTTTACCTCTGGTGGGTGAAGGACGGGCTTACCAACAGTTGGATATCCCCCTCATTGGTTCAGTCCGCACTATGCCTTCTGGCGGCTTTATTTATATGGATGGACGCCAATTAGCGCGGGATGTACGCGGTGGTTTATTGCAACTTACCCTCAGCCAGATTAAAGCTGTCCGCCGTTGGGTGAGTTCTCAAAAAAAATTAGGCAATAAAAGAGCGATTTTAGCAGTGGGAGATATTCTCCCCCTGTTGTTTGCAACTTTCAGTGGCGCTAATTATGCTTTTGTGGGTACGGCGAAATCTGAATATCACGTGCGCGATGAAGCTGGATTATTACCACGCAAATCCAAGCAGGCGCGTTGGGAAAACTTTTCTGGTTCAATTTACCATCCTTGGGAACGTTGGCTAATGAGTCGTCGCCGTTGTAAGGCGGTGTTCCCCAGAGATGCGCTGACGACGGAAACATTAAAACAATGGCCAATTCCAGCTTTTAATTTGGGCAATCCGATGATGGATAGTCTGGAACCGACGTTTTCACGCCAACAATTTTATAGTCAGAATAGCCAACAACAAGAGACTGTTCGACCTTTAATGGTGACTCTGCTTCCTGGTTCCCGTCCGCCAGAGGCTTATAACAACTGGGAAGTAATTATGATTGCCGTATCTGCGTTGATGGCAAGTTTCCAGGAGCGAGATTCGGTATTTTACACTTCTGGCACAGTGGTGTTTTTAGGTGCGATCGCTCCAGGTTTAGACTCTAATATTTTATCCCAAAGTGTCCAATCCCAAGGCTGGCGACCTGAATCAGCATCTCCTATCCAAATTGCTGATCCAAATATTTTGACATTTAAGCAAAGAAATGCATATCTACTGCTTACGCAACAAGCCTATAATGATTGCTTGCATTTGGGAGATATAGCGATCGCAATGGCAGGTACAGCCACAGAACAGTTTATCGGTTTAGGCAAACCTGCGATCGCAATTCCTGGTAATGGGCCTCAATATAACCCCGCCTTTGCTGAATCTCAAAGTCGTCTTTTAGGCTCATCTTTGATTTTAGTAGAGCAGCCAGCAGAGGTTGCCCAAATCGTACAGTCTCTCTTCAAAAATCCTGATATTTTGCAAATTATTGCCGAAAATGGTCTGCGGCGCATGGGTAAACCGGGAGCCGCACTACGCATTGCAGAATGTTTACAAGAACGATTTTGAATGGGAATTGGGAATTGGGAATTGGGAATTGGGCATGGGAGGCAGAGGGGAAATAAAATTCCTAACTCCTAACTCCTAACTCTATAACTCTATAACTCCTAACTCAGCACTCAGCACTCAGCACTCACCACTCCTCAGGCCACCAAACCAGAACGTAAGGCCCTCACAGCAGCTTGGGTACGGTCATCAGCACACAGTTTATTTAGAATATTGCGAACATGGGTTTTCACAGTACCAACTGTAATATAGAGTTTCTCAGCAATTTGTCCATTGCTACACCCAGCTACAATCAACTCCAGGATTTCCAGTTCCCGTTGAGTCAGGGGGTATGTTTCTAAAACTTGCTCATATTCTGATGCCAGCGCCTCAATTTTTACAGTCTTTGGCTTATCAGAGCTTTGGCTTTCTCCAGGAATACCTTGGCGCATCTTCCGCAATACCACATTGGCTATTGCCGGATCAATCCAAGAGTTTCCAGCGTAAGTTGCTTGGATCGCCTCCGTTAATTTACTGATGCTTGTTTCTTTCATGTAATAAGAATCAGCACCCGCCGCAAAAGCTGCAAGTACAGCATCTTCTGTATGATCCATTGTCAGGATCAGAATCTTCGTTGTTGTTTGCCCAGTTTCAGCCTGGTGACGTTTGAATTTTCGGGTGAGTTCGATGCCATCCATATCAGGCAAGCCGATATCTACCACAGCTACATCTGGCTTTGCCGTTTCTAAAAGTTTTAATCCTTGGGTAGCATTTGCTGCTTCGCCAATTACTTTCAATGCACTGTGAGACTGTAATGCCGCTCGTAGCCCCATTCGCGTTAAGTCATGATCTTCAATTAAAATAATACTAATTTCATTCATCGCTACATTCACTCTTACGCTGTTTGCATCTTTCAAAGTATTACCTTTTGTGAGCACTATCTCTTAATTTTCCCAAACTAAAGATAGATGATATTTCAACCAGTCTGCATCCATCGATAGAAATAATAAATATCCGATTTTTTTATATTTCGATAGAGGACAAATCTAGCTGGAGATATATGGATAGTTGCACAAAAAGTATGAAATATTGAGACGAATGCCAAATTGCTCTCTCTTGCTTACAATTCAGCTTTGAGTTGCCATGTTCCATTGGTTAATTACTATTATTTTGTATGAAGCTTTGAAAAAAGTTCACGAAAATGGACAGATTACAAAGGTCGAAGTTGCTTTACGAGAAAGTTAAAGATGGTTTAGAGCTATTTTTAATTAAAGGAGGCAGGAGGCAGGAGGGAATACTGACTCAACCTTTGTCGCGAGCTTGTTGGTCTGATTTTTCACGGGATATGAAACACTTGTCTCCAAACCTCTCCCCTAAAAGGATCTACGGTGGACACACATCTTAGTAATGAAGCCCAAACCCTGGATTTACCCCCCTTAATCCCCCCGATGCATTGGGGGGAAAAAGAAATCCAGTTCCCTCCCCAATGCATCGGGGAGGGTTAGGGTGGGGTAAAACTGACGCATAAACCAAGTGAGTAAACTACTTCAGACTTGTGCACACACCGTAGCCTAAAAGGAGAGAGGCTTTAAATTCTCGCCCAATCTTTGTAGGGAAGCTTGCTCAGGGATTAGGTCTTTTGTTGATTTTTCCACATAACGTAAAAAGTCAGGCTCGATGGTGGACAATCCCAAAAGGAATTCAAGCACAACTAGGAAGAGTAATCAGGCGTGCGTCAACCTCATAGAGGTTTGGAAATAGGTGGTATTTTTACTATAATTCACGGTCAGTCTTGGTATTTTTCCAAACACCGAAAGTCTGCGATCGCTCAAAAAATACTGGCACATATCTGGCGATGTTAAGAAAATTGTCAAAGTTCTTAGGAGGTAAGATTACTTAAGATTCATAAATAGATATAGGTAGTACTTTCTTATTTACCTAATCTAATCAATCTAATGGGTAAAACTGTTCAAGCTTATGGTACACGATAATTGTATGCAACTCTCACCAATGGCTGACGACGGTCGCTCGTTCACTCATTTACAATTGTTTTAAGCTTAGTAAAGTATTTTATTTTACTTTATATCAGCTCTGTCTGCTGTTTTCAGATCAATAGTTTTCAGCTTGTTAATTGCTAATTTTTTGAGAACCATTGGTCATTTGCTATGAGTTTAATTCCCAGACTCTGGTAAATTAATCAGATTGAGGATACAACAGACTGAATTTAACCCCAGGAAATGCCCGAACTGGATATATATGAAGCCTTTGACCTTTCATACCTTTGTTGAGATAATGCCAACGCTCAACAGATAATGGATATTATGCAAAATGTCTTAGTCAATCAAGTTACAGATTTTAGATGTCCGAAATCTTATATTCTTTAGTTGGATAATCTGAAAAGAGAAATGTTATACATCAACCTATGTTTGGCGGCGAAAATAAAAACCGATGGAAGAGACGCTGAAAATTTTGGTTGTAGACGATGACGAAGTAGACCGGATGAGAGTTCGTTGTGCCCTGACTAAAGCAGGTGTTCAGATGGAACTGTCTGAAGTAGGCGATGGTAATGATGCGTTCTCCGCTTTAAGCACTACTGCCTATGATTGTGTTTTTCTCGACTATCGCTTACCAGACCAGGATGGACTAACCTTGATCCAACAGCTACGTTCTTCGGAAATTCAAGTTCCTTTAGTAGTCTTAACTGGTCAAGGAGATGAACAAATTGCTGTTCAATTAATCGAAGCTGGTGCTACAGACTATCTCTCTAAGTCTAGGATATCTCCAGAAGCCTTGGCACAGGTTTTGCGGAGTGCGATTCGGATTTATCGGGCTGAAATGCAGGCAGCTTTAGCAAACCAGCAACTCAGAGAAAGTCATGAACAACTCACTCGTAAGAATCAAGAGTTGGAGAGACAAAAGCAACAGATTCAAATACAAAACTTCAAGCTATCGGAGGCATCACTGCTAAAATCACATTTTTTGGCAACTATGTCCCACGAACTCAGAACGCCAATGAATGCGATTATTGGTTTTTCGCAAATACTATTGCGTCCTAAGTTTGGTCAACTAACGCACCAGCAAGCAGATATGGTTGAGCGCATTTTGAATAATGGCAAGAATTTGCTGATGTTACTCAATGAAGTTCTCGACTTTTCTAAGCTGGAGGTAGGACGATTAGATTTAAAGGCGGAAATATTTGACATATCAAAGGTAATAAATCTCGCTGTGGGTGAAATGCGTTCCCTATCTGATGCCAAAAATATCTCATTGTTAGTTCAAATAGATTCGCAAAATCCTTTAGTATTTAATGATCCAGTTCGTGTCAAACAGATTTTAATTAACCTGCTCTCCAACGCCATTAAATTCACAGATTCTGGTGAGATTTGGATTGAGGTTAAAGAACTGCCTGCAAATCGAGTATCAATTATTGTTCGAGATACAGGTATTGGCATAGCACCCAGAGATTTTAAACGTATTTTTGAAGCATTTCGGCAAGTCGATCAAACTATCACTCGCAAATATCCAGGCACAGGTCTGGGTTTAGCAATTGTAGATTCGCTGGTGCGAATGATGGGCGGTAAAATATTTCTTGAGAGCAAGTTGGGGATTGGCTCAACGTTTAAAATTGAATTGCCACGTCAAATTACATTGCCGACTGTAGGAGCCGATACTCCAACTTCACAATTAGATGGCGATGGGGTTTTTTGCTCTGCTAACAATCCACATCAATCATCTTCTCAAACCAGGAAAGCACCAATAGGATATCCTAAATTTAAACTATAAATTACTTAACAAAAAAACTGATAAAAGTAGATAAATCATGTCTGTAGTTGAAAATAATAAAATTTATCGTATCCTCGCAGTTGACGACACTCGAGATAATCTTATTTTGGTTCAAACAATTTTAGAAAGTGAGGGATATGAAATTGATTTGGCTTCAGATGGAATAAAGGCTTTGCGGCAAATTGACCAATCTCCACCCGATCTGATTCTGTTAGATGTGATGATGCCGGGAATGGATGGTTATGAAGTCACCCGTAGAATTCGGAAGAACCCTGCAATCTCTTATATTCCAATTCTGTTGATTACTGCTTTTCACGAATCCAGCGTTGTCGAAGGTTTGGATGCTGGTGCTGACGATTTTATTCGGAAACCATTTGATACTGATGAACTACTGGCACGGGTGCGATCGCTATTGCGTCTCAAGCAAAGTCTAGACGAACAACAAAAAATGGCCCGCCAACGGGAAGACTTTGTTTCCCGTCTGACTCATGATTTGCGAACTCCTTTAGTAGCCGCCGATCGGATGTTGAGTTTGTTTGAAATGGAAACATTCTGCAAAATTTCGCCGGAAATGAAACAGGCGATCGCAGTTATGATTCGCAGCAACCAAAATTTAATGGAAATGGTGAACACCCTGTTAGAAGTCTATCGCTTTGAAGCAGGTAAAAAAACGTTGAATTGGGAGGTCTGTGATTTACGTGAGATATCTCAAGAAGTAGTGAGCGAACTAATTCCTTTAACTAGTGAAAAAGGTTTGACTCTGAAAATAGACACTAGTAAATTAAATCCACTGAGTAAAAACGCTGGTCTTATTATGGGCGATCGCTTGGAACTACGGCGAGTGCTAAACAACTTGATCGCAAATGCGATCAAATTTACAGATACAGGAGGCATAACAATCCGCATTTTTGAAAAATTACCTCATCCAGGAAATCCAGATTCAGTGACAATTGAGATACAAGATACAGGATATGGAATTGCGCCTGAAGATCAAGCAACAATTTTCGAGCGATTTCGCCAAGGCAGAAATAAACGCTCAGGTAGTGGCTTAGGACTACATCTATCTCACCGAATTGTAGAAGGGCACGCAGGAACTATCCAGGTTACCTCTGAATTAGGTAAAGGTAGTTTATTTACTGTACAACTACCTAAGAACACTTAAGTTCTTGTCCTTCACCTTTATATCTCTTTGCTGGACTGTTAATCCTGACAAAGCTCAAAAGCAGAGTGAATACCCAATCTTTTCCCAAGCCCGCGGCTAATTATAGCCTCCAAATCCTCGATCATATAGGGTTTGCTAATGTAATCATTAAACCCCGCTTTCAGGATACGTTCTTGATCCTCCCTGCTAGCTAAAGCTGTGACTGCTACCACTGGAATTGTACAAGTTAGGGGTTCTTGCTTCAGATGACGTACAACATCGATACCGCTAAGTCCTGGTAACAAAATATCCAACAAAATTAAGTCTGGTTGATACTCTTTAGCTACCAGAACTGTTGCAGAACAATCTGTTTGACAAATAAATCTACAACCCATTGACTCAAGGGCATAACTAATTAGGAGGAGACTATCATCATGGTCTTCCACTGCCAAAATCAAAGGCTGGTGAGAGTTTTGCTTCTTTTCATCACTCATGAATGAATTTGCCAAATACATCTCTTCTCCAGAAGATTTTATTAGGATTCATCGTCATTATTGGGAGATAAAGACGATGCTTCCTGCGAACAAAAGAATAGTACTCAGTCAGGATTGGTGTGTTTTGCTTTTGCCTAGTTGATAATTCTTACCCACACAAAAGTTGCTGAGGTAAGAAAACCTCAAGCTGAGAGGTTTAGCAGATACTTTTCGATTATACGCAAAATTACAGAATATTTTCTGAATGAGTTCATCATAAGTTTATATAGAAATATCAGAAAATTATTTATAACAGTATCGCTTGACTTATGTGTGCTTTTAGATTTTAAAGATACTGAATAAATAAGTAATCTCAGTTATTAACTGTTAAATTCCCTACTGTAATTTGCGTACTGGATAGAATTTCAACATAATCTTGATTGGTTATACAGAAGCAATTGCAATTGCTTGCATTGGTTTTTACAAGTAAGCAAATCAACAGATTAATTTTGATAGGTTCCTGAAAGGAATTGGCTAATTATTAGATACTGCTTTCTTGTTGACAATCATTATTTATCCAATACTGCCTACTACTTTATCATAATGCGATGTCTACGATGGGCTATGCCTATGGAGAAATTTATTGCTAGATTATTGATATTTATTTAGCGATCGCAAAGCGAATTTGACTACAATCCTTAGAAAGAGTAGCAAAAACCTAAATGTCTAAAAAGTCCGATTCTCAGTTCCAAAATCTCTTTAGTTCACCCAAATCAACCCAGTGGGACGAAAGATTAGCCCAAATAGCCTATCGCTTTAACCGAGAGTATCAAGGTGAAAGATTTGAACTCCCAACAGAAGTCCAGGCGATGCCGATATTCCGTGAGTGGATTGCTGGGAGTTTCTCAGGGAGAATTGCTTCCCCTTTCTGGGAAATTGCTAAACCTCAAAAAAACCAGCACTGTATAGATATTGGCTGTGGTATAAGCTTCTTAATTTATCCTTGGCGGGATTGGCAAGCATTTTTTCATGGGCAAGAAATCAGTAATATGGCACGCGATACCCTTAATTCTCGTGGGCCGCAGTTGAATTCTAAGCTGTTCAAAGGTGTTGAGTTGGGGGCAGCCCATCAGCTAAACTATCCATCAGAGCAATTTGACTTAGCGATCGCAACCGGATTCAGCTGCTATTTTCCCCTCGAATACTGGAATGCTGTATTGGCAGAAGTCAAGCGGGTGTTAAAACCAGGTGGACATTTTGTGTTCGACATCCTCAATCCAGAACAGCCTTTAGCAGAAGATTGGGCAGTTCTGGAAACCTATTTAGGGGCCGAGGTGTTTTTAGAGCCTTTGGCTAAGTGGGAAAAAACAATGAAAGCGTCTGGTACTAAAGTAGTAGCGCAAAAATCAGGGGAATTATTCGAGTTGTATAAAATACGATTCTGAACTACCTACTGTGTAAGCGAAGCGTCACTGTAGGCTTCTTGTTTAACAGAAAGCGTAATAGGCGTAGCCCATTCTGAGTTCTGAATTCTGAATTCTGCTGTATTACTCAGGGATAAGTGGACTCATTGGATCTAAAGAAGTTGTAAAAACAAAATAGATTACCCCAGCGCCGAGAATCATCACAGCCAGACTGAACAACAACACCCAGCGGTCTGTTGGTTCATAAGTATCTTCTTCGATATCACGACGGACTGCAAAATAGTGTGACGTTGACAGCCACACCGTGATCAAACCCACCAGTGAGAAGACTAAACCTAATTTCCAGCCGTTGCCAGGACGGGGTACTAAAGGTACATGGAAGGCACGCAAACGCACGATAACGACACCAAAACCTAAAAGAGCGATCCCTGTCCGCATCCAAGCGAGGTAGGTACGCTCATTTGCTAAATGATCTCGGATTCGGGACGGATTCAGTCGTCCTGCCTTTTTTTTCTCTTTATCTTCTTCTGTAGGTTTCAATTTTAACTGCATCAATAACACCCTTATCCCCAAAGCGGCTCTGATCAAAAAAATGCGAAGGTGGTAGGAAATCTCTTTCCAGATGAATTGTACACAGCGCAATAATTGCGCTACTGAAATATATCTATTGTGATTGTACATTTTTTTCAAAATTTATTTTAATGCAGATATCTAAATAAAACAAGCCTGACCGAATAATTCGTAATTCGTAATTAATTGATGGTATAGAGCAACTGCAATTAATATAGGGGTCATAAAAAAACAGCCGAGATCAAAGAGATTTTTCACCAGTACTTTTCCTGTTTTTGTCTCTGATTTTGGCTGTTACCCTATTTAAATTTAGAACAATCATTCAAAAATAGAATATGCAGTTCTATTTCAAGACTAATTGCTAGGCGCATTAGGAACTCGTGTATTTATGATATCCTGCGATATATCTGGGATAAACCAGTTAGCTTCTTTGCTGTTCAGAACTTTCACTGTCGGAACATTCAATTCAATCGCAGCATTATCTGGATTCGTCTTAATAACTAACTGAGTTCCATCAAGTATCTTGAGAGCAGCCGCTCCTGTCAATTCTTGACCTTGCCCATTAGGACTAGAAGTAAAATTTGCTACCTTGACATCATTTGGTAGATAAATTCCATCACAATCCCAGTTATTCTTAGTGGACTGACCATCAGCTAGAAAATACAGACCATTGTCGTATACGGCATCTTCATCGTCTTCATCATTTGGTCTTTTGCCATATACGGCTATGGTATTACCTGTTTGGTTGTTGCATTGACCCCAGTTGATTCCCGTCTCTAAAGCATATTTTTGTAGGGTTAATTCCTCGGTTCTCTTTTGAATTTCTTCTGGTGTCAGACCTTCAACTTGAGTTTGGGCATCTTTTGTCTGAGTCAGTTCATTAAGGGCTTTAGTGACTTCGATGTAATCAGGGTTTTTGCTAAATTTTGGTCTATCAGCAAAAGAAGGTTGAGCAAAGGCAAAACTGGCGACAATCATTAAGACAATGAGCAGAGATTTCCAGATTTTCATGTTTTGATTCCTGTTGATAGATAAGATATTTTGCAGTTGGAAATTCATTTTGGTGAGTAAGTTCATGATGTACCTCTTTTTAGACGGTTAATTTTTCTTGTTCTTCACTCGACGGCTGAGTATTGGAACCTAAAATCAATGAGAATATATAACTAGAAACTACAGATAAAAGAGTCCAAGTAACATTTTCTGTGACAATAAACACGCCCAAACCAATTAAGATACAAGGCACAAAAGTATTGCCGTTTTCAGTTAAAAAGTTTGCGATCGCAGGTAAGTAGGTTAACTTATAAGCGGTATAACACCATACGCCAACTAGCGTAAAAAATACACTTAGTATCACGAGCAGACTATCTAATTCTGAGTTTGCAAACAGAGGCACATATATGCTGATGTTGTCACTACCATTGGCAAAGGCGATCGCAGCGACATTGCAAGTTTGTGGAGAGATAAAACTGGTAAGTACAGAGGGACAAGACGGCTCGGTTTCTGCTTCGGTTTCCTCTGGTGAATCCTCTTCGCGTTTCAGTAAACTGCTTACACCAATGATTATTGGCATTAAACCAAGTAGTCTAATCCAGTCCTGGGGGATGATGAGTCCACCGAAAAAACCGGGAAGGCTAGCAATGATCAATGCAGCAAAACCGAGATACTGACCAGCAAGGATGTGACGACTGCGAAACGTTTTACTTATTTGTGAAAAAAGCAACGTCAAAATGACAATATCATCGATGTTGGTGGCAGTGAATGCCGTGATCCCTGTGGTAATTGCAGTTACTAAACCACTCATTTGTGGAAATCCTTATTTTGATGCTTGGTAATTGAGCGTGGGGCATTGGTAACTTACAAAGGACAAATGATAAATGACCAATGACCAGTTTGAATTAAAAATTAAAGATTAAAAATTAAAAATTGAAAGAAATAATAATTTTTAATTAATTAATTCTGGGTACAAGCCCCACTAAATCAAAGATTTTAGTGGTCTACAATCAGTAGCGGGTTCAAGCCCCTACTGATAGCGCAGCGTTAGCGAGTCCGCGAGCGTCTTGCAATTTTTAATTTTACATTTTTAATTTTTAATTGGTTTGACCAATGACTAAGTAGAAAGCCTTGATTTATACTTTAGTCAAACTAACCGATAGAATCAAATGCTTTTATTTGTCAAAATGATAAATGAAAGTGATTAAAATTTTGACAATAAGTTTTAGGGATACGATAAATGGCAGGAATGACGCTTGAGCAGCTAAAAATCTTTCTGGCTGTGGCGCACAACTTACACTTTACTCGCGCAGCAGAGGAGCTTTATATTACACAACCTGCCGTCAGTGCAGCGATCCACAACTTAGAGCAAGAATACGGAGTGAAACTATTCCATCGGATTGGTCGCCATATCGAGATTGCTGAAGCGGGTAAATTACTGCAAGTGGAAGCGCAGAAAATTCTTGATCAAGTTTCCTTAACTGAAAGGGGATTGCGAGAATTGAACAATCTGCAACGGGGTGAATTGAAATTAGGATCAAGCCTGACAATTGGTAACTACTGGCTACCAAGTAAGATTAGTGAGTTTAAGAGTCAATATCCTGGTATCCAGATTGACTGTACCCTTGCCAATGCAGAAACGATTTGTGTCGGTACAGCGATGGGACAGTTTGATTTAGGTTTGGTGGAGGGAGATGTGAAGCCAGCGCTTCAGAATACTTTAGAGTACGAAATAGTGGGGAGCGATCGCTTGCAAATTGTGGTCGGTCAAAACCACCCTTGGTTTGAGTGGGGAGAAGTTGATTTAAGCCAACTAACTCAAACACCTTGGGTAATGCGGGTGCGGGAATCTGGAACCCAGCAAAGGTTTGAGGAAGCGTTGCAAAATTGGGGAATCAATCTCAGTGAACTGAATGTAATTTTAGTGTTTACCAGTGGTGAAATGGCAAAAGCAGCGATTGAAAATGGCGTAGGTGCAACTGGAATTTCTGAGTTGATGGTAAAAAAAGAAATCCAGTTGGGGACTCTGCGGGCAATTCGAGTTATTGATAATAGAGAAAGCAACGGTGCGATGCCTTTGGCGGGCTACGCCTACGCAGAAATAGTTCGACCTTTTTTCAAACTCAAGCATCGTCAGCGTTTTCAAACTGCTCTTTCCAAAGTCTTTGAAGAAATGTTGGTATCGTCTATGTTAAATGGCTCAGATAAACATATATCAATTATTGAAAGAGGATTGTGAATTGGGGACTAATCCGAATGGCACTAAGTTAAGATAAAGCCCTTTTCCTGACTGGTTCCCAGCCTCTAGGCTGGGAACCCATTCTGGGAGGCTCCGCCTCCAGCGGCTTAACCAGAGGCAGAGCCTCGCGGAATTCGTTCCCAGCCTGGAGGCTGGGAACAAGATGAAACTTTTCCCCATTCCCCATTCCCCATTCCCCTTCACACCTTCCGCATATTTCTACTGATGGGGTCAAAACCTCTAGAAAATCGCGTACTTTCATCGTAGTAAGCGCCAGTTAGATTCGCTCCATACAACTTGGCATAGTTGAGTTTAGCTCCCCGGAGATTTGCTTCATTCAGTTTGACACCGCTTAAATTAGCTCTGGTCAAGTTTGCTTTGGCTAAATTAGTTCCACTCAAATCTGCTCCCCAGAGTTTAGCTTTAGCTAGGTTAGCTCCACTCAAATCTGCTCCCCATAAATTAATTCCAGGCAAATAGGCTCCAATCAGCTTGTTACTACTCAAGTTGACAGCTGGAAAATATCTTTCCCCTGCGGCAAAACGCCTTTTTAATTCTTCAGCATTCATGCGTCGCGTTCACCTTCTTTAGCAATACAGAAGTTATTTGTTCCCATTCTTGGCTTAGTTCTCCTGGAAATTCTGGCTGACCACTGCGTAGATACCAGAAATGGGCATTGTTTAAATCGCCTTCTTTGCGGTGCAGGTAAGCATGAACCCAGGCACTATCGGCATCGCTGGCATTTGCAACTATTTCATGAGCTTTACTCCAATCACCTTTCTTGTCATACCACATTGCTTGCAGCCCTTTTGGCAATGTCTGAGGACATGGGCGCTGCTTTTCGATCAATCGCAGGAATTCCTCTGTATTCACGATCGCCACTCAACAAGAATCAAACTTCTATCTCTAAGATACTCCTCAGTTTTAAGGGATTGGGGAATGGGGAATGGGGAAAAGTTTTCTTACTTAATACCCAATACCCAATACCCAATACCCAGTCCCCAATTCTCAATACCTTTCACATCTACTTTACTGGGATCATTTCAAACTCGAAAGTGCTGATCAAACGGTCATCAATATAGACTTCTATTCTATGCTTACCAACTGGATCGCCAGGAGTAATCGTCCAAAAATTCTCAATCACACCCTCTGGAGCCGACTGTGTGCGTCGCGTCACAGATGTCTTTCCGTCTACTGACATTGAGAAATCTTCACCACTATCTGTACCCCAAGTTTCTGGAGGTTTTGGTAAACGCAAGACTTCGCGCCATTTCACTTCACCTTGGTAGTCTTTGAGTTTAATCCGCCATCCATAGGTATTTCCTTCTTGAAGTGGCACTCTTTTTGTCTGGAAAATGGTAACGTTTCCTTTAGAGTCAACCCTCTTCAGTCCAAACTCGGTGTTACTGACAGTAATCTGTTTAGCATTCGTTGGTGTCGGAGACGATATAGCATTTTGTACCAAAACAGCAGCAGCGTTGATTGGCTCAGAACTTATGACTCCAGATATTAGCCAAAAAGAAGCTAGCACAGCAGTAGTAGTCCAAATTCTCATTAGTATGGTTTTCCTGTCAGACTTTTGGTACTTATTCAAGTAATCTGCCATGTTTTCCGGGTCAAGGTTAGCTATGGTTAGACAAAAACAGAATTTGACTGATTCAACCAACTCTCTGACTTTGAGCAAAGGCAAATCATTGCGCCGTCGTTTCTCTATCTGCGTAGGCGTAGCCCAATCTAGGCATCGCATCACCAATATACCCATTAGTCTCCATTTTTCTCTACAAGACCCTTTGCGAAGGAGACGGTGTGCCATAGATATAGTATTCTGAATCCTGACTCCTGAATTCTGACTCCTGACTCCTGAATTCTGACTCCTCCTTTCCCAATCACAATTTTGCATGAGATACCAAGTTGGCGGTAGCCTCCACAGTGATGATCCCACTTATGTTGTGCGTCAGGCAGACGAAAAACTTTATACCAGTCTCAAAGGTGGTGATTTTTGCTATGTCTTTAACTCTCGCCAAATGGGTAAATCATCTCTACTACAGCGAATAAGTCGTCGTCTCAAGTCAGAAGGCTATAAATGTATTTATTTAGACGTAACTCAATTGGGTAGTGAGGATACGACATCAGCACAATGGTATAAAGGAATCATTGTCAGCATGTTCTACGGGTTAAATCTGGTTGAACATGTCAACTTTAAGCAATGGTGGGATATGCAAGCAGGTCTTTCTCCTGTACAAAAGCTACACCAGTTTGTTGAAGAAATTTTGCTGCCAAATGTCAAGAGCGATTGTGAAGGAGATGGCAAAGCTAAAGGCATTTTTATCTTCATTGATGAGATTGATAGTTTACTGAGTTTAAATTTTCCGGTCAATGACTTTTTTGCCTGGATTCGTCATTGCTACAATCAGCAGGCACACGATCCGAATTTTCGACGCCTAGGCTTTGCGTTGTTTGGAGTAGCCAGTCCATCTGACTTAATTGCTGACAAACGCCGGACACCTTTTAATATTGGAACAGCTATAGAGTTATACGGCTTTCGATTGCATGAAGCCAACCCATTACTAGATGGGTTACAGGGAGCAATTAGCCAACCAGAAGTAGTGCTGCAAGAGGTAATCTATTGGACAGGGGGACAACCGTTTCTAACTCAAAAACTTTGTCAGTTAGTTCTTCAAGCTGCCTTAAATACATCAGAGCGGAAAATTATCCTATCCCCAAAAACTGAAGCGGATTGGGTGGAAGAATTGGTGCGATCGCACATTATCCAACACTGGGAATCACAAGATGAACCCGAACACCTCCGTACTATTCGCGATCGCCTACTTTTCAACCAACAACAAGCAGGACGCTTGTTAGGTCTTTATCAGCAGGTATTGCAAGCGGAGGAAATAGAGGACGTAAAGAATGAAAAACTCCATCCCCTTGTGGGTGGAGTTTTTGGGCATGGGGAATCGGGCATGGGGCATGGGAAAGAACATACCAATGCCCAATGCCCAATGCCCCAAGCGACGGGGCGACTATCTCTCTACAGACACCTGGGGATGGAGTTGGAGTTTCCCGTCGCTTTCAATGAAGACACTAGCGACTCTGGGCATCCTCTATTTCCAATATCTCCCGTGCCTACAGATGATAGTCGAGAACAGACAGAGCTTTTACTATCGGGATTAGTCGAGAGGTATAACGGCTATCTCAGAATTAAAAATCCGATCTACCGCAGTATTTTCAATGCTGAATGGGTGTTAAAGCAATTAGACAATCTGCGCCCTTATTCACAGCCATTCAATGCTTGGGTAGCATCGGACTTTCAAGATGAGTCACGCCTGTTGCGGGGGAATGCCTTACAAGAAGTCTTGGACTGGACTCAGCGAAAAAGTCTCAGCGATTTGGACTATCGATTTTTAGCAGCTAGCCAAGAATTGGAACGTCGGGAAGTTCAGCAAAAACTGGAAGTAGAACAGCTTAAAGAAACTGAAGCGCGATTGGCAAGTGAACAAAAGAACGCCCGCCTTCAGCAACGACTACTGTTAGGGGTAAGTGTGGCTCTAGTAGCGGCGATTATCTTGGGAATCATAACACTCTATGCCAATCGACAGGCATCACTGAGTGAGGTACGAGCGATCGCAGCTGCTTCCAATGGTAGTTTTAATTCCAATCAACGCTTAGATGCATTGGTACAAGCAATCCAAGCCAGACGGAAATTTCAACGGCTCGATCTGCAAAATTTGGCAGATGCACATACGCTGGATCTCCAAACCCGCAAAGTATTAGAACAAGCTGTCTACGGTGCTGATGAATTCAATCACCTGTCAGGGCATCAAGGGATTGTCTTAGGTGTTGATTTCAGCCCTGATGGCCAGTGGATTGTCTCATCTAGCATTGATCGCACGGTCAAGCTGTGGAAACGGGATGGAACACTGGTGAGAACAATACCACATACTGCAACCATACAGAGCGTCCGCTTCAGCCCGGATAGCCGCCAGATAGTCGCTGCTGGCATTGATGGCACTATCCGTCTTTGGACGATCGATGGTAAATTATTAACCATCCTCAAAGGGCATAAATCTGCGGTGTGGCGAGTTGCCTTTAGCCCAGATGGAAAAACAATCGCTTCTGCCAGTGGCGATTTTAGCGTTAAGCTTTGGCAACTAGATGGCACTTTAATCAGAACTCTTAAACATGAGCGTGGTATATGGGGAATTGCCTTCAGCCCCGATGGTCAAATCATCGCTTCTAGCATGGTAGGCGGCACTAATAAGCTTTGGCGATTGGATGGAACGCTAATCAAAACATTCACAGCCGGAAAGGCAACTATTTGGAGTGTTGCTTTTAGCCCAGATGGACAAACTTTTGTCTCTGGCGGTGCAGATAACATGGTGCGACTGTGGAATCGAGAAGGCACTTTACTGAGAACTTTTAAAGGGCACACCGCTGAAGTATTTAGTGTAGCCTTTAGTTATGATGGGCAAACCATTGCCTCTGGTGGTTCTGATAAAACCGTTAAACTTTGGTCGGTAAATGCTACTTTATTAAGAACTTTGCAGGGACATACCTCAAATATTCAAACCATTGCCTTCAGTCCTGATGGAGAAACCCTCGCCTCTGCTGGCCACGACAACACCATCAAACTCTGGAGAGTCAACTCACCCTTAGTAAAGCTACTCAATGGCCATCAAGAAATGGTCTGGAAGGTGGCATTTAGCCCTGATGGGCAACGTCTAGCTTCCGTTGCTGGCAAAGAAATAAAACTTTGGAAACGCGATGGTTCTCTAGCCAGAACTATTGTTGAAGAAGATTCTCGAATGCTTAGTCTCGATTTTAGCCCCGATGGTCAAACTTTAGCGATCGTTGGTTCTAAGGGTATTGTGAGACTATGGCAACTAGACCGCAATCAGCGAACCATTCTGGAAGGCCCAGGTATCGGCCTTTTGGGTGTTAGCTACAGTCCTGATGGCAATCGGCTGGTGACTGTGGGTTTTGATTACAAGCTAAGACTCTGGCAACGCGATGCTAATGGACAATTCCAACTCCAGCAAATTATCCAGGCGCATACAGGGCGGATTTGGGACATTGTTTATAGTCCAGATGGGCAGTTTATCGCCTCTGCCAGTGCTGATGGTACCATCAAACTTTGGACTTCAGAAAATAGCGATCGCCTGTTGGAGAAACCAGATCGAATCTTAGAAGGGCATAATAGTGAAGTTTTTGGAGTTGCCATTAGCCCGAATAGTCAATTTATTGCCTCCACTGGCGGAGATGGTCGTCTCCGACTTTGGAAACGTGATGGCACTCTGCTGAGAATCTTAGATGGTAAAAGTATTGGTTTAACAAGAGTCGCATTCAGTCCAGATGGTCAAATGTTGGCAGCCGCAGGTTTTGACAATACGATCAAAGTCTGGAAGACAGATGGCACTTTGTTCGTCACCCTAAATGGACATACGTCTAATGTGAGCAGTGTTGCCTTTAGCCCCGATGGCAAAACCCTCGCCTCTGGCGGAGATGACCAACTTGTGATTATGTGGGATATAGAAAAAATTCTCCATCTCAACCTGCTGAAATATAGCTGTGATTGGGTGCAGGATTATTTAAAGACTAATGTAACAGTGGAAAAGAGCGATCGCTCTCTTTGTAATCACTGACAAACAAAACTTACACAACAATTTTAACTAATTCATGAATCACCCCTACTTAATTTTTGTCTAACTCCCGTTAGTGTAGACAAAGCGTAGCTTTGGATTTTTGGGGTTATCCGATTTTAATACAATACAGATAAGACCAAAACACTTGTAGAGACGGCGATTTATCGCGTCTCAAAAACCCACGATTTTGATTAGTCGGATTTATTTTGATGAAGCGACACAATTCAAATCCACTCATTTCCAGCATCACAACATCAGTAAAAATCGCATCTGGCTTTTCTTCTAAAATAATTTTTAGAGCTTCTTCTGCACTAGTCGCCTTAATGACATTGTAACCCCTATCTGTGAGATAATTACTTATTAATTTCAATTCACTCAGACAATCTTCTATAACTAGAATAGTAGCGATCCAGGTAATACTCAACCTTCAATATCCAAAAAAATATATTGGTTAAGTGGAGTTATTTTTTTATATTAAGAAATTAAACAATGTGTTGAAATATTACCTTTAGTAAATCTCCTTGTGTAAAAGGCTTAGTTAAATAGCCTGATGCTCTGACCATCTTAGCTTTAGCCCTCTCTAGAAATCCTACTTTTTCTGATACCATAATCACAGGCGTATTTTTAAAACTTGAGTGTTTACGCAACAAAGAGCAGAGTTCATATCCGTCTAAATTAGGCATCGAAATATCCAACAAAATTATGTCGGGTTTTGTGTGAACAATCTGCATTAAAGCTTTCAAAGAATCAGTGACTCCGACAACACAAAAAGTTTGCTCATCTAAATAACTTTGAATAGTATTCAATGCTGTAGGACTATCATCAATACAAAAGATTGTGTAGATTTTCTTGTCAACAGGTGGTTGGATGATTTGCTGACCCCTATTATCATTAGTATTAATAGAGTAGGCTGGTGGTTTATAACCGTTTGTTCTAAACGAATTTAGTGTACTTTTGCTTTTAGGTTTTAGCTCATTTATTTTGAACAATTCTGAGGGATTTGATTGAGAAGCTGGTGATGTCTGACAATAAGCCGCTTCTCTACGAGATGCTTCGCCAACACTTCTAGGCATTTGACATCGTTCAACTAGTAAGCGGAGATTTAGATGGCAAAACTTTGGCATGTCATCCAGAAAGCTTTCAGGAATAAATTCATAACTCCCCTCTTGTAAGTTCAGAAATGACTCCAGAACTTCTAACGCCAATTGCTCTATCAGTATCGCTGCTTGAGAAGGACTAATATATTTCTGATTGACTAACCAGCAAATAGCCAGATAATCTGGATTTGGTATTGCCTGATTTTCAATACCAGTTTCAAATATCGCTCGCAACTGTTCTTTGATTCCGCCAGGGAGAGTAGAAATTTGCTGACTCAAGCTTTGCAAGTTTCTATAAAGTGGCTCAAACATTTTCTCTGAGTAGCAGGCATAAATTAGCTTACCCTCGTCCATATATATTGACCAAGAGCCTGACGTGCTAAACACTTGCAAACAACCAGTAACTGACTTACCAGTGATTTTTTTCAACAAAGATAGGGGCTGGAGCTTTTGGAAAAACCTGTATCTACTAATCGGAAGTGTCTTCATTGGGATGGCTCTGGAATAAAACTAACATTTGCAGGCGAAATTAGTGAATTACCTTTTCGGAATTCACCGCGAATTTGTTGGGAGCACTGTCAGATAAATATAGCGGTCACATTTGAGTTAGTACAGAGATTTCACACCCCCCAACTCCTAATTCACCAATCTCTGTTAAGCTATAATGCACAAGTTACAACTAAACCAATTCATGCTATTCTCCAATAGCAAAATTGCCTGACTAGTTGCCAGGATATAGTATTTCAAAAATTAGATTGGTTTTCTGTATCTTTCGCTAATCTAGCCAATCTAACAGTAACTCAAGTGTCACGCCCAGACCATTGGCTCTCGCCCATCAGTCACAAAAGTATCATTGTTATCCGTATTTTGCAGCCTAAAATCGTAGATGCTTGAATTCTCTTACAAAGGTTTTTTTGTCCCTAATGCTAAAGTCTAGAGCGACCAAAATCTACTGTAATGTAGATGTAAATAGCTCTCAAGCAAGGCTTTTAGACCTTAAATCCGCGCTGACGAACTATGTTTTTATAGCCGTGACAAAAGTCGTCGGGTACTTTTCCAAGAAGTTTATTCTTGAGGGTAACTTCATCAAGAGAAAAAGTATGATTAAAAACTAAGCACTCAAAAAAATCAATGTCATACTGAGGTTTGTGATTGTAGAGCTAATACGGTTCGGTGAAGCAGTGTGGCTTTGGGGATTTCTCCCATAAACAACTCGTTAGCCAGGAACAAGGCTCACCCGAAGGTTCTTGAGGGTTCCCCCCATGACTGACTGGCGTGGGTTGGAGGGATCTTCATTAAAACGTTAGCTGAACAGTATTGGAGCAACTCTTAGTGTTAAGATTAGGCAAAATTATCACTTGCACAACAATAATGTTAAACCTCCGACCAAGGATGAGTTAGCTGATAATTACCGCCATGATGGTGTGTGGTGAGATGCACAGGCGGCTAAATCAGCAGAAGGGAATCTCTTCATAAGTACTGGAAACGGGTTCTAATGTTGTGTGGGTCTAAATAGTCACCCTGCACAGTTTGGAGTGACAAATTCAAGAACTTAAAGCCAAATTCTTGATTGGTAGTACATACCTGTAAAATAGCTCTTTTCAGCTAGATGGTAGATAACAAGTAACGTACTCACTAAAACTCAGGTTACTATAATTTTCAAAAAAAGTTAGCAGCAATATATAAACTTCATGATAAATCAGTAAAGTAAACATGAAAACTAATTAATAGTATCTTCCAGATAATTGTTATTAATCTTTATTTCTTTGGATGTCCGGAGAAGCTAAAAATGTACAGAAAAAGATAATTTTATATGCTTATTTAATTACACTTATAAATGAGTGAATTATTTTATGGTAGCAATTTTCCTGAAAAATTTTACGTTTTAAAAGTCACAAATATAAATACAAAATTGTATGAATAGCCTGTCCTCCTAACTTCTGTCTTCTACGTAGATATGGCATTGATTAACCTATAAGGTATATCTAGCAAAAAGACGCAAAGAATTTCTTTGCGTCTTTGGCGTGAGATTTATAAGTGGACATTCTCACTGTTATACTTCTCCATCTATTTAAAATTGCTCCCGCCAGCACCAACTTAAAAGTGTGCCACCAGCTACCAGCTTAACTACTTCCAGTACCCAATAACTGCCGTGTAGTAAATTCATTGTCGATGGAATAGCGGCAGCGGCTTCAAATAGGTTCAGTTGAACACCGATGGCGCACATCTGCGGAGTTAAGAAATAGGTATCAAGCATAGCTATAGTTAGCAGTAGCGCAGATAAAGCAACACTGCGAATACGCCAGTGATATTGGGTTTTGCCCAAAGCTAATGCCCCAGTCAGCACTACAGCAGCAGATAATAATTCCATCCGATTGAAGTTCCAAAAAATGGTATAGCCTGCTGTCGTAAAACCAGCTTGGCTCATCATCCCGGAAAGATAAAGGCTAGGCATAATTACCCAGTCTAAAACGACGCTAGCACTGAGCCAAAAGCCCAAAGTCAATGCGATCGCGGTTTGCCAAATTGGCCGTTTAAATTCAAGGTTAGAAATAGCAGTCATAAAATAATTGCGTGTGTTGTATTTCTTAGTTTCTAACTTCACCAGCAGTTTGACAACTAATATCAATTAACCTTTACAAAGCGATCGCTCTTAAATTCTGAACTTAATCCCAAGTTTTTTTAAACTTAGTTGAGAAATATTAAGTTTTTATAAAAAGTAATTTAAATAGATTTTGTTTGTTAAAAATACTCATGTCTACGACAGGCGTAGCTGCGTCACTCTGCAAATTCACAAATCCTATTCCCTACACTTTCAATAAAGCGTAGACGCGTAGCGGCTTGTCGTTAGACATCGCCAGTTATGGAAGAGTGAGTGCGATGTCTACTACGGGCTACGCTTACGCATTATTAGCTGTTTGAATGTCTCATCTGTTTTATCTCAAAACTCTCCACCTTACCATAAAATAATTCTGCAAGAGGTCTATTATCCAAAAACCTTGTAGAGATGTAGCAGTGCTATGTCTCTACATTCTTTTTCACTCATATCTCTATTTGCGATCGCTTCTGAAAATAACTTTTATAAATTGACAAATTTATTACACAATATTTAATAATATATACATTTCAATAATCAAAGGAAAAAAACTATTGTCAAGTTTTGACAGACATTAATTTTGTCATAGTGATAATCCAATACAGTTCAGATAAAACCAAAACACTTGTAGAGACTGCGATTTATCGCGTCTTCAAAGACCAATTACCTACACCAATAACCCTTAACTGAACCGTATTGAGTGATAATCATCCAAAATATAAAAAAATATTATAAGTAATAGTATGGAAAAAAGTGTTATTAATGCCAGCCTTTCTACTCAGAATCTAACCTTTCGTCCAGGTGATACCCCAGTCTCATTTGAGGTAACTGTCAATAATGATAGCGATCGCTTTGTCAATTTTCAGATAGAAATTACCGCCGCCGGAGAAACCCGGAACACAGGATATCGCTGGTATCGACTCGAACCAGAGGTAGCAGCAGCCAAGCCACCGGGCAGTAGTACCATCTTTCAAGTCTTTGTATTCAATACACCCATTTCGGGATTTGTCGGTACTGTCAACCTGATGGTGAATATTTTCTCACCACAGTTAGCACAACAATCCAGACTGGTGCTGCGTCTGAAAATTGAGCGAGACAACAGACCAACGCATTTAAGTGTAGAATTGCCTGTGCGAGAGTTCCAAGTTTATCCCCGCAATTCTGTAGATATACCAGTACGAGTGCGGAACTTGGGGCAACAACCGACTGATGTAGTCCTACGTTTTACAGGTGTTGACCCATCTTGGCTAACTGGCAGTGCAGAACGCCGATTATCCTTAGATCCAGGTGGTTTAGTAGAAGCGACATTTCAATGCCAACCTCCTTCTGTAGTCCAAGCGCCCAGTCAAAATTACCCTTTTAGTATTGAAGCTGTTAGCAATAATGGTTATCCAACTAATGCTGAAGGTAAGATTGAAGTTTTACCTGTGGGTTTTATAGACTTTACTACCACAGAAAAACACCTCAAAATTCCTAGTAAATCGGCATGGTTACCTGACTGGAAATCTGATACAGCTGCCTTTGAATTACTATTTAAAAATGCTAGCAATCTAAATCAGCAAATTAATATCCAGGTTCAAGGTAGAGACTGGCGAAAATGTAGTTTCAAAAAGCTTCCCGAAACTGCCAATCTCCATTTAGGAGAGACAAGTAAGATCATCCTGGATGTTAAAACAAAACGTCCTTGGATAGGAATAGGTAAAACTTTGTTGCTGGAGGCTAAATCGGAATTATCCGACCAACGTTTAGGGAGTACAGACCCCGCCACGCAGACATTAGAAGTAGAGACTCTGCCAATTATACCTTTATGGCTACAACTGGCTGCGATCGCACTTTTAGCCGCACTCCTAGCATTAATACTGCAACCAAGAGATGTAATGCATACACGTTCTGTCAACTCAGTCCGTTTTAGTGGCATTGGTTTATCTGTGGTCAGTGGCTCAGATGATTGCACCTTAAGACTTTGGAGAATCGGTGCTGATAGCTTAGATCCTGACGATACAGTAAGATATCCTGGGCAGCCTGTTGCCTGTGATAAACCACAACAGCCAAAGGGTTTGATGGCGATTACCGATGATGCAGTACAAGTCTTACGCTTCATGCCGTTACAAAACGATCGTGCTGCTGTTGGTCTAGATAATGGTGTAATTGAACTCAGAGATGTCCCATCAGGTGCAAAGATTAGCCAACTTCAAGACCTTAAAGATTCTAAAGCAAAAGGCGATCGCGTTTTTGACTTAGCTTTTACCTCCAACTCACTTAACTTATTCAGTGGTTATGGCAGTGGTAAAGTTAGATTATGGTCAAGACCAGCGCCTAACAGCGATTTTCTGCCAGAACCGCAAGTTATCGATGTCCAAAGTACCTTGAAACTATCAGGTTTCCAAGTCCGGGCATTAAATCTCAGTCCAGATGCAAAAACTCTAGTAATTGCCGGAAACTTTAAGCGTTTCATTTTATGGCAATGGAATCCAACTCAGTCTGATAAACAATTCCCAGGTTTATCAGTGCAAAATCTAGAAAAACTAGACCCATTAGTTGGACGTGAAGACTATATTTGGGCATTGGCTTTTGTTCCTAACTCAGCAGAAAAAATCCTCGCAACCTCTGATTCTGCGGGATTCATTACGATTTGGAATTTAAATCAGTGCCAAACTGTCAAAAATCCAAATCCACTCGAACAAATAAAAGAACTCAATTGCTCACCACTAGACCGTTGGTCAGCATCAAAAACATCTGTGCGTAGTCTGGCATTTAGTGATGATGGTAGTCTCTTAGTAAGTGGTGGCGATGATGGACGAGTCATGGTTTGGTACTTAACCCCCGAACATAAACTCGACAAAACAAAGGCAGCAGAAGGTAAAACAATTTACCAAAGCTCTAAAAAAATCAATAGTATCGACTTGAAAACTAATCAAGGAACCATGATTGTGAGTGGTAGTGAAGATTTTCAAGTCAAACTACACCGCATCAAATAAGGGAGTCGATAAGATGCAAGCTCAATTCAATCCACTGCAAGTTATTATCAACCCACCTGGAATTCAATTTGGAATGCCAGGAGATACCATTGAACTCTATGTTGTTGTGATCAATCAGGGAGATCAGAGTGCGGTTATTGACCTATATTTTGTTTTTGACGAAGTATTTCAAAATTTAACCGGTTGGTCTAGTTCTCCCAGAGAAAGTTTAGCATTAGCTCCCCAACAGAATAGCGACGAAGTAAAATTTGAGTTTCAAATTACCGCAAATGCTTTCCCCGGAACCTATGACTATACACTAGTCGTAGATTCTCCTCTACATTATCCCCAAGATACTCCCATAACCTTCCCAAATCAAATTAAAGTTCTGCTAGCAGAACAGACTGCAATTCGGGTGAATGACCCGACATTTTCCATTAGACCAAACACCAACCCCAACAAACCGCTAATTTTCAATCCTGGTGAGTCTCTGCAAGTAGAGGTAATAGTAGACAATCGCTCTCATCTTGTAGATAGGTTCCGCTTGAGTTGCCCAGATTTAGATGAGGACTGGTTCACAATCAATTATCCGGCAACTGGATTTGAAGGCCCCGGATTGGTGTCTGATGTGACTGCACTAGAACTCAACCCTGGTACTCAAGGTCAAATATTGTTGAAATTTCACCCACCTGGGGATACTCTTGCGGGAAGCTATTCTCCAACAATCCGCTTGTATTCAGAAAACTCTCCAGACTTAGTGCTGTTGGATTTGGTATACATCCAAATTCCGACAAATTATCGCCTAGATATAGAACTTCATACCATCTTAGGACAAATTAGCCGTAGCCTTGGCAAGTACGAATTATCACTAGCTAATCGGGGTAATATTGTCCGCGAACTGATATTAAGCTTAAAAAATCGGGATGAAGAAGAACTATATACTTATAAATTTGATCCTACTGAAGTAAGATTATTACCCAATAGAAGCGCAGTAGCCAATTTGACGGTTAAACCCAGACCTTGGTGGCGACGACCGTGGTTTGGTGCAGGGCTAGTAATCAACTTTCAACTCGACATCAAAGACCCACAAAATTTACCCTTACCTAACACATTGCCTCAAGGAACTTTGGTATGGAAACCCCGTCCTTGGTGGCAATTTGTTCTGTTAATTTTAGCAGTATTGGGTTTATTAGGAGGAATAGGATTTATCATTTGGCGAATTTTAAATCCCGATCCTTTAAGATTAGAAAACTTTAGTGCTAATAATCCTCGAATTACTGAGGAAGAGGATGAAGTAGCTTTGAAGTGGGATATTCACAATTACCAACAGTTGCAAAAGTTGGTTCTGACAGCCAAAGGTTCGCAACCTATTCAGCCTATTACTTATGACTTTAGCAATGGCATTCCTGAAACACTGGGTAAGGGAAGCGCTAATCAAATACCTCCTTGTCAGGTGCAAGAGAAACAAGAGCTAATTTGTAGCAATGTTAAAACTGGAGTGAAAACAAAAGGAAACTACACTTTTGAGTTACAAGCCTTTTATCGTAGTGGTATACAATTATTTTCTCCCAATAACCAAGTAGCCACTCAAACAACCCAAGTAGAAATAGCTGAAAAACAAATTGCTGAAGTACTTAGTTTCCAAGCAGATAAGCCACAGTATACAAAAGGTCAGAATATTCTTTTAAGCTGGGCAATTGCTCGGCCATTATTGTTGGCACAAGTTCAAATTGCTGGCAGTGCAGATGATGGTACATTATATAGTGAACCAATTACTTATAAATTTAATCAAGGTAATCTTGCAGAGCCTAAACTTCAAAAACTCTGTACACAACAAAATCAACAACTGCGATGTACAAATATTCCTCTGCCAGCAAATAAAGCCGGAAACTTTTCCTTTGAAATTAAAGCTTTTCCCAACAATGGGAGTGATAAAATTAGTTCTAAAAAGACTGAATCAAAAATTGGAATATTACCTAAACCATTTAAGATTGTCTCTTTTAGAATCAACGGTAGTGAGCAACCAAATGTTGTTCTCAACGAAGGGGAATCTGCTACTCTGAGTTGGAGAGTAGAGGGAGAAAATATTCAAGTTAAACTTTTGCCATACGGCAATGACGTTAAACCAGTTGACTCAATAAAGCTTCCAGTCAATCAAGCCTTCCCGCCTCAAATCGGACTGCTAGTGAATGATATATCTGGTAAGCAGCAACCCCAGCAAAGAGGATTTGCAATCACAGTTCTCAAAAAAGTAGAGCCTACTCCTATACCTAGCATTAACCCACTTGCGCCTGGTCTTCCATCCAACAGTAGTCCATTTAAGACTCCCTTACCTCTGAGGTAAGGCTTATCGAAAGCTATTTTGAAAATACAGAGAAGTGCGGCGGATAATACCATCCATCGACTGTACCAAACTACAAACAACGCATATCGTTTATAGCGCAATACGTTCAGTTAAGCTTAAAAAATAAAACTGGCGTTGGGTTTCGTTCCTCAACCCAACACCATAAAGCACTTCATAGCAGCAAGAACTGCTGTATCTTCTTAGAGAGATTCTCCATAGACTGTGAAAGACTTAGTTAAACCGAAAAACTTTTCTTCGTAAAGTTGTGCTTCGGGAAACAGATTCAGGAACTTGCTCTTATTCAGCAGCTTAATTGAAGTAGCTATACTTCTAGCCAGCTGTTTATCAGACACCTTGTCGTACCATCCAAGAGCAAAATTGGTTAGTAGCCATACCCGAATATTTATAGGCATAAATTGAAATAAAGGAAAAACAAAGTGGGGTTCAATTGGAAAAAACAGATTAGGTGTTTGAACAAAATATTTTTTTCCCACTCGCATTACTTCAGTGGCCATTTGGCGCTGTTGTTCATAATCGCCTACATGTTCAATAACTGAGTTTGAAAAAACTATATCAAACTCATTAGATTGAAAGTTTGCCATGTTTGTAGCATTGCCAACAACTTGCTTAATCTTTGGATGTGTTAAACTTGTTTCGATAAATTTTACATTTAGTAGAGTAATTTCTACATCTTTAACTTCTTCATTCAAAAAACCTAAATTCTTCCAAAAGCTTATTGTTCCTCCAACATCGAGTATTTTTATAGGAGAGGGGATTGAATCTAATATAGAGGTAAACAAAGAAAAACGCTTCTTTCTAAGCTTACTTGCCCACGAATCAGTTAGATTAGTGTCATATATTTTACGCACGATTGTATTCATTTTTTATGCCTGTAAAAGTGATTTTTAGAAGAAAGATCAACTAGTGTAAAACTTTCTTCTATTACCGCTTTTGCCTCATTACACATGAAAAATATTTATGCCGATTTCTCTACAGAATATTTTATTACTTCAACAGTATTTTTTGTCAATATCAAGTACCTAAATTTTACACAAGCTTATTAATTAATAAGCTTGGCTTAAGACTTGATCCTGCTCAATCCTCTTTAAAAATTTCCGTTATATCCTCGATGCCAAACAGTTTTCCGATTAAGTGCTTTCGAGAAATAGTATAAAGAAATTGTAAAATGCTGCGGTTCTGCCTCTTGATGCTCAATTCCTATTTTTATGAAAAGCTCGGCGTCTGCGCCCATTTTCAAAGAGGGGTTTTCGCAATGGTACTACCTCAGCTTCACTACTCTCGCGTGCTACCCGAATCAGCAACCCAGCAGCTATTAAGCTAGCAATCATGGAATTACCACCATAACTAAACATGGGTAAGGGCAAGCCAGTAGTTGGTAGAGAACCTGTAGCAACACCGATGTGGAGCAAAGATTGTCCCACCATCAAAACCGTCACACCGATCGCTACCAATCGATGTACTGTATTTTTAGCCTTCAGCGCCACAATTAATCCGAGAGTGGCAAATGTAGCTAAAAGTGCTAACAACACCATACTGCCAACAAAGCCAAACTCTTCGGCGAAGACCGCAAAAATAAAATCGGTATCCTGAATTGGTAAATAAAACAGCTTTTGTTGAGAAAGTCCAAATCCAGAACCCCAAGTTCTACCAGAACCCACGGCTAGCAAACTTTGCACCAACTGGTAGCCATCTCCTGTAGCGTCCGCCCACGGATTAAGGAATGACATTACCCGTTTACGCTGATACTCTTTAATACTAATACTGAGTAATGCCAACATCACTCCACCAACTGCTGTCCCTCCCAGATACTTGTAAGGTAAGCCAGCGGCTAGAGCAATTAGCCAGATAGTCATACCGCAAAGTGCTGTTGTACTCAAGTTAGGCTGGGCAAGAATTCCTAAAAGTACCAGACCAAAAATACCCAACCAAGTTAAGCGAACCCGCCAACTGATTCGTTCCCACTGACCAAAAAGCCGGGCACTTTGCAGCACCAAAAAGGGTTTAATTAATTCTGAAGGTTGAATTGGAATTGGCCCGATCGCAATCCAACGTGCTGCATCAAAAGCCTTTTTTCCCAATCCTGGGATCAGTGTGACGAAAATTAACGCCAAAAACAGCAACAAAAACCAATGGGCTAGCCCCAAAATTTTCTGCAATGGTAAATTAACAATAATATTGAATCCAATTAAGGAAACAAATACCCAAAGCACTTGACGCTTAAAGTAGTACAACCCATCATCATGACGACCGTCAGCAACGGGATAGGATGCTGAAAATAGCATGACCAAACCGACAAACAGCCAAATCAACGTTAACCAGCGCAACAACCGCGCTTCTAATGCCCAGTTGGAGACTGAACTATCAAAAATTGGAATCAGGCGGCGTAGATTCACGATCAGTACAGGTAAAAAGTTAGAAATTAGGAGTTAGAAATAAAACTCATAAATCATAACTTATAACTCATAAGTAGGCCTTACAACCATAAATCTTAGAGATGTCAATTTCAATACACCGTTAGTTAATATTTCTGACAACTTGATTGGCTATGCCCACGGTTAGTATTAATATCTGTTCCAGTAGTTTTTTATACACAAAATTAGTAGATTGAAGAATAATTCAGAGAGGAATCTGATCTAAGTCCTACTGAAATCAGAAATTAGGAGAGTCAGAATAAGAAAGTGTTGAGTCCCAATCCCCCACTGCAACCATTTCTGAATTCTGACAATTCATAAAGCTCAACGATTTAATGCAATTAACTGCATGTTTATCCATAGACAAGGGAATTTCAATCCAGAACTCAGTTCCTTGTCCAGGTTCTGATAAACATCTTAATGTTCCCCCATGTTTTTCAACTACAATCTGATAACTAATTGATAAACCTAATCCTGTACCCTTACCTACAGGCTTAGTTGTGAAAAATGGATTAAACAGTTGTTCTCTAACTGCTTCTGTCATTCCTGAACCATTATCAGCAATTCGGATCACACAGTTAGTTTCGATGACTTCTGTAGTAATTGTAATGGTATTGGGATTAGCATGAATCTCTGCGATCGCGCGTTGAGTATTATAGCTCTCAAGCGCATCGATTGCATTACTGATAATATTCATAAATACTTGATTTAGTTGTCCGGCATAACAATATACTAAAGGCAAATTTCCATAACTTTTAACGACCTTGATACCAGGATGATCAAGGCTATTTTTAAACCGATTCTGTAAAATCAGCAAAGTACTATCTATTCCTTGATGAATATCAACCTTTTTCATCTCAGCTTCATCAAGACGAGAGAAGTTTCGGAGAGACAACACAATTTCAGAAATTCGTTCAGATCCTACTTCCATAGAATTTAGGATTTTGGGAAAATCATCTAGTAAAAAATCTAACTCAATCTCCTTGGTGTATTCTTGAATTTTTTGTACAGGATTGGCATAAAATTGTTGGTAAAGATGCACAAGCTTCAGTAAACACTGTGTATAATCTTTTGCATATTTCAAATTACCATAAATAAAGTTAACAGGGTTGTTAATTTCGTGAGCGACTCCTGCAACTAACTGTCCCAGACTGGACATTTTCTCAGCTTGGACTAATTGGGCTTGAGTTTGTTGTAGCTCCCGGAGGGATTTTTCCAATTTTTTAGACTGAGCCTCAGCAATTTCTGCTAGATTCTCCTTGATTTGTAGCGCACTCCGTAGTTGTGCTCTTTGCTGTTTCAGTTCAACTGTTAACTTTTTGGCATCAACCAAAGCAGTATTCTGAGCTTGCAGTAGAAACAGGAAATCAACTATTGGGTCGTGAATCGCAAAGTCTTTGAGTTTGATACCCAGAGGGGCCAGGCTAGTTGTATCTGTAATCCAAGGAGAACCTAAAAAAAATATTACCTCCTGTTCTGGTTGATACATCATCTGACCCTTGAGCTGCATTCCATTATGGAGAAACTCTAATATGAACAGGGCACGAGACTGTTTACTAATAGCATCAAAATCAACCAAAATTTTTGGACGATTAATCTGGAAATGCTGCTCAATCAATTTACCAACCAATGGTTCCGGACAAATGCGCCCAAAGACATCACCAGCCTGTACAATTTCCCGATTGCGGCTAAAGGCAAAATGGAAAGGAAAAGCTTTCGCCAGTAACTCTGGTGAAAGCGTAAGGTGAGGAGGAGCCATGCTACTGCACTCAATTTGGTTTATAAATCACTAAAAATTCATCATGTTCAGCACCTTCATCCCGACTCTGGGTTTGGGTAATATGAACTTCTGTATCAAACCTAGTTCCTAGTCCCTTGACTAGTCCAAGAATCATGGGCGTTAGCCCTTCCCTATCAGAGCGATAATGTAAGCTTAGAGAATTTTCTTCCATATCAGTACATTCAAATGATGGGGGCTGGAGTTTAGGAAAGCTAACTCCTACACGAGCATGAAGATTGTCGAGGTTTTCTAAAAACTCAGGCAGCGTATCTCCACTCATATCCATCATTTCGCCATAGCCTTCTTGTGCTGTGTACTGAACCCAAAATTCTCCAAAAGCTTGCATAATTTGTTTGGGAGATAAACTCAGAACGACACTAGCAGCTTTTACCAGTTTGTGGGTCATGTCATCGGGATAGCCTTCCATACTGAGGAAAACATCTACATCCACCTCTGCTTTGTGCTTAATTTCTTTCCAAGTCTCTTCGCCAAAGCGATTGCACACCATGTCTTGAATCGCCTTGTTCACTAATCCGTACATGGAAGCCTCCTCTTGCTGCACCTAATTTTGCTTTATGAATTTGCCCAAGACTCGACAAATAATTCCTTAGAAGGGTTATCTAAATAACAAAATTTTCTGTATTTAAACCTTGAAATGTCTTATGACAGCTTTAAAAACCGAAAAAATAGGGAAAACTATTTGTATTTTAATGCTACAAGTTCTAGTTGTAACAACCGTATTTTCACTTACTCATTCTATTCAGTGAGTTTTGAGGATTTGTAGTAAGCACTTTAGTGCTTAAAAATAATTACTAAAGTTCTCACTACAAACTTGCTCACCCATCAATTTAAGGTTGACTAACTACAGCGATTCATCCAAAGGCAACCATGAATCAGGATACAAGCTATATTTAGAGATTTGACGCTGAATTCCGTTAAAAAATTGGACACGGGCATCCATAGCTTCGGCAATAGCTAGCTTTACCTTGATATCCTCTTCATTCATGGTAATTCGAGGTTCAATCACTGCTGCTAACTTCGCTGCATGACTATCATCCACATCAATATGGACTTCAAAAAAGATCAGGGATTCTTTGGGTAAAGGAGCAGCGCCAACAATTCCTTTGTATAGTTGCGTGTACAGCGAGCTAACAATCCCTTCGGAAGCATAACAGACAGCACCCAATGCAGCTAAATAGCCGTACTTATGTGGCATCTGCAAGTAGGTTTCAATAAGGGCGCGAGTTTCAGGTGCAGTGGGTAGTGCTGTCAGACTTTCGTCGTGGATACCAAGGGCGCGAGTAAATTGACGAAATAATTCTGGGTGAGACTGAGTTATATCTCCCTGTCCCATTTCATCAAATAGGTTTTCCAAGATGACTAACTGACTACTTTCATCTTCGCAGCAAGACAAAATGCTAGCCAAGATACGATTAAATTCTTTGGAGAATTTGTACATCTGAACAGCTAGTACCTGTATGTCTGGTAAAAATAAATTTCCAGTCCGACAACGAGTTAAGAACTCATGATTCCATAGAGGATGATTAGCCGCTATTTCACGGAAGGAATTTCTCACTAAAGAAGATGTCTGTGTCATCGTGATATTTGTAAGGCTAGATGGAGGGGTTGATCAAGTAAGGGGCTAAAAAATGATTCATCTATTGCGATATGTTCTGGAGTCACACGCAATTCTTGTAAAATTGGCATCGTATTGAAGCCAGCAATTTTAAGAGCATTAAAGTAATCCTCAAGAGTTTTGTGAATCAATTGGACATTTAGCCAAGAGCCATCTCGTTTCCAAATACGACCAGGAAACTGCTGATCTCGCTTGCTGAAGTAGCCTGCACCCTCAACTTGAAAATAAAATGGATATGCTGCCTCCCGCATATATGGAAAAGATGGATGGGGAACGCTGAATACAAATCGACCACCCGGACGAAGAACACGTGCAACTTCTGCCATACATTCTTGGGTCTGAGCAATTGTGAGATAGTTAAATAGAAATACTGCAACAACTAGATCAATTTCGCCATCATCAAACTGCTTGAGATTGGTAGCACATCCTACTTCATAGCTAATACCCAAGGCATCTTCTATTTCTTGTAAGTTTGCTGCTGCAATCATGCCCTGGGAAAGGTCTATTCCATGCACTCGTTCAGCACCGCGTCGGCGTAACTCTCGACTGCAATAACCTTCTCCACAACCTATATCAAGTACTCGCAACCCAAAAACAGGCTCACAAAGCTCTAGTACAAAAGGGCGTGCTGTAAAGTCTGATAAGGAAGTAGGTTCTCCTCTAATCCACTCTGATGCTGTGCGATTGTATAAGTTTTTAGTTGAGTTTTTGTGATTCACATTTGACATTTTTAAGTGTTTGTTTATACTTGTTTTATACTTGTCTTAATCAATTTAATCTGACAAGACTGAAATAATGGATGTATATGTTTTAACAATTAATATATTGTATTGATAATGTTGATTTTACCGATTTTATTTTGCTTGTTAATTTTGCGTTTAAAAACTATCATTTTCAAATAAATGGCTACCAAGAATATTCTCATCTTGTTAGTTTCTTTAAATATAAACAGCTAACTTATATTTAACTTCATGAACTTGCATTGTTACTTAGTTGACAGCAACTTCATCTATAGATAGTTGTATTTTTAACCCCCAACTTTATCTATACTTTACTAATAAAGTTAAAACTAACTCTTTTAATCAAGATAAGTAAGACAAATAAAACAGTATATTTTACGAAGTATAAATAGAATAATCTTGTTAATTTTGTAATAGCCAAATTCGTTTTGAAAACGAATTTGCTTTGGATACATGAGTTATTTAACCAATTTAGATAAACATTGGAATAAATGATGTTAGAAGAACTGTTAGCAGAACCACCACTGTGCGATCGCTTACAAGATGAGCGTGCCATCGCATTTTCTGAGCTTGGCGATCGCCTCTTTGATGAGCTTGCTGATAAAATTGCTACAAAGCGACAGTACCGACTACTGTTTGAACACACATTAAAGCCTGAGTTATTCCAGCACATCCGCATTGCTGCTGCTGGTTATATTTCAGCGTGTCTGAATAGTCCCATCATTCTTTCGGAAGCTGAAATGCTTGAACGACTGCTGGAAGCAAGAAGTACTTTGCCGAACTATACCGGCACTGGTCTTTTGATGCCCAAGCGAGAACATACTCTGGCATTTAACCTCTTTCAAAAGAGCGTCGCAGACGCTTTTTACCAACTAGGGGCGAATGACCTGATTGATGCAGTGGATTTACCAGTCAATCTCCGCATGGTGTATGGCAAGACTGACGCCAAGAAGTTGGGTTTGCCTTTTGCTAGCTCGAAGTGCCATAGCGATGTCTGGGCAGGTGTTGCAGCTGATGCAACTGTAGTGGTTTTGCCATTATTTGGCGACATCGATAATATCACCATCGAAGCAGGTGAAATGCCCCGCGAAATGGAACTACAGTCTATGCAGGTGATGTCAGACTTCGATGAAGGTCGGGATATTCCGATGGTTGTCTCCTACACAGAAGCACAACTACAACATGGCACAATGTACTTTAATGATGCTCGTGGATTGCACCAAACAGTAAGAAGGAAAACTGAAGGTCTAAGAATTTCAGTAGATTTCCGGTTCCGCAGGAAATTCAATGAAGCTTACCGGGCAATGGTCACACCTAATATTGGTGGTATTGAAGAAGATATGAGCGTGCCATATCAAGACTGGCTAAAGGTTGGTAAAGAAACACTAATTGTGTTTGATGAAACTGTTGAACAGGCTAAGAACAGACAGAATGCGGACGCTCCAGTTCCACTTTATACTCGTGGGTATCGCCTTTTAAATATGTTTAACTTTTGATTTGCAAAAATCCGAGCCATAAAAAAGAGGTCTTTCTCGACCTCTTACCAATTCCCTAAAATAATGTTCTATTTACAGAATTACGACAAGCCAGTATTAGCGCCTTGCTTACCAGTTGCCAGTTCCACTTTGATGATTGTGCCACCTGCTTTTTGAATGCGTTGCTGTTCGCGGAACCAGTTTTCATAAGGAACTAGCTTAGTGAAGTAAGTATTTTGCAGTTCGCGTTGGGTACGAATTCGGGTTTGGCTGGGAACTAGAGCAGTAATTTTAAACAAACGGGACATATTTTGAAAATCTCCTGTATACCTTGTGAAAACTTTTTTTATCTCAAAATCTTGAGTGCAAATCTTTTAATCATTCAAAGGCTGGAAATCAAACATCAATACTAGACCACCAACACTCATCACTGATAATTTACCAAGATAAGCAATATAACGTTCTAGCACTCACGGTTGATTTCCAGACCTTAATAAAGCCGCACCTAAATTCTTAAGCGCAAACTAGCTCTTAGCTTAAGCCAGAGGAGATATAGTCTAAGTAAACGCCCATTTCCTTACCAGCGTCAGAACCTACCAAACTGGCGGTTACTTCCTTGATTGCTTGGATAGCTTGCACGGTAGCACCGACGGGAACGCCCAAGGAGTTGTAGGTTTCCTTCAAGCCATTGAGCACACGCTCATCTAGGATGGAAGGATCGCCAGCCAACATAGCGTAGGTGGCATAGCGGAGGTAATAGTCCAAATCACGGATGCAAGCAGCATAGCGGCGGGTGGTGTACATATTGCCGCCTGGACGGGTGATGTCAGAGTATAGCAAAGATTTTGCTACAGCTTCTTTGACGATCGCAGCAGCGTTAGCGCTGATGGTGCTAGCAGCACGTACCCGCAGTTCGCCAGTGGCGAAGTAGCCTTTTAGCTTCTCTAAAGCAGAAGAGTCTAGGTATTTACCTTGAACGTCTGCGGAGTTAATGACAGCGGTAATTGCGTCTTGAGCCATGTTGTTAATTCCTTATTTCCAACCGTATTGCAATACTTCTGTTTAAGTAGGTAAACAGTTTTACCCTATCCGAGAAGGGCGCCAACTAGGTAGTCGAAGTAGCCACCAGCTTCACTAGCGTCATCACCAGAGAGCAATGTAGAAGCTCCACTCTTCAGCCCACGGATACCTTCAGCAACACCATCGATAGGAGTTCCCAAGGACTTGTACAGTTCACGGGCACCGATAACACCAATTTCTTCGATGGGGGTAACATCACCAGCAACAATACCGTAGGTAATGAGGCGGAGGTAATAATCTAGGTCACGCAAACAAGTAGCAGTCAATTCTTGACCGTAAGCGTTACCACCAGGAGATACAACATCAGGACGCTTTTGGAACAGTTGATCGCCAGCTTGCTTAACAAGACGTTCGCGATTTTCTGTCAAAACTTGAGCAATCCGCACACGGCGCTCACCACTTGCAACAAAAGACTTGATCCGATCTAACTCACCAGGGCTGAGGTAGCGAGCTTCTGCATCAGCATTCACGATAGCTTTCGTGACGATACTCATTAATGGATTCCTCCAATACGAATGAAACCAGGATTTGATTAAACTGGTGCGACTTTGAGTTGGTTTACTGAGTTTATTTTTTCGTTCTTTTAGACACAACAGTTTTACAACTGCTACGGCTAATAAATTACGAATTTGCTTGAGTCAACATAAGTACACAAGCTTTTAAACTCAGTTACCTTCCGCAAAACATTTTCCGGCATTCTGTTGAGCATTTATGACTGCTCTTAATACTTTGTAATATTGCTTTTCAGAATTTACCGTTTTAGCTGCAATCTGAGAGCATTATTACGGAAGGTTACGAAGGTTACAGGGGAAAGGTTACAGGGGACAGGTTACAGGGGACAGGAAATAATCTGTACCCTATTCCCTATTCCCTACTTCCTAATCAACCGCTACACTACCAAGGTAGTTACCTGCTGGCAGAGAGGGGAAGCGGTTGTAAGGCACAACATCTTCACCGAAGTAGCGGCTATATTCTGGACTTTCGACTATTGCTTCTACAACAGCTGACAAACCGCTATCGGCTAGTAGGTTGTTGTACTGGCGAATTTCTTCCTGAGTTGCGGGTGTACGCCCCAACAGATGACGGAAGAGGAACTCAACCACCTTGGCATGAGGATAAGGTGACAAGAACCGCTGGCGATAGATTTGGGAACTGGCTAGTTCACGCACAAACTCGCGGACGGAAATTTCACCATTCTGGAGTTTTCTGTCTAGGTCAGTACAGCGGAAATTATCAAGCACTTCACCGCTAAATATATCCAACACCTGACAGTAAATGGCGTTGATTGCCTGTTGTTTTTCAACTTGGTTAGTGTTTTCCGTTAGACGGTAAATGCGTGCATGTTTACGCACTCCCTGTTCCACGGATTGTCCACTACCATCGTTGTAAGAACGACCTAGTTCAGCAAACGAGGGCTTACCATTTGTTTGCGCTGCTATATCTGCGATCGCCTGTTTCAAAAGCGGTGTATCGTTACTAACTCCGACGCGGGCTTGCACTGGCTTAAAGCTAGGTACAACCACGTCATCGTTTTGCTTGGTAAGTTGGTTGTAAAGCTTCTCCGTATTCGGGAAGTTTGCCGCCGGGAGGGTCGGGAAGCGACGGTAAGGCACAGTATCTTCACCAAACACCTGGTTATATTCCACACTATCTACCAAGGCACCAATAAAGGCACGAATACCTTGAGTAGCCAAAATTTGGTTATATTTGCGGATTTCTGCCTGGTCTAGTGGCGCACGTCCCAAGAAGTGTTTGGTTCCTAACTCAATCACTTTGGTGTTGGGGTAGGGTGTGTAGAACTCTTTCAGGTAGAGGTTAGAGTAACCCAAACCTTCAATAAATTCCTTCACGCTGATTTCGCCATTACCCAGCTTGCTTTCCCATTTGGTAAATTCGTTTTTGGCGATGTAGGGTGCAATATCCCGCTCAAAAATCTGACGATATGCAGCACTAATCAAAGTTTTGACTGCAACTTTGTCACTGGTATTGGCCACCAGCTTGAAGATTTTGGTTTGTTCGCGTTGCTTGCTGACACCTTGGTTAATGCGGAACTGAATATCTGGTTCTGACCGTTGTTCTGTGACTGTACCCAATGTCACAAAGCTTGGTGTTACTTCCTTCTGGACTTTCGCGGCAATATCATCGCGAATGCTACCAACGCGTAATTGTCGCCCTGATACACCACCAGGAGTCAGATACCGTTCGTAAGGAATTGTATCTTCACCAAATGCTTCGCTGTATTCTACGCTGTTAATGATGGCGTCAACCACCGCGTAAAAGCCCTGTTTAGAAGCGATGTCAAAGTACTTGTTGATTTCTTGACGACCATAGGTCGGACGACCCAACAAACGGCGGTGAATATACTCGATCGCTTTACAAACATAGAGCGATGACCAGTACAGATTGCGGAATACATCCGACTTAGCCAAACCACGGATAAACTCCCGCACAGAGATGTCGCCGTTTTCCAGCTTGATTTCCAATACCTTCGGGCGTTGACCTTCGTAGAGATCACGACCGAAAACTTGCAGGTAAGCAGCTTTAATCACTGCTTGCGTGGAGCTTTCGGAGAATCTGACGCTAGAATTTTTGGCAGCCTTTTTACCTCTAGTACCAGGCAGTTGATCTAACTTGAACACCTTAGGCCCAAGAGTACCAGGAGCTTCACCCCGCGCTCTGGGATTACTATTTTGGTTATTAATCCCTGCTCCTTGGTGAATCAGGATGCGTTTAGTATCCTTACTAAAAGGAGCCGGACTGGTACTGGGGTTACGAGTTTCTTTCGGGAAAATCGCCCCAAACTGAATTTCCAAGGGGTCGTTACCAGAACCGTAGGGATGTTGATCTGGTAGCGGTTGCTCGTAAGCCGCAAATGTGGTGATGAACTGAGGTATCTTGCGGAAAGGCGCACTGTAGTTAAACAGGTCTTGCTGCGGCCCCCAGTTGCGACATTCTTGTGCTTCTTGACCCAGACCCCGGAGGTAGGGTACTGTTTCTTCACCAAAATAGTCGCTGTATTCAGCAGAATCTACTAAAGCATCTACTATGGCTGCCAGACCACCGTTAGAAATAATCGAGAAGTATTTTTGTACTTCTTCACGGCTACTTGGCCCCCGTCCTAAAATGTGACGGAAAGCTAGTTCGATGACTCGGCTGTTAATAAAAGGCTGGTAAAACTGTTTTTGGTAAAGGGGAGATTTAGCTAAACGACGGACAAACTCTTTCACGGAGATGTCGCCATTCTTCACCTTGGATTCTAGGTCGGATATGGACAAACTATAAGCACGGGTAATGTCGCGCTCAAAGATTTGCCGATATGCGGCCTTGATTACCTCATTTTTTTCGCTACTTGATAACCCAGTTTTCATTACAAACTTGGGACGCCGTTCTGCTGCATTAAAGTAAATTTGCGGCAGTTGCAACCCTTGCTGGTCGCTTGAGGGGCGTTGACGGACTTTATTTGAAGGTGTGGCTGCTTTGAATTCTGTTAACAAAACATCCATGTACTGAGACACAATTGCTGTAGCCTCAGCATCGTTGCGGAAAAACGAAAGTGATCCGGCTTTGATTTCCTGCAAAGCTACTAGCGTTGCTTCACCAGAGCAGGCATTTTCAATTATTTCCCGTAAACCCCGTGTATTCACCGCTATGATGTTGGGGTCGCCAGCAACGATCGCATAAGTAGCGTAGCGCAAAAACCAGGATAAATCCCGCAAGCTCTTGGCCATGTTGCTTGGGCCATAACGAGCAATATTAATTGGTCTGAAACCTGCTGGTGTCGGGCCGCTAGGGGATGAGTTAAAGATTGAGCGTAAATTTTCTAAGAACCCACCACGACTTTCAACGTAGGTTACGGTTCCTAGTCTGAGGTCTTCTCTAACATCTTTACCACCACCAGCAGTTACTAGTTCTGCTTCTCTGGGCTTTTCTAAAAAAGCCATTGGCGAACCACCGACAAAAATCCGGTTGGCAGCACGAGATACGATAATCTCAGCATTTTCCGTCAGCGTCTGGGAAATTTCTAGACGCTTTGCACCAGATGCAAAATAGCTTGCCAGTTCATTTAATTCACCATTTCCCAAGAAACGGTCTTGCTGCTCCGCTTGGGTAATTGTAGCTACTGCTAGGGTTTGATATAGTTGCGGACGCGCAACCGAGCTTCCACCACTCGCCTTAACACTCATCGGATTTGTAAAACTCCCATCATAAGCGTTTATATGTTAAGTCTGGATTGTTTTGAGGCTTGACACATCGGTGTGTCTATGCTTTATGAGCTGAGAGTGTTGCCTACAAAACTGCCAGTAAATTAACCCAATTAGCTTTTAGATTAGAACGTTTTGCGTTCTCAAGGCGGGTTTATTAAGAAGTATGTAGAACCTGTATCTTAAATGCCTCTAGTCTTAAAAGTGCATACCCCAATTTGCCTGAGATTAAGTCTAAGTTTTGTAACTAAGTAGTAGGTTAGGAACTGTTTACTCGATTTCTTTTTTGTTTAAACGCAGATGCGCTTCGCTTTCCCACAGGGTAAGAACACAGAGGATTCACTACGAATTAATGAAATATTGTACTTAGTCACTGGACAGTAGTTATTAGGCGATGTTAAGTTGTTTTTGCTACCTAAAGGCTCATATTCACAACTGACACCGCACTGGAAGTAATTCTTAATTTATGGTGGCTACATCTCCCAATGCTCAATCTTTAAATTCAGGGGAAATACTATGTACAAAAGTTTTAAATTTAACTATCTATTCAATGTTAGCCTAACTGCGATCGCAGTTATTTTGGCTGTCACTCCCGTAAATGCGCTTCCAGCGCAAAATATCAGCACTGTTGTCAAGTGGGCAAAGACCAGACCTTTACTACCAACTCTGAGATATAACAGCGAAGCCCACGGCTACGATGGTACAAAGGGAAATTTATACTTTTATGCTGATGTCACTTCTCAAAATGGGACAGTGAATAAAGAAGGTATAACTGTTAGTGGTGATAAACGCCTCAAATTCACCACAAAAAATGCCAATGCGGTGAAACTGTTACAAAATATTTATAATTCTAATATTGCCAATGACTTCCAGAAGTCTCGGTATGTCAGCAAAGTTGGACGTGACCAGTATTATCGCGGGCAAAAGTTTGCTTACATTGCTGCTGAGGTACAAGGTGGGTCATCATTACAGATAATTCCCTTGAATAAGTTGCAAGAGTTTATAGATAATGCCAAGTATTGCCAAACCAATCAGTGCGACGTTTAATTAATTCGTAATTCGTAATTTTTGAGTTTGATTAAGCCTGTGGCGTGTAATTTACATAAGCATTACCAGTAAGGAAAGGCACGCAATCACTTACGTTGTAAGCTGCGGACAGTTCAACATCGGACTCAAAACCTTTTTCAATCAACTCTTTACCCGAACTGCATTTTTTCAAGTACCCTATTAAATCGTGCTGGAAAGCCTGAAATGTTGTCACAGCAACTTCAGCTTCAGGTGATAGACTGCCATGTAAATAACTGAGAATTGCCCCAGCACCAATTAAATCTTCAAATGCAGGACGTAGGCTACCATCTTCTTTCCACCTTTCACCAGCAGGAATCACAGCGATTTTATCACCATACTTTTGAGCAAACTGGGCTACAGCTTGGCAATTTCGCAAGCAACCAGCCAAAGTTGGTGTATTCCCTGTGTGTAAAGTCAGAAAAGAACCATTAGGTGACGGTAAAACTAGTCTAGTTCCAGCAGGAATCTGAGCTACCGATTTTGGCGAGAGAGAATATCCAGTTGTAGTCCAACGTTGTCTATGACTTGCTAACTCTGCTTGTACTGACTTGGTATAATCTATGGCTGATTCATCTCTGATTGCGTAGGGAAAAATTATCGCGCCGTTGTTAGTGGCAATTTCTACGCAGGTAGAAAAAGAGAGAACGTCAACTATCACAACTACATCACTGATGGGAGCGAGTTGAGCAACTCCTTGTGTGCCCCATTCACAGCGTAAATTAAACTCTGATTGGTTGTAAATCATTGGAGCGATCGCTTGCTATACAAAAGTTCTAGAATTCATCAATTGCAAATGTTTTCGGATAGTGACAGAAGAGGGATATTTTTCTACCTGAAGTGTTCCGCATTCGCTAAACTCAGAATTGCTGCAATTTAAACTTTTAAGCTGTTACGCAGCTAGATTGTATAATATTAGATTAAGTAATTAATTTAGTATCAGCCATCTATGCCAGCAAAAAATCATCTTTCCCAAGAGCAGAAGGAAAGGCTACTAAAAACGCTAAAAGAGCATGAAAATCCCTACGTAAGAGAAAAGATTCTGATTTTATTATTAATGAATGATGGAAAAACTTATCAAGAGATTAGTAAGTTTTTAGATATTGCATATCCAACAGTAGCATATTGGGCAGTTCACGGCGATCCAGATAACCTAGAAAGTTTTTTAGATGGAAGAAGAGAAGGGAACTTCCGCAAAGTTACCAAAGAATATGAGGATTTATTATTAGAAATAATTGAAAAAGAGCCACTAGAGTATGGGTATGAATTTGGTCGTTGGACAGCAGCAAGACTAGCTACATACCTCGAAAAGATAACAGGAATTAAGTTAAGTGGTTCACAAGTTGGGAGAATATTAGAGCGAAAAAAAGTACGTTTACCTTTGGGCAAAATACAGCCTAGAGGACAAACAGAATCCTGAAATGCGTAAGGCATTTAAAGAAAAATTGTCAGAATACTTAAGAATAACAAAGGAAGCCCCAGAGCGTTTACAGGTATGGTTTTGGGATGAGAGTGGATTTAGTTTAAGAGTGATAAGAAGAAAAAACTGGGGTAAGAAAGGTACAAGGAAACAAATCACAGGTCAAAGAAGAAGAGGAAGAGTAAATATTATGGGAGGGTTACGTTATCACGACAAGAAGAGAATGAATTTTGTGATTAAAAAAGGAAATGCCGATGTATTTTATGAGCAGCTTCAATCTTTGAATAATTTTCTATTGCAAGAATGGATAGAGCAAGGAAATAGAATTGAGACTTTCAATAAATGTTCTGCGAAAATAGTGATTATCTTAGATAATGCCAGCTTCCATAAAAGAAAAGATATTTTAGTTCGTATCAAGGCAGAAATGCCAAATATTATCCTGGAATTTCTACCACCTTATAGTCCAGATTATAATTTGATTGAATTGGTTTGGCATTCAGCAAAAGAATATATAGCTCATAGATTGTTCGAGTCAGTATCACAGCTAGAAGAGTTGTTAAATAAATTGTTAAATGAAGGAGGTCTTATTATTAAATGGGAACGCAAAATTAAAAATAAAGGTAATGCTGTTTATTAAATTTAGCTGCGTAACAGCTTAATATTTAATTCCTTAAGTCAGGACATTGTTTTATGGAAGGAATAAATTACTCTCAAATTATTCAAGATATTTTAAGCAACCATTCCGCTAATGACGTGGCTAATGGTACGGAGGTTCAATTGTTATTTGACGCAGAACACCATCATTATCAAGTCTTAAATATTGGCTGGAAAGAACAACGGAGAATTTATGGAGTGATAATTCATGTTGATATCAAAGACCAAAAAAATTGGATACAAAGAGATGTACAGAAATCGGCATCGCTAATGAATTAATTGCTGCTGGTGTACCTAAAGAAGATATTATATTAGGATTTCACGCTCCTTATAAACGCGAATTTACTGACTTTGCTGTTGGATAATTAGCCGGAAATAAGCAATAGTAATCTTTGCTCTAATCAGCCACTATCCGCTAAACTCAGAAATGCTGCGTTATTCCTCATCATGTCCGATTCCCAAACTGTTAGTGCTGCTGTTGCCAAACTCTACAATACCTATCCCTTTCCGCCGGAAGCCCTGTTGGATGAACCACCTCCAGGTTACAACTGGCGCTGGAATTGGCTAGCTGCTCATAACTTCTGCACCGGTCAAAAACCCCAAAGGCAAGATATTCGGATTTTAGATGCAGGTTGCGGTACTGGTGTGGGTACAGAGTACCTGGTTCACCTCAATCCTCAAGCTTCTGTTGTAGGAATTGACCTCAGTACAGGCGCTTTAGCTGTAGCCAAAGAACGTTGTCAGCGTTCAGGCGCTAACCGCGTTGAATTTCATCACCTCAGTTTGTTTGATGTGGAACAACTGCCTGGTGAGTTTGATTTAATTAACTGTGTTGGCGTTTTGCATCATACTCCCGATCCCATTCGCGGGATTCAAGCTTTGGCGAAGAAGTTAGCCCCAGGCGGCTTAATGCACATTTTTGTGTACGGGGAGTTGGGACGCTGGGAAATTCAACTCATGCAAAAAGCGATCGCACTTATTCAAGGTGACAAAAAAGGCGACTACCGCGATGGTGTCCAAGTCGGGCGACAAATATTCGCTTCTTTACCAGAAAATAACCGAATTGTCAAATACGATAAACAACGTTGGTCACTAGAAAACAATAAGGATGAATACTTTGCTGATATGTACGTTCATCCTCAAGAAATTGACTACAACATTGAGACGCTATTTGAATTAATTGATGCTTCAGGATTGGAATTTATTGGTTTCTCGAATCCGAGTTTCTGGGATTTAGAGAGACTTTTGGGTAAAGCACCAGAGTTAGTAGAACGGGCAAAAGAATTGAGCGATCGCCAGCTTTACCGCCTGATAGAATTATTAGACCCAGAAGTAACTCATTACGAGTTTTTCCTCGGTCGTCCTCCCTTAATCAAAGCTGACTGGTCAGCGGATAACGCCCTACTGGCAGCGATTCCCGAACTGAATCCTTGTATTGAGGGATTTCCCAGTCAATGTTTCTTTAATTACGATTACCAAATTGTAAATTTATCTGTAGCAGAGTTTGAGTTTATGCAAAGATGTGATGCTAATGCCACAGTTGCAGAGATATTGACAAATGTAGAACTGGGATTAGATGAGGTAAGAAGCCTTTTGCAACAGCAGTTGATTTTATTGACACCTGCTTAGGGAATTCAAGTAAAAAATATCTAATTATTTATTGTGGGATAGCCGAAAGCCACTGGTGTCAACTTAAGCCAAAAATAGCGTACTGATTGGGTGTTGTTCACCCGCCAGGGATTGTAAATCCCTGACTAATTGCTCAAGTCTACTGAAGTAGACTGAAAATTTTTGCGCTATGAAGTCCTCTTCAGAGGACTTTAGCTATGAGACAGGGATTTACAATCCCTGGCGGACGTGCAGTTTCGCGTTAAGTTGACACCAATGCCGAAAGGCCAATCCCACAATCAGATATTTACCCTACAACGGCCGAACTTGCTACTTTCTCCTGTCTTTGGGAAGGTGGACGCATTCCCAAACCAAGTAAATTCAGCATTTCTCGGTCAGTATCGTAATCTGGACAGGGAGTTGTTACCGTCAACATCTTATTGTCGTCGCTGGAAAAGATAGAATTAGCTCCTGCCATAAAGCAGAAAGCTTGCTCAACTTGAGAAAGTCTCGCTCTACCGGCACTAAGACGCACATCGGAAGCTGGCATTAAAATTCTGGCTGTGGCAATCATCCGCACAATATCCCAAATGGGGACATCAGGCTGATTTTCTAAGGGTGTGCCTGGTACTTGTGAAAGAATATTAATTGGCACGGACTCTGGATGTGGATGTAAGTTTGCCAGAGTTTGTAACATTCCAACACGGTCATCTACAGTTTCGCCCAAACCCAGGATACCGCCGGAACAGACAGTGACATTTGTCTGACGGACATTTTCAATCGTGTTCAAGCGATCGCTATATGTCCTTGTGGTAATAATTGTGCTGTAATATTCCTGCGAGGTATCTAAGTTATGGTTATAAGCGTAAAGTCCCGCTTCTTCCAATTTTCTGGCTTGATTTGCCGTTAACATACCCAGAGTGCAGCACACTTCTAAACCCATTGCGGTTACATCCTTGACCATATCCAGGACTTCCTCAAATTGTGAGTTATCCCGCACTTCTCGCCAAGCAGCACCCATGCAGATGCGACTAACACCAGTTTCTTTAGCTTTCTGGGCGATGTTAACCACCGTTTCCTTTTCGAGGAGTGCTTGCGCCTTTACCTCTGTTTTATAGCGGGAAGATTGGGCACAGTAGCTACAATCTTCTGGACAACCTCCCGTTTTTATCGATATGAGCTTACAAACTTGTATTTTTGTTGGGTCATGATATTGGCGATGCACGCTAGCAGCTTGATAAACAAGCTCTAGCAATGGCGTGTTGTATATCGCCCGAATCTCTAATTCCTGCCAATCGTAGCGTATTCCCACCACATCACTATCCTTCTTGTAAACTGGGTTGAATCTTGAGCTGTCTTTTGCTTGAATTTCCTGCGGTACAGCGTTTGGGCAAAGCGATTTTATCGAAGTTATGCCCCGGACTGTGCTTTGTCACCCATTGGCTCTCAATCCTTCCGCTCTAGATATTAGACATCAGCTTATCAAGATTTTGGTTGAATGGCAGATTAAGAGCAAAAATACTCACTCTATTCTGTTGTAAAGGGCATTGGGTAAAAATGGAAAAACTATCACCCTTGCATAAGTGCGACCCTTGCGTAAGTGCTGATAATAAGACAGCTAATCTAACTGCTGCTACTCAACCACAGGTTATGAGAGAATTTATAAAATTTAGAGAATGCTCTTGGAAGAGATCCCGCTGATTAAGTAATTTATGATATCAGAACTGCCAATAATTACAAGCGATCGCCTATTATTACGAGCAGCGATCCATGAAGATGTACCCCAAATTCTCAAATACTTTATTGAGAATAAAAGTTATCTCACTCCATTCTACCCTCTGTGGGCGGATGGTTTTTTCACTGAGGAATATTGGCAGTATCAGATAGAGAATAGTTTTCTGGAATTTATCAATGGGCAATCGTTAAAACTATTTGTTTTTACCAAAAAAAATCCCACAGTAATTATTGGAACGATCAATTTTAGTAATTTTGTCCGAGGAGCCGCTCATTTTTGCTATGTGGGATATAGCCTTGCTGAAAGGAAACAAGGTAAAGGATATATGACAGAAGGGCTAAAAGCCGCGACTCAACATGTATTCCAAGAGTTAAATTTTCACCGCATTATGGCTAATTATATGCCTCACAATCGGCGTAGTGGTAGTGTACTCAAAAGACTCGGTTTTGTCATTGAAGGATATGCTAGAGACTATCTATTAATTAATGGGCAATGGGAAGATCATATTCTGACAAGTCTCATCAATCCTAATTGGCAAGCACCTAAATTTTAAAATAATTCGTAATTTAATTGTTAGGGTTATCAATTCATAAAGTAAACCTTAAATTTCCAGGTTCGTTAAAGCAGCGCACAACGCACTTGGAAATATGGTGCGTTACAGCTAAATTAGATTTTCTCAAACCCTCAAATTCTTACACAGCCTTAACATACCCTAATTAATATTTACTTTATAAACAGGCTATAATCCTAGATAACAATATCATTATGTGCTCTAGATTTTGATGGTGGCGCTACCATATTTTAGATATGGGTTGGTTTTTGCATCTATGCTGATGCTGAAGCCAGAGGTAGTATTAAGGGAAGAATGAATTAAGCTTTGCTCGTAATGACTCTGGCTGAAACTCCAAACTACAAGAATTCTAGCAATCCTTTTCTCACCCTCAACTACGAAAGCGCCTTAGAATCTCTAGGCGATGACTACTATGATGAGGTTGCAGCAGCAGAATTTCCCCAACACCTCCTGCGTTGGCGTAACGATGAACTATTACCCCGTTTCGGTCTAGACCCCCAAGTAGTCAAAGACGAAGATTTCATCACAGCCTTTGGCCGATTTCAGGGGCGCAAACCCTTATTGGCATTGCGTTACCACGGCTATCAATTTGGTGAATATAACGGACAGTTGGGCGATGGTAGGGGCTTTCTCTACGGGCAAGTACGCGCCAATGATGGCGAATTATACGATTTTGGCACAAAAGGTTCCGGAAGAACGCCCTACTCTCGTGGTGGCGATGGTTTGCTCACGCTCAAAGGTGGGATACGGGAAGTTCTGGCTGCGGAAGCACTGCACCACTTAGGTGTACGTACCTCGCGCTGTCTGACCATGATTGAAACAGGTTTACCCCTCTGGCGGGGCGATGAACCTTCGCCGACTCGTTCATCTGTGATGGTGAGGATGAGCAGTTCTCATATTCGGTTTGGCACTTTTGAGCGACTGCACTATTTCCAGCGTCCAGATTTAACTAAGAAGCTGTTAGACCACGTAATTGAGCAGTATTATCAACACTTAACTGGTGAAGAAGATAAATATGCCTTGTTTTACGCCGAATTAGTTAAACGGGTTGCAGAACTAGTAGCCCAATGGATGGCAGCTGGATTTTGTCATGCAGTTCTCAATACTGACAATATGTCGATTACTGGAGAGAGTTTTGATTATGGCCCTTACGCGTTTATCCCGACTTACAACCCATCCTTTATAGCTGCATATTTTGACTATTATGGACGCTACTGTTACGGTAATCAACCAAGCATTTGTAAGTTGAATTTACAAATGCTCCAGGAACCTTTAAAGGCGATTATCGATCAAGGCGAAATGGACGCTGGATTAGCTAGATTTGATGAGTATTATCAAGCTGAATACAGTTCTTTGATTTTGAAAAAGTTGGGTTTTGTGGAATTGCCAGATGCACAAGCTCAAGAACTATTGAATCTAACGATTGAATTTTTGAAAGAGAGCCAAGTTGGTTATCACCAATTTTTTTATGAGATGGCTCGTACTTTTTCATCGAAATGGCGAGATGAACCAGGTTTCGTGATGAATAGTTCAGATATTGTACCAGTACCGGGTGCGTCAGGAATTTTTGATGATTGGTGCATACTATACCATAAAATTTTGAATGATTTTGATAGCGATTGCACCGATATAATTGCCCAAACTCTAACTGTTCATAATCCGAAAACGGCATTATTAAGACCGATGATTGAGTCTACTTGGGAAGCAATTGCTCAGGAAGATAATTGGCAACCTTTTTATGATTTATTGCAGCAAATCAAATCTAAAAATTAGTCAATTATAGCTATTTTATTCTTAATCTCTACAGAGTTATTGAGATTAAATTTTCTGTAATTGACACGACCAATAATCTAAGAAGAGACGTTGCATTGCAACGTCTCTACAAACGACTATAAACTAATACGCTTGGGTTAAGCGCTACTTATACAAAATAGTGGGTTTTTGAGACGCGATAAATCGCCGTCTCTACAAGTGTTTTGGTCTTATCTGAACTGTATTGAACTATAAAAATCCCGATTTAATTGGGAGAAAATACGTAGGTTTTTTGTTAAATCTAAAAGTAAAATTTTATTCAGCTTTGGCGATTAGAAATCATCTCTACACAGACTAAATCGAAAGTTCTGATGTTTGTAAACCTGACTTCAAAATTATCTTTGTCTAGGTTGGTTATTTTTAAGTCTGCGTAAGTAGAGTTGGTTTGTGTAGTAGAAAATTTTATTTGCCCAATCTTTTTCAAACTTCTATAGCATCTAAAAAAATGAATCAGATATACATATCGTATGCATGGAAAGATAACCAGAGTGAATTAGGCAGACAACGCGAAGAATTGGTTGATAAAATTTGTGCAGCACTTGTTTCTGAACGTTATAACTTAATTCGCGATCGCAACTATTTAACGCTAGGTAAAAGTATACAGAACTTCATGCAGGAAATCGGGCGTGGTAACTATGTAATTCTTGTAGTCAGCGACAAATATTTGCGATCGGAATACTGTATGTTTGAAGCTGTTGAAATCATGAAACACAAGGATTATGAGCAAAAAGTTTTTCCAGTTGTTTTACAGGATGCCAATATATATACCAAAGAAGGCAAGATAGAGTACATAAAATACTGGAAGCAACAGAGAGAAAAAATAGAAGAAATCATTGATTCCAAACTATTTTCCCATGAATATTCAGCAATGCATAACGTTGCAGCAAAAATTATAGAAATTTCAGAAAAAATTGATGAGTTTATGTTTTTCATCTCAGATAAATTAAGCGTAAATCCAACTAATAACTTTAATGCATTTATCAATCAGCTTAATGATGCTATTAGAAATGATGCTGTTCAACTCAGAAGTAAAAAAAACATTTTAGTTGCAGGAACAGGAAACTTTAATATTCCTGAAGAAGTGAATTGGTGTACTCAAAAGCTTGGTGAAAAAATAGCAGAATATAACTACAACCTAATCACAGGTGGATGGGAGGGAGTAGATTATGTTGTAGCGGATAAGTTTGCTGAAAAAATAGCACAAAAAAATATTCGCTTAACCGATAAGTTAACCCACTTTGTTCCACAAGGAAAACAACCTGTATTTAAGGGTGGAAAAGTCGAATACACAGAGTCAGGTATTAATGAATGGCTCAATTGTCTGCGACATTCAGATTTGGTTATTCTTGTGGGGGGTGTCGGCGGAACTTATGAGACTTATCTGTATGCTAAACAAGAAAAAATTCCGGTGATTCCTATTGTATGCACTAATGGCGATGCCAAAAAAGTGTTCGACGAAATGCTGGCAAATTGGGATAGTAAATTAATGGGAAATATCTCACCGGAAAAATTCAAGTCACTGAATCAATATATCAATGACCCATCAACAGCAGAAGATGTAATAAATGATGTGATGGATATTGTTAACGAAATTATTTTTGCAAAAACCATGTTAAATCTGTAAAGGGTCAGAATTCAGGAGTCAGGAGTCAGAATCCAGAATGAATTTTTTTAACGAGCCGCACAGACGCAAGCAAAGCGGCTATTCTACGAGTTTTCCGTTCGCGCTAGCGTCTCCCCTTGGGAGAAAGAGTACCCACAAAGGGTAGCTTTTCCTCCCCACTTCTAACTAAACTGTTGGGCATAAAACCGCGCATAGCGATGTTCTAAAGCTAATAATTCTTCATGGGTTCCCGATTCGACGATTTGTCCCTGTTCGAGAACTAAAATGCGATCGCACCTTCTAACTGTCGATAAACGGTGAGCAATAATAAACACCGTCCGTTTTTCCATCAATCTTTCCAGTGCTTCCTGTACCAGTGCTTCTGACTCGGAATCTAATGCTGATGTCGCCTCATCAAGAATCAATATTTGGGGATTGAGGAGAACAGCACGAGCGATCGCAATTCTTTGTCTTTGTCCACCAGATAAGTTTACCCCACGTTCACCCACCCAAGTCTTATAACCCTCTGGCAGTTGGCTAATAAACTGATGAGCATTAGCAATTTTTGCCGCCTCTTTAACTGCTTTGATGTCAAAAATATATTGTCCAAAGGCGATATTTTGAGCAATCGTCCCCGAAAACATGATGGTTTCTTGAGGAACAATCCCAATTTGTCGCCGCAGACTATGCAGTTTCACATCCCGAATATCAACATCGTCAATTAAAATTTGACCAACTTCAGGATCGTAAAAACGGGGGAGAAGATTCACAAAAGTGGTTTTACCAGCACCAGAAGCACCCACAAGTGCGATCGCTTCACCTGGCGATACCAATAAGCTGATATCTTTTAATACGGGTTCACCTGGTTTATAGGCGAAGGAAATATGACGATATTCTACTTTGCCATTGACTGGGGGGAGAGCGATCGCATTTATCTTTTCGATCACCGTCGGCTGAATTGCCATCAATTCAAAAACGCGGTCAACAGATGCTTCACCCTGCTTAAATTCGTTGTAGTTATTAGTAGTGTGACCAATGGGATCAATTAACAGCGCCGCCGCCGCCAGATAGCTGAAAAAATTCGCCACTGTCAAGTTGTTTTGGGAAATTTGCCACGCTCCCACAATCAGTAACGATAACGCACTTAAGGCTTCCAGAAATCCGATGATCGGAATCTGAATTGCTTTGAGGCGTTCGGCTGAGTATTTTGCTTTCAGGCTGCGTTCTGCTTCATAGCCAAAGCGGGCGATTTCGTAATTTTCGGCAGCAAAAGCTTGTACCAAACGAATACCGTTGAAGACTTCCGCCAGGATGGCTGATAAACCCGACACGCGATTTTGACTTTTTAAGGAATACTTGCCCAACCGTTCACCAAACCAGCCGATTAAAATACCCATCAGCGGGGCAATTATGACTGTTGCGAGTGTCAGTTGCCAATTTAGGTAAACCATGTAAATTGGAATTGCTACCAACTGCAAAATGCAGGGGATAAAGTCGTGAAATACTTTATTTACCACTTCGCCAACGCGGTCAACATCTTCTGTGAGGCGGTAAGATAAATCACCTGCTTTTGCTGTTTCAAAATAGCTGAGATTTAACTTTTGAAGATGGGCGTAGACTTGCTGGCGGAGATGAAAAGCCACTCGCAAAGAAGCTTTCGCCATGTACATATCTTGTATAGACTGAAATAAGCCTCTGACAAGAAAGACTAAGGCACAGCTGCCAGTTATTTGAGCGATCGCTACTACATTACCTTGTGCAAAGGGAGTTGCCAATTTCCCGGCAAGATTGATCAACACTAATGTCGCCAGTACGTATCCCAAGATACCAACAAGTCCCTTGGCGATAGTTTGCCACTGGAGTTGGATATAAGGCAGTAGTTGCAAATAATTAGAACGGGTTTTCAAACTCGAAAGTCCACAACAATATTTTCCTTTGTTTGACGCTAGCAGTTTTTGGTGAGTTTCTGAACACTTAACTAATTACTGTTTTAGGGTTGATCATAGAGTTTCCCGGTGTTCTTCTATGATTGAAGTGGAATGTTCATTCGAGCAATCTTGCTTTATGAAACTGGAAGAGTATTTCAACGCCCTTGCACCAGATGACATCCGACTCAAAGGAACCCGCATTGGGATTGAGAGCATTCTTTACGAGTATATCTATCACTGCAAAACACCAGAAGAAATTGCTGAACAATTTCATACGGTGACGTTGGAACAGGTTTACGCCACGATTTTGTATTACTTGCATCATCGTTCAGAGGTTGATGCGTATCTGGTAGATTGGTTGGAATTTTCCCGAACCATACGCGAAGAGCAACAGCAAAATCCGTCTCCTGCCAGGATGAGGTTTCGGCGGATGCAGGAAGAAAATGCTCTAAAGCAGTTACAGGAAAGCTAATGGCAATTCGGTATCTGTTGGATGAACATCTGAATCCTACATATCGTTCTCAACTTGTGCATAGATTAAGACAAGAGACGCGATGAATCGCCGTCTCTACAAAGGACTGATTATTGTAGAGACGGCGATTTATCGCGTCTTTGTGATCTAGAATTTTCATCAAAAAACCTTAACCGAACTCAATACTTGTCGGGTTTTGGGGAAAAGGGGAAGGTGGGGCCCCCTCTGGGGATAAGGGGCGGGGGAAAGGGGAAAGAAAAAACCTTTAACCTTTACCCTTTAACCTTTTCCCCAAACCCAATTCCGAGTTAAAAATCCTTAACCGAGCAGTATTGTAACCGAACTAACGTATTGCTTTCACCCCTCACTTATCCTAAAAAATTAGCCCCCTCCTTACTTGCAAGGAGAGGGCTAAATTTATCTGAAAAATAATTCGTAATTTTCCGGTTGAATTACGAACTACGAATTACGAATTACTTAATATCCGCCTTCTTCTTCGTATTCCGGCTGTCTTTCCTTGATTTTTTTGGGAATATTCACAGGCTTCGGCTCATCTTCCCAAGCATCGCCCTCTACGTCGTCATAATCATCGTATTCATCAACATAAGGCTTGCTGTAAGGCTTGGCTTCATACTTTAGCGGCTGCTGCGGTTGTTGATATCTGTCGTTGCCTGTTGCCTCGCTCCAGTTATCTTCTTCCTCATCTTCTTCGTATTGAATAGATTCATACTGCCGCGCCTTCATTACCTGACGCTGTGGCCTTTCTTCTTCCACATAGTCTTCATTCCATTCTTCTTCCCGCGCTACGGGTTCGGGGGCGCGAACTTTTTGCCTGGGTGGCTGCAATGGGACTCCGCTAGGTAGTTGATTGGCTGGTGCAACTTGGCGCGGTGGAGTATAGCCGTATTCTTCTTGTTCATCGCGCTCCCAGGGTGCTTTTCCGATACCCAGGCGCTCTAGTAAACCAACTGTCAACTGGTCTACCCGTTCTTCGGCTCCCTCAAACACAATCAACCGATTGGGGCCAGTGCTGACAATTTCATCTACTGAGAACTCATAAGTACTCACAAATTGATCGGGAATTTGGGGCAATCCTAAAGAAGCAATAACTATGGAGTTAAGCTTCCCGGTTTCGCCGTCGAACTTGAAGCCCCGAACTTTGCCTAGTACTTCACCTGTTTCTGTAATTACTTCCCAGTTAATCAGATTACTGAGAGATTCAACTTCGATATCTTCAATTACATCTTCGTTATCAACTAGGATGACATCACCAATCTGGCTGATGTTGTTGAGGTACATGTAGCGCGGTATGCCCGAAATAGAGATCAGGCTGTCTCGCAAACCAAGAGCCACAACCTCTCGCTGATCAATATCAACCCAGACTTGACTGATGATGCCTAACCGCTTGCCGTTGTCGCGGGTAATCACCTGGGTATTTAATATGTCGGAACGCCTAATTATCTGTTCGGAGGTCATTCTATACCGAGTCCTGATCTCGAATCCGGTTTATCTATACACTATTATTAACAAAAACTCAAGCAGTTGTATTGGATGATTGTAACTTAATCCCCAAAACTTGAGTGTAAGCTCCTCGTGCTTGAGTAACGCCAATTGTGCGTTCGGCTGATTCTATCATCGGACGACGCAAACTCACAACTATAAATTGCGCTTGTTGTGACTGTTGTTTAATCATTCTAGCTAATCGTTCTACGTTTGCTCCATCCAAAAACATATCTACTTCGTCAAAGGCGTAAAAGGGCGATGGACGGTAGCGTTGGAGGGCAAAGATAAAGCTCAAGGCTGTAAGTGATTTTTCTCCCCCAGACATGGAAGCTAGGCGCTGTACGGGTTTGCCTTTGGGGTGCGCGACTAAATTCAGTCCGCTGCTAAAGGGATCTTCGGGATTTTCGAGTTGCAAGAAGCCGTCACCGTCGGAAAGAATGGCAAAAATTGATTGAAAGTTTTCGTTAACGGCATCGAAAGCTTCTTTAAAGGCAAGTTGCCGCAATGTGGTAAAGTTTTCAATCCGCAAAAGTAGTTCGGTGCGTTCTCCTTCTAGTGTCTCTAATTTTTGCGTCAGTTCTTGGAGGCGGTTTTGAGTGCGTTCGTATTCTTCCAACGCCAGCATATTAACAGGTTCCATTGCCTGTAAGCGTTTGGTAAGCGATCGCAATTCTTTCTGCAATTCTTCTAAATCTACTTTATCTGGAACTTCCGGCAGGGGATTTGGCAATTCTGCTCCCACATCCCGCAACTGGCTTTGCAGTGCAATTAGTTCCTCTCGCCGCTTCTCTTGGGTTTCTTTGAGTTTTTCGATTTCCCATTGCAATTGTTGTTGGCGCAAAAGATGCGATCGCACTTCCAGTTCTGTAGCGTCGCGTTTTTGTTTCTCTTCTCCCAAATTCTGCTCCATAACGCTGAGGTTGGCGCGGGTTTGGGTGATGAGAGTGCTGAGTGCTGAGTGCTGAGTGCTGAGGGTATTTAGTTGATTTTGTTGCGCCTCTTGTTCGTGATGATATTGGCTAATTCGCTCCTCCCCTTCTTGGATTTTTTCTTGCAAACGTTGTTGCTGATTTTCCAAATTTTTTAATCTTTGTTCAGCTTCTCGTAACGCCGTTTCGCGTTGTTGCAATTGTTGCTCTTGAATTTTAATGGTTGCCTGGATTTGTTGCCATTCACTGGGAGTTTGAGATGCCTCTAACTCTGCTAAGGCGTGTCGCAATTGTTGCAACTCATTTTCTTGCCCCGGTAATTCCCGCTCTAAAATTTCTAATCTGGATTGAGCAGTGGTTAACTTTTGGCTGTTTTGGGCGAGTTGCGATCGCGTCCCCTCTAATTGCGCTGTTAAATTCTTAATGTCTTTCTGCAACTGCTCCAATTGCAACTGCTGTTCGCGCCGCGCTTGACGCGCTTCGGTTAGTTCCTGGGTGAGTTTTTTGGTTCTGGCTGACAAAGTGGCGATCGCTTCAGTACAACGCTCTAAAACCCGCTCAATATCCACTAAGCGACTTCTTAAAGCGATCGCTTCATCAGATTCCGCCGCTTCTGCATTGCCAAACCGCAACGCTGAACGATTGCTGTTACTACCACCAGTCATTGCACCGCTGGTTTCTAACAATTCCCCGTCTAAGGTGACGATGCGATACAGTCCTAAGTTTTTCCGCGCCGCCTCCAGGCTAGAAAAAACTACCGTGTTACCGAAAACATAGCTGAATACATCTTTGTAACGGCGATCGCAATCGACTAAGTTCACAGCATAATTAACGAAACCGCTAGCAAAACGCAGCGTTGCATCTTGAGTAAATTTGGGAGCATGAATTTTATTTAGTGGTAAAAAAGTTGCTCTCCCTGCACGTTTCTGTTTGAGCAATTCAATACCCGCTGCAGCGACACCATCATCTTCCACCACAATGTGTCCCAAGCGTCCACCGGCAGCCATTTCTAAAGCTAGCTGATGGCGGGGTTCCACCTTTCCTAACTGCACAACTAAACCGCAAAGTCCAGGCATTCCCGATTGTAAAATGACTTTACTCGCTTGGGTTCCTTGGACTTCTTGTTGTGCTTGGGTTTGCGCCTCTATTTTATCCAACTGGCGTTGTTTTTCGCGTTGTTCAAAAAGTAACCGTTTTTGGGTTTCTTGTTGGATTTGCAGTTCTTGTTCTGTGGCTGAAAGATTTTGAGCTAAATTTTGGATGGGTTCGCTAGAGGTGTTAAATTCCGTTTCAACTCGACTGCACTCAGTTTGTTTTTCTGCTAACAGGGGTTCGTCGCGTTCAATTAACTGAGTTTGCTCTTGGATAAGTTGCTGTAACTGATTATTGCGTTCCCTGAGTTGTGCTTGTTCGGTGCGTTGTGGTTCTAGGGTGTGCAGTAAAGCTTCAATTTGACGGTTGAATGCTGTTTGTTGCTGCACCCACGCTTCGGAAGCTGAGGCGATTTCGGCGGCGGCCTCGCGGGAGGTTTCTAAGGCTTGGTGGGCTTCATTTCTTTGGTGTTGGGAAGACGCGATGAATCGCGTCTCTACAATTTGGGTTTCGGCAATTTCTTGTAGGGAATGGCGGTGTTTTTGAATTTCTTGCTGAGTTTGAGTTAGACGTTTGGCAGTTTCTTGGGAAGCTGTTTGTAATTCTGTAAGCTGACGCTGGAGTTGTTTTCGTTCTGCTTCTTGGGTGGCGAGGGTAGATTGTACCGCTAAAAGTTCTTCTTCTCCCAATGCTTTGACATGGGCATTGAGTTCTTCTAGTTCAGCAGTTTTTTGGACGATTTCGGAATTTAGGTTTGTGAGTTGGGTAGTGAGTTCAGTAGAATTGCGATCGCCTGTTTGAATTTCGTGAACTAATTTTTCTTGGTGTGTTTGTAGCGATCGCCATGATAAAACAGCTTCCCAAGATTGCTTCGCTAGAAATTCTGTGCGGAGTTTTTGATATCTCTCAGCTTTAGCACGATCTTGGGAAAGGCGATCGCGCTGTGCAGTTAATTCCGTTTCAATAATCCGACAGCTATCTTCCTTTTCCTTCACCTCATCTAAAGTTGATTTGGCTTGGATGATTTTGCGATCGAACGCCGCCACCCCAGCCAATTCATCAATAATTTCCCGCCGTTCCCGCGCATTCATCGAGATAATACTGGTGACATCCCCTTGCAGTACGACGTTGTAGCCTTCAGGATAAACCCGTAGGTTACTTAGTTCCTCATGCAACTGCGTCAGTGTGCAAGCTTCACCATTGATATAGTAATTTGACGTGTAACTCCCTTGGTGAGTGACTCGCAGCCTTCTAGTAACACTCCACTCGCCCAATTTGGGATTTGGGATTTGGGATTTGGGATTTTCTTCTTCTACTTCTTTGACTTCTTCTGCTTCTTCACTCTGCGCCTTTGCAGTTTTGGGTAAGATATCCTCCCCCGACAAGTCAAATGTCACTGTCACGCTAGCTTCAATAGAAGCGCGTCCTTTAGCCGTTTGGGTGTTATTTACCAAATCCGGTAGGCGATCGGCTCGCATTCCCTTAGAACTGGAGAGTCCCAGGCAAAAGAGCAGTGCATCTAAAATATTAGATTTACCCGAACCATTTGGCCCAGATATGACAGTACACCCCGGTAGCAAAGGGACAGAAGTAGTGCCACCGAAGGATTTGAAGTTCGTAAGTTCCACGCGCTTGATGTGCACCATAGGCGCTGGTTCCCTGGGCTAATGAAGAACAAGTGTATCAACTAATTAAGAATTCGCAAGAGGGTAAGGCGGAGAATTGGAAATTATAGTAGACGCGTTGCGGTGAGCCTGCAAGCTTCACCCAAAAAGCTTACCGCAGGCGATCGCTCAGTGTACGGCAAAAATTTTGATGTCGCAAACTGACCATCAAATTTTCCCAGAGCAGATAATATCATGTCCGACTAATTACTTGTAATTCAAAAATTTGAAACACGATCAAGGCATTCTGATCCTGTAATGTGAGTTGCTAAGTAACAGGGGGGAGGAAGTGAAACAAGCAATTCACCCCAATGACAGAGGGTATTAAAAGCACTAAATGAATTTATAATATAGTAATCTTTACAATTGGAAAAACGTAGAAAGAAAGCCCTCTTTACTACCTCAATCTGATGTATGTGATTTGTTTCTGAACCCCCAATTTTTTCTAGAGCTTAGTAATGAAGAGATTAATTAAAGGTCTGCGCGAATTTAAATCTAGCTATTTTTCGACACATCAACAATTGTTTGAGCAACTTTCACAAGGTCAAAAGCCCAGAGTATTATTTATTACCTGTTCTGATTCGCGTCTCGATCCAAATCTCATTACACAAGCCCAAGTTGGTGAATTATTTGTCATTCGCAATGCAGGTAACATCATTCCACCCTATGGGGCAAGTAATGGTGGTGAAGGTGCGACAATTGAATATGCTGTTCAAGCTTTAGATATTCGCCAAATTATTATTTGTGGTCACTCTCATTGCGGTGCAATGAAAGGATTAATGAAGTTACATAATCTCAGCGATGAAATGCCGCTCGTACATGATTGGCTTAAATATGCAGAGGCAACTCGAAGGCTAGTTATAGACCACTACAGTCACTACGACGGCGAAGAACTGCTAGAGATTATGATTGCCGAAAATGTTCTTACTCAAATTGAGAACTTGCGGACATATCCAGTGATTCACTCTAAGCTTTATCAGGGGGAACTCAGCATTTATGCTTGGATTTATCACATTGAAACAGGAGAAGTTTTCGCATACGATCCCCAAAAACACGCTTATGTTTTGCCTCAAACTCAGCTTCCAGAATCAGAAATAGATGAGTCGTTCAGGAGTCAGGTTCTAAATACCAATGTAGGAGTGCGTTCCCCTCAAAACCCGCAAGATGATATTCAACCTTATGAGAAACAGTCTGTTTCTCCATTTGAGTGGTTTCCAATGAGACGCCTTTCTCCAGAGCAGATGGAGCGAATTTATCGAGGTTCAAATAATGGAAGTTGAAAGATGAAGTTATAGAATTATAAATAAGCCATAGCTAAACTGAAGTCTACTCAACTAGACTGAAAAATGGTTTCGGTCTTTTTTATAAGATTTTAACTATTAACCATAGGTTTATAAAGTCATTCAAGTGGTATCAACTACCTATCGCTTACTTTTTATTTACAGCAGTTTTCATATATTTGAACTGCAAGGTCTTGTGTTCGTACCGTGTGGTCTATTTACCTGAAAATAGCTACAAGCAAGCCAAATAGAGACTTACATCTGTGTAAGTCTCTATTTGGCTTTTATACCGATGCTAACTGAAAGCTTCAGTTATTCTTTTATGGCTTTTTCACAGTATCAACTTTTGCTTCTACCTTTACTGTCTTTACACCTTGAACTTCTTTAGCTAAGGTTTCAGCTTTCTTGAGTTCTTCAGTAGAAGCGGCTGTGCCTTTGAGGATAATTTCACCCTCTTTGTTTTCAACTTGTAACTTGTTGCCTGGTAAGCCTTTGTTCAATTTTTCGCTAACTTCAGTTTTTAAGTCGCTCTTAGCTTTTGTGGCTGCTGTTTTTTCAGAATTGGTTTTAACTTTAGTATCTGTACTCGCTGCTAAAGGAGTTGCTTCTTTTCCTGGAATTTTGGCAGTTTTATCCGCAGTTTGATTTATCTGAGAAGCTGGTGTTGCTGGTGCTTGAGCAGCTTGATTAGTTGTGCTAGGAGTTTCTGAACCAGTTTTAGGAGCCTCTTCGCAGCCAAAAGTACCAACTACCAAAATGCCACTAATTAGCAATGGAATTAGCTTTTTCATTATTTATCTCCGAATTGAGTACTTGAAGCGATTAATTGATGTGTGATGTCATGGTGAGGAGCAGATGTTAAAAACAATTAATGTGAATTAGCAAAAGTACCTAAGCAATAGCTCAGGTTACTGAAAATTGAACCTTGGACGATTTCTTGAAGCTAAGATTTTGCGACTAGTTTTGAGAAATGCCAATTCAATTTTCCTAACGGCTGCTAACCAGGATGGCTCTATATACAGCCTATAGCTCTCTATGAATTTAATGTAGATGCCCAGTAGCTATTTCAATGGTAGATTATGCCACCCCACAGTGGTGACTCGATATTATCAGATTTTAGTCAATTTGGCGATGTCTATGACGAATTCAAAACTTCAGCGTTTATGCAATGCTGTAGCAGCAAAAGTCCCAACAAAATGTTACTTTAGAAAACTATGGCTTACTTACAATGCCCTAAATATCAGGAAATATTAGCCAATGCCCTACCTTACTTCCGCCAGCGAAATTAGTGCGATTGTCGCTGAATATACCAAGGCTAAAACGCTGTGGATAGATACAGAAGTGGCTGACTATAAAAGTCGTAATCCTAGATTATCACTGATTCAGGTATTAGATAATCCTCAAGATATGAGTGGCGATCGCGTCTACCTTTTAGATGTCTTAGATCAGCAGAACATTATAGCAGAATTTATTGAAGAAATTATGATAAATTCTGCCATTGAAAAAGTTTTTCACAATGCCAATTATGATCTAAAGCTTCTCGGCAATAAGAAAGCCAAAAATATTACCTGCACTTTGGAAATGGCAAAAAAAATTCCCTATTATCTTCTACCATTACCCAACTACCAACTCAAGACTATAGCTACTGCACTTTGTAGCTTTAACAATATTGACAAACAAGAACAAAAAAGTGATTGGGGAAAACGTCCCCTGACTGAAGAACAGATAGAGTATGCTTATTTAGATTGTATTTATCTGGCTCAAATCCACTTAAATTTGTTGAGATTACAAGCCCAAGCCACTCCGGACTCCGCAACGGAAGACTTAATATCACTAAGTACCAGATACTTACAACTTGAACAGCAATGCAAGTTGTTGAACTCTGAATTTGAGCATTTACAAGAACGCATGAAAAAAGCTATGCAAGCTCAAAATATATCTGAAACTTCTTATTATAAGCTGACTAGTTATGAACGGACTACAGTCAAAGCTACATTTACAGAATTGGCAAGGCTAGCACAAACTCAAGGTATTAATTTAGATTTTCCCATTACAATAACTCAGAAACTCCAAAAAGATTTAGGGCAAAATCTGGAACAATTGTCTGTAGATATTGAGAAAAGCATCTCTTGGCGGCTGACTTCCAAAATTCAAGAGAGTGAAACAGAAGATGAGTAAATTGTCCATCTAGCTACAAATGCCAGAATTTATGGAGTTCTCGTAAAGAAGAAATCTTAATATTTCAAATATATTTTTTCAACAGTATTCTAAAAAACGTGACCAACAGTAGTTTACTCAATACGGTTCGGATAAGATTTTTTGATGACACGCCCTAGATTACAAAGACGGCGATTTATCGCGTCTCTTGCCTTAACCGAACCGTATTGGTAGTTTACTGGTCATAAATCTATTGTCGAAAAGCGCAAATATGACAAGAGCAAAAAGCCAAATTGACAATTTTTATACTTTATGAATCAGATTTTTTCCTTAATATAACTATTAAATAAATCTATTTAATATCAGGTAAATATGTCAATTGACTTTTAATGTCTATCAAAAGTTAAAATAACTATTGAGTTAAAGAATTAAAATCTAGATTTTGGTACTAATTTTGTTCAGGCGTTATGGTAGTTTATATTAACTTATGAAACGGCGTTTATTCAGGCAAAAGCGGATAAGGGTAAATACTTTATTTACCATAGCTATTTTTACTACCTTGACTGCAATTAGCAGTATTTCTTGTAGTAAGAATGACAATGTATTGGTGACAGAAATAGGAGTCAGTCAACCTAGCCGTCGTTCAGCTACAACATCTAAGGGTGGGCAGTTCTATCTTCAGGGAAAGAACCAGCATTTAAACGGCGACTTGCAAGCTGCGATCGCTTCTTATGGTAAGGCGATTGATCAGAATTCTCAGTATGGCGCTGCCTACAACGGTCGGGGACTAGCCTACTTTGATTTGGGAGACAAAGAAAAAGCGATCGCAGATTACAATCAAGCACTCCGCATCAACCCTAATGATGCCGAAGCCCACAATAACTTGGGAAATGCCCGCGCCTCACTAGGAAATAACAGAGAAGCAGTTAAAGATTACAGTGAAGCGATTCGCCTGAATCCCAACTATGCCGAAGCCTACAATAACCGGGGGAATGCCCGCGCCACCAATGGAGACAAAAAAGGGGCACTAGATGATCTTGACCAAGCGATTCTCCTCAACCCCAAATATGCGATCGCTTACAATAACCGAGGAAATGCCCGTGTTGCCAATGGAGATCCCCAGGGTGCGATCGCAGATTACAATCAAGCTATTCGCCTCAATCCTAACTTTGCCCCTGCCTACAATAACCGAGGAAATGCCCGCGCCACCAATGGAGACAGACAGGGAGCGCTTAAAGACTTGGAACAAGCAGCAAGCATTTTTCAAAGTCAGGGAAACAATGACTTATATCAACAAGTGATGAATAACATCAAAGAACTTGGACAGTAGGGAGTAGGGGGATGATAGATGCGGTTTATAGCCGCCGTTTTAACTATAAAGCCCTCAAATGACGGCTTCGCACCCGTTCAGCACTACCAGTAGGAATTGCAGCAATTAATTTTTGCGTGTATTCCTCTTTGGGTTCTTGGTAGATGCTTTCGGCTGTGCCTTCTTCAACAATTTGACCGCGATTCATGACTAAAATGCGATCGCTCATAAATTTCACCACACTTAAATCGTGAGAAATAAAAATATAAGTAAGTTGAAAGTCTGACTGTAATTCTTTGAGAAGATTTAATACCTGCGCCTGTACTGAAACATCCAGTGCTGAAACTGATTCATCGCAGATGATAAACTTAGGATTTAACGCCAAAGAACGGGCTATGCAAATCCGTTGGCGTTGACCCCCAGAAAACTGATGAGGATAGCGGTTAATCGCATCTGCACTCAACCCTACCCTTTCTAAAAGTTCAGCTACCCGTTGGCGTCGTTGTTGCTTTGTCTTCCCAACGCCGTGAATTATCAACGGTTCCATCACCGCGTCCCCAACCTTCATCCGGGGATCGAGGGAACTGAAAGGATTTTGGAAAACTATTTGCATTTCCCGCCGCAGTTTTTGCAACGGTTCTCCTTTGAGGGTAGTAATATCTTGTTTCTCAAAGATAATCTGACCACTCATCGGTTCAATTAATCGCAGCAAGGTTCTACCAAGGGTGGTTTTACCGCAACCAGATTCTCCCACCAAACCTAATGTTTCCCCTGGTTTGACATCAAAGGAAACCCCATTCACTGCCATGTTGTAGCGTTTTGTCCCACCAAACACCCCGCGCACTGGAAAACCAACTTTCAGGTTGCGGATTTGCAGCAGGGGTTCTTTCTCATTGAAGTTTGCTAATCTTGCAGCAATCTCTTCAGTGGTGACTTCTGTAGGTTGTGCGGGTTCTTTCGCCTGAATTACTATTTGTCCCGTCGTTGTCTCTTCTGCACTCATGTAGTCAGAAACGGTGAGTAGTTTTTGGGGACGGCGGTTAAGTGTGGGGCGACAAGCTATCAAGCCTTTAGTATATGGATGCTGGGGACTGCTGAAAATTTGCCCAGAAGTACCAGATTCGACAACTTTGCCTCTATACATCACCGCTACTTCGTCAGCAATTTCTGAAATTAGTCCCAAGTCGTGAGTGATGAAAATCATTGCCATGTCACGGCTTTGCTGCAATTCTCGCATTAACTCCAAAATAGTTGCTTGCACCGTCACATCTAAAGCTGTGGTTGGTTCATCAGCAATTAAAATTAATGGGTTGCAAGAAATTGCCATTGCAATCATTACCCGTTGCAACTGACCCCCAGAAAGTTCATGGGGGTAGCGTTCCAGCATGGCTTCTTTGTGTTCTTTAACCAACTGTGCTAACTTTGATGGTTCTGGTTTCGATGAAGTTTCGATATACTGCTGCTGTATCTCTTCATCACTCGGTAGAAGTTTTACCTCTTGTAAACCTGCGATCGCAATTTGTCGTGCTTGGGCTGCTGACACATTTTGATGCCGCATAATCGCTTCTGTTAGCTGAAACCCAATGTTATAAACTGGATTGAGCGAACTCATCGGTTCTTGAAAAATCATGGCGATGTCGCCACCCCGGTGTAACTGCATTTGCTCAGGAGGCAATGTTACCAAATCTATAGGGTTGGCGTTCTCTTGAGGACGAAACCAGATTTCACCGCCAGTAACTATACCGGGAGTCTGCAACAAACCCATCACAGCTAGGGCTGTCACTGATTTACCACTTCCAGATTCTCCTACTATTCCTAGAGTTTGACCTCGATGCAACCCAAAAGAAATACCATCCAAAGCTCTGACAGTATTGCCATCACTGGGAAATTCAACTTGTAGATTGCGAACCTCTAGGACAGTTTCTCTCATAGGAGTTGGGTATGAATATTAACTTAAAATTATTTGGATTTTAACAATAGTTTTAATGTAGATGTCGGTAAATTTGGTTTTTACAATTCCTGGCAGTTTTTCACTGCTTAGAACTCAACCACAATTGACATCACATCCTTCCACAATATACACGCATTTGCAATGTCGAACTGCTTCTGATTTTTGATCGCTATACTCGAAATAGCTCAACCACTGTCGGCTTAGTCACTTTCCCCATTGCGTTGCGCGGTAATTCTTCAACTATCAAAATTTGGGTTGGTACTTTATAAACCGCCAATCGCTCTTTTGCCCAACTCCTAAAAGATTCTAATGTTAAAGGTTCTGAACCTTGCAATACTAATGCTGCACAGACCCGTTCACCCCACTCTGGATCGGCAACTCCAACCACTGCACATTCCTGAATATCTGGATGCGATCGCAATACTTCTTCAATTTCTAAAGCTGAAACTTTATACCCTCCCGTTTTGATAATATCCACACTCATCCGTCCCAGAATGCGGTAGTTACCATTCTCAACTACGGCGGTATCTCCAGTACGGAACCAACTATCTTGGAAAGCTTTGGCGGTTGCTTGGGGGTTTTGCCAATATTCTAAAAACACTCCGGGGCTTTTAACTTGAATCTCTCCTGGTGTTCCGCCTGGAACTAACTCCCCGTTCTCATCCACTAATCTCACTTCAACTTCAGGTAGTGGCTTTCCTACATATCCAGACAACCGTTCACCGTGTAAAGGGTTCGATAACGCCATACCGATTTCTGTCATCCCATAGCGCTCAAGCAGAAAATGGCCGCTGATGGTTTGCCACTTTTCTAAAACTTGAACTGGTAATGCCGCCGAACCAGAAACCATCAGGCGCATTTTAGCACAGCCTTCTGACATACTTTTTTGGCGTTCCTTAGAAGCAGTTTCCCAAGCAGCAATCAGCTTTACATAAATTGTTGGTACTGCCATAAATAGGGTTAAGTCACCGTCACAAATTCGGTTCCAAACGGTTTGGGCGTCAAACTTGCTTAACATTTGGCACTCCGCGCCAGCCCATAAAGCACAAGTCAGTACGTTAATAATTCCATGAATATGATGTAGTGGCAGGATATGTAAAATGCGATCATCCGATGTCCATTCCCAAGCGGTTATTAAGCAAGTCACTTGCGCTTGAATATTCTGATGGGTTGTAACTACACCCTTCGGTTTACCTGTTGTACCGCTGGTGTAGAGAATTAAGGCGCGTCTAGTGATATCAATCTCTGGGAGGCGACCAATATTAGATGGAAGAGTTTCTGAGGTGAGGATAAATCGCAAATTGTATTCTTGGGCGAGCGATCGCAGTATACCTTCAAAATTAGGATGAGCAACAATAATCGATGCTCCAGAATTGGTAATTACATACTCCAATTCTGGGCGTGGATGGGAAACACACAGAGGTACAGCTATGCCACCAGCCCGCCAAATCCCCCATAGAGTCGCTACATACTCAAACCCAGGTGGGATGAGAAAGGCAACTCGCTGCTCCTGTAAATCTTCTGTATTCTGAAGAAGGCTTGTTGCTATTTGACTGGAAGCGTGAAGCAAATCCCGATAAGTAAATGCTCCATCTGTTGTAGCAATCGCTGTTTTCTCGTTGTGTTCTTCAGCACGAATAATCAATGGTATATTCACGTTTTTTACCAATTGAGGGTTGATTCAGTCTACTGAAAGAAAGCATATAGCAATCCCAAACAAGATGTAAATTTTACTATTCCCTATTCCCTATTCCCTATTCCCTTTCTCTACAACCAACGTTGTTTTTTAGCATAAGTAATACTACAAATCACAATTAACGCCATCATGCAGATCACAGCAGGATAAGCCCAAGGTTGCTCTAACTCCGGCATATATTTGAAGTTCATACCATAAAAACCAGACATGAAAGTTATTGGTAAAAATATGGTAGAGAGGATAGTCAGACGATTAATTCGTTCACCAGTTTTGCTAGCAATATTATCGCGTTGAATTTCCATTAATTCTGACATCCAGGCTCTCAGAGATTGATATTCTTGCCAGAGTTTATCAACCTGATGAACTAATTCTTGATTGAAGAGTTCTTTCACTGGCTGGGTGATCCATTGGAAATCTTCGTTATTCATCATAGCCATAAGTAACTTAATGCTTTGAAAATTACGGCGTCCTGAACGAGTAGATTGCCTCATTGTGGCAATTTTTTTGTACGTTGATTCATCACCCAAATTATCTAAAACTTCATCTTCTAAATCATCAAGTTTTCTAGAAATATAATCAAAGACATTATCATAATTATTCAAAACATATTTAAAAATCAGATAAAAAAGATAGTCAATTCCCAAATTTGGTATATCTGGAGTTCGCTTTTGCAAATTATTTGCTAGATTGCTTAAAATTTTTAGTTCAGTGATTTCAAAAGTGATAATAAAATTATTCCCAACTACAATATTGCCACAGGCAACCTCAAATTCATTATTTTTTATTTGAGTAGTTAGAATTTCATAGCTGTCAAATAAACAATCTTCTACATCTTCGTCAATTCCTACAGAGGAATGGTTAAAAATCATCTCAACACGATATGGGTTCAGTCCAAAATGCTTGATAATTCTGGCGGTTCCAGTGCGATCGCGGAAGTGGATACAGCGCAACCAAATATTGTGAGAACCATCAATTCTTGCCAGTACCTTATCGACATCATTGCTAGTGAATAATTCCAGGTTGTCTGGATAAAAAGTGAAGAGAGTTAGCATACAGTAATCATAATTTAGTCATAAAAAAAACGGTAACTCATAGTAAGTATTAAGTAGGTGGGTGTAAATAAATCTAACTGGTAATGGTTGTGATTTGTCCTTTGTCATTCGTTATTGGTAAGGGTTTTAGGGGTATTTCCTTTTAGTAACTTAGTTTAATTTATTCTTGCATACTTATACCGTTCTTTTGTGAAGCTGCATATAATTCACCCCCCAGCTACGGTGTACACACAAATCTGAAATCGCTGAAAAACCCAAGGTTTTACCCCACCCTAGCCCTCCCCTTGCAAAGGGGAGGGAACAAGATTTTCCGGTTTCCCCCCTTGCAAAGGGGGGAAATATCCGGTTCTCCCCCTTTGCAAGGGGGAGTTAGAGGGGGTAATTCGACTTGTGTATACACCGTAGCCTTTGCAAGGGGGGATTGAGGGGGTAATTCGATTTGTGTGTACACCGTAGCCTTTGGAAAGGGGAGACTAAGGGGGGTGAGAAGGACTTGTAATTTTTCGATTTTACGCCCAGTCCCTAATCCCTAATCCCCAGTCCCTTTTACTAGCTAAATCTTTTTATCTTTTCCCAGATTTAGGGCGAGTGCTTGGTGCTGGTGCTGACTTATTTTGCAGAATTGCAATTTCTCTTTGTGCATCTTGATAACTATCTTTCTCTCCTTGCTGTTGGAATAGTTTTGCAGCTTTTTTGAAATCTGCGATCGCTCCTTGTTTGTTTTTCTGCTTGGTGCGAATTATACCCCGGTTATAGTAGGCTAAGGCATTGTTAGCATTAATTGCAATCGCTCGTGAATAATCTTGATTTGCAGCTTTTATATTTCCCAGTTCGAGATAGGCGTTACCACGGTTGTTGTAAGCTGCTACATTATTAGTATCTAGTTTTAATGCTTCGGTGTAATCTTCAATAGCGCCTTTATAATTTCCGAAGGAAAAACGGTGAATTCCCCTGTGGATGTAAGCTGCAATAAATTTAGGATCAATCTCTAAAATAGTGTTGTAATCTTCAGTAGCTTCTACTTTATTTCCCAACTCACTGTAAATATCACCACGATTAAGAAAAGCTTCGATATATTTGGGATTGATGTTGATTGCATCTGCGTAATCTTTAAGTGCTGCATATTGCTGTTTATTAACAGATTGAGTTAAACCCCTTTGATAATAAGCTTTAGCATCACTAGGATTAATTTTAATTATTGTGTCAAAATCTTGGATTGCTGCAAGTCTTTGTTTAAGGCGACGGCGAAGGATACCTCGTTGCAAGTAGGCTTCGGTATACTCAGGCTTGAGAGCGATCGCTTTGCTAAAATCTCCAATTGCTCCTTTATTATCCTTCACTTGAGAACGAGCTAATCCCCGGCCATAGTAAGCATAAGCATTCTCAGAGTTTAACTTAATCGCTTGGGTATAGTCTGCGATCGCTTCTTTGTACTTACTTAATCCATAAAAAGCAAATCCTCGGTCAAAATAGGCATTGGCATCTTGAGGATTGAGTAAAATTGCTTGGCTAGAGTCTGCTTGTGCTTGCTCATAGTCTCCTAATCGATAATAAGCATCGCCCCGCTTATTATAAGCCAGAGCATTTTGCGGATCTAATTCAATAACCTGATTGAAATCTTTAACTGCTTCTTCATAGTTTCCGGATTCATATTTATTTATTCCATGTTGGTATAATGTTTGTTGAGCATCACTTACAGGTTTTGGCAACCTCAATTGCCAAGCTCCAACACCAAGTGTGATACAACCAGCTATCCCCGTCAAAATTAGTAATAATTTTTTATCATCCTGTTTTTGCTGAACTTCAACATTTGTTAATTTTTTCAGATCATCTAAAACTTCGGTTGCATACTGGTAGCGTTTACGATAATCAAAACGCACCATCTTATTAATAATTTTTTCTAACTTTCTGTTAACTTTTAGGCTTTTGGGACGCCAAACTATTTCACCTGTCAGCTTATGTTTCTGACTTTGCAAATTAGATATTTCCTTTGCATTTAAACCTCGAAGTGCTGCGATCGCAACAATACCTAAAGCATATATATTGCTGTTGTATTTGAGGTTGCCGTTAACTTGTTCTATTGGCATATACTCAAGATTGTCAACGGTATTGGTGATGGCTTCATTAAAAGTACCAAAATTAACCAAAACTAACTTTTTATCTGATTCTCTACGAATAATATTTGCTGGTTGAATATCCCGATGAATCACGCCATAGCTATGTGCAATAACCAAAATTTCTAATATTTCGGATAAAAGATTAATTACTTGGTTTTCACTTAGAGGTTGTCCCTGGATAATTTCGTCACTTAAAGAATTACCAGGTATGAATTCTTGGACTATATAGAATTCTTCATTTTCTTCAAAATAAGCAACTAGCTTTTGGATTTTATCGTTTTCCTGTCCTAGTTTTTCTAAAGTTGCTGCTTTACTGGCAAACAAGTGGCTTAGAATTGTTAAAGTTTGGGGATTTTTACTAGGAGGACATAATTGCTTTACTATAAGTTCGCTGCCAAGAAGATTAGTATCTTCAACTAGATAGGTTTTCCCCTTGTCCCCATCATTGAGAACTTTTAGTATTCGGTAATGTCCATCTAGGAAATGACTATTCATCAATATAAATATAGTCTGATAAATTGCTTGATTATAGCTTAAGTGCAATGGCACTAAGTTAAGACACAGTTCTTGCCCTGGCTGCTTCCTAGCCTAGAGGCTGGGAACGAGGCAACACAAGACTTTGGGCTTATCTTAGTGCCATTCTAATCAAGCGGACATGAAATGAGTCACGTTTTACGCTGGCACTACAAATTTCTCGCTACCAGCCAGTTCAAAGGCTGCATGAATAGCTTGTAAAGCTTTAACACCTTGCTCTTGGGCCACGACACAACTAATTTTAATTTCTGAAGTGGCAATCATTTGAATATTGATTTGTTGTTGGGCTAAAGCTTCAAACATTTTAGCCGCAACACCTGGTTGTCCGAGCATACCTGCACCGACAATACTCACCTTAGCGATCGCACTATCTAAAACAACTTCACCCCATCCTAACTCTGCTGCTACTTGGGTAAGCATTTTTTTTGCACTTTCCCCGTCTATCCGCGAGACTGTAAAGGCAATATCTCGTCTGGGAACACCATCAATTACCCGACAGCGCTGAGATTGGATAATCATATCAACACTAATATTATGTTGCGCTAATAATCCAAACAATTTTGCCGCCATCCCCGGACGATCTGGCAATTGGCGAATAGCAAGACGCGCTTGATTCAAATCGAGAGCAACACCGCGAACGGGAGGACAATTGGGCAGAGGGGAATCTATGCAGCTACTCTCCCCTGCTCCCCTGCTCCCCTGCTCCCCTGCTTCAATCTCAAAGGCGGTGCGGAGTGCGTTGACAGCGCGATCGCATTGGTTGGCATCGACTACGCAACTTACTTTGACTTCGCTGGTGGAAATCATTTGAATATTCACGCCTGCTTCAGCTAAGGTGGCAAACATCTTTGCTGCAACACCAGGACGGCCAATCATTCCTGCGCCTGCGATGCTGACTTTGGCAATGTTATGTTCTACCATTACCTCGGCTTCTTCCGATTTGGGGTTAGATTGACTTCTTAGTGCTGGGGCGATCGCTGTTGCTACTGCTTCTGCCCGTTTTAATATTGGTGTTGTCACAGTAAAAGCAATGTCATTGCTGTTACCTTCATGAACTGACTGAATAATTAAATCTACGTCTACTTTTTGCCGAGAAATTTCGCCAAATAACCTAGCTGCAACACCTGGTTTATCAGGTACGCGCAACAAAGCAACCTTCGCTTGGTCAGTGTCAAATTCTACAGCATCTACTGGACGAGCAATTTCTAGATTGATTAGCGATCGCCCTTGGGGTTTGGCTGATGTCACCCAAGTACCTGGTTGATCCGTCCAACTAGACCTAACTACAAGGGGAACACCATAGTTACGGGCAATTTCCACAGCACGGGGATGCAGCACTTTTGCCCCCAAGCTAGCTAATTCCAACATTTCATCGCAGGTGATGGCATCCATCAACTGAGCTTCAGCAACTAAGCGGGGGTCTGTAGTGAGAATACCTGGAACATCTGTATAAATTTCGCAAAAATTCGCTCTTAATGCGGCTGCGATCGCCACTGCTGATGTGTCAGAACCACCACGACCCAAAGTCGTAATTTCCATCTCTCCGGCGCTAGATGTACCTTGAAACCCTGCTACTACAACTACTTTACCTTCATTTATGTGGCGACTGAGACGAGTAGTTTCAATATGCAAAATCCGAGCGCGGCTGTGTTCAGCTTCGGTAACAATTCCTACCTGAGCGCCAGTCATGGAAATTGCGGGTTGTCCGAGTTCCTGCAAAGCCATGCTGAGTAAGGCAATAGTTACTTGTTCGCCAGTAGAAAGCAGCATATCCATTTCCCGGCGGTTAGGATTTGGAGAAATTTCATTAGCTAGTTTGACGAGTCCATCGGTGGTTTTGCCCATTGCCGAAACCACTACGACAAGAGAGTTTCCAGCTTTAACAGTTTTATAAACACGCTGTGCAACAGCTTGAATACGTTCCACTGAACCGACAGATGTACCACCGTATTTCTGAACTATGAGCGCCATAACTTTTTATTTAATCAATTGTGCCTGCTTTCATTAACGCTTCCACCTGGTTAGGAAGCCTTCAAGGCTTATCAGTTATATAGTTTACTAAAAATTGCGTCGAATACCCTGTAATAATTGATTATTCAAAAACTACATCTTCGTAGAGTGTTGCCATTGTTTCCTCAAAATCCACGCTATTGAGTCGAAATGATTGATCCTCTGATGTGTAAGATTGTAAAACCCATAACCCTTGCTCATTGCGGCGAAAACACTCGACTCGCTGACGTTTTGTATTAATTAAAACATACTCTTGCAGACTTTCCAGTGTTTGATAATCGGCGAATTTATCGCCACGATCAAAAGCTTCGGTAGAATTAGATAAAACTTCGACAATTAAACAGGGAAATCTTTTATAACCTGGCGTTTCTCGATCTCGTTGATCGCAAGTAACCATCACATCGGGATAATAAAAGCGATTCAGGGATTCAATTCTGGCTTTCATGTCAGCGATGTAAACACGACAACCAGAGCCGCGCACATGATTACGGAGGAGAGCGAATAGGTTTCCTGCAATGGTAACGTGTGGATCTAGCGCTCCAGCCATTGCATAGATGTAGCCGTCGATGTATTCATGCTTGATATTGCTCTGTTCCTCCATTTGGAGGTATTCTTCAACGGTGATGTAGTTTTGTTGGGGTGAGGCTATCATAGTTGAAACTTTAATTTAGGAATATGCTTCATTCTAGCGATTGCTTATTATCATCATCTTGATATTCTTTAACTTGCAAAAAGACGCGATTCATCGCGTCTTTACAAATTATCTATTTGTCGCATTCTTTTTTCAGTACTTAGCTAATAGGTAATGTAAACCAGAAAGTTGCCCCTGCATCCAATGCACTGTTTACGCCAATTTCGCCGCCGTGAGCATGGATAATTTGCTTACACAGATACAACCCCAATCCCAAACTTACAGAATTGCGGATACTTGCACCCCGAAAGTAAAGGTCAAAAAGCCGATCGCTTTGTTGTTGACTAATTCCCACACCATTATCACTAACAGTACAATAAATTTTGTCATCCTTATGAGTAGCGTTGATTGTCAAAAGCAATTCCGGGGGATTGTGTTTTAGAGCATTGACAATTAAGTTAGAAAAAACTCGCCATAGTTGTGTGGGATCAGCATTCACTAATGGCAAATCTGCGGATACTAGATTTGTCAGCTTGGCTTGATTTTGCTCTAATAATGGCTCTAAATCAGCGATCGCAGCTTCGACAACTGCCAGTAATTGTACGGTTTGACGTTGTAAAACAACACCTTGCATTTCACTGATATGAGTTTCCATCAACGAATTAATTAAGTTCAGTTGGCGATCGCTACTTTGAATCATCCGCTCTAAAATTGAGCGTGAAACAGGGATTGGGGATTGGAAAGAGGTAGAGGGGCGGGGTGCAGGGGGCAGAGGAGAGGAATTTCCCCCCTGCTCCCTGCCCCCTGTCCCCTGCTCCCCAGTCCCCGCTCCCTGATTTAGCAAATTCTTCAATACCATTAAAGTACCCAGCACCGGGTTACGTAAGTCGTGGGAAACTGCATGGAAAAATACTCGTAGTTCCTCTTCAGTTTGCTTGCGCTGGGTAATGTCTTCAATTAAACCTTCGTAGTAAAGCAATTTTCCCTGTTCGTCACGGACTGCGTAAGCTTTTTCTGAAATCCAGACAATACTCCCATCTCGGCGATAAATTTGAGACTCAAACTCTGAAACCCTGCCATACTTTTCCATCAGGCGCACAAATTCTGCCCGACGGTTCGGATCAACGTAAAATTGTTCAATATCAGTGAAATTTGCTGTCACCTCTTCCACTAAAGAGTAGCCATAAATACGTGCTAGAGCGGGATTTGCCGTAATGTAACGTCCATCGGGACTGCTTTGGAAAATTCCTTCAACGGCGTTTTCAAAAATGGTGCGATATTTAGCTTCTGCAACCTTGAGTTTTTGATAGGCAGATTCCAGTTCTTGACGGGCATAAAACTCAGAGCGTTGCAAGCGATCGTACAGATAAACACCAATATCACATATAGTACAAAACCAAAAAATGTATAAAATGAACGTCACATTATATATTCCTGGGTGTTCAGGAATCGGTGTTTCTAGTCCAAGTGCCGTATTCACACCAAAATAGTAAACCAGCACACTCACTTGAGTCAGCAAGTGAAGAATCCAGCAGACGGGCATCAACACAGCTTGGCTCAAGAATAGCAGCGACCAACCGATGGTATCAGGTAGTGCAAAACCTGTAAGAGTTGCAAACAACTGCGATGCTAAACTAATTGACCAAGAAGACCCCAAAAATAATAAATCTGGACGATGACGACCTAATTTAGTTTTATGTAAGGCAAAGCAGACCAGTATACTCATGAGCATTGCAACATTAATTACAATACGTTGAGTTCTAACTACTTCTGGCAACTGCTGCAACTCTTGAAAAGGAAAAAACAAGCCGTAAATGTCTCGCAAAGTAAAAGACAACAGACAAATCAGCGCCAGCCATAACCATAAACGTAATCTCTGCCACAAAAAGCGGTTACGCCAAGCTTTGTAAAGAGTATTGATTTCATCTGTTGTTGGTGCAGAAAAGATTTTTCTCCACCAGCTTTGCACTGTTGTAAATGGAGTAGCCATTAGCATCCGAGCAACTTTGCCCATACCTTGAGGGTGTTTCCCTTACTCAATAGACTTCTTGCAGAAGTAGGGAAAAGGGAAGGCGGGAAAGGGTAAAGGTTTTGTATTTAACCCTTTCCCTTTAACCTTTACCTTTTTCCCACAAGAGTGCAAAAAGCACCTTTGCAAGAAGTTTAATATTGCTATAAATAACACCCTCTCATTTTTTGGTGATTTATGGGCGATTTGTTGCGGATCAAGTTGCCAAAGGTAGTGTAAACCAGAAAGTTAACCCGCGCTTGCGGTTACTAATAACACCGATTTCGCCGCCATGTGCCTTAATAACTTTCCGACAAAGATACATTTTTAAGCCAATGCTTGTAGAGCAACAGTCTTGGGGATCGCGGACATGAAGATCGAAAAGGCGATCGCACTCTACTTTACTCATTCCCACACCGTCATCTTGAATCTGAGTGCGAATCATTCCCCTCTCAACGGTGGCACTCAGGGTAAAATTTAATCCTGGTGGATTATTTTGCAAGCCATGTGTGATTAAATTTGCCAAAACTTTCTGCAATCGAGTCCCATCTGCCATTACTAAAGGCAAGTCTGCGGGAACTAAGTTTTTTAGAGTCGCTTGATTTTGTGTAAGTATGGGTTCCAACTGGGCGAATGTGCCTCCCAGTAGGGTGCTAAGTTGCACAGGTTCGAGTTTGATCTCAAGACCCTGTTTTTCACAGGAATTAATTTCTAGCAATGAGTTAATCATTGTTAGTTGGCGATCGTTGCCTTGAATCATCCGCTCGATAATTGAGCGAGATATTGGAATTGAAGATTGGGAATTGGAGATTGGGGATTGGGCATGGGAAAGAGGCAGAGGGGCAGAGGGGATGGGGGGCAGAGGGGAAAGACTTGCTGTAATTGCTCCCCTGCTCCCCTGCTCCCCTGCTCCCTTGCTCCCCTGCCCCTGATTTAACAAATTCTTCAACACCATCAAGTTACCCATTACCGAAGTTCGTAAATCGTGGGCAACGGTGTGCAAAACTACATCTTTGACGCGATGCAATTTTTCAACTTCTTGCATTTTCTGCTGCAACTGGGCTGTTCGTTCTTCTACTTGGTGTTCTAAATTAGTGTTGAGTTCTGCTAGTTTTTGGCATATCTGGCTTTGCTGAATAGCGATCGCAACCTGTTCTGACATCTGCTGTAACAAATCAATTTCTATCGGCAGCCAATGACGCGAACCTGAGCATTGATTGGCAATCAACGCCCCAAATAATTCATCACCAAGCATAATTGGTACAGCCAAGCTAGCCTGCGTTTGGAATTTTTGACAGTGTGCTTTGACTTTGGGAGATACTTTCATTTGCGTTATGTCTTCAACGACACGCACAAAATTATCTTTTAGTAAATTTCGCACTTCTTTTAGATAAGCTTCATCATTAGTAGACCAACCTGAGACTGATGGATATTTGGGATCTACTGATTCGGCAAGAGTTCTGATTCCTAAATTGGCATTATTTAAACTGATGAAAACTCGATCTGCTTGCAGAAATTGTCTGACTTCCGTGACGGTGGTTTGGAGAATTTGCTCTAAGTTAAGCGAAGACCGAATTCGCACTAGGGTTTCTGCCAACAAGCGATCGCGTTGGGCACAAAGGCGGAACTGCGCTTCTACCTGTTTGCGTTCTGTAATGTCGTGATGCACTGCCAGGATGGAAGGTATACCATCTAAATCAATCACTTCGGCTGAAAGCAGCGTTGTAATGATCTCGCCAGACTTTTGCCGAAATTCAAATTCTAAGTTGCGAACAACTCCCGTGCCTTGCAACTGCTGTAACAAATTCAGGCGATCGCCATCGTCTACCCAAAGATTTAACTCAAAAGAAGTTTTACCAATCGCCTCATCTCGCTCATAACCTGAAAGTTTTACAAAACTGTCGTTAACTTCGATGAAGCGTCCTTCTTGTAGCGTACTAATGGTAATTGAATCGGGGCTGCAACTAAAAGCTTTAGCAAATTTTTGGGCAAGATTTTGTAAAGCGACTTCTCCCTGTTTCTGATCTGTGATATCTCGGACAATTGCTAGTACCTCATCTTCACCACTCACGACCAACCGCGCCTCATAATTTCTGATTCCCAAAGGCGTTGGTAGCTGATATTCGCAAGTTTGTAAAGTTCCAGAATCTAAAGTTTTAGCGATCGCTACTTGGCTAATGGCTGCAACATCACTAGGCAATAACTCTTGTACATGTTTTCCAACTATTTCTTCTCTCGAAAGAGTGACATTTGCTCCTTCACTTTTCAAATCTAAATACTCGCCATCGCGGCTGATGCGAAACATCAAATCGGGGATAGCATCCAAAATTGCTTTATACCGCGCCTCACTTTCTTGCAATTTTTCTTCGGCTTGTTTCCGGTCTGTAATATCCATGGCCAAGCCATTCCAAAGAAAATCACCATTGGCTTGTAGTTCTGGTTGTGAAGTACCTTGAATCCACTTAAGTTTGCCACTAGGCGTAATAATCCGACCTTCCCAATGCCAAGGTGTAAAAGTGGTGCGACAAACAGCAATAGATTCTGCAAAAGCTTTTATATCCTGTGGATGAATCAGTTTATATAGCACCTGAAAGTCTGCCTGTATAGCTTCTGGTTCTAATTCATACAAATATTTACAACCAAAACTAATATAAGGGATAAATACAGAACCATCCTGCTGTTGCAGAATTTGGAAAATCATCCCCGGTAAATTGGCAGCAATTGTGTCCAACAGAGTGATATTCTCTGGTTGAAAATCTGGTTTATACGCTGATTTTACAATTTCATCCACTCTTAGACCCTTTGATATATAAGCAATTGGCATAATATTCAAGGCAATCATAGCCATTGTGAGAGATTTTTGGCTGTCAGCATGATCACTAACAGCAGAAAAAGTGGCTCTACTTTCAGAGTAGTTCTGGATGATGCGATCGCATTCACCCAATCGGGTGAACCATTTGTCAAAGAACGAATCAACTTGAAGAGGCTTGTTTCCTGTTGCCTATTGCCTACCTATCGCGCTTGCACTGCGCTTCTCTGCGAGACGCTTTTCTACGAGAGGCTTTGCCAACGCGAACGCGCACCACAAAAATAATTTCAGAAATCAAAGCGGATTACTATAGTTAACTTGACAAACTACTAGAATAAATATACTAGTTACACCCAAACTGATAACATGAATAATATCACCGTCAGTTTACCTCCTACCCTCGAATTAAATATCGACTTGACTGACGAGCAATTTTTTCAGCTTTGTCAAAATAATCGAGACTTAAAGTTTGAACGGACAGCCTCAGGGGAATTAATTATTATTATGCCACCTACTGGGAGTAGTACTAGTGACCGTAATGCTGATTTAACTTATCAATTAAGAGCTTGGAGTCGTCAAAATAAGCTAGGAAAATCCTTTGACTCTTCTGGTGGTTTCAAACTTCCTAATGGTGCAGAGCGTTCTCCAGATGCTTCCTGGGTGAAAATGGAACGGTGGAATGCTTTAAGCGAAGCAGAAAAAGAAAGATTTGCTCCTTTGTGTCCCGATTTTGTGGTTGAGTTAATGTCTCCGAGTGATTCATTAGAAAAAACGCGAGCCAAAATGAGGGAATACATCGATAATGGGGCAAGATTGGGCTGGTTAATTAATAGAGGACAGCAGCAAGTAGAGATTTATCGTTCCAATCGAGAAGTTGAGATTTTACAAAGTCCTAAAACTCTATCTGGAGAAGATGTTTTGCCAGGATTTGTTTTAGATTTAGCGGAAATTTGGTGAGTAATTCGCCTATTGTAGAACGCTGGCATAATTATCATAAATTATTCTCATAAAATAAATTCGATATCTAAGACAGTCTACGCCTAAGCAACTACAACATCGAAAGTATTGCACGTAATATTCTTTAGCCATAGTTGCAGTAAACCGCAGCCAAGTTTGATCGCAACAATCAGATAGAAAATAGTTTTTTAATACATTTAATTTAGTGTTATGTAGCCATTTTCAATCCGGGGAGGTACAAATATGCAAATAGACCTAACCCCCCTTCCCGAAGCGGGAAGCAGGGTGGTTTCATACGAAAAAAGAAAAATACATAAGTCTTGATTCCTCATGTATAACCATAGATTTTGACCCCTCTCCAAACCTCTCCCCGAAGCGGAGAGAGGCTTTGAAACCCAGTTTTAGTTTTTCCCTCGTTGTATGAAACCACCCTGCCCTTCCCGAAGCGGGAAGGGGGAATAATTCAAAGCCTCTCTCCTTTTAGGAGAGAGGTTTGGAGAGAGGTCAAAATTGTACTTTACTGGGTCGATAACCGCTATATCAAGCTGAGTCCGTAGCGATCGCCCCTTCACTTACCAGAAAGGGTAGAGGAGACATGAATGCAATTACAACAGACACAACTTTTAGAAGAAACGCTCTGGCAAGCAGTTCTCAATCGAGATCCCACTTTTGAAGGTAAGCTTTTTTATGGTGTTCGCTCTACAGGCATTTATTGCCGACCTATTTGCCCTAGTCGCAGACCGAATCGGAATCAAGTTTGTTTTTTCCAGTCGGTACAAGATGCTGAAATTGCAGGTTTTCGACCTTGTAAGCGCTGTCAGCCACAATCTGAAATAGTTCCAATTACAGCCAAAGCGAAAGTTTTAGCAGTATGTCGATACATTGAAGCACAAGTTGACTACATTCCAACTCTCTCAGAATTATCCTCTCAGGTGGAAATGAGTCCCAGTTATCTGCAAAGAATATTTAAGCAGATAATTGGCGTATCCCCTTTTCAATATGCAGATGCGCTGCGTAGCCAACGATTAAAACAGCGTCTCCAGTTAGGGGAAGAAATTGCTGATGTAGTTTACGATACGGGGTATGGTTCAAGTAGCCAATTGTATGAGAAAGCACCTAAGCAACTGGGAATGACACCAAAGATTTACCAACAAGCTGGAAAGACAATCAGCATTGTCTATGCGATCGCTCCATGTCTACTAGGATATTTGCTGGTGGCAACAACAGAGAAGGGTATTTGCGCCGTTAAACTAGGTGATGAAGCAGACAAGCTTGAAGACATTTTGAATCAAGAATTTCACCAAGCGCACATCATGCGTGATGACCACACACACAACGACTGGATACAAGCAATCCTCGACTTGATTGCGGGAGATAAAACACATCTCGATTTACCACTTGATGTCCGTGGGACAGCATTTCAGAAACAGGTTTGGCAAGCATTACAAAAAATTCCTCATGGCGAAACGCGCACATATACCGATATTGCCCGTGATATTGCCAAACCCGAAGCAGTCCGCGCGGTGGCAAATGCTTGTGGAGCTAATCCAACAGCGCTGATTGTACCGTGTCACCGTGTGCTGCGGAGTGATGGCAGTCTTGGCGGTTATCACTGGGGAATTGAGCGCAAACAAAAACTGCTTACACAAGAATCGAAATTTCTCAAAGATGACTCAAACACCTGAACTAGAATCGTTAACTGAAGAAAGTCTAACCCGTGGTTTAATGGTGCTTGCCAATCTTGACAGCGATTTGGCTCGGATTTTAGAGACACTGGGGCCTCCACCAATCTGGTCAAGAGAACCAGGTTTTGCAACGCTTCTGTGCATAATTCTGGAACAACAAGTTTCCTTAGCAGCTGCAAAAGCTGTATTTAACCGATTATGTGGCGTGGTTGTAACTCTAACGCCAGAAAACTTTCTAATATTGGATGATGCTCAATTAAGAGGAATTGGATTCAGTCGGCAAAAGATTCTATACTGTCGTGGGTTGGCGAATGCGATCGCAAGTGGTCAGCTTGATCTAACCAAGCTGGAAAGAATGCACGAAACTACTATCAGAACAGAGTTAAAGCGTCTCAAAGGTATCGGAGACTGGACAGTTGATATTTATTTGCTCATGGTGCTGCAACGTCCTGATGTCTTTCCTAAAGGCGATTTAGCGATCGCGATCGCATTACACAAACTCAAAAAATTGGCGACACGCCCAACACCAGCACAACTCGAAGCAATGACACAGCACTGGCGACCCTGGCGAGCGGTAGCTGCAAGACTTCTATGGCACTACTACCTAAGTAATGGTAATACCAAGTCTCCCTAAACTTGCACTTAATGATTGCTCCTTTGTACTTGGCAGTTTGTTTAATAAATATAAATTAAATGGTAGAAAATAAATTAAGCCTAACAGAAGAAAAACCTGATAAAGCTTCAAACATCCTGCCGATAATCACAGTAATAATTGCATTATTAGCTTTATCTTCAACAGCAATATTTATTAAAATTGCTGTTAACGAAATGAGCGCTGTTGCTACATTATTTAATCGCTTATGGATAGCGACCATTATCTTTGGATTATGGAGTGGAATTAACCAAGCCCGGACTCAGATTAAAGACGATGAACCTGTATTACCACAGCAGCGTTATCCAATCAAAGAGATAGCTTTCTTAATAGCAGTGGGTCTAGTACATGTAATCGGTAGATTATCTTGGACTTGGTCGCTAACTCAAACTGGTGCTGCTAATGCTAATGCGTTAGGTAGTCTGAATCCGCTATTTACTACATTAGGAGGATGGCTATTTTTTAATCAAATTTTTGGACGCAAATTTATTCTCGGTCTGATATTAGCAATAGTGGGTGCGATCGCAGTTGGGTTTGAAGATTTATTACGCTCTAATAATAATTTTACAGGTGATGCAGTTGCCCTGATGTCATCTATATTTTATGCAGCAAACTTTTTACTTATCGAGCAAATCCGCAATAAGTTCTCAATTATTACCATCCTCGTTTGGCGCTGCGTGATCGCAACTTCATTGATGATTCCAGTAGTCCTAATCTTTGAAAAACAAGTTTTCCCAGTTACTTTATCGGGGTGGTTAGTAGTATTTGCCCTAGCTGCTATTTGTGAAGCATTGGGGCATGGCCTAATTGTATACAGCCTGAAAACTTTTTCTTCAGGATTTATCTCTTTGCTGTTGTTACTCAATCCAGTGATTGTTGCTGTTCTTGCTTGGATACTTTTCTCGGAAAACTTGAGTATTTTTAACTTGTTAGGATTAGCTCTAATTTTAGGGGGTATATATCTAGCAATTTCTAATAAAGAATCTATCCGATCTAGCGTTAGTCCACCCATCCAATCTCCAGCAGAAAGTGAATCTTAACAAGTTCGTAGTAAGCACTTTAGTGCTTAGAAAATAAGGACTAAAGTCCTTACTACAAACCCTCAAAAACAATTTGTAATTATGTCGGTTACAGTTTACCTGTAAATACCTTCTCAGCCGGGCCTGTCATATAAACTCGTTGGTCTAATTCTGACCACTCAATTTCCAAGGGGCCACCCGGTAATTCTATAGTCGCGGTGCGATCGCATTTTCCAGTTAACACTCCAGCCACTAAAGAAGCGCAAGCACCAGTCCCACAAGCTAATGTAATCCCAGCACCCCGTTCCCACACCCGCATTTTCAAATAGTCACGGCGTACTACTTGAATAAATTCGGTATTTATGCGTTGGGGAAAAGCTGGGTGATGCTCAAATTTTGGGCCGATGCTTTCTAATTCAATTGCTGCGACATCTTCCACAAAGGTAATGCAGTGAGGATTTCCCATATTTACACACGTGACATCCCAAGTTTTCCCCGCCACCTCCAACGGCTGAGAAATTACTTTTTCTTGGGCGGGTGCAAGATTAGTCGGAATTTCACTAGCGAGTAACCTGGGTAAACCCATGTCTACTTTAACTTGACCATCAGATAAGAGTTGGGGAGTCATTACACCACCCAAAGTATGAATCCGATATGAATCTTTATTCCGGGATTCCCCTTCTAAATCTGCCAAAAAGCCAGCTAAACAACGAATACCATTGCCACACATTTCTGGTTCTGAACCATCGGAATTAAAAATCCGCATGGTGTAGTCAGTGCCGTTTTCTCCAGGTAGGGCAAAAATTACACCATCAGCACCGATGCCAAAGTGGCGATCGCACAACTTGATGGCTTGCTCTGGAGTCACTACAGGCAAGGATGACGAGCGATTGTCAATCAAAATAAAGTCGTTGCCTAGACCATGATACTTAGTAAATTCGATTGCCATTTCTTCAAGGATGAATTATCAAGGATTAGTTACTCTTTATTTTGCCTTGTAGGTTCATCTTTACTAAAAATGCTTACCGAATTTGACACCACTTTACCCAGTATTAGACAAGTCCAAAACCTGATTAAACAAACAACGCCAGTGGAATTAAAGCTGCTGACTGGTGATGTGTTGACAGGAAAGGTTTTATGGCAAGACCCACAGTGTATCTGTATTGCTGATGAAAACAGTCAGCAAAGCACTGTTTGGAAACAAGCGATCGCATACATCAAGCCGAAAACAAGTTAGGAAAAGTTGCCTTTTATTGCTGGGTAGCGCTCAAACCGCTCTCAGCAATCTACCTGCATCCCCACCTGTTAAATTACTACCAAGGGCAATGCTAAGGCTGCGATCACTTTAACGGCGTGTGTTTTACAAGAAGAGAAAGCGATCGTTCTTTCAGCCGAGTTTGATGATTTTCTATGTATTTTTTTGTAAAGTATAGCACTTTATACATTAAAAAGCATTTAGATGTCAAATATATATTTGCTGAAAATGATTATTCAAATTTTGAATATACAGAATAAAATTATTTAACATCTGATAAGCTAATTTATATGTCTAATCAATTCTATAAGCTGCTTTAGAAGCAAATAATAATTTTTGCTATATAATTAATAATAAACATTTCTAAAAAAGAAGTTTTTAATCTAAATGTAAACGGAAGTTATCTATAAATTTTAATTTCAGCAATTAATTAATCTGAATATTTGATTTTCCAATCAATAAAAAAATATCAAATATTCTATGTTTAAACTTCTCAGATACGTTAGCATTTTTCTCATTGTTGTCTGTTTGCTATTTGCGTGTCATGCTTGGACACCGACCGAATTAAAACGCCCTCCCTTGAAAATACCATTTGGATATTTTGTTGGGGAGTATCCAGGCATCATTGCTCAAGAAAAAGGGTTCTTCAAAGCCCAAGGGGTAGATGTAGAACTAATTCATAAACGATACATCCAATTGGAACAAGCAAATTTCAGTGCGGGTAAGTATGATGGTATTTCATTGGCATTAGGAAGTTTTATAATCTTGAGCGCCACAAATCCAGATATGCAAGGCGTGATCGTTATAGATGAATCAACAGGAGCAGATGTAATAGTCACCCAACCAAAAATTAAAACGATCACTGACTTGAAAGGGAAAAAGCTCGGTGCAAATCTAGGCGGTTTTAGCGAAGTTTTTGTGACTGAAATGTTGAAAACTGCTAACTTAACCAGCGATGATGTTAACTTGGTTAAATTAGAGGCTTCAGAAATTCCTCAACGCCTGAAAAATAATACTATCCAAGCCGGACACACTTGGGAACCCCATCTTTTTGAAGCTATGAAATTAGGGGGACATATCCTATTTACCAGTAAAAAAACCCCTGGCTTGATTTTAGATTTGATTATCTTTCGCGGTGAAACAATTCGCGATCGCCCCGAAGATATTCGTGCATTTGTGCGAGGATGGCTGCAAGCCGCGAGTTACTGGAAAGCAAATGTTCAGGAAGGAAACGCTATCATCAGCAAAGCGTTAAAAATTCCTAGCAATACAATCTCTCTGGAGGGAGTAAACCTAACTGATTTAAGTGAAAATCAAAAATTATTTCAATCTAGCAACCCTAATTCTATCTACAAAACTGCCAAGATATACGCAGACTTTTTTATTCGCTCTGGAAACATGAATCGGATTCCTGAACTAAAAAACTTGTTCAATTCTTCCTTCTTGAACCCTCCCTCCTAGTTTAAATCCATGCAGCGCTATCTTTTGAGCAGCATCCGTACAAAGTTGATCGCCTCGTTTCTCATTGTTGCTTTGGTTCCGTTGCTGTTATTGACATTTATCAACAAACAGACAACTGAAAAAGCACTAACTGACAACGCGAAACAAGCCCTATCTGCGGCGGCTAACGAAACTGCTAACAGAATAGATGCTTTTATTGATGGAAATCTCAATGCCGTGCGTGTAGAAGCGATTTTACCAGGTTTGGCACGCTACCTCAGCCTAAATCCAAAACAGCGAGATGATAGTCCCGAAATGCAATTGGCGACAGAAACATTAATCCGTCTCAGTCGCAAAGATATGCTCAATGTTCTCTCATACTCTTTGCTTGACTTAAACGGGAAAAATGTATTGGATACACAAACAGCGAATATTGGCAAAGATGAATCAGTTCAAAATTATTTTAAAAAACCGCTACAAACTGGGTTTTCCTTTGTTTCTAGTATGAAGCAATCGCCAACAATTCTTGACCTTATTACCATCTTTTTTAGCAGTCCGGTTCGCAATGCTAAGGGAGATATATTGGGTGTATTGCGTGTTTCATACAATGCTACTGTTGTTCAGCAATTAGTAACTAGAGAAACTGAACGGGCTGGGGCAAAATCATTTGCTACTCTTTTAAATGAAAATAATATTTATTTGGCACACAGCGCTGCACCAGAACTGCTTTTTCAATCAATTGTGCCTCTGCCTGACGATGTTGTGACTCAACTGCAACAGGAAGGGCGTTTGTCTAATTATCCTGTCAAAGAATTAGCAACTAATGAGTTTAAGCTTAAGCAAGCATTGGATAATAAACAATCGTATTTAATTGCATCTTTGCCAGCAACAGGTAATCAGGTTAATCTGATTGCGATCGCTCGTTTAAAATATAAACCTTGGTCTGTGTTGTTCGCACAGCCTCTTGCTGTTGCCCTAGCACCTGTAGAAAAGCAAATTCGTGATGCAATGTTTCTATTTGCAATTATCGCTTCAGTAGTTACAATCATCGCTTTTGCCATTGGGCAACTGCTAACAAAGCCAATAATTTATCTTACCAATATAGTTTTCCAGTTTACCACAGGTAACTTAGATATCCGCGCCAAAATTAGCTCAAAAGACGAAATAGAGCAACTGGCAAAATCGTTTAACAACATGGCACTTCAATTACAAACATCTTTTGAAACTTTAGAACAACGGGTACAGGAGAGAACAGCAGAATTAGTAATTGCTAAAGAAAAAGCAGAAGATGCAAATCAGAAATTAGAAAAACTGGTAAATCTAGATGGTTTGACTCAGGTGGCTAACCGTCGCTGCTTCGATGGACGACTGCAAGCAGAATGGAAACGCCTTGCACGAGAACAACAACCCCTGTCACTGATTTTATTAGATGTTGATAAATTCAAATCTTACAACGACTACTATGGTCATCTTGGAGGCGATGATTGTCTAATCAGAATAGCGCAAACAGTGCAACAGACAGTTTATCGTCCTGCTGATCTCGTGGCGCGTTATGGTGGAGAAGAATTTTCGGTACTCCTCCCCAATACTGACTTAGCGGGATCAATCAAAGTCGCACAAAATATTCAACAAGCAATCCACGATCAGGCCATTCCCCATGCACAGTCTGATGTCAAGAATATCGTTACCCTTAGTTTGGGTATTACTTGTGTCATACCCACTTGCGACATCAAGCCAGATACACTCATCGCTTCAGCCGATAAAGCACTCTACAATGCTAAACAAAAGGGTCGCGATCGCTATTGTACTAATTAGATATAGAACTCATATTTGATTTTTGATCAGGGGTATTGAAGTGGCGATCGCAAATAGCTGCTCTAATTGACTCAAACCTGTGAGTCCACCACATAACAATACTTGGTCGCCGACTCGCAAATCCATGCCGCCATCAGGATAGCGGATAAACTTGCCATCTCGTCGGATCGCCTGTACCTGTACTCCAAATTGCTTGGCGATATCTAAATCTGCAAGGGTTTTACCTAGTGTTGGCGCATCTGCATTGACTGTAACCCACTGACAAGCACTATTTTCTCCGGGAACAGCCGCTTGTCCCTTAGCGAATTCTGCCAAAGCCGCCAGTTCTTCATCTGCTCCCACTACCAGTAAGCGATCGCCTTTTTCCAATCTGGTTTGATTACTGGGATAATCGATTTCATCGCCGTTAGCGCGGCGAATTGCCATCAAACTCGCTCCTGTTAAGTAGCGCATATCTGCTTCTTCTATGCTCATACCAATTAAGGGCGAATTATCTGGGAGAGGATACCAGCGCTGATTTAAATCGAGAGTTGCTTGGCGCAAATCGCGGGCGACTTCGGTTGCAGAAAGCTCTGGGCGCAAATCTAAATAATGATCGTTGCGGATTTGCTGCATTTCCCGTTGGACGACAGCTGGCGACAACAAGCCTAAGCCAGTTAATAAATAGGTTGCCATTTCTAAGCTGGCTTCAAACTCTGGTTGTACAACTTCCCTAGCTCCCAATTGATACAGCACCTCAATATTTTTATCCTGGGTAGCACGGACAACCAAATCTAATTCTGGGCGCAATTCCAAAGCGCGTTTCAAGCAAAGACGAGTACTCATGGGATCTGGAAGTGCGATCGCCATTCCTTTGGCATGATTCACGCCAGCAGTTTCCAGAACGTGTAAACTGACGCAATTGCCATAAACATAAGACACCCCAGCCTCACGCAACTGCTGAATTCTACTCTCTGATTGGTCGATTACTACTACAGGTAGGTCGTGTTGCAGCAACAATTTCACCAAATTTTTGCCGACTCGTCCATAGCCACAGACTACCACATGGTCTTTGAAGGGCAAATCTTCCGACACATCTCGCGCCTCTTGTTCCTCTAAGTATGGTTTCAACCAAGGCATTGATTCAGCAAAGTTAAATAAAAATGGTACTAACCGCAATACAAAGGGAGTAAGCATGAGAGTGACTGCGGTAGTTCCCAAAATTAATAAGTATATTTGTCGGGACACCAGCCCCAAAGACTGCCCTTCACTAGCGAGAACAAAGGAAAATTCCCCAATTTGCGCCAATCCCAAACCCGCGATTATGGCTGTTTTCAAAGGATAGCGGAACAGTTTCACTAAGGGCGTGATAATCAAAAATTTCCCAACGAAAACTAGTGTCACCAACCCCAAAATCAATTCCAGGTTGTTCCACAAAAACACTGGGTCAATTAACATCCCAATGGCAGCAAAAAATAAACTGGCAAAGATATCTCGCAGGGGTTCGACATAAGTCAGAGTTTGATCGGCATACTCCACCTCAGAAATCATCAAACCGGCGACAAATGCCCCCATTTCAATGGACAGTCCCAAATGCTCTGTCAACAGAGCAATGCCCAAACATAAAGCTACAACCCCTAATAAAAATAGTTCTTTGCTTTCAGTCCGGGCTAACAGTCGCAACAAAGGTGGTATCAGCCAAATTCCTGCTGCTACTGCGCCAGCGGCAAATAAACCAATCGAAGCTAGGGCTGTTAGCACGGTGATACCAATGGTTTCTGCTGGTTGGTTGAGGGCTGGTAAGACTGCTAACATGAGTCCCAGTGCCAAGTCTTGGACTACCAAAATCCCTAGCATCACTTGCCCGTGAGGCGTTTCTGTTTCGTTGCGCTCCATCAAGCACTTGAGGACAACGGCTGTAGAAGACAAGGACAGAATACACCCCAAAAACATCCCCTTAGCAGGTAAGGCTCCCCAGGCTCCTGTTAGCCCACAGACTAAAACTGTAACCAAAATCGTCAGAGCAATCTGGAGTCCACCTCCACCAAGAGCGATCGCTTTTACCTTCTTGAGTTCCGCAAAGGAAAATTCCACACCCAAAGCGAATAATAAAAAGGCAACCCCGAACTGTGCCAGAGTTTCTACTTGAATAAGTTCTTTAATCAATCCCAGTCCGGCTGGCCCAATGATCATTCCGCCAATGAGATACCCCAGCAGCACGGGTTGTCGCAAAAGTGCTGCCAGTAATCCGCCACAGGCTGCAACGCCTAAAACTAAAACTAAATCAACAATTAACCTAAAATCTTCTTGCACTAGTTTTAAAAGAACTATTAAGACCTATTAATTTAGGATACAAAGTTTTATGATTCCAAATAGCTTGTTTGGTGAAAGAGCGACAAAATTTGTTTACTTTGAAGGGAGCAAGGAGCAGTTAAGTAGGAAAGAGATATCAAGCTTTTTGAAGGTATGTTGAATCACGAGGATCAAAGATGGATGAATCCAGTTCAAAGACTCATTCACGAGGATTAAAGGTGGATGAATCCAGTTCAAAGACTCATTCACGAGGATTAAAGGTGAATGAATCCATTTCAAAGACTCATTCACGAGGATTAAAGGTGAATGAATCCATTTCAAAGTCTCATTCACGAGGATTAAAGATGGATTAATCCAGTTCAAAGACTCATTGTTGCATTAAAAAATGTACGCCCCAATGCCCCATGCCCAATGCCCAATGCCCAATACCCAATGCTCAATACCAATTAAATTTTAGGCGAACCGAGAGCATTCAATAATAGCAGTGACCACGGCACTTTAATATCAGGTATGAGCCATGAGTATTGTCTTAGTACAGGCAATGCAGCTGGCAGCACAAAACGTAGAGAACGTAGCGATGCAGGCTGATCGCCATTTTCATCGACAATTCCATATTTCTTAGCCAGTTCAGCAACAATCTGCACACGTCCTGTACGGCGGATAACATTTGGCTCACAAGCAAGTGCAGCAATCACCCGTCCAGTTAATAAGGGAGTTTCCCAGTTATAACGATGTCTACGACGGGCTACGCCTACGCTAATTAATGAGTTTTTTTGGTCAGTCTCATTGGTTTGATTCATTTCCGAAGCAAAACGGGCAAAAAGCTCAGTACCAACAATCCCCGGCCAAATTGAAACAGAAGCAACATTATAAGGCTTTAACTCAACAGCCATATCAGCAGCTAGGCGATCGCAAGCAGCTTTACCAACACCATAAGCTGTATTAAAAATATAAGACATACTGCCCCACGAGGAAATGGTGCAAATTAGTCCAGAATTACGCTTAGTCATCATTCGGGCTGCAAAAACACTCGCAACATAATGGCTACGAAGACCAACATTGTTACTAGCATCCCAAAGACCTGGTTCGCAATCCCAAAAGGGCTGCCCATAAGCGTCTCTTAATGCCTGAACTCCTGAGTAAGCATTATTTACCAGTAGGTCGAGTTGTCCATCCTGCTCATCTTGAATGCGATCGAACAGCAAACGTACCTGTTCATCGTCGCTGTGGTCTACTTGAACGGGAATGCATACACCACCGACTTCCTCAATAGCTAATTGAGTGTCACCAAGACTTCCTGAAACCGCATCACTGGAAGAGTTGTTGAGGCTGCGACCTGTAATGTATACAGTTGCACCTGCTTCACCAAGTCCAATCGCAATTCCCCTACCAATTCCCCGCGTAGCACCTGTGACCAACGCCACTTTACCTTCAAGGTGTTTCATGATTGCTCATTTGTCCCTAATCTTTTACAAGCTAGTGCGTAAGTCCTGTTTATAAAATACCTACAGATAGAAGGAAACAAAACAGATAAACGGTACAATTTATCAGGAAAGCAATAGAAATAGTTAAACCCAAAATGCCTTCATGACGGCTAACTTGACATCTATAACGACATTTGACTTTGTGACTATGCTATCCCAGGCTGCGGCTGCCTATCGAGGAGAGAGAGGTACACGCCCTAGCGCTGAAATATTAGTAACTGCGTTGCTACAAGCAGAAAAAGCTGCCAAGCAGCAACGGTTGAATTATCCGTTTGAGTCTCTTGTCGGTAAATGGCAACTTTGCTTTGTTACTGGCACTAAGAAAGCGAGAAAGCGTGGGGGAATTTTATTAGGCAAGGGTTTGTATGTACCCAAGTTTATTGCAATCCATGTTTCCTTTGATGCCACTTTGCAACAGGATTCAAATAAAGGCGAAATTAGTAATCAGGTTGAATTTGGCCCAGTTTTATTGAAGCTCACGGGGCCAGTGCAATATTTAGGTAAGAAAAATTTATTGGCGTTTGACTTTAACCAGATGCTTATCAGTCTGTTTGGTCGTGTTGTTTACAACAGACCAATCCGTGCTGGTCAAATTCAAACAGAAGATTTCTACAACCAGCCCATAGCTAAATTACCCTTCTTTGCCTTCTTTTTAGTGACGGAAGATTTCATTGCGGCTCGTGGTCGTGGAGGAGGATTAGCATTTTGGATTCGAGAAGTGTGAACTACCCCAACTTACCGAGTACGGTTGAAGTTGGGGCTTCTGTAATCATTGGGGAGTGCCTAAACTTAGACTTTCGCCCAAGAGTAGGACTTACCTCCCCTCCTACAGCAGAGACGGCTGAACCTTCCGCCTTTATCATTCTGATTCCTTCTGCTCTAATGTTTATCGCGGCGTTCGCGTCACGGTCATGGTGAGTATTGCAGTGGGGACAAGTCCATTCACGGACATCTAATGGCATCTCACCTATTTGGTAGAAACATTTTTGACAGAGCTTGGAACTGGGGAACCACCTATCAATTTCAACAAACTTTGCACCTTTGCGTTCCAGTTTGTAAGCTAAAAAGTTAGTGAATGTCCCCCATCCAACATCAGATATTGATTTCGCTAATTTGTGATTACGAACCATGCCTTTGACATTAAGATTTTCTACTATGACAGCTTGGCTATCGCTGACCAACTTATAACTAAGTTTATGTAGAAAATCCTGCCGCGAATTACTAACTCGCTCGTACACCTTAGCAACAACTTTTCTGTATCTATTTCTCGAATTACTCCCTTTTACTTTACGCGCTAATTTCTTTTGCTTACGGTTGAGATTTTTCTCATGTTTGGCAAGGTGTTTAGGATTATCATATTTAGAGATTTTCTCACCGTCAGTAACAATAGCAAAATGTTTCAAGCCTAGATCAATACCATATATCTTACCTTCTGAAATAATTGGGTTTTCACCCTCTAACTCAGTCAGGATAGATGCAAGATATTTACCAGAAGGCGTTTTGCTTACAGTAACAGTTTTAATTTTCCCCTCAATAGTCCTGTGTATTTTGGCTTTGACTATCCCAATATTGCCAGGAAGTTTAACATTGCCATCTACAATCTTGACGTTTTGAGGATACTGGATAGACTGTTTTCCGTGTCTAGATTTGAATTTAGGAAATCCAGCACGTTTCTCAAAAAAGTTTTTGTACGCCGTAGTTAGGTTAAGTGTTATAGCCTGTAAAACTTGGCTGTAACAATCAGATAACCACATCGTCTCTTCAGCTTTTTTGAGTGCAGGAAGAAATGCGTTAAGTGCAGCACGTCCAAGCCCTTTACCCGTCTCTTTGTAAGTCTCAATAGATTTATTCAGAGCATAATTCCACCACCATCTAGCACACCCAAAAGTTTGCGCTAGTTGTATTTCTTGCTCAACTGACGGATATAAACGGACTTGTACAACCTTGTGTAACACTTTACTTTCACCTCCTTGACATAATTACTCTACCATAAATATAGATTGTGATAAAGTGCCAAAAAAATAATTGGTGACGACGAAGTAGTTAAAGACTTTTTCAGGAAATCAGGCAGTTTTACTGGAAGCAAGAGGGAAGAGGAGTTGACTTTTTTCTTTCATTCGTAGCGGGTGGTGCATGGAGTTCGCCTAATTTGGTCTTTTGTCTTGCCTTGTCCAAGAAGTATATGCTACTATTGATAATTGTGTGGTTAAGGACGTATAGCTCAGTTGGTTAGAGCGCTACGTTGACATCGTAGAGGTCACTGGTTCGAATCCAGTTACGTCCATTTTGTATTTGTACAGCTACAGATTAGTGTCTGTGACTTTATGTACATTCACTAATTATTTGTCACTGTTAACAGATTGTTGTCACTTTTAACAAAATCTTGTCACTGTTAACAAATTAGTGACTACTAGGCAGTCTGGATACCCATATCAAAGATAAACTGCTACAGTCACAATACCAGTCTAACAAGGACGTAACTGGATTCGCTTTCAACCCACCCTTTTCTAAAAATCTTTTGTTATAAATTCGTAAACTGATATCAACACCTTTCAACCCGCCTCTAGCTGGGAGGGGTGTTGAAACTTTATCCGCTGCCAATAGTCCTTTTCGTATTCCGCACTTTCAACCCGCCTCTAGCTGGGAGGGGTGTTGAAACCGATCGCTTCTGCAAAAACAGCCATCTCTCGCCTCTTTCAACCCGCCTCTAGCTGGGACTTACAAGGGTAGGGGTTTTGTATTTAGTCATTTTTTGACTATTTCAACCAATGCTTAAATCCTGAAACGACCAAACCATGTTAAACAGTTGAGAATTTTCTCAACTATTTTCGAGATTTTTAAACCCCTATCCTTGAAAGTCTAGCTGGGAGGGGTGTTGAAACTCAACATTTTCCTTCTCTTCAGTTGAAGGCGATGCACTTTCAACCCGCCTCTAGCTGGGAGGGGTGTTGAAACTCTCCGTGTTCCGTGGGGTTCCCCCAAACACTACTTTCAACCCGCCTCTAGCTGGGAGGGGTGTTGAAAGGACCGAGGTCGTTATCTCTCGCCGCAGACGGTCAACTTTCAACCCGCCTCTAGCTGGGAGGGGTGTTGAAACACAAAGCTTTTTGCAGAGATTTGTATTCGTCGCTTTCAACCCGCCTCTAGCTGGGAGGGGTGTTGAAACTCTGCGCTTCAAACCCTTGATTTACCAATCGTTATGAAGGCATTTTTGTCACGTCTCCCAAAATCGCCCGTCAGTTAATACTTAAAAAAGTAAATTAACTGACACATTAAAGGCTATAAACCTTATTAAACAAGCGATTTAAAGTTTTGGCAGGAGTCCCAGGGAAATCGCCCCCGCTTTACCATGCCAAAAAATAATTAAGGTGGGTTCCTCCTTGGTCGGAGGTGATTCAGTAGCCACCACTGCGGTAAACCCGCACCTCTATTACTGGGGGCGCACCTAATTCCTATCCACAAGGGATAGCAGCATCAAGGTGGGCAGCTACCAGGGTCAGAAAGCAAGACTGTTTAACAGCAGTCAAACTAACCCAAATTTACACAGCACAGAGGCTTGTATAAGCATGAACTGCGGCGCTGTTGAATTTCCTTATTTTATTGTCAAGGTTCGATGTTTTGTCAATCAGTTTATTTTGCGGGAATGGTAAGCTGCGATCGCTAATTCTTTCGCTTTCTCTTGTGGACTACCTCGAATTGGCTGTTTTGACTCCTCTATAACAATTCCAGCTTTAACAGCTGACGAGTGAATATTTGCCATCAATCTGCCATAACTCCATTGATGAACGCTAACTCGGTACCGTTTGGCATACTTTTGTTGAACTTCTATTAAGTCTGATTTTTGTTCAGCTTTGGCTTGAACCTCACTTTGAACTTGTTCACGCATATTGTCCAAGTTAGGTAGAACAATACTTCCGGCAGAGTATGTTTGGGCGATCGCAATAATCTCTTTCGCTAGTAATCTGTCTATATATTCCCCTAACTCCGATTCTCCAAACTGATTTGGTGCAGCAAGCGTTTGAGCTATTTGGCGTTGGTGGGATAAGGAATGCTTTTGCTGTCGCTGTCGATTTAGCAGTTTGTAATTATCACCCAGTAGTTGTTTGATGCTGCGATAGGTAATTACTTGACCTGTAGTGCCGTCTACTACCGCTAGCGTTGCAGGCTTTTCTAAGCCGAGGCTAATACCAACAAGAATATGAGATTGCCCTTTATATAAAGGTTTCGTGGGGCGAGGGAAAAGGTTATTAATTCTGTCTAGGGTGGAGTTTTTCCGTTTTATATAAGCTTGCTGTTCTTCATTAAGCTTGCCTTTGGCTTTTGTATTGGTGATAATTTTAGCGATTTTTTCGGCTTTCTCTTCCCTTACTTGATTCGTTCCTTCAGTCGTCCATAGGCGGGTATCTACAGAACAGTAGAGGGTTAAGCGATTAACATTCCAAGGATCGCCTTTGCCTTCCTCTTCTTGCCAAGCAATACGCCCACTACGCAGGGTGGATAGGCTACTAGAGTGTTGATTTTTGCTATTTTTCTTAATTTGCTGATCTTCTAGGAAACGTTGAAACCAGTGGAGTTGGCGAGAGTCACAATAGACTTGAAAGCTATGCTCACTCAAACCGTTGAATTTTACACAGATGCGCCCAAACTGGTTTAAAAACCAAGTCATGTCTTCGTTAGTTTCGTAAGCTACCGGGAAAGGTACTTTGCTAGATTGCCTTAAAAGGCTGTCTTGCCAAGATTTTGCCTCGGATTCATTTGTTGGAACGTTGTGAGTGGCAACAACAATAGTTTCTAACCATTTGGCAGCAGTTAAATCTCGACCTTTGGGAATTCGTGTTTCTAGCTGTTCTCTGATGCGTTCAATCTGAATTTCAAGTTTACGGCGACGTTGAGCAAATTTTTTAGCGTCTTCCTCTTTCTCGTTGATTTTGCAACCATTTTTGAGCAAATAGCTGATGGCGCAACGAGTCAAGTTATCTTCTGTGTTGCGGTAAGTCTCAAATAAATTCTTTGATAAATTGCGATCGCTATCTGAATTTTGAGCTTTTTTGCGCTTTTTAGCTTTTTTTACATTCGTTGATTGAGTTTCAGCAGTATTGAGAGTAGCAAATTGAACCAAAATTTCAGCAGATTTAGTGCGAAGACTATCTAAGCTGACACCACTACTTTCTACCAATTCAACATCACTGTTGAGCATTTCCAACCAGCGAATTTTGCCTTCTAGTTGGAACTGCGATCGCTTCATCAACGCGAACCATGATTTATAGATGTAGTTAACCAATGTAGTTGCACTCGTGTAAAACCGTGCAGGCTGGCCAATAAAGCGCGGGTCTGCTTTGAGCATTTCACACACTTGCTTAACTGTACTAATCGGGAATCTACCTTGATGCCGCCATGTCCCAAAGTCCGGATGTTGAGAAATATGAAGCAATAGTTCGTTAATTAGTGGCGTGTTTTTATCTGCCATTAACTGCCGCTGTTGGCGAGTATTGGCGTTGGCTACTAGACGACACTGAATCGTAATTTGGCTCATGCCACAGTTGAACAAATAAGTTCAATAAAAACATATATGTATAATAACTTGCTTCTGTAAGATAAATCTCATGCAGGAAGAATTTTTTACAAGCAAACAAGCTGCTGAGATTACAGGCTGCACCCTTCGGCAGTTGCAGTATTGGCGAGAGAAAGAAGTAGTTGTCCCCGTGATTGGTGATACGGGAATTGGGCGAAGCATTTACTATTCGCGGTCTAACTTAATAGAACTGGCAGCAATGGCGTATTGGCTGTCTCTGGGGCTAAATTTTGACTTAGCCAGTCGAACCCTCAGACAGATCAAAGAACAAGAACCTGAGTTATTAAACTCAGGTCAAGGTGGGCGTTTTATGTTGTTGTGGAATTGGGAAACGCAATCGCTTGAGCTTGTAGAGTTTAACCGGGAACGGGCGATCTTAAACCTAAGTGATGGTCTACCAGTGATTCCTGTATGGCTTGACCTAATTTATAGTCGTGTGGAATCACGGCTATTAACTGGAGAAAATTAAGTCAACTGCTTTGACTTGTCAGACTTGACCAGAAATCCTATGCCGTAAAGGATTACAAGAGACAAGCGATCTAAATGACTCACAAAATGATTAAGTGGTTGCCTTTTTGCACAAGTGAAATGAGCTGAATATTTTTGACTAGATACTGATTACGTTAACTTTAAGTGATTTTCGTTTTCAGTTGTAAAGTCAACGAAATAGGTTAAGGGTTTTTTGTAAATCATTGCAAAGTCTGTTAACTCTACTACGTCTACTCTCCTCTCTCCCGATTCACACCTTGAAACATAGGACTGAGGCTGATTCAGCTTTTGTGCAACTTCTATTTGAGTTAGTCCAGCTTCAAGTCGCGCCTCGCGCAGGCGTGTGAGAAATGCTTTGTACCTAACCGAGTAGATTGAACCTCCCATGTTGGGAGGCTACAGCCGTTGCAAAAATATGCAAAATTAACATATTTATGTTACATAACTAATTACTGATGGTTGGTGTGTTGTCTAAATAGAGGTTCTCCAATGCCACTACCAATGGATGCAGATGAATTTATGTGTGAGTTGATAGATGGCAGAAAAAATTTCCGTGGAGAGAATTTATCACAAGCTAATCTTCAAGGAAAAGATTTGAGAGGAGTAAATCTCTATGGTGCAAATTTGAAACAAGCTTGTCTTGTTAAAACAGATTTGTGTGGAGTTGACCTGCGTGAGGCTGACTTGAGTAACGCCTATCTCTGCCAAACTAGATTAGAGAAGGCTAAATTACAAAATGCTTGTTTGGTTGCAGCGGATTTAAGCTTGGCGAGATTGCATCAAGCAAATTTAGATTCAGCGGATCTAAATAGTGCAATTCTATTTATTACTTTTTTAATAAAAGCAAACTTAAGTAATGCCGACCTCAGTTATACAATTCTTCGTGGGGCAGATTTGAGTAACGCCAAGCTAGCAGGTGCAAGCTTGAGAGGAGTTGACCTATCTCAAACAAAACTAGATGGAGTCAACCTGGAAGGAGTAGTGCTTGATGGAGCCAAAATGCCAGAGGATTTACAGTCTGCTGACAAAAAGATCAGCAATCAAGGAATTTTGTTCAATCCAAAATGGCGGCTTTACACCTGGGAAGGACTGCGCTATCGCTCAAAATCTGAAATAGAAATTGCAAAAGCATTAGATCGCGCGGGAGTACTGTTCATGCCAAATAGTCTAGCCCGGCTCAATTCACCAGAAGGTAGACGGAATCTAGAACCAGATTTTATAGTTTGCCACCAAGGTAAGTGGGGTATTCTCGAAGTTGACGGGCCTTGGCACACGCCTTCAAGACGAGTAGAGGAACAAGAACGAGAACGCTTGTTCCGGTTTCATGGAATACGAGTGGTCGAACGTTTTGACTCTAAAAAGTGTGAGAAGCAGCCAAATGAAGTTGTGAAAGAATTTTTACAAATGATTGAGGGTATGTACTAGTTCATCAGGAAATGACATTGATATTAGTTTCAGGTGGCTGACTCCCCATAAATTATCTTTGGGGAAAGTTTAATTATAAGATTTTTAATATGCGATCGCTCCGTGCATTAGCTCTTTTAGATAAGCTTAAATCTGTTAGATAAAAGAGTTAAACATTATATCCTTATTCGCTAATTATTTTTTAGATATATTTGACGATAAAGTTAATCATTATTAATTAACTAATTGCTATTAAAATTTACATAGTGATTCGCTCCCCAATAATTGACAAGTACATATTTTTGTTTAGATTATATGTCAATTGATAATGACTATTTATATTGAAAATTAATATATTCTATCCTTGAAAATATACGTAAACCTGCTTATCCATTTTTTGATTTTTAAGTATTCCGCAAAAATTTATTAATCAATAAAAAAACCTATATTTTTTATCATATTTTCATTAAGAATTAAACAAAACTTCGAGTTAGATTTTAGTACAAAGATGTTAATAATATTGACTTTAGTCCACTACGATGCTAACCTAATTATTAGGAATAATTAAATAAAATTATTTTTTTTGCAATAGTATTTGGTCTTGGGGCAGGTGTCTTGAGTATATTAACTATGTATTTATGAGAAAAATAACACTACCTCAACTTGAACGTCATTTGTTTGCAGCAGCTGATATTTTGCGTGGAAAAATGGACGCTTCTGATTACAAAGAATATCTTTTCGGAATGCTCTTTTTGAAACGTTGTTCTGATGTGTTTGAGGAGCAACGCGAGCAGGTTATCAAAGCAAATATAGCTAAGGGACGCACTTTAGCAGAAGCAGAGCAACGTGCTGAGTCACCTGCTTATTATGCCGAGACTTTTTTTGTCCCAGATCGGGCACGTTGGTCTTATATCGAAAAAGAATTACATAATGATGTTGGTAATGGCTTGAATAAAGCCTTGGGTGCATTGGAAACTGAAAATCCAATTTTAGAAGGCGTTGTTAGCCATATTGACTTTAATAAGACAATGGGTAAAACCAGAGTTCCTGATCAAAAATTGCGGGATTTAATTCGGCATTTTGGTAAATATCGTCTCCGCAATGAGGATTTTGAATTTCCTGATTTGCTGGGTGCAGCTTATGAGTATTTGATTAGACATTTTGCTGACTCCGCAGGCAAGAAAGGGGGTGAATTTTATACACCCCGCGATGTGGCACGATTAATGGTGCGATTGCTCAAACCACAACAGAAAATGCGAATCTATGATCCTTGTGTTGGTTCAGGCGGTATGCTAATTCTCTCTAAAGAGTATTTAGAGGAGTCACAAAGAAATGCAAATGCCAAAGATTTAAGTCTCTACGGTCAGGAAGCTAATGGGGCGTTTGGGCAATTTGCAAAATGAACATGATTTTGCATGGTATTCCCGATGCTTTTATTGAGAATGATGACACGCTTGCTAACCCACTGCATATAGAAGGTGGGGAATTGATGCGTTTTGATCGTGTAATCAGTAATCCACCATTTAGTCAAAACTATTCTAGGAGAGAGTTAAAATTCGAGGGGCGTTTCCGTTATGGCTTCTGTCCTGAAAATGGCAAAAAAGGGGATTTGATGTTTGTGCAGCACATGCTAGCGGTGTTGCGACCTCAAGGAATGATGGCGACAGTGATGCCTCATGGGATATTGTTTCGAGGTGGGGTGGAAAAGGATATTCGTCAAGGATTTATTGAAGATGATTTGCTAGAAGCAGTGATTGGTTTACCACCGAATTTGTTTTATGGTACTGGTATCCCAGCTTGTATTTTGGTGATGCGAGGCTCAAAAGATGCAAAGCCTGAGTCACGTCGAGGTAAGGTTCTGTTTATTAATGCTGATGCAGAATATCAGGCAGGGCGGGCACAGAATTTCCTGAAGCCGGAGCATATTGAAAAAATTGTCTCGACTTTTGAAGCGTTTGTGAATGTACCTGGTTATGCAGCAGTGGTGACTAAGGAATATTTAGCCACTAATGATTACAACTGTAATATTCGCCGCTATGCTGACAATGCTCCACCTCCAGAACCCCATGATGTAAGAGCGCATCTTTTAGGAGGTATTCCCAAAGCTGAGGTAGAAGCTAAACAGGAACCGTTTATTGCTCATGGTTTTGACCCCGGTACTTTGTTTGTGGAGCGGAATCAAAATTATTTTGATTTTGTGTCTACACTGTCGGAACGAAATCAAATTAAGGAGATTTTGGAATCAAACCCTGGCATAGTAGAGCAGGAAAAAAGGCTAAAGAATGCTTTTCTTAATTGGTGGGAAACTCACGAAGACAGGCTGTTGAAGTTACCAGAAAAAAAGGATGTGATGGAAATTCGTGCTGATTTTCTCACATCTTTTACTGAGGCACTTCGTCCTATAAAAATTTTGGAACCTTACCAAGTGGCAGGAACAATGACTGAATGGTTAGATAATAACCAAAACACTTTTGCAACTGCTGCCAATCAAAACTTTAAGGGTTTAGTAGAGAATCAAATAGAAGCAAAGGCTGAGGCTCTACGAAAAGAGGCAATCCAGGAACAGATGCTTCTGTTTTTGGATGAATTTCAGGTGAATGGAGTGATTGCTAGCTGGTGGGATGAAATTCAGTATGACCTCAAAACGATTGCTGCTCAAAATTTTGATGGTTTGATAGAAGGTTGGGTAGAGACAATTCGTGCAGATTTGGATAGTGATGATAAAAACGGTAATCGTTCTGACCCTTTAAGCCATAAATTGGTGGTGCGATTATTGCCAGATTATTTACAGGAGTTAGCAGAATATGAGTTAAAAAAAGCTGAGTTAGAAAGCCAATTAGCAGCCAATAAAAAGAGTGATGAAGAAAGTGAAGAACCTGAAATAGAGGATGAAGATCAACTGAGCGAGGCTGATAAGCTGTTACGCAGCTAAATTTAATAAACAGCATTACCTTTATTTTTAATTTTGCGTTCCCATTTAATAATAAGACCTCCTTCATTTAACAATTTATTTAACAACTCTTCTAGCTGTGATACTGACTCGAACAATCTATGAGCTATATATTCTTTTGCTGAATGCCAAACCAATTCAATCAAATTATAATCTGGACTATAAGGTGGTAGAAATTCCAGGATAATATTTGGCATTTCTGCCTTGATACGAACTAAAATATCTTTTCTTTTATGGAAGCTGGCATTATCTAAGATAATCACTATTTTCGCAGAACATTTATTGAAAGTCTCAATTCTATTTCCTTGCTCTATCCATTCTTGCAATAGAAAATTATTCAAAGATTGAAGCTGCTCATAAAATACATCGGCATTTCCTTTTTTAATCACAAAATTCATTCTCTTCTTGTCGTGATAACGTAACCCTCCCATAATATTTACTCTTCCTCTTCTTCTTTGACCTGTGATTTGTTTCCTTGTACCTTTCTTACCCCAGTTTTTTTCTTCTTATCACTCTTAAACTAAATCCACTCTCATCCCAAAACCATACCTGTAAACGCTCTGGGGCTTCCTTTGTTATTCTTAAGTATTCTGACAATTTTTTCTTTAAATGCCTTACGCATTTCAGGATTCTGTTTGTCCTCTAGGCTGTATTTTGCCCAAAGGTAAACGTACTTTTTTTCGCTCTAATATTCTCCCAACTTGTGAACCACTTAACTTAATTCCTGTTATCTTTTCGAGGTATGTAGCTAGTCTTGCTGCTGTCCAACGACCAAATTCATACCCATACTCTAGTGGCTCTTTTTCAATTATTTCTAATAATAAATCCTCATATTCTTTGGTAACTTTGCGGAAGTTCCCTTCTCTTCTTCCATCTAAAAAACTTTCTAGGTTATCTGGATCGCCGTGAACTGCCCAATATGCTACTGTTGGATATGCAATATCTAAAAACTTACTAATCTCTTGATAAGTTTTTCCATCATTCATTAATAATAAAATCAGAATCTTTTCTCTTACGTAGGGATTTTCATGCTCTTTTAGCGTTTTTAGTAGCCTTTCCTTCTGCTCTTGGGAAAGATGATTTTTTGCTGGCATAGATGGCTGATACTAAATTAATTACTTAATCTAATATTATACAATCTAGCTGCGTAACAGCTTATTGCTTATGGACACATCCAAGATAGACGAGGAATGACTCGTGTTCCTTGTGGTGCTGGTGGATCTTTACACGATTATGTACCGTTCTATTTTGCCCCTCGCTCTCCCATGCTCTACGCCAATCACAAAAAGAGTGTAGACAAATATAGTGGTGGACAAACACCAATTCTCCATTTAGTTTCCAGTGCAGAAGCTGTTGATGCTGCGGGACTATCTTTTGTAGGTACGGACGGACACGCAGCTATGGAATATACAGCTTTTTTTGATGAACTTGAATATTTGTATGCAGATAAACTAATTGACTGGGAAATAATGGAAGCCACCTACTGGGCTGATACAGAAGAAGACGGGGACAGAAAACGCCGACGACAAGCCGAGTTTTTAGTGCATCAGTTTTTTCCCTGGCAACTAATTCAAGAAATTGGAGTCATTAACACCACAATTCAAACACAAGTTAGAGAAATGTTATATAAAATTAACATTCAAACTCCAATAAAAGTTTGCTCTAAATGGTACTATTAAAAGTTTTGAGATAAAAGTACAATTATAGTACATATATATATAGCCAGTGAAGGGAGATGATTGAGTTTAAGCAAGGCAACTTATTAGCAGAAAACGCCGAAGCCCTAGTTAACACCGTTAATAATGTCGGTGTCATGGGTAAAGGTATCGCCTTGCAATTTAAGCAAGCTTATCCTGAAAACTTCCGTCAATACGAAAAAGCCTGTCGTGCGGGAGAAGTGCAGCCAGGGCGGATGTTTACCGTGGCAACAGGTAGCCTGTTTAATCCCAAATATATTATTAACTTCCCCACTAAAGCCCATTGGAAAAGCAAGTCAAAAATAGCTGACATTAAAAGTGGACTGGTGGCCTTAGTTGCAGAAGTGCAAAGATTGGGTATTACCTCAATTGCCATTCCCCCGTTAGGATGTGGCAACGGTGGCTTAAACTGGCTAGAAGTTAAGCCTTTAATCAAATCAGCATTTGCCCAACTGCCTAATGTGCAAGTGATTATTTTTGAGCCATCAGGCGCACCAGCAGCAGAAAAGATGCTGGTTGCAAGTAAAAAGCCCAACATGACCCGTGGTAGGGCCTTAATCATTCACTTGCTGGAAGCTTACGGTATTCCAGGCTATGAGTTAACCAAGCTAGAAATTCAAAAACTTGCCTATTTTCTCCAAGAAGCTGGGGAATTGCTCAAGTTACCCTATCAAAAGCATTTATATGGCCCCTACGCTGACAACCTTAACCAAGTTTTAAAACATATAGAAGGTCATTACATTCTTGGTTATGGTGACGGTACTGGCAGAGCTAGCATTTATGTATTGCCAGAAGGTAGAAAAGCAGCAAAGACTTTTTTAGAAACAGAAACAGAAGCCCAAGAGCATTTAGAGCGAGTTAGCAAGCTGATATATGGCTTTGAAACGCCTTATGGGATGGAATTATTAGCGACAGTTCACTGGGTAGCTACCAAACACCCCAACCCAGCAAAAGATAGTGAAGAAGCGATCGCCCTTGTACATAAATGGAGTGATCGTAAACGCAAGTTATTTAAACCCGAACATATTCGGAAAGCTTGGCAACGCTTAGGTGAACAAAACTGGTTGACCATAAATTCAACTAATATGATGGAATAAAAAATAACTCGTCTTCACCTCTGATGTTAAACGAGTACACGCAGGTTGAACTCCCTCTAATTAACCAACTTCAACTCATGAGTTGGCAATATATTGAGGGTGATATTGATGTTCCTTACTTAACTGAACGGCAAAACTTCCGCGAAGTGCTGCTGATGAAAAGACTTCATAACGCCATTCGCAGAATAAACCTTGATGACAAAAGACAACCCTGGCTCGACGATGGTCGAATCAACACAGCCATCGGTACTCTAGAACGTTTGGGAACAGCCAAACTAATGGAAGCAAATCAGATAGCCACAGATTTGCTACTTAAAGGAACTGTAGTAGAAGGTGATCCGCAACGCGATGGTGGTAGAGATCAGACAGTTCGCTTTATTGATTTTGACCAACCTGAACGCAATGATTTCCTAATTATCAACCAATTTCGCGTAGATGTTCCAGGTGGCCGCACTTACATTGTTCCTGATACTGTTTTATTCGTAAATGGCATCCCGCTAGTAGTAATTGAGTGCAAAAGCCCCTCCGCAACAGAACCAATGGCAGAAGGGATTACCCAGTTGCGGCGCTACTCCAACCAACGCGAAGAAATTGCAGATGACGAAGGGGCAGAAAGACTATTTCATTACAACCAATTCTTGATTGCCACATTTTTCCATGCAGCCAGAGTTGGCACAATTGGCGCATCCTATGAACGTTACCTGGAATGGAAAGACACCAGTCCCGTGCCAATGGCTGAAGTTGCAGCATCATTGGGTGAGACAAAACTAAGCAGCCAGCAAATCTTAGTCGCCGGAATGCTGCGTCCAGCCCACTTACTTGATATTATTCGCAACTTTACTCTGTTTCAGGAATCGGGTGGTAAGAATATCAAAATTGTGGGTCGCTACCAGCAGTTTAGAGCTGTACAGGAAGCAGTTCGGCGCTTACAAAACGGTCAAACTCGCCGTCAAAATGGTGAAAACGACCAACGGGGGGGTATTATCTGGCACACCCAAGGCTCAGGCAAAAGCTTGACAATGGTGTTCTTGGTACGAAAACTGAGGACTTTAGCAGCTTTACGTCGTTTGAAAGTGGTTGTAGTAACCGACAGAGTGGATCTAGAAAAACAACTTAGCAATACTGCCAGTCTTACCAATGAAACAGTTCTAAGAGCAAGCAACACCGACGAATTAAAGGAACTGCTGCGTCAATCTAGTCCAGATTTAATCTTTGCCACAATTCAGAAATATCAACAGCGAGATGAGGATAGCACCGACGATAGTAAAGCGATATTACAATACACATCCAATAAACGAAATCCTAGCGATCGCAAAGCCGCAGAAAATTCTTCTAGCTACAACATCAATCCAAATATACGCCGTCTAATAACCGAAACTGACCAATTTCCCATCCTGAACGATTCTGAAGATATTCTAGTTTTGGTGGATGAAGCCCATCGCACCCAAGCTAGTCAGCTACACGCCAATTTGATGAGAGCGCTGCCTAATTGTGCCAAGATTGGCTTTACAGGGACTCCTATTTTGGTAGGCGATCGCAAGCGTACTTACGAAATTTTTGGTGATTTTATTGACAGCTACACCATTCAACAATCAGAGGCAGATGGGGCAACAGTGCCTATTCTTTACGAAGGACGCACGGCTGAAGCCGAGGTTGCAGATGGGCGATCGCTAGATCAACTCTTCGAGGATATGTTTTGCGATCGCACTCCTAAAGAATTAGCAGCAATCCGTGCTAAATATGCCACAGAAGGCAATGTTTTGGAAGCTCCCAAGCTAATAGCTGCTAAGGCAGAGGATATGCTGCGCCATTATGTTGATACCGTATTACCTAATGGATTCAAAGCCCAAATCGTTGCTAGCAGCCGTCTGGCAGCAGTGCGTTATCAACAAGCTTTTGTTGCTGCACATCAAAAACTGGTGGCTCAGTTAGAGAATTTTAACCCTTCTCAACAATTGCAAAATCTCGAAACTGAGTTTTTAACACGTATCTATCCTCGAATAGAGCAAATCAAACAATTAGAGTTTGCAACTGTAATTTCCAATGGACACAATGATAATCCAGCTTGGAAGCAGTGGAGTGACAAAGCCAAAGTAGAAGAGTACATCAACCGTTTTAAAAAACCACTAGTGCATACTGAGCCAAGCAAACAAGATGGTCTTGCTTTTCTCATTGTCAAAAGTATGCTGCTAACTGGGTTTGATGCCCCAATTGAGCAAGTTTTGTATTTGGATCGCTCAATGCAAGGACACGAATTATTACAAGCGATCGCCCGTGTCAACCGCACCTACTCCTCTAAATCCTGTGGCTTTGTTGTAGACTACTACGGGGTTGCCCGACATCTTAAAAAAGCCTTGGCAGTTTATAGTGCTGAAGATATCCAAAGTGCTTTAATCAGCCTTAAGGATGAATTACCTAAGTTAGGCGATCGGCATCAGCGCGTGCTTGCAGTTTTCCAAGGACAGGATATTCATGATATTGCTGATGTCAATGCTTGCATTGATTTGCTGCGAGACATGAAAATCCGCGCTGAATTTGTAGTGAAGCTGAAGCAGTTCTTGGAAAGCTTAGATATTGTCATGCCCCGTCCAGAAGCATTACCTTACATACGGGACGCGAAAATTCTCGGTTACATCAACAAAGCTGCCGCTAACCTTTATCGTGATTTCCAACTCAATCTTTATGGCGCAGGAAATAAAGTGCGGCAACTCATAGATGAGTACATCGTAGCCAGTGGGATAGATCCTCAAGTCCCGCCAATCTCGATTATGGATGCTGACTTTGAGAGTGCTGTCAGCGCTCGAACTTCAGACCGTGCCAAAGCATCCGAGATGGAACACGCTGCCCGCTACCATATCAGCAAAAACTTTCAGGAAGACCCAGCCTATTACAAAAAATTAAGCGAACGGCTAGAAGACATCCTAGAAAAGTTTCAGGATAAATGGGCAGAATTGGTGGAAGCACTACGCCAATTTACTCAAGATTTGCGGCAAGGTCGTCCAGAGGATGAAACTCAGCTTGACCCCAAGACCCAAGCACCATTTTTAGGCATCCTAGTAGAAGAAATTGGCTTAGACCAGGAATTGCTCAAGCCAGAACTTGACAAACTGGCAGCAATTACAGTGGAAATGGTGGAACATATCCGTCAGGAAATTCGGATAGTGGATTTCTGGAGAAATGCCCACGCTCAAAACGTCTTGCGGGGGTGGATTGTCCGCTTCTTAGATGACAACGATGTGATATCCTTCTCTCGACAGCAAGCAGTAAGCGATCGCATCGTAGAATTAGCCAAAGCCCTCCATGCAAGATTAACCACATGAGTGAGTCTCTGGTAATTGATGACTTATACTTTGTTTTGCACCGCAGTGACAAGCGCAAAACTGTAGGCATTACCATTGACCGGGGTGGAGAATTAATCCTTAACGCTCCCTCTGACTGTCCCCTGGAAATAATTGAGCAAATTGCCCAACAGAAGCGCTTTTGGATTTATACAAAATTAGCAGAAAAAGAATTACTCTGCCAAAATCGGTTTGAGAAAGAGTTTGTCAACGGTGAAGGATTTTATTATCTAGGTCGGAGTTACCGACTGTTGCTAGTACCACCAAAATTAGCAACTCCTCTACGCCTTTACCAAGGTCGATTCATGCTGAGGTCTAACGAACATAACCATGCTAGGGAGCATTTTATTCATTGGTACACACAACACGCTGAACTGTGGTTACAGCGTCGGCTTAACCTGTTCTCTGCCAGACTTGGGGTAGCTCCCAGCATAATAAAAATCCGAGATTTGGGTTTCCGTTGGGGGTCATGTGGTAGTCAAGGAAATCTTTATTTTCACTGGTTAACTATCCTTTTACCACCGCGAATTATTGAATATATTATCGTTCATGAATTAGTGCATTTACATGAATCGCATCACAATACACAATTTTGGAGATATATAGAGCGTGTTCTGCCAGACTTTGTATTACGCAAACAGTGGCTAGCTGAAAATGGAAGTCGTTTCGTATTATAAAAAACTACCTAAATAATTGTTTATTCATTAGTTATAGCCTTCTGAAATTCTGCCATTTCTGCAAATGTCAGAAAACATCGTTGACACCATCCATCCACCCACAATGCTGGAAGCTTAAACCTTGCCCCACAGTTTGGGCATTCTGAAAGCAAGCTTAACTGGTGGCGATCGCACCCCTGCTTTAGCTTCAACTGCCACTCAATCTTGTGACAAGGCGACTCAGTATAACAAGCTGCACATAACCTTATTGGCTCAAGCTTCATCCCTACTTCAGCAGGAGGCAACATCTGCGTTAATCTATCTGCCTCAACTCCCACTACAGTAGCTAATGCCTCCAACTGCTGTCGAGAAGGGGGAGGATTAAACCGAAACTTTTCCCAACGTGCGATCGCACCCCCAAGTCCTGCTGCCTTACCTAACCCAGTAGGGGTTAAATCATTTGCCTGTCGAAAGCGTCCCAAAAAATGACTTAGGCTTTCTCCTTGATATGGTTGAACTCTAAACAGCCAAGGCTTAATATTTTCCACTTCGATCACTTGTACTCAGCAGCTACTTCCTTCAAAGTTTCCAAGTCAATTTTTTGCAGTCCTTTTTTTAAAGCCCGAATTGCAGTCTCTCGGAGAATCATATCCATCAAACCGATATAACCTCCAGTTGCTTCCCCTAACGTCTTCAACATCGTTTTACTGGAAAGGTTGGAAGCAACTGGCAATCTCAGTATTTGTTTCTCCCAAATATCCACCGTTCGCTTAAAATCCTCCCCTGACATCTTTCCAAAACGGTGACAAGACCGAAAACGGTTGTAAACCTGCTCATCCCGCTTAATCACTGCATCTAAGCGATCAGTTCCTACCAAAATCACTGCTATTTCTAACCTGTCAAAAATATCACGCACTTCCGCAAAAGTTTTCGGCTTAAAGCGGTCAGCTTCATCAATAATCAACATCTCCACCCCGCAACCTTTAAGAACTCGCAGTGTTCTATCTCGAATTTCTGCCACTGTTCCTTTAGTTACTTGATATTTCAAATGCTCCATAATTACCCCAAAGAATTCCTTAGCACCGCACTCCTGGGGAATTTGGATATAAGCCACAGGTACAGTTGGGGGTTTTCCTGCAACTTGAGAGGGTTTATTCCTAAGCCTATAGGCATCACAACCCATTGTTTTTCCCGTTCTCGACTCACCTACTACACGCCCAGATTGTCTTGATTGGCGCTTTCCTTCCAACCAATCATGGAGAATTTGCACTTGTTCAAGTGGGACATAACCTTTACGATTTAATCGTTGAATCTCCGCCTGTAATTTTTCACTATTAACGGGAATATTGCCCAATTGTTGGGCGATCGCTTGAGCTTCTTGTAAAGTCATTTTTACCACCCGTAATCTTCACGCATTTGTTCGTAATCAAAAACTTCCGGCATCTCTGGCTCAGGTTCGCTATCAATAGATACTGCCTCTACTGATGACTCTGGCTCAACAGGTATAAGTTGTTTAGATTTTTTGACCTCAGCCTGTTCTACTTTCTGACGCTCTTTTTTGGTTTTCTTTTGAGTTTGGAATATTTCGCGTTCCCTAACTTCAGCCAAAATTGAGCGATTACTCACAGCTTTACCCGCTTCGCGCACTTTACGGCTGCTAGCTTTTGCCTCATCTAGAGATAGTTCCTCCGCCTCCAAATCTTGAGCATAAGCACGAGCAATAAATACCTCTTTATCCCCTTCTATGCGATAAATCAAAATCGTTGTGATATCTCTGGGGTCATATCGCAACACAACACTTTCCCCCGCATAACCCGCTAAGAGTTCACCTCTATACATCAAGTTTTCAAATTGCAGATATCCCCCGCGTTGAATTTGTCGCCGTGTTTGCTTCATTAAGCAAATATCCAAATCCCTCTCGGAAAGTAAATCAGGTGCTGCAATTAAACCAGATTCCCAGCGTTGAAATCTTGTCTGGTCGCCCATTCGAGCATCAAGTCGCTGGTTGTAGTTATCAACGATGTAACGCACCAACATTTGCTCTAACTGCCGCAACGTTAAGCAAGCTTCTTTCTCCGCTTCCTCTGGTCGCTCTTGAACGTTTGAACCTGTATATCCTTGTAAAGTTGAGAATAATTCTGTATTTAGAGTTTTAAACGGGCGCTCAACACTACCACCTTCAGATGGACGATCACGCAAATGACAAACAAATCCTAACTGCACCCCAATTTGCTGTAAATGATTGGAACGAAAATCTTTACCCCCATCTGTATAAAAGTGTTGCGGTAAACCAGAAGTACCCCATTGTTCATTAAGCCCATATTCTGAACCATATTGCTTGGGCAAAATTGCATGACGTAACGCTAAAGCTACAACTTGAGAACTTGGTGCATCGTAGCCCAAGTTAATCCCCATAATGCAACGCGAATAGCTATCAATAACCGTTGTTAACCAAGGACGACTTAGAATTTTGCCATGCTGGTCTACTAATAAAACATCAACAAGGGTGTGGTCGCACTGCCAAACTTGGTTACTGTGTTCTATTTGTAAATCTTTTCCATCACGGGTTTGAACTGATAGCCGCGAACCACGCCAACCCGGACTACGAATACTTTTGGCTTGCTCAATTTTATCTATTAACGGTTGCAAAATCCGGTAAACCGTCATGTGGGAAGGAGGCTTAACTCCCAGTTCGTCTGCTCTCGCCTTCACTCTAATAAATACCTGCTGGCGAGTCATTCTTTTACTTCCCTTATTACCATCCTTATAAGTTTTCAATACAAACTCTTGCCAGTCTTCATCAACTCGATGCTTCCCTTTATCCACCCGTTGATTTTGCGCCAGTCCAGCCAAACCTTCCTGTTCCCATTTATCTACCAGCCGTCGCACTGTACGTACTGATTTACCAAGCTTCTCTGCCGCTTCCTTAAGTTTTTGTGTGTATGTAGTGCGATCGCTATTTTCTAAAAGACTTTGAATCACCTCCATTTTCAGCAAAGCTTCATCTGAAAGTTTAGAAACAATAACGTTTGCTTCAGCAAGATCGTTATTCACATCTACAGAGCTTGCTTTTTTCGTAGTGGTTGTAGAAAATTCTGCATCTTGCATATAGTGTTTTATCAAAACATAGTTGTATTATACTATTTAATTGACAAATAATTTGTTAATTAGGGTCACCAATCAGAACAAAAGAAGACCAGAAAAAAGGGTGCCTTTGAATCTGAGTGAGTTTAGCTTCGCGTAGTGCTTGTGTTTTACTCTTCCCCTGATTGAGGTTTTGGTAAAACTCAACCATAATATCTCGTGTAGCTTTGTCATCAATACTCCAAAGATTACCAATCACAGCCTTAGCACCTGCTCTCTCAAATAAATAAGCAAGTCCAGTAATCGAAGCTTCGTTATCATCAATAATAGGTTCGCCAGAATTATCAGTTTGTAGAGCAGTCTGACAAGCACTAAGGGTGATTAAATCAACATTCTCTAATCCCAGTCGAGCAGCATCAGCAATTTTGAGCTTTTCGTCCGCAAACACTAAAACATTTTCTTCGAGCTTTAATTTGAGACAACCACCACGTTGAAAACAGCCGTGTGTTGCCAAATGCAGCAAAGGAAATTGAGGAGCTAAAATTTTAAATGAATCAAGAGTTGCTTTGTCACCAGTAAAGAATTTACTTCCTGGGAGTGTATCAGCGATTTTTTTAACTTCGATTTCTGCATTTGTAAGTGCGAGCAAACCATTAGGAGATGGATTCCCAAAAGCCAGAACTCGTTTTTGAGCAGGTGAAGGATTTGTTTTGGGAGATTGAAAAGAACGGGTAGATAAACGAGTTAAGTAGCTAACAGGATATTTCTCTAGTAAAAATTGATTGTTCTTACTATCATAAAGAGTATCAAAGGGGATGTAGCGTAAAGCTCCGCTGGCAATGAAGCCAAGTTGTTGAGGCTTAGTTGCCTGAATTTCAGATTCTACTGGAGCAATCAGTAGGTTATAAAGACTTTCCAAGTTATCTAGATATTCATATTTTAGACGATTAGTCAGTTGCTCATAAGTTTGTTTCACTAACTTATAAAACTGCTTGGGAACAGAGACTTGCTTTACTGTCAAGCTGTTTTTAGTTAACACGAATAAGGCAATTGTATTGGGTGCATTCTTTGTATCAGTTAAAACAACAGGATGGATGAGTGTTGTACCAGTAGGAATATTTGCTTGTAGGCGACTAATATCAGTGGGAGTGGTTTCAAATATTTCTGCAACTTCTGGAAAGCGTTGGGAAATTTCTTCACTTTTTTTGAAGACTTGCGCTTCTAGTTCGCGCATTTGTCCTGAGAGGGGTTCAGAAAATTGTTGCTGTAGGTTTTGCCGAAGTAATTGCAGTTGTTGGTTGAGTTGGTTCCACTCGTTAATAGCTTTTTGAGATGCAGGGTCTTTGACTTTGGCATCAATGAGGCGAGTGTAATCAACCAAATCAACAGTAGTAACAAAGTTAGCCCATTCATAAGCATCTTTATTTTGATGCAATTTGATAAGGATATTAATGAGGGCGTTACGGGTGTCTTGTTGTAACTGTAAAAATTTGATCCGTTCATCTTTGGTGATGTTGGCACGTATTTCCAAGATTCGAGTTAGTGATTGCTTGAAATGTTCAACTGCTTTGTCTGGCTTCCCAATATCAGCGTACACAAAACCGATATTGTTGAGAGTAGTAGCTTCACCAGCGCGATCGCCCACTTGTTTTCTAATGAGCAGAGATTGGTTGTAATAATCCAATGCCAACTTTGGCTGCTCAATATAGGCGTAGATAGTACCGATATTGTTGAGAGTAGTAGCTTCACCAGCGCGATCGCCCACTTGTTTTCTAATGAGCAGAGATTGGTTGTAATAATCCAATGCCAACTTTGGCTGCTCAATATAGGCGTAGACAAAACCGATATTGTTGAGAGTAGTAGCTTCACCAGCACGATCGCCCACTTCTTTTGTAATGAGCAGAGATTGGTTGTAATAATCCAATGCCAACTTTGGCTGCCCAATATTGGTGTAGACAAAACCGATATTGTTGAGAGTAGTAGCTTCACCAGCGCGATCGCCCACTTCTTTTGTAATGGGCAGAGATTGGTTGTGATAATCCAATGCCTTGTTTGGCTGCCCAATATCAGCGTATACAGTACCGATATTGGACAGAGTAGTAGCTTCACTAGCGCGATCGCCCACTTCTTTTGTAATGGGCAGAGATTGGTTGAAATAATCCAATGCTTTGTTTGGCTCCCCAATATCAGCGTAGACAAAACCGATATTGTTGAGAGTTTTTGCTTCACCAGCGCGATCGCCCACTTCTTTTCTAATGGGCAGAGATTGGTTGTAATAATCCAATGCCAACTTTGGCTGCCCAATATCAGCGTATACAGTACCGATATTGTTGAGAGTTTTTGCTTCACCAGCGCGATCGCCTACTTGTTTTCTAATGAGCAGAGATTGATTGTAATAATCCAATGCCAACTTTGGCTGTCCAATATTGGCGTAGACTAAACCGATATTGGACAGAGTACTAGCTTCGCCAGTGCGATCGCCTACTTCTTTTGTAATGGGCAGAGATTGGTTGTAATAATCCAATGCCAACTTTGGCTGTCCAATGTTTCTGTAGTTGAAGCCAATCCAAGCTAGAATAACTGCTTCCAGTTTTCTATCTTTTTGTTGCTGTGCCAACAATAATGCTTGCTCAAGAGTAGCAATAGCTTTTTGTGGTTGTCCTTTGTTTGCTTGCTCTATTGCAAGCTCCAGCAGTTTTTGTGCTTGTTGAGTTTGAGAATTGTTAGTTTGTCCCCAAACTGCTAATTGGCTTGGCTCCATTACCACACAAGCCAAGCCAATTCCTATTGCCAGCAAAACTCTACCTAGCTGTTTCATTTTTAATCAGCAACGCCGTTGCAGTCACAAAGCAGTTTGATGGATTGCAGTTATGAAATCTGAGTTAACGAGCTTGTAATCGATCCGTTGGTGTCACCTTAATCGTTAGCTTTTTACCTGGTTGAAATTCCATCTCATCCACTACATATAAACTGTCCTGTGCTACTCCCAAAATACCACGTAGTTGTTTTTGATTCATTACTTTTGATAGGTCTACGCTAGCTTGCCCTTGCTTTGAGTCGATTAACCGAAACGCATCTATTGGTATATTTCCCCATATATTTTGTGTTGCTTTTGTCCGATCTTCTCCTCGGATTACTCGCCCTTCACCACCGAGATAAACTAATGCATCTCGTCTAAAACTTATTCGCTGTACTTGGCTAAGCTGAACCGAGCGAGGTGTGCCAGCACGGAAAATCTGAATTTTTTGGTTTTGGGAATTAAAATCTGTTAATTGCCCAGTGATGGATTTTCCATCTTTGAACCATACATCTGCACTAGTAGGTAATGCCAAAGGTATTAGACTGTTAATTGTTGAACGTTGTGTTTGCGCTATTTGAGGAGTTGCACTTGCTACCCATATATTTTCTACTGTTATAGTCGTAGCTATTATTGACACAATACTCAGTGTGCTAAAAACTACTTTCATATATTTATAGCTAATAATGTAGGAACTAAAGCAAAAAGGTGGATTTAGTCTCAAAAGCTTAGTATCATCAATTATACAATCAAAGAAATTACTCTTGATTTCGGAAAAGCTTTCTAAGAGGTTGTTTGAAAAGTGGTTGACTGTGATTTTAATTACGTTTTTACCCCCCTTAGTCCCCCCTTATAAAGGCTACGGTGTACACACAAGTCGTGAAATTCCACCTGACACTTGATTTCGTCCTCTAGCAATAGGATTTGTGCGATCGCTCTGTCAGCCTGTCCTCCGCGAGGATGAACGACGGAGCAATCGCTTTAACTCACGGGATTATGTGATTACTTCGCTCCGTTATCACTGCGCTCGTAATGACAATTTAAGGGGTCTATAACGCCTGAAACCCTTTCAGATAGTACTTGTGTGTACACCGTAGCCTTATAAAGGGGGGAAACAAGAAAAATCCGGTTCCCTCCCTTTTACAAGGGGAGGGTTAGGGAGGGGTAAAAAATATTTGATACATCAATCATGACTTTTCAAACATCCTCTAAAGTATTTTTGCTTGATTAACAGATTATGGCTAATTTTGATTCAAAGGCAGTACTGAGAGTGTATGTAACAATCAAGCAATGTACTTTCTCGTTTAGTGGGGTCGTTTTATCTGGTCTGCTAGTAGGTAGCTATAACTAAATTCTTAGTAATTCTGATCGTAATTATGTCCCCTACTCCTGACCATTCTTCCAACACCAATTTTTTAGGAAGCTTCGCTAGTTTGCTTGGCGTCTTAGCTATCTTCCTTTACTTTATTGGCTGGATATATCGCTGGGCTTACTTTAGTTTTTTTGAAATAGAAATTACTGCGTTAAATTTTCCATTTGAGTCTTTTTTATTAGTACCAATCCAAGTTATTCTAGGTAATATCTGGATATTTTTACGAGCGTTAGTAGCTCTGATTATTACTGTTATATTAATTCAATTCAGTCTTTGGATTATTTGTTTACCAAAGCCAGTCAGCCGATCTGGTACCTCAAAATCACTTATTACTACTTTTACGCAAAAAGTACACAACTTTTGGCTGTTTCAACGTTTGCGTTCTTTTGCTCAATTTCTACCTCTGCCTTTACGCCATGAAATCATTGTTGTTGCCTGGATTTTGGCTGCTTTATTTTGGTTAGGTTGTTGGCAAGGTGCTGCTGATGCTTTCCGGGATGCAGTTAATACAACCTCAATTAGACCTGTTGTGACTCTAGTCAGTCCACAAGACAAAAGTCCTTTAGGACTCAATCTGGAGGATTTGACAAATCCTGATTTGAAGAATTCTCGCATCATTGGAGATGTTGAGCAATTCCAACGAATTTATGGACGAGAAACAAACGATCTAACAACTAATCCAAAGCAACCTATTGTTTGGCGATTGCTAATTGAAAACAACAATTGGGTTTATCTGTTTCCTGCAATGCCTGCTGATGCAAAACGGGATCAACGTCCTCCAGTATTAGCAATCAACACTGGTGATGGTCAAGTGCAGGTACTAATTATCAGTCGTCCTAAAATGCTTCCATAAAATATAGCAGGGAGCAGGAAAGAAGGACAAAATTTGTGTAATTAATTCAAACCGCAACACTAGCATACTTTCAAGCCTCTTCCTTGTTGCTGATTAGCTCTTTGCTGTTTTCTATTTCCTATTCCGGGAGCATCCCAAATGTGTAAAAACATATTTTGTGATTGCGAGCGAAATGAAATGGAGCGTTCGCGAAGCGTCTCGAAGAGAAGCAATCGCAACATCTAGACTTTGCGATTGCTTCATTGTAAGCTTTTTAGCTTTTGGCTTAACCCGAACTCAGGTTAATTTACGAAAAGTTATGATTTTTATTGGTTTCTGGAGATTGACAATTAAATTGTGAAATATCTGGCATTTGACATCTAATTTGTGAATACCAACTTGGATGGGTATAACTTTTTTAAATAGCAAAACCCCTGACATAATCCTTGCTATATCAGGAGTTTAGGCATTTGAAATTTTGCGACAATATTTTGTTAAATTGACAAATAATTAGTGAATGTACATAAAGCATAACATTGCCGCAACGGCAAGCTTATGGGTAAAGTCACACTCCAATCCTTGACGTAGATAGGGTGTTTGCTTTCTCGTTTTAGTATTTTCTGTAAGCAAAAAGCCATATTACTTTCTCAAAATGCTTGATTGCTTTCTCATTTCAGTAGATTCAGCAAGCAAAAAGCCATATTGCTTTCTCAAAATGCTTGATTGCTTTCTCATTTCGGTAGATTCAGCAAGCAAACTGGAAATTGCTGGCTCACTTCGGTAGATTCCGCAAGTAAACTGGAGTTTGCTTTCTCATTTCGCTAACAAGATTTTTCCATTGACTTCATAACTTCTAAATTCTGTTGTATTTTAATCGAAACAGAATTCAGGAGTCAGGAGCCAGAATGGGCTAAACGCCCCGCTACTGCTAACAGAATGAATCCAGGGTATTTTTGCACTCTCACTAAATCTGCATTAGTGGTCAACAAGACAGTGGCGGATCTGAATCCCCCACTAATAGCGTAGCGTTGAGTCCGCGTTCACTTTTAGCGTCTCGTAGAGAGCATCTTCATTCTGACTCCTGTTAGCGGATAGCTAAGGTTTAGCCCATTCTGACTTCTGAATTCTTCTTCAATTAATTTTTTAATTTTTTTGCTCATATCATACAACTTATACGCTATTCAACCGTTTGCTCAAACATGATTTCTAACACTAAGATGTAATGCTAACAAGAATTAACAAATTAAATAAAACCAAGTGAAATAAATGGCTAATACTGTTGATAATGCCTTTACCGCTGGTTCTTTTAGCAGCCTTGTCAATGCAATCAAGGCTGCTAATCTGATAGATACTCTCAAAGGTGTTGACTCGTTTATCGCCTCTGCATCCACAGATCAAGCTTTTGCAAAGCTTCCAGCAGATACTGTAGAGACATTGCTTAACAATATTAATAAGCTTCAGGAACTCCTGACCTATCACGTTGTTTCTGGCAAGATAATGCCCATAAAGCCGATTGAAGGTTCAAGTTTGAAAATTGATCCTTTCCATAATGTGAACGTAGATTATACCCCACAGTCTCAAAACCCAATGCTGTTGATGATAACGGTGTCATCCACATCATTGTTGATTCCTCAGGTAACAAATGTATAGATAACGAATCATGTGTGTGAGCTAGAAACTATTTATAGTAACTACTTCACAAGTGTCTAGATATATTTTAAGTAACTCAATCAAGTTAAATGTTATACCTCTCTCCTCAGAGGATGTTTTAAAAGTGTTTGGCTGTAATTTTAGGCGCTTGTTGATCCCCCCAACCCCCCTTAAAAAGCTACGTGTACACACATCTTGGTAATGAAGCGCAAACCCTTGATTTACCCCCCTTAATCCCCCCGATGCATTGGGGGGAAATATCCGGTTCTCCCCCTTTGCAAGGGGGAGTTAGAGGGGGTGAAAAGTACTTGTGTATACACCGTAGCCCTTAAAAAGGGGAGTCTCTAAAATTCCCCCAATTTATCGGGGGATTTAGGGGGATCTAAAACGTTTTACTACCGACTAGAGAACTTTTAAAACATCCTCTAAGAGGAGAGAGGTTTCTTTTATTCAAAACAACAATTGTTTGAATTCAGGTATTGGCAACGCTTAAAATGTATAAGATAAATATATAACGTTTGAGTTTGTTGCAAAAGTTTAAAAACTTGAGAGTAACTCTGGGATTTCGTATAACTTTAAGCAAGTAAAATGCTATTATCACAACAACAGTTATAAGATTGCATATATTTATAAAAGTTAAAGTTCATGATTTCGGAGCAGGGTTTTTGTCCTATGGTCAAGCGATCGCTCCAAGCATCAATCACTGGAATTCAACAGGCTAAAAGAGCATTTACTCTCAAGGGGTGGACACAAGACAATCTAGCAGCAGAAGTCAACCTCAAGACTAGACAACCAATTTGGCGGTTTTTCAGTGGTCGTCCGGTTGAGCGTCATACCTTTATTGAAATTTGTTTGATTTTGCAACTGAATTGGCGGGAGATTGCTACCAATCCGCCGGCAGAATTCTTGGAACTAGAAGAATACACCCAACCTCCTGTGCTAGATGTTGATATATTAGTGCAACAGGTGCGATCGCAACGCTTCGACAAAATTCAAGACCAGTGTGGTATTTTGCAGTTATTGGATATCAGCCGTCCTGTTGCGATCGATGACATATATGTAGATGTGAATATTTTGGAGGAAATTGCCAGTCAACAGTGGTTAGAAATCACCGAACTGCAAAAACTTGATCCTAAAGAATTTGACCGTTTTGGCTTAGGTGAAATTGGCTTAAACCAGATACCTGGTACACAGGCAGTTGAAACACACTCCAAGCTCAGGGTGCTAGGCAAACCAGGAGTAGGTAAAACCACCTTTTTGCAACATCTCGCCATTCAGTGTAACCAAGGCGCATTTGCGGCAAATCATGTGCCGATATTTATCACACTGAGAAACTTTGCCCAAGAGTATAAGATTACCAACGACTTCAGCCTATTAAAGTACATCCGCCAGGAGTTTATCACATCCGGAATTTCAGATCCCTCAGTCATCGAAACCTTGTTTAGTGCAGGCAGAGTGTTATTGTTGCTTGATGGCATGGATGAAATTCTTAACCAACAAAGCAATGCTGTCTTAAGCGAAATTCGTAGATTTTCAGAGAAGTATCACAAAAATAAATTGGTAGCCACCTGTCGAACAGCATCTCAAAGACTTAGACTCAGAGGCTTTACCGATGTTGAAATTGCCCCATTTACCTCAGAACAAATCCAAGCCTTCGCTCAAAAATGGTTTGTGGCCTTTAGCAAGACCAACACTCAAGATGGTCAAGCACAGTCCGCTGAGTTTATTCAGAAGCTAGACTTAGCTGAAAACTGGCAATTTCGCCAACTCGTCGTCACACCCCTATTTCTGCATCTTGCCTGCTGGGTGTTTCACGGTCAAGAAAAATTTCCGACTAAGCGGACTGACTTTTATAAGCAAGGTTTAGACCTTCTATTGGGTAAATGGGATGAAGCTAAAGGTATTGAACGAGATAACATTTACCGAGGATTTTTATTACCACAAAAGCTTAAATTATTGAGTCAGATTGCAGCCGCGACATTTGAGGAAGGTCAGTACTTTTTTGAGCAACGCATCGTTGAGCAATATATTGGTGACTATATTCAGAATTTGACCAATGTGCCAATGGATGCAGACGAACTGCAAATAGAAAGCGAAGCAGCGCTGAAGGCAATCGAGGCTCAACATGGGCTATTAGCAGAACGGGCGCGGGGAATTTTTTCTTTCTCCTATCTGGCCTTTCAAGAATACTTCACAGCCAGGAAAATCGTTGCCAGCCATAACCTAGAGGCATTTGGGCAAGCACTCGCAGGTCTGGTCAGTCATATCACCGACCCGCACTGGCGCGAAATCTTCTTATTAACCGCCACCATGCTTCGGAGTGCAGACTCTTTAGTACAGTTGATGAAGCAACAGATTGATGCACTAGTTGCCCAAGACGCTTATTTACAAGAGTTTTTAGCATGGGCTAGCCAAAAATCTCGCAGTATTCCCACCCAAACAAAAGATGCGACAGTTCGAGCATTTTACCTCGCCTTGAGTCGGACTCCTCACGTAGCTCCCCACTTTGCTCTAGCTAGCAGCCTCGACCAAGGCATGTTTCTGGATGCCGCATTAGATGACCTGCTGCTGGAGTGTGCAATTGATGGGAACCAGGATTTTGCCCACATCCACGCCTGTGGAGATGCTCTGTCAATCATTCTAGGCATTGTTCTAGATGTTGGACTCCATAAATCCCTACAACAACTCTCTGACCAATTTCCAAATTCTCGTCAAAGTCAAGAACGGTTTCAGCTATGGTTGCAGACAAACTATTCAGCCTGGGCTGAACAGTTAAAAAAGACGATCATTAATTATCGCAACATTAACCACCAGTGGCAGTTTAGTACTGAACAACAGCAAGTGTTACAATATTACTACGATGCTAATCAGTTACTACTCGATTGCCTGCATAGCAATTGTGAAGTAACCGCCGCTATCAGGCAAGAAATTGAAGCCACCTTATTGTTGCCTCAGAAGGAACTTGAGGATAGGGAATGGCAATAGTTCTATTTGTTAACTCTTTAAAGGATGTTTTAAAAGTGGTTGGTTGTAATTTTAGGCACTTGTCAATCCCCTCAACCCCTCTTTTTTAGGCTACGGTGTATACACAAATTGAATTACCCCCCTTAATCCCCCGATGCATTGGGGGGAAAAATAAATCTAGTTCCCTCCCCTTTGCAAGGGGCTACGGTGTACACAGAAGTCTGATAACCCAGCCCCACAACGTTTAGATCCCCCCTAACCCCCCTTAAAAAAGGGGGGAACTAGAATTAAAGTCCCCCTTTTTAAGGGGGATTTAGGGGGATCAAACGACATTTTGCACCTAGCACAAAGATGTGTGTACACCGTAGTTTGCAAGGGGAGGGTTAGGGTGGGGTAAAACCTTGATTAATCAGCTATTTCAGACTTGTGTATGCACAGTAGCCTTTTTGAGGGGGAAATCCTAAAAGTCCCCCTTAAAAAGAGGGATTTAAGGGGATCTAAAACGTTTTGCTACCGACTAGAGGACTTTTAAAACATCCCCTTACAGATGAAGCAGAAATTTTTGTAATTTGTAAAGCTTTCCTACGTTTTGTGTCGTAATTAATCAACTCATTTAGGAAATCAAACAACACTTGCTCATAGTATAAGAACATAACCTAGTAATTTTAAGCCTTAAGTGGTTTTCTGCTACTTTTTATTTGACCTATTCGGTTCTCTGCTCTCCTTAAGACTAAGGATTTTTTAGATCACTTTGCACTTAAGCCTTAATCGCAGGTCTTATTATGAATTTAATCAATGACTTTTGCTTGGCAGTTGGGATACTTAAAGGTGTACAAGTACTTGTTGTAGACAACGATCGCGATAGTAGAGATTTGTACGCATTTTTACTCAAAGACCTGAGCGCAAATGTGATTACCGCCGGTTCAGTAAAAGAAGCTTTAGAAACCCTGAGTTGGTTTACACCCAACATCATTGTCTGTGAAATTAGGTTTTTCGGTGAAAGTATTTATACATTGCTCAACACATTGAGTGCTATGGAAGCAGATAATGGTAATCATATTCCAATCATTGTGACTTCGACATCTACCACAGGTACTCATGACCAAATTCCAGATGTAGAGTTTGAAGAATATTTACTTAAACCATTCGACCTGGACAAATTTATTTCCATAATTTGGAATCAAATACAGAAAAATATGGCGGAAAATCTTCTCCACGATGTACTAGTTTTACAGTAGTAGATCAGTTTAAGTATCGTAAAGGAGGCAGGAGGCAAAAGGAGTAAATCATTACGACCCCTTGAACTCTCGCAAGGAAGCGGGAAGCTGACGCATGTTACTATATTGGTGAAAATGTGGGTGTTATTTCTTATGGAACTTCAATCATTAATCTAGATATATATCCACCACCAGATTTAGTTATTGAAGTTGCGAATACTTCACTTGCTGATGATCAAGGTGAAAAACAGCTTTTGTACGAAGATTTAGGAGTGAAAGAATACTGGATTTTAAATGTCCAGAATGTCCAAGTTATGGCTTTTGCCATTGAGAACCAAGGTAGTAGGCGAATTACAGAATCTCAGGTATTAGCAGGATTAGCATTACGACAGATTCGCCAAATAAATCAAAGTCAAGTTGGTGCTTGGTTACTAACCCAATTTCAGCAATAATTACAAACTGCCTTGGGAATAGGGAAAAGGATACAGAGCAACTAATCCCTGATTGCACCATAGCAATCCTATTAAATTTGTGAGAATTGCAAGCCGTAGAATCTCACGAATGGTTCAGGATTGCACTAATACATTGTGGCTAAAGTCACCCATTCAGGTGAAGACATACAGAAATACTAATGCCTAGTATGAAGGAAGATTAAGCAAATATGAAGCACACTATAGGAATCCGCTTTGATTCCTGAAATTATTTACGTAGGGAGGGAACAGGGAACAGGGAATAGGGAACAGGGAAGAAGGAATAAAAGTGTACTGAGTTTTTTTCAAATCAAATACGAGTCCTATATGCGTCTAGTACAGTACGGCGGAAATAAACCACCCATTCCCAATCAACAAAACCCTTACGCTGTCTTCATTTTTAATTTTTAATTTTTAATTCCGCCTTGCGGTACTAGTTGTTTCTTCACTCATAAAAATTTAATCCTAAAGCTTTAACAACCCCGTATTCTCAATTTGTTCTCTAACTAAAAGCTACTCTTATATAACAAGATTTACAGGCTTCTTTAACATGGCTACGCACATAGAAATTCCGGTTATTGGCAAAGTTAAGTATCCATTACGCTGGCTGATGGGGCTGATGGCAGGGGGTGCTTTGGTTGTAGGTACAGTTACAACCTATACCTTGGTAAATCAAGGGACAAACAAAGAAGATATTGCTCAATTAACTGTGCCAGTGGCAGCACAAAATGTGACATTGCGGATTACAGCTAGTGGCAAAGTCGTACCAGTTCAGAGCGTAAATATTAGTCCGAAGAACCCCGGTGTGCTGTCGCAATTATACGTGGAACAAGGCGATCGCATTCAACAAGGGCAAATTCTCGCCCGGATGGATAGTGCCAGCATCGAAGCTCAAAGGAGCCAGTACCGTGCCAACTTAGCCCAAAGTCAAGCACAGCTAGCCCAAGCCGTTGCTGGTAGTCGTCCTCAAGAAATCGCTCAATCTAGGGCGCGATTAGCACAAGCACAAGCCCAACTAGCTGCGGCTAAGGCTGGTAATCGTCCTCAAGAGATTGCTCAATCTCAATCACAAGTGGATGCAGCTCAAGCAAGGGTGAATTACACCGGTGAACAGGTAAAGCGTTATCAATACTTGTATAAAGAGGGAGCAGAGAGAAAACAATTACTCGATCAAGCCATCAGCGACGACAAAAGTGCTAGAGCTAGTCTAGAAGAAGCTAAAAAACGATTGTCATTAGTCCAAAGTGGCACTCGGACTGAGGAAATCGACCAACGCCAAGCCGCTGTGAATGAAGCACGAGCAGCATTGGTACTGTTAGAAGATGGCACCCGTTCTGAAGAAATTGTCCAGCGTCAAGCCGCTGTTGCATCCGCTGAGGCTCAATTGAAGGGTGTGCAAGTGCAGTTAGATGAGACTATTATTCGCGCTCCTCTTTCGGGAATTGTTACCCAAAAATATGCTGATCCAGGGGCATTTGTCACACCGACAACCTCTGCTTCTGCTAGTGCGTCAGCAACTTCTAGTTCAATTGTCGCCGTAGCAAGGGGTTTAGAAGTATTAGCTCAAGTTCCCGAAGCCGATATTGGCAGAATTAAGCAGGGACAGCAGGTGGAAATTGTCGCCGATGCCTATCCCGATCAAGTTTTTAAAGGTAAAGTGCGCCTGATTGCTCCCGAAGCAGTGGTGGAACAAGGTGTAACATCCTTCCAGGTGCGGGTTAGTCTCGATACTGGCACAGATAAACTGCGTTCTGGCTTAAATGTGGATCTGACTTTCTTGGGCGATCGCGTTAATAATGCCTTAGTGTTACCAACGGTGTCAATCGTCACCGAAAAGGGTCAAACTGGGGTACTCATACCAGATGCAAACAATAAACCCCAGTTCCGCGAAGTTACAATTGGGGCGCAAATTCAAGACCAAACTCAGATTTTAGGGGGAATTAAAGAAGGCGATCGCGTTTTTGTGAACCCACCTAAAGACTACAAAATTGAAAAGGCGAAAGAACAGAATAATTCGTAATTAGTAATTGTTTAAAACATGAATTTTTTAGAAAGTGTCCAAATGGCGGGGAAAACTCTGCTATCGAATAAGCTGCGTAGTGCCCTCACGATGTTGGGTATAGTTATTGGCAACGCCTCAGTGATTGCCATGATTGGGATTGGCGAAGGTGGGCAAAAGTTCGTTAATAAACAGCTGGAGTCACTAGGGCCAAATGTGCTATTTGTACTGCCAGGTAATCGAGAAACTCAGCGGATATCCTTTGAAGTGCCAAAAACTCTGGTGTTGCAAGATGCGGAAGCGATCGCTTCTCAAGTACCAACAGTAGTGGGAGTTGCGCCAGAGTTAAACAGAAGACAGGTAGTTACATATCGCAATAAAAACACCGATGTCAACATCATTGGCACAACTCCCAGCTTCCTATCAGTGCGGGATTTTGAAACTGATAAAGGCAGGTTTTTCAGCGATGTAGACATGAAGCGAAATAACCAAGTCGTTGTACTAGGTGGAGACTTGGCAGAAAAACTATTCGGTAATAGTAACCCGATAGGTGAGCAATTGCGAGTTGGAAATACCAGCTTTCAAGTGATTGGGACGTTAATAGCCAAAGGTTCCAGTGTGGGAGCAGATTATGATGATGCTGCCTTAATACCAATTACAACTTCAGCAAACCGACTTGTGGGAAAGAATTCTCCCTATGGTATTGCTTTAGATTACCTTGTCGCGGCAGCTCGTGATTCAGAGAGCGTGGATGCAGCAGAATTTCAAATTACTAATTTGTTACGTCTACGGCACAAAATTAATGGTGAAGATGACTTTACTCTTCGCACCCAGAAAGATGCTTTGCAAACTGTCGGTCAAATTACAGGTGCATTGACAATTATGCTAGCTGCGATCGCAGGCATATCGTTATTTGTCGGCGGCATCGGCATCATGAATATTATGCTAGTTTCCGTCACCGAACGCACCCAAGAAATCGGATTGCGAAAAGCGATCGGGGCAACTGAGCAAGATATTTTGCTACAGTTCATCATTGAGGCAGTGATAGTTTCCGCAGCTGGCGGTTTAGTTGGGACTGCGGTTGGTATTAGTGGCATCCTATTAGTGGGAGCCTTGACACCTTTAGAAGCGAGTCTTTCTCCTGTAGCGATTACTATGGCAGTTGGTGTCTCTGGAGGTATTGGTTTATTTTTTGGCGTTGTTCCTGCACGTCGCGCCGCTAAACTCGACCCCATTGTGGCCTTGAGAAGTGCTTAGTTAAGGAGTGCTGAGTAATGAGTGCTGAGTGCTGAGTAAAAATAAAGTAATAATACGCGATGTGCAACTTAATATTCTGACCTCTCTCCAAACCTCTCTCCTAAAAGGAGAGAGGCTTTGATTTTTGCTCCCCTTCCCTTGTAGGGAAGGGGTTAGGGGTTAGGTTTGAGATAAAGTCGCACATGGCGTTAATAATCGCACTCAGCATTGTTTACAACAAGGATTAAAACTTTTGCGATAGAGTGCTAGGCATCGCAGAACGAATTGCATTAATAAAATTTTGGGCATAGTTCTGCGTTGAAAAATCGAGGGCGCGTTGTCTGGCGGCTACTCCCGCACTCCGGGCAAATTCTTGTTCGTCAAGATAGCGGAGAATTGCGATCGCTAATTTCTCTGCATCGCCGTAAGGTGTTAATAGTCCATTCATGCCATCGGTAATAATTTCCGTCGGGCCACCTGCATCACCAGCAATCACAGGTTTACCCAGTGCCATCGCCTCAATAATCACAATCCCAAACGGCTCTTTATCCGATGCATGAACGAATACATCCATCGCCTGTACCCACTCTGGGATATTACGCTGTAGCCCAGCCATAATTACTTGCTCTTTCAAGCCCAAGGTTGCGATTTCAGTTTTTAAGAAGTCCTCATAATCCGGCTCCAAATCATGTTTACCGCCAACCACAACACAATGGGCATCGGGATACTTCTGTAAAATTTTGGGCATTGCTTGCACCAATACGTGCATTCCCTTCCATCGTTGCAATCGCCCAACAATTCCAATCAACGGCCCGTGTAAAGGTAAGCCCAGTTTCCGGCGTGCTTCTTCTGGAGTTGGTAAAGCATTAGGCTCAAATCGGTCTAATGCGACACCAGGATAAACCAAAGGTGTTGGTCTGTGGGGCCAAATTTCTGCCTGTGCTTGCTTACCATCTTGGGAGAGAGTGATAATTGCCCGCGCTGGGATTAAAGTAGCAAATCGTACTAACCAAGTCTTATCACTAGGTACTTCTAGTTGATACCATATAGCTGGCAAGCCCGCCAGTATCGCCGCCAAACCTCCAGATATATGCGTGATCCACATCCAATTGACAATTATATCTGCACGTTCGCGGCGTGCGATCGCAGCTATCCGAAAAACGGCGGCAATAAAACGGTGGATTTGGCGTAAACGCCCACTTTCCACAACTCGCGTATCAATACCAAGCGACCTTACTTGTTCGACCATCGGGCCGTCTTCTAAAAATATCACCAGCCACTCGACACCAGCATTACGTCCCTGCTTCACCAAATCCCAAAGCATCATTTCACCGCCGCCTCGTTGTTCAGCCAGCGGCATTACAATAATTACTTTCATAATCTATATCATTCCTATTTAAGTTATAAGTTTCGTCTTTTAACAAAATCCAATGACAAATGACTATTGAAGAAGAATTCAGAAGTCAGAATTCAGGAGTCAGAATCAAGACGCTCTCTACGAGACGCTACGCGAACGCGGACTCGCTTGCCGCCGGCGCTATCCGCCACTCGTACAAAATTCATTCTGTTAGCGGTAGCGGGGCGTTTAGCCCATTCTGACTCCTGACTCCTGAATTCTGTTTCGATGACTAATGACCACTTAACGAATTATTTTGATGTTGATAATATTTATGTCCCGCCATAGCCATAGCTAAAAATCCCCAAAGAATCATCCCTGCGACGCTTAACATCCCACTACCAATAACTAGCTGAGTAGCAGAACTAATACCAATAGCGCGGGCAGCACTGATAAAACTATCAAAACGACCTTCACCATATTTGCTGACACTAATAATTAAAAAAATTAATCCACCCATATAAAAGATGGCTCCAAACCAACCAAGAGTGAAAAACATATCTAAAATACCGCTATCAATCACCACCACTTCAATTTGACCAGTTTTTTCGTTGACTTTCCAAATATTTCCTAACCCATTACCTAAAGCATTAGAAAGGGCTAAACCAAGATTTTTGTCATAACTTCCCGATCTATCTTGAAAGCTGCCGTCATCTTCAAGACTGGACAAAGTTTCCAAACGCGCTGCTACCACTCCGGCAATTGGCTCGATAGTTGTCAATGGCACAACACAAATTGCCATCACCACGATTATGCCAATTAAACGCATTTGAATTCGGGTTTTGACTGAACCCATAATCATAATTACTCCAAATAACCAGCCTCCCCAATTAGTACGTGCTTGCGTCAACAAAAAAGATAAGTAACCAACAGCTGAAGCAGGAAAAATTAAATTCCCTGAACTAGTAAATAACAACAGTAACCCAGCCTGCATAACAGCACCAAAGGGGCCGACTGAATGCAATGTACTCCAGACGCGCATCCCAAAGGGTACGGGGTTTCCAGAACTGGTGAATAATTTTGATTCGATGAGCCAATATCTGTCCCATTCAGGAGCTACCACGAATTGGTATACGCCATAAGCCCCTAAAATCAACACACACCAGAGGAATGTTCGCTGAATATTCTGGCGATAGCTGGGATAATCTCGCCAATTAGTAAATAAGTGAAAAGCGAAGATGATCGGACTGAGCCAATCTAATAAACCGCGGGCTACAGGGATAGGTGGATTATAAATCAGACCTATCAGAAAACCATAGAACACTCCAATAAAAGCCAAAACAAAGGGTAATCCGCCTTGGCGAGAGGCGCGGGGAAAGTGTCGTAAAAAAGTTGCTATGGTGACAAACACCACTAAATAGGGTGCTATGAGCATTTGACGGCTAGCATCCCAGCCAACTCGATAGTCAACTAAGCGGGTAGCTAAGGGCGTCAGAAACCAGATCCACCAGGTAAAGCTGATGTAGAGAATGGGATGCCGCAAGTATAAAAACACGGCTACTATTAAAGCTGTCACCGGATAAATTAGGCGCAATGCAGCAGTAGCACCAGCAAAATAGCAAACTACAGTCAGTAATAGAAAACCTGCGATCGCCATCCAACCCTGTAGCGATCGCTCTTGGGGAGAATAGTTTTCTTGTGAAAAACTATTAAAAAGTATCTGTCTAGAATTCATTCAATTTTAGATTTTGGATTTACCAAAGGTTTGTAGTAAGCACTTTAGTGCTTAAAAAATAAACTTGAGTTCGATAGATTCTGAAGAACCCCTCTCCAAACCTCTCCCCGAAACGGAGAGAGGCTTAAGAACCTAATTTTTGTGTTGCTCCTCCCTTTCCGCTTCGGAGAGGGAGGCTGGGAGGGAGAGGTCTGTCGAATTCACGTTAAAATAAAGACTAAAGTCATTACTACAAACTTCTTTACCCATCAATTTCAACTTTAATTACGAATTACGAATTACGAATTCTTTATATCCTTGCCAACGCCCACGCCAAGATGCTAGCAATTTTTTCCCCGCCAACTGCCCTTGACTAGGTAAAAATCTTAGCCATTGTACGAAGCCCAAGCTATCGCATGTACCCACGAATATTGCCCAGAATAAAAATACAATTCGGCGGATAAATGGCAGATGCTCTAATAAGACTAAGGTTTCGTTATGAACTAAATTAATAAAGGCAACTTCATTAAAGTTATTTCGCTGATCTTCATCAAAACGTTGTGCTGGATAGTGATCTACAGCAACATTAGGATCATAAATTATTTTCCAACCAGCCCGTTTTAATGTCAGAGTGAATGCCATTTCAAAGTGTACTTGCGCTCCAGTACCACGCATCCGTTCATCAAAGCGTAATTGTCCGATTGCCTCTTTACGAAAACTCATGTTTACGCCCTTGAGAATATCGACTTCGCGGGGTTCTCCCACTCCCAGGTGATGGTTGCCAATTACTCGCCCAAACCACTGCAATTGTCCTACTACTGGGCGGGATGCGTCTTCTAATTTGCTGCCGTGGTGTATCCAATCACGCCCTCCCAGACCGCCGAGGCGACTATCTGAGGTAAAGTAAGCGGCGATGCGCTCTAACCAATCTGGGTGAGGTGCGGCATCATCATCAGTAATGGAAACAATATCGCCTTCCACTGCTGCCAATCCGGCGTTGAGGGCTGCTACTACCCCCGGTTGTGTAACTTTCACAGTATGCAGTGGCAAGTTGGGCGCGTTTAATTGCGCCAGGAATTGCCAAGTTTCTGCATCCGTATCGCGGACAACCACTATCACCTGATCAACGGGTTTAATTTGCTCCTGTAGCGCCAAAAGGCAGCGTGATAGGTCTTGTGGACGGCGATAAGTCGGTATCAGAACAGTGTTCCGCATTCTTGCTTAACTCCTCGAATAGATCCACATAAGTTTGTGCCATAGTAATCCAGCTATGTTGTTCTGCCACAGAACGAGCTGCTTTGCTCATTTGCTGCATCAATGGGACATCGTTCACCAAGGACATCAACGCCACAGCTAAAGCATCAATATCATCTGAGTCGGGTAAGACGATGCCACATTCTGGTGTCACCAACTCTGCACCTCCGGTAGCTGTGGCAGTAATTACTGGTAGTCCTGAAGAAAGTGCTTCTAACAATACGAGGCTACAAGCTTCATATCGGGAAGGAAAAATAAATAAATCTACTGACCGCATAATTTCGGGGATATCACGACGATATCCGAGAAAATGCACGCGATCGCTTAACCCCAAGGAAGCTGCCAGTTGAGGGAAGGGACTACCTTCGATATGGCCCACCACCGCCAGATGTAAATCGGGAACTTTCACCAAGGCGTGCAGTATGGTATCTAAGTTCTTTCTCGGTGTGCGGATGTCTCCAGCGAACAATGCTAGGGTGACATTTTCCGGTAAACCTAATTTTTGGCGGTCGCTTTGGCCAGGGGCAAACTCTTCTAAGTCTACGCCATTGACAATTACGCGAATCCGAGAACGAGGTACACCAATATTGACTAATTCGTGACCAATTTTTTCCGATACAGCTACGACAACCTGCGCTTTTTGGAAAGCCTGTTTTTCCCAATGGGCATTAAAAGCCGTAAACAGCCATTGATAGAAACCATATAAGTCTCGGCGGTTGCGGGAAATATGAACAGGCGATCGCAACCATGAACTGTGGACAAAATGTACAGCATTCACATCAGCCGCAGCCAGATTAATCGCTCCATTGACTTTAACTAAATCAATTTCAGAGCGATGTTGACGTAACCAATCTGCACTTTTTTGAGCAAATACAAAATTACGCACAAATTCTGTGGGATAGCCTTTGACTGGAATTTTAATCCAATTAACTTGGCTATTGTCTTCTAGTTCTGGAGCAACTTCACTAGCTAATAATGTCAGGTGATGACCACGACGAATTGCTTCATTAGCAACTTCATAGTTTACCCGCCCCTGACCATCACCTTTTTTGATTTTATGAGTAACAATACAAAGTTTCATCCATTACCTTCCTTAATTATAAAAGCTCACTCATAACCGCAGATAAAGAATTTTAAATAATCTTATTTTCTTGCCTCTGCGTTCACTATTACTTTATTGAAAGCGACGGTAAACTCCATCCCCAGGTGTCTGGAGAGGGATAATCGCCCTGTCGCTTGGGGCATAATTAGTACCTTCTTCCCCATGCCCCATTCCCCATTCCCCATGCCCAAAAACTCCATCCCCTTGTGGGTGGAGTTTTTCATTATTTCGGTATTTTCATTAACTTACTTGCCACAACTCGCGGCGTGAAACTAAGAGTAAGTGCCGCTATAGTTCGCACATCAAATTTTTGTTGATTCAGCACTTGCCAAAAATAAGGGCGTGCTGCGGCTATTTGTTCACTTCGCAGCAAACCAATTCCTAAAGTAGTATTAGCTTCTAACCATTTCCGTTGAAAGTAAGTTTTAAAGTGCTGTAAGCGAGGGTCTTCCATAAAGACTTGATAACAAAACATTTCGCTTTTAGCTTTGCGAATTTTTGCCTGTACATCTCGACTGCCACTGAGCATAGTATCAGTTTGCTCATGGGCGCGATATTGCGTCAATCTTTCAGGATAGTAATAAGCGCTACCACCAGATATACAGCAGAGGTAAGTTAAATATAAATCCCACATTCCGCCAACTTCTGAGGGAATAGTATGCCAATCAATAAAATTATTGCGAATTACACAAGATGCAGCAGTGGGTATGCTTTTATCTATCAATCCAATTTTATAAAAAGATTGATGAATTCCTTTTGCTAGTTTGTCCCGTTTGTAAGCACGTGTATTTTCTTCAGTTCCAATTTTATTAATTTTCCCAGATGCATTTATAATATATTGGTCGCAAAAAGCGATAACTAACTCAGAATTTGCTTCAAGTAGTGGTACTAGCTTTGTTAAAAAATCTTCATTCCAGATATCATCATCATGGAGACTAGCAACATATTTACCCTGTGCCATCTTAAAGCCATGCTGCTGATTAGCAAGCATACCCACATTTTGCTGATGTCGCCAAAATCTGATACGTGAATCACCAAAAGATTCGACAAGTGCTTGAGGATTTTCTGGGCTACAATTATCAGAAATAATAATTTCGATATTTTGATAAGTTTGTTTTACAGCACTAGCGATCGCTAGCTTAAGATACTCTGAACGGTTATAGGTGGGAATAATCACGCTAACTAAAGGTGGTTCGCATTCTTGCTGCAATGACATATTGTTCTCCCTTGATTTTTTCTAAGTAGAAGATTGCACTAATTGATATTTTTAGCGAACTCAGATTATTTAGCTTGAGGGATGCTATATAACTTTTTCGCTCTCGAAGGAAATTCAGCTATTGTTTTTGCATAAATTGTTCGCAGATTATTTACATGAGCAGCCATTGTAAATTCTTTCATCAATAAAGCATGACCTTGTTCGCCCATATATCGGCTTTTTTGATAATCTCTATACAACTCATGGATGGCATCAGCTAGTTTTTGAATATCATTACCTGGAACAAGAATACCCGTTTCTCCATCTCGTAAATGTTCTGGAATTCCTCCGACTGCACTACCAATTACAGGCCGACAACGAGAGTATGCTTCGAGAGTTACAAGACCAGCAGGTTCAGGCCAAACACTAGGAAAAACGACTGCAAAACACTGTTGATAAAGTTGATTTATTTTATCGCGATCGCACCAACCATGCCAAGTAATTCGGTCATTCAATCCGAGGGTCTTTGCTAACTTTTCTAAGCGGGGTCGTTCCCAGCCTTCACCCGCAATATCAAGTTGAATTTTTGGGTCTGTATGTATTAAGGTTTTGAGTAACCATTCCAGACCTTTATCAGAAACAATTCGTCCAGCAAACAAAATTCTATGATTTTTATGAACTTCTAAACTTAGGGGTACGGTTGCTGTTTGCGGTACAGATATACCACAGTGTATTGTTACAGTTTGTTCAGGGGGTACACCATTTTTAATTAATTCTTGGCGCACATATTCGCTATTAGCCAGAAAAGTAATTTTTACCTTTTTTAATAAATCTAATAATTGATGAGTATTTTGAAGTTCTCTAAGAGTTCTTAAAGGCCTACGGCTACCACATTTATCTATTAACTTACCCCAGGTACATCCTAAGTAAGAGAAATTGCGATCGCAGATTGTCCGCTGCTCTGCTAAATACTTTGTGCCACTAGGACAGTAGAATGAGTGATTATGAACGCTGAAAACTGCGGGACATTCGCCTGTAAGCTGCAACAGCAAATCTGGGCTGTGAATGTGCAGCAGTTTAAACTGGCTTTGATCTACATTATCGAGTGATTTTATCACGCGATCGCTAACTTCGTGTGGTCGATGTTCAAATAGAGAAGCTAAATAAGTTTCAACACCTCCGCCCTCACCTACATCAAAATTGGAGCATTGATAAATCAGGTTTGGGTCAATTATTTTCTGGTACATATTTTCTGTTATTTTTTAGTATATTTAACCAAGTTTGATAATTGCTAAAAACTTATAGCGGTTCCCGACCTAGTCAGGTACGTTTTTAAAGCTATTAACCTTGGTGAGCAAGATTTGGATGTACCTCAGTTGCCTGGGAAACGCTATATCCCTCTTCTGTCACTCTCCGAAAACATTTGCCTTTTCTAAAATCTAGAGCTTTTGTATAACAAGCGATTGCGCGATTATTTTCTAATAACAAATACAAGTCCTATTTTTTTCTAATAGTATAGCTTGTATTGATTGCCTCATGAGGCTTCTAGCGATCACTTTCCCGGAAAGTGACAGAAGAGGGATATTATCAAAGATAATAAAGCTTTAGAATACTGTTTTTTGGCGAGAGGATGTCTGAAAAGTATTTTTGATAACATCTAAGCCTCGGAAACCTAACCCCCATAGCTACAAGGGAATAGGGGTTTCAAAGCCTCTCTCCGTTTCGGGGAGAGGTTTGGAGAGGGGTTCACAGTATACTTTGCGACTTTTCAGACATCCTCCGATACAATTTCACCCAATTACTGTTACAGATACATAGTTAGGGTCATACGGCTGTAGAAATATACAGCCGATTTATAGGTTACAAGTCTTTGGGTAATCGGATATTGCTTCTAATCCGATTGTCTTACTTCATACTGCATTTGATGATATTTCCAAAGCTTACCTTTTAGTTCCAAAAGTTCTTGATATTTACCTTGTTCTACTATCCGTCCCTGTTCTAAAACTACAACTTTATCTGCTTTAGAAATAGTAGAAAGACGGTGAGCGATCGCAATTACTGTTTTACCAACAGATAGCTTTTCTAATGAATCTTGAATTAAGCGCTCAGATAGTGAATCTAAGGCGCTAGTTGCTTCATCCAAAATCAAAATTTCGGGGTTCCTTAGCAAAGCTCGTGCAATAGCAATTCGCTGTCTTTGTCCTCCAGATAATCTAACACCCCGATCTCCCAATTGGGTGTTAAAACCTTCGGGCATTTCTAAAATAAATTCTAGTGCGTTTGCTAGTTTAGCTGCTTCTTGAATTTCCTCATTAGTTGCTTCTGGAGTCCCGTAAGAAATATTTTCCCAAACATTAGTATTGAAGATAAAAGTATCCTGACTGACAACAGCTATTTTGCGACGCAGAGAGTTAATTTCAAACTGCTGAATATCAATTTCATCAATATAGAGATATCCATCTGTAGCATTATAAAATCTGGGAATTAAATCCGCAAGAGTTGTTTTACCAGCACCAGAGGCTCCGACTAATGCTGTCATTTTTCCCTTTTCAATAGTTAGGGTAATATTATGCAGCACTAGATTTTCATCATCATAACCAAAATCTACAGATACTAAATCTATTGATCTTTTTAAACCAGTAAACTGAACTTTGCCATTTTTAAAGTAATATTTTTCCTCCGTTGTCAACAGCTTTTTAACATTGTCTGCCGAACCATGTAAAGTACTGAGATATGCTCTCGTCCCATTGATATCTTGAACGAAGGGAATAAAGCGAAATAACACAAAGAAAAAGGTTAGCAAAGAAGCAACTTGTAGTGTTCCATTGGTAACAAGGCTAGTGAAAGCCAAAATAATCATTCCCACCAATACCGTAGTTGCTACCCCTTCGGCAATTGGCTTCACAAGTGTCCAAGTGAATACAACTTTTGTTGTAGAACTTATTACTTTGTCGCTAGCTTTGTAGTAACGCTGACGCTCAAATTCTTGAGTACCGCAGGTGTGAACAGTCCGAATTCCATTAATAAATTCTATGGCTGTTGATGTAAAATTAGCATTAGCAGTTGTCATCCCAAAACTTGATTCTCTGACTCTAGCGTTCAGATTAGACAACCCCACACCTAAAAGTGTAAATAGTAATGCTGAAATTAGCGTCAGTTGCCATGATATCAAAAACATTGATATTAAGTAGACAATAGTTGTCAATCCTCTTGTTACTAAAAAAGCACCGCCACTGAAACCCTGTCTGATCTTTTCGATTTCTGTGGTAATTGTGTTAATTAGTTCACCAGAACGAGTTTTGGCAAAGTAACTCAGCGATAAAGATTGTAACTGTTCAAAAATTTGCTTACGTAAGCGGTCGGCAAGATGTAGTTGAGATAATTCAGTATAGACTTGAGAAAAATAATTGAAGGTAGCACGTAACCAAGTACTCAATAAAATCAGCAAAGATACGCGGTAGAGGCGATTAATTGCTGATGTCTTGGCTCCCAGAATCCAAATATCAAACCATTCTATTCCTGTTTGGACAGGTTGAGCATTGGGGCTGGTTAAACTTTGCAAAAATGAAAGTAAGAAACCAATACTCACGCCTTCAAAAGTTGCCGCCAAAATCGAAAATATCAGAGCTAAAATTGCAATTTTGCGAAAGTGTTTAAATTCTCGCAATATCAAATAGTTTTCTTGCCAAAAGCTGGTAGCTTTGAGCAGATTACGAAGTTGTTGAGGAAGTTGAGAATGCATGAATTTTATAATAATAGTTTGGCAAGGTAGATAGACCGCTATAGATGCTACGCAAGCAATTTTTACTTTAGCCTCAGTGCGGTAGATGAAATCATCAATTACGGAAGAAGAATTCAGAATTCAGGAGCCAGAATCCAGAATGGATTCTGTGCGACTGGATGGAAAATCGAGGTTTAGAGCAAGCGATTTTAAGACACTCAAGGATTCGCTACCGCTACGCTATCGTGGAGAAGAAAAAATTCTTTCCGTGACTGTTGCCCCTGACTTGACTGTTGAGGTATTCTGAATTCTGAATTCTGACTCCTTTTCATAGGGTTTGGCCATCCAGATGTAACAGGTGAGACTGTGCCTCTACTTCCCATAAAGCTGGTAGTTTATTTAGCTGTACTGCATCTTCTAAAGTCCAACAACGAGAGCCGGTTAAACTCATGTCACCCCGCAGCACGTTAAATAACTGTGGCAGATTGTTGAGATTGTATTTGCCCATCCAACGCTCTAGGGGTGTGGTGTTGTACGTGCAAAAACTCATCGATTGAAAGAGTTTACCCCGTTCTCCAACACGCCATTCATGACAAAAAAGTGATCCTGGTGAGTAAACCTGCATCAACACAATCAATCCCAGCATTACTGGACTCAGTAATAGCAGCAACCCTAAAGCAGCAATCCAATCAATTAGTCGCTGCAATTGTCTGAAGGGTAGTTTTTTGCCAGTGGGTATGCTGAGGAATATTGGCTTTTGAGCTTCTTCACATGCATCTGCCCAAAACCGGAGCGAAGCTTCACCCAGCTTTGGATCTATGCTTACCAAACTTACTGGAGAATGTTGTAAGCATTTTACTAGCGATCGCTTACTATCTAATGCAGGCAGATATGGTTGTTTAACTTTTCCAGGCACCTTCACCAACAACTTACCGCGCCGCCATTGGAGTGTGCAGTACCCACGATTATCTTGGTTTTCCTGGGTTACATCATATAAATTCTGTAGAGTTGGAATTATTGAAGTTGTCATAATGTCTTTGGGTTTATACAGGAGTGAATTACTGAGGCGTTATCAAAGGCTATCAATGCCAAAGACCCAAATCCGAATCTTGTTGTCAGTCCAAAAAGATTGAGGGCAAAAATATGCTATTGCTATTTGCCACTCAGCCAAGCACACATCATGCAGAATTCTGCTGGTGTAGAGGTGTACAAATCAACGTTACTATCAATATTCATGGGTAATTGGTATTTTTCCGGTAACTACTGAAAGTAGAAATGTGTAGAGGGAAATTACCCATAAATCTATATATACGTTTAATCGTACTGAGGTGTTTCTTGTGTCGATAGATTTACCAAAACCAGTCCACTCTTGTCTTCTAGCCTTTATGAAGGTGCTTTAATCTCTAGAATATAAGACTATGTAGAAATAGCGATCGCTCAAATAAATTCTTTATTTACTCTTTAAAGAGCCAGTGATTTCCCTGAAAATCCATAAAGATAGCATAAATATACTGAAATTTTCCTGATAGCAATAAAATTAAATTTTGGTCATAAAAATGTAGGGGCAATTCATGAATTGCCCCTACCTAATCAGTCTTTACCTCGTTCCCAGTCTCCGACTGGGAATGCCATCCTAGAGGCTCCGCCTCCCTTACTCGCGGCAGAGCCGCTTTGAATGCATTTCCAGCCAGAGGCTAGAAACGAGAAATTACGAATTACTTTTCTACAGCTTGTCGCAGGGCTAATTGCTGTTGTTTGATATAAGGTACGTAATTACTGCTAGAGTTTGATACCCCATTAGCTACAACCCCAATCAGATTTAACTTACTCAGCATGGCTGTTGCTTGATTAAGCTGACTCCGCGTCACAATACCAATGCTTGCCACCATAACCACGCTACGACAAGATGAGGCGGTGAGCATAGCATCCACCAAGCCGAGAACTGGGGGAGCATCTATCAGTACCAAATCATAGTTTTCCTCAAATGCTGCCATTAGTTGCATCATCCGAGGCGAACTCAACAGATTAGCTGGATCAGCAGGTTTGGGGCCGGCGGTCAAAATATCGATGTAAGCGGAACCTGAGTATTGCAGACTAATCTGGTTGGGTAGACTTGCATCACTCGCCAATAGAGTTGAAAGCCCCTGCTCGTTAGGAAGATTCAGTTGGTGGTGTAGACTGGGATCGCGTAAATTGGCATCAATGAGCAGTACCCTTTTGTGTAAACGGGCAGCACTCATCGCCAAACCCAACGCCAAAGCTGATTTACCCTCATCGGCTAAAGCCGAGGTGATCATCAAAGATTTTAAGCTAGTAACAGTATTTAAAAGTTCAATGTTTTTGTAAATCAGATCCAGCGATTCCCAACGCGGTGGAGATTGCAATACCTGAATCGTCCAGGGGGCAAGAACTTCTGGCTTCCCAAAAGGTAACTTGATCATTGATTCTCTGGGTTTGGCTGGCGGTAATTTGGGAGTTGTTCCCAACAACGGCATAGCCATTTGCTTCTCCAACTCAGCAGTGGTGTGAACTGCATCATCAGCCGATTCCCGAATAAAGGCAGCAATACCTCCTAACATTAACCCTACCACAGCACCTAACAGCAAATTCTGCTGAAGATTGGGGCCTAATTGTGCGCCCTGTTGGGGATCTTCTACCACTTCCCAATTAAATCCACCCTTGGAAAGTTCTTGCCGCAATTGCTGTTCTGCTCTTAAAAGTTGTTCTAATCTTTCACGACTAAATTGCAACTGCGGTAGCATCCGATTGTAATAAGCTAACAGAGGCGGGAAACGTTTAATTTCCAAACGTAGCTCGTTTTCTTTCTGAACTAAAGTTTGATCGCGAGCAGTTAAGGCAACTATATTAGTCTGCGTTTCCACTAGCTGACCGGCAAGGCTGAGATCAATTTCACCGAGTTGTCCTCGTTCGAGAAGAGAGTCTCCAGAAGTGAAAGCACCAGCAGACTTTCCGCCTAAAGTTCTTCCTACTTCTTGTTGTAATAATTCCTTCTGTCCCTGAAGCTGTTCTTTGAGCTTTTGCACACTCGGAGTTTGATCTGTAAAGCGTAAACGTTCTTGTGCTAGTGCTAGTTCGCTTTTTTGGATTTCGTTGAGTAAGCTTTGGTAGCGAGTAGACTGACTCAGACGAGAAGCAACTAGAGCATTTTGGGGAGAACGATTAAGTTGTTCTTCTAAAGATTTTTGGCGTGCTAAAGCTTCCCCATATTGGGCGCGAGTTGTCTGTCTTTCTTGGCCAATATTGTTCAAAGCTGTCTCAATAGCTTTCGCCTGTGACTCTGGATCAATTAAGTTCTGATTTCTCCGAAACCTTTGTAAATTTGTTTCAGCCGCGTTTACTTCTTCACTGGCTTTACTTAACTGTTCCCTGATAATTTGCAAACCTTTTTGCAAACGAGAACTCTGTTGCTGTTTGTTATATTCCACATAAACTTGTCGAATTGCACCCAGAACTTTTTGTGTTTTTTCTGGATCTCCAGCAGTGTATTCAACTTGAAATATTTTAGTAGCAACATTATCTTCTTTGCTCCTTAATTGAGTTAAGACCAAAGAAGCTTTAATCTCAGATGTACTTATATCTGGATAGTCAGACTGAAGTTTATCAACTGCTTTTTGGATGAGTCCCGAACTCTGCATCAAGTTAAGCTGAGTAGCAGTATCTATAAACACATTCGAGTCAGTAAACTGGTTGTCTACCCCAGCACCTTCTTTCTTACCCTGATAGTTAGGCTCTACAAGCAGTTGCATAGAACTTCTATAAGTAGGTTTGGTTTTTAAAGTTACCATACTTGCAATAGCAATAGAAGCAACAAATACTGCTAAGAACCAAGGGAATCTCCGCACAAATACGGCAAACATTTGTCCGTAACTTGGCTCATTTTCAGATGATGGAATTATTTGAGGATTTAGACTAGTTTGAACCACTTTTATATCCTTGTCTTCAAGATTTACGCTAAGAGATAAAGAAGAATTCAGAATTCAGAAGTCAGAATGTAATCAGTAGATAATTTAAATGTGTCGCTGGTTGAAGACTAGTAAATTTAACCTATGATTTTGCAAGTTTGGCAGAGTTCATGCTATTAGCGGATAGCTAAGGTTTAGCCCATTCTGAATTCTGACTCCTGACTCCTGAATTCTTTATTATTAAAGATGCACACCACAAGCTTGGTTAATAATTTGCTCAACTTTACTAAAGAATGCATTCTCTGAAAAGTTTGCTACTGCATGATTACGGATGCGATCGTAATCCCAAGAAATGCCATTGGCTTCTAGTAATGCAAGTTGTAGAGATTCGGGTGTTTGTCTTTTGAAAAAGACTCCTGTTTCACCTGGAATTTGAGTATCTAATACTCCACCTGCTCCATAGGCGATGACTGGTGTGCCGCTAGCATTAGCCTCTACTGGAACTAACCCATAATCTTCTAGGGCTGCGACAATAATAGACTTGGCTTTGGAAAACAAGTCTTTGCGGGTTCTATCACTTACGTGTCCCAAGAATTCAATATTTTGTAATGCTTTGGATTTTAACCGTGCTTGTTCTGGCCCATCACCAGATATTAATAACCGCCACCCCAACCAATTAAAAGCTTCGACTATTATATCAAGTCGCTTATAACTGATCATCCGGGCGGAGGCCAGATAATATTCATCTTTTATATCTGAAAAAAGAAATTTACTAGTATCAATTGGATAATTCACCATCATTGCCTTTTTGCCATAAATATTTTCAATACGGCGGGCAACAACACTAGAATTAGCAATATAAAGATCAGGTTCCTGGGCATATTTCAGGTCTACCTTTCTCATGACTTGAAATACTTGTTCTATTAAAGGAGCAAAATATCTATAGTCTCCGTACTCTCTTAAATAAGTTGCTGTATCCCATAAGAAACGGGTGACGTTATGGCAAAAGCAAATGTGGCGGGCATTGGGATTTTTTCGCACTGCTTTGGCAAAGCTGGTGCTACTACTAATAATTAAATCGTAGTCTTGTAGATCCAAGGCGCGAAAGGCAGGAAAATATAGAGGAGCCATCGACCTAAAATATTTTGCTGCACCAGGAATCTTTTGTAAGAAAGTTGTGTTGACTACGCGATCGCCTAGATCGATAGTTTTTTGTGGATCGTACAGAGATGTGAAAATATCTGCTTCAGGATACCGTTTACAAAGCAGTTCAAACACACGCTCTGCCCCACCTCGCTGGGTTAAATAATCGTGGACTAGAGCAATTTTCATGAATTTAACCTAAAGTTTCGATCAGGTTTATTTCAACGCTCCCCAGCAAATATATTATCAACAACTTTAGTGTTCAGCAGTATAACTTCCTATCCTCTTCACGAAATTCTGGCGACAAATACATACGTTGGTAGGGGCCTCGGAGATCCCCCCAACCCCCCTTAAAAAGGGGGGCTTTTTTAATTTTCACCCCCTTTTTAAGGGGGTCGCCGCAGGCGGGGGGATCTTTCCGAAACGTAAGGGGCGTACAGCTGTACGCCCCTACAGCCAATTCATTTGTCGCTATTATCCAACTGCTACCAAGATTTTTTCTGAGGCGAAATAGTTGTTTTGCTCAGTTCGTAGTTGGTCGCAAAGTCTGCCTTCAGGTAATTCTACATCCTCATAAGTGAGAACTTGATCCTTAGAAATGTCTCGTTTCAGGCGACATCCTTCGGCTAAACCAATTGGTAGGAGATTTTGCTGTTGGACAATATTGGAATTCTCACATTGTCCGTAGGTCATGTAGTAGCCGATGCCATCCAGGGTTTCTCCTGCTTTCAGGTCGATTTTGGCGGTGGTGACAACATCTACTAGCGGGCCTGCTAGTGGAGACATAACGGCATCACCGAATAGGACAGCACGCGCTACGGACAGGGGAACTTCAAAATGACAGAGGTGATAAGGAGTATAGAAGCTGTAAAGTGGGCCTTCGCCTAATTTATATAAGTTGAGATAGTGCTGTTGCTTGGGGTCGTCGTGAGTGGCAAATACATATACGCCTGGGCCTGGTTTTGCTCCAACTACATAATCGACAATGCCGCCTAGTTCTTTGAGTTGTTCAACATCATATAACTGGGTCATTTCATCGACATAACCGTTGAAGTCATATCCCAGCATTCCCCGTTTGGCGACTTTCATCCCTGTGGCATTGGCAACGATCGCTTGCTCGAAGGAAATTTTGGTTCCGTCTGCGAAGCTAGCCACCATGTGGGGCTTTTGACCCCAACGTTTAGCAAATCCTTCTTGGGTGGTGGGATTGCGATAGGGGTCTTGGAGTCCTTTAATGTTACCGCACAATAAGGGAGTTAAACCAATGCTTTTGACAAAGCGGTAAAGGTTCATTTGTACCCCTGGCTGATCGCCATCGCAAGCGCTGAGAATGACGCCTGCTTTGTCGGCATACACTTTTAGGATGGGGCCAATGGTGCCGTCGAGTTCGGCATTCATCATGATCACATGTTTGCAATGAGCGATCGCTTCCATAACGATCTGAGCGCCAAATTCCACTGCACCTGTGACTTCGATTAATGCATCGATGCCTTCAGCTCGACACAGTAACTTAGCGTCTTCTGTGACTGCATACTTACCGTTAGCGATCGCATCTTCTAATTCGCTGACAGTTGCAACAACTTGAATATCTTCAATTCCTGCTTCCGAATAAGCTTGTTTGGCTGCGTCAATCTTGCGATTGGAGATAGCAACTAACTCCATTCCTGGCACTGAATTGACAATTTGGTTGGCAATTCCTCGACCCATGAAACCAGCACCGATCATTCCTACTTTGATAGGATTTCCTGCTGCTGCACGAGCTTGTAAGGCGCGATCGATAATAATCATGAACTAAACTCCTTTTTGGAACTGTTGGTTGTGATACAAATTCTCTATAAACTTGCACTTAATGATTTGTTACAACTAAATATTAAGTACATTTTCATAGTTAATTGGTGTTAGCGTAGGCGTAGCCCGCCGGAGGCATCGCTACTAACCAGTTGTTTGCTAGATGTCTGCTTTTTCTGGCTGTGGTTTTCGATAATTTGCTCTATAGTATTTCGGTATACTTGGGCAAAGTTCTCTTTAGTATGATTTGCTCTTACATATTCCCACGCCTTTCGAGACATACTTTTCAGGTCTTCTATAGGCAAATTAGAAATTCTTCTAACTGCCGCTTGAATTTCTGCGATCGAAGAATTCTTTAATAGGACACCGTAATCCTCATGCACATCAACGCTAGTTTCGTAATTGACGATCGGGATTAATCCTGTATGCATACAAGTGATAACGCTGCCCGCTCCACCTTCTGCTGCTGAAACTAACACAGTACCAATACAACTATTGCTAACTTCTATAAACTCAGGGCTAGTAACATCAATCCAACCATAAGTATGGATGTTTGGTGTTTCGTAAAGCTCTTGATGGAAAGCTTGTTCAAATTCTGGTTCCTGCTTAATTGGCCCACAAACTGTTAAATGGAAATCTGGCATTTGTGCAAATGCTTCTAAAACTAAATCCAGACCTTTATGAACAAACCCGTGACTAGCAAACCATAAAAAATGTTTTCTTGCGGCTTCAAAATCTTTTTGTTCTGGCCAAGGATAGACAGTAGGATTAGAAAGCGGTACACGATAAATCGGTTTATTCGCGTATTTGAAGGTATTGATGGTAAATTCATTCCCTAAAACTATGCCATAGTCGGCATATTCAATTCCCAAATTAGGCACTTCATATCGCTGTGGACAGAGAGTAATTCCTCGCCGTTGTTGTAGTTCTAAATGTCTATGACATTCAGCCGCATTACGAAACACCATATTCGCAATGTCAACGTGGAAAATTTTCACACAATCTCTATTGAGTTTTGGTGCTAGTTCTTGCATCCGATGACGGACATCGATGAAAAATGAATAATGTTTTTCAGGAACGAATTCATCATTGTAGAACTGAATAACATCAACGTTATAACCAAGATCCAAAAATGTTTGCACCATCCGCCAAACCTCCCAGTACCAAGTGTGGTCGTGGGGTATGGGCTGACCAGCTTTTAACAAGAATGGCTCAATCCGGTAAGAAAAAAGTACATTCCCTCTAGAAGGCTGGTTTGGTTTGAGTGAAACAACCTTTAAGCCTTTGATGTAATTAATGCGATTTACTACTTTTTTTAACAACGAATTGATAGAAGTAGTCAGATGGGATAGAGTATTATTTGGCATTTGATACCTCTTGTAATTGTGAAGTTAAACAAAGAGTATTTGCAACTTTCAAACAGCTATTTTGCTCCAACAGTCATCATTCTCAACAGAGGCCAATTTAAATCTTTTTCGGAAATTTCAGTTACATCTAAAGGCCAATTAATCTCAAAGAATGGGTCATCATAACGTAAACCTCTTTCATACCCTGGCGTGTAAAATTCACCCACTTGATATACAACCTCGGTTTCATCTGTGAGTGCTTGATAGCCGTGAGCAAACATTTCTGGAACATACAAGGCGCGGCGGTTTTCTGGAGTTAGCTCTACACCGATGTGTGATAAAAAAGTGGGAGATTCAGGACGCATATCAATAATTACGTCATAGATTGCACCTTTCGTACAGCGAATTAATTTTGTTTCGGCTGCTGGCAAAATTTGATAGTGCATTCCCCGGATAGTGCCTTTTTTGTAGTTAAAAGATAGGTTGCATTGGGCAACTGTTGCCTTTAATCCGTGTGCCTCAAATTCTTGAGCGCAGAAAGATCGAGCAAAAAAACCACGGTGGTCTGGTTTTTCTTCTAAGTCAATAATAAATGCGTCTTTAAGTGCGGTTTCGGTGAAAATCATGATGATTTATTTGAGATGAATATTGAGTTTTAGAACGCCTACAGATTAAAGGATTTCCAAGAAATATTTGTGGGGTGGGCATCTTGCCCGCCTTTGGCTAGTAGGCGGGCAAGATGCCCACCCCACAGTAAATAATTAGTCCCTAAACAGAAATTGCATCTGATGAAGATCGTAATTCTGCTCTGGGATATGTATCATCCCAATATTGGGTACAAAGGTCTGGTCGTTCGGGGGGATTAGCGGTGTAACAAAAGAATAGTGTTGACCTGTCTTCTATGCGAATTGTGCCGTGATGCAAAGCATTTTTCGTATCTACAATGATGACTGTACCTGCTGGGCCGGGACAGGATTTCCAAGCTGATTTGGGGATGACTGCTTTTACTTCTTCGTCATCGATACCCAAATATCTTGACTTATAAAGTTTGTAGTAAAGTTGAAAATATTTCCAGCTAAATAAGGGAGTTAAAGAGCGGGGAATATATTCAAAAGGCCCAGTTTTTTCTTCTACATCATTCAAGTAAATAAAGATTTTGATAATGCGGCGGTCTTCTGCATCACTATGCCATAGGAGTGTTCCAAACTGATGTTTGCTCTTGAAATCTTTGCGTAAATGTACACCATGAAAAGCTATCGGAAGACCGATATAATTTTCGATGATGTTGACCAGTCTTTTCTCGATTCCCCAAGCATAAAATTCTGGTAAACCTGTAACTGTGTAAATTTGTGGTAACCTTTCGTCTAGATGGTCGTTGTTGGGATTTTCCATCTGAGACAATTGATGGTAAGCAGCTTTGAGCAGTTCGGAGGTAGAGTTTAACCCTAAATCTGCCAGTGTTGTGACATAAACACCATCTTTTTTGAGAGCATTAAGGATGTTGCGATCGCTTCCTTCTAATGCTGGCAGATTTCTGCTATGCTTCCAACGGGCTACGTAGTATTTAAAGTCAGAAGACAGTGTAGATATTTTGCGTTTAATTGCACTAAACATGACGTAAATTCCTTCTAGTTCAGATGTATCTTTATCAGTAATTTAATAGCTTATGGCTTATAACCCCGTATTTCTTGAGTAGAGATTTCGCTTGATTCTGCTAATCCAAACTCTTTAAAAACCATCACATCCAAAGCACATAAGCTAACTAAAGCTAAAAATGGAACTACTGTCTTAATTGCAGACATAGGCCATCTTCTTAAAGCACCCAAGAAAACTTTCAAGTTAACTTCTTTACCGTTCTGCAACAGCATCCGTCTACAAAACTGCTTAGAATATCCATTCTCTTCCAGTTTCAAAATCACTTCGGGTATGTGTTTGTATTGCATTAAAAGTGCAGATTTTGGTTCTTTCTGCCAATAACTCACACCAACAACACATTCCAAATAAGTCTCTTTAGTGACAATTACACTACCATTAGCAGCACAATATCCGGCTAAATATGCTAAAGATATCCAGTTATTCTCAGCATCTTGCCAATTTTGGAGAGCGCGTTTCACTAAGTCAGTGCGGTAGATTGTAGCAGTCAGAAAAATGACTGCGCCAACACTTTTTGAAAAACAATGCTCGAATATAGCTTTACCATCACCTTTACCATCTTCACTATCTACATCAAACCAACGATTACCAATAATTTTTGGTGGATGAACTGGTTCACCAGTAATTTGGTTCCGTCCAGAAAAGTTGAGGAACAATAATGATAAATCTTCATGTTGTCTGAGTTTGCTAATTACATAAGCAATGGCTCTGTCTTGAATTGGGTCATCATCACCAATTGTCCAAACATATTTTGTCGTTGTAGAATTTAGGCAATACATAATATTTTTGACAACGCCTAAATTTTTAGGATTTTTATTAGAATTAAATGTGATGTTGCTAAGTGTTGCTTGCCATTTTTGGATTACCTGCTGAGTATTATCTGTTGAACAATTATCAGAAACTAAAATTTCACAATCATCTTCAAAACCTTTGATAGCTTGAGCTAGCCATGCTAACTGTTTATTAAGTAATTCAGCACGATTGAATGTAGGAATGGCGATGGTAAGTAATTTGTTCATATTAAATTAAAAGATGTAGTTAATAGAAATCGCTATTTACAGCAGCTTGATCTAATTATTTGTGGTTTGACAGCCAGATTTTTAAAGGATATACGCCTTTTAATTGCTTTTTCCAGACTATCTATTACCAAGATAATTAAAGAATTAGTAATAAAAGGCGTTTTCGTGCTTATGTTTAGTAATTACGACGCTATTAAAAGGCTATCCGGAACAGGAGATGGATAAATTTTGACTTCAGGAATTGGCACTACAAACTGTCCACCCCATTCACCAATAAATGCCATTTGTTCCATAATTTCCTCCTTGAGATTCCAAGGTAAAATTAGGAGATAATCTGGCTGAGTTTCGCGGATTTTATCTGGTTCAAATATGGAAATATGAGTTCCAGGTAAAAATAGACCTTGCTTATAGGGGCTACAATCTACTGTGTAATCGATAAAATCTTTCCCAATTCCACAGTAATTGAGCAATGTATTACCTTTAGCTGGTGCGCCATAACCAGCAATTGATTTTCCTTCGGCTTTAGCCTTCAAGAGAAAATTTAATAGCTTGTGCTTTGTTTGTTTGACTTTTTCAGCAAATGTAATGTAAGTCTCTATGCAATGTAGTCCAGCGGCAATTTCTTTTGCTTTTAGATGGCTAACTCGGTCGCTAATGCTAGGATTATCAGCGTGGTCATGTTTGGCATAAATTCTGAGTGAGCCGCCATGAGTTGATAATTCTTCTACATCAAAAAGCTGTAAGTTGTGTGCGGCAAAAATCTTTTCGATAGTGAGGAATGAGAAGTAAGAAAAATGCTCGTGATAAATGGTATCAAACTGATTTTGTTGAATGAGTTGTAAAATATGAGGAAACTCCATCGTCAAGATCCCATTAGGTTTGAGGATGAGTTTCATCCCAGCGATAAAATCGTTTAAATCTGGTACATGAGCTAAAACATTATTACCAATTAAAAGGTCAGCTACTTTTCCTTGTATCACGAGTTCTCTGGCCGTTTCAACTCCAAAAAACTTGTTGATACAAGGAATGCCTCTACCTTCAGCAACTTTGGCTATATTTGCTGCTGGTTCTATTCCTAAGACGGGGATTCCCTTCTCTAAAAAATATTGCAGTAGGTAGCCATCGTTACTGGCAATTTCAATAACTTGATTATGATGATTAAAGCCAAACTTTTCTACCATCATATTGGTGTAAGCTTTAGCATGATTTAGCCAACTTAATGAGTAGGAAGAAAAGTAAGCATAGTCACTAAAAATATGATCTGGAGTTTCAAATTGTTCTAATTGAACTAAAAGAGTGTCTTCAGAAATATAAGCGTGGAGAGGATAAAACTTTTCGGCATTATTTAGCTGTTCTGCTCTAAGATAAGCATTGGCTAAAGGTGACATTCCTAGATCAATAAAGGTTTGGTGCAGAGGTTGACCACTAAAACGACATTTTGCGATCGCCATAAATTTCAACTCACTGATTGCAAATAATTTAAGAGATGGGATAAGTCCGAATCAATCCTATTTGATTCGGAAACTTAGGTTATTTGTTCGCTGTTACTAGAGGAATCTAGCTACTTTTTATTCCAGAAGAAATCTTGGTCAATTTGCTCGGTACGAATCAGATACTCTAGCTGTTTTAAGCGAGTAAATCCTCTAAACAAAAAGGTATCTTCAGCCATGTGTATTTGACTGAATAAATCAAATAGTTGCTGGGCGCCAAGTCGGGCATTCCAATCACACTTAAATCCGGGTAGGATTGTGTTAATTTTCTCGAAGGATACCCGATAGCTGCGGTTATCTGAACCGTTATCACCAAAGGATAATTTACAATCTGGGAAAATATCAGCAATAATTTCCGCGATTTCTTTAACGCGATAGTTGTTTGCTGTATCCCCCACGTTGAAGATTTGGTTATGTACAATGTCTCGTGGTGCTTCTAAGGTGCAGACTATTGCTTTGCAAATATCCAGTGCGTGGACTAATGGCCGCCAAGGTGTACCATCACTGGTCATTTTGATTTGTTTGCTAGTCCATGCCAACCCTGCTAAGTTGTTTAAAACAATATCAAAGCGCATTCTGGGGGAAGCACCAAAGGCTGTTGCATTCCGCATAAAGGTGGGAGAGAAGTCATCGTCAGCGAGTGGTTTGACATCTCGTTCTACAAGAGTTTTGCACTCTGCGTAGGCTGTTTGGGGATTAATTGGGGATTCTTCTGTAACATCACCTGCGGTAGCAACACCGTAAACACTGCACGAAGACATATATACGAAACGACGCACGCCCATAGCCTTAGCCAGACTAGCTAGGCGAACTGAACCTACATGATTAATTTCGTAGGTAATGTTAGGTGCTAATTGTCCGGCTGGGTCGTTGGAGAGTTCCGCCATGTGAACTATTGCTTCAACACCTTCCAAATCATCAGGGGTAATGTTGCGGATATCTTTGTTGAGGGTTTTGGGTGTCACCCCATTAGCGTTGTATAGCCAACCAACTTTATAAAAACCGGTATCTAGACCAATAACTTCATGTCCCCGTTCAATTAACAGAGGTGGTAATAATGAACCTAGATAACCTTCTGTGCCAGTTACTAATATTTTCATTGTGGTTAATGCCTTTGTATTGATGAGTTAAATTTTTCGTTTATTTGGGGCGCACAGATATGTGCCCTACAGCGTGTAGCATCTAGAAGGGAACCGCTATATTTTTCGTTTGTATGCAATAACTTGACCTCTCTCCAAACCTCTCTCCTCTTAAGAGAGAGGCTTTGAATCTTACTCCCCAACGCTAGTAGGGAAGGGGTTGGGGGTTAGGTCATTGAACTCAACCCAGAAGCGCTATATATATCGGCTAACATTCATTACATAGTTTGCCGACTAACCCATTGAGTAGCAGCACTCTATAGCGGTTCTTAATTGATGCACTACGCTTTTTTCTTGTGGGATGGATATCTTACCCGTCCCTTGTATTTCCAGGCAGACAAAGATGCCTACTATACAAGATTCATGCCTTAATTCAGCAGTCCCGGAAAGAACAACTATGATATCTATGCAGTGACTACACTATCTAGATGCGAAAGTTGCGGAATTTCTGCTACAAGCGCTTTGCCAATTTCTAGAGAAGATGTAGCAGCAGGAGAAGGAGCATTGCAAACATGAATGGAGTTTTGACCGGAAACAATCAAAAAGTCGTCTACAAGCTTGCCATCGTTCATTAAGGCTTGAGCGCGAACTCCTGCATGAGTGGGAACTAAGTCTTCTGCTTGGACTTCGGGAATTAGTTTTTGCAAACTTCTGGTAAAGGCTGCTTTACTAAAGGAACGAATGATTTCTTGAATGCCTTCATCAGCGTGTTTGGCTGCCAATTTCCAGAAACCGGGATAGGTGATGACTTCCAGAAAATCCCGTAAGTCAAAGTCGGTTTTTTTGTAACCTTCGCGTTTGAGAGAGAGAACCGCGTTTGGCCCTGCATGGACACTACCATCAATCATCCGGGTAAAGTGGACACCCAGGAAGGGAAAATCTGGATTGGGTACTGGATAAATTAGTGTCTTGACCAGATAGCGTTTTTCTGGGGTGAGTTCGTAGTATTCTCCCCGGAATGGGACAATTTTTGCTTGGGGTTCAACTTGACCTAGTTTGGCGGTGCGATCGCTATGCAATCCAGTACAATTAATTACAAACCGTGTTTCAAAGCTACCCTTGTTTGTTTGCAATACCTGATTTTTACCACTTGGGGAGATTTTCAGAACTTTTGTATTCAGGTGTAAATCTCCACCCTGCTGTTGAATTAGCTGGGCATATTTCAAACAAACTTGCTTGTAATTAACAATACCAGTTGAAAATACCCTAATTCCACCTACACATTTTACGTGAGGTTCAATTTCCTTGACTTCTTCGGGGCTGATTCTCTGGACTTCTATGCCATTGTCTAAGCCACGTTGGTAGAGATTTTCTAAGCGTGGTAGTTCTTGTTCTTCAGTTGCGACAATGACCTTACCACAAACTTCATGGTCAATTCCATGCTCTTGGCAGAATTCTACCATTGAACGAGAACCATCACGACAAAATTTAGCTTTGAAACTACCTGGCTTGTAGTAAATACCAGAATGAATCACCCCGCTATTATTGCCAGTTTGGTGAAATGCCCATTGACTCTCTTTTTCTAGTACTAAAATACGCGCATTGGGATAGCGTTTTCCTAGAGCTAATGCTGTAGAGAGTCCAACTATTCCTCCACCTATAATCGCAAAATCATACATTAGTATTATCGCACTTCAAGTTACAGTAAATTTATTTGTCATTTGTCATTGGTCATTTGTCATTGGTCATTTAACTTCTGACTCCTGACTTCTGACTTTCTTTCTACCATACCTTCCAAGGAGCTTGGTTGTTTTTCCACAGCCCTTCGAGATAGTTTTTATCGCGTAAAGTATCCATCGGTTGCCAAAACCCATCATGTCTGAAAGCAGATAGCTGTTCCATATCAGCTAGCTTTTCTAATGGCTCTTGTTCCCACACTGTAGAGTCATCGGCTATTAAGTTAATTACTTCTGGTTCTAAGACAAAATAACCGCCATTAATCCAGGCTCCATCACCTTCAGGTTTCTCTCGAAAGCTGGTGATTTTAGTTTGCTCATATCCTAAAGAAATAGCACCAAAACGTCCGGCTGGTTGAACGGCTGTGAGTGTTCCTAAGCTATTTTGTTCTTTGTGAAACTTAACTAGCTCGGTGATATTAATATTACTTACACCATCACCATAAGTAAAGCAAAAAGTCTCATTACCAAGATGTTCACTGATTCGCTTTAAGCGTCCGCCTGTCATTGTATTATCACCCGTATTTACTAAGGTGACACGCCAGGGTTCAGCATACCCAGAATGCACGTTCATCTGGTTAAAGCGCATATCAAAGGTTACATCTGACATGTGTAAAAAGTAGTTAGCAAAATACTCTTTAATTATGTAACCTTTGTAACCACAACAAATGATGAAATCATTAATGCCGTGGGCTGAGTAAGTTTTCATGATGTGCCAGAGAATTGGCTTACCACCAATTTCAACCATCGGCTTGGGTCTGATACTAGTTTCTTCACTGAGGCGTGTACCAAGTCCTCCAGCCAAAATCACCGCTTTCATGCAATTACCTCGGAGATTTGTAGGGATATGATTATTTGACCATGCCAATTTTTGATTTTTGATTTGCAATTTGGGATTAGTCATCGAACGTCACGAGCTTATGAGTAGATTTGCTCCGCCCAGCTTCATCGTGGGGCATGTACCAAAAAACTCTTTTAATCCAAAATCCAAAATCCAAAATCCAAAATCGGTTGACTTTATCGACATGAAGAGGATGCACTTAGGTGGAGAAAAATGTATTTCTGATTTCTGTTTCTCCGTCAATAATCTAACTGTAATTTCCGACAAAATTATAAAGGGAATATAAATTAAAATCTTTTCTATATAAAAGCTCTATGAATATCTATAAAGATGAAAATGAATTGCTCAATTAAATAAAAATGTTACCTATAAAATAAATAGGGTTAGCATCAGCTAACCCTAGTCAGGCTTGATTTTTTCAATCAAAACCTATATTTTACTAGTAATAAAACTTACTTGTTTCTAGTTAGTTTTTTCACTATTACTTGGGCCTTGGAATAAAGGGTCACATTTGTTTTCTACAACTACGCACATGTTACTGAGTGCTTGTTGATAATTATCCATATCATCTTGCTCAAGAAAGATTTTGGCAGATGACTGTATATCTTCGACAGCTTTTGTCTGATTTTTGTTAGATTCACTACCGCCATATTGTGCTAGTTCATAACGAACCATACCTCGTTTAAGATATGCTTTTGCTAGTTTGGGGCTGATAGTTAAGGCTTGGTTAAAGTCAGCGATCGCTTGATTGTATTCTTGCTCATAATTGCTGCTATATTGAGCAATTTGATAAAAGACAACACCCCGCTGAAAGTAAGCTTCTGCTTTGGATACGTTAAGTTTTATTGCCTGAGTAAAATCTTTGATCGCTCTTTTGTACTCTTGTTGAGATTCACCGCTGTATTTAGCCATTTGGGCGCGGACAATTCCCCGTCTGATATAAGCTTCAATTTCATTATTATCCAGACCGATGGCCCGATTATAGTCTGCGATCGCTAGGTTATATTCTAGATCGGGATCGTTACTATATTCGGCGAGCATATAACGGGCATTGCCCCGATTCACCAAAGCTTTGATTTGATTGGGCTGGATTGTAAGAGCTTGGCTATAATCTTTAACTGCTCCTTCGTAGTCTTTCAAGTTATAGCGGGCATTGCCACGATTTACAATCGCTCTGGCATGTTTAGGTTCTTGTTCAATTGCTGCGGTAAAGCTGGCAATTGCTTGGTCATAGTCTCGGTCTTTGTAAGCTGTATAACCTTGCTGATAGGAATCAGCGAAGCTGAGTTTGTTATTTGTCTGGCGAGACTTCAATGTTTGTTGAGTGTAAGCATTTTGGGAAACCAACGGCTGAGTAAATTTAATCATTACGTCCGCATATCCCAATAAACCAAAACCCATCAAACAAAAAATAATCGGGTACAGTTTTGACTTCTTGGAACGTTTATAAGATGAACTGCTGGGAGTCATTACTGGCTGCCAGTAATTAGTTAGGTGGGGCGACATGGCCCGCTGTGGAAAACGCGGTGTCTGGGTGTAATGTTTTCTCGGTTTAACTCGTGGTTGGAGATGTTCTCTAGCTTCGATAGCCCGATGTGATGGGAAGGGGTCGCGTCCACCTAATCGCACGGTACGTTCACACCACGGACAGCTACGCATGTGGTTGTTGTAGCGATGCTGGGGATTTGTCGTGCAGGTAATCAGAGAATCTTCGGCTTCAGCGATTGCTGAGAGCCAAGTCTGGGCACTGGGACGTAGTTGTGGGTTGTTGTGACCCTCTTCAAAACAACGGACAAATAGTTCTTGTAGGCTGGGATGAAGAATTTCCCAAGGGGGTGCAATGGGTGTCGGTAGGTAGGGTACGTAACGCTTTTGGCTGTATGTGAAATGACCCGATGCAATCCGAGCTTCGTAAGGTGGTGGCTCAATAGCACCTTGAAAAATCCCCGAAAATGGGTGAGTGCCTTCCATTAAGAGTTGGAATACTAGCACCGCTAACCCAAATAAATCGTGAGAGATTTCGCGATCGTGCTGGGCAAAAGTTTTATTCTGTAGTTCTGGTGGGGTAAACTCTGGTTTACCCACTGGGCAGCGATAAACAACATTGTTGCTTGGGTCGGTTACTTGGAAAGAGTCTGTGTCTATCAAAGTCACCAGTGCGGTGTCACTGACGAGGATATTGGACTCGTTCACATCACCAATACAATATCCACTAGCGTGCAAAGCGGCAAAAGCCGCCGCCAGGTTACGAGCCGTGCGGAGCAGGTACTGATAGTTGAATAGGGGGCAGTGTTGGCGACGGGTTCTAGGGTTGTAAAAGTCGATGATTGGACGCATCCCCTCGATGCGTGGCATCAAAAAGCCCAGGATGCTATTTTTGCCATCTGCTGCCCGTAATAAATCCTCTGGCCAAGCGATAGAGATATGCCCCAAACTAGCTGTAGGGTTTTCTGGCGGGTTGGCCAGCATCGCCTGGAGTTTCTCTGCATGGGCTTTGGTTGGCTTGTGGTAAATCTTCGCCACCAAGTTGCTATCGGATGGCACTGTGTAAACACAAGCTTCACCGCCACGCCCCAAACTGACATTGAGGCTGAGGATTTCTTTTCGAGGGGAACAACGTAGTACCTGCATAATGAAATTACCGCTAACGGGAGTTATTGTAAGATGTTAAACCTGTAGATTTATCGCTCATGAGTCGTTGAATGCAGCTATGATGAGTGTCAAATCATCATCAGTGCGTTGTGTAATCCGCTCTGAGTGTAAAAATTTTACCAATTGTTCCTTGGCTACTGTCTTGTCTTCGGTATTGGCTACGAATTCAAACAGCGGAAAAAAGAAGGGTTTGTGAGGTTCGCCAACAACCATATTCAAAGCCAGCATTTGTAGTCCGTCAGTAATTATACCAACATTCACTATATCTGTGCGCCACAATCTCATCTGCGCTGCATCTAAAGCACTAGGCGAAGTTAAGAAGGTGGTTTCGTTGATGTATTCACCACTGTCAGGCATAGTCAGTGCCAGCAAATTACCCATACGATCTTTTGCCACTGCCAAACCATCACCTATCTGTACCACAGCGACAACTTCTGGTGTGGCGACTAGCATAATTAAGGTAGTTGCTAAGTCTTGAGGCTGTTTGTCACAAGTAGCCGCTTCAGCCTCCACAGCTTTTTTTGCCGCTAGTATGGCATCATTTAAAAGCGATCGCACCAATGCATCATCAGTCAAACTTTTTCGGGTCAGTCCTTTAGTGGAAATGTTTTCTATTGCTGTCTCCACAGCAATCATCGCTCCCACTTTCCCAAGGCTAGCAGAACCCGCACCATCTGCTGCGGCCGCCACTAAAACATTATCTGACAATATCTGCCAGTGATGAGCATCCTGACATAATTGATTGTTTTTTAAGTGACTTGTACCACATACAGATGCAGCCACAATCCGCCATTGAGCAATCTGTTTTGATATGTTCATAAATTTTTTCCAGCAGCTAGCTGTGTAAACATCAAGCTGCAATTTTTAATTAAACAGTCCCCCAACCAATTGGCGGTAGTGCTACCTGTTCATCCACCTGTGAATGAGAAACAGCTGACATACTAGTTGATAGCCAGACAAACATCTCAATAAAATTTAAGCCTTTGAGCTTCAGAGGTGTACGCACGGTTATTTGATTTAAACGCGTCATATTCGCATTTTCTACGCCTACTGTAAAAAATGCTACCCGCTTATTCGCTTCATCTCCCTGTAACCGTTGGGATGCTTGCTCTACCACATGATCTAACTCACCTTGCGGTTCCCCATCAGTAATCATAAATACCCAAGGACGATAGTAAGCAATCCCATTGGCACGATACTGAGATTTCCGCTCTTGAATTATGTCCAAAGCTTTATGAATTCCTGCACCCATAGTAGTCAAGCCCTGTGCTGTCAAAATAGGTGGGTTGAATTGATCAGCAGTCACAAAGTCTTGTACTACATTGATATTACTATCAAACGTGACGATCGCCACTTCCACCCGTCTTGCGGCTAAGGAATTTTTGACTAATTCATCCTTCAAACTCAGTAAACCCTGATTTAAAGCCTCAATCGGATCTCCTTGCATCGACCCAGATGTGTCTAGTAAAAGTACACAAGGACAACGTGGTTCTGGGTTCTCAGCAAATTCTACTACTTCATCAAGTCTTAATGTATCATGCATAACTTTTTGTGTTATGTTAAAATTCAACGTTTTATTTTCCTTTGTTCAAAGTATATAATTCTCAGTCGCCGAGGCGACTACAGAATATAGTATCTAGTGGTAGATGCTCTAATCTTTATTAAACAAATTATTTTCATGAAGTTCTCTATATATTTAAGATGAACTTGAACACAGCTTAGTTTAGCAAAAAAGAGTTTATCAAAACCCAGCATTACCTGTTGTAATGTATCTACCAAAAATTTATATCCATTAAACCTACAGTACAATAAATACGTAAACTTTCCTAGGTAACTTCTTAAAGATTTTATGTAGAAGAATCGTTTCTTTATCGAAAAATAATTAACCATAATTAAGATCATCAACTTTAGAAGTATACCAGTGTAACTGCGCGAACTTGGAATAAGATTTACCTGCTTTTTGTAAGTGGGAATCAATAAACGTGATGATTAATGTCTTCACTCAAGAGTTGTTAGTAGTGAGTAAAGCCTAGAAGCAACAATATCTACTGTTAGTCATAGCTATGACAAGTGTTTACTTTTATTCATACCCACCTACTTATTTTTTGAGATAAATTAAGTAGTACGTACAAAATGTAACAGATAGGTTGCAAAACTTATATTTTTTAATATATATACATATTTTAAAAGGAATAAGCTGTGCATAAAGACATATTACAAAGAAGAAAATACTTCATAGCTCATATTTTCAATCTACAAATGTTCAGTTGTTGATTCCGCAAAAAAAACTTGAAAAATATGAATAACTCAGGTACATTCACCAAACTACGTCCTCTAAGTTTGTTAAGACAGTTATCAAATTGCTCCGACAGTACTTGTTTACAAGCATTCAGTAACTCAGTTACTTGGTCTATTTACTTAGAACAGGGCAAAATAACTTACGCTACTCATTCCGTAGAACCTTTTGATCGACTAGAACGCCATTTGCGTCGTCTCAGCCACCAAATTCCACTCCTTACTAATGAGGTTCGTGTTCAAGTAAGGTTGATGTTTGAACCTGATTTACACAGTCAGTTAATCGAAGATGACAGCAATTCGAGAAGCTATCCTCCTGAATATCAGGCTATATCCTGGCTTATTAGTCAACAACATTTACATTCTACACAAGCAGCAGTGCTGATTCAGGAATTAGTTAAAGAGGTGATTGAATCATTTTTGCTCATCGAAGAAGGTACTTATGAATTAGCAGAATCACTTAATCGAATGCCAAAAATTTGCAGGCTAGATGTAGAAAAAATTCTAGAGCGTTGCCAAATAAGATTACAGAATTGGCAGGCTTTTGTTCCCCAAATTTCTTCTCCATATCAACGTCCATATCTGTTGATTAACAGTAAACTTGAGAGCCAAGACTTACCAAAACTTCAGCCAGATTTAATTAGCTGGATGAAGGGTTTTAGCCTGTGTCATCTGGCTGCAATTTTGAATCAAGATGAAATCCAACTGGCTCGCAATTTATACCCTTACATCCTTCAGGGTGCGATTATCCTACATGAACCCGATCCACCATTTGATAAATTACCAAAGATTTTTGAAGAGCGATATCTACGACGGGCTACGTCTACGCTTTCCTCAAAATTAGTTCCAGAGTTAGTTGACACCAAAGAAAAACTAAGTACCAGCGTCAACTCTTACCCAAATATTTCTGAAGAGAATATAGCTCCTGTTCAGCGATTACCACAGATATCTACTCCTCCAAAAGAGAACTTTCAGGAACCAACAATATCAAATAACATAAATTCTGCTTCCCAAAGAGTAACGGCTGCTACTGTAACCGCACAAAAAGTCCACAAAATCGTTTCTGTAGATGATAGCCCCACAATTCTCAAAGAAATTAGCCATTTCTTAGAAAATGAAAATTTTTCTGTCGTGACTATCAACGATCCACTAAAAGCCGTTTTGTCAATTATAAGGCACAAACCAGATTTAATTTTGCTGGATTTAAATATGCTAGGAATCGATGGTTATGAGTTGTGCCGGATTATACGAAATAATTCAATATTTCAGAAGACTCCCATCATTTTTGTCACTGGAAGTAAAGGGATTGTAGACAAAGTAAAAGCGAAATTAGTTGGAGCATCTGGCTATCTGACTAAACCATTTACCCGCGCCGAATTACTGAAAATAGTCTTTATGCATTTGACTTAAATTAACTACTCCAATGAGTTTTTGCTGCACATTATTTTGTGCGATAATCTATACATGGCTACTAATCTAGAAATTGACGAAAACTTAATTAAGGAAGCTCTCGAACTTGGTGGTCATCCAACTAAGGATGCCGTTGTTGAAGAGGCATTACGAGAGTATGTGCAACGTCGAAAACAACTGAAAATTCTGGAGCTATTTGGTACGATTGAATATGACGATGATTATGACTACAAGCAACAGCGTCGGAGTCGATGAAAGTCATTGTTGATACTTCGGTCTGGTCTTTAGCTCTCAGACGCAATTATAAAGTTGATGAATCACCCTATGTTGCAGTGTTGCAAGAATTAATTAGTGATGGTCGAGTTGCTTTGCTGGGTGCTGTTCGGCAAGAGATACTCTCAGGGATTCGTGATGCTAACCAATACAATCGGCTGAAAAATTATCTCCGCGCATTTCCCAATCTGGAGTTAGATATGGAAGACTATGAACTTGCTTCTGAGTTTTATAACACTTGCCGAAGCAATGGTATTCAAGGTGCAAACACTGATTTTCTCATTTGTTCCGCAGCCGTTCGGAGAAATTACACAATAGTAACCACAGATAAAGATTTTGCGAATTTCAGTCAGCATATTCCCATAACATTGTTTCAATGCTAGGTCTACGCTACTTAACCCTACACTCAAGTTAGAGGATAAAGGGTTTTGCTCATAATGCCAGCCTTTTCCTTAACTCAGCCTCCAACTGTTCACCTGTGCTAACCACAACCCTATTTGGTCTGGCTCTAACAATCATTAAATAGTGTTGAAAAGCTTCTTCATCCTGGGGATGATGCTTTACATATTCCCGTAATTCAGCTTCAGTTAATTGCTGATAATCTAAATTACTCATTGGATGATTTCCTCTCCGTTACTCAAAATTTCTACTTGAATTGTTTGGCCTATTAGCACTACTATTCTTTGCGATCGCTTGTCGTACCTGGTTAGCTCAATTGTTTGTAGTAGGTTACTTACTCGCACACATAAATCGTAGAAAGCTTTTAACTGTTCAATAGTGGGTTCCATTTGTATAGATTAGCTACTGAATCTCTCGTAGCAAACATCTAACTCACATTGACTGACATAAGTCAAGACGAAAAGAAAAGATTAGCATGAGAGATTGTTCTGCCAGTCTAACGTAGTAGGATTGTTCAAGTGAAAGGGTACGCTTTGCAGGACGAGTAGCCATCGAGCGCTTCTTGCACCCTAAAATAAGAGCAAAAGACGATTCCTAAAACAAGCACACTCCATGCGTATTTCTCTAAATTGGCTGCGCGAACTAGTAGAGATAAAACTTAGTCCGGAAGAATTAGCCGAAACCCTGACAATGGCAGGGTTTGAGGTAGAAGATATTGAAGACCGCCGCACTTGGGCAAATGGCGTGGTGATCGGGAAAGTGCTTGAGCGTCAACCCCATCCCAACGCCGATAAATTGAGTGTTTGCCAAGTGGATATCGGTGCAGATGAGATTTTAAATATTGTCTGTGGCGCTGCCAATGTGAAGGCAGATATCTATGTCCCAGTGGCTACTACGGGTACTTACTTACCCAACATCGATTTAAAAATTAAACCTGCAAAACTACGTGGGGTCCCATCTCAGGGCATGATTTGTTCTTTAAAGGAACTCGGTTTGCCCACCGATGTAGACGGAATTCATATTTTCACTCAAGAAAATTTACCATTGGGTAGTGATGTGCGGCCGTTGTTGGGTTTAGATGATGTAATTTTAGACCTTACCGCAACTGCCAACCGCGCTGATGCTCTAAGTATGGTAGGCGTAGCACGGGAAGTAGCAGCTTTAACTGGTGGAAAGTTGAGCATTCCTGAACCTGGTGAAGTCTCTATTCCCAAAACTACCGGAAATTTAGCTTTAAAAATTGCTGATACCCAAGCTTGTCCTGCATACATTGGTACGGTAATTGAACAGGTCAAAATTGCTCCATCTCCCGAATGGTTGCAACAGCGTTTACGGGCGGCTGGGGTACGTCCCATCAGTAATGTGGTGGACATTACTAACTACGTTTTGTTGGAATGGGGACAACCACTACACGCCTTTGATTGCGATCGCATAAAATCTGTTGCAAGTAGCGAAAATTTAACCATCGGCGTTCGTTTCGCCAATAATGGAGAATTTCTGAAAACACTAGATGGACAAACTCGCACCCTAGCATCCCAAAATTTGTTAATTACCGCTAACGACAAACCCGTTGCACTGGCGGGAGTTATGGGTGGAGAAGAAACGGAAGTCTATGAAGGGACTCAAAGTCTAGTTTTAGAAGCAGCATTATTTGATTCTGTGGCAATTCGCCGTTCTTCCCGCAGTGCAGGCTTAAGAAGTGAGGCTTCTGGCAGATATGAACGGGGAGTTAACCGCGCTGAGTTGGAAATAGCTAATCGCCGCGCCTTATCTTTAATTAGCGAATTAGCTAGTGGAATTCTTGTCCAGCAGGAAATTGCCGACACCCGCCCCGATCCTTCTACCTGGAGTCGTTCTATCGCCCTGCGTTTAGACAGAGTTAATCAGATATTAGGGCCAATCGAATTAGAAGAGGACACAGGTGAACTCCAAGAACAAGATGTTGAGCGCATCCTGACTGCATTGGGATGTAAGTTAACTCCTTCAGGAGAAGATAGCAGCCATCAACCTACGTGGTCTGTCTCCGTCCCACCTTATCGTTACCGCGACTTAGAGCGGGAAATTGATTTAATTGAAGAAATTGCCCGTCTCTATGGTTACAACAAATTCTGCGACACACTACCAGAAAAAGCGGAAGCTGGCTATCTGCCTTTAGATCAAGAACTAGTTCGCAAGTTACGAGCTTTCTTGCGGGCTGAAGGGTTGACAGAATTAATCCACTATTCTTTAGTCAAACCAGGAGAAGACAGAAATATAGTCCTGTCAAACCCTTTATTTGTCGAATATTCAGCGCTGCGAACCGATTTGTTATCTGGGTTAATTGATGCCTTCCAATACAATTTAGAGCAGGGTAATGGTGCCCTTAACGGTTTTGAAATCGGGCAAATATTCTGGCGAGAAGAAGACGGTTTGCAAGAGACAGAAGCCCTTGCAGGGATTGTGGGAGGCGATACTTCCCTTGGCAAATGGTCAAAAAGTGGGCGCGAAGAACCCATCACCTGGTTTGAAGCCAAAGGCATTTTAGAAAGTGTATTTCGGCAACTTGCCTTGGAGGTAGAATTTCAACCCGATCGCCGCGACGATCGCTTACATCCAGGACGCACCGCTTCTCTGTGGATTCGGGGTAACAGGCTGGGTATTTTTGGACAAATCCATCCCCAACTACGACGAGAAAAAGGCTTACCAGATTCCGTCTACGTTTTCCAGTTGGATCTAGATGTACTTTTAGATTCGCTAGGACAAGATGAAGTTCTCGTTCCCACATTCGGGCCCTATTCTACCTATCCAGCTAGCGATCGCGATATCGCCTTTTTCGCACCCGTGAAAATCTCAGTTGCCGATATTCAAAAAGTAATTACCAAAGCTGGTAAAGATTTGCTCGACTCGGTGGAATTATTTGATGAATATCGGGGTGAAAATGTCCCCGAAGGACAGCGGAGTTTAGCATTCCGCTTAATTTATCGGGCTAGCGATCGCACTCTGACTGAGGCGGAAGTCGAACCAGTACACAATAAAGTCCGCGAAGCCTTGGTGGAAAAATTCGGCGTGAACTTGAGAAGTTAGAAGTAATATCATGTCCGACTGATTCTGGTCGAATTACCCCCCTTAATCCCCCCTTGGAAAGGGGGGAAAAAGAAATCTAGTTCCCTCCCCAATACATACGGGGAGGGTTAGGGTGGGGTAAAATCCTGGTTAATCAGCTATTTCAGACTTGTTGACACGCCGAAATAGCAAATGGGTTCGCCGAAATAGCAAATGGGTTCGCCGAAATAACAAATGCGATCGCCAAAATAGCAAATGGGTTCGCCGAAATAGCAAATGGGTTCGCCGAAATAGCAAATGGGTTCGCCGAAATAGCAAATGGGTTCGCCAAAATAACAAATGGGTACGCCAAAATAGCAAATGCGATCGCCAAAATAGCAAATGCGATCGCCGAAATAGCAAATGCGATCGCCGAAATAACAAATGCGATCACCGAAATAACAAATGGGTTCGCCGAAATAGCAAATGCGATCGCTGAAATAGCAAATGGGTTCGCCGAAATAGCAAATGCGTAGGCGTAGCTAGCACTTCGGCTGCGCTCGTCATGATTGCAGTACACCGTAACCCCTTGCGGGGAGGGGTTGTTTTATTACGAATAATTTGGCAGATATCATATTTGATGATACATGAGGTGTGGCGATAGGCTACGCCCCGGCGGAGGCGATCGCATCTAATAATACTAATCCAATTTCATTTAATAAATCAGTGTTATCACTAGGAAAATAATGTTATATTACACATTTTTATAATCAGTATCGCAATTGCAGTACTGTGTGTAGGCTTTGCCCTGCGTAGGCATTGCTCCAGCAGCAGTAGTTTTGGCAGATGTTTAAATACAACAACATTATTATGCAACTATAATATTATTCAACAGTACTTAGTATAATACTGCTCGTAACAAACATAGTAAGTTTTCGGTAATATGCCATGATAGAATTTGCCGCCATTACTTCAGTGATTAGTAAGTATGCTCCTCAAGCTAGTCAACTAATCATTAAACAAGCTCAAAAAAACGAAGCTGTTATCAAAGTTTTACAAGAATTAAAACTCAATCCTACCCAAATTCCTGATGATGTTGATGGGGTTTATGCTTACACTCTGGTAAAATATGGTGTATTTAAGCCTGAAGCAATTTTAAAACTGTTTAGAGAGAAAGTAATTAAAGATTATTTTTGGGATGCTTACAGTTCTAATGCTCCCTTTAAATTCGTAGAGAATACAAAAAAATTTATAACTCAAAATAGCGAACTAAAAACGCAGATAATTAATGCTAAAATTAACTTTTTGGCTGAATTAGAAGAATTTGGCGAAACCTTTATTGCGGTTGCTAAACAAACGAAAGCCTCTAAATATCAGCCTTATCCAGATTGGAATTTGGATGTTTATCCCAAAGAATTTAAAGCCTTAATCTTTGAAAAGACTCGTTTATTTTGCGGACGTGATTTTGTTTTTCAGGCTATTCAAAGATTCTTCGCAACTCAAAATAAGGGTTATTTTACTGTGATTGGGGATGCAGGGATGGGTAAAAGTTCCATTGCTGCTAAATACGTTTTAGCTACTAAATTCCCTTGTTATTTTAATGTTTTCGCAGAAGGACGCAACAAACCAGAAAAGTTTTTAGCCAGTATTCGTCAACAATTAATCAAGCGTCATTCTCTCCAAAATGTAGACAACGTTGATTTGAGAACTTTCCTGCAAAAAGTTAGTGAAGAACTAAAAGGACAAAAACTTATCATTGTTGTCGATGCACTAGATGAAGTAGAACAAGAAGGAAATAGTAATCTTTTAGATTTACCACAAAATCTTCCTGATGGAGTCTATTTTTTACTGACTAGAAGACTTTACAATCAAGAAACAAAACGTTTAACTTTGTCTCCCGATACTCCTGTAGATGAATTAGATTTAACAAAGCGTGATTACACAGCTTTGAGTCAAGAAGATGTAAAAGAGTATATTCAATTATTTTTGAATAATGATTATAAACTAAGACATTGGATTAATGAGCGCAATATTTCTGAAGATATTTTTACTCAGGAAATAGCTGTTAAGAGTGAAAATAATTTTATATATTTGCGCTATATATTACCCGGAATCTCTGAAGGTAAATACAATGATTTAACTTTAAAGGGATTACCACAAGGTCTTCATGACTATTATATGGCTCATTGGAACCGGATGGGAATGGACAAAGAATCCAATGAAAAAAAGGTAAAAATACTGTATATATTGGTAGAAAGAGGTGAGCCAATATCCCTAAACATGATTGCAGAAATTCTTGATGAGGATGAATATGAGGTAAAATCAGTCTTAAATGATTGGGTTGAGTATGTAAAATCGCAAGTAAATGAAGATGACCAAAAAACTTACTATAGTATTTACCATCAGAGTTTTCTAGAATTTCTCAAAGGTCAAGATAAACTAGGTAAAGGTCGAAAACTATTTAAAGAAGTTAATAAGAGTATGGCTAATTTTATGCTGAAGGAGATGGCATAAAATGGGAGAGATTGCCATTAAATTAGCATCAAAATCAGCAGAATTTCAAAATTTGTTTTTAGGTCAATTTCCTGAACAACAATTAAAAGCTGGGAACTCGGAAAAATATTATCAAACTCTCACAGATTTTGATTTTATTTGTTTGAAAATTCAATATCCTCAATTTGGAGTAGAAAGCCTGATTAGAGATTATTATTTCATTGATGACCCAGAAATATTAGATAGCTTAGAAGAAGAAGAGAAACTAGACCCAGAACGAATCAAACCCCTCAAATTAATTCAACGTACCCTACAGTTATCAGCCCATGTTTTGAATCAAGACCCAAATCAATTAGTAGGACAATTATGGGGAAGATTGCAGAGTTTTCCTGAGCCAGAAATTCAGAAAATATTGGCAGATGCAGTACAAAGTAAAAGTGAAATTCCTCGACTTCAACCGATTACAGCCAGTTTAACCTCTCCGGGTGGAAACCTAGTGCGTATTCTGACTGGTCATAACGACTCAGTAAATGCAGTAGTGATCGCTCCAGATGGCAAAACAGCAGTTTCCGCTTCTGTTGACAACACCCTGAAACTGTGGGATTTGGAGACAGGAAAGGAAATCTCTACCCTGAGAGGTCATAACGACTCAGTAAATGCAGTAGCCATTACCCCAAATGGTCAAACAGCGGTTTCTGCTTCTAGTGACAACACCCTGAAACTGTGGAATTTGGAGACTGGAGAGGAAATCTCTACCCTGAGAGGTCATAAAGATTCAGTAACAGCAGTAGCGATCGCCCCAAATGGTCAAACAGCAATTTCTATTTCTAATAGCCTGGAACTGTGGACTTTGAAACTGTGGGATTTGGAGACTGGAGAAGAAATCTCTACCCTGAGAGGTCATAAAGACTCGGTAACAGCAGTAGCGATCGCCCCAGATGGCAAAACAGCAGTTTCTGCTTCTAGTGACAACACCCTCAAACTATGGAATTTGGAGACAGCAAGAGATTTCTCTTCCCTGAGAGGTCATCTGAAACAGTTAAAACTGTGGGATTTGGAAACGAAAAGGGAAATATCTACCTTAAGCGGTCATAAAGACTCGGTGAATGCAGTAGTCATTACCCCAGATGGTCAAACAGTGGTTTCTGCTTCTAGTGACAACACCCTGAAACTGTGGAATTTGAAGACGGGAGGGGAAATCTATACCCTAAGCGGTCATAACGACTCGGTAAACGCAGTAGTCATTACCCCAGATGGAAAAAAAGCCGTTTCTGCTTCTAGTGACAATACCCTGAAACTGTGGGATTTGAAGACAGGAAGGGAAATCTCTACCCTCAAAGGTCATAACAACTCGGTAACAGCAGTAGCCATTACCCCAGATGGTCAAACAGTCGTTTCTGTTTCTAACAACCTGAAACTGTGGGATTTGGAGACAGGAAAGGAAATCTCTACCCTAAGAGGTCATAACGACTTGGTAAATGCAGTAGTCATTACCCCAGATGGTCAAACGGCGGTTTCTGCTTCTAGTGACAACACCTTGAAACTGTGGACTCTGAAATTGTGGACTCTGAAACTGTGGAATGTGGAGACAAGAAGGGAAATCTTTACCCTGAGAGATCATAGAGGTTCAGTAAATACAGTAGCCATCACCCCAGATGGAAAAAAAGCCGTTTCTGCTTCTAATAACCTGAAACTGTGGAATTTGAACACAGGATGGCAAACCTCTACCCTGAGAGGCCATAACAACTCGGTAAATGCAGTAGCCATTACCCCAAATGGTCAAACAGCCGTTTCTGCTTCTAGTGACAACACCCTGAAACTATGGAATTTGGAGACAGGAAAGGAAATCTCTACCCTGAAAGGTCATAACGACTCAGTAAACGCAGTAGCCATTACCCCAAATGGTCAAACAGCCGTTTCTGCTTCTAGTGACAACACCCTGAAACTATGGGATTTGGAGACAGGAAAGGAAATCTCTACCCTGAGAGGTCATAACGACTCAGTAAATGCAGTAGCCATTACCCCAGATGGTCAAACAGCGTTTTCTGCTTCTAGCGACACCACCCTGAAACTGTGGGATTTAGAGACAGGAAAGGAAATCTCTACCCTGAGAGGTCATAACAACTCGGTAAATGCAGTAGCCATTACCCCAGATGGTCAAAAAGCCGTTTCTGCTTCAGATGACAAGACCTTAAAACTGTGGGATTTAGAGACAGGAAAGGAAATCTCTACCCTGACTGGTCATAACCACTGGGTAAAAGGAGTAGCGATGCCTGCGGCGGGCAAAGCCAACGCCCCAGATGGTCAAATAGCCGTTTCTGCTTCTGCTGACCACACCCTGAAATTGTGGGATTTAGACACAGCACAGGAAATCTCTACTTTTACTGGTGAAAGTTATATATATTGCTGTGCTGTTTCCCCAGATGGATTAACAATTGCAGCAGGCGAAAGCTCAGGGCGGGTTCATTTCCTCCGTTTAGAAGGGGGTTCAAAAAATGAAACCGATCGCTGAAAATCCGATCAATATCCCCAGATATCCCCTAGAATTTCAGCAAATCATTACCGCTAAAAATCAAAACTTTGTCGGTCGTGAATTTGTCTTTGCTGCTATCAACAAATTTCTCAATCAATCTGACCGGGGCTACTTTACTATTATCGGCGATCCTGGCATTGGTAAAAGTGCCATTCTTGCCCACTATGTCAGTCAAAATCCGGGAGTTGTCTATTACAATGTCGAAATCTCAGGTAAAAATCGCGTTGAGGAATTTCTGACGACGATTTGCACTCAATTAATAGAAATCGCCCAAAATCAAGGTATTAAAACTAGTGTTGAGCGGAGTCGAAACAATCTCACCGCTAACTTTTCTGACTCTACCACAGAAGACAGTGGTTTTTTATCGTTATTACTGCAACAAATCAGCAATAGATTGCAACCAAAACAACATTTAATTATTACTATAGATGGCTGCGATAGAATTGATATCAACAATCAACCACGCGGCTCAAATATTTTCTATTTACCCCGTTATCTACCCGAAAAAGTTTATTTTATCCTTATTCGTCGTCCTTTTTTGGCAGATAAATCAGGTTTATTAATTGAAACACCAGCCCAATCTTTAGATTTATCAAATTACCCTGAACAAAATCGCGCTGATATTCAGGAATATATTAAAACTTATTTAAATGAATCATCTCATTCTGTAGACGATTTTTCGGCTTCCCACAGAGTGCCTAGTGTTAGCGAAGATAAGACTCGTAAAGATGTTTCGCTCAACATGACAGAGCAAGGTTTTAATGATGAAACCAATTTTATGTATGTTAAAGAAATTTTAGCAGCTATTAATGAGGATATTTACCCCCAAAATTTACAGATATATTACCAAAATCATTTAGAAAAAATGAATTTAGCCACCAGTAAACAGCAACCAATGGCTTTGCAGGTGTTAAATATCTTAGTTCAAGAGCAATCAATATCAATGGAAGCGATCGCAGAAAGATTAGATGTAGATGAATATGAAATCAAGGTAATTTTAGACAAGTGGCGAGAATTTTTATATTTAGAATCAATAGCAGCCGAAATCCACTATAGTGTTTATCATGCTAGTTTTCGTGATTGGTTGAGGCAACAAATAGAGTCTAAATTTTGAGTTAAAAGGGCGCTTAGAGGATGTTTGAAAAGTCCTATTGTCGGTAGCAGAAGTTTTAGATCCCCCTAAATCCCCCTTAAAAAGGGGGACTTTGATTCCGGTTCCCCCCTTTTTAAGGCTACCGTATACACACAAGTCGAATTACCCCCCTTAATCCCCCCGATGCATTGGGGGGAAAAAATAAATCTAGTTCCCTCCCCTTTGCAAGGGGAGGGTTAGGGTGGGGTAAAACCTTGGTTAATCAGCGATTTCAGACTTGTGTGTACACCGTAGCTTTTTAAGGGGGGTTAGGGAGGATCTCAAGGTGCCTAAAATCACAGGGAAACACTTTTCAAGCAACCTCTTAGAAACCGCGAGAGTAATATCTTATTAACCAGTAGGAGTAACAAGCAATTATGACTAAATATGTACTCTGGGGAACTTACTGCGAAGACGTTCTCGAAAAACGTGTCCCTCACCGTCAAGCTCATTTAGACGGATTAGCAAAACAGAAAGAATCCGGTGTGCTGATTACCATCGGCCCCACCAAGGATGTTACAAAAGTTTTTGGGATTTACGAAGCCGAAGACGAAGCCACTGTGCGCCAGTTGATTGAAAATGATCCCTACTGGAAAAATGGCATCTGGACTGAATATTCTGTCAAAGAATGGATTCAAGCTTTTTAAATTTATTGTGGGGCATGGGGCATAAAGCATTGGTTATTAATTCTTCTCCCTCGCTCCCTCATCTCCTCATAGGGTTCGGTTAGGGTTTTTTGATGAAAATTCTAAATCACAAAGACGCGATAAATCGCCGTCTCTACAATAATCAATCCTTCGTCTTGACGGCGATTTATCACGTCTCTTGGCTTAACCGAACCTATTGCCTCATCTCCCTCATCCCCACTCCCCACATAATATGAAAATTTGGCAAGTTGATTTTTATCGTCGTCCCTCACAAGACGCGTCTGGACAAATTTTATGGGAGTTGTTAATTTGTGACGCAACTCGCAGCTTTGAATATGAAGCTACCTGTCTCCAGTCAGCAGCGAATTCTAGTTGGGTGGCTGCTCAACTTGAGTTAGCCGCAGGTGAAAAATTGCCAGATGTGATTCAGGTGTTTCGTCCTCAGTCTCTAAGTTTAATTGAAGCGGCTGGACGCAATTTAAGTATTAATGTCGAACCTACCCGCTACACCTTGGCGTTAAAGCAATGGTTACAAGAAAAGCAGTATCCCTCAGCGCTAGATAAACCACCCCCAGCACCATTACCAGAAAACCTTTGGGGAGAACAATGGCGTTTTGCGAGTCTAGCTGCTAGTGATGTAGAAACGATATTTAGCGATCGCCCCATTCCCATTTTGCACATCCCAGAACATCTCAAACCGATCAATTTAGGTTTGGCATCAACAGTCCCCGTTCCTGGTGTGGTAATTTATGGTGGACGGCAATCAATGCGCCTAGTACGGTGGTTGCAGCAAGCCCGTTCTGTGGCATTAAACTATATTTCTGGCGCACCAGATGGCTTAATTTTAGAAGCTGGCTTGGTGGATAGATGGATTGTTGCCACATTTGAAGATCCAGAAGTTACAACAGCAGCCCAAGCATTTGAACAACGGAAACAGCAAAGCCGAGGATTGCATTTTTTGTTAGTTCAACCAGATGATTCTGGGATGACTTATAGCGGCTTTTGGTTATTGCGGTCAGAAAATGGATATTAATTGCCAAAAATATTATTCTCTTTATTGAGTGAATTTTGAATTGCTTGTGACTCTTAGCCTCATGCATCAGTATGGTTTGCTGACAATTGTCATGCCATTTCGACTCGGAAGCAAACAAGTCCCCTACGTTGTGAATATGAAAGCTTGTGGTTTATAGGTATCAAGTAATCTCGTTATTTCAAAAAATAGCGTACCTCGTGTATCAACAAACCCTTCTCTTGTGCCAGCATGAGAAAAAGATTGACAAGGAAATCTAGCTAGTAAAAATTCATGTCATACAAATTACTATAGGGGCACAATATATTATTGTGCCCCTACGCCTATGGTCTATTCAATTAAAAATCGCTGTAAGTTAGTTTGTTATTTCCTACTTAGTTTTCACCCGCGCTTGCTTCACCATCGCAATCAGAGTTTGATGGGCATCTTCCGCATCTGCTAAAACATGATCAAATTGAATGCGAACTGGTACAGGCTCGCCATTCACTTGCACTGTTAAATCCATACCCTGTGCATCAATTGAAAGCATTTCGGCTGCGATCGCATCTGTCACACCACCAAAAGCTTTAGCATAAATAACTACAGCATCAGCATGATCATCATTCATATGCTTGCAGATGCGCGAACTAATTTCAGGAGAAAAATCTTTAGACATTGTGAGATTAAAAGTGGCCAATACGGCAAGAGTCTAAATTCTCACCTAAGTAGATGAGATTTGCCAATATTTCAAATTAGCAGAAAAGGCATTAGTCTTGCACCATCGTTATTATAAGTGATATCTGAAAAACAATTGCCGTTGTATATATTTGATAAGTTAAGTTTATTACTCGTACAACAATTAAATTAAAATAAACATTATCCAGTATTTTTACCTTTAATTGCGGAAAGCAAACAGCGTAAACTGTAGCAGAAGTATTAGCCAAAACTATTGTAGCTAAGAGACAATGAGCGAAATTAGCCCCAGACGAATTGTAATTGGGGATGTGCATGGACACTATGAAGGTTTAATGACATTGTTGGAGGCGATCGCCCCCACATCAGAAGATCAAGTCTATTTTCTGGGAGACTTAATTGATCGCGGTCCCCATAGCGCACAAGTAGTTAATTTTGTCAAGCGAAATAACTACTCATGTTTATTGGGAAATCACGAGCAGATGTTATTAAACATTCTGACCAATGAAAAGACTTCCGCCTCGACGATGCAAGCATGGCTGTATGGTGGAGGACAAGCTACCGTGGCCAGTTACCAAGAGGCTCCAATTCCTGATGACCATCTGGATTGGTTAAAAACTTTGCCTACATACATTGACTTGGGGGATATTTGGTTAACTCATGCTGGTGTTGACCCTTCCAAGTCAGTGACAGAGCAAACAGCCGATGAACTGTGCTGGATACGAGAGGAATTTCACAGCATTGAAAAACCCTACTTTCCAGATAAGCAAATTATTATCGGTCACACCATTACCTTTACTCTGCCGGGTGTTTCTCCTGGTAAACTGGCACAAGGAAAGGGATGGCTAGACATAGATACTGGCGCTTATCATCCCCGGAGTGGCTGGTTGACTGGACTGGATGTCACAAATGACTTGGTTTATCAAGTTAACATATTTAAAAACTATATCCGTGTCCTGCCCTTAGAAGAAGTTGTAATTAACGTTGATCCAGCCAAGATTAAAGTTGATCGTCGCAATAAGAATTGAGGGGGAGTGGGGAGATGAGGGAGATAACCAATGCCCAATGCCCAATTCCCAAGACTCTCAAGACTACGCTAATGGTCGAATATTAGCTTTATAACTAGCGTTATCCAAGCCATATTTTCCATTACTAGGTTGGGAGTTAATAGCACGTTTAAGGCCATTAATGCGATCGCTCGTTCCGGGGTGTGTACTCAAAAATGTTGGCACAGAACCACCCTTTTTCAGCAGCTTTTGCATAAAAGAAACCATCCCAGACTGGGCATAACCAGCGCGTGTCAAAGTTCTTAACCCTCTTTGGTCAGCATCAAATTCATCACTACGACTGCGGGGACGATTCAAAGCAAGTTCTACACCAATACCCACAGCTGCATTGCGATCTAAACCACTTGCTGTTGCTAAACCACTTGCGATCGCTTTTTGCCGCATCTGTTTAACTAGGTGTTTACCGCCAATATGACCAATTTCATGGGCGATGACACTTGCAAGTTCCGCTTCATTATCGGCAGCTTTCAGCAAACCCGTGTGGACATATACATAACCTCCTAGAGTAGCAAAGGCATTAATAGCATCATCTTCAACCACTTGGAAGGTATAGGGAAGATTGGGGCGATCGCTATTAGCTGCTAAACGCCGACCAATTTGTTCGACATAGGCATTAACATTAGAATTTCGGTAAAGTCGGACTTGACTTCCCAGTATTTGCTGATTAATCTGCTTACCAATATCAGTTTCCTGGCGATCGGATATATTAGAAAGCTGAAGTACCTGGACTCCCTGCAATATCAGAGGCAAGAAGTCTAAAGTTCTTCCCGGTAAGGGTGTACTCAGGCAGAGACTCAGGGCGACTACCACCGAAATTAGGGGATAAAACCAGCGGCGCCGCCACATACGGTAATTTGTAACAAAACCTTTCCAATTGAACATAATACGCTTTGAAGATTATTTCGGGAGAACATAAAATAATGAGACAAATTATGAGACGGATTTAGAGTATTCTAAGTTGCAATTCTTAACTCAAGACCAAAGGATTTGTTATACAGATAATCCTTACGCAAATCTACTGAACTGGGCGGCGCTAGGGATTCCCTCTAGAGATAGGTTTTAACACTAGATTCTACTTTCTAGATACGTCAGTCTTAATAGGTACAAGTTTAAGGTTTAGCTGCCACTCCTCGGAACTTGCGAACTCGTGATAAACTGTCGCATAACCGCAATCCTCGAATGCTTTGAGTTATTACCAAATAGGGAAAATTGCCGTTCCCATCAAAAACCTTCTTGCTACAATCAATTACTTCGCTATTACCTCGGAAAAGTTTTTATGGCTATTTTAGATTCAAAAGGTCGTTTGTTCGGCAAAATCAACCTCCTAGATTTAGGTGCTGCGCTGGTAACTCTGCTAGTTATATTTGTCATATTGTCTACCTTCTTGTCTAGCTTGGGTCTTGCCCAAATCGGTGAGAAAATAGTACCGATAGAAGTAGACTTAGTAGTTCGTGGTTTGAATGTACGCGATCCTGAGCAATTATTTAATAACGGCTTAAAAACAGGCGGAAAAACTAATGTGATTATCCGCAATCAACCTTATGGGCAAATTGAGATTAAATCTGTTCAGCAGCTACCTAGAACAGTCAATGTTTTCCAACCTGATGGCACTGTTAAAGAATTGCCAGATCCAAAGACCAATAATTTTAGCACAGATATGCTTTTGACCTTAGAAGGCAAAGCCAAGCAGACCGAAAGCGGACTAGTTCTAGGTAGCAGTAAAGTTAAAATTGGTATGCCATTTGAGTTAGAAGGCTTTAACTACAACTTTAATGCAACTGTTATTGATATCAGATTTGACAAATAGTATTCACATTTTGTCTTATATATTTCTCCATCTCCAACAGGAAAAATAACTGGCATAAACTGGGTGAAATCAAAACTGTGCAGAGCAATTACATAAGACGTGTGTGTACATAACAGACAAAACCCGCGTAGGCGGGTTTCCAATTTCTTAAGTCCGCGCCCTTGGCCTTCCCGGAGGGTAGGCCAAGGGCGAACGTTTGTGTAGCCGCAATTTCTAATCGCCAGGTATATTTGCAAAACTGAGATGCTACTAAATAACCTAATTAAGCAAAGGCAAATATTTGCGAATTAATCCAATTGTCACTGCTGGTAATTCCAACTGCGGTGTTAACCCCACATCTTCTAATTGTTGAAAAAATCGGATCGCTTGGGGATTAATTTCGGCAAGGCGGCGACCAATTGAGGGCCCTGTAAATTCTGACTTTTGTCCCCAAATAATGGCGGTGGGGGTAATTAACTGTTGAATGTAAAGGGATAAATCAAAGCATAAATCGCCACGTACAAATGACAATGCCGCATACTCAGCATTAGGTTGTTGGGCAGATTGTAGATAAGCATCTACAATTTCTTCGTACACTCGATTAGATTTAGCAAATTGCCGTTGTTCCAAAAAGCCGCGAATACCGCCACTGGTAGCAATTCCAGCGCTGTAAAGTAAGCGATCAACAACAGGAACGCTAACTAACTGAGCAAAAAAACTACGGGAGTAGTCTTCGCCAAAATCGGAAAGTCCGGCGGGGGTGGTAAGAATTAAAGACTTGAATAAATCAGGATGGTCTGCTGCTACCCGAATTGTAAATGCTCCGGTCAAAGAAGAAGCGATCGCTGTTACTGGCCCAGTACAAGTTTGCTCAAAAAACTCCCGAATCGTGATCAAATAATCCTCAATCTTATAACTCCGTGCTGGATGCTCAGACCTACCCCAACCAATCAAATCTGGCGCAATCACGCGATATTCAGCCGCAAAAGCTGGATAAACTTTCGACCACTCATAAGCAGAAGATCCACCACCAAAACCATGTAGAAACACTAAAGTTTCCCGATCATCTTTGGCAGTCACATCATCCAGCCAAGGTTCTCCAGCAGCAGTATAATATACCATTCTACCTAGTGAGGTATTTATGGAGCGTTGTTCAAATCCTATTGGTTGAAACATAAGTATTTTTTTGTTGACTGTAGTTATTAGTTGGCACAAGTCAAATAAAAGACCTGAAACGCAGAGATACGCAGAGAGGATTTGATAATTTTTCCACGTCCCCGTGTTTTACCCTTGCCGCGTCTTCTTTAGTCACTCTGGATGCTTACGTATTTAGTTCAAGCTCCCCGCTCATTGTTATTATCAACTAACCAATCACTTTAAGGCTTCTCACCACCGTCAGATTAAGTAGATATAAAATTACTGGATTACTTGTAAAGATTTGGTGATTTTTTTTCATAACAAAAAGTAACTTAACGTTGAAATTACTGTTTTATAAGGCTTTTTAATGGTAGCGAGGATCACTCCAGAGTAAATCCAGCATAAGTTTTTATGGTAGTGTATCAAAAAACTGATAAATAATTTTCAGCGTGAAAAATAGTTAAAACGCTCATTTTAATAAGCTATTAATTCTACTTTTATACGCAGAAATTATCATTTAACGTATAAAAAATACATTATTATCTAAGTATATAGTAAGGCGGAATGTCATGGTAAAGCAGGCTACTCTTCAATCAAATAAAATACCAACGATTGAAGATGCTAAATTTGCGCTTGACAAGTTTAATATACAAAACGAAATTAAAGCTTCAGCTGGGCGGAGTCAGATCGACCCAGTAATTGACGTTGCCCAAGTAACTGCACCTACTTGTATTTGTTTAGACTTAGAAGACTTGAAGTGTTTTGAAGCAGTAGAGCATCAGTATGAACGCTGGGGAGTAATTTTTCACAATTCTCTAGCAATACAGCCATCAAATCCAGCATTTCCAACCTATTCAGGGCTAACAGTCTTAATGGGAGCGCCCAAAAGCGGATTTTTAGAAGCGACTTTCTTGCGTCCGGTTAACTCAGTTAGCGCCTTTGTCACTAGTTCGCAACGGCTAGTGCTTTCCGCCTACGATCGCAATCGACAACTGCTTGCTCAAACTGCACTACCAGGCTCTAATCTTGCCAATTCCGACTCAGCAATTCCCCCCAATGCCTTATTATCTATAAGTGCGAATAACATCTACAGCGTTACCTTCTGTGCTTTTAATGGTCAATTCACCCTTGATCAGTTTCGTTTTTGTCTTTAATTTAGGACTTACGTACAAAATGCCCTTGCTCTGAGGGATTTAAAATGGTATGTTTGTTTCCGCTGTGCTGTACTAGTCTACTATCCGAGCATAAAACTGGGCATCTTGTAGTTTGGGTCTTCATCCTTTCTTCATCCATAGTAAAACTTATACAATAGGTAATTTCGTAATCAAGTAGGTAAACACTGTGGCACAGGCTTCGTCTTCTTGGCAGCAATTGATCAACCAGATCCCTAACTGGAACTGGTCGCTTCCAAAACTCAAGACAAAGGGAGCCATAAAGCAGCAAACATTTAAGCGCTTCTCTGGGCCTGGAGGATTTCTTGGGTTCGTGACAGTTGTTGTTGCTATGTTATTGTGGAACTGGAAACTGCTATTGGCTCTCTTAGTCGGCGTTGGAGTAATGGTATTGGTTTACTCAATGCAGGAGTGGGACTGGCAATTGCGCTGGTCAAAAATACGCAATTTCTTAAATAGTTCAAATCGTCGGTTAGCCCTAGCAGTCATTAGTGGTGGTATTGCTACTGTCAGCACTTACATGGCGGCGGCAATTTGGGTTGACTCTCACAGTCCGTGGATTGCCGCTGGTGCGATCGCGCAAGGCGTGGGTACTCTGTTAACTTTAATTTTATTGGTTTGGCAAATTGTCAACTTTTATGAAAATCGAGAAGAAGACCATCTCGATCAGTTGTTGGTCAATTTAACAGAAAAAGATCCATTGAAACGGTTGATTGCCCTACGTCAACTAACTAAAGTTATCACCCGTCAGCGAGTTGATTCTTCAGTCCAGCAAGATGTTGTTCAATGCTTGCAACTCCTACTCAGTCGAGAAGAAGAAGCTGTAGTTCGAGAGGCAGCTTTTAAGAGTTTACAAGCCTGCGATCGCTTACAAGTCCTACCGCCCAAAACAGCATCAACTTTCACACCCGTCTCAACAAAAGTAAAACACCACGTTTATTAGTCATTTGTCATTTGTCATTTGTCATTTGTCATTGGTTAAATGATGAGTCCTAATTAATTTTCAATGCCCCAATCCCCAATCCCCAATCCCCAATACTTATTTTCGAGATAGTCGTCCATTGCGAACTTGGACTACCGGATGATTGCATCGCCGCACTAATTGTTCGTCGTGGGTGGTAACAATTACTGTAGCCCCAAAAGAATTTAACTTCTGGAGAATCTGGATCACTTGCCAGGAATTATCTGGATCGAGATTTCCAGTAGGCTCATCTGCCAACAATAAGGGTGGTGTACCAACGATCGCACGGGCAATACTCACCCGCTGTTGCTCTCCCCCTGACAGTTGGTCTGGAAAGCAGTCAGCTTTACTCAGCAAGCCTACCAGCTTTAAAGTTGGTTCTAAACGTCGTTGAATTTCTTTACGGGTATACCCTTGAGCTTGCAGCACAAAAGTCACATTTTCCGCTACGGTTCTTTGGGTAATCAGTTTGTAGTCTTGAAACACAATGCCAATCCGTCGCCGCAATAATGACAAGCGATCGCCCCGTAAATCCGCTACATTACATTCATCAACAATTACTTCTCCCTGTGTAGCTAACTCTTGCCCATACAGCAGTTTCAAGAGCGTTGATTTACCAGAACCACTTGGCCCCGTGATAAACAGAAATTCTCCCTTTCTTACCTCAAGGTTCGCATTTAACAAGGCGTGAGTGCCGTTAGTATAGGTCTTGGTTACAGATTGCAATTGCACCTTTGCAATCGTATTGCGATCGTGCTGTTGGCTTTCACAGTCCTCTTTATGAACGGATTTGTCTGTTTTAACTTGAGTGGTTAATACTGGCATTGTTAAATTTTCCTCATACCCACACCCAAACAGTTTGCCTACTGAGATGTGACATTCCTCTCAAAAATAAGGATTCCCAGGTTTCGCCTGGGAATTTAGAATTCAACAAAGAAAATTTAAAATTTTTTGAAAACTTTAATACAAACTAAGTAATAGCACCCAGACTTCGGAATTCAGAACTCAGAACTCAGAACTCAGCACTCTTAACTAATTGCACCCTTTGCTGTCAAACGATAAATAAACGCTTTCACGGCAAACTCTGGCAAAGCCAACATCCGCCGCCAACGCCAAGGTTCTTGATAAAGCCGATACAACCATTCCAAATTATTATTTCCTAACCAGGCGGGAGCACGAGTTTTAGTTCCCGACCAAATATCAAAACTGCCACCGACGCCAATCCAAATTGCTTGAGGACACAAATGGCGGTTTTCGGCAATCCATAACTCTTGACGTGGCACTCCTAAACCGACAAAAATCACTTGTGGCTGCAATTGAGTAAGAGTTTCTCGCAATTGTGCTTCTTCTTCTGGAGAATGGTAGCCTGAGTGAGTGCCTACTATATTGAGGTCTGGAATTTGCTGCTGCCAAAAATCTGCCGCATTTGTAGCTACTCCAGGCGCTGCTCCATAGAAAAATATCTTTGCTCTTGTCTGTTGTTGCCCAAGTTCTTGCAAAAGCTTTTCTGCTAACTCAATCCCCGGAAAACGCTGCACTTTTTGCCATAGCAGCCACCGCAAATACAAAACAACCCCCGCTCCATCTGGAATAACGAGTTCAGCATTTTTAATGACCTGAGCTAATAATTGATTTCGCTCTGCCTGCATAGTCATTTCTGCATTGAGCGTTACTACATGAGTTCCCTTGCCTGCATGCAGGCATTCTAACAACCAGCCTGGATAGTTAGCCATCACATGAACTGGTATTCCCAACACTGAAAATGCTTGATTGCCGTTAGACATAGCCTATTCTTGAGTAACTCTCACACCAGATTTTGCTTGAATGTTAAGTTTATCAAATTTTTTATATTGGAACTTAGGCAGGAGGGATTCTCCATTGCCCTGCAACGATAGAAAGCATAATTAAACTAATTAGTCTTGGGCGCTTGTACTTGGACTGAATCAGTCCAAATTTATTGTTAAAGTGTAATATTCACTCAGTATAAAACGCTCAACTCACAACTCTGGTTCCGGGAACAGAAGCCCCACTATACTGCTTGCAGTTAGTGTGGGAGTATGTCACGAAACTCGACTTTATGGTTAAGGTAGTGTAACGGGCTGAAGTTGGCTATGAGTAAAATTCGCATTGCTCTAATTGAAGATCATGACCTAACTCGTGTAGGTATTCGCACAGCATTACAGCAAAAGGATGAAATTGAAGTTGTAGGTGAAGCTGCCAATGCTGTTGAGGGGCTAAAAATGTTAAAAATGGTACGGCCAGATATTGCCATTGTAGATATTGGTTTACCAGATAAGGATGGCATTGAATTAACACGGGAGGTAAAATCTACTACTAATGGACAGCAGCTACTAACAAAAGTGTTAATTTTGACGTTGCGGGATAACAAAGAAGCTGTGTTGGCAGCTTTTGCCGCTGGCGCAGACTCTTACTGTATGAAAGATATCAAATTTGATAATTTGCTGGAAGCAGTGCGAGTAACTTACAATGGCAACGCTTGGATCGATCCCGCGATCGCTCGGATTGTATTACAACAAGCGCAACAAAATCCCCAAAAGTTGGAATCGGCTTTTGTCGATACTAAGACTATTGCTCCTAACCCTGATTCTTTTGAGAATTCGGAGGGAATTCAGCCTTACACCCTGACAGAAAGGGAATTAGAAGTGTTACAGTTGATTGTCGAAGGTTGTAGTAATGCAGTAATTGCAGAAAGACTTTATATCACTGTTGGGACTGTTAAAACTCACGTTCGCAATATTTTGAATAAACTATGTGCAGATGACCGTACCCAAGCAGCAGTCCGCGCATTGCGTTCTGGGTTAGTTGGATAAAGTTAATTTTGCAGTGGACAATTGAGGATGATCAAGGAGAACTCACAACTTTGAGAAAGTCATATTTTCAAAGTGAATGGCTTCTCTGATTTTTTGTTACTTATCAGGTGAGATAAATATCACACTATCTCGCCATTCAAATATGTGAAAAATAAAGTCAAATATGGCTGAGAACGGGGTGGACAAACTTAAGCTCATGGTGGTAGATGATGAGCCAGATAACTTAGATTTACTCTACCGCACTTTTAGGCGAGATTTTCAAGTATATAAAGCCAATCATGCCTTTGGTGCTATGGAAATCTTGGATCAATTTGGCGAAATGGCGGTGATTATTTCTGACCAAAGAATGCCAGAAATGAATGGCACTGAATTTTTTAGTCGCACCGTAGAACGCTTTCCAGACACGATTCGGATTTTGTTAACTGGTTTTACTGATGTCGAAGATTTGGTAGATGCGATTAACTCCGGTCAGGTATTCAAGTACATTACCAAACCCTGGAATCCGGATCGGCTGAGAGCGTTAGTTGAGCAAGCCACTGATACATATCGCCTAGTTAAGAAGCGCACCCAAGAGTTGCGTCGGGCCCTACGGCGAGAATCTTTGTTTAATGCGGTAACAACGGCAATTCGGGAGTCTTTAGACTACGACAGTATGCTGCAAAAAATTGTGGCAACTATTGGACAAACATTTGAAGCTACCAGTTGCTTGCTAAGACCAGTAGAGGGCGATCGCCTGATACGAGACCAGTTTTTGTACCGCGATCCTCAATCTTCTGTATCAGATTGCTTCTTCGATCCCAGTCTTTTAATTGAAAAAGTGCTGGAAACCCGTCATTATCAACTTGCTCAAGATATATATGACGGTATTCCTTGTCATCATCTAGTTGTGCCACTGAGCTATCAGCAGCATCTATTGGCTGTGCTGGCCCTCCACCAATGGGGAAGCGATCGCCCCTGGCAAGACGAAGACATCCAACTGATTGCAGGTGTTGCTGAACAAGCAGCCTTAGCTCTCTCTCAAGCAAAACTCTACCAGCGCCTCCAAGAAAAGCAACAGCAGATTCACAATGAGTTGGAGGTGGCTCGTCAAATTCAATACAACTTGCTACGCCAAAGTTTACCTGACATCAAAGGTGTAAAAGTACAAGCTTGCTGCTATCCCGCGCGGGAAGTAGGAGGCGATTTCTTTGAAGTGTTTGTCCATCCCAAAGGCGACTTATGGTTAGCAGTGGGTGATGTTTCTGGCAAGGGCGTCCCAGCTGCTTTATTCATGGCTAGTATTATTTCAGTGTTGCGCCGAGAATTATCTCAAGAAACGCCAGCCGAGCCGAATGTGGTCATGCAGAACCTCAACCACGCTCTGAGTGAAGATTTAATTAGCAACAATTATTTCATCACCCTTGTGTTAGCCTGTTATACCCCTAGCACTAAGGAACTCGTCTACACTAATGCCGGTCATATCTATCCACTATTATGGTCACGCCAAGACGTTTTAGCTGACAATCCTAATTACCTCAAAGTCCGCAGCGTTCCTTTGGGAATCTTGCCCAAGTGGCAGGCACAATCTGGTCGTTTGGTTCTCGCTGCTGGAGACACATTGTTACTAGCCAGTGATGGAATTACAGAGGCAATGATATCAAATGATTGTGATTTAACAGTAAAAAACGGGTCTGGTGTTGAGGTCGTTAACCGTTCTATGCTGAACCAAGATGGTCTTTGGCAACTTTTACAACAGGAGCAACAACCACTTTCTCTTAACCATTTGCTAGCTCGCATCCAGGCAGATAATCACATTCAAGAAGACGATCAAACTATACTTTCGCTGGAGATTTTGTAAGTCATGAAAAGTGAGCTTCATGTACCGAGTGACTTGAGTTTTCTGAATATTGTCGAAAACTGGTTGCTGGGATGTTTGAAAATTCAGCTAGGAGAATCTGTGGATTGGTCGCGGCAATCAAGTCGTTTAAGACTAGCTTTAGTAGAAGCCTACTCAAATGCAGTGCGTCATGCCCACAAAGACAAACCAAATTTACCGATTTTACTGCGTTTGGAAGTGAAAGACCGGGATCTTGCCTTAGAAGTTTGGGACTACGGCGAAGGCTTTGATATGTCTAACTACTACGCTCCAAACCCATTGGAAAAACAAGAAGGTGGTTATGGTTGGCTGATTATGAATCGTCTCATGGATAAAGTAGATTACCAGTTGCAAGTTGATGGCGCTAACTGTCTAAAGTTACAAGCTACTTTACCCGAATTAGTCCAATAGAAAAAAGTGACTATTTTGCAGGTAATGTGATTTATACTTATTTGCTATTTTTCACGACGTAAAGAAAGTAACTCTTGGGGAGAAGCTAAAAGTTTGATTCTAGTATAGAAAATTTGCCGTTGTTGGTTGAGGATAAATAACCACAAAACATTCACACTACACCATGAAGTTTGGGCTTTGCCTGTTATCTGGATTTGAATATCACCGTTTTCTAAAGTCTCAGCTATTCCTGTGTTGGGGTAAGCTTTGATATTTTGGCCTTCTTGTTTTAAGTAGGCTGCGATCGCAGCTGTTCCCACAATATCAGATTCAAATGGTGGGCGCATCACACCATCTAACGCAAATAAGGCAGCAGTTGCCTCAAATTTTCCTGCATTTAAGGTTTCAAAATAACTCAGTATGCTTGTTTCTGTAATTCCATCTATCTGGAATTCTTCTTTCAACTGGGTTAGGGATATCAATTCACGAGAGGTCATAGGAATTACCTGTATTATGCTATCTGAATATTAATTTCAGTACAAAAATATGTAAAAAGAAAGCCGCTGTTGAGATAGATTGCTACATATTGGTAAATCTTCCTCACGATGGAAGTTTTGAGCTGCTACGCAGCTTAAAACTTGTGCATGTAAGAGATTTAATAAATCTTAATTAAAGTTACAAACTACGTAATGTAAAATTGTAGCGCCTTTAGTTAGGCAAAATCCAAATAAAAAAATGAATCAGTATTCCATAACAAGCAGCAGTGTAGTCAAAGAAAAAGCCAGCGAGTTGGGCTTTCACAAAGTTGGAATTGCTGCCGCAGATGGGGTAGATGCCACAGAAGCGCAGAGGTTGCAAGCATGGATTGAACTGGGTTATCACGCGGATATGGAATGGATGGCTAACCCGAAACGTCAGGATATCCGCTTAGTGATGCCAGAAGTGCGATCGCTAGTATGTGTGGCGCTGAATTATTACACACCACATCAACGTCCCGACGGCGAGGAATACGCCAAAATTTCCCGTTATGGCTGGGGAAGGGATTATCACAAGGTGATGCATAAAAAACTCAAACAGCTAGCTACATGGTTAGAATCACTTGATACAGGTGTGATAGCTCGTTATTATGCAGACACTGGCCCGGTGCAAGATAAAATATTGGCTCAACTTGCTGGAATTGGTTGGATTGCCAAGAATGGTAATGTGATTACAAGGGAATATGGCTCTTGGGTATTTTTGGGAGAAGTGTTGACCAATTTAGAATTAGAGAGCGATCACCCGCATACAGAACACTGCGGTAGCTGTACTCGTTGTCTTCAGGCTTGTCCCACAGGTGCAATTACTCAGCCTTTTGTCGTGGATGCTAATCGCTGCATTGCTTATCATACCATTGAAAATCGGGCAGAGGAATTGCCAAAGACAGTCACACCTCATTTGCAAGGCTGGGTTGCTGGTTGCGATATTTGCCAAGATGTTTGTCCTTGGAATCAACGTTTTGCCAACACAACTGATATTGCAGAGTTTCAGCCTTATCCTGGGAATATTGCTCCCCACCTGCTAGAATTAGCCCAAATCTCAGATCAGGAGTGGGATAAACGATTTCCAGCATCTGCCCTGCGGCGGATTAAGCCAGAAATGTTACGACGCAACGCCCTAGCTAATCTTGACGCATCCAGGCAAAGAATGACCCCGAAAGTAATTATTTTTGATTTTGATGGCACAATTGCTGATACAGTAGACGCCCTTGTAAGCATTGCTAATCGTCTAGCTGTAGACTTTGGTTATAGACAAATAAGCCCAGAGCAATTAGCCCTCCTCAAGAACTTAACATCTAGGGAGATCATTAAGTATTCAGGAGTTTCTCTATTTAAAATACCTTTTCTAGTTAAAAAAGTTAAAGGAGAATTAAAAAACAAAATCCCAGAATTAAAGCCAATTCCGGGGATTAAAGAAGCATTAATAGAACTCCAAAATCATGGATATAAACTTGGTATTATTACTTCTAATTCTAAAGAAAATGTTACACAATTTCTGACAATTAATGATTTAAATCACCTATTTGATTTCATATATTCAGGAATTACAATTTTTGGTAAAACAACGATAATTAATAATGTATTGAGGCAAAAGCAACTCAAACCTCAAGAAGTGATTTATGTCGGAGATGAAACCAGAGATATAGAAGCATCAAAAAAAGCGAATATTCAAGTGATTGCAGTTACTTGGGGCTTTAACTCACCGGAAGCACTCGCCAAGCAAAATCCAGATTATTTAATTCAGCTACCTAGCGAACTACTAGAAGTGATGAATGGTCGTTAATTAATAAATAGTCAAAAGTCTATCAGAAAAATCTCAACTGTTGACAAATGGCTAAAACAGTCGAGTGGGCAATGTCTGTCAATGACGAAAACTTCAATTTTATTTAATATTTGTGACATTGCCCATCCTACAAAATAGCAAGATATTAGGAAAACTTAATTTTTCCGTTCACCCTTTTCTAAAGCTTGTTTTACTAAATCATCACTGACATTAGTTACACCCTCAGTTTTAGAATTCCCAACTTCTTTTGCTAACTCTGCATAATCGTTAGGATTACCAGTTGACTGCGCTTCAGTTTTTGTCTCTTGTGGCTTAGAGGTTTTATATTTAGGTGCTGTGGCTGCTTCGGCTGCTGCTCCACCTTTAGCTGTGCGATCAACTTCACTTACGCTGAATTGTTGAGCAGCTGCATAATCCGCATCAAAATCTACTGTTGGTGCTTTTTCTTCACCACTAGCTATGCTTTCAGCAGCTAATTCTGAGTCATGGGTGGTAGATTCATTTAAATTGGGCTTTATTTCATCAGGCATAATTAAAACCTTAAGGTAAATGTTTAATTGCTTACTTGAGTAATCATAGCAAAGCAATTCGCTGCTTTATTGCTTCCTTGAGAGAGATTTTTACCTCTATTAAAAGGTAGATTAAAGTAGCAATTTCCAATTAATTTAACTATTTCTATTGGTACTAGAATCTGCTTCTCAAACTCTGGTAACACTTAGTGTGGCGTGTTAAATAATGTTGGAGACAAATAATAATGACTGCAAGTTACGACAAAACTATTTCTCAAGCTCAGAGCAATGAAACTCAAAATTTGGTAGATGCCTTTAACGCCTTAGATACCGATGCCAAATTAGCTTGGTTCTATTTTGTTTATGAAAAAATGGGTGATTCCATCACGCCAGCTGCTCCTGCTGCGGCCGAACCAGAGTTAGCACCACTTCTGCTAGGAGATTATTTTGAATTATCCGATGAGCAGCAACTAGATATTATGCGGGATATTGTTAACTGCAAAGACACAGAATATTCTCGTGCATACGGGGCGATCAAAGAAAACAACCAGCTGTTAGTTTGGTATGCTTGGGCGGTAGCTATGGGGGATACGGTGGTGGACTTACCAGCTAGCTACCAATCAAGTAAGGCAATAAATGATCTGGTTTCCCAAATTGAAGGACTAGATTTTGAGGAGCAAATCTCGGTGTTTCGGACAATAGCTGGTGAATTGGGTTACACCGATGTCAAGCCGATCGAAACGCAAGCAGAAACTGGCAAAACGTCAAGTTTGTAATCAGCCTTGGCGAATATAATTCGCTACTACACAGGCTAAGTCCACCTATGTGGACTAGCAGAAAATCGAGTTTTATAACCCGCGTAGGCGGGTTTTGTATGTGTAGCCGCGACTTCTAGTCGCAGAGGCAAGTAATAATTTAGACTTTTCAAACAACCTCTAAGAACCTACGAGACAGCCAACTGACTTAAATCTGCTGGAGTGAGGTTGGAGTGTACGACTTCACCATCACGGAACCAAACGATGCGCTGGGTTTGACGAGCAACTTCTGGTTCATGTGTCACCATGACAACGGTGATCCCACTGCTATTTAGTTCGCCAAAAATATCTAAGACTTCTTGGGTTGTGCGCGAATCAAGTGCGCCTGTGGGTTCATCGGCTAGGAGTACTACGGGACGATTGACAATGGCTCGGGCGATCGCTACTCTTTGTTGTTGTCCACCAGATAGTTGAGTTGGTTTGTTGTTGAGGCGATTTGCTAAACCGACTCGCGTCAGTGCAACTGTAGCGCGATCGCTTCTTTCTTTTGGACTCACGCTAGCATACACCATTGGCAGCATCACATTTTCTAATGCTGTTAGTTGGGGTAATAGATGGAATTGTTGGAAGACAAACCCCAGTTTTTTATTGCGGATGTGTGCTAGGGAGCGATCGTCCATTTGCGCCACATCAATATTATCTAAGTAATAATGTCCGCCTGTGGGTCTGTCTAGACAACCGATAATATTCATGGCTGTGGATTTCCCAGAACCAGAAGGGCCCATAATTGAACAATATTCGCCCTCGTGGATAGTCAAATTCACATCGTTGAGTGCTTTGACTTCAGTTTCGCCACTGCCATATATTTTAAAGATATTCTCCAAACGGATAATTGTTGGTTTAGGGATAGGATTGGGAACCGCAGAATCGGTAATTGAAATAGTGTTTGCCATAATAAGGATTTAGTTATTAGTTGCTAAAGACGCGATTATAGCGCTTCTCGTTTTGAATACCAGTCTTTACAACTTAACAATAAAACTCTCTCGAATATGAAAGTCAGCCTCCGCGCCTCGATGAGTTAACGCCCAGTAAGTCACCTCACCATCTTTATGTTTGATGACAGTCGTAATACCAACTTCAATGGCTTGCTCCACAGAGATGATTTTATCCAAATCGACATTTAAGGTCAGTACTAAACTATCAGCTTGATTGTCAACATTAAACGGTAGATTTTCAAAAGCTGTTTCCTCTTGCATCCGTTGACGGTAGCCATCAAAGCGATAGACATTCCAGTGTCCGGCGGGGGAAAGGTTAAATTCCCAATATCGTTGAGCATCTTTGATGCCAAGAAAAAACTCAAAGCAGGTTTCTTTCCACAATTCATGCTTGCGTGATGGCGTGTTTGCTGGTGGGGCGATATCTTCTCTGCGATCCGCTACAGACTTTGCCAACACAATTTCTTTTAAATTGCCTCCAAGAGTGTAGCAGATAGTAAGTTGATTAGAATTTCGAGCGATATTGCCTGCAATTTTTAAATTAGGAAAGAACTCGGTAGAGGGGAAGGGTTGCAGGGAAAATGTCTGTTCGGTCATTTCATGTCTTGAATAATGTTGCAAATTTGCGTTTTTTGAGATTCAATACTTTCGGTAAGCTTAAACTGGACGATCGCTCTTGCCAAGTTATGTTCTGGATGTTTGACTTTGAAGTAAACATTCCCTGCTAAATAATCAGCAAAGAATCTCAATCCTAGTTCAAAGGCGATGAGACGGATGGCATCATATATATAGGCATAATCATTCTCGGTAAGAAATGCCTTGGCCACAGCAAGATAACCCTGTAGGATTTCCTGACACAGGTCAGTATCGAAACAAACACTTTCCCAATTCTCAGTTTCTTCTCCAGCCGGATTGCAGCCCGATCGCAAGCAATCGCCAATATCGTAATGTACCAGACCGGGTTTAACAGTGTCCAGGTCTATGACGCTGACAGCTTGCTGGGTAGCAGTGTCAAACATCACGTTATTGATTTTTGGATCGCCGTGCATCAGACGCAGAGGTAGTTTGCCTTCAGTTTTGGCATTTTCTAGGATATGTGCAAAGGTTTGGCGATCGCTAACAAACTGCAAGCAATAATTAACTTCAGCAGATTGAAACGCACTAGTTTTCGCCAAAACTTCCTCGTAATGCTGGAGATAAAGCGGTGTAATATGGAATCCTTCAAGGGTATCAGCAAGTTTTTCTGGTGGTAAATCGCTGATTAAATTGTGGAACATCCCCAAGGCATAACCGATTTCTTTGGCATGGGAGCGATCGCTCATAGTATCAAAGGACTGGGAGCCTTCAATAAAGCTAATCGCCCGCCAAAATGAGCCATCTACGTCCCTCCAGTGGTCTTGAGCGTTTTTGGTCAATAGTACGCGTGGCACTTCCCAGCGACGATTCAGGGGTGTATGCTGCAACCGTTTGCGAACATGCTCAGTGAAGGTACGCATATTCTGCATAATCAGTTGTGGCTGGCGGAATACCTGCGTGTTGATGCGTTGCAGGACAAAATGCTGTTCTTCTGAAGAATTTAGAGTTACCAAAAAGGTGTCATTAATATTACCACTTCCAAATGATTTCACGCCTGTAACCTTACCTAGTTGGGCGAATTGGTCTGCGATCGCCATTAGATTTTGGGTATTCTGTGTATTGATTTCTTCTGTCATGTGTTTAACCTGTACTACTCCTCACCTACATTGCACGCAAGCAATAGGGGATATCGTAGCGCAAGTGTCAAGATAATTCGTAATGACGCTCTCTACGAGACGCTGCGCGAACGAATACTCGCTAACGCTGCGCTAACGTAATTCGTAATTGATTATTCAAATGTCAATTATGAATCTTTAAAAGTACTATAGCAATCTTGAATCATTTGTGAAAAACAAGATCCCCGACTTCTCAAAGAAGTCGGGGATCTGTGGGTTGCAATTTAATAGTTAGGAAATCTCATCATTATCAACCCACTCGTCATAAGATGAATCATAACCAACGTAGTGAAGATAATATTGCTGACCTTGGATTTGCTCAATCGTTGCGGAATACCAAGCTTCTTGCTCATCATCCCAACATTTGACCTTTTGACCTACTGCATATCCATTCTCATCAGCGGAGCGAAGATCGCGAGTCCGAATGTCATCTTCGCCTACCCACTCGTCATAAGATGAACCGTAACCAAGGTAATGAATAAAGAATTGGTCATCTTGGATTTTTTCAATTGTACCCTGATACCAATCCTCGTCCTCACTATCCCAAACTTCTACTGTTTTGCTTAATTCATACTGATTCTTATCTGACTTAACAGCAGATGAGACATCTTGGATCGGCTTTTGTGACTCTTGTTGAATTTCTTCTTTTACTAAAGTGTATGCTTGCAAAATTAAACTGCGAGCAACAGTTTGAATTCCCGTATGCTCATAATAATTGGTAGTTTGATCTAGGAATGCTGCAACAAAATCTAAATTATCATCAGCAATCTGAATAAAATTACCCAAATGGCTAGAAATTGATTGCGGAGTTATGCCTGTCTTGGATACTAAGTTATTCATCCAGCCTTGCACAGAGTTGAAACCCTGACTGATAAAACCAACTTTATCAGAGGGGTTACTACCTGGGAGAAAGTTATTAACGGCTAAGAAAACCGGATTTTGAGTTATTGCGTTAGTATCAGTACCACTAATAACTCCCTGAATTTTGCTGAGGAAATCGGGGCCTAATGGGAGAATTCCATCTAGACAGACTAGAGCGGCCATTCGCATTAGGGATGCATTTTGATAGTTGTTAGCGAGAGAATTAGCAAACTCTTGGGGATTAGGTTGAGGAATGCCATTTAGTTTACAAAAGGCAATGATTTCGACAGCAATTTTTAGTACTAAGTCAATGGATTGAGTGACATCAGCTTTGGGAGTAATATTGCCTAAAAAAGACAGAAAGCCGATTTTCTCACTGACTTTATTCGCTAAAGCCGCCGCCGCCATAGCTGTGTCTGCCTTATCAATTGTTTGATAAAGTTTGATTGCGAACTGGTAGCCTAGTTGAGGATCTTGGTATAAAGTGACGGCGCGATCGCGGATTTTCTGAATTACCTTAGCATCGGTTTCTCCAGTGATGCTGCGAATATTATTGTCAAACCCCGTCAAATTGCTCCACTCACCTGGTGCTACATAATCAAGAGCCTTTAAAACTTTGACAGTGATATTGTCAGTCGGTAACTCGTCAACCAACTGAATAATTGATTTATCCATCAGCCGATCCTCAAAACTCCAAATATCGTTGCAACACGATTCAGATCAGCCCACACCCTACAGAAAGCCTTTCTCTCGTCGGCGATGGGCGAATTACTGAACCGTATTCATAGAGTTCCCGAACCTGACTAAAAAATAACGATGTTACCAACAGGTTCTACAACTAAGAGATATTACATAGGCGATCGCACTCATCTTGACTAAATAATAACGACAACGTGCTGAACAAGCAGAACAACGCACCCAATTATACCAATTTGAAAAAAGAATGCGACAGATGGTAAATGTAAGAAAGGTAGCAATTCAGGGTATGTGATGGCAGGCATAACACATATTGAAATCAAAGAAAGTGTGGAGGAACTGGAGGCGTTAGTACGCCAGGAGAAAAATGCTCGACTCAAAGAACGTGTACAAGCACTATATTTGATTAAAGCCCAACAGTTGAATGTATGTGCGATCGCAAAAACTCTGGGAAGGCATCGGGGCACGGTTCAAAGGTGGTTGGCAGATTATCGAAATAGAGGAATTGAGGCGGTTGTTGAGTTTGGAACAAGTCCAGGTCGAACACGTATAATACCAAATTGGGCAGTGTCGAGCTTGAAAAAGCAACTCGAACAGCCTGAAGGTGGATTTCAACGTTACACCCAGATTCAGCATTGGTTAGATACTGTGTTAGGGGTGCAAGCAGAATATGCAACTGTACATTACTTGACGCGTTACAGGCTCAAAGCCAAGCTCAAAGTTCCGCGTCCGCGTAGCCAAAAGCAGGATTTGGAAAAATTAGAGGCTTTTAAAAAAACCTCGGTGACGACTTGCAATTAATTGCTCAATACAGCGCCATCATGTTACCCCAGTACGAGAATATCCGTTATTTCGTACAAGATGAAAGTCGATTTGGACTTAAAACCATTGAAGGGCGCAAGATTACTCTTCCTGGAGTTAAGCCTATTGGTGAGTGGCAATGGCAGTTTAAAGCGTTTTGGCTATACGGAGCAGTTGAACCGCTCACGGGTGAAAGTTTATTTTGGCAGTTTTCTCATGTCGATACTGAATGCTATCAGCAATTTTTAAACGAGTTCGCTGCCTGTTATCCCAACTCACTCAACATTCTACAAGTCGATAACGGCTTGTTTCATAAAGCTAAACGTTTACAAATTCCAGAGAATATCGTTCTGTTGTTCCAGCCAGCCCATTCTCCTGAACTTAACCCGATAGAGCGCGTCTGGGAACATCTCAAGCAAGACCTGAAATGGGAGTTATTTGATAACCTGGAGCATCTGCGAACCAAAGTTGCTCAACTTCTTACTGAACTGACTCCTAAAATTGCTGCTTCTTTGACTGGTTATGACTTCATCCTAAATGCCTTATCTGTCGCAAACATTTTTTGAATTGGTATTATTACCAGATAGGCTACGGGCTATGAGTGTAAATACTGACACTCTATAAGAGAGTAGTACAACACGGCGGAAATAAACCAATCATTCCAAATCAACGAAACCCTTATGCTGTATTCATTTTTAATTTTTAATTTTTAATTTTTAATTCCGCCTTGCAGTACTAGCTGTAAAGGCGGAAAGTTTTTTGTGTCTTTGCATGAGCAAAAAAATCTCACAAGCTTGTGCAACTTAAAAACTCATTTATACGATGCCAAACCTTCTCTAATAAATCAAGATTATCCGCATCAAACCATTCAATTTTTGGATATGCCCGGAACCAAGTACGTTGTCGCTTGGCAAATTGCCTTGTATGCAAAATTGTTAATTCTTTCGCTTCATCCAAAGAAATATTGCCAGACAAATATTGCTTGATTTCTTGATACCCCAAAGTATTCAATAAAGACAAATCAGCGCCATATTTTTGACAAAGATACTCCACCTCAGCAACTAAACCATTTGCTATCATTTGCTCAGTACGCTGTTGAATACGAACACCCAATCTTTCAACATCGCAATCTAAACCAATTTGCAAAATCGGATAATTTGGTGGATTCTCCCCTTGCTGTTCTGAAATTGGATGTCCAGTTACATAAAATACCTCCAATGCTCGTAAAGTCCGGACTGAATCATTGCCATGAATTTTTTGTGCGGCAACTGGATCAACTTGTTGTAACATTGCGTAGAGTTGTGGTTGACCGAGAGATTCCAGTTGCGATCGCAATTCTGTTTGTGGTGCAACTCTCGGAATTTTCATTCCTTGGACAATAGAACGGATATATAAACCAGTGCCACCAACTAACAAAAGTGGTGTAACATCAACAGAAGCAATTAAGGCTTGTGTTTGCTCCTGGTAGTCTGCTACTGTCATCATGTCTGTTGGATCGCAGATATCTATTAAATAATGTGGCACCAATTTTTGTTCAGCCACAGTCGGTTTTGCCGTCCCAATATCAAACTCACGATAAACTTGACGAGAATCAGCACTGAGAATTACAGAACCCAACCGCATCGCCAAAGCCAAAGCCAAACCAGACTTACCTGTTGCCGTCGCCCCACAAATCACAATTAATTTAGTCATTAGTCATTTGTCATTTGTCATTGGTCAAGATTTAGAAATTCTTCCCCTGCTTCCCCTGCCTCCTCTGCCCCCTCTGCTCCCTCTACTCTCCTTGCCCCTCTTCCACGGTAGTGCAACCCCAGTATAAACTTCTCTTGAAAATGCCCTACAGACGCCAGCAAGGCTTTTGTGTTACAATTTTGGAGTGTTTTTACTTTTATTTGCCTTTTGGCGAGTTCAACCCCACGCATCAGGAGAGTTTACATGACGAGCAGTTACAGTGCCGATCAGATTCAAGTTCTGGAAGGTCTGGAAGCCGTCCGCAAAAGACCAGGAATGTACATCGGTACCACTGGGCCGCGAGGACTCCACCATTTAGTTTACGAGGTGGTGGACAATTCAATCGATGAGGCTTTGGCGGGTCATTGCACTCATATAGAGGTGGATATCAACGCTGATGGTTCAGTGACTGTAACAGATGATGGTCGCGGTATTCCCGTCGATACTCACTCGCGCACCGGAAAATCGGCTTTGGAAACCGTTATGACGGTACTGCACGCCGGTGGTAAGTTTGGCGGCGGTGGCTACAAAGTTTCTGGAGGATTACACGGGGTTGGTATTTCTGTTGTTAATGCCCTATCTGAGGTTGTAGAAGTTACTGTTTGGCGAGATAAAAAAGTTCATCTCCAACGCTATGAACGCGGTATCCCAGTTACTGAACTGCAAGCAAAGCCTTACAAGGAAGCTAGAACTGGAACTTCTGTCACCTTTAAGCCAGATACCCAAATCTTTACTACTAGCATTGAGTTTGATTACATCACTTTATCAGGTCGCCTACGGGAATTGGCGTATCTGAATGCGGGTGTCAAAATTACCTTTACTGACAACCGTCTAGAACTACTAAAAAGCGATACACCGAAAGTAGAATCCTACAATTACAAGGGTGGTATTAAAGAATATATCGCTTACATGAACCGTGAGAAGCAGCCGTTGCATGAAGAAATTATCTATGTGCAGGGGGAACGCAACAATGTACAAGTGGAAGTTTCACTGCAATGGTGTACTGATGCTTACACAGATAATGTGCTAGGTTTTGCTAACAATATTCGCACGGTAGATGGTGGTACGCACTTAGAAGGGTTAAAAGCGGTTCTGACTCGGACATTAAATGCGATCGCTCGCAAGCGGAATAAAATTAAAGATAATGAACCAAACCTCAGTGGCGAACACGTCCGCGAAGGTCTGACAGCCGTAATTTCCGTTAAAGTCCCCGACCCAGAATTTGAAGGACAAACCAAAACTAAACTTGGTAATACCGAAGTCCGGGGAATTGTCGATTCTTTAGTGGGAGAAGTCCTCACTGAGTATCTAGAGTTTCATCCTGCTATAGCCGACTCAATTTTAGATAAAGCGATCCAAGCTTTCAAAGCCGCAGAAGCAGCGCGTCATGCACGGGAATTAGTTCGACGCAAATCCGTACTAGAATCTTCGCCATTACCTGGTAAGTTGGCAGATTGCAGTTCTCGTGACCCTAGCGAATCTGAGATATTCATCGTGGAAGGGGACTCAGCAGGTGGGAGTGCAAAACAAGGACGCGATCGCCGCACTCAAGCAATCTTGCCTCTACGTGGTAAAATTCTCAACATTGAAAAAACCGACGACGCTAAAATCTATAAAAATAACGAAGTTCAATCGTTAATTACAGCACTTGGTTTAGGTGTTAAAGGTGATGAATTCGATTCCACTCAACTGCGTTATCACCGCATAGTCATTATGACGGACGCTGACGTAGATGGAGCGCACATTCGGACTTTGTTGTTAACATTCTTCTATCGATATCAACGGGCACTCATCGAACAAGGCTTTATTTATATTGCTTGTCCCCCACTGTTTAAAGTAGAACGGGGACGTAATCATGAGTATTGCTATAGCGATCGCGAAAAAAATCAAGCGATCGCCAAATTTCCGGCTAACGCCAACTATACCATCCAACGCTTCAAAGGTTTGGGTGAAATGATGCCACAACAACTCTGGGACACCACCATGAACCCAGAAACTCGTAAAATGAAGCAAGTCGAAATTGAGGATGCCGCTGAAGCTGATCGCATCTTCACAATTTTAATGGGCGATCGGGTCGCACCCAGAAGAGAATTCATCGAAACCTATGGTTCTAAACTCAACTTCACCGATCTAGATATCTAATATCAGCAGTCCTAAATCATTCGTAAAAAACAAGATCCCCGATTTCTGGAGAAATCGGGGATCTTTGGCTTTGAAGTCTTGATTGACATTCCCAGAACAAACCTTTGCTAAAGATTTTATATCCAAAATACTATAAAGACTACCTCTTTTGGCTGATGACAAACCATGAAATATATAAATCTTTTATATTAATAATTTTTCATACTACAAACTATGTCGTTAGAGGAGTGACTATATCCATAAATTCATTAACTATTGTTAATGATCCCCTATTTAACAGGATTCTACACAAAGCTATGAAAGCGAGCAAAGGCATAGTAGAAAAAGCATTGTTCAATATTATTGGCATAGGTAGCTTGGTTGCTCTGTCTGCCTGCGCTCAACCTGTCACAGAAACTCCCACTGCAACTGTCCCTCCCGTTGCCGAAACCCCCATAACAACTGTTCCTCCCGTTACACCAACTCCTACTGCCGCCACTGCCAACCAAAATTTAGCAGAACTGGCAACATCCGCAGCTAGTCAAGGACAGTTTAAAACCCTCATCCAAGCAGTGCAAGCTGCTGGCTTAACTGAACAATTGTCTACACCAGGCCCTTACACAGTATTTGCACCGACTGACGCCGCTTTCTCTGCTTTACCGAAAGCTACTCTAGACCAACTCTTGCAGCCAGCCAACAAACAACAATTAGTCAGGCTTCTGGCCTACCATGTCGTCCCTGGGGGAACTACCTCCCAGCAATTGACATCTGGAGAAGTTAAAACAGTTGAGGGTAGTACCGTGAAAGTAACGGTTGATCGTGCTAGCAACTCAATTACAGTCAACAACGCTAAAGTGACTCAGCCAGATATCCCAGCTAACAACGGCATTGTTCATGTAGTTGATCAGGTACTTCTCCCACCTAATTTTGCTGCAAGTCTAAACACAACCCCAACACCACGATAGTTTAGCAAAGCTTATAATTTCCAGTTTTCGTTAAGAGTAGGTTTGAAAGCCATCCTGATTTTCAACTAGACGCTAATAATCAATTAAAAATTTAGGTTGACTTGTCACACAAGTGGTAAGTCAGCACTACATAATAACAAAAATTCTAAATTTCTCACTTAGTCTAAAACCATATAATTTGCTTCTTGTCAATATTTTCTAAACAATCAATGTTCGAGTGTGAGCAAAACTACCAATTTTATTGGAAATTTGGCCAAGATAATACTCTTTGCTCTGACTAGCTGATTAATTTCGCCCACCAGCTAGAAACACATTTGTTATCCTCTAAGAAAATAACTGAATATCATCTGTCAAACAGCAATTAATAAGTATTTTAAGGATTTATCACCATAAGATGACAGAAACTCACTGAAATAAAAGTATTTAAATTTACAATTAAGTTACGTAAAACAATATTGTAACTAAATTATCAGGCAATCTTCTGGGTTCTCTGTGTTCAAGTTGATGGCTAGTGAAAGCACACACCATAAAGCTGAAAACTTGTTAATATCTTCATGTGGTGCTGTGGCGATTGCTATTGTATCGTATGTATCTAATGTACTTTTGCCTAAGATTAGGACTATATTGGCTAATTCACAGGACAAATTGTTTTTGAATTGATTAAAATATCCTTGTATACAATAAGAAGAGTTTGTCAAGTTTCATAGGGCTGAAATCGCCACAGTGCGCTAACGTGTGAATAAGACCGAATTAGTTAAACCTAAATTGATCTCCTATCGGTCGATTCTGCCACTACCTCAACTCCTCAGTTAAGGTAATGAGTAAGTAGAAGGTTAACTGGTTTAAGGCAAGCACCACCACACTTGTTGTATTTACCCAACGACAAGACCCCCTTTAGTCTAAGGAATGCGTAATTTATGAAGGAAATGTAAAAATGGGTAGGTTAAGACGAATAGTCTGAGTTAACATAAAATGCACTCTTCCTCAGTAATTAATGTTGTGTAAAATACATGAAATTCGGCAGAAGCAAGCGTACTTACTTTGTAATGTAATAAGAGCGTCACTGTAATTCCGAAAAGTGGAGAAAAAATTTCAGGGTATAAATCCCATTTTTAATGTCTTTTTGGTGAACGTGGCTAACAGTTGCTTAATGAATTCATGATTAATACACAAAAAGAGTGCAATTTCTGTGAAACAGGCTACAATCGGAAGAGTCTTTATAGGAAAATCTGCCAACAGTATGAACTCATTTGTATAGAGTGGCAAATTTTTTGACAAGGGCGAGTATTTTTTTTAACCAGTTAGTTGAAAGCAGTATGTGATAGCAACACATATAACATTTACTAAAGTGAGCAAATCACCTTTAGTAGTTGCTTAAACTAAAGTAAAAGCCCCTCCTAACGGAGGTGTAAAATGTCCGAAAATATCTCTGGCAAATCTGCCAAAAAGCTTATTTTCGGTTGATAACTAGCTCGTTTATAAAGAGCAGTAAACACATCTTGAGTAATTGATTCTGCAAGGAGCATGAGGAACGCGGCATGAACCAGGCTAACAACGTACTCGAAAGCATATATCAGCCTGACCTAGAAATAATAAATCAGCCTGAGCTCGAGTTAGAAGAACTCTTAATAGACGATGAAGAGGACTTGCTGATCATCGATGAAGGTGACGAGGAATTTTTAGAGCCTCAGTCTGATGAGGACGACGCAAAGTCTGGAAAAGCCGCTAAATCGCGTCGTCGGACACAAAGCAAGAAAAAGCACTATACCGAAGATTCAATTCGGCTTTACTTGCAAGAAATTGGTAGAATTCGTCTGTTGCGGGCAGACGAAGAAATTGAATTGGCGCGGAAAATAGCCGATTTGCTGGAATTAGAGAGAGTCCGCGAAAGACTCTGTGAGCAATTAGATCGCGATCCTCGAGATAGTGAATGGGCAGAAGCAGTACAACTGCCACTACCAGCCTTTCGTTATCGCCTCCATGTTGGTCGTCGGGCGAAAGACAAGATGGTGCAATCTAACCTCCGTCTTGTAGTTTCAATTGCTAAGAAGTACATGAATCGTGGTTTGTCGTTCCAGGACTTAATTCAGGAAGGCAGTCTCGGTTTGATTCGTGCCGCTGAAAAGTTTGACCACGAAAAAGGTTATAAGTTCTCCACCTATGCTACATGGTGGATTCGTCAAGCAATTACCCGTGCGATCGCAGATCAATCTCGCACAATTCGTCTTCCAGTTCACCTTTACGAAACCATCTCTCGGATTAAGAAAACTACCAAGTTGCTATCTCAAGAGATGGGTCGTAAGCCCACTGAAGAAGAAATCGCCACTCGCATGGAAATGACCATTGAGAAGTTGCGGTTCATTGCTAAATCTGCCCAGTTACCTATCTCACTAGAAACGCCTATTGGTAAAGAAGAAGATTCTCGATTGGGCGATTTTATTGAATCCGACGGTGAAACGCCAGAAGACCAAGTTTCCAAAAATCTTCTCCGCGAAGACCTTGAAAAAGTCCTCGACAGTCTCAGCCCACGTGAACGTGATGTTCTCAGACTACGTTACGGCTTGGATGATGGTCGGATGAAAACCCTTGAGGAAATCGGACAGATTTTCAACGTTACCCGCGAACGGATTCGTCAAATTGAGGCAAAGGCACTCCGCAAATTACGCCATCCAAATCGCAACAGCGTTCTCAAGGAATATATTCGGTAGTTAGTATCATTAGTCATTGGTCATTGGTCATTAGTAAATAAACGAATGACAAATGACAACTGACTAATAACAAAAAAAATAAAAAACCTGGTAGTGAATTGGCACTCCAGGTTTTTTTATTTATAGGTCATCTTAGATATTAAAACTTACAGGATGCCCCAAAAGTGTAGGAAGCCTTGACCAGAAAAAACTTCAACCAAAATGGCTGCTGAAAAACCAATCATTGCCAAACGACCGTTCCAAATTTCTGCTTGTGGGGTAAAGCCCCAACGCCAAGCGTTCCGATCTTCAATTACAGGAGTAGTTACTTTTGTGGTGGTTACATTTGTCATGGTCTGAACTCCAAACTTAATTTTTAAGGTTTATTGCCTTATGTAAACTAATATAACAAATATTTTGAGAAAGGCAACATTTTTTATACTTTTATCTCCATACCTTGACATAAATAGGAATAGCTATTTATACAGATTCAAGCATCTGTCTTCAGTAAGATTTACTGAAGTGAAATAAATGTTATTTAGAATTTTAGCGTTATAAACAATATACTCTTATTGAAATCAATTCTCAAATATTTTATTTAAATTGCTTTATTTCCAATAGAGTTTGTTATTTTAAGATAAGAAAATATTGATAGTTTAAGTCATTACCAGACAATTTCCATTTCTTTTGAAGTCGAGACAAAACCAAGCTTTTTATAGAGACTTTTACCATCCTCAGTGGAGAGAAGCCAGAGGCGTCTTGCCTCAGTTGCTCTCACAAAGCTGTAATTTCCTTTAACAAGGCTGTTGCAATTCCCTGTCCTCGCCACATCGGAATTGTATAAACCTTCATAATGTAGGCTTCTAAGTAAGTGGGCAAGAATAAATCAAACTACATTAAGTAATCTAAAATTCACTTGAATTAGCTCGTAGTAAGGGCTTTAGCCCTTAAGAAAGGACTAAAGTCCCCACTACAAACCTTTAATTATTTACGCGAGTCACCTTTAATATCGCCAGCCTCCCGCAGGAGTTCGAGACGCAGTTGGATTAGCGCCTCTAAATCCTGCAAGTTGGCTTGTCGCAAGTTGAACATCACCCTAATTTACGATCGCACTTCAGCCACAGTGATAATTTTTTCATCGCGGTTGAGTTGGAGGATACTTTCACCTTTGACATCTCTACCTAAGAGCGGCACTGTTTCCACAGGTATCCGCACTACCCGTTCCTTATTCGTCACTAAGGCTACCTCACCAGATGCGATCGCTATGACCATACCAGCTAAGTTGTCAGTTTTGCTAGCAAATTTCAGCGCTTGCGTGCCTAAATCGCCGCGATTAGCCGCTCTCAACTGACTCGCAGCCATCCGCTTGGCATATCCTTCTTGAGTAACTAGCAGCAGTTGATCATCTTTACCGACAGTGACACAGCCAACCATTTGCTGATTTTTCAATAACCGAAATGCTTGTAAACCCATCGCTGTGCGACCCATGACTGGTAATTGTTCATCATTGGCTGCAAAGCGCAACATTCGCCCACCTGAACTAGCTAAAATTAGATGCGCCCCTGGAGCGGTGAACTGGGTAAATGACAATTCATCATCGTCTTTGAGCTTCAAAATCGTGATTCCGCGCCGAGTTAAGTTAGTAAATTCTCCCAGAGACAGACGTTTAATTCTTCCCTGTTTTGTGAGGAGAATCATCTGCCTAGTTTCAAGATTTTCCGGCAGCAAAAAGCGGCTGACCACATCTTCTTGAGCGCTTTGAGCAGTACTACTGAGCATAGTAATCAAAGGTTTTCCCCGTGGAGAACGTCCAGTGGTTGGGGGAATTTCTCCCACATTCACCGGGTAGACTTTGCCGCTACCAGTTAGTATCAGCAAGTCTTTCCCCGTGTCGGTCAACACAGTTTGGATAATGAAGTCATTATCGTGCAGACCATTTTCAGCTTTTGACTTTCTCCCAGATGGCTGAGTGCGGCGGACATAACCGCGTTGGGTAAATTCTAAAACCGCTTCTTCTACTGGTTCAGAAGATTTAAGTTCCTCCTCCTCTGCCCCTGTGCCCTTCTGCTCCTCTGCCTTAGACTTCTGCTCCTCTCCGATTTTTGTCCGCCGGGGATCGTTGTACTTGCGCTTGAGCGATCGCAATTCTTTTTTCAGCGCCTTTAATAATTCGCGGCGATCGTTCAGCAATTGCTCCAATAAACTAATTTGTTCGCTGATTTGCTCAAATTCCTGCTGCAAATTTTGCTGTTCTAAACTAGTGAGGCGGCGCAACGGCATAGCCAGAATTGCATCTCCTTGTACCTCACTCAAATCCAGTTGGCTACAAAGATTAATTTTTGCCGTAGTGCCATCAGGAGCTTGGCGCAAAATTTGAATTACCTCATCCAAATTAGACAGCGCTTTCAGCAAACCTTCCACCAAATGCACACGACTTTGGGCCTTACCCAACTCGTAATTATAGCGGCGGTTCAGCGTCTCTTCTCGGAAACTCAAAAACTCCTGCAAAAGTTGACGCAAACTTAATTGGCGGGGTTGTCCATCTACTATTGCTAGGAGAATAGCCCCAAAAGTCATTTGTAAAGCAGTTTGGTGATACAAATGTTGGAGAACTTCTTGGGGATTGGTATCGCGTTTGAGTTCAATTACTACCCGCATCCCTTCGCGATCGCTCTCATCCCGAAGATCGGAAATTCCTTGCAAACGTCCTTGATTTACTAAGTCCGCTACCTTCTCAATCCAGGCAGCCTTATTCACTTGATAAGGCAATTCTGTAATGATAATTGCCGTCCGTCGCTTGCTTCCCCGACTGGCTGGAATTTCCTCCAGAGTCGCGACTCCCCGTAGCAAAATTCCACCTTTACCTGTGGTGTATGCTTCCCTAATTCCCGTTTCACCAATTATTTCTCCACCAGTGGGAAAATCTGGCCCTGGAATTAACTCGAATAATTTTTCATCTGGCAATTCTGGATTGTCGATTAAGGCAATTAACCCATCGACAACTTCCCCCAAATTGTGGGGTGGTACATTCGTTGCCATTCCTACGGCAATACCAGAACAGCCATTGAGCAATAGAAACGGCAACTGAGCAGGTAACACCGTTGGTTCTTGCTGGGAATTATCAAAGTTCCCGACAAATTCCACAGTTTCTTCGCCAATTTCTGTCAGCATTCCCTCATGACTGATCGGTGCGAGGCGCGTTTCTGTGTAGCGCATCGCCGCTGGCGGGTCATTATCGACACTGCCAAAGTTACCGTGCCCTGCCAGCAAAGGATAGCGGCTAGAAAAATCCTGTACCAGCCTGACTAAGGCATCGTAAACTGATTGGTCGCCGTGGGGATGGTATTTACCCAACACATCACCCACTACACGGGCACATTTTCGATAGGGTCTATCTGGTACTAAACCAAGTTCGTGCATTGCATACAAAATGCGGCGATGCACTGGTTTTAAGCCATCACGCACGTCTGGTAGCGCTCGCCCGACAATCACGCTCATGGCATATTCTAGATAAGACCGTTGCATCTCGGTGTGCAGGGCTGTTGGAATTACCTGTCCCGTTGAGAGAAGGTTTAACTGTTTTGCCATGAGTTTTTTCCCTGAAATTTAACTACACAAAAGCCGATGGAACTCAACACTGCGGCAACCACAGCATAACGGATCAAATAGGATTCATAACAAAATTTTGATAGTCGCAGAAGAAAAAGCAGTAGTATCATCCTTGATGACGAGGATGCAATTGACTATTAAAAAGGATGCACACGAGTATAATCTACATAAACTTAGTAGCCATCATACTTACCGAAGAAGAATTCAGAATTCAGGAGACAGAATCCAGAATGGATTTTGTGGGACTGGATAGAGAATCGAGGTTTAAAGCAAGTGATTTTAAACGCGCGTGAAGAAAAAATTTTTTCCATGACTGTTACGCCTGACTTGATTGCTGGGTTATTCTGAATTCTGTTAGCGCAGCGGGGCGTAGCCCATTCTGTTTTCTGACTCCTTTTGATCATGATTGCATTTCTTAATTTTGAATTCTGGAATTCTTTAATCTCCTCACCTCTATAACTAAAATTCTCATGAAAACTGTTTTAATTGTCGAAGACGATCTAATTAATGCTCGTGTTTTTTCCAAAATTTTGTCCAAGCGTGGCGGCTTGGGTGTAAAACATACTGAAAATGTCGAAGAAGTTATAAAAATTGCCCAATCAGGAGAAGCCGACCTGATTTTGATGGATGTTTCTCTGTCCAGAAGTGTTTACCAAGGCAAGTCTGTTGATGGAATCAAGATTACACAAATGTTGAAATCTGATCCGAAAACAGCAAACTTGCCTGTAATTTTGGTTACGGCACATGCTATGGAAGGCGATCGCGAGAACTTTCTTAAGCAAAGCGGTGCTGACGGCTACATTTCTAAGCCAGTTGTTGACCATCAACAGTTTGTTGACCAAATCATCGCACTTCTACCGACAGACTAACACTGGGAATTAACGACTTAATTTTAGGAATACTTGCCCGCCAATATTTTTGGGCAACTATTTCCCGTATTTGTTTAGTATATATGTACTACGAAAAGGTACTGTTAGGCAAGTGGGGAATGGGGAATGGGCATTGGGAACTGGGCATTGGGAATTAATCAATAATTCTTCTTCCACTGCTCCCCCTGCTCCCCCTGCTCCCCACTCTTATTGAGTAGGCTGTTGCCTAGGGGCTGATGATGAGTTTGCTGGTTGCTGTAGGGCTGCTTGAATACGGGGTAATTCTAGGAATTTTTTCGTATCAGACAATAAGCGATCGCCCCAGAGATTTTCTTTGAGGAAATCCAAATTAGCATAGCGCGAATCGATCCGGAGCGCAGTTTCTCCCAAGGTTAGTCCTTGTTGACGATCGCCTTTAGTATAGAGTGCCACTGCTAAGGCCAATAAAGGTTCTGCGGCTTGTTTGTCAATGGTGACAGCAGATTGCCATTGCTTAATCGCTCCGGGGATATCACCCTGTTCGTAGTTGATTAAGCCAATATTGTTGAGCGCTGGCCAGAATTTTTTATCTTTAGAGACTGCTGTATTGTACTGCGCGATCGCATCAGGCAATCGACCCAGCATAAAGTAAGCATTACCCAAATTAAACAAACCCTCTGGATCATTGGGTTTTAACTTCAAACCCTCTTGGTAATTGACAAGAGCTGCTTGGTAATTTTTCTGCTGAAAATTAGCTGAACCCAAAGCAAACAAAATATCACCATTTTTGGGGTTGATAGATTGCGCTTTTTTCAGGCTAGCGATCGCTGCGTCAAACTCTTTAGTTTGCAGTTGCAATCCACCTAACAGCAACCATACCTTGTCATTCCCAGGAGCCAGCTGACTAGCCAGCCGCGCTCGTGGCAAAGCTAGTTCAACCTGTTGAAACTGAGCTAGTTGAGCCGCCTCTTGCGCCAAGCTCAACCCCTGCTTCTCTAACTTTGTCGGATCTAATTGCAGTGTATGGGGTATTAATGCCTGCGCGTTAGCGGCTTTTGGCATACTCCACAAACTACAAACCATTAGAAAAGAAATCAAACGAACATGTTTAGGCACATTACCGCCTTTAAGCCACTAATCAAAGAATCTTTCAGCTAGCTTAAACGATCTCCGCTGTTGACGGCAGCAAAATCTTACAAACAAAGGCATGAGGGAGGAGGCAGAAGTATTAACAGAAACTTTAGTTGACTTAAACCTCCTCTTCCTGAAGTTATTAGTTCTTGACATTTCTATAACAAAAACAATTTATACCCAATTCCCAGTCCCCATTAAAAAAACTGATGACTTTCGTCATACCTCAGCCTGGAATTACTAGTGACTTTCGTCATACATAGGTTTGGACTTTTTGATCGATAATTATAATGTATGAATTTATACGATGAGGTAAATATTAAACACTTTGATGTCCAAACAAAAGCAACTGTCTAAGATTGCTGAATTTAAACATCAGCAAAATAGAAGTTTAATGCCAATTAGGAGTTAATTCCATGTTGAAACCAAACCGTGTATCGATAGTTTTAGCTGCTGCTGCTTTGATCATTGTTCCCACTCTGTTGACTGCGCCTGCAAATGCCCAGACGGAAGTCTATGTTGTTAGCGATCGCAATCAAAATTGGGATCGCGACGGCAGAAGCAACTCTAGAGAAGTCAGAAACTCTAGAGACAGGGGTAATTGGAACCGTAACGGCAGACCCTATCCTGTAGAAGTCAGAAACTCTAGAGACAGGGACAATTGGAACCGTGATGGCAGACCCTATCCTGGAGAAATCAGAAACTCTAGAGACAGGGACAATTGGAACCGTAACAACCAACCCTATAGCAGAGTAGTCAGACTTGGTAATGGTGATATCAGATATCCCAATGGGCAAATTATTCCTGCTAGATCCATAGTCAGACTGCGTAATCAAGGTTATTACAGACTTCCTAACGGAGATATTCTTCTTCCTAATCAGGAAGTTGTTCCATCTAGAAGATTAGTGAGAGTCCGTGATAATTTCTTCAGACTTCCTAGTGGATTGGTACTGCAAATAAACCTTTAAAACACTAAAAACTCAAAATCATTGTCAGTATAGGGCTACCAGGCTATAGTTTTAGCCGTGAATAACTAGCTCGGTAGCCGTTCTTTATAGAAAAAGTGGATATGAAAATTGATACATCAAACACCGTAGATTCATCATCACCAGCTTTGGTTCCAGAGGTAAAGAAAAAAAAGGTCAGACGTAATTGGCTCTCTTGGCTAATTGCTCTTTGCCTTTTGGGGGGAATTGGCTATGCAGTTTATTACCAAGTAGCCGTTGTTTCCCGCCAAGAAGCCAGTCGTCGGGTGCTGACAAGACCTGTACAAAGGCAGAGTTTAACAATGACAGTTTCAGCTAACGGAACGGTGAAGCCTGAACGGTCAATTAACCTCAGCCCGAAAAATTCCGGCATCTTGAAAACACTGTTGGCGAAGGAAGGGGATCTCGTCAAGCAAGGACAGATTGTCGCTTACATGGATGATTCTAACCTCCGGGGGCAACTCACCTCTGCTCAAGGACAGTTGGCACAAGCCGAGGCGAATTTGCAAAAAGCGATCGCAGGTAATCGCCCTCAAGATATTGCTCAAGCCCAAGGAGTATTAGACGAAGCCCAGGCCAATCTGCAAAAGGTACAAGCAGGTAATCGCTCTCAAGATATAGCCCAAGCACAGGCACGCTTGCAAAGCGCTCAAGCCTCCCTTCGCCAAGCAGAAGATGATTTGGTTCGTAATCAACAACTTTACAATGCAGGCGGTATTTCCCTTCAGACTCTTAACCAAAACCGTTCCAACCGCGACAGCGCTCAAGCTCAAGTTAATGAAGCACAGCAAGCACTGGGGTTGCAAAAAGCCGGGTCACGTCCAGAAGACATCGAGCAAGCCCGAGCCGTGGTGAAGCAGAGACAGCAAGCTTTGGCACTTGTGAAAGCCGGAACGCGCCAAGAAGATATTGACGCAGCCCGCGCCCAGGTAACATCTGCTCGTGGTTCGCTGCAAAACATCCAAGCTCAAATCAATGACACGATCATTCGCGCCCCTTTTGATGGTGTGGTGACAAAGAAGTTTGCTGATCCCGGCGCCTTCGTGACACCTACAACTGCTAGTAGTGAAGTAGCTTCTTCTTCTTCTTCTTCAATCTTGTCTCTCGCTTCAACAAATGAGATTGTCGCCAGTTTAGCAGAAACAAATATTTCTAAAATCAGCCTTGGTCAAAAAGTCTCGATTCAAGCAGATGCCTATCCAGGAAAAACCTTTGAAGGTAAAGTCAGCCAAATTGCTGCCCAAGCAATAGTCGCGCAAAACGTCACCAGTTTTGAAGTCAGAGTATCGCTTTCAGACCCGGAAAGGCTACTGCGGTCTGGGATGAATGTCGAAGTAGATTTTCAAGTCGGTCAAGTTGAAAATGCTTTAGTAGTGCCAACGGCCTCAGTCGTGCGCCAACAAAATGCCACAGGTGTGTTTGTGGCTGGAGCAGATAACAAACCTGTGTTCACTCGCATCGAGACTGGTGTCACCGCAAATAACTTTACTGAAGTTAAGTCTGGATTGACAGGAGACGAAAGAGTATTGCTCAGTTTCCCACCAGGATCACGTCCGCAATCAACACCACGAGGCGGAGTTTTTCCCGGTCTAGGAGGAGGCGGGGGTGGCGGTGGTGGTGGTGGAAGAGGAGGTGGTGGCGGCGGAAGAGGAGGCGGTGGCGGTGGTTCTTAAAGTTAGTTGTAAATAAAACCTTATGTTTAAGATATTTAGCGGCTCTAAGAAAGCTAAGAAGACCCGCACAGTACCGTTGTTAGAAATTTTGACAATGGCGGCAGAGACTCTGTGGAGTAATAAATTACGCACAGGTCTAACGATGTTGGGCGTGATTATTGGAATTTCATCAGTCATTGCGATTACTTCTGTTGGTCAGGGAGTGCAAAAGGGGGTTGAACAACAGATACAAGCATTGGGTACAGATGTGATCCAAATCTTAGCGGGTGCTGCAAGAAGCGGGAATGTCCGTCAAGGAGTCGGTTCTAGCAGCACCTTGACTTGGGAAGATGCACAGGCGATCGCTACACAAGCGCCATCAGCACAGATGGTTTCTGCTTATCTCCAACGGACTGCCCAAGTTGTATATGCAGGACAGAATACTTCAACAACCATTTATGGCACGGATTTGAACTACCCAGAAGTCAGAAATACCAACCCCCAGCAAGGGAGATATTTCACTCAGGAAGAATTAGATATTGCCGCACAGGTAGCTATTCTTGGCCCCACAGTCCAAAACACACTCTTTGGACAGGGTGTAAATCCTATCGGTGAGCGAATTCGGATTCAGGGAGAGGCTTACGAAGTGATTGGAGTGATGGAACCTAAAGGTTCTCAAGGGCCGATGGATCGAGATGACCAGGTTTTCATTCCTCTAACTAGTATGTCGAAGAGACTAGTTGGGAATAATGCCTTGGTAGGCGTTTCTGTAAATGGAATTTTAGTCAAAGGTGCTAATCAGGAAGAATTAGAAGCTGCTCAGTTTCAAGTCACCAATCTCTTACGGTTGCGTCACAACATTTATCCACCACAAGCTGATGATTTTCGGCTGACCAATCAAGCTGATATTGTTAGCACCTTCACTAATGTGGTGGGTTTATTTACAGTCATGGTAGTAGCGATCGCGGGAATTTCGTTGGTAGTTGGGGGAATTGGTATTGCCAACATTATGCTGGTTTCCGTAGTTGAGCGGACGCGAGAAATCGGCATTCGTAAAGCCGTAGGGGCAACTAATTCTGCAATCCTGAATCAATTTTTAGCCGAAGCGATCGTGATTTCCATTGCTGGTGGAACTATTGGTATGGCCACTGGGATTGTATTAGCCTTTACTGCTGCAAATATTTTCAAATTTCCCTTTGTCATTTCTTTCTTGTCCATCATTGCTGGGTTTGCACTTTCATTGAGCGTTGGCTTAGTTGCTGGGGTGATTCCAGCACGGAACGCATCTAAATTAGATCCAATCACTGCTTTAAGAAGCGACTAAGTTTAAGAGTGCTGAGTGCTGAGTGCTGAGTAGTGAGTAGTGAGTAATGAGTGCCCAGTTGTAAGTTACTTAGTTGTTAATTTTCAAAATTTGAGTAGTCAGTAAAATGAGTAAAGTTGAGCGATTTGAAGATTTGATTGCTTGGCAAAAAGCAAGAATTCTTACTAGAGATATTTATCAGGTTACTCAGCAGGGGGCGTTTGCTAGAGACTTTGGATTATCGGGACAAATACAAAGGGCAGCAGTATCTATCATGTCTAACATTGCAGAGGGATTTGAAAGAAGTTATTTAGGAGAATTTCATCAGTTTCTTTCAATAGCGAAGTCATCTTGTGCAGAATTGCGTTCTCAACTTTATGTAGCTCTAGATGTTGGCTACCTCGATCAAGTCAAATTCAACCAACTTTTAAATCAAGCAGAAGAAGTGGGCAAAATTATTGGCGGTCTTCGCATCTCAGTTAGTAAGCAAAAACATCAAAAAAACTCAGCCCCCATCACTAAAGAAAAGTGCTGAGTAGTGAGGGCTGAGTGCTGAGTAAAAACCCAGTTTTTTCATGCCTTTGAGCAATCAGCACTGTCCTAATCTATGTGACTACGGCTATAAATGAACTCTCACTACTCACTTTACTATTCATTTCTCACTACTCAGCACTCAGCCCTCACTACTCAGCACTCAATTATGCCAACAATGATCTGGATGGAATCTATTACTAAAACTTACTACTTGGGAGAAGTTAGTGTTCCAATACTTAAGGGAATTGAACTCTCTATTGAGGAGGGGGAATATGTCTCGATTATGGGTGCATCAGGTTCGGGAAAATCTACGCTCATGAATATTTTGGGATGTCTGGATCGTCCCACAACTGGGGACTATATTTTTGAAGGGAGAAACCTGACGACTTTTGATGATGATGAATTAGCTTATATTCGTAACCAAAGAATAGGTTTTGTTTTTCAACAATTTAACCTATTGGCGCGGGCAACAGCGCTGGAAAACGTCATGTTACCAATGGTTTATGCTAATTTACCCAAACCAAAACGCCGTGAAAGAGCATTAGAAGCCCTGGAAAAAGTAGGATTAGAAGGACGCACATCTAACCGTCCTAGTCAACTATCTGGGGGACAACAACAACGAGTAGCGATCGCTCGTGCTTTGGTCAACCGACCTGCATTAGTTTTGGCAGACGAGCCAACGGGGGCTTTAGATACCGAAACTTCCCATGAGGTGATGAGTTTGCTAACAGAGCTTAATAACCAAGGAATCACAATTGTTATCGTCACTCATGAGCCAGATATCGCCGCTCAAACCAAAAGAATTATTCGAGTTCAGGATGGCTTGATTGTAGGCTAATTTGTTAAGATTACACCTTGGAGGGGGAATTTAAGATTTAAATCTCTGTAGGTCAATCAGGATCAAAACTTTTGATTTATCCTCAAAAAAGCCTAATTAATGACTACATCTAGATTATGAATTTCAGCTTATTCTTCGCGCATTCTACCTGGATTCCCGTAGCGATTGCTATTCTTTTTCCAACTTTAGCAAGTGCAGCAACTCCCCCAAAACCGCAGAATTCCTCAAGACCTGTACAGGTTCCCGATAACCTCAACCCCAATCCTAATCCTCTCCAATTTCCTACCAAACCGCAGGAAGTACAAATTCAGGGAACTGTGCCAATCAGTTTGGCACAAGCTTTGGAACTAGCAAAACGCAACAATCGAGATTTACAAGTAGCCATATTAGAGCTAGAACGCAGTCGCTCATCCTTACGCGAGTCTCAAGCTGCCTTGCTTCCTACTGTTGGACTCAATAGTAGTTTAACTAACAGTGGTAATGGTTTTACTAGCAATTCATCAGAAGCTAGCACCTCTTTCAATGGTTCAGCACAACTGAATTATGACCTCTATACTTCTGGAAACCGACAAGGTGCTATCCGAGCCGCAGAGGAACAGCTAAGGGTAGATGAGTTAGATGTTGAGAGTACATCTCTGGAAATCGAGTTGAATGTCACGACCGAATATTACGATTTGCAAGAAGCAGATGAACAAGTACGAATTAATCGGTCTGCTGTGGAAAATGCCCAGGCTAGTTTACGAGATACCCAAGCGAGAGAACAGGCTGGAGTAGGTACGCGGTTCGATGTGCTGCAAGCTCAAGTGAATTTAGCAAACGCCCAACAACTACTGACTAATGCTATCTCAGACCAGCAAGTTGCTCGTCGTCAGTTAGCAACTCGGTTAAGTTTGGCACAATCAGTTAATATCGCTGCGGCAGATCCAGTACAATTAGCGGGCCTTTGGCAGCCAACACTTGAAGAAACTATTGTCAGAGCCTTTCAAAATCGTCCAGAACTGCAACAGCAATTAGCACAACGTAACATTAGTGAGCAACAGCGACGACAAGCACTTTCACAGTTAGGGCCGCAACTTAGTTTGACAGGTAACTATAACTTGATAGATCGGTTTGATGATGGCGTCGGCGTTACTGATGGCTATTCAGTGGGAATTCAAGGAAATTTAAATTTGTATGATGGGGGAGCAGCAAGAGCAAGAGCGGCTCAGTCGAAAGCTAATATTGCGATCGCAGAGAGTCAATTTGGTAGCCAGCGTGACATCATCCGCTTTAATGTCGAACAGTTTTACTCTCAATTGCAAGCCAATTTAGAGAATGTGCAAACTTCTAGTGTGGCTTTAAATCAAGCCAGAGAAGCTTTGAATTTAGCAAGGCTCAGGTTCCAAGCTGGTGTGGGCACTCAAACAGAGGTAATTGCAGCTGAAAATGACCTGACAAGAGCAGAAGGTAATCGAATCACAGCTATTTTGGATTACAATCGCGCTCTAGCTAGTTTGCAAAGATCAGTCACTTCCAGGGCTTCGCGTTAAGGTCAAATCACTAAATAAATTCAAGCTGTTTGTCGTTTTTAGGTAGAAGCGAGTTGGCATCCACCGTAATTTGATCCACTTCAAGATTAAGATCAATGGGTAAAACTTAGATTTTATTAATCTCCAAAAAAGGATGAGTTATAACCACAAGCTTAAAATCCTACCTTTTATAGTAATTTTTTTGTTAATACTTGAATGCTTGCTGGTTAACCCAAATGCCATAGCAAGAGCAGATTCTCCATCGACCACGGTTTACGAACAACGGCTTATCCACAGTCCAGATGGTATCGGCAAATACTACATGGGGCGAGAAATTGCCCAAGTTATGGGATACACTGGCGCTGGCTGGCTAGAACGTCCCAGCCGAGAGGGAGAGGAACAGCCAAGTAAAATAGTCAGTCTCCTTAACCTTAAACCTAACAATGTAGTAGCAGATATTGGTGCTGGTACAGGTTACTTAAGCTTTCGCATTGCACCGTTATTAACAGATGGGAAGGTATTGGCTGTAGATGTTCAGCCAGAAATGTTAGAAATCATTGAGTTATTCAAAAAAGAGAAAAATATCACCAATGTTGAGCCTGTTTTGGCAACTCTTAGTAACCCCAACTTACCATCTGAAAGTATCGATTTAGCCTTGATGGTAGATGCTTATCATGAACTTGAGTATCCCCAAGAAGTGATGCAAGGAATTGTGAAAGCACTTAAACCAGGTGGTCGGGTAGTGTTGGTTGAGTACAGGAGTGAAAATCCTTTTATTATGATTAAAGGTCTGCACAAAATGACTCAAAAGCAAGTCCGCAAAGAAATGCAATCAGTTGGTTTGGTTTGGCGGGAAACCAAAAACTTGTTACCTCAACAGCATTTAATGGTGTTTGAGAAACCCAATACTAATTCGTAATTCGTAATTAAGGTGTCAAGCCATAATAAAGTAAGACTCCTTGCCAGAGCAGAAAATCATGGTCAACTTATCACTCAAGCGGCGAATTCCTCCTTTAGAAAATGGCGATCGCCTCACTCGCTACGAATTTGAGCGACGCTATCAAGCAATGCCCCGTCATCAAAAGGCAGAATTAATTGAAGGAGTTGTATACTTGGCATCCCCATTACGCTTTGAAAGTCATGCTGAACCACATGGTCATCTAATAGGTTGGTTATGGACTTACCAAATTGCCACTCCTGGGGTGAGATTGGGAATTGAACCAACAGTCCGCTTAGATCGAGACAATGAGCCACAACCAGATGGAGTGCTATTAATAACACCAACATCTCAGGGACAATCTCGTTTAAGTGATGATGATTACATCGAAGGTGCGCCAGAACTCGTAATAGAGATTGCAGCTAGCAGTGTTGCTATTGATTTACATGACAAGAAAAAAGTCTATGGTCGTAACGGGGTAAAAGAATACATTATTTGGCAAATATTTGAAAATAAATTAGATTGGTTTTGCCTGCAACAAGGAGAATATGTGTCCTTAGAACTGGACGCAGATGGAATTATCAAAAGTAAAGTTTTTCCTGGTTTGTGGTTGTCAATGTCAGATTTACTTGCTGGCAATATGCCGCAAGTATTGGCTGTCTTGCAGTTGGGATTAGATTCGCCAGAACATCAAATGTTTGTGCAGCAATTGTCTGGGGAAGAAAGATAGTTAGTCAGAATTCAGGAGTCAGAATTCAGGAATCAGGGATATTTGGCATCAGTCTATTTTTTGGGGAATGAGATTGGCGCTTTTGGTTGCACTATCCCAAACAATCCAGCTAAGAGAATCATCTAAATCATCAGGGCTATTTGAAACTTTAAAATATAGCTTTTCTTCACGTTTTCTTTCAATGGCAAAGTCGGCATTTTGAGCATAAGCGACTATAAAACCTTTGTCTCGCAAACAATACATCGCCCAAGCTTTCAATGATTGCTTGTATGGTTCATGTGGAATTGGCGGATTTGTGATTGTATCTTCAATTACTTTAAATAATTGCGTGAGTTTCGCGGTCATCATAGATACTTGTGTTATTACCCTTAAGTTAAATGGCTTCTGGATCGCAACGAATTTCAATCATAAAGCCATCTGGATCGTAAAAATACACTCCTCTACCAGTAGGACGAGTGACTGGGCCGTGTGCGATCGCTATTTTATTTTCTCTGATCACTGTCACCGCGCGATCGAATAACTGCGGATCGATGTCAAAAGCTAGATGATACGCTCTGGTGAACGTCTTTTCTGGATTGGGATCTGGTGGTGATAATTCTGGTTCCCCAAATAAATCCAAAATTGTACCATCGGGAGTGATGAAGTTGGCTACTTTCCCCGATGCGACAAGTTCCACCAGAGTTGCGGGTACTTCGTCGCCTGTAAGTTCGTGCAAACCCAGGATCGTGCCATAAAAGTAGCGCGAGGCTTGCATATCCTGGACGTTGAGGGCAATGTGATGTACTCTTCGCAGATTTCCTGGCGCAAGGATACTTTTCAGGGATTGGGTGCTAGATAGCATAATCAAACACTAGGATAAAAGTTGAACTTTTTTTAAAGTTTACTATTCCTACTAAAAATCTATCATGGCTTTTGATTATTCTTTAGACTGTGGGTAGAGTCAATGGGGGCTATTATGCCCCGCACCAGGTAAATAGCCACGCCTGAATCTGGCGGGTAGGGCTTTCACCTACATCATTCTAAGAGTTCAGCTATTACTAGCTGGAGTGGCTATTTACGGACTGATACCGTGATTCCTCACTCAACGAATCGCACAACTAGTCCTAGTTACCCAGTCCCCATTGCCCCTAATCCCCAGAGGGGGGCCGAGTTCCCCAATCACCTATTTACTTAACTCACAAAATCGTCCCGGTTTCTTTCAAATAAACCCGTGTAAATGGTTCATCTTCACCCAAAGTATAATCTTCAATCAACCCTTTGCGACGAATAGAAATATCATTGCCTTTTCTAATCACCACAGTTGAACCATCGAAAACATCCCGCACCAGAATCATTTCAGTTTCGGTGGGATTATCCAAAACTACCATATTACTATTCTGGTAAAACATCCCCTCTTCTTCTAAGATATTTTCTGCGTACTCGGCAATCAGCAAATCAAGTTTGGGATGGCGCAGCAAAGTTTGGACATTGGTGTTGTAATCTTTGCTTAATACTTTTTTTGAGCGATTCACAAAAACGGCATCACGACAAACAGCGCCTATTGTCCAATCGGGATGTTGCAAAAGGATATGGTCAATTGTCGTTTGCAGTTCTTCAACAGAGATTTTATTGAAGCTAATAATCGGTATTCTCGCATCTGTACCTGACTCAAAAAATGTTTCTAAAATATGAGAAGGCACATCAACGCTTTCACCATCAGAAGGTTTCAGATGCATTAAAATTCCCGGTGCAGCATTGATTTCCAGGATGGCAAAGTTACTGGATTTCCAAGATTCTGCGAGACTTTTGGTAATGACATCAATCCCCAGACAAGTCAGTTGGAAATGTTGGGCAATATCTTGCGCCAAGATAATATTATCGTCATGAACTGTCGGGGTTGCATCGATGCTTATACCTCCGGCTGAAAGATTGGCGACTTTACGCAGGTAAACAGTCCGTCCTTTCTCAATCACGCTGTCTAATGATAAGCGCTGTTCGTCTAGATAGAGTTCCATCGCTTCATCAATCTGAATTTTGCTCATTGGTGAGGTTGGCGTATCTAAACGTGCAGGTTTGCGGTTCTCTTGGCGAATTAACTCTGCAAGCGTTAAGTACCCATCACCGACAACCGATGCTGGCCGGCGTTCTGTGGCGGCGACGAATCGACCATTGACACACAATAAGCGAAAATCCGATCCTGAGATGCTTTTCTCAACAATTATTCGGGTTAGCTGATCTTCAGGAATCGCTGCTAGTGCTCTATTATAAGCAGATACCAGTTCTTTTGAGTCTTGTACATCAGCCGTGACGCCAATTCCTTTGTGGCCTACCACTGGCTTAACTGCCACTGGGTAGCCAATTTCTCTTGCTGCTGCCAAGGCTTCCTTTTCGGAAAAGACAATATCGCCTTTAGGCACTGGGAAACCCAAGGTATTTAAAAATGCCTTACAGTCATCTTTACGGGTAGTGAACTCCGAATCTAGATGGCTATCACAGTTAAATGTTGTTGCTACCCCCCGGACGTGTTTTTTTCCCAAGCCATACTGCATTAATCCTTCTTCCCACAAATAAAAGGCAGGAATACCTTTCTCGTAGGCTGTTCGCAATAGGGCGTAAACTGTAGGGCCACCGTAGACAGATGCGCGAAATCTATCTTGTAGCCTTACTAGTTCTCCATCAAAGGCGAAGTCTTCGTCTTGGGTAATGGCTTCAAACCAATCCCAAACAAAGTAAATGACCTCTCTGGTTGTGCGTTCATGTAGTGATTGGACACTAATCCGTGTGAAATCTGGATATGGCTTAACACTCCAGTGCTTAAGGTGTAAATCCATGTCCAGTTTTCCGACTTCGGATACAACTTGGGCAAATAGATGGGCATGGGATTCGTAAGTTTGATCGCGCAGATTTGGATAGCGATCGCCAACGCTGGCAATATAATCTTCAATGGGCAAAGGCTTTCTAGAGTCAACTAGAGCAAAATCAAATACTAGCGACCCTATATTTAAGTAAGGGTTAGGCCCTATATAATGCTTGAAGTTGAAAATATCGAATACATCCGTTCTTCTAGCATTAATGCGGACTAAATCACTGCTTTTTTGTAGAACCATTGATTACGAACCTTTGGCTAAACACCCTGAAATTTCAATTCTGAGTTCTGGTTTCTCAGACTTATTGATTGTAGATTGATTCAAATTTATTTTGGAGAGTGATGGCTTTGCAATTAAGCTAATCAGAACCCACCCTAACTCTATTGTTAAGTATTTTTAACTATCTTAAGGCATAATTCAATCTCCATTCCTCAGCCAGGAATCAACCTGACTTTTCACGGCATCTGGAAAACCTCTCTCTAAATCTCTCTCCTAAAAGGAGAGACTTTGAATTTTCCCCCTTCCCGCGTCGGGAAGGGGGTTAGGGGGTTAGGTTTTTGGTGGACTTTTCCACATAACGTGAAAAGTCAGAGGAATCAACAACGGTCAATTCATCCTGATGAGTAATCAAAGGTATAACTTTTGAAGGGTGCAAGCTTACCCAAGAATTTGTATAAATAGTGAGGTATCAAAAAGACAGCAAAGGTATGAATAGCACACAAGCTGCTCTAAGAGATGAAATTCGAGAACTTGCTGAGGAAGCTTTTCACCAAAAGCTGATCTCTGGACATGGAGATGGGGCAGATATGAATGAGTATCAAATTGTCTACCAAGGCAAACCCAGACATCTACCACTAGAACAAGCGCGTTTTTTCTTAACTAACTTACTTTACAGAAGTCGGATTCATTAGGAATTGCCATTGGCTAGAGTTAATACCAAATTACTCACGTTTGCACGATAAATCTCCAATCGACAAGTAGCAATATAGCCAACAATGCCTCTAGAAAATAACTCTAGAGGCAGTTGACGTTGTAGATTTTATTTAGTGAGTGAAAATTTAGGTAATTTTTCGGAAAAATCTTTTGGTCTAATTGCGATCGCAAATGTTAATCCTACTTTTATCAAGTAATCTACCATAAGGATGGTTTGATAGTTTTAATTGTCATGGTTTAGTGAAATTTACTAACTCAAATCAGGAAGCATCATGATGGAAAGTCATATTAAACGGCAGTTGGTAATTATTGGCGGAGCCGAAGATAAAGATGGCGATTCCGTAATTTTGCGGGATTTTGTACGACGCGCTGGGGGTACAAAGGCGCACATTGTAATTCTGACAGCAGCAACGGAACTACCAAGAGAAGTGGGAGAAAATTATATCAGAGTGTTTGAGCGCCTGGGAGCCGAGAATACTCGCATTATTGATACAGAAACCCGCGAAGATGCATCTTCATCCACCGCATTGGAAGCAATTAGTAAAGCAACTGGGATATTTTTTACAGGGGGAGATCAAGCTCGAATTACCAGTATCCTCAAGGACACCGAAATCGATGTGGCGATTCACAAACGTTTCTCTGAAGGTATAGTTATCGCAGGCACAAGTGCGGGTGCTGCTGTGATGCCAGATAAAATGATCGTGGAAGGTGATTCGCAGACACATCCTCGGATAGAAACTGTTGAAATGGGCCCAGGTATGGGATTTTTACCAGGGGTAGTAATTGACCAGCATTTCTCTCAGCGGGGACGCTTGGGACGCTTAATTTCAGCTTTAATACTAGAACCTGCTGTTTTGGGATTTGGTATTGACGAAAATACCGCTATGGTGGTGACAGATAACCAAATTGAAGTGATTGGTGAAGGTGCGGTTACGATTGTTGATGAATCAGAAGCTACATATAACAATATGGGCGAAATTTTGAAGGATGAGTCTTTGGCAATTTGTGGAGCAAAGCTTCATATCTTGCCACATGGATTCAAATTTGACCTCAAAACCCGTCAGCCTATCCTAAATAATGTTGCTGTACCAGTTGCTTCAATCAACGCCTAATTTTTAGCTATTTCCAGTATTTTCGACAGCAACACATCCTTGGGTAAAGACGCGATGAATCGCGTCTCTACAAATGGTCTATTTGTCGCATTCTTTTTTCAAATTGGTATAAGCATATAAATTACAGGAGTCAATATTATCAAGGAAGGCAGAGGGCAGGAGGCAGTTTTCCTCCTGTCTCCTTCAATCCTCATGGTCTTGAAGTGAAGCAAGGCTTATGCAAAACTTGAGATCCTTCGCTTCTAGCCTACTTTTAAGGAATTGATTAATGGCGCGTCTAGCCCTGCTGAGTGTATCTAATAAAACTGGTATAATTGACCTAGCCCGTAGCTTGGTTGAAGAATTCGACTTTGATTTAATCAGCAGTGGGGGAACAGCCCAAGCCCTCAAAGATGCGGGACTCCCTGTCACCAAAGTTGCAGATTACACAGGTTCTCCAGAAATTTTAGGTGGTCGAGTCAAAACGCTGCATCCCAGAATTCATGGTGGGATTTTGGCACGGCGCGATTTTCCCGAAGATATTACAGATTTAGAAAATAACCAAATTCGCCCGATTGATTTAGTGGTAGTGAATCTATATCCTTTTGAGGAAACGATCGCTAAACCAGGGGTAACATTATTAGAAGCTGTTGAACAAATTGATATCGGTGGGCCAGCAATGCTACGGGCATCATCGAAAAACTTTGCCCATCTCGCTGTATTATGCGATCCAGCACAGTATGACGAGTATTTACAGGAATTGCGCCAAAATAACGGCGAAGCATCCCTAGAGTTTCGCCAAAAGGCAGCTTTAAAAGGATTTTCGCACACTGCTAGTTATGATCAAGCGATCGCATCTTATCTCGCAGAAGCACAGCAATACACCCTCAGCGGTACACAATTACAATCTCTGCGTTATGGTGAGAATCCCCATCAACCCGCCACCTGGTATCAAACTGGTACTACTTCAACAGGATGGGCAGCTGCAACAAAACTCCAAGGCAAAGAACTTAGTTACAATAACTTAGTTGATTTAGAAGCCGCACGCCGAATTATTGCTGAATTCACTGATATCCCAGCCGCAACGATTATCAAACATACAAATCCTTGTGGTACGGCACTAGGAAGCAGTATTTTTGAAGCCTATCAAAAAGCTTTCAATGCTGATTCTACTTCTGCCTTTGGTGGGATTGTGGCACTCAACCGTCCCATTGATGCGGCGACAGCCAGCGAATTAACCAAAACATTTTTGGAATGTGTGGTTGCACCAAGTTGTGAAGCCGAAGCTGAAGAAATCCTGGCTAAGAAATCTAATGTGCGAGTTTTGACTCTAGCTGATTTGAGCAGTGGCCCCAAGGATACAGTAAAAGCGATCGCAGGTGGTTTCCTTGTCCAAGCTAGCGATGACGTAATTGCTGACGCCAGTCAATGGCAAGTTGTAACTGAACGTCAACCAACAGCCGACGAATTAGCCGAATTGCTGTTTGCGTGGAAAGTTTGTAAACACGTTAAATCCAATGCCATTGTTGTGACAAGCGATCGCACTACACTAGGAGTAGGTGCTGGTCAAATGAACCGTGTCGGCTCAGTTAAAATTGCCCTAGAACAAGCTCAAGAAAAAGCCAAAGGTGCAACTCTAGCCAGTGATGGATTCTTCCCCTTCGATGATTCTGTGAAAACAGCCGCAGCCGCAGGAATTACAGCCATCGTCCAACCAGGAGGAAGTTTGCGCGATAAAGATTCAATCAAAGCTGCTAACGAACTAGGTTTACTGATGGTTTTAACTGGTGTACGTCACTTTTTACACTAAATCATTGACCCTCAAGTGTGCGGTTTTGAAAGTGTCACACAATATACTTGCTCTTTCATAGGAGTGGTGATATATTTTAGTCGTGTGTGAGGAGCAAGTTAAAAATAAAAAGCGCCTGGGGTGGAAACACGGCAACACTCCCAAGCGCTTTTTAATTTGTCAGAAATTGGATTGTTTGTACGATTTTAGATGTGTCACTCAATATACTTGCTATTTGATAGAAGTAGTGATATCCTCTATTTGTGTGTGAGGAGCAAGTTAAGAATAAAAAATGCCTGGGGTGGAAACACGGCAACACTCCCAGGCATTTTTTAATTTGTGTATATAAATTATAGAAATTAACACTTCCAAAATAATTTCATATTTTTACTTCCAGTTAAAGACACGAATATTGTTAAAGTTAATCACGTCAATTTTTATACTCTGAACATAACTTGCTAATTTGAGGTCATCAGTTAGTACAAGATACTTCCCTTTAGATAAAGTCAGGATTCCACAGTCAGTAAGTCCGAATTTGATAAATTTTTCAGTATTAACAGCATCTAAACTATAGGACTAGTATTTGATTTATGAAAAAATCTAAGTATATGTAGGGTGTGTTACGGCTTCCGTAACGCACCAAAATCTTCGGATGGTGCGTTAGCCTACGGCATAACACACCCTACTCAAATATTTTCAGAAATCAAATATGATTCCTATACTTGCGTAGTATTCATCCAAAAGAGCAACATTTTTAACAAATTGAGCAAATATTGCAAAGCACTGAGAACGTTCCTGTTCACCAAGTTGATTTGCAAGGCTATTAACTTCTGTCAGAATATTCGGAGTTGTTACAAGCTTTTGAAAGCGTGCAATAAATGCTAGTAGAAGCTCATAGTCTTCTGGTATAAATTGCTGGGTTCGATTAAATCTAGTTATTCGTTCTTGATTAACACTCCCAACTAAAAAGAGAAGCAGGATATTTGTATCAATTAAAACCCCTTTTTGGCAATAACGACGAATAAGGGAAGCAATCAAATCTTTCATACTTCTCTAATTTTCATTGCCTCTACTTCACCAGTTTGAGAATTTACTTTGAATAATTTATAAACTCGTTCAGATGTTCGAGAAGTAGTAAAAATATTGCTTAGACTTTTTTCAGGTTTATCAAAACCTAATGTAATCAGCCAGAAGCTTTGGTCTTCAGAAATTTCTACTTCTTCAAGTCTTAAATCTGGTAATGAAGATCCCATTATATCTTGTAGGGATTTTAGGTATTCATAGGCAGCATTCACTGCTGTTTTTACATCAATCATAATTTGACTTGCTCTGTTATCTAATTTTTCAATTATTTTTAATATATAGTAGCTGAACGTTGGTAGTGGTAATTGGCTAGCACGTAATTACCAATATTCTCAATATAGAGTACCGCCATAGTTACCATCCATAATCCAAGATTCTCGCAAGGTTAGGTCTTGGATAATACTTTGCCATTTAGTTTTTGGAGTCTCAACCCAACCAGGATTCCAGAACCAAGCATCCAAGTGAATGACTTCTAAGCCTAAAATGGTTCCCAATTCGCGGGCTAGGGTAGATTTACCAGCACCCCCAGAACCAATAATCAAGATTTTCTTCACTTTAGGTTTGCACCTTCTTTTTCAAGCTCAACAGGGTAAGCATTACTCACCCAAATAACCGTCATCAGCGCAACTCAATACGCCGCTACAATAGTACCCTAAGAAGGATTATGCCGAAATAGTGATATTATGACGACTGCTACAACTGTAAAAACTGAGTATGAAGCGATTATTGGTCTAGAAACCCATTGTCAGCTAAGTACTAACACCAAGATTTTTTCTAATAGCTCTACGGCATTCGGTGCTGACCCCAATACTAACATTGACCCGGTTTGTATGGGTTTGCCTGGGGTTTTACCTGTACTCAATGAAAAAGTATTAGAATACGCCGTCAAAGCTGGTTTGGCACTTAATTGTCAAATCGCTAAATACAGCAAGTTTGACCGGAAACAGTATTTTTATCCAGATTTACCCAAAAATTACCAAATTTCTCAATACGATTTACCGATCGCAGAACACGGTTGGTTAGAAATTGAGTTGGTAGATGCTGAGGGGAATCCAACTCGCAAACGCATTGGAATCACGCGTCTGCACATGGAAGAAGATGCTGGGAAATTGGTACACGCAGGTAGCGATCGCCTCTCCGGTTCTTCCTATTCTCTGGTAGACTACAATCGCGCAGGTATCCCATTAGTAGAAATTGTCTCGGAACCGGATTTGCGTTCTGGATTAGAAGCTGCTGAATATGCCGAAGAGTTACGCCGGATTGTGCGGTATCTCGGCGTCAGTGACGGCAATATGCAAGAAGGATCTCTGCGTTGCGATGTCAACATTTCTGTGCGTCCAGTGGGACGAAAGGAATTTGGCACCAAGGTAGAAATTAAAAACATGAACTCCTTCAGCGCCATCCAACGGGCGATTGATTACGAAATTGAGCGCCAAATCGCCGCCATCGAAGCAGGCGATCGCATTATCCAAGAAACTCGGCTGTGGGAAGAAGGCGCTCAACGCACAAGTAGTATGCGGGTGAAGGAAGGTTCTAGCGATTATCGCTACTTCCCCGAACCAGATTTATCACCAATTGAGGTGACAAATGCCCAATTAGAGCAATGGCGCAGCGAATTACCAGAATTACCAGCCCAAAAACGCCATCATTATGAAAGTGAGTTGGGGCTTTCGGCTTACGATGCGCGAGTGTTGACAGAAGATCGTCCAGTAACCGAATATTTTGAAACTGCGATCGCATCTGGAGCAAATCCCAAAGCTGCTGCTAACTGGATTACCCAAGATATTGCAGCCCACCTCAATAAGCAAAAACTTAATATTACTGAAATCGCCCTGACTCCCATCAATTTAGCAGATATCATCACTCGCATTGAAACGGGCAAAATTAGCAATGCTCAAGCTAAACAAAAGTTGCCAGATTTGCTCAGTGGTGTTTCTCCTGAGAAAGCCTTTGCAGGTCTTGAGTTAATCACCGATCCTAGTGTACTAGAACCCATCGTTGATGAAGTTATAGCCGCCAATTCCAAAGAACTAGAAAAGTATCGCAACGGTAATACCAACCTCAAAGGCTTCTTTGTTGGACAAGTTCTGAAAAAGACAGACAAACGTGCCGATCCTAAGCTGACTAACGAATTGGTCGAGAAGAAACTGAACGCCTAGCAGTTTGTTTAATTCCTTTTTATGAGTTTGTAGTAATCACTGAAGTGATTACTACAAACTTATTCACTCTTCGTAATTAATAAGACAGACCAGTACTGTGTCAAGTCAAATGCGCTGGGTAAGGAGTGCAGAGTGGAGTTGTAGTGAGTCTTTCCCCTCTAACCAATGCCCAATGCCCAATGCCCAATGCTCAATGCCCCAATTAAGTATTTTCCCGGTGCTTCTTTACAAAATCTTCATACAAAAGCTGGTGACAACCCGCATACGTAAAATGATATGCTGTGGTAAGTAGATGCACCCTGATGATCTGGAGAGCTGCCTAAGTGGCTCTCTTTTTTATTTTATGTTTGTAGTATTTAGGGATAATCTCATAAGATTATTAGAAATATCCCTCTTCTGTCACTTTCCGGGAAAGTGATCGCTAGAAGCCTCATGAGGCAATCAATACAAGCTATACTATTAGAAAAAAATAGGACTTGTATTTGTTATTAGAAAATAATCGCGCAATCGCTTGTTATACAAAAGCTCTAGATTTTAGAAAAGGCAAATGTTTTCGGAGAGTGACAGAAGAGGGATATAGGAATCATATTTGATTTCTGAAAATATTTGAGTAGGGTGTGTTATGCCGTAGGCTAACGCACCATCCGAAGATTTTGGTGCGTTACGGAAGCCGTAACACACCCTACATATACTTAGATTTTTTCATAAATCAAATACTAGTCCTATAATCTCAATTAATAAGTATTAAACCTTAGAAGATAAATGAGAGAGTGCAGTAATTATATGCACCTTGATGATCTAGAGAGCGGCCTAAGTAGCTCTCCTTTTTTGCTTTGACCTTTCTTATGACGAAAGATAAAAACAATTATGCCAATCGCCAACTGGTGCATTATTATTGCCATCAGCAAATAAAAGAGATTGGGGATTGGAAACTGGGAAGCAGGGGAAGTATAGAAAAACTAATAACTCCTGACTCCTAACTCAGCCCTCAGAACTTTTCTAAGCACAAATTGACATATTTAACCTAATAGTTATAAGGAAAAATAATGGCAGATTGGCAAGAAATAACAGGTGGCATCACAGCACCAAGGGGGTATCAAGCGGCGGGAATTACCGCAGGGTTGAAACCTTCGGGGTTACCAGATTTAGCTTTGATATTCTCAGAAGCAGAAGCGATCGCAGCTGGTGTATTCACCACCAGCCAAGTGAAAGCTGCTTGTGTAGAATATTGTCGCCAACGCTTGCAAGCCAAACAAAGCGCTCGTGCCATCCTCTGCAACGCTGGACAAGCAAACGCCGCTACAGGGACTCAAGGCAACCTTGATACCATAGAATCTGCTCTGGCAGTAGGTCAAGCCCTAAACATTCCATCTGAATCTGTGTTATTGGCTTCCACTGGCGTGATTGGTCAAAGAATTAAGATGGATGCTTTGCGAAGCGGGATTCCCAAAGTAGTAGCAGCACTATCAGATACAGGCTCAGATGCCGCCGCCGGAGCGATTGTTACTACAGACTTGGTGACAAAATCTATTGCTTTAGAGACAACTATAGGCGATCGCCCGGTACGAATTGGTGGGATTGCCAAAGGTTCCGGTATGATTCACCCCAACATGGCAACCATGCTGGCATTTGTTACTTGTGATGCTGTAGTTTCGCCTCACCTTTGGCAACAGATGTTAACAAGGGCCGCTGATAGAAGCTTTAATTCCATTACTGTGGATGGTGATACCAGCACCAACGACAGCTTAATCGCCTTGGCAAACGGTCAATCCCGCACCCCAGCAATTATAGAATGGGGCGCAGAAGCAGAGAAATTAGAGGCGATGTTAACAGCAGTTTGCCAGCATTTAGCCAAAGCGATCGCTCGTGATGGTGAAGGTGCAACTTGTCTCATTGAAGTGGAAGTGACTGGCGCTCATGACGAACTCTCAGCCCGACAAATAGCCAAAACCATCGCCGGTTCATCCTTAGTTAAATCTGCAATTTTTGGACGCGATCCAAATTGGGGACGCATCGCCGCCGCCGCCGGACGTGCAGGTGTACCATTTGAGCAAGAAAACTTGCAAATTAAGCTAGGGGATTTCTTAATGTTAGAAAACGGGCAACCTCTGCAATTTGATCGTGCAGCAGCGAGTGCTTATTTGAAAAAAGCAGCCACAGGTGCTTATCTGCAACAGGATACGGTGTTAATCTCCGTTAACGTTGGCAATGGTTATGGCGTGGGTAAAGCTTGGGGTTGTGATTTGAGTTACGACTACGTGAAGATTAACGCCGAATATACTACGTAACCTACTCCCATTGTTTGCCTTGTAGAGACGCGATTCATCGCGTCTTGAGCCAAGGATATGTTGCAATCATTAATTGAATTGATATCAGAATAGTCTGACAGTTTCTCATACTGTAGCTGGACGGGTGAAAATGCCTAAGAAGCATATAGAACTCAATACGGTTCGGTTAAGCCAAAAACCAGATAGACTGAGGATTATCACCCAAGTGTACTGAGATTGAATGCAACTCAAAGAATTTTCACTATTGGCTATACCCGGTCGTGGCTACCAAGCGCGACAGATATTTTGGACGCTTGCGGCTTGATATAGAAGGCTCGGTTCTTAAAGCCGGATCAACCCAAGGGTTTTCGCCCAATTGTAGCTACTGTTGTGTAGTAGTACGCCCATACTGACGGGTCATCTGCCACAGTGATATATCGCTCTACATCGGCTTGCAAGCACACACCAGTTGCAATGTAGCGTTCTGCCAAATGCTGTGCCGACATCTTCATAATTTGGGAGATGCGTGACCCACCATTTGCAAAAGGCACATAGGTTTCAACCATGATTTTTTCAGACCCAAGCTGCTGGAAAATTTGAGGTAAGCAGCTCCCAAAGCAAGGATCAATACCCATTGACTCATACATCGCCAAGATTGCTTTATTGACCCGATTAACTGACTCTTTGTCAGGGTGAGCGACTGCCTTAGATGTCTCGAAATCTGGCTCCTCAATAACTAGCCAACCGCCTGGCTTAAGAGATTGCCAAATGTTTTCAATAGCCTTTTTCCAATCGCGGATGTGCAGTAATACGTAACGAGCATGGCATACGTCGAAGCACGAGGTATCTAGCTTTTTTTTTGCAATGTCTAGACACCGTACTTCAACGTTAGGTAGATTTGTGTTTTCGATAAAACGTGTGTCAATATCTACTGCTACCACTTTTCCTTGAGCACTCACCTGTTCCGCCATCCAACTCATTATCGATCCCATACCGGCACCAACCTCAAGGGCTGACCATCCTGCTGCAATACCAATTTGAGAAAGCCTGCGACGCGAATCAGGGTCAAACTCATCCTGGATTGCAGATAGCCGGATATGTTCTGTATCATGCTGATTGTCCTGAAAAACATAGTTTTGCGATGACATAGCAGTATCTCTTTTAGGTGTGTTTTGTTTTATCCTATACTCCTTTTTAGAACGCTGGAGATGATGCTTACTGATGAAAGAATCTACCTTATATAGCCTGTTCAGTTGGGTAGTAAGCGCTCCAAGTTAGGTCTCCAACTTTCCCAGTCTTACTATCTCATATCATGTCCACTTAATCATTTATGATATATCATTGCGAGTGGAACGGAGTGAAACGAAGCAATCACAGAATCATTGCGATTACTTCACTCCGCTATCGCTGCGTTCCCTGCGGGAACGCTAAGAGCGAACGTAATGACAAGTATTTAGTCGGACATTATCATCTCACCGCAATGCGCCTCTAAATTACAGGGATAATATAATAGTTGTGATAAATAAAAACTTATAGATGACAAATTACTACTAAATGTAAGTTACAAAAGAAGTGAAAAGAGTCAATCATAAAGTAAACATAATAGTCTTCATAAATAAAAGTTGATATATTAAAAATTATTCCTATAGTTAAGGAAAATAGATAAATTTTTCCTTATACATCCAATCTAATATTTGTTTAATAAATCGAGACTCCGAGTTAACTAATTCGGCTTCAAAGGCTGTAAACTGATTTCAACAAGGTGAATCACACCTCTGCATCACAATAGAAAAGCAGAGTCAATAAATTAACCGAGTTTTTATATAGCTAGCTATTTCATTAAGGAAATGGCTGCGATCGCTTGGAAAAATATAGCTTGATTAATCATTAATAATGCAAGAAACATAAGGTTTTTTGCCTAAATTGTCATAGCTATAAAAAATAACATTTACATTTTCAGGAGATATTTATGACAGAATTTTTTAATCAAATTTCTCGCCGCAAATTCATCTTCACAGCCGGAGCATCTGCGGGTGCTGTATTCCTCAAAGGCTGTTTGGGTAATCCTCCTGAAAACCTTACTGGTGGAAGCAACCAAGTACAGCCAACTGCTCAAACGGTTGCTAATATTAGTCCCGAACAAACACCAGAAACTACTACAGTCAAGTTAGGATATATTCCCATTGTAGAAGCGGCTCCTTTAATTATTGCTAAAGAAAAAGGCTTTTTTGCAAAGTATGGGATGACTAATGTTGACCTTTCCAAACAAGCTTCTTGGGGTGCAGCCAGAGACAACGTAGAAATTGGTTCTGCGGGTGGTGGGATAGATGGCGGTCAATGGCAGATGCCAATGCCACATTTAATTACAGAAGGTTTAATTACCAAGGGCAATCAAAAAATTCCCATGTATGTATTATGTCAATTGATTACGCATGGAAATGGAATTGCGATCGCAAGCAAGCACCAAGGCAAAGGTATTAGTTTACAACTCGCTAGCGCTAAGTCCCTATTCACGGAATTAAAATCTTCAACCCCCTTCACTGCCGCATTCACCTTTCCCCACGTAAACCAAGATTTGTGGATTCGCTACTGGTTAGCAGCAGGCGGCTTAGATCCGGATGCAGATGTCAAATTGCTCACAGTACCAGCCGCGCAAACTGTGGCCAACATGCAAACAGGAACAATGGATGCCTTTAGTACAGGCGACCCCTGGCCATATCGTCTGGTGCAAGACAAAATTGGCTACGTAGCAGCATTAACCGCAGAAATTTGGAAAAATCATCCTGAAGAATATCTAGCCATGAGAGGCGATTGGGTTGATAAAAATCCCAAGGCTACCAAAGCAATTTTAAAAGGAATTATGGAAGCCCAACAATGGCTAGATAATTTTGATAATCGCAAAGAAGCGGCTCAAATTCTGGCTGGACGAAATTATTTCAATCTTTCTTCACCGGAAATATTAGCAGATCCATACCAAGGTAAATATGACATGGGTGATGGTCGCAAGATTGATGATAAATCAATGGCTGCTTACTACTGGAAAGATGAAAAAGGTAGTGTTTCCTATCCCTATAAGAGTCATGATTTGTGGTTCATAGTTGAAAATGTTCGTTGGGGATTTCTGCCAAAAGATTACCTAGATAATAATGCTGCTAAAGCTAAAGAACTTATCAACAAAGTCAACCGCGAAGATATTTGGAAAGAAGCTGCCAAAGAAGCTGGAATTACTACTGCTGATATTCCTACAAATACATCCCGTGGTGTAGAAGAGTTTTTTGATGGCATCAAATTTGACCCCGAAAAGCCAGAAGAATATCTCAAGAGTTTGAAAATCAAAAAGGTCAGTGTTTAGATACGCGATTCATCTCTTGTAGAGACGCGATGAATCGCGTCTAGGACAAATAACAAATAAAAAATAAAATTTGAGGAGAACACAGCATCATGACACTTGCCCAAAAACGCCCTGCAAGCCCTAGATTGAGTAATAGCTTTATATCTAGTCTGAAAAAGCAATTTCCTGACCTGATACCACCTGCGATCGCGATCGCCATCTTCCTCATTCTCTGGCAACTCTTCGCCTGGACTCCCGGCGCCACATTACCAGGGCCAATACAGGTTATCCAAGACACTTGGGTACTCATTCTCTGGCCATTTTATGACCGAGGTGGCATTGATAAAGGTCTATTTTGGCAGATTCTCGCTAGTCTGCAACGGGTTGCTATCAGTTATACCCTAGCTGCGATCGTTGGTATTGGCTTGGGCATTTTGATTGGGGTTAATAGAACCATGTCCAAAGCATTAGACCCCATCTTTCAACTACTGCGGACTGTACCACCTCTAGCTTGGGTTCCAATTTCTTTAGCAGCTTTACGACAAAACGAACCCGCAGCATTATTCGTAATTTTCATTACGGCAATTTGGCCCATCTTAATTAACACTGCTGTCGGTGTTACCCAAATTCCCCAAGATTACAACAACGTCGCCAAAGTTCTCCAACTTAGCCGCAAAGAATATTTCACTAACATTTTGATTCCTGCGGCATTACCCTACATCTTTACCGGTTTGAGAATTGCAATCGGTTTAGCTTGGTTAGCGATTATCGCTGCCGAAATCGTCATGTCCGGTATTGTCGGCATCGGCTTTTTCATCTGGGATGCCTATCAAAATAACAACGTCAGCGAAGTGATTTTAGCTCTAGTTTATATCGGTGTTGTTGGGTTGCTCCTAGATAAAGCAATGGGTTGGCTTCAAAACAAGATTTTACCAGCAGAGCAAAAATAGTCATTGGTCATTAGTCATTTGTAAAAAACTAAGGACTAGGGACTGTTTTCAAACTCGGAGATCCCCCCTAACCCCCCTTAAAAAGGGGGGGAAAGAAATTCTAAAAGCCCCCCTTTTTAAGGGGGGTTGGGGGGATCTTCAAAGACTAGGGTGCTTAAAGCAAGGTTTGAAAACACAACCTAATGACCACTTACCAAGGACAAATAACAAAGGACAAATAAGTATGTTTGTAGCTGTTGATCAAATTGAAAAAGTTTTTGAATTAACTGGTGGTGGCAAATATATTGCCCTCAAAGGAATCGATCTTCAAATTAGAAAAGGAGAATTTGTCTCTCTTATTGGTCACTCCGGTTGCGGTAAATCCACTCTATTAAATATGATTGCGGGTTTGGATTTGCCAACTGAGGGTATTGTCACTCTCGAAGGACAAAAAATCACCAAACCCGGCCCAGACAGAATGGTGGTGTTCCAAAATTATTCGTTATTACCCTGGCGGACAGTAAGAGAAAATATTGCCCTCGCGGTGGACTCGGTAATGAAGGGTTTACCCGCAAGCGATCGCAACGCCATTATCGAAAAACATATTGATATGGTAGGTTTGCGTCCCCATGCTGACAAACAGCCGGGAATGTTATCAGGTGGACAAAAGCAGCGAGTTGCGATCGCCCGCGCCTTAGCGATTCGTCCCAAATTACTGCTGCTAGATGAACCCTTTGGTGCGTTGGATGCACTCACACGCGGCAATTTGCAAGAACAACTCATGCAAATCTGCGAAGAAAATCAAGTTACCGCCGTGATGGTGACACATGATGTCGATGAAGCGGTGCTGTTATCTGACAGAATCGTGATGCTAACCAACGGCCCCGAATCTAAAATTGGTGACATTCTAGAAGTAGATATTCCCAGACCCCGCAAGCGGATGGAAGTAGTAGAACATCCCAGCTACTACAGCTTGCGGAGTGAGATGATTTACTTCCTCAATCAGCAAAAACGGATTAAGAAAATTCGGGCGCGGAAAACTGCCGATATTAACCGTCATGGATTAGAAAAAGTTAACCTAGAAATTGGCTTTTTACCTCTTACCGCTTGCGCCCCCTTAGCAGTTGCTAAAGAAAAAGGCTTTTTTGTCAAGCATGGTTTAGATGAAGTTAACCTTGTGCGCGAAAGTAGCTGGCGGGGTATAGAAGATGGCATCAGTGGCGGTTATTTAGATGCGGCGCAAATGCCTTCAGGGATGCCGATGTGGCTAACTTTGGGAGGACATAATAACCAACCCCTACCCGTTGTCACCGCCCTCACGATGACTCGCAACGGTAACGCCATCACCTTGGCAAAACACTTTTATGAACAAGGTGTACAAACCTTATCAGATTTCAAAAGATACCTGCTTCGCACCCGCGAACAACGGCACACAATGGGAGTAGTACATGCCGCATCGATGCACAACTTACTGCTGCGTTACTGGCTAGCGGCTGGTGGAATTGACCCCGATAGCGATGTGGATATGAAAACCATTCCCCCAGCGCAGATGGTAGCCGACCTCAAAGCTGGAAGCATTGATGGTTACTGCGTAGGCGAACCTTGGAACTACCGCGCGGCTGTGGAAAATGTCGGCTTTACCATCGCTACCGACTTAGAAGTTTGGTTGGGACATCCCGGTAAAGTTCTTGGTGTGCGGGAAGATTGGGCAGAAAATTATCCAAATACGCATATTGCCTTAACCAAAGCTTTGTTAGAAGCTTGCGTATATTGTGCAAATCCCGAAAATACCCAAGAGATTCGGCAAATTTTAGCAGGGCGAGATTATGTCAGCACTGATTTAGAATACATTCAACTCGAAGATCCAGATAGTCTCACCTGTGACTTAGACCATCCATTGCGAGACTATGCCCATCTCCAATTTTATTCCGATTCTGCGATCAACCGTCCCAGTCGCACCGAACAAATTTGGATTATGAGTCAATTGGCGCGTTGGGGTGACACTCCCTTCCCCAGAAATTGGGTAGAAGTTGTTGAACGGGTGTGTCGCGTGCGTGTTTTCAGCACCGCCGCACGAGAATTAGGTTTGGATATTAGCTATATTCGCCAACCGATTCAACTGTTCGACGGTACTCCCTTTAATGCCGATGATCCGATCGCTTATCTCAACAACTTAAAAATTAAACGTGATTTTTCAGTCGCGGAAGTTGTTCTTGATGCACCGAGAAGAAGACTTGCATCATAAAAAAGTTGTGAGAGAAAGAGGGAGTGGGAGAAGTAGCACATCACACGCGAACCTTTTATCTCCGTTAACGAGTATCTGAACTGGATGAATCCACCTTTTATCTCCGTCAACGAGTATTTGAACCGGATGAATCCACCTTTTATCTCCGTCAACGAGTATTTGAACCGGATGAATCCACCTTTTATCTCCGTCAACGAGTATTTGAACCGGATGAATCCACCTTTTATCTCCGTTAACGAGTATTTGAACCGGATGAATCCACCTTTTATCTCCGTCAACGTCTCCCTTTTACACACAAATCGAATTACCCCCCTTAATCCCCCCTTGTAAAGGGGGGAAAAAGAAATCTAGTTCCCTCCCCTTTATAAGGGGAGGGTTAGGGTGGGGTAATTCGAGGACTGATAGTGATTCGATAACTTGTGTGTAGACCCTGGAAAATTCAAAGCCTCTCCCCTTCTAGGGGAGAGGTTTGGAGAGAGGTCAGAATATTCATTTTTTCATCGCGTACATTTAGCTTTTTAATCCCCAAATACCAAATACCATGCAAAACCGCAACTCAACAGCTACAAACATACTAGGAAAACCACTAGCCCCTGCAAGCACCAGCCGCAGACCTTTCCTAGAAATTAAAGACGTTACCAAAGTCTACCCGACAAAGAAAGGCCCCTTCACTGTACTTGACGGCGTTAACCTCAACGTTGAACAAGGCGAGTTTATTTGCGTCATCGGCCACTCCGGCTGTGGCAAATCAACACTATTAAATATGGTATCCGGTTTTAACTTTCCCACCTCCGGACAAGTGTTACTCGAAGGAGAACCAATCACCAAACCAGGCCCAGACAGGATGGTTGTCTTCCAAAACTACGCCTTGCTACCTTGGCGAACTGCTTTTGAAAACATCTACTTAGCTGTCAACGCCGTTTATCCCAACAAACCACAAGCTGAAAAAAGAGCGATCGTCCGCGATCATTTGGCAATGGTGGGACTGGCTGACGCAATGGAAAAGAAACCAATGCAAATGTCCGGCGGGATGAGACAACGGGTTTCTATCGCCCGTGCTTTGGCGATTCGTCCCAAAGTTTTAATTCTAGATGAACCTTTTGGGGCGCTGGATGCCATTACCAAAGAAGAATTACAGGAAGAATTGCTGAAAATTTGGGGCGATAACCGTTGTACAGTGCTGATGATTACCCACGACATCGACGAGGCACTATTTTTAGCGGACAAATTGGTAATGATGACCAATGGCCCTCATGCGAAAATTGGTGAAGTTATGGAAATTCCTTTTTCTCGTCCGCGCGATCGCAGCCGCATCATGGAAGATCCACAATACTACCAACTGCGTAACTATGCCTTAGACTTCCTCTTTAACCGCTTTGCCCATGATGACGTAGGGTAATCACCTTCATTTTTCCAGAATAATTCTTTGTTCCTCCCGCCACCATACCAGATGGTGGCGGGAGCAATCAGTAGGAGCAATTCATGAATTGCCCTTACAACTACGTCCACAAGTTATAAAGTATGTGTAGAGCGAGTATGTTGAGAAAAAATCTGTATGGCAAGCTACCCAGAAACCGTAATTAGTAACGAATCCGTTAATGATTTAATTGGCGAGACGACAAGCATTAACCATGTTGAGGTAATTGAAAATGTCATCGACTCTTTGGAACAAGATGATAGTGCAATGGTTAGCCACACTCCAGAGGCTGGTTATCTCTGGAAGTTTAAGTACGGAAGTGTAGAAGTATTTGTCCAACTCAACGGGACAACCGATGAAGACACAATAACGGTTTGGTCTGCGGTGCTAAATTTACCTGCTAAAAATGAACCTAAGTTGATGCGGTATCTTTTGGAGTTGAACTGCTCAAGCACTTTTGAAGCACGTTTCGGTATTATTGAAAATCGGGTGGTTGTAATATCGACACGCACCTTAGCCGAGTTATCTCCTGGCGAAGTGTCTCGGCTAATTACCGTTGTGGCAACGATCGCTGATAATAATGATGAAGCCTTACAAACTGAATTTGGTGCGACTTGACTAATCGCTTCACTTCAGTAGGAGTTATGAGTTGCACTATTTTCCCAGTGCGACCCATCAGTAAGTATGTATGGTTTGCTGCATGACTTGTTTTAGTCGATCAATCTTGATGATGAACTGAATTTGTTAAGTCAGTCGATTGAAATGACTTTTTCCTCTATACCAATTAAAAAGCGCCTGGGAGTGTTGCCGTGTTTCCACCCCAGACGCTTTTTATTTTTAACTTGCTCCTCACACAACTAGATAGTATCACTGCTTCCATCAAAAGGCGAGTATAGTGAGTGACACTTTCAAAACTGCACCACCAATTGAATTTGGGCTTATATTCCCTTGACTTGATCCTAGCTAAATTTTGGATTGCGATCGCTCCAGAAAGGCAGTTTTCTTGGACGTAAGTCATTACAATCTGTAACGCAATGAATTAAACAATTATTAATATTTTATACGTCCCTTAATTAATGTCTGAAACTCTATAGGACTAATATTTGATTTCTGAAAAAGCTCCGTACATTTGAAGAGTCGCAAAATCAAAGGTAGTGTGCCGGATAAACCACTCAAACATCCATTTGAGATGTGAGAACGAAGGAATCAAGGCACAGAAACGCCGCACCCAGGTTTTAGCTTGTAACCAAATATCCTCAATTGGATTTTGTGACGGGCAATTAGGAGCAAAGCGGACGCAGTGAATTTTCCACTCCTCTTGAGACAAATCTTGGTTTACCTCGCCTAAAAAGTTTTGAACCAGATGTGAACGATGGTAAGAAGCACCATCCCAAAAAAGAAGTAATCTTTGATTGGGGGACTGATCTAATAAATAACGTAGATAATCAATTGTATTTTCTGAGTTACCTGCGTTATACGCTTTTAGTAGTAAGCTTCCCTCCAGATAGTCAACTGCCCCGTAGTATGTCTGTTTGTCTCGTATATTAACAACTCTCACTGCTATTTCTTGGTCAGTTTTTCCCCAGACATACCCACTTAAATCTCCCCCACATTAAATGACACTCATCAAGCAGCAATACTCTCAACTTTCCTTCTTCAATTTCCTGCCGATGCCTTGCCAATAGTGTTTCAATCTCTTTTTTTTTTGCAGCAACAGCGTCCTCGTCAGCTTTTGGATTTAAAGAAGTAGTTTTCTTCCAACTAATTCCTGCCGCATCAAATAAGTCATAATAGCTCCGCTTTGACTCATAAGTTACATCATATTCAAAAGCCAATTTATATTCGAGTTCACCAAGTTCCCAACATTCTTTTGTTTGCAACCAACTTAAAACTTCTTCTCGTTGTTGAGCAGTTAAGTAACTTTTTTTTCCCTTGTGGTTCAGGCGCAGTCCCGAAATTCCATCTTCCTCATAAGCTTGCTTCCAGCTTGTTATCGAACCCAGTGACACATCTAAAATTGTTTGAATTTCCTCATACTTGTAGCCTTGATAAACCAATTTGACTGCCAACGCTTTCCTCACCTCACGCGCATCTGGGCGATCATCTATAAATTCTTGTAGTTCTGCGATCGCGGCTTGTAGATGCTGGTTTATCATTGTTAGCTATTAGACAAATATTCTGTCCGTATTATCTCGTAGTTTTTTTCAGAAATCAAATATGATTCCTATATCCCTCTTCTGTCACTCTCCGAAAACATTTGCCTTTTCTAAAATCTAGAGCTTTTGTATAACAAGCGATTGCGCGATTATTTTCTAATAACAAATACAAGTCCTATTTTTTTCTAATAGTATAGCTTGTATTGATTGCCTCATGAGGCTTCTAGCGATCACTTTCCCGGAAAGTGACAGAAGAGGGATATAATAATAAATCAAACTAATAAACAAATATTAGCACTCAATGCTTGTTAGTGCTAATTTATAACTGAGTTTAATGCTTATGATATAGACTAAAACTATACTTTTTATAGATACTTTAGTTTCTTCCTAGATTTTTTTACAAAATACTAAATCTTTACCACAAGTAATTTAAAACTGGGAGTACTGACATGAAATACACTTTTGATATTGTAGGAGTATCTCCACTTTTACAGTTTTTTAATCACCAACAGAAAAATGGGCAAAAATCACTCCATCAAGGCGTGGAATATTTGGGAATGCATAAGTGTACACTAGATACGTTTATAGAATCGGTGGAATCAGTTCCAGCAAAGTGGGGTTGGAATCTGGATCAAGTGGTAGATACCGTGATTCAGTTTTGGTTGAACAACTCAGAAAGTATTGGTTATTGGAAATCATGTTTAAGTGATGCTGGCAAGGATAATTTACTAGTTGCAAGATTGGCAGATATAACCGCCTTACAAGCTGAATTTGAATCCCTATTAGATAAGGAATGGTGAAGAGATAGGTAGAATTTAACAGGACTTACACAAACAATAGCCAAAAAAAAATGATTTTCAGATAGAGGTAATACCCTGTCGGTTCGCTGAAAGCGTTCTTATAAGAGTAGCCGCTTCTCTACGTTCGCGTAGCGTGTCGTAGACAGACGCTCCGCGTAGCTTGCTTTGACCTAGGAGTATGCATCTATATGAATTGCCCTAGAGCGCATATAGTTTTGCATAAGTCCTATTTCAAAATAATTCGAGATTGGAACAACTCCTGCTTTACCTCTAGTCAAAATTTTCGTTTTCAAGTGCTTTGAGAACTTTGAGATATAAATTCTCTACTCTTTTCGTCTGAACTTCACCAAATGAAGCATAGTGAGTTAAGCTAGGAGCGCCATTTATTTCAATGATCGTATAATCTACAATTGGTGATGTTATGTCACTAGTAAGAATATCCACACCTGCTAATCTCAATTCCATATCTTTTGCAATACTTATTGCTAACTTTTGAAAATCAGGATGTATATTTTCAGTGAAGTCCACTGCTTCGCCACCAGTTGATAAATTTGCATTGTCTAAAAGGTAAACTATATTATTCTTGGGTATAACAGTATTAAAATTTAGCTTTCGTCTCCGCAAATTTTTTTTGATTCTGTAATCTTCAAAATCTATAATTTCTTTTCTACCATTTTTGATAAAAGTCTCCTGTTTTTCTTGCATAAGTTCCAAAACATTAGATTGACCATCTCCCATTATAAATAAAGGAATTCTTTGATACGCCGAAATTACTTCATCATCAAGGACTACAATTCTATAGTCATTGCCACTATAGAATCGCTCAACAATAAATACTGATGTTTTTTGCAATATTTTCTTAGCTGCTTGATAATATTCTTGTTTGTTGTGAACCTTTGTAACAAATACTCCTTTACTGAGATTAATCGGCTTGACAATTACGGGAAATCCCAACTCTTTAGCATAATATAATCCTGTATCTATATTTCTAGTATTGGCTAACTCTTCGCATAATTCTTCACTAAAAAATGTTTGTCCTTCAGTAACTTTATAGCCAAACTTATTCAGGAAAAAACTCGAAACCCCTTTATCTTTAGCTATTGCTACTGAACCAGAAGAATTAATACTAAATCTGCTACTACGAAAAAAGGTTTTATTACCATTTCTAAACGTAATCAGTCCCACAAAGGTGCATTCTGGGTCTACTAAAACTACTGCTCCTATTTTCTCTGCTACTTTTTGAATGATTGATGTTACAAAGGGTGTTTCCATTATCATGAATATAAATATACCGACGAAATATTAACTATTCTATGGCAGTTAGTCAAGATATTTGAAATTAAACGATCGCACAATATATTTTGCCTAAAACTCTAGTGAAAGCCTGAGAAAAAATTCATTTTTTAATATCTAAAGAGACTATGAAAATTTAACTATTCTAAACTAACTATAAAAAATGTAAATGCCTGCAATGTCGCTTTACTTTAGGCATCGCACTATAAAAAAAGTTAAGAGTGTGTCAGCGACCATTAATTCTAGGCACGTTATTATTCATTTTCTATTGAGTTTTTAATAGTATGCTTTTAGACCTTTATATTCATCTTGCCACTGATGCGGAATTTACTTATCTGTATGCATACAAATTATGCAAACCCAATAATTGCCAAACTTTCTGCTTGAGCATTATTGTGTCCTGAAAACAATTGCTAATTAAGGCTTTGAGATTCATAACCACCTGAAATTTCTAACTTAGTTGGTCTAAAATATAGCGCTCAGTGTTGACAATTTATAAATAATCGAATAACAAGGTGGCAGCAGCATAAAAAAAAAGCGTTAGTGCATTCCTACCTAGAAACTAATTAACGCCCTTCATTAAACTTCATACGGATAACATAATTATGCCAGAAAATACGGATAACAAAGTTTCCAAATCAGACAATCAGCCTGTTGCTTATAAAGAACGCCTCAATTCTTGGGCGATCGCTCGTCTACTTCCTAATACGCAACGGGAGATTGTTGCCCGCTTCCGCAGCCGTTCTGATGCCGATGGCTATATGCGGCATCTCCCTCAGGAAATACCAAACGCTTCCTACATGGTTGTTTTTGATTGCCAACGCCAAGAAGCTGTAATTTAGAGTGCAAGTATAGGCAATAAACCTATCTTGAAAATAGGGAAAAGGTTAAGGGGTAAAGATGTATTTCAAACCTTTCCCCTTTGCCCTTTAACCGAAGCGTATTGAGCCATAGCCCGCCCTTAGACATCGCTTACAACTCCAGATTTCAATTCACGCTTCACTTAAAAATTCTGGATGTTGCCAAGGAGCATAGCTACTTTCGTATTGCAGCTTTGAAAATCCGAGTTTCCAAGCTACCCTTGCCAATTCAGCAAACTAGTAAGCCTTTATTCGTGTCAGTGGCACATTAGGGAATGCGAGTGCGTCTCATAGAGAAACCAAGTGCGGACAATTTGCGGCTCTCAAAAAAATGCTAATCATAACCAGAAATTATTAAGTTTTTCTGACAATATTAGATATAAATATTCTACTTAAAAATAAATTCGGTAATTATCCCCTTGCTATTGATATTTTAGATTACTTAAAAGTAAAAGTTAGTGCATTCAGGAGGGAGAAGGCAGGAGGCAGAAGTAACTTACGTTTAAAAGCGTGGGATTGAAGCAAGACTGGAGGCGAAATGCCTCGCCTGGGCGCTTTGTATCAAGACGCATAGCGCGAGATACAATTCTTCTTTTTAACCTGGGTAATAACCCAGAACTAAAGTTTTCATTCATAATTCTTTTCTCCTACTCTCTGCCTCCTATCTTCTCTGATAAGCCCTGAAAGTGCTGGAGGGTTAATAAGTGATCAAACAGCAGCGATATGACTGGTTCAAAGCTGTGAAATTTTTCCGCAAACGAGAATTACTAGCGCTGTTGCTAGGAATTTTCTTCTCAATCTCTGTAGTCCTACTCTGGCAGAGACTTTTAATCCAAATTCCGTGGTTATTAATACAAGTAGTATTGATTGCGTGCTTATTGGCTGTTATCACATTGATATTATCAATCTATTGTGTCCTGGCAATGAAAGCAAGTAACCAAAAAATAACGGCAATAAATCAGGAATTAACTCATAGGATTTTTGAACAAAAACAGGTAGAAATTGCGCTCCTAACCAGTGAAAATCGTCTGCGGCAGTTGTTGGAAACTGTCAAAGTCATCCCTTGGGAATTAGACTTGAAGACTTGGCGATTTATTTATGTTGGGCCGCAAGCGGTAGACTTGCTAAAATATCCGATCGCAGAGTGGTATGAGGAAAAATTTTGGGTTAATCATCTGCATCCAGATGATAAGGAAAAGTCTGTTCATTTTTGTCAAGAAGCAACTGCTAAGTGCCAGAATCACGAATTAGAATACCGGATGTTAGCAGCCGACGGGCAAGTTATTTGGTTGCGAGACGTTGTTAGCGTAGTTGAGGAAGCAGGAACTCCTACTATGCTGAGAGGGTTTATGTTTGACATTACTGATTTAAAGTTGCTTGAAGAAACTTTAAGACTGAAGGAGAGGGCACTTGCTACTAACAGTAATGGAATTATTATTGCCGATGCCAGACTCGCTTATACTCCGGTTATTTACGTCAACCACGCCTTTGAGCAAATAACAGGTTACAAGGCTAGTGATGTGATTGGGCAAAACTGTCGATTTTTGCAACGCACAGATAACCAGCAACCAGCACTTAATGAATTGCGATCATCTATTCAAGCTGGAACAAGTTGCAAAGTTGTTCTCCGCAATTATCGCAAAGATGGTACTTTATTCTGGAATGAATTGAGTATTTCTCCTATCCATGACGAAAATGGCAAGTTAAGCCACTTCATTGGCATTCAGACAGATATTAGCTTACGCAAGCAAGCTGAAGCCATCCTGCGTCGGCAAGCCCTCACCTTTGAAAACATGCATGATGGCGTTATTATCACAGATTTAACTGGAAATATTGTTGACTGGAATGCTGCTGCTGAAAGTATGTTTGGCTATACTAAAGCCGAGGTTTTGGCTAAACATCCTAGTTTTTTGCATCAGCCGGAAGTCGCTGCAACCTTAAGCACCAAAATCTTGGAAAAAGTCAACCAGCAAGGACGCTGGTCAGGGGAAATACACTTTATTCGCAAAGATGGCAGTGAGGGAATTTGCGAAACAACCGTAGTTTCTTTACAGGATGAACAGGGAGAAACTGTTGCCACTGTTGGCGTCAATCACGATATCACCGAAAACAAACGAGCTAAAGAGGCACTGCAACGGCAATTGCATCGCACCCTACTACTTGAACAAATTACTCAGGAAATTCGTCAAAGTCTTGATGCCAGCAAAATCTTTGAGACGGCTGCTACCCAAATTGGACAAGCATTTGGGGCTGAACGCTGTTTGATCCACTCTTATATTAGCGACCCCACACCCAGAATTCCCTTAGTAGCAGAGTATAATATACTTCCTGGCTACTGCTCCATGTTGAAATTGGAAATTCCCATGACCAACAATCCTCATGCAGAGCAGATGATGGCACAAGAAATAGCGATCGCTTCTCCAAATGTGTACGTTGATCCTTTACTCCAGGCAGCTGAACCGATCTGCCGAGAAGTTGGGTTGAAGTCTATGCTATCAATCCGCACCTCCTATCAAGGAAAACCCAATGGTGCGATCGGCTTACACCAGTGCAGTTATTTTCGCCAGTGGACACAAGAGGAAATCGAATTACTAGAAGCCGTGGCAGCTCAACTGGGTATTGCTCTAGCACAAGCTCATTTACTGGAACAAGAAACGCGCCGACGTGAAGAACTTACTTTGAAAAACTTTGCCTTGGAGCGGGCAAAACGTCAAGCAGAAGCTGCGAATCGGGCAAAAAGCGAGTTTTTGGCGATGATGAGCCACGAAATTCGGACTCCAATGAATGCTGTGATTGCCATGACAGGTCTATTGCTGGATACTGACCTCACGCTTCAACAGCAAGACTTTGTAGAAACAGTTCGCAGTAGCGGAGATGCTTTACTCACCATCATCAACGACATTCTAGATTTCTCGAAAATTGAATCTGGCAAACTGGAATTAGAAGAACAGCCTTTTGATTTGAGAGCTTGTGTCGAGCAGGCTATTTCTCTATTAGCCCCTAAAGCTGCCCAAAAGGATATCGAGTTAGCTTACCTGATCCCACCGCAAGTTCCGACTCAAATCATTGGCGATATGACACGTCTGCGCCAAGTCTTGATGAATCTTCTCAACAATGCCATTAAGTTCACTGAAAACGGAGAAGTGGTACTCTCTGTTGAATTAGCGACTGGAGATCGGGGATTAGGGACTGGGGATCGGGGATTGGGGATTGGGGGTAATGAGGAGGAAACTTCTTCCCAGTCCCCAATCCCTAGTACCCAGTCCCCAGTCCCCAGTACCCAGTCCCCAGTCCAAATTCAATTTGCCATCAAAGATACAGGTATTGGCATCGCACCAGAAAAGATAGAGCGGTTATTTCAACCCTTCGCTCAGGCTGATGTCTCCATGACTCGACGATATGGGGGCACGGGGCTAGGACTAGTCATCAGCAAGCGGCTCAGTAAGATGATGGGTGGCACTCTTTGGGTAGAAAGTCAGGGGTTTGTCGGTGGTAATCCTAGCCCTAGATGGGAAAATGGACAATTATCAAGAAAGGTAGAAAGCACAGAGCTGGAGACAGAAGGAATGTCTGATGCTCTCGACGAGACGCTACGCGAACGTGGACTCGCTAACACTGCGCTATCCTGCTTCCTGCCTTCTTCAACATCTGTTGCTTCTTTTCAAGGTTCAACATTTTACTTCACCATTACTACCAAAGTAGCTGCTCAGTCAGAACAAGTTGAATTAAGCACCTCGCCAGTACAGCTTGCATCCAAGCGGGCGTTGATTGTGGATGACAATTTCACCAATCGCCAAATTCTCAGATTGCAAGCTGAGTCTTGGAAAATGGAAACTTATACTGCCAAATCTGGTAAAGAAGCTTTAGCTGAACTTGCCAAGGGAACGCAGTTTGATATTGGCATTTTAGATATGCAGATGCCGGAAATGGATGGCATCACCCTAGCTCGTCAAATCCGCAAGCAATCTGGTTGTCAAAATCTACCTTTGGTGATTCTGACCTCTTTGGGTAGAGTAGAAACTTTTTCTGACTTTCATGATGTCCAGTTTGCTGCCTCTTTGAGCAAACCCATCAAGCAGTCTCAACTCTACGATGTGATTACCCGTATTTTGGGTAATCAGCCGATCCAAGCCAGTATTTCTCATTCTCCCTTGGTTGATCAGCATTTGGCCCATCGACTGCCACTGCGAATTCTTCTGGCAGAAGATACGGTTGTCAATCAGAAAGTCGCTCTACTGATGCTACAGAAAATGGGTTATGGGGCAGATGTCGTCACCAATGGACTAGAAGTGCTCAAGGCTTTGCAAAAACAGTCCTATGACTTAGTGTTGATGGATGTCCACATGCCTGAAATGGATGGGTTAGAAGCAACTCGGAGAATTTGTCAAGAATGGGAAGTAGGTTTTCGTCCTCATATCATTGCTATAACTGCCAATGCAATGCGGGGCGATCGCGAAGTTTGTCTTGCTGCTGGTATGGATGACTACCTTAGCAAACCTATTCAGCTGCAAGAATTGGCTGAGGCACTCAGCAAATGCCGATCCCAAAGAAGTTCTGAATTCACTTCCATAGGAACACAAGGGAAAGTGATGTCTTTAGAATTGCAACCTTCGCCAAATGTTCTACAGGAAGGTCAAAACCAGACATTAAAAATCGCCAAAATTGATGCCAAAATTCTCCAATCGTTGCGGAATATCGTCAGAGGAGATCATGTGGCATTTGTTGAACTAATTGAGTGTTATCTTACAGAAACACCGAGACTGGTGCAAGATATTAGCACATCTATCACAACTCAGGATACGAAGACTATATGGAAAACAGCCCACAAACTCAAGTCCAGCAGTGCTTCTGTTGGAGCGATGGACTTAGCGCAGCTTTGCAAGGTGTTAGAAGTACAGGGACGCAGCAGTAACTTAGAAAACAGTCGAGAATTGCTCTCACAACTATACCAGGAATATGAACAAGTTAAAACTGCCTTACAAAAAGAACTTGCGAAGGAAGTACCATGAAAGCCAATGCTCAAGAAAGTCAATCTTTAGTTCTAATTGTTGATGATGAACCTTTTATTCGCTTGATATTGCGGCATTTCTTAGAGCGGGAAGGGTATAAAATAGCAGAAGCTCAAAATGGCATAGAAGCTTTAACCGCTTTTAAGCAACTGCACCCCGATATAGTACTCCTTGATGCCATAATGCCGGATATGGATGGGTTCGAGTGTTGTACTCAATTGGAGCTTCTTGATCGTAGCAAGCACACTCCGGTTTTAATGATTACAGGACTTGAAGATCAAGAGTCAGTTGACCGTGCCTTTGAAGTGGGGGCGATGGATTATGTTACCAAACCGATTCACTGGCCAGTTTTGCGACAACGGGTAAAACGTTTGATTCAGCAATCTCAGTTACAGCAAAAACTGGAAGCCGTCAATCTGGAATTGCAGCGATTAGTTACTATCGATGGATTAACTCAAGTAGCTAACCGCCGGCGGTTTGAAGAGTATTTTAACCAAGAGTGGCAGCGGATGAAACGGGAGCAACGGCCGCTTTCCCTGATTCTTTGCGATGTTGATTTCTTTAAATCATATAACGATACATACGGGCATCGGGTAGGCGATCGCTGTCTTCAGAAAATTGCTCAAGCCATCAAAGATATTATTAAACGTCCTGGAGACCTCCTTGCCCGTTATGGTGGGGAAGAATTTGCTGTGATCTTACCTAACACAGATACGGAGGGGGCGACTTATGTTGCTGATAAAATTTGCCATGCTATCCGAACACTAGCAATTCCTCATCAAAATTCCCAAGTTAGTCCTCATGTAACTATTAGTGTCGGGTTTACGACAGAAATTCCTCAGTCTGATTCTGACTTGGAAGAAATGATTGCTGTAGCGGATCGGGCGTTGTATCAAGCAAAGGCCGCAGGACGCGATCGCTTTGTGCAAGATATTCTACTACCCACAAGTAAAAATTCCCGCTAATGCCCCAAAATTTAGTTATCAGCCCAATGCCCTATTCCCATTTAAAAATCTACCCCTCGTTTCAGTTCTACACCTTGATTAGCATAGTGTTTGTGGCAATAAACCTCTGAGTGGACACTAGCCAAGTCGAAGTATGCGGGTGGATTTTGGCAGCGACCAGTGATAATGATTTCGGTATCGCGGGGTTTGCGGAGTAAAGCTTGAACAATGGGTTCAACGGGGAGTAGTTCTAAATCAACGGTGGGATTGAGTTCATCGAGAATAATAGTTTTATACAACCCAGAGGCGATCGCAACTTTTGCAATTTCCCAACCTCGTTCGGCTTCTACATAGTCTAATTCTTGCCGGGAATTTCGCCAGACGATGGCATCTCCACCGCAGCGCTGATGATCCACCACTTCTGGATATGACTGCTGTAAGGCGGCGATCGCAGCGTCTTCTGTGTAGCCACTACCACCTTTAAGCCACTGCATAATTAACACACGGGTAGACCCTGGATGATTAATGCCCCTACCAATAGCCTGTAAGGCTTTGCCTAAAGCACTAGTAGACTTGCCTTTACCAGCACCAGTATAAATTTCAATCCCTTCCAGGAAGAGGGCTTTAGCTGTTGGGTGGTGATGAGGTTTCATTTCTGAGTGCAAATCTGCAATATCCAGCAACTTTTGCGGTGCAGCGCGTCCGGTGGCGATGATTTCCAACTCTTGGGGTTTGGATTTTAATGTCTTTACCACTTCATCCACTGGTAGCAAACCTAAATCCAGAACCGGGTTAATTTCATCCAAGACGACAACTGAATATAAACCGCTGGCGATCGCACCTTTGGCGACATCCCAACCCCGCATCGCTTCATCTCGGTCAAATGTGGTAATTTCTTCTGGGCCAAAAAATTCGGCTCTCCCAGTGCGAACCTGGTCAATTAAATGGGGAAACCCGCGTTGCAAAGCTGCGATCGCCCCATCTTCGTCATAATCACGTTCGGGCCCTTTTAAAAACCGCAGTAGTAAAACGCGGTTAGAATTGCTAGGCGTATTTATCCCCAAGCCAATGGAGCGCAAAACCACCCCTAAAGCCGCTTGGGACTTACCTTTACCCAAGCCATCATAGACGTGAATTTGACCAATGAGCCGTTCCTGACGCACTTGCGCCGTGCGAATACCGATACCGTTCCTTGTCATCTCTCGAAAAGCTATAACTATGGCAGTCTTTAATCTTACCTAACCTCTTGTACTCTCATCTTAGAAACTGCCCGTCTCGCACATTCGTACATAATCAGCTTGATGTATTAAAAATATCAATAAATGACTACTGACACACCAGCATAGTAAAGGACAAGAACAATGCGATAATTTCCCCCATCACCCTCACTATCCCAGTTATACTCTCAACAGTTAACCCTTACCTTTGACCATTTATGCCTGAAAATTGGATGCTTCCCAGGATTTTTCCCATTGGTGGAATTCTGTTTGACTTTTTATTTGTACTGATTGCCATCCCCATCGAAGCGTATGTTTTGCACTTTCGATTAAAATTTGACAAAAAGTCCAGTACTTTTTATGCGATTTCTATCAATCTATTTTCTAGTGTAATTGGTTGGTTCATATTTTTTGTATCAGAACCAATGTTGCCAATTCAGGTAAAATCAGAATTAATTAATTATATGTTTTTTAATAATTTTAAATCGCCTGATACACAACCTTTAATTATCTTAACGGCCTGTATAATTTTCTTTACTACTTTTCTGATGAAGTTTTTTATTCTCAAGGTTTTGCTACTATCATTATTAAATGAACCACTAGCTAAAAAAGAAGAGGAACCGAAAACATCTCAGCGGCAGCGATGGCGTCGATTTAGCAGCATTAAATTACAAAATACTAATTTAGTTACTACCATATTGATAGCCAATTCTCTGAGCTATACAGCGATAACCATTATTTTATTATTTCGCTCAAAATAGCAAGAACTTACTTGTTTAATTCAGAGGAATATTAGTGATTTATTAATCAGGTGTGGGGAGAAAATGAATACGCTACTTAAAGATGTATTTGGGATTTTTAAATTTGCTGAGGGGCTTTATGCGGGAATTAGAAAGGTATTAGTTCCACCCAAAGCTTATTCTTGGCAGACATTTATTTATATGAGTGTTTTTTCTTGGGTACTTTCATATTTTGCTACAGGTTATATCAAAGATATAATTGCCTTTTTTGGTTGGTTATTTTTAATTGCCGGCACAGCTTGGTATACAACTGAAGATCCTTTGAGAGTTCCTGGTACTTTTATGCCAGTTGGGGCGGTAATCACTGGATTCTTAGTGAGTGTTTTTGCTTTTGGAAGTCAAGAGGATGTAATTACACCCAGAACAATCATTTTTTGGCCGACAATTTCAGCACTAATTACGGCAATACCAGAATTTATTGAAGGAACTGACACCGACGCTAAAGCTCGCATTCCTAAGCCAGAAGACCGCCAAAAAATCATAGTTTTAGTTGCTAGTAGTATGCTACTAAGTTGCTGGATTCAGTTTTATTTTGTGATGAATAATTGGTTACAACAATATCCCAGTTTGCAAGCAGATACTTTTCAACGTAGTACCTTTGTTGTCAGAACAGAAGAACAAGCAAAAATCCCTAGAAATGGCGTTGTAATTCTAGAGGAACTTCAACCAATAGTAGTAGAACAGATAGCTGAAACACCTTGGTCGGAAGTAGAGAAATGGTTGCTAGATGCGAGACAGCGCGTAGGAACTCTGGGTAGGGGAGTAATTCAAAAAAACCTAGCTAAATATGAAGAGAAGGAACTATGGCGTGTTGAACCGCGTGTAGCTAATACTAAGTCTGGATATATATTAGATTTACTAAGTATTTGGATAGGCCCAAGTTCTAACCCACGGGGATATTACTTGAAGAAATCTTGTCGCATTGAACCAGTTGCAGTAGGCAATAATTCAGAGAATAAGATTACAGTTGCAGAAATTGAATGCGATCGCGCCAGTAAGCTTATTGCTGGAACACCACCTCCGCAGCAGTGAAGAATGGGGCAGAGGAGCAGGGGAGTAGGGAGAAGAATAATAAAATTACTTTTTTACCCTCTGTCTCTTCCCAATGACCAATGACCAATGACCAATGACCAATGACAAATGACCAATGACCAATGACAAATGACCAATGACAAATGACAAACAACAGAATTTTTGTATTGGCAAAGAATGTATTTCAGGAAGTGGTACGCGATCGCATCCTATATATTATTGGTTTTTATGCGCTAATACTCGCCACTGCCTTCCGCGTCCTTCCTGAATTTGCAGCTACGACTGAAGACAAAATGTTTTTAGACTTTGGGATGGCGGCGATGAATGCCATCGGGTTAATTATCACGATATTTATTGGTACAGGACTAGTTAATAAAGAAATTGAAAAACGCACTATCTTGGTGTTAATTGCTAAACCTGTTAGTCGCAGCGAAATTATTGTCGGCAAATACTTGGGTTTATCCGCAGTCCTAGCTGTACTTGTCGCCATGATGACAGCAATTTATCTAGTATTTCTGCAATTTGGTAATATTCCTCATCCAACGGCGAGTATTCTAATTGCAGCAATTTTCTTATTTTTGCAGTTGTCATTAATCACCGCTGTGGCGATTACCTTCGGTGTTTTTACTGCTTCTCTGCTAGCGACTGTTTTAACCTTTGCGGTATATCTAATCGGAAATATTACTCAAGATTTAGTACAACTTGGTCGTCTTAGCCGTAACCCTGGTATGGAACGTCTAACTCAAGGTTTGTTTCTCATCTTGCCAGATTTATCTCGGTTAGATTTGAAAAATGATGCCGTTTATGGTTTGCAAGCACTACCTGACACAACTGCACTCATTACAAATGCTGGCTATGGCTTACTTTATAGTGCCATGTTATTAGCGATCGCTATTTTTATCTTTTCACAACGAGAATTTTAGCCATTGGGCATTGGGCATTAGAGCAAACAGAAAGTTCTTCCCTCTTAACAAATGACAAATGACAAATGACCAATGACAAATGACAAATAACTAATAAATCACTATTTGAGGTTGCTCAATTGTGCCATCAGGCATTATAGTGTCGCGCAACTTCGCATAAGTCAGATTTGCCTTCCAAAGGTTTGCCTTACTCAAGTTTGCATTGGTTAAATTGGCCCATGTCAAATCTGCGCCAGTTAAGTTGGCTTCAGTCAAATTAGTTTCTAGTAATTTTGCTCCACATAGCTTTGCTCCTGTGAGATTTGCAAAACTTAAGTTAGCTTCAATCAGTGATGCTTCAATTAATGTGGCTTCACTTAGGTCTGCTTCTCTCAAATCCACATCACACAGAGAAGCACCCCAAAGATTACTACCTGTGAATTTCACCCGCCATAAGAAAGTTCCGCACAAATTTGCTTGTGTTAAATCAGCATTAATCAAATTGGCTTCACACAAAGATGCTTCATACAGATTAGCTTCACGTAAACTAGCTTGCATCAAATTTGCGCCACTTAAATTAGCACGAGTGAGAACACAGCCAGATAAATTTGCACCACGCAAATCCGCTCCGATGAAATTAATACCACTTAAATCAATTCCTTTCAGGTCGATTCCACTCAAGTCACATCTACTGAAATCCCGGCGCTGAAAATATTTATTTGTGATTTGACTTAATATAAATTCCTGCTGTTGGGCATAATTTTTCATGGTATTCACCTCTGGGTGTAATTTATCTCAAAGGTCGAGTGTGATAGTTACCGTATATTGAGAGTACACCTGAAATGGAGATCCGCTTAGTAAATAATCAAAAATAAATTGGCAAAAAACTGCCAATCGATTGAAAATACGCGTTTTTAGTGGTTTTTAAAACAAAAAATGCTGACATAAGTCATGAAATATTCATACAACAATAGTCATTTGTCATTAGTTATTTGTCCTTGGTCATTAGTACTAATGACTTCGATTTACCTACGGGTTTCATCTTATATGGGGTTTAAGATTCAAAATTTCCATCAGTACTGAGTACTTCTCCTCACTCATCACCCATTATGTAGGCGTAGCCCGATTTAATCATCGCGTATTTTTTTGTTACTTATACCAATTTCGTATGAAGATGCACATAATAATACTCCCCTGTAGTCCCCCCAAGGCATCGCTACGGTGTATACATAAGTCCTTCTCACCCCCTCTAACTCCCCCTTGTTAAGGGCTACGGTGTACACACAAGTAGAATTACCCCCCTTAATCCCCCCTTGCAAAGGGGGGAAACCGGAAAATCTTGTTCCCTCCCCAATGCATCGGGAGGGTTAGGGTGGGGTAATTCGAGGACTGGTAGTAATTCGATAACTTGTGTGTACACCGTAGCCCCTTTGCAAGGGGAGGGTTAGGGTGGCTAAAACCTTGATTAATTAGCTATTTCAGACTTGTGTGTACACCGTAGCAAGGCATCGGTGGGATGGCGATAGCCGGGGGGTGAATTATATGCAGCTTCACAAAAAAAACGGTATTACCCATTAATTTCAACTTGACAGATTACTATTGTGCTTTTTTATTTACTTGTAACCAAATTTCTAAACTAGCAAGCAACCACAACTTCACACCATAACGACTCCAAGTATCTCCTTGATAGTTTAACCAATTGCGAATTGGTAACTGGTTCAAATAAGGAGTGATAGCTGCATTCCGATTGAGCAATAAATCTCTGGCTTCTTGTTGCCAATATTTCCGAAATCCTAACTGCACTGGCACCATCATGCCACTTTTGGGACGATGAATAATTGTGTCTGGTAAAATATCTATGATCGCGTGTTTTAAAACCGCTTTCTCTTCCACTCCAGAAAGCTTATACTCTGGAGGTATTTCCATGCTTAAGTCTACTACTCGTTGGTCAAACAAGGGCGAACGACCTTGCAAAAGGGCTGCTTGAGTCAAGTTACTCACTTTCGTCAGAATTTGGTCAGCGCCTTTAAATTTGATATTCATAGCCATCAAACGATTGAGATAACTAGCTTGGGAATATAAATCTTTTTCAAAAACCCAAGGTGCGGTTTGTACTGCTTGCCAAACTTCTGGTTTTAAAAGTTGCGGTAAATCAACAGCGCACTTTTGGAAGGAAATTAAATAAGCTTGTAATGTATCCTGATTGGTGACAGAGCCATATAAACTATTAATTAACATTGGCTGATTTTTTGGCCCACCAAAACAGGGGTCGCCACCTTCACCATTTAAAACTACTTCTACGCTTTCTCTCGCTAATCTTCCCAGCAAAAGGTTGGGAACAGTCAGTGGGTCGCCAATGGGGTCATCTAAATAGGCCATTGTTTCTGGTAGACGTTCCCACATATCCTTAAAAGTAATTTCCAAAATGTGGTGCTGTGTCTGACAATGGGATGCAACGAGACTGGAAAATTCTAATTCATTGGGACATTCAGAACCAAAATGAATCGAGAAGGTGTGGACTGGTGCTTTGTGGAATTTTGACACTAAAGCAGTGATACCGCTAGAGTCCAAACCACCAGAAAGAAAAACGCCGACGGGTTCATTTGCTGGTGGTAAATATTCTTGAACAACTTGGTTTAGCAATTCTCGCAAGCGATCGCCATGCCATACTAAGGGTTGATCTATTGCTGTAATCTGTTCTTGAAGCTGCCAATAAGCTTGAACTTTGTAGTCGGGAAGTTCTAAAACGGTTCCAGGTCGCAATTCCTGCACCTCTTCCCAAAGGGTTCGTTCTCCTGGAATAAATGCACAACAAAGATAATCTCGTAACGCCACCAAATCTAAATCAGATGAACGATGGGGTGATAAAGTTCTTAGTTGAGGCGCAATCCAACGAACTGAACCAGTGGTAGTGTAATAGAGGGTACGAACACCGATGCGATCGCGAACCAACCTCAAAACCTGTTTTTCTCTATCCCAAATCACTAGGGCAAACATCCCCACAAGTTGCCTAAGACACTCAAAACCCCATCGTTCCCAAAGATTAGCCACCAGTTGCAGCGAACTTCCTTGAAAGCTATCCGGTTCAATTCCCAACTTTTGTAGCAACTGCACTTGGTTAGTTAACCAAACATCACCAACAACAACAAATCGTCCTCCAGAACTGATTGCTAATTTTTCCGTCAGAAATCCAGAAACCGTGTGTGGTAAAATTACAGAAATTTTTTCATCTCGCCAAGCTATATTTTCATAATTTTCATCAACTTTTCCCCACGCTACGCGCCAGGTTGGGTCAGTCTTGATGAATTCGATTTTAGGAGATTTACGGTGTTTAAACGCATCAAATAGCATGGGAAATTTTCAACGCATAATCAGTAATTTTAAGGTATTGCACAAACCTCTTTCCTGAAAATAGCTGTAATTGCAGTATGAGATTGATTCATACTTTTTCCAACTTTTACAACATGGAAGCAGATTCTATCCCTAAAACGATCGCACAAGCAAGTCAGCAAATGCAAAGTGGTTCGCTGACTTCCAGGAAATTAGTCAAACATTATCTCGAAGGTATCCAAAAGTCAAATCCTATACTCAATGCTTTTATTACAGTTATAGAGCAACAAGCCCTAGAAACTTCTACTAAACTAGATTTTGAGCGAAGCAACGGTCAAAAACACGGATTACTACACGGAATTCCTGTTGCGATAAAAGACAATATTGATACAGCAGAAGTCAAAACTACAGTTGGCTCACAACTTTTTTGCGAACTGACACGCATACCATTATCTGATAGTGTAATTGTTCAAAAGTTAAAGGCAGCAGGGGCGGTAATTTTAGGTAAGACAAATTTAAGCGAGTTTGCGGCTGACCTTTCTGGAAACAATCTTTTTTATGGAAATACCTGCAACGTCTGGAACCACAACCATTCATCGGGAGGTTCTTCTAGCGGAAGCGCAGCCGCTATTGCTGCTCATCTTTGTTTAGCTGGAATTGGTACTGATACTGGTGGTTCAATTCGAGTTCCCGCCAGTTTTTCAGGAGTGGTGGGAATACGCCCAACTCAGGGACTACTTAGCAATGAAGGTATTTTTCCCCGTACTCTTAGTTTTGATACAGTTGGGTTTTTGACAAATTGTGTAGAAGATATTGCTATTTTACTTGATGCTGTACTCTTCCCGATATCTACAAATTTAAAACAATTATACCCTCTACCAACCAATATCAAAGATTTAAAATTGGGCATAATTAGTAACTACACATTTCGTGGAATTGAAGGAGAAGTTGCCAAGGCAATTTATAACGCCATATCCATTTTGAAACAACTAGGAGCGGAAATTGTCACTCTAAATTCTCCATTTTTAGTAGAAGAATTTGATGAGGCGACTTACTCCACCATTGCTCTTTATGAATTCCATCAAGTTTTGCAATCAGAATACGCTACAAACCCCAACATATTTGGAGTTAAAGTACAAAGTGACTTATCCAAAGGAGTAAAAATTTCTCGTGACAGTTACAAAAAAGCAAAGGATAAATGGGAAAGATGCTTTCTGCAACGGCAAAAACTGTTTCAGCAAGTGGATATTCTGGTAACACCTACAACACCGATGGTTGCACCTTTCATTGACGCCGATACTAAAATTTATCAATTAAATCGGCGATTTATGTTACCTTTCAGTTTTCTAGGTTTACCTGCAATATCTCTGCCTTGTGGCCGAAGCAATCAAGGTTTACCTATAGGAATGCAACTTGTTGGTAATTCTTATACTGAAGCTTTGATTTTGAGAGTTGCCTTTGCCTTCCAGCTTGCTACTACAGGACTCATATTTGATTTCTGAAAAACTCAGTATAACTAAGAAGCCTTCTTTCTTGTTGCCTATTGCCTATTGCCTATTGCCTATTACCTATTACCTATTGCCTGTGTACGCAAATTAGTTCAGAAATCAAAGCGGATTCCTATAGTTTCTATGAAGATAGCCTTCTCTAACTAACGGTAAAACATTTCGCCCCACATTTTCGCACTCTTCTAAATGGGGATACCCAGACAGGATAAAAACTGTGATTCCCAAGTCTATGTATTGTAAAAGACGCTCCGCCACTTGTTGATAACTACCAACAATTGCCATTCCCGCACCACTCCGCACCACAGAAATTCCAGCCCAAAGCAGTGGTTCAACATACCAATCTTCATCAGCATTTCCCCGTAATTCCCATTGTCGGCTTTGACCGACACTTTCCCGTTTGGTATTGGGAAATTCGGTGGTTCGGGCTTTAGCTAATACTTTTGGAGAAACTTTTGTTAGCATTTCCTTTGCTGTTTCTCTGGCTTGAATTTCAGTTGGTCGAGCGATAATATTAATCCTCAATCCATAACGCACCTCATTTCTTCGTCCGCAATTAGTAACTAATTGTTGCATCTGGTTGATTCTATCAGCAAGTTGTTGCTGTGCTTCTCCCCACATCAGATAAACATCTGCAAATTCTGCACCCACTTGTTGAGCCATTTCACTCGCACCACCGAAATAAAATAGCGGCCCAGATGTTTGCAGAGGTAAAGTTTCTAACCGAGTTTGATGGAGTTGATAAAATTCTCCCTCATAGTTAAAGGGATTAGTGGTTGACCATAACTGCCGACAAATTTGCATAAATTCACGAGTCCGACGATAGCGGCTATCATGATCTAAATAATCACCATACATCGCCTGTTCGGTTGGTCGTCCACCTGTGACAATGTTAAGTGAAAGGCGGCCTTTACTGATGTGATCTAAGGTAACAGCCATTTTTGCCAAGATTGGGGCCGAATAGAAACCTGGACGCACAGCTACCATCGCCCCAGCACTAATGGTAAGCGCTAAAACTGCTGTTGCTAAAGTCCAAGCTTCCATTATGTGGTGGTTGAAGCCCATACCAATTAGAATCTGCTGGAACCCAAATCGTTCTGCTGTTTTAAAAATCTCAACAGTATACTCAAGACTGGGAGGACGTTCCCAAACAGGCAAACCCAAATAGAATCCATCACCAGATACCGGAGCACACCAGTTAAATTCCAGTCTTTGTTTTGCAAACATTGATGCAAGTTTTAGATTGCGATTCAATTATGAAGCATATTGTCATCAAACATAATATTGATAATTGATACAGCAGGAGCAAAAATTAGGGTACTTCACTCTATTACTTGCCTCTGCGACTAGAAGTCGCGGCTACACATACAAAACCCGCCTATGCGGGTTATAAAACTCGATTTTCTGCTAGTCCACGCAGGTGGACTTAGACTGTGTAAAATCTGCGATCGCAGATTTCCTTTGCCGCATCCAGAAATCGCAAGATTAACAAGCATCGCATATAGAAGCGTGGTCAAAAAATGCAAAAGCAATTGGAGTTGATGAAACCTTTGTCCTCAAAGATGCTAAGGAGGGTTTAAAACAAAGGCGATCGCAAGTGTTGCTGATTTCCCAACAAGCGATCGCTTCCCAGCAAGATGTAGCTCCAATGTCTATCTGTCGTTTCTGTTATATCTGTCGTTTCTGTTATATCTGTCGTTTCTGTTATATCTGTCGTTTCTGTTATATCTGTCGTTTCTGTTATATCTGTCGTTTCTGTTATATCTGTCGTTTCTGCGATCGCCAACTGAGAACTCGGCTCGGCAACCATTTTTCACCCAAATACGATTTCTCCTATAGCCCCAATTTCCTCTACAACTGGTGTTAGACAATTGCCTAACCAGTCTCACTCTGCCTCTAGTAGGTATTGAACAAGTATTCCTCTTATTATTCTGGCTTGAACAAGTGATTATCTCCTGAGCGGAAGCGGGAGCGACAACGCCCAAAAGTGTACCGATACTAACGGTGGCAGCCATGAAGGCGGCAGCAACTATCGGAAGACGCATAACCATGTTAGACCTCTTCAAAAATTAAAAAATAAAAACTACAATAATTGTAGCAAACCGTATTAAGAGACAATTTTAAATCAGATTAAATGTAAAGAATATTTGCATTCTCAACAGCATTATATACAAAGGTTTTCATGAAACGGATAGCCTGTATTGGAGTTTTAAGTTAGAACTTTAAAATATTTAATCTGGCTGCTGCCAGATTTTCAAAGTTTTATTTAAAGTGTAAAAATGGCATTGATTTGAAAGGTTATCTGAAAAGTATTTTGCTTTGACTTTAGACACTTTTAGATCCCCCCTAACCCCCCTTCAAAAGGGGGGAACCGGAATCAAAGTCCCCCTTTTGAAGGGGGATTTAGGGGGATCAAAAACTTTTGATCCTGACAAAAGGACTTTTAAAACATCCTCTGATACTACTTCTTTGTGAAAGGGATTTTAAGTAATTGCAATCCCAAATTAGGACGTTTAAAACTCTATCTAATCTTGTTTCAATCCCTAATAGGGATTTTAAGTAATTGCAATAGCACTCGAAAATTTAGCGGCTGAGTCTGCTATGGGATTTCAATCCCTAATAGGGATTTTAAGTAATTGCAATAGGAGTCGTAAACCATTATCAGCACGATATTCAATATTTCAATCCCTAATAGGGATTTTAAGTAATTGCAATTCCAATTGGATTGGGATTTGAGGCAGAAAGAAAATTATTTCAATCCCTAATAGGGATTTTAAGTAATTGCAATGTGTTTCTGTAGAAGGTGGCGTAAAAATATCAGAATTTCAATCCCTAATAGGGATTTTAAGTAATTGCAATAACAGTGAGTTAATCAGCGCAAAAGAAGCGTCAAATTTCAATCCCTAATAGGGATTTTAAGTAATTGCAATGAGTTTTCCCTGTGGGTTGAGTCGGGATATCTACATTTCAATCCCTAATAGGGATTTTAAGTAATTGCAATTCGCAAGCAGGGATTGTCAAATTTTATTGAAGAAGATTTCAATCCCTAATAGGGATTTTAAGTAATTGCAATCCGACATACCTTTCATCTGCCAAGGAATAGCAGCATTTCAATCCCTAATAGGGATTTTAAGTAATTGCAATATTGATGGAAGCCATAGTGAAACCTGCAATGGCAAATTTCAATCCCTAATAGGGATTTTAAGTAATTGCAATAGATTACCAACTAATCGATTTGTGAATAGAGCATATAATTTCAATCCCTAATAGGGATTTTAAGTAATTGCAATAATGATGCATGGGATGCGATCGCTTCCAACATGGCTATTTCAATCCCTAATAGGGATTTTAAGTAATTGCAATAAAACTGCCTCCACTTGGAAGCAGCGACTAAATATTTCAATCCCTAATAGGGATTTTAAGTAATTGCAATCATTCTAATAGTAACTGTGGTTGAGCTTCTAACTATTTCAATCCCTAATAGGGATTTTAAGTAATTGCAATCTTTATCCAGGGGATCTGGTCGATGATTGAGTCTATTTCAATCCCTAATAGGGATTTTAAGTAATTGCAATTAGCTGGCAATCTTGCGCTCGAACTTTATTCTGATTTCAATCCCTAATAGGGATTTTAAGTAATTGCAATATATCGCCGTCATCCTGAGCAGTATCCACAGCTACATTTCAATCCCTAATAGGGATTTTAAGTAATTGCAATTGATGTTTGCACCCGTGCAGAGTAACGAGTAGTACATTTCAATCCCTAATAGGGATTTTAAGTAATTGCAATCTTACTGCTCTGGGAAGTCAAAGGCTGTTATTGCTGTATTTCAATCCCTAATAGGGATTTTAAGTAATTGCAATCTAAATCTTCGGCATCTTCGGCATTTATAAAAAAAATTTCAATCCCTAATAGGGATTTTAAGTAATTGCAATGGCTGGCGTCTGAAAGCCTTGTCTTATTTGGTTTTCAAGGTTCGGTTGCGCGGATGCGAAAATCATAACACGAGGAATTGTGATTTGGCTAGAGGCAAATGGCTGAAAACTATTCCCCATAAGGTGCGCGGATAGTTTAGAAATGCGATCGCTCTCAAGTTCTTGCAGATAAGCCAATTCAGCCATTTTTGTAGTTACCTCTTCCCCAACACCTACCCATCCGCGCATTTGGCGAAAAAAACTAATCCGATTGGAAAGCTACTTACTAGATATCCTACTCGATTAGGTTAGCTGAGTTCAGTGCTGTAACTGATTTGGGCTACGCCTACGCAATAGCAACACCCCTAACCAACTCTTTATTTGGCAACGTCTTCAAAGTCTGTTATCGCACAAGCAAATTCTCTAAAAGCTGTTTTAATCAGAACCTCTTTCGTTCCCCTTTCCAGCGAAGAATTGCGTATGAGGTCTGTTAATTCTATGAACAACAGAGAAAACATAAAACGATCTTGGCGGTCAACTTGTTTCAAGCAAGACGATATAAACTGATAAAGCTCTGTTTTTCGAGGTTTGGTTTGTTCTTCCCATATTTGTAACCCAAGTCGAAAAGTTCTCAAACGGATTTCATTGGTGTTGAAGGACGCGTCTTTGTAGCGGACTGATACGCGTTGGGGTATTTCCATGAGTTTTAGCTATACATATTCAATGTAAAGTAATTATTCACTTATATTTTGGCTCAACCGGAAAAATCTGATATTTTGCACTAATCCCAACAGCGCCATAGGTTAGAAACGAATTACTTGGTGGACTGACAGGGAGGCACACAATACTTTTCGGGGAAAGGGCAAAGGGTAAAGGGAAAGGGTTTGAATTTACCTTTACCCGCAAGCCCATTAACTTTCCCCCAGACCAAAAGAAAGATTGTTGGGTTTATCCGAAAAGTATTGGGGACGCACAGACCATTGGTGTCAACTTAAGCCAAAAATAGCGTACTGATTGGGTGTTGTTCACCCGCCAGGGATTGTAAATCCCTGACTAATTGCTCAAGTCTACTGAAGTAGACTGAAAATTTTTGCGCCTCTTTAGTCCTCTTCAGAGGACTTTAACTATGAGACAGGGATTTACAATCCCTGGCGGACGTGCGGTTTCGCGTTAAGTTGACACCAGTGCGCACAGACTTGCCCCCATACCATCATCAATTTAGAGAATGCCCCAGAAATGGAGTAAACCTTGACCAGAAAAAGCTTCAATTAAAATCGCAGATAGAAAACCAATCATTGCAAGACGACCGTTCCAATTTTCACTCTGAGGGGTGAAACCAAAACGCACAGCATTAGGATCTTCTGAAACAATAGGCGCAGGATTCTTAAAACCTGTCATCAGTAAAACTCCAAATTTCAAGTGTTGTAGCAGTTGTAACTGTCTGTAAAGTAATGTAACAGATGTTGAATAAAATGCAACATTGAGTGAATAAAGAAAATCTGAAGAAAAATCCGCTCAATGAAGAGGAATTAGGGCAAGCGGGAGAGTTTTCTCCTTTTCCCCCTGCTTCCTGCCCCAATATCCTGCTCCTTTGCTTCTTCATTCTGCGGTTTCCATAGCTTATTAGATTGAAAATTCCCAAACTAAAGCAAGAAACCGATAGAGTTCGATTCGCTCACAGATAGCCAACAAGAAGCTTTAGAGATGGCTGTCTTAAAAGCAGATCACATGACTCAGATTTTGCAAAACTTATTGGATCTAGCACGAGTAAGTCACAGTATGATGCCATTACAACCTGAATTATTGCTACTCAATTATTTGGTTGCAGACATAGTTATAGATGATAGAGAAATTTGAACATCAGGTATTGAAGGCAAAGTTGCCGTACTTTCAAAGCCAGGTTATGGTAGCACTTTTATCTCACATTACCTGCTTTAGGAGCAAAAATATGACAGCACATATCCTTTTGGTGGAAGATGAAGTCAAACTGGCGCGATTTGTCGAATTAGAGCTTAGTAGCGAAGGATACAAAGTAAGTGTAGCCCATGATGGCATTGCTGGTCTAACCTTGGCGCGAGACTCATCACCAGATTTAGCGATTCTGGATTGGATGCTACCAGGTTTAACGGGTTTGGAAATTTGTCGGCGTTTGCGAGCAACAGGCAGTACAGTACCAGTAATTTTGTTGACAGCAAAGGATGAAGTGAGCGATCGCGTGGCAGGATTAGATGCAGGAGCCGATGATTATGTAGTTAAGCCCTTCAGCATTGAGGAACTACTAGCTAGAATTCGCGCTCATCTCCGCCGCACACAAGAAACAGACGAAGATGTGCTGCAATTTGAAGACTTAAGCTTAAATCGCCGCACCCGTGAAGTTTTTCGGACAAAACGAAGCATTGAGTTAACAGCAAAAGAGTTTGACTTATTAGAATATCTCCTTTCACATCCTCGTCAAGTATTTACTAGAGACCAAATTTTAGAGAAAGTTTGGGGTTACGACTTTATGGGCGATTCTAATATTATTGAAGTCTATATTCGTTATTTGCGACTCAAGTTAGAAGAAAATAATGAAAAGCGTTTGATTCATACAGTCCGTGGTGTAGGCTATGCACTACGGGAGTAATCATAATGACTTGGTAATTTCAATAAAAAGCAACATATTCAAGACAAAAGAGGATCATGAATAAAAAATGGGCTGTTAAACGACTAACAGTAAATCTCACAATCGAGGAAATGAAAAAACTTGAATGCTACTGTGCTTTGACGGGAAGACCAGCAACAGATGTAATTCGAGAATTGCTCCGAACTCTTGAGGTTGACAATGCTGAAAACTCTGAGATGAAAGCAGCAGATTTAACTAGAACTGTTGGTAGTTGATCAAAATCACAGTAACTATTCACTCGAATATCCCGCCAAATCTCAGAAATCTGCTACTGTGATTTGCCACAATCTCGATTTTCCATCAATTATTTATTGACAGACTACTAGCTTAGTGGTGCGGGGCATAATAGCCCCCATCGACTCTACGCACTCCCGATTCAAATCTTTAAGGATATCCAATCCCCAATTCCCTATTAAAGCTTTCAAAGTGGAGAGATAAAAGAGCGCGTGGAGTCAGCTAAACTAAAGAAGAATTGCTTAATAAGTTTTAATAATTCTGTTATGAGTACTGATTCACCTCTTAATTCTCCCGAAAAACCTGAATCCACATTTGGGAAACGTCTGAGAAATTTCTTAATTGTAATGGTAGCGATCGCACTTAGCGTTTCCCTCGTCTTAGGATTGCGAACTGAAACAACCTCGGCAACTCTAGCTAAGTTAAGTGAGACTTCCACACCGTTAGAAGTAGCAATCAGCAACGGCAAACCATCTCTAGTAGAGTTTTATGCTGATTGGTGTACTGTCTGCCAAAAAATGGCCCCAGATATCACTCAACTAGAAACAGAGTATGCTGACAAGATGAATTTTGTCATGCTGAATGTGGATAATACCAAGTGGCTGCCAGAAATGCTGAGATATCGGGTGGATGGGATTCCCCATTTTGTATTTTTGAGTCAGCAAGGAGAAACCATCGCCCAAGCCATCGGCGATCAACCCCGGACGATTATGGCAAGCAATTTAGAAGCTTTGGTTACTGGTTCGTCTCTGCCTTATGCTCAAGCTAGCGGCAAAGTTTCCAAGTTTTCAGCCCCAGTAGCACCAACGACGAATCAAGATGACCCCCGCAGTCATGGCAGCCAAGTAGTAAATTAAGATAATTCGTAAGTCGTAATATGATGTCCGTCAAATTACCCATAATAAACAGTTTGTAGTGGGGACTTCAGTCCCCAAAGTCAGGACTAAAGTCTTTACTACGAACATTTTTTATTCAGCTTGATTAGCCGGACGTAATGTAATACGTAATTCGCAATCAAAGATTATTATGTAAGGGATTTAGACTCTGATGGTTCCTGAGTCTGTCGTTTTCGTAGTGCATTACCTACCTAATCCCCACTTCCCTGTCCCCTTTATGTAAGAGATTGGCGCTTGAGACGCTTATGAGCGTACATTAATTTGTCAGAACTGGCGATTAGCTGTTCTAGTGACATATTGCTTTCTGGTGAGTAACGCTCTATCCCCATACTCATTGAAAGTTCATAGCTACGGTTTTGCTGTTGATTAAAGTTGGCGATATTTGCTTGCAGATACTCTTGGATGCTATCAGCGTCCTTAAAGTAGCTGGAGATGAAAACAATAAACTCATCTCCACCCAAGCGGGCAACAATATCCGAGTTCCGAAAACTTTGCTTGAGTAATTGACCAGCATCAATAATTAAGGCATCTCCTATATCATGACCAAGGGTGTCGTTAATCTGTTTTAGCCCATCTAAATCAATGAAGATCACCCAGCACAACGCTTTCATGCGGTGAGCAATTTTTAACTCTTGTTCAGCCATCAGAAAGAAACCACGTCGGTTATGCAAACCGGTTAATTCATCAGTCAGCGATGCTTGTTTGCGGTTGCGGACTTCCTGAATAAGTTCCATCTGAGCGATCGCCTGACGACTTAGGCGGCGCAGTGCATCTAACTGCTGGTAACTTAGATGATGAGGAATGGTATCCAAAACACACAACGTCCCAATAGGAAGACCATCGGGTGTAATTAGAGGAGCACCAGCATAAAAACGAATTTTGAGATTACCTTTGACTAGGGGATTATTATTAAAGCGATCGTCATTGATGGCGTTGGGAACCACTAATATATCCTCTGGTTGAAGAATAGCATGGGCACAAAAAGCCAACTGTCTAGGTGTTTCCCTAACTTTTAGTCCAACCTTAGATTTAAACCATTGGCGATCGCTATCAACTAAGCTAATTAAAGCAATTGGAGTCTTACAAATGTAGGCAGCAAGAGCAGTTATATCATCAAATGCTTCTTCAGGCAGGGTATCTAAAATATTGTATTCCGCCAATGCTTTGAGTCTTTCTGCTTCATTTTCAGGTAGAGGAACAGCTTGGGTTTTCACAGATGAGTGTCTGAGCCTTAGCCAGAAAAGTCTGGGACGCTGGAAATTTTGCAACAACTGTAAGATTACCTCTCCAGCAGCAAGGCTGCATGACATAAACATCTCTGCAACGACAATCAACATTCGGTTGAATATACAGAAATATTGTATTACATGATGTTCTTCATGCCTTTGGTTTGCTCTGTTGTTCATGTCACCCTAGCTTTCACTGTGCAAAATCCCTGAATATGTAGATGCTTACAAGGTCTTTTGCCCAAAGCCAGCTTGAAAATAATTAATTATAGCTAAAAATTATCAAAACTTATTATATCGTCAGGCTTCCTTCGTCAAAACTTGATAATTTTGATACCGCTAATTTGTCTATGTACACGTAAGTTGCAAGGGTCAGCTTCCAACTCCTGCAACTTCTCTTTCTGGTCTACGGAGGCGATCGCTTAACTTTGTAATCCCTCTCGATCATCTCTGCGTAGACGCGCAGAGATAGGCTCAAGAGTAGTTACAGCAGGAGTTCTAAGTTATGCAGAATTTTTCTCTATGACCAAACCAAGTTGCCTCTGCTAGAAGTCGCGGCTACACATACAAAACCCGCCTACGCGGGTTATAAAACTTGATTTTCTGCTAGTCTACGCAGGTGGACTTAGAGGTTGTTTGAAAAGTCGCAAAGTATACTAGAAACCCCGCTTCCATTCCTCTCCCCGAAAAATCGAGAGGCTTTGAAACCCCCATTCCCTTGTAGGGAAGGGGGGCTAGGGGGGTTAGGTTTCCGAGATTTAGATGTTACCAAAAATACTTTTCAAACATTCTCTTAGCGTGTGTAGTAGCGAATTATATTCCAATACGCTTGGGTTAAGAGCTAATTGTACAAAATTGTGGGTTTTCGAGACGCGATAAATCGCCGTCTCTACAAGTGTTTTGATCTTATCTGAACTGTATTGAATTATATTCGCCCAAAACTTTTTAAACATCCTCTAAATAAACTTTGCTGCTAAATCTCTAAACACAGTGGAATAATTTTCTTCTCCCTAGAGCAATTTCCAGTATCACATCAGGCTTGAATTACTCTTTATACGACTCCAAAATCCCACTACGAATCATTAGTTGTGGCCAAAACAACACAAAAAATCCCATCCATGTTACTACAGGGATAGAGACGAGAACTGTTAGCCAGATAGTTTTAAATAGTAACCAGCTACCACCAATCAGTGTTATACCTGTGAGAACTATAGACCAGGGCTGACACCACCAAGGTTTGTAGTTCCAAGGACTTATGGGTTTTTGTTCAGTCATTAGTTTTATTTAGTAAAACTCCAAATATTCCTTTAACAATTATGAGTTACTTTGACAGATTAAGTTTTGTCGTACTCTATTTTTCCATAGTCAAGTTTGATAATTCGGTCTGCTAAATGAAAATAGTGATCGTCATGGCTAATCACTAGCACTGTTTTGCCCCGCGATCGCAGTTCTGGCAAAAGTTGAGTGTAGAATATTTCCTTGAATACTGGATCTTGATCGGCTGCCCATTCATCAAATAGATAAATTGGTCGATCTTCCAAGTAAGCTGTGAGTAAAGCTAGTCGTTTTCGTTGTCCTTGAGAAAGTGCCGTGGTAGAAAGTTGTCCATTTTCAACTTTCACTTTATGGTCTAGTTGCAGTTGTTGTAAATATTTTGTCGCTTGAGCATCCAAGAGGGAATTTTTTAATCCTAAAAGTTCTTCAAATAAATAAAAGTCGGAAAATACCACAGAGAAATGCTGGCGATACCATTCTCGATTCTTTTCTCTAATTAGCTCCTCATCGAAGATAATCTCGCCGTTCTCAGGGATGTAAAGTCCAGTAATTAGCTTTGCTAGGGTAGATTTTCCGCTACCATTCCCGCCGACAATGAAGACCAATTCTTGAGGATATAGTGTTAGATTGATGGGGCCAAAGATAAAGCTATTATCTTCTTGATCTGTGTAGTAAGTGTGGGTAACACTTTTAAATTTTAAGCTGTGCCAGTCAGATTTCAGGGCAGGTGGAACAGTGGATATTTCAGTTCGACTCGCTAGAGATAAACCCAGAGATTCGATTTTTTGAAAGGCAATGCTGGCTTTACTTAATAAAGGAAGTTTGCTGATGATGTTATCCATTGGTAACACCAAGTAAGTGAAGGTCAAAATGTAACCAGAGAGAGTTTCGGCATTGATGGTAAGCAGATTCGGCAGCGCAAACAATACAAAACCGAGGGCAAAAAAGAATATGAGTTGACCCCAGCTTGAAGTCATGGCAAAAAGAGTTAGACCGTTCACGTTGTGATGACGGAACTCGGTAGCAGTTGATTTTAGTTTTTCTTCTAAAAAGTCTTGACGCCGCTTATAATTCAGCTTGAGTTCCTTGACTCCTTCGGTAATGGTGCGAAAATGTTTAAATAGCTGATCTTCATCTTCACGAGCTAGGGCCAGCAATTTACCGCCTCTGTTGAGTAGCCACTGACAACTAGCGATCGCAACTACTGAAATCCCACAAACCATTAACAATACTAACCAAGAGAGCCAAGTTATATACGCAATACAACCCAAGACGATCGCTAAATTAATAAAGATGAAAGGCATCTGATAAACAGCATTGGCAACCGCCTGAATATCTTCTGTGAGAGTTGCCAATAATCGAGGATTCCCCAAGCGTTCCAGATGACTCAACTCGGAAGCGAGAATCTGGCGACTCAAACGCATCCGTAATTGCAAAACTGCACTCTGAGAAAGGCGAATCAGCATCACTTGAGAAATGATACTGGTAATCAGTGCAACTATTGCCAGTCCCGCAAAACCCCAAATTATCGATGTGAGGCGGGAAGCATTACCGCTACTAGCAGCACGGCTAATTAAGGCAATCAAACCAGCACTACTACCGCCACTCAAGAATCCAGTAGCGATCGCGATCGCTACCATTCCCCACGAAGAACGCAAAAGAAAATAAATCAAATTCATGATATTGGCTTGCCAACAAACTCAGTTCGCCCTTCTATGGGAAATTTTATATTTTACAGTTAAAAACCTCTGAAAGATCACGGTAAGCTAGTTTGCATTACCAAAGAAGAATTCAGAATTCAGGAGCCAGAATCCAGAATGGATTCTGTGCGACTGGATGGAAAATCGAGGTTTAAAGCCCCCGATTTTAAGACGCTCAAGGATTCGCTACCGCTACGCTATCGTGGAGAAGAAAAAATTCTTTCCGATTGTTACCCCTGACTTCAGGCATGGGGTATTCTGAATTCTGAATTCTGTCTTCTGACTCCTTCTCATAGCTGATTGTGTCAATAAACTGTCAAATTAGCTGCTCAGTTTTCCAGGGTGAAATTTGCAATGACTGTGAATCTAAAGTCTTTAGAGAACCAAATTCATGTCGCGGCCGATTCCAAAACCGCTCCGATCACTCAAAGAACCCGCTACGTTCCTTCGCAACATCGACGAATTCTGTGTATATTTCCGAAATACAGCCGCTCCTTTGGTACTTTTCATCATGCCTACCCACTCATGGGCAATGTCCGGGCTTTTATGCCACCCCAAGGTATTTTAATTGTGGCTGCCTACTTACCTCAAGAATGGGAAGTGCGGTTTATTGATGAGAATGTCAAATCAGCAACAAGGGCTGATTACCAATGGTGTGATGTGGTGATTGTAAGTGGAATGCATATCCAAAAACCACAGATTAATCAAATTAATGAACTTGCCCATCGAGCCGGGAAAATTACAGTTGTGGGTGGCCCTTCGGTATCTGGGTGTCCAGAATATTATCCTGAATTTGACATTTTACACTTGGGTGAATTGGGAGATGCAAGCGATCGCATGATCGAATATCTAGACCAAAATCTGGAACGTCCCCAAACGCAAATTCGCTTTGAAACCAAGGAACGTTTACCCTTAACAGAGTTTCCCACCCCAGCTTATCATTTGCTGAATATCAATGATTATTTTCTAGCAAATGTCCAGTTTTCTAGTGGTTGCCCTTATCGTTGTGAGTTTTGTGATATTCCCGAACTCTATGGCAACAGTCCCCGGATGAAAACACCAGAGCAAGTAGTCGCGGAGCTAGACGCAATGCGACAATCTGGCAATTTGGGAGCAGTGTATTTTGTCGATGATAACTTTGTTGGCGATCGCCGCGCTGCCATGAAGTTGCTTCCTCACCTGATTGACTGGCAAAAACGCAATGGCTACCCTATCCAGTTTGCCTGTGAAGCAACTCTCAACCTAGCTCAAAGTCCAAAGCTGCTGGAGATGATGCGCGAAGCTTATTTCTGCACAATCTTTTGCGGCATTGAAACACCTGAAGCAAATGCTCTCCATGCTATTTCCAAAGACCAAAATCTGAGTATGCCAATCTTAAAAGCAATTCAGGTTTTAAATAGCTATGGCATGGAAGTAGTATCAGGAATCATTATCGGGTTAGATACAGATACACCAGAAACAGCAGATCGAATTATCGAATTTATTCGGGCATCCCAAATTCCCATGTTGACAATTAACTTACTTCATGCTTTACCAAGAACTCCTTTATGGCGGAGATTAGAAGCAGAAGGACGACTTGTCTTTGATGAAAGCCGTGAATCAAATGTGGAGTTTTTAATGCCTTATGAGCAAGTTGTTGAGATGTGGCGGCGCTGCATCACAACTGCTTATGAGCCAGAATTTTTATATCAGCGGTTTGCCTACAATATGGAACACACCTATCCAAACCGTATCGAAGTTCCTAACAGCCCGTCTCGAACTTCTGGGGCTAATATTCGCAAAGGTTTAACTTATTTAGCTAATATTTTGTTGCGGATAGGCATATTTAGTAATTATCGTCAGACTTTCTGGAAAATGGCAAAGCCAGCACTAAAAGCAGGTAATATTGAAAACTTGATTCATGTTGGACTTGTCGGACACCATTTGATTAAGTTTGCCCAAGATTGTGCCAAGAATCAAGAATCGGCTTCGTTTTATTCCCAAAAAATTCTCACTAAAGTTCGTAGCTAACTGTCATTGATTAGTCTAGTCTCAGAGGTTGTTTGAAAAGTCTTCTTGTCGGAATCAAAAATTTTAGATCCCCCTAAATCCCCCTTAAAAAAGGGGACTTTGATTCCGGTTCCCCCCTTTTTTAGCTACGGTGTACACACAATAATGAATCTAGATTTACCCCCCTTAGTCCCCCCTTGCAAAGGCTACGGTGTATACACAAGTCAAAAAAGTTTGATTTTTCATTGTTCTCTCGTTTATCTTGTTCCCATGCTCTGCATGAGAATGCTCCTCGTTGAGGCTCTGTCTCCAATCTGGCATTGAGTCAGAGACTCAATGAATGCATTCCCAGTCGGAGACTGGGAACGAGGAAAGTCTTATCAAGCTAGGTTTTTAGGACTTGTGTATACACCGTAGCCTTGCAAAGGGGGGAAATATCCGGTTCTCCCCCTTTGCAAGGGGGAGTTAGAGGGGGTCATAAGTACTTGTGTATACACCGTAGGTCTACATAAAATTAGAGGCGGAGCAGAGTGGGGATTAGAAGAAGTTGCAACTGAATTTTAAGCCAAAGCAACTGCTGGTTGTTGCCAGCGTCCCACCGCCTTACCAATCACTGCTAATTCTTGCATCAAGTTGTCAAAACGGTCTGGTGTGAGAGATTGGGGCCCGTCGGATAAAGCTTTGGCAGGATTGGGGTGAACCTCTATCATCAGGGAATCTGTACCAGCTGCGATCGCAGCCATTGCCATTGAAGGCACAAACTCAGACCAACCCACGCCGTGACTGGGGTCAATCATGATTGGCAGGTGAGTCAGCTTTCGCAACACTGGTACTACTGATATATCCAGCGTATTTCGCGTATACTGGCGGTCAAAGGTGCGTATTCCCCTTTCACACAAAATCACATTGGGATTGCCAGATGCCAAAATATACTCGGCTGCCATCAACCAATCTTCAATAGTAGCGGCCATTCCTCGCTTCAACAGAACTGGTTTCGGCTGCGCTCCCACTTTTTTGAGCAAGGAGAAATTCTGCATATTCCTTGCCCCCACCTGGATTACGTCAGCAACTTCTGCTATTTTATCCAGGTCGGCGGCATCCATAACTTCTGTAATAATACCTAGTCCGCTCACTTCCCGCGCCTTCGCCAACAAATCCAAAGCACTCTCGCCGTGTCCTTGGAAGGCGTAAGGTGAAGTCCGGGGTTTGTATGCCCCGCCGCGCAAAAACTTGGCTCCAGCCGTCTTGACGCGCCGTGCTGTTTCCACAATCATTTCTTCATTTTCTACCGAACACGGGCCAGCAACGACTACTAAGGGGTGGTGTTCACCAAATACCACTGCTCCATTGGGAGTATTAACCACCACTTCTGAAGCTTCACCGTGGCGATACTGGCGGCTGGCTCGTTTGTAAGGCTGCTCTACCCGTAACACCTGCTCAATCCAGGGGCTAACTTCCTGAACTTGTAATGGATCTAAGTTGGCGGTTTCACCTACTAGACCAATAACTACTTTGTGTTGACCAACGATTTTTTCTGGAGTTAGTCCCCAGCTAGTTAGTTCCTCATCAATGCGGTTTATTTCCGCCTCTGGGGAACCACTTTTCATTACTATAATCATGTGAAAGTTCCTGATTAATTGAGTAAAATTTTCTGTAAATGGGCTAACTTTATTGTTGCTTATCAGCCTAATTACGAGTAGTTAAAAATAAAACTTATTTACAAAATAAATAGACAAAATATAGCGCTCAGTCAGTAGTTTTACTACTAAATAACTGCATGTACGGGTATAAAAAGTATTATATAAAATTTAATTAGCAATGTTGAAGTTATAAAATTTCAACTTCAACATTCACTTCTTTATTTACCCAATACCGCAGTTATGTAATACCTGAGCGCCGTTTATTATGAGTTTTTTTGCCGAGTTTCGCGCCAAGCTGCCACCATTCGTCCCCAATTGGTGTTGAACTCACCCAAACCCAGCAAACTTCCATCTTTTTCTTCATCCCAAGAGGCAGAGAGAACGCCATAAGTTATCCCTAAGACCCCCAAACCAAATAATCCCATATTCACCAGTAGCACGGCGATGGGAGGTAGTCGGATGTCGGAGTAGATAGCAAGCAGATAGCTAACAACCAAGGCGCTAATGCCCAAAGCTGTTGGTACACCACAGAACCCAGCTACGCGTCTGATCATGCGTTCGCTGACTACTTGGGGAATTGCCATCTCTTGTTTGGTGTAAGGCACCTTTCTCTCAGCCTGTTTGACGGATTCTTGTGGCTGTGCTGCTGGTTTACTTTGACCTTTTGCGGGTTTTTGGCGCTTTTTGTTTGGTTCAAAGGGCAAGCGACTGCGTTCAGATTCTTCAGCAGACATAAGCGGTAGTCCTATCCACGAATACCAAGGCGAGCAATCAAAGCTTGATATTTTTCGCGGCTTTCCTGCGATATATAAGCTAGAAGACGCTTGCGCTGACCAATTAGCTTTAACAGTCCCCGCCGGGAAGAATGGTCTTTTTTATTTGCCTGGAGATGTTCGCTGAGGCGGTTAATCCGCTCAGTGAGCATGGCTACTTGGACATCGGCCGAGCCAGTGTCGGTTTCGTGAACTTGGTAATTGGAAATTATTTCTTGTTTCCGCAGTTGCGTCAGGGCCATGATCGATTCAGTTTCTAGTTTTTCTAAATGTATGCAGCAGTCTCCCATAATATCACAGCCCTCAAGCTGGATGTGGAATGACCTTATATAGCCTAAAGACTGTACTTTTTGATACAAAGTAATCAAGAAGCAAAACTTTTATCATACTCCTTGGTATCAAAAATTTTAGATCCCCCTAAATCCCCCTTAAAAAGGGGGACTTTGATTCCGGTTCCACCCTTTTTAAGGGGGGTTAGGGGGGATCTAAAAGTGCCTAAAGTCACAGCGAAACACTTTTCAAACAACCTCTAATAGGGATTTTAGTTGATTGCAATAACAAGCGATCGCAGATACTTTTGCTCAAGCTGCGTTTCAATCCCTAATAGGGACTTTAGTTGATTGCGATTTATCTAACCAGTCGGCGTTATTGTAATTAATCATGTTTCAATCCCTAATAGGGATTTTAGTTGATTGCGATAGGGTGTTTGTCCTTTGCTGTGGAATCATAAGCGTGTTTCAATCCCTAATAGGGATTTTAGTTGATTGCGATATCTACGGTTGATAAGAGGAATTGGTCTATTCGTTTCAATCCCTAATAGGGATTTTAGTTGATTGCGATTTGATTGTCCCCCTGGCGGGAATTTCAACATAACCGTTTCAATCCCTAATAGGGATTTTAGTTGATTGCGATGATGCTTTTAAACCCTTGGTAAAGAGCATCAATAGGTTTCAATCCCTAATAGGGATTTTAGTTGATTGCGATGGTTTTTAGCTTATTCCTCCTATAAACATAAGCTAGTTTCAATCCCTAATAGGGATTTTAGTTGATTGCGATGTTTAGCGATCGCGGACTCAGTAAACCTTGGATGTTTCAATCCCTAATAGGGATTTTAGTTGATTGCGATAAAAGACTAGGTTAATCAAGGATTTGGAGTTATCTGTTTCAATCCCTAATAGGGATTTTAGTTGATTGCGATCGGTGGTTTTTTGTATACTGTTGATGGCAGTAAAAGTTTCAATCCCTAATAGGGATTTTAGTTGATTGCGATTCGCTCAGGTTGGGGAAGTCCCCACCGATGTTCAGTTTCAATCCCTAATAGGGATTTTAGTTGATTGCGATGAATCATTGGCTTTGCTCGTGTCAAAACGATTTGTTTCAATCCCTAATAGGGATTTTAGTTGATTGCGATATATTTTTGAATTATCCCAATATGAATAACGATCGTTTCAATCCCTAATAGGGATTTTAGTTGATTGCGATGCGGAATAACGATACTACAAGGCATAGCAGCAACAGTTTCAATCCCTAATAGGGATTTTAGTTGATTGCGATTGCATAATAACACCAAGACCGATAAACGGATAAGAGTTTCAATCCCTAATAGGGATTTTAGTTGATTGCGATGGAAGGTCAGCAGCTAATTTTTCATCAGGACAGAGAACGTTTCAATCCCTAATAGGGATTTTAGTTGATTGCGATGTTTTGTATATACCATTCAAATGGATCAAATTCTATGTTTCAATCCCTAATAGGGATTTTAGTTGATTGCGATTCTTGCCAGCGCCGCTAGCTGAGGGTCTGTAGAAGTTTCAATCCCTAATAGGGATTTTAGTTGATTGCGATCTGGGATGAAAATGAAACTGCCCCCCAACATCCCCGTTTCAATCCCTAATAGGGATTTTAGTTGATTGCGATTCCTCAATTTGACATATTAGCATTTAAGCAAATATGTTTCAATCCCTAATAGGGATTTTAGTTGATTGCGATATTTTTAGACCTACGACAAACCTACTACACGTAAAGTTTCAATCCCTAATAGGGATTTTAGTTGATTGCGATTAAAGATGCTGATGCTTCCAGGGCTATTACTGTCAGTTTCAATCCCTAATAGGGATTTTAGTTGATTGCGATTTTTAGAATATCTGAAAGAGTCATGTTTTCCTATGTTTCAATCCCTAATAGGGATTTTAGTTGATTGCGATCAGATAGATATAGATTGTTACCACAGACTAAGAGGTTTCAATCCCTAATAGGGATTTTAGTTGATTGCGATACGTTATAGCCTACAGAGTCATACTCATCAAGATGTTTCAATCCCTAATAGGGATTTTAGTTGATTGCGATATGAGATTGATTACCCTACTCCTGAGAGTCTTTCTGTTTCAATCCCTAATAGGGATTTTAGTTGATTGCGATAGAAGATTTAATGATTCTAAAGGCGAGATTGATAGTTTCAATCCCTAATAGGGATTTTAGTTGATTGCGATACCGGAGCAAGCACCCGCGCCACATGCAGCGCGGAGTTTCAATCCCTAATAGGGATTTTAGTTGATTGCGATTGGCTTGTTTAAGGTGTTTGTAAGCACTGTTTTGTTTCAATCCCTAATAGGGATTTTAGTTGATTGCGATCTTTAAATTGCTTACTATTATCAATCAAATTTGGGTTTCAATCCCTAATAGGGATTTTAGTTGATTGCGATTGATCGCTGTAACCTGAGTAAGAATGCCAAACTCTTAGTTTCAATCCCTAATAGGGATTTTAGTTGATTGCGATGCTATAGGCAACTATGCCATCGCCACTAACGCCAGTGTTTCAATCCCTAATAGGGATTTTAGTTGATTGCGATCGCAGGCGTCTGAAAAGCTTGTGTTATTTGGTTTTCAAGGTTCAATAGCGCGGATGCAGAAATCATAACATAAGGAGTGGCAATTGTGCTAACTGTAAATAGCTGAAAGTCAGTCTACATAAGGTGCGCGGATGGTTTAAAGATGCTGAATCCCTCAAACCCTTTGATATACGGCAATCTAGCCATTTTTGTAGTCACCCCTTCACCAACACCTACCCATTCGCGCACTTCGCAAAAAACTAGCTTGATTATTTAAAAATTTTCCTTAGCAGCTAACATCTGTAAAATCTTTTCTACATGATCCAACTCTCCAACGATTCGGCGAATTGGGTGAGGCCAAACCTTGACAAGGGTAGGAGTTGCAGAAACCTGATTGAGTTCTGCTTGTTCTGGATGGCTTAAAACATCAATTACCTTCAGAGTATAAGGATGTCCGAGCGATCGCTCTAATAATTCGTGTAAATTTTGAAGGATGCGTTCGGTAGTGCTGCTGTGTCCAGCAACAAACAAGCGGAGAACATAACCTTGTGTAATTGCTTCTTTTTTTTGTACTATAACTGGCTGGTGGTATTTTGGCACAGGTTCAGAAAGGTCTAGACGGACAATTAAATCGTGATCCTCCCAAAGCTGCGAAAATGAGGAACGATAAGTTGTTAACACCATGCGATCGCATAACCCATCCTGCCAAGGAGCTGGTTGCCATACTAACTCTCCAGTACCAAAAATAGCATTCAGCAAAGTTTGATGTCTAATTACAGCCGGATAAGCTTCAGCAAAAGTTCGCACTTGTTGAGTACGCGGATCTAACCAATTGTCAATAGTCGCAGTATAACAAGGCACTAAAAAGTGCGGCGGCTCTGGTAAATCTAGGATTTCCTGCAAAGCCGAGCATAAATGCAAGTGCCATCGACCTTGTTTGCTAGGGTCGATGCAGTAAATTAAATCTCCTCCAGGTGTAAATAGCGCAATGCCTTTAAACAACTGGGGTGTAGATAGTTTATTTGTCGTCAAGTTATTCACAGAGGCTAAGGAGCTAAAGGTAAAAAATTCTCTCTTTTACCTTTACCTTAGCTATAACCGCAACCAGGATCAGCTAGAAAATTGGAAACCCATTAAAAATTAAAAATCGTGTAAATCTAGTTTTCAGTCTCTAAGGGACTTCCAAGAAATAAATTACTCTGTCTACCGCAGATTATGCCAATGCCTGGTGATTTTTATACTAAATCAGCGCGTTGGTGTAGACGGTTGTAAACATCGAATTTTCTCAGAAATCTTCTGACTAATTTTATTTTTTCTTAATTTCGCTACCAGTAAAAACCTTTTGAAAGGTGGTGATATAAAATATACTAAGAATAAATACAGAGAGCAATTAAGTGATTCTCTGCAAATACTCATCTTTGCATATAAAGGAGCATTATGGAATATCTTGCTTATTCTCACATGTTTATTGCTCAAGAAGAGGCATCTGGTAACACTAAATATCATCTCCCTAAACCTCAATTCAATTGGAAAAAACTACTTAAATCTTCGGCTTGGTTAGCTTTAGCAGGTGTTGGTGTGTTACTTGCGGCTGTTACCCAAATTCAAATGAGTTCAGCTGCTTATGTAAAAACTAACGGCAGTTGTTTACGTATCCGTACAGGCCCAAGCACTAACTATTCCTATGTAGATTGTGTACCAAATGGCACTACACTTCCAGCTATTGAAAGATATGAAAACGGTTTTGCTAGGCTTTCTACGGGTAGATACGTTTTTTCCCGATGGGTTGGTGATAGACCTAGCAATCCTCCTGTGACTAGACCTGGTGGCGTTGGTGGTTCGGTGATTCTTACCCCTGGTTCTAGAGGTCAGCTTGTTAGAGACCTTCAAACAGCTTTAGGTAATCTTAGAGTTGATGGAATTTACGGTCAACAAACTGTTAGCCGAGTCCGCAGCTTTCAGCAAAGTAAAGGTCTACTTGTAGATGGTGTTGTGGGCCCCGAAACTCGAGCTGCTCTGGGTATTTAACCAGAAGTGAGAGGTCTTAAACTCTTGTTCTAAGCGCGTATTTTTCTGCCCTAGGGGAAGCAGAGGGTGATTTTCCGCTAGAACTGCCCTCTGCAAGAACTGCCTTTCTTGGTAAAAATTAAAAACCGGGATAAAAGCCGATTTTATGCACCTTGAAAAACAGAAATTTTGCATTTTGTTTAACCTAAGTTTCTAAGTTGATGTTTCTGATGAAATACCCAAGTAATTTTGCACAATCTGCAAAATTCGCTCTGCTGCATGACCATCTCCAAAAGGATTGATTGCATTTGCCATTGCTTCATAAGCATCTGGATTGCTGAGTAACTCCGCTGTAGCTGCAAAAATGTCCTCACTTTTGGTGCCTACAAGTTTGGCTGTACCGGCTGCAACCGCTTCTGGTCTTTCAGTGGTATCTCTCAAAACCAGTACTGGTTTTCCCAAACTGGGGGCTTCTTCTTGCAAACCACCAGAGTCCGTAAGCAAAAGATGCGATCGCTCAATTGCTCCCACCAATTCGCCATAATCTAGAGGTTCTGTCAAGAAAATCCGGGGATGATTCCCTAAAAGTTCCTGCAACGGGACTCGCACTGTCGGATTGCGGTGCAATGGTAGCAGCAAAGCTGTATCAGGAAACTTGTCTAGAATTTGTAAAAAGCTCTGAGCGATCGCTTGTAGGGGTTCTCCCCAATTCTCCCGACGATGAACAGTTGCTAACAGAACTCGATATGATTCCCAGTCTAAGCCTGGGACATTGCAAACTACTTGAGTTGCAGCGACACTTAACAACGCATCAATTACCGTGTTACCCGTCATGTGAATTTCACCCAAAACACCAGAACGATGCAAATTTTCCACAGCCCAAGGAGTCGGCGCAAAATGCAACTGAGTAATTTGAGAAATCAACCGCCGATTAGCTTCTTCTGGGTAAGGATTGAATATATCATCAGTTCTTAATCCTGCTTCTACATGGCCAACAGGAATTTTTTGATAAAAAGCTGCCAAAGCTGCGGCAAAAGCCGTGGTAGTGTCTCCCTGCACGATTACTAAATCTGGCTTTTCCACCTTGAATAACGCTTCTAACCCTTGTAAACTACGGCAGGTAATATCATTTAAAGATTGCTGAACCTGCATAATTTCCAAGTTATAATCTGACTTGATATTAAAGAGTTGCATAACTTGCTCAACCATCTCCCGATGCTGTCCAGTTAGAATTACTTGCAACTCAAAACCTGAAGATTTCTGGAAAACTTGAATGACTGGAGCTAGTTTAATGGCTTCCGGGCGAGTACCTAAGATAATGCAAACGCGTTTTTGATTAGTCATTAGTCATTAATCATCTGTAATTTGCCAATGGTTATAGTCAATGGTCTGTGATCAATAGTCAATAGTTGGCGGTCAATCATCACATAAACCATAAATATAAATGGATAAATCACACAAAATATAAAAAAACCCGGCTTAACCGGGCAGACGCACTGTTTGTCAAATTCAACTGTAATGACTACTGAATCTCACAAGTTCAATATTATGTCTAAAGAGCATGAAAAAACCCGGCTTAACCGGGCAGACGCACTGTTTGTCGAATTCAACTGTAATGACTACTTAATCTCACAAGTTAGAGGGCAAGCAGCGTAAACAGTAGTCTGCATTTGGTCTGCCTCTCCATGCAGCCAGCTTAACCATTTAACTTCACTAGGATGAACTCCCTTAACAGTTAGCACACCCGCAGCCAATACAACTGCCATGACATTAAACATTATTAGAGCGCCTGCTACAAGCAAAACCGCACTAACAGGCATCACAGATTGCAAGATAATCGACAACAGACATCCGACCGTAGCCATCAAGACAACTAGTGGAAAACCCACAACCAACAAGCATACTGCTAATGTAAAAGTCCATATTAAAAAGCTTTTAATCATCAACAAGGAGTAGGTCTTTCCTAGATTAGAGCTTTGAGCAGAAACCATGACTTTTCCTCCTAAAATACAGAGCATATTTTAATTTCAGTCTTATCTCACTTTTTGCGAGTAAACTGAATTGTTTCAGTGAAATTCAGTATATAAAAACTAATCGGAAAAATGAGCATTTGTTTACTAAAGTTTACAGTTAATTTTTTGTAATTATGGATATAAAGTCAAGTTTCTATCTATTAAAAAAACTTCTTTTCTGCATCTATCTTCAGGCATATAACCTAAAAGGTATGAGCTTTTAACCTTGATCCCCAGGACATTACTCCTATTCAACTTAACATTTCTTATAAAAATTAGTAGTGGTTCTCATAATTCATAGATGGGCTGAATAAATGATCTGCTAGTATTTGTGCTGTTATTTGCTGGTAATTCCTATCCATACCTGGGATAAATTTCTCATCTAAGGACTTAGAATATTTACTTCGTCTTTGCATGTATCAAGGAATACTTAAATATCTATGTATATTTATCAGGGTGTTTTGAGTCCCTACGTGTGTTAAACCAGGTTAGATAGGTTAAATAATTTATCTAAATCTTCTGAATAGTGAAATCTCAGAAAAAAAAGATACCAGTTGAGGTGGATGAAATGCATTAATCGTCGTTCTAGACTTTCAATCGCCTCCCATCGCAGCTAGTGCTGACAGACAAGCATTCTCCAAAAGTCATCGAAGTAAGTGACTTGACTTTTCATTAATTCAACTTTTTAACTGCCAAATGTGAAGATATATGACAGAATCACAGTCTCCATTAAATTCTAACTCTGCTGCCGGACGTAACGTGCCACCAATGCCGCCGCCACCACCCCCAACGCCAACCTTTAGTACACAGCGGCAGATGACACAAACATTGGATATGTCAACCATTCCTCCTGTCGCAGGTCATCGTCCGGGTAGTCCACCGCCAATACCGACTTCAGCCCGTCCTCAAAATAGCGTTCCACAACTCACTTTAGCGAAGTTAATCAGAGAAGCTTACGATCAGGGATATTCTGACTTGCACTTGGGTGTAGGTGAAGTACCCCGCTTCCGCAGCCGAGGAGAAATTCAATCAACGGATTATCCAGAAACAGATAAAGAAGCTTTTATGAATTGGTTGCGGGAGGTGATGAGTGAAGGGGAAATTCAGCGCTTTGAAGAACATTTAGAATTTGACGGAGCAACTCAATATGATTTTGCTCGTGTGCGGATTAATGTTTTTGGCTCCCTCAAAGGGGCTGCAATGGTGTTGCGGTTGATTCCACTGAAAATTTTAACTATGGAACAGTTGAATTTACCGCCAGTTTTTCGGGATATTTGTCATCACCACAAAGGTTTAATTTTGGTGACTGGGCCCACTGGTTCTGGTAAATCCACCACAATGGCAGCGATGGTTGACTACATCAATAAGGAGATGGCCAAGCATATTATCACCATTGAAGACCCGATAGAATTTGTCCATCAAAGCCGCAAGTCTTTAGTCAAACAGCGGGAAGTGGGAATGCATACCCGCAAATTTGACAATGCTTTGAAAGCAGCTTTGCGGGAAGACCCAGATTTGATTCTGGTGGGGGAAATGCGGGATAAAGAAACAGTTAACACCGCCCTAAAAGCCGCTCAGACAGGTCACTTAGTCATGGGAACTCTGCACACTAATAGCGCTGTCAAAACCATTGAGCGGATTCTCAATCTCTACTCTGGTGACGAACAGGATGCAATGCGGGTGGCAGTTTCGGAGTCTTTAGTGGCAGTAATTGCTCAAGGCTTGTGTCGCACAACTGACGGTAAGCGGGCTGCTTTCCACGATGTGCTGATCAATACTGAGGCGATTAAAGAATGGATCAAAGATGGTAAATATGATGAAATTGGCGAGTTGATGAAACAAGCTAGTTTTGACGGCATGATTACGATGAATCAGTCGTTGCTCAATCTCTATCAAGATGGTCGCATTACTGAAGAAACTGCTTTAGAAATGTCGCCAACTCCTAACGAAATGGCGCAGTTTCTCCGAGGTCGGGTTTAAGATTGGGCATTGGAGATTAGGGATTGTCTCGTTCTCAGTCATCAGCTGGGAACGAGTTAGTTATGAATTAGGCTGATCACCACTTTACCGAAGTGAGCTGCACTTTTGAGGTAATGATAAGCCTCTCGTGCTTCAGTGAAGGGGAAAACTCGATCAATAATCGGTTTGATTTGATGCTGTTGCATCACCTGATTCATCGCCTCAAACATTTCCCGGCTGCCAACATAAATTCCCTGAACGGTTAAACTCTTAAAAAGTATTGGCATGGGGTCAATCTCACTTCCTCTGTCTGACAATACGCCAATCAAGCTAATACGTCCTCCGATGCGGACTGCTTGTAGCGATTTTGGCAGAGTACCTGCACCGCCTACCTCAACTACATGATCTACACCCGTGCGATTAGTCAATTGGTAAACTTGCTTTTCCCAATCGGGTGTTGTTTTATAGTTGATTGTCTCATCAGCACCAAGCTGTTTCGCTCGCGCCAATTTTTCATCACTGCTGGAAGTAATAATCGCTCTAGCACCATGTATCTTGGCAAACTGGAGAGCAAAAATTGAAACTCCTCCAGTACCGAGTAATAAAATACTATCACCCGCGCGAATATTGCCTTTTGTCACCATTCCATGCCAAGCTGTGACTGCTGCACAGGGCAAAGTTGCACCTTCAATGTAGGATAAATAGTCTGGTAATATCACCAAACCATCTTGGTGTAATACGACATACTCAGCCAGCATTCCATCAATACCGCCTCCGAGATCAGATTTCATTTTCTCTTTGGTTAAAGAGCCATAAATCCAGTCTTGGAAGAAAGTACCCGCTACGCGATCGCCTATTTTGACCCGTGTCACACCTTCCCCTACCGCCACAACTTCTCCTGCACCGTCAGATACGGGAATTAACGGATATTTCTGTCCAGCACCGTAAGCTCCTTCAATGACAAGTAAATCGCGGTAATTTAAGGATATTGCTTTGACTTGAATGAAAACTTTTCCCGCTGCGGGTTTTAGTTCAGGGCGATCGACTAATGCAAGGGCATCAATCCCGGCGTTGCTTTGAATTTCGTAAGCTTTCATAGAATTTATTTGTCAATAGCTCAAACAGTAAGGAGTCCCCTAACATATCTGTATTCGCATTGGCAGTGCGAGGAATTACACTTCTGCCCCTCTGCCCCCTGCCCCCTGCCTCCTGCCTCCTAAGCTATCGCCAATCATCCAAGGCAAAAACATCTGGGCGATTGAATCCCGCTTCATTCGGTCTATGCATTGCAACTCCGATGATTTCACTGCGAAAACCACGAGCAAGCATTCTGCGGTAGGCTTCGTCTCGACTCGTATTGACCCCAGCTATTAAACGTGACATTTTTTGAGCCGCAGTCAATGCTTCACACAAATCTAATAACTGCTCAAAACGTTGCCCTGCATCGTTGCCAGAATATACTGCCCCAAATCGGACAAAGCAAGTATTACTACCTGCCTCAGTACCCGCCCCATAGTGACAAACTGCAAATCCTGCCAAGCTTGCATCATCCCATAACAACACCGTATCACCCAGTTCTTGAGCCTGAACGGTGAGAACTTCCTGTGATAAATCTAGTCCTTCATAAATAGAATTAGTGAGTTGATCAATTGCTTTCAGACTTTGGATACGTTCATCCTCACTCATCTGTGAGTATCTAGTTCCTTGAGGTATTGGCTGTAATTGCTGTACTTGCTTTGCCAAAATCGCAGTGAGAAAACGCAGACGGAAGCCAAATTTTTGATATAGTACGTGATGCTTAGGACTTTGAGCAAAAGTAAACAGTCCTGTCATTGGAGTATTCCACTGGTCAAAGCAATTTGTGGCAGCTTCAACCAGACGTTGACCGACTCCTTGGTTCCAAAAGTCAGGATGAACGCTTAACGGCCCAAAATAGCCAAAGCTCCCCCAATTCACCACCAAGTTAGACCCGATTAATTTTCCGTCTACCTCAGCAGCAAATGCCCTATTCGGATCAGTTTTCCAGCGATGGTGGATGTAAGCAGCATCCCCATAAAACTCGGTTGGTTCAGGTAGTCCTAACAAAGTGCCAAAGGCCAGCCGAAAAATATGGTCAGCCGCAGCTAACTCATTCTCTTGGAGTAATCGGATAGAAACGTTCATCTCTTTGTTGTGTTGAGAGCGCTAGGTTCTATCCTATTACTTAGAGTTATGCCAAGTTGCAAACTTTTTAGGACGCGGGGACACGCAGGTTAATTTGAAGTTAAAAGGGCGGTTTTTAACCGCCCTTGTAAAGCTAAAGAGAATCTATGAACTGCTGCACTTTTTCCAGGAGTGGCTGATGTTCGATTTGCTCTGCTAACTCCTGGGCATTTTGGTAGCACGATCGCGCCAACTTTTTGCGTTTGGTTGTGGCGTAGAGGGTTCCCATATTCAGCAAGGTTGAAATTTCCCCAAGAGAATCACCCAGTTGTTGATAAATTGTCATGGCTTGTTTGTAGAACTTCATGGCTTGCCGGTGCTGTGCCAGGGAACTGTAGGTAAAACCAATGTTGTGCAGGGTTGTTGCCTCGCCTGCGCGATCGCTAATTGCCTGACGTGTCAAAAGAACTTGATAATAAAGCAACAGCGCTTGTTTGGGTTTTCCTAAATCATGATAAATAGAAGCAATGTTGTTTAAGGTGGTTGCTTCTCCAAGCAAATTCTTGACAGCTCGTTGAATTGGAAGTGCTGCTTCAAAAAATTCTAGTGCTTGCTCAAACTTGCCTAAGACATTGTAAGCAAACCCAATGCCATTTAGGGTTGTTGCCTCACCAGAAAAGTCACCTAACAATCGCCGCATCCTCAAAATTTGATGTTGTAGCAACAGTGCCCCTTTCGGTTCTCCCAACCGCGTATAAATTAGCGCCACATCATTGAGAGTAGAAATTTCTCCTTGAGCATCTTGCAATCGCCTAAAGATTGGTAGTGATTTGTCAAAATGTTCCAACGCTTGCGAAAAGCGTCCAAGACGGCTGTAGGTAGAACCCAAATTGCTAAGTGCAGTTGCTTGTGCTGGCGCGTTGCCAATTTCATTAGCAACCGAAAGCGCCTGATGAAAGCGCTCTAATGCTCTTTGAGGTTGCCAGCAACTGAGGTGGGCTAAACCAAGGTCGTTTAATGTATAACCTTCTCTGGCCCTGTCTGGAATTGCTCTAGCCAAGTGTAAATTCTTGGTTGCCAGGTCGAGATACTCTTGAAATTTCCCCCGCTGATAGTAGCGGTTTGCTTCATCACGACGTTGTTCCCACTCTTTGACTTGATTTAAAGGTTGCGTCATCTGACCTCAGTTGCACTCTGCGATAAATAGGCAGGATATCTTTTAGGAATGAACCTCTCTTAGGTTTCCCAAATTTTAACCTTTATCTTCTACCTTTAGATATAAGACGTAAACAGAGAAATATGGTATTATTCCATACTTACAAAGATATATATGAAGCAATTAATACAAATAATCTAGTAAGAGCGTGCAACTATACGTTCCTACAAAATATTTAGATTCTAATTGTGAATGGTAGGCTTTCCGGTTTAATACTTGTACAGGGCTTCTTTGACCTGATCTTTAGGTATAGGCCCTCTAAGTGAATACCTCATAACTGCTGGGTTACTCAAAATGGAAGCTAGTTCATCTAAATCTTGAGGAGTATAGGGTCTTAGTAGCAGTCTTGCGGTTTTTATCTCAGCATGGTATCAGGGTAGGAAGACAAACACTACTTTAAACAAGCGTGTTTTTTTCCAAACATTAAATATAATGCTCTTACTATGAGCATCTACCAATCTCTCAAAAAATCTTATACCCAAGACCGACGGCGTGAGAATGACTGGCGGTTGTTTTTGCGTTTAGTGCCCTATGCCCGTCGTAGTGGACGACTATTGGCGCTGTCGATGTGCTTACTCGTACCGATCGCGCTAGCTAATGCCATACAACCGCTGTTGATTGGCCAAGTAATCTCTCTGATTCGCAATGAACCTAGCACTTACGAATTTCTCAGGAATCGCCCCTTATCTCAAGGTCTAAATATCCTGGAGGGATTATTGGTAATTGCGATCGCAATCCGATTGATTTTGACAGGCTATCAGGGTTACATAGTACAGAAGCTAGGGCAACAAATCACCGCAGCAATTCGCCAAGACTTATTCCAGCACGTCACATCTCTAGCAGTACGCTTTTTTGACCGCACGCCCGTAGGTAAATTAATCACCAGAATCACCAGCGACGTGGAAGTGTTAGGCGATGTCTTTTCTACTGGGGCAATTGGCATTGTATCCAATTTGTTTTCCATGCTGGTGATTTTGGGTTTAATGTTTTCCATCCAATGGCAACTTACCTGCTTGCTGCTATTGATGCTGTTACCAGTTACCTGGGTGATTGTTTACATTCAGCAACAGTACCGCAAAGCCAATTACAAAGGGCGGGAAGAACTTTCTATATTGAACTCACAGTTACAAGAAAATGTGGTTGGCATTAACGTAGTGCAGCTGTTTCGCAGGGAAAAATTTAATGCCGAATTGTTTCGCGCCACAAACAGCCGCTACACTCAGCAAATGGATCAAACCATCTTTTATGATTCATTTATTTCAGCAACCTTGGAATGGATTGGACTGATTGCGATCGCAGGTGTTTTGTTGATGGGTGGTTGGTTACTCTTGGGAGAAAGGTTGACTTTTGGGATTTTATCTGCATTTATCTTGTATGCCCAGCGATTATTTGACCCTTTAAGGGATTTTGCGGAAAAATTTACAGTAATTCAAGCTGGTTTTACTGCCATTGAACGCGTAGGAGATATATTAGATGAACCGATAGAAATCCGCGATCGCGCCAATGTCCGCTTCTCAATATTTGATGCAAAATTTGGCTACATAGACGAAATCGTTGCCAATCTCGAATCCCCAGACCTCACTTCCCCCCCAGAACTGGGAGAAATTCGCTTCGATCACGTCTGGTTTGCTTACAAAAATGATGATTACGTAATTAAAGACTTAGATTTCACCATTAATCCTGGTGAAAGAGTGGCATTAGTCGGCCCTACAGGTGCGGGTAAAACTTCTATTATCCGACTTTTGTGCCGCCTCTACGAACCCACCCAAGGACGCATTCTCATTGATGGCGTCGATATTCGGGAAGTGCCACAAGCAGAACTGCGGCGCTACATGGCAGTAATTTTACAAGAAGGCTTTTTATTTGCCGGCGATGTTAAAAGCAACATTTCTTTAGGAGATGGCTATACCATTGAACAGATTCAACAAGCAGCAGAAGAAACCAACATCGCCCAGTTTATAGAAGAACTACCCCAAGGCTATGATACTCAACTTCGAGAACGGGGTACAAATATTTCTAGTGGTCAAAAGCAACTTTTAGCCTTCGCACGGGCTGCCATTCGCAATCCCCAAATTTTGGTACTAGATGAGGCTACCGCTAGCTTGGATGTTGGCACAGAAGCTTTAGTTCAAGAGGCATTAAACCAGCTTTTGCTTAGACGTACCGCCATTATTATCGCTCACCGCTTGTCTACGATTCGGAATGTAGACCGGATTTTTGTTCTGAAGCGTGGCGAATTAATCGAACAGGGAAGTCATGATCAATTACTGCAAGAAGGAGGGCTTTATGCCACTTTGCATAACTTGCAGATGTTGGGAAGTTAGTATATTTTCAGGTAAGAATTTAGGAGTCAGAATAGTTAAATAATTAGGAGAAAATTTGATACATAAATGTAATGATCATGCTGCATTCCATTTAAATTCTGACTTCTGACTTCTGGGTGCTGAATTCTTACATTTTCAGAATCATCCCAAGTTTGAGATGAGATTATCAATTTATTAGAAAATTCAGAAATCTTGTTATTTCCAATAAAAAACCCTACTGTTGATTAACAGTAGGGGAAATTTGTTAATTGTGTCGTTTTCTCAAGCTTGCTAATTAAGTCAACATTTAAATTTAAAAAATTACTAAATATTGCACGAGATAAACCATCTAATCTATCTCTTATAGTTTCAAGCGATCACTTTATGTTTGCTTTTTTAGGTATAGATATAGCTACAAAATAAAAGTGCCGCATTCCGGATTATGCCCTGAATATATTAAAAGCAACTTGAAATCAGACATTGCCTTCCTGTCAAATTTAACGCTGGTTACAGAGCAACTACCTTTAGGTATGGGTTAATCTAAAATCTAAAATCTAAAATCCAAAATTGATTGACCTACCACTTTTGGCGCATCAACCTGCAAACTCATCTGCTCACAACGCACAGTTAACCAAGGCTGACCTAAACCCATTCCAGAAAAAGAACTTTCGGCGGGGATTTCTAACTTAGAACCAATTAAGCCCAACACAGACTCAAATTCAGCAGGGAATATCAGCAAATCAGCATCCTTGGCGCTGAAACTAGAGACACTTAACCTCTGTCTCCATGCCAAGCTTTGTTGATTGTACTTAAGACTACACAGCTTCCGGTTTTCCTGATGCACATTAACATACTTTCCTTGTTCCCAGGTAAACTCAGCTAGTTCCTTTGGTAGTCCCCAAATTTCTCGACCACCAGCCACCGAATCAGCATTATCTACATAAATGTGAGAAATCCAAGCGCCGATTTTTCTCTGGTAATTAACCAAAGCTGGGACAACAATTAACTCACTATACTCCAGTACCGAGCCTGACCCGTAATTAGATAAATACACGCTAGCAAGGGTTTTACCAGGCCATACAGAAATAATTTCTAACTCTAAGGGAATCAAAGGGCGCACTTGGTCAATATTTACCAAATGCAGAGTTTGGATAGCATAACCATGAAGTGTCCAAGGTGCTTGTGGATATGGCATAAGGGATTAACCAGACTTTATATAACTCCTAATTCTTGTACAGACGCGATTTATCGCGTCTCTCCATTCTTGTACAGACGCGATTTATCGCGTCTCTCCTAACATCCTTTAAAAAAAATCCCCACTCAGGGATTTGCCTGAGTGGGTAATATGAGGTGGAACAAGATCATCTTCCCAAAAGAAGTAAGGGAATTATTTGCTCTCTGTAAAATCAGCGTCAATCACATCATCGCCGCTACCAGAGCTAGATGTAGAACCGCTATCTTGAGGTTCAGCACCAGGTGCAGCACCGCCACCAGCTTGTTGATAGATGTTGCTACCAACAGCGAATAGCGCTTGTTGCAATTCTGGAGTCAGCTTCTTGATTTGCTCATCGTCTTCTTTCGCAACTGCTTCCCGCAGTTCTTTCACTAAACCTTCGACTTTGGTCTTGTCAGCATCGGGAACTTTATCGCCCAATTCTTGTAACTGCTTTTCAGCTTGGTATGCCAAAGAATCGGCTTGGTTCTTGCGTTCAATCTTTTCACGCCGTTCTTTGTCAGATGAAGCGTTCTGTTCAGCTTCTCTCACCATCCGGTCAACGTCATTTTTATCCAGGGTGGAAGCGCCAGTTATGCTGATGGACTGTTCTTTACCAGTGCCTTTGTCCTTAGCAGTGACGTTAAGGATACCATTAGCGTCAATATCGAAGACCACTTCAATTTGAGGGACGCCACGTGGTGCAGGAGGAATACCATCAAGGCGGAAGGTTCCCAAGCTCTTATTATCGTTAGAGAATTCGCGTTCACCTTGAAGGACGTGAATTTCTACGTTGGTTTGACCATCTACAGCGGTGGAGAAAACTTCGGATTTTTTGGTGGGAATTGTGGTGTTGCGAGGGATAATTTTGGTCATCACGCCGCCCAATGTTTCCACACCCAAAGATAGCGGTGTCACGTCTAACAGCAAGATGCCCGTTACATCACCAGCCAGTACCCCGGCTTGAATAGCTGCACCAACTGCTACGACTTCATCAGGGTTCACGCTTTGGTTGGGGTCTTTACCCAATACCTGCTTCACAATCTGCTGTACAGCAGGAATGCGGGTAGAACCACCAACTAATACCACTTCATCAATATCGCCTTTGTTTAACTTGGCATCCCGAAGGGCGTTTTCCACAGGAACACGACAACGGTCGATTAAGTCAGAGCAAAGTTCTTCAAACTGAGCGCGAGTCAGGGTTGTATCCAGGTGCTTGGGGCCATCCTGGGTTGCGGTGATAAATGGCAGGTTAATTTCTGCTTGGGTGACGCTAGAAAGCTCAATTTTGGCTTTTTCTGCGGCTTCAGTCAGACGTTGTAAAGCTTGTTTGTCTTTCCGGAGGTCAATACCTTCGGCTTTCTTGAACTTATCAGCTAAGAAGTCAACTATTTTCTTGTCGAAGTCATCACCGCCAAGGTGGGTATCACCAGATGTGGCTAGTACTTCAAAAACTCCATCTCCTACTTCCAGTACGGATACGTCGAAGGTACCACCACCCAAGTCAAACACGAGAATGGTTTCGTTACTCTTCTTGTCAAACCCATAAGCCAAAGATGCAGCTGTAGGCTCGTTGATAATCCGTAGAACTTCAATCCCGGCAATTTTACCAGCGTCTTTTGTCGCTTGCCGTTGGGAGTCGTTGAAGTATGCCGGAACGGTGATTACAGCTTGGGTTACGGTTTCGCCCAAGTATTTGCTGGCATCTTCAACTAGTTTGCGAAGAACTTTTGCAGAAATTTCTTCAGGAGCAAATGCTTTACCAGCGATTGGACAATCTAATTTGACATTGCCGTTATTGCTGAGGACTTTGTAAGAAACTTCCGTAGCTTCGTTACTCACTTCGTCGTAGCGGCGTCCGATGAAGCGTTTGACTGAGTAAAACGTATTTTCTGTGTTCATCACCGCTTGGCGTTTGGCGATTTGACCAACCAAGTTATCGCCATTTTTAGCAAATGCCACTACTGAGGGTGTTGTCCGAAAACCTTCAGCATTAGCAATTACTGTGGGTTTACCACCTTCCATCACTGCCACGCAGGAGTTCGTTGTTCCTAAGTCAATTCCAACTACTTTTGCCATTTTAGGTGCTGGCTCCGTATAACTACAAATGAATGAATGAGAATATAAAGCACTAAATTTTCAACCAACAGGGTCAAGAAATCAGCCAGTTCAGCATGAATACCTTTGATTCGGCCTTCCTGGGGTTAAAACTCCAGACTAATGCTGATATATATACTGAACCTTAGTGGTAGCCAGTCCATGAAGGGTGGTTTCCCGAACCTTGCTTAGGACGGTTAAACTAACTAAATTGTGTTTTTAGTTGGTTCATGGATTTATTTGTCTTCACTCTGTCTAATGTATGAGAATTAATACTTTCAGCAATTAGGGTGAACCGTAACGTCCGAGTGGTGTTTGCCGTCTTTAGAGGCAACAAACTACAGAAACACTGAGGATTGGGCATGGAACATGGGGCATGGGGCATTGAATAAAATATGACACTCAGCACTTAGCAGTTACTCAGAGTAAAGAAAAAAGAGTTTCCCAATCAATTACAGGTGGTCTTTGTCCTTGGTTGACTATTTCAAAAATTTTCCTAGAACTAGTTGGGTAAAAAAGGCATTCCACACAAGCATTTGCTACATCAATCCGGCTGGTATCACCCGCAAGTGTATCCCCAGTACCTATGACCACTCCGTATTTACCCCCAGTTTTTGCCTTGAGGAGGGTGTTGAGGTCGTATGAGGTATAGGGGCCGTCAATGAGGCGTCCTGGGCGGATAATAGTGTAGGGTAATCCTGAATTAATAATGGACTCTTCACCCTTTTGTTTGGCATCTAACACACCAAAAGCATTAAGAATACTAAAAGGAAACTGATTTTTACGGAGAATTCCACAAGAAGAGACGAAAACGAATCGCTGCAAATTTCGGGGTGCTGCTGCTACTAGGTTGCTTACACCTTGAGCATCGACCTTTTCTGGACTATTCTTTGCTTTTGCTTGACTAGATTTGGGGTTAAGGAAAGTGATGCCCCATTCAAGCAAGTTCGGGGATTGCTCAAATTCCCATCGCTCAGAGGGAAAGGCAGTGGTTCCGGTACAATTTATGATGTGGGTGACATCTGGCATTGCGGCTGGCAGTGTAGCTGGCTGGCGGATGTCACCAACGGCAATTTCCACTCTTTGGTTAAACATCTCTTCAGCTTTGGCGGCATTGCGTGTCAGTACACGAACTTTCACGCCCTTTTCTAGTAACTTGCCTACCACCAGTTGCCCTACTCCACCAGTAGCACCAGCAACTAGTACCAAATCTTCAACTGAATCAAAAGAAGTCATAAAGTGCTTTTAAGATAGTCTATTGTTAATCTACTCAAAAAATGCAATGTCGATGATCGGCTACCCCTACGTACATCGCCGAAATAGGACTTCCAATAAAAAAATATCCAATTACTTTGAGGGCAGGGGAGCAGGGGGAGGGAGCAGGGAGCAGGGGGAGGGAAAGTCATTTTGAACGAATGAAATTAGACATCTGGTGAAAATTAATTCTGCGTTGCTCGAAAGCCTTGGTAGGGACAATTTATGAATTGTCCCTACATCATTTTTGGAGATGTCTATTGGATAATTTATTTTTTGAAGTTCCCATAGCTGCGATCGCAATTCTTATCGGTCAAAATCAGCCTCAGCGTTTTTCAGCCCATAGCTGCGACGCCGAATAGCCCGTCGTAGACATCCGCCAAATAGCGGAAATTGCGCCCGAATTGTTCGGTTCTACCACTGTCACCAGTACACAAATGGCTATAACCTCTTAGGTAGTAGTGAAATGTCTACCCTAGACGCTGTTAGTCGCTCTTGAATTAAGGGGTAAAAGCCTGTGTACAAATGGATATTGCCAAGCCTGAGCGAAATCTTGGCTGAAAATCAATCAAGTATAGCTGAATGTTCACCTGCCAAAGCAGAGCGGCAGTGGCGTGTCAGCCTAGCAGCGACGGAACATTTGCTATTAAAGACTTTAGCAACTGCCTCGGTTAACACAACCCAAGGATTAGTTTTAGCTGCACCTGCACCCTTATTTAGTCAGCCAAAACTGACTCAAAGCTTAGAAACAGTAACTTTTACGGCAAAACCATTTAACCCCTTGGCGCTGATGCCATTTCAGATGCCATGTGCGATGCCTGGGTTGGACTACGCCAACGAATCTGTAAATGAAGAAATTCCTCCTCATGAATCGGTACTTCCCTTACTACCTGCCGATCCACTAGGTGCTGAACAGTTTTGCTTAGTTTTTACGGATAAATTTAGATTAGTGCTGGTTTTAGCAACCCACAAAAACGGTAAAAAAACCTTTTCATTTTCTTTTGAGCCAGATGTAGTACAGCAAGCTTGGCGATCGCTAGGCGCAAGGGTAATGCTAGCTAATCCAGAGTTCTTTGCCCGCCTGGATGCATTGGTAGAACAGTATTCCCCGGTAGCACCAGACTACCGCATGATGATTGAGTTTAGCCAGTTGTTGCTTCAAGAAGTAACAGAACCAGAAGAGACTAGAGACTCTTTACTAGGAACTGGAGACAAGGAGAATAACCCATGCCCAATCCCCAATCCCCAATGCCCAATCCCCACTGCCCAATCCCCAAATCCTGATGTAGAATTGCTCCAAGCCTTCGCTCACGAAGTCCGCACACCTTTAACCACGATTCGCACTATGACTCGTCTGCTGCTGAAACGGCGAGACTTAGATGCTAGCGTGATCAATCGCTTAAAAATTATCGATCACGAGTGTACCGAGCAAATTGACCGCATGGAGTTGCTGTTTAAGGCAGCAGAACTGGAAACTACTACCTCAGCAAAATCCTCAAAAACTCAACTTACGCCGATGTCTTTAGATCAAGTGTTGCAGCAAAGTATTCCCCGTTGGGAACAAGCAGCACATCGGCGGAACTTAACTTTAAATGTTGTTTTACCCCAGCAATTACCAACAGTGGTTAGCAATCCCATGATGCTAGATCAGGTACTCACTGGTCTAATAGAGAATTTCACTCGCAGCTTACCCTCTGGTAGCCATATTCAAGTACAAGTTATCCCGGCTGGAGATCAACTGAAGTTACAATTATCGCCCCAATTTGGGTGCAAAGATTCCAATAAAGCCGCCACACCTGCAACACCACCAATTCGCAAAGCCCTTGGTCAACTGCTGATGTTCCAACCAGAAACGGGTACGATTAGTTTGAATATCGCCGCAACCAAACATTTATTCCAGGCGATCGGTGGCAAATTGATTGTACGCCAGCGTCCACACTATGGGGAAGTTTTGACGATTTTCTTGCCTTTAGAAGTTAGCAATAAATAGAAACCAGGAGTAAAGTCGCTTCGCTCCAATTAAAAATTAAAAATTATTAATTAAAAATTGCAATCAGTCGGGGCTTGAACCCCCCACTGAAATCAATTAAAAAAAAGGTCAACAGTTAGGAGGCATATCATATCTGCATCAAAATACTTAAATATATAGCTAAGTGCTGAGTGCTGTACATGGATAACATGGATAGCGGGGCGTTGAGCCAGTGCTAAGTAAAAACCCAGTTATTTCAAGACTTTGAGGAATCAACACCGTCCTAATTTGTGTGACTCTAATAGATCAATACAGTTCAGATAAGACCAAAACACTTGTAGAGACGGCGATTTATCGCGTCTGTCGGCGATTTATCGCGTCTCAAGAACCCACAATTTTGTACAATTAGCCCTTAACTGAACCGTCTTGATTTATAAATAGGCTCTAAGATTTTCGTTTCCTTAAGGACAATCACGAAACTTCTTTGACCAGATAACCATCTTCCATATGAATTATCCGATCTGCAATATCTAAAATTCTATTGTCGTGAGTGACCATTAAGATAGCACAATTCTGTTCTTTAGCTAGTTGCTGCATCAAGGTGACAACATCTCGTCCTGTCTTACTGTCTAAAGCTGCTGTCGGTTCATCAGCTAAAACTAATTTGGGATGACTTACTAAAGCACGAGCAATGGCTACCCGTTGTTTTTGTCCTCCAGAAAGATCAGACGGATAATAATTTACTCTATTCTCCAATTTCACAGCACCGAGTATAGCTTCTGATTTTTTGCGAGCTTCTAATTCAGGAATATTTTTGTGTAATTCAAGTGACATTTGAACATTCTGTCTCGCTGTTAAGAAATCTAGCAAGTTGTGAGCTTGAAAAATGTAGCCAATATGCCGACGTACTTGAACTAATTGCTGATTAGTAGCTCCATAAAGCTCCTGACCGATAAATTTCAAACTTCCTTCTTGGACAGAACGTAACCCACCAATTAAAGTCAGTAAAGTTGTTTTTCCTGAACCTGATGGCCCAGTCATAATCACAATTTCTCCATACTTGATATTAAAATTAATATCAGATAATACCTGACTTCGTATTTTTTTCTCCCCGAAGTAGTGATTAAGATTTTCTATGGTGACAATGAATTTTTGTTTAAGCATTTTATTTATACACTAGATTTCATCTAGAAAATATCTGCTGGATCTACATTTCGGAGTTTATTTGTAGATAAAAACCCCGAAGTTAAACACATTAATGTAGCTGAGATTAATACTAAGATGGCTTTATCTGTAGTCATGATAACTGGTAATTTAGTAGCATTTTTTGATACATCATATAGGGCTATAGATATAGCTAAACCCGGAACATAACCTAGAGATGCTAAAATTAAAGCTTGTTGAAAAACTACACTTAATAAATATTTATTTTTGAATCCCATTGCTTTTAAAGTTGCATATTCAGTTAAATGACTAGAAATATTACTATAAAGTATTTGATAAACAACGATTACACCAACAACAAACCCCATTAAAACCATCAAATTAAATACGAACCCAATAGGTGTTCTAAGAGACCAATAGTCTTTTTCCAAAGCAATAAAGTCTTTGCGGGTAATAACTCTTACATCTTTGGGTAACTTGGCTGATAAATCTGCTAAAACTTTTTGGGGGTTAGCACCAGGTTTTAGTTTAATTAATCCTATATCTATCTTTTGTACCGGACGATCTTGAAATATTCGCAGAAACGTTGAAGAACTAACGATTAAATTTCCATCAACACCAAAAGAAGGCCCTAGTTTAAATAAACCACCAATTTTAACTCTGTAACCAACTAATCCGGTATAGCTAAATATTTCAACTTTTATATCTTTTCCTTGCTCAAAATCTTTAGCGATCGCACCAAATTCTGGTCGAGAATCGCGGTCGAACAAAACGATATTAGGGATTCTGATTAGATTGAGTTTTTCTTCGATATTTGGAAACTTAAAAATTGATCTAACTGGATCAAAGCCAAGCACATATAGTGGAAATTTCAGACCATTGTTAGGGTTTTTAAACTTAGCAAATTGTACATATAAAGGGCTAACTGATTCTACACTATCAAAACCTAACACCTGATATAAATTTGAACGAAAAAAACTTTGGTTTGATGTTAGAGATTTATACTGGGCACTAATTAAAAATAAGTCCCCTTCTAGATTTTTATGCAACTGGGTAGCACTATCATAGAGGGCAGCTTGGAAACCGATTTGCATAAACATTAGAACTGCAACAAAAGCAATTCCAGCTAAAGCTACAAGAAAGCGAATTTTTTGTCGAGCTAATTGTAGCCAAGCTAAGGGGATATTGAGAATCATTTGGTAAACCTCAAGGATAGAAATTAGACTAAATTGAGGGAAAGTGCTTTGTTTAAATCAAGATTTTTTAGCGTGTCTTAATTACAAATTAATCTTAGGCAATTTAGGAATATTTTGTGAGTTAAAAAAGCTCTCTTGAGAAGTATTAAATATCAATCATTACCTCCACCTGCAAATCAGTAAAACCAGCGATTTGCTGGTTGTCTTCCATATCTTCAATACGAATTTTTACATCAACTATTTTGTTGTCAGTATCTGCTTGAGGATTGCTATTAAAGATATTTTGTTTGCCAATTTGCAAACCAATATCTGCGACTTTCCCTCGTAATTTCCCTGGCAACGCATCGCTAGTAATAATGGCAGACTGACCGAGACGCACTTTTTTAATATCAGTTTCATAGACTTCTGCTACCACATACATCTGTTGTGTACGACCTAAATCAGCTATTCCTGTATTGCCGATAACTTCTCCAGGCCAAGCATTAATTTTCATGATTTGCCCGGTTATAGGCGATCGCACAATACTTAAATCCCACTCTGCCTTAGCCTGGTTAACTGAGGCTACTGCACTTTCAACATCAGCTTGGGCTGCTGCTATATCGGTAGGACGAATCTCAGCAATACTTTTGAGTCTGGCTTTGGCCTCAGTTAACTGCTTTTGCAGACTTTCTACAGTGCGATTGAGAGAAGCCCTAGCTTCATTGAGTTGCTGTTGAACTGTATCTACTCGTAAACGTTTAGTATCTGCGTCGGAAGCTGAAATCGCTCCGTCTTTGTATAACTGTTGATATCGTTGATTTTCGCTTTCAGCATTTTGCCACTCAGCCTCTAAACGAGCGATCGTTGCTTGTTGTGCAGAGGTTTCTCCACGCAACTCAGCTTCTAAACGAGCAATGGTTGCTTTTTGTGCAGAGATATCTCCAGCTTTTGCACCAGCTTTTACCTGGTTGAGACTAGCTTGGGCAACTAGGACTTGTTGCTGGGCTTTTTCTAGGGCTGCAAGACGAGGAAAATAACTGTCTAGAATTGCAACTACTTGCCCCTGTCGTACCCTATCTCCTTTATTTACCATGAGTTTTGTGACCCTTACACCCCCTTGGGATTCTGGGGCCGACAGACGAATAACTTCTCCTTGAGGTTCTAAACGTCCTAAAGCAGCAATAGCAGTCATTTTAGGAGAACTATTTGGGGTAGCTAAAGGCTCAACTTTCGAGGATAACTGAAATCGTGAAAATGTATAGAAAGTAACAGCACCAGTCGCTACAGCCATAGTAGTTGCTAACATGACCGGCCACCAACCTACAGGTTTGATGAATGGTTTTATAAATGACTGTTTTTGTTTTTGTACCATAATTTTAATGAGGGAATGAAGCCCCCCTTCAAAAGGGGGGTCGAGGGGATCTTCCGAAGCCAGATATCACTAACACTAAGGGTATTGATTCATCAATCTATTAGTAGAATCAAACCCCTGTGCAAAGTCACTAATCATTAGTTATTAGTCCAAGATAAATCACACCCACTCCTGAAGGTGATTTGAATTAGTCCGATGAAAGACAAAGTTTTTCCACCCACAAGGAACGAGGTATGCACTAATGACCAATGACTACTTAATCAACTTTCGGTAGAGCCATTTAGTACTTTATGCATCTAATCAGAGATAGATCTATTTGTTTAGCACTACCTCTTTTTTATTTTTAACGATCGCCAAGTATTCGCTGCGAGTTCCATCTATGCGATAGTGGTCGCAAATTTGGCAGAGCTTCAAAATATCCAATCGACTAAATACTTTTTGATGCTCAATGCCGTTGTCATTTCTCCATCGCCAGAAAGTTGTCCGATCAATGCGGCGATTACTTTCTGGCCATCTTCGTCTGGATAAAAAATCTACTAGTTCCTCTTCAAAAAACGAGTAGCCTTTTGGTAACTTCAGGAGTTCTTCTCTTAACTTAATTAGCGGTATGAGTGGATCTAGCTCAGATAGTCTCATGCCAGCAAGCCCTTATATTTTCGTGACAGTAAAATTATGCAGAACGCTTCATACAATACGGGTCATCGCATTAAATTGCATTGTCATACTGTGCGTTTATGAATATATAGAGGAACCAGCAAATCAGGTGAATTTATATTTATCTTCTCCCTATTGATCTATCTCTAGGCATTCTTAAACAAACAGTATTGAATTACATCATTTAATCACTTACGATAAACGGAATGATACTCAATTGCAACCCACATGCAACATTGTTGATGATAAATGGCCAGTAATATTTTCGGCATAAATCATAAATAATGTTTGCAATTCTTTATCACTTTTTAACATTTTTATATCCTTTGTATTATTCAGCATATTGAAATAAGTCTTTGATTTGTGATTGATTTTTTGTTAACTAGAGTTTTTCATTCCTTAGATATAGCTACTAGTGGCTATTGTGACATTGTGGCAAATGTATTTTTTTTACACTAATAACTTTTGAAAAAATTAGCTTATTGATTAATGCATAATTTATTAAACAAATAAATCAACTTGTGGATAGATGTAAAAGCTATGGCAGCAATTCACAGATACCCAATTTTTGTAAGAAGATGATTACCTGTGTCTTTTAATACGCCAATAAATTACATACAGTCTAACTTGGTTGATCAATTAATGCTTTTTATTAGCACTTAACCTTCTTCTATCACTTTAGGCATAGTAAACATTTGAAGATAAAATTCACATGCCTGATACGTAGAAAAAATAGCTGTTCACTTTAACTAGACTTCTCAAACTATAAAAGAAGTCTTACGTGAATGACGAAAAATTGAATTGGAGTCGCAACATCTTAAACAAGATGAACTATCAGGACAATATTTGACAGCGAATTAGACCTTGCTTATGCCGTAATCAATGGAATTAAAGCGAGGAGAGAAATAGGAAAATACAGTATATAACGTATTAAATTTAACTCTTGCTATCAGCTTTAACTTTTTGTTACATAGTTATAAAATTCTACACCGACTTACTTAATTCAATGAGAATGATTGAAACGAAGATATATGCAATTTATATGCAATTTATAAAATGTATTTTTACTATGTGACATACTAATTGAAATGAGTTTTAATAATTATGTGAGTGAAAGCGATCGCCCTCCAAAGACCCTAGATAAAATGAAACTACAGCGATTCATGCTCTCATTGCCAAGCTTTGATAACCAGCGACTGATTTTTCATTCAGCTCGCCAGACTCTTCGCAAAGCTGAAATGGCCCGCGTCGCGGTGCGTGAATGGCTCAATCAACATGATTGTGAGCTAGAAGAGTGGAAAAGTAAAAAAGCTTCTGAGTTGGGAATTAGTATTAGTAGACTTGAACAAAAGCTATTAGCTGCTGCTCAACATCAGGCGATAACAAGTAAAGGAGAAAACAATTCTAATCCAGACGAAGATTCTGCATAAGTTAATGCTTAGATGCTGATTCACTTACCTGATGCTAGCTAATAAATGTGTAACCAAAACTATAGTACTGTTAATTTGAAGTTGCCTACAAAGTTGTGTTTGACAATATTTCATGTGGTAACACTTATCTCGTCTTATGTAAGTTGCATATCAATTGAAATGGAGAAGCGACTAGTTTAATATTCAGAACAAGCAACGGTTGACAGGATAACACGGAGTAGGATAAGTTTTCTGGATGAAACTATCCAAGCTAGAACTGATCAACAACCAGGGCTATTTTATTCTCATCTAGTCTGCCTCAGAATGAATTCTGAGTCTAATAGCAAAATTCGTCTAAAGATGGCTGAGAAAAGATTATAGTTTGTTAAAACAGACTATAGTTATTAGCCTGAAACTTGAGTTATGGGCAGTTTATGTCTAGAACGAAATAGCCCTGGATTAATAATTTATATTTTAACGTTGAAGTCATCTCTAATTTAAAGAGATTTTCAGATACGTGAAATAGTCCAACAAAGAAGTCGGAATTATACATTTAGACTTCAGAATATCGCCATTACAATCTCTTCCACTCAGGGTTATAACTCTTGAATATTTAACTCAAAGTATATCAGTCATCATCTATAACCCTAATTCTGTCTAAAAGCCGATCGAATCTACCTTTTTTGTAGAGGTAATATTTTTATAAAAATCTCTACATCTTATAAATCCAATAGTAAAGATAAAGTCATGGCTGCTTCTAGAATTGAAGCTGTTTTGGCACAGTTGCAAGAAGAAGTGAGCAATTGTGAACAGGCTCTAATCAAGCTCATACAGGTGAAAAAAGTTATGGCTGAAAATGCACCACTAACCAGCGAAATAAATACACATCGGCAAAAAACCGATATTGCCATTATCGGGATGGCTTCTATATTTCCCCAATCGAAAAATTTACAGGAATATTGGGAAACAATTATTCACAAAGTTGATTGTATTACTGATATTCCCGCTTCGCGTTGGAATGTAGAAGATTATTATGATCCTAATCCCAGAGCGTTTGATAAAACCTACTGTAAAAGAGGCGGATTTATCCCGGATGTCAATTTCAATCCGATGGAATTTGGGCTACCACCCAACAGCCTAGAAGTCACAGACATTTCGCAATTGCTAGGTTTACTTGTTGCGAAAGCAGCGATGGAAGATGCCGGTTACGGCGAATCTAAGCAGTTTAGTCGCGATCGCATTGGTGTCATCTTAGGTGTAGCGCTAGGTAGGCAGTTGGCGGTTCCACTGACTGCGAGAATGCAGTACCCAGTTTGGGAAAAAGTTCTCAAAGGTAGCGGCTTATCCGATGAGGATACACAAAAAATCATTGAGAAAATCAAAAGTGCATACGTGCAATGGGATGAAAATGCCTTCCCCGGTATGCTGGCAAATGTAGTTACAGGAAGAATTGCCAACCGCTTAGATTTGGGTGGAACTAATTGTGTAGTCGATGCTGCCTGTGCAAGTTCATTGGGTGCGCTCAAAATGGCAATTAGTGAGCTAATTGAGCATCGAGCCGATATGATGATCACTGGCGGAGTTGACACCGACAACTCAATTATGGCCTACATGTGTTTCAGCAAAACTCCTGCTGTTTCCCAAGGTGAGAATGTCAAACCTTTTGATGCAGAATCAGATGGGATGATGCTGGGTGAAGGTGTGGGAATGTTAGTCCTGAAGCGCCTTGAAGATGCCCAGCGAGATAATGACCGAATCTATGCAGTCATTAAAGGTATTGGCACTTCTAGCGATGGCCGTTATAAAAGCATCTATGCACCACGTCCTGAAGGTCAAGTTAGAGCCTTACATCGTGCTTACGAAGATGCCGGATTTTCGCCTACCAGTGTTGGTTTGATTGAAGCACACGGCACTGGCACTATGGCTGGAGATCCAGCCGAATTTTCATCGATAAAAGAAGTTTTTGGCGAAAACAATCCCAAAAAACAACATATTGCCCTCGGAACTGTCAAATCCCAGATTGGACATACAAAAGCGGCTGCGGGTGCGGCGAGTTTGATTAAAACGGCTTTAGCTCTCCACCACAAAGTCTTACCAGCCACTATTAATGTCACCAAACCGCATCCTAAATTAGATATTGATAGTTCTCCGTTTTATTTAAATACGGAAACTAGACCTTGGATTAGCAGCGATGAGCAACCAAGACGTGCAGGGGTGAGTTCTTTTGGCTTTGGCGGCACAAATTATCACGTCGTTTTGGAAGAATACACAAGTCAACATCAGCAACCTTATCGTTTACACAAACCTTCCCAGCCGATGTTGCTATTTGCCTCAACGCCTGAAGAATTGTTGTCGCGTTGTCAAGAAATTGGTCAACAATTGCAATCCGATACGAGAGAGCAGCTTTATACAGAATTGATTTCGGCATCTCAATCTTTAGAAATTCCGATCGCAAATGCCAGACTTGGATTTGTTGCTGATTCTCTCACTCAAGCTTGCGACTTATTACAAACAAGTATTGAGTTGCTAAGAAACAAGTTGCAAGCAGAATCATGGGAACATCCCCAAGGAATTTACTACCGCAAAACTGGCATAGCAACAGAGGGGAAGGTGGTTGCCCTATTTTCTGGGCAAGGTTCGCAATATTTAGAGATGGGTCGGGAACTCTTAATTAATTTCCCAGAATTGGGGCAGACATATACTCAAATTGACAACCTTTTACGCCAAGACGGTTTGCAGCCCCTTTCGGAGGTTGTTTTCCCTAACCCGGTGTTTGATTTAGATCAAAAGACTGCCCAGATGAAAGTGTTGCAGCAAACAGAATATGCACAGCCGGCGATTGGGGCTTTTAGCGCTGGTTTGTACAAGATATTGCAACAAGCTGGGTTTAAGCCAGATTTTGTTGCAGGGCATAGCTTTGGAGAACTTACTGCTCTTTGGGCTGCGGGAGTTTTGAGTGAGAAAGATTACTTTTTCTTAGTCAAGGCTAGGGGTCAAGCGATGGCTGCACCAGAAGATCCCGAATTGGATGCGGGAGCCATGCTGGCGGTAAAAGGGGATGTTAATCAGGTTACAGAACTGATTCAGAATTTCCCACTGATTACCATTGCTAACCTGAATTCTCCAAATCAGATGGTGTTAGCAGGGACGAAAGCTGAAATTGCCAATGTAGAAGAGGCTCTGAAAACTCAAGGATTCTCTACTATCTTGCTGGGAGTTTCCGCAGCTTTCCATACTCCACTAGTAGCTTATGCACAACAACCCTTTGCCAGAGCTATTGAAAAAGTTACTTTCAACGAGCCACAAATCCCGGTTTACACCAATGTGACTGGAAAGCGTTACCCAAATGACCCGCAAGTTATTCAAAAAGTCCTCAAAGAACATCTGAGGAATCAGGTGTTGTTTAAGCAGGAAATTGAGAATATTTATGCTGAAGGCGGTCATTGCTTTATTGAATTTGGGCCGCGGAGTGTTCTCACCAACTTGGTAAAAGATATTCTGAGCGATCGCCCTCATTTAGCTGTAGCTTTAAACACCAGTCATCTCAAAGATAGCGATCGCACTTTACGGCAAGCTGTTATTCAGTTGCGCGTTGCTGGATTACCTTTGCAAAACTTAGACCCCTATCAACTGGAGTACAAAATCCCAGAAGCTTCTCCAAATAAGGTCTTGAATGTCCGCTTAAATAGCACCAACTATGTATCAGAAAAAACAAAGCAGTCCTTTGAAAAAGCTATGCAAAATGGGCATCAAGTGAAATCCACCGTTGGAAATGGTAATAAACCAGTAACAGCTAACCCCTCTCATCCAGCAGAGAAAGTTGCAGTCAACGGTCAATCTACTGTTGGAAATGGCAATAAACCAGCAATAGCTAACCCCTCTCATCCAGCAGAGAAAGTCGCAGTCAACGGTCAATCCACCGTTGGAAATGGCAATAAACCAGCAACAGCTAACCCCTCTCATCCAGCAGAGAAAGTCGCAGTCAATGGTGGAGTGAAATCTGTGCAGAATGGGCAATCAGACCAACTAGATATCAAGTCTTTGCAACCTATTCCAGAACTTCCTCTAAGTTACCTAAGAGCTATAGACAACTTAGAGTACACATTAATAGAGTTCAATCGCCATCAACATGATATCTTGCAGGTTCACGAACAATCTTTGAACCATCAGACAGAATATACCAAAACCTTTTTCCAACTCATGCAGCAACAACATGCGTTGTGGGGAAATGGTAAATTCAGCGAACCACAAGCACAAACACAAACACAGCAATTAGTAGTCTCTAGTTCAGAACGCAGCATCATGCGGTTTCACGACCATCAAGCTGATAGCATCCGCATCCATGAGCAATATCTGAACCATCAGCAAGAATACACTAACAACTTTTTCCAATTGCTCCAGCGACATTATGAACAGTCGCCCAGCAATACCACTCCACAAAGTCTGATACCGCCAATTAACTATCAACCTAGTCCAGTAGTTCCACCAACCCAAAAGGATAACTCTGTTCTGGAAACTGCATCGGTTGATGTACCGAGTAATGGATTTGCCATTAAATCTGAGCCAGTTTCGACTAATGGTAATGGCACAAATGGTAATGGCGCACATCATCAAGCAGCAGTTTTGGATATTAATCCATTAGAGGAGAATAAGACTGCAACTGTAGCGTTTGTACCCCCAGCACCCGCAGAACCAGTAATACCCACAGAACCAGTAACGCCCACAGAACCAGTAGCACCCCCACCCCCAGCAGTAATCATTGATCAAGCCATCCTGAGCGAAACTCTGATTAACGTTGTTAGTGATAAAACAGGCTATCCAACGGAGATGCTAGACCTGACAATGGATATCGAGGCAGATTTGGGGATTGATTCCATCAAACGTGTGGAAATTCTCGGAGCGTTGTTAGAACTATATCCTGATTTGCCCAGGCCGAATCCCGAAGAAGTGGGACAGCTACGCACCCTCGGTCAGATAGCTGAGTATATGGGGAAAATTGCATCAGAAATCTCAGCAGCGATCCCTGCGGTGGGCCTTGTCAACGCACCTGTGGATGAAACAGGGGGAGATGGGAAAGATGGGGGAGATGACGGTGGTGGGGGAGTAACAGTAACATCCCCCTCATCCCCTTTATCCCCTTCATCTCCAGAGCTTACTAACATTGTCTCCAACGTCGTTAGCGAAAAAACTGGCTACTCAATGACGATGTTAGATTTATCAATGGATCTTGAGACAGATTTGGGAATTGATCGCGTCAAACTTGTGGAAATTCTAGGAGCGTTGCTAGAACTATATCCTGATTTACCCAAGCTGAATTCAGAAGCATTAGCTCAATTACATACCCTCGGACAAATTGTTGCATATATAGAAAAGGGACTAGGGACTGGGGAAGAGTTTTCTCAATCCCCAGTACCCAGTACCCAGTACCCAGTACCCAGTACCCAATCCCGAATTCTTCGCTCTCCTGTCAAACTCAAATATCTTCCTGAACCTGATTTTTTAGATTTCACTTTCCCCGATCAGCATATTGCCTTGCTTACTGATGATGGTTCTCTCACCACGACGAAACTAGCTGAGACTCTGTTAAAGCGTGGCTGGAAGACTGTTGTCTTAACTTTTCCTTCAACTGTGATTCCTAAGCAATCTGATTTACCTGAAGGGGTTAGCCGTGTGGTGCTTGCAGATTTGAGCGAGGAGCATTTGCAAGAACAGTTAACAGCGATCGCTAATAATTATGGTGCGATCGCTACATTTATCCATCTGAATCCCTCAAATCACGAAGATACAAGCAAGAATGTCCGCTATCTGGAATCAGAAAAAGCTATTCTTCGCCATATCTTTCTCATTGCCAAATATCTCAAGGAACCACTGAATCAAGCAGCACTTCAAGGACGCAGTAGTTTTGTAACTGTGGCTCGTCTGGATGGCGAATTTGGACTAGGACACAAAACTAACTTCGGTGCAATTGGTGCTGGACTATTTGGACTCACTAAAAGTTTGAACCAGGAATGGGAATCTGTATTTTGCCGAGCGATCGACCTCAATCCTGATTTAGATGCCGAAATATCAGCACAGCATATCCTCGCTGAACTTCACGACCCCAATCTATTGGTTGTGGAAGTGGGATATAACTCACAAGGACGATCAACCTTAATATGTGAACAAGAAGAACAAAAAAACAGAGCGCAGGAAGTAGGAACAATCCCCTTTGCACCCAGCACCTTTTCCGCCAACCTTTTCCCCATCCCCAATGCCCAATCTCAGGTTTTTCTCGTAAGTGGCGGTGCTAAAGGGATAACGGCTCAGTGTGCGATCAAACTAGCGCAACGTTATCAATGCAAATTTATCTTGCTAGGTCGTTCCGCCGCCGATCCAGAACCCGTATGGACTGAAGGCTACTTGAGTGAAGCTGATTTGAAAAAGCGGATTATGGAGGATTTCCTCGCTAGAGGCGAAAAACCCACACCTGCAATGGTGCAGAAAAAGTTTAACGTTATTTCATCTAGTCGGGAAATTGCCACAACCTTACAAGCCATTAAACAAGCGGGTGGGAATGCTGAATATTTGAATGTTGACGTGACTGATGCCATCGCGCTTTCTGAACAAGTCGCTAATGCTGTGAAGCGTTTTGGCCCAGTAACAGGAATTATTCACGGGGCTGGTAATCTGGCTGATAAGCGGATTGAGAAAAAATCAGTCCAAGATTTTGAAACAGTTTACACTGCCAAAGTTAAAGGTCTAGAAAACCTGTTGCGGTGTGTACCAGCGAATCAATTGAATTATTTAGTCCTATTTTCTTCTGTAGTTGGTTTCTACGGAAATGTCGGACAGACAGATTATGCGATCGCTAATGAAATTCTCAACAAATCAGCCCACCTTGTCAAATTCAATCATCCCCATTCTCATGTAGTAGCGATTAATTGGGGACCTTGGGACAGTGGTATGGTTTCTCCCGAATTAAAGCAAGCTTTTGCTGAACGAAATATTGAGACTATTCCGATTGAAATTGGCACAGAGTTTTTAGTTGATGAATTAGCTAGTACAAATCAAGAAACTGTGCAAGTTGTGATTGGTAGTCCCCTGGTGTTTATGCCGGAAAAGCTACCAAGTGAGTTAAGAACTTTTCGTATCCAGCGGCAACTCACATTAGCTGCTAATCCTTTTTTACAAGACCATGTAATTGCTGGTTATCCAGTTCTACCAGCAACTTGTGGACTATTATGGATTGCTAATGCTTGTGAACAAATCTATCCTGGTTACAAAGCTTTCAGTTGTACAAATTATAAAGTTTTGAAGGGACTAATATTCGATGAAAATTTACCAACCGAATACACTTTAGAATTGCAAGAAATTGCTAAACATGATATCAATGAGATAGATTTCGATGCCAAAATTTCGAGTAAAACTCCAGAAGGTAAAATCCGTTATCATTTCAGTAGCCAGATGAAACTGAAGCGGGAAGTTCCTAGTACCCCTACACTCGAATTTCTGAACTTAAGCCAGGATCATAGAATCACTGCTACGACTTCATCACTTTATCAAAATGGGGCAGCTACCTTATTTCACGGACTTACTTTTCAAGGCGTAAAATCTGTCTTAAATGCCACTCTGGATAAGATAACCATAGAATGTTACTTACCAGAACCAGCAAAAAGACAACAAGGACAATTCCCAGTCCAAACATTTAATCCCTATATTGCAGATGTGCAGATTCATGCATTTTGGATTTGGGCACAGCATTTTTATCAGGTAGCTTGTCTACCTTCGGAAATCAAAATTTTTGAACAGTTTGAAGCTGTCCCCTTTGATGAAACATTTTATGTTTCTTGTGAAATAAAATCTAAAACAGAATCGGGTTTAGTGGTTGATGTCATCGCCCATAATCAGCAAGGACAAATATATACCCAAATGCTTGGAGCAAAGGGAACTATTTTACCCAAGCAATTAGATGAAATTTAACTAGGAATTAGCCTAACTTTTCACTTAATTCGGAAAAGCTTCCTAACCCCAGGTAAGAAATTCAAAGTCAAGGAGCTACGGTGTAGAATTACCCCCCTTAATCCCCCCGATGTATTGGGGGGAAACCGGAAAATCTTGTTCCCTCCCCTTTGCAAGGGGAGGGTTAGGGTGGGGTAAAACCTCGATTAATCAGCATTTCAGACACCATGTGCTTAAAGGAGAGAGGTTTTCCAGATACCGTAAAAAGTCAGGGAATCAGCAACTCAAAAATGTATATATCAGCTTGAGGAGACAGGTGATGGAAGAATTTGCAAAAAATAAAACTCCTAAAATAGCAATTGTGGGAATGGATTGCTATTTGGGTGGTGACTGCAAAGGATTAGATGCCTTTGAACGCAGTATTTATGAAGGAACTCAGCATTTTATTTCCATACCTCCTCAGCGATTGCAAGCAATAGAAGCACAAGAAAAGTTGCTGAAAAACTATGGTTTTGCCGACGGTGCATTACCATTAGGCGCATACATCAAAGATTTTGAAATTGATGCTTTAGATTTGGAAATCCCGCGAGAAGAAGTAGACAATTTTAACTCTCAAGAACTATTGATGCTTCAGGTAGCTGATAATGCCCTCAAAGATGCGGCACTTCCTCAAGGGACAAGAATAGCGATAATTATTGCTACTGCTACAGAACTAACTCTAGACAAACTTACTAAAACAGAAAAACTAGAAGCGATTGACAAAGACAGTGAATCTCCAAGTTACATCGAAAATGGACTAGCTAATTATATTTCCAAACTATGGAATTTTGCTGGCCCTGCATTCACATTAATTGCCAAACACAATACTGTTTTTAAAGCCTTAGAACTTGCACAAAAGCTACTCACAATCAGAGAAGTAGATGCTGTTTTAGTCGGTGCAATCGAGCTTGCTGGGGATGGCGCTAGTGTTTTACGACGAAATCAAATAACAAAAGTTAACACAGGCGTGAATACTCTCAGTTATGACCAGAATGCTAATGGCTGGATAGTAGGCGAGGGTGGGGCGGCTGTAGTATTGAAGCTCCACGAAACAGCAAAACAAGAGAACAATCGCATATATGCAACGATTGACGCTCTCAGTCTCTTGAAAAATTCAACAAATCGCGTCTCCAGTTCCCAATCCCCAAATTCTGAAGCGGTGACACAAGTTTGTCAACAGGCTTTTCATCTTGCAGACATCAAACCGAAAGATATCAACTATTTGGAAGTTGTTGGTAGTGGAATTCCCCAACAAGATGAGTCAGAAATTCAAGGTTTGCTCACAGCTTATCGCACATTTGAACCAAATTTAACTTGTGCGATCGGTAGTGTCAAAGCCAATATTGGTCATACACATACTGCATCGGCAATAGTTAGCCTGGTTAAAACAGCACTCTGCTTATATCATCGTTATATTCCCGCAGTTCCCCAATGGTCTAGCCCCAAAACGCCAGAGATTTGGCAAGGTAGTCCTTTTTATGTCGCTTTTGAGTCAAAACCCTGGTTTTTAGAAAAAGGAGCTACCAGAAGAATAGCTGCGATTAATGGGATGGAGATAGATGGGAGTTACGCACATTTAATTTTGTCAGAGGAACCAAATCAGAGAGATCACAGCAGCCGATATTTAGAGCAAATGCCTTATTATGTATTTGCGATCGCAGCTGATGATCAATCAACTTTATTAGACGAAATCCGCACTCTTGAGCAAACGATTCAAAATTCTTCTTCCCTATCTGACGCTGCTACGCATACTTTTACAGCTTTTCAACAGCGTCAACAGGCAACTTATGCTCTAGCAATTCTCGGACACAATCAAGATGAATTGCAACGAGAAATTCAACACTCCCTCAAGGGTATTGCCCATGCCTTCGAGACAGGGAAAGACTGGCAAAGTCCTCTCGGTAGCTATTTTACGGCCAAACCGATGGGTCAAAGAGGTAAAGTTGCTTTCGTTTACCCAGGTGCCTTTAGTGCTTATATCGGATTAGGTCGAAATCTGTTTCGTTTGTTTCCTCAACTTTACGATGATCCCTTCATCAGAAGCATCTACAATCGTGTTGCCAACGTTGAAAAACTTATTTATCCTCGAAGCTTAGAAAAATTATCAACCAGGCAATTAGAAGCCCTTGAACAGCGATTGCTCAAAGATTCAGTAGCAGTACTCGAATCAGAAATGGCCTGTGCTGGACTGATGACAGCAATTCTGAAAAATTATTTCCAACTCAAGCCCCAATGTGCATTTGGTTATAGCTTGGGCGAAATTAGCATGATGTTGGCTCAAGGTGTCTGGACTGAGTTTCAAGAAGGTAGTGAGGGCTTTAACTCATCATCTCTGCTGAAGACGAGGCTATCTGGCCCCAAAAACGCTGTGCGCGAGTATTGGGGATTACCTCAAGGACAAGATGAGCAAGGCGAAGATTTTTGGCGCAACTATATTCTCATGTGTCCAGTCTCGCGTGTTCAGGAAGCTATTAAAGATGAGAAACACGTCTATTTGCCTTTAATTAATACTACAGAAGAAGTTGCGATCGCTGGTGATATCCAAGCCTGTCAGCGAGTGATTGCCAACTTAAATTGTAATGCTTTTTCTGCTCCCTTCACCCATGTAATTCATTGCGAGACAATGCGCTCTGAATACGATGAACTTGTGAGATTAAATACATTACCTACTCAAAACGTACCAGATACTATTTTCTATTCCGCAGCCGAGTATAAACCCATTGCCATTGACAGCCATTCTATTGCTCACAACATTGCTCAAAACCTCTGTCAACAGCTTAATTTCCCTCAGTTAATTAACCGCGTCTATGAAGATGGTTTCAAAATATTCATCGAAGTAGGTGCCGGTAGTAACTGTTCTAGATGGATAGATAAAACCCTAAATGCAAAAGAACACATCACAGTTTCTCTTAATAAAAGAGGTGTAGACGATCATACTTCTATTATCAAAGCCTTAGCAAAACTCCTCAGTCATCGGGTTAATTTAGATTTATCCCCCATATATCCTCAAGAATCAGAAGTTTCCTACAAAAACAATTCTAGAGTGAGATTTATAACCTTAGACAGTAGCAAGATTAATTGCACATCTTTGAACAATAATAAACAAGATAAACTTCAAGACATATCTTTTAGCCATCCCATTAACACTGCTAATCAACAGCAGTATAAACTACCAGATTTTAAGGAATTAGCACAAATGAATTCTTCTTTGTTTCAAACTACAATTACAAGTCCTGTCAATACCTCTAGAAATACAGAACATATTCAACAGCAAGAAGGTCTTAAAAATGGTAGCGAATCGACTCGGCTATTGCTACAAGAGCGTAATTTAGAAACTGTAGAGAAATCAGAAAATAACGAAACTTGGATAACAGAACAGGAAAAATATCAATCCATTCTGACTTCTAGTTTGACAATTCCCCATGTTATTGACGAACCCCATTGTCTCAATTTACGTAGCCCTTACTATCAAAAGCTAAGTGAGAATGCTTCTCGTATGACCAAAACCCACGCTGTTTTTTTACAAGCGCGACAGGAGTCACTAAAGCAAATCAGCGCCATAATTCAGTTGCAAATGGCTTGTTATCAAAGGTTATTTCAATAAAAACTTTTCATACTATGCAACTACATTATCTGACTGGAGGAGGAAAAAGATGATAGGCGCAAACAATATACTCAACAAAAATGGTAATTACCTGAAAGTATCAGACTTTTCTTACCATCAAAATCAAGCTTGGCAAGGTGCTTTAGATTCTGTATCTTTTAACGAGAAAGGCATAAAATCTAAATTGCTAAATTTAGAAAAACCTTGTTATATTATTAGAGTCGAAGGAAAAATTGGCGCAACTAATGAAGGTTATTTATATCCTTATAACCAAGAAAAATCTGAACATGTAGAAACATTAATAGCTGTTCCACCGTTATCAATTCGACAATTAGGTGATCCAACTTTTCTCAGCTTTCATGGCGTAAAATACGCTTATGCCACGGGCGCAATGGCTCAAGGAATTGCTTCTGAAGAACTAGTAATTGCCCTTGGTAGAGAGAAAATCTTAAGTTCATTTGGTGCTGGTGGCTTATCTCCTGCTCGCGTCGAAGCAGCCATTAACCATATTCAACAAGCTTTACCCCAAGGGCCTTACGCATTTAACTTACTCCACAGTCCCAGTGAACCTGCTATTGAACGCGGTGTTGTTGATTTGTATCTTAAATATCAGGTAAGAACAATCGAAGCTTCCGCCTTCCTCGATTTGACTGACAACATTGTTTACTACCGCGCTGCTGGACTTGGTTTGAATGCAGCCAATCAAATCGAAATCAAAAATAAAATTATTGCCAAAATTTCTCGGAGAGAAGTTGCAACTAAATTTCTACAACCTGCTCCCGCAAAAATCTTAAAACAATTAGTTGAGCAAGGTCTTATTAGTGAATTACAAGCAAGCCTAGCCGAAAAAATTCCTGTAGCTGACGATATTACCGTAGAAGCAGATTCTGGTGGTCATACAGATAATCGTCCTTTGGTTTGTCTTCTACCATCTATCTTGGAATTGAGAGATGAAATTCAAAGAAAATTTTCTTATGAAAAACCAGTCAGAGTCGGAGTAGCAGGAGGAATTGCTACGCCACAATCAGCATTAGCTGCCTTTATGATGGGGGCTGCTTATGTTGTGACCGGCTCAATTAACCAGTCTTGTATTGAAGCTGGAACTTCTCAACATACCAAACAATTGCTGGCTCAAGCCGAGATGGCTGATGTAATGATGGCTCCAGCGGCAGATATGTTTGAAATGGGGGTAAAACTCCAAGTTCTCAAAAGAGGAACTCTCTTTCCTTTGCGAGCACAAAAACTGTTTGAGTTATACAAAAACTATGACTCAATTGAAGATATTCCACTAGCAGAAAGAGAAAAATTAGAAAAACAAGTTTTGCGAAAGAGTTTGAAAACAGTTTGGGAAGAAACAGTTAGTTATTTATCTCAACGCAATCCCGATAAATTAACCAAAGCTGTTAATAATCCCAAACTGAAGATGGCTCTAATTTTCCGCTGGTATCTGGGATTATCATCCCGTTGGTCTAACTTTGGGGAAAAAGGAAGAGAAATGGATTATCAAATTTGGTGTGGCCCAGCTATGGGCAGCTTCAATGACTGGGTTAGAGGTTCTTACTTATCTGAATCAAATAATCGCCAAGTCGTTGATATTGCTAATCAGATTATGACCGGAGCGGCATTTTTATACCGGATGCAAAGTTTGAAAATCCAGGGTTTACAAATGCCAGCTTATTACAGTGAATATCGTCCATCTACTGCTAATTAAAGGGGGAAAATCAGATGAGCACTGTTAAAATTGATAACCGAATTCCCAAGATCCAAAATAAGCTTTTCGAGCAGGCACATACTAATTCCTTAGAATTAAAACCTGTCGCTATAGCGATGAGCAAGCAGGGAATTAAAGGAGAAAAACTCTACTCTCATCCGGGAATGCTTCCTTTACCCGTACCCATTTGTGAGTATTTACTTTCCTTTAATGCTCGTCAAATGACAATTTTATCTGCGACATTCTTTGCTAACTTATACAAGTATGTTGCCAATAGCGAATATCAGTCTCTCATTTCCAACATGAGTATTGCCGAAAAAGTTTTTGCTTCCTACTCGGATGAATTTATGATTCTTCATCAGGAAACTAATGAAGAAATGGATCATATTTGGTCTTTTAGAACCGTATATAGTATGGTTTGCCGAGAAATAGGAATTCAAAGCTCCTTTAATGAGCCTGGTTTTTTCTATGGTTCTGTTGGTGCAATACCTCAATCAGATTTTGACAGTTTCGATACCCGTTTTACTTTTGATGAAGAGTTAAATGAAACCCTGTCAAATCTTCAAAAAGGGAAAAGCTTTCTTAAAAATATTGTCGAGCAAACGCAGCAGCAAGGCAGTAATTTTACATATCGAACTTTACGGTTTATGATTGGGGATGCCATGAGGATGCTACCAGCCGAAAAAGTTCAAGAAAGTGGCTTGGGTAGTTTGACTTTATTGTATCGGTACATGGCTAATGTGGAGTTGAAAAAAAGCGAAGCTTATTTATTTGACTCACCTGAAAAGTTTGATTATGAACCATTAGCTTTTGAATTGAATCAAGGTCACTTAACAGACGAAGCACGTCATTACACAACATCTTTTGATTTAGGAGTAGAACTGTATAGGGTAGCTCCTCCAGAGGCTCAAGATTTCATTCGCTATTTCATGCAGCTAATCGTAGAAGACTACATTAGTGCTAGTTTCACAACTTATTTGGAGAAGTTAGACCTGACTGTGCAAGGAATCATGTTAACTGATGTTAGAATCGGGCTAAACTCACTAAGTATGTCTCTGCACCATCCTGAGTTAGCTGATAAGCAAGTAGATATAAATCAATTAGTTCATTCTTGGCGACAGGTGAGTTCAAAGTGGCGCAATATCATCGGTTACATAGAACAAAAGAGTTGGCAATACAAATCTCAGCAGCTAGAGCGTCTGATTAAAGAACTGGGGTTGGAATTAAATACAACTAAGTTAGGTAATCGCTATGAGCGCTACAAGGATGCTCTGGCAATTAAGGAAATTCAAAAAGTTGTTGAAGTTGCCTAAGGGTTGCTAAATTTGCTAACCCTATTTCCTGAACCTAGTGAGTTGAGAAATGATAGTATCTATTCATTTTGAAGACGATCAAAAAACAGTTCAAGTTGAAGCAAATCAACGTTTAACTCAGATTTGTGATGATCATCCTAGTTCAATTTTATTTGGTTGTCGTTGCGTTGCTTGTGGAACCTGCCTCATAGAAATTGTAAGTGGGATGGAAAATCTAACTCCTGTGTTGGATGAAGAGCGGATTTTACTTGATGTATTGGCTCCAGAGAATCCCAATATTCGCCTAGCTTGTCAATGCATCGTGCAGGGTGATATTCGCATTCGGGTTGCTGATTAGTTGACAAATTTTGTATAGCCCGATATGCACTTAGGAGATTAGAACTTACGCAAAACTATACGCACTCTGGGGCAATTCATGTAGATGTAAAGCAGCTACTCTTACAAGAATGCTTTCAGTGAAGCAACAGGGTATTGCCCCTATCTAAAAATCATCCTTTTCGGCTATTATTTACGTAAGTTCTAGAAATATGAAGCAGTAGCGAAAGTTCAAACATTTTCTAGTATCTCTTACCTTAAACTTTTCCCAAATTTTAGCAAGTATAGCAATCCTATTGATGCTATGAACAAGAATTATAGGTTTTTAGCTTGTTCATATCCTATTTAGAAATGCTACATATCCAATTCCTTTTACTTCAGAGGTGTGTAAATGAGTCACTCTACTCCTGAGACAACTAAAAAGCAGTCTTATACCGCAGAAGAAATTCAAGCTTGGTTAGTATCTCATATTGCCGAGCAGTTAGGAGTTGAACCCAAAGATATAGATGTCAGTCAGCCCTTAGATAGTTACGGTTTAGAGTCAGCGCAGGCAATGTTTCTTGTTAGCAAAGCAGAGAAATTGTTTGGTTTTGAGCTATCTCCAATCCTATTGTGGCATTACCCCACTATTGAAACATTATCCCAGCGTTTAGCTGAAGAATCTAAAGCTTCGCAGTCAGAGATTTTTGAGATTTGAACGTCAAAGCTGTTCTTGAAGAGTTGACACAATAAGCTTTTGATAGTTTGAAACTATGATATATCCAGGCTTTTAGCAAGCTTTACTTAACAGATTGTTTAGCTTCTCGAAGAATAACGACACCCTCAATAATAACTAGGCTTGCAAACATCAGTCGTTAGAACAAATCAAAAGTAAATATGATTTACAACAGAAAACTGGGACGAATCGAGCAAGCTATGGAAATCTTAAATAGCCGTGCTAAAACCTGGAACATCGTAACTATTAGTCGTATCAAGGGCTATATCTGCGAAGAAACTTTAACACAAGCTTTAGACGTGATTCAGTTTCGTCACCCTCGTCTAAATTCTCAAATTGTTTGTTCTAATAACAGTCTCAGTTTTCAAAATCAAGGAACCGCAAAGATTGCTTTACGGGTTGTAAGGCAGTCAAATAATCAGCAGTGGGAAGAAGTGGTTTATGAAGAGATGAACAAAGGAATTGATAGTAGCCAAGGTCTGCTACGAGTGGTTCTTGTGCATCTTTTAGGTGATGAACACATAACTTACCTAATTACAACAATACACCATGCGATCGCAGATGGTTTATCATCCATCCAACTTCACTCAGAAATATTGACTTGTTGCCAAAAAATTGTGTCTGGTGAACCAATCAACCCAGTTGCTAGCTTAACTCCGCTTCCACCCATCGAAGAATTAATGCCCGAATGGACTAAAGGGTTTAAAGGTAGGATAAACAGCATTATATTTTTGTTGCAACTTGGATTTAAAAAAATCTGGAATCGACCAAAAACATTAGGTTTTGAAAAGTACCTATCTATTGCAAAGCGTCGTTGCAATATTATCCACAGACAACTTGACCAAGATTTAACCCAAAAGTTTGTCGATCATTGTCGGCAAGAAAATACAACAGTACATAGTGCATTGTGCGCTGTAATGATGTTTACAATAGGGAGAAAAATAATTAAAGGGAATAGAAAAAATATACGAGTAAATTGCCTATCATATTTTGATTTGAGGAGACTTATTGAACCAGCAATTAGTGATAATCATATGGCTGTATTAGCCTCCTCTATCATGGAATTTCATACCATAGAAAAAAATACGTCCCTATGGGAATTAGCCCGCGAGGTAAAACAAAAGCTTGAAGTTAGTAAAAAATCTGGTGATCTCTTTAAAATGATTTTGATTGCCAAGGATCTTATAGATTTTTGTTTTATTTACCCCAGGCAAGTAGCTGCCACGGTGTCTGTTTCTAATGTTGGCAGAGTCAATATTCCGAAACATTACGGTGAATTTGAACTAGAAGAAATAAGTTTTGCTGGTTCCCATGCTTTGTATGCAGGTATTTTTATTATCCACGCCTCAACTTTTCAAGGGAAAATGCTGTTGAATTTTGTCTTTTCTGAACCTTCAATCAGTCAGAATACTATGGAGACTCTTGTCAATAATGTTATGTCTTATATTCTTGAGATTTGCAATTTAAATTTAGACTCTAGTTTAACATGCAACTAGTACCACACGATGTAAATAAGCCACCAATTTTAAATGTCTAAAACCCTGGCAAACAATTAATTACGAATTACGAATTAAGCCTTGGGGCACTAGACTATTCATTGCTCAATTCAGAGGCTAAGAAATCAAACCGCAACACGAGAGTCATTAGTCCTTGAGCAGAAGTGTTGAACGTTAAGAAAAATCCGATAAAAATAGCCCAAAATATGGTATTTTTGGGCGAAGGCTTAAACTATATTAGTTTGATTGTGATTATAAATTCATTTCCCAAAATTGTCAAAGATATCTTGAAAAGCCTGCCAAAAAATGATTATCCAGTATTGAATAGTCGTCTATTCTTTGAGTGCTGGCTATCCTATGCTCTGGATAACAGTTTAACAAGTATGCGAGATTTATTTCAAAGATTAAATAACACCGGATTTGAAGTAGATATTTCTACCTTTTCCAAAGCCAGTTCTCACCGTGCACAAAAACCCTTTCAAGAAATTTATCAGAAATTGAATGAGTTAGTACAGAAGAAAATTCACAAAAAATTACACGATAAATATGCTATTTGTCCTATTGATTCAACAATTATTACCCTGACAAGTAAATTGTTATGGGTTTTGGGTCATCATCAAGTCAAACTTTTTAGTTCTTTGAATTTAGCTACAGGTAGCCCAGAAGATAACTTCATCAATTTTGGACATGATCATGATTATAAATTTGGTTCCAAGATGATGTCTAGTCTCCCAACTAATGCTGTAGGGGTAATGGATAGAGGCTTTGCGGGATTAAAATTCATTCAAGAATTGGTACAAGAAAACAAATATTTTGTTTTGCGGATTAAAAACAATTTCGTTACTAGAATTTGAGGATGCGACTGGATTAGTCAAAGTAGGTGCATCTGATGAGGCTATTGCCTATAGAGTCATTAATTTTTGTGATTTAGAAACGAAAACTGAGTTCCGCTTAGTGACTAATTTACCAAAGTCGGGAGATGCAGCTGTTAATGATGATGAAATTAGGGATATTTATCGATTACGTTGGGGAGTTGAACTCTTGTGGAAGTTTTTAAAGATGCACTTAAAACTTGACAAATTAATTACCAAAAACGTCAACGGTATCACCATACAAATTTACGTTAGTTTAATAGCTTATCTGATTTTACAGCTTTTATCTATTCCCGCACAATGGGGACATACACTATTAGATAAATTCCGCTATTTGCAATCTTGTATGTGTCAGAAAATCAGCTATGTTCATTGGTTTGAGGAGATGATGTTATGTTGACTAATTTAGCCTTTTTAGAGTTAGTGTAACTATCTATGTAAAGTTTTGTATCAAGATTCAACATTTCTGGTCCTTGAGATACGACTCTCACTCTTTAACGTGGCATTGGTTTTTCCGTCCCGGCGTATGTACCAATGACCAATAACTACTTAATGAATATTTTGAACCAATTAGGAGATTCTAAAACAATGAACGCATCAAAACTTGTCGCAAATCTTACTGAACAAGGTGTTCATTTATGGGTTGATAACGACAAATTAAAGATTCGCTCACCAAAAGGAGTCATCACATTAGAAATGCAAGCAGAAATAGTCGCTTGTAAAGCAGAGATTGTGGCATTTTTACACGAGATGGATGTGGCTGCTGACTTAGAGTGTGTTCCTTTAAGTCAAGGACTCAACTTACAAACCATTGGTCGTCTAATTGGGGGATTTACAGAACAATCAACAGTGGAGTATAAGCCACCAATTATCGATCCTAAAGTTATGGCTCAAAAACTGATAGTTACATTTAAACCTTTACCTAATAGTTACAACAATCAAGAAATTTTGAAATTCCGCCAAGAATTGGAGGTTAAACTGATAAATTATGGTGTTAAAGTGTTAACTTGGGAAGAAGCGATCGCAGAATTTAACTATGACCTAACAATTCCAGTAATTAACAAAAGAAAAAACTTCAAGTTCAAAGGGGTTAAATCAGAAGTTAATGCAATTATTGATGTAGAAATACCTCATTCAATTCTAAGAAAAGTTGGTATCTTTGCAGCAGAGGCTCTCTATCAATTTTATTCTAAATTCGTTTTAAATGGTCGTAAAATACCTGTTATAAAAATGGCTCGATTAAGCAGTTGGGCTGAGGATCATGCAGCTAAGTATGTTGATAATCCTAGCAAAACACAAGTAATTACAATTACTGATATAGATCATGATTTTATCAACCCTCTTATTCCGTATAAGCAGAAAATAAATATTGGCTTAAATACTTTAATTAGAACATTTTCAGAGATTGTTGTTGGAGTATCATCTGACAAAATTTCTATATTAAACATGAATCTATCAGACTCTATTTTCTCTAAAAATGAGATAGATAGGTTTGTATTGAAATCATTAATTCCTAAAGTTTTTGTACCGATTGCACCACTTTTGTTGAGTCGATTTGAGCTAGGACAATATAATCCTAAAGAATCTATCTACGCTCCTAAATTAGTAAAACTGGGTCAACAATTAGCATCGACAGGTTTATTCCCACCTGGTTTTAAGTTAGACGAAGTTATCAAAAGAAAATCTCACAGAGATATTGTCAGCGTCATTATAAATGGTAGAACAGGTGTCTCCTATGGCTTTGTTGCCTATGCTGAACCTCCACAATATTTTGGAGATATAGAATTAACTAAAAATGAGTGGGAAGGTCTATTACCTGTTAAAGGATTTAGTAGTAACGAACTTCGTCAAAATGAAAAAGGTAGACGCTATGTCAAAATTAAGCTACTAGAAGAATATGTATTTAGGCAAGTACCTGATATTTGGCTTGTAAGTTCTCGTTCAGGGTCAAATAAAACAAACTTGAATATCGCTGATGATATTATCAGAATTGGTTTGAAAGAAAAGCTATATCTCCAACTACCTAAAGTGATTCAGTCGGAGTTAGCAGATATGAAACCTTCTTATGATATTTATGTCATGCTGGCGATTAGTCTTTCGGCGGCTTTGTATACACCAGAATTAATTAAAGATGGTGCGGCAATTGTTCATTTCCACGGCTACCCAGCATTTGATTGGTTTAAACCAAATGAATACTGTGTTGGAGTACATAATCCTTCAGTACCTTGTGGAACCTATGAATCTGGTGTATTCAACTTTCTGGGTATTTCTAGTTTGGCTGGCAAACAAGCAAGAGATATATCTTTAGTTAGTTTGATAGAACCAGATCATGGCACAAATTTTATAGCTCATGATTTGGATTATCTAGTCGACAGATTGAAAGCCGGGTGTGCAGATGGGGAAATTGAACTAGGTGGAAAACATTTTACCTCTCTCAAATCAAAGGTAGAAGAATACAGAATCTAAATTTGTGAAATAGGCTCTTAATTATCACTGTTTAGTCGTTAGGATTGCTATATAAGTAGCCTTAAAAAAGGTGATTTGCTTTGCTACGGAATACCTGCACGTAGCAAGCTTTAAGAGTAGGGATAGGATACAGCAGCCAATCACGATTAAACTTAGGTCATTCGTATAAAAATGCTAGAAATAACGCTCTAGCATTTTTACACGAATGACTTTTTAGTTTGGATCAAAAATTGCTCAAGTATTTATCAAGTTGCATATGAGTTGCATATGAGTTGCGATTGAGTATCTCGCCGTCATAATATGCTTATAAATCACAACTGGAGGAGATTATTAGGCAGTGTTAAAAACATTCTTACTATATACGTGAGAATCAATGACGCACCTGAAATTAAACCAGCAATACAGTGGTAGATTAAATCTGTGAATATCGAAAACAAAACTCTTCTCATCACAGAAATTAATGGGTTTATCGGCTTGCGCTTTGCTGAGTTAGCCATAGCAAAGGGAATGAAAGTCCGTGGGCTGCAAAGTTTCCCAGATAAAGCTAAAGCAAAAAAAGCGCAAAAGCTGGACATTGAGGTGATTGCTGGTAGTGTTACTAACTCAGCTATTGTCAAAATTGCTTGTCAGGGAGTAGATGTAGTTGCACATACGGCTGAACTAGCGAAAGAAGGTGGATCACTTGACTATTTTCGCGAGGTAAATGTTGGCGGCACTGTCAATACAGCTAAAGCTGCTAAGAATGCTGGTGTTAAAACCTTTGTGCATCTTTCAAGTGGGATGGTCTACGGCTTCAATTATTGCGATCGCATTACAGAATCTGGGCCATTGTCTGGAGATAATAATCCCTACTGTCAAACGAAAATAGAAGCCGAAGAAGCAATATTACCACTAAATTCCCCACCAGATTTTGGCATCATTATCATTAGAGCAGGTGATGTTTATGGGCCAGGAAGTATTCCTTGGATAGTCCGACCCATTTTGATGATGCGTCAAAAAGAATTTGTCTATGTCAATGATGGAAGGGGAGTCATCAATCACGTATACATAGACAACTTGATTGATGCTATCTTTTTGGCGATCGAAAAAGAAACCTACGGTGAAATATTTAATATCACTGATGGACAAGAAACATCTTGGAAAGAATATTTTACCCATTTGGTAGAAATGGCAGGTACGCCTACACCCATATCTCTGCAAAAAGATGAACTCAAACTTCTGATAAAACTACGTTCCCAAGGACAGAAACTATTTGGCAAAAAAGCCGATATTTTGCCGGAATCTATAGATTTTATCACTCGTCCCTATGCTTATTCAATTGCTAAAGCAGAAAGTCTTTTGGATTATAAACCCAAAATTGATTTGCAAGAGGGGATGCAGCGCATACAAGAATGGCTACAAAAAGCAGACATCTAAATGATAATTTAGTCGCTGTAGTCGATTTATAAAGTTTCAATACCAAGTGTTAGACCATCAACCACACATATCAAGTGTTAGACCATTAACCATAAATACCAAGTGTTAAACCATCAACCATAAATACCAAGTGTTAGACCATCTTAAGAACGATTCACTAAGTACAAATTGATGGCAGCCCAATGTCTAAAATATATCCTTTATCAAGGAGTTGATTAGGCAAATAATATATCTGCTTAGTTACTCTTCAAAAAAACTCTTTGCGTCAGACCGAATGCTGTGGATTGTTAATTACTTATGAACCTGATCCACCTTCTATTACGTACTTCTTCTCTCCACCTTAGTCTTGCAATGTTAGCTGGTATTTTCAGTGGCGGTACTGCTGCTGGCTTAATTGCTCTAATTAATATGACATTGAGCCAAAACCACCCATCAAAAACTATATTGATTTGGAGTTTTGTTAGTCTTTGTCTAATACGACTAATTGCTAGTTTTACTTCTCAATTTCTATTAATCCAACTTTCACAAAAAGCAATTCTCAATTTGCGGATACTTTTAACCCGCCGTATTCTTGCCTCACCCTTACGTCATTTAGAACAAATCGGTGCTCATGGTCTTTTAGCCGTCCTCACTGAAGATATTCAAACAATCTCTAACACAATTATTACTGTTCCTTTTGTATGTATTAACATTGCCATTGTGATTGCTTGTCTAATTTATCTGGGCTGGTTATCTAAAATTGTCTTCCTTATAGGTATTAGCTTTATGTTTTTGGGAATATTTAGCTATTCGCTACCAATGAAGAAAGCTATGTTTTTTCTAAAATTGGCTCGTGAACAGGAAGATAGATTGTTTAAGCATTTCCGTACTGTAACTCAAGGCACAAAAGAACTTAAGCTAAATCATAGTCGACGCCAAGCATTTCTCTCTGAAGATTTTCATACCACTGCCTTATCATCCCGTCATCATAATGTTGTGGGTATGAGTATCTTTGCTGCTGCTGCTAGTTGGGGACAAATACTATTTTTTGTGGCTATCGGGTTACTTTTATTCATCATTCCTACTATCAATAAAATTCATGCGACAACTTTATCTGCATATGCCCTAACTATTATTTATTTAATATCACCTCTAGAGTACATTATGAGTATGATGCCTAGTATAACTAGAGCTTTAGTTGCTTTAAAAAAAGTAGATTCTTTAGGACTTTCATTAGCCAATTACTCAAACGATAGTGGTTACAATATTTTACTGGCATCAGATAAATCTTGGAGCTGCTTAGAGCTAGTAAGTGTAACTCATACTTATTATCAAGAGCGAGAAGAAAGCAACTTTATCCTTGGGCCTATTAACTTGAAATTTCATCCAGGAGAACTTATTTTTATTGTAGGAGGTAATGGTAGTGGTAAGTCTACCCTCGCTAAATTAATTACTGGTCTTTACATTCCTGAAACAGGAAATGTTTATCTAGATGACAATCTCATCGATAATCATAATTTAGAGTGGTATCGCCAGCAATTTTCTGTAGTATTTTCCGATTTTTATCTTTTTGATCGCTTCCTGGGTTTGGATAGTAACGATCTAGATATTCAGACTCAAAAGTACCTTGTTCAACTGCAACTAGACCATAAAGTTAAGGTCAATAATGGAGTACTTTCTACCACCGACCTTTCTCAAGGACAGCGCAAGCGCCTTGCTCTAGTTACTGCTTATTTAGAAGACCGTCCTATCTATATGTTTGATGAGTGGGCCTCAGATCAAGATCCTGTATTTAAGGAAATTTTCTACACTCAACTTCTGGCAGAGCTAAAGAATAGAGGTAAAACTGTACTGGTTATCAGTCATGACGACCAATATTTTTACCTAGCAGATCGGATTGTCAAGCTGGAATACGGACAAGTAAAAACTGAACATTTAAACATTGGAAAGGAGTAAAGCAATGTTTTTGAATAACTTAGTAGAAGCTTCAGAGGGCCCCAGCAATTTTTTAAGAAAAGAAAAACTTGCATTACAAAGCAAACAAGACAAAATTTTGGCAGCAGATGTAAAATCCGTTCTGTATTACAGAACTTGGATTCAGGCTAAAACTAATAATACTTTCGACAAAACCAGAATATTAGGAGTAGTAGCAGCTGCCAAAGGAGCCGAAAATTATTTACCCTATACTATCCCTAAAATCATTCAACAAATTTCTGAAACCGGGATGATGGCTGATATAGTAATCGGTCTGAATAATGGTTTTGAATGTCCGATTATTATTGACCGTTTTACTTTGCTGCCAGATGTTCAAGTCATTCATTTATATACTGAGGATAAGTTAGCCAACAATATCCCAGCAACAATATTTGACAATATAGTATGCAAAGGTAAACCCTATTTTTTAAGTAGTATTGAACCTCATCAATCTAGACATAGGATATTTGTAGTCCATCAAAAAGAGGGGCAATACGCCGCAGGTAAAATTCGAGTTTTGGGAGATATTTATGGTTCATTACTGTTCAATAGTATAGAAAATGGATGGATACCACCTGCCATTTTAGTGACTTTTGATGCTGAATCTCAGTTTTTAGTGACACACAATTCTTCAGTTATAGATACAGACTCGAATGGCTTAAAATTAATCGTAAATCAACTACAAAATCACCCTGAAATCGATATTTTAGGTACAAGAAATAAGTTTGCCGTTTACCAAAAAGCAATAGTAGATGGAATTAGAGTTTTACTACCTAATTTTAGTGAGCAAGTGCCTCCTCTTCAATGGTTTATAGATATTGTTCATGGTAGATTCAGCGGCTTTCAGTGTAAATGGGGAGGAGGCACATTTGGTAGAACTGATGTAATAGTTAGCTTGTTAGTAGTGATTTCTAGAAATTACCCAGGTATCAGAGGTGAAGATACTCAACTCACTATATTAGCCAAATGTGCAGGTTTTATAGGCGACATATTTTTAGATGTTATTTCTACAAATAGAACTCCTAGTATGACGGATATGACAATAGAACAGCCACCAAAAAAAGCTTGGGTAGAACAAGTATATAGATGGCTAGTTTCTACTTATCCATTAAAATTACTTTATGGAGAACATAACATTAAATCATTGGTGAGTTATGGATTTCCTTGGTTTACTTTTACTAGACCAATTGCATTTTTAAAACTAGTAATTTCCAATGATAAAATCAACTTTTCTACAGTGATTAACAAAATAAAACTGATAACAATTGCGTATTTTACTTTTCAAAAAATCCAAAAAAAAAGCAGGAAAAATCATGATGTGTTACAAGGCAGCGAAGCAAAAGCTTTTTGGTGAAAATAATATAAGACTGATAAATATAGTGCAGCATTGTAGCTTATTGAGTTAATCTTATTAATTCATATAACCACAGTATAAAAATGCTGCAATAGCAGATGGAGTAAGCTATCTAAAAACGCTGTCATTTAGGTTTGACTCGTGAAATAATTTGACAGCAACAGGATAAGGTTTAAGGTGTTTAGCATGACAAATTTAACAGGTAAAACAGTACTTTTGACAGGTGCATCACGCGGTTTAGGAGTATACATTGCCCACGCTCTAGCTAGAGAACATGCAACTGTGGTTTGCGTTTCTCGTTTTAAGTCCGGACTAGATACAACATGCGCTCAAATCAAAGCTTTAGGTGGAAAAGGGATAAGTATTCCCTTTGATATTAAAAACGTGACAGAATTATCAACTCTCAAACAGCAGATTAATAAAGCTGTTGGTTCGGTTGATATTGTAATTAATAATGCTGGGATAGAAATTTACCGAGATTTCGTTGATTATTCTCTAGAGGATCTCCAGTCAATATTAACAATTAATCTACTGGCTGCTACCGAATTAACCCGTTTGTTTCTGCCAAGCATGTTGGAGCGTCGTAGTGGTCACATTGTTAATATTGCTTCTCTAGCTGGTAAAAAGGGAGTCCCTTACAACAGCATTTATTCTGCGAGTAAAGCTGGTTTGATTATGTGGACTGATGCTATGCGACAAGAATTAGCTGCTACTGATACAAATATCTCGGTGATCTGTCCAGGATATATCTCTGAAACTGGCATGACTGTTAATAGCCGCGTGCCCGCTCCTTGGTTACTCAGTATATCTACACCAACAGATGTAGCAAATGCAGTAGTTAGAGCTATTAAACAAAACAAGGCAGAAATAATTGTTAATAAAAATCTGTTAACAGAAAACATGGCGAAACTAATGTTTGCTACTGGGCAATTTTTTCCAGAATTTGTAGATGCAGTTTATCATTGCTTGGATGTAGTTAGGCTGAACCGAAGGCGTGCAAATGCGACAACTTTTGCCACAGATCAGAGCAATGCGCCAACGTCACAAAAACAGTTAAGTCCTCTTAATAATTTGCTTATAAGTAGATAAGGAAATTTACAGCAGTACTTAGATCCGTTTATAACTTTTAGGCTACCTCGATGTGTAATGGCGATCGCTCTTGCAATAGATAGACTCATACCAGATGTATCTATATAAGGATAATGATCGCTATTCATTATCGATAAGCTATCAAAAATCTAATTCAGATGGTCAATTTTAATACCAATTTCAGACATATAACTTTCTGTAATCAGACTAATCTAGGATATAAAGTTAATGTATTTTTCTGAAGAACCAATTACAATTTTTACTGTACCTAAAGCCTTTAAAGGACATATTGGTATTATCCAGGAGAACGCGATCAAGAGTTGGAAATTGCTTTCTCCTCAACCACAGATTCTTTTGTTTGGCAACGACGAAGGTATCCACGAAACTTCTCAAAAATTGGATGTGATTCACATACCAAATATTCAGTTAAATGAATATGGTACACCTTTATTAGATGGTATATTTCAAAAAGCTCACGAACTTGCTAAAGGTTCTATTCTGAGCTATGTAAATACTGACATTATTTTATTAAATGATTTTTTGGTAGCTGTCAAGCAATTGCAAACCTCATCTTTCCATCATTTTATAATGATTGGACAGCGTACTGATGTGAATATTACAGAACTGCTGAACTTTGATCTACCTGATTGGGATACAGATCTGTGTCACTTTGCTTTAAAACAAGGGGCATTAGCATCAATTGTGTGTATGGATTACTTTGTGTTTCCCAAGCCACTCTATGCCGAAATTCCATCTTTTGCTGTTGGAAGGGGTCATTGGGATCATTGGATGGTTTATTATGCCCGGAAATTGGGAATGCCCGTTGTTGACGCCACAGATGTGGTTACAGCCATACACCAGAATCATAACTATACTCACTTATCAGGTGGTCGGGGTGTGGCTTATGTTAAAGGTGACGAAGCTAAACAAAATGCCAAGTTAGCCGGAGATGTGCATATGGCTAATGGGTTTGTTGCAACCTGGAAGCTAACACCTTGGGGACTTAAAAAACATAACTCATTATCCAGTTTTTACTCATTTTTAGTTGACATACCTCGTTTTGCAAAGTTACTCAAAGAGATTAGTTTGAATGCGAAATCTGAGCTATAGAGCGCCACTGAACTCCCTCTACAAGAATATAAAAGATTGCATTGAGAACTTCCCACATATCGACTTCGCGCGGACGACCACCTTTTTTAGCTTCTGGAATTAGGTCACTTAAAAATTCATATTGAACACGTGTCAGGTTGCTGGAGTAAGCTTTACTCATATCGCTCTCTCGGTGCTGTGTTTTTTGCTATTCGCAGCTTACACTGAGAAAGTTTTTTTTTACAAACTACCCGACTTTTCAAACAGCCTCTAAGACCTCCTCTAATCTTTACCTTAGAGTTGCATATGGCTTGCAATTGAGTATCTCTATAGATAACATGATATTTAGAAAATAAAAATATCAATCAACTAAAGGAGTAAAATATGCGAATTAAAAGCCCAGTTACAAATAGTGATAATATAGTTCTTGAAGAAGAGTTAGATATTGAATTAGTAATTAATAAATATAAAGATGATTACCAGATAGACATAAATAACTATTTTAAAAATGTCTCTTCTTTAAGAATATACAAATGTCTAGATACAGAATACAGATTTTATTTTCCTTTTGATATTGTTGGTCATAGCGATTTATATAAAAAGCTACAAAATCAATCATGGTATTATACTTTACGGTGGGAACATAAAATTGCTGAAAAATTTTTCCAGTCAAATAGTTCAGTTTTAGAAATAGGCTGTGGTAAAGGGGATTTTCTTAAAAAACTGCAACAAAAAAATAAAAATATATTTTGTACTGGATTAGAATTTAATGAGAATGCAGCTAATTTAGCTAAAATTCAAGGTATTAATGTACTCAAACAAGATATTTGCGAACATGCTCGTGATCATATTGAAAGCTATGATGTTGTTTGCTATTTTCAAGTTTTAGAACATATTCCTCAAGTTCAAGCTTTTATACAAGCCTCTATTGAAACTCTCAAAACTGGCGGACAATTAATTATTGGGGTTCCTAATAATAATCCATTTTTATATGGGTACGATAAATATCACACTTTAAATCTACCACCTCACCATATGGGGTTATGGAATTTGAAATCAATGAAAAATTTACAAAAAGTTTTTAGTCTTCGTCTAGATAAAATTTTTATTGAGCCGCTTAATCAGCATGAATATAATTACTATTTTCAAGTAATAAGTGAAAATTTAAACCAAGAGTCAAATTTATTAAATAAAGCGGCCAATTTTTTGTTTTTATCTCTCAAAACTTCCAAAACTTCTCAAATAAAATGGCTTTTACAAAGTCTGGTTTGTCAATTTATTCAAGGTCGTAATATTTTAGCAGTTTACACAAAAATTTAGAAAAAACTAGTTTTTAATAACCTAAAATATGGAAAAAATAATGGCACGAATAGATAATCATCAGTCTGATTTTGAAATTAAAAGGCCTAATCTTATTGAGAGGCAAGACTATAAACCAGCATGGCCACAAGAGGAATTTATGGTTCCTTTATTACGAAGGTATATAGAAGAAATATTGTTCACGTATTGTCAACCTGTTACTTCTAATTCTCGTGTTTTAGATGTAGGATGTGGTCGTCAACCTTTTCGTATAAATTTAGAAAAATTAGGATACATTTATAGTAGTCTTGATGCTCAACAAAATCCAGAAAGCTCAGTTAATATAGTGTGTGAAATTGATAAAATACTGCCACCTCAAGTGATAGATTTGGGTTGCTTTGATTTTATTTTTTGTACTGAAGTATTAGAACATGTAGCTGATTGGGATATGGCTTTTAGTAACTTTACAAAACTTTTAGCTTCAGGAGGAAAATTATTGATCACCTGTCCTCATTTTTATCAATTACATGAAGAACCTTATGACTTTTGGAGACCAACTCCTTATGCTTTGAAATATTTTGGAAATCGCTTTCGTTTAAAGATTCTGCATCAAGTACAAGCAGGAGACGCATGGGATGTACTTGGTACTTTGATAGCAAATTGTCATCCTACGCCATTAAGTAAAAGTTTTAGTAATTGTTTTCTAAATATAATAGTTCTCATGTTTGGTCATATTTTGTTTAAAATTATTGCAAGTCGCCGACTGCAAGCTAATGTTAAGCTTAACAGTCCTCTTTATATGAGTAATATTATTCTTTTTGAAAAACAATGAAAATAGCAATTATCTCCACTATGGAAGGTTCTCCTTGGGGAGGAAGTGAGTATTTATGGGCTTCTATAGCAGAAAAAGCTTTAAATGAAGGACACGAAGTATTCATCTCAATTTGTGATTGGTCTATTAGTCATACTACCGTAAAAAAATTAAAAGATTTAGGTGCTTGCCTACTGCCGAGACCGAGATTTTTTAAACCACTTTACTTTCTTAAAACAGTAATTAACTGTGTTGCCAAACCCTCAACACAGCAGTTGTTATCGCTGCTATTAAATTACCCAACTGTCTTTACCTGCAAACCTGATGTTATTTGTATTAGTCAAGGCGGTAGCTATGATGTTGCCCATATTCTTGGTCTACGTCAATTACTTCATTATAGTGGCATTCCATACAGTATCATCTGTCATTTTAATTCTGATAGTTCTTTATTAAGTCAGGTCAAAAGAAAATCAATTTATCAATTTTTTAAAAATGCCAAATTTGTTGCTTTTGTATCTGAACAGAATTATAAACTAGCTGAACATCATCTTGCTTGTTCTCTTTCTAATACTATTGTTGTTAAAAATCCTGTTAATTTACTTGACCATAGTTTAGTTCCTTTTCCTCAATCTTCTACTCCATCGTTTGCTTGTGTGGCTCGTCTGGAAACTTTTTACAAAGGACAAGATATTCTTTTTAAAAGTTTAAGCTCTGAAATATGGCGCGAACGAGATTGGCAATGTTGTTTGTATGGTAGTGGACTAGATGAAGAGTATTTGAAGTTACTTTCTCGACATTACGGAATTGAAAATCGTATTCAATTTATGGGGCATATCAATGATGTACGCTCAATTTGGGCAGAAAATCATATTCTTGTACTTCCTTCTAGAGCAGAAGGAACTCCCTTATCTCTTGTAGAAGCAATGCTATGTGGCCGTCCAGCAGTTGTTACTGATGTTGGCGGCAATGCAGATTGGATAGAAGAAAATAATACAGGTTTTATTGCTGAAGCCCCTACAGCTAAACATTTGAACATTGCTTTAGAAAAAGCTTGGTTAGATAGAGATAACTGGCAGCAAATGGGTTTAAAAGCCCATAATTATGCAAAAAACAATATTGATGAAAGACCAGGGAAAACACTATTAAATTTAATACTTAATTCTGTTAAATCCTGATAAGTTTTCATTTTTTTAAGTTTACTTTGTAAATTTAAAATTAATATAATTGCTAAAAAGCTTTAACATAATTTAATTTGTAAAGATCGATGACTCAACCACTGTTCAGCGTTATTATATGTTCACACAATCCTCGACATAATTATATTGTCCGAGTCATAGATGCACTAAAGTCTCAAACTTTGTCAAAAGAGCTATGGGAACTTTTACTGGTTGATAATAGTAGTGAAAAATTTCTATCTGAAGAAATTGACCTTAGTTGGCATCCTAAATCTTACTGCATTAGAGAAGAACAACTAGGTTTAACTCCTGCTCGATTGCGAGGAATTAAAGAAGCAGTAGCAGAAAATTTAGTTTTTGTTGATGATGATAACGTTTTAGATTTAAATTACCTTGAGGTAGCCTTAGGAATTAGTAAAGATTACCCATTCATAGGTGCTTGGGGTGGCCAAATTAGACCTGAATTTGAAGTCCAACCTCCAAAATGGACAAAACCATATTGGGAAATGCTAGCAATTCGAGAGTTCAATCAAGATAAATGGTCAAACTTGGTAAATCAGTATAAAATAACACCTTGTGGCGCTGGGCTTTGCATTCGTAAATTTGTAGCTGAAAAATACAGCAAGTTAGTTCTTAACAATCCTCAACGAGCAACTATGGATCGCAAAGGTAAAATACTTACCTCTTGTGGAGACTCAGACTTAGCATTTACAGCCTGTGATATGGGTTTATACATGGGTCAATTTACAGCACTCAAAATGACTCACTTGATTCCAGCTTTCCGTCTTCAACTAGATTATCTTGAAAGATTAGTAGAGGGAATAGGCTACTCAGTCACGATTCTAAATTCTATTCGAGGCAAACTACCTACAAAAACATCTTGGCAAAGAAAACTTTTTCAAAATAGTGTTCGTTGGTGGTTAACTCCTAATAAGCAGCGTCTTCACGACGCTTACATAAGAGGTTTAGATATGGCATTGAAGGAACTAACTTCTGAATCATCTTCAACAAATATCTCCGAGAATCGCAAGTAAAACGACACGTTAAACTATATATAACAACAGTTGTTGCAATCGCGCAAAGCGCCTGTTGCAGATATCATGCTGTAGAGACTAGTGTATACATTACCAAGTTTTACTTAACTTTATTGTTAGGCGTTCTTGAGGAGTAGGCTTATGATCGCTCAAAATATATAAGCGTTTGTTGCAAACGTAAACTCATTTATCAAATTTGCTTAAGAGGCTGTTTGAAAAATTTTGAAGAGTCAAATCTTATGCCAGCCGCCTTACCATAATACGGATAATGGCAAGGTAGATAAAAGTCTCCGATGTTTCTGGCAATAATTCATAATCTCTGACTAATCGCCGGCATCCCATCAACCAACCAAAAGTTCGTTCAACGACAAGGGCGTTTTTTAATTACGGTAAAGCCCTTAGTTTGTTTTGGTCGCAGAACTACCTGCACAATCCAACGGCAAAAATTCATTACCCACTGCATAAACGGTTCCCCATCAAAACCACCATCGACCCAAATAGTTGTCAATCGAAATACCTGGTTATGAGACTGTTTAAACCATTTGAGAACTTGTTTACCCCCTTAGCGCTCACCAACACTGCCAGCCGTGACCAATACCCGCAAAACTAATATTCTGTGTATCAACATTTCGTTGCCGGAAAATTTTATCCTGTAAGTCTTAATATTGAAGCAGTAAAATGAGATATAAAATCTTATTTTAGTTGCGTTACTTATTATAGATGCGTAGCGTTGAGACCAGAAATGTTGAATGCTGATACAAAACTTTACATAGATAGTTACACTAACTCTAAAAAGGCTAAATTAGTCAACATAACATCATCTCCTCAAACCAATGAACATAGCTGATTTTCTGACACATACAAGATTGCAAATAGCGGAATTTATCTAATAGTGTATGTCCCCATTGTGCGGGAATAGATAAAAGCTGTAAAATCAGATAAGCTATTAAACTAACGTAAATTTGTATGGTGATACCGTTGACGTTTTTGGTAATTAATTTGTCAAGTTTTAAGTGCATCTTTAAAAACTTCCACAAGAGTTCAACTCCCCAACGTAATCGATAAATATCCCTAATTTCATCATCATTAACAGCTGCATCTCCCGACTTTGGTAAATTAGTCACTAAGCGGAACTCAGTTTTCGTTTCTAAATCACAAAAATTAATGACTCTATAGGCAATAGCCTCATCAGATGCACCTACTTTGACTAATCCAGTTGCATCCTCAAATTCTAGTAACGAAATTGTTTTTAATCCGCAAAACAAAATATTTGTTTTCTTGTACCAATTCTTGAATGAATTTTAATCCCGCAAAGCCTCTATCCATTACCCCTACAGCATTAGTTGGGAGACTAGACATCATCTTGGAACCAAATTTATAATCATGATCATGTCCAAAATTGATCAAGTTATCTTCTGGGCTACCTGTAGCTAAATTCAAAGAACTAAAAAGTTTGACTTGATGATGACCCAAAACCCATAACAATTTACTTGTCAGGGTAATAATTGTTGAATCAATAGGACAAATAGCATATTTATCGTGTAATTTTTTGTGAATTTTCTTCTGTACTAATTCATTTAATTTTTGGTAAATTCCTTGAAATTGTTTTTTGGCTTCGATGTAAATTTGCTTTAGAAAAAAGTAGAAATATCTACCTCAAATCCTGTATTGTTTAATCTCTTAAATAAATCTCGCATACTTGTTAAGCTATTATCCAGAGCATAGGATAGCCAGCACTCAAAGAATAGACGACTATTCAATACTGGATAATCATTTTTTGGCAGGCTTTTCAAGATATCTTTGACAATTTTGGGAAATGAATTTATAATCACAATCAAACTAATATAGTTTAAGCCTTCGCCCAAAAATACCATATTTTGGGCTATTTTTATCGGATTTTTCTTACCGTTCAACACTTCTGAAATTAACCCATCCGATCTCTAGTTGTATAAAAGAAATTATCGCGCCTCGAAGCCCCAGATCATAGATTAGTATTATTGCTGTTATCTACATATATGCAACTTTCCTTTAAGTTGAAAGAAAGTACTTTTCCACGCATCTAACAAATATTTCTACACCCATTGCTAAGGCAGTTTCGTCAAAATCAAACCGGGGATGATGATGGGGATATGCTAAGTCTTTTGCGGGGTTAGCAGAACCCAGAAAGAAATAGCACCCAGGAACCTCTTGCAAGAAAAATGACATATCTTCAGCAGCCATAGTTTGGCATTCTGGCACAATACCCATAGAAGTTTCTACCACTTCTTCTGCTATACTTCGTACCAGTTCTGCCATTTTAATATCATTAATTACTGGTGGATAAAGCGACCAGTAGTCTAAATCATAACTCGCACCATAACTCTGACAAATTCCAGCAATAATCTGCTCGACACGCTGGTTAAAAAAGCCTTTCAAACTGGGATTAAAATACCTAACAGTTGCACTCATTCTCGCTGTATCAGCAATCACATTACGCTTGGTTCCCGCATGAAGTTCGCCTACTGTCACCACTGCTGAATCAATGGGATTAACATTCCGAGCGACAATGGTTTGCAAGGCATTGACGATTTGAGCAGCAACAACTACTGAGTCAACAGTTTGATGGGGTAGTGCGCCGTGTCCACCTTTGCCCAAAATTGTGCAGTTAAAGCACTCTACAGCTGCCATCAATGCCCCAGCCCGCACACCCACTGTTCCTAAAGGCAAATTATTCCATAAGTGCAAACCAATAATCGCGTCAACATCAGGATTTTTCAGGACTCCAGCTTCAATCATCGGCTTTGCGCCTCCTGGTGATTCTTCCGCTGGCTGAAAGATAATTTTCACCGTACCAGAGAAATCTTGGCGATGCTGCTGGAGATAATAAGCTGTACCTAATGCGATCGCAGTATGTCCATCATGTCCACAAGCGTGCATCACTCCATTATGCTGCGATTTGTAGGGCACTTCGTTGAGTTCTTGGATTGGCAATGCATCCATATCTGCCCGAATCGCTAAAACTTTGTCAGTGCTGAGTGGGGAGTGATGAGTGCTGAGTGCTGAGTGCTGAGTGCTGAGTGGGGAGTGGGGAGTGGGGAGTGGGGAGTGGGGAGTGCTGAGTTTATTGCCTTTGATGGTCGCAACAATCCCAGTGTGGGCAATGCCAGTTTGATGCTCAATTCCCCATTCTTGCAGCTTTTGTGATACAAACTCAGCTGTCAGTTTTTCTTGAAAACCCAACTCTGGTTGTTGATGCAATCGCCGCCGCCACTCTACTAATTGCGGTTGCAATGAACGGATCGCCAGTCGGATGCGAGATAGATCAACAGAAGAGGGATTGGGAAAGGTGGAAACCATTATGAAGACAAACTAGTTTAAGTACAGCTAACTTAGGTCGCTAACTGAGTTTATTTTCCCAGTTTATCGTAGGGAATGGGGCATGGGGCATTGGGTATGGGGCATGGGGAATAGACGGACAAGGGAGACAATGGAGACAAGGGGAATAACCAATGCCCAGTAGACATCTCTACAGATTAGGTATCAGCGCAAGCTGCACAAGGGTTGTAGATTTATTTTCGGAGATGTTTAATGCCCAATCCCCAATCCCCAATCCCCAATCCCCAATCCCCAACTTAAAGTGTCAGTGTTTCCCAATCTAAATCTGATGCTATTTGAGCAAGTTTATCTAAGTCAGTCAGATTATCTAGATAAGGTAAGCAGCCTAAAACTGGTGTGTTCGTGAGTGATTGGATCAATTGGGGTGGTGTCCAGTCGGCTATTTCTGCATCCGTTCGGGGTTGTACGCAGTTCAGCACAATGCCTTTGAGATTGACGCGCGATTGTCTCGCTAATGCAACATTTGCCACTGCTTGAGCGATCGCTCCTAATCTCACTGGCACTACCAATACTGTTGGTAATCGCCATTCTCCTGCTAAATCAGCTACCGTTAATTCCTCGGTTATTGGCGAACCTAATCCTCCCAAAGCTTCTACAATCACAAAATCACGATGCGATCGCAACTTAGACAAAGCTTGCCACACAAGAGCTAAATCTACTCGGCGATTTTCCTTTGCTGCGGCGATGGGAGGAGCCAGAGGTGCTTGAAAGTACAAAGGTGTAATTTCTTCAGCAGATTGTTCTAGCGCAAACAGCTTTTGATACCACTCGCGATCGCCAATTCCCGATTGAATCGGTTTCATAATTCCCCAGCTATGCTGCGGGTAATATTTTTGCCAATATGCTGCTAGCGCTGTTGTTAAAACAGTTTTACCAGCTTCTGTATCAGTTCCAGTAATCAGTAGCGTGCTTAACATTAATTTCTTTGGCCAGAAAATGGTTGTGTTTCATCAACCGGCGGAAAAGTTGGCGTTTCACCAGTCGGAGGAATTGGGAAGAGTGTTTCTGTGGGAATTGGTAGAGGTGTCTCTGTCGGAATTGGTAGGGGTGTTTCTGTGGGAATTGGTAGAGGTGTTTCTGTTGGAATTGGCAGGGGTGTCTCTGTCGGAATTGGTAGCGGTGTTTCTGTCGGAATTGGCAGGGGTGTTTCTGTGGGAATTGGTTTGACTGGTTTTTCTAATGAAACATTGAGATTGTAATTGCTTTCGGCAACTCCTGGAACCAAAGTTAACTCAATAGTATATCTACCAGTTAGCAGCAATGTGCCTTCGTATGCTGCTACCTGCCGGGAATTAAGATCAATTGGTTGTTCATTGGGACTTAAGACTGTTAGCAAAATGCTGCTTCCTGGCTCAAGAAACGTAGTTAATTTGTCACCTTCCTGCCCAGAAAAAGTATACCGGATTATCTGATTTGCTTGGAGAGTATCTTCAACCGTGGCTGTGTTATTCGATGATCCCAGATTGAGGGGCTTAGTAGATACAACAGGTTGATCGTTAGTAGGTGTAGGTGTGGCTGTGAATGTAGTACCACCAGAAATTACTGGTGAAGGGAAATTTTGTGGAAGCGTTTCATCTGTTGCTGTTTTCGACTGACTGCGAATGGAACTGACTAATGCCCAAGAACCAAATCCCGCGACGATTATTACAGTAATGGCAATTGCCGCGATCGCTAACGGATTATCCAAGAGTGAACTAGGGGGACTTGGTGGAATCACAGGATCGGATTTCTTCTTCGGCGAAGCTGGTGATGCTACCGGGTCAGGACGGCGACCAACAGCCATTGTCTGCAAGTTAGACACATTCAGGGAAGGAAGACTGACTTGCTCTAAAGGTTGTAGTGCTTGAGATACACTAGCAGCACTTTGATAGCGATCGCTCGGTATATGATTCAACATTCGATTCAACACTACAGCAAATCGCGGACTGACTTTTACCCACCGCTGCCAATTCCAAGTTAGTTGGTTTTCATCAAATAGATCCCTTGGTTCTTTGCCAGTCAGCAAAACTACCGCACTCACCGCTAATGCATACAAGTCGCTGCTAGGGTAAGCTCCCCCTGTTTGCATTTGTTCACTAGGAGAGTAGCCTAATTTTCCCACAGTGGTTTCTGGCATTGCACTCTCTGGCGATCGCAAACGCGTTGCCAGTTCCTTTACCACCCCAAAGTCAATTAACACAGGTTTAGCGTCACTATCTCGCAAAATAATATTTTCTGGCGAGATATCTCGGTGAATAATTCCTCGACTGTGAATATGCTCTAAAACAGGCAGCAACGACTGTATCAGCCGCAATACTTCAGCCTCTGTGAAAGTTTGACCGACAGCTTGACGTTCAGCCAGTAGAGTTCGGTACGTCTGACCTGCAACGTAGTCCTCTACCAAAAATAAGCGTTGGTCTTGCTCAAATCTTTCCCGGAATTTAGGGACTTGTGGGTGTTCGATTTGATATAAAATGGCAGCTTCTCGGTGAAAAAGCTCTTGTGCCTTTTCCAAAGCCAAAGCCTCCGTTGCTGTTGAAATCAATTCCTTGATCGCGCAAAGTTCGTTAAAGCGCCTCTGGTCTTCTGCCAGATAGGTTCTACCACATCCTCCTTGTCCGAGGATTTGAATTATGCGGTAACGGTTTTGCAAGACAGTGCCAACTGTAATGGGTGGTTGCATGATCGATTGATTGAGTGTAGTAGCAACTGAGGAGGAAGTCACCCACAAAGATTAAGTCCAAGAGGCAACACAGTTACATGCAGCGATATTCTACCTTACCTAATGGGTAATACCCCCAGTTAGGAGTATACGCAAATTAATTAAGGAGGCAAGAGGCAGGGGGCAGGAGGCAGGAGGTAGAACAATAGGGTTCGGATAAGCATTTTTCACTTTCCTTGCGGTCTGGGGAAAGGGGTTGGAGGTATTGGGTAAAGAATGTATTCAAAGCCTTTCCCCTTTTTCCGTTATTCTGGAATTTTATTGTGTGAATTAAAACTTAAAATTAAATCTGCCAGTTTATTTATTTATTGCTAGTATCATAGAATATAATAAGATACACCCTAAACACTTAGTCCCAAATGTTCTCTTGTCTAAGAGCAAACTTAAATATCATTTAACTTGTCAATGCTTTACTGTCAGTTATAAATGAGGTATTTAGAAGAAGCAAACTATTACACCAATATTTTGATAAATTGAGGGTATTTGCCTCAACTCAAAAAAATTTGAACTATAGACCTAGTAGACAGACTTGATGTCCGTTAAGCTATCAATAGTTTGCTTGCCAAGAAAATTAGACAGTTAGCGAATGATAATTTTATGGGAAAATGTTTAAATTTTGTATGGAAGCTTTAACAAAACTCACAGATGTTTTTTTAGGCTATTTATCGGTTAAATCTATTAAATCTCCAATGATAATATTGCTATGAATGCACATAGAGGATCTGCTGTTCTCAGTTCTGCAACTTTCAAAATGCAACCATCTGCAACAGGGCTGACCGAGAATCATCGCCTGAGACTTTTTTCTGGCTCCGCCAATATACAACTGTCTCAAGAAGTCGCTCGTTATGTGGGCATGGATTTGGGGCCAATGATTCGCAAAAGATTTGCGGATGGAGAACTTTACGTTCAAATCCAAGAATCGATTCGGGGTTGTGATGTCTATTTAATCCAACCATGTTGTCAACCTGTAAACGATCATTTGATGGAATTATTGATTATGGTTGACGCCTGTCGTCGGGCTTCTGCGCGACAGGTGACGGCAGTAATTCCTTACTATGGCTATGCTCGTGCCGATCGCAAAACAGCAGGACGAGAGTCAATAACTGCCAAGCTGGTTGCTAACTTGATCACCGAAGCAGGAGCCAACCGCGTTCTAGCAATGGATTTACACTCGGCTCAGATTCAAGGCTATTTCGATATACCCTTTGATCATGTTTACGGTTCGCCAGTATTGCTAGATTATCTAGCCAGCAAACAACTGCCCGACCTTGTAGTTGTTTCCCCTGATGTTGGTGGTGTAGCACGAGCCAGAGCATTTGCAAAAAAACTGAATGATGCCCCACTGGCAATTATTGACAAACGTCGTCAGGCACATAATGTCGCAGAAGTGTTAAATGTTATCGGCGATGTTAAAGGCAAAACGGCAGTGTTGGTGGATGACATGATCGACACTGGCGGAACGATCGCAGAAGGAGCGCGATTACTCCGTGAAGAAGGAGCGCGTCAAGTATACGCCTGTGCAACTCATGCAGTCTTCTCTCCACCAGCTGTGGAGCGGTTGTCCAGTGGCTTGCTTGAGGAAGTCATTGTCACCAATACGATTCCCATTCCAGAAAACAATCGTTTTCCCCAACTAGTGGTGCTGTCAGTAGCTAATCTCTTAGGAGAGACTATCTGGCGGATTCATGAAGATACTTCAGTCAGTAGTATGTTCCGTTAGCAAATAAAAGGCTGTCATTCGTCTTATTGACAGACATCTGGTGAAAATGATGTAGGGACAAATCATGAATTGTCCCTACCAAGGATTTCGAGCAACGCAGAATTAATTTTCACTCTTATATCTATTTTTTTTCGCTCGAATTGTGTCAAAAATAGCACATTCATAAAACGGTGGCGGCGAAGGATAAATATTTTTTATCAACCTAAATTTAAACAAGTTATTAACTATATCAAGGAGAATTAGTTTTAGAAACTTCTGGACTGCGAATGATGATATGTCCCTTATCACTTTCTTGAATCGCCAACATTGATGGTATCTCGTTAGGTTTTGCATTTGGGGGCAATGCTCGAAACAAATAAATCCAGCCGCCACGTTCTAAAAGTAAGCGCCAGACTCTCGGCTGCTTTGGATTTCTGATATCAGTATCTTCTGTGCCTTGCAAGTCGTAGAATAGACCGCGATCGCCAATTATGCGATAACCTTTCAAGGAAGGGTCAGAAAATATATCATCAAGTTTGCGTCCCACAGCAAACTTTTCTTCTGGTGTAATTAACGCTACAACGGGCAAAATGGAGTTTTCACCAGCGTCTCGTCGTGCATCTGCAATGCCTTGCCAACGAGCTAACCAAAATATCACTATTAATATCCAGGATACTATTACTATCTCATTGACTAGCGATCGCAGAAAATCAACTGAGCGCAATTGCCCAAAACCAAATTCAGCTAGAGATTTAAGCTGTTTAGCTGTCCATGAGCGTTTGTGTTGAGTTGCAGAGATGATGCGACTCAGTAGTAATTGGCTTGCAGAGACTACCGTCTCACTGATGATTTTAATTAACCATAATGTAGCCTGAATTGCGATCGCAGCAATAAAAAAGGCGATCGCTGTTTTGCAGATTGTCCAACCATCTCCAAGAAATATTTGCAGGGGGACTATGAGAAAAGACTGTGCGGGTAAATCGAGGGTATTGATTTCTAGTTGAAAAAAGTAGAAGTATGACCAACGGTAAATCCAACCTGCAAAGAAAAGCGCCGCACCCAGCAATCCAAGTACACTGGTGAATTTACCTAAAATATTAGTTTCTTGGTTGGGGGATTGGGTCATTGGGGAGATGGGGGAGACAATGTAGGGTTTTTTGTTTGTATGCAATACACTCTGACCTCTCTCCAAACCTCTCTCCTAAAAGGCGAGAGGCTTTGAATTTTACTCGCCCTCCCTTTTGGGGATAAAAGGCTTTAAATCTTACTCCCCTTCCCTTGTAGGGAAGAGGCTGGGGGTTAGGTCTGTATTCCACTCAACTGCAAACTGCTATAAGTAAACAATCAGTTGATTCTAGTGATTTTACGAAAATTATATATATGTCTTTGAAGTTTAATGAGAAAGTGAAATATAGTCAAATATACTGTTAAAGCCATGAAAGCTTTTTTCCAGGGATGGGTTGTGGCAATTTTAGTAATGGCAGGAGCGATCGCAGGAAACATTCAAGCTGTAATTAGCCAGGATGTCAAGACGGGAAATTTCTTGTTGGCACAGACACCAGTCAACGCAGATGAATTAGAAGTTGCAGTAGCGTTACCACAATTAGCAGTGGTCATCTTTAAAGGGGGAGAGTCAAGCAGTGGTCAGATAACAGGAATTGATGCACAGGGAGAAATACTATCAATTCAGCGTTATGACAAGACTGCCACAATTCCCCTGAGCAAAATTCAAAGAGTAGTTTTCAAGAATGGGGCGTTGGTTTACAGAAGCAATAGGCAGCCAATTATCAGGGGTGAGCGCGATCGCCCCACAGGTAAGCCAGTAACTTGGAGTGGTATTCCCATAAGTACTTTTACCGTAAAAAATTCTACTCAGGGTCAAGCGGTGGTGAAACTCAAACCACCTGTAGTTTCTCCAGCACAGTTGCGGGGTATTCAGTCAGTAGCGAGAAATCGGCAATATGTGGTAGATGAAATCCAGTTCAATTCGCAACAAAGAACGATCACCATTCTGGCAAAACCTTATTGAGCGTGAATTATTTCATCTGTAGGGGCGTATATTTATGCCCCTAAGTTTTTTAACGTTTCTAACGACAAACACAATATTAATAAAAAACATTTGAATGTTCATCAGAAATATTGCAGCATTCCTCACAAACATTGCAATATTAATACGAGACATTGCAACATTCCTCACAAACATTGCAATATTAATACGAAACATTGCAACATTCCTTACAAACATCACGATATTAATACGGTACATTGCAACATTCCTTACAAACATCACGATATTAATACGAAACATTGCAACATTAGGATGTTGGTGAAGACAACTTCTGTTAAGACCTAATTAAAAACAGCTACCTCTGCACTATTCTATGAAAAAAATTCTCACCAGTTTTTTGGCTGTGGGTGTTTGTCTAACGCCTTTAACGGTAATGCTAATAGCTCAACCCACCTGGGGACAAACTCAAAACTTGCGATCGCAAGAAGCAGAAAGACTGCTAGAGCAAGGGATAAAACTGACACAGCAACAGGAACATCAACAGGCAATACAAATATTACAGCAGGTTTTAACCATTACACGAGAACTTAAAGACCAAAAACGGGAAGCGATCGCACTGCTTGGGCTTGGATTTAACTACAACGCTTTAGGAGCAAAACAAAAAGCACTGGAATTTTACAACCAAGCTTTGCCCCTATATCGGGCTGTGGGCGATCGCGCAGGTGAAGCCACTACACTTAATAATATCGGTAAAGTCTACGACAATTTAGGAGAAAAGCAAAAAGCACTCGAATTTTACAACCAAGCTCTTCCCCTTAGGCGTGCTGTGGGCGATCGCGCAGATGAAGCCACTACACTCAATAATATCGGTACAGTCTACAACGCTTTAGGAGAAAAGCAAAAAGCACTCGAATTTTACAACCAAGCTCTGCCACTATATCGTGCAGTGGGTGATCGCGAAGGTGTTGCCACTACACTCAATAATATCGGTACAGTCTACTCCGCTTTAGGAGAAAAGCAAAAAGCACTCGAATTTTACAACCAAGCTCTGCCACTATATCGTGCAGTGGGTGATCGCGAAGGTGTTGCCACTACACTCAATAATATCGGTCAATTCTACGACAATTTAGGAGAAAAGCAAAAAGCACTCGAATTTTACAACCAAGCTCTGCCACTATATCGTGCAGTGGGTGATCGCGCAGGTGTTGCCAATACACTCAATAACATCGGTGCGGTTTACAACGCTTTAGGAGAAAAGCAAAAAGCACTCGAATTCTACAACCAAGCTCTGCCACTATATAGTGCAGTGGGCGATCGCGCAGGTGAAGCCACTACACTCAATAATATCGGTACACTCTACTCAGATTTAGGAGAAAAGCAAAAAGCACTCGAATTTTACAACCAAGCTCTTCCCTTATCGCATGCAGTGGGCAATCGCGCAAGTGTTGCCAGTACACTCAATAATATCGGTACACTCTACTCAGATTTAGGAGAAAAGCAAAAAGCACTCGATTTCTACAACCAAGCTCTTCCCCTATGGCATGCAGTGGGTGATCGCACAGGTGTTGCCAGTACACTCAATAATATCGGTACACTCTACTCAGATTTAGGAGAAAGGCAAAAAGCACTTGATTTCTACAACCAAGCTCTTCCCCTTAGGCGTGCTGTGGGCGATCGCTCTGGTGAGGCTATCACCTTGAGTAATATTGGTGAAGTCTTCCAAAGTACAAATCGACCAACTGAAGCCATTACTAATTTAGAGCAATCTCTCAAAATCAGCTTAGAAATGCGCCGGGGTTTGCAACGAGAAAATCGCCAAAAGTTTTTACAGGAAAACGGTGGAAGTGCAACTGCTTTAGTTGATATTCTCATTAACGAAAAGAAATATGCTCAAGCTTTTGAATGGGTTAACCTATTCACCACAGCCGAGCTTGCTGATTATACTCGCCTCATTAATGCCAAAGTTGCCAATCCAGAAGCACAGCAGAGCCTTGACGACTGGAGTAAAAAAAATCAGCAATTGGAAGCACTGCGCCAACAACTGCAAAGCGATCTTTCCGAAAGCCTACTCCAACAAATTCGGCAATTAGAAGCACAAGTTTACTCAGAAGCTGAAAATATCTCTCGCCGTTTTCCTGAAGTGGCAGAACTATTTGAAACTACACCCATAGATATTAAAAATCTTACATCCTCCATTCCAGCAGGAACAGTCGTAGTTCAACCTGTCTTGCTGACTAATGTAAAAAATATTCCCAACAATATTGCCTTTTTTATCTTTACAAAAGGCGATTTAAGCGTTATTAAAAAATCTATTAACCCTACTGAATTTAAGAAACTTCTCACTCAATACTTGAACCAAGTACAAGATGACACTGATGCTAGCTACGCTGAAACGGGCGGTGAACTTTATGATATTCTTATTAGTCCTATAGAAGACAAAATTAAGGCTTTATCACCGAAACAACTGAGTATTATTGCTACTGGTCAACTGTGCCATTTACCTTTTGAGACTCTTTACGACAGTAAAACCAACCAATTTCTGATCCAGAAATATCCTGTTAACTATCTCACTCGCATTTCCAATAATTCCCTAAAATCTCTAGATGTACAAAATGCAGTATCCCCCAAACCACAAGCTGTTTTAGCATTTGGTAATCCAGTACCCAGTAACCTGCAAAATCTCCCAGGTGCAGAGGTGGAAGTTACAAAGATTAAAGAAATACTGCCAGACAGTGAATTTTATATCAATAAAGAAGCTACCTTAGAAAGGTTTAAATCTCAAGCATTGCGCTTTTCATTTTTGCATTTAGCAACTCACGGCTGTTTTCAAACTGAAGATTGCAAAAAAGTCAATTTAAAAAATAATACGTTACTATTTGCTGATGAAGCTTTAGACATTGCTAATGCTGCTCTTTTAGGTTTACAAGGCACACAATTGATTACTCTTAGTGCCTGTCAAACTGCTGTAGACACTAATAATGGTGAAGGTATTGCAGGAGTTGCTTATATATTTGAACGGGCTGGTGCTAAAGCTGTCATGGCAAGTTTATGGGCGGTTGAGGATGAAGCAACTCAAGAATTGATGGTTGATTTTTATCAGAATCTCAAGCTTGGTATGACGAAAGGAGAAGCTTTGCAAAAAGCTAAGTTGAAGCTAATTGCAGACCATCGTCATCCTTTTTATTGGTCGCCATTTGTGTTGATTGGTGATGCACGGTGAAGTAATTCGTAATTCGTAATTAAAGTTAATTTAGAGCCAAGGCGAATGGAATTTGCGGCTACACAGGCAAAGTCCGTCTCCGTGGACTAAGAGGTTGTTTGAAAAGTGGTTGGCTGTGATGTTAGGTACTAACTGATCCCCCCTAGCCCCCCTTTTTAAGCTATCCATTATAAACATCTTTCTTAATAAGAACATTGACAAAAAAGAGTAGTTATGTAGGGAAGGATGGAAGCCAAAAAATCACAAGTGACAGGAGAAAATGGGCACGAGAATCAACAGAGTTTGAAAAAGTGAAATTTTCGCATGGCAACTTTGGTGTAAAAAACTAATTATCGGTAGTGGAAGAAGGAAAACACCGCAGAAACCGACGATAGGATGGAGCAATAATTAATTATTGAAAGACTGGCAAAGCAGCCAACCCTCAACCAGATCATGTAATCGACTTAATCCACGCCAGAGAACTTTTACACCTGGAGAGCCATCGCTTTTGCGACCTAAAAAACCCACCAAGTCGAGCAATCCAATTGACCACTTGAGCCAGAGTCGGTGGTGTAGTATGAGGATAAAGTTGATGATGAATAGTGGTGTAGAGGACTTGCCACTCATGAGTGGCTAAAACTAGTTCACAACTAGCATCAGGCTGAAAACGAGCTAAGTAAGTCAGCCACAGCAAACGCCAAGCAACGATACTGTAGGTAGCCAAAGCCATCTCGATTCTGTGGGCAGTTTCGAGTTGTAACTTCTCAATGCCACAGCCACTTTTTTAAAACATAGTGATAACGTTCAATCAACCAGCGATAACTATACCATCGCACATACAGCTGAACATCTTCCAGACAGGTAATCTCTAAGGTAGTCAGCAGTAACCAGGTAATCGGCTCGATCTCTGGTGGTGGCTCAACTTCTGTGACTAAAATAGCCTGCAATGTCACCTAAGTGCTAGAAGTTCTGTTTTGGGGCGATTCTGCGGTGGTGCAATGGTAATTGTGGCATGACGAATCTTCAAGATGGCTGTTCTTGGCGTTTGAGTCGCAGAGCGTTTTACCTCTACTGTCATTGTGCCAACCGACTCAACAGACTCTAAAGTTGACCATAAATGCTGCTCACTGCCAACTAGACAGCGATTTTGAGTAGCTCGAATCAGAAAATCTGACCCAGGACGACGAGCATCAGCAAATAAGTCATAAAAATCGGCTTCTCGGTCAGCAATCGTCACTACTTGTACTGATTCGGGAATGATTGAGTCAGTTTTTTTCAAAGCATCAAGCCATCTTTGACTTTCTTTTTTCTTTTGTCGGTTTTTTGTTTCCTTTGTTCAGATTTTCCTAGTTCTTCTTCGTTTCTTGACCACACATCTTGCTCGATGATGCCCAATGGTATTCCCCTGTGGGGAGACAGTGAAGACTGAGTGGACTTTTAACCCTTTGGCATAAGAACTATCGAGATATCCTGTTCCCGATAGAGCTTTGTGGCTGGTGTAGTTAAGTTCTGTGGTATCTTGTATTGCCAAGACTACTCTATGTTGGGTAATTCGCTCTACTGTCGCATCGATATGTCCTTGTCTAATCATGGATGGTTTGATGTACGGTGAATCCCAGAAGTCATAGGTGGCTTTCGTTTGCGCCCATGTTTCACTTGCTTGCAAAACACTGGCTTCCGGTTTCGCACTTAAATTTTCGACTATTTTGATTAACCGTTTGGTTCTTCTGGTGTCACCTAATTCGGTTCTTTCTAGTTCCTGTGTGATCCATTGTTCCATTTGCTGACTTTGCGATGCTTCCGGCTCTTCGTATAGACAATACACAATCTCTGGCTTTTGTCCAATTTTCTGTTAAGAAAGATGTTTATAATGGATAGCTTAAAAAGGGGGGAACCGGAATCAAAGTCCCCCTTTTTAAGGGGGATTTAGGGGGATCTAGAACGTTTTATTACCGAGAAGAAAACTTTTCAAACATCCTCTAAGAAAAATTGAGGGTTTGAAACCCACGGAGGTGGGTTTTGTTTGTGTCGAAACGGTTTATAACCGCCTTTTTAATTACAATCCAATTCACTCACAACAACTTATCGGGTGTAATTGGCAAATCACGAATCCGCTTACCTGTGGCATGATAAACTGCATTCGATATAGCAGCTGCTACTCCAACAATGGGAAGTTCCCCCAGGCTTTTGGTTCCTAGCGCATTCACAAAGGGATCGTGTTCTTCAACAAATTGCACTTCCATATTTGGGATATCTGCATGAACCGGAATCAGGTAATCGGAAAGATTAGCACCAACTATTCTGCCCTGATTGATATCCATGACAGTTTTCTCCATCAGCGCCATCCCAATTCCCCATGTAATCCCACCAACAACTTGACTCCGCGCTGTCTTAAAGTTGAGAATTCGCCCTGCACCATAAACGCCTACACAACGTCTAACTTTGACTTCTCCCAATAACTCATCAACTGCAACTTCCACAAATATCGCACCAAATGAGTGTTTGGCGTATTCTTTGCTCTCTGGACTGGCTGAAGATTCTTCTGTAACTTCTAAACTCTCTAACCCATGACGGCGTAGAATATCGGTGTAGCTGTCTCGCTTCGATGGATCTTGTTTTAAAAATATTTGCCCTGACTCAACGCTAATATCTTCTGCTTGAGATTCGTAAAGCAGAGAATTTGCATCTTTGATCGCCATTTGAATTATTCTATCCCGTGCCGCGATCGCAGCTTTATGCACCGCCGGAGAAACACTAGCAACGGTAATTGAGTTCCCTGCAATCGGCGCTTTAGGAAGATTGCTATCACCTAGTTCAAACTGCACTGGTAAGCCTAATACTTCAGAAGCTATCTGCGTCATCACTGTATAAGTGCCAGTACCGATGTCTTGTGTACCACTTCGTACTTTCACTTCTCCACTGGCAAAAATTTCTACCTTGACTGATGCAGTTCCAACGTTGGTGGGAAATGTCGCACTTGCCATTCCCCAACCAATCAAGAAATAACCATCCTGCATGGAACGAAGAACTGGGTTGCGTTGTGACCAACCAAAAATTTCTGCACCTTTTTGGTAACATTCTTTCAGGGATTTACTTGACCAAGGTAATTCTTTATGGGGATCAATATCTGCATGATTTCTAAGTCTTAGTTCAATCGGGTCAATATTTAAGGTGTGTGCCAGTTCATCCATTGCCGATTCTAGGGCAAACATTCCCGTTGCTTCTCCTGGCCCACGCATAAAGGTTGGTGTGGCAGTGTTGATGCGTGCCAAACGGTATTTTACTTCCAAGTTGGGACAGGCGTACATCATCGTTGTTGCTGCACCCACAGGTTCTACAAAGTCATCAAATAATGATGTTAAGGATGTGCCAATGTGATTAATGACGGTTAGTTTACCTTCCTTGGTTGCACCTAACGTTAAGTGTTGTTCAGTTTGGGATCTGTGGCCGCAAGCAGTGTACATTTGCGATCGCGTTAGCACAACTTTTACTGGGCGTTTTACATGACGAGATGCGATCGCAGCTAAGATTGTATGCGATCGCAGCAGCGCCTTACAACCAAATCCTCCGCCTAAATATTTGGAGATGACGCGGACATTTTCTTGAGGAATATTCAGCACAGATGCGATCGCTCTTTGGGTTGCAGAAATGCCTTGAGTGGTTTCATACAGCGTCAAGTTATCCCCTTCCCATACTGCGATCGTTGCAGAAGGTTCTAGGGGATTGTGATGTTCCATTGGTGTGGTGTAAACTTGCTCTACCAAGACATCTGCCTGGGCTTTCCCCGATTCAACATCCCCTCTGGTGATTTTACCGGGCATGATGCCAAAAAATATTGATTCGGGTTCAAATATCTCTGCACCTGCCGCCGTGACTGTATAGGGTGCTTCTTCGTAGATAATTTTTATCTTAGAGGCGGCGGTTTCGGCTTGTTCTAAAGTTTGGGCAATTACAACCCCCAAGTGTTGACCATCGTAGTAAATATTATGGTCTTTTTCGGTTGACTGAGGCTGTGGAGGCCCAAAGAAAGGTATTTTTACCAGCGATGGAGTTTGTTGATAAGTAACGACATCTAGCACACCAGGGGCGATTGCGGCGGCGGATGTGTCTATTTGGATAATTTTACCGCTGGCGATCGCACTTTGAAAAATCACTCCATAAGTTAAATTCTCTATTGGCACATCGGCTGTGTAAGATGCTTCTCCGGTAACTTTCAGCCTACCATCAACGCGATCGAGTGGTTTACCGATAATTTTATTCATGACTTTCCTCCCACAACTGAAAGCGCACGTATCAAAGCGCGTTTGACTAATTCAATTTTGAATTCATTATGTGTTTGCGGTTTCGCTTCTTTGATGGCTAATGCGGCTGCATCTTTAAACGTGGCTTCATTGATTGCTTTATTTTGGAGAAATTCTTCAGCTTCCCATCCACGCCAAGGTTTGGGTGCAACTCCTCCAAAAGCGATGCGTGCTGATTTGATAATGTCTTGTTCAATATCTAAAGCAACAGCTACGGAAACGAGAGCAAATTCGTAGGAAGCCCGATCCCTAACTTTTAAATAATGGGACTTATATGCAAAATCTGGAATTTCAATGGCAACAATTAATTCTCCAGGTTGTAATAGAGTTTCTTTTGCTGGTGTCTCACCTGGTAAGAGATAAAAATCATGAATTGAAATTCGACGGGCTTTTTCTGTCCCTTGGATGCAAATTACCGCATCTAATGCCGTCAGGGCTACAGCTAAATCTGAGGGATGCACAGCAATACAATGTTCACTCGCCCCGAAAATAGAATGCATTCGATTGTAACCTGTAATTGCCGAACAACCTATACCGGGAGTGCGTTTATTACAAGGAAAAACTGGATCGCGAAAGTAACCACAGCGGACTCTTTGTAGTAAATTACCGCCTATTGTTGCCATATTTCGCAGTTGTGGTGAAGCACTTTGTAACAAAGCTTGGCTAATTACTGGATAATGTTCTTGAATTTGGGGATGAAAAGCCACATCACTCATTCGAGAGATCGCACCAATGCGGATTCCATTAGCGTGAGATTGAATATCTGCTAAGGGCAAACTATTAATATCAATTAATATATTCGCTGTTTGAACTCCATCCTTCATCAATCCTAGTAAATCTGTGCCACCTGCAATAAATGCAGCAGTTTGGTCTTGATTAACTGTTGCGATCGCAACCTCTTCTGAGGCAACTTTAGCATAACTAAATGGCTGCATCTTCCATTTCCTCTAGCACATCTTGAATCGCCGCAATAATATTAGGATATGCTCCACAACGGCAAAGGTTTCCACTCATCTTTTCTCGAATTTCCGCCTCAGATTTTGGCGATTCCTCTAATATCATTCCTACGGCTGAGACAATTTGACCCGATGTGCAGTAACCACATTGAAAAGCATCATGGGTGATAAAGGCTGTTTGCATCGGGTGGAGTTTGTCATCTTGCGCTAATCCCTCGATTGTGGTAATTTCAGTGCCAATATGCATGACTGCTAGAGTCATACAGGAATTAATTCGCCGATTATTAACTAATACAGTACATGCACCACATTCACCGCGATCGCAAGCTTTTTTAGTTCCCACTAGACCCAGCTTTTCGCGTAGTGCATCCAGTAAAGTAACACGAGGTTCTAGCTTGACTGAGTAGGAGATATTATTGACATTCAAAGATAATTCTACTTCCTCTGAACCCAAGATTTTCAAGTCCTGGGTAAATGAGTTTGAAGTTATTGGAGCTAAGGAATTTTCTTCCATGTTTCATGTAGATAATAATTACATCATTACTTTCAGCAAAACAGTGCTGAGTTCCAAATGAGAATTCTTACTCGGTACTCAGCACTGCTTCTATGACGATCATGTTCAAGTAAAGAGTCTAGATAGGCAATTTAGAGGTTTTTTTGGTAATATTCCTCTATTGCACCTACAGCTTTTAATAATGGCGAATCTAACGGCTCAATCCAATCCGCCACTCCATGAGCTAGTCCCAGAGTTGAGACTCCTCCTGATGGTTCAAGCTTACCATTCACGGTCTTGCTTTTAATAGATTGTAGAACAGCGATCGCGTTGTTTAAATGTGCTGAAGACTCAGGTTTTTTGTCTTTCAGCATCTCTTCGGCAATCTCAGATGCTTGGTCAATCAGCTTGATAAATTCTTCTGTCTTAGTTTTCATGAATTTTACGGACAACTAAAAGGTTCTACGACGAGATTTTTTCCCTCAGACCATTTGATGTTTGGATCTTTTGAATCTTGAATAAATGTCTGTTGAGCACCCCCTGGATAGCATTCTGTAGGTACTTGAGGGGCAACAATTCCTTGATAAGTTGTTGTTCCTGCTGGTAAAGTTATTTTTTGGATCATAGTGGCTTCATTGCCCCATGCTTGATTGAGAGCTAGATTCTTGATTACTTCTACATTTGTTTTATATTTGTCAGTTGTTAAATACCTGCCGTATTTATTTCCACTATTACTATAGTAGCGATAAAAAGTCTTAGGCTGTTCTAGTTTTACTTCCTGACATTTAGAATCTAAGAAGGTAATGGCAATCTCAGATGGCAGAGGACATGAAGAAGTAACTTCTTGGGCAAGGACTTGTGGTGAATTTACAAAACGCGGCAATGAACTGACTGAAAAACTCAGAAGACTTAAACCAATACATGCGGAAGCTGACTTAAAGTTCATATACACTCATCTTCACAATCATTTTTGAATATGAAAATGATACAGCAAGCTTAGTTCCGTTATAGTAAGTTTATGAAATTTAAAAGTCAAATTTAGGTAATTTAGCACCAAAACAGACATAACGGTACTTATTCAAGTTTGTTGGATTAGTGAACAATTCTGAGGGTGTGCAGTTTTTGTTACCACCAGCAACCACAATCCATTGAAGACCAAATTTAGAGTTGTTTCTTAAGAAAGATTGACTAAAAAAGTACTCAGCAGTCAAAATTAATCATTGTGGGTTTAGCTCAAAGGTTGCCTTGAGGCATGAAGGAAGCGTATGTACTCGTGGGGATATTCTGACTTTTAATATGAACACAAATCTAACTCAGAAATTATCCAAACCCATAGTAGAGAAAGTTGCCATTGTCGGTGCTGGGCCAGGGGGTTTGGCTGCTGCGATCGCACTGAGAAGCCAAGGTATCGATGTGCAAGTATATGAAAAAGCTCAAGAATTTCGTCCGGCTGGAACTGGACTAGGCCTCGCTCCTAATGGCTTGAGTTCCCTAGATGCGATGCCTACGGCGGGCTGCGCCAACGCGCCGGGAATTGTCGAAACCCTCAAAAGTTCAGGATGCGAGGTTCACCACACGGTTTTAAAGAATATTCAAGGAGAAACACTCCGAACTAACGCAACTAAATATTTGGAGAATTATGGACAGCCATTATTAACTATTTGGTGGTATCGTCTACAGCAAGTCTTAGCGTCTAGATTGCCATCTGAGATTATTCACCTGAATCATCGCTGTATCGGCTTTGAGCAAGATGAAAACGGTGTAGAAATTCATTTTGATGGCGAAAAATCGGTATATGCAGATTTGCTAATTGGGGCTGATGGCGTTAACTCAATCATCAGAGAAACTTTATTTGGCGAGGGTAAGCCTAATTATATCGGTAGTATGTGTTGGCGTGCCGTCATCAAGTATCACCATGAGCTATTTAATGACTATGAACTAGTTTTTGTCAAAGGCAATCAACAGTTTATGTACATTCTCAATGTGGGTGGCGGCTATACCAGTTGGATTAGTCGGAAGTTCTCGCCTGAGTACTCCCTTTCCCACAGCGCCGATGAGGTGAAGTTTCGCATTCTCCATGAATTAGCTGATTGGGATGAATCCTTTCGGGCGGTGGTCGAAGCAACACCAGCCGAGCAAATTTGGGAAGGGCCGATTTGCGATCGCCCACCGTTAACTCAATGGAGTCAGGGCAGAGTCACTCTCTTAGGCGATGCCGCTCATCCAATGGCGCCTGCGATGGGACAGGGAGCCAATACCACTTTTGAAGATGCTTATGAACTGCGAGAGTGTTTTTCTGATTCAGCTAATCTCCAAGAAGCTTTAACGAGTTACGAACAACGTCGCATTGAACGCACAAAAATTATCCAAGCTCGTAGTGCCTTGGGTGAGATGCGCTACTACGACCTTGACACTGTGGCATCTACTGGGCAGACGCAGCAGCGGCAAATGACTTTGAATGATGATTTTCACAAATGGCTGTATGATTTCAAGCCGTCTGCAATAAGTTAAATTTCAGTTTAGTAAAGCGACTTTTCTCACAAGTAGCGCAGAAATTTATAGCAAGTGCTAATCTTATCGAGTAATTTGAAGATATCAGAAATGACTATTTTTAGTCAAGCCATCAAACACAACAAATTCGTTGAATAATTGAGAATTATTCTTGTAAAATCAACATAACTTCATGAAATTGTTAATTTTTGTTAAAAGCGATGTCGTAGGCATCGCTTTTATCTTTTTAGAGGTAAATCTTTTTTTGATTTGCTAATTTACCGCTATTTTTAGTCGAGATTGAGCGGAAATAATTAGCTTAATATCTATTTAATTTTCTCAAAATTCTCAATTGTCAAAAATATTTCTTCATCAGCTATTTGACTGTTGTAATCAATATTAATTCGGGTTGGATAGCCGAGTTTATGATCGTAGCCTATATCCAAGCTGAATGCATTACGGTTGATCGCATCTTGAATCACATTAAAAAGCTTAGGAATTGTTTTATATTTTTGAAAGAATTGCTGATTAACGGGTTGACCTGTAGCGACAGAAGTGATTGAAGTTGTTTGGCCATTACGTACTTCAATGACTACTGGGCCTCTAGCATCTGGTATACAAAAGCAACTGTTGCTAAATGTATATCGATAGTTAGAAATATTTGCCTGATTCCACAAACGGCGATTAAATCTTAATCGTCTTAGATTCAAGTTATTATTCGTTGTAAGTTGTGATATCTCTACGGTAGTTTCAGACATCACTGGTAGGTTTAGACCTAGAGATAGCAATATTGCTGCACTAATAATGATAGGTAAATGCATATCGTTCCATTTAGTTGAAAAGCCCTAATAATCATAATATATTAATTGTTTTACTTGTTTAAATAAAGCTTGTCTTTTGATTAAATTTACTTTGCAGTTAGCTGAATAGTCTTGCGTGAACACCTAGATTAAATTAATAAGAAAATACGGGCAACAAAATATTTTCAAGCCTCTTTCTTCCGTGTTGATTGTTATAGTCTAAATTATCAATCCTTCCCTTAGTTGAAGTATGAGGAGGATTGAACTATCCCTAATTAACGTGAGTTTGATGAACCTCTCCCTCCCAGCCTCCCTTTCCGTTTTGGAGAGGGAGGAGCAAGAAAAATTCCGCTTTTTCCTCCCCTCTGGGCGTCGGAGAGGGGCTGGGGGAGAGGTCAAATAAGACTTGTCGAACTCACGTTAATTAGCAATGCTGATGATTGTGGCTATTGGGATCTAGCTGCAAGCTTGCAGACATGTCTTAGATCCTGTGTGAATGGCACTAAGTTAAGATACAGCCCTTGCCCTGGCTGGAAACCGATCCTGAGAGGCTCCGCCTCTAGTCGCTTGACCAGAGGCAACACAGGACTTTGGGCTTATCTTAGTGCCATTCGATCCTGTATGATTACGCAACAATCTCAAAGTCTGTAGCTGCTAATACTGGTGGAACTGTGAATGGATTGTTATCGTTATCAATTTTGGCAAATAGACTACCTGTTCCAAAGCCTGGTGATGTCAAGTTTTGGTTGAAGAACAAGTTGCCAGTTCCAAGACTGTAAGTAATGAGTCCAGAGCTAGTTGCAGCGGCTGCATCATTAGCTACTATCTTAATTTGGGACAGATTGTTAAGTCCAACGAAAGTTGTCTGATCCAGAACAATTTTGTCACTAGTGCGGCTGAAGTCAGTAATTGTATCTACACCCAGAGCAGCAGTATTGAACGGAGCACCTGAGTTAAACACGAAGCGATCGCTAGCACCACCACCTGTCAGAATATCATTACCTTTACCACCTATAAGGATGTCATTACCGGCATCACCATAAAGGCTATCATTGCCAGTTCCACCATAGAGTCTGTCATTCCCCTCACCACCAAAGCCGGTCAATGGTGTAGCGGTGCCAGTACCATCAAGCAAGTCATTTCCAGCCCCACCACTGAACCATACTGCATTTACTCCAGTTCCGGTTAGGTTGTTGACATCGAGGATGTCATCACCGCCACCACCATTGATTTCAAACCTCTCTGCACTATCTACAGTCAGGGTGAACGGAACTAAGTTCAGCCGATCAAAGATTGCTTTTCCTTGGGCGTCCTTTTGGAGGCGGAAGTTGTCTCCGACACCCGCACCATTGACCTCAACCACGTCATAGCCAGCATTTCCGCTGATTTTGTCGCTACCGTCACCGTTGTTCCAGATCAGGCGATCGTTGCCGTTTCCGCCACTAAAGGTGTCGTTGCCGCGATTTCCGAGTATAGTATCGTTGCCATCCCCACCAGATAGCCAGTCAATACCGTCGCCACCTCGTAGCAGGTCATTACCAGCGCCACCATTGAGGGTGTCATTTCCAGTACCACCAGTTAGGGTGTCATTTCCATCACCACCAGAGGCAGTTAAGGGTGTAGATGTGCCACTAGCATCAAGCAAATCATTTCCAGCCCCACCACTGAACCATACTGCATTTACTCCAGTTCCGGTGAGGTCGTTGACATCGAGGATGTCATCGCCACCACCACCATTGATTTCAAATCTCTCTGCACTATCTACAGTCAAGGTGAACGGAACTAAGTTCAGCCGATCAAAGATTGCTTTTCCTTGGGCGTCCTTTTGGAGGCGGAAGTTGTCTCCGACACCCGCACCATTGACCTCAACCACGTCATAGCCAGCATTTCCGCTGATTTTGTCGCTACCGTCACCGTTGTTCCAGATCAGGCGATCGTTGCCGTTTCCGCCACTAAAGGTGTCGTTGCCGCGATTTCCGAGTATAGTATCGTTGCCATCCCCACCAGATAGCCAGTCGATACCGTCGCCACCTCGTAGCAGGTCATTACCAGCGCCACCATTGAGGGTGTCATTTCCAGTACCACCAGTTAGGGTGTCATTTCCATCACCACCAGAGGCAGTTAAGGGTGTAGATGTGCCACTAGCATCAAGCAAATCATTTCCAGCCCCACCGTTGAACCATACTGCATTTACTCCAGTTCCGGTGAGGTCGTTGACATCGAGGATGTCATCGCCACCACCACCATTGATTTCAAATCTCTCTGCACTATCTACAGTCAAGGTGAACGGAACTAAGTTCAGCCGATCAAAGATTGCTTTTCCTTGGGCGTCCTTTTGGAGGCGGAAGTTGTCTCCGACACCCGCACCATTGACCTCAACCACGTCATAGCCAGCATTCCCGCTGATTCTGTCGCTACCGTCACCGTTGTTCCAGATCAGGCGATCGTTGCCGTTTCCACCACTAAAGGTGTCGTTGCCGCGATCGCCTACTACAGTATCGTTGCCATCCCCACCAAATAGCCAGTCGATACCGTCGCCACCTCGTAGCAGGTCATTTCCAGCGCTACCATTGAGGGTGTCATTACCAGCGCCACCAGTTAGGGTGTCATTTCCATCCAAACCACTGAAGTTATCAGAAGCGGCATCACTAGTACCTGTATCTGCTCCATTAGTTGGCCCTGGCCCTGGAATCCAATTTATTGCCATGATCAATACTCCCAATTCTTAATTTTTAAGAGAATAACGAGGTACTAATACTTCATTTCTAAGAGAATATGAAAGTACTAGTTTCTGTCTATGAACTATAAAACTTATGGTTTTTAGCTGCTAAGTATTACTCAGAGATACTTGCTTCTTTTATGCAGAATCTCGATTTTTCTAAAACTTCTTGACTATGAAATTTGCAGACAGTCCTTAGTACATTTCAACTTTTTCGGCATGTGGAAAAGAAAGAATGGTTCGCCAATGCCTTGCCCAAACTAGCTTTCAACTGATTGAATCATTTTCGCTCAAGTTAAAGCGAATGTCAGTAGCTTTAAATAAATGACAATTTTAAATATTAACCCGTGTTCATATTGTTATTTTGCTGACAAAGACATTAATTCTTCGAGCAGTATTAATAACTAAATGTTTATCTGTAAAATATAGTAAGTCTTGATACAAAGTATTTAAAAGCGCCAGCAAACAACAGCAGCTACTAAAAATCAATTCATACTGTTACTAATAAAGGGTTTTTGCTGAAGGCTGAAGCATTTATTTTTGCATTTACTCTCAAGCAAGCATGTATATAATGAGTAAAATATAATACTTTAATCTGATTCTCATTCCCTCCCTTGTTAAGCCTACGGTGTACACACAAGTCGAAAAAAGATCAATTTATCTCGTTCCTATGCAGAGAAATAGGAATGCCTGATTAGGGGCTGCTGCCTCTAGTCAGATATTGAGTCAGAGACTCAATGAATGCATTCCCAGTCGGAGACTGGGAACGAGGAAATGCTTATCAAGCTAGGTTTTTAGGACTTGTGTGTACACCGTAGCCTTGTTAGGCAGGGAATGAGAGAATGTTAACTCGCGACTAAATTGCCCCAACCGACGTAGGGTAATTTTGCAGCCGTTGCTTTAACTTGGGCGGCATTCGCCACCAATTGACCGCAAGCGTCCCAAGTTCCAGAAATAAATGTGCTTCTTGTCCCTTCACCGATCGCAACTGGGGCTGTGTAATCACCAATTTGCACTTGTAAGGTTTCCAAATTTACTGTCACGCCAGCTTGAGGATTGGCAGCGACTAACTCTTGCAGTTGTTTAACAGTAACAGCATCAGCTGTCAGACAAGGTATGCCCATTGCCACACAGTTACCGAAAAAGATTTCTGCGAAGCTTTCACCGATTAAAGCTTGGATTCCCCATTTTGCGATCGCTTGGGGTGCATGTTCCCGTGATGAACCACAGCCAAAGTTACGGTTGACTATTAAAATATTCGCCCCTTTGTATTGGGGTTGGTCAAAGGCATGTTCACCTTTAAGTGCTGTCCGGTCATCAATAAACGCGCCTTCGCCTAACCCATCAAAGGTAACGGCTTTCAAATATCGCGCGGGAATAATGCGATCGGTATCTATATCATTGCCCACTAAGGGTATACCGCGCCCTGAAACTGTTTTAACTTCACTCACCATAAACTTTATTTACCTATCATTTCAATGACAGCCTAATTTCTACAAATGACCAATGACAAATGACCAATGACCAAAAAATTACAACAACTCACGCACGTCAGAGACTTCGCCTTTAATCGCAGCTGTAGCGACCATCGCCGGACTCATTAATAATGTGCGGCCAGAGGAGGAACCCTGTCTGCCTTTAAAGTTGCGGTTGGAGGAAGAGGCGCTGATTTGTCTTCCTTGCAGCTTATCGGGGTTCATGGCTAGGCACATAGAACATCCTGGTTCACGCCATTCAAATCCAGCTTCCTGAAAGATTTTATCTAGTCCTTCAGCTTCCGCCTCTTCCTTCACCCGTTCAGAACCAGGGACAACAAAGGCTTTGATTCCCTCTGCAACGTGGCGACCTTTGGCGATTTTCGCAGCTTCTCGCAAATCGCTAATTCTACCGTTGGTGCAACTACCAATAAAGCAGACATCTATTTTAGTACCCTTGATCGGTTGACCAGGATATAAATCCATGTAACGGTAAGCTTCTTCGGCAATAAATCGGTCTTCTTCTAGCAGTTCTTCTGGTTGAGGTACTGACTGGTTGACGCCGATACCTTGACCGGGAGTAATCCCCCAGGTGACGGTAGGAGAAATTTCCGCAGCGTCGAATACCACCACATCATCGTATTGGGCATCAGCATCACTCTTGATGGAATCCCACCAAGCTACTGCTTTATCCCAATCTCCACCTTTGGGAGCAAAATCTCTGCCTTTAAGGTAATCGTAGGTGACTTGATCGGGATTGACATAGCCGCAACGTGCACCGCCTTCGATCGCCATATTGCAGACAGTCATCCTCTCTTCCATATTCATTTGTTCAAATGTCGTCCCTGCAAATTCGTAGCCATAACCCACACCACCTTTCACGCCAAGGGTGCGAATGATATGCAGGATGACATCTTTGGCATAAACTCCTGGGTTGAGAGTGCCGTTAACTTCGATTTTGCGGACTTTCAGTTTGGAAAGGGCGAGAGTTTGGGAAGCGAGAACATCCCGGACTTGGCTAGTACCGATACCAAATGCGATCGCACCAAATGCCCCATGACTGGAAGTGTGGCTATCTCCACAAGCGATCGTCATTCCTGGTTGGGTTAGCCCAAGTTCTGGAGCGATGACGTGAACTATACCCTGACTACCAGAGCCAATATTGTAAAAAGTTATGTTATTTTCTTGACAGTTATTTTCGAGCGCCTGAATCATTTCCTCTGCCAAGGTATCGGCAAAGGGACGCGCCTGGTTTTCTGTCGGCACAATATGATCGACCGTGGCGACAGTCCGCTGTGGAAACAGTACTTTTAGACCCCTCTCGCGTAACATAGCAAAGGCCTGGGGACTGGTGACTTCATGAATTAGGTGAAGCCCAATAAATAGTTGTGTCAGCCCTGAGGGAAGTGTACCAACGGTGTGTAAGTCCCAAACTTTGTCAAACAGGGTACCTTTGCTCATACGTCAATCAGTATTTAAAGAGTCCGGTCTTAAATAGTATCAAAAAATAGTCTAGGTTTTGGCAGATAACTTAAATATTGTTAAACGCAGAGGGGAGGCAGCGCGCATTGGTGTCAACTTAACGCGAAACCGCACGTCCGCCAGGGATTGTAAATCCCTGTCTCATAGCTAAAGTCATCTGAAGATGACTAGATATCCCCAAAAATATTCAGTCTACTTCAGTAGACTTTAGCTATGAGCCAGAGAATGAATTCTCTGGCGGGTTATGAAGCCCGTAGCGCAGCTATTTCTAGCTTAAGTTGACACCAATGGGCAGCGTGTTGCGGGGGTTCCCTCCGTTGTAGCGACTGCCGTCGCACAGAGGTACGCAGAGAATTTGTGATGTGATTGGATCGCCTTTGAGGTAGTAAATGCGAAAATTCTCCGAAATATTGAGATGCAAAGATGTAAATAACTTTATCCTTTTCCACAAGGATGTGTTAAGACAATACGAGATAATTGCACTACCAGGTTATGCCCATAGATTTACGGGAATTTTATCAGGCTAGCGATCCCAGCAGAACTCTGTTTGTCAACAATAGCTCTGATGGCAAATATTACATAGATTTTTCCTCGGTACGAGGTGGTGATATTCTGGGCAAGCTGAAGCAGAAAATTACTTTTTTTAAGCCAAATGAACCCACTTGCACTTTATTTACTGGGCATATTGGTTGTGGGAAATCGACAGAACTATTACGGTTACAGGCAGAACTGGAAAAGTTAGGTTTCCATGTGGTCTATTTTGAGTCCAGTGACGACCTGGAAATGACCGATGTCGATATTGCTGATGTGCTGCTAGCGATCGCTCGTCGTGTAAGTCAAAGTCTTGATAAAATTACTCTGGAGTCACCTAACAAATTTAATGAGTTGCTGCAAGGTGCTTGGAAGGTCTTAAACTCCGAGGTGACAGCGGGAAAAGTTAAGCTTCCGGTGGTTGGTGATGTCGGTTTATCCGCAGATAAAGAAAAGTTGTCTCTGTCTGTGGGCATTGGTGAAATCACCGCGAAGATGAAAAATGACCCAACACTGCGAGAAAAACTCAATCAGTATTTAGCACCGCAGAAAACGAAACTGCTGGAAGCGATTAATCAAGAATTATTGGAACCTGCGATCGCTAAACTCAAACAGCAAGGTAAAAATGGTCTGGTGGTAATTGTCGATAATCTTGACCGCATAGATAATCGTGCCAAACCTTGGGGTCGTCCGCAGCAAGAATATTTATTTGTCGATCAGGGTGAGTTTTTGACGAAGCTGAATTGTCATCTCATCTACACCATGCCCTTATCTTTGAAGTTTTCCAATGATTACGGAATGCTAACCCAGCGTTTCCCAGAAGATCCCAAGGTGTTACCAATGGTACCTGTACAATGGTCTGATGGCAGTGTTCATACACAGGGAATGGCACTCATGCAGCAGATGGTACTAGCTAGAGCTTTTCCTGACTTGACACCAGAGGAGCGTTTAAGTAAAGTTACCGAAATTTTTGATAGTGCTGCTAGCCTAGAACGCTTATGTAAAATGAGCGGTGGTCATGTGCGAGATGTGTTAAGGCTGCTGAATACCTGGATTATGGAAGAGATGAGTCTTCCCTTAACCCGTGAAACCTTAGAGCAAGTGATTCGTTCTCGGCGGAATGAAATTATGTTGCCGATTTCTGAGGTTGAGTGGCAATTGTTACGTCACGTCAAGGAAAGAAAAAAGGTGAGTGATGACCACGGATATCAAAAACTGATTCGCAGTCGGTTTGTGTTTGAATATCGGGATAGTGGCGAGTCTTGGTTTGATGTTAATCCGGTTTTGGCAGAAGCGAAGGAGTTGCAGTGAAGTATCTTTCACTTACCCACTCACCCGCCAGGGATTAAAATCCCAGGCTAATAGCTAAAGTCCTCTTAAGAGGACTAATAATTACTTCCAGTCTACTAGTCCACTGAAGTGGACTTCAGCTATTAGCCTTGCACTTAAGTGCAAGGCGGGATATGTTGACTCAACGTCAAAACATATAGTCAAAATTCGCACCTGAAAAGCACATAAGCTTATGACAGACTCGCAATCACCAGAAGATGATCGTGTAAGCAGCAATCGCTCTCTGAAACAATTAGCTTGGGCGATCGAATCCTCTGTGGGACAGTTTAAGCTGATATTGGCACGGTGTAATTATGCTAGCTTGCGCGATCGCTTAATCTCCAAATTGCAGGAAATTTGTCAAGTTGAAATTCGTGTCTTGGCAGTGCAGCAATCTAACAGGACTCTTTATACTGCAATTCAGGAAGAATTCGGCGCAGAAATGCCAGCCTGTGTGATGGTTGTGGGTTTGGAATCAGTGCAGAATTTGTCTGTGATGTTAACTTCTGCAAATCAAGTGAGAGAGGAGTTTCGCAAGAATTTTGCTTTTCCCTTAGTGTTGTGGATTGACGATGAAATCTACAAGCAACTAATACAACTTGCGCCTGATTTGGAAAGTTGGGCAACTACGAGAGATTTTGCCATATCAACACAAGAATTAGTAGATTTTATTATCGAAACAGCTAATCAATGGTTTAGTAATAACTTCAAATTTAGCGTAGATGTATATATCAAACTGGAAAATGAGTTAGAAGCGGCGCAAAGAGAATTACTTAAAAAGCCAGATGTTTATAATTTAGAAATTGAAGCTAATTTAGAATCTTTGTTAGGTTTTATCAAACAGATAAATAATCAAACAGATTCGGCGTTAGAGCATTATCACAAAGCTGATAAACTCTGGCAGCAAAGTCATAATTTAGAACGACAGGCAAAAGTCCCTGAGTTTTCACCTCATCCTCAAAACCTAACCCCCCAGCCCCCTTCCCTACAAGTTAAGGGGGAGAATTCAAAGCCTCTCTCCTTGCAGGAGAGAGGTTTGGAGAGAGGTTTTTCCGATTCCATGAAACGACAGGTAAAAATCCTTAGTGAGATTGGCTTTTGTTATTATTTAAAAGCTTTTAAACATCAAGATATCAATCATCCAGATTGGCAAGCAACTTGGCATTATATTCAAGAGTATATAAATTTTATTAGCCGATTGAGAAGTCCAAATTTAATTGCTAATTCAGTAGTTAAATTCGGTGATATCTTGCGAGACTTGCAAAAGTGGGAAACCTTGCAGAGTCTTTCCGAACAAGCTTTAGTAATCCATCAAAATAACAACCAGCTAAGAGAATTAGCTAAAGATTACGGTTTTTTAGCTGAGGTAGCTTTGGCTCAAAAAAACTGGGTCAAAGCAAATCAGCTTGTTCAGCAAGCCTTAAAGATTTTTTCTACGATTCCCAATCTGGAATCAGCAAATACATCAGGGATTTTATCTGATATTCCCGAAAGAGATTTAAAATCAAAAGATTTGAGTTTATATCAGTTTATTTTAGGCCGTTCTCAATACCAATTAAGTCAAACTCAACAGGCAACTCTCAGCTTAGAAACTGCTAGGAATGTAGGTAATCCCCTAGAAGATGTCAGACTTTACTTGGATATTCTCAGATTTTTGCAGCAGCTTTACTTTGAGCAGAAAGAATATCTCAAAGCATACAAAATCAAACAGCAACAGCGTTCTATTGAACAGCAATTTGGTTTGCGGGCTTTTATTGGTGCAGGTAGATTAGAAGCTACCAAACAGGCATTTGTCGAGACATTGCGCTCAAACTCTCCCCAAGGAAACATTGCCCCAGAAATTGCTGCATCTGGTCGCCTCTTGGATGTAGAACGTTTGATTGAACGCATGGGTCGCCCTGATTATAAGTTGATAGTAATTCATGGGCAATCGGGTGTCGGCAAAAGTTCCCTGGTGAATGCGGGATTAGTGCCAGCTTTAAAGAATAAAGCGATCGGTACTCAAGATTATTTGTCGGTAGTAATGCGTGTTTATACCAACTGGGTGGAAGAGTTGGGGAATCTTTTGGGAAGAGATGAGGGGGATGTAGCTTTAGCTTCTCGCAGGGTGGAGGATGAGGGGGATGGGGGAGGATTAGAAGGTCAACATCGAGCCTCAGAAGGTCAACATCGAGCCTCAGAAGGTCAACATCGAGCCTCAGAAGGTCAACGTCGAGCCTCAGAAGGTCAACGTCGAGCTTCAGAAGGTCAACTTCGAGTCTCAGAACTCGGAACTCCGCAATATTTAATATCCAAACTCAAAGAAAACGAACAGCGCAACCTCCGCACGGTGTTAATTTTTGATCAATTTGAGGAATTTTTCTTTGTTTACACCGAACCTCTACAAAGGAAGCAATTCTTTGAGTTTCTGGGAGAGTGTCTGAATGTTCTATCAGTGAAAGTAATCTTATCACTGCGGGTAGATTACATCCATTACTTGCTAGAGTGCAATGATTTGTCCAGTCTCAAGATTATTGGCAATGATATTCTCAGCAATAATGTGCTTTACAAGTTGGGGAACTTCTCACCTGCTGATGCGAAGTCAATTATTCAGCGTTTAATTGAAAATACTAGTTTTCGCTTAGAACCTGCTTTAGTTGAACAAATGGTGCTGGATTTAGCCGGAGAATTGGGTGAAGTTCGTCCCATTGAGTTGCAGGTTGTGGGGGCACAACTGCAAACGGAGAATATTACAACTTTGGCGGAATATCTGCAACGTGGCACTAAGGACGAATTGGTTAAGCGTTATTTGGATGAAGTTGTTAATGATTGTGGTGAAGAAAATCAGCAAACAGCAGACATATTAATGTATTTGCTGACGGATGAAAAAGGAACTCGCCCTTTGAAGACTCGCGCTGAGTTAGAACGCGATTTGATGCCTTATTTCTCTGAGATCCCCCCAACCCCCCTTAAAAAGGGGGGCTTTATTCTTTCTATCCCCTTTTTAAGGCGATCGCCGAAGGCGGGGGGATCAGAAGCTAGGGCGGAACAAGGTTCTGAAATTAGTAAATTAGATTTAGTGTTGGAGATTCTTGTCCAATCCGGCTTAGTGGTTTTGCTACCAGAAAACTTCGCCGACCGTTATCAACTGGTACATGACTATATTGCCGCCTTTATCCGCCAGCAACAGGAACCGAAGTTAAAACAGGTGATGGCGGAACTGGAAAAAGAACGAGAACAAAGAAAACAAAGTGAAGTAAAACTTAATCGTGTTTTCAAACGCGCCCTTTTTGGTTCCATAACCGCAGGTTTAGGATTTGCTGTTTTAGCTGCGGCAACATTCCAGTGGGCAATAGAGGCAAATGTTAGTCAAATTAACGCCATCAATAATTCTTCTGAAGCCTTTGCTGTCTCTGGACAATATCCAGATGCTTTAATAACGGCCTTAAGGGCAAGTAGCAAACTCAAGCATACACTTTGGGCACAGCACAGAAGTGATATCTCAATGCTAACTGTGGCAACTTTACAGCAAGCGGTTTATTTAAAGCCAAACGAGAAGAAAGAAAATCGAGCGATCGAGGTGAATACTTTAGAAGGGCATAGCAGTTGGGTCAATAGCGTCGTCTTCAGCCCCGATGGACAACAGTTAGCTTCTGCTAGTGATGACAAAACCATCAAAATCTGGGATGTCAGCAGTGGCAAACTCCTCAAATCCCTGACTGGTCATAGTAGTAGGGTCATTAGCGTCGCCTACAGCCCCAATCGACAACAGTTAGCTTCTGCTAGTCTTGACAAAACCATCAAAATCTGGGACGTCAGCAGTGGTAAAATCCTCAAATCCCTGACTGGTCATAGCAGTGCGGTTATTAGCGTCGCTTACAGCCCCAATGGACAACAGTTAGCTTCTGCTAGTTGGGATAAGACCATCAAAATTTGGGATGTCAGCAGTGGTAAAATCCTCAAATCTTTGACTGGTCATAGCAGTGCGGTAAATAGCGTTGCCTACAGCCCTAATGGTCAAGAGGTAGCTTCTGCTAGTGGTGACAAGACCATCAAAATCTGGGATATCAACAGTGGTAAAATCCTTAAATCCCTGACTGGTCATAGCAATTCGGTCTATAGTGTCGCCTATAGCCCCAATGGACAACAGTTAGCTTCTGCTAGTGGTGACAAGACCATCAAAATCTGGGATATCAACAGTGGTAAACTCCGCCAATCCTTGAATGGTTATAGAAGTGTAGTCAAGAACATCGTCTATAGCCCCAACGGACAAGATTTAGTTTCCGCTAGTCTTGACAAGACTATCAAAATCTGGGATGTCAGCAGTGCTAAAATCCTCAAATCCCTGACTGGTCATGGCAGTTGGGTCAATAGCGTCGCCTATAGCCCCAATGGACAACAGTTAGCTTCTGCTAGTGGTGACAAGACCATCAAAATCTGGGATGTTAGCAGTGGTAAAATCCTCAAATCCCTCTCTGGTCATAGTAATTGGGTTATTAGTGTCGCCTACAGCCCCAATAAACAAGAGTTAGCATCTGCTAGTAGTGACAAGACCATCAAAATCTGGGATGCCAACAGTGGTCAACTCCGCCAATCGCTGATTGGTCATAGCAGTAATGTATATAGCGTCGCCTATAGTCCCAATGGACAACAGTTAGCTTCTGCTAGTGCTGACAACACTATCAAAATCTGGGATGTCAGCAATGGTCAACTCCTTAAATCCCTAACTGGTCATAATAGTACAGTTTATAGCGTTGCCTACAGCCCCACTGGACAACAGTTAGCTTCCGCTAGTGAAGACAAGACTATCAAAATCTGGGATGCCAAAAGTGGTCAACTCCTCAAATCCCTGACTGATCATACCAGTGCGGTAAATAATATCGCTTACAGCCCTAATGGACACCAGTTAGCTTCCGTTAGTCGTGACAATACCATCAAAATCTGGGATGTCAGCAATGGTCAACTCCTTAAATCCCTAACTGGTCATAATAGTACAGTTTATAGCGTTGCCTACAGCCCCGCTGGACAACAGTTAGCTTCCGCTAGTGAAGACAACATTATCAAAATCTGGGATATCAACAGTGGTGAACTCCTCAAATCCTTGACTGGTCATAGCAGTGGGGTCAGAAGTATTGCCTACAGCCCCAATGGACAACAGTTAGCTTCCGCTAGTTATGACAAGACGATCAAAATCTGGGATGTCAGCAGTGGTAAACTACTCAAAACCCTGACTGGTCATAGGAGTGAGGTTTTTAGCGTCGGCTACAGCCCCAATGGAAAACAGTTAGTTTCTGGTGGTTATGACAAAACGATAATTTTATGGGATTTGGATTTCGATAATTTATTACTCAGTGGTTGCAATTTGCTGAATAATTACCTCATTGCCCATCCAGAAGTGTTAGAAGAGTTGCAAACATGCCAAACTCAATCTCGTTTGACGCAAGGTGCAACAGTGTTAGTCATCCAAGGTGAAAAGTTAGCGCGAAATAATGATATTAATGGCGCTGTTGAAAAGTTTGGCAAAGCACAGCAGTGGGATAATAAATTAAAGTTTGATTCCCAGGCGAGAGCGAAAGAGTTAGCAAATCAAGCTAAGTAAGACCTAACCCCCAGCCCCTTCCCTGCTAGCGTTGGGGAGTAAGATTCAAAGCCTTTCTCCTCTTAAGAGAGAGGTTTGAAGAGAGGTTAAAAGTGTTGCTTCCATTCGAGAACTGCTATAAATAATCACAAGGTGGAAGGATGGCATACAGCGATTTTAGTCTCGCTAAGGTGAAAAAGAGTTTTGATTTAACACTCGATGAAACTCGGAATTTATTTGTTGATACAAAACCTGTTACACCATCAGAAACACTCAGAACGATTTTAATAGATTACATTCCTTTAGCAACTGCAATTTCAACCGAAAAAGCAAGGTCAGAGTTTTTAATTGCACCAATCCTCGCAGAAGTCAGACGATTATTAAATAATAAAATATCACTGTTCTCTGGAAATGAATTTAATGTTGATGCAACTCAAGGCTTACAAGGCTTTTGCGATTACATCATCAGCAATTCCCAAGAACAATTATTTCTTTCTGCTCCGGTAATGTTTATTTTTGAAGCGAAAAAAGAAGATATTATCGGCGGTCTGGGTCAATGTGTAGCGGCAATGATTGCAGCGCAACTGTTCAATCAAAATCAAGGCAATGAAGTTGGGCGAATTTACGGCTCGGTTACTAGTGGAACTAACTGGAAGTTTTTATTTTTAGAAGAGACGACTGTTTATATAGATTCGACTGAATACTATATTAAAGAAGTTGATAAACTTTTAGGTATTTTATTGCAACCTTTTCAGCCTGTTTTAACTGCTGTTTAAATATATTGCAGGTGCTAATGTAACTTACCTGGTCAAGTTTTAAAATTTGCTAAAAAATAAGATAAGTTAAACAACTCGTTTACCATTCAGTATCTAGGCATAAATAAATTCTGGAGTTTAGACTAAATACGAGCAAACGGAAGATAACACCAACAGACTTACGGAGCTAAAAAATCACACTACAAATAAAGAACAGAAACCTCTCGAAAAAGAAAAAGTGGTCAGTCATGTTGAACTAACCACTTTTTGGTCAATGCTGAAAAGAGGAAATATCTTACAGCTTGACCATGACATTAGATAAGCTTAAACAATTCCGCACAGGAATATACACCATCCTGGGCAAAGCCAAAGATGCTTTATTTGACCTGATGGATGCAGTGTTGGTAACACGTAGTGTTTATTCATTTGCAGAATTATCGGTAAGTCCAGTATTTAGAAGAAAGTGGTCTAGTACCTATGAAGCAATACAAGACGGTGAGCCACCCAGAACAGAATTAATGAAGTTGTATATAAAACAACAGTCAGTTAGAGAACAAATAGTCTTAGCAGGAGATCATACAGCTTGGGCAAGACCTGATGCGCGCACACTTCGAGAACGAACTTTTGAGCATCAAGCCCATCCAATGTCAGGGGCAAAACCAGTAACAATAGGACAAGGTTACAGCACCATAGCAATAATTCCAGAAACAGAAGGCAGTTGGGCATTACCGTTATTACATGAACGGATTACAAGTTTTGAAAACCCGATTCAAAAAGCTGCGGCACAACTAAAACTTGTTTGTGAAAATTTGCCAACACGTCCGATTAGCTTGTGGGATGCGGAATATGGCTGTGCAAGTTTTGTCAAACAAACTGCCGACATTGCCGCAGATAAATTAATGCGCGTGCGTTCTAATCGACTACTCTATGGTGCGCCGCCAGTTTATCGAGGTCATGGTCGTCCGAGGATTCATGGTGATAAGTTCAAGGTGAACGACTCAACTACATGGTGGACACCCGACCAAAGTTTAGAGATTAATGATTCCAAAATGGGGCAGATGTGCATCCGTCTGTGGTGTAATCTGCATTTTCAACAGTCTGCTAAACACTCAATGAATCTGATTCAAATCCAGCGAACTGATGAATTGGGGGAGGCGAAGACAAAACCTTTATGGTTAGTGTGGGTTGGAGTTGAAATGCCGGCTTTATCACAATTATGGCGACTTTACTTTCGCCGATTTGCGATTGACCATTGGTATAGATTTGCCAAGCAACGACTACATTGGACGCTTCCAAATCTCAGCACTCCTGAACAGTGTGAGCGATGGAGTGATCTTTTACCTCTGATGACTTGGCAATTATGGTTAGCACGCGATTTTGTCACCGACAACCCTTTACCCTGGCAAAAACCAAAACCCAAGCTGAGTCCCGGACGAGTAGCTCAAGCGATGGGAGAAATTTTCGCGGCAATTGGGACACCTGCTGTTCCTCCTAAACCTCGTGGAAAATCCCCTGGATGGACAGAAGGTCAAACTCGCACTCGTAGAATTCGTTATCCAACTGTCAAAAAAAGCACTGCAAAACAAAAAAAACAAGTGCCACAATCTGCTTAATTCTTTGATTTTTCAATTTTGGGGTGTAATGCTTGTGACTCAGTTATCCTGAGTTACTTTGTCATGCGTTTAGTCTAAACTCCAGTTAGAACGCACGCGCATTAATTTATCTGCGGCAATGTCGGCAGTTTGTTTGACAAAACTTGCACAGCCATATTCCGCATCCCACAAGCTAATCGGACGTGTTGGCAAATTTTCACAAACAAGTTTTAGTTGTGCCGCAGCTTTTTGAATCGGGTTTTCAAAACTTGTAATCCGTTCATGTAATAACGGTAATGCCCAACTGCCTTCTGTTTCTGGAATTATTGCTATGGTGCTGTAACCTTGTCCTATTGTTACTGGTTTTGCCCCTGACATTGGATGGGCTTGATGCTCAAAAGTTCGTTCTCGAAGTGTGCGCGCATCAGGTCTTGCCCAAGCTGTATGATCTCCTGCTAAGACTATTTGTTCTCTAACTGACTGTTGTTTTATATACAACTTCATTAATTCTGTTCTGGGTGGCTCACCGTCTTGTATTGCTTCATAGGTACTAGACCACTTTCTTCTAAATACTGGACTTACCGATAATTCTGCAAATGAATAAACACTACGTGTTACCAACACTGCATCCATCAGGTCAAATAAAGCATCTTTGGCTTTGCCCAGGATGGTGTATATTCCTGTGCGGAATTGTTTAAGCTTATCTAATGTCATGGTCAAGCTGTAAGATATTTCCTCTTTTCAGCATTGACCAAAAAGTGGTTAGTTCAACATGACTGACCACTTTTTCTTTTTCGAGAGGTTTCTGTTCTTTATTTGTAGTGTGATTTTTTAGCTCCGTAAGTCTGTTGGTGTTATCTTCCGTTTGCTCGTATTTAGTCTAAACTCCAGGCACTGGGTATTACTGTTTTAGTCATGAATAAAATTTTATTCATTGGCTGTAGAAAATAGGAATTGAAGGAGGCTTGTCAATTTTGCCTTCAGAAGCCATTGTTGGCAAGAGTTTTCACGGGTGCGGTTTCCAAAGCCCTCTCGTTAGGTGGTGGGTTGAAAGTTATGATCCCCGAAGTAGGCGCTTTGGTTATATAATTTTGTATTAGGGTGGTTTGAAAGGAGTGCTGCGATCGCACGTAAAACGCAGCTAGATAGTAGCGAAGCCTCTGTTTCGGTGAAAACAGTAAAACAAGAGGTAGGAAATTTTTGTAATTAGACTGCAAATAAAGTGCTTTAAAGCTACCCTGTAATTCAAGAGCCTTGGGCTTGCTCTATATAAATTAAATTAGAAAACATATATATATAGCCGAGTTTTACAGGCTGATTTTGGACAATAATTATTTAAAACTGGTTTCAACTCTGGACAATAATTATTTAAAACTGATTTGATTGCTGAAAGCCCCGAAAATACGTAACTTATGCCCCTGAACTTGGAAAACTGGACATTAATTCTTTAAAAGTGACAATAATTATTTAATGTACACATGGAGAATAACGGATTTGAACCGATGGCCTCTGCGGTGCGATCGCAGCGCTCTACCAACTGAGCTAATTCCCCTTGATCGGTATCAAGTCAAGAGTAATATCACTCTTTAACTCAATCCACTATCACCATAGAGTATTCTAACACTCAGTTACCGATGGCTGAGGCTCTTTTTGAGAATAAACCTTCTGCACCCGTTCGAGTTCTAAATCACTGAGATAATCAACAGTCCAGTTGCAGCAGCGTTGGAGCATGTGGAATGGGTAAGTATTTGCTACACCAACAACTTGCATTTGCGATCGCTTCGCCGCCTCGATACCAGCTGGAGTATCTTCAATTGCCAGACATTCGTGTGGTTGAAGATTCAATTCCGGATATTCTTTATTTAGGTGTTTCACTGCCAGTAGATAACCATCGGGTTCTGGTTTACTGGTGGTGATGTCATCACCTGCTACGATAATTTTAAAATGCTCGGCTAGTTTAGCTCGGTGGAGTACCAATTCTATTTCTTTGCGAATAGCGCCACTGACTAGTCCTAATTTCAGATTCCGCGATCGCACCTGAAATATTAAGTCTTCTACACCTGAATATAAAGGCAGTTTCTCTATTTTCTCTAGTTCCACCGTATAAGCTTGGGCTTTGCGGTACAACAACTGAGTTAAATAGTTTTCGTTGGCTACTCTACCACGATTCGCGAGTAATTGCTGAAAACAAGCGCGATCGCTACGTCCCAAAGAAGCTTGACGCTCACTCACTTTTTGGGGTTGGAGATTTTCTTCAATGAGAATCTCATCTATCAGTTGCAGATGGATTGGCTCATCGTTAATGATCACACCATTAAAATCAAAGAGAACTGCCTTTAAACTCATGCCATTATGCCAAACGCTGGAGAACCAAGTCCCTCCAAATCATTATTATCTATTGATGTGGGAGCATACCGCCGAATATTTTCGGTTTTGATTGGTTTAACGCCGCTGGTTACCTGATTTATCCACCATACATCCTGCGATCGCACTGCTTCAAATCCAGCTGCACCCATATTCGCATCTATACTACTAGCTGCATATTCACGAATATATGGCTCCTCAAAAACATCATTGAGCCATTCTAGCTGACGCAGAGTCTTCTGATTGCCGTCTAGAATCAATACTTGCCCTCCAGTTACCAGCAACCGGAAGCTTTCCCGCAAAATTGCTAGTGACACCGCATCTGGTGTTTCGTGGAATAGCAAAGAAGCCGTCACCAAGTCAAATGTTGCATCACTCAAACCCGTTTTTTCCGCATTTCCATGTCGCCAGACTATATCTAAATCGGCATTTCTAGCTTTATCTTCTGCCCTTACCAGCATATAGGGTGATAAGTCCAAACCGATAACTTCTGCTTGCCAGAAAGCCTGTTTTAACATTAAAGTTGTGGAACCTGTGCCGCAACCTAAATCAAGTATGCGTCGTGGTTTCACCTTGACGGCATCAATTAAAGCCTGACGGACAATACTTTCATTCGGTGGCAGAACATATTGGGTAATCGGATCGTAAGTAACTGCTGCACTGGAATTGAGATATCCGCCTGTAACACCATGAAAATTTTGACTACTGTAGTACGCCGGAATTATCACATCATCTCGTTGGAAGCGATCGCACTCTTTCTCCCAGTCAATACTATCAGCGTAACGCCGTAACCCGTCTTCATCAATCAAAAGACGCACTATAGGGGATAAAAAACGTTCCCAGATTGTATCTTGACGCACTGTCATATTGTGTCAGAACTTTAAGAGTTTACTTAAGTAAAGTAATTTTCTTTACAAATTTTAATACATTTATAAAACATCTGCTTTCTGTCTGTGGTATAGGCTTGACGTTTGTAATAGTTTTAGTTACATTTGTAGTATAAAGAGGCTACTCTCTAAAAGTAGTTCTTCAGCTTCACGAAAATAGAGTGAACAAAATGAAAGACAATATGACATTTAAATTGCTACAACTAACTAGTACAGCACGGCGGAAATAAACCACCCATTCCCAATCAACAAAACCCTTAAGCTGTCTTAATTTTTAATTTTTAATTCCGCCTTGCGGTACTAGTCCTATCGATAATGAGTTATAGGTCATACCGATACTTATTAGTGACATAGACCCAATCGAAAATATAAAATTCAAAATCCAAAATAGAAACAATTATGCCCTACGAAAAGTTAGAAATTACCACACCAGCACCCGTCTTATCTTGGGCAAATCACTCTTTGGGGCCAGAAGAAACCAAGATGGCCAAGAATGTGGCATCATTACCATTTGTATTTAAGCACGTGGCATTAATGCCAGATGTTCACTTAGGAAAAGGTGCTTTAGTGGGTTCTGTAATTGCAACCAAAGAGGCAATTATACCAGCGGCTGTCGGTGTGGATATTGGTTGCGGTATGAGCGCTATCAAAACATCATTTTCCGCCGAACAACTAGAAGGTAAATTGAAGAAAATTCGCCTGGATATTGAAGCAGCAATTCCAACTGGATTCAACGAAAATAAAGACGTTGAAAAATCCGTCAGCAATTGGCAACACTGGGATGATTTTAAAGACTTACATCGCGGCGTGCAAGACCTACAAGGTAAAGCAATGAAACAAATGGGTTCTCTGGGTGGAGGAAACCACTTTATAGAAGTATGCCTCGATACAGAGAATCAAGTTTGGCTGATGCTGCATTCTGGTTCGCGTAACATTGGTAATAAACTTGCCCAGTGTCATATTCACACAGCTAGAGAATTAGCAAAAATGGCAGGTAATAAATTGCCTGACCCAGATTTAGCTCATTTTGTCGCAGGTACGCCAGAATTCCAGGCATATTGGCACGATTTACAATGGTCACAAAACTATGCGCGTGTCAACCGCGATGTGATGATGGCGCGTTTTAAGCACATAGTTGAGAAGCATTTAGTCGGTGGGAAAGCAACTAAACCTTTATTGCAAGTTAATTGTCATCACAATTACGCCGAAAAAGAAGTGCATTTTGACGAGGATGTATATGTTACTCGTAAAGGTGCAGTCCGCGCCCAGACTGAAGATTATGGGATTATTCCTGGTTCGATGGGGGCGAAGTCTTTCATCGTTAAAGGTAAAGGTAATGCCCACAGCTTCTGTTCTTGTTCTCACGGTGCAGGGCGTTTGATGTCTAGAAATAAGGCAAAAAATGTCTACACACTTGATGATTTGATAGAGCAAACAAATGGCGTAGAATGTCGTAAAGATGAGGGTGTGTTAGATGAAATTCCTGGTGCTTATAAGCCGATTGAGCAAGTTATGGCAAATCAAGCAGATTTAGTTGAAGTTGTAGCAACACTCAAGCAAGTTCTTTGTGTTAAGGGATAAATTTGTAGGTGGGTAGTGCCCGCCTTTTTCATTTTTAAACGTAAAGATCCGCTGAAGAATAAATGATTTTTTTAAGTAAATAGACTTGTCATGCAAAATAGTGAATACGAACAGCAATATAAGAAAAAAGTAATTGATTTCTTTGATAGCAGAAATAGCTACGACAACGATTACACAATTCATCGCGCTCTACCTCTACTAGATTTAGTTCAACTGCAAAAGGGACAAAAAGTATTAGATATGGCAACTGGCACAGGTATCATTGCCATTGCTGTTGCACAAATTATCGGTTCTGAAGGAAAAGTAACTGGAGTAGATTTTTCTTCAGGTATGCTAGCTCAAGCACAACAGAAAATTGAAGAATTAGGTTTGCAAAATATCGAACTAATTGAAGCTGATGCCGAATACATAAATTTCAATGATGAAAGTTTTGATGTAATTCTTTGCTCTACAGCGATAGTGTATTTTAAAGATATTCTTGCTGCTCTACGTAAATGGTATGGTTTTCTCAAACCAGGGGGAGTTGTGAGTTTTTCTTGTTGCTCTGAGCAATCATGTGGAGCGCCACTCATAATGGAAATTTGTGGCAAACATGATATTTTTCTGACAAATATCAATGAGCCGACAGGCACTCCCGAAAAGTGTCATAATCTGCTTGTAGAAGCTGGTTTTAAAGATATTGAAGTCAAGACACAACAATTAGGTTTCTACCGCAATCTAGATCAAGCTAGAGAATGGAATGGAGGATGGTTTCATCCTAGAGAAAACCCATTGTTACAAGTTTCATCAGGGCAAATGGCAGAATTAAAAGCAGAGTATCGTCAAAAAATTGAAGCAGAGGCGACTGAGCAAAAATCTTGGTACGAAAATCTGACTTTTTTTGTAACTTGCCAAAAGGCGTGAAGCAAGTAAGATTAGTGTGCGACTGAGCAAAAGGAGAATTTTGTTGTAGCTTGTAAGTGATTAATCGCTCTAAGTTTGGACTCTATTCAGCCAATTCATCAAATCATCTTCACTGGCGAAATCTAGTAGTACTTCACCCAAGTCTTCTAACTGAGCCAGGGACAAATCTTGCAACCGAGATTGTAATTGAGAATTAATTGAACCGAGCCGACGAGTTAATAGACGCATCACTAGCCTCAGTTCTGATTGTCTTCCTTGCTCAATGCCTTGCTCAATGCCTTGTTCAATGCCTTGTTCAATGCCTCGTTGTCTCCCTTCTTGAAGTCCCTCTTGGAGAATTTCTTGATAAATGGCAGATTCTCTCATATCTTCTCTCCTCAAAAACTGACGAATTGGTTCTTGATTTAATTCTGTTTTGAGAATCTGGATATCCGTTGCTTCAGATACAAGTAAGTAGCGGATAAAATCTTCTGGATACTGCTCAACCAGATATTTAAGAGTGTTGTCGTATGTCACTGTGATATCAGTTTGGAGAGAAACTAATGTTGAGACGTGATATCGCCACACCTCTACATAGTTTGTCCATAAAAAAATTTAAGTTTAGGTATTGTTTATTGTTAGCGCTACTCTATGACAAACTAATGCTCGCTGATAGCGCTAACATTTAAATTTGGTGTCTTTTCAAAACTACAGTGTCAAAGATTGAGGATTTGTCTCAATCAATTTCGCTAAATCTTGCAAGAACGCCGCAGCATGGGCACCATAAATAATGCGGTGGTCAGAAGTAATATTGACTTGCATTTGTTGCCGCACGCCAAATAAACCGTCAGGTGTTGCTACCACTTGCGGACGGGATGCCCCGATCGCTAAAATTGAACCTTGCCCAGGTGGCAAAATCGCATCAAACTTGTCTACGCCAAACATCCCCAAGTTCGACAGGGTAAAAGTACCACTGTTATATTCTTGGGGCTGTAATTGTTTTGCTCTCGCACGTTCTACCAAAGACTTCCAAGTACGCGATAGAGAATAAATATCCACTGCGTCTGCATTTTGCAGCACAGGTGTAATTAATCCGCCATCATCCATCGCTACTGCTACGGAAATGTTGATATCAGAATGATAAACAATACCCTGGTCTGAGTAGCTGGCATTCAAAAGTGGATGTTTTTGCAATGTTACCGCTACAGCTTTCGCCAGTAGCGCTGTCATTGTCACACCTTTGGATTTAATTTGTTTATAAAGTTTGTCTAATCCATCGGTGGTAATTGTATAACCGACACGGAAAACGGGCACGGATATGGTGGCTACCATGTTCCGCACTACGGCATTTTGGAAGGTAGTTAGAGGCACGGTTTGACCAGGAACAGCCGCTACCGGTGCGGGTGCTGGTGTGCGAGTTGCTGGGGGTGCAGATGGGGCACTGGTTGGTACAGGTGCGGGTGGGGCAACTGGGGCAGGGGCGGGTTGCTTGCCCTTATTGGACAATGCTTCTACATCCTCGGCGACAATGCGACCGTGGGGGCCACTACCTTGGAGTGTAGTTAAATCAACTTTGAGTTCTTTGGCTAACTTGCGGGCACGGGGTGAAACTACAAGCCTCCCTTCTTTGTGGTTAGACCCGTTTTGAGACGCTAAGGCAGGTGTTGCAGCTGAGGCTGTGACGGGGATTGGTTCAGGGGATGAGGTAGCACTAGCAGCTATGCCGCCGGAATTGGCAAGAGATTTGGCCTGTTCAATTTCAGCTTCCGTTTCGGCTATGAAGGCGATCGCAGATCCTACCGGGGCAGTTTCACCAGCTTCAACTATGATATGGGCAAGAAATCCCTCATAGAAGGTTTCTACATCCATATCTGCCTTATCTGACTCTACAACCACCACTGTTTCGCCTTTTTCCACTTTGTCACCTGGCGATTTCACCCAGGAGACGATTTTGCCTTCGGTCATGGTAGAACTCAGAGCCGGCATAAATACTTCGTGAATGCTCATAGGGTGGCTTGGGAATCAATGGTTTATGGACTTTAACAGCTTTTATCAGATCGAATTGTATCTTGGCGGGAGAGTTTTGGACTGTTTATATTTTAGGTTGGGCATTGGGAATTGGGCATTGGGCATTGGGCATTGGGCATTGGGCATTGGGAATTGGGCATTGGGCATTGGGCATTGGGCATTAACTTTTGACTAATAACTAATCAATTGACTTTAGGAACCTAAATATGGCTTAGAGGTCTATAATACAGAGCTATCCTCAATGGTTGGCTAATATCTCAATGTTGTTTTAGTCGTTGACTTGCAAAAACCACCACGAGTTTCTCACAGATTACATGGGATTGCTATTTATATTCCTCATAACTACTGCTTAAGATACAGGAGCTTTTCACAAGTAGAGAATATAAGATGAAGTTCCATCTCGAATTCAAAATTGGTAATAAACCTATTTGAAATTCCTGTTTACTTATATGTCGGCAAAGTTAAAATTCTTTTTGATTGTGATACTTGGTATCTTTGCCAGTGCTGGTGCTGGAGTTTATATTACCCAGCGCCAGCCATCTGTACCGATTGTTGAGACTAGTAACGAACAAGCCCAGCAGGTGGGAGCAATACATCAGTCTCAAGAACTTGTGGCATATTTAGACCGTTCCGATTATAAAACTATACCTCTAGAAAAGATCAACTCATCTCTCCAAGGTAGTGATCCTGCGACCCTCGCCCTGAATGCCTTTGAGGACATAGCATCAGTGGGAGGAACACGAAAAGTAGAGGTAGCTTATCCGCAACGAAATCAGGCCTTAGTGACGATTACACAAATCAAACAGGGTGATGATTCAGTTGGTATTAAATATCGAGTTGAGATGACCACCTTTGGGCGATCGCTTTTTATCAGTTCACCCCCAGTCTGGCAAATTGTTTGGGCTGGCTCCCAGAGAGAATGTTGGGCTGGAAGCCGCTCCCAAACAAAGTTAAATCACATCTGTGATTAGTCATTGGTCATTGGTCATTAGTCATTGGTCACAAAACAAATGACAACGGACAAATGACAAATGACAAATTTAAATGTCGCCGCGAATTTCTTCTACAACGCCATCGCGCAGAACGATTTCGACCTGCATTTTGCTAATCAGGTTATCACCGGTTTCTACCCGGAAAAAGCCTTCCATTTGAAATTGGTTAACTTCCTGATCCTGCTGGAGAAACTGCACTTGCTGGAGGTTTTGCAGCAACTGATTTTTCTGCTCTAGAAATTCACTTTTCTTTTGATTGACTTGGAGTTGAATATTGTCAATTTGTTGGAGGGTCTGGGGGCCTGGTGGTTGCAGACTCTGCTTTTGAATTGCCGCGATCGCTCTTTGTCCTTCAACGTCTAGCTGTTGCAATTGCTGATCAAGTTGATTGATCTGCGTTTGCAGCTGCTGTTGTACTTCCTCTTTCCAGAGAGGAGTCACAATGACTTTGACGTTGACGACGCGTTTCAGAAGCAAATTAGACTTGGAGACATCCATAAATATTTCACGTTCACTCTTTACAGTTAGCAGGTGGAATCATCAGGCAAACATGCCGTCAATAATATCGCGATAGCGTTCCGTGACGACATGTCGGCGAACTTTCAGTGTTTGTGTCATCAAGCCATTTTCGATGGAAAACGGTTCCAGGATGAGTTTAAACGCTCCGATGCGGTCATCCGGTCGATAGCCTGGACGATTTTGGACTTCCCGATTCAATTCTTGGCGAAATAAATCCTGGATCATTCTACTCTCGAAGTCAATTTTTTGACTATCTGAGGAAGTTACCTGATCATTGGGCGTATCCAGTATCAAATTCTGACTTACTGCCCATTTTTCTAAGGCTTCGATATTGGGGACAATTAAGGCTCCCAGGCTGCGCTGATCTTGGCCGACGAGCATAATTTGATCGATGTATGGCGATCGCAAACACGCATCTTCGATCGGCTGTGGCTCGATGTTTTCCCCGTTAGTCAATACAATCGTATCCTTTGCTCTGCCAGTCAGCACCAAGTCGTCTTGTGGTGTCAGCCAACCCAAATCGCCGCTGTCAAACCAACCTTCAGCATCAATTGCTTTCGCTGTCGCTTGCGGATTTTGGTAATAGCCTTGCATAATCTGCGGCCCCTTCAACAATACCAAGCCTCGCTTTTCTATTGGCAAAGGTGCTTTTGTCTCAGGATCGACGATTTTAGCTTCTGTAGCGGGGAGTGGTAGTCCTGATGCGCCAATCAAATTTCGCCAAGGACGCCGCACATGGGTAACAGGAGAGGTTTCTGTCAAGCCATAGCCTTGCAAAATCTGCACACCAATAATTTCAAAGAAGTTATCTATATGTCTAGGAAGCGCACCGCCGCCGCTAATCATCTGCTTAACTCGTCCTCCTGTGGCTTCCCGCACCTTGGCATAAACCAGTCGTTCTCCCAAGGCATGGAGGGGTAATAAAGCCGCTGCGATTATCCTAGCTGCTAATCGTTCGATGCCTGAAGCATGAAGATTATTTAAATCCAATCCCTGAGCAACTCGCTGCGCTCTAATATATTTTTCGCTCATGCCCAATAAAAATTTAATTAGGCGTTGCTTTTTGGCTGGTTGTTCGCGGAACTGCTTTTGCACTCCTTCATAAATCGATTCCCATAAGCGGGGTACACCGACCATGTAGTTGGGTTTAAATTGTCTCAAATCCCCTTTTACGGAGCGCAAATTGGTATAAACTTGTGTGCAACCTTGAGATAGTAGGTAATATTCAACAGTTCGTTCATAGCTGTGCCACGAAGGCAGGATACTAAGAACCATATCACCCGCGTTTGGTTGCAATACTGTCCCAAAAGTTATCACTTGGTGCATCAAGTTGTTATAAGACAGCATTACACCCTTGGGTTTACCCGTAGTTCCGGAGGTGTAAATTAGTGTTGCTAGGGCGTCACGATTTGGCTTGACTGGCACGAAATTATGATTTACCCCAATTTCGATCAACTGAGAAAAGTTCAGTACTTTTAGGGTTTCGCCTGTAGGTGGTGCTTCATCGGAAAGTAAGATGACCACTTGAATTGGTAAATCGTTGAGGCGGTCTTGTAGTTTTTTAAGTGTTTTTAAATCCTCAACTACGATCGCTGTACTGCCGCTATTAGCAATGATAAACAACAGTTCTTCCTTTTCCGCTTGGGAGCTACGCACTGCATCAACTCCTCCAGCGGTCATTATGCCTTGATCGGCAATAAACCAGCGAGGACTGTTGTCAGCAATTAAGGAAATGCGATCGCCTACTTTTACTCCCAACGCTTGTAACCCAGCAGCAAATAGTCGCATTTGCTCTGCTAGCTGGGTATAAGTAATCACTACTTCTGGTTTAGCATGAGGGTTGTGAAGGGCGACAATATTACCAAATTGTTGAGCTGCCAAAGGCCAAATTTCTGGCAGCGATTCCACATTTGTGTAATCTACCACCCGCTTTAATGCTTGGCGTTCTCGTTCACTAATGTTAGATAAAAAAGAAGACGCGGTTTGGGTTTTTGACATAACACCTTACCTAAGTATCGTAAACTGATTATTTTCCAACTTATTTTGTTATTACGCTACAATATCAATCCTTATTATCTACATTCCCTTCTATGTATGATAATTCCAGGAATTCCACGTTTATATTTACAAAAATTTATGGTAAAGTTAATTTACATAGAGTGAATGCAATGGATTGTGTTTGCATCTAAGAACAGCGATGTCTACGACGGGCTACGCCTACGCCTATTTTTCACAGGAGATGATTACCTATGAATTTTATAGACACAATACTGCTAACGCTGCTCAATATTGCTGCTTGCATAGCATTACCTAAAATTTTAACTATCCTTTCGGCTGAGAAAACCAAACTTACCGAAGTGTTGCCGAATGGTTCCAAATTACAAACAGCCAAAATTGAACTTACCAGTTTTCCTTATTGTACAGCTTACCCAGTAACAGGTAGTCAATTTTGTAAATTCAGTCCTGATTTCTGTGCCAAGTGTTCTCCGAATTGATGGACTGTTTGCCAAGAGAAATTACTGATACAAATCTGTAATATCTTCAACTTTTGCATCAAATTTTTCATCCAGGGGGGAGTCAGCCAGTACCGACTTTGGTGTGGCTTCAATTGAGCTTCTTCTAATAAGAATCTTCCCACATGGCGAACTTCCGAGTCTAAACACCAATTTATCGGTAGGAAAATTTCTTGATTGCAGACTACTATCGATATTCTTTTTCTGGTACTCTAAAGGCTGCATATTTCCATTCATTACCTTCTAAATATTCAATTTTAAATTCTCCTTTAGTCACTAAACTAATATCTTTCAGTTGTACTATCGCATTTTCTCCTAATAAAACACACTCAGAGTTGCTAGTGGAAGGTTGATTTGGCGTTGTATTTATTTGATTAATAACTTTACGCTGTAATTCTTGATACTGTTGCTCTGTTATTAATTTAGAATCGTATAACTTTTTTATATCTCTTAATTGGTTTTCTATATTTGAGCCGCCTTGATTTGACACGTTATCTACTTGACAAGAATCTGGCTTAAAAGCAATTTTTCTAACAGGATGATCCCACCATTTAGAAACCTGAGTTAACCAATTAGTTGTTCTTGTTGTATGTACTACTTTTACTTGATTATCAGTTATTTCTAAACGAACCCAATCAGTGGATCTTTTTTGAATCAAACCAGCAAATCCCCAAGACAAAACACTTCCTACTGAAACCCCAGAATCTGCTAGACGAAGCTTTATAACTCTAGGTTCTATAGCTTGTCCTATTTTAATTGGAGCCAAAGCTATAGAGTTAATATTATTAACAAGGAAAGTAAGATTCTTTTCTGTCGCAGTGGAAGGCTTTACTGCTGTAGAGTTTGTAACCAATATTGCTACTAGCAAAATGCTAATTCTCTTGCTCATGCTTATTATTATTTGTTCTACTGAAAAACGTGTAAATTAATAGACTATAGTAATTAATTTCAGGTTGTCAAGAAAATAATATTTAAGATTAGCCCTCTCAAGGTGGATAATAATTTTAGACATCAACCTCTTATCTCTGTGTTTTCTATATCTCTGTGGTTAAATTAATGACCAATTCATTGTATAGCCACAGAGAAGCCAGTGTGTTGCAGTGAGTCCAGTACTGTAAGCCGGTTCCCCGTTGTCGCAACTGGCGTGACACAGAGAGAAAAAAGATATTTTACTAGTCAACTTTAAATTATCAGAATATATTTAGTTAGCTTATAACCGATAAAAGAAATTCAAATACTGCTTTGAAGCAATTGTACTAATTTTGCTTCAAACTAAAAATATAGTAAACACCAATTTTGAAATAAGGACGATCGCACATGAGTTTAATCGATGGTATATTACTGACGCTGCTCAATACTGTTGCTTGCCTTGCACTGCCTAAATTGCTAGCAACTCTGTCTGCAAAAAGCCAAAATACTTCACCATCGCTGTCTACTGCGATATCAAAAGATTCTAACTCTGAAATCCCCAGTTTTTCGTAATATAAGCTAATTTTATCTAGATATCGCTTTGATGACGAGACAATTTAGCTATTGGCGCAAAGCGATATCTTAAGGGAAATTATTCACATTGTGTTTTCGGAAAATAATGAGTGTGCATATTTCCACAAAATAAAATTTTATAGAGAAAAATCTGGACTAGGTACAGCGAAAAATAGGCAATAGAGAAGAATTATAGTATTACTACTAAATAAGGTTTTTAGTAGCTTAATTTTGCTTTTTTATCGCGACAAAGAATTAATTTTTTCTTGTTGATTTTATCACCCAAGGGGATTAAAAAGAAAAGCCCCAAAAGTCAGAGAAGAGGACAAGGGGCAGGGGGCAGGGGGGAGAACCCCATACATAAATGTAGTTGCTCTGAACTAAGGACGTATTATTTCTCGTGCTGTGCATCTCGAAATAAATATTTTATTTTTGGGCATAAATAAATTTATTTGCTCTGAAACCCTTGTGGCACGCCCAATGTTGTTTGCGCTTTTGTTTTCGGCGGGATTTTAGACCCTGTGTTCGTTTCGGTCACTCTAATAAGGGCTGGAAGCAGTATTCCCTTCTGCCAACTGAGCCTCCTGCCCTCTGCCTTTCTTGATAAAAAAATCAGGGTAAAAGTGGCGATGTGATTTCATCATCGCCTAACAAAGTAGCAACTAAAACCAACTGTGCTTTTTCCCGCCGATAAACTTCAACGTGTTTAGTAAAGTGATCGACAATCCAATACTCACGCACGCCTTGAATTTATCTTTCCTTTGGGCAAGGCAGTTATGGTATTTAAATTAGAACCATAATGAAAAGCACAGATCAAGCAAAACTTTGTATGCTGACATTTACCCAACTTAAACCACCTAATCACGATGCCGCAGTTACTTTTACTCTGGCGCTGACAGCAGAAGAACGCACTCGCAGTCGTCATCGCTTTGAAACTGAAGATGGTAAAGTTATATTTTTACATTTACCCAGAGGAACTGTTTTACACGATGGCGATATTCTGCAAGAAGAAACCCATAGCAGTTTAATCAGAATTGCTGCTAAACCAGAACTAGTACTGACTGCTTTTGCCCAAACACCACTTTTATTACGGGCGGCATACCATCTAGGAAATCGTCATGTACCTGTAGAAATTACTCCAACTTATTTACGCTTGTCTTCAGACTCAGTTTTACGCACAATGTTGGAACAATTAGGGTTAGAAGTTAAAGAGGAAATTTTACCATTTCAGCCAGAATTAGGAGCTTATGGACAACACCATCATGCTCACTGATAGTCATCTTTTGAGTATTTTACAATTGGCTAGCCCCGCTTTGCCTGTGGGAGCATATAGTTATTCTGAAGGCTTGGAAACGCTCGTAGAAAATGGTATTATTGCCGACGCCTTACATCTCAAACTTTGGTTAAAAGCAGAGTTGCTCTGCGGGGCAATTCGTTTAGAGGCGGCGGTGATGGTACGATCGCAGCAATCCGCAAAAATGAATGATGCAGAGTCGCTATGCCGTTGGAATCTCTGGTTATCCGCCGCTAGAGAAACAGAAGAATTACGCGCCTCTAGTTGGCAGATGGGGCGATCGCTCATCCAATTACTTGGTAAACTAGAACCGCAGATTGTACCTATTGCCAATGCTGTAGGTAATCCTTGCAATTATGCGATCGCTTTTGGCATTGCCATTGCCCATTGGCAAATCAATATCAAAGCTGCATTACTTGGATATCTGCACAGTTGGGCAAGTAATTTGATTACTGCTGGCGTGAAACTTATCCCTCTTGGACAAACAGCAGGACAGCAGTTATTGCTAGATTTGCAACCATTACTCAGTGCTGCGGCATTGGAAATTCTAGCGTTGGAGGATGATCAACTCGCCTGTTGTAGTTGGGGTTTGTCGCTGGCAAGTATGCAGCATGAAACGCAGTATACAAGGTTGTTTAGGAGTTAGTCATTTGTCATTGGTCATTGGTCAAAAACTAATAACTAATAACTAATAACCATCTACCAAGCGAAAGTGACAAAGGACAAAGGACAAATGAGAATGAATACATTTAGAGTGGGAGTTGCTGGCCCGGTGGGTTCGGGGAAGACCGCTTTGGTGGATGCTTTGTGTAAGGGATTGCGTGAGCAGTATCAGATTGCGGTAGTGACGAATGATATTTATACTCAGGAGGATGCTCAGTTTTTAGTGCGTTCTCAGGCGTTGGCTAGCGATCGCATTTTGGGTGTAGAGACTGGTGGTTGTCCTCATACTGCTATCCGCGAAGATGCTTCGATGAATTTGGCAGCAATTGAACAGTTAGAAGAACGTTTTCTCGATTTGGATTTGGTCTTTTTGGAAAGTGGCGGTGATAATTTGGCTGCTACTTTTAGTCCAGAATTGGTGGATTTAACAATTTATGTCATCGATGTTGCGGCTGGTGATAAAATTCCCCGCAAAGGTGGCCCCGGTATTACTAAATCTGATTTGTTAGTGATTAACAAAATTGACCTTGCACCTTATGTTGGTGCAGATTTAAGTGTGATGGAACGAGATGCTAAAAAAATGCGCGGCGATAAACCTTTTATTTTTACTAATTTAAAAACTCAGTCTGGACTTGCAGATGTAATTAACTTTGTTTGCACAAATATCTGTTGAAAAATGAGAATTTAGAGCTAGTACCGCAAGACGGAATTAAAAATTAAAAATTAAAAATTAAAAATGAAGACAGCGTAAGGGTTTTATTGATTGGGAATGGGTGGTTTATTTCCGCCGTGCTGTACTAGGGCAAATATCAATACTTGTCGGTTAAGGGGAAAAGGGGAAGGTGGGGCCCCCTCTGGGGATAAGGGGCGGGGGGGCTGGGGGAGGATTAGGGTGGGGTAAAACCTTGGGTTTTTCAGCTATTTCAGACTTGTGTGTACACCGTAGCCTTTACCCTTTTTCGTAATCCCCCATGCCCAATGCCCTATTCTTCAATCAATGGGCTGCGGAGGTCTTCTACCATCGCTTGAATTTCGGCTGGAGGAGGTGGCGTTAGGCGCGAAACCACTAGGGTAACTGCGAAATTAATTAGCATCCCCAAAGTACCAATTCCTTCGGGAGAAACCCCAAAAAACCAGGGTTGCATACCGCCAAACTTGACGCCGACAATGTAAATAATCGTAAAAATTAAACCCGTCAACATACCGGCGATCGCACCTTCGGAATTGGTGCGCTTGTCGAAAATCCCCAGGAAAATCACCGGGAAGAAACTAGCAGCAGCTAAACCAAAGGCAAAAGCTACCACCTCACTCACAAATCCCGGCGGATTCACCCCAAAATAGCCGGCGAGGACGAGGGAAAAACCTACCATAATCCGCCCGACAAACACCCGTTTTTCTTCTGAGGCTGATGAATCGATGATCCGGTAGTAGATATCGTGGGCGATGGAACTGGAAATTACCAGCAATAAACCTGATGCTGTAGACAAAGCAGCAGCCAAACCGCCAGCCGCTACCAAGCCAATCACCCACGGAGGCAAGTTAGCTACCTCTGGGGTAGAAAGCACAATAATATCCCGGTCAATCTTGATTTCATTGGTGTCTTTGTTTGGGGTTAACTGGAAACGCCCATCCTTATTGATGTCATCAAAAGCCAACAGTTTAGTTTTTTCCCATTTGGTTGCCCAGTCTAGCTGCTGCACTTCTGCAACCGTCTGATTGTGCAGGGAATCGATCAGGTTGTAGCGGGCAAACATGGAGAGGGCTGGAGCAGTTGTATAAAGAATAGCGATAAATAGCAATGCCCAACCAGCAGAAAAGCGGGCTGCACGCACACTCTTAACTGTGTAAAATCGGACAATAATATGGGGCAAGCCAGCAGTGCCCACCATCAGGGCAATGGTGGTGAACAGCACATCTAGCATCGATTTGTTCACAAATGGCTCAGTATACGGCTTAAACCCCAAGTCAACCTGAATTTTATTGAGTTTGTCAGCAATATCACTGAAGGTAAATGCTAGCTGAGGAACAGGATTACCAGTGAGAAACCAGGCGATCGCGATCGCTGGAATCAGGTAAGCAAAAATCAACACAGAGTACTGTGCTACTTGTGTCCAGGTGATGCCTTTCATCCCGCCCAACACAGAGAAAAAGCCCACAATCACCATACCGATGATCACACCTGTATTGATATCTACTTGGAGGAAGCGGCTAAAAACAATGCCCACGCCCCGCATTTGTCCAGCAACGTAGGTGAGGGAGACAAAAATGGCTGCAACTACTGCCACCAAACGAGCGATATTAGAGTAATAGCGATCGCCTACAAAATCTGGCACTGTATACTTACCAAATTTCCGCAGGTAGGGAGCCAGCAATAATGCCAGCAGTACATAACCACCCGTCCACCCCATCAAATAAATAGAACCGTCATAACCCAAAAAAGAAATCAGCCCCGCCATTGAAATAAACGAAGCTGCGGACATCCAGTCGGCGGCGGTGGCTGCACCATTAGCAATTGAAGGTATCCCTTGACCTGCGATAAAGAAGTCTTTACTATTTTCGACTCGTGATTGCCAACCAATATAAATGTAGGCAGCAAAGGAAAGTCCAACTAATACAATAGTCCAAATTTCAACTGACACGGTTTTTCCTCACTTCTTGAGATTGTATTTTTGGTCTTGCTTACCGAGATTGTATTTGCGGTCTAGCTTGTCCATTTGGAAGGCATAAATGAAAATCAAGGCTACAAACACCAAGATTGATCCTTGTTGTGCCATCCAAAAGCCAAAAGGTACGCCAAAAAACCGGATTGCATTCAAAGGTTGAACCAACAAAATACTGAAAACTAAGGAAACCAATGCCCAGACAATTAAAAGATTACGAATTAAAGTAGTATTAGCACGCCAATAAGAACGGCGCTGATCTTCATCCATTGTTGTTCATCATCATTGCGTTAGTGCATCAAAATAATACCAATAAGCCGTTATTATCCTGTCTAATTACTGTATTAATTTTTAAATTATTTAGTAAACAATATTTATTTTTGGTGTATTAAATATTGCTAAGTAATAGCTGATTGAGAATTACCATCTGGTCAGTTATTAAAATATGTTGGTTAATCAAGCTGAAATATGCAATAACTCATTAGTAATACAATAGCTTTATATACAGAAGCTTTAATTTTTAATCCGTGTTAACCAGTAGGATAATAAGGCTATTAAATACTAAAAGGCATTTTTTGATTGCTATATAAGCAATTAGTACTCAGAAAGACGAACGAAATTTGATTACAAAATATACGAGTAATTACTACGGACTTTTACTTAGTTATTTTAATAACATTTTGGTAACGAGCTTGTTATTACAGATATGGGGCATTACCAAAATATAGTAAATTATGATACAAATACTGTCTTACTCAGCTTTCCGAGGCATTGCAGTCGGTATAGATGAGAACTTATATCTTCGTGGTGAGAAAAAACTGATTTTAGCGAGGCGTTTTGCAAAGCGATGTCTACGACGGGCTAGCCTATGCTGATCTCAAGCAACCGATTCGCTTCATTCTCAACAACCAACGTCTCCATAGATTTTTGAACTAGTCTTGGAAGTCGCACAAAAATAACTTACCTAATTTATTTGCGATCGCACTTATTTCTCAAAACTTGTAGTTTTGAAATTGGGTAAATTTTTCATGCGTGTCTTCGGAAAGGGCAGATTTCAGCTTCAAACATACCACGAGCCAGAATATATGTTTATCCAAACACTTATCACAGAGCCGATTCATTTTTTCAGAATCGTTGTTATTGTCATATTCTCCATCACTTTGCATGAGCTTGCTCACGGCTGGGCTGCGATGAGTCAGGGAGATAATACTCCACAACAAACCGGTCATTTGACACTGAATCCTGTAGTTCACATGGGCAAAGAATCGCTCATCTTTCTCTGTCTCATGGGTATAGCTTGGGGACAAATGCCCGTCAACCCATCTAAGTTTCGTTCTGGAAAGTTAGGCAATATTTTGGTATCAGCAGCAGGGCCGTTGTCAAATCTGGCTTTAGGAATTCTATTTGTTGTGCTGCTCAAACTTTTCTTTAACCCTAGTCTTTCAGGACTCTTGAGTGTCGAATTTCTTTACCTAGCGGCTCGGATTAATTTGACGTTATTTCTGTTTAATCTGCTGCCAATTCCACCACTCGATGGCTTTCATATTTTCAGTGAAATTTTTCCTCAGCTAAAGCCACTGCAATATAGCCAATTCGGATTATTTGCCATGATGCTTCTATTTATAATTCCGGGTTTTGGGATAGGACTTGGTAGCATTGCTGATTTATTTATCCGGTCAGGATTGGGGATGTAAACAACAATTGTTATGCGAATAAAAAGGAAAAGTTGAATGAAAATCAATACAAAACTTGTAGTTGCTGCTACTAGCCTTACCTTGAGTATTGCTGTTGTGCTTATTCCATCTGAAGAATCAATGGCGAACATATTAGCTGTAGATCAATATAATCATTCTGTAAGTAACCATTTAGTCAAATATCCCCACGAAATAAGTCAACAATTAATGGTTGTAAAACCAGTGACATTTAACTATGTATCAGGGAATTTAATAATTGAAAAATATAACTTTTTACCCTGTTATAATCAAGAGCGATCGCCATTTATCTCTTCTATTGAATTATTGATGAGATTATTGATTATTGGAAGTTTTGGCTCTGTGGGAATCGCAGGTTATTCTTCCTTTGTAGAACGTTATTTTCAAATCATTAATAAAGATTTAAAAATAATTTATTATAGTATTTTCTTGCTACTGTCTTTACAGATTATAGGTAGCGTTATTGTTTTAATGTCTTCACCCACCAGTTCAATTGCTTCTACAATTCATCCAAGCTCTAGCTGTATCTTAGGGAAACCATAGTAGTAATTAGAATTACTATAGTGATTCTAAATAATTAGTGAGAGATAAGAATCCCGACTCAATACTTTTCGGTTAAGACAATAGACGCGATGAATCGCCGTCTTTGTGATGATTTATCGGATATTTGCGATCTATAATTTTCATCAAAAACCTTAACCTAACCGTATTGAATCCCGACTTATTAAATAAGTCGGGATTATAATATTTGCATTCTCACAAATCAAATTAGATTAGATTATATTAGCATATCCAATCTATTTGTCTACACCTACAGAAATAAGTTTGCTGTAATATTCAGTTTTTGCATAGATGCTGATAATACTATCGCCAACTACAAAAAAAGTACCTTCTTGCTCATCTTTAGAAAATTTCAAATTTGGATATTTAGCAGCAGCTTCGTCAGATGTCATGGCTTTTGCTTCCATTTGTTTTGGCAATAGTCCAGTAGAACCAATGTAAAATACCAAGGGAGATATCTTATCTTGGTAGATATTTTCTGCATATTCTTCTAGCTTGTGATTTGCCGTCGTTAAAGCTGTAACCATTTCCTCTTTGCTGATCTGTTTACCAGTTTGTTTATCCTGTAATAACTGCGCCAAACTATCAGCACCAACTTTCTTAAGAATACCTCCAACAATACCATTTTGCTCAAGCCCAAGAAAATCATCAAAAATTGGTTTCATCAACTCGTCAACTTTGCTAGTTTTAGTGCGTGATGACAATAACCTGTGCCTAACAGCGAGATTCTCATTAAATGCCATTTCAAAACTAGGCTTAATGATAATTTCTCCAGTTTCTTTGTCATAAAGACGATACATTCTATTGAGAAACTTGTTAGCAGAAGGTAACTTACCCAAGTTCAAAATATCTTGACTGCCGATATCGATTTTATAGCTAAATTTTGATTCAATAGTACCATTAGCTAAAGCTTCGTTGATATCAATGTATTCGTTAGTCGTAGGAAAGTTGATGTAAATATTCTTGGACAGATAGTGCTTTTGAAACTCATCTAACTGCGTCTCTATAAATACATCTGACTCCTTTCTCAAGTGAGCGCCAATAATACTAGTCAGTACTTTAATTTCTGCTAGTTCATTGAATACTCCATCAATACTGCTGTAAATACTATTAGCAGCTACAAGTGGCAAGCTATCTAACTGAATGGTATATTCAGCCCGAAAGTCGAATTTTTCCGCATCTAGAATGCCTTTTTCTTTGAGTAAGTCAAATACTTTTTTGCTGCTGATTTTGACTTGTAATGACTTTACGTTGATTTTGCCGTCACTTACAATCGTGTAATTATTAAAATTATTGAGGTCATTTACTAGCAAACCTGCTACTTCAAGAGTGGGAGTTTTGTCTTCAGATTTTGCAAGTTTTACTTTACGTTTGACAAGCATATTGATAGTAGCAGTATTGCGGTTAAACTGAAACTTGCCCATACCGACATACTCAGCATTATCCATATATTCTGTTTGCAACCAAGGTTGGAGCAGTTCCCCGTTTTCGTTCCTAACACCTCTAACACGTTTGATACCTGTTCTTTGATAATTTTCTTGCAGGTGCTTGATATTGACAATAATATTGTTGCGATGTTGTGCAAAAATTTGGATTAGTTCTACCAGAGAAATTTGATTCTTTGTCATATTGCCACCCTACAGATAAAGGTTAAGAATCTTGTAAAGCCACGGTTATTGAAGTTTATTGCTCTGACAAAATCAGCTTTTACAACTGTGTAAAATTGAAGGGTAAACACACAATAATTTGATTACGAAACTTTGTACAAAGTTTTGTATATTTGCGGTTAGCTGAGGGTTTAAGTTTAAACGCAAAGGAGCGCAAAGTTTGTTTGAGTCTATTCACTACGGACTGAGGTAAATTTGTACTTCGCGTTGCATACTCAGCGGATATTCATCTCTTTATAGTACAATTGTATCATAAAACTGCCAAGTTGTGTAGACTCCGCTTAGGCTGTTAACTTTGTTGGTTTTAAGACAAAATTATTTCATACAACTTTATTTTCAACCAACATTGACGACACAAAAACTGCATAAACTTTTACCCTCCAAAAAGGCACAAAGTCAACAGCCTAGTACCGCAAGGCGGAATTAAAAATTAAAAATTAAAAATTAAGACAGCGTAAGGGTTTTGTTGATTTGGAATGATTGGTTTATTTCCGCCGTGTTGTACTAGACATGGAGCTTTCTGCAAAACCTATTTAGCACAAAATCTGCAAGGTTTGTAGTAAGCACTTAAGTGCTTAAAAATCCAGGACTAAAGTCCTTACTACAAACTTTTATAACCCTTCAGAACTAATGGGACAGACCACTAGAATGCAGGTTTCTGCAATCCTTTACTTAGCGCAAAATCTGGTCAATCATCCGGTTGGCTTGCGAATCGTAACCGCCGCCAAATAAATTGAAGTGATTCAAAATGTGATACAGATTATAGAGCGTTTTTCTGCGTTCATAGCCTGCATCTAACGGAAATACCTGGTTGTAACCCTGATAAAATGCTGCTGGGAAACCACCAAACAATTCTGTCATGGCGATATCAACTTCGCGATCGCCAAAATAAGTTGCTGGATCAAATATCACAGGTTCTCCCGACGCAGTACACCCAGCATTTCCGCCCCATAAATCGCCGTGTACTAAAGAAGGTTGCACCTCACGATTTGCCAATAGTTCAGGAATCGCTGCTAGTAACTTGTCTTGCTGGGGAAAATTACCTCCCCGCCGCCTTGCCAATTGAAATTGATAACCCAAACGATGTTTAATATAAAATTCCGTCCAGTCTGCTGTCCAAGTATTAATTTGGGGTGTGGAACCAATGGTATTGTTAATTTTCCAACCAAAACCTTGACTGCTGCTAGCTTTGTGCATCGCCGCTAACCTGCGCCCCATCTCTTCCCATGAGTTGCTGTTACCGCGACTAAGTTCCAACCATTCCAGGACGATGTAGCTAGAATTATCAGCAGTACTCCAGCAAATTGGTTTGGGGACGCGAATACTAGCTGTTGCTAGCATTTCCTTTAAACCCAACGCCTCAGCTTCAAACATCGCAACTTGGGATGCAAGGTTAAGCTTGACGAAGTAGGTTATCTCACCATTGGAAACAGCATAACCTTGGTTGATGCACCCACCACCAACCGATCGCCGTTGCTGACTCTGAAATTTTTCGCCAGTTACCTGGCTAATATGGGTGTCGATTTGAGTCCACATGATGCAATTTTGGATTTTAGATTTTGGATTTTGGATTAATAACTGGGCATTGGTACTGATTATTAATTATTTTCCTCTTCCCCATGCCCAATGCCCCATGCCCTATTCCCAATTTTTAATTTACGGCTTTACAAAAACCACACCATAAGCATCTGGGGAAAGATACTCTTTAGCTGCTTGCATTAAGTCTGTTGCATCTTGGCTCTGAATTATCGCTGGGTAATTAAAGGCGGGTTCCAAATCTCCCACCAAAGATTGATAATAACCATACAACCCAGAGCGATCGCTTGGTGTTTCGTTACCAAATATAAATCTGTTAGCTACTCGCTGCCGTATACGGGCAATTTCTGATTCTGTTACCAACTCTGTTTGTAGTTTACCAATGTGTTGAGCGATCGCATCCTCTACAACTGCTAAATTTTCCACTGCACATTTAGCTGAAATATAAAATATCCCTTGCAGCTGATTGCTCATGTTGCTCACAGAAATGGAAGTAACCAATCCCCGTTCTTCCCGTAAATCCCTCACTAGTCTTGATGTCCGTCCGTGTCCCAAAATTCCTGCTAAAACATCCAAACCATAGGTGCGATCTAACTGGGTCATTCCGGGAACCCGCCAAACCATCACTAGCCTTGCTTGTTGCAGACTTTCATCGATAAATTCTCGACGGACAATTTCTGTAAATGGTGATTCAGGGCTGAGTAGTGAGGGCTGAGTCTTGAGTGCTGAGTCCTGAGTTTTAGTAGCTTTTGTAAATCCTTCAGCAACAGTTGCAATTAATTCTTCCACGGGTAAATTACCCACAGCTACAGCAGTAATTGACTGCGGTTGATACCAATTAGTATGAAAATCTCGCATCTGCTGGGGTTTAAGTTCGGCAATCACCGATTCTGGCCCCAATACTGCACGGCGATAGGGTAGCTCATCAAAGGCTGTCTCCATCGCTCGCCGATATGTCCGCCGCTGGGGATTATCCTCTGAACGCCTAATTTCTTCCAAAACTACCAATCGCTCACGTTCAAAGGCATCATCAGGAATACTCGCGTTAGATACTACATCTATTTGTAGTGGTGCAAGCTCGGCAAAATCTTTGGGTGCAGTAGTTATATAGTAATGAGTATAGTCCTGGCTAGTAGCAGCATTAGTAACAGCACCCCGTTCTTCAATTCGACGTTCAAATTCGCCGCTAGCTAGTCTTTCTGTTCCTTTAAAAATCATGTGTTCTAAAAAGTGAGCCATGCCGTTAATGGCATCAGGTTCTACAGCAGAGCCAACTTTAATCCACAAATTGAGGTTTACGGCTTCAACTGGCATTTGCTCGGCAATGATTGTCAAACCATTGGGCAAGTAGTGCAGTGTCGGAGCATTAAGACGGGGAAATTTCCGTAGGGTTGAGGTCATTGCTACTTGTGTGTGAGGAGCGATATTACTTCTTTATCTTATCTGCGACTTCAAATAAGCACTGCGAACGCATCAAGAAGAGAACGCCAAGAAGAATTTTTCCGTATCCCCTCCCCACATCTCCGTATGCTGACTACTTTCTTTAGCCATGAACTCATTAATCTCGATCACGCTGTAAAATTATGAATAGCAATGTTAAGAATTATAAAAATAAATATCGATGTCCAGCATTTCTATTGACAAAAGTAAATCTCATGTAGTCGTAATTGGTGCAGGAATAGGTGGACTGACTGCTGGGGCATTATTAGCTCATAGAGGTTACAGCGTCCTCATTCTAGACCAAGCCCTCGTACCAGGAGGCTGTGCTTCGACGTTTAAACGCCAGGGATTTACCTTTGATGTGGGAGCAACTCAAGTTGCAGGGTTAGAACCAGGGGGAATTCACCACCGCATTTTCTCAGAATTAGAAATAGATTTACCAGCAGCAACGCCTTGTGACCCTGCTTGTGCAGTGTATTTACCTGGGGAAAGCACACCCATCAACGTTTGGCGCGACCAAGAGAAATGGCAAGAGGAACGGCAAAAACAATTCCCCGGTAGCGAACCGTTTTGGCAGTTGATGGCAACTTTGTTTGATGCGAGTTGGGAATTTCAAGGACGCGACCCGGTGCTACCACCGCGTAATTTATGGGATTTGTGGCAGTTAGCTCAGGCGGTGCGTCCGAGTACATTAATTACCGTACCTTTCACTTTGTTTACGGTAGGAGATGCTTTGCGGTTATGTGGATTAGGTAATGACCGACGATTGAGGACTTTTTTGGATTTGCAACTGAAGTTGTATTCCCAAGTCAATGCAGAAGAAACAGCATTACTTTATGCAGCGACGGCGTTGAGTGTATCTCAATTGCCCCAAGGATTGTTTCACCTCCAGGGAAGTATGCAAGTATTAAGCGATCGCTTGGTACAATCCTTAGAAAGAGATGGTGGCAAGTTATTGATGCGCCACACTGTAGAACAAATCAAAGTAGAAAACGGCAAAGCCAGTGCTGTAGTAATTAGAAATCAGAAAACTGGCGAAGTCTGGACAGAACCAGCCGACCACATAGTTAGTAACGTCACCGTGCAAAACTTGGTGCAGTTGTTGGGAGAACAAGCACCATCTGGTTATAAAAACCGGGTGGAAAAACTACCCCAAGCATCGGGTGCTTTTGTGGTGTATTTGGGTGTGGATGCAAGTGCGATTCCGCCTGGGTGTCCTCCCCATCTCCAATTTCTGTACGATGCTGATGGCCCGATTGGCGAGAATAATTCCCTATTTGTTTCCGTCAGTCATCCTGGAGACGGTCGCGCACTGGAGGGGAAAGCAACTATTATCGCTTCTTCATTTGTCGATCCTACAGAGTGGTGGCAGACTGATGATTATGAAGGACTAAAACAAAAGTTTACCCAAGAAGCGATCGCTCGTCTAGCTCAATACTTTTATCTCAAACCAGAAACTATTATCTATCAAGAAGCTGCAACACCCCGCACCTTTGCTCATTTCACAGCCCGCGATCGCGGTATAGTCGGTGGTATTGGTCAAAGAATACCCACCTTTGGCCCCTTTGGCTTTGCAAATCGCACACCCATCCAACATCTGTGGTTAGTTGGTGACTCCACCCATCCAGGAGAAGGTACCGCTGGGGTGAGTTACTCAGCGCTAACAGTAGTCAGGCAAATTGAAGCGCAAATGTAGTATTTTGTCACCACAGAATTCAGGAGTCAGGAGTCAGAATTCAGAATGAATTCTGTACAACTGGCGGATGAATAATATCGTTTCTGGTTAAAGACTTACAGCGAATTTCAAGGAAAGTGAAGTACACAATCTAAGTCTCAAACCTTTGCGTCAAGACTGTTTTCCTTCTGACTCCTGAATCCTGAATTCTTCTTCAATAAACGATTTTTAATTATGAATTATCTCGGAGGATAATACTGGGGATTTACAACTGGAGATTGATAACCGTTTGTGGGTACAGTACTTCCCATACCGTTGGGTACAGGACTCACAACAGGAGGCTGATAAACACTCATCGGTACGGTGCCTGTTGTTCCGTTGGGTAAAGCAGGATTCACAAGCTGGGGCTGATAACCGTTTGTAGGTATAGTGCTTGTAGGACTGTTAGGTGTGACAGGAATCTGGCTAAACTCTTGGTAGGCAACACGAGAAATTGAGCTAATCAATTTTTCGGCGCGAGGGTCATTATTAGGGCGTTGTACCATGACAGCAGCTACATAGCGCTTACCAGTTGGAACACCTATTAAACCTGCATCTGCTAACATTGTGCCGATATCGCCCGTTTTGTGGTATACTCTAGCGCCTGTCCCTAAACCCGATGGTAGCAGAGAGTCTCTTTGAGTACGACGCAAGATATCGAGCATGAGATCGCGTGATGGCATACTGACTAAATTTCCTTGACTCACAATCGCCATCAAATTCCCTAGTTCCTTGGGAGTTGTGGTGTTTGTCCCTTGCAAATCGGGGAGTTGATTGCGAATTATTGTGGCTGTCAATCCCCAAGTACGGAAACGCTGGTTTAAAGCGTCTATGCCTCCGAGTCGGGCAATCAGCATATTTGTCGCCGTGTTGTCGCTGATTGTAATCATTTTGGTGGCGACTTCCAGAGCAGCGTACTGGGTTCCGGCTGGTTTGTATTGCAAATTTCCCGAACCGCCAGCGACCATATCCTGTTGCATGGTCAGCATTTCATCCAGACGAATTTTCCCTGCATCCACATCCTGGAAAAAGGCAATCAGAATTGGCACTTTAATTGTGCTAGCTGCCGGAAAACTGGTAGAGCCATTGACATCTACATAATTACCAGTATCCAAATCTAATAAGAAAACTCCCGGTGTGAGATTTGGGTTGGTGTCCGCCAAATTTTGCACGGCACTTTTCAAAGAGGTAATTTCTTGAGATAAATACATACTCGCAGCTGCGGCTGGGGGAGTTTGGGTGGGTTGTGGCTGTGATCGCACCACAACATTACTATTAGATGGGGACGCCGATGTGCTGATGCGATTAGCTGGGTCTAATACTGACAACACCGTGCCCACAATTGCACCCATGCCAACACCCACAATCAATAACCGTAAAACATACAGTATAGTTTTGGCCATTGGCTTTAACCGCGTTTTCCGCGATGAGCGCCTACCCATTTTTGGCTTTTCCATCCGCACTGTTTTCACCATCACAGCACCCGGTCGAAAGGGAGGAATTTTCCCCTTGACACTAGGCATTGGTTTTACTGCCGTTGGCATGACTAACCCCGATTTGACCCTACGTGTAGCACCAGGGGTTGGGGAAGGACTGATTTGATTTTTTGGGCGTGTTAGTGCCGCTTGTCGTCCACTGACAGTTTGCTGCTGGCTGTTGGCTTTAACTTTCTTCTGTGCCACTTTTTGAACTTTTTGTGGCCGCTGGCGGCGATTTAAGGGTTGACGCCGCGAGAAAGCTGTTAGTTCGTCACTTGACTCTGACACCGTTACTCCTTGTGACCCACTTGACTGTTTTCTTGCAGACTCCTGACCCAAAACTTAATCTTTAAGCAATATTAATACTCAAATTTCACTTTGCCACTAAGTAGCATTTTTACGTTTAGTTTAAGCTATGTTAAATATTTTGGGGGGATGATTGCGTATATATTAAACGAATTATTACAAGTTTTCACCATCTCTTTGGTTTTTAAGGGCCCATTCTACCTGCTGCAAAATTCCTCGGAGCATATATACTTCCCCTGTTTTCAGGTGAGCGCGATTATACATTTGGCGAAATTTTTCCATGCGACTAGCTGCCGTATGGGGATACACATAACCAATCTTCAGTAATAGTGATTCTAATTGCTGATAGTATCCTTCCACAACATCTAAGGGTGCAAGTTCAGTTTGGGGTAAGGGCTGAGTGTCAGATTGTTGGGCACATTGTGACAATTCATAACAACAGATTGCCACGGCGGTAGCCAAATTTAGGGCGACATAATCTTTACTTGTGGGAATGCCAACAAACCGCTGTGCATAATTTAATTCTTCATTGCTTAATCCCCGGTCTTCCCTGCCAAAAATCAGTGCTGTGGGTTTTTCTGGTTCCTCCAGTAGCCAGGGTAGGGCAGTGCGGGGGTTTTCTAAGGGAGTTTCCCAACTGCGAACGCGACCAGTGGTAGCGATCGCCCTGACACATCCATGCAATGCTTCTGGTAAGGTTGCCACTAATACCGCAGATTCGATAATTTCCTGAGCGTGAACAGCCATCATCAAAGCTTCCGTCGATAGCGGATCGCATTGGGGGTTCACTAATACTAAATTATATAAACCGAAATTTTTCATTACCCTGGCGATCGCGCCGATATTTATCGGCCCAGCTGGTTCTACCAACACAATTCTTAATCCAGCCAAGCCCATTTTTTGCCTCCTGCGATCGCACCAGATAATACTTACAGGCTAATTTTCAGCGTCGTGGTTCTGCTGAAGAGTTTCCTTGAAATCATTTTACCTGTGTAAGTGAATGGCTGCGTCAGGTCTGAAGAGTTCAGCGCAATCTTTGCCGTTCAGCTAGTCGTTCGTCACTATTTATTTGTAGTAATCTAATCGTTGTGCGTCCCATAGGCGTTAATCCCACTAGATTCAGTTCTGAAAATGTGAAGTGTTCAGCCCATTTCAGGGTGCGTGGGTTAAAGAGAAAACTAAAAGCCCCTGTATCTGGATCGAAAGATCCTAAGTCAGTGCCTTTATGACGATTACATCGCCAGCAGGTGAGGGCTAAATTATCAGCATTTGTTGCGCCACCGTGCTTTTGAGCAATAACATGATCTATCTCATGGGAAAAAAAAGCAACTCCTGCGGGTAATTGGCAATATTCACATCTGTAGTTTGCGCGTTCTTCTACCAGTCGGCGAAGAACAACCGGAATATAGGTTGCACTCACAGTCAGCTGGTCAAATAAGATAAGTTACCTGCTTTAATCATCACAACTAAGTGTTCAATACGTTCATACTCATCTAGTTCTTTCAACTCCGTGGGTGTAAGTTCACCTGCGTTACTGCGTGTTAACAAGGTACGCAACCGTTCTTGCATTTCGGGAGTGGGTTTAAATTCAGCAATTTGTTCGGGAGTAGGGCTGCTAGCCAAAAAATCTAGGATATATCGGTAAACTTGTGCTGGTACAGCTGGTTGTTGGAGACTCAAAGCAAGTAGTTCAGGTAAGCGATCGCCTACTTGTGCTAGTTGTTGAGATAATTCCTCTGATACTTCTAGGGTAATTCTTGGCATGGGGATTGCATTGGCAATTTACTATTATTAAATGATATATCTCGGATATATCATTACTCTGGCGATCGCTCCGACATTACTCACCCCAGCTACCTCTACCAACACAATATCTTAATCCGCCAAGCCCATTTTATTGCCTCCTGCCTCCTGCCCCCTGCCTCTTGCCCCCTGCCCCCTGCCTTTCTTCGTGATAACAGACTAACAAAATATGTCTCACATTCTGGTCGAAAATCTCAGGAAGACTTTCTTTGTGTCTGAACGTTCCTCTGGGCTTTTCGGTTCAATACGAGGGCTTGTGCAGCGAAAAACTAAAGAAGTTTATGCCCTCAAAGGAGTTTCGTTTTCCCTGGAACGGGGAGAACTTGTAGGATACATTGGCCCAAATGGGGCTGGTAAATCGACCACTATTAAAATTTTAAGCGGTATTCTCGTACCTTCTAGTGGAAAATGCCTAATTGGCGGACGAACTCCTTGGAAAGATCGAATTAAGCACGTTAATCGTATCGGTGTAGTGTTTGGTCAAAGAACACAACTCTGGTGGGATTTACCAGTAATTGAGTCTTTCGATTTGCTGCGAGATATTTATCGCGTTCCCCAATCAGAATATCGCCAGACACGCGAAGAAATGATTGATTTACTTGGTCTAGCCAGCTTTCTCTCGACTCCGGTGAGACAGTTAAGCCTTGGTCAAAGGATGCGATGTGACTTTGCAGCCGCAATGCTTCACAGACCGGAAATTCTTTTTCTTGATGAACCCACCATCGGACTTGATGCAGTTTCCAAGCTTGCAGTCAGAAAATTTATCAAAGCGCTGAATAAAACTCATCAAGTAACCACCATCCTGACTACCCATGATATGGATGATATCGAGGCATTGTGCGATCGCATCATTATTATTGGTGGAGGTGAAATCCTTTGTGATGGAACTCTAGCAGCACTGCGTTCTCAAGTTTCTTCGCGTCGGTACTTAAGAATCGACCTAGCAAACGATGATTTCTTTTTTGAGCAAGAAGGAGTCAGTATTATCTCTAAAGAAGGTCGCACTGTAACTATAGCCTTCGATCCCACAAAGCTTTCTGCTGCGTCTTTAATTAGCCAAGTTACCTCGCAACACGAAGTAGAGGATCTTTTTGTGGAAAATCCACCCATTGAGGAAATAGTTGCTGAACTTTATGCAATTTCAGCCGGAATTATCCCATGAAAGCATATTGGTCACTATTTGTTGCTAGATTTACACTGCTGCTGCAATACCGTGCTGCTGCTTTGGCCGGTGTTGTAACTCAGCTTTTCTGGGGGTTCGTGAAAGTAATGGTTTTACAGGCATTCTTTACTCATGCAACCTCTGCTCAACCGATGACTTTTCAGGAGGCTGTAGGATATGTGTGGCTGGGACAGGCATTTCTAATGGCGATTGTCCCTTGGGGAGGTGATAGAGATATTCAAGAACTCATCCGAACTGGTGCTGTAGGATACGATCTTCTCCGACCTACAGACCTTTATAATTTTTGGTTTACTCGCGCTTTGGCGTTTCGCACAACGCCCCTGATACTTCGTGCTATTCCGCTTCTTTGTGTGACAATTTTGATTTTTCCCCTTTTGGGGCTTGATGAATGGTCGCTTTCTTTTCCACCATCCGTTGCTTCTTTTGTTGCCTTTCTTCTCTCTTTTTTTGGCGCAATTTTACTTTCGTCTGCATTGACTATGCTTCTTACTGTATCAATGATGTGGACAATTTCTGGCGAGGGAATTAATAGTGTTCTACCCACTCTGATTATTATATTCTCTGGAATGATTGTTCCTTTGCCACTTTTTCCTGAGTGGAGCAAGCCTTTTTTGAATGCACTTCCTTTCTCAGGACTAATCGACAAACCTTTTCGTCTTTTTACTGGCAATCTTCAACCAAACGCCCTGTTTAATGTTTTGCTATATCAAGCTTTCTGGATAGTTGTCATTATTATCCTTGGGCGAGTCCTTGTGAAATATGGCATCAGAAAGCTTGTAATTCAGGGGGGATGAGTAAATAATTCTTAATTCGTAATTCGTAATTTTTTAAGCAAGAGATAGGTTAGCGCAAACTCTTGATTTACCCCCCTTAATCCCCCCTTACAAAGGGGGGAAATATCCGGTTATCCCCCTTTGCAAGGGGGAGTTAGAGGGGGTTAATTATATGCAGCTTCACAAAGAAACGGTATTAGGTAATTTATTTTAGATAAAAATTACAAAGCGATATGAATGATTTTTTGCTTTACCTTCGATATATTTCTGTATCTTTCAAGTCGCAAATGCAGTACAAAGTTTCTTTCTGGCTGCAATTCATAGGGCAGCTTTTAGGAACTGCTGTTGAATTTTTTGGAGTCTGGGCACTTTTTAGTCGTTTTAATAGTATTGGTAAATGGACTTTAAATGAAGTTGCTCTATTTTATGGAATAATTAATATTTCTTTTGCTTGTGCTGATGCCCTTGGAAAAGGCTTTGACTCATTTTCAACAATAATTAAAAGTGGAGACTTCGACCGTTTACTTGTTCGTCCACGCACCACAGCACTTCAGCTTTTAGGTAAAGAGTTTACTTTGAAACGAATCGGAAGATTATTTCAAGGAATTTTTGTTATGTGTTGGTCACTTTCATCACTCCACATACCTTTAACTTTTAAAACCTTATGGCTTTTAGGTACTTCATTTTTTGGTGGAGTTGCGCTCTTTGTTGGCATTGTCATTATGCAAGCAACCATCACCTTCTGGACTATTGAATCTCTCGAAATTATGAATATCCTCACTTATGGAGGGGTGGAAACGGCTCAGTACCCTCTTGCAATTTATAGCAAGTGGTTTCAGCGATTCTTTACTTTCTTGATACCGCTTGCTTGCGTCAGTTATTTTCCTTTGCTTGCAGTACTTGAAAAAGAAGATGTTTTTTTAGTGCCTTTGTGGTTTTGTTATGTCTCGCCAATCGCAGGTATTATCTTTCTAATAGTTGCGCTCCAGCTTTGGAAAATAGGAGAGCGATACTATTGTTCTACTGGCAGCTAGTAAGCTATTGCGCCTTTAATTTGCACTAATATTTTTCCAATATGATTGTGGGGTGGGCATCTTGCCCGCCCTGATAATGCAAGTTCTATACGTAACAGCTTACCCTGAATTTTAGCTGTGTACTCAGGTGTATTTTAAATGGACAGATCGCACTTTTCTAAAGATTCTGATTTAATACTTTGTAGGATTGCCTAATTTCACTAAACAATGCCACAAGAAGCTCACATGAAAAATTCCAGGAAAGGTTGGTTACGTAAAAGACTCAAAACTACTCTGATTTTCCTGTTAGTGCTGGGGCTATTGTTAGTGGGATTTGTCACCTACACTGTACGCCAATCCTTTCCACAAGAGAGTGGCACAATTCAACTACCTGAACTGAAAGCTGAAGTAACCGTTCAACGCGATAAATGGGGTATTCCCCATATTTATGCTGCCAACTCCCACGATTTATTTATGGCGCAAGGTTATATCCACGCCCAAGACCGCTTTTGGCAAATGGACTTTTGGCGACACATTGGTTCTGGGCGACTTTCAGAAATGTTTGGTTCATCTCAGGTTGACACTGATAAATATCTGCGGACAATGGGTTGGGCGAGGGTGGCGCAGCAAGAAATTCAGGAAATTAATGCAGAGATGAAAGCATACTTGGAAGCATACGCCGATGGTGTCAATGCTTATCTGACAGAGCATCACGGCAGCGCCCTGAGTCTAGAATACACTGTGCTAAAGTTTCTCAATCCTGGGTATCAGCCAGAACCTTGGCAAATACTGCATTCTTTGACTTGGGGTAAGGTAATGGCTTATGATTTGGGCAGAAATTTTCAGAGCGAAATTGAACGTGCTATTTTGCTCAAAACCCTTAACCCTAATCAAGTAGAGGAACTTTTTCCGCCATACCCTCAAGACTTGCCAGTTATTTTACCTGAGTTCCAGAAAAAAGAGGACACAGGAACAGGGGGACAGGGGAACACGCAGAGTTATTTCCCCGCATCTTCTTCACTTCTCGACTCTCCAGATGTATTACCTGCTTTAGAGTCAATTACTAAGCCGATGATGGCTTTGGAACAACTTATAGGGCCCACGGGAATAGGTATTGGCTCGAATAACTGGGTGATATCTGGTCAGCGGACAGCTACAGGTAAGCCAATTTTGGCGAATGACCCGCACTTAGGTGTGCAAATTCCCTCTATCTGGTATGAGGTTGGTCTGCACTGTACACCGAAGAGTACAGAATGTCCCTACAACGTTTCTGGCTTTTCCTTTGCGGGAATGATTGGGGTAATTATCGGTCATAGCGATCGCATTGCCTGGGGTGTCACCAATGTACAATCTGATGTGATGGATTTATACATCGAGAAAATCAACCCGAAAAATCCTAACCAGTATGAAGTCAATGGTAAATGGGTTAATATGCAACTCGTGCCAGAGACGATTCAAGTCGCCGGAAGTCAACCGATTGTCCAAACGGTTCGCTATACCCGACATGGGCCAATTCTCTCTGATGTTTCGCCCAATCTAAAGCAATTCCAGCCGAGTCAGTCGCTAGAATTACCGCAAAACTACGCCGTAGCCCTGCGCTGGACAGCCCTAGAACCTTCCAAACTAGGGTATGCCGTTCCCCAAATCAATCGCGCCCAAAACTGGCAAGAATTCCGCACTGCTGCCAGCAATTATGATGTCCCGGCTCAAAACTTGGTCTACGCTGACATTGATGGCAATATTGGCTACCAAATGCCTGGTAAATTCCCCATCCGCGCTCAGGGAGATGGGCGTTATCCCGTTCCTGGTTGGACGGATGAATATGAATGGCAAGGCTATATTGACTTTGAGCAGTTACCCAAAAGTTTCAATCCACCTCAAGGTTATATTGCTACTGCTAATAATTTAGTTATGCGTGAATATCCTTATCTAATTACCGCAGACTGGGTTTATGGCTATCGGGCACAGCGCATCGTTGAGATGATTTCACAACAAACACAGCCGATTTCCCTGAAAGGTGTGCAGCAGATACAGGGAGACGATCGCAATCTGAATGCACAAACATTAGTACCGCTACTGCAATCTATCACTGTTGATACCCCCCGATTGCAGGCAGCCCAAAAACTTCTGCAAGATTGGAATTTGCAGTTAGGAATGACATCGCCTGTTGCTGCTTTGTTTGAAGTCTTCTGGAAACACTTACTGGCAGATACGTTTCACGATCAGTTACCTGAAAAGTACTTTCCGCATGGAGGCGATCGCTGGTATGCTGTAATCGCAAATCTGGTCAAACAGCCCAATAGTTCTTGGTGGGACAATCGCAACACTCCAAAAGTTGAGAGCCGCGACCAAATCCTGCGACAATCCTTCATAGAAGCCGTGGATGAACTAGAACGAATTCAAAGCAAAGACCCGAAAAACTGGAATTGGGGCAAGCTGCATACCATTACTTTTCGGAATGCCACTTTAGGTAAATCTGGGGTTCCACCGATTGAAGCTTTATTTAATCGTGGTGCTTTTGCCACATCTGGTAACGGCGAAACAGTGAATGCTAACCGTTGGAGAGCAAATAAATCCTTTGAAGTGACTGATATTCCTTCACTGCGGATGATTGTAGATTTAGGAAATTTAGATAACTCAGTAGCAATTCACACCCCTGGACAATCAGGACATGCTTTCCATAGTCACTACAACGATATGGTTGAACCTTGGCGCAAGATTGAATATCACCAGATGCTTTGGGAACAGAAGTCTGTTGCAAATAACACCACTGTGACATTGAAGTTCGTTCCCAAATTGCGAGAGTAGAGGGCAAGCCAATACTTGTCGGTTAAGGGGGAAAGGGGAAGGTGGGGCCCCCTCTGGGGATAAGGGGCGGGGGGAAAGGGAAATTAAAAACCTTTAACCCTTTCCCAAAACCAAACTTTGGGTTCAAAATGTTTAACCGAGTAGTATTGGAGGGCAAGCTGGCTATGCAATTTTAAATTTAGTTAATTAAGTGTAATTACATACACTATTTAGGAAAAATGAAGTATAAAGTAACAGGGCAGAAAGAAAGTTAGAAACAGAAATAAAGATTCTTTTGAGAAAAACGTATTTTTGCTGACCATCCGTTTCCTCTGCCCAACTTGAGTGAAACATCGTCGGAGATAATAGAACATTATGCAATGCGTGTTTAAACGAAGTTTTATACTTTCAGCAACTACTGCGATCGCATTATTATTTGCAGGTTGTGGAGAAAGTAAAGTTGCTCAATGTAACAAAGTCATAAAGGTTGCCAATCAGGCATCTACTCTAGGTCAGGAATTCGGTAAAAATTCTAATCCGGCACAAGGTTCCAAAGCCTTGACTGAACTTGCTGGTAAGATCGATCCACTTGCCACAGAGATGAAAGCACTAGAAGTTAAGGATGAGAAACTCCAAGGTTTTCAAGGACGTTTTCTCACACTCTATCAGAACATCAGCAAGGAATTAAATAATGCAGCAGCAGCTATAGATAAAAAGAATCTACCAGCAGCAAAGGGCTTTTTGGTATCTCTGCAAAAGAGTAGTAGTGAAGAAAGTTCAATAGTCAAGGAAATTAATAGCTACTGTTCTGGCAAATAATCCATTCTCCTCTGCCTGGAATCTCAATGCATAAATAGCGGTTAAATAGTTGGTCGCAGAAGTGTTGAACGGTAAGAAAAATCCGATAAAAATAGCCCAAAATATGGTATTTTTGGGCGAAGGCTTAAACTATATTAGTTTGATTGTGATTATAAATTCATTTCCCAAAATTGTCAAAGATATCTTGAAAAGCCTGCCAAAAAATGATTATCCAGTATTGAATAGTCGTCTATTCTTTGAGTGCTGGCTATCCTATGCTCTGGATAATAGCTTAACAAGTATGCGAGATTTATTTAAGAGATTAAACAATACAGGATTTGAGGTAGATATTTCTACTTTTTCTAAAGCAAATTTACATCGAAGCCAAAAACAATTTCAAGGAATTTACCAAAAATTAAATGAATTAGTACAGAAGAAAATTCACAAAAAATTACACGATAAATATGCTATTTGTCCTATTGATTCAACAATTATTACCCTGACAAGTAAATTGTTATGGGTTTTGGGTCATCATCAAGTCAAACTTTTTAGTTCTTTGAATTTAGCTACAGGTAGCCCAGAAGATAACTTGATCAATTTTGGACATGATCATGATTATAAATTTGGTTCCAAGATGATGTCTAGTCTCCCAACTAATGCTGTAGGGGTAATGGATAGAGGCTTTGCGGGATTAAAATTCATTCAAGAATTGGTACAAGAAAACAAATATTTTGTTTTGCGGATTAAAAACAATTTCGTTACTAGAATTTGAGGATGCAACTGGATTAGTCAAAGTAGGTGCATCTGATGAGGCTATTGCCTATAGAGTCATTAATTTTTGTGATTTAGAAACGAAAACTGAGTTCCGCTTAGTGACTAATTTACCAAAGTCGGGAGATGCAGCTGTTAATGATGATGAAATTAGGGATATTTATCGATTACGTTGGGGAGTTGAACTCTTGTGGAAGTTTTTAAAGATGCACTTAAAACTTGACAAATTAATTACCAAAAACGTCAACGGTATCACCATACAAATTTACGTTAGTTTAATAGCTTATCTGATTTTACAGCTTTTATCTATTCCCGCACAATGGGGACATACACTATTAGATAAATTCCGCTATTTGCAATCTTGTATGTGTCAGAAAATCAGCTATGTTCATTGGTTTGAGGAGATGATGTTATGTTGACTAATTTAGCCTTTTTAGAGTTAGTGTAACTATTTATGTAAAGTTTTGTATCAGCATTCAACATTTCTGAGTTGGTCGATAACCACCAAAAACAGCAAAGCTAAAATTTTTGTACCAGCAATCCACATTTTGGAACCCAGCCGCTTCTAACCAGCGAAGTTGAATATCAAGGGTTGCCATGCGATCGTATTCCATACGTTTTTGTGCAGCTTTGAGATCCTCTTCTGAGATATTCTTCGCGCGGACAGAATCTAACCAGTTTTGACGGTAAAGTTGTTCTAAATCAGGCGTTTTACCGAGAACTTGATCGGCGTTGATAAATATCCCTCCAGGATTGAGAACTTCATAAATCCGTTGATAAAGAAGTTCTTTGTCAACATCCGACAGATGATGAATCGATAAGGCAGAGATTATTAGGTTATATGAACCACCTAAATCAGTCTCAATGTAGTCACCAATTAAGATATTGGGAGATTTACCCATTTTGCTAAATCTTAACTTAGCTTTCTCTAACATTTCAGGGGCTAAGTCAAGCAATGTGAACTCTGCATTCGGGAATATGGACTGAACCATACCTGAGTAAAGTCCAGTACCAGCCCCCAAATCTAAAACTTTCAGCGGTGCATTGCAATCGCCTGGGATAATTTCAACAGCTGTTTTGTAAAAGTCATCAAAACAGGGAATTAAAACACGACGTAAGTTATCATAATCTCCTGCGGCAATATTAAAAGCTTCTTGAATATTCATTTTTTTATTTTTAATAAAGGTAAAACTTTCTGTTTTAACAATTCAATTAAAGCTGGTTCCATATATTCATAGTCATCTGGTATATCTAAACAGATAATTTTTTTATCTTTCAGGAAGGGCTGAAAATTTTTGGATAGTTTATTTTTATGCGATTTTTCCATTACAAAGATAATATCAGCCCATTGAATAGCCTCCGTTGATAATGGTACTTCAGCATAGCGATCTAAACCTGCCGAGTCTGTTTCAAATCCTTCATATTCAGAAAATACAGCCTCGGCGGTAGGACTTCGCAATTTATTCTGGCTACAGATAAATAAAAGCTTTTTCATTAATTAATCTGTATACAGCAAATACATAGCTATTCTATATTCTTAGACAATAAAAATCAGTCAAGGGAAGACCTAGCTTCCGCGATCTGAAAAGTCAGGCCTCTTGACTGCTATTCATATTATATCAGCTACTTTATAGGCTAGCTTGTCTCTGGTTGCCTAGTTATTAAAGTAAAATAGCTTACTGTGATTGCACCACAGACAACCCCAAAACTATGCCAAATATAAACCAACATATCTTATTAAGCTTCAAGAAATTGAATGATTTTCATTGATGATCGCTGACTATTCATTAAAAAATCCTACTAAGGAGACTGACGCAATTCCTGAATCAGGGCTTCAGCACCCCTATTCATTTCTTCTTCATTTTTTCGCTGCAATCGATAGTATATCCAATCAAAAATTAATGGACTAAGACGACGGTTATCATATATTTGATTTTGCAAATTATATGATTCTGTCTCAAGTTCTTGAGGAGCAATTCTACCATTGACGACCTGCTGCCAGATACTCTCAGAATTTTCTCTAAGTCTGTCAAGTCGAGTTGCAGCTTCATTATTATCAATATACTGGCGTAATCCAAAAACGAATGTAGGTACTAGTGGGGTCAAAGTTGCTAATACAAATTTCTCTAAGGTTAAACCTCCAATCAAACCGACTAAAAAGACAATAATTGTTATTGCAATTAATACAACAATTACCAAATTAGAGTAACGTCGCTTAAGGTTAGCGTCCCACCAAATATTACAACGCTGGCAAATAATACGTGCTTGGTAAATTGGTAATTGGCTAACATTAATCGGATACCAGTTTTCAAGCTTTGAGTAATTTGTATATTTATGTCTATATTTAGCAGAGCTATCAATGATAGTTTCTGGTTCAGGGCGGCTTCCAGAATTTAGTTTTGTCCAATCTAATTGAAGAATATCACAATCAAAAAGTTGTTGGATTTTTGCAGCTTTTTCTTGAAGATATTTCTGCCAACGACTAAGTATAAGAATATCTAAAAATGTTACAGCTATTCCCCACAAAGCAGCATAAACTTGAAATCTAGGGAGCAATGCAATAAAAATAGACCATACAACTACTAGGGGAATGCTAAGAATCATGCTGGCATTTTGTATACTTTTAGCATCAGAGTAGAGTTGTCGTTGTGCTGCTAAACGCTCCAACTGAAGTTGTATATTCTGTTCTTGGGGAATTTTGTTCATAAATAATCAGGAAATAGCTATAGATATAAAGACTTTTTCAAATTTTAAATTTAACCAAAAATTTTTAAGCATTATTTTAATCTTAGTGTAAGTATTGTAGAATTCATTAATAGAATTAATTTTTAACTATAAATAGGAAAGTTTATGCCGAAGACTTCGCGCCATTTACTAATTGATAATTTATGGTTATTTTCACTTTCTAATTGTCTAGCCTCCAAGGCTTTTATATTATCTATATGCGCTCTAGTCCAAATACTAGATCGCTCTTTTAGTTCTAAATTATTAATATTTCCCTGAATTGCTTTAGGATCATTAACTGAATTAAAAATATTATCTCTAATATATTGTAATAAGTTTGGAACTTCTAAATCTACATAACTAGATGCTTTTCTATAAATATTATCTGAATAATAGTCTAATATCATATTTTCAAGTAAATATGAGGACATTGATGACATCGTTGGTCTTTTATTCCAAAATTTCATTAATCTTATTAAATTGAATATATTGCCATCATGGAACTGATTTACTTGAGTTGCTCGATCTCGATCAATTCTTGGATCTGTTTTTTGCCAGTTACCTTGGCCATCTGGAATTAAATAATAAGTTCTTCCAGAAAAGTCGGGTTTTGTAAAAAAGCAAGGGACAATATCAAAATTCCAATAATAACTTTTCAATTTGAGTGTAGCAGCTTCTAAGTTTCTGTTGATATCAGCTTTTTCATACTGTGGCACTTTATTCATTAAAGCTATAATTTTATTAATAACTTTTCGTGAATTTAGTTTGTTTGTACTATCAAAATAAAGTCTTTTTAATTTATAAGCAGAATCAGGTACATATATCTCAATTACATTATCTATATATTCATAGTAGGACGCTCCTTCACCACTTAAAACAATCATAATATCAATATCATCAAGTTCTCTTTTTTTTGTACGTCTAGCAAAAGAGCCAAAGTAAATATCTTTTTCTGAATACAGCGTGGGAAAGTATATGTCTTTTTCCGGAAATGAATGTATTTGCTCTTCTACTAGCCAATCTCTGCTCTTTCTTGCTTGAATAGTATCATTTGGATCTAAGTTGACATAATTTTTCAAAAAATCATTAAAAGCTGCATTGACAGTTTTAGCCATAAAATACTATTAATAACTGGAAGAAACTAGAAAATAATATTATAGTACATTTGTATTTTAGATGACAAACTCTTAAAAGCTTAATATTATTTAGATTTTCTTGAATTGATATTTATTCAATAAATCAAAGACGCAAAAACGACTATGCGTCTTTGCGTCTCTGCGTGAGATTATTTTCTATCTCAATATCAAACCATCTCTGATGATGCCTGCACCATCTGCTGCGGCTGCGGCTGGAACATGAACAACGAGTAAACCACATCTCGGCGAATGTTAACCATCATATCCAAGAAGAGTTCGTAACCCTCGCTCTTGTATTCAATTAGCGGGTCTTTTTGCCCATAACCACGCAATCCTACCGATTCGCGCAAGGCATCCATTTGTTGCAGGTGTTCCCGCCATAATGTATCAATGCGTTGCAAGATAAAGAAGCGTTCCGCTTGGCGCATCAGTCCGGGTTGAACTTGGTCAATCTGCGCTTCTTTGAGGTCGTAAGCAATTCGTACCTGTTCGTGGAGGAAGGCTTTAATCTCGCTGACTGTGATATCTTCTAATTGACTCGCTTGTAAATCCGCTAGCAAATAGACAAATTCTTTGACTTTCTCAACCAACTTTTCTAACTCCCACTCTTCCGAGGGCAAGTCTATGTTGATGTAGTAGTCAACGATGTCATCCATCGTTTTTTCAGCGTATTTAATCACCTGTTCTTTCAAATCTTGACCTTCTAACACCCGGCGGCGTTCGGCATAAATAGCACGACGTTGATTATTCATCACCTCGTCATACTCAAATACCTGCTTCCGAATGTCGTAGTAATAGGTTTCAACTTTTTTCTGTGCGCCTTCCAAACTGCGGGTAAGCATCCCAGATTCGATAGGCATATCTTCTTCCACTTGGAAGGCATTCATTAACCCAGCAACGCGATCGCCACCAAAAATCCGCAGTAGGTTATCCTCTAAACTGAGGAAGAATCTCGTGGTTCCAGGGTCGCCTTGTCTTCCTGCACGTCCCCGCAACTGGTTATCAATCCGCCGTGATTCGTGGCGTTCTGTACCAATTACGTGCAAACCGCCGATTCCCACTACTTCATCATGTTCGCGGGTAGTAAATTGTTCATATTCCTGCTTAACCCGATTGTAAGCTTCCCGCAATTTCAAAATCACAGGGTCATCGATGGGAGCTTTTTCTGCGGCTACAGCTACCTTGTCTTCTGCTTCCAGTTCCGGTAAACTACGTTCGCCATACTCACGCACGGCAATTTCTACTGCATCTTTGAGTAGTTTTTCAGTTTCTTTTGTCAACTGAGTCGGGAAAATTTCTGGCGAAGCCCGCCAAGTTTTGACTTTCTTACCAGGTACAAAGCCTTGACCACCGCCATGTCCTGTAGGCAATCCGGCTGCTCTTTGTACGCCAAAGCTATCTTCATCTTCTGGCATGACGATCCGGGGCATAAAGTATTCCCGCAACTTCAGACGTGCCATATATTCGGAGTTACCACCCAGGATGATGTCTGTACCTCTACCAGCCATGTTAGTAGCAATGGTAACAGCACCTTTGCGTCCAGCTTGGGCGACGATTTCCGCCTCACGCTCGACGTTTTCCGGACGGGCATTAAGTAATTCGTGAGGAATCGCCAATTCCTTCAGCAGCCTACTCAGAAGTTCAGATTTTTCTACACTAGTGGTTCCTACTAATACAGGTCTGCCAAGTTCGTGCATTTCGGCACATTCTCTAGCGATCGCTCCCCACTTACCTGATTCTGTCTTAAACACCATATCAGACAAGTCTTCCCGTCTGCGATCGCGGTTGGTGGGAATTACCGCAACTTCGAGTTTATAAATTTTTTCAAATTCTGGTTCTTCGGTTTTTGCCGTTCCTGTCATTCCACCTAGTTTTGGATACAGCAAGAACATATTTTGGTAAGTAATTGTCGCTAGAGTTTGAGTTTCTGGCTGAATCTCTACGTGTTCTTTCGCTTCAATCGCTTGGTGTAATCCATCACTCCAACGCCGACCGGCTAGCACCCGACCGGTAAATTCATCCACAATTACTACTTCACCATTGCGGACGATGTAATTTACATCTTTAAGGAAAAGTTCTTTAGCTTTAATTGCATTGAAAACAAAGTGCGCCCAAGGATCTTCTGGGTCAAATAAATCTGTGACTCCCAAAAGATTTTCCGATTCCGCAAACCCTTCATCTGTCAATAGAACGTTACGAGCTTTTTCATCTACATCGTAATGTTCGTCTTTTTTGAGTGTGAATGCTATTTCAGCGGCTTGTAGATACTTTTCTGTAGGTCTTTCTACCTGCCCAGAAATAATTAGTGGTGTCCGCGCCTCATCAACTAAAATCGAGTCCACCTCGTCAATTACGCAATAATTAAACGGGCGCTGTACCACATCTGCCATTGATGTCGCCATGTTATCCCGCAGATAGTCGAAGCCGACCTCGCTGTTGGTAACATAAGTGATATCGCAGTCGTAGTTTTTCTGGCGTTCACTAGGAGTCATGCTTGACTGAATTAGCCCCACACTCAGCCCCAAGAACCGATGCACCTGTCCCATCCATTCAGCGTCCCGACGAGCCAGGTAATCGTTCACGGTGATGACGTGTACACCTTTACCAGTGAGAGCATTTAAATAACTCGGCAAGGTGGCGACCAGAGTTTTACCCTCACCTGTTTTCATTTCGGCAATTTGCCCCACGTGCAAAATGATACCGCCAAGGAGTTGGACATCAAAGTGCCGCAAGCCTAAGACTCGCCGTCCTGCTTCCCGGACAACGGCGTAAGCTTCTGGCAATATGTCATCTAAGGTTTCACCTTTAGCGAGCCGTTGTTTAAATTCGACGGTTTTACCTTTTAACTCATCATCGGAAAGAACCTTAATTTCTTCCTCTAAAAGGTTAATTTCAGTAACAGAAGGTTGGTATTTTTTAAGCTTACGAGCGTTGGGGTCGCCCAACAGAAGTTTTAGCATGGCAGATTATAGAACTGAATCAAGGGGGATGGGGATTAAAGGGTCGGCATTGATTATAAACATTTAACCCAGCCCAACCGTCTTGGTCGTGGATGGGTGTGAAATGAGAATTAACTCAAAAACAGGAGAAAAATTAGCCAATCATCTTAGTAAACTGATTGGTTTTAACTCTTATCTTATATTTAGTCTTTCTTCATAGTATCATTTTGCCCTCAGATGGGGCCAGAGAGGGAGTGGGGGAATAGGGCTAGGAGTTAGGAGTGAGGAATTTTTCAACTCCTAACTCTTCACTCTTCACTGCCATTCTGCGGTCAAGCGGCGAAAATTGTAATCACTAGCACTGGGATGACAGCTGACACAGCTGCCAATCTGGACAGGACGTGGTAGTTGAACTCCTGGATGCAAAGCTTTGAAATAACGTGAGTTGTTGAGGCGATAGGGTGTTTCTTCGTCATCTAGCTGCACACGGGAAAAAGTCGAAAGATATTTCCACACTAAGATACGCGGCGGATCGACTAAAGGCTTGAGTTGTGCGCCGTAGTGCTGCGAGTCTTGTAGGAGATTTTTCCAAGTTTGGGTGGGTAAAACTGCTGGTGGTATACCGATGTGGCATGTGGCGCAGTTTTCCAAATACAGTTCTTGCCCTAGTTGGTATTGTGCAGGTACTACGTCAACAGTGCCAATTTCAGCGGTGGGAGTAACACTTTGGGCGTTAGTCGCCAAAGCTAGAAGCCAGCCCATAGCTAAACTCCACATTACAATTACCAAAAGTAAACCGAAAAATTGGCGTTTGAATTCACGTTCGGCGCTTTGCTGTAGTGCTTGGCGGTCGCTATCAGGCTCGTGCTTTTCGCGATCGCGGGATTTGCGCTTAACAAAAATTGACATTCCTCACATTCCCAGATATTTAGAAGTGGCGCTTCTGCTAATCATAAGACTTACGCAGTATTATCAGTGTTTCAGATTTTGCGTAAGTAGTTTTGGCAAGCAACACATCTTTCATATCCACCATATCCACAACAGTACACCACTGACTATGGAAGGAAAAATGTCCTAACAGTTTTAATCTTCCCTACTATAAAAATCAGCCATAATATCTCGGATTTCATTTACATTAATATCTTCCCTGTCAGATTTTGAATAAATCGTTAGTAGTAAAATACTTGTAGGTGACTCAACTTGATAAATCAATCGATATCCAGCACTCTTACCTTTTTGGATATTACTGTTACGAACTCTCACCTTATAAACAATATACTCCTCACCAATGCCCGCAATGTGAGCGCCGACAAAACTCCCCTGTTGTAATTGCTCAATAATCGGTTGAACATCAGAGCGAATATTGCGAAATCTTTTTGATAGCCTGTAAAGTTCCTGCTCAAACTCATCAGAAAATCGAATTAAAACCGTATTATCACTCTGCATCAATCCTGTCCCATAGCTCGCTAATTGGTCTGGTTTGACCAGCTTTTGCTTGCTGCAAGGCTCTCCTCAAGCTAGCTTTAATTTCCTCAACGGGTGTATCGTCAGGGTCAACCTCTTCTGCTTCTGCTTGTTCTGGAACCAACACAATTACCCGAACCTGATGAGGATAAGTGTTTCCCTGAATCGGCTCATCTAGAACTAGGTTTCCTTGAGAATCAATCCTGCCGGTAACTTCGATCGCTTTCATTTATTGTCTACCTAATTTTGTAGGATATCCTAACATGCTCAAATTCCAGCAGGATCGGGAAACTTAAGTTCAGTCAAGTCTGACCATGATGAGGTATTTACTAAAATGGTGGTGCGAGGAAATTTCCCTGATAGTTTGGATGAATTGATACGCAATGTGCAAACTGACGCAGAAAAAACCGGAGTAAAAGCGTAAAAAAATATTTTCCTCAGCAAGAAATGCAGTTACCACCACCTCGGATAGCGATTTTTGAGTTCATCGAACTCACGTTCTTAAGGAATAGAAACCGATCGCAATAATCGCTCAACAACAGTCCTTGCATTGCGTCCTCCTCTAGGAATAAGGCGATGGCAAAGAACGTGAGGGACGAGAAACTTCACATCATCAGGAATCGCATAATCACGCCCTAATAGAAAAGCTAACGCTTGGGCAGCTCGTTGTAATGCTAATGTGCCACGTGGACTGACGCCAAGGGCAATTTCCTCATCTTGGCGTGTTGCCCGCACTAATTCGAGGATATACTGCTGCAAGGAAGTTGCCACTTTTACTTGAGAGCAGAGGTAACGCAATTCTTGTACTTCTGCCAAGGTAATACAAGGCTGCAAATCAGCAACCTTCACACCATTTTGGAGATTTTGCAACATCTGGAGTTCTTCTGTCTCGGAAGGATAGCCCAAACTCAGCGACAACATAAACCGATCCATTTGCGCTTCCGGCAGGGGAAAAGTACCTTGATACTCAACAGGGTTTTGAGTGGCAATGACAAAGAAAGGTTGGGGAACTGGACGAGAGACACCATCAACTGTTACCTGATGTTCTTCCATAACTTCCAGTAATGCCGACTGAGTGCGGGGTGTAGCGCGATTGATTTCGTCAGCTAGCAATACGTTGGTAAAAACTGGCCCAGAAAGAAAAGTAAATTCGCCGCTTTTTGGGTTCCAGATGTTGGTGCCAGTAATATCTGTTGGCAGTAAATCGGGAGTGCATTGTAGCCGTTGAAACTTGCCATCCAGTGAACGAGCTAGAGATTTAGCGAGGAGGGTTTTACCAACACCAGGGACATCTTCTAGGAGAGCATGACCACCACCTAATAAGGCGACTAGCACTAAGCGTATCGCCTCAGCTTTGCCAACGATGGTAAGAGCTAGATTTTGTGTTAAAGCGTCGATTTTTTCTCTCATGCGTTGTAGGGAATGGGGAGTGGGGAGTGGGGAGTGGGGAGTGGGGACTGGGTAGCAGATACTAAGTGCTGAGGACTAGGGAAGAATTTTCCAATTACCCATGCCCCATGCCCCATGCCCTATTCCCTATCTATTGTTCCCACTAAGCACCCAAAACTTCTCTAGCAACAACACAGTCAAGTTGAATTTGTGTTTTCAGGGCTTCTAAAGAAGGAAATTTTTGTTCAGGGCGCAAAAATTTAACTAGCTGCACAGCCAGTTTTTTGCCATACAAATCACCAGACCAATCTAATAAATGTACTTCCACAGATGAATAAGTACCGTTTACAGTTGGGCGATTACCGATATTCATTACACCCAAGCCCTCACTATGAGCAACATCTGATGTTTCAGTGAGAGTGAAAACGCGGACAGCATAGACTCCTTGGCGGGGCAAAAACTTTTCTTTTGGTAGTTGGAGGTTAGCGGTGGGAAAGCCAATTGTTCTGCCTAATTGTTGACCTTGAACGACATCACCAAAGAGGGTGTAAGGGCGTCCTAGTAGTAGATTTGCGTTTTCGATGTCTCCCTGCTCAAGGGTTTGGCGGATCAATGAAGTGCTAATGCGGGCATCTTGAGTCGGAGTAGTACTAACACAACTACTTTGGGTGGGGGAGTCACCTGTATAAGTTTGTAAAGGAACGATCGCCACAGGGATATTGTACTTGGCGGCGATTAATTGCAAATCTTTGGCAGTACCACTACGCTTTTCACCAAAACAAAAATCTTCCCCGATACTAATTTGCTGGCATTGCAGTTGTTGCACAAGAATTTTTTCGACGAAATCTTCGGGAGTTAAAGCAGACAACTCTTTGTCAAAGGGTAGTAACACTAGTTGTTCTACACCAAGCGATCGCAATTGTTGGACTTTTTCATCCAGTGGTGTTAACAAAGTCCGGGGTTGCCCTGTAAAGAACTCCTGTGGATGGGGGTCAAAGGTGACAACTGTTGAGTAGATATATTCTTGATTTGGCAGTTGATTTTCCTTTGACTGCGGACTACTGGCTACTGACAAGTGACTACCAGCGTGCAAGACTGGCTGAATTACCCTTTGATGACCAAGATGAACACCATCAAACTTGCCAAGGGCAACAGCAGTCGGCGTTAGTAGCCCTTCACTTGAAGAAGCAACCCACACAGAACACCCATTTTGAGACAAATTTAGCACGTGGATTCTGAGATTTTAGGTTTATTTTAGCTATCAGCAGGAAGCTACCTTATAGTAAACCGCCTTGAGGAGTACAGGTTTTCTAGTAGCAACTTGTAATTTGTCATTTGTCATTTGTTCTCTCTTACAAAATTTCTACTCTTAAGCAAGCTAGCAAGAGCGTCTCTAAGAGTTGCCAGACGCTCTCTACAAGACGATGTGCGTAGCTAGCTTGCTTTTCCCCAGGGGTGCGGACTCGACGAATCGCTACTCTATCGCCGGAAGTCGGCGCACCCTGCGGGATCTTGCTACAGATTTTGCGCTTTGTCCAATGACTAATGACTAATGACCAATGACCAATGACTGCTGAAAGCTTCTGATCACCAATCTAATCTAAAATCTCCAATTCCTCCGATCGCAATCTCTAGGTAGAAAACTTACTAACAGGAAAAGATTCTGATAAGGCAACTGAGGTGGGAATCTGAAGTACCATTCCTTCTCGTGCCATAATAGCGCCAGGAAATTTTTCAGCGGCTTGTTTGCCTACACGATCCAAAAAGTCATCATTGTGGGCGGGGTCGTGGTGGTAAATCACCAAAGTTTTGACGTTAGCAGCTTGTGCCACTTTCACCGCTTCTTGCCAGGTAGAATGTCCCCAGCCAATTTTCAGTGATGTTGGGCAATGATATTCCTCGTCTGTGTAGGTAGAATCGTAAATTAAGATGTCGGCATTACGAGCTAGCCACAGCACATTGTCATCGAGTCGGTCGGGAAAATGTTCGGTATCGGTGATATAAGCAGCAGCACCACCACGCCAATTGACGCGGTATCCTACGGCTTCACCTGGATGGTTTAAAGGTGCTGTTTCTACGGTAACGTCATCAATGTGGATTGGTTGCCCCGGTCGAATGTCGTAGAAGTTTAAATTGGCTTGCATAATCTGCAAGGGTACGGGAAAGTTCGGGTGTAACATTTGATCGTTGAGGCGCTGTTCTATGGTAGAACCATCAGGTGCGATCGCACCGTAGATATGAAAGTCATTACCCTTCACAAACCCTGGGGTAAAGAAGGGAAAACCCTGCATGTGATCCCAGTGAGAGTGGGTAAAAAATATGTGAGCTTCTAACGGCATTTGGCGCAACAAAGATTGCCCCAAAACATGTAGTCCCGTGCCAGCATCGAAAATTAAGCGTTTATCGCCCGCTTGCATTGATATGCAAGGGGTATTACCGCCGTAACGAACGGTGTGTGGCCCTGGACTGGGGATGCTGCCGCGAACGCCCCAAAATTGTACGGTAAATTGGTTCTCTATCCTAGACATGTGTATTGCTTGCTGGACTGAGCGGGCGATATTTGGAAAAATTGTTACTTATTTTGTCTAAGTTTATGCTGTCTCGCCAATTTTATTAGGGGGAGGATTTCTTGGTAAAACAGCATACCCTGTTTCTGGCTGATTGTGTAAATGTTGATGAAATACTGTCAGTTAAAATTTTCCAGAATTTCGGGTGATGTGTATCAGTTATTTCAAGAGTGCCCCTACGTTATAGCCTACATTTTTCTCTAATGTATTTAAATAACCTCAGTTTTGTCCTGATAAATCAAATTATTCACGGAATATTGAATTCCCACTCAGACAATTTATCTAGTCCAGTTGCGTAAGTCAGATTGTATTGTAACGGGGTAATACTGATGTAGTTTTTACGTACAACCTGCACGTCTGTAGGTACATTTTCAGGCAGATTTAATCCGGTTGGGGGTTCCACATCCTCCATTACCTCTCCAGTTAGCCAGTAGTACGTTTTTCCACGAGGATCAACTCGTTTATCAAATACATCAATGTAACGCCGTATTCCTTGACGGGTAAGAGTAACGCCGGCAATTTCTTCCCACTTCACAGCCGGAATATTGACGTTGAGCAACATTAAATCTGGCAGCGGTTTTTGGGCTAACTGGTCTACGAGAATTTTGGCAAACTTAGCAGCAGGTTGAAAGTCTTTAGATGTGTGGCTCATAAGACTTAGCGCTATGCTGGGAATGCCTTCAATTAAACCTTCCATTGCCGCAGACACAGTGCCGGAATACAGAATTTCAGTTCCCAAATTTGCACCTTGATTAATGCCAGAGAGAACCAAATCGGGGGGAGTCGAGAGCAAAGCCCACAGCGCTAATTTGACGCAATCTGAAGGCGTACCATCGCAAGCCCAAGCTTTGATAGCAGGATGAAAAATCCCTTCAACAATTTCGGCGCGAATGGGTTGGTGTAAAGTTAACCCGTGTCCAGTTGCCGATCGCTCTCGATCTGGGCAAACTACACTGACATCATGACCTGCCTCTGCCAAGTAATTGGCTAGGGTACGAATCCCCAAAGCAGAAATGCCATCATCGTTACTAATTAGTAATTTCATAGTTATTGGTCATTAGTCATTAGTCATTGGTCATTCGTTATTAGTTATTAGTTATTTGTTATTAGCCATTTGTCAATGTCTGAGGTCACAAGGGGCAAAAAAATATTTATACTCACTAAGTACACTGTGGCGAAAGTTTGCCTACCTTTAACAAGTTGTTCAATCCCCTTGTCTATCATCAAGTCTTTGTTAATTGAGATGTTAGCTGGATTTACGCGCCCGCTCTACTACCCCAATTGTCTCTAAAGGTTTGGTTTTGACCCTCGCCTTTGGCTGATGTTAATGGTGTAGCTGTAGGTTTATTTATCGACCAGTTCACAGCTTTTGACTATAGACTAATGACAAATGACCAATGACTAATAACTAATGACTAGCAATTTAGAAGCTCAACTTTTAGCACTGCGGCAGGAAGGAGAAAAAGCGATCGCAGCCGCCGACACCCTAGAACGTCTAGAGGAACTCAGAGTTAACTATCTGGGTAAAAAAGGCGAGTTGGGGGCACTGTTGCGAAGTATGGGGCAAATGAGTGCAGAGGAACGACCAAAAATTGGAGCGATCGCTAATACAGTCAAAGAATCCCTGCAAACTAGTCTAGACCAGCAACGCGTTACCCTGGAATCCGCGCAAATTCAACTACAGCTAGAGGCGGAAACCCTAGATGTAACTATGCCGGGAATTTACAGCCCCCAAGGCCGCATTCATCCCCTCAATGGCATTATCGATCGGGCACTGGATATCTTTGTTGGTATGGGTTACACCGTAGCTCAAGGGCCAGAGATGGAAACAGATTATTATAATTTTGAGGCTCTCAACACCCCGCCTGACCACCCCGCCCGTGATATGCAGGATACCTTCTACCTGCCAGATGGGAATCTTCTCCGTACTCATACCTCGTCAGTACAAATTCGTTACATGGAAAGAGAAGAACCACCGATTAGGGTTGTGGCTCCAGGGCGAGTTTATCGGCGAGATAATGTAGATGCGACTCACTCGGCTGTTTTCCATCAAATAGAACTTTTAGCCATTGACGAAGGACTAACTTTTACAGACCTCAAAGGCACAATTAAGGTATTTTTACAAGCAATATTTGGCGATTTGCCAATTCGCTTCCGCGCCAGTTATTTCCCCTTTACCGAACCTTCCGCTGAAGTGGATTTGCAGTGGAATGGTCGCTGGCTGGAGGTGATGGGCTGCGGTATGGTCGATCCAAATGTACTTAAGTCTGTGGGTTATGATCCAGAAGTTTATACAGGCTTTGCTGCCGGTTTTGGTGTAGAACGCTTTGCAATGGTGTTACACCAAATCGATGATATTCGTCGCTTGTATGCTAGCGATTTGCGGTTTTTGCAACAATTTTAAGTAATTGATGGCAAAGATAGAATGGGCTAATTGCATAAGTCACTAATTATCCTAAGACTATAAACTTAGGATTACACCGAGAAGCCTGCTTGTTTTTGCAGGCTTTTGAAGCTTTTTATTGTTTAGTTCTGACAGTTTAGTTTTGTTTATCGCAGCTTGATGATGATCAAAAGTTAACTGTCTCAGCCTGAAAGACAGAAATGAAAAACTGGCTAAACTGGCAAAAATTTCCATATTCTCAACAAAATTGGAGTAAAAACATGGGACTTCAGGAAGAAATCGACAAAATGAGACAAGAGATTAGAGCCGATCACTATTCCATGTCTATTGGGGAATGGATCAGCCTATATGAAAATGCAGAAATTGATATACATCCAGAGTATCAAAGGTTTTTTCGTTGGGATAAGAGTCAAAAGACAAGCTTGATAGAATCAATTTTACTAGGTATACCTATTCCACCAATTTTTGTTTCTCAACGTGAGGATGGAGTATGGGATGTTGTAGATGGTCTTCAAAGATTATCAACGATATATGAGTTTATTGGAAAACTAAAGGATGAAGATAAAAATCCTCTAGACCCATTGGTTCTTGACAAAACTAAATATTTGCCAAATCTGGAAGGTAAAAAGTGGGAAGATCCATACGATATACCAAATTCTCTAACGCAAGTTCAGAGATTGTTAATCAAAAGAGCAAAGATTGATGCAACTATTCTTCTAAAAGAAAGTGATGAAATTGCAAAATATGAGTTATTTCAGAGATTAAATAATGGGGGATCAATAGCGACTCCGCAAGAGATTAGAAGTTGCATTCTAGTAATGTTTAATAGAGAAATGTTCCATTGGGTTAAAAAGTTAAGTCAAAATGAAATGTTTAAAGAGTGTATAGCTTTAAGTGAGAGGCCTATTGAAGAACAATATGATATTGAGCTACTAATCAGGTTTTTAGTGTTCCGTACTCTTGAAGAAAGAGAAATGAAAAAAATAGGTAATGATTTAAGTGGCTTTTTAACGGATAAGATGGTAGAAATTGCTAAGAATAAAGAGTTTAATTATACTGAAGAAGAAGCTGCATTTAATAAAACATTTGAAATTTTATATGAACAAATGGGAAGTGATAGTTTTCGTAGATATGCGCCTAACAAAGATAAGTTTTTAGGAGGATTTTTAGTTTCTGCTTATGAGGTAATTGCTTTAGGAATTGGTTACAACTACGAACAGTTATCTCATTCACATATCAATATAAGCGAAAAAGTAAAACAAATTTGGACAAATCCTGAATACACAAATTCTTCAGGCTCAGGTACTACTGCACAGCGAAGAGTACCAAAACTAGTTCCCTTTGGTCGTCAAATGTTTCAGCCATGAAAATACGTACTGTAGAGCAGCTTAGTGATAAGCTGGCAGAAGAACTTGCATGGCGAAAAATAGAACTTTCAGCATTGAAAGCCCTAATTGATTTAAAGTCATTCTCGCCAGGAAAAAAAAATGCGTTACTTCGTAGTGGAATCACTATGCTTTATGCTCATTGGGAAGGATTTATCAAAGTAGCAGCCAATACTTATTTAGAATTTGTTGCTATGCAGGGTCTTCCTTATAATAAACTTTCCAACAATTTTATAGCATTGGCAATGAAAGATAAGTTAGAACAAGCAAATCAAACAAATAAAGCAACTATATACAATGAAGTCGCAGAATTTTTTATAACAAAACTGACAGAGCGAAGTGTCATCAAATACGAAAATAGAATTGCTACATCTAATTTATCATCATCAGTTTTTAAAGAAATAGTATGTATGCTAGGTCTAGATTACAGTTTATATGAATCAAAAGAAGTACTAATAGATGAAAAATTACTAAAGAAAAGAAATATGATTGCTCACGGAAATTACCTTGATATAGATGAAGAACAGTATGATGAATTACACGGAGAAGTAGTAGCAATAATCGATAATTTCCGTAATCAGATAGATAATTGTGCGTCTACAAAACAATATTATTGCCCAAGTACATTTATCTCATCGCTTTAAAATAAAAATAAGTGCCAATTAAATTTAGGCGAACATTGCATTTGATTTTGTAGATGCTTCTCAGGTTTTTAAAAGTGCAACATTGACATTTGAAGATGATCACTACTGGCAAAATCCTTCCCCATTAAAAATATTAAGGTAGTCGGTAGATGACACTAACCACCATGCGTGAAACTTTATTTAACTATTCCTGAATGACCTGGAATATCTGCCAAAGGTTCAAATCTTCCACCTAAATATTTGGCGAGAAACTCTTCTGCGATCACTTCTACTATCCTCCCAGATTTACACCGCACAGCGATTACTCCAAGCCGGAGAAAGCAATATACCCAGCAAGGCAAAAGTAAAAAGTTAAAATTCACTCATCAAAAAAGGTTTATAAGCTGTTACGCAGCTAGATTGTATAATATTAGATTAAGTAATTAATTTAGTATCAGCCATCTATGCCAGCAAAAAATCATCTTTCCCAAGAGCAGAAGGAAAGGCTACTAAAAACGCTAAAAGAGCATGAAAATCCCTACGTAAGAGAAAAGATTCTGATTTTATTATTAATGAATGATGGAAAAACTTATCAAGAGATTAGTAAGTTTTTAGATATTGCATATCCAACAGTAGCATATTGGGCAGTTCACGGCGATCCAGATAACCTAGAAAGTTTTTTAGATGGAAGAAGAGAAGGGAACTTCCGCAAAGTTACCAAAGAATATGAGGATTTATTATTAGAAATAATTGAAAAAGAGCCACTAGAGTATGGGTATGAATTTGGTCGTTGGACAGCAGCAAGACTAGCTACATACCTCGAAAAGATAACAGGAATTAAGTTAAGTGGTTCACAAGTTGGGAGAATATTAGAGCGAAAAAAAGTACGTTTACCTTTGGGCAAAATACAGCCTAGAGGACAAACAGAATCCTGAAATGCGTAAGGCATTTAAAGAAAAATTGTCAGAATACTTAAGAATAACAAAGGAAGCCCCCAGAGCGTTTACAGGTATGGTTTTGGGATGAGAGTGGATTTAGTTTAAGAGTGATAAGAAGAAAAAAACTGGGGTAAGAAAGGTACAAGGAAACAAATCACAGGTCAAAGAAGAAGAGGAAGAGTAAATATTATGGGAGGGTTACGTTATCACGACAAGAAGAGAATGAATTTTGTGATTAAAAAAGGAAATGCCGATGTATTTTATGAGCAGCTTCAATCTTTGAATAATTTTCTATTGCAAGAATGGATAGAGCAAGGAAATAGAATTGAGACTTTCAATAAATGTTCTGCGAAAATAGTGATTATCTTAGATAATGCCAGCTTCCATAAAAGAAAAGATATTTTAGTTCGTATCAAGGCAGAAATGCCAAATATTATCCTGGAATTTCTACCACCTTATAGTCCAGATTATAATTTGATTGAATTGGTTTGGCATTCAGCAAAAGAATATATAGCTCATAGATTGTTCGAGTCAGTATCACAGCTAGAAGAGTTGTTAAATAAATTGTTAAATGAAGGAGGTCTTATTATTAAATGGGAACGCAAAATTAAAAATAAAGGTAATGCTGTTTATTAAATTTAGCTGCGTAACAGCTTAACTGCTTTTGTATCGCTATCTTCAGCTAAATAATATGTGTGAAGCCAATCCAATCGCTCCTCCTGCTAGCACCAACCAGGCTGAATTAATTTTAAATCTGAATACAGCGATCGCACTCAAAATTGCCATGATAATTGTTAACCAATCTACCAGTGCGGCTTGTCCTAATGTATAGGTGACTCCTGCCATTAATCCTAGAGAAGCTGCATTTACACCATCCAAAAACCCACTTGCCCAAGAAGATTGACGCAACTTAGGAACCCAAGGATTAACCAGCAAGACCAGCATAAAAGCTGGCAAGAAAATGCCGATTGTACCAGCGATCGCCCCAGCATTTCCTGCTAGCAAATATCCAATAAATGTTGCGGTGGTGAAAACAGGCCCCGGTGTAAACTGACCGATCGCTACGGCATCTAAAAGCTGTTGTGATGTGAGCCACTGATTGCGCTCGACTAAATCACGTTGCAGAAATGCCAGCAATACATAGCCACTACCATATAGAACACATCCAATTTTGAGAAAAAAGACAAAGACGTTAATCCAACTGACTGATGTAACTGTTGCTGTTGTAGTACCAACCTGCGCCAGAATACCTGACATAGGTAACAGGAATGCTCCGCTTGTATGTCCTCTGGCTTGCCAATTCTTGAGTAGCATGACAGCAATACCTAGCAAAATCAGTACCAAAATTTCATTCAAGCCAGCTAGATACCCTATGATTGCTGCCACCCCGGCAATGATCGTAGGCATGTCTTTGGCTGCCTTTTTCCCCAAATTCCACACAGCCTGAATCACGATCGCAATAATTACAGGTTTAATTCCATAGAGCAGCCATTCTACCTGGGGAACTGTTTGATAACGAGCATAAATGGCGGCTAATGCCCAAACAATCAACATCGCAGGTAGAATAAAGCAGCTACCCGCAACTACTAAACCACGCCATCCGGCTCGTTCGTAGCCAATGTGAATGGCTAATTCCGTCGAGTTGGGGCCTGGAATCAAATTCGTAATTCCCAGTAAATCTAGCAGTTTCTCCCGGCTCATCCACTGACGGCGATTCACCACTTCATTATCCATCATGGCGATGTGAGCAGCAGGGCCACCAAAAGCGATCGCCCCCAATCGCAAAAACACCGCCGCCAGTTCTGTTAATCGCTGCTTCTGTTGTTTGGGAGTCAAAACTTTATAGGAAACCACTTCTTGCTCTTTCTGGATATCCTCAGCTTCTTGCGTCACTATAGTTTTCCTGATTAATTATGATGACAAAATTAGGATATCGAATTTCGATAACGAAAATCTATATACTTAGAAATTAATTTGTGATACTATGCCATTGGCTCAAAAACACGGTAATACAATCGAGATTACGGAGTATATATGAGTAATGTCAAGAAAGTGAGCGATGAGTTTTCGGCAGGTGGACAGCCAACCCCAGAGACATTAAAACAGCTTGCTGATGAAGGGTATAAGTCTGTGGTTAATCTGCGATCGCTTGATGAAACTGGAGCGTTAGTAGACGAACAGCAACAAGCAAAAGCCGTAGGTCTGGAATATGTTAATGTTCCACTCAAGACAAATTCAGCCAACGACAACTTGACTGCAACAGTTCTCTCAGAACTACAGGGATTGCCGACTCCTGTATATTTTCATTGTGGTGCCGGTGGACGAGCCAGTGCCTTAGCGCTTATTGCCTTTGCAACTCAACAAAAGCTGAACCGTGAACAGGTTTTAGCAAGAGCAAAAGAACTTGATATCAACCCAGATCAACCTTATCTCCAGAAGTTTTTAGAAAACCTCTCCTGAAGAGTGCTGAGTTAGAAGTTAGCAGTTAGCAGTTAAAAGTTTTCCCCTACTCCCTCATTTCTCTCATCTCCCCCTACTCCCTACTCCCTACTCCCTACTCCCTACTCAGCACTCAGCACTCATCATGACTCCTCGAACAATTCGCCAAATAATTCCCGTACCTTTTCTTTAGCATCCTCTAAAGTCATTTTTCCTAAATCGGTAGCTCGGTAGAGTCGTCGGCTTTGCCGTCCCGATCTCTGCTCAACGGAATATAGGTATCCCTTGCGCTCCATATCATGCAACATTGGATAGAGTGTTCCGGCACTGAGTTTATAGCCGTGACGTGCCAGTTCTTCAATAATGCCTAGCCCAAAAATTGGCTCCTGAATTGCATGATGCAGAATGTGAAGCCGAATTAAGCTTGAGTAGAACTCTCGTCCATCCATTAGGCAAGGCTTTTGCGACACTTAGAATTTCATTTTCGCTTATATCGCGCTGGGCATTGTGGGATTTTTTTATTCCACTTTCAAAGCAGCCTCATAAGTATTAGTAAACTTATGACGACAGGACTCGATTCTTCTGTCTAAGCAGATGTGGAAGCGTGAGAAATCTAAGTTTCTCAAATATTTGCCGCTAAAAAGTGGTCAGTGAATTACACTAACCACCATGCGTGAAACTTTATTTAACTATTCCTGAATGACCAGGGATATCTGCTAAAGGTTCAAATCTGCCGCCTAAATATTTGGCTAGAAACTCTTCTGCGATCGCAAAGAAGTGCAACCGATTTTCTGGTCTGGCAAAACCATGTCCTTCATCTGTGTAAAGTGCATATTGCACTGGTAAACCAGCTTGCTGCATTGCATTAACAATTTGATCGCTTTCTGATTGTTTCACTCGCGGATCATTTGCACCTTGACCGATAAGCAAAGGTTTTTGAATCCGGTCAGCAAAGAATAAAGGCGATCGCGATTTCAAAAACTCCTCTTCTGTCTCCAAGTTACCGACACGATGGTAAAGCATTGCCTTCAGCGGTTCCCAATAAGGCGGTATAGTTCCTATCAGCGTAATTAGGTTACTCGGCCCGACAATATCCACACCAGCAGCAAAAACTTCTGGTGTAAAAGTTAACCCCACTAGGGTGGCATAACCGCCATAAGAACCGCCCATAATCGCAATCTTTTGCGGGTCAGAAATACCTTGTTCCACTAGCCAGTTAACAGCATCAATCAAATCGTCGTGCATTTTAGCAGCCCATTCCCGATTTCCAGCATTCAAAAATGCTTTGCCGTAGCCAGTGGAACCGCGAAAGTTTACTTGCAGAACAGCGTAACCACGGTTAGCTAGCCATTGCGCTGTGGGAGAGAAACCCCAAACATCCCGCGCCCAAGGGCCACCATGAACCAGCAGTACTGTTGGTAGATTCTGCGTAGGTATTCCCACAGGGGTTGTTAGGTAACTGTGGATAGTCAAACCATCCCGCGCTTCGTAGGAAATCGGTTCCATTGAAGCTAACTGCAACGCTTCGAGTTTGGGTTGGTTGCTAAAAAGGAAAGTGCTAGTTTTGGACTCCCTGTTATATGCATAGTAATAAACTGGCCCATTGTCAGTTCTATAAGCCACTAACCAGGTTTTATCTTCCAAGTCGCGGCTAATTATAGAGAATTCTCCAGGACGCACCTTAGCGATTTTCTCAAAATCAGCAGCGATACTTTGGTCAATTACCTGCCATTCCTGCTTGTCTTTGTAAAAAGAAACTGCTTGGATAACTCGCGTTAATGGCTGAATGATTATTCCCACGACATCATACTGTTCATCTTCAGCAATGACAGTTTCTTGACGGGTGTCTAGGTCAATAGCTAGCAGACGTTTAGCGTTAGCATCGTGATTCCCTTGAATGTAAAGGGTTTTGTCATCATCTGAGAAGCTAACAGAATTCCCTTCCTCTTCTGGCCCCCAGTGGCGGAGAGTTTCCCACTGTTTATCTAGTTTCTGCAATAACAAATCGTAACCACCATCGGGTGTGCTAGCTGTTGCTGCGCGTATTTGAAACTCGGCATCAGATGTCCAACTGATAATGTTACCGGGGTTATCGGTGTCGAACTCAACCGCACCATTTTTTAGATTGATGCGATAAACGTCAAACTTTTGGGGATTGTTCAAGTTCAACGCTACCAGCGCTTGATTTGGAAATTTAGGTTCCAGTTCCACGAGTTCGGCTTTTACACCTTGGAATGGCGTTAAGTCACGCACAATCTTGGAGTGAATATTAACCAAGTGGAGATGAAAGTTCTCGTCGCCATCCGAGTCTTGCATATAAATTAACTGGTCGGCGTTATAAGTCCAGAAGAAAATGCGGATACCCCGCTTTTTATCGACAGTTAGTATCTGGTCGTCTTCTTGTCCTATAGTTCGCAACCATACCTGCAAGACATTTTTCTCATCAGGGGCAATATATGCCAAGTACTTGCCATCAGGCGAGAGTTGTGGGCTAGTTTTTTCGGGATTCCCAAACAGAATTTCGCGCGGAATCAGCGGTGCTAGGGAGGGCGCTTGAGCAGATGACATATTTTCATCCTCTACTTGACTACCCTATTGTCACTTGGTGGTGAAAATGACAATTCATCCTATTGGATGAACCTAGTACAGTACGGCGTAAATAAACCAAATTATTGTGAGAAACTAAGAAAGTAGAGTCAAAGCAGTTTAGGCTGAAAACAAGGAAACCAGGTGTGGTACGATTAGCTTCAAAATGGGTTAAGGGCTAATAGTACAAAATTGTGGGTTTTCAAGACGCGATAAATCGCCGTCTCTACAAGTGTTTTGGTGTTTTGGTCTTATCTGAACTGTATTGACATATACCAGCTATCGCCGTCCCCCCAAGGCATCGGGGGGACTACAGGGGGGTATTATGATGTGCATCTTCATAGAGAATTGGTATAAGCAAATTATCACTTGCGATTTTCGCGCCGCCACTTACAGCGTACTAGGCGAATTTCATCAAAAGTGTAGCTTTCGCCTAGTTGTTCTTTGATGGGAGTGAGGGAAATATCACCGAGTACTTCTAAAACTTGCCAAATTTTTTGTTGATGTTCTAAAGGTACTAATTGATTTAAATCAACTGGCTGATTTTTCTCAATTAATTTTTCTAAATGATTGCTAACTGTTGCCGGACTAAGGTTCCGCTTTTTGGCAATTTGAGCAATATTTAAACCTTGTTGATGCAATTGTAATGTCTGTAATTCGGTGTAAGAAGAAGATGAGTTGGGAGAGGATACGGAAGTAACAGATTTATTTTGCAAACCTTTTTCTTGGCGGTAGGCGCGAATTTCTGTAATAAACTTTTCGCCATATTGAGCGAGTTTATGACTACCAACACCAGAAAGTTTGGCAAATTCAGTTAAGTTTTGGGGTTGCACCTGTACCATCAATTTTAAAGTGGAATCGTGAAAGATAACGTAAGGTGGCACAGATTGCTCATCAGCTAATTGTTTACGTAGCGATCGCAACTTCTGTAATAATATTTCTGCGACTTCTGCTTTTTCACTCCCCTGTTCCCAGGTAATTTTTTGGACTGTGGTTACAGCTAGCGAAACTGTACGCTGTTTTCGCATTACTTCCCAACTTAAGGCATTTAGTTTTAAAACTGAGTAACCATCGCTAGTTTGTTCTATTAACCCCTGATGTAAAAGCGATCGCCCCAACATTCGCCATTCATCTACAGTTCTATCTTTACCAATACCATAAGTAGAAAGTTTATCGTGTTCGTACTGGAGAATTTTGTCTTTTTTTGCCCCTCGCAACACATCGATTATGTGTAGCATCCCAAATCTTTCTTTGCAACGCGCCACACAAGATAAAAACTTCATAGCTTCAATTGTCCAATCTTGCACGGGTTTGGGATGACGACAATTGTCACAGTTACCGCAATTTCCAGGAAACCTTTCGCCAAAATAACCCAGTTGAATCGTTCGCCGACAATCAGTGCCTTCAGCGTAATCGATCATTTGCCGCAGTTGTTGTTTGGCAATCAACTGTTCTTGAGGATCGGTTTTTTGATCGATACTCCATTCAATTGTTTTAACATCACCAAAGCTGAAAAATATTGTACACCGAGATGGTTCTCCGTCTCTACCTGCTCTACCCGATTCTTGATAATAACTTTCTATATTTCTGGGCAGATCAAAGTGAACTACCAACCGGACATCGGGTTTATTAATTCCCATTCCAAAGGCGATTGTTGCCACCATCACTCGGACATCATCTCGAATAAATCGCGTTTGATTACTACTACGTTCTTCATCACTTAATCCGGCGTGATAAGGCAGAGCAATAACTTTATCATTTTGTAGTTTAAAAGTGAGTTCATCAACTTTTTTACGAGTTAAAGAATAAATAATTGTCGAACCTTCAGTTTCTCGAATTAGTTCTAATAATTCAGCATAAGCATATTTAGTTTTAGGACGAACTTCGTAATAAAGATTTTCACGGTTAAAACTGGCAAGATGAATGCTAGGTTGCTTTAGTCCTAGTTGTTGAATGATATCACTACGGACGCGATCGGTTGCTGTGGCGGTGAGGGCGACGGTAGGAACATCAGGATAGCGTTTCCGCAGAGATTTCAACTGGCGATATTCTGGACGAAAATCGTGTCCCCATTCCGAAACGCAGTGCGCTTCATCAATAGCGAAGCTAGAAATACCGATTTTTTCTTTAACTAAATCGAGAAATGGGAGAAACCTTTCACTGAGGAGACGTTCAGGGGCGACGTAGAGTAATTTTACTTTACCGCTGAGGATGGCTTCTTCCCGCGATCGCACCTTGTAAGCATTCAAACTACTATTGAGAAATGTCGCGTTAATATTATTATTTCGTAGTGCTTCTACTTGGTCTTGCATCAAAGCAATTAACGGCGACACCACCACTGTTAGTCCATTTTTCAACAACGCTGGTAGCTGAAAACACAGAGATTTCCCCCCACCAGTCGGCATCACAACCATTAAATCTCGATTTTGCAGCGCATCTTCGATAATTTGCCGTTGTCCGGGCCGGAATTGGTCATAACCGAAGTGATATTTTAGCGCTTGTTCGAGATGTGGATACTGAAGCATAGCGATCGCTTTTTCGGTGGCTGTCTGCGTGAGTAATTATTGAAGATATCAGGATTTTAACTCACATCATCGGTAGCTTTAGGAAGAACTGCGTTTCTCTGGGGCGATCGTACTTTCTTCAAGCCAACCTATAAGATCAACGATCTGCTTGCAGCAGTGCTTTTCCAAGGAATACTCTACCGCGTTCTCTAATAATCATACTTTTAATCTAAAATCCAAAATCTAAAATTCACTCAGCATCCATCTAAGCGAGAATTTGCATTTATTACTTTGCCCTGATGCCCTATCTGGGTACATTTTAATTGTGATTCTAAAGCATCAATCTTTCGTAAAAGCGACACTCCCCACACTATAGAAATCACCAACTTGATAGTCATACCCACGAGCAAAAGTGTCACTATTGTGGCAGCTTTCTTTTGTTGAGCCAGCCTTTTTTGTTGTTCTGCAAGTCGTGCTTCGATTTCTTTAGCACGTTCAGCTTCTAAGGCTTGCTGCACTTCTCGTCGATCTAATTCTTCACTAGCAGCTAAAAATCGATAATCTAAGTTGCTTAAGCTTTTACCATGTGCCCAAGTTTGGGCATCAATCAAAGCTTGTCCGCGCAATAGGCGAGATTTATCCTTTTCCTCTGAGGCTACCCATGCATTGAAGGTTTCGTAGTAGGGACGCAAGTAAGCTAATTTTTTTCCAACCCATTCTAAATTGAAAACTTCTTGATAAATTCGGTTTTTGATTTGAAGAAAACCTTGCTTTTTGATCGCCAAACCAGACAGCAACAGTTCTACCTGTTCTCGACTATCGTCGGCTGGTACTTTTACTCCTTGGAGAATTTGCTGATAAATTCCTAGCAATCTGGCGGCAAATTGTTCGTTTCTGAGGATGCGATCGCGAATGGTTCGCAAATGCTCCGGTTCATCTTGCGATTCCCATTTCTCGATTATGTACGATCGCACCACATTTTCTATCCAAAATTCTTCTGTGCCAGGGGGAATTTTGAGCTTTCTACCCGTATCATCTTGAGATAAACTTACAAGTAGCCGACACAGTTTTTGGGTAAGAAATGGTTGTCCTTCTGTCCAACCTAATACTTCTTTCAAAACTTTCTGGGGATGATTGTCTTTAATATCCAGTCCCAAAGATAGTGGTTGAGCTTCTTCAAAAGTAAAACCATTTATTTGGATGGTTTTACCAAGATTAAATGGGGTAGTATGATTTCGATCTAGAATTAAGTCTGAAGGTGTCGCCACACCAAAAATTGCAAATGTAATTCGATGATATTCTGGATCAATTGCTCGTTGATTATAACAGAATCGAATCAAGTTAAAAAAGTCATCAACAGAGAAATTTAGGCTGAGAATACTATCAATTTCGTCAATAAAAATAAATAGTCTTTCATTCGGAAACTTAGCTAATAGATTTTCCGAAATAAACCGACTGAGTTTCTGAACCAGAGAAATATCATTTTGTTCTTGCCACCAAGTTTTTAAATTGACTTTTCCTAACAGTTTGAAACTCAACCAGATGTCCCCGACAACTCCCTTATACCACTGTTCTGGTGTTATATTTTCACAACCAATATTAGTCATGTCAACGGTGGCACATTTAAAGCCTTCTTGTTGTAAGCGGTGCTTTGTTTTTACCATAAGTGAAGATTTACCCATTTGCCTACAGCTGAGGATGTAACAAAATTCACCCTGTTTCAAGGCTTCGTAAAGTTCCACATCTGCTCTGCGCTCAACATAGCTAGGAGCGTCACTGGTAAGCGTGCCACCAACTTGGTATCGATAATTGTTCATTTAATTTATTTTAAATTCGTTCTATATCTAAATCAAAAAACTTGTCTTGGAACAGTTGATAAAATTCATATAACAAAGTTCGTAGTAAGGACTTTAGTCCTTCTTTATATAAGCAGTAAAATATAAGCACTAAAGTGCTTACTACCAACCATTATTTTGCTTACCAAACTGTTGGCTAAAATAAAGACGATATAACTCACACATGGCGCTAGCTTGATTGCCATTGAGTTGAACCAAACCCATGCTTTCTAGCTTATAAGCAGCGATCGCGTCTAACTCCACTTTTTCATCTGTTGCAATTACCTGTTGCATAGCTGACATTAATTCTGACTCTTTTTGCAGTAAGCTCAACAGTTCTCGTAAATGCTGACCGTAAATTCCTACTGGTGTAGATGCATTTTCTAGTAACACTTCCAGCGTCATTTCACCTTGACATAAATGATAAAATGCAAGGCTCACTAAATAGGGATGTCCTCCTACCATTGCTTGTAGGGGTGCAAGGCGTTTTGCACCTTCGCAGTCTGCTGCACAATTTAGTCCATAACGTAATGCTAAATTCTGTATCTGTTTGAGGGTAAATGGCGGCAGTGTAATTGTTATCCCTACATTGAAAGGTGATTGGTTGAGCTTGAGCGGAATATAAATTTCTGTTGTGTGAACCACCACCATCCGCAGTTTTTGCCAAGTTTGATCTTGCTTTGCTTGTTCATGCCAAAATCGCAGCATTGGCAGAAAATCTTGGGCAATATTGGGATGTTCAAAAACCCGATGGACTTCATTCAAAGCCAAAACGACAGGACTATCATGAATATATTGCAAAAGATATGCTTCAAAATAGATTTTGCAGCTTACCTTGCTGCCCATTTCCGTATCCCAAAAATCATCGAGACAGGGAAGGAGATTTAACTGCCTACTGACATTGACACAAAACCAACGCAAAAATTTATCCAGGGAAGCAAAAACGTCTTGATCAGCTTCTTGAAAGTCCAAATAGACAATTTGATAATCTTGCTCCCTAGCATAAGCAATCATCCGATTGAGCAGGGAACTTTTTCCGGTTTTTCTAGGTGCTTTGATCCGGATTAAGCAACCAGGGTGTAAAATCTCGTTACAAACAAGTTCTTCCAGGGGAGGGCGATTGATGTAAAGAGGAGAACCCAGTGCTACAGGGCCGCTAGGAAATTCTATCTTGTTTGCTGAAAAAAAGTCTGGAGAAACCATTTCTAAGTTAGATTCTTCGCCGAACTTTTGTTGGATCTGATTTTCCGGATCAGCTATCTCGTATTCCAGGTGTTTTTTCAAGGCTAAATGCAAATTTTTTTTCGTTACTCTTTTTCCAAGTGCAATGGAAAGGTCTTGCCATAACTCAGAGCCAACTTCCTTGATGTAATTGTTACCATAGCCTGATGCCTCTGCCATTTCACCGTAAGTTTTGCCCAACCATGATTGATAGAGCACAAACCACTGAATTGAACCGAGAGGCTTGTCTTGCAGAATTTTTTTTACAGATTGTAGAAGCTCATCCACAGCGTATAAATTGTTAAACAGCTAGGAAATTTACTTATACTTTTTTGACTAGTAATAATATACATCTGAATACATCTGAAAAAATACTTGAAAACAGAAAAGCTGAAAATTGCATTGATACAATTTTTAGCTTTATCAATACATGACAATAATTACTATATTTATATATTTTTTGGAATATTATTTGTATAATTATATATTTTTCTTTTAAAAATTAGTCAATTTTACTTGGAGTACGAGGTTAGTGCAGCCTAATACAGCTTTGAAAAGCTGGTGATAATCATAGCTCACTGGTGTGAGATCCTAGAGACAGTCAATGGAGTCCGAACAGAATGGAACAACATCAGAAGCCAACGGTTGTAATTACGGGTGCCTCTTCGGGGGTGGGTCTGTATGCTGCAAAAGCTCTTGCTGAAAGGGGATGGTATGTGGTGCTGGCCTGTCGGGATTTAGCAAAGGCACAAAAAGCTGCCCAAGCTGTGGAAATCCCTTACAACAGTTATACCAGTATACATATCGACCTTGGCTCCTTGGAAAGTGTTCGCCAGTTTGTGAAAAACTTCCGAGCCAGTGGAAAGTCTCTAGATGCTTTGGTATGCAACGCCGCAATTTATATGCCCTTAATTAAGGAGCCGTTACGCAGTCCAGAAGGTTACGAATTAACTGTCACTACCAATCATCTGGGTCATTTCCTCTTATGCAACCTGATGCTAGAGGATCTGAAGAAGTCATCTTTAGAGCCAAGGCTGGTTATTTTAGGAACCGTCACACACAATCCAGACGAACTGGGTGGGAAGATTCCACCCCGTCCCGATTTGGGCGAACTAAATGGCTTTGCAGAAGGGTTTAAAGAGCCGATCGCAATGATTGATGGCAAGAAATTTGAGCCAGTCAAAGCTTACAAGGACAGTAAGGTTTGCAACGTGCTAACTATGCGGGAACTGCATGAGCGCTATCACGAGTCAACCGGTATCGTCTTCAATTCTCTCTATCCGGGATGTGTTGCAGAAACGCCGCTATTTAGAAACCACTATCCCCTGTTTCAGAAAATCTTCCCCTTATTCCAGAAGTACATCACTGGAGGATATGTGTCTCAGGAGTTGGCGGGAGAACGGGTTGCAGATGTGGTTGCCGATCTTGAGTATAATCAATCCGGTGTCTATTGGAGTTGGGGAAATCGCCAGAAGAAAGATGGCAAGTCTTTCGTGCAAAAAGTCTCTCCTCAAGCCCGCGATGACGACAAAGGCGATCGCATGTGGGAACTAAGCGCAAAATTGGTTGGGCTTGCGTGATGACACAGGACTTGGTGTTACCTTGTGCATGATTTATCGATTCATCAATCCACTTTTTTGAATTGGCATCATGTACAAGTAAAGAATAGTTGAGGTGATTATTTAAGTCACCTCTGACTTTATTGGTAGATTTATTTAACTGGTTGCCAGAAAATTTAAAATATGTGGGCTTTTCTAGAAAGTAGAAAAGTAGGAAATAGTGTCTTATTTATTGAGTTGGTAATTAATCAAAACAGAATTCAGGAGTCAGGAGCCAGAATTCAGAATGAATTTTTTGCGACTGGCGGATGAATCAAGCAAGGGTGTTTTTGCACCCCCACTAAATCGAAGATTTAGTGGTCAACAAGACAGTGGCGGGTCTGAATCCCCCACTGATTGATTCTGACTCCTGAATTCTGACCTCTGAATTCTTCTTCAATTATTGAGGCTTTTCATTCCCTACTCTTGACTTATACTTATAAAAAATGTATAATTCATCTCGAATAGAAGGGGAGTAGCTGCTGGCAAAAAAACTTGAAAGCCAGTACATCTGAATCAACATACTGGCGATGAGCCTGGTTCAGATGGCAAGTAATCAAATATTTGAAAGCGAGACCTTCACTAAGTTCACACCGAAAAGTGTAAACTTGGTGAGGTCTTTTGGTTCTCATCAAGCTTCACATCGGTAAACGATTCTTCAGGAGCTTGAGAGAGTGTTAACAGCTTTTACCGCAGGTTTATTACTAATTACAGTTTCAGAACTAGGCGATAAAACATTTTTTATTGCTGTGATTTTGGCAATGCACCACCCGCGGCGGCTGGTATTTATAGGTGCGACATCTGCTTTAGCGGCGATGACAATCCTTTCGGTGCTATTTGGACAAGTGGTGTCTTTGTTGCCAAAAGTTTATATTCATTACGCTGAAATAGCTTTATTTATTGCCTTTGGTATCAAGCTGCTGTATGACGCTAGTAAGATGTCCGCTGCTGCTTGTGATACGGAAGTTGTAGAAGAAGCCGAAGCTGCGGTGAAAAAAGCAGATTTGCAGTTACCAAAGCAAAAGACTTCCTTGGCAATTATCATAGAAGCCTTTGTTTTGACATTTATGGCAGAGTGGGGCGATCGCACCCAAATTGCCACGATTGCCCTAGCAGCAGGTAATAATCCAATTGGAGTGACAATAGGTGCAATTTTAGGACATGCCATTTGTGCTGCGATCGCAGTTATCGGCGGCAAAATGATAGCCGGACGCATTTCTGAGCGTCAGATCACCTTTATTGGCGGATGCCTGTTTTTAGTCTTTGGTGTCCTCGCTGCCATTGAGGGAGCGTAAGGGGAAGAAGTCGGGGAGCAGGGAGCAGGGAGCAGGGGAGAAGAATTAATAACCGCCCCTCAAGAGTGCTGAGTCATGAGTGCTGAGTGCTGAGTGGGGCATATCACTTTTTTACTCAGAACTCAGAACTCGGAACTCGGAACTGTTTTGCCCAATGCCCAATGCCCAATGCCCCACATCCATTACTTAGGCGTACTTTCCGGCGAAGGTGCGGGAGATTGAGCCGGATTAGGCGTGGAGGAAGCCGTTGCCGCCTTTTTAATTCCGTCTTTGTACTGAGCAGGTGCTAAAGCTGCGGCACTATCAAACAAAGGTTTTGCATCTGCGTCTTTGCCCTGTTCTTTCAGGAGCATTGCTTTTGCCACAACGGGGCGAAAATCCTTGGGATCTTTCTTAATTGCCTGGTCATAAACAGAGCTAGCTTGAGCGTAGCGTTTCTGGGAAGCGTGAACAGAACCTAATAATACCTGCACCGCTACTGTATCAATACTTCCAGGTTGAATTGTATTTGCTTGGGCTGCGTTAGAGAGGGTTTCTTGCAACAAACCAATGGCTGCTTCGGGGCGTTGCTGACTGATCAACAGAGCCACCATTCCTTGCAAAGCCTTCAAATCGCCCGGTTTCGTGGACAAAATCGAACGATAAGCTTGAGCGGCTCCTTCGCGATCGCCAATTTGCTGTTTGGCTTGAGCCAGTAGCACTGAATATTCTGACTGTTCGGGATTCAGCTTCGCTAGCTTTTCTAGGGGTTCAATAACGACTTGGATATCAGCTGGTTTAACCTCACTTTTATCTTTTTGACTCAGTAGTTGCAGCCGCGCCTTTAATAGTCCCTCAAGCGCAGTCTGATTTTCTGGTTCCCTTTGCAAAACCTGTTCATAACCCCGTACTACGTCTTCCAATTTTGATTTTTGGTCAGCGGAGGGCAAACTGTCTCTGGTGCTAGCGGTATTCTGGCTTGAGGGTGGCGTATTATTAAATGCTCCAATTATAGGAATCACCGAAACACCCACAAAAGCAAGAATTGCCACTGCCAAGACGACTCGAACTATCCAACGATTGCGCGGTTGAGACACAGTTTTGTCTTTCTCCTGAATTTTAATGACATTATCATTTACACAAATCGTAAAGTTAAAAATTTCCAAAACTTTGCGGAATACCGCCAATTGCCTGTGAATTTTATAACAATTAACTATCTACACTGCTAAAGTAAGTGATGACTTTAGGAGGAGCCGTCAGAATTGTAGCTATGATATGCTTCCGAAACTAGTGTAAAGGCGCTAAATTACACATTTAGTGTTTATACACTAAATTTAGCGCCTTTAGGATTGTGTAGAGTAACCTAGTGTGACTTTGTTAAAAGCCAATATACTTTCATCAGTCGCACAAATGCTCTTTCCAGCTGCCTTTGTAAAATCCCACAATGGGATGTGTCTCCGCCGCAAGGAGTTTTTATGAATTCCGACCTGATGCCGTTGCCTGAATCCTCCAATTCTTCTGCCTCTAACCAGGGCCCAACTAACGTAGAGGCAGCCGCTAATGTTCATATAGCAGCCCAGTCCTCTAAACCTGAAAATTTGCCTGTCAAACCCAGCGAGACTGACTCCAATGATGGGTTCGCCAACCGACAGCAACCGATTCCGCCTCCCAGCGAACCGATGCAGTACCGAGCAATCGGGTTAGTCCGGGGTCGATATCATGCTAGCAGCGAACAATTTACTCAAGGTACGCTGCTGACCACAGATGGTGTAGAACTCAATGCCGTCCTCCTAGGGCGGATTATGAGCTTAGTCAAGAATCACCTAGACTTAGAAAAAGAACACTTGTGGGTAGTATATCCACGTACAAGACAAGAAAATGATACCTTGCATATTCAAATCGTCGGAGTTTGGGAGCCAGAAAATCTGGCTAAAAACTCAACAGATGAGGACGAGTCAGATTTTGAGTTGCAAGAGTTACAGAAACCCGATGATGGCTTATCCGAAAACTCTGAATTAAGTACAATTGCTCTGAAACCCTCATCAGAAGTTGTAGATGGTGGTTTTTCTGTTCGTGGTGAAGTGGTATACCAGTCTTTTGATGCTAAAAGCTTGGTAGTCAAAATTAGGCAGGCTCCACGCAAATCAACTGATAAACCCAAATATTTTAAGTTGAAATTGAGGGGTGTGCTGACCACCAAAGCAGTAGGAAAATTCTGGGACTTCCAAGCCAAACGGGAAGCTGACGTTTTGGTAGTAGAAAAAGCTGAGGCGATCGCTGACTTGCCCAAAAAACGCAGACCACCATTCAAAGGTGGGCCTCGTGCTGGCGGTGGTGGTGGTGCTGGTGGTAGAAAACCATTCCCCCCCAGACGCAGTGGTGAAACCCCTCGTCCTATCAAAAAAACAGGCGCAGGCAGCGACACCTCTGTGGTGTCAAAACCTATCCCAAGAACACCTGCTCCTAAACCCATCAAGCGACCAAAACCAACTCAAGAGTAAGGGTATAGGGCATAGGGCATGGGGCATTGAAAAGAGGCAGAGGGACGGGGGGCAGAGGGGAAAACTTTTCTCCCTTGCTCCCTGCTCCCTTGCTTCTTCCCCAGTCCCCGACATCAAAAATCCGTCCGACGGTCTTGGGGTAGAAAAGATCGCTCCATCGGAATTGGGGAAACTGGTTCTGTGAGGGTAAACGTACCTGCTTCGATCCACTTTTTCAACTCTAGAGCGACTTGCCTAGAAAAAAACAAACTCGCTAAGGGGGCAGAGCGTACTGCTTTGCCCTCAATGGTGATCCGCCCAGATTTGAGTTGGGCGTAACTCACCAAACCAAAGGTGGGACGGACGCGCCGGGGAATGGAAAAATCCACTATTGGGGCTACCAAGTCTTGATCTTGGACGGCACAGTGTTCAACTACTTGTTCATTTAATACAGGGAGTGGGACACCAACGCCTAACATCAATGAGGGCCCATAACTTTTGAAATAACACCCCCGCACCCAATGAGCATCCATTTGCTTGGCATCACCAATTAAAGCTAAAGTGGCAGAAGGCCCAATCGGTGTACGATTAGCTAAACGCTTTTGTAAGGGGAAGTGCTGAGTGCCTTCCCAAGCGACATATCCAATACCGCCACCTAAAAAAATTCGAGTACCTATACCAACGAGTTGCAAATCGGGATCGTTGAGTAAGGGGGAAATAGCACCGGGGTTAGAATAAACGGCATTTCCCAGACGCGGTTGTAAAGGGCCGAGATAGGTGAAGAGGGGGCGATCGCCACCATTTACACCAACAATAAAATTTTGATAAAGATTGCGCGGATTGAATAAATAAAACTGATTAATTGTGTCACTGGTAATGGTAGTTTCAAAATTTGCTCTGGGATAACAATCTGTTACTTGTCCTTGCGCTTTTACGTGTATAGATTTACCAGCAATCAAATCTTCGATTACATGACCGCCGCCGCGTTCTCGGACTTCTTCCCCGTCCGTCGTCTCTACAGCAGAACTCACACCCAAATATAAATCTACTGCCCCAAAACCAGAGTATGCTGGTACACCATCTAACCAGCAGCGGCGAATTTTTATCGGGGGGTCAGTGTGTCCCAGATTGATAATTGCACCACTTGATTCCATTGGCTCAAAAGTGCCAGTGGTAATTACATCAACTTCTTTAGCAGCTTTAGTAACACCGATTTCTACAACTCGTGCTTTTAATTCTTCAGTTGTCAACACTACCGCACGTTGGCGGCTGATTTTCTCGTTAATTTCTGCAATTGTTCGCATCTTATCAGTGCTAGGGCTTCCTGGTGAATGGTGAATAGGGAAAAGAAAGTTTCATTGCTCCTTGTGAGCGCAGATTATGGTGACTCTTACATAATTTCGTCTCGAAATGTTGTCGCTAATCTCTGCGCGACAGCTTAACACCCTGGATAGGGTTCAAATTCCCCAAAAACAATTCAAGTATTGCAAAGTCCAAATCATATATTTATTTTTTGGGGCAAGCTAGCTATGTCCAAAATGTTCTTTCTATCTACGTAAATTTACTATAAACAAAGCCTTGCATTATCAATCAAATGTATGTATGGTTAGGATTGATTAGACTTACTGGACTTAAATAATTTTACGTCAGCCGAAAGAAACATTTCTGGCTGTGGTAAAGCATTCTAAACCAAATAGTCAATCGCAAAGTGGGAGCTAAAAGCAGATGCTATGGTGAAGCTGCTTTCTGGCGAACTTATCCTGACTTATACCCTCTCAAAGCAATTCTACTTGTTGCTATTGATTTTATTGCTACATTTCACCCAATAATAAATTGAGTAAGAGGCAATGACTACTTCTGAATTAACTAATTTTGAGCAAAAAAACCGAAGTAAGGTTTCTAATAGGGTTGAAAATTTATCCTCACCATCAGATGAAAAAAAGTTGTTTAACTTGAAGGTGATTGAGTATTTATTACTCGCAGCTTTTGTCTCTGCTGGACTCCTTATTATTTTTCTTTCAGATGATAAAACAGTTGTAATTTCTGGAGCGGTATCTCTAACTTTTTTGCTTTTTTTGTTGCTCATCAATAGACAAGTATTTCAGAACTATAAGAAGGCCGCTTATCAGTCTGAACTCACCAAAAAAGCTGAACTCTATAGTTATCTATTGACCAATCCTAATTCCTGGGATAAAGATACGCTGACTTTGACAAGAGGAAAGGCTTTACAATACAGCCAAGATTTGATTGACGATTATAAAAGAATTAGGGGTATATCAAGAAACCTTTACTATAGTTTGCAAATTGCGACAGTGATTTTGTCAGGAGTCACACCAATTTTAGTTCTGGTAGACAAATTAGAAGCAGGACAAGCTTGGCTCAAGTGGCTACCCGTGCTTTGCCCTGCGATTGCTTCTATAGTCGCTAGTATAGTTACCTCTTTTCCTTTTCAGAAGAATTCGCTTGCTGCTAATACAGCCGTTGAATTATTAGAAGCTGAACAAGAGAAATTTATATTGGGCGTGACTCCGCCTTATCGTTGCTATGATGTGTCCGATGAAAGCCAACAGCAACAAAAGGCAAGTCAGGCATTAGAATACTTTATTGTTCAAGTGAATAATATTCATCTCAACCAATTGCAACAGACTAGTGAGACGCAATCAGAGAAGACAGAATCAGCTTCATCGAATGAGTCAAACAAACCAGGAACAGAGGTAACGAAGCAGAAGGATAGTTGATGAACTGATTACCGTCACGAATCAGTCAATTAATTTTGAATTTTGCATTTTAAATTGAGCCGTGTTGCAAAATCCCCGACCTCTTAAAAAAGTCGGGGATTTTGTTGTTCACGAATAATTTTAAATGGCTAGATAATCGAGTGACTAATCTTCTTGTTTCAAGATATCATCATCAATCGACGGCTTCTCATTAATATCTGAATTTTCTGATGTCCAATTATCATCTGCTCCAGGAGATTCAGAAACTATGACAAACTCAGTTTCCTTTCTATGATTATTCCCCCATTCATCTAAAACATCTTTAATCAACACTTCTTGCAACCAAATCTTAGCGACAACAGTTAGAGGTAGCGCCAGAAATAATCCTAAAAATCCAAAGAAAGTCACGAAAAATAGTTGGGCAATTAAGGTTACAGCTGGCAGCAAAGAAACTTGCTGTGCCATCACAATTGGGGTGATAAAACTGCTCTCAACCTGTTGAATAACAACGTACAGAATCAAGACAGCAACAACTTTCCAGGGGTCATCTAATAGTGCGATCGCCATTGCTGGCACTACACTCATCGTTGGACCAAGGTTGGGAATTAAATTCAAAAATCCTGCCAAAATTGCTAAAGCTAGTGCTGCCTTTATACCCAAAACTGATAAGCCAACTAGACTCATCAGCGCCACTACAAACATGGCGATGAAAGCGCCTGTAATCCATCCACCCAAAGAGACTTCGCATTTATTTAAAATCCCTTCTACCCGCCGCCGATAAAATGAGGGGAAAAGCCGTATAAAGACTTTGCGGTAAGCTAGTGGATCGACTAAGATCATTCCTGTTAAAACCAACACTAGCAAAATCTTGAGGACTACTTCCAAAGAGCCAGATACAAAGGCGAAGGAGTTTCCCAGTACCCGATTCACGAAAGGCTGTGCTTGTTGGATGAGGCTATTGATATCTGGAATGTAAGGAACTAACTCATCAGGAATACGAGTTCTCAGGGCGTCAAGCCAACCATTAAAGCGCTCAAACCCTTTAGGAACCTGATTAGTTAGTTCTTGAAATTGCTGTGCAAATGGCGGCACAATTAACCAGAAAAAACCCACGACGCCGGCCAAAAAGATAGCTACTGCTAGGAGGACGGCGAATCCACGTTTCATCCCAAAGCTTTGGAAGCGTTTCGCTAGCCGATTTAAGGTGGTGGCTAAGACAACTGCGGCAAACATTAGCAAAAGCACTTCCCGAATTTGCCACAGGATGTATAAAGAAAGAACTATGGCGATTAAGCCGATCCATTGACCGAGGTTCACAGGCTGACTCCCAACGGTTGGCGAGATGCAATTTTCTTGTAATTCAGCTAGGTTAGCTGATTTTAGTAACTTGTGTGTAGATGATTTGAGTTAATTTTGTTTCTGGGCTTGGAATCGCCACAGTAGTGCGATCGCCATTATTACAATCGGCAACAATACTATAATTAGCGCGTTGGTTGCTGTCACCGGAATTGATAGACTTGGCCCTGCATACTTAATCAATACCGATAACAAAGCCGAGAGTAAAAGCAGTTTTAGAACCAATCCTAGTTGATTTTCCATAAAATTACGGCATACAAATTTTTATGGTACACACGAATCTGCGTTGTACCGCCCAGTTTCTACAATAAACCTACAGATACAATCCTTTCCAACTTTTTCTAGGCAACCTTGCGGAATGCTTTTTTACGTCAAACTCAGCCAGCCAAAAACCTGTTCTACAGTTAGTTCTAATTCGATACCCTCAAGGATGGGTAATTTATCAGCACTTTCGTATAATTCCACTCGCTGTCCAGGAAAAATCCCCAGCACACTTTCGTCTTCAGGGTTAATTAACCAGCCGAGTTCAGTATCATTGCGCGAACAATGCAATAATTTACTCAACACTTTTTTTAACTTTTGGTCTGGAGAAAGAATCTCAATTGCCCAGTCGGGATGTATTTCAAAGCGATTAACAATTCTGCCAGATGGAGTTTTAGGAATTCTATCCCAGCGAAACACAGACACATCAGGGACGATAGAAGCGCCGCCAAAGGTACAGCGCAGTTCTGGGAAAGCCAAGGCAATTTTTTGACTTTTAGCTATGCCGTTAATTGTTTCGCAAAGAGTAGCTTGGAGCAAGCTATGTTCACCTTGAGGCATTGGTTTTTGAATGATTTCCCTGTTGATAAAATCTGATGCTGGTTCAGTTTCCGGCAGTTTAAGGAACTCGTCTAAAGTTAGTTGGGGTTGAGTTGCGATCGCCATAAGCAAATAGCATAGAGGGGATAATTTTATTATGGGCGTGCGATCGCCTAATACAGTTCGGTTAAGGCAAGAAACGCGATAAATCGGCGTCTTGACAATAATCAGTCCTTTGTAGAGACGCCGATTTATCGCGTCTTTGTCTAATTACGAATTAGCCTAGCCCTCAACCTGTCGCAGTTCCTCCAACTCCTCTGGCGTGAGGGGATTATTTCCTGACTTCAGTGCTTCTATCCAGCGTAGCCGTCGCCACTTCACATAGTTTGAGTAATCAAGTGCGCCACTGTCTACAACAGCTTGAAAGTCTTCTAATGCCCCTACCAAGTCGCCAGTCAAAACTCTAGCAAGCCCCCGACTATTTTGATAGTTTTTATTGTCAGGGTCTAGAGTAACTGCTTTTTCACCAAAGCGGAGAACAGCTTTAGCATAACCGTGTAAACAACCAACCCAGCAAATGCTATTCCAAAAGCCAGCAGAGTTACTCAAACTACGGTCAAAAATTTGGGCTTTCTTGAAAGCTTCTTGTGCTTCTTGAATTTTGCCTTCTCTCACCCAACTGATGCCCTGACTCAAGGAAACCGCAGCCGCAAAAGCTTTGTCTTGGGCTAACTCTAGAGATACACCTACTACTTGATGTAGATCCCTGGCATTGAGCCACTTTGTATCACTGTTCCATACAACTGCTTCTAGGTCGGCACCCCTGAGGTCGGCATCCCTGAGGTCGGCATCCCTGAGGTACGCACTCCTGAGGTAGGCATCGCTAAGGTCGGCATCACTGAGGTCGGCACCTCTAAGGTACGCACCCCTGAGGTCAGTATCGCTGAGGTCGGCACCCCTGACGTAGGCATCCCTGAGGTTAGTACCCCTGAGGTTAGCATCGCTGAGGTCGGCACCACTGAGGTCGGCATCGCTGAGGTCGGCACCCCTGAGGTTAACATCGTTGAGATAAGCACCACTGAGGTAGGCACCACTGAGGTAGGCATCGTTGAGGTACGCACTGCTGAGGTTGGCATTGCCAAGGTTAGCACCGCTGAGGTAGGCACCCCTGAGGTTGGCACCGCTGAGGTTGGTATCCCTGAGGTCAGCACCCCTGAGGTCGGCACCCCTGAGGTAAGCATTGCCAAGGTTAGCACCGCTAAGAAATAATCCTAAGTTATTGTTAAAGGCATAAATGCTCAAGCAGTGACTATAGCCGATAATTCTGAGCAAGCGTTCTGAGTCAAATTGATCAGTATCAGGTTTACCGCAGGGGTGAAAGCTGATTTTATCTTTTAGGTCGTCTCTTGTTTGGGCATAGCGATGCAACTCTAACAGAACAATCATCATATTCAGCCCTGTAGACACATCTACCTGACGCAATCCCAGGTGATTTTCTCGCTCTGGTAATTGCTCTCGCAATTGTTTTTTCTTGATCTGAGGCAGGTTTACATCGTCTGCATCAATAAATTCTCCATCGCACCAACGGAAGTAGGATTGCTCTAATCTTTGGAACAGTCTACACAAGCGTTCTAGGTCATGAAATTCTGAACCCTCAGCCAACAACCCCATCAAATATTCCACAATTTCAGGCGTTAAATTGCCATAGCCCAATAAATCGTAAATCTGCCAATCCATTACGGCTGTGCTAACCAAGTCTTCTTCGCGCTGACGCTTGCTTACCTTCGTTGTCCAATCCACAAAGCTTTCTAGTAAACGTTCCGCGAATAAGAACTCGCTAAAACTCTTGTGAACAAACTCAACGGAGCCGCCTTTATCGCCGGAAGCAGGTTTAATATAAAATGCCGTCAACAAATTATTGAGTAGCTTATCTTGTTGATTTTTTTCCGAGGCATTCTCCTGTCTGGCTTGCGGAATTAACTTTGCTGCTGGGTTGTTGCTATCTTTGAGCCGTGCTTCTAACATCGTCACTCTGGCAGATTCATTCCCAGACTGCACGACACACAAAGCGGCTTCGGTGAGAAACTGCCTTAAATCTTCGCTCTCAAATCCAGTCAAGCGGGAGTTATCATTCTGATTTTCAGTGTCACGCTGTTTTTCTAGTACCCACTTCACCGATTCATCATAGATGCGGATTTTTGCCTTAATAGCATCTGCGCCTGCAAACATTTGGACGTTGAGATGGTTCTCTCGGTGCATCCGCGCCAATAAATAAAGTAGTAAGGGTTCTCGTGCTAGTTTATTTTTGACTTCATTAGGGCAAGCCTGCAAAAATTCTTCAAACTCACTCTTGTTAACTTGAGCTGCAACTGCCCATTTATCCAGCCATGTTTGCCGAAGCGAGTCATCCATTGGCTGAAGTTCGACGCGCTTCAAGCTTTTAGTTTGTGAAAGCACGCGCTCAATTCCTTGCAGCGCTAAGGGACGACCAGTAATCAAAAACTGATGATGGCAAAAGCGGTCTTTTTGAAACTGTTCCACCTGTTCTAAAAATTCCTTCAAGCCGCCAGTTGCTCGTCCTTCTAGTAATAACTCATCAAAGCCATCCAGTAAAAATAAAAAGCGAGTATTTTTATCTGTCAGCCAGCCGGAATCACTGGTGACAAAATCAAAGAGTTGTAAATAGTTCTCTAAAGTATCAGTTAAGTTATCTTTTAAGACTCGCAAATCCCGCAACCGAATCAGAATTGGGGTAAAGCTGGGATGTAATTCTCGCCGTACCCAATCGGCAAACATCCGGCAAAAGACACTCTTACCACGTCCGGCTTCGCCCTGAATAAACAAAACTTGTTTGTGTTTCGGGTCTGGGTCATTCAGTATTGCCTTAACCCACGCTTCCAGTTCCGGACTTGCATTGTTTTTGCCATCTAGTTCTTTGACTTGCAAAGGTACATACAAATCCCGAAAGGTAATATCGGTTTCATCAAAAATCTTTTCTTCTGGCTTTGGTTTAATTACCTGTTCCAAATAATCTTCAATATTCAGATTTTTCTCTAGCTTTTGTTTGCCTCCAGCGCTGTACCATTTCCAAAGTTTGTCCGCTTTCTCTCCGACTTCTACCAATGCGTCTTGCATCTTGTCATCGGTGTGACGCGCTACCCGTTCAGTTAAGGTTTTTGCTTCTGTCTCGGATAATCCCGCTTCTTGCAAGCGTTGCTGTAAAATCTGATTAAATGATTCTGCTAGTTGAGATTCATGGAAATAGAGAATGGCTTTTTTGACTTCCCGCTCATCAAATTCTTGCTCACCTAATTTCTGAATCTGCAATGCTAAAGCATGAGACGCAGGAAGGTTTGGATCGATTTTATTCAGTAATTCGGAATCTTGTTTGAGAATATCCTGAAAGCTATCTATGTAGGCAGCCTGACTAACTAGTAGGACACAGTTTTCTAAACTTGGCTCTTTGTGGGTTGCATCAATAATGAACTTTAGGATAGTAATGGCGATGGGTGCAAAGGGAATTACTTCTTTGGTAATTTGACCGAGAGGAGAATTAAATACATCTAATAGCGATGAAATCTGTTCTAGATAAGGTTTGAGGTTTTGAACATTGGGTTTTTGCTCTTTAATGGCTTTTGCTAAATCAAGGACGGCTTTAGCAGCTTCGGCTCCAGTCTTTGTTACCTCTACGCCTTGTCCCCAGTTCAAATCCTGAATGTTTCGCAAAAACTTCCAGAGTTTCGTCATCGCCATAGACTATTCTCCAATACCATCAATTTGGTAAAAATGCGCCTGTATAGCGTTTATCGTTTGTATGCAAGAGATTTTGACCTCTCTCCAAACCTCTCTCCTTTTAGGAGAGAGGCTTTGAATCTTACTCCCCTTCCCTTGTAGGGAAGGGGTTGGGGGTTAGGTCTTTATTGCACTCAACTGAGAACCGCCATATTACTTAACTCAAATTCAACCAGCTAATAAACTTGTTTAACTGTCAGTTTTAACTCGGTATCAGTGAATGTAGGCAACTAATAAGCTATTGTATATAATTTCACTCGCTGCTTGGAAACGCTGTTAGCAGAGTTTTAAATTTCACGCAGAGGCGCAGAGAGTTTTGAGAGTTTTTTGTCTACGAGTATCAAAGACTCGTCAACGGGGATAAAAGGTGGATTCATCCAGTTCAAATACTCGTTGACGGAGCTAAAAGGTGGATTCATCCAGTTCAGATACTCGTCAACGGAGATAAAAGGTGGATTCATCCAGTTCAAATACTCGTCAACGGAGATAAAAGGTGGATTAATCCAGTTCAAATACTCGTCAACGGAGTTCAAAATGGATGAACAGACGCGATTAATCGCGTCTCTACTAACTTCGCTGCCAAATTTTAATAGTCTTATCCAAACTCCCACTAACCAACATCTCGCCGGAAGCTGTGAAGGCTAATGCTGTGACTATATTTCCATGACCTGTGAAGGTACCCAGCAATTCCCCGGTTTGGAGATGCCATAATTTGATGGTTTTATCAGCACTACCGCTAGCGATAATTTGACCATTGGGACTTAAAGCGATCGCATATACTCTATCTCTATGTCCTTTCAGAGTATGCAGTAACTCTCCAGTCTCCAATTGCCAAATTTTAATCGTTTGATCCCAGCTACCACTCACCAGCAGTTTACCATCTGCACTGATTGCTAAGGAACGAACGATGTGAGAATGACCCATGAGGGTGTGCAGTGGTTGTATGTCCTTTAAACTTTTGACCCCTGTCAAAAGTGATGTGCGCCAAACTTTGATTTTGCGATAGCTACCTGTAACCAGAGTTTCCCCATCTCGACTCAAAACTAGGGAATGAGCAGCTGTATCATCTAAAGAGAGTGCGATCGCAACCTGACGATGCATCAAATCCCAAAATAGAATTTTTCTATCATCTCCACCGGTAGCTAACATTCTGCCGTCTGGGGTGAAGGCAGCACACCGCACTACCCCATTATGTTTGTGTAAAATATCTATTAAGTCTAAAGCGCCTACGTGCCAAAGCTTAATTGTGGAGTCTGCACCGCAACTCACTAAAGTCTGTCCATCTGAACTAAAAGCCAGGGAATTCACTTCATCCACCAGCCCGGATATTACCCAAGGATACTCGGATAATGTCTCTATTAATTCACCCTTGCTTAAATCCCAGAGTTTCGTCTCTCCACGACTACCACTTGCCAATATGGGTAAGGCTTTGCCATTGTTACACCCGGAACTGAAAGCTAGGCAATTAATGCCTCTGTTGTGTCCTTGCAAAGTTTGCCAGCATTCCCAGTCGCCGATTATACCCTTAAGGCAATGCTCTGATGGTAGAGTCTGTATTGTAGCTGCGATCGCTCTCTCATTAATTACTGGCGATGTGTCATTTTTACCAATAAGTGATTCTAAATACCAACTCAATCCCCCTGCATACAACAAATTACTCGGAGTGATATAGAGTTTTGGTTCAGTAAATTCAAGTTGATTTGTCGGTAAAAAACCTGTTATTACACTTTGCTTCTCGTAACCTAATTTACCTGTAGATGGATAAAACAAACACAGAAAAATTAATACTTGGTGATTCTTCAAATCTTCTTGAGTAACCGACCATCTAATTTTGTCTTTCTTAATACCATTAAAACTTTCTCCATCAGCAACGTAAACTTGAACACTTAGCTGAGGATTATCTTTTAGTACATAAGAGAATTTGCTTTCGCCACACAAATTTCCCTCATCATCTAAAATCATGTTTTGCAAGGTATCTTGTGACACCTTTTTTAGCAATTTGCCCAAGCGTTCAGTTATTACCCGGTCAACAATATGCTCCCGTAAAAGATAATCTTCCGCTTGTCCTTGGAAGTATTTGGGAAAAGGTATTGTCCAGTCGGGAGGCTCAGGATATTCAGGCGGCGTCGGCGGCGGGTTTTTGGCGAGAACTTCTGCTTGTTGGCGAGAAAGTTCTTGGAGTCTAGCCAAAGGCTCGCCCCAAAAGGCCATAATCTCAGTGTGACAACCTTTGACTTGACTTTCTAGCAAAGATAAGTCATAAGTTTTAGGTTTTTTCACACGTTGAAGGAAGTCAGTTTGTTGAGCTTTGAGCAAGCTAATCCAATCCATCTGCATTCCTGCGGCAAACTATTGCATACCTACGGTAAGCTATACCAATGCAATTACTCAAGTTTATAACCTTAGTTAATTAAAAATTCAGTAATGTTAGCAGTCTAATAAAATACAACTATCGGCAGATGTTTCCGGGAAAGAGATAGATGGATAGCACTTAGACATTTCATGAACTGATGCAACTGAGATATATAAAATTAGATGATGTCTGTTAATTCTAACGGAGATGGACAAAGAGATACTGTTTCTAGGGAAACACTTCTAGCTGCAAAGGAAAGTTTGATGTGAGAGAGATTTCAAGGGTTACGGTAACGTGAAATCAACAAATACCCACACAAAAATAACCGAGTACAGCTTGGCGTAGTAAACTCCCCATTCCAAATCCATGAAACCCTTGCGGTACAGGAATTACGAATTACCGTAGCGCAGCGTTAGTGAGGAATGAACGTGATTACGAATTATTTTAACCTTTACGTTTTGGTTGTCTGGGTGTAGTACTTACATTAGAGGAGTCACCGAAAGTATCCCTTGCTTCGATCTGTTTAATTTTCATTTGCAGGTTCAAGTCATCACTGCTAACAATTGTTTCTAAATTCGCTAATCTCTGCTCTAACAGTTCTATTTGCTGTTGTTGCAAATAGTTAGTTTTTGATTTTTGCTCATCAGAACGCCAAACAGCAACTGTACCAACAGCTGCACCACCAATAGCAACTAAAGGAAGAATAACACCACTTCTAGTAACTGCTGACAGGGGGACGCAAACTCCGAGAATAGCTACTGTAATGACCCAAATTCTTGTAGTAGCAGATAATCTGACATCTTGGTATTGTTCCAGATTGGGTTGAGATTTTTTAGCCATAAGTAAATCTGTTGAAAAGTTATTTGCTACATTGGCAGAAATGTTTACTAAAATACTTCCTACAATTCATCTGTAATAGGCTGAGATAATTGCACTTTTGTCAAGAAGGTGCAGGAAAACGGAACTCTCTCCAGTTTGGAGACTTCTTCCTCATTTTTCCATATCCCTTGCAAGGGCTTGTTCCCAAATCGGTAGATCCTCCGGTCGGTCAACATCTGCTAAAGGCAACAAGTTTACATGTGATAAATTAAGTTTCTGGGCAATGTCCACAGTTTTCTGGAAAACTTGAGCAGTTCCCCACTCGATGTTAACGAATAATTCTGGGATAGGTTGGCACAAACCAATTAAGTAATATCCACCATCGATCGCAGGGCCAAGTACAAGATCAAAGGTGTGTAACTTCTCAAAGGCTGTTCCTAGAATCTGGGGATTCACTCCAGGACAATCTGTACCAATGATAATTACTTGTTCTGCACCAGATTGAAAGGCATCGAAAAGCGATCGCGCCATCCGCAAACCTAGATCCCCTTCACCTTGAGACTGGTAAACTAAATCCAAGCCCAGCCAGTCTTGCATGAGTTGCGAATCGCCACCTGCAAAACGCACTTCCACAGATATGTCAATGGCTTTTTGCAATTCTTGAACCTGAAATATTGTATGTTCTGTCATCTTGCGTTGAAGATTGGCAGCACCAACAGTTCCCAAAGCAGGTATCAGTCGGGTTTTTGTCTTACCTGGTTCTGGATAGCGAGTAAAAATAATCAGGTGTTGTTTTGCGTTTGCTGGTAAGTTCAGCACACAATACCTTGTTTGAATGAACTAATAATATCTTAATAGCAATACTTATTGTCTTTAGCTATCGAATTATCTTTGCCCATTCGCATTGCTCCTAAAATCGTAGAAACAATCACACAACGCTTAGTTTTACCACCAGACTTAATCGATAGCGCGATCCGTCCTAAATCTTTAGCGTTACCTCTGTAGTCAAATCTAACTTCTTGTACAGTACTGAGTGATGATTGAAAGTTTGTCTCAGAATCTAAGCGAACATTGGTATCTAAGTTATTCCAGTTAGCATTAGATGGGTTTAATGTAGCAGGATGAACCGCCCATTGAACGATGCCGTTTTGTTCACGAAAGCTGGCTTGCCAAGTCAATTTGTCCTTGGTGGCTTGCCTTTGAGCTTGGCGCATAGCATAATAGACTTCGTTTTGAGCAGTGTTGAGACGGCGAGTCTCCACAAAAGCTAGCCAGTTGGGTATTGCGATCGTAGCTAATATACCAATTAATAGAAGAACTACTAACATCTCTGGTAAGCTAAAACCACTGTTAGAGTTCTTGTTGCAGAGAATTTTTGCATTAACTAGAGATCGTAAATGCACCTGGGTATCCATTTTTGCTTTCTGGTCGATTTTCAGCTACCCAGATGTTGAGCAATGTTTCAGCTTCTTGGTTTCTGACTTCGCGCCGATTAAGAATACTGTAGAGCAAGGTGGGCGAAGTAAAAATTATGACAATTTTCAACAGCAATTTTAAGGTGAAATTTATATTCTGAATTCTTGAGGGGTCGTTAAGAAAATACTTCCACAGAAATTTAGCAGCTGCTAGACCTTTTTGCCGATTAAACGGTTCTTGTAAGGCTTTGCAGGTCAGGTATTTATATAAATTTGCTAGGCTTATATTCCAACTTTGTTTAAGTGTTGTTCGCGTAGCTTCTGGTAGAGAAGGTCTTTCTTTATACGCTCTCTCAAGCACTTGCAAACAGGTTTTTTCCTGCCTAACAAGGTTGGAGGAAACTGAATTAGCACTTATACGATATAAGATTTGTATAGATGGTACACATATAAAATCAAACTTAGAGGCTAATCGCAGCCACATATCCCAATCCTGGGCGGCATTGAGAGATTCGTCAAAGCCACCTAATGTAATTAAAGCTTTTCTAGAAATTAAGGGATTTGAACCATTTTCTAGAAAATTATTTAATAACAACTGATCATAAGCATTTCCATTTACATTAATCCGCTTACCTGAAAGTAGAAATTTACCATTTGTGTCAATATAATCAGTCCAACTGTAAGCAACTTTTGCAGTAACATTTTCTTGCAGAGCCTTGAACTGAGACTGAAGTTTATCAGGTGTCCAAAGATCATCTGCATCTAAGAAACTAACAAATTCTCCAACTGCACGGTGTAGCCCTCGGTTACGGCTGACGTTTCCGCCAGCATTGGAATAGGAAAATACTTTTATTCTTGAGTCTGGGATTTGTGTAACAACTTCTAAAGTTGAGTCTTGTGAACCATCATTAATTACAATTAATTCTAAGTTAGTAAAAGTTTGATTTAAAACAGATTGAATTGTCTGCTTAATAGTCTTTTCACTATTATAAGCAGGGATAATTACAGAGATTTTTGCCAATTTTTTGCTGGTTTTCATAATTTTATAGGGCTAATTTATTTTTTAATACTCTGCCAAAATGACATTTTAAGTAGTAAAGAGGACTCATCATACTAGCTAAGTAAAACTCCATCTCAAAAAGAGCAATTAGATTACTTTTAAATTGCCCTCTATACTGAATCAAGTGCTGTAATGCTCGGCGTAAATTTCCTAAAATAGTTTTTATAAACACTATTGGTTTTTGCCAATTTTTGGTATTTATCAAGCGTAACTGGAAAATACACAAGCCACAGCCGCGTGCCAGAGTTAGGAGGTAATCTTTCTCAAGTCGCCAATGTGGTATTTGATGATAAGTATGCATCGTAGGGTTATACCAAATTTGCCAGCCTGCATAATGTATGTAAAGCAATGGTTCATAGTCATCACCTTGCACCAAAATACCAGGCAGCTTGCCACTTAAATTAGGTCGTTGTGGTACATTTTTGCGCCATACTTCTTTCCGAACAACAAGCGCCGCACCAGGAGGAAGTCTTAAATTATCCGCATCAAACAAATGTGGATTTGAACCATGTTCCCTGATAGCTAAAAAAGCTTGAATTTTTTCAAAATTTTCTGGTGGTTTTACTTCAAAATCACCATGAATCTGTCCACTCCAAGCACCTGCTTGAGGATGCTCTAAGCCAAATTTATATGCTTCTGCTAACCAATCAGGTGCAGGTAAGTTATCATCATCTAAAAATGCGATTAGCTGCCCTTTAGCTTCACGTACAGCCCTCAATCGTGCAAAAGCTGCTCCCTGTTCGGATTCTAAAAAATATCTTAAATGACAGTTCCCATCATATATGTTTTGGTAATTCTGGATGATTTCAGATGTGTTATCAGAACTATTGTTATCAACAATAATAATTTCCCAATTAAGATTTTCTACTCCTGTCTGGGATAAGAGTTTATCTAAAATTTTAGGTAATCGAGTTGCTCCATTATATGCAGGTATGGCTATGCTAACATCTAAATTTTCAACTGCTAATTCAGTCATAATACCTAATATGTTGATAATTTATTTCTTGAAATATCCATTTTTCCAAAGATAAAAAGGACTAATTAAACTACTTACAAAAAGTTCCATTTCACAAGCAACTACCAAATCCTGTTTTAGCTTAGTTCGATATTTTAATAAATGAAAAGAAATTTTACGCAGGTCATTTATCATATAAGATAAAAGAGCTACTGGTCTATATATCTGTTTTATATTAACCATTCTAGTTACATAACGGCTAAGTCCAATACCTCGAAAAAACGGAATTAAATAATCTTTTTGTAAACGAGATTCTGGGATTTTATGAGAAATTTCCATTTCTGGGTTATACCAAATCTCCCATCCAGCTTTTTGGATATAAGACAACATTTCTAAGTCTTCGCTGGTAAGCATATTGCCTTTAACTCTTCCAGTTAAAATAGACTTATCTGGCACACTTTCTAACCACGCTTGTTTACGAACAACAAGTCCGGCAGAGGGTGGCAGTAATTTTTTAGACGCTTCATATAATAGCGGTAGATTGCCCCGCTCTGTAATTGCTAAAAATGGAGCAATCCGCTTAAAGTTTTCCGGTGGTTCTACTTCCCAGTCCGGGTGAATTTGGCTGCCATAAGCTCCCGCTTTGGGGTATTTCTCACCAAAAGTATAAGCGGCAAATACCCAATTTGATACTGGGTAGTTGTCATCATCTAGAAAACCTATAAATTTACCTTTAGCTTCTGCAACTGCCTTTTTTCTGGCATAAGCAGCGCCTTGCTTTGCTTCAAAGCAATACTTTAAAGGGTAAGTACACTGCCAACTATTTTGATAGTTTTGAACAACTTTAGCTGTGTTATCAGTACTATTATTGTCTACAACTATAATTTCCCAAGATAAATTTTCGGTGTGAAGTTGGTTTTGTAGTCGTTCTAGTAGTTCAGGCAAACGACTTTCACCGTTATAAGTTGGGATAGCTACAGTAATATCAAGGTTTTCAGTCATTTGACAAAAGTTACATTTTGATATTGTAATTAGGGCGCTTTTTATATGTTCAGCCAATGGCTAATTTATCAGTGGCTTTTAAATAGATGTATCAAACATTAAAAATGCACGTGATGTTTCAATTTTGCTATCAACGTGCAGTTTTATGTACAGTCTTATTACGTATTTTTTAATAAAAGTTGCTACACTAAGTTACTTAATCGCATTTTTCGTCTTTTGCTGTGAGCATTGAGCCTAAGAGAGTTTTCACAACGACGCATCGCTTTACGCTACTAGCCAATGTAGGATTTGCAGAACTTGGTATAGCTACCACTATTTTTAACCCAGGTGGCTCTGTCGATGGGGCAATAATTGTTCCAAAGTTTGCATTTGGTAAAGTCCCCATGTAGTCAAAGGTAATTTTTGCTGATGCATTTAAAGGGTAAGATACAGAAGAATTAGTAGTAGTATTCGCAATACTACTATTAAGATTTCCGCCCAGCAGTAATTTCTTAGAATCGGCTCCCACATCTGTCCCTAAAGGTTTCCATGTGCTGATTCCAATATCGGTACGATAAACAGCAACCTCTACATTTTGAGTTGTGCTATTTTTTTGAAAACTAACACTGTAGCTAAGTTTTTTGTTTTTAGCTTCGCGCTGTGCTTCTTGTAGTGCAGCAAAAACAGCATCATTAGCCTTATTTACTTGTTGTCGATTTACAAAGGCTAGCCAACCAGGAGCTGCGATCGCTGCTAAAACTCCGATTATTAGCACCACTACAATCACTTCTATTAAAGTAAAACCAGTATCGTCTTGAGAATGAAATCGCTCTTTGGTGTTTTTATCACACATCCTAGTGTGGAATAACTTTAAAGTTAGGTTGCCCATAATGCCCCACTATTAGTTGTGTTGTCTATTCTGAAGTTTATTTAGTATATAAATATCCACGTCCCTGCACGCGGACACTTGCTGTTGGAAAGTAAGTTTGGTTATTTGAAGAGTAATCAAAATTGCTATTTTGCAACCTAGCTAGTGCATTGCCTCGTAAAAACACCTGTGCTGTTGTATTGGCAGTATCAACACAAGCATAAAAGCCCATAAAAGTACCTGAGCTAAGTGTTGGATTTATGGTTGAGTTAAGTGGTTGCTCCGTGCAAGGAAGAGTTGTTGAAGTAATAGGGGTTTGATCGATAAAATCAATTAGTACTAAAGGTTGTTGAGTGTAAGCTGACGAGACTTTTTTCCATGAATTCATTTGCTGTTTTATACCTGCGGCACCTGGCAGATTCAGGTTAAAACGCTGAAAACCTGGATTGGGGCAGTTGTTGGCGTCAAGATATTTATCATTGGGATAGTCAGTACCACAACTGACACCGCCAGAAGCCAGAATTCCATCACTAATTTCAAATCTGGCAATACGAGCCGCTTTTGACCAAGTAGTACTATTGTCTTTTATTAAATAGTAAGCAACTAGTGAGTAAACAAAAGTATCATCTGTGCTTGTTGTGGCGCGTTGGATAAATTTGCGTTTCCAAAACACTAAAATAGGTTTACAAGTAACAGTATTATTAGAAGAATCACAAATACCAGCGTTTTTCACAGGCGGGATTTGGTCTTGAATTCCTGAGCTTGCTGGGACAGTGTTTGAATTGTTAGTCAGTGCAGCTCCATTATATATGTAGACAGCTTGTTGTAAATCATTGGCAATGTAATTAACTGCCGTCTGGATTTCTTGTTCAGAATTTGCCTTTGCTTGTTCCTTCTGATCTGTACTGAGAATATTAACCATGAATCCTAGCAGTGGTGTAATTACCAGGAATGCCAGCAATAAGGCTACCAAAAGTTCTATCAGGGTAAAACCATTAACTTGCTGAACAAACTTAGAGTGTTTCAGCTGAATGCTGAGAAGAAATCTGAGTAAATTCTTCATAACTACGGTCTGCCCCTTAGTGATAGAAATATATCTAGCGAATGGTGGTGTACATATCTAATCTTGTAGGGTGGGCATCTTACCTGACCGTAGCCAAAGGCGGGCAAGATGCCCACCCCACAAAAAGTAGTTGAGTATTTTTTTATTTGGAAGTCATTAATTACAAGTGTTGTTACTAGTAGTATTACTAGTAATAACAAGACGCTGACACAGTGCATTGAAGGAAGTGTTTCTAGAGCCAATTTCAGTGGTCATTTCCACTAGTGGAGATTGGCGATCGCCCAAAGAGCCAGTGAAAGTGTTTTGTGTTGTTTTGGACTGGCCTGCAATACTAGCATCGCTAGCTTTGACAGTTTTAGTAAGGTCAATATCTGACCGATAAACCCGAATTCCCAGACGATAACCATCTTTTGGTAGACCTGTGCTATCAATTGGGTTGCTTCCTGTTACTACAATTTTTACAGCCTGAATGTAAAATATCTTGTCTGTATTGCTTGTACAGTCAGGGTCAATAATAACTAGGTTGTTGTTTCCATCTTTTCTCACGCAATATAGCGATGTTAGTGGTGTTGATGCTTGTCCAGGAACTGGCATATTTGTGGTGGTAAGTAAATTGCCAGCTAATGTTCCATTGGGTTCAATAGTGGTAGTAGGGGCTGTCACGGCTCCCGTTTTCACACCATCAATGAAAGTTCTGGCAGCTTGTGTGGCTTGTTCTACGCGTTTTGATTGGACACGAGTTGCTGTTGCAATGACGATTGTAGGTGCGATCGCTGCCAGTAAAATAGTAACTACTAGCATTGCTACCAACGACTCAATAATTGTGAAACCAGACTCACCAGATGGTTGACTTACTTGCTGTTGTTTGTGCTTAATCATAGTTACTCACCGTTTCTAGGAATTAAAGATTAACTACAGCCAGAGGTAGGAAGTTGACTGGTATCGACGGCATTAGTGTTGTCTGAGGCTTTTTTGGCACATAACAACGTTTGCACCCATACGTCATCTCGACCAACTTCCCGGAAGTATTCATTGGGTTTGTCATCTGGTGTTATCGCTAACTTTTGCGAAAATGCATCTGGTGATTGCGACAGCAAAGCGACATCATAACCCCACTGCCGTTTAGGAGCTTGATAAAAAGGTATTTGACCACCAGCATTAGCGATCGGATATACAGTAGGAGGACTACTGGTAATAGTGGGGGAATTATTTAAGAATGCTACAAATGGTGCAGTAGCGTAGACACTACGAGTTCTTTGGATAAAAGAGCCGTTAACTATAGCTGCAACAGCTGCGTTTAAGTCGCCAGTTGGGTTCCAATTTTCCAGGAAGCGGACAAAGTTGTGTAAACCACCATTATCTTCTGTAGGACGAGCTGGGGTGTCTCCGCCTGCTGCGGCTAGGTTAAAGGTGGTAGGTGTTGCCCATTGTATCCAATAACTATCTTGTGTATTGCTAGGGCCTATTCTGCTAGTTGATGTTGGTGATATAGTTTCATCAGTGCCAAAAGCCACTTGAATTTGCAAAACTGGCGATAAAATTGGTTGATCGCTTGTACCTGAGCCTAGAGTAAACTTTGGCGGTTTAGTATCATCATTAGCAGTAGTTGTTTGGAACCATAGAGCATTATCTTTGGAATCTGGCCTATTGGTAGAATTAAAACTACTCAGTGGAAATTGAGTTATTGTGCCACCCTTGATACCTATAATGGTTGGTTTATTACTACCATCAACCGTGAGTACTCCAGATGTTGTATCACGGAGAAAGGCAACACGGCGAGGATAGCTCAGATAATTGGCATTAGGTGACACCGCTGTTGTAGCAGCCTTATGCTTAGTAATGTCAAATGTCAAGCCGAGAGAGTTGGTAGTATCAGAGGCTCTAATACCTCCTGGATATGTAGCATCGCCAGGTAGTGTTACCCACCAATCAGTAGCCGGGTCGCAAGCTGAAGCAGGTAGTTTCGGACATACCTCCATTAAATACTCTGGGGCATTTTTCCTTCGCTGAATTGGTGTAACAAAATTATTGAGGTAAGAACTACCTTGAGTACCAGTTTTAGTAGTATCAAGGTCTTTGGGTAAGCCGTCAGTACCATACCAAGAAGCATTGATGACATTAGTGTTGTTGGTAGCAAACCCATTTTTCTGAAATCCGGGAATAACGGGAGTACTAGTTGCATTACCGATAATGGAACTAGCGTCCCCCAGGTTATTATTTAGGTCATAGTCTCCATCGTTGCGGTAGCCCAACTCAAAGTTATTAGAAAGAAGTGTGATCGCATCTGACAAAACGCTAGCAGGTCGCCATGCGTCCCCAGTGGTACAGTTTGGTAGTCTAGCGTCACCAGTACGACAAGCAAAGTTTTTATTACGGGTTGCTGCCGTGCGAGAGTAGAAATTGCTCAAATCACTAGCTAGAGCTGTAGTAAACTCTTCTTGAGTATGTTTATTAAAGTCGCCTTTAATATATACAGGCAAGTTAGAGGCTAAAATCAAGCCTTTTTCTACATCTCTGTAAGTCTGAACACGCCAGAGACTTCCGTTGGGGTTGCCAGTGGGGTCGCCGTTTCTCAACATAATGGCATTGGGACGGCGAGTTGGATCAAGTTTAAAGTCTACCGAGCTATTTGATTTTTGTACGTCTTTACCATTACTAGAATTAGCACTCAAATCTAAAAGGGCATCATCCCGTGTAGCGTAAATAATACCGCTATTGGGAATTAAGTATTCCTGTGGTGTTGCACTACCATAAGCCTTTAGCCGTAGCGCATTATAGTCTAAGACAGTGGCGCGAATTTCAAGTGGTTGGCGGGTTTCTTTGGCGAGTTCGTATTGTGTATTCGGGTTTGCTACAGTTCCAGTCCCATCTCCATTGACACCATCGGCGTTGGTGAATGTTTGTACACCTGGGGTGCTGAGAAGAGTTGTTGCATCTACATCTTTGTGAATTGCCTTAATCTGCCTTGCATCTAAAAAGGCAGTTTCGTAAATTGCGCCGTGAGGGATGACACTATTATCTGGATTGCCGATAGTACCATCTAATATTTGAATGGCACAAATAGCAGCATCAATAGCAGACTGCTCTGAGAGTGTCAAAGAGGAACCTGCTGTTACTTTTGGCAGAGCTTTGCTCAGTACTTCATTTACCAACCGCCCATTGGGATACCTTAAACTAGCTTGATAGTTTAGTAAATCTGAATAGTCAGAAACAGCCTTTGTCGGAGGTGCGTAGACAATACCATTATGAGATTTACCACCTGCGGCTTTGTCATAGATAAAATTTGGTATAAAAACTGTCCCAGACGCAGATGGAAGACTATTGAGGTTCTTAGCTGTCGTGAAACTTGTAGGGTCGTAGAAGTTACTTATGCAAGCAATGGGTGCAGGGGTTAGCGCATTGTAGCCACTCTTTTGGTAGTGATAAACTGCTGTAGCCCTCATCCGTAAATACGGCGTATAAGGCTTAAGAGGTGGAGGAGTAGGAGACGGAGGAGTAATGATTGGTAATGCTATATTGCTATTTCGGGTATCTTGAATTGAGTTATCACCAGCATTAATGTCAATAGTATTAGGCACAGGCATCAAATCTGACCAAATTCTATTTGTACCACCAAAAGCTGAGTTTAAAGCCTTGTCCAAGTCAGCTTTGACAGTACTAACAGTGAAATCTTCAGGTAAATAAATTCCTGCACCAGTCACTACCCGTAAGCCGCCTACAGGATCTTGGAGAGTAGTTGGTATTTTAGAAGCTGCTGATTCCCAATCTCCATCTCGCTCAACAGTTCCTAAATCGGCTAGTTGCTGTACACGACTGCGACGATTGCGATTTACAGTTGACGGATCGTCCCAGTTAATACCTGTAATATTTTGGGTATCTGTGCTGTTTGAACCGATAAATGTTGTCCCATTCCACCACAATGCAGGTAGATTGTTACCAAGCAAAATGCGATCGCCAACGTATTGTTCTTTACCTACTTGTTGCTGCTTAGTTGGCTCTGTAGCGCTAGGTAACAACTTAGTATTATCAGAAGTATTAGGTTTGAGTGTTAAATTGGCATAATTAGTCCTAGTTTTACCATCACTGGGATCAAAGGGATAAACCCAGGTGTCCGGTGGACGCAGCGACTCACCACTTCCTTGTAGTACTGTAGCAGTAGTATAAGTTCCTACTGCATCTATACCAAAGGCAACTTCATTATAAGGTACACGGCGGGTACGTTTTTTAAAGTAAAGTCCTAGCTGGTTATTACGAATAGTAGCTTGTTGCTCTGTGGAGGCAGTGGCAGCAGTTAGATTTAAGACTTTTAGTTGCTGTGTAATGCCATCTTTGACTTCCTGTGGATCAGTAGATGCATTATTAGCCGTCTGCGCTTGCACTAAGAGATTGATACGCTGTACATAAGCTAGACTATTATAGGCAATATTTTTCGGTATTCCATTAACTGATTTGTTATCTTTAACACCAGAAGCGGTATTGGGATTAACTCCTTTGCCTTGGAATAAATGCACTCCAGTACTGTTATTTAAATCGTCATCACCAGTGAAAAGACCTGCTGCTAAATTGCCACCTACAATAATTTTGGCATTTTCATCATCATAAAAACAAGAATCTCTACTACTAACCTGATAAAGCGTAACAAATTGAAAACCGCTACCAGTCAGTAAGTTACTATTAGTCAAGATCCGTCCATTTAGGTTAAATGTTGGTCCAGGTGTAAGTTCTATATCATCTTCATAAACCACCGCATTGTTAACTAGCGGTAGTTGTATACGGTCTTGTTGATACTCTAAACCCGAAAAACCTTTATTCCCTGTGAAAACTTCGTATTTATCTTGATCAGCCGTTGGTAGGTTAGTAATGGGAACATTAGCAGTGTAGACAAAAAAGCTTTTTTTGAGCTTACCAGCAATATTAAACCAGCCAGTACTCCCAACTAAAGTAGCACTTGTTCCTAGAGTATCTTCACAACCGTTGCTTATACTACCAGAGGTCATGGGGGGAGTTCTGGCTTCTAGAGGATTTCTAGCGCGACTGTATGTACCACCAGTTATAGGCGGATTTCGGAAATAAATTCCATAAAGAGTATAGCTGTCAAATTTCCCATTGTTATTGGTATCAATGGGGAACATCCATGCAGTTGGTAGTGCTGTTTGACTGGTATAGTTAAGATTTAGCTGAGTTTCATCCCCAAAAGTATATTCATTCAAATAATTTTTTAAGGCACTCTCCAAAGCTGTATCTGACGGTGTAGCTCGTGGTAATCTACGGTCTTCAAATAGCTTGTCTAATTTTGCTCTAGCTCTGTCAATAGCTGGTGTCGCAGCGTTAAGCACAGCCTCGTTCACCCGGACATTACTAGCATTTTTGGAACGTTCAAAAGACCGAAACAAAATGGCAGTGGTCAATAAGACGACTACTATCAAAACCATTGCCACTGTCGGTAACAAAAACCCAGCATTTTCTGACCCGCGTCTTCTTCTAGTGCCAAAACAAGCCCGTAAAAGCCAAATAATTTGCTTGTTAATTGCAGATAAAAACTGCTTGCTAATTTGTGCGAAGTTTTTTTTAATCGCCTTGAATAGCTGACGTTTTCGAGACATAGCTGCTTTCCTGTCAAGTGGATTTTCTAGTTTTTTTGGCATCTTCATTCATACCTATAAAAAAATACAGGCATGAATGAGATTTTATTTATTTAACTACTGCATCTGGTTTTAATAAACTCCAAATAATGTAGCTACAACAAAAGACAATTTATTTAAAGTTATATCATTGATGAATTGTTGATTTTATCCGGTAAACACTGATTTTCTCATAATTATTTAATTCAAGTCTTATAAAGAACAGGAGCATGACTTCACAGTAAAATTGCGGAAATGTATTTTATTTGAAAGCGAATTTATGAAGATGTTGTTAGCAGAGTAAGCTTATAATACCCATCGGCTAAAGGAAAAATATCAGGTGGGTGCAAAATAATCAGATGTTCAGCCAAAATTCCCAACTTCTTAGAGAAGTCGGGAATCTTGTTGTTTACATTACCTTTATTAAGAGGTCATTTATAAAGTTAAAAAGGGTGGTTATAAACCACTACGCTTGAGTTAAGGGTTATTGGTTTAGTCTAAGAAGACGCGATAAATCGCGTCTCTACATGAGGGTTTTGTTGCTCATTCTGTAATTGTATTGGTTTATAAACCGCGTCCCCACAGGCAAAACCCACGGATGTGGGTTTCAATCGAATTCATCTGGTGCTATGTAGCAATTTGTGGTACTGACACTTTCACCAGTATTTTTTTGCTAAAAGACAGACCGTTTTCATTTTTATCAATGATAATCGTATCTCCAGAGATAAAAGTATTCTCCAATAACTTGGTGGCGAGGGGGTTTTCTACTTCTCGCTGAATTGCTCGTTTGAGTGGGCGGGCACCGTAAACTGGGTCATAACCTGATTCGACAAGGTGATCGCAGGCTGATTGGGATATCTCAAAGAAGATTTTTTGCTCGCGGAGGAGATTTTCTACCCGCTTAAGTTGTATGCGGATGATATGCCGCATTTCCATGCGGCTGAGGGTATGGAAGAGAATAATATCATCAACGCGGTTGAGAAATTCGGGGCGGAAATGCGATCGCAAAGCTTCCATTACCCTAACTCGCATTGTTTCATATTTGGAATCATCACCAGATACATCCAAAATATGTTCGCTGCCAATATTACTGGTCATCACAATAACGCTGTTACGAAAATCTACTGTCCTTCCTTGAGAGTCAGTAATTCTCCCATCGTCTAACACCTGTAATAAAATATTGAACACATCGGGGTGCGCTTTTTCTACTTCATCCAGCAGCACCACCGAATAGGGGCGGCGGCGAATCGCCTCGGAAAGTTGACCGCCTTCTTCATATCCTACATATCCTGGAGGCGCTCCCACTAACCGAGAAACTGAGTGTTTTTCCATATATTCAGACATATCTAAGCGCACCAATGCATCATCAGAATCAAAGAGAAACTGAGCTAAAGCACGAGCGAGTTCGGTTTTGCCCACACCTGTGGGGCCCATGAACAAAAATGAACCAATGGGACGAGAAGGATCTTTCATCCCCGCACGGGCGCGACGAATTGCCGCTGCGACTGCTTCTACAGCCTCTTCTTGCCCAATGACTCGTTCATGTAAATGACTTTCTAGTTGCAATAATTTTTGCCGTTCCGATTCCAACAGGCGATTAACAGGGATTCCTGTCCACTTGGCAACGATTTCGGCAATATCGGCTTCGGTGACTTGTTCTCGAAGTAAAGTGGAACCTTGGTTTTGAATTTCTAAAAGGTTTGCTTCTTTGGCTTCGCGATCGTGCTGTACTCCTTCTAATTTGCCATACTTCAGTTGGGCAGCTTTATTTAGGTCATAAGCACGTTCCGCCTGTTCAATTTGCACTCGCAGCGCATCTTCTTCTTTCTTTAAGGCGCTTATAGCCTCCAATAGCTGCTTTTCACCTTGCCATTGCTCATTAAATATTTGCTGTTTTTCAGTTAAATCGGCAATTTCTTGCTCAATTCGCTCCAAACGTTCTCTCGTTTGGGGAGTCCCCTTTTCCTCGCCAGCTAATGATAGCTTTTCCATTTCTAACTGCATGAGGCGGCGATCAATGGTTTCCAATTCCGCTGGTTTGGAGGTAATCTCCATCTTCAACTGTGCTGCTGCTTCATCCACCAAATCAATGGCTTTATCTGGCAAAAAGCGATCGCTAATATAACGTGCTGACAGAGTTGCTGCTGCTACCAAAGCCGAATCAGAAATTTTGACGTTGTGATGCACTTCATAGCGTTCTTTCAATCCCCGAAGAATGGAAATAGTATTTTCCACAGTTGGCTGATCCACAAATACTTGCTGAAAGCGGCGTTCTAGGGCAGCGTCTTTCTCAATGTGTTTGCGAAACTCATCTAGGGTAGTAGCGCCAATACAACGCAGTTCTCCCCTCGCCAGCATTGGTTTGAGCAGATTTCCCGCATCCATTGCTCCTTGTTGGTTGGAACCTGCACCAACTACCGTATGCAGTTCGTCAATAAACAGGACGATTTGACCATTAGATTCCGTAACTTCCCGGAGAACAGATTTCAGACGGTCTTCAAATTCACCCCGGTATTTTGCCCCAGCAATCAAACTGCCCATATCTAAAGAGATGAGTTGGCGGTTTTTCAGAGATTCGGGAACGTCACCATTTACCATCCGCTGTGCTAAAGCTTCTGCGATCGCAGTTTTACCTACCCCAGGTTCACCAATCAAAACTGGGTTATTTTTGCTACGACGAGACAATACTTGAATTACCCGCCGAATTTCGTCATCCCGTCCAATTACCGGGTCGAGTTTTCCAGCTTTTGCCTGTTCTGTTAAGTCTCTACCAAATTTTTGTAAGGCTTCATAGCGGGATTCTGGGCTTTGATCTGTCACCTTTTGGCTACCGCGAATGGCTTTGATAGTAGCTTCTAGTTTGGCTGCATCCGCACTAAAGCCTTTGAGAATCTTTCGTCCAAGGCGATCGTCTTCAGCAAAGGCCAAAAGTATGTGTTCCACGGAAATGTAGGAGTCTTTCATCCTAGCTCTAGCTTCCTCGGCTCGGTCTAGTAAAATATCTAAATTGCGGCTAAGGTAAAGCTGATCGCTTTTACCAACTTTGGGCTGGCGTTGGGTAAAGGCTTCTAGCTGTTGCTGCAAGCGCATTGGATCTACCTCAGATCGAGCCAGGATACGTATAGCTAGACTAGTGGGTTCTTCTAACAGGGCAATAATTAAATGTTCAACATCTAGTTGCTGTTGTTGATAAGCACGGACTATATCCTGAGATTTAACAATTGCTTCCCAGGCTTTATCAGTAAATTTATTCGGATCTGTAGGTTGCATCTTTAGAATTTTGGAATTTTGATTTTTAGTTGTTTATGGAGTGGAATTGGGTATTAAGGATTGGTAAGAAAATTAAGTCCCCAGTCCTCAGTCCCTAATTATCCAAACATTGTCAGCGGATATCCGCGTGTATCTCCGGTGGCAATTTGGGATTGGTAATTGGTGATAGCTTAATTCATTACCTATTTCCTAATTTAAAACGAAAACACTGTTCTGAACGGACTTTGCCAGATGGTGTTATTGGAGCGATGCCTATGACGGCTACGCCTACGCTCTTAGGAATACGGATACACTAATAGGATTTACGCAGAGGATATCCCCTAACCCGCCTAAAAAACGGAGGCAAAAAGCGAAAAGTATCGCACGTCTCACTCTTAAGCAAAACTTGCTGCTCAGATCCCCGACTTCTTGAAGAAGTCGGGGATCTAAATTCAGCTTAAGTAAGTGAAATTCCACCCTAACGATAATTTATTTTTTTGGAAATCCCTTATAAGAATCACTGACTCACAAGTTGCTCTTGTGATTCCTGTTTGGCTGCCGATCCTTGAGATCCTAATTGAATCAGTTCAATTTTATACCCATCTGGATCTTCCACAAAAGCAATTACTGTTGAACCATGTTTCATCGGCCCTGGTTCGCGCACGACTTTACCGCCCTGATTGCGGATTTCTTCACACGTAGCGTAAATATCATCAACGCCAAGGGCGATATGACCATAAGCATTACCCAATTCGTATTTTTCCACGCCCCAGTTGTAGGTTAGTTCGATCACTGCGTTGTGACTTTCATCGCCGTAGCCCACAAAAGCCAGGGTAAATTCTCCCCCTGGATAATCTTTTCGACGTAGTAATTTCATACCCAAAAGTTCACAGTAGAATTTCAACGACTCTTCCAGGTTGCCCACCCGCAGCATTGTATGTAGTAATCGCATATTGACCTTTTCTCTGTAATTGATTTAGTGTTATTCTCTGCCAACATTTTACCTAGCTGAAGTCTTCAGGTAGAAATGCCATCAGGGAAAGAACCAAATAAACATTCCTTTACCCGTTTTTGGTGTTGCTCCCTATCCATACAATGGAAATCTTCTTTAATCTCAGCCAATAAAGTCTCTTAACAGCATAAGCTAGCGATTGGGTTAGGCAACTGGACTGGATGCGTAACACACTCGAATAAAGGATAAAGTACAGATGAGTAAATTTCTAGATACTGCCATTGAGGCGATCGCAGCCCGTGAAATTCTTGATTCACGCGGTAGACCAACAATTGAAGCCGAAGTGCATTTAGCCAACGGTGTTGTCGGACTGGCGCAGGTTCCCAGTGGTGCCTCAACTGGCACTTTTGAGGCCCACGAACTGCGTGATGGCGATAAAAGCCGTTATGGGGGCAAAGGCGTACTCAAGGCAGTACAAAACGTCAAAGAAGCACTTGCACCAAAATTACTAGGCTTGGATGCCCTCAACCAAGAACTCCTAGACCGCACGATGATCGCCATAGATGGTTCTCCTAACAAATCCAATTTGGGCGCGAATGCGATTTTAGGGGTTTCCTTAGCAGCAGCCAAAGCTGGTGCTGAATCTTTAGATATTCCTCTATATCGCTATTTGGGTGGCCCTTTAGCGAATTTGCTCCCAGTGCCGTTGATGAACGTGATTAACGGTGGCGCACACGCATCAAATAACGTGGACTTTCAAGAGTTTATGATTGTCCCAATTGGCGCAACTTCTTTTCGGGAGGCATTGCGCTGGGGTGCAGAGGTATTTGCTACCCTCAGTCAAGTATTAGATGAAAAAGGTTTGCTCACTGGTGTAGGCGATGAAGGCGGTTTTGCCCCGAACCTAGAATCTAATCAAGTGGCTTTGGAATTGCTAGTTGCTGCCATTAAGAAAGCTGGTTATAAACCAGGGGAAGAAGTAGCTTTAGCTTTGGATGTGGCTGCTAGCGAGTTTTACAAAAATGGTCAGTATGTTTACGATGGTAAACCTCACGCCCCGGCTGAGTTTATTGATTATTTAGGACAACTGGTTGACCAATACCCAATTGTGTCAATTGAGGATGGTTTACATGAAGAAGATTGGCAAAGTTGGCAATTGCTGACCCAGAAGTTAGGTTCGCGGGTGCAATTGGTAGGGGATGATTTATTTGTGACTAACGCTACTCGTTTGCAAAGAGGCATCCAAGAAAAAGCCGCTAATGCCATTTTGATTAAACTCAATCAAATTGGTTCTCTTACCGAAACCTTGGAAACGATTGATATGGCAACTCGCAACAGTATTCGTTCTGTAATTAGCCATCGTTCTGGTGAAACTGAAGACACAACGATCGCTGATTTAGCTGTAGCAACCCGTGCCGGTCAAATCAAAACAGGTTCCCTTTGTCGCAGTGAACGCGTAGCAAAATATAATCGCTTGCTGCGAATTGAAGATGAACTAGGCGATCGCGCCGTTTATGCTGGCGCTGTGGGGTTAGGGCCTAAGTAGGGAATAGGGAATAGGTTACAGGTTACAGGTATTTTCTGTCCCCTGTACCCTGTCCCCTTTCCCCTAATCAAGGATAAAACCCCAACTTCGGCAACCCCAAGGTTTCATCCCAATCCATCATCAAGTTTAGACACTGAATCGCTTGTCCCGCCTGTCCTTTAATTAGATTGTCAATTGCTGACATGACAATCACGCGACCTGTGCGCGGGTCAACTTCTACACCGATGTAACAAAGATTGCTGCCGTTAGCCCACTTGGTTTGGGGATAAACGCCACTACCGCAGACTTTCACCCAAGGAGAGTTGCGGTAGAAGGCTGAGAAAATTGTGATTAAGTCATCTCGCACTAGACCGGGATCGCTCATTGTGGCATATACCGTTGCCAAAATACCGCGTACCATTGGGATAAGGTGCGGTGTAAATTGGATCATGAGTTCGTGACCAGCTAAGTCACTACAAATTTGCTCAATTTCTGGGGTATGACGGTGACGACCGACATTGAAAGCTGCTATGGAGTTGTCTGCTTCAGCTAGTAATAAGTTGGTTTGAGCTTGCCGTCCACTACTAGATGTGCCAGACTTGGCATCGATAATAGCTGTTTCTGGTCTGATTAAGCCTTGCTTTAAGAGTGGCGAAAGTGCAAGGAGACTGGCAGTGGGATAGGAACCAGGACAGCCAATAAGTTGAGCTTCGGTAATGCGATCGCGATAAAGTTCTGGTAATCCATAAACTGCTGTAGCTGCAATTGTGCGATCGCTTCTCTCAATACCATACCAATTTGTATAAGTTGTCAAATCACTAAATCGATAGTCTGCACTCAAATCTAATACTTTACATCCTTTTTCTAATAGTTTGGGCGCGATTTGGCAAGCCAGACCATTTGGTAAAGACAGGAAAACTACTTCACAGCGGTGAGCAATTATTTCTGGTTCTACCGCCTCTATTAGCAGGTTAGTTGCATGAGCCAGATGTGGGTAAAGATCCCCAAAAGATTTCCCGATACTGCTCTCACCTCCTAAATAAACCAGTTCGACTTCTGGATGATCCATCAGTAGTCGTACTAACTGTACTCCGCCATAGCCCGACGCGCCAACAATCCCAACGGGTACGCGTCTAAATTTGCCCATGATCTGAAATCCTTATCCCATGAATAGTTAATTCGTTCTCAGCTATCAACAATATCAGCGACTAGACGCACAGCGTACAAAACGCCCCAAACCCCTCCACTTTGTTTTGGAAGATGAGGGAGATGGAGGAGCAAACAAACGATTATTATTCTTCCTCATCCCCCTCATTCTTGACTGTCGCCGCACTTTATCAAGAAAGGCAGAGGGCAGAAGGCAGGAGGCTCAGTTGGAATACTGTTTTCAGCACTGAAGCCCGTGACAATCATCGAACTTGCGGTTTAAGGCCCCCACCAAATTGAAAAAATTTGGTGGCCCCAATTTAAGTACGGTGTTGAATCCCCTTCTAAATTGAACCTTCTGCCCTCTGCCTCCTGCCTTCTTCAACTCCGTTTTTAATATCAAATCATTATCAAATCATTGCTAGTCTACTTCTCTGCCTTATAAAGGAGCTACAATCTAGAAGAAGAAATTGTTAAAAAAATTTACGTTGGTAGCTGGAAATCTTTCTGTGTCACAGCCTAATACTACACAAGCTTTTAAATTTGATTCGATTGATGCCGCCTTAGCAGACCTAAAAGCTGGTCGTGTGATTGTAGTGGTAGATGATGAAAATAGAGAAAATGAAGGCGACTTGATTTGTGCTGCTCAATTTGCCACACCCGACACGATTAATTTCATGGCGGTGGAAGCGAGAGGACTGATTTGTTTGGCAATGACAGGCGATCGCCTAGACGAGTTAGACTTACCCTTAATGGTAAGTAATATTACAGATACCAACCAAACTGCCTTCACTGTCAGTATTGATGCTGGGCCAGAATTGGGTGTCACCACAGGCATCTCAGCAGAAGACCGCGCCCGCACTATCCAGGTTACTCTCAACCCAGCCACAAAACCTACTGATTTACGTCGTCCTGGACATATTTTTCCCATTCGGGCTAAGGCTGGAGGCGTACTCAAACGCGCAGGACATACGGAAGCAGCTGTGGACTTGTCTCGACTAGCAGGGCTGTACCCAGCAGGGGTAATTTGTGAAATTCAAAACCCTGATGGTTCAATGGCGCGGTTGCAGCAGTTAGTTGAATATGCGAAACGTCACAATTTAAAAATTATTAGTATTGCGGATTTAATCAGTTATCGCCTACAGCACGATCGCCTAGTATATCGGGAAGTTGTTACTAAGCTGCCTAGCCAATTCGGTCAGTTTGAAATTTACGCCTACCGCCACACCTTAGACAATACAGAACATGTTGCAATTGTCAAGGGTGATCCAGCGAACTTCAAAGACGAGCCTATAATGGTGCGGATGCACTCAGAATGCTTAACTGGTGATGCTTTGGGTTCTTTACGTTGTGACTGTCGAATGCAGTTACAAGCTGCATTGAAAATGATTGAGACTGCTGGTCAAGGTGTAGTTGTATACCTGCGCCAAGAAGGACGGGGAATCGGCTTGATTAATAAGTTGAAAGCCTACTCGTTGCAGGATATGGGGCTGGATACAGTCGAGGCAAATGAGCGCTTAGGATTTCCCGCCGACTTGCGAGACTACGGTATGGGGGCACAAATGCTCATGGACTTGGGCATCAAAAAGATTCGCCTGATTACCAATAATCCCCGCAAAATTGCCGGAGTCAAGGGCTATGGGTTGGAAGTAGTTGACCGCTTGCCGTTATTGATTGAGGCAAATGACTACAATTCTTATTACCTGGCGACAAAGGCGAAAAAGCTAGGTCACATGCTGTTACAGACTTATCTGGTGACAGTAGCAATTCACTGGCAAGATGACCCGGAAGCTGTCACAGAACGTTATGAACGCTTAGAGAAACTGCGACATTTAGCGAGAAGTAATGATCTATTGTTACAAGAAGAAGCGCGTCCGTTAGCGATCGCTATATTTGACGAGCCATCTCTAACAGTACACTTGGGTTTTGATCAGGCAAAAGTTGCTAGCTGTGATTGGTATCGCCAGAATGGTCATCCTTATATACAAGCTATCTTCCAAATTCTGGACAACCTAGCAACAGTGCCATACATCCAGAAACTAGAATTTCTGATTTCTTCGGGTTGTGATCCTTTGAGTAATTTACAAGTCCAACTAGATCGGCAGACATTCGCGGATGGTACGCTGCCTTCATCGATTAGCGATCGCTTGGAGACGCAGCAAATTTACAGCTTTAGCAAATAGCCGCCTTCCGAAGAGTCAACTTTTTAAGGGGGTTGGAGGGTTTATTGTGTGTAAGTCCTACATTCCCCCCGAACTTTTTAGCCATTCTTTTATATGACAATGAGAGCAATCAAAATTATTGTTGAAAAACATAACGACGGTTACATAGCCTATCCCTTGGGTATCAAGGGGGTTGTAGTTGGCGAAGGTGACAGCTATGAGGAAGCACTAGCTGATGTTAAATCTGCTATCCACTGCCATATAGAGACATTTGGTCAAGAGGTTTTAGAAGAGGAATCAACAGTCCTAGAAGCTTTTGTGGCAGAAGCTGAGGTTCCTATTTAATGGTTAAATTTCCAGTAGATGCACCTAAAACTAAAGTAATTAAGACATTAGAATACATTAGAATTTCTGGGATTTAATGTTATTAGAGAGCGGGAACATATTGTTATGGAGCGAGAAAACGAAGATGGAACGAAAACTCCACTGACTATGCCTAACCATTCTCAAATTAAAGGTTCAACGCTGAGATCCATCTGTACTCAAGCAGGTATCTCAAGAGAGGATTTTTTGTCTGCTTATGAGCAAATCTGAAAGCCTGTATTCTGTTTTCACTCACAACACTTTAAAAGATACAGTCACAAATAAATTCTTGAACTAGGCGATCGCGTCTCTCCAGATAAGCTAATTATTAGACGATTCGTAAAAACAAGATGATACGCGATCGCTCTCCAAGCTTCTACTTTTTACCTCAGAACACGAAACACCGAGTTCGGAACTCGAAGTGTCGAGATAAAAACGCCAGAGTTGAGTTCTTTAAAGAAGAGTGGGGATTAGAGAGTGAGGGAGAAGAATTAATAACCAATGCCCCATGCCCCATGCCCAATGCCCCATTCCCCATTCCCCATTCCCAATTAATAATGAGTTGCCGACTTGCGATGATGCACGGCTGTAACACCATCATTATCTAGCAATTTGCCACTCTCGACAGTTGCATAAACCAGCCAGTGGTCGCCAGATTCCATCCGATTTTGTACAGAACATTCGACATATGCTAGGGCATCTGTAAGTATGGGAGAACCGCTTTCAGTTTCTTGGGCGGCTACATCAGCAAATCGGTCTTGTCCTGGGCCAAAAGGTTTGAGGAAGTGCTTCATCAATCCCAAATGATTCCCTTCTTTAAGAATATTGAGGACAAATTTATTTCCTGTATGCGTCAATGTTTCTACTGCCCGGTCTTTGGCGACGGCGATGGTTAAACCAGGTGGATTAAAGCTGGCTTGAGATACCCAAGAAGCTAACATGGCACTGGAGCGATCGCCTTCTTTGGCTGTGAGAATGCAAAGAGAGCCTACAATCCGCCCAACTGCTTGTTCTACAGTTGTTGCAGGTTGGCTTGGCGATCGCACTTTTCTAGCTTTTTTGAGTGCTTGGGCAAAGTCGGTTCCGGCTTCTTCACATAATTGTAAGGTGGCATCGTTGGGTTTGAATTTCACGCGGATGGTGTCAAAACCAAACCGATAACCAGCATCTTTCAATTTACCCTCAATTAAATCAACTGCTTCCCCACTCCAGCCAAAAGAACCAAAAACACCAGCAAGTTTATTATTAGTCGCGGTGGATAGGACAATTCCTAAAGCTGTTTGCACCGGTGTTGGTGCATGACCGCCAAGGGTAGGAGAACCCATAATGAAACCACCAGCTTTTTCCACAGCCGCCCGGATTTCTTCTGGTTCAGTAAATTCGCAGTTAATCGATTCTACAGCGACGCCAGCTTTTGTAATGCCACGAGCGATCGCTTGGGCTAAGGTTGCTGTATTCCCATAAGCTGATGCATAAATTAATGCCACTGTCAAGTCAGCAGATGTTTGCTGTTGACTCCATTCTCGATAAGCTTTAGTCAGTTCGATTAAGCCATAGCGCACCAAAGGCCCGTGTCCATTGGCGTACATTCGCACTGGAAAATCGACAAGTTTATCAAGTGCCGTTTCAACTTGACGGGCGTGGGGAGCCATAAGGCAATCAAAATAATAGCGCCGATCTTCGTTATATACTTCCCAGCCTTCATCAAATACCTGATCTCCGCAAACGTGCGCCCCAAATAACTTATCTGTATACAGAATTTCTGTTTGCGGATCGTAGGTGCAGAGTTGATCTGCATAGCGGGGATTGGGGGTGGGAATAAATTGTAAATTATGTCCATTACCCAAATTTAGGGTTTCTTCGCCCCGCATCACAAGAATTTGCAAATCTGGATTTTCTAGCGCTGCACGTAAATTTATCGCCCCTGGATTAGAACACACAAAGGTTATTTGTGGGGCAATTTCTAACAAAGCTTTTAAAGTTGCGGCGCGGTTAGGATTTACGTGTCCCAAAATTACATAATCTAGGTCTTCGAGATGGAAACGTTGCTGTAACGCTTCTAAATAAATTTGCGTAAACGTTTCCCCTGGAGGATCGATAATTGCGTTTTTATCGCTTTCGATTAAATAAGAATTAGCAGTTGTACCCTTAGCAAGAGCATATTCAATTTCAAATCTGAGCCTTGACCAACTGCGCGATCGCAGTATTCTTGTATCTGTAGCTATTGGATAAACTTGAACGTCACGGGGTTTATTTTTTGACATAGCTTTCTTGGGGATTGGGGATTGAAGATTAGGGATTGGGTACTGGGGAACTCGGCGTACCTAAAGGAGATAAGGGTCAATGAGGATTAGGTATTTAGAAACTTTTTCCCAGTCCCCAGTCCCAAGTCTCCAGTCCCTAATAATGATTACCGACTTTACGGTGATGTACAGCAGTCAAAGCTTCTGGCTTAGAAACCCGTCCGGCGTAGACTGTGCTGTATACTGCCCAGTGGTCGCCACAATCCATTCTACTGATGACTTCACACTCCATGTAGGCGAGGGCATCGTTGAGAATAGGCGCACCATTTTCGGCTGACTGAGTTCTCACACCTTCAAAGCGATCTGCACCAGGGGCGAACCGTTTTAAAAAGTGTTTCATGAGTGGTTGGAAATTGCCTTCTTCTAAAACGTTGAGAACAAAGCGATCGCCTACTTGCATGAGTGATTCAATTGCCCGATCTTTGGCTACTGCAATGGAAAATCCCAAAGGTTTAAAGCTAGCTTGACTCACCCAAGAGGCTAGCATCGCACTGGAAACATCGCCTTTTTTAGCAGTAATAATATATAGTCCGCCGCTGATTCTACCTAGTGCTTTATCTAAGTCAGCACTAAGGGATTTCATGGCTTTGATACTGCGATCGCGTGTTACCCATTGAGCTAAGTCTGTACCTGCTTCTTCACACAGCTTGTAAGTATTTTCCGTAGGCGTTTGTTTAATCCGAATCGCTGGAAAAACAGTTGTCAAACCCAAATTGCGGAATTTACTCAGCAAAGGATCTATTGGCTCATCATCGCCACCACCTGCTTCAAAAACACCGATGGCTTGCTTTTCTTTAGCTGATCCTAAAACTGTGCTGAGTGCAGATTGAATGTTCGCAGCGCCAGAAGCCGGAGGTAGACCAACGATTAATCCAGCACAACGGCTAACTAGTTCGCGCAGTTCTTGTAAATCGACTTCAGATCCCAAATCGACAATTTCCACGGCAACACCGGTTTTACCGATACCGTTGGCAATTGCTTGCGCCAGGCGATCGCTATATCCGTATTCGGAAACGTAAAATATTCCAATTACCGTTTCTGGCTTGGCTTGGGTTTGGCTCCAGGTGCGATAACGTCCAATTAGTTCCTCAACATTGTGAGATAGTAATGGCCCATGTCCTGTAGCAACCATATCGATGGTTTTCAGTTCCGCCATTCGCTTCAGGGCAGAGAGAACTGAACGTGCATTTGGCCCCATCAAGCAATCGTAGTAGTAATGAAAGTCTTCTTCGATCGCCGCTAAGTCTTCATCAAAGGTGCTATCTGAGCAATAGTGCAAACCAAAAGCATCGCAGGTGTAGAGAACTTTGGTTTTGTGATCGAAGCTGAAAATTGTATCCGGCCAATGTAAATTTGGGGCAATTACGAATTCAAATTCATGACCATTGCCCAAATCTAAGCGATCGCCATTTTTCACAATCCGCCGTTTGAATGGCTGATGTACCAAATCCTCTAGAAACTGAATCGCCACCTTAGAACCGACAACGGTAATTTCTGGAGCCATTTGCAGTAAATCTTTAACTAAACCGCTGTGGTCTGGCTCAGTGTGGCTGATAATTAAATAATCAATATCTGTTGGGTTGATTAGTCTGGTAAGCGTATCAAAATATAGTTGACGAAACTTTTCGTGGGAGGTGTCAACTAAGGCAGTCTGCTCCCCGCGAATAAGAAACGAGTTATAAGTAGTACCGTTTTGCAGGCCAAACTCAATATCGAAGCGATCGCGATCCCAGTCCAAAGAGCGAATAGCCGTCGTCTCTTGAGCAATGTCCACAGTCTGTATGGTGAGCCGTTTTTCAGTTTTTTCGGTGAGCGCTACCATAACTCCCCTCCTTAACACAATGAGTATTTCTTCCTCTTCTTTTATTGTGACACGCCTTGAATGTTAATTTTTATTAAATAATTGATGGTTGACTTAAAAAATTTAAAAGTGTGAAACCGCAGAGGCAGCGAGAAAACAGAGAGAAAATTTGGTTAGCGTTGGAAATTGGTAATTCCCGACTGCATTGGGCATTGTTTCTAGGCGAAACACTCTATTCCGCTTGGGATACTGACTATCTTCCTGAGTCTGTCATACAACACCTAGCTGAATATCAAACCCTAGATGATTTACTAGAGAAAATTTTTCTGCCCAGCCAGCAAGCTGAATCTCTAACAAAAACTCTACCTCTGTGCCCTCTCCTACTAGCCTCCGTAGTTCCTAGCCAAACTGCTATTTGGCAAACTTATCCAAATACTTGCGTTATTACCTTAGACCAAATACCACTAACAGGTGTGTATCCCACACTAGGAATTGACCGCGCTTTAGCTTTGTGGGGTGCGGGGAAAGCTTGGGGTTTTCCAATGTTGGTGATAGATGCTGGTACAGCGCTAACTTTTACAGCTGCGGATGCTAACCAATGTCTGCTTGGAGGCGCAATTCTGCCGGGATTAGGTTTACAGTTTGCGACTCTCGGTCAAAAGACAGGACAATTACCATTAGTAGAAATGCACAATATTGCCTCTCTAGTACCACGTTTTGGGCTGAATACTACAGAAGCAATTCAAAGTGGAGTAATTTACACATTAATAGCTGGAATCAAAGATTTTATTGAGGCGTGGTGGCATTTATGTCCTGATGGGAAAATTGCAATTAAAGGTGGCGATCGCACTTTATTCCTAAACTATCTGCAAGCTTTGTATCCTGAGATTGCAGCACGTTTGATTATGGAATCAAATTTAATATTTTGGGGAATGCGGGAAATAGTAATAAATGGTGGTTAATCCGTGAATTTTTGGGCGATAGAATAGTTTTAATTTGGTCATAGTTGTGACAAAAACTTGAAACACATATCACGGTTTTAGAGCGAAGGAATACGTGTAGTGGATTGGCAGCAAACTCTGAATGAGCTAATTTAATTCGTTCAAATTATGGCTTTTTAAAATACCTTCAATAAACTCCCGAATCTCGATCGCCGCAACCCCAGCACAAGATTCTGGTAAGTCATTTCCGGCATGGGCAATCATTTTCAACTCGACTTTTGGCATCAGTTGAGCATAAACCCGGCTCTTGGCTAAAGCATCTGGTGTATCTTGGCCACCTTGTAAGATAAAAACTGGGGCATCTATCATATAAAGCTGCTTTTGCACTAATTCCGCCTCAATTTCTACTTGTCGTCGTTTGAAAAGTAACTGACAAGCTATCGGGTAACGCGACAATTCCTGACGTAATTGCAAATCCTGCGCAATTTTTTCATGCCAACCCAGAATTTTAGTCAAGGGAATTAGCGATCGCAACAATTTAACTATTAGTGGTGGATAATTCAATAATCGCCGCATCTTTCGGCAATGCTGTTCTTGTCCTGGTATCTCTACACCCTCTGGTGCTAGCAGTACCACACCGTCAACTTTTTCTGGATACTTTAAAGCATAGCTAGCAGCAATCCACCCCCCAAGAGAATGCCCTACTAAATACACCTTTTCTAGCTTTACAGCTTGCAAAAACTCCGCTAAACACTCTACTTGTAAATCTATCGAATGGTGGATATTTGGATTCTCTGATTCACCAAACCCTAACAAATCAGGTGCAAAACAATGAAAATCTTGTGCAAGAGACTCCATCACAGATAACCATTGACTGCTCTCATTCCAAGCACCATGTAAAAAAATTATAGGAGTTTTTTCACCGACTTCACGCCAGAATAATAGCCCTTGAGAGAGCTTTCTCCGCGAGTTACGGAATAGTGTATCCATTTTAATTTAGTAGTTAACTTTTAGCATCATAATAAATAGTCATTTGTCATTTGTCATTGGTCATTGGTTATTAACAATTAGTTTTGGACAATTACAAACAGAGAAGTTTGAACCGTTCGCGTAGCCTCTCTTTGGGGCAGCCTCTAGTAGAGAAGAGAGATTTCCTTAGATCATAACTTTGGCAGCAAATGACATAGATACGCCAGCAGTTTCCCACAGGGTAGGACTAATGACTAATGACTAAATATATTGTTATGCCAGTGTTGTCAAGCCATTCAAGTAGTCTTGCAACTGCCGAGTATGGTCGTGAGACATCTGTCCTGAAGGTAGGAAACTGGGAGAAAAAGCTTGGATTTCCATAACTTCTAAAGTATCCTGAATTTCCATTGTCCCATGTACCTCGGCTTCAACCACAATACAAATTGAATGGATTCTGGGATCACGGTCTGGTGCAGAGTAAACTCCTACCAAACGGTTAATTTTCACCAATTCTAGTCCGGTTTCCTCGATCAATTCCCGGCGGACTGTGTTGGGAATATCTTCTCCCCAATCCACCATTCCTCCAGGCAATGCCCAAAGACCATCATCACGCCGCCGGATCAGTACTATCCGACCATCGGGTAAAATTGGGATGATACTAGTGCCAGTAATGGGATGACGAAATATTATACCCAATACTGTTTGTCCAATACGCCATAAGCTACGTGTGGACTGGACAGCTGCCGGAAAAAAAGCAATAACGTTCAATCTTCAAAATTTCTGTGTTGTATTCTATAGTTCTCTACCACTTACATAGACTCAACTAATAAAGTTTTGGTTGAGTTTTGCTTTATACAAAAAATGTTTGTGGTTTGAGATTTTATTCTTACGATTTACGTAGAATATTATTGATTCTAACATCAAGTTTCAATAGAAGCACTGTATTTATATATACATAATATTCATTAGCTCAGGAAAATTTTCAGTTTATAGCTAGTATTAGTGCTGCTGAAACTAGCTACCGCTAATAGTTTTTCAGTACACATTAAAAAAAATAGTAAGAATAAGAAGTCAGAAGAGACAATTAAATAAAGTTGCGAAATAAATTTTGACGACTAACGCCTTTATTCTTTCTTGATAAGATTGGTTTGTTTCGAGAACAACAACTAGTTAGCTAATTTACAATCTAAATTTACAATCTATTTGACAGATGAAAATCTAAAGAAAAGGTATTTTTAGTCTAGCTGGTGGGGATGATTATGAATTATTATTGACATAACTAGGTTAAATGCGGTAGACTAGTACACTGTTTAAAGCGTATTTATTGCTGCACTGGGCTACAGGTATATCAATAACATTGGTAGCTGATATTGCCTACGTGATGCCTAGTTGATACTTTTTTGTTGTTTATTAATGAGGTGAACATGGCCAAGCGCCGTAACCCGAAAAAAGAAAAGGCGCTACGTAACCAGGCGTATGCCAGAAAGTTTCGTAAACGAACTACGACAGGAAGAATGCAGAGAAGGTTCCAACAAAGACCACCCAAGAGTGAAGAAGAAGAAGGCGCAGCAACAGCAGCTGACACTGACTAAGCTGTCTACTTAAATCCTTTTTATTTAGATTATTTATCTTTTAGGGCGTACAAATGTACGCCTTTATTTATTATTGGGCATTGGCAAAGAAAACTATTCTCAATTCCCTATTGCCCCTAATCCTCATTCCCTCTATCGATCTATTTGAGCGCGAGCGGCTATGAGTGCTTTACTTACCTGTGCAAAGCCAGTACCACCGTAACTATTACGGGCTGCTACAACTTGACGGGGGGATATCGCCTCATAAATATCTTCTGAAAATGCGGGATGTAGTTTTTGCCATTCTTCCAATTTCAAATCTTTCAGCAGTTTACCTGCGGCAATACTAGTTTTTACCACCTTACCCACAAGGTTATAAGCTTCCCGGAAAGGAACACCCCGTGCTGCCAGATAATCTGCTACATCGGTAGCATTGGAAAAATCTTCCGCCACAGCTTCTGCTAACCGCTGGGTACGAAATTCCAAGCCTTCCCTGAGCAAAATCGTCATCGCTTCTAGAGAGGCTTTGACTGTGTTAACGCTATCAAATAGACCTTCTTTATCTTCTTGTAAGTCTTTGTTATATGCCAGGGGTAGCCCCTTCATAATCACCAACATTGCTTGCAGATGGCCGAATACACGTCCTGTTTTCCCCCGTACCAATTCTGGGACATCAGGGTTTTTCTTTTGGGGCATGATACTGGAACCAGTAGCACAGCTATCTTTGAGGGTGACAAAGCGAAATTCCTCAGATGACCAAAGAATGACTTCTTCTGCAAGACGGCTGAGGTGAACCATAATCAAGCTAGCAGCACACAAGAATTCGATCGCAAAATCGCGATCGCTCACTCCATCGAGGCTGTTGGCATAAATATCATCAAAATTCAATAGTTTGGCTGTGTAGTGGCGATCGATGGGGAAAGTAGTTCCCGCTAAAGCACCGCACCCCAAAGGTGAGATATTCACACGGCGAGAAACATCTCCTAAGCGTTCCCAGTCACGTTGCGCCATTTGAAAGTATGCCAAAAGGTGGTGAGCTAAACTCACGGGTTGGGCGCGTTGTAGGTGAGTATAGCCTGGGATCAAGGTTTCAACGTGCTTTTCGGCTATATCTAGTAAAACACCTTGAAATTCTCGCAATTCGCTTTTAATTTGTTGAATTTGGTCGCGCAGGTAAAGTCTGGTATCAGTGCCAACTTGGTCATTACGCGATCGCGCCGTATGCACTTTTTTACCCACATCGCCGACAATTTCTGTCAGTCGGTGTTCAACTGCAAAATGTACATCTTCAGCATCGACACCAGGCTGAAATTTACCTTGGCGGTACTCTTGGCGAATTTGTTCTAAACCGGCAACCAGTTGCTTTCCTTCTTCTGGGGAGATAATGCCCGTATGAGCGAGCATTTTGGCATGAGCTTGAGAACCAGTCAGGTCATATTCTATTAATTCAATATCAAAACCTATACTGGCATTAAAACGAGCGATCGCTGGATGCAATGCTGATTCAAACCGCTGGCTCCAAGTTTGTTTTTCGGTCATAAATTATGAGGGAAGGGGCATCAATTTTAGATTTTAGATTTTGGATTGATGATTAATCCAAAATCCAAAATTCAAAATTACTTTAACCGTAGCTAGTTAGATTCCGAATCATATAGCCAATGACTAAACCAATCAACAATGCCCACACTTGACCTGTTTGTATAAAGTGGTTCCAAGACTTTTGAATCTGACCCATCAAGTCTGGATCTGTAATTGTTTGTGCTAGGGCTGTCCAATTTACGGGCAAATGCCAAAGTAACTGAGATGTCAAATCGCTGTAGTGGCTCATATTTAGTGCTTAAGAAGTTAAGGGTGGCAAATTCCAGTATCAGTTTATTTTTTACATTAAATACTGATATTTACTGAAATATTGAATATAACTTCAATGTCTTAACTCAAGATACAGCCGATGCCAACCGCAATTTCTCGGCAGTCCGCAAAATTTGCCCCGCTAACACTGCTGCACCAAAACCATTATCAATATTTACTACGCCTACTCCCGCCGCACAAGAGTTGAGCATTGTCAATAAAGGCGCTAAACCACCAAAACTTGCACCATAACCGATGCTGGTGGGTACAGCAATTACTGGACAACTCGCTAAACCAGCGACAACGCTAGGTAAAGCGCCTTCCATCCCCGCCACTACAATCAACACCGATGCTGACTCAATCAGGTGACGGTTACTTAATAAACGGTGAATTCCAGCAACGCCAACATCCCAGAGGCGCTGTACCTGAAAACCAGAAAGTTCAGCGGTGACAGCGGCTTCTTCGGCAACGGGTAAATCGGCAGTACCAGCAGAAAGAATACCAATTTCACCTTGGAATTGTGGTTCGATGGTAAGGGGAGCGATCGCACAAATTCGCGCCGATTGGTAATATCGCAAATCGCTAACTTTTGATTGGAGTGCCTCATAAACTGCTGGTTCAATGCGAGTCGCCATCACCACGGGGTTGCGAAGGCGCATCACCTCCATAATTTGAGCAATTTGATCGGGAGTTTTGCCAGGGCCCCAAATCACTTCTGGGAAACCAGTTCTTAGCTGGCGATGGTGGTCAATTTTGGCAAATTCACCCACAGATTCATAAGTTAAGTTTTTGAGTGAGTCTAATGCCGTATCTGGGGTAACTTTACCATTGGCAACCGCTTCGAGGAGCGATCGCAATATTTTTTCATCAGTCATTTGTCATCTGTCCTTTGTCCTTTGTCATTTGTTTTTTGTCATTGATTTTTTCTCTGCAAGTAATGACTAATGACTAATGACTAATTTGTTATTTTGATTTCATGAATGTTCCAGAATGCGCCACCCAATGCAGAGTATTGGATACCTTCAAAGCGATTACGAACTGCTGACATTGATAAGGGGTTAACTAGATAAATAAACGGTAAGTTTTCTTGGGTAATCCTTTGGGTTTCGGCATAAATTTCTTTCCGCTTTGCTGGGTCTAATTCCCTTGCTCCTTGAATGTATAACTTAGCGATTTCTGCTTCCCAGGGAGCCACTTCCCAACCTTCAATTGGCTTTTGTCCAGCTTGAGGTTTCTGATTAAACATGTGTAATCCACCTTCAGGCGACCAGACATTAGCTCCATCATTTGGTTCTAAACCACCAGTCAGACCCAACATAGAAACTTCCCAGTCTAATGAATTTGACAGCTTATCTGTGTAAGTATTCCATGCTAGAGGAGTGAAATCAACTTGAATACCAATTTTACTCAAGTCTTGTTTAATCTGCGATCCAATTGCTTCGCGGATTTTGTTACCAGCATTGGTAAGTAACGAGAAGCGGACGCGGTTTCCTTGAGCATCAATTAGTTGGTTGTTGTTATATTTGAATCCTGCTTTTAGTAACAGTTCCTTCGCCTTTTCTATATTGTAGTTATAAACTTTTAGTCCTTCTTTAGGCGACAGATAATAAGGGCTTTGTACAGAAATGGGTGAATTTTGTGGTTGACCTAAACCACGAAAAGTGTTGTTAATCATTGTTTGTCGGTCAATTGCATAGGCTACAGCCTGCCGAAATTCTACAGTATTGAACCAACGCGATTTAACTGGATCAACCAGCGGTTTTCCATTCCTTTTACCTTTATTTAAATTGAATAAAACAAATGTCGTACCAGTTGCTGGCCCACCATTAAAAATTTTGAAATTCCCTTGTTCTTCCTGCACCTTTAGCAAAGAAAAATAATCTGGTGAAACTCCCACAGTATCCAATCCGCCAGAACGAAATTGTAGCAAAGATGTATCTGTTGATTCTACAATTTGCCAGATAACCCGTTCAATATAAGGTTGAGATTCTCCTTTCGGGCCTTTGCGCCAATAGTAGGGGTTACGTCTGAACACTACACGCTGACTTGTGTCGTAGCGTTCTAGCTTGTAAGGACCGTTAACGATAATTTGATCTGGAGGCGTATCAACGCCCCACTTTGACAAAAATATGGGCTTACCCTCTTGGTCTTTTGTCTTGATAAATGGTTCGAGGGTATGGGCAGGTAAAATTGGCAGTCCTAAAGTTCCCAAAAACGGTGCAAATGGTTCTGGAGTTGTGAATTCAATCCGTTGAGCATCGATTTTTCGTACCTTTGGTAATGCTCGACTTTCACCAATCCGTAACACATCTCTAGCATCTGCGGGTATAGCTTCGTTCAGGTAAATTTGGTTGAAGGTAAATACTACATCATCTGCTGTTAAGGGTTCTCCATCAGACCATTTCAATCCCTGACGTAGGCTAAAAACAAACCGCAATTTATCATCAGCAATTTCCCAAGATTCTGCTAAGGCAGGCTCGATTTTGCCAGTTATGGGATTTTCAGTAGTTAATCCTTCATAAATCAGAGGAAAAACATTGGGAGATTCCTGGCTGAGAGGGTAGTTAAAAGTTTTAGGATCACTGAGAATGGCACTTACCAATTGCGGCACTTGAGCGGCTGAACTTTTGAAGTTAGTAGGGTTGCAGCCGGTAAGTGTAAGTGCTGTTGCTGAAGTCAAAATTATTGGCAACCAAAAATGTTTAATTGCCAGAAATATTGTGCTAAAAAATTTCATAATCTCAAATTTATTTCCATCCTATTCAGTCTTGAATATCGTTAATCAGGGGCTAAAACAAAAGTTACTCTGAAGCAATTAACAAGACGACAGCATAAGCACATATACCTTCTTCACGTCCAACAGGTCCTAATTTTTCGTTGGTAGTAGCTTTGATACCAATTTGATTTGGTTGTAATTCTAAAACCGCCGCTAGTTTGTCGCGCATATTGTGAATATGTGGTTTTAATTTTGGACGTTCTGCTACTACCACCGAGTCAATATTTCCGATCTGCCAGCCTTGATCCCGAATCAGTTGATGTACTTGAGTTAATAGTACTAAACTATCTGCTCCCGCCCATTTGGGATCGCTAGGCGGAAAATAATGACCAATATCGCCCAAAGATAATGCCCCAAGCATGGCATCCATAATCGCGTGTGTTAACACATCAGCGTCACTGTGCCCCAATAAACCCAGTTCATGGGGAATTTGAATTCCACCTAAAATCAAAGCGCGATCGCTCACTAATCGATGGATATCGTAGCCGTTACCAATACGAATTTTAGTCATTTGTCATTAGTCATTTGTCATTGGTCATTAGTCAAGAGCTAGAAATTATTATTCTCCCCCTGCTCCCCTGCTCCCCTGCTCCCCTGCTTCCCCTGCTCCCCCTGCTGCAATTTCTCCCCCTGCTGCAATTTCTCCAAAAGATCGGGGCGGCGATCGCGGGTTTTTTGAATTTGTTGTTCGTAACGCCACTTTGCGATCGCTGCGTGATTCCCACTGAGCAAAACATCAGGCACTTTCAAACCGCGAAAATTGGCAGGACGAGTATATTGAGGATAGTCCAATAACCCTTCCTCAAAACTTTCTGCTGTGAGGGACTCCGTTTTGGCCACGGTTCCTGGTATTAGCCGCACCACGCCATTAATCAAAGCCATTGCTGGAATTTCCCCACCAGTGAGAATAAAATCGCCTAAAGATACTTCACGAGTTACCAAATGCAGCACCCTCTCATCCACTCCTTCGTAATGCCCGCAAATAACTACTAACTGGTCATAATTTGTCACCAATTCTTTCAAAAGAGGCTGATTGATTGTTTGACCTTGTGGACTCATCAAAATTACTTCTCTTCGGGGTAGAATTGGCAGCGACTCGACAGCGGTAAAAATAGGTTCTGGCTTCATTAGCATCCCAACGCCGCCACCATAAGGTTCATCATCTACCTTTCGGTGCTTGTCAGTGGTAAAGTCTCGTGGGTTAATCAGATGCACTTCGGCAATCTGTTTGGCTAAAGCTTTACCTAGCAGCCCAGAATTGAGAACAGAGTTAAAACAGTCAGGAAAAAGCGTAACTATATCAAAGCGCACAGTTATTCGTATTCGAGGACACTAATCTTAAATTTGAATGTCTAGCAAACATCAGCAAGCCAAGGTCGGGGCAAACTCCAGTTAAACTTTATCAATAGTATCTAAAACTACCAGACCTCTTGGATTTTAGATGGGATCAAAAGTTTTTCTAATTACTTAATTTATGTTTAAATGTTGTCACAACTACATTTAAATTAATAATCATATCAAGTTAACAACTTCCAGGATGCATCGAGCCAGCCTCAGAAAAAAGCGTAGTCTTAACTGCTCGTCCCCAACCCTAGAGTGGGAATCTAGCCCCATAAAGACTATTTTGCCCTGCTGCAAGTGGACAGGTGAAAAACAAGGCGCTGGCTTTGAGAAAAGGGAACGAACACGTTTAGACTGAGGCAACGCGAGCGTTAAGCGAGAATTTGGAGAGTGGCTGACCCAGTTCCAAACTTCCAAAAAGTGTCCTCTCAAAAAAGCAAAGCGCAAAGATCATCAGGCAACTGAGCCTTGTTTAATTCACCTGAGAGTTGTTGACAGGAGAAACACAATGCCGCAATTACAAGCTAAATCGCTAGAAATGAGGACACCCCAAGCAACTAAAACCGCCGTTCTGGTTATCGGAGGTGCTGAAGATAAAGTTCATGGGCGCGAAATCCTACGAACTTTTTTTGGACGTGCCGGTGCTAGTAAGGCTTATATTACAATTATTCCATCTGCCTCTCGCGAACCCGCTATCATCGGTGGTCGGTATATTCGCATTTTTGAAGAAATGGGTGCTCAGAAGGTAGAGATTTTAGACATCCGCGAACGGGAACAGTGTGAAGCCTCCCAGATCAAAGCATCCTTAGAAGCCTGTAGTGGGGTATTTTTGACAGGAGGAGACCAACTGCGTCTTTGTGGCGTATTGGCAGATACGCCAGCAATGGAAATTATTCGTCAGCGGGTGAGGGCGGGGCAACTTACGTTAGCAGGCACCAGTGCAGGAGCGGCAGTAATGGGGCATCACATGATTGCTGGCGGCGGTAGTGGAGAGTCGCCCAATCGTTCCCTAGTTGATATGGCAACGGGTTTGGGATTTATTCCTGAAGTCATCGTTGACCAACACTTTCACAACCGTAATCGGATGGGGCGACTGATTAGTGCGATCTCAGCTCATCCCGATCGCTTAGGTATTGGCATTGACGAAGATACTTGTGCTGTGTTTGAACGCGATGGTTGGCTACAAGTTATGGGTAAAGGCAGTGTCACCATTGTTGATCCCACTGAACTTACCCACACCAACGAACCCCATGTCGGTGCTAATGAACCGTTAACCGTGCATAATTTACGTCTCCATATCCTCAGCTACGGCGATCGCTTCCACTTGTACCAGCGGACTGTATTGCCTGCTGTACACCGAATCTCCAGCTGACGGGATAGAGTATCTGAGGTTACACTGAGTTGACCGCACATTTATTTCTTACCGTAGAAAAATGATAAGAATACCATGTAAAGAGAAAAAACTGTTTGTGATGAACAGTTTAGCGGTCAATTACAGTAAGAAACTAGAATTTTGGTTCCGAATCTCCATCTACCTATTCCCATGAGAATCCTCAAGATCCAGACCTTACGCGGCCCAAACTATTGGAGCATTCGACGCCACAAACTGATCGTCATGCGCCTCGATTTAGAAACCCTTGGCGAGACGCCCTCGAATGAAATCCCTGGCTTTTATGAAGGATTAGTTGAGGCGCTGCCGAGTCTGGAAGGCCATTATTGTTCACCTGGCTGTCGTGGTGGTTTTTTGATGCGAGTGAAAGAAGGCACTATGATCGGTCACATAGTGGAACACGTAGCCCTAGAACTCCAGGAATTAGCTGGTATGCATGTCGGCTTTGGCCGCACCCGCGAAACTGCCACACCCGGAATTTACCAAGTAGTGATCGAGTACCTGAATGAGGAAGCGGGACGTTACGCTGGGCGAGCCGCAGTCCGGCTGTGCCAGAGTATCGTTGATCGAGGCCGTTATCCCAAGGCAGAACTAGAGCAAGATATCCAAGACCTGAAAGACTTCACCCGTGATGCTTCCTTGGGCCCTTCTACGGAAGCGATCGTTAAAGAAGCAGAAAAAAGAGGTATTCCCTGGATGTCTCTGGAAGCCCGCTTTTTGATTCAGCTAGGCTATGGCGTGAATCAGAAGCGAATGCAGGCCACAATGACCGACAACACCAGCATTCTGGGCGTAGAACTAGCTTGCGATAAAGAAGCCACTAAACGCATTCTCGCTGCCGCTGGTGCGCCAGTTCCCAGAGGTACGGTGATCAACTTCTTAGACGATTTGGAACAAGCCATTGAATACGTTGGCGGCTATCCCATCGTTATCAAGCCTCTGGATGGTAATCACGGACGCGGGATCACCATTGATATCAGAACTTGGGAAGAAGCTGAAGCCGGATACGAAGCTGCTAGACAGGTTTCCCGATCAATTATTGTCGAAAGATATTACGTTGGGCGTGACCACAGAGTATTGGTGGTAAATGGCAAAGTAGTAGCAGTAGCCGAGCGCGTACCGGCTCACGTTATTGGCAATGGTAGATCCACCATCTCCGAACTAATTGAGGAAACAAACCTTGACCCAAATCGGGGTGAAGGACATGATAACGTCCTCACAAAGATTGAACTAGACCGCACTAGCTACCAGTTGCTAGAAAGGCAAGGTTACACCCTAAATAGCGTGCCACCCAAGGGTACTATTTGTTATCTTAGGGCAACGGCAAACTTGAGTACAGGTGGTAGTGCTGTAGACCGTACTGATGAAATTCATCCAGAAAATCTTTGGTTGGCACAACGGGTAGTTAAGATTATCGGCTTAGATATCGCCGGACTCGATATCGTCACTACGGATATTAGCCGTCCGTTGCGGGAAGTCGATGGCGTAATTGTTGAAGTTAACGCCGCTCCCGGTTTTCGGATGCACGTTGCTCCAAGCGTGGGTATTCCCCGTAACGTTGCTGGCGCAGTGATGGATATGCTGTTTCCTAACGAGCAATCTAGCCAAATTCCGATTCTCAGTGTCACAGGCACTAATGGCAAAACCACTACTACCCGACTACTAGCACATATTTATAAACAGACTGGGAAAGTAGTTGGATATACTACTACTGATGGAACATATATCGGTGATTACTTAGTAGAAGCTGGTGATAACACAGGCCCTCAAAGTGCCCACGTCATCCTCCAAGATCCCACAGTGGAAGTAGCGGTACTGGAAACGGCTCGCGGTGGCATTCTCCGCTCTGGATTGGGCTTTGAAGCAGCAAATGTGGGCGTGGTTTTAAATGTAGCCTCCGACCACTTAGGAATTGGCGATATAGATACCATTGAGCAGTTAGCTAACCTCAAAAGTGTAGTAGCAGAAGCCGTATTCCCGGATGGCTATGCGGTACTAAATGCGGATGATCGTCGCGTCGCCGCCATGTCAGAAAAAACTAAGGCTAATATTGCTTACTTCACGATGAATCCCGACTCGGAACTAGTGCGAAAGCACATCCAAAAGGGTGGAGTAGCGGCAGTATATGAAAATGGCTATTTGTCAATTGTTAAAGGTGATTGGACACACCGCATAGAAAGAGCCGAAAATATACCTTTAACAATGGGCGGACGTGCGCCGTTTATGATTGCCAACGCTTTAGCTGCAAGTTTGGCCGCATTCGTGCAAAACGTCACAATTGAACAGATTCGGGCTGGTTTGAAGACCTTCCGGGCTTCAGTTAGTCAAACGCCGGGACGAATGAATCTATTTAATTTAGGAAACTACCATGCTTTGGTGGACTATGCCCACAATGCAGCCAGTTATGAAGCTGTCGGTTCCTTTGTGCGGAACTGGACTACAGGACAACGAATTGGCGTAATTGGTGGCCCAGGCGATCGCCGTGACGAAGACTTTGTTACTTTGGGCAAATTAGCAGCACAAATTTTTGATTACATCATCATCAAAGAAGACGATGACACACGGGGACGGGCACGGGGATCAGCCGCCCAATTGATTATTCAAGGCATCACCGAAGTTAAGCCTGATAGCCGCTATGAATCAATTCTGGATGAAACCCAAGCGATAAATAAAGGTCTAGACATGGCTCCTGATAACAGTCTGGTGGTGATTTTACCAGAAAGCGTGACTAGGGCTATTAAGTTAATTAAGCTGCGTGGTTTAGCGAAAGAAGAGACACACCAACAAAATCCTGGCACAACTGTCATCGATTCCCAAAATGGAATCACACCTTCTTCTGTTGTGAATACCTTGCTGTAGTCAGGAATCAGGAGGAAGCAGTGCGCTGACTCCTGTCTTCTGACTTTTTTAATTACTGTTTTTCTTCTTCCTGATTGGTTTCCTCGCTGGGGGTTTTCATCTCCTCCTTAAAACCTCGTAGGCTTTTGCCCAGTGCAGTTCCCAGTTCGGGAATTTTTTTTGGGCCGAAAATTAGAATAGCAACTATGCTAATTACAGCTATTTCTGGCCATCCCAGTCCAAACATATAAATTTCCTCTAAGGCTTCTGTAATTAAATATAGACATTGATGGCTCAAATCCGATGAGTGCAACTAACTTCTAATTGGATTGGTAATTGGCAAATCTAACCAATCGCTTAATTCCTCAGCTAGCCATTCCAGTTCCGCTTCAGATTTAATCGCACCACCAAAACTACCAAGTTGATATTTTTTTACTCCTACCCAAATATCCAATTGTGCTGGAACGGCAATTCTAGTCCCTTCTGAGTCTTTAGTAAAATGTTTTGGAATATAAACCAACTTAGTAATACTTTGTCTTGGCGATGCGCGAGGACGATAAAATTTCCAAGCAAACAACTCCCAGGTTAAGGCAATTTGTTCGGGATTTAAGCGTAAACAGATGCGTCCAAACAAATTAAAGAAAAGTTTATACACCATCATAAAGCCAGCACCCCAAAAAGGAACTGAGAACAAGGCAAAGGGGATGTTGACAGGAAAAGGCGCTGAGAGTGCGCCAATTGTCCAAAAGAGGATAAATGAATTCCAGACGATCGCAAATAAACCTGTGAATATTATTGATGGATCAAAACCAGCTGGTGGAACGATAATTTCTAGAGAGTCTGCATTTTTCGTTAGTTGAATCTTACTCCCGTCTGGTTTGCCAACAAATAAAGTAGGCAAGTTTGTTGGTTGTGGTTTCTCCAAAGCTGCGATCGCTTCTTCAGCAGAACTCAAACGCCGTTCTAAACTAGGTTCAATCATCCACTTTAACCAACTAGTCAGGCTGGGACTGAGATTAGCCAGTTGTTCAAACTGAATCCGAAAATCCTTTTGAGGTAAATCGGCTGGGTGATTGCCCGTAACTAAATAAATTAAGGTTGCACCTAAACTATAAAGGTCTGATGCTGCAACAGTGCGTCCGCCAAATTGCTCTGGTGGCATATAGCCATAAGTTCCTACCACAGTTCTTGTCCCGGTTTCGGTAGCCAGGACTGTCTGCACTGAGCCAAAATCTACCAAATAAACTTGACCGATACTATTACCAGAGCGATCGCCCAATAAAATATTGCTAGGCTTAATATCACGGTGAATCACAGGCGGATACAGCCCATGTAGGTAAACAAGAATCTCTAAAAGTGCTTTGGCTATATATTTGACTTCAGCTTCTGTAAAAGTCCGCCCAGTTTGTAAGCATTGCTCTAAGGTTTGTGCAGGGATATAAGTTTGTACTAGAGCAAATCCTTTGATGGTTGGTAAATTTACCTCAAAATAGTTTAAATAGCCAGGAATTGAGGGATGTGCTAGGTTTTTTAAAGTTTCGGCTTCTCGCTCAAACAGCTTGAGTGAATCCCATTCAAAGTCACTACCAAAAGAGAGTAACTTGATAACAACTAATTCCTGAGTTTGCAAATCACGAGCTAATAGCGTCCGCCGCCCTGCTTTTTTTCCTAATAGCTGCTGAACTTCATAGCGATCGCTTAATATTTCGCCAATCATTATGGTTTCTTGTAATGCTACGGTTGAAAAGTTTTATAGCTTATAGCTTTTCAATTTGGCAAATCGATATCTTTAGTATAATTGCGTAATTCTATGCCCTCCCAACTTTGGCCTTATATTACCCCTGGTATTCCCGATGAATTGTTTGAACATTTGCCAGGAATTCCCCTGAGTCAGCGAGAAGTCCGACTGCTATTAATTTCTCAACTGCGACTAAAATCAGATTCCGTGTTGTGGGATATTGGCGCAGGGACGGGTACAATTCCGGTAGAGGTGGGGCTATTGTGTCCAGGTGGAAAGATTATTGCTATAGAAAGAGATGAAGAAGTAGCTAATCTAATTAAGCGTAACTGCGATCGCTTTGATGTGAAAAATGTCGAAGTTGTTGAAGGCAGTGCCCCAGAGTGTTTACATGATCTCAAAATTACCCCTCACCGTGTTTGTATCGAGGGAGGCCGACCCATTCAGGAAATTCTGCAAGCAGCTTGGCATTATTTGCCGCCATCCGGTCGGGTTGTAGCCACAGCTGCTAATCTAGAAAGTCTGTATGCTATTTCCCAAAGCTTTTCTCTGTTGAGGGCTAGAAATATCGAAGTCGTCCAGTCTGCGGTTAACCGCCTAGAGACACGAGGCTTTTCTCAAACCTTTACCGCCGTTGATCCCATTTTTATCCTCAGTGGTGAGAAACTGGATTAGGGAATGGGGATTGGGGCATGGGGCATTGGAAGAGGGGGCAAAGGAAGGAGTAAAACGGAGATGAGGAAATAGAGGTAGCAGGGAAAACAGGGGAAGAAAGAATAACTAAGTTAATGCCTAATACTTCTCTACAAGAAGCTGCGCCAATGCCCAATGCCCAATGCCCAATGCCCAATTCCCAATTCCCAATGCCCAATGCCCCATTCCCAATATTTAATACTTTTATGCCTTGGTCTCGGATTATAAGTGGAATTGTTGCGATCGCTCTTGCTCTTTCAGCAACCCTTTTGGGGGGTTGGTACTTTACCATCATCTTTGCGGTCATCATCTTTTTGGGTCAACAGGAATATTTTAATTTGGTGCGAGCCAGAGGCATCGCTCCTGCCGCAAAAACCACTATGGCTGTTAGCCAAATATTGCTGGCGATTTGTACCCTGGATGGCAGTTTAGCTGACGCTGTAATGCCAATAGCTGGCACACTTATTTGTTTTTACCTGCTGTTTCAGCCAAAGTTTGCCACGATCGCTGATGTTTCCGCTTCTATTATGGGGCTATTTTACGTAGGTTATTTGCCGAGTTACTGGGTGCGGTTACGAGCAATTGATAGTGCTGCTTTTAGCAATCTCCCTTTCGGAGGATACTGGCCCGCAACCTGGACAGATTTCTGGGAAAAGGCAAATTCCGCTTCTTTATCACAAGGTTTTACAGCAACACTGCTGACTTTTTTGTGTATTTGGGCAGCCGATATTGGTGCTTATACCATTGGTAAATTCTTTGGTAAAACCCGTCTGTCTGATATTAGCCCGAAAAAAACTGTAGAAGGTGCTGTCTTTGGTATTACTTCAAGTATTGCCGTAGCTATAGCAGGAGCCTATTATCTCCACTTGCCCAGATCCCCCTTTACTGGTCTAGCATTAGGTTTACTGATTGGCATTGCTAGTCTTTTAGGGGATCTAACGGAATCTCTACTCAAGCGGGATGCTGGAGTCAAAGATTCTGGACAGTTAATCCCCGGTCACGGTGGTATTTTAGACCGTACCGACAGCTATATTTTCACTGCTCCTTTGGTTTATTATTTTGTGACATTACTTTTGCCGCTACTTAGTAAATAGTTAGTTGGGAATTGGGCATGGGGCATGGGGCATTGGGCATTGGGCATTGGGCATTGGTTATTTTCCTCTGTTCCCCTCTGACCCAACTTCCTACTACCCAATATCCGCCATATTATTTAAAATAAGGTACTAATATTTTTAATCCATCATCATCAAGGATTAACGTTAATCCGCCCACGACACACCAGCTTTCCTGGGATCAGCGTTAGCTCTTCGATATCGACATCTGAGCCAAGATCCAGATTGTACTCATGATTGTCTTCCAATATATTTCCTTGCTCGTGGTTGATTTGGATCTGTGCTACTTGCAACTCATGCCCACTGAGTAACTGTAACCCCAGACAAATTTCTAGAGGCGTTGTTTCACTATTGGTTACTCTCAAACCTCGCAGTATAATTTGGTTGTTCCCGATCAGAATTTCTTGCCAATTAATTGGTTGTGACTGTGGGTAATGTGTTGGTAAAACCTTAACCAATAAATCACTCAAAGCAGTTGATAATAAATCAGATGAGAGAGAAGCATTGAGATCCTTCTCGTCTACGATTAAATTGCCACCTACTTGTACTGTTTCTAACAGTCGCAGGGGTTTTCCCTTGAGTACGGAGCCGATATTTATCCGAATATTTTCTGCTATTAATTGAATTTTTGTAATGAGGAGGCCCTGATAAACTGCATGACTAGCAAAGATAGATACTAAAGGAATGCGTCCAGAGAAAAGTTGGCGATCGCTCGCTTTTATCTCCACTTCTAATTCCGATATTTGGCTCACTTGTGTTCTCAACCAAAGCTTTAGTGCTTTTGTAAGTACCTGCGTAATTATGCGGATTTTATTTGCATTTGTTGTTTGTGAATTTTGCTCTGACATCTACTAACCAATCTATGTATGAGTATTTGCTCAACAACCGAATAGAAATTAAACAAGCTTTAAATGTAACATTTATGCCTACTCGCTACAAAATGCAAATATCATTTAATTGTTAACAGTAAATAAGCAATTTCCACATGGAGGTACGGTTACAAAAAATTCTTGCTCAATGGGGTATCGCCTCACGTCGTGAAGCCGAGGAAATGATTAGGCACTCACGGGTGCGGATTAATGGGGTATTGGCCCATTTAGGTCAAAAGGTTGATCCCCAAAAAGATGCGATCGCAATTGATGGTAAACCTGTATCCGAAAAGCAGCGTCCGGCTTTAATATATCTATTGCTGCACAAACCAGTGGGCGTAGTTTCGACTTGCTACGACCCTCACGGCAGATCAACAGTCCTGGATCTACTACCGAAAGAATTACGAGAGGGTTCAGGTATTCACCCAGTGGGGCGTCTAGATGCAGACTCTACAGGAGCATTAATCCTGACCAATGACGGAAATCTGACATTTGGACTAACCCATCCCCGCCACAGTATTTCCAAGACATATCATGTTTTGGTCAAAGGACATCCTCCAGAAGCAGTTCTACAAATGTGGCGTCAGGGTGTGATGTTGGAGGGAAAAAAAACCAGGACTGCGAAGGTACACCTTGTAGAACGTCGTACCGAGCAAAGCTTGTTAGAAATAGTGTTGCAGGAGGGAAGAAATCGTCAAATTCGCCGTATAGCTAAACAGTTAGGATATCCAGTAATCCAACTACATCGGACTGCGATCGGCACAATTCAATTACAAACTCTAAAAGCACCCTTTTTGTCAGAGGGTCAATATCGTTCCCTCACAGATGATGAGATTCACTTTTTGCAAGAGCAAATAACGCAACCTATTAAAGATTCAGTGGAGTTAAGGAGTGTCAGTAGGCATGAAATGGCTAAGAAAGAAGAATAATCACCAGCCATCACTTTCATTAGAGCAACAACGAGCCGAAAAGTTGGCAGAAATGGGCGCTCAACTTTGGGCATTGCGGCAAGAACAGGGTTTATCTCTAGAGCAAGTGGTTGTATTAACCAGGGTTCCCCGGCGATTATTGCAGGCAATCGAAGAAGGTAATTTAAACGATCTGCCAGAACCAGTCTATATTCAGGGTTTGATTAGGCAATTTGCCGATGCACTAGGACTGAATGGAGTCGAATTTTCTGGCACTTTTCCGATCAGTTCTGCACAACTGAACCCCCAAGGTATGGGGAATACTTCACGCCTTGATCAACTACGTCCGATTCATCTTTACTTTCTTTACATATTGCTAATTGTATGCTCTGTAAATGGCTTATCTCAGTTATTAAATAACGCAGTACTACAAGCAAGTAATAGCCAAAATCAGCCATACCTAAAACAAAAGTCTATTGATAAACCAGAGCCAACCCAACCAAAAGAGTCATTAAAAGTTCAACCTGTCAGCGATACCCTTAACGGCATTCAACAGGGACAGACTTTACAGATTGGTGTCACCTTGAAAGCATCATCTTGGATTCGCGTTGTAGCCGATGGCAAAATCGAGTTTGAGGGTATTCTCCCAGAGGGAACTCACCGAATTTGGAAAGCCCAAGAGCAGCTGACAGTGAAAACTGATAATGCGGGTGGTGTTTTGATGAGCGTCAATCAAGAGAAAGCTAAAGAAATGGGAGAGCCAGGGAAAGAGGAAGAAGTGAGGATTGCTGCCAAGCCTAAGTTTTGAAATATGGGGCATGGGGCATGGGGCATTGGGCAAAGACAAGGAAGACAAGAAAGAGGGGGGAGACAAGGAAGAAACTTATTCAATAATTCTCCCTTGTCCCCCTTGTCCCCCTCATCTCCCCCTGCCTCCCCTGCCCCTCCCTGCCTTATTGTTCTTGCGGGGCGCGTCCATTGAGTCTTGTAAGAACTTTCAAGCGATCGCGCAATTCGTCTCTCAACGCTCCTGCTTGATAGCGCCACTCCCAGTTACCCTCTGCAACACTAGGAAAATTCATCCGCGCTTCGTTTCCTAATCCCAAGACATCTTGCAAAGGAATAATTGCTTGGTTGGCTATGGAACTCAAAGCTAGGCGAATCAAATCCCATTGAATGCCTTCAGAACTGATACAACCTAAATAAAGCCATAAGTTATGCTTTTCGTTGTCATTAGCTGAATTGAACCAGCCTACAGTTGTGTCATTATCGTGAGTGCCAGTGTAAACTACAGCATTTCGCGGGTAATTGAACGGTAAAAATGGATTACCGGGATCAGAACCAAAGGCAAACTGCAAAACCTTCATCCCAGGAAATTCATACTTGTCTCGCAGGGCTTCTACCTCTGGTGTAATTACTCCCAAATCTTCTGCCAAGACGGGTAGCTTGCCCAACTTCTGTTTGATCGCTTCAAAAAAAGCATCTCCAGGTGCTTCCACCCATTCGCCATTCATGGCAGTTTCTTCACCTTTGGGTACTGACCAATAAGCCTCGAAACCCCGGAAGTGGTCAATGCGAATTATATCTACATAATCCAGCATTGCCTCAAAGCGTTGTACCCACCACTTAAAGTCTTGTTTTTGCAATTCCTCCCAGTTATAAACCGGGTTTCCCCACAATTGACCGGTGGCGCTAAAGTAATCCGGTGGAACTCCTGCCATTTGGGCAGCTTCTCCCGTCTCTTCATCTAAGCAAAAGATGTCGGGATGTGCCCACACGTCGGCACTATCATGAGCTACGTAGATGGGGATATCACCGATAATGTCAATGCCGCGCATATTAGCGTAGCTTTTCAGGTCTGACCACTGCCGGAAAAACTCAAATTGGACAAACTTGTAATAGAAAATATCTCCGTTGAGGCGACGCTCTACCTGAGCTAATGCTTCCGGTTCCCGCTTGACAAATTCTGTTTCCCATATATGCCAGCTTGCGCCATTGTGAGCATCTTTCAGCGCCATAAATAAAGCGTAATTATCTAGCCAGTAAGCTTTGCTGTCGCAAAAACCTGCAAACTCTTTTTGTTGGATAGGCGTAGCATTCACTCTAAAATTTTCACAGGCTTTTTTGAGTAGCCCAATCTTAATTGGCACAACCTGGTCGAAGTTTACCTTTTCTCCTGGAAATCCTGGTAAATTAGCAAAGTCTTCTTCAGATAGCAAACCCTCTTCTAAGAGTTTTTCTGGGCTAATTAGCAGAGGATTTCCTGCCATTGCCGAGTAGCACATATACGGGGAATTGCCGTATCCAGTGGGACCTAAAGGTAAAACTTGCCAATATTGTTGATGGCTATCTTTAAGGAAATCAATGAAGCGATAGGCTTCTAAGCCTAAATCCCCAACGCCAAATCGGCTAGGAAAGGAAGTAGGATGCAGCAAAATGCCACTGGATCTAGGAAAAGGCATATTTAACCTGAATTATGTGAAGGAGCAATTGTCTGATGGACACGCTGTGCGATCGCATCGAATTTATCACGGAACAGTATTTGTAGGTAAAGTCATTTGTCATTTGTCATTTGTCCTTTGTGAATGATCAATGACCAATAGCCAATGACCAATAACCAATGACCAATAACCAATGACCAATGACCAATGACCAATGACCAATGACTAAATAACTATGACTTACCGAAACCCTGCACCGACAGTTGATATCATCATTGAACTAGTAGATCGACCTCATCGGCCAATAGTGTTAATTGAAAGACATAATCTACCCTTAGGTTGGGCTATTCCTGGTGGTTTTGTGGATTATGGTGAAGCGGTGGAAGTGGCGGCGCGGCGAGAAGCTGAGGAAGAGACGGGTTTGCAGGTGGAATTAATTGAACAATTACTGGTGTATTCTGACCCCAATCGCGATCCGCGTCAGCATACCATTAGTATTGTATTTTTAGCGACAGCGACGGGAGAACCTGTGGCTGGGGATGATGCTAAGGGTGTAGGAATTTTTGAGTCTTGGCGTGTCCCTGGTAACTTATGTTTTGACCACGATCGCATTCTGCGCGATTATTGGCGATATCGGCATTATGGGATACGTCCGAGGTTGGGGTAAGAGGGGAGAAGAATATCTGTAATTCCATACCATAGAGTTTGGGTAAACGTTCCGCAGGAATATGTCAAAGCCAAGATTCTAACGCTAAGGCTTGCACCTGTTGTATCCTTTGAAAATCGCTGTCCCCTGAGACGACGGTGAGGTTATAGTGCAAATCAGTTGATGCTATCCACAAGTCGTTATCGCTAAAACCCAAATCTTGAACTGTAAACTTTCTACGCTTTGCTTTGTCTTTGGGGCCAAAATTTTCGACAATTTCTCCTTTGAGGCTACCGTAAACATCTGCAACTCCTCCACTAATGGGATAAAGGTCAATGGTTTGCAGAAAAGTTCTGACAAAGCGAAGATTTGCTGCTTGTTGAGAAGACTTTTGCACCATGTAAAGGAGTTCACCTTGCACAATAACGCTAGTTGCAACGCCTAAGCCGATATGTTCTTGTAACCGACGAATGACGTTTGTTTCTCCAAAAATGATTCGGCTACAATGGTTGGTATCTAGGAGGTACATCACTAAAATTCAGCCGGGGAACGAGTTTCGTAAACAAGCTGCAAGCACTCCTCAAAATCATCCCCTTGCCAGGTTCCAGCAAATTTTAGTAAGTCTTCTGCTTTAGAGCCTCTAATAATTGGTGTTGCTTCCTGTATTTCCGGTTTTGTTGTCTGATTGGAAGTATCATCATTTTTTTCCGTTGACAGGTCAAGAGATATTTCCTCGGTTCCTGGTTTTGTCTTGAGAAAACGCAAAAAATCTAGTGTTTCAGCTAGTAAAACATCTGAGGATGATTCAATTTCTTGGAGTAGTAGTTCTTTAATATTCATCAATGATATTTTGCAGTCTGTCGTAACAGTATTATACGAGTGCGATCGCGATGCTGACTTGGCGGCATTCTGCGGATACGTTCTAGGTTGGGGTAGGAGGAACGAACCGCAGAGGCGTAAAGAGAGGATGGGAGAGGAATATCTATGACACAAAGTTTTTGTGATTATACTGTGTCAGTGGTATTTAAAGGTGCATTATGGATGCTGAGACACTCTTGGAGAACTACGCCGGACAATGCCGGAACTTTGATTCTGCCGATCTTGGAGGAGTAGACCTCAAAGGTGCAAACCTAAGTGGGATAAAGTTATGCAAAGCAAATTTAAATGGAGCAGACTTAAGTGAGGCAACCCTGACCAAAGCGAACCTTAATAATGCAGGACTTAGTAGAGCATCTTTAACAAATGCAAATTTGAGTGGAATAGAAGGTTCTTCAATTGATCTTAGTTGGGCAGACTTGAGCGGTGCGGACTTAAGTTGTGCAAATTTGAGTAATGCAAATCTGAGTGGGGCAGACTTGACTAGCGCAAACTTTACTCAGATAAAACTAACTGAAGTAAATTTTCATGGGGCAAATCTCCAGAAAGCCATACTCAGGGGTGTCACTTTGGATAAATGTAATCTATCAGAGGTAGATTTAGCTGAGGCTGATCTGGTTAGGGTTTGCTTAGAAAAAGCAAATCTCAACAAAGCCTGTCTGCAAAGAGCAAATCTAGAAAGAGCTTGTCTTTCAGATGCAAACTTGATGATGGCAAACTTCGATGAAGCAAACCTGAAGAAGGCAAATCTAACTGGAGCAAATATCTATGGAGCAACCTTTAAAGATGCTGACCTAACTGATGCGATAATGCCAGATGGAGAAGTCTACAAACCGATCGCCTCTGAGATGGAAATCGGTAAACAGGAAACATCGTTGGAGAAAGTAATATCTATGACCCGTAAAGTAATTAATACTGATAACGCACCCGCACCCGTGGGCCCTTATAATCAAGCGATCGCAGCTTCAGGTCAATTTTTATTCATAGCTGGACAAATTGCCATCGATCCCCGCCTTGGTGATGTCGTCTACACTGATGATGTCAAAAAGCAAACTGAGCAGGTATTAGCTAATCTTGAAGCCATCCTCACCGCAGCCGGGGCGACTTTCCAAGATGTGGTGAAAACCACTGTATTTTTAGCTGATATGAATGATTTTGCGGCAGTGAATGCCATTTATGCAAAATATTTCCCGGAAGATACAGCCCCAGCACGGGCTTGTGTGCAGGTATCGCGCTTACCTAAAGATGTGTTGGTAGAAATTGATGCGATCGCTGTAATTAGCGGTTAGAGGAAATAGAATCATTGCTAAAGCTGATTTCAGAGAGATAAATCATGAACATTGAACTGAAACCTGAACATGAGCAATTTATCCAAGCCCAAATTGCTAGTGGAAAATTTACAAATGCAGATGAAGTAATTGATGTAGCATTTCATCTGCTAGATAAATTAAATTCTGAGTATGTGCAATGGGTGGAAGAAACCCGGCAAAAAGTTGATGTAGCAATTGCTGAAATTGAACGAGGGGAAGTTTTGGATGGCGAAACTGTAGTGATGCAGATACTAGAAAAATTCCAAAAGGCGCGTGAGGCTTAGTAATGAGCCGCTATGTCATTTCACTATCTGCTAGTCGCGACTTAAATGAAATTTCTGATTACTTTTTAATCCGCAACCTAGAAGCAGGAGAAAAACTATTTAGAGAGTTTAACAATAAATGTCAAAATTTAGCGGTGTTTCCAAATATGGGACGCAGCTATGCTCATATTAAACCTTCATTACGTGGCTTACCGCTAGATGGATATGTCATTCTCTACCAAGTAATTGATGATGGGGTTAAAATTTTGCGCGTTGTCAGCGGTCGTCAAGATTTAGAATCTTTATTTGCAGAGTCAGATGAAGAGTAAAGCCATAAATTTTGTTAACTGAGATAAGAAAATATCAAGACGTTTTTTGGCTTGCTGTAAAGTGCATATAAAACTCTGTTAATTACCTCTCAGCAAATGCGATCGCCTCTAGAACTTTGGGAATACTGAAACTAAGTACCCTAGAGGAGTATTAAAAATGGCAGAAAATCGCATCAGTGCTAGTCTAGCCCCAGCAGATAAAGAAGCAGTCATGCAAGCGATCGCTACAATTAGAGAAAAATTACCGTTTTTGGTTGATTTGACTACCGAAGAACGGCGAACAATGTTGAAGATGGGAGATAAAAGTCGGGCTTTTGTCAGCAAAGCCTTAGAAGTGGCGACACAGAACCCTAATTTTTTGCCCCGTTCTTTTGATTTAGAAGAGATGCGCCGAGATTTGGCACTGTTTGAAGCCTTGTATCCAGTGCTTTTGTCTCTAACGCAACTGCAAGAATTAGTAGATGATACCTGTATAGCTTCTGCTAGCGAAGCCTATGCAGCAGCATTAGCAGTTTATAGCTATGCCAAAGCTAGCGGTGATGTCACAGGTTTAGATGCAGTAATTGATGAGATGGGACGCAGGTTTTACCGCCGTTCTAAGAAAAAGCAATCCGAAGTCCCAGTTAGCTAAAGCTTGCAATAGAAAATTATACCAGTTGTAAACTTGGTAAAATACACGTCATTTGTAGGGGCATAACATTGTTATGCCCTTTTCGCGCTTTGTATCCAAAGATTTTTTAAACCCGCCGAGGGAGATTTTGTTTGTATAGTTACGATTTTTATAGCGCATCTCGTTTATCTAAAATACACTTTGACCTTTCTCTAAACCTCTCCCCTACAAAGGGCTACGGTGTACACACAAGTCCTTTTGACCCCCTCTAACTCCCCCTTGCAAAGGGGGAGAACCGGATATTTCCCCCCTTTGCAAGGGGGGATTAAGGGGGGTAAATCCAGGGTTTGGGCTTCATTACCAATATGTGTGTACACCTTAGCCTACAAGGGGAGAGGCTTGGAATCTTACTCCCCTTCCCTTGTAGGGAAGGGGCTGGGGGTTAGGTCTGTATTGGACTTCATCGAGTCACCTGGGCATTTTTGAGCCTCAGAAGGTCAACGTCGAGCCTCAGAAGGTCAACGTCGAGCCTCAGAAGGTCAACATTGAGCCTCAAAAGGTCAACATTGAGCCTCAGAAGGTCAACGTCGAGCCTCAGAAGGTCAACGTCGAGCCTCAGAAGGTCAACGTCGAGCCTCAGAAGGTCAACATTGAGCCTCAGAAGGTCAACATTGAGCCTCAGAAGGTCAACATTGAGCCTCAAAAGGTCAACATTGAGCCTCAAAAGGTCAACGTCGAGCCTCAGAAGGTCAACATTGAGCCTCAGAAGGTCAACGCATAAAAATTACCTAGAAAAAGTCTGGTAAATTCCGAAATACAGCATTTATATTTAGTAGTTATTCTGTAAACATTAGCACCTCAAAATTGAATCTTGTAATGAACCCACAAAACAAGCCCAAGAGTCTACAAGATATTCTTAAGCAGCGTCAACAATCAGGTTTTGTGGGTCGTGAAGACCAAGTAAACCAATTTCGCCAAAATTTAGCATTCCCCCCAGAAGACGATCGCCGTCGTTTTTTGTATAACGTTTGGGGTCAAGGCGGAGTTGGAAAAAGTACCCTGCTGCGACAGTTTCGTAAAATTGCTGACGAAGCAAAAATCATTTCGGCTTACATCGATGAAGCTGAAAAAACTATACCAGAAGTCATGGGCCGTCTAGCTGAGGATTTAGAACGGCAAGGTCATAAACTAACGCAGTTTACAGAACGCTACAAAGTTTACCGTCAAAAGCGCCAAGAATTAGAAACCGATCCAGAAGCTCCTCAAGGCTTTTCGGCTTTTGTTGGGAAAACTATGGCAAAAACTGGTGTGCGTCTAGCGCGTCGAGTTCCCGTTGGCGGTGCTGTATTTGACTTTGTAGATGAGGATGCTTTTGCTACCCAAGCTGGAGAATGGGCTTCTTATGTTGCAAAGAAAATAACAAATAAAGATGAGGTGCGTTTAGTTCAAGAACCTGAAGAAGTTCTGACTCCGCTATTTTTGCAAGATATTTTTAAAATTGCTAAAGAAACTGGTGTTGTTTTGTTTTTTGATACTTATGAACGCACCGGAGAATTTCTAGATAACTGGCTACGGGAAATTCTGGAGGGTCGTCACGGTGAATTATCTTTCAATATATTAATAACCATCGCCGGTCGGCATGAATTAGATATTGTTGGGCATCTTATGAGGGGGTAATAGCTCGTTTCCCTCTGGAACCATTTACAGAAGAAGAAGCCCAACAATATCTAACTCGCAAAGGCATTACAGACAATCGCGTTGTTGAAGTGATTTTACACCTTTCTGGAAACTTACCCCTGCTAGTGGGAATGCTAGCAGATACTCATCCCAATGACCCCAATCAGGTAATTGAGCCTAGCAGCAGTGCTGTAGAACGCTTTTTAAAATGGATTGACGATCCCAAACGGCGACAAGTGGCGCTTGATGGTGCTATTCCTCGGTGCTTGAATCGGGATGTTATAGCTAAATTGAGAGCAGAAGAAGAAGCTGACGAGTTATTTACTTGGCTAAAAGAAACATCCTTTGTCAATGAACGTACCGACGGCTGGGCTTATCATGATGTTGTTAAAACCCAAATGTTACGCCACAAGCGCCTTTTATCACCGCAAAGTTGGGCTGATATACATGGTAAGTTGGCAGAATATTATGACAGCCTGCGGAATGATCTGCAATTAAAGGAAGAAGAAAAACAGCGCGATCCTAGCTGGCAAAGTCACACATTAAACGTGTTGTACCACAACTTATGTCAGTCACCGCAAAAGAATTTATCTGTAGCTCTCAATGAATTTCTTGCTGCACTCAAAAATCAACGCAAATTTGCCCAACAATATGCAGAAATAATGCTTCAGGCTGGTAAAGATGTCGATTCTTCTGAAGTTCAGCGTTGGGGTGAGCAACTAGCAAATGGGTTAAAAGCTTATGAGGAGGACGTTTATCAAGTTACGTTGGAAATGTTTACCGCAGTCTTACAGAATTCTAGGATTGAGGTTAAATGGCAACCAATTGCTCTAGGTTGGCGCGGTGAAACTTACCGCTTAATGAAGCGTTACCCAGAAGCACTACAAGATTTTGACCGCGCGATTGAACTTGACCCCAAATATGACTGGGCGATCGCATGTCGCGGTCAAACTTACCACAAAATGAAGTGCTACAGGGAAGCCCTACAAGATTTTGACCGCGCTATTGAACTCAATTCCAAATTTGACTGGGCAATCGCACATCGCGCTCGGACTTACCACCGAATGAAGTTTTACAGGGAAGCCCTACAAGATTTTGACCGCGCTATTGAACTCAATCCCAAATTTGACTGGGCGATCGTACTTCGCGCTCAAACTTACCACCGAATGAAGTTTTACAGGGAAGCCCTACAAGATTTTGACCGCGCTATTGAACTCAATCCCAAATTTGACTGGGCGATCGCACATCGCGCTCGGACTTACCACCGAATGAAGTTTTACAGGGAAGCCCTACAAGATTTTGACCGCGCTATTGAACTCAATCCCAAATTTGACTGGGCGATCGTACTTCGCGCTCAAACTTACCAATCAATGGAGCGTTACCCAGAAGCCCTAAAAGATTTTGACCGTGCGATTGAACTTAACCCCAAATATGACTGGGCGATCGTACATCGCGGTCAAACTTACTTGATGCTTAAGCTATATAATGAGGCTCTTGCAGATTTCAACCGGGCTATTAACTTAGATTCTGACAGTAATTGGAAATTGTATAATCGCGCTTTAGCTTACCTAGCTCTTAACCAAGCAGATAAAGCACGGGCTGATTTACTACTTGCTATCAAGCTTGCTAAAGAAGATTACGAAAAAGATGCTAAAGACTGGAATAATGCCTTTAACTTAGCCCTTTACTATTTAGTTGCTCAATATAATCAACCAGCAGAGCAGTTATATCGCTATGTTTTATCTCAAGGTGCTTCCTTAGAGCTTATCCATGCAGCTATCCAAGACCTAAATGACTTTTTAACCGTGTTCCCTGACCATGTGCAGGCTAAATCCATGCGACAGTTGTTGCAGTCTTCTCTAACTTAGGTTGTGTAATTTCCAACCTACCCGCCAGAAAACCCACAAGTCCCAACAACCGCCTGAGAATCAATTCTCTCTCTTACATCTAAAATCTTCTAAACAAAACTAGAAAAGGGTTTCAGTCCACTTGAGTGGACTTGCGCTATGAGCCTGAGATTTCAATCTCTGGCGGACAAACAGGTAAGCGCAAAATCCGAGCTAACTTGCCTTCGGGAGACTGGCGGCTAAACCCAATTGCCTACAAACATTAAGCGATGCCTGCGGCGGGCTACGCCTACGCTACTACTACTTTGTCTTGCTTATGACAAACCGTAGGCGATCGCTAAACCCAATTGCCTACAAATATTAAGCGATCGCAACTACTACTTTGTCTTGCTTATGACAAACCGTAGGCGATCGCTTTGTTGTTAAGCTGTGGGTAATCGATCGCAAGATTCCGGTTCAATATCTGGTACTTTCGCTAAAACTGCGTCGTATTTTTCTCGACTACCTCGCTTTGCTAACTCCCCTAGATAAATTTCAGTTGTGAGTGCAGCGATTTTCTCCGCAACTGCTGTCGCCACAAACTGATCGATAGAAATCCCGTCTTGTTTGGCAAGTTCCTGCAAACTTTTGTACAAAGAGTCAGGAAGCTGAATGCTGAGGTTGCTCATGACAATGCGATCGCTAAACCCAATTGCCTACAAACATTAAGCGATCGCAACTACTACTTTGTCTTACTCATGACAAACCGTAGGCGATCGCTTAATTTAAAACTCTTGCAAATACTGGGCAAAAGTCTAATGCCGAGTATTAATTAATGGAACACACTTGAGAAGATATTATTAAGCTTTCTCATTGAAATGTCAAGATTTCGCGAAGTAGATGGGTAGAAAAATCCACAACTATCTCATTGCTAGTAAAACGTATTTCTGCAAAGAAGCAAGCTACGCAAAGCGTTTCGCCGAAAAGCAATCACCAAAATTTCAACGAAGTTACATTTTGTTGCATAGTAAAGTTTATTCATCCTTACCTACTGACATCAGCAAAGCTTGCTATTATATATCGCCACTTCCCTTAAATTCTCAGGCTGCGCTGATAAACTCTTGTCACCAAAATGCTGATTCATCAGCGCGGGGATTTGTGCAGCTTGAATCCGGCTATGGCGCGTTTTATCTGGCATTACTAAGTTAGGCCCAGCTTTACAGTTTTTCATGCAACCAGTGCCCTTGATTGTAACTTGGTCTTCTAAACCGCGATCGCTTAAAGCTGCCTCCAACGCCTGACAAACTGCTTTACCACCGCGTTTCATGCAATCAGACTTTTGACACACCAAAATCGTGGATTTAGTCTTAGCTGGTTTTACCTTGACATTATCAATCGATGGGGGTTTTTGTGGTGCCGCGATGGTTTTAACTGCCGCCATTTCAGAACGCGCCGCCATCACACGTTCAGCTTTCAGTGTAACTTTGTCTTTTTTTATATCGTATTCTTTATAACCAACAACTTGTAACCAAGTACCGGCTGGTAGCCGCAAGTCAAAAGCAGCCCGTAAATGTTTAGCAAGTTTAACGTAACATTCACCCTCATGAGTACCTAGCAATAAACCTTTCAGCTTATAGCCATCTTTAATAACAAAATTTATAAACCTGCCTTCAAGACAAAATTGTGATATTTCCATATTGTGAGATGCACCCATTTTTTAACCTCCTTTTAACTAATACAAGCTATCAAGCGAGATATTCTCAGCAGCCAAAGATTAGAACTGTTAGTAGCGGTTTTTCCAGCAGCACTCAAGAGTCAAAATCTGGTCTTGACGGGAAGCTGTTAATCGCCGGATCACACTCCAAAGTTGAACAGCTGTCATAGGAGAGCCAATTTCAACTTCTAATGGCTGGTTAGCCTTACAACTACAGGGAATGTCTAACTCCTTTAGGCGTTGATAGACTTGCCAGCGGTCTGCCCAATTCACCTCTACAAGGTGGTTGCTTTCTAATTCTGAACTAAACGATTTCAAGAAAATTGCCCTCAAAGTGCAACAAACTTGCAGTAACTACCGCGATTTAACTTTCTGCTTTTTGAAAGTCTTAGGAGTCTAACCTCTTAAAACCAGCATACCTTAAGTGCAAACAATTCTCATTAATTTTGGAAAAAAAATCAAACTTTTACACCTATTCCATATTCAGAGGGGGAAGAGGCAGAGGTGCAGGGAGCAGGGAGCAGAGGGGAAAGAGGTAATTTTTATTTTTTATTCTCTCCCTTGTCCCTTGCATCCTGACCCCTGCTCCCTTGCTTCTTCACCACTCCCCGCTCCTGTTGGAAAATATGCATATTTATACTGGGATGTCAATATTAATGAGATATTTATGCAACTTCATGGGTGTGCCATCATTCAGCAAACAATAAACTTGAGACTTTTTGTAAGTAAAAATACAAAATCTTGTGATGGCAAATTGGCTTGCTCTTATTATTAAAATGTTAATATGTTAAAAATAAGCAGTTAAAATCTATAACTGTTGAAAAGAGAGGAACACAATGTCTGAAACGCAAACTTTGTTACGGAATTTTGGTCATGTATATGACAATCCCGTGTTGCTGGATCACAGCGTAACTGCTCCAGTCACAGAAGGATTCAACGTTATATTAGCTAGTTTCCAGGCACTGTACTTGCAGTACCAAAAGCATCATTTTGTAGTTGAAGGCTCAGAATTTTACTCTCTGCATGAGTTTTTTAACGAAAGCTACAACCAAGTACAAGACCACATCCATGAAATTGGAGAACGTTTGGATGGATTGGGTGGTGTGCCAGTAGCTACCTTTAGCAAATTAGCAGAATTAACTGTTTTTGAGCAAGAATCCGAAGGCGTATATTCTTCTCGCCAAATGGTGGAAAATGACCTCGCTGCCGAACAAGCAATCATTGGCGTAATTCGTCGTCAGGCTGCTCAGGCAGAGAGTTTAGGCGATCGGGGCACACGCTATCTGTACGAAAAGATTTTGTTGAAAACTGAGGAACGTGCATATCATTTGTCTCACTTCCTCGCCAAAGACAGCTTAACTTTAGGATTTGTCCAAGCTGCTCAAAGCTAAAACTCTCATAATCTAGATTTTTCTACCTAGACTGAAAGAAAAAGTTGGCAGCACCAACTCTTAAAATATTATTAAAAGTGGCAGAGAATGGTATCCCTATTTCTCTGCCATTTTTAATCTAAGTAAACATATTTATATAATATTTAATATTGAAAACCTTTAGCAATTAGCTAGTTAAGATAGATTTTTATCTAAGTAATCTATTTGTGCTGAATAAGCAAATAGATATATGCCAAAATAAATCACCAATTGTTGAAAGTTATCATCAGCTTAAATAACAAAGATTTGCAAAAGCTTTAAAAATTTGAGCATCACAATTAAATAAAATTAGAAATACAAAATAATTGTTGGGCATTGGGCATTGGGCATTGGGAAAAGACAAGGAAGAAAGTTGTTCAATAATTCTCCCTTGTCCCCCTCATCTCCCTCATTTCCCCCTGCCTCCCCTGTTCCCTGCCCCCCTGCCCCCTGCTCCCTGCCCCTCTGCCTCTTTCTGTCATCAAACTTAGAAAACTTAATAATAAAAAGCACGACAGGGGGTAAAGACCCTTAAAATAATCAGGATTTGTATTCTCGTACTCCAAGGCAACGACTATGCCCCGCCGTGATGACCTCCGGAAGATTCTACTGTTAGGCTCTGGCCCAATTGTGATTGGACAAGCCTGTGAGTTTGACTACTCTGGCACTCAAGCCTGCAAAGCGCTCCGAGAAGAAGGCTATGAAGTGGTTTTGGTCAACTCCAACCCTGCAACGATTATGACCGACCCGGAAACGGCCGATCGCACTTACATTGAGCCGCTGACACCGGAATTGGTCGAAAAAGTCATCGAGAAAGAACGCCCCGATGCTTTACTACCAACGATGGGAGGGCAAACCGCCCTCAACCTCGCCGTTGCTTTAGCCAAAAATGGGGTGTTGGAAAAATACGGCGTTGAGTTAATCGGCGCTAAACTACCAGCCATTGAAAAAGCCGAAGATCGAAAACTTTTTGGTGAGGCAATGGCAAGGATTGGGGTAGCTGTGTGTCCCAGCGACACAGCCGAAACTTTGGAAGAAGCCAAAGCTGTTGCCCGCCAAATTGGTAGTTATCCCCTAATTATTCGTCCAGCTTTCACAATGGGTGGAAGCGGCGGCGGTATTGCCTATAACCAAGAAGAATTTGAAGAAATGGCACAGGTAGGTATAGATGCCAGCCCTGTTTCGCAAATTCTCATTGACCAGTCTTTACTCGGCTGGAAAGAATATGAGCTTGAAGTGATGCGTGACTTGGCAGATAACGTGGTGATTATCTGTTCCATCGAAAACCTTGACCCTATGGGCATTCACACCGGGGACTCAATTACCGTCGCTCCCGCGCAAACCCTCACTGATAAAGAATATCAAAGGCTGCGGGATATGGCAATTAAAATCATCCGCGAGATCGGTGTGGAAACTGGCGGTTCTAATATCCAGTTTGCCGTCAATCCGCTGAATGGTGATGTGGTTGTAATTGAGATGAACCCCCGCGTTTCCCGCAGTTCGGCTTTGTCTTCCAAAGCGACGGGTTTCCCTATCGCCAAGATGGCAGCAAAGCTAGCTGTGGGCTACACCTTGGATGAAATTAAAAATGACATCACCAAGAAAACTCCCGCATCCTTTGAGCCGACAATTGACTATGTGGTGACAAAAATTCCCCGCTTCGCCTTTGAAAAATTCCCCGGTTCCGACCCAGTACTGACAACTCAAATGAAGTCTGTCGGGGAAGCAATGGCTATTGGACGGACTTTCAACGAATCCTTCCAAAAGGCACTGCGATCGCTCGAAACAGGACGCGCTGGTTGGGGTTGTGACAAAGCCGAAAAATTGCCCAGTGGTGAACAAATCCGCGCCCAACTGCGGACACCTAACCCCGATCGCATTTTCGCCGTGCGTCATGCCTTGCAGCAAGGGATGACCATTGAGGAAATCTATGAACTCACTGGTATTGACCGATGGTTCTTGGATAAATTGCAACAACTGCTAGATGTCGAGAAATTCCTCAAGCGGACACCTTTACAGCAATTGACAAAAGAGCAACTCTATGAAGTGAAACGGGACGGATATAGCGATCGCCAAATTGCTTATGCCACCAAAACCACCGAAGATGAAGTTCGCGCTTACCGCAAGTCACTAGGGATTATCCCAGTTTACAAAACCGTAGATACCTGCGCGGCTGAGTTTGAAGCCTTTACGCCCTACTACTATTCTACCTACGAAGAAGAAACAGAAGTTTTGCCAGCAACTAAGCCCAAAGTTTTGATTTTGGGTGGTGGCCCCAACCGCATTGGACAGGGAATTGAGTTTGACTATTGTTGTTGTCACGCCGCTTATGCCTTGAAGGATGCGGGGTATGAGACGATTATGGTCAACTCGAACCCAGAGACAGTTTCGACAGACTACGATACTAGCGATCGCCTTTACTTTGAGCCTTTAACAAAAGAAGATGTCCTTAACATCATCGAAACTGAAAATCCAGTTGGGGTAATTATCCAGTTTGGCGGACAAACACCGCTAAAATTGGCTATCCCATTACAAGAGTTTCTTACCAATAACACTTCTGGACTGGTCACTAAAATTTGGGGTACATCGCCAGATTCCATCGATATGGCGGAAAACCGGGAACGGTTTGAAAAGATTCTCCAACAGTTAAATATTGCCCAACCGCCTAATGGGATTGCGCGGAGTTACGAAGATGCGCTGATTGTCGCCAAACGCATTGGCTATCCGGTGGTGGTGCGTCCCAGCTATGTGTTGGGGGGACGGGCGATGGAAATCGTTTATTCTGATGCTGAGTTGGAACGCTACATGACCTTTGCGGTACTAGTGGAACCAGAACATCCGATTTTGATTGATAAGTTTTTAGAAAACGCCATTGAAGTGGATGTTGATGCGATCGCCGATCACACAGGACGGGTAGTGATTGGTGGCATCATGGAACACATCGAGCAAGCAGGGATTCACTCAGGAGATTCTGCTTGTTCCTTACCTTCCATTTCCCTATCACCAGCAGTTCTCAATCAAATTCGCACGTGGACAGTGCAGCTAGCGCAAGCGTTGTCAGTTGTGGGGTTGATGAATATCCAATTTGCCGTTATCGGCGCAAGTAGCTATTCTCCCCAAGTTTACATTCTGGAAGCTAATCCCCGTGCCTCACGCACAGTACCCTTTGTATCTAAAGCAACGGGGGTACAGTTAGCAAAATTAGCATCCTTAATTATGTCGGGCAAAACCTTAGAGGAGCTAAATTTCACAGAGGAAATCATCCCCACACATATTGCAGTAAAAGAAGCTGTATTACCCTTTAATAAATTCCCAGGAACTGATACAATATTGGGCCCAGAAATGAGATCCACTGGTGAGGTAATGGGGATTGATAGCGACTTTGGCCGGGCCTTTGCCAAAGCGGAATTGGGTGCTGGGGAGCGTTTACCACTGACGGGAACTGTATTTGTATCAATGAGCGATCGCGATAAAGCTGCTGCAAGTGGTGTGGTGAAGGAATTTATCGATTTGGGCTTTACAGTGATGGCTACCCTTGGTACACGCCGAGTTCTTCTGGAACAGGGGCTAAATATTGAATTAGTCCTAAAACTCCATGAAGGTCGTCCCCACGTCCTAGATGCAATCAAAAATCAAAAAATCCAACTTATTATCAACACACCTTCCGGGGAAGAAGCTCAGACTGATGCTAGGTTAATCCGCCGCACAGCCTTAGCCTACAAAATTCCCATCATTACTACCATTGCCGGCGCGAAAGCTACCGTCGCCGCCATCCGTTCCTTACAAAATACGACTTTGGACGTAAAAACCATCCAAGAGTACTGCGCGATTGTGAGGGAGTAGGGAATAGGGAGTAGGGAGTAGGGAATAGGGAGTAGGGAATAGGGAGTAGGGATTGGCGACTAAGGGTTGGGACTAGAACAAAGTTTTTCAAATACCCAGTCCCCAGTCCCCAATGCCCAATGCCCAATGCCCAATGCCCAATGCCCAATGCCCAATGCCCAATGCCCAAGAAAATTAAGTAATTGTTATAAGAGAATGACTATAGTTCTCATTGAGATACTTTAACAAATATGAGGAAAATTATTTTAACTAGATAATTTCTTAAATTGACTTTTAGTCAGCCTTAAGATAGAGGGCGACGTTGCATGAACTGGAACAACCAGGAAATTTAATGTCGCCATCTAGCCAAAACATTCTCATAAATGTTACAATTATTAACAAGGCTCCAATAGAAAAATGTTTAAAAAGCGACCTTTTATCTAACTGTAGATACTTGTGAAAAATAGGAAATAACTGTAGTTTTAGCAGTTAAGAAGCCTAAATTTGATTATTATGAGCAGCCGAGTTTCTCGGGCGCGTAAGTTGCAAACCATAGCATGGGTTCCCAGCCAGACTGGGTAGCACCCTAATAAATAAAGCATCTATCCGTTAATGACCCTACCGCCAACCCCATCATTACCAAAGAGTAGCGCCATGAAGACCGCTCAGACAGCCACAGACCTCGTGCGGACTTACCTGCGTGAGATTGGCCGTGTGCCACTCTTAACCCACGAGGAAGAGATTTTCTATGGTAAACAAGTGCAACGTTCCTGCGCTTTGCACGAATCAAGGGAAAGTCTTGCCACCCAGCTAGACCGTCAACCGACTCTAGAAGAGTGGGCCAAAGCGACAAACCTAGAACCAACAGAATTGAACGAAGCGATCGCAGATGGCGAAATTGCCAAGCGCAAGATGGTAGAAGCCAATTTGCGGCTGGTAGTGTCCGTTGCTAAAAAATACATCAAGCGCAACGTCGATTTACTGGACTTGATCCAAGAAGGTAGTATTGGTATGCAACGGGGCGTAGAAAAGTTTGACCCTACCAAAGGATATAGATTTTCTACTTATGCCTATTGGTGGATTCGGCAAGCTATAACTCGTGCTATTGCCGAAAAAGCTCGCACCATTCGGCTGCCTATCCATATTACTGAAAAATTAAATAAGATTAAAAAAGCACAGCGTCAATTGTCTCAAAAATTGGGACGCGCTCCTACAGCTGGTGAGCTAGCTGAAGAATTGGAATTGACCCCCAAACAAGTCCGAGAGTATCTAGAAAAGGCGCGTTTGCCTCTTTCCTTGGATTTGCGGCTGGGTGATAACTACGATACCGAACTTGGAGAAATGCTGGAAGATCCAGGAGCATCTCCCGAAGAGTTTGTCATGCAATCTTCCCTATCTTATGACTTAGACCGCCTAATGGGTGATCTAACGCCACAACAAAGGGAAGTAATCACGCTACGCTTTGGCTTAACTGATGGGCAAGCGCTGACTCTGGCTAGAATTGGCGAAATACTAAACATCAGCCGAGAACGAGTTAGGCAAATTGAGCGCGAAGCCTTAACCAAACTTCGCAAATCTAAAGCCAACATGGATGAATATTTGGCAAGTTAGTCATTAGTCATTAGTCCTTTGTTATTAGTTATTTACAAAGGACGAGTGACCAATCACTAATGAGCGATGGGTGAGAAAATACGCTGACTTTGGTACGGTTACACCTACTTCCACTCTCAAGCTAGGCTGTTACATTAGTTGACAGGAAGACAAAATAACTAAGTCAAATCCAAAACAGGCATTTAATATTCAAATCACAAGCACCGCAGCCAGTAGTGGTAGTTAAGGAGCTAAAAAATGAGTAACCCATCCAATCGTGTCTCAGAGTTTTTTAATAGCGAATCAGAAACTAACGATTTACTATGGCAGTACGTTAAATCGTTGAGTCCAGAGACAGTTACCCAGCTATCTAAACCCACATCTGCTGAAGTATTTCAGGTGATGGAACGAAATATTACAGGACTATTGGGTAATTTACCTTCAGAACACTTTGGCATCACCGTAAGCACCAGTCGGGAAAGTCTAGGTCGGCTTCTGGCTTCTGCTATGATTAGTGGTTATTTTTTACGTAACGCTGAACAGAGAATGAATTTTGAAATTGCCCTACAAGGGGCTGAAACCAACAACAGCGAAACTGACTAGAAATGTAAAATTTGGGAAACTTAATATTATTGGGCTGATAGCTCATCACAATCGCGGCGATAGGAATTGAAAATAAGCCTCTGTGAAATCTTCGCCGCTAATTCCCAATCATGCATCAACTAATTTTTTTAATATCCAAAATAGTTACAAATTGAGGTTGAAGTTTAAACCATAGGCACTTCTCTACGAGACGCTACGCGTAGCTTGTTTCCCCGTAGGGGTACGCCTTCCTACAGGGTAGGAATGCAGAGGCTAGCGCGGAGTTTATAAATGATTAATATACATTTGTGGATAAACTAACAGCAGTAGACTAACTTCGCAATAAATCTAAACTCGGCAGAGTTACAACTAGTCTGCCGAGTTTTGTTATTAGTCAATAATTCTTCCCTACTCCCCACTCCCTATTTCCCCAATCAACTATGAGTGAAACCAGTTCTTTCCCACCCCACAAAATTATTGGTGTTGCAGTAATTTGGAATGACCAAAAGCAAATTTTAATCGATCGTCGTCGTCCAGAGGGAGGGATGGGTGGTTTGTGGGAATTTCCTGGTGGTAAAATTGAGCCTGGTGAAACTATCCAAGAATGTATTCAACGGGAAATTTCTGAAGAACTGGGAATAGTAATTGAAGTGGGAGAGCATCTGATTACTATTGACCACAGCTATACAAACTTGCGTGTTACCCTCACAGTACATCACTGCCGCCATCTTACAGGTGTTCCCCAACCTTTGGAATCCGATGAAATTCGCTGGGTAACTTTGGAAGAACTGGAGCAGTTTACTTTTCCGAAAGCAAATACTCAAATTATTGCTGTCTTAAAAGGGAGTCAGGGCTAGGAAAGAAGCAAAGGGAGCGGTAGAACCATAATTAACGCCGTGTGCGACTTTCTCTCAGACCTAACCCCCAACCCCTTCCCTACAAGGGAAGGGGAGCAAGAATCAAAGCCTCTCTCCGTTTCGGGGAGAGGTTTGGAGAGGGGTTTCAAGAACTAAGTCGCACATCGCGTTAATTCATAACCAATGCCTAATGACAAATGACCAATGACTAATGACTAATCCCGTAACAATCTATTAATTGCATCAGGTTGAGTCCCGCAATTTTCTACAATAGGCGCAGGGACTTTGATTAAAGTTATCAGTAAATAAATGCCTAAAACCGTTGCCGATGTGATGAGCCGCGATCCGATTGTCGTCCACGCGGAAACTCCACTGAAGGAAGCTATCCAAATTCTCGCAGAACGCCACATCAGCGGGCTACCTGTTGTGGATGATGTCGGGAAATTGGTTGGTATTATTTCGGAAACCGATTTGATGTGGCAAGAAACTGGTGTTACTCCACCGGCGTACATTATGTTTCTTGATAGTGTTATCTATTTAAAAAACCCTGCTACCTATGAACGTGATTTGCACAAGGCACTAGGGCAAACTGTTGGGGAAGTGATGAGTAAAAACCCGATCGCTATTTCCCCTGATAAAACTTTAAAAGAAGCAGCTACAATCATGCACGATCGCAGCGTTCACCGCTTGCCAGTACTTGAGGGCACTGGTCAAGTGATTGGTATCCTCACTCGTGGTGATATTATTCGGGCTATGGCAGCTAGTCAAGATTAGTCAGTTGTCATTAGTCATTGGTCATTAGTCATTTGTCAAGAGTTTTTAACACTTAACTGTTGACTTTTGACTGTTTTTTACAGCTTTGAAAATCAAGGATAACTAAATGAGTATTACTCCGGAGTCTGTTAAGCAATTGCTCAGTTCTGAGGATTTAGGCGATCGCTTACGTGCAGTAAATCAAATTCGCCAACTGGAACCTGCCATTGGCTTTGAATTAATTCAAAGTGCGATTGGCGATCGCAATTCCCGTGTCCGTTACTCAGCGGTGAGTCAAATGGATACACTCGGAACGCAGGATTTACAGTTATCCTTGGATATCTTGCGCGATCGCTTGCTTAATGACTCCGAAGTAGATGTACAAGCAGCAGCAGCAGACTGTTTGGGCGCTCTGAAGTTACGTGAAGCTTTTGAAGATTTGCAGCAACTTTATCATACAACCGGTGAATGGCTCATACAATTCAGTATCATTGCTACATTAGGAGAATTAGGCGATCCACGAGCCTTTGAACTACTCAAAGAGGCACTCTCATCAGAAAACGAATTAGTCCAAACTGCTGCTATTAGTTCTTTGGGTGACTTGGGAGATGTACAAGCAGTTCCGCTGTTGGCTCCCTATGCTACCAATCCAGATTGGCAAATTCGTTATAGACTTGTACAAGCCTTGGCTCGTTTGGGTAATGCAGAAGCCAAATCTATCTTAGAAACTTTGGCTAATGATGAAGTAGATGCGATCGCCAATGAAGCGAAACAATCTTTGCAATCAGTTTAAGTTTATCTAAGGTTAAGAAAATTCACCCTTAAATAGATTTGTCTTACAGGATAAAAAAATTCGACCTGGTTGGTAAATTTTGCATTCCAGCCAGGTCGAATTGATAAATTAGAGTTACTTTTAGCAACTAAAAGTAACTTTTTTTATATTCAGGATATGTCTATTTAACGAAACTTTTGCGGCGGCGAGACATAACCATTACTCCACCTACTGCACCCAAGCCTAATAAAGCCGCTGGTTCAGGAACAGTAGCAAATGTACCACCAGAAAAACTTAAATTACTAATTGAACCACCACCGGTGAGTATTGTATTTACGCTAGCAACACTCGTATTGTTGACTTGGAAAGTTAAGTTTCCTCCTCCATTAGATATTTCCCCAGTTGCACTGGTAAAAAATCCGAAAAGTGCAACATCTATACCAACATTAAGACCGCTTTCATTTAGCTTGTAGCTAGAAGATGTCAAAGTAAAAGTATTCAATCCATCTGTTATGGAACTAGTATTCTCTCCAGGTAAAATGAAACCAGGATAAGTAAGAGAGCCAAAGTCAATAAATGGATTGTCTGCAACTTTTGATGAAAATGAGATGATGTTACCTATGTTGCCTGAGTTAAACGCTGAAAAGTTTCCTGTTGTAGAATCAATTCCAATTGGAGTGATTGGCTGAGGAGTAAAAGTTAGCGCATCTTGAGAAAATGTGATTTGGCTACTACCAGAGGGAGCAGTAAAGCCACCCTTAAACTGAATCTCACCAATGAGTGCAGCAGCTTGTGCAGATCCAGCAGAGGTGAACAACCCAGCAGTAGCTAAGGGTAGTGCAGCAGTAATAGCTAAAGTTGCATTTAGTAATTTAGATTTAAAACCAATCATTGTTGTTTTAGGCTCCTAGTAATAACCGTAAGTCAGAGTAATGTCTTTACTTTTAATCTCAGTAATTTATGAAAAATACTGTCAGTGAAAGCAAAAATTGCGTAATGCATTTCTTATCTCCATAAAATCACATAGACTTAGAGCCTGCAATATTTACTGAGTGGTCTTCATCACATCTTCAACGCATTACTATCCTTCATGAAATCTTAATTCCTTATATATCTGCGCTTTGTATATCTTTCATTTAACAAGCTTTAAATTGTTGGCAATAGCTCTGACTTGAAGAAAAGTGATTTACGTATAACGCTTTTAAAGTGCTTTTTGACACTTATCACTGCTCAACTATTTTTGAGATAAATCGAGTATGCAGTGTATCTATTGTCTTCAGTTACTAATCTTTAGTGAAATGGTTCCTCTCGGAGAATAATTAAAAGGAACCGCTGCATTTATTTAGTAGGACTTACGCAAAACTACATACGTTAGGGGCAATTCATGAATTGCCCCTAACGTCAAATCAGGGTTTTGGCTATTGTTTGCGTAAGTCCTATTTAGTATGGATAGCTAATTGTCTCAAATTGAATATTTGTAACAATTAGCTAAGTGCTAACTATTACCGCTGTTTTCAAAGGTGTCAGACCTTTGAAATGTTAAGAACCAAATACTTGTGGCCAAGTTGTCACAACGAAAACTACAACTGCTGCGATCGCTAACAACCCTTGAATCAAATTTCCAATCAAAGACCCGACTACAATTCCTATACCTGCTTTAACCGCCAACCCAAATTCACGACGGTAAAGATACTCACCAATAATTGCTCCCAAAAGCGGCCCTAGTAAAATTCCTAACAGCGGGCCCCCAAAAGGCAAAGTTGGTAATAGTCCCAAAAATCCCACCACCAAACCAACAATTGCGCCAATTTGCCCCCACTTACTAGCACCAGCTTGTTTTGCTCCCACATAGCTAGCTAAAAAATCCACTCCGACACTGAGGAATAAAACGACAATTGTCACAATTAGGGGAATCTTGATAGCTGCAAAGGAACTACTAACGATTCCCCAAACGATAATTGCAATTAAAATTAAGCTGCTACCGGGAATGGCTGGAACTACAGCACCAATAATACCCACAACCATTACAGCAACTAATAACCAATAAATAATTTGCATAGATCAATTGTAAATTTCCAAATTTCTCAGTATGGGCGCACATCTGCACGCACCTACTGTATATTCTATCTGGGCAAGATAGCGACAAATGCTTAGTACATAGTGTTACAACTTTGCCTAATACTTCTAAACTGCTATTTAAAAGCTCAAACCCCATGACGAGAAAAATATTAACTGGACTGATTTCAGAAGCCTACGAACACCCCTTTGATCGCAAAGCCCTGGCTTCTTTGCAAAATATGCCTGGTGTCTCCTTGCTACTCAAAAAAGTTAACGAATACGGCATTGATCGCTTACTCAGACTGCAAAGCCTTGGTAGTGAAATCAGAATTTCGCCCCGTAATTTTCCTGAATTACATCAAGCATTTGTAGAAACCTGCCAAATTCTTGATGTTGCTCCACTTCCTGAATTGTATCTCTTTCGAGGCACAGGTCATATTGAAACCTACATCGTTGGGGTGGAAAAATCCCTTGTCGGTATAAATTTAGATGCAATGGAGTGGCTTGACGCAGATGAGTTGCTTTACATTTTCGGACACGAAATCGCTCGCATCAAGAGTCAGCACATGGTTTATCATCAAATGGCAATTGTTATGCCAGCTTTAAAAAATTTGTTGAGCAGTGGCACACTGGGGGTAGGTGGCTTAGTAGCTGGTGGAATGGAACTAGGTTTGTATAATTGGCGGATGATGGCTAGGTTCACTGCTGATCGTGCTGCTTTACTGGCTTGTCAAGATATTGATGTAGCAATTACTACACTTATGAAACTCGGAGGTTTACCAGATGAGTATTTGACTACTGCTGTAATTGAAGATTTCCTTGTCCAAGCTCGTGAATTTGCATCTAATAGCTTTGATAATGTTGATAAAGTCACCAAAATATTAAGCTATACAGAATCAAGTCTTTCCTGGGTAGTTATGCGAGCTGGCGAGTTATTAAAATGGGTTGATTCAGGAGAATATAATAATTTAATTCAACAGACAAATTTAAAGACATCCGAAGAACCGGAAGAAAAGGAAGAAAAAGAAGAAAAGACACCAGAAGAAAAGGAAGGGTGGAATTTTTTGACTTCTTGGTGACTTAATAATTCGTAATTCGTAATGACGCTACAAAATCATGGGTTTTTGAGACGCGATAAATCGCCGTCTCTACAAGTGTTTATGTTTCCTAGTATAGTGAGGTACAGCTTAACCTCACCTTTATAAATCTGTGGTTTATGTCTCCTCTTCTTAGTAAGGAGAGGGGCTGGAGATGAGGTTTTGATGTGTACTTTATGTTTCTGGAAATCACTATAAAGTTGAGCTAAGAGTAACAGCTAATTTATCAGCAATTCCCGCAATCCAGTTTTCATCTTGTTTGGTGTAACTACGAGGAGCATTCGCTGCCAAAATTAGCGCACCTTGGTTGCCAATAGGTTGACAAATTACACCTTGAGTATTCTCTGGTAAATAATCAAATTCAAACCTACCTGGATATATTTTTAGAGCGACTAGATAAATCGGTTTTTGTTTTTCGAGTACCTGTTTTAAGATTACTCCTGGTACAACTTCAGACTTAGTACCCAGAATACCGCGACGCAACAAAACTTTACCTTGATAAAAAACCACAAGCGATCGCGTGACTGTATTAGTTAACAATAAATGAGATGCCCACGCTAGCTCTGTTTTTACTGTATCTGGTAAATCTGCTGCTAATACAAAACCTTCTTCTCCAATTAGTTCTACAATATCAGGCGATCGCGGCTGAACTTGCTGCCAAATTAAACCTGTCAAAATTAACACCGCACTCAAAATCACGCCCACCACATCACCACGCGATTGAGACTGAGTTAATTCTGGTGTCAATAAACGGTTAATCAGCAAAAGCACAGCGCCTAGCCCACCCACGACAATGGGTAGACGCCGCAAAACTCGATTGTCATTTGTCATTTGTCATTTGTCATTTGTCATTGGGCATGGGGCATTGGACAATAATTAAAGTTCTTCTCCCCCTGCTTCCCTTACTTCCCCTGCTCCCTGCTCCCTGCCCCCTGCCTCATCTCCTCACTCCTCCCCTGGTTCAATAATCCGCTGGAAAAGATAACCAGTACCCCGCGCTGTAAGAATCAATTCCGGGTTACTGGGATCGTCTTCTAACTTTGCCCGCAAACGGGATATATGTACATCTACTACGCGGGTATCCACATGACGTTCTGGTGTATAACCCCAAACTTCCTGCAAAATTTCCGAACGAGAAAAAGCTTCTCCAGAGCGACTGACTAACAACTCTAACAAGCTGAACTCCATACCCGTCAATCGAATTCGCTCATCGCCTTTGTAGACTTGTCGCTTATTCGTATCGATTTTAATATTAGCGACATGGATTACCCCAGAACTGGGAATGCCAGAAGCACCGTTTTTATCTACCCGCCGCAGCACTGAGCGAATCCGGGCTTCTAGCTCCTTGGGGGAAAATGGTTTAACTACGTAGTCATCAGCACCCAATTCTAGACCGGTGATCCGATCAGCTACATCACCCAAGGCTGTTAGCATAATAATGGGGACATCTGATTCTTTTCGTAATTCTTGACATACACCATAGCCGTCTAGCTTTGGCATCATTACATCTAAAACTACCAGGTCAGGCTCAGTTTTGCGAAAAGTTTCCAAAGCTTCTTCCCCATCGCCAGCCGTCACTACATCGTAGCCAATCATGGAAAGACGCGTTTCCAAAATCCGGCGAATGCTGGCTTCGTCGTCTACCACCAAGATTTTTTCTTTATGGCTTTCCAAGTTTTTCAACGCTCCTTGACTAAAAATTTACATGATTAATTTTTAATACCATATTATTAAGATATCATTCCATCAATTGATTTGGAAAAAGCTCCAAATACTACTATTATTGGTTTTTAGTTTTTTTCAAGAATTAAGTAAATATTAAGATTATTTAATAAGATTTAAGAATGGCAAAGCCAAAAACCTTTTTCACTTGTAATGAATGTGGAGCAGAATCGCCCCAGTGGTTTGGTAAGTGTCCAGGTTGCGGTACTTACAACTCTCTAGAAGAACAAATTTCTATTCAATCCTCAGTAGATGTACCCAGTCGAGGGGGGGTAAGTAGTTGGCAATCCGCTCAAGGCAATGGCAAATCTCACAATAAACCAGCTAAAGCGCGAGCCTCTTTGACATTCGATCAAATTACCGATCGCCAAATTGCCCGCTGGGAGTCTGGTTATGGAGAATTAGATCGGGTGCTTGGGGGTGGGGTTGTCCCTGGCTCTATGGTGCTGATTGGTGGTGATCCGGGTATTGGTAAATCCACTTTATTGCTGCAAGTCTCTAATCAATTAGCACAGAAATATCGCATCCTTTACGTAACTGGTGAAGAATCGGGACAGCAGGTAAAATTACGAGCTTCTCGTTTAGGAGTATCAAAAACTCTAAGCGTGGTTAATGAGGAGAAGGTTGAAGTAGTAGTAGATACTACACTTCCTATAGACCCTGACAGTATAGGTGCAGATTTATATGTACTACCGGAAACAGATTTAGAAGAAATTTTACGGGAAATAGATTCTCTTAAGCCAAACGTGGCGGTGATTGATAGTATTCAAACGGTGTTCTTTCCGGCGCTGACTTCTGCACCAGGTTCGGTGGCTCAGGTACGGGAATGTACAGCAGCATTGATGAAGGTGGCGAAGCATGAAGATGTCACCATGCTCATTGTGGGGCACGTCACTAAAGAAGGAGCGATCGCTGGGCCAAAAGTTTTAGAACATTTAGTAGATACAGTGTTGTATTTTGAAGGCGATCGCTTTGCCTCTCATCGGTTATTACGCACAGTGAAAAACCGCTTTGGCGCAACTCACGAAATCGGCATTTTTGAAATGGTTGCAGATGGATTGCGGGAAGTCTCCAATCCCTCAGAGCTATTTTTAGGCAACCGTGACGATCCTGCTCCTGGTACTGCCATTGTTGTTGCTTGTGAAGGCACTCGCCCCATCGTTGTGGAATTGCAAGCTTTGGTTAGTCCCACCAGTTACCCTTCCCCTCGTCGTGCTGCTACTGGTATAGATTACAACCGCCTGGTGCAAATTCTCGCCGTCTTAGAAAAACGGGTGGGAATTCCCATGTCCAAGCTAGATTCCTACGTTGCTTCTGCGGGTGGGTTGAATGTGGAAGAACCGGCGGTAGATTTGGGAATTGCGATCGCAATTGTTGCCAGTTTCCGCGATCGCATCGTCGATCCCGGTACAGTATTAATCGGTGAAGTTGGGTTAGGCGGACAAGTGCGATCGGTTTCCCAAATGGAACTGCGATTGAAAGAAGCTGCTAAGTTGGGATTTAAACGAGCGATCGTCCCCAAAGGGACAAAATTTCCCGACTTGAATATTGAGATATTACCAGTATCTAAAGTAATAGATGCAATTATCGCCGCAATTCCCCATCAAGAACTGACAGCAGACGATTTAGAACCCGATGAAGATGAATAACCAATAGCCAGTCTAGGTATTAGGGGCTGGGTATTAGGCATTGTCCCTAGGATGAAGCGCCGGAGTTAGTCAATCCGATTTTACTCGATTGGATTTTGGAGCGATCGCAGCAAAATTAGAGGCATAATTTACATCGAGCTAACTCAAAATTTTTTATAACGCATCATAATTGACAATTGATTCTTCTGCTGAAATAAGTTAAAGAGAAAATAGATGCTAAAAATAGCATCTATCTTTCTTAAGACTAGTCCCTGATTCCAATGCATTAATAGAATATAGGAGACGGCTTAAACTCTCTCATAACTTGATTTATCCTGAGCGAGTTATGTGAGTTTTGTACTATCCCAATTAATTGCAAAGTTGAAATCAAGAGATTATACAGTCTTTAGGCTTTGCTAATTTAGATCAGAAGAAGAGGCGTCTATAGAAGCGAGGTCTATAGAAGCGATGCCTACGCAAAGGAACTATGTAAAAACCATATCTTCCCCCAGATAAAAGTTCCTGTTCTTCTGTGGATAACTCTACAAGTAAATCGTGTGTGATCATTTGATTTGACATGATTATTTGCCTCACTTTTGGATATAGGTTTTACACACCTGTCCATAAACAATTTAGGTGAGTAATACTTATGCTTTTACTTCTACATATTTTTTTTTAAAGATTCAACTATCCAAAAGTTATAAATTAATAAACTACATTTCTCTAGCAATTCTATTTGATTTATGAGAATTACAAATCGGAGATCCCTAATTTATTAAACAAGCAGAATATATTGTTGAATGCGTAATGATTAATTATAACTATTGTTAAAAATAGGTAGGCATCCATGATGACACAATATCTTCATGGATGCAAAATCACGGCTAAAGCCTTGTCTTGAGTTTTTCCCGGAAAAAATTTACTCGTTAAGTAGTCAAAACTACTTGCATCTGGAGCAATACGGTAACAGAAAGGTAAACACTAATCTTAGCAGTTTCCTTGCTTGTCTCTGGTCTGGTGATTTAGCGCCTTAACAAAACATAAGAAACTGCCAAACTATCTCAAAATCTGATTGATATTGAGCAAGTTATATGAGACTTATTCTGCACTAATTAATCTTTTCCTCCTCCGTTTTCTCCGTTGTTTTCATCCTTGGACTCAGGAAGTCCTCTAACAATGCCGAAAAGTTGAACAGGATACCTCTTTTCACCGTATCTTAAAACGCCCCTAGTTCTAATAAAGCCATTTTCCCCTCCAGATAGAAGCTGTTGTTCTTCTGTGGATAAGTCCACAAGTAAATCAGATTTCATGGTTTGAATCGACATAATTAATTACCTCACTTACTAATGTATAGATATTACAAACTATGCATCAACAATAGATTTCGTAATACCTATACTTTTATTTATAGCGAGAGTCTAAAAATATTAAACTATCCTAAAGTTAGAAAGATAAATAATAAATCTATAGCTTTTGATTTATGTTTAATCCTATCCCAGGTTGAATGATTTTTAATAATTAAACTACAAAATATCTAGTTTTTATTATGTGAACAATTTTACTTATTTATCAGTTTTTTAATGATTATCTTTTTTGGAGAGTTTTTTTCTTAATAGTTTTGTTTTAGCCTATAAAGTTTGATTGAAAAATCATTTGTTTATTTATATTAATATATATGTATATATAGCAAGAATAAATAATTTATGAGCAACAAAATCCCCGACTTATCAAAAAAGCCGGGGATCTGAGTTTGCAATTATCACAAATCAAATTTTAAATTCAAAAAGCTACAATTATGAAAATAGCTTATTTAAAATTTTACTTATATAATTCTGCCATCTATTTCCATCTGGGCTAAAAATTGGCAAGCCAAGTTTTATAGAAGAACCTATGGTAATCTGTGAAAAATTATATCTGGTGTTTTGTGAAGAGACATCAGCACCTCCCAGATTTAATGTGCTGTCTGCCGTGCTTTGGATATTAGTTTTCTGGAAGAAAAAATTCCCTTCACTTGGGTAATTTATACTTTGTCCAGCAGTTAGGCTTTGTTGTTCTTCTTCAGATAGATCCCTAAATAACTCAGGATTGTTGAATGTATAATCTTCAGACATGGTGTTATCTCCTCGCACTAAGCAAAATTTTCACAGTGATATAAACTTTAAATGCTCTCCTTGTTGAGATAAAAAAGTCTCTAAAGTCCCTTGTAGTTTCACCTCACCTTTCTCTAGTAGTACGATCCAATCAGCGCGATTGATGACGCTGGGACGATGGGTAATCAAAATTGTGGTTTTGTCTTTTCGGTATTCCAATAGCCGATCTAGCACGTGAGATTCACTTACCGGATCAAGTCCGGCAGTTGCTTCGTCTAAAATCAGTACAGGTGGATTAGTAAGGATGCCTCTAGCGATCGCTAATCGTTGTCTTTGTCCACCAGAAAGATTTGCCCCAAATTCCCCTAAAACAGTTTGATATTGATTGGGTAGTTGACTGATAAAGCCGTCTGCATCAGCAATTTGACAGGCTTTGACAATTTCCTCAAAGGAAATATAAGGCGTTCCTAAGCGGAAATTATCTAAAATCGAACGACTCCAAAAGTGAGGTTCTTGAGGGACATAAATTACTTGTTGTCGTAGGCAATCAAGAGAAAGGTCTTGGATGTTAAAAAAACCAATGCGGATATTACCAGAATTCGGTTGATATAAGCCTGCGATCAATTTTGCCAAAGTACTTTTACCACAACCTGACTCACCAATCAAAGCAATCACTTTCCCTCCAGGTAACTTGAGAGAAAAATTTTCGATTAAATCAACTCTGCCAGCGTGGTGAAATTGGAGGTGGGAACAACGAATATCTGCATTTTCAGAGATTTGTGCAGTCGGCCTTTGACCACTCCCAACTACTTCTGGTGTAGCATCAATAACTTCCAAAAGGCGAGAGATTGCTGTTTGAGAGTGAATATATTCATCCATTAAACCAACTAACGAGTTAATTAAAGCCAGGACGTTAACCTGTAAAATATTAAAAGCTAGCATTTGACCTATGCTTAATTCACCTTGAATTACCAGAATGCTCCCTAGCCCAAGGATGATGATGCCACCAATGCTGGAAATGAGTCTCGCAACAGTACCGTTAATAATTCCAATTTGGATAGTACTATAAGTGAGATTGGCTAGGCGACCAAAACGACTTTGAAGTTCATCCCAGAATTGGGGAGCGGCGTTTGTGGTTTTGACTACCTGTGCGCCCTTAAAGGTTTCTACTAAAACGCCTTGATTTTCTGACCCCAAGACCAAGAGACTGCGGGTCTTTTGCTGGAGAATGGGCAAGAAAGGCAGAGTAGATAGAGTCATTAAAAAGACAATGAAGATGACTACTAGTGTCAACCGCCAGCTATAAAACAGCATGAAGCTGAAAGAAACTACTGCAATGAAAAATTGACTTGGTAAAAGAACTACAATCTGTGATACCAATTGGTTGATTTCGTTGATATCTCGCAGTCGGCTGATGATTTCGCCACTGCGACGAGCTTCGTAGTAATTTAAAGGCAATTGGAGAATTTTTCGTCCAAACTCCAAGACTAGCCCTAATTGTAGTCGTTGACCAAAATGAGCAATCATGATGGATTGCAATGCTTGCAGACCACTGCTGAATAAGCTCATGACGATAACAGCCAGAACCACAACAGTGAGTAACTGGGTATCACCGCGCACAAGAACATCATCTGTCAGCAGTTGGATGAGGATTGGGCTACTGAGAGCGAGTACACCCAGGACAATGTTGATCATCAAGACTTGACTCAGCAATCCCCGATAAGGCAAGATCCGCATTAAAAAGCGCCCCAAGCCGGCTTTTGCTTTTTCTTTGGGCTGCTTAAAAAAGCGATCCGGATCTGGCTCTAGTAAGAGCATGACGCCATTCCAGGCTGCTGTTAACTCTTCTCGATTGATATAACGGATACCTACACCTGGATCGGCAATAACATATTTTTTACCCCGTTTGTCGTATAAAACAACCCAGTGGTGTCCCTGCCAATGAATAATTGCTGGTAAGTTTATTTCTGTGATTCTGTCTGCGATCGCAGGCGAAGCTTTAACTGCTCTAGCATTGAAACCCAGATTCTCAGATCCACGTTTTAAACCCAGCAAAGTTGTTCCTAGCTGTCCAGTTCCTACCGCTTCTCGACTGCGATTGATGCTTAAAAAATGCCCGTAATGCTTGGAAATCGAAGCTAGACAAGCTGCTCCACAGTCTTCTTCACTCAACTGGGAAACACACTGATAATTTTTACGGAATTTAAATAGATCAAACATATTTACCGAACTTTAAAATTGGTACACAAAGTCAGCAGAGCAATTTTGAATTAAAAATCTGTAATTAATCGCGCTTTTCGGAGAATGAAATGAAGTACCGTTTCTTGGCGAGAAATAATATCTGCTCTACCTTCCATCCCCGACTTTAGATGACACTGGCGATCGCCTCTACCCAAATATGGTTTTTGCGGTTGAATAGTTACCTGATAAGCGAGTACCTGCGCCACATTCTGATCTACGTTGTTTTTTAAAGTTGGTAGAGCATCTGGTGCAACTGTTTCGACAATTCCTTGGAGAGTCCCATAGTCTGGATAGGGACAAGCGGAAACTTGCATTTGGACTTTTTGACCCGCTTTTACCTTGTCAATATCTTGAGCCTGCACGCGAGTTTTAATTAACAAAGGAGCTTTGAGGGGAGCAATCTGAGCGATCGCTTCACTGGGTTGCACTACCTGTCCTGGGTTGCGAAGATGCAATTGCAGCAGGGTTCCGGCGATTGGCGATCGAATTACACTCTTATTTAGATCGGTTTTTACTTGTTGTAGTTCTTGACCACTGCGATCGAGTTGCTTTTGCAATTCAAGGCGCTGCTGTAGAAGAGTCTCTCTTTCTTTGTTCAAAGCAGCTAAGGTCGCCTCACCTTTTGCTTGTTCCTGCTTAATCCGCTCAGATGCCACCGTTACAACAGCATTACTAGGATTGATCGCGGTTCTAGCCTTTTCTAAGTCCGTTTGTGCAACCTTAAAAGCGTATTCTTTTTCCTCCATGAGATTTTTCGCGCTAGCTTTAGCTTCTTCTAGCTTCGCTTCAGCAGACTTAACCGCTTGTTCTTTTTCCTCAAACAGATTACGAGGAACTGCTCCTGATGCTACTATCGGCTGCAATCGCTCTCTTTGTAGCCGAGTTAATTTCAAAGCTGCTTCCGCCTCTTGAACCGTTGCTATTAAGACTTTTTCTCGCAGCAATCGCTCTTTTTGCACCTTCGCTAAGGTCAAGGCTGATTCTGCTTTTGTCATATCAGCTGTAGCTTTAATTTGCTGATCTTGATAGTTGCGTTGAATACCACCAAACTCAGCTTGTGCAGCCATAATTGTGCGGTTAATTAAGTTTGTCTGAGCCGCAATCTGGACATTCATTTCACCGAGTTGAGCATCAATTTGATTTAGTTGTAATTGACTCTGTTGAATACTGCTTTCTAATTGACTTTTTTGGGTCTGGAGTTGAGAATCATCAACGTAAGCAATAGCTTGTCCTTTAGTTACCACCTGATTTTCTTGAACATCTATCTTTTGAATGATTCCATTCATCGCAGACTGAACAATTCGCTGTTCTCCAACAGGTCGAATACTTGCAGGGACTTTAACCGTGACGTTGTAATTCAGAACTGATGTAAGACTCACTCCTGCCACAAAAATAGTTAGCAGAATTCCTCCTCCAAAGTTTGTCCATTTACCGAGATGAGGGAGAAACTCGTTAACTTCAACTAAATGAAGTTGGTCTGGATTAAGTTCATTAAACCTATTCCAAGAAGAGTCCTCCACTGTGCGTAAGGATTTCACGGCATTGCACCTTTTGTTGTGAATGGATACATGAAAAAATCAGGTGATCTAAAAGTCAAGCCTGTTGCGTTGACACAAAGGCATTGATAAATCCCTCTAAATAAGGTGTTTACGGCTTATCTGCTAAAAATACTTTGCTAAAAAGTGAAACAGTAACAGATGCTGCTAACAGTGACAAACATCATGCTTTACAATGTTCTATAATCGAAAAAGGGGGAAGAGAAAGGTATGCGCGACGCGCCAGAATCACCTTCCTCAAATTTCTAACGTGTGCAACGCGTTAAAAAAAATGTAGGAGAACGCTCAAACTCCCTCAAAGTCCTCACTTACGTTGAGCGAGTCATAATAGTCTCCTCCATCCCCCTTTTATTCCCAAAAATGCGACAATTTGATGTGGCATTATTGTTAGCCTCACTAGCATGATCCTAATGAAAAATCACCATTACAGAGATTGATTGGTGGATGTAGTTTTGCGGAAAGTCTTGATTTTAGATATTTGGGTTATATAGACAGCACATCTGTAGACAGGGGATTTATAAAATCTGCGATCGCTTCTACAAATCAATGAGAAGAAACCTTGAGTGGCGAAATTGTTCAACACCACCCAAATCGCCCAGTCAAGTTTGCTATTTGACTAAACAAATCATCATTCTTAACTGTTTCAAAACCCATACTCGCCATTCCCCGCCGAAATTTATTGGTGAAGCGCTCTTAAGTGACAACTTTTGCAGGTTATTTGTAGGAATGGTTGAAGAATAGAAACGACAGGTAAGCCTGTAATTTCCCTAGTGGAAACAGATCCACCCAAATTAATGTGATTCTTTGATGTGACATGATTGTTAGCCTCACTTACGCACCTCTTTGATAAAAGATTCCAGAGGCTAACTCGCTGAGATAGTATTCCCTAAAGCATTTAACCAGATAATTCGGCTGTACAAAAGGGAAAATCATAGAAAAGCTCTGGAATCTAGGGCTGTTTCCAGCACCCAAAAAAGGGAAACCTTAAGCACCCATATTACTCAGCACTATCACGATAGCGGAGATTGCGGTACCGTATCGAGAATTGAACAAGATGACTCTTGCAATATCAGCTATTTTGTTCAAAGTTGGACATTTTAGGTAGGAAAGTAGCAAAAGAGAACAAGTTTGATGAAAAAATAAATTTATTTTTCACTTTTGACTTTTTGAGAACCCCACTTACTATTCCCTACCTAAATTTGCAAAGTACTTTGATGTAACAGCTGATTTTTCAAGCTATCTATGCTCCGTCATCTCCAAGACCATTGCCAGCAACGTTCTAACCACGAACTGATGACGCACCCAAGGCTCCAACTCCTCTAGGAAGATTTCCACCTAAGCCCAAGAAGTCTCGTGCAGCTGTATTGACAGCACTATTAATGCCTATGGAGGTGGCGCTGCTACCGCGAGGGCCGGAAGTGGTTCTTCCGATTAAAGCACTCCGTCTGCTACCGAAATTGCTGCCGCTTAACTCAAAGTCGGCACCACCTACTAGCATCTGTTGTTGCTCATCAGATAACTCGTTAAGCAACTCAGATGTAATTATTTGATGTGACATGATTGTTAGCCTCACTTACGAAATTAGGTGGGTTGACCACCTAAGACCCAACTATAAGGATTGTTTGTCAGGATTTCATAAACCTGGAGACATAAAACAAAATTGCATTTTTGTTTCTCAAGATAGATATAAAATCCTGTATTTGTTTTAGATATATCAATGCGCTAGAGCAGGTATGGTCAATATTTGGTGTTTTTGAAGGTATTTACAGTAAATGAATATATATTCACATATTTTGGATAGCTACAACCACAAGCTGTACATTATGGTATGGGTCAATCTGACTTTTCACCTCAAGACTAACTGACTTAAAAAGTACGCAAGGGCTGCACTACCTAAAGGAACTGTCAAATTGTCAATACCCAAAAATGAAACAGCTTCTAAAGCTGTAGCTATAACTGCTACTAAAAGTGATACTGCCCAAGTTTGCCAATTATTTCCTTGAGTTCCAGCTAAAATCAAACTACTGACGAGATAGCTAACGAGCATCATCGTCAGGGAGCCTTCCCAACTTTTCTCTGTCCCAAAAACTTTATATTTGTGTGTACCAAAGCGTTGCCCAATTAAGGCTGCTAGTCCATCTCCCCAAGTCATAATCAAAATTCCTAGTGCTGCGTACTGGGGTTGTTGCAAGTACCAGAACCAGGCAACTAAAATACCGAAACTGACAGAGTAAAAGAATGTCCCTAAACTTTGGCGTCCAACGCTATTAATACCAGGAAGAATGGGCAATCGATAGGATAATAAGGTGATTGCACTCGCTAAAATAGAAGCTGTAATCCCGACGCTAGCGGGAATATCGAGCCACCAAGCGATTAAAATCACATTACCAGTGCCAATATGAACTATCTTCCGCACGATTTCTGGCTTGTCGGCAAAGCGGTTTACCACCCATGCAATCAGGAGAATGAGTAACACCCAAATTGCAGCCAACGCAATTTGCAGCCATAAAACCGGAATTGAGGTGAAATCAGAAAATGTGATTAACAAAGATGCGACAAAACGAAAATTTTTACCTCTATAACTAATTTATAAGATTTAGGTAACTGTAATGAAACTATTATTAATTTGGCCGATTCGGGGCTACCGAATGTTTATCTCGCCATTGTTTCCTCCGAGTTGTCGCTTTCAACCAACTTGTTCGATGTATGCTATTGAAGCTATTGAACGATTTGGAGTATTGCGTGGTAGCTGGATGGCAACCCTGCGGATTTTGCGCTGTCATCCGTTTCATCCAGGTGGTTACGACCCCGTGCCAGAGGTGGTAGAAAAGGTTAAGGAGGAGTAGGTTTGTGCAAATGGTGGCGAATTGAGATTGGAGTTTAAACGCAGAGGAGCGCAAAGGGAAGCGCAGAGGGATGCAGAGAATGACAAAATTATTAAAGGATATGTTCGTGGGTATAGCTATTTGGGGAGATGTCAACAGATGAGGTTGTCATCTACCTTGGGAAGGTTGAATAATTTAGTTTAGACTTCTCATGATTAATCCCATTGCAATTTCTATACCAGAACCACAAATTCCTACGCCTGGCCCAAACCCGCTACCTAGTCCCAATCCTGAGCCGAATCCGCTACCGAGTCCCGAACCTGTACCGGGGCCAGCTATACCCCAACCATTACCGGGGCCTGCACCAGAACCAGTACCTGCTCCCATTCCTCAAACAGTTCCAGCGCCAATTCCCCAAACCATACCGGAACCTGTTTAGATTAACTTGGTAATGTAATCTAAAATCTCAAATCTAAAATCCAAAATGCTAAGAGCCGGAATTGTCGGACTTCCCAACGTCGGAAAATCTACTTTATTTAATGCTGTAGTTGCTAATGCTAAAGCAGAAGCAGCTAACTTCCCTTTTTGCACGATTGAACCGAATGTCGGCGTTGTCGCAGTACCGGATGAGCGGTTAAATGTTCTTGCTAAGATTGCCAGTTCGGTACAAACTATCCCGGCGCGGGTTGAATTTGTAGATATTGCCGGTTTAGTTAAGGGTGCAAGTCAGGGTGAGGGACTAGGGAATCAATTCCTGTCCCACATCCGAGAAGTTGATGCGATCGTCCATGTGGTACGTTGTTTTGAAAATGACGATATTATCCATGTTGCTGGTTCTGTTGACCCTGCGCGAGATATTGAAATCATTAATATAGAACTGGGTTTATCAGATTTAGCACAAATTGAGCGACGAATTGACCGGACTCGTAAACTAGCTCGTACCAGCAAAGATGCACAGTTTGAAATCACAGTCTTAGAAAAATTAGCTGCGGCTTTAAATGAAGGGAAATCGGTGCGTCAGGTAAGCTTGAATGAAGAAGAAACAGAAATTATTAAAGGATTAGAACTGCTCACTTATAAGCCGATTATCTACGCCGCCAATGTATCTGAGGATGAGTTGGCAACTGGTAATCATTTTGTAGAAACAGTACGGCAAATTGCATCGACAGAAAATGCCCAAGTTGTGATAGTTTCTGCCCAAGTTGAAGCGGAGTTAGTAGAGTTACCAGAGGAAGATAAAGCTGATTTTCTTGCGTCTTTAGGTGTGGAAGAAGGCGGTTTGAAATCATTGATTCGGGCAACTTACACACTTTTAGGTTTGCGGACATATTTCACTTGTGGCCCCAAAGAAACCCGTGCTTGGACAATTAATGCCGGAATGTCTGCGCCTCAAGCTGCTGGTGTAATCCACAGTGACTTTGAGCGGGGATTTATCCGCGCCGAAACAGTCGCTTATAAAGATTTGGTAACAACTGGTTCGATGAATGCTGCGAAGGAGAAAGGGTTGGTTCGCAGTGAAGGGAAAGAGTATGTTGTGCAGGAAGGGGATGTAATGTTGTTCCGATTTAATGTGTAGGGGTAATTAATCAGTGACCGTTATCAATCAGATAATGGTCAACCCACACCAAGTTGCGTAGGCTTTGCCCGCCGTAGGCATCGCACTTGTAAATCTTGACAAAATATTCGATATATGTATATTAACTTGCTAGCGATCGCAAATAAACCAGCAATCCTCAAAATCTAGTAGCTACTTCCACCCAAAACGTATATATAGGAACCCAAATTTTCATCATCTGTACCAACAATAACACCGCCTTTTGCACCAGGAACAAGTTCCATACCTTCAATTTTGTGGTAATCAGAGCGGTAGAGGGGAACAAGTTGAGAATTTTGTCGCCATGCAATTTTGTTACCATCCAATCCTAAATAACCAGCGACATACACAGCTGACTGAAATGGACCATCATCTCCGGCATCATTTGCTGAGGTGATGTACACAATTCCTACGGGATCTATCTTAATATCTGAAATATGACGAACATTTCCAGATGGAAACGGTACTTTCAGATTGGCAGAACCTTCAAGAGTAATTTGATATTTAGCTAAGTCAAAAAATCCCCAAAAAATAGTTGCTGGTTGTTCTCCTTCACCTCGGTGTCCCCAAATAGCAACTAATTTGCCGTCTATATTTTGTAATCCAAATGCTTCAAAATTATTTCCTGAAATAATTCCTGGAAGATTGAATTCCTTGAGAACTGAAATGGTCTTATTGGCAGGCTCTAACTTGATGTAATAAGCTTTTCCAGAACTACTTATAGCGATAAAAGAAGATTTTGTTTTGTCTGGAACAGATGTTAAAGCTTCTAAATCTACGGGCAACTCTGTATTATTTGGCCAGTTCAAGGGGAAATATTCAGGTTGGTTTTTACCCTTAATGCTGATGATTGCTACACGACCTTGATTTTTTTGTTTGTTGTCATGGACAATCAGAAAATCGAGCGTATTGCTTTGCTGCTCTATCAAAGCCATACCACTGATACCGAAAGGGATACCACCGCGAACCGGACGCCAATCTTGCGCCCCAACTTGCTGGGATATGAGTAACAATGCACTCAAGATTACTATATTTATAATTAACCTAAGAAATCGAGACATATTGATTTAGCGAAGCTCTGAGTATCGGTAAGAGATGTGTGTTAGCCGATGCTCAATCATATCAAATCCAGGCGATCGCACCATTCAATAAAGCAGCTTTTTGTACTCACAGCTATGGAGTAATTTAAGTAATTATACTAATGCCGTATTAAGATACAGATAATAAGTCTCGCCTTGGCAAGGCTACGGTATAGACTCAAGATAGTACTTTCTGCAAAGAAAGCAATAATTCGTTGACAGTATAAGGCTTCGACAAAAACGTATTAATACCAATGGCAGCTGCTGCACTGAGCTTATTGTCAGACATAAGTCCACTACTGGCAATAATTCTGACTTGGGGATTGATTTTTTGCAGGGTACGGATAGCAGTTAAACCATCCAACGAAGGCAGCATCATATCCATCAGTACGACACTAATTTTGTCCCTATTTTTAGCGTATAACGCGATCGCCTCAATGCCATCACTGGCAATTAGGGTTTTGTAGTTGTGAGTTTCCAATGATGTTTTCGTAATCTCTTGAATGGCAACTTCATCATCCACAACCAAAATCAATTCTCCATGTCCTGTCTGTGGTGGCAAATTTTCGGGGCTAAGTGTTTCCATTCCCTCCACTGCTGGCAAGTAAACCTTAAAGCTAGTGCCACTTCCAGGTTCGCTATACACGTTCACAAAACCTCCGTGGCTTTTAATAATACCCAGGACTGTGGAAAGTCCTAAACCAGTGCCTTGTCCCACATCTTTTGTGGTAAAGAATGGCTCAAAAATTCTATCTAATATTTCTCTAGGAATCCCAACTCCAGTATCGGAGACTGTAATCACTGTGTAAGGCCCCTCTTTGGCTTCCAGGTTCATCCGAGCATAATTTTCGTCAATCAACAGATTTTCGGCAGAGATACTCAAATTACCGCCATTGGCCATAGCATCGCGGGCGTTAACGCAGAGGTTCATCAGTACTTGATGCAGTTGAGTGCTATCTCCAGAAACCATCCACAAATCCTGCGGTACATCAGTGCTGATTTCTATAGATTTAGGAAATGTCTCTTTAAGAATCTTGGCAACTTCCATAATCAAATGTTTGAGTTGCAAAGTGATGCGCTTCCCTTCTACACCACGTGCAAAGGATAGCACCTGTTTGACTAAATCAGCGCCGCGTCTAGCGTTGATTTCCAGAATTTCCAGTAGATGACGAGTCCGCTCATCTGCATCGGGAAATTTCAGCGGTAGCAGTTGCGCTCCTGCTAGAATCGGTGTCAGGATATTATTGAGGTCATGAGCAATACCACTAGCTAAAGTGCCAATACTTTCCAGGCGTTGAGCGCGAAACAATTGGGCTTCTAGGTGTTTTTTATCGGTAATATCTGTGTCAACGGTGAGAATTGATTTAGGTTTGCCCTGTTCATCGCATACTAGACTCCAGCGACTAGCAACGAGAATTTCCTTGCCCATTTTACTAAGTTTAGTTAACTCGCCCTGCCACTTACTTTTACTAAGAGTTTGTAACAGAGCAGCTTCGATTTCTGGCGAAGGTTCGTCATACAAAAGCTCACTAGCATTTTTGCCCCAAGCCTCTGTCGCTTGCCAACCGTAAAGTGTTTCTGCACCTTTGTTCCAGAAAATAATTTGATTGTTTAAATCTCGGACGCAAATGGCATCTGTGGTGACATCTAGTAATGCTGCTTGTTCGCGGATTTTTTCTTCTGCCAATTTGCGATCGCGTAGCGCAGCTTGCTGGTCGCGCAGTGCGGCTTGCCGTTCGCTAATATCGATACTGGCGCATGTCACGCCGACAACTTCTTGCGCCTCATTTCGCAATGGCTCGATAGTTAAATCATAATATCGAGTTATATCTTTGATGGTTATTGACACTTCCTCTCGCGTTCCTATGCCCGTGGTTAGCACCCCACGTTTAATTTTGATGAGATGTTGAGCATCTTCTACTGGCATGATATCTAAATCTTGTTTGCCCAATATTTCTTCAACAGTCACTCTAGATGGGGGATTGTAAACCCAGGTATAGCGTAACTCCTGATCTTGGTTGTAGACAAAGATTGGAGAGTTTTTGAGGGCAACCCGAAATCGCTCCTCACTATGACGCAGTGCGTCGTCTGCCCGTTGACGCTCAATGGCATAACGCATAGAACGCACCAGCAAGTCGCCAGTTACTTGCCCTTTTACCAAATAATCCTGTGCTCCTTGCTGCATTGCCCTAGTTGCCAGGGTTTCATCATCTATACCTGTCAGCACAATTATTGGAGTGGCTTTTGCCTGAAGGTGAGCCATGACAAAGGTTTCCAATCCCTGGCTATCTGGCAGGGAGAGGTCTAACAGAATTACATCAAAAACTTCCTTTGCTAGGTAGTTGAGGGCTTCGGCAAGCCGCTCAACAGGCATCAACTCAACTACAACTGTGCTAACTTCCTTTAACAACTCCTGTAATAAAAAGACATCACCAGGGTTATCTTCTACTAACAAGACTTTAATATTTTTACCTGCCATTTCCACTACTCCGGTGGCAGTTTTACGATCGCAAACCAAAAATTTTCTATTGATTGTACAATTTTAACGAATTGATCGAAGTCTACTGGCTTAGTTATATAACAGTTGGCAGAAAGATTATAGGCTTTGAGGATATCTTCTTCAGCTTGAGAAGTGGTCAGGACGACTACAGGAATCCGTTTGAGGTTTTCATCTCCTTTAATTTCTGCCAGTACCTCCCGCCCATCTTTTCTAGGGAGGTTTAAATCCAGCAGTATAATATCTGGATGGGCTGCCTTAGCATATTTATCCTGTTTTCGCAAAAATGCCATTGCCTCTACACCATCTTCGACCACATTTAAGTGAATCGAGATTTTGCTATCTTCCAGGGCGATGCGTGTGAGTTGGGCATCGCCAGGATTATCCTCTACTAACAAAACCTCAATAGGCATAATCGCTGTTATGGTTCTCACCATTGCTTACCTGCTATATCTGGAATTGTGAAGTAGAAAGTCGAGCCTTGACCAGGTTTCGACTCAACCCAGATCCGGCCGCCGTGGCGTTCTATAATTTTCTTACAAATTGCCAGACCAATTCCAGTACCTGGATACTTGTCTCTACCGTGCAAGCGCTGAAAAATTATAAAAATACGTTCAGCATACTGGGATTCCAAACCAATTCCATTATCGCGCACCGAGAACAAATATTCCTTTTGAGTGGGCATTGGGCATTGGGCATTGGGCATTGGTTCTTCTTCCTCCCCCTGCTCCCCCTGCCTCCTCTGCTCCCCTGCCTCCTCTGCTCCCCCATCTGCTATCGTGAAGCCGATATGAATTCGTGGCTGCCGATTTTGGCAAAATTTGATCGCGTTGGCGATGAGATTTTGAAATACTTGTGTCAATTGGGTAGGATCAGCCATTACTTGAGGTAGAGTCTCATAAGTGACAACTGCCTGACTATCTGCGATCGCAATTTGGAGATTAGCGATCGCCTGCTGTAATACAACACTACAATCAACTAACTTAAAGGGTTGTCCACGGGTGCTGACGCGAGAATAGTTCAACAAGTCGTTGATCAAGGTCTGCATCCGGCGGGCCCCATCTACTGCATAGTTGATAAATTGATCGGCATTGGCATCTAGCTGATTTTTGTATCTTCGCTCTAGTAGTTGTAAATAACTTGTCACCATCCGCAACGGCTCTTGCAAATCATGGGAAGCGATATATGCAAACTGTTCCAATTCCGCATTGGAACGTGCAAGTTCTTGACTTTGCTGGGTTTCTTTTTCTAAGAGTTGCGCTTGAGATAAAGCAATTCCAATTTGGTTAGCTAATTGCTGTAATAACTCCGTTTCAAAGTTATTCCACTGTCGAGGCGCACCACACTGATGAGCCAGCAACAAGCCCCAAATGCTATCCCTGACAAGAATTGGCACTACCAGGTTAGCTCTGACAGCAAACTGTTGAAGAAATTTTCGATGGCATGGTTGAATATGAGCAGCTTCAATGTCTTCAATAGCACTCACTCTTCCCTGGCGATATCTTTCTATATATTCTTCTTTAAAACAAGGGTCAAAAATATTTTCTCCTAAAATTACCGGCCAACCAGGTAGTACTGCTTCTTGTACCACTGTTCCCGAACCGTCAGTTTCCAGCCTAAAAATCAAAACTCGGTCAGCTTGGAGTAACTTTTGTACCTCTGTCACCGTGGTTTGGAGAATTTCGTTTATTTGTAAAGATTCTCGAATTTTCAGGGTGATTTCTGCGAATAATTGCGATCGCAGATTTTGTCGCTTTAATTCTTCATCTGCCTGCTTGCGATCTGTGATATCTGTATAAGAACCCACCATCCGTACAATATCACCCAATGCGTCCCAAAGTGCCTGTCCTCGATCTAGAATCCATTTATAGCTGCCGTCTTGGCACTGGACTCGATATTCACAGACGTAAAACGGTGTTTTCTTGGCAAAGTGGTCTTGGAAAGCTTGAAGTACCCAATCTCGCTCATCGGGATGGATTCGTTTTGTCCATTCATCCCAACGGTTGGAAACTTCGTGGTCTTTATAGCCGAGCATTTCCTTCCATCGAGTTGAGAAGAACACTTCATTAGTCTTGAGGTTCCAATCCCAAATACCATCATTATTACCATGTAATGCTAATTGCCAACGTTCTTCACTTTCCCGTAGTGCTTCTGCTGTTCGCCGTCGTTCAGTAATGTCTTGGAAATAAACAGACAAGCCGTCTTTTGCCGGATAGGCGTGGACTTGAAGCCAGCAGTTTAGTAGCGGATAAAACTCCTCAAATTCTACGCTAACCTGTTCTAAGATTGCCCTGTGATACTCACGATAGAATGTTGTGTCGATAATTTCTGGAAACGCCTCCCAGATGTTTTTACCTAAAAGCTCATTCTGGGTTTTTTGTAACAGCCGTTCTGCTTGACCATTAATATAAGTAAATCGCCACTTTTTATCCAAGGCAAAAAAACCATCAGTGATGCTTTCTAGAAGATTAGTGATACGAGTTCTAGCGGCTTCAGATTGGGTGCGGGCTGCTTGCTCATGTGCCATCAGTTTCTCAGTAATTTGAGATACTTCAGTTACATAACGTCTGAGTTCTAATTGGTCGATTACCAAGCGACTTAAACCTACAAACGCCTCCACTTGTTTTTGGCTTAGTTGCCGTGGAACTCGGTCAATTACACACAGAGTTCCCAGCATATCTCCCTTCGGAGTAATTAATGGTACACCTGCATAAAACCGTGTATATGGGTAGCCAGTCACTACTGGATTATTTGCCAACTTCTCATCAGCTAGCGTATCAGGAACCACAACAACATTACGCTGCTCTTGGCAAAGATAAGACAACCCAACACTCCGAGGCATTTCTGATACATTTAAACCTACTTTTGCCTTAAACCATTGACGATTTTCATCAATGAAATTTACTAAAGAGATAGGAGTGCCACAAATAAATGCCGCTAACTGAGCAAGATTGTCATAAGCTTCTTCGGGTTCGGTGTCAAGAATTTGATACTGGCGGAGGGCTTCTAACCTCACAGCTTCTGTATCAATGTGTCCAGCTTTCATGAACTTTTTTTAATAAATTTTAATTTTATATTCATTCAGCAGCTTGGCTACTTTATGAATAGCTGTCGTGTACAACCTTTACTCTAACTTAGCCCTCCGCCTCCCTTGCTTATCAGGAAAGGAAGAAAATTTATTTATTGTGGGTTCTCGATACGCGATAAATCGCCGTCTCTACAAGTGTTTTGGTCTTATCTGAACTTGTATTGACTTATAACCTCCCAATGGACATTCCTAATCGGAGACTGGAAACGAGGTAAAAAAGATTTCGTGAAGTGATATTTAACCAAAGATCAAAAACCCGGTTTCTTATAGAAACCGGGTTTATTATGGTAATATAGTACAGAATTCTGAAAATACTGCTCCTCAACTACACTCAAGGAGCTGTATTATCTCTCCAATTTGTTACCTCTCACTTGCTACCTACCTTATTCTCCATAAATACTAGATATGGATGAAGGGAAGTAAGTTAGAGAGTTAATTAGGGAATTACCAAATACTTTGATGCAAATGTCTAGTGTGTGTATGTCACAGTTGTTTTTTGTCAACTACTAACAACACGTTCTCAAACGAAACTCAAGAAAACATTGCAAATAAACGCAAGGTGTGAAAACATCTAGACTAAAAGCCGATAGTTTTTTACACCATCGTGATTTTCTGTCAAGTAACAATCAGTCTATTCTAAACCACCAGCGCTAGCTGCTCTGACAAGAGCAGCTAGGTCTTGAACTTCTGCAAAAGCGCCGGTAGTAATTAGTTCTGCAATAGCTGATTCGATTGAGCCACTGCCAGCTGTAGCCACTGAGGCTTCAACTGTACCTGGGTTTATTTCAAGACTTTCTATATCTTCATCGTTGCCACCTACAACACCAGCACCAGGTGTAGGTGTGATAGTTAATGGACCAGGAAATTGTGTACCAGTAGGTGCAGTGATCTCACCACTGACGCTGATAGAAGAACCTGATGGTCTAACGATTGTAACAGCGCCACGAGCAGCAGCATCTCCAGCATTTGCAGGTGCAGCGAATAAATTACCAACACCAACCAAACCTAATACGCAGATGCTTCCTTTAACGATCGCAGAAATTTTCATGATTCACAATCTCCTTGTGTTTTCATCTTTGCGTTTTCAATATAACCTTGAGTTTGGAGGAATATTTCAGTAACAACACTGAAATTATTCAAAATTTCGGAGGTGATAAATTAAAAAATCTAATAGAAGAGATTGTTGGTATAGACCTGAACAACAGCAGTCAAATAGCTATAAAAACATAGATTCTGCAAGGCTTCTATTTACTTAATACCGTGATAAAAATTGTGGTAATAGTTACCAAGTTCGGATTTTGACAATCAAATCCCAAAAGTACTAGAAGTAAGGCTTTAGACTGCTTCCAGCATCATAATTCTCTGTAAACTCAGCTTAATAATTAGTCACACATTTTGAGCAATACCCATGCTGTATCTTTGCCAAATCTTAAGTGCATCTTCATGGGTAATATGCTGTGGGCAACGATTTGAACCTCCAGACTGATTGCGATTCTCGTATGGATGCACAATATTTTGTAAAGGCGCACAACTGTAAGCCTTTACCATATTCCACACAATTGAAAACGGCTATAAAATCTAGTTATAGGTTGGTAGAGTGATTCTCTGAAAGAAACGGCTATGCGATCGCACAAAGCACCCACCAGAAGCGATCTGATGGCAAAATCCCAAAATTTCTTGGTAATGTTAGGGAACTCCAAGAAATAAATTATCCAATATTGTGGGGTGGCATCTTGCCCGCCATATAAACTGCGATCTCGTGTCGCCCACCCCACAGGAGTTAATTGGATATTTTTTATTTGGAAGTCCCTTAACTTTCTTCGCGCCTACACAAGTTTTTTTAGTCTTTAACTGAAATTATTTAAATAGAAATCAATTTTTGATGGATTATTCTGTCTCATACCAGTAGCGAGGTAGAGAATCAATATAGCCAAAAATTACTTCAGCGTTATGCTCAAGCACCATTTAACTTACTATGTTTATTGTCCCCCAGTTCAATGGGCTACATCTGCCTACGCTTAGGTCATTATGGCAAAATCTAAGAAAAGCTCTACCCCCATCAATCTCAGCGATCCACAATATTATCTTAACCGAGAGTTAAGCTGGCTAGAATTTAATGGCAGAGTATTACATGAAGCCTGTGACGATCGCACCCCACTTCTGGAACGCCTGAAGTTTTTGGGAATATTCAACTCTAATTTAGATGAGTTTTTCATGGTGCGCGTTGCTGGTTTAAAGCAACAAGTAGAAGCGAAAGTCAGCCTGTTAACTCCCGATGGTCGGACACCACAACAACAGTTAGACGATATTAGGTCTACCCTCATTCCCCATGTAAAGAAAGAGCATCAACATTTTGAAGAAGTACTTCGTCCGCTACTAGCAAATCATGGCATCCATATCCTGAATTACATAGATTTGAATCAAAAACAGCGGACTCATCTCGACAGTTATTTTGAGGAACAAGTTTTTCCAGTTTTGACTCCTCTGGCTGTTGATCCGAGTCATCCCTTTCCTTTTATTTCTAATCTCAGTCTGAATCTGGCTGTTGTGGTCAAAAATCCAGACACCGAAGAAGAATTCTTTGCCAGAGTCAAAGTCCCCAGTGTTCTGCCACGATTTTTACCGATACCGCCTGAGTTGGGAGATCAGAACAGCGAAAAACCTGCCCACTGGACTGGAGTACCTTTAGAACAGGCGATCGCTCATAACTTGGAATCTCTATTTCCAGGGATGAATATTCAAGAATATCATCCGTTCCGGATTACCCGTGATGCCGATTTGGTCTTAGAAGAAGATGAAGCAGATGATTTATTGTTAGCGATCGAACAGGAATTGCGAAAACGGCGACTAGGTGGGAGTCCAGTCCGGCTAGAAATTCAGTCTCAGACTCCTGACATAGTGCGATCGCGATTATTGCAAGATTTGGAATTAACAGAAAGCGATCTCTACGAAGTAGACGGACTTTTGGGACTGCGGGATTTAATGTATTTCATGTCCTTACCACTGCCAGAACTCAAAGATCCACCACGCCAATCTGTTGTACCAATACGGTTGCAAAGACTGAGGGAACCGAGTTTAGATCCAGATGTTCTAGAAACGGACGAAGGAAAAGACTTTTTTGCTGTGATTCGGGAAAAGGATTTACTAGTACACCATCCTTATCAATCCTTTTCAGAAACAGTCGTGCGCTTTATTACCCATGCCGCCTACGATTCAAATGTGTTAGCCATCAAGATGACCCTTTACCGGACTTCTGGCGACTCACCCATCGTCAACGCCTTAATTGCTGCTGCTGAAAATGGTAAGCAGGTATCCGTGCTGGTGGAATTAAAGGCGCGGTTTGATGAGGAGAATAATATTTACTGGGCAAGACGACTAGAAAGAGTTGGAGTTCATGTTGTCTATGGTTTAGTGGGTCTGAAAACCCATAGTAAAACCGTCATGGTAGTACGGCGCGAAAAAGACCGGATACGTCGCTACGTGCATATTGGGACTGGTAACTATAACCCCAAAACCGCACGACTGTATACAGATTTGGGATTGTTTAGTTGCCGTGAAGAATTGGGTGCTGACATCACAGATTTATTTAATTTCTTGACAGGCTACTCTTTACAAAAATCTTATCGAGAGTTGCTGGTTGCGCCTGTGAATATGCGCGATCGCTTTTTGTCACTAATTCACCGCGAAATCGAAAATGTTCAAAACGGGTTTTCTGGGCGCATAGTTGCCAAAATGAATTCCCTAGTCGATCCACAAATTATCGCCACACTATATGAAGCTTCCCGCGCCGGAGTGCAAATTGACTTAATTATTAGGGGCGTTTGCTGTTTGCGCCCAGGACTCAAAGACATTAGTGAAAATATTCGCATAATCAGCATTGTCGGTCGCTTTTTAGAACACTCTCGGATTTATTATTTTCATAACAATACACAGGAGGAAATCTATATTGGCAGTGCCGACTGGATGCGCCGCAACCTAGATCGCCGAGTCGAAGTAATTACCCCAGTCAAAGACCCAGATATTGCTAAAGATTTGCAAGAAATTATGGGAATTATGCTCGCAGATAATCGCCAAGCTTGGGAATTACAAGCCGATGGCACTTATATTCAACGTCGTCCCTATGATGATTCTCCAGAAGCAAATTCCCAAAAAATTCTTATGAACATGGCATTACGCTCAACTGGTGTAGCCTCAAACCTGATTGATTAAAAAATAAGTTACTTGTACCTTGACAACTAGCTCAACTTAGTTTTTTTTAGAAAAATTTAATCTTCTGAGCAGTTGTCTAAGTTGTTTTTCATGGGTTCACACAAGTTATTCAACCATAGGATAGAGTCAGGGCTGGCACTTGTTCCCATAAACTAGAGGGGTTATTTTGAATAATTTCGTCTTGCCCCTCAATGTTAATGTTATCCTGTGAGCTTTCTACCTTGCGTGTTCTAGTAGTTGACGACCACGAACTGACTCGTTTAACCTTGCAATTGGTTTTCTCTTGCCAGGAAAATATTCAAGTAGTAGGTTTAGCCAGCAATGGTGAAGAAGCGATAGAAATGGTTAAACGTTGCCATCCTGATGTCATTGTTCTAGATTTACAAATGCCTGTCATGGATGGCTGGAGTGCGTCTAGTCACATTAAAGCTATATCTCCGAACACCCAGATTCTTGCTTACTCCTCAGTAGAAGACGTAAATTTTCAGGGGACAAAGGCAATGTCTAGCTTTGATGATGTTTGTAAGAAAGATGTGCCTACAAGCGAACTTATTGCCCTAGTTAGGCAGTTAGGTCAGCGTGCAGGAGATGGTTCATTTGCAGGATAAATGATACAGCAATATTGCTTCGTCAACTCAGGCTTAGTTCAATTCTGGGGGTTTGAGCACATGATAATAGTGAGGAGCGTCGGTATAACCTGAAGTTAAGGGTTAAACCGACGCTATTTTTAATGATTTCTACTCTACCGGAATGGTGCGTCTAAATTCATCAATTAATTCATCCAGTTCTTCCAAAGCCTGATTTACGTCAACTCTCAAAGTTCCCAGGTTTGGTTGCTCCAGTAGGCTTAACAGGTACTCGCGTTTATTTTGAACTGCGACAATTCGCTCTTTTATAGTCTGTAGATCCATTATTTTTTTCCTATCTTTAACTACCTTTAAGTTTAAAGTTAACTCAAAATCCTGCCTTCTGGGACACTATACGCCCTTTTAACTGGGAACGATCTTCTTCCCTAATTTGTTACTCATAGCCGATGATAATAAAACTGACGTATTCAGACTTTATACTAATTTAAGCTCATGCTACGCCAAATCTCTTTGGGAACACTCGGTTTAACTATCGGCGGCATATTAACGGTTATTGGCTTCATCGCCTATGCTGATAATAATGCCACACTCAATCTTGTCGGATTTTTTTACGGCATTCCTCTCTTGTTGGGAGGACTAGCGCTGAAAGCTAATGAACTTAAGCCAGTACCCTTTAGCCAAACTACGTCACCTTCAGCACTGATGCTACGCCAGCAGCAAGCAACTGATACTCAAAATAAAATTCGCAAAGATATTACCCGATATTGCTACGGTCAAGATGCTCATTTAGATACAACACTTTCTTTTCTGGGTTTGAGTCCTACAGACCAGGAGCGGCCAACAGTCACAGGGTTGCGAGAAACAGAAGTTAATGGGAACTATGCCCTAATTTTAGAATTTGATTCACCGCTAATACCATTTGATGCGTGGCAAAAAAAGCAGGAAAAAATGACCAACTATTTTGGCCCTGGATTGGAGATTCAAATAACACAGCCATCTGAAAATACAATTGAGCTAGCGTTGATCAATACTCAAAAAGAGTCACTAGTCAGCAGTCAATAGTCAGAGGATGTTTTAAAAGTCCTTTTATCGGGAGTAAAACGTTTTAGATCCCCCAAAGTCTCCCTTATTAAGAGGTTGTTTGAAAAGTGTTTCGCTGTGACTTTTATCACTTTTAGATCCCCCTAAATCCCCCTTAAAAAGGGGGACTTTAATTCTGGTTCCCCCCTTTTTAAGCTATCCATTATAAACATCTTTCTTAATAAGAACATTGACAAAAAAGAGTAGTTATGTAGGGAAGGATGGAAGCCAAAAAATCACAAGTGACAGGAGAAAATGGGCACGAGAATCAACAGAGTTTGAAAAAGTGAAATTTTCGCATGGCAACTTTGGTGTAAAAAACTAATTATCGGTAGTGGAAGAAGGAAAACACCGCAGAAACCGACGATAGGATGGAGCAATAATTAATTATTGAAAGACTGGCAAAGCAGCCAACCCTCAACCAGATCATGTAATCGACTTAATCCACGCCAGAGAACTTTTACACCTGGAGAGCCATCGCTTTTGCGACCTAAAAACCCACCAAGTCGAGCAATCCAATTGACCACTTGAGCCAGAGTCGGTGGTGTAGTATGAGGATAAAGTTGATGATGAATAGTGGTGTAGAGGACTTGCCACTCATGAGTGGCTAAAACTAGTTCACAACTAGCATCAGGCTGAAAACGAGCTAAGTAAGTCAGCCACAGCAAACGCCAAGCAACGATACTGTAGGTAGCCAAAGCCATCTCGATTCTGTGGGCAGTTTCGAGTTGTAACTTCTCAATGCCACAGCCACTTTTTTAAAACATAGTGATAACGTTCAATCAACCAGCGATAACTATACCATCGCACATACAGCTCGAACATCTTCCAGACAGGTAATCTCTAAGGTAGTCAGCAGTAACCAGGTAATCGGCTCGATCTCTGGTGGTGGCTCAACTTCTGTGACTAAAATAGCCTGCAATGTCACTTAGTTGCTAGAAGTTCTGTTTTGGGGGCGATTCTGCGGTGGTGCAATGGTAATTGTGGCATGACGAATCTTCAAGATGGCTGTTCTTGGCGTTTGAGTCGCAGAGCGTTTTACCTCTACTGTCATTGTGCCAACCGACTCAACAGACTCTAAAGTTGACCATAAATGCTGCTCACTGCCAACTAGACAGCGATTTTGAGTAGCTCGAATCAGAAAATCTGACCCAGGACGACGAGCATCAGCAAATAAGTCATAAAAATCGGCTTCTCGGTCAGCAATCGTCACTACTTGTACTGATTCGGGAATGATTGAGTCAGTTTTTTTCAAAGCATCAAGCCATCTTTGACTTTCTTTTTCTTTTGTCGGTTTTTGTTTCCTTTGTTCAGATTTTCCTAGTTCTTCTTCGTTTCTTGACCACACATCTTGCTCGATGATGCCCAATGGTATTCCCTGTGGGGAGACAGTGAAGACTGAGTGGACTTTTAACCCTTTGGCATAAGAACTATCGAGATATCCTGTTCCCGATAGAGCTTTGTGGCTGGTGTAGTTAAGTTCTGTGGTATCTTGTATTGCCAAGACTACTCTATGTTGGGTAATTCGCTCTACTGTCGCATCGATATGTCCTTGTCTAATCATGGATGGTTTGATGTACGGTGAATCCCAGAAGTCATAGGTGGCTTTCGTTTGCGCCCATGTTTCACTTGCTTGCAAAACACTGGCTTCCGGTTTCGCACTTAAATTTTCGACTATTTTGATTAACCGTTTGGTTCTTCTGGTGTCACCTAATTCGGTTCTTTCTAGTTCCTGTGTGATCCATTGTTCCATTTGCTGACTTTGCGATGCTTCCGGCTCTTCGTATAGACAATACACAATCTCTGGCTTTTGTCCAATTTTCTGTTAAGAAAGATGTTTATAATGGATAGCTTGCAAAGGGGGGTTTAGGGGGGAACTAAAATTTTTGATACCGACAAGAGGACTTTTCAAACATCCTCTAAGGGGGACTTTTATTCTGGTTCCCTTTTTTTTCGAGGTCAGGGAGGATATAGAAGTGACTAAAATTACATCCGACCACTTTTAAAACATCCTCTCAAGAAAAAAATTATTGTTACCCAGACTCCATATCTTTATGGCTTTTAAGTTATTTTTTGTGATTCTCTTAACCACTGACTAAAAAGTTACTTTTCTAAACGAACTGCATACCACTGTAAATATTTTCCAGGGCCAATATCTAATTCGCAACTAGTGTCGAGTAAATATTGTGCTTGAGCCTCCAAAGTATCAAACTTTTGCAAGTCAGGCGGCAAATCTTGAATTATGAGTTGTTGGAGAGTTGTTTTTAGCTTGTCTAATAACTCTGATAGTGTCAGAAATTGTTCTGGTTGATTTGTTTCTAGAACAACAAAGTTATCCTGCTGATACATTAATGAGTCTGGCATTTTAAAAATTTGGTGGATGTAAATAGGGTTAGATTTTTTGTAAGATTTTCCGGTTGTTTGTATAGTCCAAAAGATGGCGGTTTAATGTGTTGATTTGAAGAATTTATTAATTTTAATTTAGTAATTTTAGAATAAACAACCGATTTTTTAGTTGACTAATATATTGTAGTAGAAATCTTCCTATCTTTAAAAAGTTGTTTGAGTCAAATATCTAATTAATTGAGATTTTAGGTGGATTTATGTCAAGTATTACTAGATATACTAAATCGAATTAAATAAGAACTTTTACTTAATTTGCTAACCTAGATTCACTAGATAATAAAGCTTTGCACTAAGCTTTATCTGATCCTTATGTAATTATACTAAATCTCAGCAAACCTTCCCGAATAGACTAAATAAATTTAAGTCAGGTGATATTAATAATTTACTATTAGCTATCTTCTAAGCGGATTTTGGCAATTGCATTGCTCTGCCTTACTAAGTTTCTAAACTAACTACAGAACTACATAATTCAGGTATGTATTTGCAATTCTCAAAAAAATTGTAATTTGACTTTAACAATGGGGAAATATAAAAGTAACAATTTTCTCTCAAAACCATAGCTGAACAAAAAGGTAACAATTGCCTTCGTGCTCCAATTATAGATTGTCTATGCAACTTAGTTATCTACCGCTTGCTTGGCTCAAGAACATTGAGCAGTCCATTGTCAAAAAACAGTTGATTTTGAGGCCAGACACACCTTTGTCGCAAATCCCGGCATTGAGGAAAATAGCGATCGCCCCCATGCGATCGAGTTGCACAGCCTTTTTCAGGATAGTCCCGCAAGTGGAAGGCAACTCATGTCAGGCATAAGCCCATTTCCTCTTTCTACAAAGCAACCGCCACTGATTCTAGTGGCTGATGATGACAAGACCATCCGAGTGTTGTTGCGTAAAGCTATGGAACAAGAAGGTTATCGAGTGGTCGAAGTCAATGATGGTAAGCAATGTTTAGATGCTTACGAGGCTATCAAACCAGATATAGTTTTGCTAGATGCTGTAATGCCTGTAATGGATGGCTTTACCTGCTGTAAGCACTTGCTCCAAATTGCCAGAAATAATTTAATATCAGCCCTTGCAAATTTTGATACTAACTCGACACTTAAAAATACGGTTATATCCAAGATATGGGAGCGCACTCCCATCTTGATGATCACATGCTTGGATGATGAGGAATCTGTAAATCGTGCTTTTGACGCTGGGGCGACTGATTATGTAACTAAGCCAATTCACTGGCCTGTATTGCGCCAGCGGTTGCGCCGACTGCTACAGCAAGCGCAAGTATACAAACAATTAGAGGCGGCAAACCAAGCTTTGCATCACCTTGCCAATGTAGATGGCTTAACTGAGTTGGCTAATCGTCGCCGCTTTGACGATTATCTTAATACTCAGTGGATTAACCTCGCACAAGAGGGATCTCCTTTGTCAATGATTTTGTGTGATATCGATTTTTTTAAATTTTATAACGATAGATATGGTCATCCGGCTGGGGATGTCTGTTTACAAAAAGTCGGTGCTGTCTTAAGCCTTAAGGTACAAAAACATCAGGATTTAGTAGCGCGTTATGGTGGCGAAGAATTTGCTGTGATTATGCCACACACCCCTGCATCTGGTGCAGTTCATGTTGCCTCTGTGATACAAGCCGGAGTTAAAGATTTGCAAATTGTTCATGACGGATCTGCGGTGAGTCAATATGTCACTCTTAGTATGGGCGTAGCGACTGTTGTTCCTAATTGGGAATCCTCACCTTCAGATTTGATCGTGATGGCAGATAAGGCACTTTATCAAGCAAAGGCTGGGGGGCGCGATCGCTTTATCTCAAGTTCTTAATTGTCATTTGTCATTAGTCATTGGTCATTTGTCAATACCCAATACCTAAGAAGGATAAACTGGCAGTGTGAAGTGAAACCATGCTCCATTATTGGGAGCAGAGTCCACCCAAATTTGACCATAATGTGCTAGCACGATGCGTTGGCATAGACAAAGACCAATGCCGTAACCTTCTGTGCCTTCATCCCGTTGCAGTCGGAAGTGATTTTCAAAAATGCGATCGCGATTTTCTACAGGAATACCAGGCCCAGTATCGCCAATACTAAACTGAACTTTTTGCGTAGTGCGGTGCAATCCGGCGACGCTAATTTTGCCACCTTCTGGGGTGTATTTGATGGCATTATCCAACAGATTCACTAGCACTTGCCGGATGCGTTCTGGGTCAGCATATACATAGGGCAAGTCATTGGGAATATCCGTTTCTACTTCTTGGGATTTGGCGGTGTAGCGATCGCACAATTCTTCCAGTACATCTAAACATAGTTTACCTAGCTGTACTTTTTGTGGTAAAATTGGAAACTCCGTATCTTTTCCACGACCCACCTGTAAAAGGTCGGCAATCATCCGATCAATGACTTTAGTTTGATTACGGGCTTGTTTTAATAGATGCGCTGTCAAGGATGGTTTGAGACGCTGGAATTGGCCTGTCTCTAAATTGTAATTAGATTGGAGAGTTTCTATAGCGATCGCGGCGGCAGTTAGGGGATTGCGGAGATCGTGCGCCAGCATCGCAATCACCCGATCTTTAAACTGTAGCTGCTCTTGGAGGTTATCTTTTTCCTGTTTCAAGCGAAAAATTTCGTCTGAGAGTCGGATTAGTTCAGCAGAAACAGCAACTGAACGGATAGTGGATTTGGGTGATGTCACCCTAACATTGTCGTCTATCCGTTCTTGTAAGTCTTCCTGTAATTTTAAGTAGGCGTCTACAGCAGCTTGCCACCGAGGCCACCAATTTTTCAATTGCGCTATGATATTACTCCCAGCCAAAACCTGTCGTGGTTCTGGATGAATTTTAATTAAAGCTGGCGTTGCTACCAATTTAAAGTGTTCTGCTAAGTAAGGTTGTTGTCCAACATCGATAGTTTGAAGTTCAAAACTATACTCAGCCTGCAACTCTTTTAAGTAAGCACGTATTCGCTGCACTTGTTGGCGGGACTTGGGGCGTCCATCGACAAACAGTAACAGCTGGAGGGGAGCCTCAGAATAAATAGGCTGATCCTGGGAAACTTGCATGTAATCGTGTTTCAGCACTGGTAACAACCCGGTGACGCTTTACAGAAAGTAAAATGGACTGACGGTTGTCGATGGTCGTTGTTTTTCTTCTTAATATCTATTTTAGATTTTCATATTCCTATCCGATCTGCGTTTTTGACATTAGACATATCTTTTTCAGCCTTTTGCCCCCTTTTGGCTAACTTCATCTCCAAGAAACACCCAAGCCCCTTGGATATAAGTCTTAATTTGCCCTGAATTAAAAATTTTCGCCAGAGTTATCAGCTGAAAACGTTATTACTATGTCAAATCGGTTAGTGCAGCAGCTTGTCAATTTGAGTACTCGCTTTGAACAAGCGATCTCCAAACAAACGCAGATGCTAATTGTATCTAATTTATCAGGAAGCTGTTAACTGTTCAGACCAAGTTTGTAGAGGGTTTTCTCAACCGCCAGTGCATTGGATGAAGTGTCTTCTTTGCCTCTACTCAATCCGACTAATGATTGTGAAAACAGCCATAGCTAACTATGCACTGCCTCTATAACTTGCGAAGCGCATCTTGTGCCCAGCTTTCCTAAAAGAACCGCTGCCCTATCCCAGATGAACAGGGGATGGGTTGCCAGAGAGAAAGCTTTGGATAACATAGAGGCGATGCCTACGGCGGTAAACTACGCACTTTTAGAGGAAGCACTCACTGCTTTCGAGGCTGCCAAGAAACTCTTGACCACAGCACAAGTAGCACTTTCCCTAGAAAATCAATTTAGAGATACTAGGGAAACTGCTGCGACACTTGACTGTTTTACCTATAACCTCAGCCGCCAAGAATAACGAACTTACGCTAAATCCCTGGAATTGCTTAAAACTGGCATTTTCCAGCTATTGCCTTACTCAGCTTACCATCGTCAGATGAATAATTGCCAAAATCGATTGTAAGCCAGCGTTAGCGAACTTTATCTATCTATTCCCCTCCTTGGGTGAGGCTAAGAGGGAATTTAATCCTAGTCTATCACTTCAGTTGCTTGGCGTAGGCTTTGCCCGCCGTAGGCATCTTATTATAGTGTATCTGGAAGAAGTTTAAAGCTTTTACTAGCTAAAGAACGGTTTAGCTAGTTATCAATCAGTTATCCGCTCTAAGAATGGAATATTTCCAAAACTCTCTGAAAATTTGTGATAATCCTTGTGGTGGAGTCCTAGATTAGATCACCCAAATGACAAAACTCTTATCTAGCAAGCATTCCAGATTTATTGATGTTTTTTTTCAAAAATGTTAGTTTGCCAGAATTTTAGGGAATTCTATAAATAAGCATGGGAATTATCAAAACCTAATGGCTGTAAAACGAAGACAATACGGTAGCTTTTGCTACCGTTTACTCATTTTTGGAGATATCATCATCACCAACAGAGACATTTACGAAGAAGATGCCGTGAGTCGGTAGTGTCGTTTTGGTGATACAAATAGTCAGAGAGCAGAAAAAGCAGGGATACAAGGGATATAAGGGATATAAGGGGAAAAAGAGAAAACCATGCCCAATGCCCCATTCCCATTTAATGAACAGTCTGCGCTAGGGTAGGAATTGAAACTCAATTTGTGATTTCCTGTGCTTCCCTGCAAACGTCCAGCTGTATTTCTAATTTGGGCTGTTCTACTCACTTCCTTAACAGCCTGTGCTAACAGTCCAGTCGCCAAAAACCTTGAGCAATCTTTGGCGGCAGATCCGAAGCTGCAAAGCAATCCAGCTGTCTTTGGAGAATCTCAGACTAACCAACCGCAAGCACAGCCAAACGAATCAACAGTTCAGTTACCACCTGATTTTCCCAAAGATATCCCCCTATACTCCAATGCCAAACTAGAGGAAGTTACACCTGCTAACGGTTCAGAAAATAGAGTCTCAACTCGTTGGTTGAGTTCTGACCCCAGTAACTTTATTGCTAGCTTTTATCGCAGCCAGTTTCAAACAAATAACTGGCAGATTTTACAACAGCCAACAGATGATGCGGGAGGTGCTTTTGAGGCACGTCGTAACGATTTGCTGTTGAAGGTTTCCATTCAGCCTAAATCAGTTACTAACGCCACACCTAATCAACCCCAAACAGCAACCGAATTACTGATTGAATACACACCTAATAGTACTGCAACGGCACAATCTACCCCAACTGCAAATCCTAACGAAACTACTAACGCCGTTCCTCAACCAGTAGATCCACAGTTTATTGGCCCGACACCACCCGCAAACTTGGCAGCACAGCCACCAAGCACGGCTAATAATCAAATAACTCCTACAGCGACACCTGAATCTCAGGAATTTAACGATCTGAACAAAGCACCGCAAGAATGGCGGCAATATATCCAAGACTTGGCTGCATTAGGTGTTTTGTCTTTAGAGCCAAAGACAACTAAGAGTAACTCTACTACCACAACTAACCAGTTTGAACCCAGTAAAATCATTACACATCGGGAATATGCTCGTTGGCTAATTGCTGCTAACAATACTATGCATATCAGCAATCCAGCTAAACAAATTCGCTTGGCATCAGAAACTACTCAACCAGCTTTTAGTGATGTGTCGGCAAAAGACCCTGATTTTCCAGCAATTCAGGGATTAGCCGAAGCTGGGTTAATTCCTAGTCCGTTGTCTGGAGATTCTACAGTAGTTTTGTTTCGTCCTGATGCACCCCTAACGCGTGAACAGTTGCTGTTGTGGAAATTACCTCTAGATACTCGCCAAGCTTTACCCTCTGCTAACTTAGATGCAGTTAAACAAACCTGGGGTTTCCAAGATGCAGCGCGAATTGACCCCAAGGCTTTAAGAGCGGTGTTGGCTGATTATCAAAATGGTGAACAATCAAATATTCGGCGGGTGTTTGGTTATACGACTTTGTTTCAACCCAAAAAACCAGTAACTCGTGCTGAGGCTGCTACAGCTTTGTGGTATTTCGGCACTCAGGGTGAGGGTGTATCAGCTGCTGAGGTTTTGAAATTAAAAGGCGGTTAGTCTCTCGTAGCATAAAAGTGAGCAATTACCTTCTAAAAGGTGGTAATGTTTGTCATTTCTTTGTGAAATAACTATTTTTTATCAAGAGAATGTAAATCTAAGTATTTTCAGCGTTTTTACCCATGTTTGATGAATTTTTGGTGCATAGTTAAGTAAAACAACGTAAATTAACTAAAACGAACAAATACCACGGGTAAAACAAATATGAAAAAACAAGCTCTTGCAGCAGGATTTGTTCTATTCTCTTTCATGTTGCCAACCAAAGTCTTGGCTGCGAGTTTTAATCAGCTTTATGTATTTGGCGATAGTCTTTCCGACCAAGGCAATGTATATAATGCTACTCTTCAAACATTTCCTTTAAGCCCACCTTACTTTGAAGGGCGTTTTACCGATGGGCCACTATGGGTGGATTATCTCGGAGATCAGTTAGGGTTAAACCCTACTTTATTAACTACTATTCCTTCCACGCCGCCTACCCAAGGGATAAACTTCGCTTTCGGTGGTGCTAGTTCTGGTTCAGGTAACGCTGTCGTTCCCAATGCAAATTTACCGGGAGTACTCCAACAAGTTCTTGGTTTTGCTGGAACTCTGCAAGCAAATAATCAAACTGCTAACCCAGATGCACTTTATACATTGTGGGGAGGTGCGAATGATTTCCTTTTTCTTAACCCCGAAGACTCTACCACGCCAATCAGTAATATATCCCTGGCGTTGAATACTTTGATAGGATCTGGCGCGAAAAATATTTTGGTGTTTAACTTGTCAGATTTGGGACAGATACCAGCCGCTACAATTGATGATCGCAATCCTGCAACCCTAAGCAAATCGACTAGTGAGTTTAACTTGGGTTTAGCAACAACTGTGAGTGCTTTGAGCCAAGACCCCAATCTCAACATCATCTCTATTGACATTTTTTCTCTATTTAATCAGGCAAGTGCTTTAGGTTTTACGAATGTAACCGAGTCTTGTCTCTCTAGGCTAGATATATGTGACCCCGGTAACAACAAGTTTCTCCTCTGGGACGATTTCCACCCAACCACCGCTGCTCATAAGGCGATAGCAAATACTGCACTGGCGGCGATTAATGCTAAGTCTGTCCCGGAACCTGCGATAAACTTGGGAATTTTAGCTCTGGGTGCTTTTGGTGCGCTAGGAATGCTGAAGCGTCAACAAAAAAGAGCAGCAGTTGTATCAGTAGTGCGGGTTGTTGATGCACAATTGTCTCATACAACAGTTGAAAACTAAACTAACTGTATTGATGTGGGATTACGATCGCTTATTTGAAATTATTGAAGAATTAGTCATGCACCATTCTCCGAGTGGTGTAGAAGCTGAGATTAATCAGTTGTTGATGGAACGATTTGCGGCGCTGGGTGTAGAAGTTTGGTGCGATCGCGCCGATAATATTATTGCGAAAATTCCAGGGAAAAATCCAGATGGAGCGATCGCCATCACCGCACACAAAGACGAAATTGGCGCAATTGTCAAGAATCTTGGTGATGAAGGCCGTGTCAAAGTCAGCAAACTTGGCGGTTCTTTCCCGTGGGTTTATGGCGAAGGTGTTGTCGATTTAATCGGAGATAACGAAACCATTAGCGGTATTCTCAGCTTTGGTTCCCGCCACGTTTCCCACGAATCGCCCCAAAAAGTGCAGCAAGAAGATACAACTGTTAAGTGGGAAAATGCCTGGATTGAAACGAAGCTGACATCTGCGGAATTAGAAGCAGCTGGCATTCGACCTGGAACTAGAATGGTAATCGGCAAACATCGCAAGCGTCCAATTCGGTTAAAGAATCATATTGCCGGTTACACCTTGGATAACAAAGCTTCTGTTGCCATTTTGCTAGCTTTGGCTGAAAACCTGAAACAGCCTGCTGTTGATGTTTATTTAGTAGCGTCAGCTAAAGAAGAAGTAGGAGCAATTGGGGCGCTATTTTTCACCCAAAATCAGCGTTTGGATGCCTTAATTGCTTTAGAAATTTGTCCATTATCTGAGGAATATCCCGTTAAAGATGGGGAAAGTCCTGTACTTTTATCTCAAGATGCCTATGGAATATATGATGAGGGGTTAAATAGTCAATTGCGCCATAGTGCAAAGCAACTCGATATGCCAATACAATTCACAACTCTCAGCGGATTTGGCAGTGATGCTTCGATTGCGATGAAATTTGGCCATGTTGGACGTGCTGCTTGTTTAGCGTTTCCCACCCAAAATACACATGGATACGAAATTGCTCATTTAGGAGCGATCGCTAATTGTATCGATTTGTTAAAAGCTTTCTGTGAAACTGAGTTTGAGAGACACTTTTAGATCCCCCCTAACCCCCCTCTACGGTGTACACACAAGTCCTAAAAACCTAGCTTGATAAGCATTTCCTCGTTCCCAGTCTCCGACTGGGAATGCATTCATTGAGTCTCTGACTCAATATCTGACTAGCAGAGCCTCTAATTAGGCATTCCTATTGCTCTGCATAGGAACGAGATAAACGAGAGAACAATGAGAAATTGATCTTTTTTCGATTTGTGTGTACACCGTAGCCTTTTTAAGGGGGGTTGGGGGGATCGATAACGTTTTGCTACCGACGAAAGGACTTTTAAAACATCCTCTAAGATTTTCTTTACGAATCATATCTTAGTTCTCTTGGGTTTCGGTTGAGTAACCCACCACGCCACCATACCAAAGATCACCGTAGCTAAAACACTCCAAAGTAAAGATGATACCAAGGGGTGAAGTGGATACTTGAAATTTATCTGTGGTGCAAAGGGTTTATCTATTTGTCCGGTGACAACACCAGAAACTATTGCACCGCCACCAAAGGCTATACCTAATACTTGGATGGTGCGTTCTAAAGAGCGATCGCGTTTAGCTTGTTCTATTTCTACTATGCCGCGAATTGTACTAATCATCTGGTCAAAGAGGTTTTGACCGGGGGTAAGATAAGCTAAGTTGGTGTTAATTTGTTCGACAAAGGTATCTTCAGCCAGTTCTAGGAAGTTGGACAAAAATTCTAAATTATCTGAGTCAATGCCTATTTTATTTAGCTTGTCAAGATATAAACGATAGTTTTTACTATTAGTTTGAATTGTAGTTCTGTGCAGTTCTAAATCTCTTAAATAATCAACATAATTAAATGAAATTTCTGGTATTTCCTGTAGCCATTGATTGAAATTATCAAATTTTGAATCTATCAAGTTATTCTTTTGCTCTTTAAATTCTTGTTTATACTTTTCCAGATCATAATTAGCTGATCTAGCTTGTTCATAACACCATATAGCTTCAGAACGAGCATAAATAATTTTACTGCGACAAAGAAGAAGGTCAATTAAAGGATAATAATATTCTCCCTTGTTTTCTAATTCTGTAGTAATGTCATGAGTATTTAACCAAATTAATAAATGACACTGTGTTTCAGGAAAATCAGCATCATTGTTATATTCAAATATCGGATTACCTAATAATTGCCCTTGATGCTGACGATAAACATTTAGTTTTTGGACAGTTTCTTCTGATAATAATGCTTTGACACAAGCATCAGCGAACGCTTGTTCATCATCTATTTTTCCTACAGGTTGAGCAAAAAATACTAGGGTTTGTCCTAGAGAAGCTTTGATATTTTTAGAAAGTAAGCAATCATCTGAATTTAGCCCTCTTAAATCAGCAAGTTTTACTTCTGGATCGGGATAACGTAGAGTTAAATCAAGGGCGTAGGTATCGTGAATTTCTAAGGGATTAGCTTCACCGTTTAAGTGTAGATTTTGTTGATGTTGGATGGCGGTAAATTTTAAAAAACGTTCGGGAAGTATTTCTCCAGTGATGCTAGTTTTTTTATTATTTGCTTTTTCAATCAGTTCAGGTAAAGTTTCTAGTTTAGGAATACCAAGTTGTTTACCAAGCTGCTGGCATTTTAACCATAAATCGTTGACATTTTTTACAGGTATTTTAGGTTTTTGTGACTGGCTATGCTTCAGATGAAAGGCATAAAGAGTTAGTTTGGGATAAGCTATCTTTCCTGTTGAAAAATAATCCATTTTAAATTAAAGATAAATGTCGCAGTGTTCAGATCCTCGACTTCTTTAAAAAGTCGGGGATCTAAGTCGAAGTCGGTTTTTTGTCTCCTTAGCAGATGACGAACTTTGTTGAATTTCATTAAGTATATTCTTTTTATCAAGTTCGTATTTGGGAATATTTGTATTTGCTTGCTTATCGCCTGGTGCTCTTGTTCCTATTTCCTCAAATTCTGCTAAAGCTTCATCTACTTCAGGATGTTCTGACAGCCAATCTGAGATAGCATCGGATAAAGATTTAATGTCATCAGGTTGGTTATTAATCAATTTCATTAGTGTAATTCTATCCTCTGCTGAAAATAGAGAAGATTGAGTATTCAGCAGATGGATAAAAATATTAACAGTTATTTTATAATCAGACATTATTATTCTCCTATTTGCCAACAGCAGTAAATGCAGCCCAATGAAAGGGAGAGTTGAATGGTTGCTCTCCAGTAATATTATTAATTTGACGACGTATCTTTCCTTTCTTAGTGTTATCTAACGCCAATTTTTTTACCCATTCCTGCAATTCTTCTTTAGTAGCATCCCGCAACCAACGCTGGGCTTGATTCATAGCAAGTGGTATTGACATATCTATAGCATCTTTTAAAATTTGAATGAATTTAATCATTAAAAAGGATGTTGATAAATCGTTTACCGTCCATAAACTACTTACAACACTGCTACTACCTGCATAGAGAAAGCCACTAGGTAAGCCGATATATTCATCACTGGTATTATTGAAGTCAATTAAACCTGTTTCGCAAGCAGAGAGAACCACGAGACGAGTTTGACTAAAGTCGAAGGTTCGTTCAAATAAATTACCCAATGTCAAACATTTACTTAAATCTACAGCTTCCGTATCGGAAACTTTGAGATATTTTTCTGGGTTAGCTTCATCAGGAATAGGGGAAACAAAGGCATCTGCTAATAATAAAAAAGAATTTTGGGGAGAATTTAAGTTAAAAGAGCCGTGACAAGAGAAGTGGAGATAATTTGATTCTTTTAATTGTGTTGCTGCTTGGGATAAGGCAGCTTTTGTGGCTTGGTTTTTGGATAATACTTGATGGGAGGGAAAGTAAGATAATATGCTTTCTACTTCCAAATTGGTATAATTCAGGTCTTCTGTGGGATTTTGAATCGCAAATAGAGATTGAAAATCAGGACGTTTGCGCTGTTGTACTTGTTGCAGTAGTTGACAACTGGGTGCATAGCTGACACCACCAGCAAATAAATCCAGAAGACAATATGAATTTTCAGAATTTTGATTTATTGGAATTGCATGAAGGGGTAATAAATGCAGGAATTGATGGGGAATTAGGATGAGTTGATCGCAGTGCTTTGGTATCTGGGTTAGTATTTCATCAATATGCAGAATCGAAGCTAATTCTTTGAGTGCTTTCCCTAAGTTATTTTGCCATTGGTCTTTTTGACCATAGTAATTCTGCAAATATTGATTTACCCAATCATACAAAGCTTGTTGGTCTTCTGGTTGGGATTGCCAAACAGTTACCTCTCCTTTTTTTGTGACAATAAACGCCAGAATTTTATCGTTGAGAAGATACCACTCGATAATGGCTGTATGCTCATCCAAAGAACCTTGGAAGAAGTCGAATTTGAAACCATAACCGACAGGTAAGTAGCGGTTTTGCAATTCATTACGCTGCTGTCGCAATTCTTGAAGATGTTGTGCTAGGACTTTTGGATTTTCAGCTTTACCATTTTGGATTTGATATTGTCCTGTAGCTATTTCATCTCTGTATTTTTCTAACTCCGTGACAACATCTGGGGGGAAGATGGTTTTAGCGTCACGTTCTAGGATTTGTTCAACTAAATTGCGAGTTTTACTATGCTCAACATATTCAATCGCTTTTATTATATTTCCTAATTCCAGGCAAACTTCTACTATGTGGCGATAAAGTTTGTTCCATTCTTCTGCTTGTTTGCGCTTGCTTTCATCGCCAGAAATAATTTCTCCACGTAACGATTCGACTATTGTGATGGCTGAATTCAAGGTTGTATAAGCTTCAGTTAACTGTTGTGCTTCTTGGTAGATAATACCAATATTAGATAAAGTTGATACATGGTTTTGCGGAAAGCTGGTGTGGGTGAATACTTCTAAAGCGCTGGTACAGAATTCGATGGCTTTTTCAAAATTTTCTACTCTATCTCCTATTTTTTGACGGTAAGCTTTCCCCAAATTATTTTGTATCATTGCCCATTGTTCTGGAAATTCAGTGCGACTAAATACTTCTAATGCAGCAGAAAAGATAGTGATAGCATTTTCAATATTTTCATTTCTATATACCTGAACTCTATCAAGCTGAACTCTATCAAGGTAAGCATTACCCAAATTATTTTGCGTTATTGCCCATTGTTCTGGAAATTCAAAGCGAGTATATATTTCTAAAGCTGCTGTATAAGCAATGATGGCATTTTCGATGTTCTCTTTATCTTTCCCTTGTCGTTCAAGGTAAGCATTTCCTAAGTTATTTTGCACCATTGCCCATTCTGACGGTAATGTTGAGCGGGTTATAACTTCCAATGCTGCGGTATAAGCTTTAACGGCAAATTCAACATTTTCAACCCTATTTCCTTTTACTCTGTAAAAATAAGCATTCCCTAAATTACTTTGCGTTATTGCCCACTGTTGTGGAAATTTAGAGCAGACTATTATTTTTAATGAACTCTTAAAAGATTGGATAGCGTATTCTTGATTTTCTACTTTATCTCCTAGTATTCTCTGACAGTAAGCAATACCCAAATTATTCTGTACCATTGCCCACTGTAAGGGAAATATATTGTAATTAAACACATTAAGGGCTGCTTTATAGCCAGCAATAGCAATTTCTATATTGTTGGGTTTATCTCCCAAAGTGAATTCTTGAATTAATTTACTTAAATCAACAATATCTGATGCAATACCCTTGCCTTTATCTAATTGTACTTGTCTCAGTTTATTTTCTGCCCAATCTCTGAATACTGTTGCAGAAATACTATTGAGTTTTTTTATATTTGCTCTAAGTATTGGGTAAACTACTTGCACCTTATTTATACTATCTGCTGTTACTTTCAGTGCTTGCTCTAAGAAATCTAACCATTCTTTTTTTGTGGCAGTCGATGATAATTTACTATAAACCCCAAGTTGCTGTCCTGCTATATTCATCAAACCATTAGCTTGGTCTAATTCGCCCTGCCTTAGTAGATTCCTTGCGATTTCCAGCATCTTTTGTACTAGACCAGCATCAATTAAATCTTGGTTTGCAGCCAAAATTTTTTGTACTTCATCGTCACTATGACAATTCAACAGGTTTTGAATAAGGTTGAAATAGGCTTGTTGACGCTGTTCGTTCATGGATAAGGGCGTGAGAGTCGCACATATTTTATTATCAAAGAAATTCAACACCAGCGCCCTAGATTCCAGAAACGGATAGATTTTCATCACAGGTGATGTATGTCTGCCAATGAAAGAACCTCGTGGATAAGTATTTTTTACTTGTGAACAGACAATATAGTGATTTTGCGATCGCTTGATTTCCAAAAGATGCGATCGCGTTTTGCTAAGAAGCTTTTGAGTAAATAATCAAGCAATACCCCCCGATATAAATTGTCATCTAATCGAGGGGGAAGTTCCGGTGTAATATTGAATTTTAAATTGTTACACTGCTCTGTGTTCGTCGCAGTTTTTGATGTAACGACGTAAAACAGAGTTGATTAAGGTTTTATATTCTCCGCTTTGAGCTTGAAACCACTCTAGTATATCTGGCTCAATCTGTACCAATTGCTGTGCTTGAGGTGCGGGAACTCGGAGAGTAGCTTTCTGAAAAAAATCTTCTGTCAATGGTGGAATATCAGAGTAGTCAATTTCTTCATCGTTCATTGACTCCAATGCTGTCCAGTTAGTACGAGAGGTATTTCTCAAGTTTTTGTCGCTCATACCGATTTGCCCTTCGTGCTGAAATGATCCGAATCACATTATTTTTGCGTTCTGTCCAAACTACAACGGCTACACCGTTGCCGAGAAAACCTATACCGAACCAACGGTCTTCTCCGTAATCAAAACAATCATCTAACTCAATTTCGGGATACTCATTTGTTATTTCGGGGTACGCATTTGTTATTTCGGGATACTCATTTGCTATTTCGGGGTACTCATTTGTTATTTCGGGGTACTCATTTGTTATTTCGGGGTACGCATTTGTTATTTCGGGATACTCATTTGTTATTTCGGGATACTCATTTGTTATTTCGGGGTACTCATTTGTTATTTCGGGGTACGCAATTGCTATTTTGGCGATCGCATTTATTGATTTTGTGATTGCTGTTGCTGATTGTACTTATTCTCAAACAATAAATTGATATTAAAAATGAGTAAAAACACAGGCAAACTCGTAATTATTTCGTTGAACTTTTAATGAAATAAATCCACAAAACTACCCATCTCAGGCAAAAGGATACTCCACTATGTTGAAAAAGGAATTATTAAAAAAGGATGTGCTATGTCTTTAAAAACTCGTGGTTCTGCTGCTATTGAAAAAGCCCAACTTCGTCTCGCCTTGCTTAAATCTATTGATGAAAATCTAGATTTAGGACATGGGTTAACCATTGAAGCTTACAACCACCTAATCAACACTACCCGTGCTGTGCTAGAAGCTAATAATACGCTGGTTTCCAATCTGGAAGAATCGCGTAAAACAGTAACCCAGATGGATAAAGCTCTCTCCGAAATGTCTGAACGAATGCTAAGTGGAGTTGCAACTGTCTACGGCAAAAACAGTATGGAGTATTCCAAGGCTGGCGGCTCCAATCGAAAACGAAGTAAACACTCTAGTTCAAAAGTTACTCCACTTGTAGCGGTTCTTACTACTCAACCTACTCAAGCTGCAATTGCAAATGCCTCAACTAACGGTAATGGCACAACTCCTCTGCTGCAATAATCCACCTGGCTTGAAAATGGGAGTAGGAGTGTTAAATCACAGAATTCAATTCTATAGCTTGCTTCCCTGAAAGGGTATTCTGGCTCACTTCGACTACGCTCAGTGACCTCCTGACTCCTGAATTATGTTTTGATAATTTTTCACCAATACATATAGAAGCAAATTACTAGGTTTGATGACAATAATTTGTCACTACGACATTAATCTATCACCGACGAGGAATAATTAGTCACTCTACACTTGATTTATGTCAAACTTGACTATTGAGCAATACTTTTATCAAAGCCGATGATGGGATTTGAACCCACGGCCTGCTGATTACGAATCAGCTGCTCTACCACTGAGCCACATCGGCGTTCACAATCTAAGAGTATAACATGATTTAGTCATGATAAACCAAAATTCCAAAAATCGTCTTAACCCTAAACAATATGCCAGCCTTAAAGCAGAAATAGCCGCTCCTTATCGTGGCTTACGACAATTTATCTATATTGCTTTCGGTGCTTCTGGCTCCATTGGCGCATTTATCTTTTTTTTCCAAGTGCTTGCCGGGCGCAATGTTGAGAGCGCTTTGCCTAGTTTAGCTCTCCAAGTAGCGATCGTTGCCCTAATGGTCTTCCTCTGGCGCTGGGAACAGCGGCGGCAACCAAGCCCCCAGTCGGGTAAAAATCCTAATTCCTGAAGCGAGAAATTTAGCTGTTAATTTTTTACTGCTTTCCTTTTGCATATCTTTATATTCTTCAAATTTATTAATGGTGTTATGAAGATTAAAATATCAACAGAGAAAAAATAAAAAAAATATTAGGAAATTCCAAAAAGTAAAAATTTCTGAGAAACTAGAAATCGTTGAAACGGGGTCAGCCAATATAAAGACCCTGACCATAAACCCAATAACATTCAAATGGGGTCGTCTATATTTAAAGACCCCAAGTTTTATGTTTAAAAAACCCTAAAATAAAAAATTCACATTAATTGAAAGCGCCTGACTAACTAATTAGTAAGGCGCTTTCAATTTGCTAACTAGGCATTTACTGAACTGTTACCAAATAGGATGAAGGAATTGGTTGAGCACGTCCAGCATTGACGAGTGCCTGGTAAACAAAGGCAGCAACTTCGGCTCTAGTCGCCTGACGATTAGGATTAAGTTGCTTGGCTGTGGGATAGTTAATTACTAGTTGCCGTGCAGTTGCCGCAGCAACAGGAGCGATCGCATAACTAGGAATCTGGGCAGCATCGGTGTAAAAGGAAAGGACATTCTGATTACTCGCAGTTAAGCCCAAACCATTAGCCAAAGCTACTAACGCCTGCACTCTCGGAATTTGCTGCTGTGGTTTAAAAGTGCCATCAGGATAACCAGAAACAAATTGACTTTGGTAAGCAGATTGAATTGCAGCATAAGCCCAGAAATTGCTTGCTACATCCTTAAATTGAATACCTGCGCGTTTCACTGGTGGTGTTAAGGCTTTAGTGACAATAGTGGCAAATTGAGCGCGGGTTACAGGTTCATTGGGTTTAAAGGTGCCATCAGGAAAGCCAGCAATAATATTTTGGGAGGCTAAAGCTTCGATGTAAGTTTTTGCCCAGTAATTTGCTGGCACATCCTTAAAGGCAACAGGCCCTCCAGGTGGATCAACACTTGCCGCAACAAAATCTACTGAGCCAAAAATCTTTTTCTGATCGATATCGTTGCCAACAGCAAGAATTGTACTGGTTTTGGTGGCGTTGTTCACATCATAACGAGTGTTATTGCGAATAAGATTGCCACCAGGATTTTCGTTGGTGCCAAGATCGGGTAGAGCGCTGACAGTTGCAACTAAGCCATCTCGCTTATTGTTCTGAATGACATTCTTACGCAATACAGGCTTTGCTGACTCTGAGATAAAAAGACCGTCTTGATTTTCGACAATTTGATTTTCCACAACTAGGGGTGTGGAAGTGCCACCGATCGCTAGACCAAAACCAGTATCCTGAAATAAGTTACTCCGAATTTCTCCTTGAGCAGCTCTAGCAATTGAAATTCCATTGCCTTTGTTTTGCACAAAGAGGTTACCTTCGATTTTGGGATTGCCTGTACCTGTGACAAAAACACCCTCTCTAACACTGTTAGTAAAAGTACTGTTTTTGATAATGGGATTAGTTGACTCCACCCACACCGCTGTACCCCGGCTATTTGGGTTGGTGACGCTGACACCAGCGATCGTGGCATCTTGCTCGGCAAGGATGGTAATGTCCTGTCTGGCAAAGGTGCGACTAGTGTAGAAACCTCCACCTGTAATTAATATTGCCTGACCTTTAGTAGCTTCATCACCCCGCAGCGTCACGCCTGGTTTAAGCAACAGTGGGAAGGTTTCGCCACTTTCTTGGTTATAGTTCCCAGGTGCTAGTTGAATAACTGCACCTGGTTGAGCTTGACTCAGAGCGAAACTGATGCTCCTGTAGGGTGCTGCTGAGGTTGCGCCAGCACCAGCACTATCTGCACCAGTTGCGGGATTAACGTAAATCACTGCGGCTGTTGCAGGAGCTTGCGCTGTGAGAGTTGGAGCAATACCTTCTTGAGTAGCACCAGCATTAACTTCACCAGGTAGTAGTATTGACCCGCCGGAAACAACTAGCAAAGCCGTTAGTCCAGCTCCTACGCGCAAAGTATATCTGAGATGACTGCTAGAAAGAAGGCGAAAATTTTTCGCTAGAGAAATGTGAAAACCCCGGTATTTCATTTTTTCCGTCTGTGATGTGCTGAATTATGGTGTGTCGAACAAGATTGAAGGTAGCAGCCTTGTAGCTGCTGTAAAATCTATGCAAAACTATACTGGATGATTAGCGCTGATTCAGCTAAATTCCTTAGATAGATCACAGAACTTATACATTAGTTATATTCTTTTATTCAGAAAATTCTACTAGTACACTGTAGCCGAAGTTTGCCTACCCTTAACAATTTGCTTGAGCAAATTATTAAGGGTAGACCCCAAACCTTGTTAATTGAACTTGAGTTCGATGAACCTCTGCCTCCCAGTCTGCCTCTGGGAAACGGAAAGGGAGGAGCAAGAAAAATTCCGCTTTTTGCTCCCCTCTGGGCGTCGGAGAGGGGCTGGGGGAGAGGTCAAATAAGACTTGTCGAACTCACGTTAATTGAGATGATAGATAGATTTTCGCCAAGCTCTACAGAGGCTTTCGGGATGAAGTGATGTTCTATCAACAAGTCTCTTGTTGCCTTGTCTAAGCGCTCATCCTGCCTTGGCTGATTTATTTCTTGTATTTCCTAAAGTTAGATGCTGCAAATAATATTGCTGGAATATCATCACAATAAAAGCAAATCTGTGAGAAATAGGGAGAAATGCACTTTAATTTTTTGGGGCTGCGTCGCATTTTAGTTTTAGTAGGCACTACCTGTCTTCTCTTTTTGTCCACTCCTGCCTTTGCTGCGGAACAAATAGTGCTGAAGTATGGCGTCTTCCGTGAATCACTTTCTGTAGAGGAACTATCCACCTTTGCCCAAACTGGTCAACTCTCACGTTCATTAAGAGTCAATTTAGCTTTGGCGCGACAAGATCCCAAAGCTACTCGTCAGTATTTAACGGAGCCAGTGAAGATAAACCCTGTTTTTCTAGATAGAGTGCTAAATAGTCAGATTGGTAATATTTTTTTGGATAAAATTAGTCAAGTTATTTATACACCGTCTCGGAGAGCAGACCGACAGGCTTTACGAGCCGCATTGGTACTTTCTGCGAGTCAAGACGGGCAAGTGTCGCTGATTGAAATTATTAAGAATTATCCCACAAATGAAGTTGAAGTTGATGGCAATCGCTTGGAGAGTGCATACCGTCAACTCCGTCGCTTGCAAACAAGCCTACAAGATTTACTTAATTTTTAGTATGCTAAAGTTTCTAAAGTTTCCCTTAAATACCGCTGTACCTGCTGTTCCAAGCGAATTCCTTGTAATTGAGCATCGCGTTCTAGTTGCCAGCGTTGAAAACCGGAACTAGTGGAGATCGCGCATTTGAGGCTATACCAAATTTCAGTATCAGCAGAAAATTGGCGATCGCTAGAAGCTGGAATTTGAGCCATAGTTTCTCATTCCTTTATTTTAACTTCAACGGTAACTGGGTATTGGGAATAGGGCATGGGGCATTGATTATTAATTCTTCTCCCCCTGCTCCTCACTTGTAGCCCTTTAAAGTGAAATAATTACTTTTGGGGCTGCTATGAATCTGTATTAATCCTAAACAAGGATTGCAACAATCGGGGGACGATTTGATTAACCCGTACACCTAAAATTGTGAAATCCTGCTTAATCTTTTCTAAAGATAATGGCTCTATGCCAGCGAATTCTGTGTCATTAGTCACTAAAACTCGCATTACACTCACAGGTATTTGTAAAAATAGATTGCTGCCTAAAAAAGCTAATCCCGCAAGCAGTAGTGCTAGGCTGCGCCATTGTGGGAGAAATTTCGCTGAATTTGCTACTAATGGGGCAATTTGGTAAAGATGCCACAGCACCCAAACCGACAATACTGCTGCCACTAATGCCAAGATACGATTTAACTTTGTATTAATTAAACAGAGAATTTTTCGCTGCCGCTCAGTCAGATTTTCTGGCTTTAGGGCTATTCCTAAAAGAGCAAATATATAAAAAGGTCGACGCAACTGCATCCATAGCAAAGGGAGAATACCAATGGCGGCAACTAAAAATAGCTCCATCCAGACTGGTAAAAACGGCTCACCTACAGACAAGAACAATAAGCAGAGTAATAAAAAAATAGGCAACGTCGCCAATCCAGCGACATGAATCCACAAAATAGGTTCAGAGCGAAATGAATGCATATTATAAAAAGTTGTGAGTTAAGAGTTAGGAGTTAGGAATTAGCAGCCTTTAACTCCTAACTCCTAATTTATCACTCCTAACTTCTAACCATTTTACCCTTAACACTATCTCGTTAAGGTGAGAGTGCGGCGCTTCGTAACCATCTGATAGGATTCGATGATGTCACCTTCAACCCAATCATTGAATTTATCCATGCCGACACCGCATTCATAACCGGCGTTGACCTCACGGGCATCTTCTTTCATCCGTTTTAGGGAGTCAAGGACGCCTTCAAAGATCACCTTACCGTTGCGTCGCACCCTGACTTTGCAGTTGCGAACTAGTTTGCCAGATTGAACGTAGCAACCGGCAACAGCACCGCGACCGACTGGGAAGACGGCCCGGACTTCGGTTTGACCCAAGGGTTCTTCCACCAACTCTGGTTCCAAAAGACCTTCCAAGGCATCTTGGATATCTTCTAGGAGTTTGTAGATGACGTTGTATTCCCGGACATCTACACCTGCTTCATCGGCGGCTTGTCTGGCGCCACTAGCGAAGGTGGTGTTGAAGCCAATAATTACAGCGTTACTGGCAGCTGCTAAGTCGATATCTGTCTCGGTGATTTCCCCAGCAGTAGCCAACAGCATCCGAATTTGGACTTCGTTTTGCGGGATTTGCTTGAGCGCTCCCACAATGGCTTCCACTGAACCTTGTACGTCTCCCTTCAAGATTAAGTTGAGTTCTTTCAACTCGCCTTCTTGTGCTTGAGCTGAGAGAGTTGTTAAGGTAACACGACCCTGTAACAGGCGGGATAGGCGTTGTCTGTCTGCGCGATCGCTAGCGAGTGCTCTGGCTTCTTTTTCGTTCTGGAAGACCTCGAACTCGTCGCCTGCTGCTGGCACATCACTTAAACCTAGTACCTCGACAGCAAAGGAAGGAGAAGCAATGTCTACTCTCTTGCCTCTGTCATCCACCATTGCCCTCACTTTACCGAAAGCCGAGCCAGCTACCAAGATATCTCCCACATGCAGGGTGCCATTCTGAATTAGCAGGGTAGCAACTGCTCCCTTGGCTTTGTCCAGATGTGCTTCAATAACAGTTCCTTTGGCGGTACGGTCTGGGTTGGCAGATAGTTCTCCAACCTCTGCTACCAGCAGAATCATCTCTAAGAGCGTATCCAGGTTTTCACCCCTGATGGCACTCACGGGAACCATAATCGTCTCACCACCCCAGTCTTCTGAGGTCAGACCATACTGGGTCAGTTCTTGTTTAACGCGTTCTGGCTGTGCCCCTTCTTTATCAATTTTGTTGATTGCAACAACAATTGGCACTCCCGCAGCTTGGGCGTGGCTAATAGCTTCAATAGTTTGCGGACGCACACCATCATCAGCAGCCACGACCAATACGGCAATGTCTGTTACCCGCGCTCCTCGGGCCCGCATAGCTGTAAATGCTTCGTGACCAGGAGTATCTAGGAAGACTATCTGCTGCGGTTTACCCTCATGTTCCACATCCACATGGTATGCACCAATGTGTTGAGTGATACCACCAGCTTCGCCAGCAGCCACTTTTGTTTTGCGGATTGAGTCGAGCAGGGTTGTTTTACCGTGGTCTACGTGACCCATAATTGTCACGACAGGCGGACGGCGGTGGAGATATTCTAGGTCTTCTGCGCCGACCATTTCTGTAATTTTCCGAGCTTCTGCTTCTCGCTCGGCGGTTTCGACTTCTATTTCTAGTTCTTTTCCTACCAGGGTAATTGTGGGAATATCCAGATTTTGGGTGATACTCACCGCCATGCCTTTGAGGAACAGGATTTTGACAATCTCTGTATCAGGGACAGCTAAAACGTCAGACAGTTCTTGCACAGTCAACGGCCCTGTGATCGTCACTTTTTCGGGGCGATCGCGCTTGGTTTCAGCTTCTTGGCGACGGTTTTGATGATGGTCGCGGCCAGAACCAGACTTGGAACCAGATTTAGAACCAGGCTTTCTCGCTCTTGCAGTTGGGGCGCTAGCAAGGGTTGCACCTGGCATCTGTACAGGTCGAGTCGCTTTAGGTTTGGGAGGACGAGCGATGGAAAGGCTAACTTGGACTGTGGCTGGTGAATCTATATCGTCATCATCTAGCAAATCTTCTTCAAACTCATCATCAAGTATGGGTTTGATCCGCTTGCCTTTGACGCCGGCTTTAGCCTTCTCTTTAACTTCGTCAATTATTTCCTCTTCTACCCACTTTTTGCCGCCTTTGGTCGGGCGAGGCGGACTTGGGCGTTTCAAATCGAGGAGATCAGGTGTGACTGGTTCATCACCAGAACCTTGAGATTTACCCGCTATTCCTGACATCTGTCTGGGTGGAGTAGCGATGGGCATTGCGGCTGCTACACCTTCACCTGGGCGGGCTGGTCTGGGTCGTTGCCCTTCTCCCAATTGTGATGGTGCAGATGGTCTATTGCCCCTCTGCTCTGGTCTGGTGGGTGAAGGAGTAGGACGACTTGTTCTTTGTGGTGCACCTGGTGGAGACTGGTCAGTTGGTAGTTTAGCAACTCTCGGCTTAATTTGCTCGCGATCGCCGCCTTCCACTGGTCGCAGCCGTTGGTCGCGCTTAAGGATTGGTTTATCTGCCTGAGAGACTGGCTCATCTGCTACCTGGGCTTCTTCTGCCGCAGGTCTGGCTGGAGGAGCAACTAGTTGTGGTTTGATCGGTTTTTCTGATTTCGGTCTGGGTGGAACTATTTTTTCCGGTTTTTGGGATGCTATTTTTTCCGGTGCCTGATTTGGATTAGGCGTTTGTTCCAAGTCAGCGATCGTGGGTTGCTCTTGAGTCTCAGATTGAGTCCGGGGTACAGGTCGAGTTGGTACCGTCGGCTTCATGGGTGAGACCGGTGTAGCGAAAGGCCGTGGAGGAGAGGGAGGATTAGCTTCAGACAAGGCAGCTTGGGTATTGGTAGCAAGTGACGCCTCTGGGGCGTTGGAAGTAGTATTTCTCAATATTTTGGGTTTGCGTATTTCCAAAATTTGCTGTTTGTGGGGTGCAGCAGGTCGGTTACGTCCGCCGTTGGGTGGTGAATTTGGCTTATGGCTGGTTGTACCTAGTTCCTTTTTGGCTGACACATTCGTAGCTGCAAGCTTTTCTGCTGCCGCCCGGATGTTTTCTGCCTCGGATTCTGAAATCGTGCTGCTATGGCTTTTGACCGAGATGCTGAGCTGCTCGCAAATTGCTAATAGCTCTTTGTTATCCAAATTCAATTCCTTTGATAATTCATAGATTCTAACTTTGCCGTTGTTCATCCACTCTTCCCCTTTAATTTACAGTTTTAGCGGATGGCTGCCTGGTTTGCGACATCTCCATCCTTGGATTACTGTTTTTAGGTTGCCGTTCAGTTTTTGCCGGTGCCTCCAATCAGGAAAGAGAGATGTTTCGGTTTAATAGTGGCATCCCCACCAGGAATGATGGTTGAGGGATACCCATAAAAATTTCTTAAATAAAAGATTTTTATAGGAACCCTTGACGCCGAACTGCGCCTGAGCGTTACCAGGTTGCCATTTTGTAGTTTCTTGTTTTGTTGATTCTGAGTCTTCCACAACACAATCGATTACATCTTGTTCTGGGAATCTTGCCTCGCCCCTCTTGTTATTAGAGAAGCGAATGCCTTTTACACCCATTTACTATTTTGGCACTAACCTTGACGATCAACAGAGAGTGTGATGAAAGCGCGATTTGGGCTTTCGACACAATTCCTCTGGAGATTAGGTCACAAAGTTGTTCCAATTAAATTTGGTTTTGGTTTTGGGTATTACTGCGGGCTAGACGTTGCGACAAGCTTTGGTACAGTGTTTCTGGCACTGATGCATGTAGCGATCGCCCTAGTCGATTTTTTTTTTGAGCTGCTTGTAGGCAACTTGTTTCTGGACAAATGTAGGCAGAACGCCCCATGCCCTGATCTAATTGTACCTTTCCCGATGGAAAGACGCGGACAATCCGCCAAAACTCATCTTTTGAGCCTACTTTGCGGCAACTAATACAGCGCCGATAATTTGGTTTCATCGGTTTTTGATGATCTCAGTCCAGGATTTGGGATGTAAAAAGAAGTTTATTATTACTATTTTTTACTTATACCAAGTAGCTTTTGAGAAAATAATCCTTGAGCCTGAGACTACAATCTACAGTATCAAAACTTTACAAAATTAATCAATTATTCGTCATCGTTATTGTCAAAACTATCCTCCTCTTCTAATTCGTCCTGATTTTCATCCTCTAATTCTTCTTCATAGTCGAGATCATCTTCCTCTGCATCTTCTTCTGATTGATATTTTGTTCTGACGGCTGCAAATTTGGCATCTTCTCCTGCGAAGTCATACTTAGCTTTGTCTTTGATGTCTATTTTCCAACCAGTCAGGCGGGCTGCTAAACGGACGTTTTGCCCTTCTTTCCCTATGGCCAAACTCAATTGATCTTCAGCGACTAGTACGTGAGTTTGTCGGGATTCAGGGTCCATTAAGCGTACTTCATCTACCCGTGCTGGACTTAAGGCATTGGCGATATATGTTGCTGGATCTGGTGACCAGCGAATTACATCTATTTTTTCACCGCGTAATTCGTTGACTACCACTTGAATTCGTGATCCCCTGGCTCCAATACAAGCACCAACCGGGTCTACGTCGCGATCAAGAGTATCTACTGCTATTTTAGTCCGGGGGCCGACATAACGAGAGGGGGGGTTTGCCTCCCTAGCTACGGCAACAATCCGTACCACTTCATCTTCGATTTCTGGGACTTCGTTGGCAAAAAGATAAACCACCAAACCAGCATCCGCACGAGACACAAGCAACTGTGGCCCTCGTTGCTGACCTTGGGAAACTTTTTTGAGATATACCTTGAAGGTGGCATTTGCCCGATAATTATCGTTGGGCAACTGTTCCCGCTTCGGTAATTCTGCTTCTACTTCTGGCTGACCAAACCCACTACTAACTGCCAGAACCACGGATTGCCGTTCAAACCGTAGGACTCTTGCTTGCAGGACAGTTCCTTCTAAATCTTGGAACTCTTCTTGCACCATCTGGCGCTGTTGATCCCGTAATTTTTGCGCCAATACCTGCTTAGTTTGCATCGCCGCCATCCGACCAAATTCTCCTTGGTCGGGGGTAACATCCAGCACCACAGAGTCCCCTAACTGCGCTTCGGGAGCGACTTGTTGAACTTCGTCTAGAGAAATCTGGTGGTCTGTGTTATCTACTTCTTCAACAATGGTTTTGGTGGAAAGAACGCGAAATCCTTCTCCTTCAATATCGAGTTCTACTTCAAAATTTTCAAAATAATCTTCGTCAAACTGTTTGCGCTCTAAATTTTGGGCGCGACGATAACGTTCATAGCCTTTGAGTAGTGCTTCTCTAATAGCTGATTGAACTGCAAGCCGGGGTAAATTCCGCTCGCGACTTATACTTTCAATTAATTCTTTTAATCCAGGTAAAGTAACCATTGACATAAGCAATCTCCTTTAAAAATTAGGGAGTGGGGAGTAGGGAGTGGGGAGTAGGGAGTGGGGACTGGGGATGGAAAACTGCACATTAGAGCCAGGGATTAGAGAATAGCTTTACACGAATCTCTAACCTCTAGCTCTTAGCCTCTAACCTCTAGCCCTTAGTTCCTAATCTCTAGCCTTGAGCTAAGGTGCTCTAGTCTATAACTCCTGAGCCATAACCCTTTGTTTATCGGCGCTCGTCTAGCTGCACCTTAGTAATTAGGGAGCGGGGAATTTCGACTACACGACCTTTTTGGTTTAAGTAAAGTGCTGTCTCATCCCGGCGAATCAACTGACCAATCCACTCTTGTTGTCCGTCGTAGGGTGGCGAAGTGGAGATGATGACAGGAAATCCTTTAAAGGAAATGAACTCCCTGTCTGTTACCAGTTGTCGCGAAATACCAGGACTAGACACTTCCAAGACGTATTTATCTGGAACGATTTCCGCAGCATCTAAGGAGGCTTCTAAAGCACGGCTCATCCTCTCACAATCGTTCAACCCGGTTTCTTGCTGAGGATTGCGAATGTCTATCCGCAACACTGGTGGACTTTGGTTGGTGTGAAAAACCACGCCAACCACTTCCAATCCCAGTTCTTCTGCCACTGGTGTCGCTAAATCAATAATTTGTGGAACTAAAGGATGAGCCATGAGAGAATTCAATAAAAAAAGTGGGCTTCGACCCACTTCCTGCGATAGGTATATCTTCCAAGAAGTCTTGTGACGAACCAATCATGATTCGCCTAAATCGAGTTTAGCGCATTTATGGGATAGTCGGGCATTGGGCATTGGGCATAGAAGATTATGAAAAAGGGTAAGGGGGAAGGGGGAAAGGGTTTGTTTCTTTATCCTTTTCCCTTTAACCTTGTCCCTTTGTCCTCTCATCTCCCTCATCTCCCTCATCTCACCCTCTACCCTTCCCGTATTTTGGGGAAAGTAGTGCCTTTATCAACTACTGCTGGAACTGATACTTGTGTTCTTAGCTGCCTGGTTTGCTCGATAATTTGGTCTATGTCTTCTTGGGACAAACGCTGGACGTAGTTGATTTTTATTTCTTCTAAGAAGTCAAAAAGTAAACTCTGAATTTCTGAAAGTACGTGTTTTTCCTTCATTTGAGATCCCAAAGCGTCGCTGAAGCTTTGTACAAGTTGACTGGTGAGTTTTGCACCAACTGGGTCTTCAACTGCGCTAACTAAAGTTTTATAAAGATTAGTTGTGATTTGAGTCGCCATTTGTTCGCTTAATTGGGTTTGGGCCTGTCCCACGCCAGGAAGGTTCTGGAGATTTCGGTAGACGGGGACTTGATGGAAGACGGTTTCGATGTTGTGGCGCAAAATGGCAACGATCGCAGGTTGAATTTCGGGTAGCACTTGGTAAACAATTGTTTTTACCAAAAGACCTGCGATCGCTTCTACTTCATTTACATTATTAATATCTATGTAGGGACGTAAATTTTCTTGTTGTGAGAGCCAACTTGTTAGCTCGCCCCGCTGAATTGAACCCTGAACCTGATTAATTACCCTTACCACTACAACTTCTGTGAGTTCTTCGGCAAAGTTGGCGACAATTCCTTGATGAATTTGTTTTCGCACTGGATGGAGATCCAATAATTGCGCTTGATCCAGGCGGACTAATACAGGTAAGATTCTCAACCATCGCCAAAATGGCAGTAGTAAAAATAGGTCGTACCAACGCCACAATAGTGCTTCAAACCAGTTTAAACCAGGATGTTGGCGTCTGATTAAGAAGGTACGCCCCAGCAATTCTACGCCAAATAAAATCACAAAGGGTAAGTCAAGAATCCAGAAGTTATCAACAAAATCGCCATTTTCACCGATTTGGCGGTAGTAGTTAGTAGCAATTAAAGGGCTGATTCTATCGTTGAAAAAATTAATTTCTTGAACCCAGCCATTTTGTGATAGGTAAGGCTGACTCCAAAAAGTGGCGAAGGATTGTTTTGCAGATTCGTTACCGATGCGATCGCGCATCCGATTTTTGATTTTTTCCAGAGTACCACTCTTATTCACTCCCGCAAACGGGTTAGTGTCAATCATCTCGTTGCTAAGACGCCTTATTTCTTCTAGCTTGCTCTTTACCTCAGATGACTCTAAACCTGTTTGGCTGACTTGTTCTTCTAATGCCTTGACTGTTTCTAAATAATTTTTCGTGTCTCGATAGGGTTCAATACCCTTTACTGGATCATAAATCTGAATAATTTGGGGAATTTTTCGCAAGTAGAAATCCCGCCAAGGTACGTAACTTAAATCAAACAAAACTAAACCTAAATTTACGGTGGCAGCAATTGCCATAAATCTTTCAAACCAAATATTTCGCTGCTTAGAATATTTTATATTTTTCATTTTTTGTAATGTATTATACGTTTCTTGTTTGTTGGAAACATAAGCTCTTTCATTTATGAATTTTCGGCTCTTTCCAATCAATTACGGTAATTTGCAGTTGATTAGACCCCAGTAGGGGCGAATATCTTTGCACCTCCTACTGTAATTTACTGTTCAAAGGGTGTATTCGATTCAAATGATAACTGCTGTATTTCTGCTAATCAAAGATACTTCTTTGGATGGATGACACAAACTTTTTTTTGTAATTCTAGTTAAAATTGACAAAAATAAATCAAAAATTGTTCAAAAATCATTAAATAATCGCAAAAAAAGTTATTAAACAAACTTAAAATGCAGCTGTTAACATTTATAATCCTGCTGATTTAATCCAAAGGAGTTTTAAATATGTGGTGTGGGTTTGGAAAATCAAGCGCAACCTTTGCTGTTACTTGCCTGATAACTGCTAGTTTAGTTGTAGACACAGGTTTCGCAGCCCCTCAACGTAGCTATACGCCCCAGCAATTCCGTTCTGTATTGCGCGGATTAGGCTATAACGTCAAGGTCACAAATACTGCTTTGACGGATGAGGAAACTAAAAAGGCAATTCGTGAATTTCAGACAGGTTATAAGCTAAAGCCTGTTGATGGGATAGCAGGGCCAAAAACCCAAGATTTTGCTGCCAACATCGTTCAAATTCTGCAATCAAATTTGAATGCAGTGTTGAAGCCAAATCCTCCCTTACCGCGCGATCATTTTTATGGTCCCCAAATGGAAGCAGCGGTGAAGGAATACCAGAAGAAAAATCAGTTGCAAGAAACCGGAATTGCTAATTTAGCGCTCCGGCAAAAGCTCGATCAAGAAGCAAAGACACTTTTGGGTCAGCCGACAGCTAAACCAACAGCTAAACCGACAGCTAAACCAACAGCTAAACCGACAGCTACGCCAACAGCTACACCGACAGCTACGCCAACAGCTACACCAACAGCTACGCCAACAGCTACACCGACAGCTACGCCAACAGCTACACCGACAGCTACGCCAACATCTACACCGACAGCTACACCGACAGCTACACCAACATCTACACCGACAGCTACACCAACAGCTACACCAACAGCTACACCTTAGTCATCAGAAAAAATTCCTACCTCAAAGACTCAAGTCATCTGATTTGGTTCTTCTAAGGGTCTGCCTTTGGGTGTAGGTAGAATTGAACGGCGGTCATTGTAAGGCATAGGAATGTACTGCACGCTGGGTCGTCCTCCTTGTGACTGTGGGTAAAGATCCATGAGATTATAAATGGAATGGGGCAGTCCGACGGTTACGGGCAGCCCCATTTCTGTTGCTTCTTCAATAGTGATGGGATAGTCGTGGGTAACGCGCCCAGTTGTTAAGGCTTCGATAATCGGTTCGATATTTTCTGGCAGAACTTTTTGTTTGGGTATACTGTCTTTCAGCAGAGTTCGTACAAACCGCTGTACTTGTTGTATTGCTTTGCGTGAGAGGTCGGCCATAATTAGAGTTTGGTCATCAATCTCACTGATGGGTTTATCTTCAATTACTTTCAGGATGCTTGCTGCTGGGTAATTACCCAATTGGGGATCAACTGGCCCTAAGACAGCGTTAGCATCCATAATAATTTCATCAGAGGCGAGGGCAAGCATAGTACCGCCACTCATGGCGTAGTGGGGTACAAAGACTGTGACTTTTGCTTGGTGGCGAATTAATGCTCTGGCGATTTGTTCTGTAGCCAAAACTAAGCCACCAGGAGTGTGCAAAATTAAGTCAATCGGCACATCTGCGGGTGTGAGGCGAATTGCTCGCAATATTTGTTCTGAGTCTTCGATAGTAATGTAGCGAGATATGGGAATTCCCAGGAAACTAATGGACTCTTGGCGGTGAATCAGCAAAATCACCCGACTTTCGCGTTCCTGCTGGAATTCTTGCAAAGCACGCAAGCGCCGATATTCTATTTGACGTTTTTGCCAAAGGGGTTGCAAAGAAGTCAGAAGCAGGAAAATCCAGAATAAATCACCAATACCAAAACCCATATAATATTAATTTATTGTTCAAGAATCACGGTTGCCGTCATTATTGTCGCAAATTTGGTGCGATCGCAGTTCTATCTGTAGATTTAAAAGTATCGAACTACACTCAGCACAGAGATATGTAAATTCAAAATTATGTTAGCGAGTCCGCGTACCCCTACAGGGAAGCAATCTACGCGCAACCTCTCGTAGAGAACATCATTACGAATTATTGACTACCCTCTTCGCCAAATCTTGATAGTGTCATCATCACCACCACTAACTAGGGTTTGTCCATCAGGACTGAAGGCAACACATCTAACATAGTTGGAATGCCCTGTAAGTGTGCTGATTTCTCTGCCACTGTGTACGTGCCACAGTTTGATAGTGTTGTCCCAACTGCCACTAGCGAGAAATTGCCCATCCTGGCTAAAGGCAACTGACCAAACTGAATCAGAATGACCAATGAGAGTACGAATTTCTCTGCCACTGTGTACGTGCCACAGTTTAATCGTATTGTCGCCACTGCCACTAGCAATAATTTCTCCGTCCTTGCTAAAAGCAATACAGTTGACGAAGAAGGAATGACCTAATAATGTGCAAATGTTTCTGCCTGTGTATACTTGCCACAGTTTGATAGTGTAATCATTACTGCCACTAGCCACCAGCTGTCTATCCTTGCTATTAGTTGCAGGCGTTTTCGGAGAGTAGGCAACTGACGAAATTGAGTCGGAATGACCTCTGAAAGTTTGGGTTTCTATACCTGTGTGTACCTGCCACAGTTTGATTGTACAATCAGCACTACCGCTAGCCAGAAACTTACCATCTGGACTAAAGGCAACGGAATTCACCCAATTAGCATGACCAATGAGAGTACGAATTTCTTTGCCTGTGTTGACATCCCACAATTTGATGGTGTTATCCCAACTACCGCTAGCTAAAATTCTGCGATTCAGGTCTACAACTCCCGCAGATTTACCGGAATCACCTTGATAAGAAAGGTTTGAAGAGATTGGGCTAAAGGCGACGGAATTAACCATATTGGAATGACTAGAAGACCAACGACCTAGTTGACGCACTAACTTGCCAGTGCCTACTTGCCAAAGTTTGATGGTGTTGTCATTACTGCCACTAGCAATAAATTGCCCATCTGGGCTAATGGCGATCGCATGAACCATACTAGAATGACCTTTGAGGGTCTGTATACATTGCCAGTTCTGCTGATCTAATACAACAAGTGGTAAAACAGGTGGAGGTAGTTTAAGTCTAGGCGTTATCACTAAGGTAGATGATGTTGCTGTTACATCTTCCCCTCTATCAGGGCCTAATAAATCCAACCACTCCTGCACAGACTGGGGACGATAGGTTGACTCCAAATCCATGCCGCACATAATAGCCTGATTTACCCTGTTGCTGATGTTGGGATTAAAATATTGTGGTGGTTCTAAATTGATATTGTGACGTCTATCATCTGCACTTGTTGGTACAACTGCGGTAAGTAAATTATACAAAGTAGCGGCTAGGGCATAGATGTCAATGTATTCTCCTCGTGGCGCTTCTGATTCATACTGTTCAGGTGGGGCAAAACCAGGGGTACGATACACAGTATGCCTTTGGATCATATTAGGAATAAATTCTCTAGCGATGCCAAAATCTATCAGCACTGCTTCTGATTTATCAATGCGGATCATTATGTTGCGTGGTTTGAGATCCCGATGCAACAGTCCTTTAGAATGGATTAGGGTCAAAGCGTCGCCAATTTGCCGGATGTACAACAGCGCTTCTACTTCTGATAGCATCCCTATCCGTTTCAAGCGCTGTCCTAAGTCTTCGCCTTCAATGTAATCCATCACCATGCAGGGCAAATTTCCCTCATCAAAGATGGTTTCTATCTGTACTATATGAGGATGGTGACACACAGCCAGCCGAACTGCTTCATCACGAAAGTCTTGCCGTAACTTGTTTCGGTGAAGTATCCAGGCGGGGTGATTCAGGATTTCTTCTTTGAGGGTTTTAATCACTCGCTGTTGATTCCGTTGATTTCTGGCAAGATAAGTAATGCCAATTCCACCTTCACCTAGTTGGCTTTCGATAATGTAGCGTCCCCCGAATAAAGACTTTCCTGCATTCCACACCATTAGTAATATTTGACAATTGCTGGTATTTATTTTGGCACGGTATCAGAACAGCCAACACGAATTTTTAGGAATTCCATTTGAATTGCTGTTGTAGCTTTTTGGAGCTTAGTTACTTAGAGAACATTTTCATTAACCTCAATAATTACTAATAGTATAAAGTTGGATATACCCTAATAGTTTTAGCTAAACTATGCCTTTACACCAAAATATGAAAGTTAATTGCTCATGCTAGAGTAAACGGTAACTTTAGCCATATTTGTTCATAATAATTTGACTTGTAGGTAATCTAAAATTATGCTAAAGAATCTGAATCTGAAACAAAAGTTTACAATTCTGCTACTGATAATTTTGACATTCGGTCTGAGCTTGAGTGGATTTGCTCTGTCTTCTCTACTTAGGGAGAATGCTAAACAAGATATTAGCTCAACAGGTGTCATGCTCATGGAAACCATGAGTTCTGTTCGTAAATACACTAGTACTCAAGTGAATCCAGAGCTAGCCGATAAATTGGCTACTGAGTTTTTGCCGCAAAGTGTGCCTGCATACTCAGCACGGGAAGTATTTGATATTTTACGGAAAACGACAGACTACCGTGAGTTCTCTTACAAAGAAGCAACTCTCAATCCCACTAATCTTCGAGATAAGGCTGACGGTTTTGAGACGGAAATTGTAGAAAGGTTCAGAAATAAATCAGACCTTAAAGAAGTGAGTGGATTTCGTTCAATTCCTGCTGGGGATATCTTTTATATTGCTCGTCCCTTACCAGTTTCTGAAGGTAGCTGTCTGAAGTGTCATAGTATACCCGAAGTTGCACCTCAAAGTATGATTAATCTCTATGGCACAGCTAATGGATTTGGGTGGAAGCTTAATGAGATTGTTGGCGCTCAGATTATATCAGTACCTGCAAATAATGTCATTAACAAAGCCAATCAGTCTTCTTTACTAATTATCCTAATTGTATCAACTATATTTATAGTGACTATCTTATTAGTCAACTTATTCTTGAATCGACAAGTTGTTATGCCTCTCAAACGCATGACTCGCATAGCGGAAGAAGTTAGTACTGGACATATGGAAGTTGAATTCGAGCAGATGTCTAATGATGAAATCGGTAATTTAGCTAAAGCCTTTAAACGGATGCAGTTAAGTTTAGAAATGGCAATGAAAAGAATCAAACGCACTCAGGGAAGTACAGGGGACTAAACAATCCAAAATTAAATATTATCCCCTTGAAATCTTTATGAGAATAATCTTTTTCTGAATTCAATAGCTGCTTGAAAGTCAGGAATTTGCCTAGCTATAAGTTCAATAAACTGTTCAGGCGAGATATAAGGATTTTCATCTAATATTTCTTCTATAATCACATTTGCCATTGGGCCGATGTGGTAGGCTAACCCCTGGTGACAACTTTTGATAAATGCTGGTTGGAGGGAAGGTTGTTGTTGTTCAATTCGCCCAGTTTGTGGACTAGTAGGTGAACTAAGTGAACTAAAAATTGTTTCTCCAGGTTGGTTGTATGACTGCGATATTGCCGACATAGCCTGAAATTCCGGATTAAATACCGTGGCAGGTAAATCATCAAACATAATTGCAGGAGACATTGCCACTTGTGGTTCTCCAATACGCTGTAAATCTGTGATAACTTCCTTGGCTGTTTGGTATCGCTTGTTAGGCCTATCTGCCAACATCTGATCGAGTACTTGAGCAAAACTATCAGTGACGTAGGTATAATAACGCCAGTTCCACTCAAGTGAATATTGATCCATTAGTAAAGATGGATCTCTACCTGTGAGTAGCACAATAGCTGTTACACCCAAAGCGTAGAGGTCACTAGAGGGGGAACATAAACCCAAGCTAATCTGTTCGCGGGGAGCGTATCCCACTTTACCGACGAGGGACATTTTACCAACAAAGGTTACCTGGTGGTTAGAACTTCTCCCCTCGTTCACGTCAGCAATTTGTTTACCAACACCAAAATCAATCAGTACTGGCAGATCCTTGCCAGTGGGTAACATAATGTTATCAGGAGAAATATCTCGATGGATAATGTTGTGCTGGTGGACATATTCCAAAACAGGCAGCAGATTTTTTAGCCACTGGATAACTTCGTCTTCAGAGAAATTTCTTCCTTGACGTTGAAGTTCTCCTAATAATCTCGAATATGTTTTACCATCAACATACTCTTGTACTAGGAATAGCCGACCGTCTCCTTCAAAGCAAGCCAAAAACTTGGGAATTTGAGGATGTTGCAATTGATGAAGAATTTTTGCCTCTCTTTTAAATAAGTTGCGATATTGTTCCAGTCCACTCTCCCCTGTGCCAATGGGTGCAAACTCTTTGAGAACACAAGGTTCATCAAATCTACGAGTGTCAAAAGCTAAGTAAGTTCGTCCTAATCCTCCCTGTCCTAGAAGTTTTTGGATAATATAGCGGTTATCGATTAGAGTTCCAGCAGCTATTTCTGGCCTTGTGATATGGAACTGTGACATCTCATCGCACTCCTAGCGATTTTATTGTTGATAAATTATTTAGTTTGCTGAAAGTCAGAAACTCTAGCAGATAAAGGCTGATAACATCCTTCAAATTGAGGTTAGCACCACTATCAAAACAAGGAAATACACTTTTCTACAATCTTTCGATGGTCTTGTGTGACCAAATAGACAATTTTTACCTGAGTAGTTTAATCATGCTACTCATACTTAGGTATTTTAGCAGCCGCAACATAGCCAGTGTCTGCGGTAATATCTGCGACTGTTCAGGGCATCGCCTTTTAGATTTGCTGCTGAACCTTATCTATACGCCTAGTAACCCAATTGACATTGAGTTTAGGAATAGTTAAGGATATAGCGCAACATCATGGTTTTTCAGAAAAACTGAGGTTGCTATAGACTTCCTGAAAAAAATATTATACGTATTTCAAGTGCTAAATATGCGATCGCTCTCAAAAATTAATCTTTCTGAGAGCCAATCTCATTATGAGATAGCTGTTTCAGAATCGGCTATTAAGGTTTTCAGTACAGGTGATTTCTCAAAAGCAGAAAAATATGCTGTGTATCATAAAAGACTACTGAAGCTACAGTAATTCATCAGGATTCACACCTAACTGACGCAAACGTTCTGCTAATTGTTCTACTTTTCGTTTAGCTTGAGCAGTTTCTTGTTTGGCTTCTGTAGCTTCTTTTTCTGCAATGATCGCTCGTTCCGTTGCAGCAGCGGCTTCTTCTGTGGGTACGGGAATTAATTCTCCCGCCAAAGTGAACCACCTTAACCACAACCTTTCAATATCTCGAAATGAACCCTGCCATAAGCCTAAACTTAAATCTATCTCTGGCATTAGTAGGTATCCATCAGTCAAGTTCATCGGTTCATAGTGACCACCAACTAACTGGAAAGCCCGAAGTTCATTAGTATAGCGACTAAAAACAACATAGTAGGGAATCCGCAAAATTCGTTCATAAACTTCCCATTTACTAGGAGGTTTATCTGCTGCACTTTCTCTTCTTGTGCCTAAATCTTCATCTTCCGTACCTGAAGATAATAACTCAACAACCACGAAGGGATTTGCTGGTTCTTGCCAAGTTACATAACTTAACCGTAAATCCTCCCCTTTGTATAATTTTCCTACACCTACCACACCAAACCAATCTGGGCGTTTATACCACAAAGGATGCTGGAGATCATAGTAGAGATTAAGATCAGCCGCACTATAAACTAGTTCTGGATTCCAGTTAATTGGCTGAAAAGTTAAATATAAAATTAAGGGTTGTAAAAAGTGAAAATCGTCTGGCAAACCGGGTTCCTCTGGGTTGTCACTTGGTAAATCATACATTGTTGGTAGAGTTTCCCAAGGAGGAAGCGGCGGATCAGATTGGGGAATATAGTGGGGAGAAGAAGTCATAGTCAAATTGTGAACATTTTGAGAGTGGCTGGATACAAATTATGCTTCTAATTTTGCCGAGTCTTTTAACAGCGATCGCTCCCAAATCCAATCGAGTAAAATCGGATTGACTAACTCCGGCGCTTCATCCTGCGGACAATGCCCCACTCCTTCTAAAGGAATAAACTTTTGTACTTGAGGAAAGTTAGCTAATTCTCTTCCTAACTTAATTGGTTCCCACGGATCAGCCGTTCCCCACAAGATAATTGCCGGACAGGGTAGCAGTGGTAAAAGGTCTTCTGGTAAAGGGCCTGTAGAATAAGAAGTAAAAGCCAGGAACACAGCACCAGCCCCCACATCGCTTGCTGGTGAAGTCAGAATATCAACCAACTCATCTGTCACCATCTCAGGATTCGAGTATGCTTGCAGCAGAATTTTCCGCACTGTTTTCGGTTTGGCGAGTTGATTGAAAAAGAACTCGCCAATTGGTTTGATAGATAACAGACGTTGCAGTAGAGGCGCTCCGTAACGACGAGATAAAGGTAAAGTTACCCGTTTGCGATCGTGCAACAGCCGTAAAGAACAATTGAGCAAAGCAACTCCCAAGGCAATATCTGGATTGCTTACTGCTGCTTGCATGGCTACAATACAGCCAATAGAATTTCCGACTAAAAAAGCTGGCTCGCCGACAACTTCGCGGCAAAAATCTGCTACTTGCTGTCCCCAGGTTTCTAATGTGTAGGCAATTTGTTCGCCAGGTTGAGGTTTTGCGGAAGCGCCAAAACCAATCAAATCAATCGCATAAACACGGCAACTTTCCGCTAATACGGGAATATTTTTCCGCCAGTGCCACCAAGAAGCGCCAAATCCATGCACGAGGACAACAGCTGGCCCAGTGGTTCCTTGGGTTTGATAGCAGATTGGAAAATCCTGCCAAATCCAGGTTTTTGTCGAGGTAAGTGCTGTGTTTGAAGTTGAGGTTGTCATGAGAATTTTGATGAGAACAAGGGTAAAAGCCTTTCGGCAGTAAGACGCAAGTAAAATTGTTTTGAATTTGAAGAAAATTTATCAGATTTTCAAAATAAATCTTTGGCTCTAGTGATAGCCTATACCTATACCACGAAAGCTTCTAGGCTGATAACACTAGCATTAAGCTGATAGTTTTATCTATTTATAGAGAGTTTTCATCTTGTTGATAGAGGTAATTTACTCACAACTTATATTATGTCAGTATTAGAAATCAGAACTTTTGTAATGTGAGTAATATTTTCGCTATTTGGATATGTAAGTGAATTAGCATCAGTGATAGATTCAGTAGTTTCACAATTTACGATAGCCAATATAAGTCTATAAGATTGGCGAATATGAGGCATCGGCTAAGGGGTGGTTTGCAACTGGAAACTGACGCTGAATTTAACAATATTTTTCTTGTTCCTAGTTCTGCGGGCCAGAAATCATGAATCTACTAGAAACAATTGATACTCCCGTTGGGAGCTACGCACCAGATTTTGAACTGCCAGGAATTGATGGTCAAGTACACCATCTCAGGCGTTATCTTGAGAAGTTCCGAGCAGTCGGCGTCATTTCCATGTGTAACCACTGTCCTTATGTAGAGTGGTATCTAGGCAAGCTCAGAAACATTCAAGCCGAATTTGCGCCAAAAGGCTTCACACTAATTGGGATGAATGGTAGTGATGGCGATCGCGAAACTCGGTCAAGCTTTGAAAATATGAAAGCTTTTGCCCTGCGTCACCACTTGAACTTCCCCTACCTGTGGGACTCTACGCAAGATGTGACCCGCAGTTTTGGTGCTACAAAAACACCAATGGCTTTTTTAATAGATACTAATGGTATAGTCCGCTACAAAGGTAGAATTGACAATCATCGCCAAGACCCATCATCGGTGGGAGAGGATTATTTGAGAACTGCGATCGCTTCTCTGTTTAAAGGTCAAGAAATAGACATACCACAAACAGAACCAATAGGTACTACATTGATTTGGCGTAACTAGACATAGATAGTCCCTGTAACTGTTATCTTAAATTGGAGGCAATTGCAACTTTTTTGATAAAGCGGAACTTCATGGGAACGAATTACCGACGGGTTTTACTCAAACTGAGCGGTGAAGCCTTAATGGGCAACATGGGCTATGGCATTGATCCAGAAGTGGTCAAAGGAATAGCACAAGAATTAGCAGAGGTGATAGCCACTGGCACTCAAATCGCCATAGTTGTTGGCGGCGGCAATATTTTTCGTGGCGTCAAAGCAGCGTCGGCGGGGATGGACAGGGCAACCGCTGACTATATCGGGATGATTGCCACGGTAATGAATGCCATGACGCTACAAGATTCTCTGGAACGCATAGGAGTACAGACGCGGGTACAAACTGCGATCGCTATGCAAGAATTAGCAGAACCGTATATCCGTCGTCGTGCCATCCGTCATCTTGAAAAAGGACGGGTGGTAATTTTTGGTGCTGGTTCTGGAAATCCCTTTTTTACTACAGACACCACTGCGGCATTAAGAGCCGCAGAAATTGATGCTGAGGTGATTTTTAAAGCCACCAAAGTAGACGGAGTATATGATGCAGATCCTCATATTTATCCTGAGGCCAAGCGTTACAATAGCCTTACCTACGCACACGTTTTAGCCAAAGATTTGCGGGTGATGGATAGTACTGCGATCGCCTTGTGTAAAGAAAATAATATCCCAATTCTGGTATTTGACCTAACGGTGCGAGGCAACATCCACCGAGCAGTCTTGGGAGAATCCATCGGTACCCTTGTGGGAGGTTCTTGTGAAATTAGCTGAAGCTGAGAGTACGATGCAAAAGACCGTTGAGGCGACTCAACGATCTTTTAACTCAATTCGCACTGGTCGAGCCAATGCGAGTCTATTAGATAAGGTATTGGTGGATTATTACGGTTCGCCCACTTCCTTGAAATCACTGGCAAACATTAGCACGCCGGATGCTACGACGATCTTAATTCAACCCTACGATCGCAGCAGTTTAAATATAGTCGAAAAAGCGATTTCTTTGTCAGATGTCGGTTTAACCCCCAGCAACGACGGTTCCGTGATTCGTTTGAATATTCCGCCCTTGACAAGCGATCGTCGTAAAGAACTCGTCAAAATAGCATCTAAGTATGCTGAAGAGGGTCGTGTTGCTATTCGCAACATCCGCCGCGATGCCATAGACGCCATTCGCAAACAGGAAAAAAACGCCGAAATTCCTGAAGATGAAGCACGAGATCAGCAAGATAAATTGCAAAAACTAACAAACAAGTACACTGCCCGAATAGACGAATTGCTGGCAGAAAAAGAAAAAGACATTACGACTGTTTAAAGTCTAAAGTCTGAAGCATAAAGGCTGAAGGATAATGGATAAATTCTTCAGCCTTTATCATTTCTTAAGTATCTAACAAAAATTGATCAAGTATCTCAATAGAAAATAAACTAATTCAGGAGCAAAAATTCAGCCTTATGTACGACTGTATCATCGTCGGCGCTGGGCCAGCTGGTGGAACAGCGGCATATCATTTAGCCAAACAAGGTCGCTCAGTATTAGTGCTGGAAAAAGAATCCTTGCCAAGATATAAACCTTGTGGCGGTGGTGTATCTCCAGCGATCGCTCAATGGTTTGACTTTGATTTTAGCCCAGCGATTTCTCTGAAAGCCGACTCCCTTCGCTTTACCTGGAAATTGGGCGACCCAGTGGAAGCAAAAATTGCCACTAAAGAACCAGTCTGGATGGTGCGACGAGATATTTTTGACCATTTCCTAGTACAGCAAGGACAGAAGCAAGGGGCTGAACTACGAGATAATACTGAAGTAACGGGTATTGAATTTCAAAGTGACTATTGGCAAGTTAACACAGCCAATGGGCCAGTTACAGGTCGCTACTTAATTGCGGCTGATGGTGCTAAAGGGCCGATGGCAAAATGGCTAGGTTTCAAAGAACGGAAACGTCTCCTCACAGGGGCTTTAGAGGCAGAAATCCCTGGAATTATAGAAAACCAACCCATAATTCATTTTGAGTTTGGCTTGGTAAAAAATGGCTATCTCTGGAACTTTCCCAAAGCTGATGGCTATTCCATCGGTGTCGGGACGTTTATTGGCCGTCAACCCCAGGACTTCAAAAAGATTTTGGATGAGTACGCCAAATCATTGAATGTAGACCTCAAAACCAGCAAACAATATGGTCATCCCCTATGTATTTGGGATGGTAATCAAAAGCTGCACACCCAAAATGCTATTTTGGCTGGGGAAGCTGCTTGTGTGGTTGATCCCATGACAGCAGAAGGCATTCGCCCCTCAATTTTTAGCGGTTTGCTCGCAGCCGCAACCATTAATGAAGCACTTTCTGGTGACACTAACGCTTTAGAAAAATATAGCGAAGCCATTAATGAAGAAGTGGGTACTGAGATGGCTTGGGCGCAAAAGTTAGCTGGAGCGTTTTATCGGTTTTCCAACATTGGCTACAAAGTTGGTGTTAAGCACCCCTCTGCTCCCCAAATCATGGGTAAGATTATGTGTGGAGAACTGCGCTATGGCGATGTTGCCGGTCGTGCTCTCAAGCGTTTAATTTCTGGTTTTGGAGGTTAATTAACCAGACAAGTTGCTTGAGCAACTTGTTAAAAGTAAGCAAACTTCCGCCACTGTATAATAGGGATTTCTAAATATGGCAATATGGCAATTTACTTGATAAAACGGCTGTCTGTGTTAGCTAATATTCTTGCTCTTGTCCTCTTCATGCCGGGAATTGCCTTAGCCGCACCCGTTCAAATCAATACTACTTTTGGTGTTATTTTCGCCCAGACTACCAAAACTGCAAGCTATTCCACCTCATCGGAGATTGACCTGACTCCCTTACAACGCCAAGAAATCCAGGCTGTACGTCAGAGAAGAAACAGAGAAATTGAGGCAGTGTTAAACTCATCCCAACGTGCCCAACTTAATCACAATCTCCGGGCTGGTAATAATCTCAATCAAGCGTTAGAAAAATTGAATTTGCAACTAGAGCAGCAAGAGTTGGTAAAGGCGATCGTGCAATTTACTAACTTGAAAATGAAAGTTATTTCATCTAGGCATTGGCTAAAAATAGGACAGAAGTAAGAGCAAAAGCAATCATTTTGCATAGCGCTTTCTTTTGCTGTGGTTTAGCAAATAGGAAATTTTCATCTACATCATTCTTATACCCTGGCGACTGGAAGTCGCGGCTACACAAACAAAGTCCGCCTTCGCGGACTAATGCTAAAGCATAAATCTCTGGATAGCTAAACTTATGGAAACAGTTGATTAATCGGGACTTCAACTTTTGGAAAAGCGATCAAGGATAACGTTGCATCCTCCTGCAAAATAAATTCAAGATTGTAGCCTTCTAACCCCGGTTCGCGGAAAATATAAACCTGACGCTGATTCACATCCAAAATCCAGTAGTCAGCAATTCCTGCTTTAGCAAAAAGAGACGCTTTTTGTTTACGATCTGTTTCTAGCGTCCGATGATATTCGTTTACAGTCCACAAGCGCACTCTAGTTTGTGTCATTGTATATTTCCTGTGGCTGACTACGCCTACGCACATCATTTTTAGGCGATTATGTCTTACTCTCAACTTTGACAGCATCTATAATTAATCTTGCCCTATTTAGTTCGTTACCATGTCGGAAGAAGATATCCGAGCCGCCAGGCTGGAGAAAGTAGAACAACTCAAGCAGCTAGGGACTAACCCTTATGCCTATCGTTGGGAATCTACCCATCATGCAGCGCAGTTGCAAGAAAAGTTTGCCGATTTAGTCAGTGGTGAAGAAGTTGGTTTAGAAGTTGCCATAGCCGGACGCATTATGGCACGTCGCGTTTTCGGTAAATTAGCTTTCTTCACCTTGCAAGATGAAACCGGCACAATTCAGCTTTATCTAGATAAAAATCGCATCCAAGAAGGTATGGCAGATATTGATGCCGATGCTTTCAATCACTTAAAGCAACTTACGGATGCAGGCGACATTCTAGGAGCCAAAGGTACTATTAAACGGACTGAAAAGGGCGAGTTATCTGTCTACGTTAAACAATATACTATCCTCACTAAATCCCTGTTGCCCCTACCCGACAAGTGGCATGGATTAACGGATGTTGCCAAGCGTTACCGTCAGCGCTATGTTGACTTGATTGTTAACCCAGAAGTGCGGCAAACTTTCCGCCGTCGCGCTCAAATTACTGCTGGTATTCGCCGCTATTTAGAACAGCGGGATTTTCTGGAAATTGAAACACCGGTTTTGCAAAGTGAAACTGGGGGTGCAGATGCACGTCCATTTATTACTTATCACAACACTTTAGAAATGGAGTTGTATCTGCGAATTGCCACCGAACTCCATCTCAAGCGGTTGATTGTGGGTGGTTTTGAAAAGGTGTTTGAATTAGGGCGGGTTTTCCGCAATGAGGGAATTTCGACTCGACACAATCCCGAATTTACGACGATTGAAGTTTACCAAGCCTACGCCGACTACAACGATATGATGGCGTTGACTGAAGGGATTATTACAACTGTCGCCCAAGACGTACTTGGCACATTAGAAATCACCTACCAAGGGGAACCGATAAATTTAACACCACCTTGGCGACGGGTGACAATGCATGATTTAGTTAAAGAATTTACGGGCTTGGATTTTAATTCGTTCCAAAATTTGGAAGATGCCAAAACAGCAAGTAAAAATGCTGGTATTCCTGGTATCGATGAAGCCCAATCAATTGGTAAGTTACTGAATTTGGCATTTGAAGAGAAAGTAGAGGCCAATTTAATTCAACCTACCTTTGTAATTGATTATCCTGTAGAAATTTCGCCTCTAGCAAAACCTCACCGTTCTGTGCCTGGTTTAGTAGAACGATTTGAGTTATTTATAGTCGGGCGAGAAACTGGGAATAGCTTCTCAGAACTTACCGATCCTATTGATCAAAGAGAACGTTTTGAGGTACAAGCGGCGCGGAAAGCTGCTGGTGACTTAGAAGCCCAAGGTGTAGATGAAGACTTTCTCACCGCTTTGGAATATGGGATGCCGCCTACTGGTGGTTTAGGGATTGGGATCGATCGCTTGGTGATGTTATTAACTGATTGTGCCAGTATTCGGGATGCGATCGCCTTCCCCTTACTCAAGCCAGAAAAATTAGAATCATCCCCAGATTAAGTCTGGGGATTGGGGACTGGGTATTGCTTCTCATGTCCCTAATCCCCCAATTCCTACACCACTACTTTTTCTAGGATCAGCTTAGAACGCTTCACTTGATCAGGAATTGCCACGGGATAATCTCCGGTGAAGCAGGCAGAACAGAAACTATTGGTGTCTTCTCGTGTCGCTTCTAGCATTCCCTCCCAACTAAGATATGCAAGGCTATCTACTTCGAGTTGCTTGGCAATTTCCGCTACTGACTTGGTAGCAGCAATGAGTTGATCCTGAGAATCGGTATCGATGCCATAGAAGCAGGGATGAGTTACAGGCGGAGAAGAAATTCGCATGTGTACCTCTATTGCACCTGCTTCACGCAAGGTTTTGACTAGTTTACGGCTGGTAGTACCGCGAACAATCGAGTCATCTACAATAATTACTCGTTTCCCTGCCAGCACATCTTTGAGGGGGTTGAGTTTCATCCGCAGACCCGATTCGCGCATGGTTTGGGTTGGTTGAATGAAGGTTCGCCCAACATAGCGATTTTTAATTAGTCCTTCGCCGTAAGCGACACCAGACGCTTGGGAAAATCCAATAGCAGCAGGTATACCAGAATCAGGAACACCAAAGACAATATCGGCATCTACAACAGATTCTTTAGCTAATTGGTGTCCTAACCGCATTCGATAGCTATATAAACTCTCGTTGTGCATAACGCTATCAGGGCGGGCAAAGTAAATCATCTCAAAGATGCACAATTTCCGCTCGGACTTTTGACTCCAATGATAAGAAGCCAAACCTTCTTCAGTAATCCAAACTAATTCACCTGGTTCTACATCTCGCAGGTATTCGGCTCCAATGATGTCTAAACCACAAGTCTCGGAAGCCAAAACGTAACGGACTGGATTACCAGCTAAAGTCCCGATTACAAGGGGGCGAATGCCATTAGGGTCACGGACACCCATAACACCGACGGGAGTGCCAATAACTAAACTAAAGGCTCCTTGGCAACGGTGAAATGCCTTAATTGCACCTTCTAGCCAATCAGCGCCCGCATCTATGGCTTCTGCGATCGCAAAAGCGATCATTTCTGAGTCTGTTGTTGTGACTAAGTTACATTTATTTTCAAGCAACTCTTGACGTAGTTGCACTGTATTGACTAAATTACCATTGTGTGCGAGAGCTAATGAACCCAAACGGGTTTCTAGTACTGCGGGTTGGGCATTAACTTTGCGGCTAGAACCTGTGGTGGAATAGCGAGTGTGACCAACAGCAAGACTACCGGGCAATTGATCCAAGACAGATTCATTGAAAACTTGAGACACCAAGCCCATGTCTTTGTGGAGATGTACCTTTGTACCCTCAAAGGTGGCAATACCAGCTGATTCTTGACCCCGATGCTGGAGGGCATACAATCCAAAGTAGGTCAGTTTAGCAACGTTTTCTCCTGGGGCGTAGATCCCAAAAACACCACAAGCTTCTTCTGGCTTGTCAGACTGATTTTCATGACTATTGATTTGGTTGTTGGTCTGGTCGGGGTATTCATCCGAAGTGACAGAATGAATAGAAATCATGCTAGCTTTGCTCCTGGTGGGGGGGTCAAGTCACTGGGATTATATAAATGGTTGCGGAGTTCTTAACAAATCTTTAACCATCCATTAAAACAGTACCGTAATTATGCTCAGAGACGCTAATAAAAGAGTAAGGAGTTATGCTTTTTATTCCTAACTCCTCACTATTTTTAACTAGGGGTAGTGGTGTGGATGGCGATACGTCTGGCGATCGCATGGGAATAGCGATCGTTCATATCTTCGATACTAACTTTGATTAAGGTTTGGTTATCAGTGGTGAAAACCCCCAAACCCGCCTCAAAATTACCAACTGTGCCCAGTTTTTGCCAATCTTTACCCAGATGTTCCTGTAAGTATGATTCCCAAATTTCTTGTTGTGCTGATGCTACAGAAACTAAAATTCTGGCACCACCTTCGGCAAACAGCACTTTATCCAAGCGGTTTAATTGCGTTGGTGCTATTTCTAAATTGATTTCAGCACCAAGGTTTGCAGCAATACAACATTCGGCTAATGCGATCGCTACTCCTCCCTCAGCAGAATCGTGGGCTGAACGTACCCAACCATTACGAATTCCTTCACGACAAACTTTCTGCACACGGCGTTCCAAGTCAAAATTTACCCGTGGCGGTTTTCCGGCAACAGTATCGTGGATAGTGGCTAAGTATTCAGATGCTCCCAAACTGATTTGGGATGTCAGAGGTAATCCGAGAAGATAAATCACATCGCCGGATGTTTGCCAACCTTGACCACAAATTTTGGTGATATCGGGAATTAAGCCCACCATACCCACAACAGGAGTGGGATAAATGGGTTGTGGGATGCCTTCAGAATCAAGAGTTTCATTGTACAAAGAAACATTTCCGCCCGTGACTGGTGTTGCTAATTCTCGGCAACCTTCCGCCAAACCGCGACAAGCTTCTGCCAATTGCCAGTAACCAATGGGTTTTTCTGGAGAGCCAAAATTTAGGTTATCTGTCACCGCTAGAGGTTCTGCACCCACACAGCTAAGATTGCGGGCTGCTTCTGCCACTACTGCCTTCGCTCCTTCATAAGGGTCAAGATAAACATAACGAGGATTGCAATCTACCGTCGCCGCCACCCCTAATTTGGAATTTGGAATTTGGGATTTTAGATTGGGGATTTCTTCAAGGGGGCGCAAACGGATAACAGCTGCATCTGCACCACCTGGCAGTGTTACCGTATTATTTTGTACTTGATGGTCATACTGACGATATACCCAATTTTTAGAAGCGATCGTGGGTGTATCAAGCAAAGTTAAGAGAATATCATTCCAACTTTGCAGTCCTCCTTGAAGTTCTATTCCAGCAGTTGTGGAAGGAGGTAAGGAATCAGCAGTCCATTCCCAAGCTTGACGCGCATATTCTGGTGCTTCTGCCAACAACTCCCGGTTATACAGTGGTGTATTCTCCGCCAAAGCCTCAGCAGGAATTTCTGCTGCTACTTCACCCTGAAAGAGAATCCGCACAATGGGTTCAGCGATGACTGTCCCTGCGACAACAGCTTGAAGTCCCCAGCGGTGGAAAATATCGATTAATTCCTGCTCACGCCCTTGATGAGCAACAAACAGCATTCGTTCTTGAGATTCCGAAAGCAGATATTCATAAGGAACCATCCCCGTTTCTCTGACAGGAATCTTATCTAAATCTAGTTCAATTCCCACACCGCCTTTTGCTGCCATCTCTGAGGTAGAACAAGTGATCCCCGCCGCTCCCATATCTTGGGCGGCGACAACTGCACCCGTCTTAAACGCCTCCAGACAAGCTTCAATTAACGACTTTTCCAAAAAAGGATCGCCCACTTGCACAGCAGGGCGATCGTCTATGGATTGATCGCTCAATTCTGCACTAGCAAAACTTGCGCCTCCCATACCATCGCGCCCAGTGGTGGAACCAACATACAGCACGGGGTTGCCTAAGCCAGATGCTCCAGATTTGACGATTTCTGAGGTTTCCATCAACCCCAGTGCCATAACGTTCACCAGAGGATTACCAGAGTAAGCAGAGTCAAAGTAAACTTCACCGCCAACGGTGGGTACTCCCACACAGTTACCATAATGAGAGATTCCTGCCACCACACCGCTAAATAGCCGTTGGGTTTTGGCATCTTCTAAGGAACCAAAGCGCAGCGAGTTTAATAGGGCAATGGGACGCGCACCCATTGTAAAAATATCTCTGAGAATACCTCCGACTCCCGTTGCAGCTCCCTGAAAGGGTTCGACCGCTGAGGGATGGTTGTGAGATTCAATCTTAAAAGCTAGTTGGAGTCCATCACCCAAGTCTACAACACCAGCATTTTCACCAGGCCCCACCAGGATTCGGGGGCCCTCGGTGGGAAATTGTTTGAGTAGAGGTCGAGAATTTTTATAACAGCAATGCTCTGACCACATCACGCCAAACATTCCCAGTTCAGCTTTGTTGGGATGACGGCCTAGCCGACGGACAATTTCTGCGTATTCTTCTGGTTTAAGACCTTCAGCAGCAATTTCTTGGGGGGAAAAGGCTGGTTTTGAGGTTGCAGTCATGGAAGTAATGCACTCTGGGGGACAGAGCATTATTCTATCGATTTACTTGCCCTGTAAGTGCAGTTCCATGAATGCAGATAGTTCTTCTTTGGATATTTCTTTCTGAACTACTCGAATCACCAAGTTGTAAGCTTGCTCTTGGGATAAGTTCAAACTGTAGCCGTTTAAGGTTATGAAGGTATCCATGACCGCAAATGCAGTGCGTTTGTTGCCATCAATAAACGGATGGTTCATCGCTAAATGGTATAGGTATGCTGCTGCTTGCTCGTGAATTGTAGGATGGAGAAGTTCGCCGCCAAAAGTAGCTTGAGGTTGTGCCAATGCTGAATCTAGCAAACCTTCGTCTCTGACACCAGATGTTCCACCAAAGCTGTTTATCTCATCTTGGTGAATGTCTAGGACTTGAGAAATAGAAAGAAATCTAGGAGTCTGCAAGGCGACGGTAAACCTCCTGCCATTTCTGTTTAGAAGCTAAATAAGCCTGCCATACCTCTTCATCTGAGGCAATCTGATTTGAGGCAGTATTTTCTAACTTGTCTTCATTTTGTTCAATCTCGCGGAAAGATTGGGCAAAATCAGGAATATTTAATAATACTTTTTCAGTAACTTCGTTTTCTTCTGTTTCTTGCAAGTAAGCCAGAAACGCAACTGCTAATCGCAACTTTTCAGTAGAAAGTTGACGCAAACGGCTTTCGGCTTCTGATAAATAAGTGCTGTGTTTTTGTTCTGTTGCCATCGTTACCCCAAGCTAGGTATGTTGCAAGACATTGTGAATCAGTTCTGCTGCTAACTCTAGCTTATCGCGATGAGTGAGGGCTTCCAGGTCAACAATAATCGAAGCTTTTATACACGGATATCTGTCTTACACCAAATGGTTTAGTCTTTAAAGATAACTTGATTTTGTAATCTCAGTGAAATTTCTAGCTCTTGAACTTGCATAAATCTGCTGTCAATCAGAGATTATTCGGGTATATGCAGTTTAGATGTAACAATCAAGTGACGAGAATCACACATATCGATGATTCGGATCGTCTCTTTGCGATCGCTAACTAAGCATAATTAATGACAACTGAACTCTAGCCGAGTCATTAATAGGGAACACACTTAAATTGCCGACAGCCTTAATCAAGGACTGTCGGTTTTTTGTATTTGTCATTTGTCATTTGTCATTTGTCATTTGTCATTTGTCATTGGTCATTTGTCATTTGTCATTGGTCATTGGTCATTTGTCATTGGTCATTAGTAAAATGCCCCATGCCCCATGCCCAATGCCCCATGCCCCATGCCCCATGCCCATATCCATATCCATATCCATATCCATATCCATAAAATTTCCCCACAACTGGTTCGTAACTTGACAGAGATTTTGCCACAGCCACTACCAAATGTGGGGAAGGTATGATCAAATTGGGGATCTTATGCCAATCGAGTGCTAATATCTTGCACTCACTCTAGTAGACCGGAAGTATATTCCTAGAACCAGCACACACTTTGTATTAAGACATCGCTTGAATGATGTAATCAAAGTAGGGTGCTGCTTGAGCAGCGTCTTCGGCACTCAGTAAGCTAAGGGAGGCTGTTTTGAGGCAATTGATCGCTGTTACCATTCCAGGCACGGGAACGCCCAATGAATTGTACATTTCCCGTACACCAATCAAACCGATTTTTTCAATTGGCTCTTTATCACCGGCAAGCACACCATAGGTAATTAGGCGTAAGTACCAGCCAAAATCACGGATACATAGAGAGCGTTGGCGTTCTCCGTAAGCATTGCCACCAGGGGAGATAAACTCAGGACGGTTCTGCCAAAGTTGTTTGGTTGCTTCCTGAACTATCTTTTTTTCATTTTCGGCTAAGGTAGCCGCAATCCGCGTCCGTTGTACGCCGGTTTGCAAAAATTCTTTGATATTTTTAAGTTCGCCACTGCTGGGATAACGCAGTTCGTCGTCGGCTTTGAGAATAACTTGGCTAATTACAGTCATGATGATTGAAATCACCTGAAATATTATCTGTTAGTTTAGCGAGTTGGAGGTACACAAGTGAAGGGATCGGAGCTAGTTATGTATTGAATTTATCTATTTAGGGGTGTGGGGACTGAAGAAGGGAATAGGTAACAGGTTACAGGGTAAAGATTATTCCCTATCACCTGTCACCTGATCCCAATGACTAATGACCAATGACCAATTACAAATGACTAATGACAAAAATAATTTGGCAACAGGGTGAATTAATTGAAGTTACGATCGCTAACCTGAGTGATACAGGCGATGGTGTGGGACGCGCTGATGAGCGTGTTGTGTTTGTCCCAGATACCGTACCAGGCGATCGCGCCATTGTCCGTTTAGTACATGTTAAACCCAAATACGGCCACGGGAAGCTCCAACAGCTATTAGAACCATCCCCACATCGGATTAGACCTAGCTGTATTGTGGCGGATAAGTGCGGTGGTTGCCAGTGGCAGCATATTAGTTATGATTACCAGCTAGTAGCCAAGCAAAATCAAGTTATCCAAGCAATAGAGCGCATTGGCGGTTTTGTTCAACCACCTGTAGATCCAGTACTTGCTGCCCCTTCTGCTTTGGGCTACCGTAACAAATCTACATATCCTCTAGGCACATCGGCAACAGGACAGGTACAGGCTGGTTACTATCAAAAAGGTAGTCACCAATTAATTAACTTAAATCAATGTCCAGTCCAAGACGCGCGATTAAATCCCTTACTTGCCGAAGTTAAGCAGGATATTCAACAACGGGGTTGGCAAATTTATGACGAACAGCGTCACCAAGGAAAAATTCGCCATCTCAGTTTACGCATTGGCCGACACACTGGGGAAATGTTGCTGACTTTGGTGGTGAAAGACTGGAATTTATCAGGAATTGAAACCCAAGCCCAGGAATGGTTAAAGCGTTATCCGCAGTTAGTAGGAGTGTCACTCAATCGCAATGGCGATCGCACAAATGCTATCTTTGGATTAGAAACCCGTTGCATTGCTGGAGTCCCCCACCTGCGTGAAAATTTTGCTGGACTGGAATTTCAAGTACGCCCAGACACATTTTTCCAAGTGTATACAGAAACAGCAGAGGCACTATTGCAGGTAATTCAATCAGAACTCAATCTTCAAGGGCATGAGTTGCTAGTTGATGCCTACTGTGGTATTGGGACTTTAACTTTACCCCTCACCAAAAAAGTCCGTATTGCTACAGGATTAGAAGTGCAATCAGCAGCAGTAGAACAAGCTATTTTGAATGCCCACCACAACGGAATTGATAATGTGACATTCCAAGTCGGAGCAGTAGAGAAATTGCTTCCAAAAATGGGCACAATACCAGAAGTAGTAATACTCGATCCGCCACGTAAAGGGTGCGATCGCGCTGTCATCGACACTTTACGGCAATTGAAACCATCTCGGATCGTTTACGTCAGCTGTAAAGTAGCCACCCTCGCCCGCGACCTGAAATTACTTTGTCAAGACGGGCTATATACTATCACACGGGTGCAACCTGCCGATTTTTTTCCTCAAACGGCTCACGTTGAAGCTGCTGCCTTTCTTGTGTTATCAGATTTAGACCAGGGTAGTAATTCCTTTAAAAAAACTGAAATTTGAAATTTTTAGTTTAGTGCATACCAAAGATGCTAGAATTGAATTAATCTAAAAATAAAAATTCATTTTGTTTAAATAAATTCAAGTTGCATAGGTTCTTAAAAAATATGAAGTGGATTGTCTAAATGAAAAATCGGCAACTAGCTAGAGTATACAAATGCTCTTTAAACTTAACAGCATCTTTTTAATTTGCTGACTTCATTATCAAAGTTATTCCAGCCGCCATATATCTGAAGAATCCCAACTCATACTATAGAGCCAATGCTCCCTAGCATTTTCAAAATTTAGTTTTAAAGACGCAAGTTTGAAGGCAGCATGACCACCTCAAGTTTTATCAGGGTGCCTGTAATAGCAAACTGATGTCTAGCTAACTGAAAGCTATGGGGTTTCTCTTGTGATTACTATTTCACTCCGTCCAGTTGGACGTTATTGGGGCACTATTAGTTTTGCCTCAACCCTCTACCTTTGTCCCATATTAGATTTATTGCTGGCAGAAATTCCAGCAAAATTACAAGCAGAACTGCGGTTAGGACTTCAAGAAGCCCTAGTAAATGCAGCTAAACACGGAAATAATCTTGATCCAAGTAAAACAGTTGTAGTTCGTTTTTCCTTAATAGATAATCAATATTGGTGGATAATATCAGACCAGGGTAGTGGCTTTACTCCCTCATCTACAAGTAATGAAGAACCAACAGACTATCTTCCACCAGATGAGTCAGAAAATGGTCGTGGTTTATGTCTTCTGCATCAAATTTTTGATCAGGTAGAGTGGAACCGCAAAGGCACAGAATTGAGGCTTTGTAAACAAATGGAAAATCGCCGCGGATTATCTCTGCGACGGTAAGGTATTTAGGAGTTAGGAGTTAGGAGTTAGGAGTTAAGAATTTAAAACTTTTAACTCCTAACTTTTAGCTTTTTCCGTGAGTTGGACAGGGAGGCGCAGAAATAGAGCGATCTAACCAGCCAATTGCTTGTTCTAATCTAGCTTGAGCTTCTTGTGGCTGATTCTTTAAAAGATACACAATAGCTGCTGCCACTTGTTCATTAGCGCGGGAATTGCGGTTAGACTTGAGGCGATGCCAATCGTTAGGGGAAATACTCAGTCTTTCCATCAGGGCTTGAGCTAGTTCCAGAGTAGTAAGTTCATTCAGTTGACTGGTTTGAGACAGCTGGGTAGATTGGGACATAATTATGAGTGCTGAGTGCTGAGTATTGAGTGCTGAGTCAAGAACTCATAGTTTTAATTTTGACTATTGGCAGACTCGCCTTTAATCTTAGTTTACTACTTGTACATGAAGCCGTCTAAACAATCACAACCGCCAGGGGAAACTCCAGAACCAGATTTTGAACAAGAACTAGAGGAAGTAGAGCGATCGCTCCTATCCTTAAAAAAACGTTACGATCAAGTGCAGCGCGATCGCCAACAACAGGCACAATGGCAACAGCGTCGCGATCAATTAAAGCACAATAAATCTCAGACACCAGAAATAAAAGCAGAGTTACGGCAAATTCAACAGCAGTTGGAAAGGCTAGAACTAAACTTAGAAAGCCAGTTATTTTCTTGGCGTAGCCTCAAAAAACCTTTCTGGCAAGTCGTCCGCTTTGGTGGAATGGGCGTTATCATAGGCTGGATATTAAAGTCTTATGTTGGGTAAATATGGCAAATCGACGGATTGCAGAAATATTGCGAAGTGGCCAACCTGATGAATCCCTCCAAGTGCAAGGCTGGGTGCGGACGAAACGCGAATCTAAAGGGTTTGCTTTTATTGAAGTCAATGACGGCTCATCACTAGCTAATTTGCAAGTCGTCATCAATCAGGATTTGCCAGATTACGAAGCTATCTTGAAAAAATTGAATACGGGTGCGGCTGTGGAAGCGACAGGGGTACTAGTGGCTTCCCTTGGTAAAGGACAACGGATTGAGTTGAAAGCCAAGACAGTGAAAGTTTACGGCGAAGCTGATCCCGATACATATCCCCTGCAAAAGAAACGCCATTCCTTTGAGTTTCTGCGAACCATTGGACATTTGCGATCGCGGACTAATTCTTTTGGTGCAGTTTTCCGCGTCAGAAATGCTTGTTCAGCAGCAATTCACCAATTCTTCCAAGAAAGAGGCTTTTTGTGGGTACATACACCCATCATTACTGCTAGCGATTGCGAAGGCGCTGGTGAACTGTTTAGCGTTACCAGTTTAGATTTAAAGAATATTCCCCGCACAGAAAATCAAGCAGTAGATTACAGCCAAGACTTTTTTGCTAAACCCACATATTTAACAGTTAGCGGCCAGTTGGAAGCGGAAGTGATGGCGATGGCGTTTTCTAACGTCTACACCTTTGGCCCTACCTTCCGTGCAGAAAATTCCAACACCTCGCGCCACCTCGCAGAATTTTGGATGGTTGAGCCAGAAATGGCTTTTTGTGACTTAGAAGGAGATATGGATTTAGCTGAGGCGTTTCTCAAACACATTTTTAAATATGTATTGGAAACTTGCCCAGAAGATATGGAATTTTTCAATGAACGCATTGATAAATCTGTGTTGACAACAGCCGAAAATATTATTAATAATCAGTTTGAACGGTTAACTTACACAGAAGCCATCAAACTCTTAGAAAAAGCTGATGTTAAATTTGAATATCCAGTGAGTTGGGGTTTAGATTTACAATCAGAACACGAACGCTATCTCGCTGAACAGCAGTTTAAAAAGCCAGTAATTGTTACAGATTACCCAGCGCAAATCAAAGCATTTTATATGCGCTTGAATGACGATGAAAAAACCGTCCGGGCAATGGATATTCTCGCACCAAAAATTGGCGAAATTGTCGGTGGTTCCCAGCGCGAAGAACGCCTAGAAGTTTTAGAACGCCGTGTATTAGCGCAAGGATTAAACCCAGAAGACTTGTGGTGGTATCTGGATTTGCGTCGTTATGGTACTGTTCCTCATGCGGGTTTTGGGTTGGGTTTTGAACGACTCGTGCAATTTATGACTGGTATGGGAAATATTCGTGATGTGATTCCGTTTCCGCGTACACCGCAAAGTGCTGAGTTTTAGTTTGAGAATTTGAAACTCAGGTGATTAAAAATCGCGCCTACACAAACCAAGTGCGTCTGCGCGGATTAATGAAAACTTTGAAACCCGCGAATGCGGGTTTTGTTTGTATAGGCACGTGTTTTCTAAAGCGATTAATTAAAATTAAGATTTTTGAATCTCCTCTTGCAAAACTTGAACTTGCTCAATAGATAATTCAGTAACTTGAGCAATTTGTTCTAAACTCATTCCAATTCGCAGCAAATTTAAAGCCAATTTTCTTGTTGTTTCTGCTTTACCTTCTGCTTTACCTTCTGCTTTGCCTTTAGCTTCGCCTTCTTCTAGGATTTCTTGATAAATGACTGATTCGCGCATAATCTCACTCCTGAAAATTTTCTTAATTACATCCTTCTTTAACACCAGACCTGCTAAAATGCCACTGGCAGCAGCTATATTTCTTTGTAGCTGGCGATCGCTAATTGCTTCAACTGCTTTGGCTACTTGGGTTAATACCATTGTAGGATCGTTTGTCTGACTTAGCACGGCAAAGGGTAATAGACCTGGAATACTCATAAACCTGTCTGTTGGTTGTTCCCACAGGCGTATTACCTCAAACTGATGGTAAGTGTTGTTTAATCTAAAAGTGTTTTCCCTGACTAATTCTGAACTTGTCTTTCTCAAATAGATTACTATTTGACGCATTTGTTTGTTAGGAAAGCGGCGATAAACCCTAACTCGATAATCTAACATCCGAAAGGGAATATCTTCGTCAGGGTCGGTTTGAAATTCGGTATGCAGAACTAAGTCATCTGATTGTAATAGTATTAGCGAGTCAGCACGAATCGGTTCGTTTGATAATTCTGTGGGGCTTAGTTCTGTTAATTTAATTGGTGAACCTAGTAACCATGTTGCTAAGTCATCTTTGAAGTTTTCAGCAATGAATTTGCAAATGTTGTCATACATAGTGATTACAATCGAACTACTAAATTACAAAAACCTAATTACCAAGTAATTCTTGTCTACGTCGTTCCTGTTCCTGTTGCTGAACCCTTGCACGTGCTTCCCGATATTCTTCTACTGCTTTTTCAGAGTCATTATTTAGTGACTGTATCAATTGGCTTGCTTCATCGTCATCCCCTAAAAGAGAAATCACTTCTCTTCTTTGTGGTTTATCAAGTTTAATAAACCATTCGATAAAAGCTTTTAAAATTGTCTCTTGTGAACCTGATACTTCGTCATGAGCTACAACACAAGAAGGGCAAACATATGGTAAGTAGTGTGATCTTGAATACCAATCAGACCTATATTTACTATTTGTGTAGTTAGAAATCATTCTGCTCATGTTGCATACGTCACTAGAGGGATTATTAGAAATAATACAGTCTAACAACTGCCTCTTGTAAGCATAAGGACTAAAGGTGCTTGCTAGTTGTCCAACAGCTACAGAACCAGGATAACCTGGCAGTATTTCTCCTGTTGAAGCGAGTTCAGTAAATTTATCCAAAATTAAGGAGTAATGATATCGAGAGTAGATACATTCTTCTAAATCACTATTAAACCACTGAGCGACATTTAATAACATTTGTTGATAGTATTTTTTAGAAGACACATCCTTCTGACAACTTTCAGTCACCTCAGCTAGTGTCTTCATATTAACCTGTGCATCACTTCTCATTGGCGTTAAAAACAAAGCCGAGCTAGTCACAAATAAAGCAATTAAACCTTTGACTGTGAATTTTATCATTGATTTCCCTCTCTAATTACTTGTTCTAATTCATCGGAAGATTTAGGCATGGTATATGTAGTTTCCCAAGGTTTAGCAGCATTAACTACATTATTATTTGCACGTTGTATATTTTCTGGTTTCTTCCTTGTAACTTTTCCTTTAGTAGATAATTGTCGTTTCTTTGGAACTGTCACAATTGTTGTTTGTGATTTTTTTCGCAAAGCTTGTTTAGCATTTTCAGCTTGTATGGTTGCTTGTCTTTTTTGTTTCTCTCGCAGTGCAGCTTGTTCTTTCAGTTGTGCCAATATAGCAGCCTCAAGTTCTCTTTTCTCTGTCTCAGCTTCTCGTTCTTTCTCTGCTTCTTTAGCTGCTCTTTCTTTTCTAATAGCTGATTGTCTCTCCTGTTCAGCTTTCAAAGCAGCTTGACGTTTTTGTTTTTCTATTTCTTCCCTTCTCGCTTTTTCAGCTTCCACGTCTTCAGATGAAACTACATTTACCGGACTTGGTTTAATTTGTGGTTTAGCTGGAGTAGATTTAGAAATGGGAATAACTGGTGATGAATTAGAAATACTAGGACTAATAGGTGTTGTGTCTACATTTTTAAAAACATCTTGATTATTATTTTGATTTAATACATAAATAATAGAAGGAGCTAAAAATAAACCAATCATTAATGTCCACCAGTTAAAACTTTTTTGAGTTTGTTTAGCCGTTGTTGTGACTGGTTTACCTGGACTAACTGCAACAGTCCCAGAAACACTATTCTTAGATTGACTCTTTGTAGTGTTTTTGAAAATATGAATTTGATTTAATCCTTGTTCAATGTCCTTTAATTTCTGTAAAATAACTCCGGTATTTTCAGGACGCTGATTTGCAGTATAAGCCATCAAATGGTCGATTAAGTCTGCTAAAAAAGGAGAAATGTTAACTGCATAGTTTCGCCAATGCAACTCATTAGTCAGAGGATCATAAATAGCTTTATCCTGGGGTTCTTTACCTGTGAGCAGAAAAATAAAAGTCCGTCCCAATGCAAAAAAGTCTGACTGCTGTACCGAATAACCGTTTTGTTGCTCTGGCGGTGAATAGCCTTGTGAAAAAATTCTGGTATGGGAATTTCCCGCCACAATGGTTGTCGTGACTTGTCGAACTGCACCAAAATCAATTAAGACAAGCTGCCCACTTGGTCGCAGCATGATATTCTGAGGCTTAATATCACGGTGAAAATATTGATGAGCGTGTACTAAAGCGAGAATTTCTACAAGTTGTTTTAGCCAATTGAGAGCTTGAGCTTCAGAAAGACGTTGATAATTACGAAATTCCATCCACTGCTCTAAATTTACGCCTTCAATTTTCTCCATTGCTAAACAGTGCATTGGTACAGAGCTATTTTTAGGTAAAACAGTAAAATAACCATCTGGTTCTACCTTGGGAATACCCGCACTGTTTAGCTGACTTAAAACCTTTGCTTCCTGCTGAAACAGTTCAATAGCTTTGGGATTATTCTCAGTCAGCACTTTTAAAACTTTAGTTTTCCCACACTCGTCAACTTCAAAAGTATTACCAAAGCCACCTTGTCCTAGTTGTTTGATTACCCGATAGCGACCTTGCAACAATATTTCTGACCCACAATTACGGCAAATAAGGTTGTTTGCATTCACTGGGTCAACAGGTTTTGGACAATTGGGATTTATACAATAGGTCATTACACAGAAGTAAATATCCTAAAGAATCTATTTTTATTGATATTTAAACAGAGGGTTAAACCTATAAGGTTCTATTAATAGAGTTCCCTAAAACTTTGAGTAAGTAACATATATAGCACTTGTAACTTCAGTATTAAATCTCATACACAATAAATTAGGGTTACAACAATTGTTGTAACCCTACAGATTGGCTATATTCAATTTGCTCGAAAATTACTATAGAATAACAATTAACCTCATAACTGCCGAATTATGAGCAATTATTCACATTTACTACATCTAGATTAATGGTTTGCAAAGGTAAATACTTTCTTGCTTGCCTGCGTGGGATAAGTGACGCTAGTGTTAAAAGAATTGTGCAAAGTAAAACCTTCGTCCCAGAAGTCGAGTAGGAAGCTAGAATGGCAATTCCAAATAAACAAGTAAAATCTAATACTGATATTTTAGATAATAGACGCACCCAAACTCGCATCCAGGTTCGTATTCCTAAAGACTTGCATGAGGAACCAGTCATTTCACGACTGGTTTCTCACTACGGTATCACAGTCATTATTGCTGATGCTCAGGTAAGCGCAAACGTGCCACAATATAGCTGCTTCGATCTGGAACTACGGGGCACTGTTTCCCAGATTGAAAGTGCCTTGACTTACCTGGATGAACTGGATTTAGAAGTTTTGCACCAATCCAGCCCTGAAGAAGATGGTTGGTAAATTGAGTGCTGAGTCCTGAGTTACGAGTGCTGAGTCAAAAACACTCAGCACTCAGCACTCAGCACTCGTTACTGATTTTAGGCCATTTGATTTTCAATCGCCCACCGCGCTAGTTCAGTGCGGTTGTGGAGATTGGTTTTGCCCAACATATTGGACACATGGCTTTCAACCGTGCGCTGACTAACATTGAGTTCTTCAGCAATTTCACGGTTAGCTAAACCCCTAGCAACAAACTGAACTACTTTTAGTTCAGTTGGGGTTAACTGTACATCGAAGGGAACCTGGATACGGGAGCCGTTTTCGCCTCCTTTTGCTTGGTGTTCTTTCCAACGGATAGTTTGTTTCAGCGAGGATTCAACTTGGGCTACGAGTTCTTCTGGCTCAAAGGGCTTGACCATATAAACATCAGCACCTTTATTCAGACCCTTAACTCGGTCTGCACTTTGTCCCTTAGCTGAAAGGAAAAGAACCGGAATCCAGCTGGTGCGTTCGTTTTGCCGGACTTGTTCCACAAAAGTATATCCGTCCATTTCCGGCATCATCACATCGCAGATGATCATGTCTGGAACATCTTGCTCTAAAATTTCCAGAGCTTCACGTCCATTTTCAGCGGTGATGACTTCATATCCCCGGAATTCCAAGTAATCCTTCACCAGCAAGATGAGGTTAGGGTCATCATCAATCAATAGAAGTCGTTTGTGATCTTTCATGCTGGGCTCTTTCATAGCAGTGGCACTTGTCGCGCTTCGGTCCATCAAAGTCTTGAATATTTATCCTCTATGGTGGGTTATTCGAGATGTTGTCCTTTTTCCTACTTAACTTGCCTTTGCTGTCTCGAAGTCTTAAAAATGCCGAGCACTTTCAATAGACTAGTAGCTAGATAGCAAAAGTCCAGCAAGGATACGTATAGCAGTAGTATCTATAATGCGCTATTATATATCGCTTTGAAAGGGGCGGGGTAAAAAACACTGATTAAATAATAATCTTTCGGACTCACAAGTAAGTACTGGCTTAAAGATGACCCTACCTCAAAACCAACCCGCACTTTCTTAAAGCTTACTGCTATACCATATCTTTTGGTTGTTAAGCCTCTATGAGGTGTTCACAAGAAACTAGGGAAGTTTCTGGCAAAGGATGGGTTGAAAACGCATATTTTTCAAACGCCATTATGCCTATTTAGTGTTCTCGGATGATCCACAGGGTAACTTCCGGGTTTGCTTGGCGATACCAGACACCATCAGGGTAAACCACCATTATGGGTCTAGAACAAGAAACACGCAAGCAGTTGGCTTTATTTTTATAGACACAAATGGGATAACTTTCTTGCGGCTCATCAAGTTTTAACTCTTTAAGTCGCTTTTTTTAAGTAATCCCAGAATTCCAGACTAGCTCGTTTTGAGCAGCAATTGTCTGGTCAGCGCAGATAAAAATTTGCCGGTGAATTTTTGCAAGTCCTAAACTTTCTACACAATTACTCAGGGTTTTATGTTCCAGAGACTTAGTAGTTTTGGGGATTTGATGGCTGGACTGGATCACTGTCACTGTATTGTTACTCATTGAGCGGCTCCCTGATTACAGTTCTATAACAATTTGCAAGCTTTGCAAATAAAGTTGACTGGGGAGTGGTGAACAGGGAATGGGGAGTGGGGAATGGGGAAGAATTCTCATAACTCTTAACTCCCTACTCCTAACTCCCTACTCCCTACTCCCTACTCTCTTCGTAACTTACAGAACAAAACCTGAAAGGTAGAAATAATTAAGCATTTATACTTAAGTGCATCTATGACTCTCTAGTTCGGGAACCCGTACTCAAGGCATTCTTGCCATTGGACGCCACTTTTCGGTAAATTAGCACTCAGGAGTTGAGAGTGCTAAACTCTGGAGAAAATAAATTATGGCTGCTTTATCTCTAAGCGTTTCTACAGTTAAACCTTTAGGCGATCGCGTTTTCGTAAAAGTGAGCGCCTCTGAGGAAAAGACCGCAGGTGGTCTGTATTTGCCCGATACCGCCAAGGAAAAACCCCAGGTAGGGGAAGTAGTGGCCCTTGGCCCTGGCAAGCGTAATGACGATGGAAACCGTCAGGAATTGGAAATTAAAGTCGGCGATAAGGTGCTGTACTCTAAGTACGCCGGCACTGACATCAAGCTCGGCACTGAAGAATATGTACTGCTTTCTGAAAAAGATATTTTAGCAGTTGTTATCTAGTGGGGAGTGGGGAATAGGGAATATGGAATAGGGAACAGGGAATGTCAAAAACAAAGATAATGCCCGATGCCCAATACCCAATACCCAATACCCAATACCCAATTCAAGAAAAAATTGACTTACTCCCGGAATTTTAGACATTTATGGCAAAGCGCATTATCTACAACGAAAACGCCCGTCGCGCCTTGGAACGAGGCATTGACATCCTGGCTGAGGCTGTAGCTGTTACCCTTGGCCCCAAAGGTCGTAACGTAGTTCTAGAAAAGAAGTTTGGCGCACCGCAAATTGTCAATGACGGTGTAACGATCGCCAAAGAAATCGAATTAGAAGACCACATTGAAAACACTGGTGTAGCTTTGATTCGTCAAGCTGCTTCTAAGACTAATGATGCTGCGGGCGATGGCACCACAACTGCTACCGTTTTAGCTCATGCGATCGTCAAAGAAGGCTTGCGGAACGTTGCAGCCGGTGCTAACGCAATTTCCCTGAAGCGTGGTATTGACAAAGCTACTGCCTTTTTGGTAGACAAAATCAAAGAACACGCCCGTCCAGTGGAAGATTCCAAAGCCATTGCCCAAGTTGGTGCGATCTCGGCTGGTAATGACGAAGAAGTTGGTCAGATGATTGCCCAAGCAATGGACAAGGTGGGCAAGGAAGGCGTAATTTCCCTAGAAGAAGGGAAATCTATGTTCACCGAGTTGGAAATCACTGAAGGGATGCGCTTTGACAAAGGCTATATCTCTCCTTATTTCGCTACTGACCCTGAGCGGATGGAAGCGGTTTTTGATGAGCCTTTCATACTGCTGACCGATAAGAAAATCGCTTTGGTACAAGACCTTGTGCCAGTATTAGAGCAAGTGGCTCGTGCTGGTCGTCCTTTGGTGATTATCGCCGAAGATATTGAAAAAGAAGCTTTGGCAACCTTGGTAGTAAACCGTTTGCGCGGTGTACTCAACGTGGCTGCTGTTAAGGCTCCTGGCTTTGGCGATCGCCGCAAAGCACTACTAGAAGACATCGCTGTTTTAACTGGTGGTCAACTAATCACCGAAGATGCTGGTCTGAAGCTAGATAACACCAAGCTGGATAGCCTGGGTAAAGCTCGCCGGATCACCATTACCAAAGACAGCACCACAATTGTTGCCGAAGGTAACGAAGCTGCTGTTAAGGCTCGTGTAGAACAGATTCGTCGTCAAATCGATGAAACCGAATCTTCTTACGATAAAGAGAAATTACAAGAGCGTCTTGCTAAACTCTCTGGTGGTGTTGCTGTAGTGAAAGTGGGTGCAGCAACCGAAACCGAAATGAAAGACAAGAAGTTGCGCCTAGAAGACGCTATCAATGCCACCAAAGCTGCTGTGGAAGAAGGTATCGTTCCTGGTGGTGGTACAACTCTGGCTCACCTTGCTCCTGAATTGGAAGTTTGGGCAAAGAGCAATCTTAAAGATGAAGAGTTGATTGGTGCGTTGATTGTCGTTCGCGCCTTACCTGCACCTCTGAAGCGGATTGCTGAAAACGCCGGTCAGAATGGTGCTGTAATCGCTGAACGCGTGAAAGAGAAAGAATTCAACGTTGGCTACAATGCTGCAACAAACGAATTCGTCGATTTGTTAGAGGCTGGTATTGTTGACCCTGCGAAAGTGACTCGTTCTGCTCTGCAAAACGCTGCTTCTATCGCTGGCATGGTGTTGACAACCGAATGTATCATAGTTGACAAGCCTGAGCCTAAGGATGGCGCTCCTGCTGGCGCTGGTGCTGGCGGCGGTGACTTCGATTACTAATACTTTGTAATCCTCTGTTTGTAAAAATAGCTGCTTCCCTTGTGGAGGCGGCTATTTTTTTATGTCAAGATTCAGGTGTTTCAAACGAGAAAATAACGAAATGGAAGATTACCAAGCCGCTTTTATGCAGCGTCACCTTGATACTGAAATATTATGTAGAAAGGAATCGGAAAGAAGAGTAGCCGCTATGCACTTTGGAGGTGTAACTATTGAATGTTTATTAAAAGCAATGATTTTTGCTACCTTACCAAAGGGTGCAACTCAGGAATGGAAGACAGATTCTACTAATCCTGGGCATACTATTACTAATCCGGGACATAGTTACATAGAAGCATTAAATCGGCACAATCGACTTAAATCTAGAATTGTTCATTTTCCTGAAGTGCGAAAATGGCTTAATGAAGTGGAAAATCCTAATAGCCAAAATTTTATAGATATGCGTTATTGTGGCCTTGAGCCTGATGATGAAAGTTACAAACGCTGGTTAAAAGCTTATCAGAATCTCAAGGGGTGGTTACAAAAGCAAGCTACTCAACTTTAAAGAGGTGGTCAAATGCAGGAAAGTTGGCAGGTTTTGCTAAAGCAGGAAATTAAAAATCAGTATGTGCATAATTCAGACGAATGGGTTGATTTAAATATTTCTACATCAGGTTTATTGAATTTGACTGTTGTAAGCGATCGCTTTATTAATTTATCTCCTCCCCAGCGTAAAGAGCAAATCTCAAGCTTACTTAAATCTCAGGTTCCTCATTTATCTCCTGGATTTCTATCTTTATATACGCTTCAAGACGCACACTCACTGAATCTTTCACAGCCACAGGTTTTAAATGCAACCTCACTAAACACTTGGCAAGATTTAGCTATCCAAGCAGCAAATCCGCAAAATCAATTAACCGCACCCCAGCGCGAAGCTAGTTTACCCAGGACAGTGACATTTTATTCCTTTAAAGGAGGAGTAGGACGCACTACAGCATTAACTCATGTTGCTTGGATTTTAGCAATGCGGGGACGTAAAGTTGTCGCTGTTGATTTAGATTTAGAAGCACCGGGTTTGAGTACAGCATTTAACCTCAAACCACAACCAAAATATGGAATCGTTGACTATTTTTATGAGCGTTCCTACTTACCAGAAGGGGTAGAGCCAAATATTTCAATTGCAGAAATATTTGGTGAAGTGAGAATACCGAACGCTACAGGGAGGTTATTTGTTGTTCCTGCTGGTTTTCTTAATCTTGATTATGTTTCTAAGGTTGATGATCTACATGCTACTACTGTTATTGATGGAGATCAAAGTCTTTGGTCTGTTTTTAAGCGTGAAATTTACGAACAATTAAAACCAGATATTATCTTAATTGATTCGAGAACCGGAATTAATCAATGGGGAGCTTTATCATTAATCCAAGCTGCTGACGAAGCAATCATTTTCCTTTTCCCTAACGAACAAAATAAACAGGGTATAGAACTACTTTTACAATCGCTTCAAAGCCTGAAAAAATTATCAATTAATTTTGTTTTTTCTCCTGTACCTGATATTACTAAAACAGGCTTATCTAAAGTAAAAGAAATTTGCAAATTTTTGTTTGAAAGGATAAAAATCGTAACTAATGAAAATAATAACGAGGAAGACATAGATAATTATCAATCAAAAATAGAAGAACCTTTAGTAGTTCCTTACATACAGCTAATTGCTTTGGCTGACAACTATCCTATCCCAGCTTTACTAGATTACTATAATAAAATTGCCAATTTGATTGATGAAGAAACTGATGATCTCCAACGCAAAAATGTTTTAGCTAACTCGGAAAAACGCTGGACTATTATTGAAAGCCTGCAATTTCCTGAAGTAAATGCTGCTGATACAGAACATTTGGGTCTAATATTTCAGCGTACCACTGATTTTGAAAAATTTTTAGATGATACTACCTGTTTGATAAGAGGACGAAAAGGAACAGGTAAAACTGCTCTGTATTCGCTTTTTCTAAAACACAAAAGCGTTGGTCAAAAACTGGCTCATGGACGATTAGATAATACTGTATTTTTGTCAGCACATGGTAGATTTCAGGAAAGCCGTCCCACTCGTGATGAATTCCAAGTCATCCATCGGCATTTGCAGCAAAATGATGGAACATGGGAATCTTTTTGGAGAGCTTATTTACTGCTGAGATGTCATCAAGAAAAATTATTTAAATTCCCTAGAAATAATAAATTTAGCCGATTGAAAGAAATTATTAATAAGTTACCTACAGAAGGATGGCAGTATGAATTTACCCAAGCTTTACTACAACTGTCCACTGATTATGATTTGCGACTTATCGCCAAAGATGTCATAAATATAATTAATCAAGAAGCCCAAAAAAAATCTCAAAAACTGTGGTTTCTTTACGATGATTTAGATGAAGACTTTCGTCAAGCAGGAGAAGTAAGACAGCAAGCAATCACGGGCTTATTTCAATTGATTCAGTCTTGTGATGCCAACAGATTAACAGCAATTAGGTTTAAAGTTTTCTTGAGAGAAGATATATGGAATCGCTTAATTTTTGACAATAGAAGTCATTTCAATGGACGCGATATTCTTTTACAGTGGACTAGGGTTGATTTTTTACGATTAGCACTGCGCCAAGTAATACAATCTCAAAATTTCAAGAACTTGATTGATAAATTCTCTCCTATTGCTGTTGAAAGTATTGATCAAGCTAGTGAAGAAGTGATTGATAAAGCTTTAGAATTACTTTGGGGAAGTCGTCGGAGAACAGGAGACAAAGCTAAATATGTATCCAGATGGGTTTATGAAAGATTAACAGACTCAAGTGGTACTACCTTTCCTCGAAGTTTAAGCATATTATTAGAAGGAGCAAAAGAGCAAGAATTAAGCTATAAAGGAAAATCATCAATTCAACCACCTACCGACCGCTTACTGCGAAGTAAATCTTTAGAATTCGGGTTAAAGAAAGCATCAGAAAAACGCTGTGATGAAATCCGAGAGGAATATCGTGATTTGGCTAATTTTTTTGAATCCCTTAAGCTTAAATCAGCCTTTTTAACTCAAGATGAGTTACATACTATATGGCAAGATTCAGCACATGATATAGCAGATTTTGAAGAATTTGCTTCTTTTTTAAGTGAAATTGGCATTATTGAATGGCGCGAAAAAGAACAACGCTATAAATTTGCGGATATCTATGTATATGGTTTTGAAATGATTCGCCAAGGTGCAGTATAAAAATATTTTTGATTTTATACTTCAGGTTGTATAGAACTTCTCGCAGGCTTGAGTTTTAAAAGATTTGGCTCGGCAATTTTTGCGGGAGGATATTATGAAACAATCTGTAATTTCTCAAGATATTGCTTCTAATAACTTACGCGCTACATCACGAGCAATTTCTAAAGTTTCAGCAAAAGTTCGTCCTTGAGCTACTAAACCTTGAAGCTCATCAGATGTTGCTAAATAAACGCCTTCAGGTAATTTCTCAATGTGGATGTTTAGCAATCTTTCCATTATTGTATGTAGATGTTACTATTTGGAGCGGTTTAATTGTTATGATATCGCTTTTCTGAACTACAGCGATGTCTACAACGGGCTACGCCTACGCACTTCCACTTTTACATCAAAACCCGTGAGCCAAATTAATCCTGAAACAACCCCCTTACATACCTTAAACCCACTCAACCGATTTTCTGACAGAGCAGAGGATTATGTAAAATATCGACCAAGTTACCCCGCAGATGCAATTGATATTATCTTGGAAGGATTAGGTGAAAATTCACAACTCGTAGCAGCAGATATTGGTGCAGGTACAGGAATTGCTTCAAGATTGTTAGCTGAACGGGGAGTTAATGTCATAGCCATAGAACCAAACGCGGCGATGCGAGAAGCTGCTAAACCACATCCTTTAATAGAGTTTCGTGATGGAACAGCAGAATTTACCCAACTACCTGATAATTCAGTTGATTTAGTTACTTGTTTTCAAGCTTTCCACTGGTTCAATCCCGAACCAACTTTATTGGAATTTCACCGCATTTTAAAACCATCAACACGCTTGGCTGTGGTGTGGAATAACCGCGATCAAAAAGATGCGTTAACTACAGAGTATAGCCGAATAGTCCGCGAAGCATCTAATAATCATCCAGCAGAATCTCGAATGCAGGCGATAGAGCCACTGTTAGTAACTCCCCATTTTATTAACATCCAGGAATATAATTTTACTTATAGGCAACAGTTAGATTTAACTGGACTTATTGGACGAGCAATGAGTGTTTCTTATTTGCCGCATGAAGGTTCGGCATACGAACAGCTTATTGATAGGTTTCAAGAATTATATCAGCGCTTTAGTGATGAAAGTGGTTTTGTCTATATGGTCTATCGCACTAGCGTACACCTTGGCGAAGTAATTTAAAAATAAAAATTTCTAAATGACCTGCAACTCAGAAATAGCAGAAGGTTGGCATGGCAAACTTAATTTAGTCTATGCCGATCGCCAGGGTAAAACTCAATTAATTTCCAATCACCAACAAGCGCCCCTGAAGGTACAACGCCCATTTTATCCAGAAGGGGAAATTTGTCATAGCATAATTTTACACACGGCTGGGGGAATGGTGGGAGGCGATCGCTTATCCTCTAACATCCACCTCCAACCCCAAACCCAAGCCTTAATCACCACGGCGGCTGCAAGCAAGATATATCGCAGCAATGGCTTACAAGCTAGACAAATCATCCAAATGCAAGTTGATGCTGGTGCTTGTTTAGAATGGCTACCGCAAGAGACAATTTTATTTAACGACGCGATTTATCGGCAAGATTTACGGGTAGAATTAGCAACCGGGGGCAGTTGGTTAGGCTGGGAAATTACCCGATTTGGTCGCAGTGCTAGAGGAGAGAAATTCTTGCAGGGAGAATGGCGATCGCACACGGAAATTTGGCAAGAAGGTATTCCTTTATGGATTGATCGGCAATGGTTACAGGGTAGCGAAGAAACTTTTTATAGTCCTCATGGTTTGGCTGGAAAACCAATAGTAGGTAGTCTAGTTTGGGTTGGTGGTGCAGTTTCGGCAGAAATTGTGGAAAAAATGCGAAATTTATGGGATGGAGAAGGAGAAGTGGGTGTTAGTCGATTACAACATGGATTATTGTGTCGATATCGCGGTTCTTCTACTTCTGAGGTGAGAAACTGGTTTATTGATGTTTGGCAGTTGCTGCGAGTTTCTTTTTTGAATCGTGGTAATTGTATACCAAGAGTTTGGCAGGTTTGAACGAACCGCAAAGGCGCAGAGAACACAGAGGAGATAAGAATGCAACTTACGCCGCAGGAAAAAGATAAGCTATTGATTTTTACTGCTGCTTTATTAGCAGAAAGACGGAAAGGAAGGGGTTTAAAACTGAATTATCCCGAAGCGATCGCTTATATTTCTGCTGCTATTTTAGAAGGTGCAAGAGATGGGCAAACTGTAGCTGAATTGATGAGTTATGGTACAACTCTCTTAACGCGGGATGATGTCATGGAAGGTATACCAGAAATGGTGCATGATGTGCAGGTTGAAGCTACTTTTCCTGATGGCACAAAGTTAGTTACAGTACATAATCCAATTCGTTAAATTTACTTCATACTGTGTTACTTTGAAAAGAAAAAGTATAAAATTTACCACATAGCTAAAATTTTACTGCTTGACTACCGTCAAGTATAAAGGCAATGAATACAGGAAACCCTGGCTTTACAGCAACCATTATAACCACTGCTATAACTACTGCCTTTGCTGTTGTAGCCGGAATAGTTAATCACATTATGTCTGGCAACAGAGAGAGAGAAAATCAGCAGACAACTGCATCGTTAAAATATACTGAACAGCAGCTAGAAGAACTATATGGGCCACTTGCTTTTCTGATTTGGGAAGGTAGACGTACCTATACAGATTTAGTAGAAAAGTTAACAGAAATGCGGGGAAAAAAGCATATTTCAGGATCTCTGAAAGTAGTAGAAAAAGATGATCGTATAATTTTCCCATTGCGAGACGAAGAAGAAATTAAGCTGTGGGTTTTTTGGATAGAAAAAGATGCTTTTCCCCGCCACGAAAAAATCAAAAAGCTTTTGATGTCAAAAACACACTTAATTAAAGGTGAAATAATGCCAAACAGTTATCTAAATTTTTTGGATTACCATAATTCCTGGAAAATGGAACATCTGCGGTGGCAAGAACAGCAAATTAAATATCCGTGGAAATCAAAATTTAACTTCCCATTAAAATTTGAAACTGACATTATTGAAACTTTTACAGACCTCAAGGGTCAACAAGCAAACTTTTTAAAAGTTAACAAAAATTCGGCAAAAATAGTTAAAAAGCTTAACTCATCGAACCGCTAAGACTCCTTCTCTATGAGAGACTACGCCAACGCGAAGGAAGGAAGCGTCTCGAAGAGAAGAACGTCAGGAATTCGCAGAATGTGTGTAAGTCCTAATTTAAATTATTTGGGTTGATTGAATATGATCCCAGGAGAAATCATTATACCAGAAGGTAAAATTGAACTAAATATTGGTCGTCCAACTATAAAATTGCAAGTGTCAAATACAGGCGATCGCCCCATACAAGTCGGTTCCCACTATCACTTTTATGAAGTCAACACTGCCTTAAACTTTGACAGAGAACAAGCGCGAGGAATGCGTCTCGATATCCCCGCAGGAACCGCAGTCCGCTTTGAACCAGGCGACGAAAAAGAAATAACTCTCATCCCCCTAGTTGGTACTCGCCAAGTCTACGGCTTCAACGCCAAAATTAACGGAAACCTCTAAAAACCTCCGCGTACCTCTGCGCTTCCCTCAGCGTCCCTTTGCGTTCAAAAAAGGATTTTATATGCCTTACAGAATGGATCGCCGCGCCTACGCCGAAACCTACGGCCCAACATTAGGCGATCGCATCCGACTTGCAGATACAGAATTATTTATAGAAGTTGAACAAGATTTCACCACCTACGGCGACGAAGTAAAATTTGGCGGCGGAAAAGTCATCAGAGACGGAATGGGACAATCCCCCATTTCTAACGCCGATGGTGCTGTAGATTTAGTAATTACCAATGCCTTAATTCTCGATTGGTGGGGTATTGTCAAAGCGGATATCGGCATTAAAGACGGCAAGATTTTCAAAATTGGTAAAGCCGGAAATCCTTATATTCAAAATAATGTAGATATTATTATCGGCCCCGGAACTGAAGCCTTAGCCGGTGAAGGAATGATTCTCACTGCTGGCGGTATCGATGCCCATATTCATTTTATTTGTCCCCAACAAATTGAAGTTGCGATCGCTTCTGGAATTACCACCATGATTGGCGGCGGTACTGGCCCCGCCACAGGTACAAATGCCACTACCTGCACTCCCGGCCCTTGGAATATTTACCGAATGCTGCAAGCGGCTGATGCTTTTCCTGTCAACTTAGGATTTATGGGCAAAGGTAATGCCAGTCAGCCCCAAGGACTTGTAGAGCAAGTAGATGCCGGTGCAATGGGGTTAAAGCTTCATGAAGACTGGGGAACTACACCCGCAGCAATTGATACCTGCCTCAGTGTTGCCGATGAATATGATGTCCAAGTAGCGATTCATACTGATACCCTCAACGAAGCCGGATTTGTGGAAGATACGATCGCTGCTTTCAAGAATCGTACCATCCACACCTACCACACCGAAGGCGCAGGTGGCGGACACGCACCAGATATCATCAAAGTTTGCAGTCAAGCCAACGTTCTGCCATCTTCCACCAATCCCACACGTCCTTACACCCTCAACACCTTAGATGAACACCTGGATATGTTGATGGTATGCCATCATCTTGATCCTGCGATCGCTGAAGATGTCGCTTTTGCCGAATCTCGCATCCGTCGGGAAACCATTGCTGCTGAAGATATTTTGCACGACTTAGGCGCATTTAGCATGATTTCTTCTGACTCTCAGGCGATGGGAAGGGTAGGCGAAGTGATAATTAGCACCTGGCAGACATCTCACAAAATGAAGGTGCAACGGGGAACTCTTAACCCACAAGGAACAGAGCAAAAAGCAGACAATTTTAGGGCAAAAAGATATGTTGCTAAGTATACAATTAACCCTGCGATCGCTCACGGAATTGCTGAATATGTGGGTTCAGTAGAAGAGGGAAAATTAGCAGATTTATGTTTGTGGCGATCGGCGTTTTTTGGCGTGAAACCAGAAATAGTGATTAAAGGCGGAATGATTGCATGGTCGCAAATGGGGGATGCTAACGCTAGTATTCCTACACCGCAACCAGTGTATATGCGGCCAATGTTTGGTAGTTTTGCAGGGGCGCGTCATGCCACATCATTAACTTTTGTTTCGCAAGTAGCTTTAGAGAAAGAAATTCCCAGCCAGCTAGGTTTACAAAAAGCAGCAGTTGCAGTTTCTGGGACACGCCAATTGAGTAAGCGGGATATGAAGCTGAATGATGCACTACCCCACATTGAAGTAGATCCAGAAACATATCAAGTCAGGGCAGATGGTGAGTTGCTGATTTGTGAACCTGCGACAGTTTTACCAATGGCACAGAGGTACTTTTTGTTTTAATTCATGACCGAGCAACTTACTGATTACGATAGTCCTTGGAAAGAAGTTATTGAACTATATTTTCCCCGATTTCTAGAATTCTTTTTCACCCAAGCTTATGCCGAAATCGACTGGACGCGACCTTATGAATTTCTGGACACAGAACTGCAACAGCTAGAACCGAATGCAGAAATTGGGCGGCGTTTGGTTGATAAAGTCGCAAAAGTTTGGCTACTGGATGGAGAGGAAGCTTGGGTATTGGTTCATGTGGAAGTCCAAGGGCAATATGACAGCCAATTTGCCGAACGGATGTACACATATAATTACCGCTTGTTTGACCGTCATAAAAAGCGAGTCATTAGTTTAGCAGTTTTAGCAGATGAACAAGCAAATTGGCGACCTTCTAGCTACAGCTATCAACTGGGCGGATGTCGCGTCAGCTTAGAGTTTCCTGTGGCGAAACTGTTGGACTATGAGCAAGGGTGGGAAATCCTAGAGCAAACAACCAACCCCTTTGGTGTAATTGTGATGGCGCATCTCAAGACCAAGGCAACGCAACGAAATCCAGAAAATCGGCTACAGTGGAAACTAAGCCTAGTCAGACGCCTGTATGAACGGGGATATAGCCGGGAAGATATTCGGGAGTTATTTCGGTTTATCGACTGGATAATGGTTTTGCCAAAAGAGTTGGCACTTAGTTTTAAAACAAAAGTGAGAAGTTACGAGGAGGCAGATAGAATGCGGTACGTAACTAGTATTGAAAGGCTAGCAAAAGAAGAAGGAATTGTTGAAAATGCGAGAGAAAGCATCATTACAGTCCTAGAAACACGATTTGGAGAAGTGCCAAGCTCTATTGTCGAAGTTATCAATAAGATAGAAGAACCATCTGTGCTAAAAATGCTTCATAAAAGTGCGATCGCAATTCCTTCCATAGCAGAATTTCAGCAAGTTTTAGATAGTCTTACCTCTGGGGAATGAGCATAGTGGCTGATTGCCAGATATCCATTGTTTTATTTGAAGGAATGGTGTCTTGTTTACTTGTTGCACACTCACTTTCATTAGCAAAATGTGGAAAAAAGTTTAAAATGCAAAATTAGAAAATCTCTATGTTCTTTTCCGTTTGTAATTTACTTATTGGTAATATAGGAATCATATTTGATTTCTGAAAAAAACTACGAGATAATACGGACAGAATATTTGTCTAATAGCTAACAATGATAAACCAGCATCTACAAGCCGCGATCGCAGAACTACAAGAATTTATAGATGATCGCCCAGATGCGCGTGAGGTGAGGAAAGCGTTGGCAGTCAAATTGGTTTATCAAGGCTACAAGTATGAGGAAATTCAAACAATTTTAGATGTGTCACTGGGTTCGATAACAAGCTGGAAGCAAGCTTATGAGGAAGATGGAATTTCGGGACTGCGCCTGAACCACAAGGGAAAAAAAAGTTACTTAACTGCTCAACAACGAGAAGAAGTTTTAAGTTGGTTGCAAACAAAAGAATGTTGGGAACTTGGTGAACTCGAATATAAATTGGCTTTTGAATATGATGTAACTTATGAGTCAAAGCGGAGCTATTATGACTTATTTGATGCGGCAGGAATTAGTTGGAAGAAAACTACTTCTTTAAATCCAAAAGCTGACGAGGACGCTGTTGCTGCAAAAAAAAAAGAGATTGAAACACTATTGGCAAGGCATCGGCAGGAAATTGAAGAAGGAAAGTTGAGAGTATTGCTGCTTGATGAGTGTCATTTAATGTGGGGAGATTTAAGTGGGTATGTCTGGGGAAAAACTGACCAAGAAATAGCAGTGAGAGTTGTTAATATACGAGACAAACAGACATACTACGGGGCAGTTGACTATCTGGAGGGAAGCTTACTACTAAAAGCGTATAACGCAGGTAACTCAGAAAATACAATTGATTATCTACGTTATTTATTAGATCAGTCCCCCAATCAAAGATTACTTCTTTTTTGGGATGGTGCTTCTTACCATCGTTCACATCTGGTTCAAAACTTTTTAGGCGAGGTAAACCAAGATTTGTCTCAAGAGGAGTGGAAAATTCACTGCGTCCGCTTTGCTCCTAATTGCCCGTCACAAAATCCAATTGAGGATATTTGGTTACAAGCTAAAACCTGGGTGCGGCGTTTCTGTGCCTTGATTCCTTCGTTCTCACATCTCAAATGGATGTTTGAGTGGTTTATCCGGCACACTACCTTTGATTTTGCGACTCTTCAAATGTACGGAGCTTTTTCAGAAATCAAATATTAGTCCTATAGCAAGTTATGCTCAATTTCTTGTCTAAGTTTCTCACTAATATTACAATCGCTGTCTAAGCAGTTTACCAGGAGTTTGTTACTATTATAATACTGATTTAGTAGTTTAGCTTGTCTATAACTGAACTGCCAGTTATGACCAATATTACGATGTTCAATCATCAAAGCTATTAACTGCTCAGTCCAAGCTTGGCTATTTTCCTGCCACCATTCTCCAAATCCTTCTAATTTTTCAAATAGGTATTCCCATTCTGGTATTGCCTGATTGAGTTTATCTCGTAGCAACTGCAATGCAGTCTTAAAATCTGATTGAAAAGAAGAAGATAAATCAATAGCCTTTCCAAGAAAATCGTCAATATCAGCTAGCTTACAACAAGTATAATCCCGATCAAGAAACGCTTGTACACGGGATGATTTATCAATAGTTTCATCATGAATATCAGTAGCATCAAGACGTTGAGAAAAAGCATTAGCTAGGTCATCACTTAGAACAAGACTATTTGTGAGAACCTCATTGAGTAACCAATCTACCTCTATATCATCTAAAGTATCTTCTGAATCCCATCCAAGAGCATTATCTAAATCATATAAAGTATTTCCTGAATCCCCTTCAAGAGTATTATCTAATTTATTTTGTTCACTATTTAAGATCATTTCAAAATATAATGCTCTTATAGCTGCTGGCTTGTAAAAATATTCAAACGAACTAGATTTATGAGCAAGCCATTCTAAAAAATGTTGTAATTTTTCATCGGAAGCGGCTAATTTATCAACTTCTCGCTTCATTAACAATACTAAATTATCTGCTTTTTCCATAACTCCAACGGTTAGTAAAAACACCTCTTGCCAGCGTTTTTCATTGATATGTTTTACTAAATTTTCATACGCTAAAGTAGATACAATTTTTCTAGCGCAGAAATACTCTTGAAAAGTCAGATGCGAAAAAGAATAAATTCCTTTTGATCTTTCCACCAGTAAACCATGTTGGGCTTCAATAGATTTCAAAACAGCTTCGCTATCAAGTTTCAAAACCTCTGGTTCTAAATTAAAAGATTGTAAATTACTGATAAACTTGACGATATATGCCTCTACAGTTTTTTGTTTAAAGAAATAGTCTTTCTGCTCAAAGGTAGTAAAAGCAATTTCGCTGAGTAAATCTTCTTTACAGTCCAACGATAAATTTTGATAAATTTGATTGCGCTCAATATTACGTTTAGCATCCCATTTCTTAAGCAATATATCCAAACCTTCTTTATAAAGTTCTGAACGGTTCGCTGGAAAATCTTCGTTTTCCTCAAATATCAAACACAGTAAGGTCAGCAATAGTGGATTAGTTGCCAGATCAAAAATCCGTTTGTTTGCTTGTAGTTTTTCAATAAATATTTCAGCTTTCACTTGACAGTTTAAGCTGAACCAGTTGTGAGCAAAAATAGCAATCTGTTCTTTGTCAAAATCTGCCACTTCTACTTCAGTAAACGGTTCAAAGGTGTATTCTTTGGCAGCTATCCGACAGGTTATAACAAATTGATTGGTGTGGAACTGTTCGGAAATATTCCGAGTTTGCCATAAAATACGCTTTGTATCTTCTTCTCTAACTTCATCAAGACCATCCAGTAAAACCAAAACTTTACCCTGTCTCAACAGCTGCTCAGTTTTCACGCTGCTATTTTGGATACCACAGATAAATAATTGTTGAGTAATGTACTGGAGAATATCTAGCTGTTTAGGGTCTTGTGCAAAGTCTTTGAGGATGATGAATACGGGAACTCGGTTTGTCAAAAACTGCCCTTCGATACAGTGCATCGCCAAATACTTCAAAAATGTAGTCTTTCCTGCGCCCGGTTTACCTAAAACCATTAGTTTATTGTGATGCTGCACTGCTTTTAGCCCTGGCACGCGCTTCTCACTGGGTTCATGAAGTCCAAAATGATCAAAGTCTTCCCGATCAAACTTTTGCAGCAGTTGCCCAATTTTCACTCGCCTGCGTTTTGTGGTTTTCTCCAGAATGTTGACGTTAGTATAGATGCCTCGCTCTCCAGTTAACTCAATAGGCTGATCCATATCCAGCACACGCATCGTTCCACACTTTTCTTTGATGCTGGGTTTAATCTTTTCCCGGATTTCTTGAACTAGAGCATCAATATCATCCTCTGCAATGTCAGCAGTTGAGCCACCAGAAGGTTTCTGCTGGGAATATCGCTTTTCAAGATACTCTCGCAAGCGGCTTTCTTTCACAGGCCCACTGCCGCAAATACTGAACTTTTTGTAAACCCCCGTTAGAAAACTGTTGAGATTGCTGTTAGAGATGTTAAACGCTTGTGTAACTTGAACTCGACTCTTGCCACTACTGAAGATTTCTAAAAAGACTGCCTTTTCTCGGTTTGACAATTCGCTGTATTGCTCTAGTTGTGTTAGGAAGTCTCTTGGTAACGACATATACCTAGTGTGAAATCGCCTTAAAGTTCAGTCTAGCTTGCGTTTGCAGAAATTGGCGGCTAATCAAGATATGTCAAGACAAGTCAATGTAAGTCACTACAAGTCAAATAAATAACTACAAAACAAAATTGCGACATTGAACTCAGTCAAGCAGCTGAGGCGATCGCAATGTTAGAAATATTAATTACTCTGATTCTCAAGAAATCTATTGAAGTTATCCTAGTGCTATTGCTGAAAAAAATCTGGGCATGGCTGCTGAGGGATGAAAGCTTTCAATGTCTCAACCACTTTCTGAAAATGCAGATTCTTATACTCTATCTTGATTGCATTTTGCTCAAAACATCTCTAAAGTCTCTGCCTGAGCCAACAAAAGAGAACGATTCACACACATATAGCTAGACAAATTGTTACAAATACAGCTAGTCTTACAAAAATTTACTTTTACCCCGTACCTTGCATCTATATGACTTCACAATCTTCTCGCTCTGACAAAATTCTGGTTGTTGATGACTCTCCTGATAACGTGTTTTTGATCAAAACTATTTTGGAGGAAGAAGGTTACACAGTTAGCACCGCAGAAAATGGAATTTCAGCCTTGGCAGAATTGAAAGCTTCTCCTTGTGACTTGGTTTTACTGGATCTGATGATGCCAGGTATGGATGGATACGAAGTCACCAAGCATATTCGCGGTGAGATGAAATTGCCGCAATATATCCCCATATTGCTGATCACTGCCCACGATACGCCCAACGTCGCCCACGGTTTAGACTTGGGTGCTGATGATTTTATCCGCAAACCTGTAACAGTAGATGAATTGCTGGCACGAGTGCGATCGCTCCTGCGTTTGAAGCATAGTATGGATGAACGTGATGAAATTGCCCGTCAGCGAGAAGATTTTGTCTCCCGCCTCACCCATGACTTACGCACTCCCTTGGTAGCTGCCGATCGCATGTTGATGCTATTTCAGCAAGGTGCTTTGGGAACATTATCAACGCAAATGCAGGAAGTAATCGCCATCATGGCCCGTAGTAATATCAACCTGCTTACTATGGTCAATACCTTATTGGAAGTTTATCGCTTTGAAGCAGGTCGCAAAAGTTTGGCATTTCAACCAGTTAATCTGAGACAACTGCTAGAAGAAGTGATGGGAGAATTGTCACCTCTAGCCCAAGACAAAGCATTGTCCCTAAATTTGGACTTTACTGAAGAGTCAAATACAGTGATGGGCGATCGCTTGGAACTGCATCGTCTATTCACCAATCTCATAGGCAATGCAATCAAATTTACCAACTCTGGATCTATTACTATTCGTTTTACTTCTCAACGCCAGTTCGACAACAGTAGTCAATCTCAGTTATCTGGAAAATCCAATTCTGGTGACTATATTAGAATTGAGATAGCGGATACTGGCCCAGGTATTCCCCCTGAAGAACAAGCCACTATCTTTGAACGATTTCGCCAAGGCAGCCACAAAACTTCTGGTAGTGGCTTAGGATTGTACCTTGCTCGTCGAATTGTCGAGGCACATCAAGGCATAATTTTACTTAATTCTGAGTTGGGCAAAGGTAGTGTATTTATTGTGCTTCTACCCAGCAAAACATGAAAAAATTAGTAATTATAAATTATGAATTATAAAGTTATTTATCCTGATAATTCATAATTTATAATCTGACTAGTTTTTAATTTTGGCTAAATATTCCAATTAGAAAATAGAACAATAAAAGATGTGCTTATCTAGCAGCACTAACATTAAACAAACAGTTTTTTATCGGACAAATAAATGATTACCACTGAATTATCTAACGTTGGTGAAATTATCCAGAATCAGCGAGAATTTTTTAAAACTGGCAAAACTAAAGATGTCACTTTTCGCATTGAGCAACTTAAAACTCTCAAGCAAGCAATCATTGAGCATGAACAAGCAATAGTTGAGGCATTACAAGCGGATTTACATAAACCAGAAGTGGAGACTTATATTACAGAAATCAGTGTAGTTAAGGAAATTGATTATGTTATAAAACATCTTCAAAACTGGAGTAAGCCAAAAAAAGCATCTGTTTCTTGGGACTTTTTTTCCTACTCAGCGAGAATTTATCCAGAACCGTTAGGAGTTGTCTTAATTATTGGCCCTTGGAACTATCCATTTCAGTTAATTATCTCACCATTAATAGGTGCGATCGCAGCCGGTAATTGTGCAATTCTCAAACCTTCAGAAATTGCTTCTCATACGTCTGATATTGTTGCTAAGATTATTGCCAAACATTTTGACCCTGCTTATATTGCCGTGGTTGAAGGAGGCGTGGAAGCAAGTCAAAAACTACTTGCAGAAAAGTTTGACCATATCTTTTTTACTGGTGGCACAGCCGTCGGTAAAATCATTATGGCAGCAGCGGCAAAACATCTCACACCAGTGACTTTAGAATTGGGTGGCAAAAGTCCTTGCATTGTAGATACTGACATTAATCTTGAACACACTGTCAGACGAATTACTTGGGGCAAATTTATTAATTCTGGACAAACTTGTATTGCCCCTGACTATCTTTTAGTTAATAAAAAAATCAAAAAAGATTTAATAGATGGTCTGGCAAAATCTTTAAAAGAATTTTATGGCGATAATCCTATAGACAGTCCTGATTATGCTAGGATTATCAGCCAAAAACACTTTGAGAGATTGGTTAATTTTCTCAAAGATGGTGAAGTTATCATCGGTGGAGAAAATCAACCTTCAGAGCGTTATATCGCCCCCACAGTGATTGATCATGTCTCTTTGGAAGATCCTGTAATGCAGGAAGAAATTTTTGGCCCTATTCTACCCATCATTGAATATACTGACATTGCAGAAGCGATCGCCTTGATTAACTCTAGACCCAAGCCCTTGGCGTTATACTTATTTTCTCAAGACAAAAACCTGCAAAAGCGAGTTTTGCAGGAAACTTCCTCTGGTGGAGTCTGTATTAACGACACAGTGATGCAGGTTGGTGTCTCGTCTTTACCATTTGGTGGGGTGGGAGATAGCGGTATTGGCAACTATCACGGCAAAGCTAGCTTTGACACCTTTTCCCATAAGAAAAGTGTATTGCAAAACTCCTTCTGGCTAGATTTAAAATGGCGATACGCTCCCTATCAGGGCAAATTGCCAATAATCAAGAAACTTTTGGGTTAAAAGTTCTGAGTTAAGAGTTAGGAGTGACGAATAAAAATCTACAACTCCTAACTCTTGTACAGACGCGATTAATCGCGTCTCTCTTAAAACCCAAAAGCGTTGCTGTAACGCTCCTCAGCCCAGGGTTCACCACGACGATGGTAGCCATTGCGCTCCCAAAAACCAAGTTCTTCACCAGCTAAAAATTCTAAACCATTAATCCACTTAGCACTTTTCCAAGCGTAGAGGTGGGGAACAACTAGCCGCATCGGACCACCGTGTTCAGATGGAAGGTTTTCACTAAAGACTTTAAAGGCAAAGAAATTTTCTTCGCGGATGAAATCTTCTACAGAAATATTGGTAGTGTAGCCACCATAGCAGTGTTCCATAATGTAGACTGCCTTGGGGTCTAACTCAACCAGACCCATAAAATCCGTAACTTTAATACCAGTCCATTTGACATCGAGTTTAGACCAGCGCGTTACACAGTGGAAGTCTGCTGTGAATTCGTGTTGAGGTAGCGCCATAAAGTCTGACCAACTAAAGGTAGCAGGTTTTGCTAAACCCCAAACTTTAAACTCCCATTCCTCAGTGCTGACTTGAGGAGTTGCACCGTAAGTTAATACGGGGAAACCTTTAGCTAAGTGTTGACCAGGAGGAACGCGTTCGCTTTCTTCCTTCCCTGGTTTCTGAAAAAATTTTCCTAGCATAGTTGGAGAAAACTTATTTTTCTCAAGGTATTTACAAGTTTTTTTGTGGAGTTGCCAACAGCACCAGATGTTTTACTTTTTATATGAAGAATTCAGAACTCAGGAGTCAGAATTCAGTATGAATACTGTACGAGTGGGTGACGAAATATTGGTTAAAAGCGAGTAGAATAATGGGCGAAAAATATTAAAATGTTCTCACTTTAAAACTCTATCTCTTTATGGGTAGAGTATTCTGAATTCTGAGTTCTGTATTCTGACTCCTGTTTTATATGATGACTTGATCATTACTTATGAATGATAGGTAATGGGTAATGGATGTTCCCAATTACTCACTACCAATTTTTTTCGATCTAATGAGCTTATGTAGAGTGTTTATGATTCATAATTCAATCAGGAAAGCTAAGAAAAAGCATTTATCCAGTAGTGAGAAGTTTCATTGGCAAAGTCACCAATCAAATCTATCGGTGCTGTTCATGCTTTTCCTGACTGGGAAATTATGATTCTTCTTCCTCTTCTTCAGCAGTTGGATATACAAATGTCGAACGTCCAGTCAAAATCGACTTGCCCAAAGATAGGGCTTTTTGAGCTTCGACGACAGCTTTGTGTCTCCAGGTAGCTCGACGTTTATCTCGTTTTGATTTGGAAGTTTTCTTCTTAGGAACAGCCATGTCAGCAGATATCGCGATTCTTGACAACCTTCTTATTCTAGGCCATCCACTGACGCCAAAGACAACAGTTGAGTCAGGAATAAGTTAAGAAGTTCCAAATTAAGGAACCTTGGCTTGGAACTTCTCTCTGTATCTAGCCCAATCCGTCATTTTGGGGTTGACACACTACTAGCTGCTGGAACTGGATTAGAGGTATTTTCAAAGAAAAGTAGCGATCGCGCAGTTTTAAAGTAAGTTGCCCAATTTTGAGCATCAGGACGCGATCGCCATTGGGGACGACTAACTTCTAATGTCAAGACTGGTGCGATCGCTCCATAATTTTGTACGGACACAATAATGGAAACATCTGTCACCAAGATATCTTGGTCGAAGCTCCTTTGAGCCGCTGCCCTCGCAGCCGCTTCCGCCCTCCGCAGAATGGTTTCATAGTTTTCTTCCGGCAAACGGTCAATAGCTAGATCAACTCTAGCGGTGTAAGCTCGCACAACCTGGGGTGCGATCGCTTCCGTCAAAAACCACGCAGGAACAGTAGATATGAGCAAAACTACTAAAGGAACTATCCGGATTCTTCTGGCAATTTGGCTAATAACTGAAAAGGTAGTGATCGATGATGGTAGGTGAGCAAGATTTCTGCTCATGACCTTCTATCTCCTTAGTGATGATCTTTTATTGAAATTAGGTAAAAGGTATTTTCCGGTTGACTAACGTAATAAAAATTACATTTTAACTTAAGATTCGATCAGAATCACCTAGACTATAAAACACCGGTTAGCTTTGTTATTTTGGCAAAGCCAACCGCAATTTTAAGACCAGCAAACGATAACTGACAAAGAGCGGGATGGCAAATTACTGGGCGATCACAATTGGCATCAATCAATATCAGTTATTTCAACCTTTAAGTTGTGCCCAAGCTGATGCTGAGGCACTAGATGATTTTTTGGTGACAGAAGCAGGTTTTCTCCCCGAACACTGTCTAGTCATGACAGATACCTCGCCGCCAATTGGGGATAGATCAACTTATCCAACCAAGGAGAATATTCTGCTGCTGCTTGAGGATTTTGCAGCGACAAGTTGGCAACCGGAAGACTATCTGTGGTTATTCTTTAGCGGTTATGGAGTCAACTACAAAGGCAAAGATTATTTAATGCCAGTGGAAGGCAACCCCGAACTCGTAGAAGAGACTGGCATAGAATTGCGATCGCTAATGCAAAGTCTGCAACTTGCTGACCTAAATGTATTGCTATTACTCGATATCAACCGCGCTTTTGGCACTCAAGCGGATGCTCCCGTTGGTGAAGAAACCATAGAATTAGCCCAAGAACTACAACTGGCAACAATTCTTTCTTGCCAACCAGAGCAATTTTCCCATGAGAGTAGCGAACTAGGTCACGGATTTTTTACAGCAGCTTTGTTAGAAGCTTTGCGTTCTGGCAATGGCAACAACTTGGCAGATTTAGAAAGCTACCTAAGCTTGCTCATGCCAAAACTATGTCACCACCATTGGCGTCCTGTTCAAAATCCTGCCACGATCATCCCATCAAGGCAGCAAGTAATTTTGCCACAATTGGCAATGGAAAGTCACTTTCAACCAGAACCGGTGATTTATCCTGAAGAATCTTTTGCGATCGCTCGTGCGGCTCCTCCCCTTGACGATTACCCTAAAACTTCAGCAGAACGGGGCAGATGGGGAGAAGCTACTGTGAGTTCATCCCAACAGGTGAAGGTTGAGAAGTCCAAGGGTAAACAAGTCCAAGAGTCAGCTAGCAGCTTAGTTTCGCAGCCAATGCCGGAAACTTCTTTAGGAGCGAATCCGAGAGGAAGATTTATTCCCAATTCCTCTAAAGGTTATGTCTCTCGATTGCCATCGAATCAGCCAAGCATCCCTTTTTGGAAACAGTTTATCCTGTGGGGCGGAGGCAGCTTGCTGGTAGCAGGTTTAATTGCTGTAGTTTTTCTGCGTAATCAAGAAACTTTTAGAATTAAGCAAATATCAAGCACATCACCCAATGCTACTTCTAGTAACTCTCAGGTTATCGAGAATTTACCAAGCGACCGCACTCCACCAGTTAGACTCAACAACCAATCTAGCGCCCAAATAGCCTCTAGTTCCCAGTCGAAAAAGCGGAATCAAGCAGTATTAGACTTGGCGAAAATGTCGCTCAGACAAACTCAGGCTAGCGATTTGAGCATGGCGATCGCTACAGCCCGGAAAATAAAACCCGGTGAACCACTGTATGAACAAGCTCAGGAGAATATTAAGATTTGGAGCCAGATGATTTTAGATTTAGCAGAGGGTCGTGCTAAACAAAGACAGTATGCCAGCGCTATTGCAGCCGCTCGATTAATCACCAAAGACGAAGCCCCCTACGCCAAAGCACAAGCAGCAATAAACCTGTGGCGGTTAGAGGGCAAGCAGTATGTTAGTAACAAAACTCTTTTAGATGCAGCTAATGCCTTGATTAAATCTGGACAGGCATCTACTTACAACCGGGCGATCGAAGTTGCGAAAAAAGTACCAGCAGGTCAACCGGGCTTTGATGCCGCCCAAAAATCGATCAATAGCTGGAGTGAGAAAATTTTAGATATGGCCAAGCGTCGCGCCGCCCAAGGAGAACTTAAGGCTGCAATTGCGACTGCTACCTTAGTGCCAGAAGAGACAGCTGCTTATGAAGATGCTCAGGATGCCATTCAAAAATGGCAAAAGAAATAGTAAAAAATGGTTAGGAGTTAGGAATTAGGAGTTATATTATTGATCCCCGACCTATTACTCCTAACTACTCACTCTTGACTAAACACTCAACAGTACTGCGATACATCTTCGCCGCATTCATCGGCTAGATAGCACAGCGCTCGGAAACGTAAACCAACCACTTCTTCGTATAAGGGATTGAGCTTGCACATGGGCGGAATGTGAAACAGGGTTTTCCCAAATACTTTGACATCGCGCTCAAAGGGGCACTGAGATGGAATCAGTTTGCACAAGCGGTGAGCTAATTGGCGATCGCGGACTTGAATATTTTCTACACGCTGCCGTAAGGGTTGGAGAATATCCCAGTGAGGCTTGGAAATAGAACGGTTTAGCTGGGTTCCTTTATGATCACTAGTCTCTGCTTGATTGATTGATACCCAGCTTGTCAGAAAAATTCTTTTTGTGGTATTGTCGAATACCTTCATGGTTAATCCTCTGTGTTATTGAGGTTATTCACCTTTTTGATGAATATATACAACGTGGCAACGAACTTTCCCGGAAAAATCGCGTTCTGACTGCGATATAATGTAATACCTGATTAGCCACTTAAGTCAGAACCTAATTTATTACTACGTCAAGTTAATCGCAATTTTCTGGGGATCGGTAGTGTAATATTACGATCTTGTTCATAACTTGACACAGTTTAAATTTTAATAAAGACATCCATCATTGGATAGGTTTTAGTGTAACATTTACAATCCTTAATATAAGCTATTTATAAAAGAATTTTTTCTAAGTATAAACATCAGTAATATCCTAGAAGGCCTTTTTGCCCTCCGTGTTCCCACTTTCTCACGTAAGTACATACTGTTTATTGCTGGCTGAATAGAGAGAAGTCTGTAGATGCGACTGCGGCTGAAAGCCAGGTGGGTTGGTTTTCTCAGTAGATGCAGAGCGGATATTTATGAAACATCGTTCGTCGCAAAGTCTCGGTAAAGAAAGTGATTTTTCTCCAATTTGCAATCTACAGCGTCTTAGGGCTAACTTATCTGGGGTTAGCATTGGGCTACATTCCTGGTTTACGCATGAACCGCGCCACTATTGCTTTGGTCGGTTCTGCCTTTTTAATTGCTTTAGGTGTTCTGAATTTACAGGAGGCATGGCAGGCCATTGATGCCAATACCATCGTGTTTCTGTTGAGCATGATGGTAGTTAACGCCAATCTATCTTATGCAGGGTTTTTTAGGCGATCGCTATCAGTGATATTGAGTATCACTCGTAGTCCTCTGGGTTTGTTGATGGCTTTAACTTTTGGTAGTGGTATTCTTTCGGCCTTTTTTCTCAATGACACTCTGGCGCTTGTTTTTACACCATTAACCTTGAGTTTGACTCAAGCTTTGGGTTTAAATCCGATACCTTATTTACTAGCGATCGCAGGTGCAACTAATATCGGATCGGTAGCAACTTTGAGCGGTAATCCCCAAAATATCCTGATTGGCTCCTTTTCAGGCATCTCCTATCTAGAATTTCTGCGTGTATTGGCCCCAGTTGCCCTAGCAGGGTTGGTAATTCAGGTGATATTACTGTGGCTACTTTACCCAGATGTCCGCTCAGTCAAACCTTGCCAAATATTACCCACCACCAACCAACGGATTTATAAGCCCTTATTTAATAAAACATTAGTCATCACAACTGGGCTGCTAATTGCATTTACTGTCGGCTTACCCTTAGCGCAGTCTGCTTTAGTTGCTGCTAGCTTGTTGCTAATTACTCGGCGGGTTAAACCCCAGCGCATTTTGCAAAAGGTGGATTGGAACCTGCTGGTAATGTTTTCTGGATTGTTTATCCTGACGCGAGTCACGCAAAAGTTGAATTTGCTCCAACCATTGACTCATACAGTAAACTCTGCTGCGAGTTTACTGGGTGTAGCTGTCGTTTTATCTAACTTGATTTCTAATGTTCCGGCTGTACTCTTATTACAACCGCTGATTTCTCAAGGTGATACTAAGTCTTGGCTGTTGCTAGCAGCAGGTTCAACATTGGCAGGTAATTTAACTTTGTTTGGTGCAGTCGCCAACCTGATTACTGTAGAAGCTGCTGCGGATTTAGGTTACAAGCTAACTTTTTGGGAGCATCTCCGCTTTGGAGTGCCGTTAACAGTATGTACTCTAGTTCTAGTATATCTCTGGGTTCATTGAATTGGTCTGAGTGCTGCTGGAATCACTTCAGGGTTAGCGGCTGTTGGGGCTACTGTTGGCGGTGGTATGGCAGCAGGTGTAGCTATCACAGTTGCAGCAGCGGCAGTTGTTTATGGTGCTTATTATTTATTGGATATCAGAATAATAAATCATAAGTCCCGGAAGAGTTGCTTATACGCAACGACTCCAGTTTATAAAAGCAAATGATTTTTCTTGAAATCTCACGACAAAGCGCAAAGACGTTAGAAAAACTCTACGTCTCTGCACCTCTGCGTAAAATTTTTACCGTAAACTCTCTAGGATGCTACCTGAGCAGCAGTCCGAGTCCGCCGTCTTCTACCATCAGCAACTTTTACAGGTGGCTCATCAGGAATTTGCATTAACAAAGTCACAGATGGTTGACATTGCAATTCCCGCCGGATGGAACGTTGCAATTCTCGTTCTAAAGTACCTTGCAATCCACCCCAGTCTATATCTGCTGCTTCACCTTCGCTAGGAGCAAATTCTGACCAGCGCACAGTGAGGATTTCTTCAATGCGTTGTTTTACCCAGGTTTGTAACAGCGATCGCTCTACACTTGTAACTACACCCCGGAGGTGAATTTCTGGTTTTGCCAACAGTTTACCATTCCAATCAATGGCAGCTGCGATCGTGATAATCCCTTCTGAAGCCATGCGTTGCCGTTCTTGTAAAACTTTGGCACTTACCATACCCGAACTAGTAGTATCCACCAATTCGATACCAGATGGCACTTTACCAGCGACGCGAATCGCATCTTCAGTTAGTTCGACAATATCACCATTCTGAATGATGATCATGTTTTCTGCGGGAATGCCCATACTCTGAGCCGTTTCTGCATGCTTCACTAGCATCCGGTGTTCGCCGTGAAATGGCACAAAGAATTTGGGTCGAGTTAAGGCAATCATCAGCTTTTGTTCTTCCTGACAGCCGTGACCGGAGACGTGAATTCCTTTATCCCGTCCATAGACCACTTTCGCACCTTGAATCATCAACTTATCAATGGTGTTAACTACAGCGATCGTATTTCCGGGAATTGGGTTAGCAGAGAATACTACCGTATCTCCTTGGCGGATTTTAATGTGAGGATGTTCTTTGTTGGCAATGCGGGTCATTGCTGCCATTAATTCACCCTGAGAACCTGTAGTTAAGACTAAAACTTTTTCGTCAGGAAGATTCCGGACGGCGTGCAATGGTTGCAGCAGATTATCTTCACATTTGATGTAACCTAAATTGCGGGCATGAGCGATCAAGTTCAGCATGGAACGTCCCACAACTGTCACTACACGATTCTGCTTCTTGGCGATATCCAAAATCATGTTGATGCGATGCACGCTAGAAGCAAAGGTGGTGACAAATAATCGCCCAGGTGCTTGACTAAATACTCTCTCCAGATTGGGATAAACTGAACGTTCCGAAGGTGTAAATCCTGGCACTTCTGCGTTAGTGGAATCACTTAGCAAACAAAGAACGCCTTTTTCACCATGTTCTGCTAGGCGTTGCAAGTCAAACTTTTCACCATCCACTGGGGTATGGTCAATTTTAAAATCCCCTGTGTGAATTACTACACCCAGGGGAGTATGAATGGCAACAGTGAAACTATCAGCGATGGAGTGGGTGTTACGGATATATTCAACTAAAAAGTTTTTGCCAATCCGCACTACATCACGTGGTAAAACTGTTCTGATTTCTGTGCGATCGCGGACTCCTGCTTCTTCAAGTTTACCCTCTAGCATTGCCATTGCTAGTCTGGGGCCATAAATCACCGGGATATCAAATTGTTTGAGATGAAAAGCAATCCCGCCAATATGGTCTTCATGACCGTGAGTAACAATCATCCCTTTAATTTTGTGGCGATTTTCCCGCAGATAGGTCGTATCTGGTAAAACAATGTTGACCCCATGCATCGCCTCTGTGGGAAAAGCCAATCCTGCATCTAACAGGATGATTTCATCGTCATACTCAAAAAGACAGGTATTTTTCCCAATTTCATGCAAACCGCCCAAAGGAATAATTTTCAAGGCGGAATTATTAGCTTCGTTTTTAGCCATTTTCTCCTTAGATTGTTACTTGTGGTTAATTAAGTTGATAGTTAACGAACTTGTATTTAAGACAACATAATCTGCCTCTTAAGTCAGTCTGAAAGCAATCAAGTTTTAAATTGAAATCTTCAATTTTTTATTCAATAAAATTAACTGTAAGCTCAAGGATTCATAGTATATCTATCAGTCCTAGCACAGATTTTTAAATTGCAACTTATGAACAATTATGATCATTGTTTATATGTATCTTGCGCTTAACTAGCTGGTGGCTAGATTAAACTAAGTTCTTTCAAAACCGCTTCTAACTTTTGACTGACTTCTAAATCAGCTTCACATAGCGGCGGACGAGTTGAACCAACCTCCCAACCTTGAAGTTTCAGTGCTTTTTTCACTGGAATGGGATTTGAAGTGAGAAATAGAGCTTTAAATAACGGGAAGAGTTGGAGATGAATGTCGCTTGCTACTTCAATTTTCCCGGCACTAAAAGCTTGGATCATCTGCTGTAGTTGGTTTCCTACCAGATGAGAAGCTACACTTACCACACCTTTTGCCCCGATCGCTAACAAGGGCAAAGTCATGTAATCATCACCAGAATAGATGTGGAATTCTTTTGGTGTCAAGCGACGAATTTCGCTTGCCTGATCTATATTACCAGTGGATTCTTTTATCCCGACAATATTGTTAACCTCAGCTAACCGGGCAACTGTTTCTGGCTGAAGGTTTTGTCCGGTACGACCGGGAACATTATATAACAACAATGGTAGGTCGGGACAGGCTTGTGCTATCGCCTTAAAGTGCGCTTCCAATCCCGCCTGTGGCGGTTTGTTGTAATAAGGAACAACTTGTAAGGAACCATGTACTCCTATCTTAGACGCTTTTTGGGTGGCTGCGATCGCTTCTTTGGTGGAATTTGATCCACAACCTGCGATGACCTTGGCTTTTCCTGCCACGGACTGCAATACCTCGACAAACAACTGGTATTCTTCATCCCAACTCAGTGTTGGGGATTCTCCTGTTGTGCCGCACATTACCAATGTATCTGTACCGTTGTTAGCTAGATGCGCCGCCAGTTCTGCCGCTACATCATAATTGACACTACCATCTGGCTTAAATGGCGTAATCATAGCGGTTAAAACATTGCCAAAATCTCCCACCCTTTTTTCACTCCTAATTACCCATGTTTTTATATCTTGGTGGTTCTCTATTGTAATAACCTATCTGCAAATTGCTTTCAAGTGTCATTTTTCCTTTGTCATTTGTCCTTTGTCACTTTACCAATGACCAATTACCAATGACTAATGACTAATAGCTAATGGTTTGAGTAGATTTTTCTCTACTAATAACTCGGCGATTTGTACTGCGTTCAATGCTGCGCCTTTGCGGATTTGGTCGCCACATAACCATAATTCCAAGCCACAGGGATGAGAAATATCCTGACGAATTCTTCCCACTAAAACTTCATCTCGACCTGTTGCTTCAATTGGCATCGGAAAATGATTAGTTTCCCAATCTTCGACCAATTTCACTCCAGGGGAGGAATTTAAAATTTGTCTGGCTTCCTCTGCACTAAAGGGAGTCTCAAATTCTAAATTAATGGCTTCTGAATGGGCGCGGAGTACGGGAACCCGTATACATGTCGCAGTGATTCTGATTTGCTGCGTGCCAAATATTTTTCGGGTTTCGTTAACCATTTTCATTTCTTCCTCACAATAACCCAAATCGTTTAATGGTGAGTTGTGGGGGAATAAATTAAATGCCAATGGGTAAGGCAATATTTCAGCAATCGGTGGCTGTCCTTGTAGTATAGCGCTTGTTTGGGTTTTGACTTCTGCCATTGCCCTAGCACCTGCACCACTAGCCGATTGGTAGGTTGCAGCGACAATGCGTTGCACTGGTTTAACTTTATGCAATGGCCAGACTGCCACAGCCATTAAAATTGTTGTGCAGTTGGGGTTAGCAATAATGCCTTGGTGATTAGCAGCGGCTTGGGGATTCACCTCTGGCACTACTAAGGGAACTTCCGGGTTCATCCGAAAGGCGCTGGAGTTGTCAATTACCACTGCGCCCTTTTCGACGGCAACTGCTGCCCAAGTTTTGGATGTGGAACCACCTGCACTAGCCAATACTATATCGACATTTTCAAAAGCGCGATCGCTCACTGGCTCTACTTGTATATTTTCACCTTTAAACTGTAGCGATCGCCCGACACTCCGCTCTGATGCCAATAACTTCAGGTTGGCAAGAGGAAAATTACGACTTTCTAACAATTCCAGCAACTCTGTGCCAACTGCACCAGTCGCTCCCAAAATAGCTAAACGATAGGATTTCGACAAACTTGCTTCCTCCTTTAAGAGATTTATGTGCAATTTCTTGGAACAATTGACAATTTTCTTATATATAAATTGCTATCGCAGTCTTGAAATACATTTTGAATAGATTTAGTTTTTTCTCTAATTTAGTCGGTCTTTATATATCTAATACATTTATTTTCTTGGTTTTTTAATAAGTTAAGTGATGTTGCATTCTACGACAACGGACTTCCAATTTTTTTCATCAACCTTTAACTATAATACTAATTATACAATAAACCACCATTTAGCAGAAAAATGGATATATCTGCACTTAGACGTTTAATAGGCATCCCAGCTTTAAGGCAATAAACGTTTTTGCTGCAAATCTGCTTACCAACATGATGAATATACTATGATCAAATTGCATAAAACTAGCAAAGCACAAAAGTGAGCTATGCGGTTTGGTAACAGATGCGCTCTCGTACCACAACTTAATAATAGCTAGACTCAATACTATAACTTTAACTTGGGGGTACTAACCACTCGTTGAGAACCAGGATATCACGGCATTAGCCCACTGAATAATTAATTCCTAAGTTTTAGGGGTAGTAGGGAGTGAAGAAGGGAATAGGCTACAGGGTAGAGGTTACAGATTTATTCCCTATCACCTCTCCCCTTCCCCCTAATCCCAATGCCCCATTAACAAAATTGTTATGAAGGTAAAATGTCAAGTCCTTGGTCATTGGCAGTAAACTGGATCTTTGCCCCAGGATAAACATCCATCCTTGGATGTCATCAGACCTTTTGGCAAACTCCCATTGCCCCTAAGAGACATCAAGCTATAAAACGCAAACAATTATTTTATTGCGTCTTGTGTGTACTCGGAGTATAAAATACCAGAAAACTAGAGACGAAGCATGAAAGTCACCCAGGAAAAACTTCCCGCCAGCCAAATTGGCCTGGAAATAGAAATTACGCCGGAAATTACCAAGCAAACTTACGAACAGGTCATCAAAAACTTAGCGAGTACTGCCAATATTCCTGGGTTTCGTAAAGGCAAGGTACCTCGGCCGATATTGCTACAACGGCTGGGTACAACTCGTATCAAGGCAGCAGCGCTGGAAGAACTAATTCAAGACGGCATTGAGCAAGCAGTTAAACAAGAAGCTATCCCGGCAATCGGTCAGCCGCAATTGCGCTCCTCTTTTGAGGATTTGATTAATAATTATGAACCTGGAAAACCCCTGACGATTTCGGCGGCGGTCGATGTAGAACCAGAAGTAAATCTCGTGCAGTACACTGATCTACAAGCCAAGGCTGAAGAAGTCAAGTACGATCCAGAACGGGTGGAGAACACGCTGGATAAGGAACGTCAAGAATTGGCGACATTGATTCCTGTGGAAGGACGTGCAGCCCAAATCGGCGATATTGCAGTAGTCGATTTTAAAGGTTCATTCGCCAAAGTAGAGGGCGAAGACGAAACAGCCGAACCAGAACCGATTCCCGGAGCCGAAGCAACTGATTTTCAAGTTGAATTGCAAGAAGATAAATTTATTCCAGGCTTTATTTCGGGAATAGTAGGGATGAATCCTGAAGAAACCAAAGAAATTGCCGCGCAGTTCCCAGACCCGTATGCTAATGAAGATTTAGCTGGAAAAGCGGCAACTTTCACAGTGACGCTCAAAGAACTGAAGGAAAAAGAACTACCAGAAATAAATGACGATTTTGCCCAAGAAATCAGCGATTTTGAAACCTTAGAGGAGTTACGTGCTTCTTTGGTAGAGCGATATCAAAAAGAGTCAGATGACAAAACAAAAACAAATAAGCAGGAAGCCTTGTTAACTGAACTGCTCAAGCACGTAGAAGTTGACTTACCAGCAACTTTGATTGAGCAAGAAGTAGATGCAATGCTAACGCAAACAGCAATCCGGCTGTCTCAGCAAGGGTTGGATGTAAGAAAGTTGTTTACTCAAGATATTATTCCGCAATTGCGGGAGCGATCGCGCACTGAAGCAATTGAACGCATCAAACGTTCCTTGTCTTTGCGGGAAGTCGGTAAACGCGAATCTATCGAGGTAACACCAGAAGAAATCGCAGCCAGAGTCACAGAACTTTTGGAACAGTACCCAGAGGAGCAAGACGTTGATGAAGATAAACTGCGCTCAATCGTGGAAAACGAGCTGCTAAACGAAAAAATCATCGATTGGCTTTTAGAACACTCCTCGGTTGAACTTGTACCCGAAGGTTCTTTGAGTCCCGCAGAGGAAACAGAAGACGCAGAATCTGATGCTGATGGTGATGCACCTCAGACTGAAGAAGAAAACAGCGAAGCTTCTACAGAAGTCACAGAAGGATAATAAAAAATCCCACAGCCATGAGTTCACCAGTTCTGAGTTAAAGTACTGGTGAAATCGGTAAGGTAAGGGATATGAGGAAGTAGGGCAAGAAATAACCAATGCCCCTCAAGAGTGCTGAGTCAAGAGTGCTGAGTGCTGAGTGGGGAATCTCGCTTTTTTACTCAGAACTCGGAACTGTCTCAACGCCCCGCTAACGGAACTTAGAACTGTTTTGCCCTATGCCCCGTGACTCAGGGATAAAGTCAGAATAATTAAAGAATTAATGAATTTTCGGCAAATAGTGACACCTGTTATCGCCTGGGCTTGATACTGTGTTAAACGAGAGAAAATTATATGAGGCATAATGGTTAACACGTAGCTTATAAAAATCCCATTCGTCGAAAATGCAGCATCTGCTGCTGAAACATCTGTCCTCAATTATCGTCAAAGAAAGCTTGTATGCTTGAATCGCAGTCAGGAAATTCCCCCATCAGCAACTTAAGTCGAATAAACATTAACTCCCAGTTGAGCAGCCCTAGCAACATCGTGCCGATGGTGATAGAACAATCTGGCATGGGAGAAAGGGCTTTCGACATCTACTCCCGCCTGCTGCGAGAGCGGATTATCTTTTTGGGAACACCAATAGACGATGCCGTAGCCAACTCAATTGTGGCTCAGTTGTTATTCCTAGATGCCGAAGACTCAGAAAAAGACATCCAACTGTATGTTAATTCTCCTGGCGGCTCGGTCTACGCAGGGATGGCAATCTATGATACAATACAGCAAATTCGCCCTGATGTTGTTACCATCTGTTTTGGATTAGCCGCGAGCATGGGGGCATTTTTGTTGACAGCAGGGGCTGCCGGTAAGCGAATGTCTCTACCCGACTCCCGGATTATGATTCACCAACCACTTGGTGGCGCTCAAGGTCAAGCCATTGACATTGAAATTCAAGCCAGAGAAATTCTTTACGTTAAGGCTAAGTTGAATCAGTTAATGGCTCACCATACTGGTCAACCCTTAGAAAGAATTGAAGCAGATACTGAGCGCGACTTTTTTATGTCGGCAGAAGAGGCGAAAAACTACGGTTTGATTGATCAGGTCATTTCCAGGCAAAATCTTCCCACAGCAGGGGAAAACGTCACCATTCTGAAATAAGAGGCTGGTATGTCTAAGTACGACTCCCATTTGAAATGTTCATTTTGTGGCAAGTCTCAAGAGCAGGTGCGTAAATTAATCGCGGGGCCGGGAGTCTACATCTGCGATGAATGCGTTGACTTGTGTAATGAAATACTAGACGAGGAATTACTCGATACCAATGGTGCGGCCGCACAACCAGCACCAAGAGCAGAGCCACCTCAAAAACGGCGTACCCACTCTGCTAGTATTTCGTTTAATCAAATACCCAAGCCAAGAGAGATTAAAAAGTATCTAGACGAGCACGTTATTGGTCAAGACGAAGCGAAGAAAGTACTGTCAGTAGCTGTTTACAATCACTACAAGCGGCTGGCGGTCATTCAGTCAAAAGCCAGTGGCAAAGCTGGGGCGGATGACGCAATAGAATTGCAAAAATCCAATATTTTGTTAATTGGCCCGACCGGTTGCGGCAAAACTCTCTTAGCGCAAACCCTAGCGAAAATCTTGGATGTACCCTTTGCCGTCGCCGATGCGACAACGCTGACGGAAGCAGGGTATGTGGGAGAAGATGTGGAAAATATCTTGCTGCGACTGTTGCAGGTGGCGGATTTGGATATAGAAGAGGCGCAACGAGGAATTATTTACATTGATGAAATTGACAAAGTTGCTCGTAAGAGCGAGAACACGTCAATTACCCGCGATGTTTCTGGCGAAGGCGTGCAGCAAGCTTTGCTGAAAATGTTAGAGGGAACGATCGCCAATGTACCACCCCAAGGAGGGCGCAAACATCCCTATCAAGACTGCATCCAGATTGATACAAGTAATATTTTGTTCGTCTGTGGTGGTGCCTTCGTGGGCTTAGAAAAGATTGTAGATCAGAGAGTTGGCAAAAAAGCAATCGGTTTTGTGCAACCAGGAGAAGGCCAATCGAAGGAGAAACGAGCAGCAGATACTCTTCGCCATCTAGAACCGGATGATTTAGTGAAATTTGGCATGATTCCAGAATTTATTGGGCGTGTGCCAATGGTAGCAGTAGTAGATCCGCTAGATGAAGAAGCGCTGATGGCGATTCTTACCCAACCACGCAGCGCCTTAGTGAAGCAGTACCAAAAACTGCTGAAGATGGATAATGTCCAGTTAGATTTTAAAGCAGATGCTTTACGAGCGATCGCTCAAGAAGCTTACCGCCGTAAAACTGGTGCGAGAGCATTACGTGGTATTGTCGAAGAATTGATGTTGGATGTAATGTATGAGTTACCATCCCGTAAGGATGTGACACGCTGTACAGTTACCAGGGAAATGGTCGAGAAGCGATCGACTGCCGAACTAATAATACATCCATCTTCACTACCGAAGCCAGAATCTGCTTAATAGTCATTGGTCATTAGTCATTGGTCATTGGTTATTTGTCAAAAACTAAGGACTAATAACCATATACCAAGGACAAATGACAACTGACAAAGGACAAAGTAACTAATGCCTTATATTAATGTTCGTGGCGTTGAGCATTACTACGAATGGGTGAAAAAACCATCTGGTTCTTTAGTAAAACCAGTGATGGTTTTCATTCACGGTTGGGCTGGTTCGGCTAGGTATTGGCAAAATACCGCTAATGCTTTATCGGAGCAATTTGATTGTTTACTCTACGATTTGCGGGGATTTGGTCGTTCTCGCGGAAAGCCAACCATAGCCCAAGCAAGTGAAGCTGTTGCCGAATCTGAGTCCCCCCAGGAAGAATCACAGGCAATCAAAGAGCTAACTTATGAATTAGAGGAATATGCTGATGATTTGGCAGCTTTGTTAGATGGGTTGCATCTTCAGCGTGTCTACATCCATGCTCATTCAATGGGTGCTTCTGTTGCAACTTTATTTTTTAACCGCTACCCTCAACGAGTAGAGCGAGGAATTTTAACTTGTAGTGGCATTTTTGAGTACGACGAAAAGTCCTTTAGTGCCTTTCATAAATTTGGTGGCTATGTAGTGAAATTCCGTCCCAAGTGGTTAAGCAAAATCCCATTTGTTGACCGGATGTTTATGGCCAGATTTCTGTATAGTTCAATACCACATTCTGAGCGTCAAGCTTTTTTGCAAGATTTTCTCGAAGCAGATTACAATGCGGCATTAGGGACAATTTTTACTTCAGTTAGTAAAACTCAAGCTGAAGTGATGCCGCAAGAGTTTGCCAAGCTGACAGTGCCGACTCTACTTGTAGCCGGAGAGTATGACAAAATTATTCCAGCCGAGATGGGGCGGAAAGCCGCTGCACTAAGTGAGAAAGTGGAATTTGTGATGATTCCCAACACAGCCCATTTCCCAATGTTGGAAGATGCGCCAACTTACTTGCGACTGGTACAAGAGTTTTTGCAAATTAATGCCCGACAACCACAGGTGGGATAACTAAATAGTGGTTTTTTAGACAGTTAAGTGTACCTGTGTAATACCTTGACGCATTTCATATTGTCGCTTTGACCAAGACTTTTGAATTGTTTTACGGAGCAAGGGAGCAAGTTGAATTAACAGCGATCGCAGCAGTGCATTTTTTCGCAGTAGTTCACCTTGTTTAGCTTCCTCTAACTGGAGTTGCTGGGCGCGGATAATTTCTGGCTCACGTTCCGCTTGGATTTGCGATAGTGCGATGTCAATATCCTGGTGTCCAGTTTCTTTGTAGAACAGCGGCACAAGATGATTAGCAGCGACAATCACATCACGGAATGCTAAATTAATTCCTTGAGCGCGGACAGGAGACATTGGGTGTGCAGCGTCACCTAGAAGCAGTGCCCCTGGTGCGTGCCATTTGGGACAATAACCAACTACAACAGAAAGCCGAATGGGCGATTCGATGGTGTCTGCATGATTACGAAAATGCTCTGCTAGCCATGAGGGTGATAGGGAGGCAAAAATCTCTGCCCAGTTGGCTTGTTTCCAGTCAGTGTTTTCGGTTGCCGACATCACCCAAGCCAGATGCAATTTTCCTGACTCTGCTCCGTGAAAGATGCTAAATACGCGATCGCTATTTACAATAGTACGAAACACATTATCACCTGCAAACTCAGGGCTGGCGGCAAGTTTAAACCAGAGAATATCAATATTTTTGGGCTGACGTACCAACTCCAATCCTATACGTTGTCGCACAAGAGAATTTCTACCATCTGCCCCAACCACTAGGTTAGCAGCAAATTCTCTTCCATCGTTAAGTAATACACCTGCTACACGTTGGTTACTCCACAATAAATCCTTTATAGGAACACCCTGAATGAATTCAAACCCATCATTGGTTTGAGCTTCCGAAATCAGTGCTTTGAGCAGTGGTGGTTGTGAAACCAGTGTACAGGGTCGGGTTGCCCCCATTGGTTCATCAACTCGAAACAACTGCTTCCCCCCGATAATGAATTCCCACGCGTCAAGTTGTCGATGGGGAATATGCTCTAACAATGCTGATAGACCCATTTGCTCTAGTGCATCTAAGCCACTAGGCATTAATCCTTCACCGCGAAATACACGATGAAAATCTTTTGCTGCTTCAATTAACGTTACAGCAATACCACGTTTTGCAAGGAGCAGTGCAAGGGTTGCACCTGTTGGGCCTGCGCCCACAATTACAATCTGCACTATCCCATCCCTCCTATATCAATTGCTCTCAAAGATGTTGGTCGAATTATCTTGAGATTAACTCAAACCCAGTTCTCGTTTTAGCAAGTTAATTGAATTAGCGCCGATATAATTTTCAACCTTAATCAGCTTTGGTGGACGAATAATATCTTCATCAGATGCTTGCACGGCTGCTTGCACTGCCGCAAAACTAGCTTGATCACTTATGATTACCTCAGCCCGTTTTACCATAGCCTGAAGTTTATAGGCATCTTTTGGTTGTGAAGTCATCACCAGTAGTTCATCCCCCCGCAAACCGTGGAGAATTACTTCTGCTGCTCGTGCAATGCCGGAACTGAGGCTGACTATGCCTACACAATTTTCTTTTGGTAGGGTTTTCAATAGGCTGAGTTCCTTGCTGTAGTCGTAGATATCCAAAGGAATTACCCGTGCAGCTTTTGGAGCTGCGATCGCTTCCACATTACTGATAAAATACCGACTTGTGACGACTGTCGCAGAGGTAGTTTTATCTAACACAGCTGTTAATTCTTCCATTGCTACCAACTGGACTGGGATTTTTAGCGATCGCTCTAATTCATAGACCATCAACTCACCAGCACCCATATCATAAGATGGAACTGCAACTAGTACCCGCGCACTACAACGCAAGCGCCAGTCAATTTCCGCTAAAAATAGCTCCCTGGCTTGATTGAGTGAACATCCTTGGGTGAGCAGATCATCGAGTGCTTTCTGGACAACTTGATATGCATCAGGATTTTGTTTGAGTATTGGTGATTGCAGTCTACTACCGCCCTCATGACCTTGGGGACGAACATAAATTCCTGAACCAGCCATACTTTCAACAAATCCGTCTTCCTCCAGTTGACGGTAAACTTTGCTAATGGTATTACGGTGTAACCCAGTTTGCATTGCCAGCGCCCGTGTGCTTGGTAATTTGTAAGCAGGCGGATATTGCCGGGAAGCGATCGCAAACCGGATTTGATTAAACAGCTGGGTTGATGCCGGAATTTCGCTGTCTGGCTGAATACGGAATTGAATCATCACCAAACCTCCTGAATACTAAGTGCTGATGAGTGCTGTGAGCGGGGCGTTTGCCCGTGCTGAGGTTTGAGTATTAAGTGTTGCTTGTCTACTCAGCACTTTTAACTCAGCACTATTTTGGTGTCCAGATGCATTTGCTACATATTGAATATTTTATTTACATATAAAGTTTTTCTGGTAGAAATTTCTAATGCGTCCACTATTGGTAATTGATAATTTAATTGGGAATAACCTGGGCATACTGGCATAGTTATATCAAATAAACACACAGCTAATTACACAGCACTGGTAAAAATTATTATGACAGAGCAAGCAACAATTACCACAACGGTTAATCTTTTGCAAGATAATATTCAAGTGTCTGCTTATCTGGCGGAACCAAAAGAATCTGGCTCTTACCCAGGAGTGGTGGTATTACAAGAGATTTTTGGTGTCAACGTTCACATTCGGGAAGTTACAGAACGGATTGCCAAACTTGGGTATGTAGCGATCGCACCTGCGCTTTTTCAACGGATTGCTCCTGGCTTTGAAACCGGATACACACCCGAAGACATTGAAACTGGCAGAAGCTACGCCATGCAGACTCAAGCATCAGAGTTATTGAGCGATATTCAATTAGCAATTGACTACCTCAAAAATCTGCCCCAAGTGAAAAAAGATGGCTTTGGCTGTATTGGCTTCTGTTTTGGTGGTCATGTCGCATATCTTGCAGCCACTTTGCCAGATATTAAAGTTACAGCTTCCTTCTACGGTGCTGGAATTACCACTCGCACACCAGGAGGCGGCGCTCCTACTGTCACCCGTACCAGAGAAATTCCAGGTACTCTATATGGCTTCTTTGGTAAAGAAGATGCTAGCATCCCAGCGGAACAAGTAGACGAGATTGAGGCAGAGTTAGAAAAATATAAAATTCCTCATCGCGTGTTTCGCTACGATGGAGCTGATCACGGATTTTTCTGTGACCATCGTGCCAGTTATAATCCTAAAGCTGCGGCTGATGCTTGGGAGCAAGTAAAACAACTCTTTAGTCAACTAAACTGAAGCATACGCAGGTAAGTTTGTCATTAGTCATTAGTCATTAGTGAATAACAAAGGACAACTGACGAATGACAAGTGGCAAATGACAATCTAAATTCCAGTGGCACCATATCAAATAACAATTAATCTTCAAAAGTCATGAATTCCGAATCGAAACTTTCTCAAACAGCCAATTCGTCATTTACAATGGACGATTTTGCCAAAGCACTAGAAAAACACGACTACCAATTTCAAAAGGGACAGATTGTACATGGCAAAGTGTTCCAACTTGACCATGATGGTGCATACGTTGATATTGGTGGCAAGTCGTCAGCTTTTCTGCCGCGCGATGAGGCTTCTTTGAGAGCAGTTACCGATTTATCGGAGGTGCTGCCACTGCAAGAGGAAATGCAATTTTTGATTATCCGAGATCAGGATGCAGAAGGTCAAGTCACCCTTTCTCGAAAGCAGTTGGAAATTCAGCACATCTGGGAACGACTGGCCGAAATGCAGGAAAATGCTCAGACTGTGCAAGTACGGGTTATGGGTGTGAATAAAGGCGGTGTCACCGTTGATATTCTCTCCTTGCGGGGATTTATTCCGCGATCGCACCTGGCAGAGCGTGATAATTTAGAAGCACTCAAAGGTCAAAATCTGACTGTGGGTTTTTTGGAAATTAATAAAAACACCAATAAACTCATTCTTTCTCAGCGTTTAGCAACTCGTTCTAGCAACTTCAGTTTATTAGAACTCGGTCAACTGGTGGAAGGCAAAGTTACCGGCATCAAACCTTTTGGTGTATTTGTCGATTTAAGTGGCATGAGCGCCTTGCTTCATATTAAGCAGGTAAGCCAAAAATTCATTGAATCTCTCGAAAAAGTATTTCAAGTTGGTCAGCCAATTAAAGCTGTAATTATTGACTTGGATGAAGGTAAAGGGCGTGTTGCTCTTTCTACCAGAGTTTTGGAAAACTTCCCTGGCGAAGTCTTAGAAAATATGGATGAAGTGATGGCTTCAGCTGAGGCGCGTGCCAATAGAGCTAATAATAAAGCATCTGAATAGTTTTAAGATGGGCTGCTTACACAAAGCATACATAGTGCGTAAGCGTAGCCCATCGTAGACATCACACCTGCGGCAAGTGGGATTAATCGGTGAATAGCGCCCACAAATTGATTAATAATCAATATTTCATGACTACCCCTACATCTACAAAGATGTAGGGGGATTGCAAATTAGGAAAACTTTTCACAGACTGTTGTCTAGCCCCTGGCATACAGTGTACACAAAAGTTCTAAAAGCCCAGCTTGATGAGACTTTCCTCGTTCCCCTACTCTACATGGTAACAAGAGAACAAAGGAAAATCAGGCTTTTTCAACTTGTGTATTTACCAGCAGAAAATGCTTGTAAAACAGTAATTTCAGCCAGTTTAAGATGACTTTCGCTATGAGCCGCAGAATTTATTATGAGGCAAAATTCTGCAATATATCTCTTGTAAAAATATTTTGTGATATGGTGATAAGCTGACCTACTGCGAATTGAATCGTCCGAGTTTAAAACACTAGGATTTTCCGCAAAACTGTGCTTGCTTAAATTCTTTACGTGACAATGATTTATGACTATTAGTACCGAGCAGAAACTAATTCATCAGAAAATATATGCCAAAGAATTACGTTCCCTAATGCCACCTGAAGCATTTATTCCCGATCCAAGTAAATTAGTTATCTTGTTCATTAATCTGGCTATCTTGATTCTAGGTTGGATGATAGCGGCTCGGCTAGATTGTTGGTCGCCATATCTTTTATGGCTTTATCTACCTCTAACCATCGTTATGGGCAACAGCGTGGTTGTTTTACTATTTAGTACCCACGATCTGATGCATGGTAGCGTGATTAAAAACGCTCGATTATCCTATATCATTAGCTTTTTAGGGCTAACAATGTTGTGGATGCCACCAACGTTGTGGAAGGCAGTTCATAATCGAGTACATCATAATCACACTAATGATTTGGGCGACCCTGATCGCAATTACTTATATGAACAGTCTGCAACCTGGGGAAAATGGATTCAGGACTTATTTGTGCCTTCTACTGAAGTCAATCCGATATGGTTCACAGTGGGAATGACTTCTGCTTGGGGAGTACATACTTTTCGCAATCTGACATCTGTGCTATTTTTCAATCATGAATCCGTCGATTATGTTCCTGCTGCATTTACAGTCAGTCCTAAAGATCGTCGGGCGATCGCAGGTGAATTATTAATGATGATAATGATTCATCTGAGTATCCTCATCTATCTCCAGTTTGAACCCATAAAGCTCATACTTGGTTACTTTTTACCGATTGCAATTGGTTATGCTGGAGTAATGTTTTATATTTATACCAATCATTTACTTTGTCGGATGACCAGCGTTAACGATCCACTGATTAATAGTATGTCTCTCCGGGTTTATAAAATATTTGACCTGTTGCATTTAAATTTTTCTCACCATACTGAACATCATATTTTTCCAGGAATGAACTCTGATTACTATTGTCTGGTTAGGGATTTGTTAGAAACTCACTATCCTGAACGCTTTAATTTATTGGATGCTGGGGAGGCTTGGTACTTGCTGCTGCAAACTCCCCGACATTATAAAGATGAAAATACTCTTACAGATTGGTCAGGAGAAAAGTCTGTTCCCTGCCCTACAAGCGACAATTAAAAAGCTGACTTTTTACGGTATATGGAAAACCTCTCTTCTATTTCTCTCTCCTAGAAGGCTCAAATGTCAGTTTAACAAGCTATTGACTTGTTGAGCCAGTAAAACTAATCCCATTACCATATCCCCCACATCTACAAAGATATGGGGGATAATTTTTACAGGATTAAGATAAATAAGGTGTGACCTATTGGTTTAGTTGGCGTGAGGATATCTTGAGCATGGCAACAAAGTATAAAAATATGCTCGTACCTTTGTTGAAGTATTGCTGATCAGATTTTGAGCATATATCGAGCATTTCAAAAACTATAAACGCTGAAATATTCAATTAAGGTATTTATATGTTTCTGGTAACTGGAGCAACGGGAGGAATTGGTCGCAGAGTTGTGCGACTCCTACGGCAACGAGAACAGTCTGTGCGGGCATTTGTCCGCCTTAACTCGCGCTACAGCGAGTTAGAACACCGGGGTGCAGAAATTTTCATTGGTGATTTGCTACAGGAAAAAGATATCCAGAAAGCTAGCCGAGGTGTGCGGTATATTATCAGCGCCCACGGTTCTGATAGCGATGCCCTATCCTTAGATTACCGCGCCAATATTGAACTTATTGACCAGGCAAAAGCCAATGGCGTCGAGCATTTTGTTTTCATTTCCGTACTGGGAGCCGATCGCGGTTATGAAGACGCTCCCGTTTTCAAAGCCAAACGAGCAGTAGAGCGATATTTGGCAGCTAGTGGCTTGAATTACACTATTTTACGCCCAGCTGGATTAGCATCTAACTTGCTGCCATTAGTAGAACGGTTTCGCGAAACAGGATTGTATCTGCTGATTGGCGATCGCAAAAACCGTACCTCAATTGTCAGTACCGATGATTTGGCAAGGATAGTAGTGGATTCTGTGACGGTTGAAGGCGCTCGTAACCAGATTTTACCCGTTGGAGGCCCGGAGATTTTATTGCGAGAAGATATTCCCCGAATTTTTGGTCGGATCTTTGCCAAAGAGCCAGTAATAATTAATTCACCACTATTTCTAATTGATGGATTACAAGGTGCATTGGGTTTATTTAATCCTCAAATCCAAAAAGCTTTGGGAACTTATCGCACATTGCTAGCAAATGAATTTTTCTGTACAAAAGATGAAATTGCCAATTTAGAGGCGATTTATAACTTTAAATTGGAGACATTAGAAAATTTTTTGCGGCGCTATTTAGCAGTTTGAATAGTCATTGGTCATTGGTCATTAGTCATTAGTGAATAACAAAGGACAAAGGACAAATAACAAATGACAAAGGACAAATGACAAATAACAAAGGACAAAAATATATGGTAAATGCTGCTCAAGCACGTCAGACAAAAGAGCGATTCGCCCAACCAGAGGAACAACTCACTTATGAATTAGGTAAAGCGGTACAGGAATTGCCACCCCTGTACACTAGATTATTAGCGGGAACGATGAGCGCCATTGTCTTTGGAGCGATCGCTTGGGCGTACTTTTCACAAATAGATGAAGTAGCAACAGCACCAGGGGAATTAATTGCTTCCACACAGGTAAGACCGGTGACATCCTTGGCTGGAGGGTCAATTGTCGCCGTCAAAGTGCAAGAAGGCGATCGCGTTACCAAAGGTCAAATTCTGATTCAAAAAGATCCAGACTTGCAGAAAACCGATGTTTCCCGCCTAGCCAAATCTACCAGATTAATTCAGGACGATTTGCAACGTTTGGATGCAGAACGCATTGGAGGCACAACTACTGGGACGAAAGTACAAGATGAACTTTTAAACTCCCGTTTGCAAGACTACCAAGCGCGTCAAGCAGGGGCGGAAGCAGAAGCAAATCGCCAAATAGCACTCATCGATCAAGCCAAAGTCCGGTTGACTCGATTGCAAGACAACTTAGTGAATGCCAAAACTAGCGTTGCAAATGCTAAAACTAACCTTGCCAATGCAGATAGCATCCGCATTAAAATTGAAAGTAATTTGGCTCTCGCCCAAGAAAGGGAAAAAAGCTTACGCACCCTAATTACTCCTGGCGCTGTACCTCGTGTCGATTACTTGGATGCCCAAGAAAGATTAACTCGTGCAAAGACAGAAATCACTAGATCACAAGATGAAGTGATTAACGCCCAAAATAGAATCACAGAAGCTCAAGATAAAGTCACATCATTAGAAAAAGATATTGCTGCCCAAGCCCAAGAAATTCGCCAAGCAGAACAAGCTTACAACGCTGCACGCAGTCAGGCCCAGCGTGTAGCATCAGAACGCCAAAGTGAAATTTTGACTCAGTTCAACAAGCGTAAAGAAGAACTGACAACTGTTCAAGGTCAATTAGAACAGGCGAGAAAACAGCAAGCATTAGAAACCATTGAGGCTCCAGTTGCGGGTACGATTTACAGAGTCAAAGCCACCAAAGGGCCAGTACAAGTGGGTGAAGAATTAGTGTCAATTTTGCCGGAAGGGGAAGAAATGCTCCTAGAAGTGAAAGTTCTCAACCGCGATATTGGGTTTATTCGTCAAGGAATGAAGGCAAAAGTGAAAATGGCAACTTTCCCCTTCCAGGAATTTGGCATTGTGGAGGGCGAAGTAATGCAAGTCAGTCCGAATGCAATTATTGATAAAGAATTAGGCTTAGTTTTTCCTACAAGAATTAAGTTAAGTAAACACACCGTAAATGTGCGGGGTCAGGAAGTAGCATTTACACCAGGGATGGCCGCTACAGGTGAAATTGTAACTCGTAAAAAGTCAATTTTGACATTCATCACTGAGCCTGTGACCCGACGGTTCAACGAGGCATTTTCGGTTAGGTAGGTTTGTAGCCTCTCCTGTTTTTATTCCAGTTCAAAGGGGATTCACAAAAGTTATGCCTTGGTTGGGCTACGCCTACGCATCCCACAACCCACACCCCACACCTAAAATGTAAGGATTTAGCATTGCTAAACCCTTACATTCATTCACAACAAACGAATTAGTTGGTTGGTTGATTTTCTTAACCAAGCATTATTGAACTGAACTGCAAATCACTACAATTTTCAAACCATACCCAAGAATTTTCTATACTGATCTATTTGTTTTTGCATTTCCTCTAGTAGTTTGCCAAAATCAAGATTATTTTCATCCTCATTGCTATCCATATTTGTGCTGCCCAGAATCTTCTCATAGTTTTGGAATTGCGACCATAATTCTGGATTGGCTAATCCGTTATTACCTGCGGTTGGTGTCAGATATTTTGTCGTTTCTGTAATTGCCTGACCAATCAGAGAACCGAGATCGGAATTATTAAAACTAGCGAGGGTTTCTGGTGTCAGATATTTTGTAGTTTCTGTAATTGCCTGACCAATCAGAAAACCGACATCAGAATTATTAAAACTAGCGAGGGTTCCTGGTGTCAGATATTTTGCCGTTTCTGTAATTGCCTGACCAATCAGAAAACCAACATTGGAATTATTAAGACTAGAAATTGTCTGTTGTGATGTCAGATAACTTGCGGTTTGTGTATAAACGCGTAGCAGGTTGTCGCCAGACATTGACTGACTCGCTAGAGAAGCAAAATTGTAACTATTAGAACTAGAGATTGTACTTTGTGTATTATTTCTTGCTGTCTCTGCAATCACCTGACTCGCTAGAGAACTGACATTAGAAATATTTAAACTAGAGCTTGTAGTTTGTGTAGTATTCCCTGCGGTTTCTGTGACAATCTGACGTACTTGGGCATCAGTCAGGTTGGGGTTAGCACTAAGCATTAGAGCAACTACACCAGCAACGTGAGGAGTAGCCATAGAAGTGCCATTATAAGTAGCATATTGATTATTCGGAACTGAGGAGTAGACCTTGACTCCTGGGGCTGTGACGTAGGCGATTTCATCCGTTCCAGAACGGTTAGAGAAGTCGGGCATATTATTATTTCTATCTACTGCCCCAACTGCAATTCCCGACTTGTATGCATAACGGGCGGGATAATCTGGTAATGAGTCACCATCATTACCTGCTGCCATGACAACAATCACTCCTTTGCTGCTGGCATAGTTAATAGCTGACTCTAGAGTACGATTGGCAGATGCGCCTCCTAAACTGAGATTAATTACATTAGCTCCATTATCCACAGCGTAGCGAATACCCTTAGAGATGGAACTATAGGAACCAGAGCCAGAGTCATTTAAAACTTTGACGGGCATAATCTTGGCATTGTATGCAATACCAGTGACACCGTAGTTATTATTTTCTCCTGCGATCGTGCCGGAAACATGGGTGCCATGACCGTTTATGTCTAGGGTGTTGTTGTTGTTACCAGAGAAGTTCCAGCCGTAATTATCATCAATATAACCATTGCCATCATCATCTATACCGTTACCAGCAATTTCGTTGGCATTTGTCCAGATATTATTCCTCAAATCCTCGTGGTTGTAGTCAACCCCAGTATCTACAACAGCAACAACAACACCTTGACCTGTGTATCCATGTGCCCAAACTTCTGGTGCTTTAACAAGGTCTGCCCCCCAATTATTGCCACCAAGATTAGGAACATCAGCAAAGGTATTCTGACCAGTAGCTCTAGCCACTGCTGCTGCCCCATTAATCAAGCCATAGCCATTGGTGGAGTTATAATTTCCAGTGCTAAAAGCATTAGCAGTAGCGTTAATGGTATTTTCGGAGTCACCGTTATTTAGCAACTGCACGTCCGCGGAAGTTGAGTTATAGCTACTACGTCCGCTGAAGTTAATGCTGTAGTCATCCTTCGTATTAAAGCTATCTAATGAGGATATTGAAGTGACGTTTAGCTGTTTATCTGGCAGCACATTGTTATTAACATCATCAATGAGCATAAGTATTTTTTCTCAAAGATAGCAATCGTTTTTTTGACAGATTCCAGCGTTAAAACCTTTACAAGAAAAAGATTTTAATTTGTGAATAAGCTCTATTGTCAATAATTACTATGTAATCTCACAACAAAATGCTAATTCTACTACTAAAAAACATAATTAATAGTAGAATTTTTCTTGGCATATTAATTGATACAATAAAAATTAAATTTGTATCAGTTTAACTATCAATTGGCGGATAAAAAATTAATTTAGCTATGCTTCTAAACTTATAATTTCTAAAGGTTTTTAACATTAGTTAATATCTGTCATACCAATAGAGTGTGTTACAAAGAAAGGTAGAGGACAGAAGACTTTTATGAAAGAAGTATTAATAAAAACTTTAGTTGTGGGTTATTGCCCACCAGTATAAAAATATTTGTGTCGATAGCGCCGACGGCAAGCGAGTCAGGCGCTTTTGTGTCGCTAACGCGACGCTCGATAGCGTAGCGTTAGCGACACGAGACACAAGGAAGCCAGTGCGGTCTTGGAATGCATCCTAAGTGAAGCATCTGGCGTCGTCCTTACTTCAATGTCAAAACTTAATTTTGTCTAAAAAGACCAACAGTCTACGGAGTATAAAAAGGAGGAAATTCTTCTCAAACTAAGTTTTTAAGATTTGTATGTACACTGTAGTTTTGTAGGAGAGAGGTTTTGAACTCTCTCCATTTCCTCTTAGAGTATCTTTGATTCCACATGACGTGAAAAGTCAGATTTGGAACAGCTTATTAGAGTTTTAGCGTAGGCATTGTAGAACTTTTCGATCTACTGAATTTATTTTTTGAAGTTCCCTTAATAACAGGTGGAAAGTTTCACTTGGGTCTAAATCCCCACTTTCTACCCGATAACTGAGAACTGATTTAATAGAGGCGACTCAGTGTGTACTCAGCTATGTTAATCAATGCCTGGTGGGATTCTGAGGGTGGGAGAACTGCAAGATGTTCAATTGCTAACTTAGCATGGTGAGCAGCTAACTCTCGCGCCTGCTGTATACCTTGACTGTCTTGAATTAATGCTAGTGCTTGCTCTAAATCATCTTCTTGAGCAAACTCTCGTTCAATCAGCACTTCTAAAGATGGTTTTTCTGCTAAAGCAAATAAAACCGGTGCAGTCAGATTACCACTTTTGAGATCCGACCCCACTGGTTTACCCAAGGTATCTGTTGTACTGGTGAAATCTAGAATGTCGTCAACAATTTGAAATGCTATACCAAAATGACGACCGTAGCTATACAGATGCTCAACAGTTTCTCGTGAGACTTCACTGAGCAATCCAGCTGCTTTAGAACTGTTAGCGATTAACGAAGCTGTTTTGTAGTAACTCTTCTCAATGTAAGTTTCAATAGAGATACCAGCATCAAAACGATTTAATCCCTGCTGAATCTCCCCAGTAGCCAGATCCATAATGACTTCTGAGAGCAGTTTCACCACCTCCAAATTGTCCAAGTTTGCTAAATACCAGGACGATTGGGCAAAGAGAAAATCTCCTGCTAAGATGGCAATGCGGTTCCCAAACAAACTATGAACAGTGGGAACGCCTCGCCGCACGTCTGATTCATCTACCACGTCGTCATGTACCAAACTTGCTGTGTGAATCATTTCTGTAATCTCAGCTAGGCGGCGGTGACGCGGTGTAATGTCTTGTTCTAACATTGTTGCCCGCGATATTAGCAGGACAATTGCTGGTCTGATACGCTTTCCCCCAGCTCCGAATAAATGTTCGGCTGCTGCAAACAGAATGGGGTGGCGGTTTCCAACTAGCTGTTTTAGGTTATCTGCTAGTAGTCGCAGGTCTGCTTCCACAGGGGTAAACAGGGAGGTGGCTGGGGTCATGGATGGGCGGACTCTGACTTAGGTTACGAAAGTTTACATATCCTATACTCATTTTAAGATAACCCTGTGCCAGCGCAAAGTTTTCATAAGGTAATCCCATTTTTATGAGCCTAGGGGTGATAATTAAGGTTGACAATGGGTTTGTCAATAAGTAATTGTGCTTAATTTTTGAGAACTCAGATTTTAAACTAACTTAAAACATAAATTTTCAGTATGTGGGAATAAATATCAGATTAAATTGTATTAAGTAGTTTCTCATCTCACCTTTACCGCCACAGTTCAAAACAAAAGTTAAGTAACATTACTTATTGACAAAAGACATGCAATTTAAATTTTTTGCCAATGAGTAAGGCTAAATTTTTTCAGATTGAGTCATAGCTCTTCAAAAAATTTGAAATTTAGCAGCCGATTGGGCTTCAAATTCAGGGTCGTTGTGTTACGCTAAAATGTAGGAATTTTAAATTTTTCAGATATTCACACCCCAAAAGTTAAGTCAGCTACTAGTTGATTTTACTGAGTTGGTATTGTGAGTCTAAAATAAATATTCGTCGGTAAGATTAAGGGAATAAATTCTTTAATTTTTCCTACGGTACGCGAAACTCCTGGTTTGGAGCTATGTGATATCCCTATGGGAAGCTGCTACACGTCTTCAGCGCACGTTGAGCGCAAGCATTGCTCTTTTCACAGCAGTTTTAGCAGCAATAAAGCAGATCAAGTAGACCGCTGAGAATCGTAGTTTTAGATTGCTAAACGGCAAGCTAACTGCTGTGGGATCTATGGTCTGCAAGAAGTCGCATCAGACAATAAATTCTTTGTCCGTAGAGAATTTTATCTCTATAGGTAATTTTACCATAGGAAACTACAGCCATCAAGAATGCACTTGATTGGCTGAGGTTCTACTAATTTATGGAATTTTATATTCGTTTAGAAGGGTGCTAGTAGAACAATGATTTACGGAAGTATACCTATGATGATTTTTATTTTAGCGTCTGGATATTTGTTCACAGTCTACCTGTTATTAGCACTGGCGAAGCGAACTGGTACAAAGACTGTTCCTACAAGTTTCCCTTCATCTGCTAAGGGAAAACACAAGCAGGAGATATCAGTTAATAGTCAATAGTCATTTGTCCTTCGTCCTTGGTCATTTGTTTTGATTAAAAGATTAAGGACTAAGGACAAATTAGTTTTATTGGAGTTTGGAAATAGCGGTATCAGTGAAGCAAACCTCTTCAACCATTGGGGTATAGCCTAGCCACTGCACTCCTGACTGGGAAAACTGTTGTGGACAACCGCTGACGGCGAAGCGAGTTGGTAGTGGTAAGTGAGTATTTTTTAAGCCTAGTAAGTCTAGCTCTTGGGCACAAGCTGCCACAACGTGAACAGCTGGATCAACTAACTGGACTTGAGAGGGGAGGAGCGATCGCAGTACTGGTGTAAGGTGGGGATAATGGGTACAGCCGTGGACTAAGGTATCAATTTCCTGCTCCAATAAAGGCTCTAAGTAGGCTCGTGCTACTTCCGCAGTGTAAGGGTCGTGAATGCGATTTTGCTCAATCAGTGGTACAAACTCTGGACATCCAACTTGCCAGACTTGGACATCAGGAGCAATTTCGAGTATGGCGTGCTTATAAGCATTACTCTTAGCTGTGGCTGGAGTGGCAATTACACCAATCCGCTTTCCTAGCTGCACCGCCGCTCTTGCACCCGGTAAAATTACTCCTAAAATGGGTATGCTGAATTCTTGACGCACGGTTTCTAAGGCTAGGGCAGAACTAGTGTTGCAAGCCATAATCACCATTTTTACCTGCTGCTGTTGTAACCAGGTAATAATTTCACGCGTAAATCGTAAGATTTCTGCTTGTGAACGAATTCCGTAAGGAAGTCTAGCTGTATCCCCAAAATAAATAATTGATTCATTGGGGAGTTGCCGATATAGTTGTCGCAATACCGTTAGCCCACCCACACCACTATCAAAGATGCCAATTGGGGCACGTTGGGGTTCTTGCTCAGAAAAATCGTCAAGATTCCCTTCAAAAATGGAAGATGAATACACAGGCAGATATAAATTTAGGATTTGGGATTTAAAATACAGAATTTAGCAGACAATCTCCAACTTGACCACTAAATTCTGCAAATAAAAGAAGTTTAAATACCACCTCTTTAATTAGTAATTTGTACTATATTACCTCTGCTTTAAGTATTTTAGGATGCCACTAGCGATCGCTTCTGCCATACGATTTTGATACTCTGGTGTTCCCAATCTGGGGTTATCCTCGTAACCACTCATGTAGCCTGTTTCCACTAAAATCGAAGGCATGGAGCTTTTCCTGAGAACGTAGAATCTAGCTTTGCGGGTTCCTCGGTCTTTGATAGTACCGATGTTCTGGAGAATAGAATTGCGAACTGCTTCAGCCAGAGCATAACCACTTTCGTAATAATAGACTTCTAAACCATTCACACTTGGACGACCATCAACCGAATTAGCGTGAATGCTGACAAACAAAGTCGCGTTAACTCGCTCGGCGATATTTACCCGTCCCTGAAGTTCTACGAAAAAGTCAGCATCCCGCGTGAGTATCGCTTGTACACCATTTTGCTCTAAAATTGCTGCTACCCTTCTACCAATAGGTAAGACTACATCCTTTTCTAAGAGTCCACCCAGACCAGGGGCACCTGAGTCTTTGCCACCATGTCCTGGGTCAATCACTACTAGCAATTTTCCTCTGGGAACCGAGGGGCGTGGCTGAGAAGTGGGACGGGGATTATCTGTGGGGTTTGGGAATTGACCTTGGTTTGACGATGGTAGGGGAGGTAAAGTAATGGGCGGTGTGATACTACTACTAGAGCGTTGTAATTGTAGAGCTAAAAGCTGGTCGCCAACCTGGTTGAGTTCTCCAATTTGCACTCCGGCTGCTGGTTGAACCAAGACGTTGACAATATTTGGTTCTTGTGGTTTGAGGCGGACTCGCAAAATAGGGCTATTAGGATTAAAAGTAGGGCCTGTGACTTTGGGAGCTAACCGAGCATTGGTGATAGAAATGCGGTACAGACCAGAAGTTCTATCCCAGCCTGCTAAGTAGTCAAATAAAGCTTGGTCGGCTCTAATCAACAGTTGTGTACCATTATTAGCCAGTTCCACAGACTGAATGGTAGCAGGTGAGGTGTTAGAAGGTGCTACGGGGCGTGGACTGTTACTTCCAGGTACTTGAGCAACGCCACGACTGGGTAGAACTACAAAACCACCAACACTGCTAGTAATTGCTCGCCAATTAGGACTATTTTCGCCTACCTCTAAAGTCAAGCGGACAACAGATGGGCTTGTTTGTAGTTGACTGAACTGAATGCGACTGACACCATAGCGATTAATTGACAAATCGCGTTGCTCTAGACTTGGTGATAAAGTTGCGCCAGCAATGTCAATGTTGATTGCCTTCTGATCATTGCTACGATTTACCTGAATCTGAGGATTACCACCATTGGTGCGGATGAAAAAGCCATCGCCTGTGACTTGTAAGTTCTCAATTTCAGTAACCCTGGCGGCAACCATCCCGTTTCTAGGTGAATTGACAGAGCCAGTTGTCACCACATTGTAAATATTTCTTGGGGAGAAGTTTGGTGTAGATGTTCTTGGTGAGGTGTCTGTGGCTATAACTTCTTCTTGTTGCCCCTCAGTATTTCTTGAGGGTACATTTTCGGCTTCTGGTGTAGGTAATTGCACTGTCCAGCGATCGCCTGTTGTGCCCACAAATTGTACTTTTTTGGGGTCTAAAGTGTAACCAGGGCTGATTTCAACGACTATACGCGTTGTCTCTGTATCAAACTGCCCAATACGAATAGAGCGAATTCCACCGCCCACTTGTTGGGTTTGCTGCGGACGCCCAAATGTGGTTCCTGGCAAATCAATTACTAGCCGAGTCGGGTTAAAAATTAATTGTGCTTGGGGTTGAACATCCCCTAAAGTATTAATTTCCAGCTTGTTTTGATTGGCATCAAAACGCCAAGATTCAAGTCTCGCGGCCATTGCCGGCGACGACAGCATGAAGATAGTTCCAATAGTACTGGATAGTAACCAGCGTAATTTCACAGTCTTTTCTCCTGATTCACATTCATGGGAGCCGTCAACATCTCAACATATTGGCAAATCCTCACACCGTCACCACGCACACTTGAGTTTTGCGCTGTTATTAAGACACAGCTAATGGCGTAAAATATAGCACGCTCCTCTGATTTTGCCATGCCATTAGCCGATATAAATTTGACTGCCTATTTTAGGTTCATACCGGACTAACGTCCTGCTATGCGCTTTCACCCCTTGGTGGGTGACACCAATCCAAAATCTGCTGACTTGCAAAGCATCAGATGACAATAACAAATAAGGTACTCTTGTCCCGCCGCAAGAATACTTAAATTGTTTTACTACTAAATTGGATAAAAATGGTAAAGACTAGATGTATTTACTCAATAATTTCGACTAAATTACTTATCTTCTCTTTAGATACTGAAGAATGCCACGAGCGATCGCATCAGCCATTTGATTTTGGTAAGCCAAGCTTCTGAGTTTAGCGTTATCATCTCGACCGGTCAAATAACCTGTTTCTACGAGAATAGAAGGCATAGAACTTTTTCTGAGGACAAAAAATCTAGCTCGCCGCACTCCCCTATCTCTGACATTTATACTTTGGAGAATACTGCTATGGACACTGCGAGCTAGACCTAGACCGCTATCGTAATAATATGTTTCCAGTCCACTGACATCCGAACGACCTGGGCCAACTGCATTAGCATGAATACTAACAAACACATCAGCATTAGCTCGCTCTGCTAATTGCACCCGTCCTGGAAGGGTAACAAAATAGTCAGAATCCCGCGTCATAACTACTTGTACGCCATTTTGCTGCAAAACCTGAGCTATTCTTTTGCTAATAGGTAAAATAACATCCTTTTCGCGTAGTCCTCCAAGACCTACTGCACCAGGGTCTTTACCGCCATGTCCAGGGTCAATGAGGACTACCACTCGTCCATTGGTAACTCGGCGCTGTGGTTGTGTTGGGGGTTGGGGATTTGGATTGTTTGGGTCTGGGAATGGCCCCCGGTTTGGCGGTGGTAGCGGAGGTAAAGCAAAAGGAGGTCTTCTGGGGGGGATTGTAACAATTCGACGAGAGCCTTGTATTGGTAGAGCTAAAAGCTGGTCGCCGATTTGCTGGGGTTGTCCAAGTTGTACTCCGCTTGCTGGTTGAACTAAGACAACGACTGTGTTGGGTTCTTGTGGTTGCAGGCGTACCCGGAGAATGGGGCTATTAGGAGCAAAAGTAGGGCCTGTAACTCTGGGAGCTAACTTGGCATTGGGAATTGTGACGCGGAACAGACCAGAAGTTCTATCCCAGGCTCCGGTAGCAGATACAGTTTGGTCGGCTCTAATTAGCAGTTGTGTGCCATTATCAGCCAGTTGTACAGACTCAATTGTTGCTGAGGAGTTGTTAGCAGATACTCTGCTAGGTAAGGAAGGTGGTTCTGACTGATTGTTTGAATTACTGCTTTCAGGTAATCTGACAATGCGACTAGGCAGAACTACCAAACCACCGCCGTTACTATTACTTACTCGCCAGTCTGGACTATTTTTATCTACCCGCAAAGTCAGGCGAACGCCAGGAGGTTGGGTTTGTAGTCGGGTGAATTCGACGCGGCTAACACCATGCTTGTTCACCGGTATATTATTTTGCTGCGCCAGACGTGGTGATAAAGATGCGCCAGAGATATCTATGAAGATGGTAGCGCGATCGCGGCTGCGAATTACCTGAATCGGAGGATTACTACCACTGGTGCGGATGAACAACCCATCGCCTGTTACTTGTAAGCTCTCAATTTGAGTCGCCCCTCGTGTAGTAGTGGCAACTCTTGAAATACTAGGTTGCGGCTCAGAGTCTGGGGTAACAACAGTGTAAGCACTTCTGGGAGATGAGGTCGGAGATGAGGTGGGAGATGAGGTCGGAGATGAAGCTACTCTCTCGATTTCTGGCTTAGGTAATTGCACCGTCCAGCGATCGCCAGTTGTACCCACAAATTGCACTCGTTTGGGGTCTAAAGTATAACCAGGAGTTAGTTCGACAACTATGCGTGTTGTTTCTGTATCAAACTGCCCAACACGTATTGAGCGAATTCCACCACCCACTTGTTGGGTTAACTGCGGACGCCCAAATGTGGTTCCTGGCAAATCAATTACTAGCCGAGTCGGGTTGAAAATTAGTTGTGCCTGGGGTTGAACTGCTCCCACAGTATTAATTTCCAGCCTGTTTTGATTGGCATCAAAGCGCCAAGATTCAAGTCTCGCAGCCATTGCTGGCGACGACAGCATGAAGATAGTTCCAATAGTGCTGGGTAGTAACCAGTGTAATTTCACAGTCCTTTCTCCTAATTCACGTTCATGGGAGCCGTCAATATCTCAACTCATTGGTAAATCATCACATCGTCACCACCTAAACTTGACCTATGATGCCTTATCTTGATTTTTAAGCTGCTACTAGAGGGCTTTTCAAGTAATAGAACTACAACACTCACTACTCTCCGTCTCAGTTGTGGTCTAAATAACTGAAAACTTCTGTAAGACCACTTAAAATCAGTTATCAGGTTTCGTATTGGTTCTAAATCCCCAATATGAAATCTTCCACCTTTAGAGGTAGGAATTGTCACTCCCAAGTAAGCTAGAAAACAAATAATTGATAACCGTTCACTGATAACTGTTTTTTGTTTTTTGCCATCAATGCACTAAGTAAATAATTCCCATTACTGTCAGATGATTTAGCAAGATTTATGGGTTTACTCCCCAATTACCTGGAAAATATTCAGATAAAGGCATACAAGCCAAGGGAGACTAGAAATAAATAACATTCCGAATGCTGGTAGAAATTATAAACAGACGATTATTCTACAATCACACGGGACGGAAATTTGAGGAGAGAAGTTTCCACTACACAATTGCAACATCTTCAAAGCACAGTGATAGTACTGAATTCAGAGTCCTGAGTTCTGAGCGAAAATTACTCAGAACTCAGTAAGAATTTACCCAAGACTTTGATTAACGATCGCTAGATTCTGGGGTTATTTCCGAATTGCCACTATCATTTGATGCTGGCACTTTTAACTGAGGTGGTTCAATTACCAACGAAGTCCCAGAAGAACCGTCTAAAACTAGTTGCTCTGAGCCTGCGTCCACAGCTTTTGGGTCTGGAAATACAAATCGTAACAAGGGAGGAGCTAAAAAGGTTGTCAAGATAACCATCATAATAATTGCTGCCCCTAATGGTTTTGAGAGAGCGCCACTGGCTGCGCCGACACCAGCAAACACTAATCCAACTTCCCCTCTGGGAATCATCCCCACACCGATCGCTAAACGGTTAATTCCTGGTTGACCAAACACGCTTAAACCTGTGATCACTTTACCGAGAATGGCTACTATGATCAGGAAACTTGCCATAATTAGACCTTCCCGATTATCGGGAATTGCTGGGTTTAGAACTCCCAAATCGGTTTTTGCCCCAACAGTCACAAAGAAAATTGGCACTAACATATCAGCAATGGGACAGACTTGCCTTTGCAGTTCTTTGCGCTTGTCTGTCTCCTCTAGGACTAAACCCGCTGCAAAAGCTCCCAGAATTGCTTCTAAGTGGATGACGGCGGCAAGGTATGCCATAGCAAAGGCAAAGATGAATGCTGGTATTACCAGTCCACCGCGTGTTTTGAGTTTATCAGCGATCGCCACAAAGGACTTATTGAAAACATTACCTAGTAGGATTGCTCCCAAAATAAAACCAGTGGCGCTGATAATCAAATAAATTACTTTGGTGACATCCACCACGCCATCTTTAGCTAGGCTGGCAACTACCGCTAAAACGATGATTCCTAGTACATCGTCAATTACAGCAGCACCCAAAATAATCTGCCCTTCTCTAGAATTGAGTCGCCCCAACTCTGACAGCACTTTGGAAGTAATCCCAATACTAGTAGCAGTCAAAGCCGCCCCTGCAAAAATTGCGGGTACAGCTCCAATCCCAAACAAAGTCATTAGTCCCACAGTCCCAGCGGCAAAGGGTACTACTACCCCCACTATTGCTACAACAGTGGCTTGGATACCAACTGCCATTAAGTCTTTTAAATTCGACTCCAAGCCGATTTCAAACAGCAGGATGATTACACCCAATTCTGCTAAAACGGAAACGACTTCAGACTGAGCGGCAAATACCGCTGGTGTGGCTTCAGGCGTTAAACCACCAGTAGTTTGAAGGAAGGACATGATCAAAGAGCTAGAACTGTCTGTGCTGCCTTCTGGAAATACCAAAAGGTGGAAAACAGAGATGCCAACTACCACACCACCTACGAGTTCGCCTAAGACAGGCGGTAAACCCACTTGGTTTGATAACTCTCCACCAACTTTGCTGGCGAGATAAATGACTACTAAGCTTAGTAGCACTGCTGCTACTACCATTGAACTGTCTGCGACTTCTGTTGCGCTAGCCAGCAGAGGAAAAGAAAAGTTGATTGGATCTAACAAATGCATTAGGTTCTCTGAAAATCCTTCTCTTTGATTTTGACGCGTTTCTGAAAAACGTCTATCTGTGGAGATGCAATTTGCAGTTTACATAAATTAATTTGTGCCATTTGTCAAATCAATCAAGCGCTACCTTTCCGGTTCAGATTTCAGCAGCCAATACGCCACAACAAAATCTCTAAAAAAGCTAGTGTAATTTTTTTAGTTTCAAAAAATGTAACCGTTTCAGCTTTTGACGATCGCAGTGTCAAAGTAAGAACATACAAATCGTATCTAGCGATCGCACTTGAGTTGTGAAAAACTTGTGGTAGCTGTTGACTCTCAACGGCCACCAGAAGATTGCTACATACGTTTATTAAAAACATCTGTGGATACTTTGAGGAGTGCAAATCTTATGACTAGAGCCGCTTTAACCGGTTCTCAGTTTCCATCTGGAAACTTGTGGAAAATACTGCCTTTAGCCTTGCTAGTATGTGTAACTTTGACACTGCCCGCGTTGGCACAAGAAAAAGAGAAATTGTGGCGAACCCTTAGTGTCAGTGGTCGCGGAGTAGAAACAATTCCTACAACCCTGGCGCAAGTTAGTTTAGGAGTGGAGATTCAGGGGAAAACAGCACAGGAGGTACAGCAAGAAGCCGCTCGGAGGTCGTCGGCTGTAGTTGCGTTCCTCAAGAGCAAAAATGTCGAAAAATTACAAACTACTGGTATCCGGCTCAACCCAGTTTATAGCTACACCGATAATGTGCAGAAGATTACAGGTTATGCTGCCAACAACACCGTGAGTTTTAGCATTCCTGTTGAGCAAGCTGGGACATTATTGGATGATGCAGTGAAAGCGGGTGCGACACAAATTAACGGTATTAGTTTTGTTGCGAATGATGAAGCGATCGCGGCTGCTCAAAAACAAGCTTTAAAAGAAGCTACTCAAGACGCCCAGCAGCAAGCTGAAGCTGTTTTCAGTGCCTTGGGTTTCAAATCTAAAGAAATAGTGAGCATTCAAGTTAATAATGCTACTCCACCTCGACCACCCATGTTTTTACGGGCTGAGGCTGCAAAGTTAGCTGATGCTTCCACCCCTGTTGTTGGTGGTGAACAGGAAGTAGAAGCATCGGTGACATTGCAAATTAGTTATTAGTCATTTGTCATTAGTCCTTTGTCCTTTGTCAGGACAAGGGACTAAATAAGCAATGCTCAATTAAAAATTTTCTGAAGACATATCTCCAGTACCGCCCTCTCCATCTCGCTTAGAGCCTAATAAATCTAGTTGGTCTACTCTAATAATCGGTGTAGAACGGTTTGCTCCTGTTTGGCGATCGCTCCATGTGTCAAACTTTAAGGAACCTTTGATGCCAATTAGACTTCCCTTGCGGACATAATTACCTGCTACCTCAGCCGTCTTATCCCATAATTCCAATGTGAACCAGTCAGGTTCATCGCTGTTGCGCGATCGCCTTTTTACCGCTAGTGTCAATCTACACTTCACACTACCAGACTCAAAATACTTTATATCAGGGTCGCCGCCTACACGACCAACAAGAGTGACAATATTGATACTCATAACGTGTTACCTTTCAGTACAAGTGTACTTATTAATTGCGACTTCCATCATAGCGAATTGTGAAACACTTGAAAATAATGTGTTAAACAGTTAACAATATAGTTGACTTGAAAAATTATACACACTACTTGGAGAAACACATAAAAGTATACGGATATACTAAGCGAACCAGAGAATATCAAAAAACAGATGCCTGAGACATACTAAATATTCCTGGGAATCATATAAAAATATAGTCTAGTTTACTCAACTCAGGATACAAACGTAATCCAATCTGGCACGATTAACTCTGACCATTGTAGTCAAAAAGTATCGCACATAGGGGGCTTAGAGAAGCGTGGGCATTTTTAGGAACTTTCGCACATCATGGGATATGGGTATCGACCTCGGTACCGCTAACACCCTGGTTTATGTATCTGGTAAAGGTATTGTACTACAAGAGCCTTCTGTAGTTGCTATCGATGTCAACGAAAAGGTGGCACTAGCAGTCGGAGAAGAAGCCAAAAAAATGCTCGGTCGCACACCTGGAAATGTGATTGCCCTCCGCCCTTTGCGAGATGGTGTAATCGCTGACTTTGAGATAGCCGAGCTGATGCTAAAAAGCTTTATTCAGCGTGTAAATGAAGGTAAAACTTTAGTTTTACCCCGGATTGTCATTGGTATTCCCAGTGGTGTCACAGGGGTAGAAAGGCGAGCTGTAATGGATGCAGCTCACCAAGCAGGAGCAAGAAAAGTATATTTAATTGATGAACCTGTAGCCGCGGCTATCGGTGCAGGACTACCTGTTGCCGAAGCAACTGGCAACATGATCATTGATATTGGTGGTGGTACAACTGAAGTTGCAGTGTTGAGTCTCCAAGGTACAGTGATCAGCGAATCAGTACGCATTGCTGGAGATGAACTGACTGAAGCGATCATTCAGTATATTAAGAAAGTTCATAACTTAGTTATTGGTGAACGTACTGCCGAGGATATCAAGATTCGGATGGGTTCTGCCTATCCAACTAATGATGATAATGATGCCATGATGGAAGTCCGAGGTTTACACCTGCTTTCTGGTCTACCACGAACTGTAACGATCAAAGGGCCAGAAATCCGTGAAAGCATGTTAGAACCGCTATCAGTAATTATAGAAGCTGTAAAGCGGACACTGGAACGCACACCTCCAGAACTAGCAGCAGATATCATTGACAGAGGTATTATGTTAGCTGGTGGCGGTGCTTTGCTCAAAGGCATAGATACCCTCATTAGCCATGAAACAGGGATTGTAACCCACATTGCAGCTGATCCTTTAAGCTGTGTTGTGCTGGGAACAGGTCGTGTGTTAGAAAACTTTAAACAGTTGGAACGAGTTGTCACTGAAAGCTCTCGGAATATGTAACAAAAAAAATATCAGACTTGAGTTCTATTTGAGTTCTATTTGGGTTTTATATAAATAGAATCCAAGTAGAACTTAATTTATATAAATATACAAAGGTATATATGGTAACAATACGGCGTTGGTGGGATCGTAAAGGATTGCAAATCGGGTTGTTAGCTCTAGTAGTTGGTAGTGCTTGGATATTACGACAGACTCAAGGTGAATTGGTACTTGAGACCTACCAGGCAATTACTCGTCCATTAGAGATGTTGCAGTCAGGGCCAACTCGAGAAGAACGTCTCAGAGATGCCCGGATATCAGAATTGCAAACCCGTATAGTAGATTTGGAAAGTCAAAAGACAAAGCTACAAGATTTATTAGGCTATGTAGAAAAAGAGCCTCTGGCATCACGGCCAATTCCTGCACGGGTGATAGGACGTAGTGCTGACCAGTGGTGGCAACAAGTTACCCTGAATCGCGGTGCGAATGCAGGGATTCAGGAAGGCTTCATAGTCAAGGCCGATGGCGGTTTGGTGGGTTTAGTGGAAAGCGTAACTCCCAATACTAGTCGCGTGTTGTTAATCAGTGACCTCAAGAGTCAAGTGGGTGTATCCATTAGCCGCACGGCTGCTAAAGGTGTTTTGCGAGGAGATTCTTCTGCGGAAGCTGTGCTGGAATTTTATGAAAAAGTCCCAAATGTGAAAGTGGGAGATTTAGTTTCCACATCTACTTATAGTCAGAAATTTCCATCCGGCTTGGCAGTAGGACGAATCAAGTCGCTGGATTTAAAGAAACTCCCAGCATCAGTGGCAAAAATAGAGCTTTTTCCGCCAATCCGTTCTCTCGATTGGGTAGCTGTTTATCCAAAGCCAGAAAACCAAGAGTCGGCAAATCAAGTGCCGCAAAAGTCTAAGTAAATTCTTCCTTGAAAATCCATAGAAAAATGAAGATTCCTGCATTTGGTGTTAGCAGGCAGAAAAAGCCAAAATCGTCAGAACGAAAGCGAAAATCAAAATTCCAAATCCAGCCGCTTTCTCGTTGGCATCCCGGCATACGTCAACTGTTGGGTTGGATAGTGACGATTGGATCTGTACTGTTATGTTTACTATTATTACCAACCCGGTTCCCAGGTATGGAATTATTGGGAATTGGCCCTAACTGGCTGTTAATTTGGGTGGTAGCTTGGAGTGTGAAGCGCACGGTGTTTGCCGGAGCATTGGCAGGTATAGTTCTAGGGCTACTTCAAGATTCAATGACATCGCCTAACCCTACTCATGCCCTCAGTTTAGGTATAGTGGGGATTTTAACTAGTCTGCTCCAGAAACAGCGTTTTATCGAAGAAGATTTTATTTCAATTGCTGTAATTGTCTTTATTATGGCAGTTTTGGCAGAAACTATCTTTGGGTTGCAATTAACTTTGATAGGCGATGAGCGCAAGGTAACAGATATTTGGACGTATTACCAGCGTGTCGCTCTTGCCTCTGCCATTCTTAGTAGTTTATGGGCACCTGTAGTTTATTACCCTTTGAACCGTTGGTGGCAGCGGATAAAATTATTGGAACAGTCTTGAACTATTTAAAATAATCTATAGGAATCCGACTGAAATTTTGAAGGCGTGCTGAGAGTGAAAGTCTTATTCAGTTAAGATTTTATTTTTAAATCTTTTCACTAATCAAACTGGATTCCTATTAGGACTGGTTGATAAACCGAGTGGTTCATATTTTTGTCGAACTAGCCTGTGCAATATGTTTTGATCGGCATGGAAGCTGTAATGCTTCCTGTCAACGAGATGATCAAGGAATTGATTGACTACCGCGACTCACTCAAAACTCAAAGCTAACGTCAGTGAACAGGGTGAAAAAATTGCTAGGTGGTAAACACATCCTTTCTAAGAGGATGTTTGAAAAGTCTAAATTATTACTTGCCTGGCGACTAGAAGTCGCGGCTACATAGACAAAACCTGCCTTTCCTTGCGGAACGCTACGCGAACGCAGGTTAAAAACCCATGATTTTGTATTAGTCCACGAAGGTGGACTTCTCTGCGAGACGCTACTCGCGTTCGTTTGTGTAGTAGCGAATTATATTCGCCCAAAACTTTTCAAATAACCTCTAAGGCTTATGGCTTATGAGTAAAGTAGTAAACCTGTTGTTCCAGGAATTGTGTAAAATAATTCCCCTGACCTGATGTTATTAACCCTTCTATATGAAGGGTTTTGAAACCTAAAGTTTCAGTTACCCTAAAGTTGATATATAAAAGAGCAATTTTCAAATGACCATTTACTTTTATAAGGTTTGGCAGCCTTATGGCTGTTTTTCTAACTTTTCTCCCCACGGAATCCACATCCAGGGTACTTATTGGCCAACGGTTGAGCATTATTATCAAGCACAAAAGTTTGTAGCCAGCAGGGATGCAGTAATTATACCTATCATCCATGCTGCCGCCACACCAGAAGAAGCTGCTGCTTTGGGAAGATGTAGCGATCGCCAACTCCGTCGAGACTGGGATTTAGTTAAAACTCAAATTATGCGAGAAGCTGTACTCAAAAAGTTTCTCACCCATGCTGATATTAGAGAAGTTCTTCTGAGGACAGGTGATGAGATTTTGGTTGAAAATTCTCCAACCGATTCTTTCTGGGGCTGTGGTGCTAATAAAGCCGGACAAAATCATCTCGGTAAAACTCTCATGAGTGTACGTGAAGAAATTCGTAATTTACTATCTTTAACGGTAATTTACGAATAATTTAATCAAAATAGTTACGTTCAACATAAAATCAGCAATTAAACGGGGAATAGTAAAATTCCCCAGTCAAAAATATTATAAAAAGTTGCCAATAATTTAGTTATTTATTTTGAAAATTTTAATTAATTGAATTAATGACTAAAAGTGGTAAAAAATATTTTTATTTCAAAGCAATTATGAAGGCATCAAGTTGGGTGATATCACTGAAATAGTTTGATGATTAAAAATATAAAATTAATAAGTGTCTATGAATAAGATTTTCTCAACTTTAGACTTATGAGGATGTTTGGAAAGTATTTAATGATATTCAAAATGCTTTGAGATTTTCCTAAATAACTTTATAAATCTACGGTATAAAACAAAACATCTAATACATATCAAGTATATTTGAATACCATTGAAAAAACCTTTGCAACAGATATATACCTCTAGCAACCTATTTTTAGCAAATATGTCGCGAAATGGGATGAAAATCAAAGCATTGTAAGTTGAAAATTCTGATCAGAGACAATTGTAAAAAAATATACTTCAGTCATAGTGTATATAGATAATGACATTTACCGATAAACCAAACGAGTCGCAGCAAAGCTTATACCAAGAAGGTTTACTGCACCGAATGACAAAACAGATCAGGCGATCGCTCGACCTCCAAGAGATATTAACAACTACCGTTAGCGAAGTGCGTTTGTTTTTGGGTGCAGATCGGGTAAAGGTGTATCGCTTTGATGCTGATGGTAGTGGTGAAGTCATTGCTGAATCTATCCATGAACAGCGTCTGCCATCTTTATTGGGGTTACGTTTCCCAGTTCATGATATTCCAGAAGCAGCTAGAGACATGTTTCTGTTAGCCGGACAACGCGTGATTGTCGATGTGGCTAATCGTAAGACAGGGTTATCGCCTCTACAGTCAAAAGAAACTGGCAAACGTCTCCAAACTAATATCTACTATCGGCAAGTAGACCCATGCCATATTCAATACCTACAGGCAATGGGCGTGCAGTCATCGTTGGTTGTGCCAATTTTACATTCCGATCTACAAGAACAATCGGCAAAGCCTAAATTGTGGGGATTATTGGTATCTCACCACAGTGAACCGCGAAAGATTTTAAAGCGGGAACTGAAAGTATTGCAACAAGTTGCTGACCAGGTAGCGATCGCGATCGCTCAAAGTAATCTACTCACTGAAGCCCATGCCAAGCAAGAGCGAGAAGCTACTATTAACCGAATTACCACACTATTACATAAACTACCGACAATCCAATTACAAGGAGCGTTAGAAGAAGTTATTACTGCCTTCAATGGAGTAGGTGGCAGACTTTACATTCAAGAGAGTCGGGAACTATACACCTGGGGCGATCAACCGACACTTCCCTACGAGTTAGATAACAGTATTATCGAACAGCATCCCTTATGGCAAAACTGGATGGCTGAGTTTCAACAAGGTAATATTTGGACAACACCTGACCTCTATAAAGAACCACGTTTGCGAGTTTTGGCTTTAGCATTCCGTTCTACTGAAATTCGTGGACTTATGGTGATTCCCTTACATTACCGCGAAAAATTTATCGGTGTATTAAGTATTTTTCGCGCTGAATTTGAAACGGAAATCTTGTGGGCCGGACAATGTGAACAAAATCGCCGACAACTGCTACCCAAACTTTCATTTGAGGTTTGGCGAGAGCAAAAAAAGGGGCAAGCACCTGAGTGGAAGCCGGAAGATATGTTATTGGCGCAAGCCTTATACGATCATTTCTCAATGGCAATTCAGCAGCAGCAAATGTACAAACACGTACAAGCTCTGAATGCCAATCTAGAAGTGCGTGTGCAAGAGCAAACTGCTGAACTCGAAAAATCATTATTGCTTACTAAACTACTCAAGCAAGTCACCGAACAGATTCGCCGCACATTAGATTTGCAGACAACTCTGCAAACTATCGTTCGGGAAGTCCGTCCCCTGCTAAATTCAGATCGGGTGCTGATTTTACAACTGAAGAGTAAATCGGTGATTGTGGAAGAGATTAATGGCAATTGGCAGTCAGTTTTGGGAGTGAATGCACCACCTGAATGCTTTCCTAATGAGTATGCACGTCTATACTGTCAGGGTAGGGTACGGGCAATTAACAACGTTTCAACAGCTTCTTTAAGTGATTGTCATCGAGAGTTTTTGCAGAGTTTACAAGTGCAAGCAAACTTAATAGTTCCGATAAATATAGGTATTGAACTATGGGGCTTAATAATTGCCCATGAATGTGAGGCTCCCAGAAATTGGCAAGATGCAGAAATTGATTTATTACAACAGCTAGGAGATCAGGCTGCGATCGCCATTCAACAAGCCCAACTCTACGAACAAACCTCTGATGCCGAAATTGAAGCCAGAAATCAAGCTGCCCAGTTAGAGCATACCCTACATCAACTCCAAGAAACACAGACAAGATTAATTCACACCGAAAAAATGTCCGGCTTAGGACAGTTGGTAGCAGGTATCGCTCACGAAATCAACAATCCTGTTAACTTTATCTACGGGAACCTGTGCCACGCCAGTGACTACACCGAACAACTGCTAGAAATTTTACGTCTCTACCAGCTACACTATCCCCATCCCCATAGTGAAATCCAAGCTGCGATCAAAGCAATCGATTTTGAATTTTTGGTAGAAGATTTCCCAAAAATTATGACCTCAATGCAAGTGGGAACCGAGCGCATCCGCTCAATAGTGCTGTCGTTACGCAATTTTTCTCGGTTGGATGAGGCTGAAAATAAGCGGGCTGACCTGCATGAAGGGATTAACAATACCTTATTAATTTTGCAACATCGGTTGAAAGGAAATGCTGAATTTCCACGCATTGAGGTAATCAAAGACTATGGCAACATCCCACACGTGGAATGCTATGCGGGCCAAATGAATCAGGTATTTATGAATATTTTCAGCAATGCCATAGATGCCCTGGTAATGGGGACTGATGACAAAGAGAAGAACCTATGCCGAATACCCACTATCCGGATTTCTACTAAAGTCTCAGCAGATAACTCTCGTCTGTTGATTCGTATTAGCGACAATGGGCCCGGAATGACTGAAGAGGTGAAAAAGCGAGTTTTTGATCCGTTTTACACTACTAAGCCTGTGGGCAAGGGCACAGGATTAGGACTAGCAATCAGCTATCAGATTATTGTCGAAAAACATGGGGGAATAATGGAGTGCATTTCAGAACCTGGGAAAGGTACAGAGTTCTGGATTGAGATTCCTATCAAGCCTCCAGCCAAAATAAATGGCTGAAGGTAGATGGATGTTACTTAATGGGCAGTACCAGACTCGAACTGATGACATCCTGCTTGTAAGGCAGGCGCTCTACCAACTGAGCTAACCGCCCTTTTGACTAATCCTTAATTAATATAGCAAAACATTTCCCATTGCGCTAGTCTTTTTCAGAAAATCTTTTTTTCTCTTATACTTACTCAGTATTCAGTTATTCAGCACTGGCTCAACGCCCCGCTATCGCTAACAGGAATTAGGATGCCCTCTGGTCGGACGCACGATCGCATTACTATGTATGCTCTGCCATTTGTGGCGGGCGTTACTTTCTGGCAGACTCGCAGTAGCAATGCGACTTTGTTGGTTGCAGGCGGATTTCTATTTGGTGGGCTGATGTTTGGCCCCGATTTGGATATCTATTCTGTGCAATTTCAACGCTGGGGTTTCTTGCGCTGGATTTGGCTACCTTATCAAAGAAGTCTGCGTCATCGTTCTTTTTTATCCCACGGGCCGATTATTGGCACGATTTTGCGGATACTTTATCTTGGCTGCTTGCTTGCTATTGTGGCAATTTTCGTTTTGGTAATTGCTGAAAGGTTGTGGAATCTGAGTTTTACTTGGCAGCATTTGGGTCGAACTGTGGGGCGATCGCTCGTGCAATACGATACTGAATATATTGCCCTCTTTTTGGGGTTGGAACTCGGTGCGATGAGTCATTCTCTCAGCGATTGGGGCGGTTCGGCTTATAAGCGGTTTAAAAAGCAGGGGGTTCGGGGGTTGCTTCCTAGTGGCAAAATTAAGAGGCGGAAAGTGAGGAGTGGTAGTCGTCGACCGAGAGTAAAGAAATAATTTTTTTAAACGCAAAGGAACGCTAAGGGAAGCGCAGAGGTACGCAGAGGTATGGAAGAAAAAAATGAGACTTTGATGGCGTTGCAGGAATTGATTGAGGTGGTGGCGAAGTTGCGATCGCCTGATGGTGGTTGTCCTTGGGATTTGGCTCAAACTTCCGAAACGCTTACACCTTATGTGATTGAGGAAGCTTATGAGGTGGTGGATGCGATTAAGAGTGGGGATAAAGGTGCGATCGCAGAGGAGTTAGGCGATTTATTATTACAGGTGGTATTGCAGGCCCAAATCGCTAGCGAATCTGGGCAATTTTCTTTGAAAGAAATAACTCAGGGGATTTCCCAAAAGTTGATTCGCCGTCATCCCCATGTGTTTGGTGATGTGTCGGTGGCGAGTGTGGATGAGGTGCGGCAAAATTGGGAACAAATTAAAGCTGCGGAAAAGGGTGAAGCATCTCCAGACGCCCAAAAATTTAGTGCTAAACTCGCTCGTTATGGACGTACTCTTCCCCCATTGACGGCAGCAATGAAGATTTCCCAAAAGGCTGCGGCTATTGGGTTTGAATGGGAAAATATTCAAGGCGTTTGGGATAAGTTTCATGAGGAGTTAGGGGAGTTTCAACAGGCTTTAGCGGAGGAAACACCAGAACGACAACAAGCAGAGTTAGGTGATTTACTGTTTGCAGTTATTCAGCTAGCCCGTTGGCATGATCTTGATCCTAGCGATGCTTTGCAAGGCACAAATAAGCGATTTGTGCAGCGATTAGAAAAAATGGAGGCGGTTGTTGACCGCCCCCTTTCTGATTACAGTTTGAATGAGTTAGAAACTCTTTGGCAACAAGCAAAAGCTCAACTTGCCCAAGAAGGGAGTGGGGAGTAGGGAATGGGGCATTGGGCATTGGGCATTGAAAAGAAGCAGAGATGCAGGGGGATAGTGGGAAAACTCTTCCCCATTCCCCATTCCCCATTCCCCATTCCCCATTCCCTATTCCCCATTCCCCATTCCCCATTCCCTATTCCCCACTCCCCATTCCCCACTTCCTTCTTCAAGATTTTTCAGCATCGAACCACTTATCATATAGCGATTGATAAGTGCCATTTTCTTTAAGATTTAGTAGAGCTTGATTAATTGGTTTGCGGTAGGGACTGTTGTTGGGCAGAATGATGCCGTAGCTTTCTTCACGTAAGATACTGCCAACAATCTGTACTTTCCCTTTGCCTTCATTAGCAGCATAGAAAAGAAGTACAGGCGCATCAAACACCACGGCATCAGCTTTTTTGGTTTGCAGAGCATTGTAAGCTTGCTCAATCTTGTTAACTTCTAGAACTGAAATCTTATGTTCTCGCATATATGTGGCCGCTGTGCTGCCCGCAGTTGTGGCCACTACCTTGCCAGGTAAATCGTCTATACTCCTGATATCGCCCTGAAGCTGTTGTACTGTCAATGAGGTAGTAGCGCTGGCTGTAAAGTAGGCGGCAAAAAGTACTCCAATGAACATCCAGATAATACCTACTAAGCGTCCCAGTACTCCCTTGGGCATTTCATCAGCTTGGGTGGCTAATGTGGCAGCTGACCACCAACAGGCTTTGAAAATGCCAGGAAAGTATGATTTGGGAATCATCCCATCTTTATGATTGCGCTCAGATAACCAAATAATATGGGCTGCTACAACAATTAGCACTAGGGCAACGCCTATTACCTGCAACAGGCTAGCTGAGAAAAACAATTGCAAAATATTTGGGAAGGCATTGTCGTTGGTTTCTGAGTTTCTTACCATGATTTGCAGCCCCCCAGCAAAAATGGGTAATGAGAAATCAAAACTCTCCTGGCGTTCGGCTGTAATCGAAATAGCTGAAATCCCTAAATTAGCTTTGTTTTCCTTAATAGCAGAAAGCAGTTCCGGTACAGAGGAATATTCAATAAATTTAGACTCTACACCTATTTGGTTAGCGATATTGCGCCAGAGGTCGATACTGAATCCTGATAGTTCACCTTTGTTTGGTAGCACAAAGGGCGGTATAACTCGTGTAGCTACTAATAAAGGTTGTTGGAGTTGTGGTTTTTGGGCTAGTCCTGGGGATGTCATTAATAACAATGCCAGAATTCCACTTATTAATCCTATGCAGGTATACAGTGCTAAGGAACGCCTGATTTTGTTTTTCCGGTCATATCTGCCAATTGGGCTTTTTCTCCCAGCTATAAGTTGCCGAAATCTAGTAGCGATCGCATTTATCATCAGAATTGTTTTGGGGTTGTATGCATAATCTATTTATCATGCCCACCCCATATCAAATATCACAATTATCATCCCCCTAAAACTGATTTTTTTCAGATTTAGGGGGATGAACATGGTTAAAGCTAGATTCAAGTCGAACTACAATTTGATGGTAACGGTCTTAACTTCGGTATATTGCTGCAAGCCATATTCGCCGAGTTCTCGACCAATACCAGACTGCTTAAATCCACCAAAGGGTGCAGCAGCATCAAATACGTCGTAGCAGTTTACCCACACCGTACCTGCTCGGAGATTATTCGCGATCGCATGAGCCTTGGTGATATCCTGAGTCCAAACCGCAGCGGCGAGTCCGTACATGGTGGCATTCGCCCGTTGAATTACTTCGTCGATATCTTTGAATTTGATGATGCTCATCACTGGGCCAAAGATTTCTTCTTGAGCAATCTTCATGTCATCGCGGACATCTGCAAAGACTGTGGGGGCGATAAAATAACCCTTGTCGCCGACTCGATTACCGCCACATAGCATCTGTGCACCTTCGCGCATTCCAGATTCGATATAGCTCATCACTCGATCGAATTGGTCTTTGTCTACTTGCGGCCCTTGTTCTGTGTTTGCATCGAAAGGATTACCGACAACCCGCAATTTTGCTCTTTCTACAGTTCTAGCAACGAACTCGTCGTAGCATTTTTCTTCGACAAATAGCCGCGAACCAGCACAACAGCACTGCCCTTGGTTAAAGAATATGGCATCGTGGGAACCTGCGATCGCTGCATCCATATCAGCATCGGCAAAGACAATGTTAGGACTCTTACCACCAAGTTCTAATGTGACGCGCTTCAGATTACTTTTGGCCGCCGCTTCCATAATTAGATGACCGACTTCAGTGGAACCAGTAAATGCCACTTTGTCAATATCCATGTGACGAGCGATCGCAGCCCCGGCGGTTGGACCATATCCTGATAAAATATTCACCACACCAGGGGGAAAACCAGCTTCAATAATTAACTCACCTACCCGCAGCGCTGATAATGGTGTTTGTTCCGCTGTTTTTAGAACTACAGTATTACCAGTTGCTAAAGCTGGTGCTAGCTTCCACGCCTGCATCAATAAGGGAAAATTCCAGGGGATAATTTGACCAACTACACCCACAGGTTCATGGCGAGTGTAGCAGAAGTATGGGCCGTTAATCGGAATAGTTTTGCCTTGTACTTTGTCTGCCCAACCTGCATAGTAACGATAGCAGGCGATGACTAGACCCAAATCACCTAATGAATCTTGTAATGGTTTGCCGTTGTCGAGAGTTTCTAGCTGCGCCAACTCATCGATATTCTGCTCAATTAAGTCAGCTAGCTTGTAAAGCAACTCGCCGCGCCGGGTAGCAGATATCTTTCTCCATTCCCCACTATTGAAGGCGTTGCGGGCCGCTTGTACTGCGTTATCTACATCTGGGGCGTCTGCTTCTGAGACTTCGCAGATTACCTCACCTGTAGTCGGGTTGATTGTTTCAAATCGGCGATCGCTGACACTATTTACCCACTCATTGTTAATCAGCAACCTGGTTGGGCCAATTTTGACCTGTTGTCCTGCTACTGTTGCTGTAACCATCAGGCCCTCCTTAAGCTATAAAAAAAATTTGCTTAAATCGCTTAAATCTACTTATTATGTTTGTTGCTGCACAGCACTCTAGATGGATTTCTTTATCAATTCTTTATTCTAGGATAATAGTTAGAGGTTGAGATAACTATATTGTGTCTAATTCACTTTGTAGAAGTCGCGTTGGCAAGACAAACCTCTATGTTTGAGCAATAGTTTTGAGATCAGCTTTTAGCGTACAGTTGGGCTTATAGTTGCTTGATTTTCTATCTCACGTGCGATTGTTATGTCTTAGCAAAGTGAGCAATATGAATGATTTTAGTCAACAAATAGAGACATTGCGCTCACGGGTGACAAGATTACTGCAAAGTAGTGCAAGTGAGGGATACTCGCAACAAGAGCTAACCGCAGAAGCTTTTGAAGAACTTCAAATTTCTTTGGAGGAACTAAAAATAGCCTCCGAGGAACTACAAGCAACACGAATCGTAGTAGAGAAGGAGCGTCAGCGCTACCAAGAATTATTTGATTTTGCACCTGATGGTTACTTGGTAACTGATACATTCGGCACTATCCTCGAAGCTAATCGTACTGCAACCATACATCTCAATGTTTTACAGCGATTTTTGGTTGGCAAACCGCTGCTTAGTTTCATCGCCCAGTCAGATCATCAACCTTTTTTTAATTACCTAATTCAGTTGCAGCACCTAGACCGAGGTGGAGAATGGGAAGTGTGTTTACAACCACGAGAAAAAATCTGTTTTGATGTTGCTTTGACAGTAGTTACCGTCCGTAACGAAAAAGGTAAGCCAGTTGCTCTACGCTGGCTAATGCGCGACATTAGCCAGCGTAGGCATTTAGAGTTGCAGCGCGAGCAGTTATTTGCCAATGAGCAAGCCGCCCGGATTGCAGCCCAAGCAGCAGAGAGGCGCTCTAATTTTTTGGCTGAAGCAAGTCGTGTATTGGTATCTTCCTTGGATTACCGTACTACCCTCACCAGCGTCGCGCAATTGGCAGTGCCTACCCTCGCCGATTGGTGTATTGTGGATGTCGTTGAAAATAATTTGGCAGTTTTCAGTAACCCAGTCATCGCTGCATCTGAACCGACGAAAGAAGCACTAGCACGAGAACTCCAACAACGCTATCCAATTCCTGTTGATGCTGATTATGGCCCACCAAAGGTTTTACGGACTGGTAAGCCGGAATTAGTTACAAATATTCTTGAGTCTTCATTAGAGAAAAAAGCATCGAACGAGGAACACCTCAGTCTGCTGCGCCAACTCCAACTTAAGTCTCATATCGTTGTGCCGCTGTTGGTGCGTAAACGCAAGCTGGGGACAATTCTATTTGCATCTGCACAACCAGGACGCCATTACACTATCGTAGACCTAGAAATGGCTGAAGAACTTGCTCAACGGGCAGCGTTCGCCATTGAAAATGCCCAGCTTTATCGACAAGCCCAGGAAGCTAACCGCATTAAAGAAGAGTTTTTAGCGATCGTTTCCCACGAACTTCGTACACCTCTCAATTCTATGTTGGGTTGGGTTCAAATAATACGTAATCGAAAATTGGACGAGGCAATTACCTTTAAGGCACTGGCGACAATCGAACGGAATGCCAAACTTCAAAGAAAACTGATTGAAGATATCCTGGATATATCACGCATTGTCCAAGGACAAATCCGCCTAAATATCTGTAAAGTTGACCTTGTAACTGTAATTCAGGCGGCAATTGAAGCTGTACATCCCACATCTGAAATTAAGGATATTCAAGTTGAGTCTAATCTTGACTCCTCAGTTGGTCAGGTTATGGGTGATGCAGAACGCCTCCAGCAAGTTTTCTGGAATTTGCTCTCTAATGCCGTCAAGTTCACACCTAGCGGGGGACGAGTTGAAGTACATCTGGAACAGGTAAACTTAAATGCCCAGATAACTATCTCTGACACAGGTAAGGGAATTAGTGCTGACTTTCTACCTTATATCTTTGAGCGCTTCCGTCAAGCTGATAGCACAACGACTAGAGCAGATGGTGGTTTGGGGCTGGGGTTAGCAATTGTGCACCACTTAGTAGAAATGCACTCAGGCATAGTCTATGCAGTTAGCGAGGGGGAAGGGAAGGGAGCAACATTTACAGTGCTGTTACCTTTATTAGAACCTCAACCAGAGCAGCTAATTAAAGAAAGTGAAGTAAAAGTCGATAACCTCTTAGTGCTAGACAGCTTGCAAGTACTTGTTGTAGATGACAATGCCGATACGCGTGAGTTAATTGCCTTCGTTCTTGAACAGTCTGGAGCGCAGGTGAGGGCGGTTAGCTCAGTAGGTGAAGCCCTGGAAGCGTTAGGACGATTAAGACCACATATTCTAATCAGTGATATCGGAATGCCAGATGAGGATGGTTATTCTCTGATTCGCAAAGTACGGGCGCAGGAAGCAGAGCAAGGGGCGAAGATTCCAGCTGTAGCGCTAACGGCATTTGCTAGAGATGAAGAACGCAGACTCGCTCTGCAAGCTGGATTTCAAGTGCATGTATCCAAGCCAATCGAGCCAGAAAAGTTGGTGACAGTGGTAGCAAATCTGGTTAAAGGCAGCAAACAAGTTTAATGCACAATTAAGCTTTTGGTAGCAAATGCGAACCCCGAATCAACAAATGCAAAACCAGGTTTTTACCCCACCCTAACCCTCCCCTTGCAAAGGGGCTACCGTGTATACACAAGTCGGATGTAAAGTAGGTGCAGAGGATTTTTGAGAAGCAAAAACTATGGATAATCCAATCTTAATTCACGCTTCGACGACACCAGGAACGGCATTTGGAGACCCAAGGCTGATAAAAAGGGGGCAGCATTATACGAGGCGATTCGTAAGCACCAATCGATAAATATCCGGCAAATAAGTCGAAATTGGGCAGAACAGATGGGTTATTATCGGTTTTTGGAGAATGAAAACGTAACACTATCAGAACTAGTACGTAGCCTTTCGGATGATTGCGAGTTTCATCTGGCAAAACGACACGTATTAGCGATTAGCGATACTAGCGAGATTAACTTGCAGTCTCATGCAGGTAGGCTGTCACCGCCAGGATTAGGGAGTAGTAGGCAATAACACAGATGTCGGGTTTTATATCCATCCAACATTGGTATTAGATGGTGAGAGTGGATTTCCACTGGGGTTAAGCACAGTAAAACTGTGGAGCCGAGCTATAAACCATGCAGATAAACATAACTCGTGACTATCAAAATTTACCAATTGAGGAGAAAGAATCTTACAAATGGTTAGCATCGGCAGAAAGTAGTAAGCGATGCTTTGAAGTGGGTGGAGCAAAAATGGTAACTCATATTGGCGACCGCGAATCGGATTTATTTGAGGAATTTGCAACTGTACCCAATAAAAACAATCATTTACTGATAAGAGCTTGCCAAGATCGTCGATTGTTAGGGCGGTCTGAATCACTATTCGACTACTTAAGTCAGCAGCCTTGTGAAGGTACTTATATAATTAACGTTCCCGCAGACTCACGTCGAAAGCGAATGCCAAGAGAAGCAATGCTTATTGTTCGTTGTGGACAAGTTGAGATTCAACGCCCCGATAAATTAGGCGTTTTTGGCTATCCTCCTAGTGTTACCCTTTTTGCTGTTGAAGCTCTGGAAGTCCAACCACCCGCAGGACAAGAACCGATTCATTGGCGGTTGCTGACAACTCACGTTGTTGTCTGCTTGGAACAGGCACTGCGAGTCATTAAGTGGTACGGATGGCGATGGAAGATTGAACAACTTTTTGCCACTCTCAAAAAAGCTGGATTGAATATCGAAGCGACTCAGTTAGAGTCTAGTATTGCAATTCAACGCCTAACAATCCTTGCTTTGTCCGTAGCCGTGCGAACCTTACAAATGGTTGAGGGACGCGATAATACTCAACTTTCTGCCGAGCTTACCTTTTGTCAAAAGCAGCAGCAATGCTTATTAGGACTTCAATCTTCTGTTGAAGGCGATACCAAAAAATTACAAAATCCTTATCCACGGGGTTGTTTGCCCTGGGCTACTTGGATCATTGCTCGACTTGGTGGATGGTCTGGTTATACCTCTGGTAGGCCTCCTGGAATGCCTACCCTTGTTCATGGTTTAAGACAATTTGAATCCATCTTTATCGGCTGGAAACTCGCTCTGGATGGACTTGTGTATACACGGTAGTTGCAAAGGGGAGGGAACTAAATGTTCCGGTTTCCCCCCTTGGCAAGGGGGGATTAAGGGGGGTAATTTTACTTGTGTATACACGTTGCATTAAAAAAAGAGGCAGTTACTAACTACCTCTTGACAAATTAAAGCTTGGATGGACTGAGAAATGCTTTGACAGCAGCCTAGAAACTCAGCTATCTGCTGCTCAAAAACATAGTCAAGACCACTCCCAGGATAATCGATCCACCGCCAAGGATGAATGACCAGAAGCGATGGTAACTGTTGACAATAGTGCCGTTTTCACTCTGGAGTTGAATTAAATCCATCCAAGGTGCAACACCCCGACGGAACCAACCCACCGCTCCAACTTGTTCACCAATCAAGCTTTGGACTCGCTTCATCCCAAACAGAAAATTACCAATGGGGCCAAAGCGTGAGGCGTAATGCAGATAAAGCATTCCGCTACGATCCTGAATTTTTAAATCGGAACCAAATTTATAACCAGCATCGCCACGACCAATGAGTTGACCTTCCAATTTTGCCGGTTGTCCACGCAGCGGACTGGCGTAGGGGTCTGACATTAAGGTGAGAATGTCGGTTTCTGGTGCTTGCTTGTAGTCAGGGAACATCACTAAGGCTTTGACGAGAATTCCTATCCCTAAGCCAATTAATGGCGCACCAATTACCAAACCTGTGTTTGGAGAACTTGACCACAAAATTACACCCATTACCAAGCCAACGAAGAAACCAATTGTTTCAGCACCATACAGTACAACATCTAAAAAGAAGTTGCCGTAAAGCCTACTTTTATTCAGACTTTTACCTTCTCCAATAACTCGCCCCATATCAAACTCAGTCGGTAAACCCAATTGTTCGGCATAGTTGCTTAATGCACGAACTCGTTTACCTGTCAATGGGTGAGTTGAATTTAACTCCATCCACCAGCCCCAAGGGTTAAACATATCCCACAGAAAGACACGACCAATTTTTTGGGTATCGGATGCAATGCGGTAAGCGGTTCCTGTGGAAGCGGCGGCTTTATGGTCATAAATACCCAAGGCGCGAGTTCCTTCAATTAAACGGCTGGGTTCTTGTGTTCGCGAACCTTCTTCTAATATCCCATAAGCAATCTTCACCAAAGCGCGGGACAATCCATTAGGATTACCTGTACTTTCGGCTGCAAAGTGGTCGGCAAAGTATTCTCGTGTGCGTGAGAGGTACAGCACTAGATAAGTACCAACGACATAAAACACGTAAGCAACTAGGGCAGCAGTTTGCATCGCATCTTTGATTTTGCTATCGCCACCGCCACGCCCAAATCTTCTCGCTGTACTGTAAATCAGGTAACAAATTTGCACTAAGGTAGAAGCTACTGTCATCACTGCAAAGTCCCAGTGGACGATGTGCCCCAGTTCGTGAGCGTAAACGGTAGCAATTTCATCGTCATCAAGGTATGTGAAAAGTCCCTGACTGACGACTAAACGGGCGCTGTTTGGTAATGAACCATAAGTAAAAGCCGTGGGGTTTTGGTCGTCAATAATTCCCAAACGGGGCGTTTTCAGCTTTTTCTGCTCACAGGCTTGGCGAATAACTTTAGCTGTCTCTGGACTGAGGGTTTCAACTTCTGCCAACTCAACCCAGCGAGTTTGGTAAAGCCAGCCTTGAGTTAAGTCCATGATGAATGGAGATATGAAAAAGGCAGCGATATTAAAAACTAGGGTAATACCAATAGCGATCGCTAATCCTTGGAGTGGATTATCGTTACCCAAAATAAATACTAAGCTCAAACCTAAAGCCAACACCATGCCAAAGAGCAAGGTCATGGTGACACCAGAAGCTAACGCCAAACTACCACCCACTCCCCCCATCGCTAATTTCATGCCAGTGGTAACGGCGCGACCAGCTTTTTGGCTAGCTATAGGCGTTTGGCGGAAGGATTGACTAGCTTGTTCTGCCCAACTGCGAGCCTGTGGGTTTTCACTTATCATTAACTTTTGACACAAGGCCTTGGCTTTTTCGGTTTCGCCTGTGGCTTGATAGGCTTTCATCAGCCACATCTGTGCTGAAAGATAATCTGAGGAATTGTGTTCAGCGCAATCGCGGCAGAATTGTTCGAGTAATTCAACCGCTTCTTGATAACGTTTTTGGTTTAAGGCATCTAATGCAGATTGCAATGACATAGGATCTCCCTACTGAAGGAGTGGTATTTGATCTATCAATACTCAATAGATCCAGCGATCGTCACTGCAATTTCGTAAAAATTTAATTAATGGCAGTATAAAATATTTACTTAAGTAAAAGACTAGAGAAACATATATTACTATGTCTCTCTAGCCTGGGGAACGCATAAATCATGTTTAAGGTTTTCAAATAAAAACGGTAATAATACTTATAATATTTTTGCTGCGGTAAACTTACTACCTCTTTGTCCGTGTTTGATATTTAGAGAATAAATGTTTTTAACCCAGCCTTGCTTCACCCAATCAGAGTAATTATTGATTACCCAAATGGTTCACCCGATTGGAGGAAGACGAATGATGAACATAACATGAGATTGATAAGATGAGGAAAAGGTAAAGATTTGTACTATGACTATTTTTGATATAGCTTCTCCCCTAATTGCGATCGCAGGGCAAACCCGCCAAGCTGCAAGTAAGCTAGCGATTCTCTCCACTGAGTCCAAAAATCAAGCAATTTTTGCGATCGCTCAAGCTTTAGAATCAGCTAGAGATGAAATTTTACAAGCAAATGTTGCTGATTGTAAAGCTGCTACCGCCGAAGGGATTCCTCAACCACTTTATAAGCGCTTGCAATTGGATGAACATAAATTAAGAGATGCGATCGCTGGAGTACGAGATGTTGGTAAGCTAGCCGATCCAATTGGTAAAGTCCAGATTCACCGCGAACTAGACACTGGCTTAATTCTGAAGCGCATCACTTGTCCTTTGGGCGTTTTGGGGATTATTTTTGAAGCCCGTCCAGAAGCGGCTATTCAAATTGTTTCGTTAGCTATCAAATCGGGAAATGGTGTAATCCTCAAAGGTGGAAAGGAAGCAGTGCGTTCTTGTGAAGCGATAGTTAAGGCAATTAAACAAGGATTATCTCAAACTGCTGTTAACCCTGATGCAGTGCAGTTGTTGACAACTAGAGAAGAAACTCTAGAACTTTTGAAATTAGATAAATATGTAGATTTAATTATTCCTAGAGGTTCTAATTCCTTTGTCAGATTTGTACAGGAAAATACTCGTATTCCGGTACTAGGTCATGCTGATGGAATTTGCCATCTTTATATAGATCAAGCCGCTGATATTTCTAAAGCAGTTCCGATTACCGTCGATGCAAAAGCACAATATCCTGCTGTTTGTAATGCAATTGAAACTTTGCTAGTTCATCAATCAATTGCTACAGAATTTTTACCAAAAGTTGCTGAGGCTTTGCAAGAACGCCATGTGGAATTAAGAGGTGATAAACGCACCTTGAAAATTTTACCTAACATTGTAGCTGCAACAGAAACCGACTGGGAAACAGAATACAGCGATTTTATTTTGTCGATAAAGATTGTAGACTCTATAGAAGATGCGATCGCTCATATTAACGAATATGGTTCTCGTCATACCGACGCCATTATCTCTGAAGATGCGGCGTCTGTTGAAACTTTCTTTGGACTAGTAAATTCAGCCAATATATTCCACAATTGCTCCACCCGCTTTGCTGATGGTTTCCGCTATGGTTTCGGTGCAGAAGTAGGAATTAGTACGCAACAAATGCCACCCCGCGGCCCTGTTGGGTTGGAAGGATTAGTGACATATAAATATCAAATGACTGGCGATGGTCATATTGTAGCTACTTACACAGGGGAGAATGCTAAGGCTTTTACTCATCAGGATTTAGTGTAAAGTATTCTCACATATAGGACTCATGTCTGATTTCTGAACAAGAGTTAAAGTGAAACCCCGATAAAACGGGCTTTTCAGTCTCAATATGTTTTCAAAAATCAAATCGGAGTCCTATAGTCGGGCCAGTTACAAAAAAGTAGATTTCGCATGAATAGCAAAATATCCAAGGTCGGTATTATTGGTGCGGGTAATGTGGGTGCAGACGTAGCAAATGCTTTAGTGCTACTTGGTAAATGTGTAACAGTCGTCCTTTTTGACCGAACTTTATCAAAAGCTGAGGGGCAAGCATGGGATATTGAAGACACCATTCCCCTACTTAAAGACATGGAGATTATACCATCAAATCAGTATGAAGATTTAGCGGATTCTGATATTATTGTCGTGACTGTTGGGGTGCAGCAAAAAGAAGGACAAAGCCGATTAGATATATTGAGCGATAATGCAGAGATCATGCGTTCAACAATAAAAGAATTGGATCGAGTTGCACCGAATTCAATCATACTTATTGTTAGCAATCCAGTGGATGTACTAACACGGATTGCAATCGCTACTTCCACTAGAGCAGAAAACCTAATTTTCGGTTCAGGAACCGTTCTTGATACTGCTAGACTGAGATATCAACTTGGTAAGCGACTGAACGTTAGTAAACAAGACGTTCATGTTTATGTGATTGGAGAGCATGGAGACAGTGAATTTGTCGTTTGGTCTAGTGCATTTATTGGGGGAATTTTGTTAGCTGAATTTCCCATACCACAAGGAGCAACGCTGGAACAAATTCAGCAAGAGTACGCAGAGTTAACCCGTAAGCGAGGTTATAACATTTCTGAACGTAAAGGAAATACTAGCTATGGCATATCAATAGTAGTTTGTCAGTTAGTTGATGCCATCCTGCGAGATGAAAAGCAGATATTTCCAGTATCGGTGAGAGCAGATTCTAACTATGGGGTTGGTAGTGAAGTTGTTCTTGGACTTCCATGTATCATTAGTTCCCAAGGTATTGAGCGCCAACTGGTGTTACCAAGAAATCCTCATGAACAACGTTTATTAGAAGAGTCAGCCACCAAACTGAATGAAGCTTACAATTCTTTGGATAATTAAAATAAGCTCAAATAGTCTGTTTAAAAACGTCCTTTTTTGAATGTTAAACTAACGCTTTCAGTAAAGCCTGAAGTTTAAGTTGCACCTCTGCAAACTCTTTGTCAGGATCGGAGCCAGCCACGATACCAGCACCAGCATACAATCTCGCGCGATCGCCATCAATTAATGCTGAACGAATTCCCACAATAAACTCGCAGTTTCCCTGAGAATCTATCCAACCCAGAGGCGCAGCATACAAACCCCTTTCAAAGCTTTCATAACGACGAATTTCGGCACAAGCAACATCTCGTGCTGCACCAGCAACAGCTGGTGTAGGATGCAATTGTCCGACAATCTTTAATGGGTGTATGTTAGCGGGAACTGTAGCACTTATTGGTGTCCATAAATGCTGGATATTAGATAATTGTCGCAGCCGTGGTGCTAATATTTGTGGTAACAAACCTAACTGGCATAGGCGTTGTGTAATGAAATCAAGCACTAGTGAATGTTCATGCTTTTCTTTTTCACTATTTAGTAAGCGATTGGCATTAGCTGCATCTTCAGCAGGGGTTTTACCTCGTGGTGCAGAACCAGCCAAAGCATCAGTAATTAACTGTTGATTATTAATACTAATTAATCTTTCTGGACTTGCACCAATAAAGTTTTGTCCTTTGCCATTACTTGTAGAAAAAATATAACAATTAGGATGGTTTTGTCTAAGATTATTTAATGATTTAACTAAGTCAAAGTGATTGCTTGACTTTACATCTAATATATCTGCTAATACAATCTTACTTAAATGACTAGACCGAATTTTTTCCAAAGCAGACACTACCGAACGTTTAAATTGGGCAGAGTTCGTGATAGATTTTTTATATAAGTTTTTAGGAAAATAATCAATATTAGCAGAGTAATTTTCTAAAGATTGGATAAATTCAATTTTATTTTGTACATTCTCCAGCAATCTTGCAATATTTACATTTGGATTGATAATTATATTTGTTACTAATATGCAACGCTGATTTTTTACGGCTACTTGCCAACGTGGAAGAAAAATGGTAGCAGATGGAAATGGATAATCTACTTGGGCGTTTTTATCAAAAAAGCTGAAATAACAAAAAAAGTGAGGCCCAGAAAAAGGTTGGTTTGCGTTACCAAAATTAATTATATTTTTTAGACAAGATTTGATAAAATATTCAGCTTGTGTAAAACGATCTGCACCATCAATCTGTAATTTTGCTACAGAATCAATTGCTGCGATCGCTTCTCCTTTTGCTTTGTCTTCAAAGTAAAAATTTATTTCATTTGCTTGTGTAAGTTGATCCAATACAAGTAAAGGATCAACTAAATCGATCTCTTGGGAGATACTGACAATTTGCTTGTCATTATTTTGGAGGCACTTTTCTTGGACTGATAACAGAAATTGATATAAATCTTTGCGCTTTACAAACAAGTTACTACGACATGGTGAAACTGTCATGGATCTAACGATAGTAAATTTTTTTTAAGTTAACTTCCTAAAGTGTAATTAATCGTGGTCGTATTTTTACAGGTAACATATTAAGTTGCCATTTCACCAGCGTAGGATTTGCTTTGTTCATGGTGTTCCTAGACCATGATAAGACAGTTTCAGCCTAAGACTGCAATGTGAGAGTGAGTGTTAACAACACAAGGTTAACAAGCCATCATAAAAGTGACAGTTATTTGTATATCGCCCATATCTAGCGTCTCTTTAAATCATAAAATCTAAAGTGTGAGTAATATTCCGGCAATTTAATTAATCACGACTGATGACTACCAAGCAAATTTTATATCCCAACACTAAGTTATGGATGGCAGCGATTAAACCGCCAATGTATAGCGTTGCCATTATGCCCATTTGGGTAGGAACAGCAGTAGCATTTGCCGAAACTAAAATTTTCAATGGTGTAGTATTTTCTACTTTTGTAGCTGCGGCAATCTTAATTCTTGCCTGGGAAAATATCACTAATGATGTGTTTGATTCCGAAACAGGTATTGATCAAAATAAGCACCATTCTCTGGTGAACTTAACAGGCAATAAGCCATTGATATTTTGGATAGGAAATTTGTGTTTAGGTTTGGGGTTGCTGGGCATACTAGCGATCGCCTTTTGGCAACATGACCTAACCGTTATTGGCATCATTCTACTATGCTGCGGTCTGGGCTATATGTACCAAGGCCCTCCCTTTCGCTTAGGATATCAGGGTTTAGGCGAGATTCTTTGCTTTTTTGCCTTTGGCCCCTTAGCAGTGGAAGCAGCTTACTACAGCCAGACTCAAACTTGGTCAATGACAAGTTTAGCAGCCTCAGTGATTGTCGGGATTGCCACAACCTTAATTTTATTTTGCTCACACTTTCACCAAGTCAAGGATGACATAGCCGCAGGTAAGCGATCGCCTATTGTCCGTCTCGGAACCCAAAAAGGGGCCCAAGTCCTAGTTTGGTTTACTGCTAGCATTTATCCCCTTACCTTGCTGTTTGTACTATTGGGGATTTCTCCAGTTTGGACATTGCTGAGTTGGGTAAGTTTACCCTTCGCTGTCAAATTATGTCGCCACGTCCAAGAAAATCACAACCAGCCGGATAAAGTTAGTAACTGTAAATTCATCGCCGTAGCCGTGCATTTTTGGGCTTGCTTGCTGTTCGGACTGGGATTTATTCTTTAGTTGGGCATGGGGCATTGGGCATTGGGCATTGAAACAAAGGGAAAATAACTAATGACTAATGACTAATGACTAATGACTACAGATTTGAATTTCGTTCATATCAGCGAAGATTTTTGCGATCGCTTACCACCAATCATGGTAAGTGGGATATTCGTGAAGGTATTATCCTCCGCCTTACCGATGAATCAGGTAAAGTCGGCTGGGGAGAAATTGCCCCCATTAGCTGGTTTGGTTCCGAAACCTTAGAACAAGCCTTAGATTTTTGTCGCCAACTCCCACGAGAAATTACAGACGAGATAATTTTCTCCATCCCAGATGAGTTACCTGCTTGTCAATTTGGCTTTGAGTCAGCTTGTGAGATGGGGAGTGGGGAGTGGGGAGTGGGGAGTGGGGGAGATAATTTTATAACTCCTAAATCCTCACTCTTCTTGTACAGCGCCTTATTACCAGCCGGGGAAGCCGCTTTAAATCAATGGAAAACCCTATGGCAGCAGGGATATCGCACATTTAAGTGGAAAATTGGTGTGAATGCGATCGCTGATGAACTAGAAATTTTTGAGTTATTGATACACACCTTACCAGCCTCTACCAAACTGCGATTAGATGCTAACGGTGGACTCAGCTATGAAGAAGCTAACTTATGGCTGCGGACTTGCGACAATCTCAAGGCAAATCCAGAACTACCCCTAGAAATTGAATTTATCGAACAACCGCTACCCGTTGAGAAATTTCAGCAGATGTTGGAATTGAGTACGAGTTATGAAACTGCGATCGCTTTAGATGAATCTGTCGCCACACTTAGGCAACTCGCCGACTGTCATCAACAAGGTTGGCAAGGGATTTTTGTCATCAAGCCTGGGATAGTTGGATCGCCATCTCGTCTGAGAAAGTTTTGCCACCAGTATCAAATTGATGCAGTATTTTCGTCAGTATTTGAAACTGCGATCGCAAGACTTGCAGCACTCCAACTAGCAGCCGAATTATCCCAAAACAACAGAGCAATTGGTTTTGGCATCGACCATTTTTTTGAACAAGAAGATACATGGCTTCAAACTTTATGGAACGACCTTTAGACTGTCTTAATAACCTGGCTCAAAATGATTGGCTTATCGGTTATAACAGCCGTCAATTTAATCAAATAGCTCAAGAATTATATTTAGAATTAACACAAATATCAGCGTGTGGAACACCACCAAAAATCATATTATTTGAACGTGAACCATTACGATTTTTAGCAAGTTTTATTGCTGCTTGTGCAGCTAAATGTCCAGTTTTTATTTGTAACCCCGATTGGGGAACACAAGAATGGCAACAAGTCTTTGATTTAGTACAACCAGACATTATTTGGGGAGAACTACTCCACTCTCCCACTCCCCAACTTCCCCACTCCCCACTCACCACTCCCCACTGCCCACTCATAATGATTCCTACAGGTGGTTCATCGGGGCAGATTAAATTTGCCATCCATACTTGGGAAACTCTCACAGCATCAGTACAAGGATTTACAGAGTACTTTCAACTAAAGCAAGTAAATTCTTTTTGCATATTGCCGTTATATCACGTTAGCGGTTTAATGCAATTTATGCGCTCATTCACTACCGCAGGTAAACTCGCTATTCAACCATTTAAAGCTGTAGAATCTAGTCAAATATTAAATATTAAACAATCAGAATTTTTCATATCTCTAGTACCAACACAGTTACAACGCCTCCTGCAAAATCCAGAATTAACTGAATGGCTATCCCAATTTAATACTGTACTTTTGGGAGGTGCGCCAGCATGGAACGAACTCCTAGAAAAAGCCAGATTTCACCACATCCGATTAGCACCTACCTATGGTATGACAGAAACCGCCTCTCAAATTGCTACCCTCAAACCGGATGATTTTTTGAGTGGTAAAATTAGCAGTGGTCAAATTCTTCCCCATGCAAAAGTAACTATTTGCAATCAACAAGGCGAAATTTTAAATTCCAATCAAATCGGAAATATCACCATTCATACTCAATCTTTGACTCTTGGTTACTATCCGATAACCAGAGAAAATCAAACTGATTTCCAAGTAGATGATTTAGGCTTTTTAGACGCTCAAGGTCATTTAAATATAGTCGGACGTAACAGCGATAAAATTATAACAGGTGGGGAAAATATTTACCCAGCAGAGATTGAATCAGCTATACAAGCAACTCAAATGGTTGCCGATATTTGTGTCATCGGCATCCCAGATAAACATTGGGGACAAGCCTTAACAGCGATTTACATTCCCAAACAACCAAATACCTCTGCCTTAAAAATCCAAATCTTACTTAAAAACAAACTCAGCAAATTTAAAATCCCTAAATATTGGATTCCCCAGCAAAACTTACCCCGCAACTCCCAAGGTAAAATTAACCGCCAACAGTTACAGCAAATAGCTACAGAATTCCTTCAAAATCCCATCACATAATCTCTCTCGACTTTCTTCTCTCTGCGCCCTCAGCGTCTCTGCGGTTCGTTTCCAACCATTCGATTATCTCTTCAGGTAATTCCTGCTTACTTCTACTACTTGCATCAATACAAACATGCCTAGTAATAGCTTTAGCAACTAACACTTCATCCACTCTAATCTCGTAAGTAATTTCAAACTTATCAACACCTATTTTTTGGGGAATTAAACTAATCAGCAACTTGTCCCCAACAAACATAGGGCGCAAAAAATCAACACTAGCATGAACAATGGGAAACCCCACAGACGGATTAGTAAAAAAATCTTTGAGATTAATACTTGATGCTTCTAAAGATTCTTCATAAGCTTCATGGCAAATACCCAAAACATTAGCAAAATAAACTACCCCAGCAGCATCAGTATCTTGAAAGCGAACAGTGCGGTTATAAGTAAAAGGCATTTTTGACAATTGAATATTAAAAAATAGCAGGTTTATGCTCTGCTTTACAAACTAATTTTATTGCAACTAAGATAAGTCAGTGATAAAAATTTAATTTCCCCAATTCTGAATTTGTATCGATTTGTTTAGCCTCATTCAATGCCTTGGGGTTAAATATATGGTGAGGAAAGGCGATCGCTTCTACATTGACTCCAACGGCGGAACCTCAAAGTCATTAAACGAGGAAACATTGTAAGAGGAAGCGGCTATTGCTTTCACCAGCTTACCGTCGAGAGTCAGCAAAGTAGCACCTACCTGCTGTGAAAGTGCGACATAACAAGCATCGTAGGCAGAAGTTCCATAACTCAAGCTTATAGTAACTGCATCCGCCATCAAATCAGCTGTTGAAACAACACGCAACGGAAAAGCTTTCAGAGTAGCTAAATCTGTCTGAACCTCAGCAGCAGTGTACATCCTTGCACGGACATACTTCCAGAACGTGTTAGCACACTCAATGTAAAAAAGGTCTGGAACAAAAATTTCTGTCTGTGGATTGGCGAGATGACCGAAGAGTTGATTAACTTTGGCAGTTAGTGGGTCAGCAATAAAATACTTGATGCACACACTGGTATCTACCACGCATCTAAGAGGATTGCTCATCTATCGCGGTCTTCTCGAATTAATTCAGTACTATCAGGTAATCCAAAGTCTGCTGGATTCAAGCGGCGGCGACGGCGACTAATTTCCTCTAGGAGTTTTGGGACATTTTTTCGCCTTTCTTCTTCCGTTGGCTGTGTTTTTGCCTGCAAAGCGTTCTGCAAGATTGTAATAACTTGAGCATCAATTGAGTTATTTTCAGCTTTAGCTAAGTGTTGGAGTTGTTCGTATAACTCATCAGGTATATTGAGCGCATGAATGGTAGCCATTGATTGACCTTCCGAATTTATTGGTAATGGTAGCACGATCGCAGTGGAGGGGAGAAGTTAGGGAGCGATCGCCTTTAGTTTGTGGGTGCGATCGCTTCGCTTTATTATCTCTACTACCCACCTCTTTCTTAATCCTTCTCTTCTGATCGCTCTAACAGAGCTTTGATTGATGTTTTTCGTAAAACCCAATCAAGATAAAGTACAAGAATCTGCATTTTCAGAAAGTTGTTAGCACTTTTGATATTGGCATCACTCAGTACCCATTTACAAAACTTTTCCAGCAGTATTCCAACAACAACTTCAACAGACTTATTTACAACTAGAGGGATTAGTGTTTCTAGCATTGCGATTGCCTCAGTAGCTTAACTGAGTTCAATGTCGCAATTTTCTTTTGTAGTTATTTATCTGACTTACCTTGACTTAGCCTGACTTACACTGATTTAACTCCACAATTTGATAAAAACTTTGGCTACACTGGCTTATAAGTAATTGTGGGAGTGGTCAATGTCTATACCAGAAAACTTTCTTAAGCAACTGGAGCAATACAGTGAATTGTCGCACCGAGAGAAAGAAGTTTTTCTAGAAATATTCGGTCGTAGTAAGAATCGAATCCACGTAGCTCAAGAATTAAATATTTCTGAAAGTAACCTCAGCACTTGCCTCACGGGTATTTACAAAAAATTTTGTATCACTGGTAATGGCCCTGTTAAAGAAAGCCGCTTACGGGAGTATCTGAACAAAAGATACTCACAGCAAAAACCCTCTGGTCATTTAACTACAGATGACGTAGATGATTCTATTGATACCTTAGTACAAGAAATCCGCAAACAAATCAAACCCTACATCAAAGAAAAGTGCGGAACCATGAGGGTACTGGATATGCGCCAACCTATAAAGTTGACTGGCAAACAAGGTATTTATACCAATGTCAATATTCTTGAGGAAATTACAGGGCGTAAGCGACTTAAAATTGCGGAACTGTTGCAAAACTGTGATCCTGATAACTTTGAGCGCTTCGGACTCAGGCGAGTGAAAGAAAAGCGGGTGTCAGGTTTGAAGGCGGTACAAAGTCATAGCAAGCTAATGGTATTGGGTAAACCAGGTGCAGGTAAGACTACCTTTTTGAAATATCTGGCGATGCAATGTATCGAAGGGCATTTTCAAGAAAGCCAAGTTCCCTTGTTTATTACCCTCAAAGATTTTGCTGAGGTACTCAAACAACCAGATATTTTGGAATATATTGCTCAACAATTTTCTAGTTGCGGAGTGACAGATACCAGGGTTAAAACAGAACAACTCTTGAGACAAGGTAGAGCATTAGTGTTATTGGATGGTTTGGATGAAGTTCGAGAAGAAGACACGAAGCGAGTTTTACGGCAAATTCGAGAGATGTCAGACCAGTTTCACAACAATAAATTCGTCATCACCTGTCGTATTGCTGCTAAAGAATACACCTTTGAACATTTTACCGAAGTAGAAGTGGCAGATTTTGATAAAGAACAAATCGCTATCTTTGTACAAAATTGGTTTCAATTCATGGGCCAAATGCAGGGCGAACGTTTTATCCAAAAACTGAAGAAAAACAAGCCAATCCAAGAATTAGCAACAAATCCTCTACTGCTTACCCTGCTATGTTTGGTATTTGGAGAAAGCAACGATTTTCCGATAAATCGTTCTGAACTTTATAAAGAGGGATTGGATGTGTTGCTGAAAAAATGGGATGCCAAACGCAATATTGAGCGAGATCAAGTTTATAAAAACTTATCTTTGCAGCGCAAGGAAGACTTATTGAGCCAAATCGCTTTGATCACTTTTGAGCAAAAGGATTATTTCTTTAAACAAAAAACAGTTGAAGTCTACATTGCTGAGTTCATCCGTAACTTACGTGATGCTGACACTGGCAAAGAAGCTCTAAGGCTAGACAGCGAAGCTGTTTTGAAATCTATTGAAGCGCAACACGGGCTATTAGTAGAACGGGCAAAGGGAATTTATTCATTTTCTCACCTAACTTTTCAGGAGTATTTTACTGCGAGAGAAATAGTTGCTAATTCTGCCTGGGAAAGTATAGTGGAGCATATCACAGATAAACGCTGGCATGAGGTATTTTTGCTAACTACAGAGATGATGCGTAGAGCAGATGAATTAATAAGGTTGATGAAACAAAAAATTGACGAGTTATATATTAAAAATCCACAAATACACTTACTTCTAGCATTTATTAACCAAAAATCCAATTCAATAGAAACCCACTATAAGCCGGTAGCTGTCAGAGCCTTTTATTTTGGCTTATCTCATATATTTACTGGGGAAATTAGTTTTGGTGTTAGTTTTGATTCTATATCTCTTGTTAAATCTGCTGACTTCAATCTAGGCATTCCTTTTGCTTATAATAAGGAACGAAAATTAGTTCTTATTCCTCAACTTAACCTCGAAATTGCAAATTTACTTGGCTTGTCTAAAATTTTGATCGAGGGAAATAGATGTACTTTTGATTACTTTCTTGCTATTGCTTATGCTCTTACTTTTACTTGTGAAGATGACGAGAAAGGTGCTTTTAATCTTGCTACATTTTTAGACTTGTATCGTAGCCTTTCTATTATTATTGAGTATGCTAAAAAATTTGATATTAAACTACAGCTAGTACTTGTAACCCTAAAACAACAGCTACCAGACCCCGATAAATATCAAACGAGCTTTTTACAGTGGTGGAAAGAAAGTAATCAGGATTGGGTAAAACATATTAGAAATGTAATACTTGAATATTTTGGTTTCGATGACGCTTGGAAGCATGAAGAAGAAACAATTAAATTGTTCCGGCAATATTACTATACAAATAAATTGCTAATAGATTGTTTGAACAGTGATTGCTATATTAGTCAAAAACTCAGAGAAGAAATTGAAAATACTTTGCTATTACCATTTAATATTTAAAACTGATAGAGGCGGGAAAAACATAAAGAAAAAACTAATTATTTTAACATAAAGTTATTTGAAAAATTATTTTTTAAGTGCTACCTATGAAAAAAGATATTTGCGATCGCACTTTTACTTTTTCAGTTCGCATAGTCAAATTATGCCAGTTTTTAGATGACAAACCAGGAGTAGCACGAACCCTTGCTCAACAGTTATTAAGGTCAGGAACATCGATAGGAGCTAATGTAGAAGAAGCACAAGCTGCTCAAAGCAAAGCAGATTTTATCAGCAAGCTCATGATTGCACTAAAAGAATCCCGTGAAACTCGGTATTGGTTAAGGTTACTGATTGCTTCCGAAATAGTACCTCAAGAAAGAATTAGTCAACTCCAAACCGAAGCCGAAGAACTAACAAAAATTCTTGGTGCCATCATTATCTCCACCAAAAGCTCCACCTAACCTCTTCAATTTTTAATTTTTAATTTTCAATTTTTAATTTTTAAACGGAGAGGGGGAGATTCGAACTCCCGGAGGTTTTAGCCTCATCCGATTTCAAGTCGGACGCAATCGACCACTCTGCCACCTCTCCAGTAAATCTGCCAAACTTGTGCTGATCCTAGTTTCAGACGCTATTCAGGCGCTTTTGTTGGTTAGCACTAAACTTGACAGATAATACTATACCCTATTATCTACGCAGATTGCACTACTGGATGCGAATGTCTACGACACAATACGCGATCGCTCGTACAAAATTTCCTCCTGTGCCACCTGAAAGTCATTCCCCACCCAAACTAAGGAAACTTGCGAAACCACACCCGCCTCTAGAGTGACAATGGAAAAATTACGCAACTTCTCGCTGTCATTTTCCACAATCCTGGGGACACTAGCCGCATTTAAGTAAATTGTCCCCTCTGGACTTCTAAAGATGGGCTTGCGCTGCACCTTCTTGGTATGGCGTAAATCTCGGTGCATGTGACCAAATGTCACCAGAGGAATGGTTTTACCAGCAGTCAAGGCATGAGAAATCGCCTCGCCAAAGTCTGGATCGCCAAAGTCGCCGCCAATTGGGTGCCAGTCTTTGCCGCAAGGGTCTTCGGGGCGATCGCCTAACCCACTAGGCCCATTGTGACCCAAAAATATAATCGTCTCGTAAGCGGCGCTTTTGATCGCTTTCACAATGCGATCGGCGGATTCTTCCAAACTCGTCACACCGTAACGTTCTTGACAGATTTCCGCGAATTTCCACTCTGGGCCACCCCAGGTAAAGGGACGACCCCCCACTACAGTTAAATTCCAAGCGGGAAAATCTAGCTTACCGTAACCAACATGGGACGGGCCTAATAAATCGAGTTGTTCCTGTACCCAGTCTTCCTTAGAGCGGTCATAAGGAGCCTTTTTGCGTCCCCATTCGGTGGCGGTATACCAGGCATCGTGGTTGCCCATTACGGCTGCTTTGGGAATATCGAGAGATGCGATCGCTCTGACCACTTCCACCGACTCGTTGCCAAAATCCCCGACAAACAGCGCTAAGTCAACACCCAGATGCTTGAGTGCAATACCATCTTCCACTTCCCATTGGTCGTGAACATCTCCAATTACAGCAATTTTGAGGGTTATCGATTGAGTTTTCTGACTGGTCATGCCACTTTCCTTGCCGTCTATCTCCAGGATATGAAACTCAGCCGGATTTGGACACAACCCCAAAATATCAACCGTCCACTATTTTTGGTAAAAACTACTATAATTGATTCCACAGGACATAAATTTGCAATTTAAAGCACCCCTAAACTGTGTTTACTACTGCACTAGCTCAACAAGAAAAAACCCAACCGGGTGAACTACCACTAGATTTATTTGCCGCCATTGAGAGTCTCAAAAAAGAACTCAACGCAGTTATCCTGGCGCATTATTATCAAGAGCCAGATATTCAGGATATTGCCGACTTTATTGGGGATTCATTACAACTAGCAAGAGCCGCCGAAAAAACCAATGCGGATGTGATCGTCTTTGCTGGTGTTCACTTCATGGCAGAAACAGCAAAGATACTTAATCCCGATAAATTAGTACTTTTACCAGATTTGAATGCTGGTTGTTCTTTAGCAGACAGTTGTCCACCAGAGGCGTTTGCAGCTTTTAAAGCAGCGCATCCAGATCATTTGGTGGTGTCTTACATCAACTGTTCTGCTGATATCAAGGCGATGAGCGACATTATTTGTACTAGCTCCAACGCTGTGAAAATTGTGCAGCAGATACCGAAAGAACAGCCGATTATTTTTGCCCCAGATCGGAATTTGGGGCGGTATGTGATGGAACAAACTGGACGAGATTTGGTGCTATGGCAAGGTAGCTGTGTTGTCCATGAAACCTTCTCGGAAAAGAAAATTGTCCAGTTAAAAATTGCCCACCCTGAAGCAGAAGCGATCGCACACCCAGAATGTGAAAGTAGTGTATTGCGCCACGCCAGCTTTATTGGCTCCACAGCTGCCTTACTCAAGTATTGTCAAAACAGCCCCACCAAGGAATTTATCGTTGCTACGGAGCCGGGAATAATTCACCAAATGCAAAAACTAGCTCCTGAAAAGCACTTCATCCCTGCACCGCCGATAAATAACTGTGCTTGTAACGAATGTCCGTTTATGCGGTTAAACACCCTAGAAAAGCTTTACTGGGCAATGAAAAATCGTACTCCTGAAATTACCATGTCAGAGGATATTCGGCTGGCTGCACTGCGACCAATGCAAAGAATGCTGGAAATGAGCGTGTAACCAGTATTTTTATCCATAAGGTAGAGATACAGTTTTGTTGCGATCTCTACCCAAAAGTTATTTTTTCTAATCACTTGCAATTTCTAAAACATGGTGCTAAGATTTTAAATCGTGAGACAAATCGGGTCGGTGTCCGAGTGGTTAATGGAGACGGACTGTAAATCCGTTGGCTTGCGCCTACGCTGGTTCAAATCCAGCCCGGCCCACCACTTACGAAGTTATAAGTTATAATGTCTGGGTAAGCATCAAAACTCCCAGCATTTAACTTCTAGCTGAAAAATCGTAATTATGTTTCGCCCGTGTGGCTCAGTGGTAGAGCACACCCTTGGTAAGGGTGAGGTCACGAGTTCAATCCTCGTCACGGGCTTTTTAAATTGATAAAATAACTAACGTAAAGTCAAGGGTTTTAGTCTTATCAAGAGATTTAGATGTTCAAAAGCTAAGTCTCTTACTTGCATTCGTGGCTATTCTGACTATGATTTTGACTATGATTTGGCTATCAGGAGAGAATTTTGGGTATCAGCTTGTTTTTTGGCTATGATTTGGCTATGATTTGGTAGTTTTTGTATGTAGGGTGCGTCAGTCAGCCAAAACCTTAAAAAGCAGCACAATTATTGTTACAGAACCAGCATACAAGTATGCTAGTACCGCCTCTTATAGTTATCAATTAACTTATATTAAATCCATTTATGATTCTCCCAAGAAAAGCACTCATCAAAATGATCTATTAACTCATTAATAATTGAAGACTCTGTAATACGTAAACCTATCTCATGGTCTCCATATAAACCTTTTGAGGTCAATATATTATGACTTCCTGTAAACGCGAATAAGTTATCACAAACTAAATATTTTTCATGTGTGCCAATTAACTTTAATTCAAATAAATCCGGGAAAAGTTTTTCCAATCGTTGTAATTGATAAATTCCCAAATATTTCCAACCTAAATATTTCATTAGTCTAACTCTTAAAGTTTCTGTTTCAGGATAATCACCATAATCAACTTTAGAAATATCTTTTTGATTGCCCCAACCTATGCTAATCTGAACTTTATCCTTTAAAAGCTTTTCAAATATATGTGTAACATCTTCAATACCAGAAGTGTTGAACGGTAAGAAAAATCCGATAAAAATAGCCCAAAATATGGTATTTTTGGGCGAAGGCTTAAACTATATTAGTTTGATTGTGATTATAAATTCATTTCCCAAAATTGTCAAAGATATCTTGAAAAGCCTGCCAAAAAATGATTATCCAGTATTGAATAGTCGTCTATTCTTTGAGTGCTGGCTATCCTATGCTCTGGATAATAGCTTAACAAGTATGCGAGATTTATTTAAGAGATTAAACAATACAGGATTTGAGGTAGATATTTCTACTTTTTCTAAAGCAAATTTACATCGAAGCCAAAAACAATTTCAAGGAATTTACCAAAAAATTAAATGAATTAGTACAGAAGAAAATTCACAAAAAAATTACACGATAAATATGCTATTTGTCCTATTGATTCAACAATTATTACCCTGACAAGTAAATTGTTATGGGTTTTGGGTCATCATCAAGTCAAACTTTTTAGTTCTTTGAATTTAGCTACAGGTAGCCCAGAAGATAACTTGATCAATTTTGGACATGATCATGATTATAAATTTGGTTCCAAGATGATGTCTAGTCTCCCAACTAATGCTGTAGGGGTAATGGATAGAGGCTTTGCGGGATTAAAATTCATTCAAGAATTGGTACAAGAAAACAAATATTTTGTTTTGCGGATTAAAAACAATTTCGTTACTAGAATTTGAGGATGCAACTGGATTAGTCAAAGTAGGTGCATCTGATGAGGCTATTGCCTATAGAGTCATTAATTTTTGTGATTTAGAAACGAAAACTGAGTTCCGCTTAGTGACTAATTTACCAAAGTCGGGAGATGCAGCTGTTAATGATGATGAAATTAGGGATATTTATCGATTACGTTGGGGGAGTTGAACTCTTGTGGAAGTTTTTAAAGATGCACTTAAAACTTGACAAATTAATTACCAAAAACGTCAACGGTATCACCATACAAATTTACGTTAGTTTAATAGCTTATCTGATTTTACAGCTTTTATCTATTCCCGCACAATGGGGACATACACTATTAGATAAATTCCGCTATTTGCAATCTTGTATGTGTCAGAAAATCAGCTATGTTCATTGGTTTGAGGAGATGATGTTATGTTGACTAATTTAGCCTTTTTAGAGTTAGTGTAACTATCTATGTAAAGTTTTGTATCAGCATTCAACATTTCTGCTTCAATACCTTCATTAGTTATCCAAGGACAAACTATAATTAAACGTGACTGAACTGTAGTTAAAGCTTCCATTAAAATATTTCTGCTACCGTCACGCCCATAAATTAGCTTATTTGTTGACATGATTATGTTCACTGGAATGTCTTAACTCAGTATTCCCAGTTTTATTGAAAAATAATCTTTCATTACCCCTTTATCTGGAAGCCAGAGGGTTTAATTTAATAAATATTTTTTTAGTCTACGTCAATATATTTAAAAGTTTTCTCCCTCCACAGGTGATATCGCCAAGGCTAGAATTTTTATAAAAAAGCTAAAACTCTATCCTAGAGAACGTTTCGTTATGAGTTGTTAACTGTCCTTCCACTTTTCCATAAGCCTTTTTCACCCAATATCCTCTGGGTGGCTTTTCTAAGCCATAAGCTTTACACCACTTTTCTACAGCTTTATCAGATACGCCAAAATCTCTGCCAATTTGTGCGGTTGGCTTTTCCCAAACTAGTTTTTCTAGTTCTTCTTTTGATGGTCTTTCTACTTTTCTAGTGTGAATTCTAGAGTCTGGGTTAACCTTTCTAGTCGTTAAATCAACGCCAAACTCCTTGTAGGTTCGCTTAGATGCTGCTTCAGTAAAGTCTGTAAAATCCTCCCACCAGTAAAAGGGTGTAGCTGAATTAGGTATCTGGGTAGTTATGTAGCAACCCTTAAAGTTAATTGATGGATAGACAACTTTATCTATGTCAGGTAGATAAACTGCATAAAAGTCAAAGTCATTTACTTTGTACTTCTTCTGATGAGTCCCATTTTTATCTACCCAAATAGTTTTATTGACTACTCTATTATCTCCCGCATATTTAGCTTGGATTTTATAAAATTTATCGTCTTTGTAAGCAACAAAATCGAAAGGTAAATGCTCACAAACAAGTGGCGTGAGAATCAAGTATCCTTTAAGCGTTAGATCAGCAATTGCTTTCGTAGCAGCAATATCGCCTTTGTTCTTGGTATGATGCAGCAATAATGAACCCTCAACCTATGTAATCATATCACTTCACAGTGCTTGAGGGTTCGTATTAAGTTAAAACGAGCGCGGCAGGGTTCGAACCTGCGACCGATTGCTTAGAAGGCAATTGCTCTATCCACTGAGCTACGCGCCCAAAACAAAATAATGGCTCCCGAAGGAGTCACCTACACTATTATATCGTCTTCACCTACCAAGAAGCAATCAAAAATTGCAGATTTACCACTAGCAAGGCTAAGATGCTAGTCGCTAGTTAGTGCAATCTACACCGAAAACGAAACAGATGGGGTATTGGTTTAGATATATTGTGTTGTCAAGGGGTTATTTGCCCGTTAGCGCTAACGTCCTCTGGGCGGCTACCTTCGGGAAGGATCTGGCGATCGCTAGGCTCATTTCCACAGTATGCTAGGTAATTTCAGCCTTGGCGATGCTGCCAAATCCCATTATATATTCCATATTAAGAGTGCCCCTGTGAGGAGTTATTTGCTAGTGCCATGTTTATTCTCAAACGGCAGGATGTTGAAATATCAAGCATTCAGCACCCAAAACGGGATCAGCAGGTGCCGATCCTCAGTTATCAAGGGCAGACTTTTCGCTTGATTAGTGTCTTCAAAGCTAGTCAAGAGGAAGAAGCTAGAGCCTTATGGAGAGAATTAACGGATAACCGAGGTAAAGCCTGTGTTTTGCTGGAGGAACCGGAACGCTTTAGTGTTTGGGGTAAAATCCGTTTAGAGCAGCTGGATAGTGACACCGGGGGTCATGGCAAAACGGCGATTTTAGTCGAAGCCAGTATCTTGCTATTGCAGGGTGTTTCTATCGACATTGAAGAGTTTTTAGGTGCTAGGCAAGCTGCCTTATTTGAAAAAGATATTGCGGAAGTATTACAGCAGAAGCAATTTCCTCAAGCATCTTCCCTAGAAGCGGTTAAATATTTGGTATCTACTAATCCTTTGCCGGCAGCCAAAATACCTGATTGGCAAGAAAATCATGTAGTTATCTTGTTACAAGAACTGCATAGATTAGGAAAGGCCTATTTTGGCAATGCTAATTTTACCAAACAAGTGATTTATAAATTAGAAGATATGCCAGAAGCCGAGCGATCGCTGTTTCTGAACTGGCTAAATCAATCGCCTCTGGGTAAACTATGGCAGTAGCATGGAAATTATTTAACAAAATTCCTGCCGCTGGTACTTGCTTTTGGTGTCAGATTGTGTATTACCTAATAGACACACTGCTAGATATACAGTCATTTAACTCAAAATACTGCCAGAGTGCATATACATAAGTCTTGTCCTATGAATAACTCTTACGAGAATTCGTTCCTTGCTAAATCAATTTTCACCACTCAGAACATTGTCTTGGCTAATATTGGCTGGGCCGTACTGGCGCTGCTATACTTTTTATTGTTTAGTGCCAAAGTTCCCGGAGCGGATGGCATAGAAAGCCGAGCCGAGTGGTATGTGATTGGCACAAATATTTTTGAAGCTTTCGCTTATTTGGGTGCCAGTATCTTATGCTTGAGGAACTGGCTGAGTCCGCAAATCGTCAGTGGCCGGAATGTTTGGCTCTTAATTGGCTTAGGTATGCTTTCCTATTTCGTTGGGGGAATATTTTTCGGATATACCGAAATAATTTTAAAAGATGAACCGGATGTGTCTTTAGGCGATATATTTTTTGTACTTAGTTATCTATTACTTGGCGCAGGCATGATTTTAGCTGTGGCTTCCAGGCGAATCAATCTGGAAAAATGGCAGTGGCTAATTGTGTTAGCAATTGCAATGTTCGGTAGTTTGTTGGCATGGTGGATTTCTATGCAACAGGGAACACCCTCAGAACTGCTAGTCGCTATTTTGAATTGGTTTTACGTAGTTAGCGATGTGGTTTTGTTAATTATTGCTACCACTCTGTTGCTAGCCTTTTGGGGGGGAAGAGTTTCCCAGTCTTGGCGAATGATTGCAGCGGCGGCATTTTCGCTTTACATTGCAGATATGTGGTTTAAATACGCCCAAGACCCCAATTATCAAAGTGGGGAAATCTTAGAAGTGTTTTGGGTGTTTAGTGGAGTGTTATTTGGACTGGGCGCTGTCTTAGAATATGACGCATCACTAAGACGAACGCGGCGTACCAGCGGACGTAAACGAGCTTAGTAAAGATTTTTGGTATCTACCGTGAGAAAACTAACAGACTCTGACAAGCAAGAAATTCTTAAATTATATCGAGAGACTGCCGAAACAACCTCAACTTTGGCAGACCGCTATGGTGTGAGTAACTCGACAATTAGTCGCCTACTCAAAAGCACTTTGCCAGAAGATGAGTATGAATACTTAGTCTCTTTGAAACGGGCTGCGAGAACTCCTGAGGGAAGGGCACAGGTAAGCTACGAGCAGTTACCACTGCTAAGTCAACCAGAGCCAGAGATAGAAGTTCCACCCAGTGAAAGTCAACCATTGGAATTACCACCAAAAGTTGAGCCACTACCACGTAAGATAATTCGTGTAGAGCAGGAACTTTACTCAGAGGAAACGGCAGAGTCAATTGCCGCTAGCAGACGAGTACGGCGACGCCCCTCGGCGTCAGAAAAACCCAAGCTCCGAGTCACAGAGAAATTAGAAACTCCAGAGCCAAAGCCGCCGGAAATAGTCAGCATCCCCATCCCACCCCTCAAGAATGAACATCCAGGAGCGGCCGTCATCGCGCACATGCTGGGCGATGATTTACTCGACGAATCAGAGGATTTGGATGATTTAGAAGATGATGATTTAGAAGATGATGACTTTGAGGAAGAAGACTTTGATGACGATGACCTGGATGATGACAGACCTTTAGTCACAAAAAGAAGACCAGGTGAAGCATCAGTTCAAGTTTTACCTTTGTCGATAGCCAATTTGCCGAAAACTTGCTATTTAGTAATTGACCGTTCCTCAGAATTAATTACCAGACCTCTCAAGGACTTTGGTGATTTGGGGCAAATTCCCAGCCTGGAAACCCAGCAAAGAACTCTACCAGTGTTTGATAATCATCGCGTCGCCAAGCGCTTTTCTACGAAGCGCGATCGCGTGATTAAAGTTCCCGATAGTAAAATGCTCCATAAGGCTCGTACTCATTTGGAAGCCAAGGGCATTACGCGACTGTTGATTGATGGTCAGGTCTATTCCTTGTCTATGCTTTAAGATTGGGAATGGGGCATGGGGCATGGGGCATGGGGCATGGGGCATTGTTTATTTCCCTTGTCTCCCTAATTTCCCCCACTCCCCACTCCCCTCAACTGTAGACAGCCCTTGCAAAACGCTCTGCCAAGTAAATAATGTCTTGTCTACGAGCAATTTGGTTCATCCATTGTTTGGGAATATTTTCTACTCCGTAGTAAATTCCCGCTAACCCACCGGTGACGGCGGCGGTAGTATCTGTATCTCCGCCTAAGTTGACAGCTTTCAGTACCGCCTCAGAATAAGACGAGCTATTTAATAAACACCATAGGGATGACTCTAAGGTGTCAATCACATAGCCACCAGAATTAATCTCTTCTACTGGTACTTTGGCAATCTCACCACTGAAAACTCTGCCAAAATGGGGCTTCTCTAATAAAAATTCCCGCACAGAATAAATTGTTTGGATGTCTTGCAATCCTTGTAAATAAGCTGTTTGCGAGTCAGCCCCTTCTAAGAGTGCCACTGCAATACTAATATAAATGCCACAGGCCATTTGCGATCGCGCATGAGCATGAGTAATTGCCGAAACATCATGCACCCGCGCCAGCAATTCAGCTAAAGTGAAGCTTCTGTGACAATAAGCCATCGGCAAGATTCTCATTAAAGAACCATTGCCATTACTATTTTCCACCTTACCACCCGCCTGATGGGGAACCACTCCCTGCTTCAGGCGCATAATTGCTGTGTGGGTAGTTTGACCAATATCAAAGACATCGCCACGGGGAGTCCAGTAAGCCTCCTTGTACCAGCGCCAGAAGGAATTGGCTATGGCATCCAACGAATACCCCCTACAAAGGCATTCCGCCAAGCAAAAGCTTAAGGAACTGTCATCTGACCAAGTTCCTGGTGGTTGATTCCATGTGCCATAACCAAGCATTGTTGTCACTGGAGATTTTACTCGTTCAGCACGGCTAGTAAACTCCACCGGCACACCCAACGCATCACCGACACATAAACCCATCAAACCAGATAACGTTTTTGCAGCGGTTAGCATTATTCAATCTCCACAAGAATTGCTCAAAATTAACTTTATAGATTCCCTCTATAGCTTGTTGCAACAGATGTTACAGCCTACTTTTTCATCCTCTGTGAAAAGCTCGGCAAAAAAATGTTAATTGGATATTTTATTTGCCATGTCCCAACTTAGTTTTAGTTCCAAATATTGTGACAGTTTGAAAAGCGTCTATCTGGAGATAAAGAAGCAGGATGAAAATACATTTAAATGTAATTATAACAACTTATTTATAAATTTCAGGATTAGTTACCCTGTAAGCGTTATGCATCAATAACAACAGTCATTTAAGAAAAATTGAGAATCATTTGGAACATTCCCACATGATTTTCGACCTTTAATATACAAGTAAAAAATACAAAATTTGGTGAAAATTATGAAACACTTACTCAAGTCTTTCTTGACAATTTCTGCATTGTCTTCCTTAATAGTTGCTCCTCTTGTTCTATCAGCTGGTCAAGCTTCTGCTCAAATCAAAAAGGGTACTGATGCTAGTTATGTTGGTGCCGGTGTTGCAGCTGGCGTTACCAGTGGCGGACAAGGTATCAACGATGATGCCACATTTGGCGGTAATGTCACAGGTCGCTTGAAATTAGGAACTACCCCGTTTTCTGCACGCGGTAATGTCCTCTGGAGTGATCAGACAAGTGCCATTATTCCAGAACTTTCTGTGGATGTACCCATTGCGAATAGAACTAACGCCTATTTAACTGGTGGTTATTCTTTTGTAGAAAAAGATGGCTCACCAACTCCTATAGGTAACAAAGATTCAGTAGTGGTAGGTGCTGGTGTTGAATCGGAAGTTGCTAACAATTTCCTCGTCTACACTAATGCCAAAGTCGGAATTGGTGCTTACCAAAATAGCGATGCTTCTGCTGTTAGCATTAATGGTGGTATTGGCTATCGCTTCAAATAAAAGATTATTGAGTCCTCAGTCAGTTTATACTTTACTTAGTACTCAGGACTCAGCACTAAAAAATCACTACTCCCAAAAGCTGGTTTTGCTAAGTATTACATCACTGACAAAGCCAGCTTTTGCCGTGGTAAAATTAAAACATTCCTCATTATTCCGGCCGGATTACCGGGGATCAAGTAGCCAAAGGGTGCTGATTCGGCGTCTACTTAATGCTTTATTGAGAATACTATACAAGTCTAATGGTTAAATCTGCTCCTTCCCCCATCGCTAGCCGTAAGCCTTCCAAAGTAGAAGGAATCAAGGAAAATAGTAATTTTTTGCGTGAACCTGTAGCAACTGAGATCCTTCAAGATACTACCCATTTTACCGAAAATGCGGTGCAGCTTTTGAAGTTTCATGGTTCTTACCAGCAGGATAACCGCGACAACCGCACCAAGGGACAGGAAAAAGATTACCAGTTTATGCTGCGGACAAAAAATCCGGGTGGTTTAGTACCGCCGCAGCTGTATCTGGCTTTAGATAAAATCGCTGATGAGTATGGTAACCACACGTTACGAGCAACTACTCGTCAAGGTTTCCAACTGCACGGAATTTTAAAGAAGAATCTAAAGTCAGCAATTGCCACCATTGTCAACAATCTGGGTTCGACTTTAGGAGCTTGCGGCGACATCAACCGCAATGTGATGGCACCACCAGCCCCCTTTAAGAATCGCCCAGACTATCAATATGCTTGGGAGTATGCCCAGAATATTGCTGACTTGCTGTCAGCGCAAACGGGCGCTTATTACGAGATTTGGCTAGATGGGGAAAAAGCAATTAGTGCTGAAGAGAACCCAGAGGTAAAAGCAGCTCGACAGCGCAATGGGAATGGCACAATTATCCATGACAACGAAGAACCGATTTATGGCACGCACTATATGCCGCGCAAGTTCAAAATTTGCGTGACTGTGCCAGGGGATAATTCAGTAGATTTGTATTCCCAAGACCTGACGTTGGTAGTAATTACCAATAAAAAGAAACAACTGGAAGGATTTAATATTTTTGCTGGTGGTGGTTTAGGTAGAACCCACGGTAAAGAAGAAACTTTCGCTAGGTTAGCAGACCCCATCGGTTATGTGGCGAAGGATGACGTTTACGACATCGTGAAAGCGATTGTTGCTACCCAGAGAGATTATGGCGATCGCACTGACCGTCGTCATGCCAGACTAAAATATCTAATCAACGATTGGGGCGTAGAAAAATTCCGTACCCAAGTTGAAGAATATTTTGGTAAATCAATTGAAGCCTTCAAACCACTGCCAGAGTTCAAATTTTACGACTTCCTCGGCTGGAATGAACAAGGTGATGGCAAGCTATTCTTAGGAATTTCCATTGACAATGGTCGAATCAAGGATGAAGGTTCGTTTCAACTGAAAACCGCCTTGCGGGAAATTGTCGAACAGTTCAACTTACCCATCCGCCTCACATCCAACCACAACCTAATTTTTTACGATATTGAACCAGACAGCAAGGAAGCTATTCAAGACATTCTTAGCCGTTACGGTGTCGGAGACGAACCCAATAAAATCGAACCTTTAGTGCGGTATGCAATGGCTTGTCCGGCTTTGCCTACTTGCGGCTTGGCAATCACGGAATCAGAACGAGCAATACCAGGTATTTTAGAGCGGATTCGCGCTCTGTTAGATAAATTAGGTTTACAAAAAGAACATTTTGTGGTGAGGATGACAGGATGCCCCAATGGGTGCGCTCGTCCATACTTGGCTGAATTGGGCTTTGTGGGTAGCGCTCCAGAATCTTACCAAGTATGGCTAGGGGGTTCGCCAAATCAAACTCGACTGGCACAACCTTATATAGAAAAGCTGCACCATAATGATTTAGACAGCTTCCTAGAACCGATTTTTGTTTACTTTAAGAAATCTCGGAAATCGAAGGAAAGCTTCGGTGATTTTTGCGATCGCGTTGGTTTTGATGCCATCCGCGAATTTGCTGCTAGCTACGATCCCCAAACAGCCAATGGTGCAAACAAATCGCGCCACCGCGTAAATTTGAAAGAAGAGGTTTATGGCAAGTTGAAGGAAGTAGCAGAAAGCCAAGGTAAGCCGATGACTCAGTTGGTTACTGAAGCGCTAGAGGCTTACTTCCAAAATCTTTCGTAAGCCGAATAAGTAATTAAACGATAAATGGACACAGATGGACTTATCTGTGTCCATCTTTGATTTGATATTCCTGAAATTCCAAAATTCCATGTCTCAACTGCAAAGAATTGCGATCGCACCTTCTCAACTCCAACAAGGGCAAATTTTGCTCACAAAAGAACAACAACATTATTTGGCCCGTGTGCTGCGTTTGCGTGAAGGCGATCGCTTTATTGCAATGGATGGTAAAGGAAAATCGTGGTTAGCGCAGTTAGCAGGGGAACAAGCACAGGTTTTAGAACCGCTTTTAGTGGAAACAGAATTACCTGTATCAATTACGCTGATGGTGGCGTTGCCCAAAGGTAATGGATTTGATGAAGTGGTGCGGTGTTGTACAGAGTTGGGAGTAACTTGTATTGCACCAGTATTGAGCGATCGCACTTTGCTTAATCCTAGTCCTCAAAAGCTCGAACGTTGGCGGCGCATCGCTGCGGAAGCCGCTGAACAATCAGAGCGTTCTTTTGTGCCGATAATTTTAGAACCTGTTGCTTTTAACACGGGTTTGTCATTAGTCATTGGTCATTCATCATTTGCAAATAGCCAACAATATATCTGTGTAGCGCGTGGCGAGTTTCCCCACTTAAAAGATTGCTTACAGCACAAAGGACAAATGACAAATGACATTGGACAAGAAAAAATTGTCATTGCTACCGGCCCAGAGGGAGGATGGACAACACCAGAAATTGAAAATGCGATCGCATCCGGATTTCAACCTGTTTCTCTTGGTCGCCGCATCCTCAGAGCAGTTACGGCCCCAGTAGTAGCATTATCCTTGATTACCGCAGCTTGTGAAGTATAAATGATCTATAGCTCACGCAAAAGTAGTTTTGCATGAGACATCACTCCACTGTTTATTTAAAGTGATGATTGAGCAAGTTGCGATCGCCTTTGAGCATAAAGATTATCAAACAGCTGCTAAATTACTCAAACAGCTGCTAGTAGAATCGCCAGAACATCCTTGGGTACAATATTATCTCGGTCGACTGCATGAAGTATCTGAAAAATACCAAGATGCAGAAAAAATTTATCGGCAACTGCTGCGAGATACAAGGAATGCCAAAATAGTAACGCTCGCACGCGAAGCTTTGCGACGACTACAAGAAATGGAGCTTGAAGAAAGACAAAGAGCCATTTCCCAAGCAAAATCTGAACCGAATGATACTGAACTTGGCGTACTAGTCTTAGAGCCACTCAATAACGAGATGAAAGCAGAAGCATCTCGGAAATTCGCTCAGATTATGCAACTAGACCCCTACACTGCACGGCTATTACTACCAAGTCGTGGCTGGAGGTTGTACCGCACTGGACAAGTAGGAGAACTAAAATTTTACGGCAAACAGTTACAGCAAGCTGGTATTCCTTGCTTTTGGGCAACGATAGCTCAAATTCAACAAATTCAAGTTTATCAAGTCAAATATTTTCAAGAATGTACCCCACAAGCTACTGTTGTTTGCCGCAACGAGGTAAATCAACTCGGTTCTCTCACTTTTGATTGGTCAGAAGTCACAGCAAGAGTAGTAGGACTGTTGCCCATTTTCGAGGAAGTGGTAGATCGAGATGTGCGCGGTAAACTGGAACGGAAAACTCAAACACAAGACTATACCCAGTTTTGTGATTTACACATACCTGGTAGACGTTGCATTCTCCGACTTTATGATCACGGCTATGAATTTCAGCAAGGTTTAGAAATCATTCCCCAAGCTAGCCAAAATACAATCAGAATTAATTGGAATAGTTTATCGAGTTGGATTGACCAGCAACTACCTGACGCCATAATTTGGTCAGATTTCACATCCTTTGCAGATACAACATTAGATCAAACAGAAATGCTGAGTCATATCAAGTCTCATATTCATTTGTTGCGTAGAGAAAAGACTAATTGGGACTCAGCGTTTCAGCTATATAGTGGACTGGTGTTGCTTAAAGATGCAAATTAGTTATGCAAAGAAACCTACTATAAAAGATGCAGTTATAGTAGAGAAAATTAAGCGATCGCTCCTAATTTGGAGAGTTCTCCATCTACAACTGACAAAGTTATCTTAACCGTATAATCTATAGAGACCGTAAATTTACGGTCTCTATCAATTATTTAGGTGTTTTAACCTGACGTGCCATCTCTAAATAAGCACTCATATTCGCCCCTGGACGCCGACGACCATTAGAGCTTGTAGTCGAAGGAGCAAGATATTTTGGCGCAAAGGTTGTTTCAGTTGGCTGCTCTTTGATTACTTTGGCTGCTGCGGCTTTTGCATTTTTGCCCGGTTCAACTTTAAGACCCTCAGCAGTCTGGACTAATTGAACATCAGCTGGTTTGGGATTTTTAGCTGATTTTGCCTTACCCTTACTTGCAGCGGTTTTTGTTCCGTTCAATGAATCTGGCTTGGATGGAGTTGGTGCTTCTGATGCAATTGTTGCCGTTACTTTCTTAGCGTTTGATGCAACTGTCTCTGCTACTTTTTTCGCGTTCGATGCTACCTCTTTAGCAGCATCTTTGGCAGCATCTTTGGCTTCGTCCAATTCTAAGAAGTAGCCGTTGCTTTTCTTCTTCCCTGGTAAAAGTCCGGTAATGAAACCCAAAATACCCGAAATTAACTTTTTGATAAAATCCACTACAATTACTCCTGCCTGTTATAGTTGGAACTCGACCGTAATTGTTAAAAATTACGACAAAATGTTACATTTTCTACTTTGCGTCACCCCGTTCTGGTGACAACCCTTATAGGTTTGTGCTTAATTAACATTGTAGTAAAACTACAGAGCAAATGTTCTATCGCAAGCATTTGCAACCTGTATACATCGAGAACTAATTATTAAATTTTACTGTAACGAAGAGCAAGATTCTGAAAGCAAGCTTTACAAAAATTAACATTTATTTGTTTAGTAAATACTTATTCAATTGAAACAAACAGTTTACTCTCAACCAGTGGGAGGAGTGTCATAGCCTATTGGCAAATGGTGAGCTTAATTAGTTAAATTTTATACAAATAGTTTTTGAGTGCATTTCAGTTTTGCAAAAATATCTTTTAAAGAATCCGAAAAACAATAACTTCAGTTTGTAGAGCAGTATGTACCTACAAAAGTGAAATACACCCCTTACTTCAACCAGATTTTGTAAATGAACACCGAAAATCAGCAGCGCAATCCCGTTTTGTTAATACACGGAATTGAAGATACAGAGGCAGTTTTCCATAAAATGAGGGCATACCTCATACAACGGGGTTGGTCTGTATATAGCCTGAATCTGCTTCCTAATAATGGTGATGTGGGTCTTGATGAATTGGCAAAGCAGGTAGCCGATTATATTACAGCTACCTTTGCATCAGAACAACACCTAGATTTAGTAGGCTTCAGTATGGGAGGAATTGTCAGCCGTTACTATGTACAGCGACTAGGAGGAATAAACCGCGTGCAGCGGTTTATCACCATCTCTTCACCCCATCATGGAACTGTCGTTGCTTATGGTTCCAGGCGTCCTGGTTGCCTACAAATGCGCCCCGACAGCATTTTTCTCAAGGATTTAAATTCTGATGCTGTAATATTAGGGCAGCTAGATTTTACATCTATCTGGACACCTTATGATTTGATGATTGTCCCAGCTAATAGTTCACAAATGTCCATAGGAAGTGAAGTAATAGTACCAGTTGCTCTACACCCTTGGATGCTGACAGACACGAGAAGTTTAGCAGTAGTGCAAGCAGCTTTAACAGAAGGTATTAAGCTGCCCTTGCTGAAGAAAAAATCCAGTCAGTAGCTAGAATAATCGCCACGCTGGATTTATTCATCTTTAAATTACGAATTACTTAAGTCCTATCTCCAATTTGTGTATGTTCGTAACTCCCAAAAATCGCCTCTGGGTGACGATAATACTTGAACTCCATGAGGTTATAAAAGGGATCTTCTAAAAAGAAAGTGCGATGCTCAAGAGGAGAACCAACAAAGCGATTTTTGGTTTCTTCGCGAAAAAGTAACTGCTGTTGTTGCGCCCTTTCTAGTAAGTCTTGCCAGTCACGTTCTTGGGTAAAAATTAGCCCAAAGTGTCTGGGATATATGGTATGTTGCGGTGTCAAGGGTTCTTTGGTGACGTGAGCCACTAGTTGATGACCGTAGAGATTGAGAATCAGGGCATGGTGGTTTTCACGACCAGGAATGCAGCCCAAGCCATCTACATAATATGCTTTTGTCTGGGCAATGTTAGTTACAGGGAAAGCCAGATGGAATAAAGTTTGGCTCATAGCTTGTGTGGAAAAGATTTGTAGTTGATACTATCTACAATTTATGCTGTTAAATCTTGATTGTGGTCAACTTGAACACAGTTTTAATTGACATTAACTTATATTCTTTATCCTTATAACTTTCAAATGCTGCACTCTGCGGCTACTGACTTCGCACTCTACCTACATAATTTAGATAATTTACACTTAATTTTTTAGGTAACAGCTTTGTCTCGTGCAGCGATAATAATTGAGGTTTGCATAGGCAGATGCTTAGGAACAGTCTATTTAATAACTTACCACTTTCATAAGGTGTGTTGGGAATTTTACGCACCCGATGAAAGTACTTTAGGTGGGTAACGCACCCGAATAGTCCACCCAATGAAACAGAAGTTTTGCATTTTGTTTAATCCACGTTCTTGATTCAATATTGCAGTGTATATCTAAGATATTGTTTGTAGTTTTAAACTCAGCTTTCAGCACGATGCTTACGCAATTTAGTTAATAATACAAACATATTACTTTAGCTAGAGAGGTTTCAGAAATTAAGCACGAAGCATCACAAATTCGTTATTCTGTTGATATTCAGACAAAATTACTCATGATTAATTGCTGATGTCATCCTTAATTGATTCTGTTAATCCCTGGTTAGTAGCAGTTGTATTAAACACAATTTTATTGGGTGTAGCTTGGATTACTCCGAAAAAGCTACTTACGCCCGCTGGATTATTTCATGCCTGGTTCCTGGCTATCTTAATTTGGGTAACTCTAGGCTGGCAAGGATATGCAGTAGTAATGTTCTATTTTTTGGTTGGTTCTGGCGTTACCCGCATCGGTATGGCGCAGAAGGAGGCAGAAGGAATTGCCGAAAAGCGTTCTGGGGCAAGAGGCCCAGAAAATGTTTGGGGTTCGGCTTTGACTGGGGCACTGTGTGCCTTGGGAGTAGGGTTGATAAATTCGGGGTTTCTCGTACCTACTTCCCAGTCCCTAATCCCTAATCCCCAGTCCCTATTATTGTTAGGCTATGTAGCGAGTTTCAGTACCAAGCTGGCTGACACCACCGCCAGCGAAGTTGGTAAAGCTTATGGTAAAAGTACTTTTTTGATTACCACGCTCCAGCCAGTGCCACGAGGTACAGAAGGAGCGATAAGCTTGGAAGGAACTCTAGCTGGGATTGTCGCTTCTGTGGCGATCGCATTTATTGGTTGGGGAGTTGGTTTAATTGATCTATTAGGAGTCACTTGGTGTGTACTAGCAGCATTTATTGCCACCAACTTAGAAAGTGTAATTGGGGCAACACTGCAATCTAAGTATACTTGGCTGACCAATGAAGTAGTAAATATTTTTAATACATTAATCGGTGCGATCGCAGCTATGCTACTTGCTTGGACATGGATAAGTTTCATTAAGTAGACCAGCAAGAATAAACAATTACTCGTTTAGGTGGTGGGGCATTGGGGAAAACAGTTCTGAGTTGCCAGTTTCGAGTCATAGAAGTTAGATTCCCAACTTAGCACTGGCTCAACGCCCCGCTATCCATGTACAGCAATCAGTACTCCTGAATACTCTGTCCTACCGTTGACATTTTCAATCCTGTTTTGTCCCCGCTAGACTGTAAAAGTGATTGGGGGAAATTATATTATTTACTAGCTATATAATTTTTTTACCATCCAGATGTAATTAGTTCATGGAATCTTTATCATATTTATCAATCAACAACCAGATGATTTCTATATGATTTAAAAGTCCTATAAGTGTTTAACCATTTTCACATAATTAGTTCATGGAATCTTTATCATTTTTGACAATTAATGACCAAATAATTTCTATTGAGGAAGCAGTAAAGTACCTGCAAGCCTCTGGAAAATTGGGACAGTTCATTGGGGATATTCTCCGTCAGTACGTAATTGAGTCAGAAATCCGAACACGAGACGATATTGAAATTGGCACTGCAATAACTGAACAGTCAATTATTGACTTTAGGCTGAAAAATCAACTGACTGATCCCCAAAGTTTTCAAGAATGGTTACAGACCAACAACACAGATTACGCTACCTTTCACACATCGGTTACTTTTGGTTACAAGCTAGAAAAGCTGAAAGCTGTAGTGACGGAAACAAAACTCCAAGAATATTTTATTGAGCGCAAGATTTTTTTGGATCGGGTAGTACTCTCTAGAATTGTTGTTGATAATCGAGAATTGGCAGACGAACTACACACGCAAATTGAAGAAGGAGGTAGTTTTGAGCAACTAGCTAAAGAGTATTCACTTTCAGATGACCGAATTGTGAACGGCATGATGGGAATAGTCAGCCGAGGAAGTATGCCAGATATATTACGCGCAGCTATTGATGTGGCGAGTCCTGGACAATTAGTAGGACCAATAGAAATCGTTGGCAAAGACTCTCCCCAAGGAGAAGGACCTTATGGTTTGTTTCGAGTAGAACAATTTCTGCCAGCGTCTTTAGAAGATACTCAACTAAAGCAAGCACTACAAAATGAGTTATTTGAAAAATGGCTAGCAGAGAAAATTCAAAAACTGACAGTCAAGTTACAAGTGAGTTAAAAATTCTGGATAATGAATCTTTACGATTAAAAGTGCTAGCTTCTTTGCCTTGGAATCAGCCACCGCTATGTTGGCTGACTCCCGAACAACAGTCCCAATTAGAAAATGAGTGCCAAACCCGTCAATATCGTCTTGGAGAAAAAATCTGGTCAAACGATGTCGGTGGTTATCAATTCTTAATTGTGGCTGGAAAAGTTCGCTTACGAGAAGAGGGCGTTGGCAAACCAATAGCCGCCCTAGATGTGGGGGATTGGTTTGGTGACTTACAAAAGCTGTCTGCGGATTTTAAAGCTGTAGCTGCCAGTAAAGAAGTAGTAGTAGTGTGTTGGGATACAGCCCTGTGGGCAGGATTTTCTCACCCACAAATTCAGGAATTTTGGCAAGTGTTACCAGTGGACATGGAGGGAGAGAGAGAGACATTTTCTTTCTCTTCCACTCCTTCACTCGCACCAGCCTCAGAAGGGACTTCCAGTCCCCACAGCCTCCAACCCCAAAGAGGACTCCCAGCCGCTAATTTAATCGTCTCGAATTATCCATTTGTTGCCAGTTGGAACACCGCTGCTGCTTGTTTAACAATGGTGGCGCAACAGTTAGAAAATTCTGTGCAACTGGAATGGGTGCAGCGTCAACTCAGAGGACAACGCCCAAAACAGGTTGTGGAAGCAGGAGAAAAATTAGGGTTAGTGTTGCGGCGCTTACAAGTGAGTTGGGGTGAGTTGCGACAGCTGTCATTTCCAGCTTTATTACTGTGGAATTCTGACTCACCCCAAAGTCCATCCTGGGTGGTAGCTTATGGAGTGAAAGGCGATCGCTTAATTATCGCTAATCCTTTAAATCCCGAACGAACTTGTGAAACTTTGCCGCAGTCCATAGTTGAGGCATCTTGGGATGGACAATTGTGGCAAGTAGAACTCATATCTAAGCAAGAAACATTTAACCTGAGTTGGTTCACCCCAGCAGTTTGGAAGTATAAGGGATTGCTAACAGAAGTATTGTTAGCATCTTTTACCTTGCAGCTTTTGGGGTTAACAACACCACTAATTACACAAGTTGTCATTGATAAAGTGATGGTGCAAGGGAGTTTGCCGACTCTCGATGTTATGGCGATCGCACTTTTATGCGTAGCCATATTTGAGTCCATACTTGGCATTCTCCGTCTATTCATCTTTACCCATACAGCTCGTCGTCTGGATTTGAGTTTATCAGCACAGCTATTTCGCCATCTGATGCGTCTGCCTTTGGCTTATTTTGAGTCGCGGCGCGTCGGAGATACAGTAGCACGAGTCCAGGAACTCGAACAAATTCGTCAGTTTCTCACAGGTACAGCATTAACTGTAATTCTAGATAGCATCTTTGCTGTGGTGTACCTGGCATTGATGTTTTACTATAACGTCCCACTCACCTTTGTAGCTTTAGCAGTACTACCGCTATTTGCCACATTAACGATAGTTGCAACACCAATTCTGCGTAACTGGCTAAACGAAACTTTCAACCGTTCTGCCGATAGTCAATCGTTTCTAGTAGAGACAATTACCGGAATTCACTCCGTTAAAGCCCATGCAGCAGAACCAGTAGCCCGCGATCGCTGGGAAGGCTTATTTGCTCGCTTCATTCGCACAGGTTTTAAAGCCTCTACCACCTCCAATATCAGCAGCAATATTGGTGACTTTCTCACTAATTTGTCCACCATGCTGATTCTCTGGTTTGGAGCCAAATTAGTCATTGAACAAAAGCTCACAATCGGACAGCTAGTTGCATTTCAAATGCTGTCTGGTAGAGTCACAGGCCCACTTTTGCGCTTAGTACAGTTGTGGCAAAACCTTCAACAAGTGCTACTTTCTGTAGATCGCATTGGTGATATTCTCAACGTCTCCCCGGAAGCAGAACTGGGAACTGGTCTAGTTTTACCACCCCTGAAAGGACAAGTCACCTTTGAGCAAGTATTTTTCCGCTATCGGCCAAACTTTGAAGCCATTCTGCGGGGAATCTCTTTCAATGCCGAACCAGGGCAATTTGTCGGCATTGTCGGACGTAGCGGTTCTGGGAAAAGTACCCTGTCTAAACTATTGCAACGTCTCTATCAAATTGAATCAGGACGCATTCTTATTGATGGTTTTGATATAAAAAGTGCCGATTTAGCTTCACTGCGGCAACAAGTTAGTGTAGTTCTTCAAGAAGACTTTTTATTTAACGGTTCCATTTTGGAAAATATCACTCTCGGTAGTCCCGATATTACCGCAGAGCAAGTAGTAGAGGCGGCAAGACTAGCAGTAGCACACGACTTCATCAGTCAATTACCATACGGTTACGAAACCAATGTTGGTGAACGCGGTACAGCTTTATCTGGTGGACAGAGACAACGTATTGCCCTAGCAAGGTTATTTCTTTCCCAAGCACCGATTTTAGTTTTGGATGAAGCTACCAGCGCTTTGGATAGTGAAACTGAACAACAAGTACTGCAAAACCTGCAAAAAATTTCCGCTAATCGTACCGTGTTTCTAATTGCTCACCGCTTTGCTCCCCTCAAACGTGCTGATTTGATTTTGGTGTTAGAGCAAGGCGTGATTGCTGAACGTGGTACTCACGCACAGTTGTTGCAACAAAAGGGTTTGTACTGGTCACTATATCAACGCCAGCAAGCAAATATATAGTAAATTGATACTAGCTCAAAGCTTGTGGTTAGTACAGCACAGACAAGTAGGGGCAATTCATGAATTGCTCCTACTTGAGCAACTTGTTAAAAGTCAATACAGTTCAGATAAGACCAAAACACTTGTAGAGACGGCGATTTATCGCGTCTTGAAAACCCACAATTTTGTACTATTAGCCTTAACTGAACCGTATTGTGTTAAAAGTAGGGAAACTTCCGTCAACAGTCTACTAGATAAAAGATAAACGCCTGGAAAGTAGCGTAAGGATGCTCTTAGGCGAATGGCAATACTTGTCGGTTAAGCTTATGTTCGCCACCAACCAGAAGAACTCAGTTGCTTGAGGAATTATTAAGTACTGCCAATCCTCTGATAAAATCCTTGGAGCGTAAGTAAGTAAATTCATTATGACAAGTGCATCTTATATTTTTCTGGCTGGAGCAAGTCGCGGTGTTGGTCGAGAAATTGCTCAATATCTGACAGCGCAACAGCTAAAAGTCAAAGCACTCCTAAGAACAGCAGCAGTTGCGGCTGAATTAGAGAAAACAGGTATTCAAGTAGTTGTGGGAGATGCTTTGAATGTTGACGATGTAGAACGCGCAATCCTGACAGATGAACCTATTCACACCGTTATCAGTACAATTGGCGGTTTACCGACAGACGTAGAAAAGCCAGATTACCCTGGTAATAGAAATCTGATCGATGCGGCAGTTAAAGCTGGAGTACAAAAGTTTATTCTCATATCTTCTATTGGCGCTGGCAATAGTGTTGTTGCTCTGTCACCCCAAGTTTTGGCAGCACTGGGAACAGTTTTAGTTGAGAAAGACAAAGCTGAACAACACTTAATTGCCAGTGGACTTACCTATACAATCATCCGCCCAGGTGGACTCAAGTCAGAACCAGCAACGGGTAATGGCGTTTTGACTGAAGATCCGCAGATTATTGGTAGCATCAATCGTGCAGATGTGGCACAGTTAGTTGGTCGCTGTTTAAATAGCGATCGCACCAATAATAAAATATTGTCAGCCGTAGACCGAAATATGCTATTCGGACAAAGAGAATTTGCAGAATTTAGTTTGGAGTAATTTAAGCACGCCAGCGGAGTATCTGACCCTTAACAGGATTCACAAATTCTCGTTTTTCAGCGACAGACCGAGCATACTCTCGCTTCAACTGGTAGTACCACTGCGCTTGCATATCTGAGTCCTTAATCAGCCGTAGTACAGGATTATATTTCAGACCAATCTGCTGTTTTTCCACAACCGTTCGGTCTTGGTCAAGGAAAGTCCGCGCTAGTATATGCATCAGTGGTTTGAAAAATCCCACCCAAGGAAGTGTCCAGTAAAGAGCAAAAGTTACCTCAGTTTCCGTATCTGAAATGGGTGTAACTGCTGTTAAATTAACGACTCGATGCTTACCAATGGTGGTTTCTTCTATTCTGACTCCGGGTAAACGAAAAGAAATCTCCGTTTCCGGGACACCACCGCCAATCAGCCAGTATAATCGACCCCCATTCTCTGGTAATCGGTGTCGTCGCATCGTGAAGCCGTAGGGCGAAGCATCAAATTGCTTCACTTCCTCGTGCAGTTGCTCATTTCGCCACCACCAAGCACGATGAACATAAGGTGAATGAGCAGGGTCCATCAGACCTACCACTGCATGATCCACAAAACAGGGGAATTTCACAACCTCTACGAATTGGGGCGTTGGCGCAGCCCCCCGTAGGGATCGCTCATCAAACCCTGGAATTACCGGAATTTCCATCTCAGAAGCAGGAGGTTGAGGGTTATCTGGATCAGGTATATATATCCAAATATTTCCTTGGACTTCGCGAATTTCATAAGACTGTACATCGAAGCGACTCAAATCCATCTGCTGTTCTTCTACAAGAGATGGAATTGCAGTGCAACTTCCAACCGGGTTAAAGCGCCAACCGTGATAACAGCATTCCACTTCCTGCCCATCGAATCTACCACAACTCAAGGGCACACCACGATGGGGGCAAATGTCCCGCATCGCAGAGACTTTCCCATCCTGGCTGCGGACTAGCAGCACTGGTTCTCCCAAGAAAATGCGGCTGATCATCATACCTGGTTTGATTTGATCGCTAGGCAAAGCATAGTACCAAGTATTACGCAAGAAAAAATTATCGTTATTTTTCATAACTAATACCAAATTGAAATAGATAGTATATTGGACATTACTGGAACAGACTTTTGGTAAAGATATTTAATCTAAAATCCCAAATCTAAAATCCCAAATTGGTATAACTGCGTCTGCCTTTGACACAATGAAAGTCCTGGTTTATGGAAAGGAAGGTTATGCTTGAAAACATTATTTCAGGTTTTTAATTACTGTAAGTAAATTCAACTGATACAACTGTTGGTCATGTTCGTAATTCTCTCAGATTTGGGTTGTTCTGGGAGGATTTTAATGGTGAAGTTGCATTATTCACCAGAAATTTGGACAAATACTGTTCTTTTGCGCGGGCCATCCAACTCAAAAAACAACACAGATTGCCAGGTTCCCAAAGCTAATTTACCATCCACAATGGGAATTATCTCACTAGTAGTCAGCATCATTGCCATTAAATGAGAGTGGGCATTAATCGGTTCATCTTCCGGAACATCTCTTAAATGCAAATCATTATGCAAATAGCTGTCTGATTCAGGTGCTAGTTTTTGCAAGAACACTTTTATATCTTCTAACAATCTGACTTCATTTTCGTTGATAGCTAATGCTGTTGTTGTGTGTCGAGAAAATACTAAAGCTTGTCCATTTTTAATTGATGTTGAGGCAATAAAATCTTGAATTTGTGGCGTGATATTATGAATATTTATTTGTGGCTCAGTTTCAATTTCAATTAACTTATTAATAATTGGCATCTGTTGAATTTTATATTTTAGATTGCAGACGATGTATGCTAACACAGCCTAACGCACTCATCAATTTAATATCAACAATATCAACTTCTAACTCTGCCAATTTTAGATTTTGGGTCGCGCCTTTGGTGCGCTTCCAGCGCAACTTGGATTTTGGAAGAAAATATCTAATGCCATTCAATTAATGATTGCAACACATCTTTGGGTAAAGACGCGATAAATCGCGTCTCTACAAATGGTCTATTTGTCGCATTCTTTTTTCAAATTGGTATAAAACCCAAAATTGAATGACTTTTAATTCCTAACTATAGTTTCCAAACCTTGCACTAATCTTTTTATACCTTCTTTTGCCGTCTCTTTTTGCAGCGCCCCATAAGCAACGCGTAGATAGCATCCATCATCCATGCCAAAGGTTGTACCTGGAATGACTGCTACTTTATGTTCTTGGATCAGTCTTTTAACTAATTCAAAAGCATCCATCTGGGTATGAACTTTGAGGAAAAAATAGAAAGCGCCATTGGCGGGGGTAATACTACATAAGCCTTGTAGCGGGTTAAGGGAGTCTAATACTAGTTGGCGTACTTGAGCAAGCGCTCCTATATTACTCTGCAAATACTCCTCTTTTGCCTGCAATGCTCCTAAAGCTGCATATTGAGAAATGACTGGTGGACAAATCAAAATTGTATCCTGGACTTTTTTGATGGCTACAAGTAAGTGTTTGGGAATCACCATGTAGCCAATACGCCAACTGGCAAAACCGTATGCTTTGGAAAGGCTATAGAGAGAAATGGTGTACTCGCTACTATTATCAAATGCACCAGGTGAAATGTGTTTTACCCCGTTATAGGTAAAGTATTCATAGGCTTCATCGCTGATGTGGTAGATACTACGATCGCCACAAATTTGATTTACTTGGTGCAATGCTGCTTCAGAATAGACAACTCCAGTCGGATTATTCGGTGAAATTGTTACCACAGCCCGTGTTTTGGGAGTAATTGCTTGAGCGATCGCATCTGGACGCAGTTGGTAATTTTCATCCGTCGCCACTAACACCGGACGACAACCAGCCATTGCGATCGCCATTTCGTGATTGAAATAGTAGGGCGTATTCAGAATAATTTCATCGCCTGGGTTAGTAATAGCAAGAATGGCATTCATAAATCCCATATTGCTCCCTGCTGTCACGACGATGGAGTTTTCCTCATTGATTTCAATGCCGTTGAAGGCTTGCAATTTTTCTGCAAGTGCTGTCAGTAATTGGGGAATTCCCTCAACTGATTTGTATAGATTATTAGTTGGCTCGTCCAGAAATTTGGGCAAAAATTCTCTGGCTTCAGGTGGTGGGTTGTAAGAAACTACACCTTGTCCCAGAGAGATTGTTCCAGGAGAATTTTTAATCAGTTCCCCAACCACAGGAATAATCGGTGACTGTACCGCTTGCATACGAGAGGTTAGGGATTTCATGTTTTGATGCCTATAGACCTCGTTTTAGTATCTTTTTATAGGATAAAAGCTGACTAGTCTTGATAATCCTTATTTTGAGCGATGAATCGCTCACTACGAACGATGTTTAATTATGCCTACCTACTTAGTTTTGCTTAACTAGAAAACAATTTACGATATTTAATAATCTAGGACTTACGCATTGACAAAAAGAATCATCTATGGAGTCTAGATAATGCCATCACTGTTAAGGTTTGCAAAAATATGCTCACGTACAACTAATGTGAACATATTCCGTTGTACTTCGTACCAATTGCTAATTATTTTTTCAGACCGCATAAACTCCAATCTAATAAAAGCTTGAAGTGAACAAAATATGTGAGTCTTGATTGCATAGGTATCCCTAACCATGAACCGACAAATTCCACATACTTGTTTGATGGCTCGATGAAAGGTTTCGATTCCCCAATGGGTATCATGAATTGTGATAAATTCATTTCTGGTTATATCCTTGATTCTTTCCTCATCTGGAACATACAAAATATAGTGTCTAGAGTCTTCTTTCTTGAAGTCTTTCCTAAACAACTTTATAAATCCAAATTCTTTCAGATGAGTTCTTAATCCTGACTCTGGAATCACTAAAGTACTTACCTGGCAATACTTATGCGGCTCATTTGAGACAGTTCTATTTTTTTCAATCCCGAATAGAAAACCCAATTTCTGGTTTTTTAGAAATTTTAAATTTTCTACTCCCTGAATACCAACTATCTCCTGTTACTATTCTTGGCTTGACTCCCCAGCTTATTATTTCACTCACCATTTCTCGAAAATAATCGTTTTTTGTTTTCTCCTCCTTTTTGTCATATATTCTGTAATTTATTGGGACTGAATTACCGTTAGTATCGCTGTAATATAAAGTTATTAAATTTAAGCCAATAATAGCTTTATGGGCTTTTTCCTGACCAAAAAATAACTGATTAATTCGGCATTTTTTGGGTCACTGTAAATTTTTTCTATAACTGTATCGTCTACACTTAGTATCCCTCCTACCAAGTTAATGATTTTCTCTACTATGTTGAATAAATCTTTCGGTTCGTATCTCTCTCTCAACAAAAACCGATTCACACTATCATGTGAAACGTCTCCCAATATCTCTGCCAACCTACTGCACCCCCCAAACTTTGGCTCTGACAGCAGAAATAAGGTGTAGAGGTCTAGATTGCATTGTCCTGTCGATGGTTTAGTAATTTCTCTAATTGTCCGATACCTGTAAAGTAGACGACCCTTATTTATGAATTCACTATTTTGTTATTCTGTCAATGCGTAAGTCCTATAATCTTGTTTCTTCGACCAACTACCACGGGGATTATCCTCTCGCGGCTGGGCTTTATTAACTCTGAGTTTACGACCCATCCACTCTGCACCATCTAATTCTGTAATGGCTGCGTCTTCTTGAGCATCTTCACTCATCTCAACAAATGCAAAGCCCCGTAGTCGTCCTGTTTCGCGGTCGGTAGGCAATACAACTCTTTTGACCTCGCCGTAGTCTGCAAACACTGTTTTTAAGTCTGCTTCAGTAGCGTGGTAGGAGAGATTTCCAACGTAAATAGTCATGTGCGATCACGTAATTTTCAACAAAGAGCAATTAGTTCAGCTAAAAAACAGATTTAACAAAATGGCAAATATTGCATCATCCTCTATGATTCACCAATGTTGTAGTGAATGTTTTAGGGGCAGTCAATCAAATAGCATTGGCTGAACTTGCATATACGCTCATATAATAACTGATTGTGACATTTTTCTAAGTACGAGATTTGACAAACTCTTATTACCACGTCTCTCTAACTTAGATTTACGTAGTCCTGTACTAGTATTTTCCCTGATCAATATGATAAGATTCTACAAAATACTACGTAAACATACTTCTTTGGCAGGTAGAAAATAAATTCTTCTATTCTGCCTTCTGCTCTTTACTTTTCTTCGGTAAAGGTTCAATCCGTCATGCGGAGTTGCTGATATCGTTTCTTTGTGAAGTTGTATATATTTGTCCCCCGGCTACGCCGTTTTCCCTGATCAAGGGAAGACTACATCGGGGTCTTAATTATATGTATCTTCACACAGGATTGGTATGAGTCAGGAACCATATAAAACCAAAGGAATAAGAGAATGGGTCTGAAAAAGCTAGTCAGCTATGGAATTTTGGTGCTGATCTTCGTCATTGGATTCGGTTTCACATCAATTGCTCGTGGTTTTGACTATCCACCCCCAACTCCGAAGATTGAGTTTGCCCAAGAGACAAGCGATCTCATGCTCAACACGTTGTTCGCGGCGCTGACGCAGGAGTTCGACGAAACCACGGTGGATAACGTGGAGCAGGGTAAGCATTCCATCTCGCTGATATTTAATGATCAGAATAAGGATATGCGGTTAGTTGGCACCGTTGGCCCGCTTCGGCAAAGCGATCGCCCTAGCGACAACTTCGAGCGTCAGGCAAACGCGCTGGCACTGGCGGGACAGGCATACACGTCCGTCCAGCGCGTGGATAGAAAATGGTACTATCGACGCTCAGTCCCCCTTAGCAACTTTAGAGCGGAGTGTGCGCTTTGCCATATAAATTATCCTGCTGGCCCTACGTCTAACTTTGTGGGCGCACTCATGCTCAGAGTGCCAATCAAGGAGTAAAGGACTTCCAAACAATAAAATTATTGTATAGCAAAGTGTTGAGCTAGTGCTGAGTAAAAACCCAGTTTTTTCAAAGCTTTGAGCAATCAACACTGTCTTAACCTGTGTGACTAAGGCTATAGAAAGTAGGAGTCAGCGCTGCCGTCGGCAGCACTGACTTCCTGTATTGTAGTAAATTCAACTATGTATTCTGGGAGTTTTTAGTCAATCGAAATCTGCTGAGGGCCAGTGGCTTTGCCATTATGCGCGTCCGTTGTGTTGCTGGTGTAACTATTTGAGCGAATCTGTTTATCCAGCCAGCTTTTAACAGGATCATCTGCAAGGTTGAGGCGAAGCACACCAGAGAAGAACCCACCCACAAATGATACTGGATGCTGAGTAAATTCTTTGAATATAGGTGACAATTCATTAATGAACATCAAGAGACTCCTGGCACTGCCGTAAAAAATTATTACTTCTTAATTGATCGTAACGTGTTAAGGGATTGAGGATTGGGGATTGGGCATGGGGCATTGGGCATTGGGCATCGGTTATTCTTCTTGTCTCCCCCTGCTCCCTGCCCCCTTGCTTCTTCCCCAGTCCCCAGTCATTTCACCTTATGAGCTTGGTTGCTGATCGGGAAACATACACTTGTCAGAATCACAACCACTAGGGCCGGCCTCTGACATTTCGCCTAAATCATAGCGGCTTAGGACTGCACAGAAGTCATCTGTTTTACGCCGTGCTTTCACCTCTTGAGTTAAGCGTTCGTAGGTGGATTTGTCTATTGGTTCAAACGGCAAACGGGGGAATGATTGCAAATCGTCAAAACGGGCCAAAAGAGCCGCCGAAATATATCCCTCATCATTCTGGATAGTGTCGTAAATGCGCTGTCCCAAAGGTTCGATTTCATCAGAGCGGAGTTCCAAAGTTGCTGATGTGTTGTGAGTCACGTACCAACGTTGAACCTGAAGGACAAAATCAAACTGGGCTAAGACTGAAAACTTAGAAACATCAATTTCATCAGCCCCTGGTAAATCCGCCCAAGTTACAGAAACAGGGATTTCCACTAGCCATTCACTCACCCGTGGATCAAAGGGATCATTGAGCAAATTGCCCTGCTCATCTTTGTCTGATTGAGAAGGAATGACGTTGTAACCATAGTCAATACAAGCCAAGGCTACTGGGTCATTTTTTCCGAAAGTAATCCGGCGAATGAATCTTTGGGCTTTCGGGGGATGCCATCCTGAACTAGCATTAGTTAATAAAGCCTTAGTACCACTGGGTTGCACTGTGGTGCAGCGATTTGGACGCTTGAGATTGTGGCGATCGCAATAATCCCAAACTACACGATGTACAATATCTCTCCAAGAACTGAGGTATTTCTCTTCCTCACGCTTGAAAGCTAATCCTTGTGGAGTTGCAGGTCTTCCTGCTTCCCACCAGCGCAGCCAATCAACACCAAAAGCATGGACAAAGAAATCAAATAAACCTGTAAAAGAAACTCCCACAATCGGGTCTAATTCACGGCTGTATTGATAGCGTGGTTCCAGGAATTTGTGATTTAAAAGTGCTGCTACAGATAACGCCCCAGCGGTGAAAGCCTCCTCTTGTTCTTTGTAGTTACGTGGGTCGATTTGATTGAGGTGAACCTCTGACAAATTGCAGTGGAAGTTACTACCGATGATTTCCAGATTTGTTACCCTAGAGGCTTTTTATCCCCTAGTTCTACTGCTTAATTATTCGCAGTAGCTCCGCGTACCTTTTGCAGATGTGATATCAGATAATAAAAGTGTTTTTCACATCCACCCCCGCACTCTTGGAGAGATTATATTCTAGACACAAATTTCTGATGTTATCTAGTTTCACTCTCTACGCTGTACGGTGTCAAAGACTTTTTAATTCCTTTGATTACCACGGGATTAGCATCTCAGCTTTCCCCGTTTTTGCGAGGTTTTTAACGTGAGGCAAAATCACTTACCACACGGATTTAAACCGTAACGAGCTAAACGATGTTCTAGCTCATTAGCATCAAGATTTGGATCACGTTCTTTTAACCACTCTTTTGCTGTTCCTTGTTCATAAGCTTGCAAAAAACTAACTTTCAGAGCTTGTGTTGGTAGCAAATCAATATTCGATCGCGCTACGGCTTCACCAGCCCATTGAATCGCTCCCTCTCCGCTGTAATATTGTTTGCGGACAGCACCAACACATTCTTCTAAGGTCGGCTTGCGGTGAAAAACTCTGGTATGATTTGCCATCCTGAGTGCATCGCGCTCTGGATCGATTCGCCAGTTGCCATTTTCATCTTGTTGCCATAAGTTATCCTTGGCGGTGGCTGCTAGGTGATCGCCAGAATCAAACTGACGCATCCCCGCACTGTTAGAAACTAAAATGCCTTCACAAACAAATTCGTGAATGGTGGCAACTTCAATATCATAAGTAGGTGCAGAGCGTACATTTAGTTCAACCCCTAAAACTTTAACTGGAACCAAATCAGTTGCTTCAGGGAGATATTTTTTCAAGGTAGGGAGAGGCATCTGTTGATGAATAGCACCCCAATGATATTGAGTGGAGTTAATAATGGGGCGAACCATAGCTTTCGGAAAGCCGTGGTCTTTGAACGATTTAGGAGTCTGGCGTTTGCGGGTTGAAAACTGAATGGAATAGCTGTCAAAGAAGTTTTCAACAAACTTGAATGCTGCTTCCCCAATAGTTACTAATTCACCTTCCCACTTGCCAGTACGCTTGCGAATTGAACTACACAACCGGACTGTGATTCCTAGAGATGCGTAAAGTGCTTGAACCTGCTGCAAAAATCGCTGGTGAATTGAAGCTACTAACACCCCTTGAGAATGACACCCATCAGCATCAGCAAGACCAGCTAAGTAAGCTTTGCGAATATCGCCTGTACCCAACAATATGCAATCAGGTATAACTAGAGGTTGGAATGCTTGCTTAAATAATTTGAGGTATTGATTCAAAGCTACTGAGTTGAACTGTAGATCGTAGGCTTTGGTTTTGCACTGTTCAGGTGTTCGCAGTGTGTAAGTTTCTAAACCAAATTCGGATCCAACAGCAATTAAACGTTCTAAAACCTTCTTACTCTCTTCATGAACTCGAAATCTAACTCTTGAGCCGTCAGAGCCAACTGAGCCATCACCTTGCAAGTAGCCAATGAAGTAAGCTACATCAGGAGTAAGAGCAGGAACGGTAATCGGCTTGATTTTACGTTGAATTTTACCGCGAAACTCAGGTAATTCAGTGGGCGTACCAGGTATAGCTTGTGGTACAAATATTAGGCGATCGCCAGCTCTTAAATCTTGAGCCTTAACCATTTTGTAATTGCCGTACACATCTGTAAAAACGGCAACTTTGTGATCGGCTGTACATTCAAAAAAGCCATCTTGAGTTTGAATACGGCAAAGGGATTGCTCACCTTGAACAAAGAAGTTAGTAACTGGATAGAAACCTTTACTGGTTAGGACGCGATCGCCTACACGTACTTTGGCAATAGGAACTAAACCCGCTTCTGTATGAACCAAAGCATCTTCAGGTAGACAGCGACGAATATTTCCGGCAACAATTGTTACAGCAGCTTGATCAATTAACAGACAGCATTCAACTGAATTTAATTGTCGTCCTAAAGCTTTATTCAGAATAGATGCACAACGCTGATAAAGTCCGGGCAATTTCACTGGATTCGCAACTCCTCCAAAGCCGTTGAGAGTTTCTCCTGCTTTGCGGACATCGCTGATATCAACTAATACTTCAACTTCTGCTGAAAATTGTTCATCAGTAGAGAGTTTTAATAAGGCTTGATATGATTCAACCCAACCTTCACGGCTATCTCCAACGTGAATAGTGACGCTGTTACCTTCTATATGAGTTTCAGTATATTCACGTCGTTGTTGCACAGGAGTGCTGCCAATTTCACCTTTTACAGTGACATTCAGTTGATTACGGATGGGGGGCAACTGGTTAATAAATTGCGGTTCTAGGACGGCTCCAGTACCACAGCCCATCATTGCCAGATCCATCATTAAGCCGAAGGCACTCCAGTCTTGGAGATTGGTAGAGGTGCAATTATATGCCCCGGAAAAGTTCTTGGGCTTGGTTATCCAGTCTGTGCCACCAACCCATAACCAGCGCCCACTGGGCATAGCTTTCAAGTTGCGCTGCATCTTATCCAGTGTGGCAGCTTCTTCTTGAGTTAGCTTTCCCAACTCCACTAAGCCTTGTAGAGTGCGATCGCATACCTCATCCCATGTTTCCCTTAGTCCGGCCTTTGTACGGCGGCTGTAGGTTCTAAAAAATACGGGATTTGCAGCCGGTGCTGTTTCTGGAAACCTTGCACTCTGGCGTGTTCTTTCGAGATTCTGAACCATATATTAAGTGTCTTGCGTTCTTCTTGCGTGCGGACAGATTATGACTATACGCCAAGTAGTTTGAGTATTAAAGATTGTCAAATTGTCCACTTTACGCTAGCTATCAGTTAGAGAAATTGCAACAAATTTTTATGATGTATAATGATTTGCTTCTTAAGTAGGATATCTACATTAAGTTGTAATTATTACGTCAGAATACTTATGAATTACATGATGGTAATCCTGTTTGGTTGCCAGAGATTGGTTTAGGAATTGGTATGGAACGGGGAACTTATCTAGGGATTCCCCGCGAGTGGTTGTATTGTTATGATCTGCGATCGCTTGGCATAAATCCTGATTCTCTCACCTGAATTGCTATCAAAATCTATTAATGAAATAAATCTCATAATCACGAAGACGCGATAAATCGCCGTCTCTACAATAATCATTCCTTTGTAGAGACGGCGATTTATCGCGTCTTTTGCCTTACCGAACAACATTGCGAGGAAGCTCCGAGGTTCATCAACGAAGCTCAAAGGTTCACGAACGAAGCTCCGAGGTTCATTAACGGAGTTCAAAGACTCATTCACGAGTATCAAAGACTCGTCCACGAGCATCCAAGACTCATTCACGAGTATCAAAGACTCGTTCACGAGTATCAAAGACTCGTCCACGAGTATCAAAGACTCGTCCACGAGTATTAAAGACTCGTCCGCGAGTATAAAAGACTCATTACAGCAATCTTTCATTTATTTAGAAAACACTCTCGCGTTCTTCTTTGCGCCTTTGCGTGAGACAAAAAATCTTTCAGTCCTGTAATTACGAATTACGAATTACGAATTACCCATTACCCTATCAAGACTTGCACTCACACTTTCAGCATCCGGTGACTTCAATCGCTGCAAAATCTCTAAAGCTGGTTGCAAATAGGATATCGCTTTAGTGTATTCACCCTGCTGTTCTGCCAAATGTCCTAACCGCCACAGAGTAATTGCTTTGCCTTGGACATTACCAATGCGTTCATCAATTTCAAGAACTTGATTGTAGAGTGCGATCGCTTAATCCACTTCCTCTTTATTAGCGTAGAGAATTGCCAGATTGTGCAACGTCGCTGCTTTGCCTTGGACATCACCTATGCGTTCAAATATTTCCAAAGACTGATTGAAAAGTGTGATCGCTTGATCGACTTCCCCTTTGTTGGCGTAGATATATCCCAGATTGTACAACGTTGCTGCTTTGCCTTGGACATCACCTATGCGTTCTCTTATTTCCAAAGACTGATTATAGAGTGCGATCGCTTCGTCCACTTCCCCTTTGTTGGCGTAAAGATTTCCTAGACAGTGCAAAGTTGATGCTTTGCCTTGGACATTACCAATGCGTTCATCAATTTCCAAAGACTGATTGTAGAGTTTGATCGCTTCATCCATTTCCCCTTTGTTGGCGTAGATAATTCCCAGTTGGTGCAACGTCGCCGCTTTACCTTGGACATCTCCAATGCGTTCAGTTATTTCCAAGGACTGATTGTAGAGTTTGATCGCTTCATGCATTTCCCCTTTGTTGGCGTAGATAATTCCCAGTTGGTGCAACGTCGCCGCTTTGCCTTGGACATTAACAATACGTTCTTTTATTTCCAAAGACTGATTGTAAAGTGCGATCGCTTTGTCCCATTCTCCTAAACCATGATATATGTAACCCAGTTCGTGGAGAACGCTGGCTTTGATTCCTGCTAGATTTTCATCTTCTTCAATCAACTTCAAAGCTTTTAGTAAAAAATCTTCTGCTTTTTTCGTCTCACCAATACTCCTGTAAGCAACCCCTAACTCTTTTGAAATAGTAATGCGAGTGCGTACATCAGTTGATTCTTCCATTAGCAAGCGTTCAAGTAAATCAATCCGCTCTTGCCTTTCTGGTAAATCTAAACTTCCTAATATTCTCTCAGACTGAATAGTTTTTTCAATAGCCGATTCTTGAGTAGACTGGACTGTTTGAAAATAAAATACTCCTTTTCTCCATGCCCAAAAATCTGGGGCATATTTTGCCAAACGTGTTAGTGCATGATCTGGCAGAAATATCAGTATAGGGTGAGGAACACTATTAGTAAAAGCGTCTCGGACAAAGTTTAAGTCTTGCAGTACAGGCGGATATTTTCCAGACAAACCAATGGACTTTTCCAAACCGATAATAACTAAGACTAATTTTTTATCTGGTTCTAAATGAACTTCTTGTAAATCACGAATAATCTCATCCCTTAAAAAACGCAAATTAGGAGCAGCAAAATTAAGAATTTCAAACTGAATATCATGACATTGAGGATGGTTGTCAAGGATTTCAATTAAAGTATTTCTATCTTCAGCAAAGTTAACAGCAACGAACCCAATCGTTAACTGAGTATCAGCAAAGTCAATAAAGGTTAACAGTTCCGCTAATGACTGCTGATTTATTTGCAAAAAAGTTTCTTTTTCTAAATTAAAATCATGGGTTCCTTGTAGCTGATTTGAGTGCTTCTTGGAAAGCATGGATTTGCCTCACAACTGGATTAACATAATTCCAGCGATTTTTGCCGTTGTACTCAAAAACCCAAAGACTGAACAGCATTGACCTGCCAATTTCATCTTTAGAAACATCCTTATTTACACATACCGCAGCCAACGCCGAATAGTATTCTGTTGATATACTCCGCTCAAAATTAAACTGTTCTTGCTTAATTGCATAAATGATATCATCCGCAGTAACTTTCTCATGCTCACGAGTTGCGGCTGTAAGAAATGCTTTTGATGCTATTTGCATCAATTGACGGATGTGACCACCGCTTGCTTTGGCTAAGTCTACCAATAGTTGACGCGATTCAAACACTGCGTCTACTTCAACTCTTTGTTCAATTAAACTCGTAATTGCTGTTATACCATCATCATTATGATCTAGATCGGTTTTGTCTTGTTCAAACTCATATATGTTGACCATCGGCACAATATTGGGTGTGTCGAAAGTGTTACTCAAGTTATTTTCAGAATAGACAATAGAAATTGGTGCTGTATAGATAATCGTACAATATAGACTTTGTAATTGAAATGCGTAATCACAAAATAAATGTTTAGCTACATTTGGAGGCACTCTGTCTAAGTTATCGAAAATAATTAAAAATCCTTTTTCATATTCAGGATATTTTGATTTAAGCTTGACAAAAGCATCACCTAACAACAAATTTATATCTGCTTGTAAACGACCAATATCTTTTTGCAAATTCTGGCGAACCGTTCTTCTTTGTATGTCAGCGCCTTTAATTTGAGCCTGTATTTTACCCAATAACTTTGAAATAAAGGGAATTTTTATTCCTGCTTCCGCCTCCGCACCAATACTTGCTGACCTTTCAACTGTTTGTTCAGTTTCTTGAGTAATTTCTTTAAACCAAGACTCAAAATTAGTTAAAAGTTTTGTATCAAAATTTAATTCTGATGTGTATAGGACATCAGCAACTTTTTTAATAATTACCAAATATAAATCTGTGTATTCTGCGTCTAATATATCTAGTTCAGCGTCGGCTTCTATATAAATCACTTTATATTGAGATTCCCATTCTTGCTGAATCTTTCTTAATTCTGTACTTTTACCGCATCCCCGATGTCCAGTAAATAGAAGACTGCAAAACTCTGCGGGTTCCAGAAAATCTAAGCGTTTTTTAATAGTATTAATTGCTTCTGTCTTGCGAACTTTTGATAAATTAACATAATAACGTTCAATATCTCTACTACTCACTAAAGGAGCTACATCACAAACACGAAAAGCAGCTTTGAGGGTATTAGCACGATTAGCGGGTAAAGAACTCATCAGGTGTTATTTATATGAAGAATTTATATATACATATTTTACAGCACCGTAATCTTAAAGCTTCTTGGCGTTAGAGAACTTTTAGGAATCACTGGCGCTCAACCAAGATTCTTGAAGTGGTAGTATGTTCAGGAACACCTGGCGTTAGATTACCAACAAAATTGTATAATGTCTCTTGCTCCTTACTGGCGAGGCGCGATCGCCGCCAAAGTTCCCTCCCTTTGCGTCGGAACTTCATAGCTTCCCGATATTCCAGGAATTTCTAGCAAAGCCTCAGCCTGTTGGCGAATTGCGTAGGCGCAGCCCACCGTAGGTATCGCTATCCTCAAAAGCTTGAGATGTCGTAGCTTCTCACCCCAGAAATTGCGGTTTACATGAATTCGCCAACAGTCTCTTAGAAATCGCGGCTATACAAATGAAGTCCACCTTTCCTGCGGAACGCTACGCGAACGTGGACTAAGAGAAAATCAAAGGATTATCTAGCGATCGCTTCTCGCGCTGATCTCGGTAATCCCAAACTCCACACAGTTTTTGTTTATGAGTTGGTTGACGGTCAGTATCAAGTCCAAAAAATGACCGCATTCTCTCTACTACCTTCCCATAACTAGTGGTGGCTGTTAAAGAAGTTGTGGCTGCAAGTCAAATCCAAAAATTATGAGAAGTTCCAATTAATTTCTATCTTTTGGGAACTATAAATTTAGTTATAGGAGATTGACTATGAATGATCAATGGGAGCCTCTAAATCCTGATGATGATGTTGTACATTTTCACCAAGAAGCATTTGAAAATTTACCCCGCACTCAAATAGTCTTTCAGTTATTAAAGGAAATCAAGAAAATTTGGGAAAAACACTCTACATCGTCAGGATCAAGAATATTTGGAGAAGGATTTGAATGTTGTGTTTTAATACCTGGTCAACAATGGCGAACAGGTAAAATTAGAGTGAGCCTAGAATTTTGCCCTGATGAAATCGAAGATCATCGATTAGACATTAAACAGGAAAACTCTCCCCTTGACGATCTTCGGCAGCAACTAAAGGAAGGTAAAAACTAATAACCAAGTTGATATACACAGATATAATAGAAAATTATCTGTGTTTGTGTGCGCTGAAAAAAATAAAATGGTATGGACTCCCCTACATGCAAAAATTCATCGCACCATCCGATCGCGCCACTTATTTGAGCGCAACCAACGGCTATTCATTGCTGTCTCCGGCGGACAAGATTCTTTGTGTTTAATAAAATTACTTTTAGATTTACAATCCAAATGGGGATGGGATTTAGGTATCGCTCATTGCGATCATCGCTGGCGTTCTGACTCTGAAGCTAATGCTCATCACGTCGAAAATTTAGCTAAAAGTTGGGGTATACCCTTTTATTTAGAAACAGCGAACAAACCGATAAATAGTGAAGCTGCTGCACGCGATTGGCGCTATCAAGCTTTAAGTGCGATCGCACAGGCAAATAATTATCAATATATAGTTACAGGACACACCGCCAGCGATCGCGCCGAAACTCTCCTCTACAATTTAATTCGCGGTACTGGTGCTGATGGCTTACAAGCCCTAACTTGGCAACGCCCTCTAACTACAGGCATTATGCTAGTGCGTCCACTTTTAGAAATTACTCGCTCACAAACAGAGCAATTTTGTCAAGAATTTAAATTACCAATTTGGGAAGATTCTACCAATCAAGATTTGCAATACGCTCGCAACCGCATTCGCCAAGAGTTATTACCATATTTGCGAAATAATTTTAATCCACAAGTAGAATCAGCCTTAGCTCAAACAGCAGAACTTCTCCAAGCAGAAGTGGAATATTTAGAAAAAGCTGCCCAGGAGTTGCGGGATGGAGCATTGGGCATTGGGGATGAAGAAGATTTTCTGACTCATCTTCTTCCTTTGAGGTTAAATCGTCGGGTATTGCAGAACGCACCATTGGCGTTGCAACGTCGTGTGATGCGTCAGGTATTGCAGCAAATACTAACTGATGCACCCAGTTTTGAACACATCGAAAAATTAACGGCTTTAATTATAGCGCCCAACCGATCGCAAACTGATCCATTTCCTGGTGGTGCGATCGCTCAAGTAGAAGGCGACTGGATCTGTTTGAAATAGTTAGGAGTGATGAGTTAAGACTTTGTACGGTGTTTTTTTAATAAAATAGAAGTCTTATCTTAATGCTGAGTCTTCTTGTCTCATTGCTGACAAAATCTCACGCAAAGGCGAGGACATTTGCGTGAGACAATCATATTAATCTAAACTTCAATATCCAAAGCACGTACCAAAAAAGCCCATTTATCTGCGGCTTCTTCGATAATTTTAGCCGTGGGTTTACCCGCACCATGTCCTGCCTTAGTCTCAATTCTAATTAGAACTGGTGCATCCCCAGCGTGAGCCTCTTGCAAAGCTGCGGCAAATTTGAAACTATGAGCAGGGACAACGCGATCGTCATGATCGGCTGTGGTAATTAAGGTTGCTGGGTAAGCTGTATCGGGTTTGAGATTGTGCAATGGCGAATATGCATAAATCCCTGGAAACTCTTCTGGATTATCTGCTGAACCATATTCGGAAGTCCAAGCCCAACCAATGGTAAATTTGTGAAACCGCAACATATCCATGACACCGACTGCTGGTAAAGCTGCACCAAACAAATCGGGACGTTGCGTTATGCAAGCACCGACTAATAAACCGCCATTACTTCCACCTGCGATCGCCAGCTTATCAGTCTTAGTATACTTATTCGCAATCAACCACTCAGCAGCACCAATAAAGTCATCAAAGACATTTTGCTTTTTATCCTTCATTCCTGCTTGATGCCATTCTTCGCCGTATTCTCCACCACCGCGTATATTTGGCATAGCATAGATACCACCCATCTCCATCCACACCAAAAGACTCACAGAAAAACCAGGTGTCATTGAAGCATTAAAACCACCATAAGCATAAAGATAAGTTGGGTTATTTCCATCTAATTTTATGCCCTTTTTATGGGTGATAAACATTGGCACTCTAGTACCATCTTTGCTCTGGTAAAATACTTGTTTTGTATCGTAATCATCAGGATTAAAATCTACCTGTGGCTGACGAAAAACCGTACTTTTACCAGTTATCATATCGTAGCGATAGATAGTTCCTGGTGTGGTGAAACTGGTGTAACTATAAAAAGTTTCGGTATCATGACGCTTACCACCAAAACCTCCGGCTGAACCGAGTCCCGGTAATTCAACTTCGCGTACAAATGCACCATTGAGGTCAAAAATCTTGATTTGACTGTGAGCATCTTTGAGGTAATCAGCAACAAATTGGTTATTGAGTATACCAACACTTTCCAAAGTTTCCGCAGATTGAGGAATGATTTCTCGCCAATTCTCTGGCGAAGGGTTTTTCGTGTCAATCGCAATAACTTTTCCCCGTGGGGCATTTAAATTTGTACGGAAATAAAAGACGCTATCATCATTGTCGATAAAGCTATAATCTGCCTCAAACTGGTTAATTAGTTCTACAACTTCAGCATTAGAGTTAGTTAAATCTTTGAAAAAAACCAAGTTTTTGGAGTCAGTACCCAGCCAAATTGAAATTATTAGATAGCGTCCATCTTCAGTAACGCCACCACTAAAGCCCCATTCTTTTTGGTCAGGACGATGATAAATTAGTATGTCTTCTGATTGGGATTTACCCAGTTGATGATAGTAGAGCTTTTGATAATAGTTAACATCTTCTAATTGAGTTTTTTCATTTGGTTCATCGTAGCGACTATAGAAAAAACCTTGATTATCATGCGTCCAAGATGCACCAGAAAATTTAATCCACTTCAGGTGGTCTTGAATATCTTCACCAGTTTCAACATCGCGTACTTTCCACTCTTGCCAATCAGAACCAGAGGTGGATAGACCATAAGCTAAAAGTTTGCCATCCTCGCTAATGGACAATCCCGAAAGAGCAATAGTACCATCTTCTGAGAGCTTATTAGGGTCGAGTAAAACTTTGGGTTGGTCGTCGAGGGTTTTCAAGGTGTAAAAGACACTTTGGTTTTGCAGCCCGTCATTTTTAAAATAAAAGTAGCGTTCGGTGGAACCGTCTCGCAGAGATTCGCCTTCTTTAAAAGGGATACCATATTTTTCATAATCCCAAAGTTTGGTGAGACGCTGTTTAATTTTTTCTCTGCTAGGAATTTCACTCAGGTAGCCAAAAGTAACTTGATTTTGTGCCTCAATCCAAGTTCTTGTTTGTTCAGAGTCAGGATCTTCTAACCAACGATAAGGATCTGCGACTGAAGTACCGTGGTAGTTATCGACTTGATTGCTCTTGTAGCTTGATGGGTAGGTGAAAGATTTTTCAGAAAAAGGCATAGTTTTAGGTCAAAAGTGCTTCTTTACATACTACAAAGATAGACCCAAGACTTGGAGTATACACTCCCTAAACCTACGAGAAAATTCCTATTGGAAAGAGTACCCCAGAGGGTACTAGTAAGCAACAAGCAGTCTCGTTAGGCTTTCAATAAGCAAGTAAATGTGGATAAGCGATGTCTCCCAGGGGCTATTGGGCGTCGCACATTTAATTTTTGAATTTGCCTCATTTGGAAGCTGAACCCTTTAACTGGTCTACTTCTATTTGAAAAATTCAATATGCAATATCTGATACACAATAAAGACAAAATATTTTATGTTAGACCAAGTTATAAACTGGAACAATGTATATTTACAAGCAATCCGTGTAAACGGTGGCGCTCCCGGTCCAATCGCTCGTACTGGTGCTATATTACATGCTGCAATCTTTGATGCTGTTAATTCTATTGAGAAGACCTACAAACCATATTTAGGAATTATCCCTGCGGCGTTCGGAGCTTCTAAAGAAGCGGCAGCTGTTTACGCTGCCTATACTGTATTGAGCAGCGTCAGTGTTTATCCCAATTCCAAGGAGAAAAGCCAAAGCTTCTTCGACACAGAACTCAAAAAAGCCCGTAAAGAACTTGAAAACAGTGGATTGTCACTACAGAGCATTGATGATGGTAAAGAACTTGGCATAGCAGCAGCTCAGGCAATTATCCAAAATCGACAAGGGGACGGTTTTAACAACAACACGTCTTACACTCCAGGAAGTCAGCCTGGTGATTGGCGTCCAACCGGTTCTGGTGATGCAGTCACTCCCAATTGGGGCAAAGTGAAACCTTTTTCGCCAACCCCAATCAAGAAATTCCGTCCGACTCGACCAGCCGGTTTCGACAGCAAGCAAGATTTACTCGCTAGCGTTGAATATGCAGCTCAAGTTAATGAAGTAAAACGGCTTGGTTCTGCTAACTCCAGCGATCGCACTCAAGAACAAACTGATATTGCTCTGTTCTGGGCGAATGATCTTGATGGAACATACAAGCCACCCGGACAACTTTATACCATAACCCAGATTCTGTCTAAATTGAGAGGATTAAGCTTTTCCGAGAATGCACGACTGTTTGCCCTTGTAGGGTTAGCTTTGGGTGATGCAGCAATCTTGGCTTGGGATGCGAAGTACGACACCAATTTGGACTTGTGGAGACCGGAAAGTGCAATTCAATTGGCAGATACGGACGGAAACTCTGGAACTACCGCCGATCCCACTTGGAGACCTCTATCGCCCAATCCTGATGGTACCCGATTTTCGCCTGCATTCCCGGCGTATATCTCTGGTCACGCAACTTTCGGAGCGACCCATTCTGGAATTTTGCGGAATTTCTTTGGTACTGACAATGTTACTTTCACAGCCACATCTGAAGATCCAGCGGCCAGGGGCAATAATGGCATTAGAATCACACGGACATTCAACAGTTTCTCTTCAGCAGCCTTAGAGAATGGACGCAGCCGGGTTTATCTCGGTGTCCATTATCAATGGGATGCAGATGCAGCTTATGTGTCTGGCACCCAATTGGCTGACTTTGTGTTTGAAAACTTACTGACACCAATTTAACGTAAGTTCGACGCCCAAAAGACCTCTCCCTGGTTTTACTACGCAAAACCTGTCCCTCTCCGACTCGGAGAGGGACAGACTGCAATACTACTCGGTTAAGCATTTTGAACCCAAAGTTTGGTTTTGGGAAAGGGTTACTGGGTTTGGGTTAAAGGTTTTTAATTTCCCTTTCCCCCCGCCCCTTATCCCCAGAGGGGGCCCCACCTTCCCCTTTCCCCCTTAACCGACAAGTATTGGGACAGATTTGAACTTTAGTTCAAGGCAGGGAGAGGTTTGTCGAACTCAGGTTAATTTACCTTGACAGCAGCCCTGCAAGGTGTTTTTCAAAATCGTGAAACTAAGCATTAGTTGGACTACTAATAAGTTTCTCCCCTTTCAGCATTCGCGCTGCGGCTTCGAGGAGAGCTTCTTCGAGATAAGGCTTGGTAAAGTAGCCACTGGCACCGAGTTGAGATGCAATTTGTCTGTGCTTATCTGCACCTCGTGAGGTGAGCATGGCGATCGGTAAGTGGTTGAGGTTAGAGTCTTTCTGGATGCGAGAGAGTAATTCCAGTCCATCGCAACGGGGCATTTCGATGTCGCAAAATACGATATCGCAAGGCAGACCGGAGCGGAGTTTATCCCAAGCTTCCTGCCCATCACGCGCCTGTTCTACGCGATAACCTGCCTTGTTAAACGTTAGGGATAGCAACTCTCGGACTGTAATCGAATCATCGACAATCAGCACTGTTGGGTCAATCTTCGCAGGAGATGTATCTGGAGGAGTAGCTTTCTGTTGCCAAGAATTGCCACCAGTTTGTGTAGAAATCCGTCCCTGGAAGATGTCAATTATTTCCAGCACGTCAGCAATGGGCATAATCCGACCATCACCCAAGACTGTAGCACCAGCAACACCAATGGGTTTAGGCGCTGGCCCTTCAAATTGTTTAATTACAATTTCTTGTTCGCTCAACACCAGGTCAATCTGTAGAGCAATCAGGGTATTTGCCGATCGCACCACAACCACAGAAACCATATCGTCATCTCTGGTGCCGCCATAGACATTACCACGACTGATTTGGCGATTGAAAGTTAAAAGTTCCTTTAGAGGTCGGAATGGCAGTACCGTATCGCGCCAGGAAATAAATGACTGTCCATTGGCATCGTGCTGAATATTTTTGACTGGAATATCTAGCGTATCTTCTACACCATCCATCGGGAAGGCAATTCTTGACCGATCAGAGACGCAGCAGAGAGCTTTACAAATACTCAGAGTCAGTGGCAAACGAATGGTGAAGGTGGTTCCCTTGCCGATCGCAGAATCGGTGTTAACTGTCCCACGAATTTCGCTAATCTCGGAACGCACTACGTCCATACCTACACCACGACCGGAAATTTCATCTGCTTGGTCTTTAATCGTAAAACCAGACTGGAACAGCAGATCGTAGACTTCCAGACGAGACATGGCTTTTGCTTGCGCTTCTGTAATCATGCCAATTTTCACCGCCTTCGCCTTAACCTTTGCTGAATCGATACCTGCGCCATCATCGCCTACAGAAATGATGGTTTGGTTGCCTTGGTGGAAGGCACGGATGGTAATGATTCCCACAGGTGGTTTACCAGCGGCTTGTCGTTGTTCTGGCGTTTCAATACCGTGAGCGATCGCATTATTCAGCATGTGAGTCAGCGGATCGGTGAGATGATCCAAAATCATCTTGTCAATTAAGGTATCACCACCTTCAATCACCAACTCGACTTGTTTGCCACACTTGATGGCGTTGTCGCGCACTCCTCGCCGCCAGCGATCGATAGTTTGGGCAAAAGGCACCATTCGCGCTCTTGTTAATCCCTCTTGTAACTGGGTGGTTACTTGGCGGAACTGCCTTGCGACTCGTTCGGTTTCTTCGGTAACGAAATCAATGTCACTAGCTGACTCACGCACTCGTACAATCCGCTCAATCATCTGCTGTGAGAGTGTATGGAAGGGAGTAAAACGATCCATTTCTAACTCGCTAAAACCCCTGTCGGCATTGGAATCTGGAGCTTGAAAGCCGGGGTCTTTCTTTTTACGTCCAGCTAACAGAGAAGCTTCTAGTAGCGATCGCTCATACAACTCTTGCATCCTTGCACCCACATCTGAGAGTTGTTGTACCTGAATCAGCAAGTTATCTAATGACTGCCGCAGCCGTTCATGATCCTGCTCTAAGGTATTGCGATTTACCACCAACTCCCCAACTAAATTACTCATATCGTCCAGTTGTTTAACTGGAACTTTCATCGTTTCTTCAAATCTGGCAGCCCGACGAGTAGAGGGGCGAGGAGTTTTACTGGTGTTCGATTTTACTGAAGGTGAATGGGATATTGTTTGATCTGCTTCTGCCAGCAACTTCTCCAAGTCACCGAATTCATCTTTGATCGCTGGTGATGAAATGGGATTTTTAGCCAAGACTGGTTGAATGTCTAAGGGCTGGCGTTGGCGTAGCCCGTCGTAAACATCGCTTTCATTATCTGTACCTAGCAATTCTTCCAGGGCAGCAAAATCTACTTCTGGTATCTCCTTGGCTTTAGAGATGGGTGCTACTTCCTCTCCTAGTAATGCTGCCAAGTCTGCAAATTCATCTTCTGGAGCAATTTCTTCAACGATTTCTGTAGTTGCCAATTCTTCATTCGGGGCAACAATAGTATTTTCTCCCTCTGACACTGGTACCGTTTCAGATGTCTCTCCTAAATCCCACAAATCGGCTTCGACATCTTGCTGAATAACCGTTTGTGTGAAGTCATGGACAGTTTGTGAGTCTATTGTTGCTGCATTCTCTTCTAATTCTTCCGGCTTTTCTGCTTCTGGCAGAGCAGTTTCTGCAAACAATGAATCATTATCAAAACCCAGTTCTGTATCTTCAAAAGCTGTGTTTTCTGCGAAGTCAAAGGTAGTTTCTAAATTATTTTCTTCAGTATCTAAAATTTCTGGGCTTGTCTGGGCTGAATCTGAAGTTTCCCCAAAACTAATAGTTTCTGATAGTTCATCCACAGTATTCTCTGTGGTTTCCATCTGAATATAGGTGGAGTCATTTACAGCGACATCTTCAAACAGCAGTTGCGGATTTTCATCGTAAGAGCCGAACAAATCACCTGGCTGTGCTTGTGTTAATCCTGAATCTGAAGTTTCCCCAAAACTAATAGTTTCTGATAGTTCATCCACAGTATTCTCTGTGGTTTCCATCTGAATATAGGTGGAGTCATTTACAGCGACATCTTCAAACAGCAGTTGCGGATTTTCATCGTAAGAGCCGAACAAATCACCTGGCTGTGCTTGTGTTAATCCTGAATCTGAAGTTTCCCCAAAACTAATAGTTTCTGATAGTTCATCCACAGTATTCTCTGTGGTTTCCATCTGAATATAGGTGGAGTCATTTGCAGCGACATCTTCAAACAGCAGTTGCGGATTTTCATCCAGAGAAGCGAACAAATCACCTGGCTGTGCTTGTGTTAATCCTGAATCTGAAGTTTCCCCAAAACTAATAGTTTCTGATAGTTCATCCACAGTATTCTCTGTGGTTTCCATCTGAATATAGGTGGAGTCATTTGCAGCGACATCTTCAAACAGCAGTTGCGGATTTTCATCCAGAGAAGCGAACAAATCATCTGGCTGTGCTTCGGTTAATGCTGAATCTGAATTTTCCCCAAAACTAATAGTTTCTGATAGTTCATCCACAGTATTCTCTGTGGTTTCCATCTGAATATATGTGGAGTCATTTGCAGCGACATCTTCAAACAGCAGTTGCGGATTTTCATCGAAAGAGATTAATTCATTAAGTTCTAGATTAACAGCAGATATCTCTGGGGACTGATTAGTAAATTCTGGAATAAAATCTAAAGCTTCTGGTTGTTGCATCCTGAGAATTTCTTCCTCTGGATGCGGCGCAAACAAAGGCATTTCAGGCGTAGAGATATCGTTGATTGCAGGGGAAATAGTTGAACTACTTGGTACTAATTCATCAAATAAATCATCTCCAGAATCTGATGAGAGTATCAAATCTAGCTGCTCTTGTTGCTGGAAATTGAGATCAAAATCTTCTTCTATGTCAAAACTAGCTACAGGAGAAAGTATAAGCGACTGACTATCGCCAAAAATATCATCAGTCGAACCAGTAAACAAACTCTCATCTAACGCCCTTTCCACATTCTGATCAATTAAGGAATCGAACTCGTCCTGTTCCTCTGTGGTTTCCTGACTCCAAAAGTTGCTCAGATCATTTTCTGATTGAGAAAATTCAGGTGCTGTTCCTGGAGAAGTATCAAATAAATCACCGATTTCTGGTTCACTTGTAGGCAGTAGTATCTGTTCTTCCATTTCACCAAACAGGTTGTCCAAAGACAAGCCTGTTGGCTGGGGTAATTCTATGTAGTCACTAGGGGTAATCTCTTCTACCCAATTTGCATTTCTAGGTTCTAAAAATAAGTTGTCAAAACTGTTGTGTTGGTTGGTAGATAATTCCACACTGGGAAATGGCTCAGTTTCTGGTTGAGTCACTTCACCTATTGGCAATAATTCATCATCATCATCATCATCATCTAGTGCCAGTGTCAATAAATCTTCTACTACATTATTTTTGTTGACATCAGCAGACTGGTTTGTATCACTAGAAATATCAATAAATTCTTGTAAATCTTTAGAAGAAGAATCTAAATTTATATCAAGTACGTTAATATCACTTAATTCTATAGTCGTAGCAGCTGTTTGTTGATTTTGCGGTTCTGAATTTTCTTTTTCTAGGAAATTATCGCCAAATAATAGGGATAAATCTTCTGTAGTGGCTGTGATTGTTGGGTGCTGTGTGTTGCTTATGTCTTCATCAAAGGAGAGTAAATCGGATAAATCGCCATCAGTAGCCTCAGCGTCAGTACTACTGAAATCAATTCCAAAGTCATCGGTGGAAACGATATCTAAAGTTTCTTCTTGATGCCAGCTTTCATCTAGTTCGGGAGTCTCACCTTCAAATAAATCGGCAAGGGTATTTAACTCAGCTATTCCTACCTCTGGGCCATTAGGGTCTAGATTGTTACTGATTGGATGTGCTTCTTCGTGTGTGTTGAAAGTAAGACTGGTGTGAGTCGCAGCATTTTGTTGTGTTCCTTGGAACTCAAGATAGGGGCGTTCGTTGGAGACGTTGGTGTAGCCAGACGCTCGTGGACTCGCTAACGCTGCGCGATCGCTAGTATCTTCGTCTAGATTCAATTCTTCAGTTGTCTGGTCGGTGTTACCAGATAGAATTGGCTCTGATTCTGTCAAAGCCGCAGACTGTTCATCAAACAAATTAGGCGTAACTGTTAATAACTCAATTTCTGCAAAGCTCAAAAGCGCTTCTAGTTGCTGACTAATTGCAATTTCAGCTTCCCTACCTTGCAAGACTAATTCTTGAGCTTGTTTAATTTCGGTAATGACAATTTTAGCTAAAGTCAGATAAGTATTTTCGGGATTGCCGATCGCACTGGCTGCTGCTTGACACAAACTACACCACTTGGGCAAATTCCAAGTTTTACCAAGTTTGACTAACTGCTGACAGCATTGCTGGAGGTTTTGCCGAGTTGAGGGTGTTGTGGTTTGCTTAAATAGTTGCAACATTTCCCGCAGTGTTTGCAACACTTGGGCTTGAAACTCGCCCCAATTATTATTTTCTTTAGCAATGACTGGCGAAGATACCTCCTGGGGTGCTACTGAGTCTGGAGATTTATGATGGGTGTCTTCTGCCAAATCGGGAATATCTCGCCGCAGGAAAAGTTCTGTAAGTGTGGAGACATTCTCTACAGAGGTTGTGTGTAGTTCTGTTGCGTCAGGATTGCTGGCTACTCCACTCTTTGCTTGTTCTACAAGTAGTTCCAAATGCTGATACAGCCATTGAAAGACTGGCTCCGTTTCTGACATCAAAGTATTAGCTGCATCTTCGGAAAGACCATAAGGCCCGCTCAAATGCTCTAAGAGCGATTTTAGGGTATCAGATACACCAAGAAATAAAGACTCTAACTTTTGGTCAATCTGAACCGGATTATCTTTAAGAACTTTGAAACAATCTTCCAGACGGTGGGAGGTATGCTGGATGCTAGTCAATCCAAGCATCGCCGCTCCTCCTTTGATGGAGTGAGCCGCCCGGAAGACTTCACTGATCATTTCCGGGTCGTTCAGAGTACCCTCTAAATTCAGCAAGCCCTGCTCAATGGTATTCAGGTGATCCCTGGCTTCTTCAATAAAGTAACCCAAAATCCGCTGTTGTTGTTCCGGCAGCATAGTTTTTTAGTCATTAGTCATTGGTCATTGGTCATTGGTCATTAGTCATTAGTCATTAGCAAATAAAAAAGGACAAAAGACAAATGACTATTTATCTGGTTTCCATAGTTTCCACTCGGAAACGTTCAACGGAGGCGATTAAGTCACGGGATACACCTACTAAGTGTTGTAGGGCACCTGAAACTCGCTGTGCTTCCTGGGAAGTTTCTTGGGCAGTCAGTTCTACTGATTGCATTACATGAGCAACAGCGCGGGAGGTTTCCGTTTGTTCCACAGTGTCGCTGGTAATGGATCGTACAAGAATATCAATGCGATTCGCCACTTGAATAATGTTTTCGAGCGATCGCTTGGCATCTTCTGCCAATTTTGTCCCTTTAATTACTTGTTGTGTACCTTCTTCCATCGCGGTCATTACTGAGCCTGTTTCGCTTTGGATTTGCATCACAATTTGTTCAATTTCCTTCAGGGATTTAGCAGATTTATCTGCTAACTGGCGCACTTCATCTGCTACGATCGCAAACCCGCGTCCCGCTTCTCCTGCCCTTGCCGCCTCAATACTGGCATTGAGTGCTAACAAGTTTGTTCTCGAAGCAATCTGAGAAATCAACGCCACAATTTTAGAAATTTCTTGAGAAGATTCTGCCAACCGCTTCACTTTGCGAGTAGTTTCGGCAACGGTTTCTCGAATTTCTAAAATCCCCGCCACGGTATTTTCTACTGCTTCGCCACCTTTGAGAGCGATCGTGCTAGCATCACGAGCGACGGTTTCAGCTTCCCGCGCCGCTTCTGCTACCCGCTGAATTGAGTCAGTCATTACCTGTACAGAATTCAGCGTTACTGCCAACTCTTCCGCTTGGCGCAAGGCATCACTAGATAATGCTCTAGCAAAAGTTTCAGAGTTAGTTGCACCTTTTGTTACATCCTTCGCTGCTACTTTTACCTGTTGTACAATATCCCGCAGGTTTTGAATTGTCAGGTTAAAGGCATCAGCTACAGCTCCCAGTACATCGGCTGTCACTTCAGCTTGGACTGTTAAATCACCTCTAGCAGCTCCTTCCACATCATCCAAGAGACGAATCACCTGGCGTTGGAGATTTTCTTTGGCTTCCTCTTGTTCATCGGCTTTCCGTTGGGCTTCACTTGTGGTTGTGAAAATTACCCGTGCCATTTCATTAAAGCCAGTGGATAAATGCCCCAATTCATCTTCGGAATATACTGTAGCTTGAGCATTCAGATTTCCTTGACGTACAGCCTCAAACTGAGCTTGGAGATCATTAGTTGTGCGCCGAATTTGTTTAAGCGCCAAATTCCCCATAAAGCCTGCGGTAGCAAAACCTGCAATCCCAGATGCGAGTGACATTGCCCAACCTGTGTTTCGTACTGTTTCTCGTTGTTGGGGTGGCGAAAATGTGGTGGCGACAAAGCTAACTGTAGCTACAACCAGCGCCGAGACAATGCCTACACTTCCAGCAATTAACCATTGTTTCTGTTCGATGGAGGCATTTTCTAATGGTGCTAACCATCCTTGCTCGATGCTGACGTTGGGTTCTAGTTTCGAGACATCTGTTTGGCTAAAGACTGGAACTCCTTCATGGGAACCAGTCATCGAAAATAGTTCTTCTTCGCGATCGGCTGTGTTACTTGGAAAAGCCTCCGCGACTTGAGCGCGTCCAGTGTCACTATTTTCTGCTGGAGCAGAATGCATTGCTAGATCACCGAAGTTAGCATCTCCTTCGATCAGGTCAAACCCTGGAATGTTGCCTAAATCGTCAAATTCCTCAAAATCATCTAAAAACTCGATATTGCTCTTAGAATTTTCTCCATTCAGTATATTACTTGAGTCTTCATAAGAACTTAAACCCTCTGATCCAAAAGCAGACTCAAATGCTTCCATATCAAAGTTTTCATCGTCATCAAAGCTATTTTGACTGATGAATTCACCTGACTTAAGCGGCTTTTCTTCTCGGGGTAGATTGCTACTAAAAGATGAAGAATCATCAGATAAATCTGGCTGAGAAGCTTCCTCTGCGGCAAAATCTTGTGGTTCCAACCAACTATGTGCTTCGGTTTCAAGCAAATTATCTTGACTGCCGTATTCCAACTTATTTTTTGTTGCCGAACCATTTCTTAGTTCTTCTTCAACAATTAGTAAAGTTTCGTCTCCAAAACTAGATTTTTTATATTCTAAATTCTCAATACTAAGCTCTGGAGACTTTGATTCACTCAACAAATCAGGAAAGTTATTCTCGCTATTACCAATTTCTGACTTATAAGATGAAGAATTGTTATTGTTAATAGTCGCATTTTCTGGAGGAGAATTTATCCCGTTATCTGAAAATTGACTATTTACTAATGATTCTTCCAGAATATTTTCTGACAAATCCTCTTGCCAAAAAGCAGGCAACTCTAATTCTGTATTTTCCTCCCACTTGCTATTTGACTCTTGTTCTTGTTGTGATTCTTCACTTAAAGCAAAAGGGTCGTCACCAAAAGCTGGAGAAGAATCTGATATTTTGACCGTTCCAATACTATCTTCTGTGGGTAAGTCAAATGGACTTTTTGAAGATAGTTCTTCAACACCATCCACAGTTTCTTGATGCTCTCCAAAAAAGTTCAAATCAAGGTTATTGCTGTCAAATTCCTCACTAGCGTCCAAATCTTCTAATTCTGGTTCCCTATATGCCAGTGGATCAGATATCTCTGAGGAATTTATTTGCTCTTGACTTCCGGATGTATCAATCTGCCCACCGAATGACTGTAAATATTGATTAATATTTTCAATTCCATTCTTGGCAAAACCAATAATTTCTTGATCGTTAGTCAAGCCTAATACCTGTTGATATTCTTCTTTTGCTACATCGTACTGCTGTAAAACGTAGTAGATGTGACCCCGCAACAAATGGGAGTTGGGGTCATCTGGTAAATTTTGCACCACTTGGTCAACTAAAGTGGCTGCAACCTCATAATTCCTTTGAACATAGGCGGTCATCGCCTGTTGATATGTTGGCTCGTAATTATCAATACTTGCTGCCATTTCCTCCTCCAATTTCATCCTGCCCACCTAGCACTCCGTACAATTGCCATTTGATCGAGCAGTCGTAGGCACTGGTTTTTTTTAGCGCTTAATGACCACTCTCCACGTAAAAAAGGAGCCATAGCATCTGGAACATTAGTTGGTGGCATAAGATTTTGGACATCCAGCCAATCCATACCACCAATTTCCTCTACTGCTAAACCCACTATTGTGTCTTGCTCCTCAATGGCAATCACCGAAATTTCAGCTCTATCCGTGTTTAATGCACTTGCTTCCCCTAGAAATTGACCCAAATCGGCTACCCAAATAACTCGACCTCGTAAATTTAGAGTACCCAAAAGTAAAGGAGAAGCATTAGGAATCGGGGTGATTCTATCAGGACTTAGTTCAATTACCTCCCGGATGCCAGTTGCTTGTAGTGCAAACTCCTGATGCGAGGGAATGTAAAACCTCAAATGTAACTCACCTTCAGGACTTTCTACTTGTAATTCTGGTCGGAAGTGGTCTTGACCGCTGCCACTTAAAAAGTCCGGTTTGCTGACCATGTTGTTTTTATCCTTATCCTCGCAGCAGTTGTTTGACTGTTCCTACCAACTCGGTTGGTTGAAATGGTTTGGCTATGTAGGCATCTGCACCCTGTTTCATCCCCCAGTAGCGATCAAATTCTTCGCCTTTGGAAGAACACATAACCACTGGGACATTTTGGGTTTTTGGATCGGATTTTAACCGCCGACAAACTTCGTAGCCGTTCATCCGGGGCATGACAATATCCAATACCACTAAATCTGGAGGTGCTATTTGAATTGCCTCCAATGCTTCTAATCCGTCACTGGCATGAGTAACTGTTAGGCCAGTTGCTTTCAGGAGGTCTGTAATCATCTCCCTTTGCGCGATACTATCTTCCACAATCAGAACTGTGCTCATAAGTGTCTATTTACCTCCTGATGTAGACGTTCCTATTTGGAACATTCCCTGATTCCTCCGCAAGTATTAACTGTATAAATTAATTCTATGTTTTCACTATTTTCCCGGAGATTGACGTTTCACGAAGTTGGCTGACTCTGTGATAACATCTTTTAACTCATCTTTTAGTAGATCAACAAATCTTCGATCTATTTATATGTCCCATAGATGAGGAATAAATAATCAATGCCCCATGCCCAATGCCCTATTTTCCTTGCTTGTTGATATATTTATCCACGAGCATGAGTAACTCTGTGTCTGTAAATGGTTTTGTTAAATAATCTGTAGCCCCGACCATCCTAGCTTTGACTCGATCGATAAACCCATCTTTCCCAGTAAGCATGATAATCGGTGTGAGCCGAAATACTGTTGAATGTCGCAGCATGGCGCAAACCTCGTACCCCTCCAATTCCGACATGGCAATGTCGCATAAAATTAAATCTGGTTTGAGTTGAAACACCAGACTAAGTGCCTCTAAAGGATTGGTGAGCGCGATCGCTTCATAACCTTGTGGTTCTAAGATGGAATTTATAGTCTCACCGATGGCGATCGCATCGTCAATACATACTATCCGCCCCTTTTGTTTTTCCTTCAATTCCCAGCTATCCGTGTGAATATCTGGTTTAACAGTGGCTGAATATACTAGTTGTAGCCAACCCTGTTGCACGTATGGATATATTGCCTTAGCGACTGTCAAAATGTCTCGGTTGAGATGGCGAGCCAGTTGTCGCAAGGATGTTTTACCATCAGCCCAATGTTGTAGCTTATTTACGGTTGCTTCTGGTAGGGAAGATTGTAGCTGAACTTTGTCAGATAGCACTGGCAATTGTTCTGGAGACTGAATATGTGGATAGAGTTGCTTCCACTCTTGCACCTGCTTCGTAATTTTTGTAACAAATGGGGCAATCTCAAAAGTGTTTAATTGCGGGGCAAGTGCCACACCCTGATGGAAAATAAAGTTACCTTGGCGTAAACTCAGCAGGTCAAAGAGAGTTTCATGCACCAAGCCCTGAATGATACTACCAGCGATCTTTGGGTTGATAATATTCCGCTCCAAGAGTGCCCAAAGATAGGCATACTCTGGCGCGTCAGTTGGTGGTAGGGAGGCAATTTGTTTGTTGGTGAGTCGCGTCTCAACCCGATAATGACGTAAATAATCGCTAATTCTGGATAAACTACTCTCGCCTTCTTGGCAATAGATAATTTGACCATTTAAGAAAAAGACGAACCAAGACTGTTGTTTAGAGCGATAAATACTTGCTCCCTCTCCACCCAGTTTGTTGTTATGGTGAGAGCTATAAGCTTCCACCCATAGTTGCCCAGTTCGCTGTCCCAATTCAATCAATTGCAGGATACTGCAAATATCAATTTCATTTAAATTTCCCTGCATTTATCTAAAAATTACTCCTTAAGTATTGCTGAATTCTGAATGCTGAATTCTGACTTCTTCTTTCAGTATTGATTATGGAGTATTGAAAAGATTTTTACTCTGTTCTGATTGTCTTTAGGGAATACATTCAGCTAAGAACCTTCATCTTTCGTAATACACTTTGACAAAGCTAGTGTTAACACGGAAGTCATCATCACTGTCATCAGTACAAAATATAAAGGCGCGACTAGGTCGCTTCTATAAGTATCAAGACGTAATATCTCGCGTCTATAGTTTTGTCTGTCTTGTGCTCCTAAACTCCGGTTCAGTGAGACAAGTTAACAGAATTATTTAAGGTATATCCCAAAACACGAACTTGAAGTGCATCAATAAAGGACTAACGGTGTGCTGTATTTAGCAGAAGTACAAAAACAGAAAGGTGGTTTACTCAGTGGCGGTGCTAAAACCGAACTGAAACTGCTAGCTTGTCAGCGAACTGACCAGAATTGGAGTACTGTGTCGGAAGAAGTGATTGCCGCTGAAGACGCAAGCAAATTAAATGATGGTGCTTTGGTACTGGCTGAACTGAATCCGAATCGTCAAGTGCAGAGGATTCAAGAAGCAGGGCGGCCACTAGTCAACATTTTGCAGAATTTTTCCCGCCAGTTAGAGAAATTTAAGCTCAAGGAAGATGAGATTGATCAGTGGAAACAGTCGTTAACGTTTCAGGCGCAAGAGTTGAATCGCCGTGAAATGGACATGGAGGTGCGCTCGGAACAGTTGCAACAATTGGAGGATGAGGTACAACAACTAGAGGAGCAAAAACAGGAAGTTGACACCTCGCGCCAGGAAATTGAACGGTTGCAAGCAGAAGTTGAGCGCAACCGCCAAGAGTTGGAAGGTGCTTGGGAGCATTTACGCGGTGAGCAGCGTCGCTTAGAGGAACGTCAAGCGGATTTTCAACCAGGGACGGTTTTGGATGAGGAGCAAAGTCGGGTAATGAGTGAGTTACTCGATCGCTTGTCTAGTCGTGTTGCTCCCACGGAAACAGTAAGAGAACACCTGCATCTGGCCTTTGAATTGGTGGAAAAGCAGCAAGCTACTCTTACCCCCCACTGGCAAAAACTGGAGGAGCAAAAAAGTGCGATCGCACAACAGCAAGAAGAAGTTGAGCGCTTGTCACAAACCTTTAGCGATCGCCAAAATGCATTGCAAGAGGCACAAAATTCTCTAGTTCAGCAAACAGCCCAATTACAAATAAATACAGCAGACCTTACGAGCAAGCAAGAGTATGCTCGAATAATCAAAGAGCAGTTACGAAGCGCCGAAGAGTTATATCAACAGATGCATTCTTTAGCTGCAACATCTGGTGATGTAGTTCTCGGACAACAAGCTGATGTAGAATCTTTGGAGAAAATGCCTTTAGAAGAACTACAAAAGATAGTACAAGACTTGCAGCATAAGTTAGAAATAGACGCTAGCTTTGTTCACGATCAAGAACAAGAACTGATATATAAACAAGAAGCTATAGAAGAACTCCAAACTAAATTAAATAACGCATCTGACCATGATCACATCAATTTGGAACTAGAACTAACTGATGAAAAAGACCTTTATCAGATGCTCAACTCCAGTTTGGTGGGACAACGCCGCAATATGCTACAGCATCAGAAGTTTCTCAAGCAACACCAAGCTGTAATGCTGCGACGCCAAGGACATACTGTTACTGAAGAAGAAAGTAACGACAAAATTAATTTAGAACCAATTCTGTTACAAATTGAAACCCAGCGACAACAATATTCACAAGAAATTCAAAAGCTGGAACGTGAGATTGACCAGATTCGTTCTGGTGTTGAGCTAAATCAGGGAATGATTGACAATCAAACTCACGATCTAAATGAAAAGCGCCAAGAACTGAAAGCGATCGAGGAAAATTTGCTATCTCTACGAAGAACAACTGCTGAATGTTGTGGTCGAGTAAATCTTTATCAAGAAGCACTACAACCAATTCAGGATTCTCTAGATGGATTACGGCAAAAGCTACAAGGAATTGGAGAATCTTTGGATAAATTTCAGGAAACTGGTGATTCTCAAGTCCAAGCGATCGCACAGTTGCGCCATATCCTCCAGGGTTTAATGCCTCAGCCAGAATTGTTAGCCTCTTAAGAAGTAGACATCTGGTGAAAATTAATTCTGCGTTGCTCGAAATCCTTGCTAGGGACAATTCATGAATTGTCCCTAATTTATTTTCACCAGGTGTCTGGTGTCCTTCAAGTCTCAATACGGTTCGATTAAGGCAAAAGACGCGATGAATCGCCGTCTCTACAAAAGACCGATTATTGTAGAGACGGCGATTTATCGCGTCTTTGTGATAAATTATCGAATCTTTGTGATCTAAAATTTTCATCAAAGTATATAGCACTAACTGTGATGTTTCCAGTCTGATGGGAACTGGAGACATGATTTAGCAAGAATTACAAGTCTACAAAGGCGATCGCTAATTCAACTACTCAAAAGTGATACCAATTTGACATGAAGACGCACCAAACCAAAATTCACTTTTAATCTGTGCTGCAAGCTTGCTTTGGAATTTTGTCTTCTTCCCTCCATAACTAGCAACTTGAGTTAGATTTAAATTTTGAAATACCCTTTGGGGTTTTATTTAAAAATTGGAAATTTTGCATTGCTTATGAAACGGCGACCATACATGCTTATAGGATTTTTTCTCAGCCTTCTCCTAACTATCGTGCCTTTGTCAGGCAATTTTACCAATGCTGCAACACCAACAGCAGTTGCACCTGTATCCTCATTCACCCAAGGGGTACAAAAAACGGTATTGGACAACGGTTTAACAGTATTAACTAAGGAAGTCCATACTGCTCCAGTGGTAAGTGTGCAAGTTTGGTATAAAGTTGGTTCACGCAACGAGGTTAAGGGAGAGAGTGGCATTTCTCACCAGCTAGAACATTTGATGTTCAAAGGGACAAATGACCGTCCAGTACAGTTTGGACGGTTGTTTAGTGCCTTGGGTAGCCAGTTCAATGCTTTTACTAGTTATGACGAAACAGCTTACTTTGGCACTGTGCAGCGAGACAAACTGGAAGCACTGCTGACGCTGGAAGCCGATCGCATGGAAAACTCCTTAATTGGGCCTGAGCAACTGACAAGTGAAAAGCGGGTGGTGATTTCCGAATTACAGGGGTACGAAAATTCACCAGACTATCGTCTGAATCGGGCAGTGATGCGAGATGCTTTCCCTAGCAGAGCCTATGGTTTACCTGTGGGAGGGACAAAAGCAGATGTAGAGAAATTCACGGTGGAGCAGGTGCGGAATTATTACCAAACCTACTACAGCCCAGAAAATGCCACGTTGGTGATTACCGGAGATTTTGCCACAGAACCCGTACTCAAAGTTGTGAAAGAAACTTACGGGAAGTTATCGCAACGAGCAAAAAAGGACACAGTACTCGATAATGCCAGGAGAGCAATTGATCGTTACTCGGCATCTTCTGCCCTCGCCGACGCTTCCCCATCATCTACCTCTGTTGCGAAAAAAGCGCCAATTGTCCTTAAGCAACCTGGAAGTGCAGCACTATTGCAAGCGGTGTATCCTCTGCCAGATATCAAACATCCTGATGTCCCGGCAATTGATGTGATGGATGCCATTCTCACAGGTGGACGTAGTTCTCGGCTTTATCAGGCTTTGGTGGAATCTGGACTTGCCAGTTCAGTAAGTGGCGGTGCTGCCGAACTTATTGAACCGGGTTGGTATGAAATTAATGCTACGGCGGCTCCAGCTCAAGAGTTGGGGAAAATTGCCCAAGTACTCCAGGAATCTTTAGCAAAATTGCAACAGCAGCCAGTCACCTCAGAAGAGTTGAACCGAGCGAAGACACAAATGCAAGCCTCGTATATTTTGGGGAACCAAGACATCACTAGTCAGGCTAGTCAACTGGGGTATAACCAAACGATCGCAGGAGATTATAATTTTATTGAAAAGTACTTGGCTGCGATCGCTAAAGTCACACCTACTCAAGTCCAGCAAGCAGCGAAAACTTACCTCAATCCCGCTAAACAAACCATCGGCTTCTTTGAGCCAACTCAACCAGATGGTCAAGCAGGGACTTCCGGTACTGATTCTGGTCGCACGGTGGAAAATTTCAGCCCCGGTAAGCCTGTAGATCCAGCAGAATTGGCGAAATATTTGCCACCTGCCACATCAGCGACAGATTCAACCAAACAATCACTACCAGAGGAGTTTACCTTAAATAATGGTTTGAAGGTTTTGCTGTTAAGCGATCGCAATCTTCCCACTATTAACCTGAGCGCACAAATTAACGCTGGGACTGAATTTGACGGCAATCAAAAAGCTGGATTAGCTAATCTGACTGCAAACAACTTAATGAACGGGACGCAGACTAAAAATGCTCTAACCCTAGCCAAAACCTTAGAAGACAAGGGAGCCGGTTTGAACTTCAGTGCTAGCCGCGAGGGAGTTAACGTCAGCGGTGAGGGACTTTCAGCAAATCTGCCGATATTGATTCAAACTCTGGCAGATGTGTTAGAAAATGCCACTTTCCCAGCCGATCAGTTAGAACTGAGTCGCCAGCGGGCATTGATAAGTCTTAAAGCCCAGCTAGATGATCCTAGAGGATTGGGACGGCAAGTATTCCAGCAGGCAATTTACCCTGAAAATCATCCATTCCACAGCTTTCCTACAGCCGAGAGTTTAAAGAGCATTACTCGTGATGATTTGCTGAGTTTTTACCAGACACACTACCGACCGGATACCACAACGATCGCCTTAGTGGGAGACTTTGATCCAGTTAAGGTAAAAGCTTTGCTGAATCAGGTGTTTGGTAAATGGCAAGCCACAGGTAAGCCACCTGTTCTCAAAATACAGTCCGTACCATTACCGCAAACTTTGACACGTCTAAACAAAGTAATTCCCGGTAAATCTGAGGCTGTTACCTACATTGGCTACAATGGCATTTCTCGGAAAGACCCACGTTATTATGCAGCACTGGTGCTAAATCAAATTTTGGGTGGTGATACCTTATCGAGCCGACTGGGTACGGAAGTACGCGATCGCCAGGGTTTAACTTACGGTATATACAGTGGTTTTGCCGCCGGCATCAATCCCGGCCCATTCTTGATTCAAATGCAAACTGCTCCTCTTGATGCCCAAAAAGCGATCGCCAGTACTCTCGCTTTACTCAAACAGTTACGCGAACAAGGTGTGACTGAGGCTGAATTCAACACAGCAAAACGTTCAATTAGCAATAGCTACCCAGTGGATTTAGCCAATCCCAGTAATGTATCCAGCATCATTTTGGATAATGCTGTCTTGGGGCTTTCGCGATCGGAAATCCGAGAGTTTCCCCAGCGGATTCAAGCAGTAACTATGGCTGATATGCAACAGGCAATTGAAGATTTAATTAAGCCAGAAAATTTGGTGATTGTCACTGCCGGGCCTGGAGATACAGTACCCAAGGGCAGTTAATTACCTCAGATACACGTGATTTCGATGAACCTCTCCCTCCCAGCCTCCCTTTCCGTTTCGGAGAGGGAGGAGCAACGAAAAATTCAGCTTTTTGCTCCCCTCTCCGTGTCGGAGAGGGGTTGGGGGAGAGGTCAAATAAGACTTGTCGAACTCACGTCAGATACATAGCAATGAGATTTGATTTGTAAAAATCGCAATAACAAGATCCCCGATTTCTTAAAGAAATCGGGGATCTTTTTGTTCACGAATGATTTAGCTCTTGCCTTCTTCAAATTGAATAAGACACTGGGAAAGACTTCGCATCCTTGGGCTTCACATATACTCGTTGTTGTGGTTCTAACTCTAAATCATTAAAGCGATCGCGTGTTAAATGCGCCATCACCACTTGCCCGTCATCGAAAGTTAATTCCACCTGAATTTCCCAACCCAAATGGATCAATCGGCTCACTGTCGCAGCCGTAGTAGCACCGTTAGCAACTTTTTCAAAAATCACATCTTGCGGACGCAAAAACACTTGTGGGTGTGGTGCATCAAATCCGCTACTTTGAAAAATCTTCGAGGTGCTAGGTAGTACGTTCACTGGGCCGATGAAGCTCATCACAAATGCCGTAGCAGGATTATCGTAAATTTCTGCTGGTGTCCCCACCTGTTCCACACGCCCTTTATTCATCACCACAACCTCATCGGAGACTTCCATTGCTTCCTCTTGGTCGTGGGTGACGAAAACCGTGGTAACATGAACCTCATCATGGAGGCGGCGTAACCATGCCCGTAAGTCTTTGCGAACTTTAGCATCAAGTGCGCCAAAGGGTTCATCTAACAGTAATACTTCCGGTTCTACTGCTAATGCCCTTGCTAAAGCTACCCGTTGTCTTTGACCACCAGAAAGTTGTGATGGATAGCGATCGCCTAATCCAGTCAATTGCACCAATTCTAGTAATTGTTCTACCTTTCCCTTAATCTTCTTTGGCTGTGCTTTGCGAATTTCTAAGCCAAAGGCAATATTTTGCTTGACAGTCAGATGCTTGAATAAGGCATAGTGCTGAAACACAAACCCAATATTCCGTTGTTGCACGCTTTGGTATGTGGCGTCCTTACCAGTCAGCAGGATTTTGCCGCTATCTGGCATTTCTAAACCTGAAATTAACCGTAGTAGCGTAGATTTACCTGATCCCGATGGCCCTAGCAACGCAACTAGCGAACCACTCTTAATTTCCAGGCTAACCTCATCAACTGCCTTGAAGCTCCCGAATTGTTTGGAGACGTTCTCAACTACTATGCCCACTGCTGCTGTACCTCTACAACTAAATCTACAGATCCTTGGTAGGATTACTGTGTCTTACATATACCATACATAATTATTTATAGATGAACAAGATTTAGGCTCTACTTTTCAGTTCGCATAAATGCCCAATGCCCCATGCCAACTTACCTAGTTCGCAACAATTGCACAAAGGTATTACTCACCGTATTGTCTTTGGTGTCGGCAGCGTATTGAATCAAATCTTCCCGCAGTTCTTTGGCTGCATCTAATGGGAGTAAGGTTGCTAGCAAGAAATAAACGCCACGAAAACGGGGATCGCCCATTCTATCAACTAATAGTCCTTCGGCGGCATCACTTTCGCCGAGAAAGTTTTGCACCAAGAAGAAATCCATGATTTTATCGTGGCGGAAGTACCATTCTTTCTTGGCTCCGCCTTTTTCACCTTCCCACTGACGGCTGACTACCATTTTGTATTTCTCGTCTTCCAAAGACATGGCAACTTGGTGAAATTCATCGGCAGGTAAGGCTTGTTTGTCATCGAGTCGCATTTGGTAGACGGCGGCTGAGAATCTTTTGAGCGGAAATTCTTGTTTCCATTCTTGCTGGTATTCTGCCGCCATCAGGTTGTATTGCTGTTCTTGCAGGCGAAACAAGTTTGGCTGTTTACCTTGTGATAACATTAGCGCTACCACAGTTAGATCCATTGGATTGGAAAGAATTCGGCGGACAGCATCTAACTCTTCTTTGGCTTGTTGGTTGTTGAGGACTTCTGTTAAATAATTGGTGCAGGCTTGGGTGTAATCAGCACCTTGAATTTTGGCATCTTGGGGGAGTCGCGGCTGACGGGAGATCAAAAACTCTTGAATTTGTTGTTGTTCAAGGGGCTGCAAGTAGTAAGTTTTTGCTGTTGAGGGGGGTGTCCACTCTAGGGGCTGGGTAGTCATGATAATGTTGCCCCGGAAATAGCTTTCGACAAACTGGCAGATTTTGGCGCGTGTTTCGGCGGTGACTTCGTTGAGTCCGTCGATGCAGATATCTATCGCGCCACTGTAAATCAGGTTTTTCAGGAAGCTGGCATCTTGGGCTTGGCCGTGTAGCTTGTCTTGGATGGCTTCAATTACGCCTTTATGACATTTTTGGGCGGGGAGATAAACAACTATGCGCTGGGAGTTTTTCAAGAGATGGCGGAGAAACATCGACTTGCCTAAGCCGGAATCTCCTTGTAAGATAATTTGTCCTTGAATACTGGGGAGGGCTGCGGTAATTGGCTGGATGTCTCCTGAAATGGGGACTTTGACTTTTGATTCTGGGAAGTATGATTGCTCATAAAAATTATCTAACCCGGCATCGGCTAATAGGGAAGGTTTGAAGGGTTCAAATAATTTGCGGCGGAAGGGGGAACCAGGTGAGGAGAAAGCCGACATAGCCGACGCCGAGAATCCGGCGTACCCAAGGGTTCCAGAAGAAGATGGCTTGGATTTGGGGGAATTTGGGGTAGGCGAAGATGAGGGCTAGCCAAAAGGCGGCGTGGGACAGGATAGTAATTCTGGCGTTGAAAAACCACTGCCAACCTTTGAGGTTAATTATGACTGATTGCAGTGAGTCAGCTTCGTTGTAGCCGGCGTTTTTCAGGTTGTGGTAGTGAGTTTCTAAAATCAAAATATCTTGTTGTTGCCAAGAGACTTTTCTGGCAACTACAGCAATTTGCCTAGCTAAGTCTTGTTGTAAACGTGGAAATTCTTGACTGAGTTTCCAGGTAGTACGGAATTCTTCTAGTATTTTGACACCTTCAGGGTGCTTCAGATTATCGGGAGTTGCTTGAGGTCTGCCAAGCCATTTCAGTAAAGTTTGCACTTGCTCAGTGCCGCCACCCAAGAAATAAGTCCAAAATCGCCAAAATTCATAATTATTCTGACCATAATCAAAACTTCCCTGATTTGGTTCGTAGACATAATTCAAAACTACAGCAACCTCTTCTAATTTCAGTTGTCTGATTTTTCCCAATGCCGATGCCGCACTACCACGAACGTCGGCGGGAACCTTTTCATCCTTGAGGAAATTGAGGATGTCAGGGACATACTTGGCTGCGGTGTCTCCCAAGTTGCCCAATGCCGATGCCGCACCTGAACGAACTTTGGCGTCCACCTTTTCATCCTTGAGGAAATTGAGGATGTCAGGGACATACTTGGCTGCGGCGTCTCCCAAGTTGCCCAATGCCGATGCCGCACCATAACGAACGTTGGTGGGAACCTTTTCATCCTTGAGGAAATTGAGGATGTCAGGGACATACTTGGTTGCGACGTCTCCCAAGTTGCCCAATGCCGATGCCGCACTATAACGAACGTCGGCGTCCACCTTTTCATCCTTGAGGATATTAGCGATGTCAGGGACATACTTGGCTGCGGCGTCTCCCAAGTTGCCCAATGCCGATGCCGCACCATAACGAACGTTGGTGTCCACCTTTTCATCCTTGAGGATATTAGCGATGTCAGGGACATACTTGGCTGCGGCGTCTCCCAAGTTGCCCAATGCCGATGCCGCATCATAACGAACGTTGGTGGGAACCTTTTCATCCTTGAGGAAATTGAGGATGTCAGGGACATACTTGGCTGCGGTGTCTCCCAAGTTGCCCAATGCCGATGCCGCACCTGAACGAACTTTGGCGTCCACCTTTTCATCCTTGAGGAAATTGAGGATGTCAGGGACATACTTGGCTGCGGCGTCTCCCAAGTTGCCCAATGCCGATGCCGCACCATAACGAACGTTGGTGGGAACCTTTTCATCCTTGAGGAAATTGAGGATGTCAGGGACATACTTGGTTGCGACGTCTCCCAAGTTGCCCAATGCCGATGCCGCACTATAACGAACGTCGGCGTCCACCTTTTCATCCTTGAGGATATTAGCGATGTCAGGGACATACTTGGTTGCGACGTCTCCCAAGTTGCCCAATGCCGATGCCGCACTACTACGAACGTTGGTGGGAACCGTTTCATCCTTGAGGATATTAGCGATGTCAGGGACATAGTTGGCTGCGGCGTCTCCCAAGTTGCCCAATGCCGATGCCGCACTACCACGAACGTTGGTGGGAAGCGTTTCATCCTTAAGGATATTAGCGATGTCAGGGACATAGTTGGCTGCGGCGTCTCCCAAGTTGCCCAATGCCGATGCCGCACTACCACGAACGTTGGTGGGAACCGTTTCATCCTTAAGGATATTAGCGATGTCAGGGACATAGTTGGCTGCGGCGTCTCCCAAGTTGCCCAATGCCGATGCCGCACCATAACGAACGTTGGCGTCCACCTTTTTATCCTTGAGGAAATTGAGGATGTCAGGGACATAGTTGGCTGCGGCGTCTCCCAAGTTGCCCAATGCCGATGCCGCACCTGAACGAACGTTGGCGTCCACCTTTTCATCCTTAAGGATATTAGCGATGTCAGGGACATACTTGGCTGCGGCGTCTCCCAAGTTGCCCAATGCCGATGCCGCACCTGAACGAACTTTGGCGTCCACCTTTTCATCCTTGAGGATATTGGCAGCTTTCTCGGCAATATCCTCTGGTTTCTTCACCAGGGATTTTAAATCTTTCAGATTATCCCTCTTCTGTCACTCTCCGAAAACATTTGCCTTTTCTAAAATCTAGAGCTTTTGTATAACAAGCGATTGCGCGATTATTTTCTAATAACAAATACAAGTCCTATTTTTTTCTAATAGTATAGCTTGTATTGATTGCCTCATGAGGCTTCTAGCGATCACTTTCCCGGAAAGTGACAGAAGAGGGTTATATTCAACTAATTTATCCAGAGCATATTCCTTAACTTTGTCGTGTCCATCATCAAGGGCGGCTAATATACCGTTAATCTGCCAATCTTGGGGTTTGGGTTTGGGGGTTTCTTTGGCGTTTACCCAAGGTAGAGAGAGGAAGAGAGTTAGGAGTAGGGTGAAACAGAAAAGGAAAAAGAGGGAGAGCTTGTTAGTGTGGCGGGGAGTTATGAGCATAAATCAGGGCAAGGCGGCAGATTACACGCGGCTATGGGTATAATACCAAGCTTGCAATTCCTAATTCCTGATTTAGAGTCTTTAATATTCGTGAGTGAGCATTAAAGGCTCATTAACAAAGCTCTGAGGTTCATCGCTGATGCTTTGAGGTTCATCGACGAAGCTTTGAGGTTCATCGCTGATGCTTTGAGGTTCATCGGCGAAGCTTTGAGGTTCATCGGCGAAGCTTTGAGGTTCATCGACGATGCTTTGAGGTTCATCGACGAAGCTTTAAGGTTCATCGGCGATGCTTTGAGGTTTATCGGCGATGCTTTGAGGTTCATTGACCAAAAGATACATCTCGTTTTGCAAATCGGGAGACTCTCAATATGATTCGGTTAAGGTGCGTAGTCATGGAGATCCCCCTAAATCCCCCTTAAGAAGGGGGACTTTAATTCCGGTTCCCCCCTTTTTTAAGGCAGGGCTGTTTCATTCCCTAAAGAGCGTTAAATATCAAGGGTTCTAGCGATTTAAAATTGATTATTTTGTTACCAGCGTGCCAAGAAAATGAACAATTTTACTGTTGTTCAAGTGCTTAAAAGTTCATCTTCTCGTCACCCTCACTTACAATTTTCTCGCTAACCATCTTGACAAATCATGTTTGAAATGGAATGAAACAGCCCTGCTTTTTTAAGGGGGGTTAGGGGGGATCATCTGCTGTATCTGCTCACATACACTATCAAAGTGATTTAAAACTTGACTATTTGTAAACCTAATGATCTTTAAACCATAGCCTTCCAAAATGTTTGTTCTCTCCAGATCGTAATCTTGACCTTCATCTGTAAAATGGCTATCCCCATCAATTTCAATCACTGTTTGTAAAGGAGGACAGTAAAAATCTACTATGAAATGATTAATTGGTCGTTGTCTTAAAACCCGATATTGAAAATTTCTCAAATATTCATTCCACAGCTTTTTTTCTGCTGGGGTCATATTTTTACGAAGTTCTTTCGCTCTTTCTACAAGCTTTGGATTGTAAGGTAGATAGAGATTGCTGCTATTGAGTTGGTTTGTCATTTTTTCTAGTGTTTATACCCCCTATGCTGCTCGGTTAAGGTGCATAGTCATTGGAGATCCCCCCTAACCCCCCTTAAAAAAGGGGGGAACCGGAGTCGAAATCAAAGTCCCCCTTTTTAAGGGGGATTTAGGGGGATCTCAAAGTATTGGCTACATCACTAAAAGCTTTTTAAAAGCCTTTAAGAATCGACAGCAGCTTTCGCAGGTTTACTTTTAATAGCTTTAAACCGTTCGCCTAACTGTTGAGCAATAGTTTTTAACCCTGGAGTTTTTTTAGCAGCAGTCTTGACGTAATCATAAACTGTCAAACTACTACCCATTGCTTCGCTACCAACAGCCATTAGGGTATCATCTACCTGTTCTGTCAGTTGTCGCAGTCCAATCAAAACTTCGGTGAGGTTAGCAGCTAGTTGATAATCCCGCACAAATTCTTCTAAATCAAAGCTGGCTGGTAAAATATCTCGGTTAGATTGGGCAGCAATCAGGCTATTGTTGACAAAAGCTAGTCTTTTATCACCCATTTTAAATAAGTTGCGTCGTTCTTCTGCACTCAGGGTAACGAGAAAAGGCATCTTTGCTTGGATAGTCGCAAAGGCTGCTTTAATTTCTTGGATATCTGCTGGGGTAAGGGAGGCGGTAATGTTTTGGTAAGGCATTGGTTATTTACTGTGGTAAATCTGTTTGTTATGATTCCCATTGGTAAATGCGATGTCTACGACGGGCTACGCCTACGCACAGTATTTAAAGAAGGGGAAGTAGGGAAATTAACCTCTCTGGTGTACACATAAGTCAGATCCAGTTTTAGAAAGCCCTCATGTAGAGACGCGATTTATCGCGTCTAAAAGACTGACACTTTAGAGAGACGCGATAAATCGCCGTCTCTACAAAGAATTTACTCATGCCATCCATCCGCCATCTCGTTTTTCGTATCGAAACATTAAGGAATATTGCATTTGTGCAGAAACCTGGGGGAAAAGCGCCAAATCACTAGAAAGACCGTGGTAGTATGCTCTCGGTAAATGTGAAGATTGGGAGAAAGACCTTTGACACTACGGGTTGCTGTTATTGGGTCAGGCCCTGCTGGTTCATCTGCCGCTGAAACACTGGCAGCCTCTGGGATTGAAACCTACCTGTTTGAGCGGAAGCTAGACAACGCAAAGCCTTGTGGGGGTGCAATTCCCCTGTGTATGGTGAGTGAATTTGACTTACCACCAGAGATTATCGATCGCCGAGTCCGGAAGATGAAAATGATTTCGCCTTCCAATCGCGAGGTTGATATCAATCTGATAAATGAAGATGAATATATAGGAATGTGCCGTCGGGAAGTGCTGGATGGCTTCTTGCGCGATCGCGCGGCAAAAGTAGGCGCAAATTTAATTAATGCCACTGTTCATAAACTTGATATACCAGGAAACAATACTGATCCCTATACCATCCATTACATTGACCATACAGACGGTATATCACAGGGGATTGCTAAAACCCTGAAGGTGGATCTAATTATTGGGGCCGATGGGGCTAATTCTCGCGTTGCTAAAGAAATGGACGCTGGGGATTACAATTATGCGATCGCTTTCCAAGAGCGAATTCGCTTACCCGAAGACAAAATGGCCTACTATAACGACCTCGCCGAAATGTATGTCGGTGATGACGTTTCTACCGATTTCTACGCTTGGGTTTTCCCCAAATATGACCACGTAGCTGTCGGTACTGGCACGATGCACATCAACAAAGCCAGCATCAAACAGTTACAAGCTGGTATCCGCGCCCGTGCTTCCGAGAAGCTAGCAGGCGGTAAAATCATCAAAGTCGAAGCCCACCCCATTCCTGAACATCCCCGTCCCCGTCGTGTTGTTGGTCGCATCGCTTTGGTGGGAGATGCTGCTGGTTATGTTACTAAGTCCTCTGGCGAAGGTATTTATTTTGCCGCTAAATCTGGGCGGATGTGTGCTGAAACCATTGTAGAAACATCTAACAGTGGTAGCCGTATTCCTACAGAAGGCGACCTCAAGCTTTACCTGAAGCGTTGGGATAAAAGATACGGACTCACCTACAAGGTGTTGGACATTCTACAAACCGTCTTCTATCGTTCCGATGCTACCCGTGAGGCATTTGTGGAAATGTGTGATGACCTCGATGTGCAGCGGCTAACATTTGATAGCTATCTGTATAAAACGGTTGTCCCTGCTAATCCCATCACCCAATTGAAGATTACTGCCAAAACCATTGGTAGTCTAATTCGGGGTAATGCCCTTGCACCTTAATTGAGGGCAAATGACTGGGAATTCCAACAAATAAATTACTCAATTTTGTGGGGTGGATATCTTGCATGCTTAATTAATCAGGGCTGCAAGATGCCCACCCCACAATATATATTTTTATCATTTGATAGTAATGGTTAGTGAAGAAGGCTAATCATGCAACTAAATCGATTCGACAACATTCAGGAATTCTGGCACTGCACTCAGGCTTACTTACTCCAGCATCAGGTAGAAAATAATGTTTTGCTCAGTATTTTGCATACCTTGTTGCATAACCCAGAACGTTATCTGGGTAAGCCTTATTTAGCAATTGTCCAAACAAGTGGCGAGATTGTAGCTGTTGCCATCCGCACCCCACCCCAAAAATTGATCCTATCCAAAGCCCAGAATATGGATGCTTTGCGGTTGATTGCTCAAGATTTGCGTCAAGAGCAACTGCCAGGAAGCATGGGACTGGCTAAAGAGGTAGAAATATTCTCGCAGATTTGGCAAGCGCTGACAGGACAATTTTATCAACGGTCGGTGGTAATGAAAATTTACCAATTAACGGCAGTGCAAAGAGTCTCAACGGCCAGAGGATATCTTAGACTGGCAACTGAAGGCGATCGCTCTCTTTTGATCAAGTGGCTTTCTGCATTTTTATCTGAGATAGATGAGGCGGTGAGCGAGGATGTTGAATACCAAGTAGATAATCGATTGAAACAGCAGAATACTTATTTTTGGGTTGATAGCATTCCAGTTTCAGTTGCGTCTAGTAAACAAGTGTTACCTACAATTGGTCGAATCAATTTAGCTTATACACCACCAGAGTCTCGTCGCAAAGGATATGCCACTGCCTGTGTCACAGCGTTAAGCCAAAAACTGCTAGATCAGGGATGTCGCCATTGTTTCCTCATAGCAGATTTAGCCAATCCCACAGCCAATAATATTTATCAAGCGATTGGGTATTGCCCCATTTGTGATTGGGACGAATATTCATTCACCTCAAAGGAGTAAGCAGAATAAAGCGATCGCTCCAATTAAATTACTTTCTATGGCAGAATATGCAAATTGCGATCGCTCCAGGCTGTTCAAGTCAGGTGAGCAACTGGTCTAGCAATGACTGTTAGGGCAATAGTGGTAGTTTTCAGAAGTACAAGCAGGATAATCTTCGGCCTGTTTTTTAACAATTTACTGCGGTAGGAACGCTGCATAACCTGGATTGAGAGGGCAAAATAGAAAACATGACTTCCTCTAATCTACCAACCCCAGAACCAGCCCCCGAAAACGATTTGCAGCCAGATGACTTTGACGGTGGTGCAACGGAGAAAAACCTAAACTCAGAAGCACTAGCGACGCAACAAGCATTAGCGGCGATCGCGTCTTTAAAATCTCCGCATTTACAACAAGCCCGTTCTGACTTCAAGCAACATACTACCAAGCAATTTACAGTTAAGCCGAGGGCATTGCTGATTACTCTAATCGCGATCGCCATCACCCTCGTTGGAGTTATCCTCAATAACTGGATCATCGGCATTATCGGAACGCTGATAGCTTTGCTTTTATCCCTCGCGATATTATTGCCTTGGTTGCAAGAAGTTTTAAACGAGTGGTTTTCACCCCAAGAACGCACGCTGTTTGTGGCATTTTTGGGACTAATAGTAGCCATCATTGGCTTGATCAGATTCACAGGTGCAGGCGATCGCTTACTGCTTTTAGGACGCCAGATTAACTGGGATATTGCTGGTAGCCTAGCAGAATGGTTTGGCGCTTTGGGGCAAATTCTCATCGCTATCATCGCCGTTTACGTAGCATGGCGACAATATGTCATTTCTAAAGACTTGACAATTCAGCAAAATATGCTGACGGTTCAGCAAAATATTATTACCCAGCAACAGACAATTGATTCTTATTTCCAAGGTGTTTCAGACTTGGTATTAGATGAAGAAGGATTATTAGAAGATTGGCCCCAAGAAAGAGCGATCGCTGAAGGACGCACTGCGGCGATTTTAAGTAGTGTCGATGCTAGTGGGAAAGCGAAAATTCTCCGTTTTCTCTCACGTTCTAAGTTACTGTCACCTCTAAAACGCGATGGCCGATTAGGTAGAGCCATTTTCAACGGAAGTGGCGGATATGCAGAAGACCGCCTAGAAGGTGTGCGCGTCATTGATTTAGGCGTAATGTTAGCCGCAGCAGACCTTTCTGGTACTGATTTGCGTTGGACTGATCTGAGCGAAGCTAATCTTGTCCGCGCTAATCTGGTCGGTTGTGATTTAGTAAAAGCCAATCTTTCTCGCACAATTTTATATAGTGCTAATCTTAGCGATGCTGACCTGAACGGGATTCGCCTATTTTATGGTGTAGTAGATAGAGCATCACCCCGCAGCCGCACTGAACCACCAGATTATGAAACTGGGGAACAAACTGGCGCTGTGGTGGAAAATGCCGATTTCAGCAATGTACAAAGGATGTCTGAGTCTACACGTCACTACTGTTGCAGTTGGGGTGGCGAAAAAACCAGAGGTACTATTCCTGGTGGGTGTGAAGGTATTCCCAATAAGTTGGGAAGATAGTTATAACAGAATTCAGGATTCAGAATTCAGAATTCAGGAGTAAAACACAGTTTAAATATAGCCGTGTCACACAGATTAGGACAGTCTTGATTGCTCAAAGTCTTGAAACAACTGGGTTTATACTCAGCACTCAGCACTTAGCACTCAGCACTCAGCACTTAGCTATACTTCTCTCCAGAGAGTGCTACGTGTTCCCCAATCTCTAACTCTACCGACCCGCAATAAATATCTGTTCTGCGGTCAAATTCAGGTCTGGAAATGTTTGGGAGATGAGGCGTTCTGTTCCCCTAAACTGTTGTCCTTGATAAGTTCCATCGACTAACTGATAAATTGTGATTACAGGTTGCTTGGATAAGCCGATGTAGCGTTTGCCTCCTAGCCCTAGATAATCTGCGATCCAATACTCCCCAATACCTAAAGCTTCGTAGTCTTCCACTTTTCGGGCATAGTCATTCTGCCAATTGGTACTGACAACCTCCACGACCAATTTAACAGACTTGCCTAGTGTAATCACTGGCTCAGTTTTCCATAGTGGCTCATTCGCCAAACCCGTCTGATCAAGAATCACAACATCGGGTCTAAAGGCTGAATTTTGACCTAATGGTTTAATCAGACATTTCATGGGAATAAACCAAGGCAAATTGAGCAGATCAATTGCTACGTTGAGCTTACGATTAATTAACCCAGCTACCTGTTCATGAAGTCCAGTGGGTTCCAAGTCGATTAGTTCTCCGTCGATTAACTCGTAGCGTACATCATCCAGATAGCCAGCAATGAATGTCTCAGAGCTAAGAGTACCTGTATTAAGAGTGGCTGAAACCATCGAGATTTATCCTTCCAGGTTCAGAACTAGAGCAGGTATTGCTGCTCTTAATTATTCTAACTAGCTGTTTTATCTAGGTTCCAGTAATTCTCGCCTTCAGGTAAGGTGAGGATTTCAACGCCATCTTCAGTTACAGCTAAGGTATGCTCACATTGAGCAGAAAGCTTGCGATCGCGCGTTACCGCAGTCCATTTATCGCTGAGAACTTCGACTTCGTAAGTACCTTCGTTAATCATTGGCTCAATAGTAAAAACCATCCCTGGTCTGAGGCGCTTGCCTTTACCGCGTGTCCCATAATGGGGAACATCCGGCGCAGTATGGAAAATATTACTGATGCCATGTCCAACGAAATCTCGCACCACAGAAAAGCCTTCTGCTTCAGCATACTCTTGAATGGCTGCACCAATGTCGCCAATGCGCCCCCCAGGTTTAACTTCAGCAATACCGAGGCGGAGACACTCCTCTGTCACCTCTACCAGCTTTCTCGTTGTTGGGGAAGGAGTACCGACAAAAAATGTCTTGGATGTATCACCGTGATACCCCTCAACAATCGGCGTTACATCAATATTAATGATGTCACCTTCTTTCAGAATTTGCTTGGCGTTAGGAATGCCGTGACAAATTACCTCATTTACACTGGTGCAAATCGATTTAGGATAGCCCTTATAACCAAGAGGTGCGCTTTTTGCTCCATGCGCTTGCGTCCAACGTTCGGCTTCATCATTCAGTTCAAGAGTGCTAACCCCTGGCTTCACAAACGGTTCAAGATGCTGGAGGAGTTTGGCTGCTAAACGCCCAGCTTGACGCATTTTATCTATTTCTCGCTGGGATAAAATAACAATTAGTTCGGTTTTCATTAACTTTTATCTAAAGTATCTTTCATAAACATAGTTAACCCTGTCTTTGCAGCTCTTTGTGCAGCATCAGCAACCTTTAGGGTATATAAGCTCTCCTCTGGGGTAACGTACAAAGGAGTCCCATCAAAAAGATGGTCTAACACCATATTCGTGTCTTTAGCAAACAAACCCCGACGAGGGCCAACTTCTATAGCTGTTGTTTCCCCTGGCTGGATAAAAATTCCGGTGTCGCCATCAAAAATTAAACCACCTTTTTCACCGTGAACTTCAAACTTACGTTCTGATTGCCAAATACTTTCGCCTTTGCCATAAACTACTTGGGCTAAAAGTCCACTGTTAAACGATACTTCACTAGTGCAGAAACAGGTTTGGTAGTATTCCGGTTCTATTTCCCAATATCGCTGATGACAGTTAACAGTAAATACTGTACCAAACAAATCGGTGAGACGATGTAGGCGAGACAGGGCACCAATTAAGGGAAAACCGAACAACTCGTGGTTATAAGTCCATTTGCGGGGTGCAGGATTTTGGGGATTGATGGTGCTGTAGCGAACATAAAACACTTCACCAATTTTGGCTAAGTTTTGCTTTAAGGCTTGATGCAAACCACCCAAAAGTTCTAGGTGTTCCACGTGCAGAAGTTTTTTTTGTGCTCTGGCTAAGATAATCAGTTCCTCGGCTTCGACTACATCCAACGAGAGAGGATACTCTACAATTACGTGTTTGCTGTTGGTGAGGGCTGCACGAGCGATCGCACCATGATCTCGATTAATAGTGGAGATCGCTACTAGGTCTATATCTTCCCGCTCTACTAGCTCTTGCCAAGAACTCAACGCTTCAATTTGGTACTCTCTGGCAAAGGCTTCTGTTTTTTCTGGGATATGACCAACAACTGCGACTAAATGCGATCGCTCATCATTAAGAAATGCTTCAGATCGAAACTTTGCCGCATACCCAGTACCTACCAAACCTACACGCACTATTGCTTTTTCCAAAGCTGCTTCTGAATTATACATGATCCTCACTAGTTCTGTTTTGGAGTCTCCCACGTTTATAGTGGTAAGATTCTCTCTTCATGGGGAATCCAATGACTTCACCAGTCTAGACTCTACAACATTCGTCATAACCTCTCAAGGTATTTGAAGCTAGTCAGAAGTACGTATGCTCAAAAGAGAAAACTTGAAAAGAAAAGCCCCCTTTTTTATTTAGGGTAGGTTTGTTTAAATTCATAAATTAAGTTCTTTGTCAAGACAATGAACAAAAAAATTGAGAACAATAAAGATTACCGCTTCAGCCAGAAAATTTCAGTGCTTCTCTAGGGAATTGCCGCAGACAAGCGCTGCGATCGCTATGATAATTGTCTAATCAGATTTTTTAATGATTTTTTGCTCATAACGCTTGTAAATCAGCGCCTTTCAGGAAATAAAACAGCTATGTTTTTTAAGGGAGTTGGAGGATCTCTTTTGCGTAAATCCTAAAAAACATAGGTAATATTAATCTTATTCATGTTTTATTCTCAGTAACATAATTTTTACTAATCACAACCTCACTAGGGCATGAAATAATATAAATAAAACTTATCGGGATTAAGCAACTAAATTTCATTACTAATCGGGTTCAATTTCCAGTTACATCGTTTAATTTTTCTCGTAGTATCAGAATTGAAGCAAATTTGAACTAGCGGCTAATTCCACAGAACAGCCGTGACCTTTGCCTTAAAATAACTTATACTGCCGTTTGCAAAAGAGAGGATTACTCAATGCCAACTTATAAAGTGACACTAATCAACGAGGCCGAAGGACTAAATAAGACGCTTGACGTTGATGACGATACCTATATTCTGGACGCTGCTGAAGAAGCTGGTCTTGACTTGCCTTACTCTTGCCGCGCTGGTGCTTGTTCTACCTGTGCAGGTAAAATCGTATCAGGTAGTGTCGATCAGGGCGACCAATCATTCTTAGATGATGAACAAATCGAAAAGGGATATGTACTGACTTGTGTCGCCTATCCAACCTCTGACGTAACAATCGAAACTCACAAAGAAGAAGATCTTTACTAAGAGTCAGCGACTCAACCATAAACCTCTTGCAAGAGTTACTAATGTTGAAAAAATAGAAGCAGGGCATCTAGGGTAAATACCCTCCCAGTGCCGTTTGTGCCTCTTGAAACGACTTTGACAAAAAGCCTAATTTTCATGTTGAGCAGGAACACAGTAAATGTTGTGTTCCTGCTTAATTTTTGACAGCAATTTTCAGGTATTTAGACCACGACTGAGACGGTCATTGGTCATTAGTCATTGGTGCATATCCTCTTTCTTGTGGACGGAAAAACTTTTTATGCATCTGACTGATTTAAACCACGTTAAATACTAGGTATTGGTATCTCTTGGACTAATGAATGACTTTCGCGTTGCGGTTTGATACTCCAAGTCAGTGTAGGTACTTCACAGCTTAATCTCTTTACTGAGAATTTGAATCTCAGTACCAGGATAGTAGAATTGGAGAATTTTTGGACTTGACCAACCTAGTTTCGCTAAATTTTGAGCGCCTGTTTGACTCAAGCCAACTCCATGTCCTAATCCACCACCAATAAAAGCGTATCCCCAGAGTTCCGGTTTGCCTTTGTTCAGAGGTTCTATGTAAAAAAGCGTACTTGTAGGAGCTGCAAAGGCGCTGCGAACTTCGTCTTTGTGCAGAATAAAGGTGCTGTGATCAGTTTTAACGGCAAGTTCAAGGATACGTCCACTCTGGCTTCGCTTCACTACTGCCATAGCTTGAATTGTCTTAAATTTGGCATGGGGACTGTTTTTCACCTGCAAAAATTTCTGCAAGTCTTTGGTAATATCCTCTAGACGGGTTTCCTTGCGCCAACGAAACACATTCCACTTGCTTTCATTAAATCCTTGTTGCGTATTAATAAATTTTTGGAAGTTCTTTTCATCGGCTAAACTCTGCTTAGATAAATCCCAAAAATTAGTTGCAGCATCCAGTACAGGACGGAGATAGGGACGATCATCGCCATTCCAGACATCACTGAAGGAAGCAGTGACACCACCAGTGGTGGAAGAATACAGGGCGTCTACTAGTTCATTTTTATAGGTTAGTACTTTACCCTTGGTTGAGGCGATCGCTTGGTCTGTTTTGCTAGCTGCTCCCTTCAGCCCATAATAAACTTGGCAGTGAGTATCAGCACATAACTGATAGTTGTCTGCGGCAAACCTGCGTAAATTTCTCAAGGCATAAGTCCGGGCGAGAATTGCCTGGGCTTCCAGCGCCGCTGTTGGTGCATCCGTGCCTATTTCGTAAGGTACAACCCCACGCAAATAAGTTTCTAAAGGTACTTGATTAACTAGAGTGTATGTGCCGTATGCATTTGGCTGCAAATTCAGTCGCCCGGCATAAAGACGAGCATTTTCTGGTTTTTCGCTTTTATTCACCCGAATCAAGTTTTTCTCAGTGCTAATTTCCAAATCATTCGGGCTATAGCGATTGCCATCCACCACCCAACTGACTCGCGGCACTTGTTTTAAAATTTTAGTATCAAGATATACTTTCTCTTTGGTAGAAGCTTGGATGTTTTGTAATAACAAGCGTCGCAGTAAAGGAGTGCTGTAAACATCTCGTTTTGCCCAAACTTGCCAGCGTTCTGGCTGGGCTATTTCCACTTCCATTCCCTGAGAACGCCATTTATTCGCACTGTCTTCTGCTGTTTCAAAAGTGCGGTATGTGCCCAAAATTACCACTTCTTCGACTGCTGGCTGGGGTAAAGCTTGCATGACTGTTTCCAGCTTTACAGGGTTCTTGGTAACTAGGGTTTGCTGCTTATTGCCCGCTTTAAACTTTAGCTTTAAGCGATCGCCTTTTATGGGTTCCAGTTGCAACTTGGCTGTGGCTTCGGCGCCAAATCGCTGCACAATCCCAATTTTAAGTTCCATATCCGGGATGTTGCTCTCAGGCCCAGATGCAGCAGTCAGACCCAATAGACAAAATGTTGTCAGCACAGTGTGGGAAAAACGCCAAAACAAAAATTTCATGGCTACCTGATAGCGTACCCCTACGGGGAAGCAAGCTACGCGAAGCATCTCCAAGAGTTGCGATAGCAAGTAATCTCTCTTAGAAAGCATCTTTTGCCCCTTAATGCTTCGTTGGAGCTGATTTTCCAATTGCTTTGTAGCGCGGTTTTTTTGTCGCATGAGTGCTCCAATGATACCATTACCAATTTTGCCCCAAATACCAGTTGCAAAACGAAGTCATAATGACTATGATTTATTTAGAGGCACAAAACAGAACTAGTTGGATAAACTTTTTATGGTTAGAGTCCAAGAAATTCCATTAAATCAGATAAAACGGCCATTGCCCCGTGCAAACGATCCAAATAAAGTGCAAGCCTTAATGGAATCGATTGCGGAGATTGGGCAGCAAGAACCTATTGATGTCCTAGAAGTAGATGGACAATATTATGGCTTTTCTGGTTGCCATCGGTATGAAGCTTGCCAGCGTTTAGGCAAAGAAACCGTTTTAGCCAGAGTCCGTAAAGCACCCCGCAGCGTTTTGAAAATGCACTTGGCATAGATAATGAGAATTGGGTATGGGGTATTGGGCATTGAAAAGAGGCAGAGGGGCGGGGTGTGGGGGGCAGAGGGGAAAACTATTCTCCCTTTCTCCCTGCTCCCTTGCTTCTTCCCCAGTCCCCAATTACATATAACCTAATTAGGAGAAAATTATGTCATCGAAAGTAACAGTCAAAAATGTAAATATCGGCATTGACGAGGCGAGTAGGGCTAAAATTGCCGAGGGTTTATCTCGCCTGTTGGCTGATACTTATACACTGTATCTGAAAACTCATAACTTCCATTGGAATGTAACGGGGCCGATGTTTCAAACATTGCATTTGATGTTTGAAACCCAGTATACAGAATTAGCCTTAGCAGTTGATTTAATAGCCGAGAGAATTAGAGCGCTTGGCTATCCCGCGCCAGGAACCTACAGCGAATATGCCAAACTCAGTTCGATTCCAGAAACCCCTGGAGTTCCTAAAGCTGTGGAGATGATTAGCTTACTAGTAGAAGGACAAGAAGCCGTAGTCAGAACTGCACGGTCTATTTTTCCTGTGATAGAGGAAGTTAACGACGAACCTACCGCCGATTTATTGACTCAGCGGATGCAAGTACATGAAAAGACAGCTTGGATGTTGAGAAGTTTACTGGAAGAATAGGAAGGGGGAATGGGGAATGGGGAATGGGGAATAGGGAATAGGGAATAGGGAATAGAGAAGAAACTTAATCACTAAATACCAATGCCCCATGCCCAATGCCCCATGCCCAATGCCCAATACCCAATGCCTCATGCCCAATACCCAATACCCAATACCCAATACCCAAAAGTTGCAAGACTTAATGCAACAGGTGGGTATTTCTAGTTTTAAAGCGCTGAGTCGTGCTGCTGGTGTCTCAGAGCGTCAGATTTTGCGGTTACGCCAAGGAAAACTTGAGCAGATGCGGGTAGAGGTGCTGCTCAAGCTGTCGTCAGTACTACAGATGTCATTGAATGAATTAATCACAGCTTTTTCAACCCTAGAGTTGTTACAAGAGCAAAAAGCACCTACTCAGGAATTATTACAAGAAATTGCAGATTTAAGAAGAGAGTACGATCGCTCTCAACTTCAATTAGAACAGCAACGAGAGATATTACTACAAGAACTCCAGCAGTCGAGTTTGCAACTGCTGGAGTCTTTATTATTGCAATGGCCAACAGCAGCACAGAAAGCCCAGGAGAATCCTCAGCTAGCAGCAGTCAAAATAGTCCCGTTGGTACAGAAACCCTTGGAAAAGCTTTTACAGGCGTGGGGAGTGGAAGCGATCGCACCTGTAGGAGCAGAATTATCTTATGACCCCCAACTGCACCAATTGATGGAGGGTATAGCACAACCTGGAGAAAAAGTCAAAGTCCGCTACACTGGCTACCTTCAAGGTGAAAAGTTGCTTTACAGAGCCAAAGTGAGTCCGGTTTGAGGGATGTTAGGAGTTAGGAGTTAAAAATTCATAACTCTTTACTTTTTGTGTTGTCTGTTGAGAAATGACAGATATTGGGAATACTAAAAATAGCAGAGGCGATCGCCTCAGAGAACTTCTTTTAGGGCATTGGTGTAGCTTCGAGCTTGCTTGGCGCTGTTGAAACCGAAACTTTTGGCTCTAGAGCGGCAGTTTAGAGGTAAATTATTTCAATTATGTAAGTAATTGGACATAAATAAACGTAGATGCTAGTTACTATCATAAGTATTCAGTATTCAACAAAGGATTATATCCACTAATGATTCTGATATGAAACCCCGATAGTTGAGTAATTTTCATAGTATTTTTGCTTGTAGTACTGAATTGGGGGCTAGAGCAGGGGAAAATTTGGTGTGTCATGCAGACCCGTCGTTAAATTGGAGAATAATCGATACCTACCACCCAGGCAATGCGATCGCTACAACCCATTGAATTTTGAATTGTTTAATCACGACTATCATTATGAGGTTTATTGGAGAACCTCAGTTTTGCAAAAATATTTGGGAAATAATCTGAAAAGCAGCAACTTCAGCTTGTAGATCAGTATATACCTACGTCAATGAGATGCAAGCAAGCAGGCATTAAAAAAATCAACCTATATGAAGAAACATCAAATCAGCAAACTACTGAAAAATCAGTCATTCCATCTGTTTTACAAAAATCAACATACATGAGTTTTACTATACCGACTTGCTTACCTTCTTTATTTGTAATTGGTCTGTTCCTACTAAAAAAACTATACTTGTATTGAGATAATGATTTTTTTGTGATTACAAAAAATCAGATAGAAATGTTTATAATTAATCTTTATACATCCTAAGTAATTATCAATTATTACTCAATATGTAATCTTAGATTTTATTTTGCAAGCATTTTTAAATGTTCTATGATGGGTATATAATAGCGACATCAGAGCATCATTTACACAAATCAACGTGACATAATCATGAGAGAACAAGTAAAAGTTATTAAGCTCAGTGGTAATTTAAACGCCACAACTTCACAAGAATTTCGACAAAATATCACTGATGTTATAGAAAATGGCGCAAAAATTGTGTTAGTTGATTTTAAAGATGTAACGTTTATGGATAGTTCAGGTTTGGGAGCTTTAGTCTTAGCTTTCAAAACCTTGCGAGCAGCGGATACAAAGCTTGTTCTATGCTCAATTAATGAGCAAGTCAGAATATTATTTGAACTGACTAACATGGATAAAGTATTTGAAATATTTCCCAGTCAAGATGCATTTAATCAGGTTTTACTTTCCAAGACATAACTAATCAAACTTTATTTGCAAAATCGATAAATCATCATCAAAAGCATCTTTGGAGTTCAGGGCAATTAAATAACTCAGTACGTGATCAAGTTGGCTATCAACAGGGTTTTGTAAGCTAACTAGTAGCTGAATAAAAGCATCTAAACTCCAAAGTGTACCATCTGATTTAGTGATTTCATAAGCGCCGTCACTAAAAATGTAAAGGGTACTGAATTTTTCAATATTGCAAAAACCATCAATATATTTTGCCTCTGGAAACATGCCGACTGGCATACCGGGGGTTTTTAAGAGTTTAACTTCAGACTTCCTTGGAGATGTGCCGGTTACTAAAACTGCTGGTGGATGACCTGCACTAGCATAAATTAACTGGCGATTAATTCGGTTGTAAACTCCGTACCAAATCGTAAAATATTTGTCATTTTGATAATTCATCTGGAAGGTATCATTTAAAGCCTTCAATACATCACTAGGTTGATAGTAATTTAAACCTTTGAGCGCACGGGAACGCAACAGATTCAGCACTGAGACAGAGGGAAGAGTCGCTTTGAGTCCATGTCCGGCAGTATCGAGTAAGTAAATTGCCAGATAATCATCATCGAGCCAATAGTAATCGAAACAGTCACCGCCGAGTTGTCGCGAGGGAATAAATCGGAAATTTATATTGAATGGTTCAGTCATCGAAAAAGGCAGCAGCGATCGCACATATTCTGCTGCTTCTGACATTTCTGATTCTAAAAGCAACTTTTGAGCCTGCAAATCTCTACTTAATTGATGCAAGCGTAATCCCGCTCTTACCCGTGCTTGTAATTCATTATGCTCAATAGGTTTGGAGATAAAATCATCGGCACCAGCATCTAAACCTTTGACACAATCAGCAACGGAATCTAAGGATGTTAATAAAATAAAGAATGTGGTAAAAAATTTGGGGTCTGTTTTAATGTGGTGGCAAACTTCCAGTCCGGTCAAACCCGGCATGATCCAATCACAAATAATTAGTGCAGGACGGTAAGCCAGTGCCTTTTCTATTCCTTCCTCGCCGCTACTGGCTGTAACTACCTCATAACCCTGTTTTTCCAACATCCTTTTCAGGAGTATTTTTATTGAATAATCGTCATCAATTATTAGTATTTGAAACATAGAAAGTTGTAAGAAACACTCATTAATAATTTGCTGTAAAAATAGAAAATAAAAATACTATATGGGCTAGTTAGTTAGTAGTACATTTGGATTATACTACTAACTAATTTTTCTTTCTGCGTCGAATTAATGACTGTTTAGCAGTCATAAAAAACTATGGCGCTGCGAGAGGATTTAACCACAAGAGGATGGTGGTTTTTAGCTGGTTTAAGTCACGGTATGCTTCTTGCTTAAACCATTGCCCTAATGCATCAAAGGGGGTGAAAGATGTTCCAGTTTGCCATTTTATGTCTTGACCTAGAGGTGTTGTATGATTTCCTGGTAACGTTTGTGCTGTCACCATGTCATCAAAACGTTCTTGTAAGATTTTGGTTAAAGCTGTCGACTGATCAATGGTGTCATTACTAAATTTTATTAATAAATTGCGCCGGATATTGTAACGAGATTGGACAAGCTTGTTAGTTTCCAAGGGTGAGGGGGTAAACTCGATTTTCAAAGTAGAATTGAACTGTTCTACTAAGGGGATAGCTTCTTTCGCGGCATAGTTGTTGAAGGATATTAAAATATTGCCTGCGCGTTCTACTTTAAAGAGGCTACCAATCAGCAAGTGAAGTTTACAGCCCATACTATGTCCAATGCCGTAGATGGGAAAGTAAAGCTTGCGTAATGCCCCAGAGTCTTGTAAACGTTCGAGGGTGCGGTCAAAATTTAGCAGCACGGATTTTGCGATCGCAGTATGATCCAATGTATTGACGAAAGGCGTAGCAATTACAACATAACCTTTACTTGCCAGTTGTTCGAGTAACCAGCGATAAGTGATGTGCGGTGCAGTTGCGACAAATGCACCTCCCAAAAAATGAACGATACCTATGGGATTTCGGGGAATGATTACCCAGTTGCCTCTGACTTCTTTCCAGTCCATGCTAATGAGCGATCGCTTTAGGAATATTCTTTATGTTAGACCGGGGATCGCAACCGTGGGAAGGATTATGGAAAAAGCTATTGAGGATGTCTCTAATCCAACAGCGTCTATGGACTTATCTAGAGCATCTATACTTTTGCCAACTCTTTTTAAATCTCCATTACCAAACTTAATTACGTTAGCATAGCAGTAGTGACTATGCGGGCGTCACTACGAATTACGAATTACGTGAGCGCAGCAGTAGCGAGTCCGCGTACTCTTACTCTTAAGCAAGCTGCGCTTTTGGCGTTTGTCTTTGCTACGCAACGCTACCGCGAACGACACGCTGTTCGCGTTCGTAGAGAGCGTTATTACGAATTATCTTAACGCTGAGTTTGTAATCTTTTCATTTCGTCTTGTACATCTAATGCAATCTGCAATGCTTCGTTGAGTAACCTTCCATGCTCAGTAGCCTGTTCCGTTACTTGCATGGCTGTTAAAGTCGCTAAATTGTTGACGAATAGTTCTGTATTACTAAGAATAAAGCTCTTATTTTGCCTCAAAATTCTTTCTGTTTTCAAAGCGCGAACTAAATCACTTTTGGTGAGTTTAAGTGCTTCGATAACACCCTCTCTTTCTTTTATAATAACTTCTGGATTACCAGCTTCTTCTATTTGATCGTTGATATCTATTACTCTAATCACAGTATTATATCTATTAACCTCATTTAACAGTATTTGTAGAGATTTTGTCATATTATTTTTGACAATTTTACTTCTAGTTTTCCATATTAAATACAAGATAGTTTGCGTAAGACCACCAACCCAAAAACTTAAGATAATTAACAATATCCAAGATGGAATTGTTACCCATTTCACAAAAATTTTAATGATTATATCAAATAAAATATACACGAAAACAAATGTAGAAAAACCAATAAAAACAACAGTCGCTCCCTCAGAACTTTTGATTTTTTGTATATATATCTTTGCTAATATCTTCAGAGGATTTGTAATGATTAAAATATCCTCGTTAACAGGTAAATTAGTCAGCTTTTGTAGTTCATCCTGACTAATTTCCAAGCCCTGTAAATCATCCCGCACAGCTTTTTAACCCTTGCCAGAATAGTTATTTAATCTAATATAGCAATCAAATTTCTGGAATGCTGGCATTTTGTCCAAACTTTATCAGGCAAATTAATACTTCTAGGCAATGTAATTTTTTTTGTACAATATGATACTCTTTTGCCAAGATGACTATTTATACTATAAGAGTAACTAGAACGAAAATAAATCAATTGCCTTTGTCCTAGTAAACAAACATTTACAACTATAAGAAAAATTAATGCAAAAGTCCGCAAAAACGGACTTTTTTTGTTTAGTTATAAATAATCGTGTCTCACTAATTACATTAAGTTCGTTTTAGAGAAGATTGTTTCTGTTTTGAAATGCCACGCTGAGTGTTTAAAAATGGGGGGATGGGACAGTCTAGCGTCATGGCGATCGCTCTGAGTAAATCTGCTTCTGATGAAGTAACTTTGTTATCTAATAGTACTGTGTGGGCGCAGGCATCAACTATAGTCTGTTTGAGTTTGGGACTCGCAAGGCGCAGGCGCTCAATACTCTTCTTGAGTTCAGTGAAATTGCAGGTTAGTGGTATTTCTGGTTTTTCTTGCTCTCCAGCTTTGGGAAGTCGAAAAACTCCAGAACGAAAAGCATAGGTGATATCTTCGGTGTGGGCATCGGGTTGGGAATGTCCAACGCGGGCAATTACGGACAGTACTAATAGACTATCTGGCCAAATCTGTTCGATGGAGGTGAATTCTACCGTTGTAGGCGAGGTGGGATTTATACTGGGTTGGAGCCGATGCCACAGTATTAACTGCAACACAAAATGCCACAGTGATAAACTTCCGGTGGCTACAGCTAAACCGTGGACGCATTTGCACAGTCTTTGGCATTCTTTGGCAGAATTTTGGCGTAATATGGGTACTGCCAAATCCACAAGTGGTAAGCGAATGCTGGGATCTAACTGGCTAATTTCGCTACTAAATTCCAGGGTTTTTTCTACCAACTCAGTAGGCTGCACCTCGCGTAACCAAGCAATTTGACGTTCTTTGATCTCGATATTTTCTGTATCTAACGCTAGCGCAAAAGCGATCGCCATTGCACTTTCCTGCTCCCGTACACCCAAGCGCAGGGATTCCGGTAACTGCGATAACAGCGCTTGAGCATGGGCAAAATGCTCTGGTGTAACGCTTCCAACTTGGTTTACAACCTTTGCTGGCGTGGCGCTTGAACCACCAGCAAAGCCCATCGTTAGAGATTCCTGGGAAGGAGAACGCATCTGATTGCGAGATGGCATTGCTGCTAAATTGCTGACGTTTAAACCCCCAACCCGGCGAATACGTTCTGTTAGGGGTGGGTGGGTAGAAAACATATTTTCCCAGAAAGAGGGGTTGAGGGCATTGCCAAAAAACATGTGGCTAGCGGCTTCTGCTCCTGGCGAAATCAAGCGTGAATCCATCTGTTGGAGTTTTTGGAAGACTCCGGTAAGTCCATTGGGGTTGCGAGTGAATTGTACTGCTGACGCATCGGCGAGAAATTCGCGTTGGCGAGAGACTGCGGCTTTAATTAGGCGTCCGCAGAGTAAGCCGATACCGCCAATTGCCATTAGTGCTAAACCAAAAGCCCAGATAGGTAAACCCTTATCTTCCTTTCCTAAACGGAAGGTATCACGAAGGCGCCACAGCAATTCTCCAGTTATGTAAATGAACAAAATCCCGTGGAGTAGTCCCACCAAACGCAAATTTAGCCGCATATCTCCATTGAGAATATGACTGAATTCGTGGCCGATAACTCCTTGTAACTCATCCCGGCTCAGATGTTGCAAAGTTCCACGGGTAACTCCAATTACAGCATCATTGGGCGTAAATCCGGCAGCAAAGGCATTAATCCCGGTTTCTCTCTCCAAGAGATAAACTTGTGGCACGGAAATACCAGAAGCGATCGCCATTTCCTCGACAATATTTAATAGTTGTCGCCCTTGTTCATCGGCTGTATCTGGGAGTAAGAGTCTTCCCCCCAACTCCTGGGCAATGACGCTTCCTCCTTGACGGAGACAGGCAATTTTATAGAGGCTTCCCAGTGCGATCGCAACTATTGTAATCCCAGCCACGTAGAGAAATATCCCTGGATGCCACCAAACACGGGGAGCCATGCGGAAAAGAAATAAAGTGGCAATATAAATCGCCATAATCATGACTGCGATCGACAGGGAAAATAACCCGATTAATTGTTGCGTATTTTGGCGTGCCCGATCCTGATGTTCAAAGAAATTCATAGACACCTAAAAAGACACGCGTGGAGCATTTCTTATTTCTGGAGTAGCTTCGGCGAGCAATTCTGCAACAGTAAAGTTAAAAGTATTTGCCACAAGATTGCTAGGGAAGGATTCGCTCTTGGTGTTGTAAAGTGTCACCGCGTCATTAAAAGCCTGACGGGCAAAAGCAATCCGGTTTTCAGTGGAAGATAATTCTTCCATTACCTGAGTCATGGCGCGATCGGCTTTCAATTCTGGATAAGATTCTGAAAGTACCATCAAGCGACTTAACGCACCCGTTAGCGCCCCTTCAGCATTGCCCAATTGTTGCATCGCTTGAGGATCGCCGGGATTTTGCACAGCACGACTGCTAGCATTAATTGCAGAATTCCGGGCGGCAATAACTGCTTCTAAGGTTTCTCGTTCATGTTTCATGTACCCCTTGGCAGTTTCCACCAAGTTGGGAATTAAATCATAGCGGCGCTGTAATTGAACGTCGATTTGAGAGTAAGCATTTTTGTACCGATTGCGATACTTGACTAAATCGTTGTAGGAATTAATGATAATTACAGCAACAATGGCAACTAAAGCAACAGAAAATATTAAAAGCCCCATATTTTTAGATTATTTCCATTAGCTACTGACTTTATATCCAGCAAAATTTGTGTGGATATAAAGATGAGTCTACTTGTAGCAAGTTGGCTTCGTCGTCTGTAAAATTAGTTACGCAATTGCACTGAGCTAGATAGGTTATAAGATTTTTTAAATAACCACAGAAAGAAACACAAAAACAAGATAAATAATTTCTAACAATTCCAAACTTTTGTGAACTTTATCGTCTGTCCTTTCTTTCTCTGTGTACCTTGCGCCTATGTGGTGATTAAAAATTGTAGTCAGAGTAAGTTACCCATGCAATACTTGTCGGTTAAGGGGAAAAGGGGAAGGGGAAAGGGGAAAGAAAAAACCTTTAACCTTTACCCTTTAACCTTTTCCCCAAACCCAATTCCGAGTTAAAAATCCTTAACCGAGCAGTATTGGTTACCCATGAATATGAAGAAATAGGGAATAACCACTGGCAGCAAAAATAAAAAGGATGGCGGCAGGAAAAATTATTACATCCCTAACAATAAATAAAATCCAATCTTTTCTTAGTTCTTGTTTAAACTTAAGTTCTCTCAGTTTTCGCTCAAGTTCTACGTCTTCTTGCGACTGCAAATTTTCAGGTGAGGTAATTAGTGGATTGTCGCCTTTGTGGGCAATTATTTTTGATAAATCTGTCATGGTGTTTAGATAGCAAGAATTTCACAGTGTTAATATGCTTATTTTTGCTAAGTTTTTAAGGCAGAGTCCAATTTTCCAGTTTTAATCCGTTGATGTGTTCGTAGTGACAGTTAGCAAAAGATAACAGGTTTCTGTTACAACACACCATGTTGTATTAAAGGTTCATTATATTGTTTTAAAGCTTGTTTTGCTCTCTCGTGGTGAGTGTCTTTTTTATCAATAAGAGCTAACCAAAATCCTGTATCAACGATGATCATATTTTTTATCTAATGTATTAGATAAAACTTCTTTATATGTGGTTGATAAATTTTCTTCCACAGAACAACAACCAATTAATCCAATTTCATCAAACTTTTCATAGAGACTTTTTTTCTGACTATGATTTTCTGATTCTGATTGAGGATACCGCTTTTTGAGTAACTGAATAAAATCAAGTAGTAATATTTGAGCTTCTTCTGGTAAAGTATCAATATCTCTAGGACTTACGCATTGACAGAATAACAAAATAGTGAATTCATAAATAAGGGTCGTCTACTTTACAGGTATCGGACAATTAGAGAAATTACTAAACCATCGACAGGACAATGCAATCTAGACCTCTACACCTTATTTCTGCTGTCAGAGCCAAAGTTTGGGGGGTGCAGTAGGTTGGCAGAGATATTGGGAGACGTTTCACATGATAGTGTGAATCGGTTTTTGTTGAGAGAGAGATACGAACCGAAAGATTTATTCAACATAGTAGAGAAAATCATTAACTTGGTAGGAGGGATACTAAGTGTAGACGATACAGTTATAGAAAAAATTTACAGTGACCCAAAAAATGCCGAATTAATCAGTTATTTTTGGTCAGGAAAAGCCCATAAAGCTATTATTGGCTTAAATTTAATAACTTTATATTACAGCGATACTAACGGTAATTCAGTCCCAATAAATTACAGAATATATGACAAAAAGGAGGAGAAAACAAAAAACGATTATTTTCGAGAAATGGTGAGTGAAATAATAAGCTGGGGAGTCAAGCCAAGAATAGTAACAGGAGATAGTTGGTATTCAGGAGTAGAAAATTTAAAATTTCTAAAAAACCAGAAATTGGGTTTTCTATTCGGGATTGAAAAAAATAGAACTGTCTCAAATGAGCCGCATAAGTATTGCCAGGTAAGTACTTTAGTGATTCCAGAGTCAGGATTAAGAACTCATCTGAAAGAATTTGGATTTATAAAGTTGTTTAGGAAAGACTTCAAGAAAGAAGACTCTAGACACTATATTTTGTATGTTCCAGATGAGGAAAGAATCAAGGATATAACCAGAAATGAATTTATCACAATTCATGATACCCATTGGGGAATCGAAACCTTTCATCGAGCCATCAAACAAGTATGTGGAATTTGTCGGTTCATGGTTAGGGATACCTATGCAATCAAGACTCACATATTTTGTTCACTTCAAGCTTTTATTAGATTGGAGTTTATGCGGTCTGAAAAAATAATTAGCAATTGGTACGAAGTACAACGGAATATGTTCACATTAGTTGTACGTGAGCATATTTTTGCAAACCTTAACAGTGATGGCATTATCTAGACTCCATAGATGATTCTTTTTGTCAATGCGTAAGTCCTAATCTCTATATATTTCTTCAAATTTTATAAGCATAATTAACTTCTAAGATTGAGGAAAATAGTATGACCTTATTATAGACTGTTTTTCAAGCGATCGCATCTGAGAAATTTATAATTTATCAAGGTATACAACTGAATAAAGTTTTATATTTTAAAATATATGCAAATATTTATACAAAAAGCTTTAGTGGATGATTCATCTGTGTTATTTTATCTGGTAAATGCTCATGTTTTAACTTCTGCATCTCTTCTTTAAAAGTTTTCTGAACGATTTTGACGATTAAAGCTTCCAAATCTGCGACTGTCAAACCATTTAGAAGCTGATCTGATGAAGCTTGGAAATTTTGCATAGAAAATATTTCTGCATCTTGCTGTATTAGTGTGACTGATGGTTTCTTCTCTAGCTCAGAGTAATTTAATGATTCACTTTTAATCATATTTTCAGTTATTATAGGATTTTTTGGATTCCAATTTGACACAATTTCAAAATAACCTGCGGCATCTTCTAAACAATACTCAAACATATTTAATAATATATCTATCCAACCGCTTTTTCGTAAAAATACTTTTCTGGGATTCTTACGAAAATAACTACCACCAATCTTTTTATTTACTTTAATTTCAAGGTGTTCAAACAAACCATTTAAACCTTTATAGCCATATAATTGTGAATAATCTCTAAAATCAAATAATTTTATTTCATTAACGTTTGAATGTATGGCTAGAGCTTTCGATCTATTTCTCAACGTTATCAGATCACTATTTTTTATATTGAAGCCAATAAATATTTTATTTTTAAATCTTTCAATATCTTTTATGATTTCCTCAACAAGTTGATTTTCCTCAGATTCAAATTCTAAAAACTTAATTTTTATATATTGTTGCTTACTTGTTTTGAGAAGCCGAGTAATGGTGTATCCATATATTTTTTGTACTGCTTTTCCCTGTACCTGTAAATAATCCGGCCAAAATTCTAAGTCAAGAAAAACCAAATCATAGATAGAACCATTAGAAAAGTTATTGATAAATTGCCCATCAATCTTGACCTCTATCTTATACATAAAATACTTTGGGGATTATTTACATATTAAAAATATACAAAAAAATAATTACAATCAAAACAGGATATACACGTATTGAACCGCTAATCTATTTGCGTTTATCTGCGTGCATATGCTGTTAGAAATTCAGAATTTTCTAGTTACACAACCTTACTGAATGCACTAATACGATCGCACCTTTCCTCAATCCTCTACAGTCAATCCATGAAACGCCATATTTTCTATAAAATGTATCGCGCTTTGTTCTGGCTTGTAAATAAATCAAGTTTTGAACTCGTAAACTAACTTTTGCGACTCGTAAAGCAGCTTTTATGACTTGTAAAGCAGCTTTTATGACTTGTAAAGCACCTTTTATGACTTGTAAAGCACCTTTTATGACTTGTAAAGCACCTTTTATGACTTGTAAACCAGCTTTTGTGACTCGTAAACTAGCTTTTGTGACTCGTAAACCAGCTTTTGTCAACGGATTTCAGCAAATTTACCCCCATTTTTCTGTCTGCTAAGTTCTCTTCAATAAAAAAACGCAAATATACGCATTTCAACGCCATTTTCAGCGTTTATATACGTATAAATGCGATAAAAGTGGAAACTATTCCAGATTTAATGCACTAACGCGATCGCACGTTTTGTTAACGCTTCAGCAGTCAATCCATTAAATGCCATCAACTCGCCAGCACTAGCTGTAGTCTCTCCACGCTTCCAAGCAAAGGTGTCACGCTTCGCTGTACTCCGCAACAAAATTGGTTCTAGCATCGCCGCAGCACCACCAGTAACAGCAATTAACGCATCACCATCAAATAATTCGGCAAATTTAGCATCATCTAAGAAACCGCCTTCGGCTTGGGAACAGGTATCCCACGCAGTATCATCGTTACGGTACAATTGCCGAGGATTTATCACAGAAACTATCTTCACACCAATACCTTCAGTTTCTAAGAAAGCAGCAGCTTCAAATACTGGTATTAATGTTAAGTCGCCAATTACAGCAAATACAACTTGTTTATCACCAGCGACTTCATGTAATAGCACCGCACCATCGCGCAACCCTTGACGAGTTTGTTCTAAAGTTGTGCGAATTGGTAACGGCGATTTACTAGCTGTAATCACAACTCCCTTATTCTTAGTTTTCAACGCCCAATCATAACAAGCTTGAATACTATTAGCATCAGGCGGAAATAATGGGAAAACATTTCCATTTCGCATCAACGAAGCAAAGTAAGCTTCAATTTCTGGACGTTGGTGAGTCCAACCGTTACGCCCTTGCTCTAATGCACCTGCTGTGAATAAAGTAATAGTTGAGGGAGTTGGACGGCGCAATTCTGCCATTGCTTGGGTTACAGTTTGCCAAATTGGTAATCCGTTGATGGCAAAAGATTCGTATGAACACCACAAAGTTCTCGCACCCATTAACGCTAAACCCGCAGCTAAACCGGCGCAAGCATCTTCACTCAATGGTTCATAAACTTGTCCGTTTGGTGCTTGATTATATAAGTCGTCGGTTGTGGGATGGATAATCTTTAATGCTTGGTTGATGTTGGCAATTCCAGATGCTTCGTTACCGTCGGCGTTGGTGACAAGGAAATTCTGATCTTTCTTTCCAACTATTCCTACCAATCGTCCCATCGCGGTTGTGGAAACTTTTGGTTCGCCACCAACTGCATATTCTTCTAAAGGTAATTCGCCTAATTCTGGTAATGGGAATTCAAATTCTGTCACCACAGTTTTCGCTGCTGGGCCACCACCGGCGCGTTCGGCATTTGTTCTTACTAATTGCCAAGCTTCCGCAGACAAAGCACGGGTTTGCAATGCACTAATAATATGCGGCGCATCCAGCGTATCTTTAGGATACAAGTTGTGAGATTTTGCACCCCGCGCGTGAACTCCTGCACCTTTGAGTTGTTTAATAATGAAGACGGTAAGTTTACCACCGAGTGCAAAACGCGCGGCTTTATCTACACCCGAAAGTACTGCTTGAGTAAATTCTAGGCGTTTCTCAAAAGAAAAAGCTGTACTATCAACGTAATCCCCTGGTTGGTTTTGATCGTCAAAGTCTTTGGCATCCACTAACACCACTTCATCAAAACCGTTACCTTGCCAATATGCTTGCATCTGTTCGTTGGTTTTGAGGGAAATCATGCTGTGATGTTCTTGGCTGTAACCGTTCCACACCAACACTGGTAAAAAGTTGGTGACAGCAGGATAAGCAGTATGGAAATGTGCGATCGCACTTACAATATAAGGCTCACCCAATCCACCATCCCCAACTGTGAAGGGGAACAACTTATCTTTGTGTAACAGTGCAGCCGCCATTGCAAAGTGTTGCCCTTGTCCCAAAGGCCCCGCAGGTGCGAGAATACCGGGGATGAAACCGGAAAGGTGTCCTAGTAATCCGTGCTTTTCTCGGAAGCGATCGCGCAATTGTTGGACTGTAAAAATTCCCATGTCTTCTAGCGAACGATCCAAGAACATGGCACTATAAAATCCGGGGGCGTGGTGTCCGACTTCGGTAATAATGTTCTTGTATCCCAGCATGACAAGAGATGCATAAGCTTCTGCTTGGCTGGCGAATCCGCCGGGATGCCCAGAGGCTTTACTACCAGTAACTTGTAAAGTCAGGTAGCGTAAGGCATCGGCAGCTAGTAAAGTTTGATATACGGCTGCTTTGTCTGTGGTAGATGCGATCGCTATTTTTCCCGACTCAATAGCAGGTTTTGCACCATGAATTTCAAAATCTGGTAACGCTTCACCAAAATATTGAATCCCTTCAGAAAAATTGGGAAGCGCTGAAGATGCCTTTGCGGAGATTGCAGTCATGCTGAGTACCTTGTGACGATTAAGTGAAACTGTCTGACTTTTCACGGTATCTGGGGAACCTCTCTCTAAATCTTTCTCCTTTTAGGAGAGAGACTTTGAATTTTCCCCCTTCCCGCGTCGGGAAGGGGGTTAGGGGGTTAGGTTTTTCGTAGGCTTTTCCAGATGACATGAAAATTCAGATAAAACTGTAGATGCTCGTTGAATTTAACAAAAATTTTACATCTTCGAGGTTGTAACAGTTTATTGCTTTTTTGCAACGTTAGAATAAGTACTTTAAATGGTTAGGCAACCAGAATTTCGGTTAGTTTAAGTAGCAAAAAAATATTAAGTAGCAAAAAAATTTATGAAATTCCCAAACGGCCCTAAAACTCCAGCAGTTTTACAGATGGTGCGCTGGATTGTTAATCCGATGTCATTTATGGAGGATTGTGCCAAAAGCTATGGCGAGATTTTTACTCTCAGATTAGACAACAATCTTCCTCCTTTGGTGATTGTTAGCAATCCTCAAGCGCAACAGCAAATTTTGACAACTGATACCAAGGAATTAGAAGCCCCTGGTGATCTGAATCAGGTGTTTGAACCTTTGCTGGGCAAGCGTTCTGTAATTAGCATTAGCGGCACAGAACACCAGCGTCAACGCCAGTTGTTAATGCCTCCCTTTCACGGCGAAAGAATGCGGAATTATAGCGAGGTGATTACTGATGTCACTCAAAAAGTCATCAGCCAATACCAGATAGGTAAACCCTTTAATATTCGGTCTGCAACCCAAGCCATTACCTTGCGGGTGATTATGCAAGCTGTGTTTGGTCTACATGAAGGGCCTCGCGCCGAAAAACTACAGAAATTTTTGGGCGATCTTTTAGAAAAAGCCAGTTCTCGGTTAAGTGTGGCTTTGCTTTATTTTCCAGCTTTGCAAAGGGATTTTGGCCCGATTAACTTCTGGGGAAAACAGATGCGCCTTCAGCAAGAAGCTGACGAACTCATCTACGAAGAAATTCGGGAACGTCGAGAACAACCAGATTCATCACGCACAGATATTCTTAGCTTACTGATGGCTGCTAGGGATGAAGTAGGTCAACCCATGACTGATGAAGAGTTGCGCGATGAATTGATGACTCTGTTAGTTGCCGGTCACGAAACCACAGCGACAGCCTTAGCATGGGCATTATACTGGATTCACAAAGTACCGTCAGTGCGCCAAAAGCTACTGCAAGAATTAGATGGCTTGGGCGATAACCCAGACCCCAGCACAGTTTTCAAGTTACCCTATCTCAATGCTGTTTGTTCAGAGACATTGCGGATTTACCCAGTAGGTATAGTTACTTTCCCCAGAAAAGTAAGAACACCAATATCGCTAGGCGGCTACGAACTAGAACCGGGTACAGTCCTACTTGGTTCTATTTATTTGACCCACCAACGGGAAGATATTTATCCAGAACCTAAGCAGTTTAAGCCAGAACGTTTTTTAGAACGGCAATTTTCTGCCTATGAATATTTGCCCTTTGGCGGTGGTGCAAGACGTTGTATTGGTCTAGCATTTGCCCAGTTGGAAATGAAGCTAGCACTTGCTCAAATCCTTTCTAGCCTGGAATTAGAACTAGTTGACAATGGTGAAGTGCGACCTAAACGCCGTGGTTTGGTGACAGGGCCAGATCGTCCTATTGAGATGGTTGTCACGAGTCAACGTCAGGTGAAGTCTCCCATTTTACAGACAACCACTGCTTGATGCTGGGGGGTTTAATGGTTGCGTTCAGCAAATTTTAAACTTCCATCTATACATTTAGATAGATTTTAAATGCTTGATCGCTCGCGGCAAGCGTTGGTTGCACTCGACAATCCACTCGAACTGTTCTTTTGACATCGCTGGCGTGACCATTGAAGTCAAGAGGGTATTGAGCCGATATACAAGCAAAAAGCAGCAAGATGGTCTGAAAACCCTACTGTATAAAGTTTGAGCGTTTTTCAAAAACAACTACTAAATAAATACGACCAAAGGGCTATCTTTCAAACATCGATAATTCCGGCTGTGCTGCTAGGATTTTTGATGTTTCTGTAAAATTGACTACCCCGTTAGTCTTCGATTGGAGGTGCAGAAGCTTCCGCTATGCCGTAAGCTGATAAACGCTTCAATAAAGCTTCAACTAATTGTGTATCCAAGTAAGCATGGATGTATACAGCTTTGCCCCACCGCATCTTAATGATATGAACTCCCTCATTAACATACTCTGAACCATCTGCGGGCATGGCGGTATCAACCCACTCCACAGCAATTGTTGTGTCCCAAGGAAACCCGCTAACAACAATGTTTTTAATCTCAAATTCTAATTTGGGGGACAAAATATAAAGACGCTGAAACCATTGCCGCATTGCCTCAACACTATGACGAGTTCCACTCAGGGCATGAGTGCCACTAAAGGTATGAGTAATTGAAGGCGAAACACCTTGCAGAACTGATTCATAATCACCGTGGTTCAAAGACTCAAAGCTTTTCTTGACAAACTGACGAACAAAATAGGTGTACATCCTTCTAGCTCCTTCCAACTAAGCTTTTGTTTGGTTCTGAAATGAACTCAGAAATTGTTTTATTTGATATCCTTTCCACATCCACAGTCCAGTCAGAGTCAAGACTGGAATAATCAATATCCGCATAGATAGGAGAAACTCAGCTTGATTCCGCCAAGGAGAATAAACAAAGGTTCCAATTGCCACAGAACTGATGAGATGAATCCATCGGAGGAGATTTCGTTCTTTCATAGTTTTATATGTTTACGCTGACAACATTAATCTACCGCCTTATGTTTCTACCGTCAACATACTTGAGCTAAAATTTAGGCATCCTGTATATGCCTGATCACAACTGATGTCAGAACGAGAACCTTATCATCATGGAGATTTGCGCCAAGCCCTCATTGCTGCTGCTTTAGAACTTATTTCTGAGAAGAATGTTGAAGGGGTTTCTCTACGAGAGGTGGCGCGTCGAGTCGGTGTCTCTCATGCAGCTCCCTATCGGCACTTTGCGGATAAAGAGTCTCTGTTGGCCGCTGTAGCAAAAGATGGATTTCAAATGTTGCATCACAAATTGGAAGAGGCAATTCAAAACTCATCTGCTGATCCTGTGCAGCAGATACAGGATAGTGGGGTTGCCTACATAACATTCGCCCTTGAACATCCTTCGCACTATGATTTGATGTTTGGTGCTTATCGCTCATCTTCTGCTCAACAAAATCCTGAGTTGGAATATGCTGCAAGACTTGTCTTCATGGTTCTGGTTGGTGCGATTGCACGGGGACAGCAGTCAGGGGTGATTCGGGTAGATGATTCTGAACAATTAGCCTTGACAGCTTGGGCATTAGTACATGGTTGGGCAAAGCTGTGGATAGATGGTAAAATTCCTTTCTGTGCCACTCAATCCACTCATCATCTCGCTGTCTTCGTTACCCAGATATTAGTTGAAGGACTAGCTAAAACCGAAACTTAGTACTTACTTACTTATATAAAATAGAGTGGAAATTATCGGACATAAATTTACATCAGAAACAGTTTTAGTTCCTTGTATTTATTTAGCACATCGCCGAGCCGAGACTTACCCAGAACCAGAACAGTTTCGGCCAGAAAGATTCCTCAACCAAAAATTTTCACCTTACGAATATTTACCCTTTTGTGGAGGTTATCGCGGTTGCATTGGTGCGGCATTTTGCATGTATGAACTAAAATTAGTAACAGCCATAATATTATCGAATTTTCAACTAACCCTTACTGATAAACGTCCAGTGTATCCAGTCCGTCGTGGTATTACCATTGTCCCTAGCGGCGGTGTAAAAATGGTTGTTACCAAAAAGGCAAAACTTAAAAGACAAACAATACTTTCTACTTAATTACTCAATCCTCCAATTTGTATATACCGCAATGTAGATCCGCTCCTTAGCATCCAGCCTTTACAGTAAATAGTAAGAGGATATTTAGGAGACTACTAATTAATGCCTGATCAGCATGGATTTGAAGAGAAAATTATATCTCAAGAAGCTGAAAAAAGAATAGCCGAAAAGCTAGATGAAGTAGAAGAAATAGAAATAGATGTACAAACCGATCTATTGAAAATAGTTCAGGGACAGGCAGATGGAGTTTCCTTTGCAGGCCAAGGGTTAGTAATCCAAGAAGATATTCGCGTACAGGAAATAACACTGCAAACAGATAGTATTGCTATCAATCCCTTCAGCGCTATTTTTGGTCAAATAGAACTCAATGAGCCAGTAAATGCCATAGCTCGCATTATAGTTACAGAAGTAGATATTAACCGCGCTTTGGCATCAGACTTTGCTCGTAGCTGGATGCAAAATTTTGAGTTGAATGTAGATGGTGAAATTGTGAGTTTTGAGCCGGAAGAAATTCAGGTATTTTTACCTGGCGATGGCAAAATAGAATGTAAAGGAAAAGTGTTATTAAAGGAAATGGGAAACACTCGCCCTTTAGCTTACACTGCGATCGCTCGTCCACGAACTCATTCACAACCAGCTATGCTGGAGAGTTTTAACTGCACTGAGGGAGAGGGTGTTTCAATAGAATTAATTGCAGCATTCATCCAGAAAGCTAAAGAACTGATGAATCTACCATCTTTAAAATGGGAGGATATAGCATTTTCTATTAAAGATATAGAAGTAGAAATCGGTAGTTTAATACTTATGATAGAAACTCAAGTGCGACAAATACCATCATCGTCAAGTTTCCTATCTCCTTAGTAGTATTTGCACTGATTAAAGATAATTTTTGTAACTAGGGAGTGATGTAAATTTATTAAAAGTTTTATAAGCTTTTAAAGGCTACTTATTTTTTGAAATAACAACTATGCAAGAGTATGATGTTGTGCTGATTGGTGCTGGACATAATGGGCTAGTTTGTGCAGCTTACTTGCTAAAAGCTGGTTATAGCGTCCTGTTACTAGAAAAGCGTTCTGTACCAGGTGGTGCAGCAACAACTGAAGAGTGTTTACCCCAAGAAGCACCTGGATTTAAATTCAATTTGTGTGCTATTGACCATGAATTTATTCACTTAGGGCCAGTTGTTGAAGAATTAGAACTAGAAAAATACGGCTTGCATTATTTGGAGTGTGATCCAGTTGTTTTCTGTCCTCATCCTGATGGCAAGTATTTCTTAGGACATAAGTCGGTGGAAAAGACTTGTGCAGAAATCGCTCGTTACAATGAACGTGATGCTAAAAAATACGCCGAATTTGTAGACTTTTGGCAGCGAGCGCTAGGTGCAATGATTCCTATGTTTAACGCACCGCCAAAATCAGTTATAGACATTCTTGGTAACTACGACATCACCAAACTGAAAGATTTAGTTTCAGTTATTGGTTCCCCTAACAAAACGCTGGACTTCATTCGCACAATGTTAAACAGCGCCGAGGATTTACTTAACGAGTGGTTTGATGAGGAATTTTTGAAAGCGCCACTAGCCAGACTAGCATCAGAACTTGGTGCGCCACCATCACAAAAAACCCTTGCCATTGGTGCAATCATGATGGCAATGCGCCACAATCCGGGGATGGCCAGACCTCGCGGCGGAACTGGCGCACTTGTGCAAGCTTTGGTGAATTTAGTCACAAGTAAAGGTGGCGTTATTCTCACAGATCAACACGTGGAAAAAGTTTTAATTGATGATGGTAAAGCTGTAGGTGTGCGAGTAGCTGGTGGTAAAGAATATCGCGCCAAATACGGGGTTATTTCTAATATTGATGCCAAGCGGTTGTTCTTACAAATGACAGATAAAAGTGATGTTGATGGAGCCGATCCAAATTTGTGGGAAAGATTAGAACGCCGCATCGTTAACAACAACGAAACTATCCTCAAAATAGATTTGGCTTTAGATGAACCACTGCGCTTTCCATATCACGCTCACAAAGACGAATATCTCGTTGGTTCTATCTTGATTGCCGATTCCGTAGCTCATGTAGAACAAGCTCATAGTAAATGCACCTTGGGAGAGATTCCTGATGCTGATCCATCAATGTATGTGGTGATGCCTAGTTATTTAGACCCCACATTAGCGCCACCTGGCAAGCACACTGTATGGATTGAGTATTTCGCCCCTTATCAAATTGTCGGTGCAGAAGGTACTGGTTTAAAAGGTACTGGTTGGACAGATGAATTGAAAAACAAAGTTGCAGATAGAGTGATTGATAAGTTGGCAGACTATGCACCGAATGTCAAGAATGCAACTATCGCCCGTCGTGTAGAAAGTCCAGCAGAACTAGGGGAAAGATTAGGTGCGTACAAAGGGAATTATTACCATGTTGACATGACCCTAGATCAGATGATATTTTTCCGTCCCTTACCAGAAATAGCCAACTACAAAACGCCAATTGAAAACTTATTTTTGACTGGTGCAGGAACTCATCCAGGTGGTTCAATTTCGGGAATGCCGGGACGCAATTGTGCGCGTGTATTTTTGCAGGCGAAACATCCTATTAGCCAAACTTTAAAGGATGCTCGTGATTCGATTAAGTCAACTGTCGAGTCAGTATTTGGTATCATTTAAAATTTGCAAAATAGAGCCGATTGTCATCTATTTTGTGCCTTTGTGTCTTGATACTGAAAATATGATTTCGGTATCACAAAGACATGAAGGCATGCTGTCGTGCCTAAAAGTTGCACTTTCAGGAATTCTGTCATCTGCTATAGTCGATAATTTTTTGGAAAATATTACTCAACTTTAACGTTTATAAATGTAACGCCGATATCCACCATTGTTAATCAACACTTGGCATCCTCCCACCGAAAAATGATAAGCTGATGCGCTTTGAAGTCGCATAGTTTCAATCGCAATAAAGATGCAAAGACGCAATTTGAATGATGATTAGCTTAGATAATTGCTTGACATGATGAAGCAATTAACATCATTGTTTAGTAAAAAGCTAGTATGATCGCACCCTTGTTCATCAAATGAGAAATTTACCAGATGAGTGCGATGCCTACGACGGGCGTAGCTGCGGCAACTTAAAACAACACAAATTATAGGTTTTTGAGCGAGATAGATTCAAAGGAATTGCTTTAAGTGTATTTAATATGATAATGTAATGTACGCTTGATTTTCATAAGCTTATATGCATCGTAAACCAAGTTATTTCTCAAAAAATAAGGAAATTAATGGGTAAAAAGTAGTGTATTTTGATAATGATAAAAAAATAAACAACTTTTAACATCATCTTATAAATTTTGTAGGTACAGCATGGTTTTTCGGCGCTACTTAGTTGCATCTAACTTAATAGTTTTCTTAGCATTTGGCTGTAGTGGTGGGGCAAACTCATCTACACAAAATACCAAACAAGTTGTGCAAGAAAGTAATGTAACTCAACTTTTCATAGAAGCAAAGGTTACGCAAAAAGCAGAAGATTTCTTTCATCAAGGTAATAATTTATTAGATGGACAGCGTTACGAAGATGCAATAAAAGCTTATGATAAAGCGATCGCCATCAAAGCTGAGAGTCCCGAAGCTTGGATTAACCGTGGCATTGGCTTAACATCGTTGCAACGCTACAAAGAGGCTCTCGCATCCTACGATACTGCGATCGCTATCAAACCCGACAAATATGAAGCCTGGTATAATCGTGGTATAGCTTTGACATCGTTGCAACGCTACAAAGATGCGATCGCATCTTACGACAAAGCGATCGCCATCCAACCCGACAAATACGAAGCCTTAATTAACCGAGGCATAGCTCTGACAAAGCTACACCGCTACAAAGATGCTATCGGATCTTATGATAGAGCGATCGCTATCAAGCAAGACTTGCACCAAGCATATTACAACAAAGCTTGCTCTTATGCTTTACAAAGTAATCTGGAATTAGCAATTAAGAACCTAGACAAAGCAATCCAACTTGTTCCTGAGAAATATAAAAAATTAGCAAAAACTGACCCAGACTTTAACAAAGTGCGTAGTAAAAAGCAGTTTCAGGAATTGCTGCAATAGTCTGTTGTAAACACCGCTCAGTGTAGAATATAAGCCAATACAGTTCAGATAAGACCAAAACACTTGTAGAGACGGCGATTTATCGCGTCTATATAAACCCAAGCGTATTAGAATATAAGCCTGCTGTAGAAAGGTATTTTTCTTGAGCGGTTTACAATTAGACATGAAAAAATTGTTAATCACCGGGGCAAGTGGTTTCTTAGGATGGCATCTTTGCCAGCTTGCAAAAGAAGAATGGGAGATTTATGGCACGTATTTATCCCATCCTTTAGAGATTCCTGGCATGAAAATGCTAAAAGCGAACTTAACAAATTTTCAGGAATTGAAACGTATCTTTAATGATGTCAAACCAGAAGCAGTTATTCATACTGCTGCACATTCGCAACCAAATTTCTGTCAAACTAACCCTAAAGAATCACACGCAATTAATGTTATCGCATCCTGCAATATTGCCGGACTCTGCGCGGATAATTCTATTCCTTGTGCTTTTACCTCAACAGACTTAGTTTTTGATGGCTTAAATGCCCCCTACGAAGAAACAGATGCCGTGTGTCCTGTCAATCTTTACGGTGAGCAAAAAGCGATCGCAGAAGCAGATATGCTAGAAAGGTATCCCATGACCGCAGTGTGTCGAATGCCATTGATGTTTGGTGCAGAAACACCCACAGCGAAAAGTTTTATTCAGCCATTTATTCAAACTTTAAAAGCCGAAGAAGAAGTAAGTTTATTTACAGATGAATTTCGCACACCAGTAAGTGGAACAACTGCCGCCACAGGACTTTTATTAGCATTAGAAAAAGTTAACGGCATTATTCACTTAGGTGGTAAAGAACGGATTTCACGGTATGATTTTGGACAGATATTAGTGGAAGTATTTCAACTTTCTGCCACCAAGCTCAAATCTTGCCGACAACAAGATGTGAAAATGGCAGCACCTAGACCAGCAGATGTTTCTTTGGATAGTTCTAAAGCTTTTGCATTGGGGTATCAACCTTTATCTATAAGGGAAGAATTAGAGGCAATACAATTCAGTTAAGGCTAAGTGTTAAAACTAAAAACGTAAATAGGCTATTTTGGGATGCGATTATCTCCGGAACGCTATATGAACGCAACGGAAAACCTGGCTTTATTGATAATTTAACCCTTCCTAATACAAATTTTGTATGAAGCTGCATAGAATTAGATCCCCCCTAGCCCCCCTTAAAAAGGGGGGAACTGGAAAAATAAGTAATCGCACAGAATTATTTACACATAAGTTTCCAGTCTGGATAAGGGTTTCATGCCTTAATTTTGTGAATTAATTTTGTTTAACTACTTATCTATCAAAGTCCCCCTTTTTAAGGGGGATTTAGGGGGATCGAGATATGTGCAACTTCACATTAAATTGGTATAAGCTCCTTACTGAAGGTATATGCGGCAGACTACTGTTTGCGTAAGTCCTGATTTAGATGCCTTTACCCTGTGGTTATCGGCAAACTTAAATTAAATTTTATTTTTACCTTTGATTAAAGTCTGCTTAAACTCATAATCCTAAGATGGGGTGTCTCTAAACAATTGGAGACTTGTTTCTTTTTCTTGAAAAAGAGAAAATCATTGATTTCATAACTGTTCTAACTAGTTATGAATATCTGTTTGGAAAATAAGCAATTTAGAAACAAGCTATTTTTATGGCTTGTAGTTGCAATTGCTTAGAGAAGTTTATGGTGAGGAAAACTGAGATGAAATTAGTTTCAAAATTATTGGTTGCTGCTACTACTCTTACTTTAGGTTTTGCTACCGTAGATGCAAAATCTGCATCTGCTGCGATTCTTAATTATGCTTTCACAGTTGATAGTCCAGTAACTAAGGGAAGTGGCTTTTTTAGCTTTGATGACTCAACCTTCAGCAATGACTATAATCCTGAAGCTAGTATTCAGTCACTCTCTTTCAAATTTGATGGCGACTCTACCGTTTACACAGAACAAGATGATGCCAACTACCCAGATTTTCCTCTTGTCTTTCCAAGCATATCCTTAACAGGACAAACATATTTTGCATTAGATTATCAGTTCGATGATAAAGCTAATCCTTCCAGTTCTATCAGTTATGAAATTATTGGTGAGGATTTTACAATTTTCTCTAAAACTTCTCCAGATGTTGAACTAATATCTGGCACAGTTTCTTATAGACAAGTACCTGAACCTACACCTTTAGTTGGCACTCTCTTTGTTTGTAGCCTTGGCTGGATGATGAAGAAAAAAGTAGCATCAATGAAAAAGGTGAAAATCTAACTTGGTTAAGTTGATATTAACAATTTCTTTGCCAAGAATTAATCTCTTGTTAGTAGGCTTTTATGTGGGAAAACAACATCTAACACATTGATAGCAGAAGAGAAAATTGGGAATTAAAATCTCATTTTGGTCAGGGAATTAGTGATGAAGTTTTCTTCCGATTACCCTGCCTTCTTTGTGTTAGCTGTTGCTGTACTTTAACTTACCTGTTAGTCAGGAGTAGAGAATGGTAGATTACCGGAATTTTGAGCAGTTCCTGCACAGTCGAATCAAACGACGCAACTTAATTATCGGAGCAGGAGCATTATCTGGTTTAGCGATCGCAAATCAATTTCCTCAGCAAAGAGCGATCGCAAGAAGCAGATTTTCCAATTATCCTTTCACTTTGGGTGTAGCTTCGGGTGAACCCTATCCTACCAGCGTAGTGATCTGGACTCGTCTTGCTCCTGAACCCCTTAACGGAGGTGGAATGCCACCTCTGAATGTGCCAATTCGCTGGGAAGTTGCAACTGATTCTAATATGAGGCGGATTGTCTCTAGAGGTACGGTACTGGCAACTCCAGAACTAGCTCATTCAGTTCGAGTTGTGGTAGAAGGACTGCAATCTGATACTTGGTACTGGTATCGGTTTCTTGTCGGTCAAGACGCTAGCCCCATTGGTCGCACTCGTACAGCGCCTTTAGCAAATAGCTATTTGAATAAATTTAACTTTGGCCTAGTCTCTTGCCAAAACTATCAGCAGGGATTCTATACCGCCTACAAATATCTAGCACAGGAAGACCTCGATTTAGTAGTGCATGTTGGCGATTACATCTATGAAGGGGGAATCTCAAATAATGGCCCCAGACAGCACAACAGTGCAGAAATTGTGACTTTGGAAGATTACCGCAACCGTCACGCCCTCTATAAAACCGATACCAATCTGCAAGCAGCTCATGCAGCGTTTCCGTGGATTGTCACCTGGGATGACCACGAAGTAGAAAACAATTACGCCAACGATATTTCCGAAATTGATACTGAACCAGATCAGGATCGGGCAATTTTCCTCCAACGGCGAGCTGTTGCTTATCAGGCTTACTACGAACACATGCCACTACGCCCCTTCTCGCGTCCCGTTGGCCCCGATATGCAACTTTACCGTCGGCTTTCCTTTGGTAACTTAGCCACCTTCCATGTCTTAGATACTCGCCAATATCGCACCGATCAGCCCTGTGGTGATGGCACTAAAGAACGTTGCCCAGAAAATTTAGATCCGAATGCAACGATTACCGGCAAGGCACAGGAGGATTGGTTATTCGATGGTCTAAATAACTCAAAAGCGAAGTGGAATGTTTTGGCGCAGCAAGTACCAATTGCTCAAAGAGACACAACACCAGGAGAAGGCGGTACTTACAGCATGGATAAATGGGATGGTTATGTGGCTTCACGCGATCGCCTCATGGCTTTCCTTGGACAGCGCCAGCCCTCTAATCCAGTATCCTTAGCAGGCGATGTGCATTCTAACTGGGCAATGAATCTGAAGGCTAACTTTGATAACCCAGAATCCCCCACACTTGGGAGTGAATTCGTCGCTACCTCAATTAGCTCCGGTGGCGATGGGGCAGACAGCAACCCCAACGTTCAAGCTTACTTACCCGATAACCCACACATTAAGTTCTACAATAATCAACGGGGATATGTTCGCTGTGCCCTGACTCCCACAACCTGGAAGACAGACTATTTAGTTATGTCAAACGTCACAACCCCATTTGGCACGATTAGTAAGCGGGCTTCATTTGTGGTTGAAGATGGTCGTCCAGAAATACAACAAGCCTAATCGTCTAATTCCCAGGTATCACACCAGACAAAAATAGATAGAAACAGGTAAATCATCAGTGTTTATCTGTTTCTATCTATGTTTTCATTTTCATAAAGAGGAGTTAAGAGTTTTAATTCCTAACTCTTCACTTCACTTTAATAAGCATCCATTGGCAGACAAGAACAAACAAAATTCCTGTCGCCAAAGGCTGCATCAATGCGACCGACAGCAGGCCAGAATTTATACTCACGAGTCCAAGGCGCAGGATAGGCAGCTTGTTCGCGAGAATAGGGATGCTGCCATTCTCCAGTGATGAGACTTTCAGCCGTGTGGGGTGCGTTCTTCAAAAGATTATCTTGGGTATCCACCTTACCAATTTCTATTTCGGCAATTTCTTGGCGAATAGAAATCAGCGCATCACAGAAACGATCCAACTCTTGCTTAGATTCACTTTCTGTAGGTTCCACCATGATTGTACCCCCTACAGGCCAGGAGACAGTCGGCGCATGGAAACCATAATCCATGAGACGCTTGGCGACATCATCAATTTCGATCGCAGCGGATTTTTTTAGCGATCGCAAATCTAAAATACACTCATGGGCAACTAGACCATTTTTCCCTTGATACAAAACCGGATAATACGATTCCAGTTTCTTGGCCATGTAGTTAGCGTTGAGAATCGCCACCTTAGTTGCTTGGGTTAAACCATCTGCACCCATCATTGCAATGTACATCCAAGAAATCACCAAGATACTAGCACTACCCCAAGGTGCAGCCGCCACAGCACCAATATTAGAGTGCTGAGTGCTGAGTGCTGAGTGCTGAGTTGAGTTGTCAGTAACAACAGGGTGTCCGGGCAAAAATGGCACGAGATGAGAGGCGACACCAATAGGCCCCATACCAGGGCCACCGCCACCATGAGGAATACAGAAGGTTTTGTGCAAGTTTAAATGGCAGACATCTGCGCCAATATCTCCAGGACGGCAAATTCCGACTTGGGCGTTCATATTTGCCCCATCCATGTAAACTTGTCCACCATGACTGTGGACAACAGCGCAGATTTCCTGAATTGGCTCCTCAAAAACACCGTGAGTTGAGGGATATGTCACCATCAAGGCGGCTAATTCATTGCTGTGTTTTTCTGCCTTAGCCTTCAGGTCAGCAACATCAATATTACCTTGTGAGTCACAGGCAACAGCTACCACCTTCATCCCGCACATCACCGCACTTGCTGGGTTTGTCCCGTGTGCGGAGTTGGGAATCAAACAAACGTTGCGGTGTGCTTCACCCCGATTTTCGTGATACTGACGAATTACTAAAAGTCCGGCATACTCACCCTGAGAACCAGCATTTGGTTGTAGAGAAATTCCCGCAAAACCAGTAATTTCAGCCAACCATGTCTCAAGCTGCTCAAACAGAATTTGATAACCTTGCGTTTGTGACGCCGGGGCAAATGGATGAATCTTGCCAAATTCTTCCCAACTTACCGGAATCATCTCAGCAGTTGCATTCAACTTCATTGTGCAAGAACCCAAGGGAATCATCGATGTTGTTAGCGACAAGTCCTTGCTTTCAAGTTTGTGCAGATAGCGCAATAACTCGGTTTCTGAGTGATAGCGGTTAAATACAGGATGGGTGAGATAATTGCTTTGACGGGAGAGAGAAAGATGGGAGGATGAGGAAGAAGTTAATTCTTCTAAAGTGAAGGGTAAATCATCTGTACCAGCGAAAATCTTCCAGAGGTCGATTAAGTCTTCTGGTGTAGTTGTTTCATCCAGCGAAATACCAACAGTAGTTGCATCAAAAACCCGCAGGTTAATTTGAAGCTGTTCGCTAGCTGTCAAAATATCTTTTAAATTGTGTCTTCCCAGTTCGACTCGCAACGTATCAAAGAAATCTTTGGAAGCAATGCTGTAACCCAAACGCTTCAGACCTTCCGCCAGCAACACTGTCAAAGAGTGGATATTCTCAGCAATTTGCTTCAGTCCAGTAGGGCCATGATAGACCGCATACATACTTGCCATCACCGCCAGTAGCACTTGTGCAGTACAAATATTACTAGTAGCTTTTTCGCGGCGGATGTGCTGTTCGCGGGTTTGCAAAGCGAGACGTAATGCAGGCTTACCTCGGGCATCTTTTGATACACCCACAATTCGCCCTGGAACCAGCCGCTTATACTCTTCCTTCGTAGCAAAGTATGCCGCATGAGGCCCCCCAAACCCCAAAGGAATACCAAACCGCTGAGTGCTTCCGACAGCAATATCAGCGCCAAATTCACCAGGAGGGGTTAGCAAAGTTAAACTTAGAGGATCTGCTGCTACCGTTACCAATGCACCCTTAGCATGGGCTTTTTCTATAAAAGCGCGGTAGTCGTAAATGGTGCCATCACTTGCAGGGTATTGCAGAACAGCCCCAAAAATTGGTTGATCAAAATCAAATGTTTGATGATCGCCGACAATAATCTTAATCCCCAATGGTTTAGCACGTGTTTGCAACACATCAATGGTTTGGGGATGGCAGTCACCAGAGACAAAATAGGCATCTGCCTGATTTTTGGAGACACCATAGCTTAGGCTCATTGCTTCAGCTGCTGCTGTGGCTTCATCCAGTAACGAAGCATTGGCAATTTCCAAACCTGTGAGGTCGATAATCAGGGTTTGAAAATTTAGCAGCGCTTCTAGTCGCCCTTGGGCAATTTCTGGCTGATAAGGAGTGTAGGCAGTATACCAACCGGGGTTTTCTAGGATGTTACGCCCAATCACAGGTGGGGTAATACTGTCGTAATAGCCCATACCAATGTATGAACGGAAAACCTGATTTTTGGCAGCAACTTTTTTTAACGATGCCAGTGCTGTATACTCACTTTCTGCTTCTGGTAAATTTAGCGGTTGCTTCAGCCGAATTGCCTGTGGAACTGTTTGGTCGATTAGAGCATCCAGGCTGGGAAACCCCAAAACCTTAAGCATTTGCTGGATGTCATCGGAGTTCGGGCCAATGTGTCTTGGCACAAAACTACTTAACTTTTGACTTTTTTCGTCCAGCACTTGCTGCTCATTAGACTTGAGAATAGGGGCGTTCAATACCACAAATTACTCTCCAGATGGTACTATTTCATATTTTGCAATAAATACTCTTAAACTGGGGGCTGGGAACTGGGGATTAGGAAGATATTGGATAGGTGAATAAGAGTAATTGTTAATTACCTCCTCCACTCACCTACTCCCTTACTCTTCCACTCAGAACTCAGCACTCAGAACTCAGCACTCAGCACTCCTACTCGCCTTCTACTTGGGCGCGATACTCATCTGCTGTCAACGCATCCTCAACTTCACCAGGGTCATTGACGCGCACTTTCAAAAACCATCCTTCTCCGTAGGGGTCTTCTGATACTTCTTCGGGAGAATTAATTAAGGCTTCATTGCGTTCTATAACTGTGCCTGTTACTGGTGAATTCAGTTCTTCAACGGCTTTTACTGATTCAATTGTGCCAAAGTTTTCTCCTCTGGTAAGAGCATCGCCAATTTCTGGCAGTTCCAAAAAGACGATATCACCCAACTCATGTACGGCAAACTCAGTAATGCCTATAGTGGCAATTTCACCATCTATTCGCACGTATTCATGAGAATCCAGGTATCTAAAATCTTGAGGATATTCAAAAGACATATCACTTCCTCTCCCTTATCAAAAAAATTATTGCCCTAACAGTCATCCAAACCATATCTGGTAATGAACCTTACTGTAGATTGAGTAACTCACAACACATTATTCCTCAAAAACCTTGGCGCTTGTTAGTTGGTGACACGATTTTTTGACCGATAAAAGGGACGTTTAACCACAGCTGCTGGATAAGCTTTGCCACGAATTTCAACTTCTAGCTGCTGACCAACAGTTGCTAACTGGGTGGGAACGTAGGCTAAGGCAATGGGATAACCAAGTGTGGGCGACAGAGTTCCACTGGTAACTTCTCCCACGATTTTACCCGCGGATAACACTTGATAGCCGTGACGGGCAATGTTGCGTCCTTGGGTTTGCAAACCTACCAATCGGCGCTGCACTCCACTGGCTTTTTGCTGTGCTAAAACTTCCCGACCAATAAAATCGCCTTTGGTATCTAAGTGAACTAGCCAGCCCAAACCTGCTTCTAAGGGTGTGGTGATGTCATCGATATCTTGTCCGTAAAGCGCCATCGCCGCTTCTAGGCGCAGAGTGTCTCTCGCACCGAGTCCACAGGGAATAACACCAGCTTTATTGAGGGTTTGCCACAATTCTACTCCTACATCCGGGTCTACCATTACCTCAAAGCCATCTTCTCCGGTGTAACCTGTGCGGGCCAGGAAGGCAGGTTTCCCTAGTAGGGTTGCTTCTAGATGTCCGAAGGCTTTGATTGGTTGTAGGTCTTCTTGCACTAAGGGCTGGAGATATTTAATCGCTTTTGGCCCCTGTACGGCAATTAAGACTTTATCTGGTGAAAGGTCTTGGAATTGTACCTTATCCAGGTCAAGGTGTTGCAATAGCCATGCTTTATCTTTATTGGAGGTTGCCGCATTGACTATGATGAATGCTCTCTGTATACCAGCAGCGTCTTCACCTTGATAATAAACAATGATGTCGTCAATAATTCCGGCTTGGGGATTTAACAATACGGTGTATTGTGCTTGACCGGGTTGCAAACGACTCAAGTCGGAAGGCACTAATGGTTGGAGTTGGGAAATGAGGTCTTTACCTTGGAGGGTAAATTTGCCCATGTGGGAAATATCGAACATTCCGGCTGTATTTCTTACAGCCTCATGTTCGCGGCTAATGCCACTAAATTGCACAGGCATTTCCCAGCCCCCAAAGCTAGTAAAGCGTGCTCTGAGTTCTACACCCACTTGATATAAAGGGGTTCGCGCCAGAGATTGGGCGTTGTCTTCTTGATTAGCCACAGGTAATTTTGCGATCGCACCTCAACATCTATCATCCTAAGAGATGCTTTCTGGTTTTACAGTCTTGTGTATCATGTGTATCAAATTTGGGCATTGGGCATTGGGCATTGAAAAGAGGTAATTTTTTATTCTCCCCCTTGCCCCCTGCACCCTGCTCCCCTGCTTCTTCCTTGTCTCCCTCATCTCCCCATGCTCCCCTGCCTCCTCATCTCCCTTATTCCCCACTCCCTTTGTCGCCTTCTGTGAGGTTTAATAGTTAATGATGCAAGTGTTGAGATTTATTAAGAAGAGATTATGAAATATTGGCAACTGTTAGCGAGCTTTGTCTTAGCTATGGTTCTTTTTTGCTTTCCCCTATCGGCGCAAGCTGCAAGTTCTTCCAGTATTACCCGTTCTGTGGGTAATGATGAACTTAAGGGCAAAGATTACTCTGGTCAAAGTTTAATTGGCACTGAGTTTACTAATCTCAAATTAGAGAATGCTAATTTTAGCAATGCTGACTTACGTGGCGGTGTGTTTAACGGTAGTGTATTGGAGGGAGTAAATCTGCATGGTGTTGATTTTAGTGAAGGCATAGCCTATCTCACAAGGTTTAAAAATGCTGATTTAAGTGATGCTGTGTTGACTGATGCAATGATGCTGCGTTCCACTTTTGATGATGTGAATGTCACGGGTGCTGATTTTACGAATGCAATTTTAGATGGGATACAAGTGAAAAAACTTTGTGTTAAGGCAAGTGGTGTGAATTCTAAAACTGGTGTGGATACTCGCAATTCTTTAGGATGTAACTAGACTGTCAACGAATTTTATATTTTAAATTTTGGATTTGGGATTGAAGATTCAAAATCCAAAATTTAAAACGTAACTTGTCAGGAAATGTGAAACTGTCTGAGTAACTGCCTCACCAATTTGAGTTATACGATTAGTAGGCAATAGGCAAGAAGGCAATAGGCAAGAAGGCTTTCTGAACTGTACGGTGTTTTTTCAAAAATCAAAAATGAGTACTATCGCATTGATGACATCAAATAAAGTGTCGATTAACATAGGTATTGTGCCGGAATTAGCTCACTACTAGCAGTAGCAACCACCTCAAATGCGATCGCCATTGCTGATAGTTTTTTAGGCGTTTTAGTCAACAGTAAATCTGCGGTTGAATAAATATTTTAGGTAAAAATATACAGTATTCTGCCAGATATGAAACTTCAATGAAAAGAGCTAGCATACTAATGCCATCTTTTATTTATACCCATAGGATCATGTTGATGATTCCTAAAACAAAAGATGACATCCAAAACCTATTATGTTTGGGGACTAGTAGCCGCTCCAATTGTAGTTACTCTGGCGCTGGGTTTCTCAGCAAGAGCGAATGCAGTTGAGTTAGGTGCTGCCTCTGATTACAATGTGTTTGTTTTGGGAGATATCTCTCAACAATATACAGATATTGAAGGAAAACTTGCTGCTGGCGGTAACGTGAATTTCGTTGGCGGACTTGGAAGTAGACTTTCTGGCAATAGCGGTAACGTAGTAGTAGCTGGGCAAAACTTATCTTTAAGCAACGGTCAAGTCTACCACGGTAATGCTGTCTACGGAGGTAGCGCTAATGTTTCCGGCAATGTGGGATTTCCACAGGGAACTCTCAGCCAGGGTAATCCTATCGACTTTGATGCAGCAGGGGAAGAATTGCGATCGCTATCTGAATATTTAGCAACCTTGACTCCTACTGGTAACACAACAGTTCAACCTTGGGGTGCTATTAACCTAAGTGGCAGTGGTACTGCTTTCAATGTTTTTAATCTTGCTGGCTCAGATGTCTCCAAGACCAACTATTTTGAAATTAAGGGGGACGCGAATTCGACTATCGTTGTCAATATCAGCGGTAAGGATGTGTCCTTGCAAAACTTTGGTTTCAATATCATTGGCACAAATAAACAAAAGGTGATCTACAACTTCTATGAAGCAACAAACCTAACTGCTAGTGGGATTGGCATCGAAGGTAGTATTCTTGCTCCTTTGGCTAATTTCAATTTCAATAACGGTCAAGTTAACGGCAATGTGGTAGTAGCTTCCTTGACAGGAAATGGCGAGTCTCACAACTATCTGTTTAATGGTGATTTGCCAGATGTCCCAACTAAGTACTACACTCAGCCTCCGACTCCGGCTCCGACTCCGACTCAGGTTCCAGAACCAGCAAATCTTCCAGGATTAGGATTAATTGGTGTAGCATTTGGTTTATTTCGCTACAAACGTAATCAAACAACTTGCCTAAAATAATTAAAAATTTTTGGCAGCATAGCGCATGACGCGAACTTATTTACAGATTTTCGCTCATGCGCTATTTCCTTGCTCCCTACCTTCTACAATAAGGATAGACTTTATTGAGATTTGTATAGTTGGGGATAGGCTGTCATGGCTCCCGCCGTTTTAATTCAAAATCTGCAAAAACGCTACGGTACAGTGGTTGCCGTCCAGGATGTTTCCTTTCAGGTTGAACCAGGAGAAATTTTTGGTTTACTTGGCCCCAACGGTGCTGGGAAAACTACTACCTTGCGTGCCTTGTGTACACTGACCACACCGGATGCTGGCAAAATCGAAGTATCTGGCATCTCTGTGTTAGATAATCCCAGAGTCGCAAGACAACGATTAGGCTATGTAGCTCAGGAAGTCGCTATAGATAAGGTGTTGACTGGAAAAGAACTGCTGCAATTGCAAGCAGCACTTTATCACCTCCCAGGCGCAATAGCCAAACAGCGCATTGAGACAGTCTTAGATTTACTCGGTTTGCAAGAATACGCCAATAAAAAGACAGGAACCTACTCTGGCGGTTTACGCAAGCGCCTAGACTTGGCTGCGGGGTTGCTCCATGCACCGGATGTTTTGGTGTTGGATGAGCCAACTGTGGGACTTGACATAGAAACCCGTTTTGTGGTATGGGATTTCCTGAGAAAATTACGCGCCTCTGGAACGACGGTAGTAATTACCAGCCATTACTTAGAAGAAATTGACGCCCTAGCCGATCGCGTGGCAATTATAGATCGCGGCGTTGTGATTGCCAGTGGGACACCTTCACAATTGAAAGATCAAGTAGGTGGCGATCGCATTACCTTACGAATCCGCGAGTTTTCTCCCATTGAGGAAGCAGAAATTGCCAAAAATCTCTTGCAACCTTTGCCCTTTGTCCAAGAAGTAATCATCAACAGCGCTCAAGGGAATTCCCTTAACTTGGTGGTGACACCTCAAAACGATGTTCTGATTAACATACAGCAAGCGCTGAATACTGCTGGCTTGCCCATTTTTGGCATCGCCCAATCTCGCCCCAGCCTTGATGACGTTTACCTCGCCGCCACAGGACGCACCCTGATGGATGCAGAACTCGCAGCCGTTGCCACTCGCGATCCCAAGGCTGAGAAGAAGCAGAATATGAGATAGGGAATGGGGAATGGGGAATGGGGAATGGGGGAGAAATAACCAATGCCCAATGCCCAATTCCCAATGCCCTATCTAGAATTCAAAATTCAAAATCCAAAATCCAAAATTGCCATGAGTGTTACTCCTAAATCTGATATCAATTGGCAGCCGCTAGCATCGCCGCAAGCAGATGCTAATACTGCACCTAACTTTTTCGGTGAATTGGTACAAGAGACGCTGGCTTTAACTCGTCGCTTGTTTATTCAGTTGCAACGCCGTCCCTCATCTTTGATTGCTGGAATTATTCAGCCAGTAATGTGGTTGATACTGTTTGGGGCTTTGTTCCAAAATGCTCCCAAGGGTATATTTGGTAACACAACAAATTACGGTCAATTTTTAGCTGCTGGCATCATTGTGTTTACAGCCTTTGCTGGGGCGCTAAATGCTGGTTTACCGGTAATGTTTGACCGCGAGTTTGGCTTTTTGAATCGTTTGCTGGTGGCACCTTTAGCATCGCGCTTTTCTATTGTCTTTGCTTCAGCCATCTTCATCATCAGCCAAAGTTTGCTGCAAGCAGCGGTGATTGTAGCAGCAGCGGCATTCTTGGGGGCTGGACTACCAGATGCAGTAGGTTTAAGTGCGATCGCTCTAATTGTCTTACTCTTAGCTTTGGGTGTTACAGCCATCTCCCTCGGTTTAGCTTTCGCTCTACCCGGACACATTGAATTGATTGCAGTGATTTTCGTCACTAATCTACCATTATTGTTTGCTAGTACTGCTTTGGCACCTCTATCCTTCATGCCTCAGTGGTTGCAGGTTATCGCTACCTTGAATCCTCTCAGCTATGCGATCGAACCAATTCGCTATCTCTATCTCCACAGTCATTGGGGACTAGGTAGTGTAGTAATGCAAGCTCCTTGGGGTGATGTTACCTTTGGGGGAGCGTTGCTGGTGTTGTTTGGCTTTGCCCTTGTCGCCTTGCTGAGTATTCAACCCCAACTGCGGCGGACTCTTGCCTAAAGAGATAAAATAGAGCAATTTTAGCGTCAAAATCCCATGAAAAAACCATTTTTACAAATTACTAGACTCCTTGTGGCCACCGTGGCAGGAATCAGCTTTACTTCCTTGCTCATGGCTCAACCCAGTTCGGCTCAAATCAGCAGCCCAGCCGATGCTTTTCCCAGTAATAGTACAACAGACCAAAATACCGACCCTTTCTCCCGCACGAACTCAGATAATTTCAATATGTTTGATCTGATTCATCGGGCGAATTTCGGGACTCTCAACTGGAATTCTGACCAGCAGAACGAAAAATTAGACTCAGCAGCAGCAGCATTTAAAGCAAGGCAACAAAAACTAATTCAAGGTCAGAAACAGCAAGCAACCCCCAGTTTGCCAACGGTTACACTACCATCAGTTACGCCGCCATCGGCTACACCATCATCAGGTAACTGAAATCAAACAAAGAACCCCAAGCCTTTTGTACAATGCCTAAGCTAGTTTTGAGCGTTTGTAGTAAGCACTTCAGTGCTTAGAAAATAAGGACTAAAGTCCTTACTACAAACTTGTTTCTCAATTTAAACTGGACACACTACTAAGGCTTGGGGTTAAGACTAGTTAAAAATTCTTAGTTCTCAGGTAAAAAACTACAACCCTAGTACAGCTAAAACATCGCTAGCATGGGTGGTGGTATTTACACTACTGTCAACATGGGTAATTTTACCGCTAGGGTCAATTACGTAAGTAACGCGCTTGGCATAACCGCCGCCATCCACATCGAAAGCTTTGATGAGGGATTTGTCGCTATCAGCCAGTAGGGGAAAATTCAAATTATATTTTTGGGTGAATGCCTGATGGGAGACTTCATCATCTGCACTGACTCCCAAGATTACAATATCTTTTCCTTGATATTGAGACTGGGCATCCCGAAAACTACAGGCTTGTTTGGTGCAACCTGGCGTATCATCCTTGGGGTAAAAATACAAAACGACTGTCTTTCCGGCAAAATCAGATAACGATACTGTGTTGCCGTTTGTATCTTTGGCGGTAAATGCAGGTGCATCCGTACCAACTGCTAGAGGCATAATTAACCTTTCCTGTTTCAGATTGTTGATGCACTTGAAATTTTACATTAATTTATAATGATTAAATATAATTATCAAAAAATAGCAGAACTATACTTTAGGTAACTAATTTTGGTTAAATAAAATATCTGCTACAAAAAAAGTCAATTCTAAAATTAATCTTTTTGAGAAGAAAAATTTCTACCCATACACAATGCCTGCTGTTGATTCCCAAAACCCAAATATTTTTGTCTATCCTCAGAGCACAGTAGAAAGAGCCGAGCGATCGCTAGTGTGTTCACCCTTTAACGTATCTTTATTTGAAGTCATGGGACACCAGAGTGTGTCATTAGCTGCGATCGCCTTAGAAAATGGACTCAAGCAGGGCTATACTAAGCGCCCTTTATCAGAATTAGCGTGTGATAACGCCTTGGGCTGGCTGATTCAAGTGGGTGTATTGCGTCGAGAAGTCGATGGTCAGGGCATTACAGATAGTTTTCGCCTCACTCCCTTGGGACGCCAGTTGGTGGAACAGTACCAGGGAAAAAATTGGCGGACTGCTTCATGGCGCGATCGTTTATCCGATATTGTGATTCGTTGGTTACGGATACCTTTTTAGAATAAAAAACCAAAGAGTTAGGATTAGGGAATCAAAGGGAACAATATATACGGAAACATCACATCTATTCATGAAGTCTTTACCATAATCATTTGACTTAAATTTGTGCATGGGGCATTGGGAATTGGGCATGGGGCATTGGGCATGGAAAAGAGGCAGAGGGGCGGGGTGCGGGGGGAACAGGGGAAAACTTTTCTCCCTTTCTCCCTGCTCCCTGCCCCTGCTCCCTGCTCCTGCTTTTTAAATGATGGATGGATTGTCTGGTGACTATTCACTCCTAAAATTCACCCTTATCTAGAAAAACTAACTAAATAACAACTATGAAATCAATTATGGTAGTGGGGACAACATCCCATGCAGGGAAATCACTTTTAACCACAGCTATTTGTCGTATTCTGTCGCGGCGTGGTTGGCGAGTGGCTCCTTTTAAAGGTCAAAATATGGCTTTAAATGCTTATGTCACTGCCAGTGGTGGAGAAATTGGCTATGCCCAAGCAGTACAAGCTTGGGCGGCGGGAGTAGTGCCTTGGGTAGAAATGAACCCAATTTTACTCAAACCCCAAGGAGATATGACCTCCCAAGTAATTATTAAAGGTAGGTCTGTAGGTAAAGTGAGTGCCTCAGATTACTACGAGCAATATTTTGAACTGGGGTGGCGGACAATTGAAGAATCGCTACAGCATTTAGGAACAGAATTTGATTTGCTGGTTTGTGAAGGTGCTGGTAGTCCAGCAGAGATTAACCTCAAGCACCGCGACTTAACTAATATGCGGGTGGCGAAATATTTGAATGCGCCAACAATGTTAGTAGTTGATATTGATCGGGGTGGTGCTTTTGCCCACGTAGTAGGCACTCTAGAGTTATTGGAACCAGATGAACGCGCCCTAATTAAGGGTGTAGTAATTAACAAGTTTCGAGGACAGCGATCGCTCCTAGATTCGGGGATAAAATGGTTAGAAGAACGGACAGGTATCCCCGTGATCGGTGTTATACCCTACTTGCAAGAAATGTTTCCAGCAGAAGACTCCCTTGACCTGCTAGAACGTCAATCATCGTCGAATAAAGCCCAAACGGATCTCAATATTGCTGTTATCCGCTTACCAAGAATTGCCAACTTCACCGACTTTGACCCATTAGAATCAGAAAGTACAGTTTCAGTAAAATACTTAAGTCCTAAGCAAGATTTAGGACATCCTGATGCCGTGATTATTCCAGGTACAAAAACCACAATTGCTGATTTGTTACTGCTGCAAAAAAGCGGTATGGCAGAAGCCATCCAAAACTATGCTGCTTCTGGTGGGACGGTTTTAGGTATCTGCGGTGGCTATCAAATGCTTGGTCAAATCATCGCCGATCCAGAAGGGATAGAAGGACAAGCTGGCAGATTTCAAGGGTTAAATCTTTTACCAATCAGAACTGTAATTACAGGACAAAAAATCGCTCGCCAGCGCCAAGTTAGCTCAAATTATCCGCAACAGGGCTTGCCAGTCAATGGCTTTGAAATCCACCAAGGGCGATCGCGCATCGAACAACAAGGTATCGACCCCCAATCCTACCACGCCCTATTTGACGATATTAATTTAGGATTAGTGGATAGTTGTCAATCGGTGTGGGGAAGTTATCTTCACGGGCTGTTTGATAACGGCCCTTGGCGACGGGCTTGGTTAAATCGCCTCCGTCAACAGCGGGGTTTAAAATCTTTGCCCACTGGTGTTGCTAACTATCGAGAACAGCGAGAGCAGATTTTGGACTCTTTAGCCACTGAAGTTGAAAGCCATTTAGATTTAAGTCTGTTTTTGTCTTAAGCTAAAATACATTGAAATGCAGATTTTTTCGTTAAGACCGTCATTTGTCATTGGTCATTTGCAAAGGACAACTGACAAAGGACGAATGACAAGACTAAATTAAATGCGTAACACTGATGATTGTTTGTGTCCGCTTTTTACCAGATGATGTCACAGTAGATGCCGAGGTGGGAGAAGCCCTCTTAGATGTAGCAGAGAGGGCTGGGGTATTTATTCCCACCGGTTGTCTCATGGGGTCTTGTCACGCTTGCACTGTGGAGTTAGAGGATGGAGAAATCATCCGTGCTTGTATCACCGCAGTACCACCACGGAAGGAATTAACAATTAATTTGTTTAGCGATCCAACTTGGTAAGGGACTTCCAAGAAATACAGTAGAATTCAGAATTCAGGAGTCATTTGCCAAGTTCAAAGGGGTAAAAGACTTTGAACGTAGTTTGCGCGATCGCGTCACAATATTTCAAGAAGCCTATATTTTAGAAAAATGTCTGCTAAACACAAAGATAGTAGAAGTACTATGCAATCTCGTGACTGGCCAATTGAGCAACTACCTGGGTTGAGCCACGAGGAACAATGTCAACTGCAAAATTGTGGGATTAGTAGCACAGTAGTACTATTCAAACAAGGGAAAACTTTAGAAGAAAGACTAGCATTAGCAAATAAACTACAGATTCATCTTCAACATATAAATAAATGGATGGCTTTAGCTGACTTGGCGCGTATTCCTAGTGTAGGTACACAATATTGTGGTTTATTGCTCCATGCGGGTATTGGTTCTGTAGTGCAGTTAGCTCAAACTCCCACTCACCGACTGCACCAACAAATTATGCGCTTGCAAGTAGCAACAATGCAGCGACGAGATTTGTGTCCAGCAATTGAGCTAGTACAACAGTGGAGTCAGCAAGCGAAAACATTAGGGATTGGGGATTAGGGACTGGGGAGTGGGGACTGGGGGAGATAGGGTGATGAGGGGGGATGAGGGAGAAATATTGAACAAGTTTCTTCCCAATGCCCAATGCCCAATGCCCAATGCCCAATTCCCAATTCCCTACTCTTTTGCTAAAACACCATTAAGGAAGATATCAGCGAGTCCTTCGGCCATTTCCTGCATTTGTTGGGGGGAAGCGTCAGGTTCTATGATGGTGTTGTTGGAAAAACCTGCGATCGCAAACATTCCTAAAAAAACTTTGGCAACTAGCTTGGCGTCAGTTTGACGATAAATGCCTTTATCCATCGCTGTTTGAAAGAATGCTTCGCCGACATCGGTCATTTTGTTAATAACTTCTAATTGAATGCGATCGCGCAAGTCGGGGTGAAACTGCACTTCCATAAAACAAACGCGCATTAAATCGGCATTTTTTTGGAAATTCCACATCCGACGGCGCATCACCTGAGCTACGGCTTTATAGCTGCCCATTTCACTCAATTCTGTTAGCAAATCTGTTAGAATTTCTACCCAGCCACTCGTGGCTACTTCCACTAAAATTGCTTTTTTATTAGGAAAATGACGAAATAGAGTGCCTTCAGCTACACCTGCCGCCTGCGCTAAATCACGGGTGGTAGTGCCATCAAATCCTTGAGAGGCGAACAACTTTTGTGCTGCCTGTAAAATTCGGGTGCGCGTCTGAGCCTCTGAGGGTGGGGAAGAATTAAAAACTCGCATAACAGTTATGGTGAAATGTGCGGAACATTACTTGTAGCATTATTGTCTACTGTCAGGGGCAAAAATCACAGAAAGCGTAATACAAGATTAACGCTCTCAATAAATTGAGCAGCATCCAAGTATGTTAATTAATGTAAAAATGCTCAAACTTTGGTCAGCAAATACTCATGTATGGGTTTATGAATTAATCAAGAGTTTGTATGTGCCATAATGAACACGATATATACTTAACCATAAATCGATGGTTTGGACACCTGGGCAAAGGTTACAAGGCGATAAGTACATCATTAAGCAGGTTTTAGGACAAGGTGGATTTGGTATAACTTACAAAGCCAGACATACCTTTTTGAATAACTTAGTAGTGATTAAAACACCTAATGAAAGCTTGCAAACTGATCCAGAATACCCCAAATACGTCAAAAGATTTATTGATGAGGGAAGGCGACTAGAACAGTTATCACAAAGACAACATCCTAATATTGTCAGAATTAGGGATTTGTTTTATGAAGGCGGTACATATTGCCTAGTGATGGACTTTGTACAAGGACAGAGTTTATTTAGTTTAGTGCAGCAACAAGGTAAATTACCAGCAGATGTAGCTGTGCAGTATCTTGAACAAATTGCTCAAGCTTTGATTGTAGTGCATCAAGCTGGGTTAGTACATCGAGATGCACACCCAGGTAATATTATGGTGCAGCAAGATGGCAAAGCTGTGCTAATTGACTTTGGTATTGCTGGCGAAGCTGTTCCCACCACTATTAGCTCAAAAGTTTTTGCTAATCCCGCCTTTGCACCTTACGAACAGATGCGGGGTGGACGTGAACCTAGTATTGATGTTTACTCTCTGGCTGCTTCTTTATATTATGCTATTACAGGTCAACTCCCTGGCGCAGCACTGGAAAGGAAGATATATAATGTCTCCTTAATTCCGCCACAGCAACACGAACCTAGTCTTAACGATAACTTAAATCAGGCAATAATCCAGGGGATGGAGTTAGAACCGGAAAATCGCCCCCAGTCTATGCAGAAATGGTTGGAGTTGTTAAAAGAACCTGTTAAGAAAGTTACTCCTCAACCAGATTCATATTCACAAGTATTACCAACGACAAGTGGAAGTTTTAGTTCAGGTAGTTCTTCTCAGAAAAAAAATCCTGTGAAGAATGAACATTCTCAACCTAAGCAGATACAAAAACCTGCGGCCAAGTCTTCATCAGATGATTTAAAGTCTGAGAGAAATGTAAATTATGAAAAGCTGCGAGATTTACTCAAAGCGGGTAAATGGAAAGAAGCTGATGAGGAAACTCTTGTGGTTATGCTGAAAACAGCAAACAGAATAAATCAAGGTTGGTTAGATATTAAATCTATCAAAAATTTTTCTAGCACCGACCTGCGGACAATTGACCAACTTTGGGTAAAATATAGCAAGGGTAAATTTGGTTTTAGTGTGCAGAAACGCATTTGGCAAAGCGTTGGTGGAGGCAGTTATAATTTTAGACAAAAAAATATGCTTGAGTTTGGCAGACAACTTGGCTGGTATGTGAATATTGCAGATGTGAATAATGGAGCATGGAGAGCTATCAATAAGTTCCAGTTCACAATTGATACTGCTTATGTAGGTCATCTGCCATCAGTTTATCATGCTGGACTACATGGTGATTTTTGTGTGAGATTATATAATTTTTTATTTTTTTTATACCTTTTGTCATTGCCTCCTATGCTAATAGGAATATTTTTAGTGAGTTTAAAGTTAATTACTAGTAACAATCATCCGGTGGTGGTCATCTGTGGCACGATATCGATATTTAATATGATGATGCCTCCATTGATGACATTAGCATATAGAACAGCATGGAGAAAAACTAGGAAATTATATGCTGCTCTTTTCACTCATTCAGAGTTGTAAATTATTATAGTATCGTAGCTTGGAGAGCCACTGCGTTGGTTTGGTTGCCAAAGTTGTAGCAAGTGGTGTTTGAGGAAAGAAGCCCAACAGCAATACAATAAAGTTAGGACATGATGAGGCGATCACAGCTATCCATTGTTAATTACCATCTGACTGCCTCTAGATGCAGCTAAAATTGGTTATAAATACCCCTGTAATTCTCATATTTTAAGATTTTGGTGTGCCAGCAAAAGATATTTACCACGACACTGTGAAATTTGCCTTGCAGAAAGATGGCTGGACAATTACCCATGATCCCTTTCCATTGCAAATAGGCAAAAAACGGCTATCTGCCGATTTGGGTGCAGAACGTCTCATCAGTGCTGAAAAAGAAACTCAAAGGATTGTTGTTGAAGTGAAGAGTTTTGTAGGACAGTCTGATGTGAAAGATTTAGAGCAAGCATTGGGGCAGTATGTCCTGTATCGTCAAATTATGAATGAAATGGGAACTGATCGCCAGCTTTATCTTGCTGTTTCTCAACTAACATTTAACAGCGTGTTTACTATAGAATTAGGACAAGTGTTACTCAAAAACCAAATTATTAAGCTAATTGTTTTTGATGATGAAAATGAGGTGATCTTGCAATGGATACCCGATTAAAATACCCAAATATTATTAAAAGTGTACTCCAAAACCATGCCGATTACCGAAATAACCTACCCGATGGTTATACCTCTCAAGTTTTATTTGATGATGAGCGTGGACAATATTTAGTTTTGGACATAGGTTGGAGTGGCGATAAATATCTTCATAGTACACCCATTCATCTAAGTTTAATTGATGATAAAATTTGGATTCAATATGATGATACAGAAGAAGGTATAGCAACTGATCTGCTGAAAGCCGGAGTGCCTAAAGAAGATATAGTTCTCGGCTTTCGCCATCCTAAAGTACGGAAGTATACGAGTTTTGCTGTAATATCAGACAACAAATAAACAAGTTTATTAAACAATACCTTTGCCAAAATAAGAGCCTAGATAAATTTTGGCAAAAACGGCAAAACTAAGCATATATAAGCGGTTTGATGAAAATGTGGTTTGGAATCTGAAACCCTTACCCTGCCGTCAATACGTTAAAAAAAACTTGTGAGAAACCTTAAAGGAATTTTTAGTACTGATTGTTTTTGCCAACCCTCACAGAAATGGGAGTTAATGGTTAAAGTATCATCATCTCACCCTCATAAATTGGCGAAGGTATTGTTAAATTTCAATATTTCTTTGTTTCCAGTAATTAGAGGATGTTTTAAAAGTCCTCTAAGAGGATGTTTTAAAACTCATGATTGATGTATAAAATATTTCTTTACCCCACCCTAACCCTCCCCTTATAAAGGGGAGGGAACCGGATTTTCTTGTTTCCCACCTTTATAAGGGGGGATTAAGGGGGGTAATAATTCGGTTAAAGTCACAGCTAACTACTTTTAAAACATCCTCTTAGGCTTACGCTTACAATGTGCGATCGCTATAACCCAAATTACTTCTTCAAGTTCCGTATAAAAAATCAGATGAGGAAAACGTTGAATATTATAACGGCGTATCCTTTCAATCTTGTGTGGAGTTCTTAAACTTGGGTTTTGCTGGATTTTTAGAATAACTTTTTCTACTTCAGTCAATAAATATAGCCCTAAACCAACTTTTTGAGCTTCGTACACTATTGCTTCATCAAGCTCCTTTCGCGCTTCGGTGTGGACAATAATAAACTTCACGAATACTATTATGCACTGGATTGCTGATATCGTCCGTAGATTATGGGTGCGATCAGCTATGCTGGGCGGAACGCCATCGCCTACGGTGGAGCATCGCTCATCGCTTACAATGGGGCGGAGCATAATTGCATTTATATCTCATTACTCACAGTCCTAAAGCTCATGAATCAATCTAGTCGTTCAATATCCCGGCGGCTGTTAGCAATTTTGTTAGTAACAGTCGTTCTTTGGTGGGGGTGGACACCAAAAATGGCGTTAGCACAAACGCCAACCACTCTCCAACCCAGTAAAACACCAACATCTAAAGTTCAAACTTCAATTCAACCTTATTTAGATCGCGTAATTAAAGAATTGACAGAGTTCCGTTTAGATAATGGGATGAAGTTTATTGTCTTGGAACGACATCAAGCGCCAGTAGTTTCTTTTCTTACTTATGCGAATGTCGGTGGTGTGGATGAGCCAGATGGCAAAACTGGCGTAGCTCACTTTCTGGAACATTTAGCATTTAAAGGCACGACGCGCATTGGTACAGAAGACTACAAAAAAGAAAAACCACTACTTGAAACCTTAGAACGGTTAGATGCCCAAATTAAAACAGCAAAAACCGATGGCAAAAAAGATGAGGTTGCACGCCTAGAAGCTGAGTTTAAGAAAGTAGAATCGCAAGCAGCCAAGCTAGTCAAGCAAAACGAATTGGGGCAAATTGTTGAACAAGCGGGAGGCGTGGGTTTAAATGCCAATACTTCAACTGAAGCTACCCGTTATCTGTACAGCTTTCCTGCTAATAAGTTAGAACTTTGGATGTCATTGGAATCGGAGCGATTTCTTGATCCTGTAATTCGTCGTGAGTTTTATAAAGAAAGAGATGTCATTTTAGAAGAACGACGGATGCGGGTAGATAATTCACCCATTGGCATGATGGTGGAAAAGTTTATCGATACTGCTTACAAAGCCCATCCTTACAGGCGTCCGGTGATTGGTTATGACGAAGATATTCGCAATCTGACACCAGAAGATGTCCAAAAGTTTTTTGATACTCACTACGTACCAAGTAATTTGACCATTGCCATTGTCGGAGATGTTAACCCGGCTGAGGTTAAAAAACTGGCGCAAACTTATTTTGGCCGCTATGAAGCCAAAACCAAAGCTGTTGAACAAATCCCGGTGGAACCGCCACAACAACAAACACGGGAAGTTACTTTACAACTACCTTCTCAACCTTGGTATTTAGAAGGTTATCATCGTCCGGCAATTACTCATCCAGATAATGCAGTCTATGAAATCATTGGCAGTTTATTAAGTGATGGGCGCACCTCGCGGCTGTATAAATCTTTGGTAGAAAAGCAGCGTTTGGCGCTAAATGCCCAAGGTTTTAGCGGATTTCCTGGAGATAAGTATCCAAACCTGATGTTGTTCTATGCTCTCACGGCTCCTGGTCATACAGTTGATGAGTTGGCAGTGGCTTTGCGTCAAGAAATTGACAAATTAAAAACTGTGCCTGTAGCGGTGGCTGATTTAGAACGGGTGAAAACCCAAGCACGGGCGAGTTTATTACGTACCCTCGATTCCAATATGGGGATGGCTCAACAATTGTTGGAATATGAGGTGAAAACTGGCTCTTGGCGGAATTTGTTTAAGCAATTGGATGACATTTCGGCGGTGACAACGACTGATATTGTGCGGGTGGCTAAGGAAACGTTTACGGCAAAAAATCGGACGATTGGTAAGCTGTTGTCAAAAGAAGCTTAAGAGAAACGAACCACGAAGGATACTAAGGAAGAGAGTATGCAGAGGCACAAGGTGAAGAGTAAAAGGCGGATGGTGTTTAAAATCCAAAATGGGAAGAGGCTTGTTTATGCTTTAGTTGCTGTTTTTGCGTGTTTACTTTTAACTTGTAACTTTTCTCTGGCGGCGACGGCTGAGGCGAAGCATTACACAGAATTGCAACTGCCACCGCTACCTGAGATTAAGTTACCCAAGTATGAGCGGTTTGTGCTTCAAAACGGCTTTGTTGTCTATTTGATGGAGGATCACGAATTGCCGTTGGTGAATGGGACGGCGTTTGTGCGGACAGGAAACCGCTTGGAACCAATGGAAAAAGTTGGGTTGGCTGGTTTTACAGGCGCGGTGATGCGGACTGGGGGAACTAAGAAGCATTCGCCTGATGAACTCAACGAGATATTGGAACAACGGGCAGCTTCAGTGGAAACTAGTATTAGTGAAGCTTCTGGTGGTGCAAGCTTTGACGCCCTCAGTGAAGATTTAGAAACGGTATTTGGGCTATTTGCTGAGGTTTTGCGATCGCCAGCATTTGCCCAAGAAAAGCTAGACTTGGCTAAGACACAGGCTAAGGGTGGCATCGCGCGTCGCAATGACGATCCAGATGGGATTGCCAATCGAGAATTTAAGAAATTGATCTATGGCAAAGATAGCCCTTATGCTCGCACCATAGAGTATGCAACGGTGGATCAGGTTGAGCGTGAGGATTTGCTCAAGTTTTATCAGCAATATTTCCACCCCAATAATATGATTTTGGGGATTGTGGGGGATTTTGATTCTAAGAAAATGCGATCGCTCGTTCAAGCTAAGTTGGGCGACTGGAACCGCAACCCAGGTGTTGCTAAACCGACATTACCAAAGGTTTTGCCAGCTAATACAGGTGGAGTATTTTTTGTCAATCAGCCACAACTGACACAAAGTAGTGTGCTTATCGGCCATTTAGGTGGACGGTTCGACAGCCCCGATTATGCGGCGCTGGATGTATTAAATGGAGTGTTAAATGGATTTGGTGGACGCTTATTTAATGAATTGCGATCGCGCCAAGGTTTAGCTTACTCTGTCTATGGCCAGTGGAGTCCCCGTTTCGACTATCCTGGCATGTTTATTGCTGGTGGACAAACGCGATCGGATGCTACCGTCCAGTTTGTCAAAGCCTTACAAGGTGAAATCAAGCGCATCCAAACTCAAAGAGTGACAGCAAAAGAACTGGCTTTTGCAAAAGAGTCCACACTCAACTCCTTTGTGTTCAACTTTCAAGACCCCAGTCAAACCTTATCGCGGTTGATGCGATACGAATATTACGGCTATCCTGCTGATTTCCTCTTTCGCTATCAAAAAGCCGTCGCCGCCACCACAGCCGCAGATGTGCAACGGGTAGCACGAGAATACCTCAAGCCAGAAAAGATCGTGACTTTAGTAGTGGGAAATCAAACCGCTATTCAACCACCATTGACGCAACTAGCAGCACAGGTGACACCGATAGATGTAACGATTCCTGGTTCGCAGCCACAGGCGAAGAATTAGTGGCATAGATGTCTAGTAGTCTGTCAATAAATAATTGATGGATAAATTCCCTGTAGAGACGGCGATTTATCGCGTCTCTCTAAGCGTCAAAATGATTTTGACAGACTACTAGCGACGCTGCTCAATTGCAAATTACAGTCAAACTATAAATAGAGACGCGAGAAATCGCGTCTCTATTTGTATGGGATACTCAGCAACATCAATAAATTCAACTGCTATAAAATCGTTTCTTCTTTAGACAAAACTCCCTTAATTTAGTCTTGAAAATTAATCAGCCAAACTTGATTTTCTTGAATTGCATAGCAAAATATAAGAGAGGGTTTTGGATGTCAGGTTTAATCCTATCCAAGGCTATGTAACTGAATATAAATGTATAGCAATGTATTTAGGGAGGCGACCACATGGTTAGGATAACCATATCCGACCTGCATCCTATCGGGGAAGAAAAGCAACTTAATGAACTTACCGATCAGGAAATGAAGACTGTAGAAGGTGGTGCTAGAAGAAGGAGAAGAAGCTCACGAACTTCAGTCAATGATCCATCAGGCATAGTGAGTGAACTCAATGATCGTTATGACAATTGGCTGAATGTATTAAATGACAAATTAGGAGATGTGCAAACAGAAATTGTTGAGAGTCTCTAATCTTTTTGCAATTACTTTTCAAATTAATTTAGCTTGTGCGTTCTAAGTCTAATTAATCTTAGAGCGCACAATTTTTTTTATGATTATTAGCTAAAAAATATGTAACGTGGGCGCTACCGACAATTTACAAATCAAGCTTTAAGGAAATGGTAAGCAGTATCCGCCCTATAGTTTTGAGAATGGTGTAAGACTCCTATTTAAAACTACTATATAAAATCAATCAACACTCCTTGATTGCACTTTATCCTAGATAATAGCAACAATTCTAATTGTATTTTTTAGGATTATTCCAATAGTTAATCCAGACTTATTTAGTTTATTTATGTCTTTTTTAACGAGTTAACAGCCTTGATTTCTCTAAAAGTTATGGATAAAAATTGCATTAACAGTTAAGCAATAGACAGCTTAATTGTTCATATCCAACAAGAGGTTGTAGGAAAAATCATGGCTAATATCACACTTTCTGAATTGCAAGTTGGCTCGGTACTATTCCAAGATTCCGAAAGCTTTCTCACCGAATTGAACGACGTAAATGCTGTATATGGTGGTGAAGGTTATGGATACGATCCATTCTTGGAATATGGAACCAAGGGATTTGAATTCTCCATCTTAGGCTTGGGTGTCAATAACGTTGTATCCCTAGCTAAGTCATTCAGTGAAGATGTTTAATTTGTAGTTTACTCTCTCACCTAAATGGCTCTTCTGGGATTAAAGGAAAAAAGAAATATATGTGACAGACATGAGGTTTCTTTAAACCAAAAATCTAGAAGAGCCAACCAGATGTAGTAGTGTAAAAACGCATGGCAACAAATTTTTCAGGAGAAAATCATGGCTAATATCACACTTTCTGAATTACAAGTTGGCTCGGCACTGTTCCAAGATTCCGAAAGCTTTCTCACCGACTTGAACGACGTGAATGCTGTATATGGCGGTGATGGTTATGGATTCGATCCATTTCTAGATTATGGAGCCAAGGGATTTGAATTCTCCATCTTAGGCTTGGGTGTCAATAACGTTGTATCCCTAGCTAAGTCATTCAGCGATGCTGACTAATTAATAGTTAGCTACTGAGTTGCACGGCTCTTTTGTGATAAAAGTTAAAAAAATATATGTAATAAACATAAGGTTTTTTCTAACTTAAAATCCAAGAGAGCCAGGAGTAAAAACGCATTGCAACAAATTTTTCAGGAGAAAATCATGGCTAATATCACACTTTCTGAATTGCAAGTTGGCTCGGCACTGTTCCAAGATGCTGAAAGCTTTCTCACCGAATTGAACGACATGAATGCTGTATATGGTGGTGAAGGTTATGGATTCGATCCATTTCTAGATTATGGAGCCAAGGGATTTGAATTCTCCATCTTAGGCTTGGGTGTCAATAACGTTGTATCCCTAGCTAAGTCATTCAGTGATGCTGACTAATTAATAGTTAGCTACTGAGTTACACGGCTCTTTTGTGATAAAAGTAAAAAAAATATATGTGATAAACATAAGGTTTTTTCTAACTTAAAATCCAAGAGAGCCAGGAGTAAAAACGCATTGCAACAAATTTTTTAGGAGAAAATCATGGCTAATATCACACTTTCTGAATTGCAAGTTGGTTCGGCACTGTTCCAAGATTCCGAAAGCTTTCTCACCGACTTGAACGACGTGAATACCGTATATGGCGGTGAAGGCTACGGATTTGATCCATTCCTAGACTATGGAGCCAAGGGCTTTGAATTCTCCATCTTAGGCTTGGGAATCAATAACGTTGTATCACTAGCTAAGTCATTAAGTGATGCTGACTAATTAATAGTTAGCTACTGAGTTGCACGGCTCTTTTGTGATCAAAGTTAAAAAATATATGTGATAAACATAAGGTTTTTTCTAACTCAAAATCCAAGAGAGCCAGGAGTAAAAACGCATTGCAACAAATTTTTTAGGAGAAAATCATGGCTAATATCACACTTTCTGAATTGCAAGTTGGCTCGGCACTGTTCCAAGATTCCGAAAGCTTTCTCACCGACTTGAACGAAATGAATTCTGTATATGGCGGTGAAGGCGACGGATTCGATCCATTTCTAGATTATGGAATTAAAGGATATGAATTCGCTATTTTAGGCTTAGGAATCAATAACGTTGTATCCCTAGCTAAGTCATTCAGCGAAGGGAATGGGTTCTTGTAATATTAGTTAGTAATTACACCTAAGCTCTTTAGCTCTTTTGTAAATCAAGTAAAAAAGAAACACATGTATCTGAAAAACAGAATATTCTTTATTACTAAGAAAAACAAAAGAGCTAGCTAAAAGCAGTAATATCCAACTACATCTCACAAGGTTTTTAGGAATAAATCATGGCTACTATTACGCTTTTTGAATTGCAAGCGGGTTCGGAACTATTCCAAGATTCCGAAAGCTTTCTCAATGATTTGAGTGATGCAAATTCCACCTCTGTTTATGGTGGTCACGGCGCCGGATTTGACCCATTACTAGATTATGGAATTAAGGGATATGAGTTCGCACTCTTAGGTTTGGGAATCAATAATGTTGTATCCCTAGCTAAGTCATTCAGTGGAACTAGCATTGCTTCTGCTAATAGCACTTGTGGTTAAGAAATTAACTCATAGTTCGATACTAAGCCATCTAGCTTTCCTAATATAAAAGGAAAAAACAGATTTGTGTAGTTAAGAACTATAAAGTTGATTGAATGACGACAAATCTGGCTATCTAAAGCTTTACTACCCACGAGTTTTACTTAAAGACCACAATTATTTTGGGGATTAATTATGACTAAGATTACACTTTTTGAATTGCATCCTGCTGGCTCAGAATTATTCCAAGATTCCGAAAACTTCCTCACCGACTTGAGCGATATGGATTCTATATCTATAAATGGTGGTGAAGGCTATGGATATGAGCAGTTGCTGGAATATGGTATTAAGGGGTTTGAATTCTCTGTAGTAGGTTTTGGCATCAATAACGTTGTATCCCTAGCTAAGTCATTCAGCGAGGGTGTTTAATTTGTAGTTTACTGATGAGCGAAATGGCTTTTCTGGGATTAATAGTAAAGAAACAAATCATGTGCAAAAAATTATCATTTTGAGTTTGGCATCAGCGCTACCTAGATGCAACTAAATTCAATTAATCCTCCTGAAAAGGAAGGAATTGAGCAAGTACTGAAAGGAGAATGTATCAGGTATTTCGTGAGATGGCATAACACATGAGGCTTTTTAAGTACTAATAAACCAGGAGAGCCGAGAAAAATTTTCTCAATGATTATTCAGAATTTTTAGTTCTTCGCTACTTGAATTTAATTCAAATTTAGCGATGAATAAATAATTCTCTGGAATGGAGTAAATGTCAAATATAAAAATTTCTGAACTGCGCCCTGCTGATTCAGAAAATTACCTGACCGACCTGACTTATATGGATTCTATGCTTGTATATGGTGGTGAAGAAGATGACTTTACTCAAATGCTTAACTTTGGTGTAAAGAGCCTTGAATTTATGTTACTTTCCTTTGCGATCTACAATAATACGTTGCTAGCAAAGTCATTTAATCCTAATGGGAACGTAACTTAAAAAAATTGCATCACAATCTGATGGTAAATCTGCAATGTATTGATTTGCCATCAACAAATTTTAACTAATCAAATAACTTTAGTTGATTAAGCTAGGATTTTTCTGACGCTATGCCACCATTTTTATTAAGTTCTCAAAATGTTTTTAGCTACCTGATTTCTCAGGGTTTGTGTACTCAACAAGAGCAGTCTTTGAGTCAAATCGAGCTAAAACCTGCTAAAAATTTTAACTTGTTACTGACTTTTCCAGATGGACGACAACTCTTAGTTAAGCAAGAACGTCTGAACCGAGAAGGCAAAACTGCTGGTGAGTTTTTGCAGGAATGGCAAATTCACAATTTTTTCCAAACATTCTCAGAAATCAGCCACATTCGTCCTTATTTATCGGAAGCAGTGCATTTTGACGCGGAAAATTCCATCATTGTTTTTAATTATCTGAACAATTATCGGGATTTACACGATTTTTACCTGAAGGAGAATTTCTTTCCAACTAAGATTGCGGCGGCAGTCGGTGCTACTCTGGCATCAATTCATCGCATAACTTTTGACAATCAAAACTATCGGGCATTTTTTCAAAAGTCAGAGGATGCGTCCAGTCAAGAAACTCCTAAGCTAATTCGTGGATTGGATAGGATTACCCCGGAAATTTTTGGACGAGTTCCTGCTGATGGACTGAAATTTTTTAGCCTTTATCAACGTTACGACAGTCTGGGACAGGCGATCGCAAATTTAACCAACGCTTTCACCCCTTGTTGTCTAACCCATAATGACCTGAAGTTAAACAATATTCTTCTATCCCTCGATTGGGAAGCAGTATTTTTCGATGAATCATTCTCAGATGAGAGCATTGTTCGATTCATTGACTGGGAACGCTGTCGTTGGGGAGATCCAGCTAGTGATTTGGGAAAAGCGATCGCTAGTTATTTACAATTTTGGCTGTACAGTTTAGTTACCAGTAAATCCATTGCGATCGAAGAGTCTTTACGCCTAGCAACAACCCCTCTACAAGTGATTCAGCCTTCGATTACAGCCATGCTTACTACTTATTTAGCTTACTTTCCCGAAATCTTACAGCATCGTCCTGATTTCTTGCAACGAGTTGTGCAATTTTGTGGTTTAGCTTTAATTCAAGCTATTCAAGCCGCACTCCAGCACGAAAAAACCTTTGGTAACTCTGGTATATGTATGCTCCAAGTTGCTAAAAGTTTGTTGTGCCGTCCAGAAGCATCAATTCCAACAATTTTCGGAATGCAAATATCAGACCTTGCTCCCGTTTAGAGGATGAGGGAGATGAGGAAGAAGCAGGGGGGTAGAGGAGCAGGGGCAGGGGGAAAATAAAAAATTACCTCTTTCTCCTCTTCTCCCTGCTCCCTGCCCCTCTGCCTCTTTTCAATGCCCAATTCACAAACAAGTACCTTATGCAACTATTAGATTCGCTAGAAACTCAACTACCAGATATTCCAGAGCCATTGCAGACATCGCTACAAGACATCATTAATCAACTTCAGATTGAGTCTCACTATTGTATTAAACACCCAGATTACAAACCCTTGGAATTGCCAGAGTCATCAGTCTCTCGCTTTCAGCAATTACCCTTAGAACTCCAAAATAGCTTTTTGAGTCTGCAACTGCGTAGTTTTCTCTACGGTATATATTACAATGGCTCTTTGAAAAGTGCCCTTGCACCCGATGCAAAGGTAACAAATTTGGCACTGAATCAAAATCTAGAAAATAATACCTTGTTGGGTGTAGATTTAGCATTTTACGATCGCTTGCATGAAAGCAACAGAAGCGAAGGCTACTGGAGTCCTGATTGGCTGGTAGTGAAAGAAGAAACTGATGGTACTTTGGCAGTTGAGAAAAATGCTTTAATACTGCACATTGAACCTGATATCGATCTGCAACCAACAAACCAACCTGTTACTGTCGGTAATTTAGTGACGATTAAAATGCCCAAAAATCTAGTGCAAAACGGATTTTATATGGCGGTTGCTAATGCCGGAACTCCCTCAAATCGAGAAAATCTGGTGCGCGTTTATTTCAATTTAACTTCAGAGGGTGCAGTTGCAGTCATGGATAGTTTAACTGCCCAACTCAACGCTATCCCCATTTTCTTTTCATTCAAAGCACTATATAATCCTTCCGACTATGAGCGTTACGACTCAGCAGTGCTTTATTTTGGCAAAAGCAACTACGAAACTGTTCACCCAATATTAGAGAGGGTGTATGCAGAACATCAATCCCATTTTGGCGAGCAAGTGCCTTTATTTACCAAAATGGTAGCACCAGGGATGGCGATCGCTGAAGAACCAGACCGCAAATTTGCTGATAAAGAAAGTTTTGGTACAAACCGCTGTCAAATTGTTGCCAATGCTTTGCTTGAGGCTTGGCATGAAGGAGATGATACGCCAGCAGGACGGATGACATCAATTCTGCGACATTTCTCTTTGTGCAAAATTGAATTGCAACGCTCTTACCTCAATCCTAACTCGGATGATATCTATACTTCTTTGAATTTATGAAATACGGTTAAGCATTCAAAGCCCCCGAATTGCCGGGGGTTGAGGATCTCTGCTACCTAAAACTGTGCTAACCAAGATCATATTTTCGCTCACGAGGTAATTATATGACTAAAAAACTCTCCGAGTCTCATAAAGCATTAGATAACAAATTCAACTTCAATCATGAAGAATTAAAAGAGATCGTCAAAGCTGTTTCTGCGGGCAAGTATTCCTGGGCTTGTGTTTTACTCCTCCGTTTTAGTGGCTACAATCCTCTAGAATATATACCCTCGCGCACCTATCTTCGATTAATGAAAAATAACTGGCTACTTAGCAAAGCAAATCGTCGTCAAACTGATAATCAGAATTTAGGACTTTTCAAACTAGAATCAAGCTGGATTCAAATAGGTATCGGTAAAGGTAGTGGGTAAGCAATACTTCTCGGTTAATCACTTTTAACTCGGAATCGGGTTTGGGGAAAAGGTTAAAGGTTAAGGGGTAAAGGTTTTTTCTTTTCCCTTTCCCATTCCCCTTTTACCCTTAACCGAGAAGTATTGAGTGGGTAAGGGTTTAGCAGTGCTAAACCCTTACGAAAAATCTATATGTATCAAGATTTTCGTAAAATGGTATTACAGCAGTTTTCATGTATTTGAACCAAATCTGTCGTAGGGGCACAGCAATGCTCATTGGTGTCAACTTAACCCGAAAGCCTATCTATAAACAGCTTTTAGATATTGTCTCGTGTCTCGTTCCCAGTCTCCGGCTGGGAACGCCATCTTAGAGACTCCGCCTCCCTTGCTGGCGGCAGAGCCGCCAAGAGCAGCATTTCCAGCCCAGAGGCTGGAAACGAGATTTGAATCTCTCGTAGGGGCACAGCAATGCTGTGCCCTACCGCATTATCTATTTACCTGAAAACTATTTACAGTCCTATCTAACCCTCCTTTTTAAGGAGGGAATTAGAGGTTAAGCCTGTATTAGGATATCTTTAGATGGTTGAGGATTTACAACCTTTGTAAGATTTGCCACTATCTCCAAGGCAGCGATTTGTGCTTTTAACCAATTAGCAAATAAGTCTCCCATTATTTGCAGCCGCCGCTGTTCGTCTAGTTGAGGTTTAATGATTTCCTCGACTGCAATTATATGCACTCCTTTGGGAGTAGTTATTGGCTTGAGAATTTGTGGGGGACTAGCAGCAAAGACTGCTGCTGCAATTTCTGGTCTAAAATCGGTACGGAGGCGTATTCCTTGATATCCTCCGGCACGGCGTATTTCAGTATTTTGAATGTATTGGCGGGCAATTTCTTGAAAACTGATTTCATTTTCTTGCAAGGCATAAAACATTTCTAGAGCTAAATCTTCATCATCTAATACCACTTCGTATGTCACTGCTCCAACATAATCGAGTTGGTGTGCATAGAAAAATGATTCGACTTTTTCTGCAAATAAATGATTTGCCAATTTAGCAGATAATAGGTTTGTTTCGGCTATTGCTTCAAAGTCGTCTAAAGAAAGATGATATTTTTCTAACCATGCCCAAGTATCTTCTGCTTTGATAAGTTGGTTGGCTAAACGCAGGCTATCTGCTGCATTTTGCAGTTCTTCTAAACCAATCTCAATGCCTACCTTTTTAGCTTCATCTTCAACAATTTTACGAGTTGCGATCGCCTCCAATACGCTAGGGATTTGGCAAGAAAGCTTTATGTGGTCAAGAATATCATCAGGAGAAACAGTCAATAGTTTTGACATATTCTAATTCCTCCAATTGGTAACCTAAATTAATAGGGTGTTTTCAATTTTATTTAGACAATAATAATTGTGTCTTTGTTATTTTTTAGATGCAACTATTATTGCCTTTATATAATAGTAACTCGAATATTTTATCTGATGTAATCAGAAGGTATATATTATAAAATATAAATTATATTTGTTTTTTTGATAAATAGATGTAGTAACAATACTTATCGGTTAAGCATTTTCAAAAGAGGACTTTAATTCCGGTTCCCTACTTAAAATACACACAAGTCAAATTACCCCCCTTAATCCCCCCTTGCAAAGGGGGGAAACAAGAAAATCTAATTCCCTCCCCTTTGCAAGGGGAGGGTTAGGGTGGGGTAATTCGATAACTTGTGTGTACACCGTAGCCTTGGCAAGGGGGGATTAACAAGTGCCTAAAATCACAGGTAACTACTTTTCAACCTCTAATTGCTAAAGCTCTAAACCACCTTCTTGCAACTTCTTAAACGGATCTAAAATAAAGTCCATCACGCGGCGTTGACGAATAATCACCTCGGCGGTTGCTGTTTGACCTGGTGTTAGGGGAATACGTCTGTTGGCATTTTGGATATAGGGTTGATCTAGGGAGACTTCCAACTCATAGGTTTCGATGCTACCTTGATTAGTCGTCTGAACTTTCGAGTTAGGTGAAATCCAGCTAACGCGCCCTTGCACTACCCCATAATCTTGGAAGGGATAAGCATCAAATTTGATTTTAACTGGCATTCCCACTTTCAAAAAACCGCTTTGTTGGCTGGGCATCTGCGCTTTTAAAATCAAGGGTGTATTGTTAGGCGCAATTTGGGCAATCATCTGTCCCGGTTCGACTACTGAGCCTGGTTTTTCGATAGGTAACTCAAAAATTGTGCCATCAATAGGCGATCGCACTACTCGTTGCTGCATTTGTAGTTGCAAGGATGTCACCTGGCTTCCAGTTTGAGCAATTTCTGATTGCAGGTTACTAATTTGTGTTTGTAAGTCTTTAAGCTGTTCCTGATTTCTCAGCACCGCCAGTCTACCTGCTTGCACTACACTGCGATAGCCACTTTGCTGCTCTTGTAAGCGAAGTTTGAAAAGCTGAATATCTGATTGAGCTTGACTCATCAACGACTGATAGCGGTTCAGTTCTTCTTTTAAACGCAACTGGGCTTGTGTAATATCAGATTTTGTTTGCTCTTGCAAGCGTTGGCTTTCTTCCGCTGTTTTTTCCAGTTCCACAAGTTTGGTTTGGGGAATCGCACCCACTCGCAAAAGTTTGCGATAACGCGCAACTTCTGTAAAATCTCGTCTTAAACGACTCTTCGCTAACTTCTGAGCAATCTGGGTAGAACTGATATTCTGGTTAGCCTGTTCTACTAGAGCCAGTTTTTCCAGTCGTTGTAAGTTGTAAGTACTCTGTTTAGCATCAAGGTTTTGCTGCGCCTGACTAACTTGGGCAATTTTTTCCAATTCTTGGGATTTATTTTGTTGCTCTTGGGTATTAATTGTCAAAAGAATTTGGTTTTTGAGGAGATCGAGTTGCGATCGCCGATTTAATAAACCTTCTAGTCTTGTCTGCATCTGCTGCAATTCTGTTTGCAGCACATCAGACTCCAATTCCAGCAAAACCTCTCCTGCTTTTACGGTTGCGCCTTCTTTGACGTTGACAGCAGTAACGCTACCAATAACTGGACTATCCAATTGTTGGGTTGCTCCTTCCGGTTCCATTCGCCCTCTAGCACTTCCTGTTTCATCAACTTTAGAAAGCATTGCCCAAGGTAAGATAATCGCAGCAAAGCCCACCAGTAAATACAACATGGAGCGCGTCCAGATTTTTGGTAAGGCATCTAGCAGTTCCTCAGTGCCGTAAAACCAATCGTTCTCTTCAGATGTTTTCTGCGTCTGAGGATCAATAATGGCACTTGCGTCTTCAGCCAGGTGAAATTCAGTCGGCTTTTCTATGGCGAAGGCGGATGATGAATTATTAGATGGGTTTGGCATAAGAATTGGGGATTGGGAATTGGGCATGGGGCATTGGGCATGGGGCATTGGGCATTGGCTGGGTATGATTGGGCATTGGGATTGAGGTTCTGAACTCCGTGAATGAGTCTTTTAGCTCCGTTAATGAGGCTTTTAGCTCCATTAATGAGGCTTTTAGCTCCGTTAATGAGGCTTTTAGCTCCGTTAATGAGTCTTTTAGCTCCGTTAATGAGGCTTTGAACTCCGTTAATGAGTCTTTTAGCTCCGTTAATGAGTCTTTTAGCTCCGTTAATGAGGCTTTTATCTCCGTTAATGAGTCTTTTAGCTCCATTAATGAGTCTTTTAGCTCCGTTAATGAGGCTTTTATCTCCGTTAATGAGTCTTTAAGAGAGATGAACAAGTCTTTAATCGTCCTTGTCTCTTAATTCCCATGCCCCATTTCCAATGCCCCATGCCCAATTCCCAATTCCCAATTCCCATTCAACCTGTTTGCGCTAGTTGTTGCTGATTGAGATAGAAATAATGACCTTTTTTGGCGATTAATTGATCGTGAGTACCGCTTTCGACTAAAATTCCCCGATCTAAAACCAAAATCAAATCAGCATGACGCACAGTAGAGAGACGATGAGCAATGATTAAACTTGTGCGTCCTTGGAGAATTTTTTTGAGGTTATTCTGAATAATCCGCTCAGATTCGGCGTCTAAGTGACTGGTTGCCTCATCTAATACTAAGAAGCTGGGATTTCCTAACAAAGCACGAGCGATCGCTAGGCGTTGGCGTTGTCCACCGGATAACATACCCCCACCTTCACCAATTTGGGTTTCGTAGCCCATTGGCATTTGCTTAATAAACTCATCTGCTCCCGCTAGACGCGCCGCTTCGATAACTTCTTCTTGGGAAGCTTCTGGATGAGCAATGCTAATGTTGTCGCGGATTGTACCGCCAAATAAAAATGTATCTTGGTCTACAACGCCAATTTGAGAACGGAGCGATCGCAGGGCAATATTAGTCACATCTTGACCATCAATCAATACTTTGCCATCCGTCGGCAGATATAGTCCCAAAATCAATTTAGAAAGGGTAGTTTTGCCAGAACCACTACGCCCTACAACTGCTATAGTTTGCTCAGGTTTGATTTCAAAGCTGAGGTTTTCTAACACGTTAATATCGCTTTCTGGGTGATAGCGAAAAGTCACATTCTCAAATAAAATATGACCACGTAGAATACTTAAGAATTGGCGGGGCTGATGTTGTAAATCTTCTTCTGGTTCTGCTTCCAAAACATCATTAATTCGCTCAGTGGAAATAATCACTTCTTGTAATTGATTCCACAGAACAATCAACCGTTGAAAAGGTCGAATAACGTTTCCTAACAACATATTGAAGGCTACTAATTGTCCAATTGTTAATTGGTTTTGAATTACCTGCCATGCACCAAACCAAAGTAACCCTGTGGTTACTAGCGATTCGATACTAGAACTGAGAACTTGGAGTTGATTACTAATTACCTGTCCGCTAAAAGTCTTTTTAATGACATTATTCAGCAGTTCTTCCCAATGCCAGCGGACTGTTTGCTCAATTGCCATAGAGCGAACTGAGCGAATACCTGTGAGGGATTGAATCAGATAACTGTTCTCTTTAGCTGAAGCACTAAAAACTTCGCGGCTGATGCGGCGTAAGAAAGGTGTAGCTACGAATGCTAGTAATACAAAAGGCGGCACGATCGCTAAACTGAATAATGCCATTTGCCAGCTATACCAAAACATCAATGCTACATAGACAAACACCGTCATTAAATCCAAACCAATTGATAGTGCTTCTCCAGTTAGAAAGCGCTGAATTTTTTGATTTTCTTGGACGCGAGAGACAATATCGCCAACGTACCGCGACTCAAAAAAAGCTAAGGGCAAACGAAAGGTATGTTTAATAAAACCTACCATCAGTGTTAATCCCAAGCGATTTGCTGTGTGATCCAGGAGATATTGCCGCAGTCCACTGAGAGCAACCCGGAAAAAACCAAAAATCAGCAACCCTAAACCAATGGCGTTTAAAGTCAGGGTACTACCTTGGACAATTACTCTATCTAAGAGCAACTGAGTAAATAGAGGTGTAATTAATCCAAATAACTGAATTAATACCGAAGCAATAAACACTTCTAGCAGTACTTGCGAGTGAGGTTTAACTAAATCAAAAAACTGCCAAAATGGTGTAATCGTTTCCTCGGTTTCTCTAAGTAGGTCTGTAGGTTGTAATAACAGTGCATAACCAGTCCAACCAGCTTTAAATTCGCTAGGGGTAAGGATGCGTTGACCAATAGCAGGGTCGCCAACAATCACACGTTTTTTATTGACTTCATAGACAACAATGTAGTGCTTACCCTCCCAGTGAGCGATCGCAGGTAAGGGTTGTTGGGCTAATTTATCAAAGCTGGCTTTCACTGGACGAGTAGCAAAACCAATATTTTCGGCGGCGGCTGTTAAACCCCGCATTGATGCCCCACTCCGGCTGATGTTGCTTAAATCCCGTATGCGGTTGACATTAAAGCGCTTACCCCAATAGCGACTAATCATCACCAAACAAGCTGCACCACAGTCAGAGGCACTTTGTTGTTCAAAGAACGGATACCGTTTAGTCAACCGTCCCAACCAATGTCCCGCCCTGACTGTTGGGCTAGGAAAGTACGCCCGTTGTCTCCTTTGCTTTGATTCAATGCTGGGGATTGGGGATTGGGGATTGGGTACTGGGGATTGGGTACTGGGGATTGGGTATTGGGGATTGTCAAAAGCCTTTCCTAATCCCCTGTCCCCTGTTCCCTGTCCCCTGTCCCCTGTCCCCAATCTCTCTTGGAAATCTATTAACTCTGCCAATTGCGGCCAATGCTGTAATGCTGTTTGCCAATCAGCATTGTTTAAACTGTAAGCGATCGCTGGTTGCCCTACCTCCCAACTTCCTTGTTTTGGATTTAGATAGATGTTTCCAGGTGTGAATCTTCGCCCGTTAGAATCCAGCAGTTCTCCGCGATACAGTAACCAAAGCTTGATATCTCTAGTGAGATTGGCACTCAGGGAACCACTTTCCAGATTGTGCCGCTCAAATAGGCATAAAGCTTTAAACATCTCCTCCACAGAGCCATTACGCCCAATTAGGGAGTTCTGGCAACATAACAACAGCAAATCCCAAACCTCTGCACGTCTTAAAAGGCGATCGCGGATGCTGCTATGTGTGCGAATAATCTCCTGTAAAATCTCTTGGTTGATATAGCAAAGCTGTAAGTTTACCGAAGCCCTAGCAACATAAGGACTGAATTCCTCTCTTGGAAATAAAGTCAATTCGCCAAATGATGCTCCAGATAACAGAGTAGTAATTAAGTTATTAGAGCTATCCAACAATCTGACTTTACCAGTCAGGACAATATAAATTCCAGGCTGGGCTGTAGTTGCGTGCCAAAACTGCTTTGCTACTGATGGTTCGACAATTTCCAGCCCTCTGAGACACCTGTCAAGTTCCCCGTCTGACAGCGACTCACCCAAGGTTTGGGTGAGTTGTTCAGCTAAATATTGCTGAGAAAACGCTGATGGCATTTTCTGACCTCCAAAACAGTATTTGGGCATGGAGCATTGGGCATTGGTCAAATGACAAATGACAAATGACAAATGACTAATCAATTTAGTTATTGGTCTGAATTAGATTAAATGACCAATGCAAACTCGGTTCGGAGTTGGATTGCAAGTCACCAATCGTAATGCCAGCATCCTTATTTAGGTCAGTTTCTTGTGGACAGGGATTTTTGCGCTTAGTGGAAAGTCCCATTTTTTTTAGCAAGCGGTTAACATGGCGATCGGTAATTGCAATCCCAAATTCATTTGCTAAATGCTTGCTTAACCATTGGGCTGTCCAGTAAGTAAATGCATAGCCATATTCACGCGGACTATTACTTACCAATTCTTTCAAACGTTCAATGTATTGATCGTTAACAGTCTTGGGTCTACCGATTGGGCGCTCATTCCATTTGTGCGCTAGACCTGCCTCTGCCACACCAATCCAGTAACGTGCCATTTCCTGAGAACAACTTAATATTTCACAGATTTGGCTTTGAGATTTCCCCATATCCGCCAGCAACATAATTTCAATTCGCCGACGGTATTCTGGCTGTAAATTCGCTTGCAAATTTTTCAACAGTGCCTTCCGTTGAAAAGGCGTTAAAAATTTGCTCTCGTGCATGTCATAGCATTCAAAAGCTCTGTCTTGACTGGAGTATTCTGACATAATTTTTATCAGTTGCCGCCAACTGTGAAATGTGGGCAAATATGTCTTTTGCAATTGTTTTTTCAATCCTGGTACATCAGGATATACAACTGCAAAATTAATTAGTCCTAGAAGGTTGATTAAATATTGACGTGGTGTGCAAATAACGCTAGGTATTATTCCCCTAATATTCTGATATTTTAGGGATTAATTTCATTCGGTCAGATTTTAATAAATCAAAATTCGACCTTAATGGTCTTCACTTGGAATAAAAATACTTAAAACCAGTAAACTACTTACTGGCTAGCCGCTAAAACTTGACAGACTTTCCTGAAGCCCGGTGCAATAATGGTATTGGTTAAGACCATTGCCCCTGGTTGATGGTAATAGGCAAACACTTTCGAGGCTTCGAGTAGCCCTTATATTGATGATTTTACTGAATTATACAATACGGGTTTATAGATTAACCTCCTAATATTTAGGTAGGTTAATTTTTGATTGCCAACAAGAGGTTGAATCTTGTTCAATGACTTGGAAACTAAAAACAGTCAAGGTCAGGTATGAGTGGAAATCTAGTTCTTAGACTATCCTACAAACTAGCTAGTTTGTCATCAGCATGTAGTAATAAAATTGAACCTATCTGAAATAAAAGTTCAATCAAGAAGTGACAGTTACTTAATCTTTTCCTTAGCCCGCTGTTCTTTATTTAAGAACAATCCTACATCTAGTCAATAGTTTTTACAATAAACAAGAAAATATCATTGAATCTTGACAATATCTTTATCAAAAGATTACAATCATCTTGTTGAAAAAACAAAGGTTTAGTTATTAGTTTTTCTTTTGAAATAATCATTGACAATTTAATTTTTCTTATCGTAATAATTTTTAGGACACATCACTTATTGTTTGCTAAAAAAATAGTATTTTTATTAATTTATCCCACATTTACATCTGTCTATAGTAATAGAAGTACATACATTACTATCTACCAAATTTACTATATTGATATCTATCTATAGTATGAAAATAATCTAGGTTGGCGTAAAAGATTGCCAATAGTTATTGAACTTACAGTCTAAAAATTTAACTATAGTAATCCGATTTGATTCCTGAATTGACTTGCGTAGGCGGGGAGTGGGGAATAGGGAACAACCCTATTTGAGTGGGACTGAATTTTTTCAAAAATAAAATAGGAGTCCTATATGGTTGAATATAATTTAAGACAAGTGCCCAGCTTACGTATAGTTCAAAAATCAAATAATAGTCCTATATTTAATTTTTGAACTATAAGTAGGGTGTGTTAGCAGAGCATCATGCATCCTACAAGACTACTGAGTTTTTTTGAAAAAAAATTTATGATTACTATAGAATATCTATATGTGTAAACGCGTTTGCAATGAATTAGCTCTAGCTTGAGTTAGTCATTCATTAGTATTTCTTTGCAGAAAGTATATTCCAATACTTCTTTCTCAGTATATTTTAGGTTTAATACCTTCCTTTTAAGGATTATTAGGGAGGAGAAAGTCTTAATTGAACCTTATTACGCGATCAAAAAAATATCCCTTTCAGCATTTCCTGGTAATCGCCATTGAGTCATAAGTGCTTGAGTAAGAACTCAAATCAAATAATTTCCTTCATTATCGGGAAATGACTGAGGACAAATTGTAGTAACAAATAGAAACTAAATCAGGAACCAAAACCTCTGGGAACTCCAGAGGTTTTTTCTTTACTCTAGACAATGAGGGAGTGGGGAATGGGGAACGGGAATGTAAGAGGTTGTTTTAAAAGTATTTTGCTGTGACTTTAGGCACTTATAGATCCCCCCTAACCCCCCTTAAAAAGCTATCCATTATAAACATCTTTCTTAACAGAAAATTGGACAAAAGCCAGAGATTGTGTATTGTCTATACGAAGAGCCGGAAGCATCGCAAAGTCAGCAAATGGAACAATGGATCACACAGGAACTAGAAAGAACCGAATTAGGTGACACCAGAAGAACCAAACGGTTAATCAAAATAGTCGAAAATTTAAGTGCGAAACCGGAAGCCAGTGTTTTGCAAGCAAGTGAAACATGGGCGCAAACGAAAGCCACCTATGACTTCTGGGATTCACCGTACATCAAACCATCCATGATTAGACAAGGACATATCGATGCGACAGTAGAGCGAATTACCCAACATAGAGTAGTCTTGGCAATACAAGATACCACAGAACTTAACTACACCAGCCACAAAGCTCTATCGGGAACAGGATATCTCGATAGTTCTTATGCCAAAGGGTTAAAAGTCCACTCAGTCTTCACTGTCTCCCCCACAGGGAATACCATTGGGCATCATCGAGCAAGATGTGTGGTCAAGAAACGAAGAAGAACTAGGAAAATCTGAACAAAGGAAACAAAAAACCGACAAAAGAAAAAGAAAGTCAAAGATGGCTTGATGCTTTGAAAAAAACTGACTCAATCATTCCCGAATCAGTACAAGTAGTGACGATTGCTGACCGAGAAGCCGATTTTTATGACTTATTTGCTGATGCTCGTCGTCCTGGGTCAGATTTTCTGATTCGAGCTACTCAAAATCGCTGTCTAGTTGGCAGTGAGCAGCATTTATGGTCAACTTTAGAGTCTGTTGAGTCGGTTGGCACAATGACAGTAGAGGTAAAACGCTCTGCGACTCAAACGCCAAGAACAGCCATCTTGAAGATTCGTCATGCCACAATTACCATTGCACCACCGCAGAATCGCCCCCAAAACAGAACTTCTAGCACCTAGGTGACATTGCAGGCTATTTTAGTCACAGAAGTTGAGCCACCACCAGAGATCGAGCCGATTACCTGGTTACTGCTGACTACCTTAGAGATTACCTGTCTGGAAGATGTTCAGCTGTATGTGCGATGGTATAGTTATCGCTGGTTGATTGAACGTTATCACTATGTTTTAAAAAAGTGGCTGTGGCATTGAGAAGTTACAACTCGAAACTGCCCACAGAATCGAGATGGCTTTGGCTACCTACAGTATCGTTGCTTGGCGTTTGCTGTGGCTGACTTACTTAGCTCGTTTTCAGCCTGATGCTAGTTGTGAACTAGTTTTAGCCACTCATGAGTGGCAAGTCCTCTACACCACTATTCATCATCAACTTTATCCTCATACTACACCACCGACTCTGGCTCAAGTGGTCAATTGGATTGCTCGACTTGGTGGGTTTTTAGGTCGCAAAAGCGATGGCTCTCCAGGTGTAAAAGTTCTCTGGCGTGGATTAAGTCGATTACATGATCTGGTTGAGGGTTGGCTGCTTTGCCAGTCTTTCAATAATTAATTATTGCTCCATCCTATCGTCGGTTTCTGCGGTGTTTTCCTTCTTCCACTACCGATAATTAGTTTTTTACACCAAAGTTGCCATGCGAAAATTTCACTTTTTCAAACTCTGTTGATTCTCGTGCCCATTTTCTCCTGTCACTTGTGATTTTTTGGCTTCCATCCTTCCCTACATAACTACTCTTTTTTGTCAATGTTCTTATTAAGAAAGATGTTTATAATGGATAGCTTGAAAAGGGGGGAACCGGAATCAAAGTCCCCCTTTTTAAGGGGGATTTAGGGGGATCTAGAATGTTTTGATACTAAAAAGAGGACTTTTCAAACATCCTCTAAGAGCGATCGCCCCCGTGTACACTTCTATGAGGCGATGTTTGACGAGCGCATCCAAGCATAGCGATGAAGTAGCAAAAATTGTCGTCCCGTCAGGTCAACTAGAGTAAGCTAAATTTAGGTTTGAGCTACTGGGAGTGGAGATGATGTTGTTGGAATTCAAGCGCATCTATATTCCACCAGGACAAAGAGTGCTACTGCGAGATGTAACCTGGCAGGAATTGGAAGCAATTCTAGAGGATTTAGGGGAACATCGGGCTGCACGAATTGCTTATGACAGGGGAATACTAGAGATTATGGCACCACTGCCAGAACATGAATTTGACAAAGAAATTATTAGCGATTTAGTCAAAGCGCTTCTGGAAGAATTAGATATCGAGTTTAGATGCCTTGGTTCTACCACTTTCAAAAACCAAGCGATGGCTCAAGGTATAGAACCCGATCAGTGTTTCTATATAAAAAATGAATCTAAGATTCGCGGCAAAAAGCGGCTAGATTTAGCAGTAGATCCTCCTCCAGATTTAGCTCTAGAAATTGATATTACTTCTCGTACTCATCCTAATATTTATGAAGCGCTAAAAGTGCCTGAACTTTGGCGTTTTGAGCGAGGAAAGCTCCAAATTAACGTTCTACAAAATGGGCATTATGTAGAATCTCAGCAAAGCTTAAATTTTCCTCTATTCCCAATAATTGCAGCCATTCCCCAATATCTAGAGCAAAGTACAACAGCAGGCAGAAATGCAACGCTCAAAGCTTTTCGTCTTTGGGTACCACAGCAATGAGTTATGCTTTCATCGCCATTTAGAATATAGGACTATTGCCAACCTTAGCATTAGCGGATAAATTGTACTTCTTCGGAGTCTTTATTCCCGCAGTTTATCTATGTTTGCTAAACCCAAAATAATTTTATCATGGCTTATCTTATTTCTAAGTTTTACAAGTCTATTTCTTAGCTCTTGGATTATTCTTGCTGCCCCAAATATGTTTTTACTCAGGCTAGCAGTGGGAGCGCCAGAAGTCAGTCCTTGGTTATTATTATTAAATTTGCTCTTTTTATTGCTTTCTTTATTCTACATCCGTCGCCGTAAAATACAGCGTTTAGTTTGCATTTTCAGTTTAATCGGATTGGTAATTTGTGGATCGGTGCTAGTGAATATTCCACTAACTCAAATGCAGATGGCTAAAGCGATGAAACAAGGATTGGGAGCAAATTATCTAGAGCAAATTCCAGTCCAAGTAAGGGCTAAGATGCAAATCCATCCCTTTGACTTAGTTAATTTCTTCCGGGGTATTCCATTAGGTAAAACACGTCATCAAAAAGATATTCTCTTTGCTTCACCTGCGGGAGTGCCTTTAAAAATGGAAGTTTACCAACCCTCAGAGGTAGGGAAATATCCAGCAGTAGTAGTAATTTATGGTGGAGCTTGGCAATATGGCAATACTGGCGCTAATTCTGAGTTTAATCAATATATTGCTAATCATGGATATACAGTATTTGCGATCGCTTATCGACACGCACCTCAATATCGATTTCCATCTCAGTTAGATGATGTGCGTACAGCCTTGAATTTTATTCGCCAACATGCAGCTGAATATGAAGCTGATCCTGAACGGATGGTACTTTTAGGGCGTTCTGCGGGGGCACATCTAGCAATGCTAGCGGCTTATCAACCGGATGCACCACCTATTCGTGCTGTGGTGAACTATTACGGGCCTGTTAACTTACCGGGAGGATACAAGACACCGCCAAATCCCGATCCTATTAACACCCGCGCTGTTTTAAAAGCATTTATCGGTGGTTCTTTAAAAGAATTACCTAATCAGTATCAAATTGCTTCACCGATAAATTACCTGACGCATCCTTTACCGCCAACTTTATTAATTTACGGTAGTCGCGACCATTTGGTAGAAGCACGATTTGGCAAAAAGATGTATGAACGTTTACATGATTCTGGTAATACTGCGGTTTTTCTAGAAATTCCTTGGGCAGAACACGCTTTTGATGCCGTTTTCAACGGTGTGAGCAATCAATTAGCGTTGTATCATACCGAAAGGTTTTTGGCTTGGGCGTTGTTCAAACAATAATTTCATTGAGGTTAGAGAGACGCGATAAATCGCCGTCTCTACAAGGATTTTATCCATCAATTATTTATTGAGAGACTACTATTTTTGAGGCCAGCGCCAGTTATAACGATTCCATTCGTAGATGCCTTGAATTTCATACTCAGCGCCGTTGAAGAAGCGGACGACGCAATTAGTAGAGGAGTCATCGCTAATTTCTTCGACCTGAATCACCATACAGGGAAACCATTCGCGCTGACAAGGGCCATCTTCTTGCACCCATTCCCATAGTGCATTGGAAACTTCAATGCGATCGCCTACTCTTAACTTTAATGCATCCTCAAAATAATAATACTTATCAAAATGGCATGACTCAACACGATTGAGCCACTGTAAACCATAGCGTTGGCGAATGAATTGTACCGTTCCAGAGTCATTTTCGAGCAACCAGTCGTTGAGTAATTGCACTTTCCAAGTGCGGTTGCGTTGTTCTTCATCCTTAACAAACTGTAAAAATGCTTCTAACTCCTCTGGGGTAAGTTCGTCTAAGGGATTAGCAATATTTGATGTCCCAGAGGGAGAATTTCCCTGAATTTGCTCGACCACTTGCAGTAATATCTGTTTCTGCGCGTCAGTGAGAGGACAGCTTGCGACATCACAACGATTAAAGGCTGCGAACATAGCTGCTTCAATCTCATCTGGAGTCATAATTTAATAGCAATTGAGGGTTTATTTCCCTAATTATTACAAAAGTTAAATTCAAGTCTCCAATAGACTTCTTGCAGAAGTGGGGAAAAGGGAAAGGGGGAAAGGGAAAGTTCCATCTTTTTCCCCTTTCCCTACCTCTTGCAAAAGGAACTTTTACAAGAGGTCTAATTACCCTGTAGTTAAATTCAAGGTAAGCTGAGGTTGTAAGTTACATATTGTTTGTAAATTAAGTCACGGGGTCTTTTATGCGGTTGCGTTCACTCACGGTCGTTTTTATTTCCTGTATCATCACCTTTCTATCGTGGGTGATTATTCCTCCAGCTGTAGCCCTGACACAGATTAAACTATTTGACGTATCTTATAAAGATTGTCCACCAGAATTAGCAGAAGGGGCTGTTATCAGTAGTGGTAGCGCAGCAGCCAATTGTTTTATTGTCATTGGCAAAGCAGAAAATGGCACTAATAAAACAGTCTACGACGCAGATATTTTTGGACGCATCTATGATGCTAATAATGACTCGGTGATGCAAAACCGGACTCGCTTAGGTTCTATTACCGAGGTGCCACCAGGCATTAGCGATTTTGAATTAAGAATTTCTGTACCTGCTAATCAGCCGACTCCCTTGAAGCTAAAGCAGTTCAAGGCTGCTGGGTTTAGCGGTCAAGTGCGTAGATAATATAATACTCAATACTTGTCGGGTTTTGGGGAAAGGGGAAAGAAAAAACCTTTAACCCAAACCCAGTAACCTTTTCCCCAAAAACAAATTCCAATTTAAAATCCAAAACCTGAGCAGTATTTATATAATACTCAGGAGTCAGAATTAATACTGAATTCTGACTCCTGAGTTCTGAATTCTGAATTCTTCTCATAAAAATTGTAGAGACGCCAATTGTGAAAGCGTCTCTACAAAAGTTTTGATTGGGGTACTAATCAAAATCCCTGGACGAATGGTAGACGAGTTAGGGTTCTCAGAAACTCTCCAGCTAAGTTGAGTGCTAAGAAAGCTAAAATCGGAGAAAAATCCATACCACCCAATGGGGGAATAATTGAGCGGAATAGATTCAGATAAGGGTCGGTTATCTGGGCTAAAGCGGCAAATGGCTGGTTATACCAGTTGATTGTCGGGAACCAGGTCAACAAAACCCGAATAATTAGCAAATAGCTATAAAAGGTGACAAAGGTTACTAGTGTCGTAATCAGTAAACTCATGGATAGCTGTGTTTCCTACTAAGTGTCAAACGCGGTCTTATCTTTTAATTTTAATTTAGTCCATGTCATGCTGTTTGCGGATTTCACGTTTACCACACTTGACACTTTCACCACGCCTGAACAAACTTCAGGAGTCTTTAGTGAGGGAACGGTCACTGGTTGCTTGGGATGAACCGCCATTAACATTTCCTAGTTGCTTCCGCACTTCATCAATTGTGGCATTTAGCTGGGCAATTTTATCTTCTAGCGATCGCCTGGCCGTTTCTATGCCGATGCTCTCACTTTCTGAGGCTTTCATCTGACGCCGCTTTGCTGCTATTCTCTTAGCTTCGGCTTGGCTATCTGTCAGTTCTATTTCCTCCTCACCTAGCAATTCTGGCTCGCGTCGAGAAGCAATCAATGCTCCGATAACACCGCCAAATACGCCACCGACAAATGCCCCTGCTATAAAACCACTACCAAAACCATCTCGCTGACTCATATCTTTACCGCCTTCAACAAACCTTGCAACTTTTACAGTAGTTATGCTATTTTCCTGCCCTAGCTGCATACTAGCTTAAGTCCCAAAGATGCGATCGCCTGCATCTCCCAATCCCGGTACAATATACCCCTGGTTATTCAGTTTTTCGTCAATAGTAGCGGTGTAAATTATTAAACCTGGATAAGCTTCACTCAATTTTTGCAAAGCTGGTGGAGCCGCTACTACACACACAATCCGCATCAGGGTTGGATCAGCACCCCGTTGTGTTAATTCTGCCATTGCTGCCATGATCGACCCTCCTGTTGCCAACATTGGATCGGTAATTAACACTCGTGTTTGGGGGTCAAATTTTTCTGGTAACTTGTTCAGATAACAATGAGGTTGCAGTGTCTCTTCGTCTCGCGCCAAGCCAAGATGGTAAATCGATGCTAAAGGTAATAAAGTCTGCGCTCCCTCAAGTAATCCTAGTCCAGCCCGCAGAATCGGCACTACTGCCATAGGCACCTGCGGATCAATCACCGTTGCCGGACATGTATCTAAGGGACTCTGCACTGCTATTTCTTGAGTCGGTAACCAATCTCGCGCAGCTTCATAAGTCAGCCATCTTCCCAACTCAGTCATGGCACTGCGAAATAATACTGAAGGTGTGCCTGCATCACGGGCAACTGCTAGCCAGTGTTTGATCAGGGGATGGGGTGGAACATAAACGCGCAATTGTAGCGTCATAGCCAGAAACAAGCGCCTTTTTATTGTATAAGAACTGAAACACCATAATACTCTTTCCTGCATTAGGCTGACAGCTAAAAATTAACACTCTCAATTTTATTGATAAACTTTTTCATTAGCAGTTGACATAAATTCTCAATCAAGGCTATATTGTTATACAGTGTTCTCCTCTCTTTTAAGGATCGGCAGACGGGATTAGCCAGCAGCAGCAGGCTCGTCCCTCTTTTTTTTGATTAGTCATTGGTCATTGGTAAATATTGATTGACTCTAGACAAATAACAAAGGACAAATAACATAGACGCTTCTGCGGCTACTCTTCGAGAACGCCAAGGGCGAACCCGCAGGGTAGGACAAATGACAAAGGACAAATGACAAATGACAATTGATGCGATCGTAATTGGGTCTGGGATTGGCGGATTAGTAACAGCGACCCAGTTAGCAGCGAAGGGAGCGAAAGTGCTGGTACTGGAACGTTATTTGATTCCAGGTGGTAGCGCTGGTTATTTTGAACGCCAAGGCTATCGATTTGATGTTGGCGCATCAATGATTTTTGGACTAGGACAGAATGGTACTACTAACTTACTCACCCGTGCATTATCAAGTGTAAATGTCAGCCAAGAAGCGATCGCAGATCCGGTGCAGATTCACTATCATCTACCCCAAGGTTTAGACTTGAAGGTTGACCGGGTTTATGAAAAATTTTTGCAAAATCTTACTGCTCATTTTCCCCATGAAGAACAGGGGATTCGTCGCTTTTATGACGAATGTCAAAAAGTATTCAAGTGCCTCAACAGCATGGATTTGCTGTCACTGGAAGAACCTCGGTATTTACTGCGCGTATTTTTCCAGCATCCTTTGGCGTGTCTCGGTTTAGCTAAGTATCTGCCCCAAAATGCCGGGGATGTGGCGCGGCGCTACATCAAAGACCCGCAATTATTGAAATTTATCGATATGGAATGTTATTGCTGGTCGGTGGTTCCATCAGACATGACACCAATGATTAATGCTGGGATGGTCTTTTCTGACAGGCATTATGGCGGAGTTAACTATCCCAAAGGCGGGGTGGGACAAATTGCCCAAAAACTGGTGGAAGGTCTAGAGAAAGCTGGAGGTAAGATTCAGTACCAAGCTAGAGTCACAAAAATTCTCACAGAACAAGGAAAAGCGGTAGGTGTGCAACTGGCTAATGGTAAAGTGTATCGGGGTAAACGCATAGTTTCTAATGCTACACGCTGGGATACATTTGAACAATTATTACCAGCAGAAGCAATGCCACATAATGAGAAAAAATGGCAACAAAATTATCAAAAATCTCCAAGCTTCTTGAGTTTACACATCGGAGTAAAGGAGTCAGTTTTACCTGCGGGGACAGAGTGTCACCATATTTTGCTGGAAGATTGGGAAAGGATGACAGCAGCAGAAGGCACAGTTTTTGTTTCAATTCCCACATTGCTTGATCCAGATTTAGCACCAAATGGATATCACATCATTCATGCCTTTACGCCTCATTGGATTGATGATTGGCAAAAACTTTCTGTAAGTGAGTACGAAGCGAAGAAAGAAAAGGCGGCTTGGCGAATTATTGACCGCCTAGAGAAGATTTTTCCAGGTTTAGATGCCGGATTGGATTATCTGGAAGTGGGGACACCGCGCACCCATCAGCGCTTTTTGGGTCGTAAAGATGGCACTTATGGGCCAATTCCTCGGCGCAAGTTGTGGGGTTTATTGAATATGCCGTTTAATCGTACAGCTATTCCAGGACTTTATTGTGTAGGGGATAGCACCTTTCCAGGTCAAGGGTTGAATGCAGTAGCTTTTTCTGGGTTTGCTTGTGCCCATCGCATTGCTGTAGATTTAGGATTTTAACGTACATCAATCAAGTTAGAAACTTCCAACAAATGAAAAAGAATTCAGAATTCAGAATTCAGGAGTCAGAATCAAATACAGAATTCTGAATCCAGAATTCTGTTCGATAAATTATTCAATCATGTAGTGTGGGTATCATGCCATTGGTGTGAAGTTAAGAAAAGGAGTTAGGAGGTTATTTCACAACTTTCAAAGTTTTTAGACTAGTATCAGCACAACCACTAATAAATCCCCCCATTGTCTGGATTTGTTGCAGGTAATCAAGGATGGATTTTGTGATAATTTCTCCCGGCATTAATAAGGGAATTCCTGGAGGATAGGGACAGACAATTTCGCTACAGATGCGTTTATTGGTCTGTGTCAAAGGTAGTATTTCACTAATAGCAAAAAAGGCTTCACGGGGAGAACAATATAAAGTATGAGACTGTGTAGTGAAAAGATCCTGCCACAGATGGCTTTTAATAGTCAAATTGGTTCGACGATATTTTTCGGCAAGAGTGGTAAAACCTTGCACCAGTTGCTCAATATCATCTGGGGTGTTGCCCAAACTAATGATAAAGGTGAGATGTTCCAGTGAGGCGAATTCAGCGGTGACATCTAATTTTTCATCAAGAATTTCATCTGCCTCAAATCCGGTTAAACCTAAACCAGAAACAGTGACAGTTAATCGCGTTTTGTCTAAAGCTATAAAGCTGGGATATCCTCTCAGCCCACCTCTAGAAGAAGATCCCCCCAACCCCCCTTGAGAAGGGGGGCTAAGAATCTGTAAGACAGATAATCCAGGAATTTGACTTATTCTAGTTCTAGCTTCGTCAGCAAGTTGTAAAGTGCGAGACATCAACATTTTTCCGTGGAGTGCCATTTGCTGACGCGCTGCATCTAGAGAAGCTAAAAGTAAATAATTAGGACTAGTAGATTGTACAAGCTGCAAAGCTTTACTGATGCGATCGCAATCTATCCTATTACCTTGGACGTGCAGCATCGATGCTTGTGTCATTGCACCAAGTACTTTGTGGATGGATTGTACAGTTAAATCGGCACCTGCGGCTAAAGCTGGAGTGGGTAATTCTGGATGAAAGGCAAAGTGTGCGCCGTGTGCTTCATCTACAAGTAGAGGGATATTGTATTGATGTGTGATGCTGGCGATCGCACTCAATTCTCCACAAACGCCGTAATATGTTGGATAAACCGTCAATACTGCTTTGGCATCGGGATGCTTTTGTAGTGCAGCTTGCACAGCTTCAGGTGTAATACTGTGGGCAATATCTAAAACTGGGTCATATTCAGGATTGAGAAAAATTGGTATTGCACCTGAGAGAATTAAACCAGCGATCGCAGAAGAATGTACATTTCGAGGCAAGATAATTTTATCGCCTGTGCCGCAGGTAGCGAGAATTGCCGCTTCAATCCCACAGGTAGAACCATTGACAAGGAACCATGTTTGCAAAGCACCAAACGCCTCAGCCGCGAGTTGTTGTGCTTCTTGAATAACGCCTTGGGGTGCAAAGAGATTATCTAAATCTGCTAACTCGGTTAAATCAGCGCGAAAGACGGCTTTACCAAGTAAGTCAGCCAAAGGTTGAGAAATTCCCTCACCTAGTTTATGTCCTGGGGTGTAAAAAGGCGCATGTGGTCTTGCTGCATTGGCTTTTAAGGCATCTAATAAAGGTATTTGGTTTTGATTGAGCATTTAAATAAAACAAACCGCTAATGATAAAATTTGAAATCTGTTAGGGCATATTCATAAAATAATTAGCTTCTTACTGCACGCTCTTTCACCCATTGTTTTAATAGAGGAATTTCAAAATCATATCCTCCATTTATTTTGTGTAAAATATGATAACGAAACAAGCGGGTTAATACCTTTTCAGCAATTTCAGTAGTTATAGGTAATAAAATATCTTTCTTGGCAACTTGTAATAATAATTCTTGACCAATTACCATTTCTTCTGGTGTAGTTCCTGTAAATTGTGTCCAAATATTTGTAAAATAAGGCTGACCAGAAATAAATGCGTCGTTAATAGAAGCTTGCAAAAGTTCAACAGTAATAAAATCAGTATGGTTAAAGTTAGCTTGATTCACCATTGATGCGCCCAATAATTGTAGGCAGTAAGGGTGACAATTGGCAAGCCTTAATACTTCCTGTACAATATCTGGAGCGTAACGCAGTGCAAAAGCTGGATCTGGATTAAGTAGTAAGTCCTCGGCTTCGTTAGGTTCAAGATAAAGCATTTCTATCGGGACAACGCTGATAAAATAGCTACTCCAATTCGTGCCTAATTCCTCTAAAGTTTGCACCCCAGAAAAGAGAAAACAGAGTTGTTCATAATGTTGAATTAAGTGGCGTAGTTCGTCAAATAAACGTAAAGTTATCTGTCCGTTTTGGATGGCGATACCTATTTTTTCAAATTCATCAAGGTTGAGAAGGATGCGCCGTTCTCCGATTTGGGCAAGTGCTTCATCCAACCAATCTTCTAAGGTGGTATAGGGACTAGCTTGAAAATCGGTGCGTTTAGGAATGTTTGGTAATTGAACGCCTTGACTTTTGCAGTCTTTATGAATTGCACGGACTAAGCCAAAGCAAAAGTCAGATTCGCTGGTGGTAATGGCGGAACTTTGCATATCCACAAATACGGGGATAATATCACTGGGAAGCAGGCGGGGAAAGTTATACAAAAAGGAAGTTTTACCACAGCGACGGGGGCCATGCAGCACAAGGGTAGGTCGGTCACGGTCTAAAACTCGACGGACAACTTCATTGGCAAATCTCTGACGACCTTTAAACAAGTTTTTTTGCTCAAGTCGCACCGGATTTCCATATTGGAAGGGGTTGATTAGTTCGCCTTGAGAGAGTTTGCATTGTTCATTTTGTTCCAGTTCAATAACCCTTTGCCAATGTTCTAGTACAGGTGTCCAGCGTTTGATAGCTTCGTCTTTAAGTCCCAGAGAGGATAATTGAGATTGTAGTTGAACAAGCTTGTTATTAATTTTTTCTAATCCTCGTTCTCGTCGGGCTATATTTTCATTTTCGAGTGCAGATTGAATATCTTGAATAATAGTTTGCAAGCGAGGAAGAAGGATAGAAAGTTCGGGTTTCACCTTTGGTAAAGGTATTTCTGGAGTGGAGGTGTCGCTGTCAGAATCGAGGTGATAGAAGGGGGAAATCAGGAAGGGTAATATGCGATGGTCTGAGTTGGTAGTAAAGATTAGTTCTGGAATACTTTGAATTTGCTTGAGTTGGTCAGCAACAATTTGTGGTAAGGCATTTTGCAGGGTTATTTGAAATCCTGGTAAGGAAAAAGTTTGGGTATATCGAAAGACGTTCAAAGGTTCTTGAGGATTACTACGAAAAGCGGAAATGAAAAGCTGCTCGTGATTAGGTAAAGGTAGCCACACGAGTTCACTGGTATAGGGAGGTAAACTGTGAAGTAATTGCAATGGTTGAGGATGGAGGCGATTAATAATTGATGTAAAAAAACTGAAAGAAGCAAAGAAAAAATAGTCAAAAATTCTGTAATAGCTGACTAAACTTACAGGGATAATTAATGCTGAAAGCCATCCTAAATTTCGGATAGAAACAGCTATTAAAATCAATGTAGTCGTGATAAAAACCCTATTGTTTTTGGCTGGTGCGAGAGCGAAGGCTATTAAACCTACAAAAACCAAAAACCAGGAAAGCGGTAAAGTAGATACGACTGCCAAGACGACCGCCAAGACGACCGCCACATCACTATTGTTAATACTTTCTCTACATAAAAATAGTGCAAAGCCTGTTATCCCACTAGTTAACAGCATAAACAACCAATTTTCAGTTGCTAACCATACACCTAACATTACACTGATTGTTCCTCCTATCACCATCACATTATGAGCAAAGGAAAGATGTTCTTTTTTTAAAATTTTTATCATTAACCAAACAATTAATGATAAATATATTCCCAAAACAGCAACAAATATTCCTATTTGAAGTAAAGGAGGTGAAATTTTGATAGCTTCTATTAAGCCTTTCAACCAGCCATCAGGCTGACTTAATAGAATTATCAACCATAACAAGGGGATAATTAGTCCTAAAGGTAAAAATAAAAATCCTGTTCCATAGGAAATTAAAATTATACAAGGTAACTGTAGCCAATTAAATAAGTGATTATGCTCAGTCAGTTTTAAAATAAAAGGGATATTAAAAATAACTAATATGAATAAATATTGACTGATAAATCGTAAGTTTTTGAAAAATAGAAAACTTATGTCTGGTCTGCGTTCATCTTTTTCTTCTTTGGGCAACCATTTATTCATCCGTTGCTGAAGCCTTGAAGGACAAAACATTGCCCACCAAAATAGTTCCCACGTTTCTCGTAAAAACAGCAACATTGTATTTCTAATTTGATGATTAAATCTTTGACTTATTGCTTTATCTTTGACCTTTCACAAACCGTGCAAATATACTACTAAATAAACCCCCATCCTTACGTAATAACCCATAACGCTGAAGCCTATCTACAATTGCTGAATTAGGACAGGGTAAATTACTCCCTCCCAACTCATAACACAGTGCTAAACGTTCAACTTCAGTTAAATCTTCCCAAAGTTCCTCAAAAAGCTCGTTTGCCTGAAAAATGAACTCTTTTCTAGCTGTTTCTGGATTCCCATGTTTCCACAACATCGCCCCCGCCATTTGCACATAATAGGGCAACTGCCCTGCTACATCATCTACCCATTGCAATAACGCAGGATTAGGCAGAAATCCTTTTTGAATAATCCTTTCGCAAGCCTCTCTTTCTAATGCCCCTAAAATAGTGGTACTGAAAATATTAGCAAAAGGAGAAACCATATTCCAATTTCCGTAAATCTCATTAAGAGGGCGTTTGCTGGCAATTACCATTGTTAATAACCCCTCAGAAGCCTTAGCTCGCCAATCATCCCCCCAATCCTTGAATAATTCTTGTCTACTAGCAATGGCTTCAAATTCATCCAACAAAATTATTAAACGATGCCCTTTATCTTCTAACGCCCTTAGACCATCTTCCACCCTAAAGCCATCTTCATTATCTTCCTTTGACCAAGGAAAATCTCCTGTTAGCTTGTGAGTCGATCTTCTTAAGCCTTCAATAATACCTTCTGGAGTATGAAAATTTTTACTCCTCAAATCTAAAGAAATAACTAAAGGCTTTTGTTGTTGTGAACAAAAATCACTGACTCTTTCTCTGATATATCGCAATAGAGAGGTTTTTCCATTACCTCGTAATCCTACCAAATTGATAGATTGAGGACTAGCCGCACCAATGCGGTGTTTAATCTCTAAAATCTCTCTTTCCCGTCCGTAAAAACGTTGTGGACGAACAAGAGAACCATATTCAAATGGATTATCACCTTTGGGCTTTAGCTGATGAAATTGTTTATTAAGTGAGGCAATTTCGGGAAAGTGTTGCACAATAACTTGAGCCGAAACTGCCCGCCCCCCTAAATCGTTACCCTCATCACGGGAAAGATGTACAATTCCACAAACTTTACCTGTTAGTAAATTTAGCAAAGGCGATCCACTAAAGCCTGAGATAACTTGCCCTTGCTTTAACTTATAGAGAATAATATCCTGTTTAAAACTTATTCCTTCATATTTAAAACTTGCTGAATCTCCCAGCGAATAATCAACTTCGCTATTCTTGGGATAACCGAAAATATATAAATCATCGTTGGTATTGGGTTTTGTGTCATCCAATTCAACACAGGGATGATCCAAACAATCCTCGTACAGTTGTAAAAGGGCTAAATCAAGGGGATATTTGCATAATTGCGTAACTTTAGCTGTGTAATTTTGGTTTTCTGCTTTCCAGAATACTTGCACAGGGTTATCTTTCGCAGATTCAACCACATGGGCGCAGGTGAGAATCCAATTCGGTGCAACAAAAAAACCAGTTCCTTGACTACTGGCAACATTTAAACGCACTGTACAGCGTTGTAAATAGTCTTCGTTACCCATTAATTGCTCTCACGCAGCATCTTTGTAAAAAGATTACCACAACTGTAAGACAATCAACTGTTATTTACCCCATTCCATCGTAATTTCCAGGTTAGCTGTGCCTGTTCCTTTCACAATTAAAGCGGTTAATTGTCCTGACTCAACTCCAATTTGTAAACCTAGTTTGACACTAAATTTATCTGGTTTGACTGTCTCGCTAATATCTTTTAATGTACCTGCGACATCTTCAGCAATAGATTTAATAATTTCTGTCGCTTGTTTAAAGACTCTGGTTTCAGCAGAAACAGGTTGTTCTCCTATAGGCGTAACCTCTACTTTAATTATTTTGCCGTCAGAAAGTTCAAAGGAAATAATTTTGGTTTTATCTGCCATACTTCATTCTTTTCTGTTAATTTTTCGTGCAAGGAACTTCCTAAATCGTGGGAAGAAGGTATATGGTATTTTTACATTTTTCGGGCGCGATTAATTTAAGTCTGCCAACGATTCATAATATGTTACACGTTACTTTGATTATTTCATTTTTTGAAAGGTTTCAGAACTTTATAAGCAGTAATTACAGCCTGAGTAATTTATATAACTTTGTATAGGTAGCAGATTATTAGCGTAGGCGTAGCCCGCACTTCTCTACGAGACGCTGCGCGAACGGCTGCGATCAGTGAACACCGTAGGCATCCAATACTGTTCGGTTAAGGCAAGAGACGCGATGAATCGCCGTCTCTACAATAATCAGTCTTTCGTCTTGACGGCGATTTATCGCGTCTTTACGAGCTAGAATTTCGATCAAAAAACATTAACCGAACCGTATTGCGTAGGCATCGCCCTTTAGAAAAAAGTTTTTGGTTTACTGTTCAGGATTGAGAAAAATTGGTATTGCACGCAGAGCGTAAAGGACACAGAGGAAGAAGAGACTCGTTACACAGAATGCTATGCTTGCGTTAAAATCCTTAAATCCTGTGTAGCTGACTAGATGAGGCCCTATCATCAAATCCCAATTTTCGAGTGTGGTGAACCGCTAATAGCGATTCCTTTAGAATTATTTGCGGTGGAATCTCCCCATCCTTATGAAAAATTAGGTGCGCCTTATGGCGATCGCTCCCCTTATTATCTCCGTCAAAGCGTAATTGAAAATTTGATCCAAGCGCAAAATTATCTTGATGTTCTGCATCCTAACTGGCGTATCCAAATTTTTGATGCTTATCGCCCGATCGCAGTTCAGCAGTTTATGGTAGATTACAGCTTCGCTCAAGCAGTGCATGATAGAGGACTGGCTGAGGTGGAATTATCACCAAACCAACGCCAAGAGATTTGGGAAGCGGTTTATGCAATTTGGGCTGTACCAAGTTTAGATGAAAAAACTCCGCCTCCTCACAGTACGGGTGCGGCGGTGGATGTGACGCTGGTAGATGATAGTGGGGAAATAGTAAATATGGGTTCGCCAATTGATGAAATGTCGGGGCGATCGCATCCCGATTATTATGCCAATAGCGATCGCCCAGAAACCCAAAATTATCATGCTCACCGTCAGCTATTGCAAGATGTAATGTTAAAAGCCGGCTTTCAACGGAATCCCAGAGAGTGGTGGCATTTTTCTGTTGGCGATCAAATGTGGGCTTGGCTGAATAATCAAGCCAATCGAGCCAATCCTGTCACTGCACGTTATGGGCGTCTCGCATAGATGCGTTATCACAAAAGAATTCAGGAGTCAGAATTCAGAATTCAGAATTTAATTGGAGTCTGACTAGCAGACTTGCTTAATCCAATGCTGAATAAATGGTGAAACTAAATGCTAAATCTTTCTTGCGGAATCCATAAGGAATAAATAAGCGTTCATCCCACACTTTCTTCTTCTGACTACTGAATTCAGACTACTGAATACTTCTTTATGCATCTTGAGGATTTAACTCTCTTAACTCGTCGGTGGTGTAAGTACCAATGGGAGTCCAAACTAGATAGGGAAGGAGAAACAGCACCGCCATTAGAGAAATCGGCAAAACGCAGATTGCAAGGACAACGGCTAAAATCAAACCAATTAGCCCAAGAATTTCCCCAGCTTTGAGACTGCGAAACCTCAACATTATAGGTATATAGGCGACGGTGATAATTTCTACCAAGAGGTACAAAGCCATTAGTAGCCAAGTAATTATGCCTCCTGGATTTTTTTGCCAGACAATATAAGCTGAAGCTGCACCGCTAATAAAAATCACAGTCCAGATGAGGGGAATCAACGGCTCAAAAACTAGCCAGCGAGGGCGACTTAACAGTACAAACCATTTAACATCACGCGGCGTAATCAAGAAACTACCAAGGGCGATGAAAAAAGTTACAGCCCCAATTATTATCCAAGATGGAATCGTCATATTGCGCTCAAGCTTTGTGTATTTTGTCAAGTCATACACTGCAAGTTTGGCAATTTAGGGAATATGTTGAATCATTCGCTGGTGCGAATCTTAGGCATCTTGAGGGTTGAGACTCGCCATCTGCCAAGTGGTATAAGTACCAATGGGACTCCAGAGCAAATAAGGAACTAGTAATAGTGCAGCCCAACCAGAAAAGCCTAAGACTGCAAGTATCAATAAAATACAAATGATCAAACCTGTGCCACCGATAATTGTGCCCACTTTCAGACTGCGAAGCTTAAACATTACAGGCGTATAGGCAATGGTGATAATTTCTAAAAGCAGATATAAACCCATGATTAACCAGGTTGAGGTGCTTCCTGGGTCTTTTTCCCAGACAATATAAGCCGACCAAGCACCGCAAATAAATATTACAGTCCAGATAATTGGAATCGCACCCTCAAAAGTTAGCCATCTCGGTCGTTGTAAGCGCTTGAACCACTGGCGATCGCTAGGCGTAATCACGTTAGCTGCTAAAGCAACCAAAAAAGCCACACCCCCAATCACCATCCAAGATTTAATCATGACCGTTAGTCCTTTATAAGCGCTATCTATCGCTTAATATCACTCTTTATAGTGTGATTTTGTCAATTTAATTGCTAATTCTTCATCGTCCCTGAGTTTGAAACCTTTAAATCGTTTGGCAGGATTTTAAATATGATGAGTTGGTAGTAAGCACTTCAGTGCTTAAAAATCCAGGACTAAAGTCCTTACTACGAACTTATTCACCCCTCGTAACTAATGAGGCAGACTACTAGGGACTGGAAAACAAATCTTATCCTAATGCCCAATCCCCAATCCCCAATCCCCAATGCTCATTAAAATTTTATTCCCCAAGATTTTGAGATGATTATGTCTAAGGGTGGGGGTATGGGCTGAACCGTAGAAATATTCTTGGCAGTAGGGGGATTAAGGTAATTAGATTTAATGGTAATTGATATGCAAATAGAATCAGAAGCGCGATCGCTACCACCAGAAACACGAGGAATTGGTAATACTATTCGCCTTACAGGCTGGATTACTTTGTGGTCACAATTGGCAATTGGAGTAGTTTCGGTCTTTGCTTTGTTGTTTGCCTTGACTGGCCGTCGTTTTGTTCAGCAACAGAATGTCGGTCTTAGCATTGGCATATTTTGGGCCGTATGCGGAATTGTACTGTTGTTATTCAGTCTCTATTGGGATTTTCGTTACACTCGCATAGGCAAAGCTCTAGAAAATCACAATCCAGCTTTGCATCCTAGTAAGCCAGATACAACTAAAATCCTTCGTTTGGGGATAATTGTGGGTTTAGTAGGAATATTATTAACTCTCTTAGGTGCTAGTTCAACGATGTTCGTGCTAATGGCAAAATCTATATCCCAAACTCCAGGAGTGGCAATCAGCGACCCCTACAGGATTATTCGACCGATGGATGTTTTTGTGGCTGTGGCAGATATCACTGGGATTGCTGCTCACTTTGTGGGTACTGTCGCATCGTTATGGTTGTTAGAACGAGTGCATCAACACTAGTATCTCTTTGGATAATTCGTAATTTTGAACTCGGTTAATGAGTCTTTGAATTTCGTGATTGAGAATCAGAATTTCAGGGAAAGGGGCGATATGAGAAAATTAAAAGGTAGGGGTGAACCACTGTTCAGAGATATCAACTTAACCTACAAGCCAGTCTAGGCAAAGCTTTGATAAATTATTTTGTTCCCAGCTTATGACTGGGAATGTCTATTCTAATGATTTGAATTTTTATCTAAAGATACAATTTCAAGACAAAATATTATTACTTATGACAGTTACTTTAAATCATCCTAATGAGTGAAAGTAAATATGCTTAATAACTGAGGTTCAAAGCATGGACTCAACAGGTAAGGTTCAAACTGTGGATTCGTCCTGGTCTCTTCCACTGCCGTTGAAAGAGTATGCAATGAGCCGAGTAACTGTCTACTTTTATAGCGACAGATGGGTTCCGATTAAATATTGTTCTTTGGAAAAAGCAATTTTACTTCACCAAAAAGCAAATTTAGAAGGTAAGGAAATTTTATTATTTCCTCCTGATTTAGACCCTAATCAATTCTCAAACTCTTTTAACTAAAATGCATTGAAGTAGACTATTTTTCAAAATTTTGGCAACAATTCAATCGGTTATAGAGGCGTACATATATATGTACGCCTCTAATTGTAAATGGGAAGAAAAGTTGAGCATTCGGCTAACTTCAGCGGCTTTGTTATCGTACCAATGGGTTTTTGTTCACTGCTGCTGAGTTGACGGTTTGTTCAATTCTCTTCAACCTTGTCTCTGGACGTTTTGCACTATCAATCCAATAAAGGATATTCTTTTTAGATGAGTTATTAAATGCTTCAAAATACTCTTTGGCAGTTGTGTTTGCTTCTAAAGCTTGCTTTAAATCGAAGGGAATTATTAAGGCTTCGATCGCATCTAAGGAATTCCATGATCCATCTTGTTTTGCGGCTTCGATTTTTTCTAGTCCAACTGTACTAATCAAACCTTGTTCTATAAGTTCTTCAATATATTGTTTATTTAATTTTGACCACACACTCTTCGGCTTTCGAGGTGTAAAGATTTGCATGTAACGTTCTTCATCTAATGATTTGACTTTACTATCAATCCAGCCAAAGCATAAGGCTTCTTTTACCGCTTCGCTATATCGAACACTTGGTTTACCACTTTTTACTTTGTAGTAAATGAGCCATACACCAAAACAGATGCGATGGTTTGTCTCTAACCATTTCCGCCACTCTTCACGGCTTGTAGGGCAGAAAGTGAGAAATTCATTTTTAAGTTTGGATGCACCAGTAATCTTACTTTTGCTGAGGCTGATTTCTGTATTTTGCTGCATTTGTTTTATGTTCAATTCGTAATTGATACAAAACTTCTATCTACTTTAAAATCGTTTTGCCATAAAAATCAAATGCTGGCTTCTTTGATAGCCATGCTTGGTGTAAAAAGCCTCTGCTTGTCCATCTTTGTTAGTCAACAGATAAACCCCAGTGACTTCCATCGTAGTTAGAGTGTCCATTAATTGTTTAAGTAGCTTTGTTCCAATTCCTTGACGCTGCTTATGAGATCGGACACAAATTTCTTCTAGATAAAAGCTTTTACTTATTGGCCCTTGCTTACAATAACCTGCCACAAATCCTAACAGTTCATCCTGTTTGAATACAAATCCGACAAAGCCCGGTGTATTCAGAATTTCAAACAACTTTGTTCTTGCAGTCTTGAAAGTCCATCGCTCATTCCAAGGTTCACTATTGAACACTTCAACATATAAATGAGCGCACTTGTCAAGATATTCAGTAGTAAAGGTTTGAATTTCTTCTGACATCAAACCAACCCAGAACGTAGTGCTACAACTGCTGCTTGCACGCGATCGTCTACTGCTAATTTATTCATAATCCCCCGGACATGAGTTTTGATGGTGTTGGGACTAAGATAAAGTTTTTCAGCAATCTCTGGGTTACTCAACCCGTCTACCATGAGTTTCAACACTTCTAACTCGCGTCCAGATAAGTTGGCGTTGTTGCTAGTGGGTGTAGGCGGTTTGAGATTATCAATCACTCGCCGCGCAATTTGGGGATCGAGATAGGCTGCACCATCAACTGCGGCTGCGATCGCACTTAACAATCGTTCCACACTTGCGCCTTTAATACAATACGCATCTGCACCGCTAGATAGTGCAGCAATAATTTCTGTCTCCGTTTGATGAGATGTCAGCATCACTACATGAGTTGCTGGCAGCGCCGCCTTAATTTGCTGTGTCGCTGCAATGCCATCCAATCGCGGTAATCCAATATCCATAACCACTAAATCAGGTTTCAGTTGCAGTGCTGCTTGGACTCCTAAATAACCATCTTCGGCTTGTCCAACTATCTCTATCTGAGGATGAGCCATTAACGATTGCTCTAATCCCAGTTGCATCATCGGATCATCTTCGACAATTAACACGCGCAATGGCGGAGCATTGACCGGTAAATTTAAGGGATAGCGAATATCTAAAGACATTTTTATTAATTATTTGTCATTTGTCATTTGTCATTTGTCATTTGTCATTTGTCATTTGTCATTTGTCATTTGTCATTTGTCCTTTGTCATTTGTCATTTGTCATTTGTTTTTTATCCTTTGCTTTTTTGCTTACCATTACCAATGACTAATGACTAATGACCAATGACTAATGACTAATGACCAATGACTAATGACCAATTTATTCTTCCACGCGATAGCCTAACTCTGCTAGACTAATCCGCGACTGTCGCCATTTTGGCTGGACTTTGACAAACAATTCGAGGTAAACTTTACCAGCAATTAACTTTTGGATTTGTTCACGAGCTTCACTACCAATTGCTTTGAGCATTGCTCCGCCTTTGCCAATGAGTATGCCTTTTTGGGAATCGCGCTCAACGTTGATGGTAGCAAGTACACGGGTAATGCTAGGAGTTTCTTCTACTAGATCAATAGCGATCGCTACTGAATGGGGTACTTCTTCACGAGTCAATAATAAAATTTGTTCTCGGATTAATTCGCCCATAATAAAGCGTTCTGGCTGGTCAGTTACCAAGTCGGGAGGATAATATAATGGCCCAATTTCTAAATGTTCAATTAATAATTCTTGAAGTTGGGGTAATCCTGCACTAGTTTTAGCAGAAAATTTCACGATTTCCCATTCATGGGTCTGAGCCATCTGGGCGTAACTATCATCTAGAAACTGAGAATCAGTCGGTTGTTGGTCGGTTTTGTTTACGCCCAGAATAACTGGTGTTTTGCTGCGACTGAGCAATTCGGCAATATAGCGATCGCCTGCACCACAAGCTACTGCTCCATCTACGACAAATAGCACTACATCTACCGATTCAATGGCAATTTTGGCATTTTGCACCAATACTTCGCCCAATTGATGATGGGGCTTATGAATTCCTGGTGTATCTACAAATATTAACTGCGCCTCTGGTGTAGTTAATATACCGCGCAAACGGTTACGTGTAGTTTGTGCTACTGGTGAAGTAATGGCAATTTTTTGTCCTACCAATTGATTCATTAAAGTAGATTTACCGACATTTGGACGACCAACAATGCCGATAAAACCTGACTTAAATTCAGGAGGAGCCTGTGGGATTGTTACTTCTCCTGAAAAAGAGAAGTTGTAATTTTCAATACTAGACACCTTTGGCTCCACCCTCATATTTTACAGCTGGGATAACTTGATTTTTTCTTAAACACAAAACAAGCATAAAAACACCCTAGCATTTTCGGGGATTGCTTTTGCTTAGGTTTAATTTACTACTGGCTCTACAGTTAACATTTTACAGCTGAGATAACCTTAGTTGTAGAATTCAGTAGTCAGAATTCAGTAGTCAGAATGTTAAAAAAATCAAACTTTAAATTTACCTTATTGCGTCGGTAATCATACCAAATCCAGATAATTTCTAAATTTTGGCTGCTGAGTTCTAAATTCTTAAACTTATGTTTTGTTTTTAGACACAAAATAAACATAAAATTACTTTGGCATTTACAGGGAAGTTTTTTGCTTAAGTTTAATCTTTTGGTAACTTTGGCTTAAGTTTCATCGACTACTCAATATCTTTGAATCAAAATGTCAATAAAAAAGACGGGAGAACGCAAACGCATTGGAATTCTTACCAGTGGAGGTGATTGTTCTGGTTTAAATGCTGTGATTAGGGCTGTAGTAAATTGTGCTGTGGATACTTACGGCTGGGAGGTTTTGGGAATTCGTCAAGCGACTCTAGGATTAATGGCGCGTCCGCCACAATTCACCAAGCTGGAAGTTGATCAAGTTGACTCACTGTTAACTGCGGGTGGCACAATGTTGGGGACAACCAATAAAGGCGACCCTTTTGCCTTTCCAATGGCGGATGGAAGTTTGTGCGATCGCTCCGAAGAAATCATCGCAGGTTATCATGAGCTAGGTTTAGATGCTTTGATTGGTATCGGCGGTGATGGTAGTTTGGCAATTCTGCGTCGCCTCGCTCAACAAGGTGGCATTAATCTAGTAGGTATTCCCAAAACAATTGATAACGATATTGGCGTTACTGAACACGCTATCGGTTTTGATACAGCAGTCAATATTGCCACAGAAGCATTAGATAGGTTGCATTTTACTGCTGCAAGTCATAGCCGAGTCATGATTTTGGAAGTAATGGGGCGTGACGCAGGACACATAGCAATATCTGCGGGAATTGCGGGGGGAGCGAACGTCATTTTAATTCCCGAAATCCCTTACACAATTGAGCATATTTGCCACAAAATTAAAGAACGCCAAGATAAAGGCAAAAACTATTGTTTGATTATTGTTTCCGAAGCAGTTCGTACCCACGATGGGGAAAATGTGACGATTACAAATCGCTTAGGTCAATCTCGATACGGTGGAATTGGCGAATATTTGGCAGATAAAATTATTGAGCACATTGGTGTAGAAACGCGAGTTACAGTTTTAGGACACATTCAACGTGGTGGAACTGCTTCACCACTAGATAGATTAGTTGCAACAGCCTTTGGCGTAGCGGCGGTTAATCTCATTGCTGAGGGTAAATACGATCGCATGGTGACATGGCAAAATCGCCAAGTATTAAGTGTATCAATTACCGAAGCGATCGCTCAATATAGCGCTGTCGATCCCAATGGTACTTTAGTTAAAACTGCTCGTGGTATGGGCATTTATTTGGGAGACTAAACATACACGGTAGAGGCACAGTTATGCTGTGCCTATCAAAGTACAAAGTTTAGTAGAGTTTGATATTGCAAAGATGTTGAAAATTAAAAATCCTAGTTTTCTACGTTGGCGGTTTGGAGAATATTCTCCTGTGAATCCCGTTTGATAACTAGAGCCATACTAAATATTACAATTATTTAGATTTATCCCAGTTTAATAGTTTAAGATTTACTTGATAAATAGTTTTGTATAGTTGCTTTAAATCTAAAACAGTATGAATGCACAATTAACTCTAGACGAAATCAAATCAGCACGCGAATTACTCAAAGAATATGAACCAGCAAACGAAGCCATCGATGCTGTAGAACGTCACAACGGTAATCTCGAAACCTCCTTTGAGGAACTGTGGATTGAGAAAAACGGACAATCGGCGATGGGAGTAAAAAAAATCTGGCAAACTACATTAGATGTGTTGCGGGATGAACTTTGCGGAAATGAAGGTTTTCGGGCACGTTTGAGCGATTACACCAAAAGTCCAGAGAATGCTGTGTTACTTACGGCAGCGATTACATCCCTCATGGCTTTAGCCGCAATTCCCCTAGATCCATCGATCGCTACTATTATTATTCTCTATATCGTTAAAATCGGCTTGAATGTTTATTGTAAGTATACCGATGTAAGTGACAAGGGAACTTTACCACCAGGGAAATAAAATACAGATGCGATAACTTATTAATCTGCGCGATCGCATAATAATTACTGAAACCATTTTATATTACAGCTATTTACCTAAAAATAGCTGTAATATAACCATAATATTAGGTTTGTTAATATTTTGAGTTTTGATAATGTTTGTAAGCTGCTGGCAGAAAAATATCCAGCAGATTTTGTTCGGTGGTTAATTGCTGATTCCTCAGCAATTATAGTTGAGCGTACAATATAAAAAAGCAAGTTATCTGCAATCTCTATGGAAAAGCTCAATATTAAAGAAGAAGCTCGAAAGCTAATTGATAAGTTACCTGATAACTCAACATGGGATGACCTCATGTATGAGATTTATGTTAGGCAAGTTGTTGAAGCTGGACTTGCTGACAGTCAAGCGGGTAAAGTAATTTCCGCACAGGAAGTTAGGGCAAAATTTGGACTACCAGAGTGAAAGTTTTTTGGACAGAAACAGCCGTAGAAAACCTATCTGCAATTTATACTTACATTGCCCAGAATTCATCTCAGTATGCAACCAGGATTATTGACCGTATAACCAAACGTTCCCAGCAGCTTGCGAATTTCCCTCTATCTGGTCGAATTGTACCAGAGTTTGAAACCGAGCAAATTCGAGAAGTCATTGAAGGTTCATATCGAATTATCTATTACATCAAACCCGAACAAATTGATGTACTTGCTGCTATACATGGGTCACAGGAAATTACACCAAGTATAGAATGAATAGCGATCGCCATGTCAAAACGCCAAAACGCGATCGCACCTCTCCACAACTCAAATGCGATCGCACTCCACAAATCTTCCCGTCATTGCGAGGAGGAACGAGGAAGCAATCGCAATATCTTCAACACCCAACGAGTCTATGCGATCGCACCTCTTCACAACCCAAATGCGATCGCACATCGCCCATATCCCTCTACTCCGGTAAACTCTCTAAAATCTCCCGCGCTACCGTAGCCATATATTCATCCTGATACTCTACAAATATCTCCAACGCTGTCTGCAAATTAGCCCTAGCTTCTGCGTAATTCTCCTCTGCTTGTGCCAGCAATCCTAATGTTGCGTAAGTCCTAGCACAGAAGTAGCGATCGCCAAATTCGATATTGATTTCCAGGGCTTGTTGATAATAATCCCGTGCCTGGTCGTATTCCCGCAATTCTTGGGCAACCCTTCCCAACTGGTGGTAAGTGCTAGCACAGGAGTAGCGATCGCCAAATTCGATTTTGATTTCCAGGGCTTGTTGATAATAATCCCGTGCCTGGTGGTATTCCCGCAATTCTTGGGCAACCCTTCCCAACTGGTGGTAATTCCTAGCACACTCATAGCGATCACCAAATTCGATATTGATTTCCAGGGCTTGTTGATAATAATCCCGTGCCTGGTGGTATTCCCGCAATTCTTGGGCAACGATTCCCAACTGGTGGTAAGTCCTAGCACAGGAGTAGCGATCGCCAAATTCGATTTTGATTTCCAGGGCTTGTTGATAATAATCCCGTGCCTGGTCGTATTCCCGCAATTCTTCGGCAACGATTCCCAACTGGTGGTAAGTGCTAGCACAGGAGTAGCGATCGCCAAATTCGATATTGATTTCCAGGGCTTGTTGATAATAATCCCGTGCCTGGTCGTATTCCCGCAATTCTTGGGCAACGATTCCCAACTGGTGGTAAGTCCTAGCACAGGAGTAGCGATCGCCAAATTCGATATTGATTTCCAGGGCTTGTTGATAATAATCCCGTGCCTGGTCGTATTCCCGCAATTCTTGGGCAACCCTTCCCAACTGGTGGTAGGTGGTTGCTAAAGAATACTTGATTTGTGTTGTTTCTACGCCTTGGAGTTGTTGGAATAATTCGAGAATCCGCAGAGAGGATGCTTTGGCTTGGGGATAATTTTGTGTTTGTAAATAACAATTAGCAAGCGTACCGATTACCATGACAATTTCCAAACCTATTTCACCTGTTCTAATTTCTCGTGGATAAGCGACTTGTGCGTTACAAACAAATTCCGACAGTTTCAAACTACTTGAAATATCATTAGTTAAGTTTAAGTATTTATCCAAGCAAAAGAAAATATAAATAGTTTCTTGTTTTTTTAAACAAATCTGCAAGGCATTATATAAGTTTTCATATTCCAGCCGACAGGATAAAATCCCAATCTGCCGTTCTTCTGGTTCCTTCGATTCAATGTAGCTATTGTAATAACGAGCTAAACCGATATAGTGGTTTTTAAAACCCTCCCGCAAGGCTTCGCGGGTAGCTGCATCTAGTTCTGCTAATTTTGCTTTGAGAAAGAAGGGAAAAACAGGTTGAATTTGTAATAACTTTTCTTCCCCTCTTCTCGCAGGAGAGGGGTTAGGGGAGAGGTCAGAAAGCAAACCCCAATTTATCGCTTCTTGAATTGCCCCATCAAACTTATCAAAATCATAATCTTGAAACGGCTCTAACTTCTGTAATTCCTTAGCATAATTAGGAATACCAACCCGCCAAATAAACCCACTAAAGGGAGCTAAACATAATAATAACTTCTGAGCATCCGGCGACAAATTACTATGAGAATATTCCACACATTTAAGAATACTCTGGGTTTTATCCTCACTTCCCGTATCTAAATTAATATCTGCTGCTGCTAACTTTGCCAAAATTTCCTGAGATGACAGATTTTTCAAATTAGCTAACACCACTTCCATCGCCAACGGATACCCTGCTAACACCTTCATCAATTTCCGAAAATCCTCATCTTCCCGAATCTTTGCTATCTTCTTTTCATCCCCCACATTCCGTTCTAAAATCTTATTGGATAACTCCGTCCTCGCTTCTGCATCTAATCCTTGCAACTTATAAATATTCTGCTTAAAAGCGCCTTGCAACCAACTTTCATCACTGCGAGAACCTAAAATTACCCGCGTTTCTCCCCCTACCAACCGCGTCAAAAAATCTTGCAGTTGCTTTTGCTCGGCTGTCGGTAAAGTATTTTGAATCGCTAAAGCTTGTCCCGTCACCGACTCCAAATTATCCAACATTAAAATATGAGATTCTGACCGTAATTTAGCCAAAAGTTTCTGCATCTGAGCAGTTAAATTCATCGCTTGAAAATTCGCAAGCTCAAACTTTTTATATACACGCTTGCCAATCTCAAATAAAATCTGTGTCAGCGTCCAAGCTTTTTCATCATAACCAAAATAAAATATCTCTGGTGCAAAGTTCGTCGTCTGCCACCAACTACGCAAATAATTTAACAGCGTAGTTTTCCCCGTTCCTCCCATTCCCTGCAACAGCAAAATATTATGACGAAATAAAGCCTTCTCAATCTTCAAAATCTCCAAGTCTCGCCCAATAAATCCATATTCTGGCGGCGTATATTGATATAAATTACCCAACTTCTCAAAATACTCTTCCTCTTCCTCTGCTCTAAATTGACGCAAATTCAAATTTACCTGTTGGTTACTATAAACTACAGGCAAAAGCCAATCTTCTAAATCAATATTGGTATTAAAATAAGCCTTCCGCGTCTTATTATTAAATAACTCCCTTCTCCCCAACCGGATAGCTTCGGTTATCTCCTTCCCCCCAAACAAGTTTTTATAAACCTGTTCCATCATCAACCGCGCCGCCGAAACAGTCACCGAATACCCCATTGCGACTACCATTTGCATTCCCGCAGTCATCAACCGGCTACCCAAACTCGTCTCCCTTGCCTCCCCTGCTCCCCCTGCCTCCCCATCTCCTCGTACCTGCTTCCCCGACTGACAAGCATTGAGAATACAAACAGGAATCCCCTTCCCCGTCAACAAATTCGCTAATTCCCCTGCTTCTATGGGATCAGCTTTTCCCTTACTTTCCCCATCCAAAAACAAAAATGCTTTTACCCCCTCATAAGGTTGAATATCTTCCCGTCCCCACCTAGCTTGATAGGTATATCGGTTGCGTTTCACCCCTTCTTGAATATCTGCATAACCCATCAACGCCCCGTGACAGTCAAAATGGATGATATGGTAATATCCCGCCCCCTTGGCCTCTAAATGCCGTTCTAAACTTTCATAAGTACCCGGACGCAATAAGTCAATATTTACAGGCAATTGACTATTTTGAATCACCTCAATCAACGGCCGAGCAATGGTACGATAACCTACATCATGTTCCTCATCCGGTCGGGCAATTACCACCAACAAGTTAATTACCGGCGATTCTGCCATATTCGCCGCCACTGATGCCGCTTTATCAAGGCGCTTCCGTACCATTACGCAATCTACACCCAAAGGTCGCGGCAAATCCTTATCCCGTATAGCTTCCCAGTGCAGCGCGTGAAATTCGGGACTATTACCCACTATCTCAATTTTTACCTGCTTCAGATTTCCCCGCAGTCCGCGATAATGGCTATAAGCATCAATATCAGCCTTGAAAACCTGGTTAAATAAACTTTCTCCGTAACTAGCAACACTTGTTTTCGCCGCTTCTGCTTTCTTCCCGTTTAACATGGGGTGAATCAGCCATTGCTCAAAATACCATTCGAGTTGCTGTTCTTCCTGGTGTGTAAAAGGGTCAGTAATATTGATTGGGTATTCGCCACCATCAAAAATCAAACTTGCGGCAAAACCGTTTTCTGTTGGCTGCTTTTCCCGAATCGTGATGACTGCCATACACAAGTTAGCTCAACGTAAATACCAGGATATATTTATATACTTACGCATAAACTCCAATTCCAGGAAATTGTCGCTAAATTTACGAGAAAAACCTCTGTTTCCCATCGAAAGCATTTTAATTTCTTTCTCCATTGATGTGCATTTTTGTCAAGACCAGTTTCAATGCTGTTCGGTTAAGGCAAGAGACGCGATGAATCGCCGTCTCTACAATAATTAGTCTTTTGTAGAGACGGCGATTTATCGCGTCTTGCCCAATGCCCCATGCTCTAACTAACAATTCCCAATACAAACTCACCTTCATTTACAGCTTGATTAGTTGCGACATCATAAACTAATCCATTATGTTGAGCGCAGACATCAATTACACTGGGTAGCTTACCTTCTTTATTAAAACTGAGAATTTGATACAATTTTTCTCCAGCTTTTACTGAGCTACCCAATTCTATTCTGGATTGAATCATGCCACCTGCGATCGCATAATATTTTTTTCGGTTGCTGCTAGATGCAAAAGTCATCTCATGGGTTTTTGTGTCATCCGATAAATTAGGACTTTGTAGTACACCTTTTTGCACTAAATAATTTTTCACACCCCGTACACCTTTAGCGACTGAATCAGGGTTTATTTGCATTCCTGTTCCTAATTCTAGTGTCCAAGCTTCCACATCAAACTTGATTTCTCTACCAAACTCTTTAAAACAAGCTTCCAGGGCTAACCAAGGTTTGATAAAAGCTTCATCAAAAGCATCACCATCGTATTTATCAAGCAATATTCCGAAATCGAGTAGAAAGTATTTTGCACTGTCTTCTCGATTTTGGAAGTAATAAATATAGTCTAATGCTTGATTGGTAGAACTGTGTAAATCAATTAAGTAGTCTGCATCTAAACTCAGGTTTTGTAACTTGTAGGCAAAAAGCTCAGTGTAGGGAACACCATTTGAAGAATTAATTTTTTCTAAAATTTTCGCAAAATTTTGCTTAATTATAGTTAGATAATTTTGTCGAATGACCTTTAGATCACTATGAAGTTGAGATTTAGTAAAAGCTACTAAATCATCAGCTTCTTTCTCGTAGTCCCAAAATATGCGATTCCAGTCTTTGGCTTCGTAAATGCAGTAACGTCCAGGGGAAAAATGATGAGCGCGTTCATTTGTCCCCATTGGGTTACAAACGGGAACTAACCAAATTTCTCCAGCTAAATCTGTATCATTTATTGTTAATAAAAACTCAATTAGCTGGTGAATAACGGCATTACCAGCAATTTCTGCACCGTGCAGATTAGATTGAATGTATACCTTTTGACCAGGTTGAGCGCCGATGAATTTGTATAATTGTAAGTATAGGCGATCGCCCGAAGCCATTTGACGTAATACAATGCTTTCAATAACTGGCAGCATGAAACAACTCGGTGATGATTTGAGTAAATTATCGCTGTATCTGTACTGAATTAAAAGCTTAGTCCAATAGAATTTGCTGATTAACCAGAGTTTTACCCCACCCTAACCCTCCCCTTGGAAAGGGGAGGGAACTAGATTTTTCGGTTTCCCCCCTTTATAAGCTACGGTGTATACACAAGTCCTAAAATCCTTGCCTGGTAAGATGCAAGCCTTAGTAGGCAAGTTTTTGAGCTTATCAAGCTGATTATCAATAGTGTTAGCTTATTGATAGAGGTTTAACGGAAAATCAAGGATTTTAAAAATAATTTTCCGTTCTTTTCCCTCTATTTGATTCTCAACCCGACTTGTGTATACACGGTAGCCTTTATAAGGGGGGATTAAGGGGGGTAATTCGACACACGGCTTGCGTGGCGGGGTGGAGTTCTTCAGGTTTAACAAGTAATCAGCTAACCTCTGCGTGAATTACTAAGATAAGGTAGCATCACATTAACCAGTGTTGGCAATAGCTATGGCGCAGAATTGGTTGCAGATTACGCATCAAAACGACAAAATCCAACTTTCTTGGCAACGCGGATATGAAATTCGTCGCCTTGCGCCAGAAGTCGCCTTCCAGCAACCCTTCAATGAAGAAAACGCAGCTGAATTGCGCTGGTATTTAGAAGATTATCTGAGCTTTCCTTACGGTATTTTTCCAGATAACGCTGTAAAAATTGAACAAAAATTACAGCATTGGGGACAACAGCTATTTGAGCTAGTATTTCGCAGTACAGAGAAAGGAAGAGAGTTTTTTCAGGAAGCGACACGGGAAGGGCTAGATAAATGTGAACTGGGCATCATTTCTGATAACGCCGAAGTGCTGAACTTGCCTTGGGAGTTGCTATATTCCCCCGATTATCAATTTCTTGCACCTTCACTGGCGGGGATGTATCGCAGTCTCAGCAGTCAGGGCGTAAAAGCACCATTGCCAACAATGCCCGATGACCAACTGAATATTTTACTAGTTATTGCCCGTCCTTACGATCAGCAAGATGTTGGATTTAAAACCATTGCCCGTCCACTGCTGGCGGCGCTGCAACCGATACGACAGCGAGTCAATCTTAAGGTATTGCGTCCCCCTAGCTTGAAAGCATTTGAAGCGGAACTGCAAGGGAATAAGGGTTTTTATCATATCGTCCATTTTGATGGACATGGAAATTTTGACAGCGAGACTCAGGGAGTTTTAGTCTTTGAGGATGAACAGGGAAATGAGCAAGCTGTCAGCGCTAGAGAAATTGCCCAATATTTAACAGATTGCCGTGTGCCAATTTTTGTGCTGAATGCTTGCAAGTCTGGACAAGTAGGCGAAGAAGCTTTTTCTTCTGTAGCGGGACAGTTGGTGAAATTGGGGGCTAAGGGTGTGGTAGCGATGGCGTATTCAGTTTACGCCAAAGGTGCAGAACACTTTATTAGGCGGTTGTATGGGGAATTAGTCAGGGGAGAGTGTATCGCCACAGCAGTTGCAGCAGGGCGAAAGTCTATGTCTATTGACAAAATGCGCCCCAGTCCCAAAGGAAATTTACCTTTACAAGATTGGCTTGTGCCGGTTCTGTATCAGCAAGAACCCTATACGCCTTTTGTTCCTAAAAAGACAGCACCCAGTTTTGCCGATTTGATGGCGCAAGCAGACAACACCCCAGAAAGTAGCAAAGCTGTAGGTTTACCTGATGAAAGTGCTTATGGTTTTATTGGGCGGGATTATGAGATTTTGCGTTTAGAGAGAGCATTTCGGCAAAATCATGTTGTGTTAGTGCAGGGAATGGGCGGCGTTGGTAAAACTGAGTTAGCCGCAGGTTTCGCCCGGTGGTTGGATGACACTCAAGGACGTACAGGCGGTATGTTCTTCACCTCCTTTGAACAGGGTGCGGGGTTGAGTCAGGTAATTAACCAAATTGGTAGGGCGTTAGGCGGTGAGAGATTTTCCCAAATGATGCCAGATAAGCAAGAAGATGTGGTGCAAGGATATTTGCAAACTAATCCTTGCTTGTTGATTTGGGATAACTTTGAACCTGTCAACGGTTTTCCTACGGGGAATGAACCATTATTAAGTGGGGAAGAAAGAAACAAGCTGAAGCGGTTTCTTAAAGAATTGCGGGGTGGTCAATCTTGGGTATTAATTACCAGTCGCCACGAAGAACTTTGGTTGGATTGTGGGTATAGTTTAATCAATTTGCGGGGGTTGTCTCAAGCGGATGCCCAAGAGTTAGCCGCGAAGATTTTGCAAACGGTGGGTGTGGAGAGAAAGAACCTACCAGCAGAGTATTTGGAATTGTTGAAATTGTTGGGGGGACATCCGTTGTCTTTGCGGGTGGTGTTGCCGCATTTAAAGACACAGACACCTGTGCAATTAATTGAAGCGCTGCGACGGGGGTTGGATACTTTTAGGGGACAAGAGGAAGAAGGGAGAGAAAAATCTCTCACTGTGTCGTTGGATTATTCCTTTGCTAGGTTGTCAGAACGAACACGTCAGCATTTACCATTTTTGGCACTGTTTTCGGAACGGGTTGATGCACATTGGCTGCATCTGTTTTCAGAAAATGCTGATAATGAATTTGGACAAGCTTATCGGGCTGTGTTTGGGGAGAACTTGCAAAAACCAGATTGGTTAAGGATTCTCAATGAAGCCGCCGCCGCAGGTGTTTTGGAATATTTGGGTGAGACTATCTACAAAATTCACCCTGCATTGCCTTGGTATTTGCGCCAGCAGTTAAACACAATTACTTCCCAGGAGGTGATTAACGAACTCGAAAAAAAGTTGCTGATTTTCTACGCAGCGTTGGCTGACAAGTATTATAAGCAACTCATCAGCAAGGCAAAACTAGCAACTTTTGTGCTGCGGGTCGAAGAACCAAATCTGTTGCAAAATCTGCGCCTTGCTGAACAGCAGCAGGAATGGGCTTATGCACAATCAATTCTGCAAGCCTTGGGAGAAGTGTATGAGCGGATAGGGCGCAAACCCGAATTTAAGTCACTGCGGCAACGTGCGCTGAAACAAATAGGCATTCACTTGGCAGATGCAAAAGCAAAGGGTAAAAATGCTTTGGATTTTTGGATGTATCTGCGGGGTGCAGATGCTAATGAAGCAGCTCAAAGTGCTGACTTGAAAGGGGCAAGGAAAGTTGATCAAGAAATTCTGGATGAACTGATAGCTGTAAATGACTCCTCAGTGAATGTCAAAATTGCCAGTGCTAATCATAATTTAGGCACTATTGCCGAAGAGCAACGGCAGTTTGATGTGGCTGTTGATTACTACAACAAGGCGCTGAAAATATATGAAGATGCTGGTGATTTGTACCGTGCTGCTAGTGACTATCACCATTTGGGCAGGGTAGCCCAAGAGCAACGGCAGTTTGATGTGGCTGTTGATTACTACAACAAGGCGCTGAAGATATTCGAAGATGCCGGGGATTTGTACCGTGCTGCTAGTGACTATCACCATTTGGGCAGGGTAGCCCAAGAGCAACGGCAGTTTGATGTGGCTGTTGATTACTACAACAAGGCGCTGAAAATATATGAAGATGCTGGTGATTTGTACAGTGCTGCTAGAGAATATCACCACCTGGGCATGGTAGCCCAAGAGCAACGGCAGTTTGATGTGGCTGTTGATTACTACAACAAGGCGCTGAAGATATTCGAAGATGCCGGGGATTTGTACAGTGCTGCTAGTGACTATCACCAATTAGGCATGGTAGCCCAAGAGCAACGGCAGTTTGATGTGGCTGTTGATTACTATCAAAAAACCTATAAAGTTTTTGAGCAATTCCGTGATTGGCGTAAGGCTTCAGCAACATTGGGTAAGTGGGGAAGGGTTTTAGAAGCTCAAGAAAATTACGCTGAGGCTTTGCAAATTTACATCAATGGTTTAACTATTGAACTAAAGCATAATAAAGATTGGATTGGTTTCTATATCAATGCTTTAGCCTGTATACTCAAGCAGTTAGGTGAAAGCCAGTTTCAAGATATTTGGCGCGAGGCGACGGATGAAGAGTGTGCTGGAGAGTATCGCAAGGCAATTTGGGCAGCGCGAGATAGGCTAGAAACAGAGTCGTAGGTTACAGTGCAAGATTTATTGCCAACGTCAAATCATTCATAAGTTTTATTTAAGCATTGGTTACGATGTCTACGACGGGCTACGCCTACGCACACAGCACACTACCCTAAAGAGAGATCGCATAAGCTTTTGTCAAAAAGTTGTAACCTTAAGGCTTAATGTCGTAACCTTAAGCCTTAATCTTATGATGCTGGTGGTTAATGTTGTAACGTTAAGCCTTAAGGTTATAGCGTTAAGCCTTAAGGTTATAGCATTAAGCCTTAAGGTTATAGCATTAAGCCTTAATGTTATAGCGTTAAGCCTTAATGTTGTAATGTTGGTGACGACAAGACATTCACTTCTAACTGCGATTAACTGCGATCGTTGATTCAAGAACTAACCAATATGCAAGCCTACAAGCTGAACGCCATAATTGACGAATCAGGTCATTTAATTATTGACGAACCTCTAAATATTGCTCCTGGAAAAGTGGAAGTGATTATTTTGCAGCCAGTTCCATCCTTGGAAACTTCTACTGAGTCACAGCCAGAAAAGCCGAGAAGAAAGTCTAAATTAAAAGCATTTGAAGGTTTATTTGAAAATGCCCCACCGACACCACCAGACTTTGATCCAAATCAAGCCCAATGGGAAGCTTTAAAGGAGAAACATAATCTGTGAAATTGCCTGAAATATAATTTAATGATATATAGATGAGGAAAACCAATATGCAAGCCTACAAGCTAAACGCAACAATTGATGAATCCGGTAATTTAATTATTCACGAACCTTTAAATATTGCTCCTGGGACAGTAGAAGTCATTATTTTGCAGCCAGTTCCATCCTTGGAAAGCTCTACAGAAACCACTACTGAGTCGCAGCCAGATAAGCCTAAGAGACAAACAACAAAAATCAAAGCTTTGCAAGACTGGTTTGAGAAGACACAACCTGCTCCTGCTGATTTTGACCCAGACCAAGCTAGATGGGAAGCTTTAAAGGAGAAACATAATCTGTGAAAGTCCTCTTAGACAACAATGTTATTTTGGATGTTGCTCTTGAGCGACAACCTTTTTTTGGCAATAGCGACACAGTTGTATCATTTGTTGAAGAGGGGCAGATAGAAGGCTACATCTGTGCATCTTCCTTTAGTGACCTTTACTACATCATCCGTAAAGAAAAAGGTCGAAATTTAGCTCTTGAATTTTTGAGGGAAATAGTTACTTTTTGCCATGTTACCACGGTAGACAGTGCCACAATCAACATGGCATTAACCGTTAACTTCAGAGATTTTGAAGACGCTATTCAATACAGCACTGCGGCACTCAATCACTTAGATGCTATTATTACCCGCAACCCTAGAGATTTTCCAGTTGCTACTCCCAGAATTATGACACCTGAAGAGTTGATTCAGGAACTAACAAATACTCTATAAATAATTAAGTCAAATATATATGAATGCCCAACTAACCCCTGTCGAAATCCAAGAACTTCAGCAACTTCTGCCAAACGACACCCCAGCCCAACAAGCGCTTACTACTCTGCAACAACACAATGGCAATCTAGAAGCGAGTTTTGATGCACTTTGGCAAGAGAAAGTCGGCAAAACAGATTATAGTAAGGGCAAAAAATCTCTTTTACAGCTGACCCTCAATGAAATCCGCGCGGAAATCTGTGGTGATGATGGTTTACAGGGCAAAATTAAAGAATACACCAAGAATCCTGGTAGTGCTTCTCTGCTCAATAGTATCATTGGCTCACTGGTGGCAGTTGCAGCAGTAAATGGAATACCGATGGATGCTGCGATCGCAACAATTGTCGTATTATATATTTTAAAAATTGGAATAAACGTTTACTGCAAATACACTGAGCCAGATAGCCAGCCAGAGTAAGGGTAAAAATATTATTGTACAGACGCGATTAATCGCGTCTCTCCTAACTCCCTTCACGTCCCTGGTAAATTTAGCAACTGCTCGTCCAAATGACTACGGTCTGCCAAAACCTTTAACAACGGCCCATGTGAGCTAAATTCTACAATACTGACCGAAGCAACAGGACATCCTAAACGAAAACGGAAGCGTCCCACGTCAACCCCCAGAAAACTACACAGAAGAATTCTGATGGTTGCCTTGTGTGCAACAACTAAAACATTACCATTACTGTAACTTTGTTTAATTTCTTCAATTACCTGCAAGGCACGAGAAGCAATTGTAACCGCCATTTCTCCACCAGTTGGAGCATTCCAAGCCGGATCTGCTGACCAGCGAATATAATCATCGTGATATTCACGGCTAATTATTTCTGGCGTTTTTCCTTCCCACTTGCCATAGTTGATTTCCTTTAAACCATCCCTAAGTTGTGGTTCCATCCCTATCGCAGCACATAAGGGTTTTGCTGTCAATACAGTTCGCCGCATTGGACTACAAAATATTGCTGTCCAATCCATAGAACTATATGCGTCAGCAAAAGCCTTTGCCATATCCAACCCTTCTGGGGTAAGTTCTGAGTCTATGGAACCGCAAAAGGAATTATTGCGACTACATTCTGTCTGTCCGTGACGGAGGAGATAAAGAGTTAGGCTCACGGTATATTCCCATCAATTGTAAATTTAAGAGCGCTAACAATCAGATGTTGCTGAAGATAGTTAATGCCTGTGGTATGTTACTACAATTTTTTGAGATTTTGAATAATTTTCAGGGGAAAGTTGCCGTAGCTACGCCCGTCGTAGACATTGCCATTAAAAAGGCAGGTATTGGTGCAGGAGCAAAAATTAAACTAATTTTTAGGTAATATTGCACCATCTTTTACCAAAGAATACATTAAACAGAATGTTAAGTGTGAAATTATAAATTTTTAACTACACACTTAACACGCTCTATCGTACCTATTTAGAAGTTGTTGACCTAAGCTCTTGCCGTATCTTTTCGTTGCTGCTTGTACTTGCGGCAGAAAGCTAGACCAAAACCACCGACCATTAATAAACCCAGTGTAGTTAAAGGTTCGGGCACAGACACTTTAGTTTTGAATTTGCTGGTAATAAACAGACTATACACATTATCATCATTACTTGGGTTTACAGTATTTAACTCGACGAACGTATCACCTGCCTGGATAAAAGGATTAGGATCAGCGCTATTACCAAGAGCTAGATTATAAAGTTCATCATCAGTCCTAAAACCGTCAGAATCAGAGGCAAACGGATCTGGGTTAGTCAAACTATCACCAATACCGCCAGCAGTGATTAGAGCACCATTAGCTCCTTCTCCATCATCCTGACCGCCAGCAGAGCTAGTTAAGCGTCGAGAGCTAGTAGAGTCTGTTGTCACGTCCACAATAGTCAATTGACCACTTGGCTGAATGCTATAGGTATCGGCAAAAGATAATATAAAATCGCCACCGCTATAAGGTTGATCAAAATTCAACCTGGTTGTGTCACCTGTGGGAGATAGCTCGCCGTCTAAGATAAAAGACGATAAGCCGACGGTTGTGGCATCTTGATAAGACACAACTAAAGTTTCACCGTCATTATCTCCTAGCTCTTCAATAGTATGGTTTTGCAAACCTCCTAAAGAGCTAAGAAGGCTGGTAACATCCCAACGTACAGTAGTTGCTGGGTTTTCGTTAGGTGCGAGTACAAAGGCATCAGCAACCTTCAACAAATTACCGTTCAGTTTGACATCACTTACAGGGCCATTAAAATCCTCCCAAACAGAAGAGGCATAAAGGTAGGCTTTGAGAACAGTTGCACCTACAGGTACGTCTGTTTGCAATGTGCCATTGTTACTGGTGCTACCAAAAGCATCTATAGAAAGTGCTGCATTGTCGAAGCTCTCACGAAACAACAAAGCTGCGGATGCTGGCGAACTTAAGGCAGCAAACCCAAAACTGACACCAAGCACTGCAAATGTACTCAAAGTAGCTTTGCGTATGTCAGCAGGCAAATATTTCTGTAACTTCTGTCTTACCTGAAATCTACTCATGACACTTGTTATGGGTATTTGATATTCTTAGGAAGAATTACGTGTTTTTTCGTAAATCTCTAACTTAATATCGCTACACAAGAATATATTTTCAACAAATCATTTCCTGTATTTATGAAAACTTTAAGATATTTTTTTGATTAAAATATTTTAAAATGTAGCTAAAAGCTATAAAGAATAAAGTTATTTTACAGTTTAAGGAAAAAATATATATGTAAGTATGTAAGATTTATGTGAATTTTATTTGATTAAAAATAAATAATCTAGCGTGAATTCAACAGACCTCCCTTTCCCCGGTTTTCTCTCCAAAGCGCAAAAAGAGGAGTAACGCAAAAATATAACTTCTTAAGCCTCTCTGCTTCGGGGAAAGGTTTGGAGAGGCGTCAAATCAAACTCGTCGAACTCACGCTAATATAAATAATGTATTATACATAATCTCTACTAAATAGTAGTTAAAAAAATCAAGGCGGGCAATGCCCACCCCAATCTTTAGATAGTACGGTTTTATTTTGCCAATCTACTTAGCTTCACAAATTCAACTAATTGAATTTATATATAAATTTTGAATTTATAGAAATAGATTATCTAACTTTCTAGAAGCTTAAAATTAAAAAGTGAGGATTTTCTAAAGCTCATTTTTGAAAGAAGTTGGGGAATCTGAGTTCGTACAGTCTTAATTTTGTAAGAATAATACTAATAGTAGAGACGTATTTAATTACGCCTCTACAAGAGTTCAAGAAATCAAGCCAATCCTTTATTTTCCAGACTTTCTAAGATGAGAATAAAGGTGTATAGCATTGATTTTCTAACACTCCATGCTTTTTTGCAAAAATGGAATCCATCCCATTGATATCCCTAGAGTTTCTGCAAAAATGTTATGAATTGTTAGTCAATATTTTTCTTCACATTATCTTTTACGTCTTCAATTCCATGACGTACTTCGCTTTCAGCTTGCTTTGCTTTACCTTTGGCTTTATCTTCTGGATCTCCAGTGACATTTCCTAATGCTTCTTGGGCTTTACCTTCAACATTTTTAGCAGCAGCTTTAGCGCGATCTTCTATGCTCATTTTGTACTCCTGATTTAATTAAAAATTCATTTCAAAGCTATAAACCAACTTTGAAATCCTTTGTGATTACCTTTACACAGTAGCTTAAACTTTTTGCTAAAGCCTTCCACCACAAGACATATTAAATAATTTGTAATTCGTAATTCGTAATTCGTAATTAAGAAAGGTAGTTGTAGTAAGTGTTCTGGCTGTTGGTTGAATATAAAATAAAGTAGTTACCTATGCTAAAAGACATAGAATAAATGCAAATATAGTAATTTCTACTTTTGAATGTTTAAATAAAAAAACCAGTTTCGTATAGAAACTGGGTTAATAAAGTATATGGTGATATTCTTTGTCTAATCTAGAAAACCCATCAGGGTTTCAGAATTGTCAATCTCATTTGGTGCTATGGGACGATTACCGAATGATGAATAGCCGTCAGAAATCACCAATGAACTTGAGGCAATTGGACGAATCCCAGAGAGATTTATACTTTCAACGACTTGGAATGTATTAGCGCCAATTGGACGAATACCCATTGAGTTATAGGTTTCAACTACTTCCAAGGTACTAATGCTAACAGGACGCACTCCAGCAATTGACAGGTGTTCAGCAACTTCTAAGTCGCTAGCGCCTATGGGACGAATTCCAGAAATGGCGAGTGTTCCAGAAGCTCCCACTGGCAGTTCAGTAACTTCCTCGACTTTATCTGCATTCAAGCCCTGGTCTTGTTGATTTTCAACTTCCTCTGTAGTTTCCCCTGGAGACTTGGCAGGCTTTTGCCGAGAATTGATTGCTTTGCCAGCGCTGCTAATAGTCATAAACGAAGACCTCTGGTTTGTTAATTGAATTTTACAATAATTAAGGAAAGATGAAATTTTTTCCCATATATATTAAAGTTTAACCTTAAAAAACCTCACATAGATATAAGTATCTTTAAAACTGATACATAAGTAAATTTTAATTAATAAGTTTTGTAAAAAATTATTGCCATTTATATGGTCTGATAAGCCAGCTACAATGGATACAGGGCGAAATTGTCACCATGAGATAGGGTATTTCCAGCAAAACTGTATGACAGAATTTTGTCTTCAAGCTCCCTTTAGTCCCACAGGCGATCAACCACAAGCGATCGCACAACTAACCGCTAGTATCCAATCAGGCAACCGTTATCAAACTTTACTAGGAGCCACTGGAACTGGCAAGACATTTTCAGTAGCAGCAGTTATTGAGAAAATTGGCAAGCCAACCCTAGTCTTGGCGCATAACAAAACCCTGGCTGCACAGCTTTGTAACGAGTTGCGGGATTTCTTCCCCAACAACGCAGTCGAGTATTTTGTCAGCTACTACGATTACTATCAGCCAGAAGCGTATATTCCCGTTACCGATACTTATATTGAAAAAACGGCGGCGATTAATGATGAAATAGATATGTTGCGGCATTCAGCGACGCGATCGCTGTTTGAACGCCGTGATGTCATTGTCGTTGCTTCCATCAGCTGCATCTACGGTTTGGGAATGCCAGCAGAATATCTGAAAGCTGCCATCCCTCTTCAGATAGGTATGGAAGTAAATCAACGCCAAATTTTACGGGATTTGGCAAATGTTCAATATAGCCGCAACGACATCGAAATGGGCCGGGGAAAATTTCGTGTCCGAGGTGATGTCTTAGAAATTGGCCCAGCCTATGAAGACCGAATTATTCGCGTCGAATTCTTTGGTGATGAAATTGACGCGATTCGTTATATTGACCCGGTGACAGGGGAAATTATCAAAAGCTTGGAAGCGGTGAATGTTTACCCGGCGCGTCACTTTGTCACCCCAGAAGAACGCTTAGAAGGAGCTTGTCACGACATCGCCGCCGAGTTAAAACAGCAAAAACTAGACTTAGAACAAGCTGGGAAACTATTAGAAGCGCAACGCATAGATCAACGTACACGCTATGACCTAGAAATGCTGCGCGAAGTAGGTTACTGCAACGGTGTCGAGAACTATTCCCGTCACTTAGCAGGAAGACAAGCTGGAGAATCACCAGAATGTTTAATTGATTATTTTCCCAAAGATTGGCTATTAATTATTGATGAATCTCACGTAACCGTACCCCAAATTCGCGGTATGTATAACGGCGATCAAGCGAGAAAAAAAGTTTTAATTGAACATGGATTTCGGCTTCCAAGTGCTGCTGATAACCGTCCTTTGAAAGCCGAAGAATTTTGGCAAAAGGTAAATCAGTGTATTTTTGTTTCAGCAACTCCTGGAAATTGGGAATTAGAAATTTCAGAAGATAATGTAATTGAGCAAGTGATTCGACCAACTGGGGTAGTTGATCCAGAAATTTCTGTGCGTCCTACAGAAGGACAAATTGATGATTTATTGGGAGAAATTAAAGATAGAGCCGATCGCCAAGAACGAGTGTTAATTACCACATTAACCAAGCGGATGGCGGAAGATTTAACAGAATATTTGCAAGACCGCAGTATCAGGGTACGGTATTTACATTCCGAGATTACTTCTATTGAGCGGATTGAGATTTTGCAGAACTTGCGCGAGGGAAAATTTGATGTTTTAGTTGGTGTGAATTTGCTGCGGGAAGGTTTGGATTTACCGGAAGTTTCCTTAGTAGCAATTATGGATGCAGATAAAGAAGGTTTCCTACGAACAGAGCGTTCCTTAATTCAAACTATTGGTAGAGCTGCGCGTCACGTCCAGGGACAAGCGATTTTGTACGCCGATAATATGACGGGGAGTATGATTAAAGCCATTGATGAAACAGATAGACGGCGTGGGATTCAAACGGCACATAATCGACTGCATGGAATTACACCACAACCAATTGTGAAAAAATCAAGTAATGCGATTTTGGCTTTTTTAGATGTATCTCGGCGGTTAAATGCAACTGACTTGAAAGTTGTAGATGAACATCTAGATGAACTGCCATTAGAACAGATTCCAGGGTTGATTACTCTGTTAGAAGCGCAGATGAAAGAGGCGGCGAAGAAACTGGAATTTGAAGAGGCGGGGAAATTGCGCGATCGCATTAAACATCTGCGGGATAAAATGCTAGGACGTTAACGTGAATCTACTGAGTACTCAATTGGAGTGTGATTGAGGGCACACTGATGACCGATTGTTAATTGTAAATATCACGGCGATGCCCAACTTGATGAATTGTGATGAGTTGTGCTTCAGTATCAAAAGAATAAATAACTCGGTAGTCCCCAATTCTGAGTTTGAACAAACCGCTTAAATCAGCACTCAAAGGTTGAGGGGTTAAGTCCTCAAAGTTCTCAGACAACCAGCGAATTTTACGCAGGATGCGCTCTTGAATAGTTGAGGTGAGAGTTTCAAACCCGATAGTCGCCTCTGATTTAAATTCGATCTCGTAGCTCATTACCAGGACAATCCCAGGTTTTTTGCTACTTCCTCAGCAGGGATTCCACGTTCTCCAGATTGAGTACGTTGTAGGGAGTCGAGTAGTTGCTGTTTCACTTCTGGCTTTATTTGTTTGCCTTCATCGGGATCAACCAATAGAGAGTGAATCGTTTCGGCAACAGTTTCTTGAATAAGAAGCTTGAGTTCTTCGATGGTCATGTCTTTGACTTGCATAGGGGATGATGGTTAGTGAGAACTGCTCTTACTGCTTTACTTGCTATTGTTGCATATTGCGGCGATCGCGGCGGCATAACAAACGGCTTGTACATCGCATTAAACATCTCCGGGATAAAATGTTGGGACGTTAACGTGAATCTTCTGCTGACCAATATTCGCCAATAATTATGAATTAGGTTTAGCCGGAGGTGTGATGCAACTCCGGCATTAGGCTGATGCATCATCTTGAAATCTTAGTCTCATTTTTAATTAATTCAAAAAATTGCGAAATCTGTTCAGTTGAGCGAATGTGATAAACACTTTTAGTACTTTGAGCTTGCTTGATGTACTCACGATATTTTGGGGTCAAATATTTGTGACATAACCAAAGCACGCGATAGCTAGTAAGCGAACTCTTAAATATTGGACTCTTTTCCGGCCAGCCTTCTGGCGGTTTAAAAAAGCCTGTAATTAGTCGTTTAGTCACCCACCAGAAATGCACATATAGCGGTAAATCGATAAAAATTAGAGTATCCGCCTTGTTCAGTCTTAGCCAGACAGTTTCTATGGAACCAAACCCGTCAATAATCCAACGGTCAGTAACCAAAATTTTCTCATGGGTGTGCTTATATTCTTCTTGTGGAACCTCAGTGCCGCCTGATTGATATTGAATCTTGTCTAAGATGTGAAGTGGTAAACCAGTAATTTCCGATAATCTTTTGCTTAGAGTTGATTTACCGCCTCCAGTATTGCCAAACACCGCTACTTTTTTCATCGCCACTTTCCTTTTAGTGCAATTAAGTCACTTAGTAGACTAGATGAGGTCTGAAACGAAAGCCAACAATCCTAGTCCTTTGAATGCCTAAGAAACGCTTGTACCGGACAAACACGCTAGCTTCATTTATATTTTATCTGTCGCAGATGAAGCTAGCCGTTGTTATGACGGCAAAGTATAAATTATTGATACCAAAATGCGGGTTAACAATGCGTTGGAGCCGACCGCAGCTGATTTGAGCCTTTAATGACTTGCTGAAGCGATCGCATTAAACATCTGCGAGATAAAATGTTAGGAAGTTAACGTAAATCTTATGCTTACCAATATTCGCCTAATTAGTGTTCGAGAATATCACCAAATGGCGGAAATGGGTATTTTTCATCCTGAAGAACGCTTAGAATTAATCGCGGGACAAATCATCAGAATGTCAGCAAAAGGAACTGCTCACGAATCAGCGATTACCCGCACAGAAAGGTTATTACGTCAACGTTTGGGGGACAAAGTTTTATTAAGAATCCAGTCACCAGTGCAACTTGATGATTATTCGGAACCAGAACCAGATATTTCAGTGGTGAAGCTGAATCCATTAGATTATGAGGATCACCATCCCAATGCTTCCGAAGTATTTTTACTGATTGAAATAGCTGATTCCAGTCTCAAATATGATCGAGAAGTAAAAGCGAACTCATACTCTAAGTCAGGTATTATTGAGTACTGGATTTTAGATGTGAATGGACGCAAGTTGTATATGTATCGTCTCCCTAGTCCAGACGGATATCACAGTGAGAGCATACTTGCAGAGGACGTGACAATTTCACCTTTAGCTTTCCCTGATTGTGCGATCGCTATTCGGGAATTATTGCGAAAAATCTAGGAAGCGATCGTCACAAAGCATCTACGAGATAAAATGCTAGAGCATTAGTGCTTAGTTAGGATATTAATTCGGTGAATGTGGAAATAGCGATGTCTACGAAGGGCTACCCTTACGCTGATTTGTACCGTTAAGTGCAGTTTGAAACCGAAACTAGCGATGAAGATGCGTAGATGTGCCCAGATGAGGCGGCGCAGCCGAAAGCTTATCTATTGGTATCAAGTAGACATCTCCGAAAAAGAGACGTAGCAGTGCTACGTCTCTATAAGGGTTCTAGGTAACGCATATTTAATTTCTGGAGATTGTCTAGTATTTATCTCCCTTGACGTTATGCGTAGGGCAATTGCACTGAGATTGTTATTGATTGCCTTGAAATCGGGAACACTGTGATTAAGGGTGCTGCAAGGTTGTGAGTAATTGAACAAAACCCAAATCCATAATTATCTTTGGTTTCCACTACTATGCAAACAGTTGAAGTTGAGTATTCAGGTCAGATCCAAGTTAATGCAGGCAAAAATCCTAGACAACTTTACGCTCACCAGAACGAGGCAATCAAAGCACTGGATCAAAAAAACAAGTCTCCATTTGAAGGCTTACTAGTTTTGCCTACTGGTGGTGGAAAAACTTTGATAGCGATTAATTGGTTACTACGTAACTTTATCGATAAACGAAAAAAAGTTTTGTGGATTGCTCATCGGCATGAGTTACTTGACCAAGCCTTTGAGACGTTGAAATTTAGTGCCGATCCTTCATTGCTCAATAATGTCGAAAAGTTTAGATATCGTGTGATTTCCGGTCATCCTAAACATGATCGTCCTGTTAATATTCAACCAACTGACGATATTATTATTGCTAGTAAAGATAGTCTAAATAGTGGATTAAACCACCTCCTCGACAATTGGGTTAAACATTCTGATGCAGTTTTATTAGTAGTTGATGAAGCACACCACTCAACAGCAAAAACTTATCGAAAACTAATTGACGACATCAAGCAAAACTTTAAAGATAGAGGCAAGGCAGATAGTTTTAGAATGTTGGGGTTGACAGCGACTCCATTCAGAACAGATAAAGGTGAACAAGGTCTACTTAAAAAAGTCTTTCCTGACGACATTATCTTTTCAGAACACTTAAGAACACTCATTACTAGAGGAATTCTTGCTGAACCAATTTTCGAGAACTTAGAAACAGAACTAGATTTTTATCGGGAATTGACCGATAAAGACATCAAAGCGATCGAAAATTTTGACAAGCTTCCCAAAAAAGTTGCCGAAAGGATCGCAATGTCTAATATCCGTAACAGACAGATTGTTGATCACTACGTTGATCATCAAGAGAAGTATAAACCACTATTAGTTTTTGCAGTTGATATTCAACACGCGATCGCATTAAATAGCTTATTTCAGAAACAAGGGATTAACTCTGATTTTGTAGCGTCAAAAATATCAGATGCAAATACAGGAGCTACAGTTTCTGTAAAAGAAAATGCTGAGAAAATCAAGCGATTTAGAAGAGGAGAGCTTGAAGTACTCATTAATGTAGAGATGTTAACTGAGGGAACCGATTTACCCAATATTCAAACTGTTTTTCTGACTCGCCCAACTACTTCTACGATTCTAATGACACAGATGATAGGTAGAGCCTTACGTGGGCAGAAGGCAGGTGGTACAGAAAAAGCTTATGTTGTAAGCTTTATTGACAATTGGGAAGACAAGATTAACTGGGTCAATCCTGAGAAGTTGATTGAAGAAGAGGGGGAATTCCGCGATAAAGATATCGAGACAATGAAGAGAATTGCTCGACTTATCTCTATTGAAAAGATTGAAGAATTTACCCGCATGATGGATGATTCTATCGATACTACTGACTGGGAAAAATTAGACTTTTTGAGACGAGTTCCCGTTGGAATTTATTGTTTCTCTATTCTTGAACCTTCTGAATCAGATGAACCTGTATCTAGAAACTATGATGTACTTCTATATAATGATACTGAAGAGGCTTATGATAGTTTTGTCAATGATTTAGAGAGTGTATTTAAGAGCGTTGATATCGAAAACAGAGAGATATTAACTGACGAAGAACTTAAATATCTGCTGCAACTCACAAAGAAACTTTATTTTCCCGATCATTCATTCCTACTTGGCTATAGAGATGCTGATGTTGAGAACATTCTACGTTTCTACGCTCAAAAACAGATGGAGCCAGAATTTATTGCATTTAGTGAACGTAGAAAGTGTGATTTGTCAATTGTAGCGAGGCATATATACGAAAATGATTTAACCCTTAGACAAGTAACTGAATATCTCACTTCTCTATGGAATGACACTAAATCCTTTTGGCAAGTTCTATTTGGATATAACTATCTGTATTTCAAGAAGCAAGTAGACATTGAGATTAATAAACTGCTCGGAGTTTATCCTGATCTGATAGTTACTCCACCAATTGTAATTCCTGACACAGTACCCCTAGAAAGTCTCTCACTCGTTGAAATTAGGGAGAGAGATCCAGCCGAGTATAGAGATATTAAGGATGCTGTGTTTGCTAAATATACAAATACAAAGGGATTTATTAACTGTGCTATGAGTGAGTTTAAGAGCCAGATGCGAAGGGATTTCCAAATTGATCACATCATACCGATGTCAAAAGGTGGTTTAACCACGCTAGATAATCTTCAAGTTTTATCTCGTAAAGCTCACACAGAAAAGACTCGGTTAGAAAACCTAAAAACTAGAATTTGAAGAAGCAGCAAAATTGCGCGACCGCATTAAACATTAGCAAGATAAAATCCTGAAATATTACTGCTTAGTCAGGGTAGCAATAAAGAGAACGTCTTTTTCGCTATCCTAGATTAAGTCAATTATTAAGAGATCGCGCCGATGGTTACTTTACCCGATCGCATTTTGATGAGTGCAGAGGAATATCTGGTTTGGGAACCTACTCAAGAGGAACGCTACGAGTATTGGGATGGTGAAGTTGTGGCGATGAGCGGTGGTACACGCAACCATAATCGTGTTTGTCTAAATTTCTTTAAGCTTCTAGATGATGCCCTAGCCGATGTCTACGACGGGCTACGCCTACGCACCTGTGAAGTATACATTGTAGATGTAAAAATGCAGGTAGAACCGGGGCAAAAGTATTTTTATCCAGATGTGGTGGTGACTTGCGATGAGCGAGATACTGATCCACAATTGATACAATTTCCCTGCTTAATTATCGAAGTGCTATCACCTTCAACTGAAGCAGCCGATAGAGGGAAAAAGTTTGCTAAATATCGCCAATCTTCAACCTTGCAAGAATATGTCTTAGTACAAGTAGCTCAACCGGTTGTAGAAGTGTTTCGACGCAACGAACAGGGAAAATGGGTGCTGTCGGAGTATAATTTGGGCGATATATTGCGACTGGAATCTGTAGATGTAAAAATAGCGATCGCTAATTTGTACCGCCAAGTGCAGTTTGAAACTGAAGCAACCGAAAATTGACCTAATAGATAGCCAATTTTTGAATTTCATCCTATCTCCACAGATGCTTCGCATACAATGGTGAAAATTCTGAAGAAGTTGTAAATAATTACACTTCCTGAAAAGCTAATTTTGGATTAAACCAGTTGTCTTATGCAAAGTATTCCATATCAATACCGACTGCTGATTTTGTTTTCGCTGATGGGTTTGGTTGTAGTGGTAGACTACTGGCGTAATCCAACAAAACCGACAAAACTTCAGGAATATTCATTTTTAATCGTGTCCGGTTTAATTGGTGCTGGGTTTGGTATCGTTAACGATCAGATTACCTGTACTCTCTCACCCGCTTACTTTTATTACTTCAAAAATGTTCCTTATGGTTCTAGTTTTCGCTGGGAAGTCAGTGAGGTTGGATTTCAGGCGGGGTTTTTTGCTGGTTTTTTAAGTTACGGCATATTTCTCTTGGTTAATCAGAGACGAAAGTTACCTTTGTCTTATCGCCAATTACTTAAAATGGCACGGTATCCCATTATTTGGGCAATTCTAGTTGCTCAGATCGCAGGATTCATATTTTATTATTTTCAATTTCCCTTCTTTGCCGATCAGATTACGCCAGTCGTTCAGCCACCAGAAGTTTCCAGATTTATGTTAGTTTGGGGAATCCATATTGGACTTTACATCGGTGCAATGCTAGGAATTGTGCATGGTATAGCAAACATTCGTCGAAGAGGGCCATATCTGTCACTATAAGCACTATATCCATCCTCGCAGTATTTTATGTACTTGCGCTAAATACCACATATAATCATCAATCTTGTAATTATCAGCAGCTTTAACTATATATTCCTGAGCTAAACCGATATTATTCTCGACTTCGTAATATAATCCCAAGTAAAGATGACTGTAAAAATTTCCCTTTATCCCTTCTGATTGACCAACAGTTAAAACATCATCTGGTGTACAATTACCAGAATACAAATCATATACGCGCTGCATAATACGTCGAGGATCATTTTTCACAGTTAGTAAAGAATTACGTGCCTCTTCAACACCTAACGAACGAGCTATGCAGAGATATCGCCATACTGTTTCTTCTACATCTTGAGCATTCACAGTCAAATCTATTTCAAATTGTTCAGCGCCCTCAGCAAATCTTTCTGCATAATAGTACGATAATCCCCGTTGCCAAAGGTAAGTTTTGATACGTTCATCCAATTGCTCCGCCATATCAAAATCTTGAATAGATTCATCAATCTTGGCCATTTGAAAGTTAACCATGCCTCGGCGAATGTAAGCATTGGGATTTTTCGGCTGATTGCGAATGGTTTCGTTCCAGCGCTGGAGTTGATTTTCCAGAGAATTTGAAAAAAACATGGGTTTGATCAGCTATTGAATTGGAATCAGATGCGGTAAATGGTTTAGGGATTGCGATCGCCTACATTACTATAAAAAGCGATCGCATTGGGCACTTACAAGATAAACTCTTAAACTGATACCTTGAAAATAAAAAATCCGCAAAATTACAAATGAGTAATGCCTACGGCAGGCTAAGTCTACGCTGGACACTGACAGGAAAGAAAGCACTGATTACAGGTGCTACCAAAGGCATTGGACTAGCTGTTGCCAATGAGTTTTTATCTCTAGGTGCAGAAGTCACAATTGTGGCACGGAATTCTCAGGATGTTGAACAACAACTAATTATCTGGCGAGAATTAGGATTACCTGCTTATGGGATTACCGCAGATGTTGCAACCCCTGATGGGCGACAAGCCATTTTTGAGCAGGTTGGCAAAATCTGGGATAAATTAGACATCCTGGTTAATAATGTGGGAACCAATATCAGCAAAAAAGTATTAGACTACACGGCTGCTGAATATCAGTTCATTATCCAGACAAACCAGATATCAATTTTTGAGATGTGCCGTCTATTTTACCCTCTGCTGCAAAATGGGGAAAATAGCAGCATTGTGAATATAAGTTCTGTGGCGGGTTTAGTCTCGAACCGTACAGGCGCTCCTTATGGTATGACTAAAGCGGCTATAAATCAACTGACGCGATCGCTATCAGTTGAATGGGCTTCCGATCATATTAGGGTAAATACCGTAGCACCTTGGGCTATTCGCACACCTCTAACCGAGTCTGTACTCGATAATCAAGATTTTCTCAAATTAGTTCTATCACAAACACCTATGGGAAGGGTTGGTCAACCAGAAGAAGTAGCGGGTTTAGTAGCATTTCTTTGTATGCCTGCGGCATCTTTCATCACTGGACAATGTATCACCGTCGATGGCGGATTTTTGGCTTTCGGTTTTTAAGTTTAAAAGCGAGATTTATCCACGAGGTAGAAGAAACTACTTGCAAAATTCAGTATTCTAGAATCGCTGTCTTAACAAATCAGGAAAAACGCCCGTGGTTCCAATTAGCGATAATAATCCGACCAAAATCACGCCTTATGTTACTTATGGACTGATTGCTGCCAACGTCCTCGCTTTTCTTTATGAAGCCAGTCTTCCCCCCCAAGCATTAAATGGGTTTTTACACCTTGCGGCTGTAGTTCCACGAGAACTCAGCTTAAGCTTTGCTGGTATTTCTGTACATCAACCAGTGCCAGAGTGGGCAACTTTGATTACTTCACAATTTTTGCATGGGGGATTGTTGCACTTAGGTGGCAATATGTTATTTCTCTGGATTTTTGGTAACAACGTTGAAGATAAGTTAGGTCATGCCAAATATTTACTCTTTTATTTATCTTGCGGTGTTTTGGCATCCTTAACTCAGTGGTTCTTCGCTCAAGATTCTAGCATTCCTTCTTTGGGTGCGAGTGGTGCGATCGCAGGCGTCATGGGTGCATACATTCTCCGCTTTCCCAATGCTGAAGTTCTTGGCGTTGTACCTTTAGGATTTTTCTTTCCGACTTTCCGCGTCCCCGCATATTTCTTTTTAGGATTCTGGTTTCTCGAACAAGCCTTTTACGGACTTGCTAGTTTTGAAACACGTACCAACATCGGCATGGAAAGCGGCGGTATTGCCTACTGGGCCCATGCAGGCGGATTTATCTTTGGGGCAATTCTCGGTCCCCTGTTGGGTTTATTTAGCGATAAATCTCTGGAAGAATCTTGGTATAAGTAACTCTTCATGTTATTACCGTGCCCCTCAATCATACTGATTAATTTAATAGGTGAAATTGCCTAACCTTCGCAACTGCTAGCCTTACAAGCTATATTGCAGTTAGTCAATAATTTAGGAAAAACACCTGTGTTTCCCCTCTACGATGAAAATCCGACGCGAATCACCCCGTATTTCACCTACGGGTTAATTGGCATGAATATTTTAGTTTTCCTTCACGAGGTGAGTCTGTCAAATGCACAATTGAGTCAGTTTTTCAATCAATATGCGGTAGTACCTCAAGAATTAACCACTAATTTGGGTGAAGAATGGATAACGTTATTTACGTCGCAATTTTTACACGGTGGTTGGTGGCACTTAATCTCAAATATGGTGTTTCTCTGGGTTTTTGGCAACAATATTGAAGATCGATTGGGTCATTTAAAATATCTGATTTTTTATTTGGCATGTGGTGCTTTAGCTGCCTTGTGCCAATGGTTTATTGGCATGAATTCTGAGATTCCTTCCTTGGGGGCAAGTGGTGCAATTTCTGGGGTTTTGGGTGCATACATTATCCGCTTTCCCCATGCTAAAGTCATGACCTTAATATTTTTGGGGATTTTCATCACCACAATCAGAGTTCCAGCATTAGTAATAATTGGACTTTTTGTTGTGCAAAATGTAATATCTGGTCTTGCTACCCTGCAAACAACCGCTAACATGGCTGTGCAAACTGGTGGAGTTGCCTACTGGGCCCACATCGGTGGTTTTGTTTTTGGAGTAATTCTCGCTCCCCTATTTGGCTTGTTTAGGCGCGACTAAATACAGCATTTCCTAAAACTCGTAATGCCTATCAAAGCTCTGCGTATTCTGTGCGCTAACCTTCTCTGCGAGACGCTTCTCTTTCAGAGACGCTAAAGCGAACGCGAATGCGTCCCTCTGCGTTAAAATCTCCATATTTGGAAACTATTAGTTTTTGTTGGCACTCGCCGAAACTTCTTCAGATTCTTCCACCTCAGATGTAAATGTTGATGATGTTGATGATGGTGCAACTTGTTCAGGTGCAGAAACGATGATATCAGCACCATTAATAATTGCTCCCAATAACCCTAGTTCAGCTTCCACTAATTGATCAATAGCCTCACCTAGCATGTTCTCTTGTGTATAGTGTGGTCGCGCTACTAGTACGATCCCATCGCTGTAGGGTTGGATTAATAAAGGGTCATTAGATATACTGAGAGGGCTAGTGTCTAAAATTACTAAATCGAAGCGTTCGCGCACATCCTCCATCAGCCGCCGCATTTCGCTAGATTCAAGAATAGCAGCGGATTGCCGTACAGGGCCAGGGCTGGGGACAATGTATAAATTTTCTACATCAGGCACTAAACGAATACATTCACTCAAGTTAGCGTAATAACGCAGGGGTTCAATAGTTGCTTCAGGATCAGGAATTACATTCAGGGATGTACAACGGGAAGGCGATCGCAAATCTGTTTCGATAATTAAGGTTCTTTTGCCTGCACGGGCTGAAGCTACACCCAAGTTATATGCACTTGTCGTTTTACCCTCTAGGCTACTGGTACTAGTAATCAACACCACCTTTAAGTTTTTACCACCAATCCGGCGCAGATTACTACGGAATTTCTCATAAAATTCTAAATAAGGAGAATCCTGGGAAAATAACACTGGCACTGCATCTTGATCCAAATCATCAACTGGCATTAAAGGCAATTCTCCCAACACTGCCACTTCCCGTTGCTTGAGACTCTGGCGGATATCCTCTCTGGTTTTGAAAGTCCCTTCCAGCGCTCCCAACAAAAATATTACCCCGCCACCAATCACCAGACCCAAGAAACCACCCACAGCAAGGGTAATAGGCACACTCTTCGGAGGTTTGAGATCAACGGTGACTGTGGGGCGTCTGGCAATGCTGAGACTGCTGGTAGTTTCTGCCTCTGCGGTTTTAGCATCGGTTAGCTTCACCTGCATTTGATCATAGATAGCTTTTTTGAGCGCAACCTCTTGTTCTAAACGCGATCGCTCCAATTGCTTATTGGGTATCAAAGAATACTCTTGCCGTAGTCGCGCTTCTTGTTGGATTTCTTGAGTTAGTTGTTGTTGTAGCGTTTCCTGTTGGGTTTGCAAAGACACCATTTGGTTTGCCAATTGCTGGCGGGCTGGATCTAAGCTGCTTTGGGTGCGAATACCTGCAACACTACCCTGAAGCGGAGCGGCCGTACCATCACCACCTAATACCTCAGAGGCACGTTGTTGCAGCAATTCTTCCGCAGCTTGTTTCTGACGTAGCAACTGAACCATCGTTGGGTGTTCCGGTCGCAAATCTTTTCTGAGGACGGCGATTTGTGACTCACTTTGATAAATTTGCGCTCGCAAGTTACCAATTATGGGATCAGCACTCAAAGCAGAAGAAATATAAGCCTGTCCGACTGTTAAGCCTAACTTATTTTGTAAACTACGAAGTTGCCCATCAACCCCAGAAATAGTTAATTGAATTTGCCGTTGGAGATTTTGGCTGGCAGTAATAGCGCTTAACAAGCTGCCATTCTCCGCTGCTAATATTGCTGTTCGCTCTATGCGATCGTACTGTTCCAACTTCTGTTCAGCAACTTGCAGTTCCCGTTTAGTTTGTGGTGTGCGATCGTTAATCTTTTCAATAATTGCTTGTAATCGCCCAGTATTAATATCACTGCTCAACTTGACCATTGCTTGCATCAATTCTGTCAAGACTTGTATAGCTCGCTTGGCATCACCATCGACATATTTCAATTCCAAGATACTAGATTCTAATTCTCCACTCCTAGGATTTTTTTTAGGTACAGAAAGGACAACACTGGCACCGAGCTTTTGCGGTTTGACACCAACTTTTTCTGCCACTGCTGCAATTATTTGGTTTGATAGTAAAACTTCCTCATTCAGTTCTTTTCCTTGCTGTTGGATTTCACTACCAGTTGCAGAGAAAGAAACTGGTGGGCCACTATAAGTAAGTGCAGCAGATGCTATATAGCTAGTAGGTGGCTCTGGTTGCATAGCCACCACAGTTGACCCTGCTACAACTAAAGCAAAACTAGCTAGTCCAATCCACTTGTACTTATCAAAAGCAATAAGATAGCGCTTAACAATTGGTGGGGTCATGGCAGGGGCATATAGAATCAGTAATCAGTTGTCAGGTATTTTAGTTATCAGCAGTCAATTTTTATTTGTTATTTTTTCACCATTATCTCCTCCATCTCTCTCACCCCAAATTCTCTGTCCATCTAGCAACAATCAGCAAAAAAGTGAGACTCACTAATTTGAACCACCACCACCGAAGTTGTCAAAAAATCGGAGAAAGGATTGAACATTAAAGAAAGGTTGGGTAATGGTAGTCAGGAAATTAGTAATTCTACCGATGAGGTTCCGACCAACAACAAGAACATCATTATCTTGAAGTGCTACATTTTGGGACGCATCACCGCCTAGAGCTTTTTTAGCATCAAGTTTCTGAGTAACAGCTTTACCTCGTTCAGGATCAAAGCGAACCAGAGCGATATCTCGGAGGTTAGCAGTGTCCAGATTTACTCCTCCCAAAGCATCTACAAATGTACTGCCGTTAGGCAGCGCTTGAATGGAAATACCTCCCGCAGCATAGTTTAAAACCCTGACTCTAATCTGTGGGACAGCCAAGGATGAACGTGCTACCAAATTCCGGTCATAACCGTCATCATTACCAACTTCACGACGGGGCACGAGTATTGCATCTCCGTCTTGTAAGCGTAAATTAGGGATTGAACCACCATTTTGCAGTGCTGCATATAAGTCAATAGTTTGTGAAATCACAGAACCATCTATTAACTTCCGACGTATTTGCACTTGTCGCAGGTCTGCATTTAACGTTGAACCACCAGATATTAGCAAAGCATCAGCAACACGAGGTGTTGTTGAATTAATCGGATAAATTCCTGGTCTAAATATTTCCCCGCTAATGGTAACTTGAACTGGTCGCGTTCCTGCCAAGGATACTACCACGATTGGATCTGGGAAAATGCGACTCAAACCCAAGCGAATTTTTTCTTGAGCTTCTTCCAAGGTTAAACCCTGTAATGATACCGTTCCCACTTGCGGCACTACAATGTTGCCTTCTGGACTAATTACAGCTTGAAAACCGAAGTCTTGACGCTGCGTTGCTAAAGCTAAAACTATTACTGGATCAACTACATAACGATTTAAACCCAAGCGAATTTTTTCTTGAGCTTCTTGCAAAGTTAAACCTTGTAAGAAAACTGTTCCCAGTAATGGCACCACAATATTACCTTCTGGGTTGATTAAAGCTTGAAAGCTCAAATCTGGAAAGCGCTGAACCGAAACGCTAATTCCATCTCCTATCCCTAAGCGGTATGGGCCAGGAGGACGCTGAAGCACAACGCCAATTATATCTCCTGGGCCCAAGAGGTAGCGGCTAAGTTGGGGAGAAATTTCGTCATTTGCACCTGGAGGTACAAACTCAGTACCTGGAACAGGCGAGGGGGGTTGCCTTGGTGATTGTCCTTGAGGTGGAAAGGGCTGGGCAACAACAAGTTGGATAGGTGTTGTTAAGAAAACTCCTACTTGAAGACTGACACAACACAAGGCGCTGAATCCACGCATATAATAACTGGCATCTATAAACATCGGTGCAGAAAATACTGATATAGAAATTAGTCGCGCCGAGTGGTTATTCTACTCTAAAAATGTCCTAAATGTCTCTTTTATCTACAAGTATTTACTAAGAGAAAGAGAATAATTTTGCTAAATTTATTTTCTAACTTCATATTGTTAACATCTTTTAGCTGAGTTTTAGGGTGAACGTAATTATAGAGATACTTTTGATAAAGTTTTGCCCGAAGGCATAGATAATAGACTCTACAAAGGCCCTGCCATCAATGCAGCTTGTACTGTTTCCCCAATCGACTGGGCTAAAGACCAAGATGTTTCTACCTCCCCCAAAGGTTCCATTGGCATGAGAATGCTCACACCCACCCAAGGAATGCGTTGCTGACGCCACTGTGCCAATTGATCCGCCAAGAACCAGTGGAAAGGTGATGGATTTCCGCCATCTGGCATAGCGTACCATTGCAAGACAGCGAAGGTTTGCTGTGGTGTGGAGGCGCGAAAGAACCTAGCTTTTACTTGAGTTTTGAGATTAGATGCCAACTTTGCAGGTGGTTTCACAGTAAATTCAGCAGAACGAGATTGAGCTACATCCCACTTTCCCCAGCGTGATCTTCCCCATCCGTTAACGTCTGTCCACTCCACCTCTGGTTGATCCATAGGCCCATTTTGGGGCAATAAAAGCAGGATTGCCTGAGATTCGGAACCTTCTTTTTTTATTACCTGCAAAGACCATTTATGTTCGCCAATTTGCTGTTCTGCTTGTTCAGTAGTTTGCCAAGCAGGAAGGGTTAACCCAGTCTTGCGGATCTGTCTTAACTCGTTGAGGGTAGTAACAGGGGGCGGCTGTTTCCATTGCCATTGTCCTGTCAGGTATCCGGGAACCCCTCCAATTGCCAGCAGCACTAGCAATAACAAAAGTGCTGTTACTTGACTCAATTGGTTTTCTTTAAAAAACTTGGAGAAGAAAGTCATCAGTAAAATTTGCAGTACTTAGGCAAAATTTTACTTTATAAAATAACATTGTGAGTTCAGTAATATTTAGGACTTATGGGGAGCAGGGAATGGGGAGATGAGGGGGCAGGGGAAGCAGGGGGAGAAGAACCAATGCCCCATGCCCCATGCCCAATGCCCAGATTCTAACTTTCTGCTTCTTGCTGAGTTTCTAGAGATGCTGAAAAATAGCTATTAATCCAATTCAGTAAGGGCACTAATGACACCAGCATACAAGCAGAGTAGAGATCACCGCCCCAACCGTCATGCAGCCATTTAAAAGCTCCTTCTTGACCTGTGCCATGAAAGAAAGTTAGTAAAGTATTACGAATGATATTGGCAGTAGTACTAACGATCGCAGCAACAGATAAAAACGATATAGTTGTGCGCCGTGAAGACAAAGCATCTGTCCAGTACAGCAGCATTAAGCCAACGTAGAGAGTCGTAAACAACATTTTTAGCCCTGCACAATAGGGAGCAACTTCCACAATCCGTCCTCCCACATAGAGATTTATTTCATCTACGGTTACTTCCATACCAAATTGATTCAGTATGAAGCCTGCTGTGCCAGCGATGAAGCTTTGGAGAGGCAAGGTATAGGGAGCAATGAGATAGGGCAATGCTGTTGGGGTTGCCAAAAATACTAATAGTAGGGGGAATCCTTGCGATCGCAAACCTGATATTCCCTTAAACCACAAGCATAATCCCACCAATATAACGGGCAAAGAAAGGTTAACCCACTCTGTAACACCACTAAGATAAAAAACTGCCCCTAATAATAAGAAAACAGCGCCCAAAGGATGGATGGTATCTGGTAAACGTTTCCACTTTTTCCGGTTCATCCAGCCCAGATAAGCCGCAAATGGTAGACCAATAATCCCGTGGCTGAAATATTCGTGTTCTGTACTAATATTTTTGTGCAGCCAACCATCCAACCAGTGTAGCAATATAGGAGCATAAAGCAGCAGCAAAACGCCTAATACGGCTAGATTTAACAAGCCTGATGCGTTTATGTTTTTAACCTGTTGCCGGAGTGCCATGATTTTAAGTAATTCAAAAACTTTGGTTATTGGTTATTGGTCATTGGCCATTGGTCATTTGTCATTAGAAAAAGGACAAAGAACAAATGAGACGCACATTAGGCATGAATTCACTTTAGGCTACCACGCTGCTAAGGTCAGCAGGAGAAGGTTCATCTGCCTGAGAAATTGTTGAGACTGCATGAGCGATCGCTGCTACAACTTCTTTAACTTGGCTACTACTTAAACCAGGATACATCGGTAATGATAATATTTGCTTTGACAGTTTTTCTGCTTGGGGAAAATCTCCAGGCTGATAGCCTAAGTTAGTGAATGCTGGCTGGAGATGACAAGGAATTGGGTAGTGAATGCCAGTTTGAATTCCCGCCGCTGTGAGTTTTTCCTGGAGTTGCTGGCGTTCTATTGGGCAAGAATCATCAACTTTAATGACATAAAGATGATAAACGTGTCCTGTATCACTTTGGTTTTCCATAGGGATAATGCCAGCAGATGCCAAGGGTGCTAGTTCGTTATCATACTGCTGGGCAATAGTCAGGCGATCGCGATTCCACTGTGGCAAATATGGTAATTTCTGGAGCAAAACTGCTGCTTGTAAAGTATCCAAGCGGCTATTTGTACCTGGTTCAGTATGAAAATACTTTTGCGATGCACCATAATTTCGCAAACGCACCATCTTCTGGGCTACATCTGAATCTCGTGTCAGCAGCATTCCCCCATCCCCAAATGCGCCCAAATTTTTGCTGGGATAGAAACTAAAAGCTGCTGCTATTCCTACTGAACCAGCGTGATATCCATCTCTTTGGGCGAGGTGTGCTTGGGCTGCATCTTCAAAAACTAATAGTCTGTAGGTATCGGCAAATTTCACTAGTTCGCGTGGTGATACCATCTGACCATAGAGATGTACAGGAATAATTGCTTTAGTCTGAGGCGTAATTGCCTTTGCTGCGGCTTCTAAGTCAATTAAAGCTGTTTGGGGATCGCAATCTACCAGAATTGGCTTGGCACCAGTACGTATCACCCCAATCAACGTTGCGACAAAAGTATTTGCGGGTAAAATCACTTCATCGCCAGCACCAATATTACACGCTTGCAATCCGAGAGCGATCGCATCTGTTCCTGATGCAACACCAACTCCATATTCTGCCCCAGACACTCTTGCAAATGCGGCTTCAAAATCTGAGAGTGCTTGTCCTAAAATAAAATCTCCCTGTTCCAATACAGATTGGATTGCATCTTGCAATTGGGTTTGAATTGGTTCGTGTTGTAATTTCAGGTCTACAAAAGGAACTCTAATAGTCATTTTATTCATTACCTATTGTCCTTAAAAAATATTTCCTCGTATGCAAAAAATAGAGAAGCCAACACAACTTTCGGCGTGAAATTGTAATAGGTTTAATCTATTGGATGGAGATTTATATCAACTATCGAGTATGTTATGGGTAATTCAAAACCATACCCTGTTCAGTTGATTGTCCGAAGTTGCCATCAGACTTCTTTGCAGCCGCCACTCCGACTTCTTTCAAAACTCAAAAAGCTGATAAGATAAGCTTTTAACTAATTTTGTAGCTTGTTTACTCGTAGGGATATGGTTGCTCTATTTATGTCATCCTTTACTAGGATTGTCAGGCTTGGGTGCTAGCTGTCATCAGTAAAGCTTGCTACAAATAATCACACTAATATAGCAGTCATTTTAAGTAAATTTACCTTTAATATACCAATGAAAATTTTCTCTTATATACATAAAGAATGATAGTCCCTTTGTATTCTATCCTTAGCATTAGGTTACCCTGGCTGAATCCAAATCTAACGCAGTCTGATTGCAAAATCTCAAGCAATAAAGACTACACCAGTGGTAAATAAAGAACATTCAGCACCAGTAAATAGTAACTGGTAGATACCACGTTGTCGGCTTAATGGAAGGAATAAAAAATTTTTGCCCTAAATTTGTTTGTCAGAGGCAAAATTAGGGAATGCTTAAAAATAGCAATTGATAACCCAGTAATAGGGCTTATATCAATTACAGTATCGAGAAATTATTAAGGTAGCAGTGGCAATGATAGAGCCTGAAAACAAATTATTTGCCCTAAAGGATGGTTGGGATTCTCATGAATCAAGAGAACAACAACGCCTCAAAGCTTTGTCAGATTTAGGTTTGCGGCAACCAGAAACGATTCCAGTTTTTGAAGAAGCCACACAGACTGCTGCCCACTTTTTGGAAGCACCAATTTCCATATTGGGATTTGTGGATCAAGAACGGCACTGGTTCAAGTCGGCGGTGGGCTTATCTAGGCTGGGATTAATGAATCATTTGGCACAAAGCCGCCAACTGTCACGCCGGGAATCCTTCTGCACTCAGGTAGTAGATAGTTATCAAATATTTGTAATTAATGATACACATAAAATTGCAGATCCCGTACTTGCTAGCAGCAAGCTGGTGCAAGATTATGGTATTCGTGCTTACTTAGGAGCGCCACTGATTGATGCTGAGGGACATTGTTTGGGTGCATTGGCGGTGATGGATTTAGTACCGCGCAACTTTACAACCAGAGACATTGAGTTTTTACAAATCATAGCTCGTTGGAGCATGAGTGAATTTGAACGTAACCGACTTTTGCAAGGAAAACTCGAATCAAGCACTCCCAAGAATGCTCCTATATTTTCACTCAATGACGAACGTAACACAGAGATTAAAATCACCGCACCCACTAAAGATAACGACTCTGTTTCTACCAAGCAACTAAAACTAGAACTTTTGGGTCAGCTAACTCAGGAGTTACGCACGCCCTTAACATCTGTACTTGGTATGGCTAGTGTTTTAGGACGTGAGATATATGGGCCTTTGACGACTAAGCAGAGAGAATATTTAGAAATTATCCAACACAGTGGTCGGTACTTACTTTCCCTAGTAAACGAAATTACCGAACTAGGAGCTATGGATGAAAACTCAACTGTGCTAAATCTAGCTCCTGTGGATATCGAAATGCTATGCCAACAAGCTATCAATACCCTAGAAGAAGTAGCGAATCGCCGCGAGCAAGATATTCGCCTGTCTATAGAACCGGGACGCAATCGCATTTGGCCTTTAGATAAAGACAAGGTGCGGCAAATGCTGTATCACCTGGTTTTCAGTGTGATTCAACTTGCGGCTACAGGTAGCATTGTTCGCATTCATGTTTCTTACAAGGAAGATACGCTCAATATTACTATTTGGGTTTCCCATCCCTGGCTAGGGGACGGCATAACTGAGGTTGATCCTTACTTCCGTCTCAATTCTTTGTCACTGCTGGAACTGACAGGTGAGGTAGCAACTTACAATACTCATGCAGAAAACCAGGAGCAACTAGATAATTTATCAGTGGCAGTAGACAATTCAAAAAAATTTAGTGATTCCCACTCAAATTTCTTTGCTAGTAGTTCAGGTATAAATTTAGCTAAATCACATGGAAGTCTTTCTCGTGAAAGCTTGGGTCTATTATTAAGTTGTCAACTGGCAGAATTGCATGGTGGACACATTTTGATTCAAGGTTCACCAGAATCAGGATATCGTTATGTGCTTTCTTTGCCACTGCAACTGGTAACTCCTTCACAAGCAATTAGCGATGTCTAATCTTGGGGATTGGGGATTGGAGACTGGGAAAGACGTATTTTCTATAGGAATCCGCTTTGATTTTTGAACTTACTTGCGTGGTGCACGTTCGCGGAGCGTGTCGCAGACAAGCGCAGCGCAAGCGCGATAGGCAGACAATAAGCAATAGGCAATACTCAAGAAGGCTTTTTGAGTTGTACAGTGTTTTTTCAAAAATCAAATATGAGTCCTATATCTATATTTCATTAAATACGAATTCTCTGCGTGCTTTTGCGCTTTACCTATGCGTTTAATTTTCAACCCTCAATTCGCCATGATTCTACGTAAAGCTGTACTAAGTACATGAAAGCCTATCTTAACTTTGTATTAGCTGATGGCTAGGAATAAGAGCGCCATCATGCGATGTGCAATCTCCGTTATTACCTTTTTATAGCTATAAGCATTATGATCAATTCCAAGTTCTGCGTCGGCAGGCTAATTGATCTCAATGTTTTTTATGAATTTAGTCTGGCAACGATTTACTTTATCATCTTTACCGCTCAAAGAATATCTTGCTACCAGTTACGTACACCGCTCTCTGGTGGGACTGTTGAGTTCTTGGCGGCAAACCAGCATCTTGCTCCAGTGGGGAGATGCGATCGCAGCGGCTTTACTCAGCTTAATATATGCCCTTGCACCTTTTGCTTCGAGTACGTTGGTGGGTTTGTTGCTGGTAGCTTGTGCAGGATTTTGGCTGCTGTTGACTTTATCTGATGAAGTAATATCAACAAATGTCTCGTCAGTTACTCCCATTCACCTGCTGGTATTGCTCTACTGGGGAGTTGCCGCAATTGCAACAGGATTATCCCCTGTAAAAAAGGCGGCACTTAACGACTTAGGAACCTTGACCTTGTATTTGCTACTATTTACCCTTTGTGCCAGGGTATTAAGGTCGCCTCGCCTCCGGTCTTGGATTATCATCCTTTATCTGCATGTATCGTTAATTGTTAGTGTATATGGGTTGCAGCAATGGTTTTTTGGAGCCACAGCACTAGCAACTTGGGTTGACCCAGAATCTCCTCTATCTAAGACTACAAGGGTCTACAGTTATTTAGGCAATCCCAACTTATTGGCTGGATACCTCTTACCAGCAGTAATTTTTAGCTTAGTGGCAATTTTTGCATGGCAAAGCTGGTTCAAAAAATCTCTCGCATTAACAATGTTAATTGTTAATACTGCCTGCCTGATCCTCACTTTTAGTCGTGGTGGTTGGATTGGACTAGTAGTAGCAATTTTAGCTGTGATGCCATTACTAGTTTATTGGAAAAGCGTAGAAATGCCTCCTTTTTGGCGTACTTGGTCGCTGCCGATTGTCTTAGGAGGTTTGATCGGGGTATTAGTGCTAGCAGTGATATTTATACCCGCATTCAACCAGCGAGTCTTCAGTATTTTTGCTGACCGCAAAGATAGCAGTAATAATTTTCGCCTAAATGTGTGGGATGCTGTCTTTGAGATGATTCGCGATCGCCCGATTTTCGGCATTGGCCCCGGCCACAACTCTTTTAATAAAGTTTATCCTCTCTACCAACGCCCTCGTTACACTGCTCTGAGTGCCTATTCGATTTTCTTTGAGGTGGCTGTAGAAACTGGCTTTGTTGGTTTAGGCTGCTTTCTCTGGCTAATAATTGTCACATTTAATACGGCATTTCTACAAATCCAACGACTGCGACAATTGAGAAGTGTAGAGGGATTTTGGTTAATTGGAGCGATCGCTACTTTGTTGGGTATGCTAGCTCACGGCACTGTAGATACTGTCTGGTATCGTCCTGAAGTCAATACCCTCTGGTGGCTCATCGTTGCCTTAATTGCTAGCTACTGGACACCTTTAGCTCAAAACCAGACAAATTCATCTCACTCAGAACCAACGGTAAACTAACATTAGTAAATTGTCAGTTGTTTTCCTGATCACAACTGACAACTCACATTTTTGAATTTTGTAGACAGATAGCAACCTGCCAAAGGTTATTTTGAGTTGCTTGCACCAATTTTAAAAATTATTCCGAGAGATAGATTCCCAAAATCCAGATGCAATAGAGGATTCCGAATCCAAAATCTAAAATCCAAAATCTAAAATGCTATTAGTCTCTATAGCTAGTGGCACTTGGCGCATTAGGGTCACGATAGGCGGTCGGTTCGTTATCGCGCTTTTTGCCAGCTAAACCAGCTAGACCGAATAGACCAATTAATCCTAGCCAACCCCAATCAAAATCGTTGCGATCAGAAGTTGTCGTTGTTGGAGCATTATTGACTCCGGGATCATTAGTTGTCTGAGCTTGTGCAGATAGAGTTAAGGGTAGAATTCCCATACTCAAGGTGAGAACGCCAGCGCCAACAGCTTTAATGAAATTACTTTTCATAAGTTGTGAAAATTCCTGATGCCATCCGAAGTTACTCACAACTGTATCGAGTTCCAACCTTAACAAAATCAATCTGTGGCTATAAACTCGGCATTTTCACAACTAACGCTATGGGTAGACAACATACTTTGACAGCAATCTATTTCTCCCTCTGGTGTAGTAGTTAGTTTACACTAACCGTTAATAGCTTTTCATTGCCCGTTGAATGTCACGCTGGTCTTGGCGTCGTTTCAAGTCTTCTCGCTTATCGTGGAGCTTTTTACCTTTGCCAAGGGCTATACTCACTTTTACCCAGCCTCGTTTGAGATACATTTTCAAAGGGATTAAAGTTAAACCCTGCTGTTCTACTTTGCCAATTAGCTTACGGAGTTCTTGACGATGCAACAGTAGCTTGCGTGTACGCCGTGGCTCATGATTGAAATACTGTCCGCTAGCGTTGTAAGGCGAGATATGAATATTGATCAACCATGCTTCGCCATTGCGAAGCAAAGCATAGCCATCTTGGAGATTGACTTTACCCGCACGAATCGACTTCACCTCGGTTCCTGTCAACTCAATTCCAGCTTCGTAAGTTTCTAGAATTTCATACAAATAACGGGCTTGGCGGTTGTCGCTAATAACTTTGTAACCGTCGTTCTTGTCGCTCATTGATAATTTTGTGTGCTTTAAATGTACCTAAAAAGTTATTTGGATTGGCTTGTGAATTATAGGGTGTATCTTAGAACCGCTATAAATTATGAACTGTATATCACTAATTTAGCTTTTCTAAGTTCACAATTAAGAGTTTTTTGGCAATATTGATTAAGTTATTAATTTATACTATGATAAACATTTACTATGCCTTATTGATGAGTTGTTACAAATTACAAAGCTCTCTATGCCTCTCAAGCAGAGGGAGTCAAAGGTGAGTTACACTTCGCTAACTCATCCTAAAGATTTAAGATTTTCTTTATAAATAAACCCTGAAGGCAGTCATTAGTTGGTAATCCTGTCATAGTATGAAACATAAGAACACTATTATTATCTGTGTTCACTGATGGAGCACGTAGAAGCAAATTTCTGAGTAAAAAAATGCTAGGGGTGTACTATCCATGCCCTTGACGATCCTTGTAGTGGATGATGATTTGGGCACTCGTCTGTCTGTTAGCGACTATCTTGAACTGTCTGGCTACTCGGTGATCACGGCTAATGACGGTCGAGAAGCTTTAGTTATGGTAGATGACTATCATCCTGATTTGATTGTCACGGATATCGTCATGCCACAGATGAATGGCTATGAACTGGTGCGCCGGGTGCGTCAACAGCCAGTGTTTCGTTTATTGCCTGTAATTTTATTAACAGCCAGAACTAAGACCCAGGAAAGAATTATGGGTTACCAGTCAGGGTGTGATTTATATTTACCCAAGCCTTTTGAACTGGAAGAGTTAGCAGCAGCAATTCGCAATCTTTTGGAGCGATCGCAAATCATTCAATCGGAGTATCGATTTTCTCATAAAGAGAACTTGGGCATTCCCGCCTCAACAAAAACGGGGGATGCCCATAATTCTCTGTCCACTCAAATTCAGAAATCCCATCTGCACTCATCCCTAACTCATCGAGAACAAGAAGTCCTAGAGTTATTAACTCATGGTCTTTCTAATGCCGATATGGGTCATCAGCTACACTTGAGTCCTCGCACAGTGGAAAAGTACGTTAGCAGTTTATTGAGAAAAACCTCAACCAGCAACCGAGCGGAATTAGTGCGTTTTGCGATGAAGCATGGTTTAGTGGAATAAAAAGTTAGGAGTTAAAAGTGAGGAATGAGGAATTAAAACTCCTAAATCCTAACTCCTAACTCCTAACTCTTAACCCTTGTGAGCAGACCTTCACAAGCATCAATCAGTAAATCAATAACCTGATTAAATCCCTCTTGACCACCGTAATATGGATCTGGAACTTCTTTTAGAGTGTGTCGAGAGCAAAACTCGCACATCAAACGCACTTTATGGTGATATTGCTCAGTTTGATCAAGAGTGAGGATGTTCTCATAATTTTCTTGATCCATCGCCAAAATCAAATCAAAGTCTTGAAAGTCTGACTTTTGAAACTGGCGTGCTCGACCACGCAGTTTAATTCCCAACTTTGTAGCAGCCGCAGCACTCATGCGTCTGTCAGGTGGGCTACCAATGTGATAACTAGATGTACCAGCAGAGTCACAGAGGATATCTTCGCTCAAGCCAGCCTGCTCAATTAGATGATTCATGATGTTTTCTGCCGATGGTGATCGGCAGATGTTACCTAAGCAGACAAACAGCAACTTGTAAGGCATAGATATTATTTGTCCTTTGTCAATAGTCATTTGTCCTTTGTCGAATGACCAATGACCAATGACTAATGACCAATAGACTAAAATCCAGGTAACTCCAACCCACTGGTTAATTCTTCCATACGTTCCCGCATGGTTGCTGTGGACTTGTTGTAGGCTTCTTTCATTGCCACTGTCACGAGATCGGAAAGTACTTCTGCACCTTCCCCTAAAGCATCTGGAGAAATTTCTACCCGCTTGGGTTCTTGGTTTCCACTGACAATTACCTTCACTAGACCACCGCCAGATTCTCCCAGAATCTCCATTTGCTCCAATTCTTCTTGGAGTCGCTTTGCGCCTTCTTGAACTTGCTGTGCTTTCTTAAAAGCTTCGGCCAGTTCCTTCATTTTTCCTAAGCCAAAGCCAAATCCCTGTCCTTTTCCTGTCATAATTATTTGTACGCGTGTGCGTTGAATAACAAATCAAATTCAATTATAGATGCGGTAAGTAATTTGACTCTTTTTTTACCAATAATTAATGCATCCTGGAATAAGGAATAGGGAGTAGGGAATAGGGTATCATTTATTTCTACCTCTGCTCCCTTATCCCCACCGCCCACTCCCAATTCTCTGAATTGAAAGTTTCAACAAGCACCTTGAAACTCTCCGAGCATTTTGACTTCTGGCTCTAAATTAATAGACCAACGTTCTTGTACTTGATGTTGGATGTGGCGAATGAGACAGAAGATATCACTAGCTTTTGCCCCACCTCGGTTAACGATAAAATTAGCATGGAGTAATGCTACTTGTGCTCCACCAATTTGGTAGCCTTTCAGACCAGTTTGTTCAATTAACCAGCCAGCACTATAGGGTTTAGGATTGCGGAACACACTACCACAACTGGGGAAGTTATATGGTTGGGTGCTTAACCGATGCTTTTTGTGTTCTTTGGTGATTGCTACAACTTTTGCTGGGTCTGCACCTGGTGCGAGTTGTAAAGTGGCTTGGGTGACTATGCGATCGCCACCTTGCAATAATGAAGTCCGGTAGCTATAACCTAACTGTTCTGGGGTAAGAGTCTCTAGCGTACCATCGGGTGAAAGTACCTGGGCACTAACTAACATATCTGCGATACAGCTATTATGTGCCCCTGCATTCATCACTACGGCACCTCCAGCTGTTCCCGGTATACCAACAGCCCACTCCAATCCTTGCCACCCTAACTCTGCTGCTGCCCATGCCAAGCTGGGAATTGATTCTCCGGCAGCAACGGTTAATTGACCTGTTTGGGGGTCAAAGTTGCTGAAGCGGAGATGACGAGTAGCAATGACTAAGCCTGATATACCGCCATCACTCACCAACAGGTTAGAACCTGCTCCCAGTGTTGTCACCTTTAAATCACGTTCTTTTGCGTATTTAAGACTTGCTTGCAGTGCTTCCAAGTTTCGGGGGGCAACGTACAAATCAGCTGCTCCCCCAACTCTGTAAGAAGTAAATGCTGACAAAGAAGCCTGGGACTTGATTGCACAATCAGTACTGGGTAAGTAAATTACTTCACTGTTCACCGAATTAGCTGTTTGGTGTTTCTTTGTATTCAAAGCAGAAACTGTGCAGACGTTTCCAGCTGCCTGGGAAATGGTCATCTTTACTTTTTTTGGTAAAATTTTTACATTTATTTACCGCAAAGATACGGTAATAGAGTTCACAAATGAAACCGTTGCTAAAGGGGTACTTTGCTCAGAAATAAAACTTCGCAAAGTCTCCATTTAGGATGTGGCTTTAGCAGGCTCACAAAGTGTCGTAATTACTTCAGGAATCACCTGATTCAAGTTCCCAGCGCCCAAAAACAGCGCCAAATCTCCTGGGCGTAGTGTTTGTAGCAAGTACTCACATACTGAGGGTAAAGTTGGTTGATAAATTACCTGCGAATGCTGTTTAGCAATTTCCGCTGTTAGATGTTCACCACTAATTTGCCCTAAATTGGGTTCGCCTGCACTGTAAATATCAGTCAGTACAACCAAATCAGCATGGGTAAAGGACTCGGCAAATTCTTCTAAAAAGGTCAGTGTCCGGCTATAGCGATGGGGTTGAAAGATAGCAACTACTCTTTGCCCTGGTCTTGCCTGTAAACGTGCTGCGGCGAGAGTAGCGCGAATCTCGCTGGGGTGATGAGCATAGTCATCGATGAAGGTAATGCCATTGACTTCACCTCGGAATTCAAAGCGGCGTCTTGCTCCTTCAAAGGTGGCGATACCTTTGGCAATTTCTCCAAATTCTAAGCCCAAAGCGCGACCAACAGCCACCGCTGCTAAGGCATTACTGAGATTGTGCCGACTAAGCAACCGCAACTTCAACACGCCCAAAGCTTTGCCTCTTTCCCAAACTAAAGCTGTGGTGCCATCAGCACGATAATCAATATTAGTGACGGTGTAATCAGCGTCGGTATCTGAATGTAAGCTGTAGGTAATAGTAGGTTGTAAGCGATCGCGCACTGTCGCACAGTCAATGCTACCTATTAACGTTTTACAACCCTTAGCAAATGTCTGGAAGATGTCAATAACTTCTTCTAATGTATCGTAGTGGTCAGGGTGATCGAGTTCAATATTGGTGATGATCCCAATTTCGGGAGCGTGTTTTACCAGAGAACCATCTGATTCATCTGCTTCGGCTACCAAATATTGGCTTTGTCCCAATCGAGCATTACCTTCCCAAGCATTGACTTCGCCACCGACCAAAATCGTCGGGTCTAGACCAGCTTCTAGAAGCATATAGCCAATCATGCTACTGGTTGTAGTTTTGCCGTGTGTTCCTGCCACTGCAACACTGTAGTAATCGGCAATTAAAGCTGCTAGTACATCTGAGCGATGTAAAACTGGACAACCTAATTCCAGTGCTGCTTTGTATTCTAAATTATTAGTGTTAATTGCTGTTGAACAAATGACTTGAGGCAGTTTTGACTTAGTATCAGCAGATAATGGTTCTTGTGAATTTAATACTACTGGATTAGCCAATACCTGAGGGTAAAAGAATTCAAGATTGCTTGCCTCTTGTTTACCAAAAATATGAGCACCGATAGATTCCAACTTGTGCGTAATGTGGTTAGGACGAAGATCCGAACCTGATACTGGAAATTGACGCTTTGCAAGAACGTATGCCAGAGCAGACATACCTATACCACCGATGCCAATGAAATGAAATGGTCTACCACTAAAATCTACAGAATTAGTCATTTATTACTCCTCTTACACCACACCACACCATAATCACAAATGACACGCGTATCATAACAGGAATTTGATTTTTACCGTAACTGCTCCTATATCATGTTTATATTTGATGCCCAGATGATGTTCCCGCTCTGGTTTTCCTTGTTCAGAATGATTTTACCTTGGTTAGAGGTTTTTGCTATTTCTGAACTGTTCTTAAGATTATTCTGAAAATTTTGGCTGCATCGGGAAAGAAATTCTTGTAATGTCAAATACATATTTTTGGCTATCTTACTGGAATTGGCTACATAATACATTGTTTAGTGAAACTGATTTGAAATTGCATCAAGTCTAGGCGTGAATTGAGTACAATAGTACATTGGTAATGAAACTATTTTTCAATTGCATAAAACCCAGGCATAACTGGATGCAGCAACTCGCAATTTTTGGTGGCACATTTGATCCAATTCATTGGGGACACCTGCTCGTAGCCGAGACAGCTTTGCATCAAGTATCCCTTGAAAAGGTAATTTGGGTACCATCCCTAAATCCTCCTCACAAAGAAGCAGCTTTGTTTGAGCATCGTGTGCAAATGCTGCAATTAGCTACAAAAGATAACCCAGGGTTTACTGTCTCACTAGTGGAGACAAATCGCTCTGGGACTTCCTATGCCATTAACACCCTGATTGACTTATCTGCTTGTTACCCAAATACTCACTGGTACTGGATTGTGGGCTTGGATACCTTCCAAACTTTACCCCGTTGGTACCGTGGACACGAACTAGCACAAATGTGTGATTGGTTAATCGCACCCCGACTGCTAGGTGGTGAGACTATAACTCAAAGCAAATTAATCTGCAAGCAAGTGGAGGAGCAACTCAGGGAGCAGTTACATACCATTCACTGGCAACTCTTGAATATACCTTTAGTAGGAGTTTCGTCAAGTCTAATTCGCAAATTTTGCCGCGAACGCCAGTCAATTCGTTATTTAGTACCGGAATCGGTCAGATCATATATCACTAACAACAATCTCTACTCGAACAAATCTGAATAAATTATGTGTTTTTTTATTGATCTAACACTTTATGGTTAAAAGTGCCCCCCCCCTTTGCGATATGATTGGGGTCAACGATATCAACATATAAGCATAAATACAGAGGGCAAGACACTGTGATTAGAGTTGCAATCAACGGTTTCGGGCGGATTGGACGTAACTTTGCGCGTTGCTGGGTGGGTAGAGAGAACAGTCAAATCGATCTTGTCGCTATTAATGACACTTCAGACCCTAGAACTAATGCTCACCTGCTCAAGTATGACTCAATGCTAGGGAAGATTAAAGGTGCTGAGATTAGTGCCGATGATAACTCTATCATCGTTAACGGTAAGACCATTAAGTGCGTATCCGATCGCAACCCAGAAAACTTGCCCTGGAAAGATTGGGGAATTGACCTAATTATCGAAGCAACCGGGGTATTTACTAGCAAAGAAGGAGCGCTCAAGCACGTAAATGCTGGAGCCAAGAAAGTTCTGATTACCGCTCCTGGTAAAAACGAGGATGGTACTTTTGTGGTTGGTGTGAATCATCATGACTATGACCACAACAAACACCACATTATCAGTAACGCTAGCTGTACTACCAACTGCTTGGCACCAATCGCCAAGGTATTGAACGATAAGTTCGGCATCATTAAAGGTACGATGACCACCACCCACAGCTATACAGGTGATCAACGCTTGCTAGACGCTTCTCACCGGGATTTGCGACGGGCGAGGGCAGCAGCGATAAACATTGTACCCACCTCTACTGGTGCAGCAAAAGCAGTGGCACTGGTTATCCCAGACCTTAGAGGCAAGCTAAATGGCGTTGCCTTGCGCGTACCTACCCCGAACGTCTCAATGGTAGATTTCGTAGTTCAGGTTGAGAAGCGTACTATTACTGAAGAAGTTAACCAAGCTCTCAAGGACGCTGCCGAAGGCCCACTTAAAGGCATTTTAGACTATAGCGAACTAGAATTGGTATCTTCCGATTATCAAGGTAGCGATGCTTCTTCGATTGTTGATGCAAACTTAACTTTGGTTATGGGCAATGACTTAGTAAAAGTTATGGCGTGGTATGACAACGAATGGGGTTACAGCCAACGAGTCTTGGATTTGGCAGAATTAGTAGCCCAGAAGTGGCAATAATTTGTCATTTGTCATTGGTCATTTGTCATTAATCATTGGAAGAATGATAAAGGACAAAGGACTATTGACCAAAATGTTGAAATCCCTGACTAAGATTCAGAACTTGGTCAGGGAATTTTTTTTGTTCGTCGTGCAATAATACTGTTGATCCGGGTGTAATACTGCCCACGATCGCAGCACCTTCTCCAAGATGTTGCACTAAGGCTGATGCTAATTCTTGTGGTAAGCACAGCACTAATTCAAAGTCTTCGCCACCGTATAAAGCATATTTTAGCGCTTGCTCTGGTGGCAACCAATGGTTAAAAGTTTTTGGTACGGAAATTTGTCTGCGTTCTAAGACAGCGCCAACGCCACTGGCGCGGCAAATTTGGATAATTGCATCTGCCAAACCATCGCTGCTATCCATACCAGCAATGGAGAGTTGGGAGTTAGGAGTTAAGATTTTCCAGAGGATTGGTAAGACATCGAATCGTGGCTGTGGGCGTTGGTGTGCGAGGATTAGAGCCGTGCGTTCTGCATCTTTGAGGTTTTGTTCTAATTCGGGATGCAAGAGGAGTTCTAAGCCAGCGTGGGAGGCTCCATGAACGCCTGTAACGACGATCGCATTTCCAATAACGGCAGCAGAACGGCGGATAATTTGACTAGGGTTAACTTGACCAAAAGCAGTAATTGCCAGAGTAGTTACAGGCGATCGCACGACATCACCCCCGACAATTGGAGTATTGTATTTTTGCAGGCATTCTGTCATTCCCTGGTACAAGCGTTCTACCCAACTAACCCTAAGTTCACTGGGTAGTCCTAACCCGACAGTGATTCCTAATGGAGAAGCACCCATTGCTGCTAAATCTGATAAATTGGCAGCAGCAGCTCGCCAACCAGCATCTTCTGGGGAAGTGGTGAGGTTACTAAAATGCACGCCATCAACCAGTACATCTGTAGTCACTACCAAAGATTGCCCTAGTGCAGTCTCAAGTACTGCTGCATCATCGCCGATAATTTCTGGAGGACAGAAGCGCTGTAATCTTTCTAAAAGACCTTGTTCGCCAATGTCTTTTACTTGTTGAGAAGATAACTCACTGTTCACAATCGGTTTTCCGTGTTGCAAAATTACGAAGAAAACTGATGATTTACTTTACTGTTTAAGATAAGGGTATCGTCTAGGAGTCAGTTGGCATGGTAACAACACCAGTAACCAGCATCACATTTGAGGAGTACTTAACCTATGATGATGGTAGCGATTTTCATTATGAATTGGTGGATGGGAAGCTAGAGTTAATGAATCCACCTACTATTGAACATTTCCTGATTGTCGATTTTTTGGATACTGCCTTGAAAGCAGAAATCAAACGTTGTAACTCTACTTGGCTTTGTTTTCGTGAAAGTGGGGTGAGAACGGGTAGAAATAAATCTAGGTTAACTGATTTGTGTGTAGTGACACTGGAACAAGCTAGAGAATTGTTGAATGCTTCAGCAGTATTTGAGTCACCACCGTTACTAATTGTCGAGGTAGTCAGTCCAGAGTCGGTAAAACGGGACTATCGTTATAAACGCTCAGAATATGCAGCCTTAGAGGTTCCTGAATATTGGATTGTAGACCCACTGGCAACAAAAGTTTCAGTGTTACTACTGGAAGATGGATTGTACGAAGAAACAGTTATTACTGCCAACCAAGAAATTTTATCACGAACTTTTCCAGAATTAAGGATCGTAGTTGATCAAATATTCACTGCCGGGAATCTGAATCAGGGGAGACGCGATTAATCGCGTCTGTACAAGATTCTTCTCCTGCCCCTGTGTCTTTTTATGCAGCTTGCGGCTCAACCAGATTTTCTATTCCCTTAACCACTTTTGCCGATTCGATTTTGTCACCAGCCTTCAGTTTATCCAAAACTTCTTTGCCTTCGGTGAGATAGCCAAAAACGGCATAACGACCATCCAATAGGTTGCGTCCGGCGGGAGTGAGTTCTGGTTCAAACAAAAAGAAGAAAAATTGTGATGAACCGCCATTTACTTCACTTTCGGGACGAGCCATTACCACTGCACCAAAGGCAGAAAAAGGCAGAACTGGCATATCAACGTAACGACCAGCTTCTTCTAGAGTAATGCCATAGGTAGGTTCTTTATCGCCCTCAACTAAGACTTCTAAGGGGATGGCGCGATATTTGCCCGTTTTTGGATCAATGAAACCTACGTCTTTTCCAGCAGGATCTCCAGTTTGGAGAAAGTAAGATTCTTCAGAACGGGTAAATTCTAAGCCATTATAAAAACCCCTCTGTACCAAATCTACAAAATTCCCGGCAGTCACAGGGGCGCTATAACCGTCTACTACAAAGGTTAAATCGCCTTTGTTAGTTTTCAATTCTATAGTGGCACGACCTTTAAGCTGCGGCAGGTTGCTGTACTGGGCAGGCACTTCAAAGGGGAATTGTTTCACCATTGACTCTTCTAGAAGAGTAACGAGATTTAGCAGTTTAGTTCTCTCTTGCAGAATTTGTTCTTTATCTTTGCTGTTCGCCAATTCTTGCAACTTACCCACCCCAGATTTCAACTCGGTAATCCAAGCTTCGGCTTGGGGTTGGCGTTCTTCGGGAACGCTTGTTAAGATTTGGGAAGGTTTATCGAGAATGCGGGATGCTTGGCTAATGTCTTTGGAAATAGCACCCCAACGTCGATTCGCCCGCAGTTGGGCAGAGATGTCCTCTAAACTGGCTTGTAGTTGCCGCACAGGTTTGTTATCTATCGGGAGTGCATACCGCAACAAAGCCTTACCGTCGGTAATTGCATTGCCCGATGGCAGTGCGGCGCTACTGGAGGGAGTCCACCCAGCTGTAGTTATGCCTAAAAATATTGTCACCAGCAGTATTGCTATTAGGCTGTTCTTCAGCCAGGATTTTAATAAGTTAAGCATGGGATAACTCAAATGCAGCATTAAATTGTTGACTGGACGTAACCCATAAATAATCTTCCCACGTTAAGGGCGGAGGATAAATGACAAATGACAAATGACAAATGACAACTAACTAATGACAAATGCCCAATGACGACCCTAGAAGGGTACAATAAATGCCGATTGTCTTCCAAAATTTGAAAGTTTCATGATCTCCAGTAACGACTTTCGACCCGGTGTTTCAATTGTATTGGATGGGTCTGTATGGCGAGTGCTTGAATTCCTACACGTCAAGCCAGGTAAAGGTTCTGCCTTTGTACGCACTAAGCTAAAAAATGTCCAGAGTGGGAGCGTTATGGAAAAAACGTTCCGCGCAGGGGAAACAGTGCCGCAAGCCACTCTAGAAAAAAGCACGATGCAGCATACCTATAAAGAGGGCGATGAGTTCGTCTTTATGGATATGGAAACCTACGAAGAAGGCAGATTGACCCGCGAGCAAATTGGCGATCGCGTCAAGTACCTTAAGGAAGGTATGGAAGCTGAAGTTATTAAATGGGGTGAGCAGGTTCTAGGAGTAGAATTGCCTAAGTCTGTGGTTCTGGAAATTGTACAAACAGATCCAGGTTTAAAAGGTGACACTGCTACAGGTGGCTCAAAACCAGCAACTCTGGAAACTGGTGCAATTGTGATGGTTCCTTTGTTTATTTCTCAAGGAGAACGCATCAAAGTTGACACTCAGGAAGATAAATATATCAGCAGGGAATAACTTTCATCTCTACGGAGATGCAAGTCCCGATTGAAATCCCTATATAGGGATTAAATCCCTGCCACACTTAAGATGCTCATTTACGGATAGGTCGAGGTAATAAAAACTGTGCCATTGGACTTTAATGAAATTCGCCAATTACTGGCAACTATCGCACAAACAGATATTGCAGAAGTCACGCTCAAAAGCGATGATTTTGAACTAACAGTCCGTAAGGCTGTGAGCCTCAGCAATCAGATGTTGTCGGTAGGTCAAGGGACTTTAGGCAGTGTGGTAGGTTCGGGCTTGACATCGGGTTCATCTGGGGGGAACCAGTTGAACGCCAGTCAGGTAACGGAGGTGTCCACATCTCGCGTGTTTGAAAATACTGGTACTAGCACACAATTGCAGTTGTCAGTAAATCCTCCCTCAACCATTGACCAGAGATTAGTAGAAGTGCCTTCCCCAATGGTGGGAACGTTTTATCGCGCTCCCGCACCTGGGGAAGCAGCATTTGTGGAAGTGGGCGATCGCGTCCGCAAAGGTCAAACAGTCTGTATCATTGAGGCCATGAAGCTGATGAATGAAATTGAAGCCGAAGTCTCTGGACAGGTGATGGAAATTCTTCTCCAAAATGGTGACCCTGTAGAATATGGTCAACCTTTGATGCGAATTAACCCTGATTAAGTATTAATGTATATATCAAGTGAGTAATTGTTAAAACTTTCAGTCTTTGCGGGTTAATCCTGATGAAACAAACGTTGCCTTTACCACCAGAAGTGGTGCAACAAGTAGCTGAATACTTCAGTCTGTTAAGTGAGCCAATGCGCCTGCGGCTGCTCCACTTATTACGGGATGAAGAAAAATGCGTGCAAGAGTTGGTAGAGGCAACACAGACTTCTCAGGCAAATGTGTCAAAACACCTGAAGGTAATGTGGCAAGCAGGTATCCTTAGCCGCCGCAGTGAAGGAACTTGCGCCTATTACCGGGTGGAAGATCAAATGATTTTTGAGTTGTGTAATCGGGTTTGCGATCGCCTCGCCACAAGGTTAGAGGAGCAAGCCCGTAATTTTCGTGTGTTAAATAGCAAACGTTAGGTCTTTTGTCCTTTGTCCTTTGTCAGTTGTCATTTGTCATTTGTGAAAAACCAATGACCAATGACTAATGACCAATGACTAAAGCGGATAATTTTTCTGAAAGCTTTCACGAGTTAGTGGTTGTTGTAACTCTACACCCTCACCGCCTAAAACATCTAACGGTTTGCCGTTTACGTCAATGTATACTTTGGCTTTGGGATTTAAACTTGTCGCAGTGTAAACAACTTGTCCCACGCGACCCATCATTGAGGTGCTACCACCACCGCTGGTAAAATCTTCAGATAAATTAACGTGAACTTCATCATTTTCTGTCTTCAACCCCAACAGCTTGGTTCCTTTGGGGATGGTTGTTGAATCTGTTCCTTCTGTTGGGCCTGCTAACAAACTTTGAAAAGCTGATTCTAAAGGCTGATTTGGTCTTATAGAAGCTACTTTCACAGGTTGGGGAACCAAAGCAACATTTTTGTCATTTGATCTGAGCCAATAAACATTAGGGGTTTGCTCGTTAGCTGGCTGCCTAGTTGATGGCTGTGCTGGTTGAGCGATTCGCCCAGAGGGGTTTGACGGTGTGGGAGTATTGCCAGATTGTGAAGTAAACCAAGCCACACCGCCACCTACCGCTACAACCACCGCTGAGACGGCTGCAATTACGCCTGAAGAAATACGATTAGATCCTTGTTGGTCTTTCATGTTCAAAACCTTCCTGACTAGGGCTGATATGGTAGTTATGTGAGGAGCAGCCTGGTTAAGGACGATACTTATAACTGAAGAGTTTCCCACTACCTGGAGGAGACTTTATGCCTTTCAATTCTGCAAGTCCCTAATTCAATTTTAGGATTTCTATTTCTAATCCGTCACCTACCAAATTATGTAAATCTCATTCTTTTTGGAGATGATTGAAGATTAAATTTACAACGCAGAGGAACGCAAAGTAAAATATTGAGTCCTCTGCGTAGGTTAAGCGTTTAATTTTTTACCTGGATGGCGGCAGTAATCCACTGTTTGAGTGTAGTTGTCACTTCCTCTATGACTATTTCTTGAGATTTGCGGGTTGCTCTTTCTACAACTTCAACTTTGCCATTGGCGATCGCACGTCCGGTTACAATTCTATAAGGTATGCCAATCAAGTCAGCATCTTTAAATTTCACTCCCGCCCGTTCGTCGCGGTCATCAAGTAGGGTTTCAATTCCGGCTTGATTGAGTTCTGTGTAAAGTTTTTGAGCGCTTTCGATTTGTTGAGCATCCTTTATGTTGGGAATTGTGATGATCGCGTGATAAGGTGCGATCGCAACTGGCCAAATAATCCCATCTTTATCGTAAGATTGCTCGACGGCAGCTTGTGCTAGTCGTGATACACCCACACCAAAACAACCCATAAATAGCGGCTTTTCTTCACCCTGTTCATTGGTATAAGTTGCACCCATCGCTTGGGAATATTCAGTGCCTAATTGGAAGATGTGACCTGCTTCAATTCCACGGGCGCTTTGTAAGGTTTGTTCTGGGTTATGGATGGCGCGATCGCCTGGTCTTGCCTTTCGTATATCTACTATACCATTTGGTAGTGGAAATTGCTCACCCCAATTAGCGCCAACTACGTGATAGCCAGCTTCATTCGCCCCTGTAACAAAGTTTTTTAAATCAACGGCTGTTTGATCCACCAAGCGCAAAAACTTGGGATGGATCTGTTTATTGGCGGCAATATACTCGTCTGCGATGTCTGGCGCAATGTAGCCTAAAGGTAGAGATTTAGCTGTCCATGCTTGCTGTGCTTCTACATTTGGTACATTCAAACTAATAATAGTTTTAGCACCATATTCAGAAGCTAATTTAGTCAGTTCATTTTGCAACTTGACTTCATTAACTTCCTGATCGCCTCTGATGCTCACCAGAACTAACACCGTTATACCATTATCATAAACGGTTTGATAAAGGACGTTTTTCAGCAATTGAGTGGGAGAACAGTTGAGGAGTTGACAGACCTTTTCAATCGTCTCTGTTCCAGGTGTATCCCGTTTTTCGTAAGTTGTAAACCGTGAGGTTTCAGCGTCAATTGGTAAAGAAACAGCCTTTTCTACGTTAGCGGCGTATTTACCATCCTCAGTGTAGAGAACTTCGTCTTCACCAGCTTCCGCTAAAATCATAAATTCAGTGGAACCAGAACCACCAATCGCACCAGAATCGGCTTCCACTGCGCGAAAAGCTAAACCAGAACGTCGCAGAATATTGCTGTAGGCTTTATACATATCCTGGTAAGTTTCTTTGAGGCTGGCTTCATCGGTATGGAAAGAGTAGCCGTCCTTCATGATAAATTCTCGTCCGCGCATCAAACCAAAGCGGGGACGAATTTCATCGCGGAACTTGGTTTGAATTTGGTAGAGGTGTAGTGGTAGCTGGCGATAAGAGCGAATCATATCACGAGCGATCGCTGTGATTACTTCTTCATGAGTTGGGCCTAATCCTAATTGTTGCTCACGGCGGTCAATTAGGGAAAACATAATCCCCTCAGCTTTGGTGTAAGTGTCCCAGCGTCCTGATTCCTTCCATAAATCAGCCGGTTGTAATTGTGGCAAAAGACATTCTTGTGCGCCTGTAGCGTTCATTTCTTCCCGCACAATCTGGGAAACTTTTTGCAATACCCGCCACATTAGCGGCAAATAAGCATAAAGACCACTACCGATGCGACGAATGTAACCTGCACGGAGTAATAATTTATGACTGGGAATCTCAGCATCAGCTGGATCATCCCGCAGTGTAACAAATAACATTTGTGAAAGTCGCATCGTTTACTCCCTTTCTAGAATCTTTAATTTGTTTATAAACCAATACGGTTCAGTTAAAGGCTACTGATAACAATTTTGGGTTTTCGAGACGCGATAAATCGCCGTCTCTACAAGTGTTTTGTTGCTCATTCTGAACTGTATTGTGATATAATCTTTCCAACTAATTTAGGTCTAGGTTATGAGTCCTTTGACATTAAAACTAGACACCGTTCACTTTAGTGACGAACAATTTTATCACTTATGTCAAAATAACCGCGAATTGAAATTTGAACGCACTGCCAAGGGAGAATTAATCATCATGTCCCCCGTTGGAGGTGAAAGCGGCAATCGAGAAGCAGATTTAATTATCGATCTGGGAATCTGGAATCGGCAAACTAGCCTGGGTTATACTTTCAGTTCTTCTAAGCTGTTACGCAGCTAAATTTAATAAACAGCATTACCTTTATTTTTAATTTTGCGTTCCCATTTAATAATAAGACCTCCTTCATTTAACAATTTATTTAACAACTCTTCTAGCTGTGATACTGACTCGAACAATCTATGAGCTATATATTCTTTTGCTGAATGCCAAACCAATTCAATCAAATTATAATCTGGACTATAAGGTGGTAGAAATTCCAGGATAATATTTGGCATTTCTGCCTTGATACGAACTAAAATATCTTTTCTTTTATGGAAGCTGGCATTATCTAAGATAATCACTATTTTCGCAGAACATTTATTGAAAGTCTCAATTCTATTTCCTTGCTCTATCCATTCTTGCAATAGAAAATTATTCAAAGATTGAAGCTGCTCATAAAATACATCGGCATTTCCTTTTTAATCACAAAATTCATTCTCTTCTTGTCGTGATAACGTAACCCTCCCATAATATTTACTCTTCCTCTTCTTCTTTGACCTGTGATTTGTTTCCTTGTACCTTTCTTACCCCAGTTTTTTCTTCTTATCACTCTTAAACTAAATCCACTCTCATCCCAAAACCATACCTGTAAACGCTCTGGGGCTTCCTTTGTTATTCTTAAGTATTCTGACAATTTTTCTTTAAATGCCTTACGCATTTCAGGATTCTGTTTGTCCTCTAGGCTGTATTTTGCCCAAAGGTAAACGTACTTTTTTTCGCTCTAATATTCTCCCAACTTGTGAACCACTTAACTTAATTCCTGTTATCTTTTCGAGGTATGTAGCTAGTCTTGCTGCTGTCCAACGACCAAATTCATACCCATACTCTAGTGGCTCTTTTTCAATTATTTCTAATAATAAATCCTCATATTCTTTGGTAACTTTGCGGAAGTTCCCTTCTCTTCTTCCATCTAAAAAACTTTCTAGGTTATCTGGATCGCCGTGAACTGCCCAATATGCTACTGTTGGATATGCAATATCTAAAAACTTACTAATCTCTTGATAAGTTTTTCCATCATTCATTAATAATAAAATCAGAATCTTTTCTCTTACGTAGGGATTTTCATGCTCTTTTAGCGTTTTTAGTAGCCTTTCCTTCTGCTCTTGGGAAAGATGATTTTTTGCTGGCATAGATGGCTGATACTAAATTAATTACTTAATCTAATATTATACAATCTAGCTGCGTAACAGCTTACAACAATTCAAATTACCTAATGGTGCTGACCGTTCCCCAGATGCCGCTTGGATTCAACGAGAACGTTGGCAAGCACTTACACCTGAACAAAGACGGAAATTTCCCCCCATTGCACCCGATTTTGTCATTAAATTAAGGTCAGCAACAGATGATTTGCAAATGTTGCGTTCCAAAATGCAGGAATATATGGATACAGGGGTGCAATTAGCATGGTTAATTAACCCCCAACAGCAGCAAGTGGAAATTTATCGCCAAAACCAAGATGTAGAAGTGCGAAATCTGCCCACACAATTATCGGGTGAAGATGTATTGCCAGGATTTAGCTTGAGTCTATCCTGTTATTAAAATTTACAAATGCTGCTAAATCTCCATATCGCAGCAGAAAATACTCTATAAGTCTGCGTAGGTGTACTTGATTAGAAGAACCTACTTAGGCACGTTTTGTCTGTGTATCTGGGACTTCAATCGTCAGGAGATATTACAGCAGCTAAGATAGCTTAAAAGAAATCACAGCATCTTTAGGAGAAACTACCTTGGCAGATGTAATTTATCAAGCACAAGCACCCTTAGAATTTATTCCTCCGGCGTTTAACCCTTTATTACTACGAGTCGTCAATCTATTGCTACCCAGTTGGATAAACTGGAAAACATCTATTACCCAAATTGAAGCAGACAACGTAGAGGTTCTGGTGGATCTCTATCGCCAGTTTCAGGAGGGTAAGATCCGTTTTATGCTGGCTTTTCGCCATCCGAAAACAGACGATCCGTTTTGTTTAGCTTACTTGCTATCTCAACTTGTACCAAAGGTAGCGCGATCGCAAGGTACAACACTACAACATCCCATTCACGCTCATTTTATCTACGATCGCGGCATTCCTCTATGGGCAGGTTCCCATGTTGGCTGGATTGCTTCTCATTTAGGTGGGACTCCAATTCAGCGAGGTAAAGCTGATTGGACGGGGTTACGTTCGGCGCGTGACTTGTTCGCCAATGGGAAATTCCCGATGGCGGCTGCGCCAGAGGGTGCAACCAATGGTTTATCGGAGAATATTAGCCCGCTGGAACCCGGAATTGCCCAATTAGGCTTCTGGTGTGCTGAAGACTTGCACAAAGCTGAACGCCCCGAACAGGTTCTAATTGTACCAGTTGGGATTAAATATAGTTACGTTGATGCTCCTTGGGGTGCGATCGCGAATCTTTTAAGTGAATTGGAAGCGGCTAGTGGTTTACCTGTGAATTCAGCAGAAAATGCTTCTATAGAGTCGCTTTATCCCCGGTTGTTGGCTTTGGCAGAACATTTACTTTTGCTAATGGAAGAATTTTACACCCGGTTTTATCATCAAAAACTGCCAGATGCGAAGATTGTCAACGGGCAAATTCCCGATAGAAACGAGGCGTTAGCAGTTCGTCTACAAGCTTTGTTGAATGCAGCGTTGTTAATATCTGAGCAGTATTTTAATTTACAGTCAAAAGGTAGTTTGAGTGACCGTTGTCGGCGAGTAGAACAAGCAGGTTGGAATTATATATTTAGAGAAGAATTTAAGGATGTAAAAGGAGTATCTGCTGTTGAAAGAGCTTTAGGCGATCGCGTTGCCGAAGAAGCGAATGCACGGATGTGGCACATGCGTTTAGTAGAAAGTTTTGTGGCTGTTTCTGGTAATTATATTCGTGAAAATCCTACAGCAGAAAGGTTTGCTGAGACAACTTTAATTTTATGGCAAATGATTGCTAAAATCAAAGGGAATAAAACTGCACAGCGTCCACAGTTGGGTAAGCAAAAAGTAAAAATAACTGTGGGTGAACCCATATCAATTTCTGAGCGTTACTCGGCGTATAAGGAAAATCGTTTGGGTGCTAGACAAGCTGTTGCTGATGTGACAAATGATTTACAACACGCGTTAGAAGGATTGATTTGAAAAACAAGATGAGGAATTAATTATGAACAATATTACTATATCTAACCTTGATGATGACATCAACTATCGTCTACAAAAACGAGCCGAAAAACATGGTCGTTCTCTCGAAGAAGAAGCCAGAGAAATTCTTCGTATGGCTCTAATAGAAAATCACGAACAGCCCTTAAACTTAGCTAATATGATTGAGCAGCGTTTTGCAAATTTGGGAGACTTTGAATTACCGGAAATTCCTAGAGAACCTATTCGCACCGTATCAACGTTTGAAGAATGATTATTCTTGATACAAACGTTTTGTCAGAATTAATGAAGCCTAAAAAGTCTGAAATAGTTCGTAGTTGGGCTGCTCAACAATCTTTAATGAGTCTATTTACCACAACAATTACTCAAGCAGAAATTCTCTATGGTATTGCCTTACTCCCTACGGGAAAACGACGAGATAAACTTAGTCAAGCAGCACAACTGATGTTCTCAGAAGATTTTGCTGGGCGTGTTCTTCCTTTTGATCAAGCTGCTGCTATAGCTTTTGCTAATATTGCGTCTCAAAGAAGACACAATGGGACTCCTATTTCCCAAGCTGATGCTCAGATTGCAGCTATTTGTTACACTCATGCAGCAACTATAGCAACGCGTAATTTCTCTGACTTTGAAGGGTGTGATATTTCTATTATTAATCCTTGGGAAGTCTCCGGCAGATAGAAGCTACATATTATAAATGGAATAGAGGATAGACCCGCAGTTGCTTTTTCTTAGACTTAGCACCTTATATCTTAACCTGGAAATACCTTAAATAAATCCACAACTAAATCAGGAAAAAAGGGCAGATTAACTGATTCATTTGGTAGATAAATCAACTTGCGACGATAACCAAATTTAACTTGCAAACTTTGATAAGGTTCGCTGTAGCACTCAAGATAATTATCTACTAAATTAAATATCCAATAATCAGAAATACCTGCTTTTACATAAATAGGTAGCTTTTCCTCTTGGTCATATTTTAAGGATGAATCGGCAATCTCAATTAAGAGTAAAATATCAGATGGGCTGGGATGATTCGCTAGATAGTCATCATCTCTATTTTTTGCAATTACTCTATCTGGTTCAGGCTCACTGTTGTTAGATAAAGTAATTGGTTGTTGTCCTCGCAGGGTTGCGCGATCGCCTACTAGCTTATATAATTCTCGTTCTAGGCGTGTTTCACAAACAGAGTGCGGTGTACCTTTTGCTTCCATCTGCATTATTTCACCCTTAATTAGCTCTACTCGGTCATTCTCCTCAAAGAAGCCGAGTTCAGCTAGACGGTGATATTCAGCTACAGTAAAGCGTTTAGCAGTGGTAAGGCTCATAACAACTACGAGAATGCAGAGTTATTTTTATCTTAATAAAAAATTAGCCTACCGATGACCGACAAGTTTACACAAATTGTTTTCCACAGTCCTTACAAAGATAGCACTGCTTCCCTCGGCGATAACCATTTTTAGATAATCGCTGTGATTGACAATGTAAGCATTTCATTACTTTCATTACATTTCCCAACAGATTATCTCCAATATGGGGTTCTAAATATGAAACGAGCAAATCTTCAATAGCTTGGGTCAGTCGTTGCCTATGTTGTTGATCTGGGTTGCGAAGTGCCGATAACATGACAGCATTGCTGCTGTGAACACAAACTTCTGCCAGCAAGCTGCACTGTGCTTCACTTAATTTTGAGTTTCGCTGTTTCAAGATATTTGCCGTAAAGTTAATTGCTTCTTGGGTCATGCTTTCATCAATGGACTGGAAAATTTCTCGTGCCATGAAAAACTGCACAAATACAACCCGTGAAACTGGCTGCTCAAATATTTGTGCTACAGAGTTAACAAGAGCATGAATCATTTGACGCAGTGGTAACTGGACAATTTTTGGTGTGTTCGCCTGTGCCCACATCTGCTTTACCCGCTCAACATGGCGTAACTCCATCGCCTGAAAAATAGCAGCTTTATCAGGAAAAAACTGATACAAAGAACCGATTGCTGTTCCTGCTTTTGCTGCAATTAAATGGGTAGTTGCAGCTTCATAACCCACTTGATCAAACACTGCTGCTGCCGCATCCAAGATTTTTTCAACTCGTTCTTTTCCTCGTTGTTGTTTGGGTTGACGACGTAAACTGCTTGACGAATGTGAATCTTCTGTCATATCTTAAAAAGACGACGGATTTTTCACAATTTTATAACTAGCGGAGAAGATCATGGAATCTATGCTTCCTGGTGCGCCCTGGCTGTTGCTTCACAAGTCGATGTTGGCAGTTAACCAACCTCGAAAAATTTCCTTGTATGGTGATGACTATGTGATGTGGAAAGATTCTACCGAAGCTATATATGCTTTGCCCAATGCCTGTCCACACATGGGAGCAATGTTGTCAGAAGGCTGGTGCGAAACAGAAACTGATGGTAAGAGTGCCGTGGTCTGCCCGTTTCATGCCTTGAAATTTGATGGTTCAGGCTGCACTGTTTTACCTGGAACGAACAAGAAAACATTGCCGCAACTCAAATCATTAGAGCTAATAATTCAAGGGGATTTTATTTGGTCTTATGGTGGATATGATCCAAAAATACCTATTCCCACAGTCCTAAATGAGATTGCTAAAACATACTACTTGATTGGACATACAGCAGATAGAACTATAGATACTTCAATGCTGACGATGCTGCTGAATATGCACGACTACAATCATCAAAACGGTACTCACCGAGAATTGTTTCGGATTACCGATATAGAATTTCATCAATTTATTGATAACGGTCATAATTCCCATGCTTTTTATGATTTGCCCACAGCACCTTACAGCTTGCTAGAAAAGCTCAAAAAACCTGATTTACTATTACTGCCCAAGAATATTCAAGCACATCTAGAAAATCACTTTCCATCTCTGATAATTTTTCATGGAGAAATGCCATTAGGTAAAGCCGCACAGTGCCATATATTTGTGCCAGAAGGTGCTAATCGTACACGGACTTATATTTTATTATTTGGTCAAGCCAAGCATCCTATATTTAAGATATTTGGTAGCCAATATCTAAAGTTTGGGGAGGTGGTAGTAAATCAAGATGCAGATATATTAGGAAAAATTTATCCAAATATGCCTCAAAAAATTAAACTCAATAATGAAGTAGGCATGGATTGGGTGCGACGTAATTTTGAGAACTTTCCAAACATTGTGGAACCTAATTTTTCCAAGCAGACGGGGGATAAAATTTCAGCATCATAGTCATTTATTGAAATGCTGGCTCTAATTTCAAGGATTTGATAATTTTCATAGTATCTATAGTGGTTCTCGTTCACGTGAGGTACACCCGTAGGGGCATGAATTGCCCCTACTAGTCCGTCAATAAATAATTGATGGATAAATTAAGAGTAGAGACGGCGATTTATCGCGTCTCTCTAACCGTCAAAATGAATTTGACAGACTACTACACCTTGCGATATTGTTTTACACCGCATCTGAGTGGGAACCGCTATAGGTTTTGACAAGGGATACTAATAAAAAATAAGGGTAAAAATTTTACCCCTACAAATTTGTGTATTATTTTAAGAAAAGCTAGAAAAGCTTATTACTCTGAAGTTAAATGACTTTCTAGCAAAGATGCGATCGCATCAGGATGAATATTCTTGTATTTCTTTTTACCAAGGTGTAAAACACAGTTGGGGGCGCTGCCACAGCATTTTTGGCAACCAGTATGTTCAATAGTAACTTTGTCTAACAAACCGCGATCGCACAAAGTTTTTTCTAATTCTGATAATAACCCTTTACCACCACGTTTCAGGCAACCTGACTTTTGACATACCATAATCCTCGCTTTAATTTGAGGTAGTAAATCTTGCTTTGGACACCCATCAATTGGTGTCACTCGATAGGCTTTAATTTTTATTTTACTTGTGCGTGAGTCTATCTTACTATGACCACAAATGCGAAGTTGCTGACCAGGAACTAAGGATGAACTTAGTAAACGACGTAACTCTTTAGGCAGTTTAATTTCCACATCTCCAGATGGAACTGCCAATTGCAAGTATTTATATTTTCCTGGTTCACCACCAACAAAACCTAGTAACTGTCCCTCAAGATTCAATTCTGATAACGTTAAATACTTATTACCCATGATTGATAAAAAGTTATTGGGGATTGGGGGAGAGGGGAGAGGTGACAGGTAACAGGTAACAGGTAACAGGTTATAGGGAATAATCTGTACCCTGTAACCTATAACCTATTCCCTTCTTTACTCCCCATTTTTTAAGCGAGGCGTTTAGCTTCTACTGTTTGAGGTAAATTTGCTGTATCTGGCAAATCACGAAATTCTAATTCCCAACCATTTGCTAGGGTGAGAATCTTGCCATCACTTCCATCAGTTTGTTTGACGACTTCTTCTTCTAGGTCTTTTTTAGCAACGTAAACTACTAAAGTGCCGGCATCATTCATCCGTAGCATTACTTTCATGAGATTCCTCAACCGATTCTAGTTCTTTTTTCTTGCAGCCGACGACAAACCCTGTTTCCAAGAAATGCACAGCATATATATAGGAAGTCTGCAAATATGTGCCTATACTCGCTATGTAACCGATATCTCCCTTGTTTACCAAAACTTGGCCGACTTCCTTACCGGGAAAGGTACCATCGTTTTTTAGCAGTTTACGAACTCTGACTTTTTCACCAATTTCAAAAGCGGGTGGCAAGTTTAGTTCTAATTCATCGCGTTGCATGAGAGTACCTCTGTTCTCTGACCAAATTCAACAGTTCTTCTGTCGTCAAACTGCGTTTTTTCTGTACCGATTGATGGCGCACTGCGTCTAAAACAGATTGGGTTTCTTGAGAGTTCAAGAAAATTCCATGCTGTTCTAGCAAGTTAGCAACTAAATGCCGTCCAGAATGTTTACCTACTACTAAACGCCGTTCCCAACCGACTTCTTCGGGTGCAAATGGTTCATAAGTGATGGGATTTTGCAATACCCCGTGAGCATGGATGCCAGATTCGTGAGCAAAGGTATTTTCGCCAACGATCGCTTTCCAGGGTGGTACATCGGCTCCTGATGCGGCTGCAACTAGTTGAGACAGTTCCAGCAAGCTGGGTGTGTCAATGCCCAAATCAACGCCGTAGATGCGTTTGATCGCCATGACTACTTCTTCTAATGCTGCATTTCCTGCCCGTTCACCCAATCCGTTGACTGTGGTATTCACTGATGAAGCTCCGGCTTTGATACCCGCAAGGGCGTTGGCAGTTGCCAGACCAAAATCATTATGCGTGTGGATTTCTAGGGGAATCGTCAACGCGGAAACCAGCCTTTGGACTTTGGTGTAGGTGGTGAAGGGGTCGAGAACTCCTACTGTGTCGCAGAAGCGGAAGCGGGATGCACCCCACTCTTGAGCATAAAGTGCTACATCTAAGAGGAAGTTTTCATCAGCCCTGGAAGAATCTTCTCCGCCGACTGCTACCCAAAGACCTTGATCGAGGGCGAAGTGGATTGAGTCTTTGAGTTTTTGCAAACTTACTCGCCACTGACCATGAAATTTAGTGGCAATTTGGATACCAGAGACGGGAATGGCAATATGCACCCGATTCAAACCACAGGCGATGGAAGCCTTGATATCTGAGATGACAGCGCGGTTCCAGCCCAAGAGTTTTGCTTGTAAACCTAAGTTAGAAATTGCGGCGATCGCACGGGTTTCTTCGTCGCCCATTGCCGGTATACCCACTTCTAATTCCGGGATACCAATGGCATCGAGAAATTTAGCGATCGCAACTTTTTCTTCTAGGGTAAAAGCAACACCTGCTGCTTGTTCACCATCACGTAGTGTAGTGTCATTAATTATGATTTGATTCATTGCAAATATCCCTCTCTTGGAAGTATTCTTAATATCCTTTCTCTCTACAATCCCTAGTGATGGTAAATGCTAAAAATATCACAATTCATAATGTAGGATACATGATCCTTAATTATTGCCCCATTAGTAGCATCACATCTGTATGACAGGGAACTAAATCAATGTATAATTTACTAATCGTTTTTACCGATGTCAGTTGAAATGTCTTCGAGTAGCAATGAGCTAATATAACTATTAGCAAATCCTGAACAAAGTAATACACAAAATCCAGCAATTAAGGATGTAATCATCTTCGTAACCTCATTTTTTCTAGAGCATTGGTGTGTAATTTAGGCAGGTAATGGGACTCAAAGCTGAAGGGTACAAATTAGCTAACTCTGGTCTGCTAGCCAATCAAAAATTTTTCCTAGCTGCTCCAAGTCAACAAAACCATACTGCCAGAGGAGCATCGGTAGTGGGCCATTTTCTAATTCACGGTGTCGCAGAGCTACAGCAATATCAGCATTTGAAAGTTCAAGTTCATTGTGCAAAAAATTGAGGAGTTTTATATCTCTATTACGAGTCGCCATAATCGAACTTTCAATTTCTTAATTTGGGAAAAGGTTAAAAATAAGAAACTCCAATCTTTGTTTGAGAATTTCGTATTTTTAATTGTTGCTATATGTCAGGGAAATTTCAGATTTAGTAGACTATACAAAATCTAAACCCCATCTAATCCATCTCAGTCTGCAACAAATTCTGCTAGCGGACAGTAGCTTCAACTTCTAAACCTATTCGAGCTTTGTGCATCTATGAACAAAAAGGATAAAGTCCAGTACTTGCGTCATGAATTCAAGATTAATCGTCTCTGAATTAGGTCTTTTTGAAATAATCATGACTCATCACTGTAATGCCAGCAACGCTCTAGCCACTCTAATAATTCGTGACGACAAGCAAGAAGTTGCATAACTGTACTACGAATTAGAATTACTTCTAGCAAATTGTTCACTTGCACCCGTAAAGAACCATCAGGGGGACAAGAGCAATTAATTTTTAACTCTTGCAATCGGTGATAGATTCGCCAGCGATCGCTCAAAGGAATCTGCAAAATGTGATTTGTCATTTGTCCTTTGTCCTTTGTCAGTTGTCATTTGTCAGTTGTCCTTTGTCATTTGCAAATGACCAATGACTAATGACTCTTGACTTTTAAAGTTTGCAGTTGTTTTTCGAGTTGCTCGATGCGCGAGAGCAAAGAACGAATCACGGTTGCTTCCACATCGGGTAGCTTTCCATGTTCTAAGGGAGAAAGGCTGACGCCGCTTTCGTTGCGAGAAATGATTCGGCCGGGAATTCCCACAACTGTGGAGTCGCTGGGGACATTTTGTAAGACAATGGAACCTGCACCAATACGGACGCGATCGCCAATTTGCAGATTACCCAAAACTTTTGCACCCGCTCCAATCACTGCATTTTTGCCGACTGTGGGATGACGCTTACCAGTTTCTTTACCAGTTCCGCCAAGGGTAACGCCCTGGTAAATCAGTGTGTAGTCGCCGACGATCGCAGTTTCGCCAATAACTACTCCCATTCCGTGGTCGATAAACACGCCTTGTCCAATCTCTGCACCTGGGTGAATTTCAATACCGGTCAAAAATCGCCCCAAATGAGAAATTAAACGGGGGATAAAACCGACTCCTCGACCATGTAACCAGTGAGCAAGACGATGCAAACATAGCGCGTGCAATCCAGGGTAGCAAAACACCACTTCTAGCCAATTCCGGGCGGCTGGATCGCGCTCAAAAATAATGCGAAAATCACTCAATAATGGCTCAAAAAAAACGCCAGAGAGGAGATTTTTCAGCATGGATGTATGGGCAGAATCCTGCGTTTTGGTACTTGGGGGATTGCTAATACTGTCTAAAGACTGTTGCATCGGTAATGTCTATCTGGTAAAAGAGTCATCTGCTATTTTTATGCTTATATCAGGTGACATCCAACTCGATACAAAACCCAATGCTGATTGGATTTATTGGATTGATTAAGGTTGTACTCAAACGCCGAAACCCCGACTCCAGATAAACTTAAAATTTATCTTGGGGTAGGGGTGCTAGTATTTAATGATGGGGGTACTAGTATTTTTGGGGCAGGGGTTAAGAATTTCTGTTCACGCTACAAGAAACTTTACCCGTAAGCATTTGCTAAGATTTTATCAAGATATTTTGCAATATATTAAGCTGTACTCAGATGCACTCAAATAAGAGTTAGATGAGACTACAAATCAATATTCTGTATCTCCTATTACTATTAGTATCTTATTATTTGGATAGGCGAAAGAGAGGTTTCTTTATTTTCTTTTAGGATTTGCTGTCTGTATGTATGTATAGGACTAATATTTGATTTCTGAAAAAGCTCCGTACATTTGAAGAGTCGCAAAATCAAAGGTAGTGTGCCGGATAAACCACTCAAACATCCATTTGAGATGTGAGAACGAAGGAATCAAGGCACAGAAACGCCGCACCCAGGTTTTAGCTTGTAACCAAATATCCTCAATTGGATTTTGTGACGGGCAATTAGGAGCAAAGCGGACGCAGTGAATTTTCCACTCCTCTTGAGACAAATCTTGGTTTACCTCGCCTAAAAAGTTTTGAACCAGATGTGAACGATGGTAAGAAGCACCATCCCAAAAAAGAAGTAATCTTTGATTGGGGGACTGATCTAATAAATAACGTAGATAATCAATTGTATTTTCTGAGTTACCTGCGTTATACGCTTTTAGTAGTAAGCTTCCCTCCAGATAGTCAACTGCCCCGTAGTATGTCTGTTTGTCTCGTATATTAACAACTCTCACTGCTATTTCTTGGTCAGTTTTTCCCCAGACATACCCACTTAAATCTCCCCACATTAAATGACACTCATCAAGCAGCAATACTCTCAACTTTCCTTCTTCAATTTCCTGCCGATGCCTTGCCAATAGTGTTTCAATCTCTTTTTTTTTTGCAGCAACAGCGTCCTCGTCAGCTTTTGGATTTAAAGAAGTAGTTTTCTTCCAACTAATTCCTGCCGCATCAAATAAGTCATAATAGCTCCGCTTTGACTCATAAGTTACATCATATTCAAAAGCCAATTTATATTCGAGTTCACCAAGTTCCCAACATTCTTTTGTTTGCAACCAACTTAAAACTTCTTCTCGTTGTTGAGCAGTTAAGTAACTTTTTTTTCCCTTGTGGTTCAGGCGCAGTCCCGAAATTCCATCTTCCTCATAAGCTTGCTTCCAGCTTGTTATCGAACCCAGTGACACATCTAAAATTGTTTGAATTTCCTCATACTTGTAGCCTTGATAAACCAATTTGACTGCCAACGCTTTCCTCACCTCACGCGCATCTGGGCGATCATCTATAAATTCTTGTAGTTCTGCGATCGCGGCTTGTAGATGCTGGTTTATCATTGTTAGCTATTAGACAAATATTCTGTCCGTATTATCTCGTAGTTTTTTTCAGAAATCAAATATGATTCCTATATACGTTTCCAAATATAGCTATAGCTCATAGTGAATATCTTATTATATAGATGTGTTGAAGGAAAGCATTGTACTTTTGTAAATATAGGAATCCGATTTGATTTTCTAGCTACCGTTTACACATATCTTTATACACAATGCAAAACATAGTAAGATCCCCCTAAATCCCCCTTTTTAAGGGGGACTTTGAGAATTTTTTGCCCCTCCTTTTTAAGGCTACGGTGTACACACAAGTCTGAAGTAGTTTACTCACCTGGTTTATGCGTCAGTTTTACCCCACCCTAACCCTCCCCTTGCAAAGGGGAGGGAACAAGATTTTCCGGTTTCCCTCCTTTACAAGGGGGGATTAAGGGGGGTAATTCAACTTGTGTATACACGCTTTTTAAGGGAGGTTGAGGGGATCAAAAGGCTGTGGGGCAATTCTCAATACTTGTGTGTACACCGTAGCTCCTAAAAGGAGAGAGGAATGGAAGTGAGGTCAAAATTGTACTTCACGCTTATCGAGAACCGCTATAACCCTGTTTTGTCACTCTGGCAGTAGTATAATAAGGTACAAACGCTAGAACCAAGACACAGAGTATGGTACAGCCTCGTCCAGCCGCACCAACAGTAAAATTCGTGGACGAATATTGCCAATGGTATAAAAGCCTGTTTCCAGATGTTAGGAGCTTCGAGGCTTTTAAATACCTTCATGTAGGGTGTATTTCTGAACTAAAACGGAAAACCCTACCAGAAATAGCAAAAATTGTAGGATTGGACAATCAGCAGGGTTTGCACCATTTTTTAACTACATCACCTTGGGATATAGAGAAGTTAAGAGCCTTGCGATTAGAGCTAATTTTACAAGTTCTAAAAGGTAGACCAATCATTCTAATTATTGATGAGACAGGAGATAAAAAAGAAAGGGAATAAGACAGATTATGTGAAACGACAGTACATAGGTAATTTGGGTAAAGTAGAAAATGGAATTGTAGCAGTCACGGCGTATGGTGTATTCTGTGGGATGACTTTTCCATTACTGTTTGAAGTATACAAGCCACGCGAAAGATTAAAGCCAGGGGATAAATATCTTACGAAGCCTCAAATAGCAGCAATAATGATGAAAAAAGCTAGAGTTGATGGGTTTTAAATTCAACCTAGTACTAGCAGATAGCTTATATGGTGAGAGTAGTGCTAATTTCATATCTATATTAGACGATCTGGGGTTAAATTATCTAGTGGCGATTCGCTCAAACCATTCTGTAGAGCTACTTCCTAGACAACATACTCAATATTTAAAGTGGCATAAGTTTAAAAGAGTATTCTCTAACTTGAGTAGTGAGAATCGGTTTATTAGGGAAATAATTCATGGTAAACGACAAGAAAAAAAGGTATTGGCAGATTACTACTGACATTGAGAAATTACCCGGTAACACTACTTGGTATGTGATGAGTAAATACGCAGACCTTACACCAAGAGATGTTGGTAACTTTTATGGGTTAAGAACTTGGGTTGAATATGGCTTGAAGCAAAGTAAGAATGAATTAGGTTGGGCAGATTATCGGCTGACTCATTATGCGGATATTGAACGCTGGTGGGAGATTGTTTGTAGTAGCTACTTAATGGTGAGTCTACACTCTGAACAAATGCAGTCTTCTCCACCAAAGTCTCCATCAAAATTGGCTGCTCATCCTTGGTGGGATGATGGGAAGGGTTGGAAGAACATTCTTAACAATCTCCGTTTAATAATTCAACCTTTTACTTTATTTAACCTAATATATCCCTGGTTGACAGTTTTTCCTATTCCCCAATTGTCTTTGGGTTTTTCGAAACTTCAATCTATTATTTATAACCTCACCAGTTCAATATTTATTTTCCTGTCTCACCCTGATTTCTACTTTTCCTCTGCCTAGAGTGACAAAACAGGGATAAGAACTAACTTTGGCTACTTTTATGATTTTTTCAATTGTTCTAAATAAACAGCAACCCACATCATAATGCTGTTACATCTTTGTTAAGAATAGTTACAGCTTCTTAACACAAGGGCATATTTCTTATGGCAGTTGGAATTAATAAGAATGCACCACATCAAGTTGTAATCATTGGTGGCGGTTTTGGTGGACTGTATGCAGCAAAGGGTCTGAATGCAGCGAATGTAAATGTTACTCTCATTGATAAACGCAACTTTCACCTATTTCAGCCGCTTTTATATCAAGTTGCCACAGGTACATTATCACCTTCTGATATCTCTGCACCATTGCGATCTGTATTCAGCAAAAGCAAGAATACAAAGGTGTTGTTGGGAGAAGTAAGTGAGATTGATCCAAAAGCACAACAAGTTATTTTGGGTGATGAAATAGTACCTTATGATACTTTAATTGTTGCCACAGGTGCGAACCATTCCTATTTTGGTAAGGATCATTGGGAAGAAGTTGCTCCTGGCTTGAAAACTGTGGAAGATGCGATAGAAATGCGTCGCCGGATATTTGGCGCATTTGAAGCAGCAGAGAAAGAAACTGATCCTGAAAAACGCCGTGCTTGGTTGAGTTTTGTGATTGTGGGGGGTGGCCCGACTGGTGTAGAATTAGCGGGTGCGATCGCAGAATTGGCATACAAAACTCTCAAAGAAGATTTCCGCAGCATCGACACCTCAGAAACGAGAATTTTACTATTACAAGGTGGCCCTCGCATCCTCCCACACATGGTTCCAGAGTTATCGGCATCAGCAGCAGAATCTTTGCAAACGTTGGGTGTAGAACTCCACACTCACACCAGGGTGACAAATATTGAAGGTGATATTGTTACTTTCAAGCAAGACAATGAATTTACAGAAATTGCCTCAAAAACTATCTTGTGGGCAGCAGGTGTCCAAGGTTCCCCAATGGGGAAAGTCTTAGCAGAAACTACAGGTGTAGAGCGCGATTACTCTGGGCGTGTAATTGTAGAACCTGACTTGTCTATCGAGGGTTATGACAACATTTTCGTAATTGGAGATTTAGCCAACTTCTCCCATCAAGATGCTAAACCTTTACCTGGTGTCGCACCTGTAGCTAAACAACAAGGAGAGTATGTAGGTAAACTAATTCGACGACGGCTTCAAGGTAAGACTTTGCCACAATTCCATTACAACGATGTGGGTAGTTTGGCGATGATTGGGCAAAATTTAGCTGTTGTAGATTTAAGCTTAATCAAACTCACAGGTTTCATTGCTTGGGCATTTTGGCTACTAGTTCACATCTACTTCTTAATCGAGTTTGACACTAAATTACTAGTAGTATTTCAGTGGGCGTGGAATTATATCACTCGTAATCGTCGCTCTAGATTGATTACAGGTAGAGAAGCTTTTGTAGAACCAAAAACTGTTAACGATAGGGTGCAAGAGCCTTCTGTGACATCTCCGTAACTTCTCCGTAACTTCAGGTATCACAGCTTAGTTAACGTGTGTAGTGGCAAATCTTGGGCAAAGATTTGCTGTTCCAGGAAAAGAATATGGGGATGAAATACCGCCCTCAGCAATTTTGGCAATTTGGCATATCATGACTTCGAGTTGCAGTTTTAATGGAGATATCAACACAAAGGGACAGTAAAGAAGTTGTACGAGGGATAAGGTAAAACTTTCCGCTTCTAGAGTCCCAGCTATGCCAGTTGTCAAATGAGTGCTGTAGAATAGCTCTACATCATTGATACAGCGCTTAACAGAGTTCATTTCCCGCTCTGCAACTGGCTAGAAATCAACAAAACCAAATATAGCGGTTCTGATTTTGATGCAATACACTTTGACCTCTCTCCAAACCTCTCTCCTAAAAGGAGAGAGGCTTTGAATTATACTCCCCTTCCCTTGTAGGGAAGGGGTTGGGGGTTAGGTCTGTATTGTACTTAATAAAGAAGCTTCATAATTGCTTATGAGCCAATTAATGGAGTTCAAAGACTCATTAATGAGTATCAAAGACTCATTAATGGAGTTCAAAGACTCATTAATGGAGTTCAAAGACTCATTAATGAGTATCAAAGCCTCATTAATGAGTATCAAAGCCTCATTAATGGAGTTCAAAGACTCATTAATGAGTATCAAAGCCTCATTAATGGAGTTCAAAGCTTCATTAATGGAGTTCAAAGCCTCATTAATGAGTATCAAAGACTCAAGAACCAGACACAGCTTTAGTCGGTCTACCTTTGATAGCTTTAAAACGTTCGCCTAACTGTTCAGCGACGGTTTTTAAGCCTGGAGTCTTTTTCGATGCTGTCTTTACGTAGTCATAAACTGTCAAGCTACTAGTCATAGCTTCACTACCGACTGCCATTAGAGTATCATCTACCTGTTCGGCGAGTTGCTGCACTGAGATTAAAAGTTCAGTAAGCGCAGTGGCTAATTGATAATCCCGGACAAGTTCTTCAACATCAAAAGTGGCTGGAAGAATTTCGCGGTTAGACTGAGCAGCAGTGACGCTATTGTTTACAAAGGCTAGGCTTTTATCGCCCATTTTTACCAGCTTCCGCCGTTCTTCAGTGCTGAGAGTAATCAGAAAGGGCAGCTTTTTTTGAACTGTTTGTAGCGCGGCTTTAATTTCTTGGATATCTTGTGGCGAAAGGGTGGCTGCAATATTTTGATAGGCCATTATATATTTACCTTGGGAGTTCTAATGATGAAGTAGCAATAGTTGCTAAGTATAGAATTCCCATTGGTGGGTGCGATCGCACATCATAACTTATTTATTTACTGCATATAAACAATACTCGTATATATGGGCGGCGCGATCGCTAACTAAACGCCGCAATTCTGCATTAATATATGGACGAGACACTTTGAATACTTACTCTGCGCTGATGTACTGATGAGCTCTTGCTTTTGCTAGTAGCATAATATGCTCTAGCGTGAGGAAATGATCTAACTCTCGCTGGTCACTTCCTGTAAGACCTTCAGTTTTTGCGCGGTAAACGAGATCCTCTAAACGGTCTTTGGCTGCATCCGAGAGTTTAAAATCGATAACACTTTGGGGAGTAGTGCCAGCAGCAATAAACTCTATAATTTCATCGTAGACTTTGATTGTATTTATAGATGTGTTCATAAGCTACCTTTTTAATTCATAAATTTTATGCAACTTCCAAAGACTTTCCTAGCTTCTTAGGCTCTGGTAAAGGTTCACCATCAGCCAAAGATGATTCAATCAGCATTTCTAAAACTTCTTGAGCATTTTTAAGAGCTTCTTCATAAGTCTCTCCGTGAGTGTGACAAAATTCTCCCCATTCAGGAAGACTGACAACAAAACACTCATCTTCATCAGACCACTGAATAATAATTGTGTAGTGAGAATTCATTCTTTTTCTTCCTCTTGAGCATTTTTAATTTCTTCTAATCTTTGAAGTGCGTTATTAACATCCTTCTCTTGGTAAGCTTTAGCATCATTTCCGTCTTTACCTGATATAGTAACTCTCCCAGGTAGGAGGGGATGATACCAATTAGTATGGCTACCTTTTCCAGGACGGTAACTAAACCCTGCTTGCAGCAATAAGGTTTTGAGTTCTCTGATTTTCTTGGGCATAGCCTTTGTTTACATTTTCACTCCCTTGATTTACCACTACTCTCTTTGCTTATCTATACAACTTCCAAGGATTTTCCTAGCGTTTTAGGCTCTGGTAGAGTTTCACTGTCAGCCAAAGATGATTCAATCAGCATCTCTAAAACTTCCTGAGCATTTTTAAGAGCGTCTTCGTAAGTCTCTCCGTGAGTGCAAGGCTGCATTATATCCGTAAACTCAGGTAGCAAAACCATATAACATTGGTCTTCTTCTGACCTTTGAATCACAATTGTATATTTCATTCTTCTGAAACATAATTACGAATTACGAATTACGAATTGTTCTCCAGCTTTTTACCCGACCTTCAGCAATATCTTTTTTACCTCTTTCAAAGGATTCAATAAATCCAGGGATATCAAGTAACTCTTGGGTAGCATCTTCACTCTCTTTATCTGCTAGATATGCTAAAAAATCAGCAACCAGTTGTAAGCGTTCTGAAGATAATACATCTAAATATTGGTTGATTTGCTGACGAACTTCTATGTTATTCATATTTTTGCAACTCTTTTACTTCTCTAATTGTGCCAACTTCTTCTGAGCAAATTCCCGCACTTGCTCATCTGGGTCATTCTCTGCGCGATCGCGCAACAGTGGTAAAGTCTGGGGATGCTGAGGAAATTGCTCAATGATTGCCTTAAGTGCTATTTGCCGGGAAGGAACCTGATTCCTATTAGAGGTGCTATCAGTTGAGAAATCCCAAAATATCGGATTAAAAAAATCATCAACAGCACACTCATAAAGAAAATCATAAATTTCAGGACTAGTCTGCCAACTCTTAATCAGTTCTTCCATCACATTGTGTTTTAGATAGCCGAAATTATCAAGTTGAGCAGATTCTTTGAGGAAAGATAAGACGAAAGATAAAATATTAAGTTCATTTTTCCATCCCTGTACTAATTCTTCCACTACTGTATTTTGTACTACCCAATCATTACTAGACTGAACAAGAGATTTGAGCATCGGCAAAATATCTGGGTCATCTTTCCAACCTCGCGCTAACTCTCGCACTGCCATAGTTTGTATGTTTCTATCCTCACTAGACTGAGCAAGGGATTTGAGCATTGGCAAAGTATCTGGGTCATCTTTCCAACCTCGTGCTAATTCTTGCACTGCTGCATAGGCAGATGTGTTATCTGTATCATGAATAAGTTGAGCAAGAGATTTGAGTATTGGTAAAGTATCGGGGTCATCTTTCCAACCTTGTGCTAATTCTCGCACTGCCATAGCTGGTATACCTCCATCCTTTCCATTCAAACCATACATAGCTAAAGTTTTTAACCAAGGTAATGTCTCTACGTGCTTACTCCATGTAGTTGTAATGACTGAAACTACCTTAGTATTAATTTTATCGATTAAGTTAAGTAGGTCTGTGTCTGTACAGAGAAAATCTTCTGAACTGTAAGGAACATAATACTCCGCTACTTTTTTTAGATAGTTAAGCAATTTATTGTCAGTCACTGTTATTGTAGAGCGGTTTTTTACATCTAAAATACAATCAGATGCAAGAAAAAGGATATCAGTAAGTTTTTCTTCATAAGCACCTTCATTTAGTCCGTCCTCAAATATTTCAATTAAATGTTCAATAATCTCTCCTGCGAATTTTGATTCAAGACTTCCTGCAATCAAACGTAAAACTTCATACCAACTTTCATCTTGCCAGTGCTTGCCAAAAACTTCATTCTTAAGTTCCTCAATAGTCAGCGTTTGCGTTTCCTTAAACTGCCAGACAAACTCCCAAGCACAGAAATATTCTAAAAATGTCCGATGCACAAAAGCCAGAAGTGTTGAACGGTAAGAAAAATCCGATAAAAATAGCCCAAAATATGGTATTTTTGGGCGAAGGCTTAAACTATATTAGTTTGATTGTGATTATAAATTCATTTCCCAAAATTGTCAAAGATATCTTGAAAAGCCTGCCAAAAAATGATTATCCAGTATTGAATAGTCGTCTATTCTTTGAGTGCTGGCTATCCTATGCTCTGGATAATAGCTTAACAAGTATGCGAGATTTATTTAAGAGATTAAACAATACAGGATTTGAGGTAGATATTTCTACTTTTTCTAAAGCAAATTTACATCGAAGCCAAAAACAATTTCAAGGAATTTACCAAAAATTAAATGAATTAGTACAGAAGAAAATTCACAAAAAATTACACGATAAATATGCTATTTGTCCTATTGATTCAACAATTATTACCCTGACAAGTAAATTGTTATGGGTTTTGGGTCATCATCAAGTCAAACTTTTTAGTTCTTTGAATTTAGCTACAGGTAGCCCAGAAGATAACTTGATCAATTTTGGACATGATCATGATTATAAATTTGGTTCCAAGATGATGTCTAGTCTCCCAACTAATGCTGTAGGGGTAATGGATAGAGGCTTTGCGGGATTAAAATTCATTCAAGAATTGGTACAAGAAAACAAATATTTTGTTTTGCGGATTAAAAACAATTTCGTTACTAGAATTTGAGGATGCAACTGGATTAGTCAAAGTAGGTGCATCTGATGAGGCTATTGCCTATAGAGTCATTAATTTTTGTGATTTAGAAACGAAAACTGAGTTCCGCTTAGTGACTAATTTACCAAAGTCGGGAGATGCAGCTGTTAATGATGATGAAATTAGGGATATTTATCGATTACGTTGGGGAGTTGAACTCTTGTGGAAGTTTTTAAAGATGCACTTAAAACTTGACAAATTAATTACCAAAAACGTCAACGGTATCACCATACAAATTTACGTTAGTTTAATAGCTTATCTGATTTTACAGCTTTTATCTATTCCCGCACAATGGGGACATACACTATTAGATAAATTCCGCTATTTGCAATCTTGTATGTGTCAGAAAATCAGCTATGTTCATTGGTTTGAGGAGATGATGTTATGTTGACTAATTTAGCCTTTTTAGAGTTAGTGTAACTATCTATGTAAAGTTTTGTATCAGCATTCAACATTTCTGCACAAAAGCATAATAATCATCACCAAGTGAACGTAACATAAAGTTGCGAGTATGTAGTTGCTCTTTCAACTTGGAGGCTTTATCTATGGCTTTATACAATGGTATGTCTATGCTTTGCATGTAAGTACTGAATATTTCTTCTAAATCATCCTTATTTATAATGTTGCCAGCGAAACTTTTTTCCCTGGTTTGCATTTTATAAGCAAGCTTACGCAACATTGCTTGTTTATGTTTTAGCGAAATAATTTCTAGCCGCTCATCTGGCTTTAAATGGCGTTTATTATCCCAATCATGCAGCAGTAATTTGGAAACCTCTTTATAGAGTTTACTTCTATCTAGGGGCAACTTTGCTTTGATATTAAGAATTGCCATCATCGTCAACAGCAGAGGATTTCCCGCCAATTCTGTAATAGATTTGGAAGCTGCAATTCCTCTTTGTAGCCGTTCCCGTTTTCTCACCTTATCTACTGCATCGGTAAAAGTTAACTCATGCCAACGGTAGATAAAATCCTGAATTTGTTCTGAGTCTAAATCTTGTAAGATAAAGTGGCGAAACTCAGCATCACGCAATCGTTGCGGTTTATAGCCAATAATCCGAGAAGTGACAATTACCTGCACATCAGGATACTCATTAGTAAAGCGATGAATATCAGTAATTACATCCTCTCGCTTACCAGGGTCAAATACCTCATCTAAACCATCAAACATTACTAAGGCATTACCAGCTTTTAATTGTTTATCTAGTTCTAGCTGATTGAGATGATGAACAGCACCACTACATTGATGAAAGAATTCTAGAAAGTTATTGCACTCTTTATCTTCCCGTCGCCGCATATAAGTGCGTAATTCAATTAGCAACGGAATTGGTAAAGATATACCCCTCTTCTGTCACTTTCCGGGAAAGTGATCGCTAGAAGCCTCATGAGGCAATCAATACAAGCTATACTATTAGAAAAAAATAGGACTTGTATTTGTTATTAGAAAATAATCGCGCAATCGCTTGTTATACAAAAGCTCTAGATTTTAGAAAAGGCAAATGTTTTCGGAGAGTGACAGAAGAGGGATACAGCACCTACGGCTGTTATGAGGTACAGTAGCAGCAACTAGCAAACCAGTTTCTTAAATGTTGAGGATTTATTAAGTCGAGTGCAACTGAGATTAGTTTATCAACCATTTCTGTTGTAGTTGGAGCAAAATTGCGTAAAAAAGATTTAAGTTGTGACCACCATAATTCAATTGGATTAAAATCGGGGGAGTATGAGGATAAACAAATAACTTTCGCACCTACAGCTTCAATCATTGGCACAATTGAATCTAGTTTATGTGCGGATAAATTATCCATCACCACTACTGCTCCTGACCATAAATGTGGTACTAAAAACTTCTCAATAAATAATTCAAATGCAATGCCATCCATTGAACCATTCATTGTCATTAATGCAACTACTTTTTAAGACTAATTGCTCCAATTACTGTAACTTTTGAGCCTCTATAGAAGGGGTTAAGAGAGTAAGCTCTTGTTCCCATTTGTGAACGGGCATGAGTCCTCGCTAACCCAAGTAGGACACCAGTTTCATCCAAAAATACTAAATTTTCTGGCTCTATATTTTTGACCTTTTCCCAATAATCTAATCTTAAATGCAGGACTCTCTCAGTAAGAGCTTGGGTACTCCGCTTCGTTTTTTTTTACGATTTAATCCTAATTTCTGTAACGCCCGACACATTGCACTTTGACCTACCCAATTACCAGTCTTGTCTGCAAATAATTCACACAACTCTATCAATGTTGCATCTGGATATGATTCAACTAATTCTCTCAACTCTATGTCAGCATTTGTTAGATGACTAAATTGTGGCTTTCCTCGCGGCTTGGATTGTAAATTTCCTTCAAGTTTTTGTTGTTTTACAAGCTTTTGAACTAAACTTTTTGAGACGGAAAATATGTTAGCTACTTTTCTGATTGAGATATTTTTTTGAAGATGTGCTGCAACTATTTTTTCTCGAAGATCGACAGAGTATGACTTCATTTAGAGGTATTTATATTTTAATTTATTGTACCTCATAACAGACGCAAGTGCTGTAACATTATCCAGTGGAGACTCTGCCCAATTCAAAGCCAGAAATTGCAACAATGTAGACTTCCCGGAACCAGGATCGCCCAAAATCACAATATATTTATAATCTTGCTTTTTATTGACAACATCTAAAACTGAACGGATCGGCTGTTCAAAATAAACCCGTTTGTGGCGTTCTAATTCTTCTAATTCAAGTTCTGCTTCTACTTGGTCACTTTCTCGCAGCCGTCTAAGATGTTCTTTAGGCAGTTCGTGAACTTGTGCTAAAACTTGATGAGTTTCCCGGACATTTTGAGCAGTAAAAATCCGCCATAATTTAAGTTCGTTATAGGCATAGCCGCTAGTATCTAAGCTATCTAACTTGAGATTGCCATAGCGTTCGCGGATTCCTTCTTGATATTTAACTAAATTAAAATCTACAATAACCCCAGCAATTTCTTTTGTATTTAATTCAATATCAGATAACTTTTGTAATTCCAGGATATGGTGTAACTCTTTTGAATCTAAAAGAAGTTCTTGGACTTGTGTAAAATACTGTTCTGTAATTGATTGCCAATTAAACTTAGATGACAGAGGTTTTAATTGCAGCCTGTTCCAACTATCTTCTAGGGTTTGAGCGTCTAGAGATTCGCAATTAATATCAAAAGCCTTACCAAGAATTTCTGTAACCGACTTATCGCTGATAAATTTCTGGATGTCTGTGGTGTACTCTTTAATCTCAGTTTCAGCAAGTTTGCAACGAACTTTTAACTGCTGCTGCATGAGTTGCAAAAACTCCTTTAACGCTTTCCCCGCAGCAACTTCTATGTCTTCCTTCTTAAGCTTCTGGAAAACCTTGCCAGGGATGCCTTTTAATAAATCTTTAGCCCAATCTTTAGCAGCATCCTTGGCTAAGTCTTCCAGAATGGGTTTAAAAATCAACCCGGCGGCCTGAGTTACACCCCAAATAGCTAACCAGTCCAGCATAATACTCGCTTCTGTTGAGATTTTGATTACGAGTATATCCACTAGCTGGAGTAATGTTTCCAGATTTCAGGGTTATTGCAGAAATATCAGAGGTATCTAAGAACCTCTCTCTAAATCTCTCTCCTTTTAGGAGAGAGACTTTGAATTTTCCCCTTTCCCGCGTCGGTAAGGGGTTAGGGGGTTAGGTTTTGCGTTGGTTTTTTAGATTAATTGGAAACTGCGATCGCCAAGATTTTCAGTAAAATGTACTAACCACACAGCTAATCCTGATTATTATTCTCTTGCTGAACTCTCTGAGCGATCGCTTCTGCAATTATCCGATTATTCTCTTCTATAGGTTTACCATCTTCAGTAAACATCGATGGATATATAATTGCTTCTGAGTCAGGAGTGCGGCGACTAAATAAGATTTCCAGCGCTTCTATATCTTCCCGATTAGCAAGCACATACGCCCTCAACTCTTTTGTGGACATTTGGGCAAAATTAGGTTTCATTGACAAATCTCCAAGTTCCATCACGAAATATAAGGATTTGCAGTTCATCACCTGCCAAAATAAACACATTGCCAGTTGTGTCACTAAAACGGAATAGCTGAATTTCCCGGTAGAAATTAGACAAGTACTGGCAAACAATCACACACATAAGGGCTTGCCGGGTCGTAGGATATATATTATTTTCCTCAATTGTGACACAAATAATATTAAGCCTTAGAGGGTGAAAAATCTCAGTTGCCCTAAATGGCGATCGCAATTTTACCCACTGCACGCCCAGTTTCGCTATAACTGTGAGCTGCCGCAAGTTCTTGCAAGGGATATGTGCGATCAATCACCACACGAATTTTATCCGCTTCAATCAATTCTTTGAGAAAAAGCAAGTCCTTAGCGTTAGGCTTCTCAAAGAGAAATTTTGCTTTTTGACCAGGAAGGAATGCTGTTAAGACGCTCTCTAAGAAGACTTCAGGGCTGGGTAGCGTGGTGATATAAATTCCGTTGGGTTTGAGGACTTTTTTGGTTTGAGAGAGCGATCGCTTACCCACTGCATCAAAGATAATGTCATACTGCGCTGTATCTTCGGCAAAATCTTGCTGCGTATAATCAATCACGCGGTCTGCTCCCAAAGATTTCACCAAATCCAAGTTTTTGGTACTGCTAACTCCCGTCACCATTGCCCCTAAAGCCTTGGCAATTTGCACTGCAAAAATCCCCACACCACCAGCAGCACCATTAATCAAGACACTTTGTCCTGTTTGAATATTTCCCTGATCTCGCAGCGCTTGCAGAGCCGTAAGCGCTGCTAAAGGTACAGCCGCAGCTTCTTCATAAGATAAGTTCGTTGGTTTGAGAGCCACGACATTTTCTGGAACAGCTGCAAATTCGGCATAACCTCCTCCAGGAAAGCTAGTACTGCCATAAATAGCATCTCCTGGTTTAAAGCGGGTGACACCAGAGCCAACGGCTACCACATCTCCCGCCACATCAAACCCCAGAATCTTTGGAAAATTGCTGCCGGCAATCAAACTCAACATCCCTTTACGGATTTTCCAATCAATGGGATTAACACTACTAGCACGAACTTTCACAAGTAACTGCGTTGGCTCAATTTTCGGCTGCTCCACATCTTCGTAGTGCAACACTTCAGCCGCGCCATACCGACGGATAACCACTGCTTTCATTGCATTCCTCCTGCTACCCTGTTTTCATGAATGAACTTAGACAGCTTATGAATACAGTGTAGCGATGTCTACGATTGGCATTTAACGAAGATGCTAGGTGCAGCCAGAAATTTCCTAAAATATCAATATCAGTCTAAGACTACACCTGTATGCCAGCTAGAGACATCTATCACAATAATGTCTAATGTCAAAAATGCTTTGATTAAAGACAAATGGATAATTACTCATGACCCACTGACTCTGAAGTTTGGTAAAAAAGATTTGTATGTTGATTTAGGTGCTAGACAGTTGTTGGCGGCGGAAAAAGCAGAATCCAAAATTGCAGTTGAGATTAAAAGTTTTACCGGGAGATCGGATGTTGATGATTTAGAAAAAGCATTGGGTCAGTATATTTTATATCAGGATATCTTAATTGAATTGGAGCCAGAGCGAGTACTATATCTTGCAGTACCTAACAGTGTTTTTGATGATTTATTTGAAGAACCCATCGGCAAACTGTTACTGAGAAATCATCGTTTAAAGCTGATTACTTTTGATCCAAAACAGGAGGTCATTAAACAATGGATTATACCAAGTTAGACGACTATCGCCAGGTAATTGAAACTATCCTCAGTGAATATGCTTCAATACCCTATTCTTATGCCAAGATTCAATCGGAAGTGGTGTTCGATCAAAGCCGCGATCGCTATTTATGGATGGATCTAGGTTGGGATGGCGATCGCCGTATTCATGGCTGTCTGGTTCATATTGACCTAATTGATGGCAAAATCTGGATTCAACGGGATGGCACAGAAGAAGGCATTGCCGCCGATTTAGAACAGGCTGGAATTCCTAAAGAACATATCGTCCTTGGCTTTCGTCCACCGGAGTTAAGACCCTACACTGGCTATGCAGTTGCTTAAAAGTTAACACGGAACATTCTCTTTATTCTTCAGTAGTAAATACAACACCTTCATACAGCAATTCAATCGGACACTCAAATTCAATACTCGATAAGGTGACGATATCTCCAGCCGTGTAGGGATAGTAAAACCACATCCTACCCTCACCGCGACAGTAACGCTCAACGGAGATTTGTTCCGAGTCAATCAAGATATATTCTTGCAAACTGGGGATTGTCAAATAATAAGTGAATTTTTCACCTCGATCCTTCGCGCTTGTACCTGGCGAAAGAACTTCGGCAATCAACTTCGGATGTTGAATAAAGTTGCGGGCATTCAGGTCTTCAGGGTTGCAACTGACAATCACATCAGGATAATAGTAGCGGTTCTGGGCAGTGAGTTGCACTTTCACCCCTGACACATTCGCTCGACAACCCCTGAAACGCAGATGAGGATGTAAAGCAGTGTACAAGTTAAGTGCAATGTCGTTATGGGGAATTGTACTACCTGTCATAGCAAACACTTCGCCATTTGCATATTCGTAACGAAGGTCTTGCTGAGGTTCCCATTCGAGATATTCCTCAACGGTCATTTTTGGCGGCTGTTGGGAAATGGCTATCATAACTTAAGATTTTTTCACGTTTGGTTTGATTGTAGCCAAATAGTAAGCTGTTACGCAGCTAAATTTAATAAACAGCATTACCTTTATTTTTAATTTTGCGTTCCCATTTAATAATAAGACTTCCTTCATTTAACAATTTATTTAACAACTCTTCTAGCTGTGATACTGACTCGAACAATCTATGAGCTATATATTCTTTTGCTGAATGCCAAACCAATTCAATCAAATTATAATCTGGACTATAAGGTGGTAGAAATTCCAGGATAATATTTGGCATTTCTGCCTTGATACGAACTAAAATATCTTTTCTTTTATGGAAGCTGGCATTATCTAAGATAATCACTATTTTCGCAGAACATTTATTGAAAGTCTCAATTCTATTTCCTTGCTCTATCCATTCTTGCAATAGAAAATTATTCAAAGATTGAAGCTGCTCATAAAATACATCGGCATTTCCTTTTTTAATCACAAAATTCATTCTCTTCTTGTCGTGATAACGTAACCCTCCCATAATATTTACTCTTCCTCTTCTTCTTTGACCTGTGATTTGTTTCCTTGTACCTTTCTTACCCCAGTTTTTTCTTCTTATCACTCTTAAACTAAATCCACTCTCATCCCAAAACCATACCTGTAAACGCTCTGGGGCTTCCTTTGTTATTCTTAAGTATTCTGACAATTTTTTCTTTAAATGCCTTACGCATTTCAGGATTCTGTTTGTCCTCTAGGCTGTATTTTGCCCAAAGGTAAACGTACTTTTTTTCGCTCTAATATTCTCCCAACTTGTGAACCACTTAACTTAATTCCTGTTATCTTTTCGAGGTATGTAGCTAGTCTTGCTGCTGTCCAACGACCAAATTCATACCCATACTCTAGTGGCTCTTTTTCAATTATTTCTAATAATAAATCCTCATATTCTTTGGTAACTTTGCGGAAGTTCCCTTCTCTTCTTCCATCTAAAAAAACTTTCTAGGTTATCTGGATCGCCGTGAACTGCCCAATATGCTACTGTTGGATATGCAATATCTAAAAACTTACTAATCTCTTGATAAGTTTTTCCATCATTCATTAATAATAAAATCAGAATCTTTTCTCTTACGTAGGGATTTTCATGCTCTTTTAGCGTTTTTAGTAGCCTTTCCTTCTGCTCTTGGGAAAGATGATTTTTTGCTGGCATAGATGGCTGATACTAAATTAATTACTTAATCTAATATTATACAATCTAGCTGCGTAACAGCTTATCAGCAACAAAGAGCGGTATCTGGAAAACCTCTCTCCTATAGGACTAATATTTGATTTCTGAAAAAGCTCCGTACATTTGAAGAGTCGCAAAATCAAAGGTAGTGTGCCGGATAAACCACTCAAACATCCATTTGAGATGTGAGAACGAAGGAATCAAGGCACAGAAACGCCGCACCCAGGTTTTAGCTTGTAACCAAATATCCTCAATTGGATTTTGTGACGGGCAATTAGGAGCAAAGCGGACGCAGTGAATTTTCCACTCCTCTTGAGACAAATCTTGGTTTACCTCGCCTAAAAAGTTTTGAACCAGATGTGAACGATGGTAAGAAGCACCATCCCAAAAAAGAAGTAATCTTTGATTGGGGGACTGATCTAATAAATAACGTAGATAATCAATTGTATTTTCTGAGTTACCTGCGTTATACGCTTTTAGTAGTAAGCTTCCCTCCAGATAGTCAACTGCCCCGTAGTATGTCTGTTTGTCTCGTATATTAACAACTCTCACTGCTATTTCTTGGTCAGTTTTTCCCCAGACATACCCACTTAAATCTCCCCACATTAAATGACACTCATCAAGCAGCAATACTCTCAACTTTCCTTCTTCAATTTCCTGCCGATGCCTTGCCAATAGTGTTTCAATCTCTTTTTTTTTTGCAGCAACAGCGTCCTCGTCAGCTTTTGGATTTAAAGAAGTAGTTTTCTTCCAACTAATTCCTGCCGCATCAAATAAGTCATAATAGCTCCGCTTTGACTCATAAGTTACATCATATTCAAAAGCCAATTTATATTCGAGTTCACCAAGTTCCCAACATTCTTTTGTTTGCAACCAACTTAAAACTTCTTCTCGTTGTTGAGCAGTTAAGTAACTTTTTTTTCCCTTGTGGTTCAGGCGCAGTCCCGAAATTCCATCTTCCTCATAAGCTTGCTTCCAGCTTGTTATCGAACCCAGTGACACATCTAAAATTGTTTGAATTTCCTCATACTTGTAGCCTTGATAAACCAATTTGACTGCCAACGCTTTCCTCACCTCACGCGCATCTGGGCGATCATCTATAAATTCTTGTAGTTCTGCGATCGCGGCTTGTAGATGCTGGTTTATCATTGTTAGCTATTAGACAAATATTCTGTCCGTATTATCTCGTAGTTTTTTTCAGAAATCAAATATGATTCCTATATAAGAAGAAATATTTTAATTTTTGCCCCTTCCCGTGTTGGGAATGGGGTTTTTTGCTAAGGTTTGTAGTGAGCAATTCAGAAAATTCATTGCGATCGCTCAATCATGTTAGATTATAGTTTGTTGTTTCTCTTAAACACAAAATCCGACAGTTTCTTACCCATCTCCTCATTGTGGGAATGAAAAAAAGGAGTTAAAAGTTAAGTTTTTTGAAAATTATGTGCAGGAACACACCTATTTTCATTACCTCATATCGCTTATCAGACAAGACTTAGAACCACAATTGAACATCATTGTCAAAGCAAAAATTAAATAAATATGAATTGCATTTTTACCCTGAAAAAAATGATATGTTAGATACAGAATTGAATTTCGCACGTTTCTGGAGTAGAACGATGTAGACTACTCCAGTTTTTCACCCTCAAACCCTTGTCATTTCTTGCTTTTGACGGAACTTGAGGGCAATCTGAGTACACATTTAAATAACCCAAACCTAGTTTCAATTTAGTTAAAGTTATTGCTAGGATTGGGTTTTGGCTGAGTACAAAGAAATCCTGAACCCCTATCTATAAACACTAGAACCCCAACCAAAAAAGACTAGAACCCCTACCTGAAAAAAACTTTTTTAATTCTTGTAATGCTTGAAGAATTAGGGTTTTTAGTATTTGAGTACAAAAGTAATAAATCCAATAAATTCTATCCTAGAGAGACGCAACATCTGGCTGGGAGACGGCTGCTATAAATCTTATATCGCCAATCACCTAACGCTCTGAAACAAAACAAAGCGAAGGGTGAGTGGAGGGATGACATAGCACCATGCCTGAAGTGAAGAGAAGTCGCGGCTGTAAGCACAAATTCTACCCAAGAACCGAACGTTGACACACACCAGCCGAACATCAGATATCTATCGCCTGCCTGACTTGAAAACAAGTCGCCCTCACCCAAGGGTTTGCAGGCAGTGTGGAAGACGCGACTTCAATTCTGGGCATGAAAGAGTAGCAACAGCATCTCCCACAGTGGCAGCCAAGTCCACCGACCTTTTGCGAAACTCAATGACATCACCGTCTACACGACTCCTCAACTCCAACGCTACGGAATCGCCAACCCAAGCAAAATCAGGTGGTTGCGGCTGTGACAGCACCACCAGCACCACCGTGGAAAGGGACGAAAAGCTCCAAGAACGCATTGCTAAACATCCCTGCTACAGCGAAGACGCTCATCACCACTACGCCCGGATGCACGTTGCAGTTGCACCAGCTTGCAACATTCAATGCAACTATTGCAACCGCAAATATGATTGCGCTAACGAAAGCCGTCCTGGAGTAGTTAGCGAATTGCTAACACCAGAACAAGCAGCACACAAAGCTTTGGTCATTGGTGGCAAGATTCCCCAAATGACAGTTGTGGGAATTGCTGGCCCTGGCGACCCTCTGGCGAACCCAGAAAAGACTTTCCGCACATTTGAGTTGATTGCAGAGCAAGCACCAGACATCAAGCTGTGCTTATCAACCAATGGTTTAATGCTGCCAGACTACATCGATCGCATTAAACAATTAAATATAGATCACGTAACGATCACCATTAACATGGTAGATCCAGAGATCGGTGCTAAGATTTATCCTTGGGTTCACTACAGACGCAAGCGTTATAGAGGCATTGAAGGCGCAAGAATCCTCCACGAAAGACAGATGGAAGGATTGCAAGCCCTGAAAGACGCTGACATCTTATGCAAAGTCAACTCCGTGATGATTCCCGGAATTAATGACCATCACTTAGTCGAAGTGAATCGAGTCATCCGTGAGAAAGGTGCATTCTTGCACAACATCATGCCATTGATTTCTGCACCAGAACATGGCACACACTTCGGTTTAACCGGTCAACGCGGCCCCACACCCAAAGAACTCAAAGAAGTTCAAGACAACTGCTCTGGTAACATGAAAATGATGCGTCACTGTCGCCAGTGCCGTGCCGATGCAGTCGGATTATTGGGAGAAGACCGCAGCCAGGAGTTTTCCAAAGAGAAATTCTTGGAAATGACTCCAGAATACGACATGGAGCAACGCGCTACCGTTCACGAAGGGATTGAGAAGTTTAAAGAAGAACTTAAAGTAGCCAAAGATAAAGCGCTAGCCGGCAAGAAATTTGCTAACAGTCCGAAAATCCTCGTTGCAGTAGCAACCAAAGGCGGTGGATTGGTAAACCAACACTTCGGTCATGCGAAAGAATTCCAAATTTACGAAGTGGGTGGGGATGAAGTTCGCTTTGTTAGCCATCGCAAAATTGACCAATACTGCCAAGGTGGATACGGCGAAGAAGCTTCTTTTGAGCATATTATGAAAGCGATCGCAGATTGCAAAGCAGTTTTAGTCTCCAAGATTGGTAACTGTCCTCAAGAAAAATTGCAAGAAGCTGGAATCAAGACAATTGAAGCTTACGACGTAATTGAAAAGGTTGCTTTAGAGTTTTACGAGCAATACGTTAAGGAATTAGGGAATAACGAATAGGGCATGGGGCATAGGGCATGGGGCATGGGATAAGAATTATCCTCAACGCCCTCCCCTAAACCCAATCCTCAATGCCCAATGCCCAATGTCCAATGCCCATTCCCCAAAAGGAGAATAAATCATGGCTTACAAAATTCTTACTAGCCAGTGTATTTCCTGCAATCTCTGTCTAACGGTATGTCCCACAAATGCAGTTAAAGTGGTTGATGGACAGCACTGGATTGACCCTGAACTTTGTACAAACTGTATTGGTAGCATTCATACCGTGCCTCAGTGTAAAGCTGGTTGTCCCACCTGCGACGGTTGCATTAAGCAGCCTAGCGATTATTGGGAAGGCTGGTTTGCCAATTACAACCGCGTAGTTGCTAAATTAACAAATAAACAAGATTACTGGGAACGTTGGTTTAACTGCTATTCCCAGAAATACTCGGAACAGTTGCAAAAGCGCCAACCCCAAAAAATGGCAGCAGAAGCTTAAATAATTCCTAATTCGTAATTGAAGACAACAATGCAAAATAACTGCATCTATCTCGATAATAATGCCACCACTAAGGTAGACCCAGAAGTTATAGAGGTAATGCTACCTTACCTGACGGATTATTACGGCAATCCCTCCAGTATGCATACTTTTGGTGGGCAAGTCGGTAAAGCAGTGAGAACAGCAAGAGAACAACTTGCAGCCATCCTGGGAGCCGATGAGTCTGAAATTGTCTACACAAGTTGTGGAACTGAGGGAGATAACGCCGCGATTCGAGCCGCACTGTTAGCGCAACCAGAAAAGCGCCACATCGTCACCACCCAAGTTGAACATCCAGCAGTACTCAATGTCTGCAAACAATTAGAAACCCAAGGTTACACTGTTACCTATCTATCAGTAAATAATCAAGGGCAGCTGGATCTAGATGAACTAGAAGCTTCCTTGACGGGTAACACCGCCTTGGTGACAATTATGTATGCGAATAACGAAACCGGAACGGTTTTCCCAATTGAGCAAATTGGGTTGCGCGTCAAAGAATCTGGCGCTATCTTCCATGTAGATGCGGTGCAAGCAGTGGGAAAAATCCCCTTGAATATGAAGACTAGCACCGTCGATATGTTAACTCTGTCTGGTCATAAGCTACACGGGCCGAAAGGAATTGGTGCTTTATATATCCGGCGCGGGGTTCGGTTCCGTCCCTTCATGATTGGGGGACACCAAGAACGTGGACGTAGGGCGGGTACAGAGAATGTTCCAGCAATTATCGCCTTGGGCAAAGCTGCGGAACTCGAACTGTTACACTTAGAAGAAGCGACGGCAAGAGAAAGAAAGCTGCGCGATCGCCTCGAACAAACTTTACTCGCTAAAATTCCCGATTGTGTCGTTAACGGTGACGTTACGCAGAGATTGCCAAACACAACCAATATCGGCTTCAAGTACATCGAAGGTGAAGCAATTCTACTGTTATTGAACAAATACGGTATCTGTGCATCATCCGGTTCTGCTTGTACCTCCGGTTCTCTAGAACCCTCCCATGTCCTACGGGCAATGGGCTTACCCTATACAACTTTGCACGGTTCAATTCGCTTCAGTCTTTGTCGCTACACCACAGAAGCCGAAATCGATCAAGTAATAGAAGTAATGCCCAGCATTGTAGAACGTCTACGCGCCCTCTCACCCTTCAAAAATGATGATGCAGGTTGGTTGCAAGGACAAGAACAAGCACTAGCGCATCGTTAATTAGGGAATAGGGAATAGGGAATAGGGAATAGGGAATAAAGAATTTACTACTCCCCACTCCCCACTCCCCACTCCCCCACTCAGAACTCAGCACTCAGCACTCAGCACTTAATAATATGTGGGACTACACCGATAAAGTATTAGAACTGTTTTACGATCCCAAAAATCAGGGAGAAATTGAAGAAACGGGCGAAGCTGGAGTTAAGGTTGCAACGGGTGAAATCGGCAGCATTGCTTGCGGTGATGCTCTGAGATTGCACCTGAAAGTGGAAGTAGAATCTGATAAGATTCTAGATGCTCGTTTTCAAACCTTTGGTTGTACTAGTGCGATCGCATCTTCTAGTGCATTAACCGAAATGGTTAAAGGTTTAACCTTAGATGAAGCCTTGAAAGTATCCAACAAAGACATTGCAGATTACCTGGGTGGTTTGCCAGAAGCAAAGATGCACTGCTCTGTCATGGGACAAGAAGCGCTAGAAGCCGCTATCTACAATTATCGTGGCATACCTCTAGCTACCCACGATGATGATGATGAAGGCGCGTTAATTTGCAGTTGCTTTGGCATCAGCGAATCTAAAATTCGTCGCGTCATTCTAGAAAATCATCTCACGGATGCCGAGCAAGTAACAAATTATGTAAAAGCTGGTGGCGGATGCGGTTCCTGTCTGGCTAATATCGATGATATTATTAGATCAGTTCAACAGGAATACGCCTCACCTGCTCTCAACAATTACGGCGTACAAGTTGCCACAGAAATTGTTACATCTAAGCAACGAGCGCTAACAAACGTGCAAAAGATTGCTCTAATTCAAAAGGTTCTTGATGAAGAAGTCAGACCCGTACTGATTGCAGACGGGGGAGATGTAGAACTCTATGATGTAGAAGGCGATCGCGTTAAAGTTGTGCTGCAAGGTGCTTGTGGTTCCTGTTCTAGTAGTACAGCAACTCTCAAAATTGCGATCGAAGCCAGATTACAAGATCGTGTCAGCAAGAGCCTTGTAGTCGAAGCAGTTTAGGAATTGCTGTAGGACTTATCGTACTCTACAAATACGCCCTAATATGCATTCAGCCAGGAATAGAAAGTAGGATTTGAACCATATAATTGTCTTCTCATCAATGCTTCAATCCTACCGACAACCGATAGCTAAATTAGCTATGACGGCTAACAGCATATAGGCAAAGAGATTAAGCGCCTACTTGCAAATTTCATCATCCAACTCGCTTCAAAGGAGACAAGTATGAGCACATTGTACGACAACATTGGTGGACAACCGGCTATTGAACAAGTAGTAGATGAACTCCACAAACGCATTGCTACAGACAGCCTCCTCGGCCCCGTTTTTGCTGGTACAGACATGGTAAAGCAACGCAATCATCTAGTTGCTTTCTTAGCTCAAATATTTGAAGGGCCAAAGCAATACGGCGGTCGTCCAATGGACAAAACCCACGCAGGATTGAATTTACAGCAACCACACTTCGATGCGATCGCCAAGCATCTCGGTGAAGCAATGGCTGTGCGTGGAGTGTCAGCAGAAAATACCAAAGCTGCACTAGATCGCGTCACAAACATGAAGGGCGCTATTTTGAACAAGTAATAGGACTTATGCATTGATTGTTGACAAATAACAACATCAAGTCCTATCGAATCTTGCAAGCTGAAACACATTATGACGTATTTGTAAATTGCGTAATTTTCTTTGTTCTTTGTCAAAACAAATGACAAAGGACAAAGGACAAATAACCAAAAGAAAAAAAATTTTTAACGAGGAAGATCGATGTACTTACTGTCAATAACTTGGGCTGTGGAGCGATCGCCCCCAGCAGGCATTTATGCCAACGCTACTAACGATGCTCTACACGCGCTCACTACTGTCGCTCAACTGGCGTGAACGCAACTGACAAACGCACAGACCCACCAACCAACCAATTGCAGGGAAACACGAACAATGACAGAAGAAAAGATTAGACAGATAGCTTTCTACGGTAAGGGCGGTATCGGTAAATCTACCACCTCTCAAAATACCTTGGCAGCTATGGCAGAAATGGGTCAACGCATCCTCATCGTCGGTTGCGACCCTAAAGCTGACTCCACCCGTTTGATGCTGCACAGCAAAGCTCAAACAACCGTTCTTCACCTCGCCGCAGAACGTGGTGCAGTAGAAGATATCGAAATCGAAGAAGTAATGTTAACCGGTTTCCGTAACGTTCGTTGCGTAGAATCTGGTGGGCCAGAACCCGGTGTAGGTTGCGCCGGTCGTGGTATTATCACCGCCATCAACTTCTTAGAAGAAAATGGTGCTTATCAAGACCTAGACTTCGTATCTTACGACGTATTAGGTGACGTTGTATGTGGTGGTTTCGCAATGCCTATCCGCGAAGGTAAGGCACAAGAAATCTACATCGTTACATCTGGTGAAATGATGGCGATGTACGCTGCTAACAACATCGCTCGTGGTGTTCTTAAGTATGCTCACACCGGTGGCGTGCGTTTGGGTGGTTTGATTTGTAACAGCCGTAACACAGACCGAGAAATCGAATTGATCGAAACCTTGGCAAAACGGTTGAACACCCAAATGATTCACTACGTACCCCGTGACAACATTGTTCAACACGCAGAATTGCGCCGCATGACTGTTAACGAGTACGCACCAGAAAGCAACCAAGCTAACGAATATCGGACATTGGCTACCAAGATCATCAACAACACAAACCTGTCTATTCCTACACCCATCGAAATGGAAGAACTAGAAGAATTGTTGATTGAATTTGGTATTCTCGAAAGCGAAGAAAATGCTGCCAAATTGGTTGGTCAGACTCAAGCTTAGTCTAAGTAGCCGCTAAAAAATAACGATTTAGCACAAGGAAAAAGGAAGAGTTCCATATCTTACCTTTTCCTCTCTCTCTTGCATCTCTCCCCTAATCTTAGAGGGGACTCCTAGTCCCCCTATGCCCCGATCCTTACGAGTCACAGAGGCTAAATATGACACCTCCAGAAAATCAAAACATCATCGAAGAAAGAAAAGAACTAATTAAAGAAGTTCTCAGTGCTTACCCAGACAAAGCTGCTAAAAAGCGCGAAAAGCACTTAAGTGTATACGAAGAAGGTAAGTCCGATTGCGGCGTTAAATCTAACATCAAATCCCTTCCTGGGGTAATGACCGCTCGTGGTTGTGCTTACGCCGGTTCTAAAGGTGTGGTTTGGGGCCCTATTAAGGACATGATCCACATCAGCCACGGGCCTGTAGGTTGCGGTTACTGGTCTTGGTCTGGTCGTCGTAACTACTACATCGGCACCACAGGTATTGATACCTTTGGTACTATGCACTTCACCTCTGACTTCCAAGAAAGAGATATCGTGTTTGGTGGTGACAAGAAACTTGTCAAGCTAATCCAAGAACTAGATGTACTTTTCCCCCTCAACCGTGGTGTTTCCATTCAATCAGAATGCCCCATCGGTCTAATTGGGGATGACATCGAAGCAGTTGCTCGGAAGACATCGAAAGAAATCGGCAAGCCAGTTGTACCTGTGCGTTGCGAAGGTTTCCGAGGTGTTTCCCAATCTTTGGGACACCACATTGCTAACGACATGGTTCGTGACTGGGTTTTCACCAGAGCAGACCAAGCGAAAAAAGACGGTACACTTCAGTTTGAAGGTACTCCTTATGATGTAGCCATCATTGGTGACTACAACATCGGTGGAGATGCTTGGGCTAGCCGCATCCTGTTAGAAGAAATCGGCTTGCGCGTAGTCGCTCAGTGGTCAGGTGATGGCACCATCAACGAAATGTTGATGACCCCCAATGTGAAGATGAACCTCATCCACTGTTACCGGTCGATGAACTACATCAGCCGTCACATGGAAGAAGCTTATGGTATACCCTGGTTGGAATACAACTTCTTCGGCCCCACCAAGATTGCTGAATCTTTACGGGAAATCGCTTCCAAGTTTGACGAAACAATCCAAGCAAACGCTGAGAAAGTTATCGCCAAATATCAGCCCACAATGGATGCGGTAATTGCTAAGTACCGCCCCCGTTTGGATGGTAAGACTGTTGCCATCATGGTTGGTGGTCTACGTCCTCGCCACGTTGTCCCAGCTTTCCTAGACTTGGGCATGAAGATGATTGGTACAGGTTATGAGTTCGCTCATAATGACGATTACAAACGTACCACTCACTACATCGAAAACGGCACCATCGTTTATGACGACGTTACCGCTTACGAATTCGAGGAATTTATCAAAGCGCTGAAGCCTGACCTAGTAGCTTCTGGTGTGAAAGAGAAGTATGTCTTCCAAAAGATGGGTCTTCCTTTCCGTCAAATGCACTCTTGGGATTACTCCGAACCTAGCGATCGCTCCTCAACATCATATAATGTAAGGTTTTTTCGCGGGGGTAGAAAAAAGAGTCTATTTCTAGCCTAAATGCAGGTTGCAGGGTTATCTAAGAACAATCTGTTTTGATGCTTTAGATAGTATAACTCTTATGGAGTCTGGTTTTTAGATTTTAAAAGCATTTTGCTCAAAGGAAAACTGTAAAATGAAAGACTATTTTTAATGACGATTTTTTAGATTAAATGGTGCGATCGCCTTTATTTGACAACAAGGTAGGCGATTACGTTATGCAAATTATAATAGGGTGCGTTGCACTTTGCGACAACGCACCCTACTGAATTACTCACACCTCCCATATCTGCTTTAATTATATATAGTTAAACAACTCTACATAACTCTATTATAAGTGTAATTATTTTACTAATTATTTAGTAAATTTTTATTTTTTACCTACTGATTGTGTCGATTGGGTCTAACAACATTTTGAAGAAAACAGTATTCTCTAGCATTGTTGCATATCAAATCTTGTAAAACTGCTAGGATAACTGCAACTGCTTCATCTATTGATCCATAGAATTCTTCAATATAGTTCTCAATAGATGGGTCATCCATATCATATAAATCACCAGGGCGCAAGATAGGCATACTACCATGAGCAATTTGGCTCCTACGATTATAAAACTTACTAAACCAGTTTTTATGAGTTTGAGGTGTTCCAAGGACTAGCTCTAGACGTTGCTTTAAAGTATTACCAATTCCTTCTTTACCATCAACAAAAAGTGCTTCAAGGGCTTGTGCAATTAGCAGAATAGTGTCTGTCTGATTAGTTTGAGTGCTGGTAATTCTAAGAAGTGTAAATAGAGCTTTATGGTGTGGTTTTTCTGCCAAGTCTAAAGAATATGGCAATTCTTCTGTTACCCAACTCCATACAGTTTGAAAAGGAAGTTGTGTTAGTTTTGGCCAGCCTCTACGTAAAGCATGAATAAAGGCAGATTCTAGGATATATGCACTCAGATCGGGAGGTTTTGGAACATCAGGCTTTACACCTGGTATCCTATCAGGGCTATTTCATTCTAAACATAAAGGCTGTATGGTAAAATGTAGCACTAAAAATGAAATACATCTAGTACCGTGAGCCAACCAGCAATAATTGAAGCTTTTCTTGAGCTTCAAGACCCCCGCCGCCGGGCTGGGCAACGTCATACGTTGCCATTGTGTCTAGCATTATTTACCCTTGCGATCGCAGCGGGGAATAAAGGATTTTTAGCAATCGGAGATTGGATTGCAAGCTACCACGAAGAATTGATAGAACTATTAAAACCTGCGAAAAATAGATTACCCTCATATAGCACCTTACGTCGTGCCTTGTTACAGGTTAATTACGAGGAATATGGAGCGTGTCTTGCTAAGTTCTTTAATATACAACCAGTCTGCGGAGAAACCATAGGGTTAGATGGCAAAGTCATCAAAGGTTCGTATCAAATCGAAGAAGATAATCCAAATTCCGATTCTCATCCGGCAATAATGTTAGTTAGCACCTATATTGTCGAGCGTGGTTTGATTTTAGAGCCGTGGGAAGTAGATGCTAAAACCAATGAAATTAAAGCTCTACCAATTTTGATTCAAAAATTAGCTCTTCAAGGGGTAGTTTTCGCTTTTGATGCGATTAATACCCAAAAAAAACTTGTGAATTGATAATCGAAACTGGCAATGATTACATTGCTGCCCTTAAAGGCAACCAACCAGGTCTGTTTAAAGATGTTAAAACAAATTTTATACCAGACTCTACTGTTTCACTAATTAATAAAGGTCATGGTCGAATCGAAAAACGTAGAGTTAGTATTTGTCAGTCGCCAAATGATATCAGATTCTGGCCTGGTCTGAAAACTATCATCCGAGTCCAATCAGAACGTCAGACTATCAGACACAATCATATTGAAGTCCAAAATGAAACACGTTATTACATATCTTCCTTAAGTACGACAGCCCAAGAGTTTAGCGAGCGCATCCGGGGATATTGGGGTGTTGAAAATAAAGTTCATTATGTTCGAGATGTAACTCAAGGAGAAGACGCTTCTAGAATTCGTACTAAACCTTTACCCCAGATTTTTGCTATCGCTCGTAATTTCACTCTGAATTTATATCGAAGTCAAATGTTTGAAAATATGGCACAAGCTCAACGATTATGTTCATTTGGGTTAGACACACTTAAGCAATTTTTTAGAATGAAATAGCCCTGGGTATCCTATATAAAGAAAAAAACTTTGGTACAAGCTCATTAGCTTTTACATATTCTGATGAGTAAAGTGTAATGCTACCTGGAAGAGAAAGATTCATTGCCAAAAAAAGCTGCTGTAAGAACTTTCCAACAACAACTTGGAGTACATCTTGTTCTGTTTCATTACATAGCTCATATTTCAAGCGAAGTTTAAGGATGCTACTAAGCATATGATATCCAAGCTTAATTTGCTCATCCATGCGTTGACAAAGAACTGCTGGATCTTGTTCACAAATCTCTGCTGTTTTTAGAAACAAAATTACATCTGAGGTATCAATTTCAATCAAGTAATTTTGTTTAGCCATCTTGTAAGGCGTTATAGTCAAGCTTGATGTTAACAACACATTACTTACTTCTTCCCAAAACTCACGAATGATTAGAACATCGATATCATCAGAGATAGGAGTTAAGTTACTAAGCTTTATTTCAATTAATTGAGATTCCATACTGCAATATAATTTTTATTTACACTAATTGTTATAAATAATACATCAAAATTAAGAATTTGGCTTTAAATATAGCAAATTTGACCGTAATGCAAACATTAAGTGAACAGAAAATTTCTATAAAATTGTAGATGTGGTGCGTTGTCGCAAAGCGTAACGCACCCTAATAGCTGCATATATTACTAAAATCCTGATAGTTGCGTGTCAATAAAATTAATTGACGAGATATTGCGATCGTCTTTAAAAATTATGTGCGAGATTCACAAGAAGTAGACTGTTGTAGTGATCCCATGACAAAGATTATCTGTGAGATGCATAAAAATTAGACTGTTGGTGCGATCACATTCAGAGAGAGTGTGTGAGATACATAAGAAGTAGAACGTTGGTGTGATTGCATTCTTCGACAACCAGCTTGCGATCGCACTAAACTGTCCAATCTTCGATTAACAATCCGGGTACTTTGTTGAAATCCCCATGATTGTGCGTTAATAAAACTAATTTATGAGATAGTGCGATCGCAGAGATGTGTGTGAAATGCAGAAGAAGTATACCATTGTAGCGATCGCATGATAGGGAAAACAATCACTACCAGCAGATACATCTTTATAGACTGCACAACCAACGAGAAATAGATGCAACTTGGTTCTCTCGATTTAAATTAGCAGCGTTACTGAGAGTGCCGTTTTCCAATTGATTCCAGATTTCGCCTGCCATCCTTCTAGCGTAGGCGTAGCCCGTCGTAGACATCGCTGATCCTACGAAGAAAGTCAGAGGTGAATGCCCTACTCTAGAAAATGCTTCACGTATACGATTTAGTGCTGCTTGTGCAGTTTTCCAATGCTCATCTGCGCCTGCGGGATCTATGCCGCCTTTAAGTTCACCAAGGGCGATAACGTATGGCGCAACTACAGATGGTTCAATGGTGCTAGATTTGTTGGCGACTAACTCTGCTGGGGCTAAGTTAAACAAACATAGATCCACATTACTTCTAACTAGCGGGACAGTCAGGTTATAAATTAGTGTGCGATTACCAATCTCGCTTTCCCAGCTTATTCCTCGTAAAGATAACTCAATTTCTGAGTCATTATTTGTCATGGCTATCCACTTTTTACTTTTTGAGTGTTGCCAGTGGTATCTTGTACCCGCGATCGTGAGAGTGGAGAGAATTGCACGAGTCAGCTTTCTTTGTGCCAACACGCCTCCAACATTTCGCATTGAACCACCAAGTGTGTCACCACGAGTCAGTAAAAATCTAAAAACCAATTCTTCTGGAAAGTTTGCACCTGCTGGTTCAAGAAAATTTTTGATCAGACCATTTACAGCCTCTACCTTATCCTCTGGCATCAGGTGCGCTAGAGATTTATCAGATAAGCCTGCCGCAGTTAACAATCCCATCTCAATGCCCTTAATCTTTAGTAATTCAATAGGACTCTCAGCTTGACTAGCAGCTTCTTTAAGTGCCCTTGCTTCTGCGACGAATGGCGTAGCACGTCGATTTTTCTCCAGTGCAAGAGCCACAAAACCTGCACGAATTGCTTCATAAGTTGTTATAAGATCATCAATGGATTGAAGATGATTTTGATAGGAACACATAGGAATTAAATTTATGGCTTTTTCCATACATAAACGCACTTCCGCAATGGATCGCGTCCATGATTTCCCATTTGCTGGCTACTATTACCTTTATCACTTGGCAAAACAAGAATATTTTCAATAACAAAACCTAGCTGTTCGGCGAAATCAGAGAGAATCATATCTACTGAAATGCTTGCGCCTGCATAACGAACATTGTCGTTAACCATGAATAAAAGTGCCCCTGGTTTAAGAACACGAAAACATTCTTGTATTACACACGCCATCTCATAAAAATATCCTCTGACCATTCTTGGTATACCATTGTTGTTTAATGCACCCTTTGCTTTTTGGTTATCTAAATATTTCAAGATAGCCTGCAACAAATTCTGTGAATCAGCAATAGCTAAGGCTGTTTTCCAGTCTGAGTTGATAGTCAATAAATCTTTGGGGCGATTTTCAACTGTACAACTTAGCATTTCCTGACGAAGGTTAATTAATTCTTTTTCAGAAATACCAAGTAAAGCTAGTTCCAGTGCATAAGTGCGAGTATAGTCGTATCGATTGCAATAGGGTGGGGATGTAATAATTGCATCATATACGGAATTGGCTAGGCGCGGCATAATCTCAAGACAAGATCCTCCATAAAGATGAATTTGACCTTGAGAATTTTTAATTGGGAAAAGCTCAATTTGTTGTGTAGAAGGCAGTAAATCATCAATAATTTCACTTATTTTATTGGCGATCGCATTATCAAACTCTAGAATTTCGCCTTTGTTGAAAGGTTTCTTGCTCTGTCCACGACCGGAACGATAATCCCAACGCAGATACTGTCCATCTTTACGTGTATAACTTAGGGATTCTAAAATGCACAGTAAGGCAAAGTTTAAAACTGCTTGGACTCTATGATTTTCTCGTTTGCAAGCTGCAAGATACTGCTCAATTGCATTTATAGTTAGTTCAGGATAAGCTCCTTTTGTGATTCTCAATTCTGGTAAGTCTTGTTTCTGCTCACACTGCTTCCAAACCTGTAACTTTGACCAATTTTTGATCCTATCAAAATCTTCAGGAGTGAATTCAGAATCTAAAAGCTTTTTAGCATTAATTATTTGTTGACCAATGGACAATAATTCAATACCGTCAGCATCAATTCCAGCTTCACTAGCAGCAAATAGCGCAGTTCCACTGCCTGCAAATGGATCTAAAACCTTACCTTTAGTAATTTTATATCGTTGTAATAGATATTCTATAAGAGATGCAGAGAAAGCTTCTTTATATTTATACCACCGATAGATAGGTCTAGTTTTGTTAGCTTGAAAACTAACTATAAGTCGTGTCAATGAAGGATGAACTAAAAATTTACTCTGGAAGCACTGATACAGTTGCCTATCAAGATTGTCAATTTCACCTAAACCATCACTTTCCACTTCGGACACGGTATTGGAAACACTTGCTAGGCTGATCACAGATGAATTTTCCTAGAGAATTAACTAGTCAAGTTAGTATAGTTCTAAATTTTAGGGTTAGATATATGATTCGCCCAAACTTTACAAAAAGTCACTGTATATTTAGGAATTGTGTGTGAGATGCACAAGAAGTAGACTGTTGTTGCGATGTCTGCGACGGGCTTCGCCTACGCACTCACTCGGCAATAAACTAGGCGATGTCTACGACGGGCTGCGCCTACGCATTAAACCGTCCAATCCTCAATTAACAATCCAGATACTTTGCTGAAATCCCGATGATTGCGTGTTAATAAAACTAATTTACGAGAAAGTGCGATGGCTACGGTGGACTGCGCCAAGACTCCCATCCATGCTTTTGATCAACTTTACTAAACTATTTAAACATTATGCCCAGTCGAGAGAAGGTTTACGCTTAGACTTGGCACAATCCTGTAAGTAGAGATTAATTAAAGTTTGATAGGGAATGTCTGTTTCTTCTGCAAGAGACTTAAAGTATTCAATCACATCTTCTTCTAAGCGGATTGTAATTTGCTTTTTCAGATTTTTCACATAGGGATTACGAACAGACTCAGAAAAATCATATTCATCTTTCATGGCAAAAACTCCTCATATTGCTTACGTTCGTGTCTTGTAGCTGTACGAACAGAGATAATACGAATTAGGCGATCGCTATCTTTATACAGATGAGAGACCACTAATAATCGAAACTCATCACTCATACCCAGCAGAAGAAACCGATCTTCCTCAACTGAATGCTCTGGATCGTAAATTAAACGCGCATTTTCGTCATAAAAGACAGTTTTAGCCTCTTCAAATGATACGCCATGCTTACGCTCATTGCTTTTAGCCTTGGAGAGATTCCACTCAAATTTTATCTCACTCATACATACATTGTAGTTACAAAGTTTCTTATGAGCAAGTATAGGCGATCATTATTATGGGTGAATCTATCGTATTAAACCGTCCAATCCTCAATTAACAATCCGGTTACTTTGCCCAAATCCCGATGATTGCGTGTTAATAAAAGTACTTTACGAGATAGTGCGATCGCCGAATAGCCCGTCGTAGACTATGGCAGTAAAAGAAGTAGACTGTTGTTGCGTAGGCGTAGCCCGTCGTAGACATCGCCTCGTTGCAGCACGATGTAAAGCTGTTCTAGACTTAGAAAGATGCTATGCAGTTTATAATCACCATGAGCTATCACGATATTATTACAATTGAACCGGACAAGCGAGATGGTAAGCCTTGTATTAGACGGATGCGAATCACCGTGTACGATGTTCTAGGCTGGTTGGCAGCTGGTATGTCTCATGGAGAGATATTAGACGATTTCCCTGAATTAACAGAAGAAGATATTAGGGCAAGTCTAGAGTTTGCTGCTGACCGTGAACATCGTTTAGTTGCCTCTCTACCAAACGTTACGCAGACGGCAGGTGGTATTTGAAGCTGCTTTTTGATCAAAATTTGAGTCGCAAGCTGGTACTCAATTAGCAGACGTTTTCCCTGATTCCAGTCATGTTCAGTTTCATGGACTAGAAGTAAAGACTGATACTGAAATATGGGAATTTGCTAAAACCAATGATTTTTGCATCGTAACTCAAGATGTAGACTTTGCCGAAAGAAGCCATTTGTACGGTTCTCCACCTAAAGTTGTATGGCTACGCTGTGGAAATGCACCAACAAAACAAGTTGAATCTCTACTTCGTTCTGGGGTGGAGGTAATTCAGGAGCTTTTGAATAATCCAAGTCTGCATTGCTTAGAATTGTACTAAAGCTTTGTGAGGGATTGTCTATGAAATGCACAAGAAGTAAGCCGTTGTAGTGATTTCTGCGACGGGCTACGCCCTGACTCGGCAATAAACTAGGCGATGTCTACGACGGGCTGCGCCTACGCATTAAACTGTTACTACCTCAATTAACAATCCGGGTACTTTGCCCAAATCCTGATGATTGCGCATTAAACTAATTTACGAGATAGTGCGATCGCCCCAGTTCGACAACACGCCACTGTATATTTATACTGGGTGAAGTTAAGCGATCACCTCTAACTCAGAAATATACTCAGTTTCGTAGTTTTCAATTAAAACACCAATCACTTCCATTAGAGAAGCGAGTGGATGCGTCTCGTCTTCACCAACTTGATCGATGAGACAATCAAGGATCTCAACCAAGCGTTCATATTCCTCTTCTGTGTGAGGAACAAAGACGTTTTCCGCAATAGATGACCAAGCGGTGATGGTTTGATCAAGGTTAAAACTTTGCATTGTTCTTTCCACTTTCCTTCATCATATTCTGAATGCGTTAACACAGCCCGAATGTAGACTTTTTGGCAGTTGTAATGAATTGCGGCAATGAGTCTAACTTTGTTACCACCAATGTTAAACACTGTCAATTTACCGACTTGCTCTGCCGATGGAAACATTTCACGGAGTTCCACAAATGAGGCAAACTCATTTCCCTTGACCAATCCATACCACTAAACCAAGGCGTTATTTGTATCTGGATGAAGTTTAGCAAATTCATTCAGCCAATAACGTGCATCTCAAAACTCTAATGTCTTAATAACTCTGTTATCCATATAACTCACCTGCGATCGCTAATCTTATATTTTAATCAACTTAATAGACTTGAGGGACAAAGAACTGCTCATTACGAGGGGCGCGAACATAATCCTCAGCCACGGGTCTAGACGGAAGGTCTAATGGAGGAGGTGTCATATCTTCGTAAGGAACTTTGCTCAACAAATGATGAATGCAGTTGAGCCGCGCCCGTCTTTTATCATCTGCTTCAATGGTAAACCAGGGGGCTTCTGGAATATTTGTGTAAGCAAACATGGTATCTTTGGCTTTGGAATATTCTACCCAGCGATCGCGTGATTCCAAATCCATTGGGCTGAGTTTCCAGCGCCTGGCTGGATCGTGACTGCGAGAGAGAAACCGTTCCTCTTGTACTTCATCACTGACGGAGAACCAGTACTTGATTAAAACAATGCCCGATCGCACCAGCATTCGTTCAAATTCCGGGCAAGATTGCATGAATTCTTGATATTCTGCTTCAGTGCAAAAACCCATCACCCTTTCAACTCCGGCTCGGTTGTACCAACTGCGATCGAAGAGGATAATTTCACCTGCTGCTGGAAGATGTTGCACGTAGCGCTGAAAATACCACTGAGTTTTCTCGCGATCGGAAGGAGTTCCCAGAGCAACTACACGACAGCCACGAGGATTGAGTGGATCGGCAATGCGTTTAATTACTCCTCCTTTACCGGCAGCATCGCGCCCTTCAAATATGACAACAACCCGATAGCCAGTGTGCTTAATCCAGTATTGCATTTTGACTAGCTCAATCTGGAGTTGCTCTAGTTCAGTTTCAAAAGTTTTTTTGGGAATTTTCTTGGCAAAAGCTTCTGTGCTACCATCAAAAATCCGTTTGGATTTTTTAGCTTTTTTCTTGTCTTTTGCCTTTACTAGTTTTTCTATTAAGTCTGTAGAGGGTTGAACTAGACCATTATTTTGTTGGTTTTCAACTTCATCAATTGACATTGCAGTGACTCCATGCCATTGAATCGGCATAATTATCTATAAGGTATATATTTTAATGCAAACTGAGTGTAAATATACACCTTTGTAAGTATGGCAATACCAAAGATGTAAAATTTTTATTTTTTAGTTTAATCGCAGAACACAGCAAGACCTATCGAAAAGCGATCGCGGACGAACCTTTTAGCTATTTATTTTGTTGTAGTTGTTTAATTTTTTCTATCAACAGACGAACTTGAACAGGTTTGTTACGAAACCAGTCTGTTGACCAAATGCGGTGAATTTTCCAACCAAGCCTTTCAAGCACCTGTTGTCTGAGGCGATCGCGATCTCTGGCAGTAGGTGAACTATGGTAAGATGCACCATCACACTCAATACCCAGTAAAAACTCACCAGGGCGATCGCTATTGACTACACCAAGGTCAATCCGGTATCCTGAGCATCCAACTTGGGTGCGGATAGTGTATCCCTGCTCGACTAAGGTATGGTAAACATCTTCTTCAAATGGCGAGTCAAATTTAAGTGCATCTCTATAAGAGTTGCCTTGCAGTCTTTCTCCACCACTGGCTGCATATTCTAAGTAATCATGCAGTAATTTTACACCTTTACTTTCGGCGCGTGTTTTGTCGATGTCACCAGCCACAATGGAAGAAACGAGTGTAATTTTGCTTTTTGCCCGTGTGACAGCTACATTGAGTCGTCGTTCTCCACCTTGCCGATTCAAGGGGCCAAAGTTGAGATAAAGCTTACCTTGAGAATCACGAGCATACCCAACGCTGAGTATAATGGCATCTCGCTCATCACCCTGAACGTTTTCTAATGCTTTCAGAAAAAACTGAGGCGAGTTATCCCTGCAAAACGTTTCCAGATTAGGATATTCTTTTCCCAAAATCTCAATTTGCTCTCGAATTGCATCAGCTTGGGCTTCGCTAAAGGCAATAATACCAAGGGATTGTTCTGGAAAGCGTTGAAAATGCTCCAATGCCAACTGAGCAATCACTTGAGCTTCGCGTCGATTATCTCTGCGTCCACTGCGATCGTAAACGCCATCAGGAACGTGTCGGAACGATACTCCCAACTCTGAATTTTGAACTGGATTTGGAAATGTAACTAATTTGTCGTCGTAAAAATGATGGTTGGAGAAAGCTATCAAACGCTCATCTTCACTGCGGTAGTGCCATTTTAGTGTGCGTCCAAACATAAACTTGGAACATTCATCTAAAACGCTTTCATAGCTTGCATCATCCTCATCACCGATATCTTCTTGGCTGTCTCCGGTTGCAAAGAATGATGTGGGAGGAAGTTGTTTTTTGTCCCCAATTACAATCACTTGATTAGAACGGATAATTGAAGGAACAACATCCTCAGTCCGAAGTTGAGATGCTTCATCAAAGATAAGAACATCAAAATGAATTACATCTGGATTTATATATTGACTAACAGAAAGTGGACTCATCATCCAGCAAGGCTTTAAGGCTTTGGCAATATTTGGTATTCCCTTTTGTGTATCATTGAGGAGTTTACGAATGGGTAAATGTCGGCTTTTCTTATTCGCTTCTTTTTTCAAGTTTTGCAACTCACCTAGAGCAAGTGAAGTCTTTTCCCAGTTTTGCCAGCGTTGTACATGAAGCTGCTTTAAACGTTCTCTAGCAGTATCTAGTTGCTTAAAATCTAGTTTAGAAAACTCCTTTATTTGTCGTTCATGTACTTCTGGGTTAAAATTCTTTAACTCAGGTTTTTTGGCAAGAATAGCATCAAGGCATATTTGATAAATTCGCTTTTCTAAAACGGGGAACCATTGCTCTGGTTTGATTTGATTTTCACGTAAAGCATCTAAAAACTTCTTATTACCCAGATTTTCGAGTTTTTGATAAGTTTCTGCATAAGTCAGCCATTCTTGAAAATAAGGCAGTTCCGATTGAGCCAAGTTTAAGAAGCTTTCTAGCTCGACAAAAGTAATTTGATTACGAGGTAAGTAATAATCTGTAATGTCACTTTCATTAAAGTGCGATAAAAGAAAATCTAATCCTTGCCTAATACTCTGATGGGCTGACTCATATTCCTTAACTAATTCAGCCATTCTGCGCCGTTTAGAAGGAGTATTTAGAATACGCTGGACGGAATCAGCAGAAAGCGAAAACTTTTGTAAGCCAATCAACCAATTTAAAGCTTTTTCAATTTCCTTTAACTGTGCTTTACTAGAAACTTCCGAGTTAAATAAAGATCCTAAAACCTGACGAGCGGGGTAATCAATTTGACGCAGCTTATTTTGCAAAGACTCAATAGAATTAGGTTTACTCCTACGAAAAATGTTAAATAATTTTAAAAGCTTGCTTAATAGGTTTTGGGTTTCTTGTAATCGCTTAATTTTTTCAATTTCTAAAACATCTTTTTTCAGACTACTAAAAACATCTTGAGCAAGTGCAATATCTACTCCTACCCAATTTTCTGGTAAATTTAATGGAGATTTTAGTATATGCAGTAAGGCTGGATAGCACTTATCTAGTGACTCTAAACTCAACAAAGGTTGAACTTGTAGAATCCCCTGTAATTCTTGATTAATCTTTTGGACTGACAATATTGCTTTCTGAAATTCCTCTATTTCCTCTGTAATTTGCAATTCCATTTCATAAGAATAAGAATTTAGATATAGCGTTTCCCAGTCTAATGAAGTACACTAATTAAAATAAATCAGTGTATCTACTCAAGGGTAAAAATGAAACCATATTCCCTCGACTTTCGCAAAAAAATATTTGATACATACTTGTCAGGTGGAATATCACAACGTCAATTAGCAAACAAATTTTGTGTCAGTTTAGGTTTTATTGAGAAATTACTAAAGCAATATAGAGAAACAGCAAGTATCGCTCCTAAAGTTAGGACAAAACAAACTCCTCCGAAGCTCAATGAAGAACAAATTAAGATTCTTGAAGAAATAGTTGAAGCTAAGAATGATGCTACCTTGAAAGAAATTCGCTCAGAACTCAAAGAAAAAACAGGAATAACAATCGGTATCTCTACGGTAGACAGGATGTTACAGAGGATAGAAATAAGCCTAAAAAAAAACATTGCACGCCGCAGAAAAAGAGACTGAAAGAGTTCAATTATTAAGAGTACAGTTCTGGCTTCAACTTCATGGGATACCGACGGAAAACCTTGTATTTCTTGACGAAGCAGGAGCTAATCTATCTTTAATAAGACACTCCGCTCGTTCTAAAAAAGGTAAAAGAGCGAATGGCTCACGACCTCAAAAACGCTGTAAAAATGTCTCCATAATTGGAGCGCTTGCTCTCAAAGGTGTGATTAGTCAATATAGTATTTTAGGAGCATATGACGGGCTGACATTTGAGGCTTATATCTCTCAAAAATTAGTTCCAAAGCTGTGGGAAGGCGCTTATGTAATCATGGATAATTGTTCAATTCACAAAGGTGGAGACATTGAGAAAATAATCGAATCTGCTGGAGCTAAATTGATTTATTTGCCACCATATTCTCCTGATTTTTCACCAATTGAAAACTGTTGGTCAAAAATTAAAAATTTACTACGTTCTATTGGAGCTAGAAGTTATCCAGACTTAGCAAAAGCGATTGAAAGTGCTTTTAATCAAGTCTCGTTAAATGATATTTATAACTGGTTTACCCATTCTTGTTACTGTACTTCACCAGATTAAGAAACGCTATAGCTTTTTGCCCAAATAGTTTTTTTCTCACCTTTAAATAAAGGTAAAAATTGCGCCAATTGATTTAATAAATCTTTTGCTTCTTGTAATCTACTAGGATTCCATTGGCTAAAGTTCGAAAATATGAAGTTAATATTGGGAATTGCTTCGCGCTCTTTTTTCAAAAGCTCACCAAATATCTCAAATGGTGATTTATCTAGAGGTTTTTCTTTAGAGTGTAAACTTGTCAGATATAATTTTAGCGATTGACGACTAGAAACAAGCCTCTCAAAAAATAGATGATTATTTTCTTCACCGTGAATTTGTTTAAGATATTCAATAGTTTTCGATAAATTATTTACAAGCTCCCGCTTATCTGTTGTACCACTGTGGTGGAGATTAAGACATATATGGTCTAAACCACATTCAGCCATACGCTTATAAACTACACTCAGCGCTGTTTCTTTTTCTGCAACTAATAAAACTGATTTGCCATCACCAACCAGTTCTGCAATCATGTTTACAATAGTTTGACTTTTGCCCGTTCCTGGTGGCCCTTGGACAACAAAGCTAGAACCAGATTTCGCCGCTTCAATCACAACTTGCTGGCTGGAGTCAGCATCAAGAATTTGAAATATTCGCTCAGGTTTAACTTGTGAATCTAGAGCAGATGCAGGTAGAGGTTCTTTATAGTTAGACTGATAAGTAGTTAAATCGCCACTAATAGCTTGCAAAATTGGGTGATCAAAAATTAAAGCTTCATTTTCGATAATATCCCGAACCATTGCAGCTTTAGCATAAGAGAACAGCGAGAGAAATACATTCTCTTTAATTTGCCATGTCTTCTGTTCTGCTAGTAGCTCCTCAATTTCAGCAATAATTTCATCATAAGTTAGTGTTTGTATAGCTTCTCCCTCTGGAAGCTCAATCCCAAAAGTTTGCTTTAACTTTTGTGCCAGGGTTGGATTTAATACAACATCTTCATCTAATAGAGATATCTTATAAACATCTCGTCTAGGTTCTTTAATTAACTCTACAGGTACTAAAATTAGTGGTGATACCAAAACATCCTCTGGCTTATCCTTGTCCTTGTCATACCAAGTCAATGTTCCAAGGGCCAGAAATAGGCTGTTTACCCCTCGTTCTTCAAATGAGCGTCGTGATTCAAGACGCAATTTATTCAGTCGTTTCAGTTGCTCACTGCCTCTTTGACGAGTAATTAATTCAAGAGGATTTTTTTGTGCTGATAATGCCTTGGTATTTCTGGACTGGGTAATATTTTGATGTTCGCTATCAAGTATTTGAAAATAAAGCGATTTCTTATCTTCTGTCAGATTTTGGAAGAGAAAATCTGGTTCTTCTGTGATAATTTCTAATATTCGAGGACTATCTTGCCGAAACTTGATGAGAGGATTTCGTCGTCCTAAGTCAGCCAGCCCAGCTTTCCACTTTTCAATTTTTTGAGTAAGGTTTTGTTGAGAGTCTGAAGCTGACTGTCGCATACTCGCTTTTCTCGTAAATAGGCTTATTTTTATTATACTGGCCTTTTCCTGCGTGAGTATTTACCGCGATCGCTACGGATTCATCCGAATCAAGTCTGTTAAAATACTATCCAAGCTACCGTTGACTTGAATTCGATCGATCTTCTCTGCAATCCTCTCTAATACTTCCAGTTCCTTCAAACGTAATGCAACGGGGTTATCCTCCATTACTTTGGCAGTGTTTAACATACTGCGGGTAGCAGCAGTTTCTTCTCTACGTCTGACTACGTTTGCTTGAGCGGTTTTTTCTGCCTCCACTACTTTGCTCAAGATAGCCTTAATCTCACCAGGTAAAATAATATCTTTGACACCTACAGAATCAACTTCAATTCCATAGTCTGCGGCTTTTTGGCGAATATATTCAGAGATACTTCTATCAATTGCACCTTTATCTTCTAATAAAGTATCTAAGTTGCGTTCGCCAACTGCACCGCGCAAAGCAAACTGTAATTCTTTGTACAAGAAACCAGAAATATCTGACAACCCGTTTTTTGCCCTCAATGGGTCTTGGATACGGAAACCTGCGGTCAAATTCAACCGCAGAGGTACTTTATCTTTAGAGAGGATATCTTGACCGGATACTTCCATATTTTGGAGTCGTAGGTCGATGGCTTCGGTTTGAAAAGAGCGACCGAATAACCACCAAGCATGTACTCCTGGCGATCGCTGTCCTTGAAACTCCTGATTAATGTATACTAGTCCAACGTGTTGTGCTGGCACTTGGCAAATATGCAAACAGTTGCGACTGAGCAATTTCACTTCTGTTGAACCTTCAACTAACTCAGCCACTAAGCTAGGCTGTAACTGAGCATCTGCGCTGATGTCGAGAATTTCCACTGCAACACCTTGCCAAAATAACTTGCGGCTAGTAGGTGGCAAAATAGAAATTACTTTCCCTCGATAGCGCACAATTGCAACTTGCGAAGCCAGTAATTGCACGGTTTCACAGTAGGCAGCAATAAAGTCGGGATGTTTTTCAATCAGTACATCTTCCAGGGGAAAGTCTGGGTTAGGGATAATCCGACTGAGAATTCGGACTGTAACATCTCTATCTACCGACCAAAAAGCATACTCTCCTGGTTCTAGAGGTCGCACAAAATTATTTTGCAGATATAATAAACCAATCTCATACTCTGAGATTTGAAACTTCTTTAGTCCATTCAAGGTAACTGAGCGCAATTGCTGTACAAAGGAACTAGGCAATTCTAAGCTTTCTTCTAAGTTGAACAGATGAGATTCTACCTCAATAAAACCACGCCAAAAAGCTCGTAATTGATTTGGTGCAACGCTTACCCAATTCTGACCACAACGGACTAAAGCAGCTTGGTTGAATGCAGTTCTGATAATCAATAAATGTTCTTGCAGTTCGGCTTCGTAACTTCGCAACAACAGTTCTAGGTTTTCAATCTGAGCTTGTGGCTGGTTGAGGTCAGAAATTTTGACTTGCCAATGGCGACCAAAATATGTGTGTGTACCGGGCTGCAAAATTTTCTTAAAGTCACTGCGGTGATATAAGATGCCGATTTCGTTAGGTTTGATATAAAACGTTTCCCACATAGTGATTTGCATAAATAATTTGCGCGATATTTTAGATCAGCTATACGATGCTTGCGGTTGGCGTAGCGATCGCAACTAGCTAAGAATATTTAGTCAAGACATTTATAACCTTCCTTAAACTTAAATACCACCTGCAAGTAAACTCGCCATCTTATAGCATGTCTGGTTAATCAAGTAGAATAAAAATGTTAGTTGGTAGTAAGGACTTTAGTCCTGGCTTTGGGGACTGAAGTCCCCACTACAAACTGCTTATTATCGGTAATTTCACAGATACCATATTACAGCTTGAGTACAGGAGTTATTGAAGTTTACAACCTTGTGGAAAAAGCCTAAAGGATTAATTTTAGCCGCTTGTATTACTCTATGCTACAAAATATTTTTAAACTCTGCAAGTGCAAGTGTTTACAGTTTAGGTGTGAGCAAAAGCTTCTCCAAAGCTGGATTAAGATTGCTGTTACTTTTCCCAAACTGCTCTATGGCAATCTAGAAAAAAGAACCGCGCTCAAATATGCTGTTCGTTTGCCAATCCAGAATCCCGAAGAAAAACTAGATGTAGAAAACGAAGGAACATACTCAAGTTAGGAAGAAATGCAGTTGCGCTTACTCCTTAACTGTGGCTATCGAACATTACCCTTACGAGTGATGACCGACAGCAAAACACTTGCACACAGAGTTGAGAAAATGAGGGGTCTCGAATCTGTTAAGATCCGTACCATATTGGCTACCTTGGAAGGGTATTGTCTTTTAACCCGGACAGGGTTGGGTGAAAGTATAGGAATCGAACCTACAACACATCGATTATGAGTCGATTGCTCTACCAGTGAGCTAACTTCCTGGGGTTTGATACAGGACTCGAACCTGTGACTAACCGATTATGAGTCGATCGCTCTACCAACTGAGCTAATCAAGCAATATAGTTGAAAGTACTCGGCGGTATACGCTCATACTAAAGGATGGCGCACCAGTTAGGCTTATAGAACCTAAACTATAGCTTTGTAACTTTATTACTATCCCGCTCCAAATTTAGCATATTGGAAATTGTAGGTGTAGCCTTAAATATTGTCTGACTTAAGTCGCAACATATCGCGCATAAAAATCACTAGTCTTAGATAGGTTTGATGAAATTGCTTTTCGTTGTTTAACTGGTGACTTTCATAAAAAACATTGTTACCAGTTGATATTTCAAGAATATCCATCTCACAAGCTCCTGACTCCCAAACCGTTATTCTACCGAGATGTAATGAACTCTCAAAGTCAAGACGCATTGCTGAATTATCAGTAGGTTCACAGTAAGTCAGTGTATATTCTAGCCGATAAGCAGCGAAACGCGATCTTAATGGTGATTGAAATCGGTTAAAACCTCGTTCTGAAATTAGCTGTGTTAGTGGATTTAGGCTCATTCCTTATATTGAAAGCAGGAGTATTATTAATTTGCCCCAACTCCGCAAAAAATAAGTAGCTCATCGTAGACTTTGAGCTACACATCTCAATTTGATAGATGCTCACAATTCCTTGTTGTAGGTCAGTCTGGAAAAGCTAAACCTGTCATTGGGTCACGAATATACAACCCTAGCGTCAGGCTACGCATTGCTTCATCCCAAACGGGTATTAATTGTTCTGCTTGATCTGCCCAATAATCGAATGTGATTAAGCATTGAACATTCGACCCCAAACCAATGCAAGTCCGCGAAAAAGCTTCCCGTGGTTCTTCTTGAGTGTCAATGAACTTCATCTCTGTCCAGACAATTCTGGCGGTTTGACGCTTGACGGTAATAATTTCTCCTTTGGCAATGATGTTGCGGCTGTCGTCTTCCAGGACTTTCTTCAACGTGGATTTTAGCGGAAACTGGCTCCAGTCGTTGGGTGGCAGGCGATTAAAAGATACTTCCAGACAGCAATCATCGTTGGGTGGTTTTTTATCCATGAACTTGAAGGATTTCTCTTGTGGCTCAAAAACCCAATTCTGGGGAACATTGAAGCGAACAGCGCCTCTATCTGCGACAAATATTTTGTAGCCTGATGGAGATTCCCAGCGATGGTCAGGTTTTAGTTCAAGCGTTTCTTTAATCCACTGGAGATTGTTTTTCTTACGCTTTGCCATAGTGTTTTTGTTATCTCTGCTAAAGAGGGTGTCACTAAACAGCCCTTCGTAGACATTGCCCTTTTTGTTAATGTTATCAAATTGCTAGGATTTTGAATAACTCTTATATTAAATAAATAAAATTTTAGATATTTTATATTAAAGAATCTAATAAGGTAACTGTAACGTTGTGATTAAAGTTTCAGCTTTTAACATTAAAATCTTAGCAGTAGTATTCATGGTTATGGATCATGTGTGCTATTTGCTAATGCCAGAATTTCTAATCTTGCACTTTTTTGGGCGATTGAGCTTTCCCCTTTTTGCATGGCTTCTGGCGAAAGGTGAAAAACACACCAAAAATGTGTACCGCTATGGAAGCAGGCTATTGATTACAGCGATTATATCTCAGCCAATCTATAGTTTTATTTTCCAGAGGTTATCATTTAATATTCTTTACACGCTTGTTCTTGGACTTGTGATGTTGCGCTTAGTAAAGCGTTATCCGCAATTATGGCAGCAATCAATCATTATTGGATTGTGTGCATTAGTTGCCGAGAACTTTGACTTTTCCTATGGAGCTTATGGGATTGGAGTAATTTTATTGATGTCTCTTACAGACAAACTGAAGCCCAAAATATGGTTGCTATACTGGTGCATATTTCACTTTTTTACTTTAGCAATCCTATCTATGCTTAATATCTTTCAAGCTTGGGCAATTTTTGCAGGACTTATTGTTTTTCAATTCAATGGTAAACAAGGTTCGCGAACTAGATGGTTCTATGTGTTTTACCCGGCTCATTTAATAATCTTAGGTATAATCAATTATTTAATATATTCCAGGTAGATTTATGATTTATCAGCGATGTCTGACTGGATTTTATTTAACTCAACCTACAGCTAGAGATAAATCTGCCGCGAAATATAGACTAATTAAAAAAAGAAATTTAAGCAATTACCAAATTTTATCTTTACACCAAAAAATTTCAAAATGTAGATGTATGTATCTACATAGATAGATGTTATATAGTTAAATATCTTTCTAAAGGAAGATATATTTTCCAAAAAGTTACTTTTATTAGACCATAAATTGAAAAATAAATAGTAGATATACATTTCATTCAATGATATTCATCAGATAAATTTTATAAATCTTAGTCTTTTGTTAACGTTTACTAGCTATCATGCCAGAGTAGTGAATCATAATGATTCGAATTTAGATATCTAGGGATAATTGTGTCATCCAGGAAAAATGCCCTAGATTTATCCTCTAACCTGCAAAATGTAGGCGAAAGCAACTATTGAATAGGTAAATCTTTAAGGTAATAAGCATGACTTATAGTATCGAGTCCGCACGCAATATTTTCTCTAGCACTCAAGTAGCAGATGCTGTTCCAGCCACTACAGCAATGTTTGCTAAACTCAACATTGACGATCAACTGGCATTTCTCTGGTATGCCTACGCGGAACTAGGTCGTACAATTACTCCAGCTGCTCCCGGAAAAGCAAATCTCCAATTAATGGAAGGTATATTCAACGACATTAAGCAGATGTCTCATGAAGAACAAACCCAGTTAATGAGAGATTTAGCGAGTAATGCTGATACTCCCATCAGCCGTTCTTATGCATACTTTGGCGTCAACGCTAAATTAGGATTCTGGTGGCAGTTAGGAGAGTGGATGAAAGAGGGTATCGTCGCTCCTATGCCCGCTGGTTATCAAATGTCAACTCAAGTTAAAACAGTGCTAGAAGCTGTTCAGAGAATCGATCAGAGTCAGCAGATTACTGTACTACGCAATACTGTAGTAAATATGGGGTTCGATCCGTCTCTGGCTGATAGCAAACAGGCAGAAGTCATAAACTTTAAGTTTCCACGTACATCCCTAAGTCCCCAATTTACTATTGAGGGAGTTACAGAACCGACAGTGCTGAAATACATTGAAGCGATGAATGCAGATAACTTTGAAGCTGCTGTTGCTTTATTTGCTAACAACGGTGCGCTGCAACCACCCTTCCAAAAACCAATTGTTGGCCGAGAAGCGATCACTGCTTACCTAAGAGATGAGGGACAAGGGTTAGTGATGAAGCCAACCAAAGGCGTTTCGGAAACCATAGAAGATGGTTATACACAGCATAAGATTACTGGTACGGTCGAAACTCCCTGGTTTGGAGGTAATGTTGGGATGAACATTGCTTGGCGATTTTTACTCGATCCTCAAGGTCAAATTTACTTCGTGGCTATTGACTTACTTGCTTCTCCCAAAGAACTGCTTAACCTAACTCGCAAGTAAAATCTCTGTGTCTTAATACAAAAGCAATTGCGTTTGTTTAAGATAATGCGTTGCATAAAACTACACGCAACAAAACCCCCAACCCCTTCTTTTTAAAGGGTTAGGGGGAATCTAGGTTTCAGGTTTTCAGTTCGCAAGTCCTAACATATTCTATACAGTTAGGCGATCGCACTGACTCCAACTCCTACACTAAATTTACTGAACCTGTATATCCTTTGAGAATTCCCAAAGAACCACCACATGAACTAATTAACGTATCATTTCCCACCCGGCTGAAGCTGGCATTTAAGCCACTCACATTTAAGCGATCGTTGCAACCAAAGCCATAGATGGCAGCAAAGCCACTGCTTCCTAAAATTACTGTATCTGTATCTTTCTCTTGACCCAAGTAGACTGTATCATTTCCCCCGCCTGTTACCTCAATAGATGAACCAAACAGGTTTGTATCGGTACTTAAAGGGTTCGGAAGACAAACCGTTTCTCCTCGCAGATTGATTACATCATTCCCATTTCCCCCATAGATAGTGTCATTACCTGAACCAGCAAAAATTAAGTCATCGCCTGAGCCAGACCTAATTGTGCTGTTTGTATCACTTGTAATAATTGTGTTGTTACCATTACCTGCAAAAATCTTTGCAAAACTTGAATTAGAGATTCCAGCAGCCAAAATAAAATCATCGCCGCTGCCGGCTTGAATTGTGGTTTCGCCATAAGGAACAACAGCAATTTGATTATCACCATTTCCAGCTTTTATAGTTTGGTTGTAGGATGAAAATCCTGTGTCAACAACATAAGTCAATATTGAAATATCACTGGTGATAATGTCATTTCCTGAGCCTGTATTGATATTGGCATCGCCGCTTCCCAGCAAAATTAAGTTGTTACCATTTCCCGCATTAATAGTTCGGTTGGCGAATCCACTTAAAGAGAAAATATCGTCGCCTGATCCTGCTGAGGCAACTAATGTTGAAATTGGCTCTAATCCGATAATATTACCATCACCATCGAATAGATAGTTTCCACCGTAATCGTCTAAAAAGTTGTTTCCACTGCTCAAAGAAATTGTGTAATTGCCTGATCCTAAACTGACATAATCATCTCCTGCTCCAGTACGAACGATCGCATCAAGTACATTATTGCAAGGCGTTGGACTAGTTTGCAAAACCTGACCACTAAAAATGCTAGTATCAAAATTAAAAATTAAGTCTAGTTCTCTTCCGAGCAAGACAACATCGTTGCCATTTCCCGTCTTCACGACATTGTTGTTACCTTCTACAATAAACCAGTCTGGATTGGCAGTTCCTAAAACTTTCTGATCACTATCTGAAATGACTTTTTCAGTATAATTAATGCCACGAAAAAATTGTGATGTCATAAACATTTCCTTTATAGCTCAATCCAGTTCAGTGAAGACCAAAAATGATGTAGATGAGCTATTATTCTGAAAAATTCAATCGAATCCGGTGAATCCCAAAAAAATATTTCTACGAATCATAAATTAGACTTTACAAATATCTTTTAATATATTTACCTCGTTTCCAGTCATCGGCTGGGAATGCCAGATTGAGTCTGCCGATGGTAATGTTCAGTTTTTGTCTAATAGACTTCTTGCAGAAGTGGGGGAAAGGGGAAGGGGTAAAGGGGAAAGGGATGGAATTTCCCCTTACCCTTTAACCTTTGACCTTTCCCCGACATCTTGGCATTTGTTACTTTTGCAAGATGTCTAATGTTTAGGATATTTGATTAGCACTTCTTAGTTGAGTGCAATACTTGCTAGCCGATTTAGGCTGGAGTCAAGCATTTGAAGCGGCTCTGCTCAAACTTCTGGCAGCAATGCCTGCCGCAAATTGTCAGCATGCAGAAATGGTTAGCCAGCGCATTCATGTTGATCCAACAGGCTGGCATCGGTGGGACGAGAAAATGTCGGCGTTTGTGACTCTGAAAACTAAGAAAAATTGTAGGTTTGGTGAAGCAAAGCGCAACCCAACAAAGCCCTGGAAATATTGGGTTTCGTTCCTCAACCCAACCTACACAACTTAAGGTTTTTGACACTAACCCAAGCGTATTGCTTAATATTGTCACTTTGCAAATCCCTCAAAGCGTGGGCTAGAGAGGGATTTTTGGGTATTGGGTGTTAGGGATTGGGTTGCTAGTTTAAATTATTTGCTTTCTCAACTGCTTCCTTTAACTCTTCAAAGGTAATACTGCCGTCTTCGTCTGAATCATAATTTACTAGCAATTCCTGGGGACTAGTGGTATTTGTTTCTGATGAAATGATTGCACTTAAGCCAGGACTTAAAAAAAGATCATTAATGGATACTTTGCCGTCTTGATCGCTATCTAAGGTATTAAAAAGAGATTGAAGCTCTTGCTCGGTTGCCATAAGTTTCTATCTGAATTAGTTTTTCAACTTAATATCTCATTAATCTCTGACTAATCTCTCAAAATTTAATAAACTTGTATCTTTAGACATAGAAACGGCTATCGCTGGGCTTAGATCGGGTTACGCTGTGGGTTATAGGGTTTACAGTCTGACGATGAAAATAAAGAAAAATTCAGAATAGCTGAATTCAGGAGTCAGAATGAAGACGCTCTCTACGTTCGCGGAGCGTGTCGAAGACAGACGCTACGCTACGGTGAACGCTACATTCGCAATGACATTGTGTAATTAATTATGTTTACCTACTTATGATGTGTTGCGCTTTGTGACAAGACACCTTATTGTACCTTTGACTTAACAAAAAATTGAGACAAAGGTAAGTACGTGAGCATCTTGGGAACTATAGAAGCAAATCAAATTAGCACAACTTCCAGCTTCCAGCAATGAAGACTCACTATCTAAGCATTGGTAAAGCGTTCCCATTACAGATTGTTCTTGTACTTCCCTTCCTCATCCAAATTTTTGGAGCGGTCAGTTTAGTGGGTTATTTGTCCTTTAAAAATGGACAAAGGGCAGTTAATGACCTGGCAGAACAGTTAATAGATCGCACAAGTGACGTAGTGAATGAACATCTGAAGTCTTATCTTTCCATTCCACAAACCCTTAATCAGATCAATGCAGATACCATCCGCAGAGGGATATTAGACGTGCGCGATCGCAAAACCCTTGGCAAGTATTTCTGGGATCAGATGCAGGTCTATGATTTGACTTATATTGGTATTGGACTAGCGACGGGTGAGGGAATGGGAGCCGCTCGTTATGATGGCAAAACGATCACCATTGATGATTGGACTGCCAAGCTTCCCAATAACACTACCAACTACGCCACAGATAATCAGGGCAATCGGACTCAAGTTAATAATCATTATACTTGGGACAACTTCAACCAAGTTTGGTACACCCAACCCATCGCTGCTGGTAAACCGATCTGGACAAAGATTTATGCTGCAAATTTTCCAATAGGCCCCTACATTGCCGCCTCTGCTAGTCGTCCCATCTATGATTCGCAAAATCGCTTACTAGGAATGATTGCTTCTGATATTCATCTATTGAAACTCAGCGATTTTTTACGCAATTTGAATATTAGTCAATCTGGGCGGGTGTTCCTTTTAGAGCGGGATGGTACATTAATCGCCAGTTCCGGTACAGAGAAGCCTTTTGTCCTCGTCAATCAAGAGATTCGGCGAGTGCGGGCGATTGACAGTTCTGATGCAATCATCCAGAACGTTGCCAAACACCTCCAAAGCTTCAACGGGTTTACCTCCATCATCCAAGACACAGATTTTCAGATTGAACTCCAAGGAAAACGGCATTTTGTTCATGTTTTACCTTGGCGTGACAAGTATGGCTTAGATTGGCTGGTGGTAGTGAGTGTGCCAGAAAATGCATTCATGGCGCAAATTAATGCCAATACCAACACCACGATCGCCCTTTGTCTTGGGGCATTAGTTCTTGCCTCGGTGATGGGCGTGTTTACCTCCCATTGGATTGTACGCCCGATTTTGCGCCTGAATTGGGCAAGTAAAGCAATGGCATCCGGCAATTTAGCTCAGACAGTGGAAAGTAGCGGTATTCAAGAACTTAATACCCTGTCAAACTCTTTCAACCAGATGGCAAGACAACTACACGAATCCTTTACTGCCTTAGAGAAAAGCAAAGAAGAATTAGAATATCGGGTAGAAGAACGCACCACGGAACTCAAAAATGCATTAGGGGAATTGCAACGCACTCAATTTCAAGTTATTCAAAGTGAAAAAATGTCTAGTCTGGGACAATTAGTTGCTGGAGTCGCGCACGAAATTAATAATCCAGTCAACTTTATTCATGGCAACCTTGTCCATGTGCAGGAATATACCCAAGATTTATTAGCATTTGTGCAGTTGTATCAGCAATATAATCCTAACCCTAGTGCTGAAATTCAAACCGCTGCTGAAGACATGGAACTGGAGTTTTTGCAAGAAGACTTGCCAAAAATGTTGTCTTCGATGAAAGTAGGCACTGAACGCATTCGCCAGATTGTACTGTCGCTGCGGAACTTCTCTCGCATCGACGAAGCAGAGTTCAAAAGCGTCGATATTCATGAAGGCATCGACAGTACCTTGATGATTTTGCAACACCGTCTCAAAGCTAAACCAGAACAACCTGAAATTGAGGTGATTAAAGACTACGGCATCATACCCCTAGTAGAATGTTATGCCGGAAAACTCAACCAGGTGTTTATGAATATTTTAGTGAATGCCATTGATGCATTAGAAGAAAATAATGCCAAGCGCACCTATCAGGAGATCGAGGATAACCCCAATCGAATCAAGATTCGCACATCTGTGGTTAATTTAACGTGGTTGGAAGTAGCGATCGCGGATAACGGAGTCGGTATTTCTCAAGAATTTCAGCAGCGAATATTCGATCCTTTTTTCACCACCAAACCGGTTGGCAAAGGAACCGGAATGGGTATGTCCATCAGCTACCAAATCATCACAGAAAAACATGGTGGCAAACTAGAGTGTTTCTCAACTCCTGGAAAAGGAACCGAGTTTATCATTCAGATTCCTCTGCGGCTAAAAGCTCATGGAGTTGTTTAATTTGATACTGGTTTAGAATTGTCAAGTTGTTTAAGTAGTAGTACAATACACGAGGTTTGGGCGCTAACACACCCCACAGTTGAACACATAGTTAAATCAGTAGTCCTATTTGTTAAAAAATCTATGAAGATTGATAATTTGATAGAAACTTACGAGCAGATGGCAGTAGATTATGAGGCAATTGTGAGGCGTTATTGGCACATCGAGCGCGAACCCCTAATTGCTTCTTTGCAGCTGAAGCCGGGACAAACCGTCCTGGATGTTGCGCTAGGAACAGGTCTTAATCTTCCGGCCTATCCTGAAGGTGTAAGTGTCGTAGGTGTTGATCTTTCTGAGAAGATGATGGATGAAGCACGTAAAAAGCGTGTATCCGCAGATGTCACTTTTAAGATATCGGATATCTACAATCTTGATTTTCCTGATAATAGCTTTGATGCAGCAGTGTCGGGATTTACCTTCTGTATCCTTGAGCATCCTGTCTGTGCTTTTCAAGAGATCCTACGAGTAACTAAGCCTGGTGCATTTATTGCCATTCTCGATTACTGCAAATCGCAAGATCCAGAGATTCAGAAATGGCAAGAGTTAATAGCTGATGCAGCTTTACACCAAGGCTTCCCCACTGGCAAGATCATGTGGGATGCATTAATGGATTATGACGAATTGATTTACAACAGTAAACTTTCCATTGAAGTGCTTACGGACGATCGCACAGAAAGTCCAAACCCGTTTTCATGTGGTTGTCAATTATTGGTGAAAAACTCAAAAGCTTAAAGTTAACAAGATCGCACTCTTGTTCAATGAGTGCGATCGCAATATGTGCGTTATTACTCAAAATTTTGTCAAGTAGAAAGAAAAGCGATCGCTACAAAATTAAGATTGACTTTGTTGAGCGATGATTACGCAATAGTTATAGCAATGCTTAACACAGCAATATATCTGGTGTATTACAGCTAATCTCGACTTTCTCAAATACTTGCATAACCGTAACACACTCTACTTACAGCTATTTTAAGGTAAATAGACCACGCGGTAGGGGCACAGCAATGCTCATTGGTGTCAACTTAAGCCAAAAATAGCGTACTGATTGGGTGTTGTTCACCCGCCAGGGATTGTAAATCCTGACTAATTGCTCAAGTCTACTGAAGTAGACTGAAAATTTTTGCGCTATGAAGTCCTCTTCAGAGGACTTTAGCTATGAGACAGGGATTTACAATCCCTGGCGGACGTGCGGTTTCGCGTTAAGTTGACACCAGTGAGCAATGCTGTGCCCTTACTTACGACAGATGTGCTTCAAATACATACAAAACTGCTGTAATATTTACTCAATCAATAGACTGTCATCAATCCAAGAAAAATAAGTACAATAAGTATCGCATCAAGCAAAATTAAGCTAACTATCAACCAAATGTTAATTGTAAAATTTATTGATTTCAAGTGTAACACAATAGCTCTATTAATAATCCCTACAATTATTGACGTATCAAATAAACAAGCAGCAGCTATTCCAAATGCGTAGGAGAAACCATTTCCTCGCTCATTTATTGGCGTTGTTAAGTGATTATAATACAATGCAATAGCTAAGGTTCCAAAAAAAATAGTATAAGCTATTAGCCACTTTTTGTTAGGCATAATCTGAGCAATAACAAAGGGAATAGCCAAGCATAATATAAATAATACAATAAGAGATTCAATCATTTATAAATTTCTTGTTTTTTAGAAGATTTCAAAAATTCCTTTGCTTACATAATATTTATGAAAATTACGACTTATGTAAACAAATTAAACTATGTATAACAAATCCTAAATTATTCGTAAAAAGTTTATCTTTAGATTTTATTTACGAATTGCCTCTGAAATTGTGGTGCATTGCACTTGATAAAAAGACACCACAATCTACATTATTTAGTTTTACAAGTTATTTTGAAACAGTTCTAGAACATGTTGCCAAGCATCAGGAGCAGCTTCAGGATTGTAACTTGGGTGCTGCTCTAAGAATGGGTACTTATCTTTAAAAAATCCGGCAAAGAATCCATGTCCGGCATCGTATCGAAATACACGATGATTGATTTGATGTTTTTTTAATTCTGCCTCAATTTGCTCGTTTTCTACCTGTGAAATTAATGCATCTCTTGTCCCAAAAAATGCATAAATAGTACCTTTAATTTCCAAAGTGCGATTAATAGTTGGAGTCTCTTCACCATAACTAGAAGTAGTAATCCCGCCACCATAAAACGAAGCTGTGGCTTTGATATCAGGTAAAGTTGCAGCCATATAAGCAACATGACCACCAAAACAGAAACCAATCACACCGATCGCATTATCTTTGACATTGGGTAAAGTTTTGAGGTAAGCGATCGCAGCTTGAATATCGCTGAATATCTCTTGATACTTCACTTGTTGATAGTATTCCAATCCCAGCCTATAGCTTTCTGGACTAAACCCAACATCTTCAGCGCTAAAATCAGCTTCAAAACCGGGAGCAATACGTTGATACATCGCCGGAGCGATCGCTACATAACCTTGTTTAGCAATTAGTTCGGTTATATCTCGAATATTACTGTTGATTCCAAAAATTTCTGGAAAAACTATAACCGCTCCAAAGGTTCCCTTTTGTGCTGGTTGAGCTAAGTAAGCATCGATTTCTAAGTCATTGTTAGGTACTTTGACATAGCAAGTGTTAATTTCGATGTTTGTTGTTTCTACCATCTTTGTTTCGGCTGCTTTGATACCAACTTGTCTATTCTGACTGTTTTCGACACAGATATGACATCACCTCACAAGCAAATCTGTGACAAAATAATATTGTTGTATTATGGCTAATGCGATCGCCTACGATCTATGATTTTTACCATCTCGCGCCGCTACAGCTTGGATGAATATCGTGCGATCAAAGAAAAAGCCGAAGGACGCAGCGAATATCGAGATGGAGAAATTGTATTTGTATCCGGAGTAACACTTAAGTATAGCTTATCACTAGTAATATTAATGACACAAAAACAAGATAATTGAGGATACGAGAACTGAGTTAGCCCCTCATTCGGTTACATTGTGTGCCGAATATGTGCCGAAGATATATGCCAAAAATCTAATACTTATTACACCGCCCATAGCTATATGTCAATTGAAGTAGTTAGAATCACCTCTAATCAGTTAAATCAGATACTTCTATCCCAAGAAAGCCACTTTCTCGACCTAAAGGCGGTCGATGTACAACCAGGGAAGTTATGTAAGTTTATTTCTGGATTTGCCAATGCTGATGGTGGAGAACTTTTAACTTTTCATTGGCATTGATGAGGATATTGTAGAAGGCAAAAAAATAAGATATTGGCGAGGTTTTGCTGATCAGGAATCTGCAAATGGGCATTTACAAATTTTTGAACAACTTTTTCCTCTTGGAGATGGTTATTCATATACATTCCTTATTTCTGAAGGTTCTCCTGGTTTAGTCCTACAAGTGACAATCCTTAAATCACGAGGAGTAGTGGAGGCTTCAGATGGTGTTCCATATTTAAGACGCGGAGCACAAACTCTGCCTATTAAAACTCAACAAGCTCTAGAAAGATTAAAGCTCGACAAAGGCATTGAGTCATTTGAGAGAAAAACTATTGACATAGAGCTTGAGATAATGACAACCTCACAGGTAATATTCCAATTTATTAGCTTTGTAGTTCCAACTACAGAGGCTGAGTTGTGGCTCAAAAAACAGCAATTAATTCAAAAGAATAAGCCAATAATTGCAGGTATTTTACTATTTACTGATGAGCCTCAAGCTATTTTTCCAAAGCATTGTGGTGTTAAAGTCTATCGATATAAAACAAAAGGAGTAGAAGGAACACGAGACACTCTTGCCTTTGATCCAATAACTATTGAAGGTTGTTTGTACGAGCAAATTATGCAAACAGTAACAAAAACAAAAGAAATAGTTGAAGGAATTCCAAAAATAGGAGATAAAGGATTAGAATCAATCACCTATCCAGAAGAAGCTATTCATGAAATTGTAACAAATGCTTTGCTACATAGAGACTATAGTATAGCCTCTGATACTCACATTCGCATTTTTGACAACAGAATCGAAATTGAAAATCCAGGAAAATTGCCTGGTCACATTACAGTAAAAAATATTCTTAAAGAGCAGTATGCCCGTAACGGAGCTATTGTTCGTATAATCAACAAATTTCCCAATCCACCTAATAAAGATGTTGGAGAAGGTCTGAATACTGCTTTTCAAGCGATGGCTCGGTTGAGACTCCAACCTCCTGAGATATATGAAACTGAAACTTCTGTAGTTGTACACATTAAACACGAACCTCTAGCTTCAATAGAAGCAACAATAATGGCATATTTAGACGAGCATAAAGAGATTACTAACAGAATTGCTCGACAGGAAACTGGAATTGGTTCAGAAGCAACTATCAAAGAAGCATTTTGTAGACTAAGAGATAGGGGACTTATTGAAGCTGTTTTTGGAAGAGCAAAAAGAAATGCAGCATGGTGCAAAGTTGGAACTATTTACTCTAGTCAAGAAAATGTCATTTCAGGATATGAGATGTATCCAGAGTATGAGCAACTAGTCATGAACTATCTTGCATCTCATGAAGAAATAACTAATCGTATTGCCCGAGAAGCCATTGGAGTAGAATCACGTGCAGTAATCAATAATATTTTTGATAGACTGCGGCGTAAAGGACTTATAGAAATTGTTCCAGGTAAATCAAGGATTAATGCTGCATGGCGTAAAGTTTAAGTTAGTACAGATTGTAAGGGGTGCGTTGCAGTGCGCCACAACACACTACATCAATGTTATTAACAAGTTTAACTTTGTTTATAAACCATTTCCATTCTTAATTTTTCAATCTCCAGCTTCAAGCTTTCATTCTCCATCCTTAACTTAGCATTCTCCTCTCTAATCAACTCAACTTCATTCCTTTTACTCAACGCCTGATTAATCGCCAACTTCCGCATATCTAGCGAAAACCAACGCTGATAAGTTTGGGTGTGAACTTGCACACTATGCCCCAAATTATCCGCCGCCGCTTTAATTGGTATTCCCAAAATATGCGCCCGAATTGCCCAAGCGTGACGCAAATCATAGGGTTTAAAATCTAATCCTATCTTGCGGAACCACCAACTAACTCGCTGTGTTAACGCCGTTATCTCAGCATGATTAGTGTTATCTTTTTTAGCGATCGCACCCCTTAACATCTCTAAATACTTCGGATTTTTCAAATCAAAATCCTCAATCCATTGCCGATATAATGGCAATGCTTGTCTCTCACCAGTCTTAGAATCTTTATGAACTTTCCATGTCAAATCTACATTTTCTTGACTCAACCACCAATCAATATCAGGATTAATGAAAAGTTCCCGTGGACGTAAGCCAAAAACTGCTAACATTCCATACGTCCAGCGCCAAAGTTGCCAGCTATCTTGAACATTTTGATTAACTTGATTACCTCTGTTATGTTGGTAATCTTCAAACTTGATAATTCCCTCAGATATTTCTGCATCGGTCGGTATATTTCGGGAATTATTCTCCGGCATTTTGGAATATTTAGATAAATCGATGTCGATTTTAAATGTTATACAAAATGCTGCGATCGCTCTAGCTGCATTATACTTAGCCCATTCTTTATCTATTTGTTCAATTGAACTGATCAGATTTTCAGCAGTTGCCAAATCTTTAGGATTCGTAAATCTCTTTGTTCGGGAAAAGTAATAAAAAAAAGTATGTTCGCTTTTAGTAGTTCGTTTATGAGTTTTAAAATACTCACTCTCAAAGTCTTCGAGTAATTCTCCTATAGTCTTAAATTCTTTTTTAATTGCCTCATTACCTAAATATTTATCATTCCATTCAAAAGTTTTACGAGCGATTAACTTCCCTAATTCATAGGCTTCTTCCTCAGCCGTCTTGAGTCCATCTAAGTTAGAAGGAATATTCAAGCTGAGATTGTATTGTTTTCTCCCAGTACCATTGCTATCTTTGTCTCCCGGTTTAATTGGTAACGTCGCCCGTAATTGCAGACTTCCATTCGATTCTCTAATTGTCACCTTTGCCTTTGCAGACTTCAAACGCAGATTAACTTTTTCTAATTCTAGTAGTACTCTAGTTCTCATCGTGCGCTCTTTGTTGCTATGATTGCAGAGATCAACACAAACACCGGGCGGTGTTGCATATTTGCAGGATGATTTTGCTGGTTTTGTGGGATGGGCATCTTGCCCGTCCCTTGTATTTCCAGGCGGGTAGGATGCCCACCCTACAAAAATCATCACTTGATTCAGCAACGCCCTGGCTTAGGACAACATTTAGATGATGCGTGAGTCCAAAACCTGATTAGGCATCGCTGTGTTTTTAGCCTATATTTAGCCTAAAAATAAATGTGTTATCAGCGAACAATGCTTATCGCTGACACTGTTTACTGCAAACATTAGGCTGGTGAAAAGAATTAAACCACAAAAAGGATTACTCCGGCCCTTATCACGGTTATGACGGCTTCGCCATCTTCGCACGTGACATGGACTTAGCACTCAACAGCCCAACCTGGGGATTAATTGGCGCTCCTTGGAATGAAAAAGCTCAGGCTAAGAAGGCTGAAGCTAAGGCTAAGGCTGCCGTTTAGGGAAATGGGAGAGTGAGATAAGTAAGGATAACCTGGGGCTAAAACCCCAGGGGGGAGTTGGGAATCCAAAATTCAAAATTGAAAGATTAAAAATTTATTTTGATTTTTGCATTTTGAATTTTGAATCATATTCCCATCTCCCTTGTAAAGACAGACGCGATTAATCGCGTCTCTACCTACTCTCGCCTCAATCAGTAAAAGAATTCAGTAACCTTGGAGTCCAGAAGAAATGCCTCAGAATCCAGAAAAAATTCAAGATCACGTCGAGTTATTCCACCAGCCTGAGTACCAACAGCTATTTGAAAACAAAAAGCAGTTTGAAAACGGTCACGAACCCGAAGAAGTACAACGGGTTGCAGAGTGGACAAAGGGTTGGGATTATCGTGAAAAGAACTTCGCTCGTGAAGCTTTAACCGTTAACCCTGCTAAAGGCTGCCAACCACTAGGAGCAATCTTTGCTGCTGTTGGTTTTGAAGGTACTCTACCTTTCGTTCAAGGTTCTCAAGGTTGCGTTGCTTACTTCCGCACCCACTTAACCCGTCACTACAAAGAGCCATTCTCTGGTGTATCTTCTTCAATGACTGAAGATGCAGCCGTGTTTGGTGGTCTGCAAAACATGATCGATGGGTTGGCGAACTCTTACCAACTGTACAAGCCCAAGATGATCGCTGTCTGCACCACCTGTATGGCAGAAGTAATTGGTGATGACTTACAAGCCTTCATCAACAACTCTAAGCAAGCTGGTTCAGTTCCTCAAGATTTCCCAGTACCTTACGCTCACACCCCTAGCTTTGTCGGTTCCCACATCACTGGTTACGACAACATGATGAAGGGAATTCTTTCTAACTTGACCGCAGGTCATAAGAAAGAAACCAGCAATGGTAAAATCAACTTCATCCCAGGTTTTGACACCTACGTGGGTAACAACCGCGAAATCAAGCGGATTGCTTCTTTGTTCGGCTTTGACTACACAATTCTAGCCGACAACAGCGACTACTTGGATTCACCAAACACAGGTGAATTCGATATGTACCCAGGTGGTACAAAGTTAGAAGATGCAGCAGATTCAATCAATGCGAAAGCTACGATCGCTCTGCAAGCACACTCTACACCCAAAACCCGCGAGTACATCGAAAAAGAATGGAAGCAACCAACCTCAGTTTCCCGTCCTTGGGGCATTAAGGGTACTGATGAGTTCTTGATGAAACTCAGCGAATTGAGTGGTATCCCCATTCCTCAAGAATTGGAAATCGAACGCGGTCGTGCAGTTGATGCCATGACTGACTCTCACTCATGGATTCACGGCAAGCGCTTCGCTATCTACGGCGAACCAGATTTAGTATACAGCGTAGTTGGCTTTATGCTAGAAATGGGTGCTGAACCTGTGCATGTCTTGGTTCACAACAGCAACGAAGTATTTGAAGCAGAAATGAAAGAACTGCTTGCTTCTAGCCCCTTCGGTCAACATGCAACTGTTTGGCCTGGTAAGGACTTGTGGCACATGCGTTCACTGTTGTTCACCGAACCAGTAGACTTCTTAGTTGGTAACACATACGGTAAGTACCTGTGGCGCGACACCAAGATTCCCCTCGTGAGAATCGGCTACCCCATCATGGATCGCCACCACCTACACCGCTATGCCACCATTGGTTATCAAGGTGTGATCAACCTCCTCAACTGGACTGTAAACACCCTGTTTGAAGAAATCGATCGCAACACCAACATTCCTTCTAAGACAGATATTTCCTACGACTTGATTCGTTAGAAATTGCGTAGAAACACAACGTGTTAATTAAAGGGTAAAGAAGGGGAGTAGGGAATAGGGAATAGGCTTGCCGTGATCGTAGCCGAACGGGAATAGGGAAATATCCAAACCCAATGCCCAATCCCCAATTCCCAATCCCCAACTCCCCTTTTTCTTCATAGCATTTACCCAAGGAATTGATAAATGGAAACCATCAATCACACTCACGAACACACTCACACTCATCCTCATCCTAATTACCATCCACCTAATCAGAAAAAACCAGGGTGGTTCCACAATCTTCTTAATCCGTTGCGCCGTGTGGTGGATGAAATTCAGGTTAAAAATAATCGCATCGCTCATCTAATTTGCCAAACAATTCCTTGTTGTTGTCCCTTTGAGCGACAAATTAAATTATTTGGGAAGACTATTGATATCCCACCACTATGTAAACTCAATCCTTTATATGACGAATTTGTAGGATTGCGTTTCCGCGCTCTATCTTACCTCGCCGATGTATGTGGAGAGGATGTCACGAAATACATTTGCTAATTATTGGGCATGGGGCATTGGTCATTAGTCATTAGTTGTTAGTTATTCAAAGGACAAATGGCAAATGACAAAGGACAATTAACAATTAAGAGAAGAGAGATGAAAAGCACCCAAGGCAAAATCAACGAGCTGCTGACTGAGACAGGATGCGAACATAATCAGCACAAACAAGCGGAAAAGAAAAACAAATCATGCGCTCAACAGGCACAACCTGGCGCGGCTCAAGGGGGCTGTGCCTTTGATGGTGCAATGATTGCTCTAGTGCCGATCGCAGATGCAGCGCATCTAGTCCACGGGCCGATCGCCTGTGCTGGTAATTCCTGGGGCAGTCGTGGTAGTCTGTCGTCTGGCCCTCAACTCTACAAAATGGGCTTTACCACAGACTTGGGTGAAAATGATGTCATCTTCGGTGGCGAAAAGAAACTCTACAAAGCGATTTTGGAACTTCACGATCGCTACCAACCAGCAGCAGTATTCGTCTACGCCACTTGCGTTACAGCCTTAATTGGCGATGATATCGATGCTGTCTGCAAAGCTGCGGCTGAGAAAATTGGTACTCCTGTTGTTCCCGTCATTGCCCCAGGATTCATTGGCAGTAAAAATCTCGGCAACCGTTTTGGCGGTGAATCTTTATTAGAATATGTTGTCGGAACAGCAGAACCGGAACATACAACGCCCTATGATATTAACTTAATCGGTGAATACAACATCGCCGGTGAAATGTGGGGAGTAACACCACTGCTAGAAAAATTAGGCATCCGTATTTTGTCTAAAATTACGGGCGATGCTCGCTACAATGAAATTCGCTACGCCCACCGCGCCAAGCTCAACGTCATGATCTGCTCACGAGCGTTGCTGAATATGGCAAGAAAGATGGAGGAGCGTTACAACATCCCTTACATTGAAGAGTCTTTCTACGGCATTGATGATATGAATCGCTGTCTGCGAAACATCGCCGCTAAATTAGGCGACGCTGATTTGCAGGAGCGGACAGAAAAGCTAATTGCAGAAGAAACGGCTGCTTTAGATTTGGCATTAGCTCCTTATCGCGCTCGACTCAAAGGTAAGCGGGTTGTTTTGTATACTGGTGGTGTTAAGAGTTGGTCGATTATTTCGGCTGCTAGAGACTTGGGCATTGAAGTTGTTGCTACCAGTACTCGAAAAAGTACTGAAGAAGATAAAGCCAAAATCAAGAAGTTGATTGGCAACGATGGCATCATGCTAGAGAAAGGCAACGCTCAAGAATTGCTACAACTGGTTAAAGATACTCGCGCAGATATGCTGATTGCTGGTGGACGTAACCAATACACAGCTTTGAAAGCTAGGATTCCTTTCCTTGATATCAACCAAGAACGCCACCATCCTTATGCAGGTTATGTAGGAATGATTGAGATGGCGCGGGAACTGTACGAAGCTCTGTATAGCCCGATTTGGGAACAAATACGCAAACCCGCTCCTTGGGAAGAAGAGGAGGAAGTTTAATGGCGATCGTTACCGCTTCTAACAAAGCACTGACAGTTAATCCCCTCAAGCAAAGTCAAGCTTTGGGCGCAACCTTAGCCTTTTTGGGATTGAAAGGGACAATGCCCTTATTCCACGGTTCTCAAGGTTGTACTGCTTTCGCCAAAGTTGTCCTAGTGCGGCATTTCCGGGAAGCAATCCCCCTTGCTACCACAGCGATGACGGAAGTTACTACAATCTTGGGTGGTGAAGAGAATGTGGAGCAAGCAATTCTGACTCTGGTGGAAAAAGCTAATCCAGAAATTATTGGTTTATGTACCACTGGGTTAACGGAAACTAGAGGCGATGACATCGAAGGTTTTCTGAAGGAAATCCGCGATCGCCATCCCGAATTGAATGATTTAGCGATCGTTTTTGCACCTACCCCAGATTTTAAAGGTGCGTTGCAAGATGGTTTTGCTGTCGCTGTGGAAAGCATAGTTAAGGAAATTCCTCGCCCAGGTGGACTCAGAACTGAACAAGTCACCGTTTTGGCGGGTTCTGCTTTCACACCTGGGGATGTACAGGAAATCAAAGAGATAATCACGTCCTTTGGATTAGTGCCGATCTTTGTACCTGACCTTGGCGCTTCTCTAGATGGACATTTAGAGGATAATTACAGTGCGGTTACAGTCAGTGGGACTACCTTAAAACAGCTACGAGAAGTAGGTAGTTCTGCCTTTACCCTGGCATTGGGTGAAAGTATGCGGGGGGCTGCCAAGATTCTCGAAGAACGCTTTGGTACACCTTATGAGGTGTTTGGCGAACTGACTGGATTAGAACCAGTAGATGAATTTATCCAAGCATTGGCGATTCTGAGCGGTAATAGTGTACCCGAAAAATACCGCCGCCAACGTCGTCAGTTGCAAGATGCGATGCTGGACACCCACTTTTACTTCGGTGCAAAACGAGTTTCTCTAGCACTAGAACCAGATTTGTTGTGGTCAACCGTGCATTTCCTGCAATCGATGGGTAGTCAAATTCATGCTGTGGTGACAACCACGCGATCGCCTCTCTTAGAAAAACTCCCAGTTAAAAGCATTACCATCGGCGACTTAGAAGATTTTGAGAGTCTAGCGGGTGGTTCTGATTTGCTGATTGGTAACTCGAATGTCGGTGCGATCGCAAAACGCCTCTCGATTCCTCTTTATCGTCTAGGACTGCCCATTTATGACCGCTTAGGTAATGGTCAATTTACCAAAGTTGGCTATCGAGGCACGATGGAGCTTTTATTTGGCATCGGCAACCTGTTTTTAGAGGCAGAAGAAGCGAGAGTTAAGCAATTCCAAGAGTTCGGAACTGTGAGCGCAGAGTTTTGAATTCTTCTTCAAGAATTCAGGAGTCAGAATTCAGAATTCAGAATGCTTTTCAGAAAGAGTAAAACCTGCCACTGATGGTTTGCATTTGGCATTTCCATAGGGAAAACCACTAAATATGCAGATTTAGTTCTTACTCCTGAATTCTGACTCCTGACTCCTGAATTCCTTCTTCCCAATTCAAAATTCAAAACTTTAGAGAGGAGAATTACAATGAAAATTGCCTTCACGACGAGCGACCGAGTTCATATTAACGCCCACTTCGGATGGGCAAAAATGATTGATGTTTACGAAATTACCGACGAGGGATATCACTTCGTAGAAACCCTCACCTTTGAAGGCGAACTCAAAGAAGATGGTAATGAAGACAAAATCACTCCAAAACTTGAGTCAATAGGTGACTGTACGATTATTTACGTAACAGCAATTGGTGGTAGCGCCGCCGCTCGGTTAATCAAGAAAGGTGTCACCCCAGTGAAGGCGCGATCGGAAGAAGAAGAAATTAGTGAAGTGCTAAATAAGCTAGTAAAAACCCTCAAAGGTAATCCTCCACCTTGGTTGCGTAAAGCTTTGCAGCCAAAAACAACAAACTTTGCTGATGAAATTGAAGACGAAGCAACAGTATGACCGCAAATAATAGTGTGAACGGAACCGCTACAACTGAAGTCTTGAACTCACCTTTTCTTAAGGTCTTAATCAAACAAATCCGTGGTCAAGACAGCTATGGAGTTTATCGTACTTGGTCGGATGAGTTGATTCTCAAACCCTTTATTGTCACCAAACAAAAGAAACGGGAAATCTCCGTTGAGGGCGAAGTTGATGCAGTAACTCAAGCCCGGATTATGGCATTTTTTCGGGCTGTAGCGGCTGGGATTGAACAAGAAACAGGTTTGATATCCCAGGTTGTAGTTGATTTGAGCCATGAAGGATTTGGCTGGGCACTAGTTTTTTCTGGTCGTCTTTTGCTAACTGTGAAAACCCTGCGAGATGCTCATCGCTTTGGCTTTGACTCGCTAGAGAAACTGGCAGAAGAGGGAGAAAACTACGTCAAAAAAGGTCTTGATTTGGCGAAGCGCTTTCCTGAAGTTGGCAAAATTTAATTAGTCATTGGTCATTGGTCATTGGTCATTAGTAAAAGACACATGACTAATGACAACAGATGAGGGACAAAGGACAAATGACTATTGAGGAAATACAAGCAAAAATCAGACGGCTTAACAGCAAAGCAGGTCAAATGAAAATGGATCTGCATGATTTAGCCGAAGGTCTGCCAACAGATTACACACAACTTATGGATGTTGCCGCCGCAACTTATGAAATCTATCGCCAGTTAGATGAACTTAAGCAACATCTGAAACAATTGGAGAATGCTAAATGACTGGAACTATTGATGAATTCAAGAAGCTCGTAGATGCAGAAGAATTTTTTCAATTCTTTAATATGTCCTACGACTTAGAAGTTGTGAATGTACATCGTCTACATATTCTGAAAAAGTTTTCTCAACACATTCAGGAAATTGATGATAATTCTCCTGACTTGAGTCAAGAAGAGAAATTAAATCAATATTCTTTGGCTTTGCAAAAAGCTTATCAGCTATTTATCGAATCGACAGCTTATGAACAAAAGCTGTTCAAAGTGTTTAACGATAAGCCGAAAAATGTAGTCACACTGACAGAAATCACTTCTGATTAGGAGGTATAAATTGGTTAACCTGACGCCTACCGAATTAGAACGCTATCGTCGCCAAATGATGCTTCCGAATTTTGGCGAAACAGCACAGAAACGCCTAAAGTCAGCGACAGTTTTGGTTACAGGTGTGGGAGGATTAGGCGGTACGGCGGCGCTTTACTTAGCAGTAGCGGGCGTTGGGCGGCTAATCTTAGTCCGGGGTGGTGACTTGCGGCTAGATGATATGAATCGTCAGGTTCTTATGACTGATGATTGGGTAGGTAAGCCAAGGGTATTCAAAGCTAAAGAAACTCTGGATGCGATTAATCCTGATGTCCAAGTGGAAATTGTTCATGATTACATCACCCCGGAAAATGTAGATTCGTTAGTGCAGTCGGCTGATATGGCTCTTGATTGCGCCCACAACTTTACAGAGCGCAATTTGTTAAATGAAGCCTGTGTGCGATCGCGTAAGCCAATGGTGGAAGCCGCAATGAATGGCATGGAGGCTTACCTGACGACGATTATTCCTGGTGTGACTCCTTGCTTGTCTTGTCTGTTTCCAGAAAAGCCTGATTGGGATCAGCGCGGCTTTTCAGTTCTAGGCGCTGTTTCTGGAACCCTAGCTTGTCTAACAGCACTGGAAGCTATCAAGCTGATCACCGGATTTAGTCAGCCTCTATTGTCGCAATTGCTGACAATCGACCTAAATCGGATGGAATTTGCTAAACGCCGTTCTCACCGCGATCGCTCTTGTCCAGTATGCGGTAATAGTGCGCCTTGGAGACACGCACAGGCTAATTCGATGGAACCCACAGGTATTACACAAAATAGTCATTAGTCATTAGTCATTGGTCATTAGTAAATAGCAACTAACAAATGACATAGACGCGCCAGCGGCTACTCTTACGAGAACGCTTTCAGCAAACCCGCAGGTAGGACAACTGACAAAGGACAACTGACGAAGGACAAACCCCACCTGAAATCAGAACAACTAATCGCTACAAATCAGGAGACTTCATGGCCGTTATTTTATCAGAAAAAGCAGAATTTCATCTGCGGGCATTCCTCAAAGGTTCCGCATCCGATGCTAATGGCGCAACTAAAGGTGTCCGCATTTCTGTAAGAGATGGTGGTTGCAGTGGCTATGAATATGCGATAGACATCACCAGCAAGCCTCAACCAGATGATTTAGTAAGCCAGCAAGGCAAAGTGCTAGTTTACGTTGATGCCAAAAGTGCGCCCTTATTAGACGGAGTTATCGTTGACTTCGTTGAGGGAGTGATGGAAAGCGGTTTTAAGTTCATCAACCCCAATGCAACTGATACCTGCGGTTGTGGAAAGTCCTTCAAAACAGACGATGGTACGCCTACTGGTGTACCTTGCAGCTAACATCATTCCGTTAGGCGCCAAGTTTGATTGTAAAGGCTTTCTATAGATGCGGTAAGCGATCGCGGAGCGTCTCTAAGAGTTGCCTTGCCGCGGGCTTATCGCCTTGCCTTGAGTTAGCCTCTAGTTCGCTTTGCATTCCTCACTCTCATAGAGAAGCTGACCAAACTTAGCATCTCTGTAAGAAGGGAAACAAAAAGTAGGATAGGTTGCTCAAAAATTTCGGAAATTAGACCCACTGTATAACGTTTGAGGAGAATCGGAAAATGGCTTCCTACCAAGTTAGATTAATCAACAAAAAAGAAGACATCGACACCACAATTGAAGTTGACGAAGAGACGACAATCTTGGAAGCAGCAGAAGAGAATGGTATTGAGTTGCCCTTTTCATGTCATGCAGGTTCCTGCTCTAGCTGTGTTGGTAAAGTTGTCGAAGGTGAAGTTAATCAAGACGATCAAAACTTTTTAGATGATGATCAGGTTTCTAAAGGATACGCTCTACTTTGTGTAACTTATCCTCGTTCTAATTGCACAATCAAAACACATCAAGAAGCGTATCTCGTATAAAGTATTACTTTGGTTTCTGCCTTTAGCGACCAAAGAAAAATGAAGGATGAAGGATGAAAATATACTTCCTTCTTCCCTTCACAATTCCTAATTTATAATTAAAATGTTTACTCGCTTTAGTGTAACTGGCTGTTCATTAGAATTATTGAGAATAGGAGAGCAAGCAATCGTCACCTTCTGTAAAAGTCAGAATAAAAAAATCTTAAGCCAACTTATATCAATGGGAATAATATCAGGGACTACTATCACTTTAAAACAAAACTTACCTTCTTTGATTATCACAATTGGAAACACAGATTTGGCACTAGATATAGAAAGTGTTCGCGCCATTTACGTTCGTATTATTGATAATACAATTAATTAACATTTGGATATTAAAAATAGAGTGGCTTATACTTTACAAGCCACTCTATTTTTCAATCAACAGCAACTATTACATCTGATGATTTAATTACGGCATAAGCTTGTTTACCTTCTGTAAGCCCTAGCTTTTCTGCCGATGATTTTGTGATGATTGATACTAGCTCTACTCCTGGTGCTAGTTCTAAAGTTATCTCAGTATTAACTGAACCATGTACAACTTGTTTGACAGTACCCTTAAGAGAATTACGAGCGCTAATTTCCATGTTTTTACTTACCAAAGTTAACTATTTTTACTTTAGTAAAGTAGCAAGCTTTGATTTTAAAACTAGCTTTCTTTAAAATATCTTAATATTTTTGAAATAATTATCATTTATCTAATGTTGATGCCTCTACTTGACGAGTATTACAAAAATGCGTGGTCATTTACTGCAAAGCATAGGATAAAACAATTTAAACAAAACTAATATTGATGGATTTTATTATCAATATTAGGATAGCTGTTCTTATTATGATTAAGTTTCTAAGAAACAGATTTTAGAAGCGATGGATACAAGCGATCGCTCTCTTATAATTGATACTATAGCCAGTCTCCAAGAATCAGCCAAAGTAATTAGTTCTCGATTATGCGAATCTGCTAATATAAAAATTAACAAGTAAATATCCTTAGCAAGAATTAACACAAGGATTGCTCGATGTCGCTATCTGAATTTGCAATTGTAGAAAGTACTCTCCGTGAAGGCGAACAATTTATAAAAGCCAATTTTTCCTCAGATGATAAAGTCGAAATTGCTGAGGCGCTTGGTGCATTTGGAGTTGAATATATAGAGTTAACTTCACCAATCGCTTCACCTCAATCGAGACAAGACTGTGAACGATTGGCTGGGTTAGGATTACCTTCCAAAATTTTAACTCACATTCGCTGTCACTTAGAAGATGCTAAAGTCGCTTTAGCCACAGGTGTAGCTGGGATTAATTTAACTATAGGTAGTTCTTCTTTGATGCGTCAGTTCAGTCATGGTAAAAATATTAATCAAATTATTGATTTAGCGTCGGAAGTCTTAACTTTTATTCATCAGCAAGCTCCCAATATTGAGTTACGTTTTTCTGCTGAGGATTCCTCACGCACTTCCACAGAAGATTTAATCAAAATTTACTCGGCGATTGAGAAATTAGGAGTTGTCAAACGAATAGGAATTGCTGATACGGTAGGAATTAGTACCCCAATGCAAGTATTTGAATTAGTGAAGACTTTGCGCCAGTTCACCAATTTAGATATTGAGTTTCATGGACATAATGATACAGAATGCGCTACTGCTAACAGTTATACAGCACTGGAAGCAGGAGCAACTCATATCGATACTTGTGTGCTTGGTATTGGTGAACGCAATGGTATTACCTCACTAGCCGGATTTATCGCTAGGTTATATGCTACAAATCCGGAGCAGATTAAGTGTAAATATCGCTTGGAAGAACTGGCTAACTTGCATGAATTAGTTGCGAGAAAAGTTGGAATTTCTATTCCTTTTAATCACTGTATTTTTGGGGAGAGTGCTTTTAGTCATAAAGCTGGGATTCATACTAAAGCTATGCTCAATAGTTCTGAGACTTATGAAGCTATTAACCCCCGGAGTTTTGGTGTAACGCGCTCAATTTTAATCAATCATAAATTAGCTGGTAAACAAGCGATTAATCACCGAGCTAATGAATTAGGACTTTCCTTTAATTTATCCCAGCTTAAAGATATTACCCATAGGTTGAAAACTTTAGCTGATCAACAAAGTCTTACCATCGAAGATGTAGACAATATCTTATATTCTTATCATTGCCAGTAAATTTTAAAATATACGCACTTATAGCGTTTCCCAGGCAAATGAGGTACACCCAAATCTTGCTCACCAAGGTTAATAGCTTTAAAAACGTACCTCACTAGATCGGGAACCGCTATAACCCTCTTCTGTCACTCTCCGAAAACATTTGCCTTTTCTAAAATCTAGAGCTTTTGTATAACAAGCGATTGCGCGATTATTTTCTAATAACAAATACAAGTCCTATTTTTTTCTAATAGTATAGCTTGTATTGATTGCCTCATGAGGCTTCTAGCGATCACTTTCCCGGAAAGTGACAGAAGAGGGATAATATCCAAGTGCAGATCCTCGACTTCTTGAAGAAGTCGGGGATCTAAATCCACCTATATCTGCTATTAATCTATCTTATGGAAGAAAACTGTAAAAATTACTGCTTTCCCATTATTTTTCAAGCTTTTTTAAGAAGAATGTTTGCTGTTCTTTATAAATGATTCATAATTTAAACTTATAAAATTGATAGCATATATGTAAGTTAAAAGGATTTAAATAACATTTTTGCAAAGATGGTGAGCATTGCTCACCATTATATTTGCCAAGCAAATTTATATTAGTAAAAAAGTTAACTGAGGAGTAGTTATGAATCGAACCAACAGTCAAAATTTGAGTGGCGTAACAACCCAATGGCTAATAGCAAAAGGCTATAATCCTGGCGATTTAAATCAGACAGGTGAAAATGGTGACACAGCTTTGATGAAAGCTACAAGAGAAGGAGTTTATGTAGTCGTCAAAGAACTAATTGATGTAGGTGTGGATATCAATGCTCGAAATAGCGATCGCAACAACGCTTTGTGGTTTGCTTGTTTTGGTAATCACTACGATTTAATTAATTTATTGTTGGCTCACAACATTAATATTGACAACCAAAATGATAACGGTGCAACTGTTTTAATGTACGCAGCATCAGCCGGAAAGACAGAAGTCGTCAAGTTACTTTTACAACACCATCCTAATTTATATTTAAAAAACTTAGACGATTATAAAGCGATAGATTTTGCTAGCAATGTAGAAGTTTTAAGGATACTTAAAAATGCCATCAAGTCAGATATCGGGAAAAGCCTATCATGACGCTACCAAGCATTCTTACTTATCGGTACAACTTGATCCAAATTATGTAGATGCTTCAACACAGCCATCTTCATTTAAAATTTATCCCAAGTTTTATCGGAGAGTGAAATTAAATCTCAATAATCCTGTTCATTCTTTTATCTCATTAACCAGTGCGATAACCCTAGAAAAAGTATATAAAGATGGCCCTTATAAATTGCGGGTGAATCCATCAGCAGGCGCTCTGTATCCTACAGAAGTTTACGTACAGGTTCGCGGGATTGAGGGAATGGTAGATGGTATATACCATTTAGAAGTTGAGAATAATTGTCTAACACTTATCTATGAATTAATCGATGATGGGTTAGAGAGTTATATTATACCGGGTAAAAGTATCAACGGATTCATCTTTTTAATTAGTTGTGTTTATTATAGGTCTAGCTGGAAATATCAAAATAGAAGCATAAGATATTGCTTATTAGATAGCGGACACCATTTAGGTGCGATCGCAGCTTCAGCTTTTCTCCACAACCGAAATATACAACTAGTTTTCGACTTTGATAAACTTTCGCTCAATTCATATTTGGGATTTGAGAACAAAGAGTTTATCACTGCTTGTGTGGTGTCAGGAGAAGTACAAGACAAGAAAATCAGACACTTAAGGCTGAAAATTCCTTTTGTTTCTGGTACTGATTATTTTGAATCCAATCAATTTATTGAAGATGCCTATCAAGCAACTACTCTACAAAAGAGTCGCCAGCAAAAATTAGAGTATCCTCAATTTGATTTTGATCAGGATAAATTTTATCAAACTGTTTGGAATAGACGTTCTATTAGACGTTTCCGGAAAGAGGCTATTTCTCAAGAAGATTATTTATATGTAGTGCAACAACTTCAACAGTCAATACCGACAGAAAATTATGAGGAAATAGAAATTTACTCAGTGGTGCATCGAGTAAATGGAATGACACCTGGGTTATATAAAGGAACAAATCTGATTAAGACAGGTAATTTTAGTGAAAAAACAGGTTACCTATGTATTAATCAGGCTATTGCTAGAGATGGCGCTGTAACTTTATTTTTTGTGTCAGATTATTTAAATTATCAAACTGCTATGCAAATAGCTGGTTTTCTCGGACAGAGACTTTATTTAACTAGTAATTATTTGGGAATTCAGTGTAGTGGAATTGGTGCTTATTATGATGATGAAACCCAAGAATTATTAGAGACAAATAAAGATGTACTTTATGGGATGGCAATTGGAATATAAGTAGGAAACTAAAGAGAGATGGCTAAAAAGATGTATTACTTTAATAGTGATGACTCACATCCTATGCAACCGACATCTGCGGATATTATACTGCGGCAGCAACTAGAATATTCTATTAGCAGATACTTTTATGACGCTTGCGATCGCACTATTCAAAATCTTCTATCTGATTGTCGGTGGTATGTCACAACCCATGCCAATGCTCTGACATTGGTAATTGAATGTCCCGATCAGGTTACTAATTGGCGTATTTTACAAAAAATTGTGCCAATGGGGACATTACTCTACGCAATTGTCAGCAGTGCGAAAATCCGTGTTTGTCCCCCAGAAAGTCAAGGTATACCTTTTGAAATGAGGGTAGATGAACTTTCTGTTTATCGGGATTGGGCATAAAAGATTGGAGAGATGCGATTAATCGCATCTGTACAAGAGTTAGGAATTTTTACTTATTATTCTGGCTGATAAGTGCAGCTACCTCTTCAAAAACCAAATCAGCAGAATGTTTAATAGCAGGACTTAACTCTAGTCCAAAACCAAGATTTGCCGCCTCAATTAAATAAACTGTCACATCTTCGGGAAAGTCATTTTTAAAGATTTTACGTCCGGCGGCTAAAGCATTATCCCAACGAAAATCGTGCAAGTTATAGCTAGGTTCTGGCAAAGCTTCCAGTTCTTTTCCTGGAACTTTAAACACAGCACCGGGTTCAGAACCAGTTGAACTTGCATCAATAATTACTAATTGTTTACTACCTCTAGCTTGAAACATTACTTCCATCCCTGCGGTACCACAGTCATAAACTCGCACATGAAGGTGAGGGTTTTCAGCTAGATATTTCTGTAAGCGTTGGGCGATAATTACGCCTACTGCGTCGTCACTGCGATTGAGATTTCCGCAACCAATAATAGTTAGCATAAGATGATATTTAATTATTTAAACAGTTCTAAATTCAGTTAAAGCACGTTCACTTTGAGGTTTAAAAGCTAACATAATAATACTTTTGGTAACCCCTGGGTTGAATAATTCCACGTCATTAAAATGTTTTTTAGTGACTATGACCCAATTTGAAGTTTTGGAGTGGTAGGATTTTTGGATGTTTGATAACATCTGCAAATTCCTCGCCGAAAACTTTTCCACTGACTTTGCCACTTGGCTGCTGGGAGAACCCATTTCCCTTACGGAGTTAAGTCCTTCTGAACTCTCGTTGGAACCCATTCGAGCTGATGCACTAATTTTATTGGAATCAACAGAACTAGTGCTTCACCTAGAGTTTCAGACTCAACCCGATCCTAATATCCCATTTCGTATGATTGACTATCGCTTGCGAGTGTATCGACGCTTTCCCCAAAAGCAGATGCGTCAAGTGGTGATCTATCTTAAAGAAACAAGCTCAGAACTTGTGCAACAAAATACTTTTACTATTGGTGCTACTCGCCATGAGTTCGAGGTAGTTCGACTATGGGAACAGCCGACAGCAGTATTTTTGAGCTATCCAGGTTTACTTCCATTCGCGGTGTTGGGTGGGACAGATGACCGTGAAATTATGTTACAATAAGTAGCACAGAAAATTACAGGGATTCCTGACCAACGGTTGCAGAATAATGTGGCAGCTGCAACATCAATTCTAGCTGGTCTAGTATTAGAGAAAGGGTTCATTCAAAGAGTATTACGGAGAGACAATATGCGCGAATCTGTAATTTATCAAGAGATTGAGGCTGAAGCTAAAGCCGAAGGTAGAGCCGAAGGCTTACAAGAGGGGATTCGGCGGGTTGCGGTGAATCTGCTCAAAAGCCAAATGCCTTTAGAGGAAGTGGCAAAATTAACTGGGTTATCAATTGAAGATGTACAGTTGTTGCAAACAGAGATAGAGAGGAAGTCAATGTAATTCGTAATTCGTAATTCGTAATTATTACGCTGCGAATAAATTAGGATGGCTCTGAATAAAAACGATCGCGATCGCTTCTTACTTACACCTCTGCTCAGAAGGCGATCGCTCAATTTCACTTGCTTCAAAATATAAGTAATTTCTCACTATAAATTGATAAAATTTTACAGGCAAAAACAAACAATTAAGATTGACTTAATATTAAAAACACTGTTTGCAATAAACCTATAACAAAACCCAGAACACCACCTAAAGTCACAATTGCCTGCAATTCATTTTTGACAATTCCCTCAATCGCATTTTCTAAATCAGCTGGTGAAGTTGATTTCACACGGTCAACTATCACTTCATCTATTGACAAAATTGGAATTACCTGTGCCACAATTGCTTCTAAATCTTTTTCCAAATATTTCTCTAAAATTAGAGCCAATTCTTGACTCATCACTTCTAAAGAAGTACTGACAACGGGTGAATTACTAAGACGATTCAGCAGTACTACAGCAATATTTTCCCAATCAACAGAATCAGTTAATCCTTGTAGAAAATCGCTACCACTGTTTTGCAGGTAATGGCGGACACTTTCGCGGGTGGTTTTTCGTAGTTGGCGCACCGTACCAATTGGCAAGTTTTGTAATGATAAATTTTGCAAGAATTTCCGAATGCGATCGCGCACCTGCAAATCTTGAGTCAATTCCTGCAAGCGAGTATTGGTAGCCTCCTTTTCATCCAAGCAAAAAGTCCGTAGCCGTGTAAGAGTGTTGCGTAAGCCAAACAAATTTGCTACTACCCAATAAGTCCCACTGGTTTTTTCGCGGAATCCTTCATCAATAATTTGAATCGTGCGATCGGTCAAAAAATCAACTATCGCTTGGCGCAGCAGATCCGGTGGTAAAACTACCTCCAACAACCAATCAACAAGCCGCGTGGCTTGTTCTTCACTCAGTTGAAATTCCAGCAATATCTGGTCAAAAATCTGATTTATTTGCGCTTCTAAAAAGTCTTCACGTCGCGCCAAAACCTTGAGTAAGCGTGGTAAGGATTCCCCTAGTAAATCCCGCAAAATTCCGGCTACAATTTTGGTACTTTTCTGGTTTTTATCTGTTTTGATTTGTTCAATCGCCAGCCGCAACAACCAGATAATTGCTGCTTGCACGCGTTCTGTCTGCAACAAACGCCGGGCCAGATTTTGCAACTCTTGTGGTGTCAGCAGTGACCCCATGATTGTATTGGAAATGTTCTTAGCTAGACGTTCCTGGTTGCGGGGAATCAATCCAGGGGTGAAGGGTACTCTTCGTCCAGCAATATAAATTGCTCGGTAAGGACGGAACAACATTTTAATGGCTATATCATTTGTGAAATAGCCAATAATTCCACCCAGTACCGGGGGAGCGACATAAAACCAAAGATGAAACCAGTCCACAGGATTTTGGATTTTGGATTTTGGATTTTGGATTCTAGATTAGAAATTAGGGATTGGGGATTGGTAATTGGCGGTTATTAGTTATGATTTATTGAAAGCGACGGGAAACTCCATCCCCAGGTGTCTGTAGAGGGATAGTCGCCCCGTCGCTTGGGGCATTGGGCATTGGGCATTGGGCATTGGTAACTTCTTCCCCATGCCCCATTCCCTATGCCCAAAAACTTCATCCCCTTGTGGGTGGAGTTTTTTATTTTTCCACTAACTACTAACGATTTTCCATTAGCCATTACCGATTCCGCAGTCCCCAATCCAAAATCCCAAATCTAAAATTTGCTGACTACCAGCATTCCCATCATACCGTTCACAATGGGGTAGTGTGTGGCAATAGCAAAACCAACTTGATGAGCTAACTCTATTTGCTCTTTGCCGATGGGAAAACGGTCTAAGCTGGGACTGATGTAAGCATATTCTTCTTTTAAGCCTAAATAATTGGCAACTGGTACCACGAAACTGTCCAGATACAACTGCTGAAAAGCACGTAGCTGAGGATTGCTCGGTCGATGAAAGTCTAAAATTGCGGCTTTAGCACCCGGCTTCAAAACGCGGTGTAACTCTTGGAGACTGCGAGGAATATCTTTAACATTTCTTAAGCCATAGCCCATTGTTGCGGCATCAAATTGGTTATCTTCAAAGGGTAAATTTAGCACATCGGCTTCTACCCAGGCGATCGCAGGTTGGGGATATTGCTTTTGGGAACGTAATGAAGCAGTTTCTAGCAGGTTTGGGGAAAAATCTACTCCATACACTTGTCCTGTCGCTCCCACGCGCCTCGCTAAACGTAAGGCTAAATCACCACTACCGCAACATAAATCTAATGCAGTATCACCCGGTTTAACTGCACTCCATTTTACTGCCATTTCCTTCCAGATTCGATGCTGTCCCAGACTCAACCAATCGTTCAACTGGTCATAAACTGGAGCAATACGGTTAAAAATGGACTGAATTTCGTTAGTCATTAGTCATTGGTCATTGGACATGGGGCATTGGGCATTGGGCATTGGGCATTGGTTTTTGACTAATGACTAATGACAATTACACAATGGTTTAATGAGAGCGGCTACTAGTGAGAGCGATCGCTACCAGTTGCGCTGATAAATTAATTAGGGTTAATTCATCTTCCCGCAAAGTGCAGGGTTGTTTCCACTGTAGTGATAATACGCCCAAAAGCTCATTCCGGTAGCTAATCGGGATCACTAAATGTGCTTGCACACCCGTATTCCGATAGTGAATAGCATCAACTAATTTAGTGTCTTTAACTACATTTAAGGAGACTTGGATTTGCCCAGTGGCGATCGCTTCCCTTGTTAGTGGGTCTTCAGATAACCAATTTTCTATTGTACCTGTTTCGCTGTAAGTTCCTTGAGTCGCAACCAGAGTATTTCCATCTGTAAGTTGTAAAATACAGCCTTCTGCCCCAAAAGTCTCGCTCACAGCCCTAGCAATGGGAGCAAGAGTTTCCTCTAAGCTAGAAGCAGCTTGAGTTACCTGTACTAAAACACTCAGCAGCGCCATTTGAGCATGAGCACGGCGTAATTCTTCTGTACGTTGCTTGAGCAAGTCGTAAGTTTCTGCTGCTCTTTGCACCACTGCCTTCAGTTCCCCTGGGTCCCAAGGCTTGGTGATATATTTGTAGACTTGCCCAGCATTAATCGCTTCTACCAAGTCTTCAATATCTGTAAATCCGGTGAGAATAATTCTCACCGTATCGGGAAACTGAGGTACAGTCTTACTGAGAAACTCAGTCCCTTTCATTTCTGGCATCCGTTGATCGGAGATAATCACCGCTACCTCCCCTTCTGTTGCCAAAACTTGTAGGGCGTTCACTCCACTATCAGCTTTCAGAACATTAAAGTCGCGTCGAAATGTGCGATAAAGCAGATCGAGATTATCTGGCTCATCGTCAACTACCAGGATTTTCAGCTTTTTTGGTCGTTCGAGAGTCATTACTTGATATTGGACTTTATCAATTTCGACACTGGGATTATCCATAAGATATTTCCTTTAAATATTCACACTCTTGTTATATTCCATACCAAGTTTAGTTGAGAATAGCCGAAAATTGCCAAGGGTTTATACGGAGTTATTTTGCATCTTTTAAAACGCTAATAGTGAGCGCTACAGAGTAAATTTGCTGCGGAATTTTTTCCTTCTGCTTCCTGCCTCCCACCTCCTGCCTCAAAACCCGTAGCTTTGTACTTCATGTCAAAGAAAACTGCTGTAAGTTTCCACAGATGAACTTAAGGCAGTCTGTCTGGGTAGTTCATAGATTAGAATAAGACTTGCTCATGAGGTATTAACCAACCTCTCAAGTTGAAGCTTGCACTCCGATTATGACTGATCTACCACCCAACGCTCAGAATCCCGAAGACAATGTTACTAACGATGTAGCACAAGAATTACTGCGAAGGCTGAGGCAAAAACAAGGCAACTGGGTGGAATGGGGAGGCGCGATCGCCTCGTTGCTAAAAATCGGTTATAACCCCCAAGAAATTTTTGAGGCAACTGGATTTGAGCCGATTCAACAAAATCAGGTGGTTGTTGGTTCTCAAGTTTACAATTCTTTAGAAAAGTTTGGAGTATCGGAAGCAACGCGATCGCACTACACCACACGTGGAAGTGATGTTTTATACGAACTGCGTTTGCTCACGCAAGAAGAACGCGCCGCCGCCGCCGAACTCATCTTCGTCCACAATGTTGATGCCGATGAGGCACGGGAAATAGCAAAAGCCCTGAAAGAGTTCTCTTATTACCGCACTTTACCAGAAGGGTTTTCTGCCCATCCTGGGGATGCCGTTGCTCACCAAGTTTGGAAGCTGGCACGCCAAAATGCAGATTTACAACAGCGATCGCGCCTGATCGCCAAAGGTTTGCGTTTTGCTCACACACCAGCAGCAAGGCAAAAAATTGAACAACTACTGACTGATTTTACTACCGTTCCCCAGCGTCCAGCGCCAATTTTACCCTTTTACCGACTGGAGTTTGAAGAACAATTACCCCGAATCTTGCCCGTAGTCGGTGAGTTGCCATTGTCACGGCAAGACTTACAAGCTGTGCCTATACTCACAGAAATTGAACCATTTCGCCTAGTCAAGTTTTCTGGAGAACAAGCTTGGATACCTTTACCAGGTTGGCAAGTGCTGTTAGCGGCAGAAGATCCAGTAGTGATTTTAGCGAATAGCGATCGCTTCCCCATCCAAACCCAAAGCCAAATAGGGCCAGTTGTAGTAGTGATAGATCGTGCCCAACGAGAATGGGATGCCTCCAGCTACTTTGTTGTTGAAAATGGTGATGAATTAGATTTTCAGTGGTTTGAAACTGAACCAGAAATTCCCTTATTAGGACAAATTATCATTATTGTTCGTCCTAAGAAAATTCTAGATGAAGAATTAACTAAGGATTCTTGGCAGATTGATGAATAATTTCAATTTTCAAGAGGACTAACTCCGTGATGTGATTTGGCAAAAGGGACTGGGGATTAGGGATTGGGGACTGGGTGTAAAATCGAAAAATTATGGTGCTTGCTCTTACCCACCACCAAATTTTAAAAAACAATTCCTGATACCCATTACCCAGTACCGGAGCGGCGAGGAGTTGATATCCTCCAATAGTGCATAGGAAATGGGGCATTAGTTGAATTTTATCTTTGGCCAATGTCGCCAGTTGCTTTAACTCTATTAACTAGAGCAAGCCACTGGCTCCCCAATGCCCTACTTCAACTCTTTATTTTTCATTGTTCTATTAATTTGTGTAAGTCCAGATTTTGAGGGATGATCACATGCTCTGAACAGTTACTAAGTACCAACATTAAGAGAAAAAATTCTCATTTTTTCAGCCTAAAATGTATAAACTATAATTTATATTGCAAAATTTAAATAAATTTTCAAACCATTTTAATTGCTCAAAAAATGCATCATTAGAGCAAAATACTTAAGAAATTAAGTATTTTTTTTGTTATTTTAACTTTTCCTGTATCTTCTTTTATTACCACAATTATTGAGTAAAAAACAAATTCCTATTTTTTTCGATTTAGTTTCTTAAAGAATTCAGAAGTCAGAATCAATTAGTCAGGGATTCAGGGGAAATTTGATGGGCATGAAATAAACCCAGAGATTCCCTGTTGATTATGTCATGACTCAAGCATTGTCCAACGTAGCGATCGCTCATTTGTAGCTGAACAAGGAGTTTTCCAAAAATGTCTCTAACTAAACGTTGTTTGGCCGAATTTATTGGCACATTCTGGCTTGTTTTAGGTGGTTGTGGTAGTGCTGTTATAGCCGCAGCCTACACAGCTGATGCTGCAAAAATCAGCGAAAGTACTTCCTTTCCATTGGGTATTGGATTGGTTGGTGTATCTTTGGCATTCGGGCTTACCGTCCTCACAGGGGCTTATGCTCTTGGTCATATTTCTGGTGGGCATTTCAATCCAGCTGTTTCCTTTGGATTGTGGGCAGGTAAGCGCTTTCCGGGATCTGACTTATTACCTTACATTGCCTCTCAAGTAATCGGTGCAGTTGTTGGTGCGGGCATTATTTATCTGATTGCTAGTGGCAAAACTGGATTTGCCCTGACTGGCTCCAACCCATTGGCTACCAACGGCTATGGTACTCATTCTCCAGGTGGTTACACGCTGTTTGCTTGCTTTATTAGTGAAGTTGTGATGACTTTCATGTTTCTGCTGATTATTCTGGGTGTGACTGATAGCCGCGCTCCTAAAGGATTTGCACCATTGGCAATTGGTTTTGGACTCACCTTGATTCACCTAATTAGCATTCCTGTAACCAACACCTCGGTTAATCCCGCCCGTAGTACGGGAGTTGCTATATTTGCAGGCGCAGGACTCTTTTCCCAAGTCTGGCTGTTCTGGATAGCTCCGATTTTAGGAGCTATTTTAGCAGGATGGTTGTATGTAGCCGTCTTTAGTGAATCAACTGTGGATGAACGGCAAACTATCAAAGAGCTAGTCTAAGATTCATTTTCTAGTAATTGTTTGTAGTTTGCACTTTAGCAAAGACAGCGCACACTACAAACCTATCAAATCAAATTTGACAGACTACCGTAGCAATCTGATTTGATTTGCTCTCCACCGCGAGACTTAGATCCCTGATTTCTTAAAAAGAAGTCGGGGATCTTTTTGTTCATAACTCATTTAGGATTGCTATATCAGCAATCTAGTAATTTGGAATTCTTGAAGAAGAATTCAGAAGTCAGAATTCAGGAGTCAGAATCAATCAGTCGCGGGTCTGAATCCCCGACTGATTGAAGACCACCAAATCTACGATTTAGTGGGGGTGCAAAAACGCCGATTATTCATCCGCCAGTCGTACAGAATTCATTCTGAATTCTGACTCCTGACTCCTGACTCCTGAATTCTGTTCGATAAATCACCTAAAATTATTCATATCTGCGGTTTTAGAATTAAATCCTAAATCTAAAATTTTATATGTCTGACTCTAAATTTACTGCTCCTGTGGCTCAAGAATTACTCCACTCACAATTGTTGGAGCGATCGCTTGTTCCTTCTTTACAAGAGAAGATTCTCGAAATCCGCAACAGTTTACGCCCAGGACAGCAGCAAATGGCTGACTGGCAATCTGGCCCTTTGGCGATTTCCGCCGTTCCTGGTGCAGGAAAATCTACGGGTATGGCGGCGGCGGCAGCGATCGCGATCGCACGACAGTATGAACGTTCATCCTCACGCCGTCAATTGGTAGTCGTTACTTTTACTCGCTCTGCTGCTGCCAATATTAAAGCCAAGATTCGTAAATTCTTACGAGATGATTTATCTTTACCCCAGATGGGCTTTTTTGTCTATACCTTACATGGTCTAGCGTTAAACATTGCCAGCCGCCATTCTGATTTGTCGGGTTTGCAGTTAGAAAATGTCACATTAATTACACCAACCCAAAGTCATCGCTTTATCAGAACTGCTGTAGAACAATGGATTGGAAATAATCAAGATAGATATTTGCGGTTATTAGAAGGTCATCAATTTGACGGAGAAGAGACAGAAAGGTTACGTCGTCAATCGGTGCTGCGAACAGAAGTCTTGCCAGAATTAGCGAATACGGTAATTCATGAAGCCAAAAGTTCTGGAATATCGCCAGAATTGTTGCGGGAGTGGAGTCAACAAACCACAGACGAATATGCAATTTTGAGTGTAGCGGCGGGATTGTATGAGCAATATCAAAACTTAATGCGATCGCGTGACTTCATTGATTACGACGATATGATTTTAGCCGCACTGCGCGTTTTAGAAAATGACAGCGCCCGTCGCATCGAGCAAAACCAAGTATTCGCCGTCTTTGAAGACGAAGCCCAAGATTCTAGCCCGCTTCAAACGCAGTTATTAGAAATTTTGGCAAGTGATGGGGGAGATGAGGCAGGGGGCAGGGGGCAGGGGGCAGGGGGCAGGGAGAGAATAATAACTCCTCAATCATCAGTCATCAGTCATCAGTCAATACTCAACTTAGTACGCGTCGGTGATCCCAACCAGGCGATTAACTCTACCTTTACTCCAGCCGATCCGATTTATTTTCGCCAATTTTGCGAAGAGTGCGATCGCATTGAGCGATTGGCAACGATGGATCAAGCTGGTCGCAGTACTAGAATTATCATTGAAGCGGCTAACTTTGCCCTCAAGTGGATCAATAATCAGTGGTTAGCAAAAACCAATAACGGACAACAGATTCCTGACAACCGACAAGTCCCATTTCGCTTACAGACAATTCGCCCTGTTAATGCTGGTGATCCGCAAACTAACGCCAACCCCGCACCAGTAGGACGAGGACTAGAACTTTATACACCGCGTGATATTCATCACACCGTTGAATTGTTATCTCAAAGGGTGATTGAGTTATTTGGCGAAGACCCAACAAAAAATAGTGCAGCGATTTTAGTCAGAGAAAATCGCCAAGGACGCTGGCTAGGAGAGGCTTTAGCACCTGTGTGCAAAGAGCATAATATTACACTTTACGATGTGGGAGAACGTGATCGCCGTTCCCATGTCCCCCAAGAAATTTTGGCATTATTGCAATTTTGCGATCGCCCCCACTCCCCCGATTATCTCAAAGCCGCCCTAGAAGCTTTAGTACAGCGTCAGTTAATTCCTACCCAAGACCTCAACGCCCTTGCTAGTCTGCCAGAAGAATTTTTGTATCCTAGTCCACTAGCAGCACCCCAATCAGAAACAGTACAAAAAGCTGCCCGTTTGTGTCGTAATTTACTTCGCGCTCGCTTAGAACTGCCTCTTTATCAGCTAATTTCCTTTCTCGCCTTGACCTTAAATTACGACCAAGCAGAATTGGCAACTGCTGACAAACTCGCAGAACGGGTTAACCAGCAGATAGCTGGCAATAGTTCAATGAGTGGGATGCTTTCAGCCTTAAGTGAAATCGTCAGTTCTGAACGGTTTGAACCAGTGGAAACCGAGGATTCGGAAGAACGTTACACTCGTCGCGGTCAACTGACGATTATTACCATGCACAAAGCCAAAGGGCTGGATTGGGACTATGTGTTTCTTCCCTTTCTCCATGAAAACTTGATTCCTGGCAGATTTTGGGTTCCTCCCCAAAGCCAATTCTTAGGCGACTTTACCTTATCAGAAGTAGCCCGCGCTCAAATTCGCGCTACTCTCCACGAAGAATCTACCATACCGGACGTTAGTCAAGCATGGGAGGTGGCAAAGAATTTGAAAACATCTGAAGAATATCGTTTACTTTATGTTGCCATGACACGAGCGAAACTTCTGTTGTGGATGTCTGCGGCGCAGAAAGCGCCCTTTACTTGGAGTAAACCAGATAATTTACAAGAACAAGCGCCTTGTCCCGTGTTTCCGGCATTAAAACGCCAGTTTCCTGAATGTGTGATGAATTTAGCGGCAATGATCAAATAGGGATTGGGCATGGGGCATTGGGCATTGGGCATTGGGAAGAAATCTTTGGTGTTCCTCTTGTCCCCACTTGTTACAAAGAAACTGAATTGAGAGTGCAACGTCAAACAAACTGTTCAATTTAAAAAAATATATGAAATCAATCATCAAAGTATCTTCTGTACTCAAAAGCACCTTTCAATCACCCAGAGGAGTTTTATTGACGCTGGCGTTGACAAGCTTGCTATCTTGTGGATTTGGACTTGCTGAAAACAACTTCGCTGGGGCTATTCCTCGCCCAGACAGCACTCAATTGTCCCAAAGACCCCAATCGCAAGGAAATAAGTTACCGAAGGCGATCGCTAATCAAATTTTACAGGATGCGTCCAAGCGTTCCGGCATACCTAAACGGCAATTACGGATTACTCAAGTCACATCGAAAACCTTTGGTAATCCTTGTGAGTTCAATTTTGGAGAAATTTGTACTAGGGAATATAACCCCGTTGAAGGCTGGGAAGTAGTTGTCAGAGTCCGCAAAGATTCGTGGACTTACCGTGTAGATAAATCTGGAAAGCAAATCGTTTTAGATCCGCAAGTGAGTGCTTCACAGACATTGCCAAAAGCGATCGCAGATGCAGTTTTAAGCGATGCCTCAAAGCGTTCTGGGGTGGGAATTGCTGATTTAAAAATTACTCAAGCTACATCAAAAACCTTTGGAAACCCCTGCCAATTTAACTTTGGCGAAGTTTGCACCCAGCAGTATGACCCCGTTGAAGGTTGGGAAGTGATTGTTAAGGTTAAAGAGCAATCTTGGACTTACCATGTGAATAAATCCGGTTCGCAAATAGTTTTAGATCCCAAAGTCAGCGCCACTGGAAAAAGTTATTGAAGAAGAATGCAGAATTCAGAATTCAGAATTCAGAATCAAGACGTTTGCGCTAGCAGTCGGGTATTCAGACTCGCCAGGGAATTGTTGTAACACCAAATCTACGATTTGGTGAGATTTTAAACCCGATTATTCAGGCGATCGCGGACTTACTCTAAGCGTACTCCTACGGAGAAGCAAGCTACGCGCTAGCGTCTCCAAAGGAGAAGAGAGGCTTTATGCTACGGTATCCACCATTTGTACAAAATTCTGACTCCTGAATTCTGACTCCTGAATTCTGACTCCTGAATAGCGATCGCGATTGATTAAATCCTTTATTTAATTGCAGTTATAGCAATTTTAATAGTATATAATAATGGATCGTGTCGAATCAAAGCTAGACCCATGCCTAAACTAAAGACTCGTAAAGCAGCGGCAAAGCGATTCCGTGCCACCGGTACCGGCAAAATCGTCCGTCGTAAAGCGTTCAAAAGCCACCTTTTAGAGCACAAATCTTCTGACAAAAAGCGTAGTATGCGCCAAAGTGCGCTTGTACATGAACGTGATGAACTTAACGTTCGCTTGATGCTCCCATATTTGTAAGTATTTTAGGAAATAAGTTATGACTCGGGTAAAACGCGGTAATGTAGCTCGGAAGCGCCGCAATAAAATTCTCAAACTAGCTAAAGGTTTTCGCGGTTCCCATTCAACTCTGTTTAGAACTGCCAACCAACAAGTGATGAAGGCGCTACGGAGTGCCTACCGCGATCGCAAAAAGAAAAAGCGCGATTTTCGTCGCCTCTGGATCACCCGCATCAACGCTGCTTCCAGGCAACACGGCTTGAGCTACAGCCAGTTGATCGGTAACTTGAAAAAAGCTGATATCCAACTAAATCGCAAGATGTTGGCGCAATTGGCAGTCCTCGATCCAGCTAGCTTCGGCAAAGTTGCTGAATTGGCAAATCAAGCTAAAGGATAAAGGTGGTAAGGGATGTATAACAGATGTAACAGATGGCAAGTAATTACTCGGTTACATCTGGTATTATCCGCCACTATTTTTTTGATTTTTTGCTTTTCCATAGTGGGGATGGGATTAACTGCATCTGCTGCCGAAATGTCAGAAATTCAGCAGCGCGGCTATTTAAATATTGCCGTTAAAGATAACTTGCGTCCCTTGGGATTTAAAGATGCTAAGGGTAACTTACAAGGCTTAGAAATTGACTTGGCAAAGCGTTTGGCAGTTGACTTGGTTGGTAAAACCGAGGCTATCAGATTTAAACCTGTAGCGAATCGCGATCGCTTATCTGTAGTCTTAGACAAGAAAGTTGATTTTGCGATCGCTAGAATCACAGCAACCGAATCTCGCAGCCGCATAGTTAGTTTCAGTGTTCCCTACTATTTGGATGGCACTGTATTAGTTACAAAAAATACCTCTGTGCAGAAGTTGAGTGATTTGGCAAAACAAAAAATTGCTGTACTCAACAACTCCAGCACTATTGCTCAAGTGCGGTACTATGTGCCAAGTGCCGAATTAGTAGGGGTGAATTCATATCAAGAAGCGCGAGACAAAATAGAAAATAATGCCGTCGCCGCCTTTGCCGCAGATGCTAGCGTTCTAAGCGGTTGGGTGCAAGAATATCCCCAATATCGGCTACTACCAACCAAGCTATCAACTGAACCCTTGTCTGTAGTAACGCCCAAGGGATTGCAATATGATGAGTTAAGACGAAGCATCAATCAAGCGATCGCTCGTTATTTAGAAGAAGGTTGGCTCCAGCAACGCTCTCAATACTGGGGTTTACCATAAATTAGTCATTGGTCATTGGTCATTGGTCATTAACGAATAACAAATAACAAATGACAAATGACAAATGACAAACGACAAATAACAAACTTTATAATATTTGTATTTGCAGCAATGGATAACAGTCTAGCCGTTGTTTATCTCTCAATTTTGGTGGTTATACTCACAATTGCAGCCGTGAGTGTTTTTCGCCAGATTTTCAAAACTCGCAAGATTGAAGGCGCTTTTGCAAGGTTGCGAAAGAAGTTAGAGAAAGAAAAGGGTACGACTCAAGAATATTATGAGTTAGCCAGTATTTATTCAGAAAAAAAAATGTATTCCCAAGCGACCGCGCTATTTCAAAAAGCTCTCAAAGCTGCTGAAGAAGAGGAAGAAGAAGATATTGCCCCCATTTATAACGGGCTGGGCTATATTTATTTTACCCAAGAGCAATATGACTTAGCAATTCGTCAGTATAAAGAAGCTCTCAAAGCTAAACCAGACTACGTAACAGGATTGAATAATCTCGGTCACGCCTACGAAAAGAAAAAGTTAACTACTCAGGCGTTACAAAGTTACGAAGAAGCACTCAAATTGTCTCCAAATAACCCTATTGCTAAACGTCGTGCTGAGTCTTTACGCCGTTTGGTTTCTGCGTAATTGCTGAGATATCAAATAATTTTAGATTTTAGATTGAGCAACGCAAGATAAATGCGCTTGCTCTTTTTGATTTTGGATTGACGATAGCGTAGCGTCTTTATGAATTTATTTTCCGAATCTGAAGTAATCGACCCTAACTAAATCAGGTACAGAAGTGACTTCCTGACTACGCCCATCTTTTTCATAACCAAAAACTAAAGTGAACCCTGGATTCTGAACTTGATAGCGGCCAGCCCTCAGAGAATATTCTCTTAGTAAATAGCTGGAGTCAATGGCAGGATCAAACGCATCATAATCAAGCATAAGCTGACGTGCAAAATCCCAAATATTGCCAATCTCTTCGGCTGTTACTTGGCGACGACGCGACCAGAAGTATGCTGTTTGTTGAGCTTCGGAGTCCTCATCTTCTTCGAGTTCGTCTGGGTACGGAAACAATAGATATCGCTGAGACTGAATTCCATATTTATTAGAGTCGTCAGTTAACTCACCATCTGACCCCCTGAAGTATTCAACTAATTCTCCACCCTCAAATAAGTCATAGCTGATTTCGCCTGCACTGTCGCTTACAAGCAGCATGATCACTGTTTGTTCTAACTGTTTTGAAAGTAGAGCGAACTCGCTTGATTCCAAAATTGATGGATAAGACAGATCGCCAGAAATCATAATCGACCAAGGGTGTCCAACTAGTTGATACGCGAATACAAAAGCACCTGAAACTTCGATTTCCGATCCCATGACATTGCGTTGGGATTCGATCGCTTTTTCAGCAAGGGCATCAGATAGCTGATTTAATGGTACTTTCACAAGTACAACGGCAGCATTTCGATCAATCGACTCAATACCTCGCCTTTGGGGCCAAGGGCGTGTAAAATTCTCCACTGCTTCACGGATGAATTGCTCGTCCATACTACTAAATCCAGGAATATATTGGGTTTCACAATCGGGGACACTGTTGGCAAATTAATTTGGTTTTAGCTTCTATATTTTATCGGGTTTCAATCTTAGGCTTGGAAATAGATAACTATAGCGGTTCTCGTTTATATGCAATACAATTTGACCTCTCTCCAAACCTCTCTCCTAAAAGGAGAGAGGCTTTGAATCTTACTCCCCTTCCCTTGTAGGGAAGGGGTTGGGGGTTAGGTCTGTATTCCACTCAACTGAGAAGCGCTATATAAGTCTTTTGTAAAAATGTAAAAGATGATTAAGCGGCTAAAGCGTTTTTTATGGCTATCTATTGCGATCATTTCCATCATTTCTATCTCAATCGGATTAATGGAAACATTGATGGCTCAACAGCCTTCTATTTCCCATCCTCTGACTTCGCTAACTGAGGCAGAAATTAATACAGCTGTTTCGGTCATCCAAAGAGAAAAAACTTTGAGCGAAATGGCAGCTTTTCCACTTATTGCTTTACAAGAACCAGATAAAAAAGAAGTTCTAAATTTTACACCTGGTAAAGTTTTCCAGCGAAAAGCTTTTTTGGTAATCTATGAGCGATCGCAAAACAAAACTTATGAGGGTGTCGTTGACCTGACAAGCAAAACCTTAAGTTCTTGGAAAGAAATACCGTCTGTCCAACCTGCGATCGTCGCTTCAGAATATCAATTGGCCACTGAAGCTTTTAAATCCGATCCCCGATGGCAAACAGCGATGCAAAAGCGGGGAATTACAGATTTCAACCAAGTCAAAATAAGTTGTTGGGCACCAGGAATCCTGAGTAAACAAGAAGAAGCAACAGGAAATCGTCTTTGTCGGGGCTTATTTTACTACAAGGGCGAACACTGGAATTATTACGGCAGTCCAATTGAAGGAATACTGGCAACTGTTAATTTAAACACAGGTAAAATTTCCAGTTTCGTGGATAGAGGGATAGTTCCTTTTTCTAAAGAGAACTGGAACTATGATGTAAACTCCTTGGGTAAATTACTTTCACCACTTAAAGCATTAAAAATTCTCCAACCAAATGGTGCAAGTTTCCAGATCAAAGGCAATGAAATTAGCTGGCAAGGTTGGCAATTTCGCTATGTAATGCATCCCCGCAGTGGATTAGTGTTGTACCAAGTGACACACAACGACGGGGAAAATATCCGACCAGTGCTGTACCGCGCTAGCCTATCAGAGACGGTAGTGCCTTACGGCGATCCAAATCCCACTTGGTCATTCAGAAATGCCTTTGATGTTGGGGAATACAATTTTGGTTCCCTAGCAACCACGATGCAGTTAGGTAAGGAAATTCCGGAAAATGGTCTTTTGCTAGATGCTGTGTTTGCTAATGGCGACGGAGAACCTTATGTGATGCCAGGAGTTATCGGCATATACGAGCGAAATAACGGTATGCTCTGGAAGCACTATGACTATGGCACGCAGCGTAATGATGTCCGTCGCAGTCGAGAATTAATCATGACGATGAATGCGGCCATTGATAACTATGATTACAGCATCAATTGGATCTTTCACCAGGATGGGACTTTGGAAGTCCAAAATGAATTAACGGGTATCGTATTGGCGCAGGGAACGGCTTCTGAAAAACAATCTGAGGATGATTCATCTGGTCGGCTAATTGCAAAAAATATCTTCGGAGTAAATCACCAGCACTTTTTCAACTATCGCCTAGATTTCGATGTCGATGGTCAAGCTAATTCTGTGATGGAAATGAATGTGAAAGCTTTGCCGATGGATGAGAAAAATCCTTTAGGAAATGCGATCGCAGTTACAGAAACCCCATTAGCCAAAGAAACGGCTGCTGTGCGCGATTTGGATATGAAAAGCAGTCGGGAATGGATGATTGTTAGTGCAGACAAAAAGAATGTTCTGGATGCTACACCTGGATATATGCTGATGCCTGAAGGAAATTCGATATTTTTCCCTGTGGAAGGCTCGAAAATCCGGGAAAGGGCAGAATTTGCGACTCATCACGTTTGGGTAACAAAATATAAACCTACTGAACTTTATGCTGGGGGAGATTATCCCAACCAAACTCAACCAGGACAAGGTTTACCAAAATATATTGCAGACGATGAAGCCTTGATGGGTGAAGATATCGTACTGTGGTACACAATGGGCGTAACTCATATTCCGCGATCGGAAGATTGGCCGGTGATGCCTGTTCACCGAGTTGGCTTTAAGCTAGTCCCTAGAGGATTCTTTAGCCGGAATCCAGCGATAAATTTGCCTGAATGAAGAAGAATTCAGAAGTCAGAATTCAGGAGTCAGAATAAATCAGTCGGGCATTCAGACCGACACAGGAATTGAAAACCACCAAATCTACGATTTGGTGGGGGTGCAAAAACGCCGGTTATTCAGACGCGACTCGAAAATACTCGCTAACGCTGCGCTATCCGCCAGTCATACAGAAAACATTGCTGAATTCTGACTCCTGACTCCTGAATTCTGTTCGATAAAATAATTTGTTGGCTCAAGTTTCCTTCCTTCAGGTTTTTTGTCATGTCTAAAGGGGGTAACTTGAATGCTGATAAACTTATATAGTTCAAATACTGGCACTTGTTAAATAGGATATCTAATGAACTTTCCAGAAATTAATATTCCCGGTGATGGCAAGCTGCACGCTCGCTTAATTACTTCCTTGGGTGAAATTGTAGTTCGTTTGGAAGAAGAGCGAACCCCCAATACCGTCAAAAATTTTGTCGGTCTAGCAACCGGAACAATCGACTGGAAAGACCCTAAAACTGGTGAATCTGGTAAGGGAACTCCAGCTTACGATGGGGTTCGCTTTCACCGCGTCATCCCTGATTTTATGATTCAGTGTGGCGATCCTCTGAGTCGTTATCTAGATACAGCCAGCCGATGGGGTACTGGTGGCCCAGGATATCAATTTGAGGATGAGTTTCATCCTGAATTGAGACATACTGGTGCAGGTATCCTGTCGATGGCTAATGCCGGACGCGGTACTAATGGTTCGCAATGGTTCATTACAGAAGCACCAACGCCTCACCTTGACAACAAACACAGTGTTTTTGGTGAAGTTGTCGAAGGTCTAGATGTAGTCAGCAAGATCGCTAATGTGCGTACAACTAGAGATCGTCCGAATCAAGAGGTTGTGTTACAAAAAGTAGAAATTTTTCGGCAGTAATTAACACCTCAGTTTGTAGTAAGCACTTTAGTGCTTAGAAAATAAGGACTAAAGTCCTTACTACAAACTTGCTTAACCATCGAGATTTTGTAGTCCCATCGCAATCTTGCTGTGTTTTTCAATTTGCCCCATAACTTGTTTTGCGCGTTGAATAACTACGGCTGGTAAACCCGCCAATCTTCCCGCTTCAATTCCATAGGACTTATCAGCACCTCCTGGTTGAACTTGGTGCAAAAAGATAATTTGGTCAGGTAATTCTTTCACCGTCACCTGATAGTTAGCCACATTCGGTATAATGCTAGCCAGTTCATTTAACTCGTGGTAATGGGTGGCAAAAATTGTGCGTGACCGAATATCAACTGCTATATATTCCGCCACCGCCCAAGCTATAGAAAGACCATCAAAAGTTGCTGTGCCGCGACCAATTTCATCTAATAATACTAACGACCTAGATGTGGCATGGTTGAGAATATTTGCCGTTTCATTCATTTCCACCATGAACGTAGATTGACCAGTTGCAAGATCATCTACTGCACCGACACGGGTGAAAATGCGATCGCATATTCCCAATCTAGCAAACCTCGCTGGTACAAAACTACCAATCTGCGCCATTAACTGAATCAATCCCACTTGACGCAAATAACAACTTTTGCCACTGGCATTTGGCCCGGTAAGAATAATTAAATCGGGATTGTCATTTGTCCTTTGTCCTACCCTGCGGGAAGCCGCTGGCGCGTCTATGTCATTTGTTATATGTTCTTGTTCATCTGCTAATGACAAATGACTAATGACTAATGACTCTTGACCCAATTGCGTCGAATTCGGCACAAAGAACCCCGCAGGTAAAGACTGTTCCACCACCGGATGACGACCATCAACAATGTTTATCTCTCTTCCTGACAACATTTCAGGACGACAGTAACCTTGATGCACCGCCAACTCAGCCAAACCACACAACACATCCGCCGCCGCCACTGCACGAGACAGATTGCGAATTACTTCCGCCTCTTGTGCTACCTCTTCCCGCAACGCCGTAAAAATCTCATATTCCAACTGATTTAAATCATCTCGCGCCGTCAGAATCCGGGCTTCTCGTTCCTTTAAATCTGGGGTGATGTAACGTTCCTCATTGGTCAGGGTTTGCTTGCGGATATAATTAGCGGGTACTTGGTCAGCTTTACTGCGGGAAATACTGATGTAATAACCAAAGGTTTTGTTAAATCCTACCTTCAGTGTGGAAATTCCTGTCTTGGCTCTTTCATCAACTTCCAAGTTGGCAATCCATTGCTGGTCTGTTTCTACAGTCGCCTTCCTTTCATCCAACAGGGGATTTACACTAGGGCGAATTAATCCGCCTTCTTTAATTAGTATGGGTGGTGACTCTACAAGATGTGCGTGTAATTTTTGTGCCAATTCTTCCAACACACTTGGGACTTTCTGCAAAGCTTTGAGGAATGGGGAACGCGCCTCAGTTACTAAATTGGATAATTCCGGTAAGCGTGAGAGGGAATCTGCCAAAGCTACTAAATCTCTAGCGTTCGCTGTACCAGAACCCGCCCTTCCTGTGAGTCGTTCCAAATCATAAATTTGCCTTAACAAATGCCGTAAATCTTGACGCAGAGGCGTATTTTCCATCAATTCTTGAATGGTATCTTGCCGCGCCCGAATGCCTTTAATATCGAGTAGCGGTTGCAACAACCACCGCCGCAAAGCCCGCCCACCCATTGCTGTACTAGTTTTATCTAACGCCCAAAGTAGGGAACCGTGAAAAGTGCCATCTCGGACGGTTTGGGTAATTTCTAGGTTACGGCGGGTTTGATTATCAACAATTAAGTAGTCGGTGACAGTATAGCTGCGGAGTCTTTGAAGAGTGACAGGGTTTTCTTTTTGAGTATCTTCCAGGTATTCCAGAAGACCGCCAGCCGCACGAACAGCGAGGGGAAGATGATCACAACCGAGTCCTTCGAGCGATCGCACCTTAAATTTCTGCAATAATCTAGGTCTAGCTTCACCTTGAGAAAAAGGTAGTTGCGATCGCAAACTATAACAAAATGATGGTGGCAAACACTCCGGCAAATGTGGCGAAGTCTCTCCCGGACGTAGCAAACTACCTAAATCAGGCGCATTTGTCGGAACCAGCACTTCTGAAGGTTGCAAACGCATTAATTCTTGTGTCAAATGTTCTAAATCACTGCTTTGAGTAGTAAGGAATTCGCCTGTAGATATGTCTGCATAAGCTAAACCCCAATGATTTGCGGCAATTACCACTGCTGCTAAGTAATTATTGCGACTTGATTTGAGCATTCCCTCTTCCAGCAAAGTGCCGGGTGTCAAAATGCGCGTTACTTCCCGCCGTACCAATCTCCCAGCAGCTTCGGAAGCATCTTCTACTTGGTCGCAAATTACCACCGCGTAGCCTTTTTCTACCAGCAGCGTCGCGTAGCGTTCCCAAGCATGATGCGGAACACCAGACATCGCCACCCGTCCCTGTTCTCCAGCTTGCTTGCTAGTGAGAACTAATTCTAATTCTTGCGCTAGTTTTACAGCATCTTGGAAATAGCATTCAAAGAAATCTCCTACCCGATACAGCAATACGGCGTGAGGATATTTATCCTTCGTCTCGACATAGTGCAGGTACATTTGACTTAGCTTACTGCGGTCTACCTGTCGATGGTCAGAAATAAAAGTACTCGCGTCGGGTTTGGTAGATGGAGTTTCAGAGTGAGAAGCGGTCATAGATGCTATTGGGTTACGCACGAAAATTCCACAATATCCGATGATAACGTGATGTGAAAGTTTAATGGCGATGCCTACGGTGGGCTACGCCTACGCTCAAGGATATTTTACCTTTATCTGAAAAATGGTGCTGAGATATTTGCGTAACATTGCTAGGACTAATACCAATTCTATGTAAAGTTGTACATTATTTTGACCCTTCCCAATCTCTCCTTGGTAAGGGGGATGTCGCAGGCGGTAGGGTTCTTTACAAGGGTGTTCATCAAGAATTTGTATAAGAGTTATGCACACTTTACGAATTTATAAATTAAGCTTTTTGGCAATTTTGCATAAGTTTTAATTTCTATCACTTACCCAGTCTAGAAAAGTATGGTATGCCCTAACACTATGAGACATTCAACTCAACATACTGTTGACTTCTGCTTTCTAGACAAAAAGCAATTATAGAGTGAAAAGAGGCAGCGGATGAATGCACAAAATAATTTTGACACAAAAAATGATAAAACGTAGATATAGCAACATTTTATAGACCATTTATCAGTTTTTACGTCTATTTTGGCTCAATACCATGTTTAGTTCTCCAATTGTTCTATCTTTGATTATCATCCTGATTACTCTGGGCGCTTGGATAATGGGACTATCAATTATCAAGACTCAAAAGATTCTCCAATTATTTAAGACAGAACCAGAGAAGCTGAGTTGGAGAATCATGTTTTTATTAATGATTTTTTTTCTTGGTGGTTATTTGTTATGCATCTATTTAACAATTGAGAGGCTGATTGAATGGATACCATTGCTAACTGGCATGGTTTTCTTTTTCGGATCATTATTCGTATTTTTCAGTGTTACTATCTACCACCTCACACTGCAACGCTTGTTTCTAATACAGGAAAAATACCGCACAGCAAAAGAAAATGCGGAGTCCGCTTTATTTAAATTACAAGAAACTCAGCAAGCTCAAATGCAATTAATTCAACGCGAAACTATGTTAGCTTTGGGAACAATGGTTGCTGGAGTTGCCCACGAAATTAATAATCCAGTGAGTTTTATTCATGGGAATTTACAATATCTACATCAGTATAGCCATGACTTACTAAACCTTCTAGCAACTTATGCTTCTGTGTATCCAAATCCAGATGTCAAAATAGTCAAGGCTCTTGCTAACAGCGACCTGAACTTTATCCAGAGTGACTTGCCAAAGCTACTGAACTCGATGCAGGTTGGCACTACTCGTATTGGGGAGATTGTAGAATTGCTCTCAAATTTCTCACGTTTGAATGAAGCTGACTATAAAAAAGCTGACATTCATCAGGGGATTGATAGTACACTAGTCATTTTGCAACATCGGCTTAATACTTCTGCTAGTAATAGCAAACCTATTTCAGTGATTAAAGAGTACGGAAATATTCCTAAGATTTTTTGTAATCCTCGCTCTTTAAATCAAGTATTTCTAAATTTAATTAATAATGCAATTGATGCATTGATTAAAAAAGCAGCTACTCTCAGTCAAACTACAGATGAAATACCAACTATTCTGATTCGTACATTTCATTCTCAGGAAAATCAAATCACTATCTCAATTGTTGATAATGGTTGTGGCATGAGTGAAGAGATTTGCCGGAGTATTTTCAAACCTTTTTTTACTACTAAGCCCGTTGGTCAAGGAACTGGTTTAGGTTTGTCTATTAGCTATCAAATTATCGTTGAGCAACATGGTGGCTCTATCAAATGTACTTCCATTGCAAACCAGGAAACTAAAATCGATATTAGACTTCCGATTAAACAAGTATAAAATAACAATTATAGTAATAATGCCCATTGTACAAAATAAAAAATCCTGTGGGATATTTTTTATAGGCTTGTGCCTTAATCTTTATCCTCTGTAACTTCCTTCAACTGTGCATAAGCTTCCTTCCAAGCTGATAAATAAAGCTTTTTGGCAATTTTTACATAATTCTTAATTGGTATCACTTCTCCAGTCTAGAAAACTATGGGATGCCCTAATACCAATATTTTTACAGCAAAACTGTGATTTTAAGCAGTAATCAGGGAAATATAAGTTTGATTGACTTTGTAATTATCGCAATGCTTGTTCGGGGTGTTAGCAGAAAGGTTATTTAAAGGTAAAGGATGGAAAATATGTTGGCTATACATAGCATCACAAACGCTAATAATCTGAACTTGCGATTAGAGTCTACTTTGCAAGAATTACCACTTTGGTCTGTTTACTTCGATGCAGATAGTCCAGCAAATGATTTGAATAAACTTTTTAAGCAAGAGCCTTTACTACCAGGAATTATCCTGGTGAAAAATCATAACTATGTAGGGATGATTTCCCGGCAAAGATTTTTTGAACACATGAGTCGCCCCTATAGTTTTCCACTATTTTCTAAACGACCTGTGATAAATCTGATTAACTTTCTTCAGTCAGATGTGTGTGTAATTTCTGAAGATACGCTCATTATAGAAGCAAATAAGGTAGCCTTGCAACGAGAACCTCAATTTGTATATGAGCCGATTTTAATAAAAACTCAGTTAGGTAGTTATAAGCTCCTAGATTTCCATCACTTACTTTTAGCCCACTCCCAAATTCATATTTTAACACTAGCTCAACTAGAGCAAGTAGAAGAACAATCTAGAATCGCTAAAAGAGGTTTTCGGAACCTTAAGAATAACTATACTCGATTAATGCAAAATGAAAAAATGGCTGCTTTGGGACAACTGGTTGCTGGCATTGCACACGAAATCAACAACCCTGTCAATTTTATCGCTGGCAATCTTGTTTATGCAATTAACTACACTAAAGATTTACTGGAATTAGTTAGCCTATACCAATACCATTATCCTGCACCAGTAGCAGAAATTAAAGCTGCGATCGCAGAAATAGAACTAGAGTTTTTAACTACTGATTTCCTCAACCTTCTTAATTCTATGAAGTTTGGTACTGAGCGTATCCAAGAGATAGTTCTTTCTTTACGTAATTTTTCTCGTCTCGATGAATCTGAGAAAAAAATAGTTGATATTCATGAAGGTATTGATAGTACCCTAATAATATTACAAAGCCGTTTAATAAATCAGCAAACAGGTCAAAAAATTACTGTTGATAAACAATATGGAAATATCCCCCCAGTAGAATGCTACGCTGGGTTAATAAATCAAGTATTTATGAATATTTTATCAAATGCAATTGATGCTATATTTGAGAGCGATGATGAGTCAAAATTGAGTTTTGAATCAGCTTCTTCAACTCTCAAATTACCCTTAATTCGTATTCAGACTGAAGTCACAGATAATCAGCAAGTAGTTATTCGCATTGCCGATAACGGTATGGGAATTCCCAAGGATATACAAAAGCGATTATTTGACCCTTTTTTCACGACAAAACCCGTCGGTAAAGGTACTGGATTGGGACTATCTATCAGCTATCAAATTGTTGTGGAAAAACATTGTGGTCAACTGCAATTCATATCTAATGTAAAAGAAGGAACGGAGTTTATTATCACAATTCCTATCCAAATTAATTCATGACAAGTTAGTTGAAAAAGCTCTATTTTGGGTAAATAGAGATGAATAGCGATGCCTGCGGCTGGCTACGCTTACGCTCAAGGATATTTTACCCTTTTGTGCGATCGCTTCGGCGTGTAGGTGCTGGAGTTGCTGGTTCATAAGCTTTAAGTCCCCCATCGCCTGTAAAAATTTCTACTTGAAAGGTGCTACTGGTTTTGGCGTAATATTCAGCCACAGTTTTTATTGTCGCATCTCCAATGGAAATCTTTCTAGATGCTAAAGTAGGCCATTCATTAGCTAACTGTTTTAATTGTTCTGAATTCCAAAGTTCACCCACTTGAGTTTCAAAAACTCCCCAAGGTATAACTCCATCCGCTACTTTCACTAAAATATTACCGAAAGCTTGAGCAATTTCATATCGCTTAGAGTTAGCTTGGGCAATATGATTACCAGTTTCTATAATTGTTGCTATTGGTAGTATAAATTTTGCACCTTGTTGTTCTTCTTCCTGAAAACGGGCTTCAACTCTTTTTTTATCCCATTTATCATTATCAGAGCCACAAGTCTCTTTACCAGGGACACCCAAGTAGACGCAAAGTATTGATGTGTCAATAATCAAAACCTTTCTCATATTTAATTTTACTTATTATCAGAAAGGCTCTTTTCGATTGCGCCTTTAGCTGCTAGTCTGCCTAAAGTTCCTGATGCTAACAAAAGAGGAAGATTTTCAATATCTTCTAAAAGAGTAAGTTTGCTTTCTCCAGTTTCTTTATCGCGGTGTGCGACAACCACAAAAGGGACTATTTCAGGGCCTAAAGCATCTAGCAAAGCTGGGTTATGGGTAGTAAGTAAAATATCAATTTTTCTTTTGCTGCCAATTTCCCGTAATATTCTTACCAACAATTCTGCACGCGAGGGATGAAGCCCATTATCTATTTCTTCAATTACTAATTGACTACCTTCTGGTCTAGTTAGTAGTGCTGTGAGAATTGCTAGAAAGCGTAAAGTTCCATCTGACATAGTTCTAGCATCTATTTCTGTGATGTGACCTGGTTTCCATTCTTCTTCACAGTAGAGCATTGCATCAGTTTTAAGTCTGCCAACTGGTTCAGCAAATATTCTTTTAATATCACCTTCTGGTAAATCTTTGATATAGGCTGAAAGAGTTGATTCCACTTCGGTTTTTTGTTCACCATCTAATGCTGCTAGTACACCAGCAATATTAGAACCATCACTTTCTAAGATGTTAGATAAGGGTGAATAGCCGCGCATCGTAGAAGGAATGGGATTTAATATAAAAATACTACTAATTTTATTAATTATAATATTCATTAGCTTAATATCCTTGCTAAGGAAATCCAAATCATTATCATCCTCATAAGTTCTTTCAATCAAATCATTCGTTTGTTTTTTGATATTTTCTATATTTTCAATTACTTTAACTTTTACCTCATTAATAATTATACTGTTTTTTAGTTTATTAACTGTTTCTAATAAATCTTGGTTAGTCTTATTTAAATTACTAAGTTTTAGTTTTATATCCTCCTGTTGCTTTTGGCTTTGTGCAAACAAATGATTAACTTCTGATAAATATGACTTTTCAGTTAAAAAATTATTATCTATTAACATTTGATCACTTACCTGAAAATCTGAAGATTTTTTTTGTCTTTCAAGATATTCTTGGACAATATGAACACTTGGTTTACTTTGTACTGTAATCCTATAAAAATAATCTGTTTTGTCATCTTCACCTTGAACTAGTAGTTTCAATATAAATTGAGTTTCAGGTTTAAGTGCAGCCCATTCTACACCACCGCGAAGAGATGGAAGTGTTTTATCTCCTGCTAAAGCTGCTTCAATATTTTCACCTTTAGCAATTCGTTGTAAAAATTCCAAAGCTTCAACTACATTAGACTTTCCACTTGCATTTGTACCAATCAGAACAGTCAATGGGTCAAGTGGAAGCTCGGCATAACGAAAACTTTTCCAGTTTTCTAAGATGAGTTGCTTAAGCATGATCAACTCCAAAACTCTACCTACTTAAATTTAGCTCCTAACAGTAGCGTTGGCAAAGCCCGCCGCAGGCATCGCACAAAGTTTTTTCATCCTTCAATATCTCACTAAAAAACAGCAAAGCCAGCAGACAGAGTAAAAAATTGTCTAGCTACTCTATCTAACTGGCTACATCTCACTGTGATTTTGACGATTTATTTTTCTGGTGGCAAATCTAGGCTGTAAACAATTTCGCCTGCCAAGTTACGCAATGTTACCGTCATTACCTTTGTATTTCCATCAATCTTGACTCCTCCAAAAAATTGCAAACCTTCACTTGGGGGTCGATTTGCTTTCGTACCTGGAGGAAGGCTTTGAAATACCAATTGTGGGCCAAAAGTATTTTCCAATTGGTTGGGGCCAAATGTGCCAGAGTTAAGAGGCCCAGCGACGAACTCCCAAAAAGGCTTGAAGTCGGTAAACTGTGCTTTGGCGGGGTTGTAATAGTGGGCTGCTGCGTAATGTACATCAGCAGTTAACCAAACAACATTCTGGATATTTTTGTTTTTGATAAATCGTAATAAATCGGCAAGTTCTAATTCTCTTCCTAAAGCCGGGCCGTCTCCATTTGCCCAAGCTTCAAAATCAGTGCTACCGTCTCGAATTATCAAACCCAAAGGCATATCACTAGCAATCACTTTCCATGTTGCTTTTGATGACAGCAATTGCCTTTTCAACCATTGCAATTGTTTTCTGCTCAAAAACTCTGTTTCTTTACTTGGTACTGGCTGACGATTGGGAGTATTTGGCCCCCGATAGGTGCGCTCATCCAGCATGAAAATGTCTAATAATGGGCCATAGTTGAAAGAGCGATAAATTCTTGCTTGCTCTGGATTATTGGTTGGATACCCAATAGGTAAATATTCCAAAAATGCTTGTCTTGCTCTTTGGGCTAGCAAGTTAACATCCTTAACTGTGTAGCGATTATCGTTTAAAAGAAATTCACCAGGATACCAGTTATTTGTGGTTTCGTGGTCGTCCCACTGTGCCAATATGGGAACTTCAGCGTTGAAACGCTTGATGTTTTCATCCAGCAAATTGTAAATATAGTTTCCACGAAATTCGGTGAGAGTTTCTGCTACTTTTGATTTTTCTGGTGTAGTGATATTTCTCCAAATAGTGCCGTCGTCTAGGATAACTTCTGATTGAATGGGGCCATCAGCATAAATATTATCGCCAGAATGGATAAAAAAGTCGGGATTAAGTTGACGCATAGTTTCATAAATTTTCATGCCACCAAAATCAGGATTAATCCCCCATCCTTGACCGGCTGTGTCGCCACCCCAAACAAAGAATATATCTCGTCCATATTTAGGGGGAGTTCGGAAAGTGCCATAAAAGGGAGCGCTGTAAGTACCTTGATAATCTAAATCTTGGAAAATCACCCGATAAAATAATTTTTGGTCTGGGGGTAGATTCTTCAGATAAAGTCGTGCTGTAAAGTCGCTATTTTTTAAAGCATTGGGCCCCACAACTCGCTGCACATTGCGAAAAGACTCGCTGGTAGAATATTCTACGATCATTTTTGCGGGGCGATCGCTCCTACTCCAAATGACGATGCTATCGTTAGATATATCTCCGCTAGCTACGCCATAAGGTATGGCAGGACGCATTTTATCAGAGGTAATAATTGCAGGTGCTTGAGCAAAAACTGGTGATTTTGATACAAGATTTGTGGAAATAATTCCACCGGCTGTGATAGCCGAACGTAGCAAAAACTGGCGACGGTTTAGCTTTAATGGGTGATGAGATTCCATACTAAATAATAGCAAGCTTAAACTAAAGTATTACAGGATAAGTGTTTACCATATTCTGCTATGGTAATAAGTAAAGATTGAGTTATCTAAGGGTTAATAAAACAATTTAACCTTAGAAAATTTTTATCAAACTTTGCTTAGTCTGGGTTATTCTCAACTGCGTACTTTATAAGCTTTGCCAATAAGACAAACACATCTAACTCTAGATGTGTTTGTCTTGCATAATTGATGTAAATCCACCTACCATCTCAATTGAATTGATAGGTACTGTAATGCGTCGTCAAGTTAGGGATAGAATTGCATAGAAACATTCAAAGTCCCCAACTTCACATTTACTGCTGAGATAAACGCTGCACTTCTTCACCCACTAACATCTGATGGGCTTGTGCCAAAACTTTTGGTATTTTATCAGCGTGGGGATTACGGGCGAGAGATTGCCGCAAGTCTAATTCCTCTAGGCGTTCAGCTTTGTTGCCAGGAAACCAGTGATTGCCGTTGCCAAGCAGGTTGTAGCGCATTTTAGCATAATCTACCAGGTCATAAGCGATCGCTAGATTCCGTAGCCACAAAATCACCCGAATATTTATCTCACCAGGGGTTTCCTTAAAGGTTGGTAGATTTGTCTCCCAGGATTTTACCCAATTTTCTCCCAAAGTAGCGATCGCTTCTGACTCCAACCTTGCTAAAATTGGTGGCAAAATTGACGATGCCTGATCTATTAATTCTAAAGTCTTCAGATGTTCATCAAAATCTTGTGGTTTGGCTGCTCCCAAACTTAGAGTATGCACCTCTTGATGACTCAAACAAAACAAATCATTAAACACCATTGGACTCAAAGGCGCACAAAGATTTACTAATTTTTGTGGAGGTTCATACAACAAACCTCCTTTATTAGATGGGCTAATGATAAACACCCCCATATCGTGGCTTTTGGCTGCTTCAATTGCCGCCCAATTCCATTGATTAATGTAGTACCAGTGCAGGTTCACGTAATCAAATAGATTGGTATTAATTGTCTCCACAATTAACTCTGTTGAACCATGTGTAGAAAAGCCAATAAATCTGACTTTTCCCTCAGCTTGCAACTGCTGTGCTACTTCTAAACAGCCACCGGGACGAATGCTGTCATCTAACGACTCCGCATGATTGATGCCGTGCAACCCTAAAAGGTCAACATAATCTAGCTGGAGATTTTTCAATGATTGTTCAAATGTCTTGCGGAATTCTTTCGCATCTGCCGTTGGACTGATTTTAGTCTGAACAATCAACTTTTCACGGGGAAATTGAGGTAGAATCCTTCCCAATTGCATTTCGGAAGTGCCATAACCACGAGCAGTTTCAATATGATTAATCCCAACCTCGATAGCCCTTCTAATAGTCGCTTCGAGATTTGCCTGGTTATCAGCAGGAATTTCATCATTGGGAACATCCTGCCATTTAAACTGATATCTCATGCCACCGCAGGAAAACACTGGCATCTGTAATTCTGTACGTCCAAATCGTCTATATAACATCAGTGGATTGTGGATTGCTTATCAACTTCAAATCTAAAAACGACAGTCATTCGAGCTTTTTGTGGCACAATAATTACCTCTGTTCAATCTGTGACACAAGCAAGATTTATCGCATCATCAAATCGGTCAAGTCTTTTGTTTATTGGACTGTGACCAGTATTCCAGTTCCACAGAGTCATTATCTCATCCTATAACAATTCCTGAATTTACTTGCGTGGGCAGTGAACAAGGAATGCGTCAACCTCCTCTGTTCAACAATCACAACCAAGTTCTTAGCTAGAATTTACACAATTGACATTCCTACGACTGCCCAAATATAGCGCAAGCCTCATTTAGAAAGAAAGCCGTAGGATTCTTGAATCAAAGGGATTCTAGTAAACTTACCTTCCTCACCCATCGTAAAGTTTAGTTGCAAAAAGAATCCCTCCCATCCATAAGTGATAAATTAATAATTGAAGCTACTAAATAAGCTTCCCTGGCAGATATAACAGCTGCGTATGGAATGTAATAAGAGGTAAAAGACGCTGTTTAACTTACATCTGTCTCGTCAAAAAACAGCAACACCCAACGCGAAAACTGCTATTTCCTCAAATATGGAAGATTAGGGGGCGCTGTAACTAGTTTTCATAACTTGTTTACGACAAGCGGTGAAAGTTAGTACATCCCTGGCTATGATAAACAACGAGAGGAGATGGTTCAGCGAGTAGAGGTTTGGGTGTTGTTGTGTTTAAAGAGAAGTCTGAAATAGTGACTACTCTTGGTGTAAGATTATACTAAGTTTAATAACGAGAAACAGTTTAAATAGCGCCTTATGTCAATTATTGCGCTCAGAGCGTGGTATCTACAGGATTATGAGCCGATTCCAGAACTGGAAAAACGTCCGCCAGACATTCGCTTAAGCAAAAAAAGCCTGCTGAAATCAGCATTGCGAGCAGACTTTTTGGAAGAAAGTGACGAAGTTAAAAAATCAACTTGGTTTGGGCGCTATCTGGAAGGGGAAAATATTGAATTTTATGTAGAAGGTAGTGGTGGCTATTGCGTCTCTAATATTGACTTAATTAGTCATGAAATTTATTTTACCAAGCAGGCGGTGTTGGCTCAGTTAGAACCAACGATTTTTTTATCCTGTCAAACTGAGTATGCCGCAGCGACAAATATTCTTAGAGAAGAACTGCGAGAAAGTTTGGAAAGTTTAAACTTGCGATCGCGCCTTCCCTTAACATTAATAGAATCATCTCGTCCCAGCGGTGCTACTTTCCGAATTAACCGCACGATCATGCGAAAAATCCGTAAGAGTTTATTATTTATCGCTGACACCACGCCCATTGCTAGTATTGATGGCAAAGAAACCCCTCAATTAATTCCCAGTCCGAATGTCTGTATTGAAATTGGCTATGCCATCCAAAGTAAGCGTTCTGAACAGATTCTACTAGCACAAATGCAACGTCCAGACTTTGAAGGACAATTTCCCTTCGACTTACCCACACAGCAGATTTTGCAATTCCAAGACACCACAGAACTGAATAAAATCCTGACAGGGACAATTGAAAGCCAGCTAGCACGATTTAAATTGTTTTTTTGAGCAAGGTGATAGGCATTGGGCATTGGGCATTGGGCATGGGGCATTGGGCATGGGGCATGGGGCAAATGACGAATGACGAATGACGAATGACGAATGACGAATGACAAATGACAAATCTTAAAATAAACGCACAGGTTTTTTTTCTAGCTGAGAAGTAATCGAACTTACTCGATCAACCACAGAAATCATGTATCTGTAATCTGGTACTTGTCCATTGGGTACATACCCCACTTCTTGAGCTAAATCTGAAGGCGCATCACTCAGCACTTTGCGAATAAACTCTTGACGGTTTCGCTCTACATTTGGCCCAATCAAGACTACACCTAATGGTACATAGTGAGGGTCTTTAAATAGTATGCGGAATTCGGTTGGGGCCAACTGCGAAGCATGGAGACTCAATTCCGCCTCCGAGACAGCGCAGGCGATCGCTTTTCCTTCAGCAACCAATTCCAGCGCAGCTTTGGGTGTGGGTGCAAATAGTATGTCAGCTAGTGTTGTACCATAAAGATTGTAAAGTGGAAAATAGTATCCTGTTGCTGAACCTAACTGCCCTAAAGCTACTATTTGACCTTGTAACTGTTTCAACTCGGTGATCGGACTCTCTTTGCGAACAACGAAAATTGAGCGCAAATTATTAATACCTATTAAAGGAAATAGAGGAAGATATTGATACCGTGCGATCGCAACAGCCGCTAAACCCGGTGGCGCAAATACCAATGACCAAGCACGAGCTTCAAGGCGCTCAACCGCTTTATTTTCATTAAAAACAGGCTCTAGCTGAATATATGACTTTGTGTTTTCACCTAAGTAACTATTAAATCTAGCATATTGGTTAATTATCTGTTCGCCACCACCATAATTGATAACACCAACAGTTAAAGCACCCTCAAACTTCTTTGGTGATTGGCAGGCAGTAAATGTTAAGCCTAGCAGATTAAACAGAAAGAAACGACGGGGAAATCGCAAAAACATCACTAATTATGGTAAGAAGGTAAATTGGCTTTCAGGACTAATTTAGATAAGTTTGAATACTGCCTAAATAGCTTATATTAAGGCAAAAAATTAATATTTATTTAAATATTGTTCAGATGCTTTCTAACAGGTATAAATAAATATCAGAGAAACTCAGATACCACCTTCGTTGGTTAGGTTATGTTGAACAACATTACGTTAAAAAACTTGAAAATAGGTGCTAAATTTAACTTACTTTTAATATTAGTTTTCATAGTCAGTATTTTGGGAAGTGGCGTTGCCTTATCCAGTGTACTTCAAGGGAGAGCGCAAAATGAAGTGGTTTCTCAAGCGCAGATTCTTATCCAAATGGTGAACGCAGTTAGAAACTATACACAAGATCGCATTGATCCCTTATTATCGCCTAGACTAGAAACTAATCCAACCTTCATTCCTGAAACCGTTCCAACTTTTTCTTCTAAAGAGGTTTTTGAAAATTTTCGGAAAAAGCCTGAATATAAAAACTTTTTTCATAAGGATGCAACACTTAATCCTACTAACTTAGCGGATAAAGCTGATAGTTTTGAAACTCAACTTGTAGAGCGTTTTCGCAACGAACCCAACACTCTAGAAATTACTGGCTTTCGTAACTTGTCAGAAAACGAAGTATTTTACATTGCCCGACCACTAAAGATTACACAGCAGCAATGTCTACGATGTCATTCTACACCAGATCAGGCTCCTAAGAGTCAGTTGGCAACTTATGGCTCAGAAAATGGTTTTGGCTGGCAACTCAATCAGATTGTTTCTGCTCAAATCATCTCTGTTCCCTCTGAAGAAATTTTTGCCAATGCTAAACGGACTTGGATATTGATAATGGGACTTTTAATTACGATCTTTGCGATCGTAGTTTTCTTAATTAACTTCTTAATCAAAAAATATGTAATTCAGCGTATTAGAAGAATAGAGAAAATAGCCCAAAAGGTTAGCATTGGTGATATGAGCGCTGATTTTGAAGAAACATCTAATGATGAAATTGGTGGGTTAGCAGAAGCATTTAATCGGATGAAAGCTAGCTTAAAAATAGCTATGGAGATGCTGAATAACCAGAACTGATACAATTTTAGACTTTGGATTATCGAAACAGAATTCAGGAGTCAGGAGCCAGAATGGGCTAAACGCCCCGCTACCGCTAACAGAATGATATTTTGTGCTACTGGTGGATAGCGCAGCGTAAAGCCTTCTCTTTCAGAGACGCTAACGCGAACGGCATGGCTTCTCTACGAGACGCTGCGCGAACGCTTAGAGCGAGTCATCGAGCGTCTTCATTCTGACTCCTGAATTCTGACTTCTGAATTCTTCTTCAAGAAAGAGTTATAAGTTAAAATTCAAGAAAGTAGGCGTTGCTGAAATTGTAAAGCTTTTTGATGTTCGGGAATTTGAGATGCTAAAAGTTTCACAAATTCTGCACGAGAGATTTGTCCAGAAGATTTAACAGCTTTTTGCACTAAGAATTTAGCTATTGGGCCAATTAAATCAGCTAACTCTCGCTCACACTGATTCACAAAGCTGTCGCTGATTAATTGAGGTTCTTGGCTTGGTAAATTATTTGACTTAATTTCAGATATAACAGTAAGTTCTTGTAGTAAAGTAGGTTTCTCTAGAAGGAAGGTTGTTTTCTTCTTAAAATCAATTTGTTGATTTCCTCTGAGATGAAGACTCAACTGATTAATTAATTCTTCAAGGTTAGGCGCTGATGCCGCAACTTGTCGTAGTAATCTTGAGGCAACGGGGCCTACAAATTCTAAAAGAATTGTTTCTAAGCGGTTGTAATTTTCCGCAGACAGGATAGAAGCAGGCTGATACCCAATTGAGTTTTCTTGAGAAAGTGAAGCTTGAGGCGGTTGTGTAAAAAATGCTGGTTGAGGTAATGGCGCTTCTACTTTCGTATCGAAATGTTTAAGCACCTGTAGAACTTCAGCCGCAGACTGATAGCGCTGTTTGAAGTGGTGTAGCACCATCTTAGATAGCACAGATGCCAACTCAGAACTGACGTTAGCCTGATGCTGCCAAGAAATTTCTCCTGTATCTGAGTCTTCCTCAAAATTTATAGGATGTAACCCCGTCAGCGATTGAATAGCAATAATACCCAAGGAATAAATATCACTGTTGGGGCGGGGCTTACCTTGCCCTTGTTCTGTAGACATATATCCTGGGGTGCCAATAATAATAGTAGCCCCCGTGCGCCCTGGAACTGTAAGCAATTGAGTTTGGACTTGTTTAACTGCGCCAAAGTCAATCAGCACTAACTTGCCGTCTTGTTGCCGCCTGATTATATTGTCCGGCTTGATATCTCGATGGATAACATTGTGGCTGTGAATAAATTGCAGAATACTCAAAACCTGTTGGAGAAGTTGAATTACTCGATCTTCCGTCCAATGTTGATTGGGGAACAGTTCTGCTTTCAGAGTTTGCCCTTCAATGAACTCTTGCACCAAGAAAAACTCTTGGTTATCTTCAAAATAGGCTAAAAGCCGAGGAATCTGGTCATGGTTACCCAGTTTTTCTAGTGTTTCTGCTTCACTGCTAAATAGCCGTCTAGCAGTTTCGAGAAATTCAGGGCTACGAGTGACGGGCTTAAGGTGTTTGACAACGCATTTCGGGAAACCTGGCCGATGAGTATCTTGGGCTATGTAGGTTTGACCAAATCCACCTCCACCTAAAACCTGGAGGACTTGGTAACGTCCGTCTAATAATTGTCCTAACATTTTGTCACAAGCCTCAAGTCCTCAAATTCATCTTGGCACAACTACCAGCTTTAGTAAGGTTTGTGGAGAGAGCAAGTAGGTAAGTAGTGCTGAAATTTCAAGGTTTTTAAGGATTTTACTACAAGTTTATGACTTCCTAGACTCCAGATCGGCTTGCAGCGATATTATTTTTGAAGCTTTAATTCGTCAGAAATCAGCAGTCCCTCAATTTTTGAAGTAATTGTTGGTTGAGAAATTACACTAACTTCTCCTAATGGAGTTTTATTTACAAAGTAGGTGATTCCCCGAAAGCTCAATTTATAGGTTACTGGTGCTAAAGGATCTGCCGCTGATTTTGAATTTGGATTAACACGATAGTTAACGCCACGGTAGACCATATTATAAGCTGACCCAATTTGAGGAACTGGGTGAAGCGGCTGTTCTGTTTTTTTGCTACCAACTTTGTTTGGGTCGTATTCATAGCTCAGACCACGATAGTAAAGTTTCATAATTTTCGCTTCCTGAATAACTGTTGTTCAACAATGTCAATGATTTATCAGAGGTTGATTGGAGAGTTATGCAAGAGCGAATGTAAACTTACACTTTTTAAGGAACTGCTTAAAGGATTAGGCGTCTAGAGTGAAGAGTCATTGGGAATAGGCCATTGGGCATGGGGCATTGGGCATTGGGAAAAAACTTGTTCAATAATTCTCCTTTGTCCGCCTTATCTTCCTCGTCTCCTCCTGCTCCCCTACTTCTCTGCTCCCCACCTCCCGTATGCTTACTCTTTTCATTCGGGGGTTGCGTGGTTAACAATGGGTTGAATGTTTTTTTTAATGATTCAACCTTATGGCTAGAACTCCAAATGAATATGCCGTATACCTCCTACTGGAAAGCGGCCACCGGGAAGAAGTACGTTTTCCTACGATTCAAGAGTTTCAGAAGTGGTATAGCGGCGAACTTGTGCCAAAGTCTGCTTCTAATGACTTTATTAGCGTGCCGATCAAAAATATTCAAGGGGAGTATATGGTAGTAAGACCTTCTCGGATCGTGGCAATCCGGGTAGAACCCGTTTTTAGTTCCAGTGTTGAAAGATTCAACTAAATGATGAGAAAAAGCCTTGCTTTGCTTTCCTTGAGTCTGGGAATTGCTTTTATAAATCCTCTCTGGTTGGCTGTTGCTCAGGTTCCTAATGTACTGCCGTTGCCAGTACCCACTACTCCTGATCTCTCGCCGGTGCCAATACCAATCACTCCAGAGATAACGCCGCCACTAAAACCAATAGCTATAGGAAGCGATTGTAAGCCCCAGCACGCTTGCTTGGGTTGGGATGAGCAACTTTGGGGTCAAAAGGGCGATCGCAAAGCGTTGTTAGCTTCCATTGACAACAGTCTGCTTTACCTAACGAAGAGTGGGGCGATCGCAGCATATCAAAATTATCCAGTTCAGGGAATTACCCTTGATCGCGTCCGCCGGAGTTTGATACGTTTTCGCCAACTGGTTGTCAGTTCTAAGTCAGCAGCGCAATTACAAGCCGCTGTCCGCCGTGAGTTTGTCTTCTACCAGTCTGTGGGCAACGATGGCAAGGGTACTGTTAAATTCACTGCTTACTACGAACCTATTTACACTGCTAGCCGTGTCAAGACTGCAACATATAAGTATCCCCTTTATCGGCTACCACCTGATTTCAGCCAATGGCCGAAACCCCACCCAAAACGAATTGAGTTGGAAGGGAAGGATGGTTTACAAGGGAATAAAAGCCAGTTGCGCGGTTTAGAAATGCTTTGGTTTCGCGATCGCCTAGACGCATACATGGTACATATCCAAGGTTCTGCCCAAATTAAATTAACTAATGGCAAAACAACGTCAATTGGCTATGCAGGTGGAACTGATTATCCCTGGACTAGTATCGGCAGAGAACTAGCCAAAGATGGCAAACTTCCACTGGAAGGATTGACAATGCCACGTCTAATTAGTTATTTCAAAGGAAAGCCCCAAGAGTTGAGCAATTATCTGCCCCGCTGGGAACGATTTGTTTTCTTCCAAGAAACAAGCGGTAGAGCGGCTACTGGTAGTATTCATGTGCCAGTAACAGCAGAACGTTCCATTGCTACAGATAAGTCTCTCATGCCACCGGGAGCGCTAGCACTGATTTACAACTCGTTTCCCTATCCCACCACTGGTGGCAAACTAGAGAGGCGTACTGTCAGCCGCTATGTACTTGATCAGGATACAGGAAGCGCCATCAAAGGCCCAGGCCGGGTGGATTATTTCATGGGTTCTGGTAAACTAGCAGGCGATCGCGCTGGGATCACAGGCGGTAATGGTTCACTATATTATTTACTGCTCAAGAAATAGATATTGGGCATGGGGCATTGGGCATGGGGCATGGGGCATGGGGCATTGGGAGTATTGAGTGAGGATGTTATTCCCCTTGTCTCCCTCATCTCCCTCATCTCCCCCATCTCCCTCATCTCCCTCATCTCCCTCATCTCCCCCCACTCCCCACTCCCCACTCCCCACTCCCACCTAATACGGCGGATAAGCAAAATCATCTTCATCAGCATAAACGTAAGAGTTGGAAACTCCTGCCATTGCCAATTTAGGCGTTTCTGATTTTACAGGTTCCTTTCCAAAATCTTTGTATTCTTCAAAAGTCTTACAAATCATTGCAGACTCAAGAGAATCGGAAGCAATTAAGTATTGTGTTAAAGTTCCTACGGTGGGATGTTTGTAATCCACAGTTGAAGCTACCAGAACCGTATTTGGTTCAATACCTCTTTCTTCACACTCAATTATCGGGCAAAAAATCCCGTGGGCGTGGAACAAAGGGCCTTTTGGTGTCAAAGGTTGCTTGCGATAGACAGCATAAGCTTTTTCGAGTTCAGCAACGAATCCACTAACTACTTTCCCTTGTTGATATTCGCAGTAGGTTTTGCTGAAGCTCGCTCCGGCGGCACCATTAAGAGTTAGTTGTAGTGGTGATTCATGCAAAAACTTTTTATTCTCACCCACTATAAAAATTAGATAGCGAGTAAAGGTTTTAAATTTAAGTTTGTCGGCTAAAAAAGCATCATAATTCTCTTTGAGCGTACCCAGTTTTAGACCACTTTCTCGGTCTTTAACAGACAATGGCCCCCGACGCACTAACACTAAGTTTGGAGTATTGCTAATAAAGACTGTTTCGACTCCAGAACTAAATTCATGCTCTACCTGCTGCCAATTATCATCTGGCACAAAGCCGACAGCATTAGCATTATCTAGCTTAATCGCCAAACCGTGGGATTGCATCCCATCTGTGCCATATCGAGGATTAATCATCTGACACCAAGGGATGACTTGAGAAGGCGGTGCATTAAATTTCTCGTCTTCAAAGTCGAAATTAGCAGATGCTTTCATCGTTTTAGGCTATCAAAGTGTTTTATTGAACAAGTTTATCGGCAGGGCGCTGATCCTGGAGAGCCAGAAGCAGAGAGTTGATACGAGCGTTACCCGTCCCTTGCGCGTCGCTCTCAAAAGAAGGGCGAAAGTGCCGTCAAACTGGTGTAGTAGTTTTTCCAGATTAAGGCAGAATCAATCTATGTTGCAATTCCTGTTTCGTTTTGTAACAACAGATCCTCATCGAAACAGTACTGAGTATCTAGCACTTATGACTCACTGGGGATTCGGTGAACTCATAGCAGCGAGAGTCTTTAAATCAAGCACTTCTAGGTTAGGTTGACTTATTTGCGGATATGTGGCACCAGTTTTGTTTTTGTCTGCTCGACGGTTTACCCAAACTGTTGATAGTCCCAGAGATTTGGCTGTAACGATATCGTGATATACGCTAGCAGCAATGTGTAATATCTGCTCTAGCGGCAAATTAATTCTTTGAATAGCCAGTCTGAAGTTGTTTAAGGAGGGTTTATAGCTTTTTGCCTGTTCTGCTGTGATTATCTGGTCAAATTCCACCTGTAAGTGCTTCGCCGAGAAAGCAAAGAGATCGTCATCTATATTTGAGATAATTACCAACTTAAACTTTTGGCTTAAAGCTCTAAGTGCCTCAACTGTATCGGGGAAAGGCAGCCAATACTGAATCGAATCAGCCAGTGAATTTAGTTCGTCAGTAGTTGGCTCAAAGCCAAATCGCTCACCAAATTTCTGGACTACTCTGTTTAAAACTTCTCGATATTTGAGATATTCTCCTGTTTCCAGTTCTGCTTCAAATTCCGCAAAAATTTTGAGAATTTCTTTGTCATCCAGATTAGTGTCATGTACCAGCAGAAGTGGCTTTAGCACCCCTAAAATACCATTTTCCCAATCAATCAAGGTTCCGTAACAATCGAAAGTTAAAGTCTTGTACTGATTTAATTCAATCACCTTTTTATACTCCAGGGGTTGATCAATGGTGTTCAGTTTTCACAAACTAAAACATGGGTTAACCCATTTGTATTGGCACAGCCCGCCGCAGGCATCGCCACATTTGCTACTCTTAAAGTCTCTAAACATTTCTTCGGTATCAAAGCAGAGTTGAAGTAGGTAGATAATAAAGTACCAAACTATGTGAAGATAAGCAGATAGATTGGAACAATAAAATTAAGGTATCTCAATCAAAGGTAAAGTAGGCTAAAACCCTGTAGTTTATTGCTTTCAGCATAGCTGCTTGCTACGTTATTTATAACGACGAATATTTACACCGGCCTACTTTCAGTGTGGGATAATGTTATCCCACAGAGGAAATTATTCCTAAGTATAGTTTGTATGGATGTTAAATTTCAGGATACACAAGCGAATACCACTGAAAAATTAAACTCAACTAAACAGCTATTTGATAGCAAGCCAACCGTGAATTTTTCGGTAGCAGAGGCAGTAGTAAAAATCCTGGGAGATATGGGAGTGCAGTATGCCTTTGGTGTTTCGGGAGGCGCGATCGCCCCAGTGTGGGCAGCGTTACACCAAAGTTCCATCCAGGTGTTGCACTTTCGGCATGAAGCCGGAGCAGCTTTTGCGGCTATTGAGGCGCACTTTGCTAGCGATCGCCCGGTTGTGGTATTCACTACCACAGGGCCAGGGATCACTAATGCTTTAACAGGGCTGTTGGCTGCCCGTTGGGAGGGAGCTAAGGTAATTTTCGTATCAGCTTCGACCTCTTCACCACAGCGTGGCCGCTGGGCTTGTCAAGAAACTAGCAACTACACCATGCCTAGTGCAGGTATTTTTACTTCGGGAACAATATTCCATTATGCGACAACCCTCGAATCCAGCGATGAACTTCCAGAGGTTGCTCGAAGAATTGCTCTTGGTCTAGGACAACCAGGAGGATTTGTAGCTCATCTCAGTATTCCAGCAAACATCCAAACAAGTTCAGTAAATCCATCTTTGCCACGAGTCACTTTGTCTCAGTCTGCGGCAACAGCAAGTGAGGAGACAATAGCCAAATGTGTCCACTTACTCTCTGAGGAGTCGTTTGCAATCTGGATAGGCTTTGGGGCACGGGGTGCTGCAAAAGAGATTCGCCAGCTTGCTGAGAGAACAGGGGCTGGCGTAATGTGTTCGCCACGAGCTAAGGGTATTTTTCCTGAAGATCATCCTCAGTTTGTAGGCGTTACCGGCTTTGGTGGGCATGAGTCTGTTTTCAGGTACATGAGGGAGCAACGTCCAAGGCACATCCTGGTATTAGGAACACGTCTTGGCGAACTAACATCATTTTGGAACCCTGAGATGATCCCTAGGCGTAGTTTTTTGCATGTTGATATAGACCCAAAAGTTCCAGGAAGCGCATATCCATCTGTTGAGACGTTTGCGATCCACTCTGATGTGGGAGTTTTTTGTAAGGCATTACTGAAATATTTTCCAGATCGTTCTGGTATGTCAAAAGTTCGGTCACTGCCGAAATCTAAGCGAAATTCAATCCATCCGCGTGCTAATGGTAAAGTACGACCAGATGTGCTTATGAATATGATTCAACAGGTGATTGTTGAACAGAGCAATGCAGTTGTCATGACCGAGGTGGGTAACTCTCTGGTTTGGGCAATTCACCTGTTGCGATTTGCCGAATCGTCTCGTTTCCGGGTCAGCACTGGCTTCGGGTCTATGGGACATTTTGTGACTGGTGTCCTGGGTACTGCTTTAGCATCGAATGGGAAGGCAGTTGCTATTGTCGGGGACGGTGCTATGCTCATGAGCAGTGAGGTAAACACTGCGGTAGCCTACCAAATTCCTGTCGTCTGGATTGTACTCAACGATGGGCGCTACAATATGTGCGAACAGGGGATGGCGTATTTGGGTTTCAAGGACGTGGATGCAACGATTCCCCAAGCGAATTTTGTCAAGATTGCTCAGGGTATGGGAGCCGAAGGTATACGCGTTGAAACAGAGTACGAGATCCAGGCAGCGTTAGAAAAAGCGATCGCAGCCACTGGGCCATTTGTGGTTGATGTAATCATAGATCACACCCAAATAGCACCCGCTCAAAGTCGCAATCAAAGCCTAATTTCACAGGGCGCTACCAACTATTAAGATAAAAGAAAGTTTTTTATATGGTGCATTCTCCAGTAGGTATTCGCTCAGTTGCACTAAGTTTTCCAACTATTAGACGTACCAATAACTATTACTTAGAAAAGTACCCTGAGCTAATAGCTCAGGCTGAACAAAAAGGATTGGCAAGGATGTTTTCGCTAACTGGAACCCCTCCAGCTAACGAATTTGATATGGAGATGTTGCCTTATCTCTCAGATCCCTTTCGTGGTACTATTGAGCGCTGGCTGCTGAGTCATGAGGAGTCTTCATTAACCTTAGAATATCGCGCAGCAACAGATGCCTTGAATGCAGCCAAACTTTCTGTTAATGATATTGATTTGATGATTGTGGCCTCAGTTTGGCCTGAACAGATTGGATTTGGCAATGCCGCCTTTCTTGCCCGTAAACTTGGTCTTGTAGGTGCTGCATGGAATCTTGATGGAACATGTGGAAGTACGCCAGTTGCACTTCAAACTGCCTGTGCTTTGGTGCGATCTGGAGATTATCGCAATGTACTCGTAGTGATTTCGTGTTCGTACTCTCGCGTTTTTGACGAGCAAGATACTGTGTCTTGGTTTCTTGGTGATGGTGCTGGAGCCTTTGTAGTCAGTTCACTTGAAGGAAATCAGGGTATCCTTGGTACCAAGACAGTCCATACAGGTGCGCTGTGTGAGGTCGTATCTGCTGAACTGACAAAGGATGAGCAAGGAAATTCACGATTCCGTATGCAGACTGGTAAGGGTGCGAAGGCTCTACGCGAAACGGCTGCGGAGTTTCTTTCTATATGTTGTGAGGGTGCGATCGCATCTGCTGGTGTAACCTTAGAGCAAATCGACTTTTTTCTTTTCAATACCCCTACTGCTTGGATGACACGCTTCTGCACTCGCCTACTCGGTATTGATCCAGAACGTACAATCAATCTCTACCCTCTATATGCAAATATAGGCCCAGTACTGACTGTAGCAAATTTGTACCATGCTGCACATTTGGGTAAGATTCACGAAAATGACTTAGTTCTCATTTATGGTTCTGGTGCAGCAGGTGTTGCTTCTGCAAGTGTAATGCGCTGGGGTAATGTGGCGTTAGCCCCTCACCCTCTTGAAAGTTTTAAATTAGCCAAAAAAGCTCTCTAGAAAGGAGCGAGATTTTTCCCAAAATATCTTTACAAGTTTTAAATTAGATTAAGGAATTAACTGTGCAAAGACAAATTATAACAACAGGATTTTTGCTTTTATCTTTGATATCTCCACTCAAAGTATTAGCAAAAGATTATGAAAATATTTATGTCTTTGGAGACAGTTTATCTGATATTGGTAATGTGTTTAATGCCACTAATGGAATTATTCCCCCAAGTCCAACCTACTCTAATGGGCGTTTTTCTAATGGCCCAATTTGGGTTGATTATCTTGCCTCTGATCTAGGATTAACATTAAATCTGAATAATAACTTTGCTTTTGGTGGCGCAACTACAGGAACTGAGAATATCGGTTTGGCTACTTTACCAGGATTGCAGCAACAGATAAATAACTTTGTAGCAGCAGAAACTGCTGATCCTAATGCTCTATATATTATTTGGGCTGGTACTAATGACTACCTAAGTTACTTTTTCGATGGTGAGCCAAATCCTAGCAATACAGTGGCAAATTTATCAACAGCGTTGACATCACTTGTTGCTGATGGTGCTAGAGATATCATGGTGGTAAACTTACCGGATTTGGGAAAATCGCCTTTTGCAAATTTCACTAGTCAACGTTCGAACTTATTCAACACATTCAGCAGTGAACATAACTCTAGCTTAAATACAGAACTCCAAGTTTTGAACCAACAATTAAGTCCCGATGTCAACATTATAGAACTGAATGTTAATTCCCTATTTGATAGGATCATTGCTGCTCCAGAGGAATTCGGTTTTACAAACGTTACTAACTCTTGTATTAGCAAAGACTTATCAGTAGTGTTTATAGATGTTCCCACACAACAAGTTTCCTGTAACCCTGAAGAATTTTTGTTTTGGGACGAAGTGCATCCTACAACTACTGCTCATAAGCTAATTGGAGAATTAGCATTCTCAGCACTTAAGCCAGTACCAGTACCCGAACCATCTCTTGGATTAGGAATGCTAGCATACAGCATTTTAGGTGCAGTTTCGCTATTGAAAAGCAGAATAACTAATTGAATTAGCACTTGTTTGCAAGCTGGTTTGGCTCTGTATTCTAACTCTAATATTTAAGTCTCCTTTAATACTCAACTGCTCCTAAAGTTTTTAAAGTATCCTTCTGAGACTCAGTTAACCCGCTTATGCTAGCTATATTCATTCCCTCGTAAGGATTTTTACTTTTCAAAGTTTTCAAACATTCACCTGTTTGTACATCCCAAATCTTAATTGTTTCATCTTCACTACAACTGACCACAGTCTGATCATCGGAACTAAAGGTAACTGACCAAACCCATCTAGTATGTCCTAATAAAGTTCTTAAACACCTACCTGTGTTAACGTCCCAAAGCTTAACTGTTTGATCGCCACTGCCACTCACCAGTATGCGACCATCCGAACTAAAAGCAACTGAATACACAGTATTTGTATGGTCTTGCAAAGTTCTAAGACACTGACCAGTGCTGACATCCCAGAGTTTAATTGTTTGGTCGCCACTCCCACTTGCTAGGGTGCAACCATCCGTATGGAAGTTAACTGAGTATATCCAGTCAGTATGACCTTGTAAAGTCTTAAGGCATCTACCAGTGCGAACATCCCAGAGTTTCACTGTTCGGTCATGACTACCACTAGCTAATACATGACTGTCAGGACTGAAGGTAACTGACCATGTTCTACCACTATGTTCTCGTAAAGTATTGAGGCATTGACCAGTGGTAACATCCCATATTCTTATTGTTTGGTCATCGCTACCACTGGCCAAAAAATAGCTGTCGCTACTAAAAGTAATTGATGTAACTCGATTAATATGCCCTTTCAGTATTTTAAGACATTTACTAGTACTTAGATTCCATAACCTTACAGTTTGGTCTTCGCTGCCACTAGCAAGCAAGTGAGAATCAGGGACAAAGACAACTGATGTGACTCTCCTACCATGTCCCCGTAAAGTTCTGAGACATTTACCAGTCGTAACATCCCAAAGTGTAACTGTTTGGTCATTACTACCACTGGCAAGAATATTATTATCGGTTGGGCTGACAGCAACTGACCATATCCCATTGTTGTAACCCTGGAAAGTCTTAATGCATCGACCAGTGCTGATATTCCATAATTTTACCGTTTGATCATCACTGCTACTAGCACAAATATTTTGATTTATACATATTGCTAATGACCATACCCTACTTTTGTGTCCTTGTAGAGTTTTAAGGCATTGACCACTTACGAAATCCCATATCCTAACTGTTTGGTCATCACCGCAACTAACAAGAGCGCTACCATCTACACTGAAGGTAACTGAATGTACCAAGTCTGTATGTCCCTGCAAAGTTTTAATACATTTACCGTTACTCACGTCCCAAACTTTAACTGTTTGGTCATGGCTGGCGCTAGCTAGTGTATTCCCGTCAGGGCTGAAGGTGACTGAGTATACCCGTTGAGTGTGACCCTCTAAGGTGTGAATACATGAACTGCTGTTAATATCCCACAGCCTTACCTTATAGTCATCATTTCCACTTGCTAACACATCACCTTTTGGATTAAAGGCAACAGACCATACACTACAACCATTTTCCTGTAAAGTTTTCAGACATTTTCCCGTGCTGATATTCCACAGCTTTACTGTTTGGTCATCACTACCACTAGCAAGAACCTGACCGCCGGGACTAAAAATGACTGAACGAACCCCACCATTATGACCCTCCAAAGTTTTTAAACACTGACCAGTACTGGTATCCCACAGTTTTATTGTTTGGTCATTACTGCCACTGGCAATAACCTGACCGTCGGGACTAAATGTGACTGACCAAACCCAACCAGTATGACCTTTACAAGTCAGAAGTTGCTGACTATTCGCAACTTCGTATAAGCGAATTTCTCCATTGGTATCACCAGTAGCTAAAAGTTTACCATTAGGACTAAAGGCTACCGAAAAAATACCACCAAAGGTTTCAACAAAAACAGACTTAGCTAGATGGGCGTGAGCAAAATTTGCATTATGCAACTTTACATTCTGCAAGTCGGCTTGCCAAATAGTTAGATAAGAAAAATCATAACCTCCCAGATCAGTTTCTAAATGACAAAGCAGGTTCAAGATATTTCCTGCCGTATAACTTTGTTCTAGAGGGGATATCTCTCGTAGGGTTGCTAAAATTTGAGCTAAGTGATTTTCTAAGGTTTTTTTACTTCTAAAGGCAGTAAGAAGCCCATCTATAACTGGTTTGATGATGAGGCGAATTTGAGTATCTTTAACATATTCTTTTGCCGTCGCTTTTATTAAAGCTTTACTTCTGAATAAATCAATATTCTGAGTGAGAATCTCTTCACAGACATATTCTATCAAGCTACTAGTTACATACTCCATAACTACAGGCTGGAGGGTAAAAAGTGATCCAGTTTTCTCAATGAGTGTAGGCGTAGCTTTCTCGATTAGCGATCGCCTCCCCAACGATTCTATCGCCTCCAGTAATCTTGCTTGTGGTACTGGTGATATAATATCATCTCGCAATTCTGAGAGTGTCATCGACTCCCGATTAATCGCTAGCCAGTACATAATATCCTTTTCTAAATCTGACAAGCGCTCAAACTGCTGCTCTAAAATATCGCGAATGTCTCCAAAAACAGATGTATCTTGTTGCAAAAAGGCAGTCACATTACCATCAAAGATATCTTGAACGGTCGTAGCAACTATCTTCAAGGCTAAAGGATTGCCTGCATAGCGTTCAATCATTACTTTCCATTCATCCTGTGCTGCTGATAATCCTTTGAGTTTCAATATTTCTTGCCCTTCCAGCATCTTCAAACCACTCAGTAGTAATGAGCGAACTGGTAGTGCTTGTCCTTCTAGTAATGCCACTTCTTTAGGTTTTTCACGACTAGTAAGCACTAAGCAGCTTTGGTGAGTTGCTTCTCCTATCCGTCTTAAAAGCTCACTATATTCCTCATATCCTTCTCGATAAAGTCCGGCGCGGCTACCACTACGGAGAATTGATTCTGCATTATCAAGGATCACTAAACAGCGATAATTTTGTAAATAATAGAGTAGTCGCGATACCCGATCGCTAAAGCTTTCTGGTAAGTTGCCTTCTGTTTCCTGTTCGTCAGATAAAAATTGGATTAGATTACCTAGAATAATTTTAACAGGTGGAGCTTCTCGTAGCGATCGCCAGATCACATACTCAAAGTTGTCCTGAATTTTTTGAGCAAGCTTTACAGACAGTGTCGTTTTCCCAATACCTCCTATTCCCAATAGTGCAACTAATTGGCAGTGCTCATTGAGAATCCATTCCTCTAGGGTAGTAATTTCTTCTGTACGTCCATAAAAAGCTGAGTTAAAGATAGCTTCTCCCCAATCTAGACGAGTATTAGAGCTTGAATAGTCACTTTTATCTATTTTTAAGTGAAAAGCTAAAAAAAGCTTTTCAATAGTCTGTTTGTCAACTCCACCTTCTCGATTTAATACTTTCGAGATAGTAGCGGAATATAACCCAGAGCGTGCACTCATGTCTTCAAGAGTGTATCTGTTTCCAAAATTTTCCTTTGCTTCTGACTGATGCTTTGCTTCCTTAATTTTTTGTAAACCCTTGGTAGTAAGTGCAACGCCACGCTTGCGTCTCCAATTCTGTAAAGTCATGTATTAACTCACTGTTCGTGTAATCACCTTTGACTAAAAGGAATTATCTACTAGGTTGCTATAGATATGAGGTGATAGTCATAACAAACGAATAATCTCATATTGCAAAGGATTTAAAGCAGGTATATTACCAAAATATTCACAGATGAAAACCACCTTTGGCAATCTACTCATCTCAATAATTCCACATCGCTTATTCAATAAACAATCTGGTCTGTGAGAGCATTGTTAACATCATCTTTTTAGCCCCAACCTTCTTGCACTTGCGTAATGGCTCTGCTATTACGCAAAACTTGGTATATTTTATACTTTACTATTTCAGTAATGCATTTGGGGTGTAAGGCTTAAGTTCAATCTTAAAATCTCGATTTTCACTGGTAAAGACAGTTATTAATTGGCAATCTTGATAAAGAAAGTTTGTATATATCTAGCCTATCAATCAATGAATAAAACTGCTGCACTTAAATTTCCCCGTTTGGCAACCTCCAGTAAAAAAAGAGCGCTTAAGCGAATTACTTTAAACTTGACATCAGATGAAGCTCAGAACCTTGAAAAGTATTGTGAACAGACAGGCAGACCAGCAATAGATGTGATTCGGGAACTCATTCAAGCCTTGCCTTGAACTAACTTTTCCTCCCAAAAGTGAAAAGCATCAGTCCGGAAGAATCATAGCTAAAGGTAGAAAGTATTGCAGATTTAGACAAATGTTTTCAACTTTACTTTGACGAGAGTAATTTCAGAGTGTTAATCATAGATTAGACTCTATATATTAGATCGTCACGATTAGATATTTGCTATTTCTATACTGTTGTTTGTTGCGAAAATACTAAAAAACAAGGGTTAGAAATTAATCTTCGACCAAAGTGGCGACAGAAGAAGGATAGTCGCCAAACCAAAGAAATAGTCTCTTACTCCTCATTATTGTGCAACTCAATAAGAGGTAATTATATCATCTTTTTCCGGCGTGCTGCACTCGTTTACTACGGGCGTAGCACGCCTTCACTAAATTCTGGCATAAGACTCCTATTTGATTTTTAAATAAAACTCAGTACACATCTATTCCCTTCTTTCTGTACCCTGTACTCTATTCCCTGTTCCCTTCCTACGTAAGTAAGTTCAGGAATCAAATCGGATTTCTATATCTCTCTCAATTATCACCAGTTAATTTAACACCTCCAATTCAATCAAATTCTAATACTTGCATAGGAATCCAACTTGAATGGTGAAAATAGACTGAGCCTAAAATCTTTATCCAGTAAGGCTTTTATCTAAAAAAGTTTTCATTAATCAAACCAATGTTTTAGATATTGAGAATGAACAAAGGTGAAATAGTTCACAAATATACTTTTATTTCGTCGGTGGTAAGGCTAAAATGAGTTCTCAAGCTAAAGGTTAAAGGGTAAGAGATAAAGGTAAAATCAAACTCTTTCTCTTTAACCTTTCCCCATTAACAGAAAAGTATTGGAATACGTTGTAAGTAAATATTGCATCTGTGCTTTACTAAGTTCCTAACTTGTTAATAAATGATCAACAGAAAGTCTACATTCTTGCTATTTTAACGAAAAGTCCCAATGGTATCTAGTTAATTCTAGATACTCCAAATTGTACTGCCTATTAATTTAATTGAATCCCGCTTTATTCACTTCAATCACTCAGTCTACTGCCCAATTACATCCTTGTAATTAAAATCATAATTGAAGCTTAATTACAATCATTTTATAATTAACAATGTTGAAGAAAGTCTTAACCTAAATTTGTACTAACTTTAACTCAACCTTTGCTTACGCTGTATGTCTTAGTAAGAAGATTGTGTAGTAACTATGGTAAAATACTGTATTCCAATCGGGTTTTAGCTGTATTACTACCATTAACCCAGAGCTAGTAGTCAAATTGGAGGTTCTTAGGAGTTGCTGTTTACTGCATTAAGGATTGGAGATTCATGAAACTGCAACCAACCCAATTACATATACTCTGAGCCAAATTAACTGAAGCGTAGACACATGAAGCGCACAGATGCTGCTGGCATAGCGAAAAACTAAGTGTCTACGCTGACAGCATGACATTTGCATGTTTTCTGTGGAGTTTTCTTAACTATTCTTGAGGAGTACAAATGCTTGAGGCTATCGCTGTTGCTTGGTTATTACTGTTTGTTGGCGATTTTCTATCTACATTCTTTTACCACGTACCCGAGCACGTTTTTGGTAGCCTTCATTTAAAAACGCACCACTCCTGGAAGAAGGATTTCCGTCACTATGCTATTTTGACTTTTAATCGCCAGGTTCTTTTAGATGGTATCTTGGGAGCTTTGCCTTATGTACTCATAGCAGTAGTCTTATGGTCTTTCTCTCCCATTGGCGTGATTTCTGGATTACTACTTGGTCAGTTTCATGTATGGTGGAGACACATAAGTGTACTGGGTTGGCAAACTCCAAAGCCTGTAAATATTTTATGCCAAATTCTATTTATTACTACTCCTGAGAGACACTGGTTACATCATCACAAAACTAATTTAGGTTTCGGTGATATTTTCACCTTCTTTGAACAACCTGCACAAATGTGGTTACGCTGGCTTCGACTGCTTAGACTTCGTTTTCGCTACTCTCGGATCTAACTGAAGCTACCACGTACCAAAATATTTTTTAAAATTACCAAAAGAAGCTGCGATCGCAGCTTCTTTTTGTACAATCAAGGGGATTATTCCAGTATCATAAATGCGCTCACCTACATACTCAAAAAAGCTGATTCCCAATTTCCAAGTAGTAACAATAAGAGAGATTAATTGATTATAATTTAAACCTATATTATTTCCTAATCATATAAGGTAGATCATGTGCCCTAATCGCTTGCAGGTGGGATTCTTGTACTTCACTCAAGCGAGAAACGCTACATAAGTTTCTTTAAATATAAAAGCTTTACTTATAGTTTTTCTATAACTCATTACAAGGTAAGCGAGTTACACAGACAGAAGCCTGTTTCTGCTACGGAATTTAAAGGTATTTGCGACTGCTCAACTTCGCTGTTATATCACCAATATTTTTGGGAAGACTAGTCTTAATTAGTGAAATATTATATCCCTAGATTTTATGACAATTCCTCTCTTTTCTAGAGATACTGGGCGTAGCTTGCTTATCCGAAGGGGTACGGATAGCTACAGTGATGAAGGCAGGAGGCAGGATAGCGTAGCAATAGCGAGTCCGCAAGCGGCAGCAGGATGCAGAAGGTTGAAATACAGTGTAGGTAACTATTGGAGACGCTACGCGAACAAACTCACACTGATTGCCAGAAATTTGCAACCTGCTCTAGATGAGGTGTTTCATGTCCGCAGTTAGCCTCAGAAAGCTGCTCAACAAAAAAGAGTTGCCATCTCTTATTCATAACTTAGTTTACCAGTTCAACATTGCCATTGATGTTGAACTGGTGGACGGCACGAAACTGATTAGCATTGGGGAGCAAACTGCAAAAAACCGATATCCCATTGAGGTGTCAGGAGAAATCATTGGTTGGGTTGTTGGGGAAGAACAAGCAACTCTACTTGCGACTTTGCTCTCGTTTCTGGCAAAGCAGGAAGCTGAGAAGAAAGTACTTGCTAAAGAATTGCTGGAGCGATATCAGGAAATTGATTTGTTTGACGATATCTCGACTCAACTCACAACAAGTTTAGATACGCGACAGATTGGCCAACTCGTGCTTCAGGAATTGAGTCAATTAATTGAATCATCTGCGGGGATGATTTTGCTCCTCAGTCCAGATGCAACTACCTTTGAAGTCATTGCCGAATTTGGTGTGTTCTTTGACCACGGTCAGCCGGAACCGGGTAAGGGAATTATTGGCAACATTGTGCAATCCAACCGGGCAGAACTCGTCAATGATGTGCAAGCTGATCCGCGATTAGAGGGGCAAAAAAACGTTAGTGCAATGATTTGTGTACCGTTACGAGCTAAGGAGCGGGTACTGGGAGCGATCGCCATTGGAACGCCTAAAACTGACTCATACAAAGCCGAACACCTGAAACTTGTGAGTATCTTTGCCTCTCAAACAGCGATCGCTATTGACAAAGCTGTGCTTTACGAGCAAAGCACTCAAGCAGCCGTCCAGGCAAAAGCCCAGACACAGAAACTTCAGCAAGCTCTCCATGAGTTGCAATTGGCCCAAACTCAGTTAATCCAAAGCGAAAAAATGTCCAGTCTCGGTCAACTCATTGCCGGAGTTGCCCACGAAATCAACAACCCAGTTAACTTTATTTGCGGCAATTTAAAGTATGTTGCCGAATACGCCCAAGACTTGTTGCACCTGTTGGAAAAGTATCAGAAATTCATACCTGTTGCTCCTCCAGAACTGGAATTAGAGTTAGACAACATAGACCTAGAATTTATTATGCAGGATCTCCCCAAACTGCTAGATTCAATGAAACTGGGCACAAGTCGCATTGTTGAAATTGTCCAATCCCTGAAAAACTTCTCCCGCCATGACGAAGCCGACATGAAAGCCGTCAACATCCATGATGGCATCGATGGAACCTTAATGATTCTTCACCATCGCCTGAAAGCAGATGTTCATCGTCCGGCAATTGAAATCATTAAAGACTATGCCAAACTTCCCCTAATTGAATGTTATCCCGGACAGTTGAATCAGGTATTTATGAACATCCTGGTAAATGCCATTGATGCGCTCGAAGAGTCATTAGTCATTAGTCATTGGTCATTGGCATCAAACGAATCACAAATGACAAATGACAAAGGACAAATGACAATCCCAAGCATTACCATTCGCACCCAAGCCCTGGACAAAGAGTGGGTTGTAATTCGCATTGCTGACAACGGCCCTGGCATGAAGGAGGAAGTAATTCGCCGCATTTACGATCCCTTTTTCACCACGAAAGATATTGGTAAGGGAACCGGGTTAGGCATGGCAATCAGCTACCAAATTGTTGTAGACAAACATAGGGGAATACTCAAGTGTCGTTCTCAACCAGATGAAGGCACAGAATTCTGGATTCAGATTCCAGTCAATTGTGCATTGGCAGATGCTTCTGAAGAACCAAATAGCACTTTGGCGTCGCTAGCTTTCACAATCGAATCATCCTCCACTTCCGATATCGACGGCTTCATTCCATCAACAATTCCAATGCTCAAACCGACGGATTTGCTGATCCGCCACACTCAATTGATCCAGCGGCTTTCACAGCACAGTCCAGATGTGGAAGGTGCATCACCCGATCAAATTTACCAGATGTTTCAACACCACCCAATTTCGTTAAAGCTTTACGCCACTTTGTTGTCTTGGTTCTGTTGTTCTAACTCTACCCAAATACGCCACTAAAGAAACCTCAACCATGTTTAAGCAACTTGATGAATACAACAGTCAGCTATTTGAACAATGTCCTGTTGGGCTAGTATTATGCCGAACAGATGGGACGCTAATTAACATCAACCTTGCCTATGCTGCCATTTTGGGACGTACTGTTTCAGAAACCCTAAATCTCAACTATCACCAGATTACTCCTGAAAACTATGCGATCGCAGACCAAGTTACGCTAAAGAACCTAGAACAAACTGGTCGCTACGGCCCTTATGAGAAAGAGTTAATCCACAAAGACGGGTATCTGGTTCCGGTGAGAATTTCTGGACAGATGATTAAGAAAGATGGAGAGCAACTTATCTGGTCTAGTGTGGAGGATATTAGCGACCTTCGACGCGTTCAGCAGGAACGCCAACATACTGAACAAATCCTGAAACAAAGTGAAGCTCGATATCGTTCTCTGGTGAGAGCTACTACACAAATTGTTTGGGTAAGCACACCAGATGGAATTTGCTTTGAACTAGCAAGCTGGATAGCTTATACAGGTCAAAGTCTAGCAGAAGCGGAGAATGGGGGCTGGATTGATGCCGTTCATCCCGAAGATCGCGATCGCACAGCCCAAGTCTGGGGTGCAGCCGTGACCAACCGCAGTCTCTACCAAATTGAATACCGAATTCGTGGCAAGGATGGTAATTATCGCTACTTCTGGGTCTGTGGCGCTCCTGTCCTAGAAGCAGATGGCAGCATCCGCGAGTGGATTGGCACCTGCACAGATATTCACGATCGCAAGCTAGCAGAAAAAACTTTACAACAGAGCGAAGAACGGTTTCGTTCTTTGGTGACTGCCAGCTCACAAATTGTCTGGTTGACTACCCCTGAAGGACGGGCGGTGAGTTGTGGAATGTCTACCTGGTTGGCTTACACAGGTCAGAGTGCAGATGAAATTGAGGGTTTGGGCTGGCTCGATCCGATTCACCCTGATTACCGCGCTCGAACCGCCCAAGCCTGGAGTAATGCTGTGGCGAATCAGAGTCTCTTTCAAACTGAATATCAGTTACGTGGCAAAGACGGCAGCTACCGCCACTTTTTTGTCTGTGGTACCCCCATTTTAGAAGAAGATGGCAGTGTCCGAGAATGGATTGGCACCTGCACTGATATTCATGAGCGCAAACTGGCAGAAGCTGAAAATCAGCGTCTTAAAGAACGCTATCGCTCTTTAGTAACTGCTACTTCACAGATCATCTGGGGAGCTACCCCGGAAGGACTGGCAATAAGCAGGGAAATGCTCACCTGGATGGACTATACGGGGCAGAGCGAAGCTGAAGTTGAGGGTTGGGGCTGGATTGATCAAATTCACCCCGATGACCGTGCCAGTTCCACAGAAGCTTGGAATGGTGCTGTGGCAAACCGAGGTATCTACCAAACTGAATATCGGCTGCGTAACAAGGATGGCACATACCGCTACTTCTCTGTCTGTGGTGCCCCCGTCCTGGAAGAAGATGGCAGTATTCGGGAATGGATTGGTACCTGTACTGATATTCACGATCGCAAGCTGGCAGAAGCGGAAAATCAACGTTTGTTGGATATGTTGAATCATTCCAGCGATGCCATCATCGTCCGCAACATGAGCGACAAAATTTCTCATTGGAATCAGGGTGCTGAAAGGCTCTACGGTTGGACGCGTGAAGAAGTGAAAGACAAATGCATTCAGACTTTTATCAAAAAAACCTTTCCAAAACCAAAACAAGAAATTATCGCAGAGTTATTAGAGCAAGGTAATTGGGAAGGAGAAGTGGAACATCTCACCCATGAAGGCAAACTGATTACCGTCCAGAGCCGATGGACGTTGCAACGGGATATCGACCGTCAGCCCTGTGCAGTGCTGGAAATCAATACCGACATCACTGCCCGCAAACAAGCAGAAATCGCCCTGCGGCAACTGAATCAAGAATTGGAAGCCAGAGTTATAGAACGGACATCTGCTCTGCAAAATACCTTAGCTGAAGCGCAGGGATTAAATGCCATTTTAGATAACTTAGCAGATGGTTTGTTAGTGGCAGACACCGCAGGACAAATTACCCACTTCAATCCTGCCTTTTTAGCTATGTATGAATTGACAGCTACCGCCCTCAATGGTCACTACCGAGAATTGTCACTATCTGGTTTAGCGGAGTTGATTGCACAAACGCAGTCTCATCCCGCAGAAGTTTTCTCTGCTGAAGTTGCACTGACGAAGGAACGCATTGGTCAGGCAGTAGCGACTGCCATTTTCAAAAAGACGGCAGATCAAGAACCCGCAGCCTGCTTCGGTTCGGCGCTGCTGATTCGGGATGTAACGGCAGAAAAGGAAATTGACAAGATGAAGACCGACTTCATCTCAACGGTTTCCCATGAGTTGCGGACGCCACTAACTTCTGTTCTTGGTTTTGCGTCCATCATTAAAGAAAAGCTAGAAACCGATGTGTTCCCAATTCTTCCTACCGAAGACCGGAAACTTCAGAAAACCATCAAGCGGGTGGGTGACAATCTCAACATTATTGTCTCTGAGGCAGAACGGCTGACATCTTTGATTAATGATGTTCTAGACATCGCCAAGATGGAAGCAGGGAAGGTGGAATGGCAGATGCAGCCCATTGATCCTAGTGAATTACTTGATTGGGCAACCAATTCTACAGCCTCGTTGTTTGAAACCAATGGTTTGCAGTTGGTCAGCGAGATTGAACCTGGATTGCCTCAGATAGTAGGCGATCGCAACCGTCTATTGCAAGTTTTAATCAACCTGATTTCCAATGCCGTTAAGTTTACCGAATCTGGTTGCGTCACCTGTCGCGTCAAACAAAGAAACGACGGTGTTTGCATTAGCGTCATCGATACAGGCATTGGGATTGCACCTGAAGACCAACCGAAAGTATTCGAGAAATTCCGCCAAGTTGGTGACACCCTCACGGACAAACCCAAGGGTACAGGTTTAGGACTGCCCATCTGTAAGCAAATTGTTGATCATCACGGCGGTAAAATCTGGGTTGAGAGTGAACCAGGGAACGGCAGCATATTCTCCTTCATCATTCCCACCTACGCCAGCGATCAAAAAACCACTGCTAATCTGAATCTGGATACCCTAGTCAAACAACTCAAAGAACACGTCATCACCAAAAACACTGTGCTGAACCAAAACCGTAAAACCATTTTGGTTGTAGATGATGACGCTAACATTCGGGAACTGCTCCGTCAACAATTAGAAAATGAAGGCTACAACGTTCGGGAAGGGAAAGACGGCATGGATGCAATTCATCAAATAAAAACAGCCCGTCCCGATTTGATTCTTTTGGATGTGATGATGCCGCAAATCAACGGCTTTGATGTGGCAGCCGTCCTCAAAAATGATCCTCAGACCGCAGACATTCCGATCATTATTCTGTCAATTATTGAAAACAAAGAACGGGGCTACCACATTGGCATCGATCGCTATCTTACCAAGCCCATTGACACAGAGAAACTCCTCAGCGAAATTGGCTCACTACTTTACCAGGGCACTTCTAGTAAAAAGGTATTGGTTGTAGATAAAAATGCATCAGCCTTAAAAACTCTATCAGATGTACTGCAAACTCAGGGATACAGCGTCATTGAAGCCTCCGATCCACAAGAATGCATCCATAAAGCCCTGTTAGCCAAACCTGACATGATCATTATCGATTCTATCTTCTCTCAAGAAGCAGATTTGGTGAAAACTCTACGCTTTGAGAAAGAGTTGGAAAATGTGTTTTTTATTATGTTGTCCGAACAGTAATTACCGGGGCTGGGGATTGGGGATTAGGGACTGGGGACTAGGGAAGAGTTTTTCTAAAATCCAATACCCAATACCCAATACCCAATCCCCAATACCCAATCCCCAATACCCAATCCCCAATCCCTATGACCCAGAAAATTTTGATTGTTGACGATGAACCCAATATCTTGATTTTGATGGAACAAGCTTTAGAAGCATTAGAAGACGAGGGTGTTGAACTTCTAACTGCTAGAAATGGAGAAGAAGCTCTCGAAACTATTAAAACTGAAAAACCAAACCTAGTTTTTCTTGATGTGATGATGCCTAAAATGAATGGTCTGCAAGTCTGCCATATTGTCAAACACGACCTGGCAATGACTGATGTTTACATTGTGATATTGACAGCTAAGGGACAAGAATTTGATAAACAAAAAGGTATTGAGGTGGGTGCAGACTTATATCTAACTAAACCATTTCGCCCTAAAGAAGTACTTGAAAAATCAATGCAGGTGTTGGGTTTTTGAGGAAAGTCTTAAATGCTTTTCACCTGCTTTCGCAGTACTTAGAATAATCGGCACAAATTTGGTTACACTTCGTTAATGGATCAACGGTTAACAGTACTCATGTCAGGGTAGCGCTCACCTGCTGCTACACCTTTTGGTGCAACTGCTTCCAGTCGGTTCAACTCTTGTTCTGTCAGGGTAATTTCGGTAGCTGCAACATTCTCCTCTAAGTAGGTACGGCGTTTTGTACCAGGAATTGGGACAATATCTTCCCCTTGAGCGAATAGCCATGCTAGTGCAAGCTGACTCGCAGTTACTCCTTTTTCGGTGGCAATTGCCTTTACTTGCTCGACTAATTGCAGGTTCTTAGAGAAATTCTCACCTTGAAAGCGAGGAGCATTTCTGCGATAGTCATCAGGTGCTAGATCATCAGGGCTAGCGATCGCACCTGATAAAAACCCTCTTCCTAATGGACTATAAGGAACAAACCCAATTCCTAATTCTCGCACAGTAGGTAAAATTTCATCCTCTGGCTCTCGACTCCAAAGAGAGTATTCGGTTTGCAGTGCCGTAATGGGGTGAACTGCCACAGCCCGTCGAATCGTAGCAGGAGCAGCTTCTGAAAGCCCTAAATAACGAACTTTTCCCAGCTTAACTAACTCTGCCATTGCTCCTACAGTATCTTCAATAGGTACGGTTTGATCTACCCGATGTTGATAATAGAGGTCAATCACTTCCACTCCCAGACGTTTTAGCGAGGCATCACAAGCTTGATGGACATATTCGGGTTTGCCACTAATCCCTTTCCAACCACCATCTTCAGTGCGGACATTGCCAAATTTGGTTGCTAATACTACTTGATCACGGCGATCTTTAATTGCTTTGCCTACTAGTTGCTCATTAGTAAACGGCCCATACATATCAGCAGTATCAAGAAAATTAACTCCAAGTTCCAATGCTCGATGAATTATAGCGATCGCCTCAATTTCATCACGGCCACTATAGAATTCAGACATTCCCATGCAACCAAGTCCGATAGCTGAAACTTCTAACCCTTGTTTACCTAGCTTTCTGGTTTTCATAAAATAATCTCCTAGTCAGTAATTGCTCAGAGGAAATCAAGTCTTTCAGAATTATCCCTTTTCCTCTTATCAAGTCATCTACACTTAGAAGTATTTACTGATAGAAACGGTTAAAAAATATATTACTCAAAGCTCCGAATTCAAAATACCGCTCTCTACATTCGCGCAGTGTGTCGAAGACAGACGCTCTTGCTAGCTTGTTTAAGAGCAAGGGTACACGGACTGGCTTTAAGGATTGGTGAAGGCTCTCGTAGAGAAGCCATGCCGCAGGCTTGACGCTGCGCTAACAAAATTCAAAATTAATCACCCCATAAATAAATTTAGTTGCTCTGTATCCTTTTCGTTTTCACTCAGAATAAATTCTGACCGAAAAAGCGGATAACAGAGGGAGAGCAAGTCCACGTAACCCTGCTTATTCAGAAGCTAATTCTGGGAAAGCTTAATTTGTGAGAGCGAGAGGCTTTTGCCAGAAGGAACTAGAATTAGGAAACACCTAGCTGGGTTCTTCTGACTTTTGAAATTAGGAGTGCATGTGTGCCAAAATCCCCTAAATATTTGCTGATTGGATCAACCGAGACTTACAGCGGTAAATCTGCAACTGTTCTGGGTTTGTCTCATCAGCTACAGCAAAAAGGACTGGATATTACCTACGGTAAACCCCTCGGTACATGTTTTAATTCATCCAGTGGAACTGTAGTTGAGGAAGATGTCCAGTTCATCGCTCTTAGCCTCAATTTGCCGGAAAACCGCATTGCACCGACAATGCTGGCTTTGGATGAACCAAACGTGCAAAAGCGCTTGCGGGGGGAAGACAAAACCGATTATCAGCAGTCCCTAATACAGCAATATTTACATAAGTCCCAAGGAGATTTGGTGTTACTGGAGGGGCCTGGTGATTTATCCGAGGGCAATTTGTTTGACTTATCTTTGCTGCAAATGGCTGAAGTATTGGATGCTGGTGTGCTGTTAGTAGCCCGCTATAAATCGTTGCTTTCGGTTGAGGCGTTATTGGCTGCTAAAGGGCGTATGGGCGATCGCTTGCTGGGAGTTGTGATCAATGATATTCCTGTCACCCAACTAGAAACAGTTGACACTCTCTTGCGTCCTTTTTTGGAACAGCAAGGGATTCCAGTTCTAGCAATGCTGCCAAATAACGCTTTGCTCCGCAGCGTCAGTGTTGGCGAACTAGTCAAACAGTTAAAGGCTGATGTTCTCTGTCGCAACGATCGCCTAGATTTGTTGGTGGAAAGTCTGGCAATTGGAGCGATGAATGTCAACTCCGCTGTGAAATATTTCCGCAAACGCCGGAATATGGCAGTGGTAACAGGAGGCGATCGCGTGGAAATTCAGCAAGCGGCTTTGGAAACTTCTACCCAATGCTTAATTCTCACCGGGCAACTACCCCCGCCGCCGTTCATTCTCAATCGCGCTGAAGAACTAGAAATCCCCATTTTATCTGTTGACTTAGACACCCTCACCACTGTAGAAATTGTTGACCGCACTTTCGGACAAGTCCGCCTCCACGAGCCGATTAAGGTTCAATGCGTTCGCCAGTTGATGTCTGAGCATTTTGACATTGATCGCCTGTTATCTAAACTGGGTTTGACTCCCGCCGCGGCATTGTCTTAGATTCCTCAGCCTTGAGAATTAAGAGCATCTATGATCAGTTATCAGTTAGGAAGCTGTATTACTGGTGAGGGTGCAGATGGTTCGCCGTCACCTCCTAGGCGACGGCCTGCTGTTTCCTTCCGCCCCATAGCTCAATACGGTTCAGTTAAGCCTTTTTTTCTCCCCCTGCTTCCCCTGCCTCCCCTGCTCCCCCTGCCTGCCTTAACAGATAAATATCGAAAATTAGTAGCAATGTTTAGCTCAAGTTTTTCTCGCATCTACACGCTGTTTGGTAAAATATCTGGGTCGTTTAATTCGGATTATGTCCATCTTTGAGCCAATCAACAGACCTTATTAACCTCGATACATTAGCCCAAGAACTAGCGACAATCCAGCAAACTGGTTCTAAAAGAATCGCCTTGCTTGGTTCTCGTCACGTCCCGATTACGCATCAGAATCTTATTGAAATGATGACTTATGCCCTAGTTTTATCGGGTAATCGCATCATTACTTCTGGTGCTACAGGTACAAATTCCGCTGCCATCAAGGGAGCAACGCGGGCTGATCCGAATTTGCTAACGGTGATTCTCCCCCAAAGTCTGGAACGCCAGCCTTTAGAATCGCGCCAGCAACTAGAACAGGTAATGCATCTGGTGGAAAATCCCAGTAATGATAATCTGTCCCTTGCTGAAGCTAGTTACCTGTGCAACAAGGAAATTGTCTCTCGTTGCCAGCAACTAATCTGTTTTGCGTTTCATGACAGCCGCACCCTGTTGCAAACCTGTCAAGATGCAGAAGAACAAAGAAAAGTAGTGACCCTGTTCTACTTTGATTAGTCATTTGTCATTTGTCCTTTGTCATTTGGTATTTGACTAATGACTGATGACTGATGACTATGACTAATAACCAATAACTAATAAGTAATGATAATTTTTTTGTACTCGATCGCGGCTGCTGCCATTCTAATTTATGTGCCATTTTTGGTGGTAGCTTATGCCCGTGTGCGTATTGGGTATGAAATGTTTTCTACTCCTGGCGCTATGTTCGATAAATTGCCACCTTATGCCCAACGAGCTACTTGGGCACATCAGAACGCTTTTGAAGCGTTTATGATATTTGCCGTAGTGGCATTCATGGCGTATGTAACTGGTGTAAATTCTTTTACAGCACAAGTAGCTGCGATCGCCTTTGTAGTGGCCCGTTTGCTATACTCAATTTTTTATATTTTGAATATACCCCTTTTGCGTTAGCGTAGCTCCTCTGAAAGAGGCTCGCTGATGTTTGGCATTGGCATACTTAGCTCTAGCGCTCTCATCTTCTTGAGCATCATCCAAGCTACTAATTAAGTCGGGCATTGGGCATGGGGCATTGGGCATGGGAATTATTATTAATGTTTTATGCCCAATTCCAAAATCCAAAATCTAAAATCCAAAATATTTTATGGCTTCTACTTTTTCATTTGACATTGTGAGCGACTTTGACCGACAAGAGTTGGTTAACGCTGTCGATCAAGTTGTAAGAGATATCAAAGGTCGTTATGACCTCAAAGACACTCAAACTACTGTCGAGTTAGTCGAAGAAAGTATTAACGTTAGTACTGACAGCGAGTTTACTTTAGATTCTGTACATACCATTTTGCGGGAAAAAGCCGCCAAGCGTAACCTTTCCCAGAAAATCTTTGATTTTGGCAAAGTTGAATCAGCCAGTGGTAATCGTGTGCGTCAAGAAATCAAACTCCAAAAAGGCATTAGTCAGGAAATTGCCAAACAAATTTCCAAATTGATTCGCGACGAATTCAAAAAGGTACAAGCCTCAATTCAAGGTGATGCTGTGCGGGTTTCTGCCAAATCTAAAGATGACTTACAAGTAGTCATGCAGCGGCTAAAACAAGAAGACTACCCGGTGGCTTTGCAATTTACAAATTATCGCTAAAAGATTCGTAATTCGTAGTTACAAATTACGAATTACGAATTATTTTAAGCCCGTCCGCCAATACTTTTTTGAAATGCCGGACGCTCAGATAACTGCTTCATATAGCTCAATACCGCTGGGTAAGAACTGAGGTCTAGCTTCAGCATAACGGGAATGTAATTCAGGATAGACCCCACTGCCACATCAGCAACAGTGAATTCATTACCCAGCAAAAAAGGTTGCTTACTGAAAATTTCATTTAACGGAGTCAACAAGCGGGGCATTTCCCGCTCTCGATTTGCTTCCACAAAAATCCCTGGCCCAAGGGTAGCATTGGCAAACAACACCCATTGGGAAAATACAGCACGTTCTTGGAGTGAAAGTGTAGTTTTACTGTAATTATCAGCAAGATACAGCAAAATTGCACCAGATTCCCAAAGCTGAAAATCCCCATCAACAATTGCTGGAACTTTACCAACTGGGTTAATTGCCATATATTCAGGTTTGAGATGTTCACCCGCCTGCATGTCAAGCTTGACAAATTCGTAAGGAACTTCTAGTTCCTCTAAATACCAGTGAACAATTGAGGCTCGACTACGAGCGCCGCCGTAAAGTTTTAGCATAATTATTTAAAGAACTTTGTGAGTGTGAGAATGCTGTTTAATGTTGTCTTCTTTGGTGACAACTCTAGCGGCATTTAATACCCGCTTGCGTTCAATGGAATACTTAAATTCAGTGTAGTTTGTACCTAAAGGAATCAGGGATTTTGCAGATTCACGACGCTTGTAAGTACGAGCGGCTGCAAATGCCCGTGGCACAAATTCCTCTCCAAACTGAGCCGACTCTGGGAAGCCATCTGGCAGGAATTGTGAATCGCCATCCAGCAAAGATCCCAAAGTTGTTGCATGAGCCAGCTTATAGGAGGTAGGAATGCCCTTTAACAGCGCTTCCAAAGCCGCAGAGGGAATTGGTTCTATAACTTCGATTTGATAAACTTCTCCATCTTCTTTGACGAAGCAGGTTGCCAAGCCGATAACAATGTAATCATCGGTTGCTAAATCTGGGGCATTGGGATAAGAAATTGCAGTTGTCATCGGAAAATTTCTCAAAAATTAAATGCAGAGAGTGGGGATTGGGGATTAGGGATTAGGGATTGAGAAGAAACAAGGGAGAGGGGGAGTGAATTCTCCACAGTTCCCAGTCCCTAGTCCCCAGTCCCGTGTCCCGTGTCCTATTTCTCATCTCTAACGAACGGCTTGTAGGCATTCTACCAATTTGTCGCTCTCACTACTTGACTAGTCTTTGAGATTGACATCTGCCATTTCTGGAATTCACCTTCGGGATCAAGTATCCATGATTAGGGTTGAGGAGCGATCGCTTCTTTAGGGCATAGATTTCTACTGGTGTGAGTAGTTAAAATTCAGTCTTGGGATGGCTTTCAAGTAACCATAAATACCTTAACAATATAGACACCGCGGTAAAACCACTACCGGAAAAAACTAGAATTTTATTTCACAAAGCAGGGATTTCAGGCAGGGAAAGATGAATATTAACTCATTTTTAGCTGACGATGACCAGCAAAGCAAGCAATATAAATATGTTTTAAATACTACAAGTAAATTCCAAGAGCAGGGGGAAAACGATCGCAGCGAATCGACTTTAGGGGATGGCTACTTCCGGTCTTGTGCTTTGAGGTTGGCTCAACAAGGAGATTATAGTGAGGCGATCGCACTTTTAACCCAACTAATTTTCCGCCATCCCCACAATGCCATTGATTACAACAACCGGGGACTAATTTATTTTCAAAGTGGCGAAATGCAAAAAGCACTTTGCGACTATAATACAGCCCTCAAACTTAATCCTGATTTGGCTAGTGCTTATAATAATCGGGCAAATTACTACGCGGCTTGTGGAGAATTAGCAGTAGCACTTGCCGACTACGATCAAGCCATTGATTTGAATCCTCGCCATGTCCGGGCGTGGATTAATCGAGGCATTACCTGGCGTGATTTGGGGCAATATGAGGAGGCAATTGAGAATTTTGAGGTAGTACTGCTTTTTGGTCAACTAGAAGGTCATATTTGGGCTGAACGCGGCAGGACTTACCATCTTTGGGGCGACTGGAATTGTGCGATCGCTGATTATCGTCGCGCCCTCACTCAACTGCCCTCTCTCGACAAAAGTAAGGATATTACTGGTTGTCGCTTGCGTTTACAACTCGAAAATTGGCTAAACGAGCTGCTATCTGAATCAGCGTCCTAGTTGGTAGATTAGTCCTTCTGGGGGATTCAAAATTCAAAATAATTGATTAAATTTTGAATTAGAGTTTAGTGACGCTGTATCGCTAATGACTAATAGATGATAACTACATAGCTATTCAAAAATTAGCTATTAACCATTATTTATTAGCAATAATATAAATTAACACCCGGTTTATACGTAGCCTAAATTACCAGAAACCGAAATAATCCCAAATTCGCTATTTGTCTTAGGGTAATGACTCTGTTTGTTCATTTTCTCGGCGATCCGGATTCATCAAGACCACGCGACGCTGACTGGGATCAAATCGATACCCTTGTTGTTGTCTAATACTTTTAGCTTGCTGAGGATCGAAGTTGCGGCTAAATTCCGCCTGTAAACCATTGACGTGCCCTTCCATTAACTTGACTTCAGTACCAATTTCTCGCAACTTTCCTTGCTGTGACCAATGATAAGGCAGAAGTTGTGCTAGAGCAGATGCCGCAACGGCTGTAATCACAAGATTAACTGCTATCTTGGCTGTACTTTCCAGTGCCATCATCTGGTAAGAACGTTGACGAAGATGCCGCTTTGGTCGAGGGATGACCCGGCGTTTTTGTATAGGTTGTGACGGTACTCTGGACGGTTGAATCGCGTTCATGATGCTAAAAGATAACCTCGCTTAGTGAAGGGAAGCACTATCAAGAGTGCTGAGTTTCGAGTGCTGAGTTCTGAGTGGGGAATCTTACTCAGCACTGGCTCAACGCCCCGCTACCGCTAACAGCACTCAGTACTTGGAACTGAATTAGCACTCAGCACTCCTGAATGCTTGATTTAGCTGTCATATTACTTCATTTTTTTGAAATAGCTACAAGTGTTGCACTAGTTAAAAAATAACCTGGCTTACGTAAGTGCAAGGTTTCTAGCTACTTATGGTATAAAACCACAAGGTGTAGAAATTGCACCCCGTACTGCCAGGATTATTAGCTTTTCAACTGTGTCACATCGGAACGTTATTTGTAAAGTTCTGTGGCTAATCGCCAAGCTAGAACTCCTGGGATCAGCGCCACAACTAGAGCGATGTAGACTTGAGTATCTGAGATGGAAGATATCTGAGCGATGTACAGAGTATCTAAGATAGGCATGGCTGAAAACCTCCTAACCAGAATAGATTTTGAACAGTTCGTTTACTACTTTTCCTTGTTTTGCCAAAATTGTGGAATATCTTGTAACAAGATGCAACAAAAGCAGTTATTAATCAGTAGTCATTAGTTATTCGACCTGAGAAAAATTTATAAAAATATGAATTTGTATTTGGGTATCGACTTCGGCACCTCTGGCGCACGCGGCATAGTAATTGACGAGGAAGCTTCTTCTATCCAGGCTGAGGTGCGATATCCCTTCCAGGACTCAGGAGACGCTGTTACGCCAAGTTTTTGGCAGGAGGCTTTGTTTGCGCTGGTGGAACTAATACCTGAAGAATTGCGGCGGGAAATTAAAGCGATCGCAATTAACGGTACTTCTTCCACCGTCTTGCTGGTTGATGCTGCTGGCAATCCTGTAGATGCACCACTGCTGTATAACGATGCACGGGGATCACTGGTAATAGAGGATTTGAGAAGCATAGCACCCCCCAATCATACCGTATTGAGTGCCACCTCCAGCCTAGCCAAACTAATGTGGATGAGGCAATTACCTACTTTTAGTGAAGCTAGATATTTTCTACATCAAGCAGATTGGCTGGCGTTTCTCCTACATGGGTATTTAGGTATTAGTGATTACCACAATGCTTTAAAGCTGGGTTATGACGTGGAAGAGTTGAAATACCCAGAATGGCTAGAATTGCTGCAAATACCGATTCAGTTACCCAAAGTTTTACCTCCTGGGACTCCGATTGCAGAATTACACCCAGAAATTGCAGATAAGTTCGGTTTACGCAATGATTGTTTGGTATGTGCTGGGACAACTGATAGTATTGCCGCTTTTCTCGCCAGTGGGGCAAAATTACCAGGTGAAGCCGTAACTTCCCTTGGTTCAACGTTGGTATTAAAGTTGTTAAATCGTACCCGTGTAGAAGATGTTAGATATGGAATTTATAGCCATCGTTTGGGTAATCTGTGGCTGACTGGTGGTGCTTCTAATACAGGAGGTGCAGTACTTAAGCAATTTTTCACAAGCGCTGAGTTAGCCAGCCTTAGTTGTGAGATTGATCCATCAAAAGCTAGTGAGTTAGATTATTATCCGTTATTGAAAGCAGGCGATCGCTTTCCCATAAATGATCCCAATCTACCCCCACGATTGGAACCACGCCCAGATCATCCAGTGGAATTTTTGCATGGCTTGTTAGAAAGTATTACCCGCATAGAAGCGCGAGGATATGAATTATTACAGCAAATGGGTGCAGATAAGGTGAGCCGTGTTTATACTGCTGGCGGTGGCGCGGCGAATCATATCTGGACTGCAATTAGGGCGCGTAATTTGCAGGTTCCTGTAGTAGCGTCAGTTTATACAGAAGCAGCCTACGGGACGGCGCTGTTGGCGATGCGGGGGGTGAAAAAAGGACATGGGGACGGGTGTGTAGTGGGAAAATGCTCAAAAATTCTAGGAATTACGAACTGTACAAATGACTTATAAGGAAAATGCTGAAAACCTTGTGGCGTCTCTCCTTGGGAGAAGCTACGCGAACAGTCCAGAAATGAAAGCTTTTTTAGAGGCTTAAGCCTCCAGTGATGTTTTGTTTTAGCCAGGAATTTTGAGTTAGTTGAGTAATAGTTATCCTTACCCTCTTTTCGCAGATATCTTCTAAATCCGTATGTATCCCAGTGACAATCGGCATATCTCGGCCGATACTCAAATTATTAGATACCGGACTATAGGATTCCAGGTTGATCATCTGGGCAGCTATTCGGGGATGGGTGCTTCGCCACAAGCGAATGTCATCTATCCCCTTTACTAATTGGTGTGAGTTTTAAAGTAATACCATTGCGAAGCTAAGTAAGTGGGCGTAAATAATTAAAGGTTTGTAGTGGGGACTTTAGTCCTCTCTTAAGGGCTAAAGCCCTTACTACGAGCTAATTAAATTGAATTTTACATTACTTAATATAGTTTGATTTATTCTTGCCCACTTATTTAATGGGTGTATTAAGGCGATCGCAATCATGGCAGAAAAACGCCAAATTGTAGGTTGAAAGTAACCGGATGTTGCGGCGCTACAGTGTAGAAGCTAATGACAGCAAGCGTAACACGGAGACAAAAAAGTGCAAATCACTAAGCGCAATGTTGAGTTAAGAGTAGATGGTAGCTTAATGCGTGTTTATGTTGCGGCTCCGAAAGCAGCAGGAAAATACCCTGGTATTGTCTTCTACAGTGATATTTATCAGTTAGGTGATCCAATGATTCGTCTAGCTAACTACTTAGCAGGATACGGCTATGTAGTAGCAGCGCCAGAAATTTTTCACCGAATTGAGCCAGTTGGTTCAGTAATTGAGCCAGACGATTTGGGACGGATGCGGGGTAATGACGATGCGCGTCGAACGTCGGTAGCTGAATATGATGCCGATTGCCTTGCTGTGATTGAATTTCTGAAAACAGAGAGTGCGGTTTCTCCAAATAAAATAGGCACTCTCGGCTTTTGCATTGGTGGACATTTAGCTTTCCGCGCAGCATTTCAAAGCGAAATTCGGGCTTCTGTCTGCTGTTACCCTACTGGTATTCCCAGTGGTAAACTTGGTAAGGAGGTAGCCGATACAATCCAGCGGGTAAGTGAAATCCAAGGCGAGATGCTCATGGTGTTCGGTACTCTTGATCCTCATATACCAGAGAGCGATCGCCAAACCATAATAAAAACAATTGAGAGTGCTAATATACCTCATCAAGTTGTTTCGTATGAAGCAGAACATACATTCATGCGCGACGACGGTTATCGTTATGATTCTAGTGCTACCACCGTTGCTTGGTCTGAAATAATAACTTTCTTGGGGCGCATATTTGCAAACTGAAAACTCCTATTATTGCTTTCTTCGCGTCAATTTTGAGTTGTTTGCAATGCCAACAAAGCAGCACCGTAAGCAGGCTCGTACCTCGGAAGAATCACATTTACTTTAGGAAACTTGTTAACAAGAGACGCTGTAAATCTCTCATACATCTTGCATCTACTGCGCCACACGCTCCCTGTTGTGACTACTTCTAAAACTGAGTCAGCACTAAAAATTGCATCAATTACTGTAGATGTAGCTTTCACTAATTCTTTGACAGCATCATCAATTATCATATTCGCTAAGACATCACCTGAAGCTGCGGCAAAATCTACAATTGGTGCTAAAGCTGCGATCTGTTGAACTCCCCATTCTCGCCGATATATTACTTCTATTAAATCTTCTATACTTTCAAAATCAAGATGCTGTTTGAAACTCTCTACCAAGTTCGTTGACATCTCCCGTCCATCATAAGATTTTAATGCTGCATTCATACCAGACACAGCAATTTTATAAGCGCTACCTTCATCTCCTAAAATGTACCCCCAGCCGCCAACTCGCTTGGTATATCCCTGATGATTTCGCCCGAAAATTATCGAACCAGTACCGACTGCAACCACAATTCCTACAGGCTGACCAATTCCACCAATTAAAGCAATAAAAGCATCGTTACAAATTACAATATTAGCTGGCTGTAACGCCCAAGTTATAGGCAGATATTTGTTATTCTGCAACTCTTGGACTAGACCTTTTACTACTTCGATATCTGCGGTACGACCTACACCTGCTAAACCCAAACATACCGCTTCAACATTCACAGTATTTGCAATTATTTCTGCCTCAACCGCGTTGTGAATTGCAGATTGCATAGATTGTAGAGTGGCTTCAATACCTATACTTTGATAGTTAGACGGGCCAGCTTCACCACGACCTAGAATTTGATGCAAATCATCCATCAAAATACAAACAGTCTTGCTACCGCCGCCATCTATTCCCAAAACATAACTCATGATCTGTAATTATGTTAATTATTCTGACGCTTGGGTTCTTCTTTTAAAGGGATGAAAAAGAGAGCAATCATCCCAGGAATAGTCAGCAAACAAACCAAAATAAAAAATAATGGGTAGCCAAATGCTTTTTGTAGATAACCGCTAATTAAACCTGGTAACATCATTCCTAAAGCCATAATGCCAGTGGAAATAGCAAAATGAGAAGTTTTATATTCGCCTTGGCAAATATACATTAAATAAACACTAAAAGCGGTAAATCCAAAACCATATCCAAATTGCTCTAAGGAAACCAAGGGATACACTAATGTTAGTGAAGGTTTACTGTAAGCCATATACACATAAAATATATCAGGTAAGTTCAAAGCTAAAGCCATAGGAAACAGACACTTTTTTAATCCATATTTGGAAATTAGTAAACCTCCTAATATCCCTCCGCAAATCAGGGAAATTACCCCAAAGGTTCCATAGACTAATCCGACATCTGATGTAGATAGCCCTAAGCCTCCTACTTCTGGCTTGTCTAATAAAAATAAAGAAGCTATCTTGACAAGCATTGCTTCGCCAAGTCTGTAAAGCAAGATAAATGCTAAAATATTTATAATTTTATCCTGAGCAAAATATGAACTAATAATTGACCAAAAAGGGATATTTTCTCTAGTTTTTATTTGCCGTTGTTCATCTGATTCAGGTAAGGGTAAAATTAAGCGATGCGAAATAAACAGGATTGCTAAAATTAAAGCTGAGAAACCAATAGCTATAGTCCAGCTTAAAGGAATGTTGTTGAGAGATACTTCAAGCTGACCTGCTAAAACTACTAATATTCCAGATCCAAAAATAACAGCCATTCTATAAAATAGTGAGCGGATGCCAACAAAAAAGGCTTGTTGTTCTGGAGATAAAGCCAGCAGGTAGAAGCCATCTGTGGCAATATCATAAGTTGCAGAAATAAATGCTCCTACTGTTAATGTTGCGAGGGAAATGAAAAAGAAATTTGGTAGTTGTAAGGAGAAAGCTATCAAACCTAAACAACCAAACATGGCAAATTGGGTATAAAGTATCCCAGAAGTGTTGAACGGTAAGAAAAATCCGATAAAAATAGCCCAAAATATGGTATTTTTGGGCGAAGGCTTAAACTATATTAGTTTGATTGTGATTATAAATTCATTTCCCAAAATTGTCAAAGATATCTTGAAAAGCCTGCCAAAAAATGATTATCCAGTATTGAATAGTCGTCTATTCTTTGAGTGCTGGCTATCCTATGCTCTGGATAATAGCTTAACAAGTATGCGAGATTTATTTAAGAGATTAAACAATACAGGATTTGAGGTAGATATTTCTACTTTTTCTAAAGCAAATTTACATCGAAGCCAAAAACAATTTCAAGGAATTTACCAAAAATTAAATGAATTAGTATAGAAGAAAATTCACAAAAAATTACACGATAAATATGCTATTTGTCCTATTGATTCAACAATTATTACCCTGACAAGTAAATTGTTATGGGTTTTGGGTCATCATCAAGTCAAACTTTTTAGTTCTTTGAATTTAGCTACAGGTAGCCCAGAAGATAACTTTATCAATTTTGGACATGATCATGATTATAAATTTGGTTCCAAGATGATGTCTAGTCTCCCAACTAATGCTGTAGGGGTAATGGATAGAGGCTTTGCGGGATTAAAATTCATTCAAGAATTGGTACAAGAAAACAAATATTTTGTTTTGCGGATTAAAAACAATTTCGTTACTAGAATTTGAGGATGCAACTGGATTAGTCAAAGTAGGTGCATCTGATGAGGCTATTGCCTATAGAGTCATTAATTTTTGTGATTTAGAAACGAAAACTGAGTTCCGCTTAGTGACTAATTTACCAAAGTCGGGAGATGCAGCTGTTAATGATGATGAAATTAGGGATATTTATCGATTACGTTGGGGAGTTGAACTCTTGTGGAAGTTTTTAAAGATGCACTTAAAACTTGACAAATTAATTACCAAAAACGTCAACGGTATCACCATACAAATTTACGTTAGTTTAATAGCTTATCTGATTTTACAGCTTTTATCTATTCCCGCACAATGGGGACATACACTATTAGATAAATTCCGCTATTTGCAATCTTGTATGTGTCAGAAAATCAGCTATGTTCATTGGTTTGAGGAGATGATGTTATGTTGACTAATTTAGCCTTTTTAGAGTTAGTGTAACTATTTATGTAAAGTTTTGTATCAGCATTCAACATTTCTGAAAGTATCCATTGACGTTTGGTAGAGTAAATATCGACAATTGGGCCCCAAAACATTTTGATTACCCAGGGCAGATAGAGAAAACTTGTCCACAAGGCAATTTGCGTATTATCTATTCCCAGTTTTTTGTAAAAGATTACAGAAACTGTGTTGATGATGACGTAAGGGATGCCGGAGGCGAAATATAAGGTGGGGATGAAAGTCCAAGGAGAGGTTGTTTGATTTTTCATGGATTTGGTTCCAAACTCTGGCTTTTTGCCATCAGTAAAACCTTGTTGCTATGCGTTCCCACTTTCCATAATGTTCCGGTATGTCTGATTATGGACGCTCTGGTTCTCATATCATGTCCGCTTGATTACTTAATTAAATCTAAAGAACCCCACCCCTTAATCCCCTCTCCGCCGGTCTACGGTGTACACACAAGTCTGAAATAGCTTATTAACCAAGGTTTTACCCCACCCTAACCCTCCCCTTGCAAAGGGGCTACGGTGTATACACAAGTCAAAAAAAAACTTGATTTTTCATTGTTCTCTCGTTTATCTCGTTCCCATGCAGAGCATGGGAATGCTCCTCGTTAAGGCTCTGCCTCCAATCTGGCATTGAGTCAGAGACTCAATGAATGCATTCCCAGTCAGAGACTAGGAACGAGGAAAGTCTTATCAAGCTAGGTTTTTAGGACTTGTGTATACACCGTAGTGCAAAGGGGAGGGAACTAGATTTTCTTGTTTCCCACAATGCATCGGGGAGATTAAGGGGGGTAATTAGACTGTCAAGCAAAGGTAGAAAAATCTAGATTCGGTGGAATATCCTGAATCCGTCCAGGCCCGATCGCTCGTAATGCTTCTTTGAGTAAAATATCCCCAGTATACAAAGCACGTCCGACAATCACACCAGTCACGCCTTGAGGTTCTAACGCCAACAAACTCAACAAATCGGTGACAGAACTTACCCCGCCAGAGGCAATTATCGGGATGGAAATTGCCGCTGCAAGTTCTCGCAAAGCTTCCAAATTCGGGCCTGTGAGTGTACCGTCTCGGTGGATATCTGTGTAAATTATGGCGGCTGCACCCAATTCTTGCATTTGTACAGCTAATTGGGTTGCTAAAACTTCTGAGGTTTCTAACCAACCGCGAGTTGCTACTAGGCCGTTACGGGCATCAATACCGATGATAATTTGTTCAGGAAATTCTTGACAGAGTTCTTGTACTAGCTGGGGTTGTTCTACGGCGATAGTGCCAAGAATTGCCCACTGTATGCCGAGATTGAATACTTGTTGCACGCTGGTGCGATCGCGCAATCCTCCACCAATTTCAATGGGAACTGACACTGCATGAGCGATCGCTTCAATTGCCCTCAAGTTTACTACTTTACCTGCTTTGGCCCCGTCCAAATCAACTATATGCAATCTGGTAGCACCTTCATCTACCCACTGTTTGGCAACATCAGCAGGATTTTCGCTAAAAACTTGCGAGCGATCGTAGTCTCCCTGATACAGTCGCACACAGTGACCTTCTAGTAAATCAATCGCTGGAATTACGTCCATTTAATTTTTCCTCTAAACTCAATGCAATCAAAACGCTAGCTATATAGCGGTTTTCGATAAGCGTGAAGTACAATTTTGACCTCTCTCCTAAAAGGAGAGAGGCTTTGAATTGTTCCCCCTTCCCGCCTTCGGGAAGGGGGTTAGGTCTATTTGCACACCTGTACCTCACCGGATTGAAAATGGCTATAGCTGAATTTACTATTTTTCATTTTTTATTTGTAATTGCCGTACAGCTTGTCCAAAACCCAGCACAAGCAAAATATTTGAAAGCGTCAAAAATACTTCTGCACCACCGTGCAACCAATCTACATTGGCTAAAGACTCGCCATAATGCAATTGGGCGTAAATTCCGGCGGGGATGGTGATGGCAACAAAGACGAGAGTGCCGTAAAATCCATACAGCGCTAAACGCGGCATTTGCGGACTACGGCTGATAAACCACAAGAAACCCAAATAGGGAAACAGTGAAAGTGCAAACAGGGTTTCTTTAGAAATCATTGCTCTGATTTGATAGGTTCTGGTTCAACAGTGTTAGAAGATTTGGTAGAACGCCAAATCAAATACGCCGCTGCCCAAAGCGTAAAATTACCAACTAAGGTCATGGTAGCTTGAAGCGTTACCATCCATTCTAGAGATTCGGCGTTGTCGAAGTAATGCCAGGTACAGGCACACATAGCGCTGACTAAAGCTGGTAACATGGCAAGGGATAATCCCCACCAATTGCGGTTATTAGTCAGTTCGCCGTAAGTCCAGATTAACCAAATGGCGACAATCCACTCAATAACGCTAGAAACATGAATAATCCAGGTGGGAATCGATAAGACGTGCATAAGAAAGTTAGGAGTTAGGAGTTGGGAGAGACGCGATTAATCGCGTACAGGAGTTAGAGGTTGTTTGAAAAGTGTTTCGCTGTGACTTTAGGCACTTTTAGATCCCCCCTAACCCCCCTTAAAAAGGGGGGAACCGGAATCAAAGTCCCCCTTTTTAAGGGGGATTTAGGGGGATCTAAAATTTTTGATATCGGTTAAGAGGACTTTTTAAACATCCTCTTAGGAATCCTTTTTATCTTCCTTTGTTACGAAGTTTGAAAATAAAAATTGTGAATTACTCTACTATTTATCTGTAACAAGTACAGATGTTTTGTATAAAAAAGTTGTTAATCTAAAATCCAAAATGGTCAAGATGCGGGCGTTATTGTCTGGGTATTACGGTAAAGGTAATGGTGGTGACGAAGCTTTATTGGCAACGCTTTTGCAAATGTTACCATCTCACGTAACGCCTGTGGTGCTTTCTGGTAATCCAGAGGAAACCCGCGATCGCTACAATGTAGAAACCTGCGATCGCATGGCTCCTTTAGCTGTACTGCAAGCTTTACGCTCAAGTGATGCCTTGATTTGGGGCGGTGGCAGTCTTATTCAAGATGTTACCAGTACCATCAGCCCATTTTATTATGGGGGACTGATGGCATTGGCGCAGAAAATGGGTTTGAAAACTGTTGCTTGGGCGCAGGGTATTGGCCCGTTACTGCGTCCGCAAACTCGTTGGTTGGCACGGCAAACCTTTGGTAATTGTACCAAAATCAGTGTCCGCGATCGCGCCAGTGCGGCTTTATTATCTGATTGGCAGATTCCTTGTATCATAGCTCCTGACCCGGTTTGGGCGTTGGAATCTAAACCAGTTCCAGGACTTTGGGATTTACCAGCGCCGAGAGTTGCGGTAACGTTGCGATCGCATCCCCAACTTACAGAAACACGTTTAGCAAACTTAACTCGTGCTTTGGTTGACTTTCAAAAAGCTACGCAGGCTTTTATTTTATTACTGCCATTTCAAAAAAGTGAAGATTTAAGTATTGCCGAAGCTATTCAACCACATCTTAAAGATGTCAGCAAGATTTTATGTCTGGAAGATCCACAACTTTTAAAAGGTGTGTTTCGCGGTGTCGAAATGGCAATTGGGATGCGTTTGCACAGCTTAATTATGGCTGCATCTGTTGGTTGTCGCTGTTTTGCTCTTAGTTATGACCCCAAGGTAAATCGTCTTATGGAAGACTTGGAAATGCCTGGGTGGGATTTGGCGAGTTTACCCGATGACCCCAATTTAATTAGTCTGACTTGGATGGAGCACTATGCTAACGGTGATCCGTTATCACCAGAGCAAATAAAATCTTTAGTAGATAGGGCATTAATACACCGCGAGTTATTGAGCCAAGCTTTTTTATGAGAAGGAGTCAGAAGACAGAATGGGCTACGCCCCGCTGCGCTAACAGAATTCAGAATACCCCATGCCTGAAGTCAGGGGTAACAATCGGAAAGAATTTAATATCACGCGCGTTTAAAATCGGGTGCTTTAAACCTCGATTCTCCATCCAGTCGGACAGAATCCATTCTGGATTCTGGCTCCTGAATTCTTCTTTGGTAATAATTAACTTAAAAAGGGGGGTTAGGAGGGATCTAAAAGTGCTTATAGTTATAGCGAAACACTTTTCAAACAACCTCTAACCTACCGAGCCAGCCTTCCCTATCTCTCCTAAAAGGAGCTACGGTGTATTCTCTTATAGTTGGAAGGGAGTAATTGTCAAAATTTTGTAAATTGATTATGAAAATACTTAAGTATCCTTTCTTACGAAAAACTTCAGGGATATTATGTAGAAGATACATACATAATTGTTGCTAATGATCAGCTTTGGCTTTTGGAACCTACTTATAATAACTGTTGTTGCTTTAGTTCTCAAAAATAATTGGCGATTAGATGATGAAAAAGTAGCCTGGAAAAATTCTTTATTTTTAAAATCCCCTGTAATCCAACGGTTGATGCAATTTTTTCGTCAACCAATTGTTAGCTTTCTGATCCAAGCAGGTGTTGTCTTAGTCGTTACAAGATTCCTTTGTTATACAGGTTGGCTAGTTTATTTACTAAATCAACCAGATCCACCCTTATGGGATTTTAAGTGGTTTTATGTAGCGAGTAAATTAGCTCATCAGCATTTGAGTCCCTTTAATGCCGAGATTTTTAATCGAAGTTTCTGTATCCTAACTAATGCGTGTGGCTTTATTCCACCCTTTGTCTATCCACCTAATATTATTCCTCTTATTTGGTTTGTCGGTTATTTTTCGAGTAGTACTGCATTTAGTATCTGGATTGGAATGCATGTATTAGCAATCGGTTTGGCCTTATGGGGAGCTAATATCCTGCTGGAGTCTAAGTCGCTAGCTTTCAGAACTATTTGTACAATCTCGGTTGCATTGATTTATGGTTTAGTTCGCGATCTTCAAGTTGGTAATATTGCCATATTCGTTGCAGTTTTGATCTTATGGATGTTTATCTGGGCTAAAAAAAATCAGGATATTCCAGCAGGAATTTGCTTAGGTATTGCTGTTTGTAAACCAACATTAGCTGCATTATTCATTCTGTATTTTCTACTTAAAAGACGGTTCTCTTTAGTTTTTGTATCTGTTGTCACAGGAACTGCTCTAGTATTTTTAGGTCTAGCCTTGACGGGCAATTCTTTGACACAATTCCTACCAGATGCATCTCGTGGATTTTCACTCTGGCTAAATGATCCATCGAATAGTCCCTATCTTTCGATTAGTCGCATCGATTTGAAGGTGGTGGGCCCAAGATTATTTCCCAATAATCCATTCTTTGCCAAGCTATTTTCAGACTTAATTGTTCTGATACTTGTTGGTTTAGTGGGTTGGTATTGGTATTTGCAACAATCTCTCACAGCCTGGGCAAAGGAAATATACTTAGCAGAATTGGTACTAGTTTCTTGCTTGAGTATTGCCATTAACTATTCACAGCAAACTGGTTCTGTGATGTTAATACCGGCTGTGGTTTTTTTGCTAAATGATTTGCTGTATCAAATTAGGCATTGTAAATTTTCTAGAACAAGAATGTCTGTTTGGTTAGCAGGAGTTTGCTGTCTAGCAGTGCAAACAGCGGTAATTCATGGCTGGCTTATCGGCTCTCTAGCAAAGCACTGGAAGGTGAAAGCAGGGGAATTGCCATACATTATAAAAGTAACTATTTTCGCCCTACCGAGTTATGCCATTTTAGCAATCACCGTCAGTATTTTAGTCTTAGCAATTAGCTCCCTGCGTCAAAAACCGATTCTGAAATTTCAACCTTTGAATCGGGTGTCAATTTACCGCTAACAATACCTGACCATTGAACTTTTTTCTCTTTCTCTCGGCGGTAAGAAAAGAAATGCTCTGGAGTTTGGAAAGTACAATAAGGTGCGATCGCAATTTGTTCTGCACTAATCCCCAAATTTTCCAGTTGTAAGGTATTCACTCGTCGGACATCCAGCCGTACCTTGCCAGGATTGGGGTCTTCTTGCAAAGGTGAATTTGGTAACTCATATAATACAGTGATAATTTTTTCTTCGCTTTCGTGTGGTATAATGCTAGCCCCGATTTCCGCAGCCACTTCAATCGAGACTTGGTAAACCTCACCAGCGATCGCGGGGCCCATCGCAATGCGTAAATCATCGAGTTTACTGCCTTGAGATTGTAGTCGAGCGATCGCTTGGGGGACAATCTTCTTGGCAGTTCCCCGCCAGCCTGCGTGTAATGCTGCCACTCGTCCAGTTTTCACATCCCCAATCAGCACGGGTGTACAATCTGCACTAGCAACCCAAACAGCTTGTAGAGGCTGCTCACTCATTAAACCATCCGCCGACGCTAAATCCTCCTCAGCAGAGCTTAAGAAGCTTTCAACTTCTTGGGGGGTGAGAACAGTATTGCCATGAACCTGCTTTAAGCGATAGACTGATGCCTCTGGTTGCAATACTTCTGTGATAACTTGTGGCGATCGCGGCCAAAACTGCTGTGTAAAGAAGCCGTGATGCCAATGTTCCAGAATACTACAAGTTAGATAAGGCAGTCCTTCCCAATTGCGCCAGTGCCAAGTGTGCATCTTCAACCAAACCTAAACAGAAATCACTCATCAGCCAATCAATGCTAACTTGAACAACGGAATTTGGGTTAACTGCTGTGGGATTTAATCTGCAAAACTTGGAAGCAGCCTTGCAAGCAGGGCGTCAGTATACATATTTACCATTTTCCCTTCACTTTTTTGAAAGCGTCTCCTCAACTAACCAAACCCTCTGGGACTTACTCAACCAAGGGGCTATTTCAGGAACAGTAGTAATTGCAACTCAGCAATCCGCTGGGCGGGGACAATGGGGACGCCAGTGGATTTCTCCGGTTGGTGGATTATATGTTTCCGTGGGGATTTCTTTTGACCACAAAATAGAAGCTACTGACAGCTACCAGCTAACTTTCGCTAGTGCTTGGGGAATTGCGTCTCAATTGCGCCAATCCGGTATAGATGTTGGGATAAAATGGCCCAATGATTTAGTTTTAAATGGTCGCAAACTAGGCGGCATTTTGACAGAAACCAAAGTAAACAAAGGACAAATCACCCAAGCAGTAATTGGTGTTGGCATTAACTGGACAAACCCAGTACCAAAAACTGGAATTAATCTAGAATCGTGGCAAACATCCCAAGATTTCAGACCAATTTCTTGTCTGGAAATGCTAACCTCTATCGTCTTGCGGGGAATAGAATCCGGTATGGAGTGCCTTTGTCAAGAAGGAGTAAGCATACTCTTGTCTCGCTATTTAGACTTGCTTACAAATATGGGCGATCGGGTGTATGTCAATAATCTTTCAGGTACAGTAGTTGGGGTAACTTCTCAAGGAAATTTACGAGTTGATTTAGAAACAGATGATACAAAGGAACTAATTACACCGGAAATTTATATTGAACCCGGTACAATCAGTTTGGGGTACCATAAATCTTCCGTTTAAATTTGAGGTTTGTTCAAAATTTCGCTCTTTGGGCAAGACAAACCACTAGCATCATCTCTTTAGGCTAATTACACACAACTGAGAGAACAAATGACGCAGCGCAATAATTCTGCCCCTCATCGTTTGCATTACTTATGGCAGCAAGGTTTAACGAAAAAACGTTTTGCCTCAACCCTACCAGCCCAGAGCCTCTGTTGGCTGAGTAGCGTTAGCCTCCTGGGCGGCGGCTTTGTGTTTGCCCAAACGGAAACACAAATAGACAACATCGTTCCCACTGTTGAAAGTTCCCAGCCAACAGCATTTACAAATCCAGTTAAAAAGCAGACTGTTGCGCCCCAAGCCGCGCCAGCACAACCGGAATTTTCCCAACGGCGAGCCAGACTCAAACAAAGATTACGCCAGCCAGAGGTTGCTCAATCAAAAGAGCCAGTTAGGCAGTCTACACCCAAAATTGAAGCTGCTGAACCTGTTGTGATTATCAGACAGTCAAAGCCCAAGGTAGAAGCCTCCCAGGTTACTCCTACAAGGGTGAGACAGGAAAAACCCAATACTCCTGCCCGCTCTTTACCTGAAAAACTCCCAGAAGTTGCTCAACCATCAAATAACTCGAACAATACTGTTAGGGCAACGGCGGGGAAAACCAAGGATTATAATAACGCCTATATTGATCCTAATAGTTATGACAGTGGTGCAACAGGTACTTATCAAGCACCAAATTCTGTAATTCTCACAGAACGTTCCAGTGGTTGTCGAGCCATTTTGCCTTCAGGGCAAAGCGTATTAGGCAGCGTTTGCGCCAAAGTACCCCAAAGGAGTGTAGCTGATTCTAATGGTAAAATAGCACCTAATTGGCTCAAAAGAAGTCAAAATGCCCAATTAGCAAACGTTCCACCTGGGCGGCAAGTTGCAACTACTGGCAATACCAGCAGATGGCGTGCTGCTCAAAGTGGTTCTAGCGGTGTCACCAAGAGCGGATTTCGCCCTAATCGGTTTATCCCCACTCCCGGCGAATTCAGCCCCACAACAGTAAGTGCAACTCCCATCGCACCCAGTGGCGGAACTTTACCACCACCAATGGCAGATGGCAATATTGCACCCCGCCCCAGCAACGTAGCTTACGACTTCTCACTAGCATCAGTATTGCCGCAAATCCCCTATACGGGAAGAGTTGCATATAGTGGTACGGGAATGATGTATCCCTTGTCTATTCCCGCTTCCATCACTTCTGTATTTGGTTGGCGAGTTCATCCAATCACAGGTAATCAACGGTTCCATGCTGGTACAGACTTGGGTGCGCCCACGGGTACACCAGTTTTGGCCGCTGCTGCTGGTCAAGTGGAGACTGCTAACTGGTTGGGCGGTTATGGTTTAACCGTTACCCTGAATCATAAATCGGCTCAACAAACCCTCTACGGTCACATGTCAGAAATCTTTGTTCAACCCGGTCAGTGGGTAGAGCCTGGAACTGTCATCGGTCGAGTTGGCAGCACAGGCAACTCCACAGGCCCTCACCTGCACTTTGAAGTCCGTCATCTGTCACCAAATGGGTGGGTTGCTGTTGACCCAGGCGTGCAGTTACAAAGTGGCCTCAGTCAGTTAGTACTAGGCTTACAAACTACTCAGGTAAGCCAGAAACCAGGTAGCTAGAAGAAGCAGGGGGGCAGAGGGAGCAGGGGAAGCAGGGGAAGAATAACTAATGCTCCATTCCCCATTCCCCATGCCCAATGCCCCGTGCCCAATTACAAATACCCGTGTTCTGCTAAGAATGCGGGTGTAATGCTATCTATACTAGTTTCATCAGTAGCTATGGTGTTTGGGTTGCCAGAATAAAGGAATTTTTCCACGTATTTGCCGAGAATATCCCCTTCTAGATTCACCAAACTCCCCGGAACCAAGTAGCGAAGATTTGTCTCGGCGTATGTGAGGGGAATTACAGCCACTTTGAATTGGGATAGTTCTGGGTCATAAGCTGCTACTGTGAGGCTGATGCCATTGACGGCAATGCTACCTTTGGAGACAATGTAACGTGCGATCGCATCAGATGCAATAAAGCTCATTTCCCAAGAACTAGCCGTTTGTTCTGCCACTAGCAATCGACCGATGCCATCTACATGACCCATCACAAAATGGCCGCCAACTTTGCCGCCTACCCTTAGCGACGCTTCCAAATTGACATATCTCTGTTGCGTTTGCTCGCCTCCCAAAGTCGTGCGGCGGAGAGTTTCTGGTGAAGCGGTGGCGATAAACCCGTCTTTTAAAACTTTTTCTACTGTCAAGCAAACACCATCTACTGCAACGCTGTCACCATAAGCCAAATCTTGCATAATTACTTCACCCGAATGGCTGACGCAAGTAATTTGCCAAGAATCGCCCCCTAAGGGTTCCATCTTTCCTAATGCTTGGATTAATCCTGTAAACACGGCTTTTTTGTCAAACTATCTCTATTTATTGCCTAAATTTGGCTGAAATCAATTGGTAATTGTCACATAAATCTCGAACATCCAAGTATATTTTCTGACTTTTTTTCGTATAGGGATATTAACACATTAGCATCCTTCACAAGGCATACTTGGGTAAGAAGGTTATTGTCTAAGAAGACCAATTTGACTTACTCTGGTTTTCACCACAAGTTCGGAGTTTAATAGAAGCAATTATAGAGAACGAATGCTTATGTTTATTACTGTCGCCAAACCGCCCAAAAAGGGGTACTATTTGTTACACAGCATCCAAGGTTCTCAAAGCATTGTAGAGGCCTAGCCAATGATTGAAATGAAAGTCGCTGGCATAGCATTAGATGCCATAACCCGCAGCCCGATCGTCCTTTTGAAAGATTCTTCAGATCGGCGGGCTTTGCCAATTTACATCGGTCAGGAACAGGCTAGGGCAATTATGGGTGCACTGGAGAATCAGAAGCCTCCCAGACCCTTAACCCACGATCTGATTGTGAATATTCTAGAGACTTGGAACATGACTCTAGAAAAGGTAATTATTCATTCCCTGCAAAAGGATACATTTTATGCAGCTTTAATTGTCCAGCAAGGCGAAGTCAAAAAGGAAATTGACGCGCGTCCTAGCGATGCGATCGCCATTGCCCTCCGTACAAATACTCCCATTTGGGTAATGGAAGAAGTAATTGCCGATGCTTCTATCCCTGTTGACCGTGATGCCGATGAAGCTGAACAGCAAGCCTTCCGTGAATTTATTTCCAATCTCCGTCCTGAAGATTTGATTAAGCGCTTTGGTAATGGCGACAGCTAGGAAAGTGCTGAGTGCTGAGTTCTGAGTGCTGAGAAAGAATAGAGAATCTAGAGAATAAAATAATTTCTTTATTCTTTCTCTGTTCATTTCATTTTTGTAGAGACACTATTAATCGTATTTCTACTCCGCACTCACTACTCAGGAATCAATTTATGCAATACCGACGCTTTGGGAAAACGAATCTGCGCCTCTCGGTTTTTTCTCTGGGAACAATGCGCTACTTGGCTGATTTTGAAAATGCTCACCAGACGATCGAACAAGCCTTAGCGCTAGGAATTAATCATTTAGAAACCGCCAGAGGTTACGGCAAAAGTGAGGAGTATCTTGGTAGGGCGCTAAAAGCTGGGTTGTCAGTACCCCGGACGAAGCTTCACATCACTACCAAAATTTCAGCCACAGCAGATGTTGACACCATGCGTCGGTGCATCGACGAATCTCTAGAACGATTACAGCTAGATTATTTAGATTGCTTAGGCGTTCATGGCTTGAATACTTGGCAACATTTGGAGTGGGTACAAGCCAAAAATGGCTGTATGCAAGCTGTGGAAGAAGCTGTTGCTGATGGTCGAGTGCGACACGTTGGTTTTTCTACCCACGGACCACTAGAGGTAATTCAGGCAGCAATCAATACAGATTTATTTGAATTTGTCAATCTGCATTATTACTATTTTTTTCAACGGCACGCAGCAGCGATTCAACTAGCTGCCGAAAAGGATATGGGCATTTTCATTATTTCCCCTGCTGACAAGGGAGGACGCCTGTACACGCCACCCCAAATCTTAAAAGACCTGTGTCAGCCGTATTCACCCCTAGAATTGAATTATCGATTTTTACTTGCTGATCACCGTATTACTACTTTGAGTATAGGGCCAGCAAACCCAGAAGAATTAAGGGAACCTTTGCAAGTTGCTGACCATGATGGAGAGTTAACATCGGCAGAAATTTCTGCTTTTTGGCGTTTAGAAAATCACCAAAAACTTGCTTTGGAAACTGATAATTGTAGCCAGTGTTATGCTTGTTTGCCCTGTCCAGAAAATATCAATATTCCAGAGATATTGCGATTACGAAATCTCGCAGTGGCATACGACATGAAAGATTACGGGCAATATCGTTACGGAATGTTTGAAAATGCCGGTCATTGGTTCCCTGGAATGAAAGGCAACCGCTGTACAGAATGCGGTGACTGTTTGCCTCGGTGTCCAGAAAAGTTAGATATTCCAGCCTTATTGTCAGATACTCACCAACAATTAAGTGGGAAAGCAGGTAGGAGATTGTGGGGTTGACACTCTCCGGTCTAAAGACTTACTGTGTAAACACGAGTCGTAAAACCTCATCCACATTGGCTTGAATCTGGTAGGGTGCGTTATGGACTTATATGTATAACGACGTATAACGCCCCCGTTCACCCGCCGCAAGCAACCTCTCGGACTCAACAAAGAGACTCTGTACGGTCGGTGTACAACGGGATTGTTAGACCGTACCTCAGCGATCGCTGCCAACTAACGCTCCTGTCTTCATTTTATCCAACTTGTTTGGGACGAACTTCAAATTCAGAACGCGCACGGAAGAAACGAACATCAAACTCAAAGAAGAAATTAGCTTGCCCCAAGATTAAAGGCACATTAGGTGTTTGTGTCCAAGCAAATGCAAGATTAATGGTGGGGAATGAACTGACTTGAGCATCAACAACGACTGCACGAGCTTCAAATCGAGCCAAGTTCCCAGCCAATAGAACTGAGAGAGTTTCATCCTCCCAAATTAAGCCCAGTTGTAAACCCAACTCATAGGGCAAAACATTAACGCTTGCACCTGTATCCAATAAACCTTCAGTGTTTAGAGATTGACCATCAAGACTGAGCATCAAAGGTAGGTATGGCATTTAATCAACCATGCCAAGGCTGCTATCAATGATTTTGTAGGGAAATTTTTGAGTGTCAACCATTCTTCTCTTGCTGCTTTGTCGCCAGAAGATTCATCAAGACATTAGCAGCCTCAGAACAATTGTACGGCGACCAGACTGGATACTCCCGGTTCGCAACAAAGAAGTTTGCATCTTCTTCTTTGACCAGTTCTGTGGCAAGGAACTGCATTAGCCGAAGCTTGTCAATTTTTGAAAGTTCCTGGATTTGTGACATGAGTTCAGCTAATGGCATTTGAGAATCTCCTCGTTTGAGGGCTGGTGAAAGGAAGCGATCGCCCTCTCATTTTAGCCTTGCGATCGCATCCACGGTTGCAGCTTAAAGTGCAATCTGGCTTCTGATTAGTACTGCCAGAAAGTAATAATGCTGGGTTTCCTGTTGTCAACCCAGCCTACGGCATAACACACCATACAAAACTAGTTTTTAGGTTTCAACTTCGGGGTTTTCAGCCAACATTCTGATAAAAATGTAAAATTTATAAAGATTAAATAGAGTCAGGAAGATCAAGCCAAAGCTGGGGTATCTCGCCAAAAAAAGATGAAAATTAAAAAAAAAGAAATATCCTACGTCAATCATTGACGGTTTTCCGCTACAGTGGACGGGCTGTCAGCTTAGTATGGACTACTAGCCGATCGCTTACTATTTTTTTGGCGAGTTTAACAATAGTTGCTGGTCTTTTACCGGCGGCGATATCTTACATAAGCAAGTTAATCGTTGATGCAGTGGTATTTGCATCTCAAGTTAACTCAGACAGCAATGATTTTGTCAATATTTATCCCTCACTATTTTATGTAGGATTAGAAGCGATCGCTGTAATTTTACTAGCAGGCAGTCAACGGGGAATCATCATTTGTCAGTCGTTATTGCGGGCGCTAATGGGTCAACGGGTGAATGTACTCATCTTAGAAAAGGCGCTAACACTGGATTTGAGGCAGTTTGAAGACTCAGAATTTTATGACAAATTGACCAATGCCCGACGAGAAGCATCGGTTCGTCCCCTTTCTTTAGTAAACCGCACCTTTGGGTTAGTACAAAATGCCCTTTCCCTGATTACCTACGGGATTTTGCTAGTAAATTTCTCAGTTTGGGCGGTGGTGGTACTGGTTTTGGCAGCTATGCCTGTATTTATTGCCGAAACGAAATTTGCCGGAGAAGCCTTTCGTTTGTTTAGTTGGCGTGCAGCAGAAACCCGCCAACAGCATTACTTAGAAAATCTCATAGCAAGAGAAGATTTTGTCACAGAAGTTAAACTCTACCACTTGGGAGAGATGTTGCTAGGACGTTACCGCAGCCTATTTGAACAACTCTATGGCGAAGACCGTGATTTAACTCTGCGGCGAGGATTGTGGGGATATCTCTTGAGTTTAGTTAGTACTGGTGCTTTTTACCTAGCTTATGCTTGGATTGTGCTGGAAACAGTGCTAGGTAGGATTTCCTTGGGAGATATGACCATGTATCTCACTGTGTTTCGCCAAGGACAGTCTACTTTCTCCAATGCCCTCACTTCTATTGGAGGGATGTATGAAGACAACCTATATCTATCAAATCTCTATGATTTTCTCGAAGAAGAAGTACCAAAATCTTGGGGTAAGGCAACCATTGGTTTAAATCCTCAAGATGGTATCCGTTTTGAGAACGTATCATTTACTTATCCAGGAAGTTCCAAGCCAGCGTTGACAAACATTTCGCTGCACTTAAAACCCAGAGAGAAACTGGCAATTGTGGGTGAAAACGGTTCCGGTAAGACTACCTTAATCAAACTACTTACCCGACTATACACGCCGGACTCTGGGCGAATTTTCTTAGATGGCTTGGACTTGCAGGAATGGGATGTGGATGTGTTGCGGCGTCGCATTGGAGTGATTTTTCAGAACTTTGTTCGCTATCAATTTACTGTGGGTGAGAATATTGGCGTGGGCGATGTAGAACATCTCGAAAACAAAACCCGTTGGCAAACTGCTGCTGAAAAAGGCATGTCCCAATCTTTTATCGACCAATTACCCCAAAGCTTCCAGACTCAACTTGGTCGTTGGTTTAAGGGAGGACAGGAACTTTCTGGGGGACAGTGGCAGAAAATTGCCTTGTCTCGTGCATTTATGCGATCGCAAGCAGATATCTTGGTGTTAGATGAACCAACATCAGCAATAGATGCCCAAGCTGAGTTTGAGATTTTCAATCATTTTCGCGCTATTACTCAAAATCAGATGGTACTTTTGATTTCCCATCGCTTCTCAACGGTACGGATGGCTGACAAAATCGTGGTTATAGAAAACGGGGAAGTTATAGAACAGGGAACTCACGAAGAGTTGTTACAGCTAGGAGGACGTTATGCCAAGTTGTTTCTGTTGCAAGCAGCCGGTTATCAATAGGATGTGAGCTATTGTGTGGATTTAGATAGCGATGCCTAGGTTGGGCTGCGTCTACGCTCACTGTGTAGAAAGCACATAACATCTCTATCTAACCACGTTAAACTGTTCAGTAAACATGGGTCACTAGACACTCCGTATTGTTAAACATTGCTACCTGATAAATTATGCAAATAACAAAACAGCGATACTATACCCCAGAGGAATATTTAGAGCTAGAAGAAGCTGCTGAATACAAAAGTGAATACATTGACGGGCAAATAATTCCTATGGCGGGTGGAACAATAAATCACAATCGAATCTCGTTGAATCTCAGTGCTGCCTTAAATTTTGCGTTTCGCCAGCAAGATTACGAAGTTTTCATGGGTGATGTTCGTCTGTGGATACCCCAAAAGCTTACCTATACCTATCCAGATGTGATGATTCTGGCAGGTGAACCAGAGTTTTTTAACAACCGGAAGGATGTAATTCTGAATCCACAGATTATTGTTGAGGTTTTATCAAAATCAACAAAAGGGTACGATCGCGAAGATAAATTTCAGGCTTATCGAACTATTTCTACGTTTCAAGAATACCTATTAATTGACCAAACTCGGATTCATGTAGAGCAATTTTCCAAAATTGGGAAAAAGCAATGGACGCTTCGTGAATATGATGAAGAAGATGAAGCGATCGCACTTGTAACCGTACCATTTGAGATTTCCCTACAGGATTTATATAACAAGGTGAAATTTGAGCCTGTTGAGTCGGAAGCGGACAGTACTGATGTTGAAGGATTGGGGTAAGATGCGATCATGCGATCACTTGATTTGATTAGAGTAATGGAAAATGTGGTTATTACTTAAATTAGTTTAATAACACAGAATAAATTTTACTTTTGAACAAGTATGGTTACAATGTGGCATTGCCCATTGCTTCTAGCTCAGTGGCATTGTCTAACCTACTTTCACATAACACAGCAATGATGGATTGGAAGAAACTCCTGACACCAAAAAGACTTGGCAAAACTGAAGTAGAAAATCTTCAGTTTGATCGTACTCCCTTTCAAAAAGACTATGATCGCCTAGTGTTTTCCTCACCTTTTCGTCGTCTCAAAGATAAAACTCAGGTTTTTTCTTTGTCCACAAATGATTACATTCGTACTCGTCTCATTCATAGCCTTGAAGTGTCTTGCGTCGGTCGTTCCCTTGGCAGAATAGTGGGTGAGGCAATTGTAAAAAAATACGACTTTAATCAGGATGGGTTACGTGCTTCAGACTTTGGTGATATCGTATTTGCTGCTTGTCTAGCTCATGATATTGGGAATCCTCCCTTTGGCCATTCTGGAGAGGATGCTATTCGTACAGGATTTGAATCGTGGTACAACACTGTTAACCATGTAGGAGAAAAACTTCTCAGCAAGTCTCAAGAAGCTGACTTTGATTCATTTGAGGGCAATGCACAAGGCTTTCGTATTTTAACCAAGCTTGAAATGCCTCCTAAAAAAGGGGGAATGCAACTCACCTGCCCAACTTTAGCTGCTTTCACAAAGTACCCTAGAGAATCATTACTATCAGAACCTACCTTAAACTGTTACTCAGGTAGAAGTGTTAAAAAATATGGTTTCTTTCAGGCAGAAAAAGATTTATTTGCTGAGGTAGCAGAGACAGTTGGACTAATTCGCCGTCATGACAATGCAGCATGGTGGTCCCGACATCCGCTTGCTTTTCTTGTTGAGGCAGCAGATGACATTTGTTACTCAATTGTTGATGTAGAAGACGCCCATCGTATGGGTTACATCTCATTTGACAAAACCAAGGAATTACTTAACGTTATTGCAAATAAAGATATTCAAGAACATGGTGAAAGCAATACAGAAATAGTTAAGCGATTGCGGGCTTTAGCTATCAATAAACTCATAAATGAGGCAAGTGATATTTTCCTGAAACACGAAGAAGATATACTTTCTGGAGAATTTGATAAGGACTTGTTATCTCTAAGCACTTATGCAAACCACCTACAAGAAATTGGAAAGGAAACTCGGTCGGCTGTTTTTCAACATCCTGACGTTGTTAGTATCCAGATTGCTGGGTATGAAGTTTTAGGGAAATTATTTGCTGAATTTGTTAATGCCGTACTGCACAATAGTAAAAAAGGCAATTTGGTCTATTACATGCTTCCTAAAGAATATAATGATCCAAATCCAGATGAAGATACCTATAACAAAATTCTTAGAGTTACAGACTATATCTCCGGCATGACTGATTCTTACGCTACCAGTTTATTCCAACAATTTAGCGGTATTTCTTTGGGATGAGGGAATTCCAAAAAATAAATTATCCCAAATTATGTGTACATTCGTAGGGGCGCACAGTGCCCCTACGGGATGTTTTTTCACTGGAAGTCTCTAAAGTGACAGCGATCGCACCCTTCCCCTCATTTCCCTACCAACTTAGATAAAATCACTATGGTGCTACTTAACCCTAAGTCTAATGAAAAGCGATCGCTCCCCTTCTCAACCCTCCCTTCAACGTCCCGAACTACTCGCGCCAGCAGGTAACTGGGAATGTGCTAAAGCTGCTGTGGAAAATGGGGCAGATGCGATTTACTTCGGTTTGGATCGCTTCAACGCCAGAATGCGGGCAGAAAATTTTACTGAGGCGGACTTACCTCAATTGATGACATTTCTGCATCAGCGCGGCGTAAAGGGTTATGTCACTGTCAACACACTAATATTTCCCAAAGAACTAGCAGAAGCACAGCAATATCTCCGCACAATTATTGCCGCAGGTGTGGATGCGGTGATTGTCCAAGATATTGGTATATGCCGTCTCATCCGTCACCTGTCGCCTGATTTTCCTATTCATGCTTCCACGCAAATGACCATCACCAGTGCGCCTGGGGTGGAATTTGCCAAGTCTCTCGGCTGTCAATTAGTGGTGCTGGCGCGTGAATGTTCTCTTCAGGAAATCAATAAAATTCAGCAGCAGATCGCCCAACAGGAAACTTCGCTGCCTTTGGAAGTCTTTGTTCACGGTGCTTTGTGTGTGGCGTATTCCGGTCAGTGTTTGACTAGTGAGGCTTTAGGCGGACGTTCTGCCAATCGAGGTGAATGTGCCCAAGCTTGCCGGATGCCCTACGATTTAATCGCTGATGGGCAAGTTGTAAATTTAAAAGAACGCAAATATTTACTCAGTCCTCAAGACCTAGCAGGGTTGGATGTTTTGCCAGATTTGGTGAAATCAGGAGTAACTTGTCTCAAAATTGAAGGTCGTTTGAAAGCTCCAGAGTATGTTGCCAATGTCACCCGTGTTTATCGGCAAGCTTTAGATCGGGTGATGGAGGAACTGGAAAGACCTAACCCCCTAACCCCCTTCCCTACAAGGGAAGGGGGAATTAAAGCTCCCCTTTCCGTTTCGGAGAGGGGCTGGGGGAGAGGTCAATCAGATCAAGAACACTACAACTTAGAGATGGCATTTTCTCGCGGACTTTACACAGGTTGGTTTGGCGGGATTAATAATCAAGAACTAGTTCACGCCCGTTTTGGTAAAAAACGTGGGGTTTATTTAGGTGAAGTCAGCCGCATTCACAACGAACAGGTAACAGTCAAACTGGAAGCGCCTGTAAAACCGGGAGATGGAATTGTCTTTGACTGCGGTCATCCAGAGGCGAAGGAAGAAGGCGGCCGGGTTTATGCTGTGGTGTCCAAAGGTAAAGAAACCATGCTGTCCTTTGGGCGAAATGACTTGAATCTGCGTCGAGTGCATATAGGCGATCGCATTTGGAAAACCAGTGATCCAGAATTAGATAAGCAACTACGTCAAAGTTTTGCTGGCGATAACCCACAATTTCAGCGTCCGATTGACTTGGAGGTTTATGGAGAAGTTGGTCAGGCATTGATTGCGATCGCTCGTGATCAACTTGGTAATATTGTACAGGTAGAGTCCGCAATTTCACTAGTTGAAGCGCACACCAAACCCCTAGATACAGACCGTTTACAAGAACAATTTGGTCGTCTCGGTAACACCCCTTTCTGTTTGGGAACGCTAACTAACCACCTCAGTGGTACTTTTATGCTACCCGTAAGTGAGTTGAACCGGATGCGGCGGGAAATCGTGACGCAGTTGGAAGAATTGCGAAGTCAACCCAAACGCTGGCAATTACATTCTGATGTCTCTTTCCAAGACCTACTACCCTCTTCATCTCCCACCCTGCGGGAAGCTAAAGCTACATCTCCCTCACTCATTGTCTTAGTACGAAACCTCAAGCAACTCCAAGCCGCCCTCAAAGCTGGTGTTAAAACACTATACTGTGAATTTGAAGACCCCCGCGCTTATCGAGAAGCGGTGCAAATGGTGCGCCAACAAGAGCAAAAAAACAAAGCAGAAAATTCTTCACTTTTAACTCCTTTTTGTACAGACGCGATTCATCGCGTCTCTCCTAACTCCCCACTCCCCACAATTTGGGTTGCACCACCCCGAATTACCAAACCGGGCGAAAATTGGATTTTGCAGCAGGTACGTGCTTGTGAGGCAGATGGCTATCTGGTGCGGAACTATGACCAATTGCAATTCTTTGCAGCAGACCGTTGCATTGGAGATTTTTCGCTCAACGTTGCTAATCCCTTAACAGCAGACTACTTTCAGCAACGCTTTGGTTTAGAACGGCTGACGGCATCCTATGACCTGAATATTACCCAACTGCAAGACCTACTTACCAGTTGTCCACCCCAGTGGTTTGAGGTGACAATCCATCAACACATGCCCATGTTCCACATGGAACATTGTGTTTTTTGTGCCTTTCTATCAACGGGTACTGACTATACAAACTGTGGACGACCCTGTGAAAAGCAGGAAGTGAAATTAAAAGACCGTGTAGGTAGCGAACACGTTCTCAAAGCAGATGTAGGCTGTCGTAATACTGTATTTAACGGCACTGCTCAAACTGGAGCCGAGTACGTACAGCGTCTTATAGAACTGGGATTACGTTACTTTCGTATCGAGTTTGTGAATGAAACGCCAGAGCAAGTGAGTAAAACAATACATTGCTATAGTCAATTATTGCGAGGTGAGATTACAGGTTCCCAACTATGGCGAGAGTTGAAGTTGCAAAATCAGCTAGGCGTAACTCGTGGCCCGATGGGAGTATCTGCACTGCGGTCATAATTGATTTTCTGAACGCCCAGCTTGAAAAATCTGTTCGGCGGTCAAGTTTAATTCTGGGAATGTAGGCGATATGATGCGTTGTTTACCGCCGCAGGCATCGCTTCCCCGAAACAGGTTAATTTGATACTCACCATCCAGCAAATAATAAACCGATAAAATTCCCAACTTGTTTAAAAGTCAGGAATCTAACCATCACAAGATAAAGGTTTTATTCTATTCAATTAAAATCCACCATAGTTACAGCACTTGCGTCTGTTATGAGGTACAATAAATTAAAATATAAATACCTCTAAATGAAGTCATACTCTGTCGATCTTCGAGAAAAAATAGTTGCAGCACATCTTCAAAAAAATATCTCAATCAGAAAAGTAGCTAACATATTTTCCGTCTCAAAAAGTTTAGTTCAAAAGCTTGTAAAACAACAAAAACTTGAAGGAAATTTACAATCCAAGCCGCGAGGAAAGCCACAATTTAGTCATCTAACAAATGCTGACATAGAGTTGAGAGAATTAGTTGAATCATATCCAGATGCAACATTGATAGAGTTGTGTGAATTATTTGCAGACAAGACTGGTAATTGGGTAGGTCAAAGTGCAATGTGTCGGGCGTTACAGAAATTAGGATTAAATCGTAAAAAAAAACGAAGCGGAGTACCCAAGCTCTTACTGAGAGAGTCCTGCATTTAAGATTAGATTATTGGGAAAAGGTCAAAAATATAGAGCCAGAAAATTTAGTATTTTTGGATGAAACTGGTGTCCTACTTGGGTTAGCGAGGACTCATGCCCGTTCACAAATGGGAACAAGAGCTTACTCTCTTAACCCCTTCTATAGAGGCTCAAAAGTTACAGTAATTGGAGCAATTAGTCTTAAAAAAGTAGTTGCATTAATGACAATGAATGGTTCAATGGATGGCATTGCATTTGAATTATTTATTGAGAAGTTTTTAGTACCACATTTATGGTCAGGAGCAGTAGTGGTGATGGATAATTTATCCGCACATAAACTAGATTCAATTGTGCCAATGATTGAAGCTGTAGGTGCGAAAGTTATTTGTTTATCCTCATACTCCCCCGATTTTAATCCAATTGAATTATGGTGGTCACAACTTAAATCTTTTTTACGCAATTTTGCTCCAACTACAACAGAAATGGTTGATAAACTAATCTCAGTTGCACTCGACTTAATAAATCCTCAACATTTAAGAAACTGGTTTGCTAGTTGCTGCTACTGTACCTCATAACAGCCGTAGGTGCTGTATCCCTCTTCTGTCACTCTCCGAAAACATTTGCCTTTTCTAAAATCTAGAGCTTTTGTATAACAAGCGATTGCGCGATTATTTTCTAATAACAAATACAAGTCCTATTTTTTTCTAATAGTATAGCTTGTATTGATTGCCTCATGAGGCTTCTAGCGATCACTTTCCCGGAAAGTGACAGAAGAGGGGTATCCCTCTTCTGTCACTCTCCGAAAACATTTGCCTTTTCTAAAATCTAGAGCTTTTGTATAACAAGCGATTGCGCGATTATTTTCTAATAACAAATACAAGTCCTATTTTTTTCTAATAGTATAGCTTGTATTGATTGCCTCATGAGGCTTCTAGCGATCACTTTCCCGGAAAGTGACAGAAGAGGGGTATTTATGAATAATATTTCGACAAGCAATTATTGGGACACTTCGCTTTACCAAGATAAACACGCCTTTGTGTGGCAATATGGCGAAGACTTATTGCAATTACTGAACCCTCAGCCAGGAGAATCGATTTTGGATCTCGGCTGTGGTACTGGACAACTCACAGAAAAAATTGCCCAATCTCAGGCTGAAGTAATGGGAGTTGATTATGCATCTGCAATGATCGAAAAGGCAAGAGAAAACTATCCCCATTTGCGCTTTGAAGTTGCTGATGCTAGGAACTTTCAAGTAAATAAGCCATTAGATGCTGTGTTTTCTAACGCTGTGTTGCATTGGGTGAAAGAAGCAGATCAAGCGATCGCATCCATCCATCAATCCCTAAAACCAGGGGGGCGTTTTGTGGCAGAATTTGGTGGTAAGGGAAATGTGCTAGCGATCGCCACAGCTTTATCTAACGCCTTAGAAGCAATTAATATCCCCGCACAAGCCCTAAATCCTTGGTATTTCCCTAGTATTGGTGAATACGCCACCCTATTAGAACAGCAAGGCTTTGATGTCATCTATAGCACTCTATTTGCTCGTCCAACTCCATTAGCAGAAGGAGAAGCAGGTATGGCAAACTGGATTCGGATGTTCGCCAGCAGTTTTTTAGCAGCACTTTCTGATGAGCAACAAATACAAGTAATTCGCGTCATCGAGGAATATCTTAAGCCAACACTGTATCAACAGGGAACTTGGAAAGCAGACTATCGAAGAATTCGTATAGTTGCCATTAAACTTTAAATTGTACAAATTTTGACTTGTGCCTTAATTACGAATTACGAATTAGTATCAGCTATGCATATACCTAAATTGTGCGATCGCCCTTGGCATTGGTGTAGCGATCGCCAGATATCCTTTTCATTACTACTAACCATTACCCTCTCAGCTTTATTAGTCCCGCCCTCACTAGCGCAAACTTCCTCAATACCGTCACCTTCTAGTGCGCCTCTGGAACTAGACTTATTAACCAAGCCAAAAGACTATGTAATTACAGCTAACACCATTAACCCAGTACAATTAACCGTTCCCAGCTTATGGTGGGCACAACAAAACTCTGAGAAAAAGCTATTGGATAATTGGATAGCATATCCAGCTTCTAACAAAGAACCTGCACGAGTAGACTTGATCGTGAATCAGCAAATTTGGAGCTTACTAGAGTATGTGGAGCGCTACGACTTCGTAAATCGCTTGGGTAGCGCTGCACGGAACTTTGGTTACAACGTCAGGGTATTTAACTATCAAAAAGAACCCTTGGCAACCTACACCTGTAACTTTAGTACAAGTCCAGCTTTATGCAGTATCCAAACAAATCTTAAGAACAAGATAGGGTTACAGCGTTCACTCTAGACAATTAGTAGGGACTGGGGACTGGTGACTGGGAGAGATGAAACGGACAAGGAGAATAACCATGCCCAATTCCCAATTCCTAATTAAACCTTAATTTTGGCGAATAAAGACTCGTATTGTTTTATTACTGATGGGGGTAAGGGAAGTAAAAATTCGCTTTTATTGAAAATGTTGCGATCGCTCTGTAAGATGCTCAATAATGGTTCTTGGATATCGGAAGTGACAATGTTTGTAGAAATTGGTGAATTACTTTTGGTCAGCACCGAAATTTGTTTAGCTGTACTTGGTTTCCAACAAAAATCAATCCATTGATCTGATAAAGTATCCTTAGTAATACCTGCCGGACGTACCCACAAATCTGCCCACATTGCTGTTCCTGACTGGGGGATAACTGCGCCGAGTTGCGGATAACGTGCCAAAGCTGGTAGTACATCGCTTGACCAACCAACCGCTAGCCAAGTGTCTCCCATAATTAGGGGTTCCAAATAGTTATTGGAACTGTAAAATTTCACCTGTTGATTTAATGTCTGTAATTCTTTTTCCAAGTCTGGTACTTGGTCAAGATTCTCTGTATTATAAGATTTTCCTAGCTTCTTTAAGACCAGACCAATAACTTCTCGTGGTTGATTGAGTAGGGAAATGTGCTGCTGCATTTCATCTCGCCATAAATCACTCCAATCTTTGGGTATCCATCCCAAATTTCGCAACTTGTCACGGTTATAAACAATCACCGTGCTACCCCAGCGGTAAGGCGCACCCCACACCTTCCCTTGAGTATCCAAGTTACCTTGGTCGTTGCGCGTTACTAATTTCTTCCACCTTTCATCTAAAGCAGACCACTGTTTTAATTGGTTTCCCCCTACTTCTTGGAGTGGTTGAATCAATTTCTGCTCAATAGCTGCCTTTAGCCAGTAATCTCCCAATGTCACTAGGTCTGCCTCAGCTGCTTTTTGACCTTGCCTAAAGGGTATAAAGCGACTCCATCCCTGCTCATCAGTACTTTTCGGTTTCTGCTGCCAATTTTGTAATTGCTGAAATAAATCCTGTAACTGCTCGACTGGAGAAAACTTTAACTGCACCTGTTGCTGCAAACCGTTGTGGAACTGATTCACCACCTGACCAGGTATAGAACCTTTTAATAACTGCACTTTTAGTTGTGTCTGCTTGTTTCCACCACAGCCAAAAAGCAGTTGTGAAAGTGCCAGCGTACTTGTACTTAACAAAAAATACCGTCGATCCATTGATTTTGGATTTAAAATTTTTGATTATACCTAATATTAATAGGAGTGACGCAAAACTATAAGCGCTCTGGGGCAATACCTGCGAGTTTACTGAAAATGTTCTCGTAAGAGTAGCCGCTTTGTGTCTACATGAATTGCCCCTACCTGAAAATCATTCTTTTTTGGCTATTGTTTGCGTAAGTCCTGATTAAGCAGAGATTTACCAGAGGCTGATTAGCTGAAAAGTAGAGTTGGAAAATTACCAGTATTTTTTATTGGTAACACGTATAAATTTGAAGATTTTACTCAACTTAGCAAGTTTGTCAGCAAATCACTACCTAAAGATTAATTTTTCTCCATAAATTTCCTTAGTGGTACTCATGGTCAAACTTTACTTATATTTAGAATTTCCGCCAAAAATTATCAATACTTAAATAATCCATAAGTATTGTTAAGGTTGGGAGTAAATTGAATAACATAGAGAAAATGTACGGATACAGGGTATTAAATGGAGCCATTACAGCAGCAGATCCTGACTTTAAGCGAAAAACTGGATGCCCTCTGCCAAGTGATTGAGCAACTTGATGTTAAAGTTACTCAAGCTTTCTCAGAGTGTTCTTTAGCGAATACACAAGCAAAGGATAATTATCAGGAAAATGGCTCGATTGGGGGCTACCAGTTCAAAGGACGTATCAGTTTAAATCCAGAAATGGAACACAAGGATGTATTGACAGATGGCATTTATTTAGACATGCATCGTCAAGCTGGAAATAACATAACACCAGAAATTCAAATACAACGACTGACAGCACAATTAACAGCGGCATACAATCGTATTGCTGCTTTAGAAGAACAATTACTTAGAGAGAGAATTCATTGAATTTAACCTGAGTTTGACGAATGAAAAAATGTCTAGAGTTAGGGAAGACAAGCCTTTAGGCTCAATGTCGAGTGATGGCTTTGTAGGAATATATTAAGTATAAACAACTAATTCAGCCATCAAATTGATAAACAAGTTAAACACACTATTACATATATCTACGTAATAGTGTGATATATCTACCTATAAGCTAATACGATTCAGTTGAGCGTCTTATTGCTCGCCTCTATTTGAGACAGTTCTACAATAAAAGCAAAGACATTAAGGTTGAACTAACCTAATGGGTATACCTGAAATAAACCCAAAGATACCAATGCCTTCACCAAGCCTCTACGAAAGTGATTTTTACGCTTGGACACAGGAACAAGTAACTTTACTTCGTAATGAGCAGTGGAGTCAGATTGATCTGCACAATCTGATTGAGGAGATTCAATCTTTGGGTAAACAGCAACGTCAAGAATTGCGAAACCGTCTAAGTGTGTTGATTGGACATTTACTAAAATGGCAGTACCAATCTCAACGCCGTAGCCGTAGCTGGTTAGCAACACTCCGGATTCAACGCTTAGATATTGCTGAACTGCTCGAAGACAATCCTAGCCTCAAACCCTACCTTGAAGAAGCACTTCGCAAAGCCTACCTTAAAGGTGTCGAATTAGCTGTTGGAGAAACAGATTTGCCCAAGCGGACTTTTCCGCTAGAGTGTCCTTACAGTTTATCAGAGATTGTGGACTATGATTTTTACCCCGGTGAACCAAGCAAGTTAGTGGATGAATCAGAGCAGTAATTCACAATTAAAGTAAATCTTCTTCAGATAGCTGGGCTATTTTCATCAAGGCTTTCAAGGTTCCAACTTTCAAATCTTGATTGCGGTGAACAGAAATTGACAGGATTTTTTCTACTTCGGGGTTTTCATAAATATAATGACTGCCAGTAATTCTTTGCAAAACCCAAACTTTTTATTCCACAATCTTACAAAGTTGCTTGCCAGAAACCGATTTCATACAGCAATTTCGACAACTTGATCTGTTGACTCAATTGCATTACGATTATTGGCAACTTCAAGCCAACCTTCAATAGCATCTTTTAAATTAGCCATCACCTCTTCTATGGTGTCTCCTTCGGTAATACAACAGAGAAGCGCGGGAACTTCTGCCCAAAAGCCGCCTTCTTCTGCTGGATGAATGATTGCTCTGATTTTCATAAACCTGTTGAGCTAGTTTGTGAGAATATGTTAGTAACCATACCTGTTTGCTCTTAAATGTGGCTACTCAAATTAATGTTGGTTGCTATGGTTCAAACAATAGCTGCTGCTGCGATCGCACTTTGCAATTAGTTTGGTCTACACCGATACATTGATCAACCATTCCAGCGCATTTAAAATATAGGCCGTATTAAAATCAGATCAACCAATTCCTCTGCACTGTATATCTCCCAAATCATCAGCAGTTCCTTGATCGCGACTTCAACTGGCAACTTCTGGGGAACAATGATCAGTCCTGGACTATAATTGCTTCTGATGAACTTGCGAAACTCTGATGGCATTGTTTTAAGATCATGGCTGACGAGGATACGTTCCTGCTGTGCTGCGATCGCTAATACTTCAGAATCTTTTACACCTTTTAATCCAGCAGCCTTGGCTGTTTGGAAGTCAATCCAGCGTTCTTGTCGCAGAACTCCCGTAACGATCGCTTGCTTCAAATCAGCATCGGCTTGGTAGCTAATAATATTCACGATTCTACCTGTTGTCTTGCTGCCTTGGCTGCCATAAGCTTGTTATACAAAGCAGGATCGGCGGCTTGTAGTGGTTGAGGCATAGTATCAAATGCTGCTGACTCGGCTTCTAGATCAGCATCAATATCAGCACGATTGGCTAGATTGGAAATTTCTACTTGGTAGCTCATGTAGTTTTTTGCTGATGTTCTGACCAAGTTAAAGTACCATTTTCTGCGATATCTTTTAATCCGTCTTCAAAGTCTATTTCGTCGGACTCATCTTCCTGCTTACGGATTTTCAACAGTGACAAAATCTCTTGCAATGTATCGTCATAAGCCAGTTCTATTTGTTCATTAATAGCCTTGATTAACGCTTGCCTTTTAGTTGTAGTTTCCATGTTTCCACTCTTTTCAACTGCTCGTCATTGTCTATACTTTGAACACCTTATTTTACTCTAAACTACTTCTCAGTAAGTCTGAGATATGTTTTCACTTGATGACTAATCTTTTTCTACTGATCAAACAACAGCCGCCTCTGGAATCGCACCCTGCATTCTCCCGAAAGCATCAATCAAATTCTGCAATTGTTGATCTGCTTTAAAAACTCCTAACCCGCGCACCGTCACTTTCCCAGGAGAATACACAAAACGCGTCTTCAGATTGTCTGGTAAATTCGCCGCCAACAAATTCCAAGCTGGTTCTTCCATCGGTGTTTCTAAAACAACGTGCTGCTTGTTTTCTGGTTTAATCCGGCTAAATCCGAGTTTTTTCGCTAGCTGTTTGAGTTCCATGACTCGCAAAAGTTGATTTGCCGACACTGGTAAACTACCATAGCGATCGCACTTTGCATTTTAATCAAAACGTCGCAGTGTTGGGTGGCTGTTAACTTATGTGGCAGTACAATTGCTAGTCTTTGCTGATTTCGACTAACGTTTCACCTGTTCGTAAAAGTTCTAGTGCTTGTAGCAAAGTGGCATTTAAAATTTCTTGCAACCGAGCATTTGATGTGTTTCCGCAAGTTAACCAGATAATCTGCGGTGGTGTTCCCAAACGCTCAACCAAGTCAACAAAATCGCTATCCTTGGTTATCAAGATAACTCCTTGAGCTTTTGCTGCCTCAAAAATCTCAAGGTCTTCAGCATCTCTCAGACCAACATCACGTAAAGCTAAAGCTGTTATACCAAAAGTATGGCTGATCCAAGTTGCGATCGCAGGGGATAAATGTGCATCTACCCAGATTGTCATGCTACTAACACTGGATGATTAAGCTTCCGCGAAGCATATAGTAGTGCTGCTTTGAGATCGTCGGCTTCAAGATCAGGCATTTCTTCTAAAATTTGTTCTGCACTAAGTCCCGCAGCAAACAAGTCCAGTACATCTGATACCCGAATTCTCATGCCCCGAATGCATGGGCGACCACTACATTGTTTGGGATTAACTGTAATTCTTCTAAGTAAGTCTGACATAGGTTTTCACTTGATGACTAATCTTTTTCTACTGATCAAACAACAGCCGCCTCTGGAATCGCACCCTGCATTCTCCCGAAAGCATCAATCAAATTCTGCAATTGTTGATCTGCTTTAAAAACTCCTAACCTGCGCACCGTCACTTTCCCAGGAGAATACACAAAACGCGTTTTGAGATTGTCTGGTAAATTCACCGCCAACAAATTCCAAGCGGGTTCTTCCATCGGTGTTTCTAAAACAACGTGCTGCTTGTTTTCTGGTTTTATTCGGCTAAATCCGAGTTTTTTCGCTAGCTGTTTGAGTTCCATGACTCGCAAAAGTTGATTTCAGGGACAGGTAAACTACCATAGCGATGTTTGCGACGGACTTCTCTACGAGAGACTACGCCTTGAAATGCTAAACTCCGCCTTCTAACTCCTCTAGGTCATTTGCTGTCAGTGGTGCTTGGCCACTGTGGCGCACATACAACACATTAACTGTAGTACCTCGAATCGTAAAAAGTATTCGGTATAAGTTTTTGGCTTTCCCATAAAGGAGTTGGCGTACTTCTTCTGGAAAAATTTCATGTTCGACTGCTAAAGCACAACGTTGGGGCTTCTCTTGTAAGGTAGCAATAGCATTCATCAATCCTCGAAACTAACGATCAGCAAATTCAGGATTCCGCTCTCGATACCAGCGATAAGTTTGCTCAATCTGAGTTTCCGCGATTGGGGTAATCTCAACCTGAAATGCCATACTTTTGCTGCATTTCTTGGAAAAAATCCCCAATGGGGCGAGTTTGACCAGCGTTGAGTTCCTCGAAACCTTGTCCAATTCCAGCAATTGTCTCCAACTGATCAATCAGTTGGCGTAATTTGGTAGGGTCGATTTTGCCAGGATCTAGAAAGGTAACAAGAAATTGAGAGCGATCGCTAATATCTTGCGGTAGTTGGGTAAGGTGAATTTGTCCATCCTGATAAATGCCTTCGATAGTTTTTATCATGAGTTGAAGTTGGGTTGGTATTTCCTTTAATTCTACTAATTAGTCTCAAAGGTCTGGATCTGAAATTCTTGCCTACTCAAGCGTCAATCACCTTTATAAACTTCTCTACGATGCCCTACTCTGACAACAGTTACGACTAGGACATCATCATAAATATGATACAAAATCCGATAATCTCCTACCCTGATGCGATAACGATTTTCACCATTTTTTAATTTTCCAACACCATCAGGGCGTGGATCAAGAGCTAATTGTTGAATTTTGCTCTCTAGCCTTTCTTGAATATCTACGGATAACTTTTTGATCTGTTTAGATGCACTTTTGGAAATTTCTACTTGGTAGCTCATGCAGTTTTTTGCTGATGTTCTGACCAAGTTAAAGTGCCATTTTCTACGATATCTTTTAATCCCTCTTCAAAGTCTCTTTCGTCGGACTCGTCTTCCTGTTTACGGATTTCCAACAGTGATAAAATTTCTTGCAATGTATCGTCATAAGCCAGTTCTATTAGTTCATTAATAGCCTTGATTAACGCTTGCCTTTTAGTTGTAGTTTCCATGTTTCCACTCTTTTCAACTGCTCGTCATTGTCTATACTTTGAACACCTTATTTTACTCTAAACTACTTCTCAGTAAGTCTGAGATATGTTTTCACTTGATGACTAATCTTTTTCTACTGATCAAACAACAGCCGCCTCTGGAATCGCACCCTGCATTCTCCCGAAAGCATCAATCAAATTCTGCAATTGTTGATCTGCTTTAAAAACTCCTAACCCGCGCACCGTCACTTTTCCAGGAGAATACACAAAACGCGTCTTCAGATTGTCTGGTAAATTCGCCGCCAACAAATTCCAAGCAGGTTCCTCCATCGGTGTTTCTAAAACAACGTGTTGCTTGTTTTCTGGTTTAATCCGGCTAAATCCGAGTTTTTTTGCTAGCTGTTTGAGTTCCATGACTCGCAAAAGTTGATTTGCAGGGACAGGTAAACTACCATAGCGATCGCTCCACTCGGCTGCAATTAGCTTTAATTCTGATTTAGATTTGGCTGTAGCTACCGCCCGGTATGCACTCATCTTTTGATCCAAATCGGTGATGTAATCTGCGGGGATAAATGCCGTCAGGTTGAGGTCAATTTGGGTATCCTCCACTTTCGGAATTTCTTGTCCTCGGATTTCCCGAATTGCTTCTTCTAGCATTTCCATATACAAATCAAAACCGATGGCGTCCATTTGACCAGATTGTTCTGCACCTAGCAAGTTACCCACGCCTCTGATTTCCATATCGCGCATCGCTAGCTGATATCCAGAACCTAACTGAGTGAATTCCTGAATTGCTCGTAATCGTTGCCGTGCCGCGTCAGATAACGTCCGCTGTTTCGGATAAAATAACCAAGCGTGAGCTTGGATACCTGCACGCCCCACACGACCGCGTAATTGATACAACTGTGATAACCCAAAGCGGTGAGCATCTTCAATCAAAATGGTGTTGACTCGTGGAATATCTAAGCCAGATTCAATAATTGTCGTACAAACGAGGATGTCTGCGTCGCCATTGCTGAAAGTTAGCATGGTTGACTCTAACTCACTTTCATCCATTTGACCGTGAGCGATCGCAAATCTAGCTCCCGGTATCACTTCTCGCAAATTGGCTGTTGTCTCTTCAATTCCATCTACTCGTGGAACTACATAAAATACCTGTCCACCTCTGTCTAATTCTTGACGAATAGCAGTGCGGATACTTTCGGAATTAATCGGTGACAGATGAGTTTTAATCGGGCGTCTGGTTGGAGGTGGCGTGGTAATCAAACTCATTTCCCGAATTCCCGACAGCGACATATACAAAGTCCGGGGAATGGGAGTAGCTGAGAGGGTAAGCACGTCCACTTGAGTTTTCAGGCTTTTAATTTTCTCTTTTTGGTTCACTCCAAACCGTTGTTCTTCATCTACTACCAATAGTCCTAAATCGCGGAATGTCACACCTTTACCTAAAAGTTGGTGTGTACCAATTACTACATCTAATTCACCAGTTGCCAATCGCTTTTGAATATCACGGCGTTCTTCAGCGGAGCGAAAACGGTTGAGTAAACCGACATTCACAGGGTACGGTGCAAAACGTTCTTTAAGTGTATGGTAGTGCTGCTGTGTTAAAATAGTCGTCGGCGCAAGGAGTGCCACTTGTTTACCGGCGGTGACTGCTTTAAAAACAGCACGAATCGCCACTTCCGTCTTCCCGAAACCGACATCGCCACAAACTAAGCGATCCATTGGGCGATCGCTTTCCATGTCTCTTTTTACATCTTGGACAGCTTTGAGTTGATCCGTTGTAGCTTGGTAGGGAAAAGAATCTTCCAGTTCCTCTTGCCAAGGCATATCACCTGGAAAGCGAAAACCTTCTTGTTTCGATCGCGCTGCATACAGTTTCAACAAGTCCACTGCCAATTTTTTAATGGCTTTGCGGACTTTATTCTTGGTATTTTCCCAAGCTTTACCAGTCATCCGATTGAGTTCTGGTGCTTTATCCCCTGCGGCGCGGAACCGGGATAAAGCACCTACTTGATCGGCTGCAACTCTGAGTAATCCGTCAGCATACTGCACCACCAAATAATCACGAGTTTCGTTATTAATCGCCAAACTTTCCAGCTTGACAAATTTGCCAACACCATGATTTCTGTGAACTACATAATCACCTGGACGCAGCTTATTGGGATCAACTTGCTTAGAAGTCGCTTTGTGGCGCTTGCGGATATAGCCGGGAGTCGCCAAGGAATGCTGCCCAAAAAATTCCCGATCTGTAACGATTACCAAGCGGTAGGTAGGCAGGATAAAACCTTCTAATTCTGCAAGCCCAGAATATTTTAGGGCTATGGGAATATGGTTAATTTGCAGCTTATCAATCGCTTGGTAGTCGCGGGGATTCGGGATAAACTGAGCCGGACAATCATGTTCTTGCAACAGCGAGACAGAACGCGAAGGTTGAGCAGAAAGCAGCCAGATCGAGAAATTGCGATCGCGTTCTTGGCGGATGGTTTCAGCTAGTTTCGCAAACTGGTGTGGCGTAGCTGGAACAGGACGGCTAGCAAGATTTATCCCACTATTTTCTTCTGAAAGTTCCGATAAATATAATGTTTTAAACTTAGCAACATCAGCCAAACACTCATCAAAAGAACGATGGATTTTTGGCAATGTTAAGGAAGTGGGGGTAGATTCCTCCCCATGCCCCATGCCCCATGCCCTATGCCCAATTCCCCATTGTTCCTCAGCATTTTCTACCCAGCGATCGCTATGAGCATGACACTGTTCTGGCTCATCAATAGCAATCAGGGTATTTTCTGCTAAGTAGTTTAGCAGAGATGCTGGTTGCTCAAACGCTAACCCCAAAAAGCGACGACTACCCTCAATCAGTGATGATTGCTGAGTGCTGTTAGCGGTAGCGGGGCGTTCAGCCCGTTCTGAGTCAGAATTTAACTCAGCACTCAGCACTCCAAACTCAGCACTATTTTTCAGTGCAGCCATGACGATGGGAGTAAAGCTAGTGGGGGTAAGAATTAACTGGTCAACTTTGTCGAGGGCGGAACGTTGGGTTGCGGGGTCAAATTCCCGCATTTGCTCAATTTCATCACCAAACCATTCCAATCGGACTGGAAACTCAGAGGAAACCGGGAACACATCAACAATATCGCCCCGCCGACTCCATTGCCCTTCCATTTCCACCAAAGGAACTCTTTCGTACCCCAAAATAGTTATTTTCTCACTGAAGGCATTCAAGTCTAATTCCATCCCTTTTTTCAGGGTAAGACAGAATTGCTCAAAAGCTTCTGGTGGTGGCAAATGAGGTTGCAGCGCCCCTTGAGTAGCCACGATCGCCATCTTGGGTAATTGAGAATTGGATGGGATCTGGTTTTCTTCCCCATGCCCCATGCCCAATGCCCCATGCCCCATTCCCAAATCCGCCAATACCTGCATTTGCCCCCAACTCATCTCAGTTTCCGGGTCAAAAGGTTCGTAGGGAGAAGCCTCGGAGGTGGGGTAAAAATGTACTGTTTGCCATCCCATTGCCTCCAGTTGTGCGTAAACGCGTCCAGCTTCTTCCAGAGTGGCGCAAACTACGAATAAATCTTTGCCCTGAGCCTGTGCTAATGCCGAAGCCACCAGAGATTTGGGCAGTCTGGGAATGCCATTTAACCGCAATTCTTGTTGTCGATTCAGCTTAGAAATAAATTCAGTAGTAAGCGACGATCGGCCTAAGGCACGCACAATAGAAGAAAATGACATAAGTACTACTAGCGATGGGAGTCTTTGTGGGTCAGCAAGTCTTGAGGCAGTTTATGTCAACTATTTTAAAAGTGTTAACAGCCTTCTTATTCCTTCGGTGGAAGAATAATCTACAGCGACTAATAAACTTAAGAACTATAACTATTACTTTGTGTACAGTCAAAGCATTTATCAAAACACCTTTAATACTAGATACTAGGGATTGAGCTACGTTCGCTCTGATAAGCGGCAATTTTAAACATGTCCTCCATCACTTTTGAAATTTTAATCATTTTGGTGCTAATTATTGCCAATGGCGTGTTTTCTATGTCTGAGATGGCGATCGTCTCGGCACGGAAAGTTAGGCTACAGCAGCTTGCTAATCAAGGAGATGTCAAGGCAAAGGCAGCATTGAAACTAGCGGAGTCTCCAAATCATTTCCTGTCAACCGTTCAAGTGGGTATTTCCCTGATCGGTATCCTGACTGGTGCTTTTGGAGGAGCAACAATTGCCAGTCGATTGGCAGTCTATGTAAAACTTGTCCCCTTGTTAGCACCTTATAGTGAACCGCTATCCTTTGGAATAGTGGTTTTGATTATTACCTATTTGTCACTGATTATTGGCGAATTGGTTCCGAAGCGTCTGGCGTTAAATAACCCAGAAAGGATTGCATCGATTGTAGCGATTCCAATGCGTGCTTTATCGGCGATCGCTTCTCCAATGGTTTATCTCTTAAGCGCCTCTACAGATTTGATCCTGCGAGTGCTGGGAATTACAGCTTCTACCGAGCCGCAAGTCACCGAGGAAGAAATTAAAATCTTAATTGAGCAAGGCACTGAGGCAGGAACTTTTGAGGAAGCTGAACAGGATATGGTGGAGCGAGTCTTTCGTTTAGGCGATCGCCCTGTCAGCTACTTAATGACACCCCGTCCCGATATTGTTTGGCTCGACTTAGACGACTCTGCTGAAGAAAATCGCCAAAAAATGGTTGATAGTGCCTATTCTCGTTATCCAGTTTGTCAGGGGGGACTTGACAATGTGCTGGGTGTTATCCCAGTCACCGACTTATTAGCTAGGAGTTTCCGAGGAGAACCACTCGACTTGACTATCGGATTGCGCCAGCCCGTATTTGTGCCAGAAAGCACCCGTGGCTTGAAAGTTTTGGAATTGTTCAAGCAAACCATTACTCACATGGCGCTGGTAGTCGATGAATACGGCGTGATTCAAGGATTAGTCACTCTCAACGACATCATGAGCGAAATCGTGGGTGATGTTCCTTCAACAGATGGACAGGATCAACCACAAGCTGTGCAACGTGAAGATGGTTCCTGGCTTTTGGATGGGATGTTACCTGTAGAGGAGTTTTTGGAACTTTTCGGTATGGAAGAGTGGGAATCTGATGAACGCGGCAGTTATCAAACACTAGGCGGTTTTGTCATCACCCATTTAGGACGTATTCCTGCCGCAGCAGATCATTTTGAATGGCAGGGGATGCGAATTGAAGTGATGGATATGGATGGTAACCGCGTTGATAAAGTGCTAGTCGTACCAAAGGCAAGTAAATCAGCGGATACGAGAAAATCTGACTAGCGATCGCTAGAGCATTGGGCATTGGGCATTTGACGATTATAAAGTCATGCCGTTTGCAACTTTTACTTAAACGGATACAAGTCCCTACATTTATTTATAGGGATGGTTAATTTTGAATTTTGAATTTTGAATTCGGAGCGAAGCGACGTGACTGCTGCTGTCTTTTTAGAAAACGTCTACAAGTTTTACAACAATGTACCTGTAGTCAATGACCTGTCATTCAAAATTGAGGCGGGAGAGATATTTGCTCTACTTGGCCCGAATGGTGCGGGTAAATCAACCACAATTCGGATGCTGACTACACTCACGAAACCGTCCCAAGGACGGATAGAAGTAGGTGGATATGATGTGATGAGCCAAGGAATGTTGGCAAAACAGAGTATTGGCGCGGTTTTGCAACAAGTCAGTGTGGATAATGATTTAACCGTCTGGGAAAATATGGAACTGCACGGGAGACTACATCACATTAGTAACCCGCAGCGACAAAAATTGATTAATCAATGGCTAGAGTATGTTGAACTCACAGAAAAACGCGATGATTTGGTAAAAACTTTGTCTGGGGGTATGAAACGACGGTTGCAGATTGCGAGAGCTTTATTACATCAACCACAAATTTTGTTTTTGGATGAACCAACGGTAGGACTAGACCCCCAAACCAGGCGACGCCTCTGGGAAATTATTCGGGATTTGAATAAACAAGGGATGACGATGCTACTGACGACCCATTATATGGATGAGGTCGAATATTTGTGCGATGCTTTCGGCTCTACCAAGCCAGGACGCATCGGCATTATGGATAGCGGTAAGCTGATTTCTTTGGGAACTTTACAACAACTGCGTTCTGCTCACGGTGAAGGTTTAGTGATGAAACAATTAGGTGTGTCTGATGTGGGAAGTGATGGCGCTCGTAGTTGGGAATATCTGTTTTTCCCATCCTTGGAAGCAGCAAATATCTACTTGAATGAACAGCCCGATAAAACCGGAATGATGGTGCGTCCCTCTAACCTGGAAGATATTTTTGTGGAATTAACGGGACGCCAGTTAGATTAACCTCATCCTCCTAACTGTCGCAGCATGGTTTCTACCCTTTCTACGCCATCTGAGTCATTGCGTCGCTTGTACAAGTCACGCGCTTTCTGAAGCAAGCTGTTTGCTTGTTTGGCTTGTCGTCGCTGTTTATACATCGAACCCATCAATTCATAAGTCTGGGCGTTGTTTTTATCTAAGCTGATTGCTTGTTCATAAGCCCAGGTAGCAGCAGTATAGTCTCCCATACGCGATTGCGTTACAGCCAATCCTAAATAGGCGTTAACGTTGTTACGGTTCAGTTGTATAGCACGACGGTAGCCTTCCTTTGCCCCACGTGTGTCGCCCAAATTGGCTTTGATGTAACCCACAGCGTAGTAAAAATCACTATTGTTAGGGTTGATACCGATCGCACGACGATAAGCAGTTAATGCTGCCTGGTAATTTCCCTGTTGAGCGTATAAGTAGCCAATACCTGAATGGATTTTAGCATTCTTGGGATCTATGCTAGCTGCTTGCTGATAAACCGCGATCGCACCACCATAATCACCAGCATCTACTAACCTCCGTCCTTCTTCTAGTAGTTGCTTTAACTCTGGGTTTTTGGCTTGCGCCACTAATACCTCAGCCTGAGCTACTGAAGGTATGGTGAAGGTAAAACATCCTAGTAACACCACACTAAACACGAATGATGTTGGCTTGTACACAGTAAATTTCCTGAAATTTTAGAGGACTTTTTTTCTTGTACATTAAAACAAAAATATGGACTTTTGAAAACTGTATTTCTTCGTATTAATTAAGATGTCAATATTTCATCCACTCTTTCCTTTACAATCAGCACTTCATAACAGAGTTTTTACTGAAGGATAAAGTGTAAGATATCAAGTTTCAGATGAAGTTACCCTACATATAAATCAGTACAATCGCGAAATAACACTGTTTTTTGTCAGTAGTTATACGTGTTTCCTAGAAATCCCAACAGCCATCTGACTTAATTCTAGATATTGATTTGCCAAGCTTACAGGCTTTGAGATTCATTCCTGTTTTTATTGAGTTTAAGAATTTGCTGGCTCTGTATCCAACTTTGCTCATCTTTTTAGTCTTTAATACTACCCTTTGAGAAGTAATGATCCAGGCGTTAACATCATTTTTTTGTCATTACACGGTAAGATAAACTTAATCAGTCAAATGTTCCTTTAAGTCTTAGTTTCTGTTGAGGAAAATATTACAGATGCAAACGCGAGCTAAAATTGTGTGAGAAACATTCTCTCACACTTATCTTCTGTAATCGAAGTTACAATCGCTAAAGTATTTTGATAAACACTTTGATAATAAATATCAACCTATATTCTATCTAGGAGGCTAATTTATGATTATAACGACCACTGATGTAATTCAAGGAGCCATGATTGAGTCGTATTTAGGCATTGTGACAGCAGAAGTAGTCTACGGCAGCAATTTCTTGCGGGACTTTTTGGCTGGTATTCGAGATATTATCGGTGGACGCACTGCTAGCTATGAGCGTCTATTTGAGCAGGGTCAACGCAAGGCATTAGAAGAATTAGAACAACGAGCACAACGTTTAGGAGCTAATGCTGTGATCGGGATTGAAATTGATACTGGCACAATCAATCTTGATCAGTCAGGAGTTCTTTTGCTGATTACTGCCACAGGCACAGCTGTGAGGATGCGTTCAAATAATTCGTAATTTGTAAAATTCGTAATTCGTAATGGCGCTCCCGGACTTTTTAACTGGCAATTCAGTTTTGTATGAAGTCTAATTGCATACACAATTCAAGCTAGTTTCTTGTAAAAATTAATAATTTAATCCTAATTTAAAAATTTTCATAATTGATAATTTCTAAATAATTATTTTGGACATTAAAAAATACTAAATTATATTAAAACTTGTTAAACAAAAGTCTATTTTTTATCACTAAAGACATAGGTATTAACTCTTTCTATTGATAGAGATAAAAGTAGGTGATTTAGTTATTTAATCTTAATCATAAAGATGAATATACCTGAGCAAGAACTTTGCTGAAAAAGCACTGGAGAACATAAGCTATGTCATACGTAAATCGAACAGGCAATGACGTTATTCCTACTGACACTGTGGTAGCAGGTCGAGTAGCCGAATATCATGACCGTGTTCGCTGGGGGCCAATTATTGCCGGTTTGTTGGTTTCTTTAGCTACACAACTAATTTTGAGTTCTATAATTGGTGCGATCGCAGCTGGTACAGTGGAAGGTTCAGGTGCGCCTAGAACAATTGCCCCTGATGCTACGGGTAATGCGGGGCTTTGGTCAACTATCGCTTTACTAATTTCCTTATTTACTGGTGGTTGGGTTACAGCCCGTGCTTGTGGGCCAATGAATCGCAATACAGCGCTTCTTAACGGCGCAATTCTTTGGGCAACGACTTTGGCAGTTAGCTCATGGCTCTTTGCAAGTGGAGTATCGGGTGCTTTTGGTGTTGCGGCTTCCAACGCTGGGGAAGTGATAAACCAGGTACAACAGCAGGGTACTGCCCCCAACATACCGCAAACAAATGTAACTGCTCAACAAGCTCGTGACATTGCAGCAAATATACGTTCGGGATTATGGTGGTTTGTGTTTGGTTCCTTATTGGGTTTAGTAGCCGCAATGATGGGAGCCGTAGCTGGTGCTCGTAGTCCCCGGACTAACAATTACACAGCTTAAAGAAGTATCTGAAAAATCAAATATTAATAACCCAGATCCTCAACTTCTTGCTAAAAGTTGGGGATCTGGGTTATTGGTGTAGATAATTGGTCTTTGAAGACGCGATAAATCGCGTCTCTACATGAGGGTTGACTTGTATCCTTAGTTCACCATTTCAGGTATGAACCTTCAATCCCCTCTTCACGCCGAATTTTGCCATCTTTTTCAAACCAAGCAATTACTTGTGGTGCTGTCAAATCTTCAATAGCAACATCATACTCTTGGGCGATATGCTTCAAAAGCTTAAGTGATGAAATTGTCAATCTTGTTAAAAACTTTTCTGGGGAAGACAACAAAGCCGCGTCTACTTTTGCTGACTCTTCCAGGGTTAAAAATTGTGCTGATGGTTGCTGTGGTAGTACGTCCATAAACGCTATCTCAAATTTAGTTGGGCATTGGTTCTTGAAAAAATGACAAATGACTAATGACGAACTTGTACCAAATACCCACAACGATGTTCACCATCAATAATCCAGTGGGTGCGTTCTACGGTACAATCTGGTAATACAGCTGCAAACATTTCTAATTCGTGACCACAAATGCTGGGGAAAGACTCGGCAACATTAGAAATCGCACAGTTATGCTCCATTAAGATAAAGCGATCGCACTCAAAGGAGTCATTTACATCAACAGCATGATACTCCGCCATGAAGCCTTCCGCTTTTCTTAACTCTACTAAGTTGGCTACACGTTCTCGCAGTGAACCATTACCGACGCGATCGCGATATTCTTTAGCTTTACGCTGCCACTGCTTCTCTAAAATCGATTTAAATTGGTCGTGTCCTACCGTTTCGGCTAAAGTGTCCAGCAACGAAACCGCAAAATTTCCGTGGCCATCACCAAAGCGATCGCTCATTGTTCGATGCAAGCGATCGCGTCCTTGACGACTCAATTCATAAAGATGCTGCGGCCGCCCCATCCCCGCCGCCTGCACTGATGTCGAATACAAAACTAGCTCCTCCGTCTCCAAATCTTTGAGATGGCGACGAATAGCTTGGGGGGTAACGTCTAAAACTTCAGCTAGCTCCAAAGCCGTTGCTTTTTCGTGTTTGTGCAGATACTCAAGGATATCTTGCTTGGTTGAGGACTGGTGGGTAGTCGCCATCTTCATTTGGTGCGAGACGTTCAGCGAACATCACAAAAATTTTTTGGAAAATTTGACTTTGACAACATTGTTGTTGTTAATTTAGCGTAAAATGAAGATACGTTAAACAACAAAGCTGTTGTTTTAGTCTCCACCCATATTCTAGCAGCCGTGTAACCATTCCGTAACGGGAGATGGGAATCGGTTAGCCGCAATCCGCCTCCCATCCTAAAAGAGTTCCGAACACGAGAGATTATTACTGATGAGTGCCACTGTCAAAACCTTAGTCAACCAACCCTACAAGTACGGCTTTATTACAGATATTGAAGCCGACACTATTCCGCGTGGACTAGACGAGGACGTTATCCGCTTGATCTCTTCTAAGAAGAACGAGCCACAGTTCATGCTGGACTTTCGCCTCAGAGCTTATCGCCAGTGGCAAAAAATGACGGAACCAACTTGGCCGAATGTCAAGTATCCGCCAATCAATTATCAGGATATCATTTATTACTCAGCGCCGAAACAGAAGAAAAAAAAGCTGAACAGCTTGGACGAAGTTGATCCAACCCTTTTAGAAACCTTTGAGAAGTTAGGTATTTCCCTATCTGAACAGAAGCGACTGGCAAATGTCGCCGTCGATGCAATTTTCGATAGCGTTTCTGTCGCCACTACATTTAAAGAAAAGCTAGCGGAAGATGGCGTTATTTTCTGCTCGTTTTCGGAAGCGTTACAAGAACACCCAGAATTAATTAAAAAATATTTGGGTAGCGTTGTTCCCATCGCTGACAATTATTTTGCCGCCTTGAACGCTGCCGTATTTAGCGATGGTTCTTTTGTATACATTCCTAAAGGCGTAAAATGCCCAATGGAACTGTCTACCTACTTCCGCATCAACTCTGGTGACACGGGACAATTTGAGCGGACTTTGATTGTCGCCGAAGAAGGTAGTTATGTTTCTTACCTCGAAGGTTGCACCGCACCGATGTATGACAGCAACCAATTGCACGCCGCAGTGGTGGAACTTGTCGCCCTTGACAACGCCGAAATTAAATACTCCACCGTCCAAAACTGGTACGCTGGCGATGCCAACGGTAAAGGCGGTATTTACAACTTTGTCACCAAGCGCGGTTTGTGTCAGGGCGTAAATTCTAAGATTTCCTGGACTCAAGTAGAAACAGGTTCGGCAATTACTTGGAAATATCCTAGCTGTGTTTTGGTGGGTGATAATTCTGTGGGTGAGTTTTACTCGGTGGCGCTGACAAATCACATGCAGCAAGCTGATACGGGTAGTAAGATGATTCACGTTGGGAAGAATACCCGCAGTACAATTATTTCTAAAGGAATCTCCGCAGGTAAATCTAGTAATAGCTATCGGGGTTTGGTGAAAGTTAACCCGACGGCTAAAGGGGCGAGAAATTATTCTCAGTGTGACTCAATGCTGATTGGGGATAATGCCCATGCGAATACTTTCCCTTATATTCAGGTGCAAAATAATGGTGCGAAGGTGGAGCATGAAGCTTCTACTTCTAAGATTGGGGAAGATCAGTTATTTTACTTTGCTCAACGGGGTATTTCTTCGGAAGATGCTATTTCGATGATGATTAGCGGCTTCTGTAAGGATGTTTTCAATCAGCTACCGATGGAGTTTGCTGTGGAAGCTGATAAGTTGTTGAGTTTGAAGTTGGAAGGCAGTGTTGGATAAATGGAAGCAAGGATAAACACAGGGACATCGGTGTTCTGTGTTTATCTTTTAGAAGAGTAACGAACCGCGAAGACGCTAAGAGCGCGAAGAGAGAAGGGAGAGAAGATGATTATTGAAAATAGTGAAGTTGTGCTGTCAGTACGGAATCTGACGGCTAATGTTGATGGAACACCGATTTTGAAGGGTGTGAATCTGGATGTGCGATCGGGTGAAATTCATGCGATCATGGGGCCGAATGGTTCTGGTAAGAGTACCTTTTCTAAGGTATTGGCAGGACATCCGGCGTATGAGGTAACTGGCGGTGAAGTGATTTTTCAGGGACAAAATCTCCTGGAATTGGAACCAGAAGAACGCGCTAGAAGCGGTGTATTTTTGGCGTTTCAGTATCCATTAGAAATTCCCGGTGTGAGCAATTTGGATTTCTTGCGAGTGGCGTACAATTCCCGTCGTAAGGCGCAAGGATTAGAGGAAATAGACGCTTTTGATTTTGACGATTTGATTGAGGAAAAGCTGGATGTGGTGAAGATGAATCCCAGTTTCCTCAGTCGGAGTTTGAATGAAGGGTTTTCTGGTGGTGAGAAAAAGCGGAATGAAATTCTGCAAATGGCGCTTCTAGAACCAAAGTTGGGAATTTTGGATGAAACAGATTCGGGTTTGGATATTGACGCGCTCAGAATTGTGGCGAATGGGGTAAATCAACTGGCAAGTCCAGACAATTCGACAATTTTGATTACTCACTATCAGCGATTACTTGATTATATTGTGCCTGATTTTGTGCATGTGATGGCGCAGGGGCGAATTATTACCAGTGGTGGTAAGGAATTAGCGCTGGAATTAGAGTCTCGCGGTTATGACTGGGTGCTGGAAGAATTTGCAGCTGCTGAGGTGGGTGTGTAATGTTTCAATCCCTGATAGGGATTTTTAATTCCAGCACTACTTAATATTGTAAACCAGTTACGAGTATCTAATGAGTATTCAAGTATCTCCCAGTCCAATACCTAATTCAAATTTAGTCAGTTTGACATCTCCTCTGTTAGATAAAGATACCTATCTAACTGAATTGTTAAATCAGGTAACTGCACCCAAAACAGAGGGGTGGTTGCAGCAATTACGCCAAAGTGCTGCTAGTTGGGTACGCCACTCGACTATTCCCACCACCCGCGAGGAAGAATGGCGATTTACTGATTTGTCGTCTCTGCGAAAGCTTCAATTTAATGTAGAGACGGTAAATTACGCGTCTTTAGAATTTGATATTTTGCCAGAAGCGGCTAATAGTCGTTTGGTTTTTGTTAATGGCGTTTTTGCACCGGAGTTATCCGCAGTTTCAGATTTGCCAGATGGAATTGTGGTAAGTAATTTGGCTGGTTTGTCTGCGGTTGAGCAGCAAGCTGTACAGCAGTATTTAGCTCAAGCTGAGGGAGCGCAGGAGGTTTTTACTGCTCTCAATACGGCTGGGATAACTGATGCAGCTGTGGTGTGGGTGAAGAAGAATGTGGTAGTTGAAACGCCTATTCATCTGGTGTTTATTTCAGGTGAGACGCTGACAATTTCGCAGCCGCGTTGTTTGGTGGTGGCGGAAAGTGGTTCGCAGGTGACTTTGGTTGAGGAGTATACGAACCGCGAAGGCGCGAAGGGCGCGAAGGAAGAAGTTTATTTAACTAACGCGGTTACGGAAGTTTGGGTTGGTGACAATGCTGAGGTGAGCCACACTAGGGTTGAGTGGGAAGGTGCAGAGGCTTTTCATATTGGGAAAACTGCGATCGCACAGGCTCGTGATAGTCGATATACTTGTCATGCCATAACTCTAGGTGCAAAGCTGTCTCGGCACAATTTGGAGATTTTGCAAACTGGTGAGCAGACACAAACGACTCTCAATGGTTTGACGATAATTTCTGGTAAGCAGTTGTCTGATACTCACAGTGCGATCGCACTTAACTATCCTCACGGTACAAGTGACCAATTGCATAAATGTATTGTAGGCGATCGCGCTCATGCGGTGTTCAACGGTAAAGTTTTTGTCCCCAAACGAGCGCAGTTGACAAATGCAGCCCAGTTGAATCGTAATTTGCTGCTATCATCGAAAGCCAGAGTTGATACCAAACCCCAATTGGAAATTACAGCCGATAATGTCAAATGCGCTCACGGTGCTACCGTTAGCCAATTGGAAGATGATGAAATATTCTATCTGCAAAGTCGGGGAATTGATGAAAACGATGCTCGGAAGTTGTTAATTAACGCCTTCGCCGCTGAAGTCATCAACAAAATACCAGTTCCTTCTCTCCGAGAAATCCTGTTAAACACAGTCAATAATCTTAAGTCCCTGACTAACGACTAATGACTACTGACTAATAACTAATCTACCAATGACTTTTACCTCTACCAAAACTATTGCTGATAAAGTTCGCGCTGACTTCCCGATATTGCATCAGGAAGTCAATGAGAAACCCTTGGTTTATCTCGATAATGCTGCGACATCGCAAAAGCCTTTGTCCGTATTAAATACCCTACGGGATTATTACGAGCGATATAATGCTAACGTGCATCGCGGTGCCCATACCCTCAGTGCTAAAGCTACTGATGCTTATGAAGGTGCTAGAGATAAAGTTGCCAAATTCATCAATGCTGCTTCGCGTCAGGAAATCGTCTACACCCGCAACGCAACAGAGGCGATTAACCTAGTAGCCTACAGTTGGGGAATGAACAATTTGCAGCCGGGAGATGAGATTATTCTCTCGGTGATGGAACACCACAGTAATATTGTGCCTTGGCAATTGGTGGCACAAAAAACGGGTGCAGTACTGAAATTTGTAGAATTAACACCAGAAGAAACTTTTGATTTAGAACAGTTTAAAAAGCTGATTTCTGACAAAACAAAATTGGTGTCGGTGGTGCATATTTCCAATACGTTGGGTTGCATTAACCCAGTGGCAGAAATTGCTGCGATCGCTCACAAATACGGTGCTAAATTCTTAGTTGATGCTTGTCAAAGTGTTCCTCACTACCCCATTGACGTGCAGCAGATAGATTGTGACTGGTTGGTAGCATCTGGTCATAAAATGTGTGCGCCAACTGGTATAGGATTTCTGTATGGCAAGTTGGAATTGTTAGAATCAATGCCACCATTTTTTGGTGGTGGTGAGATGATTGCAGAGGTATATTTAGACCATTCCACTTATGCAGAATTACCGCACAAATTTGAAGCTGGTACACCTGCAATTGGAGAAGCGATCGCACTTGGTGCTGCGATAGATTATCTTAGCAGTATCGGCATGGATAAAATCCACGCCTACGAAGCAGAATTAACAGCTTATTTGTTCCAACAATTAGAGCAAATTCCCCAAATTAGAATTTACGGCCCCAAACCAAATGCAAAAGGTGAAGGTAGAGCCGCTCTTGCATCGTTCACAGCCGGAGAAGTTCACGCTAACGACTTATCTACATTATTAGATCAAGAAGGCGTTGCCATCCGTTCTGGACACCACTGTACTCAACCATTACACCGTTACTTAGGTCTTCCTGCAACCGCACGAGCAAGTCTATCTTTCTACAACACCCGCGACGAAATTGATGTTTTCATCAAAGCGCTGAAAGAAACTTTGGACTTTTTTGCGGGTTTCCTTGCTTAAAGTTAGAAAATATTTAGATCCTTATTGTGCCAAATATCAGCAACATACCTTGCTAATATTTGGCACAATTTAATTATCTGGAGTTTAATGAACGTGAAGGCAATAAAATTCAAAAAATTTATGGTGTTGTCATCACTAAAACTAACAGTAAGTTTCTCAAGCTCATTGGGCAAGTGCTTGAAATTAATTTGGGCGAGTATTATATTAATGACATAGGTAAAATCATCGGGGTTTTATCTATAGCGTTTCCCAGGCAACTGAGGTACATCCAAATCTTGCTCACCAAGGTTAATATAGCTTTAAAAACGTACCTCACTAGGTCGGGAACCGCTATAACATCCTGATAGAAAAAGGATTGTAATATGCTTGTTAAGTTAACCCTTGCAGAACAAAGAACAGTCTTAGACAACGTTAGCTGGGAAACTTTTGAAGCCTTACTGAGAGATACAGGTGAGGATAGAGGCTCTAGGTTTGCTTACGACTGCGGTGTTTTAGAAATAATGACTCCACTTTTTGAACACGAAAATCCTAAAATTCAGTTTGACCGATTGATATTCGCTTTAGCAGTGGAATTAAAAACTAAAATTAGAAGTGCTGGTTCTACAACATTAAAATGTAAACCAATAGCAAAGGGAATAGAACCTGATAATTGCTATTATATTCAAACTGAGTCACTAATTAGAGGTAAACAAGAATTAGATTTAACAACAGACCCAGCACCAGATTTAGCAGTTGAAATTGATATTACTAGCACTTCTATTAATAAATTTAAGATTTATGCGGCTTTAGGTGTCGGAGAATTGTGGAGATATAATGGTGAAATTTTAAAATTTTATCAATTAGTAGCAAGCGAATATATTGAAATAAAGTCGAGTATTGCTTTTCCTCTAATTTCTGTTAGTGATATGAATAGATTTATCCAGCAAAGTAAAACTATGGATGAAATTGATCTGGTGCAATCCTTCAGCGCTTGGGTGCGTGGAAAGATAGCTTAAAATCATGAATTAATTACGAATTACGAATTACGAATTACGAATTACGAATTATTTTAATATGCTTGTGAAGTCAACGGTTGGTGAACAAAGAACAGTGCTACATAACATTAGCTGGGAAACCTTTGAAGCCTTGTTGAGAGATACAGGTGAGGATAGAGGTTCTCGGTTTGCTTATGACTGCGGTGTTTTAGAAATCATGACTCCACTTTTTGAACATGAAAACACCAAAATTCAATTTGACCGTTTTATTCTAGTTTTAGCCGAAGAATTAGGAATTGAAATTAGAAGTGCTGGTTCAACAACATTGAACCGGAAAATATCAAAGCGGGGAATAGAACCAGATACTTGCTATTATATCCAGAATGAACTAGCTATTAGGGGTAAGCAAACTTTAGATTTAGAAAATGATCCGTCGCCTGATTTAGCAATTGAGATTGACATTACCAGTAGTTCAGTTAACAAATTGGGGATTTATTCAGCGTTGGGTGTAACTGAACTTTGGAGATATGATGGGCAAAATTTAGAATTTTATCAGTTGATAGAAGGGCAATATGTCGAGTGTAAGTTTAGTATTGCCTTCCCTATAGTATCAGTCAGTGAGATAAGCAGATTTATTGAGCAAAGTAAAAGTATGGGGGAAATTACTTTGCTTAAATCATTTCGCGCTTGGGTAAGGGAGAAGATTAAGATAGAGTGATTTTTTAATTATATTTTCACCATCCTATTTATGAGTCACTATCAAAATTGTGGGATATTTCCTTAATAGAGTCTAGATGACCATATTTCATAATAATATCCCATTCTTGCACCATTTCTTCAGCGACTATGTAACTACATTTATCCTGAAGTTTAAGCTTCTTAAAAGTAGGACGTTTCAGTTCATCCTTCACTTTATTAATACGTGATTCTGGAACTACTATATAAAGTGGAAAATTTAAGTTTGGACAAAGCGTTACTAAATCTGCCATCCTTAGCAAACCGGAGTAAACAGGTGTAGTCATTTCAACTTCAAATGCCGCAGTAATTTGATTCCTACCAGTGAGCCAAATGACATCAATGTACTGAACTGTTGATCGTTCATCATCACCAATTCCTAGTGGCGGCAAAGAATCAATACTCAAGCTTCCCAATTTTTCTTTATCCCACACATCTGAACTGTCAGTAATATCAATCCATACCGAACCACAAAACTTTTTACCTAACTTAGCTAATATCCACTGTATTTGGGTATGTTGTATTTCGTTAAAAGTTTCAGCACTACTAATCATTTTGATAGCAGCATTTACACTTTTGTTATTTAATGTCTTTCGTAATTCCTCTGCTTTGTCAAAATTTCCAGCTATAATTGCCTCATCAATAGCTGATACAATTTTTTGGATGTGGATGAAGTTCAACAATCTTGCGTTCTTTAATCTGAATGTTTGCCATTTAGTCTAATTACGAAGTCACACTGTGTCTGATGTACTACTCTAATCTAACAGTGGTATTAATGTATCAAAAAGAGCAAAGAATCAAAATATATTGCTTGTTTGAGTCTAAAAGGCGATCGCACCCTCATTCCTTAACGCCATGCAAGCGGAATTACTGCACTGTTTCCTAGCTGCTAGAACATTTACCGAATCAGGTAAACTTGATGCTTTACTTTATTGTGAATAAGATAAGTAATTTACAATCTAAAATAAGATTATATTGAGCAACTACATTAACAACAACCATGCACCCTATATTAAAAGTCGATATTTCTGAACTAAGTGTATCTGAACGTATACAGCTTGCCGAAGACTTATGGGACAGCATTCTTACTACACCAGATGAAGTTCCTCTCAGCGATGAGCAAAAACAAGAATTAGATAGACGCTTGGAGATGCATCGCCAAAACCCAAACCAAGGTTCAACCTGGCAATCCGTGAAGCAAAGACTAGGTTTAACTGAATGAGCTATCAGTTAATAATTAGTCCAGAAGCAGAACTGGATATTCAAGATGCTTTTGAATGGTATGAGCAACGTGAATCTGGAGTAGGTTCGGAGTTTGTACGCGCAGTTGATAGCTGTTTAGCATTAATCGGACGTAACCCTTCAGCTTATCCCGTGGTATATCAACAAGCGCGGCGATTATTGATACGTAGGTTTCCCTATGGTGTTATTTATGTTGTAGAAGAAAATGTTATCACTATCATTGCTTGTTACCACGTCAAACGTAATCCTAAACAATGGCAGAGCAGGAATATTTGAACGCTTGTATGTTCTCGCCTACAATCACCGAAAACATCTATAATTCCTGTTCTCAAATAAGTCTGGAGAAGATGGCTATGTGTTCAAATTCTCAAGAGACAACGCCGCAGCCTTCAGCAGAAGACACGAAAGCCAATGGGGAATCCCCACGCCTGTTGACTCCTGAGCAAGTCCGGGCTGGAACCAATGTAATTATGAGCTATGCTGAACGACAGGCATTTCTCAAAAATTCTGAGATTGGTAAGTTACTTGGTTTCGATCGCTGGCCAGATTTGCCACAAAAAAGCGAAACCAGTTTAGTATTTAAGCTATCAGCAGAAAAATGGGTTACTAATAGCAATCAAGCTGAATTAGTAAAAGATCCAAATTGGATTCAAATTGAAGCAGCTATCTGCGAGTTAGATGGCAAAAGCAAAACTTTAGTAACCTTGAAATCTGATGATGAGACTTACATGAATATTGGAGGCGGTAAGTCAGCTAAATATGTTGTAAATGCAACTTTGAATAGCAAAATTTTTGATGTTTTAGTTGATTTATCAAAATCTGATGAAATAGAAACATTAGTAGTCGATGGAGAAGAAAAAAATTATCCTGCCAAAATGTGTGTTGATTTGCTGCGCTGTTTAGTAGCTGCTAGAACATTTACTGAATCAGGTAAACTTGATCCATTACTTTATTGGGAAGAAGATAAGTCATTAGTAACAGTGTAATCAAAGCGATCGCACCCCGCAAAGTCAACTCAAAGAATCTGGATCTATCCCCAACTTTCGCAATTCTTGCGCCAGTCTTTGAGCGCGTTCTTCAGCAGTGGTAGCGCGTTGTTCGGTTACTATCGCTCGTTCTTCTGGTGTTAAATATCTGACTCCTTGTTTGTCATACCAATACAACCAATCCCGCGTAATTCCCTGATAGGTTCCCCGTTCATAACCAATTGCTAAACCTATCTCTGACAACCAAACGAGATTTCCTGGCTGCAATACATATTCACCATTTACAAAGCGATAAACTTCTAAAGGTGGTTTTCTCCGCCGTTGAGGATTGTAGACAACATAATACAAAATCTCCATCTCAGCATAAAGTTTCTTTTTGCTGGTGTATTCCCCACGCCGTCTGTGAGAAACAACTTCTAATGCCATAATCGGCATCACCTTTTCTTCCCACAACACATAACTTAAACGCAAGTTCTCATCAAAAACTCGCTCGACTCCTAAACTTAAAAACCCATCAGGGACAATCGGCTGTAGTTCGGGATCGTAATATATCCCCATATCAACGCCAAAAAACCAATCCATCCGGCTTGTCCACAGCCAAGCTAATATGGCTTCCAGCAATCCAGGAATCAAATGTTGTAGTTGATTATCCACAGGTTCATCGTCCGAATCAGGCAGATCCTCGGCGGAGGGTAAGCAGTGCAATGGGTTGTAATTTAACATGGTGGGTGCAAGCGAAAACTTATAATATTGATGATATCTATCCACCTCTGACTTTTTCTTGCGATAATTCCCAAGGGGGACGCGTTCCCTACTGGTTCGTAAAAGGGGGATAGATGACAATCAAGCGGTTGGTTTTAATTTTTGTGACGCTAATAGCAGTTCTGTTGGCAGTTTCGGCTTTACTGAGTAGTTGGCAAAAACCTCAGTTTCAAAGTCGCCTAGAACTATACCAAACCAATATTGCTTTACAAGCTCAAGCTTGGCAATCAGAAGATAGCAACGATGACAATCTTCAGGCGATTCGGGAAGCAATACTTGGTGAGCAACCCCTGGAGGCCGCTACGAAGCAGTATCAGGAGGCGCGTCAATCAGTTCAAGCTAATTTGGACAAAGTTAACAATCAACTTACACAATTACGCTCTCAACCTGAAATAACTCCCACACCTCCAAAACCTCTACCTGATGTTCCTCCCACGACTAAAACCTCTAAACAGGGACAGCAACAGTTAGAGCAGTCTTTTAAGCAATTACAAAAATTACTAGCTGAATTAGACTTGCGGCTGGGAATTTTACAAGCACAGCAAGGACAGACGGATACAGCTCTCAAAACTTGGAGCGAATTACAACAACGTTCAGGTATTAATCCAGAATTTGGAGAAACCGCAGCTGTATTGAGTGGACTGTGGAGCAATCCTCCCCGTCTGCTCCAAAATTCTCAAGAACGAATTCAAAAGAATTTAGAAGGTTGGTTTCGCTCTACTGCTTTGGTTCAGCTATACCAACTTCAGCAACGACAAGATGCTTTATCAGCAGTTAAAGCTACACAACAAGAATCTGCTGCTCAAGCAGTGTTGAAATTAGCGGTTATTGGCACTATTCCTACATTGGCAGCTTTAAGTGGTCTAATATTGCTGATTTTCTTATTTGCTCAACGCTTACTGAAAGGAAAAGCCTCGTTACTAGCTCAAAATGCTGATATCCCTTGGTCAACGCCGTGGGATGGTGAAACGATTTTACAGGTTTTTATCGTCGGCTTTTTCTTCATGGGGCAAATTTTTGTCCCTTCATTGCTATTGCTGTTCCCCATCCCTCGTCCTGTAGGTGATGTGCGACTTCAGGCTTTTTATGTTTTGGTTAGTTACTTATTGGTAGCATCGGGTGCGCTGTTAGTGCTGTATTTTTCTCTTAAGCGCTTTTTTCCACTACCAGAATTTTGGTTTCGCTTCCGTTTTCAAGATAAGTGGTTTTTATGGGGACTGGGAGGCTATTGTGCGGCTTTACCTATAGTTGTGGTGGTATCTTTAATTAATCAACAGCTATGGCAAGGACAGGGTGGTAGTAACCCACTGTTACAACTAGCGCTGGAAAGCCAAGATGGTGTTGCACTTGGCATATTTTTCTCTACAGCAGCGATCGCAGCTCCATTTTTTGAAGAAATTTTATTTCGCGGCTTTTTGTTACCTTCTCTAACTCGCTACTTACCCGTGTGGGGATCGATTCTGATTAGCAGTTTATTGTTTGCGATCGCTCACCTCAGCTTGTCGGAAATTCTTCCCCTCACCGCATTGGGGATCGTTTTAGGGGTAGTTTACACGCGATCGCGAAACCTCCTCGCTCCTATGCTCCTCCACAGTCTCTGGAATAGTGGTACACTATTAAGCTTATTTGTTTTGGGTAGCAATTAGTACAATAAAATTACTGTTGCCTAAAACGAAAATATTTGCTTTTATCTGCATAAGTGGGGATAATTTACGAATTACGTTAGCGCAGCGTCTCGTAGAGAGCGGCATTACGTTAGCGTAGCGGTAGCGAGTCCGCATTCGCTTTTAGCGTCTCGTAAAGAGCGTCATTACGAATTATTTTAATTGTCTTCCGAAACCGTTTGAGCTGTCATAAATTTGATTGCAATTCCGTTTTGCGCTTATGGAAGTAGGTATTGGCAACTAAAAACAGGTTAGAAAGATATGGAAGATGTCTCTTGCGCTTCTATATTTAACTAGTCTCATAATGATGTGGGCGTTTCACGCTCACTGGAAGCGATGTCTACGACGGGCTGCAACTACGCAAAAAAATCCGGAAATAATACTGACGGACTTGTAAAAAGTAGTGTATGTAGCAGCTTTTGCTGATTACTGAGGTTCATTTTTCTCAAGATAAATGTCTTACCTAAAAATCTATTGATTAAGCAAATATATTTACTTGCTTTCATTACAATAAAGACTTTATTTTTATACTCACTTATCAAGGAGCAGGACTCAATTATGTCAAATCTCAACCCCAGTCACCCTACCAAACAACTTCTAGCTGGTTACTGTGGCATTATCCTTGGAGCATTTGGGGTTCATAAGTTTATTCTAGGATACGCTTCGGAAGGCTTTATCATGTTGGTGATTTCCGTAGTTGCGGGTTCTTTCACCTACGGCATTGCCTTGTTAATTATGCAACTTGTAGGTTTAATTGAAGGCATGATCTACTTGAATAAGTCTCCTGAAGGATTTGTAAATACCTACTTTGTGAATAAGCAGGGTTGGTTTTAGAAACTTATTTTTCACGTTTGCATTCTTGCGTGAAGTTACATATAACGAATTTGTCAAAATAATTAATAATTTCAACCTGTGAGAGTACAGAGCTAACATTGAATTTTTGATTTAGTGTTGACTCTGTACTCATTCTTTAATTATGAGTTATTCGATTAATGCTTACATCTAGCGAAAAACTTAGGTGTAAATTTATAAAACTGCTGTCGGATTTTTGAACAAGACTCAGTACGCATCTATCCCTTATTTTTTGTTACGAGTTCCCTGCCCAAGTGAGTAAACTCTCCGAATAAAACCAGATTTCTATATATCTTCTAAATTGGCTAAAATTTGACAATTTATTATTGCGAAAGATATGGAGATGCCAAGTAAGAATAATTACATTAAAATTGAGGCTGTCATTTATAGTTGAGGAGTATGACTCATAGTGTCTAATATCAACCCCAGTGATGCTAACAGCAAAAAAATTGCAGCTGGCATCTGCGCTATCTTGTTAGGAGCTTTAGGTGTTCACAAGTTTATTCTTGGTTACAAGACTGAAGGTCTGATCATGCTGCTTGTCACCCTACTTACATTTGGTTTGGGTGGGGCAATAATGGGGATTATCGGTTTGGTTGAGGGTATCATCTACTTAACCAAGACTGATGAACAATTCCTCAATGCTTACATTGTCGAAAAGAAAGGCTGGTTTTGATTACCTGCTTCTGAAGTTTTGTTTGCCGTTTTGATTTAATGTTCATTGGTGTTTGAATTATCCCTTTATCTTTTTTCATCCCAAAGTAAATTAGTTCGCTGGGGTTTACTAGGATTTTCCTGTACACCCCTACTTGGTACTTGTAGCGGTTCTCACTTGGGTGAGATACAAGAACCCTCCCCCTTCTTTGATAGGGGACTATGATGTACCTTGTATGATTAGAAAACTCTATATTTTGATCACCAAGGTAGGTTATAGAGTAAGATTCTTAGTTTTCCCAATACGGAACTTAACTGGAATTTCATGTCAAACTTGTGGCGTGACTTGCTCTTTTATGGCTATTTCCCAAGAAATTTGGTTCAAGCAGTGGCAGAAAATTTAAAATTTATTGTGTCTTTTGTACAGTATTTCTAAGTATTACTAGAAATTTTTTCTAAAAAATTCTCAATTCTACTTCTATGCCAACTATCAAACGTAAACAGCTAATCTGGATATTCTTCTTGTTGTTGGGCTTGGGCTATTTCAGCGCCATGTCTAATTTGGAAATTCACAATTTTTGGAAAAGCCTAATTGTACTCATGCCAATGCAGGTTGGAGCTATTGTTTATGTAACTTACCTACGATGGAGCCGTCAGTGACCCTCAGCAGAGTAGGATAAATTAAGAAATTCAATAGGGTTGACATACAGTCGTAGTTCAATATTTCGCCTACTCTCAAATTAGAGACGCTTTTAGTCAGGCGTTGAATTTCTGTAGCGAATCTAAACACTTGCCATGCAACTTGTCCCGAAAACTAAGCTAGCCCCAGAACTTGACCCAATCTTAGAGAAAATTATTCTCGATGTTGGGGGTATGAAGTGTGCCGGGTGTGTGAATGCAGTAGAGCGACAGCTAACCCAACATCCAGGAGTCAAGAGTGCCTGTGTGAACCTGGCCACAGAGGTAGCTGTTGTAGAATCAGAAGTTGGTGCAGTAGATGCAGATGCACTGGCAGAGCGATTAACAGGGGTGGGATTCCCAACTCAACCCCGAAAAGCTAGCGGCACAGTCACAGGCGAAATATCTACCTTACCAGACCCAGCAGAACGACAACGCCGAGAAATGCGATCTTCTTTTAGGCAGTTGGCGATCGCAGCGATGTTGCTAATATTGTCGGGAAGTGGGCATTTTGGTAATCTTGGTAGCTCAGTGCTGCCAGTACTGAATAACATCTGGTTTCACTGTGGATTGGCGACAGTGGCACTATTAATTCCCGGTCGCCCGATTTTAGTAGATGGTTGGCTGGGCTGGCGGCGAAATGCACCCAACATGAACACCCTGGTGGGATTAGGAACGCTGACAGCCTACATTGCTAGTTTAGTAGCGCTACTCTTTCCCCAATTGGGTTGGGAGTGCTTCTTTGATGAACCAGTAATGATGCTGGGCTTTATTCTTTTGGGAAGGACATTAGAGCAACAAGCTAGAGGTCGCGCCGCTGCGGCATTTAGGAAATTGCTAGCACTCCAGCCACAAGTAGCGCGATTGATTGCCAACCCAGAGAAAGGAGGAGTGGGATCTTCTAGTGTAGAAATTCCCGCTGAACAGGTGCGTGTTGGTGAATGGTTACAAGTGCTGCCAGGTGATAAAATCCCCGTTGATGGTGAATTGATGGTTGGTCAAACAACGGTCGATGAGTCAATGCTAACTGGGGAAGCCGTACCAGTAATTAAGCAACCCGGAGATACGGTGACAGGGGGCACACTAAACCAGTCAGGAGCGATCGCTATTCAGGCAACCCGTATTGGAAGTGATACAACTCTAGCTCAAATTGTCACCCTAGTAGAAGCCGCCCAAACTCGGAAAGCACCAGTACAAAAATTAGCAGATACGGTAGCTGGTTACTTTACCTACGGGGTACTGACAGCATCTATATTGACATTTGTCTTTTGGTACTTTTTTGGCACTCACATCTGGACTGATATCACCATGTCTGGTGGCATGGAAATGATGAGCCACGCTTCACATAATGCTCGCCATTCCTCACTCAGCACTCCCCAATCCCCTTTATTAATTAGTTTAAAACTAGCGATCGCAGTTATGGTAGTCGCCTGTCCCTGTGCTTTGGGACTTGCTACCCCAACAGCCATTCTTGTCGGGACTGCTATGGGCGCAGAACGGGGTTTATTAATTAAAGGCGGCGACGTTTTAGAAAGAGTACACCAGTTAGACACCGTAGTATTTGATAAAACCGGCACTTTGACCACAGGTAATCCTATCGTCACAGATTGTCTGTTAATTGAGGAAATGGGGACTGGGGAAGAGGCAGAAGAACAGGAGAAGAATAACAATGCCCAATGCCCAATGCCCAATGCCCAATCCCTAATACAATTAGCAGCAGCCGTAGAAAGCGGTACTCACCACCCTCTAGCAAAAGCGATTCAGCAAGAAGCACAGCGGCAACAGTTATCTATTCCAGAGGCTGTGGATTTTCACACAGAAGCAGGATTAGGGGTGTCTGCTGTGGTGGAGGGTACAGTTGTACTCTTGGGTAACTGGGACTGGTTGAGTTGGCACGGTATTTCAAGTAGTGAAACTGCACAACAGGTAGCACAGGATTTAGCAACAGATGGTAAAACAGTCGTTTGCGTAGCAGTTGCGGGAACTTTAGCCGGATTAATTGCTGTTTCTGATACCCTCAGACCAGATGCCCGTTCTACCGTAGACAAATTACGTCAGATGGGCTTACGGGTAATGTTGCTCAGTGGCGATCGCAAAGAAGTAGCTAGCGCTATAGCCAAACAACTAGGAATAGATAGCGTTGATGTAATAGCAGGTGTCCCCCCAGCCAAAAAAGCGGCGGCAATACAATCTCTCCAGTTAGAAGGGACAAGAGGACAAGGAGACAAGGGGACAAAGAAAGATCCTAACTCTCCACTCCTAACTCCCCACTCAGCACTCAGCACTCAGCACTCAGCACTCCCCACTCCCCACTCAGTAGTCGCAATGGTAGGAGATGGAATCAACGATGCTCCAGCTTTATCCCAAGCAGATGTAGGAATTGCTTTACACTCAGGGACAGATGTGGCGATGGAAACTGCTGAAATTATCCTAATGCGCGATCGCTTAAATGATGTCGTCGAATCTATTCAGCTTAGTCGCGCCACCTTCAACAAAATCCGCCAAAATTTATTCTGGGCTTTTGCATACAATACTGTTGGCATTCCTTTAGCAGCAGGTGTTTTGTTCCCTAGTCTGGGTTTTGTCCTGAACCCATCTGGTGCAGCTGCACTAATGGCTTTTAGCTCTGTCAGCGTCGTCACCAACTCAATATTATTAAGGCGATTAGCTCATCACTCGTAGAATAGTCTTTTACAGGTGAATTTCCAAGCACAAATCTTGGTTATTCCCATATAAAGTTAAACTGAGTCGTATTCAGTTTTTACGCAGCCCAAAAAACTTCTTAAGACACTTACCAAAGCTATCATAGCTACTGGAGTAGAACGGATATGTTCTACTCTTTCAAGGTATCATGCAATTTTAAAGCTTATTTAGACCGGCACCACAGACTTATGGTGCGCGAAAATGACAGGATACGATACTAAAAAATCTTAAATCACAGTTCCACAAATTTGTCAATGGCAGCAGAAACCAATGAAAACCATCTACTGATTATTGAAGACGATCAAGGTCGCAAAGAATTTTCTCTGGAGCAACCCGTCTACTCTATTGGTAGAGATCGCGAATGTAATATCCGTTTGATGTCGCAATTTGTCTCCCGACGCCATGCCACATTAGTGAGATTGCCACGAGATCATAATAGTCATAGCTACTATTACCGGATTGTAGATGGCGATGCTAAAGGTAAGTCTAGTTCTAACGGTTTAATGATTAATGGACGCAAGATACCATCTCACGATCTCAGAAATGAAGACGAGATCGTTTTTGGGCCTCAAGTACGTGCCATTTATTACCTTTTAAGAAACACTCAGCGTTTGGGACAAACGGATTCGAGCGAGTACGATATTACACTAATAAACCCCGGTATGGCCGAGGATTTAGAGGATATAGAAGACTGAATTATAACTACCAATCAAAGTCTGACATTCCCACAACTTCAAGCTGTGGGAGTGTCAATTCAACCACCAAAGCTATCCTGCAAGACTTTCAATCAAATGCCAATGGCGGCTATTTTCAATAGCCTGCTTGATGAATTCAAACATTTGTCGGCAGTAATTATCTAGTTGGAGTGGTAGTTCTTCATTTTTAAGCACAATACTCATCCGGGTTTCTGCTTCAGTAGATTTTGATTTATCAATCAGTACTTCTACTGTTACCAATTTAGGAAAAGGAACATTGCCAGGAACCTCACGAGCGATAATGTAATCGGCCGTATTGTATTGAATATCCAACTGACAGTCCTGTAGAAGTTCTACAAGTAACGGCAACAGATGGTCACTAGGAACAGAAACAATAAATGAACAGGTATAGCGAGCCATAATAGCCCCACGCCTTGCAACACTCCGTCCATCCTATAATACCGAAGTATCTAAACGGAAAGTCATTATAAAAGCAAAGTTTTTGAGTTTTGAGGTTAGGCATTACCAAGATATACAATTTACCTAATTTTATAAATAATCTTAGGCGGCTCATAATCCTGTGATAGAGCGAAAAGTCAGAGCGCTGGTAACCAACGCTCCGTTAGCGAAAAGGATAAAATATATTTTCTTCGTCCTGCCTCCTAACTCCTACCTCTTGCCCTCTGCCTTCTTTGGTAAGCTGAAAGTTTGATCAAAAACTTTACAATAAAGGTTTGGCTGAGGTAGAAAATGAAAGTCGCAATTACTGGAGCAACAGGATTTGTTGGTAGCCGTTTGGTACAACGACTCCACGGAAAAGGTCACAAAATAGTAGTATTAACTCGGAATACCACCTTTGCTCAAAAGGTTTTTCCATCTGAGGCTTTCCCCAATGTAGAAATTGTTGCCTATACACCAAATGCATCTGGTTCTTGGCAAGGTGTCATTGCTAGTTGTGATGGCGTAGTTAATTTGGCAGGAGAACCTATTGGTGAAGGACGCTGGACACCAGAACGGAAACAAGAAATCCTCAATAGTCGGAAGTTTGGTACACAAAAAGTAGTTGAAGCAATAGCCAACGCTAACCCCAAAACGGCAGTCGCTACAACTGGGGGAACTCCCGCAACGCGCTGCCTTCCAACTGTGTTAATTAACGCTTCAGCTATTGGCTACTACGGCACCAGTGAAACGGCAATCTTTGATGAAACAAATCTATCTGGTAACGATTTTCTTGCCCAAGTCTGCCAAGCCTGGGAAGCTGAAGCGAGAAAGGTAAAAGATGCTGGTGTCCGGCTGGTAATTCTACGTTTTGGGATTGTTCTGGGCAATGGTGGTGCTTTAGGTAAAATGATTCCGCCTTTCAAACTCTTCGCTGGTGGGCCTATTGGTAGTGGTCGGCAGTGGTTCTCATGGATTCACGTAGACGATTTAGTTAGCCTGATTCTGGAAGCTTTAACTAAACCGGAAATAGAAGGCGTATATAATGCAACCGCCCCTAAACCAGTTCGGATGGCAGATTTAAGCCAAACTTTGGGACAAGTCATGAATCGCCCTTCTTGGTTGCCTGTTCCTGCTTTTGCGATCGAAGCTCTTTTAGGAGACGGGGCTATAGTAGTTTTAGAAGGTCAGCAAGTCATCCCAAAACGCACGTTAGAAACAGGTTTTGAGTACAAATATCCTAATTTGCAATCCGCATTAACACAAATTCTTAATTAAAAGGGAGTGGGGAGTGGGGATTGGGGATTGGGGATTTAAAAACTTTTCCCTGTTCCCTGTTCCCTATTCCCTATTCTCCAGTACCCAGTCCCTAGTCCCCAGTCTCTTGACTATTGACTAGAGAGAAATTTTCTGGAAACCCAACTGATAATACCGCTGAGAATAGCACCGCCCATGAGGATACCAATTGCTGGGTTAAACACAGGTTGCCACAGTTGATGCCACAAATCCAAACCCAGGTTTATTCCCACAGCATCACCGATCGCTGCGATCGCTAACCAGCCAAAGCCAAACAAAACCAAAAAAACATCTGCGACTAAAACCATGTTTAGCCAATTTAACAATTTATCTTTCATGATTGAATTGGGGAATTGGGAATTGGGAATGGGGAATGGGGAATGGGGAATGGGGAATGGGAAGAGACAACTTAGAGACTTACTTCAATAAATTCCCCCTAGTCCCTAGTCCCCAGTCCCCAATCATCATTTTTCAAACAGCCAATTTTTGACTTTTGTCAAACTCTGCCAATCTGGTTTTCTACTTAAACCGTCTTCAATACTATTTTTTATTTCATCACTCCATTCTTCATTGACAAATATCAACTGTTGTGCTATGTCAATGTGTTCTCGCAAACCTTTTTGACCCGTTTCCAGCATTGCTAAGGCGAGATTTACTCTAGCTTGTGGATCTTGTGGGTTTAACTTGACTGCCTTCTGTGCGGCTTTGTATGCCAAGTTGGGTTTGTTATCAAGTAGATACAACCACGCTAAACAAATCCAAGCAGCACTGGTTTTAGGAGCGCGATCGCATACTTCTTTAAACACAGGGATTAAAGATTCTACTGATTCTCCAGCTTTATAGCGTTCTAAACCTGTATCAAACAGGGATTCAACTGTATTAGTCATTTGTCATTAGTCATTGGTCATTAGTCATTAGTCATTAGTCATTGGTCATTTGTAAAGGACAAAAGACAATGGACAAATGACAAATGACAATATTACACCCCAAATGACTTACCGCAACCACAAGTTTGGTTGGCATTGGGGTTAGTGAATTGGAAGCCACCGCCAATCATGGCATCGCTATAATCGAGCATTAAACCGTAGAGATATAACAGGCTCTTGCGATCGCTGACAATTTTGAAGCCATCATAGTCAAAAACTTCATCCTGAGGGGTGATCTTGCTAGTGTCTTCAAAGTCCATCATGTAAGACATCCCAGAACAGCCACCCTGACGGACTCCTACCCGTAAGCAGAAGTCTGTGCCTTGCTTGTCCCGGAGGGATTTTACCTGCTTCAATGCGGCTTCACTCAACAGAATTCCGCGTTGTTGAGCCTGAATTGCTTGTGTCATCTGCTTTTTCAACTCCTTAATTTAGTTTAAGCTTTACCCTATATCAGCTTGTTAATGCCTGTAGGTTGCCCTTGGTGTTTTTGTATTCATTCTAGCGGCTTAGATGCCGCTAGATGCCAAATTGTAAACACTCCGTTAAAAGCAGCCAAAAATTTTTATTCTAGAATTGAGAGACTCAGTGTGTTTATAGGAGAAGACAGGAGGCAAGAGGCAAGAGGCAGGAGGAAATAATTATGAATGAAAATTTTAGTTCTCGGTATAAGATTCAGTTTAAAAAGATGAATTGTATCGAGACATATAGCAGAAAATACATTCGTAGCCGATCTGGTCTTCTCTATTGGCGTCTCCCCTTCTTCTACAAAGAAGTCAGCTACGCGCAGTGTCTCCTAGAGAGGGTCTAGGATACATTCCAAGTGGATTAATTTGGCATCGTCGTCCACAGCCTAAGTCTCACGCTTTTAAATATGGGTTACTCCTGCCTCCTAAAACAGTTGGTATTTTTTAAGTTAAAGCCTTATGGCAACCTGAAAAGCAACCACCTTCAGGTGCAGCCATAAAAATTTAATCTGAGGCTAGCTATCCCCCAAAGTTTACTTCCAAATTGCTTCTTTTGATCTCTATGACAAGTTTTAATCGCTCTACCAGTCGTCGGTTGAAAAAATTAACTCAAATTCCTTCTGTATGGGAGGGCGATCGCCGTCCGTTGTCATCACCAAACCAGTTCTCAGACTCAGAGGCAAAGGGAGAATGCATTCTTTGGGTAGATTACTCCCAAGGTGTTGTCCGAGGAATGGACGTGGTAGCTTCAGATATCGGCCCAGAAGCAATTGTTCGCACCTTAATGCAAGCAATGGAGCATCCTCAGAGTCCGGCAAGACCTGCCAGACCCCAAAGAATTGTAGTCAAAGACCGCGAGATCCAATTTTACCTGCGGGGAGTGCTACAAGATTTAGATATTGCCATTGATTACGCACCAGAACTGCCTTTAATTGACGAACTATTTCGTGGATTCGCCGACATCCTCGATAGTCAAACGCCCGACTTACCCCCACAGTATGCACAAATCTTGCGAGAGAAAGCATTTGCAATTTGGCAAGCAGCACCTTGGGAATTTTTGGAAGAACAGCAAATTTTATCCATTGAGATTAATAAGTGGGATGTTGGCACACTCTACGCCTCAATCATGGGAATGCTGGGAATGGAGTATGGGATTTTGTTTTATCGCTCAGAAGAGTCTTTAAAACAGTTTCGCGCCGCCGTTTTAAGAGATGAAGAATCAACGGAGCATCTAGAAGAAGCGTTCCTTAAGCAAGATTGCCTGTTTCTCACTTTTGAGACTGCTGATGAAGATGAGGATGAAGAAGATGAAGAAGATGATTTGGCCGATCTGCCATTATCAGAAATTGACCCCACATTCGGTAACATCCACCCCTTAGAAGGACTCCGTTCTGTTTTATATGACGAAGAAGCATTGGTAATCTTGGTTGCGATCGAAAGCCTGATCCGCTTTATTCGCGATCACCGTCGCCCGCTTCATGAAGACATCTTCCCTACCCTCAGCCGTCGCTATCGGATTTCTCTGCCACAGTCGGAAGAATCAACTAAATCTGTGCCTGTGACAGTCTCTACCATGCCGCAGTTAGCAGCAGAATTAGAGGAAATGGCAGGCTTCGGTGTCGATGATCAAGAGATTGACAACCCTAATTTTCAATCATTGCAAGATGACTTGATACCAGAAGATTCCTTCCTCAGCTTAGGTGTGGTGTCCTGGGAAATGTTGGAACACCTGCGTAAGGGAGTCAGCTACCATCCGGCTGGTGAAATCAAACACGTAGGTGATGGTTTGCCGGTGATTTTAATCCAAACTTCTCGTCCCAAGGCGAAGACTGTAATTGAAAGAATTGAAACAGCAGGTGGATTGAGAGCAATTTGCTTTAATCCAGGTGCCGACCCCTTCGATGGCGATCGCTATGACCTGGGTTTATTGCAAACTCAAAATGGCGAATTGTTCCTATTCGGTGAATTCTTAGACGAAGATCCGATTCATGTAGAAGCCCGAAAGAAATGGAATCAACGGTGTAAAAATACTAAGGGCTACTGTGGTTTAATCATTGCCAAAGGACTAACGGGAGCTTCCCGTGGCAATCCTCAGTTACGAGATATGATGGCTTTGTTTGAAGCGCGATCGCTTTCACCCAAAGATTTAGGTATTGGCACTCTCCAACTGATGCCCCAACTTAAACTTTGAATAGTTGCACCAATTCCTGCCATCCTTAATCTCAAATTATGGGTATGAGAGATTAAGTCAATGTGTATTTGATTTACATGTTAACTGAAACTGCACTTGGGAGGGGAAAAAAGAAAGGCTTTACCTTTTAAAATTTACCCCTCTTCTTTTTACCTACTGGTGTTGAGTGAAGTAAAAGTACTTATCTCTTGTAAGTGGTCTTTTAACCAGAGTTATACCAAATTAAAAAATGTTTGGACGAATAACCCCATCCGCACGACGCGCATCTTCCCAAAGTAAGGGTAGGGTTGGGGAAGCGTATTATCTTTGTGTTGCATTCTTTTGTCAAATTGGTATTAGTAGTCCGTCAAATTCATTTTGACGGTTAGAGAGACGCGATAAATCGCCGTCTCTACTCTTAATACACTTACCTGGCGGAGCCAGATAACGAGGAAGATAAAGGGGTTAGGTTTTTGATTATTGAAACGGTGTTTTAGGCGACCAATGATTAGAAGTTAACTTTACCTCAATTTCATGAAGTACCTATATTTTCATCGTTTTCCAGTTATTTTACTCAGATAATCTCAGTATAAATAACTACTAATCAATAAAATAATATCCGCAAAGTTTGGTTTAATCAAACCTTACTGACACTCTTAGATATCGAAATCTTTTTTTTTAGAAGTTTTAGAGTTTAGCATCTTGTTATATATCAATATCATTAAGCAAAGGTTCAAATGTCTATCTTTTTCTTTGTAATTTTTTTATAAAGGATAAAAATAAGATTATTTAGTCTCTAAATGAAGATTATTTAAAGTGCGTAAATAATGGCTATAATGAACACACCAGCAAAAAAGATTGAAATGCACAATTGTTTTTATAGGTATACTTGCCAAATACAAAATGCTTGTGAATCAATACTTTTTTGCCGATAATTTATCTCTTGGTTTAAATCTAAAAAGAAGGTATATTGTCCAATTTTTAGCTACATAATTGGCTAAAAATGATTTTTTTTAACCTCTAGATAGATGAATACAAAGAATGGAAAAAATCTCTGGGTTGAAATCAAACTATATCGCTAGAGGGAAGATAAAAAATAGGCAAAATTTCATCGTATCTTTACGGGAAGTTTAGTGCAAAAGCATGAAACAAAACTAAAATATTATTATCGGCAACAGTCAAGTAACATCATATCTATTTACGGGCTAATTCATCTGTGTGAAATTACAGATAATGCTGTAAAAATTTACCAACAGTCTGGGCTATTTACACCCAGTAAACTGAATCTTCTCTTCTTTTTTCTGGTTACTATATTGGCACGTAAAAGCAATGAGCTTGATCGAGGTAAGCCAAAAATCATAACCGTTCAAGTAGCTCTTAACTTAATGGGTGCAGATGGGTGTTTGTTATGGAGCGATCGCTCATTTGCCTACTTCATAGGGGATTATTCACGATCTACAAATACCACTCTAACCTGCGTGTAAGGTAGCATTTCAGCATAATAATGATTCTGAAAGCTTTATTTTATGGTGTTGTAGTAGATGTTCTCTCTAAGTGGGTTTGGCGAACTTGCTTAAGAAATAAGGTCAAATGCTTTCAATGGAGAATAACTTTGGAAATCTTAATTGAGTCAACATTAGGTGTCTCAATTCATCTATCAAATTTCATTCTCAGGCTTTACTCATGCTGTTAGTAGGGTTATTATCTTCACAAGCAACAATGTGCTTTTTCTGCTGTCACAATCGTAACCAATAAAGTGTAGTTTTTTGATTTTTTTAGAAAATGATGAATCCTTTGACAAAACGAACATTTTTAATATTAATGATATGACTTGTTTCCTGAGACAAACTCTGATAATCTTATCGGTTCCCTCTTTACTTAGACTCTTTCGACAATCTAAAATATACAGCAGATAGCATGATAATGACAAATAAAAAATGGGCCGTTAAACGTATAACAGTCAATCTGGCAACACAAGAAGCGGAAAAACTGGAAAAATATTGCCAACAAACAGGTAGACCCGCAACCGACGTGATTCGTGAACTGATTAGAAGTTTGCCTGTCTCCGACGACAGCAAATAGGTAAGAAGATGCTTTAAATACTTATCCAGATAACTACTTTGCCACCAAAAAATAGCTATGATACTTTTTTGAGTCTGCCGCTATGACAAGAGTTTGTCTAGCTGATACAGACGCGAGAAAAACGCGTCTGGTTATTTATTCGGGACTAAAAGAAGCGAACAAAGAGGTTTTAGTATCGACATTGCCATCCCTTAATATGCTGGTGGAGTTGATATTAAGTAGCAAATTCCGACCCCAACCCAGTTACAATCTGTAAAGAAACTGAAAAGGAACGACGGAATGCGCGTTGCAATCGTAGGTGCGGGACTGGCTGGACTAGCAACCGCAGTAGATCTAGCTGATGCTGGTTGTGAAGTAGAGATTTTTGAGTCTCGTCCGTTTGTGGGTGGTAAAGTTGGCAGTTGGGTTGATGGAGATGGCAACCATCTAGAAATGGGGTTGCATGTATTTTTCGGGTGCTACTACCAACTTTTTGACTTGATGAAGAAAGTGGGGGTGTTAGAAAACTTACGCCTCAAAGAACATACCCACACTTTTATTAATAAAGGGGGGCGCACTGGTGCTTTGGATTTTCGCTTCCTTACAGGTGCGCCTTTCAATGGCTTAAAGGCATTTTTTACAACTTCTCAACTATCGTTGCAGGATAAACTGCAAAATGCGATCGCTTTGGGTACTAGTCCGATAGTTCGCGGATTGGTAGACTTTAATGGGGCGATGAAAACCATCCGCAATTTAGATAAAGTTAGCTTTGCCGACTGGTTCCGCAGTCACGGTGGGAGCAATGGCAGTATTAAGCGTATGTGGAACCCAATTGCCTATGCATTGGGATTTATTGATTGCGAAAATATGTCTGCCCGTTGTATGTTAACCATATTCCAGCTATTTGCAGTTAGAACTGAAGCTTCAGTTTTGCGAATGCTGGAAGGTTCTCCATCTGAATATTTACACAAGCCCATTCTGGAATATCTGGAAGCTAGAGGCACCAAAATTTACACGCGCCGACAAGTTCGGGAAATTCAGTTTACAGAGTCAGACAAACAAACCCGCGTCACTGGTATAGTAGTTGCCCAAGGTGATACAGTGGAAAATATCACCGCTGATGCTTACGTTTTTGCCTGTGATGTTCCAGGAATCCAACGCATCCTACCCCACGAGTGGCGTAAGTGGTCAGAATTTGACAATATTTACAAACTGGATGCAGTGCCAGTAGCTACAGTGCAGTTACGCTTCGATGGTTGGGTAACAGAACTGAACGATGGAAGGGAACGTAAACAGCTAAATCATGCGGCTGGAATCGATAATTTACTTTACACAGCCGATGCTGACTTTTCTTGTTTTGCCGATTTGGCGTTGACTAGCCCTGCTGATTATTATCGCCCAGGACAGGGGTCTTTGTTACAACTAGTGCTGACACCGGGAGATCCGTTTATTGCACAAAGTAATGAAGCGATCGCACAGCATGTCCTCAAGCAAGTTCATGAACTGTTTCCCTCGTCGCGGGAACTAAATATGACTTGGTACAGCGTGGTAAAACTTGCTCAATCTCTCTACCGAGAAGCACCAGGGATGGATGCGTACCGTCCCAACCAAAAAACACCAGTAGATAATTTCTTCCTTGCAGGGAGTTATACTCAGCAAGACTACATCGACAGCATGGAAGGAGCCACTATTTCTGGACGGCGTGCGGCCAAGGTGATTTTGGAGAGTTTGAAGAATTGATATAGACACGGAGTAGCTTGCCACAGGCTACCGCGTTCGCGTAAAGGGAAGGGCGCAAAGGGCCCGGGCCCGTACTCCTGCAAACAAGCAAGCTACGCAAAGCGTCTCGTAGAGAAGGAAAAACAGATCATGTCAGATTGGTTAGAGCATACTGTGCAGGTAGAAGTAGAAGTTCCTATAGATTTAGTATGGAGCCTCTGGTCTGATTTAGAGCAAATGCCTCGGTGGATGAAATGGATTGATTCGGTGAAAATTCCGCCAGATAATCCAGATATATCTCTTTGGAAATTAAAAACTGGCAGTCTAGAATTTAATTGGCAATCCCGAATTCTTAAAGTTATTCCCAATCAAATTATCCAATGGGAATCGATTGATGGTTTGCCCAATCAAGGAGCAATTCGTTTTTACGATCGCCACAATAGTAGCATTGTTAAAATGACAATTTCCTACGCCATCCCCGGCATTATTGGCAAAATTATGGATAACTTATTTTTGGGACGGATAGTTGAATCGACGATTCAAGCTGATTTGGAAAGGTTTAAAGAATATGCGCTGAATGTTAAAGCTAATTGATACAGGATTGATATTAATACTTGTCGGTTAGGGGGAAAAGGGGAATGGGAAAGGGGAAAGAAAAAACTTTTAACCCAAACCCAGTAACCTTTTCCCCCAACTAAATTCCAGTTTAAAATTCAAAATTCCAGCAGTATTGGGATTGATGTTAGGCTACTTGCTGTGGCTGAGATTTCACTAATTCTCCAGGAGCAAATACTCCATTCTCTGTAATGATTGCTGTAATCAACTCAGCCGGAGTGACATCAAAAGCTGGGTTGTAAAAATCTACACCCGCAGGTGTGAGAATGGTATCACCAACTTGATAGATTTCTGTTGGTTCGCGTTCTTCAATGGGAATTTTGCTGCCATCGGCTAATTCAAAATCAACGGTGGAAAGGGGTGCAGCGACAAAGAAGGGTATATTATGTGCTTTAGCTGCGATCGCTACACTATATGTACCAATTTTATTGGCAGTGTCACCATTAGCGGCAATTCGATCAGCACCCACAACTACAGCATGAATCAAACCTTGTTTCATGCAATGGGCTGCCATATTATCAGTAATTAATGTCACAGGAATACCTTCTTGGACACATTCCCAAGTGGTGAGTTTTGCGCCTTGTAAGCGGGGACGGGTTTCATCGGCAAATAAACGCTCCAAACGTCCTTCCCTCCAAGCAGAACGCACAACACCCAAAGCAGTGCCATAACCAGCAGTAGCTAGTGCCCCAGCGTTGCAATGGGTAAGCAGCGTCAGCTTTTCTGGGGTAGTGGGCAAGACTGTCAAACCATTGTCACCAATTGCTTGACAGGTTTGCAAATCTTCAGCGTTAATAGCTTGGGCTGTTTGGAACAGGGTTTGCTTGATGTCTTCTACTGTTCCCAAAGTTTCGTAGGCGGCTTTGATCATCCGACTAATTGCCCAAAATAAATTTACCGCTGTTGGCCGGGTAGAACGCAACAACTGGGCTACTTTATCTAAGTTTTGCAGAAATTCGTGGCGATCGCTTGTTTCAATTTCCCTTGCACCAAGATACATTCCATAAGCCGCAGCCACACCAATTGCAGGTGCACCTCGCACAATCATGGTTTTAATCGCCCGCGCCATATCTTCACTGCGGTGAATTTCCACAAATGTATATTCGTTAGGTAAGCGAGTTTGGTCAATTAGTGACACTGAGTTGTTGTGCCAAATAACGGGATAAACTTGGTTTGGGGAAGGTGTCATAGGAAGGTATTGGTATTGGGGATAGATTGAGCATTCTCACCTTTTCTTCCCAATTTTGGGGCTATTTGGGAAAGTAGGCAATAATCATGGCAACTTCAGGATGATTGCGAGCGATCGCTTCTGGTATTCGACCAAAAAGTGAAACTAGCTGAGTTTTCTGCTCAACAGACCCGTTTAACACTAGCAGATCGTTGGTTTTGAGTAAACGAGAAACTTGCTGCACAAAATTGCCCCGCACTTTTTGAATGGGTGTATCTTCTGGCAATCCGGCATTAGTCAAATCGATATCTACTCCTTGTTTTGTGACAACTTGCAAAAGTTGTACGGTAGCTTTGAGTTCTGTTGCCAAACTTTTGACTAATTGAATACTCTCTCCAAAAGAACTAGCATAAGTTTGCTGGGTGGTGAAAGCTAGAAAGACTCGTGTTGTATGCTCAATTGGCAACGGGAATCGAGTTACCAAAACAGGCACTGTACTGCGATTTACAATCTTGTCAATAACACCACCAAAGAGATTTTCCTGATAAGTAGAGTAACCTTTCCAGCCGCAGACAATCACACTGGCCTGCTTTTCTTCTGCTACACGAGCAATTCCCTTATCAATTGATTCGTCAATCCGACCAATGGGACTAACATTGACCACGGCAGCATGGGCAATCATTTCTGCGGTTGATAATAATTGGCTTTGTCTGGCTTTGTCCCCTGGAGAAATGGGGGAACTTTGTTCTAGTAAAATATGGAGTGGCAATAAAGTACCATCTGCTGATTTTGTTAGGAGTATTGCCAACTTGAGTAGGTTATCTTCAGTGCTGGGATTGGCAACTGGTACTAAAACGCGATCGCCTAGATTTCCTAGCTGATGACTTTGAATACTAGCCTCTCCTGGCCTGATTTTTTTCCCCCACCGATCTGTCACCCAAGGAGAAGCAATGCAGGTAACTAAAATCATGGCGATCGTGCCATTCACTGTTAACTGATCGACCAACTCGATTTTGTAAGCAACGGTGATTGCAGCTAGGGTAGAGGCTGCCTGAGCTACTGATAGCCCAAACATCAACATGATATTGTCAAAATTGAATCCGAACAATTTACCTGAACCCCATGCAGGTATGAACTTGGCAATAATCGCAACAGTTACCATGACAGCGGATACTACGAGCGATCGCGGTTCTTGAATCAGAATCAGGGGATTCACCAACATTCCCACAGAAATCAAGAAAAAGGGTACAAACAATGTATTCCCAATAAATTGAATCCGATTCATTAGAGGGCTAAGTTGGGGAATTAGCTGGGTAATAGCAACTCCAGCTAAAAAAGCGCCAATAATCGGCTCAATTTGGATTAATTCTGCCCCATAGGAAACCACAAACAGGGTAGCTAAAACAAAGGTAAACTCTGCCCCTTCATCGTGTCCAAACCGCTGAAAGAACCAGCGACCGAGACGAGGTAGACCCCATAGTGTCAGAAATGTGTAGATAATTAGTGAAGGAATCAGGAATAACCAAAACTGTAGGCTTAAGCTGCCTTGATGCGCTCTCACTACCACCGCTAAAACCAAAAGTGCTAAAACATTGGTGATTAATGTGCCTCCGAGAGTGGTAGTTAATGTCTGAGAGCGCATAATTCCCAATTTACTGACTATCGGTAGTGCTAGTAGCGTATGGGAAGCAAAACAAGAAGCAACTAAAATGGCAGGTAATACACCATAGCCAATGGCCATCATGGCTGCGGTACCTAATACCATCGGCACACCAAAGGTAGCTAATCCGAATATGACTGCTTTATCAGCGTTATATTTCAGATCATCCAAGCTAGTTTCCAGTCCTGCCATAAACATGAGAAATAGCAAACCAACTGTACCCAAAAGCACAATTGTATTATCTCGTGCCAATAATCCCAGTCCATTGGGCCCGACTACAACACCGGCCAAAATTAATCCGACAATACCCGGCAGGTTGATTTTTTCAAATAGCAGGGGCGCAATTAACATAATCCCCAACATCATCAGAAAAATCGGTACTGGTTCTTTAATTGGTGTAGATAATACAGAAGCTAGAAAAAAATTTGTCATACTCTGCTCTAGAGTTGCGTTAACATCTGATTTCATCCGAGAGCGTTAATGGGACGAAGCCCAATGTAGGCACGCTCATACTTTGGCAATAGATTTAATATTGTTTGATATGGCCATGTTGCATAACTAGCATAAATATTTTTAAATTAATAGTGGTAAATGCTAGCACAGTACGGCGAAAATAAATCACTCATTTCAAATGTCTGAAACCCTTGCAAAAATGGTAATTACGTTAACGATCAAGCGTCCGTAGGAGCATCATTACGAATTACGGATTATGAATTACGCAAAGCAGTACTAGCGACTTAACTCTATACTGCTTAGTATTTATATGCAATACACTGTGGTAAGAAAAAGTATCTACGGCGTGTTTTCAAAGTTGCGTGGATGTTCAATTGTGTATTCAATCACTCGTAGCAGTATTGGTTGACAACCTTGAACGAGCGAAATCCAAAATCCACAATTGTAAATCAAAAATGGTATTAGAAATTCCTAAGCATTTGGATTTTCTAATTATGGCAAGGTGATACTAGTACTTTTTTAAGCTAGTTTTGAGGGTTTGTAGTAAAGACTTTAGTCCTTACTACGAACTTGATTATCTATCAATTGAAAGTTGACAGAGTACTAGGCAATCAGACTAAAATTGCTACTACTGAGAGTAATATCAGAATTTCCTAAACGGGCAAATTCAAACACTGTTCCTGTACCCAGAACGTTGCCATCTTGGTTATAGAATAGGCTACCACTACTTTGGCTAAAGACAATACGCGCATTACTAGCGTTGACGAATTGATTACCAGTGACAACTGCAAAGTCAGTTAAAGCCTGACCTGCACTATTAGTAACAGCATTAAAGGTGGTTTTACTCAGCACAATCTGGTCTTGTCCGGCTTGAAAATCGGTGATGTAATCAACACCTAAGCTTGTGTTAAATACACCATTGCTTTGGAACAGATATTTATCATTACCAACTCCACCTGTAAGAGTATCATTACCATTGCCTCCTCCAAGAGTGTCATTTCCGTCACCGCCAATCAGAGTGTTATTCAGTGTATTACCAGTGAGAATATCATTGCCTGTGCCACCCGTTGCATTTTCAATAACGTTATTGGCAGAGAGAATGAGTTTGAGATTGCTATTAACTGTTTGCGTGGTAGTGACACCTAGATTTAGGTTGACAGCAGATGTAGTCCCGCCAAAGTTAATAGTATCAGTACCACCGGTTGAGGTTTCTGTAATTGTGTCGGTTCCCAAGGTACTATTAGCTATGAAAGAATAGGTATCATTTCCTGTTAACCCTTGGAGTTGGTCATTTCCGCCACCGCCAATCAAGGTGTTATTGAGTGTATTACCAGTAAGAGTGTCATTGCCTGTGCCACCTGTTGCATTTTCAATAACGTTATTGGCAGAGAGAATCAGTTTGAGATTACTATTAACCGTTTGTGAGGTGGTTAAACCTAGATTTAGGTTGACGGCAACTGTAGTACCGCTAAAGTTAATAGTATCAGTACCACCGGTTGAGGTTTCTGTAATTGTGTCGGTTCCCAAGGCACTATTAGCTATGAAAGAATAGGTATCATTTCCTGTTAACCCTTGGAGTTGGTCATTTCCGCCACTGCCAATCAGATTGTTATTGAGTGTATTACCAGTGAGAGTGTCATTGCCTGTGCCACCTGTTGCATTTTCAATAACGTTATTGGCAGAGAGAATCAGTTTGAGATTACTATTAATCGTTTGCGTGGTAGTGACACCTAGATTTAGGTTGACAGCAGATGTAGTACCGCTCAAGTCAATAGTATCAGTACCATCTGTTGTGGTTTCTATAATTGTGTCAGTTCCCAAGGCAGTATTAGCGAGGAAAGAATAAGTATCATTCCCGGCACCACCATACAAGGTATCATTGCCAGCACCACCTAATAATCTGTCGTTTCCTTGTTCCCCGAACAAACGGTCATTCCCGCCATCGCCTTGCAGGGTATCGTTACCGAAACCACCAAACAAATCATCATTGTAAGCAGTTCCTATAACGTTGTTATCTACAACTGCACTGTTGAAAATCAAATCACTCACTTGTAATTGGCTTTTGCTAATGCCATTGAGTTTCAATCGATAATAATAATCGCCATCTAATACTCGATATCTGACGCTAATGATGACGTTACCATCGGTATCATTAGTTGTCAGCAATAACAGATTATTGAAGTCACTGATGCCTAGAGTTCTCAGATCTATTTTGTCTTGTCCTTTCTGAAAATCTGTGACGATATCTTGCTCTTTGGCACCGATAGAATTATTAAAGTACTCGAAGACAAATTCATCATTCCCGGCACCACCATACAAGGTATCATTGCCAGCACCACCTAATAATCTGTCGTTTCCTTGTTCCCCGAACAAACGGTCATTCCCGCCATCGCCTTGCAGGGTATCGTTACCGAAACCACCAAACAAATCATCATTGTAAGCAGTTCCTATAACGTTGTTATCTACAACTGCACTGTTGAAAATCAAATCACTCACTTGTAATTGGCTTTTGCTAATGCCATTGAGTTTCAATCGATAATAATAATCGCCATCTAATACTCGATATCTGACGCTAATGATGACGTTACCATCGGTATCATTAGTTGTCAGCAATAACAGATTATTGAAGTCACTGATGCCTAGAGTTCTCAGATCTATTTTGTCTTGTCCTTTCTGAAAATCTGTGACGATATCTTGCTCTTTGGCACCGATAGAATTATTAAAGTACTCGAAGACAAATTCATCATTCCCGGCACCACCATACAAGGTATCATTGCCAGCACCACCTAATAATCTGTCATTTCCTTGTTCCCCGAACAAACGGTCATTCCCGCCATCGCCTTGCAGGGTATCGTTACCGAAACCACCAAACAAATCATCATTGTAAGCAGTTCCTATAACGTTGTTATCTACAACTGCACTGTTGAAAATCAAATCACTCACTTGTAATTGGCTTTTGCTAATGCCATTGAGTTTCAATCGATAATAATAATCGCCATCTAATACTCGATATCTGACGCTAATGATGACGTTACCATCGGTATCATTAGTTGTCAGCAATAACAGATTATTGAAGTCACTGATGCCTAGAGTTCTCAGATCTATTTTGTCTTGTCCTTTCTGAAAATCTGTGACGATATCTTGCTCTTTGGCACCGATAGAATTATTAAAGTACTCGAAGACAAATTCATCATTCCCGGCACCACCATACAAGGTATCATTGCCAGCACCACCTAATAATCTGTCGTTTCCTTGTTCCCCGAACAAACGGTCATTCCCGCCATCGCCTTGCAGGGTATCGTTACCGAAACCACCAAACAAATCATCATTGTAAGCAGTTCCTATAACGTTGTTATCTACAACTGCACTGTTGAAAATCAAATCACTCACTTGTAATTGGCTTTTGCTAATGCCATTGAGTTTCAATCGATAATAATAATCGCCATCTAATACTCGATATCTGACGCTAATGATGACGTTACCATCGGTATCATTAGTTGTCAGCAATAACAGATTATTGAAGTCACTGATGCCTAGAGTTCTCAGATCTATTTTGTCTTGTCCTTTCTGAAAATCTGTGACGATATCTTGCTCTTTGGCACCGATAGAATTATTAAAGTACTCGAAGACAAATTCATCATTCCCGGCACCACCATACAAGGTATCATTGCCAGCACCACCTAATAATCTGTCGTTTCCTTGTTCCCCGAACAAACGGTCATTCCCGCCATCGCCTTGCAGGGTATCGTTACCGAAACCACCAAACAAATCATCATTGTAAGCAGTTCCTATAACGTTGTTATCTACAACTGCACTGTTGAAAATCAAATCACTCACTTGTAATTGGCTTTTGCTAATGCCATTGAGTTTCAATCGATAATAATAATCGCCATCTAATACTCGATATCTGACGCTAATGATGACGTTACCATCGGTATCATTAGTTGTCAGCAATAACAGATTATTGAAGTCACTGATGCCTAGAGTTCTCAGATCTATTTTGTCTTGTCCTTTCTGAAAATCTGTGACGATATCTTGCTCTTTGGCACCGATAGAATTATTAAAGTACTCGAAGACAAATTCATCATTCCCGGCACCACCATACAAGGTATCATTTCCAGCACCACCTAATAATCTGTCGTTTCCACCTTGACCAGAAAGGCTATCATTACCGTTTAAGCCTTCAATCGTATCATTTCCAGAAGTGCCGACTAAATTATCGTTATTGTTTGTTCCTACAATAGCCATACTTTTACAGTCCTTTGAATATTGGAATTCGGTTTGATTGTTGAAAAAGACTACGACAAAAGAGGGGGTTCAACGATTGAAGTTAAACCCATGAAAACTAGAAAGCGATCGCTTGCTACCAAATTGATACTGCTAGTGAATTGATGGTATAAGAATCGTAGTAATTAACTAGATTAAGTATACAGATAATAAAGCGATAAAAATTAATTTAAGTAATTATTTAATACCTGATAGTTTTCGGTAATTGACTAAGGTTTAACCAAACATCATATTACGGATATTAAACTTGTCGTTTTCAAAACGGAATCGCCCACACCTGAGTAACAAGTATGGGCGATTCATTCTACAAAGAATTAGCTAAACCACAGCAGATACTTGCTGTTTAAAGAAAGCTTGCAACACTCTCTCTGCTATTTGATGACTAGTTAAACCTAATTCTGTCTTAGATTCATTGGGTTCAGCATGATCTACTAACACATCTGGTACACCGAATCGCTTCACAGGAACTAGAATCTCTGCATCCATTAAAGCTTCTGCGATCGCACTACCAAAGCCACCCATCACACAGCCTTCCTCTAAGGTGACAACCCGGCCGATTTTCTTCGCTAAAGGCAAAATCAACTCGGTATCCAGAGGCTTCACAAAACGGGCATTAATTACAGTTGCTTCAATGCCGTGTTCGCTGAGAATTTCAGCAGCTTGCATTCCTGGATAGACCATTGTGCCATAAGCGACGATTAACACGTCATCGCCTGTACGTAGGATCTCGCCTTTGCCGATTTCCAAAGGTTCCCAGCCTTCTTCCATCAAGGGAACGCCGTAGCCATTGCCACGAGGATAGCGCATGGCGATGGGGCCACTGGTATGATTAACACCAGTTACTACCATGCGTTGCAGTTCTGCTTCGTCTTTGGGTGCCATGATTGCTATGTTGGGAATGCAACGCAGATAGGCAATGTCATACATACCTTGGTGTGTGGGGCCATCAGATCCGACAATTCCTGCCCGATCCAAGCAGAAGAACACTGGCAGGTTTTGGATGCAGACATCATGAATTATCTGGTCGTAAGCACGTTGCAGAAAGGTGGAATAAATAGCAGCAACGGGGCGCATTCCTTCGGTTGCAAGTCCTGCTGCTAGGGTGATTGCATGTTGTTCAGCAATGCCGACATCAACATATTGATTGGGCAATTTTGCCTGAAGTTTATCTAAGCCTGTCCCCGTTGCCATCGCCGCAGTAATGCCAACGATTTTTGGGTTTTGTTCGGCAAGTTTTACCAGAGTGTGAGAAAAGACTTTGGCATAAGCCGGGGGTTTGGGTTTACTGGAAGGAATGGCTTTGCCAGTTGCTACGTTGAAGGGGCTTTGGGCGTGGTAGCCAACTTGATCTAGTTCGGCAATTTCATAGCCTTTGCCCTTGACTGTTGCTACATGTACCAAAACTGGGCCTTGTATCTGATGTGCCTGTTGGAAGGTGGCAATCAATTCTTCGAGATTATGACCATCCACTGGCCCAATATAGGTAAAGCCGAGTTCTTCAAAAACTGCACCTACCTTGGGAACAGCCAAGCGTTTCATACTTTCTTTGATGCGTCCGAGTTCGGGAGACAAAGATTCACCCACGAAGGGAATTTGCTTAAATTGTTCCTCAAGATTATCTTTAATAAATTGCACCGGTTGGCTGAGACGCATTTTGTTCAGATAGCGGGGAATTGCGCCAACGTTGCGAGATATAGACATGTCGTTGTCGTTGAGAACAACCAACAAGTTAGTTTTCGGCATGTGTCCAGCATGGTTGATGGCCTCTAAAGCCATACCCCCAGTCAGCGCCCCATCGCCAATAACAGCAACAGCTTTAAATTTTTCGCCTTTCAAGTCTCGCGCCAAAGCCATGCCCAATGCCGCTGAAATACTTGTAGAAGCGTGTCCAGCCCCAAAGTGGTCAAACTTGTTCTCACCGCGTTTGAGATAACCCGCAACTCCGTCTTTTTGTCTGAGGGTGTGGAAGCTATCGTAACGTCCTGTAAGCAGTTTATGGGGATAAGCCTGGTGTCCTACATCCCAAATCACTTTATCTCGATCTAAGTCCAGTGTTTGGTAAAGTCCTAGTGTTAATTCGACAACACCCAACCCTGGCCCCAAGTGTCCACCATTAACCGCTACCGTTTGGAGATGCTTATCTCGAATCTGACGGGCAATCTGTTGCAGTTGGCGAACAGATAAACCGTGCAACTGATTAGGATGGGTGATTTCGCTCAGATGCATATTATAGGGTTTTCCTCTCTAACTTCTAGTCTCGGTATTTTGATTTTCCCACGGTCGGGTTGTCCACAGAATCAAACTCTTACATTGTTACTAAGTTGTTGTGGAAAGTATAATTTCGTAATTGATAATGGCGAAAAATTTGTTAACCATTAACAATTCGTCAAATGAGGTTGCAATCAGTTAAGGTTATAACACGTTTGTCAATAAGTAATGCTACTTAAAAACAGTCTGTAATCCGTATAGAAAAACAAGTTTTCCAGGAGTAATTTGCGGAAATTTCCTAATCATGTTCTTCAATTTTACCTTTTAAGGTTAGTAAAAAAGAAAGTTAAATATTTTATTTCTAACTATATATCTAGCATATTTACTGGTAAATATTTAACAATTGTTTATTCTGCTATTTGGTAACATCAGATAATTTTATTAGCGATCGCTAGTTCATACGGACGCAATGAATATGTATTTAAAATTACTGGCTTTTTTGATATAACTTCAGTATTTATTTAGTAAATTAATATTCCTATGTCTCGCTAAGAGTCTCTGAGTGAAAATGAGTTTTTAAACACAATCCCCTCTCCTCTATTGGTGTTATTTACGTAACCTTATACTTTCCTAAATAACAAGATTTCCGATTTCTCTAAGAAATCGGAAATCTGAGGTTTTCGATTTTCACAAATCCAATAGGATTGCTATATCTATTCTCTATTGACCAAAAGCATCCTTGATGTTGTCAACAGTACGTTCAACAACATTCTTTGTGTCGTCTACTGCTTTTTTAGTCCGAGCAGCATCTTCGTCTGCTCTTTTCTGAATTGTAGCCGCATCTTTCTTGGCTTTGCGTTCAGCAAAACTACCATTGTCTGTTGCTTGGTCAACTTTATTGGCGTTGCTCTTGGCAGCTTGCTTAACTTTATCTGCCGTATCTTCGATGAAATTTTTGGTTCGTCCAGCATCTTTACTGGCTTTTTCTTGAGCGCGATCGCCTGCGTCTGACGATGCAATCAAGGTTGCAGCGGGATCAGCCATTGCTGAAGTGTTCGAGAAAAATGCACCTTGCCAAACGAAAGCGATCGCTAACATACAAAACAGTGTTGTAGCCATCCAGCGTTTTACGTTGGAAAGCTGTTTTGCAACATAATTTGATTTCATACAATACAATCTCATGTGATTTAGTATACTATTTTTACTTCATTTAGCTTATTAGCCATATCGATCCCTAGATAGAGGTTCTGGCGTCATTAGTTATTAAATGAATTCACTATTTTGATAGATTGAATTTTAAGCTTGGAAGATTTTTGACAAGTATTGGCGGATGGAATTCACTACTACAAAAGCAAAGTCCACCAGCATGGACTAATGCAAAATCAAGAATTTCAAACCCATGCAGGTGTGTTTTGCCTGTGTAGCAGCAACTTTTCGGCTGCCTGCTGAAACATCATGCTGGCATCAATTGCTGGATGCGCTGTGGCTCCTCTCCCAGCCAATCTGGATTTTGGGCAGTGCTGTCGAAAATTGATGAGGTTTTGAAAGGTTCAAACTCGCCACTTGATGCTACTTCTGCTGTTTTTGCTAAGAGCGATCGCACCTGCTCGTCGTTCATTGGCTGGAACGTCCGCACTGCTTCAAAGGCTTGCTCTAAAATCTCCATACTGTCAATTCCGGTAATCACAACCGATGTAGGCAGATTCAAAGCATAATGTAAACATTCAATTGGCGTTACAGTGTTTGATTTCAAAAGAATACCGTTTGCCAAGCTTTTCATCCCCAAAACACCAATGTTTTGTTTAACCAGTTCTGGTAGAACTAGTTTTGCAAAGCTCCGGTAGTGAGCATCCATAACATTGAGCGGCATCTGCACTGTATCAAATTTAAAGCCGTAAGTAGCTGCAACTTCCAGTGTATGCAGATGAATATGGGGATCTTTGTGCCCAGTAAAGCCTATATATCTGAGTTTGCCAGCTTCTCGCGCTTCAATTAAAGCAGCATTAGCCCCTTCTTTGTCAAAAATTCGATGGGGATCTTCGTATCGAATGATTTCATGGTGCTGCACCAGATCGATATAATCAACTTGCAGACGTTGAAGTGATTCGTCTAGCTGTCTTGCTGCTTCTTGCTTAGAGCGACCGTCGATTTTTGTCATTAGGAAGGCTTTGTCTCGATAGCGATCGCGCAGCGCTTTTCCCATGCGAATCTCACTGACTCCACCGTTGTAATCCCAACTGTTATCCATAAAGTTGATGCCACGATCAATGGCTGTTCTAACAATGCGGATAGCCAGTTGTTCATCAATGTGCTTCAAGCCGATGTGCCAACCACCCAATCCAATAGCAGAAACTTTTTCTCCCGTATTGCCGAGAACTCGGTATGGCATTTCTGAATTTGGCATACTTCCTGACATGTATTCTCCTTGTCTATCAGCTATTACTTAAGTACATATAGCTGTGCTAATTGAAACACAAGGAAAAGTTAACAATATCTTGCTGAAGAGACACTTTTCGATCCAATCAGGAAAATACTCAGGAAGCCAAAATACCGATGGCAATTTAGGATTTGTGAGGTAAAAAATTGAGATTATTGTAGAGACGGCGATTCATCGCGTCTCTTGCCTGTGATTCATTGCGTCTCTTGCCTTAACCGAACAGTATTGAGGGCACAGCATTGCTGTGCCCCTACAACATATTTGTTTCAAATAAATGAAAATTGTTGTAAAACATCAACCAACAATTATTTGCCACTATAGAAAAAGGCAATTTCTTTCTCTTTAAGGGGTGCGAAACCAGCATCTACAAGTAGTTGGTCGAGTTCTGCTTGGGGAATATGTTTTGCGCCAATTCGCACAATGCGCGATCGCATAGTATTAGATACACCACTACGCTGTCTATTGCCTTCTAGCGCCATGACTTTACCATAAAGTTCTAGCTTGGCAGGCGGAATGGGAGAACCATCAAAATCAATTCCCTGTGCGATCGCTTCATCAATAGCATCAGCACCTGTAGTGGTTTGATTCCCTGGGTTAGTTTCGGTAGGCATGGTGATTTTCTCCTCTTCGCTATGGATAAATTTTACCAGCCTTGCTGACACCAAAGCTGCCTACTCCTCTCTGCCTCTCCTGATAAACCGTGGTTCATTACTGTTTTAACGGGGCGATCGCCACTCGCCCCGTACTAGGCTTAATATGATTCCGACTTACTGAACTATGCTTTAGTGAGAATTCTTTGGACAATTTGCACTCCAGTCACAGCCTGCCAAGCAAAAAGTCCCAAAAGCGTGAAATTTATTAAAATGTGAGTTGCACGCGCCCAATTTGCTCCTTTTTGCATATAAGGAGACAAAGCAGCAGAAAATGCAATTAAACCTGTCATACCTAATCCTGCTAACAAGTGAGGCTGCACAAATAACTTACCGTTATTGATGTAAGTGACGGCCATCCCGCCGATCGCACCTGCCACCATCAAAGCTAGGAGTATAGACCCGATTTGGTAGTGTCTGACGTTATATCTACCTTTAATCAGTTCTTTCTTTTCTTCCCCCTGAGCATTTCTGGTACGCTGTAATTGCAGCCCCAAATAGGCGGCATAAATTGAGAGTACTAATAGCGCCCACATCAGCACCGGATGGAAGAAGTTCAGCCAATATTTTACCGATGCAGAAAGTTCCAGATTCATGGTGTTCTCGCCTAATTCTTAAATCTTCATAAAAATTAGCATAACTCTATTTTCTGTGCTTAAAGTTGCACAAATTAAAAGAGACTAAGAGATGAGGAGAGAAGACAAGAGTAAAGCCTCCCTTAGCCTTAATTTGCATCCAGTCAACAGATAGAATGCTTGCCAGGACTGCATTTCTTAATTTTTAATTTTTAATTTTCAATTTTTAATTGCATAACCCTCTTGCCAAAGTGGATAAACAATCTCAGACTAAATTTTGAGGGTAGACGAACAAAATCCCCTGTATGGGATCTCATCCATGACTGAAAATAACGATACTTTGCTGTTAAAAGCTGCTAAAAGCGGCGATATTAAAGGGTTGCGTGGGCTACTGACTGCTGGTGCAAGGGTGGACGCGTGCGATCGCCAAGGTACGACGGCGTTAATGTTTGCTGCCAATTTAGGCTACACAGAAATTGTGCGATCGCTGCTAGATGCTGGGGCAAATATCGACTTGCCCAGAAAACTCTATGGTTTGACAGCTTTGATGTTGGCGGCTAGTGCTAAACAGCTTGACATTGTGCAGCTTTTACTATCTAGAGGTGCTAATGTCAATGCCACAAATGAAGATGGCAGCACAGCTTTAATGGCAGCAGTCCTCAAAGGTTATATAGATGTAGTGCGAGTTTTATTAGCTGCTGGTGCAAAGGTCAATATCGCAGATCAAGATAATGATACTGCATTGAAAATCGCCGTTAAGCAGGGAAAAATAGAAGTTTTAGAAGCAATTCTCCAAACTGGTGTTGATGTCAACATCCAAGATGAGGAGGGTGAGACACTCTTAATGCTAGCGGCAGATTTAGGACATCTGGAAATTGTGGAAGCACTGCTAGCAGCGGGGGCTGATGTGAATGTGAAAAATCCTGATGGTGGAACTGCCCTATCGGCGGCCGCCGCCGCTGGACACAGTGCGATCGCAGCACCTTTACTGGATCGAGGTGCCGAAATTAATCTCCAAGACCAAGATGGTGAAACTGCCCTACATATTGCTGTTGTGGAAGGCTACATTGATGTCGTGCAAGTCTTACTTAACAGGAATGCAAATGTCCAAATTAGGAACCACCTAGGTGATACACCACTGCTTGTAGCAGCATTGCAAGGACATAGCCAAATTGTCCAGGCATTGCTGCATTCTGGCGGAGATATTAATGGGAAAAATCTTGGTGAATTACCTTTGACATTGGCTGCATCACAAGGACACACCCAAACAGTGAAAGTGTTGCTAGAGTATGGTGCTGATGCCAACATTGTAGGGGACGATGGCAAAACTGCTTTGATCAAGGCAACCGAACGCAAACACACAGAGATTATACATTTGCTGCTGGCAAAGGGAGCAGATGTAAATTTTCAAGACTCAGCGAGAGCAACATCATTGATGTGGGCTGCTTCAGCAGGTTATGGCGAAATTGTGCAGTTATTACTTCAAGCTGGGGCAGATATGAATTTGAAAAACCGGGGTGGTTATACTGCTTTGATGATTGCAGAATTTAATGGTTATAAGAATGTAGTGCGGAGTCTGCAAAAAGCTGGGGCACAAGAATAGCGATCTGAATTCTTCATCTAAAATATTTTCAGAAATATCTTGACAAATCATTAAATGAAGGTTATTTACTTAAATACCAAGGAAGTTTAAAACAACCAATTCTAGACCTAAGAAACAAAAAAAGCAAAACTCCGTCGTAGCTGTTGTGAACTTGCTACGGCGGAGAAAAGAAAAATTAAAACGCCAAGAGGGAGCAGGCTAAATGCTTGCGTCACGAGGATAGAAAGAAAGCAAAAATGAAGAAGTAAATTTACCTTTTACTTTTTACCCTGTACCTTTTACCTTTTACCTGCTCTCCCCCTTGGCGTTTCCTACTGTGCTAGATGTGCAAAATATATAGTTTTTGCTTGAGCAGAAAAGTATTCTAACGATCATTTTTTGTGTATTATCCAAAAGGCTGAATACAAACAATTTGCCAAAAAAGGTTGATATGCAACAATTTGGGCAATAGTTACGGAAAATCAAAGAAAAATAAATAAAAAATTAAATTTAGTAGAATTACTGTAGTGAATCCTCAGTCACCATAATCTTAAGCATTAGCTAATGACTGCACTTTTGGCTTCAAACAATTCTTCCTTTTTTTAAACTGGGTAATAACCCAGAACTGTCGTTATTGAGCTTGTCGTTGGCGCAGCCTGTCGTAGAGAAGGAAAGTATTTCATTCATAATTCTTTCCTCCTGCCTCCTGCCTTCTCTTATAAAATTTGCAGAACTACTAGTGTCATATCATCAGTGTTTTGCTTATCAGCACCAATGAATTGCTGAACTTGGTCAAATAGATAATCCACAATCTCCTGTGGCCCATTGCAGTACTTACAAGCAGTATTGAAGCTAGCGACAAAATTATCTTCATCGAAGCGATCGCCACCAGCGGCAGCAGCATCAGTCAAACCATCTGTATAGTAGATAATTGTATCTCCAGGTTCTAACTGTGCCTGGGCATCCTCATATTGGCTGTTAGCATCCAAACCGATTAGCATACCGAGAGTATCTAAACGGCTGACAGTTTTTGTAGCTGCGTGCCACCACAACGGAGGATTGTGTGCCGCATTGCTATAAGACAAAACTCGGTTATGGGGATTATATTCTGAATAAAATAGGGTTACAAAGCGGTGGGAATTTTCCAAATCCGCATACATAACTCTATTTAAATTTTGCAGAATTCCTGCTGGGGAATTACCATGTAACACTTCTCCCCGTAACATTCCCCGCATCATCGTCATAATCAGCCCAGCGGGTACACCCTTACCCATAACATCTCCAATAACCAAACCCCAGCGACTAGTTTCCGTGCCGCCTTTGGTCTTGGGCTGAATCTTATTGTGATTGGTAGCAATAAAGTCGTAGTAGTCTCCGCCAACGCGATTGGCAGGTTTACAGCGTGCCGCTAGGACTACACCAGGGATTGTGGGACATTGACGTGGCAAAAGCCGCCGTTGAATTTCTGCGCCAATTTCTAGTTCTTGGTCTAGGCGTTCTTTTTTTCTTAGTTCTACAGCTAGTTCATCGTTTTCGATCGCTACTGCTGTTTGGTCTGCCACTAACCTAACTAACTTTTGCCTAGTTTCTGTCCAACTATATTCTGGATCGCGGCTTAAGACATAGAGCCATCCCCGTTCTGTATGCTTCACCAGAATCGCCGTACCAAAGATTTGCACATCTGGCCCCAAATAGCGATGCATGTGGTCATCCAAAATCCCCGTGGCATTGGCTAGGGGCGCAGTATTGGGCAAAAGCGTGATTTGACTACTGGCTATTTCTAGCGCTTTGCGGATATTCTTGCGCTGACCACTATCTTGCCAATGTAACTGTTCTAACCTGACTTGACCATTAGGTTTATAGAGAAACAGGGCGCTGCCGTCTGCATCTGTCACTCTTGTTGCCATCAGCGGAATCAGTTCCAAAAACTGATTCAAATTATTGAAACTTCTTAGGGCAAATCCTAAAGAACTTAGCAAATCTTGAATTTTGTTCTGTTCCCGGTGCAACCTTGCCACGAGTTCTTTAAGTGCTACGACTGGTGTGACATCTGTCGCGGCACTACTATTGCTGTCAGTGGGTTGAGAGGGCAGTTGAGACACAGGCACAGGTACTATTGCACTTTATATTGGCAGATTAATTAGATTACTTATAAACTTTTTGGCTTTGGCATTGCTAAACCATATTTAGACAAGACTTGTCATTTTAGCAAGAGTATAAAGACGTAGCAGACAAATTTTATAAGTATTTTATTTGCTTATTGTATTTATGATGGAATATTAGCAATTCCAAATCATGTATTTTTAGTCCAAACCCAACCAGTAAAAATTACTAGTTTCGGTGATAGTTCATAAAGCTTTTCATTTTTTCATAACTTAATTTCCAAAGCATATCTCTAAAGTCATAAAAATACTTTTTTCAAAGAATAATTCAGAATAACTGCTTGGAAAGATGCAACTAGGAGACTATAAGTCTTCTGAGTCAAAACCTCTAGTAGTTCTCAAATCAAGCTTGGTTTGGTAAAAAAACGACTTACACTCATTCCCAAACCTGAGAATTATGTAAATAAGTCTTCAAATACTTAATTTGTATACCATAATTGCTGGGATAATTGCCAAAATCGAGTTTTTCCATTTTGATTTTCTCATTTTGCGAATTTTGAGTTGCTGAAGATGCAAAACTTCAACGCATTTAAACGGAATAAAAATGAGATAACCCAATCTTTTGATTCAACGGTAACAGACTTAAAATATTAGCCTGTAATTGATTTTAAGGTTAAGCCATTTGGTAAGTGTAGGATATGAATACAAAAGATGACACTAAATCTAAAAAAATCTCCTCCAATAACTTTAAGTCAAAAACCAGAAAGAGTGTTCTTGTTTAACCATGAGAATTCAAACCTCTCAATTTACTAAAAAGATTTGTAGATACTTTAGCAAGTAGCAGATGAGAATACACCTGAGAGTGTTGAACCAGCTTACTTACACCAATTCTCTTTTTGAGTCCACAGTGAACGATTCTCCGAAATTCTAATGTTCAGAAACCGTCCTTCTTGAGAGATAGGCGTTGGGCAAACAGATGAGGCTCGTAACTCTACTCTTGAGTAAGCTAGATGCAGCCTGCCGTATTACTTCTCCGTAGGAGTACAAGAGCCATAGCTAGCAACAGTAACCGAGGGAGGAGAACCCTCCCGCAGTGTCGCAACTAAATGCCCGTGCTGCTACATTTAAAAAGCCCATTCAGGGCATGGAAAAAGGGCATTAGCTTGAAATTTTAGCAAAAGTCACCCATTTGTTGTAAAAAACTCATGGTTTTAGGACTTCAACTGTTTCTAGTTAGTTCAAGTGATAATACCAGATCAGTTATCCCTAAATTTATCAATTTGTCAAGAAAAATTTTTAACTTCAAATTTTTCAACTAGCCACTCAAGAGGGCTTCGACAAACTCATAGCTCGAAAAGGGACGCAGGTCTTCAATTCCTTCGCCAGCACCAATAAAGCGAATGGGTAAACCTAGCTGCTGCACAACTGCAAGGGCAACGCCGCCTTTAGCAGTTCCATCCAGCTTGGTTAAGACAACGCCACTCAGTTGAGCAGCTTGGGAGAAAACTTCGGCTTGCCGTAGTCCATTTTGCCCTAAAGTGGCATCTAGAACCAAAAGAGATTCTACTTTGGCATTTGGGGCTTTTTTGTCGATAATTCGCCGAATTTTGCCGAGTTCGTCCATTAAATTTTTCTTGTTTTGCAGTCGCCCCGCTGTATCTACCAGAAGTAATTCCGTTTGACGCGCTTGGGCGGCTGCGATCGCATCAAAGACAACTGCTGCCGGATCTGTATTCTTTCCCGGATTGGCAATTACATCGACGCCACTTCTACTACCCCAAACCTTCACCTGTTCTACAGCAGCGGCGCGGAAGGTGTCTGCCGCCCCAATCAAGCATTTATAACCAGATTTTTGTCCCAGATGGGCAATTTTGCCGATGGTAGTGGTTTTGCCGGCACCATTCACCCCAGTGATTAACCAAATATTTAAGGTTTCTTTTTCTGGGGTAAAGCTAGTTTTGTGGGATGTTTTGCTCGGTGCATCCAGCATATCCCGCAGGATTTTTTTCAAGTAAGCGATCGCTTCTTCAGGTGCGGTAACTTCTTCTCGAAGTTTTGTCTGTAGGGCATTGATAATAAAGTCTGTCGCCTCTACACCCACATCAGCTTGCAGGAGCAATGCCTCAATTTCCGTCACAGCAGCCTGGTTAAGAGGCCCTTGACCGACGATCGCCTTCAGTTGGTTAAGAATACTACGACGAGTTTTGTCTAACCCTTGCCGGAGTTTTTTCAGCCAGGTAATTTCTTCAATAGAAACGTCTTCTGGATTTCTACCTTGAGCTGCTAAAACTTTCGCCGACCAGACAAACCCATCATCAAATAGCAGTCCGGGAATTTCCTCTCCTGTTTCTGAGGTTGTAGCTACTGGCTGTACTACCTCCGGTTCTGGAACTTCAATGGCGGTGGCTATTAGTTGTTCCAGCTTGGCTTGCCGTTCTGCCGCCGCCCTTTCTAAGAAGGATGGTGCTGTTGGCTGTGTTGCCTCTACTGTCGCTATTGGTTCGGTGGGTGTTGGTTCAACTTCACTTAGCGTTACTTCTGGGCTGGCGACATTTGGCTGATCAGTAATTGCCGCGACTGAGGAATCTTCTGTAATTGCTTTCTCAGTAGCAGCTGGGATAACTTCTGGCTGTGCTGTTTCTGCGGTTGTATTAACAGGTTCCTCAGTTGCTTCTGGCTCGGTAATTTCTGGGGTTTCAGGTTGTACTGATGGTGCTGAGGTATCTGCTGAATCAGGCGGGGTTTCTACTACCTCAGCTTGTTGTTTTTGCTGAATATTTTTGTAGGCAGCTTTAGCAAACGCCAACAAATCTGCCGTCGAATCTGGTGCAGTTTCAGCAGTTGGTGTTGACGTTTCGGCTGGCTCTGCTTGGGGTTCTTGTACAGGAGGAGTTTTTTCCTGTTTCTGATCAGAGGAATCGTTATGTTGACGACGGAACCAATTAAATACCATTGCAGCAGTATTAGTTATATGAGCTATAAGTTATAAGTTATGAGTTTAATTTAACTTTGCACTTTTTCTTGGGGTGAAAACTTCCGGGTTATCCTCACCTTTGAGCGCCAGTTTCCGGAAAATCGTTACAACAGAAGTTTCCCTGCGTTCACGCAGCGTCTCGAAGGGAGAAATTCCGCTCGGAGGAAGCCGCAGAAGCGGCTACAAATTTTTCTCCATAGCAGTATAAAAATTACGAATTACGCAGTGGTACTATGCTGTTTTTTTCTGTTCAGTGACTCGGCGCAAAACACCGTTAATAAATCGATGCCCATCATCTCCACTGTAGCGTTTAGCTAGTTCCACAGCTTCGTTGATGGCGATACTGTCTGGAACTCCTAAGAACTTCATTTCTGCAACGGCGATTTGCAAGATGTCGCGGTCAATTTGGGCGAGGCGAGTTACTTGCCAATCTACTAAGGCAGCAGAAATGAGTTCATCTATAATATGTCGATTTTCGTGGACGGTAATCACAAGCTCTTTAGCGTAATTCCGAACTCCCTTGTCCTGATTAGCTAACTGAATCAATACTGGGAACTCAACTGCCGTACCTAACTGATTGATTGCTGTCTGGGTGCAGGCGATCGCTTCTTGAAGCATTGTTCTGGCAGAATTAAGGTCGGAAGCCCGAGTTTGGCTACTTAAAAGGCGATCGTTACTGCGTTGGAGTTCCCCTGCGGCATTATCGAGGGTATCTTGCACTTCTGTAGTCAGAGTGCGTACTGCTCCTAGCACCAACTTGGATACTAGTTGATCGTCTTCCAATTTATCTAATTTTTTTGGGTTGACTGGCAATTGGCTAAGGCTTAAAAGCGCCAATTCACGAGCAATTTGTTGGGGTTTACGAGGTTGCATAAAAGTGATTGGTGATTGTGCGAGAACTGATTAACTTGGCTGGACAAACTTACAAGTCTATCAATTTTGGCACAGTCAAACAACAACATTACGGATTTGCTTGTGACTTTGCCAGATTGATTTTAAGTTTCTTCAACGGGAATAGCTTGCTGCTTGATTTCGTTGTGTTTCACCTCCAAGGTTGACTCTTTGGGGAAAACCAAGGGTGTATTAGGGGCGACAATGCCACCTGATACAACTATTTTAAAGGCGTCTTCAATGGACATGGAGAGGTTCACCACCTCGTCTTCAGGAACGACTGCATACCATCCAGTAGTAGGATTAGGAGTGGTGGGGATAAAAACACTTAGCACGGGGCGAGGCATCTGAGCTTGGATATCACTGCTAATTGCACCAGTGACAAAGGCGATCGCCCAAATTCCTCGGCGGGGATACTCTATCAAAATTACCCGGCGAAACTTGCCATTAGAATCTTTTAGTATTGTTTCTAAAAGCTGTTTGAGAGTTTTGTATACCTGTCCAGCTAAGGGAATTGCCTGTAAAAACCGCTCACCAAAATCTAGTAACCACCGCCCAGCAATATTCCGAGCCATCAAGCCCATTAGGAGGATACACAGTAGTGGTACAGCTAATCCTACTAACAAATTCAGTAGATTTACTAAAAGTGGATTTAACCCATCAAAGGGATTTAGTTGTTTGGGAATTTGGGTGAGGAAGTTGATTACCCAAGTAGCAATGGTAATTGTCAGCCAGATAGTGGTTGCTAGGGGAATTACTACCAACAAACCAGCAATCAGGTCGTTTTTTAAGTCCTGTTTTAGGCGATCGATTACCAAGCTCAGATTCTCCTGTTTTAAGCTAGAGGAACTTTTGTTATTGGTATCCATACCAGCAGATTTGTCAAATTCCGAAGACTTTAACTTTAGGCAGTTGTTGCCACAAGTAACTGTCCAAAAGGCTAGCAAGTTGTTGCTGCCGCAAAAACACGCACTTGTTGCTGTAAACCAGCTATTTTCCTATAAGCATACACATAGACCTTAACCAATACGATGGCGACTGGTTATTTTCAGAGGATGTTACTTTTCTTTGCAAGACTTGTAAATGATTGTTGCAAGTCCTGAGATATTACTAATCTACCGCGCTCAACCAAAAGCTGCTCATGATTGTGAAAGTACTATAGAGTAACCTAAAGAATTATTTTCTCTGGTCATTCACTCACCTTTGAGCAGGAGGGGCTTTTATGAAAATGTTCTGTTAAAAATATTAATTTATAATGGTCGTATTTTTTTAGATGTAAAAGGCGGTAGGGGCGCACAGTTAACTATGCGCCCCTACTTCTGAATTATGATTTTGCGATCGCATACTCGCCTGATCGCTGCTTGTTTATTTCTCTAGGAATCCTTCTAATCTCTAATCCTCTTTACGCCGCATCAGCCTGTGTAGTTTCAGAATCTACGCACTGCAACTGTTCTGTACTCTCTTGTACCAGAATTGTTGTTGTATCTAAATTAGGTTTTGGTAGATACTTCATTTCCCAGACTTTGAGCAAAATTAGATATTCGTAGAATGCCTGCAATGTACACCAAGCGATTCCGGCGCGTCCATCTAAACAGCCGCCTAAGATAAAATACATATATACAAACCGTAGCAACGGTCTAGCGGGTAAACGTAAAGACAAATCTTTTAGGGCGCGGCGTTTTTCGACTTCCGATTTACCAAAGAATAAATCTTGCCAGTTAACCTTTCCCTGTTCTAGTTGATACAATGTTTCTTGAGCTTCATCTGTAGAATAACGGTTGTGCTTGTCAATCCAACGGCTCAAACCTTTGCTGCAAGTGTAGTGTGGGTATGTTTCTTTTAAAAAGCTAGTTGCACCGTCACAAACTTCCCGCTCAGTATGACCGTAGTCTGTAAACCACACTTTCCCGTGGCGGAAGAGTCGCATTTGGTAACGGGGATACTGTGTGCTGTAGCGAATCCAATGATTCATGAACATGACACGTTCAGCCACGTAGTAACCGATGTAGTCTGGATTCTGACTTGCCTTTTCACATTCTGCAAACAGTTCTGGTGTCATACGCTCGTCAGCTTCGAGAATGTAAACCCATTGGTGCTTTGGGGGGATAGACTCTAACATCCAGGTGCGTTGGCGTCCGTGGCTTTCAAAAGCGTGTTGAACGACGCGGATAGGATAGCGACCAGCAATTTCCACAGTGCGATCGCTACTGCATGAGTCTACAACAATGATGTCATCCGATAGCATCGCCGATTCGATACAAGCAGCAATATCTAACTCTTCGTTATATGTCAGTATGTAAATTGAGAACATTACCAAGTTTTATAGTTAAAAGTTAAAAGTTAGGAGTTAGGAGTTAGGAGTTAGAAGTTATTCTTCCTTACTCCCCACTCCTGAAAGGATTAGCGTGCAGTAGCTCTAGGTTTACCACCTTGTACAGCACCCCTACCTCTTAAGCCTGTCCAGCCGATGATAATGTAACCAATAGACAACAGCAAACTGCTAATCCCAATCCGCAGTCCAGACTTCCAAGCAGTATCTTTAGCTTGTTGCAGTGCTTCGTCTCTGCGCTGGCGAACTTGGCTCAATTGTTGAGTTTGGAGCGTTTGAATATCTGTTTGTTGCTCGATAGCTTTCTCAAGTACTTGGGGATCTGTTTTAGCCTTCTTCAGTAACTCTTTGATGTTTGCGGGAATTTGAGCGCTTTCAAGTGCTTGCTTATATCTCTGCTCATCTTTGAGGATTTCACTAAACTGAGCTTTGGTTTGGTTTCGCAGCTGCTCTAGTTGAGCTTTTCCTTGCTCAGTATTCAGTTGTGCTTGCAATTGCGATAATCGAGTGTTCAGTTGAGTTTCTGCCTGATCTGCTTCTTGGGTGATTCGGTTGAGTGTTTGAGTCTTAGCTTGATTGACGTTATTGAGGTGCAGGGGAAAAATCAGCAAGAACATCAACCCTAAAATACTTGAGATGATCAGAGCGGGCAATCTTAAATCGATACCTTGGGGGCGATCGCTTCCGGCATCAGCACTATCAAACCAATACCCTGCAAACAAAAGCCCCAGTCCTACCAGAGGAACAATTCCCCGATCAACTAGCGCTGTTGCCAAATTGATTTGCCATACTCGATCAGTCGGTTGAAAAGGTAACAATAGAATCAAAAAGTCAACGAAAAAGGACAAAATGCAGATTATTCCAACTACCTTAACTGTGAGGGCAGTACTCACGGAAGTAAAACGGTTAACCATAGTTTTTCAAACTGGCGGTGAATACGAGTGATTTTCATATTTCAAGCTACTTAAATATTGTGCCCATGACCATGACTGTTGTGTAGAAACACAAAGCAGATTCAATACTGGTAAAGGCTATCTGCCTCTTGGTTTTCAACTAGGCCACAGTAACATTTGTTATGTACAGTGTCTTCAGGAAATTCCTGGTATATTAAAATACTAACTTAATACAGGGCTGAAGGAAAAAACTTATTAATTACTCGAATTACCATATATAGCAGTTCTCAATCGGTCGTCTAACTTCACACCATTAATAAAATAGTCCCAACGAACGTTTAACTACATAAAAAGCAAGATTCAATTCTCCATCTTCGTCATAAATCAGCCACGACTTAGGGAGGTAATATTTGTGGGTCGAGGACATTTCACGAATAAACTCTGGTTTACTGGAAAACTAAAACTAAAAAATGTTCACTGATAACTGTTTATTAACCAATTTTAGGTTTCACCAAGGTTGAGCCAGCAACATGGTGTAAGGGAAAGAAAAAAAATTCTTTTCTTCTCAACTTAGAAAACTTTTCTCAATGAATTTTAGATTTAAAAATTTGGATGTGGGATTGTATTTAAAAAATCTCACATCCAAATTTTTTCTATGCAATATCAGGGGGTATCTGTTTTGGCGATCGCTGTTGTCGCAACTGTTGTTGCATGAGTTTTTCTAGTTCAGAACGCCGAACTTCAACGGTATGAGTGGTCTTACCCGGCGTCTCCAAAAAAACGATACTCTCTACGGGTTCTAATGCCACCAATTGAAACAAAATATGGGTGACGGGAACAATTTTAGCTAGCATTTGAGGGTCAAGCCCAGCAGGGGAAATTAGAGAGACATCCTGTATGGTAGGGAAAGCGTAAATCACACGCTTTTCCAATCCTGGATTAGCACGATTGCTCAATGTAGTTAAAACCCAGCTTGACTCCGAATTTTGGAGAATATAGTACTGGGAGTAGCGTAATTTTTGAGCGATCGCTCTAAGAGCAGGAGCAATTGCTGCAATCAGATTTGGTGTTATACCATCGCGGGGTGCATTGTCAATCAGCAATTGAATTTGTGCTTCTAAATCCATAATGACTTGTATACGGCTCCTGGGTAATGGCAATAACATCTATCAAAGTGTGAACAATCCCATCAAAGTTGGGAATAATAAAATCAGCCACATCCTCAATGTCGGATTGGTCTGCGTTTAGCTTATACGTAAAACTCAAAAAGCCAATACCCACAGTCGTACAGGTTGTATTTAAATACTTAGGGTCTTTTGAAAACCGAGACTATGAATTCAGCCGCAACCGCAACTATTCCATCTGCAACTATTCTGGGAGACAATTCTAAAGGCGTGGAGGTGATCTTTCAACTCCTGTCCAAGGAGTTTCAGCAGTCAACTAAAGCTTCGGAAAAAAATTGCCACGATGTCGCAACACGTATTACTACCGAAGTCTACCGGATTTGTCATGAAAGCAAACGTATTCAAGCTTCTGGGTCTGTAGAAAGCTCGGCAATGACTCTGGCTCGGCATCGGCTGCAACAATGTCTCAGATACTATCAGTTGGGTTCAAATCGGGGCAGGGTAGAATTACACAGTACTCTGAGTGCAATTATTTATCGATACATTAATCCGCCTCAGAGACAATTGAGCTATCAAGGGCGGCTGACCATAATTGAAGATTTTCTCCAGAGTTTTTATCTGGAAGCGTTGAATGCTTTCCGGCGAGAAAATCAACTCGGTGCTACTTATCGCCCTCAGACACTCTTGGAATTGTCCGAGTATATGGCATTTACCGAGCGCTACGGCAAGCGACGCATTCCTTTACCAGGCCGTCAGCAGCAGCTAATTATCCTCCGGGCACAAACTTTTTCCCAACAGCAGCCCCCGGAAACTAGTGTAGATATAGAACAAGCCGCAGAAGGTAGCAATAATGAAGGTGATGGTTCTTGGGAAGAACCAGCAGTGCATCAATTGCGCTCCACAATGGCGACGCAAGCTGAACCCGAACCCGAAGAAGACACCTTGCGCTCCGTTGTCGTTACGGAATTAATGAATTATCTCGAACAACGGCAACAATCTGACTGTGCTGATTACTTTTCCCTCCGCCTCCAGGATTTATCAGCACAGGAAATTGAGTCGATTTTAGGTTTAACTCCTCGTCAGAGAGATTATTTGCAGCAGCGCTTTAAGTATCATTTGATTCGGTTTGCCTTGTTACACCGTTGGGAATTAGTTCACGAGTGGCTGGAAGCTTCTTTACACACCAATTTGGGCTTAACTCCCCAGCAATGGCAAGTATATACAGCACAGCTGGACAATAAGCAACGGTCTTTATTAGAGTTGAAGCAACAAGGACAAGCTGATGAAAAAATAGCAAAAACTTTAGGGCTGTCAATGGCACAACTTCAAAAGCGATGGTTTAAGATTCTTGAGCAAGCTTGGGAAATTCGTAACTCATTAGTTTCCGGATCAGGTGCATCTACTCATGAATAGTGACTCAGAATCCTTACAACACCAGTGTCTCGGTTGGTTATTGACAGATGATGTCAAAAATAACGAGCAATCGGTAGAATGTGAGGAAAATGACGGGGTAAAAAACCTCCTCAAAGAAGCCACTGCTTCAAAAAGCAGTGAGCCAAAATTGGGAGGAACACCCCAGGCCTTTCAATTGGGAGAAATTCCTACTGTGCAAGATCGTTTTCAAGCCGTCCTTAAGCATCGGTTACAAATCCAAGCCCAAGACCACCCACCGTTGTTTCCTTGGGAAACACAATTAATCGAATATCCTGATTTTGTTGATGAGCCTTCAATGACACTCGTTCCTACGTGGGGATGGATGGTACAACAGTCAAAGTTGAACTTACCGACTCGCTTACCGGAAAGAGTTTTCCAACAATTGCTAGAACAGTGTCAGGCTTTGGTGACATCTTCAGTGCCGTTGGGGGCAAAATTAGTTCAAGTGGTGGAGAACTTTTTTCCCAACGAGTCTCAAGCACTAAATGACATAGCTGGATTGGTGCTAAGAAGCACCTATCGCTCTGTAAATACTCTGGAGACAATGCCCACTATTCAGAGCGATTACTCAGATTTACAACCGCGTCAACAGATGGCTTTGTCGTTGCTAGCAGCTAAACAACTGCTGGAAAATCTGACTCTACCACTTTCAGCAACCAGTCCAGTGGTAGAAAGAGAATGGCTAACCAGTGTTGGTACTTTGAACATCAGAGTAGAGTATCAGTCTCTAGGTAAACTTACGAAGTTACTTGTTCAAGCCGAGTTACCAGTTAAAGGAACTTTAACGCTGCGAGGAAGTGGCACATTAGCAATGGCAACATCTTCAACTTCAGAATACTTAAGTGTAGAGTTAAGCTGCGAACAACTTAACCCAACTTATACCCTAGAAGTTGAGTTTCCAGAAATAGATCAACAGCCATTGTTGTTCGTCATTAATCCCGCGATTTAGTTTAAATTACCACCGCTAGCACACTACGTCGCCCAACGCCGACATATATTAAGAGGATTTTCCTAGTTTTGAAGCTCATCCTATTTTTCAACAAGCGGTCATTAGGGTGTCTACGAGAAGCAGTTATTACAAAGACACAAGGACACGGAGAAATTTGATCATTTCTCCGTGTCTCCACGTCTCTCTCTCCGTATCTTCTTGCTTCGCCGATCTCCCCCTATCTATCATTTTTTTGACACAGTAGTAGGTGGCTAATGACGTCCCCCGCATTGTGTCTGTCGCATCTACATAATTGCTTCCATTAGACTCAAATGTTTAACTTATCCAGGATGAATCGGTTTTGGCGTCTCCCTGTAGGTAATTTCTGGCCGCAAAATCCGCAGGGGTCGCATTTGATAGAAGTAGAAGATTCAATTTCCTTGCGGGTGCTAGTGCTAGCGTTGGTTATTTTGGGAATTGTGGCGACGGATATCGCAGCTGAGACTTCATTTAGTTTTTGGGCGTTACCCCTAAGTGTAGTAGGCGCGATTTGGAGTTACTATCGTCGCTGCGATCGCAATGTTGCAGTTAAGTTCTGCATCGCCATCGGAATGTTAGTAGCACTGGGTGCTTTTTTTGGGCGATTAGTGGGGGAGTTAAATGATACGCGGTTGAGTTTGGCAGAGTTATTAATTCAACTCCAGGTGTTGCATAGCTTTGATACACCCCGCCGCAAAAATTTGGGCTATTCAATTGTTATAGGACTGATTTTATTGGGTGTGGCAGCAACGCTAAGTCAGACTTTAGCATTTGCACCTGTGTTGCTGTTGTTTTTAGCGATCGCTTTACCAACTTTAGTATTAGATTACCGCTCACGCTTGGGTTTGCAACCATTAAAAACTCAAAAGGAAAAATTCAATAAGAATAATTCCTCAACTCTTAATTTTAAATTTTTAATTCTGAATTTTTTGCTAATTGTCGGTCTGGGACTGGCAATTTTTGCTGTTTTACCCAGATTCCCTGGCTATCAATTACGGAATTTTCCTGTAAGTTCTGCTATTCAAGTAAAAGGTAATTTTACAGGACGTAGTATCATTAATCCCGGTTATGTCCGCGAAGGCAATGGTAATGGTCAAGGCGGTGGTAGCGGTGGTACGAGGCAAAACCAAGCTGGTCAACCAGGAAAAGTAGATAATAACTTTTATTACGGTTTTAATAGCCAAATTAATCAAAACCTGCGTGGCGAGATGAAACCTAAAGTTGTGATGCGGGTGCGATCGCAAGCTGAGGGTTTTTGGCGGGTGCTAGGATTTGACCGTTATACAGGTAAGGGATGGGAAGTTTCTCGGAATGAAGATGTTACGACTATCAGGCGATCGCCTTGGTCTTACCAAATTTTTCTTCCCCCACCTCTGATTAATACTAAAACCCAGGAGATAGTACAAACTTATACAGTAGTAGCGGATTTGCCTAATCTAATTCCAACGATGGCTTATCCCAAAGAGATTTACTTTCCCACACCGATGATCGCAGTTGATAAAGAAGACGGATTGCGATCGCCTGTGGAATTATCAGAAGGACTCACCTACACTGTAATTTCCGAAGTACCATACCGCGATCGCACTTTATTAGGTCAAGCTTCTACAAAATACCCGCAACAGATTAAGAAGCATTATCTGCAAATTCCTCCCGAAATTTCGGAAAAAGTCCGTCAACGCACCGAAGAAATCCTCGCCAACTACAATCGTGAACGAGTCGCAAAGTCTTCTAAAAGCCTAGATTCACCCTATGAAAAGGCTCTCTACTTAGCTCAATACCTAAAGCAAAACTACTCTGTTCCCCAAAATCCCTTAGAACTGCCTTATTTAAGTGAAAAAGAAGACTTGGTAGAGGCTTTTTTGTTCAAGTATAAAGGAGGATATCCAGACCACTTTTCGACAGTTCTCACGGTGATGCTGCGCTCCATTGGCATTCCAGCACGATTAGTAGCGGGGTTTAGTCCTGGACAGTTTAATCCATTTACAGGGCTGTATATTGTCCGTAATACTGACGCTTATGCGATGACGGAAGTGTATTTTCCTAAATATGGTTGGTTTGCCTTTGACCCCATTCCCAATCATCCCCTGATTCCCCCATCTATTGAAGACACTCAGACTTTTAGTGTCTTGCGCCAATTGTGGAATTGGGTTGCTGGATGGTTGCCTTCTCCGGTGACAGGTTTTTTGAATAATGTATTTGAGACAATATTTAGGTGGGTGATTAGAGCGATCGCTTGGTTTATCGCTTTATTTTCTCAAGGTTGGTTTGGCGTATTGACTGGCTTAATTGTGGGTACTACAACGGCTTTTTTCGCTTGGCTGGGTTGGGGTCAGTGGCGACAGTGGCGCAATCGTCGATGGTTAAAGAAATTGCCAGCAATGGAAAGCCTGTATCAACAAATGCTGCAATGGACAACCCAAAAAGGTTTGGGTAAGCATCCAGCACAAACACCTTTAGAGTATGCCAGAGTCTCATACCAGCATCACGCCCCTGCAACTGCTGAGGTAATAGATGAGATTAGCCAAGCCTATGTTGGCTGGCGTTATGGTGATCATACGCCTAACTTGAAGCGACTGCGAGAAAGATGGCAAGGTTTGAAAAAGACTGCTAAGTAATTTAAATCCTAGCAGAGCGCTAAATTTTCAGGTTATCTCTTTTAAGAGAATATCCACTTATTGAGACAGACCCAATTAGACAAATAATTTAGATGCCAAAGAAGAAGTTTGAAGATATTCCCTTTTCTCCTTTAGTCAGCATTGATACGGATACTCCAATTTCTATAGATCAAGTTTCAAACATTTTGAGGGAGCGACAAAAGGGAGCTAGTATCTGCATTCGTAGTACAGAGGGACACACTAACCGAGGCGGGTACTTCTTTCATGTCCTGCCTAAAGACAGTGATTTAAGCAAATGCGAGTTATACAACTTTGAGAAAACGTTAGTTGCTACATTACCTGTCGAACAGATAACCCTCTTTATAAATCATTGTTCAGGCTTGGAGTTCAACGAATGGGTATTTCAATTCTGCCAATCAGTTATTAATTTCCGGCTTGATCCAGATGAACCTGAATCTGCTGAACTTGAATCTACGGAGTTTGATTCCCTTGAATAAGTCGCTTTGGTTTTTTTCCTGTTCGCTTTAATGTCAATTTTCCTTTTTTATACTCAAATTCTCTCCAAGCATATTTATCTGTAAGTAAGTAAACTTTGCTGACTCTTAGCTGGCTGAGAACTAAATTTTGTTTTTTCTTTGTTGAAACAGCAGAGCTTAATAAGAAGCAAACTTCATCTGATTGCCAACCAACTCGCTCATTCTCGTGGAGGATGTCTTTGGGCTTCCAATAAAAGAACAAACCAGTTCTTGTACCGACGATGTGAGCATTAATTGAGAGCGGTCTAAAAAGCTTCCAATATCCGATTTGAGATTCTCTATTTTTTGGTGCTGACTCAAATACTGACGGCGAATTTCCTCTTGAACATCTTTAGGTGGAAGTGGAATCATTACTTGCAACAATTCCTTTGAGTTAATTCTCAGACGGCCAATACCTGCTACCAAATGCATAATTTGCCCATAAACAAAGTCTGACCTAAGTAAAACGCTTAGTATAAGAGGGTCAATTAGATATGTGCCATCAGATGCTTTATTGACAGCAAAAACTGAACATTCTGACGAGACAAAACCTGGTTCTGCAAAACTCATTAATGCAACCTTTCGCAGGTTAGGACGCATTTTTGCAAAAACTATATCACTAGGTTGGTACATCTTGACTGAGCTTTTCAATGAGTCAGATGGAGTTGGAACTTGTTCAAATTGTCCAGTATTTGATTCAATATTTGCCAACCCTGTATACCGAATAATTGCACTTGAGAGTTCTTTACATGGAGAAATAGATACATTCCTTTCTGCACAAATATCGGCTAAACGTTTTAATGGATAAATACAAGTAGCAATTAATTGTTGGCTTTTTATTCTAGACGGGTGATGATACTGAAAATCTATTCGATACCCATTTCTCTCTTTGTCAAAATTAGAATAAATATCAGCAGTATAGATATTTTCTGATTCATCAACCTGGCCTTCTTGAAGGTATTTGTGCCAAGCATTTAATATAGAGGGAAGATCGCTATTAAGATAATTTTTCCCATCCTCGTCATAACGAATGTCTTCATCGCCACTTGTTTTACGTCCAACTTTATCTGCTTTAGCAAAAAATACTGAAAGATTGCTATTCTCAGCACAAGTTTTTTTAGACATTATTAAAATGGAGGCATTCACGGTAGCATAAGGCATGAATGCAGTTTCAGGAAGACTGATAACAGCTTTTAGATCAAAGTTTTTAATAATAAACTGTCTTACGTCAGTTGCGTGAGGCAAATTTAAAACACCCTCGTCAAGAATTATGGCAAGTGTACCCTTTTTACGTAAAAGAGCATGGCAACGTTCTATAAAGAGAATTCCACGCCGACGAGATGATTTACCTAATCCTAATTCAAATGTTTCTAAAACATCAGACTCAGTAAAATCGCTGCCAAATGGGGGGTTAGTGATTATTGCATCAAAACATGAAAAGAATTGTTTAGCTTGATTACCAAGCGTTCCCCCAGAAGGAAGAAACACTGTACGAATGTTTTTTGCTCCGTGAAGAAGCATATTAATTCCCGAAACCCAAGAGAGTCGCTCGTCAATCTCAATACTTGTAAGGGATGAATAATTTATTTGATGCCTTGTAATGCTACAGAGAAATCCACCCGTCCCGGATGCTGGATCACAGATATCACCTTTAATATAAGGCTGGCAAGCGGAAACAATAAAATCAATAATATGAGGCGGTGTGAAAAATTGTTGATGATCGCCTTTGCCAAAAGTATTACGAACAATTTCTTCATAAGCCAATCCTTTCACATCAAATTGTGTAGATGTGAAATTGAACGATTGAAGGGCTAAGACACATTTCATGATTGCACTATCAGAGCAATCAAGTTCACTAAACCGTTTTGGAATAAGGTTGCTGTGCTGGTGTGAAAGGTGCTGATAGTATTTTCGGACAACGCAGGGATTTACGGAAAGTTCAGAAGGGGAGAAGGGTGTGGATGCTCCACTGTTGTAAGTTTTATCAGATATAATCTTGGCGAAGACTAGTTTCGTGATTTCGTCAAAGCGGCTGATGATATTGCTCTGGCTATCATTGTCACGGAGAATGTCATGAAGCCGAGATACCAGTAGGCGAATACTTCTTAAGTCGAACACATCTGACGACACGAAACCTGTCTTCTCTGAAAATAGCTTAAGCTGTTGTTGAAGTTCCTTGGGCGAGGCAGTTTCAACAGAGTTAACATGGTGCAGAGCTTTGCTCGACAAGTATTTAGACATGGCAAAACATTATAAAACCTTATTATGGGTTGAAATTATCGAGACTATTAGCAAGCTATTTAAAGTAATTGCTGGGATCGAAGTAGATCAAAACTCTGAAGATTACCTTACAGGTTTTTATCATATTTTGTCGCAATCCTAAATTTACATCCATTATTGTCTACCGTCTGTAGACAGTTGTCAACTATTTTTAGACAACTTACACTAAAATCATGATTTGAAGTTGAGCCGTATGACAGTAGTGCAAGTTAAGCGAGTAGTGGAAGTGGTGCAGGACTTTCCAGATATTGGAAAACGGATGAAGCAGGCAAGAGAGAGAGATGGACGGTCTCTCACACAAATTTGCCGAGAGGCTGGTATTAGTCGTGCCTATTGGTATCAATTAGAGGCTGAAAACTTGAGAGCGCCTGCAACAGAAGGAATCATCCGTAAGATTGAGGCAGTTCTAAATATTGACTTAGGAGTGAAATTTAATGGATAAAAAATAGTTGAAGATGGCAATGCTTCCGTTGTTGCCTGTTAAAAGCAATCGAGAGAGAAATGTTGCTTAATTGGAGTGAAAACCTAAAAATGCGATCGCTTCCACTTCAATCGAAAATAGGCGATCGCAATTAGTGAAATACACTATGATTTAAGCGAATTTAACACATTAGCTATTATTTTGGATTTCGTCTAACTTGGCACGCACAGCCTGGATATCCTGCCACATCAACCATTTCGGCGCACCTCTTTCTTTAGAAGGGTTACGCAACAAGTAGGAAGGATGAAAAATTGGCATACATAACCGCCCTTCCCACTCTAGCCACTGACCGCGAATTTTCGTAATCCCTCGCTTATCGCCAGTGATACCTTTGACAGCAGTTGCACCTGTTAACAGAATTATTTTGGGGTCAACTAAGCGAATTTGTTCTAGTAAGTAGGGTAAACAAGCCGCCACTTCTATAGGAGTGGGAACTCTATTATCTGGTGGGCGACATTTGTTGATATTGGCAATGTATACATCATGATCAGTAGTCAGATTCACTGATGCCAAAATTTTCTCTAACAACTGCCCTGATCTGCCCACAAATGGTAAACCCGTTTCATCTTCATTTTGACCAGGCGCTTCTCCTATAACCATAATTGGGGCTTTGAGATTACCGCGTCCAACAACCGCATGAGTCCGAGTGTCCCCTAATGGACAACGGTGACAGCGATCGCAATCCTGTGTCAACTCCGTGATGCTGGAATAAGTTCCTGGAGCGATCGCAATTTTCGCGTCTGTAGGAATCAGTTCTCGTTGGTTAAAGCTTGAGTCGTCGAAGAGGCTGAGTTGGGTTTCGCTGCTCATGAAAATCAGGATTTTGGCATCAGCGCCAGCTGTTTTATCTGAGTTAAATACCGCTTTGGTTGGAGATTTATCAAGATAAATAGACTTTTGCTGAATACTTAATTATTTATACAAATCTTATTGTATCAGTTAATTTGAGACAAAATTCGGTCATGATAAAAGCAATCCCGTCCTAAGATGCTGGGGAAAACCATGTCATATACCCCACTTTTTGCCGATCGCACCCATGCGGGTGAGATATTAGCGCGAGTAATCCATGATGTTTTGACTCAGCAAACTATTGATTCTGGGGTAAAGCCTATACCAATTGTTTATGCTTTGCCCAGAGGGGGTGTACCAGTAGCAGCACCAATAGCACGTCTTTTAGATTGTCCGTTGACAATTGTCGTAGCAAAAAAGATTAGCCATCCAGAAAACCCAGAGTTAGCAATTGGTGCAGTAACTACTTCTGGAAATGTCCTCTGGACTGATCAAAAGCTACTTCGTCTTAAACATGATGGGCGGTGGCGGGAAGTGGCTTTAAATAAAGCCATCAACCAAGCGAAGTATCTTGAGGCTCAATTAATTTCTGCTTGTCCCCAAGTGAATACACAGGACGCTACGCTCATCTTAGTTGATGATGGCATTGCTACAGGTATGACAATAGCGGTAGCGGCAACTGCTCTCAAAGCGCTTTCTCCAGCAACAGTTTGGCTATGTACTCCAGTAGCGCCACAAAAATTGCTACCCTGGTTAGAACAGTGGGGCGATCGCACAATAGTTTTGGAAACACCCGAACCCTTCCGGAGTGTGAGTAACTTTTACACAGAATTTCCCCAAGTAGATACATTAGAAGTCCTTGTATATCTCCAGCAACAAAAGACAATGGGAGGAATTGACCAGTGCGAGTCATTTTGAATTGTTTCCCTCGCTTGCTTTTTAACTATTTGAAGATGTTCCCTGCTGGTACTGCATAGCTTTGGCATAATCACCCAAGGCGTAGCAAGCAACTCTCAGACTGGCAAGAGCTTGTTCTTCGCTGCGGCGGTCTTTGATATTCCTAGCTAACACTAAACGTTCTTCATAATATGTAATTGCTTTGTTGTAATCACCCAAAGCTTCACAAGCAACTCCTAAACTACCTAAAGATTGTTCCTCGCTGCGTTTGTCTTGAATTTCTTTGGATAATTGCAACCGATCTTCATAATACTTAATGGCTTTAGCATAATCACCTAAGGCATAACAAGCATTTCCCAAATTCTTCAATACCTGAGAAGCACTGCGAACATTTTTTAAGGAGCGTGCTAGTACTACACACTGCTCATAATAGGCGATCGCTTTCGGGTAATTATCCAAAGCATACCAAGCATTACCTAAATTCTTGAGTACCTGTTCCTCACCCCAGTTATCTTTGAGTTCCCGCACAATCTCCAGGCTTTGCTGCTGATACTCAATAGCCTGTGTAAAGTTGCCCAAAGCTTTATACACCAATCCCAAATTATTCAGTGCTGCCACTTGACTCCGTTTATCTTGCAGTTGCTTCGTTATTTTTAAACACTTTTCCAGAAATTCAATTGCCTTTTTATGTTCATTCAGGTGGCGGTATGCATTGCCTAAATGGGAAAGTGCTTGCATTTGCACTGCTAAATCTGAGGTGTTATTGAGCAAAGACAGACACTGTTGGGAGTAGGAAATAGCACCTTTGTAGTCTCCAGCGCTGTAAGTTACCAGTGCTAAAAAAGAAAGTACCTGTGCCTGTTTTTGCAAATCCCCAACTTCTTGAAACAGCCCCAAGGATTGTTGTAAAGACTTCATCGCTACTATTAATTCACCAGCTTGCTGCTGTTGAATTCCTTGCCTTAGTAGGTTTGACGCTTCCGATGAATTATCATCACTTTCCTGTGGAGGTAGTATTTCTGCTTGTGAACCAGAGTCAAATTCATGGGTAATCGTATTACGCTTCACTGGTTTTAGGTATGTTATGGGTAATTGCAGGGGAACTGTATTTTTTGATCTATCATTCCATGCACCTTTAGGCATCAACCCCTTCCTGTTAAGTCTGGTGATAAATCTATTGTTCCCAAAAACAGGATATATCTTTCATCAGACTGGCTTACCACAGCCTAAGTTTAGTATGGATAAGAGTTTACCAATGAAGCGATCGCTAATAAAAATATTTTTTATAGCAATAGAGTACTAAATATTTAAGCCTAGTAATCTTAGTTTCATACCTTTAATTATCTCTCTGCTTCAAGTTAGATTCTAAAAATCGATACTGGTGCAAATATTCATAGCAATAATATTATTTAACATTTTTATTATCAACATCTGTATTGTATGTATGGTGTAGGATCTCTCGTACCTCCATTAAAATTTTTCCTAGCATATTTTTACCACTACCATCGGCTCCGCAACCCCAGTAAAAATCGATCGGTGAGTTTTCAACAATTTCTGCATTGCCTGTGGAAAGTAAGATATCCCTGATATCTGTATGGGTTTGAAATTTATACAGCACAGCTTGCCGCATGATGTCGTCTTTAACTTGTTCCCAATCTTGACGTAGGGGACGGGTTCTCTCACGTCCCATTTTTGCCGCATCTTTAGGTGTTTTAACTAGACGGATTTGTTCTACATGAAGTGTACCCACAAACTTTTGTGCTTGAAAGTAGTGTTCGCTAGTTGACCAATACAATTCATCTAATTGAAAGCCGTGGGGCGAAAAGTTAGAGAAACAACCATATTCTTCACGAGTGCTATAAAAATAGATTGTCATAGAATTTGATACCAGTTTGAATTTACTGAATTTATGAGCTTTTTATAAAACAGATGATTTATTTTCTGTTGCTTCAATAAACGCTTCAAATTGACCATTAGGTGTCCATTGAATAGCTCCATCTCGTCCTGTAAAGAACAGTTTTGTTTTACTTTGATTAAGTTCATATAAAGCTTTTGTATCAAAATTTGCAGAAGAAGCAATCGCTACTTGTGGTTGCAGAGCAATAACTAAATCTTTCAAGGATTCAGGGGCACACCAAAGTACTTGTGGGCGAGGCAGACTTCCATTTTTAACTAGTTGTTGAACCTCTTTAGACTTAACATTACCTACTAATAACCAATTCTGATCTAAAATTTGCAATTGTAAGATGGGTAATTGGTCGTTGATTAATTGTGCTACTATCGAACCAGCTTTCACAGCTTGACCAACAGCTAAAGGTTGATAAACTCCTTGATTCTTTTGTAGTTCTTGTTGAATTGCCTGAATTGTAATAGAATTTTCTGATTTGGGGGAATACTCATAAAAGTTTTTGATTGGCAAACGTCGCATTAATTCAAACCAAGCATTACTTTCATTGCCTTGGAAATCAGTTGCGATTGCCCAATTAATTTGATTGACACCCTGCTGTTGTAAAAACGGTAGAATTGTGAAACGTCCTGTACCTTCATCACCACTATTAATTACAGTTACAGTACCTCGATCTTGAACTACTACAATTGGTTCCGTACCAGATTCTAATACAGTTATCCTAAACAATGTATTTGTAGAATGCCAAAGGGGTATAAATACTAAACCAATCGCAATCACATTAGCAAACCACCACCGCCGCTGCCACCACGGCACTAGCCAAACCATTAGAATCAGTAAATAAATTGTCAGAAGCTGCCAAGTAGATATACTACCTACAGCTACAGAATTTCCTGGCAGCTTGCTAAAAAATTCCACTAGTTTAATTAGCCAATCAGTCGGGTAATGCAACACAGTAGCTAAAAAGCTTCCGGCCTGAGTCCAGATTAACGCTGTTATGGCGCTAATGATGCCACCTATACTAATGATTGAAACTAGGGGAGTACTAAGAACATTTAGTAATAAACTGTAGGATGGTACAACCCCAAAGACAAAAAGTTGCACAGGTAAAGTCCAAATAGTTGCAGCGAGGGGAACGGCAATCAAAGAAGCGATCGCAGGTGGTAGCCACGCTAGGCGGTTGACTAATGCGGGTACTGTTACAACTAATCCCAGCGTTGCTAAAAAACTCAATTGAAAGCCTAAATCCCAAATCCATAGAGGATTAAATACTAATAACAGAGTTGCCGCCAATAGTAGCGAACCTAACTGTTTTACCTTCCTTTTTAATAGCAGCCCTACTAATGCCGCAAAACCCATAATTACCGCTCTGAGAACCGCAGGCTGAAAACCTGTTAAGCTCAGAAAAATTATTAAAGCCAAAAAACCAAGGGTAAATTGGGTTCCTTTTTTTGCCCGCCTCGTTAACTGCAAGATCACACTCAAAATCAAGGAAGTTTGGAATCCAGAAGCTGCTAAAGCATGAGCTAATCCAGCTTGTACAAACAAGTCGCGGATATCGTAGGGTAAATCAACAGCTTTGCTACCTAAAACCATTGCACTGACAAGAGGCCCTTCAGGGACACCCAACCAACGAACTTGCGATCGCACAATTCGCTCCCGAATTTGCCACCATCCCCATTTCCGTTCCTGCTCTAAAACATTTATTTGTCGCCCAATCAAACCAGCAAACGTTCCTTCCTGTTTAAGAAACTTCTGAAAGTCAAAACCACCAGGATTGGAAGCCGCCTTTGGTTTATACAAAATGCCAGTCACAGCGACTTGTTGACTAGGGTATAACCCAGTAGCTTGAAGTATAGGCACTGTCACATACAATTTGCCTGTCACCCCTTGTGGGACACTTGCTGAACCTTTATCATTTTTGACCTCATCTAGCTGAGTCGCTTCCAGCCAAAATTGTCCTCGCTGACTGCGAGTCAAGCGGGGATTACTCGCCACTTCACCACGAATAATCACAAGTTGTTCTTGATTACTGCTATTTCCAGGCGGAACGAACTGACTAATATCTTTTGCACCTGGTTGCGGCACTCGCCATTGAAAATATAGAGTTGCCAATAATCCCACCAAGCCAGCAGCTAGCCATATTCGAGGACGGGGAATAGTTTGCCAAGTGTTAGGCACTGCCTTATTTTTACTTCCAACATTTTCTGGTTTCTGAGCAAATTGCCGTAGGATAGTGCGTCTTCTAAAGATAACTGCTCCTACTATCCCTAGAACCAAAATCCACACACCACCCCAAGGAACTGCTGTAAACAGCAATCCAAAAATGTAGCCAAGACAAATAATTACACCACTAGCTTGAATCATAAGATTTTTGTAAAAGCGCCTGACAACCTGAATTTGCAGCTGATTTAAAAATAATGAGGGTAGCAATAGAGAAAAATCGGATTTCTGAATTTGGCTATAAAATTCAAAAATAAAATATTCCAAACTCTTATTATCTGCGCTTCAAGCATCTCTGGGTGAGCTTTTCATTTCTTTAATCAGCAACAGCCAAAATTTTTTATGCTTCTGGTGAAGTATAGTCCATCAAGTTTATACAAACAAAGCCCGCACAGGCGGGCCTTATCCTTATAGCTTTAATGTTCTAGACTCAATATTTAACCGTATTTCTGTCTTTTAGCAAAAGCCAAATTATTAAAGATATATCTAGCTTAAACCTCAGCACAGCACGGATAAACAGAACACAAAGTCGTAGCAAATTAAATTTGGCAAGACTCTGCGTACCTTTGCGTTCCCTGAGTTAAAAACGCTATGCTTTCACACAAAGCTGTACTTAGTCCGTGTAGCCGCACCCTTTAGCATCTTGGGCTTCCTGTTGAACTCATAGTATCTTTGAGCAACGGAAAACCTAATTTTTCCCTTTGCTCAACATATAAATGAGCCACCTTCCTAGCCAAATGCCGAATCCTGGCAATATAGCGAGTTCTCTCTGTCACCGAAATCACTCCTCTAGCATCCAGCAGATTAAATGTGTGTGAACACTTCATTACATAATCTAAGCTAGGCAAGACCAATCCTCGCTCCGTCAATTGGGTAGCTTCCTGCTCATACAAACTAAACAGCGTCAGTAGCAACTCAGGATTCGACGCTTCAAAGTTATAAGTAGACTGCTCAATCTCACTTTGCAGGAAAACATCTCCATAAGTAATGTTGTCTGTCCACTGAATCTTTGTAAATGCTTCTACTTGCTGGAGATACATTGTCAGCCGCTCTAAGCCGTATGTAATCTCAATCGACACCGGACGGCAATCAATTCCTCCACACTGTTGGAAGTAGGTAAATTGAGTAACTTCCATCCCATCTAACCATACTTCCCACCCAGTGCCCCAAGCTCCTACCGTTGCATCTTCCCAGTTATCCTCAACAAACCTAATATCGTGGTCTTCAGGACGGATGCCTAAAGCCCTCAAGGAATCCAGATATATCTCTTGAATATTATCTGGTGATGGCTTAATCAAAACTTGGTACTGATAATAGTGTTGGAAGCGATTCGGGTTTTCGCCATAGCGCCCATCTGTAGGGCGACGACATGGTTCAACGTAGGCAACTGCCCACGGTTCTGGCCCCAATGCTCTTAAAAATGTATGGGGATTCTTAGTACCAGCCCCCTTTTCAATATCGTAGGGCTGGGCAATAAGACAACCGCGATCGCCCCAAAACTGATGCAATAAAGCTATTACCGACTGAAAATTCACGCTTCACCCACCCTTAGTCAACACAGTGCATAAACCATTGTTGCCTACAACCCAGCACTGTAGTCAGTTTCAGTGGACTAAGAAACAATCCAAAAATATTTTGGAAAAAGTAGTTGACACAATGAAGTAGGTTCGCTATATTGAATAAGTGCCTGAAGCGGAGCGCGAAAGAGCGACGCCTGAAGGACACCGAACCTTGAAAATATTATAGTTTGAAAGCCATTATACAACAAGTGGCCTGCGTCAAGCAAATAAAGAGAACTAAGCTGAAGTTTTAAAAGAGCAGCTAATTGAGCTATAGAGCTTTCCAATACAAAACGGAGAGTTTGATCCTGGCTCAGGATGAACGCTGGCGGTATGCTTAACACATGCAAGTCGAACGAAATCCTTCGGGATTTAGTGGCGGACGGGTGAGTAACGCGTGAGAATCTGCCTTCAGGTCTGGGACAACCACTGGAAACGGTGGCTAATACCGGATGTGCCGCAAGGTGAAAGGTTAACTGCCTGAAGATGAGCTCGCGTCTGATTAGCTAGTAGGTAGTGTAAAGGACTACCTAGGCGACGATCAGTAGCTGGTCTGAGAGGACGATCAGCCACACTGGGACTGAGACACGGCCCAGACTCCTACGGGAGGCAGCAGTGGGGAATTTTCCGCAATGGGCGAAAGCCTGACGGAGCAATACCGCGTGAGGGAGGAAGGCTCTTGGGTCGTAAACCTCTTTTCTCAGGGAAGAACACAATGACGGTACCTGAGGAATAAGCATCGGCTAACTCCGTGCCAGCAGCCGCGGTAATACGGAGGATGCAAGCGTTATCCGGAATGATTGGGCGTAAAGCGTCCGCAGGTGGCTATGTAAGTCTGCTGTTAAAGAGTCTAGCTCAACTAGATAAGAGCAGTGGAAACTACATGGCTAGAGTGCGTTCGGGGCAGAGGGAATTCCTGGTGTAGCGGTGAAATGCGTAGAGATCAGGGAAGAACACTAGGTGGCGAAGGCGCTCTGCTAGGCCGCAACTGACACTGAGGGACGAAAGCTAGGGGGAGCGAATGGGATTAGATACCCCAGTAGTCCTAGCCGTAAACGATGGATACTAGGCGTGGCTTGTATCGACCCGAGCCGTGCCGTAGCTAACGCGTTAAGTATCCCGCCTGGGGAGTACGCTAAAGCAACGGTGAAACTCAAAGGAATTGACGGGGGAGCCCGCACAAGCGGTGGAGTATGTGGTTTAATTCGATGCAACGCGAAGAACCTTACCAAGGCTTGACATGTCGCGAATCCTGGTGAAAGCTGGGAGTGCCTTCGGGAGCGCGAACACAGGTGGTGCATGGCTGTCGTCAGCTCGTGTCGTGAGATGTTGGGTTAAGTCCCGCAACGAGCGCAACCCTCGTTTTTAGTTGCCAGCATTAAGTTGGGCACTCTAGAGAGACTGCCGGTGACAAACCGGAGGAAGGTGGGGATGACGTCAAGTCAGCATGCCCCTTACGCCTTGGGCTACACACGTACTACAATGCTCCGGACAGAGGGCAGCAAGCATGCGAATGCAAGCAAATCCCGTAAACCGGAGCCAGTTCAGATCGCAGGCTGCAACTCGCCTGCGTGAAGGAGGAATCGCTAGTAATTGCAGGTCAGCATACTGCAGTGAATTCGTTCCCAGGGCGCTTGTACACACCGCCCGTCACACCATGGAAGCTGGTAGTGCCCGAAGTCATTACTCCAACCTTTCGGGGGGGAGGATGCCTAAGGCAGGACTGGTGACTGGGGTGAAGTCGTAACAAGGTAGCCGTACCGGAAGGTGTGGCTGGATCACCTCCTTTTTAGGGAGACCTACACCCCTTACATATCAAAAAGCATACAGCTATATAGATAGTAAGTTGGTCTAACCTAGGTCGGTCGCAGACATTTGTTGAAAGCTTTCAAACTATGATTTGGTTCGATATGGGCTATTAGCTCAGGTGGTTAGAGCGCACCCCTGATAAGGGTGAGGTCCCTGGTTCGAGTCCAGGATGGCCCACCTGAATCAATTAAAAATGTAAAATGCAAAATTAAAAATGAAGAAAATTCAATTTTTAATTTTTAATTATCAATTTTTAATTGTATCTGGGGGTTTAGCTCAGTTGGTAGAGCGCCTGCTTTGCAAGCAGGATGTCAGCGGTTCGAGTCCGCTAACCTCCACCTGTGGCGATTGCCAAAACAGAAAAACTAGTGAGAAATCAGCAACATGACTTAATTGAGTCAGACTGCTGAGTTAGTTCTCAGCCAGAACCTTGAAAACTGCATAGTAACGCGAAATTAGCAGGCAGACACAGACATTTTTTAGTGCTGAGTACTGAGTGCTGAGTGCTGAGTAAAATCAGTAGGAAGTGACGAAGTAAGCAGAACTAACTATTTGTGAATGCAATTTGTAGAACAGCAAATGTTTGAGTGGTCAAGTTAATAAGGGCTAACGGTGGATACCTAGGCACACAGAGGCGATGAAGGACGTGGTTACCGACGATATGCTCCGGGGAGTTGGAAGCAAACAGAGATCCGGAGATTTCCGAATGGGGCAACCCTTAATACTACCTGCTGAATATATAGGCAGGAGAGAGCCAACCCAGCGAATTGAAACATCTTAGTAGCTGGAGGAAGAGAAATCAAAACAGAGATTCCCTCAGTAGTGGTGAGCGAAAGGGGAAGAGCCTAAACCAATTGGTTTACCGATTGGGGTAGTGGGACAGCGATATCGAATCTGGAGGCTAGACGAAGCAGCTAAATACTGCACCAAAGAAGGTGAAAGTCCTGTAGTCGAAAGTTAAAGGATAGTAGCTGAATCCCGAGTAGCATGGGGCACGAGGAATCCCATGTGAATCAGCGAGGACCACCTCGTAAGGCTAAATACTACTGTGTGACCGATAGTGAACCAGTACCGCGAGGGAAAGGTGAAAAGAACCCCGGAAGGGGAGTGAAATAGAACATGAAACCGTTAGCTTACAAGCAGTGGGAGGACTATTTAAAGTCTGACCGCGTGCCTGTTGAAGAATGAGCCGGCGACTTATAGGCACTGGTAGGTTAAAGCGAGAATGCTGGAGCCAAAGGGAAACCGAGTCTGAAAAGGGCGATAATCAGTGTTTATAGACCCGAACCCTGGTGATCTAACCATGGGCCAGGGATGAAGCTTGGGTAACACCAAGTGGAGGTCGCACCGACTGATGTTGAAAAATCAGCGGATGAGTTGTGGTTAGGGGTGAAATGCCAATCGAACCAGGAGCTAGCTG